>NZ_QEXM01000036.1 GCF_004127445.1 Streptomyces alfalfae
CGACCCGGTCGTCATGGTGAACGCCTACCGCCAGCTGGCGGCGGCCTGCGACTACCCCCTCCACCTGGGCGTGACGGAGGCGGGCCCCGCCTTCCAGGGCACGATCAAGTCGGCGGTCGCCTTCGGCGCGCTGCTGAGCGAGGGCATCGGCGACACGATCCGCGTCTCGCTCTCCGCGCCGCCGGCGGAGGAGATCAAGGTCGGCATCCAGATCCTGGAGTCGCTGAACCTGCGCCAGCGCCGCCTGGAGATCGTCTCCTGCCCCTCGTGCGGGCGGGCCCAGGTGGACGTCTACAAGCTGGCCGAGGAGGTCACGGCGGGTCTTGAGGGCATGGAGGTCCCGCTGCGGGTCGCGGTCATGGGCTGTGTGGTGAACGGCCCCGGCGAGGCCCGCGAGGCCGACCTCGGTGTGGCGTCGGGCAACGGCAAGGGGCAGATCTTCGTGAAGGGCGAGGTCATCAAGACCGTCCCGGAGTCGAAGATCGTGGAGACGCTGATCGACGAGGCGATGAGGATCGCCGAGCGGATGGAGAAGGAGGGGGTCTCCTCGGGGGCGCCCGACGTCACCGTGAGCTGAGCCGAGCGGAGCCGCTGAGCGGCGGAGCCGAGCCGAGCAGAGCTGAGAACTGGCAGAGAGGGGGCCCGAGCATGACGCTTCTCGACACCATCCGGGGGCCGCGCGATCTCAAGGCGCTGACCGAGACCGAGCTCGACACACTGGCGGAGGAGGTCCGCGAGTTCCTGGTGCACGCCGTCGCGAGGACCGGCGGCCACCTCGGGCCCAACCTGGGGGTGGTGGAGCTCTCGATCGCCCTGCACCGGGTCTTCGAGTCGCCCGTGGACCGCCTCGTGTGGGACACCGGCCACCAGAGCTACGTCCACAAGCTCCTGACCGGCCGGCAGGACTTCTCCAAGCTGCGCGGCAAGGGCGGCCTCTCGGGCTACCCCTCGCGCGAGGAGTCCGAGCACGACATCGTCGAGAACAGCCACGCGTCGACCGCGCTCGGCTGGGCCGACGGCCTCGCCAAGGCACGCCAGGTCCTCGGCGAGCGGGGCCACGTCGTCGCCGTCATCGGGGACGGTGCGCTCACCGGAGGCATGGCGTGGGAGGCGCTGAACAACATCGCGGCGGCGAAGAACCGGCCGCTGATCATCGTCGTCAACGACAACGAACGCTCCTACGCCCCCACCATCGGCGGCCTCGCCGACCACCTCGCCACGCTGCGCACCACCGACAGCTACGAACAGGTCCTGGCCTGGGGCAAGGACGTCCTCCAGCGCACCCCCCTCGTGGGGCAGACCCTGTACGAGTCCCTGCACGGCGCCAAGAAGGGGTTCAAGGACGCCTTCGCGCCGCAGGGCATGTTCGAGGACCTGGGGCTGAAGTACGTGGGCCCGATCGACGGCCACGACATGGGCGCCGTCGAGTCGGCGCTGCGCCGCGCGAAACGCTTCCACGGCCCGGTCATCGTGCACTGCCTCACCGAGAAGGGCCGCGGCTATGAACCCGCGCTCGCCGACGAGGCCGACCGCTTCCACACCGTCGGCGTCATGGACCCGCTCACCTGCGAGCCGCTCGCCCCCGCGGGCGGCCCGTCCTGGACCTCGGTGTTCGGCGACGAGATCGTCCGCATCGGCGCCGAGCGCGAGGACGTCGTCGCCATCACCGCCGCCATGCTCGGCCCGGTCGGCCTCTCCGGCTTCGCCGAGGCCTACCCCGACCGGATCTGGGACGTGGGCATCGCCGAGCAACACGCCGCGGTGTCGGCGGCCGGTCTCGCCACGGGCGGCCTCCACCCGGTCGTCGCGGTCTACGCGACCTTCCTCAACCGCGCCTTCGACCAGCTCCTGATGGACGTCGCGCTGCACCGGTGCGGCGTCACGTTCGTGCTCGACCGCGCCGGGGTCACCGGGGTGGACGGGGCCTCGCACAACGGCATGTGGGACCTGTCGATCCTCCAGGTCGTGCCCGGCCTGCGGATCGCCGCGCCGCGCGACGCCGACCAGCTCCGCGCCCAGCTCAGGGAGGCCGTCGCGGTGGACGACGCGCCCACCCTCATCCGCTTCCCCAAGGAGTCCGTGGGCCCCGCGATCCCGGCGGTCGACCGGCTCGGCGGCCTCGACGTGCTGCTCAGGGACGCCGGCCCCGGCGCCGACGCCGACGTGCTGTTCGTCGCCGTCGGCGTGATGGCGCCGGTCTGCCTCCAGGCCGCCGGGCTGCTGCGGGAGCGCGGCCTGCGCTGCACGGTCGTCGACCCCCGCTGGGTCAAGCCGGTCGACCCGGAGCTGCCCGCTCTCGCCGCCCGCCACCGCGTCGTGGCCGTGGTCGAGGACAACAGCCGCGCCTCGGGCGTCGGCGCCGCGGTCGCGCTCGCGCTCGGCGAGGCCGAGGTCGACGTATCCGTGCGGCGGTTCGGCATCCCCGAGCAGTTCCTCGCGCACGCCAAGCGCGGCGAGGTCCTGGCGGACCTCGGCCTCACGCCGGTCGAGATCGCGGGCCGGATCAGCGCCACGCTGGCCCGCAAGGACGCGACGGGGGCCGCGGGGCAAGGGTCGGGCAAGGAGCACGCCGGCGAGCAGCACGGCGGCAAGGAGGACAGCGCATGACCAAGGAGTTCGACCTCGGCAGGCTCCTCGCCGAGCGGGGCGCCGAGCGGTACGACCTGCACGCGAGGCACCTCAACCACCAGCTGCCGCGCATGCTGCACACCATCGGCTTCGACAAGGTCTACGAACGGGCCGAGGGCGCGTACTTCTGGGACGCCGAGGGCAACGACTACCTCGACATGCTGGCCGGCTTCGGCGTGATGGGCCTCGGCAGGCACCACCCCGTGGTCCGCAAGGCGCTCCACGACGTGCTGGACGCCTCGCTCGCCGACCTCACCCGCTTCGACTGCCAGCCGCTGCCCGGACTGCTCGCCGAGCGGCTCCTCACCCACAGCCCGCACCTGGACCGGGTGTTCTTCGGCAACAGCGGCACGGAAGCCGTCGAGACGGCCCTGAAGTTCGCCCGCTACGCGACGGGGAGACCGAGGGTCCTGTACTGCTCCCACGCCTTCCACGGGCTGACCACCGGTTCGCTCTCCGTCAACGGCGAGAGCGGCTTCCGGGACGGCTTCGCGCCGCTGCTGCCCGACACGGCCGTCCCGCTCGGCGACCTCGACGCCCTGGCGCGGGAGCTGAAGAAGGGCGACGTGGCCGGGCTCATCGTCGAGCCCGTCCAGGGCAAGGGCGTCCTTGAGCCCCCACCCGGCTATCTGCGCGCCGCCCAGGATCTGCTGCACCGCCACAAGGCGCTCCTGATCGCAGACGAGGTGCAGACCGGCCTCGGCAGGACGGGCCGGTTCTACGCCCACCAGCACGAGGAGGGCGTCGAACCGGACCTGGTCTGCGTCGCCAAGGCGCTGTCGGGCGGATATGTGCCGATCGGCGCCACGCTCGGCAAGGACTGGATCTTCAAGAAGGTCTACTCCTCCATGGACCGGGTGCTCGTGCACTCGGCGAGCTTCGGCTCCAACGCGCAGGCCATGGCCGCCGGGCTCGCCGTCCTCGCCGTCATGGAGGACGAGGGGATCGTGGAGAACGCCCGCGTGACGGGAGAGCTCCTGAAATCCCGCCTCGCCGCGCTCGTCGACCGCTACGAACTGCTGCACGAGGTGCGGGGGCGGGGCCTGATGATCGGCATCGAGTTCGGGCGCCCCAGGTCGCTGAAGCTGCGCGGGCGCTGGACGATGCTGCAGGCCGCGCGCAAGGGCCTCTTCGCGCAGATGGTGGTCGTGCCGCTGCTCCAGAAGCACCGCATCCTCACCCAGGTCTCCGGCGACCACCTGGAGGTCATCAAGCTCATCCCGCCGCTGACCGTGGGGGAGAAGGAGGCGGACCGCTTCGTCGAGGCGTTCACCGCCGTGATGGACGAGGCGCACAGCGGGGGCGGGCTGATGTGGGACTTCGGCAGGACACTGGTGAAGCAGGCGGTCGCGAACCGCTAGCCGCCGCGCGCGCTCTCCGCGGATCCGCGAGCGCGCCTCACCGGCTTTTTGCCTCTCAGGCAAGAAAGTTGCCCGAGAGGCAAAGGTCTGGCTCAATCGGTTCATGAGCACTCCCGAGCCCGTCGAGCCGCCGGATGCGGCCGAGGCGCTGCCCGCCGTCGCGCCACAACTGCGTGAGCTGCGGCGTCGCGCCCAGCTCACCCTGGAGGCCGCCGCCCGCACCGCCGGGCTCTCGCCCGCCCATCTCTCCCGCCTGGAGACCGGGCAGCGCCAGCCGTCGCTGCCGATGCTGCTCGCCCTCGCACGCGTCTACGGTACGACGGTCTCGGAACTCCTCGGCGAGACCGTGGCCGACCACGACTCCGTGATCCGCGCTGCGGACATGGAACCCACCCGGGCCGGCGGCTGGACCTACTGGCAGGCGGGCGCCCGCAGCCGCTCCATGCAGGCTCTGCGCGTCCACGTGCCGCACGGCGCCCAGGGCGACATCGTCCGCGTCCACCCCGGCGAGGAGTGGCTGCACGTCCTGAAGGGGCGGCTGAAGCTGCGCCTGGGCGACACCACGCACCTCCTCGCGCCGGGGGACGGCGCGCACTTCGACTCGCTGACCCCGCACCGCATCGCCGCCGCCGACCAGGACGGCGCCGATCTCCTCTTCGTCCACACGCTGCTGCAGAGCCCCGCCACCGCGGTGTGCCTGGGCGGCCCCACCCCGGGAGAGCCGGCATGAGTGACCTCGAACCGCAGGGTTCCGCACAGCCCGAACGGCGGGCCAAGGACATGGAGGAGAAGTTCCCCCGCGCCCTGTGGATCCGCCTGATCATCTACGTCGCCGTCGGCCACATCTTCGCGGCCTTCATCTACCTGCTGTTCGAACTGGGGGCGCAGAACCAGTAGCTCCCGCGGGGCCTAGTCGAGCAGGCGCTCGCGCAGCCGCTCGCGGGTCGCGGGGGAGAGCTTCAGGCCCTCGGTGAGGTAGGCGTCCGTGCCGCCCCAGGTCTGCTCGATCGTCTCGAAAGCGGCGGCCAGATACTCGGCGCGGGCGTCGAAGAGGGGGTTGAGCAGCTCCATGACCTCGGGGGACATCGCGTTCGGGGAGTCGCTCGAACGCCGCACCCGGTAGCGCCTGTGCGCCGCGTTCGACTCCAGGTAGTCCGCCTCGATGGCGTCCCGGTCCACCCCGACGGCCAGGAGCGTCACGGCTATGGAGAGACCGGCGCGGTCCTTGCCCGCCGCGCAGTGCATCAGCGCGGGCACGCTGTCGTCGGCCAGCGCGTGCAGCACCCGGCTGTGCTCGGCGGTGCGCTCCTTGATGATCGTCCGGTACGAGGCCGACATCCGCTCGGCGCCCTTGCCGTCGGCGAGGATCGAGCGGAGCTGGTCGAGGTCGCCGTCGCGGACCATCTTCCAGAACTCGGCGCCGTCGGCCGGATCGCTCAGCGGCAGGTTCACGTTCCGCACGCCGGGCAGCGTCACGTCAGGGCCTTCGAGGCGCTGGTCGGCGGCGTTGCGGAAGTCGAAGACCGTGTGCAGTCCCAGCGAGGACAGGAAGGCGGCGTCCGCCTCGGTGGCGTGCGCGAGGTGCCCGCTGCGGAACAGCCGGCCCGCGCGGACCCGGCGGCCGTCCACGGTCGGCAGCCCGCCCACGTCACGGAAGTTGCGCACTCCGGCGAGCTCGGGCTCTGACAGCTCTGCCGGCGGGAACTGCTGCGTCACGGGCTCTCCTCGGGCTCGGCGGCCGGCGTCGCTCGCCGGTGAATGCGCCTTCGACGATACGACACGCGTACTCCCGGCAATCACCCCCGCGCAGCGGTTGCCCGCGGCATGCCCGGCCCCCGACGATAGGCGCATGGGCGTCTTCCTGTTCGGTTCGCGGCAGGGTTCGGCGGGGGTCTGATGGTCGAGGTCGGCGAGGACGGACGGACCTGGCTCCTCACCGGGCCCACCAGCAGCTACGCACTGCGGCTCACGGACCGCGACGAACTGCTCCACCTCTACTGGGGCCCGCGCATCGCCCTCCCCGACGCCGAGGCGCTCGCCGCCGAGCCGCCGCCCCCCGAGCGCGGCTTCGAGTCGCCGCTCGACGGGCGCGAGGAGTACCCCGTGGAGGGCGGGCCCCGCTTCGTGCGGCCCGCGCTGTCCGTCCGCGACGGCACGGTGCGCGGGACCGAGTGGCGGTACACGAGCGCGGCGGTCGGCGAGGACGAGCTCCAGGTGCACTTCCGCGACCCCCTGCACCAGCTCGCGGTCACCCTCGGCTACCGGCTGCGCGGCGACGTCGTCGAGCGGCACACCGTCCTCGTCCACGAGGGCGACCACCACGCGCCGCCGCTCGACATCCTCCGCATGGACTCCGCGACCTGGACCCTGCCGGCCCGCGACGACTGGCGCCTGACCCAGCTCCATGGCCGCTGGGGCGCGGAGTCGAGGTCGGCGCGCTCCAGCCTCGCGTACGGCGAGCAGGTCATCGGCAGCAGGCGCGGGCACACCGGGCACCAGCACCTGCCCTGGGTGGCGCTCGACGCCGAGGGGGCGGGCGAGGAGCACGGCGAGGTGTACAGCTGCGCGCTCGCCTGGTCGGGGTCCTGGCGCATCGCCGTGCACCGGCTGCCCGACGGGGCCGTGCAGATCACCGGCGGGGTGGGCCACGACGACGGCGGGGTCACCGTCCTGGAACCCGGCAGCGCCGTCGTCACACCCGTGTGCGCGGGGCTATGGAGCGGCGGCGGCTTCGGCGGCGCCGGCCGGGCCTGGCACGCCTACCAGCGCGAACACGTCATCCCCGACGGGGGGACGGTGCGCCCGGTCCTGTACAACTCCTGGGAGGCCACCGGTTTCGACATCTCCGAGGAACAGCAGCGGGCCCTGGCGCGCCGGGCGGCGGGGCTCGGTGTCGAGCTGTTCGTCGTCGACGACGCGTGGTTCGGCGGCCGGGTCGACGACCGGACGGGCCTCGGCGACTGGACACCCAACCCCGACCGCTTCCCCGAAGGGCTCGAACCGCTCGCCGACGAGGTGCACGGCCTCGGCATGCGCTTCGGCATCTGGGTGGAGCCCGAGATGGTCAACCCCGACAGCGACCTCTACCGCGCCCACCCCGACTGGGTGCGGCGCCAGCCGGGCCGCAGGCGCACGGAGTTCCGCAACCAGCTCGTCCTCGACCTCTCGCGCGACGACGTCCGCGCCCACCTGTACCGCCGGCTGGACCACCTGCTCGACAGCGCCCCCATCGACTACGTGAAGTGGGACTTCAACCGCAGCTTCACCGACGCGGGACCACCCGGCGGCCCCGGGCGGACCGACCCGTCGTGGGCCCACACCCACGCGCTGTACGACCTCATCGACCGGCTGCGGGCCGCGCATCCCGCCGTGGCCTTCGAGTCCTGCTCGGGCGGCGGCGGCCGGGTCGACCTCGGCATCCTCTCCCGCACCGACCAGGTGTGGACCTCGGACAACACCGACCCGCTCGACCGGCTCGCCATCCAGCACGGCTTCAGCCAGGTCCACCCGGCGCGCGTCATGGCGGCCTGGGTCACCGACAGCCCCAACACCCAGATGAACGGCCGCGTCAGCTCGCAGCGCTTCCGGTTCGTCAGCGCGATGGCCGGGGTGCTCGGCATCAGCGGCGACCTCACCCGGTGGAGCGAGGACGAACTCGCCGAGGCCCGCGACTGGGTCGGCCTCTACAAGGAGATCCGGCCCGTCGTGCAGCTCGGCGACCTCTACCGGCTGCGCCCGCCGGAGGCCGGACTCAGCGCCGTACAGTACGTGCGCGGCGACGACACCGTGGTCCTCGCCTGGCTCCCCGCCCAGGCCTACGGGGAGGAACCGGCACCGGTGCGGCTGCGCGGACTCGACCCGCGGGCGTCGTACGTCTGCCTGGACACCGGCGAGACCCACCGGGGAGCGGTGCTGCTGCACCGGGGGTTGCGGACCGGGCTCAAGGGCGATCTGGACGCGGCGGTGTTCCGGCTGCGGAGGCGCCACGGGACGGCATTTATTCCGTCCTTGGATGAATCTTGACCGGTGGGTTATCTCACGCCCCGTCAACCCCTCCCTACGGTGGCGTAGGTCACTTAGCAAGGTGAAGTATGTGACCCCGTGAGCGCAGAGTCGACAACCTTCATCCCCCGCCCCCTCAACCCCACCGTCTTCACCTCCTACGCGGCCGTCGGCGACAGCTTCACCGAAGGAGTGGGCGACCCCGGCCCCGACGGCACGTTCGTCGGGTGGGCCGACCGCCTCGCGGTCCTGCTCGCCGACCGGGTGCCCGAGCACACCTTCCGGTACGCCAACCTCGCCGTGCGCGGGAAGCTCCTCGACCAGATCGTCGAGGACCAGGTGCCACGCGCCAAGGAGCTCTCACCCGACCTGGTGACCTTCTGCGCGGGCGGCAACGACATCATCCGTCCCGGCACCGACCCCGACGAGGTCGCCGAGCGCTTCGAGCGGGCCGTCGCCGACCTCACCTCGGCCGTCGGCACGGTCATGGTGACCACCGGCTTCGACACCCGCGGCGTAGCGGTCCTCAAGCATCTGCGCGGCAAGATCGCCACGTACAACATGCACGTCCGCGCCATCGCCGACCGCTACGGCTGCCCCGTGCTCGACCTGTGGTCCCTCAAGACCGTCCAGGACCGGCGCGCCTGGGACGGCGACCGGCTGCACCTCTCGGCGGAGGGGCACACGCGCGTGGCGCTGCGGGCCGGCCAGGTGCTCGGCCTCGAAGTGCCCGCCGACCCCGACCAGGTGTGGCCGCCGCTGCCGCGGCGCGGCGCGCTCGACCTGCGGCGCGACGACATCCACTGGGCGCGCGAGTACCTGGTGCCGTGGATCGGGCGGCGCATCCGCGGCGAGAGCTCGGGCGACCACGTGGCCGCCAAGCGCCCCGACCTGCTGCCCCTGTAGCGAGGCGCTCGCCACGCCGCCGGGGTCCCGCGTGCGGGGGGCTCGGCGACGTGCCGGCGCGGCCGGTGGACATAATGGAAAGGCCCATCCATCCCCTTCAGGAGGTCCCGTGTCACGGTCCCTGATTCCCGGGCTCCGCTCGCTGCGGTCCCTCGCTTTCGGTGCGGACCCGGCGGGCGCGCGACTGGCGCGGATCCGCCGGTCGCCGAACTTCTCGGTGGCCGAGGGGTCCTTCCAGAACCCCGTGGGGGCGCGGACCAGGCCGTCCGGCTCCACCCTGGAGTTCGCGAAGATCTACTTCCGCAAGGAGGAGCGGGCCCGCCGCGGCCCCGCGGGCACCGTCCCCGTGCACTCCACCACGCTCGCCGACCTCGCCGAGCCGCCCGCCGACGGCCTGCGGATCACCTGGATGGGGCATTCGAGCGTGCTCGCCGAGATCGACGGACGCCGCGTCCTGTTCGACCCCGTGTGGGGCGAGCGGTGCTCGCCGTTCTCCTTCGCGGGGCCCAAGCGCCTGCACCCCGTGCCCGTGCCCCTCGAAGCGCTCGGCCCGGTCGACGCGGTGGTCATCTCGCACGACCACTACGACCACCTGGACCTGCCCACGATCAAGGCCCTGGTCGGCACCGGCGCCGTCTTCGCCGTGCCGCTCGGCGTCGGCGCCCACCTGGAGCGCTGGGGCGTGCCCGCCGACCGGCTGCGCGAGCTGGACTGGCACGAGTCGGCGGAGGTGGCGGGCCTGACACTGACGGCCACGCCCGCACGCCACTTCTGCGGGCGCGGCCTGCGCAACCAGCAGCACACGCTCTGGGCGTCCTGGGTGGTCGAGGGCTCCGACCACCGCGTGTTCCACAGCGGCGACACGGGGTACTTCGCCGGCTTCCGCGACATCGGGGCCCAGCACGGCCCGTTCGACGTCACGATGATCCAGATCGGCGCGTACTCGGAGTTCTGGCCCGACATCCACATGACCCCCGAGGAGGGGCTGCGGGCCCACCTCGACCTCCAGGGCGGACGGCCGCACGGCGTGCTGCTGCCGATCCACTGGGCGACGTTCAACCTCGCGCCGCACCCGTGGGCGGAGCCGGGTGAGGGCACCCTCGCGGCGGCGCGCCGCGCGGGCGCGGCCATCGCCCTGCCCTGCCCCGGTCAGCCCTTCGAGCCGGGCTCGCGGGCCATGCCGGACGCGCCCTGGTGGCGCGGCGTCGCGGCCGTACCGCCCGGCGGCTGGCCCGAGGCGCCCGCGGCGGCGGTGCGACCGCGGCCCACGGCGGCCGACAGCGGCGACACGGAGGCCGCGCCGGTCGGCTGATCCGCTGATCCACGGCGGGGCGCCCGCGGCCCCGCCGGCCACCCGTACAGCGCTGCCCGTTCCTCGTGAGCGGGCAGCGCTTCGCTGTTTTCCGTGGCGTCCGATGAGCCGCCGGGCCCGGATGCGGACTCACGTGCGACCCGATTCGGACCCCCGTGCGAGGCGTCATACCAGAGCGGGACACTGCCCCGCCGACTTTCCCAAGCGCCCACCGCACCCGGCACCCGGCCGACTACCGTGTGTGGCCGTCGGGCGACGCAGGGATCACGGGGCGGCGATGGCCTCGCGGACCTGCCGGCCGGCACGGCGCTGCCGCGAACATGCCGCACATGAGGAGTCGGGCCGCCCGCCGAACCCCCGTCGCAACGTACCGAGGACGCAGATGTCGCACCTACGCGCACCGGCCACCCGCGCAGACCGCCGTGAGGGCGGGCGGCACGGCAAACCCGGCAGCCGTACCGCCACCGCACTCCCCGAGGCCCACATACGGCCCCAGCTCCTGCGGATCGCGGTGCTGCCCGCCGTCGCCGTGGGCCTCAGCGCCTGCGCGGCCGTGCTGTTCACGCTGCGCTCGGCCGGGATCACCCCCGGCCCCGCCCTGCTCGCCGTCCTCGGCGCCGCCGCGCTCGTCGGTCTCACCGGCGTCGTGGTCGCCGCCGTGGCCGCCGACCGCGCCGCGAAGACCGTACGGGACCGGGTCGGCGCGCTGCGCCACACCACCGCCAAGGGCCAGAGCGAGCTGTGGGAGGTCGTCGAGAAGCTGCGCAGGGGCGAGCCGCCGCCCGCGCGCGGCACCCCGCCGAGGACCCGGCCGGGCGCCGACGAGTTCGACGTGCTCGCCGACGAGCTGAGCCGCGCGCAGGACGTCGCGGTCGGCGCCGTGGTGCAGGCCTCCCAGCTCTCCAGCCACGCGGGCAGCGAACAGAAGGTCGAGGTCTTCGTGAACCTCGCGCGCCGCCTGCAGTCCCTCGTGCACCGCGAGATCTCCCTGCTCGACGAGCTGGAGAACGAGGTCGAGGACCCCGAGCTGCTGAAGGGCCTCTTCCACGTCGACCACCTCGCCACCCGCATCCGCAGGCACGCCGAGAACCTCGCCGTGCTCGGCGGCGCCGTCTCGCGCCGCCAGTGGAGCCACCCCGTCTCCACGACCGAGGTGATGCGCTCGGCCATCGCCGAGGTCGAGCAGTACTCCCGCGTCAAGCTGGTGCCGCCCATCGACGGCACCCTGCGCGGGCACGCCGTCGCCGACATCATCCATCTGCTCGCCGAACTCGTCGAGAACGCCACGGTGTTCTCCGCCCCGCACACCCAGGTCCTGCTGCGCGCCAACCTCGTGACGGCCGGGCTCGCCGTGGAGGTCGAGGACCGGGGGCTCGGCATGCCCCTCACCGAGCAGAACAAGATGAACCGCCTGCTCGCCGACCCCGACCAGGTGAACGTGGCGAGCCTCCTGCAGGACGGCCGCATCGGGCTCTACGTGGTCGCCGCGCTCGCCCGCAGGCACGGCGTGGCCGTCCGGCTCCAGAGCAACATCTACGGCGGCGTCCAGGCCGTGCTGATCGTGCCGCAGGAACTCCTCGGCGACGAACCGGAGGCGGCGCCTGCCAAGCGCCGCCCGGTCGGCCGGGCGGAGGCCACCGACGGAGTGACCGGCGTCATCGGCGGGGGGACGGAGACGGGCGCGGTAGCCGCGAACGGCGTCCCTCCCGCCCAGCCGCCGGCCCCCGTCCCGGCCGGGCAGCACCGCGCCGACGCGGCGTCCGTGCCGCTCCAGCCGCGCGCCGAGGCGCCGGCGGCCGTACCCGCGGGCCGAAAGGCCTCCGACGGGCCCGCCCCCCTGCCCGTGCGCGGCGCCCGCCAGGAGCGGCCGACCCCCGCCGAGGCCGTCCCCGGCATCCGCCCGGAGGACCGGCAGGCGGCGGCCCGGCACGCGGGCACGCTCCCCACCCCGCTGAACGGAGCGGTGCGCGGCCGGGTCGGCAGACCGCAACTGCCCAAGCGGAAGGCGCAGGAACACATCGCCCCGCAGCTGCGGGACTCCCCGGCGCCGCGCCCCGAGGGCGACGTCGTCGGCCACGACCCGGGCCTCATGGCCGCCTTCCAGCGCGGCATCGGCCTCGCCCAGGCGCAGGACGCGCGCGACCCCGTCCCACGGGAGCACGGGAGCGACCTGCCGCCCGACGGGCACGGACAAGGCGGCTGACCAGCACCACACGCCCGACGACCAGTCCCCCTCTCCCCACCGTCCCTGCCCCGGCAGACCTTCGTACGTTCGTACCCCAAGGAGTCGATCCACCATGGCGAGCGATGCGCCGACCGGTCATGTATCCGACCTCGACTGGCTGATGAGTGGCCTCGTGCAGCGTGTACCGCACACCCACAGCGCCGTCCTGCTCTCCTCCGACGGCCTCGTGAAGTCGGTGCACGGCCTCGACCCCGACAGCGCCGACCACATGGCCGCACTCGCCTCGGGCCTCTACTCGCTCGGGCGCAGCGCGGGCGTCCGCTTCGGCGACGGCGGCGACGTCCGGCAGGTCGTCGTGGAACTGGACTCCACGCTCCTGTTCGTCTCCACCGCGGGCTCGGGCACCTGTCTCGCCGTGCTCGCGGGCAGAGACGCCGACGCGGCGGTCCTCGGCTACGAGATGGCGATGCTGGTCAAGAGCGTGCGCCCGTACCTGATCACCGCGCCCCGGCAGCCGGTCGGCGAACCCGCGCCGATGAGGCACTGACCATGGCGGCCCCGCATGACGGGCCCTGGCTCGACGACGCGGCGGGGCGGCTCGTACGCCCCTACACCGTCAGCGACGGACGGACCAGACCGACCACCCAACTCGACCTGCTCTCCCAGGTCATGGCCACCGGGGCGACCCCCCTCGGCTACCTCGGACCAGAGCATTCCGCGGCCCTCGGCCAGTGCGAGGCACCCACCTCCGTGGCCGAGATCGCGGCCCACCTGAAACTGCCCGCGGTCGTCACCAAAGTGATCCTCAGCGATCTCCTCGACTGCGGGGCCCTCACGACGAAGGCCCCGGACTTCTACCACAACCCCACTGACCGTTCCCTGTTGGAGGCAGTGCTCGATGGATTACGACGACAGCTCTGACCCCTTCCCCACCGCGCTGAAGATCTTGGTCGCCGGGGGATTCGGGGTCGGCAAGACGACCTTCGTCGGCGCGGTCAGCGAGATCGCGCCGCTGAGCACGGAGGAACTGCTCACCGCGGTGAGCGAGGGCACCGACGACCTGTCGGGCGTCGAGAACAAGACCACGACGACCGTCGCCATGGACTTCGGACGCATCACGCTCGACCCCGCACATGTGCTGTACCTCTTCGGCACCCCGGGACAGGAACGGTTCTGGTTCATGTGGGACGAGCTGTCCGCGGGCGCGCTCGGCGCGGTGGTGCTCGCCGACACCCGCCGCCTCGAGGACTGCTTCGCCGCCGTGGACTTCTTCGAACAGCGCGGCATGGGCTTCATCGTCGCCATCAACGAATTCGACGGCGCCCACCGCTATGAACCCGACGAGGTGCGCTCCGCGATCGACCTGGACCCCCGGGTGCCGGTGGTGCGCTGCGACGCGCGGATCTCCAGCTCCGGCATCCAGACCCTCCTGACACTCGTCAGGCACCTGCTCGACCATGCCCCGGCACCCAGCTACGGAGCCCACACGTGATGCACGACCCGACCGGTCGTCTCCTGCTCACCCCCGTCGACAACGAGGCCCCCGCGCGGATGCGCAGACTGCGGGAGCTGGACATCGGGGAACGGCCCGAGCCGGCCCTCGACGCCTTCGCGGGCCGCGTCGCCGAGCTGACCGGCGCACCGTACGCGATGGTCAACTTCCTCGACGAGGAGCGGCAGTTCTTCGCGGGCCTGCACGCCGCCGACGGGCAGGGGGTCGGCTCGGTGGGCCGCTACCTGGCCCGCGACCACGGGTACTGCCCGCACGTGGTGGTGCGCCGCAAGGCCCTCGTCCTGGAGGACGTCCGCGACTTCCCGCGCTTCGCGGGCAACCCCGTCGTCGACGAGATCGGCATCCGCTCCTACCTGGGCGCGCCCCTCCTCGACCGTACGGGGATGGCGCTCGGCACCGTCTGCGCCGTCGACGTCGAACCGCGCCGCTGGGGCAGGGCGGGCCTCGACACCATCAAGGCGATGGCCGCGGAGCTGGTCGGGCAGATCCACCGGAGGGAGGACGGCGGGATCTGACCCGGACCCCCGGACTCCTCGACACGGGCGGCCGGCGCCGGATACACAAGGACCGAGCTCACCGCGGCGCCGGCCCGAGCGGGCGGCAGGGGTGACGCCCGTACGAGCAAGTCCGGCACAAGCGAAGGAAGTTCCATGACCGACCTCCGTCTCGGCGTCCTCGGCTACGGACTGCGCGGCTCACTCGCCCGCACCGCCCACCGGCCGGGCGCGGGCTCACGCGTCACCGCGCTGGCGGAGCACGACGCCACCGCCCGCGCCGAGGCGGCGGCCGCCTTCCCCGACGCGCTGATAGCGAGCGACCACCGCAAGGTGGTGGCGGACCCGGACGTCGACGCGATCGTGGTCCTCACCCCCGACCACACCCATGCGGCACTGGCCCGCGAGGCGTTGCGCGAGGGCAAACCCGTCTTCGTCGAGAAGCCCCTGGAGATCGGGATCGAGGCGTGCGACGAGATCCTGCGGACGGCGTACGAGACGGGCACGCGCCTGTACGTCGGGCACAACATGCGCCACATGCCCGTGGTCCGGCTGATGCGGGACATCATCGAGCGCGGCGAGATCGGCGAGGTCAAGACGGTCTGGGTGCGGCACTTCGTGGGGTACGGCGGTGACTGGTACTTCAAGGACTGGCACGCCGAGCGGCGCTGCACCACCGGCCTGCTGCTGCAGAAGGCCGCCCACGACATCGACGTGCTGCACTGGCTCGCGAACGGCTACACCCGGCAGGTACAGGCGCTCGGCGACCTGATGGTCTACGGGGACAACACGCACCGCCGCGCGCCGGGCGAGCCGAAGACCGACGACTGGTACACCGAGGACGGCCACTGGCCGCCGCACACCCAGCGCGGCCTGAACGCGGTCATCGACGTCGAGGACGTCTCCCTGGTCAACATGCGCCTGGACAACGGCGTGCTCGCCGCCTACCAGCAGTGCCACTTCACCCCCGACTACTGGCGCAACTACACCGTGATCGGTGACGCGGGCCGCCTGGAGAACTTCGGCGACGGCCCCGGCGCCGAGGTCAAGGTGTGGAACTCCCGCCGCTCCGGCTACCGGGGCGACGCCGACGCCACGTACCCGGTGCCCGACGTCCAGGACGACGGCGGGCACGCCGGCGCCGACCCGCTGCTGATCGACGAGTTCGTCCGCTTCGCCCGCGAGGGAGGGGCCACCGACACCTCGCCCGTCGCGGCGCGCATGGCGGTGGCGGCCGGAGTGCGGGCGACGCAGTCGCTGCGGGACGGCGGCACACCGCGCGAGGTGCCCGGGCTGGACCCCGCCCTCATCGCCTATTTCGAGGGCGGACAGGTGCGCTGACCGGCATGGTCTGAAGTAAAGCTGCGGCGGCGCTTAAGAAAGTCTCGATGGACCGGGGCGCCACCGTAGGGAAGATTCCTGTGTCGTCGGAGGAAGAAGCGACGTACGACAGGAGCCGTTGCGTTGAAGGCGCTGGTCAAGGAGAAGGCGGAACCGGGTCTCCGGCTGATGGACGTGCCGGAGCCGGCCGTCGGCCACGGGGACGTCCTCATCAAGGTGCTCCGCACCGGTATCTGCGGGACCGATCTGCACATCCGGGCCTGGGACGGCTGGGCGCAGCAGGCGATCAGCGCGCCCCTGGTGGTCGGCCACGAGTTCGTCGGCGAGGTGGTCGAGGTCGGCCGCGACGTCGCCGACATCAAGGCGGGCGACCGGGTCAGCGGCGAGGGGCACCTGGTCTGCGGCAAGTGCCGCAACTGCCTGGCCGGACGCCGCCATCTGTGCCGCGCCACGGTCGGCCTCGGCGTCGGGCGCGACGGCGCCTTCGCCGAGTACGTCGCGCTGCCCGCGGCGAACGTGTGGGTGCACCGGACCCCGGTGGACCTCGACGTGGCCGCGATCTTCGACCCGTTCGGCAACGCCGTGCACACCGCCCTGTCCTTCCCGCTGGTCGGCGAGGACGTGCTGATCACCGGGGCGGGCCCGATCGGCCTCATGGCCGCCGCCGTGGCGCGGCACGCCGGCGCCCGCAACGTCGTGATCACCGACGTCAGCGAGGAGCGCCTGGAACTGGCCCGCAAGGTCGGCGTCAGCCTCGCCCTGAACGTGGCGGACGCGACGATCGCCGACGGCCAGCGCGGTCTCGGCCTGCGCGAGGGCTTCGACGTCGGCCTGGAGATGTCCGGCAACCCGCGCGCGATGCGCGACATGGTCGCCAACATGACCCACGGCGGCAAGATCGCCATGCTCGGCCTGCCGGCCGAGGAGTTCGCCGTCGACTGGGCCAGGATCGTCACCTCGATGATCACGATCAAGGGCATCTACGGCCGCGAGATGTTCGAGACCTGGTACGCGATGTCCGTTCTGCTCGAAGGCGGCCTCGACCTGGCCCCGGTGATCACCGGACGGTACGGCCACCGCGACTTCGAGGCGGCCTTCGACGACGCGGCGAGCGGCCGCGGCGGCAAGGTCATCCTCGACTGGACCGCCTGACCCGCCCCGCCCCCTCCACGGCTCACCCCTTAAGGACCCACGCATGTTCGACTCCGTACGCGAAGACCTCCAGGCCACCCTCGACGAGATCCGCTCCGCCGGTCTGCACAAGCCCGAGCGCGTCATCGGCACCCCGCAGTCGGCCAAGGTCGCCGTCACCGCCGGGGGCCGCCCCGGCGAGGTCCTCAACTTCTGCGCCAACAACTACCTCGGCCTCGCCGACCACCCCGAGGTCGTCGCCGCCGCCCACGAGGCCCTGGACCGCTGGGGCTACGGCATGGCCTCCGTCCGCTTCATCTGCGGCACGCAGGAGGTGCACAAGGAGCTGGAGGCGCGGCTCTCCGCCTTCCTCGGCCAGGAGGACACGATCCTCTACTCCTCGTGCTTCGACGCCAACGGCGGTGTCTTCGAGACGCTGCTCGGCCCGGAGGACGCGGTGATCTCCGACGCGCTCAACCACGCGTCGATCATCGACGGCATCCGGCTGTCCAAGGCCCGCCGCTTCCGCTACGCCAACCGCGACCTCGCCGACCTGGAGAAGCAGCTCAAGGAGGCCACCGAGGACGGCGCCCGCCGGAAGCTGATCGTCACCGACGGCGTCTTCTCCATGGACGGCTACGTCGCCCCGCTGCGGGAGATCTGCGACCTCGCCGACCGCTACGACGCCATGGTCATGGTCGACGACTCGCACGCCGTCGGCTTCGTCGGACCCGGCGGCCGCGGCACCCCCGAGCTGCACGGCGTCATGGACCGCGTCGACATCATCACCGGCACTCTCGGCAAGGCCCTCGGCGGCGCCTCCGGCGGCTACGTCGCGGCCCGCGCCGAGATCGTCGCCCTGCTGCGTCAGCGCTCGCGCCCGTACCTGTTCTCCAACACGCTCGCCCCGGTGATCGCCGCGGCCTCCCTGAAGGTCCTCGACCTCCTGGAGTCGGCGGGCGACCTGCGCGAACGGCTCGCCGCGAACACCGCGCTGTTCCGCTCGCGGATGACCGAGGAGGGCTTCGACATCCTCCCCGGCGACCACGCCATCGCCCCCGTCATGATCGGCGACGCGTCCGTCGCGGGCCGCATGGCCGAGCTCCTCCTGGAGCGCGGCGTCTACGTGATCGGCTTCTCGTACCCCGTGGTGCCGCAGGGCGCGGCCCGCATCCGGGTGCAGCTGTCGGCCGCGCACTCCACGGAGGACGTCGACCGGGCGGTCGACGCGTTCGTCGCGGCCCGCGCCGAGCTGGGGGACGCCGGGGCCTGAGCCCCGCGACCCGCCCCCGCCGGGGCACGGGCCCGGGGTGAGGGACAATGGGCCGCATGATCGAAGCGCGGCGGCTGCACATCCTCCGTGCGGTGGCCGACCACCGCACGGTCACCGCCGCTGCCGCCGCGCTGTACCTCACCCCCTCCGCGGTGTCCCAGCAGCTCACGGCGCTGGAGCAGGAGACGGGGCACCGCCTGGTCGACCGCTCGGCACGCGGGGTGCGCCTCACGCCCGCCGGCGAGATCCTGCTGACGCACACCAACGCGGTCCTGGCCCAGCTGGAGCGCGCCGAGGCCGAGCTCGCCGCGTACAGCTCCGGTGAGGCGGGGACGGTGACCGTCGCCTCCTTCGCCACCGGCATCGGCCTCGTCGTCGGCCCCGCCCTGGCCCGCCTCGCCGACTCCGCGCCCGGCATCAGGCTGCGGGTGCGGGACGCCGAGGGGGACGCGAGCCTGCCGATGGTCCTCGACCGGCAGGTCGACGTGGCGGTGGCCGTGGAGTACCGGGGCGCGCCCGGCGCCGACGACCCCCGGCTGACTCGCGTGCCGCTGTACGCCGAGCCCTTCGACGCGGTGCTGCCGCTCGGCCACCGGCTCGCCGACGCGGACCGGGTGCCGCTGGCGGAGCTGGCCAAGGACGCCTGGATCGGCCCGTTCGCGGGGAACCCCTGCCACGACGTCGTGGTCCTCGCCTGTGAGCAGGCCGGGTTCCAGCCGCTGCTCGAACACTGGTCGGACGACTTCCGCGCGGTGGTGGCGCTCGCCTCGGCCGGCGCGGGCGTCGCCCTCGTACCGCGTTCGGCGCTGCGCGGCATGGACGTCTCGGGGGCCGTGGTGCGCCCCGTGGAGGGCGCCGCCCCCACGCGCCGGGTGTTCGCGGCGGTGCGGTGCGGCGCGGAGGGGCATCCGCTGATCCGCCCGGTCCTCGCGGCGCTGGGGGAGGCGGCGGGCTGAGCCCGTCCCCGATGGCCTCCGGCGCCCCACGAAACTCAGGTCCGGCCTCTTGACCCTGTGCTCGGCCAGTCATTAGCGTGACCGACAAGCCGTCAGAAAGCGCTTTCTGACCGCGACGATTTCCCGGCACTCCGCACCGCTCTCTTCGAATGGCACGGAACATCAGGGGAGTTCATCGTGAAGAGCGCACTGTCCACGCCAACTCCCGCGAGAACGGCCGGAGTCGCGCTGCGGCAACGCCCGGGCCTCGGGAGGCGCACCGCCGACCTGGCCGAGAAGAGCTGGCGTCCGCTGGCCCTCCTGCTCGTCTGCTTCGGCGCCTGGTGGCTGATCGCCGCCACCGAGACGGTCGAGTCCTATCTCGTCCCCTCGCCGGGCGCGACCCTCGACGTCATCCTCGACAAGCCCGGCTACCTCTGGCAGCACAGCTGGGTCACCACGTACGAGACCCTCATCGGGTTCGTCCTCGCGGTCGCCGTCGGCATCGTCTCGGCCGTCCTCATGGTCGCCTCGACGACGGTCGAGAAGACCCTCTACCCCATCCTGCTCTTCGCCCAGGTCGTGCCGAAGATCGCCATCGCGCCGCTGTTCGTGGTCTGGCTCGGCTTCGGGGTGACGCCGAAGATCCTCATCGCCGTCCTGATCGCCTTCTTCCCCGTCGTGATCTCGATGGTGACCGGGCTCAAGGCCGTGGACCCCGAGATGCTGCAGCTCTCCGCGACCATGGGCGCACGGCCGTGGCAGACCTTCCTCAAGATCCGCTTCCCGGCGTCGCTCCCGCACCTCTTCTCCGGCCTCAAGGTGGCCGTGACGCTCGCCGTCACCGGCGCGGTCGTCGGGGAGTTCGTCGGCGCCGACGAAGGCCTCGGCTACGTCATCCTCCAGGCCAACGGCAACCTCGACACCCCCATGCTCTTCGCGGGGCTGCTCGTGATGTCCCTGATCGGCGTGGTGCTCTTCGTGCTCGTCGAGATCGCCGAGAAGCTGCTGCTTCCCTGGCACGCGGGGCGCAGGGATCCGGCCGCCACGTACTGACCCCCCGAGCCCCGCCATGTCCCGCCGTACGCGAGAAGGGCCGTCCCCATGCACGCGCGCAGACTCCTCACCGGCCTCGTCCCCCTGGCGCTCGTCGCGACGGCCGCCACGGCCTGTGGCGGCGACGAGAAGACGAGCGTCAGCGACTCCGGCAAGAAGCTGGACAAGGTGACGCTGACGCTCAACTGGTACCCCTACGGCGAGCACGCGCCGTTCTACTACGGCGAGAAACGGAAGATCTTCGAGAAGCACGGCATCGACCTGGACATCAGGGCGGGCCAGGGCTCGCAGAAGACCGTGCAGGCCACCGCCGCCGGGCAGACCGACTTCGGCTGGGCCGACACCCCGGCCGTGCTCGCCGGCGTCGACCAGGGGGTGAAGGTCAAGAGCCTCGGGGTGTTCCTCCAGACCACCCCGGCGTCCGTGCAGTCCTTCACGTCCGAGGACGTCACCTCGCCCGGCGACCTGAAGGGCAGGACGGTCGCGGGCACGGCCGGCGACGCGCTCACCAAGACGTTCCCGATCTTCCTCCAGAAGAACGGCATGGACGCGTCCGACGTCAAGATCCAGAACACCGACCCGGCGGGCAAGATCGCCGCGGTGATCTCCGGGAAGACCGACGGCCTGCTCGGCTACGCGAGCGACCAGGGACCCACCATGCGGAACAAGGCCAAGAAGGACGTCTCCTACCTGCGCTTCTCCGAGCACGGCCTGAACTTCTACTCCAACGGCCTCATCGCGGGCGCCAAGACCCTCCAGGGCAGGGGCGACTTGGCGAAACGGATGACCGCCGCGGTCAGCGAGGCGTGGGCCGCCGCGGAGAAGAGCCCGGGGCCCGCGGTGGCCGCCATGGAGGGCGCCTCGGAGCAGCTGCCGCCGAAGGACGTCCTCGCCGAGCAGTTCAGGACGACCCTCACCCTGCTGCACACCGAGGCCACCGAGGGGAAGGCGCCGGGCGTCAACACCGAGGCGGACTGGAAGCAGACCATCGAGGTCTTCTCCGAGGCGGGCATGGTCAAGAACCCCCGCTCCGTGGGGGAGTACTGGGATTCGGCCAACGGGATCAAGGGGTGAGCATGCCCGAGGACGCGGCGCTCAAGGACGGGACGGCACCGGGGCGGGACGTCGTGCCCGCCCCGGCGGCCGTGCCCGCCGTGCGGGTGGACGGCGTCGCCGTCCGCTTCCGCACGAAGAAGAAGGACGTCACCGCGTTGCGCGAGGTCTCGCTCGACATCGCCGCGGGCGAGTTCGTGGCGATCGTCGGCCCCTCGGGCTGCGGCAAGTCCACGCTGCTCAAGCTGGTCGCCGGGCTGCTCGCGCCCTCGTCGGGTGACGTGCTGCTCGGCGGCGAACGGGTGCGTGGCCCCCGGCGCGACATCGGCTACGTCTTCCAGCGCGCCGCCCTGCTCGACTGGCGCTCGGCACGCCGCAACATCCTCCTCCAGGCGGAGATGCGGAAGATCCCGGGGGAGCGGGCACGCGCGCGTGCCGACGAATTGATCCGCATGACCGGACTCGACGGCTTCGAGGACGCCTATCCGCACGAGCTGTCCGGCGGCATGCAGCAGCGCGTGGCGCTGTGCCGGGCGCTGCTGCACGAACCGCCCGTGCTGCTGATGGACGAGCCGTTCGGCGCCCTCGACGCGCTCACTCGGGAGCAGATGAACGTCGAGCTGAACCGCATCTGGCGGGAGACCGGCACCACGGTGATCCTGGTGACGCACTCGATCGCCGAGGCCGCCTACCTCGCGGACCGCGTCGTGGTGATGAGCCCGCGCCCCGGCGCCGTCACGGAGATCGTCGACGTCGGCCTGCCCGCCGAGCGCGCCTACGCGGCCACCCTGGCGTCGCCCGAGTTCCGCGCGGCGACGGGGCGGATCAGGGAGCTGCTCGGGGCGGTCTCGGCCCACGACTGACCGCGGCCCGGAGCGACGCCGCGGCGCTCCACGCCGGTCAGGCCGTGTGCGCGCGCCGAGGGCCGCCGAGAGCCGGATCACGCTTGTCGGCGTCCCAGATACGGGATAGCGTGCCGGATATGGACGTGCCTTCGCGGGAACATGACGGAGTCGACGCGCGCCTCGCCGCACGGCTGGCCGAGCTGCGGGCCGAACACGGCTGGTCGCTCGGCGAGTTGTCCGAGCTGAGCGGCATCAGCCGTTCCACCCTGTCCCGCGCCGAGCGCGCGGAGATCAGCCCCACCGCGGCCCTCCTGAACCGCCTCTGCGCCGTGTACAAACGCACCATGTCGCAGCTCCTGAGCGAGGTGGAGGCGGAGCCCGCGCAGCTCGTGCGCGCCGTCGACCAGGCGGTCTGGACGGACGACGACGCCGGCTTCATGCGCTGGTCCGTCTCGCCGCCGCACCTCGGGATGCGCGCCGAACTGGTCGAGGGCCGACTGCAGCCGGGCGCCGACATCGCCTACGACCGGCCGCCCGTGCCCGGCCTCGAACAGCACATCTGGGTGCTCGAAGGCGGCCTTGAGGTCACCGTCCAGGGCGAGCCGCACACCCTGCGCACCGGAGACTGCCTGCGCTACCGGCTCTGGGGCGCCTCACGCTTCCGCTGCCTGGGCGACGAGGAGGTGCGGTACGCGCTGGTGGTGGTGAAACCGTGACGGCTCCCATGGCGGGCGACGGCATCACGCGCCTGGACGCCGCCGGGCTCCTCGGCCACGCGGACGGTCTCGCCGGTCTCCTCGTCGCCACCGTGCGGGACGGCGCCTCGCTCGGCTTCCTCGCGGATCTGGACAGCGCGACGGCCGCCGCCTGGTGGCGCGGGCTCGCCGGTGCGGTCGAGGCGGGCGGTCTCGCCGTCTGGGCGGCGCTCGACGCCGGGCGGGTCACGGGAACCGTCGGCGTCGCCTTCACCGACAAGCCCAACGGCCGCCACCGGGCCGATGTCACCAAGCTGATGGTCCACCCGTCCGCGCGCGGCCAGGGCCTCGCCCGCGCGCTCCTGGCCACCGCCGAGGCGGCCGCCGCCGACGCGGGCGTGACCCTGCTCGTCCTGGACACCGAGACCGGCAGCCCCGCCGAGGCGCTCTACCACGGGGCCGGCTGGACCCCGGCCGGGTCGATCCCCGATTACGCGACCGACCCCGCCGGGGTCCTGCGCCCGACGACGCTGTTCTACAAACGGCTCCCCGCACCCTCCGGGGAGACGGCGCGGAGCCTGTGCTCTCAGTAGCGCAGCGCCGCCAGATGGACGTAGCTGTTCCGTGCCGTCGCGAACGGATCGGCCGGGGCGTCGTGCTCGACCAGCCACTGCCGGACACCGCCCACGCGCGCGTGGGCGAACATCGCGGCGAAGTCGAGCGTCCCCGAACCGACGTCGGCGAACCCGCCGTCGGCCGCCATGTCCTTCACGTGCAGCGCGGGGAAGCGGCGCGGATGGCACCGGAAATACGTCCCCGGACCGGTGCCGCCGCCCTTCGCCGCCCAGTACACGTCCAGCTCGAAGGCGACCAGATGCGGGTCGGTCTCCGCCAGGAGGATGTCGTACAGGCTCCTGCCGTCCACCACCACGTGGTCGGAGCCGTGGTTGTGGAACAGGACGGGACCGAGCCCCGCCTCGCGTGAGGCGAGCCCGATGCGGTTGAACTGCCGCGCCGCCTCCCGGAAGCCGTCCGGGGTGTGCATGACTCCCGGCAGGCTCGGCACCACGGGCCACCTGGCGCCCAGGGTGCGCAGATCGTCCAGCGCCCGTGGCAGACCGGCGCCGGTCAGGGTGGGGTACGCGACGTGCTCAAGGACCGCCCGCAGGCCCACCGCGTCCAGCATCCGCCGGATCGCGGAGGCGTCGTACCCGTGCCGGCCGCTGACGCCCACCGTCGCGTACCCGATCTCCGCGAGCCGTTCCAGGGTGCCCGCGAAGTCCCGCGCGAGCGCGTCGCGCATCGTGTACAGGTGCATGCCGATGCCGCCGCGCGGGATGCGCCGGCGCTTCACCGCGCCCTCACCGGCCGATGCGGGCAGCGCTCCGCCGAGGGCCGCCGCGAGCCCTGCCGACGTGCCGAAGGACGTATGGAGAAAGGCACGCCGCGTGCCGCCGGCCGACCTGTCCGGGCTCATCACCGCCCCTCCTTCACCGTGATCCGGACCGCGCCGGCCGTCGTGTCGCCCTTGTCGTCGGTCACCGTCAGATGCGCGGTGTACGTGCCCACGCGCGCGTACGTGTGCCGCGCGGTCGGGCCCTCGGCGCCGCCCGGCGGTGCGGGGTTGTCGCCGAAGTCCCAGTGGTAGGAGGCGGCGGTGCGCCCCGCGGGCAGCTTCACCCTGCCGGTGAGCGTCACAGCCAGCGGAGGCGCGCCGCTCGCCGGGGCCGCGGCGACCGCGACCTTCGCGCCGGACCGCTTCTCGACCCCGGGCCCGTTGAAGCGCAGCCAGTCCACCGAGAGCAGGTCCGGCTTGTCGGCCGTCCACCCCGGGTTGGTGAAGACCGCGTACAGCTTCGCCGTGCCGTCGTGCTCGGCGAGCCGCGTGGTCGGCGAGATGAAGTTCGACCAGCCGCCGGTGTTCGGCACCGTCACCTTGCCGAGCAGCGTGCCCGTGGGCGAGCCGGCCCGGAACTCGACGTCGCCGCCGAGACCGCCCGAGGAGGCGCCCACCGTCACCGAGTCGACGCCCTTGAGATGGACGGGGTCGAAGGAGACCCAGTCCTTGTCCTCGATCTCGATGAGCCGCTTGCCGCCCGAGGCGTCCGCCCTGGCGCCGGTGTCCACGCCGCCGTGCGCGCCGCCCGTGGCGGTGCGGTGCTCGGCCTCGCGGAAGGACGTGCGCAGGGTCAGCGAGGCGGAGCCGGTCAGCGCGGGCACGTCGCCGGCGCCCTTGTCCTCGTACTGGGCGGTGATGCCGTAGTACAGGTTCTGGCCGGGGCCGTGGCTGTCACCGGCGTCCGTCACGATCTCGCCCGCACAGCCGGTGTAGTTGTCCAGCGGGTGCAGATGCGCGTCGTGCCCGAGCTGGGACTGCACGACGACGCGGTCGCAGTCGATCCGCCCGTCCTCGCGGTCCTTGACCTTCACGGTGAACGGGATGGTGTCACCGAAGCTGAACGTCCCGCCGTTCGGCGGCTTGCCGAGCGTCACCGTGGGCCGGGTGTTGCCGACCGTGATCTCCCGTACGGCGAGTCCGTCGAGGTCACCGGGGCCCGTCACCTTCAGGCGGGCCGTGAACCGCCCCTCCTCGGTGTAGGTGTGGGTCGGGTTCGCCTCCGTGGAGTCGGTCGTGCCGTTCCCGTCGAAGTCCCACGCGTACGTGACCGGCTTGCCGTCCGGCAGCCCCGAGCCCTTGCTGGAGAACTCGACGGTCAGCGGCGCGCGCCCGCTGTCGGGAGCGGCCGCCGCACGGGCGTCGGGGAGGCGGCCGTCCGCCACGTAGTCGATGCGGTAGATGCCGGAGCCTTCGTTGCTGCCGCCGCGCCCCGTGCCGCTGCCGAGGCCGAAGTCGATGACGTACAGCGCCCCGTCAGGGCCGAAATCGGCATCGAAGGGCTGGTTCCACTTCATGTCGGGGAAGACGGAGTTGATGGACTGGAGATCACCGGCCTTGGCGGGCTCGAACCGCCGGTCGGTGAACTCCTGGTCCTTCTCCTGGACCGAGAACGTCTTGAACCACTGCCGGGTCAGCTCATAGGCGAACCACTTCCCCTCGAAGTACGCCGGGAACTTGGTCTTGTACGGGTTGTCGGCGTCGTAGTCGTAGACCGGGCCGCTCATCGGACCGCCGCCGCCCGCGCCGAGTTCGGGGAACTCCTTCGACTCGGAGTAGGCGTACCAGACGTTCGCGGGCTTGGCGGGCGGCAGCTCACGCAGCCCCGTGTTGTTGGGCGAGTCGTTCACGAGGTTCGCGCAGTCGAATTTCGCCTTCGAGGTCTTCGTCGCGAAGTCGTAGTCGTTGAACGGGGTGTTGTCGCCGACGCAGTACGGCCAGCCGTAGTTCCCCGCCTCGGTGATCCGGTCGAACTCCACCGTCCCCTCGGGGCCGCGGTCGGCGACCGCCTGCCGCGCGTCCGGTCCGTAATCCGCCACGAGGAGGGCGCCGCTGAGCGGGTCGGTGGTGATGCGGAAGGGATTGCGCAGCCCCATCGCGTAGACCTCGGGGCGTGTCTTGCCGGTGCCGGGCGGGAACAGGTTCCCCTCGGGCACCGCATAGGTCCCGTCGTCCTTCGGCGTGATCCGCAGCACCTTTCCGCGCAGGTCGTTCGTGTTGCCGGAGGTGCCCTGCGCGTCCCAGGCGCGGCGGCCCTCGCGCTCGTCGATCGGCGTGAATCCGTCGGAGGCGAACGGGTCGGTGTTGTCACCCGTGGCGATGTACAGATCACCCTTCTTGTCGAAGGCGATCGAGCCCGCCATGTGCGAATTCGCGCGGCCCTCACCGCGCAGCGTCGGAATGGTCAGCAGCCGTTTCTCCGACGCCGCGTCGACCTTTCCGCCCGCCTCGGTGAACCGGGAGAGGTTGATGCGCTTCTCGGTCTTGCCGGAGTGCAGCAGATAGAGCCAGTGGTTGTCCGCGAAATCCGGGTCGAGCGCGAGCCCGAGCAGCCCGTCCGACTGGCTCGTCATCTCCGGCGTGTACGCGAGGTCGAGCGCGGTGGAGACCTTCAGCGTCTCCTGGTCGATGATCTTCAGCTTGCCGGTGCGCTGCACGAAGAACACCCGGCGGTCCGGCGCGACCGCCAGCTCGAAGGGGTCCGCCAGATCCGCGGTGGCCAGCGGCGTCCGCTGGAAGCTGCCGGTCTTCGTGGCGGTGCAGTCCCCCGGCTTGTCGCCCGCGGCCCACTGGATGCCGCCGAGCAGGTGCGCGAGGAAGCCCTCCTCCTGGAAGGCCGCTTCGGCATGGCCGCCGGCCGTGTACCAGGACCGGCCGCCGTCGTAGTTCTGGCACCAGGACCACGGCTGGTCGACGCCCTCGTCCAGCCCCGAGACCCCGTCCCGCACCTTCACCTGGGCGAGGGTGTGCACCTTGCCGGTGGGGTTGGCGCGCCAGTTGTACCACTCCTCGGTGCGCTCCCAGAGCTCCGGGAGGCCCTTGGTGGAGGGGTGCGCGTGGTCGAGCACCTTGACCCGGCCCGTCTGCACCTCGGGATGCTTGTCGAAGATCGCGCCGACCAGGCCCTCGTACCAGTCCCAGTCACGCTCGCTCGCCGACGCCGCGTGCAGCCCGACGTAGCCGCCGCCCGCCCGCACGTACTTCTGGAAGGCCGCGCGCTGCCCGGCGTCGAGCAGGTCGCCCTTCTCCGGCGTCGAGTTGGTGTTGTTGAAGACGATCGCCTGGAAACGGGCGAGGTTGGCGTCGGTGAACGCCGAGGCGTCGTCGGTCGCCTCGACCTCGAAGCCGTGCTCGGCGCCGAGCTTCTCGACGGCCTCGATCCCCGCCGGGATCGAGTCGTGGGCGAAGTTCGTGACCTTGGAGAAGACCAGGACACGGAAGGCGGGCGCGGCCTCGGCGCGCGGCGGATCGGCGAGGCCGAGCCCCACCACGAGGGCGAGCAGGGTGATCAGGACGAGTACGGGTCTCGGCGCCCCGCTTCTCCGCCGCGCCGGCCGTGCGGCCACGGACCCTCCGCGTGGCGGTGCGGAGCCCGGCGGTGAGCCGGTCGGAGGTGGGCCGCCTGGTGCTGGGCTGCTGCTGGCCGTGGAACTCATGACGCTCCCTGGGCTGGCTTGTCTGATGGACGGCTGCCGGTCGCCGGGTGTGCGGTGAGTTGCGTCTGCGGTGCGGTGCGGTGCGTCCGCGCTGGTGTCTCGTTGCGTCCGTGCTTGAGCGGGGCTGAGCGGGGTGGTCCCTGCGGGGCCGTGGCCGCCGTGCGGTCCGCTAGAAAGCGCTTTCACGGAGCGGGGTTCAGGGTAGGTTCCGCGCCTGCGGGGGGTCAATGGGTGGGGAGGGGCGGGGTGGGTGCGGGGGTCCGGGGGGCGGGGAGGGGAGCCGTAGGGGGTCCGGTCGTGTGGGTCGTGCCGACCGAGGCGGGTGATTCGTATGGCGGGGGCCGGGCGGTGGTCCGCATGGCGGAGCGGGTGTGGAGGAGGCGGTGTGAGGGAGCGGGTGTGGGGGAGGCTGAGCGGGAGGCCCACAGCCGTACAGGCGACAGCCGTACAGCCGTGGACAGCCGCACACCGCCGTACCCAGGGAGCCCGCTGCGATGCCCGACCGAACCGACGACGCGACGACCACCACCCCCGCCACGTACACCGCGGGGCTGCTCAACGCGGCGGACGGCGTGCCCGTCGCCACGTACACCTGGCTGCCGGCCGACGGCAGGCCGCGCGCCTACGTGCAGATCGCCCATGGGGCCGCCGAACACGCCCTGCGCTACGACCGCTTCGCCCGGCACCTGACCGCGCGCGGCTACGGCGTGGTCGCCTCCGACCACCGAGGCCACGGCGCCACCGCACAGGCCACCGGCGGCTACGGGGTGACCTCCAAGGGTGACGGGGGCGAGGGCGCGGACGGCGCCGACAGTTGGCGGGCGATCGTCGACGACCTCAAGGCCATCGGCGACCAGGTGCGCACCCTGCACCCCGGGCTCCCGTTCTTCCTCCTCGGGCACAGCCTCGGCTCGATGCTCGCGCGGGACTACACCCAGGAGTACGCGGACGGCCTCGCGGGAGTGATCCTCTCGGGCACGTTCCGCTCGCTGCCCGGCGCCGATGTGCAAGGGGCGATCGAGCGCCTGGAGCGGGAGGTCGCCGAGGGCGGGCGCGCCGCGCTCTCCTCGTACGTCCCCGATCTGTTCGCCTCGTTCAACGACCCGTATCCGCACCGCACGGGCTTCGAGTGGCTCTCGCGCGACGAGGCGGAGGTCGACGCGTACGTGGCCGACGAGCGCTGCGGGTTCGCCTTCTCGGCGGGGCTCTCCCTGGACTGGATGCGTGCCGTGCGCAAGATCAACGATCCCCGCAACATCGCGCGTGTGCCCGCCGATCTGCCGATCCACGTGGCGGTGGGGGAGCAGGACCCGTGCAACCAGGGGATGACGCTGGTGCACGAACTCCTTGAGGACTTCCGGTACGCGGGGGCCGAGGACCTGACGTGGAAGGGCTATCCGGACGCCCGCCACGAGATCCTCAACGAGACGAACCGGGACGAGGTCCAGGCGGACCTGACGGCGTGGCTGGACGAGCGGGTGCTGTGACGCTGCGCCGGTTTCGGGGCCTCTGGCGGCTTCGGGGGCCTGGCGGCGCTGTCGGCTGAGGCGGCCGCGGTCGGCCTGGCGGCTTCGGCGGCTCCCGCGGGTCTGCGGCTGCGAGGGGACTGTCAGTGGCGTTGGCTAACGTTCTCGCCATGCCGAAGACCAGATCCCGGGGCCGGGCCGCCCACGTCACCTCGGACGACGTGCGCCGCATCGCCCTCGCCCTGCCCGACACGGTGGAGAAGATCGCGTGGAGCATGCCCACGTTCCGCGTGTCCGGAAAGATGTTCGTGACGGTTCCCGACGACGAGACGTCCATCGCGGTGCGCTGCCCGAAGGTGGAGCGCGACGAGCTGGTCCTCGCCGAGCCGGCGAAGTTCTGGGTCGCCGCACACGAGGCGGGCTCGGCCTGGGTGCGGGTGCGGCTGGCGGAGCTGGACGAGGAGGAGCTGACGGACATCCTCGCGGACTCCTGGCGCCAGGCGGCCCCGCCCCGGCTGCTGGAGGCACACCCGGAGCTGGGCGTCCCCGACACGGAGTAGCCGGGAGCCCGCACGCGAGGGGACGCGTTTCCGCGAGGGGGTGGCGCGTCGACAGCAGCTCCCGGAACAATCGCGGTGAGCGCCGTCCGCACCGCATGGCATGATCCCGCCACGACTACAGGGGAGGGGTGGCGGGCGTGCCGTCAGGGGCCGGGCTGCGGGGCGGGGAGTCCAGTATCTGGAGCCGGGACTTCGGGCTCTTCTTCGGGGCCCGGGCCGTGGCCAAGCTCGGGGACACCATGCTGCCCGTCGCCCTGGCCGCGGGGCTGCTGCGGCACGGGCACGGCGCCGGGGCCGTCGGCCTCGCCATGGCCGCGACCACGGTCTGCTTCGCGGGGCTCGTGATCTTCGGCGGGGTCTTCGCCGACCGGTTCAGCACCCGGCTGCTCATGATCGGCGCGGACCTGGTCCGCCTCGGCGCCCAGGCCCTCGCGGCGGTGATCTTCTTCACCGGCCACGTGGTCCTCTGGCAGATCTGCGCGATCGGCGCGGTCAACGGCGCGGCGGCGGCCCTGTTCCAGCCGGGCGTCGCCAGCACGGTCCCGCGTCTCGCCGCCGACGTGCAGAAGGCCAACGGGGCGATCCGCGTGGCCGAGTCGACCGCGTCCCTGGCGGGACCGGCCGCGGCCGGTGTCCTGGTCGGCCTCGCCTCACCCGGCGCGGTGTTCGCCGCGCACGCGGCCACGTACGGAGTGAGCGCCCTGTGTCTCCTCCTGCTCCGCCTCCCGCCCCCGCGCGCGGGCTCGCAGCCGCACAGCGAGGGCTTCCGCGCCGACCTGGTGCAGGGGTGGCGGGAGTTCCGGGCCCGCACCTGGCTGTGGGGCGTCATCGCCGTCTACAGCGTGCTGATGATCACCACCATCGGCCCGACCGTGCCGCTGGTGGCGACCCTGGTCGTACAGGACCACGGCTCGGGCGCCTACGGCCTGGTGAACTCCGCCCTCGGCGCCGGAACCGTCATCGGGGGCCTGATCGCCCTGCGGCTGCGTCCCCGCCGCATGCTCCGGGCCGGCAGCTTCGCCCTCGTGGCGAACTGCGCGTTCCCGGTATCCGTCGGCGCCGGGCTCGACGTCCCGCTGATGGCGGCGGGCGCGGCGGTCGCGGGCGCGGGGGCCTCGTTCTGGGGTGTGATGTGGGCGACGAGCGTCCAGACCCAGGTGCCCCCGGACGTCCTGAACCGCATCCACGCGTACGACGTCGCGGGTTCCCTCGCGATGCTCCCGGTGGGCCAGGCGCTCGCGGGCCCCGCGGCGAGCGCCTTCGGGGCCGAGGCGGTACTGATCACGGGCGGCGCGATGACGGTCGTGGTCGTCCTCGCCCTGCTCTCGGTGCCGGCGATACGCGGCCTGGTCAGGGCCGACGCCCACACCGGTCCACCGGCGACCTCCGGCCAGGGAAAGGCCCCGGGCCCCGGGCCGGCCTCCGGTCACGGGTCGGAGCGAGGTCCCGTCGCGCGCCCGCGCGCCCACACGCGGACGAGCGACCTCAAGCGCGACTGAGATCACCGACCCCGCGCCGGTCCCGCGCCCCCGAAAGGGGCGAGCGATCACCTGCCGGAGTGCGGTATTGTTTCCGTGCACGTTCGGCCAGGGGGAAACCCCAGGTCACACGGGCACCGGGACGTGGCGCAGCTTGGTAGCGCACTTGACTGGGGGTCAAGGGGTCGCAGGTTCAAATCCTGTCGTCCCGACGGTGAAGTACAAGGTCAGAGGGGCCCTTCGGGGCCCCTATCGATCGTTTCCAGAGGCGCCGTCCCTTAATTTCTCGCAAGTGCTGTTGATCAAGCTCGATCGAGGAATTCGGCTGGCTTCTCTGTACCCGCCCTGAGCGACTGCGGGTCGGGGTGCAAATAGGTCTGCTCCGTGCATCCGAGGTCCGGATGGCCGGCCCAGGCGGAGACAACCGTGGACGGCACCCCATCGTGCGCCGTCCACGACCGACAGACACGCCTCGCGTCGTACAGCCGCGCCTTCCGCGCGCGGTCGATAGGCGCTCGTCCGCGTGTTGGCGTGGCCGGTGATCGTCTCGGCCGGCAGGTTCACGTCGGGCTCCAGCGGGGCGCCGCGTCGGCGGCGTACCGTGGCAGCGTGGCGAACGAAGACCTGGGGAAGACCCTGCGCCGTCTGCGTCGGCTTGCCTCCCTGACGCAAGAAGAGCTGGCCGAGCGCTCCGACGTGTCCGTCGATGTGATCCGTCAACTCGAACAGCGACGGAAGCATTCGGCACGCCTCCCCACGCTCCACGCTCTCGCCAACGGCCTGGGCGTGGAACTGACGACGCTGCTGGGCGATCCTCCGGCGGTCACGGCAGGTGGAGAGAGCGACGGCCCGCGCTTCGTCGCCGTGCGCCGCGCCGTCATGCCCGCGCTGTGGGGGCCACAAGCGGTACTGACGGGACCGGACTTCTCCATCGACCGGCTGCGCGAGCAGATCGCGGACGGGTGGTCGCAGTACCACGCAGCCGAGTTCGAACCTGTGATGAAGAGCCTGCCCGACCTGATCAACGACGCGCGTTCTGCCACGGTGTCAGGGAGCGACGACGACCGCAGGGCCGGTTTCGCGGCCCTGGGTAAAGTACTCCAGCTCGCCGGACACGTCGCCGTGCGCATGGGCAAGACCGACCTCGCCTTGACGAGCCTGGAGCGGGCCATAAGCGCGGCGGAGCAGTCCGCGGATCCGCTCCTGGTCCCCATGATCGTGAATTCGGTCGCCTGGACCTATCAGCGACAGGGCCGCCTGGAAGACGCCCTGGGTATCGCCCTTCGCTCGGCTGAAGCAATCAAGAGCGGCGGGCACACGGACACCGCCGACGGACTGAAGGTGTGGGGAGCCCTCACTATGAGTGCCGCCACGTCCGCCGCGCGCAGCGGCGACTACGCGCGTGCAGCAGAGTTGATGGCGGGAGCAGAAAAGGAAGCCGCCCGCGTCTCCAAGCTCCCTGCGGGCAGTGACAACCGTATGGTCAGCGTCTTCAGCCCGTCATCGGTCCGGATCGAACGCGTCCGGCTCGCGGTCCAGTACGGGCGCCCGCACGACGCGCTGGCACTTGCCAAGGGAATGCGACTGAGCAAAGACACTCCGCCGTCCTGGCGGACGTGGCTGCTGCTGGATGTGGCCCGAGCGCACACGGACACCGGGGACGCTGCCGGAGCGGTGAAAGCGCTGGAGTCCCTGCGCCGGGTGGCACCGACGTGGATGCAGCACCACACCTTGGCCGTGGCCATCGTGCGTGACTTGTGGACGCTGCCCAACCACCCGCCGGGGCTACGGCCGTTGGCGGAGTTCCTGGGGGTCGCCGAATAGCGGGGTGAAAGTGGGACGTTGCGCCCCTGTCAGCGTTCCTGGCATGTCGCTTACATGAACGGACAGCGTCCCGGTGACCGCGCGAGCGGCCCCGGGACTTGGCCGTTCCGAGAGAGCAGACCGACATGCCGCAACCTCCGACGCGGGCCCGGCCGACCGGGCATCCCGGGTACAGCGAGACCCTGCCGAGAGAGCCGGAGAGCGCAGCCACCGCACGGCGTCTGCTGCGTGCCGCCTGTGCCGTCTGGGGGCTGGACGCATGGGCCGAGGATGGGGCGCTGATCGTGTCCGAGCTGGTGGCCAACGCCGTCCAGCACGCCCGGCGGGAGTCCATCCGGGTTGTCATCGACCGCACCGAGGCGGGGCGCGTGCGCGTCGGCGTCGTGGACTTCTCCAAGACGCGGCCCGTCCGCAAGACGCCGGGCCCCGAGGACGAGGGCGGGCGCGTCCTGGCGCTCGTGGACGGGCTGGCCGAGACCTGGGGAACCGATCCGCTGCCGTGGGGCAAACGGGTCTGGGCGGAGTTGCGGGGGAAGGAAGAGGGATGAGCGGCGAGCGGGGACAGGGCGTGTGGGTCGGCGGTCCCGATCCATGGCGAGGACGCCGACCGGCGCGGGGGCGTCACCGACGTGCGCGGCGGCACGGTGTGGGTGCTGCGGCCGGAGGCAGGACCGGGGTCGTGGACCTCGGAGCACCCCGAGCGGCTGACCGTGCCGGAGTCACGGCAGAGCTGCCCCGGTCCCGCGGGCACGGCCCGCGGGACCGGGTGGGTCAGTGGTCCCTGCGGTACTGCGCGGGCGACCCCTTGGTCGCCTTGTCCTCGTACGAGCCGGCCCTGCCGCGGTCCACGTGGAACTTCGTCAGCGTGGTCACGGGGGAGTGCGGGTCGCGGCGGTCGCCGATGACGCGCATGTGGGCGGTGAAGCGCCGGGGCGTCACCTCGTACACGTCGTAGCCGTACCGGTTGCCCTCGAAGTACTTCAGGTGCGGGTTGGCCTTGCCCATGAGGGGGCCGTTGGCGGTGTTCCACTCGGCCGAGTAGGCGCCCGAAGTCACCGAGTGGGCGGTGAACTCGGTGCCCACCAGCGGCGACTCGGGCTGGTCGAAGTCGGTGCGGACATCGTCGACGAACGCCGAGTGCCAGTCGCCGGTGATGACGACCAGATCCTCCAGGCCGCTCTTGTGCACGTGCCCGAGGACCTCCTTGCGCTCGGCGAGGAAGCCGTCCCACTGGTCGGTGAACATGTACGAGCCGCCCGGCCTGCCCCGCAGTTGGCTCAGCATGATCGAGTTGGCCCACACGTGCCAGGAGTCCGGGGCGCGGTCGACGGTGCGCTTGAGCCACGCCTTCTGCTCGGCGCCGAGGATCGTGCCGTCGGGCAGGTTCTGCGCCGAGCGGTACGAGCGCAGGTCGAGGATGCTCAGTTCGATCAGATCGCCCCAGCGGCGCACGCGGTGGATCTCGGGGTCGGGCAGGGCCATGCCGCCGAAGGAGTCGCGGTGCGGCATGTGCTCGAACCACGCCTGGTAGGCGGCCGCGCGGCGGCGCATGAACGGGGCGCCGCCCCCGGTGCCGCTGTAGTCGTTGACCACCTCGTGGTCGTCCCAGGTGAGGAACCACGGGTGGGCCGCGTGCGCCTCGCGCAGCGACTTGTCGCCCTTGTACAGGGCGTGCCGCTTGCGGTAGTCGGCGAGGGTGAGGATCTCCGGGCCGTCGTGGTCGCGTACGTGCTTCTCCGGCACGCCGCCGACCTGGCCGTGCTCGTAGATGTAGTCGCCGAGGTGGACGACGAAGTCCACGTTCTCGCGGGCGATGCCGCGGTGCGCGGCGTAGAAGCCGTCGTGGAACGCCTGGCAGTTGGCGGCGGCGAAGGTGACCCGGGAGACCCGGCCGCGCGGCGCGGTCTTCGTGCGGCCGACGCGGCTGGTCCTGCCGAGCGCCTTGAACGCGTACCAGTAGTGGCGGCCGGGCGCGAGACCGCCGACCGGCACGTGCACGCTGTGGCCGAGCGTCGCGGACGCCGGCGCGGTGCCGCGGGCGACGACGTGCCGCAGCCGGGAGTCCCTGGCGACCACCCAGTCGACCTCCACGACCTCGGGGAGTCTCTGCTCGGCGGCGAGGGGTTCGGGCGCGAGTCTGGTCCACAGGAGCACCGAGTGCGGCTGCGGATCGCCGGAGGCCACACCGAGCGTGAACGGCGCCCGGTCGTACTCGGCGCCCAGGCGCTCGGCGGCCTCGCGGGCCTGTGCGGGGGTGAGTCCCGCGGCCAGCGGCCAGGCGAGGTTCAGCGCACCGGCCGCCGCGGCGGCCTTCAGCAGATCACGGCGGTTGACGCTCATCGGTGGCCTCCGTCGGCGCTGAGGGTGAGGGAGAGGGCGTCCGCGTAACCGTCGTTGGAGGTGCCGCCGCCGCTGCGGGTGAAGACGAGGAGGAGCCGCGCCGAGCGGGCGGTGGGCGGCACCGCGGCCTCGGCGGTGCGTTCCACCAGGCCCGTGCGGCCCTCCCGGTCCCCGGCGCCGACGGGGCCGAGCACGCTGAGCGCGACGGGCGTGCCCTTGGCGTCACGGAACTCCACGGAGAGCCGGGCGCCGTCCTCCTGCCCGGCGTAGCCCCCGAGCCAGGCGGACAGGGTGTAGCGCACCCGCCCCGCGTCGACGGCCCGGCGCCCGGTCCGTCCGGTCCTGGGCAGCGGGATGTCCTGCACCAGGGCGGTACGGGCGCTGTCGCCACCCGAGAAGAAGCGGCTGCCGCGCCGGGCGGGGCCGGGGTCCGACGCGGTCGGGTAGCCACCGCCGAGGCTGTAGGCGATGAGCGCCGGGGCTCCCTGGGCGACCCGCCAGCCGCTGACCTCCGCGACGGGTTCGGCGGTGCCGCCCGCCCCGCTCTCCGCGTCGCCGTTGACGACCAGATTCACGCACGCCTCCTGTGATCGTTCGGGTTGAGCGCGGTCAGCCCACCAGCCGCGTGTGAACCAGGAGAAGCCGTACGGCGAATTCCCCACCCCGTGTGTGTCCGGGAGGCGCCCCCTGCCGCCGTGGCCGGGGCGCTCGCGGCCACGGCCGGACCAGGCGCTCCCGCCGCGCCGTCAGTCCACGGTCTTGCGCAGCACCAGCAGGTGGTACTCCACGTGGTCGCGGGTGAAGGAGCGGTAGGGGCCCATCAGCGGGTCGACGTGGGCGAGGGCCTCCTTGCCGTATCGCTGCTCCATCTCCTCGCGCCGGTCCTCGTACAGGACGGACATCAGCTCGCCGCACACCACCGCGTTGGCGGTCATGTCCTGCACCTGCCGCACCTGGAAGCCCGCCTCCTCGACCTCGGCGAACAGCGCGGCCAGCGGCCTGAGCGGCGGAGACGTCCACAGCGTCGTGTACGCGGCCACCTCCTCCTCCGTGGGCCTGCCGCGCACCGTGAACTCGGTCAGCAGGAAGTGCCCGCCCGGCTTCAGGACGCGCCACGCCTCCCGCAGGCCCTGGGCGCGGTCGGACAGATGCGGGACGCAGTCGATCGACCAGGCGGCGTCGAACGACGCGTCCGGGTGATCGAGGGCCATGGCGTCGCCGTACGCGAACGCGGCCCGCTCCCCGGCGGGGTGGTCCGCGCGCCGCTCCTGACAGCGCGCGAGCTGGCTCCGGCTCACCGTGACGCCGGTGACGTGGCACCCGGTGCGTTCCGCGAGCCGCAGCGCGGGGCCGCCGGTCCCGCAGCCGATGTCGAGCACCCGCGAGCCCGCCGCCGGGTCGAGCGTGTCGATCAGGAACTCCGTCTGCCGGTCCTGCGCGAGGTCGGCGAGACCGACCAGGTCGGGCACGGGGGCACGTGTGCCGTGCGGCACGAACATGCCGATGTGCAGGGCACTCGAACCGAGCGTCATCGCCAGCAGGTCGCCGTACCGGTCGTACATGGCCCCCACTTCCTCGGGGGTGGGAGCCGTGCCGCCGTGCGCGTCCACTGCCATGGTGCGTCTCCTCCCTGGCACGCGGAGGCCGGTTCCCCCGCGCGAACGAGACCATTGCACCTGCCCCACTGGGCTCCCGTGACGACGTAGTCGAGCCACAGTGGTCGAGCCGCACAGGAGGCACACGCGTCCCGTACGGCGACAGCCGCCTCAGAGGTCCCGAGGCCGCTGTCGCCCGCCGCCCGTCCGTACGGCGGCGATGCGGGCCGCTCCTAGGGCCGGCCGCGTTTCGTCGGCTTGCAGACGGCCCGCGCGGACTTGCCCGGGTCGCTCTCCGAGCGGGCGGTCAGCGTGACCCTGCCGTGCCGGTCGGCGTCGTGCCGCGCGTGCACCGCGACGTCGACCTCGACGGAGTCGCCGGACCGCGCCGTGGCGAGCCGGTTGGGCAGCCAGGCGGACCAGCCGTCGCCGGACGCCTCGGCGGAGAGGCGGTAGACGTCGGACCGCAGATAGCGCTCGACGTCCTCGGGGTGCCCGGAATCCGGCGGCGTCCCGCGCCCGGTGTTGGCCAGGTCGAAGGAGCACACGGCGCGGCGCTCGGCGTTGCCCTCGGCGTGCCCCCGGTCGAGCCGCACGCCCCGGCGCTGCGGCCCCGCGCCGTCGAGCGACCGGACGGCGAGGGTGTACGACAGGACGCCGTTCCGCCGCCGCTCCAGGTCGAGGACGTAGAAGTGCAGCCGGTTGGCCTCGTCGACGTACTCGTAGATGCTGCCCGAGTCGGCGCCCGCGTGCAGCAGCGCGTCGCTGAGCTGCCGGTAGTCGCCCATGGTGATGTTCTGGAGGGTCCCGTCGGGCCGCTCGAAGTCCACCATGCCGATGTCCTCGGGGTGGGCGTCGACCACCCACGCGAACGGCGCCTTGTCCTGGTTCTTCGTCTTGGCGAGCAGCACGCCGTGGTCGGGCGTGAAGGAGTCCATGCCCATGCGGTCGACGACCTCGACGGTGTAGTTCTCGTAACCGCCGCCGTCGCACAGGGGGTTCGTGTCCGGGTCGCAGGCGGGGGACCGGTCGCGGTCCATGGCGATGTTCACGCCGCTGAGCCCCTTCGAGCCGGGCGGCGCCGAGCGCGCCGTGACGCGGGCCACGACCGTGCCGGAGTCCTTGAGCGCGTCACGGTCCAGGCGCAGCACGTTCTTCTCGTCGACGATGCCGAGCTTGAGCTTGTCCCGCAGGATGTGCTGGGCGCCCATGGCGGCGCCGTTGGTCGCCGGGATGTGCCAGCGGGTGTGCGGTCCGCCCGGGCCGTTGAAGGAGCCGCGCGAGAGCATGCTCCAGATGCCGGTGTAGGCGCGGCGCATCGGCTCGTCGTAGGGGTTGTTGTAGTTGTCGGCGATCCCCAGGATGTGGCTCAGCTCGTGTGCGTACACGCCCATGCCGGAGCTCTCGGCCTGGGTGGAGGAGCCGGCCGCCGCGTTGGGCCAGATGCGGGCGGCCGCCGCCCACGACGTCCACGGCACGTACCGGGTCTCCGCCGCGTTGCCCCCGGTGGCGATGGGCGCGGGCGGGCCCCACGCCGGCGGCACGGCTCCCGGCGAGGCGAACTTCATCTGCCCGAACTCCTGCCACACCGACGACTCGTCCTGCCCGGCGGTCAGGAAGAAGACGAAGTCGTACTCGCCGGTCTTGCCGCTGCCCACGTCCGCGGTCCAGGCGGCCTTGCCGTCGGCGCGGATGTCCTTGCCGCAACTGCTCCCGCTCGGGCACGCGCCCGGGTTCATCCGGGGTTCGATGCCGTACTGGAAGGACTTGTGCGGCATGCGGTAGACGCCGAAGGCGGTCAGGTCGACGCCGATGCGGCCGCCGGAGTCCTCCATCCAGTACTCGTTGATGGTGTGGCCGCGGTTCAGCTTCCCGGGCTTGTTCAGGAAGTCCCGGTAGAAGGACGGGAGCCGGTCACGCGGGATGCCGGACGCGCTCGCCTGCGGATTGCCGAAGAGGCTGGAACCGGCCGGTTTGCTGACGGTGAACTCCTCGTCGGGGTAGTCGAGGAGCACCAGGGCGCCCTTGAAGGTGCGCTGCGTGGGCTGGAGATCCGGGTCCGCCCAGTCGGCGCCGGGCACGGGCCGGTGGTCGGCCCAGGTCATGTCGTCGGGGTTCTGCCAGCGCTGCGGGTCGATCGGCCGGACGAGGGGCGGGCGGCCGTCGGGCCCCGGGCTCGCCTGCGCGGGGCCGGCGGCGAGGACGGACGCGGTCAGGCCCAGGAGTGCCGCGAGGAGAGCGGCGCGGCGGGCGGGGACTCTGCGCGGTCTGTACGGGGGTCGGAGGAACAAGGGTCACCTCTTGCCTGGAGAGTGTGGACAAGAACATGACATGCAGTTCAGCCGTACCCTCCGCCTCGTGCCTCCCGGGAGTCAACAGCCTTTCGGGACGTCCGCGGGACGTGCGGCCGACGGTGCGCGGGACGTGCGACCGCGCTTTTTGGACGTCGCGCGGACCTGCGGCCGCTGGAACCGGCGGGCCGGGGCAGCCGGATGCGTGACCGGGCCCGCCGGGGTAGGTGAGGCCCTCAGCAGCGCCCGTCCGACACCTTCAGGCCGGTGCCCGCTCCCGCCGTCCTGCCCACGACGTCCGGCACGCAGCCGGCGCTGTCGAGGGTGTACGGGTAGGGGATGCTCACCGTGGTGTTGGACGTCGGGTTCGGGCCCGCCGGGTCGTACTCGTCGTCGGCGGGGGACCAGGTCACCCTGTCGAAGGTGTTGCCGCTGACCTGCCAGTAGCCGGCCGCGTCGGTGTAGAACGTGCCCAGGACGTCCTTGGAGTCCTTGAAGTAGTTGTGGTCCACCTTGGCCTTGGCCCCGGCGCGGGAGTTGATGCCGGACTCGTTCAGCCTCACGTAGTAGTTGTTGTAGATGTGGGACGTGCCGCCGCGGAGCAGCGGCGTACGGGAGTCGATGTTCTCGTACTTGTTGTGGTGGTACGTGATGAAGCCGTTCGAGACGTCGCTCTCGCTGGAGCCCACGAGGCCGCCGCGCCCGGAGTCGCGCAGGACGCTGTACGACAGGGTGACGTACCGGGTGTTGTCCTTCATGTCGAAGAGGCCGTCGTAGCCCTCCGACTCCCCGCCCGACGCCTCCAGGGTCGTGTGGTCCACCCAGACGTTGCGGACGTCGCTCTCCATGCCGATGGCGTCGCCGCCGTTGGACGTGGGGGAGCCGGACTTCTTGACGTTCCTGACGGTCACGTTCTGGATGATGATGTTGTGGGAGTCCCGTATGTGGATGCCCAGCTGGTCGAAGACCGCGCCGCTGCCGACGCCCACGAGCGTGACGTTGCTGATCTGCTTGAGCTCGATGACGCCGGCGGCGGTGTTGCAGCTCTCGCCCGAGACCTTCTTGGTGTTGGCGTGGTTGATCGTGCCCTCCACCTCGATGGTGACCGGGGTGTCGGCGGCGGCGCGGTCGCACAGGGCCGCGTGGATCGCGGTGCCGGTCGTGGCCCGCACCGTCTTCCCGCCCGCGCCGCCGGTGGTCCCGCCGTTCTGCGTGGCGTAGCCGTCGGCGCCGCCGGCCACGGCCGAGGCCCGCGGCTGCGCGGCTGCTTCCGGCAGCGTCACCGCCGCACCGGTCGCGGCTGTGACGGCCAGCGCGGCCAGTGTGGCGTGCACTCTGCGTGAACGTGCTCGGCTCATGGTCGGCTCCCTGTTCATCGTCCTCGTCGCGTTCCGGGTATGGCTCTCCCGTGTGCCGTAGTCGTCGCGGTGAGGCGCGAGGTTGCCGCCTCACCGCCGTGGTTTTGTCATGTCACGGTCTTCTGCTGTGCTGCCGGGGACCAGGGATCAGTGCACCCGAGGCGGCAGCGAGACGTCGCGCTGGTGGGGGATGCCGAGCGGGGGCGGCAATTCGCCCTGCTGGACGGTGACCGTGCGGGCGGGGGCCGGGACCCTGATGCCCTCGACGCGGTAGCGCTGGTGGAGGCGCTTGATGAACTCGTGCTTGACGCGGTACTGGTCGCTGAACTCGCCGACGCCGAGGATCACCGTGAAGCTGATCCGCGAGTCCCCGAAGGTGTGGAAGCGGATCGCCGCCTCGTGGTCGGGGACCGCGCCCGTGATCTCCTTCATCACCTCGTCGACCACCTCGATGGTGACCCGCTCGACCTGCTCCAGGTCGCTGTCGTAGCTCACCCCGACCTGCACCGTGATCGACAGCTGCTGCTCGGGGCGGCTGAAGTTGGTCATGTTGGTGCTCGCCAGCTTGGCGTTGGGGATGATCACCAGGTTGTTGGAGAGGTCGCGCACCACGGTGTTGCGCCAGTTGATGTCGACGACGTAGCCCTCCTCGCCGCTGCTGAGCTGGATGTAGTCACCGGGCTGCACGGTCTTCGCGGCGAGGATGTGCACGCCCGCGAAGAGGTTGGCCAGGGTGTCCTGGAGCGCGAGGGCCACCGCGAGGCCACCGACGCCGAGGGCGGTGAGCAGCGGCGCGATGGAGATGCCGAGGGTCTGCAGGACGACGAGGAAGCCCATCGCGAGCACCACGACCCGCGTGATGTTCACGAAGATGGTCGCCGACCCCGCCACCCCGGAGCGCGACTGCGCCACCGATCTGACCAGGCCCGTGACGATCCGCGCCGCGGTCAGCGTCGCCGCGAGGATGAGCAGCGCGGTCAGCGTCATGGTGACGTTGCGGCCGGTGCGCGAGGAGAGGGGCAGCGCGCCCGCCGCCGCGGCGAGACCCGCCGTGATGGCGGCGCAGGGCACGAGGGTGCGCAGGGCGTCGACGATGATGTCGTCGCCGTTCCAGCGGGTGCGGCTCGCCCGCTCGCCCAGCCAGCGCAGCAGCGCGCGCAGCAGCAGCCCCGCCGCGACTCCGGCGGCCACGGCGACTCCGGCCATGATCCAGTCGTGCAGTGTCAGGGCACGGGTCATCGGTTCACCTCCGGCGTATGGGCGGAGTGTGCTCGGTCCAGCGCCGGGGTGCCGGCGAAGGGCACGCGTGCCCGGGGTATGTGATGTGTCGTCACCTTGTGTTACCTGCTCGGTTCCTGGAGTTCGATCGCGGCGCCGGAGCGGAGGGCCCGGCGCGGTCGTCATCCTGCCGCATGCGGGGACGGCGGGTGCGCGGACCCCTCTTCGGATCTCCACGAATCGGCCATGACTCCGGACCGCGGCCATGGAGCGCGGACGCGGTGACGGTCACCCCGGTGAGCTGCGGAAAAGCGCCCGGACCGGGTCACACCGGTGCCGCACAGGCGTACGGGGCCGTTCGGGTGACGCTTCTTCGCCACGCGTCCCACGCGCACGGGGGTCGACGACGGGCGCGCCGCCTGCTGTCATGCGTTCATTGTCGTAGTCGACGGTTTTCCTGCGATCGGGAGCGGTTCAGCATGGCGACAGTGGACGAGTCCGTGTGCCCGGCGGTCGGACCCGGCCGAAACAGCCCCGTGGAATCAGCGGGGCCACTCGTCTCACCGGTGAGCTCGCACAACGAGTGGGACCCCCTTGAGGAGATCGTCGTCGGGCGGCTCGACGGCGCCACCATCCCCTCCAGCCACCCCGTCGTGACCTGCAACATCCCGCCCTGGGCGGCACGCCTGCAAGGCCTCGCCGCCGGCTTCGCGTACCCGAGCGGTCTTGTCGAGCCCGCGCAGCGGGAACTGGACGGCTTCATCGAGCTCCTGGAGTCCCTCGACGTCACCGTCCGGCGGCCCGACGCCGTCGACCACAAGCAGCGCTTCGCCACCCCCGACTGGTCCTCGCGCGGATTCTGCAACGCCTGCCCGCGCGACGGCATGCTCGTCATCGGCGACGAGATCATCGAGACCCCCATGGCCTGGCCGAGCCGGTACTTCGATAGCCACTCCTACCGCACACTGCTCAAGGACTACTTCCGGCGCGGCGCGCGCTGGACGGCGGCGCCGAGGCCGCAGCTCACCGACGCGCTCTTCGAGGAGGGCTTCCGGCCCCCCGCCCCCGGTGAGCCCATGCGCTACATCCTCACCGAGCACGAACCGGTCTTCGACGCCGCGGACTTCGTGCGCGCGGGGCGGGACCTGTTCGTCACGCGCAGCAACGTCACCAACCTGATGGGCATCGAGTGGCTGCGCCGCCACCTCGGCCCCGGCTACCGCATCCACGAGATCGAGAGCCGCTGCCGCACCCCCATGCACATCGACACGACGTTCGTCCTGCTCGCCCCCGGCAAGGTCCTGGTCAACCCCGAGTACATCGACGTCGACCGGCTGCCCGACGTGCTCGCTTCCTGGGACGTGCTGATCGCCCCCGAGCCCGACCCGATCGACGAGCGGCTGCTCAAGGTGACGTCCATGTGCGGCAAGTGGCTGAGCATGAACGTGCTGATGGTCGACGAGAAGCGGGTGATCGCCGAGCGCCACCACACCGGCATGCTGCGCGCGCTGGAGGCCTGGGGTTTCGAGCCGATCCCGTGTGACCTGCTGCACTACGCTCCGTTCGGCGGCTCCTTCCACTGCGCGACGCTCGACGTCCGGCGGCGCGGGACGCTGGAGTCGTACTTCGACTGACCGCGCCCCCGCCCGATCCGCCCTGCCCGAGAGCCCGGCCCCGCCCCAGGGCCGGGCTTCGTCACGATCCGGCCATGCAGAGGGGTTCCCGCGCCCGCGGCGGTTATGAAAGTGTCCTACCGAATTCAGCGGGCAGACACGCGTTCGAGCCCGTCATACGGGCTGTCGCGGCCCGGATTCGGGGTGAAGCAGCGATGCGTAATGCGGCACGCGGGCACGATCTGGTCGCTCTGCGACGGCTCAACACCACCGTCGTCCTGCGCGCGCTGCACCGCCGCAGCCCCCAGACCCTCGCCGGACTCGCGGTCACCACCGGCCTCTCCCGCCCCACCGTCGAAGCCGCCGTCGAGGAGCTGACCGACCGCAGCCTCGTCGGCGAGGCCACCGAGGAAACGGGGGAGCGGACACCCGGGCGGCCCGCGCGGCGCTTCCGCTTCCGCACCGAGGCCGGATACGTGCTCGGCGTCGACATCGGCCTGCACAAGATGGTGCTGCTCCTCGCCGACCTCGGCGGCGCCTTCCTCGCCACGCACCGCACGGAGATCGACCCCGGCCTCGGAGGCGGCCCCCGGCTCGACCTGCTGCGCCACGCCATCGACGCTTTCGTCGACGAGCACGCCCCGAGCCGGGCCGCCGTGCTCGCCCGCTGTGTCGGGGTGCCCGGCATGGTCGGCGGGGACGGGGTCGTCACCACCGTGGTGGTGCCCGAGTGGTCGGGCGTCGACCTGGGGCGGCTGCTCGCCGAGGACGGCCCCGACCGCGTCCTCGTCGAGAACGACGTGAACCTCGCGCTCCTCGCCGAGCGCTGGCAGGGCGCCGCCACCCTGGCCCGTGACGTCGTCTGCGTGCTCACCGGGCACCGCGTCTCCTGCGGCCTCACCATCGGGGGCCGGCTGCACCGAGGCAGGCGCGGCGGCGCCGGGGAGCTCGGCATGCTGCCGCTGCTCGGCCTGAGCACCGCCCAGCGGGCCCTGGCCTGGGACGGCGAGCGGCTTTCCGGAGAGTCCGAGGTCGCCGCTCTCGCCCGCGCGGCCGACGGCGCCGACCCGCGCGCCCTGGCCGCCGTCGCCGGCTTCGCCGACCGGCTCACCCCCGGCATCGCCGCGCTCGCCCTGGCCGTCGACCCCGAGCTGATCGTCCTGACCGGCGGCGCCACCCCCGTGGGCCCGCACCTGCTGCCGCTCATCGAGGAGCGGCTGCGTCCCGTGACCCTGCACGTCCCCCGCATCGCACTGAGCTCGCTCGGCGAGCGGGGCGTGGCCATCGGCGCCGTACGCATGGCGCTCGACCAGGTGGAGGAGGACCTGCTCGCGGACACGGCGTCGTAGCGGCCCGCCCGTGCGCACGCGGGCGTGACCGCGGGGCGTCCGACGACACATCGGCCGGCACATCGGGAGGCGAAGGCGCGTATGCGCAGAAGGACTCTGCTCGGCGGGGCGCTGGCCGCCCCCTTGCTCGCCGCCTGCTCCGGCGGGGGCGGCGGTTCGGAAGGCGGGGGCAGGACCACGCTCTCGTACGGCATGTGGGACCCGGCGCAGGCGCCGGGCATGGAGAAGATCATCGCCGCGTTCGAGAAGGAGCACCCGCGGATCTCCGTGCGGATCGAACTCACGCCCTGGGCGAGCTACTGGACCACGCTCAAGACGTCGATGCGCGGCGGCACCGCACCGGACGTCTTCTGGATGAACGCCGTCAACTTCCAGCTGTACGCGTCCAGCGGCGTCCTCGAACCGCTCTCCGGGCACATCAAGGCCGACGCCACGCCCGTCGACCGCCACCCGGAGGCACTGGTGAGGCTCTACGCCTACCGGGGCACGCAGTACGGCCTGCCGAAGGACTTCGACACCGTCGGCCTCTGGTACAACAAGGCGCTCTTCGACAAGGCGGGCATCGCCTACCCCGACGCGAGCTGGACCTGGGACGACGTGCGCGACGCCGCCGCCGAGCTGACGAACCCCCGCGAGCGCGTGCACGGCTTCGCCGCCGAGATGGACCGGCAGGGCAAGATCTACCCCGCCGTCTGCGGGGCCGGCGGCTACATCCTCCGGGACGGGCGCTCCGGCTTCGGCGACGAGCGGTCCATCGAGGGGCTGCGCTTCCTGACCGACATGGTCGACCGGGGCTGGTCACCGCCGCAGAGCGCGATGACGGAGTCCGTCGGACGCGTGCGCTACTGGTCGGAGAAGGTCGCCATGAACTACGACCTCTCCGCGATGGCCGGGCAGATGTACGCCGTCCCCGCGCTCAAGGACCACGGCGGCATCGCCGTACTGCCCAAGGGCCGCCGACGGGCCACCATCATCCACGGCCTCGCCAACGTCATCTCCGCCAAGAGCCGCAAGAAGGAGGCGGCCTGGGAATTCGTGCACTTCATGGCGGGACGCCGGGCCGCCGGGATCCAGGCGGAGGCGGGCGTCACCATCTCCTCGTACGAGGGGACGCAGGACGCCTGGCTGAAGTCGATGCCGGAATTCGACCTGAAGAACTTCATCGACATGCAGGAGTACGCCGTCCCGTACCCCAGCTCCGAGAACACCGCGGTCTGGGAGAACCTGCAATACCCGCTCCTCGGCGCCGCGTTCAGCGGCAAGGGCGGCGTCGAGAGCGCCGCCCGCACCCTGGGCGAACAGATGGACCGGGCCCTGAAGGAGGAGAGCGGCTCATGAGTGTCTTTCCCGCGACGGCCGCCGCCAAGGCGAAAGGACGCGGCACCACCGCCGCCGGCTCGCGGCCCCGGCCCCGGAAGAACCAGCGCGCCGCGTACCTCTTCATCGCGCCCCTCGGCATCGGCTTCGCCGTCTTCTACTTCTGGCCGCTCCTGCAGACGTTCGCCTTCAGCTTCACGGAATTCGGGGCGTTCGGCGGCCACACCTTCATCGGCGGCGACAACTACGCCCGCGTCATCAAGGACGTCACCGTCTGGCAGGCGCTCGGCAACACCCTGATATACAGCGCCATCGGGCTCACCGCACTGCCGATCGCGATCGTCGTCGCGTCACTGCTCAACCGGCGCGGACTGCGCGGCGTCGCCCTCTACCGCGCCCTGTACTTCGTGCCGTTCGTGACGCTGCCCGTCGCCGTGGGCCTCGTGTGGAACTGGCTCTACAACGGCGACTACGGCCTCCTCAACGAAGTGCTCGGCAGGCTCGGCGTCGACCGGAACCACTGGGTCTCCGACCCCTCCACCGCCGTCTACGCGATCGGCGCCGTGATGGTCTGGTCGACCACCGGCTACTACCTCATCATCTTTATGGCGGGCATCAAGGGAATACCGCGGGACTACCACGAGGCGGCCGAACTCGACGGGGCCGGGGCGCTGCGCAGGTTCTTCACCATCACCCTGCCGCTGCTGAGCCCCACCCTCTTCTTCGCCTCCATCATCTGCATGATCAATTCACTGCAGACCTTCGACCTCATCTACATCATGATGGCCGAGAAGAACCCCGCGATCGGCGACACCCAGTCCATCGTCGGCCTCTTCTACAAATGGGCCTTCATCGAGAACGCGCAAGGCGCCGCCGCCGCGCTCGCCTTCCTGCTCATGCTGCTCATCGCCGCCCTGACGTTCCTGCAGTTCCGGCTCCAGAAGAGGTGGGTGCACTATGGCTGAGACGTCCGGGACACAGGCGCCGCCCGCGCCGCGCCGGCGTGTGGACGCCGGCTCCGTCGCCACCCACGCGGTGCTCTCGCTCGGCGCCCTCGTGATGGTCTTCCCGTTCCTGTGGCAACTGCTGACCGCGCTCAAGACCCTCGCGGAGACCTCACGGGTGCCGCCCACCTTCCTGCCCGACCGCTGGAACTGGTCGAGCTTCGAAGAGGTCTTCACCGCGCTGCCGTTCCGCGAGATGCTCACCAACAGCGCGATCAACACCGTCGGACGCACCCTCGGACAGCTCGTCTTCTGCTCCCTCGCCGCCTACGCCTTCGCGCGCATGCGGTTCCGCGGACGCGACGTCCTCTTCGCGCTGTTCCTCTCCGTCCTGATGGTCCCCAGCTCCCTGCTCGTCCTGCCGCAGTACGACATCATCCAGCGGCTCGGTCTGCTCAACTCCACGCCCGCGCTGTTCCTGCCGGGCATGTTCAGCGCGTTCGGCACCTTCATGCTGCGCCAGTTCTTCCTCGCCCTGCCCAAGGAGCTGGAAGAGGCGGCCCGCATCGACGGCGCCGGGTCCTTCCGCATCTTCCGGTCCGTCATGCTGCCGCTGATCAGGCCCGCCCTCGCCGCCCTCGCCGTCATCACCGCGATGTGGTCGTGGAACGACCTGCTCTGGCCCCTCGTCGTCAACACCGACCCGCGGGAGATGCCGATCAGCGCCGGACTGACCTCCCTCGAAGGGCAGTACGAGACCAACTACCCGGTGATGATGGCCGGTTCGCTCATCGCCAGCCTGCCCATGCTGCTCGTCTACGTCTTCCTCCAGCGCCACTTCGTCCAGAGCGTCGCCCTCTCCGGCTCCAAGAGCTGACCCGCGCCCGCACGCCCCCTACGAAAGGCAGTCACCCTCTATGCCACCGCTCCACATCGGCATGCTCGGCGCGGGCGGCATCGCCCGCGCCCACCTGCCCGGCTGGCTGGCGCTCGGCGCCCGCGTCAGCGTGTACACCGTCGACGGCTCCGCGCGGAAACTCGCCGCCGAGTACGCGGAGAGCGGCCACGCCGTGACCGCCGCCGACGACCTCGGCGGCCTCCTCGCCGGGGTGACGGCGGTCGACATCTGCACCCCCACCCCCACCCACAGGGAACTCGCCCTCGCGGCCGTCGCCGCGGGCCGGCACGTCGTCTGCGAGAAGCCGCTCGCCCTCACCGCCCGCGACGCCGAGGAGATCGCCGCCGCCGCGGTCGCCTCGGGTGTACGGCTGCACCCCGCCCACGTGGTGCGCTACTTCCCCGCCTACGCGGCGCTGCGCACCGCCGTGGCCAGGGGCGACCTCGGCGAGCTCGCCGTGCTGCGCTTCACGCGCGGCGGGGCGCGCCCGCAGTGGGCGCCCTGGTTCGGAGACCCCGCCCAGTCCGGCGGAGTGATCATGGACCTGATGATCCACGACATCGACATCGCCCGCTGGCTCGCCGGCGACGTCATACGGGTGCACGCCCGCACCCGCGGCGTCGAGCACGCCACCCGCACCCCCGCCGAGGTCGTCACGGCCACCGCCGTCCTCACCCACGCCTCCGGCGCCGTCAGCCACATCAACGGGCTCTGGGGCCTGCCCGACCAGCGGTTCCGCACGACGTTCCGGGTCGCGGGGGCCGACGGGCTGCTGCACCACGACTCCACGGCCGTGCCCGGCTTCCGCATCACCGCGCAAGGGGTGCGCGCCGCGAACGAGGGAATACCGACCAGCCCCATGACGGAGAGCCCCTTCCTCGCCGAACTGCGCGACTTCGTCGCCTCCTGGCGGCTCGGCGGACCCGAGCCGCGGGTGAGCACCCGCGACGGCGTCGAAGCGGTGCGGATCGCCGAGGCCGCCGTGGAGTCCAGCCGCACCGGCCGCGTCATCGAGATCGAGGAGGCAGCGCGATGAAGGTCGCCGTCCTGTCGTTCGCCCACGTCCACGCGGCAGGCTATCTGCGGCTGCTCTCCCGCATGCCGGGCGTCGAGGTCATCGGCAGCGACCCCGACCAGGACCTCGCGGCCCCCGGGGAGGTGCGGGGCCGGGCCCTCGCCGACGAGGTGGGGGTCGCGTACGCGCCGACGTACGAGGAGGCCTTCGCCTGGGGCCCCGACGCGGTGATCGTCTGCTCCGAGAACGCCCGCCACCGCCCGCTCGTGGAGCGCGCCGCCCTGCACGGCGTGTCCGTGCTCTGCGAGAAGCCGCTGGCCGCCTCGGTGGCCGACGGCGAGGCGATGGTCGAGGCCTGCCGCGCCGCCGGGGTGCGGCTCGCGGTCGCCTTCCCGGTCCGCTTCAGCCCCGCGTACGCCGCCGTGAAGGCGGCCGTCGCCTCGGGCGAGGCGGGCCGCGTGCTCGCGGTGTCCGGCGCGAACAACGGCTCGATGCCCAACCGGGCCCGGCGCTGGTTCGCCGAACCCGAGCTGTCGGGCGGCGGGGCGCTGATGGACCACACCGTGCACATCGCCGACCTGCTCGACGACCTCTTCGGCGACGCACGGCCCGTCGAGGTGTACGCGCAGACCAACAACCTCCTGCACGCGGACGAGGTCGCCGTCGAGACGGCCGGGCTCGTCAGCGTGACCTACTCCGACGGGGCCGTCGCCACGATCGACTGCAGTTGGTCCCACCCCCGCTCGCACCACTCCTGGGGCGGCCTGGAACTCACCGTCGTCGGGGAGCGGGCCACCCTGGAGATGGACGCCTTCGACCAGAAGGTGCACGGCTTCGACGAGCGCCGGGGGCGCGGCACCGAGCTGCCCTTCGGCGCCGACCTGGACGAGCTGATGCTCCGGGCCTTCCTGTACGGGCCCGAGGAGGGCGGCATCGACGTGGCCGACGGCGAGGGCGGCCTCCGGACGCTGCGGGTGGTCGCGGCGGCGTACGCGTCGGCGGAGAGCGGGGCGCCGGTGGCGGTCGGCTGAGGGGGCCGGCGGGGACGGGCAGGGGGCGGGGGCCGGTCGTTTCACGGCACGTCTCCCGCAGCCTAGCCCCGCGGGGGAGCGCGGCTCGGACCGGAGTCGGGTCCGGGCGCGATCGCGAGGGTATTAGCGTGGACGGGACAGACCGACCGACCGGATCCGAGGTGCCCCGTCCATGACCACCCGCAGCGAGAGCCGTACCGAGCTCATCGAGTCACTCATGGAGCGGTTCCCGCACGTGCCGCGGGAAGCCGTGATCAAGGAGGATCTGCTGCGCGGCGGCATGGCCTTCGACGAGTCGGCGCTCAGTGATACCGCCAATGAGGCTTCCGGCGAGGTCAAGCCGAAGTCGTACTTCATCTTCTCCTTCGACCACGGCACGCTCCCCGAGCTGGGGGCCGCCGCCCTGCGCCGCCCGCCCGAGGAGATCGTCCTCACCGGCGGCCCCTACGAGCTGCGCCGCACCGTCGTCTCCGTCCGCGTGAACCCCGCCTCGCCCTACCGGGTCGCCGCCGACGACAACGGCGTGCTCGGCCTCTACCTCGACGGCGCCCGGATCTCCGACGTGGGCCTGCCGCCGATGCCGGACTACTACCGGCACACCCTGGAGAACGGCAAGTCCGTGATGGAGGTCGCACCCACCATCCAGTGGGGCTACCTCATCTACCTGACGGTCTTCCGCGTCTGCCAGTACTTCGGCGCCAAGGAGGAGTGCCAGTACTGCGACATCAACCACAACTGGCGCCAGCAGAAGGCGGCGGGTCGCCCCTACACGGGCGTGAAGCCGATGGACGAGGTCCTCGAAGCCCTCGCCATCATCGACAAGTACGACACGAACAAGTCCTCCACCGCGTACACGCTCACCGGCGGCGCCATCACCACGCGGCTCCAGGGCAAGGACGAGGCCGACTTCTACGGGCAGTACGCCAAGGCCATCGAGGAGCGCTTCCCCGGGCGCTGGATCGGCAAGGTCGTCGCCCAGGCCCTGCCCAAGGCCGACGTGCAGCGCTTCCACGACTACGGCGTGCGGATCTACCACCCCAACTACGAGGTGTGGGACCCGTACCTCTTCGAGCGGTACTGCCCCGGCAAGGAGCGCTACGTCGGGCGCGACGAGTGGCACCGCCGCATCCTGGACTCCGCGGAGGTCTTCGGGCCCCGCAACGTCATCCCGAACTTCGTCGCGGGCGTCGAGATGGCGGAGCCGTTCGGCTTCAAGACGGTCGACGAGGCGATCGACTCCACGGTGGAGGGGCTGCAGTACTTCATGTCGCGTGGCATCACGCCGCGGTTCACCACGTGGTGTCCCGAGCCGACTACGCCGCTCGGGAAGGCGAATCCGCAGGGTGCGCCGCTGGAGTACCACGTCCGGCTCCTTGAGGCCTACCGGGCCACGATGGAGGCCAACGGGCTCTCCTCGCCTCCCGGGTACGGGCCTGCCGGGCCCGGCAACGCGGTCTTCTCCGTGAGCAGCTTCATGGACAGCCTCCCCGCGGAGGCGGCGGCCCCCGAGGACGCGATCGCCTCCCCTCGGGGGTAGCCCTCCGGGGCGGCTGCCCCCCCCCAGGGGGGCCCGTTCCTGGCTGCCGGGAGTATCCCCTCCCCGCCGCTTCGCGGCGATCTTTCCCACCCACCCGCCTGATACTCCGGATCGAGCGCCTGCCGACCGGGGGGCCTGACCGCCGGGTAACGGGCGGGTGGGTGGGAGACCCGCCGCGAAGCGGCGAACAGGGAACACCCCAGGCCCAGGGACAGGGCCCCACCGGGGCCCAGACCCAGGGCACCCCAGGCCCAGGCCCAGCGCCCCCCGGGCCCAGGGGCCAGGAGCCGTAGGATGCTCCGCGGCGCGACACAGTGAACACCAGGCCGGAGGCCCCCGTGCAGCACACCCCCGTCACCGTCGTCACCGGCGGCAGCCGCGGCATCGGCGCCGCCATCAGCGCCCGCCTCGCCGAGGACGGCCACGACGTCGTCATCGGCTACCGCTCCGACGAGGCCGCCGCCGAGAAGACCGCGGAGTCGGTCCGCGCCGCCGGGCGGCGGTGCGTCACCGTCCAGGTCGACACCGCCGCCGAGGCGGACGTGGAGCGCCTCTTCGACACCGCGGCCGAGCGGCTCGGCCCGGTCACCGGCCTCGTCAACAACGCCGGGGTGAGCGGCCCCGTCGGCCCCCTCGCCGAGGCCGACGCCGAGGGGATGCGCCGCGCCCTGGAGGTCAACGTCCTCGGGTACCTGCTCTGCGCGCGCCGCGCCGTACGGGACATGACGGCGAACGGCGGCGGCGCCATCGTGAACATCTCCTCGGTGGCCGCCACGCTCGGCAGCCCCGGCGAGTACGTCCACTACGCCGCGGCCAAGGGCGCCGTCGACACCCTGACGGTCGGCCTCTCCAAGGAGGTCGCCGCCGACGGCATCCGGGTCAACGCAGTGGCGCCCGGCGTCATCTGGACGGAGTTCCACGCCGACCCCCAGCGCCCCGCGAAGCTCGCGTCCGGCATCCCCATGGGCCGCTCGGGCCGCCCCGAGGAGATCGCGGGAGCCGTCTCGTGGCTGCTGTCGGACGACGCCTCGTACACCACGGGCACGGTCCTCAAGGTCTCCGGCGGCCGCTGACGCCCGGCCGGGGCTCTCGTACGCTGAACGCATGGTTCCCGGAGAGGCCGTGCTCGCCACGGGTGTGCTGATACGTCCCGTCGTCCTCGACGACGCCCCCGCCCTCGCCCGTGCCTACCGGCGCAACCGGGCCCACCTCGCCCCCTGGGACCCGGACCGCCCGGAGGCCTTCTACACCGAGGAGGGGCAGGCCGAGCGGGTGCGGGAGCAGCTCGCGGAGGGTGCGGCGGGGCGGTCCGCGCACTGGGTGCTGGTCTCCGGCGGCGAGGTCGTCGGGCACGCCGCCCTGTCGAACATCGTGCTCGGCCCGGCCCGCAGGGGGAACCTCGGCTACTGGATCGACGCCGAGTACCAGGGCCGGGGCCTGGCCTCCGCCGCCACGCGGCACGTCTGCGCCGAGGCGGACCGCCGACTCGATCTGCACCGGGTGGAGGCGGGCGCCATGCTGCACAACACCGCGTCCCAGCACGTGCTGCTGAAGTGCGGTTTCGAGGAGTACGGGATCGCGCGCAGGCACCTGTACATCAACGGCGCCTGGCGCGACCACCGGCTCTTCGAGCTGACGCTCAACGACCGCCCCGCGTAGCGGAACGCCCGCTCAGACGATGTTCTCCGCGACCTCGGCCTGCTCGCGGTCCGAGCCGTACGCCTGCGGCGTGCTGTACGAGCGCCGTGCCACGAACCACCACACGGTGGCCAGGATCAGCACCGCGGCGAGCGCGATCGACGCGTAGTTCATCGAGTCGACCGTGACCGGCGACGCCTGCGGCAGGCAGAACAGGACCGTCACGAAGGCGACCCAGACGACCGCGATCCAGCCGACGGGCTTGGACCAGCGGCCCAGGTTCCAGGGCCCCTGCTCGAAGCGGTCGCCCGCGCGCAGCCGCAGGAAGATCGGGATGGCGTAGGCGGGCGTGATGCCGATGACGTTGATGGCGGTCACGGCCGTGTACGCGGTCGTGGAGTACAGCGAGGGCAGGGCGATCACCGCGGCCAGGCCCACCGAGAGCCACACCGCGGGCACCGGCACCTGGGTGCGGGAGCTGACCTTGCGCCAGATCGCCGAGCCGGGCAGGGCGTTGTCGCGGCTGAAGGCGAACACCATGCGGCTCGCGGCGGCGGTCTCGGCGTTGCCGCAGAAGAGCTGGGCGACGATCACGATGAGCAGCAGGGCCGTGGCCCCCGACTCGCCGATCGCGTCGATCATGATCTGCGCGGGCGGCACCCCGGTGGCGGTCTCCTGCGTGCCCACGTAGTCCTGGATGGCGAAGGTGAGCCCGGCGAGCAGCACGAAACCGGCGATCCACGACGCCCAGATGGCGCGCACGATGCCGCGGGCCGCGGAGACCGAGGCGTTGGAGGTCTCCTCGGAGAGGTGCGCGGACGCGTCGTACCCGCAGAACGTGTACTGCGCGAGGAGGAGGCCGATCGCCGTCACGTAGAGCGGGTTGTCCCAGCCGGTGTCGTTGACGAACTCGCCGAAGACGAACGACGGCGACTGGTGGTGGTCGGGCACGATCGCGAGGACGCCCACGATGACGGTGACGCCCGCGACGTGCCACCACACGCTGATCGAGTTGAGGAGGCTGACCAGCTTGACGTTGAACAGGTTGAGCACGGCGTGCAGGAACAGGATGCACAGGAATATCAGGAAGGTCTTCTCCGGTGTCGGCGTGAAGCCGAACCGCAGGTTCAAGAACGCCCCCGTGAAGAGCGCGGCGCCGTAGTCGATGCCCGCGATGGCGCCGAGCAGGCCGAGCAGGTTCAGCCAGCCCGTGTACCAGCCCCAGCGGCGTCCGCCGAGCCGGTCGGCCATGTAGTACAGGGCGCCCGACGTCGGGTAGGCGCTGGTGACCTCGGCGAGCGCGAGGCCCACGAAGAGAACCATCAGGCCGACGCCGGCCCAGCCCCAGAGCATGACGGCGGGGCCGCCGGTGCCGAGGCCGAAGCCGTACAGGGTCATGCAGCCGGACAGGATGGAGATGACGGAGAAACTGATGGCGAAGTTGCCGAAGCCGCCCATGCGGCGGGCGAGTACGGGCTGGTAGCCGAGGTCTCTGAGTCTCTGTTCCTCGTCCTGGCGTGGCGCCGGGGCGGAGCTCGACGACCAGGTGGTGCGCGACACGGGTGTACCTCCGGGGGATGAGCGGTGGTGGGGTGCGTGAGGGCCGGGCCTACCCCGGTCCGCGGGATGCCGCGAGGCAGCGGGCGCGGGCCTGGACGAAGACCTCGGCGGCGGCGTCCGCGTCGCCGGGGGAGTGGGTGCGGTACGTCCACGGCACGGTCGTGAAGAACGGGTCGAGCGCCCTGAACACCCGGAGGCCGTCGTGGAACTGGTGGGCGCCCCAGAGCGCGTGCGCCAGGTGGTTGAGGTCGAGGAGCGAGGCCGTGCCGGGCCGGGTGTGGTCGAACCACAGCTCCAGGGCGCGCAGCGCGCCGCGCGTGGCGTCCTCGGAGATCCAGTGCAGGTCGAGCGCGCGCTCGTTGCCGGACTCCCTGCGGTAGCGCTCGACGCGTACGTAGAGCGGCAGCAGGTGCAGCGGTGAGCCCGCGGGGGCGGAGGCCGAGGCCCACTGCACGAAGTTGTACGCCTCGGTGAGCGGGCCCCGGGACCGGCGCGCGTACACGAACTGCAGCATCCGGTGGTAGGCCTCGCGGTTGCCCGGGTCGCGCTTGTCCGCCTCGGCGAGCAGCTGCCAGGGGCCGGGGAAGAGCATCGGCTCGGGAGGCGCCACGCGGTGCTCGTCCCAGCGCTGGCCCTCGTCGAGCTGGGCCAGGGAGAGCAGGCAGATCCAGGGGACCGGGTCCTCGGGGGAGAGCGCGGCCGCGGTGCTGCACGCGCCGACCGCGTCCCGCCACAGGTCGTTGGTCTGACGGTGCCCCGCGCGGTGCGCGCGCAGGGCCCGCTCCACGAGCACACGGGTGTGCAGCACGGCCGCCGACGCGCTGTGCGGTTCCTCGGCGCGCCAGGCGCGCACCACGTCGGAGCCGGCGACGGCGGCCGCCAGTATCTGCGTGCGTTGTGTCCACAGCCCCCAGTCGGGCGTCTCGGTCAGCAGGTTGCGTGTGGAGACCCAGCGGCCTGCCCGGAGGTCCTGGAGCACCGCGCGCAGCGCTTCGTCGTGGCCCGCCGGGTGATACACCGGGCGGCTCAGCGGCATGGGCATGAGACCTCTGTTGGGGGAAGAGGGCGGAGAGCGTGCGAGAACTGGGGTTTAAGTGACGGCAGTTGACGGAAGATGACGGAAGTTGATGGTGTTGTTCGGGCGACAGTGTAGATCCGGCCGTTCGGGATGCAGGGCACTTCCTGGATCTTTTCTGACCGGCTTCTGTCAACGCGGCGCGCCGACGCGGCTTTTGGCGTGTCCTGACGGTGATCGCCGGACTCTTGACGCCTTCCGTGCGCCTGTAGCAGTCTGCCGCGGTGATCACCTATGAGCGGTCCCCGGAGCGGCGGCCCGTGCTCGCCGTCGACCAGGGCACCTCGGGCACGAAGGCCCTCGTCGTCTGCCCGGAGCGCGGGGTGATCGGCTCCGGAGCCGCCGAGGTGCGGCCCCGTTTCCTGCCCGGCGGCCTCGTGGAGGCCGACCCCGCCGACCTGCTCGCCTCCGTCGTCGACGCGGGCAGGCGCGCGCTGGCCGACGCGGGCGAACCGGTCGCCGCCGTGGGGCTCGCCAACCAGGGCGAGACGGTGCTGGCCTGGGACCCCGCCACGGGTGAACCGCTCACCGACGCCCTGGTCTGGCAGGACCGCCGCGCCGAGTCGGTGTGCGCCGGGCTCGCGCCGCACGGGGAGGAACTGCGCCGGATCACCGGCCTGCCCCTCGACCCGTACTTCGCCGCGCCGAAGATGGCGTGGATACGCCGCCACCTCACCCGGCGGGGTGTGGTGACGACCAGCGACGTCTGGCTGGTCCACCGCCTCACCGGAGCCTTCGTCACCGACGCCGCGACGGCCGGCCGCACCCAGCTCCTCGACCTCGACGACGTCACGTGGTCGCCGCGCGCCCTGGAGCTCTACGGCCTCGCCGACGAGCGGCTGCCCCGCGTCGTCGACGCCGCCGGACCCGTCGGCACGACCACCGCGTTCGGCCCCGAACTCCCGCTCACCGGCCTGCTCGTCGACCAGCAGGCCGCGCTGCTCGCCCAGGACGTCACCGCGCCCGGCAGCGCCAAGTGCACCTACGGGACGGGGGCGTTCCTGCTCGCCCAGACCGGCGGGCGGCCCGTCCGCAGCGAGTCGGGTCTTGTCGGCTGCGTGGCCTGGCGGTTCGCCGGTGAGACCAGCTACTGCCTCGACGGGCAGGTCTACACCGCCGCCTCCGCCGTGCGCTGGCTCGCCGACCTCGGTGTGATCGGGGGCGCCGCCGACCTCGACCCCGTGGGCTCCGCGGTCCCGGACACCGGCGGCGTCACCTTCGTCCCCGCCCTGGCCGGGCTCGCCGCACCCTGGTGGCGCGGCGACCTGCGGGGTTCGCTGACCGGCCTCGGCCTGGACACCACCCCGGGGCACCTGGTGCGCGCCCTGTGCGAGGGCATCGCCGCGCAGGTCGCCTCGCTCGCCGACGCGGTCGCCTCCGACCTGGGGGAGCCCCTGACGAGTCTGCGCGTCGACGGCGGCCTGACCCGCTCGGCCCTGCTCATGCAGACCCAGGCCGACCTGCTGCAACGGCCCGTCGAGGTCTCGGCGCTGCCCGATGTCACGGCGCTCGGCGCGGCGGCCGTCGCCCGCGTCGGCCTTCATCCCGCCCTCCCCGTCTCCGAGGCGGTCCCCGCCTGGCGGCCCTCCGCCGTCTACGAACCCCGCGTCGGCGCGGCGGAGGCGGCCGAACGCCTCGGCGGCTTCCGCGCGGCCGTGGCGGCGCTCATGGAACGTACGCCCGCATGACCGGGGACCGGGCCGCCGGGCGGGTGCTGCGGCGGGGCGCGCTGCCGGACGTGACCTACGACGTGTGCGTCGTCGGCGCCGGAGTCGTCGGCTCGGCCATCGCCCGCGAGCTGGCCAGGCACCCCGGCCCGCGCATCGCCGTGGTGGACGCGGCGGACGACGTCGGCGAGGGCACGTCCAAGGCCAACACCGCGATCCTGCACACCGGTTTCGACGCCGTGCCCGGCTCCCTGGAGGCCCGGCTCGTCCGCGAGGGGCAGCGGCTCCTCGCCGCGTACGCCGCCGAGTCCGGCATCCCCGTCGAGCCGGTCGGCGCGCTGCTCGTCGCCTGGGACGACGAGCAACTGGCGGCGCTGCCCGGCCTGCTGGAGAAGGCGGTCCGCAACGGCTACGACGCGGCCCGCCTCATCGGGCCCGACGAGGTCAGGGCCAGGGAACCGCACCTCGGCCCCGGCGCCCTCGGCGCGCTCGACGTCCCCGGCGAGAGCATCATCTGCCCCTGGACGACCACTCTCGCGTACGCCACCCAGGCGGTGCGGTCGGGCGTCGACCTGCTGCTCGGCTGCCGCGTGGAGCGGATCGACGCGGCGGAGGGGCTGCACGTGCTGCGCACCGGACGCGGCGTCGTGCGCGCCCGGTACCTCGTCAACGCGGCGGGCCTGCACGCCGACACCGTCGACCGCATGCTCGGCCGCGACGACTTCGGCGTCACCCCCCGCCGGGGCCAGCTCCTCGTCTTCGACAAGCTCGCCCGCGGCCTCGTCCGCCACATCCTGCTGCCCGTCCCCACCGCGCTCGGCAAGGGCGTCCTGGTGGCCCCGACCGTGTACGGCAACGTCCTGCTCGGCCCCACCGCCGAGGACCTCGACGACAAGACGGCCACCGGATCGACCGAGGAGGGCATCGCGGGACTGCGCGAGAAGGGCCGGCGCATCCTCCCCGCACTCCTCGACGAGGAGGTCACCGCCGTCTACGCCGGGCTGCGCGCCGCCACCGAGCACGAGGACTACCGCATCAGCGCCCACAAGGAACAGCGCTGCGTCACGGTCGGCGGCATCCGTTCCACCGGCCTCACCGCGTCCCTCGCCCTCGCGGAACACGTCGCCGGACTCCTCGGCGACGTGGGTCTCGACCTGAAGGACGCCGGCGAACCGGACCCCGTCCGCATGCCCGCCATCGGCGAGGCCTTCCCCCGCCCCTACCAGCGCGCCGACCTCATCGCCGCCGACCCCGCGTACGGCGCCGTGGTCTGCCACTGCGAGCGCGTGACGCGCGGCGAGATCCGCGACGCGCTCGCCTCGACGGTGCCGCCCGTCTCCCTGGACGGACTGCGGCGGCGCACCCGGGCGCGCGGCGGGCGCTGCCAGGGGTTCTTCTGCGGCGCCGAGGTGCGCGCACTCCTCGAAGGCGGCGAAGGGCCGGTGTCCCGATGAGCGTGGAGCGGTTCGTCGACGTCCTGGTGGTGGGCGCGGGCCCGGCCGGCCTCGCCACCGCCGCGGGGCTCGCCGCGGCCGGCGTGGGCGAGGTCGAGGTGGTGGAGCGCGACCAGGAGGCGGGCGGAGCCCCGCGGCACTGCCCGAACAGGGGCTTCGGGCGCTTCGGGACGACCGGACCGCAGTACGCCGAGCGCTGTGTGACGGCGGCCGTGAACGCGGGCGCGGTGCTGCGGACCGGGGTCAGCGTCACCGGGTGGGCGAGCCCGCTCACCCTGGACGCCACCAGCCCCCGGGGCCTCGAACGCATCACCGCCCGCGCGGTCGTCCTCGCCACCGGGGCCCGCGAACGGCCGCGCGCGGCCCGCCTGGTGGCGGGCACCCGGCCCGCGGGCGTGTTCACCACGGGCGAGCTGCAGCGGTCCTTCCACCGCCACGGGCAGCACATCGGCACGCGGGCCGTCGTCGTCGGCGCGGAACCGGTGAGCTTCGCCGCCCTCGACACCCTGCGGCAGGCGGGCGTCGAGGTCGCCGCCCTGGTCACCGGGCACCCGCGCCACCAGGCGCCGCGCGCCCGCGCCGCCGACGCCCGGCTGCGGCACGGCGTCCCGCTGCTCACGGACGCCACCGTCACCGAACTCCTCGGGCGCGGCCGCCTCTCGGGGGTGCTGCTGCGGCACAGGGACGGCAGGACGGCGCGGCTCGCCTGCGACACCGTCGTCTTCACCGGCGAGTTCGTCCCCGACCACGAACTGGCCCGGCGCGGCGGCCTCACCATGGACCCGGGCACGCGCGGCCCCGCGGTCGACAGCGCCTTCCGCACGGCCCACCGCGGGGTCTTCGCGGTGGGCAACGTGCTGCACGCCGTCGAACCGGCGCGGACGGCCGCGCACGAGGGCTCCCTCGCCTCGGCGGCGGTGCTGCGCCACCTCCTCGACGGCGACTGGCCCCCGGCCGCGGTGCCGGTCCGGGTCACGCCCCCGCTCGCCTGGGCGGCCCCCAACCGCCTGACGGTGGACGAGCCGGACGACGGTTTCACGCTCCGGGTCACGGAGTTCGTCCCGTCCCCGAGGCTGACGGTCACGCAGGACGGCAGGGAGCTGTTCCGCGCCCGCCGCCGACGCCCGGCGGTGCCGAACCGACCCTTCCGCGTGCCGGGCCAGTGGACCGGCAGGGTGGACCCGCGCGGCGGCGCCGTGCTGATCGCGCTCTCGGCGGGCCGCGGCTGACCGCCCTCCTCCGCGCCACGAGGGGGGAAGCGGGGCCGGGCAGGACGGTGACCCCTTCCCCGGTTCCCGTCCGACGCCTACACTCCAAAACTAGCAGCGCTAATTAATAGCAGCGAGACCCGAGCAACGATCCGGAGCCGTATCGTGCGCACCGTCCACTTCGCCGCCGCCCGCCGCACCCCCATCGGCAGACTGCGCGGCGCCCTCTCCTCCGTCCGCCCCGACGACCTCGCCGCCGGCGTCATGAGGGGACTGCTCGCCGACATCCCCGCGCTCGACCCCGCGAGGATCGACGACATCTACTGGGGCGCCGCCAACCAGGCGGGCGAGGACAACCGCAATGTGGCCCGCATGGCCGCCCTCCTCGCGGGCCTGCCCGACTCGGTGCCCGGCGCGACCGTGAACCGGCTCTGCGCCTCCGGCCTCGAAGCGGTCACCACCGCCGCCCGCGCCATCGCGGCGGGCGAGGCCGACATCGTCCTGGCGGGCGGCTCCGAGTCCATGAGCCGCGCCCCCTTCGTGCTGCCCCGCCCCGACGAGGCCCTGCCGCACCGCATGGAGACGGCCGACACCCGCCTCGGCTGGCGCCTGACCAACCCGAGGATGAAGGACCTGCACGGCGTCCTCGCGATGGGCCGGACCGCCGAGGAGGTCGCCGAGCGCCACGGCGTCTCGCGCGAACGGCAGGACGCCTTCGCGCTGCGCAGCCACCGGCTCGCGACGGCCGCCCGCGAGGACGGCCACTTCGACCACGAACTGCTCCCCGTCACCCGGCCCGACGGCGCCGTCGTCGACACCGACGAGTGCGTGCGCGAGGACACCTCGTACGAGAAGCTCAGCGGCCTGAAGCCCGTCTTCCGCGAGGGCGGCACCGTCACGGCCGGCAACGCCTCGCCGATGAACGACGGCGCCGCCGGGCTGCTGCTCGTCAGCGAGGAGGCCCTGAACGACCTCGGCCTGGAATCCCTCGGCCGCTACGCCGCCGGCGCCTCGGCGGGCGTGCACCCCGACGTCATGGGCCTCGGCCCCGTGCCCGCCACCCGCAAGGTCCTCGACCGGCTCGGCTGGAGCGTCGCGGACGTCCAGGAGGCGGAGCTCAACGAGGCGTTCGCCGCACAGGCCCTCGCCTGCGTCGACGCCCTCGGCTTCGACCCCGACCTGGTCAACCCCTCCGGCGGGGCCATCGCCCTCGGCCACCCCCTCGGCTGCTCCGGCGCCCGCATCCTCACGACCCTGCTGCACCGCATGCGCCGCACCGGCGCCACCCGGGGCCTCGCCACCATGTGCGTCGGCGTCGGCCAGGGCAGCGCTCTCCTCGTCGAGCGCGGCTGACCCGGCGCCCGCGACCGCCGCCCCGCCGAGCGCGCCCCTCAGCGGGCGACCGTGGCGCCCGCCGTCTCGGGGGTGAACCCCTGCTCCAGGTCCTCGGCGAGCAGCCGCTTGGCGATGGAGTCGACCGCCGCGGTCAGCTCCTCGTCCGGCGGACGCCCGAGGTCCTTCTCGACCTCCTCGCCCAGCCACCGCGACCACGCCGCGGAGATCGCCCCGGCCTCGCGCTCCCCGGCCGGGGTGAGCGAGAAGTACGTACCCGTACGGGTCAGGAAGCCCTCTTCCACCATGCGGTCGAAGGCGGGCACCAGGACCTCGGCCGGAATCCTGCGCCGGGCCGCGATCAGACCGAGGCTCGCGTGGCCCACCATCCGGGTGAAGAGCGAGACCTGCATGACCGCCCAGGCGCCCGCGATGTCCAGCCGGGTGTCGGAGTCCCTGATGATGCCGCGCGCGGTGCTCATGCCGACGTTGCGGACGATGTGCGCGACGCTCCGCTGGAGGTGCACCCCGGAGTCCGAACTGGTCGGCTGCGCGAAGCCCTCGCCCATGTCGGGCGCGCTCTCGCGGGCGCTGTCGCGCAGCCGCACCTGCTTGAGGAACAGCGACACGAGGAACCCGAGCAGCGCCACGGGGACGGTCCACAGGAAGACGGTGTGCAGGGTGTCCGCGTACGCCCGCACCACGGGCGCCGCCGCCGCGCCCGGCAGCTCGTGCACCCCCTGCGGGCTCTGCGCCGCCTTCGTGATCGCACCCGGGTCCGCCGTCCCGGTCCGCGCGGCGTCCGCGATGCCGTCCTTGAGGTTCGGCGCGAGGGTGTTGGCGTAGATGGTGCCGAAGACCGCGGTGCCGAAGGAACTGCCCAGGGTGCGGAAGAAGGTGACGCCCGAGGTGGCGGTGCCCAGGTCCCCGTACGGGACGGTGTTCTGCACGGCGATGGTCAGCACCTGCATGCACAGCCCGATCCCGGCGCCGAGCACGAACATGTACAGCGACTCCAGCCAGGTGTTCGTGGTGTCGTCCATGAGGGACAGCAGGAAGAGCCCGAGCGCCATCACCAGGGAGCCGACGATCGGGAAGATCTTGTAGGTGCCGGTCTTGCTGACGACGTTGCCGCTGAAGACGGAGGCGATGAGGAGGCCGATCACCATGGGCAGCGTCCGCACGCCCGAGATCGTGGCCGAGTCGCCGTCGACGTACTGGAGGTACGTCGGCAGGAACGTCATCGCGCCGAGCATCGCGAATCCCACGATGAAGCTGAGGACCGAGCAGACCGTGAAGACCGGGTTGCCGAAGAGCCGCATCGGCAGCATCGGCTCCGCCGCCCGGGTCTCCACCACGCAGAACAGCGCGAGCGCGACGAGGCCGCCGACGAAGAGACCGAGGATCACGGGGGAGCCCCACGCGTACTGGTTGCCGCCCCAGCTCGTCGCGAGGATCAGCGCGCTCGCCCCGATCGCGACGAGCGCGATGCCGAGGTAGTCGATGACCGGACGCACCGCCGACTTCACGACGGGGATGGTGCGGGCCGCCGCGAGGACCACGACGATCGCGATGGGCACGTTGACGTAGAACGCCCAGCGCCACGTGAGGTGGTCGGTGAAGAGCCCGCCGAGCAGCGGCCCGATCACGGTGGAGACTCCGAAGACGGCGCCGATCGCCCCCTGGTACTTGCCGCGCTCCCGCAGCGGGATGACGTCGGCGATCAACGCCATGGACGTGACCATCAGGCCACCCGCGCCGATCCCCTGCATCGCCCGCCAGGCGATGAGCAGCGTCATGTTCGTCGACAGGCCGCACAGGAACGAACCGGTGATGAAGATGACCGCGGAGATCTGGAAGACGACCTTGCGGCCGAAGAGATCACCGAACTTGCCGACCAGCACCGTGGCGACGGTCTCCGCGAGCAGGTACGACGTGACCACCCACGACATGTGCTCCGCCCCGCCGAGGTCCGACACGATCGTCGGCAGCGCGGTGCCGACGATGGTCTGGTCGAGCGCGGCGAGCAGCATTCCCAGCACGATGGTGGCGAAGACGACGTTGCGGCGGCGACGGTCGAGTACGGGCGGCGCCTGTGCCTGCGCTGCGGCGGGGGCGGATTCCGGCGCCGGCTGCTCGGTGGTGGTCACACGGTCACCCTCACACCGGGGCGCGGCGGCTGCATGCGGGGCGAGTCCGCCCCGGTGACGAACCCGGCCCCCGGGCGCGGCCGCCCTCCTGCCCCGCCGCGCCGCTACGCCCCCGTGCCGCTGCCCTCCTGGCTCTCCCGCAGCCGCGGGGCACGGGTGTCCGCCTCCACCGGCCGCTGCTCGCGTGCGAGCTCCTCCGCCAGGGTCCGCGCCCAGTCGATCAGCTCGGGCACGCGGATTCCGTACGGCCGGGGGCGGCCCGTCTCCTCGGTCCAGGCGGAGACCGCCGCGGCCCCGCGCAGCAGCAGCCGTGCGCCACCCGTGGCGTTGCCGCGGGCCGCGTGGGTGAGGCCGACCGCGAGCTGGGCCATGCCCTGCCACAGGCCGCGCTCCTCCTCCGGGCCCGACTTCCACGCGTCCTCGAAGACCTCGTGCGCGTGGAAGGGCCGCCCCGTGTCCAGCAGCTCCTGCGCCTCGGCGAGGGACTCCCCGGGCGTGCGCACGACGCCCTCGGGCTGCCGGGCCACGCCCTCGGCGCCGTACGGGAGCGGCCTGCCGAGGCCGTCGCGCGGGCGCTGGTTGCGGGCGCGGCCCTCGGCGTCCCGGTCCCGGTCGCGGTCATCTTCGTACGGTCGCGGTGCAGTGCTCATACCTGGATTGTCGCGCGGACCTGACGACGGTCACCGGGGAACGGAGCACCCTCGGCCGTGGGGTAGAGTTCTTCTTGTGATCACGCGGGGCACCGCGGCGGACACACCGGGACGTGGCGCAGCTTGGTAGCGCACTTGACTGGGGGTCAAGGGGTCGCAGGTTCAAATCCTGTCGTCCCGACTCGAAGGAGTCGTAGGTCAGGCCGGTTTCGGAGACATCCGGAACCGGCCTTTCGCTTGTGCCGGCGGGGCCGGGAAGAGGCGGGTCATGGGGGCACCGCGACGCGGCACCATCGCCGACCGCGTCCACGCGACGAGGGACGAGCTGTTCGTCGGCAGGGAAGCCGAGCTGCGGCTGCTGCGCGACGCTCTCGCCGGGACGCCCGGGGCGCCGACCGTGCTGTACGTGCACGGTCCCGGCGGCATCGGCAAGACGGCGCTCCTGCGGCGCTACGCCCAGGAGGCGCGCGCCGCCGGCAGACCCGTCGTGCACGTCGACGGCCGGACCGTCCCGGGGACCCCGCCGGCCTTCGAGGCGGCGGCGGCCGGAGCGCGGGAGCCGGGGACGCTGCTGCTGATCGACACCTTCGAGCAATGCCAGGACCTGGAGGGCTGGCTGCACGAGGAGTTCCTGCTCGACCTGCCCGAGGACACCGTCGTGGTCGTGGCGGGGCGGCTGGCCCCGGACGTGCGCTGGTCCGCCGACCCCGGCTGGGCGGGGCTGCTCGCCCCGGTGCCGCTCGGTGATCTGGACGCCGGTGAGGCACGGCGCCTCCTGGTGCGGAAGGGCGTCGCCGCCGACCGCCACCAGCCGCTGCTCGCCTTCGCCGCGGGCCACCCGCTCGCCCTCGTGCTCGCCGCGCACGTCGCGGGGACCGAGAACGCCGGGCTCGTGGCGCCGGGCGACTGGACCCCCGCCCCCGAGACGATCGCGCACCTGCTGCGGCAGGTCCTCGGGGCGCTGCCCGGACCCCGGCACCGCCTGGCCCTGGAGATCTGCGCCCAGGCCCACCTGACCACCGAGACGCTGCTGCGCGCCGTGGCCGGCGAGGACGCGCCCGAGCTGTTCTCCTGGCTCAGGGACCAGCCGTACGTCGAGCACTGCGCGCAAGGCCTGTTCCCGCACGACGTCGTGCGGGAGGCACTCGCGGCCGACCTGCGGTGGCGCGACCCCGACGGGTACGACCGGCTGTACCGGCGCATCCACGCGCACCTCCTGGACCGCGTGGGCACCGCCTCGGCGGACGGGCTGCTGCACGCGGTGGGCGCCTTGCAGTTCCTCTACCGGTCCCAGGGCCACATGGCCGAGAGCCACGGGTGGCACACCCCCGGCCTGGTCGAGGACCGCCCCTACGACCCCTCGCTCAGGGCCGGTGTCCTCGCGCTCGCCGAGGAGGGCGAGGGCGGCGAGTCGGCCGAGGTGGTCAGGTACTGGCTCGACGCCAGGCCGCAGGACTTCCGGGTGCAGCGCCTCAGAGGCCGCACGCGCGCCGCGGCCTTCTCCGCCTGGCTGCGGCCCGCCCCCTTCCAGGGCCGGGCAGAGGACCCGGTGACCGCCGCCGCCTGGGAGCACGCCGCGGCACACGGCCCGCTCGCGCCCGGGGAGAGCATCGCCCTCGGCCGGTTCCACGTCCATCCCCAGCACTACCAGCGGCCCTCACCGGTGATGGACCTGATGCTCTGGCGCATGTTCGGCGAGCTGCTGCGGGACGCGCGGCCCTCGTGGTCGTTCATCGTGTTGCGCGACGACGGGTTCTGGGACGCGCACATGGAGTTCTGCGACATGACGCCCCTGCCGCGGCCCGTCACCGTCGGCGGGTCCGCGTACCGGCTCTTCGCCCACGACTGGCGGGACACGCCGCCCGGCGCCTGGCTGGCGGGCAAGCAGGAGGACATGCTCACGGGCGCGGGCGGCGGCCTCACCGTGGACCCCATCGCCTCCGGGCCGCGCGGGGAACTCGCGGGGCCATGGCCGCACGGCGAGGGGGACGGGCTTGCCGCGACGGGCACACCCACGCCGGACAGGGCGGAGTTCGCCGCCGCGGTCCGCTCAGCCCTGCGCGACCTGCGCAGGCCCTCCGCCCTTGCGGCCAACCCGCTGCGCGCCAGCCGCCTCGTCGCCGGGCACGGCATGTCCCTGCGCGAGGTGCTCACCAACGCCATCGCCACCCTGGTCACCGACCGCGACGGCGACAGGACGCACCGCGCCGCCACCATGGCGTTCCTGGAGGGTGCGCCGACCCAGGAGGCGGCCGCCCGACGGCTGGGGCTGCCGTACAGCACCTACCGGCGCCACCTGGCGGCCGCGACCGCGCGCATCGAGGAGATCATGTGGCGGCACGAGGAGGAGGGCCGCCCCCTCTCGCCTCCGTGAGCACGTCGTCGGTCCGCCCGCCGGACACGGTGGCCGACGAGCACCGCGGCCGACGAGCCGGACGCGCCGTCAGCGGCGGGACCCCGCCCCGGGGCGCAGGACCACCTTCCCCACACTCGCCCTGCCCTCCAGCGCGCGGTGGGCCTCGGCCGCCTCGGCGAGGGGGTAGCACCGCACCACGGGACGCAGCCGTCCCGTCGCCGCCCAGGACAGGGCCGTCTCCTCCAGCCCGCGGACGCCTCCGGGCAGTGCGAACAGGGACGGCCCCACCACCATCTCGGAGGAGATGCGGTACTTCTCCAGTTCGTCCGCGTCGAACCGGGTGAAGTGGCCCTCGTCGGACGCCCAGCCGAAGTACAGGTGCCGGCCGCCGGCGCCCAGGGACTCCGCGGCGGTCCGGCCGAGCCGGCCGCCCACCCCGTCCAGGACGACGGTGGAGGGGCGGCCCTTCAGCTCGTCGGCCAGCCGCTCGCGCCAGTCGGGCCGGGTGTAGTCGACGGCGCCGTGCGCGCCGTGCTCCAGCGCGAGCGCGGTCTTGTGCCGCCCGCCCGCCAGGCCCACGACCAGGGCGCCCGCCCGTCGCGCCTCCTGGACGAACAGGGTGCCCAGCCCGCCGGCCGCCGCCGTGACCACCACGGCGTCATCGGCCGAGAGGGCGGCCTGCCGCAGGACGCCGACGGCGGTGCGGCCCGTGCCGATCATGGCGACCGCGGCCGTGTCGTCGAGCGTGGCGGGGACCCGGTGCAGTGCCTCCACCGGGGCCACGGCGAGCGCGGCGTAACCGCCGTTGCGTTCGTGCCCGAGGTAGGCGACCACCCGCGCGCCGAGCCAGTCCTCCCCGACACCGGCGCCGACCGCTTCGACCACGCCCGCGGCCTCCCTGCCCGGCGTCATCGGCAGCCGCGGCAGCGCCATGCCCATCTCCCGCCCGGCGCGCAGCACGGTGTCCATGAGGTGGACGCCCGCGGCCGTCACCGCGATGAGCACCTCGCCGGGACCGGGCGAGGGAGGCGCCGTCTCCTCGTACACGAGGGTCTCCGGCGGCCCGAACTCGTACTGTCGTATCGCGTACATGCTGTGCCTCCCCCCCTTCAGCCGAGACGCGCGGCCAGCAGGCGCAGCACGTCCGCGGCCGGGGTCATCGCCCCGATGTCGGCGGCCGCGGACCGGGCCGCGGCACGGTAGGACGGTTCATCGAGCACCCGGGTGACGGCCTTGCCCGCGTCCCCGGCCCCGCCGATGACCTCGGCGGCGCCCAGGGCCGCGCACCGCTCGGCGTTGAGGGGCTTGTCCAGGCCGAGGGGCCAGATCACCAGCGGGAGGCCGGCGCCGAGCACCGAGAGCACGGTGCCCGCACCGCCTGAGCAGACGACCGCGTCCACGCCCTGGAGCAGGAGTCTCATCGGCACGAAGCCGGTGACGTGCACGCCGGGGCCCGACACGGGCAGCGTTTTGTCCGCCGCCGACGGCGGCAGGACGGCCACGACGTTGACGTCCAGGGCGGTGAGCGAGGTGATGATCTCCGTGAGCGCCCGGCTGTCGTCGACGATCGTGCCCAGGGTGACCAGCACCCGCGGGAGATGTTCCCTGCCGGGGAACGCGGGCGCTTCCCAGGCGGTGCCGGTCCCGGGCTCATGGGCCTCGGGGCGGACGGCGATCCGGCCGGCGGGGGCCTCCCAGCCGGCGCGCTGCAGGCAGTCGGGCCAGGGGTCGACCGTGGCGAACGGCGGGGCCGGCTCGATGCCGCGGGCCGCGGCGCGGGCGGCGGCCGCCGCCCGCATGGCCTCGGCGAGCGGAGCCTCCAGCGCGATGCCCACGCCGTGGGACGCCCACGGCACACCCAGGTGGGACGCGGCCAGGGGGCCGAGGAAGTCCGCCGTCTCGGCGATGACCAGGTCGGGTCCGAACTCGTGTGCCGCGTCGGCGCCCAGGTCGACACGGGTGCCGCCGAAGAACTCGCCGGCCGTGGCGGGGCTCATGTCCTCGGCGGCGTTCGCACCGGTCCTGCGGTGGAACTCACCCAGCGTCTCCTCGAGCGAGGCCCCCGCGGGGATCACCGGGGCGGGGGCGACGGAGTCGCCGAGGGACTCGTGGGTCAGGAAGGCCGTGGTGTGGCCGGCCTCGCGGGCGGCCCTCTCCAGGGGGAGCAGTGGCAGCAGGTGGCCGTAGGCCGGTGTGCCGGAGAACAGGATGCGCATCGAACGACGTACTTTCGGCTGGGGAACGTGGGTCCGGCCGGAGCGCCGTCCCGGCGCCCCGGGCCCGGCGCCCGTACGGATCGGGGCACCGGCCGCGCGGCCGGTCCCCCACCTCTGCTCCATCGTGCCGGTGGCGACTGCTCACCAGGGGCGGTGCGAGCCGCTCACCTCTGCTCACTTCCGCCGGGGCGCCCCCCGACCGGCGCTCAATCCACCGCCGCGTCCGCGCGCAGCCGGAGGTAGGCGGCCGTGAGACAGGTGTGCGCCGGGGGCAGGGCGAGCGCGGCGCACAGGAGCGCTGCCGCCGCCACCGGCGCGAGCTCTCCGGCCGCGTACGCGACGTAGGTGTTGGGCGTGACATGAGTGAGGGCCGTGTCGCGCACGACCGCGTGCAGCGGCGCGGCGGCCCGCCGCACCAGCAGCCAGACGGCGCCCGCGCACCCGGCGCCGACCAGGCAGGCGCCCAGGAGCCAGGGCCAGGCGGCACGCCGCCGCGTGAGCGACCACGAGCGCCGCAGCGCGGCCCCGGGGGCGAGGCCGTCCACCGCGCCGGCGGCCGGGGCCAGTGCCAGAGCCGCGCGCACCAGGACCGCGGCCGGGGCGAGCATCAGCACGATCCCGTTCGGGGTGAACGGCCCTTCGCTGCTGAACGGGTCGAGCCCCGTGCAGGCGTCCACCATGGAAGCCACGCCCAGGCAGAGGGCCCCGCTCGCCAGCGCGGCCGCCAGCACGAGGGCGCCGCGGAGCACGTGGACGGCGGCGACCCGCCCGATCCGGGGCCGGGTCCTCCGCCACAGCCGCCGTGCTCCCATGCGGCCGGCTTCCGTCGTGGTGACGCACAGCGCGCATGCCGTCTGCACCACGGCGCCGACGCCGCCCGCGATCAGCAGGACGGCGGGCAGCGCCCCGAGGCCCGGCAGCAGCACCGACTCGGGATGGGCGGGGTTGGAGTCCTCCGAGCGCCTGGCCGCGAGCAGGTCGTGCCACGCCTCGGTGAAGCGGGGCCAGGCCAGGCCGAAGGCCAGCGCGGTCGCCAGCAGCCCCGCCGCGCCGGCGAGCGCGACGGTGCAGAGGACGAGCACCGGCAAGGAGCCGCCCTGCTGCCGTACGGCGTCGAAGGCCGCTTTCCCGCTGCCTCCCGTGACGCGTTCCCCTCGACTCGGCCCCGGTCGCCTCATGCCTTCTCCATCTCCGTCCCGCTCGAAAAGCACGGCCGTCGCCCGCAAGCCGTCGGCCGCCCAAGACCCTAGGGGGCGCCGGAACGTTTTCGCTGGTCACTTGGGGTTCGACTTCTGTCCGCTCTGCTCGGTCGCCCCGGAGGCGCCCCCGACGGCCGGCCCTCGACTTGCCTGACTGGTAAGTTAAGTTCCATGAGTCCTCGGAAGAACACCAGAGACCTCCTCATGGAGAGCGCCGAAGCGGTCTTCTACGAGCGGGGCCTCGTCGCCACGAACGTGAACGCCGTCGCGCAGGCCGCAGGGGTGTCGAAGCCGACCCTCTACGCGCACTTCACCGGCAAGGACGAACTCGCCGCGGCCGCCCTGCGCCACCGCCACGAGCGCAGGGCCGCCGAGCTGGAGACATGGCTGGCCGGGGTGGAAGACCCCGCGGATCGCCCCTTGGCGGTGTTCTCGTGGCTGGCCGAGTGGTACGGGGGGAGCGGCCGGCGGGGCTGCGCCTTCCTCAACGCCGCGGCCGAGGTGACCGATGCCGACGCCCCCGTTCGCCAGGCGGTCCGGGAGGAGAAGGCATGGCTGCTGGATCTGCTTGCCGGCCTGTGCGCACGGGCCGGAGCGGTGCGCCCGGAACGGCTCGCCTCGCAATTGCTGCTGCTGGTCGACGGGCTGGCCGGGCGGGTGCTGGTGCGGGGGCCAAAAGCGGCTGCCGGTGCCGCGGCCGACGCCAGGGAGGCGGCCGAGGCGCTGATCGCGGCGGCCGTCGCGCGGTCATGAGGGCCGCCGCCACGGGCCGGGGCCTCGAACGCGGCTCCCGTCTGCTGGGCGGCCTCGCCCTGTACGGAGTTAGCACGGCGCTGCTGGTCCGTGCGGAGCTGGGCGCGGACCCGTGGACGGTGTTCGCCCAGGGCGTCGCCCGGAGCACCCGGATGAGCCTGGGCGCCGTCGTCCTTCTCGTCTCGGCCGCCGTGTTCGCGCTCTGGCTGCCGCTGAAGCAGCGTCCCGGCGTCGGGACGCTGGCCAACGCCGTCCTCGTCGGCCCCGTGCTGGACCAGGCGCTGAAGGTGATACCTCCGCCGCAGGCGCTGCCGTGGCGGATCTGCCTCCTCGGTCTCGGCACCGTCGGCATCGCCGTCGCCACGGGTCTCTACGTCGGCGCCGGCCTGGGCCCCGGCCCCAGGGACGGTCTGATGACCGGGCTCGCGCGGCTCGGTGTGCCGGTCCTCCTCGCCCGGACCGCCATCGAGTGCTCCGTCCTGGCCGGCGGATGGCTGCTCGGCGGCACCGCGGGCGTCGGCACGGCCGTCTACGCGCTGGCCATCGGGCCGCTCGTGGCCTGCTTCCTGCCACGGCTGGCGGTCGGGCCCGCCCGCAGGACGGGGGCGGACGCGGCCTCCGGGTCCGGTCTCATGTCAGGGGCGAGGCGAACTGGGTGCCGATCGTGCGCAGGAGCGCCAGGCCGTGGTCGTCGCTCGATCCCGGGACGGCGCTGTAGATCACGGTCCGCAGGCCGCTGCCCTCCACGGTGAGGACGTCGCAGTCCAGGGTCAGCGCCCCCACCTGCGGATGCATGATCGTCTTACGGCTGGAGGTGTGGTGCGCCACGGCGTGCTCCTGCCACAGGCGGTCGAAGCGGGGGCTCACCCCGCGCAGGTCGGAGATGAGGGTGCGCAACGGCTCGTCGTCGGGGAAGCGTCCGGCGGCGGCGCGCAGGTCCGCGACGGCGGCGGCCTCGAACGCGGCGTCCTGCTCGGCGGTGGCCACCACCCGGGAGGGGAGACCGGTGAAGTGCCGCCACAGCAGGTTCTGTTCGCGTGCGGTTCCCTCCGTCATGTCGCCGAGCAGCGCCGTCAGCAGGCTGTTGGCGGCGACCGTCTGCCAGGTGGCGTCGAGGACGAGGACGGGGGTGTCGGCGAGCCGGTCGAGCATGCGCTGCACCCCGGGGGTGAGGTGCCTGGTGACCGGGCGGGCCCGCGGGTCGGCGTGTCCGGCGAGCCGGAACAGGTGGGCGTTCTCCTCGTCCGACAGGCGCAGCGCCCGCGCGAGCGCCTCCACCACGGAGGCCGACGGATGCCCGGCGCGCCCTTGTTCGAGCCGGGTGAGGTAGTCCACGGAGAGCCCGGCGAGCCGGGCGACCTCCTCGCGCCTGAGCCCGGGGGCGCGCCGCACACCGCCCGCGGGCAGTCCGGCGCTCTGCGGGTTGAGGCGGTCGCGCCAGACGCGCAGGCAGCGGGCGAGTTCTCGACGGTCCATGGCTCCATCGTCGCTCACGGCCACGAGAACAGCCTGGCCCTGCGGGACCCAGGCAGACCAGGTCTCTGGTGGCGGCGCCGGGCCGGCCGCAGGGTGGGGGAGACGGCCGCCGAGGAGTCCCTCGCGCTGTTTCCCACCACCACACTTACGGAGTGTTCTCATGACCACGCATGCCAACCGCAACCCCGCCCCCCTGACCCTCGAAGCACGCCGTCTGGAGGGCAAGGTCATTCTGATCACGGGTGCGTCCGCCGGCATGGGCGAGGCCGCCACCCGGCGCTTCGCGGCCGAGGGCGCGACGGTCGTCGCGGGCGCCCGGCGCGTCGACCGGCTGGAGGCGTTGGCGGCCGAGGTCTCCACCGCGGACAACGAGGTGATCGCCGTTCCCCTCGACGTGACCGACGAGGCCTCCGTCGAAAGCGCGGTGGCCACCGCCGTCCGGCGTTTCGGCCGCTTGGACGGAGCGCTCAACGCGGCCGGTGTCACGAGCGACGGAACCCTCGTGCACGACAAGCCCACCGAGGTCTACGACCGGATCATGTCGGTCAACGCCAAGGGTGTCTTCCTGTCCATGAAGTACGAGATCCCCGCGCTGCTCGCCGCGGGCGGGGGGTCGATCGTCAACGTCTCCTCCATCGGCGGCATGGTGGGTGTGGCGGGCATCTCCGAGTACGTGGCCTCGAAGTGGGCCGTGAACGGCCTCACCAAGAGCGCGGCCCTCGAACTCGCCTCCATGAACGTGCGCGTCAACGCCCTCGCGCCGGGCTCCACACGCACCGAGATGTGGGACATGCTCCCCGCCGCCATGCAGGACCACCTGGCCTCCATGTCGCCGATGAACCACGTGGCCCCGGCCGACGACATGGCGCGGGCCGCCCTGTTCCTGCTCTCCGACGAGAGCCGCTGGACCACCGGCGCCGTCCTCCCCGCGGAGGGCGGTCACCACGTGGGGCGCTGAGTCCGGCCGGGACCGAGGGGAGCTGGGCACAAGTGGCAGGGGGCGAGCGGGAACTGAGCGGAATTCGAGCAGCGGCCCCGGGACCGCCGCGACGGCTCATGTCGACCGCCCGCCCCCTGTCCTACCCTCTGTGACCAGGCAGGCGGCGCCGAACCGGGCGGCGTCGCCCCGGTCATGGCCCGCGGCGCGCCGCGGGACAACGGAGATCGAGGCCGTCGACTGCTCCTATAAAGTGACCGGAGGGCTGCGCGACACGTCGTACTCCTGCAAGGCAGAGCGTCATAAGGGCAGTTCATCAGGGTTGCGCGCGGCGCCGGAGGGCCGTGGGCGCGTGACGCGCCCGCCGACCGCGACGCACGCCCGCCGGGCGGCGGACCGGGCACGTTTTACTTGAAAGGTTAAGCGCTACGTGTGCATTTCAAGTAACGGTGGGTGACGGTCGCCGCCCCCGCTGCGGAAGCAGTGACTCAGATCAGTGCGGTGCATCTCAGGTGCGTCTCAAGAAGGAAAGGAACGGCATGGCGATGAAGGACTCCGCCTCCCGCTCCACGGCTGACAGTGCCCGCCCCGGCGCGTCCGCGCCGGGCGGGCGGCTCGCCGACAAGCTCGCTTCGGCGCGGATGCAGAACTTCGTGGGCCGGCAGGAGGAGATCCTCCTCTTCCGCGGAGCGTTGGACGGTGCTCCCGGAACACCCATGGTCATCGTGGTGCACGGGCCGGGAGGGATCGGCAAGAGCGCCCTGCTCCAGCGGTACGCGGCCGAGGCGCGCGCCACCGGCCGCCCCGTCGTCACCGTGGACATGCGGACCATCTACCCCTCGCCGAGCGCCTTCACGGAGGCGGCGGGGGAGGTCTTCCGTCAGGACGACGCCGTCCTGCTGGTCGACAGCTTCGAACGGTGCCGGGGCATCGAGGAGTGGGTGCGCGACACCTTCCTGCCCGGCCTGCCCTCCGGAGTGCTCGTCGTTCTCGCCGGCCGGCTCCCCCCGGACCCCCTCTGGCGCGCGGACCTCGGCTGGAGCGAGCTCATGGAGGTGCTGCCGCTGAAGGAACTCGGCCCCGCGGAAGCGGCGGCACTCCTGGCCGTCCAGGGCGCCGACCCCGCCCGCCACACCCCGCTCCTCGACTTCGCCGGCGGCAACCCGCTGGCACTGCGCCTCGCCGCCGAGGTCGCCGGGCACGACAGCGCCGACGACGTGGTCTGGACGCCCTCGCGCACGGTCATCGAGCAACTCCTCTCGCTGCTGGTGGGCGAACTCCCCTCGCCCGCGCACCGACGCGCCCTGGAGGTGTGCGGCCACGCCCTGGACACCACCGAGGACCTGCTCCGCGCCGTGCTGCCCGACGAGGACGTGCCCGAACTCTTCGCCTGGCTGCGCCAGCTTCCCTTCGTCCGGTCCGGCCGCTTCGGGGTCTACCCGCACGACGTCATACGCGACGCGCTCGACAGCGACTTCCGCTGGCGCGACCCGGCCCAGTACAAGGCCATGCACCGGGCCGTGCGCCGGCACCTGGTGGAGCGCATCCGCAACGCGGCCGACGAGGAGGCGTTGCGGGCCACCGGCGCGTACAACTACATCATCTCCAGGGCGTCCTGGATCCGCAGGTTCCACGGCGGCCGGGACGAGAGCGGCGCCTACGAGGACACCGTCCGCCCCGAGGAGACGGCGGCGCTGGTGCGGATGGCGCGCGAGACGGAGGGGGACGCGAGCGCCAGGGCCGTGGCCCACTGGCTCGAGCGGCAGCCCGCGGCGTTCCGCGCGCACCGCAGGTACAGCACGGGGGAGTTGCTGGGCTTCATGGCCTGGCTGCGCGTCGAGGAACTCGACGACCGGACGCGGGAGGCCGACCCCGTGACCGCCGAGGCGTGGGACGCGGTCTGCGCCATGGCGCCGCCCCGCCAGGGCGAACACCTCGGTCTGGCCCGTTTCATGGTGCACCCCGAGGCCCACCATCTGCCGTCGCGCGCCTGGGACCTGGTCCACATGCGGATCGTGTACGAACTGCTGCGCGCCAAGCACTGCGCCTGGTCCTGCGTCGTCATCGACCGGCCCGGGTTCTGGGAACCGCTCATGACCTACATGGACATGTTCCGTCCGTCGGGCCGCGACCCGCGGGCCGCGGGCGGGCGGGGCCTGTTCTGCCACGACTGGCGTGCGGTGGGGGTGGACGAATGGGCCGAGGGCATCGACGCGCGGCTGCTGAGCGGACCACCCGGAAAGCCCGCGGACGAGCCCAGACCGGCCGTGCCGCCGCTGACCCGGGAGGAGTTCGACGTCGCGGTGCGGGACGCGCTGCGCAACTGGCTCGATCCGGACGCGCTCGCCACGAGTCCGCTGCTGCGCTGCCACATGGTCACGCGGCGCGAGGACGCCACGCCCGTCGCGGTGCTCCAGGAACTGCTCGACAAGGCGGTGCAGCGGCTGGAGACCACCCCTCGGACCCGTCCGCTGCACCCCGTGCTGACCATGACGTTCCGGAGCTCCGCCACCCAGGAGGCCGTGGCGCGCCGCCTGAACATGGCGTTCAGCACCTACCGCCGCCACCTGGCACGCGCCGTCGACGACGTGCGCGAACGGCTGTGGCTGTGGGAGACGCGGGGAGAGACACCCGACTAGGAACACCCCTTGCGTGAACGCCCGCGCTGCGGGCGGTTCTCCTCGCGGCTCGCCGTGAGCCCCAGGAAGGCGGTGCGCCCCCACTGCGTCGCGCAGTCGACGGACAGGCCGTCGGCGGCCAGGCGCTCGTCGAGCCGCGCCACCCGGGCCCGCAGCGCCCGCCGGTTCATCGGCTCCGCCGCGGTGCCGAGCAGCAGGCACAGCTCATGGCAGCACCAGGGGCGTGCGGCGGAGCAGATGATGTCCATCAGCGTCAGCTGCGAGGCCTGCCGCAGCCGCGGTGAGCGGTGCCCCGGCGCGGCCCTCGCCGTCCTGCGCCGGGCGGGCCTCGCGTCGAGCCACCGCCGTTCCGCCACGATGCGGCCGGCCAGTTCCTTCGGCGGTGTGTCCCTGGGGACGACGTTCACGGCGCCCGCCCGCAGCAGGGCGACGGAGTCCGTGCCCTCGGGGGCGAGGACCATCACCGCCGAGATGTTGCTCAGCGCCCGTACGCGTTGCTCCAGGCCCACGACCCACCGCGGGCCCGGCACGTCCAGGACGGTGAGCGGCGCGCCCGGGGCGTGCAGCAGGGCCCCGTAGGCCTTCTCGGAGCCCCAGCGGTGGCTCAGGGCCGGCAGGACGTGCTGGCTGCGCAGTGTGCGGAGCAACGTCACCGTCCGCTCTCTGTGCAGCGAGAGGACGGCGCTGACGGGGTAGGTGACCACCTCGTCCGCTCCGGCGGTCCGGACGGCACGAGGGGCCGCCTCGGACAGGTCAACGAGGGGCATGACGACGCCTTAATGCAGATGTTCCTGGCGAACACCGGGCAAGCATCCGCCGCCCGCGCCGCCATCGGAAGCCACGGACCTGGTCAGAAACTGCTCGCCCCTGCTCACGCTGCTCACCGCGCCCCGCCTCCTCCACGAGGACGAGAGGCGCGACGCGCTCGTCCACGCGGCGGAGCCGGGCTTTCGTCTGCTCAGCGGAGGCAGGGGGCGGCCGGGCTTCCGAGAATGGAGAGCGCCGGGTCACGGGGACCGGCGGCACGGGGGACGGGAAGCGGTCGATGGCCCACCACTACGGGGAACTCGCGTCCTTCACGGCGGCGCTGCGGGGTGAGCCCGACGCCGCCCCGGTGCTGTACCTGCACGGCATGGCGGGCACCGGCAAGACGACCCTGCTGCACCGCTTCGCCGACGAGGCACGGCGGACGGGGCGAGCCGCGGTGCGGGTGAGCGGCGCCTGCCTGCGGCCCTCCCGCCGGGATTTCGCCCGCGCCGTGCGGCACGCCGCCGACGTGCCGGACGCCGTGCTCCTGGTCGACGACGTGGACCGGGCGGCGGGTCTGGAGACGTGGCTGCGCGAGGGTTTCCTCCCGGGGGTGTCCCACCGTGCGGTGACCGTCCTCGCGGGCCGGCGGGCGCCCCATCCGATGTGGACCGCCGACCCCGGCTGGGCGAGCTGTGCCCGCGTACGTCGCCTCGGCCGGGCGACCAGGGAGGAAGCGCACCGGATCATGGACGCCCACGCGGTGCCGCCGGCGCCGCGCCCGCGCGTCCTCGCCTTCTGCGCGGGGAACGTGCTGGCACTGCACCTCGCGTCGGCCGACGCGGCCCGCGGGCCGGTGGACTGGCGGCCGTCCGCAGGCGTCACGGCGGCGCTGCTGGCCCGGTTCGTCGGGACCTCGCCGTCCGCCCGGTGCCTGACGGCGCTGCGGATGTGCGCGCTCGCGGGCACGGTGACCGAGGACCTGCTCCGCACCGAACTCGGCCCGCATGCCGCCGAGATGTTCCGCCGGCTGCGCGAGCGGTCCTTCACCTCGCGGGAGCCGGCCGGCCTGGCCATCGACCCGGTGGTGGCCCACGTGGTCGTGGAGGAGGCGCTGCGCCACGACAGGGACGGGTTCCTCGCCCTGCACGCGCGTCTCGACGCCCACCTGCGACATCGGCCGTTTTGGGGCGCCGAAAGCAGGGGCGTGGTGCCCGAACGGCTCCGATGAACGCGCCCGAAAGGGCGTTGACGCCCCGGTCCGCCCGAGATTTGAATCTGCGAGTGATCGAGCAGGACAAGTGACGAGAAAGAGGAGGCATTTCATGCGTGCAGCCATTCGCTCCGCACTCGTGTGCACGGTGGCGGCGGGGTCCTTCTCCCTGCTGTTGGCGGGCGCCGGCAGCGCGGGGGCGGCGGAATCGGCCGACGCGGTGTGTCCGCACTCCCACCCGGCGCCCGTCTGCGTCTACGACGGCGCCGACTTCACCGGGCTTCTGGAGAACCGGGCCGTCTGGACGCCTCAACTGCCGGCGGCCGAGAACGACCGCATCTCCTCGGTCATCAATGACAGCGATTACACCGTCATCATGTTCGCCGACAAGAATTACGGCGGGGAATCGATCGAGATCGGCCCGCACCAGAAGTGGGTCGCCCCCGCCGCATGGGACAACCGCGTCTCGTCGTACGCCATGTACTGAGCCGCACGCCTCACCACGCCGGCCGGTGGCCCGCGTGCGGCGGGCCCACCAGCCCCGAGTCGTAGGCGAGGATCACCGCCTGCACCCGGTCGCGGAGGTGGAACTTCTCCAGGATGTGCGCGATGTGCGTCTTCACCGTCGTCTCGCCGATCCTCAGTTCGGCGGCGATCTCCGCGTTGGACAGGCCGCGCGCCAGGGTCCGCAGCACGTCGAGTTCACGGCCGGTCAGCACGTCGAGGCGTGGCGGGACGGGGGGAGCGGCCTCCCAGGGCATGCCGGCGAACCGGTCGAGCAGCCGCCGGGTGACGCGGGGCGCGAGCACGGCCTCGCCGTCGGCCACCGTACGGATCGCCGCCACCAGGGAGTCGGCGGGGCCGTCCTTCACGAGGAAGCTGCTCGCTCCGGCCCGCAGCGCGTCGACCACGTGCTGGTCGAGGTCGAACGTGGTCAGGATGATGACCCGGGCGGGCAGCCCGCTCTCCACGATCAGGCGGGTCGCCTCCACGCCGTCCGTCTGCGGCATGCGGATGTCCATGAGGACGATGTCCGGTGACAGTCGCCGGGTCTCCTCGACGGCTTCCCGGCCGTCCGCGGCCTCACCCACGACCTCGATGTCGGGCTCCGCCTCCAGGATGTACCGGAAGCCGGTCCGGATCATCGGCTGATCGTCGGCCAGCAGGACGCTGATGGGCGGCATGGTGCGCAGTTCCTCCGTTGTCGGCGACGCTCGCGTCGCTCCGGGCGCCGTCGTGTTCGGGCAGTGTCAGCACGGCGTGGACGCAGTACCCGCCCCCGGGCCGCGCACCGGTGTGCAGGGTGCCGCCGGTGGCGGCGACGCGTTCCCGCATCCCCAGCAGACCATGACCCGGACCGCCGGCGGGCACCGGGGGCCGCGCCGCGGTCCCGTCGGCGCCGCCCGGCCCGTCGTCGCAGACGCGCACGTGCAGCCGTCCCGGCTCCTCCCCCCACCGCAGACGGACCCGGGTACGGGTCGCGCCCGCGTGCTTGACCGTGTTGGTCAGGGCCTCCTGCACGACGCGGTACACCGTCAGGTGGTACCCGGCGGGCAGCGGAGCCGGTGTCCCGGACACCTGGAGGTCGACGTCCAGGCCGGTGGCGCGCACGGCGTCGACGAGTGAGGGCAGCGCGTCGATGGTCGGCTGGGGCGGTTCCTTCGACGGCGCGTCCTCCGCCGCCTCCTCGTCGGTGCGGAGTACGCCGAGCAGCCGGCGCAGCTCGTTTACGGTGTCGCGGCCCGTCTGCTCGACGGTCGCGTGCAGCTCGTGCGCCTTGTCGGGGGACCGGTCCTGTATCCGGTCGGCCGCGATGGTCTGCACCACCATGAGGCTGACGTTGTGCGCCACGATGTCGTGCAGCTCGCGGGCGATCCGCGCCCGCTCCCGCATCACCGCCGCCCGGGCGTTGGCGGCCTGTTCACGCTCCAGGGCGGCGGCCCGCTGCATGGCCTCGTCCCTGACGGCCGTCCGGGCCCGGGACAGCCGGCCGAGGGCCCACGCCGCGAGCAGCAGCACGGCGTCGGTCACCAGCGCGGCGATCCGGTGCCCCGCCGGCGCGATGAACGCCTCGGTCAGCGCGCTCAGCGGAATGAACACCGCGGCCACGAAAGTCGTCCGCCACGGCGTGCGGCGCACGGCCGTCAGGAACACGGCGGCGGCCACGGCCAGATAGGTGGGGCCGATCGAGGTGCCGTCGGGCCCGGAGAGCCGCGGGATGTAGGACAGGTGCTGGAGCGTCCCGGAAGCGGCCGCCATCACCAGCAGGCTCACCAGCGGCAGTCTGCGGTGCACGGCGAGCGGCAGGCTCGACACGAGCATCAGGACGAGCCACCAGTGATCCGGCGGCCGGATGGTGTCCCCGCCGGGCGGGATCACTTCCGGCAGTGTGAGGCACGACGCCGCCGCCAGGACGGCCAGTGACACGTCCGTCACCGCAGCAGGCACCTGATGACCCGCGAAGGGCCCCGACTTTCTCATGGTGTCCACGGTAAACGCGCTGGTCACGAAGGTTTCCCCTGCCCAGGTCCCGGACCGGGCGCCGGGCTTCCTCCTTCCGGCCCCCTCCTTGAGGAGGAGACGCGCCGCCGGCCGCGTGCCGAAGCGGCGTACGCCCTCGTCCGGACGGTGGAAACCGGCGCCTGCCTCGGCCGCCCGGCGGAGGCCGTGATTCGACGTGAGGGCGGAGGTCAGGGGCCTGTGCGGCCGGTGGACTTGGGGGACCACCACCCGCAATCCACCCAGAGGTTCCCCCATGCTCGGAGCACGCGGCCGGAGAACTCCGTCCGGCACCCCCATCGGCATCGACCCGTCACGGAGCGCCGTACGGCTGACGCAGGTGACCAAGGAGTACGGCCGGGGGCCGTCCGCGGTCGTCGCACTCGACGACGTCAGCGCCGGCATCGCGGCCGGCAGCTTCACCGCCGTCATGGGCCCGTCCGGCTCGGGGAAGAGCACCTTCCTGCACTGCGCGGCCGGACTCGACCGGCCGACGTCCGGAACCGTCCGGCTCGGCGGCGAGGACCTCGGCGAGCTGGACGAGAAGGAGCTGACCCGGTTCCGCAGGACCCGCATCGGCTTCGTCTTCCAGTCCTTCAACCTGCTGTCCTCGCTCACCGTGGAGCAGAACATCACCCTGCCGCTGCGACTGGCGGGGGCGGGCACGGACCACGACTCGGTCCGCGGGGTCACGGCGGCGGTGGGTCTCACGGGGCTCCTCGGCCGCCGCCCCGCGGAACTCTCCGGCGGACAGCAGCAGCGGGTCGCCATCGCACGCGCCCTCATCACCCGCCCCGAGGTGATCTTCGCGGACGAGCCGACCGGCGCCCTCGACCCGGACACGGCCGACGACATCCTCGCCCTGCTCCGCCAGGCGGTGACCGACCTGCACCAGACCGTCGTCATGGTCACGCACGACCCCGCCGCGGCCCGGCGCACCGACCGGGTCGTCTTCCTGGCGGGCGGACGCGTGGCGCGCCGGCTGGACGCGCCCTCCGCCGAACAGGTCAAGAGCGTCATGTCCGAGCTGCGGAGGGCCCACTGATGCTGCGCATCGCCCTCGCCACACTGCGCGCCCGCGGCGGCGCCTTCGCCGCCACGTTCGCCGCCCTCCTGGTGGGCGCGGCCGTGATCAGCGCCTGCGGCGTCCTCCTGGAGTCGGGGCTGCGCTCCGCCCTGCCCCCCGAGCGGTACGAGAAGGCCCCGGTGATCGTCGCGGGGCGGCACTCCGTCGACCTCGACGTGAAGTCCGCCGACGGGTCCGACTACCGCAGCTCCCGGCCGCTGCCCGAGCGGCCGCGCCTCGACGCCGCCCTGGTCCGCGACATCGCCGCGGTCGACGGGGTCGCCTCCGTGGTGCCCGACCGCCGGGCCACGGTCCGGCTGGTGGCCGGGCACCGGACCGTGACCGGCGCGAACGGCGCCGCGCCGCAGGCGCACACCTGGAGCAGCCGCGTCCTCGGAGGATTCCGCCTCGTGGAGGGGCACGGCCCCCAGGGCTCGCGCCAAGTGGTCCTGGACGCCGACCTCGCTGCCAGGGCCGGGCTGCGGACCGGCGACGGCGTACGGCTCATGACGTCGTCCACCCCGCTCACCTTCGAGGTGTCCGGGCTCGTGGCACTCGACGACCGCCGTACGCCGCGGCAGTCGGTGCTGTTCGCCCCCGCGGCCGCGATGCAGCGGCTCGCGCCCCGGTCGGGCGGGGCCGTCGACGCCTTCGGGGTGTTCACCGAACCCGGCGCCCCCGCCTCGGCGGTGGCCTCCGGCGTCGAACGGGCGCTGGCGGGGCACCGCGCGGCCGTGTACACGGGCGACGGGCGCGGTGAGGCGGAGTTCACCGACATCGCGGTCGGCGCGGCCAACCTGGTGGAACTCGCCACCGCCATCGGCGGCAACGTCCTGCTCGTGGCCGTGTTCGTGCTGTGCGCCACGACCTCCCTCGCCGTCCGCCACCGCCGCCGGGAGATGGCCCTGCTGCGCGCCGTGGGCACCACACCCGGCCAGCTCCACCGCATGATCACGGCGGAGTCCGCCGCGGCCGGCCTCGTCGCGGGCGTGCTCGGCTGCCCGCTCGGCGTCGGGGTCGTGTACTGGCTGAGCGGCCAGTTCGCCGGACGCGGTCTGGTGCCACCGGACTTCCGGCCGGTCGTGGGTCCACTGCCGTTCCTCGCCGCCGTGGGCGCCACGGTCCTGACCGCGGTGGCCGCGGCCTTCGTCGCGGCCCGGCGGGCGGCCCGCGTCCGCCCCACCGAGGCGCTGCGCGAGGCGTCGGCCGAACCCGCCCGGCTCGGCCGCGGGCGGCTGGTGACCGGCGGCGTCCTGCTCGCCCTGGCCGTCTCCGTACTGGGTCTCGGCCTCGGTCACCGCACCGACTTCCTCACCCTGGTCGGCCTCGCCAACTCCCTGGTGCTGCTGCTGGTCATCACCGCCGCCGTCCTCGGCCCGCTGATCAGCCGTGCCGCCGTGGCCCTCCTCACCCCGCTGCTCGTCCGTACCGGTGTCACCGGCTGGCTGGCGGCGGCGAACTCCCGGGCCCGGGCCGCGCGGACCGCGGCCGCCGTGACCCCGCTAGTCCTCGCGGTCTCCTTCGCCGCGACGGTCGTCTTCACCCAGACCACCCAGTTGAGCCGGGCCGCCGACGAGGTCCGTTCCGGCACGGTGGCCGATCACGTCCTCACCTCCCCCGCGGGCGTGCCGACCGGCCTCGCGGAACGGGCCGCCGGGCTGCCCGGCGTGACGGCCGCCACCGGCGTGGTCCGGTCCAAGGCGATCGGCGTGGGCTCGCTGCTCGGCACGGAGGAGGCCGTCTCCCTGAGCGCGCAGGGCCTGAAGCCGTCGGCCCTGGCCGCCACCGTCGACCTGGACGCCCGTGAGGGAGACCTGTCCGCCCTCGCCCCCGACACGGTCGCCCTCAGTTCCACGGCGGCCTCGTGGCTGGGGCTCGGCGTCGGGGACCGGGCCCAGTTGCGCCTCGGGGACGGCACGCCCTTCACCGGTGAGGTGATCGCCGTGTACGACCGCGGCCTCGGCTTCGCCGACCTCACCTTCGACCACGACCTGCTCCTGGCCCACACGACCGCGGGCGTGGACCAGTCGGTGCTGATCCGCTCGGCGGCCGGCGCCGTCGACGACACCGCACGGGAGCTCGCCGCGCTGGCCAGGGCCTACCCGGGCACCGCACTGAGGGGGGCGCTGGCGGTCGACGCCCAGGTCGCGGAGCAGCGGGCGATGGCCTGGGTGAACTATGTGGTGGTCGGCGTCATCATCGCCTACACCGCTCTGACGGTCGTCAACACGCAGGCGATGAACACCGCGAGCCGCCGCCGCGAGTTCGCGCTGCTGCGGCTGACCGGCAGCAGCCGTTCCCAGGTGCGGAGGATGGTCCGGTGGGAGAGCCTCACGGTGGCGGCCGTCGGAGGCGTCCTCGGCGCCCTGCTGTCGGTCCCGCCGCTGGCCCTGGTCGCGCTGGCCCTGACCGGCGGTCCGGCGCCGACGATGCCGGTGCTCGGCTGGCTGGCGATCGTCGGATCGACGGCGCTGCTCGCCGTGGCGGGAGCGATGCTGCCCACCCGGCTGATGCTCCGGGCCCGTCCGGTGGACGCCGTCGGGAGGAAGGAGTGACGGGGGCGGCAGCCCCGGGGTGAGTGCCCCGGACATGGCGGGACGCGCGTCATCGGCGGGCCGGTCGGGCCGTGCCGGTGACGCGCGTCCACGCGAGCGGTGGGGCACTTTGCGCGACCGGTCAGCCGGTGAGGGTGTCCCGCGCCGGCGCGAAGCGCTGCCGCAGAGCGGCCAGACCGTTGCCGTACAGCTCCCGTACGAGGGCCTGGGCGCCGGCGGAGTCGGCCGCTTCCTCCACGGAGTCGGCCCACCACTCGACGAACGCCTCGCCGGTGTCCGTGACCGGGGTGACCCGCAGGGTCGAGACGCTGCGCCGCACCGGGAAGGGGTGCTCGACCAGTTCGTAGGTGAAGGTGCGGGCGGTGTCGTCGAGGGCGGTCAGGCGCTCGGTCACCACGGTGAGGCCGTCCGCGAACCGGAGCTGCCGCAGGGAGCCGACCGTGGTCGGTCCGCCCTCCTTGAGCACGCAGGTGTCGATGGCCGGGTGCCAGCCGCCGAGACCGTCGAAGGGGCGGACCGCCCGCCAGACGGCGTCCGCGGTGGCGGGGACGACGGCGCTGGTGAAGGTGTGTGCCATGAAGGTGCTCCTGGTGTGACGTGCCGCCTCGCGGGGTGGTGTCCGCGAGGGCGGGTGGGTGAGGGGCGCGCAGGGACGTCAGACGGCCGAGGCGTCGATCAGGCGGCGGGTGAGGGCGGCCAGCCGGTCCGTGTACGCGTCGTCGAGTGCCAGGGGGTCCGAGGGAGAGCTCGGCTCCTCGCTGTGGAAGTAGGCTCCGGTCACCGCGGCGAGGTCGGGGTGGTCCACGAGGCGGCGGGTGGCCGCGACGCCCTTCTCCAGCGGTTCCTGCGCGTCCACGCCGGACGCCTTGGTCATCGTCGTCGCCATGAACGTCGCCGGGTGGAGGGCGTTGACGGTGACCCCGGTCCCCGCCAGCCGTGCGGCGAGGTGCGCCGTGTGGCTGATCATCGCCAGCTTGGAGCGGCAGTAGGCGTCGGCCTGGGAGAAGTCCCGCTCGTGCTGGGGGTCGTCGAAGTCGAACAACTGCTGTCCGACGGAGGCGACGTTGACGATCCGGGCGGGCGCCGACCGGCGCAGCAGGGGAAGCAGTTCTTCGGTGAGGAGGGCCGGGGCGAGGTGGTTGACGGCCAGCCGCAGTTCATGGCCGTCGGCCGAGGTCTCGCGGCTGGTGCTGCCGACCTCGAAGCCCACGCCGGCGTTGTTCACCAGGACGTCGAGCCGGCTGTGGCGGGCGGCGACGTCCGCCGCGAGACGTCTCACCTCGGCCAGTGAGGCGAAGTCGGCGATGAAGACCTCTCCGCCGGTCGCCGCGGCGACCTGCGCCAGCCGCTCCGGGTTCCTGCCGTGCAGCAGCAGCCGGTGTCCGGCTGCGGCGAGGTCCTCGGCCAGTGCTCGGCCGAGCCCGTCGGACGCTCCGGTGATCAGGACGGTTGCCATGTGAGTGCCTTTCAGAAACGGGCATGCCGGTGCCGCGTCGCACCTTCGAGGCGCGCGGTCAACAAGTGTCAGCGTAAACCAACACCTGTTGAGTCCGGTACGTGGATACGATGGCTCACGCCCGCGCCGGCGCGATCCCACCGGTCCGAGGGCAGACGAAAGGAAGTCCGCGTGGCGGCACGACGCCCCGACAGCAGCGCGGCCCACGACCGGGCCGAGCCGCAGGCCCGTAGCTGGACCCGACCCGCGAGCCGGGGCGACCGGCGCCTTGAGGCGCTGCTCTCCGCCGCCGAGACGCTGATCGCCGAGAAGCCCTTCGCGGACATCTCCGTGGGCGAGCTGGCCACCCGGGCCGGCATCTCGCGGCCGACCTTCTACTTCTACTTCGAGACCAAGCACTCCCTGCTGGCCGCGCTCCTGGAACGCGTCATGCACGACAAGCTGGAGATCGCCCTGCGCGGTTTCACCACCATGGACGCGGACCCCGCGCCCCAGCGCACCTTCGCCGCCAACTACGCCGAGATCCTGGCCCTGTGGCGCGAGCACGCGGCCGTGGTCCTTGCCGCGTCCGACGCCATGGCCTCCGACGCCGAACTGCGCGCCGTCTACGCCGAACTGCTCGATCTGTTCATCCGGCCCGCCACGGTGTGGATCGAGCGGGAGCGCGCGAGCGGCCGGGCCCCGGCGGGCGTCGACGCGGCCACGCTCGCCACCACGCTGGTGTGGATGAGCGAGCGCAACCTCTACGCGGCCCTCCTCGGCATGGCGCCGCTCGTCACCGACGAGGAGCGGGTGGCGGCCCTGGCCGAGGTCTGGATCCGCGGCGTCTTCGGCAGCCCCCCGCCGCCCGCACCCGCCGCCCGCTGACCGTCACCCCCGCGCCGCGACGCCCCCGGCGCCGCCGGGCGCCCGGCCGGGCAGCTCCTCCCACGTGGTGACGGTGCGCATCCGCTCGCCCTGGGGGCCGAAGAGGCTCAGGAACTCGACGGGCCGGTCACCGGCGTTGCCCAGCGTGTGCGGCAGCCGGGTGTCGAACTCCGCCGCCTCCCCGGCCGCCAGGACCACCTGCCGGGAGCTCGCGGTGATGCGCAGCCGCCCGTGCAGGACGTAGACCCAGCTATGGCCCTCATGGGTGTGCGGGCCCCCGCCGGACGCGGTCGTCGTGCCCGTCGGCAGCACGTGCTTGTGGGCACGGGGGCCGCCGTAGTGACGCACCAGCGGGAGAACCGTCTGGTCCTGCCCGGACACGGCCACGGGGCGCAGGTGGAGGCGCGGGTCGCCCGTCACGGGCGCGCCCACGAGTTCGTCGAGCGGCAGGCCGTAGGCCGCCGCGAGCGGCAGCAGCAGATCGAGGGTGTACTTGCGCCGCCCGGACTCCAGCCGCGACAGCGTGCTCGGCGAGATGCCGCTGCGCTCGCTGATGTCGTCCAGTGTCGCGTGCCGCTGCTGCCGCAGCGTCCGCAGCCGGCCCCCGACTCCGCTCAGCACTTCTTCCAGGTCACGGTGGTTCACCCCCGCATCTTGCCAAACCGGCAAGAGGCCTTGGGCGCCGTCGGCGGCAGGCCGCAGGATCACCGCCGAACGGAAGGAACCCCCATGACCCACACCCACACCGGCACCCACGCCGACGCCCGGGCCCGTGTGTACGACGCCGTCGTGGTCGGCGGCGGCGCGGCCGGACTGAACGCGGCGCTCACCCTGGCGCGGGCCCGCCGCACCGTCCTGCTGATCGACGCCGGGCGGCAGCGCAACGCCCCCGCGCACAGCATGCACAACTACCTCGGTCACGAGGGCATCGCCCCCGCCGACTTCCTCGCCATCGCCCGGCGCGAGGCCGCGGACTTCGGCACGCACACGGCCGAGGCGTCGGTCGTCGCGGCGAAGCGCGGCGCGGACGGGATCTTCGAGGCCGCGCTCGACACGGGCGCCGTCGTACGGGCACGCCGCCTGCTCCTGGCCACCGGCCTGGTGGACGAACTCCCCGACGTGCCGGGTGTGGCCGAACGCTGGGCCACCGAGGTGCTGCACTGCCCCTACTGCCATGGCTGGGAGGTGCGTGACCGGGCGATCGGGGTGCTGGCCACCGGACCGGTCGGCGTGGAACAGGCGCTGCTGTGGAGCCAGTGGAGCGCGGACATCACGCTGTTCACCCACACCGCGCCCCTCCCCGACGACCTGGCGCGCGCCCGGCTCGCCGCGCGGGACGTGCGGGTGGTGGAGGGGCGGGTGTCGCACCTCGACGCCGACGGGGACCGCCTCGGCGGGGTCGTCCTGGCCGACGGGCGCCGCACGGACGTCGACCGCCTGGTGGTCGCCCCGCGCTTCACCGCCCGCCTCGGCGGACTCGGCGGGCTGGGCCTGGAGACCGCGGAACTCCGGCTCTTCGGCCAGGTCGCGGGCACCCACGTCGTGACCGACCCGCAGGGAGCGACCAGCGTGGCCGGGGTGTACGCGGCCGGCAACGTCACCAGCCTCACGGAGACCGCCATCGGCTCGGCGGCCGCCGGGCTGAAGGCGGCCGCCGCCCTCAACCTCGACCTCATCACCGAGGACACCCGGAGGACCATGGCGGCCGCGGCCGGCCCGGCGGGTGGCGGGGGAGTGTAGTCCGCCGCCGTGACCGCCTCCCGCGGTGGCCGTCGACCGGGCGGCCACCGCGGGAACGCCTGCGTCAGCCGTTGTTCGCGCTGGACGGACCGAAGAACTCGACCTCCGCGATGGCCAGTTGCTTGTCGGCGGAGGCGTGGTGCGCCGAGCGGACGACGAGCCGTACGGAGGTGACCTCACCCACCGTGAAGCGCCTGCGCTGCGCACCCGCCCCCTGGTCGAGGGTGAGCCTGCGCGTCACCTTCTTCCCCTTCGCCGTGGTGATGACGGCGTCGACGTGATGCGGCTGGGCCGACTTGTCCAGCTCGTCGCCCCTGGTGGACACCCCGGGCGTGATGATGAGGTCGAGCAGCCGGGTGGGCCTGCCGAAGCGGGCCTCCAGCCAGTCGCCGTCGCCCGCCTGCGACACCCCCGGACCCCACCAGGTGTTGTTGAGCCGGTCGAAGGCGAGCGGGGCGCCGTGCTTCGCGTACGACCTGGACGCGCGGACATCGTCGGGAGCGACGGGCGCCCGCTTGGCGAAGTGGTCGCGGACCGCATCGACGGCCGGGCCGGTGTACAGCACCGCGCAGGCGACGAGCGCCAGCACCAGCGCCGCGGACAGCCAGGTGCCGACGCGGTCCAGCCCGAACCGCAGCCGCGGGCGGTCACCCGCCCATGGCGCGGGCCGGTCCCGCCGGTCGAGCAGGCGGCGCCACCACACAGGCGCCGCCGCGTCACCGGAGGCGCCGGACATGGGCATGGCACAGCGGTCGCAGAAGTGACGGTCCGGTGCGTTGCCGGTGGCGCACCACGGGCAGGGGACGCCGTCCGGGACGGCGTCGGGCCGCCCCGGGGCGCGCACCCGCAGCGGCTGGGCCTCGGGGCGCCCCGGCAGCACCGGGGTGACCTCGGGAGAAGCCTGCCGCGGGCGCCGGTCAGGAACAGGCACGATCAGGTTGCGGGCCCGCGTGGTCGCGGACGCGATCGCGTCCGGCGACGGGGCGGGCGCGGGGGCGGGGACGGCGGCCGTGCGGTCCCGGTTGGACGGGTCCGGTGTTCCCGACGCATCGGCGGGAGTCTCCCCGGCGGTGGGCTCGTCGGCCGGGGCGTCGGGCCGTGCACCGTCCGGCGCCGCCGAAGGTGTGCCGGCGGCGGGAGCCCGCGGCGCCGTCGGTCCGGCCGGGGTCTCCGCGGGGCGTCCTCGCCCTGCTTCCGGCGCCGTGCCGGCGCCGTCACCGGCGGGCGGCACGGCGGCCGCCGTGGCGGGCGGCTCCTGAGCGGTGGACGGGGGGACGGGCCGTGCGGCGCCGCCCCAGCTCAGCACGGCGCCGCACGCCTCGCAGAACGGCTCGTCCGGATCGGCCGTGCTGCCGCACTCGCCGCACGTGCGTGCCCCTTCCGTGGAGCGCGGGGCCTGACTGGTCATGAGGGCTGATTCCCTTCGGTGGCGGTGCCATCGGTGGCGATGACTTCGGTGGTGTAGGGCATGTGGGCGGGGCGGGCGGCCGCCACGAGGACGTCGAGGCGGTGGCGGTCGGCGGGGGTCGGCCGGGGCAGCCGGAGCGTGACCGTCAGATGAGGACGGGCGGCGCCCGGAACGGGCCCGAGCGGCTCGGAGCTCCATGCCGCGCCACCGCTCTCGCTGATGTCGGGCACGACGCCGAAACCGAGCCGCACCGCCTCCGCGAGCCCCTCACGCGTGCCGCGGATGCGGTGCAGCCGGGCCGCGGCGGCGACCGCGCGGCGCAGCCGGTCCTCCGGTTCGCCGCCGTCGGTCTCCGCGCCGACCCAGCCGCCCAGCCACCGGGTGTGGTCCACGGGCGCGAGGGAGGGCGTGAAGTAGGCGTCCAGGCAGTCGAGGACGGCCAGGATCGGGGCCAGGACCTCGTCCAGCCCCTCCACGAAGCGCTGTGCCAGCTCGTCCTCCGCGAACACGGCGGGAAGCTGTTCACCGATCGGCAGCGACGACGCGAGTCCGTCGACGGAGCCCCTCACGTGTTGTCCCCGATGACACGGGCCCGGTGGTCGAAGGAGAACACCAGGGCGGGTGGGGCCAGTGGGATGCGGTCGGTCGGCTCACCGCGGCGGCCGGTCAGCGGATCGGCGGGATACAGCTTCACCTCGTCGACGAGTTCGACACCCGGCACGCGCTGGAGCACGGCGAAGATCTCTCCCGCCTGCACGGGACGGCCGAAGGGCCAGCCCGTGCCCTCGCTGCCGCCGGTCAGCGGATCGAGGTGGCGGTAGAGGGCGTCGAGGGCCCGGCGGCGCACCCGGTCGGTGTCCGTGCCCCGGAAGGCGTGCACGGTCGTCACGACGGTGACGCCCTGGTAGAACGGCGGCCCCACCGCCACCCGCGTCCCGATGAGGCGCCGCTCGTCCAGGAACCGGGTGATGCGGCGCAACAGCGCGTCATCCGGGACGAGTTGCTCGAAGCGGAGCCGCCCGCCGGGGTCGGGCACGGCCTGCGGGACGACGAGCACCCGCACGGCGTGCGCGCCGTACTCGGTCTCCTCGCCCGCCAGGCAGGTGATCCGGGCCGTGTCGGGCGCCGCGCGCCGCACCAGTTCCTCGTAATCGCGCAAGGTCACCGCACGTTCCTGCGCGCGCAGCGTGACGGGTGCGCGGACCTTGGCCTCCTCCACGGTCTCGCCGTCGACCCCGCCGCGGGCGGCCTCGCGGTTGACGACCTCGGCCACGTAGGGCAGCGAACCGCGCAGCACCCGAACGGCGCCCCGTGCGACGTTGCCGGCCCGCCCGCCGCCCGTGCGGTAGAGCCGTGCCCGCACCGCCGCCCCCTTGGGCGGGACCGCGCCGTACTGCCGGAGCGTGCCGTCGGGCTCCCGCACGGCCGGGCCGAAGGCCACCTCGCCGGTCGTGGCGTCCAGGGTCACGTGCCGGTCGGCGGGTCCTGACGCGGCGAAGTCGGTGACCACCTCCCAGTCCCGCCACCCCCCGTCCTCCGCGATCTGCAGGCGCAGCGGCGGCCGGTCGTCCACGACCGGTGCGTGGGCCAGCCGCATCCGCTGCCCCGGCAGCCCGGTCGACTCCCCGAGCGGCTCGTCCCGCACCGTCTCGGCGTGGACGGCCGTGGTGGTGCCGCCGATGGTGAAGGCCTCCGCCGCCCGGACCGTGGGCGACAGGGCGTAGAAGGGCTGCCCGGCCCGCGGTTCGGTGACCCGGCAGCGCAGCCAGCCCGCCTCGCGCCCCGCCGACCGGGACACGGTGTGCCCGCCGGGGACGTGCAGCACCACCTCGCCCGGCCGGTTCAGACCGCCGGTGCCGTCCCGGTCGACCTCGCACGCCGTCCACCCGTCCTCGGTCCACGCCTCCCACACCAGCGGGGGCTGGCGCGGGTCGACGCCGACACCGTCGACCCGGCTGTCCAGGTCCAGCACGACGGCGCAGTGCGGCACGGCCGCGGTCAGGCCGAGCAGCACGCAGTCGTCGGGGCGCGGCGACTCGGAGAAGCAGTGCACGTCCTTGCCCGCGTCGAGGTCGTCGGTCACGTCGGCCACGGCCTCACCGGCCCGGTGCACCTGCAGCCGGTCGAGACCGCACGACACCACCGGCAGATCGGTCCCGGTCGTGAAGACGACCGCCTCCTCGCCCTCGGTCCGAAGCGTCGCCGTCTCGGTGCCCGCGGGCACCACGAGCGTCTCCTCCAGCGGCGCCGACAGCCAGAAGGTGACGTCGGTGCGGGCCGCCCTCGGGGGGAAGAGGGTGATGCCCACGAGGTCGAGGAAGGCCAGGTAGTTCTTCTCCGGCACGCGGTTGAGGCGGTAGACGATCTGGTCGGCCATGTGGGCGACCGTCTCGACCAGGGTGACACCGGGGTCGGACACGTTGTGGTCGGTCCACTCCGGAGCGCGCTGCTGGATGTAGCGCTTGGCGTCGTCGACGAACTGCTGGAAGCGGCGGTCGTCCAGGTTCGGGGAGGGCAGTGCCATCTAATGGTCGCTTTCTGCGGCCGGGGCGGGCAGTTCCCGGCCCGCGGCTCCGTCCGGTGAATCGTCGTGGGAGGGGATGACGTAGAAGGGGAAGACCAGGCTGCGGGGGTTGTTGGTGCCGCGGATCGTGTAGCGCACGTCGATGAAGAGCACGCCCTGTTCCGCGCCCGCGGTCACTTCCACCTCGCCGACCTCGACGCGCGGCTCCCAGCGGTCCAGGCTCGCGTGCACCTCGTGCTGGATGCGGCCGGCCGTGGCCTCGTTGACGGGGGCGAAGACCAGGTCGTGGATGGCGCAGCCGAACTCGGGGCGCATCGGCCGCTCGCCCGGCGCGGTGGCGAGCACCAGCCGGATGGCCTCCTCGATCTCCCGTTCCCCGCTGACCAGGGCGATGCCCCCGGTGGGGCCGATCCTCAGCGGGAACGCCCACCCGGATCCGACGAACTGTTGGGCCATTACAGCGGCACCGGCTTTCCGTTGATCGTGACGAGACCCGTCAGCGGCAGGGTCACGCCGCGGATGCTGACGTTGGCCACCGAGTTGACCTGGACGCTCGCGGTCGCCGAAAGGGACGCGGCGCCGAGCGACTTGAGGCTCAGCGCGCCCTTGGCGTCCACGTTCACGGGGCCGGTCGTGGAGGACAGGTTGACCGGTCCCCGGCCCGTGATCGTGAGCGTGCCACCGCTCTTGATGCTCAGCGAACGGCGCGCGGACAGGGTGAGGTCGGTGCCCGCGTCGACCGACACCGACCGGCTGCCGCGGATGCTCACGGCGCCCTTGCTGTCGACGGTGATCTCGGTCTTCGTCCGGTCGAGGTGGATGGTCAGCCGGTCGTCGCCGCTCGCGAGCCGCACTCCCTGCCTGCGGGCGCCCGTCCGCTGGCTGAGCAGGTCCACGCGGTTGCCCTGCCGGTCGGACAGGGTGTGCCGCGCCGCCTGCTTCTTCACGCCGTCGTGCAGCGGCACGTCCTTGACGGCGGTCGGCCTGTCCTTGCCGTTGTAGAGCCCGCCGATGACGAAGGGATGGTCGAGGGCGCCCCGGTCGAAGCCCACGAGCACCTCGTCGCCGACGTCCAGCGGGAAGACGCCGCCGCCCGCCTTGCCGCCCATCTGCACCGTCCGCGTCCAGTCGCTGACGTAGGTGTCGTCGAGCCACGGGAACTGAAGCTTGACCCGGCCCGCCTTCAGCGGGTCCTGCACATCTGTCACCAGGGCGTTCGCCACACCCGGAAGCCGTGGGGAGGAGGCGGCGCCGCCCGGGCCGGAGGCCAGCCCGTACAGCGAGCGCCACTGCCGTCCGCTGACCGTCACCCACGTCTCGTAGTGCCGTCCGTCGCCGAAGACATGGCGCACCGACGTCACGGTGTACTTGCCCTCGAAGGGCTTGCCCACGTCCGTGAGGGCCACCGGCGCCCCCGGGCGCAGGGCGGGGTTGCCCCGGACCGTCACCTCCAGCTCGGCGAAGGCGGAGGTGACGTCGTCGGCGAGGGACGCCGCCGCGTGCCCGACCTCCGTCTGCCGGTCGTACGGGATGTGGGTCTCCACGAGGGTGGCGGACTTGAACGCCCCGCCCGCCCTGCCCGGTGTGGTGCCGATGCTGACGGCGGTGTTCGACAGGGCGGGCGAGGTGGCCGTGAGCGGCTTCTTCGCCAGGACGTCCCAGCCGCGCGCCTCGACCCGGGCGACCTGGTCGGCCGAGGTGACCGCGGCCCGGCAGCGCAGCACGTCCGTGCCCGCCTGGAGGACGAAGGGACTCTTGTCGCCGGGGGTGCTCACCGCGGGCGCGCCCGACGCCGGATCGGGCGTCACGAACCGGAACCGCCCCTCGGAGTCCAGGGACATCACCATCTCGTTCTCGTCGGCGAGCCGGGACAGGAAGTCCCAGTCGCTCACGTTCGCCTGGCTGATGAACTCGTACACCGTCTTGGTGGCGCCCACCTTGCCGATGGCGATGCCGTTGAGGCCGGCCAGCTTGCGGGCGATGTCGGACGCCGTCTGGTTGCGGTAGGCGGCCACCCGGCGCTGGCGCAGGAGACGGTGGCCCGGGTCGTAACCGCGCACCACCGTGAAGGTGCCCGTTCCGTCGTACTCCGTCTCCAGGGCGGTGACCTCGCCGGTCAGCAGCGGACGCGAGGCGCCCTTGCCGTCGGCGACGGGGGCGAGAACCACTTTGCTGCCGATCGTGGCCCCCAACTCGCCGAGGACCTTCCGGCGCGGGTCGCGGAAGGTCAGCCGGAAGGCACCCGGCACCCCGGCGCCGAGATCCACCCAGCCGCCCACCAGCAGCGGGGCGATCGGCGCGGGCAGCACCTTGCCGCCGACACGGACGTCGATGACGCTGGAGAACGCCGACTGCGCCATCAGCCGTTCACCTCCTCGCCGGCGGGCAGCACCAGTTCGGCGCCCGGCGCCAGCCGTGTCGGGTCGTCGATGCCGTTGGCCTCGGCGATGGCACGCCAGGCGGTGGCGTCCCCGTATTCGCGCCAGGCGAGCGACGAGAGGGAGTCACCGGCGACCACCCGATGCACGCGCTGCGCGGTCAGCGCGCCCGACGTGGGGTTCTGCCCCTTCGCCTTGCCGGGTATCTCGTGCAGGCGCACCTGACAGGTGGCCCGGATCGGCGTCCCCGTGGTCCCGAACAGCGTGTACGTCGCCTGTACGGAGCTCACGTACGAGGTGAAGCGCGCGGTGGAGAAGGAACCCCACTGGAACACCACCCACGGCGTGGACGGCTGCTTGGCCGCGATGCTCTTCTGCGTCACCTCGCAGCAGGAGAACAGCGCCTCCACCTTTTTCAGCACGGTGTTACCGCCCGGGTCGTTCGAGGAGTCCAGGAAGATGTCCACGGTCAGTTCGCGCGGCTCGGGGCCCATGAACTCCGGCAGCGCGCCGTCCCGTACCGCGGCGGTCGGCGTGGTCTTCCACTGGGCGCGGCGGCTGAGCGCAAGCTGCGCGGGGTTGAAGTCGAAGCTGAAGGTCCTGATCAGCGCACCGGGCGTGGTGCTGTGGCCGACCGGCGGTTCGTGGATCGCCAGCGCCGCCTTGACCAGGCTCTTGCCCGCTCCGGCCTTGTTCGTCTTGCCTGCCATGCCGAGCCTCAGTTCGTGAAACCGTGATGAGTGATCTCCAGGACCTCCGTGGCCACCCCCGGGCTCGCCGGATCCAGTTGAGGTCCCTGCCAGCGCACGGGCAGCACGTCGATCAGCCCCCAGCGCGCCACGACCGAACCGTCCGCGCGCAGCGCCGCGATCTGGGCCGTGGGACGCGTGATGCCGGTGGCCACCGAGGAGATCCACGCCGCGGTCTTCGCGGTGTCCGGCGTGAGGGGCCGCGTGAGGCGGATGCTGGAGTGCGTCACGCGGGAGGGCAACTGCCACACGAAGCCGTTGTTCCCACCCTCCTGGTGGTGCTCCATCTCCACCTCGGACGCCAGGCCCTCGCATCCGTTGAAGTAGCCGAGGCTCTCCCCGTCGATGGTCAGGGTGAAGTAGATGGTGGAACCGGGGTCGAGGTCGCTGGGCATCGCTGGTCGGTCTTCTCTCTGGACGGACGGACGAACTGGTGGGGCGGGTTGGGGTGGGGTGGCCGTGGAGCGGGGTGGAGTGGGTCGGGGTCAGTGGGGGTGGGGTGGGTCGGGGTCGGGGTCGGTGAACTCGCCCGTGGGGTCGGGCCGCGGGGCCCCTGGACGTGACCGCCGGGCGCGGTCAGCGACGGGCGTCCCGTAGCTGACCGATCCGCTCGCGGTCGCCGCGCAGCTCGCCGCGCAACAGTCGGGTGAGCGGGCCGATCAGACGGTGCGTCAACTCGTCGAGCTGGCCGTCCGTCAGCGCGCGGGGGTCGAAGGCGGTGACGGCGCCGGGGCCACCGCTCCGCGCCGGGGGCGGGCCCGCCGACGCCGATGACCGGTCGGCGGGGGCCGTGGCCGGGGGTGGGGTGGTGCCGTCCACCGTCGTCTGTTCCCGTACTGGAGGGGGGAGCGGCGGGGGCGTGGACGGGGTCGTATGCGTGGGTGAGGGCGAGGGCGAGGGCGTGGGCGTGACGGGGGTCGGGGGGTCGGCTGGTCGCCCAGGGGTGCCGGTGCCTTCTGCGTCGCTTGCCCCGGCGTAAAGCAAGGCGTGGGCGGCGGCCGGTGAGGTGAGCCGTGCCACGGGGAGGCGAGCGGCCGAGGGACGACTCGTGCGGGCCGCTCCTGCCCTGCCGTCCGGGACAGCGCGCGCGACGGGAAACGGCTTCGGGCCGGTCGTGGCCGCAGGGGTGACGGGGCGGCCGGAAGCGGCGGAGGGTCCGGACATACCCGCGTGGCGGGAGGCGGTTGGGACGCGGGAGGCGCCCCCGCTGCGGGAAGCCTCGGGGAGAGGGGAGGCGTCCGCCTCGCGGGGAGTTTTCGTGCTGCGGGAGGCGTAGGTGTGGTGGGCGGTTCCGCTGCTGGGGGGTGTGCTGGTGCTGAGGGACAGCCCTGTGCTGCCGAAGGCACCCGTGCTGTGGGGAGTTTTTGAGTGACGGGAGGTAGTCGCGGTGCGGGAGGCGTCCGCGCCGTGGGAAGTCCCCGTGCTCGGGGACATGTCCGTGCTGCGAGAGGCCTCCGTGCTGCGGGAGGCGTCCGCGGGCAGGGGAATCTTCGTCCTGCCGGCAGCGCCCCTGCTGTGGGGGGTCTTCGAGCGGGGGGAGGTGCTTTCGGTGCGGGAGGCGTCCGCTCCACGGGCAGCGGTGACGCCTCGGAAGGCCTCCGGGCCGCCGGAAGGCTCGGTTTCGCGGCGGTTGCCTCCGGCATGGGAGGCGTCCGTGCCGGAGGAAGTCTTCGTGCTGCGGAAAACCACCGGGCTGCGGGAAGGCTCCGCGTGATGAGCGGTGTTCATGGAATGGGAGGCGTTCGCTTCCTGCGGAGTGCCCGTGCTGCGGGGTGTGTCCGAACCGTGGGAGCTCTCCGTGCTCCGGGGAGGCTGCTTGCTGAGGGAAGACTCCGCGCGATGAGAGGTGGTCGCGGAGGCGTCCGTGCCGTGGAAGGCCTTCGTGCTGAGGGACGGCTCCGTGCTGCGAGGTGTGTCCGAACCGCCAGAGGTCTCCGTACTGCGGGAGATGGTCGCGAAGTGCGACGCGCCTGCGGCGCGGGGAGCCTTCGCGCTTCGCGGAGGCTCCGTACCGCGGGGGGCGTTCGCGGCATGGGGGGCGTCCGTGCCGTGGAAGGCGTTCGTGTTGAGGGACGGCTCCGTGCGTGGTGAGGGCTCTGCGCGATGAGCGGCGTTCGCGGCGTGGGAGGCGTCCGCTCCGTGGGTGGTGGCCGCGCTGCCGGGTGTATTCGAGCTGAGGGGGGTGCTCGCGGCAGGGGGCGCACCCGCGCCGGGGGAGACCTTGGTGCTGCGGAAGATTCCCGCACTGCGAGAAGGCCCCGAGCGACGAGGGGAAGTCCCTGGGCTGTGGGAGGTGCCTGCGTCAGGGGAAGTCCCTGGGCTGTGGGAGGTGCCTGCGTCAGGGGAAGTCCCTGGGCTGTGGGAGGTGCCTGCGTCAGGGGAAGCCCCTGGGCTGTGGGAGGTGCCCGCGTTGCGGGAAGCCCCCGGGCTGTCGGAGGTCCCCGCGTCGCGGGAAGCCCCCAGGCTTCGGGATGTGCCCGCGTCCTGGAGAGCCCCCGCGTCACGGGTGGTGTCCGTGCTGGCGGCAGTCTTGGTGGCAGGGGAGACCCCCGCCACGCGGGCGGGGCTCGCGCCGTGCGAAGGCCTTGAGCTTCCGGTGACGCCCCCGGCAGGGGAAGTTCCCGCGCCGTGGGAGGCGTCCGCGTCGCGGGAGAAGCCCCCGCCTCGGGAAGCAGCCGCTGCGCTGGCCTCGCGTTGTACCGCCTGCCTCTCCGGCACGGAAGCCCCCGCCACTGACGTCGGGGCCCCAGGCACGGTGACGGGGCCGCCGACAGTGGCCCGGGGCGAGGTGGACGCCGCGGGCGTGCCGCCGCTCACGGCAGTCGTCCCGACCCGTGTGTCCCCCCGCCGGCGCGGGACGGAAGCCGAGCGCTGCACCTCGGGGGAGGTGGCCCCGCTCCGGGGCACGGGCATGCCCTTCGTACCGCCCCCGGCGCGGCCCCGCGCAGGGCCGGGCCCGCCGCCCGACCCGCCGACCGAGGGAGCTCCGACGGCTTCGCCGGCGGATACGGCGCGTACGTCCGCCCGACGCTCACCGCTGTCGGCCCGTACCGGCTCCCGTCCCACGGCGGCAGACGCTGCCACCGCTCCGGCCCGCCTGGTGACGGCCTCGGGGCGGCCGGACCTGGCTTCGCCCAGGGGCGTCGAACCGGACGCGTCGGCATGCGCGGCGGTGCCGCGGCTCCGCGGAACGTCCGCGCCTCCGCGGGCCGCTGACACCGCCTCAGCACCGCTCGACCTCTTGCGTCGGTGCCGAAAGCCTCCGAACAGCCCCGTACGGGTGGCCGGGGCCCGCTGCGCGGGCACGCCGGACCCGGCGTCCGCGCCGGCCCCGCCGGTCAGGGGCGCCCCGGAGCCGTGGGCGGGGGCACGCAGCGGCACGGCGGCCGGCGCCGTGCCCCGGGCAGGGGTGGGTGCGGTGGCTCCGGAGAGCGTAGTGATCGGAGGGAGCGCGGAACTGAGCCCGCGTGTCGCCGTACGGGACGCAGGCACGCCGCCCGCGACGGACCGCTCGCGGCCCACGGGCACCGAGGGCAGGGGCTCGTCCGGCGTGCGGGAGGCGTCCGGGCCCTCACGCCGTGATGCCACCGCACGGCGTCCGCCGGCGTGGGACGGCAGGTCGCCGGGCGTCGCGTCCGATACCGGGTGAGGTGTCGGCGCCGCCGCGCTGTGGACCCCCGCCGGCATGACGGGTTCCGGCCCGGGGGAGAGGGGGGAACCGGCAACGTTCCCCGTTCCCGGCAACGTGGTCGTACGCGCCACGTGCTCCCCGGCGGCAGGCGTGACGCCGGTACGTGCCCCTGCGTTCGTGGCAGGGGTGACCGGCCCGGTCTGACGCGTGGCCGGTCCTACGGAAGCAGGGGTGGCCGAAGACGCGGTGGGCGCTGCGCCCTGACGAGGTGCGCCGAGCCCCGCGGCCGGGGTCGCGGCGGGCCCCATGACGGCACTCGCCCTGGGCCGGGTGGCTGACGCCGTGGGGCTCCCCGCGGATGGGGCGGCCGGCGGGTCCGCGACCGGGGCCGCGGTGGAATCGGCGGCCGGGGGGACCGTCGGTCCCCCGCCCGAAGGCATGGTGGCCCCCGCGACCGGAGCCACCCGCGCCCCGGTGGCCGACCCCGGACGCGGCGAAGCCGGACCAGGCCCCGACGAAGGACCCGCACCGGGCCCCAGCCGCGGCGACGCGAGACCGGTCACCTCGCCCGTTGCCCGTCGGGCACGTTGCACCGGTGCGGAAGCGCTGGGGTCGTGCGGCGACCGCCGCGCGGTGACCGGCCGTGGCGCGGTTGCCGGTGGCGTCGGCAGCGGGGCCCCGAGGGGCTGATGGCCGACAGGGGCGCCGAGCCCCTGTCGGCCCGCCGTCCGCCCGCCCCCGGCAGGCGCGGCCTCGGTCGAGGTCCCGGTGGGGGGCGGGGTGGGGATGCCCGGCCCCAGGAGGGCTGGGGCCGGGCGGGCCGGGACCGGACGGGGGGGATTGTCCGGTCCCGGAATCGAGGGCGCCGCCGGAGCGGCGGCGTACGCGGCCGGGGCCGAGTCCACGGGCGGAGGACCGCCCGCCGTGAAGGCGGGCAGAGCGCGCGGAGCCGCCGCGGACGCCTGCCGCGCGGCGGAGGTCAGCGACCGCGCCGCACCCGCCGCGGACCCGTCGGCGGGAACCACCCGTACGCCGGTGGGCACAGCGGTGCGCTGCACGGCCGGGACATGGGCGTCCGGGACATGGGCGTCCGTGGGCACCGCGTCCGCCACGGGCAGCAGCGCCGCAGGCCGTTCGAGGCCCGTGACCGGTCCCGTGGCGCGGCTCGCGACGGCGTGGATCAGCCCGCCGGGAGCCCGGCTGCTCACCGCGTGGGAGAGGGCGCCCGCGAACGACGGGTTCTGCCAGGTGCTCAGGCGGGAGCCGAAGCGGGCATCGGTGACCGCGGTGCCGTGGGCCGCCGCGTCGTCGGTCACGCGCCGCACGGGTGGCGCGTCGAGCCAGGACGGGCCGGGAGCGGTGAAGGCCTCCGCCCCGGCAGTGTCACTGACGGGCGGGGCGGCCACCGCGGCGGGAGCCTGCGCGGTGCCCGCAGCCCCGCGGCGGAGGCGTTGCAGGAAGGACATGGTTCGTTCACCCCTTCGCCGAGGCGCGCGTCACGAGATCGGCGACGTGCTCCTGGTAGCGGCGCCGGTCGGCGTGTTCGAGGTCCAGGATGTCGTCGAGACCCCAGTGGAGGTGGTAGGCGAGGTACGCGATCTCCTCATGGATACGGTCGGTCGCGTACGTCACGATTCCCCCAGGCGGCTCCCGCCGAGTTCGACCTCGAACGGCTCCTCACAGTGCGGACAGGTGACTCCGGCACGGGTGTGCCCCTCGGCGTTGACCTGCCGGTAGAAGTCCTGCAGGAAGGCGAGGTCGGAGGCGAACAGGTTCTCCACCACCCCGTCGTGCACCAGCGGCAGCGTGCCGAGCCGGGTGATCACCCGGCCCAGCAGCACCACCGACAGATACGCGGCGTTCTCCTGGACCCGCACGTCCCGCAGCGGCACGAGTTCGTCGCGGGCCGTGGCCAGCCGCATCGTGCCGTTGCGGTGCACGGCGCCGGACTCGTCCACATATCCGCGGGGCAGTTCGAAGTCGAACTCGGTGCGCAGCGCGCACCCCGGCAGCCCGGGTGCGGGGTCGGCCGCCGGCCGTCGCTCCCCGACCACCGCGGAGGCGGGAACGGGCTCGTGCGCCTCCGGCGCGGCGGACGAGTGAGAAGCCGTTCGCCGCATTACTGGATGACCAGTTCTTCGAAGGTGATGGTCACGGTCTCGGTCAGGGCCGCCGCCTCGCCCGCCTTCACCGTGCTCGCGTCGATCTTGCTGCACCAGGCGTTGCGCATGTTGTACCGCTTGACCGGGTTGTTCTGGTAGTCCATGACGATGATGCTGGCGTTCTTGCGGGCCGTCGCCATCTGCCCGGACACCGACTGGGTGATCCACTCGTCGAACGCCTTGGACTGCGTCATGCCCCTGACCACGGTGCAGTTGCCGGCCTTCTTCACGCCCGGCATCTTCTTCGTGACGGGCTTGCCCTGTGCCGAGACCTGTTGGTATTCGATGACGTCCTGCTCCTGGCTCAGGCCGCTGACCTCCTGGAGGTACTCGACCATGACGCCGTCGATCTGCAGTCCGAAGTTATGTGAGGTGAGAGCGTCACCCGGCTGGAGACTCATGCTGTTGTGCGCGTCCTTCTGCTTGCTGCTCGGTCACTGACGTCGGGCGTCGCCCCTTCCGGGCCCGCCCCTTCCGCGCCCCGGGCGCGTCCGCGCCCACGGGGCGGGGTGCTGCTCACTCCTCCAGTTCGCCGCTGCCGCTGGAGAACTGGGCGAGGCGGAAGACGACGAACTCCGCGGGCTTCACGGGCGCGACACCGATCTCGCACACCACGCGGCCGAGGTCGATCGATTCCGGCGTGTTGGTCTCCTCGTCGCACTTGACGTAGAACGCGTCCTCGGGACGGGAGCCGAACAGGGCGCCGTTGCGCCACTCGTTGACGAGGAACGCCGACACGTTGCGGTGGATACGGGCCCACAGCGCCTCGTCGTTCGGCTCGAAGACCACCCACTGGGTGCCGATCAGGATCGACTCCTCCAGGTAGTTGAAGTACCGGCGGATGTTCAGGTAGCGCCAGGCCGGGTCGGAGGCGAGGGTGCGGGCGCCCCAGACACGGATGCCGCGGCCCGGGAAGGGCCGGATGCAGTTGACGCCGATGGGGTTGAGGAGGTCCTGCTCACCACGGGTGATCTTCATCTCGACGTCGACCGCGCCGCGCACCACCTCGTTGGCGGGCGCCTTGTGCACCCCGCGCTCGAAGTCGTTGCGGGCCCAGACGCCGGCGACGTGACCGCTCGGCGGCACGAGCCGTGCCTGGCCGTTCGCCGGGTCGAAGACCTTGACCCACGGGTAGTACAGGGCGGCGTACTTGGAGTCGTAGCCTGCCGTCTCCTGGCGCCAGACCCGGACGTCGCGGGCGTTGAGGCCCGGCGGCGGGTCGATCAGGGCGACGCGGTCGCCCATCAGCTCGCAGTGCGCGATCAGACCGAGCTGGACGGCCTTGAGCGCCTCGGTGTCGATGGCGCCGCGCTGGTAGGCGGCCATCAGGTCGGGGACGGCGACCATGGAGATCTCGTCGACGGCCTCCAGGCCGCCGAAGCCGGTGCGGTCGGCGGAGTCGCCCAGGTACTCCGCGGGGCCCGGCTGGTCGTCGGCGGCCACGACGGGCGGGGCGACGGGCAGCGCGAGCGTCTGGTTGTCCGGGCGGGCCAGTTGCGCGGCGGGAGCGGACTCCTGCACGGCGATCAGCTTGGAGCGCTCCTTGACCTGGGTGACGACGTAGTTGCGGCTGTTCTTCTTCGGCGACACGTCGAAGGTCTCGGCGACCTTGCCGCCTTCCTTCACGGTCAGCCGGAAGCGGTCGGCGGGGCCCTCGCCCTCGGCGTCGGTCACCTCGACGGTGAGGGGGCCGTCGGCCGGAGTCCGATCGGTGGCCGTGACGGTGAACGTGCCGAGCTGGAGGGGCTGGGCGGCCCGCAGCGCGGGCGCGTCGCCCGCGGCGCCACCGGTCGCGGTCTCGGCGGGCACACCGCCCGGCACACCGCCCACGCGGACGACGTAGGCCGCGCTGCCGCCGTTGTTGAAGAACCCGTACACCGAGTGGGCCAGGTAGTAGCCGTCGGCGAACTCGCCGAAGGCGGCCACGTACTGGGACCAGTTGGTCACCAGCGTCGGCTCGTTGAGAGGCCCGGCCGGCGCGAGTCCGACGAAGGCGGCGACGGAGGTGCCCACCCCCTCGATGGGACGCGAACCGCTGGCCACCTCCTCGACGTAGACGCCGGGCGACAGGTACGACGGCATGTTCTGCTCTCCTCAAGGGGTACGCGAAGTGACTCCTTGAGCCTGCCTGGAGGGTCGGGGCCGGGTAAACGTCCCAGCGTCCCGCAGGTCGGGTAGTCGGCACTGCCCGGACGGGTAACCGTCGTCGAGGTCCCAGAACGCCGGAGGGCGCACACGACGGTCCGTCGTGTGCGCCCTCCGACGCGGTACGGGTCTCTCCGGCGCTCCCGGCATCCCGCGGCGTTCGTACCGGCTCAGCCCCGCTCCCCGGTCCCGGCCGGTCGCTCACCCGGCGCGGTGGCGCGGGCGTTCGCCTCCTCGATGAGGTCGTCCGCCCAGAAGGTGTCGGAGAAGTCGTCGACGAGTGCCTTGATCCGCTCACGCCGCTGCTGGAGCGCGGCTTCGCCGCCGCCCGGATTGAACAGGCCCCCGCGCCGCGCGGTCCTGCCCTCCAGCTCGCGTCCCACCCAGGCGAGGACCCGGCCCACCGTCTCCACGCGCCGGGCCTTGACGCCCTGCGCGATGCCCGCGAGTTCCGGGAAGGTGGCCGCGCCCCCCAGCATCAGGGCGTCGCTCGCCATCGCCATCTCCAGCGGCTTGAACACGTTCTTCTCCAGGGCCTCGCGCTGCGCGGCCGGCCCGGCGCTCTTGCGCGCCTGCTCCAGGAGCCGTCGGTGCCGGTCGAGTTGGGACGTCGCGAAACCGGTGTAGATCCTCGCCGTGTACGCGGCCTCGTGGCCCGGCGTCAGGTGCAGCGGACGGCTCCGTACCGCGGCGATGCGCGCCTTGTTCATGTCGGACAGGTCGACCCTGACCTCCTGGCTGACCACCTCCCAGCCCTCCGGTCCCCTCCACAGCATGTTGGCCGCCTCGAACAGGCTCTTGTCGCCCGGCGTCTCGTACTCCTCGACACCGAACCAGTCGGTGGGGGAGCGGTCCCTGCGGAACTCGCGGGCCGGGCCGCGGTTGGTCGCGGAACTGGGCGACTGGTAGTGCCAGGCGGTGAACCCGCCGTCGTCGGCAGCGCCCTCGACGGCGAAGGCGCAGCCGTTCATCGTGGCGGTGAACACGAACTCCGAGCCGCTGCCCCGCCGCCCGGCGTCCCCCGGGACGCGGGCGTGACCGACCGACTCCTCGGGGTTCGCCGTGCTTCCCGTCAGATAGGGGACGTACGACGAGGCCAGGTACTCCTGGTCGGCCCGGACGGGAGCCAGGCGCGGGTCACCCGCGAGCGGGGCGAGCAGCGGGTCGTCGCCGAACGCCTCGACGTACTTCTCCACGGCCGGCGCGAGCAGGTACGCGGGCATTCCCTCGCGGGTGCGCCGGGCGTCGGGCACGAGGACGAACCAGTGCCGGTTCCAGTCGCCCATGCGGCGGACGAACGCCTCCCTGTTCAGCGGGAGGTCCGGCATGCGGTTCCGCATGCCGAGGGCGAAGTCGAGGGCGAGGGCGGAGTGGGAGAGGAACGTCCGCGGATCGTGCAGCAGGTCGTCCTTGGGGGAGCGCGGGGCCGCCGGCCGGCTGCCGCCCGGGGCCCCGGCGGGCGCACGCCGTTCCAGCATGCGGGAGACGGCCGCGTTCCCCGCCGTGCGTTGCAGGGCCGTCAGTGTGTGCGCGAGGCCCGCACCGGCCGCCGGGGCCCCGGCTCGCTCGGCGGTGGGGCTCGTGACGGGGCGGCCGGCGGGCCCCCCGCCCCGCCGCGCGGCCGGGCGGGTGTCGTCTCGGTGCACGGGGCTTCCCTTCGGTCGTGCTGATCGGGCCTGGTCCGGGGCGTCGCGGCGGCTCACAGGGACCCGGGCCCCGCCATCACCAGGCGGCCCGCCTTGCGGTACTCGCGCCGGGCCCCCTCCAGCAGGTCCGCTTCGGTCACCGGAGAGCCACGGGTGGCCGCCGCGTACGCCGCCGTCACCACCGCGCCGCGGATGGAACCCCCGGCGAGCTCGAACTGGCGGGCGCACGCGGTGGGGTCGATGTCCTCCGCGCACGGCACGTGCCGCAGGCTGTGCCGCCAGAGCGCGAGCCGCTGGTCGGCGTCGGGGAACGGGAAGTCGACGACCACGTCGAGGCGGCGCGTGAACGCGTCGTCGATGTTGGCGCGCAGATTGGTGGTGAGCAGCGCGATGCCGTCGAACGCCTCCAGGCGCTGGAGGAGATAGGCGCTCTCCATGTTGGCGTACTTGTCGTGCGAGTCCTTGACGTCGGAGCGCTTGCCGAAGACCGCGTCGGCCTCGTCGAACAGCAGGACCGAGTCCGTCACGTCGGCCTCGGCGAAGATGCGCTCCAGGTTCTTCTCGGTCTCGCCCACGTACTTGTCCACCACCGACGAGAGCTGCACGACGTACAGGTCGAGGCCGAGTTCGGCGGCCACCACCTCGGCGGAGTGGGTCTTGCCCGTCCCGGAGTCCCCGGCGAACAGGCCGAGCACGCCGCGTCCTCTGCCACCGCCCGCGCTCAGCCGCCACTCGCCGAGCACGCGTTTGCGGAACCGGGCACGGGCGGCGAGTTCGCGCAGCCGCGCGAGCGGTTCCGGTGGCAGGACGAGATCGTCCCAGCCGACCGCGGGCCTGATGCGGCGCGCGTGCCGTTCGAGACCGGAGGCGGCCTGCTGACGGGCGGCCAGCCGCACATGGGAGGCGTCGAGCGTGCCGCCGTCCAGCGCGGCGAGCCGCAGCGCGGCCCGCGCCGCGCGGACCGACTGCGCCGAGCCGAGCCGGTAGGGCGCCAGCGTGGCCCCGAGGTCCAGGTCCGCGGCGAGCGCGGTGTCGCCCAGCTCCGCCCGCCACAGCCGGGTGCCGCCAGTGGCCGGTCCGGGGGCGTCCACGACCAGCGGGTCGGCGTCGCACCAGGCGGGGTCGTAGGGCCGGCCGTCCACGAAGAGCACCGGCACGTCGTCGGCGCTCAGGGCGCGCATCACCGGGCCCGGCACCTCCGGCAGCGGATGGACCACGACGGCGCAGTCGCGCAGCCGCGCCTCCCGCAGCAGGTCGTGCCACGGCTCGGGCCGGACGTCGACCTGGGGGCCCGCCGCGGGGTCCGAGGGGTGCCCGGCCCCGGGCGGCGGCGAGGCGGCGTCCGGCCGGTAGAGCAGGGTCTTCAGACCGGCCTCGGCCAGCGCGGCCGACACCCAGGGCGCCCCGTCCCCCTGCCGGGCCTCGCGTACGTACACCGTCAGCGGCGCCGAGGCCAGGCGGGCGGCGAGCCTGCGGCGCAGGGTGTCGGAGGGGTCGGGTGCGGAGGGCGCGGGCAGCGGGTGAAGGCGGTCCGCCAGCGCGTCGTCGGAGGTGTCGTCGCCGAGCAGATGGGCGACGACCCGGTCGGGCACCCGCAGGGAACGGCTCAGGAACGGGCGCTCGGGCTCCTCCACCCGGAGCAGCCCGAGCGCGCCCAGCGGTGCGCGGGGGCGGAAGCGGCCCCGCGCGGCGGGGTCGGACTCGGGAATCCCGCACAGGTCGAGGGCCAGGCCGACGGTGGCACGGCGTCGGCTCACGTCGTCGTTGAGATAGCCGTACAACGGCTCGAAGCCGCGCTCAAGGTCGGGGGCGAGGGCGATGAGCAGCACCTGCGTGTCGAAGGGGGAGAGGGCGAAGCGCCGTGCCAGCGCGTGCAGCGCGCCGCCGGAGTCCTCGTCCAGGAGTCCGGCCGCGGGCGGTCGCGGAGCGGGTCCGGTGTCCGCGAGGCCGGCGCCTCGGGTGGCGAGCGCGTGCGCGACGGCGTCCTCGGTGAGGAAGAGGCCACGCATCGGGTCGGAGGCCGTGGGGTCCTGCCGGGAGCGCCGTGTCACCAGGTCGGCGACCCGGGCGTGCAGCCGGTCGAGCGGGGCGAGCAGGCCGGTGGGGTCCCGACGGGCCGGGCCGGCGCCGTCGGTCCCGGACGGCACGGTGGAGCGTGCGCTGTTCATGTCCGCCGCCCCGTGCGCACGGGGCGGGCATGGGCGGTGTCCGGCACGGGCGGCCCGGCGGGTGCGCCGGTCGTGTCCCGCACCCGTACGACGGCTCCCTCGGTGACCGGAGGCGCCGCGTCGTACTCGGGAAAGGACGGGAAGGGCACGGTCACCACGAGGTCCACGGACGGCTTGAGCTCGCCCCCGAGAGCGGACCAGATCTCGGCGGCCGACCGCGCCTCGTTCTGCACCCCGGCCACCGAGAGCGGCACCGACAGGCCGAGGGCCGCGAGCCGCTCGGGCAGCCGGTCGGGCGCGAGCACCTCGTGGGGCAGCAGCGTCGCGAGGACGGCGGAGAGCAGGCGGTGTTCGTCCTCCGCCCGCTTCGTCCACGCGGTCACCAGGTAGGACAGCCGGAACCACCGCGGCGGCCTGCGGTGCCTGACGACCGCGCCCCGCGTGTCACGGACCGGGGTGGTTCCCCGTTCGCGCAGGCGCACGTCCTCGCGGATGTCGTAGAGGTAGGCGTCGATCGTCGGGCCGTTGCGCCGCGCGGCCCACTCCCGTGTCGGGGCGTCGAAGAGGACGTCGACCCCGCTGTCGTGGAGGGCACCCCCTCCCAACAGGTTCTTGATGAGCTGGTCCACTTCGTGGATCACGCGGTACTCCTGCGCTGTGTGCGGTCGCCCGGCGCCGTTCCGGGCCGTGGGGCGGCGCCGGGCGACCGGTCGTCTGCCCCGGCACCGCGGTGACCGGCCGTCAGATGTAGCCCTCGCGCACCGCGTGGGCCACCGCGTGGGCGCGGTTGCGCAGGTGCAGCCGGGTGGTGAGTGCGTGCAGATTGTTCTTGATCGTCCTTTCGGAGTAGTTCAGCGCGGCCGCGATCTCCTTGGTGTCGAGGCCTTCGGCCACCAGGCGGACCACCTCGACCTCACGCGGCGTCAACCCGCCCGTCGGGGCGGCGGTGCCGCCCGGGATCGTCCGGGCCAGCGAGCCGATCTGGGTCATCAGCCGGCCGAGCAGCTCGGCCGGCATGTCCCCCTCGCCGCGGGAGGCCGCCGTGACGGCCTCGAACAGCCGGGCGGAGGACACCTCGTGCCGCCACAGCACGACGCTCACGCCGGAGGCGATGATCTCCAGCAGGTCCGACTCCCGCAGCCGGTGGACCACGAGGACCGTCCGGGCGCCGTCCCTGCGCATCAGCCGCCGCAGCCGCATCAGCGTGGTGTCGTCCAGGGTGTCGGCCACGAAGACGGCGACCACGCGGGAGGCGTCGGTCGGCGGGTGGTCGGCCGCGGAGTCGACGAGCTCGATCGCCGGGTGCGGCCCGAGGTGGTGGGTCACTCCCGCGCCGGACAGCGGGTCGGCCGTGTGGATGACGACCGGTATGCGGTGGTCGGCCGGCGACGGCTGTGTGAGGGGTACCGAACTGAGCAAGGCTGACGTCTCCCAAGTGCTGCCCGGAGTGGTTCGTGGAGCCTCGCCGCCCTTCCGGGACAGGATGACGAGCGCGGGCCACCGCCGGACCTCCCGGGTCGCCCCTTCGGGTCCGGGGCACACGGACCCCGCATCGCCATCGTCGGACCGGATGGCCCCCGGCCACCAGATCAGCCACTGCTCAAGAACTGTTCAGCCACTGGCTGGACCGGTGCACCGGAGGGGCCGGCGCCCGTACGCGCTCAGCGGCACTCCTGGAGTCCGGGCACCGGGTGCTGCTCGGCGCTGAGGTCGCTGGAGGCGACGTTGCCCCAGGAACCGTTGTCGAGCTTCGTCCAGTACCAGATGTCGTCACCGTCGCCGTCGTCCTCGTGGTCGCTCCGGGTCTGCTCGCCGTGCCCCCAGCACTCGAACCAGCTGTACTGGGTCTCCAGCTCACCCCGCACGGCCGAGTCGTAGGAGCGCTTCTCGTAGCCGGTGGCGTCGGGCGTGTTGGAGCAGTAGAGGCGGCCGTCGTCCTCGTCGACGGCGCACTCCGCGGCGGTCTCCGCGTCACCGGAGCCACCCCCCTCCTCCGTGGCCGCGGGGGAGTCCGGCTCCGCGGACTCGGCGGGCCCGGAGGCCTCGGATTCCTCCGGGGCGGGCTCCTCGGAGGAGGTGTCCTCGGGCAGGGCGGAGGGAGCCACCGCCACCTGCTTCTCCTGGGCCAGTGTGCGGACCTTGGGGGCGTAGGTGAACCACAGCATCACGAAAGTGATGGCGAGGGCGAGCAGCAACCCGAAGAAGGTGGCGAGCCACCCCGGCAGGAAGCTCTTCTGCACATAGGTGCCGTCCACGTCGAGACGGGGGTCGCCGGACCGAGTGATGCCCAGGGTGTACGGCCGGTCCTCCGCGGTCCCGAACCAGGTGATCTGCCGCGGCTTGAGGACGGTCTTGACGAACGCCGCCCGGCCGGGCTCGATCTGGACGTTGCTCGGCCGGATGTCGTACGAGAGCTGACCGCCGTTGTCCGACCCCGAGACCGAGGCGGTCACCTTGGTGTTGCCCAGGTTGTCGACGGCCAGCCGGGGGCGCCCGCGGAACCGGCCGCGGACGGTGGGCGGGACGAGTTCGGCCCGGATCTCGGTGAACGGCGTGACGGTCACGCTGCCTTCGGGGACGGTCGTCGCCTCGGGGTGTTCGGTGGGCGTGATCTGCACGCCGTAGGGGTGCGGGCCGGCGGCGGCGTCCGGGGTGCGGGGCGGCGCGAAGGTCAGCTCGACCGCTCCCGTGGTGCCCGGGTACAGCCGTAGGGCCGCGGGTTCGACGGTCGTCCACGGCGCGAGCGCGCCGACCGGCCTGAAGCGGTACTCGTCGACGACGTCGCCGGTGTTGCGCAGCCGCAGCCGTACCGTCGCCGTGCTGCCCGGGGCCACGGTGGTCGAGGCGGGTTCGAGGGATGTCCAAAGGCTCACCCGGCGACGCTATGACGGCCGGCGCCCGCCGGTCAGGGTGCCCAGGGGCAGAAGCGCCTACCCGCGGGGGCACAGTCACCCGTGTCGAACGGGAAGCGCGCCCCAGCGGTTCCGGCACGGTCCACACCCGGCCCCGCGGGGGCCCCGGCCCGCGACGGTGACAAGAACGACATGGCTCGCGCCACTCGGGGCCCCGGCCGCCTTCCGCCTGCGCATGGTGATCGTGTCAGTGAGCCACCGGGGCCCGGCGCGTCCGCCGGGTCCCCCTCTCGCACAGGAGACGATTCTCATGCGTGCCACCCACCGTGCCCGAACACTTCTGATCGCCGCGGCCATCGCCGCCGGGGCGTGCACCCTCACGGCCTGCCGGGAGGACGCGACCGACGCGGGGTCCGGCGGCTCCGCCACGGCCGCGTCCGCCGAGGGCGCCTCGGCCGGCCAGGGCAACTCGGCGGACGACGACTCGGCGGCCGACGACAGCGCCGCCGACGAGGACGCCGCGGGGGACGACGCCCCGGCCGGCGTCGACAAGGGCGTGAACGGCGCCTTCGCGGGCGGGACCGTGGAGTACCTCGCCCCGGAGAAGTACATCGTGAGCGTCGACGGCAAGGAGCAGCAGTTCTACGTGTCGAGCGGCACCGGCGTGTACGGCGCGGGGACGCTGTGCGGCGAGTACAGCACCAGGGCCACGACGCGCTGCTCGCTGAAGGACCTGCGCGACGCTGCCAAGAGCGGGTCGGTCGCCGCGGACGTGGTGGTCAAGGGCGGGGTCGCCACGAGGATCACCGAGCGCCCGGCCCCGGACGAGGGGCCCGCCGTCGACGACCAGTGACCGCCGGGGCCGGGAGGCCCGAGCCCGGCCCGCCCACCGGGCGGGCCGGCCGCCCCCGGCCCGGCCCGTCCTCCGCGGCGGGGTCAGGCGGAGGGCTTGCGGACGGTGAAGGTGCGGTGCGGAGGGGCGAAGGTGCCGACCGCTGTGCTGTTCGGTGTGCGCACCGCGCTGAAGCGGATCCTGTCCTCGCCGCCGTGTTCGCCGAACACCTTCTTCACATAGGCGTCGAGGCCGTTGATCTGCCGCTGGCGTGCGTAGATCTCCTCCAGCGCGACCTTCTGCTCCGAGTCGATCCTCCCCTGCTTGCTCCGCCACGCGTCGTCACCGGGCACCCTGGGGATGCCGTCGAAATCCTCCTGGGTCTGCACCGTGAACGTGTCGACGAGCCGCAGCTCGCTCCTCGTCTCACCGGGGTGGGCCGCGTAGACGAAGACGTTCAGGCCGTTGACCTCGCCGCTCTCGATCTTCTTCTTGATCTCGGGCCACTCGGTCGTCGTGAGGACGCTTCGGGCGTCGATCCCGTCCAGCACGTGCGCGCTGACCCAGTCCGTGAGCGCCTCCGCGTACGACCTCGACAGCCGCAGCCACAGCTCACCCATGGTCGGGGAGTCGTCCCACCGGGGAAGCCCGAATCCGAGGCCGTTGAAGATGTAGCCCTGGACCGACGACTCCAGGGCCACGCCCCGGCCCACGTTGGCGTCGTTGATGGCCTCGGCCGCACCCATCTTCGACCAGATCTGACCGCGCTCCGCCGAGGCCGAGGCGCGGCCCGCCAGGCCTCCGTCGAACATGCCCTCCGTGTCCTGGTGCTGCAGGAACCACGTGTAGTTGACCTTGTGCCCCATCACGTCGTCGGCATGGAGTCCCTCCATGATCCCGGTGACGGCGGAATGATTGACGGGGCTCCGCTCCTTCCGGCCGCCCACGGCCATCCGCAGGTCCTCCTCCAGGGTGCCCAGCCAGTCCTTCACGCCCTTCCTGAACCCGGGCTTCGTGCTCAGCGGTTTGACGCGGTTGATGCGGTCCCACAGGACTCTCGCGTCCCCCTTGAACCTCACCTGCGCGCGCGTCAGTCCGCCGTCCTCCTCCTCCGACCCGGACGATTCGGCGGAGTCGGGCGTACGGGGCCGCGCCGCGGCCCGCCCGTCGTCCGCCCGCTGCACGGGCGCCGCGTCCTCGGCGGCGCGAGCCGTGTGAGCGGAGCGCTGGACCGCGCCTTCCCCGGCGTACGGCCGGCTCATCACGCGCGTCGCGTTCGCCTCGGCCTCGCGCTCGAAGCGGTCGGACGGGTCGGAGACCAGGACACCGGCGCCGTTGTCCGTCCCGGCCACCGGGCCCCGGCGCTGCTGCACCACATGGGTGAGTTCGTGGGCGAGCGTGTGCTTGTCCATGCCCTCACGGCCGACGACGACGTGATGGCCGGACGTGTAGGCCCGCGCGCCGATCTCCGCCGCCGAACTCCGCGCGGCCTCGTCGGTGTGCAGCCGTACGTCACTGAAGTCGGCGCCCAGCCGCGCTTCCATCTCCGTGCGCAGCGGGGTGTCGATCGGCCGGCCGGCGGAGCCGAGCACCTCGTGGACCGCCGACCGCTGCACCGCGGGTTCGTGCCCGCAGCCGGCGCCGTGTTCGTGCCGCTGCTCCTCGACGGCTCTGGCCACGGCGGCGTTGCCCGCCAGACGTTGGAGGGCCAGCAGCCCGTCGGGGCCGGCGGGCGCTTCGGCACGCCCGTGTCCCTTCCGGCTCGCTACGGCCCTGTGTACCGGCTTGCGTGCGTGCACGAGCACCACCTCCGAGTGGACGAACCCCCAGGTATATCCGGCGGCCCCGCCTCACCGGACGAGGCGAAGGGCCACATCCGGGGGCCGCCGCGGCATTCCTTTAAGGGCAGTTCGCGCGACGCCGGACCGGCGGTGGCGACGCCCGGGAGGGCGGGCTTCAGGCAGTCGCGGGTTCCGCCGGGAGCCCGGTGGCGCTGCCCGGCGTGGCCCTGATCGCCGAGATGTCGAACTGCAGGCGCACCTTCTCGCTCACCATGGTGCCGCCCGCCTCCAGGCGCTGGTTGTAGACCAGGCCCCACTCCGTGCGGTCGATCGTGGTGGTGCCGTCGAAGCCCGCGCGTTCGAAGCCGAAGGGGTCCACGACGGAGCCCAGGTAGTCGAGCTGCAGCTCCACGGGGCGGGTGACGTCCCGGATGGTCAGGTCCCCCGTCATACGGAAGCTCTCGCCGCCCTCGTGGAGCGTGGACGTGCTGCGGAACGTCATCTCCGGATGGCGGCGCGCGTCGAAGAAGTCCGCGCCGACGAGATGCGCGTCGCGCTGCTCGACGCCCGTGTCGACGCTGCCGACCTGGATGGTGATCTCGGCCCGCGACGCGGAGGGCCGCGCGCCGTCGAAGTAGAGCGTGCTGTCGTAGTCGCCGAAGGCGCCGCGCACCGTCGTGACCATCGCGTGCCGCACCGAGAAGCCGATGCGGCTGTGCGGGCGGTCGATGGTCCACTCCCCGGTCAGCGCGCGCAGTGCGGGGTCGAGCGGCGCCGCGCCGGCCGCCGTCGAGAAGGGCGCGCCCGGTCCGACATCCTGCGTCCGCTCTATGGTCGCCGTCTGGCGGCGGCTGAAGATACCCATGATGTCCGTGGTCTCCTTCGGAATCGATCACTCCGTGCTATCACGCCCGGGGCCGGGCGTGAGCTGCGAGATGGGAGGCCTCGTCCGGGTTCCATGGTGTCGACGGCAAAGCTCTACGAGATCGGCACGGATGGGGGCCCGCTCACGGCCGGTCCGCCGGCGCCCGAGGTCACAGCGGCGCCTCGGCCGGGGCGCGGGCGGGCTCGTCCTCGAAGCGGAGGAGGTCGCCCGGCTGGCAGTCGAGCACCTCGCAGAGCGCGGCGAGGGTCGAGAAGCGCACCGCCTTGGCGCGGCCGTTCTTCAGGACCGCCAGGTTGGCGGGGGTGATCCCGACACGCTCCGCCAGCTCGCCCACGGACATCTTCCGCCGGGCCAGCATCACGTCGATGTCGACGGCGATCGGCATCAGATCACCCCGGCGAGCTCGGCCCGCATCCGGGTGGCCTCGACGTCCCGCGCCACGGCCTGGGCGAGCAGCGCCCGCAGGACGAGGACGACCAGCGCGACGCCCATGACCGCCACGCCGACCCCGCCGAGCAGCAGGACGACGCCCGGCGCGACGGCCTCGCCGGGCGCCAGGACGACCCCCAGGGCGAACACCAGAAGGGCGGCGGCCGCGAAGGCCCCGGCCACGGTGTCGACGTAGCGGAAGGCGGCGGGAGAGAACACCGTGCCGCGCCGCGTCATCGTCACGAGCCGCCATACGCATGTCATGACGACCTGAGCCGACACGATGCCCAGGAGGACGATCGTGAGGACCGGTGTGCGCTGCGCCGCGAGCGCCGCGTCGGCGCCGTCCAGGTCGGCCGCGAGCAGCGGCAGCAGTACCGCCTGCGCGAACAGGGAACCGGCCCCGAGCGCCGCGATCACGGCGCGCAGGGCCAGCACGGTCGTTCGTCCCATCGTCTTTCCACCCCTCGGTCACGGGCCGACGACTGTCGATCGACCCACGATGGGAATGTATCGAAAAACGATAGGTGTGGCAACGGTGGACCCGTTGAGGCGTCCTGTGGGGGCTACGACGCCTGCGTGCGGCGCACGCACTCCGCGACCATGGCGCTCAGGCTGCCCGTGCGCTCCACCAGCTCGCGCTGGACACGGGCCCCGTTGCCGTGTTCGAGCAGGCCCGCGGCCGTCCTGCGGACCATGTCCAGGTCACCCGTGTCGGCGAGGGCGTCCTCGACGTGGTCGATGAGCGCCCGCACCACGTCGGCCCCCGGGGCGGGCCGCATGGTCACCGGATCGAGCAGGACCTCGTCGACTCCGGACCTCGCCGCCCGCCACGCGGCCAGGCGCAGCAGGCTGACGCCGTGCGGCAGCGGCGGCCGGCCCGCGCGCCAGTCCCGCGCGGCCGTCTCGACCAGCGCCCTGGCCAGCGCGGCGACCAGGATCGTCGTCGAGGCCTCCAGGCAGACGTCGGCGACCCGGATCTCGACGGTCGGGTAGCGGTGGGAGAGCCGGGCGTCGAAGTAGACCATCCCGCGGTCGCGCAGGACGCCGCTGGCCACCATGTCGTCGACCTGCCGCTGGTACTCCCCGGCCGAGCCGAACAGCTCGGTCGGACCGGCCATCGGCCAGCGCCCCCAGACCCGGTTGCGGTAGCTGCTGTACCGGCTGTCGTTCCCCTGCCAGTAGGGGGAGTTGCCGCTCAGCGCGACCAGCACGGGCAGCCAGGGCCTGACGCGGTCGATGACGGCCACGCCCTCCTCGTCCGAGTCGACGGACACGTGGATGTGGCAGCCGCAGGTCAGCTGCTCCTGGGTGGTGAGGCCGAACTGCTCGTCCATCCACTGGTAGCGCGGGCCCACGTTGAGCTTGGGGCTGACCGGCAGGGGAGAGGTGGCGAGGGCGGCGACGGCGCCCCCCACGTCGCCCGCGTGCCGGTCCGCGTCCGCGCGCCACCGCACGACCTCGTCGAGGAGGCTGTCCATGCTCGTACGGGGCTGCGTGGCGAACTCCAGCTGCTGCCCCTGGAGCTCCGTCTCGAAGGTCTCCTCCTCGGGAGCGCGGTAGTCGGAGTCCTGGGGCTCCACACCGGTGTTCTCGCCGGTGTCCCTGGCGGCCCGTGCCAGTACCGCCGAGGACAGCGCCCTCGGTTCACCGCTCTCGCGGTCGATGAGGAGAAGCTCCTCCTCCACTCCTACAGTGCGCACGCTGCCCATCCTTAGAACTCTCCCTGCCGGCGGCGGGCGCCACCGGACTTTCTCGGGGGTGGCGGGAACCACCGTTCCGTCCAGGTACCCCGATCTCGGTTCCGCAGCCGCCGACCGAGGGCTACGGACCGTCGAATGTTTCAGCGAGGCCGTTTCGGCAAAGCGATGTTTTATGGTGCAAATCGGCTACACAATGATGACGGAGCAGGCCGGGCCCCGCGCTCTGGTCGACGATGTGGTCGCGGCGGAGCGCGCCGGATTCGACTTCTCGGTCACCTCCGACCACTACTTCCCGTGGCTGGAGTCGCAGGGGCACTCGCCGTACGCCTGGAGCGTCCTCGGCGCGGCGGCGCAGGCGACCTCGCGCATCCCCCTCATGACCTATGTGACCTGCCCGACCGTCCGCTACCACCCCGCCGTGGTGGCGCAGAAGGCCGCGACCATGCAGCTCCTCGCCGAGGGCCGCTTCCGGCTCGGCCTCGGCTCCGGCGAGAGCCTCAACGAGCACGTCGTCGGGACCGGCTGGCCCTCGCCGCAGGTCCGCATCGAGATGCTCGAAGAGGCCATCGAGATCATCCGCGCGCTCTTCACCGGCGACAACGTCAACCACCAGGGAACCCACTTCGACGTCGCCAACGCCCGCCTCTGGGACCTGCCCGACGAGCCGCCGCCCATCGGCGTCGCGGTCTCGGGCAAGCGGTCCTGCTCCCTGGCCGGACGCCTCGCCGACCTGGTCATCGCGACCGAGCCCAAGGCGGAACTCCTCGACGCCTTCGACCGGCACGGCGGCGGCGGAAAGCCCCGCGTCGGGCAGCTCCCGGTCTGCTACGACCCCGACAAGGACGCGGCGATCGCCCGCGCCCACGACCAGTTCCGCTGGTCCGTCGGCGGCTGGCCGGTCAACTCCGAGCTGCCGGGCCCCTCCGGCTTCGCCGGCGCCACCCAGCACGTGACCCCGGAGGAACTGGCGAAGACCATCCCCTGCGGCGACGACGTCGACGCCTTCGTGGAGGCCGTACGCCCCTTCGCCGACGCGGGCTTCACGGAGATCGCGCTCGTCCAGGTGGGCGGCGACCACCAGCGTCCCTTCATCGAATGGGCGGAGAAGAAGCTGCTGCCCGCGCTGCGCGAGCTCTGACCACCGGATACCCGCGACGCCACCGGGTACCCGCGCCCCGAAAGCCACCAGCCACCCCACGAAAGAGATCAGCGTGAACGACACATCGAACGCCGCGGCGGCCGACCCGGAGTCCCCTTCCCCCGACCTGGTGCAGGTCGTCCTCGACAAGTGCTCGGCGGCCGACGCGGACACGGTCTTCGGCGTGCTGCGCGAGCACTTCCCCTCCGACCGGGGCGACGACGCGCCCCGCCAGACGGGCCAGTCCGAGCCCGCCGTGTGGACCGGGGAGTTCTGCGCGGACAAGTCCCCCGCGTCCGTCTCCGGCGTGCTGCTCGCGGACTCCGTCACCGCCGATCTGCAGGGCGGCCCCGTCGCGGTCGGCCGGGTGCGCTCGGTCCTGGAGTCCGCCTTCGTCGCCGAGGCGGGCGGCACCGTCTCCGGCGACCAGGAGGTCCAGCTCCAGCTCCGCCTCACGGGCGCCGAGCACGGGGAGCCCCGCGAGAAGGCCTGATCGGACGCACCCCGCCGCGTGTCGTACGCCGAACCAGCGGACCCCGCACCGGCGTACGGCATCGTGTCGGGGGTGAGAGCGGCATCGGCACGGGCAAGCGGCTCGGCCCTGCTCACGGTGGCGCTGCTCGGCGCGCTCACCGGCTGCGGCGGGGCCGACGTACGCGAGGACGCGGCGGCGCGGGCGGCGACCCGCTTCGAGGAGAGCCTGCGCACTCCGGACGCCGCCTGCGCCGCGCTCGCCCCCGGCACCCGCGAGGAACTGGAGCACGACGCCGAGCTGCCCTGCGCACGCGCCCTGCCCGACGCCGGACTGCCCGAGGCGGGTTCCGTCCGCTCCGTCGACGTATACGGGACACAGGCACGGGTGGTGGCCGCTCGCGACACGCTCTTCCTGTCGTTCTTCCCGCAGGGCTGGAAGGTCGTCGCCGCGGGCTGCTCCCCGCGGCCCGCGCAGCCGTACCGGTGTCGGATCAAGGGCGGTTGACCATGCGGTCCCTGTTCACGGCGTACCTGCTGATGGTGGTCGGCGGCCTCGCGTACTGCATGGTCATCGGGCTGACGCGGCGATGACGCGGCTCCGCGGCTTCCTCCGCGACAACGGTCTGACCCTGGTCTTCGGCGCGGGCTTCCTGCTCTCCCTGGCCGGGCAGGCCGTCGCCGGGCATGCCGACCTCGACACCCGGCTCGTCGCCGAGGGCCTGGCGCCGCTGGGCTTCGGCGGCTACCTCCTCAGCTCCGACTTCGCCGTGGACGTGACGGAGAACTGGCAGTCCGAGTACCTGCAGTTCTTCCTCTAAATCTTCGGCACGGTCTGGCTGCTCCAGCGCGGCTCACCGGAGTCCAAGCAGCTCCACGAGGCGGGCCCGGAGTCGGACGAGGAACAGAAGGCGGGGCGGCACGCCACCCCCGGGTCACCGCGCTGGGCGTCCGCCGGCGGCCTGCGCCAGTCCTGGTACGCGCGCTCCCTCGGCACCCTGATGTGCGTGCTCTTCCTGCTCTCCTGGCTGACCCAGTCCGTGACGGGCGTGGCCGCCCACAACGAACAGCACCTGCGAGAACTCCAGGCGCCCATCAGCTGGGCGCAGTATGTGGGCTCCGCCGACTTCTGGTCCCGCACGCTGCAGAACTGGCAGTCCGAACTGCTCGCCGTGGGGTCGATGGCCATCTTCTCCGTCTATCTGCGCCAGCGCGGCTCACCCGAGTCCAAGCCCGTCGGCTCACCGCACGGCGCGACCGGCGTCGAGGGCTGAGGCATCCGGGCCGGGGCGTCGGCCGGCGGCTCGCGGGGGCCGGCCGTTCAGGCGGAGCGCAGGGCGCTGCGCCCCTGCCGCCAGTGCGCCAGGAGCAGCGCGCCGAGCCGGTCCTCCAGGAACCCGGTGGACTGGATGCCGAACGCCACGTCCGCGTCGAGGTCCGGCTCGGCGGCGAGAAGGCCGCCCACGACGTCCCGGCGCACCACCTGCTCGTGCACCGCGTCCGCCTCCACGTGCTCGTCGTAGAACCGCTGGGCGGCCGGTCCCGCGCCGACCCGGCGCAGGGCGGCGGCCAGCCGGCGCGAGCCGGGCGGTGAGGTGACCTCGACGGCCGCGAAGTGCCCGACCAGCGCGCCGCGCAGCGCGCGGTGCAGACCGAAGAGCGACATCAGGTTCACCGTGGCCAGGACCTCCGCGGGCGCCGCGTCGACGTAGTGGCCGTAGTCCGTCTCCAGGTCCAGGTCGGCCATCAGCTCCGCGAACAGCCGCGCGTGGACGTCCTCGGCGCGCCCGGCGCCGAACTCGTCGAACTCGATGGCCACCATGGCGGCCTTGGCCCGGCCGTGCAGCCGGGGGATGACCCAGGCGTGCGGGTCGGCCTCCTTGAGGTGGTAGAGCGAGCGCAGGGCCGCGTACTCCTTGAGCTGCCACAGCTCGCCCCCGCGTTGGAGGTGGTGGCTGACGCTGCTCTCGTCGTGGCCGACGGGTTCCACGAGGAGCCCGGCAAGGGCCTCCTCCGCGGTGTCGACCGAGGGGACGTCGGCGCGCAGCGCGGCGAGGAACCGCCGCTCCATGGCCTGTCGGAGGGCGAGCAGCCCGGGGTCCCACTCCCGCTCGTCGGAAACGTCCGCGTAGCCCTGGTAGTGCAGTTCGTACAGGACGTAGAGGGCGAGCTGGAGGTCTTCGCCGTACGGGTCGGCGTCCGCCGCCTGCCGCTGGAGGGCGGGGGCGGGACCGCCCTGCCGCAGGGCGACGACGACGCCTTCGGACAGCTCGCCGCGGGGGGCGGGCAGCGCGGGGCTGCGCAGCCGGGATTCGCGGACCGCGGTGGGGGCGCTCATGACGTCCTTTCCGTTTCCCCGGAGTCGGCCGCCGTGCGCGCACGGCGGCCCTCGGGCTTCACTCGCTTGCGGTGGCTGGTGTCGCACCACGGGTACTTGCGGCTGCGGCGGCAGGTGCAGATCGCGACGGTGAAGCGGCGCGAGGTGTGGACGGCGCCGTCCTCGCCGACCACCTCGACCGGGCCCTCCACCAGGAGCGGTCCCTCGGGGTCGACCGTGACGCGGCGGGGGCGGTCATCGGCGTTCGGCACGGATCACCACCAGCTCTTCCAGGTTCTCGTCGGCGCCCAGGAGGTTCTGGCTGCGCAGCCACGCCCTGCGGGAGCGGAGCACGGGGCCGAGCGGTATGTACTCCCGGTCGGTGACCTTGGGGACCATGCCCGCCTCTCTGAGCCGGGTGAGGGAGGCGTCCACGCCGCAGAGCGCGGAGTGCACCATGAGCAGCACGCCGCCCTCGGCCAGGGCCTTGGGCGCCGCCTCGCAGATCCGGTCCACGACGGTACGCCCGCGGGGCCCGCCGTCCCACGCCCGCGCCGCGCCACGCCGGGGGAGGACGGGGGACGGCGAGGGCACGTAGGGCGGATTGCTGATCACGAAGTCGTACGGGCCGTCCGGCGCCTCGGTCGTCAGGTCGGCGCGGAGCACGGTGAGCGACTGCCCGGTGAGGCGGGCGTTGAGCCGCGCGGTCAGCACGGCGCGGCGGGAGATGTCGACGGCGGTGACCCGTCCGCCTTGGCGGGCTGCTGCCACGGCGAGCGCGCCGCTGCCGGTGCCCAGGTCGAGGACGGAGGCGCCGTCGACGGCCTCGCGGCGCAGGGCGCGGGTGAGCAGCGCGGTGTCGTGCTGGGGGGCGTACACGCCGGGCAGGGCCAGCAGGCGCGCCGGGCGTGGCGGGGTCGGCATGGGTATCCGCGTCTGCGTGGTCATACGGCGTCTCCCGTCTATGGGAACTCCCACGTGGGGCGTCCCTCCCTCCACACTCCGCCGGTTCGCACGGGGTCACCAGTCGAACGATGACAGCTGGTGATAATCGGTGACATAAGGCGACATGGTGCGAACGGTTCGGATTTCTTCCAGGCTTCCGTCCCGGGACTGAGTGCCCGCCCGGCACTGATCCATTCCTCGGCGCGGGGAAGTCGTCGGCGCGCGGCACGGACGCGAGGAGCGCGTCGCCGAGCAGCGGCGCGGCAGCGCCGGCTACTGGTCCGGTGTGGTGTGGCGGTGCCGGGCCCAGGCGGGCAGCACGAACCAGCAGAGCAGGTACCAGGCGACGACTCCGGCCACCAGATAGGGCACCACGGCGTTGTGCGTGGCGACGCGCAGGACGAGGAGCAGCGCGGCCGTCAGGGTGCCGAGGAGCAGCAGCAGGCCCACGAGGGTCAGGCGGGAGGCCCAGACGACCGCCGCGGGTTTGATCCAGCGGCCCGTCACCAGGCGGTGGAAGGAGACGGGGGCGATGAGGGCGCCGGTCGCCGCCGAGCCGAGGACGACCGTCACGATGTAGATGAGCCGGTCGGTGTCACCCAGGGCCTTGAACCGTTCCGTGAAGACGACGGTGAGCAGGAAGCCGAAGAGGATCTGCACGCCGGTCTGCGCCACGCGCACTTCCTGGATGAGCTCGGCCCAGCGCCGGTCCGCGCGCTCGTCCTGCGTCTCCCGGCGGCCGTCGCCGGGCCCGTCGCCCCCGGGCCCCTCCCGGGGTCCGTCATCGACATTGCCGCGCGAGGTGTCCACGGCTTCGAGTCTGCACAGGATGCGGGCGGACCACAATCGGAGCGATCAACGCTGATTCACGTGGCGGGGGCGGGGCAGACGGACCGCGAACGAACGACCCGGAACGCCCCCGAGGGAGGAGCCCCCGTGCTGCTGGCACATCCCGTCCTGCTGCAAGACCTGGTGGAGCGCTACAAGGCCCTGGCGATGCTCCGCGCCGACCAGGGCAGCGCGGCGAGCCGTCAGGAGTTCCAGGACATCGCGTACAGCCTGTGCGTCGCGACCGGCACGAGTGACGTCGACGCCGCGCTGGTCGCGGCCAGTCACCGGCTGCCGGGGGCCCGGACGACGGACGACTCCCTGCTGACGGCCTGACCCGCCGTCCGCCGCCCCCGCCCCGCGCGGTCCGCCCGGCCGGGTCCTACTCGGCCGGGCCGTACCAGACCGTCGTGGCGTTGCAGAACTCGCGGATGCCGTGGCCGGACAGCTCGCGGCCGTAGCCGGAGCGCTTGACGCCGCCGAAGGGCAGCCCGGGGTGGGAGGCGGTCATCCCGTTGAAGAAGACGCCGCCGGCCTGGAGGTCCCGCACGCAGCGGTCCATGTCGGCCTCGTCGCGGGTCCACACGTTGGAACTCAGCCCGAACGGCACGTCGTTGGCGAGCGCCACCGCCTCGTCCAGGTCCCGCACGCGGTACAGCGTGGCCACCGGCCCGAACGTCTCCTCCCGGTGGACGCGCATCTTCGGGGTGATGTCCGTCAGGACGGTGGGGGAGTAGAACCAGCCTTGGTCCCGGCCCTCGGGGCGCCCGCCGCCGCAGAGGGCGCTCGCGCCCTGGCCGAGCGCGTCGTCGACAAGTTCTTCCAGGTCGGCGCGGCCCCGCTCGCTGGCGACCGGGCCCACGTCGGTGTCCCGCTCGAGGGGATCGCCGACGGTCAGCTCCCGCATCCCGGCGACGAACCGGTCGCGGAAGTCGTCGTAGACGTCGGCGTGCACGATGAAGCGCTTGGCGGCGATGCAGGACTGGCCGTTGTTCTGGACGCGGGCGGTCACCGCGGTCCGCGCGGCGCGCGCCACGTCGGCGCTCGGCAGGACGAGGTAGGGGTCGCTGCCGCCGAGTTCCAGGACGATCTTCTTGATCTCGTCGCCCGCGACGGAGGCCACCGAGCGGCCCGCCGGCTCGCTGCCGGTGAGGGTCGCGGCGGCCACCCGGTCGTCGCGCAGGATCGCCTCGACGGCGTCCGACCCGATCAGCAGCGTCTGGAAGCACCCCTCGGGGTATCCGGCGCGCCGGAAGAGGTCTTCCAGGTACAGGGCCGTCCGCGGCACGTTCGACGCGTGCTTGAGCAGGCCCACGTTGCCCGCCATGAGGGCGGGGGCGGCGAAGCGCACCACCTGCCAGAGCGGGAAGTTCCACGGCATCACGGCGAGCACGACGCCCAGCGGGCGGTAGCGCACCAGGGCCCGCGCGGCGCCGGAGTCGGACACGTCGGCCTGCGCGGGGTGCTCGTCGGCGAGCAGTTCCGCCGCGTGCTCGGCGTACCACCGCATGGCCTTGACGCACTTCGCCGCCTCGGCCTCGGCCGCCTTGACGGGCTTGCCCATCTCGGTGGTCATGGTCCGCGCGATGTCGGCCGCGTCCTCTTCGAGGAGGTCGGCGGCCCGGTTCAGCAGCCGGGCGCGCTCGTCGAAGCCGGTGGTGCGGTGCTTCGCGTACGCCGCTTCGGCCGCCGCGAGGCGGCGCTCGATCTCCGCGGTCCCGAGCGGTTCGAAGGTTTCGAGCGTCTCACCGGTGGCGGGATTGACCGTGGCGATGGGCATGCGGTTCCTCCTGGGGGGTGCCTGGGCGCGGCGGATGGGCCCCCGGCCCGGGATGGCCAGCGTAGGCCGGGGGACGCGCGGGGGCATACGGAGAGACCGGAACGCGCCGCCCCGGGGGAGATGGGAGAGGAGGGCGGCGCGTTCCGGCCGGGAGGGACCGTCAGTCCGTGGAGAGCGCCTCCAGGAGCTGTCCGGCCTTCGGGTCGGCGAGGGCGCGGGCCGCGTCGGCGAGCGCCACCATCCCGACGAGGGAGTGGCCGTCGATCACGGGGAGCCGCCGCACCTTGTGGCTGGTCATGGTCGCGAAGACCTCGTCGGCGCTGTCGTCCGCGCCGATCGTCACGGCCTCGCTCTGCGCGAGTTCCCCGACGAGGACCTTGGAGGGGTCCTTGCCCTTCCCGAGGACCTTGACCACGATGTCGCGGTCGGTGAGGACTCCCTTGAGACGGTTGTCGGCGCCGCAGATGGGCAGCGCGCCGACACCGAGTCCGGTGAGCTTGGCGGCTGCCTGGAGGACGGTCTCCTCGGCCCCCGCGCACTCGGCGCCCGGAGTCATGATGTCGCGAGCGGTGGTCACGTATGCCTCCTTGCCGGTCGTTGGGCTTCGCGGTCCGGCGGTACCGGGCCGCCGACGCCCTCCGGGTGCCCAGCGCCCGGGACGTGACACCTCCTCCGCCCGCCTTCGTTCAGAGTCCGAGCGCGGTGAGGCCCGGGTGATCGTCGGGGCGGCGGCCGAGGGGCCAGTGGTGGAGGCGGCCGGACTCCGCGATGGGGAGGTCGTTGACGCAGGCGTGGCGCACGCGCATCAGGCCGTCGTCGCCGAACTCCCAGTTCTCGTTGCCGTAGGACCGGAACCACTGCCCCGAGTCGTCGTGCCACTCATAGGCGAAACGCACCGCGATGCGGTGGCCGTCGTGCGCCCAGAGCTCCTTGATCAGCCGGTAGTCGAGCTCGCGGGCCCACTTGCGGGACAGGAAGGCGACGATCTCCGCGCGTCCGGTGACGAACTCGGCGCGGTTGCGCCACCGGGAGTCCTCGCTGTACGCGAGGGCCACCTTCTCGGGGTCGCGGCTGTTCCAGCCGTCCTCGGCGAGGCGGACCTTCTCGATCGCCGTCTCGCGGGTGAAGGGGGGTACGGGGGGCCGCGTCATGGTGGTCGTGTCACTCCTGATGGTCATGGTCACTCCTGGGCCTGCCGGATGGAGAACGATCGTTCTCCACTGTAGTAGCCTCGGACATGTCAGAGAACGTGCGTTCTCACACACGGTCGATCCCGGGAGGCGCCCATGGACCACGCCGAGGCGGAGACCAGGCTGCTCGACGCCGCGGAGGGGCTGTTCTACGAGCGGGGCATCCAGGCGGTCGGCATGGACCAGGTGCGCGCCGCGTCGGGGCTCTCGCTCAAGCGGCTCTACCGGCTCTTCCCCGCCAAGTCGGAGCTGGTCAAGGCCTGTCTCGACCGCAGGGACCGCCGCTGGCGCGCCCGGCTCGCGGCCGCGGTGGGGGAGCGGCCCGAGGGGGACGAGCGCGTCCTCGCGGTCTACGACTGGCTGCACGCCTGGTTCACCGAGCCGGACTTCCGCGGCTGCGCCTTCGTCAACGCGTACGGCGAACTCGGCGCCGTCGACCCGGCGGTGGCCGACGCGGTGCGCGCGCACAAGCGGGCCTTCCGCGCGTACATGGCGGAGCTGGTGACGGCCGCGGGCCATCCGGAGGCGCTGACCGGCCCCCTGGTCCTGCTCGCGGAGGGCGCCATGACGGCCGCCGCGATCTCGGGCTCGCCCGAGGCGGCCCGCGAGGCGCGGCGGGGGGCGGAGCGGCTGCTCGGCGCGGCGGCCGGGCGGTCCTGATCGGGGATCAGGACCGCCCGGCCGCGGGCCGTGCTCGGGGGAGGGGTGTCAGCAGCTCAGGTTGGAGCCCGGCGTGGTGCCGAGGAGCTGGGTGAACTGCTTGTAGCGGTCGATGCGGCTCTGCACCTGGGCGGGGTTGCCGCCGTTGCACTCCAGGGTGCCGTTGATGGCGCGGATGGTCTCACCGAAGCCCTTGCCGTTGACCATGGCGTTGTGCGGCGTCATGGTGCCGGGGCCCGACTGGGTGTTCCAGTACCAGAGGCCGGTCTTCCAGGCGACGGCCGGGTCCCGCTCCACCAGGTAGGGGTTGCGCAGCAGGTCGATGCCGAGCGCGTCGCCCGCGGCCTTGTAGTTGAAGTTCCAGCTGAGCTGGATCGGGCCGCGGCCGTAGTACGCGGCCTGCCCGGCGGGGCAGCCGTAGGGCTGGTTCGCGTCGCAGTAGTGCGGGTAGTTGGCCTGGTTCTGCTCGACGATGTACTTCAGCCCGCCGGTCTCGTGGTGGACGTTGGCGAGGAACGCCGCCGCCTCCTGGCGCTTGACGGTGTCGCTGCCGGTGTTGGCGAAGGCCGGGTACGCCTTCAGCGCGTCCGTCAGGCCCTTGTACGTGTAGAACGAGTTCCGGCTCGGGAACATCTGGTTGAACTGGGCCTCGCTGACCACGAATCCGGACGGGTCGGGGTTGCCCGGATCCGTGCCGCCGCCGCAGGCGCCCGCGTCCGCCCAGACGTCGGAGCGGCCCGGCGTCTCGTTCTGGGTCCACCACTTGGCGGTCCAGTTGTGCCCGTTGTGCGAGGCGGTCTTGCCGCCCGTGTAGACGGAGGACGAGCTCCATGGCGCGGCGCACGCGGCCGCGGACGCCGTGGCGGCGGCCGGGCCCAGGACGATCATCGCGCAGAGCGCGGCCAGGGCGGCCGCGAGACTGGTGAGGCGTTTGATCATGCGACATCTCCTAACGGGCGGGCGAGGGGTGGGCTCCACGCCGCCATGGGGGTGTCGGTGACTCAAGCGAAATGGTCTGAACCTGTCAAGGTCTGGACCAATATTGGTTCGACGGCCCGAACGGGCCCCGCCGCGCCACCGGTTGGCGTCGGGTGCGGATGATCCGGCTCTCAACTGGACGGATGACAGCGGGTGGTGACGCGGTCGCCCTGCCGCCGGGGCCTTCCGCGGACGGTTCCGCATCACGGGAATTCACCGGCCCGTCCAGCATGTGGACGCCGACCGGTCGTCGCGGCATCGGCATGGCCGGTCATCCGCGGCGCCGGCATCGGCCGGCGCCCGCCCGGGCAGGATGCATCCGGTGCGGCCCGCGGGGGCCCACCGCGGACCCCAGAAGGGTGGAGCGATGACGGATGCGGGTTCCGGGCGCCTCGTGGTCTCACGGGCGACGCTCGACGACTGGCGCGTGGTGACCGGGTGGGCGGCGGACGAGGGCTGGAATCCCGGCCTCGGCGACGCCCCCTCGTTCTTCGCGCAGGACCCCGAGGGGTTCTTCGTGGGGCGCGTCGACGGTGAACCGGTCTCCGCGGTCTCCGTCGTCACCTACGGCGACGACTACGCCTTCCTCGGCTTCTACCTCGTCCGCCCGGGCCTGCGGGGCCGCGGCCACGGGCTCGCCACCTGGCGGGCCGGGCTCGCCCACGCCGCCGGCCGGACCGTCGGCCTCGACGGCGTCCCCGCCCAGCAGGACAACTACCGCCGTTCCGGGTTCGCCCGCGCCCACGGCACCCTGCGCTACATCGGCGCACTGCCCGCCGCCGGCGCGAGCGACCCGCGCGTGCGCCCCGTCGAGGCCGCGGACCTGCGGGCGCTCACCGCGTACGACGGCGCCTGCGTGCCCGCCGACCGGCCGCGCTTTCTGCGGTCCTGGCTCACCGCCCCCGGCCACCGCGCGCTCGCCCGCGTCGTCGACGGCACGCTCACCGGGTACGGGGTGATCCGCCCCGGCCGCGACGTGCCGCGCGTGGGGCCGCTCTTCGCGGACACGCGGGCCGACGCCGAGGCGCTCCTCGACGCGCTGGCGGCCGAGACGGGCGGCGCGCCCGTCGCCATCGACGTGCCGGAGAACAACGCGGCGGCCGTCGCGCTCGCGGAGGCGCGCGGCATGAAGCCGACCTTCGACACGGCCCGCATGTACACCGGCCCCGTCCGGAGCTTCGCGCGGGAGCGGGTCTTCGGGGTCACCACCCTCGAACTCGGCTGAAGGCAGGCGTGGGCCGGGCCCGGCGCCACCGGGCCCGCCCGCGCCCGGGCCTCGCCTCCGCTCAGGTGATCGTCAGCGTCGTCCTCCCCTTCGCCGCCGAGCTGTCGCCGACGTAGAGGTCGACCGTGCCCTCCTCCACCGTGAACTCGCCGTGCGGCGCGTTGGTCCAGAAGCCGAGGTCCGCCGCGCCGAGCCGGAAGCGGACGGTGCGCGACCCGCCCGGACCGAGGGTGACGCGCCGGAAGCCGCGCAGCCTGCGCACCGGCTGCGTCAGGCTGGCCGCGACGTCGTGGACGTAGAGCTGGACGACCTCGTCGCCCTCGCGCTCGCCGGTGTTGGTGACCCGCACGGACACCTCCAGGGTGTCGCCCTCGCGCAGGGCGTCCGCGGAGACACGCTCACGGCTGAGCCTCGGCGCGCCGATCTCGAACGTGGTGTAGCTCAGGCCGTGCCCGAAGGGGAACTGCGGGTCCGGCGGCAGGTCCAGGTACTTCGACGTGTACTTGTTGTCCGCGTCGTAGGGGCGGCCCGTCGACTCGTGGTTGTAGTGGATCGGGATCTGGCCGACCGCCCGCGGGAACGACACGGGCAGCTTGCCGCCGGGCGCCACCTCGCCGAACAGCACGTCGGCGATGGCGTTGCCCGCCTCGATGCCCGGGTGCCAGGCCTCGAGGACGGCGGGCGCGGAGTCCAGCCAGTCGCCGATGGTCAGCGGGCGGCCGTTGACGAGGACGACCACGAACGGGCGGCCGGTCGCCGCGATCGCCTTCACCAGCTTCTCCTGGGCGCCGGGCAGGGAGAGGTCGCTGCGCGCCGCCGCCTCGCCGCTCATCGCGGACGGCTCGCCCACCACGACGACCGTCACGTCGGCGGCCTTCGCGGCGGCCACCGCCTTGCCGATGCCGCCGGTGTCCCCGCCCTCGGGATCGACGCCCCGGGCGTACGTCACCTTCGCGCCCGGCGCCGCCCGCTCGACGGCGTCGAGGACCTTCACCGAGGGGTACTTCTCGATGGCGCCCGGGAACGACCAGGTGCCGAGGAGGTCGCCGGAGTCGGCGAAGGGGCCGACCACGGCGATGGACCCGACCGACCGCTTCAGCGGGAGCGCCTTCCCCTTGTTCTTGAGCAGCACCATCGAGCGCGCCGCGGCCGTGCGGGCCGCCCTGCGGGTGGCGGCGGTCGGCCCCGCGACGGCGTCGTCCTCGTCGACGTAGGGGTTCTCGAAGAGGCCGAGGTCGAACTTGAGGCGCAGGACGCGGGCCACCGCGTCGTCGAGACGCCGCTCGCCGATCCTGCCGTCGCGCAGCAGCTTCTTGCCGTGTCGGACCAGGTTGGTGCTGGTCATCTCCATGTCGACGCCGGCGTTGAGGGCGAGGCGGGCCGCCGCCGCGCCGTCCTCGGCGAAGCCGTGCGCGATCAGCTCCTGGACGCCGGTCCAGTCGCTGACCACCATGCCGTCGAAGTCCCACTCCTTCTTCAGGATGTCGGTGAGGGTGTGGGTGTTGCCGTGGGCGGGGACGCCGCTGATGGTGTTGAACGAGGCCATGACCGTGGCGGCCCCGGCCTCCAGGGCCGCCTTGAACGGCGGCAGGTAGAGGTTGCGCAGGCGCGACTCCGAGACGTCCACCGTGTTGTAGTCACGGCCGCCCTCGGCGCCGCCGTACGCGACGAAGTGCTTGGCGCAGGCGGCGACGCGGTCCTTGGCGCGGTAGGGCGCGGAGGATTCGCCGTCGGCGTCGCCCTGGTAGGCCCTGACCTTGGCCGCGGCGAACACCGACGTCAGGTACGGGTCCTCGCCGTTGCCCTCGGCGACGCGGCCCCAGCGCGGCTCGTGCGTGACGTCCATGGCCGGCGCGAAGGTCCAGTGCACGCCGTTGGAGCGGGCCTCCTTCGCCGAGACCTCGCCGTCCGCCCTGGTGACGTCGGGGTCGAAGCTCGCCGCCTGCGCCAGCGGGATCGGGAACGTCGTCCAGAAGCCGTGGATGACGTCGAGGCCGAAGACCAGCGGAATGCCGAGGCGGGACTCCTCGACGGCGATGCGCTGCAGGGCGTTGGTGGACTTCGCGCCGTAGATGCTCAGCACCGAACTGAGCTTGCCCGCCCGCGCCGCGTCCTCCGCCTCCTTGGTGTCGCCGCCGCCGGGGCCCGTGTCGTAGGTCCACGGCAGCTGCTGGAGCTGGCCCAGCTTCTCTTCGACCGTCATACGGTCGAGCAGCTTCCGGATCTCGTGGTGATACGCCTTCTCCGGGCGGGCCGCGGGGCCGCCCGGCGCCGCGTCGGCGCTGCTCGCACCCGCGGCGCCCGGGGCGCCGAGCGCGCCTCCCGCGACCGCCGTGCCGCCCAGAGCGGACAGCAGAGTACGCCTTCGTACATCACGCATGCGTTCGCCTTCTCACCTCAGTGGGGGGAATAACTTCAGTGGTGACCACAGAAATTGAAGCGAAAGTACGTTCCTGCTACACGTGGGTCAAGGGACACGGCAGAGGCGGGCGCGCTTCTCGTGAATGGTTGACCTGAAGTTAGCTTGAGGTCCTAACGTTCTGCTCATGAGCATGGAAACCACGGCCTGGACCCAGCTGTACAGCGTGATGCACGCCCAGCAGGACCGCCGCCCCTTCGCCCGCGCCACCCTTCGCCGCATCGGAGTCTTCGCGCGGCCCCACCGCAAGCGCATCTGGCAGTTCGTGCTGCTGAGCGTCGTCACCGCCCTGCTCGCCGTGGCCACGCCCGTCCTCGCCGGGAAGGTCGTCAACGTCATCGTCTCCGGCGGCGACTCCGCCACCGTCGTGCGCTACGCCCTGCTGATCGCCGCCATCGCGCTCGCCGAGGCCGGCATCGGCCTGCTGAGCCGCTGGCTGTCGGCCAACCTCGGCGAGGGCCTCATCCTCGACCTGCGCACCGCCGTCTTCGACCACGTCCAGCGCATGCCCGTCGCCTTCTTCACCCGCACCCGCACGGGCGCCCTGGTCAGCCGCCTCAACAACGACGTGATCGGCGCCCAGCGCGCCTTCAGCAACACGCTCTCCGGGGTCGTCGGCAACATCGTCACCCTGCTCCTGACCCTCGCCGTGATGCTCACCCTCTCCTGGCAGATCACCCTGCTCGCCCTGGTGCTGCTCCCCGTCTTCGTCGTGCCCGCCCGCCGCATGGGCGCCCGCATGGCCAGGCTCCAGCGGGAGGCCGCGCACCACAACGCCGCCATGGGCACCCGGATGACCGAGCGGTTCTCGGCGCCCGGCGCCACCCTCATCAAGCTCTTCGGCAGGCCCGGCGACGAGTCCGCCGAGTTCGCCGCCCGGGCCCGCCGCGTGCGCGACATCGGCGTGCGCACCGCCATGGCGCAGTCCGCGTTCATCACCGCGCTCACCCTGGTCTCGGCGCTCGCGCTGGCCCTGGTCTACGGACTCGGCGGGTACTTCGCCCTGGAGGGTTCGCTGAAGGCGGGCGCCATCGTCTCGCTCGCCCTGCTGCTCACCCGGCTCTACGCGCCGCTGACCTCCCTGGCGGGTGCGCGCGTCGAGGTGATGAGCGCGCTCGTCAGCTTCGAGCGGGTCTTCGAGGTCCTCGACCTGAAGCCGCTGATCGCGGAGAAGCCGGAGCCCACCCCCGTCCCCGAGGGGGCCGTGGCCGTGGAGTTCGACGACGTGCGCTTCGCCTACCCGGCCGCCGACAAGGTCTCCCTGGCCTCCCTCGAGGAGGTCGCCTCCCTCGACACCCGCGGCGGCGAAGAGGTCCTGCACGGCGTCTCCTTCCGCGCCGAGGCCGGCCAGACCGTCGCGCTCGTCGGCTCGTCGGGGGCGGGCAAGTCGACCATCGCGCAGCTCCTGCCGCGGCTCTACGACACCGACCAGGGCGCGGTGCGCATCGGCGGCGTCGACGTGCGGGACCTGTCCGCCGAGTCGCTGCGGGCCACCCTCGGCATGGTCACCCAGGACGGGCACCTCTTCCACGAGTCCGTACGCGCCAACCTGCTCCTGGCCCGGCCGGACGCGAGCGAGGACGAACTCTGGGACGTGCTGCGGCGCTCGCGCCTGGAAGACCTGGTGCGCTCCCTGCCCGACGGGCTCGACACCGTGGTCGGCGAGCGCGGCTACCGGCTCTCCGGCGGCGAGCGCCAGCGCATGACCATCGCGCGCCTGCTCCTGGCCCGGCAGCGGGTCGTCATCCTCGACGAGGCGACGGCACACCTCGACAACACCTCCGAGGCGGCCGTGCAGGAAGCGCTCGCCGAGGCCCTTGAGGGCCGCACCGCCGTGGTGATCGCCCACCGGCTCTCCACGGTCCGCGCCGCCGACCTCATCCTCGTCGTCGAGGCCGGCCGGATCGTCGAACGCGGCACGCACGACGAACTCCTCGCCGCCGACGGGCGGTACGCGGAGCTGTACCGGACCCAGTTCGCCAAGGGAGCCGGGGCGGCCGACGCGGCTCAGGTCGTGGAGGCGGCCTGAGCGCGAGGCGGCCCGGGGCCCGGCTAGGCGCCCCGGGCCCCGCGCAGGCGGCGAATCCGTGTCCGGACGTCCACCGGGAGTTCATCGGTTCCCCACCTTCGCCGCCCGCATCCATGAGAGAAACCCCCCATGTGCGACGACGAGCTGATACCGCCGAGCGCGGACCTGACCGAGGAACAGTGGCTGCGGGCCGACCCCGCGCTCTTCGACGGCCCGGTGGGGGAGCGGGTCCGGGCCATGCGGGCGCCCCGGCGGCGCGCCGTCCTCGGCGGCGCGGTGGCGGGCGCGGCGGCGCTCACGGTCCTGTCGGGCGCGGGCCGGACGCCCGCGGCGGCGGCTGCCCGCTCCGGCAGGTTCCCGCTGCCGACGGCGCCGAACCGGAACGGGGAGTACGCCGTGCTCCTCACCGGTGACGCCGGCACGGGCGAGGAGGCGCAGCACGCGGTGGCCGCCGCGGCGCGGGAGGTCTGCCGCGCCGAAGGGGTCGGCCTGGCCGTCGGGCTCGGCGACAACATCTACGAGAACGGCCCCGAGTCCGCGGACGACTCCGAGTTCCGCACCAAGTTCGAGGAGCCCAACACGGGCCTGGACATGCCGTGGCTGATGGTTCTCGGCAACCACGACTGCTCGGGACTGATACCCGGCAGCGGCGGCGACCCCTCGCGCGGCGACCGTGAGGTCGCGTACGCCAAGGGATCACGGCGCTGGCACATGCCGAGCCGCTACTACGACGTGGCGCTCCCGGCGGCCGGGGAGGGCGGGCCGCTGGTGGAGTTCTTCGCCATCGACACCAACCCCGTCTCCTCCTACGTGGCCCAACTCGACCCGCACTACCGGTGGAACGGCCCCTACATGCGGGAGCAGCGCGCCTGGCTGGACGGCGCGCTCAAGGCGTCGCGGGCGCGCTGGAAGGTCGTGCTCGGGCACCACCCGTACCTGAACAACGGCAAGCACGGCAGCGCCGGTTCGTACGACGGCTTCACGATCGGCGACTACACCAGCGGCGTCCACCTCAAGGAGCTGTACGAGGAGGTGGTGTGCGGCCGGGCCGACCTCATCCTCTCCGGCCACGACCACACGCTCCAGATGCTGGAGCCCACCAGCCGCACCGGTGGCACCCGGCAGATCGTCTGCGGAGCCGCCGGCAAGGCGGGTGACGGCAGGGCCCACTACGGTCACCCGGCGTCCTGGCAGAACTTCGCCGACCACGGCTTCATGGTCCTCAAGGCGTCCGACCGGGCGATGACGGTGGACGCGTACACGGTGGACGTCCCCACCCGCACGGCCCGCCTCGCCCACAGCGTCCGCACGTCGAGCCCGCTGGGCGCGGCGGCGTCGACTGCGGCTCCAGGGGCGTCGTCGGCGTCGGCGGGGCGCCGCTGACCTTGGTGATCAGGACGGTCGCGAGGTCACGGACCTTCTTGTTCCGGTTCTGTGAGGCGCGGGGCAGGATCTCGAAGGCCCGCGGAGCGGTGCAGCGCTGCTGGGCCATGAGGATGCCGAGGGCCTGGTCGATCTGCGTGCGGGAGGCGAGCGCGGCCTGCAAGTGCTCGCTGAACCGGGTCTGTTCGGCGATCTTGTGGGCCACCCCGATGGCCCCGGCCGCGTGGCCCGCGAATACCGCGGCCTGGTCGCGCACCGGGCCGGAGAAGCCGTCCGGCTCATCGGCGTAGAGGTTCATCACCCCGGTGCCGCACCGGCCCGGCGGCGCCAGGGGCAGGGCGAGCGCGGAGCGGATGCCGAGCAGCAGGGCGCGCTCGGCGAAGGCCGGGAAGCGGCCGCTGTCGCTCAGGTCGCTGATCGCGTGTGTCTCACCGGTCCGCAGGGCCTCCAGGCAGGGGCCCTCGCCCATGTCGTACTGCTCCTGGTCGAAACGGCGGACCGGCTCGTCGCTCGCCGCCGCGGTGCGCAGCCGGCCGGGCGAGGCGAGGGTGATGGAGCAGTGCACCCGGATGGGCAGCAGCTCCGCGGCGAGGGCCACCAGGTCCTGGAGGAACCCCTCCAGCCGGTCGGAGTCGAGGAGCAGCGACTGTAGTTGTGCCAGGGCCTGCTCCCCGATTCCGGGCAGACCTGGCTCTAAGGCGGTCATGGTGCGGGGGCGCCTTTCGTGAGGGGCGGGCATATCCCCCGGGCGAGTACCCGTCCGCGGCCCGTCATGCCAGGGACGTGAATCGCATGTGGGTTCGCTCGTTCACCCGGGAGTCGACCGGGACGGTTTCGGTGGCGGCGCTCCGCCGATAGCCTCTTGCCAGAGGCGTAGTCAGGCAGCGGCTGCCCATGGGCTGAACAGTGCTCTGGAGCTTTCCGTGTCCCTGCCGAACCATCCCGTCGACACCGATGCCGACGCCGAACCGATCGTGATCCCGCTGGCCGAGATCGTCGACCTCGCCAACGCCGAACGGGTCCGTGACGATCTGCGGCGGCTGCTCAGGTCCGCCGGAACGCGCGTCGCCATCGTCGATCTGCGCACCCCCTGTCTGACCGCGGCGGCCGTCGGCGTCCTTGAGCGGACGCAGGCGCTGGCGGACCGGCTCGGGGTGCGGCTGCTGGTGGTCGCCCCGCACCGGCTGACCCGGCACGTCCTGCGCGTCACCGCGGCCGACGTCTACCTCGCGGTCCACCCCGACCTGCTCTCGGCCCTGCGGGAGGCGGCGGCGGACTGACGGGGCCGGCCCGCGGAATCGCCCCTCCGCCGCCGGCTTCTAACGGGGCGAGGCGGGGTGCAGCTGCCGTCTGGCCACCGCGAGCGCGCTCTGTATGTCGCGGGTCCCGGTGGAGACGCACAGGGTGTAGGCGACGTCCTCCATGCGCCGGCGGGTCTCGGCGGTTTCGGCGTTCTCGGCGCTCGCGGCGGGGTGTCCGGGCCGTCCGGGGCGGCGGGCGCTCAGCGCCTCGTAGTTCTCGACCAGGTTGCGCAGCACGGGTTGGGCCATCAGCACGACAGTCATCCTTTCGGAGCCAAGCGGCATACGCTCCCTGCGGTACCCCGCCCCAATCCCGACATTCCCCTTCACTTCTACTGTTTTTTCTCTTCCCGTCATTCTCGCCATTCCCATCATTTCGGGAATGCTGGCTACTCCTGCTGCTCGTCGAGGGTGATGACCACCTTGATGTCGTCCTCGCGCGCGGTGAACGCCTCGGCTGCGCGCTCCAGCGGCACGCGCCTGGTGATCATCCGCTCCAGCCAGGAGCGGTCGGCCCATGCGAGGGCGTCCGCCCCCTGCCGGTAGTGGCGGAGGTTGGCGTTGACCGAGCCCACCACCGCGTCGTTCTCCAGCACCAGTTCCCGGTTGATCGTCCCCGCGTCCACGGAGAGCCGGCGCCCCTTGGGGGAGACGCCGGTCAGGCAGACGATCCCGTACGTCGCCGTCCCGGCCATCGACTGGAAGACCACGGAGCCCGCGCCGGTCGCCTCGATCACCACGTCGGGGCGGAGCTTGGCGGCGACCTCGCCGATGTCCTCGCTGTGGTAGGTCGCTCCCAGGTCCCTGACCAGGCCCGGCTTCGGCCCCCCGGTGACCCGGTCCAGTACGTGGACGTCGAGACCGCGCCGCACGCCGAGCAGCGCCGCCAGCAGGCCGATGGGCCCCGCTCCCGTGACGAGGGCGCGCCGCGGCTCGAACCAGGCGCGGCTGCCGATCCGCTCCACCTGCTCCCACGCCTTGGCCACCACCGTGGTCGGTTCGAGCAGCATGCCCACCGATTCCAGGGCCGGGTCGAGCCTGACCGCGTAGTCGCTCTCCACGGTCCAGGTCCGGCCGGCGTAACCGTGGCGCTCCTTGATGCCGCGCTCGGTGTAGCGGCCGTTGCGGCACATGTCGAACTCGCCGTGCGCGCACGCGCCGCACGGCTCGGGGTCCGGGCGGCGCACCACGCCCACCACCAGGTCACCGCAGGCGAAATCGCTGTCCCGCGGCGCCTCGCGCACCCGGCCCAGCGACTCGTGGCCGATGATCAGACGGTCCTCGCCGGGCGGCGCCCAGCCGTAGTCGCCCGCCACGATCTCCTTGTCGGTGCCGCAGACCCCGACCGCCAGGCCGTCCACCAGCAGCTCGCCCTCGCCGCGCACCGGATCGGGCATGTCGCGCACGGACAGGGAATCACGGGCGGAGGGTCGGACGGTGACGGCACGCATGGGCACTCTCCAGGCTCGGAACGGGGGTGCGGCGGAACCGGTGGACGGGGCCGCGCGGACGAAGGGGGCCTTTCGTGCCAGAGTGCCCGCCTTCGCGAGCCCCATACGCCGCCGTCGGCATTCCCGGCGCACATGCCGATCGGCGCGACGCTCCGCATAATCCCCACATAAGCATCTTTACCCAACAACTTCGACATGGTCGAGGTCGAGGTCGGGGGGCGAGCCGCGATCAGGGGCGGAGAAGGGGGCGTCCGTGGACCTGGAGACGGTCGCCGACGAGCTGTACGGACTGCGGCCCGAGGAGTTCACCGCCGCCCGCGACGCGCGCGCTGCTGCGGCGCGGAAGGCCGGTGACCAGCCGCTCGCCGAGCGGATCAAGGCCCTGCGCCGGCCGAGCCTGTCGGCCTGGGCCAGCAACCTCCTGGTGCGCGGGGAGCCCGACGAGGTGCCTGCGCTCATCCGCCTGGGCGAGGGGCTGCGCCAGGCGCACCGGGGCATGGACGGGCCGCGGCTCCGCGAGCTGTCACGGCAGGAGCACGTCCTCGTCGACGCCCTGTCCCGGCAGGCCGGGCGGCTCGCCGCCGACGCGGGCCACGCGATCAGCGAGGACGCCCGCCGCGAGGTCGAGCAGACCCTGCACGCCGTCCTCGCCGACGAGCGGGCCGCCCGGACATGGGCGGAGGGCAGGCTGACCAGGCCGCTCGACGCCCCCACCGGCTTCGACGCCGCCCTCCGGGACGTCGGGCCCCGCGAGGAACCCGCCGAGCCGCCGCCGCGGGAGCCCCGCGCACGGCGGGAGCCCCGGAAGCGGGATGCCGCGGCCGATGAGCGCCGGCGCGCGCTCGCCCGCGCCCGGCAGGAGGCCGAAGAGGCGGACCGCGCACGGCGCGAGCGCGCGGACGAGACGGCGGCGGCCGACGAGCGGGCCGAGGAGGCGGCGGGCCGGGTGCGCGAGGCGGAGCGGCGTCTCGCGGAGCTGGCGAAGGAACAGCAGAGCGCGGCGGAGCGGCGCCGGGAGGCCCGCTCCGCCGAGCGTGAGGCGCGGGACGCGGCACAGGCGGCCGACCGCGCGGCACGCGAGGCGGCGAGCCGGGCGGAGAAGGCGTCCGCGCTCCTCGACCGGCTGAGCGCCAAGGACCCCGACCACCGTGACGGCGAAGGAGACGACGACTGATGGCGAGATCGATCTGGAGCGGGGTGCTGACCTTCGGGCTGGTCACGGTCCCCGTGGGCCTCTTCACCGCGACCGAGGACCACACCATCCACTTCCACCAGCTCCAGCGGGGCACCGGCGACCGCATCCGCTACAAGCGGATCAACGAGCGCACCGGCGAGGAAGTGCCCACCGACGACATCGTGAAGGGCTACGACCTCGGCCAGGGCGACTACGTCGTCGTCGAACCCGAGGAACTCGACGACATCGCCCCGGGCAAGTCGAAGGTCATCGACATGACGGGCTTCGTCGACCTCGACCGGATCGAGCCCGTGTACTTCGACCGGACCTACTACGTCGCGCCGCGCGGCAAGGAGTACGTCAAGGTCTACGAGCTGCTGCGGGCGGCCCTCGAACGGTCGAACAAGGCGGGCATCGCCACCTTCACGATGCGCAGCAAGCAGTACCTCACCGCCCTGCGCGCCCAGGACGACGTCCTGGTGATGCACACGATGCGCTGGGCGGACGAGGTGCGCGACCCGCGCGAGGACCTGGACGTGATGCCGGCCCGGCGCCCCGAGGTCGCCGACCGTGAGCTGAGGACGGCCCAGCAGTTGATCGACGCCCTCAGCATCGACTGGGACCCGAACGACTACCACGACACGTACGAGGAGCGCGTCAAGGAACTCGTCGCGGCCAAACGCGAGGGCAAGGAGGTGGTCGGCGAGGAAGGGCCGCCCGACGCCACGAACGTCGTCGACCTGATGTCGGCGCTGGAGCGGAGCGTCGAGCGCAACCGGGGCGGAGGCAAGAGCAAGGGCAAGGACGGCCGCCGCAAGGCCCCGGCGAAAACGAGGAAACGGCCGGACGAGGACCTGTCCTCGCTCACCAAGAGCGAGCTGTACCGGCGCGCGACCGACGCCGACGTCCCGGGCCGCTCGAAGATGAGCCGGGAGCAACTGGTCGAAGCCCTCACGGGGCGCAAGGCGCGCAAGGGGCGGAAGGCCGCGGCCTGAGACCTGGCGGGGCGCCCGGGGCGATGGCGATCGCCCCGGGCGCCCCGCCGTCCCGCGTCAGCGCCCCAGCGCCTTCTTGAGCTGCTGCTTGTTCATCGAGGAGCGGCCCTCGACGTTCTTCTTCTTCGCCTCTTCGTAGAGCTGGTCCCTGGTGGGGCCCTGGGCGCCGCTGTGCGAGCGCTCCCCGCCGCGCTGCGAGGCGGACTTGGGGTCCTTCGTCGACGTCCTGCTCGCGGTCCTGGACTCGCCGGAGCGGGCGCGCTCCTTGTTCACCGTGCGCGCCGCGATCTCCTTGGCCCGGCCCTCGGACGCGCCGCGGTCCTCGGCGCTGTCCTTGATGTGCTCGTACTGACGCTCACGCTTCTTGCTGGATCCAGCCGGCATGACGACCTCGCTTTCTCAGGGCCACCGGTCGCCGAGTGTGCTTGCGGTGGTTCTCTTTGTGGGCATGCGCCCCAGTTTCACACCGGTACCCGGGCGCCGCCCGCTCACGCATGGGCCGCGCGGCGCCCGAGCGCGCCGGGGCGGCGCCGGCCGCTGTGGTCCCAACGGCCGGCGCCCGGCCCTCGCGTACGAGGACCAGTTGCACGGGTGATCCGGTTTGGCGAGGCCAATCCCGCCACGCCCGGAGTCTCCGCAATTCCTTCTCATCACGGGCGGGCCGCTCCGCGGCGCCGCCGCCCTCACGGCTTCCCGTCCCGCTCGTTGTAGGCGCGGGCGGCCCGTTCGTTGAGCGCGCTCCCGGCCCGCTGCACGGCCCGTGCCACGGGGCCCCGCGGCGGGTCGACGTCCTTGCCCTCGCGCTGCCCGAGCGGGCCGCCGGGCGCGCTCGGCAGGAGGCGCGCGGCGACGCCGCTGAGCCGGGTGGTCGCCGCGGGGGCGATGCCGTGTGCCAGGCCTGCGGCGCGTGCCGCCGGGGTGAGCACGAGGCGGGTGCGGCGCCGGACGACGGCCCGCACGATGCGCTCGGCGGCGCGCCCCGCGTTCATCGACACCAGCGGCGTGCCCGCGAGGGTGGAGAACCACCCGTACTCCTGGCTCCGCGCGCCCCCGAACGTCGCGTGCAGATGGGAGCCGGTGCGCATCAGGCCGGGATACACGGCGCTCACGCTCACCCCGCTGCCCGCCGTCTCGGCCCGCAGCCCCTCGGCGAGGACGCCGATCGCCGCCTTGGCGCACGAGTAGGGCAGCAGGTGCGGTACGCCGAGCAGCCCGCCGACGGAGGAGATGAGCGCGAGCCGGCCGCCGGCGGGGCTCTTCCTGAGATGGGGAAGGGCTTCGAGGGCCGTGTGCAGGGCGCCGTGGAACATCGTCCGCATGGCGTCCTCGAACTCCTCGGCCCGCAGCGCCTCCAGCGGGGCGACCTGGATGATGCCGGCGTTGGCGATGACGATGTCGACACCTCCCAGGGCCTCCCGGGCGGCGGTGAACAGCTCGCGTACGCCGGCCTGGTCCCGTACGTCGCAGACCGTCGTCCGCACGGTCGCCGCCGGGTGACGGGCCAGCAGTTTGGCGCGGGCCCGCTCCAGTTCGGCGCCGTCGCGCGCGGCGATGGTCACGGCGCAGCCGCGGGCCAGCAGGCGGTCCGCCATGAGCAGGCCGAGGCCGCGCGAGCCGCCGGCCACGACGGCGGAGAGTCCGCCGAGGTCGTCCGCGCTCCCGATGGTCCCGGTCGTCCTCCGCCGGCTCCCCGTTGTCAATCGGTCGCCGTTCACGGCCGCAGCAGTGTCTTGATCATGCCGTCTTCTTTGGCCTGGAACGTCTCGTACACCTTGGGAGCCTCCTCCAGGGAGACGTGGTGGGTGGCGAAGCCGTCGACTCCGAGCGGGTCCTCGTCGGTGAGCAGCGGCAGGAGGTCGCCGACCCAGCGGTGGACGTTCGCCTGGCCCATGCGGAACTGCAGCTGCTTGTCGAACATCGTCAGGAGCGGCATCGGGTCGACGGCGCCGCCGTAGACGCCGGAGAGCGAGACGGTGCCGCCGCGGCGCACGATGTCGATCGCCGCGTACAGGGCGCCCAGACGGTCGATGCCCGCCTTCTCCATGAGCTTCGCGCCGACCGCGTCGGGCAGCAGCCCCACACCCCACTGGGCGGCCTTGGCCAGCGGCGCGCCATGGGCCTCCATGCCGACGGCGTCGATCACGGCGTCCGTGCCGCGGCCGTCCGTCAGGTCGCGGATCGCGTCACCGATGTCCTTGCCGTGGCGGCGCAGGTCGAGGGCCTTGACGCCGTCGCGCGACGCCCGGCTCAGCCGGTCGGGCACCAGGTCGACGCCGACGACCAGACCGGCCCCGCGGTGCAGCGCGATCCGCCCGCACATCGCCCCGATCGGCCCCAGACCGAGCACCGTCACGGTGCCGCCGGGCGGGATCGCGGCGTACTCGACGGCCTGCCAGGCGGTCGGCAGCACGTCGGAGAGGTAGACGTACCGGTCGTCGGCGGGGCCCTCGGGCACCTTGATGGGCAGGGTGTTGCCGAACGGCACGCGCATGTACTCGGCCTGACCGCCCGGCACCTGACCGTAGAGCTTGGTGTAGCCGAAGAGGGAGGCGCCGGTGCCCTGGTCGCGGTTCTGCGTCGTCTCGCACTGGGAGTGCAGTCCGTGGCCGCACATGAAGCACTCGCCGCAGGAGACGTTGAACGGCACGACCACCCGGTCCCCCACGGCCAGCTCCGTCACACCGGGGCCGATCTCCTCGACCACCCCCATCGGCTCGTGGCCCAGGATGTCACCGGGGTCCAGGAACGGACCGAGGACCTCGTACAGATGGAGGTCCGAACCGCAGACCCCCGTGGAGGTCACACGGATGATCACGTCGGTCGGATCCTTGATGACCGGGTCGGGAACGGTCTCCACCCGCACGTCGCGCCTGCCCTGCCACGTCAGTGCCCGCATCGCTCACTCCTCGCACCAGCTGTCGGTGATGGCCCTGCTGTCGGCGCGCGGGTTCCCCGGGCCCGAGGTGTCATGCGACGTCCACGAAGCCGACGCGCGGCACGCCCGATCCCAGCAAACCCACACCCACCCCCACCCGCCAACCGCAACGGGGCGTTCGGGGCACGCCGCACGAGGTGAGCAAGGCGGTACGGACGTTCGGTCGTGGTGGGGAACCGCTTAACATCCGCGTATGCCCGAGACCGTCGCGCCATGTGCCCCGCGGAACGACCCGCGGACCGCTCGGGACGCTGCCGGCTAAAGCGTCTCCCTGTCCGACGCGGACCAGAAGGTGCGCTCGGCGGAACTCGGCCCCGGTGAGACCGTCCGGTCCCTGTACCACGACGGATGGGGCCGCGCGGTGCTCACCGCGGACGGCCTCCTCCTCGCGCGCAACCTCTGGACGCCCAGGGTGACCCGTGTGCCCCGGCCCCGCGGTTCGACGACGCCTCGCGCGCTCTCGCCGACGTCGGCCTCGACGAGACGGCGCGCCGCCACGCGCACACCGGCGAGCGCCTGGCGGACGCACCGGACGAGGTGGCCGACTGGAAGGTGTGCCGCCAGCAGCCGAGGCCCGACACCGTCGTCTCCCCGTGGACGAGGCCCGGTCTGTGGCTGATCGGCCCCGGCCGCCCCTGCACCGAGACGAGCCCGAAGCCGCGGCCCGAACCGGAAGCCAAGCCGAAGCCGCGGCCCGAACCGGAAGCCAAGCCGAAGCCGCGGCCCGCTCCCGAGCCGCGCCCCCGGCCCTCCCGGGACGGTGCGCCGGGCGGCTCCACGGGTGGCTCCGGTGGGGGGACCGGCGGCAGCGCCGCGTTCGGGCAGTTCCGCTCGCCGGCGGGCGCCACCGCGACGACGGCCGTCGGCAGGCCCGCGCAGTGCTTCATGGGCAGGGACGGCCGGCCGCGCTGGAGCCACCACTCCGGGTGACGGTCACGCCCCGCCGGGCGGCAGCGGCTGTTCCGTCCAGATCGTCTTGCCGGAGTGGGTGTAGCGCGTGCCCCAGCGCTGGACGAGGCGCGCGACGATGAAGAGGCCGCGGCCGCCCTCGTCCTCCTCGCCGCTGTGGCGCAGGTGTGGCGAGGTGTGGCCGGCGTCCGCGACCTCGCACAGCAGGGTGCGGTCCCGGATGAGGCGTACCTGGATGGGCCCTTCGGCGTACCGGACGGCGTTCGTGACCAGCTCGCTCACGACGAGTTCGGTCGTGAACGACAGGTCGTCGAAGCCCCAGTCGTGCAGTTGCCGCGTGGCCAGCTCCCGGGCGTGGCCCGCGGCGACCGGCTCCGCGGGCAGCTCCCACTCGGCGACCTGCGAGACGTCGAGTTCGCGGGTGCGGACGAGGAGCAGGGCGGTGTCGTCACCGGTCGAACCGCCGGGAAGCAGCTCCGCCACGGCCCGGTCGCAGAGCTCTTCGAGCGACGCCCCGCGGTCGCTCAGCACCCGCCCCAGGGTGTCCAGCCCCTGGTCGATGTCGCGGTCGCGCGCCTCGACCAGGCCGTCGGTGAACAGCGCCAGCAGGCTGCCCACGGGAAGCTCGATCTCCGCGGACTCGAAGGGCAGGCCGCCGAGGCCCAGCGGCGGCCCCGCCGGCAGGTCCGGGAAGGACGGCCGCCCCCGCGGATCGACGATCGCGGGCGGCAGATGCCCCGCCCGCGCCATGACGCAGCGCCGCGTGACCGGGTCGTAGACCGCGTAGAGGCAGGTCGCCCCGGTGGTCACGTCGGTGTACGTGACGTCGGGCGGTCCCGGGCCGCCCCCTTGTTCGTCCGCCGTCTGCGCCACCAGGTCGTCGAGGCGCGAGAGCAGCTCCACGGGGTCCATGTCCATCTGGGCGAAGGCGCGTACCGTCGTACGGAGCCTGCCCATGGTGGCGGCGGCCTGGAGACCGTGGCCGACCACGTCGCCGACCACGAGTCCGACCCGCGTCCCGGACAGCGGGATGACGTCGAACCAGTCGCCGCCGACCCCGGCCACGTCGTCCGTGGGCAGATAGCGGTAGGCGAGGTCGACCGCCGACTGCTCCGGCAGTTGCTGCGGCAGCAACTGCCGCTGGAGGGCGAGGGAGGCCGTGCGTTCGCGGGTGAAGCGGCGGGCGTTGTCGATGGACACGGCCGCGCGCGCCACCAGCTCATCGGCCAGTGCCACCTCGCCGCCGTCGAAGACGGCCGTGCCGGCGCCGCGCACGAAGGTGACGATCCCCAGCAGGCTGTTCTCGGCCCGCAGCGGCACCACCAGGGAGGTGTCGTCGAGTACGAGCCCGCCGGAGGCGAGACTGCGGTCCTGCGGTGAGCCGGGCGGGTACGCGACGGGCGAGCGGTCCGCCGGGGGCGGGGCGGCGCGCGGGGCCGCCGCCGAGCGGTGGGCGACCCGCACCAGGGACATGGCCGCCGAGGAGCCGGTGGCGGGCAACTCGCCCTCCAGGACCGCCCGGCCGAGGTCGACCGTGACCGTCGCGGCGAACTTCGGCACCGCCACCTCGGCGATCTTCTCGGCCGTGGCCGTCACGTCCAGGGCGGTGCCGATGCCGCGGCCCGCCTCCACGAGCAGGGCCAGCCGCCGCTGGGCCTTGTCGCGGTCGGAGATGTCGAAGGCGTCCTCGCACACCCCGAGCACGTGCCCGTCGGCGTCCTGGAGCCGGTAGTAGGCGCAGGACCAGAGGTGGTCCGTCTCCGGGTCGCTGGGCGGGCGGCCCTGGAAGTGCAGGTCGAGGAAGGACTCCCCGGTGTCGAGCACGTGCCGCATGACCCCGTCGAGCGTGGGCGGGTGCCCCCTGGTCACGAACCTGCCCGCCACATACATGTCATCGGCCCGGGAGCCCCTGAACTCGGCGAACGGCCGCCCCATCTCCTGTTCGTACGCCGCGTTGCACCAGGCCAGACGCAGATCGGTGTCGTAGATCGCCAGACCGACGGGGGACTGCGTGGCGAGACCGTGCAGCAGGGCGAGCCGGGCCTCCCACAGCCGGAGGTCGGCGAGCTCCGCCATGACGAGGACCCGCTCGGCAGGACCGCCGCCCCGCAGCGGACACACCGCGGTGGCCACGACCAGCTCACGGCCGTCCCGGTGCCGCGCGACGCGGATCTCGTTCCGCCGCAGCCCGGGAGGCACGGCCGAGGGCACGGGACCGGGCGGCAGGAACGCGGCCAGGGGCCGCCCGACGACCTCCGGCGCCCGATGACCGAGGAGCCGCTCCGCCGCGGGGCTCCACCCGATGACCGTGTCCCGGGCGTCGAGGACCGCCGTGGCTCCTCTGGTGACGTCCAGGGGGCCACGGAAGTCGGTCTTCGGCTCGGCGTTCGGTGCAGTCATGGCGCCACATCAGCCCCGTTCGTTCCCTACAGAGTCCGCCGCCGCCGGGACGGGCACAACCGCGGAGCGCCGACGGTTCCCCCATGCGGGGTGCGGGGCGCCGGGAGACGGGTTCAGGCCGCCCTGACCGACGTGACCTCGTAGACGACGGCCGAACTCATCGAGAGGCCGCGGCAGGTCAGCTGACGCGGTGGGGTGCGGTGGGAGCGCACCTCGACCTCGAAGACGGCGGGGCGCGGCGCCCGGGTGGCGACACGGACGCGCCACCGGTCGTGTTCGCGGACCGTCGCGACGATCGTGTGGTCGTACCGGCCGGCCGGACCGAAGCGCCGCAGGAGCGCCGCGACGGCGACCTGCTGCGGCGGGAAGAGGTCCGTGTAGCCGCGCAGGTGCTCCGGGCGGATGCGGCCCGCCAGGTGTCCCGCGACGGTCTCCACGCACGAGGCGGCGTCGAGGTTGCCGTAGTAGACGCCGTCGGGCAGGACGACGACGTTGGCGGCGAACCGGTCGCCGCCCACGTGGCTGCACTCCCACACCAGGTCCGGCCACCGCTCGCTCAGGGCACGCCCGACGGGCCGGCCGCGCACGGCGCAGCACGTGTCGTGCTGGCCGTGGGCGCAGACGAGGACGACGGGCGGCAGGGCGGATGCGCCCGGGCCGACCCGGGTCCCGCCCGGGGCGACTCCGGTCCCGCGCGCGTCGGCTCCGGCCCCACCCGCTTCGGCTCCGGTCCCGCCTGGGGCGGCTCCGGTCGCGTCCAGGGCGGCTCCTGGTCCGGTCCCCGGGTCCTCAAGCGCGGCGGCGATCCCTGTCAGGTCCTCGTCGCGGCTCCACGTGCCCCACTGCTGGCTCCGGACGCCCGGGCCCGCGTGCCGCAGCACGGCCCACCGCCTGCGGCCCTCGGCGGAGCGGCGGCCGTGCCGTCTGATCAGCAGGATGCGGGCCCGCACCGCCCGAGCGGCGGAGAACACCGGCTCCTTGACGGCCGGATCGAGATCGAGGCCGTCGAAGCCGCTGGGCGGCCAGCCGCCGTGGTGCTCGACGAGGACCCAGACGGAGCCGTACGGCGCGGTGCCCGCGAGCAGATCGCCGCGGGTCCGGGCGGCGTCGGCGCAGAAGAACCGTTCCCCGGCGGTCACCGCGGCCCCGTCACCGCTCCGCGGGGACCAGAACGCCCGCGCGCAGCAGTCTCACGGCGAGCGCGACGCCGAGAGCACCGGCGGTGTGCACCTCCCCGTCGAGCACACGGGCCACCGACGGCAGGTCGGCCTCCGGGAAGTCGAGCCGGCCCACGCGCGTGACCAGGCGCGGGCCGTCCAGACGCGCCTCCAGCGCGGCGCGCAGCCGCACGGGGGAGCCGGGGCGCACGTCCCGGACGGCCGCGAGCTGGGCCAGCGGCCCCAGCGGCGCGGGGCGCGCCTGGCCCCGCCGGGCGCGGTGGAACAGCGGCGCGGGATCGGCCCGCGCGACCGCGGCGAGGAGGCGTTCCCGTACGGCGCCGATCTCGGCGTCCGGCCCTGCCACGCCCAGGGGCAGGGCGCCGCGCATTTCTGGTTCGTCGCGCAGCGTCGCGAGCGCGGCCTCGGCGAGCTGCTCGGCCAGCGCGTACCGCGTCCAGGTGTGGACCCCGAGCGTCAGGTGGACGGAGACCTCGCCCTGCGCCTCGGCGGCGTGCAGCCAGCCGCGCGGCAGATAGAGGACGTCGCCGGGTTCGACGACGGTGTCGAGGTACGCCTCGCCCCGCGCGGCCTCGGCGACGGCGGCACGGTGATCGGTCCAGGGCTGGTCGCGCAACGGGTCGGGGTGGACGGGCTCGTGGACGATCCAGCGCTTGGCGCCGGCGATCTGGAGCACGAAGACGTCGTGGACGTCGTAGTGGGCGTCGAAACCGCGGTTCTGCGGCGGTGTGACGTACGCGTTGGCCTGCACCGGGTGCCCCAGCTCACCGCTCAGCCGGGCGCTGAACTCCCCGACCGGCTCCCAGGTGCGCTGCAGAGCCTGGAGCACGAGCGTGGCGCCGTCGTCGAACGCACGCCACAGCGCGGTGTCGTCGAGCTGGTCGGCGATGGTGGCGCCGACACCGCCGGACGCGGTGAACGACGACTCGGGCAGGGTGGAGCCGTCCTTGGCGACGCGGAGGAAGGGCGTACGCAGCCCGCGCCGCGAGATCAGCTCGTCCACGGCGTCCGCGGAGAACAGGTCGCCGAAGTCACTCGCGCGGCGCGTGAGCAGCGCGGTGCGCCCCCAGACCCCGCGGCCGAACGCCTCCCGGCCCAGGCCGCCGGTCAGGCGCGTCTCCAGGACGCCGGCGTCCGCCCCGGCGCCGACGCCCCGGGGCCCGGCCCCGGGTCTTGGCGCGGGCTCGGCCTCGGGCCTGGTCGGGGGCTCGGTCGGGGCCATGCTCAGGGGGCTGCTCAAACGCCGCCGCCGGACTTGCCGGCGCCGCCGTCCGCGCCGCCGTCCTGTACGCCGGGGGTGCCTGCCGCTCCGCCGTCGGCGGGTCCTTCGGCGCCGCCGTCCGCGCCGCCGTCCTGTACGCCCGGGGTGCCTGCCGCTCCGCCGTCGGCGGGTCCTTCGGCGCCGCCGTCCGCGCCGCCGTCATGGACGCCCGGGGTGCCTGCCGCTCCGCCGTCGGCGGGTCCTTCGGCGCCGCCGTCCGCGCCGCCGTCCTGTACGCCGGGCGTGCCCGCGGCTCCGCCGTCCGCCGGGCCCTCGTGGTGCCGGCTCGGGTCCTGCTCGGAGTTCGCCATGGTTCCTCCTGGGAGTCGAACGGGTGGGAACGGGTGGGAGCGGACCAGAGCAAGCGCACTTCATGAGCCCTCTCCGCCCCCACCAAACTCGCTCAGGGGATGCCGGTCGGCAACCCGGGCCACACCTCGCGGACACCGGGGCCCCTGGGCCGGGGCTGACGCCGTACGCCGTCGCCGGTCCGACATGCGGAGGCGGTCCGCGTAGGGCAGCGTGGAGAACGGACTGCGGCCGAGGCGCCGGGACGGCACACGCCCACCCGGCCACCGCCGCCAGTCACCTCTGGCGCCCGGAGAGGCACCAACGCTGGCGGTACGCGACGGACGCCGGACGCCACCCCTTCGAACGACCAGGAGGAACCTTGAGTGACTTCCAGGACAGGAACCGCCAGGACCAGAGCACGTCGGCGGCGGTGGCAGAGACGGCACGGAACAAGGCGAGCGAAGGCGCCGGGCTGGTCGGCGACCATGCCGCCGAGGTGGCAGGCACCGCCAAGGAGCAGGCGTCCGGAGTGGGGCACGAGGCCACCGCCCAGGCGCGTGACCTGGTGGGAGAGGTACGGGACCAGCTCCAGGACCAGGCGCGTGCCCAGACCCGGCGCCTGGCGGAGAACGTGCGCCGACTGGCGGACGAACTGCACGACATGAGCGCGAACGGCAAGTCCGATTCCACCGCCGCGCATGTGGTGGGCCAAATAGCGGACGGCGGCCACCAGATGGCGTCCCGCCTGGAGCGGCGCGGCCCGGACGGCCTCGTCAGCGACCTCCAGGACTTCGCGCGGCGCAAGCCGGGTGTGTTCCTGGCGGGAGCGGCCCTGGCGGGCTTCGTCGCGGCGCGAGCAGGCAAGGGCGTCAGCGCCGCGGGTTCGTCCGCCGCGCCGGACGCGGGTGTGTCCCCGGCGCAGGGCGGCTCCGCGACGCCGCGCCCGGGTGGTTCCGCCGCGCCGCGCCCGGACGAGAGCGGGCGGCGGCCGGTCCCCCCGAGCCCGGCCGGTCTCACGTGACGCGCGGGCCGAGCAAGAGGAGTTGAACGGTGGCCACACTGTTTCCCGAAACCGCGAGCACGGACCATCACCGTCGGACGGCTCCGCGTACCACCGCACGTACCACCCCCTCGGACGAGCCCTCGGTCGGCGATCTGCTCAGCGAGATCAGCGCCGACGTGTCGCGGCTGGTCCGCGACGAGATCGAGCTGGCCAAGGCCGAGATCAAGCAGGAGTCGACGAAGGCGGGCAAGGCCGTCGGCATGCTGGGCGGGGCCGGTTACGCCGGTCACGTCGTCGTGCTCATGGGCAGCCTGACCGCGATCTTCGCCCTCGCCCACGTCGTGGACATCGCCTGGGCGGCGCTGATCGTCACCGCCGTGTGGGCGGTGGTCGCCGCGGTGCTGTACACCACCGGCCGCAAGCGTCTGCGCGGCGTGAACCTCAAGCCCGAACGAACCGTGGAATCCCTGAAGGAGGATGCCCAATGGGCACGACACCCGACGAGCTGAGGACCGACGCGGAGTACCGGCGCGCCAATCTGGCCCGCAACGTCGATCTCCTGGCGGACAAGGTGGCCCCCCGCAGGGTGGCGCAACGCAAGGCCGGCGCCGCCAGGGGGCGGCTGACCGGCATGAAGGAGCGCGTCATGGGCACGGCCGGTGACACCGCTGGGCATGTCGCGGACACCGCGCACGGCCTCGCGGATTCCGCGGGCCAGACGGCGGGAAGCCTCGCCGACACCGCGAAGGACACGACCGGGCAGATCGGCGACGCCGTCCAGCGGGCGCCCTCCCAGGTGAAGCAGCAGACGCAGGGCAGCCCGCTCGCGGCCGGTCTCATCGCCTTCGGCGCGGGCATGGTGACCGCGGCGCTCCTGCCGACCACCAAGGCGGAGGAACACGCGGGCCGGCAGTTGCGCGAGCACTCCGACGAGTTGCTGGAACCGGCGAAGCAGCAAGCGATCCAGGCGGCACAGGACGTCAAGGAAGAGCTGCGCCGGCCGGCCACCGAAGCGGTGGAAGCGGTCAAGTCCACGGCGCAGGACGCCGCCCGGACCACGAAGGAGCAGGCCCAGACCGCCGGTCAGGACACGGCTCAGGGGCTGCGCGAGATGGGCCAGGACACCGCACAGGAGGTACGCGAGAACCCCGGCCGCCCCGGGCAGCCGAAGCCCTGACGGTCGCCCCGCGCGGGACCGGGTCGGCACGGGGCGCCGGGCGGGCGTGGCGGCTCTGGCCGGATAACCCCTCTGGGGACCGCTGCCCCCATCAGCCAGTTGTTGCCTCACGACACACGCACACCGTTGCCGCGGTGGCCCGTGCCCGGAGGCCCCTGATGACGTCAGACGCGAGGCCGGAGAAGACGGGGTGGCAGCGCCGCCCGCACGGCGACGGCCTCCCGGGGACCGTGCCGCTCTGCGCGGCGATCTGCGCTCCGCCGTGCCCGACGCGACCGCGGCGGTGGTGGTCACGGCGCTCGTGTTCGCGTTCTTGTGGACGCGCGTGGAGTCGGGCGCGTCGGACACCGTCGCGGTCATGCCGTTCATGGACGACGCGGGACCTACTGGATGTACCTGCTGAGCCAGGCCTTCGGCCGGTCGGGACTGCTGCGGGCCTGGGGCGCCGTCATGATCGGCCTGCTGCTCTCGGGGCCGCGCCCCGCCCGGCTGCCGCTCTCCCGGCAGGTGCGGGAGCGCTGGCGCCGCACCACGAGCCCCACGACGATGGCCCTGATGGCCGCGCACGCGCTGATGTTCGCGGCGGAACTCGTGCGCTACGAGACGTGGCCGGCGTGGGCCGAGCGGCTGTGGGCGGGCTTCGCGGACGCCTTCGTGCCGGGCTGGTACGACTCGGGCGCCGGCAGGATCGCCATCCCGCTGGGACAGGACGCCCTCTCTTCGTGATCGCGGTCTACGTCCTGAGCGTGTGGCACACCCTGCTGTACGGAACCAACGTCTGGTACGGGGAGTGCCCGCGCACCGTCCTGTGGTTGCTGCGACTGCCCGTCGCCGTGCTGCTGTTGCTGCGTCTGCTGAGACCCGCTCGACGGGCCGAACGGCTGGGCACGCCGAAGGCAGGCGCGGACGCGGCCCGTCCGGCCTGATGGGCACGCGCGGTCGGACGCGTCGTCGACGGAGCCGTCGTGGCGGGGCCGGTCGCCGTGGTGGCGTCGGGCCGCGAGGGCGGACGGGACCGCCCGGCCCAGCCGCCCGCGACGGCGCCGCACGCCCAGGAGACGGACTGACAGCCGGTAGCGGGCGGGCGGTGCGGCGTTCCGGGGCGGGATCTCCGGGGTGGATCTTCCCGGTGGCGGCCGGGAGGCGGTTAACCGGGCCAACCGCGGGCAGAGTGGCACCAATGAGGATCTGACCGGCGAAAGGAGCCTCGCAACCGTGCGAAGGGAACACAGCGCATGAACGGTGACGGCGCCTACGACAGCACCCGCATGACCCAGTGGCTACTGGAGACCGACTCCCTGGAGCAGTTCCTCCAGACACTGGCCGACGCGGCTCTGGACATGACGGGCTTCGAGGGCGTCGGGGTGACGCTGGAACGGGACGGCCGGCCGCTGACGGTGGTCAGCTCCGGGTCCCCGGCGCCGGACCTGGACGAGAAGCAGTACGGCCAGGACGACGGCCCCTGCCTGCAGTCGCTGCGCAAGGCCGAGGAGATCGCCGTCCGCGACATGGCGGCCGAGACCCGGTGGGGCGAATACCCCGCGTACGCGGCGTCCCGCGGCATCCGTTCCTCCCTCTCCCTGCCGATCGCGGCCCACACGCACACCGCAGGGGCCCTCAACGTCTACGCCGCCCCGCCCGACGCGTTCGCCGGGGTCGACGTCGGGGCCCTGCGCTCCCTGGCCGCAGAGGCCACCGGCGGCATCGCCGTGGCCCGACGGATCAGCGAGACCCAGGAGTTCGCCGAGCAGATGCGGACCGCCATGCGGTCGCGCAGCGTCATCGACCAGGCCCTGGGCGTCGTCATGGGGCAGCGCCGCTGCACCGCCGAGGAAGCGTTCGACATCCTGCGATCCGCCTCCCAGCGCCGCAACGTCAAACTCCGTGACCTGTGCGGGGAACTGCTCACCAACCTCACGGGCCGGCCTCCCACGGAGCCTGAGATCCGCTCGTGAACCCACGCCGACGCTCCGCGGCCCGCTCGGCGGGGACTACGGGCGGTCGTCCGAGGAGCGGCGCGCGGCGCGGCGGCGCAGGCGCAGGGGCAGCGCGTACCAGCAGATGCCGAACCACAGCATGACCGCCGCGGCCAGGGCCTCGGCGAAGGGGCCGGGGATCACGCTGCGCAGGATCAGCAGGAGGGTGCAGCCGATGGTCAGCGCGAGGAGGACCATGCCGCACATCATCAGGCGCCCCGCGCTCTCCACCACTTCGTCCTTCATGCGCTGGCCCGACAGGAAGCGGTGCAGGGACACGGGCGCGATCAGCGCGCCTGTGGCCGACGCGCCGAGGAGCACGGTGGCGACGTAGACGCCGCGGTCGAACGTGTCCAGCTCCCGGAAGAGGGGGGTGAACGCCACGCTGAGCAGGAATCCGAAGAGGATCTGCACGCCTGTCTGGGCGACCCGCGTCTCCTGAAGGATCTCGTGCCAGCGGCGATTGACCCTCTCACGCGCGGTCTCCGGCACCTCGTCGCCTTCGCCCCGCGTGCCCTGGACGTGGTGGCGGGCACAGCAGGCGGCTTCCTCCTCCACCGACTCGACCGGTCGCTCCGTCATGGTCATGGCATCCTCCTGGGTCCAGAGGAACCGGTTGCCCCCTGCGAACGCTTCCATGCAGGTCGGGCACCTGATGCCGGTGGCGCGGGGAGCGCTCGTGGCTGTGCTCCGGCCCGGTGTTCCGCCACCTGGACCGAGAGACCCGAGCGTGCGCCGAGACCGGCCAAGTGGCGGTCCGGCGAGGCGATGCGCAGACTTTGAGGGGGCGCCCCGGCCTCCGTACGAGCGGACGACACGCTGCCCGCGCCCGGCTTCCGCCACGGCTCCTGACGACGAGCCTCCCCTCTCCGGTGACCGGGCCCGGCACGGCCGCATCCCGGCCGCCGCATGAGGCGCCGCCCAAGGCGTCGACGAACGAGACGACAAGGGAGAACCCTCATGGCCGACATCAGCCCCATCGACCTCCAGAAGGCGCTCAAGGGCGCCGAGTACCCGGCCGGCAGAGACGACCTGGTCTCGCTGGCCCGGGACAACGGCGCGGACGACGACCTCGTCTCGAAGCTGCGGGACGCGTCGGCGGACCGGTTCGACGGACCGGACGAGGTCCAGAAGACCGTGTTCGGCGACGCATAGGAACGCTCACCTCCGCAATCCGCCCGTACAGGAGGCGATGACCATGCCCGAGCCGGGGAGCAAGAAGTACGACACCCGCCGCGCGCGGTTGCGCAAGGACGCGGAGCAGTCGGGAATCAGCGATCAGGAGGCCGGCCAGGCCGCGAACGAGACGCTCCGGGACGATCCCCGATGGCAGAGCCGCGGCCCGCGCACGGAACGCGGCCGGGGCCCGAAGGGCGAACGTACCGGGAACACCGACTGACCCCGCGGCGGCGGCTCGCCCCCGAGCCGCCGCGGCGCGACGACACCCCGACCCGTGATCACGACTGGAGTCCGGCCCTGGCGCTCCGGTCGGACGATTCGATCGCCCGCGGCGGGGTGTCGCCGTGGTTCTCGGGGTTAGACGTACGGAAGCCGATCGAACGTAGGGAGCGCCGATGAGTCGCCCGCTTCACCAGGGCCTGGTGACCGGAGGAACGAACTGCCTGTCCAGGCCGGCGAAGGCGGAAGGCGGCGCCCGGTGACCCTGTCGGACGCGGTGTTCGCGTGGCTGGGAGCCGGAGCGTTGCTCGCGGCCGTGCTGCCGCGCGTGGTGGCGGGACGGCCCCTGTCGCTGCCGGTGGTGTTCCTGCTGAGCGGCGTCCTCGTCTACCTGCTCCCGCTGCCCCTGCCGGCGATCGACCCGGTCGAGCAGCGTGTCCTGACGGAGCACGTGACGGAGATCTGCGTCATCATCGCCCTGATGGGCGCGGGTCTCGCGCTCAACCGCCCGGTGGGCCGCAGGACGTGGGCCTCGACCTGGCGGCTCCTCGGCATCACGATGTCGTTGACCGTCGCGGTGACCGCCCTCGTGGCGTGGTGGCTCCTCGACTGGCCGCCGGCCGCCGCGCTGCTGCTCGCGGCGGTCCTCGCGCCCACGGACCCTGTGCTCGCCTCGGAGGTACGGGTGGGGGAGCCGACCGAGGACGAACACGACGAGGACGAGGTGCGGTTCGCCCTCACCAGCGAGGCCGGTCTCAACGACGGTCTCGCCTTCCCCCTGACCTACGCGGCGATCGCGCTGGCCGCTGCCGCGGGCAGTGGGTGGTCGGCGGAGTGGATCGGGGGGTGGGCGGCCGAGGACGTGGTCTTCAAGTGCGTGGTCGGTGTGGTGAGCGGGCTGCTGGTCGGCAAGGTGCTGGGATGGATGTTCTTCCGGACCCGCTCCTCGACGTTGCGGCTCGCCGAGTACCGGGAAGGGTTCGTCGCGCTGGCGGCCACCTTCCTGGCGTACGGGGTGACGGAACTCGTCGGCGGCTACGGGTTCCTCGCCGTGTTCACCACCGCCTGCGCGGTCAGGGCGGCCGAGCGCGCACACGGCTTCCACAACGTGCTGCACGACTTCGTCGAACAGATCGAGCGCCTGCTGACCGCGACGCTGCTGTTCCTGCTGGGCGCGTTCATCGCGCTGGGCGGCCTGGCGCCGCTCACCTGGCAGGGCGCCGTCACCGGGCTGCTCCTCCTGCTCGTGATCCGGCCGCTGACCGGGTGGGCGGGGCTGCTGGGAGGCTCGCTGGGCAGCGGGGAACGCTGGGTGGTCGCGGGCTTCGGCATCCGCGGCATCGGCTCGCTGTACTACCTCGCCTACGCCCTGGGGCAGCAGGACTTCTTCGTCCCGCAGCGGGAGCTGTGGGCGGTGGTGACGTTCACGGTACTGGTGTCGGTGGTGCTGCACGGCGTCACGGCCGGCCCGGTGGTGCTCCGCCTGGACCGCCGGCGGGCCGCGAAGCCGTCGGGACCGGGGGAGAACCGCGGGGACGAGCCGCGTGGGGCGACGGTCCCGGACGCCGCACCGTAGAACGACCTCCTCCTTGGCTCGCCACGGGACGCGCCGGCGACGACGTCGGACACGGATGAGGGGCGGGCGCCCGCCGGTGTCGGGTACTGCCTGTGGCTGACCGGCCGCCTCGCGGACAACGGCCGGTCAGCCCGTCCCACCCATGGGAGCCGGCGCCGGGCTCCCCGCAACCCATGCGGCACCCTCACGCAATCGCCCCGGCGAGCGGCTGGAAACGCCTGAACCCCCGGGCCGCGCGCCCCCGGACGGCTGCCGGCATCACGACCGGCTTGCGATCAGCGCGATCAGGGCGACGGCGAAAAGCAGCAGGGGGCCGAGCTCGATCTTCACCTCGGCGCCCTCCCCGCCGTCCAGGTCGTGCGGGTCCTCGCGGTCCGGCGACGAGCCGGTCATGAGGCGCGGACCGGATCGCTGCCGGTGACGTAACTGCGAAGCCAGGCCTTGAAGTCCGGCCCCAGATCTTCACGTTCGCACGCGAGTCTGACAATGGCACGCAGATAGTCGCCCCGGTCACCGGTGTCATAGCGGCGGCCCTCGAAGACCACGCCGTGCACGGGGCCGCCCACCTTCTCGTCGGCGGCGAGCTGCTGGAGGGCGTCGGTGAGCTGGATCTCGCCGCCGCGGCCCGGCTCGGTCTCGCGCAGGACGCCGAAGACGTGGGGGTCGAGGACGTAGCGGCCGATGATCGCGTAGGTGCTGGGGGCGTCGGCGACGTCGGGCTTCTCGACCAGGTCGGTGACCTTGACGACGTCGCCCTCCCCGGTGGCCTCGACGGCCGCGCAGCCGTAGAGGTGGATCTGCTCGGGGGCCACCTCCATGAGGGCGATGACGCTGCCGCCGTGCCGCTCCTGGATCTCCACCATGCGGGCCAGCAGGGGGTCGCGCGGGTCGATGAGGTCGTCGCCGAGGAGCACGGCGAACGCTTCGTCACCGACGTGCGGGGCGGCGCACAGGACCGCGTGACCGAGCCCCTTGGGGTCGCCCTGGCGCACATAGTGCATGGTCGCGAGGTCGCTGGACTCCTGGACCCGGGACAGCCTGTCCTCGTCGCCCTTCTTCAGCAGGGCGGACTCCAGTTCGTAGTTGCGGTCGAAGTGGTCCTCCAGGGGGCGCTTGTTGCGGCCCGTCACCATGAGGACGTCATCGAGGCCCGCGGACACGGCCTCCTCGACCACGTACTGGATCGCCGGCTTGTCGACGACCGGAAGCATCTCCTTGGGAGTCGCCTTGGTGGCGGGCAGGAAACGCGTGCCGAGACCGGC
>NZ_QEXM01000037.1 GCF_004127445.1 Streptomyces alfalfae
TCCTTCCAGGACAGCAACGGCGACGGCATCGGGGACCTGAAGGGCATCACCGCCAAGCTCGACTACCTCCAGTGGCTCGGCGTGGACTGCCTCTGGCTGCCGCCCTTCTTCAAGTCCCCCTTACGCGACGGCGGTTACGACGTCTCCGACTACACGGCGGTGCTGCCGGAGTTCGGTGACCTGGCGGACTTCGTGGAGTTCGTCGACAGCGCCCACCAGCGCGGGATGCGCGTCATCATCGACTTCGTCATGAACCACACCAGCGATCAGCACCCGTGGTTCCAGGCCTCGCGCACCGACCCCGAAGGACCCTACGGCGACTACTACGTCTGGGCCGACGACGACAAGCAGTACGGCGACGCCCGCATCATCTTCGTCGACACCGAGGCCTCCAACTGGACCTTCGACCCGGTCCGCAAGCAGTACTACTGGCACCGCTTCTTCTCCCACCAGCCCGACCTCAACTACGAGAACCCGGCCGTCCAGGAAGAGATCATCTCCGCCCTGCGCTTCTGGCTCGACCTCGGCATCGACGGCTTCCGACTCGACGCCGTCCCCTACCTCTACGCCGAAGAGGGCACCAACTGCGAGAACCTCCCCCGCACCCACGACCTCCTCAAGCGGGTGCGCGCGGAGATCGACGCCCACTACCCCGACACCGTCCTGCTCGCCGAGGCCAACCAGTGGCCCGAGGACGTGGTCGACTACTTCGGGGACTACGAGAAGGGCGGGGACGAGTGCCACATGGCGTTCCACTTCCCCGTCATGCCGCGCATCTTCATGGCGGTGCGGCGTGAGTCCCGCTACCCCGTCTCCGAGATCCTGGCGAAGACGCCGGCGATCCCGGCGGGCTGCCAGTGGGGCATCTTCCTGCGCAACCACGACGAGCTGACCCTGGAGATGGTCACCGACGAGGAGCGCGACTACATGTACGCGGAGTACGCCAAGGACCCGCGCATGCGCGCCAACATCGGCATCCGCCGCCGCCTCGCCACCCTCCTGGACAACGACCGCAACCAGATCGAACTCTTCACCGCCCTGCTGCTGTCCCTGCCGGGCTCGCCGATCCTCTACTACGGCGACGAGATCGGCATGGGCGACAACATCTGGCTCGGCGACCGCGACGCGGTCCGCACCCCGATGCAGTGGACCCCCGACCGCAACGCGGGCTTCTCCTCCTGCGACCCCGGCCGCCTCTACCTCCCCACGATCATGGACCCGGTCTACGGCTACCAGGTCACCAACGTCGAGGCCTCCATGTCCTCGCCCTCCTCGCTCCTGCACTGGACCCGCAGGATGATCGAGATCCGCAAACAGAACCCCGCCTTCGGCCTGGGCACCTACACCGAACTCCCCTCCTCCAACCCCGCCGTCCTCGCCTACCTCCGCGAGCACGGGGACGACTTGGCGCTCTGCGTGTCCAATTTCTCCCGCTTCGCCCAGCCGACGGAGCTGGACCTTCGGGCCTACGCAGGACGCCATCCCGTGGAGCTGGTCGGCGGGGTGCGCTTCCCGGCCATCGGCGAACTGCCGTACCTCCTGACCCTCGCCGGTCACGGCTTCTACTGGTTCCGCCTGTCCGACCAGCCACGACGTCCGACCGCGCCCGCGGTGCACTTCTGAAGGGACCTGTCGCGCATGCTGCAGACCGCATCGCAGTCACCCAGCAGCCTCAGCCCCCCACAGCTGCTGACCTCGCTGGCCGGGCTCCTCCGGGAGTGGCTGCCGAGGCAGCGCTGGTTCGCGGGCAAGGGCAGGCCCGTGACGGACCTGTCCGTGATGTCGAGCACCGAACTGCACCCGGGGTGCCTGCACCTGCTGATCCGCACCGGGCACACGGGACGGCCCGACGACTGCTACCAGCTCATCCTCGGCGTCCGCGAACACCTGCCCGCCCGGCTCCACCACGCCGTCATCGGCCGCCCCGACGCGGGCCCCCTCGCGGGCCTCACCGTCTACGACGCCCTCCTCGACCCCTGGTCGGCCGGGCTGCTCCTGGAGCGCCTGCGGGTCCCCGGAGCCACGGGCCCGCTGCGCTTCGAACGGGACGCGCGCAGCGTGGTGCCGGAGGGGCTGCCGCCCCGGCTCCTGGACGGGGAGCAGTCCAACACCTCCCTCGTGTACGGCGACGCGTACATCCTGAAGCTGTTCCGGCGCATCCAGTACGGCATCAACCCCGACCTGGAGGTGCCGCGGGCGCTCGCGGGCGGTGGCTGCGCCCGGGTGCCCGCCCCCGTGGCGTGGTTCTGGACCACCGAGCCGCGGAAGATGACGCTCGGCGTGCTCCAGCCGTTCCTGCGCGAGGCCAGGGACGGCTGGACCCTCGCGCTCCAGTCGCTGGCCTCCGGAGCCGACTTCGCCGACGAGTCCTTCGAGCTGGGGCGCGCCACCGCCGAGGTGCACCTCGCGCTGGCCGGGGCCTTCCCGACCGAGCCGCCGGACCCGCACGGCGGCCCCCGGCTCGCCGCGGCCATGACCGGACGCCTGGAGACCGCGGCCCGGCAGCTGCCGGGGCTCGTCCCCTACGTCTCACGGCTGCGGGCCGCCTACGCGGCGGTCGCGGCGCGCGGCCTCGGCCGCCCCGCCCAGCGCATCCACGGCGACCTCCACCTCGGCCAGGTCCTCCGGGCCGGGGACCGGTGGTTCGTCATCGACTTCGAGGGCGAACCGGCCAGGCCCCTCGCGGAGCGGCGCAACGCCCAGACTCCCGTACGGGACGTCGCGGGCATGCTGCGCTCCTTCGACTACGCGGCCCACACCCACCACCCGCGCCGCTCCTCCTGGGTGCGGCGCTGCCGGGACGCGTACTGCGCGGGCTACGCCGCCGAGGCGACGTGGGACCCGCGCACCGAGACCGAACTGCTCCGGGCCTACCAGACGGACCGGGCGGTCTACGAAGCGCTGTACGAGGCCAGGCACCGACCCGACTGGCTGCCGGTCCCCATGGCGGCGATCGCCCGCCTCGCAGAGGAGAGCTGATCCGTGACCACCACCGAGACCCACCCCACCGACCCCGCGGCCGTCCTGCGCGCCCCCGTCGTCACCCGGCCCGCCGCCGGACGCCCGGACCGCGCACCCGAGGCCCCGCTCGCCGACGAGGACCGGCGGCGGCTCCTCGCGGGCACCCACCACGACCCCCACGCCGTGCTCGGCGCACACCCGGCGCCCGGCGGTGTGGCCTTCGTCGTCCTGCGTCCCTACGCCCGCGCCGTCACGCTCCTCACCGGCGAGCGGCGCGTCCCGCTGAACGACATGGGCGATGGCTTCTTCTCCGCGGTCCTGCCGTCCGAAGGGCCCGCGTCGGACGCGCTCCCGGAGTACCGGCTGACCGTCGCCTACGACGGCCCGGAGACCGAATACCAGGACCCCTACCGATTTCTGCCCGCCCTCGGTGAGTACGACCTCCATCTGATCGGCGAGGGCCGCCACGAACAGCTCTGGAAGGCGCTCGGCGCGCACCCGATGACCCACCAGGGGGTGAGCGGCACCCGCTTCACCGTATGGGCGCCGCACGCCAGAGGTGTGCGCCTCAGCGGCGACTTCAGCTGCTGGGACGGGACGGCCCACCCCATGCGTTCGCTCGGTTCGAGCGGCGTGTGGGAGCTGTTCGTGCCCGGCCTCGGCCCGGGGACGGTCTACAAGTTCGACATCACCCGCCCCGACGGCACCCACACCCTGCGCGCGGACCCGATGGCCCGCAGGGCGGAGGTGCCGCCCAACACCGCGTCGGTGGTCACCGAGTCCTCCTACACGTGGGCGGACGACGCCTGGATGGCCCACCGCGCGGACCGCCCGGTGCACGAGGCCCCCTTCTCGGTGTACGAGGTCCACCTCCCGTCCTGGCGACCGGGGCTGACCTACCGCCGGCTCGCCGACGAACTGACCGACTACGTCACCGACGCGGGCTTCACCCACGTCGAGCTGATGCCCGTCGCGGAGTTCCCCTTCAGCGGGTCCTGGGGCTACCAGGTCACCGGCTTCTACGCGCCCACGTCCCGCCTGGGCACGCCGGACGACTTCCGGTACCTGGTCGACAGGCTGCACCAGGCCGGGGTCGGCGTGCTCCTCGACTGGGTCCCCGCCCACTTCCCGAAGGACGACTGGGCGCTCGCGCACTTCGACGGCGCGCACCTCTACGAGCCGGGGGACCCCCGGCGCGCCGAGCACCCCGACTGGGGCACCCTCACCTTCGACTACGGCCGCAGGGAGGTGCGCAACTTCCTGGTGGCCAACGCCGTCTACTGGTGCGAGGAGTTCCACATCGACGGCCTGCGTGTCGACGCGGTCGCCTCGATGCTCTACCTCGACTACTCGCGCGAGGAGGGGCAGTGGTCCCCCAACGAGCACGGCGGCCGGGAGAACCTCGACGCGGTCGCCTTCCTCCAGGAGATGAACGCCACCGTCTACCGCCGCTGCCCCGGCGTCGTCACGATCGCCGAGGAGTCGACGGCGTGGAACGGCGTGACCCGGGCCACCCATGACGTCGGCCCCGACGGCCTGGGCGGTCTCGGCTTCGGCCTGAAGTGGAACATGGGCTGGTCGCACGACTCCCTGGAGTACATCAAGCGCGACCCCGTGCACCGCGAGTACCACCACAACGAGATGACGTTCTCGATGGTGTACGCCTACAGCGAGAACTACGTCCTGCCGCTCTCCCACGACGAGGTCGTCCACGGCAAGCAGGCGCTCGTCTCCAAGATGCCCGGCGACTGGTGGCAGCGCCGGGCCAACCACCGCGCCTACCTCGGCTACATGTGGGCCCACCCCGGCAAACAACTCCTGTTCATGGGCCAGGAGTTCGCCCAGGGCGGCGAGTGGTCGCAGGAGCAGGGGCTCGACTGGTGGCTGCTCGACCCGGCCTACCCCGCGGAGCGGGACCACAACGGTGTCCGGCGCCTGGTGCGCGACCTCAACCACCAGTACCGGGAGACGCCCGCCCTCTGGGAGCGGGACACCGACCCGGCCGGGTTCTCCTGGATCGTGGCGGACGCCGCCCAGGACAACGTCCTGGCTTTCCTGCGGTACGCGGCGGACGGCACACCGCTGCTCGCCGTCTCCAACTTCGCCCCGGTCGTCCGCCACGACTACCCGCTCGGCGTGGACCGGGCGGGCACGGCCTGGCGCGAGGTGCTCAACACCGACGCCGCCGCGTACGGGGGCAGCGACGTCCGCGACCCGGAACCGCTCATGGCCCAGCCCGCCCCCGCACACGGCCGCCCCGCCCGGCTGCGCCTGACCCTGCCGCCCCTGGCCACGGTCTGGCTGCGCCCGGAGTGAACGCCGTCGGTCCGGCCCGGCCTCCCCGGCCGGGCCGGGTCAGACCGGCGGGGCGATGAACACCCCGCGGTCGGGGTCGTTGAACGCCCCGTGCGGTGCTACGGGGTGTGCGCCTCGGCCACCCCTTCGCCGTCCTCGACGCCCATGTCCTCGCCGAGCATGTCGTGCACGGCGGCGTCCTGCGGGTCCTCCACGGCTCCCTCGTCCGGAGGGAGCAGCGGCTCCTCGTCGGGATCGGCCGAGGGAGGCTCGTCGAGGGGTTCGTCGACCCGTGCCATGTCGTCGGCGGCCTCGTCGTCCTCCACCGGGTCGGGCACGCTGAGCGCCGGGTCGGGGCGCTCCTCGGAGAGCCGTTCCGCGAGGCTCTCGCCCTCGTGCTGCTCCTCGGCCGTGGTGCCGGTGCGGGTCGCGGCGAGCGGGCGCTCCGGCGGGGCCCAGCCCTCGTCGTAGGGGTCGGACTCCTGGTCGCCGAGCGTGTCCTCCGGGTCGAGGATTCCGTCGTCCTCGCGTATCTCGCCCGCGTCGGGCTGGTAGACCTCGTCGCCGGTGGCGTCCTCGTTCCCCATGGTGCCCGTACTCCTCACTGCGCGGCGCGTGTCGGTGTCCTGCCGTTGCCCTGCCGTGTATCCCGCTGGGCCGGGAACACACGTGGCGACGTATAGGGCGGTCCGGTCCGCGGGCCGTTCCCCGCGGCTCAGGGCCGCCACTCCAGGAGCAGCAGGGTCGCGTCGTCACGGAGCTGGTTGTCCTGCCGGTCGAGGATGGAGTGGATGAGCTGACGCAGGGCCTCCGGCGGCCGTTCGCCCGCGGCGGTCGACCGGATGATGCTGTCCACGAACCGCTGGAGGCCGAACTCACCGCCGTTCCCGGTGCGCAGTTCGGTGACGCCGTCGGTGTACATCAGCACCCGGTCACCCGGCTGCAGCGGCTCCTTGTGGACGACCCAGTCGACGTCGGCCAGCGACGCGGGCGTCCCCATCGGCGGCTGCGGCGGCCGTTCGAGGGCGTGGTCGAGCACCCGGTGGTCCCGGATGAGCAGGGGCGCCGGATGGCCGCAGTTGCACCACCGCAGGATGCCCGTGGCCAGGTCGAGCTGGGCGAGGATGCCCGTGCAGAACTGCTCGGGCAGCCACTGGGCGATCGCCTCCTGGATCTTCTCCACGAGCGAGGGCAGCTCGACCCCGGCCCGCCGGGCGTTGCGGCACCCCGCCATGGCCACGGCGGTGGTGAGGCCCGAGGCGAGGTTGTGCCCCATGGCGTCGAGGATCGCCACGTGCAGGGTGGACCGGGTCAGGGAGTGGTCGAAGACGTCGCCGCCGATCTCGTACGCCGGTTCGAGGACCGCGGTGGAGACGACGTGGGCGTTGCCGATCGTACGAGGGGGCAGGAAGGCCCGGAGCATCTCGGCGGGCAGCTGCATGTTCTGGGACCTGGTGCGCCGCGCGAAGCTGTCGCTCGACGCCCGCTTCGAGGTGATCGCCATGGCCAGGATGGAGCTCAGCACCCGGCAGTGGCGCAGCACCGTGCCGTCCAGGGCCGGCGCCGTGACGCCGATGACGCCCAGCCGCTCCACCCCGTCGATCAATGGCAGCCAGGCGGTGAGCCGGCCGTGGGCGCTCTCCTCCACGCGCAGCTCATGGGCTCGGTAGGCCGAACCGGCGACGGAGCTGTCCACGCCGAGGGTGCTCGGCCCGTCGGCCAGCGGCACCAGACAGCGCTGCTGGAGGTCGACCAGGTACAGGTCGATCCGGTCGAGGCCCGCCGCGTCGGCGAAGCGGTGGACCACGTCGGGAAGCTCCAGCGCGGGCGCCGCGTGGACGGCGGTGAGCAACTGTTCCAGGAACTGCTCTCCGGGGCCTGGCACGCCGGACGGACTCGACATCTGTGTTCACCACCTCAGAGGCAGTCTCACACCGCCGTCACGATCCCGCCCGGCGGGCGCGGGCTGCCGGGCGGGCAGGTCTTCGGGACCGGGGGAGAGGTGGCTTTGGTCCCGCGGACGGGTGAGGAAAGACCCGGTGGACGCCCCTCCGCCCGCGGAATCACACCGGGGACCGCAGGAGGACGGGTGCGGGCTTCGGTCGCCGCGGGTGCGCGGATCGAGGAGGTGTGAGTCATGAGCGTGGAGGCGAGCGGAAGCATGTTTCTTCGAACGGCCGGTGTGGACGAGGCGACCGAACCGGCGGGCGGGCCCTGGACCGCGGCCGCGGTGCCGACCGGGACGGGGGCCGCGGTGCCGACCGGGGCCGGGGCCGGGGCCGCTGAGGCGACGCCGGGCGAGGCCGCCGTGCCGACCGGGACCGGAGCCGCCGCGCCGACCGGGGCCGGGGCAGGGACCGGCGTGCCCACCGGGGCCGGGGCAGGGACCGCCGTGCCCACCGGGACCGAGGCCGCTGAGGCGACGCCGAGGGAGGCCGCCGCGCCGACCGAGGCCAGGGCCGGAGCCGCCGTGCCGACCGAGGCAGCCATCCTGACCGGGGCCGGGGCAGGGACCGGTGTGCCGACCGGGGCCGGGGCCGCTGAGGCGACGCCGGGCGAGGCTGCCGCGCCGACCGGGACGGGAGCCGCCGCGCCGACCGAGGCAGGGACCGAGGCCGCTGAGGCGACGCCGGGTGAGGCCGCCGCGCCGACCGGGGCAGGGACCGAGGCCGCTGAGGCGACGCCGGGTGAGGCCGCCGCGCCGACGCGAGGTGAGGCCGCCGTGCCGCTCCGGCCGGAGGCGCCGGGACCGGCCCGGCAGGAGGCCGGCGAGCTGCCCCGGATCGACGACGCGGGCCAGGTCGCCCCGAAGGACGCGCGGGAGCTGTCGAAGCTCTTCTTCGAGCGGCTGCGGGACCTGCCGGAGGGCACGCCCGAGCACCGGTACGCGCGCGACACCCTGATCGAGATGAACCTCTCGCTCGTGCACTACGTGGCCGGCCGCTTCCGCAACCGCGGCAACGGGCACATGGAGGACATCGTGCAGGTCGGCACGGTGGGGCTGATCAAGGCCATCGACCGCTACGACGTGGACCGCGGCTCCGAGTTCGTCTCGTTCGCCGTCCCCTGCGTCCTCGGGGAGATCAAGCGCTACTTCCGGGACACCAGCTGGGCCGTGCACGTCCCGCGCAGGCTCCAGGAGCTCCGCTCCCAGCTGGCCGTGGCCCAGGAGCGGCTCTCCTCCGCGCTCGGCCGTGAGCCGACGGTCAAGGAGCTGGCCGCCGACCTCGGGGTGACCGAGGAACAGGCGCTGGAGGGCATCATGGCCGCCAACGGGTACGCCGCGGGGTCCCTGGACGCCCCGCAGGGCCTGGGCGACGAGGGGGAGACCTACCGGGGCGGCCGTTCGCTCGCCGACGTCATGGGCGACACCGACCCCGCCATCGACGCGTTCGAGCACCTGCACGCCCTGGCGCCGCTCCTCGCCGACCTGCCGGAGCGGGAGCGCCGCATCATCGAGATGCGCTTCGGCCAGGAGATGACCCAGGCGGAGATCGGCGCCGTCCTCGGCATCTCGCAGATGCACGTGTCACGGCTGCTCTCCCGGACGCTTTTGCGGTTGCGCGAGGGACTGCTGGCCCGCGACTGACGCCGGACCGGGCCTCGCGCGGACCCCGAGACGCCCAGTTCCGGTCTGGCTGCGAGCGGGGCATTCACGCCACCCGGCGGTATTTGTATGGGGCGGCCGTGCGCCCGGTGGGCCGCCGCAACGCGTCCGCGGCCCCACATCCGTCACTTCTCGCCACTCCTTGAACACACAAGGTTACCGAAAGTCGCGGGTGCGGGATGAGATCCGCGCGCGTTCTCGGCAGAATCACCACCGCGGCCGCCGCTCGCTCCCGGCGACGGCTGCTGGGGGAAGGGGCGCACAACGGGGAGTCCGCGTGTGTGGGGCACGCGGGCTCCCCACCGCCCGTGTGCGGGCCCGACGGCCCCGCCGAGCCGCTGCCGGTCCGTCACTCCCGCGCCCCGCCCGGCGACTTCGCGCGCCGCGGCCTCGGACCGGCCTGCGTGATGCGGGGCCCGGTCGTGGTTACCGTTCCGCCATGGCCGACTACCGCATCGAAGCCGTACGCAACGGCGAACGTGACTGGACCGCCCGCAACGACCGCGGCGCCGAGGTCCGCGTCGCCGCCGCCGACGACCCCGGGGCCCAGCCCTCCTTCACCCCCGTCGAACTGCTCCTCGCCGCGCTCGGCGGCTGCGGCGGACTCGTCGTGGACCGCACCGCCCGCGCCGTCGACCACGACGCTCTGCGCGTCGTCGTGGAGTCGGTGTCCCGCCCCGAGGACGAAGGCCGCGTCGGCATGGTCCGCGTCTCCTACGAACTCGACCTGCCCGAGGGGGACGCGGACACCGCCGAGGCGCTCGAACGTGCCATCCGCCTGACCCACGAGAAGTACTGCACCGTGAGCCGCACCGTCGAACACGGCGCCCGCGTCGAGGCCGCCGGGCCCGACGGAACCATGCTGTTCATGGGCGGATAACCCAAAGAGGGGCAAGCGGATAACTCAAAGAGGGGCAAAGGGTGATGCGGGGGGCGTCGCGTGATCGGTTGCGTGCGCTCCGCGCGTTTAGTTAGGTTAGCCTTGCCTAGCCAAGGGGGAGCGGATGCGGCCCGTGCGGCGGATCGGTGGTTCTCGTCGCCTCGTGCGGTGGGGGCGTCCGCCGCACCGTGACGTGACCGCACGCCGGAGGCGTCCGACCGCGCGGAGGTCCGCGTACACCGGACGCGTCCGAACTCCCCGCGCTGCGCCATGACCAGACGTGCGAGCCGTCGCACCGCGCTGGGGCGCCGCGATCCACCCACCGCCGCCGCGCCGACCCCGCCGACGGCGCCGAAGCCTCGCAGGAGCACCGATGAACCAGACCCTGTCGCCCGAGCGGATACGCGCCGACGTCGCGGGGCTCCTCGACTGCGACCCCGCCGAGCTCGGCCCCGACGACAACCTGCTCGACCACGGTCTGGACTCGGTGCGCATCATGATGCTGATCGAGCGCTGGCGCGCGGCGGGCGCGGGCGCCGTGGAGTTCCCCGACCTCGCCGAGCGGCCCGAACTGGGGCACTGGACCGCGCTCCTGACGGGCCGTGAGGCATGACGCGCGAGGACCACAGGCACCGCCACCTGGAGCGGATCGCCGAGGTCCGCGCGGGCCGGCACGCCGAGAAGGTCGGCTACCCGATCCAGGTGCGCGCCACCGAGGTCGTGCGCACCGCCATGGTCGGCTCCGGTCTGCTGCGCGTGACCCTCGGCGGCCCCGGCGCGCAGGGCTTCGAGGCCCACGCCCCCGACGAGCACGTGAAACTCATCTTCCCCGAACCGGACGGCTCCCTGCGCCTGCCCGAGCAGAACGGGACGATGCTGCGCTGGCCGCGGCCCTCGCCCACCTCGCGCGAGTACACCGTCCGCCGCTACGACCCGGCCACCGCCGAGATCGACATCGACATCGCCCCGCATGACGGCGGCCTCGCGTCCGACTGGGCGTCCGCCGTCGAGCCCGGCGCCGTCATCCACCTCGCGGGGCCGCCCGGCGGCCTCATCGTCCCGCACACGTACGACCGTTACCTGCTCGCGGGTGACATCACGGCACTGCCCGCCATCGCGCGGTGGCTCGAAGAACTGCCCCGCACGGCCAAGGGCTGGGCGTTCATCGAGGTCGCCGACGCCACGCAGGAGATCGAGCTCTCCGCGCCCGACGGCTTCGAGGTGCACTGGCTGCACCGCGGCGACCGTGCCCCCGGCACCGGCGACGCCCTCGCGCGGGCCGTGACCGGGGTGACCGTGCCCGAGGGCGAGCGGCTGTACGTGTGGGCCGCGGGGGAGGCGGGGCAGATCAAGCCGCTGCGCCGCTGGGTCCGCGACGAACTGCGCCTGGACAAGGCCGACGTCGGCATCACCGGCTACTGGAAGCGGGGCGTCGCCGACTTCGACGACGACCACTGACCCGCTTCCCTCCCGCACCTGCGGACCGACGTCCCCGCACCGCTCTTCCCCACCCGAACCAAGGAGTCACCCATGTCCGTACGCACCATGCCCCTCCGCAGATCCTCGGCCCTGGCGGGCGCCGTGACGCTCGCCCTGGTCGTCACCGGCTGCGGCTCGTCCTCCGACGGCGGCTCGGACAAGGCCGGGGACGCCAGGACCCGGACCTTCGCCGCCGACAACGGCAAGATCAAGATCCCGGCGAACCCCAAGCGCGTGGTCGCCACCGGCTACGCCGTGCCCGTCATGATCGAGGCGGAAGCGCCGCTCGTCGGCATCTCGTCGTGGAAGCGCGGCGAGCCGATGATGAGCAAGAAGGACCTGGCCACCTACAAGAAGCTCTCCAAGGTGGCGGGCGAGCAGGCGGCCGAGACCAACTACGAGGCCATCGCCGAGGCCGAGCCCGACCTCATCGTCATCGGCGTGCCGGCCCCCGTCCTCGGCGACATCGACATGCAGCGCCTGAAGTCCATCGCGCCCGTCGTCGCCATCGGCCCGACCGTGCCGTCCGCCTGGCGCGAGCAGTCCCGCAAGCAGGCCGACGCCGCGGGCGCGCTCAAGAAGTTCGACGCCACGCAGAAGGCGTACGAGGACAAGGCCGCGGGCCTCGCCAAGAAGTACAAGAACGTGCTGCCCGACCTGAAGCTGGGCCACATCGGCGCGTACGGAGAGGTCGCCAAGGGCACCTTCCAGCGCGAGTTCGGCGGCTCGTGGGGCACCAACATCGCCGAGGACGTCGGCGCGACGTACTACGGCAAGGTCAAGAAGCCGGGCCCCGGCTCGCGCGCGGTCAGCGAGTACCCCTCCCTGGAGGAACTGCCCGACGGGCTCGCCGAGGCCGACGCCATCACCTACTCCGTCAACGCCGACGGCAGCGTCCCCGAGTCGGTGAAGTACGTCATGGACTCCAAGCTCTGGAAGAACCTCTCGGCCGTCAAGGCCAAGAAGACCTTCCCGATCCGCTACACCGAGGCCGCGACCTACGGGCAGGCCATGCAGACCCTGGACGCGATCGACGAGTCGTTCGCGCCGCTGCTGAAGTCGTGACCGCCGCAGGCCGCACGACGGGGGCGGCGACGACACAGCGGGGCGTGCCCCAGGCAGGGCTGCTCATCGGCGGATTCGTGCTGCTCGCGGCGATCGCCGTGGTCAGCGTCGGCGTCGGCGCCCGCTCCATCTCGCCCGTCGACGTCGTGCGCGCCCTGCTCGACCACCAGGGCACCGACGACCACGTCATCGTGCGTGACGTCCGGGCGCCCCGCGCGCTGCTCGCCGTCGCCGTGGGCGCCGCCCTCGCGGTGGCGGGCGCGCTGATCCAGACGCTGGCCCGCAACCCGCTGGCCGAACCCGGCGTCCTCGGCGTCACCGCGGGCGCCGGGTTCGCCATCACCCTCGGCTCCGGGCTCGGCTTCGCGGCCGGTCAGGCGGGCCAGCTGGGCTGCGCGGTCCTCGGTTCGGTGCTCGCGGCGCTGCTCGTCGCCACCGTCGGGCGCCGCTCGCCGCTGCGTCTCGTCCTGACCGGCGTGGCCCTGACCGCCGTTCTCACCGGCGTCGCGCTCGGCATGCGGCTGATGCTCCCCGACGTCTTCGACGTCTACCGGTTCTGGTCGGTCGGCTCGCTCGCCGCCCGCGAACAGGCGCCGCTCGTCTGGCCGTTGACCGCCATCGTGGTGTGCCTGGTGGGCGCCCTCGCGCTGAGCAGGGCGCTCAACGCCCTGACCATGGGCGAGAGCGTGGCGCACACTCTGGGCGCCGAGGTGAACCGCGTACGGGCCATCACGCTCGTCCTCATCACCGTGCTCAGCGGCGCGGCGACGGCGGTGGCCGGGCCGATCCTCTTCGTCGGCCTCATCGTGCCGCACCTCGTCCGCAGGATCGCCGCGGGCTCGGTGCCCTGGCTGGTCCTCCACTCGATGGTCCTCGGCCCGATCCTGCTGCTCGTCGCCGACATCGGCTCCCGGGTGCTGCTGCCCACCGGCGAGGTGCCGGTGGCCGTCGTGACCGCGTTCCTCGGCGGCCCCATGCTCATCTGGGCCGTCCGCCGCTTCGGGGAGGGATCATTGTGACCGCGCTCGTACCGCTGGTGCGCGGCCGGATCAGGGTCCAACGCCGCACGATCATCCTCGTCGCCGTGCTCGTCGCCCTGATGCTGGGCCTCGGCCTGCTCGGGCTCTGCTACGGCGCCTCCTGGTCGAGCCCCGGCGAGGTGTTCGCCGCGCTGAGCGGCGCCGACCCCTCCGTGGTCATCCAGGACTGGCGCCTCCCGCGCGTCCTCGCCGCGCTGGTCTTCGGCGCCGCGCTCGGCGTCGCGGGGGCCATCTTCCAGAACCTGACCCGCAACCCGATGGGCAGCCCCGACGTCATCGGCCTCGACGCGGGCGCCTACTCCGGCGCCCTGGTGGCCCTCACCGTCCTGTCGGGCACCTCCGCCCAACTGGCCGTCGGCTCGGTGGCGGGCGGACTCGTCGTGGCCGCCACGATCTACCTGCTCTCGTTCGACAAGGGCTTCTCCGGGCTCCGCCTGGTGGTGATCGGCATCGCCGTCAACGCGATGGTGACCGCCGTCAACTCCTGGATCGTGCTCCGCGCCGAACTGGAGGTGGCGATCGCCGCCGTCGGCTGGAGCGCGGGCTCGCTCAACGGCGTCGGCTGGGACGACCTCGGCATCCCGTTCACCGTGATCGGCGTGCTCCTCGTCGTGCTGGCCACCCAGGCGCACGCCATGCACCAGGCGTCGCTCGGTGACGCGGTCGCCTCGTCCACCGGGGTCCGCCTCGACCGGCTGCGGCTGCTCATGGTCCTCGTCGGCGTCGGCTGCACGGCCACGGTGACCGCCGTGACCGGACCCATCGTGTTCGTCGCCCTCGCCGCCCCGCAGATCGGCCGCAGGCTCGCGGGCGCCGCCGGCGTACCGCTGCTGCCCGCCGCGCTGACCGGCGCCGTGCTGCTCCAAGGAGCCGACCTGATCGCCCAGATGCTCCTCGCGCCCGTCGCCCTCCCCGTCGGCGTGGTGAGCACCGCGATCGGCGGCTGTTACCTGATCTGGCTGCTGACCAAGGAGGTGAGGCGCGCGTGAGCGCACGCCTGACCGCGCGGGACATCACCCTGCGCTACGGAGACCGGGTGGTCTCCACACGGCTGGACCTGGATGTGCCCGACGGCGCGTTCACCGCCATCGTGGGGCCCAACGCCTGTGGCAAGTCCACCCTGCTGCGCGCGCTCGTGCGGCTGCTGCGCCCCGCGTCGGGGCAGGTGGAGCTGGACGGCCGCGAGGTCGGCGGTTACCCCGCCAAGGCGCTGGCCAAGCAGCTCGGCTTCCTGCCGCAGGACCCGCTGGCCCCCGACGACATCAAGGTCCGCCAGCTGGTGGGCCGCGGACGCTTCCCCCACCAGTCGATGCTGGCCCTGTGGTCGGCGGCCGACGAGGACGCCGTCACCGGCGCCATGGAGGCCGCGGGCGTCGCCGACCTGGGCGACCGCCCCGTCCAGGAACTGTCCGGCGGCCAGCGCCAGCGGGTGTGGATGGCGATGGTCCTCGCCCAGGAGACGCCCTACCTGCTCCTGGACGAGCCGACGTCGTTCCTGGACATCACCCACCAGTACCAACTCCTCGGCCTGCTCGCAAAGTTGCGCGACGAGGGCCGCACGGTCATCGCCGTGCTGCACGACATCAACCAGGCGTGCCGCTTCGCCGACCACCTGGTGGCCATGAAGGACGGCCGGATCGTCGCCGAGGGCGACCCCACCGACGTGGTGGACGCCGCGCTGATCAAGGACGTGTTCGACCTGCCGAGCATCGTCGTCCCCGACCCGGTGACGGACACGCCGATGGTCGTCCCCACCCTGCAAGGAGAGTGACTTGAGCACCACAGGCGCGTCCTCGGACCGACTGCTCGCCCTGACCAGCGCCCAGCAGGGCATCTGGAACGCCCAACGCCTCGAACCGGACTCGCCGTACTACGTCGTCGGCGACGTCATCGAGATATCCGGCGGCGCGAGCGGCACGGACGGCGGCGGCAGCGGAGACGGTACGCCGGTCGACGTCGACGCGCTGGTGGAGGCCGTGCGGGCCACCACCGAAGAGGCCGAGACGCTGCGTCTGCGGGTGTACGACACGCCGGAAGGCCCGCGCCAGCGGGTCGGTGACGAGCCGGTCGAGCCGCCCCGGGTCGTCGACCTCAGCGGCGAGGTGGACCCCCGTGCCGCGGCGCACGCGTTCGTCACGGCCGAGCGGGCGCGGGCGGGCGAGGCGTGCCGCGGGATGGTGGACCGGCCGCTGTACGCGCGGACCGTCATCAAGCTCTCCGACCACGAGGTCTGGTACACCCAGCTCGGCCACCACCTGATCTTCGACGGCTACACCGCCGCGATGCTCGCCCGCCGCACCGCCGCCCGCTACACGGCCCTCGTGCGCGGCGCCGAGCCCCGGCCCTCGGCCTTCGGGGACTTCGCCGCCCTCGTCGCCGCCGACCAGGAGTACCGCGCGAGCGACCGCTTCGCCGAGGACCGCGCCTACTGGGTCGAGCGGTTCACCCCGCTCCCCGAACTCGGCGACACCGACACGGCCGCGGGCCCGCCCGACCGCACCCTGACCGCCCGCGCCGTCCTGCCGCCCGAGGAGACGGCACGGCTGCGCGCGTTCGCCGACCGCGCGGGCGTCACCTGGGGCGAGGCGCTGATCGCCGGATACGCCGCGTTCCTGCACCGGGTCCTCGGCGGCGCCGACGTGGTCTTCGCGCTGCCGCTGATGTGCCGTACGGGCTCCACCGAGTTGCGCACCCCCGCCATGGCCGTCAACGTGCTGCCCCTGCGGGTGACCGTGCGCCCCGAGGACGGCCTCGCCGAGGTGGGCCGGCGCGTCGCCGACGCCATGCGCGAGATGCGCGACCACCAGCGCTACCGGGGCGAGGACCTGCCGCGTGACCTCGGCGTGCCCGGCGCGGGCGCGCTGCTGCACGGCCGCGGCGTCAACCTCAAGGCGTTCGACCTCACCCTCGACTTCGCGGGCGCCACCGGCGTCATGCGCAACGTCGCCGGCGGCCCGCCGGAGGACATGGGCCTGAGCGTCCTGCCGACCCGCGACGGCGGCCTCCTGTTCGGCTTCGAGGTCGACGCGCGCACCAGCGACCAGGCCGCCGTCGACGCCAAGCTGGCCGGTCTGCGCGCCCTGCTCACCGGGCTCACCGACGGCCTGCCGGTGGGGCGGATCGCCCTGACCGACGACGCGGACGGCATCCTCGCCGACCGGACGCCGCCCGCCCTGCCGGGCACCCCGGTGGACGTGCCGGCCGCCTTCGACGCGATGGCCGCCGCCGACCCCGGCCGCACCGCCCTCCTCTGCGGCGACGAGCGGTACACCGCCGGGGAGCTGGCGAGCCGCGTACACCGTCTCGCCCGTGCGCTGCGGGCCCGCGGCATCGGCCCCGACGACGTGGTGGCCCTCGCGCTGCCCCGCTCCGCCGACGCCGTCGTCGCCCTCCTCGCCGTCATGGACGCGGGCGCCGCGTTCCTGCCGCTGGACGCCGCCCACCCCGCCGAGCGGCTGCGCGAGCTGATCGCCGACACCCGCCCCGCGCTCGTCGTGACCGACGGCACGGTCGACGGACTCCCGTGGGCCGCCCTGCTCGACGAGGCCGCGACGCTGTCCGGCGCACCCCTCACGGCCGCCGACCTCGCCGCGCCCCGCCACCCCGAACACCTCGCCTACGTGATCCACACCTCCGGTTCGACCGGCCGCCCCAAGGGCGTCCTCGGCCGGGTCGGCGGCCTCGCCGCCCTCCTGCACCACCAGCGCTCCACGGTCGTCGCCGAGGTCGAGCGGACCGCGGGCCGACGCCTGCGCGCCTCGCACACCTACTCCTTCGCCTTCGACTCCGCCTTCGAGCACCTGATCTGGCTGCTCTGCGGCCACGAACTCCACGTGTACGACGCCGAGACCACCCGCGACGCCGACGACCTGCTCGCCGCGTACGTCCGCGACGGCATCGACATCATCGACACCACGCCGTCGATGGCCGCCCCCCTGCTCGACAACGGCCTCCTCGGCCTGCGGCCCCGGCTCCTCGTCCTCGGCGGCGAGGCCACCCCGCCCGCCCTGTGGCGCCGTATCACCGAGGCGGGCATCAACGCGCGCAACATGTACGGGCCCACCGAGGCCACCGTGACCAGCACCGTCGCGCGCGTCGACGGCGAGGAGCCGACCATCGGCCACCCCCTCGCGGGTACCCGCGTCCACCTCCTGGACAACGCCCTCCAACCGGTCCCGCACGGCACAGCGGGCGAGCTGTACCTGGCGGGACCGCACCTGGCCCGCGGCTACCTCGGCAGGCCGGGGGCGAGCGCCGAGCGCTTCGTCGCCGACCCCTTCGGCGCGCCGGGAGCGCGCATGTACCGCACCGGCGACCTCGGCCGCTGGGTGCCGGGACGCGGCCTTCAGTACCTGGGCCGCGGCGACGGCCAGGTCAAGATCCGCGGCCACCGCGTGGAGACCGGCGAGGTCGAGGCCGCCCTCGGCGCGGTCCCCGGCGTCACCTCGGCGGCCGCGGCCGTGCGCGGTGGCCGCCTCGTCGGCTACGTCGTCTCCACCTCGGTCACCGCCGAAGCGGTGCGCGCCCGGCTCGCCGAGCGGCTGCCGGAGCACATGGTCCCCGCGGCCGTGGTGGTCCTCGACGAACTCCCCGTCACCACCAACGGCAAGCTCGACCGCGCCGCCCTGCCCGCGCCCGCGTCGTCCGGCGGCGGCCGCGAGCCGAGCACCGACAACGAGCGGCTGCTCTGCGCCGTCCTCGCCGAGGTCTTCGAGACCGACCGGGTCGGCGTGGACGACGACTTCTTCGCCCTGGGCGGCGACAGCATCACCGCCATCACCATCAGCAGCCGGCTGCGGGCCAAGGGCATCGCACTGCGGCCGCGCGACCTCCTCGCCCGCCGCAGCTTCGCCGCCCTCGCGGCCTCCGCGAAGCCGGTGGAGAACGCCACGGAGCAGGTGGACGACGCGACCGGGCCCGTGCCCGCACCGCCGATCGTGCGCGGCCTGCTCGACCCCCACCCGGACGTCGGCACCGTCGCCGGATACGCCCAGTGGACCGCCCTGCGTGTCGACGGACTCGCCGTGACCGACCTCGTGGCGGGCGTGCGCACCGTGCTCGACCACCACGACGCGCTGCGCCTGCGCGTGGCCGACTGCCTGGAGGTGCTGCCGCGCGGCACCGTGCCGGCCGACGTGCGCGAGGTCGGCGCCGCGGACGTGGCATCGCTCGCCCGGAACCTCGCCGCCGAACTCGACCCGCTCACGGGCGACTTGCTGCGCGTGGCCCTCGTCCGCACCCGCGAGGGCGAACCCGACCGGCTCGTCGTCGTCGTGCACCACCTCGCCATGGACGGCGTGTCCTGGCGGGTCCTCCTGCCCGACCTGCACACCGCCTGCACGGGGGGCGCCCTCGACCCGGCGGGTACGTCCTGGCGGCGCCACGCACGGCTCCTCGACGAGCAGGGCCGCACCGGAGCGCGCCGGGGCGAACTCGACCACTGGCGCACCGCCCTCGCCTCCGCGACCCGTATCGGCGCACGACGCCTCGACCCGGCGCGGGACACCGTCGCCACGGCCCACCGCTCGGTCACCGTCGCCTCGCCCGAGGCCACCGAGGCGGTGCTGACGACCCTGCCCGCGGCCTACCGCGCCGGCGTCGACGAAGTGCTCCTCGCCGTGCTCGTCCTGGCCCTGCGCGAACACGGCGTCGACGGCGACGCGCTGACCGTCACCATGGAGGGCCACGGCCGCGAACACCTCGACCTGGCCCGCACCGTCGGCTGGTTCACCAGCGAGTACCCGGTGCGCGTCCCCGCGGCCGGCGACGCCGGCCGGGTGCTGCGCGCGGCCAAGGAGGCCCGGCGCGCCGTCCCCGACGGCGGCATCGGCTACGGAGTGCTGCGCTGCCTGGACCCGGCGGTCGACGAGGAGTTCAGGAACGTGCCGGCACCGGACGTGCTCCTGAACTACCTCGGCCGGTTCGCCCCGCTCGCCGCGGCCGGCTGGCGGCTGCCGGAGCGGGACGCCTTCGCGGTGACCGAACCGGACGCCAAGGCCCTGGAGCAGGTCCTCGCCCTCAACTGCTTCGTCCACGAGGAGGGCGCGCCCCGGCTCGCCGTCGAGTGGACGGCCGCGACCGAGGTCTTCGGCGCCGACGCCGTCGAGGCGCTGCAGGAGGCCTGGGGCAGGGCCCTGGAGGCGCTGGCCGAGCACGCGAGGCACACCTCGGGCGGGCTCACCCCCTCGGACCTGCCGCTGGTCGGCCTCGACCAGGCCGCCATCGACGTACTCGAACACACCGACGGCGCCGGCCGTATCGCCGACGTCCTGCCCGCCACACCCCTCCAGGTCGGGCTCTCCTTCCACACCCTGGTCCGCGACGACCCCGAAACGGACGTCTACGTCGTCCAGGCCGTGACGACCCTCGTCGGCGAGCTGGTGCCGGAGCGGATGGCCGAGGCCGCGCGTGAACTCCTGCGCCGCCACCCCGCCCTGCGCGTGTACCTGGCCCAGGCCGGGGACGACGTGGTGCAGGTGATCCCCGCCGACGTCGCCCTGGACTTCCGGCGGGACGACCGGTTCGAGGACGCCGTCCGCGCCGAACTCGCGCGCCCCTTCGACCCGGCACGGCCACCGCTGCTCCGCTTCCTGCTCTCCCGCGTCGGCCCCGCCGAGCACAAGCTGGTCATCACCAACCACCACGCCCTGCTCGACGGCTGGTCGATGCCGCTGGTCGGCCGCACCCTCCTCGCCCTCTACGCCGAACTGAGCGGCGGGCCCGCGGCCCCCGTCGCCCCGCCGCTGTCCGAGTACTTCCGCTGGCTCGCGGGCCGCGACCGCGAGGCGTCGCTGAACGTGTGGCGGGACGCCCTGGCCGGCGTCGACGAGGCGACGCGCCTCGCGCCCGCGAGCACCGGGACCGGCGTCGAGCGGCCCGGCCGCGTCAGCGTCGGACTCGGGCAGGAGTTCAGCGACCGGCTGCGCTCGTTCGCCCGTGAGCGGGGCGTCACCCTGACCACGGTGCTCCAGACGGCCTGGGGCCTGCTGCTCGGCAGGCTCACCGGGAGCCGTGACGTCGTGTTCGGCTGCCCGGTCTCCGGGCGGCCCGCCGAGGTCGACGGGGTCGAGTCGATGATCGGCCAGCTCGGCACCACCATCCCGGTGCGCGTGCGGCACACCCCGGACCGCACCGCCGCCGACCTCCTCGCGGACGTGCACGCCGAGAGCGTGGCGCTCGCCGACCACCACCACGTCGGCCTGCCCGAGATCCAGCGGGCGACCGGCGTCGGCGAACTCTTCGACACCATGCTGGTGATGGAGAACTTCCCGCTGTCCAGCAGGAAGCGCACCCCGCTCGCCCCCGGCCTCGACCTGGCGGGCGTGGACATCACCGACGCCACGCACTACGCGCTGACCGTCATCGTCATCCCCGACGACGAGATCACCATCGGCCTCGGCTACCAGCCGCGCGCCTTCACCGAGTCGACCGTGGAGGACTACGGCCGCTGGCTGGTCAACCTCCTGCGGGAGATCGTCGACGACCCGGCGCGGCCCGCGCTCCGGCTGCCCGCGCTCGACCCCGCCGAGCGCGAGCGGGCACTGCGCTCGGGCACCGAGACCGTCGCCGCCAAGGAACGCGGCCACTGGCTGGCGGAGTTCGCCGCCCGGGTCCGCCACAAGCCCGACGCCGAGGCCCTGGTCTGCCGCGACCGCAGCCTCACCTACGCGGAACTCGACCGCGAGGCCAACCGGCTCGCCCACGCGCTGATCCGGCGCGGCGTACGGCCGCAGGACCCGGTGGCCGTGCTGCTCGGACGGGACATCGAGATGACCGTGGCGCTGTTCGCCGTGGCCAAGGCGGGCGCGGTGTACGTGCCGATGGACGCGAGCTACCCGCGCGAACGCCTCGCGTACATGCTCGACGACATCGTCCCGGCCGCCGCCGTGACGACCGGCGCCGACGTCCCCTCCGCCCGCGACATCCCCGTACTGCGGCTCGACGACCCCGCCACGCTCGCGTCGATGCCCGGCACCGACCCGGCCGAGGCGCGCGCCAGGCTCACCGACGACGCGCTCGCGTACGTCATCTACACCTCCGGCACCACCGGGCGTCCCAAGGGCGTCGGGGTGACCCACCGGGGCGTGCCGGACCTGATCGCGCTCCAGGAGGAGGTCGTCGGGGTCACCGAGCACGACCGGTACCTGCACTTCGCCTCGACCAGCTTCGACGTGGCGTTCTGGCAGACCATGGTGCCGCTCCTGTCCGGCGGCACCTCCGTGATCGCCCCCGAGGAGGTGCGCGTCCCCGGCGACGAACTGCTCGACTACATCGTCGAACACCGCGTCACCGGCGTGAACCTGCTGCCGTCGTTCCTGGCCGCCATGCCCGACGACCGCACGGTCGACCCCGACGTGTTCTTCGTCGTCGGCGCGGAGCGGCTCGACCCCGAGCTGGCGCGCCGCTGGGGAACCGGCCGCAAGGCGCTCTTCAACGCCTACGGCCCCACCGAGGTCACCATCAACGCCGTCACCTGGCACTACGACCCGGACGACCCCGGCCCGCTGCCGATCGGCCGCCCCGACCCCAACGTCCGCGCCTACGTGCTCGACGGCGGCCTCCAGCCCGTCGGCGCCGGCGTCACGGGCGAGCTGTACCTCGGCGGCCCCGGCGTGGCCCGCGGCTACCTCGGCCGCCCGGGACTGACCGCCTCGGCGTTCGTCGCCGACCCCTTCGGCACACCGGGGAAGCGGATGTACCGCACCGGCGACCTCGTGCGCCGGCGGCCCGACGGACAGCTCGTCTTCCTCGGCCGCGTCGACCACCAGGTCAAGATCCGCGGCTTCCGCGTCGAGCTGGGCGAGATCGAGTCCACGCTGACCCGCCACCCCGACGTCCGCGCCGGCGCGGTGATCGTCAGGGACGACCGGCTCATCGGGTACGTCATCCCGACCGACGACGCCGACCTGGACACCGCCCGGGTGCGCGCGTACCTGGCGGAGGAGCTGCCGGACCACATGGTGCCGACCGCGCTCGTGCCCATCGACCGGCTGCCGCTGACCCCCGGCGGCAAGCTCGACCAGAGCGCCCTGCCCGCCCCGGAGACCGCCGGCGCCGCACGGCGTGAACCGGCCACCGAGGCCGAGGCCGTGCTGCTCGGCGTCTTCCGCGACGTCCTCGGCACCGATGACATCGGCCCCGACGACGCCTTCTTCACCATCGGCGGCGACAGCATCGTGTCGCTGCAAGTGGTCTCGCGGGCCCGCCGCAAGGGGCTCGGCCTGACCGCGAGGGACGTCTTCGAGGGTGAGACGGTCGCGGGCATCGCCGCCCGCGCCCGCACCCTGGACGGCGGTACGGCGCCCGCGACCGGCGACGCGCCGCTCACCCCCGTCATGCGCGACCTGCTCCAGCGCGCGGGCACCGGCGCCGACGGCTTCTGCCAGTGGGTGGAGGTCTGCGTCCCCGCGGGCGGCGACGAGGCGACCTGGCGGGCCGTGCTCGACGCCGTCCTCACCCGGCACGACGTGCTGCGGGCCCACCTGGCGGGCGACGTGCTGCGCGTCCCGCCGGTCGGCGCCGTGACCGCCGCCGACGTCCTGACACCCGTACGGGCCACGGACGACCCGCGCCCCCTGATCGACGCCCACGTGGCCGCCGTACAGGAGGAGATGGACCCGCGCACCGGGCCCCTGCTGCGCGCCCTGTGGGTGGACGCCGGACCCGGACGGCCGGGCAGGCTCGTCCTGATCGCCCACCACCTGGTCGTGGACGGCGTCTCCTGGCGCGTCCTGCTCGACGACGTGGAGCACGCGTACTCGGGCGGCACGCTCACCCGGCACGGCCAGTCGTTCGTCGGCTGGGCACGCTCCCTGCGCGACGCCGACCGGAGTGCAGAACTGCCGCACTGGCGGCGGATGACCGCCACCCCCGCGCTCACCGACCCCCTCGACCCGGCACGCGACACCGCGGCCACCGCCGCGCACCACGAGGTCTGGCTCGACGCCGAGGCGACCCGCGCCCTCATCACGACCCTGCCCGCCGCCCACCGCACCACCCCGGACGCCGTGCTGCTCACGGCCCTCACCCGCGCCGTACGCGACTGGCGCGGCGTCCCGGAGCTCCTTGTCGCACTGGAGGGCCACGGCAGGCCGACGCGGGTCGACCTCTCCCAGACGGTCGGCTGGTTCACCGCCGTCCACCCCGTGCGGCTCGACGCGGGCGACGACGTCCAGGCGGTCAAGGAGCGGCTGCGGGCCCAGGGCGACGGCCTCGGCCACGGCATCCTCACCTCCGCGGGCCTGCTCGACCCCGTACGCCCGGAGGTCGCCTGGAACTACCTCGGGCAGTTCCCCGGCGCCCCCGAGCAGGAGACGGCGTGGCAGGCGCCGCCGGACGCCGACCCGCTCGGCTCCGGCGGCACCAGCGCGCTGCCGCTGCCGCACGCCCTGATGGTCAACGCCCTGGTGCGCGACGACGCGCTCGGCATCCGGATCACCTGGCCGTCCGCGCTGTTCACCGCCGCCGAGATCGAGGACCTGGCCGGGCACCTGCGCACCGCCGCCCAGGACGTCGCCGCCGCGCCGGAGATCAAGGGGCTCGGCGAAGGCCGCACGGTCGCCGAGGTCCAGCCGCTCACCCCGCTCCAGGAAGTGATGCTGCGGCACTCGCGCACCGAGCGCCCCGACCCGTACACCGTCCAGTCGGCGTTCACCCTGGAGGGAGACCTCGACGTCGACGCCCTGCACGCCGCGGGCGCCGACCTTCTGGCCAGGCACCCGAACCTGGGCGCCGTCTTCCCCGCGGACCTCGCGGTGATCCCGGACTCCCCGCGCCCCGACTGCCGGGTCTCCGACGGGCCCGCGGAGGACGTCCTGGCGGCCGACCTCGCCGAGCCGTTCGACCTCGCCGAGGGGCCGCTCGTCCGCCTGACCGTCATCCGGCGCGGCCCCGGCCTCGCCGACCTCGTCCTGACCACCCATCACGTCCTGTCCGACGGCTGGTCGGCCCCGCGCATCCTCACCGAACTGTTCGCGCTCTACACCGCGCGCGTCCGGGGCGAGGAACCGGCCCTGCCCGCGCCCGTGCCCTTCGCCGACTATCTGCGGCGGCGGTCCGAGCACGAACCGGACCTCGACGTGTGGGCCGCCGAACTCGACGGCCTGCCAGAAGGCGACTACCTCACCGGCGGCGCGAGCGCCGCCGACCTGGGCCCCGCCTGGCAGGAACCCACCCTCATCGAGTTCGACGCGGCCCTGGTGAAGGAGCTGTCCGACCTCGCCGCGCGCCACGGCCTGACCAGGAACACGCTGGTCCAGGGCGCCTGGTCGCTCCTCCTCGCCCGGCGCTCCGGGCGCGGCGACGTCTGCTTCGGCGCCATGGTCGCCTGCCGTCCCGCCGAGGTGGCGGGCGTCGAGGAGATCATCGGCCTGATGGCCAACACCGTGCCCGTACGAGCACGGCTCGGCGGCACGCTCGCGGAGACGCTCGCCGGCCTCCAGGCCCGCGGGCAGGCACTGGTCGAGCACCACCACGTCGCCCTGACCGACCTGGAACGGCTGACCGGCCGCCGCAGGCTCTTCGACAGCCTCGTGGTCTTCGAGAACTACCCCGTCGACCCCGACCGGCTCCGCGAACCCGCCCCCGGGCTCACGGTCGTCGGGACCCGCTTCCGCGAGTCCACCCACCACCCGGTCACCCTGACGGTCATGCCGGAGGGCGACGGCTGGACGGGCGTACTCGCCCACCGCGCCGGAGTGGACGCCGACGGACTCGCCGACGAACTGCTCGGGCTGCTCCGCGGCCTGGCCGACCACATGGACGCGGACGTGTCCGACCTCCTCGGTGCTGACGTGTCCGACCCTCTGGAGCGCTCGTGAGCGACAAGACCGCCGACGACACGGCGGAGGCGCCGCCCGCGCGGGTCGACGCCGGGTTGCTGAGGATCGCGTTCATCCTGGTGCTCGGCACCTTCATGGCCACGATCGACGCCACCATCGTCAGCGTCGGCATCGACACCCTGGCGACGGAGTTCACCGCCTCGGTCACCCAGATCCAGTGGGTGTCCACCGCCTACCTGCTGGCCGTCGTGGGCGCCGTGCCCGCGTCCGGCTGGCTGGCCGGGCGGTTCGGCGGCCGGCGGACCTGGATCGCAGCCATCGGGGTGTTCCTGCTCGGCTCGGCGCTGTGCGCGCTGGCCTGGTCGGCGCCCAGCCTGATCGTGTTCCGGGTGATCCAGGGCCTCGGCGGCGGACTGCTCCCGGCGACCGGACAGGCGCTGCTCGCCCGGATCGCGGGGCCCGGCCGCACCGGCAGGGTGATCAGCGTCGTGGCGGTCGTCCCGCTCCTGTCACCGGTCCTCGGCCCGCTGGCCGGCGGCTCCATCCTCGGCGTGGCGCCCTGGCCCTGGCTGTTCCTGGTCAACCTGCCGATCGGCGCGGCGGCGATCCTGCTGGCCCGCCGCCATGTGCCGGACGTGCCGCCGTCCGCCGAGCGCACCGCGTTCGACCTGCGCGGGGCGGCGCTGCTCTCGCCCGGCCTCGCCGTACTGGTCTACGGGCTCACCGAGGTCTCCCACGGCAGCGCGCTGCCGGCCGCGGTGGGGATCGTGGCGGGCGTGGCGATGCTGGCCGGGTTCACCGTCCACGGGCTGCGCACGCGTGGCACGCCGCTGGTCGACCCCCGCCTCTTCACCCGCCCGCCCTTCGGGGCCGCCGCGCTCGCGCTGCTCGTCCTCGGCGCGTCGGTGTTCGGCACGATGTTCCTGCTGCCGCTGTACTTCCAGACGGGCCGCGGCCTGTCGGCGTTCGAGGCGGGGCTGCTCCTGGCCCCGCAGGGGCTGGGCGCGGCGGCCGGCTCGGTCCTGGTCAACCGCACGATCGACAAGGCCGCCCCGCGCACTCTCGTCGTCACGGGCATCGGGCTGATCCTCCTGGGCACGCTGCCGTTCACCCAGCTCGGCCACGAGCCCCCGGACGCGGTGATCGCGGTGGCGCTGGCGGTACGCGGCGTCGGCATGGCCATGATCGGCGCGCCGGTGATGAACATCGTCTACAGCCGCATCGGGCCCGCCCAGCTCCCGCGCGCCTCGGGAGCGCTCAACCTCCTGAACACGGTGGGCGGTTCGCTCGGCACGGCCCTGCTCGCCGTGGTCCTCCAGAGCCGCCTCACCGCCCACGGCCAGGACGTCCCCCAGGCGTTCGCCGACACCTTCTGGTGGGTGCTCGGCCTCTGCCTGCTCGCGGCGGCGGGCGCGACGAGACTGCCCCGCACGGGCCCGAAGAAGATGGCCTAGGAGCACGACCACCGCCGGTCCCGCGCGCGGTTCACTGCCGCGCGACCGTGCGCAGCGCGGCCACGACGGCGTTGGCCGTGGGGTCGGCGGTGTCCGCCCGGCGCGTCGCGGCGAACAGCTCGCGGTGGATCGGACGGTCCTCGACGGGCGAGGTGCGGATGCCGGGCGCGGTCGGCTCGATGGCGGTCCGAGGGACGAGCGCGGTCGCGAGACCGGCTCGCGCGAGGGCGAGTTGGGCTGCGATGTCGGCGGTGACGTAGGGCGCGGACGGTGTGAGGCCCGCCAGCCGGCAGGCGTGCAGGACGGCCTGTCCGCAGTCCGTGTCCGGCGGCGGCAGGACGAGGCGGTGGGCGGCCAGTTCCCGCAGGGGGACGGGGCGTCCATCGGACCGGTCCGCCGCGGTGACGACCAGCAGCGGATCGTCGAGCAGCCGATGGGCGACGACACCGCGGGGCGTGGCGTCGGGCATGTGGTGATACCGCTGTCCGAGCACCACATCGACGGTGCCGAGCGAGAGTTCCCGCAGCTGCGCCTGGTCGGTGACGAGGCAGGTGACGGTGAGCCGGGGATGCCGTGCGGCCAGCGCCGTCAGCGCGGGCGCCACGACGCGGGCCACGGTCGACGGCAGTGCGGCCAGCGTGACGGCGGCGCCGACGGTGTCCTTGACCGCCGCGACGGCGCTCTCGGCCTCCCGCACCGCGTCGAAGATCCGGTCGGCGTGCTCGACGAGCACCCGCCCCGCCTCGGTCAGGGCCACGGTGCGCCCGTCGGGGCGCAGCACGTCGACGCCGACCTCCCGTCGCAGCGCCGCCAGTTGCTGGGACACGGCCCCGGCGGTCAGACCCAGCGACTGTGCGGCAGCGGTGATGGAACCGCGTGCGACGACGGTCTTCAGCATGTGCAGACGGCGGATGTCCAGCATGACTGGGCAGATTACCTAAAGGGACACCTCAGCAAAGACCCCCTTGTCCTGTCGATTCACGGTGCGTGATCGTTGGCCCATGGAAATCCTCGACTGCGTCGACGCGGTGGCCCGGCCCCTCCATGACTTCGGCGACGAGTTCATGTCCGACGAGGCGACCAGCGCCGTGGGCGCGCGCGCCGGTTTCCCTCCGGGGCGTGCCTTCTACTGCCGTGGCCGGTTCGGGGTGCTCGGCGAGGCGCCGGTCGCGGTGGTCCGGGCGGCGCAGGGCTTCCTCGGCCCCGGCCTGGTCTCCGTGGGCTGGAGGGCGGGGCGGCCCGTGATGCCGGCACAGGATGCCGCCGCTTGCTACGCGGGCGCGGTCCGGCAGTGGGGACGTGCCCACATCCCCGGCGACGTCGACGTGGAGCACTTCAACCGGCTGGCGCGGCGACTGATCGACGCGGCCGACGCGGACGCACTGCCCCTGTTCGCCGGCTGGCGCGCGCGGCCCTGCCCCGACGACGACCCGGCCGGCGCGGCCATGCAGCGCGTCCATGTGCTGCGGGAGCACCGGGGAGCCTGCCACCTGGCCGCCGTACGCCTGTGCGGACTGACCGCCCGGACGGCCATGGTCATCAACCTGGGCTCGGAGCAGGCAGCCCACTACGGCTGGGAACAGCCGCCTCCCGCGTCCGAGGCCCTGCGCCCCCAGTGGCAGCGCGCCGAACGGCTCACCACCGAACTGCAAGCACCGCTCTACGCCGCCCTGACCGCCCGGGAGCGCACGGAGTTCCGTGACCTCGTCGTCGCACTGACGCGCACCGAGGAGACGCGGGCGGACGGCGGCCGGATCAGCTGTCCCGGGACGGCCCGGACGCCAGTGAGGCCGTGACGACCACCGGCGCAGGTCGTCCCGTCTCGCGCAGGGCCTCGGCGGTCGACTCCACGAGCCACACCGCCATGTCCGGCGACCACTCCCGCGTGACGCAGCCGAACCGGATCACTTCGCGCATCCCCTCGGTGTGCACCGTCCGGCTGAGATCGAGGTCCAGCCCCGCGAGCACGCCCTCCGCCGTCGGCGCGAGGACGTCCACCGCCCCCGAGGTCTTCTCCCGCACCGCCGCAGACAGGGCCGCCGCGTCCCCCGGGTCCACACCGCCCTCGCCGGGCCGGCAGGAGACGGTCACCACCACTTCGTACCGGACGTCCGGATCGGTCAGGCCGAACCACGGCGCCAACTCGATCTGGTGGAAGGCCGTGTCGCGCTCGGTCGCGTGCAACGGCAGCAGGGCGTGCAGCCCCGTGAACGTCACCGTGCCCACCCGGGCCAGCGTCTCGGACAGCACCAGGGCGATCGGCCGTACGGGGATGCCCGGCCGCGGGGGGTGGGTGCGCACCCCCGCCCCGAGCCACGCCAACTGGCGTACCGCGCCGTCCTGGGTCCAGTCGCCGCCGACCTCTTCATGGGCCCACGCCGTGGGCTCGTGTTCGGCCGTGACCTCGCCGTCCTCGTGCAGCAGCCCGCTGACGGTGCGCCAGCCGTAGGAACCGGCCCGGTCGACGGCGAGGAAGAGGAGTTCGTCCGCGACGGAGCCCTCGGCGTCGTCCTCCCGCTCCACCACCCGGTCGAACCACGGAGGCAGCTGAAGGGTTCCGTGCAGGCCGACGACGACGGTGGGGGGAAACACGGACAGACACTCCCGAAAAGAGAAGCAGGCGGTGCCGGAAGAGTACTCGTCCGGCACCGCCTCACCCGTGGAACACGGCCAGGCGGTCGGTCATGGCCCACGGCTGATCACCGTCCGCGGTCGGTCACGAATCGCTGTCGGTCACAGGCCGCAGCCCAGCCTCTGCGTCGCGGTGATCTTCTTCGAGCTGTCGTCCGGGTAGCCGATCAGGTCGACGTCGATGACGCTGCGGAAGTCGTACTGCCCCACGTTGTACGTGCACTTGTACGCGGCCGCCGTGCGCTTGCCGCTGCCGCCGCCCTGGTAGACGTTCTTCGCCGACTTGGTCAGGGTCTTCCACTCACCCCCGCGCTTGACCTGGAGCCACACCGTGACCTTGGCCTTGACGCCCCGGGCAGGTCCGCTCAGGTTCTTCCACCAGCCGTGGGCGTTGATGTGTCCCCGCACCGTGTGCGAGAAGTGCACGTTGTCGCCCATGGTCCGGAACGCCCCGATGCCGGACGCGCGGGCGGCCTGCTCGCCGGCGACACTGTGGTACTGCGGCGCGTCGGAGTCGGCGGCCTGCGCCGGTGCGGCCACACCGACGGCGAACAGAGTGGCCAGGGCGGCGGAAGCAGCCCCCATACGCATACGCACGTGAAATTCCCCCAAGAATCGGTCAGTCGCGACACGTTGGCCGCGATGGTCGTACGTGCCGCAGTCTAAACACCTGTCACCACGCCCTTCGGCGGTGGTGCCCCGACACGCGCAGGTGACCCACCACGGGGGCTGTCGCCGTCCGTCCCTGACCCGCTACGGGCAGAGCCTCTGGGCGGGAATGCCGTTCAGGGGGAGCGAGGCGGTGATGCGCTTGCCCACCAGCTCACGCTGGACGCCGAAGGAGCGGGCGATCCGCGTGACGATCTCCAGGCCGTGCTGCCCGACGCGGCCCGGGTCGGTGCGATGGGTCGTGGGGAGGGTGGAGTCGCTGTCCCACACGGAGATCTCCACCACGTGCCGGGTGATGCAGAGATTCATCAGCATCGGCCCGGGGGCGTACTTGTACGCGTTGGTGACCAGTTCGCTGACGATCAGCAGCGTGAGGTCCTTCACCTGGGCGGAGACCATGACGTCGTAGGTGCAGCGAGCCGCGTCGAGAAAGGCGGCCGCGAGGCGGCGGGCCTCGGCGATACAGCCCGCACTTCCGTGCAGGGCGTGACTGGTCCGGGCCAGAACCCGGCCTTCGGCGTCACCGTCACTCTCGCTGCCCACTCCCATACGCACCTCTCATCTTCCCCGTGCCGGTGCGGTGTGCGTGTACCCGGCAACATCCCATCCATGTGCGGCGACGGAGACAACGACGGCGGGGGCGGCAACGACGGCGAGAGCCACAACGACGGCGAGAGCCACAACGACGGTGAAGGCGACAACGACGGTGAAGGCGACGGCCGGGGGAGGCGCGGGCTCTGGCACGGGCAGGGCGAAAGCGGCCCGGCCGGGCTTTGTAAGCTCCTGGCATGCCTCAGTCCACAGATCCGCGGATGCCGGTGTCGGGTGACCACGTACGCCGGGCCGTGGCCCACTGCCGCGACACCCTCCGCGGCATCCCCGCCGGCCAATGGCACGAACGCGCCGGAGGCCTGGAGTGGACACGCTGGGAGACCCTCGACCACCTCGCGGACGATCTGCTCACCTATGCGCTGCGGTTCGGGCTCGCGCACCCCATGGGCGTGCCCCGCGTCCCGCTGCGCGTGTCCAGCGATCGGCCCGACGGCCCGGTCAACGTCGTCTTCGGGGACCGTGACGCGGGGCCCGAGGGGCTCCTGACCGTCGTGGAGGCCTGCGGCGGCCTGCTCGCGATCGCCGTGGACGCGGCGGACCCGAACACCTTGGCCCCGCACGTCTTCGGAGCCTCCGACCCGGAGGGCTTCGCGGCCATGGGTGTGGTCGAGACGCTGGTCCACACGCACGACATCGCCCAGGGCGCGACCTCGGGGAGCCCCGCCTCCCAGGGCGTGGACGGTGCGCCGGAGCCGCCGCGGGACCTGTGCGAGCGGGCCCTCGCGCGCCTGTTCCCCGACGTGCCCGTCATCGACACCCCGTGGTCGACCTTGCTGTGGGCCACCGGGCGTGTCGAGACGCCCGAGCGCCCCCGCCGGACCGACTGGCGCTGGCACGGCGCGCCGCAGAGCCGTGGCTGACCGGCTGTTCTCCGGCGCCGGCCTGCCGATCCACGCCTGAGCCGACCGGCGGTGGAGTCACCGGTTCGGACGGGCCGCAGCCTCGACGGATGCGAGTTGGGCGGCGAGGATCTCCTCGAACGCGGCGCTGCGATCCGCCCCGAGGGGACGTACGTCGCGGGCGAAGTGGGCCAGGGCCGGGAAACGCTCGGGATCGGCCCCCAGTACCGCCACGCGGAACAGCTCCATGCCCTGCTCGTGCTCCGCGGGGGAGACGCCGCTCGCCCCGGCCTCGGCGGAGATCAACGCCGCGATGAGGACCGCGAGCCGGTGATAGCGCGCCGGGATCTCCTCGTCGGGCAGCCCCGACGCCCGCAGGGCCTGTAGCACCTCCTCCATCACCAGCCGGGAACCGGCGCCGCTCGACGCGTAGCGTCCCCAGACCGCGGCCAACTGCGGCTGCCGCCCGAAGGCCGCCCTCACATGCCGGGCCAGGGACATGACGCGCTGCTTCCAGTCGCCCTCGGGGCGGTAGTCCTCCATCGCGGCCAGAAGAATCCGGTCGGCCACCGCGCGCAGCAGCTCGGTCTTGCTGCGGAAGTGACGGTAGAGGCTGGAGGAATCGGTCCCGAGAGCCGCGGCCAGCTTGCGCACGCTGAACGAATCCGCGTCGCTCGTGCACAGCAGCTCCGCCGCCGCGTCCAGGATCTCATCGGTCGTCCAACGCCTTCGGCCTGCCATCTCGCTCCTCTCGGCTGCTCCCATCCTAGCTGTGCACTTGGTGTTGCACGCACCGCGTGCATAATGAGGACACGAGGATGCCGGGCGGACCGGCATGCCACTCGTGCCCTGTTGTCCGGCGTCAGGCGACCGATGCGGAGCTCGCTCGCCCGCCCCCGGAGCACACGGAAGGACGCATGACGTGAAGACCGAGAAGAACGAGCAGCCCGGGACGACCGGGGAGAAGGCGGCTGGAGTCCCCCTCGATTCCGTGGGGCCGGGGCCGGGGGCGGAGCTGGACGCAGCGCTCGAAGGCGTCCATCGCGCCGGAATGCCGGGCCTGTTCGCCGAGGTGCGAGACGGCGACCAGGTCTGGCGCGGCGCCGCCGGGGTCGCCGACGTCGCCACCGGCCGCCCCGTCACCGCGGACATGCGGCACCGCGTCGGCAGCATCACCAAGACCTTCACCGCCGCCGCGGTCCTGCAACAGGTCGAGAGCGGTCAGATCGGCCTGGACGCGCCGATCGCCCGGTACCTGCCGAAGCTCGTCCCCGGAGAACGCGGCGACGCGATCACGGTGCGGATGCTCCTCAACCACACCAGCGGCCTCGCCGAGTACCTTCCGTACGCCTACCCGTCCCTCAAGGCGTTCCCCGACCTCGCCGAGACCGGGCCCCAGAGCCTGGACGATCACCGGCACACGCGGTTCGACCCCGTGGAACTGATCGAGATGGGCGTCACCGCACCGGCCGTCGGGGCTCCGGGCGGCACTCCGGGGGTGTACTCCAACACCAACTACCTGCTCCTCGTCCAGCTCCTTGAGCAGGTGACCGGCGCCACGGCCGAGGAGTGCATCACCCGGAACGTCATCGAGCGCGCCGGGCTGTGCGACACCGAACTCCCCACGGGACCGCATGTGGACGGCCCGCACTCGCGGCTCTACGAGTCGTGGTTCGGCATGATCGACCCGCCGCGCGACTACAGCGTCTTCGACATGTCATGGGTGGGGCCGTCGGCCTCGCTCATATCGACGGTCGCGGACATCAACCGCTTCTTCGGCATGCTGCTGGCCGGAGACATCGTCGGTCCGTCGTCGCTGGCGCAGATGCGACGCACCGTCCCGGTCGTCTCCCAGGAGGGAAGGGTGATCGACTACGGTCTCGGCCTGCACCCGATGGAGGGCTCCGCGCGCCCGGCGCAGGATCCCGGCGCCTTCTGGGGCCACGGTGGCTCGGTCTGGGGCGGCGGAGCGCTGGCCATGACCCGTGCCGACGGCAAGCGGCAGCTGGCCCTCGCGGTGAACATGCAGAGGTGGAACAGGCTCGACGCCTCCGGCAGGCCGCAGCCCCACCCCATCGACGCCGCACTCGCGACGCTGTGCCGCGTGGCGATGCACGGCTAGATCACCGGGGCCGGGAGCCGGGGGAGCCGCCCGAAGCCGCCGCGGTCATGGCAGGTAGCCCCTCGACCCCGGTCCCGGCCCGGCTTCCGGTTCGGGCTCTGACTCCCAAGCTGGTTCCAGGTCCGGGTCCAGGTCCAGGGCCAGTTCCCATTCCCGTTCTCGCGCCGAAGGCGAAGGCGCTGCCGGAAGCGGGTTCGGCACCCAGAACTCGACCGTCGTGCCCGTTCCGGGCCGGCTGTGCATGGACCACCATCCTCCCGCCGTCTCGGCCCGCTCCCGCATCTCGATGACCCCGAAGTGGTCGCGAACACCGTCCCGGGACGCCGGCTCGCCGGTCCCGTCGTCCACGACACGCGTCACGATGCCCCCGTCGGCCGACGAGACGCGGACGTCGACTCTGCTCGCGCGCGCGTGCTTGTGCACGTTCAGGAGTGCCTCCTGGACGATGCGGAAGATGGTGATGGCCGTCTCCGGCGTGGGTTCACGGTCCAGCTGGTGCTCGAACGAGTAGGTCATCCCCCAGGAGGAGCCGACGACGTCGTGCAGGTGGCTGGAGAGCCCTGCGACCAGGCCGTGCCGGTCGATGCCGGGCGGATGCAGCCGGAAGGTCAGGCTGCGCAGACGGCTGATCGCCTCGCGCACCGAGGCGTCGAGACGCCGCAGTTCCGCGGAGCACGACTCCGGCACCCGGTCCGCCAGCAGTTCCAGCCGCATCCCCACGGCGACCATGGTCTGGATGGAGTCGTCGTGGACGTCCCACGCGATGCGCCGGCGTTCCGTCTCCTGCGCCTGGACCAGGTGGTCGAACAAGCGCCGCCGCTCATGGAGGGCGTGCTGCGCCGCCCGCCGCTCGGACATGTCGCGGGTGACCTTGCCGAACCCCTGGAGTACGCCGTCCTCGTCCCACAAGGCGGTGATGACCACGTTCGCCCAGAACCGGGAGCCGTCCTTGCGGACCCGCCAGCCCTCGTCCTCGAGGCGTCCCTCGGCCACGGCGGTCTCCAGCTCCCACTGGGGCTTGCCCGACGCCTGGTCCTCGGGCGGGTAGAAGACCGAGAAGTGCTGGCCGAGGATGTCGGTGGCCCGGTAGCCCTTGATCCGCTCCGCGCCCGCGTTCCAGCTGATGATGTGGCCCTGCGGGTCGAGCATGAAGATGCCGTAGTCCAGCACCCCCTGGACCAGCAGAGTGAAGGCCGCTTCCGACATCGGGGCCGCCTGCTTCCGCGTCCGCTGCTGCCGTCGCGGTTCCGACATCACTCCAGGAGCCCTTCACGCCGCGCGATCGTCACCGCTTCCAGCTGGGAACGCGCTCCCAGCTTCTCCAGCACCCGCTGGACGTGATTGCGGCCCGTGTTGAGGGCGACCCCCAGCAGCTCGCTGAGTTCCGCGGTGGTGTGCCCCTCGCCCAGGAGCCGAAGGGCCTGGCGCTCCCGCGGAGTCAGGTTCGCACCAGGACGCGGCGCCCTGCCGGACAGCCGTCCCAGCACATCGCCCAGCAGGTCCTGGCCGAACACCACCTCGCCCGCCGCCACCCGGCGCACGGCGTCCTCCAGTTCACGCAGGCCGCGGGCCTTCAGAATCAGACCGGCGCCGCCCGTCTCCGCGACGCGCGCGGCGACCCCCGCGCTGCCCTCGCCCGCCAGGACCAGGACGCGCACGTCGGGTATGAGCGCCAGCAGGCCCGGGATCGCGCCGACCCCGTCACCGTCCGGCAGGCGTCGGTCCATCAGGACGACATCCGGCTCGTACCGCTCGGCGTCGGCCAGCGCGGACGCCACCGACGCCGCGCGCCCCACGATCCGCAGGTCCGGTGAACGCTCAAGGGCGAGGCAGATCGCCTCGGCCACCATGTCGTGGTCCTCCACCAGCAGGACTCTGACCGGTCGACGGTGCGGAGGAGGTGCGGTCATGGGGGCATCCTCGCAGGCGGCGGACCGCACGGTCATGCCGGAAGGTCCCGGAGCCGCGACTCGGCGGAGAGCGCCGCCGCGTCGGTGCGGTGAGTCGGCTCCGGGTCAGAGGACGTGGTCCCCTCGGTGAGGACGCCGTCGGCGCCGATCAGCGAGAGCAGCCGCGCCAACTGCGTGCCGACGCCTACGACGCGTAGCTCCACGCCTGCCCGAAGGACGGAGTTCCGTACGGTGAACAAGGCGGTCAGGCCGGAGCAGTCGCAGAAGTGGACGCCGGTCAGGTCGAGGCAGAGACTCGTCGGCCGCCGCACCAGGCACGCCGCGACCGCTTCCTCGACGGCGGCGGCCGAGTCCCAGTCGAGTTCACCGGCGAGAGTCACTCGCGCGACGCCCGCGTCGACAGCGGCATGCGACGTGAACGGGTTGTCGGTCACTGTGTCCCGCACCTCTCCGTGCTCACGTGCGGCGTCACCGGCGCGGCACGGTCTCCTGGGCCTTCCCCGCGGGGAGGCTCCCTGGCGTCAGCTGCGGCATCGCCGCCTCATGGTGCGGAAGCATCAGTCCGGGTCTAGTGAATCTGCACTAGACGTGGAAGTCAACACGCTTCCCTGGAGGCCGTTGGCGCAGGGCCTTCCGGCGGAGTGACGGTCGGAGGTATCTTCCCTGGTACGGGTCGACATGCCTGGTCCCCGACGAGAGGGCCGCGCGAAGCCCGCGAGGGACACCGCCTTCGTGTGTTTCCATGTGCAGGAAAGCTGCATCGGACGGGACGAGGGGTGTGCAGCGTGGCGATGGTGCGAAGGGTGGAGGCGCCCCCCGAGCGGAAGCCGCTGGAGGGATGCCACTCCAGCGTGGTCTTCTCCGACGACCGGCAGTGGACCGAACACCTTGTCGCCTTCGTCCGCGGCGGTCTGGAAAACGGCGAGCAGGTGAAGTATGTCGTGGACGCCACCGCCCCCGAACGCGTGATGCGTGCGCTCACGGACGCGGGGATCGACGCGGTGGACGCCGTGACGCGCGGACAACTGTCCGTCACGGCCGCCCCGCAGCCCCACCGCGCCGATGCCGGTTTCGACCAGGACGCGATGATCGGGTCCTGGCACGACGCCGCGGAAGGCGCCCGCGCCTCCGGATACCAAGGGCTGCGGGCGATCGGCGAGATGTCCTGGGGGGCGAGGGACAGCATTGGCGCCGACCGCCTGCTGGAGTACGAGCTGCGCCTGCACCACGAACTTTTCCCACAGCTCCCGCTGCAGGTACGGTGCTTCTACGACCGCCGCCTGATGTCCGACGCGTACGTGAGTGTTCTGGCCAGTGCGCACCTGACGCACCTCGGGGAACCTCATTCCGTACCGGCCCTGCGGGTCGCCCCGCTGACGGACCGGCCCGGCCTGCTGCTCTCGGGGTCGGCCGGGTACGACACACGGGACGCGGTCGCCGCCGCGGCCGCTGTGGTCTCGGGAGTGGCGGCTCCGCAGGTGGAGCTGGACCTCTCGGCCCTGCGCCACCTGGACGCGGCTTCGCTCGCCGTGCTCGCCGACGCCGCGGCGGTGCGGCCGGGCGGCACGCCACTCAAAGTACGGAAGGCACCTTCGCCCCTGCGGCGACTACTGCAACTGTTCCCGGAGCTCGACTCCGCGGTGGAGGTCGTGGACCGATGACAACCCACGAGCTGGCCTCGGCCGACCCCGGCCACGCCGCCTTCTACCACCCGGCGCTTTTCTACGGCACCGAGGACGAGTACCTCGACGGAGTCGGAACGTTCGTGCGGGACGCCCTGGAGCGCGAGCACCCCGTGCTCGTGGCCGTGCCCGGCCCGCGCCTGCCGCTGCTGCAGGACGTCGTCGCGGGCGACCGCGACCGTGTCAGATGGGTGGACATGCGGCAGGCCGGACGCAACCCGGGCCGCATCCTGTCCATGCTCCAGGAGTTCGCCGACCGTGCGGGCGACGCGCCGGTGCAGGCGTCGATCGTGGGGGAGCCGATCTGGGTCGGCCGCACGCCGGAGGAAGCGGCGGAGGCGACTCGCCACGAAGCGCTGATCAACCTCGCCTTCACCGGCCGCCCGGTCAGCATCCTGTGCCCCTACGACACGGCCCTGCCGAAGGACGTGCTGGCCCAGGCGCACCGCACCCACCCGGTGGTCGGTGACTCCCGCGCCTACCGCGCCAGCTCCCGCTACGCCGATCCCCACGAGGTCTGTTCCGACTGCGACACCCCGCTGCCCGAGCCGCAGGACGCCCTCGTCCTCCCGTTCGGGGAGCGGGAACTGACGTTCGCGCGCGACGAGGCCGACCGCTGTGCGGCCGCAGCCGGCATGGCCCCGGCCCGCCGCACGGACTGGCTCCTCGCGGTCAGTGAGGCGATCAGCAACTCGGTCCGTCATGGCGGCGGCCGGGGGACGCTGCGCATGTGGCGCACGGGCGGCGAGCTGGTCGCGGAGATCCGCGACCAGGGCCTGCTGACCGATCCCCTCAAGGGCCGCCGCAGGCCGGATCCCCGAGCGGCGAGCGGCGGCCGAGGGCTGTGGATCATGCACCAGCTGTGCGATCTGGTCGAGATCAGAGCGACGGCCCAGGGGCTCGTCCTGCGCCTCCACATGGCGCTGGAGTAGCCCCGGGGGAGCGGGGCGGCCCGGGGTTCGGTCCACGACGACGGTTCAGTCCACGATGATGCCCGGATAGCAGTGCTCGTGGTGCCAGTCCGGGGCCACCGGGTAACCGCAGTGGCAGAACTCGGGCCGGGCCGGCTCGCCCCGGGCGCGCCGGGTCAGGGCGACGATCAGGGGCTGGCGGTCCAGCCAGGACGCCGCGTCGTCGCCGTCGGCCAGGCCGAGGGCCTCCGGCGGCACGTCGAGCCCGTCGGTGAGCATCTCGACGAGCTGGTCCGCCTGCCTGCGGATGAAGCGCAGGACGTTGCCGCAGTAGGACGGGGACATCTCGTCCAGGCGGTGGCGGCGGTCCTGGACGTCCTGCCAGACCTCGTCCTGGTTCAGGAGGTTCATCCAGTGCTCCTCCGAGGTCCAGCGTGTCATCGGCGCACTGGGCCCGTCGGCCGCCGACCGCGTCAACTCCTGGGTCTCCAGGGCCTCTTCGAGGGCCCGGCCGTACTCCGCGTGGTCCTTGGCCGCGAGGCGCCGACAGATCGCCACGGACGTGTCGGCGTCCCGGCGCGCGGCGGCGAGGTCACCTCCGACGGCGAGCCGTGCCACGGCCGACTGGCGCAGGATCTTCGCATGGGCGCCCTCGTGCCGGACCGGGTCGGCCTCCGCGAGCCGTGCGGTGACCCCCGCCATCTCATCGGCCAGGACGCGTGCCTCCTGCCACCGCTGCAACCGCCCCAGATAGGTGGCGAGCCGCGACCCGAGGTCGGCCAGGACGGGCTCGTGCACGGAGGGCGCCACCGCGGCCAGCCGTCGCGCGGTCGCGACCGCCTCCTCCAGCGAGGTCACCGCCTCCTCCCTGCGCCGCGACGCCCACAGCAGGACGGCCAGGTTGTCCAGGCACTGCGCCAGCTCGGCCTCGCCGAGTACGAACGCGCGGGCGAGCAGCGACCCCGAGGGCGGGTCGGCCGCCAGGCCGCGCCGGGCGAACTCGATGGCCCGCGCCTGCGCGGCCACGGCGTCCGAGAGGCGACGCAGCTGCCAGGAGTAGATGCCGAGGTTGTTCAGGGCGAGCGCGAGGCCGGTCTCGTACTGACCGGGCAGGGTCGCCGTCAGACGCCAGAAGATTCCCACCGCCTGCTGCGTGGGGGCCATGGCCCGGTCGGGGTGACCCGCCGCGGCCAGGCCCCTGCCCACCTGCGCGAGGGCCAGGGCGAAGCCGGGCTCATGAGCCGCCGGGTCCGCCCCGGCCAGCTCCTGGAAGAGCGAGGCCGCCTCCTCGGCCGCGTGCAGGGCGCGGTCGGGGGCGTCGGCGTCGAAGGCGTGCTGCGTCAGGTGCAGCAGCGCGGTCGCCAGGGCCGCGGTCGATGCCGCCCGTGGTGCTGCGGACGAGAACGCGGCCATGGACGAGAACGCGGCCGTGGAAGGGGATGTGGGTGTGGACGGGGCCGCGGGCGGCGAAGGGGACGACAGGGGCGACCCGGCCGGGTGTGCCACGGCGGCCGCCGCCTCCCGGAAGCAGCGCACCGACTCCTCGTCCGCGGCCAGCGCCTCTCGCGCCCGCCCCGCCCGGCCGAGCCGGAAGCCGAGGCCCTGTTGCAGGCGGCCGCGTTCGGCGGGGTCGGCGGTGTCGGGGAGGCGCGCGGCGACCAGCCGGGCGGTGAACGACGCGATGCCCGCGTCCAGGTCGAGCTGCCCGAACTCCGGGAAGCAGGCCTCCACGGAGGCGAGTACGGGGACCGGAAGGGTGGTCTGGGCCAGCGCCTCCAGAGCCGCGCTGCCCGCGGCGACGGCCACCGACGGGTCCTGCCGCAGGATCTGCTCCAGATGCCCGGCGACATGCGGCCAGCGCCCCGGCGCCGCCGCGGCGGCCAGGAACGTCAGGCCGCGCGTGACCGACGGCGCGACCGCGCCGTCAGGGCCGCGGGCGCTGAGCGTGCGCGCTGTCGGCGCTGCCCAGGGGGCGGCCGGATAGCCGGTCACGTGGTGCCCGTCGAGGCTGAGGGCCAGGAAGTCCTCGGCGAGCCGGTCCGGGTAGAGCGGCTCCAGGACGGCGCCGGGCTCCGCTGCCGGATAGCACGTGCCGTGGTCGGTGAGCAGCCGCGGCGGCCGATCGAGGCCGATCCCCGCGAGCAGGGCGCTGCCCTCCTCCGGCGACACGGCCCCGGTGAGGGCCGCCGTGAACACGACGCGGTTCATGTCGCTCGGCGGCGTGCCGAAGTCCAGGCCCTCCAGGCGGTTCTCCCACAGCCGGGACCAGTGCCGCCGCTCCCGGTTCAGGAGGTACGCGGAGAGGCCGGCCAGGTCGTCCGGCGCCTGTTCGCCGCGCACGTGGGCGTCGACGGCGACCAGGGCGGCCATGTGCACCGCGAGGACGAGTCCGAACTCCGGGCCGTCCAGATCCCTCGGTCGTGCGATCACGGCCGGGTCGGGAACGCCGTACCGGGCGGCGAAGCAGTCCCGGGCCGCGACGAACATCGCCGACCGGGCCCCCGGGTCGCCGCCGGGGACGCCCAGCGGGCGCAGCTCCTGGTCCCGCGTGCCGGCCATGACGTCCTCCAGGGCGGAGCGCACGGCGGGCCAGGCGGAGGCCGAGCGGGCGAGCAGCAGCAGCCGGGTCGGCAGCGAACCGGCGAACAGCCGGTTGCTGAACAGCCAGGCGAGGTGTGAGACGGGCCAGCGGTCCGCGTAGTCGACCACGAGGAGCAGACCGCGAGCCCCGGTGGGCCGCAGGTCCACCCCGCCGTCCCGGCCCGCGTCCAGAAGGGCTCCCGGGCCGTGCGTGGCGGTGACGACCTTCCAGCCGGCGGCGGCGCTCTCGGCGGCGAACTCGTCGGCGAGGCGGCTCTTCCCCTGCCCGCCGGGGCCGTGCAGCCACGTCGCCGAGAGCCGCGGCCCGGCGGCGTCCCGCCAGGCGACGAGTTCGGCGCGCTCCCGCTCCCGGCCGGTGAAGTCGACCAGCCGGTAGCGGGCGTTGAGCATCCGGCTGGGCTGGTCGAGCAGCCAGGAGCCGTCGGGCACGGGGGTCGCGGGGCGCTCGCCGAGCAGGTAGACGGGCCCACGATCCGCGAAGACGTGCAGGTCGGCGCCCACGACGCCGTACCCGAAGCCGCTCTCCACCCGGATCGTCTGGTGGACGGCCGCCTCTGCGGCCGGGGCGGGCGGCGGCGCGGCGCCGCCACCCGTGGTGACCCGCGGGCCCCGCCGGGCGCCCGCGTCAGCCCCTGTCACCGGGCGGCCCCGTCGGCGCCCTCGCTCCCGCCCTCCCGTTCCCTCCGCGGTGATTCGGCCGTGCGGTCCGTCGCCGACTCGGCGCCGTGGTGGTGGTTGACGATGTTTCCGCCCTGCACCAGGAACGCCTTCCCGTTGTCCCGCACGACGACGTCCTGCACCCACTTCGGCTCGCTGTTCCCTGCGGGCCGGATCTCCTCGATCAGGGCCCGCAACTCCTCGGCCGCGGCCGGGTCGCGCCGCAGCAGCGAGCGCAGTTCGAGCTGCCACAGGGGAAGGAGCGTCTGCCGTACCTGGTCGCCGTCCTCGGCCTCCGCCACCAGTGCGGCGTTGCTGTCGAGTTGGCCCTCGATCGCCTGCTGCCGTTCCTCGCCGCCGCGACGCCGGAACAGCTCCGCCACGCGGGTGCGGGCGAGTATCCAGGAGTCGGTGGCCATGGCCCCGACCACCGCCGTACCACCGGCCATCACGAGTTCGTCGAGCACAATTCCTCCCTCTGCGGGCCCCGCTGACGTCGCGCGCTCCATGCGCCGCGTCCCGCACCGATGACCGTAGAACATCCAGCCGGAAGCCGGGGGCCGTGCCGACAGGTCGGCCAACGTGTGAGTGATCACTCGCTCCACGGTTGCCCCTGTGCCAGAGTTGGTCCATGCGCACGGCTGGTGGGGGAGAGCGGGCCGGATCGGCCGCGTCGGGGGAAACCGTGCCGGACCTGGTCCGCACGCGGTGGGGGGTCGAGCTGACCGCCCCGCTCCTGGCCCGGTTCGAGGAGCCCGGCTGGAGTTACGAGGAGAGGGTGCCGCGCGGCTGTCCCGCCTGTGGCGGTGAACTGCACTCTCTGCGCAGGCCGTATGAGTCCCAGGGCCGCGTCTACCGCTACGTCGCCGTCGTCTGTCCGAGCTGCCCCGCCGCCTACGCCCTGGCGGATCTCGGGGTGAAGAGGTACGACAAGCTCATGGGCCGCAGCGGTCGGGAGTCCGCCCCGGCTCCCGTTCCCGCCGCGAACCCGGATGCCGCCCCCGGGGCCGACGACACGTGGCGCATGCTGCTCGGCCCGTGCCCCACGGGCGACAAGCCGGGCGGCCTGACCATCACACCGATCCATGCCTCCCCCGGCGTGACACTCCGGCCCGGGCCCGGCCCCGCACGCGTCATCACCTCCAATTCGGCCTCACCCGCCTCCGGTTGGCCTGCGGACCTGCCGTTGCCGGCCGAACCCGAACCGCGGCTCCTCTACTGGTGCAAGGTGACCGACCCGCACTGGCGGCCGCCTGCCGCGGCGATCGACGCGGCCGAGGACATCCGCGTCATCATGCCGGACGGCCCGGACTTCGACGCCCTGCGCGCGCACCTGGCCGACAAGGGCGTCCCCTACCGCTGTGCGCGGCACTGGCAGGAGGCGGAAGTCGTCGGCACCGTCAACGACGTGGGTGGCCGCACCGACCTCGTCGCGTTCCCCGTCCGCACCGGGCCGCTGCCGGCCGCCCCGGTCGCGGGCCCCGGCGCCCATGCCGCCCGTGACGCGTTCGCGCTGCAGTGGGACGCCCTCGACGCCCTGGCCGAGGACGCCGACGACGCCTACGTTCCGGTGACCGACCTGGTGCCACAGGGCTGGGCGCGGTTCCTGAAGTACCCGACCTTCAACCCGGCGCAGGCCGACGCCGTCCCGGCGGTCATCGAGGACGACGGGAACGTCGTGGTCGTCGCCCCGACCGGCGCGGGCAAGACCCCGATCGGCATGGTCGCCGCCCTCAAGGCCAACGCCCAGGGCCGCAAGGCCGCCTGGCTCGTGCCCCAGCGCTCTCTGACCGACGAACTCGACCGCGAACTCGACCTGTGGCGCGACAACGGACTGAGCGTGGTCCGCCTCACCGGCGAGTACGCCGTCGACGCCGAGTTGATCCGCAAGGCCGACATCTGGATCGCCACCACCGAGAAGTTCGAGGCCATCTGCCGCACCGGCTCGCTGCGTGACGCCCTCGCCGACGTCGGCTGCCTCGTCGTCGACGAGGTCCATCTGCTCGGCGACCCCGGCCGCGGCCCCATCCTGGAGGCCCTGCTCGCGCGCGTCGGCCAGGACACCGGACAGGTGCGCATCGTCGGCCTGTCCGCGACGGTCGCCAATGCCGACGAGGTCGCCGACTGGCTCGGCGCCCGCCTCGTGCGCACCACGTGGCGGCCCACCCGGCTGATCTGGCAGATCCCCGTCCCCGCCGCGTCCACCAACAGCGACCGAGGTGCCCGCGCCGCGGCCCGCACCCGTGCCGCCGCACGGCAGGTCCGCGCCATCGCCGACGAGGGCGGCAGCGCCCTGGTGTTCTGCGGCAGCAAGCGCGGCGTGCGCATGACCGCGCTCGCCCTCGCCGAGGAGCGCGGGGCCATCACCAAGGGCGTCGACAAGGACGACCCGGAGGCCGTCGAACGGCTCTGCTCGCCGACGGGCGTACGCCTCCACTACCGGGACTGGCCCTACAAGCGCGAGGCCGAGAAAGCCTTCCGGAGCCGTGCGGCGAACGCCCTGGTGGCGACGTCGACCGTAGCGGCCGGGGTCAACCTTCCGGCCCGCGCCGTCGTCGTACGGGACACCGAGATCGGCCTGGACCGGGTCGAGGTCTCCATGGTCCAGCAGATGTTCGGCCGCGCCGGGCGCGTCGGCGCCGGTGAGCGCGAGGGCTGGGCGTTCCTCCTCACCGACGGCGCCGACCGGCCCGAGTGGCAGGCCCGTCTGGCCGCCGGCTACACCGTGCGCTCCCGCATCCGCGAGCGCCTGCCCGACCATCTGCTGGCCGAGGCGGTACAGGGCCGCGTGCGCACGCTCCGCGAGGCCGAGGACTGGTGGACCCGCACCCTCTCCTCCTACCAGGGCAACGAGAGCTTCGACCCGCTGTACGACGCCGTCGAATTCCTCATCGAGGCCCGCTTCCTGCGCCGCGGCCCCGGCCCCGATCCCGGCCCCGATCCCGTCCCTGAGCCCGAGGACACCCTCGCGGCCACTGAGCTCGGCACCCTGACCAGCCGATTCATGCTCGCCACCGACCTCGCCGACGACCTGTCCGACGCGCTGCGCGCCGCCCCCGTGCCCCGGGACCCGGACGCCGCGGAGCACCTGCTCACCGTCCTGCTCGCCGCGCACCTGCCGAACCTGCAGCAGGCGCAGTTCACCGACCGGGCCCGCGCCACGCTGCTGCGCGTCCTGCATGACGGCGGCCATCTGGACCCTCCGGGCACCGAGTCGGACGACGCCCCGGCCCGACCGGTGGACGAACCGGTGACCCCCGGAGACCTGGCGCGGGCGGCGCTGCTCCTGGTCGCCCACAGCCCCCAGGTGTTCCGCACCCGCTCCCCGTACGTCCTCGGCATTCCCGCCGAGAGCCTCACCGGCATCTACGAGGAGTCCCAGCGCTACCTGGCCTGGCTCGGCGCACAGGGCCCGCTCGGCACCGCGCATCCCTGGGCGGCCGTCGTCGCCGCCGACCTGGCCGCCCGTATCCGCTGGCGTGAACTCGGCCCGCGCCGCGGGTCCGGGCGTCTGCTGTGGATGTGCGAGCAGATGGCCACCGCGCCGCTCGCCGCCCGGCTCGTGCCGCGGATGTGGCGTGCCGCCCGCACGCGGGGCATCGGCGCCCCCGACTGGCCGGGCACCACGCCGCCCACCGGCTGCGCCCTGCCCGACCAGCGCTACCGGCAACTCCTCGCGGAGCGGACGACGGGAGCGCTCCTGACCCCGGGCCCGGACGGGGTCCTGGTCCGGGGCTGCCCGCGTGGCGCGACCGTGCAACTGTGGGACGGCACATCCGTGGAGTCACACCCGCCCGAACACTCCCCGGTCGACATCCCCTACCCGCGCCCGGCACCGGACGACCCGCAGCTCGGCCACCGCGGCGCCGCCGTCTTCACCCGGGGCGACCGCTGTGCCACGGGCTGGCTGTCCGCGTACAACGGCTTGGACTGAAGGGAGACCTGGCCGCAGCCGGGAGGGGTCGGGCCCCGTCCCGGTCGTCCATGGCCCTAGTACTGCAACGGTCTTTGTTGTGATGGTTGTTCGGGGTGTGGGGGTGGGTGTCCGCGTCGTGTGTAGTGGCTGGTGCGGGCTTGCTGTTGACGTCGTCGTCGCCAGGCTGACCAGTGCAGGATGTGGTCGATGGACACCGGTCGGCGGTTGGTGAGGCGGGTGATCAGGCGTCTGATCTCGGCGAGGCTGAGGTGGATGAGCTCGGAGGATCCGTTTCTGCTTTGTGTGTGTCCAGTTGCCGGGCCCGCAGGACGGTCAGGCAGGCGTGGGCGGCCATGGCCAGGGTCATGTGGCGGTGCCAGCCGTCGTAGCGGCGGACCTGGTACTCATCCAGGCCGCACTCGCCCTTCGCGGTCTGGAAGCACTCCTCAATGGCCCAGCGGCTGCCCGCGACGCGGATCAGTTCGTCCAGCGTGGTGCCTGCCGGGCAGTAGGCGATGTAGTAAGAGATCTCCTCGGGCCGGCGAACGCTTCGGCGGGCGATGACCCAGTGTTGCCGGTCGGGCCGGTGCCAGGGGCGGACCTCCACTCGGGCCCAGTCGTAGACCCGTGGGCCATGGGCCCCGTTGCCGCAGGAACGGCGCTTCCACTTCTGTCTGGGCAGGCCGGGGAAAAGATCGTGGACGGGGTGGTCGATGGACCAGCGGGTGACGACGGTGTCGTGCCGGGTGGTGGCCATGACATGGAAGACGTCGGCTTGTTCCAGCTCGAAGCGCCAGCCCTTGCTGTAGCCGTAGGCGGCATCGGCCGTCACCCATCTGAACGGGATCCTGTCGTGGATCGCCCGGCGGACCATCGCTTTGGCCATGGCTACCTTCGTCTCGAAGGCGACAGTGTCCTTGATGCCAGCTTGTCGGCACCTTTCCCGGTCGTCGGTCCAGGAGGTGGGCAGATACAAACGGCGGTCGATCAACGTGCGTCCGCGGCTGCCGGCGTAGGCGAGGAACACGCCGATCTGACTGTTCTCGGTGCGACCGGCGGTGCCGGAGTATTGACGTTGCACCCCGGCCGAGCGGATGCCCTTCTTGAGGAATCCGGTGTCATCGATGATCAGGACGGCATCCCGGTCTCCGAGGTGCTCAACGACGTAGTCGCGCACGTCGTCAAGGACTTCGTCGGCGTCCCACTCGATCCGGTTCAGCAGCCGGTGGATCCGGTCAGGGCCCGCGTGCCCGGCTTCTTCCGCGAGTGTCCAGCCGTTCTTCCGCTCCAGCGGAGCGATCAGCCCCCGCATATAGGCAAGCGCCGACTGCCGCGGCTCTTCCCTGTTGAACCGGTGCACGAACCGCTCGTGCACCGCACCCAGTTCCCCGGCCCACAACGTGACATCAGCAAACTCCCCGCCCATAACCACATAAACGACCAAGCTGGCCACCAGTCACGCCAAAGACCGTTGCAGTACTAAGAAGCGATCGACCCGCTACGTATTGGGGAAGGCTGCTACCGCCAGGGCGACGGGCAGGTCGCCGCCAAGCCCTGCTCAGGAAGGCCCTCGAACGCAGCAGCGCGGCGGCCATAGCGAAATTCGCGTGGCACGGGCGCGAGAGGCTCGGCCTGCTGCGGGTGAAAGAGGACGTGATCGTGCTGCACGCCCTCAGCACGGCGACGAAGTCCGCTCCTCCGAGACGATCGCCCCAACGCCCATGGAACTGACCGACGATGGGACCGAGCGGGCCATCCTGCTCATCGACTCCATGACGGTCGACGACGTCGTCGGCCAGGAGTGGGCTACCGACCGGTACGCCGCGGCCTTGGAGGAGGTTATCCACGCCATGGCTGACGGCTACTCGTCGACACCGACGACCCGCGGCGCCGCGGTCTCACGCAAGCTGGACGGCACGGCAGCTGCGACCAAGACAGCGCGGCGCAAGCAGGCTGCTTTCGGCGAAATGCTCAACACTGCAGTCGAGAAGGGGTACTTCGCGGAGAACCCGCTCAACGGGCTCAGATGGAAGGCTCCGGCGGTCGACGAGGAGGTGAACCCGGCCGCCGTTCCCAATCCTGCCCAGGTCGTCCGGCTGCTTGCGGCGGTGGCTCAGCAGCGTGGCCGCGGTCCTCACCTGGAGGCGTTCTTCGGTTGCATGTACTACGTGGCCATGCGGTCGGCGGAGGTCATCCACCTCCGGCTCGAACAGTGCCAACTGCCCGAACCACGCACTCAAGCGCCGCGCGACCACCGCCACCCGGCCTGTGCCCATCCCGCCGCAGCGTATGCATCCTCCGGGCTCACATACGTGACGTGGGCGCGGGCGCGCAAGTACGTCCTGACCCGCTACGTCCTGACCCGCACGGAACTTGCCTCGGGTCTGGCCAAGCGGCCCTACGATCTTCGGCACGCCGGGATTTCGTTCTGGCTGTACTCCGGTGTGGACCCTGCCGAATGGCTCGCCGTGCGGGCCAGAGCATCGAGGTCCTCTTTCGCCACTACGCCAAGTTCCTGGACGGCGTCCGAGAGCAGGCCAACCGCCTCATCGAGCAGTCGATGAAGGAGTGGGATCACGTCAGTCAGGGCACGGTGCCTGGGCCGTGAGCCGGGGTTTGGTCCGCCACTGGTCCGGAACAGCTGGTCAGGAGTGGGATAACGGCGGGAGGAACTGGGAGTTACCGTGTAAACCGGGCTTTGCTCTGAGTGGGCCGAGCGCAAGGTGCCTGACGGGCAAAAGTGCAGGTCAGGCACCCTTTCTCGTGCTCCTAGAAGAAGCCCAGCTTCTTCGGCGAGTACGACACCAAGAGGTTTTTCGTCTGCTGGTAGTGCTCCAGCATCATCTTGTGCGTTTCGCGTCCGATGCCCGACTGCTTGTAACCGCCGAACGCCGCGTGCGCGGGATACGCGTGGTAGCAGTTCGTCCAGACGCGACCCGCCTGGATCGCCCGCCCTGCCCGGTAGGCGGTGTTCATGTCACGTGTCCACACTCCGGCGCCCAGGCCGTAGAGCGTGTCGTTCGCGATCTTGATGGCGTCGTCGAAGTCGTTGAACGACGCGACCGAGACGACCGGTCCGAAGATCTCCTCCTGGAAGATCCGCATGCGGTTGTCGCCCTCGAAAATGGTGGGCTGAACATAGTAGCCGCCCGCCAATTCGCCGTCGTAGTCGATCCGCTGTCCGCCCGTGAGGACCTTGGCGCCTTCCTGCTGCCCGATGTCCAGATAGGAGAGGATCTTCTCCAACTGGTCGTTGGAGGCCTGGGCGCCGATCATCGTGTCGGTGTCGAGCGGATGCCCGGCCTTGATCTGCTCGGTCCTGGCGACCGCCGCCTCCAGGAACTCGCTGTACTGCCCGCGCTGGACGAGCGCCCGTGACGGACAGGTGCAGACCTCACCCTGGTTGAGGGCGAACATCGTGAAGCCCTCCAGCGCCTTGTCCCTGAAGTCGTCGTCCGCCGCCCACACGTCGTCGAAGAAGATGTTCGGCGACTTGCCGCCGAGCTCCAACGTGACGGGCTTGATGTTCTCCGAGGCGTACTGCATGATCAACCGCCCCGTGGTCGTCTCCCCCGTGAACGCCACCTTGGCGACGCGCGGACTGGAGGCCAGCGGCTTGCCCGCCTCGACCCCGAACCCGTTGACGATGTTGACGACCCCCGGCGGCAGCAGATCGGCGACGAGACTCATCCAGTAGTGGATGGAGGCCGGTGTCTGCTCCGCGGGCTTGAGGACGACGGCGTTCCCCGCGGCCAAGGCAGGTGCCAGCTTCCATGTCGCCATGAGGATCGGGAAGTTCCACGGAATGATCTGCGCGACGACGCCGAGCGGCTCGTGGAAGTGGTACGCGATGGTGTCCTCGTCGATTTCGCTCAGCGTCCCCTCCTGCGCGCGGAGGACCCCGGCGAAGTAGCGGAAGTGGTCGATGGCGAGCGGGATGTCGGCCGCCAGCGTCTCCCGGACCGGCTTGCCGTTCTCCCAGCTCTCGGCGACGGCGAGCTGTTCGAGATTGGCCTCCATCCGGTCGGCGATCTTGCGCAGGACGTCTGACCGCTCGGTCGTGGAGGCTCGTCCCCAGGCGGGCGCCGCCGCGTGCGCCGCGTCGAGGGCCCGCTCGACGTCCTCCGCAGTGCCCCGGGCGATCTCGGTGAACGGCTGCCCGTTGACCGGGCTCGGGTTCTCGAAGTACTGGCCGCGTGCGGGCGCCACGTACTCGCCGCCGATGAAGTGGTCATAGCGGGACTGGTAGGAGACGATCGCACCCTCGGCACCGGGCGCTGCGTAACGGGTCATCTTGGCTTGCCTCCCGAGGAACGCCGCCCGCCATCGGGCAGCTCGCGCTGGGAGGCTAGGCGCACGAAGGTTGCGCCGACGTTGCAGCACGGGCAGGCGGATACACGACGCCCCGGCTCCGTCGTACGCCACGAGCGCTCGCCCCCAGCGGATCGCTAGATGTGTCAGGCAAGGAGGAGAAGGGGCAGGGGCAGGGGACGAGAGAGCGGGAGAGAGGGGAGGGGGGCAGGTAGGAGGGGGGAGGGAGAGAGGGAGGGAGCCCGCGATCCCGGCCCGTGGGGATGAAGTGACGGGCGGTCAGCCTTGCGCGGACGAGTCCAACTCGGCGTCCAGCGCACGGAGTCGGACCAGAACCGACGGTGTCGGACGCAGTGCCGCCAGGGCCCGCCACACGCCCAGATCATCCTCGCCCCACGGTGTACGCACCCACTCCGCCAGCAGATCAGGGTCGCCGCGGTCAACGAGCGCGGCCCGAAGCTGCTCGGCGAGCCTGCGCCGCAGCCTGACCAGCGCCGGTGCCTGCGACTGCGGCAGCAACGGCCCGGCATACGCGGCCACCGCCGCCGTCACCGCACCCGTCCCCAGGCGACGCTCGACCGTGTCGGCGTCACACTCGACCGGCACCGCCAGCCGATACGGACGTGACCGCAGTAGGTCCGCCCCGAGCACCCGCCGCAGCCGTGCCATCTCCGCCCGCAACGTCACCTGCGGCACCGATTCGTCCTCGTACAGCGCGTACAGCAGTTCGTCCGCGCTCAGCCCCTCCGGGTGGCGGGCGAGCAGTACGACGATCTCGCTGTGCCTGCGGCTGAGGCGGACCTTGCGCCCACCCGCCAGGAGCAGAGCCTCGTCCCGCCCCAGCGCGGTGAGTACCAGGGCTGCCCCGGTGCGCACCGGCGGTGCCAGCAGGGCGAGCTGCGACTCCGCGGCCCTGGCGACGGCCTGCACGAAGGCGAGACTGTGCGGGTGCGCCAATCCGTCACCTCCGGTGATGTCGACCGCCCCGATCAGCCGCCCGGTACGCGGATCATGCACCGGAGCCGCCGCGCACGTCCACGGCTGCACCGTCCGCATGAAGTGCTCCGCGGCGAACACCTGAACCGGCCGCCCCACGGCCACCGCCGTGCCCGGCGCGTTGGTCCCCACGTCCGCCTCCGCCCACCGGGCACCCGGTACGAAGTTCATCCCCCCTGCCCGCCGCCGCGTCACCGGATGCCCCTCGACCCACAACAGCCTGCCCTGGGCATCACAGACGGCCAGCAGATGCTCCCCGTCCGCCGCGAAGGTCCCCATCAACTCCCGGAACAGCGGCATCACCCTCGCCAACGGATGCTCGGCCCGGTACGCGCCGAGGTCCCCGTCCGTAAGCTCCACCGCCGCCCCCGCACCCTCCGGACTGACCCGGGCCCGCGCCGACCTGCGCCAGGAGTCGGCCACGACGGAACGCACCGGCCGGACCACCGTCCCGCCCGCGGTGAACCTCTCGTGCGCCTGACGCAGCATCCGCACCCGCTCGGCGGGGTCGGCGCCCGGAGCCAAGGCCACCCATGGATCGGTCAAAGCGGCCTCCCGGAACGGCGATGCGGTGGTGCCATCGTCGCCCCGGGAACGGGAGCCGACAAGCGTGCCGCACGGAACAGATCTCTCAGCCTCAGCCTCCAGGTCCGGTGGGGCCAAGTCGTCTCAGGCGGAGTTGACGAGGCGGATGTAGCGCGACCAGTCCCAGTTCGGGCCGGGGTCCGTATGGTCGGACCCGGGCACTTGATGGTGCCCGAGGATGTGCTCGCGGTCCCTCGGGATGCCGTACTTCGCGCAGATGGCGGCGGTCAGTGCGGCTGACCGCTCATACATGGCGTTGGTGAAGTACTCCGGTTTGTCGACCCACCCTTCGTGCTCGATGCCGATACTGCGTGTGTTGTAGGACCAGTTCCCCGCGTGCCAGCCGACATTGCGGTTGCGGACGCACTGGGCGATGTGACCGTCCTTCGAGCGCACCACGTAGTGGGCCGAGACCTGTTTCGCCGGGTTCTGGAAGATGGCCAGTGTGTCCGCGTACGTCTCCTGGGTGACGTGAATGATCACGTAGTCGATGGCGTAGGTGCTGGGGCGGTTGGCGGCGGTGTAGTTGGAGGTACTGGCCGGCACCCACTCGGCCCCCGGATAGTCGACCGCCCGGGAGCCGGCGGTACCGCGTGAGCCGGCTAGCGCGTGTGAGGAGGAGGACAGGAATGCCGCCGGCACAGCGGTCGCGACCGCGCCCTGCAACAGCCGGCGCCTGCTCGGGAACTGTCTTGCTCGATCCATGACTGAACTGCCTCTCGGTGGGGGGGAACGGCTGAACTGCGCTGCTCGTGAGAGGGCTGCTCGACTCACTGCCGCGAGGACCCGGAACCCGAGGGACCCGGGGGACCCGAGAACCCGAGGGATCTGAGAGATCCGAGGAGCGGGACCGAAGGCCCAGGGCGCTGCTCGCGACGGCTGCGAGGGCCGGGAGGAAAGGTCACGTAGATCGTTTGTTCGTGATGACCGTAAACCGTGCGGGCCGTCAGCCCATGTAGGTCACCGGCTCGTGTTGTGCAGAGGTGCCTCCGATCTCAGTGCTGCAAGGGACAGCGGCCGCTTGGCGGGTCATGGGACGGGGCCAGGGGGCGGGCCACGCCATGGGGGCCGTGGGGTGGCGGGCCACTCTCCCGGCGGGGTGTGAGGCTCCTGGCCCCGCGCCTTCTGGGCGCCGCCTCACTTCCCGGGAGGGAGCGAGGCGGCCACCTCGCGTAGGTGAGCATGCAGACCCCGGTGCGTCTCACGCGCCGGCAGCCACTCCTTGCGGAGCTTCGCCACGCACGTGTAGTTGGTGTCGCATACGTTGGCGAGCGGCGACTCCACCGTCTGCGTCGCGAACTGGTAGGCGTCCAGTTCGCTGAAGCCGTAGTCACGCACTAGCCACTGCACCAGGTCGAGCTGCGATATGCGGAAAGCGTCCTCCAGCGGACGTGCCGAGCCAGTGGACATGATGTGCGTGTCGGACTCCAGGCGCGGCCAAGGAGTGGCCACTCCCTTCAGGAGCTCGACGATCACCATCGTGTTCATGGCGCACTCGACGGCCACCCCACACGTTTCCCCCTCGCCCTGCCGCGCGTGCCCATCGCCCAGACTCACCAGGGCTCCCTCGACATTCACCCCGAGGTAACAGGTGACGCCGGCTCGCATCTCGGGCGTGTCCATGTTCCCGCCGTGGGCGTCGGGCACCAGTGCCGAGCGCACCTCCAGATTGGCCGGGGCGACACCGACCGTGCCGTGCATGGGGTCCATGGGCAGGTCCTTCTCGAAATCACCGTCGCGCGCGGTGAAACGAGCAGTGCGCCTCGCCCGGTCGAGCTGCCAGATCCACACGGCTTCGGGCAGGGGAGGCTGGAGCGAGGCGGTGGAGTGCGTGGATGTGAGGGCGCCGAACAGCGGGACCGTCGTGGACGCAGCCCAGTCGCGTGCGGGCTCGATGGAGACGAAGTGCACGGCGACGGTGTCACCGGGCTCCGCCCCTTCGACATAGAAGGGGCCGGTCTGCGGATTGAGGAACGGAAACTCGCAGACCTCGGAGACCAGGTCCTTCTCCGACCGCACGTTCCCGGCGAAACAGTCCTCTGTGAACAGGTCGAGGGCCGTGCCCGGCGAGACGCGCGCTATGGGCGGTGCACCACCGAACGTCCAGGCGTACTCGCCGGGCGCGGGCCGCACGGTCACAATCCTGGGGTCGCTCATCGCTGCACTGCTCCACTCTGGCCGGACGGGCCGTCGAACGGTCGTGGACCAGTACGGGATCGCCAGTGGCGGAACGGTGCGGTAAGACCCTGTGACAGGACGTCACACGGCCCGGCGGCGCCACGGCACGGCGCCGAGTTGCTCTCTCCCGACATGTGGAAAATCCCCCGATCCGCGAGGCACCCGTGCCGCCAATGCGGTGGCGCCTCGCGTGAATCACGTTACGGCGCTCGCTGGTTGAGGCGGAAGAGCGGAGCCCACATCTGTGGGTGGCCGCGTGATTGTGGATATCTCGGCCACTCGTACGGGGGTATGGGGCGGTTGATGGGTCTGTTTCCGCGTCGGCAGGATCACGCCTCCGCGCGTTCAACCGCCTCCCGCGCCCGCTCCTACCGCCCCTACGGGATCGTCCAACACGGCCCGCGCCACCGAGTGGGCCGCGCCCAGCAGCGGTCCGTCCGGCCCCAGCACGGACGCCGTCACCCGGCAGGCACGGCCCGCGGTGCGTCCCGCCAGCTCCCGTTCCAGCGACGGCAGCAGCCAGGGCGCGAGGCGCGACAGGGCTCCGCCGAGCACCACTGCTCGGGGGTCCAGAAGATTGACGGCGCCGGTGAGTGCGATGCCCATCGCGGTGCCCGCGTCGCTCAGCGCCCGTCGCACCGTCTCGTCCCCCGCGTCGGCGCACTCCGCCAGCAGCTCTACCCGGTCCTCCCGCTCCTCCAGGCCCACGGCCCGCAGTACCGCTTCCTGGCCCGCGTACTGCTCCAGGCAGCCTCGGCCGCCGCAGGGGCAGGCGGGACCTTCCGGCCATATCGGCACATGGCCCAGTTCGCCCGCGAATCCGCGTGTCCCGCGCAGCAGCCGGCCGTCGACCACCAGCGCGGCGCCCACGCCGATCTCCGCGGAGACGTGCAGGAAGTCCTCCGGTGTGTCCTCACCGAGCCACAGTTCCGCCAGGGCGCCGAAGTTCGCCTCGTTGTCCACCGTCAGCGGCAGCTCGGCGGGCAGGAGCGGGGCGAGGTCGATGTCGTGCCAGCCGAGGTTGGGTGCGCGTACGACCGTTCGTGAGTCCCGGGACACGAGACCGGGCACGGCCACCGCGAGGCCCGCGGGGGACATGCCCGCCTCGCGCGCTTCCGCGCTCACCTTGCGTACCAGAGCGGTGAGCTCTTCGAGCACCGGCCCGGGGGAGCGGCCGCGGTTGCTCGCTCGCCGCACGGCACGCACGCGTACCTCTCCGCGCAGGTCGACCGCACACGCCGCGAGGTGGTCGACGCCCACCTCGGCACCGATGCCGACGGGCCCGCGCGCGCTCATCGCGAGGGCGGACCCCGGCCGGCCCACCCGCCCGGGGCGCTCGGGGCCCAGCTCGTCCAGGTGGCCCGAGCGGATCAGCTCGTCCACGAGCGTGGAGACGGCTGCCCGCGTCAGGCCGATCCTGGAGGCCACGGCGGCACGGGACAGCGGGCCGTGCGCGGCGACGGCGTACATCACCCGGGAGAGGTTGCGGCGGCGTATTCCCTGCTGGGTGTCGAGCTGTGGTGCACCGGACCTCCCTCGCAGCGGCGGGCCGGACGTCCCCTGGCGTTCCTCGCGCAGCGGCGTACCGGTCCCACCCCGGCGGTCTTCGTGCAGCGGTGCGGTCATGCTTCGGTCGGTCCTCACTCCCCGTTGGGCACCCTGTCCAGGAGCGGCGCCGCGTCGGAGAGTACCCCGGAGATCCGGGACAGCGTCTCCTCGTCCCGCTCCACGGGGTCGAGCACCGGTCCCTCGGCGGTTCCCCACCGCCGGGCGATCGCCGCCGGATCCTCGCCGGTCAGCACGCCCGCCGCCTGCGCCGCGGCACCGAGCGCGACCAGATCCTGGGCCCGGGGAACCTGTACGGGACGCCCGGAGAGGCGTCGCACGGTGTGCTGCCAGGCCGCCCCTCGCGCGCCGCCGCCGATCAGCAGCAGCGGGGTCGACCGGTCGGCGTCCGCGTCGAGGACCAGATCGAGCGCGCCGAGCAGGGAGTGCACGGCCCCGTCGTACGCCGCCTGCAGCAACTGTCCCGGCGTCGTGTCGTGCCGCAGTCCGTGGAGCAGGCCGGAGGCATGGGGCAGGTCAGGGGTCCGCTCTCCGTCCAGATACGGCAGGAGTGTGGAGGTCCCGCCCGGTGCGACCGCCTCACGGTCCAGGCCCAGGAGGGCGGCCACCCGGTCGACGGCGAGGGTGCAGTTGAGCGTGCAGGCCAGCGGCAACCAGTCGCCACGCGCGTCGGCGAAGCCCGCGACGGTGCCGGTCGGGTCCGTGGGGCGACGCTCGGAGACCGCGTACACCGTCCCGGATGTGCCGAGGCTCAGCACCGGAGTGCCGGGCCGCAGTCCGAGCCCCAGGGCGGCCGCAGCGTTGTCGCCGGTGCCGGGAGCGACCAGCGTGCCCTTGGAGAAGGGCAGTCCGCTGCCGCGCACGGTTCCGACCACCTCGCCGGGGCGGGCCACGCGCGGGAGCATCGTGGGATCAAGGCCCACCATGTCGAGGATCTCCTCGTCGTACGCCTCCGGGCCCGACGCCCACCAGCCTGTGCCGGAGACGTCGCCGCGGTCGGTCGTGCCGACTCCCGTGAGGCGTTCCGTGAGGTAGTCGTGGGGGAGGCGCACGGCGGTCGTGGCGCGGGCGGCAGCCGGTTCGTGCTCGGCGAACCAGGCCCACTTCGTCACGGTGAAGGAGGGCCCCGGCACGCTTCCGACGCGGTCCGCCCACACCTTGGGTCCGCCGAGTCGCTCAAGGAGGGACCTGGCCTGCGGAGCGGAGCGCACGTCGTTCCACAGCAGGGCCGGCCGGACCGGATCGCCGTCGCGGCCGAGCGTGACGAGACCGTGCTGCTGGCCGCCGACCGACACGGCGGCGGCCTCCCGTGCGGCGGGGCCGCACTGCTGAAGGGCCGTACACAGAGCTTCCCACCACTCCTGCGGGTCGCTCTCGCGGCCCTCGCCCGTGCTGACCCGGTGCGGGGCCTGGCCTCTCGCCACGACGTGGCCGGAGGCCACATCGACGACCAGGGCCTTGGTGGACTGCGTGGACGTGTCCACGCCGACGACAAGAGGCCCTTGGGCCGATGGAGCTGATGACATTCCGGTCTCCGTTCCTGCGGCTCTTCCCCGATGCTGCCCCGTAGTTTCCTCCACGACCTTCCCACCGGGGCTCTCGGATACTAATTTGTAAAGGGCCATGACGAAATAGTCGAGGGAGCCGTACATGAACTACCAGCCCACTCCGGACGACAAGTTCAGCTTCGGTCTGTGGACCGTCGGCTGGCAGGGGCGTGACCCGTTCGGCGATGCCACGCGCGGTGCGATCGACCCGGCGGACTCCGTGCGTCACCTCGCCGAACTGGGTGCCTACGGAGTGACGTTCCACGACGACGACCTGATCCCCTTCGGGGCGTCCGACACGGAGCGCGAGGGCCACATCAAGCGCTTCCGGCAGGCTCTGGACGCGACGGGCCTCGTCGTGCCGATGGCCACCACGAACCTCTTCACGCACCCCGTCTTCAAGGACGGCGCGTTCACCGCGAACGACCGTGACGTACGCCGCTACGCGCTGCGCAAGACGATCCGCAACATCGACCTCGCGGTGGAGCTGGGCGCGCGTACGTACGTGGCGTGGGGCGGCAGGGAGGGAGCGGAATCCGGCGCCGCCAAGGATGTGCGGGACGCGCTCGACCGGATGAAGGAGGCCTTCGACCTGCTGTCCGAGTACGTGACGTCTCAGGGCTACGACCTGCGCTTCGCGATCGAGCCGAAGCCGAACGAGCCGCGCGGTGACATCCTCCTGCCCACCGTCGGACACGCCTTGGCCTTCATCGAGCGCCTTGAGCGGCCCGAACTGTTTGGCGTCAACCCCGAAGTGGGTCATGAACAGATGGCCGGCCTCAACTTCCCGCACTCCATCGCCCAGGCGCTTTGGGCGGGCAAACTCTTCCACATCGACCTGAACGGTCAGACCGGCATCAAGTACGACCAGGACCTGCGCTTCGGCGCGGGGGACCTGCGCAGCGCGTTCTGGCTGGTGGACCTCCTTGAGAGGGGTGGTTACGAAGGCCCGCGCCACTTCGACTTCAAGCCGCCGCGCACGGAGGACTACGAAGGGGTCTGGGCATCGGCCGCCGGCTGCATGCGCAACTACCTGATCCTGCGGGAACGGTCGGCCGCCTTCCGGGCCGACCCGGAGGTGCGGGAGGCGCTGAGTGCCGCACGCCTCGACGAACTGGCGCTTCCCACGGCCGAGGACGGCCTCTCCGGGCTGCTCTCCGACCAGGGTGCCTTCGAGGCGTTCGATGTGGAGGCGACCGCCGCGCGCGGGATGGCGTTCGAGCACCTCGACCAGTTGGCGATGGATCACCTCCTGGGAGTGCGCGGCTAGGTTCGCCGCCGCGGTTCGCGACAACTTCCGCGTAGGGGTCGCCTCCTGACCGGTTCGAGGCGACTCTGGGTGGTATGGCCATGCCGCCCGTACCGCCACAGCCGCCTTCGCCCCCCGCCGGCCCGCCTCCCACGGGAGGCGGGGGGTTCGGACCGCCGCCTGGAGGCGGCTACGGGCCGCCTCCAGGCGGCTGGGGGACGGCCGCCACCGGCCACACCGCCAGGTGGGCCTCCAGGGCGGCACAAGGGGCTCCTCGTGCTGCTGGCGGCCATGGTGGTCGTGGGGGCCATCGCCACGGTCGTCCTCGTCGCCAGGGACGGTGGCGACGGGAAGGAGAAGAAGGGGCCGATCGAGAGCAGCAGCGGGGAGCCCGAGCCGACGCCGTCCCTGAGCCTCCCCTCGGGGCTGCCGGGCGAGCTGCCCACCAGCTTCCCCACTGACCTCCCCAGTACGGCCCCCTCACTGCCGACGGACTTCCCGAGCGACCTCGATTCGCTCGTCCCCGCGCCTGCGGCCGGGCAAGTCCCGTACTACCGGTTGAAGACCGGTGACTGTTTCAACGTCAATACCGGCAAGCCGGGGCGCGCCGCGACGAAGTCATGTCGCACCCCACACGACGCCGAAGTGGTCGGCATTGTGCGACTCAAGGGCTCCTACACGACGAACGCGGAGCTGAAGAAGGCGGCGGCCGACCTGTGCCGACAGCCGCTCGAGCGCAAGGCGCGCAACCAGCCGTCCGGCACGGTACGCGGCACTCTGGTGCAGTGCCCGGACGTCTCCGGCTACAGGATCGGCATCGACGACGTCGCGTGCAGCTTGGCGGGAGACGCCGGGGCGGGCAAACACAAGCTCACCAAGCCGCTGTCCTGAGAGGTGTCCCATAGCCCGGAAGCCGCACAGACGTGCGCGAGAAGGCGCTGTGGCTCATAGGTCCGTCCTGTGAGCCCATCAGGTGGACGGAGACGCTTGCCGTTCACTCCCACGCGCCCTGGCTCGGACGCGCCGACGCCGCCTCCCGCGAGGGGCGGGAGGCGGCGTCGGCATGCACCGGTCCGATCAGTGCGTGTGCGGCAGAGTGTCCCTGATTCTCCCCTTTCAGCCAGGCCGTGGCAGGCAGAGCCGATGATTTCGCCATCCCCATGGTGAGCCCGAGTAGCTCGTGTGGTCAGACCTCCCTGATCCGACGTGCTTCTACGGTCGACGATGAGGTGGCCGTGCTCAATCGCTGCGCAGGGGGAGCGCGCGTGCCGGTGTTCCCGGCGCGCGGCCGGGCGGTCGGCGCGCGCCGGTAGGCACTGCTGAGGCGCCGCCTCGCTCAATCCGGCTGGATCGTCTCACTCACTGCCGCTCGCCACGGCCAGCGCCGTCGCGGGATCGTGCGCAGCGGGCCCTGCCGGGGACCACTGGCCGTGTTCCTTTCGGTAGGGCCACCAGCGGCCGTCACGCCCATGCCGCAACTGCACGTCTGAGTCGACCACGGTCCAGTGGTTGTGCGCGGCCCGCAGAGGCGGCCGTTCGTCCTCGTCCCAGGCCGCGTCCAGTGCGGCACGCGCGCGTGCCAGTGCCTCGCCCTCCGGTCTCCACTCCTCCTCCAGTATGTGCAGGCCGGCTCGGCCGCCGAACCGCCAGGCCCGCACAGCCAGCGCGAGACCCTCGCGACCGCGCCCGGACACTGCCGCGAGCCGGTTCCGGACCCCGGCCTCCGGTTCCGCGGCGGCCAGTCGCACGGCGTCCTCCTCCGCGGTCAACTCGGCCTCCACCGCATGCAGCTCATGACCGGGGGCCAGGGCGTCGGTCAACAGCCGGTACGCCTCCGCTGCCGCCTGTGCCGCCAAGAACTCGACCGCAGTCACGTCCAGGCCCGCGTCCGGCTCTACCTCGGTGTCGAGCGTCGGCGGCAGGCCGGGCCCTGAAGGCAGCTCGGGCAGAGCGGGCAGCGGAGGCAGGATGTCGCCCTCCGCGTACGCCTCCGCGGCGCTGACGCCCTCCAGGGCGGCATCCTGGGGTGCCTCACCGGGCTGCGGCGCGTCAGTGCGAGCGACGCTGCGTACCTGGAGCTCATCGAGGAGCGCGCGCTCCCCGCGCCCTCGCATCAACAGGAGGACGAACGGGTCCTGATCGAGCAAGCGCGCCATCTGGTAGCAGAGTGCCGATGTGTGCCCGCAGTGGTCCCATGCCTCGCAGTCGCACTCGGGCTCCAGATCGCCGATGCCGGGCAGCAGTTCGATGCCGGCCGCCGCCGAGTCCTCCACCAGATGGGGTGGCATGTCGCGGTCCAGGAGCGCCGCGATGTGCCCGGCCCGCTCGATGGCCACGTCCGCGAAGCGGTCCCACTCCTCCGGGCTCAGCTCTTGGAGCAGCACGTCGGATCGGTGCGGTGTGCCGTCCGGGTCCTTGACGACCGCGGTGATCCGGCCGGGGCGCACCGAGACGGCGCCCACGGCGCCCGCACGCGCCAGCTTGCGCCCCGCCTTGAGCTGGGCGTTGTCGAGCGCGGTCTCCTCGAGGGCCTTCAGCCAGGCCTGGCCCCACCAGCTCTGCGCGAAGCCCCGGCCGTGCGCGGGCGGCAAGGCCGCGAACGTGCGCTCAAGGGAGGGCGCGTCCACGCGCGGGTCGTCGTTCTCGGCTCCGTACGCGTCGTCATGGACGTCGTTCATCGCGTGCCCCCTCGCAGCTCCACCAGATCCGACAGTTCGGCGTCGGTCAGCTCGGTGAGGGCGGCTTCGCCCGCACCGAGGACGGCGTCCGCCAACTCACGCTTGCGCAGCAGCATCTCGGCGATGCGGTCCTCGATCGTGCCCTCCGCGATCAGCCGGTGGACCTGCACAGGCTGTGTCTGCCCGATGCGGTACGCGCGGTCGGTGGCCTGCGCCTCGACGGCGGGGTTCCACCAGCGGTCGTAGTGCACGACGTGCTCGGCACGCGTCAGGTTCAATCCGGTCCCAGCCGCCTTCAGGGACAGCAGGAAGACCGGTACCTCCCCGTCCTGGAAACGCTGGACCATCGCCTCGCGCTGGGCGACCGGCGTCCCTCCGTGCAGGAACTGCGAGGGGACACCACGGTCCGCGAGGTGCCGCTCGATGAGCCGCGCCATCTGGACGTACTGCGTGAAGACGAGCACGCCGGCTTCCTCGGCGAGGATCGTGTCGAGCAACTCGTCGAGCAGTTCCAGTTTCCCGGAGCGGCCCGCGATGTGCGGATCGTCCTCCTTGAGGTACTGCGCCGGGTGGTTGCAGATCTGCTTGAGCGCGGTGAGGAGCTTGACGATCAGCCCGCGCCGAGCGAACCCGTCGGCTCCCGAGATCTCCGCCAGGGTCTCGCGGACCACCGCTTCGTAGAGCCCTGTCTGCTCCTGACTCAGGGATACGGCCCGATCGGTCTCCGTCTTCGGCGGCAGCTCCGGCGCGATCCCCGGGTCCGACTTGCGTCGGCGCAGCAGGAACGGCCGTACAAGTTGTCCCAGCCGTTCGGCGGCCCCCGGGTCCGAGCCGCCTTCCACTGCCTGGGCATAGCGCGTCCGGAAAGTACCGAGCCTGCCGAGCAGCCCCGGAGTGGTCCAGTCCAGAATGGCCCACAGCTCGGAGAGGTTGTTCTCCACGGGTGTTCCGGTGAGCGCCACACGCGCGTGTGCCTTGATGGTCCGCAGCTGCCTCGCCGTCGCCGAGTACGGATTCTTCACGTGCTGGGCCTCGTCGGCGACCACCATGCCCCAGGGGGTCTGCCCCAGCTTCTCCGCGTCGAGCCGCATCGTGCCGTAGGTGGTCAGCACGAACTCCCCGTCGGCCAGGTCCTCCAGGCCCCGCTGGGCGCCGTGGAACCGACGCACGCGTGTGCCGGGCGCGAACTTCTCGATTTCCCGCTGCCAGTTGCCCATCAACGACGTCGGGCAGACCACCAGCGTCGGGCCGGTGGAGTCCTCCTGCGTCTGCCGGTGCAGGTGCAGCGAGATCAGCGTGATGGTCTTGCCGAGCCCCATGTCGTCGGCCAGACAGCCACCGAGGCCGAGCGAGGTCATGCGGGCGAGCCAGTTCAACCCCCGCAGCTGGTAGTCGCGAAGCTCCGCGGCGAGCGCTTCGGGCTGGCCGACCGGCTGCATGCCCTCCGGGTCCGCGAGGCGCTCGCGGAGCGTGGCGAGCCATCCTGTCGGCTCCACCTCCACGTGCCGCCCCTCGACCTCGGTCGTGCCCGTGAGGGCGGCGCTGAGAGCGTCGATCGGGGTGACCTTGCGGTCCTGCCGGCTGCGTGCGCGGCGCACTTCTTCGGGGTCGATGAGTACCCACTGGTCGCGCAGGCGCACCACAGGACGATTCGTCTCGGCGAGCCGGTCGAGTTCCTCGCGGGTCAGTTCCTGGTCACCCAGCGCGAAACGCCAGTTGAAGGCGAGCAGCGCGTCGGCCGAGAGGAACGAGGGCGTGTCCGAGGCCAGCCTGTCCGGGCGCTTCTCGGCGCCGTCCGGTCTGTCGTCCGGCGGGCCGATGACGGCTCGCGCGGTCAGGCTGCGCGCCAGCTCCCTGGGCCAGTGCACGTCGACGCCCGCCGCAGCGAGCAAGTGTGCTCCATTGCCCAGCAGTTCGGTGACCTCATCGTCGGCGAGTTCGATCGCGTCGGGCACAGTGGCCGAGAGCAGTGGGGCGAGCGGTGGCCACGCGCGCGTGGCGCGACGCAGTGCGAGGAGCGCGTCCATCTTCGCGCGTGGCCCGAAGGCCTCTTCCGAGGCCGCACTCCCGGTCCACACTTCGGAGGCGTCCGCGACGAGCGTGGGGTCACTGACACTGTGAAGTTGCAGCACGGCACGGACCGGCAGCCGGGTGCCGTCGCCGGCGACCGAGGCCAGGCCCGGAATCTCCACCCGCAGCGAAATCCGCACCCCCACGTCGTGCCCGGCCGCGACATCTGCCGCCCAGGCCCGGTGCTCCGGAGCGCGCAGCGGCCCCCGTCCCGCGAAAGCGGGTCCACCGGCCGCCGTGACCGCAGCGGCAGAGCGCGGCAGTGTGTCGGCCACGGCGTCGAGGAACTGCCGGAGCAGCCGCTCCGGCTCGGGCAGCCGCAGCGGGGCGTCGTCGCCCAAGGGCAGCGCGTGGGCGGCCGGAGGCATCGCCGCGGCCAGCTCGCGCAGCCGTCGCACGTCCTCGGCTCCCAGGGGCCCGGCACGCCAGGCATCGTGATCACTGGCGGTGAGCCCCGGGAGGAGGAGCCCGCGGGCGGTCAGTTGCAGGGCGAGGACTCCGGCCGTGCCCCAGAAGCGGGCCGTCGGGTGGGCCCGCGACGAGGCACGCGCGCGTGTGAGGACCGGCAGCGCGTCGCGCACAGGGAGGAGGAGCACGGACACGGTGACGAGTTCGGCGTCACCGTCGCCCGGGATGGCGATGTCCCATTCCTCGGTGGTGCCTACGGAGGAGGAAGGCGGTTCGGTGCCGTCCGGCCGCCAAAAGGCGACCCGGCCGCCGCGAGCGGGGTCGGCGGGTGCGAAGAGAACGGAACATTCCGATAGTTCGGAGATCTCGGAAGGGGAGACGACGGGAAGCCTCTGCACAGCGATAGCGCATTCCTCAAATTTGACTACTTGTGGGGCGGCCGAGAGTACATGATGGGCGAGGTCGCCCGGAAGCGACTCGCAAGTGATCCGCGTCACTGTAGTTGGCGGGGTGGAGTCAACCCCCCATCGCGGCGGTGCTGGCCCCCGCCCGGATCCGGGTGGTGGCGCCATGGCCGCCATAGAGTGCCGGTCCGTACGTTTCAACGGGTCAGACCGTCGTTACGGAGACCGGAGACCCATCCATGCCCCAGGCCGCAGCAGTAGCGGAACGCTCCCCATCATCCACTGGCCGACAGCCCGTCGGAAGCGACTTCGCGCCCCTCCTGCGTACCGTCAAGGGGCAGGGCCTCCTGGATCGCCGCATCGGCTGGTACACGCGCACCATCGCGGTCAATGCCATCGCACTCACGGCCGTATGCATCGCGATGTACTTCGTGGGCGGCTCTTGGTGGGTATTGCTCCTCGCCCCGGTGCTGTCCGTCCTGTGCGCCCGTACGGCATTCATCGGGCACGACGCCGGGCACTCTCAGATCACCGGCAAGCGGTCCGTCAGCCGTGCCATCGGTCTCATACACGGCAACCTCCTGCTCGGGATGAGCTCAGCCTGGTGGAACGACAAGCACAACAGGCACCACGCCAACCCCAACCACATCGAGAAGGACCCTGATGTGGCCGCCAACGTCCTCGTGTGGACGAGCAAGCAGGCCCGAGTCCGCATGGGCTTCCGTCGCTGGCTCACCCGGAACCAGGCCTGGCTCTTCTTTCCGCTCACGCTCCTCCAGGGCGTCGCCATGAAGATCTACGGCTTCCAGGATCTGCGCCGCCAGCCTCCGCGCGAGCGCCTGGTGGAAGGCGTCCTCCTCGTCGCCCACCTGGTGGGCTACGTGACGCTGCTGCTCACCGCCATGCCGGTCGGCCATGCACTCGCTTTCGCCGCCGTGCATCAGGCGCTGTTCGGGCTGCACCTCGGTCTCGCCTTCGCCCCGAACCACAAGGGCATGGAAATGCCGGACCCCGACGGCGAGCGCTGGGGGCATCTCCATCGCCAGGTGCTGACTTCGCGCAACATCCGCGGCAACCCGGTCATCGACTGGTTCCTCGGTGGGCTGAACCACCAGATCGAGCACCATCTGTTCCCGAGCATGCCCCGCCCCCATCTGCGGCTCGCCAAGCCGGCCGTGCGTGCCCACTGCGCCGCCGTGGGCATCCCCTACACGGAGGCCGGCTTCGTCGACTCCTACCGACAGGTGCTGCGCCACATGTACGAGGTCGGCGAGCCCCTGCGCGTCGAGTAGGGCGAGGGGGTCGGACGGGTGGGGTGGACGTGACCCGTGATGGGAAGCGGCCCGGGAACCAGTAGGGGCTGGAGTCAGGGATCTCTCAGGGGCGCTGCGTGGAACTGAGGCAGGGCCGCGGCCGTTTTTCACGACAGAGAGCGGCAGTAGCCGCGGAGGAGGCGACGCACATGTCGAAGAAGGCGAAGATCGCCGCAGGGGGCGTGGCGGCCGGGATCATCCTGTTGATCTGGTTGCCGTGGTGGGCCGCACTTCTGATCGTGCTCGGGGTTCCCGCCGCTGCCTATCTCGCGCTCGATTCCGGTCAGCGGCGCAGACTGCGTCGTGTCACACGCAAGGAGATAGGCCACTGAGGGCTCTGGAGCCGTGAGCCGGTGAGCGCTTTGTTCATGGGACCGACCGGTCGATGTCCCAGGGGGTGGCGGACCGGCTCACGAAGGGCGGACCGCCATCTTGTCGAGGGCTTCCAGAAGAGCGGGGAGTCTTGGGCCGCGGCCGACCGGCAGCACTTCGCCGGGCTCCTCGTCCAACAGGACGAACGCGATGTCGTCGGTCCTCGCGACGAGCGACCAACCGGGCCCGTCGGCACGCAGGATGCGGCTTCCCCCGGAGGCGAAGGACGACCGGACTCGTCCCAGAGGCGGCGGGGAGTCGATGTACGAACGAGCTTCGGCCATGACACGTCGCACACCGGTCAGCGGGGCCTCGTCCAGGCTGCTCGAAAGCTTTGGCGAACCCTCCGTGGCGAAGTCGGCCTCGTCGAGTTGTTCCCGCCAGGTCGCCCACTGCAGCGCTATCTCGTCGGCTCCCTGCCGCCGCTGAGCCGGCCCCCAGATGTCGGAGGGCGGCGGCGCGAGCGGCTGCCCGTCGCCGGCCCCCGGTTCCGGGTCGTGCGGAGCGGGGACGCCCGGTGCCGCGACGGCGACCGCGAGGGGCCAGCCGGGCCGTGCGGTGACCACGGTGCGTTCATCGGGCGACAGGTCGTACTCCATGCCGCAGTCCCAGGACGCGATCGCGACGGCCACTAGGGAGACATCGTCGACGACGACAGTCCAGCGCGCACCCTCGCCATCCTGGCCCAGGACCAGGCCGTAGCCCGCGGCGAGTGGTGCGAGGCCGAGCGCCGCACACGCCTCCGGATAGTCGTCGCCCAGCACGCTGGGGAACTTCGCGGGTGTCAGCAGCACCGCGGTCAGCACGTACAGCGCGTCGTCGTCGGTGCCGACGGCGTCATCCGTCCCGGCCATGGCTGCCTCCCCTTCGCTTCGTCCGTCGGCGCACCCTAACCAGTCGCCCCAGAGATCGTCGAGAGGAGCATGACCAGGAAAATCACCGAGGACCGGACCCGTCCGACGACTTTCGACGCGCCCGCCACCGCAGCCGATGCTCACGCGGCGGGCAGCCCCATGAGCGAGCGGGCCACATCCTGGGGTGACTGGTCGCGTTCTCGGGCGAGGGCGATGACCGCTCGGCAGGCGAGCTCACTGAGGCCGAACGACAAGGCCTCCGGAGAGACCCACTGCCTGGCTCGGTCCATCTCGTCCTGATCGTCCTCGGCGCACGCCGCGGTGTAGACGGCGGCCGCCTCGAAGAGATTGTGCGTGCGCTTCGGTTCCCCGGCGGTGTGTACGCCCCGCTCATCGGCAGGTTTGTCGGCACGCCAGAACTTACGGAGCTTGTCGATCACTTTGGACTACCTTCTCCCGAGCACAGCATCCCGCCTCTGGAGGCCTACGCGGCCTTCTCCCAACGTAGAGTGAGTGCTCCGGTGGCAGAAGGGGGACTTCGCGGTGAAGCGTTTCCAGCGACTTGAGCAGATCAGGCGCCTCGACCCGGAGAAGGACTTCCTCGAGATCTACCGGCTCACCGCCACTTTCGAATTCCCGTGGGACTACACGCGCGCCCTCGAACTGGCTCTTTACCGCACCTACGCCGTTCCCGGCATCGGCCGCCTGCTCGCCAGGACAGCCGAGCTGACGGCCCGTACGCAGAAGAGGTACGACGATACGGTGCTGTTGCTGGACGCCGTCGTGGAGCACGGTTTCACCAGCGACGAAGGCCGGACCGCGATCCGGCGCATCAATCAGATGCATCGCAGCTACGACATCAGCAATGACGACATGCGTTACGTACTGTGCACCTTCGTCGTGGTGCCCAAGCGTTGGATCGACGCCTACGGCTGGCGCAGGCTCTCACACCACGAGACGACCGCTGCAGCCGTCTATTACCGTACGCTCGGGCAGCACATGGGCATCAAGGGAATCCCGGCCTCGTACGCCGAGTTCGAAAGATGCCTGGACGATTATGAAGCGGCTCACTTCGGCTGGGACCAGGGAGCACGCGAGGTGTCCGACGCGACCCTCGATCTGATGGCATCGTGGTATCCACGCCCGATGGCGCCCATGCTGCGCACCGCCACTCTCGCGCTCCTCGACGAGCCCTTGCTGCGGGCGTTCCGCTATGAGCGGCCGGGTGCCGCCACTCGTTCGCTGGTCAGGGGCGCGGTGAGGCTCAGGGGGCGCGCGGTGCGCCTGATGCCTCCACGCCGGGCCCCGCACCACGCACGGCAGAACCGTGAGATCAAGGGGTACCCGGACGGCTACCGGATCTCCGCGCTCGGGACATTCCCGGTCCCCGGCGTCCGGGGGTGCCCGGTGCCGCACGGGGGCAGCTCAGCGGCTGGCCCCGTCGCCGAGTGACGCCAGTGTCGAGTGCAGCCATTCCAGCTCGGCTCGGCTGGTCGCGCGCGCGATCGTGAGGATGCCTCGCCGGAAGGGGTCGTCGAGCTCCTCCGCACGCAGCGGCCGCTCCCCGTCGTAGAAGAAGCTGGCGGGTTCCTCCAGGAAGGCCAGCCGTCTGCGCAGTACAGCGGCCTGGGCCGCCGCGTCGTCCAAGTGACGGAGGAAGGCGAGGAGCGTGAACCAGCGGTTCTCGTCGGTGATGTCCCCCGTCGCTGGTTCCGCGAGACGTCTGCGCAGCTCCTGCCTGCCGCCAGCGGTGAGATTCAGGACGTGACGCGGCGCGGCCACCGCCCCCGGCTGTGTCTCCCGGGCCAGTAGCCCTGCCTTCTCCAGGCGCTTGATGGCGGGATACAGAGTGCTCTCGGCCACGGGTCGTACGTGACCGGTCAGCGCGGTGATGCGCTTGCGCAGCTCGTAGCCGTGCAGGGGGCTGTCGTAAAGGAAACCGAGGATGGCCAGTTCGAGCATGGTTCGCATTCTGCCGCATCTCGCCGTTCTGCACGGTGTACATCACCCACGTTGTACATCGACACCGATGTATTGTTGGTATGGGCCCGACCGAGGTGGGCCACAGCATGACGGCACCGCATGGAAGGGACTCGACGATGCGTGAAGCACGGTTCGACGCTGGGGGCAGCCGAGTGCGATGGACGGAGGTCGCCGGCGCCGACGCTGCTCGCGTATACGTGCACGGTCTCGGCGCGGCGTCGACGATCTACCACGCGCATATCGCCGCCAGGCCCGAACTGGTGGGGCGACGTTCACTTTTCGTCGACCTCCCCGGACACGGCATCAGCGACCGGCCTGCGGACTTCGGCTACACGCTGGAAGACCATGCGGAGGCACTGGCCGCGGTTCTCGATGAGGCCCGCGTGGCCGGAGCGGAGATCATCGCTCACAGCATGGGCGGTTCCATCGCCGTCGTCCTGGCGTACAGGCGTCCCGAACTGGTCTCACGCCTCGTCCTCACGGAGGCCAATCTCGATCCGCATCCGCCGGCGACGGCGGGCAGTAGCGGGATAGCCTCCTACGAGGAACGCGACTTCGTCGAAAGCGGCGGCTACGCGCGCGTGCTGGAGAAAGTCGGCCCCACTTGGGCGGCCACCATGCGCTTGGCCGACCCCCGTGCCCTGCACCGGAGCGCCGTCGGTCTCATCAGAGGCACGCGGCCCACGATGCGCCGGATGCTCGAAGAACTGACCATCGAACGTGTCTACTTGCAGGGGGCGTCGAGCGGTGACCTCGCGGGGCGCGAAGTCCTGGAGGCATCCGGAGTCACGGTCATGACCGTGCCGGACGCCGGGCACAACATCATGTTCGACAACGCCGACGCGTTCGTCGCCGCGGTCTCCGGGCGCCCCTGACCCACTGCATGCAGCCGCCGGCCGGGTCGGCGATCGATTTGTTCAAGCCACGCGTTCGGCGAGCGCGAGGAACCGCGCGTCCTCGTCGACGTACGACGTCATGAGCCAACCCGAGCTTGCGAGCAGTGGGGCGAGGTTGGCCTCCGCGCGCAGATCGTCCGGTGTGATCTGCCGGCCCTGTCGGGCCGCGAGCGCCGCACGGCCGATGGGGTGGAAGAGGGCGAGCAGCCCTCCGGGGCGCACCACGCGCCGCAACTCCGTCAAGTTCTTCGTCGGCTGGGGAAGATGCGAGATCAGCCCGGCGCCGAAGACGGCGTCGAGCGACGCGGCGGCCAGCGGCAGGCGTGTCACATCGGCGAGCAGGAGTTGCCCGTAACGGTCCCTTCCCGCCTGCCTGGCGGCCTCCAGCATCGCGGGAGTCAGGTCGGCGCCCAGCACCGCTCCCGAAGGTCCGACGGCGTCCCTGAGCGCCGGCAGGGCACGCCCTGTACCGCAGCCCGCGTCGAGCACCCGCGCGCCCTTACGGAGGCCGAGTTCGGCGACCGCGGCTCGATAGGCGGGGCCGTCATCGGGGAAACGAGCGTCCCAGTCGGCGGCTCGGGCCGTGAAGAACTCCTGGACCTTCGTGTGGTCGTCACTCATGCGACCCATGATTGCGTAGAGCGCCGCGCGCGCGGGGGCGCACTCGGTCGAGCGGGGCGTAAGTGTGGGTGTGGGTGTGGGTGTGGGTGTGGGTGTGGTGAGAATGCTCCTCGGCGACCTGCTCAAGTTGGGGCACGTCGAGGTCGGTCGACCGGTTCGGCCCGCACAGCTTCCCGACCGGCGGCTTCGAGGTCGGCAAGACCACCTTGGTCGGCGCGGTCAGCGAGATCCGCTCCCTACGGACCGAGGAACTGCTCAGCGAGGCGGGCCAGATGGTGGACGGACACCGAGGGCGTCGCCCGGAAGACCACGACGATTGTCGTCATGGACTTCGGGCGCATCACCATCAGGGTGGGTCTGCACGTACATACGGCGCGCAGGAGGTTCCACGAGCCCTGGACTTCGACCGCGGCGCCCCATGGTGCTCTGTGACGCACGGGACCGTGACTCGGGGAAAGAGGTGCTGATTCGGCTGGTCGAGCAGCCGGGCGGATGCACGCCGCCCGGCGTTCGACTCGGTGGGCTGAGCGCCGGTCCGTCCGGAGATTCGGACCACCAGCCGGACCTCCGGCCGGTGGTCGGGGAGTCTTCAGGCCGAATTCCGGCATGAGGTGCGTCCAGCGGCGGCGCGAACCCTCACTCGGAGATTCCGGTGTGTGCGAGCACCTTGTCGATACTCATGCGTACCAGGAGCTCGCCGGGCACACCATTGCGCTCGCCGAACTCCTCGGCCCGGTCCTCGCCCATGTAACGTGCGCCGATCCTGGACGCCCAGTGGCGGACCTCGTCGAGCTCCTCTACCAGCTCGGCGCGGCCCTGCAGTACAACGAAGGCGAATGGTGGCTGGTCGTCGTCCACGCACAGGGCCACGCGGCCGTCACGGGCGAGGTTACGGCCCTTGACGGTCTCCTTGCCGGTGTTGAACACCAGGTCGTCTCCGTCGAGAAGGAACCAGATCGGTGCGATGTGCGGGCTGCCGTCGGCCCTGACGGTCGAGAGCTTGCCGGTTCGCGTGCCGTGTGAGACGAATGCCCGCCATTGGTCATCGGTCATCTTTTGTGCCATGCCCCCATCATGCTTGCCGGGGCGCCGGTCGTGGGGAAGGCTGGCAGGTCAGATCCTCCAGCCAGGAGGACCGACTCGGGGAGACGGGAACGATGGCGCAGAGCACGGGGCTGGGTTGGCTGCTGGACGACCTGACGCAGCGGATGGAGCACGTTCGCCATGCGCTGGTGCTGTCCAACGACGGGCTGGTCACCGGTGCCAGTTCGGACCTGCGGCGCGAGGACGCGGAACACCTGGCGGCGGTCTCGTCGGGGTTGCACAGCCTCGCCAAGGGGTCGGGGCGCCACTTTCACGCGGGCAACGTCCGCCAGACGATGATCGAGTTCGATGACGCAGTCCTCTTCGTCACCGCGGCGGGCGACGGCAGTTGTCTGTGCGTCCTGAGCGCGGCGGAGGCTGACATCGGCCAGGTCGCCTATGAGATGACGCTGCTCGTGAATCGCGTCGGAGAGCACTTGGCCGTAGGGGCACGGCAGCCTGAGCGAGCGCCCGTCGTGGACCTCTGACCAGTCCTGACGCTGCCCTGTCAGGAGTTATCCACAGGCTCAGCGAAGGTCGTGGCAACCGGGCTACGGTCTTTCCCGAGAGCAAAACGTCTCACGGGGGAGAACGAACATGACGGACGTCATGACCACACAGCCGCCCACGGCGACAGCGGCTCCGCCCTCCGTCGCACTGAGTGGTGCGGCGAAAGAGCTGGGCCTGAAACGCGGCGAGTTCGATCTCGCCGTATCGCTCGGACGCATCCGCGTCATCGGCGGCCCACAGGGAACACAGCGCCGTGTCACCCGTGCGGAGATCGACCGTGTACGTGACAGCGAGAGCTATCCCGGCGCGCTGCACGCCAGCCTTCAGCTCGGCCTCTCCCAGGCCCGCTCGGAACGCCCGGCGCCCCGGCCCCCAGGTCCACCGGCAACAGCTCTAGCCGCTCCAGTCGCAGTAGTCGACTCGGCTTCGGCTCGCGCGGAGCCCGAGCACCGGAGGGACGACGCGATCGGCGTGTCGGAACACGAGTCGCGCGGCCTGATGAGGAAGTGGTTGCGCCGTAGGCAGGTGCAGAGCGAGTGACGCGCGCGACGACGTGCAACGCCAGGGCCATATGTAAAGGCCGCTGATGCCGGTCCAGTGACGTCACGCGTGGGGGCGGAACAAGCCTTCCTGCACCACTGATACGAGGAGCCGGCCCTCGGTGTCGTAGATACGGCCGCGGGCGAGGCCGCGGCCCCCCGTCGCGATGGGGGACTCCTGGTCGTACAAGAACCACTCATCGGCGCGGAACGGGTGGTGGAACCACATGGCGTGGTCGAGCGACGCCATGTCGAAGCCACGGGGTCCCCAGAGCGGTTCGACCGGGATGCGTACGGCGTCGAGCAGCGTCATGTCGCTCGCGTAGGTGAGCGCGCAGGTGTGCACGAGCGGGTCGTCACCCAGCGGGCCGACGGCGCGCATCCACACCGCGCTGCGCGGTTCGGCGTCCTTGACCTCCTCGGTGGACCAACGCAGCCGGTCCACGTAACGGATGTCGAAGGGCTGGCGTCTGGCCATGCGCTCCAGCTGCTCGGGGAGCGCGCCCAAGTGCTCCTTGATCTCCTCGGCCACGGTCGGCAGCGACTCCGGGTCAGGAGCGGAGATACGCGGCGGCAGCTGATGTTCGAAAGCACCCTGTTCGGGCTTGTGGAAGGAGGCGGTGAGGTTGAAGATCGTGCGGCCCTGCTGGACGGCGGTGACGCGACGCGTCGTGAAGGAGCGCCCGTCCCTGACCCGCTCGACCTGGTACACGATGGGCACGCCCGGACGGCCGGGGCGCAGGAAGTACGCGTGCAGTGAGTGCACGGGGCGGTCGCCCTCCGTGGTGCGGCCCGCCGCTACCAGGGCCTGCCCGGCGACCTGCCCGCCGAACACACGCTGCAGGGACTCCTCGGGGCTGCGGCCCCGGAAGATGTTGACCTCGATCTGCTCCAGATCCAGCAGGTCGACCAGCCGTTCGGCGGGGTTGCTCATGACGCTTCTTCGACTCCTGTCGGGGACACACGATTACTGGCGGACTTCAGAGCTGGCCGACGTCCGTGACCCGCACGACGGCGCGGCCCTCCTCGTCGGATGCCGCGAGATCGACCTCCGCGCTGATGCCCCAGTCATGATCGCCGTTCGGGTCGGCGAACGTCTGGCGGACGCGCCACAGACCATGCTCCGGGTCCTGTTCGATGGAGAGCAGCTTGGGGCCGCGCGCGTCGGGTCCGGTCCCGAGATCTTCGTACTCGTCCCAGTACTTGTCCATGGCCTCGCCCCAGGCGTCCGCGTCCCAACCGGACTCGGCGTCCAGCTCGCCCAGCTCCTCGACATGGTCGAGGGCGGCCAGCTCGACCCTGCGGAACAGCGCGTTGCGCACCAGGACGCGGAAGGCGCGGGCGTTGGCCGTGACCGGCTTGACCTGGTCGGCCCGCTCCTGGGCCTCCTCGGCCGTCATGACCTCGGGATTGGCCAGCTGCTCCCACTCGTCGAGGAGGCTGGAGTCGACCTGGCGGACCATCTCGCCGAGCCAGGCGATCAGGTCCTCCAGGTCCTCCGACTTCAGGTCGTCCGGGATGGTGTGCTCAAGAGCCTTGTACGCACTGGCCAGGTAGCGCAGCACGATGCCTTCGGTGCGGGCGAGTTCGTAGAAGGAGGTGAACTCGGTGAAGGACAGCGCCCGCTCGTACATGTCACGGATGACGGACTTCGGGGACAGCGGGTGGTCGCCGACCCACGGGTGACTCGTCCGGTAGGTGTTGTAGGCGTGGTAGAGGAGCTCCTCCAGCGGCTTGGGGTAGGTGATGTCCTGGAGCCGCTCCATCCGCTCCTCGTACTCGACACCGTCCGCCTTCATCAACGCCACCGCTTCGCCGCGCGCCTTGTTCTGCTGGGCCGCGAGGATCTGACGGGGGTCGTCAAGGGTGGATTCGACCACCGAGACCATGTCGAGGGCGTAAGAGGGGGAGTCCGGGTCGAGGACCTCGAAGGCCGCGAGGGCGAAGGTCGACAGGGGCTGGTTGAGCGCGAAGTCCTGCTGCAGGTCGACGGTCAGGCGCACGACGCGGCCCGTGGCGTCCGGCTCGTCGAGCTTCTCCACGACACCGCCGGCCAGGAGCGAGCGGTAGATCGCGATGGCGCGGCGGATGTGCCGCAGCTGCGCCTTGCGCGGCTCGTGATTGTCTTCCAGCAGGTGACGCATCGCCTTGAAGGCGTTGCCCGGGCGGGCGATCACGGACAGCAGCATGGTGTGCGTGACGCGGAAGCGGGAGGTCAGCGGCTCCGGCTCGGAGGCGATGAGCTTCTCGAAGGTGTTCTCGGTCCAGCCGACGAAGCCATCCGGCGCCTTCTTGCGGACCACCTTGCGGCGCTTCTTCGCGTCGTCACCCGCCTTCGCGAGCGCCTTCTCGTTCTCGATGACGTGCTCGGGCGCCTGCGCGACCACGAAGCCCGCGGTGTCGAAGCCCGCGCGTCCGGCCCGGCCGGCGATCTGATGGAATTCCCGCGCACGCAGAGTGCGGACCCGGCTGCCGTCGTACTTGGTCAGCGCGGTGAAGAGGACGGTGCGGATCGGGACGTTGACGCCGACGCCGAGAGTGTCCGTACCGCAGATGACCTTCAGAAGACCGGCCTGGGCGAGCTTCTCCACCAGGCGGCGGTACTTGGGCAGCATGCCGGCGTGGTGCACGCCGATGCCATGGCGCACGTAGCGCGAGAGGTTGCGGCCGAACTTGGTGGTGAAGCGGAAGCTGCCGATCAGGTCGGCGATCTTGTCCTTCTCCTCACGTGTGCACATGTTGATGCTCATCAGCGACTGGGCGCGCTCGACGGCCTGTGCCTGTGTGAAGTGCACGATGTAGACCGGAGCCTGCTTGGTCTCCAGAAGTTCGGTGAGCGTCTCGGTGATCGGCGTCAGCCGGTACTCGTACGACAGCGGCACGGGGCGCGTCGCGGAGCGGACGACCGAGGTGGGGCGGCCGGTGCGGCGCGTGAGGTCCTTCTCGAACATGCTGACGTCGCCGAGCGTCGCCGACATGAGGATGAACTGTGCCTGCGGCAGTTCGAGCAGCGGGATCTGCCATGCCCATCCGCGGTCCGGCTCGGCGTAGAAGTGGAACTCGTCCATCACGACCTGGCCGATGTCGGCGTCCTTGCCGTCCCGCAGGGCGATCGAGGCGAGGACCTCGGCCGTGCAGCAGATGACGGGGGCGTCGGCGTTGACGGACGCGTCACCCGTGAGCATGCCGACGTTCTCGGTGCCGAAGAGCTTGCACAGGTCGAAGAACTTCTCCGACACCAGTGCCTTGATGGGGGCCGTGTAGAAGGTGACCTTGTCCTGGGCGAGGGCGGTGAAGTGTGCGCCGGCCGCCACCAGGCTCTTGCCGGAGCCCGTGGGAGTGGACAAGATCACGTTCGCTCCGGAGACCACCTCGATCAGCGCCTCCTCCTGGGCCGGGTAGAGAGTGATCCCCTGTTCCTCGGCCCACGTGGAGAAGGCTTCGAAGAGGGCATCGGGGTCGGCATCCGGCGGCAGCTGATCGATAAGGGTCACACCCCCATCTTGCCTTCCTTCCGACCGGATCAGGGAACCGGCGGTCTCTCGAAAGATCACGAACGCTACGCTGTGTCGCCAACGGGGCATCAGCACATGGGGAATGAGGCGGGCTGCAGCAATGATGGGACCGGCACACTCACTGTCGGGAGCGGCGGCCTGGCTCGGGGTCGGCGCGGCCGCCGCGGCCGCGGGGCGCATGATGCCCTGGCCGGTCCTTCTCGTGGGGGCGCTCATCTGTGCCGGGGCGGCCCTCGCGCCCGACCTCGATCACAAGTCCGCGACCATTTCGCGGTCTTTTGGACCCGTCTCGCGCGGTCTGTGCGAAATTGTCGACAAGCTCTCCTATGCCGTCTACAAAGCGACACGGAAGGCCGGCGACCCGCGTCGTTCCGGTGGCCACCGCACGCTCACCCACACCTGGCTGTGGGCGGTGCTCATAGGCGCCGGCGCCTCAGCCCTGGCGATCTTCGGCGGGCGCTGGGCGGTGCTCGCGATCCTCTTCGTCCACATGGTGCTCGCCATCGAAGGCTTGCTGTGGCGGGCGGCGCGCGGGTCGAGCAGCGATGTGCTGGTGTGGCTGCTCGCCGCCACGAGCGCCTGGATCCTCGCCGGCGTCCTCGACAAACCGGGCAACGGCTCGGACTGGTTCTTCACCGCGCCCGGCCAGGAGTACCTGTGGCTCGGCCTGCCGATCGTGCTCGGTGCGCTGGTGCACGACATCGGGGACGCACTGACGATCTCCGGATGCCCGATCCTGTGGCCCATTCCCATAGGCCGGAAGCGCTGGTATCCGATCGGGCCGCCGAAAGCACTGCGCTTCCGGGCCGGCAGCTGGATCGAGCTGAAGGTGCTGATGCCGGTGTTCATGCTGCTCGGCGGAGTGGGCGGCGCAGCCGCGCTCAACTTCATCTGAGGCCGAGCGGCCTACGCCGCCACGGCGGCCGGCCGAACCGAGGGTCAGCCGCCGGGCTGGCTCTCACCCTCGCCGGGAGGCGGCTGGGCCTCGGAGGCGACGGGTTGGTCGCCGTGCCAGGAGTGCCAGAGGGCGGCGTACGCTCCGCCGGCCCTCACGAGGTCGTCGTGGCTGCCGAGCTCCGTGACGCGGCCGTTCTCCATCACCGCGACGCGGTCCGCGTCGTGAGCGGTCTGCAGGCGGTGAGCGATGGCGATGACGGTTCGGCCGCTCAGGACGGCCGCCAGAGCCCGCTCCGTGTGCCGGGCACTGGCCGGGTCCAGGAGCGCCGTGGCCTCGTCGAGTATCACCGTGTGCGGGTCGGCGAGCACGACACGGGCCAAAGCGAGCTGCTGGGCCTGCGCGCCATCCAGCTGATGGCTGCCGGAGCCGAGCTCGGTGTCGAGGCCGTCCGGCAGGTCCGTGGTCCACTCGGCGCCGACCGCGGTGAGAGCGGCGTGCAGCTCGGCGTCCGTGGCGGACTCCGACGCGATCAGCAGATTGTCCCGGACAGTGCCATGGAACACATGGTGCTCCTGAGTGACGAGGACGACCTGACGGCGCAGCCGGTCGGAGGGCAGAGCCGCGATCGGGACCCCACCGACGGACACCGAACCCTGGGCAGGTGTGTCGATGCCTGCCAGGAGCCGGCTCAGAGTGGTCTTTCCGGCGCCGGAAGGGCCGACGACGGCGAGACGTTCGCCGGGACGGACGGACAGGTCGACGCCTCGGAGGACGTCGGGGCCTCCGGTGTAGGAGAACCGCACGCCCTCGGCGTCGATGCGGTCGTTCTCGGGAGCGAGGGTGCTGGGAGACGTCGGTTCCACAGGGGTGGCGGCCAGACCCTCTACCCTGGCGAAGGAAGCACCACTGCTCTGCAACTCCTCGACGCGTTGCAGAATCGTGTCCAGCGGCTGCGAGAGCTGGCGGAGGTAGAGCGCCGAGGCGACGACCGCGCCGAGGCTCACCGTGCCGTGGGCGTGCAGGGCACCGCCGATCAGCAGCATGCCGACGACCGGGATCACGTACGAGATGTCGACGGCGGGGAAGAGGACGCTCCGCAGGTACAGAGTGCGCTCATGAGCGGCGACGCAGCGCTCGATCTCCCTCTCGCTGTCGGCGATGCGCCGCTCCCGCAGGCCGAAGGCTTCGATGGTGCGGGCTCCGGACGCGGTGGCGGCGAGCACCTCGGCCAGCGCGGAGTGCGCTTCACCCTGGGCGAGGTAGGCGGAGCGCGCACGCCGCAGGTACCAGCGGGTGGCGAACCAGATTCCCGTGAGGCCGAGCATCCCGCAGACACCGAGCAGCGGATCGAGCAGAAGCACCGCACCGATGATGAAGAGTGCCTGCACGGCCGCGACGAAGACATCGGGTCCGGTGTCCCGCAGCGTCTGACCGGTGGTCGCGATGTCGGACGTACCGCGTGCCGTCAGGTCACCCGCGCCGGCGCGCTCGACGACCGAGGAGGGCAGGGCGAGCGCGCGGTCGACGAACTGTTCGCGGATGCGGGCGAGGGTGCGCTCGCCGAAGCGATGGCCGAGGTAGCGGGCGTGGCGCGCCAGGAGGAGCTGGGCGACGGCGCCGATGAGGATGCCGAGGGCGAGGCGATCCACGGCGGCGACGCTCCCACCGTCCTTCACCGTGTTCACGATGCGCCCCAGGAGCCACGGGCCGACGAGGCCCGCAGCCGCGGCCAGCGCGTTGAGGAAGAGCATGGCGGCGAAGGCCCCGGCGTCCTGCCGGATCAACCGCAGGGCGGCGCGGTGGACCTGGCGGGGGTCGGCGACGGGCAGATGGTTGACGGCGGCTTCGGGCGCGTTGCCGCTGCGGGGCGGCGTCATCGGAGGGTCCCGTGAGTCGGCTCGGGGGAGCAGGGGCGGGAGTTCTCGCGGTCGTCTGGTCGGCCTTGCTCCGCATCAGCCGCCGTTGCGGCCTCCTTCTCGGCAACGTCCGTCGTCGGGTGCATGTCCGTGCCGGTGCTCCCCCTCATCTCCGTGGCCTCCGTGACGTCCGTGGCCCCGGCCGTCGTGGCCTCTTCGGTGTCGCGCGACACAAGGCGGCGGTAGTCGGGATGGCGCGCCAAGAGGCCGGCGTGGCTGCCCACAGCGGAGACGCGGCCGTCGACCAGGTGGTAGACGACGTCTGCCTGGTCGAGGACGAGGGGAGAGGTGGTGGTGACGAGCGTCGTGCGCTCGGCACGGGCTGCGCGGAGACCGGCAGCCATCTTGGCCTCGGTGTGGGCGTCGACGGCCGATGTGGGTTCGACCGCCAGCAGCACCTCGGGGTCGGCCAGCAGGGCCCGGGCCAGGCGGACGCGTTGCCGTTGACCGCCGGAGAGGTTGTGACCGTGGGCGTCGAGACGGGCATCGAAGCCGTCCGGGAGGCCGAGCACGATGTCACGGGCCGCAGCCGCTTCGACTGCATGGGTGAGGGCGTCCTCGTCCGGGGCCAGACGACCGGAGAGCGCCGCGCGCAGCGTCCCGGCGAACAAGGCGGCTTCATTGTCGGCGACGAGAATGCGCGCGCGGACCTGCTCCAGGGGGACGGCGTCCAGGCGGACCGCTCCCCAGGTGACCGAGCCAAGGGTGAATCGGCCGAGGCGATCGACGACCTCCGTGGCCTCCGACGTACGAGTACTCGCGAGCGCGGTGAGGATGCCGGGTTCCACCTTCACTCCCGAGAGGTGGTCGTGGAGGACGGCCGGCGCCTCGGGAGCGCCGACCGTGGCCTCGCGGACGCCGAGGGCGTGTTCGCCGACACCGGGGGCTTCGCCCGACGCGCCGAGCGCCACGGTCCCGCTCTTCCCGCCGCTCGTGGGCACCGCCGACCACGTCTCCGGCGCGAGGTTCAGGAAGTCCACGACCCGGCGGGCCGAGACCAGACCACGGCTGATGTCGTAGCCGCTCTCGAGGAAGGACGACACCGGGACCACGAGGACGGCGACGTAACCGTAGACGGCGACCAGTTCGCCCACGGTGATGGCGCCCTGGGCCGCCATGCGGGCGGCGAGCCAGGTCACGGCGGCCAGGAACACGCTGGGCAGGCCGATCCCGAAGGCCTGGATCCAGCTCATGGACGAGCCGACCCGGTGGCCCTCGTCCCTCAGCTCTCGAGACCCCGCACGGTAGCGGGCCGCGAAGACCTGCTTGCCGCCCAGACCGTTGAGGACCCGCAGCCCGGCGGCCAGGTCGCCGAGCACGCCGGCCAGTGCGCCCTGCCGTTCCCGGTACGCGGTCTCCGCCCCCTGAAGTCTGCTGAGGAACGGCCCGACGAACAGCGCCAGCAGAGGCACTCCGAGCAGGACCACGATGGCCAGCAGTACGGAGAACGACAGGAGCAGGGCGGCGACGACGGCGTAGGCGATCACCGCGCCCACCCCGGGCCCGGTGACGGTGAGGGTCGAGCCGATGACGCCCACGTCGGAGTGGCCGATGGTGACGACCTCGCCCGCCGAGACACGCCGGGGGAGGGCCGCGCCGAGTCGGGTGGCGTGGTCCATCACGACACGCACGGTCCGGAAGTAGGCGTCCAACCGGATGCGGGTCATCGTGCGGTGCCGCATGATTCCGAGCCAGGCGTCGAGGATGCCGACGATGAAGAGGGCGGCGGTCCAACCGATCAGTGCGCCCTCGTCGCCGGGGCGCAGCCCGTCATCGATGGCACGCGAAAGGACGTACGGGGGAAGCGTCAGACCGACCATCCACGCGCTGCCGAGCACAGCGCCGAGAGCGACCCGCTTGGGCTGGCTGACGACCAGCCACCAGAGGTAGCGGGCGGGCCCGCGTCGGTCCGGGACGCCGGGGCCCGTGGTCGATGCAGTGGCCATCCACGTACCCTAACTACCCCTGGCCACAGGGGAACAGGCGGCTCACCTCACGACAAGCGGCGGCCCCGGCCTGATGCGAAGCGGTCCGACACGAAGCCCGGCACGAAGCGGCCCCGACCTGACGCGAAGCGGCCCGGCACGAAACGGCCCGGCCCCAGCCGATCCGCGCGGAAAGCGGGACCAACTGGTGCCGGACCGAGGCCGCGGCGGCGTCGCGCGGTGGCGAGACCACGGCCCGCACCCGTATCCGTGCCGTCACCTCCGACCGTGCGGAATCCCCCGACCGAGCCGCCGCGCCTAACCGTGCCAGGACCGCCACAGGGCGGAGTACGCGCCGCCCGCGGCGACCAGTTGGTCGTGGCTGCCGAGTTCGCTGATGCGGCCGTTCTCGACCACGGCGATGACATCAGCGTCGTGGGCGGTGTGCAGGCGGTGGGCGATCGCCACGACGGTGCGGCCGTCCAGGACGCGGGCGAGCGAACGCTCCAGGTGCCGCGCCGCGCGCGGGTCGAGGAGCGACGTCGCCTCGTCGAGGACCAGTGTGTGGGGGTCGGCGAGGACGAGCCGGGCCAACGCGATCTGCTGGGCCTGGGCGGGAGTCAGTGCGAAGCCGCCGGAGCCGACCTCGGTGTCCAGCCCCTCGTCGAGGCCGCGGGCCCAGTCGGCGGCGTCGACGGCTCCCAGCGCGGCCCACAGTTCGGCGTCCCGCGCACCGGTCCGTGCCAGGAGCAGGTTGTCACGCAGGGAACCCACGAAGACGTGATGCTCTTGGTTGACCAGGGCCACATGCGCACGGACCTCCTCGGCGGGCATGGCCGACAGCTCCGCGCCGCCCAGGGTGACCTGCCCGGTGCGCGGTCCGTAGATACCGGCGAGCAGCCTGCCCAGCGTCGACTTGCCCGCGCCCGACGGTCCGACCAGGGCGACGCGCGAACCGGGTTCGACGGCCAGGGAGACCTCGCGGAGGACGTCGACGCCCTCGCGGTAGCCGAAGTGGACGTCGTCGGCGCGGACGTGGCGGCCGCGCGGGGTGACGGAGGTGTCGTCGGCGTCCGGTTCGATGTCGCGAACACCGACGAGACGTGCCAGGGAGACCTGGGCGACCTGCAGTTCGTCGTACCAGCGAAGGATGATCCCCAGGGGGTCAACGAGCATCTGTGCGATCAGGACGCCCGTGGTCAGCTGGCCGACGCCGATCCAGCCCTGCAGCACGAAGACGCCGCCGATCATCAGCGTCGAGCAGAGCACGGCGGTGTGGGTGAAGTTGATGACGGGGAAGAGGACCGACCGCAGGTAGAGGGTGTAGCGCTCCCAGGCGGTCCACTCCTTGATGCGGCGTTCCGACAGCTCGATGCGGCGCGCACCGAGCCGGTGGGCCTCGATGGTGCGGCCCGCGTCGACGGTCTCGGCGAGGGCGGCTGCCACGGCGGCGTATCCGGCGGCCTCCGAACGGTAGGCGGCGGGCGCCCGTTTGAAGTACCAGCGACAGCCGACCACCAGGAGCGGCACGGCGACGAGTACGGCGGGCGCCAGCGGCGGTGCGGTCACGACGAGTCCGCCGAGCAGCAGCACGACCCACACCACGCCGATCGCGAGTTGCGGCACGGCCTCACGCATGGCGTTGGCGAGGCGGTCGATGTCGGTGGTGATGCGCGAGAGCAGGTCACCCGTGCCGGCCCGCTCCAGGACCCCCGGCGGCAGCCCGACGGATCGTACGAGGAAGTCCTCCCGCAAATCCGCGAGCATCCGCTCACCGAGCATCGCGCCCCGCAACCGCACCTCGCGTACGAAGAAGGACTGCACGGCGAGGGCGAGCGCGAACAGGCCGATGGTGCGTTCCAGGTGGAGGTCGCGGGCGTCGTGCGAGACCTTCTCCACGAGGTCGCCGAGCAGGTAGGGGCCGGCCATCGAGGCGGTGACGGCGAGGGTGTTCACCGCGATGAGCAGGACGAAGGCCGTGCGGTGGCGCTGGAACAGCTCGCGGACGTAGGTGCGTACCGTCGTGGGCGTGCCGATGGGCAGGGTCTCCGCCGTGGTGGGGGCCGCCGGATCGTACTCCGGTGGCGCCAGGCCGATCATGCGGTCTCCTCGAGATTGCTGGCGGTCGTCCTGGCGGTCGCGTTCGCGCTCGCCGTGGCGGTGCTGATCTTCGGCTCGAAGTCAGCCTCGAAGTCGGGGTCGAAGCCGGCCGGGCCGGACTCGGCCACAGCGGTCTGCTCGTCGTCGGTCTCGCGGGTCACGACCGCGCGGTACCGCGGTTCACTGTGCATGAGGTCGCGGTGTGCGCCCACCGCGGCTACTGCGCCGTCGGTGAGGAACACGACACGTTCCGCGCGGTCGAGGAGCAGCGGGGACGAGGTGAGCACCACGGTGGTCCGCCCCGAGCGCAGCCGGCGGATGCCGTCGGCGACCCGGGCCTCGGTGTGCGAGTCGACGGCGGACGTCGGCTCGTCGAGTACCAGCGTGTCGGGATCGGTGACCAGCGAGCGCGCCAGGGCCAGGCGCTGGCGCTGGCCTCCGGAGAGGGACCGGCCGCGTTCCGTGAGATGGGCGGCCATCGGATCGTCGCTCACCGACGCCTGGGCCAGCGCGTCCAAAACGTCCGAGCACTGGGCCGCCGCGAGGGCCTCGGCCGGGGCGACGGTTCCGGATGACGGCACGTCGAGGAGGGCCTGCAGGGTGCCCGAGAGCAGGACGGGGTCCTTGTCCTGCACGAGCACGTGGGTGCGGGCGTCAAAGAGCGGCATCTCGTCCAGCGCGACATCTCCCAGGCGTACGGACGGCAGGTTCGCCGCGTCCTCGAAGGTGGGGTGGCCGCCGAGCCGCTCGGCGAGCCGTCCGGCTTCGTCGGGGTCGCCGCAGACCACGGCGGTGAGGCGGCCGGCCGGCGCGAGGAGTCCCGTCGCCGGGTCGAACAGGTCGCCCGGGTGCCGGGAACCGCCTGCCAGGGCACGTTCGCGGCGGTGCGAGGGCGGTTGCTCGCCGCCGGACGGCGGCACGTCAACGCGCTGCGACGGAGCCACTGCCGTCGCACCGCCAAGAGAGTCCGATGCAGCCTTGCCTTGCTTCGGCGGTGCCGCTGCCTGCTGGTCCTGCGCGGGGGAGGCCGTCGGTGCGGCCCCCGGTTCCGTCCGCTCCAGGGCGAGCACGCGTGCCGCCCGCTTGGCGCTGGGCCGGGAGAAGGAGTACGCCATGGCGATCTCCTCGAAGTGGCGCAGCGGATAGTTGAGCATCATGACCGCGCTGTAGACCGTGACCAGTTCGGCGACGGTGATGCGGCCCTCGCGGGCGAGGTGCACGCCGTGCCAGACCAGCGCGATCAGCAGCAGCCCCGGCAGCAGGACCTGCGTCGCCGAGATCACCGCCCACATCCGGGCGCTGCGGACCGCGGCCGTCCGGACCTCTTGCGAGGCGCGGCGGTAGCGGTCGAGGAAGAGGTCCTCACCGCCGATGCCGCGCAGGACCCGTAGCCCCGCGACGGTGTCGGACGCCAGTTCCGTGGCTCGGCCCGCCTTCTCGCGCTGGAGATCGGCGCGCCGGGTGGCGCGCGGCAGCAGGGGGAGCACGGCGAGGGCGAGCACCGGTACGCCCACAGCGACGACGAGGCCCAAGGCGGGCTGGTAGATGAGGAGGCCGACGCAGGCCAGCAGGATCGTGCAGGCGGCTGCCGCGAACCGGGACAGCGCCTCGACGAACCAACCGATCTTCTCGACGTCACCGGTGGATACGGACACGACTTCACCGGCGGCCACGCGCCGGGTGAGTACGGAGCCGAGCTGGGCAGTCTTGCGGGCGAGCAGTTGCTGCACGCGGGCCGCGGCGGTGATCCAGTTGGTGACCGCGGTGCGGTGCAGCATCGTGTCGCCCGCCGCGATGGCGAGGCCGAGGAGGATGAGCAGCACGCCCGAGAGCGCGAGCCGCCCGCCGGATCGATCGAGCACGGCCTCGACGGCGATGCCGACGGCGTAGGGCAGGCCCGCGATGGAGCCGAAGTGCAGCAGGCCCCAGGCGAGGGATCTGAGCTGCCCCCCGAGTTGGTTCCGGCCAAGCCACAGCAGGAAGCGCGGGCCCGACCTGACATCGGGGACGCCGGGGTCGGGATAGGGAAGATCGCGAATCTGCATGTCGTCCCAGCAGTCGTGAGCGGTGGCCGTCGGCTCCGTCGAAGCGGGCGTCGAAGGCGACGACGCGGCCGATGCCGCGGGCGAGTACGCACGCGAGATCACTGCCGGGGTCGCAGTCGAGACCGGAACGAGCCGGAACGGACGGCGGTAACAAACCGTGAAAGGTTCACCTCATTCGGTGGTCCGAAGCAAACGGTTTTCCGTCTCGAAGTAAAGAATCGGCCCCTTCTTCGCCCGGAGGACCGGGCTGAGCGGGGGTGACCTGGGCCGAATGCGACCATGGGCGGATGCGTATAGCCGGTGCGGTGCGAACGGTGGTCGCGGTGGCGGCCTGTGCAGTCCTCCTGACGTCCTGCGGGAGCGGAAGCGATGACGCCTCTGGGGCCGGACAGCGATCCGGACACGCCAAGGGGGCGGAGCATGGGGACGGCTCCCGGGCGCGCGCGGCCGAAGCCGGGCGGATCCCCGATGTCGGTGACCGTCTGCAGACGAAGATCCCCGAGGACTCACGTCAGGTGGTCGCGGTCTACGGAGACGGCGTGAACTCCGCCGATTCGACCGTCGTCCTGTACACGAAGACCGGCAAGACGGACAGCACTTGGGAGAAGGCGCGTACCTGGCCCGCGCACAACGGCAAGAAGGGCTGGACCACCGATCACCGCGAGGACGACAAGCGCAGCCCTGTCGGCGTGTTCACCCTCACCGACGCGGGCGGTGTCCTCGCCGACCCCGGCGCCAAGCTCCCGTACACGGAGTCCGTGTCGATGCAGGCGCCTCACTACTGGCCCAAGACGCACTGGCACGACTTCGACTACGTCATCGCCATCGACTACAACCGTGCCAAGGGCACACCGCCCAACGACCCGACACGTCCGCAGGGCCAGACCAAGGGCGGAAGCATCTGGCTGCACATGGACCACGGCAGCGGTACCTCGGGGTGCGTCAGCCTGTCGAAGTCGGGCATGGCGTACCTGCTGCGCACACTGGACCCGAAGCAGCACCCGGTCGTGGTGATGGGGGACAAGACCAACCTCGCGACGTGAGGACCCCGGTCTCATGCGTGGCGCCCGGCCGGGCACCCCATTGCGGTGATCGCCCGCTGCCCCATAGAACACCCCCATGAGAAGACGCGTCATGTCCATGCTCGTCGGGGTGGTCGTCGCCGCAGGCACGCTCCTCGGTACGAGCCCGTCCGCGGCGGCCGTGAAACCCCCCGCCCCGCCCGAGTTCGGCACCGACTGGCACGACCCGGTCACCGCCGCGCCCCCGATAGAGAAGCCGCGCACCAAGTCCTGTGCCGTCACGGTCGCCGAGGCGCAGTTCAAGGACTTCACGCCCTTCACGGGCGACTACACGCCGCCGCGCGGCTGTGGGGACCGCTGGGGCAAGGTGGTGCTGCGCCTGGACGGCAAGGTGAAGGGCAGGCAGTACGACCGGCTGGGGTACCTGCGTATCGGGGGCGTAGAGGTCTTCCGCACGTCCACGCCGGAGCCGTCCGCCGACGGCGTCAGCTGGTCCGTGGAGAAGGACGTCACCCGCTACAGCGAGACGCTGCGCCAGAACCAAAGCGTCGAGATGCTGATCGGCAACGTCGTCAATGAGACGTACACCGGCGTCATCGACGTCAAGGTGACACTGACGTTCTACGAGCGGGGCAAGAACACCGGAGCCGAGCCCGAGAAGAACCCCGGCACCGGGTCCGGAAGCGCGGCGCCCGATCGCGTACTGCCCCTCGGTGACGACTCCGCCCTCACCACCCCGCGCAACAGCGAACGCATCGTCGCCGAGGTCTACGCGACCGGCTCCGGTGGGGGCTGTGAGGAGTACTGGTATCTGACGGTTCCGGACGCCGCGCCCTACTCCTGCAAGGCTGACCAGGGCCCCTACCGTGAGGTGCAGGTCGAGGTGGACGGGCAGGTGGCGGGCATCGCCGCACCGTTCCCGACGGTGTGGACGGGCGGGTGGTCCAACCCCTTCCTCTGGTACGTGCTTCCGGGGCCCCGCGCCTTCGACATCAAGCCCATCGAGTACGACCTGACCCCCTTCGCCGGGATCCTCAACGACGGTCGGCCGCACAAGGTCGAGGTATCCGTCGTCGGCGTGCCCAAGGCCCAGACGGGCTGGAGCGTCCCGGTCAACGTCCTGGTCTGGCAGGACGAGCGGAGCAAGCACGTCACCGGCGAGCTGACCAGGCACGACGCCGGGCCTCTTGCCAACGACACGGCGTACACCCCGGCTTCCACCGCCGAGGGCACACACCGGCTCGACACGAAGGGCGGCCACCGCCTCACCGTCTCCGGCCACGTGAAAACGTCGCACGGCCGCGTCACGACGACCGTGACACGGGCCCTGAAGAACACGTCCGTACACCGGTGGGCCGAGGGGGAGTCGTTGGACGCGCTCAAGGCCACCTGGTCCGATCGCGAGACGGTCACCGTGAACGGCCGCGCGGTGCGGACCGATCGTACGTACACGATGGACGGCACCACGACACTGGGCGCCGACGACCGGTTGCGCACCGAGATCTCTCTCGGTGACCGCGCCGAGAGCGTCACGACCCACGGCGGTCGGCGCACCGGCCGATCGGTGACCGACGACCGCTACGACGGCGAGGCCACGTACACCGCCACCGCGCCCCGGGAGGAGCGGCACGCGGTGGGCACCTCGCGCGAGCGCTACCGGCAGTACGGCGACGGCGGCTGCTATGACCGGACGCTGGCCACGGAGCAGGGCGCGCTGACCGTCGACCGGCGCCGCTGCTGAGCGACGGCGACAGCGCCAGGCCAGGAGCAGCGGTGGGCAGTGGCCCCAGGCTGGCCCGGGGCCAGCGGCGGCAGGAGGGTGTCCGCCGCTGGCCCCGGCCCGCATCAGGGCCCCGGAGAATCGCCCGGCGGCCGCTACTCCTTCGGCTTCTTTGAGTCCATCCCGGGGCGGGCCTTCTTCCAGAGGCCCCGGGTGAAGTCCGGTATCGCCTGCGGAGCGCCCTTGGCCTTGATCGAGAGGTGGCTCAGCGGTACGGGCGCCGTCCACGTCGCGGCGTCGTACACGTCGAAGTCCGGCACGAGGCCGAGCCGCATGGTCTGCATCAGCCGGAAGACCATGATGTAGTCCATGCCGCCGTGGCCGCCCGGCGGGTTGGAGTGCTCCTTCCAGAGCCAGTGGTCGAATTCGGCGTACGCGGCGAAGTCGCCCCATTCGTCGTTCGTGTGGTCGGGCTCGATGTAGATGCGCTCCGGATAGTCCTCGAAGACGCCCCTCGTGCCGCCCAGACTGTTGATGCGGCTGTACGGATGCGGGGTGCTGACATCGTGTTCCAAGCGGATCACGCGACCCTTCGCCGTCTGTACGAGGCTGATGGTGCGGTCGCTCTCGATGTACGTCTCCTTCCAGCTGGGGTCGCCCGCGGGCATGTGCTCCTTGCGGTACTGCGCGAGACCGAGAGCGGGCGTGCCGAAGCTGGAGATGTGGGTGGCGCGGTCACCGCGGTTGACGTCCATGTAGTTGGCGACGGGGCCGAAGCCGTGGTTGGGGTAGAGGTCGCCGCGGAGCCGGGTGTGCCAGAGGCGGCGCCATGGGCCCTCGTAGTAGTCGGGGTCGAACATGAGACCGCGCAGATCGTGGTTGTACGCGCCCGCGCCGTGCAGGAGGTCGCCGAACTTGCCCGCGTGGGCCATCCGCAGGACACGCATCTCGTTCTTGCCGTAACAGCAGTTCTCGAGCTGCATGCAGTGTCTGCGGGTCCGCTCCGACAGGTCGACGAGCTGCCACAGTTCGTCGAGGCGCAGGGCGATGGGGCACTCCACACCGACGTGCTTGCCGTTCAGCATCGCCGACTTGGCGATCGCGAAGTGGGAGTCCCAGGGCGTGGCCACGTACACGAAGTCGATGTCCCCGCGCTTGCACAGGTGCTCGTAGTCGTGCTCGCCCTTCGTGTACGTCGCGGGGGCCGGCTGGCCCGCGGCGGTGACCTTCTTCGCGGCGGCCGCGGTCTTGTCCTTGACCGGGTCGCAGAGGGCCACGACCCGTACGCCCGGGACCGCGAGGAACAGGTCGATCATGGAGCCGCCGCGGTTGCCGAGGCCGATGATGCCGACCCTGACCGTGGAGCGCCGCTCGAACGGCACCCCGATCATCGTGCGGCCCTTGCGGACGGGGGCCTTGGCCGTGTCCTCGGCGGCTTGAGCGGCCTCCGGCGCGGCGGCCGGCATGGCGCCCGGCGCGTCGGCGTGCGCCGTGCCGCTCGCGAAGGCGCCGATGCCGATCCCCGCCCCGGCGAGGCCCGCCGTGCGGAGCACCGCGCGGCGCGAGTGGCCGTCACCCGTCATGCCCTCGGCAAGGCCGTCGGGGTTCGCGCTGTCGGGAGTCGGTGTCGCGTTCTCGTCGTGCATCGGACCTCCGTAGCTGAAAGGCGGCTGGTCTCTACCACTGGGGCGGAAGCCACCCTGTTAGGGCTGCCACGGGGGCGCAAGGGGCGGAAGTGGCCAGGAACTTGGACTTCCGCCATGACTACATGGACTTCCGGAGCCGGCGGTCGCGGGTCACCCGTGACCGCTCCGGCGGCCGCGAGCCGTCAGCGGCCGGGCGACAACCGGCCACCGCTCACCCATGGCGGTCCCTCGGCGCCGGGCTGCCCGGGTGCCGGGAGCCACTAGGGACGCGTCGCGCGCTCCAGTTCGAGCAGGGCGGAGTAGTACTCCCGTCCCGTCGCGTGGTCCATGCCGATCTCACACATACGGTTCGCCGAGAGATGCGCCTCGAAGCGGAGGCCCGCGACCTCCGCGGCCTCCTTGCGCGTGGCCGACTCGGTCAGCTCCTTGTGGAGCATGCCGCGGTCGCCCGCGAAGGCGCAGCACCCCGCGTCGTCCGGGACGGTCACGTCGTCCGCGCACGCCTCGGCGACGGCGCGCAGCTGCGCCTCGTCGCCGAGATGCTGCATCGAGCAGGTGGGGTGGAGGACGGCGGAGCCGATCCTGCGGCGCACGGTCAGGTGGGGGAGCAGTTCGTCGGCGGCCCAGACGATCGAGTCGAGAACGGTCAACTCGTGGTGGAGCGCGCGGTTCTCGGCGGTCAGATACGGCACCACCTCGTGCGCGATGCCGAGCGTGCACGACGAGGCGTCGACGACCAGCGGCAGCCGGCCGCCCGCGGTCCAGCCCCAGGCGGCCTCGACGATGCGGTTGGCCATGAGCCGGTTGCCGGCCTCGTAGCCCTTGGAGTGCCAGATCGTCGCGCAGCACGTGCCCGCGACGTCCTCCGGGATCCAGACCGGCCTGCCGGCGCGCGAGGACACGGCGACGACGGCTTCGGGAAGTGAGGGCAGGGAGTGGCCGTCGGGGCCGGCGAAGATGCGGTTGACGCACGCCGGGTAGTAGACGGCCGACGCCCCCGCGCGCGTGGTACGCGGCAGCTTGCGTGCGGCGGCCCCGGGAATCTGCGGCAGCCACTCCGGGACGAGGTCGGGGCGGACCGCCTTGCGGGCCGTACGCGTCACCGCGGTGAGCAGCCGGTCGCTGATGCGGTCCGCGGCGGCCACGGCGAGCCGCGCGGAGGCCTCGACGGCCTTGAAGTTCTTCGCGGCCAGCGCGGCGAGCCGCTCCTCTCGGGGCGAGTGCCGAGCGTGCCGGAAGTCCTTCATCAGGGCGCCGGTGTCGATGCCGACCGGGCAGGCCAGCTTGCAGGTCGAGTCGCCCGCACAGGTGTCGACGGCGTCATAGCCGTACGCCTCGACGAGGCCGTCCTCCACGGGGGAACCCGCCTCCTGGCGCATCATCTCCCGGCGCAGCACGATGCGCTGGCGCGGCGTCGTGGTGAGGTCCTCGCTCGGGCAGGTCGGTTCGCAGAAGCCGCACTCGATGCACGGGTCCGCGATGAGCTCCACCTTGGGGATGGTCTTCAGGCCGCGCAGATGCGCCTTCGGGTCGCGATCGAGGACGACGCGCGGGGCGAGGACCCCGTCGGGGTCGATGACCTGCTTGGTGCGCCACATCAACTCGGTGGCCTTCGGCCCCCATTCGAGCTCCAGGAACGGCGCGATGTTGCGGCCGGTGGCGTGCTCGGCCTTGAGGGAGCCGTCGAACCGCTCCACGGTCAGCCGGCAGAACTCGTCCATGAAGGCGGCGTAGCGGTCCACGTCCGACGGCAGGCCCGCGTCGAAGGCGAGCAGGAAGTGCAGGTTGCCGTGGGCCGCGTGGCCCGCGACGGCGGTGTCGAAGCCGTGCCGTGTCTGCAGCTCCAGAAGGGCCTCGCAGGCCTCCGCGAGCCGTCCCGGCGGCACCGCGAAGTCCTCCGTGATCAGGGTCGTCCCCGAGGGGCGGGAACCGCCGACGGCGGTGACGAAGGCTTTGCGCGCCTTCCAGTAGCCGCCGATGGTCTTGGCGTCGCGCGTGAACGTGTTCGTCACGGAAGGCACGGGCGCCACCAGTTCGAGACCTTCCAGGGCCTTGGCCGCCGAGGCCTCGTACGCCTCGCACGTCGTCTCGTCCGGGGCGCGGAACTCCACCAGGAGCGCGGTCGTCGACTGCGGCAGCTCGGCCCAGTCGGCGGGCACCCCCTGCACGCTGACCGAGGCCCGCAGGGTGTTGCCGTCCATCAGCTCGACGGCGAGCGCGCCCGCGGCGTTGAACACCGGCACCGCCGCGGCGGCCGCGGTGAGAGAGGGGAAGAAGAGCAGGGCGGTGGTCGTGTACCGGTCCAGCGGAAGCGTGTCGAAGACGATCTCCGAGATGAAGCCGAAGGTGCCTTGGGAGCCGACCATCAGGCCGCGCAGGATCTCCACGGGCGTCGAGCCGTCGAGGAAGGCGTCCAGGCGGTAGCCGTTGGTGTTCTTGAGCTGGTACTTGGCACGGATACGGGCCACGAGGTCGGCGTCCGCCTCGATCTCCCGTTTGATCGCGAGGAGGCCCTCGCACAGGGCGGGCTCGGCGTGTGCCAGGGCCTCCTCGGCGTCCGGGGCGGCCGTGTCCACGACCGTGCCCGAGGGCAGGACGAACGTCAGCGAGGCGACCGTGCGGTAGGAGTTGCGGGTGGTGCCCGCCGTCATGCCCGACGCGTTGTTCGCGACGACACCGCCGAGGGTGCAGGCGATGGCGCTCGCGGGGTCGGGGCCGAGGACCCGGCCGGACCGGGCGAGCGTGGTGTTGGCGCGCACCACCGTCGTGCCGGGGCGCACGCGGGCCCGCTCGCCCCCGCCGAGCACCTCGATGCCGGACCAGTGCTTGCGGACGTCGACCAGGATGTCCTCGCCCTGCGCCTGACCGTTCAGCGAGGTTCCCGCCGCGCGGAAGACGACCTCGCGGCCCTTGCCGTGCGCGTACGAGAGGACCGCCGACACGTCGTCGATGTCCTCGGGGACGACCACGACCTGCGGCAGGAAGCGGTACGGGCTCGCGTCCGATGCGTACTTCACCAGGTCGGAGACCTTGGTCAGGACCTTGTCCGCGCCGAGCAGCGCGATCAGCTCGGAGCGCAGCGGCTCGGGGGTGCCGGCGGCCCGCCCGTCCGGCACGCGGTCGGCCGCCGGGCCTTTCTCGCGCGTCGTGGGGCGCAGGGTGTCCGGCTCGGGCTCCAGCAGCGGCATGGCTCTCCTCGGCGGTGGCGGTGGTTCCGCGGGCTGCGGTCCGGACGTGTCAGCGGCGCCGGTCGTCCGGGACGTCGAACAGCGCGTTCAGCAGAGTGCCCAGCTGCGCCCGCTGCTCGGTGTCCAATGGAGCCAGGATGTCCTCCGCGGCGGCCCGGCGCGCGCGGCGCAGCTCCCCGAGGGCCTTGAGGCCGGCGTCGGTGAGCTCGATGCGGATCACCCTGCGGTTGGTGGGATCGGGCACACGGCGCACCAGCTCGCCCGTCTCCAGACCGTCGACCAGGGTGGTCACGGCGCGGGGGACCACTTCCAGGTGCTCGGCGAGATCGGCCATGCGGGGCGGCGTCTCGTAGTGCGCGAGGGTGCGCAGCAGGCGGGACTGCGCGGGAGTGATGCCGACCGGCACCAGATGGCGCTTCTGTATCCGCTGCAGTCTGCGGGTCAGCCGCAGCAGCTGTTCCGCGAGCAGGCCGTCGGGATCCGGGGTCTTCATGCGGGAACTTTACCAGGACCTTGTACATTGTGAGTGTAGGTAACAGTGAGCTACGCTCTCCGAGTCACCGTCGGTCACGTCTGCCGGCCGTCCGGCCAGCGTCCGAAAGGAGCCCATGCGCCACGACGAACCCACCTGGACGCCGCCACCCAAGGCCCCCGGCCAGGAACCGCCGCGCCAGATGCGCCGCATCCTCCGCCTCTTCCGTCCCTACCGCGGCCGCCTCGCGCTCGTGGGCCTGCTGGTCTGCGCCGCGTCCCTGGTCTCGGTCGCCACGCCCTTCCTGCTCAAAGAGATCCTCGACACCGCCATCCCGCAGGGGCGCACGGGCCTGCTGAGCCTGCTCGCGCTCGGCATGATCCTCAGCGCGGTGGTCACCAGCGTCTTCGGCGTGCTGCAGACCCTGATCAGCACGTCCGTGGGGCAGCGGGTGATGCACGACCTGCGCACCGCGGTCTACGGCCGGCTGCAGAGCATGTCTCTCGCCTTCTTCACCCGCACCCGCACGGGTGAGGTCCAGTCCCGGATAGCCAACGACATCGGCGGCATGCAGGCGACCGTCACGTCCACCGCGACGTCCCTGGTGTCGAACCTGACGAGCGTGATCGCCACGATCGTCGCCATGCTCGCCCTCGACTGGCGGCTGACGGTCGTCTCGCTGCTGCTGCTCCCGGTCTTCGTGTGGATCAGCCGCCGCGTCGGCCGCGAGCGCAAGAAGATCGCGACGCAGCGCCAGAAGCAGATGGCCGCGATGGCGGCGACGGTCACCGAGTCGCTCTCCGTGAGCGGCATCGTCCTCGGCCGCACGATGGGCCGGGCCGACTCGCTCACCGAGTCCTTCGCCGGTGAGTCCGAGCGTCTCGTCGACCTGGAGATCCGCTCGAACATGGCGGGCCGCTGGCGGATGGCCGTCATCTCGATCGTGATGGCCGCCATGCCCGCCGTCATCTACTGGAGCGCCGGTCTCGCCTTCCAGATGGGCGGCCCGACGGTCTCCATCGGCACGCTCGTCGCCTTCGTCTCGCTCCAGCAGGGCCTGTTCCGGCCGACCGTGAGCCTGCTCTCCACCGGGGTGCAGATCCAGACCTCGCTCGCGCTCTTCCAGCGCATCTTCGAGTACCTCGACCTGGACGTCGACATCACCGAGCCCGAGAACCCCGTCCGTCTGGACCGGATCAAGGGCGAGGTGCGCTTCGAGGACGTCGAGTTCCGCTACGACGAGAAGTCGGCGCCCACCCTCCAGGGCATCGACGTGACCATACCCGCCGGCGGCAGCCTGGCCGTGGTCGGTCCGACCGGCTCGGGGAAGTCCACTCTGAGCCACCTCGTGCCCCGGTTGTACGACGTCACGGGCGGCCGGGTCACCCTCGACGGGGTCGACGTGCGGGACCTGGACTTCGACACCCTGGCCCGCGCGGTCGGCGTGGTCTCCCAGGAGACGTATCTCTTCCACGCCTCGGTCGCCGACAACCTCCGCTTCGCCAAGCCCGACGCCACGGACGAGGAACTGGCGGCCGCCGCCCGTGCCGCGCAGATCCACGACCACATCGCGTCCCTGCCCGACGGGTACGACACCGTGGTCGGCGAGCGCGGCCACCGCTTCTCGGGCGGTGAGAAGCAGCGGCTCGCCATTGCCCGCACCATCCTGCGCGATCCGCCGGTCCTCATCCTCGACGAGGCCACCAGCGCGCTGGACACGCGTACGGAGCGGGCGGTGCAGGAGGCCATCGACGCCCTCTCCGCCGACCGCACCACTGTGACCATCGCCCACCGGCTCTCCACCGTCCGCGGCGCCGACCAGATCGTCGTCCTGGACGGCGGGCGCACGGCCGAACGGGGTACGCACGAGGAACTGATGGAGCGCGACGGTCGTTACGCCGCCCTCGTCCGCCGGGACGCCCAACTGGAGCCCGCGACATGAAGATATGCAGAGAATGCCCCCATTTGCGGGGTAACGTTCCGACATGCAGACCAAGACTCCGCGCTGGGGCACACGGGGCACGAGACGGGGCAGGACTCGACTGGCGCGCCGGGGGCGCATCGCCCTGATCGCGGGCGGAGCCGTTGTGGCGGCCACCGCCGTCGCCGTGGCGGTCCCACTGCTGCTGCCGGACGACGACGCACGGCCCGAGACCCTGACCATCCCGGAGGGCTGGCGGGCGGGACAGGTGTACAAGGCGGTGGACGAGGCCCTGCGTGTGCCGGCGGGGACCACGCAGCGGGCGGTGCCCGAGGCCGGGCTCAAGCTTCCCGTCGAGGCGGGCGGCAATCCCGAGGGCTACCTCTTCCCGGCGACCTATCCGCTGAGTTCCCGGTCGACCCCGGCTTCCGTGCTCTCGTACATGGTGAACACGGCGAACCAGAAGTACGGCCGCGGCAGCGTCACGGCGGGCGCCGACCGCAACGCGATGAGCGTCTACCAGACGGTCACGATCGCCAGCATGATCGAGGCGGAAGCGGGCTCCGAGCGGGAGATGGGCAAGGTGGCCCGCGTCATCTACAACCGTCTTGACCAGGGAATGCCCCTGCAGATGGACTCCACCGTCAACTATGCGCTCAACCGCTCCACGCTGATCACCAGCGACCGCGACACGAAGGTCGACAGTCCCTACAACACCTATGCGCGCATGGGCCTGCCGCCCACGCCGATCGGCAATCCGAGTGACGAGGCGTTGCGGGCCGCGGCTCGCCCACCGGCCGGGGACTGGCTGTACTTCGTGACGGTGAAGCCGGGCGACACGCGCTTCACGGCGAACTACGAGGAGCACCAGCGGAACGTGAGGGAGTTCAACGAGGTGAGCAAGCGGAGCTGACGGCAGGACCGTCGCGGCCACAGGCCAAAATCACTGGCGGGCCCGTGTCCGGAGGGACCACCATGGGCGCATGAGTGACCCAGCGGCACGATGGAGCCAGGCGAGTGTCTTCCCCGACATGTGGGCCGACCCGGACGAGGACCCCCGTGAGAACGCCGGAGGGACCCCGGACGGCGAGTTGGCGACACTGCTGGACTTCCTGGCCAACTACCGGCTGACCCTGCGGATGAAGTGCGAGGGGCTGGACGCCGAGCAGTTGGCGCGCAGGTCGGTCCCGCCGTCGACCATGTCGTTGCTGGGCCTGGTCCGGCACCTCGTCGAGGTGGAGCGGGACTGGCGCAACTGGGTGACCGTCGGCGACCCGGTGCCGAAGCTGTACGGCGAGAAGGACGCGGACTTCGACGGAGCCGTCGCCGACCCCGCCGAGGTCGACGCCGCGTTCGCCGCCCTGGAGCGTGAGCAGGCCGCGACCGACGCGGCGCTGGCCGAGCACCAGGACCTGGGCGAACGCGTCGGCAGGGAGCGGGTCGCCGTACGTGAGCTGATGGTGCACAGGATCGAGGAGTACGCCCGCCACTGCGGCCACGCCGACCTGCTGCGGGAGTGCGTCGACGGACGGGTCGGCCAGTAGGCCCGGCCCAGGTCATCGCAGGCCGCCTCCGGCATCTCGGACCGCCCCTGGCGCCTCAGACGACCGCCCTCGCCCCCGAAAGCAGCCGCTGGATGTCGCGTACGGCGGCTCGGCCCGCCCGGTTGGCGCCGATCGTGCTGGCCGAGGGGCCGTAGCCGACCAGGTGGACGCGGGGATCGGCGGCGGCCCGTGTGCCCTCCATGCGGATGCCACCGCCGGGCTCGCGCAGGCGCAGCGGCGCCAGGTGGTCGATCGCCGCGCGGAAGCCCGTCGCCCAGAGGATGACGTCCGCGTCGACCCGGCGCCCGTCGTCCCACGCGACGCCGGTCGGCGTGACGCGGTCGAACATCGGCAGCCGGTCGAGGACCCCGGCGGCCCGCGCCTCGCGGATCGCGTCGTTCACCGGGAGGCCGGTCACCGACACCACGCTGCGTGGCGGCAGTCCCTGGCGTACGCGCTCCTCGACCATGGCGACGGCCGAGCGGCCCCAGTTCTCGTCGAAGGGACCCTCACGGAAGACCGGTGGACGCCGGGTGACCCAGGTGGTCTCCGCCGCCAGGGGAGCGATCTCCATCAGGTGCTGGGTGCCTGACGCGCCACCGCCGACGACGATCACCCGCTGTCCGGCGAAGGCCTCGGGCCCCGGATAGACGGCGGTGTGCAACTGGCGTCCACGGAACGTCTCCTGGCCCGGGTAGCGGGGCCAGAACGGCCGGTCCCACGTGCCCGTGGCGTTGATCAGCGCACGCGTCGTCCAGGAGCCCGCCGAGGTTTCCACGAGCAGCCGCCCGCCGTCGCCCTCCCGCACGGCGTCGACATTGACGGGACGCCGTATCCGCAGGTCGAAGCGGTCCTCGTAGGCCGTGAAGTACTCCCCGATGACCTCGGAGGACGCTCGCGTGGGGTCGGCGCCGGTCAGCTCCATGCCGGGCAGGGCGTGCATACCGTGCACCTTGCCGTACGTGAGAGAAGGCCACCGGAACTGCCATGCGCCGCCGGGCCGTGGCGCGTGGTCGAGGACCACGAAGTCCCGGCCGGGTTCGAGGCCCGCCCGCCGCAGGTGGTAGGCGGCGGACAGGCCCGCCTGCCCGGCGCCGATGACGACGACGTCGACCTCGTGCGCAGCCGCGCCGCCCGCTGCTTCTCGTACCCCGATGTCGTTCACGTTTCTACTAACTCGCCGGTGTGGCCGGATCTTCCCGGAGCGGGCGTTCCGTATCGCTGGAGGGGAGGCCGGGTGGGGGAGAATGGGGCCATGTCCGATGTGTTCACCACCCGAGTCCTCCGGGTCACCACCGGCTCCACCGAGACGGTCCATGACCTGACCCGTGACTGCGAGGCCTTCCTGAGCGAGGTCGCGGCCGGCCGCGACGGTCTCCTGAACCTCTTCGTGCCGCACGCGACGGCGGGCGTCGCGGTCCTGGAGACCGGCGCCGGCAGCGACGACGACCTCCTCGCCGCGCTGCACACCCTGCTCCCGGCCGACGACCGCTGGCAGCACCGCCACGGCAGCCCCGGTCATGGCCGCGACCACGTCCTGCCCGCGCTCGTTCCGCCGCACGCGACGTTGCCGGTGGTCGGCGGGAGGCTGGAGCTCGGAACGTGGCAGTCGGTGTGCCTCGTGGACACGAACGTGGACAACCCCGACCGGAAGGTCCGGCTCAGCTTCCTCGGCTGAGCCCGCCCCCGCCGAGCCGGCTGCCGAAGGCGCGGGCCTGGGCTCGCCATCGATCCCGTCCGCTGCGCGCGGCGCCGACGTGAGCGCCTCGGTTGGAGGCGACTCGCGCGGATGGCCCACTCAGCGCTCCAGGCCGTGCGGGGCGGAGGGGCCACCGCTCCATGGTCATAAGTCATGCATAGGTGGCCTCATAAGCTCGCCTTATGGGGTCATAACCCGGACCCGGCTACTGACTTAGGTTTGCCTTAGTTTAGGCTTACGGTGCGTAACCCACCGCAACCGCTCGAAGGGAACCTGAACATGCCTCGCCCTCTGCGGGTAGCCATTGTCGGAGCCGGCCCCGCCGGGATCTACGCTGCCGACGCGCTGCTGAAGTCCGCAGTGGCCGTCGATCCCGGTGTGTCGATCGACCTCTTCGAGCGGATGCCGGCGCCGTTCGGCCTCATCCGCTACGGCGTAGCCCCCGATCACCCGCGCATCAAGGGCATCATCACGGCCCTGCACCAGGTGCTCGACAAGCCCCAGATCCGCCTCTTCGGCAACGTCGACTACCCGAACGACATCAGCCTCGACGACCTGCGCAGCTTCTACGACGGCGTGATCTTCTCCACCGGGGCCACGGCCGACCGAGCCCTGGACATACCCGGCATCGACCTCGACGGTTCGCATGGGGCCGCCGACTTCGTCTCCTGGTACGACGGGCACCCCGACGTGCCGCGGACCTGGCCCCTGGAGGCCGAGAAGGTCGCCGTCCTGGGCGTCGGCAACGTCGCGCTCGACGTGGCGCGCATCCTCGCCAAGACCGCCGAGGAACTGCTGCCCACCGAGATCCCGCCGAACGTCCACGAGGGCCTCAAGGCCAACAAGGCGCTGGAGGTGCACGTCTTCGGGCGTCGCGGCCCCGCACAGGCCAAGTTCAGCCCGATGGAGCTGCGGGAGCTCGACCACTCCCCGAACATCGAGGTCATCGTCGACCCCGAGGACATCGACTACGACGAGGGCTCGATCGCCACGCGGCGCGGCAACAAGCAGGCCGACATGGTCGCCAAGACGCTGGAGAACTGGGCGATCCGCGACGTCGGCGACCGCCCGCACAAGCTGTTCCTGCACTTCTTCGAGTCGCCCGTGGAGATCCTCGGCGAGGACGGCAAGGTGGTCGGCCTGCGCACCGAGCGCACCGCCCTCGACGGCACCGGCAACGTCAAGGGCACCGGCGAGTTCAAGGACTGGGACCTCGGCGCGGTCTACCGTGCCGTCGGCTACCTCTCCGACGAACTGCCGAAGCTGCCCTGGGACATCGCGTCCGGGACCGTCCCCGACAAGGCGGGGCGGGTCATCGAGGAGTCCGGCGAGCACATGCCGTCGACGTACGTCACCGGCTGGATCCGGCGCGGTCCCGTCGGCCTCATCGGACACACCAAGGGCGACGCCAACGAGACGGTCGCCAGCCTCATCGACGACCACGAGAACGGTCGGCTGCTCACCCCGGAGGCGCCCGCCCCGGAGGCCGTGGAGGCCTTCCTCGCCGAGCGGAACGTCCGCTTCACCACCTGGGAGGGCTGGTACCGCCTCGACGCCGCCGAGAAGGCGCTGGGCGAGCCGCAGGGTCGTGAGCGCGTGAAGCTCGTCGAGCGCGAGGACATGCTGGACGCGAGCGGGGCGTAAACGCCGAGGGGCAACTGCCGAACACCGTGCGGCGCCTGCCAGGCGCCGAGCGCCATGCGGTGCCGGCCGGCGTCAAGCGCCGAAGCGCCTTCAAGGCCGCCGGTCCCGGTGACCTCTGTCCCCGGGACCGGCGGCCGGCGGGCGTCCGCCGCGCGGACGACCGCTCGGGCGAGGCGCTGGTGCCCGTGGGCGTCGGCCAACTCCGCTACGGACAGGACCGGGTCACCGAGGTCGCAGCTCTGCTCCGGCCTCGGTGACGAACGCGTCCGTGCCCCTGCCGGCCGCGCTCGACGCCCTCGGCGCCCCCTCAGAGTTCCCTAGCCGAGCGGCACGTCGAGCCGTGCGCGGCGGTGGCTGAACGTGGCGAGCGAGTGCGGACCGTGGTAGTTGCCCATGCCGCTCTCGCCGACCCCGCCGAACGGCAGCTCGGGCACGCGGAGGTGGGCCATCGGGAGGCCGAAGCCGAGCCCGCCGGACGAGGTCTCCGTGGCGAGGCGGTGCCGGGTGGTGTCGTTGCCGGTGAAGCCGTAGAGGGCCAGGGGCTTGTCGCGGTCGTTGATGAAGGCGATGGCCTCATCCAGGTCCGCGACCTCCACGATGGGCAGGACCGGGCCGAAGATCTCCTCCCGCATGACGGGGTCGTCGCCCGTCACGCCGGTCAGGACGGTCGGCGCGATGTAGACGTCGTCGCGGTCGGTCTGCCCGCCGAACGCCGTGGTGCCGGAGTCGAGCAGCGCGGCCACGCGGTCGAAGTGCCGCTGGTTGACCATGCGCCCGTAAGCGGCCGATGACTGCGGGTCGGGGCCGAACAGTTTCTCCACCGCTTCGGCGAGGGCGCTCTCCAGGGCGCGGGCGGTGGCCGGGTCGGTGAGGACGTAGTCCGGGGCGACGCAGGTCTGCCCGGAGTTGCGGAACTTGGTGTCGGCGAGGCGGGCGGCGACCGCGGTCACGTCCGTGTCCCGGTCCACGAACACCGGTGACTTGCCGCCGAGTTCCAGGGTGACGGGGGTCAGGTGCTCGGCCGCGGCCCGCATCACGATGCGGCCCACCGTGCCGTTGCCGGTGTAGAAGATGTGGTCGAAGCGCTGCGCGAGCAGCTCCGTGGTGCGCGGCACGTCGCCCTCGACGACGGCGACCGCCTCGGGGTCCAGGTACCGCGGCAGCAGGCGCGCCATCAGAGCCGAGGTGGCCGGGGCGACCTCGCTGGGCTTGAGGACGACGGCGTTGCCCGCCGCGAGCGCGCCCGCGACCGGCACCAGGGAGAGCTGGACCGGGTAGTTCCAGGGCGCGATGACCAGGACGGTGCCCAGCGGCTCGTAGAGCGTGCCCGCCGTGGTTCCGGCGGGCAGCCCGGCGAGCGCGGCCTGGTCGAGGGACTGCGGCTCCAGCCACACCCGCAGATTGGCCAGCGTGTGGTCGATCTCGCGTACGGGGAAGTCGACCTCGGCGGCGGACGCCTCGGGGCGGGGCTTGCGCAGATCGCTGTAGAGGGCGTCGGTGATCGCGTCGCGGTTCTCGGTCAGGAGCGCGCGCAGCCGGGTGAGCTGCTCCTCGCGCCAGGCCAGCGGCCGGGTGCGGCCGGTGGCGAAGGCGGCGCGGAGGCGGGCGACGAGGGCGGGGATGTCCTCGGTGCCCTGGGCGGGGGTGGCGGTGGTGCTCATCGATGCGTTCCTTGCGGAGTGGGGGTGTGGGGTTGCGGAGGGCCCGTGCCGAGCAGTCCGGCCGCGAGGGCGGCGGACGCCGGGCCCAGCAGATCACGGGCGCCCGGCACGGATTCGAGGCCGACGACGAGGGCCACGCAGATGTCGGCGGCCTGCGGCGGCTCGACGCCGTCGGCGGTGCCCTCCTCGTCGAACAGGGCCGTCAGGAGATCCCGTAGGTCCGTGGTGAACGACGTGCAGATGCCGCCGAAGAGGCGGGCCCTGCCGTCGGCCAGCTCAGCGGCGTGCGGGGAGTCCTGGCTCAGGCGCAGGACCAGGTCGAGCTTGGCGGCGAGGATGCCGTGCAGCCGCTCCTCGGCGGGCGCGTCGGCGGACGCCGCCTCCCGGGCCCGCAGGAGCGCCTGCTCGTGCAGGCGTCCGGCGAGCCGGCGGAAGGCGTCGTCCTTGCCGCGTACGTACTGGTAGACCGCTGACCGGGACACGCCCATGGAGGTGGCGATGTCGTCCATCGTGGTGCGTCGCACGCCGTACCGCGTCAGGCAGTCGTAGGCGGCGTCGAGGACCTCGTCGAGCCGGTCGGCGGCCATCGTCAGGCCAGCTTCTTCAGGAGTTCGGCGGCGAGCGGGGCGGAGGACGCCGGGTTCTGGCCGGTGACGAGGTTGCGGTCGACGACCACCTTCGGCGCCCAGGGCTCGCCCTCCTGGAAGTCGGCGCCGGCCTCGACGAGACGGTCCTGGAGCAGCCACTTGGCCTTGTCGGCGAGGCCGGCCTGGGTCTCCTCGGCGTTGGTGAAGCCGGTCAGGCGGTACCCCGCGAAGGCGTTGCCGCCGTCGTCCCTGGTGGCGGCGAGCATGGCGGCGGGGGCGTGGCAGACCACGCCGAGCGGCATGCCGATCTCCAGGGCCGTGACGAGGAGCCTGCCGGAGTCGGCGTCGACGGCGAGGTCCTCCATGGGGCCGTGACCGCCGGGGTAGAAGACGGCGGCGTAGTCCGCGAGGTCCACTCCGGCGAGGTCGATGGGGTTCTTGAGCTCGGTGAAGCCGTCGAGGGCGGCGGCCACCTCGTCGGCGGCCTCCTTGCCGCCGTTGGCCTCGGGGGCGAGCGAGCCGCGGTCGACGGTCGGGACGACACCCCCGGGGGTGGCGACGACGATCTCGTGACCTGCGGCCTTGAACGCCTTGTAGGGGGCGACGGCCTCCTCGGCCCAGAAGCCGGTCGGGTGCTTGCTGCCGTCCGCCAGCGTCCACTGGTCGGCGCCGGTGACAACGAAAAGGATCTTCGACATGGTGTGCTCTCCGAGATGACGACGAGGGTGCGGGTCGTCCGAGGGTCTGACATTCCGTGTGCAGAACGTCAGTGCGGCGACATCTCGAAGGTAGACCGATCGGACATAGGTATCCAATGCGGAACCCGATGGGAGGTATCGGCAAACCGATGGGGCTGCCGGGAGGGCGGCCCGCGGACCGGTGCGGCGGCGTACCGCCGAACGGGTTCAGCGCCCGGGCGCACCGGCCCGCAGGCCGTCCATCACCAGGTCCATCAGGCGTCCCGCGCGCGCCTGCCAGTCGCCGTGCGGGTCGATCTGCCACAGTCCGGCGATGGCGAGCAGGAAGTCGTCCGGGGTGACGCCGGGGCGGATGGTGCCCGCCTTCTCGTTCGCCTCCAGGAGCAGGGCGACGGCCTCGGTCAGCGGACCGTACCCCACCCCGGCCAGGCTGCCGAGGGCGCTGGTCGCCTTGCGGATCGCGTCGGCGAGGCCGGCCTTGGCCATCGCGTACTGGACGAGGCGGTCCATCCACTCCCGCAGGGCCTGGTCGGGGGAGCGGGTGTGAAGCAGCTGGCAGGCGGCTTCGGAGACCTGCCGCACCTCGTACCGGTAGACCTCCAGGATGAGCGCCTCGCGGCTGGGGAAGTTGCGGTAGAAGGTCCCCTGGCCGACGCCCGCCTTCTTGGCGATCACGCTCAGCGGCGCGTCGCTCGCCCGCGTCAGCTCGGCGAGGGCGACCTCCAGGATGCGCTCGCGGTTCCGCTGGGCGTCGGAGCGCAAGGGGCCGTCCCGATGCTGGCCCATTCGCGTCACCTCTCCTGCCGTGGCCGGCCTGGACCTTGCTAAGCGGACAGCTGTCCACTAAGTTCTTGAAGCTAACGGACAACTGTCCGCTTGGGCCCACCATAGCGGCAGACACAGCCACCGGGGGCGGCCCGTGCCTTCGTGCCGCGCCTCTCCCCCCTCTGCACAGCGCCACCGCTTCCCGTACCACCGCCGGGACCGCCTCGTCCTCCGCGATCCGCGAAAGAAGGCTGCTCATGGCTCCATCGACGTCCAGTGCCCTCACCCTCAAGGTCAACGGTGAGAAGCACACGCTGTCCGTCGACCATCGCACCACCCTGCTCGACGCGCTGCGCGAGCGACTCGACCTGACCGGCACCAAGAAGGGCTGCGACCAGGGCCAGTGCGGCGCCTGCACGGTCCTGATCGACGGCCGCCGCGCCGTCTCGTGCCTGCAGCTCGCGGTCGCCGCCGAGGGGCGCGAGATCACCACCATCGAGGGCGTCGCCGACGGTGACCGGCTGCACCCCGTGCAGCAGGCCTTCCTCGACCTCGACGGCTTCCAGTGCGGCTACTGCACACCCGGCCAGATCTGCTCCGCCCTCGGCGTCATCGAGGAGCACGCGGCCGGCTGGCCGAGCGCCGCGACCACCGACATACGGCCCGAAGCGGGCGTGCCCGAACTGACCGCCGAGGAGATCCGCGAGCGGATGAGCGGCAACCTGTGCCGCTGCGGGGCGTACGTGTCGATCGTGCAGGCGGTCGCGCGTGCCGCGCGCGCCGAGGAGGAGACGGTATGAAGGACTTCGGATACGAGCGGGTCCACGACGTCTCCGGGGCCGTCGCCCTGCTCGGCGCCGACCCCGACGCCCGCTACCTCGGCGGCGGCACCAACCTCGTCGACCTGATGAAGACCGGCGTCGAGCGGCCCACGCGCCTCGTCGACGTACGCGAACTGCCCCTGGACAGCGTCGAGTCCACCGAGGACGGCGGCCTGCGGATCGGCGCGACGGTCACCAACAGCGACCTCGCCGCCCACCCCGAGGTCCGGCGCCGCTATCCCGCGCTCGCCCAGGCCGTCCTCGCGGGCGCCTCCGGCCAGCTCCGCAACATGGCCACCGTCGGCGGCAACCTCCTCCAGCGCACCCGCTGCGGCTACTTCACCGACGTGACCAAGCCGTGCAACAAGCGCGAACCCGGCAGCGGTTGCCCCGCCGTCGAGGGCGAGCACCACAACCACGCGATCCTCGGCGCCACCGAGCACTGCGTCGCCACCCACCCCTCCGACATGGGCGTGGCCCTGGCTGCGTTCGACGCCGTCATCGGCTACGAAACCGCCGAAGGGCCCGGCGAGTTGCCGCTCGCCGACTTCTATCTGCCGGTCGGCGACACCCCGCACCTGGAGACCGCGCTGCCCTCCGGCGCGCTGATCACCGGCGTCACCCTGCCGCCCGCCCCGGTCGCCGCCGCCTCCCGCTACCGCAAGGTGCGCGAGCGCGCCTCGTACGCGTTCGCCATAGGCTCGATCGCCGCCGCCCTGGACGTGCGCGACGGCGTCGTGCGCGAGGTGCGCCTGGCCTACGGCGCGGTCGCGTCCCGGCCGTGGCGCGCCCACGCCGCCGAACGGGCGCTGACCGGCGGCCCAGCGAGCGCCGAGGCGTTCGCCGCGGCGGCCGACGCGGAACTGGCCGCCGCGAGCCCGCTGCCCCGCAACGGCTACAAGGTCACGCTCCTGCGCAACCTCACCGTGGCCGTGCTCACCGAACTCACCGAGGAGGCCGCCCGATGACCACGACCACCGGACCCGCCGCGGTCACCGGCGCCGTCGGCTCCGCGCACACCCGCGTCGAGGGCGTCGCCAAAGTCACCGGAGCGGCCCGCTACGCCGCGGAGGTGCCCTTCGCGAACCTCGCCCACGGCTGGCTGGTGCTCTCCACCGTCGCCCGCGGCCGCATACGCTCGGTCGAGGCCGAGCCCGTCCGCCGGATGCCGGGCGTCCTGGACGTCCTGTACTACGGCAACGCCCCGCGGGTGGACGCCGCGTACGAGGGCATGATGGGCCGCCCCGACCCGACCGTCGCGGTCTTCCAGACCGACGAGATCCCCTGCGCGGGCTGGCCCGTCGCGCTCATCGTCGCCGAGACCTCCGAACAGGCCAGGGAGGCCGCCGAGTCGCTCGTCGTCCACTACGACAAGGAGCCGCACGACGTCGACTTCTTCCCCGGGCGCCCCGGCAGCTACACACCGGACGGCGACGGCATGCGCGTGGAGAAGGGCGACGTGGAGGCCGAACTCGCCGCGTCCACCCATGTGGTGGACGCCGAGTACAGCACGCCCGAGGAACACCACAACGCGATGGAGCCGCACGCGGCGACCGCCCGCTGGGACGGCGGACGCCTGGAGGTCATCGACTCCAACCAGGGCAGCACCTGGATCGCGGACGAGCTGGCGAAGCTGTTCTCCCTCGACCCGGCCTCGGTCCGCGTGCGCTCCGAGCACGTCGGCGGCGCCTTCGGCGCCAAGGGCCTGCGCGTCCACCAGGTCCTCGCCGTGATGGCGGCGACCGTGCTCGACCGGCCGGTGCGCGTCGTCATGACCCGCCGTCAGGTGTTCTCCCTGGTCGGCTACCGCAGCCCGACCGCCCAGCGCGTGCGGCTCGGCGCCGAGCCGGACGGGCGGCTGCGGGCCGTCGACCACGAGGGGCTGAACCTGACGTCGACCGTCCATGAGTTCGTCGAGTCGAGCGCCTCCTTCGGACGCCCGATGTACGCCGCCGACGCCCACCGCAGCGTCAACCGCGTCGTACGCCTGAACGTGCCGACGCCCACCTACATGCGGGCCCCGGGCGAGGCCCCGGGCTCGTTCGCGCTGGAGTCCGCGCTCGACGAGCTGGCGGAGAAGTGCGGCATGGACCCCATCGCGCTGCGCGTGCGCAACGAACCGGAGGTGGGCCCCGTCTCGGGTCTGCCGTTCGGCAGCCGCAACCTCACGGCCTGCTTCGAGGAGGGCGCGCGCAGGTTCGGCTGGGCCGAGCGCGACCCGCGCCCCGGGGTGCGCCGCGACGGGCGCTGGCTGCTCGGCACCGGCGTGGCGTCGGCCACCTTCCCCGTGATCGTCGCCCCCTCCACGGCGAGCGCCACCGCCGAGCCCGACGGCACGTTCACCGTGCGGATCACCGCGTCCGACATCGGCACCGGCGCGCGTACGGCGCTGACCCTGGTCGCCGCGGACGCCCTGGAGGTGGAGCCCGGCCGTATCCGCGTGCACATCGCCGACAGCGACTTCGGGCCCGCCACGATCGCCGGCGGTTCGATGGGCACCCGCTCCTGGGGCTGGGCGGTGCGGGACGCGGCGATCGAGCTGCGCGAGCAGCTGGCGCTCGGCGGTGACATCCCGGCGCAGGGCCTCACCGTCAGGTCGGACACCGGCGCCGCCATCGGCGCGCTCGCCCAGAAGGAACGGCACTCCTACGGCGCCCAGTTCGCCGAGGCCGCCGTGGACGTCGGCACCGGCGAGGTACGGGTGCGGCGGATGCTCGGCATCTACGCGGCCGGCCGGATCATCAACCCCCTGACGGCACGCAGCCAGCTCGTCGGCGGCATGACGTGGGGCCTCTCCATGGCCCTGCACGAGGAGGCGGTCAGGGATCAGATCACCGGCGCCCACGTCGGCGCCGACCTCGCGGGCTACCACTTCGCCGCCAACGCCGACGTGCCGCACATCGAGGCCGACTGGGTCGACGACCCCGACCCCGACGACCCGATCGGGATCAAGGGCATCGGCGAGATCGGCATCGTGGGCGCCGCGGCGGCCATCGCCAACGCCGTCTGGCACGCGACCGGCGTCCGCCACCGGCACCTGCCCATCCGCCCCGACCGGGTGATCCAGGCGGGCAGCCCGCGTGCTTGACATCGCCGACGACCTGAACCGCTGGGTCGAGGAGGGCCGGGACTTCGCGGTCGCCACCGTCGTGAGCGTCGGCGGCAGCGCACCGCGCGGCCCCGGCGCCGCCATGGCCGTGGACGGCGACGGCACGGCCATCGGCTCGGTCTCGGGCGGCTGCGTGGAAGGGGCGGTGTACGACCTGTGCGTCACTGCCCTGGACGAGGGCGGGACCGTCGTCGAGCGGTTCGGCTACAGCGACGAGGACGCCTTCGCGACCGGCCTGACCTGCGGCGGCGTCATCGACGTCCTGGTCACGCCGGTCCGGGCCGACGCCCCTGAGAGGGCGGTGTTCGCCGCCGCCCTCTCGGGGGCCGCCCGCGGCGGCGCCACCGCTCTGGCCCGCGTCATCGAGGGGCCGGCCGAACTGCTCGGCAGGCCCCTCGTGGTCCGCCCCGACGCGGCGCCCGAAGGCAGTCTCGGCGGCCACCCCGACCTGGACCGCACGGCGGTGGGGGAGACCCGGGCGCTGCTCGCGGCGGGCCGCACCGGGCAGTTCGTCGTCTCGGAGAGCGGATCGCGCTGCGGGAGCGCCGTGACGGTCCTCGCGGAGTCCAGCGTGCCGCCGCCCCGGATGATCGTCTTCGGGGCCGTCGACTTCGCGGCGGCCCTGGTCCGCGTCGGGAAGTTCCTCGGCTACCACGTCACCGTGTGCGACGCCCGCCCGGTCTTCGCCACCCGCGTCCGCTTCCCCGAGGCGGACGACATCGTCGTCGACTGGCCCCACCGCTACCTCGCGGACACCGCCACGGACGAGCGCACGGTCCTGTGCGTGCTCACCCACGACGCCAAGTTCGACGTCCCCCTGCTGGAAGCCGCGCTGCGGCTGCCCGTCGCGTTCGTCGGGGCCATGGGCTCCCGCCGCACCCACGAGGACCGTGACCGCAGGCTCCGCGAAGTCGGCCTCACCGAGGCGGAACTGACGCGCCTTCACTCGCCCATCGGCCTCGACCTCGGCGCCCGCACGCCCGAGGAGACCGCGCTGTCCATCGCCGCGGAGATTGTCGCCGTCCGGCAGGGAGGAACGGGGCGTCCGCTGACCGGCTCCCGCACGCCGATCCACCCCGACGTGACCGTGGCGGCGGATCACCGAAGCCCGTCCCGCGCGCGAGCCTGAATGCGTACGGTGTAACCGTTCGGCCACACCGGGTAGCGGTGCGGCGGTGGCGCCACGGAGGGGGTGCGTGAGGATGGACACCGGTCCCGCCCTGCGTGCGGTGGGAGAGATGCGGCCCGGGGACCATCTCTTCCACGGGTACGCGACGGAGGAGGAACGCGAGGCGGTGCTCGCCGCGTTCCTCGTGGACGGCCTCGCGAGCGGCCACCGCGGACTGCTCCTGGCGCCCGCCCAGACGCCGCCCGGCCCCCTGGAAGGTCTCCGGGAGCGGCTGCGGCGCCAGGGCCACGACGTGGCCGACGCGCTCGCCGACGGCCGGCTGCGGGTGAGGCGCCCGAGCGCGGACCCCCAGGACCTCGGTGAGCTGGTGTGCCGCGAGGCCGAGGGCACGGCCGCGGACGGCCTCCTCGGCCTGCGGGTGGCCTTGGAGGCCTCGCAGCGGGGCGACGGGGCGCCCGGAGGGCCCGGCGACGCCGAGAAGCTCCTCGGCCCCGCCTTCCAGGTGCTGCCCGTGATCGGCCTGTGCCAGTACGACCGCCTCGCCTTCGACGCGCGTGAACTGGCCGCCCTCGACGCCCCGCACCACGGCAGGGTCGTCGCCGACGACATCTGGCAGGACGAACTGCTGCGCATCACCCGGACGTTCGCCCCGCCGGGCCTGGCCCTGCGCGGCGAGGTGGACGACAGCAACCTCACCGCGGTCGCCCGCGCCCTGCGCGCCGAGACCCGGCGGGCCGCCGGACGGGCCGAGAACCCGCACCGCGCCCGCGTCGACCTGCGCGAGCTGACCTTCGCCGACGTCTGCGCGCTGCGGCTGTTCGTCTTCACCGGGCTGAGCCTCCACGCGCTGGGCGGCGGCATGGTCCTCGACGGCGTGGCCCCGCAGGTGCGCAGGGTCCTGCACGCCGCCGGCTGGGACCGCGTGCCCGGCCTCTCCTGGGGAGAGGAGCGTGAGGAGGCATGACGCGCCTCGGCTTCGTCCACCAGGCGCTGTCCTACGCCACGGACGACGGATTCGTCGCCGGCACGGCCGACTTCGTCAGGGACGGCCTCGCGGCGGACGACGCGGTGCTCGCCGTCGTCGCGGGCCACAACATCGCGCTCCTGCGGGACGCCCTCGGCAGCGCCGCGCGAGACGTGGAGTTCTTCGACGCCGTCGACTGGTACCACTACCCCTCCCGCACCCTCGGCAGGTACCACGCGTACTGCACCGCACGGGACGAGGGCGGCGCCCGCCGCGTCCGCGTCATCGGGGAACCGGTGTGGACGGGCCGCACGGCCGCCGAGACACGGGAGTGGATCCGCTACGAGTCCGTGGTCAACGCCGCGTTCGCCCACTCGGGCCACTGGATCATCTGCCCCTACGACACCCGTGTGCTGCCCGCCGACGTGCTCGACACCGTGGGGCGCACCCACCCGGAGATGGCCTCGGGGGCCGCCGCGCCGGACGTCCGCGGCCCGTACGCGGACCCGGCCGACTTCTACGCCGAGCGCTCGGAACTCGACCGCGTGTCGCCGGCCCCGCTCGCCGCCTCCGGCGCGCCCCGCACGGTCGCGTTCACGCGCGGGGACTCGGTGGCCGCACGCCTGGCCGTCGCCGAGTACGCCAGGCGGTGCGGCATGGCCGAGGACCGTGCGCGGGACATGGTCGCGGCCGTCCACGAGGCGGTGGTCAACGCCGTCCGGTTCGGGGGCGGCCGCGGGGTGCTGAGGGTGTTCAACGACTCGGACTGGGTGGTCTGCGAGGTCGCCGACGCCGGCGGCGGCACCGCCCCCGCCGTGCGGGACACCGGCTTCCTCGGCCGGGTCCCGCCCGACCCGCACGCCCCGAAGGGCCACGGCCTGTGGGTCGTACGGCAGTTGTGTGACCTGGTCACCGAGGACTTCGGGGCGGGCGGAGCGGTCCTGCGACTGCACTTCCGCCGCTGAGGGCTCTTGCGGGGCGTGCCATTCAGGAGCCGGGCAGCTCCCTGCGCTCCAGGGGGCGGGTCGCGGGTCCTTGCAGCACCGAGCCGTCGGTGGCGAAGCGGGAGCCGTGGCAGGGGCACTCCCACGTGGTCTCCGCCTCGTTGAAGGCGACCAGGCAGCCGAGGTGGGTGCAGCGCGCGGAGACGGCGTGCAGCGCGCCGTCCTCGTCACGGTGGACCGCGCAGCGGCTCCCCTCGACCCGCACCACCGCTCCCGAACCGGCGGGGATCTCGTCCACGGAGTCCACGTGGGAGGACTTGAGGCGGTCCCCGACGAAGTGCTTCGCCACCTCCGCCTGCTGGCCGAGCAGCGCCGGAGCCTCCCGCACGGTGCTCAGCAGCCGGCGCGGGTCGTACAGGTCGGACCAGGGGGACTTCTCCCCGTCGATCAGCCCGGAGAGGAGCGTGCCCGCCATGACGCCGCCGCTCATGCCCCAGCCGCCGAACCCCGTGGCCACGTACGTGTTGCGGGCACCGGGGTGGAAGGGGCCCACCATGGGCACGCCGTCGGTGACGGAGTTGTCCTGAGCGGCCCAGCGGTAGACCGTCCCGCCGACGTCGAAGCGCTCCCGCATCCACGCGTCCAGGGCCCGGAACCCGGCCGCGGCGTCGCCGGTGCCGGGCGTGAAGCCCTCACCCGTCACGATCAGCAGCCGCCCGCCGTCCCCGTACGGAGCGGTGCGCACCGAACGCTTGCCCTCGTCCTGGGTGATGTACATGCCCCGCGGGTCCCGCCCCGCGGCCAGCGGCGCGGCGACGACGAGTTCCCGGTTGGCGGAGAGGCGGGCGAAGAGCAGCGCCCGGTCGAAGACGGGGTAGTGGGTCGCGACGACGACCGCCTTCGCGGTGACCGTGTGCCCCGACTCGGCCGTCACCCGGCAGGGGGCGCCCTCTTCCAGGCCGGTCACCCGGGTGCGCTCGTGGACGACCCCGCCCCGCGCGCGCAGGTCCTCGGCGAGCGCGAGCAGGTACTCGCGGGGATGGAACTGCGCCTGGTCCGCCACCCGCACCGCGCCCGCGACGTCGAAGGGCAGGCCGGTGGCCTCGGTGTACTCCGCCGGAAGACCGGCCTCCGCGGCGGCGGCGGCCTCGGCCCGCAGCTCGTCCCTCCGCTCGGGGAGGACGGTGTACGTGTACGCGGGCGCCCGTTCGAGACGGCAGTCCACGCCGATCTCGGTGCTGATGGCGGCCACCCGCTCCACCGCCTCCTGCTGCGACCGCGCGTACAGACGGGCGGCCTCGGGCCCCCGGGTGCTGCGGAGCTGCTCGTAGACGAGGGAGTGCAGCGAGGACAGCTTCGCGGTGGTGTAGCCGGTCACCCCGGCGGCGACGCGGTCGGCTTCCAGGACGGCCACGGTCCGGCCCCTGCGGGCCGCCTCCCACGCCGTGCTGAGCCCCGCGATGCCGCCGCCGACCACGGCGACGTCCACCTCGATGTCCTCGGCCAGGGGCGCGTAGGACGTCGCCGGGGTGGTGTCCATCCAGTACGACTCGGGGCGGCCCGGCAGTGGACCGGCCGGAGTGGGGGGCGAGCCAGACATGGGGATCTCCTTGGTGTCGGGGGTTCTCGGGGGCTCCGTCAGAGCCAGTCGCGGGGCACTGTCTCGTTCCATGTGCGGGAGAAGACGCGCCGCTCGCCCTCGTAGCCGTCGAGCGTGGCGTCGACGAGGAAGTCGTCCTCGTCGCACCGCAGCACCGTGCGGGTCTCCACGCGCACGTCCCAGTCGTCCCGCTTGAACGTCATCGTCCAGGCCGACTCGCCGCCCACCGAGGTGAAGTCCTCCCCGGTGGAGGTGTACCGCTCGAAGGCGCGGCAGCCGACGTCGAGGCCGATCTCCTCGAAGCGCACGGTGCCCCGGTCCTTCACGATCTCCAGGGCGGAGTCGTAGGTGACCAGGTCGCGCCGGACCTCCCAGCGCTGGTCCGGCGGCGTCAGCCGGGTCGTGGCCAGCGGCTCCGCGCCCTCCGGCTCCTCGAAGGGGCGCTGCGGCGCGTTGTCGGGCTCGGCGACGGGGCGCACCGGCAGCCGCAGCGCGCTGGTGCCCTCGTACACGCTGAGCAGGACGGGGCGGGGCGGCGGCCAGGCCAGCGGCCAGTACGACGTGGACAGGGACAGGCGGATGCGGTGGCCGGGCGGGAACGACTGGGCCACGCCGTTGAGCTGGAGCGTCGCGCGGTAGCGCTTTCCGGGCTCCAGCGGTTCGGGCTCGCCGGTGCCGTCCCTGCGGGTCAGGTTGAGCACGCCGTACGTCACGCGCGTGGTCCGGCCGTCGGGGGCGACGTCGGAGAGGCGGGCGGCGACCGTGGCCACCGGCTCGCTGACGGACAGGTCGAGGTCGACGGAGGGCGAGCCGAGGATCTCCACCGCCTCGGTCAGTTCGGGCGAGTCGAAGACCAGCGAGCCGCCGTCCTCCTCCCGCTGGTCGTAGGGGAGGTCGGGCGGCGCGTTGTAGGAGGCCCACTTCCCGGCGAACTGGCCGACCGACAGCGGTGACTGCACGGTCATGGCCGCGCCGGGCTCCGCCGGTTCCGGCACCTCGCCCTGCCGGGCGATGCGGTGGCGCAGCAGGGGGTGGGAGATCTCCTTGATGTGCGGCGAGGGCCACTCCGGTTCGCCGACCCAGCGTCCCGGGCGCTCCTCGTAGGAGGTCGAGGGCGGCACGCTGTCCTGCATCCAGGCCCGCAGCATGGGGCCCTCCATGACGCCGTTGTCCTCGCCCTTGAGCCAGTGGTCCCACCAGCGGACCACCTCCTGGAGGTAGCCGATGGCGGGGCCCGGCTCGCCCAGGTGCGGATACTTGTGCGACCAGGGGCCGACGAGGCCCTTGCGCGGCACGTCGAGGTTGCCGAGCAGCCGGGTCACGGCGTTGGAGTAGCCGTCGGCCCAGCCGCTGGAGGCGAGGACGGGGCAGCGTACGTCCCGGTAGTTCTCGCAGACCGAGGCGTGCTTCCAGTACGCGTCGCGGCGCTGGTGACGCAGCCATTCGAGGACCCAGGGGCGGGTGCCCTCCATGCGCTCGTGCCACATGTCGCGCCAGCGGTCGCCGACCACGGCCGGGTCGGGCGGGCAGGTGCCGTAGGCGAACATGGTGCCGGCCTCGGCGAGGTTGTCGGACAGCATCGCGCCGCCCATGTAGTGCATGTCGTCGGCGTACCGGTCGTCCGTGAACGAGGAGATCACGATCGCCTTCAGGTTCGGCGGCCGACGGGCGGCGACCTGGAGCGCGGCGAACGCACCCCAGGAGATGCCCATCATCCCGGTGGACCCGTCGCACCAGGGCTGCTCCGCCAGCCAGGCGAGCACCTCCTCGGCGTCGGCCTGCTCCTGCTCCAGGTACTCGTCCTTGAGCACACCTTCGGACTCTCCCGTGCCGCGCACGTCCACGCGCACGCACGCGTAGCCGTGTCCCGCGATGTAGGGGTGGTGGATCGAGTCGCGCACGGAACTCAGATCACGCTTGCGGTACGGGATGTACTCCAGGACGGCCGGGACGGGCGCGTCGTCCGAGGACGTCGGGCGCCAGACGCGCGCCGACAGACGGGTGCCGTCGGACATCGGGACGACGACGTGTTCTTCCTCTTTGGTCGCGTACGGGAGATTGCCCACGTAACGCATGTGGCCGTGCCATCCTCTCGGTCGACTGTTCCGCCGGGTCCGGCGGTTCGTGCTGCTGCGGCGTCGGTCTGTCGGTCGTTGGTCCGTCAGTCGTTGGTGAGGTCGCGCCCGCCCGGCTCCGTCTCGTCGAAGGTGAGGCCGAGGGCCGCGACGCACCGGTCGTACTTGCTCCGTAGCTCCTCCTCACTGTCGCCCCCGGTGGAGATGTGGGCGAGTTCAAAGCTGTAGCTGTCCTGGTGGCCGCCGTCGGAGAGCCGCTGGCCCTCCTCGACCAGGACCTCGATGCGCACGTCCCCGATCTCGCGCTCGATGCGGTCGATCTCCTCACGGGTGGGCACGTCGTGCACCACGCCGTCGGAGAACCAGCGGTAGTACCACTTCGCGGAGGTCGCGCACGGGCCCTTGCCGTGCGGGAAGGCGGGGTCCTCGTCGAAGGCGAGGCTGACCATGCAGTGGTGGTTGGGGACGCCGTCCACGAACGCGAAGAGCTCGGCGTGGGCCTGCGAGTGCCGCGGGTTGATCTCCAAGAGGTTCAGCTCGTCGTTGCCCGGGTCGTAGAAGTACTCGATGCTGAAGGTCGCGGAGTCCATCCCGATCTGCCGTATCACCCGCTCGGAGACGTCGTGCAGACGGCGCACCACCGGCTCCGGCAGCGTGGAGGGGTACTGGTGGCGGAGGAAGCAGGAGGAGTCCGGATAGTTGATGGAGTCGAGGACGCCGTAGACGGTGACCTCACCCCGGTGGACGTAACCCTCCACGGCGACCTGGATGCCGGAGAGCGCCTCCTCGGCGAGGCAGACCTGCGCGCCGACGCCCGCCATCTCCTCGGGGACCTCGACGCGGTCCATGATGTGCTCGAACGGCCGGCCGACCAGGCCGATCCCGTCCTTGATCTTGGCCACGGCCGCCCGGAACTCGTCCGGGTCCCGGACGCTGTAGGCCAGCTTCGAGGAGTACGAGAGCGCCGGCTTGAGCCACATGGGGTAGCGCACGCCCTCCGGGGGTCGCGGGTCCGCCGCCTCCAGGTCCACCCGGCCGAAGCGCGGGTGCTCGTCGATCACCTTCTGCTGTTCGAGACGGCTCCAGTACTTGTGCTCGCACTTGACGACCGACTCCAGGCTGGTGCTGCGGGTGCCGTAGCGGTCGCCGAGCATGGCCACCAGCGTGCTGACGGGAAAGTCCCAGTAGCCGACGATCGCGTCGATGTTGCCGTCGAAGGCGTCGAGGATCTTCTCCGCCTTGGCCATGAGGTCCGGTACGGAGACCTCGCCGCCCTGCAGCTCCTCGATCGTGAGCAGCGGGTGGAACCGATAGTCCGCCGCGTCCGGTATGTCCCTCATCGCCGGCAGGTTCGCCTCGTCCAGTCCGATGACGAAGACGTTCTTCTGGCGCGCTGACACAAATGCTCCTTCGCTAGACGGCGTCAAGGCGGCTGAGTACCCGCAGGCCGTCGGCGCACACGTCGGCCATCCTGGGTAAGCGGAATCCATCCGACCGGAAGGAGCACCATGACCGCCCGAGGCGACGGACCACGTGACGGGGGAAAGGCCCTGGTCAAAGCGCTTCTCGACGCCGAGGGCCGCACCTACGCCGAGGAGGCCGGCATCCGGCTGCGGGACACGCCACAGCCGCTGTACGAGCTGCTGGTCCTCGCCGTCCTGCTGAGCGCGCCGATCCGCGGCAGTGCGGCGGTGGGCGCGGCCAGGGAGCTGTTCGACGCCGGGATGCGCGATCCCCGGCGCATGGCGGGGGCCACCTGGCAGGAACGCGTCGACGCGCTGGGCCGGGGCGGCTACCGGCGCTACGACGAGAGCACCGCCACGCGGCTCGGCGACGGCGCGCGGCTCGTCCAGCGGGACTACGGCGGCGATCTGCGCCGGATGCGGGACGAGGCGGGCGGCGACGCGCAGGCGCTGGCCAAGAGCCTGCAGAAGGTGCCGGGGCTCGGCCCGACGGGCGCCGCCATCTTCCTGCGCGAGGTACAGCGGGTGTGGCCGGGGGTGGGGCCCTACTTCGGTGACAAGGCCCTGGACGGGGCGCGGCGGCTCGGGCTCCCGGACGACCCGGACGAGCTGCTGCGGCTCGCGGGGAAGGCGGAGCCCGCGGTCCTCTCGGCCGCGCTGGTCAGGGCGTCCTTGGACAAGCGCACGGCGGACGACCTGTGAGGTGGCCGGCCGAGGCGGCCGGCCGGTTCAGACCGGGAGCAGCCGGGCGATCAGCGAGCTGAGCCGGCGTGCGGTGCGGCACTCGTGCATCTCGGCCAGTTCGGCGTACGCGTGCGCCGCCGAGTCCCCGGTCGACCACTGCGAGCGCGGCTCGGGGTTGAGCCAGTACACCCGGCGGGCCCGCTCGGTGACGCGCCGCAGCGCCGGGAGGTTGGGGTCGCTCATGTTCGTCCGGGCGTCACCGAGCACGAAGACCGTGGAGCGCGGGCCGACCGCGTCGAGATACCGCTCGGCGAACTCACCCAGCGCGGTGCCGTAGTCGCTGCTGCCGTGCCGGCCCGTGACCGCGGCCTCGCGGGCGATGCGGGCGGCGAGGGCCGCCGGGTCCGCCGTCCCGTGCCCGAGCAGCCCGGTCACCTCGTCGACACGGTTGACGAACGCGAACACGCGCACCTTGCTGAACTGGTCGTGCAGCGCCTGCACCAGCAGCATCGTGAAGTTCGCGAAGCCGGCCACCGAACCGGACACGTCGCAGAGCAGCACCAGCTCCGGGCGGCCGGGACGGCGGCGGCGCAGCACGGGCCGCATCGGCACCCCACCGGTGGACAGGGAGCCGCGCAACGTCCTGCGCAGGTCGATGGAGCCGTGCGCGGCCCGTCTGCGGCGGGCGGCCAGACGGGCGGCGAGCTTGCGGGCCAACGGGTGCACGGTCCTGCGCAGCTCCTCCAGCTGGGCGCGGCCCGCCACCAGGAAGTCGATCCGGTCGGCGGTGGTCACCACGGCGCGGCGGGCGATCTCCTCGGGGCCGCGCCGCTCGGCGACCCGGCGGCGCGCCTCCGCGCCGACCCGCTCGCGGAAGCCCTCGATGCGGCGCCGGATCTCGTCGGCCTCCAGACGGTCCGTGAACGCGGCGTCCTCACCGGATTCCGCGCGCAGGGCGGCGAGCACGCGCGCGAGGAGCGTCTCGGGCCGCAGCCGGTCCAGGGTCTGGTACGAGGACCAGCCGTCGGAGCCCCCCTGCCCCGAGCCGTACCCGCCGAAGCCGTCGACGGCCTCGGCCGCCAACCGGTCCAGGAGCGCTCGGTCATCGGCCGCCAGCGCGGCGACCAGGCGCTCGCGCAGCGCCTCGCGGTCCGGCGGGGCGCCCCGGTCCGCCTCGCCGCCGGGAGCGCCGATGGCCGACGGGAAGTACAGGTCGAAGACGGGGTCGAAGACCGCCCGCTGGCCCTGCTGGTGCAGCAGGGCGGCGGCCAGGCCCTCCCTGACCCGCTCCCGGTCGTCCAGGCCGAGTGCCCGCAGCGCCTCCGCGGCGTCGACGGTCTCCCCGGGGCCGAAGCGCAGACCGTGCGAACGCAGCGCCGCCACCAGGCCGGTGAGACGCCCGGGAAGACCGCCTTCCCCGGTGGTCACACGGTGTCCAGGTCCAGCTTTGCGGTCGCCTTCAGCACGTCGTCCTGGTGCTTGAGGACGACGCCGAGGCTGTCGCGCACGACGCCCTCGTCCAGGGTGTCCGCGCCGAGGGCGAGCAGCGTGCGCGCCCAGTCGATGGTCTCCGCGACCGAGGGCGTTTTGCGCAGGTCCATCGCGCGCAGCGCCCCCACCACCCGCACCACCGACGCGGCGAGCGCCTCGTCCAGGCCGGGCACCTTCATCCGGACGATGCGGCGCTCCAGCTCCTCGTCGGGGAAGCCGATGTGCAGGAACAGGCAGCGGCGGCGCAGCGCCTCGGACAGCTCACGGCCGGCGTTGGAGGTGAGGACCACGAACGGGCGGCGCTCCGCGCCGATCGTGCCCAGCTCGGGCACCGTCACCTGGAAGTCGCTGAGCACTTCGAGGAGCAGGCCCTCGACCTCGACGTCCGCCTTGTCCGTCTCGTCGATCAGCAGCACCTTCGGCTCGTCGCCGCGGATCGCGGTGAGCAGCGGGCGCGCGAGCAGGAACTCCTCGGTGAAGATGTCGGTGCGCGTCTCGTCCCACGACTCGTCGCGCCCCGCGGTGATGCGGAGCAACTGCTTGGCGTGGTTCCACTCGTAGAGCGCGCGGGACTCGTCGACGCCCTCGTAGCACTGGAGTCTGACCAGGCGGGCGCCCGCGACCTCGGCGACGGCCTTCGCCAGCTCCGTCTTGCCGACGCCCGCCGGGCCCTCCACGAGCAGCGGCTTGCCGAGCCGGTCGGCGAGGAAGACGGTGGTGGCGACCGCGGGGGAGGCGAGATACCCGGTGCCGGCGAGGCGGGCCGCGACGTCGTCGACCGACGTGAAGTATCCGGTCGCCGGGGGCTCGGACGTCATGGCGGGGCTCCAAACGGGGGTCAGGAGGCGGTGGGTGTCAGGATAGGGCGGCGACGATCCAACGAGACACCGGGGCGAACATGGCGGGGCACGGCATACCGGACGACTACCTCGACGGCTATGCCGACATCCTCGCCGCGGCCTCCCGCACGGGCCGCAGGCTGACCCGCGAGGAGCTGGAGTCGCGGCGAGCCCTGGGGGAGCGGGCGGCCGACGCGGGGCACGGCCTGCGCGCCCTGGTGGGCGCCCATCTGGCGGCGACCCGCGACCACTGGCCGCACGGGCGGCCGGACGCCGCCGACAGCGTCCTCGCCGCGGCGGAGCAGGCGGTCGACGCCCTCGCCGAGGGCTACGAACGCGCCCAGCGCCTGGCGGTGCGCCAAGAGGAGGCGGCGCGGCGGGAGTTCATCGACGACCTGCTGTACGGGCGCAGCGACCTCGGCCTGCTCGCCGAGCGCGCGGAACGCTTCGGCCTGCGTCTGTCCTACGAACACGCGGTCGCCGTCGCGCAGGACCGGCACGGCTACGAGGAAGGCCACGCCGTCCCCCGCGAGGTGGAGCGTGCCCTGATCGGCAGGTTCGGCGACCGGAGCATCCTGCTCACCACCAAGGACGGCCGCCTGGTCTGCGTCGCGCCGGGCGACCAGGCCGAGGTGCTCACCTTCTTCGCCAAGCAGGCCTACGCCGCCACCGACGACTGCCGCGTCGCCATCGGCCGCCCTCGGCCGGGCCCCGGGGGAGTCGTCCAGTCCTACGAGGAGGCGCTGGGCGCGCTGGACCTCGCGGAGCGGCTGGAACTCGACGCCCCCGTGCTGCGCGCCGCGGACCTGCTCGTCTACCCCGTGCTCACCCGCGACCGGCAGGCCATGGCCGAGCTGGTGCTGCACACGCTGGGTCCGCTGCGGGAGGCCCGCGGCGGGGCCGGGCCGCTCCTGGACACGCTCACCGCGTACTTCGACTCGGGCTGTGTCGCCGCGGAGACGGCCCGCGCCCTGGCCCTGAGCGTGCGCGCGCTGACCTACCGCCTGGAGCGCATCCACAAGCTCACGGGCGCCAACCCGGCCGATCCCGTGCACCGTTACACGCTGCAGACGGCGGTCATCGGGGCGCGCCTGCTCGACTGGCCCGACACGCAGTTCTAGCGGCCGGGTCGCCCTAGCGGCCGAGGCGCGGGATCTCGATGGCCGGGCAGCGGTCCATGACCATGTCCAGGCCGGCCGCGCGCGTACGCGCGTACGCCGCCTCGTCGATCACGCCGAGCTGGAACCAGACGGCCGCGGCGCCGGCCGCCACCGCCTCGTCGGCGACCTGGCCCGCCAGGGCACTGTTGACGAAGACGTCGACCACGTCGACCTGGAACGGCACGGCGGCCAGGGACGGATACCCCTGCTCGCCGTGGACCGTGGGGGACTTGGGGTGGATCGGCACGACGCGCTTGCCGAAGCGCCGCAGGACGTCCGCGACGCCGTACGCCGCGCGCTCGCGGTTCTCGGACAGGCCCACGACCGCCCAGGTGTCCCCGTGCTCCGTCAGGATCCTGTGTACCGTCTCCTGGTCGCCGTACATGCCCTGCCTCCTCGGTGAAGTGCGGCCGGCCGGCCGCGGGGCCGCCCGCCGGTCAGACGTTCACGCCGAAGTCCGACGCGATGCCGCGCAGCCCGCTGGCATAACCCTGGCCGACCGCGCGGAATTTCCACTCCGCACCGTGCCGGTAGAGCTCGCCGAAGACCATGGCGGTCTCCGTCGAGGCGTCCTCGGAGAGGTCGTAGCGCGCGATCTCGGCGTTGTCCGCCTGGTTCACCACGCGGATGAAGGCGTTGCGGACCTGGCCGAAGCTCTGGCCGCGGTTCTCGGCGTCGTGGATGGAGACCGGGAAGACGATCTTGTCGATGTCGGCGGGCACCTGCGCGAGGTTCACCTTCACCGCCTCGTCGTCGCCCTCGCCCTCGCCGGTGAGGTTGTCGCCGGTGTGCTCGACCGAGCCGTCCGGGCTCGTCAGGTTGTTGTAGAAGATGAAGTGCTGGTCCGAGAGGACCTTGCCCGACGCGTCGCAGAGCAGCGCGCTGGCGTCCAGGTCGTAGTCGGTGCCGGTCGTGGTGCGCACGTCCCAGCCCAGACCGACCAGTACGGCGGTGAGGCCGGGGGCCTCCTTGCTGAGCGAGACGTTGCCGCCCTTGGCCAGGGAAACTCCCATGATGTCCTCCTGAGATAGGGGTACTGAAGACAGGGGTGCCGAATGAACCGGTCCAGTAAAATCTACAGGACTGTAGAAGTCGGTTGTCCGATGGCGGCCCGTTACGATGTGGCGCTCCCCGCGGAGCGTGACGAGGCTGGAGGGAGCCGGGCATGAAGCATCACGACGACGAGCACGAAGAGGGGCAGCCCCGGCTGCGCCGCCGCGCGCAGGGCGAACTGGAGCAGCAGGTGCTCGCCGCGCTGCGCGCCGCGCCCGGGCCGGTCAGCGCCGCCTGGGTGCAGGAGCGGATAGGCGGTGACCTCGCCTATACGACGGTGATGACCATCCTGACCCGCCTGCTCGCCAAGGACGTGGTGACCCGGGAGCGCGCGGGCCGCTCCTTCGCCTGGTCCTCCGCCTCCGACGAGGCCGGACTCGCCGCCTTCCGCATGCGCAAGGTGCTCGACGGCGAGAGCGACCGCGAGGCGGTCCTCGCCAGCTTCGTCACCACGCTGACGCCCGACGACGAGCAGCTCCTGCGCGACCTGCTCGGCCGGGCGGACGCCGAAGCGGACGACTGACGCCCGAAAGGGGTTTTCTTCGATGGGCGTCTTCGTCTTCCTGCCGCTGGTGCTGCCGCTGACCGCGTGGCCGGTCGCCCGCCTCGCCGAGCAGCATCTGCACCCGCGCGCCGCCACGCGCGTGCTCACCGCCGTCGCCGGTGTCATGGCCGTGTGCAGCACGCTCTGCCTGGCGCTGCTCATGGTCGTCGGCACCGCCCAGCTCCCCGGCAACCCGCTGCCGGACGGCTGGTCCGACCCCGAGGTGCGGGCCGCCGTCCCCTACGACGAGATCGCCGGGCGGGCGGCCATCCCCGCCCTGCTCGCCGTCTGCGCGGCGTGCGCCCGCCTGCTGTGGCGGCACGCGCGCGTACGCCGACGGGCGCACCGGGCCCTGACGGGGCTGCGCGGCACCTCCGTCGCCGTGCTCGCCGACGAGGCGTCGTACGCCTACGCCCTGCCCTCGCGCGACGGCGGCCGCGTCGTCGTCACCAGCGGCATGCTGGCCGAGCTCACGGCGCCCGAGCGGCGCGCGCTCTTCGCCCATGAGCGGGCCCATCTGACCGCGCGGCACCACCGGCACCTGCTCATCACGCAGCTCGCGGCCCGCGCCAACCCCTTCCTGCGGCCGCTGCGCACCTCCGTCGCCTTCACCGCCGAGCGGTGGGCCGACGAGAGCGCGGCCCGCGCCGTCAGGGACCGGCGGACCGTGGCCCGTGCGATCGGCAAGGCCGCCCTGGTCTCCCGGGGCGTGCCCGCGCCGACCCTCGCGGGGCTCGCGGCGCCGGGGCCGGTGCCGCGCCGCGTCGCCGCGCTGCTCGCCCCGGCGCCCGCCGCCCGCATCCGCCCCTCGGTCTTCACCTCGATGGGGCTCGCGCTGTGGTGCGCGGCCTTCGGCACCGCCGTGTCCGCGATGTCCTCGGCGAACTCCGCGGTCACGATGGTCCTCATCCTGCGGGCGGCCACGCCGCTCTAGGCGCCCCTCGGGGCCTGCGGCGTGACACGGGCCCTGAAAGCGCCGCGGCCGTCCCCCCGGCTACAGGTCGAACTCGTGCGGCGGCAGGTCGAGCGTGAAGCACGCCTCGCGCACGACGGCCTGCTCGTCCTTGTCGAAGTCGCCGTCGGCGCCGCCGATGATGATGCCGATCTGGACGACCGCGCGGGCCTCCGCGGGCTTCTTCTTCGCCTTGGCTACCTCCTGCATGACGCTCACCTTGCCGAACGCGAAGTCGGCGGTGAGCTGGTCCACGTACCCCTCGAAGCGGCGGCGGAGGTCGTCGGCGGGGAAGTTCTGCAGGACTTCGTTCGTCCCGATGAGCTGGGCGACGCGTCGGCGCTCCGAGGGGTCGACGCTGCCGTCGGCGGCGGCCACCAGGGCGCACATGGCCATGCTGGCGTCGCGGAACGCGCCGCTCTTCAGGTCATTCTTCTTCGCCATCAGCTGGGTCTGCATCGTCGACGCGGATTCCTTGAGGCGATCCCACAGGGCCATGGAGAACTCCATAAACTATCGGTGTGTCAGGGGTGCTGGCGCGGTCCACGGCCCACGCGGTGCGGGGCCGGTGATCACGGCAATTTCTACAGCACTGTAGAAACTAGCAGTCGAACCGAGAAGTTCCCGCCCAGCGGAAGGTGCGCGCGATGACGCCGACGGCACAAGAGCTCATGCGGGCCACGGCCGCCCGCCTCGCCCTCGACCCAGGAACGAATCCACTCGTCCCCCGCGTCGCCGACGGCACGGCGGCGCCGCGCACACTCGCCGTGCTCGCCCTCGAGCAGTGGCACGTCATCCCCGCCGACCGGCGCTCCTTCCAGCACCTCGCCGAGCGCGCGGCCAAGAGCAAGGACCCGGAGTCCGCCGCCTTCTTCCAGACCCTCGCGGACGGCGAGTCCCTCGCGGAGCAGCGGCTCGTCCCGCTGCTCGACGTCCTCGGCGTCACCGCCGCCGAGAGCGCGACCTACGAACCGCGGGCCGGCTGCCAGGCCTACCCCGCGTACGCGGCCTGGCTCGCGCTGAACGCCGAACCGGCCGACGCCGTCATCGCCCTCACCGCCAACTTCGCGTCCTGGGGAGCGTGCTGCGCGGTGATCTCCCGCGCGCTGCGCGAACGCTACGGCCTCGCGGACGAGGCCCGCGGCTTCTTCGACCTGTTCGCCGAGCCCGCCCCCGAGCTGGACCGGCAGGCGCTCGCCGCCGTACAGGCCGGCCTCGACCGCCGGCGCGTCACGGCGGCGCACCTGCGCTACGGACGCCTCGTGCAGGCTTACGAAGAGATGTTCTGGGCGACGCTCGCGAGCGGCGACGAGGCGGTGCGGGGCCATTGAGCGACGCCCGCCCGGCCACCCCCGCGACCCGCCCCGGCCGCGGCGCGGGCCCCGGCCTCAGCGACGGCGCCGTCGGCACCGGTGACCTGGTCTTCTTCGTCGTGGCGGCCGCCGCGCCCCTGACCGTCATGGCAGGGGTGGCTCCCCTGGCCATCGCGATGGCGGGCAGCGCGGCGCCCCTCGGCTATCTGCTCTCCGGGCTGCTCCTCGTCGTCTTCGCCGCCGGGTTCACGGCGATGAGCCGCTTCGTGCGCGACGCGGGAGCCTTCTCCGCGTACATCGGCCGGGGCCTCGGACGGGTGACGGGAGCGGGCTCCGCCTACGTGGCGCTCTTCTCGTACAACGCCATCGAGGTCGGGCTGCTCGCCGCCTTCGGATGGTTCACCGAGTCCGGCTTCGGGGACCTCACCGGCGTGTCTGTGCCCTGGTGGGTGTGGGCGTCCGCCGGGCTCGTCGCCATCGGCGTGCTCGGCTACCTCAAGGTGACCCTCAGCGCCAAGGTCCTCGGCGTCGCACTGGTCCTCGAAGTCCTGGTCCTGCTCGTCTTCGAAGCGGGCGTCCTCGCCCACGGCGGCGGCCCGCGGGGCATCGAGCTGACGGCGCTCTCGCCGGCGCACCTCGGCGACTCCGGCGTCGGCGGCATGCTCGTCCTCGCGATCGGCGCCTTCATCGGGTTCGAGGCGACGGCGATCTACGCCGAGGAGGCACGCCGCCCGGAGCGGACCGTCCCCCGCGCGACCTGCGTCGCCGTGGCCTTCCTCGCCCTCTTCTACACCTTCACCGTCTGGATGATCATCAGCGCGTACGGAGCCGACCGCGCCCAGCGGGTCGCGAACGGCGACGGCGGCGCCGACATGGTCTTCGCGGCCACCGAACGCCTCGCCGGGGCCTGGACCGCCGACGCCATGCACGTGCTGATCATCACCAGCGCCTTCGCGGCCACCCTCGCCTTCCACAACGGCGCCGCCCGCTACTTCTACGCCCTCGGCAGGGAGGGCCTGCTCCCGGCCCGACTCGGCGCCGTCTCCGCGCGCACGCGGGCCCCGGCCGCCGCCGTGGCCCTGCAGTCGCTGCTCGCCCTGGCCGTGCTCGTCGTGACGGCGCTCGCCGGGGCCGACCCCTACACCGTCACGTTCCTGTGGAGCAGCGGCTCCGGCATCCTCGGCGTGATGCTCATGCAGGCGCTGGCCGCCCTCGCGGTGTACGGCTTCTTCCGCCGCGACCGGCGGGCGATGCCGGCCTGGCGGGTGGTCGCCGCGCCCCTCGTGGCCTGCGCGGGGCTCACGGTGATGAGCGTCCTGGTCTGCGCCGACCTCGATCTGCTCACCGGCGCCTCCCGCGCGGTGAACGCCGCCCTGATCGCACCGCTGCCGGTCCTCTTCGCGACGGGGGCGATCGTCGCCCTGCGGAGGGAACAGCGCGACCCGGCCGCGTACGAGCGTCTGACCTCGGTGGACGCCGAGCGAGGCTGATGCCCTCACCCACCGCACCCGCATCGCGCACCCCTGCCCCACCCGTGAGCGCAAGGAGGAACCGACGGCATGACCTCGACGACCCTGGTCTTTCTCGGGCCGGTCCGCACCGGCAGCGGCGCCCACGGCGACAGCACGGCGCTCGCCGTGCGCGACGGCCGGATTCTCGCCCTCGGCGACGACGCCCGCGGCCTCGCCCCGACCGCCGACGAGGTCGTCGACATCGGCGACGGGCTCCTGATGGCCGCCTTCGGCGACGGCCACGCTCACCCGCTCTTCGGCGGTCTGGAGAGCTTCGGCCCGCAGGTCAAGCAGCTCGACTCGGTGGCCGCGATCGTCGCCGAGGTCCGGCGGTGGGCCGATGAGCACCCCGGGGCCGAGTGGATCGTCGGCGCCTCCTACGACCCGGCGCTCGCGCCCGGCGGCGAGTTCGACGCCCGCTGGCTGGACGCCGCCGTCCCCGACCGCCCGGTCGTCCTGCGCGCCCACGACTACCACACGGTGTGGTGCAACACCGAGGCGCTGCGCAGAGCGGGCGTGACGCGGTCCACCCCGGAACCGCGGCTCGGCACCGTCGTGCGCCGCCCCGACGGCACCCCGCTCGGCACACTGCGCGAATGGCACGCCTGCGACCTCGTGCTCGACCAGGTGCCCGCACGCGCGGTGGACGAACTCGTCGAAGCCGTGCGCAGGGCCGGGCACGCGTACGCGCGCGCGGGCGTCACCTGGGTCCAGGACGCCTGGGTCGAGCCGGAGATGGCCGACGCCTATCTGTCGGCCGTCCGCGCCGGCGCGCTGACCGTCCGCGTCGACCTCGCCCAGCGCGCCGACCCCGACCGCTGGCCCCACCAGCTCGGCCCGTTCGCCGACACCCGGGCGCGCGTGGCCGCCGAGGGCGGCGAGCTGCTGACCGCACGGACGGTGAAGTTCTTCAGCGACGGCGTCGTCGAGGGCGGCACGGCCGCGATGCTCGCCCCCTACGTCGACGCGCCGCACAGCTGCGGCATGCCCGTCTGGGAACCGGGCGCACTCGCCGAAGCCGTGTGCGCCTTCGACGCGGCGGGCTTCAAGACGCACATCCACGCGATCGGCGACGCCGGCGTGCGCGCCTCGCTCGACGCGATCGAGGCCGCGCTGCGCGCCAACCCGCCCTGGGACCGACGCCCGGTGATCACGCACGTGCAGGTGGTGGACCCCGCCGACCTGCCCCGGTTCGCCGCGCTCGGCGTCATCGCCAACTTCGAACCGCTCTGGGCCCAGCCCGACCCGGTCCAGACCGAACTGTCCATCCCGCGCATCGGCGCGCACCGGGCGGAGCTGCAGTACCCCATGGGGGAGCTGGCACGGGACGGCGTGCGCCTCTCCTTCGGCAGCGACTGGCCCGTCAGCTCGCACCTCCCGCTGGAGGGCGTCCAAGTCGCCGTCACCCGGCGCACGTTCGCGGGGGAGCCGCGCGGAGGCTGGATTCCCCGGCAGCGGCTCACCGTCGAGGAGGCGCTGACGGCGGCCACCACGGGCGTCGCCCATCAGGCGGGCGCCGACGAGCGGCTGTCCCTCGCCCCGGACGCCCCCGCCGACCTGGTCCTGCTCTCCGCCGATCCGCGCGCGGGCGATCCGATGGAGATCCGCCACGCGCGCGTGCTCGGCACCTGGCTGGGCGGCCGTGCCACCCACCGGGCGCGGGCGGGCACGTCTGCGGAGGGACGGTCCGCGGACCCTACGTACGCGTCGTGACCGGCAGGACGATCGCCGTGGCCGCGATGCCGTCGCGCACGACCCACCGGCCGGAGAACACCTTCACCTCGACGCCCTCCACCACCGGGCCCTCGACGAGCAGCCGCGCGGTGAACGTCCCGTCGGCCGCGAGGTCCACCCGCGCCTCCTCGAAGCCGAGCCAGCGGCCGGTGAGGGGGAACCACGTCTTGTAGACGGACTCCTTGGCGCTGAACAGCAGCCGGTCCCACGGCGTGGCCGGCTGCCGGGCGCCGAGCGCCGCGAGCGCGGCACGCTCCGTCTCGTCGGCGACCAGGTCCAGGACCCCGGGGTCGCGCAGCGGCTCGCCGGGCTCCGCGTCGACGCCGAGCGAGACGACCTGGTCGGCGCGGGCCACGACCGCCGCGCGGTACCCGGCGCAGTGGGTCATGCTGCCGACGACGCCGGCAGGCCAGCGCGGCGCGCCCCGCTGCCCCGGCAGGATCGGCGCGGGCGGCACCCCGATGCGGGACAAAGCGGCCCTGGCGCAGTGCCGGACGGTGGTGAATTCGTTGCGCCGCTTGGCCACGGCGTTCGCCACCACCGCCTCCTCCTCGGGGAAGAGGACGGCGTCGGCGGGGTCGTCATGGGTCTCTTCGACGGTGACGGGCACGGAGGCGAGCAGGGAAGCCAGGGGCCCGGCGGACTCAGGGACCCGGCGCACGGATATCGAGGGTGACGTCACGAGAGATCACCGTACCGGGCGGGCGGCACGCGCGCGTAGCAGATACCCGTACTCCGGAGCCCCGGCCGCCGGGGTTCGGGAGGGGAGGGTGAAGCGCATACGCTGGCGTGATGCAGGACGAGTACCGCACAGTGGCCCGTGAGGGCGTGCACGAGACCGAGATCAACCGCTCGCGCTTCCTGTGCGCCCTGGCGCCCGCGGCCACCGAGCGGGAGGCGCAGGACTTCGTGGCCCGCGTCCGCAAGGAGCACCCGACGGCCTCGCACAACTGCTTCGCGTACGTGATCGGGGCCGACGCGGCGGTGCAGAAGGCGAGCGACGACGGCGAGCCCGGCGGCACCGCGGGTGTGCCGATGCTCCAGATGCTGACGCGCCGCGACATGCGGTACGTCGTGGCGGTCGTGACCCGCTATTACGGCGGCGTCAAGCTCGGCGCGGGCGGCCTCATCCGTGCCTACGGGGGCGCGGTCGGCGAGGCGCTCGACGCCCTCGGCACCGTCACCCGCCGCCGTTTCCGCCTCGCCACGGTCACCGTCGACCACCAGCGCGCGGGCCGGGTGCAGAACGATCTGCGCACGGCGGGACGTGAGGTGCGCGACGTCCGCTACGGCGACGCGGTCACGATCGAGATCGGCCTGCCCGACGCCGACGTGGACGCCTTCCGCGGCTGGCTCGCCGATGTCACCGCGGGCGCCGCGGAGTTCGAACTCGGCGGAGAGGCGTACGGAGACGCCTGACGCGCGGTGCCCCCGGGGAAGCGGGGGCCCGGTCGAGAGCGGATACGGCGGTAGCCGCCCGTGATGTCCGACCCGCCCGTTAGTCTCGGGGATCATGAGGCTGCTGCACACGTCCGACTGGCACCTGGGCCGCTCGTTCCACCGCGTGAACATGCTGGACGCCCAGGCCGCCTTCATCGGCCACCTGGTGTCGACCGTCCGCGAGCGCGGCGTCGACGCCGTCGTGGTGGCCGGCGACGTGTACGACAGGGCGGTGCCGCCCCTCGCCGCGGTCGAGCTGTTCGACGACGCGCTGCACCGGCTCGCCGACCTCGGGGCGCCCACGGTGATGATCTCCGGGAACCACGACTCGGCGCGGCGCCTCGGTGTCGGCGCCGGGCTCATCGACCGCGCGGGCATCCATCTGCGCACCGACCCCGCCGCCTGCGACCGGCCCGTGATCCTCGCCGACGCCCACGGGGACGTGGCCTTCTACGGCCTGCCCTATCTCGAACCGGCCCTGGTCAAGGACGAGTTCGGCGTGGCGAAGGCCGGTCACGAGGCGGTCATCGGCGCCGCCATGGACCGCGTCCGCGCCGATCTCGCCACCCGCGCGCCCGGCACCCGCTCCGTCGTCCTCGCCCACGCCTTCGTCAGCGGCGGCACGATCAGCGACAGCGAGCGGGACATCACGGTCGGCGGGGTCGCGGCGGTGCCCTCGGAGGTCTTCGACGGCGTGGACTACGTGGCCCTCGGCCACCTCCACGGCAGCCAGACGCTCGGCACGCGCGTGCGCTACTCCGGCTCCCCGCTGCCGTACTCCTTCTCCGAGGCCGACCACCGCAAGACCATGTGGCTCGTCGACATCGGCCCCGAAGGGGAGATCGAGGCCGAGCGCGTCGACTGCCCGGTGCCGCGCGCGCTGGCCCGCATCAGGGGCACCCTGGACGAGCTCCTGGAGGACCCGGCGCTCGACCGGCACGAGACGGCGTGGGTCGAGGCCACCCTCACCGACGCTCTCCGGCCCGACGACCCCATGGCCAGGCTCTGCGCGCGCTTCCCGCACACGCTCAGCCTCGTCTTCGACCCCGACCGGGCACCCGACGACCCGGACGTCTCCTACGCCCAGCGCCTGAAGGGCCGCAGCGACGAGCAGATCGCCGACGACTTCGTCGTCCACGTGCGCGGGGCGGGCCCCGACGAGGCCGAGCGGGACGTGCTGCGCTCGGCCTTCGACGCGGTCCGCACTCAGGACACGCTGCGCGAGGTCGCCCGATGAGACTCCACCGGCTCCGCCTCACCGCCTTCGGGCCCTTCGGCGACCCGCAGGACATCGACTTCGACGACCTCTCCGCCGCCGGGCTCTTCCTGCTGCACGGCCCGACGGGGGCGGGCAAGACCTCCGTCCTCGACGCCGTCTGCTTCGCGCTGTACGGATCGGTGCCGGGCGAGCGGCAGGGCGGCAAGCAGGGCATGACCCTGCGCAGCGACCACGCACGCTCGGGCGCGCGCACCGAGGTCCGCCTGGAACTGACCGTCGCGGGGCGCCGCCTGGAGATCACCCGGCAGCCGCCCTGGGAGCGCCCCAAGAAGCGCGGGACGGGCACGACCACGGAGAAGGCGCAGAGCTGGCTGCGCGAGTACGAGAGCGGGCCGGGACCCGGCGCGGACGGAGCCTGGAAGGACCTCAGCCGCTCCCACCAGGAGATCGGTGAGGAGATCACCCAGCTGCTCGGCATGAGCAAGGAGCAGTTCTGCCAGGTCGTGCTCCTGCCCCAGGGCGACTTCGCGCGCTTCCTGCGGGCGGACGCGGAGGCCCGCGGCAAACTCCTCGGACGGCTCTTCGACACCCACCGCTTCGCCGCCGTCGAGCAGCGCCTCGCCGAGCAGCGGCGCGCCACGGAAGCCGAGGTCAAGGCGGGCGACGCGGCCCTCATGGCGGACGCGCACCGCATGCAGCAGGCCGCCGCGGACGACGGCGGGGGCACCGGGCCGCCGCTGCCGGACCTCGCGCCCGGCGACCCCGGCCTCGCGGCGGAGGTCCTCGCCTGGGCGGCCGTCGCCCGCGCGGACGCCCGGGAGCGCCTCACCATCGCGCGGTGCGCGCTCACGGCCGCGGAGTCCGCGCAGGCCGCGGCCGACCGCCGGTTCGCCGAGGCGCGCGACCTCGACCGGCTCCAGGGCCGGTTCGCCGAGGCTCGGGAGCGCGCGGCACGGCTGCACGCGCGCGAGGACGAGCTGCGCGAGTGGGAGCGGCGCCTGGAGCGCGCCCGCAAGGCCGAGACGGTCGCGCCCGCGCTCGACCTGCGCGACGCGGCCGAGGCGGAGCACCGCGCTGCCGCGCGCGAGGAGTCACGCACGCGTGCCCTGCTGCCCGGGACGTTCGCGGCTTCCGGGGCGGCCGGGCTCGCCGCCGCCGCGCGCAAGGCCGCCGAGGAGCTGGGCGGCCTCGCGTCCGCCCGCCGCGCCGAGCGACGGCTCGCCGGCATCGCGGAGGAGCGCGCGTCCCTCGACCGCCAGGAACGCGCCGACGACGAGCTGTTGCAGGACGCGACGGCGTGGCTCGACGGCTGGGAGACCACCCGCACCGCCCTCCAGGAACGCATGGCCACCTCCCAGGAGGCCGTGACCCACGCCGAGCGTCTCGCCGGGCGCCTGGAACCCGCCCAGGCCCGGCTCGACGCGGCCCGGCGCCGCGACCGGCTCACCCGGGACGCGACGGCCGCGCGGGAGCGCGCCCTCGCCGCCCGCGAGCACGCCACCGCCACCCACGAGCGCTGGCTCGACCTCAAGGAGCAGCGCCTCAACGGCATCGCGGCGGAGCTGGCCGCGCACCTGATGGACGGCGCACCCTGCGCGGTCTGCGGGGCGACGGAGCACCCCGCCCCCGCGCGCAAGGGCGCCGGGCACGTGGACCGCGGCGCCGAGGAGGCGGCCCTGGCCGCCCACCGGGCCGCCGAGGAGTCCCGCACCGCCGCTGAGCGCGCCCTGGGTGACGTACGAGAGGCGCTCGCCGCCCAGGCCGCCGCCGCGCGCGGCGGGCAGGGGGGCGAGGCCGACGCGGACGAGGACCCCGCGGCGGATGAACTGGCCGCCGCCGTCGACGCGTTGCGCCGCGCCCACACCGAGGCCAGGGACCAGGCCTCCGGGCTGCACGCGGCACGGGAAGCACTCGCGCGGGCCGAGCGCGAGTACGAGCGCAGGCTCGCCGGTCAGCAGGAGGCCGCGCGGAGGGCCGCCTCGCGGACCACCCTGCGGGACGCCCTCGACCGCGAGCAGGAGGGCCTGGAGCGGGAGTTGACCCGCGCGCGCGGGACGGCCGGCAGCGTCGCCGACCGCGCCGCGCAACTGGAGCGGCAAGCCGCGCTGCTCACCGAGGCCGCCGAAGCCGCGCGCGCGGCCGACGACACCGCCGAGCGTCTGAAGGACGCGGACGCGCGGCTGTCCGACGCGGCCTTCCGCGCCGGTTTCGACACGCCCGCCGCCGCTGCCGCCGCCCTGCTCGACGACGTGCGGTACCGCGAGGTCCAGCACCGCATCGACGCCTGGCGGAACGAGGAGGCCGCGGTGCGCTCCGTCCTCGCCGAGCCGGAGACCGTGGCCGCCGCCGAGCGGCCCGCCGTGGACCTGGCGGCCGCGCGGGCGGCTGCCGAGGACGCGGGACGACGCCTGCGGGCCGCGGGGTCCGCGTGCGACGCGGCGGCGCGGCGCTGCGCCGAGCTGGACCGGCTCTCCGCCCGCACGGCCGCGGCGAGCCGCGAACTGGCGCCGCTGCGCGCCGCGTACGACCGGGTGGCGCGGCTCGCGGGCCTCACGGCGGGCACATCGGCGGAGAACGAACGCAGGATGCGCCTGGAGTCGTACGTGCTCGCCGCCCGGCTCGAACAGGTCGCGGCGGCGGCCACGGTGCGGCTGCGGCGGATGTCCTCGGGGCGCTACACCCTCGTGCACTCCGACGACCGCACGGGGCGCGGCCGTTCGGGCCTCGGGCTGCACGTGGTCGACGCGTGGACGGGCCGCGAGCGCGACACGGCGACGCTCTCGGGCGGTGAGACGTTCTTCGCCTCGCTGGCGCTCGCGCTCGGCCTCGCCGACGTGGTCACGGACGAGGCGGGCGGCGTACGGCTCGACACGCTCTTCATCGACGAGGGCTTCGGGAGCCTCGACGACCAGACCCTGGACGAGGTCCTGGACGTCCTGGACTCCCTGCGCGAGCGGGACCGCAGCGTGGGCATCGTCAGCCATGTCGCCGACCTGCGGCGGCGGGTTCACGCGCAGTTGGAGGTCGTGAAGGGCCGCGCCGGTTCGTCCGTGCGGCAGCGGGGCGGGGGCTGAGGGGGAGCGGGCTCAGCGGCCCAGGGGGCGCCTCGGCAGGGGAGAGGAGTAGACGACGCTCGTCGTCACGGAGCCGAGGGCGCCGATCCGGCCACGAACACGCAGGTCAGCGCGGGGTCTTTCGGTGCGGCGTCGCCGGCGGCGGCCGCCGCCCACTTCGGCGCGAGCCTGGCCTTCCATGCCGATGTCTCCGATGTGGCGTCCGCGCTCGCCGTCGACGGCGACCCGGGCTTCGTCGTGATCGACACCCGCTCGACGGCGTCCTGGGACCAGGGCCGCGTACCGGGCGCGATCCACCTGCCCACCGCGCTCATCCCCGAGCAGGCGACGGAACTCCTCGACCCGTCGACGCCGGTGGTCACCTACTGCTGGGGCCCCGGCTGCAACGGCGCGACCCGCGCCGCCCTCGCCCTCGCCCAGCGCGGCTTCCGGGTCAAGGAGATGCTGGGCGGCTTCGAGTACTGGGTGCGGGAAGGCTTCGCCTTCGAGACCTGGCGGGGCAGGGAGCGACGCCCCGCCGACCCGTTCACGGCCCCGGTCGACGCGGCGGACTGCGGCTGCTGACGGCCGCCGACTCCGCCGAGGTCCGCCGCCGGGGAGCGACCCCCGCGGCGCGTCCCCGAACCGTCGGCCAGCCCCTCGCTCCCCGTCCCGAAATGGCGTGCGCGACGCCGTCCCGGCACCCCATCATGGGCCGCATGCCACAGCTGCCACCTCCCACCCCCGCCCAGCTCCGCCGCGACCCGCTCCCCCTGCGGGGGAGGACCGCGCTCGTCACCGGGGCCAGCCGGCGCGGCGGCATCGGGTATGCCGTGGCCCGGCGGCTCGTCGCGTACGGGGCCGGGGTCTATCTGCACCACCATGTGCCGCACGACGCCGCGATGCCCTGGGGCGCCGACCGGATCGAGGACGTCGTCGACGGAGTGCGTGCCGCGGCCGGTGATCCGGACGCCGCGGTCTGCGCGGGGCCCGGAGACCTCTCCGAACCCCACGTCCCCGCCGCGCTGATCGACACCGCCGCCCGGGCGCTCGGCGGGCGGATCGACGTCCTGGTCGCCAACCACGCCCTGAGCGGCAGCGACGGGACGCTCGACGCGATCGACGCGGCCGTGCTCGACGCGCACTGGGCGGTCGACACGCGGTCGGTGATCCTGCTCGTCCAGGCGTACGCCCGGCTGCGGGCCGAGCTGCCGCCCCGGTCGCCCGGAGGCCGCGTCGTCATGATGACGTCCGGGCAGGACACCGCGGGCGGCATGCCGGACGAGATCGCCTACGCCCTCCAGAAGGGCGCCCTCGCCTCGGCCACCCGCTCGCTCGCGACCACCTTCGCCGACCTCGCCGTCACCGTGAACACCGTCAACCCCGGCCCCGTCGACACCGGCTACCTCACGGGCGACGCCTACGCCCAGGTCGAGGCCATGTCCCCGGCGGGCCGCTGGGGGATGCCCGACGACCCGGCCCGGCTCATCGCCTGGCTCGCCACCGACGAGGCCGAGTGGATCACCGGCCAGGTCATCGACTCCGAGGGCGGCTTCCGGCACTGAACGGGAGCCGCCGGCGCACTCACAGCTTCGAGAGCTCGTCCACCAGGTCGTCCAGGCCCAGCGAACCCTGCGAGAGCGCGGCCATGTGCCACGCCTTCGCGTCGAACGCGTCCCCGTGGCGGCGCCGCGCGTTCTCCCGGCCGAGCAGCCACGCACGCTCGCCCAGCTTGTAGCCGATGGCCTGGCCGGGGATCGTGAGGTAGCGGGTCATCTCGCTCGCCACGAAGTCCGTCGGACGGCTGCAGTGCGCGTCGTAGAACTCCTGGGCGAGGTCCGGCGTCCAGCGCTCACCCGGGTGGAACGGCGAGTCCGCCGGGATCTCCAGCTCCAGGTGCATGCCGATGTCCACGATGACCCGCAGCGCGCGCATCATCTGGGCGTCGAGGTAGCCGAGCCTGCGCTCCGGGTCGGTGAGGAAGCCCAGCTCGTCCATGAGCCGCTCCGCGTACAGAGCCCAGCCCTCGGCGTTGGCGCTGACGATGCCGACGGTCGCCTGGTAGCGGGAGAGGTTCTCCGCGACGTGCGCCCACTGCGCGAGCTGGAGGTGGTGACCGGGGACGCCCTCGTGGTACCAGGTGGACACGAGGTCGTAGACGGGGAAGCGGGTGTCGCCCATGGTCGGCAGCCAGGTGCGGCCGGGGCGCGAGAAGTCCTCGGACGGGGCCGTGTAGTAGGGGGCGGCGGCGCCACCGGGCGGGGCGATGTGGGACTCCACCCTGCGGACCCGCTCGGCGAGCTCGAAGTGCGTGCCGTCCAGCGCCTCGATCGCCTCGTCCATCAGCTCCTGCAGCCAGACCCGGACCTCCTCGACGCCCTCGATGTGCGTGCCGTGCTCGTCCAGGTGGGCGAGCGCCACCCAGGGGGTCGCCGCGCCCGGCAGGATCTTCTCGGCCTCGGTCCGCATCTCCGCGAGCAGCCGGTGGAACTCCGCCCAGCCGTACGCGTAGGCCTCGTCCAGGTCGAGGTCGGTGCCGTTGAAGTAGCGGGAGAGCCGGGCGTACCGCTCGCGGCCCACGGTCTCGGGGGCGCCCTCGATCGCGGGCGCGTAGACGTCCCGCATCCAGTCGCGCAGCGCGGTGACGGACGCGGTGGCGGCGCGCGCCGCCGCGTCGAGACCCGCGCGCAGGGCCTCCGGCCCGTCGGCGGCGAAGTCCTCGAACCAGCCGCGCCCGCCCCTCTCCTCGCCCGTCCACTCGGTGAGCTGCCCGATGAACGTGGCGGTGGGGCGCGGGGCGGCGAACAGCTTGCGGTCGAGGCCCAGTTCGAGCGAGGCGCGGTAGCCCTCGAACGCGGCGGGCACGGCCCGCAGCCGCTCGGCGATCGTCGCCCAGTCCTCCTCGGTCTCCATCGGCGTCACGGTGAAGATCTCGCGCACCTGGTGCGGCATCGTGTGCAGGTTGCCGACCGAGCGCAGCCCCTCTTCCGCGTCGTGCACCGCGAGTTCGGCGGTGAGCCGCTCCCGCAGGAGACGGGCGCACCGCCGCTCGGCCTCGCTGTCCGCACCGGGTCCGCGCTCCGCCTCGTCCAGCCGGGCCAGCGTCGTCCGCGCCAGCCGGGCCAACGCCTCCTGCCCGGCGGGCGAGGTGTCGGGGAGACGGCTGTCGCTCTCCTTGACGCCGAGGTAGGTGCCGGTGATCGGATCGAGGGCGATGAGCTCGTCCACGTAGGCGTCGGCGATGTCGCGGGGCAGAGGGGCGGTGTTCGACTGCGCGTGCTTGGTGTCTGGCATGCGGACATCCTGGCTCCAGTGGTCCGGCGGGCGCCAGTGCCTTTGGGCCGCGGCCGGGCACAGGTGTCCGCTTTCGCATGCTTCGCCGCGTCGGAAGCCGAGGGCGGGGCCACCGCGGTCCGGCCGCACGCGGCCAAGGGGGGACCGGCGTCACGCGCCGCCGGTGTCCCCGCCCGCCTCGGGAGGCAGCAGCGGGCCGCACTGCCACTGCTGGAAGATCAACCGCGTCTCCAAGCGTGCCACCTCGCGCCGCGCGGTGAACTCGTCGAGCACGAGGCGCTGCAGTTCCCCGGGGCCCGCCACCGCCACGTGCACCAGGAAGTCCTCGGGGCCCGTGAGGTGGAAGAGGGACAGGGACTCGGGCAGCTCCCTGACGCGCTCCACGAAGGGCACCACGAGGTCCCTGCGGTGCGGTCGGACCTGGACCGAGAGCAGCGCCTGCAAACCGCGCCCGAGCTTCGCCGGGTCGAGGCGGAGCTGCTGGCCGAGGATCACCCCGGAGCGCCGCAGCCGCGTCACGCGGTCGAGGCACGTGGACGGCGCGACACCGACCTGCGCCGCGAGGTCGCGGTACGTGGTCCGGGCGTCGTTCTGCAGGACGCGCAGGATGTGGAGGTCCACCGGGTCCAGTACGACGGATTCGGGCATCGGGCGAACGTAGCACGGGTTTCGGGGGCAAAGGTCCGGCGTGTGTTCAGTCTGTGGGGCATGGACGCGACGCAGACAGTCAGCACGGCCCGCACCCGGGCCCTGGCCACCGAAGCCGTGCACGCCGGGCGCGAGGACCTCGCCGGACTCGGCCTGCACGCGGCGCCGATCGACCTCTCGACGACCTACCCCTCCCGGGACAGCCGCGGCGAGGCCGACCGCATCGACGCCTTCGCCGCCGAGGGGGTACTCGACGAGGGGCCGCCCGTCTACGCCCGGCTCGGCAACCCGACTGTGGCCCGCTTCGAGACCGCCCTCGCCCGGCTCGAAGGCACCGAGAGCGCGGTCGCGTTCGCGAGCGGCATGGCGGCGCTCACCGCGGTCCTGCTCGTACGGGGTGCAGCGGGCCTGCGCCATGTCGTGGCCGTCCGCCCGCTGTACGGGTGCAGCGACCACATGCTCACCGCGGGGCTGCTCGGCACCGAGGTGACCTGGGTGGACCGGTGGGACGGCGCGGGCGCCGAAGGACCGGACGGCGGCGGCGCGACGGCCCTGGGCAAGGCCATCGCCGAGGCCGTCAGGCCCGACACGGGGCTCGTGATGGTGGAGTCGCCCGCCAACCCCACCCTCGCGGAACTCGACCTGGCGGCGGTGGCCGAGGCCTGCGGCGAGGTGCCGCTCCTGGCCGACAACACCTTCGCCACGCCCGTGCTCCAGCGGCCCGCGGAGAGCGGTGCGCGCCTGGTGCTGCACAGCGCCACCAAGTACCTGGGCGGGCACGGGGACGTCCTCGGCGGAGTGGTGGCGTGCGACGAGGAGTTCGCGCGGCAGCTGCGCCAGGTGCGCTTCGCCACCGGTGGCGTGCTGCACCCGCTCGCCGGCTACCTGCTGCTGCGCGGCCTCGCCACGCTTCCCGTACGGGTGCGCGCCGCGTCGGCGACCGCGGCGGAACTCGCGCGGCGCCTGGCCGCCGACCCGCGCGTGGAGCGCGTCCACTATCCGCGGCTCGGCGGCGCCATGGTCGCCTTCGAGGTGTACGGGGACCCGCACGAGGTGACCGCGGGGGTGCGGCTGATCACCCCGGCGGTCAGCCTCGGCAGCGTCGACTCGCTCATCCAGCACCCGGCGTCCATCAGCCATCGCATCGTGGACGCCGGCGACCGGCACTCCTCCGGGGTGAGCGACCGCCTGCTGCGGATGTCCTGCGGCCTTGAGGACGTCGAGGACCTGTGGAGCGACCTCGACCGCGCTCTCGGCCCCGTCAGCCTTCCGTCCGCGGACGCGGACCGGCGACGGCCCCGTGGCTGTGAAGCCCGTCGTACGGCGGGCGCGAGCTGACCGGGGTCGCTTCGAGGCGGGCCGTGATGACCAGCGTGCCCTCCTCGATCTGGTAGTCCAGGGGCAGGCCGAGCCCGCGCATCGCGGCCACCATGCCGGTGTTGGACGCCTGCGTCACCGCGTACACGCTCTCGCAGCCTGCCTCGACCGCCATCGCCACGAGCCGGCCGAGCAGGTGGCCGCCGATGCCGCGCCGCTGCCACTCATCCTCGACGAGCAGGGCCACCTCCGTCTCGTCGCCGTCCCACAGCAGATGGCCGAGGCCGACGATCCGTCCCGACGCCGTCCGCACCGCCAGGGTGCGGCCGAAGCGGGGGCTGAGCAGGTGGTTGAGGTAGCGGTCGGCGTCCCGCACCGGGCCGTGGTAGCGCATGCCGAGGGTGCGGGCCGAGCAGCGCGCGTGCATGGCGGCGGCGGCCGGCACGTCGTCCGTGTCGGCGCGGCGCACCGTGATGGAGTTGCCCTCGGGCAGAGTGAGGACGTCTTGGCTGCGCGGGACGCGCGGGCCGAGCCGCGTGTCGAGCTCGACCAGCGCACGCGCGCGTGCGAACTCCGTCGGCGTGAACGGCAGATACGGCCGCTCCACGGTGATCGTCTCGCCGTCCGGCCCGTGCAGGCGCAGCACGGTCTCCTCCAGCGCCCCGTCCGCCGGGAGCGGCGCCACGTCCCGGGACCCGGCGGGCAGCGAGCGGATGGTGCAGCGGCCGAGCAGGTGACGGAGCGCCAGCGGCAGCTCGGAGGCGTCGAGGGCGGTGCGGGTGGCCAGGCCGAGGATGCGGGTGGGGGCGTCCACCAGGTCGTGGGCGTCCGCGCGCTCGATCCAGGTGCCCGAGCCGCCCGCGTGGGCGATCGCCCGGGTGATCTCGGCGGCGGCCAGTTCCTCGGGGGCGCGCAGCAGGAACTCGTCGACCGTGCCGTCGGCCAGCGGGTGCGTCTGCAGGCTCAGGATGTCCACCCGCCGGGCGGCGAACACCCCGCACAGCGCGGCCAGCGAGCCCGGCTCGTCCCGTACGGTCGTGCGCATCCGCCAGAGCGACGTCGTCCCCGAGGGGGTTTCGGAGGGCGCGACCGCGGCCGCCGGTGCGTGATCGGGCCCGGCCTGCTCCGCGGGGGAGGGCGGCCGGGCGCCGATATCGTGGGCCACCGGCGGCGCGTGGTTGTGGCGCCGGGCCCACCAGATGTGGAACCCGGCCGTGGCGACGAGCACCACGGCCGAGATCACGAGCAGGGCGGGCCCTCCGGGGCCGTGGCCGATCATGTTCGCCACGGCGTCCGCGACCGCCACGGCGGTGAACAGGGCCGCCAGTTCGACCACGTCGCGCCGCCAGTGGTGGGCGGGGCGGCCGTGCTTGGTCCGGGGCATATGAGACATGTCAGTGCGCATACGGCCACTGTGCGGGACGGGTGTTGCGTGATCACAAACGTGCTGTGACCGATGGGTTAAGGCGCTGTCTGCCCGCTTTGCGCCCCCTCCGGCCTCCTGCCCGCTCCGCGCCCCGTCTCCTGCTGGCCCTGACCTCTCCTACTGCCCCACGCGGCCGGGCTCGAGCACCTTGGTGAACAGCACGCCGCCGCCCTCCTGCCGCAGCCGCACGGTCAGCTCGCCGCTGTCTGGGTCGATGTCGACCTCGCCGAAGTACTGCGGGGTCTCGGCCGGTGAGGTGTTGGCGCGGTCCGGTGCCTTGATGAACGCCTGCTCGGGCCCGAAGGTTCCGTCCAGCTTCGTCGCCTGGAATCCGCCCGCGGCCAGCGGCCCGGACACGAACTCCCAGAACGGCGCGAAATCCTTGAACGCGGCCCGCGAGGGGTCGTAGTGCTGGGCCGAGGTGTAGTGCACGTCGGCGGTGAGCCACAGCGTGCCCGTGATCCTCCGGTGCTTGATGTGCCGGAGCAGCTCGGCGATCTGCAGCTCACGGCCGAGCGGGGCGCCGGGGTCGCCCTGCGCGACGGCCTCGAAGTTCGTCCTGCCGTCCCCCACGACCAGGCCGAGCGGCATGTCGGAGGCGATGACCTTCCACACCGCCCGCGAGCGCGAGAGCTCCCGCTTCAGCCAGGCGAGCTGCCGGGCGCCGAGGATGCCGGTGGCGTCCTCGGGCTGCCTGTTCGGGGAGTTGGCGTTGCGGTGGGTGCGCATGTCCAGGACGAACACGTCCAGGAGCGGGCCGTGCCGCTGCACGCGGTAGACCCGGCCGTCCTCGTCACCGGGCGGCAGCGTGGAGATGGGGTAGTACTCGCTGAACGCCCGCAGGGAGCGGCCGGCGAGCACGTCGACGTTCTTCTCGGTGTAGCGGGCGTCGTCCAGGATCTGCCCCGGGTACCAGTTGTTGCGCACCTCGTGGTCGTCCCACTGCACCAGGGACGGCACCTGGGCGTTGAACCGCCGCAGGTTCTCGTCGAGCAGGTTGTAGCGGAACGCGCCGCGGAACTCCGCGAGGGACTCGGCGACCTTGGACTTCTCCTCCGTCGTCACGTTCCGCCATACGCTGCCGTCGGGCAGCGTCACGCTGGGCGGGATGGGCCCGTCGGCGTAGATGTTGTCGCCGCTGCACAGGAAGAAGTCGGGGTCGCGGCGGCGCATCTCCTCGAAGATCCGCCAGCCGCCGCGGTCGGGGTTGATGCCCCACCCCTGCCCCGCGATGTCCCCCGACCACAGGAAGCGCACGCCGTCCTTGCGGCCCTTCGGCGCCGTACGGAACGTGCCGCCGACCGGCTCGCCGGTGCGCCTGGGGTCGTCGGGATCGGCGAGCCGCACCCGGTAGTGGATCTGCTCACCGGCGGGCAGCCCGTGCAGCCGGGTCGTGCCGGTGAAGTCCGTGCCGGGGCCGAGCAGCGGCCCGCGCCAGCGTCTGGCGTTGCGGAAGGACTCGGTGGCCGACGTCTCCACGATCATCCGCGCCGGGCGGTCGGAGCGCACCCAGACGAGCCCCGAGTGCGCGCTCACGTCCCCCGCCTGCACACCCCACTCGGCCCTCGGGCGGCCCGAGCGGGCGAGCGCGGGAGCCGCCCCCGCCGGCGTGGGCACGCCGAGCGCGGGCACGGCGAGCGCCGCGGGCACGGCCAGCGATCCGCGCAGCAGGCTGCGGCGACGGGGGGACGGGCTCGGCTGACGTGATGACATGAATGCGCCTCCAGTTGACGGGTGCGACCAGTCTGCGGGGGCCCGGTCGGGGGCGCGCCACAGACTTCACGCGAACCACAAGTGAACAACTGCCCACCCGGGCGGGGGAACCGCCGCGCGGCGATCGCCTCGGGGCGGCCGGCGGTGCCGCCCGCCCGGGTCCTAGGTCGTCGGACGCGGGTCCCCGGGCGGATGCCGGGGCCGCGCGGCCCCGCCGTGCGACCGATGCCCGCAAGATCCCGGCTGCCTACGCTGCTGACCACGGCGCGCCACCGGGCACGCCCCACATCGAGCCGTACACCCAGGGGGAACACCATGCCCGTCAACGGTCAGAGCCACATCCGCATCGCCCGCCCGACGCGCGACCTCACGGCGGCGGAACGTTTCTGGGTCGACGGCCTCGGCCTGAGCGTGGTGTACCGGGCGGACGGCGGGGCCGCTCCCGGGGAGCACTCCCTGCTCATGGTGGGGTGGCCCGACGCGTCCTGGCACCTCGAACTCGTCAACGAGGCGGCCGCACCGGTCCGGCCGCGCCCCACCGAGGAGGACCTGCTCGTCGTCTACGTGGACGGGCGGGTGCCCGAGGAACTCGTCGCGCGGCTGGAGGAGCACGGAGGCAAGCGGGTCACGTCCCCGAACCCGTACTGGAACGAGTGGGGCGTCACGGTGGAGGACCCGGACGGCTACCGGCTCGTGCTCTCCACGCGCGCGTGGTCCAACTCCTGACCGCGGGCCCCTCCCGCGCGGCAGGTGTCCAGGATGACGCGGGCGACGAGGGCGGGGTCGTCGCTCATCGGGACGTGGCCGCAGCCGCCAAGGCGCACCAGGCGCGCTCCGGGGATGGCCCGCTTGGCGCGGACGCCCTGGCGGGGCAGGAGCAGCCGGTCCCTGTCGCCCCAGGCGACGGTGACGGGCAGCCCCGCCACGTCCTCGCCCATGGGGAGGTCGCGCCCGGACTCCAGGGTCGCCTCGAAGCTCGTGGCGTCGCGCAGCGCGAGCGTCTCGGCGACGACGGCCTCCGGCGAACGCCGCCAGGGACGGGCGTAGATGGTGCTGGTCAGGGCGGTGCGCCCGGCGGCGGACCGGGCGAGGCGCTCGATCGCGGGCACCGGAAGGAGCCGGGCGCCGTGCCGCATCGCGAGCAGCGTGCCGAAGGCGTAGCGGCGCTCCGCGGGTGTCCAGAAGCCGCCGGGGGAGAGGGCGGTGACGGTCCGCACGAGTCCCCGCCTGCCCATCTCCAGGGCGAGCAGGCCACCCAGGGAGTTGCCCGCGACGTGGGGGCGCTCGACTCCCAGGGCCCGGCACAAAGCGCCGAGGGCGGGGACCACCGTCGGCAGGTCGTGGCGCAGGCCGTCCGGCAGCGAGGGCGACGCGCCGAAGCCCGGCAGGTCCAGGGCGATCACGTCGTACTCGGCGGCGAGGATGTCCACGACCGGGTCCCAGGCCTGCCGGTGGTGACCGATGCCGTGCAGGAGCAGCAAGGGCTCGCCGGCGCCCGAGCGCGCGTAGGAGAGCGTCGCGGTGCGCGGGCCGTGGGGGGACGCGACCTCGAAGGACACCTCTGCGGCCATGGCTGCTCCTGTCCCCGCCGCGGGGCGACGGTTCGTCAAATCGTTAGACACGTTGTCAGCAACAATTACCGCCCGGTAGCCTCTACTTCAAGGGGTAGTGTGCCTCCCTTTTTCTCCTGGACAGGAGATCCGCCTTGGGCTGGGATGGGACCGTGGCCAACGACAGCGTGACCGACGTCTTCGAAGAACACCGTCCCGTCCTGATGGGCGTCGCCTACCGCATGCTCGGGCGGGTGGTCGACGCGGAGGACGTCGTCCAGGACGCCTGGCTCCGCTGGTCCGCCGCCGACCACGCCCAGGTCCGCGAACCCCGCGCCTACCTGGTGCGCGTCACCACCCGGCTCGCCATCGACCGCCTGCGCCACGTGCAGTCCCGGCGCGAGGCCTACGTGGGCCCCTGGCTCCCCGAGCCCTACGTGACCGACTACGGGCCGACCGTGCCCGACACCGCCGAGCGCGCGGTGCTCGCCGAGTCGGTCTCCCTGGCGGTCCTCGTCGTCCTTGAGTCCCTCTCCCCGCTGGAGCGTGCCGTCTTCGTGCTGCGCGAGGCCTTCGGGTTCCCCTTCGCGGAGATCGCGGCCACGCTCGACCGCAGCGAGGCCGCCGTGCGCCAGCTCGCCGGGCGGGCCCGCAAGCACGTCGACGCCGGCCGCCCGCGGTACGAGGTGGACCCCGCCCAGCGCCGCGACCTGACCGAGCGCTTCCTCGCGGCGGCGACGGAGGGCGATCTCGACGGGCTGATGTCGCTCCTCGCCCCGGACGTGCGCCTGGTCGGCGACAGCGGAGGCAAGGCCAAGGCCCCGTTGCGCGTCCTGGAGAGCGCGGACAAGGTGGGCCGGTTCCTGCACGGCGCCGCCCGCAAGGGCGTGGAGGGCGTCCAGTGGACGGAGTTCCGCTTCATGGAGCTCAACGGCGCCGAATGCCTGCTGGTCCTCGTGGACGGCAAGCCGGACAGCGTCTTCCAGATGGACGTCCTCGACGGCCGCATCCAGAACATCTACATCGTCCGCAATCCGGACAAGCTCACGTCGCTCACCGTTTAGGCCGCGACGAGGAGAGCTCCGCGTAAAGCACGCGTTTCGTGAGAAAGGGGCTCCCGCCGAGAGGCGGGAGCCCCTTTCTCACGTGATCTTCCCCCGCGCGGGCGCCGGCGTGGCCGATAAGGCCTGCTTGGCCGCTTGCGAACTCCGCGTGAATGCTCTGTGGCATCAATCCTGTGCGGACCGTTACGGATCGAGGATTGGTCTTGACCAAGGGTGGGTGCGGGCCTATGGTCGCAGAGATAGTGCAGGAACCTTTAATAAACAAGGGCGCTAAAACGCCGCCGGTAAACGGCGATTGCGGAGGACAGGGTGGGGACCACGCAGCTCGAAACGGTGCCGGAACCGAAGTACTGGCACCTGAAGACCGTGCTCAGTGAGGCGCTCGACTCCGAGTTCACGGTCGGGGAGATCCTGCCGAACGAGCGTGACCTGGCCGCCCGCTTCGGCGTCGCCCGCGCCACGCTCCGCCAGGCGCTCGAACAGCTCGAACTGGAAGGCAGGCTCCAGCGCCGCCGCGGAGTCGGCACGACCGTCGCCCCGCCGCGCATGGGCGTGGCTGTCGGCTCCGCCCAGGGCTCCTGGCCCGGCGCGCCCGGCGACGCCTGGCAGCCCGCGGACTGCGCGCCCGCGGTCCCCCCGGCGGACGTCGCCCGCATGCTGGAGACCCTCCCCGACGAGCAGGCCCACGTCATCAGGCGCACCCGCGTCTCGAACGGCCAGCCCGTCGCCGCCGAGCTGCTGTACGTGCCGATGTCGTCCGTCGCCGAGCTGACCGGCATGGACGCGCCCTCCGGCGCCGCCCGCGCGCGTGTGGTCCTGCGCGAACTGGCACGGCTCACCCTCGAAGGACAGGACAGGGCCGTCGAACTCGGCTCGGCCCGCGCCGACGACGCCAAGGCGCTCGACCGGCTCCCGGGAGCCCCGGTCCTGCTCGTGACGACCCGTTTCCTCGCCGAGGGCGGCACGGCCGCCGTCTCCGTCGCCACCTACCGCGCGGACACCTGCCGCCTCACCTTCGGCGACTCCGGTTCCGTGGAGATACACCACGGCCCCGAACACGACGCCTCCTGACCCCGCCGCACCTCCCACGCGTACGACGACCCCGCCCGGTCCCCGAAAGGCCCGGCGGGGTCGCGCGCTCTCAGCGGCGTGCGGTGACCGTGCCCTCGACGGCGAAGAGCTGCTCCTCGACATGGTCCAGCGCGAGGCGCAGCGCCCCGGTCGCCACCGCGGCCCCACCCAGCAGCGACAGCGCCACCCGGGGCGGGCGCAGGCAGTAGCGCGCCAGCTCGCGGTGCAGCGGCCCGAGGACGCCGTCGAGGCCCGCCGCCCAGCCGCCCACCACGACCAGCTCCGGGTCGAGGGCGAGCACCAGGGCGGCCACGTCGTGCACCAGGCGCTGGATGAAGCGCTCCACGGCCGCCCTGGCCCGCTCGTCACCCTCCTTGGCGTGTGCGAAGACCGCGGCGACGGCCTGCTCGTCCAGGGGGTGCAACGGCTCGCCGGTGGTGGAGAGCAGCGTCTCCGGGGTGACCTCCCTGCCGAGCAGGTGCAGCGCGCCGATCTCGCCCGCCGCGCCGCCGAAGCCGCGGTGCAGCCGCCCGCCGATCAGCGACCCCGCCCCCGGGCTCAGCCCCGCGAGGACGAACACCACGTCGTCGATGCCGGCCGCCGCGCCCTTCCAGTGCTCGGCCACGGCCGCGGCGTTGGCGTCGTTCTCCACGAGCACCGGGCACCTGAAGGAGCGGCGCAGCCGCTCGCCCAGCTGGAGGCCGGTCCACTCGGGCAGCGCCGTGCTCAGGCGCACCGCGCCGTCCGCCTCCAGGATGCCGGGACTGCCCACGCCGACCGCGCGCAGCGTGTTGCGCGCTATGCCCGCGCGGCGCAGCAGATCGGCGACCGTGGTGCGCAGCCGTTCGAGGCGGTCGTCGGCGGGGGCGTCCTCGGAGACGTCCTTCGACGCCGTCCCCAGGACCTTGCCGTCCAGGTCCGACAGGACGGCCGCGACCCGGTGCGGGCCGATCTCCAGGCCGAGCAGATGACCCGCCTCCGCCCGGAAGCGGAACTTCCTGGCCGGCCGGCCCTGACGCCGGGCACCGCCGTCCTCGGCCGCGGACTCCACCACGAGTCCGGCCTCGATGAGCCCCTCGACGACCCCCTCCACGGTGGGCCGGGAGAGCCCGGTCACGCGGGTGATCTCCGTGAGCGTCGCCAAGTCCGCGGCACGCAGCGCGTGCAGCACCACCGCGGAGTTGATCCGCCGCAACAGGGAGGGGTCCCCGCCGGTCAGCTGCCCCAACGTCCGTCCTTCCAGCTCGTGCGCATGATGGCCGGATCGTACTCGCAGGACAGGGCCCCGGCGAGTGCCGGGCCCGCCTTCCCGTCGCCCCCGGCCGTCATCCCGGCGCCACGAAACCGGACTCGTACGCGAGGATGACCGCCTGCGTCCTGTCGCGCGCCCCCAGCTTGCCCAGGACGGCGCTGACGTGCGACTTCACCGTCTCCGTGCCGACCACGAGCCGTGCGGCGATCTCCGCGTTGGACAGGCCGCGCGTCATCAGTCCCAGCACCTCCGCCTCACGCTCGGTCAGGGCTGCCCGGTCGAGCACGGCCCGCGCCTCGGCGTTGCCGTGCCGTCCGCCGTGCTCGCCCGCCAGTCGCCGCACCGCCGCGGGGAAGAGCAGCGACTCGCCCTCGGCGACCAGGCGCACGGCGTTGACGATCTCCGCGGGCCTCGCCCGCTTCAACAGGAACCCGTCTGCGCCCGCGCGCAGCGCCTCGTACACGTACTCGTCGTTCTCGAAGGTCGTCACCACGAGGATCTTCGGCGGGTTCTGCACCGTGCGCAGCACCGCGCGGGTGGCCTCGATGCCGTCGAGGAGCGGCATGCGGACGTCCATCGCGACCACGTCGGGCCGCAGCTCGCGGACGAGGGGGATGACCGCGGCCCCGTCGGCGGCCTCACCGACGACGCGCAGGTCGGGCTGCGCCTCCAGAACGGCACGCAGCCCCGCGCGTACGAGGGGTTCGTCGTCCACGAGGAGCACTGAGACCGGCATCAGGCCAGCGTAGATCACCGCAGCGGCAGTTCGACGTGCACCTGCCAGTCACCGTCCAGCGGGCCCGTCGTGGCCCGCCCGCCGAGCAGCGTGGCCCGCTCACGGATCCCGCGCAGACCGCTGCCGCCGCGCCCCGTCGAACCGGCCGCGCCCGGCAGGGCGTTGCGCACCTCCAGCACCAGGCGGCTGGCGTCGGCGGCTATCCGCAGCCGCACCGGCACCGGTCCCGAATGACGCAGGACATTGGTCAACGCCTCCTGGAGCATGCGGTACCCCTCCCGTGAGACGGGGCCGGGCAGCCGTTCCACGGGGCCCGTCACCTCCACGTCCACCTTCGCCCCGGCGGCGCGCGCCGACTGCAGGAGACGCTCGGCGTCGGTGAGGTCCGGCCGGGCGCCCACGGGCTGTTCGCCCTCGCGCAGCACCCGCAGGACCCGCTCCAGGTCCTCCAGAGCGGCCCGCCCGGTCTCCTCGACGGCCTCAAGGGCCCGCGCGGTGAACTCCGGATCGGCGGCGGCCCGCGCGGCGCCCGCCTGGACGACGGCGACCGTCAGCGCGTGGCCGATGGAGTCGTGCAGTTCGCGTGCGATGCGGTTGCGTTCCAGGAGCCGCTCGGTGCGCTCCTCCATGACGGCGAGGCGTTCGGCGGGGGAGGGGCCGAGCAGACGGCGGGCCACCACGGCCGTCACATGTCCGGCCGCCAGCAGCGCGCCGTACTCCGCGAGGACGAGGAGGACGCTCACCGGCAGCACGGACCAGCCAGGGCCGGGCACGGGGAGCAGCAGGCCATCGCTCTCCGGGGGCTGGTCGTTCGCACCCGTCACGGCGAAGACCGTCCCGATGAGCTGGCCCGTCACGAGAACCAGGGCGATGCCGGTCTCCAGGCGGAACACCAGCCACACGGCGGTCCGCACCCGGTCACGCCACGAGGCGGAAGGGGCCACGGAGATGCCGGGCTCCTCCACCTCCTCGCCCGGCACGCGCGCGTGCTGACCCGGGAACAGCATCATGCGGGCCTGCAGCCCCTCCGCCCTGCGCACGACGGGCACCATCGCGGCGGCCACGAGCAGGGGCACGGGCACGACCGTGACGAGCGCCCAGTCGGTGTACGAGGGTTCGGAGAGCCCGGGATAGATCGACGCGCTCACCCACGCGATGGCCGACCCCAGGAGGACGTGCAGCCAGCGCGTATAGGTGAACGCACGCGTCAGGGGTCTCAGGAAGCCGGGCATGCCGCCATCGTGCCAGCAGGCCCGCGCCGCACGGCTCCCCCGCCCGGGGGAGAAGGACTCCCCGGGCGGGGGAAGACCACAGGACCGGCACGCCGCGAGGCTGGCCCCATGACCAGCATCGACGTCCAAGACCTCACCAAGGAGTACGGCACGACCCGGGCCGTGGACGCCCTTTCGTTCAGCGTCCGTCCCGGCAAGGTCACCGGATTCCTCGGTCCCAACGGCGCCGGCAAGTCGACCACGATGCGCCTCGTCCTCGGCCTCGACCGGCCGACCTCGGGCACGGCCAGGGTGGGCGGTCGCGCCTACGCCTCCCTCGACGACCCCCTGCGCCACGTCGGGGCGCTCCTGGACGCCCAGGCGGCCCACGGCTCACGCACCGCCCGCAACCACCTCCTGGCCCTCGCCGTCAGCAACCGCATCTCCGCGCGCCGCGTCGACGACGTCCTCGCGGAAGCGGGCCTCGCGGCGGTGGCCGGACGCCGGATCAAGACGTTCTCGCTGGGCATGCGGCAGCGCCTCGGCATCGCGGCGGCCCTGCTCGGCGACCCCGCCGTGGTGATGCTCGACGAGCCGTCCAACGGACTCGACCCCGAAGGCATCATCTGGATACGCGAGTTGATGCGGCGCCTCGCCCAGGAGGGCCGCACGGTCCTCGTCTCCAGCCACCTCATGAACGAGACCGCCACCTTCGCCGACCACCTGGTGGTCCTCGGCCGCGGCAGGCTCCTGACGGACACCCCGATGCCCGACTTCATCGAGGCGCACAGCCACCCGCGCGTGCGGGTGCGCACGACCGACCCCGACCGGCTCCGCGACCTCCTCCTGGCCAAGGGGTACGTGCTCGGGGACGCGGACGACGGCCGCTGGACGGTCGAGGACGCCAGGGCCGAGGAGATCGGCGCCATCGCCGCGGCCGCCGGCATCCCCGTACTCGAACTCGCCGACGAACGGGCCTCCCTGGAGCAGGCCTACCTCGCCCTCACGGCGGCGGAGACCGAGTTCGCGGCGACCGCTCCGGCCGCCGCCCCGTCCGTCCAGGAGGCCTGACCATGTCCCGCACCGCCGTGCTGCCCGTCGCCCACGCCGAGTGGATCAAGCTCAAGTCCCTGCGGTCCAGCCTCGTCTCGCTGGTCACCGTGTTCGCGGCGACCGTCGCCATCACCGCCCTGGTGTTCGCGACGGTCGGCGTCGCCGAGGCGGACAACGCCGACGCCGAACCTCTCTTCGACGCCTTCTACGCCTTCAACTTCGGCCAGATCGCGGCCATCAGCTTCGGCACGACCGCCGTCTCGTCGGAGTACACGAGCGGCGCCCTGCGGATCTCCCTCGCCGCGGTGCCGCGCCGCGGGCTGTTCTACGGCTCCAAGGTCGCGGTCGTCGGCGGTCTCGCGCTGCTCGCGGGGCTCCTCACCGGCTTCGGCACGTTCCTGACCGGCCAGGCGTTCCTGGGCGACGACGGGCTCGGTCTCGGTCATCCGGGCGCGGTGCGGGCCTGCGTGGGGGGCGGGATCTACCTCGCCCTGATGGCGCTCCTCGCGGTCGGCCTGACGGCGGTGCTGCGCAGCGGCGTCGCCGTCCTGAGCATCCTCATCCCCTTCACGCTCATCGTGTCGTTCGTGGTCGGGGACATGGACAGCGGCGTCGCGGCCTTCCTGCCCGACAAGGCGGGCCAGCAGGTGCTGCACGAGGCCCCCACGGGAACGCTGGGGCCCTGGGCGGGACTCGCCGTGCTGGCGGCCTGGGCGGCCGCGGCGCTGCTCGCGGGCTGGTGGGCGGTGCGCCGGCGCGACGCGTGAGTTGGCCGACGACTCCGCGTCGTCCGGCGGATGACTGATTGTCAGTGCCGCCCGCTTTACTGGGCCCCATGAGTACCGCACAGCATCTCGCCGTGATCGACCTGCTGCGCTCCCGGGAGTTCCCCGCGGAGCACGGCAGGTCGGAGTGCGGCTCCACAGGGCCTGGTTACCACATCGGGGAGTTACTGACGAGCGACACCTTCTGGGAGGACGACGGCGCCCGCTGGCACCTCACGGAGGAGCAGTACGAGGCCGAGCGCGACGGCCTCACGGTCCTGCTGGCCGACCGCTGGGGGCCGCCGCAGCGGTTCAGCCTGGCGAGCCTCTTCGACCGGATGACGGCCGCCGGCTTCGCCGACGACGCCGCCGAGGACGAGGTGATACCGGAACCGTGGGCCCAGCTCGCCTCGTCCGTCCCCGATCTGCACCTGTGGCACGTGGAAGGACGCTGGATAGCGCTCGGCGTCGCCCAGTGGGACAAGGAACTGCCCTTCCAGCTCCTCGCCGTGGTGACGGAGACACCCCCGCCCTGACACCCGGCCCGGCGCGCGACGGGACCGCCGCAAGGGCTGCGGGTCAGCCGAAGCGCAGCGGTCCCCCGGCGGGCTCGGTGAAGCAGCGGGCCACGTCCGCCTCCGTCACCCGCGCGAGCTCCGCGGGCGACCAGCGCGGCCTGCGGTCCTTGTCGACCACCTGGGCGCGGATGCCCTCGGGCAGGTCGGGCGCGTCCAGCAGGGCGCAGGACACGCGGTACTCCTGGGCGAGCACGGCTTCCAGGTCCGGCAGTTCACGGGCCCGGCGCAGCGCGGCGAGCGTCACCTTCAGGGCGGTCGGGGACTTGGCGAGGAGCGTCTCGGCGGCTTCCTCGGCGCGCCGGTCACCGCTGGCGTGCAGCCGGTCCACGATCTCCTCGACGGCGCCGGCCGCGTAGCAGTGGTCGATCCACTCGCGGTGCTCGGCCAGCTCGGCCTCGGGGGCGGCGGCCTCGTAGCGGCGCACGGCGTCGGCCGCGGGCAGCTCGGCGAGGGCGGCGGTGAGCTCCGGCAGGCGCTCCGAGGGCACGTAGTGGTCGGCGAGCCCGCAGAGCAGCGCGTCGCCGGCGGTCACGGGGGAGCCGGTGAGGGCCAGGTGCGCGCCCAGTTCGCCGGGCGTGCGCGTGAGGAGGTACGTACCGCCGACGTCCGGCACGAAACCGATGCCGGTCTCGGGCATCGCGATCCGGGAGCGTTCGGTGACCACGCGCACGCCGCCGTGCGCCGAGACACCCACGCCGCCGCCCATCACGATGCCGTCCATGACGGCGACGTAGGGCTTGGGGAAGCGGGCGATGCGGGCGTTCAGGCGGTACTCGTCGTACCAGAACGCGGCGGGGGCCGCCGAGCGCCCCGCTGTGACGTCGTCGTGGATCGAGCGGATGTCGCCGCCCGCGCAGAGCCCGCGCTCCCCGGCGCCGGTGAGGACGACCGTCTCCACCGAAGGGTCGCCCTCCCAGTCGGTGAGGGCACGGGAAAGGAGGCCGACCATGGCGTGGTTGAGGGCGTTGATGGCCCGCGGCCGGTTCAGGACGGCGTACGCGGCACGGCCTTCGCGGCGGAGCAGGACGGGGGCGTCCTCGCAGGGGACGTCGGAGGAGGGGGCGTTCATGGTGCGGTGGCTCCGTTCCTGTGGTGCGCGGTGGTGCGGAGGCGGCCGTGCGGGACCGGCGGGCGCGCGTCGGCGCGAGCCACCGGTCCCGCACAAAGCCGTGGTTCAGTGCGAGGACGCCTCCGGAGCGCCGCCCCGGCCCGGCCCCTGGAACGCGTCGAGGATCATCTCGGCCGCCGACGTGGCCGTCAGCGTGCCCTCCCGGACGCGCTGTTCGAGCTCCGGGGCCACCCGGCGGACCTCGGCGTGGTCGCGGAGCCTGCCGAGCAGTTCGTCCCGCACCATCGACCACGTCCAGTCGATCTGCTGGTCGCGGCGCTTGGCGGCGAGGCGCCCCGTCGAGTCGAGCAGCGTGTGGTGCTGTTCGAGCCGCTCCCAGAGCGTGTCGAGACCACTCGACTCCCGCGCGCTGCACGTCAGGACCGGCGGCGTCCACGCGGCGTCGCTGGGGTGCATCAGACGCAGCGCGCCCGCGAGTTCGCGGGCCGCCGAGCGGGCGTCCCTCTCGTGCGGGCCGTCGGCCTTGTTCACGGCGATGACGTCCGCGAGTTCGAGGACGCCCTTCTTGATGCCCTGGAGCTGGTCGCCCGTGCGGGCGAGGGTGAGCAGCAGGAACGTGTCGACCATGTTCGCGACGGCCGTCTCCGACTGCCCGACGCCCACGGTCTCCACGAGCACCACGTCATACCCCGCGGCCTCCATCACCACGATCGACTCGCGGGTCGCCTTGGCGACCCCGCCGAGCGTCCCGGCGGAGGGGGAGGGCCGCACGAACGCGGCCGGGTCGAGCGAGAGCCGCTCCATCCTGGTCTTGTCACCCAGGATGGAGCCGCCCGTGCGCGTGGAAGACGGGTCGACGGCGAGCACCGCCACGCGGTGCCCGAGCGAGGTGAGCATCGTGCCGAGCGCGTCGATGAACGTGGACTTCCCCACGCCCGGCACCCCGCTGATGCCGATGCGCCGCGCGCGCCCGCTGTGCGGGAGCAGCTCGGTCAGCAACCGCTGCGCGAGCAGCCGGTGCTGGGGCCGGGTCGACTCGACGAGGGTGATGGCGCGCGCGACGAACGCGCGCTTCCCGTCGAGGACGCCCTTGGCGTACGCGTCGATGTCGATCGTGACAGGCAGGGGGCTCACCGGCTCACAGGTCGTGGCCGAGATCGGCCGCCAGTCGCTTCACCAGGTCGTGCGCCGCGTCCGGGATCACCGTGCCGGGCGGGAACACCGCCGTGGCGCCCGCCTCGTGCAGCGCCTCGACGTCCTGCGGCGGGATCACCCCGCCCACCACGATCATGATGTCGTCGCGGCCCTCGGCGGCCAGCTCCTCGCGCAGCGCCGGTACGAGGGTGAGGTGCCCCGCGGCCAGCGAGGAGACGCCCACGATGTGCACGTCCGCCTCGACGGCCTGGCGCGCGACCTCCGCGGGGGTCTGGAAGAGCGGGCCGACGTCAACGTCGAAGCCGAGGTCGGCGAAGGCACTGGCGATCACCTTCTGGCCGCGGTCGTGGCCGTCCTGGCCCATCTTGGCCACCAGGATGCGCGGGCGGCGGCCCTCGGCCTCGTCGAAGGCGTCCACGAGGGCGCGGGTGCGCTCGACGGACGGGGACTGGCCTGCTTCGGTGCGGTACACACCGGAGATCGTACGGATCTGGCCCGCGTGCCGCCCGTACACGCTCTCCAAGGCGTCGGAGATCTCACCGACCGTGGCCTTGGCACGGGCCGCGTCCACCGCGAGCGCCAGGAGATTGCCCTCGAGGCCGGGCCCGGAGCCGCGCTCGGCCGCCGCGGTCAGCGCGCGCAGCGCGTCCCGGCAGGCCGTGTCGTCGCGCTCCTCGCGAAGGCGCCGCAGCTTGTCGATCTGCTGGGCGCGCACCGAGGAGTTGTCGACCGAGCGGACCTCGATCTGCTCGTCGGAGTCCACGCGGTATTTGTTGACGCCGATGACCGGCTGCCGCCCCGAGTCGATGCGGGCCTGCGTGCGCGCGGCGGCCTCCTCCACGCGGAGCTTCGGGATGCCCGCGTCGATGGCCTTGGCCATGCCGCCGGCCGCCTCGACCTCCTCGATGTGCTGCCAGGCCCGGCGCGCCAGGTCGTACGTCAGCCTCTCCACGTACGCGCTGCCGCCCCACGGGTCGATCGTCCGCGTCGTGCCCGACTCCTGCTGGATCAGGAGCTGGGTGTTGCGGGCGATGCGGGCGGAGAAGTCGGTGGGCAGCGCGAGCGCCTCGTCGAGGGCGTTGGTGTGCAGCGACTGCGTGTGACCCTGGGTCGCGGCCATCGCCTCGACACAGGTGCGCGTGACGTTGTTGAACACGTCCTGCGCGGTCAGGGACCAGCCCGAGGTCTGCGAATGGGTGCGCAGGGAGAGCGACTTGGCGTTCTTCGGGTCGAACTGCTTGACGAGCTTGGCCCACAGCAGTCGCGCGGCGCGGAGCTTGGCGACCTCCATGAAGAAGTTCATGCCGATCGCCCAGAAGAACGACAGGCGGGGCGCGAACGCGTCCACGTCCAGGCCCGCCTTCTGCCCGGCCCGCAGGTACTCCACACCGTCGGCCAGCGTGTACGCCAGCTCCAGGTCGGCCGTCGCGCCCGCTTCCTGGATGTGGTAGCCGGAGATGGAGATGGAGTTGTACCGCGGCATCTTCTGCGAGGTGTACGCGAAGATGTCCGAGATGATCCGCATCGAGGGGGTCGGCGGATAGATGTAGGTGTTGCGGACCATGAACTCCTTGAGGATGTCGTTCTGGATGGTCCCGGCCAGCTTCTCGGGCGGTACGCCCTGCTCCTCGGCGGCCACGATGTACAGCGCGAGCACGGGCAGCACGGCGCCGTTCATCGTCATCGACACCGTCATCCTGTCCAGCGGGATGCCGTCGAAGAGCTGCCGCATGTCGTAGATGGAGTCGATGGCCACGCCCGCCATGCCGACGTCACCGGTCACGCGCGGGTGGTCGCTGTCGTAGCCGCGGTGGGTCGGCAGGTCGAAGGCGACCGAGAGGCCCTTCTGCCCGGCGGCGAGGTTGCGCCGGTAGAAGGCGTTGGACTCCTCGGCGGTGGAGAACCCGGCGTACTGCCGGATCGTCCAGGGCTGGTTGACGTACATCGTCGGGTAGGGGCCGCGCAGATACGGGGCCACGCCCGGGTAGGCGCCGAGGAAGTCGAGGCCCTCCAGGTCGGCGCCGGTGTACAGCGGCTTGACGCCGATGCCCTCGGGGGTCTCCCACAGCAGGTCGCTCTCGGACCTGCCGGTGGCCTCCTTCACGGCGGTGCGCCACTGTTCGTGCGAGCCCGCGGCGGGTGTGCCGGGCCCCAGGTCTACGGAGGAGAAGTCGGGGATGCGCATTACGCCACTCCCATGCGGTCGAGGGTGGAGGAGAGCACGGCCACGGCGTCGCAGCCGGCGTGGACGCAGGTGTCGACGCCGTCGTACTCACCGCGCCCCGCGAGGAACACGTGCTCGGCGCCCGCGTCCTTGAGGGCCCCGGCCACCGCCGCGGCCTGCTCGGCGTAGAGCGCGTCGCTCGAACAGATGACCGCCATTCGTGCGCCGGAGGTCAGGAAGGCGTCGGCGGCCGTCGCCGCGTCCACCGTGACCGGCTCGTGCACGGTCTCGATGCCGCCCGCCTGGAAGAGGTTCGCGGCGAAACCGGCGCGCGCGGTGTGCGCGGCGGCCGGGCCGAGCGCCGCGAGGAACACCTTCGGACGCGCCCCGGCCGAGACGAGGTGCGCGTCGGAGCGGGCGCGCAGGGCTTCGTACGCCTCATCGCGCCGGACCCGCGGCAGCCCGCCGGCCGGTGCGGCGGGGGCGGCCTCGCGCTCCACGGGCCACTCGTCGAGGTGCGGGAACTCGCTGACGCCGGTGATCGGTTCGCGGCGCCGGGCCAGCTTCTCGCTGCGCGCCGCCCAGGTCGCGGCGAGGCGGTCGCCGACCATCCCGGAGCGCAGGGCGGCGGCCTGGCCGCCCGCACCCTCGATCTCCTGGAAGAACGCCCACGCGGCTTGCGCGAGTTCGTCGGTGAGCCGCTCCACGTACCAGGAGCCGCCCGCCGGGTCGATCACACGGGCCAGGTGGGACTCGTCGATGAGGATGGTGGAGGTGTTGCGGGCGATGCGGCGCGCGAAGGCGTCCGGCAGGCCGAGCGAGTGGTCGAAGGGCAGCACGGTGACCGCGTCGGCGCCGCCGACCCCGGCCCCCAGGCAGGCCACCGTCGTGCGGAGCATGTTCACCCACGGGTCGCGGCGGGTCATCATCACCGGCGACGTCACCGCGTGCTGACGCTGCGCCCCGGCGGCGGCGGAGCCGCACACCTCGGCCACACGCGCCCAGAGGCGGCGCGCGGCACGGAGCTTGGCGATGGTCAGGAACTGGTCGGCGGTGGCCGCGTAGCGGAACTCCAGCTGGGCACAGGCCTCCGGCACGGAGAGCCCGGCCGCCGTCAGCCCGCGCAGGTAGGCGACGCCGGTCGCGAGGGACGCGCCCAGCTCCTGCGCGGCCGAGCCGCCCGCCTCGTGGTACGGCAGCGCGTCCACGGCGAGTGCCCGCAGGCCCGGGTACTCCCGCGCGCACACCCGCGCCAGCTCGACGGCGTCGGCGGCGTCCAACGCCTCGCCCGAGCGGGCCTCGTGGCCGAGCACGTCGGCGCCGAGCGTGCCGCGGACGGAGTCCTTCGTGACGCCCGCGGCCTCGTACAACGCGAACAAGGCACGTGCCGCCGGGGCGAATTCGGCGCCCGCGTCGAGCGCGACGGCCGCGAGGTCGAGGTAGACGCCGTCCAGCGCCCGGGGGAGCGCGGAGACGGGCACGCCGTTCGCGCCCACGCCGAGCCACAGCGAGGTGACGCCGTTCTCCAGGTCGGCGAGCACGGCTTCGTTGGTGCGCACGGGGTCGGCGCTCGCGTGCCGCTGCCGTACGTCCCAGCCGGCGGGGGCGCTGCCGCCGGGTGTGCCGCCTCGTACGAAGGGGGCGAATCCGGGGTGGCCCGCGGCGGGCGCGGCGTCACGGGAGGTGTACAGGGGGCGGGTGATGAGCCCGTCCTCGAGTGCGGTGGACAGCGCTTCCTCGGCGGCCGTCCCCGATACGTCCTTACCCGACTTGCGCAGCACGCCTTCCACCAGGCGCTGCCACTGCTCATGGGTCGCATCAGGGAACTCGGCGGCCAGGGAAAGCCCGTCGTCAGGCAGGACCGTCATGCCCTGATGCTAGGGCTCAACCCGTGGCACGCGGTGCCACCACAGGCTGTGACCTTGCCCTCTTCTGGACGCCCTTGATCTCGGACGAGCGGACGGCTAGTGGATCTCCGGCGCACGGGGAACGACAGGCGCGCAGGGGGACGGCGAGCGCGAGGGCCCCGGGGTGGCGCACCCCGGGGCCCTCGTCCCGACATCCCGTGGAGCCATGTGCTCCGGAAGGGTCAGAGGATCGCGCCCGGCGTGTAGGCGGCGGCCTCCGGGTGCTGCTTGAGCAGGGCCTCGATCTGCGCGACCACGGTGGCGACCTGGTCGCTCGCCGCACCCGTGAACGACAGCTTGTCGGCCATCAGCTCGTCGAGCCGCGCCCGGTCCAGCGGGATACGGGAGTCCGCGGCGAGCTTGTCCAGGAGTTCATTGCGCTCGACGCCCTGCTCGCGCATCGCGAGCGCGGAGGCGACCGCGTTCTCCTTGATGGCCTCGTGGGCCTCCTCGCGGCCGACGCCCGCCCGCACCGAGGCCATGAGGACCTTGGTGGTGGCGAGGAAGGGGAGGTAGCGGTCCAGCTCGCGCGCGACGACGGCGGGGAAGGCGCCGAACTCGTCGAGGACGGTCAGGAACGTCTCCAGGAGCCCGTCCAGCGCGAAGAACGCGTCGGGCAGGGCGACCCGGCGCACGACCGAGCAGGAGACGTCGCCCTCGTTCCACTGGTCGCCCGCCAGCTCGCCGGTCATCGAGGCGTAGCCGCGCAGGATGACGGTGAGGCCGTTGACGCGCTCGCAGGAGCGGGTGTTCATCTTGTGCGGCATCGCGGACGAGCCGACCTGGCCCGGCTTGAAGCCCTCGGTGACCAGCTCGTGCCCCGCCATCAGGCGGATCGTCTTGGCGAGCGAGGAGGGCGCGGCGGCGATCTGCACGAGGGCGGTGACGACCTCGTAGTCGAGGGAGCGCGGGTAGACCTGGCCGACCGAGGTGAAGGCGCGGTCGAAGCCGAGGTGCCCGGCGATGCGGCCTTCCAGGTCGGTCAGCTTGTCGGCGTCGCCGCCGAGCAGGTCCAGCATGTCCTGGGCGGTGCCGACCGGGCCCTTGATGCCGCGCAGCGGGTAGCGGCCGAGGAGGTCGTCGAGGCGGCGGTAGGCGGCGAGCAGTTCGTCGGCGCCGGTCGCGAAGCGCTTGCCCAGCGTCGTCGCCTGCGCGGCGACGTTGTGGGAGCGGCCCGCCATGACCAGCTCGCCGTACTCACCCGCGAGCCGGCCGAGCCGGGCGAGGACGGCGACGGTACGGCCGCGGATCAGCTCGAGGGAGAGGCGGATCTGGAGCTGCTCGACGTTCTCGGTGAGGTCGCGCGAGGTCATGCCCTTGTGGACGTGCTCGTGCCCGGCGAGGGCGTTGAACTCCTCGATGCGGGCCTTCACGTCGTGGCGCGTGACCTTCTCGCGCTCGGCGATGGAGGCCAGGTCGACCTGGTCGAGCACGCGCTCGTAGTCGGCGATGGCGGCGTCGGGGACCTCGATGCCGAGGTCCTTCTGCGCGCGCAGCACGGCGAGCCAGAGCTGGCGCTCCAGCCTCACCTTCTGCTCGGGCGACCAGAGCGTGGCGAGCTCGGCGGAGGCATAACGTCCGGCGAGGACGTTCGGGATACGGGGCTTTGCGGGCGCGGCAGTCACGTGACCTGATTCTACTGGGCATTCATGCAGGCCAGCGCAACGCCCCCGTTCGTCGGAAACTACGAGTGGGGCCCGCCTAGACGCGCGGGTCCTCCCAGGGCAGCAGGTCGGGGCGCTTGGGCGGCAGACCGTCGCCGGAGGAGCGGCCGGTCAGGCGGCGCACGATCCACGGCGCGAGGTGCTGCCGGGCGAACCGGACGTCGGACACGCGGCGCGCGGCCCACCTCGGCGGGGCGGTCTCGCCCAGCGGGGCCCGCCAGTCCTCCTCGGGCGGGTAGCCGATGGCCTGCCACACGGCCTCGGCGATCCTGCGGTGCCCCTCCGCGGTGAGGTGCAGCCGGTCGACGTCCCAGAGCCGCTGGTCGCCGAGGACGGTCGCGCCGTACAGGTCCACGACCAGGGCGTCGTGCCGCGCGGCCAGGTTGTCGATGTGGGTGAACAGCGCCTCCATGCGGGGGCGGAACCGCTCCATCACGGGGCCGTTCCGGCCGGGGCTGCGCATCAGCACGAGCTGCTTGCACGAGGGCACGAGCCGTTCGACGGCCTCTTCGAGGAGGTCGCAGACGCGGTTCATGTCGCACTTGGGGCGCAGCGTGTCGTTCAGGCCGCCCACCAGCGTGACCACGTCGGCCTGCATCTCCGCGGCGACGCCCACCTGCTCGGCGACGATCTGGCCGATGAGCTTCCCGCGCACCGCGAGGTTCGCGTACCGGAAGCCGGGGCTCTGGGCGGCCATCCGGCCGGCCAGGATGTCGGCCCAGCCGCGGTAGGTGCCGTCGGGCAGGAGGTCGGACATGCCCTCGGTGAAGGAGTCGCCGACCGCGACGAGACTGTTGTACTTGGCATTCATCTGCATGGCGCCTGCGATGGTATCCCGCCCGGGGGCCGGACGTCGTGCCTCCTCACTGCCGACCGTCCGGCCGCGCTGCTCGGCCCGCGCCGGGGCCTTTCCGGTCCGTGAGATGGGCCACCAGGGTCTCGCCGATCTCCGCGAACGCCTCGATCTGCTCGGGCCTGAGCAGGTCGATGAAGTACCGGCGCACCGACTCCACGTGCGCCGTCCTCACGGCGATCGGCGCCTCGGAGGCCGGAGCGAAAGGCCCCGGCCTCACGGAGCGGCGCCTGGAGAGCAGGCCGGCGCCGCCGCACGGATGACGCCGACCGGCCGGCCCCGTCACGCGGGACCGGCCGGCCCCCGGTGTCAGACCGGCTGGCCGAACAGTTCTCGCAGCACGTCCTCCATCGTGACCATGCCGGCGAGGCGGCCGTCGGAGCCGAGGACCGCGGCCACGTGCGTCCGGGTGCCGCGCATCGCGGTCAGGACGTCGTCCAGCGGCGTCGTCTCGCGCACCTGCGCGATCTTGCGCATGTCCGGCACCCGGAACGGCAGGTCCCGCGGCATGCGGTCGAGCGCGTCCTTGACGTGCAGATAGCCGACGATGCGACGGCCCGCGTCCACCACGGGGAAACGGGAGAACCCGGACTCCGCGGAGAGCCGCTCAAGGCCCTCGGGAGTGACGCCCACGCGCGCGTAGACGACGTCCTCCAGCGGCAGGACCACGTCCCTGACGGGGCGGCGGCCCAGCTCCAGCGCGTCGTGCAGCCGCTCCTGCGCGCGGTCGTCGAGCAGGCCCGCGTCACCGGAGTCCTTGACCATGCGGGCCAGGTCCTCGTCGGAGAAGCTCGCCGACACCTCGTCCTTGGCCTCCACCCGCAGCAGCTTCAGCAGACCGTTGGCGAACGCGTTGATCGCGAAGATCACCGGCCGCAGCGCCCTCGCGAGCGCCACGAGGGGCGGCCCGAGCAGCAGCGCCGTCCGCACCGGCTCCGCGAGCGCGATGTTCTTCGGCACCATCTCGCCGAGCAGCATGTGCAGATACGTCGCCACGGCCAGCGCGATGACGAACGAGATCGGGTGGACCAGGCCGTGCGGCACGCCCACCCCGTCGAACACGGGCTCAAGGAGGTGCGCGATCGCGGGCTCCGCGACGACGCCGAGCACCAGGGTGCACAGCGTGATGCCCAGCTGGGCGGCCGCGAGCAGCGCGGAGACGTGCTTGAGCCCCCACATCACGCTCTTGGCGCGCCGGTCGCCGTCCTCGGCGTAGGGCTCGATCTGGCTGCGGCGCACGGAGATGAGCGCGAACTCGGCGCCCACGAAGAACGCGTTGACGACGAGCGTCGCCAGGCCGATCAGCAACTGGATGGCGGTCATCGGGCGTCCTCCTGCTCATCGGCGGGCTTCGGGGCGTGCAACAGGACGCGCGCCGCGCGCCGCCCCGTGGCGTCCTGGACGACCAGGCGCCAGCCGCCGACCTCGAAGCTGTCGCCCTCGGCGGGAATCCGGCCGAGCTCGGTCGCGACGAGCCCGGCGAGCGTCTCGTAGGGCCCCTCGGGCGCGCGCAGGCCGACCCGCGCGAGCTGGTCCGTGCGGGCGGCGCCGTCGGCGGACCACAGCGTCCTGCCGTCCTCGTCGGTGCCCGCGGTGGCGATGTCGGGCGTCTCGTGCGGGTCGTGCTCGTCGCGCACCTCGCCGACGACCTCCTCGACGATGTCCTCCAGGGTCGCGACCCCGGCGGTGCCGCCGTACTCGTCGATGACCACGGCCATCGTGCGCTTGCCGGAGAGCCGGTCGAGCAGGCGGTCGACGGTCAGCGACTCCGGCACGAGCAGCGGCTCGCGCATCATCTCGGCGACCGACGCGCGTGGCCTGCGCTCGGCCGGTATGGCGAGGACGTCCTTGATGTGCGCCACGCCGACGACCGAGTCGAGGTTGCCGCGGTAGACGGGGAACCGGGACAGGCCGGTCGCGCGCGTGGCGTTCGCGACGTCCTCGCAGGTGGCGTGCACGTCGAGGGCGATGACCTGCACGCGGGGCGTCATCACGTTCTCCGCGCTGAGGTCGACGAGGTTCAGCGTACGGACGAACAGCTCGGCGGTGTCCGCCTCCAGCGCGCCCTCCCTGGCGGAGTGCCGGGCGAGGGCCACGAGCTCCTTGGGACCGCGCGCGGAGGCCAGCTCCTCGGCGGGCTCGATGCCGAAGCGGCGTACGGAACGGTTCGCGGTGTTGTTCAGGTGCGCGATGAACGGCCGGAAGGCCGCGCTGAACAGCCGCTGGGGCGTCGCCACCCGCTTGGCGACGGCGAGCGGTGAGGAGATCGCCCAGTTCTTGGGGACCAGCTCGCCGATGACCATCAGGAAGACCGTCGACAGCGCCGTGCCGATGACCAGGGCCACCGAGGACGACGCCGAACGGGGCAGACCGATGCCGTGCAGCGGGCCCGAGATCAGCTTGGCGATCGAGGGCTCGGAGAGCATGCCGACGACGAGGTTGGTGACCGTGATGCCGAGCTGGGCTCCGGAGAGCTGGAAGGTGAGGTTCTTGACCGCCTTGAGGGCGCCGGCGGCGCCGCGCTCGCCGCGTTCGACGGCTCGCTCCAGCTCACTGCGCTCGACGGTCGTGAGGGAGAACTCCGCCGCGACGAAGACACCACAGGCCAGGCAGAGCAGCACCGCCACGAGGAGCAGGAGCACTTCGGTCATCGGGTCACCTCCGTCCCATGATCGGACAGGGTGGGGAGGAACGCGCGATGTCGGGTACTGGGAGGCTCGCCCATGGGCGGACGCTCACACCTTTCGATCGAGGGTACGGGTGACCACTCCATGGTAAAGGATCAGCAAAGCCGCTCGTGCGCGTCGGTGGGTTCAGACTGCTCATCCCGCCCGTGTACCCGGCCCGCGCCCGCATCCGCGCCCCGAATCGTGACGTGCGGCACGGCCGGCCGGGCGCTCACCCCGCGAGGTGCTTCACCCACCGCGACCACTGGGGCTCCGGGGCGTAGCCCGCCGCGCGCCAGGTGTGGTGGGCGAGTTCGTTGCGGTCGAGGACCATGGCGTCGCCGCGCCGTCCCCCGAGGCGGACGAAGCGCTCCTCCGCCGCGGCCAGCAGCGCGGAGCCGACGCCCCGGCGGCGGTGCCCGGGGTGGACGGCCAGGCGGTACAGATGGCAGCGCCAGCCGTCGAAGCCCGCGATGACCGTCCCCACGAGCTCCCCGCGCCGCTCGGCGAGGATCAGCGCCTCGGGGTCACGGCCGACGAGCCGCTCCACGCCGGCGCGGTCGTCACTGATGCTCGTCCCCTCGGCGGCCACCTTCCAGAAGGCGAGCACGGCGTCGAGGTCACCGGGCCCGGCGGCCCGTATCCGAAGATCGTCCATGGGCGCCATCCCACCACCGGGGCGGGCGGGGCGCGCGAGGTTTTCAGGATGCGGACGGCGGGGGCAGAAGAGGCGGCAGACCCGCGTGAGCCTGCCGCGCGGGCGGAGGGAGGAGTCTGGGCTCCGGGACGCGTCCCCGCGCCTCACTCGTGCGCGATCGCCGCCAGAACATTCATCCGCGACGCCCGCAGCGCCGGCAGCAGCGCCGCCGCCAGGCCCACGACCACCGAACCGATCACCACCGCCAGGATCGTCGGCCAGGGGAAGGCCAGCTCCTTCATGCCCTGGAGCGCGAGAACCTGGTGCACCGCGACGCCCCAGACCAGGCCGAGGGCGAGACCGAGGACCGCTCCGGAGACGGCGATCACCACCGATTCCAGGCGGATCATCCGCCGCAGCTGACGCCGGCCGAGACCGATGGCGCGCAGCAGCCCGATCTCCCGGGTGCGCTCCACGACCGAGAGGGCGAGGGTGTTGACCACACCGAGGACGGCGATGACGATGGCGAGGCCGAGCAGGGCGTAGACGAGGTAGAGCATCACGGCGATCTGCCGGCGGATGAGTTCCTTGTAGTCCGCCTGGTCGCGGACCTGCACCTGCGGGTACGGATCGAGGGCCTTCTCCAAGCGCTCGCGCAGCGTGTCGGGGTCCGTCCCGGCGGCGGCGTTGACGTACACGGCGGCGTCCTGGCCGCCCGGCACGTACTTCTCGACGGTGCCGAGGCCGAGGAAGAGCCCGCCCGTGACGCCGAAGCCCTCGGGCATGTCCTGGTCGGTGAGGGCGCCGACCGTCAGCGCGGCCTTCCGCTTCCCCGGGAACACCACGGGCAGCTCGTCGCCGACGCGCACCCGGTGCTCCGCCGCGAACTCCCTGTCCATGCCGATGTGCCCCGGCGCGAGGGCGGCCCGCGAACTCCCCGCGGCGTACGTGACGTCGACGACGTCGTCGAGCCGCGGGTCGTAGCCCGCGGCGGTCGACTCCACCCTGTCGCCGTCGGGCAGGGACAGTTCGACGGGGGCGAAGCGCTGCCGTACGACGAGCCCGGTGCCTGCGATGTCCTCGACCTTGTCGGTGACCTCCGGCGAGAAGGGCAGGAAGTTGCTGTTCTGCACGACGAAGTCGGCGCCGAGGGTGGCGTCGATCTGCTTGTCGAAGGACTTCGTCATCGACGCGCTCGCCACGGAGAGGCCGCCGACGAGCGCGAGGCCCACCATCAGCGCTGCGGCGGTCGCACCGGTCCTGCGCGGGTTGCGCAGCGCGTTGCGCCGGCTCATCCGGCCCACCGGGCCGAAGACGGCGGGGAACGCCCCGCCGAGCACGCGGATCACCGGCCGCACCAGGAGCGGCCCCGCGATGACGGTGGCGACGAGGCTCAGCACGATGCCGAGGCCCAGCAGGGACGCGGCCGTTAAGGTCTTCTCGGCGGCGGCGCAGCCGACGAGCGCGGCGGCACCGCCCACGGCGACGACGCAGCCCACCGCGGCCCGCACCTTCAACGGCCGCCCCACCCCGGCGATCTCGGCGTCGAAGAGCGCCGCCATCGGCGAGACGCGCGCGGCCCGGCGTGACGGCAGATAGGCGGCGACGAACGTGACGCCGACCCCGACGACGTACGCCGCCACGGGGGTCGCCCAGCCCACGACCATCTCCGCGGACTTCAGGTTCATCCCGAAGACGCCCATCAGCTCGATGAGGCCCACGGCGAGACCGACGCCCGCGGCGAGCCCCAGCGTGGAACCGGCCAGGCCGAGCAGCAGTGCCTCGACGAGCACGGAGCGGCGCACCTGGCCGCGGTCGGCGCCGAGGGCACGCAGCAGGCCCAGCTCACGGGTGCGCTGCGCGATCAGCATGGAGAAGGTGTTGACGATCAGGAAGACGCCGACGAGCACGGCGACTCCGGCGAAGCCCAGCATCACGTACGTGATGACGTCCAGGAAACCGCCCAGTTCGGACGCGGCGGAGTCGGCCTGCTCGTCGGCGGTCTCCAGCTGCTGGCCGGAGCCCAGGGCGGCGGCGATGCGGCGTTTGAGGGCGGTGTCGTCGACGCCGTCGTCGGCGGTCACCGAGATGCTCGTCGCCTTCCCGGCCGAGCCGAGCAGTTCGCGCTGGGCGCTCCCGGTCTCCAGGAAGACGAGGGCCGCGCCGGGGTTGGTGGTGGTGAAGGCGGCGATGCCGACGATCTCCACCTCGAAGGAGCCGGGGCGGGCGAGGACGGTGAGGGTGTCGCCGATCTTCACGTCCTTCTTGTCCGCCGTGTCCGCGTCGAGGATCGCCTGACCGGCGCCGCGCGGCGCGTGGCCCGAGGTCAGCTCCACGGGGCTGCGGTCGGTGACGTACCAGTTGGTGGCGACGGTCGGCGCGCCGGTCGTCGAGCCCACGGGGTCGTTGTCGCCGTCGACGACGGTGACGTTGTCGACGGAGACGTCGAGGTGCGCGTCCGCGACGCCCTCGACCTCCGCGACCCGCTCCCGCAGGCTCGCGGGCACCGTCGGGGTCTGTCCCGACGGCACGGCCTCGTCGAGGTCGTCCTTCGGTCCGACCATGACGTCCGCCGACGTGGAGGCGAACAGGCGGTCGAAGGTGCGGTTCACGGTGTCCGAGAAGATCAGGCTGCCGGCCACGAACGCCACCGAGAGGATGACGGCGAGGGCGGACAGCGCCAGTCGGCCCTTGTGCGCGAGGAAGCTCCTGAGCGTCGCCTTCAGCACGGCAGCCCCGCTCAGCCCTGCTCGGCGGCGGCAGCGTCGTCACCGGAGCGCGCGGGGGCGCCGGGCGGCGCCGCGCCCAGGGCGTCGAACCGCTTCATGCGTTCGAGCACCCCGTCCGCCGTCGGGCGCGCCATGTCGTCCACGATCCGCCCGTCGCCGAGGAAGAGGACCAGGTCGGAGGTGGCGGCGGCGCTCGGGTCATGGGTCACCATGACCACCGTCTGGCCCAGTTGGTCGACCGCCTCGCGCAGGAAGCCGAGCACTTCGAGACCCGCCCGGGAGTCGAGGTTGCCCGTCGGTTCGTCGGCGAAGATCAGCTCGGGCTTGGAGGCCAGGGCCCGCGCGCAGGCCACGCGCTGCTGCTGTCCGCCGGAGAGCTGCGCGGGCCGGTGCTTGAGCCGGTCCCGCAGCCCCAGGGTGTCGATGACGTGCTCCAGCCAGTCGCGGTCGGGCCGCTGGCCCGCGATGTCCATCGGGAGCGTCATGTTCTCCAGGGCGTTGAGCGTGGGGATGAGGTTGAAGGACTGGAACATGAAGCCGACGCGGTCCCGCCGCAGCCGGGTCAGTTCCCGCTCCCTGAGCCCGGTGATCTCCGTGCCGCCCAGCCACACCTGCCCCGCCGACACGCTGTCGAGCCCGGCGAGGCAGTGCATGAGGGTGGACTTGCCCGACCCCGAGGGCCCCATGACGGCCGTGAAGCGCTCGCGCGCGATGTCCACGTCGACCGTGTCGAGGGCCAGCACGGTCGTCTCGCCCGAGCCGTAGGCCTTGGTGAGGCCGCGGGCACGCGCGGCGGTCCCGGGGCGGCCGGTGGACGGTGCCGAAGCAGGTGTGGACAAGGCCGCCTCCTGGTGTGTGGCCGTTCCAACTCCCGTGTCTGCGCGCAGAGTAGTGGGGCGGGCTGGGTCCGCGGTATCCCTCCGGGGTCGGGGAGCGGGGCGCGTGTAAGGGGCACGATCAGGCGCCCTTGTCGTGATAGCACCTCGGCGCTAGCTTGAAGGAATGGCGAAGACTCAGTTGAACGTACGGGTGGACGAGGACACCGCTCGGGCCGCCCGGGAGCGCGCCTTGGCCCGAGGAATCAGCGTCAACCGCTACATAGAGGAACTCGTGAAACAGGACGCCGGAGAAGTAGGCCACACGTTCGTCGAGGCAGCAGCCGATTTCATGAAGCAGTACGAAAGCGTCTTCGTCGAGGAGTTCGGCCGGGACCGCGAGGGCAGCCGCGCCGTCCGCGACACTCCCGTCCGCGCCCTGCACGACGCCACACGCCCGTTCGGTGAAGATCGCCGCTGAGCCGTTGACCCTCAGAATCGATCTTGCCTGGCTCCTGATGATCGCCGAGCACAAGACACCGGGGGACCCCGCGGTCACGGACTGGGGCGCCCTCGTCGCCGCCGTCAGCCGGCACGAGGCCGAGATATTCGGCGTTCCCGTCTACGAGACCCCGTACGACAGGGCCGCCGCGCTCCTGCAACTCCTGCTGCACATCCCCGCGCTCGAACGCTCCAACGCGCTCTTCGCCGCCTCCGTCGCCTACGCCTACCTCGTCTCCAGCGGCACCAAGGTCGTCACCTCCCCCGAGCAGGTGCGCGACCTGGCCCGGCTGGTGAAGGAGGACGGCGCGAGCGTGCGGGCCATCGCGGAGGAGCTGCGCCGGTGGAGCCTGTGAGCGGCCACTCCCATACGGCGGACGCCGCGCGTCAGGCCGGCTCCGGCCGCCGTGCCGTGCCGAGCACGCAGTACGAGAAGGGCATGCGCGGCCCCTTCGCCGGCACCACGAACCGCCGGTAGGGGCCGACGTCGAAGCCCGCCTCGGCCAAGGAGTCCAGGGGGCTCCGCGCGACGTGACAGCCGCCGAACAGCGGCGGCCACACCGTGCGGTCCAGGACCCGCTGGACCCCCGCCATCAGCGTGCCCGGCGCCCGGCCGTGCTCGAAGAAGCGCAGCTCACCGCCGGGCCGCAGCACCCGGTGCAGCTCGCCGAGAGCCCGCCGCACGTCCCGCACGCTGCACAGCACCAGCGAGACGACGGCCGCGTCGAAGGCCTCGCTCTTGACGGGCAGCGCCTCGGCGGCGCCCGGCACCACGTCGACGGGCACCTCGGCGCGCCGGGCCGTCTCCACGGCGAGCTGCCGCAGCAGCCGCTCCGGCTCGATGGCCACGACCTCGGAGACCGCACCGGGGTAGTGCGCGAAGTTCAGCCCGTTGCCCGCCCCGACCTCGATCACCCGGCCGGAGAGCCCGGCGAGCAGCTCCTCTCGGTAGCCGGAGACCACGGGCTCCGCGGCCACGCTCTGGCGGGCGTAGAAACGGGCGAAGACGGGGTGGTGCACGGCGTCCCGGGACGCCGTCCTGGCGGAGCGCGGAGACATGGGACCTCCTCGGCGGGGCGAGCTGTTACCGCCATGCTGCCCAAGTACGGCGCGGATTGCCCCCGTCCGGGCCCGTGAGCCGTGCGCCGGTGCGCTGGACCTCACCCCAGCGCACCCACGCCGACCAGGGCTTCTCTCACCGCTCCCGGGGCGCCTCGCGCCGCGTGAAGGACGCCGCGTCCCACGTGCCCCCCAGCTCCGGCGCGAGCCACCCGACGGCCGCCGCGCGGAACGCGGCGCCTTCGAGGGAGCCGGCGCCTTGCGGGACCGCGCCGAGGAGGGGCGCGTCCGCGGACCGGGGCAGATCGGCGAGGTTGCAGCGCGATGCCAGGTCGGGGGCGGCGGGCCAGTTCCCGATGGCGACGCCGAGCTGCCGGACCCCGCGCGCCCGCAGGGCCTCGGCCGTCAGCGCCGTCGTGTTCAGGGTGCCGAGGCCCGCCGAGGCCACCACGAGGACGGGGGCGCCCAGGAGCCGTGCGGCGTCGGCGAGCGTGCCGCCCTCGTCGTCGAGGCGGACCAGGAGCCCGCCCGCCCCCTCGACGAGCACGAGGTCGTGCTCGGTCGCCAGCTTCCCGGCGGCGTCGGCGACCTCGCACGGGCGCACCTGCGCCATCCCGGCCCGCCTGGCCGCGGTGTCCGGCGCCAGCGGCTCGGGGAAGCGGGCCAGTTCGAGCGCGGTCACGCCGCCGCCCGCCAGCCGGGCCACCTCCTGGGCGTCGCCGGCCTCGCCGGGGGCGACCCCGGTCTGCGCGGGCTTGAGCACCGCCACGCTCCGCCCGGCCGCCAGGGCGGCGGCGGCCACCGCGGCCGTCGTCACCGTCTTGCCGATCTCCGTGCCCGTGCCGGACACCACGATCACCGTCACGTCAGCCCTCCTTCGCCGCCGCGCCGACCGCGCGTGCGATGCGTGCCACGTCGTCGTCGTCCGTGACGAACGGCGGCATCGTGTAGATCAGGTCCCGGAACGGCCGCAGCCACACGCCTTCGCGCACCGCCGCCCGCGTCGCCGCCGCCATGTCCACCGGGTGGTCGAGCTGGACGACGCCGATGGCCCCGAGGACGCGGACATCCCGTACGCCGGGAAGGCCCGCGGCCTCGGCGAGGCCCTCGCGCAGGCCCGTCTCGACGCGCTTGACCTCGCCCTGCCAGTCCTGTCCGAGCAGCAGGTCGATCGAGGCGCCGGCCACCGCCGCGGCCAGCGGATTGCCCATGAACGTCGGCCCGTGCGCCAGGACGGGGACCTCGCCGCGCGAGATGCCCTCGGCGACGCCCGCCGTGCACAGCGTCGCCGCCAGGGTCAGATAACCGCCGGTCAGCGCCTTGCCCACGCACATCACGTCGGGCGTGACGTGCGCGTGGTCCGCGGCGAACAGCGCGCCGGTGCGGCCGAAGCCGGTGGCGATCTCGTCGAAGACCAGGAGCACGCCGTGCGCGTCGCACGCCTCGCGCAGCACGCGCAGATAGGCGGGGGAGTGGAACCGCATCCCGCCCGCGCCCTGCACCACGGGCTCCACGATCACCGCGGCCAGCTCTCCCGCGTGCCGTTCGACCAGCTCGCGCAGCCGCTGCGCGTACGACTCGTCGTAGGCGTCCGGCGGCGCGTCCGCGAACACCTGCCGCGGCAGGACCCCCTGCCACAGCTCGTGCATGCCGCCCTCGGGGTCGCAGACGGACATCGGCTGCCAGGTGTCGCCGTGGTAGCCGCCGCGCCACGTCAGCAGGCGCCGCTTCTCGGGGCGGCCGAGCGAACGCCAGTACTGCAGGCACATCTTCACGGCGACCTCGACCGAGACCGAGCCCGAGTCGGCGAGGAAGACGTGTTCGAGCCCGTCGGGAGACATGTCGACAAGGCGCTTCGCGAGGGACACGGCGGGCTCGTGCGTCAGACCGCCGAACATGACGTGGCTCATCCGGTCGAGCTGCGTGCGCACGGCCTCGTTCAGCACGGGGTGGTTGTAGCCGTGGATCGCCGACCACCACGACGACATGCCGTCGACCAGTTCGCCGGAGCCGTCGGCGAGGCGCAGCCGCACCCCGCTCGCCGACTCCACGACCAGCGGCTCCTGACGGCCGGGCATCGGGCCGTAGGGGTGCCACACATGACGGCGATCCAGTTCGACCAGCTCGTCCAGATTGTCGATGGGCAGGTCACGCATTGGGTGCGAGGTCCGTTCCCGCGCCCCGGCGACGTACCGCCACCAGATCCGTGCGCGCCTCGGCGGGCTCGGCCCCGGCCACCGGCTCGCTCCCGGCCGAACCGCACGGCCCGCAGCCGCCGCTCTCCCCGTGCGAGTCGCAGCCCGCCGCGTCCGCGCGGTGCCGGGGCAGCGTGACCTGGTCGGCCCCCTCGACCTCGAAACCGGCGTCCGCGATCATGTCCAGGTCCGCCTTGCCCGCCTGGCCCTCACTGGTCAGGTAGTCCCCGAGGAAGATGGAGTTGGCCAGGTGCAGGGCGAGCGGCTGCATCGAGCGCAGATGGACCTCGCGGCCACCCGCGATGCGCACCTCGACGTCGGGGCAGACGAAGCGGACCATCGCCAGGATGCGCAGACAGCGCTGCGGCGTGAGGTTCCACTCCTTGGCCAGCGGGGTGCCCTCGAAGGGGATCAGGAAGTTCACCGGCACCGAGTCGGGGTCGAGCTCGCGCAGCGAGAAGACGACGTCGACCAGGTCCTCGTCCTTCTCACCCATGCCCGCGATCAGCCCGGAGCAGGCGGAGAGCCCGGCCGCGTGCGCCTTCCGCACCGTGTCCACGCGGTCCGCGTAGGTGTGCGTCTTGGTGATGTCCGCGTACGTCGCCTCGGACGTGTTCAGGTTGTGGTTGTACGCGTCGGCGCCCGCGCCGCGCAGCCGCTCCGCCTGCCCGTCCGAGAGCAGACCGAGGCAGGCGCACACCTCGACGCCCTCGTTCTGCTCCTTGACCGCGGCGATGGTCTGCGCGACCCGGTCGACGTCACGGTCGGTCGGCCCCCGGCCGCTGGCCACCAGGCAGACCCGCTTGGCGCCGCCCGCGACCCCGGCCGCCGCGGCCTGCGAGGCCTCGTCCGGCTTCAGCCACGTGTACTTGAGGATCTCGGCCTTGGAACCGAGCCGCTGCGAACAGTACGAGCAGTCCTCCGGGCACAGGCCCGACTTGAGGTTGACCAGATAGTTGAGTTTCACCCGCCGCCCGAACCACTGCCGCCGCACCTTCCCGGCGGCGGCCACTACGTCCAGGAGATCGTCGTCGGACGTGGCCAGCACGGCCAGCGCCTCTTCACGGCTCGGCAGCTCGCGCCGAAGCCCCTTGTCCACCAGCGTGTTCAGCAGATCCATGGCGCTGATCCTTACGCACGGCAGGGTCCCCGGCCAAGGAGGGTTCGCACAACAGAAGGGGATTGAGGTGTGGGTATCGCCACACCCTGCCCGGGTGGCAGGACGGCTAGGGTCTGTGCAATGTCTACAAACGAGCCGGCCTCGCCGGGCCCCGCACGTGAGCCGTCCAGGCGTTCGCCGTTCGACTGGCTCGACGAGCAGGCGCGGCTGCGCGCCGACGCCGGGCTCGTCCGCACCCTGCGCCCGCGCGCCGCGGACGCCGGGAACCTATTGGACCTGGCGAGCAACGACTACCTGGGTCTGACCAGGCACCCGGAGATCACCGAGGGCGCCGCCGCGGCGGCCCGGCTCTGGGGTGGCGGCGCCACCGGCTCCCGGCTCGTCACGGGCTCCACCCTGCTCCACGAGGACCTGGAGCGCGAACTCGCGGAGTTCTGCGGCTTCGAGGCGGCCCTCGTGCTGTCGTCCGGCTACGCGGCGAACCTCGCCGCCGTCACCGCGCTCGCCCCGCACGGCTCGCTGATCGTCTCGGACGCGGGCAACCACGCGTCGCTGATCGACGGCTGCCGGCTCGCCCGCGCCACGACCCGGGTGGTGCCGCACGCCGACCCCGGCGCGGTGCGCAAGGCGCTGGAGGCGCACGACGGTCCCGCCGTCCTGGTCTCCGACTCGGTGTTCTCGGTGGACGGCGACGCCGCCCCTCTCGGCGAACTGGCCTCGGTGTGCCGGGAGTCCGGCGCGGGCCTCATCGTCGACGACGCCCACGGCCTCGGTGTGCTGGGCGTCGGCGGCCGGGGCGCCCCCCATGCCGCGGGCCTCGCGGGAGCGGCCGACACCGTGGTCACCCTGACCCTGTCGAAGTCCTTCGGCAGCCAGGGCGGCGCCGTGCTGGGCCCCGCCAAGGTCATCGACCACCTGGTGAACGCGGCCCGCACCTTCATCTTCGACACCGGCCTCGCGCCCGCCGCCGCGGGCGCCGCGCTCGCGGCCCTGCGGCTGCTCCGCCGCGAGCCCGCACGGGCCGCACGGGCCCGGCAGGTCGCCGCCGAGCTGCATGAACGCCTGACGGCCGAGGGGCTGTCGGCGGTACGCCCGGAGGCCGCCGTCGTCTCCGTGCGCGCGCCGGGGCCGGAGTCGGCCGTGCGCTGGGCGGCCGACTGCCGGGCCGCGGGCCTGGCAGTCGGCTGCTTCAGGCCGCCGTCCGTGCCGGACGGCGTTTCGAGGCTGCGGCTGACCGCTCGCGCGGATCTCACCGGGGCGCAGATCGCCGATGCCGTCCGAGTGATCAGCCGCACCGCGCCGCGCTGAGGCGCTCCGGCCCCCGAGCGGGGCCGAAGCGCCTCACCGCAGGCTGTCGAGGAACGTCTCCCAGGGACCGGGGGAGAACAGCAGGGCTGATCCTTCGGTGTTCTTGGAGTCACGCACGGCCAGCAGGCGGTTCGGCCTGCCGGAGTCGAGCGTGGCCGTCTCGACGCAGTTGTTCATTCCGTTGCTGTGGCTGCTGCGCCGCCACCTCGCGCCCTGAAGGGTGCTGCCGGTGCGGACGTGCCGAGGCGTTGCGGTCATTGTTCCTCCTTTGTGCCGTCGCTAAGCCCGGCGATGAATTTCTCCGATTCCTCGGGTGAAAGCGCCCGATCCTGGAGGGAGTTGAAGGCCTCGGTGTAGGCCCGGAGGTCTTCTTTCCGCTCCAGGCAGAGGCTACTCGTCAAATGGTCGAGAACAACCACGTCCAGATCAGAAATGTTCGGAAATGAAAAAATTACGAAGGGGCTGATCAAGCCCACATGTTCACCGGAAGTAAACGGGAGTACCTGTAGTCGCACCTGTGGCAACTTGGACACCTCCCTCAACCAGGCGAGCTGCCCCGCGAATACCTTCGGCCCGCCCACCGGACGGCGCAAAACCGCTTCGTCGAGCACCACGCTCAGCTGGAGCGGAGGGTCCGCGCGCAGCACGTCCTGGCGGGCCAGCCGGACCTCGACCAGCGCGTCGACCTGCTCGTCGGAGAGGCCGGCGACCGCGGCCCGGGTCATCGCGAGGGCGTAGTCGCGGGTCTGGAGCAGGCCGGGGACCACCGTCGTCTCCAGGGTGCGCATCCGGCTCGCCTGCGACTCCAGGCTGATGAAGTCGCGGTAGGCGGCGGGCAGCAGATCGCGGTAGGCCCTCCACCAGTGGTGGCGTCCCTCACCGGCGTCGTCCGTACCCGCCAGCGCCGCGAGCAGGTCCCTCAGCCGCGTGTCCCGCACCTCGTACAGATCGAGCAGACGTCGCACGTCCGAGGTCTTCACCCCGCTGCGGCCCGTCTCGATGCGGCTCACCTTGGACTGGTGCCAGCCGAGCCTGGCGGCCGCCTCACTGCTGGTGAGTCCGGCCTGCCCGCGCAGCGACCGGAGTTCGGCCCCGAGTTGACGGCGGCGCACCGCGGGCCCGTACCGCATATTCGCTCCCTTCCGGACGGATCGGCCGAAAGAACGACGGCGTCGACGAAGTCACGGGCGAGATTAGAACAAGCTCAGAGCTCGCGCCCAAATAGGTTCGTCCGTAGCAGAGTTCACCGCATCGAGCGACAGATATATGCACATCTCGGTGGATCGCCACCCGTCGGCGGCCAAGGAGTGGGAGGCTGGCGCGAGGCACCAGTCCGGAGCCGTCCTCGAGTCATCCGCTCCGAGTCGGAGACCGGCCCCGGTGGGAAAGGGACAGCGTCGCCATGGCAGATCACAAGGAAGTATCCGTCACTCTGCCGAGCGATCCTGCCTCGGTCTCCGCGGCCCGGAAGTTCGTGTCGAAGACCCTCGTGGAATGGGGGCTGCCGGACCACGCCGAGGTGGGGGACACGGTCAGACTGATCGTCTCCGAACTCGCCACGAACGCGGTGCAGCACACCCGCGGGCTTTCGCCCACCTTCACCGTGGACGTCGAGCTCGACCGGGACGAGCGGCTGCGGATCGGCGTCACCGACAGTCACCCCCGCTATCCGCGCCGGCTGCCCGCCGCCGTCCAGCAGGACAACGGCAGAGGCATGGTCATCATCCGCATGCTCACCGCCGAATGCGGTGGCCGCCTCTCGGTGAGCCCCACCGACGAGGGGGGCAAGACCGTCTGGATCGCCCTGCCCTGGACGGCGCCCCTCCAGGGCAGGGAGCGCGATGCCACGCGCTGACCGCGCGCCGGACCCGGGCACGGCGGCGGAGACGGCGCTACCACTGCCGGCGCGGGGCCCGCGAGAGGCCCCTGCGGACCGCCACCGGGGTGATGTCCGCAACGCCGCGAGCGGCGGCCCCGGCGCGCGGCCCCGAGCGCCGGACGAGCCGCGGCAGCACGCCCCACAACCCCCCACAGACCGTCAGCGCCGCCGCGCCTGCCGCGACGCCCTCGGCCCGGCCGGCCGTCACGTCCACCACGAGCGGCACGGACCCGGTCAGGGCGAGCACCAGCAGGGCGAGGCCGGCCGCGGCGGCCACCGCGAGGAGCAGCGTCGTGATGTAGGTGCCGCACCGCGTCGAGCGAGGGGAAGCGCGGCGTGAAGGCCGGGCTGAGCAGGAAGGCGAACAGGATCTGGACGCCGGTCTGCGTGACCCGCAACTCCTGGAGGAGCTCCGCGAACTTGCGGTCGGCGCGCTCCAGCGGCGTCTCCTCGCGGGCGGTGCGGGAGTAGTCGTCCGACATTCCGTACGTGTATCCGAACGGACGCACCCCATACGTTCCGCGGCGCCTGGGAGCGCCGCGGGCAAGTGGGGTGCGCCCGTTCGGCGGGCACGGCGAGGGTCAGCGGACCCGGCCGTACCAGACGCTGTTGGTCCAGATCTTCTCCAGGCGCACCACGGCTCCCGTCTTGGGCGAGTGCCAGATGCGGCCGTTACCCGCGTAGATCCCGACGTGGTAGACGTTCCGGCCCGAGTGGAAGAACACCAGGTCGCCCGGGGTCCGTTGCGACCTGCCGATGTGCCGGGTCTTGTTGTACTGCGCGGCGGCGGTGCGCGGCAGCTTCTTTCCCGTGCGCTTGAACGAGTACTGCGTCAGGCCCGAGCAGTCGAACCGGTAGGGGCCCGTCGCTCCATAGGCGTAGGGCGAGCCCTTCTTCGACGCCGCGATCTTGAGCGCCTTCGTCGCGTGTGTGGCCGCCTGCGCTTCGGTCGTGAGCCCGGGGGCCACGAGGGTGCCGCCCACGACGGCGAGTGTGAGGGCCGATGCGGCCCCGGCCTTGCTGAGCAGCGACGGAACGGAATTCTCCGCGGACATGCATAACCCTTCGTCAGCCGCCTGAGAAGGATGACCTGTCGGGTTCGGGCAGGCGAAGATGCCCGGCCGCGTCGTGCTCTGCGGCTTCACCCCAAGGGCGTCGCCCGGACTTCCCGGGCGGGCCCGTCGTACTCGGGTCCTCCACTCCTGCCGATGCACCGATGTCGACCGGTCATCCGGACGGCGGCAGGATTAGGCGTCCGCCCGGATCGCCCCGCCACAGCGGCAGGGGCTTGTCGTCGAAAGGGATCTTGACCCGACAAGGGTGCGAAAGCCGAGCCGAAACGGCCTTTTGTGAGGCTACTCACGACTGACCTGTTCGGGTGGACACGGCCGAAATCGACCGCTGCCCCGGGCTTCTGACGACGCCTCCACCAGCAACGGAACGTCAGATTCCGAATTTCGCGTAGGCGTGCCATGCAACTCGCGACCCCGCAAAGAAAGAGGGATTCGTACGCCATCGGGGGTAGCTCGTCTGGTCCGTTTCAAATCGCGGACGGACGTTTCGGGGTGCGGCGCGCGCCGTCACCCCCCGGGCGGCGGGGGCATGGCGACCCGCCCCGCCCGCCGTTCGCCGTCGAGAACACGCAACGCCCGGTCGAGGGTCCCCGCGTGCAGCTCGCTCTCACCCCGTTGGTGCATGAGCGTCAGCGCGTCCCGCAGCGCCGTCGCCCTGCCGACCAGCGCCTGGGCGGCCCGCAGACCGCCGTACGTGTGCTCGGCGCGGGCGGGATTGATCCGGCCCAGCAGATCCACGACCTCCAGGTAGCGGTCGATCAGCTCGGCCTCGGCCCGGGTGAGCGCGGGCAGCGGCGGCGGTTCGGGCGGCAGCACCGGTACGTCACCCCGCCGCTCGCGTGCCGAGCGAGGCCTTGCGGCTGGGAATGACGCGGTCCACCAGGCCGTACTCCAGGGCCCCCGCCGCGTCGAGGATCTTGTCCCGCTCGATGTCCTCGGTGACCCGCTCGCGCGGCTGCCCCGTGTGGCGCGCGATGAGGTCCTCCAACAGGGCCCGCGTCCGCGCGACTTCGGCCGCCTGGATCGCCAGATCGCTGGCCTGCCCCTGGAACGGCTCGGCGACGGAGGGCTGCTGGATCAGCACGCGCGCCCCCGGCAGCGCGAACCGCTTCCCCGGAGTCCCGGCGGCCAGCAGCACGGCAGCGGTCGACACGGCCTGCCCCAGGCAGATGGTCTCCACGTCGCAGCTGACGAACCGCATCGTGTCGTAGAGGGCGGTCATCGCGCTGAACGAGCCTCCGGGGGAGTTGATGTAGAGCGAGATGTCGCGGTCCGGCGCCATGTACTCCAGGTGCATGAACTGCGCCATCACGTCGTTCGCCGAGGTGTTGTCGATCGGGGCGCCCAGGAAGACGATCCGCTCTTCGAGCAGCTTGGAGTACGGATCCATCGTCCGCGCGCCGGAGCTGGTGCGCTCGGTGAACTCGGGCAGGACATGACGGGCGGACGGACGGTTCACGGCGCGCCTCTTCTCTCCCGGTCGCGGACGGTCCGGACCTCTGTAAAAAATGTACAGGACGTACGCTAGAAGGATGGAGTCTTCTCGTCACCCCGACGCCGGAAGGGCGGCGTCTAAGCTGGAGGGCATGGCCTACGAGATTCCGGTGACGCAAGCACGCGCAGAGCTCGCCGAGCTGATCAACCGCGTCGTCTACGGCGGCGAGCGCGTCGTCGTCACGCGGCACGGCAAGCCGCTCGTGGCCCTGGTCTCCGCCGCCGACCTGGAGCGCCTCGAAGGGCTCGCGGCAGCGGAGGAGCAGCGGACGGTCAGCACCGTCACCTCGGTCGCCCCCGCGTCACCGCCGACGCCGGAGCGGCAGCGGTTCGGCATCGCGGCGGAGCACCGGGGGCCGGAGGCGCGGTGACGGCGGGGCGGTGACCCGGTCCTCGGCGTCCGCCCGCCCCGCCCTCAGCCGGCCGCCGCGACTCCGCTTCGCCCCTCGGCCGCCGGGCCCGGCGCCCGCCGGTTCCGTGCCGCCGCGCCGAGCAGGACGGCCGCGAGGCCGAGCGCGGCCCATGCGCCGAGGGTCACCGCGGGCGCCGTGGCTCGTGCGCCGTCGAAGAACGCCACCGAGCGCAGCAGGGACCCGCCGGCCCCCGGTGGCAGCAACTGCCCGAGGAAGCCGACGGGTTCGGGCAGCAGGTGCGGCGCGGAGGTGACCCCGGAGAAGGGGTTGCCGAGGAGCACCATCAGCAGGCCGCCCACCCCGATGCCCGCCGGGCCGAGCAGGGCCGCGAAGCCCGCCACCGCCGCGCTCACCGCGAGCGTGGAGAGGGCGAGCGCCCCGGCCTCCGCCCACCAGTCGCCCGTGAGGACGCCGAGCCAGCTGTGCGTGAGCGCGGCGGCCACGGCTCCGACGAGCACGGCGGTGGCCACCAGCGCCGCCGCCGCGCGGAGGCCGCGCAGCCCCCGCAGCGAGACCAGGGCGCCGGCCGCGACCCCGGCGATCGCCATCGGCAGCACGCTCGACCCGAGGGCCGAGCCCCGCGGATCGGCCGCGGGCGCGGGCACCACGTCGACCGTCGGCACCGGAGCCCCCTGCGGGGCTTGTTGCCGCACCGCCTGTTCCAGCAGTTGGGCGACGACGGGGCTCGCGGCGGTCGCGGTCAGCAGCTTGGGGCCCCGCTGCGTGGCCACGACCGCGCCGTAGACCGTCCGGTCCTCGATGGCGGACCTGGCCGCGGCCTCGTCCGCGTACCGGTGGATCTCGAACGCACCGTCGCGCGCCGCGAGTTGCCGGGCGATCGGATCCGCGGCGGTGGCGGCGCCCGCGACGCCGAGGGGCAGGTCGCGCGGGGCGGTGCGGGCCGCCGGCCAGGCGAACGCCCAGAGCGCGAGGGCGGCGAGGACGGGGGCCAGAAAGGTCACCAGGAGGGTGCGGCGACCCATCCCGGTTGCCGTCGGGGGCGTCGCCGGGGGCGCCGTCGTGCGGGGAGTCGACATGATCATTCAGTCCTCGGTGGCGAGACGCGGGGAGCGGTTTCCAAAGAGAAGGATCGTTCGTTTTACGGGTTGCCCCCACTGTCCTGCGGGGTGGCGTGCTTATCAAGAATGAATGTTCGTTTTAGTTTGGGGCGCATGGCCCGCGTATCCCAGGAACACCTCGACGCCCGGCGTCGGCAGATCATCGACGGCGCGGCGCTCTGCTTCGCGCGCAACGGCTTCCACGCCACCTCGATGCAGGACGTGCTGAAGGAGGTCGGTCTCTCGGCGGGCGCGGTCTACCGCTACTTCCGCGGCAAGGACGAGCTGATCGCCGCGATCGTCTCCGAGGTCCTGACCGACATCAGCGGCGTCTTCGAGTCGGCCGCCCGGCAGAGCCCGCCGCCCCCGCCGGACGTCCTGGTGGGGCGGGCGCTCTCCGCGGTGCTCGACCTGCGGCCCGGGATGCGCGACGGCGCCAGGTCGCACTTCCCCCGGCTGATGATCCAGGTCTGGACGGAGACGCTGCGCGACGAGCGCCTCTCGGCGCTCATGGCGGGCGTCTACGCCAGGGTGCGCGCCGCCTGGGTGTCGATCGTCGAGGGGTACCAGGAGGCGGGCATGATGCGCGCGGACATCCCCGCCGACCATGTCGCGCGGACGATGATCGCCGCCGCGCAGGGGTTCGCCGCGCAGTACGCGCTGTTCGACGAAGTGCCCGTCGAGGCGCTCCGGGACGGGGTGCGCGCCCTGATGAGTATGGGGGAGACCAGCTGACGGTCATGGGCCGGTCAACGACTGGTTAACCTCGGTGAAACTCCTTCCCGCTACTCTCCCGTCGCACGCCACCAGGGGTTTTCGTAGCCACGATGCGCAAGATCGCGCGCATTCGATGTGTGTTACACCTATACCTGTCGCGGTGGTGCGGCGATCCGGGCCCCGCACGGTCCGGAGTGAGACGTGAGGTGGGAATCGTGCAACTGACCCCGCACGAGCAGGAGAGACTGCTCATCCATGTGGCCGCGGACGTGGCCGAGAAGCGAAGGGCGCGGGGGCTGCCGCTCAACCACCCCGAGGCGATCGCCCTCATCACCTCGCACATCCTCGAGGGCGCCCGCGACGGCCGCACGGTCTCCGAGCTGATGTCGTCGGGACGCACGGTCCTCACCCGGGACGACGTCATGCCGGGCATACCCGAGATGATCCACGACGTGCAGGTCGAGGCGACGTTCCCCGACGGGACCAAGCTGGTCACCGTCCATGACCCGATCGTCTGACGGGGGGTCCGCGCCTCATGCACACCGCCACGCACGACACGGGACACGGGCTCGTCCCCGGCGAGATCCTGTTCGCCGACACACCCGTCCTCTACAACGAGGGCCGCGAGGTCACCCGCCTCACCGTCCTCAACACCGCCGACCGGCCCGTCCAGGTCGGCTCCCACTACCACTTCGCCGAGGCCAACCCCGGCCTCGGCTTCGACCGCGGCGCCGCGCGCGGCAAGCGGCTCAACATCGCCGCGGGGACCGCCGTGCGCTTCGAGCCCGGCATCCCCGTCGACGTCGAACTCGTGCCGCTGGCCGGCGAGCGCGTCGTACCCGGACTGCGCGGCGAGACCCGAGGTGCCCTCGATGCCTGAGCTCTCGCGCGCCGCGTACGCCGACCTGTTCGGCCCCACGGCCGGCGACCGCGTCAGGCTCGCCGACACCGACCTCCTGATCGAGATCGAGGAGGACCGCTCGGGCGGCCCGGGACGCTCGGGCGACGAGTCCGTGTTCGGCGGCGGCAAGGTCATCCGCGAGTCGATGGGCCAGTCCCGCACGACCCGCGCCGAGGGCGCCCCGGACACCGTCATCACCGGCGCGGTGATCATCGACCACTGGGGCATCGTCAAGGCCGACGTGGGCATACGCGACGGCCGGATCACCGGCATCGGCAAGTCCGGCAACCCGGACACGATGGACGGCGTCGACCCCGCCCTTGTCATCGGCCCGGAGACCGAGGTCCTCTCGGGCAACGGCAAGATCCTCACCGCCGGCGGCATCGACACCCACATCCACTTCATCTCCCCGACCATCGTCGACGAGGCGCTGGCCTCCGGCGTCACCACGCTCTTCGGCGGCGGCACGGGCCCCGCCGAGGGCAGCAAGGCGACCACGATCACGCCGGGCGCCTGGCATCTGGCGCGGATGTTCGCCGCCCTGGAGTCCAGCCCCGTCAACATCGGCCTCCTCGGCAAGGGCAACACCGTCTCCACCGACTCCCTGCACGCCCAACTGCGCGCCGGAGCCGTCAGCTTCAAGATCCACGAGGACTGGGGCGCGACACCCGCCGTCATCGACGCCTGCCTCGACGTCTGCGAGGAGACCGGCGCCCAGCTCGCCGTCCACACCGACACCCTGAACGAAGCGGGCTTCGTCGACGCCACGTTCGACGCCGTCGCGGGCCGCACGCTGCACGCCTTCCACGTCGAGGGCGCGGGCGGCGGGCACGCCCCGGACATGATCACCGCGGTGTCGCTGCCCAACATGCTGCCCAGCTCCACCAACCCCACCCGGCCGCACACCGTCAACACCGTCGAGGAGCACCTCGACATGCTGATGGTCTGCCACCACCTCAACCCGGCCGTCCCCGAGGACCTGGCCTTCGCCGAGTCCCGCATCAGGCCCACCACCATCGGCGCGGAGGACATCCTCCACGACCTCGGCGCCATCTCGATCATGTCCTCCGACGCGCAGGCCATGGGGCGCGTCGGCGAGGTCGTCCTGCGCACCTGGCAGACCGCCCACGTGATGAAGCGGCGCCGCGGTTTCCTGCCGGGGGACACCCGCGCCGACAACCGCCGCGCACGTCGCTATGTCGCCAAGTACACGATCAACGCGGCCGTCGCGCAGGGCATCGATCACGAGATCGGCTCGGTCGAGACCGGCAAGCTCGCGGACCTCGTCCTGTGGGACCCGGCGTTCTTCGGGGTCAAACCGCAGGTCGTCCTCAAGGGCGGACAGATCGCCTACGCGCAGATGGGCGACGCCAACGCCTCGATCCCGACCCCGCAGCCGGTCCTGCCGCGCCGCATGTACGGGGCCCATGGGCGCGCCCCCGGCCTCAACTCGGTCAACTTCGTCACCCAGGCGGCCCTGGACGACGGGCTCCCCGAACGCCTCGGCCTGGACAAGCCGTTCACCGCGATCCGCTCCACGCGGGGCCGCTCCAAGGCCGACATGCGGGAGAACGACGCGCTGCCCCGGGTGGAGGTCGCCCCCGACAGCTTCGCCGTCACCATCGACGGCGAACTCGTCGAGCCGTCGCCCGCCGTGGAACTGCCGCTCGCCCAGCGGTACTTCCTCTTCTGACGGCCCGGCGGACACAGGCGGCGATCACATGTCACGCGCAGCACTCCTCGTCCTGGCCGACGGCCGCTTCCCCGCCGGCGGGCACGCCCACTCCGGCGGCGCCGAAGAGGCCGTCAAGGCCGGCCGCGTCACCGGCGCCGCGAGCCTTGAGGACTTCTGCCGGGGGCGGCTGAACACCAGCGGCCTGGTGGCGGCCTCCCTCGCGGCGGCCGCCGCGCTCGGCGTGGACCCGGCAGCCCTCGACGCCGCGGCGGACGCCCGCACGCCCTCGCCCGCGCTGCGGGTGGCGGCGCGGCGGCTCGGGCGGCAGCTCATGCGGGCGGCGCGGGCGACCTGGCCGCATCCGGAACTCGACGCGCTGGCCCGGCGATTCCCCAAGGGGGCGCATCAGCCGGTCGTCCTCGGGCTCGCCGCACGGGCCGCGGGGCTCGGCCCGCAGGACGCGGCGTACTGCTCGGCGTACGAGGGGATCAGCGGCCCCGCGAGTGCCACGGTGCGGCTGCTCAGCCTCGACCCCTTCGACGCCACGGGGGTCCTCGCGCGCCTCGCGCCCGACGTCGACCGGGTCGCCCTGCGGGCGGCGGAGGCGGCCGGGAGGGCCGTCACCGAGGGGGTCGACGCGTTGCCCGCGGCGTCCGCTCCGCTCCTTGAGCTGGGCGCGGAGGCACATGCGGGGTGGCCTGTGCGGTTGTTCGCCTCGTAGCGGCGTGCTCCCCTGCCACGGGCCTCTTGAGCTTCCCGTCGGGCCCGGCTGCTGGGGTCTTCGCCCTCAGCCCCCCGTATCGGCCTGAACGGCCTCCTCCCCATACGCAGGACGGGCTGAACGGCCCGTCCATCCGATCACGAACCCCAGGAGTCCCCATGCACCTCGACCACTCCCACGACCACGGCCCCGCTGCCGTCTCCGCCGACGCGCGGCGGCCCGACGGGAGCCGGCGTGCTCTGCGCATCGGGCTCGGAGGGCCCGTGGGGACCGGCAAGACCGCCACCGTCGCCGCGCTCTGCCGGGCGCTGCGCGACGAGCTGTCCCTCGCCGTCGTCACCAACGACATCTACACCCGCGAGGACGCCGAATTCCTGCTCCGCGAGGCCGTCCTGCCGCCCGAGCGGATCACCGCCGTGGAGACCGGCGCCTGTCCGCACACCGCGATCCGTGACGACATCTCCGCGAACCTGGAGGCCGTGGAGGACCTGGAGGACGAGGTCGGGCCGCTGGACCTGATCCTCGTCGAATCCGGTGGCGACAACCTCACCGCCACCTTCTCCAAGGGGCTCGTCGACGCGCAGATCTTCGTCATCGACGTCGCGGGCGGCGACGACATCCCGCGCAAGGGCGGCCCCGGCGTCACCACCGCCGACCTGCTGGTCGTCAACAAGACCGACCTCGCCCCCTACGTCGGCTCGGACCTCGCCACGATGGCCGCCGACGCCAAGGCGCAGCGCGCGGAGCTGCCGGTGGTCTTCCAGTCGCTGCGGTCCGAGGAGGGCGTCGGCCCCGTCGCCGCCTGGGTGCGTGAGCAGTACGCCGCGTGGACCGCGTCGGCGTGAGGGCGGACACCGCCCCGCGGGGCCGTACGGGAACGGTGGGCGGCGCGGGGCTGCGGGCCACCGCCCGCGTCGAGGCGCGCGCCGACGGGCGGGGCGGCACGGCCCTGCCCGTGCTCGACGGTGAGGGCCCGCTCGCCCTGCGCCGCACCCGTACCCGCTCCGGCGGCCCGGCCGCCCGCGTCACGCTGGTCGGGGCGATGAGCGGCCCGCTCGGCGGCGACCACCTCACCGTCGAGGCCACCGCCCACGAGGGCGCCCGGCTGCACATCGACTCGGCGGCGGCCACCCTGGCGCTGCCGGGCCAGGGCGGCGAGGCGGCGCGCTACGACGTGCGGATCAGCGTGGCCGAGGGCGCCGAGCTGCGGTGGCTGCCCGAGCAGCTGATCTCGGTGCGCGACAGCGACCTGCGGCTCTCGACGCGCGTGGAGCTGGCCGCGGGCGCCCGTCTGGTGCTGCGGGAGGAGCAGGTGCTCGGCCGGGCGGGCGAAGCCCCCGGCCGGCTGAGCAGCCGGCTGACCGTGTGCCGGGCGGGGTCCCCGCTGCTCGACCAGGAGCTGGCCTTTGGCCCCGGCGCACCCGGCGGCTGGGACGGCCCGGCCGTCCTCGCGGGACACCGGGCGGTGGGGCAGCTCGTCGTCGTCCGGCCCGAGTACGAGCGGAGCGGACCGGTGGCGGCGCCGCTCGGAAAGTGGGCCGTGCTCACCCCGCTGGCCGGCCCCGCCGTCCTGGTCACCGCCGTCGCCCCGGACGCCCTCCGGGTGCGCAGGACACTGGACGCGGCGCTGCGCGACCTGGCGTGAGCCTCTACCGTCGCGCCAGCCAGGCGTCCTCCGCCGGTAGTCGAAGAAGTCGACCCCGGAGTCACCGCGCGCGGCGGTCTTCGGGAACGTCTCGCGCCGGTCCCCGGCCTCCGTGAGCCGCTCGACCAGGCAGCCCACCGTCTCGGTGAGTGCCTCGCGGTACGACAGCGGGGGCCGGTGGCCCAGCTCGCGCTCGACGGCCGTCATGTCGTACACGACCGGGTGGCGGGCCGACCACGGGGTCAGACCGACGTTGCCCCGCGGCCCGCCCGCCCTCCAGCAGGACCGTCTCCGTCTCGACGCCCATCACCGCGTCCACGGCCGCACCGATCTCCGCGACGGTCGGCGCCTCGGGATCACCGGCGTTCAGCACCCGGGAACCCGGCCGCGCGGCGGCGCGGCGCACCAGGTGCGCGAGGGTGCACACGCTCACCGGGTGGAAGCGGCCGCGCCCGCCGTGCGCGAGCACGCGGGTCCGCCTGCCGTCCGGGTTCCGCCGCACGAAGTACAGCTCCCTGGGGGCGCGGCAGTGCGGCCCGTGAATCGCCCCGGCCCGCAGCAGCGTCACCGGCAGCCGGTCGCCGAGCGCGAGGAGCTTCCGTTCCAGGGCCGCCTTGCGGGCGCCGTAGGTCGCCGCGCCCGGCGCGACCGTGGGCTGGGTCTCCGGGATCGGCGCCGGGTAGCGGGGGAAACCGTCGGGCTCGTGCTGCGTGTCGAAACTGCGGCCCTGGACGTCCTCGTAGATCGCACCGCTGGAGAGCACCACCGCCGAACCGATCCGGTTCGCCAGCCGCGCGTACTGGCGGGCGTGGCCCGTGTCGAAGGCGGCCGTGTCCACCACGAGGTCCACGCCGTCGCCGAGCAGCGCGGCGAGCGCCGCGTCGTCGTCCCTGTCGAGCCGCACGGCCCGTACGTCCCGCGGCCAGCGCCCGTCGCGCCCGCCGCCCCGCGAGGCCGCCGTCACCGTCCAGCCGTCCTCGACCAGCGCCCCCACCGTCACGCGCCCCGTCTGTCCCGTGGCGCCGATCACCACAGCGTTCCTCATGCCGGGACCGTACGCGGCGGGCGCCGGCCCCGGAAGGCGATCTGCTCTCGGCAGAGCGGGGGCGGGGTCCCGGCTCGGGCGGGGGTGTCAGCTCAGCGGCAGCCGCGGGAACCTGCGGGACTCCTTGGCGCCCTCCGCGGCGCGTTCCGCCTCCTCCGCCTTCACGACCGCCGCGTACTTGTCCACGTATTCCTGGCCGGAGAGTCCGAGGATGGCGTACATGATCTCGTCGGTGACGGCCCGCAGGACCGCCTTCTCGTTGTCCATGCCGACGTAGCGGGAGAAGTCCAGGGGCTCGCCGAACCGGATCGTCACGCGGCGCAGCCGGGGGAGCTTTTGGCCGGGCGGCTGGGCCTCGAAGGTGCCGATCATCGCGCAGGGGATTACCGGGACGCGCGCCTTCAGCGCCATCGCGGCGACGCCGACCTTGCCCTTGTAGAGCCGCCCGTCGTGCGAGCGGGTGCCCTCGGGGTAGATGCCGAGCAGCTCGCCCTTGCGCAGCACGCCGAGGCCCTCCGTGATCGCGGCCTTGCCCGCCTCCCTGCCGGAACGGTCGACCGGGATCTGACCCGCGCTGCGGAAGAACGCGGCGGTGAGACGTCCCTTGATGCCGGGACCCGTGAAGTACTCGGCCTTCGCCAGGAACGTGATGCGGCGCTTGATGATCGCCGGCATCAGGAAGTGGTCGGAGAACGACAGATGGTTGCCCGCGACGATCGCCGCGCCCGTCTGCGGCACATGTTCCAGACCCTCGATCCTGGGCCGGAACATCAGCCGGAGCAGCGGACCGAGGAGCACGTGTTTGAGCAGTGGATAGAACATGGTGGCTGCCTTCCCCCTGGTCCCGGTGCCGACGCACAGTAGCCAATCAACGGTGCGGGCGCGAGAGCCCGTTCGGGCTGTTGTCGGCCACCGGTCGGGCGAAACCCCGGCGCGGCGCCCCGGCGTCCTGCGCGGACGGGGGTCAGCTGGTCTCTCCCCGGCGCCCTTGCCGCCGGGACCGACACCACTGGACACCACAGAACGTCACCGACACCGTCACCGGAGGTCCCGCATGCGTCCGTTCACCGTCGCCGTCGCCGCACTGATCGCCCTCGGCGCCTCCGTCCCCGCCCAGGCGGCCGGCGCCCCCACGCGGGCGTCCGTCACGGCCCCCACACCCAAGAGCGAGCTGTTCCTCACCGTCGCGGAGTCCGAGGACACGTGGATCCGCGGCGTGCAGCTGCGCTGCGAGCCGAAGCCGTCGGGTCGCCACCCGCACGCCGCGCTGGCCTGCGCGGAGATCGCCGGGGCGGCCGGAAACCTCAACGCGCTGCCCCGCCTGAAGCGGCCGTGCACCAAGAAGTACGACCCGGTCACCGCGAGCGCGCACGGCAGCCACAGGGGCCGGGGCGTGAGCTGGGTCAAGGTCTTCCCCAACCGCTGCGAGCTGGACGTGGCCACGGGCTCGGTCTTCCGGTTCTGACCCGGGGCGGGCCCGCGCCGGAGGCCCCGCCCGGCTCACGTGCCGCGCGACAGCACCATCCCCAGCGTGAGCAGTCCCAGCACGACCCAGCCGAACCACAGCCAGCCGTTGCCTCCGAGCGCCACCGAATAGGCCGTCACCATGACCAGGCCTCCGATGGTGAACCCACCCATGGTCTTCGTGGAACCGGGCATCGCTCAGCCTCCTCCCGGCAGCCCGACGCGCCTGCGCGCCGGGACCGCGGTCCGAAGACCATCGTCACCCGCGATGCCCCGTCCGCGCTAGCGCCCGCGTGCGGCCAGTGAGGCCAGGTAGGCGTTGTAGGCCTCCAGCTCCTTGTCGCCGTCGCGGTCGGCGGCGCGGTCCTTGCGCCGGGCCTCGCGGTCCTCGGAGCGGCGCCACTGGAAGAGCAGGGCGACCAGGACCACCACGGAGGGGATCTCGCTGAACGCCCAGGCGATGCCGCCCGCCGCCTCCTGGTCGGCCAGGGCGTCGATGCCGAGGGAGGCCGGCGGGTGCGTGTAGGTGCCGACCATCGGCTGCGTCGCCATCATCAGCGCGATGCCGAAGAACGCGTGGAACGGCATGCCCGCGAACAGCTCCAGCATCCGCATCACGTAGCCGGGCCGGTGCGGGCCGGGGTCGACGCCCATGATCGGCCAGAAGAAGACCAGGCCGACGGCGAGGAAGTGCACCATCATCCCGATGTGGCCCGCCTTGGAGCCCATCAGCGTGTCGAAGATCGGCGTGAAGTAGAGCGCGTACAGGCTCGCGATGAACAGCGGGATCGTGAACGCCGGGTGCGTGATGATCCGCATGTACCGGCTGTGCAGCAGCCACAGCAGCCACTCGCGGGGCCCCTTGTGGCCGCGGGCCGCCGTGGGCAGGGCGCGCAGGGCCAGCGTGATCGGGGCGCCGAGCAGCAGCAGGATCGGCGACAGCATGCTGATCACCATGTGCTGCACCATGTGCACGCTGAACATGACCATGCCGTAGTCATTGAGCTTGGTGCACATCACGAGCAGGACGGTGAGCACACCGAGCACGAAGGCGACCGTGCGGCCCACCGGCCACTTGTCGCCCCGCCGCACGAGCCGCGTCACGCCCCACCCGTACAGGGCGAGTCCCACCAGGCCGCCGATGAGGAAGAAGGGGTCGGCGGAGATCTCCAGGCCTCGCCCCAGCGTGAACGGCGGCAGATCCATGTTCATGCCGTGCCCGCTGTGATCCATCCGGTGGCTCCTGATTCGTGCGGATTGTGCGACGTGTGTCGGCACCAGACTAGGACCGCCCCCGGCCGCTGACGCGACCGGGGGCGAGTAGTACAACGAGCAACGGACCTACAGCACGCACTCCGCCTCGGCGTACCGCTCGTCGGGCACGGTCTTCAGCGTCTCCACGGCCTCCGCGAGCGACACCATGGTGATGTCGGTGCCCCGCAGCGCCGTCATCTTGCCGAACTCGCCGCGGTGCGCCGCCTCCACCGCGTGCCACCCGAAGCGCGTCGCGAGGACCCGGTCGTACGCGGTCGGGGTGCCGCCGCGCTGGACGTGCCCGAGGATGACCGGACGGGCCTCCTTGCCGAGGCGCTGCTCCAGTTCGAGGGAGAGCTGCCGGGCGATGCCGGCGAACCGCTCGTGGCCGTAGACGTCCTTGCCGCCCACGTCGAACTCCATGGAGCCCTCGCGGGGCTTGGCGCCCTCGGCGGCCACGACGATCGCGAACTTCTTGCCCGCCGCGAACCGCGCGCCGACCTTCTCGGTCAGCTCCTCGATGTCGAAGGGGCGCTCGGGCACGACGACGGCGTGCGCGCCCGCGGCCATGCCGGAGTGCAGCGCGATCCAGCCGGTGTGCCGCCCCATGACCTCGACGATGAGGACGCGCTGGTGCGACTCGGCGGTGGTCTTCAGCCGGTCGAGCGCCTCGGTCGCCACGCCCACGGCGGTGTCGAAACCGAAGGTCACGTCGGTGACCGCGATGTCGTTGTCGATCGTCTTGGGCACGCCGACGATGGGCAGGCCCGCGTCGGAGAGCAGCCGGGCCGCCTTCAGCGTGCCCTCGCCGCCGATCGGGATGATCGCGTCCAGGCCGAGGTCGGCGACGTGGCCCTTGGCCCGCTCCACGCCGTCACGCAGGTGCGCGGGCTGTACCCGTGAGGAGCCGAGGATCGTCCCGCCGCGGGCGAGGATGCCGCCCACCGCGTCGAGGTCGAGCTTGCGGTAGTCGCATTCCAGGAGGCCTTTCCAGCCGTCGTGGAAGCCGATGACCTCGTCCCCGTGGTCCGCCACCGCGCGGTGCACGACGGAGCGGATGACGGCGTTCAGGCCGGGGCAGTCGCCGCCGGAGGTCAGGACACCAATGCGCATAGCCCGGAATACCTTTGCAACGTGGGCCGATGACCGGACCACGTCGTCCGGTTGAGTTCCCGCCACCCTATAGGCGGCGGGGGGCCGGGCCGCATCTGGCGTCCGAGGGCTGGACGCCCCCGCTCACATGTGCGGGCGGGGCGTCAGGCGGGCCCCCGGCCGGTGGTCTCGCACCGGCTCAGGCGGGCTGCTGCGCGGAGGCGATGCGCTCGGCGCGCAGCGCCTCGTACCACCGGTCGTCCGTGGGCGGCAGCGCGTTCACATCGAGGGCCAGCTTGAGGAGCAGGTCCGCGATCAGCGGGTTGCGGGCGAGGACGGGACCGTGCATGTACGTGCCGAAGACCGTGCCGTTGTACGCGCCCTCGGTGCCGTCGCCCGTGCCGTTGCCCCGGCCGAGCGTCACGCGGGCGAAGGGGCGGGCCGCCGGGCCGACGTGGGTGATGCCCTGGTGGTTCTCGAAGCCCGTCAGCGAGGGCAGGCCGAGCTGCGGGTCGATGTCGGCGAGGACGTCACCGACACACCGCTCGCCCTCGCCGCGGGTGGAGACCACGTCGAGCAGGCCGAGGCCCGGCTCGCGCTGGCCGAGGTCGTTGATGAACTCGTTGCCGAGGATCTGGTACCCGGCGCAGACCGAGAAGACGATCGCGCCGTTGCCCACGGCCCGCTGGAGGCCGCCGTCGCGGCGCAGCCGCTCGGCCGCGAGGCGCTGCGGCCGGTCCTCGCCGCCGCCGATCAGGTAGATGTCACCGGAGGTGGGCACCGGCTGGTCGCTGCGCACGTCGTAGCGCTCGACCTGGAGGCCGCGCTGGCGGGCGCGGCGCTCCACCACCAGGGCGTTGCCCTGGTCTCCGTACGTGCTCAGCAGGTCGGGGTAGACCCACACCAGCCGCAGGCTGTTGTCGCTCATGCTCATTCGTCCCTACGATTTTCTCAGGGGGCCGGTGGGGATCAGTTGCCGACGCGGCGGCGCAGGTCCTGGAACGCGGTGTAGTTCGCGATCGTCTCGATGCGTCCGGGCGGGGCGAGCTGCACCGCCTCGTCGACGGTCTCGCAGACCCGGAAGTCCAGGCCCGCGACCTCCAGGCGCACCGCGAGGTCCAGCTTGCGGTCGCCGAGGACGAAGATCGGGTGACCGGCGAGACGGGTGTAGTCGACGTCCCAGAGCCAGGAGGTGTCCGTGCCGTCCGCGCCGCGGGCGTTCACCGACAGGATCACCGGGGTCGGCGGCGGGTCGATCAGCGAGAACGTCTCCAGCCAGCCAGCGGGGTTCTTCGCGAGCAGCAGCCGCAGGTCACGGCCCTGGAACTGCACGACGTCATAGCGGCCCGCGACGGCCTGCACCTGGTACATCCGCTCCAGGGCGACCTGCGGCGGCACCCCGAAGACGGCGGCGACGGCGGCCGACGAGGTGGCGTTGGCCTTGTTGGCGCGGCCGGGGAGCTGCAGGTGGATCGGCCACGCCGAGCCGTGCGGGTCGAGGACGTGGTCACCGGAGAGCACCCAGCTCGGGGCGGGGCGGCGGAAGCCGCACTCACCGCAGAACCAGTCGTCACCGGGGCGCTGCATGACGCCGCCGCAGGACGGGCAGGACCAGGCGTCGTCCTTCCACTCCTGGCCCGCGGCCACCCACACCACGTTCGGCGAGGAGGAGGCCGCCCAGACGACCAGGGGGTCGTCGGCGTTGGCGACGACCACGGCCTTGGAGCCGGACAGGCCCTCGCGCCACTTCTCGGCGAGCATGCGGGTCTCCGCGGCGCGGTCGAGCTGGTCGCGCGAGAGGTTCAGGAGCGCGATGGCCTTCGGGTCCACGTCACGGGCGACGCCCGCGAGGTACTTCTCGTCGACCTCGATCACGCCGTACTTGGCGTCGGAGCCGCCGGCGAGCGCCGAGGTGATTCCCGCGGGCATGTTCGCACCCAGGGCGTTGGACACGACCGGGCCGCTGGCCCGCAGTGCCTCCGCGATCAGGCGTGTGGTGGTCGTCTTGCCGTTGGTGGCCGACACGAGGACCACGTCCAGGTGTGTGGCGAGCCGACCGAGCAGCTCGGGGTCGAGCCGGAGCGCGACCTTTCCGCCGATCACCGATCCGCTGCCGCGGCCGGCCGCGCGCGACACCGCCGCGGCCGCCTTGCCCGCCGTCACGGCCAGCTTGGCCCGCGGCGACAGCGGGTCCGTGTTGCCTGACATCTGTCGAGATCCTCCTTGCGTACGGCGCCGCGCCTGCCCCCGGCATCGTTTCTCTGCTCAGCCTATCGAGATCCGCCGACAAGCCCGAACAGCGGCACCACCTCGGCGCCGCTCCTCTCCATGGACCGTACTCTTGCCGCCATGCGACACGGCTCGATCCCGGGCGCCTCGGGGCGCGTACGACCTCTGACCCTGCTCGGTGACCCCGTGCTCCACACGGCCTGCGAGGAGGTCACCGACTTCGGGCCCGGACTGGCGCGTCTGGTCGAGGACATGTTCGCGACGATGTACGCGGCCCAGGGGGTGGGCCTGGCGGCGAACCAGATCGGCGTCGGCAAGCGGGTGTTCGTGTACGACTGCCCGGACGACGATGACGTCCGTCACCTCGGGCACGTGATCAACGCCCGCCTCGTCGAGGCCGACGGCGAGACGGTGCGCGGCCCCGAGGGCTGCCTCTCGCTGCCGGGCCTGGAGGCGGGCACGCCGCGCTTCGACCACGCCGTGGTCGAGGGGGTCGACGTGCGCGGCGAGCCGGTGAGGGTGCACGGGACCGGCTGGTTCGCGCGCTGCCTCCAGCACGAGTGCGACCACCTGGAGGGCTCGGTCTACACCGACCGCGTCACCGGCTGGCGCCGCCGCCGCGTGCTGCGGGCCGCCGCGCGGGCGTCCTGGAACACCGTCTGACGCACGCCCGCTCAGAACCCGGGGCCACCCACGCGGTTGCCCGCCGCGGCCAGCCGGCCCCAGAGCAGATCGGCCAGGCTGCGCACCAACTCCGCGCGCGGGCAGGGGCGTTCGCCCAGCCACCAGTCGCCCGCGGCGTGCATCATGCCGACGATGCCGTGCCCCCAGACGCGGGCGAGCTGCGCGCCCTCCGGGCCGAGGTCGACGCGCTCCTCGATGACCTCGGCCAGCTCCTCGCCGAGGCGGCGCAGCAGGGGCGTGGAGTGCACGCCGACGTCGAAGCCCTGGTCGCCGGGGGAGGGGGCCTCCGCGGGGTGCATCAGGAAGCGGTAGACCTGGGGGCGTGCCTCGATGGCCGCGAGGTAGGTGTCGAGGGTCGCCTCGACGCGCTCCCTGCGCTCGGCGGGGGCGTCGAGCGCGGCGCGCAGGGCTTCGAGCAGCGCGTCCGTGTGCCGCTTGGCGAGCGCGGCGTAGAGCCCGCCCTTGTCGCCGAAGTGGCGGTAGAGGATCGGCTTGGTGATGCCGGCCTCCGCCGCGATGGCGTTCATCGACGCGCCCGGCCCGTCGCGCAGCACCACCCGGTCCGCGGCTTCGAGCAGCTCGCGCCGACGGCGCTCGGCGGACCGCTGCTGATCGGTCCGCTGAGTGGTCTCCATGGTTTCTCCCCGCCCGTGCTGATGAGGTGACGCACGCGCAACGTAACACTCTGAGCGCCCTCCGCATCGAACGGGCTGCCGGGAGTTGACATCGGCTACTGGCCGGTAACACACTGCGGTTACCGCAAGTAACGTGGCAGTTGATCGCAGGTCCTGGAGGGGTCATGGCCGAGTTCACCATGGAGCTCAACGACGAACAGAAGGAGGTCCGGGACTGGCTCCACGGATTCGCCGCCGAGGTGATCCGCCCCGCGGCCGCCGAATGGGACGAGCGCGAGGAGACTCCCTGGCCCATCATCCAGGAAGCGGCGAAGCTCGGGATCTATTCGCTGGATTTCTATGCCCAGCAGTTCTTCGACCCCACGGGTCTCGGCATCCCCATGGCCACCGAGGAGATCTTCTGGGGTGACGCCGGCATCGGCCTGTCCATCATGGGCACCGGCCTCGCCGCCGTCGGCGTGCTCGCCAACGGCACCGAGGAGCAGGTCGGCACCTGGATACCGCAGATGTACGGCGACGCGAACGACGTCAAGGTCGCCGCCTTCTGCTCCTCCGAGCCCGACGCCGGGTCCGACGTCGCCGCCATGCGCACCCGCGCCGTCTACGACGAGGCCAAGGACGAGTGGGTTCTCAACGGCACCAAGACCTGGGCGACCAACGGCGGCATAGCCAACGTCCACGTCGTCGTCGCGGTCGTCGACCCCGACCTCGGCTCGAAGGGCCACGCCTCCTTCATCGTCCCGCCCGCCACCCCCGGCCTCTCCCAGGGCCAGAAGTTCAAGAAGCACGGCATCCGCGCCTCGCACACCGCCGAGGTCGTCCTGGAGGACGTGCGGATTCCCGGCCACTGCCTGCTCGGCGGCAAGGACAAGCTGGACGAGCGCCTGGCACGCGCGCGTGAGCGCGCCAGGAGCGGCGGCGAGCGCGTCAAGAACGCCGCGATGGCCACCTTCGAGGCGTCCCGCCCCGCGGTCGGCGCCATGGCGGTCGGCACGGCGCGCGCCGCGTACGAGGAGGCCCTGGAGTACGCCAGGACCCGCACCCAGTTCGGCCGCCCGATCATCGACAACCAGGGAGTCGCCTTCCAGCTCGCCGACATGCGCACGCAGATCGACGCGGCCCGCCTCCTGGTGTGGCGCGCCTCGTGGATGGCGAGCACCGGCAAGAAGTTCGAGTCGGCCGAGGGCTCCATGTCCAAGCTGTACGCGAGCGAGGTCGCCAAGAAGGTCACCGCGCAGGCCGTGCAGATCCTCGGCGGCAACGGCTTCACGCGCGAGTACCCGGTGGAGCGCATGCACCGCGACGCGGCGATCTACACCATCTTCGAGGGAACGAGCGAGATCCAGCGCCTCGTCATCGCCCGGACGCTGTCAGGCATGCCGATCCGCTAGGGCGTGTGGACGTACGGGGTGGTCGTGCACAGGGTGGTGAAGCCCAGGCGGTCCAGGATCGGGCGGCTGTCCTCGGAGGCGTCGACCTGGAGGTAGCGGTAGCCGCGCTCGACGGCGATACGGGCGCGGTGGGCCACCGTCGCCCGGTAGATGCCCTTCCCGCGCCACTCGGGAGCGGTGCCGCCGCCCCAGAGGCCCGCGAAGTCGGCGCCGGGGCGGAACTCGGCGCGGGCGCCGCAGACCGGCCGGTCACCGGCCATGGCGACCACCGCGACGATGTCGTCCGGGGTCTCGGCGAGCTGGGCGAGGACCCGCTTGCCGAGCTGCTCGCTCAGGGCCGCGTCGGCGGCGCCGAACGCCGCGAGGTGCGCCTGTGACATGAGCCGGGCGCCCGCCTCGTCCGTCACGTCCACCAGCCGCACGCCGTCGGGCAGCTGGGGCCCGTCGGGCAGGCGGTCCGCCTCGGCGACCATCACCGTCTCCGTGGGTTCGGCCACGAAGCCGGCCGCCAGGAGGCGCTGGGCGAGGTCGTCCGGGCGGTCGTAGGAGTGCAGCTTCCACTCGAACTCGCGGCCCACCGCCGTGAAGTGGCGCACCTGCTCCGCGATCACGGCGTCGGCCGTCGTCGCGTCCACGTCCGACCACAGGACGCCGTTCCAGTCCTGCTCCGAGCCGGTCTGCCGGACGACACCGCCGCCCCGCTCGATCCTCGCGCCCGGGCTCTCGCTCCGCGCCTCGCGTCTGATCTGCCGGTCGTAGGCGGCGAGCACCGCTGCTTGATCCATGGGGGGCACTTCAGCAGGGGAGCCGTCGTGCGGCAAACGGTTTTCGGCCGCCGTGGCGGCGGGCTCAGGCGTGCCAGTGGCAGCGGAGCGCGGCGGTGGAGAAGCCGGGGCCGAAGGCCACGACGACGCCGCGCGCGCGGTCGGCCGGGGGCGCCGCGTGCGTGCGCTCGATGACGCGGAGGATGCTGACCCCGCCGAGGTTGCCCTCGTCGCACAGGGTGTCCGTGGAGTGCCGCGCCGCGTGGTCGTCGAGGCCGAGCGCGGCGGCGGTGTCGGCGATGATGCGCAGGCTGCCCGGGTGGATGGCGGCGAAGTCCACCTGCTCCGTGCCGACCCACTCGGTGAGCGCGGGCAGCGCGTCGTCGGCCGCCGTCAGGGCCTTCTTGGTGGAGTCGAAGTGGAACCCGTCGGGGGAGATCCGGCCCCGCTGCCGGTCGACGCTGTCCGGCAGCACGTACTCGAAGGAGTCCTCGATCGCGATCCCCGGGCCGAGCGGGGTGTCGCTGACGACCGCGGCGGCGGCGGAGTCCCCGAAGAGAGCCTTGTAGATCATCGACTCGATGCCCGTGTCGGAGTGGTGGTAGACGCTGGAGATGACCTCGGCGGCGACCACGAGGACCTTGCTGCCGGGCCGGGCGGCGACCATGTCGGCGGCCCGCATCAGGCAGTGGGTGCCGCCGGGGCAGGCCAGCGTGGTCAGCGCGACGCGGCGGACCGTGGGGCGCAGACCGAGCCGGGCGATGAGGTGGACGTCGAGGTTGGGGACGGACCAGCCCGTGCTGTGCGTGGTGACGATCGCGTCGATGTCGCGCGCCGCGAGACCGGCGGTCCGCAGGGCTGCCGCGGCGGCGCGTTCGGACATGTCGAGGGCGTCGGCGAAGGCGGCGCGGGCTCGTTCGCCGATGTCGGCCGCGCCCGACACGGTGGGGGCGTTGAGGGGGCGGGTGAAGTTCCTGGTGCGCACACCGCAGTTCTCGACGACGCGGAGGATCGCCCGGAGCCGGGGGTGGCCCGCGTGGTGAGCGCGGATGTCGTCGGCTATCTCCGCCGTGGTGACCTTGTGATCGCCGACGACGGTCTGCGGTCTTGAGACGTGAGCGGGCACGGTGCGACTCCCATGGGGCCGTGAAGACGTTCGGGTGCGGCACAACGTACTTCACCGTCACGAACGCGTCTTCCCACGTGAGCGCGGACGCAGGGGGAGGCGGGAGGGGCTCAGACGGCCCGGAGCATGGGCACGCGCTGATGGGAGCGGAACTCTCCGGGGTGGAACACGAGGATCATGAGCCGGGCGCCGGGCGCGGTCATCGGCTGGGCCGTGCACATGGTGACCCAGCCGGGGCCCTGGGCGGGGTGGAGCAGGGGGCGCTCGTCACCGTCGGGGTGGGGATGGGAGACGCCCGTGCGGTAGAGGGCCGAGGTCTCGGGATCGGCGAGCACTTCCTTCTCGATCTGGCAGAGGGTGTCGTCTTCGGGCCTGGAGGCGAGCGCGGCCCGGAGCTGGGGGAGCACCATGGGGGCCCACGAGGCGTGCCAGTCCATCAGCGCGCGCCGGCCGTCGGGGTCGAGGACCATCCAGCGCATCACGTTCGCGGGAACGTTTCCGTCGGGGAACATCTCGGCCAGCGGCTCGTTGTAGGCGAGCATGTCCCAGGAGGCGTCGGTCACGTAGGCCATGTGGGAGATCCCGTCGACCGCCTCCTGCCACACCCCGGGGACCTCCTTGCCGGAGGAGAGGTGCAGCGGTCCCGGCGGGTCTTGAAGCAGCGCGTAGCGGTTGAGGGAGACCCACTCCTGCTCGTTCAGGCCGAAGAGGCGCGCCACGTCGCGCAGGAGCGTGGTGGGCGCGTTGGGGTAGTTGCCCGATTCGAGACGGTGATACGTGCCGAACGTGCGGTGCAGCAACTGGTCGACCTGGTGCTGGGAGAGACCGGGCGCGCGTCGGCCCTGACCGCTGGGCCGGGAGAAGCCGTGCGATTCGGGGGCGATGAGGGCGCGTCGTTCGCGGAGCAGTGCGCGGAGCGCCGTCTTGTTCATGGTGGGTAATCCCTCTTGTACACGCCGAGTTGGAGCATCAGCAGTCTAAATATTCACACCTTCTTTGGGAGTAAACATTGCCCGAAGAAAACGATCAGGCGCTGCGGCATCATGGTGGGCGCGACCTCGCCGACCTGCACCTTTGATCGTCGGCGAGTGCGCGGGCACAACTGTGGGGTGTCTTGTCCGGGGAGTCAGAGAATGGCTGAAATTCCCCGGCGTCGGGTACCCCCGGGGCCTTCCGGGTCGATCCGGGAAGTGTGCGGAACGGTTGTTCGTATTCCGCTCGTTGTGAGCGGAAACAGGGCAAGCGGGGAACCGCACAGGGCTTCTTCCCGTACCGGCCCCATGGGCCCGCCGGCTGCGGTCGGTGCCGTCACTCGCCATTACGTAGCGGCCACGGTACCGACCGCCCGCGGGCGTCCCCGTTCTCTCGAGCGGAAGTGACGCTCACTCGTCTCAGGTGGCGGCGATCCGCTCCTCCGCCTGCGCCAGGATCTCCGTGACGCGCAGTCCGAACCGGATATCGCACGGATCGGGCGTACCGGTGCGCACGGCCGAGAGCAGGGCGTCGATCGCGTTGCCGATGGCCTCGTCGGAGCGCTCCCACGGCGGCATCACGAAGACGCCGTTCTCACCGCGCAGTTCCACCGTCAGGCCCGTGCCCTTCTCCGGCGCCGTCAGGCTGAGCGCCGCCGTGCTGGACGCGCCGCTGGTGTGCCGCAGGATCAGGTGGACGGTGTCGCCGGGGCCGCGGGCCGCGGCCACCTCGCTCGCGTCGCCGAGGACCGGCAGCAGCATCGACAGCGCGTGCGGGCCCACGTCCCACAGGCCGCCCCGGCTCTCCCGCCACGGGGAGGAGAACAGCGTGTTTCCCTCGGGTGTGTAGAAGGAGCCGTACCAGTCGGCGCGGCCGGTGTACCAGCCGTCCATGGCGCGCTGCTCGTCGAGCCATGCCGAGGTCACTTCGGCGAAGCGCAGGGTGAAGAAGACCACGGACGCCACGTGCGCGCGCTCGGCCGCCTGCGCGAGCCGGCGTCCGGCCTCGGGCGTCGTGGCCACCGGCTTGTCGAGGAGCAGATGGCAGCCCGCGGCGGCGGCCCGCTCGGCGAGCGGGGCCTGTACGTCCGGTGGCACGGCGAACGCCACGGCGTCACTGGCCGCGAACAGTTGGTCGACGTCCTCGTGCACGGAGGTGCCGTGGGCGGCGGCGAGCGTGGCCGCCGCCTCGGGCCTGCGGCCCCATACGCCGCTGAAGTCGATGTCGGAGTGCTTGGCCAGAGCGGGGGCGTGGGTGGCGGTGGCCCAGGGGCCGGTGCCGACCAGGCCGATGCGGAGTCGGTTCATGCGCCGCAGTATGACCGAAGCCGTTCGAACACAGCTCTCCGGCTGCCCGTGAAGCTTCCGGACAGGAGCCGATGTTGGCCATACGGGCATGGGTCGGGCGCCCGGGTGCGCGGGTTCACGCCAGACCGGTCCGGCAGGGATCCGGTGGCATGCGCACGGGGCACATGCCGCCTTCCGATGCCACGGGCCCTCTGGTGAATTCCCATTCACTCGCTATGGTGAATTCAGATTCACCTCGGCCCGCGGGGGAGCGCTGATGGAGCCCGTCCCGATATCAGGCGAAGTGTGGGGGTTACGCGCCCGCCTGGCCGTCCCCGTCCTCGCCTTCGGCGGCACCCTGATGGCCGTCACGCAGACCGTCGTCGTCCCGCTCCTGCCCGATCTGCCCCGGCTGACCGCCAGTTCACCGGACGCCGTCTCCTGGCTGGTCACCGCCACGCTGCTGGCCGGCGCCGTCCTCACGCCCGTGCTCGGCCGCGCCGGCGACATGTACGGCAAGCGCCGCGTACTGCTGCTCGCCCTCGGGTTGATGACCGCCGGTTCCGTGCTGTGCGCACTGACCTCCGACATCCGGCTGCTGATCGCCGCCCGCGCCCTCCAGGGAGCCGCCGCCTGCGTGGTGCCGCTGTCCATCAGCATCCTCCGCGACGAACTGCCGCCGGAGCGCACCGGTTCCGCCGTCGCCCTGATGAGCTCCACCGTGGGCATCGGGGCCGCGCTCGGGCTTCCGCTGGCCGCGCTCATCGTCCAGTACGCGGACTGGCACGCCATGTTCTGGGCGACGGCCGCCCTGGGCGCCCTCGGCCTCGGCCTGGCCTGGTGGACCGTGCGGGAGTCGCCGGTGCGCTCGCCCGGCCGGTTCGACGTCCTCGGCGCGCTCGGGCTCGCGGCAGGCCTGGTCTGCCTGCTGCTCGCCGTGTCGCAGGGCGGCCGGTGGGGGTGGGGGAGCGCGCCGGTCCTCGCGCTGCTCGCCGGGGCCCTCGCCATCCTCGCGGTGTGGTGGCGGACGCAGTGGCGCACGGAACAGCCGCTGGTCGATCTGCGCCTGGCCGCCGGGCGGAGCGTGGCGCTGCCGCACGTGGCCGCGCTGCTCGCCGGGTTCGCCTTCTACGCCAACTCCCTGGTCACCGCCCAGCTGGTGCAGGCGCCCGCCGCCGGCGGGTACGGCCTGGAGCTCTCGATCGTCGCGACCGGCCTCTGCTTGCTGCCCAACGGCATGATCATGCTCGCCCTCTCCCCGGTGTCGGCCCGCGTCTCCACCAGGCGCGGACCCCGGATCACCCTCGCCGCCGGGGCGCTGGTCATGGCCCTCGGGTATGGCGTGCGCATCGCCGACAGCACGGAGTTGTGGGCCGTCATGCTGGGCGCGGCCGTCGTGTCGGCGGGGACCACCCTCGCGTACTCGGCGCTGCCCACCCTCATCCTGCGGGCCGTGCCGATCGGGCAGACGGGCTCCGCGAACGGGGTGAACGTCCTGATGAGGACCATCGGCCAGAGCGTCTGCAGCGCGGCCGTCGCCGCCGTGCTCGTCGGCCACAGCACGGTGGTGGAGGGTACGCCGATCCCCACGCTCGGCGGTTATCAGGTCGCCTTCGCCATGGCGGGCGCGGTCGCGCTCGTCGCGTGCGCCGCGGCCTTGGCCATACCCTCGGAAGCGGTCCCCGAAGAGGCGCGGGAGCCCGGCGGCAGCGGCGGGCCCGCCCAGGAGACGGCCCTGGAAGGAACGTGAGCGTGACCGTGGGGAGAAGGGGCACCACCACGTCGGCGAAGGGCCCGGCGGGGCCGGGCGCGGGTGGCCGCAGGGACTCCGAGGCGTCCAAGGCCGCCATCATCCGCGCCGCCCGGTATCTGCTCGCGCGGCACGCGCACGGTGACATCACCCTGAAGGCGGTGGCGGAACGGGCCGGGGTCAGCGCCCCGCTGATCCTGAAGTACTTCGGCAACAAGGACGCCCTGTTCTCCCACGTCATGTCCTTCGAGTCGGACGCCCTGGCCTTCCTCGACGCGCCGCTCGCAGACCTCGGCCGCCACATGGTCCGCCATCTGCTGACCGGCCAGGCCGAGCGCGGCGCCGACCCCATCCTGCGCATCGTCTTCGCCCCGCTGCACGGAGAGCAGGGCGACATCCTGCGCGCCAACTTCCGCGCCCAGGTGGTCGATCGGCTCGGCGAGCGCCTCTCGGGAGCGGACGCGGGGCTGCGGGCCGAGCTGGCCGTGGGCACACTGATCGGCCTGGGCGTGATGTATGGCATCGCTCGCGGCCCCCGCCTGCGCGAGGCGGCCATCGACGACGTCACCGACCGCTACGCACCCGTCGTGCAGGCCTTTCTGACCCCCGGGTGACCGGCCGGGCCGCCTCCACCGCGGCCGTCGGACGGGGGGTCGCCGCACCGCGCCGCACGACGAGCACGGCGGCGAGCCCGACGGCCAGGCCCAGCGCCGTCCGGACCCCGAAGGGCTCACCGAACATGAGGGCGCCCCACAGGGCCGTCACCGGCGCCATGAGGAACATCAGCGTGTTGACCTGGGTGACGCCGGAGCGCCGCAGGATCAGCCAGTACAGGCCGTAGCCGCCGAAGGTGGAGAGCGCCACCAGCCAGGCGATCGCCACCCAGAAGGACGCCTCGGCCGGCGGCGTCGCGGCCCGGGCCGCCAGGGCGAGCGCGGTGAAGATGGCGGCGCTGGTGGCGCAGTGCACCGTCATGGACACGGCCGGCCGCATGGACCTCGGCGCGCGCCGGTCCAGGAATGTCGCCGCCACCAGCGAGAACATCCCGAGGAACGGGACGAGGTAGGCCCACCACGCGGTGTCGCCGCCCTCGGCGAAGTCCGCCGCTGTCACGATCGCGACGCCGGTCACGCCGAGGCCGAGGCCGACCCACTGGGTGCGGCTGACGAACTGTCCGAGCAGTGGCCCCGCCAGCGCGCCCGCGACGAGTGGCTGGGTCCCGTCGATCAGCGCGGTGGTGCCGCTGGAGACGCCGAGCTGGATGGCGTAGTAGACCGTCAGGAGATAGCCGCTCTGCGACAGCGCGCCCACCAGGGCCTGCCGCCCGAGGTCACGGGCCGACACACCCCGCCAGGCCGCCCGCGTCAGCGTGGCGGCGACGAGTCCCAGGACGACGGCCAGCGGCAGGAAGCGCCACATCAGCACCGTGACCGCGGACGCGCTGCCCGCTCCGAGCTTGGCCCCGATGAAACCGGAGCTCCAGGTCAGCACGAACGCGGCCGACAACAGGATGTTCATGGGTGCTCCTCCTCGTCGGGGAGTGCCGCCACCGTGCCGAGCGGTCCCGGGGCGGCTGAAGTAGACCGATCTGTATACCTGCTTGCCTTCGAGTGTAACCAGCCGGGTAAACCGTTCGGTCTACCATGGGGGTATGACCGAGGGAACGGACCGCGTGGGCGGCGGCGCGGGCAAGGGTGACGCGAGGGAGGCCGTCGCGCCCCGGCGCGTCACCATGACGCCGGGGGCGCGCCGCGTGCTCGGCGCGGCGGCGCGGCTCTTCTACGACCGCGGCATCCACGCCGTCGGCGTGGACCTGATCGCCGCCGAGGCGGGCGTGACGAAGAAGACGCTCTACGACCGGTTCGGGTCCAAGGAGCAGATCGTCGTCGAATACCTCGCGGACCGGGACGAGCGCTGGCGGGTCTTCCTCGCCGGGTATCTGGACGCGGCGCCGACGCCCCGCGACAAGGCCGTCGCCGTCTTCGCCGCCTCACGCGACTGGGCGGTGGGCCACATGGCCAAGGGGTGCGGCATGGTCAACGCCCACGCCGAGATCAGCGACCCCGCCCACCCCGCGTACGCGATCATCGCCGGTCAGAAGGCGTGGATGCTGGGCCTCTTCACGGGTCTGGCCGCCGAGGTCGTGCCGCGCGGCGCCGAACGCCTGGGCCGGACGCTGATGCTGCTGCACGAGGGCGCACTCGTCGCGAGCGGCCTGCGGGTCTTCCCCGGCGCGATCGAGCAGGCGAGGCGCGACGCGGAGGAGTTGCTGCGCCGGGCCGCCGCGGTGGACCCCGCGCATGGTTGACAATTCTTTGCCGATGGCCGGAATCCTTCCTTCCGCCATGTCGGCGACCGGTGAAGCCGCGGGTCGGTGGCCGGCACGGGCCCGTGGTGGCCACCGGCCCCGGCGGAGTGCGTCCGAAATCGTGGGGGTGGCGGCGGTCGTCGTGTCGACGCGGTGTTGACCGGACGCGAGGCACGGCGCACGCTCGGCCATATAGGTGTTCTTTACATCTATATGGCGAGCAGGAGGAAGCACATGTGTGGCATCACCGGCTGGGTCTCCTTCGACCGTGATCTGACGGCCGCGTCAAGCACCGTGGACGCCATGACGGAGACGATGTCCTGCCGCGGACCCGACGACCGGGGCACCTGGGCCGACGGGCCCGCGGCCCTCGGGCACCGCCGGCTCGCGATCATCGACCTGCCGGGCGGCCGCCAGCCCATGACCGTCGAGACCCCGGCCGGTACGGTCGCCCTCGTCTACTCCGGCGAGACCTACAACTACGCCGAGCTCCGGCGGGAACTGGCCGGCCGCGGGCACCGCTTCACCACGGAGTCGGACACCGAGGTCGTGCTGCGCGGCTATCTGGAGTGGGGCGAGGCCCTCGCCGAGCGGCTCAACGGCATGTACGCCTTCGCCGTCTGGGACGCCCGGCACGACAAGCTGGTCATGGTCCGCGACCGCATGGGCATCAAGCCCTTCTACTGCTACGAGACCCCGGACGGCGTCCTCTTCGGCTCCGAGCCCAAGGCGATCCTCGCCAATCCGCTGGCTCGCCGCCGGGTCGGCCTCGACGGGCTGCGCGAGCTCTTCACCATGGTCAAGACGCCGGGCCACGCCGTGTGGGACGGCATGCGCGAGGTCGAGCCCGGCACCGTCGTCACGGTCGACCGCTCGGGGCTGCGCCGGCACGTCTACTGGGAGCTGGAGACCCGGCCCCACACCGACGGCCGCGAGGCGTCCATCGCCAGGGTGCGCGAGCTCCTGGAGGACATCGTGCGCCGCCAGCTCGTCTCGGACGTGCCGCGCTGCACCCTGCTCTCCGGCGGCCTCGACTCCTCGGCGATGACGGCGCTCGCCGCGCGGCAGCTCGCCGAGCAGGGCGAGACGGTGCGCAGCTTCGCCGTCGACTTCGTGGGGCAGACCGACAACTTCGTCGCCGACGCGCTGCGGGCCACCCCCGACACCCCGTATGTGCACGACGTGGCCGAGGCGGCGGGCACCGAGCACCGCGACATCGTCCTCGACTCCCACGCGCTCGCCGATCCCGGCGTCCGCGCCCACATGATCCGCGCGCGCGACATCCCCGTGGGCTTCGGCGACATGGACGCCTCCCTCTACCTCCTCTTCCGCGCCATCCGCGAGCACTCCACGGTCGCGCTCTCCGGGGAGTCAGCGGACGAGGTCTTCGGCGGCTATCTGCAGTTCTTCGACGAGAGCGCGCGCACGGCCGACACCTTCCCCTGGCTGGTGCGGCTCGCCGACCACTTCGGGGACGACTCCGGCGTGCTGCGCCGCGACCTGACCGCCGCGCTCGACCTGCCCGCGTACGTCAAGGACGGCTACGCGACGGCCGTCGACGGCATCCGGCGCCTGGACGGCGAGAGCGATTTCGAGTACCGGATGCGCGAGATCTGCCATCTGCACCTGACCCGCTTCGTGCGCATCCTGCTCGACCGCAAGGACCGCGCCAGCATGGCCGTCGGCCTGGAGGTGCGGGTGCCGTTCTGCGACCACCGGCTCGTCGAGTACGTCTACAACACGCCCTGGGCGCTGAAGTCGTTCGACGGCAGGGAGAAGAGCCTGCTGCGCGAGGCGACCGCGGACGTGCTGCCCCGGTCCGTGTACGACCGGGTCAAGAGCCCCTATCCCTCCACGCAGGACCCCAAGTACGCGCTCGCCCTGCAAGGGCACGTCAAGGACCTCCTCGCCACGCCGGGGCACCCGGTCTTCGACCTGGTGGACAGGGAGCGGGCGGCCCGTGCCGCCGGGCGGGAGGCGCCGCAGATCACCCAGGCTTCGCGGAGCGACCTGGAGCGCACCCTGGACCTCGCGCTCTGGCTCGACCTCTACCGGCCGGAGCTGGCGCTCTCCTGATCCCCCGGGGCCCACTCCACGGGCTCGGCGGCTGCCGCGAGCGTGTCGAGGAACCGCCGCAGGGCCGGCGTCCCCCGGGCCCCCAGCTCGACCGGCGGCACGGGCGCCCCGCGCCGGGCGTCCGCCGCCTGGCACGGCTCGGGCCGCCCCTCGGCCGGAACGGTCGCCGCGCGGCGTATGTACTCGGCGACCGGCACCCCGAGCCCGTCCGCGCGCCGCAGGACCGTGGCGTACTCCTCGGGCGTGAACACGACCTGTACAGGCTTGGCACCGTTCATGGACGCATGATGCCGCCCCGACTCGTGGGGCACGCCGGGGTCGGCATATTCGCCCCCCAAGGCGTGAAAACGGGGAAAGTCCGTGACAGCGGGGGAGGCCGTGGCGTCCGAGGCGGCGCCGGAATGAGAAGTGGCTCCGACCGGACGGGGGAATCTCGGTCGGAGCCTCTTCATGTTCAATGATAAACCATCCGGAGAGTGCCCTGGTCCACGGCGTCGGCCGGGGTCGTGGGCGGGCGTGACGCCTACCGCACGAGCATGATCACCGACGCCGTGACGCCGACGACGACGATGAAGCCGCGCATCGCGACCGGCGGCAGCCGGCGGCCGTAGCGGGCGCCCACCAGCCCGCCGACCGTGGACCCCGCGGCGATGATCCCGGCGATCGTCCAGTCGATGTCCGCCACGAGGACGAAGACGACGGCGGCGACGCCGTTCACGAGTGAGGCGAGGACGTTCTTGGCGGCGTTCAGCCGCTGGAGGTCGTCCAGGATGAACGCGCCGAAGAGGCCCATGAGCAGCACGCCCTGGGCCGCTCCGAAGTAGCCGCCGTAGACGCCGGTGACGAGGACGCCGCACCACAGCGGGAAGCCGCCGTCGCGCCTGCCGTTGTCGCCGCGCTCCTTCATCCGCCGGTTCAACCACGGCTGGAGCACCACCAGGACGCAGGCGGTCAGGATCAGCACCGGCACCACCGCCTGGAAGGCGTCGGCGGGCAGCCGGAGCAGGAGCAGCGCGCCGATCAGGCCGCCGATGAGCGAGGCCGCGCCGAACCGCACGAGGCGCCGGGCCTGCCCCTTCATCTCGCGCCGGTAGCCGTACGCGGCGCTGAGCGTGCCCGGCACCAGGCCCAGGTTGTTCGACACGTTGGCGAGCACCGGCGGGCAGCCGAAGGCCAGCAGGGTCGGGAACGTGATCAGGGTGCCGGAGCCGACCACGGCGTTGAGTCCGCCGGCCGCGACCCCGGCGGCTCCGACCGCCACCATTTCGAGCGCTTCCACACATCACCTTTCCGCCCGGCCCTCGGTCCGGTTCGCCGGAGCCGGGGCCCCGGGTCGACGCCCGTCTCCGGGTCGCCGCCCGGACCTGTGACGATCTTCCGCCACGGCCAAAACCCAAGTCAATCCTCGGGTTTGCTTGCATCCCTCCAAGCGATAACTTCGTCCTTCGTGACCCTCGACGATCTCCGTGTCTTCGTGGCCGTGTGCCGCGCGGGCAGTCTCAGCGCCGTCGCCCGCGACCTGACCTGTACGCAGTCGGCCGTGAGCCAGCACGTCAAACGTCTGGAGAAGGAGTTCGGCGTCAGCCTCCTCGAACGGCACGCGCGCGGTGTCGTCCCGACGCCGGCCGGGCGCGTCCTCGCGGCGGCGGCCGCCGACGGGATCGGCGGCATCGACCTCGCCGTGCGCCGGCTGCGGGAACAGGCGCGCGGGGACGGCGGCACCGTGCGGGTGACCACCGGGGCCACCAGCGTGCGGCACTTCATGGCCGAGGCCGTCGTCGGCTTCCGGGAGCGCCATCCGCGGGTCGGCCTGGAGTTCCGGACCACGGGCTCCAGCAGCGGCTGCTTCGACGCGCTCGCCGCTGACGACCTGGACCTGGCCTGGATCACCCTCGGCGAGGCCGTGCGCGGCATCGAGCAGCGGCCCGTCGTGGCGCTGCCGTGGGTCCTCGCCGTACGCGCCGGTGATCCGCTCGCCGACCGGGCGTGCGTCGAACTCGGCGAGCTGGCCACCGCGCAGCTCATCACGCCACCGGCCGACTCGACCTCCCGCGCCCAGCTCGACCGGCGGCTCGCCGAGGCCGGCGTGGAGCTGCCCGCGGTCACCAGCGTCGCCGACTGGGACACCGCCGTCCTGCTCGCGGGGCTCGGCACCGGCCGGGCCGTGGTCCCCGCGCTGCCCGGCGGCGCCTCCGGCGGCGTGCGCCTGGTGCCCGTCCCCGGACTGCCCCCGCTGACGGTGGGCTGGGCGGTGCGCCGCTGGGACGCGCTCACCCCGCTGGCCCGCGCCTTCGCCGACACCGTGGCCGAGCACTGCGCCACGCTGGGACAGGTCCCCGCTCAGGGCAGCAGCCGGGCGGCCCGCGTCCGGAGGTAGTGCGCCTCGGGTCCGCTGAGGGTGCCCTTCGCCGCAGCACGGTAGGCGGCGAGCGCCCCCTCACGGTCGCCCGCCTTCTCCAGGAGATGGGCGCGCACGGCTTCGAGGCGGTAGTGTCCGCCCAACTGCTCCTCCAGCGCCGCGAGTTCACCGAGCCCGGCGCGCGGCCCGTGCGCCATCGCGTACGCCACGGCCCGGCCGAGCCCGGCCATGGGCTCGGGGGCACGGCGTACGAGAACGTCGTACAGGGCGAGGATCTGCGGCCAGTCGGTGTCCTCGGCGCGCTCCGCCTCGTCGTGCAGGGCCGCGATCGCCGCCTGCAACTGGTAGGCGCCCGGCGGCCCTTGGGACAGCGCCTCCTCCACGAGCGCCGTGCCTTCGGCGATCGCCCGCCGGTCCCAGCGGCCGCGGTCCTGCTCGTCCAGCGGGATCAGCTCCCCGTGCGGCCCGGTCCGCGCGGCGGTGCGGGCCTCGGTGAGCAGCATCAGCGCGAGCAGGCCCGTCACCGCGCCCTCCCCGGGCAGCAGGCGGCGCACGGCACGGGTCAGCCGGATCGCCTCACGGGCCAGGTCCGCGCGGTGCAGGGCGTCGCCGGACGTCGCGGTGTACCCCTCGTTGAAGATCAGGTACAGCACCTGGAGGACCACGGCGAGGCGTGCGTCGCGGTCGGCGGGGACCGGCTGCCGGAACGGCACCCCCTTGATCCTCCCCTTCGCCCTGCTGATCCGCTGGGCCATCGTCGCCTCCGGCGCCAGATGGGCGCGGGCGATCTCCGCCGTGGTCAGACCGCCGACGGCGCGCAGCGTCAGGGCGACCTGCGCGGCCGGGGTGAGCGCCGGATGGCAGCAGAGGAACAGCAGGGTGAGGGTGTCGTCGTCGGAGGGGGCGCGGCTCTCGCCCGGCGGGGGAGCGGTGAACGCGTCGCGCGGCGTCAGCAGGGCCGCGTCCTCCTCGCGCCGCCGCCGGGCCTCGTCCGCGCGCAGCTGGTCCACGAGGCGGCGCGAGGCCACCCGGATCAGCCAGCCGCGCGGATTGTCCGGCACACCCTCGTCCGGCCACTGGCGGGCCGCGGCGAGCAGCGCCTCCTGCACGGCGTCCTCGGCGGTGGCGAAGTGCCCGTACCGGCGTACGAGCGCGCCGAGGACCTGCGGCGCGTGGCGGCGCAGCAGGTCCTCGGTCTCGTCGGCACCTCTCAGCACTCGCCTCCGGCTCCCTGGACGGGCCTGATGATCACGGGCGGGTCGACGACCCCCTCGGGGCCGGGGCACCGCGCGATGCGCACGGCGATCTCGGTGACCCGCTCCAGGCTCTCGCACTCCAGGAGCCAGTACCCGGCGAGCAGCTCCTTCGTCTCGCCGTAGGGGCCGTCCGTGATCACCGGCCGGCCGTCCTTGCCGATGCTGACCGCGCGGGCCCGCGCCGGTTCGGTCAGGCCCTGCCCGTCGATGAGCTCACCGGACTCGGCGAGGTCGTCGTTGAGGGTGCTCATGAACGCGTACATCGCCTGCAGTTCCTGCTCGCTCCAGGCGGGGCTCGTCCCGGAGGGCTTGCCCGACATGCTGTCGTAGTCGGCCTGGGAGCCCTGGACCATCACCAGATACTTCATGGCGTCTCTCCTCGGTTCGCGCCGTCACCCCTCGTGGGCGACTCTCACCGGGGACGTCGGAGCGGGCGGCGCGTTCTCTACACCTCGCGGAAAGTTTCTCCGTCTCTTTTTCCGATGCTAGAGGGACACCGGCGAAGAGGGGCGGCAACCTTTCGTGATCCGGCGGCGACTGCTCAGCGGCCCGTTCCACCGGACACGGGCGCCCCCCACGCACGCAGAGACGGGAAAGACGGATGACTGAGCTGCACGGCCCCGGCAGAGCACGGCACCGCCGGAAGAAGACGGCCCTGGTGGCAGGTGTTCCGCTGGCGCTGACCGCCGCGGCGGCCATGGCCTACGGCACGGCCTTCGGGGTGTTCGGCGCGGACGCGCAGCCGAAGGCCGCGGCGGCCCCCGCCCCGGCCTGGGCCGACGACACCGCGGACGGTTTCGCGTCGGTCGAGGCCCACGGCCAGAAGGGCACCTACGGCGGCCGGGGCGGGCGGACGGTGACCGTCCGGACCCTCGCCGACCTGGAGAAGTACGCGACCGCCGCCGAGCCCTACGTCATTGTGGTGGCCGCGGCGATCCCGGTGGACCCCAAGGGCAAGGAGATCAAGGTCGCGTCCGACAAGACGATCGTGGGCGCGGGCGCCTCGGGCGAGATCGTCGGCGGCGGCTTCTTCCTCGGCCGGGGCGTGCACAACGTGATCATCCGGAACCTCACGATCCGGGACTCGTACGCGGGCGTCTGGAACGACAAGGAGCACGACTTCGACGCCATCCAGATGGACGGCGCCCACCACGTGTGGATCGACCACAACGACCTGCGGCACATGGCCGACGGCCTGATAGACAGCCGCAAGGACACCACCAACGTGACGGTGTCCTGGAACAGGCTGTCCCGCAACAACAAGACCTTCGGCATCGGCTGGAGCGAGAACACCACCGCCGACCTCACCGTGCACCACAACTGGTTCCGCGAGACCGAGCAGCGCAACCCCTCCACGGACAATGTCGCGCACGCGCACCTCTACAACAACTACCTCCAGGACGACCCGGGCACGGACATCACCTCGTCCTACGGGAACTACGCGCGCGGCAGGACGAAGATGGTCCTGGAGAACAGCTACTTCAAGGGCGTCGACAACCCCGTCATCAAGGACGCCACGGCGGCCCTCGTGCAGCGCGGCAACGTCTTCTCCGGCACCAGCGGGCGCAACGAGAGCGGCGGCACGGCCTTCGACCCGAAGCGGTACTACCGCTACACCCCGGACAGGGCCGCCGACCTCCCCGGCATCCTCAAGGCCGGCGCCGGGCCGCGCGAGGACATCGGGACGACGAACGGCACCCAGGCCGTACGGGCCACCACCTTGACGGTGGCCAAGGACGGCAGCGGGCAGTACCGCAGCGTCCAGCGGGCCGTCGACGCCGTGCCCGCGGGCAACACCGCGCCCGTCGTCATCCGGATCGCGCCCGGCACCTACCGCGAGACGGTCAAGGTCCCGTCGAACAAGCCGCACGTCACGCTGCAGGGCACGGGCGGCAGCCGCAAGGACACGCTCATCGTCGAGGGCCACGCCTCCGGGATGACCAAGCCGGGCGGCGGCACCTACGGCACCGGCGGCAGCGCGACCGTCGCCGTGGAGGCCGACGACTTCACGGCCCGCAACCTCTCCCTCGCCAACGACTTCGACGAGGCCAGGAACCAGCAGCTCGACGGCCAGCAGGCGGTGGCCCTGCGCACCGCCGCCGACCGGGTGCGCCTGGACGACCTCATCGTCAGCGGCGACCAGGACACGCTGCTGCTCGACACCGCTGCCAAGGACCGCACGGGCCGGGTCTACCTGACCGACTCGTACGTGATCGGCAACACCGACTTCGTCTTCGGCCGGGCCACGGCGGTCGTCGACCGGTCCGTCCTCACCCTGAAGAAGCGCTGGAACGGCACGTCGGCCGGGTACGTCACCGCGCCGAGCACCCCCGCGGGACGCAAGGGCTTCCTCATCACCCGCTCGACCATCGACGGCGACGTGTCCGCCGGGAGCTTCCACCTCGGGCGCCCCTGGCACGCGGGCGGTGACGCGAGCCTCGACCCGCAGACCACCGTCCGCGACTCCACCCTCGGCGCCCCGATCAAGAAGACCCCCTGGACGGACATGGGCGGCTTCTCCTGGAAGGACGACCGCTTCGCCGAGTACAAGAACAAGGGACCGGGCGCGGGCGGCCCCAGCGCCGACCGCCCGCACCTGAGCGACGCCCAGGCCGCGGACTTTGAGACCGCGGACTGGCTCGGCGGCTGGAAGCCCGCCGACTGACCCGAGGGGCACGGGACTCAGCCCAGGTGGACGGGGGCCGCGCCCTCGGCCGCCTCCTGGGCCTTGGCGTTGACGGCGAGGGCGGTGACCGCGAGGCCCGCGAGGAACATGACGCCCGCGGCGACGAACGCCAGCGTGTAGCCGTGGGTCAGGGCGTCGGCGGCGTCGGCCACCAGGCCCTGGTCCTTGGTGGCGACGCCGCGGTAGAACGAGGCGGCGGCGTCGGGCAGCCTGTCGTTCGCCGCCGAGGTGGCGATGGTCGACAGGACGGCGAGGCCGAGGGCGCCGCCGATCTGCTGGGCGGTGTTGAGCAGCGCGGAGGCGATGCCCGTCTCCTGGTGCTCGACACCGCTGACCGCGCCGAGGGTCATGGGCACGAAGCCCATGCCGAGGCCGAGCGCGGTCACGAACATCGCGGGCATGAGGTGCCCGGCGTACGACGAGTCGGGCGTCAGCGTGGCGAACCAGAACATGCCGATCGCGGCCACGAGCAGCCCGGGGCCGGCTATCAGCCGGGGCGGGACGCGGGTGATCAGCTTGGAGCTGGCGGTGGCCGCGATGCCCATGCCGAGGCTGAACGGCAGGTTGGCGAAGCCGGTCCTGACCGCGCTGTAGCCGAGGATGAGCTGCATGTAGAGGGTCAGGAAGTAGAAGGTCGCCATCATGCCGGCGCCGATGAACAGCATCGTGGCGAAGGAGCCGGAGCGGTTGCGGTCCTTGAACAGGCGCAGCGGCATCATCGGGTGCCCGGTGCGGCTCTGGATGAACAGGAACGCGCTGAGCAGCACGGCGGCGACGACGAAGCAGGTCAGGGTGAACGTGTCGGTCCAGCCGTGCTCGCCGCCCCGCGTGATGCCGTAGACCAGCGCGATGAGACCGCCGGTGCCGGTGATGGTGCCGGGCAGGTCGAGGCGGCCCTGGTGGCGCTCGGCCTCCACGAGCGTCCTGGTGCCGGCGAGGACGGCGAGGCCGATCGGGATGTTCACGAAGAACACCCACCGCCAGTCGAGGGCGTCGGTCAGGATGCCGCCGAGCAGCAGTCCGACGGTGGCGCCGATGCCGGCCATGGCGGCGTAGACCCCCATCGCCTTGTTGCGCGGCTTGCCCTCGGGGAAGGTCGTGGCGATCAGGGACAGGGCGCTGGGCGCGGCGATGGCCGCGCCGACTCCCTGGAGGATGCGGGCGCCGATGAGCAGGCCCTCGTTCGGGGCGAGCCCGCCGAGCAGGGACGCCAGGGTGAACAGGGCGATGCCCACCTGGAACATCCGGCGCCGCCCGAAGAGGTCGCCCGCCCGCCCGCCGAGCAGCAGCAGCCCGCCGAAGGCCAGGGCGTACGAGTTGACGATCCAGGCCAGGTTGGCGTCGGAGACGCCGAGGGCGGTCTGGATGCTGGGCAGGGCGATGTTGGTGATCGTGCCGTCCAGCACCACCATCAGCTGGGCCGCGGCGATGACGAACAGCGCGAGGCCGAGGTGCCGGCCGCGCGGTGACGCGCCGGCGGTGTCCGCCGGCGCGGGGGCGGTGACAGCGGGGCTGTCAGCAGACATGGGAGAACTCCAGGGCGAGGCGTGGACGTAATTCTCCGGAATTCCGGAGAGGGAAGTCTCGGCGAACCGCTTCGAGCAGCGGTCACACCGCAATGCAATCCGAGCGGCGCGGCGCTGGGAATGCGGCCTGGGCTCGGGACGAGTGAATATCTTAGCACCCGATAAGGGCTGGTAGCGGGGGCGTTCAGTGGTGCGCGGGGCGCTCCGAATCGCGTTTGACATTCCCCTTCGTCGTGTGAGCAAAGGGGCTACCGGGTGTTATTTGCATTCTCGGAGAAAGTGTGAGCAAAGAATTCACGTCCCCTCGCGTGGGTTCACAATTTTCCCGGGAAAGCAAATTGAGCGGCCCGCTGTGTGGCCGAGGAAAACACCTGGACCGGCCCCTGGGCCGCCCACTAGCGTGCCCTCTCGGCCCGCCGCCGCGGTGAGGTCGCGTGCCACATCGCCTCCCCCGACAGGACAGGGAGTTCCGCAGGTGAACGACCCCGCGCGCCCGGAGTCCCTCTGGGCCAACAGGGACTACCGCGTCTTCCTGGTCATCCAGACCCTCTCCGCCCTCGGCGACTCCTTCTCCTTCGTGGCGATTCCGCTGCTCGTGCTGCACAGCACGGGTTCGGTCGTCCAGATGGGGCTCGTGACCGGGATGACGGGCGTCGCCTCGATCGTCACCGGGCTGTTCGCCGGAGTGATCGCCGACCGCGTCGACCGGCGCCGGCTGCTCATGACCGCAGACGTCGCGCGCTGCCTGCTCTACGCGACGATTCCGGCGGTCTGGCTCTTCGCGACGCCGATGTGGGTGATCTACACGGTCGTTCCGCTCGCCGGCGGCTTCGCGATGTTGTTCCGGGTGACGTACGTGACGGTGGTGCCCGCCATCGTCGGGCCGGACCAGATCACCCGGGCCAACGCCCACCTCTTCGGCTCGTACGCCGTGGCGACGGTCGGCGGGCCCACCCTCGCCGGCTTCGTCGCGGCCGCCGCCGGTCCCGTGGCGGCCATCGGGATCGACGCCGTGACCTTCGCCCTCTCCGCCGCCGGACTCCTCCTCGTCAGGCTGCGGCCACCCGCCGACGAACCCGAGCGGCAGACCGGGGGAGGGGTGCGCCAGGAGTTCCTGGCCGGCGTCCGCTTCCTCTGGGCCCACCCCGTGCTGCGCCCGCTGACCGTGCTCCTGTCCGCGTTCATCTTCCTCACCCACGGCATGACCGACGTCATCATCTACCGCGTCAAGGAAGACCTCGGGCACGGCGACGACACCGTGGGCTACGTGCTCAGCGCGGGGACCGTCGGCGCCTTCCTCGGGTCCTTCGCGGTCACGCGGGTGCGCAAGGCCCTCGGATTCGGGGCGACCTGGATCGGCGCCACGGCCCTCGGCGGCGTCGCCATCGCCTGCCTCGGGCTGACGGGGAGCGTGCCGGTCATCGGCGCCCTGTCGGCGGGCATGCTGCTCGCCACCGGCGTCGCGGGCATCTGCTCGATGTCCCTGCGCCAGGAGGTGACCCCCGGCCACCTCCTCGGCCGGGTCACCGCCGCCTTCTGGACGACGCACTACTCGCTCGGGCCGCTGGGCGCCGCCGCCGTCACCGCGGCGGCGGCCGGCTTCGGGGTGGCGAAGGTCTGCCTCGCGGTCGGCGTGGGCGTGGTGTGCGTGGCGCTCAGCGGGACGGCCACCGGGGTCGCCCGGGGGTGAGCCGGGTGCGCGTCCCGCCGGGCGCACCGGTCAGCGCGGCCGCGGCGCCCCGTCCGCCCGCGGCTCCTCCCGCGCGCTGTCGGACCGCGGGGCCGTGCCGCTTCCGTTCCGCTGCTCGTCCCCGTGGCCGGGCCACCAGGCGGCGTGCCCGATGAGCGCCGTCAGCGCGGGCGTGAAGAGCATCGCCATGACGAACGCGGCGATCACGATGCCGAAGGAGAGCGAGAAGCCCATCTGCGAGAGCGTCGAGTTGCCCGCGAGCATCAGCGTCGCGAACGTGCCGGCGAGGATGACGCCCGCCGAGCCGATCGTGGGCCCCGAGTGCCGCACCGCCGTGCCCGCGGCGTCACGCGGACCGCGGCCCTCGCGCGCCTCCTCGCGCAGGCGCGACACCATGAGGATGTTGTAGTCCGTGCCGAGCGCGACCACGAACAAGTACATGATCACCGGCAGCATGAACATCAGCCCCGGCTGGCTGCCGATCTGCTGGAAGAGCAGCGAGGTGGCGCCGAGCGTCGCGCCGAAGCCCAGGGCGACGGACAGCATCAGGTACCAGGGCGCCACCAGGCTCCGCAGCAGCAGCCCCAGGATCACCATGATGGCGAGCGCCGCCACCGGGAAGACGACCGAATAGTCGCGGTCCACCGCCTTGTTGATGTCGACGTAGATGGCGGTCGTGCCGCCGACGAGCGCCTTCGACCCGTCCGGGGCCTCCTCGTGCGCGACGGGGCGCAGCCTGTCCTTGACCGTGGCGAGCGCGCCGTCGGAGGCGGGCGGGTCCGAGAGGATCACGGAGTACGAGGCCGTCGTGCGCCCCGGGTTCAGGCGGGGAGCCGCCACCGAGCCCACGCCGGGCACGTCGGCGAGCCGCTCACGGAAGGCGGCGGCCCGCTCTCGCGACACCGCCTCGCCGGAGGTCGAGGTGAGGTAGACGGAGGTCGGGTCGGTGGAACCGGCGGGGAACCCCTTCTCCAGGTCCCGCATCGCGACCATCGACTCCTTGTCCTCGGGCAGCGAGGACCCGGCGAGGTCGAAGTTGGCCTTGTAGCCGAGGGCGCCGAGCGTCAGGGCGCCCATGAACAGGGCCGAGACCACCGCCCACACCGCGGGCCTGCGGGCGACCGACGCGCCGAGCCGGGCGAAACCGGTGCCCTGCGGCTCGTGCCGCCAGGACTTCGACGGCCAGAACACCTTCGTGCCGAGCAGCGAGACCACGGCGGGGACGAGGGTGAGGCCGGCGAGCAGCGTCAGGAAGACCGCGATGGCGAGCGCGGGGCCCATGGACCGGAGCATGCCGAGCGAGGAGAGCGTGAGGGCGGCGAAGGCGACGATGACGGCGCCCGCCGCCGACGTGATGGCCTCCCCGACCCGGTCGACGGCGTGGACCATGGCGCCCTTGGGGTCCTCGCCCGCCCGCAGCGCCTCGCGGTAGCGGAAGAGCAGGAACAGGATGTAGTCCGTGCCCACGCCGAAGAGCACGACGGTGAGCAGCTCCTGGATGGAGGAGTCGGCCTTCATGTCGAAGGCCTCGTTGGCGGAGGCGATCAGGCCGGTCGCCATCGGGGAGATGAGGCCGATGAGGACCACCGGCAGCAGCGCGATGATGGGGCTGCGGAAGATGACGAGAAGCAGCACGATGATGATGACGATCGTGCCGACCCCGACGAGCATGCCCGCACGCTCGGAAGCGTCCCTCTCGTCCAGCGCCTGGGCGGCGGAACCGGTGATACCGGCCGTCAGGTCGGTGCCCTTCAGCTCCGGTCCGAGGTCCGACCGCAGCGTCTCCACGGCGTCCTGCTGCGAGGTGTCCTCGGGGTCGGTGATCTTCGGCATGGCGACGACCGACGTCCGCACCAGCTTGTTCGGCGAGACCTCGCCGGGGACGACGGCCCGTACTTCGGGGATCTTCCGTGCCGTGAGTTCCTTGGAGACGCGCTCCACGTCGGCGGAGTCGGCGGCCGTCAGCTTCCCGCCGTCGGAGCGTTGGAAGACGATGACCGCGCCGACGTTCTGCTGCTCGGGGAACTCCTCCTCCTGCACGTCGGCCGCGCGAATCGACTCGTAGTGCTCGGGAAGGAAACTCGCCTCGTCGGAACTCGAGGTGAGCTTCGGCGCCAGTGATATCACCGCGCCGGCAGCCACCACCCACGCCAGGATGATCCACCACGGGCGGCGCACCACGAATCGGCCCAGACCAGAAAACATCGGCTCTGCCTCTCCTCGCCCCCGAGGCACACAGTCGTGTCCCGACAAGGATCGGCCGGTCCGGGCCGCCCCGCCAGTCGAGCCACCCGCTTTCGGTCACTCGCGTCACGGCGGGGCGCCCGGCGCCGCCTCAGAAGTTGATCATGTGTCCGGCCAGGCCGTGCACCGCTTCCTTGACGGCCTCGCCGAGGGTCGGGTGCGCGTGGACGTTGCGCGCCACCTCGTGGACGGTCAGGTCCCACTGCTGGGCCAGGGTCAGCTCGGGCAGCAGCTCGGTGACGTCGGGGCCGATCAGGTGGGCGCCGATGATCTCGCCGTACTTCGCGTCGCTGATGACCTTCACGAAGCCGACGGTGTCGCCGAGGCCGTGCGCCTTGCCGTTCGCCTGGAAGGGGAACTTGGCGACCTTGACGTCGAAGCCCTTCTCCTTGGCCTGCGCCTCCGTCCAGCCGAAGCTGGCGATCTGCGGCTGGGAGTAGGTGGCGCGCGGGATCATCACATAGTCGAGTTCCATCGTCTCGGCGTCCGCGAGGGTCTCCGCGGCGATGACGCCCATGGCCTCGGCGGTATGCGCCAGCATCAGCTTGGCGGTCACGTCACCGATGGCGTAGATGTGCGGGACGTTCGTACGGTAGCGGCCGTCGACGTCGATCGCGCCGCGCTCGGTGAGCCGCACGCCCGTCGCCTCCAGACCGTAGCCCGAGACGTTCGGCGCGAAACCGATGGCCTGGAGGACCTTGTCGGCCTCAAGGACCTGCTCCTTGCCGTCCTTGCCCGTGACCGTCACCCGGACCTGCTCGCCCGACTCGTCGATGGACTCCACGCGGGTGGAGGTCATGACGTCGATGCCGAGCTTGCGGTACTGCTTGGCCAGCTCCTTGGAGACGTCCGCGTCCTCCAGGGGCGCGACGCGGTCGAGGAACTCGACGATGGTGACCTTCACGCCGTAGTTGTGCAGGACGTAGGCGAACTCGATGCCGATCGCGCCCGCGCCCGCGATCACGATGGAGCGCGGCAGGGAGTCGGCGAGGATCTGCTCCTCGTACGTCACGACGCGCTCGCTGCGGCTGGTGCCGGGCAGCAGGCGGGGCGTGGCGCCCGTGGCGATGACGCAGTTCTCGAAGCCGATGGTGGCGGTGGTGCCGTCGGACTTCGCGACCTGGAGCGTGTTGGCGTCCAGGAAGGTGCCCCGGCCGTCGAACTCCGTGATGCCGTTCTTCTTCATCAGGAAGTGGACGCCCTTGACGCGGCCGTCCGCGACCGTGCGGCTGCGGCTGAACGCCTCGCCGTAGTCGAAGGACACCTGTCCTTCGACCTTGATGCCGTACGTCTTCTGCTCGTGCGTGAAGAGGTGGGCCAGCTCGGCGTTGCGCAGCAGCGCCTTCGTCGGGATGCAGCCGACGTTGAGGCAGACACCGCCCCAGTACTTCTCCTCGACGACCGCTACCCGCTTGCCCAGCTGGGCGGCGCGGATGGCGGCCACGTAGCCGCCGGGTCCTGCTCCGAGCACGACGACGTCGAAGCGGTCTTCCATGGGGAGGTCCTCTCTGGGTGGTACAGGGATGACGGGTGACTCCGTGCCACGATCATGCGCCATGCGGTGGCCCGTGCGGGGCGCGGGTGGCGCATGCCACTGCCCGCCGGAGAAGTCACCCGCCGGTGCGCCGCGTCGCGCGAGTGTCAACATCCCTTCCTGCCAGCCGTGTTGACTTCTCCCACGTGGTTCACCCGAACGTGGATCACCGGATAGTGTCACCGGCACGGAAGACGTCCCGTGAGGCCCGTGGGAGAGGTGGAGAGCGCGCAGTGGACAGCGACAACCGGCCCAGAACGGTGGACCCGTCGTCCATCCCCTACGACATCCCGACCTCGGCACGCGCCTACGGCTGGATGCTGGGCGGCAAGGACAACTACGAGGTGGACCGGGACTTCCTGCTCTCCACCCTGCCCTCGTTCCCCGAGTGCGTCGACATCGCCCGGCAGAACCGTGAATTCCTCTTCCGCGTGGTGCGGTATCTGACCCGCGAGGCCGGCATCCGGCAGTTCATCGACATGGGCTGCGGGCTGCCCACCGACGACAACGTCCACCAGGTCGCCCAGCGCTTCGCCCCGGACGCCCGCGTCGTCTACGTGGACATCGACCCGATCGTCCTCGCGCACGGCCGCGCGCTGCTCGCCGACGACGCCTCGACCACCGTGATCCAGGGCGACATGCGGGACCAGGAGGCGGTCCTCGGCCACCCCGACGCGGCGCGGCTCATCGACTTCGACGAACCGGTCGCCGTCCTCTTCCTCTCGGTGGGCCACCACCTCGTCGACGCCGACGGGCCCCGGCGCGTCCTGCGCACCGTCATCGACCGCGCCGCGCCCGGCAGCCTCCTCGGCTTCTCCCAGGTGGTCGCCGACGACCCCGCCAGGGGCGCCGCGATGACGAAGCACATCTCCGGCGGCGGCGTCCCGTGGCAGACGCGCACCCCCGCCGAGGTCGACGCGCTCCTGACCGGCCTCGACCCGGTCGACCCCGGCCTGGTGAACCTCGTCGACTGGCGCCCCGACGCCGCGCAGCCGCGGCTCGCACCCGTCGACCCGGACCTCGTGCCGTACCTCGGCGCCACCGAGGCCAACAAGGGCATCTACGAATACGGGGGAGTGCTGCGGCTGCCGCGGCGGGACGGCTGAGCGCCACGACCCTGTTGACCTGGGGCGCGGCGCGCTCCACAATGACGTCCATGATCCAGCGCCTGACCGCCGCCGACCGGACGTTCGACGTCCCGTGGCGGCGCGGGTGCGAGCGATCGGGCCGCTAGCCGTCCCCGGATCCCCTTCCGCACGGCCGCCCGCTCTCTCCCACCAGAAGGATCACTTCGCCATGGCTGTCACCGACCGCACCCCGCACACCCCGGTCCTGCGCGAGGCCCGCGTCCCCGCCGACGGCATGTACGAGGGCCGCCGCACCCTCGATCGCCTCCCCGAAGGCGTCCAGGAGCGGCCCTACGACCTCTTCGACCTCGTCCCGCAGGGACGCCTCATCGGCGCCGAGGTCCGCGGCGTCGACCTCGCGCGGCCCCTCACGCCCGCCCTGCGGGAGGAGCTGAACCGCGCCCTGCTCGAATGGAAGGTGCTGTTCTTCCGCGGGGCCGGCATCACCTCCGAGCAGCAGCGCGACTTCGCCCGCAACTGGGGCGAACTGGAGACCAACCCGCTGCTCGCCCGCGGCTCCGCCGACGACGTGGTCCGCTTCGACAAGGGCGGCAGCGCCACCCCCACGTACGAGAACGTCTGGCACGCGGACGTCACCTTCCGCGAACGCCCGGCCCTCGGCGCGGTCCTCCAGCTCCGCGAGGTGCCGCCCTACGGCGGGGACACCATGTGGGCCGACATGGCCGCGGCTTACGACAACCTCCCCGACGACGTCAAGGAGCGCATCGAGGGGGCGCGGGCCGTGCACGACTTCATCCCCGGCTTCGCCCGCTTCTACGGACCCGACAAGCTCGTCCCGCACCAGGACCGGTTCCCGCCCGTCACCCACCCCGTGGTGCGCACCCACCCGGAGACCGGGCGGCGGACGCTCTTCGTCAACACCTCCTTCACCACGCACATCGTGGGCATGGACCGCGAGGAGAGCGACCGGCTCCTGAGCTTCCTGGTGCGCCAGGCCCATGTGCCGGAGTACCAGGTGCGCTTCCACTGGCAGGCGGGCGACGTGGCGTTCTGGGACAACCGCGCGACCCAGCACTACGCGGTCGACGACTACGCCCCGCACCGCCGGGTCGCGGAGCGCGTCGCGATCACGGGCGACCGCCCCTGCTGATCCCGCACCGGCCACCGCCCGGCGTTCCGTCCGGGGGCGACTGCCAGCGGATCTCGCCGTCCTGGACGGTGTCCGTGGCGGCGAGTCCGGCCGCCGCCGCGACGGCCGCCGACGCCCCGTGGTCCGGATGGACGTGCGCGACCACCGTGCGCACGCCTTGCCACGCCAGCCAGTCCACCAGGCCACGGGCCGCTTCCGTCGCGATCCCGCGCCGCTGCCAGGCGGTCCCGACCACCCAGGCGATCTCGGCGACGGATCCGGGAGCGCCGGGGACGACGGTGGCCTGCACGGTGCCGACCAGCGGGGCGCCGTCCTCCGCGCGCAGCCCGATGACCCAGTTGCACCAGGAGACGCCGGGGTCGGGGGAGCCCGCGAGCACGCGCCGGTAGCGGGCGCGGAGCGCGTCGGTGTCCTCCGGGGCGCCGCCGATGAAGGTGTGCAGCGCCGGGTCGTCGAGGACGCGGGACATGGCGTCGGCGTGCTCGACGCGCAGCGGCACGAGGTCGAGGCGGGCCGTGCGGATCGTGGCGGGCCGCACGGGGCGGCCGGAGGGCGAAGCGGGCATGCGCGCATTGTGCCCCGGCCCGTCCCGTGCGGTGCGGGCAGGTGAGGGCCGGTCTTGACCGGCGATCATGGAGTTCATAGCCTCGGCGGCATCCCGGGCCATGCGCCACGCCCTGAGCACGCGCCACGTCACGCGCCACGAGCCGAGTCTGCCGAGGTCCCGCCGATGCCGACCCCACCGATCCCGTCCCCGGCGTCCGCCGCGTCCGGCGGCGCCCTCGCCGGGCTCAGGGTGCTCGATCTCTCCCGGGTCCTCGCCGGCCCCTACTGCGCGCAGATGCTCGCCGACCACGGCGCCGACGTCATCAAGGTCGAGCCCCCCGCCGGTGACGAGACCCGGGGCTGGGGACCGCCGTTCGTCGCGCCGGACACCTCCGCGTACTACCGCAACCTCAACCGCGCCAAGAAGAACATCGTCGTCGACCTGTCCGCGCCCGAGGGGCGCGACATCCTCGACGCCCTGCTGCGCGACACCGACGTCCTCGTCGAGAACTTCAAGGCGGGCACCCTCGCCAAGTGGGGCTACGCCGACGAGGACCTGCGGCAGCGCCACCCCGCCCTCATCCACTGCCGGATCACCGGCTTCGGCGCCGAGGGACCGCTCGGCGGACAGCCCGGCTACGACGCGGTGCTCCAGGCCTACGGCGGCCTCATGAGCGTCAACGGCGAACAGGACGGGCCGCCGCTGCGCGTGGGCGTACCCGTCGTCGACCAGGTCACCGGCATCCTCGCCTTCTCCGGCATCCTGCTCGCCCTGCACGAGCGGCACCGCTCGGGCCTCGGCCAGCTCGTCGACTGCACGCTCCTCGACACCGCGGTCAGCCTCCTCCATCCGCATTCGGCCGCGTATCTCGCCGACGGCACCGTGCCGCGCCGCACCGGCTCCGCGCACCCCTCCATCGCGCCCTACGACTCCTTCGCCGCCGCCGACGGACCGGTCTTCGTCGCGGTCGGCAACGACCGGCAGTTCGGCGCGCTCGCCGATGTCCTCGGCCTGCCCGGCCTCGTGGACGACCCGCGCTTTCGCGCCAACGCGGACCGGGTGCGCCACCAGGGGGAGCTCCGCGCGGCCCTGGCGGAGGCCATCGCCGGGCACACGCGCGCCGACCTGACCGCGCGGCTCACGGCCCGCGGCATCCCGGCCTCGCCCGTGCACGACGTCGCCGAGGCGCTGACGGCCTCCCAGGTGCGCCACCGCGGCCTGGTCGTCGAGAGCGACGGCTACCGCGGACTCGCCTCGCCCGTCTCGCTCTCCCGCACCCCGGCGCGGGTGCGGCCCGAGGTGCGGGGCGCGGGGGCGGACACCCGGGACGTCCTCGCGGCGGCGGGGCTCGACGAGGAGTTCATCGGCACGGCGGCCGAGCGCGGGGTCGTACGCCTCGCGGAGCCCTCGGCGGGCGGCGATGACGGGTGATTGTCAGTGGCGGCTGCCATGGTGGGCGTCATGAATCCTCTGCTTCTCACCGACATCGAGGCGGCCGTGCGCGCCGGTTGGGGCGCCGACACCATGACGCCGGAGTGCCGGTCACAGTGGACCGCGGACAATCCGGCCAGGGACCAGTGCGGCGTCACGGCGCTGGTCCTGCACGACCTGCTGGGCGGTGACCTGCTGCGGGGCGAGGTCCATGTCGACGGCCGGTGGACGGACTTCCACTGGTGGAACAGGATCGGCGGGGAGTACGAGATCGACCTCACCCGGGAGCAGTTCGCGCCCGAGGAGGTGGTGACCGAGGGGACGGTCGTCGCCCGGCCGCCCCGGATAGACCGGCTCCGCGAGGAGTACGAACTGCTGCGCACCCGCGTCCTGCACAGACTCGACGAGACGGCGGCGTCGCGCGCACGGTGAGCACACCACGGCCCCCGGCGCCCGAGGGCGCCGGGGGCCGGCCCGCGTCCCGGCGGCCTTCCCCCACGAAAGGAGGCCGGGACTCTCCCTGAGTGTGGGTCAGGGTCCTGTGTGGTGCCGTCAGAAGGCCAGAGCGGCGCCCTCCCCGAGACCCGCCTTCATCTCGCACCGGTTGGCGAAGGTGGTGGACCAGCCGACGTGCTTGCCGGACCAGACACCGGTGACGGAGACCGTGACGGGACGCCACTCCTTGGTGCACACGACGTCGGACGTGCTGCCCACGAGCTGGGCGAACTGCCCGCCGGTCTTGGTCAGTTCGGCACACGCGGCCGCTGCCGCGGGGTGGGTTCCGCCGGGGCGCGGCGCGCAGGTCAGCGTGACGGCGCGCTCGACCGCCGTGGAAGTGGCGTCCTCGCCCTGACCGACCGTGAGCACCAGGGCGGACGGCGCGTAGAGGGCGGCCTGCTTCGGGGCCTCGGCGTGCGCGGTGCCTGATGTCGCGGCGAGGACGCAGGTCGCCGCCGCGGCGGCTGCTCCCACGGCCTTGAGGGTGCGACGCATGGTGGACTCTCCTTTGTTCGAGGCGGGTGTTGACTGCGGGGAGGAGTCTTGTCTGCGCGGAGAGTGAGCGCCACACGTACGGTCGATTTCCGGATGGGTGTGTTCGCTGAGCGGTGCCCGGGTGTCCGTTCGGGCAGCTCAGGGCCGGTGGCCCGGCCGCCGGGAGGCTGTCCAGCATATGGACAACCGGCATTGGTATAACGCGTGACAACCTTCTGACCTGTGGCGTCGCGAAATTGGTTCTTTCTTCGACTACCGGCAACGACCGGAAATGATCGCTGCGGAAGAACGCCTCATGAAGACGGCCGGATGCCCGGGGTGGACGCGGATGTCCCCCGGGCATACGCGGGGCGGCGCACCGTTGGGCCGCTCCGCGCCGGCGGCGGCTCTCAGCCCCGCGAGAAGGCCAGCACGGCGGCCAGGTTCATGGGCTGCCGCGTCGAGAGGTAGAGGTACGGGGCGCCGCCGTAGGAGTTCCGCAGCTCGATGCGGAGGGCCGTGGGGATGTAGGAGCGCAGCAGGAGCATCGCGTACGGGTTCGCCCTGACGGTCCGCCACTCGAAGGCCTCGCGTTCGTCGAGGATCTCCGTCGCGCCGAGCGCCTCGATCGGGATCTTCCGCCCGCCGACGACCAGGGAGCCCGGCGTCACGAGGATGCGCACCCTGCCGTGCGCGTACACGATCCCCGCGGCCACCGCCATGCCGACCGCCGCCGCCGTCACCGCGGCGATCACGCCGAAGGGGATCCCCGCCAGCGCGAGACCGGCGCCGCCCAGGGCGACCAGCGCCCACCAGGAGCGGGGGACGCTCAGCCGCTCTTCGTAGATGTGCATGACCGAATCCTGGCAGGAGCGCCCGCCGGGGCCCGCGGAGGGTTCCCCTCGCGGCGTGCCACCCCCGCGGCCCCGCCATGCCCCGGTTCCGGCCCCGGGCGTCCTCCTCGCCGCCGGTGCGGGCCGCGAGGCAACGCGGAGGGGCGCTTCTCCGTCCTCGAAGAGGCAGGAGGGGCACGCCAGTTCGGTCGGGTGCCCTGAGAAGTGTGAGATGAGGAGGACTTGTGAGACGTGTCCCACGCGTGGCGACCACGGCGTTGGCGGTGCTCGCGCTCGCGGTGGTCACCCCGGGGGCGGCGCAGGCGCTGCCCGCCGCACCGCCACCCGCGTCGACCGCCCCGCCGGTCGACGACCTTCCGGAAGGCTGGCGCCTCGCCGGTGAGGGCAGCGGCGAGGAGCTGGTCTGGGCCGCCGACGAGCCGGTGCCCATGGGCGACGCCAGGGTCGAGTTCTACGCCGGGGACAGGCTCCTCGGCAGGCCGACGGCCGCGCGGGACCGCCGGTCGTTCCGGCTGCCGCTGAACGGCGACCGCATCGGGCCGGCGGAGAAGCTGCGGGTGGTGGCGGGTGGCCGCCGTCTCGACGAAGCGGCGCCCACGGCCGGTTCGAGGGCTCCGCGGCCCGCGCCGCCCGCCGCGCTCCCGCCCGCCAACGCGGTCGATCCGGGGAAGAAGGGCCGCTACCGCACCACCAGCGGCGAGTACACCCTCACGTCGGTGAAACTGCCCGGCTTCCCCGAACCTGTGGAGATGCGGGCCGCCGTGACCGGCCCCGTGAACGCGCCGGGGAAGCGTCCGCTCGCCCTGTTCCTGCACGGCCGCCACTACACCTGCTACGGGGCGGGCGACGGGCAGGGCGGCGGCTGGCCCTGCGGAAGCGGCACCAAGCCGGTGCCGAGCCACGCGGGCTACCAGAAGGCCCAGAAACTCCTGGCCTCCCAGGGATACGTCACCGTGTCCATCGCGGCCAACGGCATCAACGGCCAGGACCACCTCGCGGAGGACGGCGGCGCACAGGCCCGCTCCTCCCTGGTACGGCTGCACCTCGGCCGCTGGGCGGACTGGGCGAAGGAACCGGCCGGCGCCCCGGCGGCCGTGCGCGCCGTCTCTCCGGCCGACCTCTCCCGCGTCCTGCTGGTCGGCCACTCGCGCGGCGGCGAGGGCGTCAACAGGGCCGCGCTCGACAGTCTCTACGCCCCGCTCGCCGACCAGGACGGCTACCACGGCCCGACGCGCTGGAAGATACGCGGCAACGTCCTCATAGGCCCCACCGTCTTCGGCCAGAACCCGGTGCCCGACGTGCCCTCCGCCACCATCCTGCCCGGCTGCGACGGCGACGTGTCCGACCTCCAGGGCGAGCTCTACGTCGACGGAACGCGCCGGGTCAGCCGCGGCAAGGCCCTGCACAGCGCGGTCTACATGGTGGGCGCCAACCACAACTTCTTCAACAGCGAGTGGACTCCGGGGCAGGCGAAGGCACCCGCCGACGACGACTTCGGCGACGACTCCGACGCCGTGTGCTCGCCGGAGAAGAAGACCCGGCTCACCGCCTCCCAGCAGCAGCGCGCGGGAGCCACGTACATCGCCGCGGCGGCCCGGCTGTTCGTCGCGGGCGACGACCGGGTGCGCCCCCTCCTGGACGGCGCCGAGCGCCGGGCGCCCTCCGCCGGCCCCGCACGGGTCCTCACCCACGCCGTGGGCGCGAACAGGACGGCCGCCTTCCTGCCGGACGCCTCGACCACGGTCAGGGGCGGCAGGGTCTGCGCCCAGGTCGACCAGGACGCGGCCCGCGCCTGTCTGCCGCCCCGCACGGCGGGGGCGTCACCGCACTTCGCCGCGTGGGACGTCTCGCCCGAGCCGGGACGTGACGCGGTGGCGCTGCGCTGGACGCATCCCGGCGCCCCGGTGCGGGTGAGCCCCGCCCGGCCCGTCTCGCTGGCGGGCGCCGACCGCCTGGCGCTGCGTCTGATCGTGCCGCCCAACACCGCCGGCACCCGCTTCGACGTCACGCTCGTCGACACCGCGGGCCACCGAGCTAAGCTCGGCCGCGTCCGCGTCGACGGCCTGCCGGGCAGCGGGTCGACCGCCTCGTACTGGGGCCGCGAGGTCCGCGTGCCGCTGTCGGAGACGGTCGCGGACAAGCTGGACCTGAAGCGGGTGAAGACCCTCGAACTCACCCCGCGCAGCCGCTCGGGCAAGGCGTGGCTGATGGACGGCTGGGGCTGGCGGCCGGGCACGCCGGCGGTGCGGCCCGCCGCGCTGCCCCGCGTCGACGTGGGCCGGCTGACCGTGGACGAGGGGGACTCCGGCGTACGCACCCACCACATCCCCGTCCGCGTCTCCGGGCAGGGCAGCGGCACGGTCAGGGTGTCCGTCCCCGAGCCGGGCACCGACCGGTTCACCCACCGCACGGTGACGGTGCGGCCGGGCACGAACGACGTCGACGTACCGGTGGAGGTGCGCGGCGACACCCGCTACGGCTACGACGTCAGCCACGACGCGTACGTCAAGGCGGTGCGCGGCGCCGTCGTCGGCTCGTACCACGGCGGTGTGACGGCGCGCAACGACGACCCGATGCCGAAGGTCACGCTCGAACCCGTCGCGGACCGCGTCACCGAGGGCAAGCCGCTGAAGTGGCGGATGACGCTGTCGGAGGCCGTCGACGTGGACATCATGGCGGGCCTCACCTTCCTGCCGGTCGACCGCGGCGCCGAACTGTCCACGCTGGACGTGGACAAGCGCTGGCTCGAGCACGAGGTGGGCGTACCGGTCCGCCCGGTGCGCGCGCTGTCCCGGATGACGGAGGGCGACGCCGTGTACGTCACCGTGCCCGCCGGCAAGAAGAGCGCCGAAGTACGCGTGCCGACCGTCAAGGACGACGCGCGTGAACCGGCCGAGTCTCTGAAGGCCCGGCTCTCCGTCTACGACGAGAACTGGGAGCCGCGACCGGGCGGCCCGGTGGTCACCGGCACCGTCCGGGACGCCGGATAGCGGGGGCGGGGCCGCCTTCGCCGGCGGCCCCGCACCGTGGGGCGCATGCGTAGGGTTGTCTCATGTCCACAGCCTCAACACCCCCCTCGCTGCAGCTGCTTCGCCCCGAGCACGCGCCCGCACTGCTCGCCTTCGAGGAGACGAACCGCGCCTACTTCGCCGCGTCGGTGCCCGACCGGGGCGACGCCTACTTCGCGCGGTTCGCGGCACGGCACGCGGCCCTCCTCGCCGAACAGGCCGCGGGGGACTGCTACTTCCACGTGCTCGTGGGGGACGAGGGCGAGGTGCTCGGACGGGTCAACCTCGTCGACGTGGCGGACGGCGGCGCCGAACTCGGGTACCGGATCGCGGAGAAGGCCGCGGGCCGGGGCCTCGCCACGCGGGCCGTGCGCCAGGCCTGCGACCTCGCCGTCACGGCGTACGGCCTCAGTGAACTGCGCGCCGTCACGACGCTGGACAACCCCGCCTCGCGTGCCGTGCTCACCCGCACCGGCTTCGTGCCCACCGGCGACATCCGCGTCGACGGCAGACCGGGCACCAGTTACGTGCTGACGCTCTGACACAGGCCTATCCTGATGCCGATGTTCACTTCCCGGGGTCCCACGCTGCGCGAGCTGGCCGTCCAGGCGCTCTCCTCCACCGAGCGGGGCTACGACCTGCTCGCCCCGAAGTTCGACCGGACACCGTTCCGCACGCCCGACCGGTTCCTCGCGGCGACGGCGGAGGCGCTGCGCCCGCTCGGCCCCTTCGACGCCGGTCTCGACGTGTGCTGCGGCACGGGAGCGGGCGTCTCCGCGCTGCTGCCGCTGTGCCGGGAGCGGGTCACCGGGGTGGACTTCAGCGCGGGAATGCTGGCCGCCGCCGCGGCGGCGGTGCCGGCCGGTCGCGCCGAAGGCCCCGCGGTCGCCTGGGTACGGGCCGACGCCCGCGCCCTGCCGTTCGCCGAACGCCACGACCTGGCCGTCAGCTTCGGGGCCTTCGGCCACTTCCTGCCCGCCGAGCGCCCCGCGCTCTTCGCCGGCGTCCACCGGGCGCTGCGCCCCGGCGGTCTCTTCGCGTTCCCGATCGGGGCTCCGCAGCCGGTCCGCTCCCCGTGGCACTGGGCGATGCTCGGCTTCGACGGGGTGATGCGGGTGCGCAACGCGCTGTGGCGCCCGCCGTTCGTCATGTACTACCGGACCTTCGGCCTCGCGGCCGTGCGCGACGACCTCGCGGACGCGGGCTTCGCGGTGCGGCTGCTGCCCCTGGAGGAGTTCGGGCGGCGCCCCGACGGCAGCCCGAACTGGCGGCTCGTCGTGGCGCGGAAGACGTGACGGGACACGATCCCGTACGTCATCCCGCCACCGCCCCGGCGGCCGTGACCGCACCGGCGCCGGCGCCGGGCCGGGCCCGCGCCGTCCGCTCGGCCCACCGCACCGCGGGCCCCATGGCCAGGGACGCGCCGAGGAAGAGCGCCCCGAGCACCGGCCAGCCCGGCGCGCCCCACACCACGAGGAGCCAGGTCAGCAGCAGCGGCCCGAGAGCACGGGCCAGGGGCACGCCCGTGCCGAAGAAGCCCTGGTACTGCCCGACGTGCGCGGCGGGCGCCAGCGCGAAGCCGATCTGCCACGCCCCCGCGGACTGCCGCATCTCACCGGCCACATGGAGCAGGGCTCCCAGGACGAGGACGGTGACGGTTCCCCAGGGCGGCAGCCCGGCCGCCGCCGAGAGGGCGAAGACGAGGCAGGAGGCGGCCATGACGAACCCGGACCGCCGCACCGCGCGCGAGGCGGCGGCAGGCCCGGCGACGCCCCGGGCCATCCGCACCTGGAAGGCCATGACGGCCAGGGTGTTGAGGAGGAACAGCGCGGAGGCCAGCCACCCGGGGGCTTCGGTGCGCTCCACGATCCAGAGCGGCACGGCCAGGCTGAGCAGCGGCATGCGCAGCAGCAGTACGGCGTTGAGCAGCGTGACCACGGCGTAGGGCCGGTCGCGCAGCACGGCGAGCCGGGGCTCGTGGGGCGCGCTCCTGCGGCGTGCCGCCGCGGGGAGCCGCAGCAGCACGGCCGCGCAGAGCAGGAAGCTCACGGCGTCCACCACGAACACCGCGCGGTACGCGTCGGCGGTGTCGTACCGCAGGGCGAGCCCACCGACGGCGGCCCCGACCGCGAGCCCGGCGTTGAGCGTCGCCTGGAGGTGGGCGAGCACGGCCGTGCGCGCCGAGGGTGGCACGAGCCCCGCGAGCAGCGCCTGCCGGGCGGCGGCGAGACCGCACTGGGCGACGGCGTAGAGCACGGCCGCCGCGACGAACAGCGCGAAGGAGCGGACGAACAGGAACGACCCGACGGCCGCCCCCGTCGCCACGGCGAGCAGCACGGAGGCCCCGCGCGGCCCCGACCGGTCGGCCAGCGCGCCCAGCGGCGCCCCGGCCACGGACCCCACGGCCCAGGCCAGCGTGAGCCCCAGGCCGATCTGGGCGGGGGAGAGCCCGATCACCCGGGTGAAGTACAGCGCGGACGACGCGTAGAAGGCCCCGTCTCCGACGGAGTTGCTGAGCTGGGCCGCGGCGAGGACGCGGGGCGCCCCCGGCGGCGGAAGGATGCGGATCGACACGAAGCTCCCCGAGTCGGCGGCCTGGCGGCCGGCCCTGGTTGACGTGTCGAAGCTAGGCGGCGGGCGAGGGGCGTGACTGGGCCAATCGCGCGCGGCGAGCGTGCGCCAATCGCGTGCCCGGCGCCTGGGTCCGGTGTGCCCCCGGCGCCGGGGGGCGCGTTCCCTACGGACCGTTTCCGGACGGGCCGTTTCCGTACGGACTGTTCCCGTACGGGCCGCTTCCGGGCCGCCTAGCCCGTGCCGTCCACCGCCGCGTACAGACCCGCCACGTCCAGCTTCTTCATGCCGAACATCGCCTGGGCCGCCCGCTGCGCGCGCGCCGGGTCCGGGTCGTTCATCAGCTCGGGGAGGGCCCTCGGGATGACCTGCCAGGACAGGCCGTACCTGTCCTTGAGCCAGCCGCAGGGGCCCTCCTCGCCGCCTTCGGAGAGCTTGGACCAGTAGTGGTCGACCTCCTGCTGGTCAGCGCAGTCGATCATGAGGGAGACGGCCTCGGTGAACGTGAACTCGGGGCCGCCGTTGATCGCCGTGAACTGTTCGCCGTCCAGTTCGAAGTCGACCGCCAGCACGGTGCCGGCCGGGCGCGGGGCGTTCTCGCCGTAGTGCGAGACGTTCTTGATGGAGCTGTTCGGGAAGACCGAGCAGTAGAACGTCGCGGCCTCCTCGCCCTGGGTGTCGAACCACAGAGCGGGCGTGATCTTGGGCATGACAGCACTCTCCTGTCCCGTGTCGCGGCAGCGGGCCGCCGCCGCGCTCCTCATAGGACAGACCGTCGCGCCTCCCGGAACTCATCGCCACGCCGCCAGGCGGTGCGCCCGATCGCGGGTCAGGCGGTGCGCCCGACCGCGGGTTCAGGTGACGCGCCCGAGTACGGGCTCCCCCTTCAGGACGATGCCGAAGTGCCGCTCGTACGCCGCCAGCACCTCCGCCTCCGACGCCAGCTCGCTCACGTGCCGTTCGCCGTCCACCGTGGTCGTGAGCCTGCGGCCGCTGAGCGTGATCCGGCCGTCCTCCGTGAGGATCGAGCAGACCAGGTTGCGGGTGAAGTGGGATTCCGGGGACGTCCGGTGGTACCAGGCGCCGGCCCTGAAGTCGGCCAGTTCGCGAGGGCGCTCCTCAAGGAGGTACTGCGGGGTGCCGTCGTGGAGTACGTCCAGGTCGCCCGCAGCGGTCCTGACCAGGCGGAAGGTGCCCGCCGGGTCGGCCTGGACGTCCCGCTCGCCGAAGCGCAGCGGCAGTTGGCTGTGGGCGCCGAAGCCCACGTCGGCCAGCCAGTCGCCGCCCTCCTGCGTGCGTACGCGCAGCGCGAGGTGGTCGAAGGGGATGCCGAGCCGTCCCCCCTCGCCGTACACCCGGCCCTGGAGCAGCGTGACGTCGAAGCCGAGGGACGCGAGGAGGGCGGCGAACGCGCCGTTGAGTTCGTAGCAGAAGCCGCCCCGGCGAGCCTCCACCACCTTTGCCACCAGCGCCTCGTCGACCAGCTCGATCTCCTCGCCGAGGTGGATCGAGAGGTTCTCGAAGGGGACGCTGCGCAGGTGGGCCACGTGCAGTTCGCGCAGTGCCCGCGCGCTCGGTGAGGCGGGGCGCTCGGCGCCGATGCGCCGCAGGTAGGCCTCGGTCTGTTCGATGTCCATGGGGCCAGTCTCGCCGGGGCGGGGCGCACGGGCCACGGACCTCCGGCGGCGACCGCCCCGGCCGACGGACCTAGGACTTCCGGTCCACGTGCCCGTCTCGGGCCCACGGGTCCGTCTGCGGCCCACGGGGCCCGTCTCTGGCCCCCGGGTCCGTCTGCGGTCCATGGGCCTGTCTCTGGCCTGGCGCTCATCTCCCGTCCACGGGTCTGTCTCTGGCCCGGCGCTCGTCTGGGGTCCACGGGTCCGTCTCCGCCCGTGGTTCCGCCTCCGGCCCACGGGTCCGTCTGCGGCCCACGGGGCCCGTCTCTGGCCCCCGGGTCCGTCTGCGGTCCATGGGCCTGTCTCTGGCCTGGCGCTCATCTCCCGTCCACGGGTCTGTCTCTGGCCCGGCGCTCGTCTGGGGTCCACGGGTCCGTCTCCGCCCATGGTTCCGCCTCCGGCCCACGGGGGCCGCCTCCGGCCCAGACGCCCGCCTTTGGCCCGCGCGCCCGCTGCCGGCCACGGAGCCCGCTTCCGGCCACGGGGCCCCGCCCTGACCCGGAGACCGCCGCCGGGCACGTGTGTTCGGAAACCTGCCACACAGAAACTGGGTACGGTGTACGCTTCCCGCGTCCTTCCCTCCTCACGTCACCCCTGGCCACTTCTGGCCCACCCCTGCCTCACCGCTGAAAAGGAGCCCCCGTGCAGGCCACCCCCGCCGACAGCCACACCCTCATCCAGGTCCGCGGCGCCCGCGAGAACAACCTGCGGGACGTCTCCGTCGACCTGCCCAAGCGGCGGCTCACCGTGTTCACCGGAGTCTCCGGTTCGGGGAAGTCCTCGCTCGTCTTCGGCACCATCGCCGCCGAGTCGCAGCGGCTGATCAACGAGACGTACACCGCCTTCGTCCAGTCGTTCATGCCGAGCCTCGGCCGGCCCGACGTCGACGCCTTGCGCAACCTCAGCGCCTCGATCGTCGTCGACCAGGAGCGGATGGGCGCCAACTCGCGCTCCACGGTGGGCACCGCCACCGACGCCTCCACCATGCTGCGGATCGTCTTCAGCCGCCTCGGCGTCCCCCGCATCGGCGCCTCCGCCGCCTTCAGCTTCAATCTGCCCGACGGCATGTGCCCCGAGTGCGAGGGCGCCGGCGAGGTCTCCACGGTCGACGTCGATCAGATCGTCGACCGCTCGCTCTCGCTCGACGAGGGCGCCATCCTCGTACCGAACCACGCCGTGGACTCCTGGAGCTGGCAGGTCCTGGCCCACTCCGGTTTCCACGACCCCGGCAAGAAGCTCGCGGACTTCACCGAGCGGGAGTGGGACGACCTCCTGCACAAGGAGCCCGTCAAGGTGAAGGTCGGCTCCAACGGCTTCACCTACGAAGGTCTCGTCGCCAAGCTGCGGCGCACCTGGCTCGCCAAGGACCGCGACTCCCTGCAACCCCACATCCGGGCCTTCGTGGACCGCGCGGTCGTCTTCGCCCGCTGCCCGGTCTGCGACGGGACCCGGCTCTCCGCCGCCGCGCTCTCCTCGAAGATCGACGGGCTGAGCATCGCCGACTGCTCGTCGATGCAGATCAGCGATCTCGCCGAGTTCGTGCGCGGCCTCGACGACCCCGGCGTCGCGCCGCTCGTCGCCGGACTGCGGGAGCTGCTGGAGTCGCTGACCGAGATCGGGCTCGGCTACCTCAGTCTGGACCGGCCGTCCGGCTCGCTGTCCGGCGGTGAGGCGCAGCGCGTGAAGATGGTCCGCCACCTCGGTTCCAGCATCACCGACGTCACGTACGTCTTCGACGAACCGACCATCGGGCTGCACCCGCACGACATCCAGCGGATGAACGACCTGCTGCTGCGGCTGCGCGACAAGGGCAACACCGTCCTCGTGGTGGAGCACAAGCCGGAGGTCATCGAGATCGCCGACCACGTGGTCGACCTGGGGCCCGGCGCCGGTGAGGCGGGCGGGACCGTCTGCTACACCGGTGACGTGGCGGGGCTGCGGGCCTCGGGGACGCTGACCGGACGGCATCTGGACCACCGCGCCCGACTGCGCGAGACCGTGCGCACGCCCACCGGGCAGCTCTCCATCAAGGGCGCCGACCTGCACAACCTCAAGGACGTCGAGGTCGACGTCCCGACCGGTGTGCTCACCGTGGTCACCGGGGTCGCGGGCTCGGGCAAGAGCTCCCTCATTCACGGCTACCTCTCCGCGCGGGACGGCGTGGCCGTCGCCGACCAGACGCCGATCCGGGGCTCCCGGCGCAGCAATCCGGCGACGTACACCGGGCTCCTCGGCCCGATCCGCACGGCCTTCGCCAAGGCCAACGGCGTCAGGGCGGCGCTGTTCAGCGCCAACTCCGAGGGCGCCTGCCCCGCCTGCAACGGCCTCGGCCTCGTCTACACCGACCTGGCGATGATGGCGGGGGTGGCGTCGGTGTGCGAGAAGTGCGACGGCGAGCGGTTCACCGCCGAGGTGCTCACCTACCGGCTGCGCGGCAAGAACATCAGCGAGGTGCTCGGAATGTCGGTGGCCGAGGCCCGCGCCTTCTTCCCCGCCGGGCAGGCGCACGCCATCCTGGGCCGCCTCTTCGACGTCGGACTCGGATACCTGCGGCTCGGCCAGCCGCTCGACACGCTCTCGGGCGGTGAGCGGCAGCGGCTGAAACTCGCCCTTCGCATGGCGGAGAAGTCGCACACGTACGTCCTCGACGAGCCGACCACCGGGCTGCACCTCGCCGACGTGGACAAGCTCCTCGCCCTCCTCGACCGCCTGGTCGACGCCGGCAACACGGTCGTCGTCATCGAGCACCACCAGGCCGTCATGGCCCACGCGGACTGGATCGTCGACCTGGGGCCCGGCGGCGGGCACGACGGCGGACGCGTCGTCTTCACGGGAACCCCGGCCGAACTCGTCGCCGAGGGGGACACTCTCACGGCACGGCACCTGCGGAAGTACGTGGCCGGCTAGGGGGCGGCCGGAGAGGCGTCGAGATGCGGACATTTCTGCGCATCGTGCAGGTACCGGGTGAAGAGGAACCGAAAGTTCCGCGCCAATGACGTCCAAACCATTGACACGTGACTGCACCCTGTGGCCGAGAAGCCGGGACGTGCTCTCATCCCACGGGATGACACTCCACCGGACGCAGTACAGCGACCGTGGGTCGATAGTCCGGCTCGCAGTCGGACTCCCGTCCCGTAATCGGCAGTGACTATGGAAGGGCATCCTGCTGGACCCCCTGACGTGCGAAGACGCACCTCGGACGTGCGGAGACCGCACATCGAAGGGGGTCGTCCCTGCCTGCCCAACCCGACGGGAGTCCCCTTCGCCGTGGCTACGTTCTTGTACAAACTAGGCCGCCTCGCCTTCCGGCGACGCCGCTATGTGGCACTGCTCTGGGTGGCGCTCTTCGTCGGTGCGGGCGTCGCGGCGTCGACCGCCCCCGCACCGCCCGAGGACTCCTTCTCGATGCCGGGAACGGAGTCGCAGAAGGCCTTCGACCTCCTGGAGAAGCGCTTCCCGGCCGCCAGCGCCGACGGCGCGAGCGCCCGTGTCGTCATACGGGCCCCCGAGGGCGAGAAGATCACCTCGGCCGAGCCCAAGGCCGAGGTCGAGAAGATGGTCGCGGCCATCGGCAAGGGCTCGCAGGTCGCGAGCGTCGACAACCCGTACGAGGCGAAGACCGTCAGCAAGGACGGCACCACCGCGTACGCCTCCGTCACGTACAAGGTCATCTCCACCGAGCTGACCGACAAGTCGCGCGACGCCCTGACCAAGGCCACCGACGCCACCCGCGACGCGGGGCTGACCGTCGAGACCGGCGGCGACGCCGTCATGGCCGAGCAGGAGATGGGCGGCACCGCCGAACTCATCGGCATCGCGATCTCCGCGGTCGTCCTGGTCCTCACCTTCGGCTCCCTGATCGCCGCGGGCATGCCGCTGCTCACCGCGATCATCGGCGTCGGCATCGGCATCTCCGCCATCGGCGCGCTGGGCAGCGTCCTCGACCTCTCCGGCACGACCTCGACGCTCGCCATGATGATCGGCCTCGCCGTCGGCATCGACTACGCCCTCTTCATCGTCTCCCGCTACCGGGCGGAGATAGCCGAGGGCCGGACGCCGGAGGACGCCGCAGGACGCGCCACCGGGACCGCGGGCTCCGCCGTGGTCTTCGCCGGCCTCACCGTGGTCGTCGCCCTCTCCGGTCTCGCGGTCGTCAACATCCCGATCCTCACCAAGATGGGCCTCGCCGCCGCGGGCACCGTCGTGGTCGCCGTCCTCATCGCGCTCACCATGATCCCCGCGCTGCTCGGCTTCGCCGGCCGCAAGGTGCTGCGCCGCAAGGACCGCAAGAAGCCCGCGGGCCACATCGACCCGCACGCCAAGCCCAAGCTCGGCACCCGCTGGTCCCGCTTCGTGCTGCGCCGTCCGCTCGCCGTCCTGACCGTCGCCGTCATCGGCCTCGGCGCGGTGGCGGTCCCGGCCACCAGCCTCGAACTCGGTCTGCCCGACGAGGGCTCCTCCGCGCCGGACACCACCCAGCGCAAGGCGTACGACATGCTGTCCGAGTCCTTCGGCGCGGGCTTCAACGGCCCCCTGATGGTCACCGTCAGCAAGGACGCCGACGTGGCGGGCGCCGCCAAGACCGTCGGCGACAAGCTCGCCGAGGTCGAGGGAGTCGTCGCCGTGACGCCGCCGGTGCCCAACAAGGCCGGCGACACCGCGATCATGAACGTCGTCCCGAAGACCGGGCCGAGCGACCAGCAGACCGAGGAACTGGTCAAGACGATCCGCTCGGACGCCGGCGCCATCGGCGCCGACACGGACTCCGAGATCCTGGTCACCGGCCAGACCGCGATGACCATCGACTTCTCGCAGACCCTGGACGACGCGCTCATTCCGTATCTCGCCCTGGTCGTCGGCCTGGCGTTCGTGCTCCTGATGCTGGTCTTCCGCTCGATCCTGGTGCCGCTCAAGGCGGCGCTCGGCTTCCTGCTCTCGGTGGCCGCCGCGCTCGGCGCCGTCGTCGCCGTCTTCCAGTGGGGCTGGCTCGCGGACATCGTGGGCGTCGACCAGCCGGGCCCGATCATGAGCATGATGCCGATCTTCATGATCGGCGTGGTCTTCGGTCTCGCCATGGACTACGAGGTCTTCCTCGTGACCCGGATGCGCGAGGCGTACGTCCACGGGTCGAGCCCCGGCGAGTCGGTCGTCACCGGCTTCACCCACGGCGGACGGGTCGTGGCGGCCGCCGCGGTCATCATGATCAGCGTCTTCTCCGGCTTCATCATGGAGAACGACGACATGATCAAGATGATGGGCTTCGGCCTCGCGGTCGCCGTCCTCTTCGACGCCTTCATCGTCCGCATGGCGATCGTCCCCGCGGTGCTCGCCCTGCTCGGCAAGTCCGCCTGGTGGCTGCCGCGCTGGCTGGACAAGGCGCTGCCGAACGTCGACGTGGAGGGCGAGAAGCTGCACAAGTCCCTCGGCGACACGGTGACGCCGGGCGCGGAGGCCGAGCGGGAGCTGGCGCCCGCGGGCCGCTGACACACCGCCGTACCCGCTGAGCGGGCCGGTCGGGACCACCTGGTTCAGGGGGTTCCGGCCGGCCCGCTCCGCCGTGCCGGGGGAACGTCTCCACGCGCGCGCCGGGCACGGTTTCACAACTGATCAGGAATCGAGAAGCGTTCGCACCGGAGCCTCCATAGATTGGGCGTCACGGAGAACACGGGCGCGCCGGATCCCGCCCCCCGCGAGGGTGTGCGGAAGCGCGGCGGGCCTCGGGAGAGGGAGAGACGATGAGCAAGGCCCCACGTACGGACGAGCAGGCGTCGGACGGGCACGCGTCGGACGGGCACGGGGCCGCGCGGCCCGCCGCCGACAGCCACGACCTGATCCGCGTGCACGGGGCGCGGGAGAACAACCTCAAGGACGTCAGCGTCGAACTGCCCAAGCGCCGGCTCACGGTGTTCACCGGCGTCTCGGGGTCGGGCAAGAGCTCCCTGGTGTTCAACACTATCGCCGCCGAGTCGCAGCGGATGATCAACGAGACGTACAGCGCCTTCGTGCAGGGCTTCATGCCGGCCCTCGCCCGGCCCGAGGTCGACGTGCTCGACGGCCTCACCACCGCGATCATCGTCGACCAGCAGCGGCTCGGCGCCGACCCGCGCTCCACGGTCGGCACCGCCACCGACGTCAACGCGATGCTGCGCGTGCTGTTCAGCAGGCTCGGCGAGCCGCACATCGGCTCGCCCAACGCGTTCGCCTTCAACGTCGCCTCGGTCCGGGCGAGCGGCGGCATCACGGTCGAGCGCGGCGCGGGCAAGACCAAGACGGTGAAGGCCACCTTCAACCGCACCGGCGGCATGTGCACCCGCTGCGAGGGCCGCGGCAAGGTCTCCGACATCGACCTCACCCAGCTGTACGACGACTCCAAGTCGCTGGCCGAAGGCGCCTTCACCATCCCCGGCTGGAAGTCCGACAGCCAGTGGACCGTGCAGGTCTACGCGCAGTCCGGCTTCGTCGACCCGGACAAGCCGATCCGCGAGTACACCGAGAAGGAGCTCCAGGCCTTCCTGTACGGCGAGCCGGTCAAGGTCAAGGTCAACGGCGTCAACCTCACCTACGAGGGGCTCATCCCCAAGATCCAGAAGTCCTTCCTCGCCAAGGACCGCGAGGGCATGCAGCCCCACATCAGGGACTTCGTTGACCGGGCCGTCGCCTTCACCACCTGTCCCGACTGCGACGGCACCCGGCTCAGCGCCGAGGCACGGTCCTCCAAGATCAAGAAAATCAGCATCGCCGACGCCTGCGCCATGCAGATCAGCGACCTGGCGACGTGGGTCGCCGGACTCGACGAGCCCTCGGTGGCGCCGCTGCTCACCGCGTTGCGCAACTCCCTCGACTCGTTCGTGGAGATCGGCCTCGGCTATCTCTCCCTGGACCGGCCCGCGGGCACGCTCTCGGGCGGCGAGGCGCAGCGCGTGAAGATGATCCGCCACCTCGGCTCCTCGCTCACCGACACCACGTACGTCTTCGACGAGCCCACCGTCGGCCTGCACCCGCACGACATCCAGCGGATGAACGACCTGCTGCTGCGGCTGCGGGACAAGGGCAACACCGTCCTCGTCGTGGAACACAAGCCGGAGACGATCGCCATCGCCGACCACGTCGTCGACCTCGGCCCCGGCGCGGGGGCGGCGGGCGGCGCCGTCTGCTTCGAGGGCACCGTCGAGGGGCTGCGGTCCAGCGGCACCCTCACCGGACGCCACTTCGACGACCGGGCGTCCCTGAAGGAGACGGTGCGCGAGCGCACCGGCGTCCTGGAGATCCGCGGCGCCGCCACGCACAACCTGCGCGACGTCGACGTGGACATCCCGCTCGGCGTGCTGACCGTCGTCACCGGTGTCGCGGGCTCCGGCAAGAGCTCCCTGGTGCACGGGTCGCTCGTCGGCGGCTCCCAGGGCCTTGACCCCGATGTGGTGGTGGTCGACCAGGGCGCGATCCGCGGCTCACGGCGCAGCAACCCCGCGACCTACACGGGCCTGCTCGACCCGATCCGCAAGGCCTTCGCCAAGGCCAACGGCGTCAAGCCCGCCCTGTTCAGCGCCAACTCCGAGGGCGCCTGCCCCGCCTGCAACGGCGCCGGGGTCATCTTCACCGACCTGGCGATGATGGCCGGCGTCTCCACGCCCTGCGAGGAGTGCGAGGGCAAGCGGTTCCAGCCCGAGGTCCTCGAATACCGCCTCGGCGGACGCGACATCAGCGAGGTGCTCGCGATGTCCGTGACGGAGGCCGAGGAGTTCTTCCGCGAGGGAGAGGCCCGCACACCGGCCGCGCACCGCGTCCTCACCCGCCTCGTCGACGTCGGGCTCGGCTACCTCAGCCTCGGCCAGCCGCTCACCACGCTCTCCGGCGGTGAGCGGCAGCGGCTCAAGCTCGCCACGCACATGAGCGAGAAGGGCGGCGTCTACATCCTGGACGAGCCGACCGCGGGGCTCCACCTGGCCGACGTGGAGCAGCTGCTCGGGCTGCTCGACCGGCTGGTCGACTCCGGCAAGTCGGTCATCGTCGTCGAGCACCACCAGGCCGTCATGGCGCACGCCGACTGGATCATCGACCTCGGTCCCGGCGCCGGTCACGACGGCGGCAGCGTCGTCTTCGAGGGCACCCCCGCCGACCTGGTGGCCAAGCGCTCCACGCTCACCGGCGAGCACCTCGCGGCGTACGTCGGCGCCTGACCCGGGGCCGTCCGCGAGGTGGTCGGGCCGTCGGGCCACCTCGCGGGCGGCGGCCGTGAGGACCCGGACGCCCGACCCGGGCGTGCCGGTCAGCGCTGGAAGGCCACCGACGTGACCCCCTGAGCCGGGCGTGACATTTGTACCGGCCGGCAGCCGACATCCGGCTCTGCCGCATGGCCATGGCCCGCGCCCATGCTGAGTGTCCGGGCACCACCGACACACCGGGAGCGTGAGAGCCATGGAGCGAACCCAGACCCAGCGGCAGGACGTGCCGCGAAGCGGTACCTACACCGTCGACACGGAGGCCTCGGCGGTGCGGTTCCGCACCCGGTCGGTCTTCGGCCTCTTCCCGGTGCGCGGCACGTTCACCCTGGCGCGGGGGAGCGTCGTCGTGGCCGAGCCCGCCGAGGCCTCGACGGTGGACGCCGTGATCCGCGCGGACAGCTTCGACTCCGGCCTCGGGCGCAGGGACGACCACGTCAGGTCCGGCGACTACCTCGACGCCGCCCGGCACCCGGAGATCGTCTTCAGGGGGACGGGGCTGCGGCGGACCGGCGGGGGCGGCGTGCTGCACGGCCGACTGACGGTCCGCGGGGCCGGTGCGCCCGTCGACGTGGAGATCACCGAGGTCGTGGCCGAGGGGCGGTGGCTGACCGCGCGCGGCACGGCCACCGTCGACCGCTACGCCTTCGGGGTCACCAAGGCCAGAGGCATGACGGGGCGTCGCCTCCAGGTCGACCTGGACATCCGCGCGTCACGCTGAGCCGTGTCCCCGCCCCGCACGCGGCACGGCCCGCCGCGCGCGACCCCGCCCCGCACAGCCCGCGCCGGTCGGCGACAATCATGTGCATGGCAGCCCTGAGCGAACTCCTCCCCGTGGAAGCCGTCCTCCTCGACGCCCCCGCGGCCGACTGGCGCGAGGCCGTGCGGCGCGCCGGTGACCTGATGGTCGCGACGGGCGTCGCCACGGACACGTACACCGTCGAGATGATCGAGAACGTCGAGCGGAACGGGCCGTACATCGTCATCGCGCCCGGCCTCGCCTTCGCGCACGCGCGGCCCTCGCCCGCCGTCCTCGGCACCGGCATGTCCTGGGTGCGGCTCGCGGAGCCCGTGGCGTTCGGGCACGAGGCCAACGACCCCGTCGAGCTGGTCGTCGGCCTCGCCGCGAAGGACGCCTCCGAGCACACCGCGGCGATGGGCGCCCTGGCCCGGCTGCTCGCCGACCCCGGCACGGCGCGCGCCCTGCGCGAGGCGCCGACCGCGCGGGCGGTGCACGCGCTGCTGGCCGGCGGCCCCGCTCCCGCCGACGGCCCCGAATCCGCACCGCCGCGGAAGGAAGCGGCACGCGACGGCGGTGACCATCACAAGATCCTGACCGTGTGCGGCAACGGGGTCGGCACCAGCCTCTTCCTCAAGCAGACCCTCGAAGGCGTCCTGGACCGCTGGGGGTGGAGCGGGCACGTCACCGTCGAGGCGACGGACACCATCTCGGCCAAGGGCAAGGCCGGCGAGGCGGTCGCCATCCTCACGTCACGGGAGATCGCGCGGACCCTCGGTGACGTGGGCGTCCCCGTGAAGGTCGTCGAGGACTTCACGAGCGCGGCCGAGGCCGACCGGGTGCTGCGCGACACCTACGACGTCTGACCGGACGTCTGACCGGACGAGAACCACCGACCGGTCCCGGTGACCGGCGGTACCAGAACCACCGACCGGTCCCGGTGACCGGCCGTTCGAGAAGCACCGACCGGTCCCGGTGACCGGCCGTACAAGGAGAACCACCATGGACTGGCTCGTGTCGGCCGCCGAGTTCCTCGTCAACGAGATCCTCAGCCAACCCGCCTACCTCATCGGCCTCATCACGGCCGCGGGACTGCTCGCGCTGAGGAAGTCCGCGGGCCAGGTCGTCGGCGGCGCCATCAAGGCGACCCTGGGCTTCCTGCTGATCGGGGCGGGCGCCACGCTCGTCGTCGGCGCCCTCGCCCCGCTCGGCGAGATGATCCAGGGCGCCACGGGCGCCCACGGGGTGATCCCCACCAACGAGGCGATCGTCGGCATCGCCCAGGAGCAGTACGGCGCCCGCGTCGCCTGGCTGATGATCCTCGGGTTCGCCGTCAGCCTGCTCCTCGCGCGCTTCACCCCCCTGCGCTATGTCTTCCTGACCGGCCATCACATGCTGTTCATGGCCACGCTCCTGACGATGGTCCTCGCCATCGCGGGCCAGCCCTCCTGGGCGGTGGTCGTCGTCGGCGGCGTCCTGCTCGGCATCCTCCTGGTGGCGATGCCCGCCTTCGCCCACCCCTGGACCAAGCGCGTCACCGGCAACGACAGCGTCGCCATCGGCCACTTCGGCACCGCCGGTTACATCGCGTCCGGCGTCACGGGCCGGCTGGTGGGCCGCCGCAGCCGCAGCACCGAGGAGATGAACCTTCCCGAGGGGCTGCGCTTCCTGCGCGACTCGATGGTGGCGACGGCCCTGTCCATGGTCCTGATCTACCTCGTCATGTCGCTCGTCTTCCTCGGCAAGTCCGGCAAGGAGACCGCCTTCAAGGCCTTCGGCGACGACGGGGCGGGCGCGAGCGGCGTCGGCGACTACGTCATGCAGTCCGTGATGCAGGGCCTGCAGTTCGGCATCGCGGTCGCCGTGATCCTCTTCGGCGTCCGCACCATCCTCGGCGAACTGGTGCCGGCCTTCCAGGGCATCGCGAAGAAGCTGGTGCCGGGGGCGGTGCCCTCGCTGGACGCGCCGATCGTCTTCCCCTACGCCCAGAACGCCGTCCTCGTCGGCTTCATCTCCAGCTTCATCGGCGGCCTCGTCAGCCTCGGCCTGCTCGCCTGGGTCTTCCACCCCGCCTTCGGGCTCGTCCTGGTCCTGCCGGGCCTGGTCCCGCACTTCTTCACCGGCGGTGCGGCGGGCGTCTACGGCAACGCCACCGGCGGCCGGCGCGGCGCCGCCGCCGGCGCCTTCGTCAACGGCGTCATCATCACCTTCCTGCCCGCGCTGCTGTTGAAGGTCCTCGGCGCCTTCGGTGACGAGAACACCACGTTCGGGGACGCCGACTTCGGCTGGTTCGGCACGCTGATCGGCTACTCGGCCAAGGCGGGCGAGACCGGCGGCGTCATCCTGATGCTGCTCATCGGCGCCGCCGTGCTGCTCGGCGCGGTCGTCTTCCAGAAGCGGGTCGTGGACACCGGCTGGGACCCCGGCGCCCACCGCGACGCGCTGCCGCCGCCGGGCGGGACGCCCGCCGGGGCCGACGCGAGCGCGTCAGCGGCCGGCGCCCCGGCGGCGTACGCGAGGATCGCGCCCCCGCGCGGGGCGCCGAAGCCGCCCTCGCCGCCAAAGGAGAAGGCCTGACGGTCCGCGCTCAGCAGTGCTCGTACACGTGGCCTTCCTCGCCCGCGGGCAGGACGTCGCGGTCGCGCAAGGTGACGGACAGCTCCTTGCCCCAGGAACGGCAGGCGGCGGTGAAGTCCTTCTTCACGTACTCGATGTCGAAGACCTCCCCGTCGTACGCCGCCGCGAAGTCAGGGCACTCCTGGTAGCGGGCGCACTCCTCGGTCACGGCGAAGTCGAAGCCGATGCGGCGGTGCTCGCCGAGCAGGTCCGTGGTGTTCTTCTGGGCGATGGCCAAACCCGAGCGGTGGGCCCGCTCGGCGAGGAGGCGGGCGAAGGCCGCCGCGTGGTCGGCGGTGAGCAGCCCGTCGGAGCGTTCGTAGGAGTCGAGGTTGTCGGGCTCCACGGCGTCGAAGCCGGACTCCGCGCAGCCGTCGATCCACTTGCCGACGATCCCGGCGAGGGCGGCGCGCTTCTTCCCGGTGGAGATGTCGAGCAGGGGCTCCCCCCAGTCCTCGTCGATGACCGTGTCCCCCTCGTCGTCGCGCAGGAGGAGGTCGGGGTGCTCGCGCTGCCACCAGCGGGCGGCCTTCGTGCCGGGCTGGGCCTGGAAGGCGTTGACGTAACAGATGTTGTAGGCGCCGGGCGCGGGGTCCGCGGACCGGTCGCGGGAGACGGCCCGCGTCTTCGCCGGGGGAGCGTAGGCCCCGCCCAACTGGTAGTCGAAGACGGCGTCGGCGGCGGGCTGCCGGACGCCGTCCTGCGAGGGCCTGGCCGCGGACGACCTGCCGGGCCCCGCCTCGTCGGAACCGCCGGACGAGCAGGCGGCGAGGGAGCTGAGCAGGGCGAGGAGCAACGCACCGCCGACGCCGGCGCGGAGGGCCCGCGACGAGCGGTCCCTCCGGGGCTGGTCGCCGCGGTTCTTACTGGTAGGCCACATGATCCCGGTCACCGCACCAGGATCTCAGCCCCTTCCGCCGGACTGCGCACGGGGTGCCCGGTCAGGTCAGGTTCAAGGCTTTTGCCGCTTCCTTGGCCATGCCCGCCTCACCGGCCGCGTTCGGGTGCACGGGGATGAAGTTGCTGCCGAACAGCACCGGCTCGATCCACCGCTCTCCCGCGGGCCGGCAGGCGTCGTGCGCGTCGGAGGCCGCGGCCAGGTCGACGAACGTCGTGCCGGTCTCGCCCGCCGCGCGCTGGGCGGCGCCGTTCAGATGCGCCTGGAGGTCGCGCAGGTAGGGCACGTCGCCCTCGGCGATCGGCATCTTGGCGAAGCAGCCGGGGACGGCCTTCGCCGGGGTGATCCACGGATAGCCGAGGATCGCGACCCTGGCCTTGGGGGACTTGGCCTTGATCTGGTTGAGCGAGGCCTTGAGCGCCGGATAGGTGTTCTGGTCGATCTGGTCCTTGAACTTGCTGCCGTACTTGTCCTTGCAGGGGCTGCCCTTGCCGCCCGTGAGGATGCCGGAGCTGCCGCAGGACAGGATCGCGTTGATGAACGTGCTGTTGTCGTTGCCGCCGATGGTGAGGGTGACGAGCTGCGTGTCGCTCTTCAGCGCGTCGAACTGCGGGGCCACGCCCGGGTACTGGGCGGTGGTGAAGTGCTTGGTCTGCGCGCCGCCGCAGGTCACGTCCTTGAGCGCCGCGCCGGTCGAGGCGGCGAGGAGGTGCGGGTAGTTCTTCGAGGTGCGGGCGCACAGGAGCGGCGCCTGCGGGTCCAGGGGCAGGACGCCCGAGCCGGCGCTGTAGCTGTCGCCGAGGGCGACGTACCGCAGCGGCTCGGCGCTCTCGGCGGCGGCGGGACCCGCGCCGAGGCCGAGGGCGGCGATTCCGGTGACGGCGGCGAGGGTGGCGACGGCGCGCTGCTGTGCGGGCATCCGCATGAGCGATCTCCTCCGGGCGTGGGGGCGGGCGAGCGGTGGGGGTGCACGGGGCTCGGGCAAGCTAGTGCACGTCTTCAACTGCCTGCTACGCCTGGAGATGCGCGTCCGGACGGAACGTTTTGGCATACGGGTGACTAGCGGGGCCCGGCGCCGGGCCCCCGGACCGCACCGAGGCGGCTCGCCCCACGGGAACGCCGCGTTCCGGCGGGACGGGCGGGGACCGGCGCTCGACGCGAGCGCCAGCGCGCGCACCTCGGCTCACACCTCGCTGCTCACACCGTGACGTTCACGCCGTGATGTGCACGTCGACGCAGGCGTAGAACGCGTTGGCGGTGTCCGCGATGCTCCCCACGGCGAGAACCTTCTCCTTGCCGGTCAGGCCGCCGAAGTCCACCTTGTGGGTGACGGTCGAGCCCGGCTGGGCGTCGCCGTCGTCGACCTCGGCGATCTTGTTGCCGTCGACGAGGTACTGTCAGGTGCTGGTCCGGTGCGCCGCCGTCAGCTTCCAGCCGAACTCCTGCGACGAGCCGACGCCGGTGACCCGCCAGCCCTCGCTGTCGTCGTCCAGCTCGGCGAAGCGCGAGGTGCCGCCGCTGCACGTCGTCTGCCCCTTGGGGCCCTCGACGCTCTGCGGCTCATGGGTGATCTCCCCGCACGCCACGGGCCCGCGGCGCACGGGGCCTGGCGGCTCGGCGGTGTGGAGGCGTAGCCGTGGGCGCCCGCGGGGCCGACGGCGGCCGGGACGAGCACGGGTGCGACGCCCGCGCCCACGACGGCTGCCAGCTTCCGCTCGGAACGCATTTCCGCTCGCTCTGGGCGGGGGGGGATGAGGGGGAAATGAGGAGACCGGGCGCCTCGGCCGGCTCATTGGCCCAGCCCCTACTGACGGTCGGGGCGTCGTCAAGGCTGTACGTGGTGTTCGTGTGAGGGAGGTCGAGCGTCAACCGGCGGCGCGTGACCGGGCCGGAACACCGGTCGCGGGTGGGTAACGTGGTGCGGAACCTCTGACGGCGTTTCGCACGTTGGGCAGGGCGGGGCCGCACCGTGCGTGGCCGTGGAGCACCGGCCGGCGGTGCGCAGAGCGAGGACGGGGGACCGGGTGCCGCAGCAGCGCCGTTCCGCACGCCTCGCCGCGTCCGCGCTCTCCCTCCTCGTCACCGTCCTCGCCCTGCTCGTGCCGTCCTCCGCGACGGTGCACGGGGCTCAGGGCGACGGACGGCTCACCCACCACACGGTGGCGGCGCACGCGGGCAAGCGGTCGGGACCCGAGGACGTTCCGGCGCTCCGCGTCACCGTCGTCCACCGCCTGGACACCCACATCCCGGCGCCGCAGCCGCCGGCCTCCCCCCGCACGTCCCCCGAGGTGCTGCCGCCCCGCCCGCCGTACGAGACGGACGCCCGCGCCGCCTCGCGGGTGACGCCGCATCAGGCGATCGAGGCCGCCGCCCCGCGGGGCCCGCCCCACCGATGAGCACGCAGACCTTCCCCGACGCCTGACCCGGCGCCTCGCGCGCCCGCACGGTCACGCGTCCCTCCGTCCTGCCCTCATCGTGGAGAACCCATGTCCCCTGCGCCCGATCCCCGTGCGCCCGAAGACCGACCGCGCCCCCCGCGCCGACCACGAGCCGCCGGCTCAGGTACGTCCAAGCCCCGCACCGCCACGTCACGCCCGGCCGCGTCACGCACCCCCAAGTCGCGGGCGCCCCTGTGGCGGGCGCTCGTCGCGCTGGCCGTCGTCGGCCTCTCGCTCTATGTCGCCCTGACCCAGTCCGCCCGTCTCGGCCTCGATCTGCGGGGCGGCACCCAGATCGTCCTGGAGACCAAGGACGCGCCCAAGGTCAAGGCCGACGCCGCGTCCACCGACCGCGCCCTCGAGGTGCTGCGGCAGCGCGTCGACGCCCTCGGCGTCTCCGAACCCGGCATCGCCCGCTCCGGCGAGAAGCGCATCATCGTCGAACTGCCCGGCGTCCAGGACCCGCGCAAGGCCGCCGAGGTCATCGGCCGCACGGCCCAGCTCTCCGTGCACCCGGTGACCGGCGAGACCACCGAGAAGAAGAAGGCCGCCCCCGAGGGGGCGCGCGCCCTGCCCGATCCCGACCGGCCGGGCAGCCGCCTCGTGCTCGGCCCCGCCGTGCTCTCCGGGGACGGCGTGAAGGACGCCGAGGCCGTCCTCGACCAGCAGTCGCTCGCCGGCTGGACCGTCTCGCTCGAATTCCGCTCGGGGGCGGGCGACGCCTGGGCGCGCGTCACCGGCGAGGCGGCCTGCGCGCCGCAGGGCGCACCCGAGCGGCGCGTCGCCATCACGCTCGACGACAAGATCATCTCGGCGCCGAGCGTCAACCCGGACGTGGTCTGCAAGACCGGCATCACCGGCGGCTCCACCCAGATCACCGGCGGCTTCGACCAGGCCGAGGCCCGCGACCTCGCGGCGCTCGTCAAGGGCGGCGCCCTGCCGGTCCCCGTCGACGTCGTCGAGCAGCGCACGGTCGGCGCCACCCTCGGCGCCGACGCCATCGCCGCGAGCACCCAGGCCGCCCTCATCGGCATCGCCCTGACCGCGCTGTTCATCACCGTCGTCTACCGGCTGCTCGGCGCGCTCGCCGCCCTCGCCCTCGCCCTGTACGGACTGATCTCGTACGCCGCCCTGGTGGCGCTCGGCGCGACCCTCACCCTGCCGGGGCTCGCCGGGTTCGTCCTGGCCATCGGCATGGCCGTCGACGCCAACGTCCTCGTCTTCGAACGGGCACGGGAGGAGTACCTCGCGGTCAGGTCGCCGGATCTGGCGAAGCCCGTGCGCACCGGCTTCGCCAAGGCGTGGAGCGCGGTCATCGACTCGAACGTGACGACGCTGCTCGCCGCCGGACTGCTGTTCTTCTTCGCCACCGGGCCGGTCAAGGGCTTCGGCGTCACCCTGTGCGTCGGCGTGCTCGCCTCGATGGTCACCGCCCTCGTCATCACCCGGTGCTTCGCCGACTTCGCCGTCGGCCGGGAGTCCGTCCGCAGGCGGCCCGCCCTGACCGGCATCGCCACCACCGGACGGGTGCGCGCCTGGCTGTCCCGGCGCGACCCGGACCTGGTGCGCCACCGCCGCCGCTGGCTCGGCGCGAGCGCGCTGCTCGTCGTGGTGGCCGTGGCGGGCATCGTGCTGCGCGGCCTGGACTTCGGCGTGGAGTTCACCGGCGGCCGTCTCGTGGAGTACAGCACGAGCAGGCCCCTGGACGCGGACAAGGCCCGTGAGGCGGTCTCCGACGCGGGCTTCCCGCGCGCCGTGGTGCAGGAGTCGGGGGAGGGCGACATCACCGTACGCACACAGAAGCTCACCAACGACGAACAGCGGCGGGTGACGGCCGCGTTGGAGGAGGAGTCGGGCGGCGCCGTCACCGTCGAGCGCGACGAGCTGATCGGGCCGAGCCTCGGCGACGAGCTGCGGCAGAAGGCGCTCATCGCCCTCGCCATCGCCGTCGGCGCCCAGTTGCTCTATCTGAGCGTGCGCTTCCGCTGGACCTTCGCGGCGGCGGCGGTGTCGGCGATGGTCCACGACGTGCTGCTGGTGGTGGGCCTCTTCGCCTGGCTCGGCAAGCCGGTCGACAGCGTCTTCCTCGCCGCGGTGCTCACCGTGATCGGCTACTCGGTCAACGACACGGTGGTCGTCTTCGACCGCGTACGCGAGGCCAGGCGCCGCGATCCGCGCGCCGGTCTGGCGTTCCTCGCCAACCGCGCGGTCGTGCGGACCCTGCCGCGCACGGTCAACACCGGCATGGGCGCGCTGTTCATCCTCGCCGCGCTGGCCGTGCTCGGCGGCGACTCGCTCGCCGACTTCTCCCTGGCGCTGATCACCGGCGTCGTGGTCGGCATGGCGTCGACGGTCTTCACGGCCGTGCCGATCGCCGTGGCCCTCGAAGAGCGCAGCCCCGCCGAGCCGCCGACCGCCGGGCCCCGCAAGACCTCCACCGACGCGTACAGCCCGCTGGAGGCGCGGCACGGCAAGGAGCGGGGGACGGGGGCGGTCGTCTGAGGCGCCGCTGACGGTGGCCCGGTGTCCGCCCCGGGCTACCGCCCCTCGGGGGAGTCCAGCGCCGGGGCGATCACGGCGAAGGCCCGGTCGAGGAGGGCGACCGGGTCCTCGGCGCCGTCCGCGTCGCTCCACCGCTGGAGCGTCGCGTCGAAGGCGGCCAGCGCCGTCCCGGCGGCGAGGCGCGGATACAGGGCGCTCTCGTGGCCGAGCCCGAGCCGGTGCGCGAGTTCCCGCGCCAGATCGTCCCGCCACTGCGCCTGTCGCTCCAGGAACCGCCCCAGCAGGGCGGGCGTGCGCAGGATCAACTGCACCACGCGCAGCGCCCGTTCGGAGTGGGCGGCGCAGGTGGCCAGCGGGACCCGCACGGCGTGCAGCAGCGCCACCGACGGCGGTTCGCCGACGGGGCGCTCCGCGAGGTCCGCGCGCATCCCGGCGCCCATGTCGGCGAGGAACCGGACGACCACGTCCTCCTTGGACGCGAAGTACCGGAAGAAGGTGCGCCGGGAGACGCCGGCGGTGGCCACGATCTCGTCGATGGTGACCGCGTCGAAACCCCTCAGCGCCAGCAGTTGCAGCGCGGACTCGGTCAGTTCGTCGGAGACGAGCCGTCGTTTGCGCTCGGCCAGGGTCATTTCGGGGCGATGGTTCACCCCGTCATCGTACATCCCTTGCCATGTATGGCACTGAAGGTACGCGTTGACACTCAGTGCCAGTGAGGGCAACATGTGCCGCATGACGCGGCGACAGTGGACCATGGATGAGATGCCGGACCAGACCGGCCGGGTGTTCCTCGTCACGGGGGCGGGCAGCGGACTCGGCCTCGCGACGACGCGGGCGCTCGCCGACCGGGGCGGGCATGTGATCCTCGCCCTGCGGGACGAGGCGAAGGGACGCCGGGCGGTCGCCGCGATCACCGCGGAGCAGCCCGGTGCGAGCCTGGAGGTGCGCCGCCTCGATCTGGCCGATCTCGACTCGGTCCGCGCCTTCGCCGACGGACTCCGGGCCGACCGCACCCGCCTCGACGTGCTCGTCAACAACGCCGGTGTGATGGCGCCGCCCCGCTCGCTGAGCGCGCAGGGGCACGAGCTGCAGTTCGCCGTCAACCACCTGGGCCACTTCGCGCTCACCGGGCTGCTGCTCGACCTGCTGGCCGCCGGCCGCGATCCGCGTGTGGTGACGGTCAGTTCGGTCAACCACCGGCAGGGGCGGCTCTTCTTCGACGACCTGCACGGCGAGCGCCGCTACCGGCCCATGGCGTACTACAACCAGTCCAAGCTCGCCAACGCCGTCTTCGGCCGTGAGCTCCACCTGCGTCTGACCGAGGCGGGGAGCCCGGTGCGCAGCGTGCTCGCCCACCCCGGCTACACCGCGACCAACCTCCAGCTCAACGGGCCCATCGGCCTCTGGCGCGTGCTGCTCGGCCGCATCTGCAACCCGCTGTTCGCCCAGCGTCCCGCGGACGGCGCCCGGTCACAGCTTCGCGCGGCGACCGATCCGGGCGTCCTGGGCGGCGAGTTCATCGGGCCCGGAGGCCCCGCGGAACTGCGGGGCGTCCCGCGGCGGGTGGAGCTGTCGCCGGGGGCGGCCGACGCCGCGGTCGGCCGCCGGCTGTGGGAGGTCTCCGCGCGGCTGACCGGCGTGCGGTTCGCGTTCGCCCCGCAGCGCTGACGCCGCGCCTTCCCCCGCATGGCGCCGGTTCAGACCTTGCGCCAGCGGGCGTTCGCCCAGGAGAAGAGGCCGAAGGCGACGAGGCCGACCGCGATGAGCGCGAGCAGCCAGGGGCCCGCACCGGTCTCGGTGAACGAGCGCAGGGTGTTGTCCATGCCCTTGGCCTCGCCCGGCTTGTGCCGCACCGCCGCGGCCACGGCGAAGCCGCCGGCGACGCCGAACACCACGCCCCGCGCGGTTCCGCCGACGACACCGAGGACGTCGACGCCCTGGCGCACCCGCCGGGGCATCTCGGACAGACGCAGCCGCTTGTGGAACTTCCGCATGATCGCGCGTACGGCGATCCAGATCCCCGCCACGACGACACCGGCGCCCGCGGCCGCGACGATCCACTGGCCGCCCGGCCAGTCGAGGATCTTCGCCGTCACGTCCTTGGTGTGCTTGTCGCTCGATCCGCTGCCGCTTCCCTCGTCGCCGGCCGCGTAGGCGAGGACGGAGTAGGAGACGAAGCAGTAGAAGAGGAAACGCGCGCCGGACGTGGCCCGTTTGCTCGCCTTGTGGCCGTCGGGCCCGGCCTGGCCGAACGCGGCCTCGGAGAGCCGCCACAGGGCCATCCCGGCCAGGGCGAGCCCGAGCAGCCACAGCAGGACGTTCCCGAACGGGCGGTCCGCCAGCTCGGCCACGGCGCCGCCGCGGTCGGCCTGGCGCTGCCCCTCGTCGGAGAAGGCGATCCGCAGGGCGAGCGCCCCGACGAGGAGGTAGATCACGCCACGGCCGACGAAGCCGGCCCGGGCCACCGCGTCGGCGGTCCGGCCCTTGGCCGCCCGCCGGGCGTGGCCCTTTCCTCGCGCTGTTATCGAAGGCAGATGCATGGCTCCCGGATGCCCCGCCGCCACCGCTTCATGCGGTCGGGGCGGTACCCCCGCCAGGCATGCCGCTCAGCGGAAGCCGGTCCCCGCGCCGGTCCGCCCGTCCACGTACGGCGCGCTGGCCGGGATGGTGAACGCGCGGTCGAGCCGGGTGAGGCGGAGCACCCGCCAGTTGCCGGGTCGGCCGGGGACGAGCCACAGGGTGCCCCGGTCGGCCGTCACGCGCTTGCGGATGCGCACCAGCAGCCGCAGGCCGCCGGCGTCGAGGAACGTCACCTTTCTGAGATCGGCCACGACCTGGTGGCCCGCTTGGTCGAGGAGGGTTGTCACACGGGGGCTGAGCTCCTGATCGGCCCAGGCGTCCAGCTCGCCCCAGAACGTAAGGACATCGGTGCCGTTCACCACGCGGTGACGCAGGCCGAAGGTGAAGTCGGCAGTGTCCGTCTCACGGTTCAGCAGTTTCCTGCCTCCTTCACGGAATTCACGGAGCGTAGTCATTGATGGGCGGCCTGACCTGGAGGGACCGGGTTCGGACGCCGTCACGGTCCAGGGCGGCACTGAGGTCCCATGTCCATCGTTCCCGCTCAGCGGTGTTCGTACCCTTGTCCGTCGGTAACTTTGAGCGAGAACCGGAACTGATGGGGTGTCAACTGCATGACTACGCACAGTGATTACAGGCGGGCGCCGCTCCGGGCCAGGTACGTGACGGGGTTCACGTCCGAGCCGTAGCCGCGCCGGACGCGGATCTCCAGATGCAGGTGCGGACCCGTCGCCCGGCCCGTCGCGCCGCTGCTCCCGATCCTGGCGCCGGTGCGGATACGGGCGCCCCGCCGCACCGAGATGCGGGAGAGATGGGCGTAGACCGCGTAGTGCCCGTCCGGCATCCGCACGGTCACGGCCATGCCGTACGCACCCGACCAGCGGGCCAGCACGACCCGCCCGCCGCCGACCGCGTACACCGGGGTGCCGTTCGGAACCGCCAGGTCGATACCGGTGTGGTGGCCCGCGGCCCACGGGCCGCGGATGCCGTAGCGGGCGCTGACCCGGTAGCGCCGCCGCAGGGGGAGGATGCGGCGTGGGCGCGGCGCGGACTTGCGTTCGTCCTCCTCCGCGGGGAACCGGGCGTCCGCCTCGGCGAGCGCCGCCTCGAACTGCGGGTCGTAGTCGAGCGCGCAGTCGTCCTCGGCTCCGGTGGGGAAGGGCTCCGCGGAGCTGACCGGTGCGGCCCCCAGGGACAGGGCGCCGCCCGCCAGGAGTCCCGCGGCGAGGCGCAGGGCCTCACGTCGTGTGGTGGGGCCCGCCCTGAGCGGGCCGTCTATGTGGTTCTCCATCTCACCAAGGACAGTGGCCGAACGCTCGGGGCGCACGCCGACTGTGCCATCCGGCGTACCCCGGGTGACCGGAGGGGGCGCTTCCCGGGCCGGCCGAACCGGCCGCAACCACCACCAATTCGCACGGATCATCGCCCTGTTGTCGTGCCCGGCGCAGGCAGCGGATACGGTGCTGACGTGGTGATCGAGAGGGAGGGGCCGGTGCCGGGTACTGCGCTGCTCGTCGCGGCGGCCCCCGTGAACAAGAGCCGTCTGGTCGACGCGGCCTCCGTCCTGCCCGTACTCGCGGCGGTGACCCCGGCGGCGCTCGCCGGGACCGCGACCGCGAGCGTGGTGGAACTGGCCGATCCGCTGGAGCCGCAGACCGTCCTGACCCGGCTGCGCGCCGCGGCCATGACGCCGGGCCCCCTGACCGTCTACCTGGTCGGACAGGTGCACCTGGACAAGCGCCAGCGCATGCCGCACCTCGCGCTGGCCAGGACCACCCCGGCCACCATGCGGTACACCGGGTTCCCGTGGCACTGGATCGCCCAGGAGGTGCGGATGCGCCCGGCGGGCGGCACCACGGTCTTCGCCGACCTGCACGCCGACGCCGAGAGCTGGCAGGCCCTTGCCGCGCACCCGCTCGACCTGGGACCCGGCGTCGCGCTGTACGGCCGCATCGCCCCGCCGGCCCGCCGCAGGACGCCCGCGGACCCCGCGTACATGAAGGCGCTCGCCACGGTCCTGCGCAGCGGGCACCGTCCGCCGCCCCTCCAGCTCCACCAGCAGGCCGTCGCCCAGTCCCTCGGCGACGACGCCAAGGACCTGGTGCTCGCCCTCGACCCCGCGGCGGCGCCGCCCGCGCACCCGCCGCAGACACCGCCCGGGCAGCCCGCCGACCCGCACGCGGCCATCACCGCCGCCGTGCAGGCGGGACGGCACGGCGAGGCCGCGGCCCTCGCCGCGTCGTGGGAGCAGGCGGCGCTGCGCACGCACGGCCCCGGTTCGAACGAGGTCATCCATTGGATGGAAGTCCGCGCCGACCTCGCCCGCTTCGCCGGTGACCCCGCGCGCGGCTGCGAGACGTGGCTCGCGGTGGCCGCGGCCCGCCTCGCGGCCGGCCAGACCTCCGACTCACCGGAGGTGGAGGCCGCGGCGGACCGCGCGCACCACCTCTGGGACCGCGTGCGCGACGCGGAGACCGTACGCGCCCTCGGCCCCGCCATGATCGCCCTGCGCCGGCAGGTGCCGGGCCGCCAGCGCGGCGCCCTCTCCCTGGCGCAGCGCCGCCTGGAGCAGTTCCACTCGCAGCACGTCGGCTGAGGCCCGGCGCCGTGTCCGGCGGCCCCGGGCCGCGCTCAGCGGGAGGCGCCGAACGCCTGGGTCCACCACGGCCCGCCGGACGCGCGGTGTATGCCGATGCCCAGCTCCTTGAAGTCGCAGTTGAGAATGTTGGCGCGGTGGCCCGAGCTGTTCATCCAGGAGTCCATCACCGCGGCCGGGGTCTGCTGGCCGCGGGCGATGTTCTCGCCGTACGTGCTCCACCGGTATCCGGCGGCGGTGATGCGGTCGCCGGGGTCGGTGCCGTCCGGGCTGGTGTGGTCGAAGTAGTCCCGCGCGTCCATGTCCGCGGAGTGCCTGGTGGCGGCCGTGGCGAGCTGGGAGTTGGCGCGGACGGGGCCGCAACCCGCCTTCGCGCGCTCGGCGTTGACCAGCGAGATGACCTGGTCGGCGGTGCCACTGGGGACCTGGGGAGCGGACGCCTCCGGCTTCGGCTTCGGCGGGGCCTTGGTGGGCGTCGGCGTGAGCTTCGGCTTCTTCGTCGCCTTGTCCCCGGCCTTCTCCTTCTCCTTCGTCTCGCCCTTGTCCTTGGACTCGCTCTTGCCGGGGGACGGCTTCGCCGAGGGCGACGCGGAGCGCTGGGCGGAGGGCGACGCGCTCTTCGCGGTCTTCGTGGCGGCGGACTCGGCCGGGGCGGCGGCCGTGGCCCTGGCGCTCTCGTCCTCCTCCGGGCCCGTGAGCAGGTGCACGGCCGCGCCCCCGGCGACGAGCGCGGCGACCGCGGCGGCCACCCCCGCCGTCCGGCGCTGCCGCTTGGCGCGAGCGCGGCGCGCGAGGACCCGCGCGGAGAGGGGCGCGTCCTCGGCGAAGCCGACCGTGACCAGACCGGGACGGGTGACCGCGCCGGTGAGGGCGGCCCCGACGGGCACGAGGGCGAGCGCCACGAGGAGCCGCTCGGCCGGCACGAGGTTCGACCAGTGGTCCGTGCAGACCGCGCAGTCACGGGCGTGGCGCGCCAGGCGCTTGCGCCAGAGGGCGGACGGCACGCCGTCCCAGCCGGAGGCTATCTGCTGGAGCCCCGCACAACGCGGCTCGGTCGCCAGGGCCCTGACCACCACGCGGCTGGTCTCCAGCTGCGCCTTCATGCGCTGCACCCGTACCGCCGCGTGCTGCGGGGACAGTTCGAGCGCCTCGGCGACCTCCGCCCGGGTCAGCTCTCCCGCGGCCTCCAGCCACCACAGCGACAGCAGGGCCCGGTCGTCCTCGTCGAGCCACCGGGTGGCCTCCGCGGTCTCCCTGCGCTGGCCCGACAGGCCGAGTCTGGTGATGGTCAGGTCCACGAAGTCCGCGCCCGGGTCCACGACGTCGTACCCGTCGCCGAGGCCGCCACCGCCGGGTATCGCGCCGGTGGCGCGCTCCCGCCAGTGCCCGCGTATCTGGTTCATGGTGATCGCCACGAGCCAGCTGCGGAAGTTCTCCGGGTCGCGCAGGCCGTCCAGACCGCCAAGGACCCGGATCATGGTCTCCTGCACCACGTCGTCCACGTCCGCGTGCCCGTTCAGGGCCCGCCCGACGATGTTGTAGACCAGCGGCAGGTACTCCGACACCAGGGTGTCCTGAGCCTGCTGGTTCCCGTCCTGTGCCGCCCTGACCCTCGCGACTTGGCGTTCGCTGCTCACGCTGTGTCCGCTTTCTCTGTGAGACCTGTTCTCCTCCGGCGACAAGGGAGACGCACGGCCCTGGTCCGGATAACAGAAACCGGTGGAACCGGTGCCCCGGGCCCTAACGTCCGTCGTGCGGGGAGAGCTGTTCGCACCGGGCCACGAGCCGGGACAGTTCGACGCGAGAGCGTACCCCGAGCAGTGCGAAGACGTTCCGCAGGTGGTGGTCGACGGTCCGCGGACTCACCGAGAGGTGCCGGGCCACCTCGCGGTTGGTGGCGCCCTCCGCGACGCGGCGGGCGATCCTGAGCTGCTGCGGGGTCAGAGACGACAGCGGGCCCTCGGGCGGCTCCGCGGCCCCGGCCTCGCCCGTGGCGCGCAGCTCGGCCCGCGCCTGCTCGGCCCAGGCACGCGCGCCGCACCGTTCGAAGGAGATCAGCGCGTCCCGCAGCCTGCCCCTGGCCTCGCCGGGGCGGCGCCTGCGGCGCAGCCACTTGCCGTGGAGGAGCTGGGTGCGGGCGTGCTCGAAGTCGCCGCCCGACAGTTCGTGGCGGGCCAGCGCCACCGCGTACAGGGCGTCGCTCTCCTCGGGGCCCGCGAGCAGCGCGTGGCAGCGGGCCAGCTGCGCGGGGGCCTGCGGATCGGCGCCCTGGGCCGCCCACTCGGCGAACTCCGCGACACAGCTCCGCGCCCGCTCGCCCTCCCCGGCGAGCACGGCCGCCTCCACGTAGCAGGGCACGGCGAGCATCCGCACCGCGAAGTGGCCGCGCCGCGGGCCCGGCCGCACCACGGGCCCGAGCCGCGCGGCGGCCTCCGGCGCGCGCCCGCGGCTCAGCTCATGGCGGGCCAGCGCCCACTGGGCCAGCGTCGCGGCCTGGGCGAGGCCGTGCCGGTCGGCGATCCGCGCGGCGGCCGCCGCCCGCGCGGTGACCGCCTCGCCGTCACCCTCGACCGACGCCACCAGGGCGAGGATCGCGTGGTGCTGGGCGGCGATGTTGCACTGCCCGGTGGCCGCCGCGGCCCGCAGCCCCTCCTCGGCGTGCGCCCGCGCCCGCGCGTGCCGCCCGGCGCGCAGCTCGGCGTAGGCCAGGTGCTCAAGGGCCTGCGGGACGTGGATGTCGGTGCCCGTCGCGCGTGCGGCGGCCAGCGCCCGGGCGTTGACACGGGAGGCCGCGGCGAGGTCCCCCGCCACGAGCGCGGCGACCCCGGCCCGCAGCAGCCGCCCCGGGTCGTCGGCCCGTTCGCCCTGGTCGACGACGTTGCGCAGCCGACGGCTCGCCGCGCTGAGCCGGCCGCGCATGACGACGAGCATGGCGGCGCGGTACTCCTCGGCCTGCGGGTCGGCGGCCGTACGGTCCCGCCGTGCGGAAATGGCCGCTGGGGGAGGGGCCGCGGGCGCAGCGGGCGCGGGCGGAGCGGCCATCGCGGAAGGGGCCGCCGGGGGCGCGGCCACCGGGGCGGTGGCGGTCAGGGGAGTGCCGAGCGCGGAGAGGTACGCCCTGGCGTCCCCCATGTCCCAGGCCGCCGCCATGGCGCAGAACCGGGCCTCGGCGGCGGCGTCCGGGTCGTGCGGCAGGAGCAGTTCCGCCGCGAGCAGCAGCGCCTCGCGGGCGTCGGCCACGGGCCCGTCGCCGAGCGCGAGCCGGCCCCGGGTCAGCTCGACGGCGCCGCGCACCAGCGGGTCGGTGGACTCGGCGCGCGCGGTGGCCAGCAGCTCCCGGGCACGGGCGGGTCTGCCCGCGAGCCGGGCGTGGTCGGCGGCCGCCGTCCTGCGCAGCGCGCGCTCCCGCGCCGCCTCCGTGAGGTCCGCCGCCGCGGCGAGGGCCGCCGCGCGCTCGGCGTGGCCGACGCCCGTGCCCGTGTCGTCGGCCGCGGCCACCAGCGCGGCGGCGAGTGCGGGGTCGGGGCCGGCCGCCGCCAGCGCCCGGTGCAGTCGGCGGAGCAGCGGCGGGGTGCGGGTGTCGTCGAGCGCGGCGGCGAGCAGCCGGTGGGCGGCCCGGCGCCGGGCGGGCGGGGCGTCGGCGTAGAGCCTCTCCCGCAGGCCGGGGGTGTCGAAGCGGACGCGGCCGTCCGCGAGGTGCACGACCCCGGCGGCCTCCGCGGGGACGAGGGCCGCGCCGTCGAGGCCCGCTGCCCCCGCCGCGCGCAGGACGAGATCGGCGTCGGCGCCCGCGCTCTCGGCCCCGGGCACATGCGCCGCGGCGGCGAGCAGCAGCACCTGCCCGGTCTCGGGGGCCAGGCCGCCGCAGGACGGCGCGGGCCTCGCGGGCAGCGGTCGCGGCAGGGCGGCCCGCCCGGAGAGCTGGGGCGGGGTCAGTCCGGCGACGATGCCGTGCAGGAGCCCCGGATTGCCGCCCGCGGCCCGCAGCACCTCGTCCCGCACGGCGGGAGCGGCCTCGCCCCGGGTCAGCTCGTCGAAGAGCGCGCCCGCCTCATCGGGGGCCAGCGGGTCCAGGCGCAGGACGGGCAGCTCGGCCAGGTGCGGGTCGTCGGCACGGCGCTCGGTGACGGAGACGAGCAGGCCGGCGGGGTGCGGCCCGACCAGGCGGCGGGCGGTGAAGCCGAGGGCGGCGCGGGACGCCGCGTCCCACAGGTGGACGTCGTCGACGCAGAGCAGGAGGGGGCCGCGGCCCGCCAGGTCGCGCACCATGGCGAGCAGGGCCCCCGGCGACTCCGGCGGCGCGGGGAAGTCCGCTCCCGCACACCACAGGGAGTGCAGTCCGCTGTAAGGGATCAGGCTCTCCGCGGGCACGGCCCGGGTGCTCAGGACCGTGCCCGCGCCCGAGGGGTGGCGGGAGCGGAAGGCGCGGGCGGCGTGCGCGAGCAGCGCGGTGCGCCCGAGCCCGGGGGCCGCGGCGAGCACGAGGGCGCCGCCACGGCCCGCGTGCACGCCGTCGGACAGGGCGTCGACGGCGCGCAGCCGGGCGCTCCGGCCAGCTGTCCGGAAGGGGGTCGTCACGGTCGTCGGTCCGGCCACGACCGTTAGGTTACTTCCGCGTAAACCGATGCGGAAGGCGTCGCTCAGGAGGTGTGCGGGCAGTTGCCCCGGTACTCCTCGATGGTCAGGCTCGGACGCGGCAGCGGGCAGAGGAACTGCTCGTAGCGCACGTCGTTGTCGATGAAGCGCTTGAGCCACGACACGCTGTACTTCGCGATCGTGGTGTCGGAGGTGTTCGGGGTGAAGTGGCTCGCCCCGTTCAGTTCCAGGTACGCCTTGTCGAGGGAGCCGGGGAGGCTCTCGTAGAAGGGCTCCGAGTGCGAGGAGACCGGGGCGATGGTGTCGCCGTCGGCGCCGACGACGAGCGTGGGCGTCCGCAGCTCCGGCCAGCTCTTGTCGAGGTTCCAGCCGGTCAGCGGGATCGCCGCCTGGAGCGCGGGACGGCTCTTGGCGGCTTCGAGGCTGCCGCCGCCGCCCATGGAGTGCCCCATGACGCCGAGTCTGTCGCCGTCGATCCGGCCGCGTACGGAGCTGCGCTCGGTCAGGTAGTCCAGCGCGGCCAGCAGCTGGCGGCCCCGGCTCGCGGGCTGGTCGAGCGTGGTGAGGGTGTCGATGGTGAAGACGACGAAGCCCTGCGAGGCGAGGCGCGGGCCCAGCCAGGAGATGGACGACTGGGTACCGGTGTAGCCGGGCGAGATCGCGACGGCGCCGAACGTGCCGTCGCTGGTCGACGTCGGGTAGTAGATCGTCCCGCCGCCGAAGTCGCTGACGCTCAGGGACGACACGCGCGCCTCGGAGACGGAGTAGTGGCCGCGCGATGCCTCGATGCTCGACACGGTCGGCGCCGGGCCCCGCTCGTAGGGGTTGTCCGCGGCGCCCGCGCTGGGGCTCTGGGCGGCGACCAGGCCGCCCGCGGCCAGCAGGGCGGCGAGGCCGGACCGCAGGAGGCGGCTGCGGGTCCGGTGCCTGCCGGGGGATGTCGTGGTGGTGGGCCGGGTCTCGTTGCTGGTCTGCTGCACGACGGTGGGTTCCTTTCGGGGGAAGGCGTCTGTCGGCAGCGGCCACTGTCCGGGCCATCCCCACCCCAGCGCATCGGCGAAATCACCGGTCTTCACCAACCGCATCACTCGTTCGGGCGTACGGGCGACCGAGGCGCGAGGCGCCGCGAGGGACACGGCCGGGCCCGGGGAGGGCGTCGTCCGCACGGCCCGCCGCCCGTCTTCTCCCGCTTCGCCCCGGGCGCCCGGAAGGCGGACACGTGCGGCCGAAGGGAGGATGACCGGACAGTCCGGCAGAGCCTGCGAGGTGGTAGCTGTGCAGACAGTCGTGGAGAAACGAGCGGTGATCTCGGAGTTCCTCGGTACGTTGCTCCTGGTCTTCTTCGCCGTGGGGTCGGCGGTGCTCTGCGTCGAGTACATCGGCACCCTCGGCATCGCGCTGGCCTTCGGATTCACGCTGCTGGCCCTCGCCTACACGCTCGGCCCGATCTCGGGCTGCCACGTGAACCCCGCCGTCACCCTCGGCATGCTCGTCGCGCGCCGCATCGACGTCCGCACGGCCGTCACGTACTGGGTCGCCCAACTCGTCGGCGGCATCGTCGGCGCGGCCCTGCTCTTCCTGCTCGCCAAGCAGGTGCCGGGGCTGCGGACGAGCGGCTCCTTCGGCAGCAACGGCTACGGCGGCCGGTCCGCGGTCGGCATCAACATCGGCGGCGCCTTCCTCGCCGAGCTGGTGCTGACGTTCCTGCTGGTGTTCGTGGTCCTCGGGGTCACGCACCGGGTGGCGGTCACCGGCTTCGACGGGCTGCCGATCGGCATCGCGCTGGCCGTCATCCACCTGGTCGGCATCCCGCTGACCGGCACGTCGGTCAACCCCGCCCGCAGCCTGGGCCCCGCCCTGTTCGCCGGGGGAGGCGCCCTGTCGCAGCTCTGGCTGTTCATCGTGGCGCCCATGGTGGGCGGCGCGCTCGCCGCGCTGGTGCACCAGGTGACCCACCCCGTGGGCGAGGAGCGCGTCATCGCGGACAAGGCGTCCGCGGCCTGACGGGCGTGGGCTCCCGCGAGAAGCGGGGCCGCGGGCGGCGTGACGCGCGCACCGCCCGCGGCCCCGCGGCCGCCGTCGCACGGACGACGGCGGCCGGCCTCAGCGGCGCCGACTCCGCTGAGACACACAGACCGCGGGGTCACGGCGGATCTGCGGGCCGCGTGACGGTGACCGGCACGGCAGGCTGTCACGTGCTTCCGCCGGAGCGGGCCCCACGGATGCACCGGACGGGCGTGCGTCGCGCCGGCTTTCCGGCACGTCCGGCCCCAGGGAAGCGGGCGCCTCAAGAAGCCGGGTCCTCCAGGAGCAGACGCAGGCGCCGCATCCCGCGCCGGGCGTGGCTCTTGACCGTGCCCAGCGGCCACCCCGTCAGCTCGGCGATCTGCGGCTGGGTGAGGTCCTCGTAGAACGCCAGGCACAGCACCGTCCGCTGCGGCACCGGCAGTCTCGCGAGCGCCCGCGTCAGCAGCACCCGGTCGACGGCGGCCTCCGCCTCCCCGGGGCCGGTGTGCCAGGGGATGTACCGCGCCCCCGCGCCCTCGACGAGCGCCGCCCTGCGGGCCCGCGCCGCCAGGCAGTCCGCGATCTTCCGCCGCGTGATGCCCGTCAACCAGGCCATGGGGGTGCCGAGTTCGGGCCGGTAGCCGGTCTGGCCGCGCCACGCGGCGAGGAAGACCTGCTGGGTGACGTCCTCCGCCTCACGGCTGTCGCCGAGGGCGCGCCGGGCCAGGGCGTGCACGCGCGGCCCCCCTCGGCGGAACAGCGTGACGAGGCACGACTCGTCACCGCGCGCCAGCCCCGACGCCAGCTCCGCCTCCGTGTCCGGCCCCTCGACGGGCCACGGTGACACCGCTGTACTCATCGACGCTTCGTCAGCTCCTCGGATCGGTCGGCAACCGCCCTGATTCCGGTCGGAACCGGGCAGGCGCACCACGGTCCCGGCCGCGGCGGGGTCATCTTGGGAACAGCCGCGTTCGCGCCGCAACGTGCGTCGGTCGTGCGTCGTATCGTGGGCGGATGGATGACTCAGGGGGGCGCCCGGAAGGGCGCGAGGACCAGGCGCGGGAGCGTCCGGTCGACGGCGGACCGGAGGACGCCGGAGTCTCCACCGGCGCGCTCGCCAGGCGGCTCGGGGTGTCACCGACGACGCTGCGGACCTGGGACCGCAGATACGGCCTCGGCCCCGCCCGGCGCGAGCCCGGCCACCACCGCCGCTGGTCGGAGCGGGACGTGGCCATGGTCGAGGAGATGGGCCGGCTCACCGCCGCGGGCGTGCCGCCCGCCGAGGCCGCGCACGCGGCGCTGAAACTGACCGGCGAGGAGCCCTCCGCGCCCGTGCCGAGGCCCCGCCGGGCGCGCCGGACCCGGCCCTCGGCGCCGGAGATGTTCGTACGGCAGCGCAAGGGCCTCGCGCGCGCGGCCACCCGCCTCGACGCGTCCGCCGTCCAGGAGTTGCTGACCACCGCGGTGGAGCGGCACGGCCTCGTCGACGCCTGGCAGGAAGTGATCACGCCGACGCTGCACGCGGTGGGCCGCAAGTGGGAGGAGGCGGGCGACCGGTACGTGGAGGTCGAGCACCTGCTGTCCTGGCACGTCTCCCGCACCCTGCACCGCTGCGCCACCGCCCCCGTCGCCCCGTCCGCCGCGGCCCCGCTCATCCTGGCCTGCGTCCCCGGCGAGCAGCACTCGCTCCCGCTGGAGGCGCTCAGCGCCGCCCTGGGTGAACTGGGCGTGCCGCAGCGCATGTTCGGCGCGGCCGTGCCCGTCGAGGCGGTCTCCGCCGCGGCCCGCAGGACGGGCCCTCCGGTCGTCTTCCTCTGGTCGCAGTCCCGGTCCACCGCGAGTGTGCCGCTGGCCCGGCACCTGGCCGACCTCCGCTGGGGCGTACGGGGCGCCAGGGGCAGGCCCGTCGTCATGCTGGGCGGGCCCGGCTGGGCGGGACCCGCCGTGCGCGGGACGCTGCGGCCGGCCAGCCTGCGCGAGGCGCTGGCCCAGATCGCGAGAGCGCACGGCGAACCGCACGACTCCACCGTCCCGTGGGCCACGTGAGACGCCGGGCCGGTCGGCGCTCTTGACACGTGCGTACGGGTTCGCGACCTTTGAGCCCGCCGCGCCGTTCGCATGGGGCACCGACCGTGGCACGGGCGTGCGCGCGGAGCGGCACGGTATCCGGAGACCAGCAGGACGCGAGAGCGTCATGGGGGGAGTGGTCGCCCATGCGATCGAGGAGCAACGGCCCATACGCCGTATCGGCCGGCCGCGCGCACGGCTCACCCCCCGTGGACCACGGGGAAGGGCGGCTGATCTAGAGGTGCGCATCACCATCCACAGACCCGACGACCTGAGTGCGTCGACCCGCTCCGCCTGGCACCAGGCGATGGACGAGTCGCCCGAGTACGCGAACCCCTTCCTGGCCCCGGAGTTCGCGGAGGCCGTCGGCCGCCACCGCGGCCGTTCGCTGGTGGCGGTCCTGCGGGAGAGCGGCCGTCCGGTCGGCTTCCTGCCGTACGAGCGCAACTCCTTCGGCGTCGGCCGGGCCATCGGCCTCGGCCTCTCCGACTGCCAAGCCCTCGTGCACCGCCCCGGCGTCATCTGGGACACCGAGGAGCTGCTGCGGGCCTGCGGCCTCTCCGTCTTCGAGTTCGATCACCTTGTGGAGGAGCAGAAGCCCTTCGGCGGACACGTCACGGGGACGTTCGCCTCACCCGTCCTCGACCTGCGGCCGGGCGACGGGGACTACGCGCGGTGGCTGCGCGAGGCGTACCCGAAGCTCGCCAGGACGACGCTGAAGAAGGAGCGCCGCCTGGGCCGCGACATCGGCGACATGCGCTTCGTCTACGACGAGCGCGACCCGAAGGTGCTGCGCACCCTCATGCGGTGGAAGTCCGCCCAGTACCGCAGGACGGGGCGCATGGACCGCTTCGCGCGGCCCTGGATCGTCGACCTGGTGGACCACCTCTTCGAGGTGCGCGAGGAGCACTTCGCCGGGGTGCTCTCCGTGGTGTACGCCGGTGACCGCCCGGTGGCGGCCCACTTCGGGCCGACGTCGCGCACGGTCTTCGCGGCCTGGTTCACCGCGTACGACCCCGAGCTCGGCTACTACTCGCCCGGCCTGCTGATGCACCTGCGGATGGCCGAGGCCGCGGCCTCGCGCGGGGTGCGCCTGATGGACATGGGGCGCGGCGAGAAGGAGTACAAGGACTGGCTCAAGACCCGTGAGCTGCGGGTCGGGGAGGGATTCGCGACACGGCCCCACCCCGTGGCGGCGGTGCACCGCATGTGGCGCAGACCGGTGCGCGGCCTGCGCAACACGGTCCTCGCCCACCCCCGGCTGCGGGAACCGGCCGACCGGCTCCTCAAGGCGGTCGGCGCCCTGCGCACGTCCGGCGCGTCCGAGGCCCCCGCGGCCCGGCCGGTCCGCACGCCCTGAGCACCTCCTCTCCACGGGCCGGCTGCCCCGCACGAGGCCGGCCCCGCTCTGCCCCCGAGAGCCCTGGACTCTCCCGGGCGGACCCTTTCGACGGCGACGAAGCGGAAGAGGCGGGATGTCCATGCCCTACGGAGCACGGCTGGCCGAGGAGATGACCCGGCGCCTCGGGCGCGGCTGCGTCTACACGCCGTCGGCCCGGCTCGCGCTCTACCTGGCACTGCGGCGCTGGTGCCGGCCGGGCGCGCGGGTGCTGATGTCACCGGTCAACGACGACGTGATCCTCTTCGTGGTCCTCGCGGCGGGCCTGCGCCCGGTACAGGCTCCCGTGTCCGCCTGGGACGGCAACATCGACCCGGCCGCCGTGCCGGAGTCGACGTGGCGCGACGTGGACGCGGTCCTGACCACGAACCTCTACGGGGTGCCGGACCGCGTCGTCGCCCTGCGCAAGCGCTGCGACCAGCTCGGCATCCCCCTGTTCGAGGACGCGGCGCACGCCATCGGCACGCGCGTCGACGGGCAGCCGATCGGGACGTTCGGCGACGCGGCGGCGTTCAGCCTGTCCAAGCACGTGGCGGCGATGGCCGGCGGCTTCCTCGCCGTCGAGGACGCGCGTACCCGGCGCGAGGTGGAGCTCCTGCGCGACGAACTCCTGACGCCGCGCCGCCTGCGCCACGATCTGACGACCACCCTCCGCCCGCTGATCCGCTCGGCCGCGCGTTCCTCGGGGCTGGTGCGTCCCGTGTGGCGGACGATGCAGCGCCTGGGCCTCCTCGAACGCGACACCTTCCGCATGGCCCTGCGGCCGGGGCAGCTCGCGGGGGCGGGCCGCCTCGCGCCGAGCCTGGCCGCGTACGAGTCCTGGGTCCGCGTCGACCTGCACGGCTTCCGCTCACGCCACGGCGCCCTCGTCCGCGCCCAGCTGAAGCTCCGCATGGCGCGACTGGAGGGCGACCTGGGCCGCAGGCGCGTCGGTGTCTCGCTGCTCGGCCAGACGGCCTGGGCAGGCCGGGCGCTGCGCGACCGCTCGGCGCTGGAGGGGCCGCCGCCCCTCTTCCGAGTCCCCCTCCTGGTCCACGACCGCGACGCCCTGCTCGACCGCCTGGTGGACCACGGACTCGTCTGCGGCTACGTGTACGACCCGCCGCTCGACGACTACGCGGGCGTCGAGTTCGTGGAGCCCTCGCCCGACCCCGCGGCCGCGCGCTGGTTCGCCGCGCACACGCTGCCCGCCGATCCGCTGCTGGCCCGCAGGATGATCAACGCGCTGACGGCGGAGCGGGCGCGGCCGGCCCACCCGAAGGCGCCGCTTCCCTCGATCCTTACCGACGGGTAATGTCGCGGGCCGAGGAACGGAGTACCCCATGGCCCGCACGTTCAGCGTGTCCCGCAGCATCGTGGTCGAAGCACCGCCGTCACTGGTGTACGAGCAGGTCGGCCGCCCTGCGCAGATGGGGCGGTGGAGCCCGGAGAACCTGGGCGCGACCCTCGCCGACGCGGACGGACCCGCCCGGGTGGGCCAGGTCTTCGTGGGGCACAACAAGCGCGGCGCCGTCCGCTGGACCACGCGCTGCACCGTGACCCGGGCGGACCCGGGCGCCTGCTTCGCCTTCCGCGTCCACGCGATCGGCCTCAAGCGCCCGCGCCTGCGCGGCCCCATCGCCACCTGGGAGTACCGCTTCGAGGCGGCCACGAGCGCCCAGGGTGTGCCGGGCGGGGCGACGCGCGTGACCGAGACCTGGACGGACGACCGGCGCTCGTGGCCCGACGCCGTGGCCAACGCCTTCGACCGGATCGCCACCCGGGGACACACGTTCGCCGCCTTCCAGACCGGCAACATCGACCGGACCCTGCGCAACCTCAAGCGGGAACTCGACGGGACGGCCCCCGAGAAGCGGTGAGCCGGGGCGCGTGACCGGGGCGCGTGACCGAAAAGAGCACGCGCCACCGCCGTGGGGTGTTGCCCCGGCCCCCGCGGTGCGCGAGTGTGCTCTGCCATGGACTGTGACCGCAGCGCCGCGGGCTTGCCTCTGTCCCGTCGTCAGCTCATCGTCACCGCCGGGGCGGGCGGGGCCCTCGTGGCCCTGGGGGCCGCACCGGCCCGGGCCCGCCCGCGGACCGGCGTGCCCCTCTCCTTCACCCGCGTCACCAACGGGGCCGCCACGCTCCCGCCCGGCGGCGGCCCGCTCGTCGCCGAGGCGCAGGCCATGCTCTGGTCGGCGCCCCGCACGGGCGGCGAAGCCGTGCCGCTGACCCCCGCGGACCTGGAGCCCAACCGGCCCGCGTACTCGCCCGACGGCCGACTGATCGCCTTCGGGGCGTACCGCGACGGCGGCTTCCACCTCTACACGATGCGGCCGGACGGCACCGGGCTGCGCCGCCGCACCGAGGGGCCCTGGGACGACCGCGGCCCCGCCTGGTCACCGGACGGCGCCCGCATCGCCTTCGCGTCGGAGCGCGGCGGCGACCCCGTGAAGGGCGGCCCCTACCGCATCCACGTCCTCGACCTGGCCGACGGCGAGATCACCCGCGTGACCGGCCTGCCGGGACAGGAGGGCCCCCTCCAGGACGGCCACTGGGAGGACTTCGACCCCACCTGGTCACCCGACGGCAAGCGCGTCCTGTTCGTCCGGGGGACGACCGTCACGGGGCCCCGGGGCGCTGCCCTCGAAGCCCGCACCGTCGCTGCGGTAGCCGCCGGGGGAGCGGGCCCGGTCGCCACCGTCCACACCGAGACCGCCGCCGCCCAGGTGATGACCCCGGCCGTCGCCGCCCACGGCGACCGCCTGGCCTACCTGCGCGTCACCGCCGCGCCCCACGCATCCTGTGCCCTCGTCGTCGACGGCGCCCCCGTCGCCCTCGACGGCGACATCGCCCCCGTACCGCCCCGCTGGACCGCCGACGGCAGGCTGCTGCTCACCGTGGACGGCCGCTTCACCCTCGTACGCCCGGACGACCCGGGCACGGCCGAGGCGATCCCGTTCGACGCCACCGTGCCGGTGGACCGCCCCCGGTACCGGGTCAAGGAGTACGACCTGGGCCTCGGCAGGGGCGGTCCCGTGCGCGGCATCCACCTGCCCGCGCTCTCACCGGACGGGCGGCGCGTCGCCTTCGCCGCGCTCAACTCCCTCTGGCTCGCGGACACGAGAGGCGGCCGGCCGCGCCGGCTGCGCAGGGCGACCGCCACCACGTACGTGCTCGGCCCCAGCTGGGCCAGGGACGGCAGGTCGCTCGTCTACGCGGACGACCGCGACGGACTGCTCGGCGTCTACCGGCACGACCTCGCCACCGGCGCCGAGACACCGCTCGCCACCGGCGGCCGGGTCCACCCCGCGCTCTCGCCCGACGGACAGCGGCTCGCCTGCCTCGACCTGACCGGACGGCTGATCGTCCGCGACCTGGCGGACGGCGCCGAACGCACCCTCGCCACCCCGCTCGGCGGGGGCGGACTGCCCGGCAGGCCGAGCTGGTCACCGGACGGACGGCACCTCGCCCTGTGCGACCGCAACCGGCTCAACTTCCGCTTCCGCGAGGGCTACAACCTCATCCGCGTCGTCGACACCACCACGGGCGACGACCACCTGCACGCCGTCGCCCCGCACACCTCGCTCGCCGACCGCTACGACTCCGGACCCGTCTGGTCACCGGACGGCCGCCACCTGGCCGTGATCGTGGACTCCGCGCTGCACGTCCTGCCCGTCACCGCCGACGGCGCCCCGCGCGGCGAACCGCGCCTCCTCACCGAGGAACCGGCCGACCACCCGTCCTGGTCGGGCGACTCGCGCACGCTCCTGTACCTGTCGGGCACCCGGCTGCGCACGATCGCGGCGGACGGCGGCCGTCCGCGCACCGTCCCCGTCTCCCTGAACAGCCGCAGGCCCGCCCCCGACGACCTGGTGGTGCATGCGGGGCAGCTGTGGGACGGCACGGGGGAGGGGACCCGGGAAGACGTCGACATCATCGTCCGCGGCGGCCGGATCCAGGCGGTGGAACCGCACCGCGCGCGCAGGGGCACGCGGTCCGACCGCCGCGTCGACGCCTCGCGGCGCACGGTCGTCCCCGGCCTCTGGGACAGCCACACGCACCCCTGGCAGAGCACGTACGGAGGCCGGCAGACGGTCGGGCAACTGACGTACGGCATCACCACGGCGGTGTCGCTCGGCGGGTTCGCCTTCGAGCAGGCCCGCGTCAGGGAGGCCGTGGCCGCGGGCGAGCTGGCGGGCCCGCGCCTGCTCACCGCGGGCGAACTGCTCGACGGCGCCCGGGTCGCGTACAGCATGGGCCGGGCCCACACGAGCCGGGCGGGACTGCGCCGGTCGCTGGCGCGGGGCGCCGCGCTGGACTGGGACTTCGTCAAGACCTACGTACGGGCGCCGGGCTGGGTGATGCGGGAGGCCGCGCGCTTCGCGCACGACCGGCTCGGGGTGCGGTGCGGCGGGCACCTGCTCTCGCCGGGCGTTCAGCTCGGCCAGGACCTGACGACGCATCTCCAGGCCACGCAGCGCGCGGAGTTCGGCCACGCGGTGACCGCGTCGGGCAAGGCGTGGGACGACGTTCTCGCCGTCTACGGAACGGGCTTCGCGCTCATCGCCACGCCGTTCACCTCGGCGCCGCTGCTGGGCGCGGACCCCGGCCTCGCGCGGGACCCGCGGGTCACCGCGGTCATGCCCCCGTGGGACGTCGCGCAGATCGAGGACGCGGCGGGCGTCCCGCCGACCGCCGCGCAACTGGCCACGCTGCGCACGGAGACCGACATCTACCGCCGCATCCTGGCCGCGGGCGGCCTGGTGGCCCTGGGCACCGACCAGCCCCTGGTCCCGGTGGGCCTCGCACTCCACCTGGGCCTACGGGCCCTGCACCGCGGCGGCCTCTCCCCGGCGGAGGCCCTGCGCACGGCGACGGTCCTGCCGGCCAGACTCTTCGGCCTGGACGAGGACCTGGGCACGGTGCGCCCCGGCAAGATCGCCGACCTCACGGTGGTGGACGGCGACCCCTTCACGGACTTCGCCACGCTGGTACGCACGACGGAGGTCGTACGCGCCGGGGTCCACCACCGCACGAAGGACTTGACCGAGGCCTACACCCCCCTCGACCACCAGCCCCCACCACCGGGCGGTTGGCTGGAAACCTCCCGCCTGATGAAGAGAGACGCCTGCTGCGACCCCCTGCGATGAACGTGCGGGCGGTGCGGTGACCTGCGCGAACAGGGAAGGCTTTGAGGGGTGCGGGGGGGGCAAGCAGGGCCGGGCCGGGGGGGCCAAGGCTTGGGCGAGGGGGAAAGGCTTTTGAGGGGCGCGGGGAACTGCGCAAAAGGGCGAGCAGGGCCGGCCCGGGGGGCCAAGGCTCCGGCGAGGGGGAAAGGCTTTTGAGGAGCGCGGGGAACTGCGCAGAAGGGCGAGCAGGGCCGGGCCGGGGGGGCCAAGGTTCCGGCGAGGGGAAGGCTTCGAGGGGCGCGGGGAACCGCGCGAGGGCCGAGCATGGCCACGCCCAGCACGCAGCGCCCGCCTCAGCGAACCCGCCCCCGCCCCGACAACCACCCCCGGCGAGAACGGGACGAGGCCACCCGCACCTCCGCCTCCACCCCCCGCGGCGCCGCAACCCCCCGCACCTCCGCCAGGGCCTCCCGAGCCAATGCCCCCAGCACCGCCCCCGGAACCCCGTCGGACGCGAGCGTCACGGTGACCCGCACCCGCAGCCGCGCGGAGCGGCCGAGCAGCACGACCCGCGCATCGGCCACACCCCGCACCGCACGGGCCCGCTCCGCCACCGCGGAGGCCAGCGCGGCGCCCGACAGCGTGACGTCCGCCCGGCCGAGCGCCAGCTCCCGCAGCCGCCCCGAGCGCAGTCGGCCGGCGGCCCACCACAGGAACAGCACCACCCCCAGGCAGAGCGCGGCGATCACCAGAGGCGTCCACCACCCCCGGTCGCGCCACCGCCCGAGGGCGTCCTCGTCGAGCCACACCCGGTCGGCCGGCAGCCGCGGCCACCCCGCGGGCAGCCGGCCCCGCACGGGTTCCGTCGCGGAGGCGAGCGCGGCGCCCGCGCCCACCAGGGCCGCCGCCAGCACCGCGTGCCCCACGGATGCGCCCGGCCCTCGCCCACTCTCATCTGTCCGACACGGATGCCGGAACGCCGTTACGCGCCTCAGAAGATTTCTTCGCCGCGGCGGGTAACGTGCCCTCGCCGCGTAACGCGGACGGCCTTCCATGTGTCGTAGGAGCACGGCCTGGACGAGAGGAGCCGCGTGTGCCCGGGGACCGGGGCGGAACGCCGCAGGAGGACGGAGCGGACGCGTCCGCACAGCGCCACGACGGATTGCTGGCGGTGCGCGCCGGGGAAGGCGACGAAGAGGCCTTCGAGGAGCTGATGCGCCGCCACGCCCCCGCTCTGCTGCGGCTCGCGACGCGGCTGCTCGGCAGCCGGACGGAGGCCGAGGACGCCGTACAGGAGTCGTTCGTGAGCGCTTGGCGCAAGCTGCCGGAGTTCCGCAGGGACGCGCGGTTCAGCACGTGGATACACCGCATCGTCACCAACCGGTGCCTGAACGTGCTGCGTTCGCGCAGGCCCTCCGTCGACCTGGAGGGCGTGCCCGAACCCCAGGCGCCCGAACACGAGGCGTCCCCGTCCCGGGTGGCCGAGTCCCACGCGGCCGTGGCCGACCTGTCCCGGGCGATGGCGGGACTCTCACCGGAGCAACGGGTCTGCTGGGTGCTGCGCGAACTCAACGGCCTCGCCTACGAAACCATCGCCGAGTCCGTCGGCATCAGTCCGGAGGCGGTGCGTGGCCGCGTCTTCAGGGCGCGGCGCTATCTCACGGAGGCGATGGCCGCATGGCGGTGAACGAGGGGACAGGACCGGGCGAGGGGTACGGCGCCGTCGGCGGGGGAGACGCGGCGCTCGACCGGGCGGAGCGTGAGCCGCTGCCCTGCGGCAGGGAGCTGTGGAGCGTCTGGGAGCGCCACGAGACCGGCGAGCCCGACCCCCACTCCGACGGGTGCCCGCACTGCACCGAGGCGCTGACGTCGCTGCGGCGCCTGGAGGACGTCGTCTCCACCGCCAGGGACGCCGAACCCGCGGAGGCGGAGCCGGACGCGTCGGCGCTGGTGGGCCGCGTCATGGACGTGGTCCGCCTCGAACTGCGGCCGGGCCGCACGCTGCCGCTCGGCGAGGACGACGAGGACGCCTGGATCGTGGAGGCCGCCGCCGCCCGGGTGGTCCGCGCGGCGGCCGAGACCCTGCCGGGGGTGCGGGCGGGCAGTTGCCGCATCGAGGGCGTGCCCGGCCAGGGGCCAGGCGCCGCTTCGGGGCAGGCCGTGCCGCGTGGCCCCGTCGTCATCCGCCTGGCGGTGGAGGTGGCGCTCACCTGGGGTCTTCAGGAGGTCGCGGACAGGGTGCGCCGACGGGTCCTCGAAGCCGCCGAGAGCGAGCTCGGCATGCGGGTCGTCGCCGTCGACGTGACGATCGCGGACATCATCGACGAGCGCGAGGAGCGGCCGTGACCGAGCAACTGGCCTCCGGCGAGCTGACCGAGGCCGTGGGCAGGGCGGTGCTCGCCACTGCGGGCGTCGCCTTCCTGCGGCCGGGGCTCGCCCAGCTGGTCCGGGCGTCGAGGACCATGGCCCGGGTGCGTCCCGGCGGCGCCGCGTCCGGCGGCCCTTCGTACGCCTCCGGGGTGCGGGTGACGCGGGACGCCGGGAACTGGCACGCCGAGGTGCACGTCGTGCTGCGCCGCGGTCACCGGGCCGTGGACGTGACCCGGGCGGTGCGCGCGGCGGTCACCGAGGCCGTGCGGCGCGCGGCCGGGACGGCGGACGACCCGCGGGTGACGGTGACCGTGACGGGGCTCGTCTGACGCCCGCACGGGACCTGGCGCTGTTGCCGTTCGGTGACATGCGGGACACAGCTGTGACGTACGGGAGGACAACGTACGCGGGGTCCGGCGGGTCGTAAGGGATGTCAGAGCGGTAAGGCGGAGGAATCCGCCGACGACTTGGGGGACACGATGATGAAGAGCACGCGTGTGAACAGGGGCCTGGTCGCCGCGGCAGCCGTGGTGGCGGCGGCCGGTGTCGCCGCCGGGACGGCGCCGGCCGCCGCGGCGGGGACGCCCCGCTTCCTCGCACCGTCCGAGCTGCCGCCGCACGCCACGTCCGCCTGGACCGCGGGGCCGGTCACGGCGGGGCAGCCGGACCCGCTGCCGATGTGTGTCGGCGAGGCGTTCCCGTCGACCTCCGTGCACCGCGCCTACCGCACGGAGCTGGACACCGGCGCCCTTCAGGTGACGGTCGTCGAGAGCAGCGAGCGGCGCGCCAAGGACTACGCGGCCCTGCTGCGCTCCAAGCTCGACGGATGCGCGGAGAAGGTGATGGCGGAGAACCCCGACATCACCGCCGAGCAGAAGTACTACGGCAAGCTGAACGTCGAGGAGGGCGCGCATGTCTACGGCGTCCACACGAACGCCTCGTGGGGCGCCACCGACATCAACATGTTCTCGGTGGGCCGTGACGGCACCACCGTGACGCTCGTGCAGTGGGGGCAGATGGGCGACTTCGACGACGCCCAGGTCGCCGACTTCAAGAAGACGACCGTCACGGCCGTGAAGAAGCTCCACTGACCCACGGCCCACGGCTGCCGACCAGCGGCCCCGGCCGCCGGCCCACACGGGCCGGCGGCCGGGGCCGGCGTCGTTCCCGTTCCGGGACCTCCTTCCCGCCTCACGGGGGACGTTGGTCCCGAATGCCGCCTCGGGCGCGGGGCACTCGATCGTCACGACCGGCTACTCCGGTCGCCGGACCCGTCTGGCGGTCCCTCGGCGTGTGGTCATGCTGAAGACGGGTACCGGAATGTCCCGATCGACATCGAAAGTGAACGGAAGGTAGCACCGTGGGCGTCATCGCCTGGATTCTGGTCGGCTTGATCGCGGGAGCGATCGCGAAGGCACTGACCCCGGGCAAGGACCCGGGCGGGGCGATCGTCACCATGCTGATCGGCATCGTCGGCGGCCTGCTCGGCGGCTGGCTCGGCAAGGTGATCTTCGGGGTGGAGTCGATCAACGGCTTCTTCCACCTGTCCACGTGGATCGCCGCCATCGTCGGCGCCGTCATCGTCCTGTTCGTGTACCGCCTGTTCACCGGCCGTGCACGGCACTGAGCAACCACAGCAGCAAGGAAAGGCAGCGCCATGGCTGAGAACACCCTGAACGGCCGCCGCGTCCTGGCGGTCGTCTCCAACTACGGGATCGAGCAGGACGAACTGGTCGTGCCGGTGCAGCACCTGCGTGACCGGGGCGCGCACGTCGACGTGGCCGCCGTCTCGGCGGAGGAGATCCAGACCCTCGTCGGCGACAAGGACCCCGGCAAGACGGTCCGGCCGGACCTGAAGATCGCGGACGCGGACGTGTCCTCGTACGACCTGCTCGTGGTGCCCGGCGGCACGATCAACGCCGACAACCTGCGGCTCGACGGGGACGCCGTGGAGGCCGTACGCACCTTCGCCCGCAGCGGCAAGAAGGTTGCCGCGATCTGCCACGGCCCGTGGCTGCTCGTCGAGGCCGGCGTCCTGGAGGGCAAGACGCTCACCTCGTACGCCTCGGTCGCCACCGACATCCGCAACGCCAAGGGCGCCTGGGTCGACAAGGCCGTCATGCACTGCGGCGCCGAGGGCTGGGACCTCATCACCTCGCGCACGCCGGACGACCTCGACGACTTCTGCGGGGAGATCGACGCCACGCTCGCGGCGGCGGGCTGAGACGCCCTCCTTCGTCCGGCCCGCGCCGGGCACGGGACGCGGGACACAGCGGTGGCCGGGAGGAAGACCTCCCGGCCACCGCTGTGTGTCGGGACGGGTTTCTAGCGGGTGGCCCAGACGAGCACCCCGGCCAGGACGAAGAGCAGGCAGACTGCCGTGTTGATCCGCTTGTAGGCGACGAGGACGGCGGCGAACTCGCGGATCGTCGCGTTGGGCCAGAAGTACGCGGCCGTCGGCGAGCCCACCACCTGGCCCCTGACGCCGGTCCGCCGGGCGGTGAGGGCGGCGCGGAAGGCGTGGTAGTTGTTGGTGACGACGACGCACCGGTAGCCGGGGTCGGCCCGCTCCATGATGGCCTTGCTGAAGCGCAGGTTCTCCTCCGTCGTCGTCGAGCGGTCCTCGCGTTCGATCAGTTCGGCGGGGAAGCCGCGGGCCGTCAGGTAGTCGGCCATGGCGTGCGACTCCGGCAGCTTCTCGTCGGGGCCCTGACCGCCCGAGGTGATGAGGACCGGCGGGCCGCCGCGCCGGGAGAGCATCGCGTGCACGCTCCGCGCCCGGTCGAGGCGGCTGGCGAGCAGCGGCGGCACCGTGTCGCCGCCGATGAGACCTGAGCCGAGCACGACCACGAAGCCGGCCTTGCGGCGGACCCGCAGCCGCCCGTAGAGGAAGGCGTAGCAGACGAAGCACAGGAAGAGGAAGGACAGGTAGCCGGAGAGCCCGAGGGCGGCAGCGCCCGCCCCGAGGAGAACCGGGCTCCGTACGAGCGACGCCGTGACCACCAGGGCGATGACACCGACGATGGCGAGGGCGGCCATCAGGGAGAGCAGATTGGTGGGGCTCCGGCCCTCTTTGCGCACCATCCGCAGCCCGTTGAGGAAGAGCAGGCAGGTCAGTACGAGGATGCCGAGCGCGCCGAGCGCCAGCAGCGCACAGGCGATGACCGTGCCTGTCGTCGAACCGGATCGCAGCAGCCGCGACATCCAGGCGATGAGTCCGCAGACCGCGGCGAGTCCGAGGATCACCGCGTTGCCGAACCTGCGGCTCTCGCGCAGCATCCGCCAGCAGAAGAGGAGGAAAAGGAGGGCCGCCGGGGCGTAGACCAACATCCGCACAGAGTATGGGCGTGCGTTCACGGCTCCGCGCGCGGGGGAGGGCAGGCCTCCCCCGCGCGCGGGACCGTCCCGGTGTGACGCTCGTCAGTGCCGGGTGGGGTGCGCCGACCGCTGGGTCGGCAGGCCGAACGGACGGCGGTGCGGTCGCGTGTGGCCGCTCAGCGCGTCGGCCCTGCGGTCCTGCGGGCGGGGCGTCAGCAGCTCGTGGAAGAGGTCGTGTCCGGCGAGCATGGCGTGCCGCAGGGCCTCGACACCGGCCTCGCCGGCCGCCGCCCGCCGCGCCGCTTCGTGGAGTTCGCGACTGCCGTGGGCGTGCCGCGGACAGTGCAGGGAGAGGGCGTCGGCCTGGCGCTCGCGGGACTCCGCGGGGAAGCCGCGCGCCACGGCCAGCCGGTTGAGCAGGGCGTTGGCCCGCGCCACCGTCTGGCCGGGGGCGTCGATGAAACGTGCCTGCAGATCGGCCCACTCGGCGCGGTACCGCTCACGGGTGGGCGTGCTCAGCCCCTTGACGCGGAGGCCGCCGAAGCGTCGCAGGCGCTCACTGAGCTCCCGTTCGGCGGCAGCCGTGTCCCCTCGGTGCTTCGCCACCGCTCGGTCGAACTCGGGACCGAAGCGGCGCCGGAGGTCGTCGGTGCTCGTCTGGTTCAGCGGGCGGGCGAGCAGCAGCGCAGTGATGATCGCCACGGCCGCGCCCAGGATGGCCAGCATGCTTACGGACATGTGCCTGCCCTTCCGCGAAGACTCCCTCATGCGAGGCTTCCGCTACACCGTGTAACCATATGCGCGGCGAATAAACGCGTTGGGTGACATTTCACTTCCGAGGCGGAGGTGAATTCACCGCCCCTTCCGGGCCTCGCGCCGGGTGAAGCGGTGCCACCAGTGATGCCGCCGGGGATGCACGGCCCGGCCGAGCCTGCGCCCCAGGAGCAGATAGCCGAGCAGCGCGCCCGTGGTGTTGAGGATGACGTCGTCGATGTCGAAGGTCCTGCCCGTCACGAAGGCGCCCTGCGCCAGTTCGACGAGGACCATGGTGAACGCGGTGGCCAGCGCCACCCTGACCAGGCCGCGGGTGCGGGGCAGGAGCACGGGCAGCAGCATGCCGAACGGCACCCCGAGCAGGATGTTGCCGCCGATCTGCTTGACCGTGTCACGGAAGCCCGGCTGCGCCAGGTAGTCCCGTATGGAGTCCCCGGGCGTGAAGTTGCTGTGGGTCAGCGCCTCGGAGGCCGCCGAAGGCTCCAGCGTCAGCCGGGCGAGCACCACCGCGAAGGCGACCATCCCGGCGAAGGCGACGAGCATCGCGGCCACCCGCGCCGGCGTCGACAGCGGCGCTCTGCGCGGCTCGGCCTCCCCGGTGACCCGCGCCGGGCCCTCGTGACGAGGTGCGCGCGCTGTTCGGCGTGTCCATGCCATTACTGCCTCCGCCTTTCGCCAAGGGCTCGGCTCCCCGCGGTGGCGGCGCGCGTCGGATCGCGGCCCCGGCGGGCCGAGCCGGTGATCAGCCGTGCATCATGCGTCGTACGTCGTCCACGTCCCCGCTGCACACGCGCAGTTGCTGGGCGCGCTCGCGCGCGAACGCGGCGCCGAGACGGGTGCGGCCGGCCCGGGTGACCCGCTCGCGGGCGTCCGCCAGGAGTGTCCGCTCCGTCTCGTCCGCGTAGTCGGTCACCGCGGTGACCAGTTCATCGAGCCGGGCGTCCCAGGCGCAGGGGCTCCGCTCGTCGGCCTCCAGCAGATCGAGCAGGGCCTCGGTCCCCTCGTCGTGGCGGGCGAGACCGCGCCGGATCTGGCCGTTGTCGATGCCTCCGTACCGCTTGAGCGCGGGATACACCTCCGCCTCCTCGGCCCGAACATGGGCGAGGTACAGCTGGGCGAAGTCCCGCAGCGCGTGGCGGCGTTCGGAGGGACCACCGTGGCGCAACTGCCGCAGCAGATCCTCCGCGATCCGGTGGTCCCGGAGAATCAGCTTGACTACGTCCTGCGAAGGGAACATCAAGTGCCTGCCTCTCTGGTCCGCTTCCCCGCTCCGATACCCGGACCCGGCCACCTGATGCGCCGCACCAGCCGATCGGTGCGCCACCGCCCTCTCCGGGCAGGTGTCAGGAAGGCCGGGGAGAGGGTCATCCGCGGCGCTCGGCGGCGTTAGCATCAGACGCCGCTGACCTACGATGAGAGAACGGTTCTGCCGCCATGGCCGACGACGCCTGCCTGTTTCTGCTGCCCGCACGCCACCCCCTGATCGGAGCGCCCCTCGCCGCGGTGGGCGAGCTGGAGTGCCGTGAGACCCCCGCAGTCCAGGGATGGCTGCACGCCCACGGGGTGTCGGCCTCGTCGGAGTTCGTCCGGATCCTCCCCGCGGAGACGGAGGCGATCATCCCGGAGGAGGCCGAACGGCTGCCGGTCCCGCTGAGCCCGGAGGAGACCATCCGGGTCCAACAGGCCTGCGCGCCGCGGTCCGTGACGGACATCGAGTCCGAACTGCTGGACTTCCGCGACACCACGCGGGAGCGGGAGTCGCTCGTCCACCGCGCCCTCACCGCGGGCATCCCCGCGCCCCGCATCGCGCAGCTCACCGGTCTCGACCCGCAGGAGGTCGGCCGCCTCACCCAGGGCTGACGGCGGGACCGGGCCCGGCCGGAGGGCGGGCCGCCGCGGAGCGGAACGCACCCCTCGGATCTGGTGCGACAATCTGCTCACCGGATCGCGGACCGTGGCTCCGGTCCGGTGCGGCGGTCGCGCCGCACGAGCGAGAAGCCGGGGCGGGCCCGGTGCGGTGGCGCACCCGGGCCCGGTGGCGGGGAGGATCGACGATGACGCAGTGGCGGTACCACGCCGGGGACGCGGTGGAGTGGCGGCACATCGCCAGGGGCGCGAGGCCGGTCCCCGAACCCATGGCCACGCCCTTCGTCTGGACGGCCGCCTCCTGGGGCTCCTTCGCGCTCATCGGCGTGTTCGACCTGCTCGGCGCCCTCGACCGCACCGGCTTCGCGCTGGCCGCGCTCTCCCTCCTCGCCGCGGCCCTCGGCGCGTTCGGCCGGTTCGCCGCGGCGCCGGGGACCGCGCTGCTCTGCTGGGCCCTGCTGAACGTGTTCGCCACCCACCCCACGGGTGAGATCTCCTGGGCGGGGCACCGGGACCCCGGCTGGATGGCCTGCCTGCTCGCGGCGGCCCTCATCGGCACGGCCACGGGCCGGCTGCTCTACGCCCGGGCCGCCTACCGCCGCGTCACGCCCTACGACGGAGCGGCCTGACCGGCGCAGCCGTCCTCGGTCACCGCGGGGCGGGGGGCCCGCACGCGGGCCAGCTCCACGGTGTACTGCGCCCCGGCGAGCAGCGCCAGGTTGGACACCCACAGCCACACCAGGAAGACCACGACACCCGCGAGCGAACCGTAGAGCTTGCCGTAGCTGCCGAACCCGGACGCGTACCAGGTGAACAGCGCCGAGGACACCAGCCACAGCAGCGCCGCGAGCACGCCACCGGGCAGACTGCGGCGCCAGCCGCGGGCGGCGGGCGGCGCGTTGCGGAACAGGACGAGGACGAGCAGCGCCACCAGGCAGAGCAGGGCGGGCCACTTCAGGAGCCCCCACGCCGTCTGCCCCGCGTCACCGACGCCGACGCGCCGGCCCACCCCCTCGGCGAGCGGACCGCTGAGCACCAGCAGGAGCGCGCTCGCCACCAGCAGCGCGAGCAGCGTGACCGCGGTCATCAGCACCCGGTGCGCCTTGCGCCAGACGGGCCGGCAGTCCTCCACCCCGTGCATCGCGTGCAGCGCCCGCCGGAAGACGGCCGAGTAACTGGACGCGGACCACACCGCGCTGACCGCCCCCGCCACCACCACGGTCAGCGCCGCCGAACGCGCGTCCGCCATGTCGCTGAGCGTCGCGTGCAGGGCGCGCCCCGACTGCGCGGGCGCCCAGTCCGTCACCACGGCTATCAGCGCCTCCGTGGTGTCCGGGCTGACCAGGCCGATGAGGCTGACGGTGACGAGGAGGGCGGGGAGCAGGGCCAGGATCGCGTAGTACGTCAGGGCCGCGGCCCAGTCGGAGACGTCGTCGTTCCACATGGACACGGGGGTACGGCGCAGGGCGGTGCGCCGCAGGCCCCACTCCGTGTCCCGAGGCGCGGGGTGCGCGGTCACCCCTGCTGCTCCGCCTCGCTCCGGTTCAGCCCATGGGCCAGTTCCTGGAGTACTTCGTGCTGGGTCTTCCCGGTCATTCCGGCGATCTGGAAGAGCAGCGCGGCGCACAACGCGGTGGCGCTGTCGGCGAGATGGTCGAGATTGCCGTCCTTCGCGCGTATGTCCGCGATGTACGCGTCCATCGCGGGCTCACCGGAAATGTAGGCCGTCATGGCCTCGATCCCCGCGCGTACGCGGTCGTAGTCGTTCGTCGTCATGACCGTAGACTTTCACGCCCACGGCGGCAGAACCTGCGGCAGGGGAGCCGCACGCCTGCTCAGGCGGCGTTTCTGCGCTGCGGCCGGGCCGCGCGGATGTGCCGGCTCTCCCGTTCCGGCGTCACCTCGCCCCCGCCTCGGATCAGGCGCAGGTGGTGCCGGCGGGCGTGCCGGGCGGTGCGGGGCCGGGTTCCGGGGGCCAGCAGCCGGTCCTCCAGCCGCGCCATCAGCAGGAGCAGGAGCGCCAGACCCGGCAGGAGCAGGACGGCGACCGTGATCATGTCGCTCCCCTTTCCGTCGAGGACCCCTTGCGGGTGCCCGCGCGAGCGGGGAGGGAACTACGCGTCGACGTGAAGATTCCGCGAGGAACCGCCGGTGAAGGGCGAGGGGGCGGCGGGTGCGCGCGCTCAGCCCTGCCGGGCGAGGGCGAGCCGGTGCAGATCCTCCAGCGCCCGCGGCAGGACGGTGCGGCGGTGCCAGTCGATCCACGCCCCGGTGGCCCGGCTGGTCGCCTGCAGCGCCCGCAGCTGTGCGCCGGTGAAGCCGATCAGGGGCCGCGCGTGGTGCGAGGATATGACGCCGTGCACGGTGTCCGACCCGTCGACCAGCGGAACGCTGTGGCAGGCGCGGCTGCCCGCCGAGAGGATCACACGGCGCGAGAGGTCGTCGAAACCGGGGGACGTCGCCACGTCCTTGACGGTGACCTGGCTACTGGCGACGGCGGCCCGTGAGCACGAGGTGCCCCCGTCCACGAACGCGAAGAAGTCGGTGAACTCCCGGTTCAGGCCGGTGTGCTTCTCCATGCGCAGGGTGGTGTCCTCGACCAGCTGGACGTTGCCCATGTCGGTGCCGGTGATGTCGAGCACGCGGTTCAGGGCGGTGCCGAGCACCTCTCCCTGGTTCCCCGCGTCGAGCGGTCCGGAGCCGAGCGCGCCGAGGGGCGGGGCGGGCTCCGGCGGCCGCGGCTCGAACCAGGACTCGGCACCGGGGTTCGGGCCCGAGGTGCGGGCCACCGCGACGGCCACCTGGTGCAGCTTGATGTTGGCCCGCTGCGACGCCTGGCGCATCAGCGAGAACGCCGCCTCGGTGTCCGGCAGGCCGTACCGCTCCACCAGGACGCCTTCGGCCAGCGCGATCTTGGTGCGGGAGCGGAGCTGCACCTCCAGCTGGGCCACTTGCCGCCGCAGCTCTGCCGTCTGGGCCGCGAGCCGCCGTGTCTCCGGCCCGAGAGGAGAGGTCTGCTCGGCCTCTGACCGGGGCGCCGGCTGGTCGTCGGTCAATGAGTCTCCCTCTGCCAGGTTCGTGATGGGACCGCTGAACGCCCGGCGGAGCAGCAGTGGGCACGGTGGCTCCCCGGGCGGTCCGGTGACAGTAACGCGCCCCGTCCGGTGAGGCGATGCCCACCCCGGGGAAACGGCGGAGGAGGGCGGGTGGTCCCGCCGGTTCCGCACAGGCGTGAGAGCGGTGTCCCACCGGCGCTGCGGCCCTCCCGCGCGCGGACGCGAGGCCCGACGGCACAGCGAGGAAGATCACAGGCCGGGGGCCGTGCGGACCGTGGTCACGGACGGCGGGACCGAGCGGGCGGTCACTCGAAGCGGGAGGTGTCCCCGGCCCCGCGGCGGACGATCTCGGCCTCGCCGTCGGAGAAGTCGATGACCGTGGTGGGCTCGGTGCCGCAGTCCCCGGAGTCGAGGACGGCGTCCACGACGTGGTCGAGCCGCTCCTTGATGTCCCAGCCCTGCGTGAGGGGCTCCTCCTCGTCGGGCAGGAGGAGGGTGCTGGACAGCAGCGGCTCGCCCAGCTCGGCGAGCAGTGCCTGGGTGACGGTGTGGTCGGGGATGCGGACCCCGACGGTCTTCTTCTTCGGGTGCAGGAGCTGCCGGGGGACTTCCCTGCTCGCGGGCAGGATGAAGGTGTAGCGGCCGGGGGTGGCGGCCTTGATGGCGCGGAACACGTCGTTGTCCAGGTGCACGAACTGACCGAGCTGCGCGAAGTTCTGGCACATCAGGGTGAAGTGGTGGCGCTCGTCGAGCTGGCGGATCGTCCGGATGCGGCCGAGCCCCTCGCGGCTGCCGAGCTGGCAGCCCAGCGCGTAACAGGAGTCCGTCGGATACGCGATGAGCGCGCCGGAGCGGATGCTGTCGACCACGGTGGTGATGCTGCGCCGCTGGGGGTTGTCGGGGTGCACGTCGAAGTACTTGGCCATTGGCCGAGTCTAGGTGATCAGGGCCCCGGCGGCGGGGTGGCGGGCACGGCGTCCGGCGCACGGCCCGCGCCACCCCGCCCCGGTCCTCAGTGCCAGGGGCAGCGGGGCAGCCCGGGGAAGGGATCGGTGCTGGTCAGGACGCTGCTCGCCGGGATGTTCCCCCAGGCCTTGATGCTCGGCAGCTCCACCGTCTCGTCGCCCTGCGTGTAGTACCAGACGTTGTTGCCGCCCTTGTGCGCCTCACCTATCGAGTAGCAGACGAACCAGCTCTGGGTCGTCTTCAGCCGACCGGTCACGGGGGCGTCGAAGGCCGGGCGTCCGTACAGGTCGCCCGGGGCGTTGGTGCAGTACAGATCGCCGGTGAAGGTGTTGCCCAGGGTGTCCGTGTGGGTGACGCCGGGCCGCAGGGCGCAGCTCACGTCGGCTGTGGGGGCGGGTGCCGCCGCCGAGGCGGGCGTCACGGGCCACAGGGCCGCGGCCGCCAGGACGAGGGCGGAGGCGGCGGTGCGCACGCCGCGCTTCTTCTCGAAGAACACCATTGATGTCGCTCCAGATGTCGGTGGCCGGGCGGGCCGGCCGGGCGGGAAGGGGTGATCGAGCAGGGGGCCGTCAGCCGGGCATGCAGGCCGGCAGGCCGGGGAAGGGGTCGGGCTCGGTCTCGACGCGGAACGCCGGCACGTACCCCCAGCCCTTCCACAGCGGCCAGTTGAGGACCTCGTCGCCCTGCGTGTAGTACCAGATGCGGTTGCCGCCCTGATGCAGGTCGCCGCTCTGCCAGCACACGAACCAGCTGGGGGACGTCTTCAGCTTGGCGATGACCGTCCCGTACACCTCCGGCGTCGCGAAGACGTCGGCCACGGCGTTCTCGCAGTAGAGGTCCTTGGTGTACGTGTGGCCCTTGATGTCGGTGTGCTGTACGCCCTCGCGGACGTGGCAGACCGGAGCCGCGGCGTCCGCCCGGACCGCGGCGGTGGCCGTACCGGCCGCGGGCAGGCACATCGCGACCGCCACGGCCGCGAGCAGCGCCCCGAGGGTGCGCCGCCGCCCGGTCGTGACCCGTGACGGAATCCTCATCCCCGTATCCCCCATCTCGCTCATCCCCACGAACACTTGGGCAGGCCCGGCTCGGGGTCCTGCGAGGTCTCCAGCCGCACGGCGGGCATATAGCCCCAGGCCTGCGCGGTGGGCCGGGAGACGATCTCGTCGCCCTGGGTGTAGTACCAGATGTTGTTGCCCCCGGCGTGGGGGTCCCCGACCTTCCAGCAGACGAACCAGCTCCTGGTGGTCACCATCCGCCCGACCACGGGGCTGTCGGCGAACGACTGCAGATGCACGTCGCCGGGTGTGTTGTCGCACAGGATGTCCGCGTCCCACGTCATCCCGGTCCAGTCGGTGTGCGGGCTGTTCTCCCGCATGACACATGCGGTGGCCGCGCCGGCCGCGTGCGCGGTCCCGGCCGCCGTACCCGCCGTCCCCGTCAGGGCCGTCGCGACCGTGGCCATGGCCAGCAGCCCACCGCTCGTTCTCCGGTTCATGGTTCCCCCCGTCGTACCCGCCGGCGTGCCGGCCGGCCGTTTCCGTCGGCAAAAGTCTCGCGTGGCCCGCTGACACCGCTCTGACCACACCGCGATCACGGGAGACAGGCCGCCCACCCGGTGGGCAGACTGACCCGATGACCGGATCATCAGACAGCGAAGCCGACGTCGAGAACGACATCCACGCCGATCTCAAGAACGACCTCACGGTGTACTTGCAGGACGCGCGCGACGTGCTGCTGTGGAAGCTCGAAGGGCTCTCCGAGTACGACATCCGCCGGCCGCTGACCCCCACCGGCACCAACCTGCTCGGCCTGGTGAAGCACGTCACCGGCGCCGAGGCGCTCTACCTGGGCGCGACGTTCGGCAGGAGCTTCGCCGGCGCGCCGCGGCTGTGGTGCACGGGGGAGGCCGAGCCCGACGCGGACATGTGGGCGACCCCAAAGGAGTCGCGGGAGAGGCTGGTGGGGCTGTACCGCCGGGTGTGGGCGCACTCGGACGAGACGATCGCGTCACGCCCCCTCGACGCGCTCGGCCGCGTACCCGGTGGCCCGCCGAAGGAGCTGACGCTTCATCGGGTCCTCGTCCATGTGATCGCCGAGACCCAGCGGCACGCCGGGCACGCCGACATCGTCAGGGAACTCGTCGACGGAGCCGTCGGCCTGCGCGAGGCCGGGCACAACATGGCGCCCGGCGACCGGGCGCGGTGGGCGGACCACCGGGACCGGCTGCAGCGCGTCGCCGAGGAAGCCGGGCGCTCCGCCCGTGACGCCACATCAGGCCGACGCGGCTGACGCCGGACGGACGGGCCCGGTCGCGAACCCGGGACCGGGCCCCCGTCCGCTACAGGTCGGCCGTCTCCCGGCCGATCACCGCGTCGACCTCCACCTCGACCAGCCAGGCGGGATCGATGAAGCGGGAGACCTCGACGACCGTGCAGGCGGGCCGCACCGCCGCGAACCGCTCGCCGTGGGCCCGCGCGGCCTCCTCCCACCGCGTCACGTCGGTCAGCAGGAGGCGGGTGCGGACGACGTCCCCGACCGACGCCCCCGCGTCCCGCAGCGCCCGCTCGGCGATGTCCAGACACCGCACCGTCTGGGCGTAGACGTCACCCGGTCCCACGGTGGAGCCGTCCTCCCCGATGGGAGCCGTCCCCGCGACGACGACGTAGGGTCCTGTCCGCACCGCACGGGAGAACCCGATCCGCGGTTCCAGCGGTGACCCCGAACTGACGATCCGACGCACATTCTCCATCCCGGCATCGTGCCGGAGACCACGCCCGTACGGCCGGCCCGTCCGGCTGCTGGGACAGGGCGGCCGCGCTGCTCACGGATCGTGCCGGTTGGGCTTCATGGCGGCGCGCGCGTACTCGGGCAGCTCGATGACGGTGACGCCCGCGGACTCCAGGAGCTTCATGCCGTCGCCCGCGGACACGGCGCCTGCGGGGTCGCGCAGGGCGGTCACCACGCGCCGTACCCCGGCGTCCCGGATCAGCTCGGCACACGGGCGGGCGTCTCCCGAGCGCTGGGCGCACGGCGCGAGCGAGCTGTACACCGTCGCTCCGCTCAACCGGGTCTCCGTGGTGGAGAGCACGCCGAACGCGACTTCCTCGGCGTGCGCCCGCGAGTCCTCCCGGGAGTGCCCGCGCGCCAGTTCCGTACCGTCGTCGGCGACGACGACCACGCCCGCGGCGAGTCCGGTTCCCTCCACCGGGTGTTCGGCGGCGAGCCGGCAGGCGACGGCCAGCCAGCCGCGGTCGGCCATGGTGGGGTGTGCGTCGGGGCCAGGGGCGCCGCAGGCGGCGGCGGACGGCTGGTTCATGGTGCTCCTCGGGGACGATGGTCGGCGCTGGTGACCTTTGCCGTACGCGTACCCGCATATCCCTCATGTCCGCGCGCGGACGTGCGGCCGGTCGCCGGCCGAGTACGGCGGAATCCGTTCCGGCGCGGTGGGGCGGGTTGCACCATGGCCGCAGGGCCGCGTCCCTCGGCGCAGGGCGAGGAACGACACAGCGCGACCCGACCGATGGGACACGGTGATCGCGATGGCGCAGCCGGAGCGGGACGGCCATCAGGCTCGGCGCCCTCACCGGGCGGCGCGCCAGGCCGGGACCGCTCACCCGCGACCGGATGAGCGACGCCCTCGCCCTGGCTGAGGCCGCCACGTTGCTGCTCCTCGGGCCCGAGGGCACGCGTGACGTCGGCGGCGACAGCCCGCTGCCGCCGCACCGGGCCGTGCTCCACCAGCGGTCGGCGTGCTCAGCGTCCACCTCGACGTCTCCGTCGACGAGGCGCTGGCCCGGCTGCGGGCGCCTACGCCTTCACCCACGAGCGGCCGATCCTGGAGGTCGCCGACGACGTCCTGAACAACCGGTCGCCTCTGGAGAACTCTTCGAGCTGAGGGCCTCCGGCGCCACGCTCCGGCGCCCCGGCCCGGTCATCCTCCGGCGCCCCGGCTCAGCGGATGGGCTCGCGCATCTCCTCGCGCACCTCAAGAGTCGTCCGCGCGACCTCGTCGAGGTCGATGTCCGAGGGGTCCTTCGAGGCGTCCTCCGCCGTGACGACACCCACCGTCGCCCCGGTGTTGTCGTCGCCCCAGGCGCACAGCGGCACGTTGCTCCGTGCGCCGCCCTGGTCCGAGGTGAGGACCTGGCAGCGCACCGTGATGCCGGAGCCCGCCGGGGTGATGTCGCGCGCGGGCACGGCGACCGTGGCGCCCTGCGCCTCGGCCGCGCCCCGCATCATGTCGTCGCGCGCCGAGGCGGAGTTCTTGAACCGCCCGTACATGCCGGAGACGACCAGCGCGCTGCCCGCCTGCTCGCCCTGGCCCGCGTACTGCCCGACGACCGCCTTCGGGTCCCGGACGTTGGCCCGGCTCCGGTTCTCGTCGACGATGGCCTTGCCCGAGGTGTCGGAGAGGTCCTGCGTCAGCTTGTACGTGCCGTCGAGCAGTTCGCCCGGCACCGACATCCGGTACTTCGCCTCGGGGAACCCGCCGGAGGACCGGGAGAACACCTGATATCCCGCCACGGCGGCCACCACCAGGACGACGGCGACCACGCCCAGGATGCCGAGCACCTTGCCGGTGCTGTGCCGGGGCGGCGGCGCCATGGGCGGATGGCCCCAGGGGCCGGGCCCCGGAGGCGGCTGCTGCGCGTACGGCACACCCTGCGCGTACGGAACGCCCTGCTGGGGGTACGAGGCACCCTGCTGGGGGAAGGGAGGCTGGGCGTGCGGGGGCTGCGGATGCCGCGGCTCGTAAGGAGACGGGACAGGGCCGAAACCACCGGGTGGAGGCGGCGTGGACATGGCGAATACGCTACGACACGGCCCCTGCGCCAGGGCGACCGGGCGGCGCTTGCCCGGGGTTTACGTCCTTGCCGCGCGCCGACGGCGCGACTTAGCCTCCCCGCATGGCAACCGCACAGGTCAACGGCGTCACCATCGGCTACGACGACGAGGGTGGTGAGGGCCGGGACACGGGGCGCCCCACCCTCGTACTCCTCCACGGCCACCCCTTCGACCGCTCCATGTGGGGTCCGCAGCGCGCCGCCCTCGCGAGCGGCCACCGCGTGATCACGCCCGACCTGCGGGGCTACGGCGAGTCCACCGTCGTGCCCGGCGCCACGGAGTTCGCCACGTTCGCCGCGGACGTCGCCGCGCTCCTCGACCACCTCGGCGTGCGGGAGTTCGCACTCGGCGGCCTGTCCATGGGCGGACAGCTCGTCATGGAGTGCTACCGCCTCTTCCCCGAGCGCGTCACGGGCCTGCTCCTCGCCGACACCTTCCCCGCGGCCGAGACACCGGAGGGCAAGGCCACCCGCAACGCCACCGCCGACCGGCTCCTCGCCGAGGGCATGAAGGGGTACGCGGACGAGGTGCGGGGCAAGATGGTCGCCCCGTACAACACCGAGGCCTCCGCCCGCGTCCACCGCATGATGCTGGCCGCCCCGCCCGAGGGGGCCGCAGCGGCGCTGCGCGGCAGGGCCGAACGCCCGGACTACCGCGGCCTGCTGGCCCGCGTGAGCGTGCCCTGCCTCGTCGTCGTGGGCCGCGACGACGCCTTCACCCCGGTCGCCGACGCGGAGGCCATGCACGCCGTGCTGCCCGACTCGGCCCTGTGCGTCATCGAGTCGGCGGCCCACATGCCGAACCTGGAACGCCCCGCCGAGTTCAACGCCGCGCTCCGACCGTGGCTGGACCGGGTCGCCGCGGCACGCTGAGAGAACCGGGAAGAAGGGGCCCAGGATGCTCGAACGGCTCAACCAGACCATGGAGCAGATCGAACTCCACCTCGACGAGCGCATCGAGACGGCCGACCTGGCGCGCACCGCGGCCACCTCGGAGTACCACCTGCGCCGGATGTTCTCCGCGCTCGCGGGCATGCCGCTGTCGGAGTACATCCGGCGCAGGCGGCTCACCGTCGCCGGCGCCGAGGTGCTGGCCCGGCGTGAACCGCTGCTCGACATCGCGGTGCGGTACGGGTACGGGTCGGGCGAGGCGTTCGCGCGGGCGTTCCGCGCCATACACGGGGTCGGCCCCGGCGAGGCCCGGCGCGGCGGCACCGCGCTGGTCTCCCAGCCCCGGCTGACGTTCCGCCTCACCGTCGAGGGGAGCGGCAGCATGCGCTACCGCGTGGTCGACAAGCCGGAGTTCGCCGTCGTCGGACCGAGGGCCAGGGTGCCGCTGGTGCACACCGGGCCCAACCAGGCGATCATCGACTTCGTCCGGGCGATCCGGCCGGAGACCACCGAGCGCCTGGAGAAGCTGTCCGACCAGGAGCCGCGGGGCGCCGTCGCCGTCTGCGACGGCCTCGACCCCGGCCGCGCCGAGGGGACCTGGTTGGACTACTACCACGGGGTCGTCACCTCGGCGCCCGCCGGGGGAGCGGCGCCCGAGGGGGCCGCCGTCCTCCCTGTCCCCGCGGGCGCCTGGGCGGTCTTCACCACCTCGGGACCGGCTCCGGGAGCCATCCAGGAGCTGTGGCGTGACGTGTTCACGCAGTGGTTCCCCGCCAACCCCTACCGCGGCAGGGCCGGGCCCGAGATCCTGCGCACCCGCCTCTCGGCGGACGGCACGGAGGCGGACGCCGAACTCTGGCTCCCGGTGGAGCGGGAACAGGGCTGAGAAGCGGGTACCCGGCCGACGACCGGAGCCGCCGGTGCGCATCGGGGCGATCCTTCCCGTCGAAAGACGGGAATCCCCGCATGCCTGCATCCACCCGGCGGCCCCGTGCGGAATCCTGACCGACCGGGACGGCGACCGACGCGCGCCGACGAGACGTGCGGCGAAGGCGAGGTGACGCGTGGCCGACTGCGAGATCGCCGTGGTGGGCGCGGGCGCCGCCGGGCTCTCCCTCGCCCACCGCCTCTGCGCACCCGAGCCCGGATGGGGGCCCGTCCCCTCCGTGACGCTCGTGGACGCCCCGCCGGGCCCGGCCAGGCCACCGGAGCGGACGTGGTGCTACTGGGAGGCGGCCGGGGGAGAGTTCGACGAGGCGCTGTCCGCCGTCTGGGACACCCTCCGCGTCCGCGCGCCCGACGGCACCCCCGTGGTCGGCTCGCCCGCCCCGCTGCGGTACAAGATGCTCCGGTCGACCTCCTTCGAGACCCTGGTCGCGGCCCGCCTCGACGCGGAACCGCGGGTGCGCCGCCTGACGGCGCACGTGGACGAGGTGCGCGACGCCGGCGACGGCGCCGAGGTCCGGGGGACGACACCCGAAGGGCGGCCGGTGACCCTCCGCGCCCGGTGGGTCTTCGACTCCCGCCCGCTGCGCGAACTGCCGCCCGCGAGGACCAGGCTCCTGCAGCACTTCCGCGGCTGGCACCTCACCACCGAGCAGCCCGTCTTCGACGCCCGCGTGGCGGACCTGATGGACTTCCGCACGCCACAGCCCGCGCGCGGCCTCTCCTTCGCCTACGTCCTGCCGCTCACGTCCCGTCAGGCCCTCGTGGAGTACACGGAGTTCTCCGCCGCGCCCCTCGGCGAGCGGGAGTACGAACGGGCCCTGCACGACTACGCGCGGCGCCACCTCGGCATCGGGCGCTTCACCGTGACCCGCGCCGAGCAGGGCGTGATCCCCATGACGGACGCCAGGTTCCCGCGCCGGGCGGGCCGTTCGGTCTTCCGCATCGGCACCGCGGGCGGCGCCACCCGCCCCTCCACCGGCTACACCTTCGCCGCCGTGCAGCGCCAGAGCAGGGCGGTGGCCGCCGCCTGCCGGCAGGGGCGGGACCCGCGACCGCCACCGGCCCACTCCGCGCGCTCCCTGGCCATGGACGCCGTGCTGCTGCGGGCCCTGGACACCGGACGGGTCGCGGGCGCCCCCTTCTTCACCGGCCTGTTCCAGCACGTGCCCATGGCGCGGCTGCTGCGCTTCCTCGACGGCGGCACCCGCTGGACCGAGGACATCGGCATCGGCCTGCGCACCCCCGTACGCCCCATGCTCCGCACCGCACTCGAACTGCCCTGGCTGCCGCGCCGCGCCCACCCCGAAGCGGGCCGCGGGACGGCGGGGCGGTCCGGACCCGGAGGACCGAACGGAGAGACGCCGAGATGACCGTGCTGCGTGACGACACCCTGTCCGCCGCCTTCGACCACGCCGCCCGCAGCTACGACCGCCTCGTGTCCGTCAACCCGGGCTACCACGCCCACCTGCGCAGATCCGCCCGCCGCCTCGGCCTGCCGGACAGCGGCGCCGGGCTGCGGCTCCTGGACCTCGGGTGCGGGACCGGCGCGTCCACCGCGGCCCTGCTGCGCGCCGCGCCGCGCGCCGAGATCGTCGCGGTCGACGCCTCCGCGGGAATGCTGGCGAAGGCGGCCCGCAAGCGCTGGCCGTCCAGTGTCTCGTTCGTGCACGCGCCCGCCGAACGGCTCGCCGACGAAGGGGTGCCGGGCCCCTTCGACGCCATCTTCGCCGCGTACCTGTTCCGCAACCTCAAGGACCCCGACGCGGTGCTCGACGCGACCCGCGCCCTCCTGGCCCCGCGAGGCCGCCTCGCCGTGCACGAGTACACGCTCGGCGGCAACGCCCTCGACCGCGCGGTGTGGACCGCGGTCTGCACCGGCGTCGTCCTCCCCGTGGGCAGCCTGGCGGGCGACGGCCGCCTCTACCGCCATCTGTACCGCAGCGTCATCGCCTTCGACACGGCGGCCGAACTCCAGACGCGGGTACGCTGGGCCGGCTTCCAGCGGGTGCGTGTCCTGCCGATGCCGGGCTGGCAGACGGGCATCGTGCACACGATCGTGGCCGAGGCGCCCGACGCGGCCCCGCTTCCCGCGCGGGCCGGACGATGAGGGCCGGCGGCGTGCCCCGCCGGGGCCGCGACCGGCGTGCCGAGGTCGTCCCCGGACCCCGGGGAGCCCCGCGCGTCACGGGCGAGGCGCCCGACGTGGCGGTGCTCGGCGGCGGGATCGCCGGGCTCGCCGCGGCGACCGCGCTCGCCGAACGGGGCGTCCGCGTCACGCTCTACGAGCGCGAGCGGCAGCTCGGCGGACGCCTGGCGGGCTGGCCCGTGCGGCTGGCGGACGGCTCGACGGTGACGATGAGCCGCGGCTTCCACGCGTTCTTCCGGCAGTACTACAACCTGCGGGGGCTGTTGCGCAGGACCGATCCCGGCCTCGGCCGGCTCGTCGGGCTGCCCGACTACCCGCTGCGGCACAGCGGCGGCCTCCAGGACAGCTTCGCCCGCGTCCCGCGCACCCCGCCCTGGAGCGCGCTCGGCTTCGCCGCCCTCAGCCCGACCTTCGGCGTCCGCGACCTGGTCCGGATGAACCCCAGGGCCGCCCTGCCCCTCCTCGACGTGCGCGTCCCCGAGGTGTACGAGCGGTTCGACGGCATCAGCGCCCGGCGGCTCCTGGAACGCGTCCGCTTCCCCGAAGCCGCCCACCATCTGGCCTTCGAGGTGTTCTCCCGCAGCTTCTTCGCCGACCCCGGCGAACTCTCCGCGGCCGAACTCGCCCTGATGTTCCATATCTACTTCCTCGGCTCCAGCGAGGGACTGCTCTTCGACGTGCCCGACGAGCCGTTCCCCGCCGCCCTGTGGGAGCCGCTCGCCCACTACCTCACGGGGCACGGGGCCGACATCCGCACCGGCCAGGGCGTGGAGAGCGTACGGCCCGACCCGCGCGGCGGTCTCCACGTCAGCACCGCTGACGGAGCGCGGCGCCATGACGCCGTCGTCCTGGCTTTGGACACCGGGGGCCTGCGGGACGTCGTCGCCCGCTCGCCGCACCTCTGCGACGAGCGATGGCGCGCCCGCGTCCTGCGGCTGCGCACCGCCCCGCCCTTCCTGGTCTCCCGCCTCTGGCTCGACCGCCCGGTGGAATCCGGCCGGCCGGGCTTCCTCGGCACCAGCGGCTACGGCCCCCTGGACAACGTCAGCGTCCTGGAACGGTGGGAGGGCGAGGCCGCCCGCTGGTCACGGCGGACCGGCGGCTCGGTCATCGAACTGCACGCCTACGCGGTGGCCGCGGGCGCCGACAGGAGCGCCGAACAGGAGCGGCTGCTCGGCCGGTTGCGGGAGGTCTACCCCGAGACACGTGACGCGACGGTCGTCGACGCGCGGCACGAGTGGCGGGCCGACTGCCCGCTGTTCCCGGTGGGCGGTCACCGGGACCGGCCCGGCGTGCGCACCAGCGACCCGGCGGTCACCGTCGCGGGCGACCTCGTGCGGACCGGGCTTCCGGTGGCGCTGATGGAGCGGGCGGCGACCACCGGGTTCCTCGCGGCGAACGCCCTCCTCGAACGCTGGGGCGTGTGCGGACAGACCCTGTGGACCGTCCCCGGCAAGGGCAGGACACCGGTGCTGCGGCTGGTGAACCGCATGGCGGGCACCTGACCCCCGGTCGCTCGCTCAGCCGGGGAACCGCCCGCTGCTCCGCAGCTCCCAGCGGCGCTCCGCGTAGGCGATGTCGTCCCGCCACAGCCTGCCCGCCGCGGCCCGCACCAGGGGCCGGACCAGCGGGGCCGCGGCCCTGGCGAGCGCGAAGCCGCGGCGGTCCGACGCGGCGACGACCGCCTCCACGACGGCGGTGCGCGGCCGGCCCGCCGCGTCGTGGCCCAGCGGCGTCGCATGGGTCTCCACGACGGAGCCTTCGCCCTCGCCGCGGGTGATGCGCATGACGACGGTGCGCGGCCCCGGCGCGGTGAACTCCGCGCGCACCGGCACCACCGCGCGCCCCACCACCTTGAAGGACACGTCCACGGTGAACGCGTCGTCGCGGCCCTCTTTGCCGGGGGTGTCGACCACGGTGAGGTCGACGAAGGAGTACGGGTGGAACCACGCCCCGTGCCACGGGTCGAGACGGTTGGCGACGACGTCCTCCGGCTCGCAGCGTCCGACGACCGTGCAGACCGCGGCGAGGGCGTCGGCGGGGCGCGGGCGTGCGGGAACGACCGGTCGCGGCAGCGGGTCCTCGCCACCGGCCTCGTCGAGCCTGACCCAGAGCAGCACCCCGTCGTCGTACGCGGGGTAGGGCGCCCAGCCCGCCCTGGCCCGCCCGTCCAGGGCGAGGCCGTGCCAGCGGCAGATCAGCGTGCCGCAGCGGACGGGTCCTTCCCGCAGCGGAGCGCCGAGGTGCGGGCAGCTGCCGGGGCCCGCGCGCAGGACGCCGTCGGCGTCGCGCCAGGCGACGACCTCGGTGCCCGCGACGGTACGGCCGAGGGGCCGGTCGGGCGTGGCCTCCCGGCTGCCGCCGATGACGTACCAGTTGCCGGACGGGCGGGCCTTGGCCCGGTCCAGGGCCGCGGCGATGACGCCGGGCCTGGCCTCGCGCCAGGTGGGGCGCTGGCGGTCCCAGGGCACCGGCCCGCGGCGCAGGCTGAGCGGCAGGCGCCGGGTGGCGGGGGAGCGGCGGCCCGTCATGGGGTCTCCCTTCCGGGGCTCTGGGCCGGCGCCGACGCCGTGCCGCCGGGAGCGCGGTGGCGCAGACGGGCCGCGGTGAGCCGCAGCAGGCCCCCGGCGGCGACCGCCGCCCTGCGGTGGCCGGGGACGCGGGAGCGGCGGTGCAGGACGGCGTACCCGCCGTCGGCGATGGCGTCGAGGATGCCTCCGTAGAGCACGAAGGCGGTGCGGATGCAGGGGCGGGAGAGGGGGTCGAGCATGGCGATTCCCGGGGCCGCCTCCCGGTAGACGCCGCGGGTGAGCGCGGCGGCGGCCTTGAGCGCCCGCGTGATGCGCGGGTCCCGCCGGCCCGTGTCCCTGCTCCACCGCAGCAGGGCGCGGTCGACGCCGTGTGCGGCGAGCAGGTCGCCGGGGAGGTAGACCCGGCCCCGGTCGAGGTCCTCGCCGACGTCCCGCAGGAAGTTGGTGAGCTGGAAGGCGACGCCGAGCGCGGCGGCGTGCGGGGCGGCCTCCTCGCGGGGGACGACGGTGCCGAGCACGGGCAGCATCTGCAGGCCGATGACGGCGGCCGAGCCGTGCATGTAGCGGTACAGCGCCGCGTAGTCGGCGTACTCGTCGACCTCCAGGTCCTGCCGCATGGAGGCCATGAAGTCGGTGAAGTGCTCGACGGGGATGGCGTAGCGGGCTGCGGTGTCCTTGAGGGCCGTGACGACGGGCTCCTCGCCGCCGCCCGCGCGCGGACCGGCCGCGAGGCCGGTCCCGAGGCGGTCCAGGGAGGTGGCCCGCTGGGCCGGTGTGGCCAGGGAGCCCAGGTCGTCCACGATGTCGTCCGCCCAGCGGGCGAAGCCGTACAGCGCGTGCACGGCGGGTCTCCGCTCGACGGGCAGGAGCCTGGTGGCCAGGAAGTAGGTGGTGCCGTGGCGGGCGTTGAGGCGTCGGCAGTGGCGGTAGGCGGCGCGCAGGGCGGGGTCGGTGATGCCCGCCGCGTCGAGTTCCCTGGTGGTCATGGGCGCGGCCTCCCCGCGGTACGGACCTGCCGCCCGCCCGTGACGCGGGCGGCGGCCAGCTTGCCGGAGATGAGGACGGTGGGCACGCCGACGCCCGGTGTGGTGCCGCAGCCGGCGAGGACGGCGTTGACCGTGCCGCGCACGAGGTTGCGCGGCCGGAAGGGCCCGGTCTGGGCGAAGGTGTGGGCGGCGGAGAACGGCGTGCCGGCCGCGTGCCCCTGTGCCGTCCAGTGGACCGGCGTCACCAGGCACTCCTCCTCGATGGCGGCGGCGAGCCCGTCGAGTCCGCGCCCTTCGAGTTCGCGCAGGAGGCGGTCGCGGTAGCGCGGCGCGAGGCCGTGCCACTCCGCCGTGCCGGGGCCGATGTCGGTGTTGGGGCAGGGCGCGAGGACGTAGTGCAGATGGCGCCCCGGTGGCGCGAGGCTCGGATCGGTGGCGGTGGGGCGGGTGATGAGCAGCGAGGGGTCGGACATCAGGCGGCCGGTGCCGGTCAGCTCCCGGAAGGTCTCCTTCCAGGCGGCGCCGAAGGAGATGGTGTGGTGGCCGAGGCCGGGCCAGGTGCGGTCGGTGCCCGCGTGCAGGACGACCGCCGACGGCGAGTGCCGCAGCTGCAGCGGACGCCGGGGCCGGTGTCCGAGCAGGCGGTAGGCGACGGGCAGGTCGGGGGTGAGGACCACGGTGTCGCAGGGGACGCGCCCCTGGTCGGTGACGACCGCGGTGACGCGGTCCCCCGAGCGTTCGAGCCGGGTCACGTCGTGCCCGTAGCGGATGTCGGCCCCGGCGTCCGCCGCGGCGGCGGCCATCGCGCGCGGCAGGGCGTGCATCCCGCCGCGCGGGAAGAACACCCCGGCCACGGTGTCCATGTACGCGATGACGGCGTACGCGGCGAGGGCGCGGGCCGGGGGCACGCCCGCGTACAGCGACTGGAAGGAGAAGACGCGGCGCAGCCGTTCGTCGGAGAGGAACCGCCCGATACGGGCGTCGAGCCTGCCGAAGCCGCCGAGGGCCGCCAGGCGGGCCAGGTCCGGGGTCAGCAGGTCGAGCGGGGAGTCGAAGTTGGCGTCGATGAAGCGGCGCGTCTGCACCTGGTGCAGACGGGTGAGCCAGGCGCGGAGCCGCCGGTAGCCGATCGCCTCCCTGGCCCCCGCGAACCGCGCCACCTCGGCCTCCATCTCCTCGGCCCCGGTGTGCACGTCGAGGGCGCTGCCGTCGGCGAACCGCGCCCGGTAGGCGGGGTGCAGGGGGAGGAGTTCCAGGTGGTCGCCGAGTTCCCGGCCGACGGCGGCGAAGGCCTCCGCGACGAGGTCGGGCATGGTCAGCACGGTCGGCCCGGTGTCGAAGCGGTAGCCGCCCCGCTCCAGGAGTCCGGCCCGGCCGCCGGGGTGCGCGGCGCGTTCGACGACCGTCACCTCGCGGCCCGCGCCGAGCAGGTGCAGCGCGGCGGACAGCCCGGAGAGACCGGCCCCGACGACCACCACGCGGGAGGTGGGCCCTTCGACGGTCCTCATCGGCGCCCCGCCCCGGACGAGGGGCGTACGGGATCGGGGCCGGTCCCCGCGGTGCTGTGCTCGGGGCCGGGCGGCGCGGCGGCCTCGGCGAGCGGCACCCCGGCCGCCGCGCCGAGGAGTCCGCGCAGGCGCGGGGCGGCGTGCGCAGTGAGGGCGGCGCCGTCGAGGCAGCGCAGGCCGCGCTCCGCGAGCCGCTGGATCTTGTCCTGGACGGCGGTGCGGGCGCCGGTCGCCACGAGCACGTCACGCACCCGGTCCAGTTCGTCGTCGCTCGCCTCCCGGTTGCCCACGGCGCTCTCCAGGAGGGCGAGCGCCCGGTGGTCCGCCGCCGCGACGGCGCGGGCCCGCGCCACCTCGACCAGGTAGGTCAGCTTCCCCTCGCGCAGGTCCTCGCCCGACGGCTTGCCGGTGCGGCGCGGGTCGCCGAAGGCGCCGAGCAGATCGTCGCGGAGCTGGAAGGCGAGGCCCGCGCAGCGGCCCGCGGAGCAGAGCGCCCCGGTGGCCGCCTCGTCCGCCTCCGCCACGGCCGCGCCCAGGGCGAGGGGGCGCTCCACCGAGTACAGGGCGCTCTTGAGGGAGGCCGTGCGGATGGCCCGGGACACCGAGCGGGCGTCGGTGGCCTGGCCGTGCAGGTCCAGATACTGCCCGGCCACCATCTCCGTCCGCATCGCCCGCCACAGCTCGCGGACGCGGCGCTCGGCCGGGGGGCTCAGCGCGGTCGCGGCCACCACGTCGTCGGCCCAGGCCAGCGCCAGGTCGCCGACGAGGATCGCGGCGGATCTGCCGAACGCCCGCTCGGCGCCGTCGGGCCGCGCGTACTGGGCCGACAGGTCCCGGTGGACGGACGCGCCGCCCCGGCGCAGCGGGGAGCCGTCCATGACGTCGTCGTGCACGAGCGCGCACGTCTGGATGAGTTCGAGCCCGGCGGCGAGCCGCAGCGCCGCCTCGGTGCGCGCGGCGTCCGCCGGGCCGCCGCAGGCCCGCAGGGACCACCACAGGAACTGCGAGCGCATGCGTTTGCCGCCGTCCAGAGTGAAGCGGGCGACGCGCCGCGCCACGTCGTCGGCGAACGTGGCGTCGATGTCGCGTGCGGCGTCGAGCCGTTCGCGCAGGATCTGGTCCAGCGTGTGCCCCACGGCCGCCGGGACGTCGGCGTCGACGAGCGCGGGCGTCCGGGCATGCCCGTGCCGGAGGTCCATCTCGCCGTCGCCGCCGGCGGGAGCGGCCTGCGTCCGGGTGCGGCACATGGAGGGCTACCTCTCGTCGCGTTCGGCGGGGGAAGCTTGCGGGCTCATACCGTCCGAGCACGTCATTCGGATGCGGTCGCGGAGCCACACCCCGGCCCGGCGGGGGTCGACCGGGGGCTGCCCGCCGTCCCGCCAGTTCATCACGCGGGAGGCCCGCCGCTCAGGAGCCACGCGCCGGGCTCCGCCCACGGAGGGCTGAGTGCATGTACCGGAAGCGGTCCATGGCGACGCGACGGGTCCACAGGACCCAGCAGCAGAACACCAGCACACCGGCCGCGAGGAACAGCGGGACGGTCATGTCGCCGGTGGTCGTGCCGAGGACGAGTGTGCCGACGGCGATGAGCCCCATGACGCCCAGCCAGTACGGGAGCCACCGGGCGCCCCGCTCCATCTGGCGGAGCTGGGCGGTGACGAGCCGACGCATGGACGCCCGCTCCTCGGGGTCCCGCGGCACCTCGCGGTGCCGGATGCGGTGGTTGAGGTCGGCGACCTCGCGCGGGTCGGTCCCCGCGGCGCGTCCGGCCTTGCGGCGCTGGGCGACGACGAACGCCATGGCGATGCCGGTGTAGAGACCGCCCTTCACCGCCCACCAGGCCGGATGTTCGCCGGGGCGGAGCAGGGCGGTGACGGCCGTCGTCAGCACGAAGATCAGAACTGCCTGCGCGGTCAGACTGCGGTCGAGCCTGCGCTTGAGGGCGCGCATGGCACGTACCTCCTCGGAGTCGAAGGGATGCCGCTCGGCGGCGGACACCGCCGTCGTCCCGGGTACCCCGGTGGGGCCGACCCATTGCGCCACCAGTGGTCCAGACCTGTCATCAGTTGTTTGATCATGCGTCAATTCGCAATGCTACGCACGTAGACATGCCGGGCCTCGGATGGCTTTGACGCCCGTTCACCTCGGGTTGACGGCGAAATGTGATCGAAGGTCAAGTCGCGACAGCGAACTGCGAAAGAAACCCGGACGAGCCCAACGTCCCAATGGACCCATGGAATTGACGGCTGCCGACCCCTTGCGGCCACAGCGGCTCCTCTGCCACATTCACCCCAGCCGAAATGGCATGCACGCGCCACGGTCGACCCGCTCGTGGCGTGCGCGTCGTCGCTGCATACCTATGCGACGTCCAGTCCCCATCCGGGACGTTCCACCCCCACACGATGGAGTTCGAACATGCGCATATCCAGACTCGTCCCCGCGCTCGCGGCCACGGCCATGGCCGTCCTCGGCCTGGCTCCCACGGCGGCGGCGCAGACCGCGGCGAGCACCGCCGCGCCCAGCGTGGCGGCCGTCGACTCGCCGAAGCCCATCATCGGCGGCGGCTACGCCTCCAACGCCCCTTGGGCGGCGCGCCTCTTCTCCAACGGCCGGCAGACCTGTAGCGCCACGATCATCGCCCCGACCTGGATCCTCACCGCGAAGCACTGCGTCAGCGGCGGCAACCTCTCCTTCCGCATCGGCAGCCTCGACCAGACCTCCGGCGGCACCACCGCCAACGGCATCAGCATCCGCAACCACGCCGGTTCGGACCTCTCCCTGGTCCAGCTCGACCGCTCCGTCGGCGGCAGCTACGCCCGCCTCGGCAACCCGGGCTCCGTGTCGGTGAACCAGACCGTGCAGGTGTACGGCTGGGGCGCCACCTCCCAGTGCGGCTCCGAGATCAACTGCCAGTCCCGGCTCCTGAAGGTCGCCAACGTCGTGGTGAGCGGCGGCTGCCGCGACGCCTACCAGGGCCAGGCCATCTGCGCCCGGCGCGGTGACGGCATCACCGCGGGCGGCGACTCCGGCGGCCCCATGATGGCCAACGGCGTCCAGGTCGGCGTCGCCTCCACCAGCGACCGCCAGACGACCACCGCGTACACCAACGTGACGGCGTACCGCTCCTGGATCCAGAGCATCGCGGGAGTCTGACGGACCGAGGCGGACCGGCGCCGACTCGCACGACGAGCCGCTGCCCCCGGTCCGACGGCTCGCGCGTACTCGACGGACCCGTCACCGACGGGTACGCGCACGCTCCCCGTGTGACGGGGGCCGGCTTCCCTGTGCCGGGGGGCTGCTTCCCCGTGCCGGGGGGCTGCTTCCCCGCCGGTGGGAACGCTTCCCCATACGGCAGGGGACCGCCTCCTCATACAGAGGGGACTGCTTCCCCGGCCCGACGGGGACTGTTCCCCCGGCCCGGCGGGAGCTGCCTTCGCGACTGGCGGGGACTCCACGGCGGGGACTGCTTCCCTGTGCCCGGTGGGGGCTGCTTCCCCGTACGGCGGGGGCCGCCTTCTCATACGGCGAGGACTGCTTCCCTCGGCCCGACGTGGAGTGCTTGCCCGTGCCGACGGGGGCCACCTTCCCGATCGGCGGAGACTGCCTCCCTGTAGGGCGGGGCCGCCTTCTCCATGCGGAAGGGACTGCCTACCCATACGGCGGGGGCGCCTCCCGTATGACGGGGCTGCCCCCCTGGGCCGGGGGAAACCGCCTTCCCATGCGACGGGAACTGTCTCCCCGCGCCGACGGGGCCACCTCCCCGTGCCGACGGGCCCCCGTGGCGGCGAGGCTGCCTCCCCGAATGACGGGGGCCGCCTCCCCGCATGGTGGGACGCCTCCCCGCGCGGCGGGTTTCGGCTCCGGACGTGGGCCGGAGGCGGGAGGGTGTCGTCGCGTAGCTGCCAGATCTTGTCGGGCGGAGCCGGTGCACTGGGGGCAGACCACTGGCCCCGCACCGGAAGACGGACCCCATGACCTCGACACCCACCGCGGGCCCGCGCGCCCACACACCCGGCGTCCTTGGCCCGCCGGACCGTTCCCCGCTGGCCGGGCGGGCCGCGGTTCTCGCGGTCACGCTCGGCCTCTTCTCCATCGTCACGACCGAGATCCTCCCGATCGGCCTGCTCACCTCGATCGGCTCGGACTTCGCCGTCTCCGACGGCCGGGCGGGCCTGATGATGACGATGCCCGGCCTCCTCGCCGCGGTCTCCGCGCCCCTGGTGACCGTGGCGACCGCGCGCGCCGACCGGCGGCTGATGCTCTGCGCCTTCATGCTCGTCCTCACCGCGGCCAACCTCTTGGCAGCCGTCGCCACCGACTACCGGCTCGTCCTGGTCTCCCGGATCATGGTGGGCGTCACGATCGGCGGCTTCTGGTCGATCGGCGTGGGACTCGCGCGCCGTCTGGTGCCCCCGGCCTCGGCGGGCCGGGCCACCGCGGTCGTCTTCTCCGCGGTACCGCTCGGCTCCGTGCTCGGCGTCCCGGCGGGCACCCTCATCGGCGACATCGCGGGATGGCGGACGGCCTTCGCCGTGATGGCCGCGCTCTCCGCCGCCGTGCTCGCCATGCTGCTCCTGGTCATGCCACCGCTCCCACCGCTGCACGCCACGCGCCTCAGCGTGCTGCGCGGGGTCATCGGCGGCGCCGCCGCCCGCCTCGCCCTCCTGCTGACCTTCCTCGTCGTCCTCGCCCACTTCGGGACCTACACCTACGTGGCGCCGTTCCTGGAGCGAGTCACCCACGCGGGCCCGGCCCTGATCACGGTCGTCCTGCTGGTCTACGGCGCCGCGGGCATCGCCGGCAACTTCGTCGGGGGCGCCCTCGTCACCCGCAGGCCCCACCTCACGTTCGGCCTGGCCGCCGCCGTGATCGCGGCGGTCACCCTCCTGCTGCCGGTCCTCGGCCGCGCGCAGCCGGGCGCCGTGCTGCTGCTCGTCCTGTGGGGCCTCGCGTACGGCGCGGTGCCCGTGGCGTCGCAGGCCTGGTTCGCCAAGGCGGCGCCCGACGCGCCCGAAGCCGCTTCGGTGCTGTTCACCGCCTCGTTCCAGGCCACCATGTCGCTCGGGGCGCTGGCGGGCGGGGTCACCGTCGACGACACGTCGCCCAGCACCCTCATGGTGCTCGGCGGCGTCACCGCCCTCCTCGCGGTCGCCGTCACCCGGGCGCACCACGCACGGCGGGGGTGAGCGCGCGGCGGGGCGGCGATCGGGTGGTTCTGCGCCGCCGCGGCTTCAGCTCGGGAGAGCCGGGCATGCGTTGTCTCGTGTCCCCTCACGTCCCCCAGCCGAGGAGCGGTACCGCGATGACCGAGTACGAGCGTTCACGCACGATGCCCGCACTGCCGGAGCACGTCTTCGACCAGGCGGCCGACGTGGGCCAGCTGGACGCGTGGCTGCCGCGCGAACTGCACGTCGACGCCGGGGAACTGCCCGCGGTCACCGTGCACGAGGACCGCACCGACCAGGACGTCTCCGCCCTGCTGCGCGCCCAGAAGGACCAGATGCGCCTGGAGTGGGGCACCCGCGAGCAGGGCAGCTACACCGGCTGGCTCCAGGTCGCGGGCATGGGCACCGGGACCAGCGAGGTGACGGTGCACCTGTCGTTCTTCGAGGACAGCCACGACCCGGGCGAGCAGGCCGTGCACAGCGCCCTCGACAACAGCCTGGAACGCCTCGAGGAGCAGGTGCGGCTGCGCGTCGACAACGCGGCGGGGTGACCCGCGGCTCCCGCCGTCCGGACGGGAGCCGAAAAGGGGTCAGGCCTGCGCGCCGCTCGGCCGCAGGGCCCGCATGCGCCCGTCGAGTTCACGCCGGTAGAAGTCGACGAAACCGTCCGGGTCGGGGCCCGCGTTCTGCATGACCAGGCGGTCGAAGCCCGCGTCGACGAACTTCTGCGCCACCTCCACATACCGGGCGGGGTCCGTGCCGCAGGCGAACTTCTCCAGGATGTCCTCCTCGCGCACGGTCGTGGTGGCGGCGTCGAAGTTGACCGGGTTGGGCAGCTCGCTCATGACCTTCCAGCCGGTCAGCGCCCACCGCGACGTCTCCAGGGCGGCCTTCGCCCCGGTGTGCTCGTCGGACGCCCAGGCCATCGGCACCTCCGCGTACGCGGGGCCGCTGCCGCCGGCCTCCTGGTACTGCCGGACGATCTCCGGCTTGTCCTCCGTGGCGAACAGGCCGTCGCCGAGCTCCGCGGCGATCCGCGTCGAGGCCTTGCCGCTGGCCGCCACCGCGATCAGCGGCAGCTCGTCGGGGAGGTCGAAGACGCGGGCGTCCTCCAGCCGCAGGTGCTTGCCCTCGTAGGACCGGTAGCCCCCGCTCCACAGCAGACGGATGATCTCCAGGGCCTCCCGGAACATCTCGTGCCGGGTGCTGACGGCGTCGGGGAAGCCCCGGCCGACGACGTGCTCGTTCAGCCGCTCGCCCGAGCCGAGACCGAGCACGAAGCGGCCGTCGGAGACGAGGGCGAGGGTGGCTGCGGCCTGGGCGATGATCGCCGGGTGGTAGCGCACGGTCGGGCACGTCACCCCCGTCGCCAGCTCGATGCGCGAGGTCTTGGCGGCGATGGCGCCGAGCACGCTCCAGGCGAACGGGGAGTGACCCTGATTGTCCAGCCAGGGGTGGTAGTGGTCGCTGATCTCGACGAAATCGAAGCCGGCTTCCTCGGCGAGAACCGCCTGCCGAACCAGTTCCTTGGGGCCGAATGCCTCGGCGGCCAGCTTGTAACCGATCTGCATTGCTCGCTCCTCGTTTCCTCGTGCGGCGAATCCGTTTTCGTCCGCACCGAGGTACCCGGCGATTTCGACGCTTAACGCGCGTCCGTCCTCCTCATTCTTTTCATCCGGTCCGCTACGCCGCATCCCGGGGCGCGCGCCGCATGGCCCACAGCACGGGACCGCCCCCGGGCAGCCGCGCCTCCTCCTGCACGGAGAAGCCGAAGTGCTCGTAGAAGGGCAGGTTGTCCGGCTTGGAGGACTCCAGGCGGACGGGCATGCCGGCCGCGTCCGCCTGCGCGAGTCCGGACCGCAGCAGGTTCGCCCCGTGACCCTGGCCGCGGGCGGCCGGGTCGGCGCCGACGACGGCGAGGTACCAGTGCTCCTCCTGCGGCGCGTGCTCGGCGGCGGCCTGGGCGGCCTCGCGGAACGCGGCGGCGCGGTCGCCGAGGATGGCCTGGAGCTCCTGGATGGTCTCCGCGTCGGGCACGGCCTTCGCCCTCGCCTGTGCCGGCACCCAGAAAGCGGCGGCGGCGTCGGTGCGCTCGCAGACGCCGTGGTGGACGTACTGCCTGGTGAAGAGCGTGGTGAAGTAGCGTCCGAGGCCTTCTTTGCGGGAGGCGTCGGAGGGGAAGAACCAGCGCATCATCGGGTCGTCGTCGAAGGCGTCGGCGAGGATGCGGCTGATGAGCGGGGCATCGTCGAGCATCGCCGGCTGCGGGCTGTTCGATATCGGCATACGGGCATTCTGCACCGCCGATGATCATGGCTTGCGGCGGGG
>NZ_QEXM01000039.1 GCF_004127445.1 Streptomyces alfalfae
ACGTCCGCGCCGCCGAGGCCGTTCTGCGTGATCTCCTCGCCCGTCACCGCGCGGACCACGTCCGGGCCCGTGATGAACATCTGCGACGTCTCGCGGACCATGAACACGAAGTCCGTCAGCGCCGGGCTGTACGCCGCGCCGCCCGCGCACGGGCCCAGCATCACGCTGATCTGCGGGATCACGCCGGACGCCTTGGTGTTGCGCTGGAAGATGCCGCCGTAGCCCGCCAGGGCCGTGACGCCTTCCTGGATGCGCGCGCCGGCGCCGTCGTTCAGCGAGACCAGCGGGGCGCCGGCCGCGATGGCCATGTCCATGATCTTGTGGATCTTCGTGGCGTGGGCCTCGCCCAGCGCCCCGCCGAAGATCCGGAAGTCGTGCGCGTAGACGAAGACCGTACGGCCCTCGACCGTGCCCCAGCCGGTGACGACGCCGTCGGTGTACGGCTTCTTCGCCTCCAGGCCGAAACTGGTCGCCCGGTGCCGGCGCAGGGGTTCGACCTCGCGGAACGAGCCCTCGTCCAGGAGCAGGTCGATGCGCTCGCGGACGGTGAGCTTGCCCTTGGCCTTCTGAGCGGCGGTGGCCGGTTCGCCGGGTCCCGCGAGGACCCGCTCCCGTATGTCCGCCAGCTCCGCGACGTGGAGTCTCATCTCTCCCCTTACCGGTCTCGAAGCCGTCCCCGGCCGTCCCCGGCCTTCCCTGCCGTGACCGGGGACGCGGCGTGTGGTCGGTCGACTGGACGGTCGGTCAGTTGGTCAGCTTGCGCAGGCCGCTGATCTGGAGCACGGCGAACGCGCCGACCACGAGGGCCTGCATGGGAATCCACACGGTGCCGATCGTGTTCGGGTCGAACCAGCCGAAGACCGCGGTGGCGATGCTCGCCACGGCCCAGAGGAGGTTGGCCTCGATGACGATCTTGGTGGCCGCGGCGGACGGCACGTCCTGGCGGGCCAGGAGGCCGACGAGCAGGCCGTACACGGTGAGGAACACGCCGATGCCGCGCAGGAACCCGGCGTCCATGTCGAGCAGGTCGCCGACGGGGCCCGCGGCGACCAGATAGATCAGGCCGTTGCCGGCGGTGACGACGGCGTCGAGGCCGAGGAAGAGACGCAGCGGACGCGCGGCGGACGAGTTCGTGGCCGCGGTGCCGAGGCGAGCGGTGGTCTGGCTCGTGGTCATGAAAACTCCTGGTCTATACGGCTGGTTGGTACGCCTGGTGGGTGTGGGCGGAGGGCGGCGGCGAGGGTTCCTGCCGCCGAACGGGACATGTGGGGACACGTCCCGCGCGGGAGGCGGCCGCCCGCTTTCCGTTCCGATGGTGGCAACCGGCGCTGATGAGGTGCTGACGCGCCACGTGGGGGCGGCTCCCACCGCAGGTGGCGGGCGACGCGGCCTGGCGGGGCCCTAGGGGGAGGGGGTGCGGGTATGGGCTCAAGGGGTACGGGCGACGGGGTGCGGGGCGGCGTACGGGCGGCGGGGGTGCGGGCCCAGGCGCGGGACGGGGGTACGGGCGACAGGGGGCGGGGCCAGAAGCGCAGGGCCAGGGGTATGGGCGCAGGGCCCAGGGGTGCGGGCGCAGGGGCGCGGGCGCAGGGGTGCCGACGGCAGGGGCCACGGGGCCAGGCGGGGGCCCGGGACACGGGCGACAGGGCTACGGGTCCAGGGCAACGGCTCAGGGGTGCGGGGCCAGGGCACGGGCCCACGGGCAAGTGGCACGGGCTGCGCACAGGACGGACGCAAGGCGAGCCCACCGGTAAGAGATGTGGCTGGGCAGGAGTACGAGGCGCCGCGCCCTCGCCCGCGCGTGGCGGGCCCCTTCCGCGAAGGGCGGCTGCTTCCCCGTAGGGTCCCCGCACGGCGACTGCTTCCCCGCACGGCGGCTGCTTCCCCGTAGGGTGGCTGGTTCCCCGCGCGGCGGGTGCTCCCCCGCACGGTCGGGACGCCCGCGGCGAGCCGCGCGGTTCCCGTCACCGCCGAGGAGGCGAACCGCTCACGCCGGCTGCAACAGCACCGCGGCCGCCTTCGTCAGGGAAGGGTCGTGCGCGAGGATCGCGTGTTCCACCTGGCGCAGGGAGGGGGACGGGTCGATGCCGAGTTCGTCCGAGAGGTGTTGCCGCATGGCGCGGTAGACATTGAGCGCGTCCGCCTGGCGGCCCGAGCGGTACAGGGCCACCATCAATTGCTCGCAGAAGCGTTCCCTCAGAGGGTGGTTGCTGTGTGCCTCGTGCAGTTCCGCGAGCATCGCCGCGTGCCGGCTCAGCCGGAGCTCCGCCTCGAAGCGCAGTTCCATGGCCCGCATGCGGTATTCCTCGTAACGGGCGCAGGCCAGCTGGCAGATGGTGCCGCCGGGGAAATCGCCGAATACCGGACCGCGCCACATGGCGAGCGCCTGGCCCAGCAATTGTGCCGTGGCGATGTCGTCCGTGTCGCCCGCGGCCTCCGCCTGTCGGACGGCCTTGGTGAATTCCGCGGCGTCGAATTCGCCCTCGTGAATCGTGAGACGGTAGCCGGAGGGGTGCATCGTCACCCTCGGGAACGCGAGGTCCGGTTCCAGGCTCTTCAATTTGCGGCGGAGCCTGCTGATGTGCGCCTGTAGCGCGTTGACCTGTTTGTCGGGCAGGTCGTCGCCCCACATCTCCTCGACGAGGATTTCGCCCGGGACCGGGCGGCCCTCGCTGACCAGCAGCGTCTGGATCAGGTTTCTCTGGAGATCTCCCGAGATCTCCGCGGCGCCTAATGCGGTGCGGATCTGCAGCGCTCCGAGAATCGAAAAGCTCAGCATGCCGTTTCCCCCTTGGCTTTCGTTGCTGCAACGTCGGGGCTGTTCACCTGCCGGGTCGCCAGGGCCATCGGTGCTGCGGCGTGGGGGACCGCGTGTGGAGGTCGGCGTGGCGATCTCTGGGCGTCCCCGACCGGGGGAGGCAGGGGGCGGGCCCCGCTGACTCCCTTCCGAGGGGAACCCTCCCACAGTATCATTCCTTTGGGAAGGTATTTTTTTGAACCAGTCGGGCCAAGGGGGCTGAATATGCCTTGACCTGCTGGTTCGCCAGGGGAATGTGCGACACGCCCTGGACGTGGGACCGCCCCGGTCGGCCGATTCGCTCTCGCGGGGGCGCCGGGGCGGCCGCTTCGCCGAGGCGGGGGAGGCCCGGCGAAGTGAATATGGAAGCTGAAGTTCCGCTGGCGGAGAGGGCAGGATTCGAACCTGCGTGGGTCCGATGGACCCGACTGTGAGCCGTAGCTCGAAGTCCCCGTTAAGCCGCTCCGGGCACCTCTCCCAGTTGTATGGTCGTGCGGTTGTGCGGGCGCTGATGCTGGTGCGCCTTGCGGAGAGGGCAGGATTCGAACCTGCGTGGGTCCGATGGACCCGACTGTGAGCCGTAGCTCGAAGTCCCCGTTAAGCCGCTCCGGGCACCTCTCCCAGTTGTATGGTCGTGCGGTTGTGCGGGCGCTGATGCTGGTGCGCCTTGCGGAGAGGGCAGGATTCGAACCTGCGTGGGCCCGATGGACCCGACCGTGAGCCGAAGCTCGAAGTCCCCGTTAAGCCGCTCCGGGCACCTCTCCTCGTTCCCGGCCCGGTTTCCCGTGCCGTTCACGAGAACAACATTGCCAGGCGGTTCTGACGGGACGCTGACGCGTCTCTGACACCGGCCGCGAGGAAGCCCGTACGCCCCCGATTTCACCAGCACACAAGGTTTTCCGCCCTTCCCATCAAAGGGCCCGCGGTGCTCTACTCTCATCGACCGCAACGGCCTCCGAAAGGAATTCGGATCATGACCGTCACCACCGTGGAAAACCCGATTCTCCAGGCTGTCCGCACGCATACGCACGCCGAGAATCCGAGCGCGTTCCTCGCGCTCAACAGCGGCAACAGTTCGTTCTCGCTGCCCGGGACGGACGGCGTCGTCGTCTACCGCAGGACCGGCCGGTTCGCCGTCCAGTTCGGCGGGCCCTTCGCCGCCCCGGAGGAGTACGACACCCTCCTCGACGGCTTCCGGCGCCATGTGAAGGAGGAGGGGCTCACCCACGTCGGCGTCCAGCTCCAGCGCGCCGACGCCGAGCGGTACGCGCGGCTCGGCTTCACCGTCAACCAGATCGGCGCCTCCTGGGCGGTGAGCCTCCCGGAGTTCACCCTGCGCGGCACCCGCTTCATGCAGCTGCGCAACAAGATCTCCCGGGCCCACCGCAACGGCCTGCAGATCCAGGAGGTCCCCGCCCACGCCTTCCAGGAGGCGCTGGAGACCATCGACGGCGCCTGGCTCTCCAGCAAGGGCGCCGCCCGACCCCTGGAGTTCCTCGTCGGCGAGATCGGCGGCGAGGTGCAGGAGCAGCGGCGGCTCTTCGTCGGGACGATCGCCGGGGCGCCGGTCGCGTACATCTCGTACTCGCCGGTCTACGGCAGCAGGGCCGGCTGGATGCACGACCTCAGCCGGCGCGTGCCCGACGGGTCGCCGGGGCTGATGGAGGCCATCAACGCGCACGCCATCGAGGTGTTCCGCGGCGAGGGCGTGAAGTGGCTGCACTTCGGCTTCACGCCCTTCACGGGGCTCGACGCCGCACACGAACTGGACGGCCACAGCCCGGCGTTCCAGTGGCTGATGCACGCCCTGTGGGCGGAGGGCGCCGCGCTCTACCCGGCGCAGACGCAGCTCTCGTACAAGCAGAAGTGGGCGCCGGACGCACTCATTCCGGAGTACGTCGCCTTCGACGGGGCCGCGTCGCTCGTCTCGTTCGCGCACATCTTCCGTGCCTGCAACGCCTTCTGAGAGCCAGGCCGGCCAACCCCGCGAAGTCCCCGACCGACAGGAGTCGACAGCCATGACCGACAGCACCGAGAACACCGCGACCGACGAGACCACCGATCCCGCCGACGCCCTCAAGCACGCCATGATCGAGCAGCTCATGGGCATCATCGGGGCCCCCGACGACCAGGGCGTCGCCGACGCGGCCGACGCCGTGGTGCGAGAGCTCGACGCCCTGCTGCGGGCCGAGCCGGAGCCGGCGGCCTGACCGGCGCGACGCGGCGCGGCGCCGTCGCCGGAGGGCCGCGGGGAAGAGTCCCGGCCAGCTCCGCATCAGCGCCACATCAGCGCCGCACGGAACGCTGCAGAGACGTTCGCCCGGCGTCCGGCCGGTGGGGTACCGCACTGTGCCCCAGCGCAACCGGTGCGCCGGGCGGGCGCCGCCGCCCGGTTCGGGCACTTCTTCCGAGGAGAGCTTCGTATGCAGCGTCCGCACGTCCAAGAGACCGGTGTCGCCGTCGCCCCGCCGCGCACCGAGGTCCCGCAGCGCACCGGGGCATCCGCCACGTTCTCCGAGCTGCTGAAACGGGTCAAGGCCGAGGGGCTGCTCGATCTCGACCCGAAGTACTACATAGGGCGGCTGGCCCGGAACACCACGCTGCTGGTGGCCGGGCTCACCGCGTTCTTCCTGGTGGGCGACTCGTGGTGGACGCTCGTCGTGGCGGTGTGGATGGGCCTCTGCGGAGGCCAGTCGTCGTTCATGTGGCACGACGCCGGTCACAAGGCGATGTTCCGGAACAAGAAGGCCGCCTCCGCCGTCGGCTACTTCCACGCCAACTTCGTCAACGGCGTCAGCTTCGGCTGGTGGGTCAACCACCACAACCGTCACCACAGCAACCCCAACCACCTCGACATGGACCCGGACATCGGCCGGCGCACCGCGATCTTCGACCTCAAGCAGTACGCGAGCAGGACCGGTGTGCAGCGCTTCATCGTGCGCTACCAGAGCGTGCTGTTCTTCGTGCTGCTCGTCCTTGAGTCGTTCAAGATGCACAAGACCGCCGTCAAGTCGATCCGGCAGGGGCTCACCAAGCGTCCCGTGCTGGAGTCCACGCTGCTCCTGCTGCGTGCGGCGATCTATCTGACCTGCGTCTTCACCGTTCTGTCGCCGGTGCTCGCGATCGCCTTCATCCTCGTCCAGCAGGCCACCCTCGGCGTCTACTTCGGCATGATCTTCGCCCCGAACCACAAGGGCATGGACGTCCGCGACGGCGACGAGGAGACCCTGGACTGGCTGGAGCGCCAGGTCCTCACCTCGCGCAACATCCGCCCCTCCTGGTTCATCGACTTCCTGTACGGCGGGCTCAACTACCAGGTCGAGCACCACCTGTTCCCGGCCATGCCGCAGAAGAACCTGGGGCGCGCCCGCGAACTCACCCGTGAGTACTGCGCCGAGCGCGGAGTGCCGTACCACGAGGTCGGCTTCTTCGCCTCGTACCGCGAGGTCGCCGGCTACCTGCACGAGGTCAGCGCGCCCGTGCGCCGCGGCGAGGTCGACGCGCACCTGGGACGGGCCGCCTGATGGTCGACACGGTCACCAGACCGGGGGCCGGGCGTGGCACCGGCGCCCGCGAGGGCGGCGCCACGCAGGCCTCGATCGGCGTCCGGCTCGACCGGATGCCGATCACGCCGACGCACCGCAGCATCACCGCGGTCATCGGCGTCGGCCTGCTCTTCGACACCTTCGAGAACAACCTGTCGGGCACCATCGCCAAGGTGCTCCAGGACGACTTCGCGTTCGGCGCCACCGAGCTGAAGCTCGTCCTCGCCTCCGCCTTCATCGGCCAGTTCATCGGCTCGCTGCTGCTCGGCAAGATCGCCGACCGGTACGGGCGGCGCCGGGCGTTCCTGATCAACCTCGCGATCTACTCGGGCTTCTCGCTGCTCGGCGCCTTCTCGCCGAACGCCGCCTGGCTGATCGTGACCCGCTTCTTCGCGGGGGTCGGCATCGGCGCCGAACAGAGCCTGTCCGACTGCTACTTGTCCGACGTGCTGCCCGCCAAGAAGCGCGGAAGGTTCATCGCCTGGGCCTACACCCTGGCCTTCTGCGGGGTGCCCGCCGTGGGCTTCGCCGCCCTGTGGCTCGTCCCGCTGTCGCCTCTCGGCATCGACGGCTGGCGCTGGCTGTTCGTGATCGGGGCGCTCGGCTCGGCCGTGGTGTGGGTGCTGCGCAGGAAGCTGATCGAGTCGCCGCGCTGGCTCGCGACGGCCGGGCGCGAGGACGAGGCGGACGCGCTCGTGTCGCGGATGGAGGCCGAGGTGCCCGAGGGCGCCGCGGTCGCCTACCGCGCCGAGGTGGAGGCCGAGGCGGCCGCCGCGGAGAAGGCCGCCGCCGAAGCCCCCGCCACCCGGCTCCGCGACATCTTCCAACCGCGGCTGCGCCGCCGTACGGTCATGCTCTGGATCTTCTGCGCGCTCTCGGTGGTCGGCTACTACGGCTTCGGCACCCTCGCGCCGCAGATCCTGGCGGCCAAGGGGTACGGGATCGTCGCGGGTCTAGGCTTCACCGCGGTCTGCTTCCTCGGCTACCCGGTGGGCTCCGCGCTCTCGCTGCCGATCATCGACCGCATGGAGCGCAAGAGACTCGTGGCGCTGTCGGCCGCGGCGATGGTCGTGGCCGGGCTCGGCTTCTCCTTCGCGGGCTCGGCGGCCTGGATCATGGTGTTCGGCTTCGTCTACACCGTGTTCAGCAACGTTTTCTCCAGCGTCTCGCACGTGTACCTCGCCGAGCAGTACCCGACCGCCATCCGGGCCGCCGCGTCCGGCGCCGCGTACTCGCTGTCGAAACTCAGCGCCGCCGCGCTGCCGTTCGTGCTGCTGCCGGTCCTGACGTCGTACGGGCCCGGCGCGCTGTTCGGTGTCATCGCCGCCGTGATGACCGCGCTCGCCGTGACCGTCCTGACGCTGGGCGACCGCACCACCGGCGTCTCGGTCGACCGGGTGCCCACCGGCTGACCACCCGATTCCCCGCCCCGAAACCCTTCCCCACGACGGACTGATGAGGAACATGGCATGGCCTACGTCATCGCTCAGCCCTGCGCCGATGTGAAGGACAAGTCCTGCATCGACGAATGCCCCGTGGACTGCATCTACGAGGGCGGCCGCGCCCTCTACATCCACCCCGAGGAGTGCGTGGACTGCGGGGCCTGTGAACCCGTCTGCCCGGTGGAGGCGATCTACTTCGAGGACGACGTGCCCGCGTCCCTCGGCGACCACCGCGCCTCCAACGCCGCGTTCTTCGCGGAGATCGGCTCGCCGGGCGGCGCGTCCGCGCTCGGCGCGCTGCCGCACGACTCCGCCCTCGTGGCGTCCCTGCCGCTGGCGGTGGCGTCATGAGCGGGCTGCTCGCCGGCAAGCGGATTCTCGTGACGGGTGTCCTCACCGAGGGCTCCATCGCCTTCCACGCGGCCAGGATCGCCCAGCTCGAAGGCGCCGAGGTGGTGCTGACCGGCTTCGGGCGGCTCTCCCTGATCGAACGCACCGCGGGCCTGCTGCCGAAGCCGGCCCCGGTCATCGAGCTGGACGTCACCGACCAGGCGCACCTGGACGGGCTCGCGGAGCGGGTGCGTGAGACCTTCGGCGACGCGGGCCGGCTCGACGGCGTCGTGCACTCCATCGCGTACGGGCCGCCGGGCGCCTTCCACTTCCTGGACGGCGCCTGGGAGGACGTGTCGACCGCCGTGCACGTCTCCGCGTACTCCCTGAAGTCCCTGACCACCGCCTGTCTGCCGCTCATGGAACCGCGCGGCGGCTCCGTGGTGGGTGTCACCTTCGACGCCACGGTGGCCTGGCCCAAGTACGACTGGATGGGCGTCGCCAAGGCGGCTCTCGAGTCCACCAGCCGCTACCTCGCCCGCGACCTGGGGGCCCGCGGCGTCCGCTGCAACCTCGTGGCCGCCGGACCCCTGCGGTCCATGGCCGCGAAGTCCATCCCCGGCTTCTCCGAGCTGGCCGACGACTGGCACACCAGGGCCCCGGCCGGCTGGAACCTCAACGACCCGGAACCGGCGGCCCGCGGCATCGTCGCGCTGCTGTCGGACTTCTTCCCCCGCACCACGGGGGAGATCGTGCACGTCGACGGCGGGGCCCACATGATGGGCGCCTGACGCCGCAAGGCGCACACGGAGGTGCGCACGGCAGTGGGGGGAGTCCAGGTGATCACCTGGACTCCCCCCACTCGGCGTTGTGCCGGCCCCGCGTGTCGGTCACTCGGTGGCGCCGTCCGGCAGGATGCGGCGGAACCCGGTGTACGGGACGAGCGCCTGCGGCAGCTCCACCGAACCGTCCGCACGGGCACCCTGCTCCAGGAGCGCGGCCACCGTGCGGCCGATGGGCAGCGCCGAGCCGTTGAGGGTCGCCGCGGGTTCCTTGCGGCCCTCGGCGGTGCGGACGCGGATACCGGCGCGGCGGGCCTGGAACGTGCCGCAGTCGGAGACGGAGGAGATCTCCCGGTAGGAGCCGCTGCCCGGCAGCCACACCTCGATGTCGTACGTCATCCGGGCCGAGAACCCGAGGTCGCCCGCGGGCAGGAGCACCACCCGGTAGGACAGCTCCAGGCGGCGCAGGCACTCCTCCGCGTGGCCCACCATGAGTTCGAGCTGCGCCCGCGCGTCCTCGGCGGCGCAGACGCGGACCAGCTCCACCTTCTCGAACTGGTGCAGCCGCAGGATGCCGCGGGTGTCCCTGCCGTACGCGCCGGCCTCGGCGCGGAAGCAGGGGGTGCGGGACGTGAACGCGTACGGCAGGTCGCGGGCGTCCAGCGTCTGCTGGGCCAGCAGGTTGGTCAGCGGGACCTCGGCGGTCGGGATCAGGAACAGCTCGCGGTCGCCGACCCGGGTGGAGAACAGGTCCTCCTCGAACTTGGGGAGCTGCCCGGTGCCCGTCATGGTGTCGCGGTTGACGAGGAACGGCACCGACTGCTCGGTGTAGCCGTGCTCGGCGGTGTGCAGGTCGAGGAAGAAGGCGGCGAGGGCGCGCTCCAGGCGGGCCCCGGGGCCGCGGGCCACGGTGAAGCGGGCGCCGGAGAGGCGGGCCGCCGACTTGCCGTCGAGGATGCCGAGCCGTTCGCCGATGTCGGCGTGGTGGCGGTCGTCGGCGGCCTCGCAGGGCGGCGGCCCGCCCCGGCGTATCTCGACCGCCTCCTTCTCCGAGTCGCCGTCGGGCACGGTGTCCAGCGGGATGTTGGGGATGGCGAGGACGAGGTCCGCGAGCCGGCGCCCCGCCTCCTTGACGGCGGCCTCGGCGCGCTGGACGTCGGCGCGCAGCGCGCGGGCCGCCTCCTTGTCCTGCTCGGAGGGCGGCCCGGAACGGCGTTCGCGCGACGCCTTGTTCATCTCGGTGCGCAATCGCGTCACCTCGGCCTGCGCCTCCGCCCGGCCGCGGTGGGCCTCTTCGAGCGCGGTGACGTCGAGGTCGTGGCGGCGCCGTGCGAGCCGGCGCACGGCGTCGGGTCCTGCGGCGATGAGTTCGCGAGGATCGTGCATGGCTGCTCCTGGGAGGTAGAGGTCCTGGGGAGGGTCCGTAATGCGCCGAGCCGCCCCCCTGGGCGAGGGGCGGCTGCGGCTCCTGCCGTGGCAGGGGTCGGGGGAGGGGGGAAACCGGGAGGGGAGCGGAGTCGCTCCGGTGCTCACGCGGGGGCGAGGGCGAGGACGGTGTTCTGTCCGCCGAACCCGCAGGAATTGCTGAGCGCCAGATCGATGGGCATGGAGGTCGCCGTGTAGGCGAGCTTGATGTCGACCTCCGGGTCGGGCATCACCAGGTTGGCGATGGGGGGCACCAGTTCGTGTTCGATGCTCAGCAGCGTGAACGCCGCCTCCACCGCCCCGGCCGCCCCGAGGAGGTGGCCGGTCACGCCCTTGGTCGAGGTGACGAGCGGGTCCCCCTGGAGGGTCCGTTTCACCATCCTCGCCTCGGCGATGTCGTTGAGCGGTGTCGACGTCCCGTGGGCGTTCACGTGCTGCACGTCGTCCGGGTCGGCCCCGGCGTCGGCGAGGGCCGCGCGAACGGCCGCCTCCACGCCTGAACCGTCCGGATGCGGTGACGTCATATGATGGGCGTCCGCGGTGGCGCCGTAACCGATGATCCGGCCGTGCTGGTGCGCCCCGCGGGCACGTGCGTCCTCGACGCGTTCCATGACGAGGATGCCCGCGCCCTCACCCGCGACGAAGCCGTCCCGGTCGGCGTCGAAGGGGCGTGACGCGTGGGTCGGGTCGTCCTCGCGCCGGGACAGGGCGCCCATCTGCGCGAAGCCGGCCATCACCAGCGGGGTGATCATGGCCTCGCTGCCGCCCGCGAGGACGACGTCGCAGCGGCCGAGGGCCAGCAGGTCCCTGGCCGTGCCGATGGCCGTCGCCCCGGACGCGCAGGCGGTGGCCACCACCAGGTTCGGTCCCGTCGCCCCGAACTCGATGGCCGTCTGACCGGCCAGCATGTTCGGCAGCTGCATCGGCAGCAGCAGCGGCGAGACCCGGGCCGCGCCCTTCTCCCGCAGGGCGTGGTGCTGTTCCTCGACGGTGCCGGGACCGCCGTCGGCGCAGCCGAGCACCACCCCGACCCGGGCGCCGTCCCAGGTCTGCGGGTCGAGCCCGGCGTCGGCGATGGCTTCCTTCGCCGCGACGAGCGCGAACTGGACGAAACGGTCGAGACGGAGGGCCCGGCGGGCCGACAGCAGCGCTTCGGGGTCGAAGCCGGGCACACGGCAGGAGATCCGTACCGGGTTGTCCGCCAGTACGGGGTCGAACGCCGCGCCCGACCGGCCCTCGCAGACCGCCGCCCAGCTCGGCCCGACCCCGATGCCTCCCGGGGTGACGAGGCCGAGCCCGGTGACGGCGATGTCGATGCCGGCCATCAGACCTTCGCGCTCCTCGTCTCCATGAGCTCCACCATGTCGGCCACCGTGTCGGCCTCCAGGAGGTCGTCGTCGCTGACGTCGATGTCCAGTTCGGACTTGAGCAGCAGCGACAGCTCCACCACGGCGAGCGAATCCAGCTCGATGTCGTCCTTCGTGGCCTCCGGGGTGATGGCCTCGGGGGACACCTTGAGCTTGTTGGACAGGATTTCCTTGAGCTGCTCCAGCATGACGATCCCTTTCGGAAGGCGTACGCGCCGTTCGGCGTACGGGTCTTGAGGAGGTACCGCCCGGCGCCGGCAGGCGTCAGACGGACTGCACTTCGGGCCAGACGAGCGTCGCGGCCCCCCAGGAGAGCCCGCCGCCGAAGGCGGTGAGCAGTACCCGGTGCCCGGCCGTGAGCCGGCCGTCGGCCGCGGCCTGGGACAGCAGCAGCGGCAGGGACGCCGCCCCGGTGTTGCCGACGTGCTCGATGTTGCTGAGCTGCCGTTCCGCGGGGACGCCGAGCCGTTCGGCGACCGAGTCGAGGATGCGGGCGTTGGCCTGGTGCGCCGCGAACCGGTCCACGTCGGCCAGGGTCCAGCCCGCGAGCTCGGCCGCCTCCTGCGACGTGGCGGTCATCCGCTCCACCGCGTGCCGGTAGGTGTCGCGGCCGACCATCCGGAAGTACTCGTCGCCCGGCTCGCCGGGGGTGCCCGACGAGCGCTGGCGGGAGCCGCCGGCCGGCACCTCGATGAGATGGCTCAGTTCGCCGTCGCTGCCGAGGACCAGCGGGCCGACCGCGCCCGGCTCCCCGGGCGAACCGGCCCGCAGGACCACCGCTCCCGCGCCGTCCGCGAAGATCACCGCGGTGGTGCGGTCCTCGGGGTTGATGATGGTGGTGAACGCGTCGGCGGCCACGAGCAGCACCCGCTCCGCGACACCCGAGGCGATCAGCCCCGACGCGGTGGCGAGCCCGTACAGGAAGCCCGAGCAGACGGCGGCGACGTCGAACGCCGCGACCTGGCCGAGCCCGAGCCGCGTCGCGACCTGCGGCGCGGTCGCGGGGCACGGCTGGTCGGGGGTGGTGGTGGCGAGCACGACCGCGTCCACCTGCTCGGTGCTCGCCGACTTCAGGGCGCGCAGACCGGCCTCGACCGCCAGGTCGGAGGTGGCGGTGCCCGGCGAGACCACGTAGCGCTCGGCGATTCCGGTGCGGGTGCGTATCCACGCGTCGGAGGTGTCGAGGCGCTGCGAGAGCTCGTCGTTGGTCACCAGGTTCGGCGGCACGTAGGAGCCGATGCCGCAGATCACCGCCGACCGGCCGAGAGGGCGGGCCGCGCCGCTCATGCGCCCGGCTCCGGGCTGCTGAGGACCTCGACGGGCAGGCCCATGTAGGCCATGCGGGACTCGGCCATCTCGTCGGTCCACTGCTCGGCCATGTCGTACCGCTGCTCGGGGGTGGTGTCGAGCATGCGGACGCCCGGCCAGATCTCGTAGTCGCCGATCTTGTCGGCGTGGTCGGCCATGCCCTTCTGGAACAGCTCCTCGCGGTGGATGACGAACTCCCGGTCGGGCACCTCGTCCCAGAGCTTCACGCCGGCGCGCAGGATCTCCAGCAGCCGCGGCCGGTACTCGGGATGGGCGGCCACGTGGTCGCGGAGGATGGTGCTCGCCACGGTGAGGTGGCGGATCTCGTCGATGGCGGTGCCGCGCGAGATCTCCCCCGTGGCGGGGGAGAGCGGTGTCCACTTGCGCTCGCTCAGCTCGGCGGCCGGCGCGAGCACACCCTCGATGACGATGGCGAACACGGCGACGCCGCCGGGGAAGTCCTGCTGGTCGCGGACGATGTCGAGGGTGAAGTCCACCACCGGGTCCAGGACCCGCTCGCGGTAGTCGGCGGCCATCTCGTCGATGTCCTTGAGCAGGGTGCCCGCGGGCTCGCCCAGCTCCACCAGGTGGTTGCGGAAGACGCGGGCGTGCCGCGCCTCGTCGATGAGCTGGGTCGCGTAGAACTCCATCTCGGGGACGCCGGGCGCGAGCGACACGTAGTGGCCGAGCAGCCGTGTGGCGATCTCCTCGGACAGGCCGCGGAAGCCGAACTCCAGGATCAGCGCGTCCCGCAGCGGGCCCGGCGCCTTCAGGAAGTCCGGGACCGTCGCGTCCGCGTGGTGCCCGGTGGCCCCGCGGTCGCGCAGGGTGCCCTGGGCCACCGAGGTGAACCAGTAGGCGAGGTCGCAGTCGTCGGGACCGAGGGTCAGTTCCTTCGCGCCGTCGAGTAATCCCGGCGCCTTGTCCCAGTCGGCCTCGGGGGCCACAGAACCGGTCATGATGCCGTTGTCTCCTTCGTGGTGCGGGCGGGGTGCAGGGCGCCGGCGACGAGGCCGCCCGCGTAGCTGAACAGGGGCGGGGCGCTCTGGGCGGTGGCGCGCACCACGTAGCCGAGCAGGACCTCGCCGTCGCCCGCCCGGTGCGAGGAGTGCACCCGGCAGGTGTAGTGGGCGAGGGCGCCGGCCAGGCGGGGCGCGTGGGCGTAGGAGTCGTCCGTGTAGGACAGGCCGTCGAACTGGGCGCTGCCGTCGGGGCGGGAGCTGTCCGCGAACCAGCGGGCCAGGTCGCCCTGGCCGCCGTCGAGGACGTTGATGACGAACCGCCCCTCGGCGGCGGCGAGCCGCGCGAACGACGATCCCGGCCGCATGGCGACCCCCACGAGCAGCGGCTCGCGCGAGACCAGCGTGACCGTGCTCGCCGTGGTGCCGTGCAGCACCCCGGCGTGGCCGACGGTGAGCACCGACACGGGCGACGCCAGGTGGTACAGCGCCCTGCGGCGCTCGGCGGGGTCCTGCCGCACCGGGCGGCGCAGCTGGGTGAGTGTGCTCATCGCAGGGCCTCCTCACGGGCCGGAGCGGATGTCGGGGCAGCCGCCGAAGCGGGCGCGGGGACCGCCACCGGGGCGGGGCGCTTGACGATGTGGCCGACCGGCTCCGGGTCCTGGGCGTGGCCCACCGGCTTGGGGTGGGCGAGCCCGAGGTCGTCCAGGATGCGCAGGTAGCCGCTCTGGCGGACCGGCTCGAAGGGCAGCGCGAAGGACTTCATGAAGTTGCCGAACAGACCGCGGTCGCCGAAGAGGTGGAAGGGCAGCACGAGCAGCGCCCACTCGGGACCGATCAGCCAGCACCAGGCGGCGGCCACCGCGGCCTGGGTGATGAGGCTGTGCATGACGTTGTAGAGGACGTAGTACACCTTCGAGATCGGCTGCCCGCCGCTGCGCCGGAACGCGATGGCGCCGGGGATGTAGCCGATCAGGTCGATGTACAGGAACAGCGCGACCGCCGGGAGCCAGCGGATCTCGCCGATGTGGGCGATGAGCAGCCCGGTGGAGACCGCGAAGCCCACCAGGTACTCGGCGCGGTGCAGGGAGAACGTCTTCGGTGTCTCGAAGGGATTTGCCTGGTCCATGGCTGGTCAGCTCCTGGCGGGGTTCTCAGGCGCCGACGGCGGCGGGCTGGGAGAGCTCTATGCCGCCCGAGACACGCGTGGCGGGGAAGAGGCCCGTCAGCGACCAGGCGACGGTCTCCTTGATGACCCGCTCGGCTATCGGGTCGAGGATGCCTTCGAGGCTCGGGATGCCGAAGTCGAAGTCGGCGTCGAAGCGGACGGCGACGTCGTCGCCGTTCTGCGTGAGCGCCCAGGTGCCCACGAACGAGTCGAAGTCGCCGTCGCTCTGCTCGAAGCGGATCTCGCCCTGCTCCGGCAGGAAGACGTCGTCCTCGGTCCAGCGCAGCAGACCGGAGCGGAAGTGCAGTTCCCAGTCGGAACTGCAGTTCGCCTCGGGATAGGTGGCGTGCACGGTGGTGGAGTTCACGTGCGGGGCCAGGTCGGGGTACTTCTCCCAGCGCCGCACGGCGTCGAAGACCGTCGCCATCTGCTCCGCGGGGACCACAGCTTCCAGTTCAACGTGTCGCACGATCAGTTGCCGCCTTTCGGCATGGTGGCCGCGCCCCGCACGAGGTCGCGCGTGGCCAGGTCGAAGGAGTTGAGGAGGAACTCCACGTCGGTGTCGCTCAGGACGGCGGGCGGCGTGAACCGCACCACCGAGCTGCCGTTCATGGAGTGGTTCGCGACCACCCCGTGGTTGAAGAGCTCGATGAGCAGCTCGCCGGCGAGTCCGGCCTCGACGAGCTCCACGCCGATCAGCAGGCCCTGCCCCCGCACGTCGACGACGAGTTCGGGGATGTTGCGGTACGCGATCTCGGCGATCCGCGGCAGGAGGGCGGCGCCCAGGTCGGTGGCCCGGGTCACCAGGCGCTCCTCCTTCATGGCCCGCACCGCGCCCTGCACCGCGGCCATGAGGACGGGCTGTCCCGAGAAGGTGGCGGTGTGGACGTAGGGGTCCTTGTCGAAGGGGCGGAACGCCTTGCGGGTGGCGACGGCCGCGGAGACCGGCAGCACACCGCCGCCGAGGGCCTTGCCGGCGAGCAGCACGTCGGGGCGTACGTCCTCGAAGTCGGCGCCCCACCACTCGCCGAGGCGGCCGAAGCCGGACTGGATCTCGTCGAGGATCAGGAAGCCGTCGTGCTCGCGGACCAGTTCCTCGACGCGCTTGAGATAGCCCTTGGGCGGGATGATGACGCCGCCCTCGCCCTGGACGGGCTCCAGGATGACGCAGACCTCGCCCGGGTGGGCGGCGAGCTCGGCCTCCAGGGCGTCGGCGTCGCCGAAGGGCAGGTGGTGGAAGTCGGGGACCAGCGGCCTGAACGGCTTCTGGTAGACCTCCTTCGCGGTGGCGGACAGGGCGCCGAGGGTCTTGCCGTGGTAGCCGCCCGTCATGGAGACGGTCCGCTTGAAGCCGCCGGCGCGGGCCAGCTTCAGGCCGGTCTCCACGGCCTCGGCGCCCGAGAGGCCGAAGTGCACGCGGTTCAGCCCCTCCGGCATGACGGAGACCAGGGCCTCGGCGGCGCGGGCCACCGTCGGTTCGAGGAGGATGCGGGTCGCGGTGGGGTGGGTACGGAGCTGGCGCTCGATCTCCTCCATCACGATGGGGTGGCGGGCGCCCATGATGAACACGCCGTAGCCGCCCGCGTTGAGGAAGCGCTCGCCGTCGCTGGTGGTGAGCCAGGCTCCTTCGGACGCCACCTCCATGTGGCTGCCGAACAGCTCGGCGAGGGTGGCCCTGCCCTTGCTCAGATGGGCCCGGTACAGGCCGAGGACCTGTGCCTCGGTGTCGGCCGCGGTGGCCGCCGCGGTCGCCGGGTTCTCCTGGATTACGGTCACGGTTTACTCACTCCAAGGAAGCGGGTGCGAATTCGGGGCCGCGGGTCAGGCGAGGACCAGCGGACCGCCGTCGAAGTAGCGCAGGAGCGGCTCGGCGGCGGCGCCGCGGCCGGGCGGGTGGAAGGCGATGGCGCCGGACGCCGCCGCCGCGAGGGCGTGGCTGGACGAGCGGATGAAGTCCAGGCCGCCGAGGAGTTCGAGGGACTGCGAGGTGATGCGGGGCAGCGCGTTCTGCACGGCGTAGCGGGCCACGAGCACCCGGGCCACCGACGCCTCGTCGCCCGGCTCGGGGCCGACCGCGCGCGCCACGCCTTCGAGCAGCGACAGGGCGGCCTCCAGCTCGACGCCGAGCGCCGCCCGCTCCTGGACCGAGCCGCGCTCGCGCTCGTGCACCTGCTCGACGAGGGCGGCGGCGGCCCCCAGGTAGCCGGTGGTGATGAGCATCTCGAACCAGACGAACCCGGCGGTCTGGAGGTCGTCCAGGCGGCGCGGGTCGTCGGCGCCGGCCCTGACGACCATGTCCTTGGGGACGAAGACGTCCTCCAGGCGGACCTCGTCGCTCTCGGCGCCGGCGAGCAGCTCGTTGCCCCAGAAGGCGTGCACGGACAGGCCGGGGGCGTCGGAGGGGACCAGGGCGAGCGCCAGCTCGGGGTCGCCCTCCAGGCCGTGGATGGCGATGCTCGCGGTGAGCAGGCTCATCGAGTGGGCGAGGCTGCACGGCTTCTTGGAGCCGGAGAGCAGGTAGCCGCCCTCGACGGGCCGCGCGGTCACCGACGGGGTGAGGATGTTCTGCTCGGTGCGGCCCTCGGCCCAGCCGGAGGCCATGACCTGCTGGCCGGGCACGATGCGGCGCAGCAGCTCGCTCTGGGCGTCGGTGAGCCGGCCCTCGGCGGTGGCCAGGGAGTACAGCATCGCGACGGTGAAGTGGTGCATGGAGACGGCCGCGGCGAGGGACGGCGACAGGGAGCCGAGGGCGAACTGGGTGTGCAGCGCGTCCAGCGGGCTCGCGCCGTGGCCGCCGTACTCCTCGGGTATCAGCAGGCCGACACCGCCGTGGATGCGGAAGAGGTCGATGGCGGGGCTGCCGGGTTTCTCCCGCTCGGCGTAGGGGATTTCTGCCAGTTCCTTCAGCAGGCCGGGGTGGAAGCGCTCGGAGACGGCCCGAGCGGCATCGAGGGAACGCACGTCAGAACCTCCGGAGGTAGGGGGAAGGGGGGGCAGGGTCAGTCGTCGAAGGCGCCGAAGACCGCGTCATAGGGGCTGACGTCGCGCGCGATGCTGACGCCCTGCACGTGGGAGGTCTTGAGCATCGGGTAGTTGGCCTCGCCGAAGGCGCCGCCGGTGCGGCCGGTGCCGCCGTGGCTCGGCAGGTACGGCAGGAAGCCGATGTGGGAGTCGTTGACCTTCAGCAGGCCGCCGTTGACGACGCGGCGCACGAAGGTGTCGATGATGTGGTCGGACCGCGACCAGAGGGAGTTGCGCAGTCCGTACTCGTTGGAGTTGACGAAGCGGAGGAAGTCCTCCAGGAGCGCGTCGTCGTTGTCGGCCTCCGGCACGATGACGGGGATCAGCGGGAAGAACGTCTCCTCGCGCACCACGTCGTAGGTCCGGGCCCGGTCCAGGCCGTCCACGCGGACGACGGTGGGCTGGAGGAAGACACCCGTCTCCGAGGGGGTGCCGTCGAGCTCGGTGCGGTTGCCGCCGGTGACCAGCTCGGCGCCGTTGTCCAGGGCCTGGCGCAGCAGGCGGAAGAAGCGCTCGCTGCGGCGCACCGGGGAGAGGAGCACGTCCTCTTCCTCGGGGTAGCCGGGCTTGACGGTCTTGACCTGCTCCTTCACCTCGGCGATGAGCGCGTCGGCGACGTCGGGGTGGACCAGGACGTAGTTGGGGACCATGCAGATCTGGCCGGAGCCGAAGAAGGACTCCGTGATGGCCTCCGCGGCCCACTTCACGTCGGCGTCCTTCCACACCACGATGCCGTCGTTGCCGGCCAGTTCGAGGATGGGCTTCTTGCCGTTGGCGACGCAGGCCTGCTCGAAGCGCAGGCCCTCCTGGCTGCCGCCGATGTAGAAGATGTCGTTGATCAGCGGGTCGGTGACCCAGCGGTCCATGGTCTGCTTCGGGTTGGAGCACACCGCGTTCAGGACGCCGGGCGGGGCGTCGAGCTCCTCCAGGATCGGGGCAACGATGTCACGCAGCAGCCACATCGTGGACAGCGCGATGCTCCGCGGGGCCCGGACGACCACGGCGTTGCCGGCCATCAGGGCGAGCACGGAGAGCGCGGCGCTGGGGAGCGGGGCGTTCTGCGGCGGGTTGAAGGCGACCACGCCGTCGGGCTGGCGCTGGAGGATCAGCTTGCGGCCGCCGTACTCCTTCTCGACCCGCATCTGCTTGGTGTACCAGCGCAGGCTGCCGGGGGCGTAGATCTGCAGGAGGCAGCTGAGCTCCCAACGGGCCAGCTTCACGGGGTGGGACTCGGCGACCAGCATCTCCAGGAACTCGTCCTGGTGCTTGATCAGTTCCTCGCGGAAGCGGGTGCCGAGGCGCATCCGCCGCTCCTGCGGGACGGCCGCCCACTCCTGGGCCGCCGCCGCGGCGGCCTGGGTCGCGAGGTCGATGGCGGAGTCGTCGGCGATCGCGCACCGTCCCACCACATACGGGTGGTTGGCCGCGTCGGATTCGGGGTCCTGCTCCAGCGTGCGCTTGAGGCTCACGCTGGTGAACACGTCTTCGAGGAGCGAGCGTCCGCTGACGGTGTAGACCCACCCGTCACCGGCGACATCCTTGCCCGCGATATAGAGGTCATAGCTCTTGAGGTCGGAATGTGCCGGAGCACTTTCCTCCTGTATGGCGCCGCGCAGCATATCCAGCCTTTCGGGTGGGGTATCTCCGAGTGGATTCCGATCTGGTGAGCTCTTTGGCGAAGCATCTCGATCGTGGCAGCAGCATCTGACTCGGCGCTGACGCGGTGCTGATCGCGGGAATGGCGAATCTATTGAGCCAACCCTGTGTCCGGTCGCGGCCGTGAAGACTGAGTGACGGGCGTGAGGGGTACGCGCGCGACGTCAGTGGGGCGTCAGGGGTCATTGCTTCCATGGCCGCATGTCTCCCCTACACATGACACTTCAGCAATTCCGCGAACTTCCGCGGGCCGAACTGGCCGAGGAAATGGAGCAGCTCCTCGTCGCCAAGTTCAGGGAGAGCCTGCTCATGGACGAGACCGAGGACCTCCCGCTCGACGTCAGCTACTTCGACCTCGGCCTCACCTCGCTGAAGCTCACCGAGATGCGGCAGACCCTCGAAGACGTCCTCGCCGTCTCCATCAACGCGAACGTGCTCTTCAACGAGCCCACGGTCAGCCGCCTCATCGACCACCTCGTCGACGCGGTGTCCGATCCGTCCCCCCGCACGGCCGGCGCGATACCCGGCACCGCCTGATCCCCAGGGTCCCGGACAGAAGGAGACGTGGAATGCCGCACGAGGAATCAGAGAAGAACCAGGTGTCCGGCCGGGCGCCCGAGCCGATCGCGATCGTCGGTGTTGGCCTGCGATTCCCCGGCGGCAGTAATTCGCTGGACGAATTCGACACCTTCCTGCGCGAGGGGCGCTCCGGCATCGGGCCCATTCCGGGCGACCGGTGGGACGTCGACGCCTTCACTCCGCAGAGCCCGGACGACAAGGGGAAGATTCACACCACGTCCGGTGGATTCCTCGACCGCATAGACCGGTTCGACGCGTCTTTCTTCAACATCTCGCCGAAGGAAGCGCAGTACATGGACCCCCAGCAGCGGATGCTCCTGGAGACCGCCTGGCAGGCCCTTGAGCACGCCAACATCGACCCGGCGCCGCTGCGCCGCGGCAACGGCGGCGTCTACATCGGGGCCAGCTCCATCGACTACGCCCTAGAACTGGACTCCCTGCCCTACGAGGAGCTGGACGGGCTCCTCGCCTCCGGCATCACCATGTTCCCGCTCTCGGGACGGCTCTCCTACTTCCTCGGCTGGCGCGGCCCGAGCATGAGCATCGACACGGCCTGCTCGTCCTCGCTCGCCGCCCTGCACGTCGCCGTGCAGGGGCTGCGCTCCGGCGAGACCGACATCGCGCTCTGCGGCGGCGTCAACGCCCTGCACCACCCGCGCATCCCCGTGATGTTCTCCAACGCGCAGATGCTGTCGCCCGACGGCCGGTGCAAGACCTTCGACGAGTCCGCCGACGGCTACGCCCGCGCCGAGGGCTGCGGCATCGTCGTCCTCAAGCGCCTCTCCGACGCCACCCGCGACGGCGACACCGTCCTCGCCCTGGTCCGGGGCACCGCCGTCGGCCAGGACGGCGACAGCGCGGGCCTGACCGTGCCCAACGGCCCCGCCCAGGAGAAGGTCATCCGCAGCGCGCTCGCCGCCGCCGCGCTGGCCCCCGAGGACATCCAGTACGTGGAGGCGCACGGCACCGGCACCCCGCTGGGCGACCCCATCGAGTTCGGCGCCATCGGCGACACCTTCGCCGACTCGCACACCAAGAGCGACCCGCTGCTCGTCGGCTCGGTGAAGACCAACCTGGGCCACATGGAGCCCGCCTCCGGCATCGTCGGCGTCATCAAGGCGGTCCTGCAGATCCGCTCCGCCACGATCTACCCGCACCTCAACCTCGACACCCCCTCCGGGCGCATCCCGTGGGACCTGTACCCGGTGCGGGTGCCCACCGCCTGCGAGCCGTGGAAGGCGCCGGTCAGGCGCGCGGTCGTCAACAGCTTCGGCTTCGCCGGCACCATCGGCGCCGTCGTCCTCGAACAGCCGCCCGCGCCGACGGCGGACCGGGAGACCGCGGAGCTCGAAGCCCCCGCGACCCCGATGTTCACGCTCTCCGCCAAGACCGCGGCCGCGCTGCGCGAGCAGGTGGACCGCTACCGGCAGCTCCTCGCCGACGACCCCGCGCTGCCGGTCGACGGCCTCTGCCACACCGCCAACGTGGCCCGCACCCACCACCCGTACCGCCTCGCCGGCCCGGTCACCGACCGCGCCGCCCTCACCAAGCTCCTGGACAAGGCCGCCGACCGCGACCACGAGGGCCCCTCCGGCATCCGCAAGGTCGCCTTCATGTTCAGCGGTCAGGGCGCGCAGTACGCGGGCATGGGCGCCGCCCTGTACGAGCGCTTCCCGGTGTTCCGCCGCCACGTCGACGCGTGCGACCGCCTCTTCTCGGCCCACCTGGACCGCTCCGTACGGGACCTCGTCATCGGCACCGCCGACGACCCCGGGGCGATCGACCGCACCGAGTACACCCAGCCCGCCCTGTTCACCCTGGAGTACTCCCTCGCCCAGCTGTGGATGTCCTGGGGCGTGCGCCCCAACGTGCTGATCGGGCACAGCATCGGCGAGGCCTCGGCCGCCGCGGTCGCGGGCCTGTTCAGCCTCGCCGACGCCGTGACGCTGGTGGCGGCGCGGGCCCGGCTGATGCAGGCCGTGCGCGCCGAGGGAGGCATGGCGGCGGTCGCCGCCCCCGCCGAGGACGTCCTGCCGCTCCTGGAGGCCCACCCGGACCTCGCGCTCGCCGCGGCCAACGCCCCCGACCAGTGCGTCATCTCCGGCGCCTCGGACGCGCTCGCGGAGGTCACCGCCGAGCTGGCCGGACGCGGCCTGCGCGTGGACCGTCTCGCCGTCAGCCACGCCTTCCACTCGCCCCTGATGGCCGAGGTGTACGACGACTTCCGCTCCGCCCTGGACGCCATCACCTTCCGCGAGCCGGCCATCAGCCTGATCTCCAACGTCACCGGCAAGCTCGCCCGCTTCCGCGAGATCGGCACTCCCGACTACTGGGTGCGCCACATCGGCGAGCCCGTGCAGTTCCTCTCCGGCATCCGCGCGGTCGCCCGGCGCGGACGCCACGCCCTGGTCGAGATCGGCCCGTCGACCGCGCTGACCGCGCTCGCCCAGCGCTCGCTGCCCGTCGAGGACCACCTGTGGCTGGCCAGCCTGCGGCGGCGCGACCGCGGCGGCGACACCACGCTGCGGGCGCTCGCCGAGTACTACGCCGCCGGGCTCCCGGTCTCCTGGACCGGCTACCACGAGGGCCGTGCCGTCCCCGCCAAACTGGCCCTTCCCACCTACGCCTTCCAGCGCAAGCGCTACTGGCTGCCCTCCGTCACCCCGCGCAGGGGCGCCGCGCAGGGCGGCGCGGCCCACCACCCGCTGCTCGGCGCCGAGACCCGGCTCCCGCAGGGCGGCCGAATACGGGAGTTCACCGCCGAGTTCACCGTCGAGGAACTGGGCGCGCTCGCCGACTTCGCCGCAGGCGACCGCACGACACTGCCCGCCGGCGCCTACGTGGACCTGCTGCTCGCCCTCCAGGACGCCGTGCACGGACACACCCGCGCCGCCGTCCGCGACGTGCGGCTGCGTGAACCGCTCACCCTCACCGCCGAGACCCCCCTCACGCTGACCACCCGGCTCACCGCGCGTGCGGACGGCGACGCCGAGGTCACGGTGGTGACCACCGCGGAGGCGGAGGAGGGCCGGGAGGCGGAGGAGCGCGTGCACGTCACCGCCGTGCTCGCCGCCGCCGTCGACCAGGACGAGCCGGGCCTCACCGCCCTCGCCCTGGAGGCCCCCGTCCTGGAGAGCGACGCCGAGGACCTGTACACCGACCTCGCCTCCGTCGGCCGCCCGCACGGCCCGCGCGCCCGGGTGCTCGTCGGCGCCGCCCGCCACCAGGACGGCGTCGCCTCGGGCGAACTGGAGTGCCGCGGCACCACCGCCGTCCAGCAGGTGCCCGCCGAACTGGTCGAGGCCGCGCTCCAGGCCGCCGTCGCCCTCGACCCCGAGGGCCCGGTCTTCCACGCCAGGGAGATCGCCTCCGTACGGCACTTCAAGAAGCCCCGCGGCGAGCGGCTGCGCGCCGTCGCCCGTGTCCGCACGGAGCAGGACCGCCGCCTCGCCGACATCCTGCTCACCGAGGACGGCCGCCCCGTCCTCGAACTCGGCGGCGTCACCCTCGCCCGCCCCGAGGGCCCCGCGGGCCAGCGGCAGTTCCTGCACCGCCCCGAGTGGGTGCGCCGCGCGCTGCCCGCCCTGGACGACACCACGCCGCGCCACGCGCTGCTCCTGGGCGCGACGGCCGACGCCGGCGCGGGCACGGCACGGGTCACGCCCGTCGCCGACCTGGCCGCGCTCAAGGCCGCCCTGGACGACACCTCCGTCACCGACGTCTGCTGGGTCTGGCGGCCCGAGGCCGGCGCCATGTCCGCCGAGCTGATGCGCGCCGAGTGCGAGCGCAACTACCGGGAGCTGCTCGGCCTCGTCACCGTCCTCGACGCCGCCGCGCAGCAGCGCCCGCCGAGGCTCTGGCTGGTCACCGAGGGAGCCCAGCGGCTGCCCGGCGACCGGCCGGGAGACGGCTCCCACCTCGCCGCCGCCACCCTCTGGGGCTTCGGCCGCGTCCTGCTCACCGAGTCCCCGCAGTACCGGACCACCCTGGTCGACGTCGAGCCCGGCAGCGGCCTGACGGCCCTGTTCGACGAGTGCCGCGCCGAGGCGCCGGGCGAGTACCAGGTCGCGCACCGCGCGGGCGGGCGCTACGTCCGCAGGCTGCTGCCCGGCGACGCCACCCGCACCTGGCCCGGCGGCTTCGCCCTGCACACCCCCGGCTCCGGGGACCTCTCCGACCTCTTCCTCGCACCCGTCGAGGACCGCGCGCCCGCGGCCGGCGAGGTCCAGGTGCGGGTCGCCTCGGTCGCCCTGACCGCGGCCGACGCCCGCACCGCCCTGGAGGGCGAGGAGTCCGGCGGGAACGGCCCCGTCCTCGGCTCGCTGGCCGCGGGAACCGTCCTCGCGGCGGGCGCCGAGGCGGCGTTCACCGCGGGCGACGAGGTCCACGTACGCCATGACGGCGCCCTGCGCGCCACCCTGACCGTGCCCGCCTCCGCCGTGACGCTGGCCCCCGGCACGGCGGCCGGCGGGGAGCGGGACGGAGCCACCGCGTTCCGCCTCGACGAGATCGGCGAGGCGCTGCGCACCGCCGCCGCGGACACCGGCGCCGAGGTGTGGGTGGACGTGCCCGGCGGCCCGGAGACCGAGCCCGCCCCGGCCCGCGTCCGCCCGGACCGCACCTATCTCGTCACCGGCGGTCTCGGCGGCCTCGGCCTGGTCACCGCCCGCAAGCTGGTCGCCCTGGGCGCCCGGCACCTGACCCTGGTCAGCCGCGGCGGCAAGGCCACCAAGGAGGCCGCGCAGGTCCTCGCCGAACTGTCCGAGCGGGCCGAGGTCGCCATCCTGCGGGCGGACGTCAGCGACGCGCGGGACGTGCGGCGCCTCGCCGGCGAACTGGCGGCGGGACCGCACCCGGTGGGCGGCGTCGTGCACGCGGCCGGCTCCTTCGACAAGCGCCTCATCGCCGAGCTGACCTGGGAGGCCCTCGACGCCCAGCTGGCGCCGAAGGCGTACGGCGGCTGGCTGCTGCACGAGGCGGCCGAGGCCTCCTTCCCCGACCTGGAGTTCTTCGTCACGTACTCCTCGATCGCCTCCGTGCTCGGCGGCGCGACCCAGGGCCACTACGCCGCCGCGAGCGCCGGCCTCGACAGCCTCGCCGAATGGCGCGGCCTCAAGGGACTGCCCGGCCTCTCGGTCAACTGGGGCGCGTGGGCGCGGGTCGGCATGTCGGCCCGCCTCGACGAGCAGCTCGCGGCGGAGATCGACCGCAGCGGCGTCCGCTTCTTCTCGCCCACCCGGGCCCTGGACACCCTGGCCAGGCTCTGGCAGCGGCCCGGCAGCCGCCGCGTGGTCGGCGAGTTCGACTGGGCGCGCTATGTGTCGGGCGGCGGCGTCGACGACGCCTTCTACGACCGGCTCGCCCGGCAGGACCAGGCGGGCGCGGACGGCGCCGGCGTCGACCTGGCCGCGCTCGTGGCCCTGCCGAAGCCGGAGCGGACCGCGCTGATCGCCGCGCGAGTGCGGGAGCAGGTCGCGGGGGCCCTGCACATGGACGACGGCGACGATCTCGACCAGAACGCCGAGTTCGTCTCGCTCGGCCTGGACTCGCTGATGGCCCAGACCGTCAAGGGCGGCCTGGAGACGCTGTTCCGGCTGCCGCTGCCGGCCTCGCTGACCTTCGACCACCCCACGGTCCGCAGGCTCACCGAGTTCCTCGACGGCCGCCTGGCCCCGGCGGCGCAACAGCACCCCTGAGACACCCGCCCGGCGGCGGTCGCGGGACAGCCCCCGACCGCCGCCGGGCGGCGGACCCACCTCAGCACACACCCCCACGACATCCACTCACCTCACGACACCCACCGAGATGTCCAAGGCAGCGGGGAGACCACAGTGGAAGACCACACCACCAGAGACTGGACGCTGACGCGCAGCTCCCGGGCCCACGCCGGGGGCCGCGCGGAGCACGCGGCGATCGTCTGCGAGGGCCGCACCACCACGTACGCGAAGCTGCACCGGGAGAGCAACCGGGCGGCCCACGCGCTGCGCGACGCGGGGATCGGGACGGGCGACCGCGTCGCCTACCTGGGCCGCGAGTCGGAGAACTACTACCTCACGATCCTGGCCTGCGCGAAGGCCGGCGCCGTCCTCGTACCGGTCAACTGGCGCCTCACCCGCGCCGAGGTGGACCACATCCTGCGCGACTCGGGCGCCGCGCTCCTCTTCGTGGACGACGAGTTCTGGGAGACCGCGGACCGCGTGAAGCCGCACCTGCCGGGGCTGCGCACCGTCGTCCGCGTCGACGGCACCGACAGCGAGGGCGAACCGGCGCGCGGCACGGGCCTGCCCGCCTGGTACGCCAACCACCCCACCACCGACCTGGAGCCGGGCACCGGGCCCGACGACGCGGTGGTGCAGATCTACACCAGCGGCACCACCGGCCTGCCCAAGGGCGCGGTCCTGCCCCACCGGAGCTTCTTCACGCTGCCCGCCGCGATGCGGGAGCACGGCGTGGACTGGATCGACTGGCTGCCGGACGACGTCAGCCTGATCTCCCTGCCGGGCTTCGGCATCGCCGGCATCGGCTGGTTCATGCACACCTTCAACGCGGGCGCGACCAGTGTGGTGATGCCGCAGTTCATCCCGCAGGAGGCCGTGCGGCTCATCCGCGAGCACAAGGTGACCATCACCTTCGCGGCGCCCGCCATGCTCCAGATGATGATGGCCGAACGCGGCGCGGGCCCCGAGGCGTTCGCCTCGATGCGCAAGATCGCCTATGGCGCCGCGCCGATGTCGGAGACGCTCTTGACCCGCTGCCTCGAGGTGTTCGGCTGCGAGTTCGCGCAGATCTACGCGAGCACCGAGACCGGCAGCGTCGCGGTGTGCCTGCCGCCCGAGGCGCACCGTCCGGGCGCCGGCCTGCTGCGCTCGGTCGGCAGGCCCTGCCCCGGCAACGAGGTGAAGGTCATCGGTCCCGACGGCGAGACGCTGCCGCCGGGCGAGACGGGCCAGATATGCGTCCGCGCCCCCTCGAAGATGCTCGGCTACTGGAACCTCCCCGAGGCCACCGAACGCACGATGGTGGGGGAGTGGCTGCACATGGGCGACGCCGGCTACCTCGACGAGGACGGCTATGTGTACCTGCGGGACCGCATGAACGACACGATCATCGTCGCGGGGCAGAACATCTACCCCGCCGAGGTCGAGAAGGCCCTCGCGGCGCACCCCGCCGTCTCCGACGCCGCCGTGGTCGGCCTGCCCGACACGCGCTGGGGCGAGGCGGTGCACGCCGTCGTCGTCCTGCGGCCCGGCGCCATGGTCAAGCCCCGCGAACTCCTGCTCGCCCTGCGCGGCAAGCTCGCCGACTACAAGATCCCGGGCGCCTTCCACTTCGCCGACGACCTGCCGCGCAACCCCTCGGGGAAGATCCTGCGCCGCGCGGTGCGCGAGCAGCTCACCGCCGCGTCCGCGGGGACCCCCGCCCGGCTTCCGCTGCCCGCCCAGCGCCCCGCGTCGGCACGGGCGGCCCAGCAGCCGCAGCACACCTGACACACCCTCCGTACCGCACACCTCCCGTACCGCACACCGCAGTACCGCACACCGCAGTACCGCACACCGCAGTACCGCACACCGCAGTGCCGCTCCACCTCCGTACCGCACCCACCGGACACCCACCCCGCCCGACGAAACGGAGTACCCCATGCAGTCAACGGCCGGGCCCTTACGCATCGGCGTCCTGCTGCCCACCCGGGAGCAGGCCATCAACGGCACCTACGCGGCCGCCCCGCTGCTCGACTTCGCGCGGCAGGCCGAGGCCCTCGGCTTCGACTCGCTGTGGGCGGGCGACTCGCTCACCGCACGGCCGCGCCTGGACCCGCTCGTGGTGCTCTCCGCGGCGGCCGCCGCCACGACCCGGATCACGGTCGGCACGGCGGCGCTCACCCCCGCCCTGCGCCACCCGCTGATCGGCGCCAACATGATCGCCAGCCTGGACCACGTGGCCGCCGACCGGCTCGTCCTCGGCCTCGGCTCCGGTTTCCCGATGCCCGAGACCGAGGAGGAGTTCGCCTCCGTGGGGGCGTCCTTCGCGGGCCGGGTCGGGCGGCTCGACGAGATCACCGCGCTGTGGCGCACCGCCTGGCGCTCCGGCGAGGAGGGCCGGCCGTCCGGCTTCGAGGGGAAGTTCTGGCAGGCCGAACGCCTTGAGCGGCTGCCCAAGCCGGCCACCCCCGGCGGCCCGCCGCTCTGGCTGGCCGGCAGCGACACCCCCAAGGTGCTCGCCAGGGTCGCGACGAAGTACGACGGCTGGCTGCCGTTCCTGCCCGACGCCGAGGCGTACGGCAGGGCCCGCGCCCGCATCGCCGAACTGGCGGCGGAGGCGGGCCGCGCCCCCGACGCGGTGACCCCCGCGCTCTACGCGACGGTCACCGTCAACCGCGACGAGGCGGCGGCCAAGGCCGAGCTCGAGCACTACATCGAGCACTACTACGGGCGCTCCCTGGAGCAGATGTCGGCCATCCAGGCCTACGGCTGGGGCAGCGCGGAGAGCTGCGCCGAATGGCTCGGCGCCTATGTGCGCGCGGGCGCGAAGCACCTGGTCATCCGGGTCGGATCGCTCGACCCGGAGCCGCAGTTGAAGGAGATCGCCGAGGTGCTGCTGCCCGCGGTACGCGCCATCGCCGAGCAGACGAACGCAAGGAGCGCACAGTCGTGAGCAACGCCACCGCGACCGCCACCGTCGCCGCCCTGGGCCAGGACATGTCGAGCGCAGGACAGTGGTTCCAGCCGGTCGAGCCGTCCCCGGACGCCTCCGTACGGCTCTTCATGCTGCCGCACGCCGGCAGCGGCGCCATCATCTACCGCGACTGGGAGCGGCTGCTGCCCGCGGACATCGCCCCGCAGGCGGTGACCCTGCCGGGCCGCCACAACCGCCGCGACGAGGAGACGTACGAGGACTGGGACCCGCTGCTCGACGCACTGCACGAGGCGGTGCTCGACGACCTGGACGAGCGGCCGTTCGCGTTCTTCGGGCACTGCCTGGGCGCCCAGCTCGCGTTCCGGCTCGCCATCCGCATGGAGGCGGAGCCGGGCCCCTCGCCGATCCTCGTCGGCATGTCGGGCTGGTCGCCGGAGGGCTTCTTCCAGCCCACGGAGGAGCAGAGCCGGATGCCCGACCCCGAGCTGATCGAGTGGATCAAGAAGCTGGGCTCGTTCCCCGCCGAGGTCTACGACAACCCCGAGATGCTCGCCCTGGTCGTCCCCGCGCTCCGCGCCGACCTGCGGGTCGCCGCCCAGTACGTGGACGACGGCGCGGGCACCGCCTGCCCGCTCGTCTCCTACGGCGGCAAGTCGGACCCGCTCCAGGAGCGCCCGGACGCCATGTCGCACTGGGCCGGGCGCAGCCCCGACTACCTGGGGCACAGCGAGTACCCGGGCGGCCACTTCTACATCGACAGCCACGCCGAGGCCGTCACCACGCACTTCTCCCAGCGACTGCAACGGCTGGTCGCCGCGGCGGCTCGCTGAACCACCGGCCGCCCCAACGGGGGAGCGGCCGGTCCAACGGGGTATCGACTCAGGAAGGTCGGTCATGACCACCGAAGCGGAAATCACGAGCGCGGACGTCCGAGCCGTCGTCGCGCCGGAGACCGTGCCACCGCCGGAAGAGGCCGCGGCGGCCAAGCCCTCCTACGGGGCGCTCCTGGTCGTCCTGGCCGGCCTCTTCATCACCAACCTCGACTTCTTCATCGTCAACGTGGCGATCCCGTCGCTCCAGACGAACATGCACGCCACGGCGGCGGAGATCCAGCTGATCGCCGTCACCTTCACCATCGGCCTGGCCGCCCTGCTCATCACCGGCGGCCGGCTCGGCGACCTCTACGGCAGGCGCAAGGTCTACTCGGCCGGCGTGCTGCTCTTCACGGTCGCCTCGCTGGCCTGCGGCCTCGCCCAGAACATGACCGAGCTGATCATCGCCCGCGGTGTCCAGGGCGCGGCGGCGGCGCTGGTCATCCCGCAGGTGCTCGGCATCCTGACGACCACGTACTCCGGCAAGCACCGGGCGGTGGCGTTCAACGCGTACGGCATCGCGCTCGGCGCGGCGGCGGTCTTCGGGCAGCTCATCGGCGGCCTGCTGATCCAGGCCGACCTGTTCGGCTCGGACTGGCGCTCGATCTTCCTGATCAACGTGCCGATCGGGGTGCTCGTCCTCGCGCTCACCCCGAAGCTGGTGCCGGAGTCGAAGTCCGAGGGGCGCACCGGGCTCGACTGGACCGGTGTCGTCCTCGTCACCGCCGGGCTCACGGCCGTGGTGCTGCCGCTCGTCATCGGCCGCGAGGAGGACTGGCCGGTGTGGACCTGGTTCTGCATGGCGGCGGCGGTCCCGCTGCTCGGCGCCTTCTGGGCGAGCCAGCGGCGCCTCGCGGCGCGCGGGAAGTCGCCGCTCGTCAGCCCGTCCCTCTTCCGCGACCGCGCCTTCAGCGTCGGGTCGGTCGCCATCCTCGTCTACTTCTCGGTGATGGCGTCCTTCTTCCTGGTCCTCGCGCTCTACCTCCAGCAGGGGCGCGGCGCCTCCGCCCTGGAGTCGGGGCTGCTCTTCGTGCCGTTGGGGCTCGGCTTCTTCGTGGCCTCCGCCATGGCGCCGAAGTTCGCGGCGAAGCTGGGGCGGCAGGCGCTGACGCTGGGCGCCATGGTGGTGGCCGCGGGCGACATCGCCTTCGCGCAGACCGCCTCGCAGCTCGGCGCCACCGGCTCGGTCGGCTGGTGCGTCCCCGTGATGGTGGTCTGCGGCTTCGGCATGGGCCTGGTCGTCGCCCCGCTCACCTCGCTGGTCCTGGAGAGCGTGGCGCCCGAGCACGCCGCCGCGGCCTCCGGGGTGTTCTCCACCGGCCAGGAGATGGGCAACGTCCTGGGCATCGCGGTGATCGGCGTGGTCTTCTTCGGCGAGGCGGGCGAGCACCCCTCCGCACAGGGCTACGGCGACGGGTTCATGCTGAGCCTGTACGTCCAGGCCGGCATCTGCGTCCTGGTGGCGCTGCTCGTGCAGCTGCTGCCCCGCAAGGCGTCGAAGGCCTGACCACCGCCCCCTTGGGGGGCACGTTTCGAAGCGGCGGGTGCCGCGGAGCGAACACGCTCCGCGGCACCCGCCGTTCGCGTGTTCCCGGGGCCGGAAACGGATGCAAACATTCGGCCAAAAAAGGGTGTTGACAAATCAGCCGGGCGTCAGGGTCGAGTCAGACCTTTCGGACAGCATGACGGAAAGGAATCAGCCACAACCCAGGGGGAAACTTCATGACGATCACTCCTGTCGCACCAGCGGTGAACGAGCGGCTCGCCGCGTGGCCCATGCCCCGCACCTGCCCGTACTCGCCGCCGGACGCCTATGCCGACCTCCGCGGGGGAGCGCCGGTGAAGGTAAGGATCAGGACAGGCGAGGCATGGCTGGTGACGCGCCACGCGGACGTCCGCGCCGTCCTCACCGACCCGCGCTTCAGCTCCGACGACACGCTCCCCGGCTTCCCGGTGCGCATACAACTGCCGCCCGCGCCCCGGGTCATGTCGTTCACGCGGATGGACGGCCCGGAGCACGGACGGCTGCGCCGCATGGCGATGACCGAGTTCACCGCCCGCCGCACCCGCGCCCTGCGCCCCTCGGTGGAGCTCCTGGTGGACCGGCTCGTCGACGAGCTGGCGGCGGGGCCGCGGACCGTCGACCTGGTGGAGCGCTTCTCGGTCCGGCTGCCCTCCCTGGTCATCGCCCGCATGCTGGGCGTGCCCGAGGCCGACGAGTGCGACTTCACCGAGCTGAGCCAGGCCGTCCTGTCCCAGGACGCCACGCCCGAGCAGATCTACGCGGCCTTCGTGGAGATGACCCAGTACCTGGACGGGCTGATCGGGCGCAAGCGCCGCGAGCCCGGACAGGACCTGCTCAGCCGGCTCGCGACGCAGTACGTGGCCACCGGCCTGCTCTCCCACGACGACCTGGTGGCGATGGCCCGCCTCTTCCTGGTCGCTGGCCACGAGACGACCGCCCACCAGCTCAGCCTCAGCGTCCTGAGCCTGCTGCGCGAACCCGAGCAGACGGCCCTGCTGCTGCGCGACCCGGCGCGGTTCGCCCCGGCCGTCGAGGAGCTGCTGCGCTACTGGTCCATCACCCAGGACAACCAGGTCCGGGTCGCCGTGGCCGAGGCGGAGATCGGCGGCGCCCGCGTCGCACCGGGCGACGGAGTGATCCTGGCCTACCCCAGCGCCAACCACGACGAGACGGTCTTCCCGGGCGGCGACCGCCTCGACCTGAGCAGGGACGCGAGCCGGCACATCGCCTTCGGCCACGGGCCGCACCTGTGCCCGGGGGCCTCGCTCGCCCGCATGGAGCTGGAGGTCGCCCTGCGCGCCCTCTTCGGCCGCTTCCCCGGGCTTCGCGTCGCCGACGTCCCGGGCGCCGTGTCGTTCCGCGAGAACACCATCAACTACGGCCTGAACTCCCTGCTCGTCACCTGGTAGGGGCCGTCAGAGGCACGTCAGAACCGTGTCAGCGCCGGGTGCGAGAGTCGTTCGCAGGTGCTACCAGAGCCAGGTGCCACCAGAGCCAGGTGCTACCAGAGCAAGGAGTACGCCCGACATGGCCGACAGCAGCGACGCCGCGGGCCCCACCAGGGCCCTGGTCATAGTTAATCCCGCATCCGGCAGCCACAGCCCGGCCCTCGTGCGCGAGGTGCGGGAGCTGTGCTCCGCCCACCTCGCGCACACCGAGCTCCACCTCACCACCGCCCAGGGCGACGCGACCGTCTTCGTGCGCCGTGCCCTGGAGCGGACCGAGGGGGCGCCCGACCTCGTCGTCGCCATCGGCGGCGACGGCACCGTGCGCGAGGTCGTCCAGGGCCTCCACACGGCCGCCGGACGGGCCGCGCTGATGATCGTGCCCGGCGGCACGGGGAACTCCGCGTACAAGATGCTCTGGGGCGAGCGGCCCTGGAGCGAGGCCCTCAAGGCGGTGCTCGCCGACTCCCGCGCCGGCGGCAGCGCGCGGCTGCGCCGGCTGGACCTGGCGCGGCTCGCCGAGACCCGCAACTGCGTCTTCCTCGGCTCCTGCAGCGGGGTGATCGCCGACGCGCTCATCACCGCGGCGGACAGCCCGCTGAAGGGGCGCGAGCGGTACGCGAAGGCGTTCGCCGACACCGCGGCGGACTACGCCCCCTACCCGGGCCGGGTCGTCGTCGACGGGCGGGTCGTGCACGAGGGCCCGACCGTCCTCGCCAACGTCGGGGGCGGCCCCTACCGGGGCGGCCGCTTCCTCGTCCTGCCCGACTCGCTGCTCGACGACGGACTGCTCGACGTCTGCGTCATCGGCGGCGGCGTCGCCGCCACCGACGTGCCCGGACTCACCCTGCGGGCCGACCACATGAACCACCCGGCGACCGTGTACGCGCGCGGGCGCACCATCACGGTCGAACGCACCGACGGCAAGCGCCTGCCGCTGGAGCACGACGGCGAGTACCAGCACGCCATCGGCGCGTCGGCCACCTTCGAGGTGCTGCCCGGCGCCCTGGCCACCTGGGCGCCGACGGACCCCATCTGACCATCTCTTGCTCCCGTACGACGCTCTCGACCAAGGAGACCTCCCATGAGCGACCTGAACACCACCGTCACCCGCTACCTCGCCATCTGGAACGAGGCGGACGCCGACAAGCGCTCGGCGGCCATCGCCGAGCTGTTCACGGCGGACGCCCCGTACATCGACCCGCTCGCCGCGGTCGAGGGCCACGAGGGCATCGGCGCCGTCATCGCGGGCGCCCGTGACCAGTTCAAGGGCCTCAGCTTCGAGCTGATCGGCACCGTGGACGCCCACCACAACATCGCCCGCTTCCAGTGGGGCCTGGTGACCGAGCCCGGCAGCGAGCCGATCGCCATCGGCTTCGACGTGGCGGTCACCGCCGAGGACGGACGCATCCAGGGCGTCTACGGCTTCCTCGACAAGGTCCCCGCGGCCTGATCACCCGGAGCGGCGGTACGCCGCCGGCGTACCGCCGCTCCGGTCCGCACCAGCACGGAAAGGCAGGGCGTCAGATGTCGGCGGTACTGGCCGAACGGGTGGCCCGGACGCTGTGCGAGCAGTGGGAGGCGCCACGGTCCACGGGCCCCCGCGCCACCGCGGACACACCGCTGCGCGAACTGTCCGCGTGGGCGGCGAGACTGCGCCCCCAGGACGTCCCCTGCCGGGTCCTGAAGCTCGCCGCGAGCCAGGTCCTCTCGCAGATCGCCTCCATCAGGGCGGGCCTCGCCCACCCCCTGGGCCGCAAGCTCGTGGCCGCCTTCGGCCACCCCATGCAGCGCGACCCCAGGACGGCCGCCGGCGTCTTCGCCGCCCTCGGCTCCTGGCTCAACCTCGACGACACCGCGTACGCCGGTCACCTGTCCAACTCGACGGTCGCGGTGCCCCTCGCCTTCGCCTACGCCCGCAAGCTCGACGGGCTCTCCCTGCTGACCGCCGTGGTCGCCGCCAACGAGTGCGCCGCGCGCATCACCGCCTCCGCGACCCTGGGTCCGCTGCGCGGCCAGAGCGCCGTCCACACCCACCTCGCGGGGGCCGTCGCGGGCCGGCTGCACGCCGACCGGGCCCCGGCCCACCTGTGGGAGAACGCCTTCGGTCTGGCCTTCGCCATGCCCAACTGGCCGCTGATGCGCGCCTTCCTGGCCAGCGACGCCCGGCTGTTCAACACCTTCACGCCCGTACGCACCGCCATGGACGCCTGTGACGCGGCGGCGGCCGGGCTGCGCGGCGCCCCCGACATCATCGAGCACCAGGACGGCTTCCTGGCCCGCTTCGCCACCGTCCCGCTCCCGCAGGCCGTCGCCAAGGGCCTCGGCAGCCGCTGGCACACCGACACCCTGTCCTTCAAGATGCACCCCGGCGGCCCCGGCATCGACGCCGCGGTGGACTGCGCCGCGGAGATACACCGCGCGATAGGCCCTCTCCGCCCGCAGGACGTGGCGGAGATCGTCGTCGAGGCGTCGCTGTACACGCTGTTCGCCGGCGAGCGCGCCGCCCAGTACGTCAACGGGCCCGGATCACCGCTCGGCGCCCTCGTCCTCGACGTCCCCTACCCGGTCGCCACCACCCTGATGACCGGCGAGTTCTCCGTGGACGACTTCTCCTCGCCGCGCCTGGACGACCCCGGCCGCTGGGAGCTGGCCCGCCGGGTCCGCCTGGAGCACGACACCGGCATGACCCGCGAGCTCTTCCTCTCCGACGCCCCGTTCGGCGAGGCCGTGCGCGAGGCGGGACCGGACGCCCTGCCCTGGCTGCGCGGCTTCGGCGGCGACGACCTGGTGGACCTGGTCGGCAGCCTCGGCGAGGCGGGCCAGGACTTCTCCCGCTCGACGAAGGCCACCGGCGCCCGCGTCACCGTACGGCTGACCGACGGGCGGACGGTGACCCGCGGGCGCCTGATCCCGGTCGGCGCCGCGGGTCCCGACACTCGCTCGCGCCACTCCGAGATGGTGCGCGAGAAGTTCCTCGCCGTCGGCGGATCGCAGCAGGTGGCCGACACGGTCGGCGCGCTGCACCGCATGCGCCCGCGAGGAGTGCGCCGCTGGATCGAGGCGGCGTTCCTCGACTGACCGCCGCGCTCAGCGCAGCGGCAGGAAGGCGTCGATGATCTCCTGCACCCGCTCGACGACGTCCTGGCGGTCCGCCTGCACCCAGGAGATGTGCTGCGCCCCGAACAGCGCGGCGCGCAGGACGCGGGCGAGCGCGCCGGGGTCGACGTCCTCGGGCAGGTTCCCCGCCTTGCGGCAGCTCTCCAGCAGCTCGGTGAGCAGGTCGGTGAAGCCCACGTAGGGGATCGGCATCTCGCTCTTGATGTACGGGCGCTCGATCTGGAGCCGGGAGCCCGCCTTGATGTAGTCGTCCTCGCGGAAGCCCTGGGCCACCGCGAGCAGGACGTTGACCACCGTCGCGGGGGAGGACTGGTCGTCCTCCAGGACGGGCGCGATGATCTCGTTCAGACGGCGGTAGAACTCTTCCGCCACGGAGGCGGCGATCGCCTCCTTGTTGGCGAAGTGGAAGTACACGGCTCCCTTGGTCATCTCCGCCTTGTCCGCCACGTCCTTGATGGTGACGGCGGGGAAACCGGTGTCGGCGAAGACCGAGGCCGCCGCGTTCAGGATCGTTCTGCGGGTCTGGATCGCCCGCTCCTGCTTGAGGTGCGACGTGTCGTTCGTCGGCATGGAGGTCGGGAGGGGCGGCAGCGGTGTCTTGCGTCGGTTGCTCATGGCGTCCAAATCGTGCGCAGTAGATCTGTCGGATCCGGGTCGGCTCGGGCCCGGTGGTCGAGGCGGCCGTGAGGTGGGCTTATGTCCTCCGGTGCGCCAACTGGTCGCTACGCGGCGGTAGTTGGTGGTGACGGCATGTGGCTTCGGCTCTTGAAATATACCTTCTCGCAGGTATATTAATTCCCGCGCAGCAAGGCTTCACACGTCTGTTCTCCGGCAAGAGTTCGTCCTGATTTGGGGGAAGCGTTGTCTCAGAAGTCGGTCGTGCTCATCGATACTTCCAGAAACCCGGATGCCGCATCAATGGCTCTCCCGGCACCTGGCCTCACGTTTCTCAGGCCGGTGGCCCGCGCGTTGGTGCACCGCAGCTCGATCGCGGAGGTGTTCGTCACCGACGGCTGTCGTGTCAGCGACAGCCGTTTCTCTGTCGCGGCCCAGTGGCCGCGCGACCACGCGCTCTACCACCCGGACGCACAGCGCCTCAGCGATCCGATGCTGTTCGCGGAGACCATCCGCCAGGCACTTCTCTACATCGGCCACGAGTACTGCGACGTGCCGCTCGGCACCCGGTTCGTCGGCCGTGACCTGTCCTTCGACATCACCGACCCGGCGGCGCTGCGGGTCAACGGCACCCCCGTCCCCGTGGTCCTCGACGCGGAGTGGACCTGGGAGGAGGGGCGTCCGAAGGGCGCCCGGCTCGACGTCCGGCTCCTGGTGGACGGAGAGCTCTGCGGCACCGGGTCGATCAGCGTCTACGTGATGGACGACCGCCGGTACGGACTGCTGCGGCGGATGGCCTGGGGCGGCGACACCCCGCCGGCCCCGGTCGTGGGGGAGCTGACCCCGGCGCCCCTCGTGCCGCCGCGCCGGGTGGGCAGGCTGCGGTGGAAGGACTGCGTCCTGGAGCGCTGCTGGCCGGACGGGGACTGGCAGTTGCGCCTCGACCGCGACCACGCGGTGCTGTTCGACCACCCCACCGACCACGTGCCGCTCATGGTCCTCATGGAGGGCTTCCGTCAGCTCGGCCACCTCTGCGTGCACGAGCGGGTGGAGGAGCCGCTGGGCGACCAGGCGTACGCGCTGGTCGGTGTGCAGGTGGAGTGCGCGGCCTTCGCCGAGCTGAACGCCCCGATCCGGCTGCTCGTCGAGCGGAGCGTGCCGGGGGCCACCCCGGCGGACCCGTTCCGCATGCGCGTCGCGGCGCTGCAGGGGGACACCCTGCTCGCCAGGACCGACATGGCGTGGGGGCGGGTGGGCCCGCGCGACCCGGCCGCGGATCACGCGGACCGGCCCGAGCCGGCCTCGATGTCAGGCCTTGCTCCGTAGGGCGTGATCCAGGACGTTCCACATGGCGGTCACCCGGCTGCCCCCCTCCGTCCGCTCCTGGGCGGAGCCCATCCAGAACACTCCGAAGAAGGCGGCCACCAGCAGGTCGGCCACGGCCTTGGGGGAGGCGGCCGCCTCCCAGTGCCCTTCCTGCTGCACCTCGCCCACCAGACGCAGCACCACCGAGTGCGTCTCCTCCAGCAGGGCCGCCGTGTCCTCCGAGGCCTGAGCGGTCTCCAGCGTCAGCCTGAGCGCGGCACGGGCCCGTACGTCGCCCTGGAACAGCTCTCCCAGGGTCAGCATGAGACTCCGCAGCCGGCCGAGCGCGGGGTCGGCCGGGATGTTCGCGGCGCTGAGGGGCGGTTCGACCGCGTCGCTCAGGTGGACGGACAGGACGGCGGCCAGCTCCTCCTTGTTGGAGAAGTGACCGTAGAGGGCGCCCTTCGTCAGGCCGATCTGGTCGGCGATCTTCTGCAGATTGGTGTTCGCGTACCCATGGCGCGCGAACTCGTGGGCGGCGGCGTCCAGGACGGCGTCGTACGTGCGCAAGGCCCGTGCTTGCTTCGGCAAGGTGCACACCTCCTTCACTGGCGGGGGATCGAGGGCGAGCTTCACGCGGATCTCGGAGCGAGGGTCCGACGGCAATAAAGATACGTTCAAGAACGAATTCTAATCGTCCGAAGGGGTGTATGCCACAGATGATTCAGTCACAGAGTTCGACGACGGAGCACCGGCGGTCCGCGGGTACGGGACCCCTGGCGCCCTCAGCGGTCGCGAGCGCCGCCCGCTCGGCCGCCGCCCACGCCGGCGCGGCCGAGCGGAACAGGCGCCTGGACGACGGGACGGCCGCGTCACTCTCCCGCGCCGGTTTCGCCCGCCACTTCGTGCCCCGCGCCTGGGGCGGCGCCGAAGGCACCTTCGCCGCGCTCCTCGACGCGGCGGCCACGGTCGGCGCGGGCTGCGCGTCGGCCGCCTGGTGCGGCGCCCTCTGGGCCGCGCACGGCAGATTCGCCGCCTATCTGCCCCCCGACGGGCAACGTGACCTCTGGGCGGCCTCGCCCGACACGCTGATCACCGCCGTGATGGGCGCGTCCGGCGAGGCCACGCCCACCCGCGAGGGCTGGCTGCTCAGCGGGGCCTGGCCGTACGCGAGCGGCGTCGCCTTCGCCGACTGGCTCCTCCTCACCTCCACCGAACCCACCGAACAGGGGCCGCGCTGCCGGGTGTTCGCCGTGCCCCGCGGCCGGGCCACGGTCATCGACACCTGGGACGCCGACGGCATGCGCGGCACCGGCAGCCACACCGTCGTCGTCGACTCCGTCCTCGTGCCCCGCCACCGCTCCTTCCTCCTCTCCGACCTCACCGAGGGCACCCCGGGCCCCGGGCGGGCCAGGTGCCACACCGTGCCCGCCCAGCTCGGCGGCGGCCTCCTCTTCTGCGCCCCGGCGCTCGGCGCCGCACGCCACGCGCTCGACGCCTGGTCCCAGTGGGCCGCACGCCACGCCCTCGGACTGCCCGAAGAAGGCGTGCTGCGGCTGCACCGGGCCCTCGCCCTGTCGTCCGACGAGATCGAGGCCGCCCAACTCCTGCTGCGCGACGCCGCGCAGCGCGCCGACGCCGCCGCCTGGACGGGGCACGACGTCGCGCGCAACCGGCGGATCGCGGCCTCGGCCGTCGGCCTGCTGGCCCGCGCGGTCGAGCGGCTGCACCGCACCTCCGGCGGACCGGCCCACCCGGTCCCCGCGGCCGTCGAGCGCTGCCGCCGCGACGTGCGGACCATCGCCGGCCACCGGATGCTCCGCAAGGAGCAGGCCGCCACCGACTACGCCAAGAGCGTCTTCTCCGAACTGTCCGCACAGCCCGCCGCCGCGCGGGAACCGGCCCTGGAGGCAACCCGTGCCGAGGTCTGAACGCGCCCGTCTGGTCTTCACCGACGTCGACGAAACGCTGATCACCCGCAAGAGCCTGTTCGACTTCCTCGACTTCTACTGCGCGGGCCGGTACGGCGCCGAAGGCGCCCGCAGGGCGGCCCGCGTGCGCGACGACCTGACGGCGAGGACGGCCGCGGGCCTGCCGCGCGCCGACGCCAACCGGGAGTACTTCCGCGCCTGGCGTGGCGAACCGGTGGCGGCGGTCGAGGAGTGGGCCCGCCGCTGGTTCACCGAGCGCAGCGCCGCCGAGGGCTTCTACGTCCGCGAGGTCGCCGCCGAGCTGCGCGGCCACCGGGCCGCGGGGGCGAGCATCGCCCTGGTCTCCGGCTCGTTCCGCCCGCTGCTCCAGCCCATCGCCGACGCGGTCGGCGCCGAGCACGTGCTGTGCGCGCGCCCGGAGCGCTGCGGCCGGGTCTACACCGGCGCGCTCATCGGCGCCCCGGTCATCGGCGAGGAGAAGCGCCGCCTGGTCCGCGAACTCCTCGCCCAGTACGCCCACATCGACCCCGCGGACTGCTACGGCTACGGGGACGACGCCTCCGACCTGCCCATGCTCGCCGAGGTGGGGCACGCGGTACTCGTCGGGGGCGGCGCCGGGGCCGGTCGCCGCTGACCCCGGGAGTCCGCGCCCGGCGTCGGCGTGGCCCGGCGTCAGCCGACGGAGGCCTTCGCGAGCCCCGTCTTCGCCCCCGCCCCGCACAGCGGAACCACCGCGGTCCGCTCGCCGAGCGCGCCGTCCCGCACGGCGGCCCAGCAGGCCACGCCGGTCGACTCGACGTAGAGTCCGCGCGTCGCCAGGTCGAGCTGTGCCGCCGCGATCTGTTCCTCCGTCACGGTGAGGAAGGCGCCCCCGGAGGCGCGCACGGCCCGCAGGATCTGCCGTGCGCGGGGCGGCCGGGGGATCGCGATGCCCTCCGCGAAGGTGTCGGCCGCCGGGGTCTCGCCGACCAGGTCGTCGGCGCCGGCCCGCCAGGCCTCGGCGAGCGGCGCGACCGCCGCGGACTGCACCGCGTACAGCGCGGGCGCCTTCGCGATCAGCCCGGCCGCGTGCAGCTCGCGCACGGCGAGCGCGGCGCCGAGCAGCAGCGTGCCGTTGCCGACGGGCACGACGAGGACGTCGGGCAGCCGCCCGCCCAGGTCCTCCCAGAGCTCGTGGACGTAGGTCTTGGTGCCCTGGAGGAAGTAGGGGTTGTGCACGTGGGAGGCGTAGAACGTGCCGGGTTCGTCGGCGGCGGCGCGGGCCGCGCGCGCCGCGGACTCCCGGCCCCCTTCGACGACTTCGAGCCGCGCCCCGTGCCCGCCGATCTGCTCCAGCTTCTTGGGCGAGGTGCCCGCGGGCACATAGACGGTGCAGGGGAGTCCGGCCCGCGCGCTGTACGCGGCGACCGACGTGCCCGCGTTGCCGCTGCTGTCGGCGATGACCCGTTCGGGGCCGAGCCGCTGCGCCAGGGCGATGAGCATGACCGCTCCCCGGTCCTTGAAGGAGAGCGTCGGCATCAGGAAGTCGAGCTTGGCCGAGACCGGCCCCGCGAGTTCCACGAGGGGGGTGCGTCCCTCGCCGAGGGAGATCGCGGGCGCCGACAGCGGAAGGCACTCCGCGTACCGCCACAGCGAGTTGACGCGTCCCGTGAGCGAGGCCGGGCGCGCGGGCGTGGGGGAGAAGTCGAGGTCGAGCGGGCCCCGGCAGACCGGGCAGGACCAGGCGAGCGTGCCCGCGGGGACCCGGGTTCCGTCGGTGGGGCAGAAGGCGTCGGGCAGAGCGGTCGTGGCAGTCATGGGCGCAGGCTATTGCGGCGCCCGCCGGGGGAGCGGGAGGGTGGCCGTGGGGGCCTCGGGGCGGCTGGTGCGGGTGAGGCATGAAGAGTGCGTGGCGGGCGTGTTACATGCCGTCCCATGTCTTGTGGGATTCCTATGGATCGGCCAATCTTTCGTCCCGGTGGAGTCAGGAGACCCGCGGTCAGGGCGTGCGCTCGTCAACGGCGCGCGCTCTTGACATGGTCATGATCGACTACCGGCTCCCCGTGTGTGGGCACCACAGGCACCGCATCCCCCACCAACGCACCATCTATCGAGGAGGACCCCTCAGATGGCAGTGATGCGTCCCTCCCGCCGAAGACTGGCAGGGATCAGCGCGACAGCGGTCGCGGCCCTCGCCCTCGGCGTCGTCTCCGCCGTCCCGGCGACCGCCGGGCCGGACCGGGCGGAAGGCGTGATCGAGAACGCCGGAACCCCTGGCGTGATCAAGAACAGCTACATCGTGAGCCTCGACAAGAACGCCCCGAAGGCCCGCTCCGCCGAGGGCAGGGCCCTCGCCAAGGAGTACGGCGCGAAGATCGAGCGGACCTACGACAAGGCCCTCAACGGCTACGCCGTGGAGCTCAGCGAGGCCGAGGCGAAGAAGTTCGCCGCGGACCCGGCGGTCGACGCGGTCGTCCAGAACCGGACGTTCAAGGCCACCGCGACGCAGAACAACCCGCCGTCCTGGGGTCTCGACCGCATCGACCAGAAGTCGTTGCCGCTCGACCAGAAGTACACCTATCCCGACTCCGCGGGCGAGGGCGTGACGGCGTACGTCATCGACACCGGCGTCCGTATCAGCCACAGCGACTTCGGCGGACGCGCCTCCTACGGCTACGACGCCATCGACAACGACAACACCGCGCAGGACGGCCACGGACACGGCACCCACGTCGCGGGCACCGTCGCGGGCACCCTGCACGGCGTCGCCAAGAAGGCGAAGATCGTCGGTGTCCGCGTCCTGAACAACCAGGGCTCGGGCACCACCGCGCAGGTCGTCGCGGGCATCGACTGGGTGACCAAGAACGCGGTCAAGCCCGCCGTCGCCAACATGTCGCTCGGCGGCGGCGCCGACGCCGCCCTGGACACCGCCGTGCGCAACTCCATAGCCGCCGGCATCACCTACGCCGTCGCGGCGGGCAACGAGTCGACCAACGCGTCGACGAAGTCCCCCGCCCGCGTGGCCGAGGCCATCACCGTCGGCGCCACGACCAGCACCGACGCGCGTGCCAGCTACTCCAACTACGGCAGCGTCCTCGACATCTTCGCCCCGGGCTCCTCGATCACCTCCACGTGGAACTCCAGCGACTCGGCGACCAACACCATCTCCGGTACGTCGATGGCGTCCCCGCACGTCGCGGGCGCGGCGGCGATCTACCTGGGCGCCAACCCGTCGTCGACCCCGGCCCAGGTCTCCGCGGCCCTGGTCGACGCGTCCTCGCCGGGCGTCGTCACCAACCCCGGCACGGGCTCGCCCAACCGCCTCCTGAACGTGACGGGCGGCACCACCAACCCGCCGGGCAAGACGTTCACCAACGACACCGACTACGCGATCGGGGACAACGCCACGGCCGAGTCCCCGGTGGCCGTGACCGGCGTCGGCGGCAACGCGCCCGCCGCCCTGAGCGTGCCGGTGACCATCCAGCACACCTACATCGGCGACCTCCGCGTCCAGTTGATCGCCCCCGACGGCACCGCCTACACCCTCAAGAACTACGGGACCGGCGGCAGTGCCGACAACATCAACACCACGTACTCGGTGGACGCCTCCTCGGAGACGGCCGACGGCACGTGGAAGCTGCGGGTCAGCGACAACGCGGCACAGGACACCGGGAAGATCGACTCCTGGAGCCTGAAGTTCTGACGGTCGGCCGCTGATCCGTCCCCTGTGACCTCGACGGCCTGATCGCCCTCGTCCTCGTCCTCGCCCTCACTCTCACCCTCGTCCTCGCGGCACGGCTCCGGGTCGGTGACCCGGACCGCCGCGAGGACGAGTCGTGAGACGGGGTCGACGGCGGGTCGACGCCGGAGCGACGACAGGCCCGACGGCGGGGCCATGGCGGTTCGCAGGAACGTTTTCTTGGGGCGCTGGATGTGCTCCATATCCGGGTAACAGGCCTGCGTAAAGGCCTGCCGGGCCAGAAATCATCACATCGAGTGATTCCTTGGCCTTGGGTTGCAGTCCACAACCCACGGTTGCCAGGCTGTAGCTGTCTGTCAACCTGATGGGAGTGGCCAGTGACTTTCGGTGAGCAGCCGGCATATCTGCGGGTCGCGGGCGATCTTCGCAAGAAGATCGTCGACGGTTCGCTGCCGCCGCACACCCGGCTCCCGTCGCAGGCCAGGATCCGCGAGGAGTACGGGGTGTCGGACACGGTCGCGCTGGAGGCGCGCAAGGTCCTGATGGCGGAAGGCCTGGTCGAGGGCCGCTCGGGCTCGGGGACGTACGTCAGGGAGCGCCCCGTCCCGCGCAAGATCGTCCGCACCGGCTATCGCGCGGCGAACGGCGGATCGACCCCTTTCCGCCAGGAGCAGGCCGCCGACGGCGCGCGCGGCACCTGGGAGTCCCGCAGCGAGCAGGTGGAGGCGGGCGCCGCGATCGCCGAGCGGCTCGACATCAAGCCGGGCGAGCGCGTGATGTGCACCAAGTACGTGTACAGGGACGCGGGCGAGGTCATGATGCTCTCCACCTCCTGGGAGCCCCTGGCCGTCACGGGCCGCACCCCGGTGATGCTCCCCGAGGAGGGGCCCCTCGGCGGCTGCGGGGTCGTCGAGCGCATGGCGGCCATCGACGTCGTGGTGGACAACGTCGCCGAGGAGGTCGGCGCCCGCCCCGGCCTCGCCGAGGAGCTGACGGCGCTCGGCGGAGTCCCGGGCCACGTGGTGGTCGTCGTCCAGCGGACGTACTACGCCTCGGGCCGCCCGGTCGAGACGGCGGACGTCGTGATCCCCGCCGACCGGTATCGCGTGGCGTACCACCTGCCGGTGAAGTAGCCCTCTCCCCGCCAGAAGTACGGCGCGCGCCGGCGCATCCGTCCGGCGCCGCCTCGCCCGCGCGCGTCCCGTGGCGCGATTGCGCACCCTCCGCGTATCTCCTCGTGCCATTCCGTATCCGCTGCGTAAAGGTCGGGCGTAGGCTCGGGCATATGCGGACTGCGGTTTCCTTAGTGATCGAGGCGCTCCGCGCGCCGGAGGCGCCGAGCGGAGGGGCGCGATGAACGACGGCACGGTCCTGCTGCCCTGGCTCGTGATAAGGCAGGACGACAACGGCAACCGCTATCGCGTGGGCAGGTTCGCGACGAAGGCCGAGGCCCAGAAGATCGCGGACAGCCTCGATGAGCGCGGCCACCAACAGCTCTACTGGATCGAGAAGCTCAACACGAACGGCAGCGGGCACTGACCGGGCCCCTGAGTCCTGCCGCCCGCTGAGCCCTGCCCGGCCCCTGACCCTGGCCGGCCCGCCGCTCACGGGCGGCACCTAAGCTCCGGCGCATGAACGAACGCATCGTGGTGGGCGCCGCCCTGTACGACGGCGGCGGGCGCCTGCTCGCCGCGCGGCGCAGCGCGCCCCCGGAGCTGGCGGGCGGCTGGGAGCTGCCCGGCGGCAAGGTGGAACCCGGAGAAAGCTGCGAGGGCGCGCTCGTGCGCGAGCTCCGCGAGGAGTTGGGCGTCGAGGCGGTGGCGGGGGAGCGGGTGCCGGGGGAATGGCCGCTCGCCAAGGGATACGCCCTGCGGGTCTGGACGGCCCGTCTCGTTTCCGGCGAACCGGAGCCTCTGGAGGACCACGACGCGCTGCGCTGGCTCACCCCCGACGAGGTCTGGACGGTGGACTGGCTGGCGGCGGACGTCCCCGCCGTCAAGGCGCTGCTGACCATGCGGGACCACTCGTAGGCGGACCGCCCATACCCCCAAGTGCCCCATTTGTGGTAATTCGTCGCGCTATGCGGGTATGGGCCCCTTGACTCCAAGAAACGGACAGGTCCTGCTTCTGGTCTGGAAGTGATCGGCGTGATCGACACCAAAGGCGACTGCGCCGAATGGGACTTCCCCGCGGATCCCGGCGCGGTCCGCACGGCCCGCGCCGTCGTCCGTGAACAGCTCGGCGACTGGAACCTCACGCCCCTCGGCGACATCACCGTACTGCTCGTCAGCGAACTGGTGACCAACGCCCTGCGCCACGCGTCGGGCCCCATCGGCGTACGCCTCGTCCGGCCCGCGGGCCCCATGGGCGCCCTGCTGGTGGAGGTGTCCGACCCGCTCCCCGACCCGCCCCTCGCCCGCACGGCGGCGCCCGAGGACGAGGGAGGGCGGGGCCTCCAGCTCGTGGCCCGCGCGGCGCAGAGGTGGGGGACGCGGCCGGGCAGGACGGGCAGGACGGGGAAGACGGTGTGGTTCGAGCTGGCCCTGCCGGGTTAGAAGACTTGCAGTGTGCGACGGGTGTCGGGCACAAGAGCGGCACGGGCCAAAAAGCGTCGAGTCCGTGCTGTGATCGTGAACGCCGTGTGGGGCCGTGCCGTAGTGCTGGATACTGCGGTCAGCCGTATGCGGTGACCGGTGCCGGACGCGGTGAGCTGGAGGGGACGGTTCGCGTGAGCGAGATACCAGCGAAGGCGACGGAGCCCGAGGGGCCGTCGGGCGACGCGAGGGCCGAAGGACCGTCGGGCGACACGACGGCCGGCGGACCGCCCGGGGCAGCCGCGGGCGACGGGGCAGCCCACGCGCAGGTGGATGAGACCTGGCAGAGCAGCCCGCCCGGCTCCCTCTACGACTACATCAAGGTCGCCTCGTTCTCGATCGGCCCCGACGGACTCGTCGACCAGTGGAGCGGACGCGCCGAGCGGCTGTTCGGCGTGGCCGCGCGGGACGCCGTCGGCAAGGACCCCATCGAGGCCTTCGTTGCGCCCGAACTGCGTGCGAACGGGCACCGCAAGATGGCGGAGATCCTCGACGGCCGGGAGTGGACGGGCGTCGTCCCCTTCCGTATGCCCGACGAGCGGCGCCCCGACGGAAAGGGCCTGGAGGGCACCGCCGAGGTCTACGTCATGCCGACCGAGACGGAGAACGGCGAGAAGGCCGCGGTCTGCGTCGTCGTCGACATCCGGGCACTCCGGCAGATCGAGACGGACCTCGCCGCCTCGCAGGCGATTTTCGGCCAATCTCCTTTCGGCTTCCTGTTGTTCGGCACCGATCTGAGGGTGCAGCGGGCCAACCGCCGCTTCGCCGACGTCTTCGGCGGCGGCGCCGAGGACCATCGCGGGCGCACCGTCCACGACTATCTGCCGCGCCATGAGGCCGACCGCATGGCCGCCGCCCTGAAGCGGGTCCTCACGACCGGCGAATCCGTGACCGACATGCAGATCGTCGGCCCCACGCCCCACAGCAACGACCGCAGGCACTGGTCGGTCAACCTCTACCGCGTGCACAGCGGCTCCGGCCGCCCCATCGGCGTCGCGGGCCTCGGCACCGACGTCACCCTGCGGCAGGCCGCCGCCCGCGAGGCCGCCCACGCCCGCCGCAACCTGGCCCTCCTGAACGAGGCGGGCGCCCGCATCGGCAACTCTCTCGACCTGGAGACCACCGCGCGGGAACTCCTCGACGTCACGGTGCCCGGCTTCTGCGACCTCGCCTCCGTCGACCTGTACCAAGGCCTGCTCGACGGCGACGAAGCCCCGCCGGGCCTCGCCGACGGCAGCGCGGAGCTGCGCCGCGTGGCGTTCGCGAGCGCCGTCGCCGACGCCCCGTTCCCCGACGGCACCGAGCCCCTCGACGTCGGCGTCGTGCACCGCTTCGCCTTCACCTCGCCCTGCGCCGACGCCCTGCGCGCGGCCCGCCCCCGGCTCGTCACCGCCGACGACGACCACTCGGCGAGCCGCCTCACCGGCGGGCTCGTCCAGTCCACGCTCGCCGTGCCGATGGTCGCCCACGACACCGTGGTCGGCCTCGCCCAGTTCTCCCGCACGAAGGGCAGCGAGCCCTTCGGCGACCGCGACCGCGCACTCGCCGTCGAACTGGCCGCGCGCGCCGCCGTCTGCATCGACAACGCCCGCCTCTACCGCCGCGAGCACGAGCGCGCGCTGATCCTCCAGCGCTCCCTGCTACCGCCCGGCGACCCCGAGGCGGCGGGCCTCGACATCGCCTGCCGCTATCTGCCGGGCAACGCCGCGACCGAGGTCGGCGGCGACTGGTTCGACGTCATCGAGCTGCCGGGCCACCGCACCGCCCTCGTCATCGGCGACGTCATGGGGCGCGGCCTGCGGGCGGCCGTCGCCATGGGGGAGCTGCGCACCGCCGTGCGCACCCTCGCGCTCCTCGACACCGAGCCCGCCGAGGTCCTCTCGGCCCTGGACGAGATCGCCCGCGGCCTCGGCAGCCCGGCGGGGCCCCAGCGCTCCACCCGCGCGGCACGCAAGGCGGCGGACGCGGACCTCGGCGAGGTGTACCTCGCCACCTGCGTCTACGCGGTCTACGACGCCGTCACCCGGCGCTGCACCTTCGCCAACGCCGGACACCTGCCGCCCGTCCTCGTCGAACCCGGCGAACCGGGCGAGCCCGGCCAGCACGCGCTCATGCTCGACGTGCCCCCGGGCATGCCGCTCGGCGTCGGCGGCGAGCCCTTCGAGGACGTCGAGGTCGAACTCCCCGAGGGCGCGCTGCTCGCCCTCTACACCGACGGCCTCGTCGAGTCCCGCGACCACCCCCTCGACGAGGGCCTCAACGCCCTCGTCCGTTCCCTCGGCGACGCCCCGCCCGCCCTTGAGGACGTCTGCGACCACGTCCTGAACACCCTCGACACCCACCACGGCGAGGACGACATCGCGCTCCTGATGGCGCGCGTCCGGGGCCTGCCCGCCGAGCACGTCGGCGACTGGACGCTGCCGCGCGACCCCAAGTCGGTCGGCCGCGCGCGCGAACTCGCCTGCGAGCAGCTGCGGGCCTGGGACCTCGAACGGCTCTGCGACACGGCGGAACTCCTCGTGAGCGAGCTCGTCACCAACGCCCTGCGCTACGGCGAGGGCGAGATCCGGCTCCGCCTCCTCCTCGACCGCACCCTGGTCTGCGAGGTATGGGACGGCGGCTTCGTCCAGCCGCGCCGCCGCAGGGCCAGGGACACCGACGAGGGCGGGCGCGGGCTGCAACTCGTGGGCCTGCTCAGCGCGGGCTGGGGCTCGCGGCGGACGCCCCGCGGCAAGACGGTCTGGTTCGAACTGGCCCTGCCGGACGGCGAGACCGAGCCGATGGACGCGGCCGAGGCCCTGCTGAGCCTCTTCTGAACCGAGGGCCATGCCCTCTCGGGGGTCATGGCACAGGTGGCGTGGCAAAAGTGTCGTGGCGGGGTTTCAGGGCGAAGGTGTCAGGGCGGGCCCCGGAGGGAGCCGCGGGGTCCCGAGGGGCCGCGGGCCCGCGAGGGGGGCTCCGCCGGTGGCCCCGAGGGGCTCAGCGGGTGGCCCCCAAGGGCTCAGCCGCGGTTCAGCAGGTTCGGCAGCTCTCCCGTTCTGTCGTTGTCCGCTGGGCGCAGGCCCGATCGCGGCTGGTTGCGCCAGGCCATGGTGACCATGCCGTCCTCGGTCACCCGTACCTTCGACGACGCGTAACGGGCGCCCGGCCCCGTCTTCGTCCGCAACGTCTCGGCGACCCTGTCCGCCGCCTCCGGGGAAGCGGCCCGTACGCACAGCTTCTCCGTCGATGTCCCGCCCTTCTTCCTCCCGCCGTCCTTCGCGAGCCGGCCGCCGATCGCGAACAGTTCCGCGTCCGCGTCGTCCCGCTTCGCGTAGTACGTCGCCTCGTACACATCGCCCAGGCAGTCGGCCACCGCCGCGTACGCCGCGTCGTCCCGCAGGGACTTCGCCGGGGCGGACACCCCGAGCCCGCTCTGCGAACGGTCGGCCACGCGGACGGAGCCGGAGACCTCGTACGCGACGTCCTCGCCGCGCTTCTCGAAGCGGGTGCCCCCGTCGATCCCGGTCGCCCCGAAGCCCTGCCTCTTCATCGCGCGCCCCACCGCGGACGTGTCGAAGTCGCCGGTCAGCAACGAGTCCTCGCCGACCTGGACCGACGCCGTCACGTCCTTCTCGTCGAAGCCCCAGTCCGCGCCGACGTCCTTGCCCGTGTAGCCGCTCTGGGCGACCTCGAGGATGCCGAAGCCGTCCAGGCCGCGGTAGAGCGAGGGGTCCTCGGCGACGAGCCGCCGGACCTTGCGCACGTCCCGGTACGTCACCGCCTGGTCGGCCGCCGAGGCGGGCACCGCGTCGAGGGCGCGCTCAAGACCCGTACCGTCCGCGCCACCGTCGCCCCCGGGCAGCGAGCACCCGGCGGCGCCCGCGCCGAGCGTCCCCGTGAGCAGGACGGCCAGCAGGGGCCGGGACAGCCGGGATATCAGCATGCGCGGCAGTGTGGCACAGCGCCCCTCGCCGAGAGGCCCCGACCGGCGATGTCACCCCGCGAAATCGACCTCCGGATAACGCTGCGAGGGCGCGTCGAGGAGGCCGTCGTCCGTGCCCTTCAGCCAGCGGTCGAAGAAGGAGCCGACATGGGCCCGCTGGGCGGCGACCGCCCGCGCCGGGTCGACCTTGCCGAGGTGCTTCTCCAGCGTCGCCCCGTCCACCCCGGCCTGCGGCAGCAGCGCGGCCAGGTCGGTGTACGTCTGGTGCAGCGAGCCCCGCAACGTGAGGTTCCGCTTCCAGCCGGTGCTGTGCGACCAGAACGACCGCCAGGACGGCTCCGTCCCGCGGTCGCTGCCGTCCCTGCCCATCAGGAGGAACGGGCGGTCGAGGCCATGCCGCGCGACCGGCGACAGATGCGTGCCGTTCGGCTCGGGGTTGTACTCCAGGGTGCCGTCCAGGTCGACGCCCGCCCGCACCCTGCGGTCCTCGAACATCGTCTGCGCGGCGGCCATCCCGCCCGCCGACTGGCCGAACATGCCCACGCGCCGCCGGTCCACCAGCCTGGACAGGCCGTGCGGCAGCGAGCCGAGGCTGTCGAGGACGAACCGGGAGTCGGCCACCCGGACGCCGAGGGTCTTCCTGAGCAGGTCGGGCATCGTGCCGTTCCTCGCGGCCTCGGCCACCGCCGCCAGCAGCGGTTCGTTCCCCCTGACCGTGCCGTCGGGGAACTCGACCCCCGGGCTCTCATAGGTGTGGTCCACCGTCACCACGACATAACCGCGGCTCGCCATCTCCTCGACCAGCGCCGTGCCCCACGTACGCGGATCGCCGGCCCCCGCGGCGTACACGAGCACGGGCAGGGGGCCGCCCCGGCGGTCGGCGGGGGCGCCCCGCACGGCATGCGTCTCCAGCCCGCCGAAGTCGATCGCGCCCCGCGGGATGCCGTGCGGCGCGGTGGCGTCCCAGAGCGCGGCGGCGCCCGGAGCCATGTACCGCGCCCGGCGGCCGCCGCTGGGCGCGGCCGGGTACCAGACGCTGATCATCAGCTCCCGGCACCGCCGCGCGGGCACCCAGGGATCGTGCCGTGACCGGTCGACGAGCCGTGCGGTCACGGTGCCGATCGCGTGCGGGCCCGTGGGTCTCGGCAACCGGACGCGCGCCGCCTCGGCGGCCGGCCCGCCGTCACCTCGGCGCCGCACCGCCGCGTGGGCGGCCCCGGGCAGCATCCCCGCGGCCATCCCTGCCGCGGCGATCCCCATCACCGCGCGCCGCGTCACCACGCCGCGCCCGCCTTCCGAGCGCCCCGCCGAACCCACCGAGTCCGTCGCCCCCGCCAAGCCCGCCGAACCCACCGAGCCCGCCAAGCCCGCCGCCCCCACCGAACCCACCGGAACCGAAGAACCCGCCGCCCCCGCCGAAGCCACCGAACCCGCCGCCCCCGCCGGGCCCGAAGAACCCGCCGGAGCCACCACACCCACCGAACCCGCACATCCCGGAGAAGAAGTCATGACCCCATGGTGATCGCGGCACCCGCCCCGCGACCATGGGGGAAAGCACGGATTCGCCGCCTGGGGGAGTCCCCCAGAGCCTCTCAGGGGCGCGAAGGCGGCAGCCCGCGCCCGCGTTCGTCCCCACGGGCAACCACAAGCCCCACCCGGTAGCCGCCCCGCGGACGCCCCCGGCGGGCCGGCCTACTTGCCCCGCCGCCGAATCCGACTCCCCAGCCAGACCAGCGGGTCGTACTTCCGGTCGACCGCCCGCTCCTTCAGCGGGATCAGCGCGTTGTCCGTGATCTTGATGCCCTCGGGGCAGACCTCCGTACAGCACTTGGTGATGTTGCAGTAGCCGAGCCCGTGTTCGTCCTGTGCCGCCCGCTTGCGGTCGATCCCGGAGTCGGCGGCCGCGTCCAGCGGGTGCATGTCCAGCTCCGCGACCCGCATCAGGAACCGCGGCCCCGCGAACGCGCCCTTGTTCTCCTCGTGGTCGCGCACCACATGACACGTGTCCTGGCACAGGAAGCACTCGATGCACTTGCGGAACTCCTGTGAACGGTCCACGTCCACCTGCTGCATGCGGTACTCGCCCGCCCCCAGGCCCTCGGGCGGCACGAACGCGGGGACCTCCCGCGCCTTGGCGTAGTTGAAGCCGACGTCCGTCACCAGGTCACGCACCACGGGGAAGGCCCGCAGCGGCGTGACCGTGACGACCTCCTCGGGGCCGAAGACCGACATGCGCGTCATGCACATCAGCCGGGGCCGCCCGTTGATCTCCGCGGAGCACGAACCGCACTTGCCCGCCTTGCAGTTCCAGCGGACCGCCAGGTCGGGCGCCTGGGTGGCCTGGAGGCGGTGGATGATGTCGAGGACGACCTCGCCCTCGTTGACCTCGATCGCGAAGTCCTCCAGGCCGCCGCCCGCGCTGTCCCCGCGCCAGACCTTGAATCGCGCTTCGTACGAACTCACTCGTACAGCTCCTCTTCAGCCAGGTACTTGACCAGCTCCTCCTTCTCGAAGAGGGCGAGCAGGTCCGGGCGGATGGGCTCGGTCGTCACACGGACGAGGTCGATCTGGCCGCGCACCGCGTCGGTGGCCGCGAGGCCGCCGGTGGGGTCGGCGAGGCGGCAGAGCAGATTGGCGCGCCGCCACTCGCGGTCCATCGCCGGGTGGTCCTCCCGGGTGTGGCCGCCGCGGCTCTCCGTGCGCTCCAGGGCGGCGCGCGCCACGCACTCGCTGACCAGGAGCATGTTGCGCAGGTCGAGTGCGAGGTGCCAGCCCGGGTTGAACTGGCGGTGCCCCTCGACGCCGGCCCGCCGCGCCCGTACCCGCAGTTCGGCGAGTTTCTCCAGGGCCTGCGCCATCTCCGCCTCCCGGCGGATGATGCCGACCAGGTCGTTCATGGTCTGCTGGAGCTCCTGGTGCAGCGTGTACGGATTCTCCGGCGTGGAACCGTCCTCCGGCCCCTCGGCGCTGAACGGCCGCAGCGCCTCGGCCGCCGCGGTGTCCACCTGCACCTCGTCGACCCGCGGGCGGTCGTCGGCGCCGGGCCCCGCCGCGTACCTGGCCGCGTGCAGGCCCGCGCGCCGCCCGAAGACCAGCAGGTCGGAGAGGGAGTTGCCGCCGAGCCGGTTGGAGCCGTGCATGCCGCCCGCGACCTCGCCCGCGGCGTAGAGGCCGGTCACCTCGCGCGCGGCGGCGGTGTCGGAGTCCACCGCGATGCCGCCCATCACGTAGTGGCAGGTGGGCCCGACCTCCATCGCCTCCGCGGTGATGTCGACGTCCGCCAGCTCCTTGAACTGGTGGTACATCGACGGCAGCCGCCGTTTGATGACCTCGGCGGGCATCCGAGTCGACACGTCGAGGAAGACGCCGCCGTGCGGTGAGCCGCGACCGGCCTTGACCTCGGCGTTGATGGCGCGCGCGACCTCGTCGCGGGGGAGCAGTTCGGGGGGCCTGCGGTTGTGGTCGGGGTCGTCGTACCAGCGGTCGCCCTCCTCCTCCGACTGCGCGTACTTCGCCTTGAAGACGTCGGGGACGTAGTCGAACATGAACCGCTTGCCCTCGGAGTTGCGCAGGACCCCGCCGTCGCCGCGCACGGACTCCGTGACGAGGATGCCCTTGACCGACGGCGGCCAGACCATGCCCGTCGGATGGAACTGCACGAACTCCATGTTCAGCAGGGGCGCTCCGGCGAGCAGCGCGAGCGCGTGGCCGTCTCCGGTGTACTCCCAGGAGTTCGACGTGACCTTGAAGGATTTGCCGATGCCGCCGGTCGCGAGGACCACGGCGGGCGCTTCGAGGACGAAGAAGCGGCCCGACTCGCGGTCGTAGCAGAAGGTCCCGCTCACCCGGTCACCGTCCTTCAGGACGCGCGTGACCGTGCACTCCTGGAAGACCTTCAGGCGCGCCTCGTAGTCGCCGTGCTCGCGGAAGTCCTCCTGCTGGAGGGAGACGATCTTCTGCTGGAGCGTGCGGATCAGCTCAAGTCCCGTGCGGTCGCCGACGTGCGCGAGGCGCGGGTACTCGTGCCCGCCGAAGTTGCGCTGGGAGATCCGTCCGTCCGGCGTACGGTCGAACAGGGCGCCCCAGGTCTCCAGCTCCCAGACCCGGTCGGGCGCCTCGCGCGCGTGCAGCTCGGCCATCCGCCACTGATTGAGGAACTTGCCGCCGCGCAGGGTGTCGCGGAAGTGCACCTGCCAGTTGTCGCCGGAGTTCACATTGCCCATGGAGGCCGCGATGCCGCCCTCGGCCATCACGGTGTGGGCCTTGCCGAACAGCGACTTGCAGATCACGGCGGTACGGGCGCCCTGCTCACGCGCCTCGATCGCGGCCCGCAGACCCGCGCCCCCGGCGCCCACCACGACGACGTCCCACTGCTGTCGCTCCACCTCTGCCATCAGAACAACCTCGGATCGTCGAAGGCGCCGGACGCGAGCAGGTACACGTAGAAGTCGGCGAGCGCGACGCTCACCAGCGACGCCCAGGCCAGTTGCATGTGACGGGCGTTCAGTCGCCCGACCCACTGCCACACGCGGTACCGCACCGGATGCTTGGAGAAGTGCTTCAGCTTGCCGCCGACGATGTGCCGACAGGAGTGGCAGGAGAGGGTGTACGCCCAGATCAACGCGATGTTGACGAGGAAGACGAGGGTGCCGAGGCCCATGTGGCCCCACGCGTGGTGCTCGTCGCGGAAGGCCAGCACGGTGTCATACGTGAGGATGACGGCGACCGGCACCGCCGCGTAGAAGAAGTACCGGTGGATGTTCTGCAGGATCAGCGGGAAGCGCGTCTCACCGGAGTACTTCTTGTGCGGCTCGGCGACCGCGCAGGCCGGCGGCGAGGCCCAGAAGCCGCGGTAGTAGGCCTTGCGGTAGTAGTAGCAGGTCAGCCGGAAGCCGAGGGGGAAGATCAGGATCAGCAGGGCGGGGGAGAGGCCCCACCAGTTGCCGAAGATCTCCCAGTTGGGGCCCGACCGCATGGGTGCGCAGTTGTCGGCCAGGCACGGCGAGTAGAACGGCGACACATAGGGCGCCTGGTAGTAGTCCGCGTTCGCGAACGCCCGCCAGGTCGAGTAGACGACGAAGGCGAGCAGTCCGGCGGCGGTCGCCGCGGGCGCCAGCCACCATCGGTCGGTCCGCAGATGGGCGGCGGCGATCGCGGCGCGTGTGCCGTCGCGCACTCCGCCGCCGGGGGCCGTTCCGCTCTTCGGTCGGGGGTCGGTGCCGGTGGCCAACGAGGCTCCTTCGTCCTGGCGTACCTCGGGTTGCGGGAGAGAGGCTCTGAACGGGGCGGTGGGACGGCGGCTCAGGGAGCGTGCCGGTCGCGCGCGCCGAGGCCCTCGTCGTCGAGGTCCCCGGCGTTCGCCCACAGCGCGGTGTCGTACGGCGTGTCGGAGATGGTCACGAGGTCGGGCCCGCGCGGCGGCACGGGAGGCGTCGCCGAGCAGCGCAGCAGGTCGACGCTCTCGCGCAGCCGGTCGGTGTCGGTGCGTACGCGGCGTACGTCGACGGCGGTCAGCCGGTCGCCGGACTGCTGCTCCAGCCTGGCGACGGTGCGGACCAAGTCGTCGACGCAGCGCTGAACGGCCGTCAGTTCTTCGTGCAGAGCCATGACTTGCCCTCACTTCAGGTGTGCGGTGGCAACGCTCATGCGGCTGCGAGTGTCGCGCGTCACATCCCGGCTTGTGAAGAGATCTGCACCGATTGCCGGATCGAGGACGGTGAATGCGCCGGATCACGCTCCGATCGCGTCGAAGACGCCCGTTCGGGACCGCCGGCGATCCCCTGGCGCCCGTTGGGCCACATGGGTGGCATCCGCGCCCCCGCACGCCGCGCCTCCGGCGCACGGCCGCTCCGGTCCCCTTCAGTGTGGCGATAGATGTGATCAGCTCCATATACCGCCAAACGTGATCAAACCCGGCCCGGTCCCGGTAGTGGCCGGACGAGCCTGGACCCCGGAGGTACCAGCCATGTCCCACGACCGCGTCAGAGTCGGATCTGTCGTGTTCCTCGCGACGGGGGTGCTGGCCCTGCCCGCCCTCGCCGGATGCACCTCGGGCGACCACGGGAGCCGGCCGGTCGCGCGCCAGGACATCGCGCCCGCGGCCCGGGACAGCGTCGCCGACGGCGGCACCATGAACTGGGCGGTGGAGGACCTGCCCGAGACGCTCAACAGCTTCCAGTCCGACGCCGACGCGGGCACCTCGCGCGTCACGGGAGCCGTCCTGCCGTCCCTGTTCCGCCTCGACGCGCGCGGCAGGGCGCAGCGCAACGCCGACTTCCTGGAGTCCGCGAAGGTCATCGAGCGCGAGCCCAAGCAGGTCGTCCTGTACCGGCTGAACCAGCAGGCGGTCTGGAGCGACGGCCGGGAGATCGGCGCCGACGACTTCGCCGCGCAGTGGCGGGCCCTGTCCGGCAAGGACCCCGCGTACTGGACGGCGCGGAACGCCGGCTACGACCGCATCGAGAAGATCGAGCGCGGCGCGAACAACCTGGAGGTGCGCGTCACCTTCGCCAAGCCGTACGCGGACTGGCGGTCCCTGTTCTCCCCGCTGTACCCGAAGCAGGTCATGGGCAGCCCCGACTCCTTCAACGACGGGGCCCGCCGCAAGCTGAAGGCCACCGCGGGCCCCTTCGCCCTCACGCGGATCGACAGCAAGGCGGGCACGGTGACCCTGGAGCGCAATCCGCGCTGGTGGGGACGGCCGGCCAAGCTCAGCAAGCTGGTGCTGCGCGAGGTGCCGCGCGACGAGCGGGCCGAGGCACTGGTCAAGGGCACCGTCGACCTGGCCGAGGTCGACGCGCCCGAGGCCGAGCGGATCGCCCTCGCCGCCCGCGACAAGGGCGCCCAGGGCCCGCCCGCCCACGGCCCCGGCTCCGACCTCACCCCGGCCAAGGCGCTGCGCTCCTGGGCGATCGCCCACGGCTCCGACGAGGAGGCCGCGGAGGCGGAGGCGCAGGCGCGCGAGAAGACCGGCAAGGCGGTCAAGAAGTACGCGGACGAACAGGCGGGCCTGCGCGGCTACGAGGTCCGCAAGTCCCTCGAACCCGCCTACACCCAGCTCGCCCTCAACGGCTCCGAGGGCCCGCTCGCCGACGACAGGGTGCGCCGCGCGGTGGCCCGTGCCCTGGACCGCGAGGAGATCGCCAAGGCCGTCCTGAAGCCGCTCGGCCTGCCCGCCGAGCCGGTCGGCAGCCACCTGGCACTCGCCGGGCAGGAGGCGTACGCGGACAACAGCGGGGCCCTCGGCAAGCAGGACACCGCGGAGGCGCGGGCGCTGCTCGCCGACGCGGGCTGGACGCCGGGCGGCGCCCTGAAGGACAAGCTCAAGGACACGGACAAGGACCCCGGCGCGGACAAGGAGAAGGCCGAGGAGAAGGAGAAGAAGAAGGGCGAGGCCGGCGCGGAGAAGGGGGAGTCGGGCTCGGGGTCCGGCTCCGAGGCGGACGACGGCACGTACATCGTCGGCGAGGACGACGGGAAGCCGGGCGAGAGCCACGTCTCCGTCCTCGCCCCGGCGCCCGCCGCGGCCTACCAGAAGGCCGCGCTGACCCGCCAGGCCGACGTCCTGGCGATGCCGGACGAGACCGACAAGGAGAAGAAGAAGGAGCCGGGCGAGCACCGGACCCAGGCCGAGGCCAGGGCCGAGAAGGAGGCCGGCGCCCCGGCACGCGACCAGGCCAAGGGCGGTGTCCCCGGCGCGTACGCCCCCAAGGGCACCGCCGCGCCCGCCGCGGGCGGTCCGCTCGCCAAGGACGGCAAGCCCCTGACCCTGCGCTTCGTCCTGCCCTCCGGCCACGGCTCGGAGCAGCTGCGCGCGGTGGCCGACCGGATCTCGCGGATGCTGGAGAAGATCGGCGTGCGCACCGAGACCTCGAAGGTCTCCGACGACAGCTACTTCAAGGACCACGTCGCGTCCGGCCAGTACGACCTCGCCCTCTACTCCTGGCCCGCCTCCGCCTTCCCCGCCACCGACGCCCGCCCGATCTTCGCCAAGCCGGTGCCCGCCGCGGACGGCTCCCTGAACGTCGAGCAGAACTACACGCGCGTGGGCACCGACCACATCGACCAGCTCTTCGACCAGGCGATGGGCGAGCTCGACGAGGACGTGTCCCGCTCGCTGGTCAGGAAGGCGGACGCCCGCATCTGGGCGGAGGCGGGCTCCATCCCCCTCTACCAGCGCCCCCAGCTCATGGCGGCCCGGCCGAACCTGGTCAACGCCGGGGCCTTCGGCTTCCAGGCGCCGCACTACGAGGACATCGGCTTCCTGAAGCCGGGGGCGCGGCGGGCGGCCGTCCCGGCGCCGCAGCCGTGACCAGGTGACGAGCGCGGCGGCCCACGCCCCGTCCAGGTGACGTACACCATCTCTTCACCGAACTGGTGCTCAGATTCAGCTCAACTCCCTTGCCCGTCGGCCACCCCGGCGGGCAAGGTCGTAACCACCCATTGACCTGGTATTTCACCCCTGAGAGCCGCGTGCCGGGCGTCCGTACGGAGCTGCCCGGAACCCCCCCGCGGAGGCTGCCTCCGTCCGGGCCCCGTAGAATGGGGTGAGGCCGTGGCGTGTTGTCTGCCCGGCAGGGCACGCGTACCGGACCGTACGCGCCGCCGTCCACTACCCGGGAGAAGCGCAGCTCGTATGCCCACGCGCCATGACATTCGTAACGTCGCCATCGTCGCCCACGTCGACCACGGCAAGACGACCATCGTCGATGCCATGCTCAAGCAGGCCGGCGCCTTCGCCGCCCACGCCGCGGAGTCGCTCGACGACCGCATGATGGACTCGAACGACCTGGAGCGTGAGAAGGGCATCACGATCCTGGCCAAGAACACGGCCGTCAAGTACCACCCCAAGGATGGTGGCGAGCCGATCACCATCAACATCATCGACACCCCCGGCCACGCCGACTTCGGTGGCGAGGTCGAGCGCGGTCTGTCGATGGTGGACGCGGTCGTCCTCCTCGTCGACGCCTCCGAGGGTCCGCTTCCGCAGACCCGCTTCGTGCTCCGCAAGGCCCTCCAGGCCCGGATGCCGGTCATCCTGTGCATCAACAAGACCGACCGTCCGGACTCCCGGATCGACGAGGTCGTCAACGAGACGTACGACCTCTTCCTCGACCTGGACGCCGACGAGGACCAGATCGAGTTCCCGATCGTCTACGCCTGCGGCCGTGACGGCATCGCCTCGCTGACCAAGCCGGAGGACGGCACCGTCCCGGCCGACAGCGACAGCCTGGAGCCGTTCTTCACCGCGATCCTGGAGCACGTCCCCGCTCCGGAGTACGACGAGGAGGCCCCCCTCCAGGCCCACGTCACCAACCTGGACGCCGACAACTTCCTCGGCCGTATCGCGCTCTGCCGCGTCGAGCAGGGCGAGCTGCGCAAGGGCCAGACGGTCACGTGGATCAAGCGTGACGGCACCCAGCAGAACGTCCGCATCACCGAGCTGATGATGACCGAGGCGCTCACCCGCAAGCCGGCCGAGAAGGCGGGCCCCGGTGACATCTGCGCCATCGCCGGCATCGCGGACATCATGATCGGCGAGACCCTGGCCGACCCCGAGAACCCGATCGCGCTGCCGCTGATCACGGTCGACGAGCCGGCGATCTCCATGACCATCGGCACGAACACCTCGCCGCTGGTCGGCAAGGGCGGCAAGGGCCACAAGGTCACCGCCCGCCAGGTGAAGGACCGCCTGGACAAGGAGCTGATCGGCAACGTCTCGCTCCGCGTCCTCGACACCGAGCGCCCCGACGCCTGGGAGGTGCAGGGCCGCGGTGAGCTGGCGCTCGCCATCCTCGTCGAGACCATGCGCCGGGAAGGCTTCGAGCTGACCGTCGGCAAGCCCGAGGTGGTCACCAAGGACGTCGACGGCAAGGTCCACGAGCCGATCGAGCGCATGACGATCGACTCGCCCGAGGAGCACCTCGGCGCCATCACGCAGCTCATGGCGGCCCGCAAGGGCCGCATGGAGACCATGACGAACCACGGTTCGGGCTGGATCCGCATGGAGTGGATCGTGCCGTCCCGCGGCCTCATCGGCTTCCGCACGGAGTTCCTGACCCAGACCCGCGGCACCGGCATCGCGCACTCCATCTTCGAGGGCCACGAGCCGTGGTTCGGCGAGCTGAAGACGCGCAACAACGGCTCCCTGGTCGCCGACCGCGCGGGCAAGGTCACGCCGTTCGCGATGATCAACCTCCAGGAGCGCGGTGTCATCTTCACCGAGCCCGGCACCGAGGTGTACGAGGGCATGATCATCGGTGAGAACTCGCGCGCCGACGACATGGACGTGAACATCACCAAGGAGAAGAAGCTCACCAACATGCGCGCCGCCTCCGCGGACTCCACGGAGAACGTCGTGCCGCCGCGCAAGCTCTCCCTGGAGCAGTCCCTGGAGTTCTGCCGCGACGACGAGTGCATCGAGGTGACCCCGGAGACCGTGCGCATCCGCAAGGTCGTCCTGGACCAGAAGGAGCGCGGCCGCACCGCCTCGCGCGCCAAGCACAACTGACGTCCGCGCCCCCGGCCCGGGGGCGCTCCAGGGCCCCGCTAAACCTCCCGGGGCGCCTGTGAGGCGTATGAGGCCGGTTTCCGCCGCTCCTGCCAGGAGCTCGGCGGAAGCCGGCCTTTCGCGTTTGCGCTGGCGGTACGGTGTGGCCACTGTCGCGTGCAGACGCCCGCGGCAACTCCTTTTCGACGGGGAAACGTCCGGTATCCGGACGTCACTGACCGTTAGATGTGTAACACGTCCGTTTCGCAACCATCTATATCGGATCGGTTTGTCCGGATTTTGGAAGTTGTACGTGCCAGGTGTGATTGAACCGAGACCAAAAGGGTGTGGTCGACCGGTACCTCATGGCTAATAGTTGACCGCGTATAGCTCGGGTCAATGGGTCACGCGCTGTGGGGAGCGCCGACTCACGAGCACACTGGGGTACTCGATCTTCGCCGTCAGGGGTGTCGGCGCGATCACTCGTACCCCCTCTTGTAGTGAACAAGTGGACTCATGAGGAGGAACCCCATGCGTGGTGCCAAGAGCGCCAAGTGGGTCGCGATAGCCGGTGTTGTGGCCCTGGGTGCCACCGCCTGTGGTGGCGGCGGCAGCGACAACGGCAACAGCGGGAAGGTCGACCCCAAGGGGATCGTCAGCTACGCCAACGGTGAGCCGCAGAACGCCCTGCAGCCGTCCAACACCATGGAGGCGTACGGCAGCGTCGTCATCGACGCTCTCTTCACCGGGCTTGTCCACTACGACAAGCAGGGCAACATCACCTACGAGAACGCCGAGTCGGTCACTCCCGACAAGGACTCGAAGGTGTGGACGGTCAAGCTGAAGCAGGGCTGGAAGTTCCACAACGGCGAGGCCGTCACCGCCAAGTCGTACGTCGACGCCTGGAACTGGGCGGCCGACCCGGCCAACGGTCAGCAGAACAGCTCCTGGTACCGCGACATCGTCGGCTACGACGACGTGCACCCGGCCAAGGGCAAGGCCAAGAAGAAGGCCATGTCGGGCCTGAAGGTCGTCGACGAGAACACCTTCACCATCACGCTGAAGAACGGCATCCCGTACTACGCGTACAAGCTGGTCTACAAGCCCTTCTTCCCGCTGCCCTCGGCCGCGCTGAAGGACCCGAAGAAGTACGGCGAGTCGCCGGTCGGCAACGGTCCCTACAAGTTCAAGAGCTGGGACCACAAGAAGTCGATCCAGGTCACCGCCTGGTCCGACTACAAGGGCGAGGACAAGCCCAAGAACGGCGGCATCAACTTCAAGGCCTACTCCAAGGACACGGCCGCCTACGCCGACCTGAAGTCGGACAACGTCGACACCATGCCGCTGGTGCCGAACAGCGAGATCGCCAACTTCAAGCAGGACTTCGGCGACCGCGCCATCGAGCAGGACTTCTCGGCGATCAACACGATCAACCCCGCCTTCTACACCAAGCAGTGGAAGGACATCGACGTCAAGGTCCTCCAGGGCCTGTCGATGGCGATCGACCGCGACACCATCGCCAAGACCGTCTTCCACGGCACGCGTGAGTCCGCCACCGGCTGGGTCGCCAAGGGCGTCAAGGGCTGGACGAAGGACGCCTGCGGCGAGTACTGCAAGTTCGACCCGAAGAAGGCCAAGGCCGCCATCAAGGCCGGCGGCGGCGTTCCCGGGAACAAGATCTCCATCCAGTACAACGCCGACCAGCCGCACAAGGACTGGGTCGTCGCGGTCTGCAACAGCATCACCAAGTCGACCGGCGTCCAGTGCGTCGGCGACCCGGTGACCGACTTCGCGGCCGACACGGAGATCCGTGACCAGAAGAAGGTCAAGTCGATCTACCGCTCCGGCTGGGTGCTCGACTACCCGTTCAACGGCAACTTCCTGGCCGACCTCTACGGCACGGGCGTCGACGGCAACAAGGGCGGCTTCTCGGACAAGAAGTTCGACGCCCTGACCGCGAAGGCCGACAAGGCGAAGACGATCGAGGAGTCCGCGAAGCTGTACCAGGAGGCCGAGAAGGAGCTGCAGAACAGCTTCCCCGGCATCCCGCTCTGGTACAACAAGACGCTCTCCGCGCACTCGAACAACGTCAAGAACGTCGAGTTCGACCAGGCCGGTGACCCGATCCTCTCCGAGGTCCAGGTCTTCGAGAAGTAGTAGTCGTCGGAGTTCCGTCCGAAGTGAAGCGACGCCCGGCGACCCCGGGCGTCGCTTCACGGACGGCTCCGCAATGGACGGAGGCACCACATGGGGCGCTACGTCGCGAGGCGACTGCTCCAGATGATCCCGGTGTTCATCGGGACCACCCTGTTGATCTTCTTGATGGTCAACGTGCTCCCCGGCGACCCCGTAAGGGCGCTGTGGGGCGACAAGCCGCCGGACCCGGCGCAGGTCGCGCAGATCAGGCACGACCGAGGTCTCGACCTGCCGCTCTGGCAGCAGTATCTGCACTACATGGGCGGGCTGCTGCAGGGTGACTTCGGCAAGACCATCGCGGGCAACAGGCCCATCCTCGACGAGATCAAGCAGGCCTTCCCTGTCTCGATGCGCCTCGCCGTCATGGCGTGGACGTTCGAGCTCGTGATCGGCATCGCGCTCGGCGTCCTCGCCGGCGTGAAGCGCAGCCGGCTCGTCGACAACACCGTGACGCTCTTCACGCTCCTCGTGATCTCCGTCCCGATCTTCGTGTTCGGCCTGTTCCTCCAGCTGATCTTCGGCAACGAACTCGGCTGGGTGACACCGACGGTGCAGGACTCGGAGAACTTCCAGCAGCTCCTGCTGCCGGCGCTCGTCCTCGGCCTCGTCGGCCTCGCGTACGTGGCGCGCCTGAGCCGGACCTCCATCGCGGAGAACCGGCAGGCCGACTACATGCGCACCGCCGTCGCCAAGGGGCTCCCGCGGCACCGGATCATCACCCGGCACCTGCTGCGCAACTCCCTGATCCCCGTGGTCACGTACCTGGGCACCGACATCGGCACCCTCATGGGCGGCGCGGTGATCACCGAGGGCATCTTCAACGTGACCGGTGTCGGCAACCTGCTGTTCGACGCGCTGGGCAACCGTGAGGGCGCCGTCATCGTCGGCATCGTGACGGTCCTGGTGCTCGTGTACCTCCTCGCGAGCCTCGTCGTCGACCTGCTCTACGCCGTTCTTGACCCGAGGATCCGTTATGCCTGACCTCACCAAGACCCCGGCCACGGACGAGGCACACGCCGTGGCGATCGCCGACGCCGACGCCAAGGCCGTGGACACCGTGGAGGCGGCGGGCAAGCCGCGCAGCCTGTGGGGCGACGCCTGGCGCGACCTGCGCCGCCGGCCGCTCTTCATCGTCTCCGCGCTGCTGATCTTCGTCGTCCTGCTGGTCGCGGCCTTCCCCGGCATGTTCACCAGCGCCGACCCGCGGTCCGGCGACCTGACGAACCACTTCCTGCAGAAGCCGAACTTCGGTCACGTCTTCCAGCCGGACTGGTTCGGCTACGACCGCCAGGGCCGCAGCATCTACGCCCGCGTGGTCTACGGCGCCCGCAACTCGATCGTGGTCGGCTTCGGCGTGACCATCCTGGTCACCGTCTTCGGCGGCCTGGTCGGCATGCTGGCCGGATACTTCGGCGGCTTCATCGACAGCCTGCTCTCGCGCCTCACGGACGTCTTCTTCGGCATCCCGTTCCTGCTCGGCGCGATGGTCGTCCTGAACGCCTTCACCGAGCGGAACGTCTGGGTCATCACCGGCGCCCTCGCCTTCCTGGGCTGGACGCAGATCGCCCGCGTGATGCGCGGCGCGGTGATCACCACCCGGCACGCGGACTACGTCATGGCGGCGAAGGCGCTCGGCGCGGGCACCAAGCGCATCCTGTTCCGGCACATCCTGCCGAACGCGATCGCTCCGGTCATCGTCATCGCCACCATCGCCCTGGGCACGTACATCGTCGCGGAGTCGACGCTGTCCTTCCTGGGTCTCGGCTTCGGCGGCGACGCGCTCTCATGGGGCGGGGACATCTCCGACGCCCTGGCCGACATCCGCAACAACCCGCACACGCTGTTCTTCCCGGCAGGAATGCTGAGCATCACGGTGTTGGCGTTCATCATGATGGGTGACGCCGTACGCGAAGCCCTCGACCCGAAGCTGCGCTGAGGGAGGCGTAAACGTGACCAGCATCGACATCAAGGAAGACTCGATCCCCGCCCCCCGCTCGGGCGAGGAGAAGAGTGGCCGCCTCCTGGACGTGAAGGACCTGCACGTCGAGTTCCACACCCGCGACGGTGTGGTCAAGGCCGTCAACGGCGTCAACTACAGCGTGGACGCGGGCGAGACGCTCGCCGTCCTCGGCGAGTCGGGCTCCGGCAAGTCCGTGACCGCCCAGGCCATCATGGGCATCCTCGACATGCCGCCCGGAAAGATCCCGCAGGGCGAGATCCTCTTCCGCGGCCAGGACATGCTGAAGATGTCCGGCGAGGAGCGCAGGAAGATCCGCGGCCGCAAGATCGCCATGATCTTCCAGGACGCGCTCTCCTCGCTGAACCCCGTCCTCTCGGTGGGCTACCAGCTCGGCGAGATGTTCCGGGTGCACGAGGGCCTGAGCCGCAAGGAAGCCAAGGCCAAGGCCGTCGAGCTGATGGACAAGGTCAAGATCCCGGCCGCCAAGGAGCGGGTGAACGACTACCCCCACCAGTTCTCCGGCGGCATGCGCCAGCGCATCATGATCGCGATGGCGCTCGCCCTGGAGCCCGACCTGATCATCGCGGACGAGCCCACCACGGCGCTCGACGTGACGGTCCAGGCCCAGGTCATGGACCTGCTCGCGGAGCTGCAGCGTGAGTACAACATGGGCCTGATCCTCATCACCCACGACCTCGGCGTCGTCGCCGACGTCGCGGACAAGATCGCGGTCATGTACGCGGGCCGCATCGTCGAGACGGCACCCGTCCACGAGCTGTACAAGCGCCCCGCGCACCCGTACACCCGTGGCCTCCTCGACTCGATCCCGCGCCTGGACCAGAAGGGCCAGGAGCTCTACGCGATCAAGGGCCTGCCGCCCAACCTGCTCAAGATCCCCAGCGGTTGTGCGTTCAACCCGCGCTGCCCCAAGGCGCAGGACGTCTGCCGCACGGAGATCCCGGCCCTGGTGTCGGTCACCGAGCAGGACGGCACGGAGCTGCCGGGCCGCGGCAGCGCGTGCCACTTCTGGAAGGAGACGATCCATGGCTGAGCCGACGAAGGCTTCGAAGACTTCGAAGACGGACGGGCCCGCCGACGCCACCCCGAACGTCTCCGACGTGGAGAAGGCCGAGGCCTCCACCGAGACCGAGGCCGTCGCGGCCATCGAGGCCCCGGTGGAGCGCGGCGAGCCCATCCTCCAGGTCCGCAACCTGGTCAAGCACTTCCCTCTCACCCAGGGAATCCTGATCAAGAAGCAGATCGGCGCCGTCAAGGCGGTCGACGGCATCTCGTTCGACCTGTACCAGGGCGAGACGCTGGGCATCGTGGGCGAGTCCGGCTGTGGCAAGTCCACGGTCGCCAAGCTCCTGATGACCCTGGAGCGGGCCACGGCCGGCGAGGTCTTCTACAAGGGCCAGGACATCACCAAGCTGACGGGCCGCGCCCTGAAGGCGGTCCGCCGCAACATCCAGATGGTGTTCCAGGACCCGTACACCTCGCTCAACCCCCGTATGACGGTGGGCGACATCATCGGGGAGCCCTTCGAGATCCACCCCGAGGTGGCCCCGAAGGGGTCGCGCCGGCAGAAGGTCCAGGAGCTCCTGGACGTCGTCGGCCTGAACCCGGAGTACATCAACCGCTACCCGCACCAGTTCTCGGGCGGCCAGCGCCAGCGCATCGGCATCGCGCGCGGTCTGGCCCTCAACCCCGAGATCATCATCTGCGACGAGCCGGTCTCGGCCCTGGACGTCTCCGTCCAGGCCCAGGTCATCAACCTGATGGAGAAGCTCCAGGACGAGTTCAACCTGTCCTACCTCTTCATCGCGCACGACCTGTCGATCGTCCGGCACATCTCGGACCGCGTGGGCGTGATGTACCTCGGCAAGATGGCGGAGATCGGCTCGGACGAGCAGATCTACGACCACCCGACGCACCCGTACACGCAGGCGCTGCTCTCCGCGGTCCCCGTCCCGGACCCGGAGGCCCGCGAGGGCCGCGAGCGGATCATCCTCACCGGCGACGTCCCGTCCCCGGCCAACCCGCCGTCGGGCTGCCGCTTCCGCACCCGCTGCTGGAAGGCGGAGGACAAGTGCGCCGAGGAGGTCCCGCTCCTCGCGGTCCCCGAGCGCTTCAAGGGCCAGGACACGCCCGCGGCGCACGAGTCCGCGTGCCACTTCGCGGAGGAGAAGAACGTGGTGACGGCGGCGTAATCCGCTTGCCACGGTCCTTCGGCCGTACGTGAATGAGGGCGCCCCCGGCTGTTTTTCGGCCGGGGGCGCCCTCACGTATCGCGTATTCACTCCCACCAGGAGGCACGCCGTGCTCACCCAGCCGACCCTGCGGGCCTGGCGGCCGGGGGACGCCGCCACGGTCCTGGCGGCCTTCTCGGCCCCGGAGATGGACCGCCAGGCGGACCGCCCCGTCGACTCCCTCGCGGCGGCGTCCCGCTGGATCGAACGCCGGGCGGCGGACCGGGAGGCGGGGACCGCGTACGCCTTCGCGGTAGTGGACGAGGCGGACGTGCCGCTGGGCAACGTGGCGGTGAGCGCGGTGAACCGCGTGCACGGCACGGCCTGGGTCTCGTACTGGACGTCCCTCGCGGCCCGAGGCCGGGGAACCGCCACGGCGGGCCTGCGGGCCCTCACGGACTGGGCCTTCACCGACCTCCGCCTCCACCGCCTGGAACTGGGCCACCGCACGAACAACCCGGCCTCGTGCGCGGTGGCGCGGGCGGCGGGCTTCACGGTGGAGGGCCTGCAGCGGGAGAAGCTGGTGTACGGGGGCGTGCGGTACGACGTGGAACTGCACGCGAGGCTTCGGGGGGCCGGGGGCGCTGCTCGGTGACCGGGGCCGCCCGGTTCTGCGGGAGTGTGGCGGTTCCGCCCCGCCAGTGAAGGGCGCTCCGCTTCGCTACGCGTCGGCTGCGCCGATGTCCCTTCGGGCCACCCTTGACTGCCGGCGCTCCACCGCGAGCTGCAAGTGTCCGGGCGGCCGGGGTGGGGCGTCGGGGTCTGGTGGGTTGGGGGTGCGGTTTCCCTGCCGGGTGCGGACTGGTTCTTCTGGCGTGGGCGTCACGGGGTGGCGGGTTGCCGCCGGTCCGGGGGCCTGGCCGGGTGGGTCATCGGCTTTCGCTGCCGGGTGCGGACTGGTTCGTCGCAGCCTCGGCGAGGTGTGGGGCGGCTCGGCCGGGTGGACCGGCTCGGCTCCGGCGGCAGTGTCGGGTGTCGCTGCCGGGTGCGGTCCGGGCCATACGGTGCGCGGGACAGGGGCAGCGCTCAGCCCGGCAGGCGGCTCCGCTCCGATGGCAGTGCCGGGCCTCACGGCCGACTGCCGACCGGCCCATACGGTGCGCGGGACAGGGGCAGCGCTCAGCCCGGCAGGCGGCTCCGCTTCGGTGGCGGTGGCGGGTGTCGTGGCCGGGTGCGGTCCGGTTCATACGGTGCGCGGGTGAGGGGTAAGGGGCGGCGTGGGGCGGTGGTCGTGTTAGGGGCGCGGCCGGGTGGGGTCCGGTCCATACGGTGCGCGGGTGAGGGGCAGCGCTCGTTCGGCGGGCGACGCCTGGCGGTGTGCCGGGAAGGGGACGCCCACTCCCGCTCGGCGGGCGGGGCACCAACTTCGCGCAAGTTGCGTTTCACCCTACGAGGGGCGCGCGCGGCACCGAATACGCCCTCAGCAAAGTAGGTCCCGCCCACGCCACCCCCCCGACACGGACGGCCCATCACCGGCACCGGGCCATCCCAGGAGCCTCGCGGCCGGGGTGCGGGAGCGGGGAGGCGGGGCGTGATGGCCTGGGGACGTGCGGTGGCTGCCCAGCCGAGGCCTTGGCTGAGGACGTCCAGGCCCCCGGCGGCCCTGACGGGCAATCCACCCCGCGACCCGACCCGACCCGACTCGCAAGGATCGGGGGGACGGCACAAAGGTCACCCCCCTGCTGCCAGAGAAACAGCAGGTCAGAAGCAGGTAGCCGGTTTCGGCAGTGAGCCCTCCCTGCACTGCCATGCGGTGTGATGCGGTGCAACGCACTGGCGGGTACCGTCCGCCGCACCGCCGCGACGGCTTGCACCCGGAAGCCCCGCGCGGCGTGGCCCCGCGCACGGGCGAAGCCGAGGGACCGGCGAACCGGTCTGCGCCCGGCGGTGAAAGCCGACACCCACTCAGGGCAGGCCGCCGACGGTGACCAGCCTCCGTCACGCCCGCATTGGAAGAACCAATCCGCAGTCGGCGGTGATGGTCGATGACCGCCAAAGCTGAGCCGCTCGCCCGGCGGCAACCGGCACCCTGTGTCGCCCACACCAGAAGGACTAGTCCGCACCCGGCGGGGACAGCCGATGGCCCACCCAGGCCGGGCCGCCGGACGGGCGGCAACCGGTCACCCCGTGACGTCCGCACCAGAAGAACCAGTCCGCACCCGGCAGCGAAAGCCGGCGGCCCACCCAGGCCAGGCCGCCGGACGGGCGACGACCACCGGCCACCCCGTGACGTCCGCACCAGAAGAACTAGTCCGCACTCGGCAGCGAAAGCCGATGACCCACTCCGCCAGGCCCCCGGACCGGCAGCAACCCGCCACCCCGTGACGCCCACGCCAGAAGAACCAGTCCGCACCCGGCAGGGAAACCGCACCCCCAACCCACCAGACCCCGACGCCCCACCCCGGCCGCCCGGACACTTGCAGCTCGCGGTGGAGCGCCGGCAGTCAAGGGTGGCCCGAAGGGACATCGGCGCAGCCGACGCGTAGCGAAGCGGAGCGCCCTTCACTGGCGGGGCGGAACCGCCACACTCCCGCAGAACCGGGCGGCCCCGGCAAGCAACCAACGCCCCCGCCCGGCCAAAGCCCCCGGGGGCCGCACCAGCGCCCCGGCGGAATGAACCCACCCACCCCCCAGAACCGACCGCCCCCAGAACCGGCCCCGCCCCGCTCGGGTCAAGGGGGAGGGCGGGCCGGTTCCAGGCGGCGGGGCCCGGAGTGGTCAGGGCCGGGCCCGGACCGGGAGTCAGAGGGACTTGCGGGCCGCCGGGACCGCCAGGCCGGCCGTGTCCTCGGGATAGTGGCACGCCGTCAGGTGGCCCTCCCGGTTGCCGTCCACCCGGACCAGCGGCGGGTCCTCCGACGCGCACTTCTCCGTGGCCTTCCAGCACCGCGTACGGAAGCGGCACCCGGAGGGCGGGTTGACGGGGGACGGGACGTCGCCCGTCAGGAGGATGCGCTCGCGGCGCGGGGTGTCGTCCGCCGTGGCCTCGGGGACAGCGGACAGGAGCGCCCTGGTGTACGGGTGGCGCGGATTGCCGTACAGGTCCTCGCGGTCCGCGATTTCCACGATCCGGCCCAGGTACATGACGGCGACGCGCTGCGAGAAGTGCCGCACCACCGCCAGGTCGTGGGCGATGAAGAGGAAGGCGATGCCCAGGTCCTTCTGGAGCTTCTGCAGCAGGTTCACCACCTGCGCCTGGATCGAGACGTCGAGGGCCGACACCGGCTCGTCCGCGACGATCAGCTTCGGTTCGAGGGCCAGCGCACGCGCGACCCCGATGCGCTGGCGCTGACCGCCCGAGAACTCGTGCGGGAAGCGGTTGTAGTGCTCCGGGTTGAGACCGACCGTCTCCAGGAGCTCGCGGACCCGCGCCTCGCGGCCACCCGCGGGGTTGATGTCGTTGACCTCCATCGGACCCGAGATGATCTTGCCGACCGTCTGCCGCGGGTTCAGCGACGCGTACGGGTCCTGGAAGATCATCTGGATCTCCGAGCGGACCGGCGCGAGCTGCTTGCGGGAGGCGTGCGTGATGTCCTGGCCGCGGTAGGAGATCTTTCCGCCGGTCGGCTCCAAAAGGCGCGTGATCAGACGGCCCGTCGTCGACTTGCCGCAGCCAGACTCGCCGACCAGGCCCAGGCTCTCGCCCTCGCCCACGGTGAAGTCCAGGCCGTCGACGGCCTGCACGGCACCGATCCTCCGCTTGAACGGGAAACCGCCCATGACGGGAAAGTGCTTGGTCAGCCCGCTGACGTCCAGGAGAGGAGGGGGTGTGGTGCTGCTCATCGTGGTGGATCCCGTCTCGATTACGTCGGTCGTCAGTCGGTTCTTGTACGGCGTCGGCGTCAGCGGCAGTCGGCCCTTGCGCGGCGGCGACGGCGACGGCGGCGTCAGCGTCAGTCGGTCCGCGAGCCCGCGAAGTCCGCGAAGAACTCCGTCCGCTGCGCATCGGTGAGGTGGCAGGCGGAGCCCCGCCCCCCGTTGATCTCCAGGAGCGGCAGCTCCCGAGAGCAGCGCTCGCCCCCGACCTGCTCGGTGAACGCGCACCGCGGGTGGAAGCGGCACCCGGTGGGCGGGTTCAGGAGGCTCGGCGGGGTGCCGGGGATGGGGGAGAGGGGGACGTCCACCGGGCCTTCGAGGGTCGGCATCGAGCCCAGCAGACCCCAGGTGTACGGATGCCGCGGCGCCCGCAGCACCTCCTTCTTGCTGCCGCGCTCCACGCACCGGCCGCCGTACATCACCAGGACGTCGTCCGCGATGTCGGCGATGACGCCGAGGTCGTGGGTGATGAAGATGATCGCCGTGCCGAACTCCTGCTGGAGGTCCTTGAGCAGGTCCATGATCTGGGCCTGGACCGTCACGTCGAGGGCCGTGGTCGGCTCGTCGGCGATCAGCAGCGCAGGGTTGCAGACCAGCGACATGGCGATCATCGCCCGCTGGCGCATACCGCCGGAGAACTGGTGCGGGTAGTCGTCCACGCGCAGATCGGGCTGCGGGATGCCGACCTTCGTCAGCATCTCGATCGACCGCGCCCGCGCCTCCTTCTTGGAGGCTCCGGTGTGCTTGCGGTACGTCTCGCCGATCTGCCGGCCGATGGTGTGGTACGGCGACAGCGAGGCGAGGGCGTCCTGGAAGATCATCGCCATCTTGTTGCCGCGCAGCCGCTCCAGCTCCCGCTCGGTGGCGGTGAGGAGCTCCTGCCCGTCGAGCAGGATCTCGCCGTCGATCGCGGTGCTGTCCTTGTGGTGCAGGCCCAGGATGGCGAGGTTGGTCACCGACTTGCCGGAACCGGACTCGCCCACGATGCCGAGGGTCTTGCCCTTCTCCAGCTCGAAGTCGAGGCCGTCCACGGCCTTGACCATGCCGTCCTCGGTGGAGAAGTGGACGCGCAGATCGCGTACGGAGAGGAAGGGGGTGCTCATGGGTCCGGCTCCTAGGCGAGGCGCACGCGCGGGTCGATGAGGGCGTACACCGCGTCGACGATGATGTTGAAGATGAGGATCGCCGCCGCGGCCACCAGGACGACGCCGAGCAGCATGGGCAGGTCGCTGGTGCTCACGGCCTTGACCGAGAGTTCGCCGATGCCGTGCAGGTTGAACGTCTTCTCGGTGATGATCGCGCCGCCGAAGAGCACACCCAGGTCGAGGCCGAAGATGGTCACGATCGGGCCCATGGCGCCGCGCCAGGCGAAGCGGAAGAAGACCGTGCGGGACGAGAGCCCCTTGGCCCTCGCGGTGCGGACGTAGTCCTCGCTGAGCGTCTCGACCAACTGGGAGCGGGTCATGCGGGTGTAGTTCGCGGTGAAGATGACCGAGAGGACGATCCACGGCAGCAGGAGCCCGGCGAACCAGGCCCCGGGGTCGTCGGTGAACGGTGTGTACGAGGGCCGCTCCAGCCAGCCGAGCTGATTGGTGAAGAGGTAGATGGCGAAGACGCCGACGATGTAGATCTGCAGCGAGGAGCCGATCAGGGACGCGGACGACGCGATCTTGTCGAGCGCCTTGCCCTGCTTGACCGCGGCGAGCATGCCGGTGCCGACGCCGAAGACGACGAAGACGGCGGCGCTGCCGAGCGAGAGCGAGATGGTGGTCGGGAAGCGGTCCAGGATGGTGCCGAGGACGGGCTCGCTGTTGCGGAACGAGTAGCCGAGGCAGGGGGCGGGGCAGTTTCCGAACGTCGCGTAGTCGCGGCCCACGAAGAGGCCCTCGAACCAGTGCCAGTACTGCACCGGGAGCGGGTCGGCGATCCCCAGGTTCTTCTGCACCAGCGCCAGGGTCTCGGGGGTACAGACCTTGCCGCAGGCCAGACGCGCGGGGTCACGCGGGGCGGCATAGAAGAGGAGGAAGACGATGGCGCTGATGATCAGCAGAATCACCGCGCCGCCGACGATGCGGCGGAGGAGGAAGCGGAACATGGCGGAGGTTTCCTGACGGATGCCGACGGGGGAGCGGGGGCGGGG
>NZ_QEXM01000041.1 GCF_004127445.1 Streptomyces alfalfae
TGCTTTCCACGCTCTGACGAGCAGTACTTGCAGCCTCCGACCCGGAAACCAGGCCGAGTAGTCAACGTTCCACCCATGAGCAACCAGCATCAGACGTTCGCTGATGAACTGGCCCCTGGACTGCCGAAGCAGCCTAGAAGTGCTCCTTAGAAAGGAGGTGATCCAGCCGCACCTTCCGGTACGGCTACCTTGTTACGACTTCGTCCCAATCGCCAGTCCCACCTTCGACAGCTCCCTCCCACAAGGGGTTGGGCCACCGGCTTCGGGTGTTACCGACTTTCGTGACGTGACGGGCGGTGTGTACAAGGCCCGGGAACGTATTCACCGCAGCAATGCTGATCTGCGATTACTAGCGACTCCGACTTCATGGGGTCGAGTTGCAGACCCCAATCCGAACTGAGACCGGCTTTTTGAGATTCGCTCCACCTCGCGGTATCGCAGCTCATTGTACCGGCCATTGTAGCACGTGTGCAGCCCAAGACATAAGGGGCATGATGACTTGACGTCGTCCCCACCTTCCTCCGAGTTGACCCCGGCGGTCTCCCGTGAGTCCCCAACACCCCCGAAGGGGCTTGCTGGCAACACGGGACAAGGGTTGCGCTCGTTGCGGGACTTAACCCAACATCTCACGACACGAGCTGACGACAGCCATGCACCACCTGTACACCGACCACAAGGGGGGCACCATCTCTGATGCTTTCCGGTGTATGTCAAGCCTTGGTAAGGTTCTTCGCGTTGCGTCGAATTAAGCCACATGCTCCGCCGCTTGTGCGGGCCCCCGTCAATTCCTTTGAGTTTTAGCCTTGCGGCCGTACTCCCCAGGCGGGGAACTTAATGCGTTAGCTGCGGCACGGACGACGTGGAATGTCGCCCACACCTAGTTCCCACCGTTTACGGCGTGGACTACCAGGGTATCTAATCCTGTTCGCTCCCCACGCTTTCGCTCCTCAGCGTCAGTATCGGCCCAGAGATCCGCCTTCGCCACCGGTGTTCCTCCTGATATCTGCGCATTTCACCGCTACACCAGGAATTCCGATCTCCCCTACCGAACTCTAGCCTGCCCGTATCGACTGCAGACCCGGGGTTAAGCCCCGGGCTTTCACAACCGACGTGACAAGCCGCCTACGAGCTCTTTACGCCCAATAATTCCGGACAACGCTTGCGCCCTACGTATTACCGCGGCTGCTGGCACGTAGTTAGCCGGCGCTTCTTCTGCAGGTACCGTCACTTTCGCTTCTTCCCTGCTGAAAGAGGTTTACAACCCGAAGGCCGTCATCCCTCACGCGGCGTCGCTGCATCAGGCTTTCGCCCATTGTGCAATATTCCCCACTGCTGCCTCCCGTAGGAGTCTGGGCCGTGTCTCAGTCCCAGTGTGGCCGGTCGCCCTCTCAGGCCGGCTACCCGTCGTCGCCTTGGTGAGCTTCTACCTCACCAACTAGCTGATAGGCCGCGGGCTCATCCTTCACCGCCGGAGCTTTCAACCCTCTCCCATGCGAGAGAGAGTGTTATCCGGTATTAGACCCCGTTTCCAGGGCTTGTCCCAGAGTGAAGGGCAGATTGCCCACGTGTTACTCACCCGTTCGCCACTAATCCACCCCGAAGGGCTTCATCGTTCGACTTGCATGTGTTAAGCACGCCGCCAGCGTTCGTCCTGAGCCAGGATCAAACTCTCCGTGAATGTTTTCCCGTTACCGGGATGAACACCACGAGAGCGGAACCAGGGAGAGGAATAATCCCCCCGGTTCACAGCGTCCTCGCTGTGCTGCCTGCACGGTCATGCCGTACAGGACTTTTTCAAAGGAACCTCAACTCACCGAAGTGAGTCGGGGTATCAACATATCTGGCGTTGACTTTTGGCACGCTGTTGAGTTCTCAAGGAACGGACGCTTCCTTTGTACTCACCCTTGCGGGCTTTCCTCCGGGCGCTTCCCTTCGGTGTTTCTTTTGTTCTTGCGTTTCCGACTCTATCAGACTCTTTCGTGTCCGATTTCCTCGGTGCCTTTCCGGTTCCCGCTCGGCCTTTCGGCTCTCGCGTTTCCCTTTCCGGCGGTTCAGACTTTATCAGGTCTTGTTCGTCTCTCTGACCACGATCACCGCAGACATGCGGAACCAGACTCAGGGATAGGATCTGAACTGATGGATGCCGCCGAGGCGGGGCGCTTGACCGCGCTCCATGGCCTCAAGCAGGTCTACGACTCTACATCGCGTCCCGTGTGGGCGCAAATCGTTCGTGCTGTGCTTCTACGTCTGCCAACCGGGACCACTCATGCGGAACTGGGACTTCTTATGACTTACGCTTCTGAACAGCGCGCGTCGTCCGGGACAGGTAGCGACGACGGCCACGAATCTCCACCCCCTGGGAGGCTTGCCATGACCATCGTTTCATCTCCGCTTGCAGGACGCGCCATCGGACTCCCCGCAGTACCGGATCCCGTGTTCTCAGGCGCGATGGTCGGTCCGGGCACTGCCATTGACCCCGTGCGCGAGGCTTCCGACGCGGTCTCCCCGGTGGACGGCATCGTCGTCTCCCTCCACCCGCACGCGTTCGTGGTGGTGGACGACCAGGGTCACGGCGTCCTCACCCACCTCGGCATCGACACGGTCCAGCTCAATGGTGAGGGCTTCGAGCTTCTCGTCAACAAGGGGGACACCGTGCGGCGCGGTCAGTCCGTGGTCCGCTGGGACCCGGCCGCCGTCGAGGCCGCCGGCAAGTCCCCGGTCTGCCCGGTCGTGGCGCTCGAAGCCACGGCCGAGTCCCTCTCCGGGCTGGTGGAGGCCGGCGACGTCAAGTCCGGCGACGAACTCTTCAGCTGGCAGTGACGTCATCGCCGTCGCTGACGGCGGACAGTACAACCACCGCGGCGGCCGGGTCCGCCGCACTATCGGAGACGGGTTTGATGGAGACAACGCTGCGAGGCGTCGGTGTCAGCCACGGTGTGGCGATCGGCGAGGTTCGGCACATGGGGACGGCCGTTCTCGAGCCGCCGGCCAAGCAGATTCCCGCGGAGGAGGCGGAGCGCGAACAGGGGCGCGCCCGCCAGGCCGTGGAAGCTGTGGCCGCCGACCTGATGGCGCGCGGCAATCTGGCCGGGGGTGAGGCGCAGGCGGTGCTGGAGGCGCAGGCCATGATCGCCCAGGACCCGGAGCTCATCGCCGACGTCGACCGGCGCATCACCGTCGGCAGCACGGCCGAGCGTGCCGTCTACGACGCGTTCTCCCACTACCGCGAGCTGCTGGCCGGCGCCGGCGAGTACATGGCCGGGCGCGTGGCGGACCTCGACGACGTGCGGAACCGCATCGTCGCCCGGCTGCTCGGTGTTCCCATGCCGGGTGTGCCGGACAGCGACGAGCCGTACGTACTGATCGCGCGTGACCTCGCTCCCGCGGACACCGCGCTGCTCGACCCGGCTCTCGTCCTCGGCTTCGTCACGGAGGAGGGCGGGCCCACCAGCCACAGCGCGATCCTCGCGCGGGCGCTCGGTGTGCCGGCCGTCGTGGCGCTGCCGGGCGCCGGGGAGCTGGCCGAGGGCTGCGTCGTCGCCGTCGACGGCAGCACCGGTGAGATCTTCGTGGAGCCGAGCGCGGAGAAGCGCGCGCAGCTCGAGTCCGCCGCCGCCGAGCGCAAGGCCGCGCTGGCCGCGTCGACCGGTCCGGGCGCCACGTCCGACGGCCACAAGGTGCCGCTGCTCGCGAACGTCGGCGGTCCCGCCGACGTGCCCGCCGCGGTGGAGGCCGGCGCCGAAGGCGTGGGTCTGTTCCGCACCGAGTTCCTCTTTCTCGACGACAGCAGCAAGGCTCCGTCGGAGGAGACTCAGGTCGAGGCGTACCGCAAGGTGCTCGAGGCCTTCCCGGAGGGTCGTGTCGTCGTGCGCGTGCTCGACGCCGGAGCGGACAAGCCGCTGGACTTCCTGACACCGGGCGAGGAGCCGAATCCGGCGCTCGGTGTGCGTGGCCTGCGGTCGCTGCTCGACCACCCGGAGGTGCTGCGCACGCAGCTCACCGCGCTGGCCAAGGCGTCCGAGGGGCTGCCCGTCTACCTCGAGGTCATGGCCCCGATGGTCGCGGACCGCACGGACGCCAAGGCGTTCGCGGACGCGTGCCGCGAAGCGGGCCTGCGGGCGAAGTTCGGAGCCATGGTCGAGATTCCCTCGGCGGCGCTGCGGGCTCGCTCGATCCTCCAGGAAGTCGAGTTCCTGTCGCTGGGCACGAACGACCTGGCACAGTACACCTTCGCCGCCGACCGGCAGGTGGGTGCCGTGTCCCGTCTCCAGGACCCGTGGCAGCCCGCGCTGCTCGACCTGGTCGCGCTCTCCGCCGAGGCGGCGCGTGCCGAGGGCAAGAGCTGTGGCGTGTGCGGTGAGGCGGCGTCCGACCCGCTGCTCGCCTGTGTCCTCACCGGCCTGGGTGTCACCTCCCTGTCGATGGGTGCGGCGTCCATTCCTTATGTGCGGGCGACGCTCGGCAAGTACACGCTGGCGCAGTGCGAGCGCGCCGCGTCGGCGGCGCGTGCCGTGGACACCGCCGAGGAAGCCCGCAAGGCCGCCCAGGCGGTGCTGTCCGGCGAGTAGCCGAGCCGTTCCGTGTCGCCGAGGGGCGTTCCACCCGAGGGGGTGGGGCGCCCCTCGGGCGTTCAGTGGGTGTGTCCTCCCTCGGGCGTCTCGTCCTCCAGGGCGAAGGCCGCGCAGTAGTCGACGCCGGACTCCGGGGAGATCAGCTCTCCGGTGATGGCGTCGGTGCAGTAGGCGTCGAAGACCTCGGCCGCGGTGAGGGGCCGGAAGCTCCCTTCGTGCATGCGCCAGCCCTGGACGCGGTCCCGGGCGCCCTCGGCGCTGGTGCGGAGCACCATGCCGGCCGCGCGCCGGGTGGCGACGCCGACCGCGAGGACCGTGGCGAACTCCAGGACCTCGGTGTCGTCGAGCCGGGCGCCGCCGTCCGCGTCGATCTCGATGTGCAGGGCGGCGAGGAGGGTCTGGTTCTCCGCGGGGACGCTGCACACCAGGTGCCGGGTGCCGGGGGCAGAGGTGTCCACGGCGCGGGTGATCAGCTGTGAGGCGCGGGCGAAGGCGGCCTGCCCGATGTCCTCGCCGCAGGTGGCGCAGGTGCCGCTGCGGGCGAGCGCCATCGTCGCGTACTCCCAGGTGGCCTTGCGGACCGCCTCGTCGACCAGGTCGGGCAGGAGGTCGGTGAGGGGCTGGCCCTCGTACGGGACGGTGGGGCCGCCCGAGGCCAGTTCGGCGGTGAAGCGGGTGCGGCTGTCGGGGGTGTCCGGGTTCAGGCCGGCCTCCGCGCAGTACTCCTCGTACTCCTCGGGGTCGAAGAGGACGACGGCGGTGTGGCGGCCCTGGGCGGCGAGGGTTCTGAGCAGGGCTTCGACCTGCTGGAGGTAGGTCTCGTGGTCGTCGAAGGTGAAGGTGCGGTAGCGGCGCATGGCCGCGAAGTCCTCCTCGTCGGCCAACAGGCCGATGGTTCCGGCGACTTCGCGGCGCAGTGCGCGTCGCATCGTGTCGTGACGGGTGGGCGCCATCTTGTCCCCCTGCGCTCGGTCGATCAATGCTCACTCACCGTAACCGGCGGTACTGACAACAGGCGCTGAGCTGCGGGGACGGCTGTCAGGGGCGGTTGCGGGCGAGGTCCTCGTAGAACCGCAGGAGGTCGAGGTCGTCGACCGAGCCCGCGTTGACCGCCTTGTCCAGCGGGGTTCCCTGCAGGAGGCGCTTGACCGGGACCTCGATGCGCTTGCCCGTGAGGGTGTGCGGGACGCCGGGGACCTCGATGACCTCGTCGGGGACGTGGCGCGGGGAGAGCTGTTCGCGGATGATGCGCTTGATGCGGTCGCGCAGGGTGTCGTCGAGGGTGGCGCCCGGGGCGAGGTGGACGAAGAGCGGCATCCAGTAGCCGCCGTCGGGCTGTTCGACGCCGATGACGAGGGACTCGCGGATCTCGGGGAGGCGTTCGACGGCTTCGTAGATGTCGGCGGAGCCCATGCGGACGCCCTGGCGGTTGAGCGTGGAGTCGGAGCGGCCGTGGATGATCACCGAGCCGCGTGAGGTGAGGGTGATCCAGTCGCCGTGGCGCCAGACGCCGGGGTAGGTGTCGAAGTAGCTGTCGTGGTAGCGGGTGCCGTCCGGGTCGTTCCAGAAGCGGATGGGCATGGACGGCATCGGGTTGGTGACGACCAGTTCCCCGACCTCGTCGACGAGCGGCTTGCCCTGGGGGTCCCAGGACTGGAGGTCCGTGCCGAGGCAGGGCGCCTGGAGTTCCCCGATGTGGACGGGGAGCGTGGGCACGGCGCCCGCGAAGCAGGAGCAGACGTCGGTGCCGCCGCTGACCGAGGCCGTCCACAGGCCGCCCGGGGTGCCGGCGAACTCGTCGTGCAGCCAGCGGAAGCCGTCGGGGGGCAGGGGGGAGCCGGTCGTGGCGACGCACTTGACGCGCGAGAGGTCGAAGTCGCGGGCCGGGTGGACGCCGGCCTTGCGGCAGGCCATGACGTAGGCGGCCGATGTGCCGTAGAGGGTGGCTCCGGTGCGTTCGGCGATGCGCCACTGGGCACCGGTGTCGGGGTGGCCGGGGCTGCCGTCGTACAGGACGATCGTGGTGCCCGTCAGGAGGCCGGAGACGAGGAAGTTCCACATCATCCAGCCGGTGGAGGTGTACCAGAAGAAGCGGTCGTCGGGGCCGAGGTCGCAGTGCAGGCCGAGTTGTTTGAGGTGCTCGACGAGGATGCCGCCCTGGGACTGGACGATGGCTTTGGGCAGGCCTGTGGTGCCGGAGGAGTACAGCACCCACAGGGGGTGGTCGAAGGGCACCGCTTCGAAGGCGGGTGCCACGTCGGCGGAGGTGAGGGCCGACCACTCCAGGGTGCCTTCGGGGGCGTGGGTGCCGAGCAGCGGGATGTGCACGACCGCGCGGAGGGTGGGCAGTTCGGAGCGGAGTTCGGCGACGGTGTCGCGGCGGTCGTGTTCCTTGCCGCCGTAGCGGTAGCCGTCGACGGTGAACAGGACGACCGGCTCGACCTGCTGGAAGCGGTCGAGGACGCTGCGGGCGCCGAAGTCGGGGGCGCAGGAGGTCCAGACGCCGCCGACGGCGGCGGTGGCCAGGAGGGCGACGACGGCCTGCGGGATGTTCGGCAGGTAGCCGCTGACGCGGTCGCCGGGGCGCACGCCGAGGGCGCGCAGTTCCGCGGCCAGGGAGCCGACCTGGCGGCGCAGCTCGGCCCAGGTGACGGGCCGCGGGTCGTGGCTCTCGTCGACGTGCAGGAGCGCGGGGGTATCCGCTCGCGCGGGGTCCTCCGCGGTGCGCAGGGCGTGCTCGGCGTAGTTGACGGTCGATCCGGGGAACCACTCGGCGCCGGGCATGGTGCGCTCGCCCAGCACGCGCGCGTAAGGGGTGGCGAAGCGGACGTCGAACCAGTCGGTGACGGCTTTCCAGAACGTGTCCAACTCGGCGACCGACCAGCGGTGCAGCGCTTCGTAACCGCCCTCGGCGGGGGCTCCGTGGTGCTCGGCGGCCCATGCCTGGAAGCGGGTGACCTGCGCTTCCGCGATCCTCTCCGGGCTCGGCTGCCAGAGCGGCGCAGGGTTCGCTGAGGACGTCATGGGGCGGCTCCCGGACTGTACGCGTCGTATGCGTGTGGGGTGCGCACGTGCTGGATGTGCGCGTGAACACGGCTGAAGGGGACGATGCCATGTGATCGACTGCCGCACCAGGGTCTGCCTCACACAGTCGGCTCCCGGGTCATGTGTCTGCACCCCAGGTGAACGGCTGCTTAACGGAGCATGCGGGAGGCCTTTTCGATGGCAAGGTGAGCACCATGGACGGTCGTGACCTGGTGCGTTCGGTGAAGGCGGTCGGCATGGTCGGCACGGCGCGGAGGTTGCGCACGGTGCGCTCGTCGTGGCGCAGATGGCGGGCTGACGCGGCCGGTCTGTCCGCCCGGAATGCCGAGCGCGCGCGGGTGCCGGGCCCGGTGACGAAGGTGGAGCCGGGGCCGGGTGGTGGTGTGGTGCGGTTCGCCCGGTCCGAGCTGCGGGTGCGGGTGACGACCGGCGGCGCCGTCTTCTGGGGCTGGGACGGCGCGGAGCCCGAGCCGTCGTACGCGCTGGCGTGCGGGAGTCCGGAGCCCGATCCGCGGGCGGTCCTCGAACCGGACAAGGAGGGCGGCTGGCGGGTGGTCTCGGAGCGCACGACCGTGGTGGTGTCGCGGCACGGCTCCGTGGAACTGCGCACCCCCGGCGGCGTGATGCTGCGGCGTGATCTGCCGCCCCGCTGGTGGGAGCCGGCCGGGGGCGGCGAGGCGCGTTGGGTGCAGCGCTCCGAGGTGGCGGCGGACGCGCGGTTCTTCGGCCTCGGCGGGCGGTCCGGGGGGCCGCGGCTGCGGAGCGGCACGTACCAGCTGTGGAACACCGATCCGGGGGGCTCCTTCGGGCCCGGGGACGATCCGCTGTACATCACGATGCCGGTGCAGATGGTGGTGGCCGACGCGGGGACGCATCTGGTCTTCCACGACAACACGTGGGAGGGCGCCGTCTCGCTGCGTGAGGGCGCGGTCGGCGCGGGTTCGGGCCATGACCGGGCCGGGGCGTGCGAGGTGCGGATGGACGGCGGTCCGCTGCGGTGCTGGGCCGTGGTCGGCACCCCCGCGCGCGTGCTGCACACCTGGGCCTCGCTCACCGGTCCTCCCGCGCTGCCGCCGACATGGGCGCTCGGGCACCATCACGCGCGGTGGGGGTTCGGCAGCGAGCGGGAGGTGCGCCGGGTCGTCGCGGGCTACCGGGAGCGCGGGCTGCCGCTGGACGCCGTGCATCTGGACATCGACCACTACGCAGCGCATCAGGTGTTCACCGTCGACAAGGAGCGCTTCCCGGCGCTGCCGAAGCTGGCGCGGGAGCTGCGCGAGAGCGGGATCAAGCTCGTCTCGATCGTCGATCCGGCGGTGAAGGCGGAGCCGGGCGTCGAGTTGTACGACAGCGGGGTGAAGGCCGAGGCCTTCGTGCGGGACGCGGCGGGGCGGCCGGTGCGCGGTGTCGTGTGGGCGGGTGAGTCGGTGTTTCCGGATTTCACCGACCCACGCGCGCGTAAGTGGTGGTCCGGTCTGTACGAGGAGCGACTGGAGCAGGGGTTCGCCGGGTTCTGGCACGACATGAACGAACCCGTGTCGTTCGCCGCGTTCGGCGAGGCCACGCTGCCCCGTTCGGCACGGCACTCCCTGGAGGGGCTCGGCGGGGACCACCGTGAGGCGCACAACGTGTACGGCCTCGCGATGGCGCGTGCCGGGTACGAGGGGCTGCGCTCGCTGCTCCCCGAGAAGCGGCCCTTCGTGTTCTCGCGTTCGGGGTGGGCGGGAATGCAGCGCTACGGAGGGACGTGGTCCGGCGATGTCTCCACGGGGTGGCCGGGGCTTCGGGCGTCACTGTCGCTGGTGCTGGGGCTCGGCCTGTGCGGTGTTCCGTATTCGGGCCCTGATGTGGGCGGCTTCGACGGGAGCCCTTCTCCGGAGCTGTATCTGCGCTGGTTCCAACTGGGGGCCTATCTGCCGCTGTTCCGTACGCACGCGGCGATCGACGCCGGGCGGCGTGAGCCCTGGGAGTTCGGTACGGAGGTGCTCGGGCACGCACGCGTGGCGCTCGACGAGCGCAGGCGGCTGCTGCCCTACTTCGTGACGCTGGCGCATCTGGCGCGGCGTACGGGCGCTCCGTATGTGCGGCCCGTGTGGTGGGGCTGCCCCGACGACAGGGCTTTGCGCGACTGCGAGGACGCGTTCTTGCTCGGTGACTCCCTGCTGGTGGCGCCGGTCCTGGAGGACGGGGCGCGGGAGCGGGCGGTGCGGTTGCCGCGCGGGCGCTGGTACGACACGGTGACGGGCAGGGCGTACGAGGGGCCCGGGCGGGTCCGTCTCGACGCGCCGCTGTCGCGTGTCCCGGTGCTCGCGCGCGCGGGCGCCGTGATCCCGGTGCGCGGCGACGGCGGCGTCGAACTGGAGGTGTGGGCCCCGGTGCCGGGCGGCACGGGCGGCGGCCTTCTGGTCGCCGACGCCGGTGACGGGTGGGAGGAAGCGGAACTCGAACGCTTCACGGCCCGCTGGAGCGGGGGCCGTGTGCTCGTCGAGAGGGAGGGCGCCGAGGGCGAGCGGCCCGTGGGGCTGCCGGTGCGGGTGCGGGGGCTGGGTGACTGAGCGGAGCCCGGCCGGGCCCCGCGACGGGGGCTGAGCAGCGGCCCGCCCTTCCGAGTCCACTCCCCGGCCCTGCCCCGCACAGCACGGGGCAGGGCCGGTTCAGCGGGCGGGACTCAGATGTAGCGCCCCTCGAAGAACGCCCGCGCGGCCAGCGTGTGCAGCGGGAAGGCCAGCTCGTCCGGGTGGCGCAGTACGTCCCAGCCCTCCGTCTCGTCCGTCGGCGTGCTGGCCGGCAGGTCGGCCACCGGGCGCTCGGGGAGGAGGCCGAAGAGCAGGAGGTAGCCGTCGGGTGCGCTCATGGCGTCGGCCAGGCGGGCGTCACGGCTCTGGGCGCAGATGCCGGTCTCTTCCTTGAGCTCACGGACGACGGCGTCCCGCCAGTCCTCCCGGTCGTCGACGAAGCCCCCGGGCAGGGCGACGCCTCCGAGCGCGGGAGCGATCGTCCGGGTCACGACGACGAGGCCGGTGCCCTGTCGGTCGTACACCGGCTGGAGGGCCACTGCCACGGGCAGCGGATTGCGGTAGGCCACGGCTCCGCAGGCGGCGCAGGTGCGGGGCCAGCCGGAGACATGGCCTTCGTAGGGTGCTCCACAGCTCGAACAGTGGGAGCCCTGGACGGAGTTGGCTGGGTGTGGGGATTCGGACACGCGCGGACTGTATCCGATCATCGTGGCGTCGGTCTTCCCTGGTGGGCCGAGGCCCTGATAGATGCAGGGAGCATGACAGCTTTTGTCCCCGCTCTGCGGAATCTCACCGTGTCCGCCGTCGCGCTGCTGGCCGTGGCCGCCGCCTCCTCCCCCGCGCAGGCGAAGCCCGAACCGAAGGCTCCGGAAGAGTTCGTCGCGCTGCGCGACGTCGACCCGACGATCATCCAGGAGATGCGGTACACCACGCCGCACAACTTCGTGGGCGAGCCCATCGACGGCTACAAGAAGCCGATGTGCATCCTGACCGAGCCCGCGGCGAAGGCGCTGCACAAGGCGCAGCGTTCACTCCTCCGCAAGGGCTACTCCCTGAAGGTCTACGACTGCTATCGGCCCCAGCGGGCCGTCGATCACTTCGTGCGCTGGGCCGAGGATCTGGGCGACGAGCGCATGAAGAAGGAGTTCTATCCCCATGTCGACAAGTCCCGGCTCTTCGCGGACGGCTACATCGCGGAGAAGTCCGGTCACAGTCGCGGCTCGACGCTGGATCTGACGATCGTGCGGCTCCCGGCCCTGCCCACGCGCCCGTACATCCCCGGTGAGCCGCTGAAGCCGTGCTTCGGGCCCCGGGGCGAGCGCTTCCCGGACAACTCCGTGGACATGGGGACGGGGTTCGACTGCTTCGACACGCTGTCGCACACGGACGACCCGCGCATCAAGGGCGCCCAGCGCGCCCACCGGGACCTGCTGCGGAACGCGCTGGCCAAACAGGGGTTCGTCAATCTCCCCGAGGAGTGGTGGCATTTCACGTACAAGCCCGAGCCGTTCCCCGACACCTACTTCGACTTCCCCGTCGCGCGGAGGTCGCTGCAGGGCAGGTAGCGGCTCATGGCGGACGGCCCCCTGACGGAATCGGAGCGCCCGTGGCACACTTCTGACGGGCCGTCAGTCGACGTCGGAGCCGCCAGGAGGAGCCGTGTCGCGCACGCGCACACCCGTAGTGGCCAACTGGTTCACCGGGGAGGGGGAGGGATTCCGTCTGCTCGGCACGCGCTGCTCGGCGTGTGCCGCCGTGTTCTTCCCCCGCGAGGACGTCCACTGCCGCAACCCCGGCTGCGGGGGCGGCGATCTCGCCGAGGCGCCGCTGTCGCGACGCGGCCTCGTCTGGTCGTACACCGACGGCCGCTACCGCCCTCCCGAGCCCTACGTCTCCGACCCGGAACTTCCCTGGCGGCCCTACACGTTGATCGCTGTGGAGCTGGAGGCGGAGCGCATGGTGGTGCTCGGGCAGGCGGCTCCCGGCGTCCATGTCGACGACCTGGAGGTCGGCATGGAGGTGGAGGTCGTCCCCGGCGTGCTGCACGAGGACGGCGAGACGACGTGGACGACCTGGCACTGGCGGCCCGTGGGGGCGAGCGCGTGACCGGCGAGGTGGCGGTGCTCGGCGCGGGCATGCACCCCTGGGGCAAGTGGGGCCGCGGCTTCGTCGAGTACGGAGTGGTGGCGGCCCGCGCCGCGCTCGCGGACGCCGGGGTCGACTGGCGTTCCGTGGGCTCCGTCGTCGGCGCGGACACGGTCAGGGGCGGCTATCCGGGGTATGTGGCAGGGGCCACGTTCGCCAGGGCGCTCGGCTGGCAGGGGGCACGCGTGTCGAGCGTGTACGCGGCGTGCGCGTCCGGCGCCCAGGCCATCTCCACCGCTCGTACGCAGATCCTCGCGGGCATGGCCGACGTCGTGCTGGTCGTCGGCGCCGACGCGGCGCCGAAGGGCTTCTTCCGGCCCGCCGGCGGGGACAGGCCGGACGATCCCGACTGGCTGCGCTTCCGCGTCCTCGGCGCGACCAACCCCGCCTACTTCGGGCTCTACGCACGGCGCAGAATGGCCGTGCACGGCGACACGCTGGAGGACTTCGCGCAGGTCAAGGTGAAGAACGCGGCGTCGGGCGCGCTCAATGAGTACGCGCGTTACCGCAAGCCCGTCACGGCCGACGAGGTCGCCGCGTCGGCCGTCGTCGCCGACCCGCTGCGGCTGCTCGACATCTGCGCCACATCGGACGGGGCGGCCGCCCTCGTCCTGTCCAGCATGGAGTTCGCGCGGCGGCACGGGGCGCCCGATCCCGTGCGCGTCCGCGCGGTCTCCACCGTCACGCCCACCTATCCGAACACGGTGCTCGACCTGCCGGACATCGCCACGGACTCGGCCGCCGCCGTCGCCCCCGCCGGCCGGACGTTCCGCGCGTCCATCGCGCGTGCGGCCTACGAGGAAGCGGGCATAGGCCCCGAAGACGTGTCCCTGGCGGAGGTCTATGACCTGTCCACCGCGCTGGAGCTGCAGTGGTACGAGGATCTGGGGCTCTGCGGCGAGGGTGAGGGGGCCAAGCTGCTGCACGACGGGGCGACGGCCCCGGGCGGACGCGTCCCGGTGAACAGCAGCGGAGGCCTCGCCTCCTTCGGCGAGGCGGTCCCCGCGCAGGCCATCGCCCAGGTGTGCGAGCTGACCTGGCAGTTGCGGGGCGCTGCCGGGGCCAGGCAGGTGTCGGGGGCCCGTGTCGGGGTCACCGCGAACCAGGGCCTCTTCGGCCACGGGTCCTCGGTAATCGCCGTGCGCTAGGCACACCGCCCCTCGGCGGTCACCGAGCGCCGAAGTCTTGGGCAGGGCCCGGGTCGCCGGACGCGGCTCGCCATCACGGACGCCGGGGGACCGTTCAGGGTGGGCGTCAGGGGGAAGCGTCCGCACCGGTCAACCGTTGACGTCCGCGGCCTTGACGCTCCATCACCGCCGGTGAACACTTCCGGGTGTCAGTCGGCGTCGCCGCGCCTCGGCTCCGGCGCTCAGAGCCTCTGCGCGCGAAGGGCCCGTACGAAGGCCCTGGTCAACCGGGTATCCCCCATCGGCGATGCGACTGCCACGGCGCGCTGGTCCATGGACGCCGGGCGGGATGCGGGAGACTTCCGCCCCCGGCTCCGACAGCCGGGCCCATCCAGGCAGCGGTCGTGGGAACTGCACCCTGCACGGAGTACCGGGGCGCACCGCCCCGGGCGAGGGCCTAGGAGCCGCCATGTACTCAAACGGGGACATCTTCATCGGTGAGGTCATCGGCACCGCGATCCTGATCCTGCTCGGCGCCGGCGTGTGCGCCGCCGTCACGCTCAGCCACTCGAAGGCGAAGTCCTCCGGGTGGGTCGTCATCGCCTTCGGATGGGGTTTCGGCGTGCTCGCGGGCGCCTACACCGCGGGCCCGCTCTCGGGCGGCCACCTCAACCCGGCCGTCACGCTCGGCATCGCCATCGACACCGGCACGTGGGACAAGGTCTGGCTCTACGTGCTCGGCCAGATGGTCGGCGCGATGCTCGGCGCCGTGCTGGCGTACCTCGTGTACCTCGCGCAGTTCAACGCCAACGTCACCCGCGGCGTCAAGGACAAGGTGACGAGCGGGCATGAGCCGACGCCCACGCTGGGCATCTTCTCCACCATCCCGGAGATCCGGAACCCCGTCGCCAACGTCGTCACCGAGGTCATCGCGACCGTCGCGCTGGTGCTGCCCATCCTCGCCTTCGGGCTCACCAAGGGGCTCGGCGAGTCGGGCGTACAGACGCTGATCGTGGCGTTCCTCGTCGTCGGCATCGGTCTCTCGCTGGGCGGGCCCACGGGGTACGCCATCAACCCGGCGCGCGACCTCGGTCCGCGCATCGTGCACACGTTCCTGCCGATCCCCAACAAGGGCACGTCCGACTGGAGCTACGCCTGGGTCCCGGTGGCGGGGCCGCTGATCGGCGGAGCCCTCGCGGGTCTCATTTACACCGCAGCCTTCTGAGTCTTCCCGTCACAGGTCATCAAGGGCCATCAAGGGGTAGCCATGCCGGAGAGCAACGGGAAATTCGTCGCCGCGATCGACCAGGGCACCACTTCGAGTCGCTGCATCATCTTCGACCAGGACGGCGCGATCGTCGCCGTGGACCAGCGCGAGCACCGCCAGATCTTCCCCAAGCCGGGCTGGGTGGAGCACGACGCCACCGAGATCTGGTCCAAGGTGCAGGCGGTGGTCGCGGGGGCGATCGCCAAGGCCGGGCTCCGCGCCGACCAGCTCAGCGCGCTCGGCATCACCAACCAGCGCGAGACGACCGTGCTGTGGGACCGGGCCACGGGCAAGCCCGTGCACAACGCCATCGTCTGGCAGGACACCCGCACCGCGGGACTCTGCGACGAACTGGGCGGCACGGACGGCCAGGACCGCTTCCGCGAGCGGACCGGACTGCCGCTCGCCAGCTACTTCTCCGGGCCCAAGGCGGCCTGGCTGCTCGACAACGTACCCGGGCTGCGGGCGCGCGCGGAGCGCGGGGAGATCGCCTTCGGCACCATCGACTCCTGGCTGATCTGGAACCTCACGGGCGGCACCGACGGCGGCAAGCACGTCACCGACGTCACCAACGCGGGCCGCACCATGCTGATGAACCTGGAGACCCTCCAGTGGGACGCGTCGATCCTGTCGGCGATGAACGTGCCCGAGGCGGTCCTGCCGGAGATCAGGTCGTCCTCGGAGGTGTTCGGGACGGCCGTGGGGCAGCTCTCCGGGGTGCCCGTGGCCTCCGCCCTCGGCGACCAGCAGGCGGCCGTTTTCGGGCAGGCCTGCTACGACACGGGGACGGCCAAGAACACGTACGGCACCGGCAGTTTCCTGCTGCTCAACACCGGCAGCCGGCCCGTCCCCTCCAAGAACGGGCTGCTGACCACCATGGGTTACAAGATCGGCTCCGAGGCGCCCGTGTACTGCCTGGAGGGGTCCATCGCGATCACGGGCGCCCTGGTGCAGTGGTTCCGCGACCAGCTCGGCATCATCCGCAGCGCGGACGAGATCGAGACCCTCGCGGCGAGCGTGGACGACAACGGCGGAGCGTACATCGTCCCGGCGTTCTCCGGCCTCTATGCCCCGTACTGGCGTTCGGACGCGCGCGGTGTCGTCACCGGCCTGACCCGGTACGTCACCAAGGCGCACCTGGCGCGCGCGGTCCTCGAGGCCACGAGCTGGCAGACCCGTGAAGTCGTCGACGCCATGTACCAGGACTCCGGGGTGCGGATCACCACCCTGAAGGTGGACGGCGGCATGACCAAGAACAATCTGCTGATGCAGCACCAGGCGGACGTCCTCGGGGTGCCGGTGATCCGGCCGAAGGTGTCCGAGACGACATGTCTGGGCGCCGCCTACGCGGCCGGGCTCGCGACCGGTGTCTGGAACGACCTCGACGAACTCAAGGCGCACTGGCAGCGGGACGTCGAGTGGTCGCCGCGGATGGAGGCGACCGCGCGGGACAAGGAGTTCCACAACTGGCGCAAGGCCGTGGAACGGAGCTTCGGCTGGCTGGAGGACGGGCAGGGCTGAGCCGGGTGGGGCCGCGGCCCGTACCCCGGTCGGCGGGGGTACGGGCCGTGCCCGCGCCGCGGCGCCCGTGCGGTCAGGTGGTGGCGGGCTCGCGGACTGCCGCGGCGGCGGCCATGGCGTGTTCGACGACGCTGATGAGCACTTCCTTGACGGACTCGCGGTCCCGGGCGTCGCACAGCACGACGGGTACGCCCTCGTCGATGTCGAGGGCCTGCCGGACGGCCTCGGCGGGGTAACGCGAGGCGTCGTCGAAGCAGTTGACGCCGATCACGAACGGAATGTCGCGCCGCTCGAAGTAGTCGACGGCGGCGAAGCAGTCCTCGAGGCGGCGGGTGTCGGCGAGGACCACCGCGCCGAGCGCGCCGGTGGCCAGCTCGTCCCAGAGGAACCAGAAGCGGTCCTGGCCCGGGGTGCCGAACAGGTACAGGACCAGGTCCTCGCGCAGGGTGATGCGGCCGAAGTCCATGGCCACCGTGGTGGTGTGCTTGCCCGCGACGCCGCTGGTGTCGTCGACGGGGCGGCCCGCCTCACTGAGGGTCTCCTCGGTGCGCAGCGGCTTGATCTCGCTGACGGCGCCGACCAGGGTCGTCTTGCCGACGCCGAAGCCCCCGGCCACCAGGATCTTCAGCGTGACCGGCTCGACAGAGGCCTTGGCGCGCTCAGAACGCCTGAAGATCATCGCTCACTTCTCCTGCATCAGTGGTGTCGCGCGGGGCCGGTCCGTTGCCGCCGCCCCGCAACCGCCGGCCAGTCACGTTCTCACTCCCGCCGCCGCGCCGGTCAGAGCGCCCGTAGGCCGCTGATCACGTCGCGCAGAATACTCTCGTCCGGCAGCTCGGCCGGGGGCACGGGACGGGTCACGTGCACCAGTTCGTCGTCGACGAGATCCCCGATCAGCACCCGCACCACCCCGATGGGCAGATCGAGTTCGGCCGCGAGTTCCGCGACCGACTGAGGGGTGTCACGGCAGAGTTCGACGATGTCCACGTGCTCCGGGGACAGCGTCCGGTCCGCGTCGTGGTCGCCGGGGACCTGCGTCTCGGCGATCACGACGGCGATGAGATCGAGGCGGTGCTGACCCGGGCTCGTGGTGCGCCCGCGCGTCATGGCGTACGGGCGCACCACGGGTCCGGCCTCGTCGTCGAACCAGCGGTGCGTCTCCTGCGTCCCCGGGGTCCCGGCCGTACCAGACGTCCCCCACAGTGCGTTGGTCCTCTGCGTTCCTCGACCGTCGTGGCTCATGCCCTCCCACTACCCTCCCGTATGCAGGTCCGTGCGCGGCGCCGTACCCAGGTGCACACCCACCCTCTTGACCAGCAACGTCATCTCGTACGCCACGAGGCCGACGTCGGAGTCGGCGTCCGCGAGGACAGCGAGGCAGCTGCCGTCGCCCGCGGCCGTGACGAAGAGGAAGGCGTCGTCGAGCTCGACCACAGTCTGGCGGACCCTGCCCGCCTCGAAGTGCCTGCCGACGCCCTTGGCGAGGCTGTGGAACCCGGAGGCGACGGCGGCGAGGTGCTCGCTGTCCTCTCTGGTCAGGTCCTTGGACACGCCGGTGGGCAGCCCGTCGCCGGAGAGGACGAGCGCCTTGCGGATGCTGGCGACGCGTTGCACCAAGTCGTCGAGGAGCCAGTTCAGCTCCCTGACCGCCCCGGTCGTGGCGATGCGTGCGTCGGCCTTCGGTGCGGTCATCGACCGTCCCCCTCAGATGTCGTTCCTGGTGCTGTGCCGTCGGTGGCGTGGTCGCCCGCGGCGTTCTCGTCGCGGCCGCGCTGCCAGCCCCGCTGGAGCGAGGCCATGCGGCTGCGTACCTCGTCGGCGTCCCGCTCCTCCGGCCGGGTCTCGGCGCGGTCGGAGCGGAGGTCGGGTCCGTCCTTCAACTGCGGGGCGAGGTTGGCCTGCCGGACACGGCGGGGCAGCCCGCCCGGGGCGGTCATGGGAGTGCTCCGGTCCTGGTCGGCGTCGGCCACGGGCGCCGGGACGGGACGCGGCCCGGTCTCGGCCGGGGCGCCGCGGCCCTGCGCGAGGCGGTCGGTGACCGCGCCGCCCTGCGGGCCGGTGCGGCGGGTGCGCCGGGGCAGGCCGGGCGCCGTGCCGTCGCCGGTGACGTCGCGGTGCGGCGGGGACAGGTCGGGCCAGGCGGAGTGCGGTCCGGACGCCCGCGGGGGCTCCGGGGTCTCGTCCGCCGGCGCGGGGGCCAGGGGGAACCCGTCGGGGAACCGGCTGTCCTGCGTCCGGCTCTCCGAGGTCCTGCCCTCCCTGGACCGGCCGTCCTGCGGCCTGCTGTGCGTGACGGGGCGGCCGTTGGACCTGACGAGCTTCGGGGTCCTGCGGCGCGGCAGCGGCACGAGGCCGCCGGTGTGGGCGTCCTCGTCGAAATCGTCCTCGCGGATCTGCGCGGCGTCGGCGCGGGTGGGTTCGGCGCGGCCGGGCTCGCGGACGTCGCGGGCCTGCTGGTGCTGCTCACCGGGGGCGCCGGCGACCCGGCGGCGCGGGCGGAAGAGGCCGCCGCGCTCGCTGTCGTCGTCGCCGAGCGCACCGGGGAAGGGGTCGAGGTCCGCCATGCCGACGGGGGCCTCCAGCTCCACGGGGCCGTCGAGCACGGAGGCGGGCAGTCCGGGCAGTCGCACGGGGACCTGGGAGAGCGCGGCGGTGCGGTCCGCGGCCCTGTCGGCGCCCGGCGCGGGCTCCTTGGCCTGCGGGCGGTCGAGCCGGAAGCCGACGCCGCCGGTGTCGGGGACGTCGTCGGTGAGCAGGGCCTCGGGGATGAAGACGACGGCGGTGGTGCCGCCGTACGGCGAGGGCTGCAGGGAGACGCGGACCCGCTGGCGCTGGGCGAGCCGGCTGACCACGAACAGGCCGAGCCGGTCGGTGTCGGACAGTTCGAACTCGGGGGTCTCGGCGAGCCGGAGGTTGGCGTCGAGCAGGGCGTCCGCGGTCATGCCGAGGCCCCGGTCGTGGATCTCCAGGGTGAAGCCGTTGGCGACGTGCTCGCCGAGGACCTGCACCGCGGTGTGCGGCGGCGAGAACACCGTGGCGTTCTCCAGGAGTTCGGCCATGAGGTGCGTGAGGTCGGCGACGGCGGGGCCGGTGACCGCGATGCGGGGCAGCCTGCGGACCTCGATGCGCTCGTAGTCCTCGACCTCGGCGACGGCCGCGCGGACGACGTCCATGAGCTGGACGGGCTTGCGCCACTGCCGCGAGGGTGCGGCGCCGGAGAGGATGACCAGGCCCTCGGCGTGCCGGCGCATGCGGGTGGTGAGGTGGTCGAGGCGGAAGAGGTCGGCCAGTTCGTCGGTGTCCTCCGTCCTGCGCTCCATGGTGTCCAGGAGCGTGAGCTGCTTGTGCAGCAGGACCTGGCTGCGGCGGGCGAGGTTGACGAAGACCTCGGAGACGCCGCGCCGCAGGTCGGCCTGTTTGACGGTGGCCTCGACCGCGGCGCGCTGCAGGGTGTTGAGCGCCTGGCCGACCTGCCCGATCTCGTCCTTCTCGTACGTGAGCCTGGGCGCCTCGGTCTCGACGTCCACCTGTTCACCCGCGGCCAGGCGGCGCAGCACGCCGGGCAGCCGGACGCCGGAGGCCTCGTGGGCCTCCAGGCGAAGGCGGCGCAGGTCGCGGATGAGACCGCGGCCGATGCGGACGGAGACGAAGATCGACACGAGGAGGGCGAGCAGGCCGAGCACTCCGGCCAGGACGAGGCGCACGACCACGTCGAAGGCGGCCGGTTCCACGCGGTCCTTGAAGCGGTCGCTCGCCGCGACGTCGCGCTCGGCGAGCTGCTTGAGGACCCGGCCGGCCGTCTCGTCCCAGTGGGCGGACGTCACCTTGTGCGGGGCGCCGGGCGTGGAGGCGACGATGTCCTTCTCCGCCTTGCGAAGCTGAGTGGTCTCCGCGCCGTTCCAGTAGCGCTCGTAACGGCCGCGTTCGTCCTGGGAGAGGGGCGCGAGGTTCACTTCGTACAGCAGGGTGCGCTGCGCCCTGAGCTCCGCGACCTGCTGGATCTCGGACTTGGTGAGCCGCCGGGCGACGAGCGCCGAGCCGACCATCGCGTCCTCGCGGGAGAGCAGTTCACGCGCGCGTGAGACGCCGACGAGCGCGCGGCCCTGCTGGTCGAAGCTCACATCCTCCAGGCCGGCGAAGCCGTTGAGGGTGGTGAGCAGGCTGAAGCAGGGGTCGATCAGCTTGGTGTACATCTTCAGGGCGCCGGACCGGGAGATCGTGCCCTCTTCGACGGTGCGGCGCAGCGACGCGATGCCGTCGAAGGCGTCCACCAGCGCGGTGAGGCGGGTGTGCGAGTTGCCGTCGATGCTGTCGAGGACGTCGGAGTCCCTGCTGTTCTCGCGGACCTCGGAGAGCACGTCGTCGGTCGCGGTCCGGCTGCGGCGCAGCGCCGCGAGGGCGTCGGACGCGCGCGGATCGGCCAGGTACACCAGCGTCTGGCGGCGTTCCTGCTGGACGACGCGGATCGCGTCCTCGATCGGATAGCCGATCTTCTCGACGACGTTGGCGGTGTCGAGGAGCCTGCCGGCCTCACGGCCGGTGATGGCGGTGGCGAAACCCCAGATCGCGGTCAGGGAAACCAGCGGCACGAGCAGCAGTGCCACGATCTTCCGGCGGATGGACTTCCCGCGAAAGCGCATGGCCTCCCCCAGATCGGCCCCCTGCGACCGTGCATGGGCCAGGGGCACACATGTGCGTCAACAAACGGCGCGAGCCTACTACTGACTCACGAGCAACTCGAAGACGCATCCGAACGCTTTTCGGCCGTGACGCGAAAAGGACGTCAGCAGTTGTCCCTTCATTACGGACTATTGCGTCCCACCGAGCGGCGCACGCCACCCGCCCCCATCCCCCGTGCCTTGTATGCCAGTTGGCCGATTTTCTTCGCTGTGCGGAACCGGACGGGGAATCTTTCCGATCTCTCGTTCGTCCTTCATGCAGAGGGCAGGCCGTCGGCAGGCGGTGTATAGCGCGGCGAACCGGGCACCCAGAGGTGAGTTGATCCAAAGGGCTTCCTGCCCGGGGCCCGCAGTGCGTTCGTGAACGGCCGCGAAGCAGCGGGGGGAGTGACGAAATGATGGGCACGGCAGAGCGCCACAGGGCGTCGGGGAGCAGCGGGGCCATAGGGGCCGGGGAGGCCCGGGAGGCCGCCCGGTGGGAAGAGGCGGTGGACGTGGACTCCCGCCCGCCGTTGTGGGTCGAGGAGCCCGCCCGCAGGAGGCGGCTGCCCGATCCGGTGCGGACGGCGGCCGTGCGGGCCGTGATCATAGTGGCGGTCACGCTGGTGCAGGCGATGGTCGCCGTCCTGGCGACGCTCGCGAGCTCCTGGCTCGCCTTCCCGATGGTGCTGAGCAGTGTGGCCAGCACCGTGGTGGCCACCTGGGGCGTCCTTGACGTATGGGTGACCCGGCAGGTGTGGAATCAGCGGCACGGTGTGGTGTCGATGCCGAGCAGCACGGCGCGGCAGCTGCGGCGTGAGCGGCGCAGGGCCCGCAGGCAGGCCAGGGTCGCGGCCCGCGGCAAGACACGCATACGCATACGTGGGCGCGGCGGAGCCGGGCAGTTGTCGCACTCCTGAGCCGGTTCAGCGCGGAGCGCCACGGGGACCGGGTGGGCGGCCGGACTCAGATCGCCACGGGCTCCCCCGCGGGGTCAGCGGCCCAGGCCGCCATGAGAGTCCTGCGCAGCTTCATGAACGGCCGGGTGCGGCCGACCGCGAGCGCGGCCACGGTGCGGCCCGCGCGTTCGTAGACGGCCAGGAAGCCCTCGTCCGGAGCCTCCAGGGAGCCTTCGACGAGGCGGACGGTGTCGCCTTCGCGCCGCCGCCCTGCGAACTGGACGCGGGCGCCGTACTGGTCCGACCAGAAGTACGGCAGGGGGCGCGCCGTCTCGACCGTGCGTCCGGCGAGCAGGTTCCGTACGGCCACGCGGGGTTGCTGGGTGGCGCTCGTCCAGTGTTCGGCGCGGACGCCGCCCGGGCGGGCGACGTCGCCCACGGCCACGACATGGGGCAGCGCGGTGACGCAGCCGTCGTCGCAGAGCACGCCGTCGTCCAGAGAGAGGGGAGAGCCGGCGAGCCAGTCCGTACGGGGCGTGGCCCCGATGCCGACGATGACCAGGTCCGCGGGGAGCACGCGCCGGTCGGTCAGTTCCACGGAGGTGATGTGGGCCGCCGCCGCGGGTCCTCGCGAGGCGCCGCGCAGCGCGGTGACGCCGACGCCCGTCAGAAGGCGTGTGCCGGCGCTCGCGTGCAGCCGGGCGCAGGCCTGCGCGGGTTCGGCGCCGAGTTGGGCGGCGAGCGGGACCGGCGCCGCCTCGACGACCGTGACGTCGTGCCCGAGCGCCGCGCACGAGGACGCCGTCTCGGCCCCGATGAAACCGCCGCCGATCACGACCACGCGGCGGGGGCCTCGGACGAGCGCCGCCCGCAGGGCGCGGGCGTCGTCGAGGGTCCGCAGGGTGTGGACGCCCGCGAGCGCGGGGCCGGGGAGCCGTCGCGCCGAGGCCCCGGTGGCGATGACCACGCCGTCGCTCGGCAGCGTCCGGCCGTCGTCGAGGACGACCGTGCGTCCGCGGGCGTCGAGGGCTCGCGCGCGGACGCCGAGAATCCACTCGGCGTCCAGGTCCGCCGTCTCCTCGGGGTCGGTCAGGGCGAGTCCGCCCTCGTCCGTCCCGCCGGTGAGGAAGTCCTTGGAGAGCGGCGGTCTGTCGTACGGCTGGTGGGGTTCGGCTCCGACGACGACCAGGCGTCCGTCGAAGCCCTGGGCGCGCAGCTCGCGCGCCGCGTACAGGCCGGCGAGCGAGGCGCCGACCACGGTGACGGCGCGCATGCGGTCCCCGGTGGCCGCGCTCATGCGGCGGACCCCTCCTCGGCGGTGGCCAGGCTGACGAGGACCATGCCGTCCTCGACGTACACCTGGTGGGTGCGGACGGGCCTGCGCGCGGGCAGGCAGGTGGGGTGTCCGGTGCGGAGGTCGAACGTGGCGGCGTGCAGCGGGCATTCGATCAGGCAGCCCTCCAGCCATCCCTCGGACAGGGACGCGTCCTGGTGGCTGCACGTGTCGTCGACGGCGAAGAGCTCACCGTCGGCGTTGAACACCGCGACGGGCGGTGTCGTGTCGACGCGGACGGATTCGCCCGCGGGGAGGTCTTCGAGGCGGCATACGGAAATCATGGGCCCCCCTCTGGTGTCATTCGGCCCGGTCCCGACCCCTTCTGGGGTCAAGACCCTTCGGTAACATGATGTTTCACATGGCGCACGAGGGAGCGCTATACGCAACAGAATCCGGTCGGGGTGCCCGTCACGTCAAGGGCTCCCCGAAGACGCGGCTCACGACAGCCGCCAGGTGGTGAGAGTCGAGATATGACCGGCACACGGAAACAGGCTGATCACGGCAGTGAGCCGGAGCGGGGGACGCGGGAGAGGCAGCCCAAGGGAGCCGCCGGATCCGTCCAGTCCGTGGACCGTGCGGTGAGCGTCCTGGAGATCCTGGCGCGCCACGGCGAGGCCGGGGTCACCGAGATCGCCGACGAGTTGGGGGTGCACAAGTCGACGGCCTTCCGCCTTCTCGGCGTCCTGGAGAACCGGGGCCTGGTGGGGCAGGCCAAGGATCGCGGCAAGTACTTCCTGGGCGCCGGCGTACTCCGCCTCGCGGGGGCGGCGGCAGTGCGCATGGACATCTCGCAGGAGGGCGCCCCGGTCTGCCGCGAACTCGCGGACGAGCTGGGCGAGACGGTCAACATCGCGGTCCTCGACGACGACGCGGCCGTCAACATCATGCAGGCCCGCGGCCCGGCCTCGGTGACCGCGCAGAACTGGCTCGGCCGGCGCACCCCGCTGCACGCCACGTCCAGCGGCAAGGTGCTGCTCGCGCATCTGCCCACCACGCTGCGCGAGGGCATGGTGGCGCGCACGCTGCCGCGCCTCACCGAGCACACGGTGACCGGCACGGTGGCGCTGCGCGGCGAGCTGGAGACCGTCGTGGAGCGGGGCTTCGCCGTCGCCGTGGAGGAGTTGGAGGTCGGCCTCGCCGCGGTGGCCGCGCCGGTGCGCGCGCACGACGGCAAGGTCATCGGGGCGCTCAGCGCCTCGGGCCCGGTGTACCGGCTGACCGAGGAGCGCCTCACCGAGGTCGCCAAGCGGACGGTGACGGCGGCCGTGGAGCTGTCGCGGCGGATGGGGTACGGCTTCTGACGACGGAGGCGGCGGCGAGGATCGCGGCCGCGAGGACCGGGACGGCGGCGGTGTCCGCCATGGCGGCGGTGACGGTGACGCCGAGCACGCCGACCGTACCGGCAGCCTAGGCAGGCGCTCACCGCCCGGCAGGACCTGGCCGCCTGGCGGCCCTCGCCTCCCTGCAGGGCCTCGCCTCCCTGCAGGGCCTCATCGCACGGCAGGCGCTCGCCGCACGGCAGCCACCCACCGCCGGGCAGGCACCCACCGCCGGGCAGGACCTCGCCGCCCTACAGGCACGCACCGCACGGCAGGCACCCACCGCCCGGCAAGGCCTCGCCGCCCGGTGACCCCCCACCGCCCGGCGACCGCAGCCCGCGGCCCTGCGGCCCCCAGCCGGTGGTGAGCGCACCCGCGCGTGGGCGGGGTCAGGGATTCCTGGCCCCGCCCACGCGCGTCCGGGCGGCCGGATCGACCGGTCTCCGCCGTTTTGCGGACGCTTGGCTCCACCCTCTTGACGCCCTCTCGATGGCGTTCTCACTATGTCTCTCATAGCGCAACCGATCGTGCAGTACGCAACAGCGTCGTAGAGCAGTCGTACGTCCCCATGCCATCGAGCCATGCGCAACAGCAGAGGAGTCTGGCCGTGCCCCACGAGGTCCGTGCCGTCGTCGCCGTGAAAAAGGGCGCGCCCGTCGAGGTCCAGACGATCGTCGTGCCGGACCCCGGCCCGGGTGAGGTGCTCGTCTCCGTGCAGGCCTGCGGGGTCTGCCACACGGATCTGCACTACCGGGAGGGCGCCGTCAACGACGACTTCCCGTTCCTGCTCGGCCATGAGGCGGCGGGCACGGTCGAGGCGGTCGGCGCGGACGTCACTGACCTGGCCCCCGGCGACTACGTGGTCATCGCCTGGCGCGCCCCCTGCGGGACATGCCGTTCCTGCCTGCGCGGACGCCCCTGGTACTGCTTCGACTCACGCAACGCCCGGCAGCCCATGACGCTCCTGGACGGCACCGCCCTGAGCCCGGCCCTGGGCATCGGGGCCTTCGCCGAGAAGACGCTGGTCGCCGCCGGGCAGGCCGTGAAGGTCGACCCGGCCGCGCGCCCCGAGGCCGTCGGCCTGATCGGCTGCGGCGTCATGGCGGGCTACGGGGCCGCGGTGCACACCGGGCAGGTGGGCCGCGGCGACACCGTCGCGGTCATCGGCTGCGGCGGCGTGGGCGACGCCGCGGTCGCCGGGGCGTCGCTGGCCGGGGCCCGCCGCGTCATCGCCGTCGACATCGACGACGCCAAGCTGGACGGCGCGACCCGCTTCGGCGCCACGCACACGGTCAACTCGCGCGGCACCGACCCGGTCGAGGCCGTCCGCGAACTGACCGGCGGCCACGGGGTCGACGTCGCGATCGACGCGGTCGGCACCCCGTCCACGTACAAACAGGCCTTCTACATGCGCGATCACGCGGGTGTCCTCGTGCAGGTGGGGGTGCCCGATCCGGAGATGGTGGTCGAGCTGCCGCTGATCGATCTGTTCTCGCGCGGCGGCGCCCTCAAGTCGTCCTGGTACGGGGACTGCCTGCCCACCCGGGACTTCCCGATCCTGGTCGACCAGTATCTGAGCCGCCGCCTCGACCTGGGCGGCTTCGTCTCCGAGACGATCGGCCTCGACCAGGTGGAGGAGGCCTTCGCCAGGATGCGGCGGGGCGAGGTGCTGCGTTCGGTGGTGGTCCTGTGAGCCCCGCACGGACGAACCCCGCACGGACGAGCCCCGAACCGATGAGCCTCGCACGGACGAGCCCCGCACCGAGTCGAGGGCCGCGCGTCGTCGTCATCGGCGCGGGCATCGTCGGCTGCTCCCTCGCCGACGAGCTGACCGCGCGCGGCTGGACCGACGTCACCGTCCTCGAACAAGGGCCGCTGCCCGCGCCGGGCGGCTCCACCTCGCACGCGCCGGGTCTGGTCTTCCGTACAGGGCCTTCCCGGACGATGACGGAGTTCGCGAAGTACACCGTGGAGAAGTTCGGCTCCCTCGATGCCGACGGACTGCCCTGCTTCACCCCGGTCGGCGGCCTCGAACTGGCCACCACGCCCGAGCGATGGGCCGATCTGCACCGCAAGGCCGGACTCGCCGCCTCCTGGGGCGTGCGCGCCGAACTCGTCGGCCCCGGGCGCTGCAGGGAGCTGTGGCCGCTGATCGACGAGGGCCAGGTGTACGGCGGGTTCCACACGCCGGACGACGGTCTCGCCCGCGCGGTGCCCGCCTGCCGTGCGCAGATGGCACGGGCACGCACGCGTGGCGCGCGATTCCTGGACCGGCACACGGTGACCGGCATCGAGAGGGACGGCGACCGCGTCACCGCCGTCGTCACCGACCGCGGCACCTTCCCCGCGGACCACGTGGTCTCCGCGGCCGGTTTCTGGGGCCCGGTGATCGGGCGTATGGCCGGGGTGGACGTGCCGCTGCTGCCACTCGCCCACCAGTACGCGAAGACCGCTCCCCTGCCGGAGCTCGCCGGGGTCAACGACCCGCTCGCGGAGGCCTCGCGGCCGATCCTGCGCCATCAGGACCGCGACCTGTACGTCCGCGAGCACGTCGACCGCCTGGGCATCGGCTCGTACGCGCACCGCCCGCTGCCCGTCGACCCGTTCGCGGTCCCCGCCTTCGACGACGCCGCCGCGATGCCGTCCTCCTACCCCTTCACGGAGGACGATTTCGCGCCGAGCTGGGAGGACTGCCGCCGGCTCATCCCCTCGCTGCGGGCGGCGGAGATCGCGGAGGGATTCAACGGCGTCTTCTCGTTCACCTCGGACGGCATGCCGGTGCTCGGCGAGTCCCGTGCGCTGCGCGGCTTCTGGCTGGCCGAGGCGGTGTGGGTCACGCACTCTGCGGGCGTCGCCAGGGCCGTCGCCGAGTGGATGGTCGACGGGCGGGCCTCGCTGGACCTGCACGAATGCGAGCTGACGCGCTTCGAGGACGCCCAGCGCTCCCCGGCGTACGTGGCCGAGCGCGGAGCGCGGCAGTTCGTCGAGGTCTATGACGTCATCCACCCGCTCCAACCCCCGGACCATCCGCGTCCCCTACGGGTCAGCCCCTTCCACGTCCGCCAGCGGGAGCTCGGCGCGGTCTTCCTGGAGGGCGGCGGCTGGGAGCGCCCACACTGGTACGAGGCCAACGCCGCCCTGGCCGAGGGCATCGAAGTGCCGGGGCGCGATGAATGGGCGGCGAGGCACTGGTCCCCCGTCGCGGCGGCCGAGGCGCGCGCCACCCGCGAAGGGGTCGCCCTCTACGACATGACGCCGCTGCGCCGCCTGGAGGTCGTGGGGCCCGGCGCGCTCGCCTTCCTCCAGCACATGACCACCAACAACCTCGCCAAGCGGCCGGGTTCGGTCACCTACACCCTGCTGCTCGACGAGGCCGGCGGCATCCGTTCCGATCTGACGGTGGCACGGCTCGGGCCCGACCGCTTCCAGGTGGGCGCCAACTCCCCCGCCGACCTGGACCGGCTGCTCCGGTGCGCCCCCGCCGGCGTCCACGTCAGGGACATCACCTCGGGGACGTGCTGCGTCGGCGTGTGGGGGCCGCTGGCCCGCGCCCTCGTCCAGCCGCTGACCCGCGACGACTTCTCGCACAAGGCGTTCGGCTACTTCAGGGCCATGGAGACCTATGTCGGACACGTCCCGGTGACCGCGATGCGCCTGAGCTACGTCGGTGAACTGGGCTGGGAGCTGTACACCACCGCGGACCTGGGGCTCCACCTCTGGGACACGCTCTGGGAGGCGGGGCGCGAGCACGGCGTGGTGGCGGCGGGCCGTTCCGCCTTCAACAGCCTGCGCCTGGAGAAGGGCTACCGCGCCTGGGGCCATGACATGACCACCGAACACACCCCCTACGAGGCGGGGGTCGGCTTCGCCGTCCGCATGGACAAGGGCGACTTCGTGGGCCGCGCGGCGCTGGAGGCCCTGGGTCCGCCGCGGCGCAGGCTGACCCCGCTGCTCCTCGACGACCCCGCCGCCGTCGTCCTCGGCAAGGAACCGGTGTACGTCGACGGCGTCCCCGCCGGGTATGTGACCAGCGCCGCGTACGGCTACACGCTGGGCCGCTGCGTCGCGTACGCCTGGCTGCCGCCGCTCACGGCCGGCTCGGGCGTCGGCATCGAGTACTTCGGCGAGAAGGTGCCCGCCACGGTCGCCGACGAGCCGCTGTTCGACCCCGAGATGACCCGCATCCGCCGCTAGGAGGCTCCCGGTGTCCCCCACCTACGACGTGATCGTGATCGGCCTCGGCGGCATGGGCGGCGCCGCGGCGCACCATCTGTCCGCGCGCGGCGCCCGCGTCCTCGGCCTGGAGAAGTTCGGCCCCGTCCACCGGCGCGGATCCAGCCACGGCGGTTCCCGCATCACCCGGCAGTCCTACTTCGAGGACCCCGCCTACGTACCGCTGCTGCTGCGCTCCTACGAGCTGTACGACCGCCTCGAACAGGACACCGGCCGCGAGATCGCCACGCTCTGCGGCGGTGTGATGCTCGGCCGCCCCGAGAGCCGCCCCGTCTCCGGGTCGCTGCTCTCCGCCGAGCGGTGGGGCCTGCCGCACGAGCTGCTCGACGCCAAGGAGATCCGCCGCCGCTTCCCCACCCTCGCGCCCCACGACGACGACGTGGGCCTGTACGAGGCGCGGGCGGGTCTCGTACGCCCCGAGAACACCGTCGCCGCCCACCTCCAGCTCGCCACCCGGCACGGCGCCGACCTGCACTTCGACGAGCCGATGACCCGGTGGGAGCCGTACCGGGACGGCGTGCGCGTGCACACCGCCGAGGACGTGTACACGGCCGGGCAGCTCGTGCTCTGCCCGGGTGCGTGGGCGCCGGAGCTGCTCACGGACCTGGGGGTGCCGTTCACGATCGAGCGGCAGGTCATGTACTGGTTCCAGCCGACCGGTGGCGTGCGGCCGTTCCTGCCGGAGAACCATCCGATCTACATCTGGGAGGACACCGACGGCGTCCAGGTCTACGGCTTCCCGTCCATCGACGGACCGGACCTCGGCGCGAAGGTGGCATTCTTCCGCAAGGGCACGCCCTGCACACCGGAGACCATCGAACGGACGGTCCACGACCACGAGGTGGCCGCGATGGCCGACCAGGTGGGACGGCTGCTCCCGTCACTGCCCGGCCGCTTCCTCAAGGCCGCGACCTGCATGTACTCCAACACCCCCGACGAGCACTTCGTCGTCGCGCGCCATCCGGCGCACCCCGGCTCGGTGACCGTCGCGGCCGGCTTCTCGGGGCACGGGTTCAAGTTCGTGCCCGTGGTCGGGGAGATCGTCGCCGACCTGGCCCTGGACGGCGCCACCGGCCACCCCATCGAGCTCTTCGACCCCGCCCGCCTGGCCGCCGCGCCCGCTTGAGGAGTACGAGAACCGTGACGACGACCCCCTTGCCGCCGAGCCTCATCGCGACCCTCCCCGGCCACTACTACACCGATCCGGAGATCTTCCGGCAGGAGCAGGAGCACGTCTTCGAGTCCCTGTGGTTCTGCGTGGTGCGCTCCGCCGACCTGGCCGCGCCGGGCGCCTTCCGCACCGTGCGGGTGGGCCGCGAGAGCGTGCTGCTCACCCGCTCCCGCACCGGTGAGCTGCGCGCGTTCCTCAACGTGTGCCGCCACCGGGGCGCGCGGCTGTGCACCGAGGAGTCGGGGCAGGTCCGCCGGGCGCTCCAGTGCCCGTACCACGCCTGGACGTACGACCTCGACGGCAAGCTGATCGCCGCGCCCAACCTGACCAGGATGCCGGACGTGGACCGCTCCTCCTACGGCCTGGTCACGGTGGCCCTGCGGGAGTGGCTAGGCTACGCCTGGGTCTGTCTCGCCGAGGAGCCGCCCTCCTTCGAGGAGACCGTCATCGGCTCGGCGGTCGAACGGCTGGGCGACGCGGCGTCCATCGAGCGCTACGGCGTCGAACGGCTCGCGCTCGGCAAGCGCGTCACGTACGACGTACGGGCCAACTGGAAGCTGATCGTCGAGAATTTCATGGAGTGCTACCACTGCGCGACGATCCACCCCGAACTGACGGACGTGCTGCCGGAGTTCGCGGACGGGTTCGCAGCGCAGTACTACGTGGGGCACGGAGCCGCGTTCGCCGAGGAGGCCCGCGGCTTCACGGTCGACGGCAGCGCGGGGTTCGGCCGTCTGCCCGAGGTCGACGACGACCAGGACCGTCGCTACTACGCGATCACCGTGAAGCCGACCGTGTTCGTCAACCTCGTCCCCGACCACGTGATCCTGCACCGGATGTTCCCGCTGGCCGAGGACCGCACGACCGTCGAGTGCGACTGGCTGTACGCACCCGACGTGGTCGCCTCCGGAGCCGACCTGTCGAAGTCCGTGGAACTCTTCCACCGGGTCAACGCCCAGGACTTCGCGGCCTGCGAGCGCACCCAGCCCGCGATGGCGTCACGCGCCTACCGCGCGGGCGGGGTGCTCGTGCCGACCGAGCACCACATCGGCCTCTTCCACGAGTGGCTCACCAAGAGGCTCGCTACGCAGTCGCCGCCGGACGCTTGTACATACGCGTCGCCGTGATCTCCCCGTGCACCGTCTCACCGTCCGGGTCCTGCTGCGGCAGGCCAGGACGCAGGTGCTCCTCGACGCTGATGTACTTCAGGCCCGCCCGCAGGTCCGCGTCATTGCGCAACCGGATGACCAGCGGGAACTCCGCGAGCGCCGTCGTGTCGAAGAGGCCGGTCGTGTAGAGCAGCTGCACGCCGAGCGCGTCGGAAACGGCCCGCTGGAGCTCCAGGAGATACGTGGCGTTGGCGCGGCCGATGGGGTTGTCCAGGAAGAGCGTGCCGGCGTGCCGGTGCTTGTCTCGGCCCCGGTCGTTGCTGCGCAGCGCGGCCATCGTGCAGTACAGGGCGATGGCCGCGGTGAGGAGCTGCCCGCCGGAGAACACGTCGCCCATCTGCCCGACCGGCACCCGCTCGGCGCGCAGCACGGCGTCCGGCTTGAGGATCTCCACGGCGACGCCGCGCGGCTCCAGGGCGGCCTGGACGCCGCGCAGCAGGAGGGACATGCCGTCGCGCCGCATGTCGGAGTTCTTCTTCACCGCCGCGCGCGTGGCCTCGTCGATGACCTCGCCGAGCCGCTCGACGAGCGTGGCCTGGTCGGGCTCCTCGAAGCGGATGCGCAGGAACTCCTGGCCCGACCACTCGCCGAGCCCCTCGGGCAGCCGCGACAGGCGCTGGGCGGACCGGAGCGTGGCGAGGGCGGACTCCACGAGGCCGCGGAGGCGGTCGACGATGCTGTCGCGGTTGCGCTCCAGCTGCTCCAGCTCGTCGGTGAGGACGCGCAGCCGGGGCGCGAACGCGTCGGCCCACTTCTTGGCGTGTTCCGGCAGCGCGGAGGCGGGCAGCTCCCTGATCTGCTGCCGGGCGGGGGTGCGGACCTGCTCGTACCGCGTGGCGTTGGCGTGCCGTACGAGGATGTCGCTCGCCTCGCGGACGGCCGACTCGGCGGTGGACAGGTCGGCGGCGCAGCCGCGCAGCGAGCGGCGGGCCTCGGCGGCGGCCTGGCGGGCCTCCTCCAGGGTGCCGGGGTAGGGCTCGGGCTCCTCCTCGGTGTCCTCCTGGTGCTCGCGCAGCAGGTCGCGCAGGAGGGCCGCGGTCTCGTCGAAGCCGCCCGCGGCGTCCTCGGTGGCCCGGTGGGTGCGCAGCAGCGCGGCGTGGGCCTCCTTGGCGGCGGTCAGCGCCTCGGTGTGCGCGGCGAGGTCGCCGGTGGCGGTGCGCAGCAGCGCCTGGGCCCGCTCGGCGTCGGCGGGGACGAGGTCGTCGGGCAGCTCGGTGTGCGCCTCGCCGTCCTCGGGGGCGTGCCGCTCGGCCTCGCCGCGCAGCCGGCCGAGCTGCTCGCTCGCGGTGGCGGCGCGGGCCTCGATGAGCTGGACCTGGGCCTCCGCGCGCGCGGCGGCGGCCTGCCGGGACGGCCCGTCGGAGCCGTCGGTGCCTTCGAGGAGCTGGGCGGCGCGGGTGCGGACCTTGTTGCTGAGCCGGTTCAGCTCGGCGAGGGCGGCGCTCTCGTCGCCCTCCGCGCGGGCCTGCTCGGCGCGGAGGTCGGCGCCGACGCCCACCTTCTCGTAGAGCTGCGAGGCCGCGCGGTAGGCCTCGCGGAGCGCGGGCAGCGAGGTCTTCGGCGCCTCGGGGTCGGCCGGGACGTCCTCGGGGGCGCCGGCGATCTCAGCCCGCTCGGCGCGCAGGGCGCGGGCGGTGCGGCGGGCGTCGTCGGCGGCGCGCTGGGCGGCACGGCGGTCCTCGTCGGCCGCGCGGGCGCGGTCCAGGCAGGTCTGGGCGCGGGCCTCGTATTCGACGGCGTCGTCGGCCAGTTCGCGCAGCTTCGTCTGCCAGCCGGCCCGCTCACGCAGACGGAACGCGAGGCCCGCGAGGGCGTCGGCGGCGCGCCGGGCGCGCTGGGCGGCCTCCTGGCGCTCGTCCCGCACGCGTGCCGCCTCACCGGCGGCCTCGTCGGCCTCGGCGCGCGCGGTGCGGGCCTCGGTCAGCTCGGCCTCGGCCTCCTCGGCGAAGGCGCGCGCCTCTTCGGCGGCGGTGGCCAGCTCCGCGAGGCGTCCGCTCGGGCAGCCGGCGCGCCAGGAGGTGAGGCGGGCGGCCAGCTCGCGGTCCTTGGCGAGCCGGACGGCGAGCGCCCGGATCTCCTCGTCGCGCCGGGCGGCCCGCGCGCGCAGGGCCTGCCGCTCCTCGTCGGCGGCGTGCTCGTCGTGCATGGCCGGGTTCGGCGGCACGAGGAAGACGCCGCTGTCCGTGCTCTCCTCGCCCGGGGTGGGGGCGAGGAGAGCCGCGGCGGTGCCGACGGCGACGGCGGAGCGGGGCAGCAGCGCGGCGTCGGCGAGGGCTTCACGGGCGCGGGCGTGCGTGGCCGGGTCGGTGATGACCACACCGTCGACCAGCTCGGGCCGTGCGGCGAGGACGCGCGCGTGGTCGGCGGGGTCGACGGCCTGGGCGAGATAGCGCCAGCCGGGCAGGGCGGGGATGCCGTGCTCGCCGAGGAACTCGACGGTGGCGAGGACGTCGGGGCCCGGCGGGAGCAGTCCGCCGTCGCCGAGGGCGCCGAGGATGCGGGAGTCGTCGGCCGCGGCGGTGCGCAGGTCGAACAGCTGCCGCTCGGCGGAGGTGACGCTCTCCTCCAGGAGGGCGCGCAGGTCCTCGGCGGAGCGGTCGAGCTCCGCCACGGTGAGGGTGCTGCCCGGCGTCGGGTCCTCGGTCCCCCGGCGGGGCCTCGGCACCGTGCTGCCGCCCTCCGCGGCGGGCAGGCTGAGCAGTTCGGCGAGGCGCTCGTCCCCCGCGATGGACTCGGCGGCCCGGCGCTCGGCGTCGTGGGCGGCCTCGGCGGCGGTCGCGGCGTCAGAGGCGCGGGCGGCCGTCAGCTCGGCGCGCGCTTCGGCGGCGGCGGCCTCCCTGGCCTGGTCGGCGGCCCGGCGGGCGGCCTCACGCGCGGTGTCCCAGGCGGCGACCGCGCTCTTCTCGGCGTCGCTCGCGGCCAGGGCGGCGCGGGCCGGGTCGGCGTCGGGTGCGGTGTCGTCGAGCCAGCCGGCGCGGACCGCCTCGGCGGTCTCCTGCTCGACCTCGGTGAGGCGCTGGCGCAGGTGTCCCGCCTCGCTGCGGGCCCGCTGGGCCTCGGTGGCGGCGGCGGTGGCGTCGCGGTGCGCGGTCTCGCCGGTCTCCTGGAGGGCGGCGGAGCGCTCCTCCTCTTCGTTGGCGAGGTTCTCCGCGCCCTCGGCCGCGGTGTGCAGGGCCCGTACGAGGTCGGACGCGGCCTGCGCGCGGGCGGCGAGCGCGGGCGCCGCGTCGCGCTCGGCCTCGCGGATCGCGGCGGCCACGCGCGCGGAGCGGTCGGCGGCGGCGCGGTGCCGGAGAACGGCTTCGGCGGCCTGCCAGGCGGAGTGCAGGGTGCGGGCGTCGGCCAGCTCGCGGCGCTGGGCCGCGGCGGCCTTCTCGGCGACGGTGAGGGCCAGGGAGGCGTGGCGGTAGGCCAGTTCGGCGGAGATCAGGGCGCTCCTGCCGCGGGTGCGCTCGGCCTCGGTGACGGTGTGCGCGGCGGCCGTGACCTGCTCGGCGAGCGTGGCGGCGCGGCCGCGCTCCTCGACGGCGCGGGCGGCGAGCCTGCGGGCCAGGGTGCGGGTCCTGCGCTCGGCGCCCGCGTGCACGTCACGCGCGTGTGAACGCGCCTCCGCGGCCTCCACGATGCGCCCGAGCAGATCCACCGAGCCCGCGGTGAAGTCCCGCTCGGCCATCAGCTCGGCCCTGCGGCCCAGCTTGTTGCCGAAGCCGTGGACGAGGTCGGCGAGGCCGTCGGTGTCCCGGGTGTCGGTGACGGCGCGCAGCAGCAGGTCGGTGAAGTCGGAGTCCTTCTTGACGGCGAAGAGGCCCGCGGCCTCGCCCTCGTCGGCGTTCATTTCGCGCTGGTAGCGGAAGAGTTCGGGGTCGAGGCCGAGGTCGCCGAGGTGTTCGTTCCACCGGTCGTGGATCTCCTCCCAGTGCACCTCCAGATGGGGGTAGGCCTTGCCCGCCTCGGTCAGGGCGTCGCGGAAGCCCTTCATGGTGCGTCGGCGGCCCTGGGCGCCCGACGCGCCCTCGGCGGAGGGACGGACCGCGGTGGACTCGGCGACCGGCAGGGAGTCCAGGCTCATGCCGGGGCCGGGCCGGAAGGAGTACCAGGCCTCGGCGAACTTGCGCGGGTCGTTCGAGACCTGCCGGCCGCGCCACTCGCTGACCTTGCCGACGACCACGCACTCGCCGGTCAGGGTGTGCTGCCACTCCAGGGCGACGTGCCCGCAGTCGTCGGCGAGCAGGAACTTGCGCAGCACTCCGGAGCTGGCGCCGCCGAGCGTGTTGCGGTGGCCCGGCAGCATCACCGAGAAGATCAGCTTGAGCAGGACGGACTTGCCGCCGCCGTTCTCCAGGAAGAGCACGCCTGCGGGGGCCGGGCGGCGCGGCGGTCCGACCGGCTCGTCCTCGAAGAACTCCGCCTGCGTGGGCGCGGGGTCGGGCACCTCCGCGCCCACGCCGCGCAGGTCGAGCACGGTGTCGGCGTAGCGCGCACCGGCCGGACCGATGGAGTAGAGGCGGATCCGGGACAGCTCGTACATGGCGGCGGACTCTCGTCGTAAGTCGTGGGGAGGGGCGGGGAGGAGCGGGGCGGGCCCGGTGTGCGGGCCGGAGGGGGTCAGGAGTGGAAGGGCAGTCCCGCGTCCGCGGCCAGCTCCAGGTCGTCGGTGTCTTCGGGCGGCAGCAGCGTCGCCGAGCCGTCGGTGACCGGGACGACGCCGAGATCGAGCAGTTCGGCCATGGCGGCGCTGCCCGCCATGTCGCGCACCTGGAGCTGATAGCGGGCCGTGGTGCGGTACGTCCCTCCGGAGTCGTCGCCCGTGCGCTGGAGGAACCCGGAGTCGGTGAGGAAGGCGACCGCCTTGGCGACGATGCCGGTGGTGGAACCGGCGAGGCGGCGGGCGTCCTTGGTGGCGCCGGTGGAGCTGCGTCGCGCCCAGATCCGCCAGGCAGCCTCCAGGCCGGGGGCGTCGGTGGCCGGATCGGTGTTCTCGCCCTGCTCCTCGGCGCGCTCCTCGAGGCGGTGGCAGGCCTGGCGGACGAACGCGTCGACGCCGTTGACCGTGACCCGGCCGATGTATCCGTCGTCGGCGAGGTCCTCGGGGCGCGGGAAGGCCAGGGCGGCGACGGCGAGGTGCGCGAGACCGTGCAGGAAGCGGTCGGTGGAGTCGGTGGCGGCGCGGCGGGCGTAGTCGCCCATGCGGACGGCGAAGAGGGAGTCCTCGGCGGCGGTCACGGCCATGCCCGCGCGCGGGGACACCTCGAGGACGACGAGGCCGAGCCCCGTGGCGACGGCGTCGGCCAGCCGGGCGAAGGGCGGGTCCTCGCGGTACCGGCGCAGGAGCTCGCCGTACTCCTGGTCGCGGGCGGGCTGGAGCTTGGGCTGGAGGCCGAAGGCGACGAGCCGTGCGGCGTCGGCGGCGTCCGCCGGGGTGACGGGCGCGGTGGCGGCGGGGGCCGTCGTGGAGTCCGGCTCGCCCCACGCGGCGTGCTCTGCGGGGTGGTCGGTCACGGCGTGTGCTCCTTGGTGGGGCTGTGCGGGAAGGCGGCGCCGGGGTGGCGCGGCGGGGTTCGGGCCGGGGTCATGCCGCCTCCGTCCGGTCGGCCGCCATGCCGGCGGCGTCCAGGAGGGCGGTGCCGACGATGAGGTCGGCGCCGCCGAACTCCTCGTCGTCGAGTTCGGTGCCGTCGTCCACGGCGAAGAGCAGCTTCTCCTCGCCCTGGCGGTAGGCGGTGCCGACCGGCGGGCTCGCCGCGTGGACGGCCAGGAGGGCGACCAGATACGGCAGTTCGGGGTCGTGGAGGCGGGCCTCGGCGAGCAGCCCGGAGAGCCGTCGTGGCGCGTCGGAGGGCAGGTCGAGCAGGTCCATGGCGCTCGCGAGCTGCTCCTCGCTGAAGCGGCTGTCGTCCGGGGTGGCGATCAGGTCGGGCTCGGGCATCTCCGCGCCGAGGTGTTCGCGCTCCACGGGGGGTGTGAGCAGGAGGTCGACGAGGTCGCCGACGCGGACGGAGACGGGTGTGCGCAGGCCGGTCCCGCGGGCGAAGAAGGCGTCCGTCACGCGGGTGGCCCGCTCGGCGGGGAGCGGCAGGAGCGGGGCGAGGAGCTGCCCGTACAGGTCGAGGCCCGCGCGCGCGGTGGGCGCCGCGAAGGCCTGGCGGTCCTGCTCGGCGCGGAACAGCGGGCCCGCTTCGAGGAGTCGGGACTGCAGCTGGGTGTGGCGGCGGATGCAGTCCTTGACGATGTCGACCAGCTCGGCGGCGCGGCGCTTCTGCTCGGGGTCCTCGGACTCGTCGCGGGCCTTGCGGATGTTGGTGAGGATCGCGTTCTCGTGGCGGTAGCGGTCGGCCACGTGGTCGAGCGCCTCGGCGATCATGTCGGGGACGGCCCGCAGCCAGTCCACCGCGCGGACGTTGCGCCGGGTGGCGTCGAGGGCCTTGCGCAGCGTCTCCGCATACTGCACCGTGCGGTAGCGCGCCTGCTCGGCGGCGAGCTGCGCGTCGGCGAGCCTGCCGCGGTTGATCAGGACCTCCAGCTTCACCTCGGCGGCGATCTGGGCACTGGTGACGTCGGTGTCGAGGGCGCCCACCAGGACGTTGACCGCCTCGTCGGTCGTGCGCAGATAGACGCCGCCGCCGTACCCCGGGACCTCTTCGAGGAGCTTGAAGTCGTAGTCCCTGCGGACATACGTCCCGTCGGGCGCGAACGTGCCGTACACCGCGCGGAAGCCGCGGTCGACGCTGCCGACGTTGATCAGGTTCTCCAGGACCCAGCGGGCCACCCGCTCGTGCTCGGCGGCCGGGCGGCGCGGGGCCTGGGCGGCGACGCGCGGCAGCAGCCTGGCGACGATCTGCTCGTGGTCGGCGCCGGTGTCGAAGTCCATGTTCAGCGTGACGAGGTCGATGGCGGACAGGGCCACCTCCGCCATCGCGTACACCGTGTACTCGCCCGCGAGGTTGGCCTTGCGCACGTCGAGGTCGTGCAGCGGAGCCGTGCAGGCGAGGGCGCGCAGGCGGCGCGCCAGGCCCTCGTCGGCGGCCGGGCCCTGAGCGGGCCTCGGCCCCGCGCTGAGCTGGGGCGGAGCGGTGTCCGTAACGGCAGGCGAAGTCACGGTGCACAGACTAGGTCCTCGGTCTGACAACGGTCGAAACGGCGCAGAACCCTCGGCGGACCCGGCGCTTCCGCCACCGGCCGGCCGCACGGGTCAGGCGCCCTCGCCCACCCGTCGCCCGTACACCTCGACCAGGCCGGCGAGCGAGTCCTCCAGGTAGGCGGCCAGGAGCCGTTCGGCCCGTGCGGCGTCGCCCTCCCGCAGGGTCGCGAGGATCCGCTGGTTGCGTTCGAGGTAGGGCTCGTGGAGGCGGCGCGGGTCGTCCACGACGTGGAAGGCCAGGCGCAGTTCGGCGAAGACGCTGCGCATCAGCTCGTCGGTGCGGGCGCTGCCCGCGAGGGCGACGAGTTCGCGGTGGAAGTGGATGTTGGCGGTGGAGACGCCCTTCCAGTGCTGGTCCGCGGCGGCGGCCACGCCGTCCGCGACGGCGCCGGCGACGCCGTCGAGCGCGTACGGGGGGTCGCCGAGCCCGCGGACGACGGCGCACTCCACGAGGCGGCGGGTGCGGTAGATGTCCTCGACGTCCTCGATGGTGAGCACCCGCACGAAGACGCCGCGGTTGAGCCGGTGGACGAGGAGCCGTTCATGCGTGAGCAGCCGGAAGGCCTCGCGGAGCGTGTTGCGGGAGACGCCGAGCGCCCCGCCGATGGCGTCCTCGGAGAGCCGGGTGCCGGGCGGGAAGTAGCCCTCGGCTATGCGGCTCCGGAGGATGTCCGACACCCGCTCGGCCGTGCTGGTGCGCCCGAGGAGCGCACGGTCGTCGGCCAGGCCGCTCACTTCAGTCATCCCCTCCGCCATGTCGGGATTCAATCGCAGATGCAAGAACGAGACAACATGGGTATTGAGGGATCGTTCAACGATCCTCTACCTTGGCGGGCACGGCTCGCCAACCGGGCCCCGCGCTCGAACCTCCCGGCTCGAACCGTCCGCACACGACCCGCTCGCGCACAATCCCTCCGCACACGACCCGTCCGCACACGACCCGCTCGCGCACGAGACCGTTCGCGGACGACCCGCTCGCGTACGGCTCTCTCCGGCTCGACCTGCTCCGGCTCGACCCGCTCCAGCACCCTCCGTCCCTCATCTGCGAGGTGCCCATGAGCACGACTCCTCCCACCCAGGCCGCTCCGGCCGACATAGGCCCCGAAAAGGACGTACCACCCGGCGACGACGGCGTGTTCGGCTGGCTCCGCGCGCTCGGCCCGCGCGGCCGCCGGGCCTTCGCCGGAGCCTTCGGCGGCTACGCCCTCGACTCCTACGACTACTTCACGCTGCCGCTGAGCATGGTGGCGCTCGCCGCCTACTTCGGCCTCGACAGCGGCCAGACCGGCCTCATCACCACCGTGACCCTCGTCGTGTCCGCCGTGGGCGGCGCCGTCGCGGGCGTCGTCGCCGACCGCATCGGCCGGGTCAAGGCGCTGATGATCACGGTCATCACCTACGCCGTCTTCACCGTGGCCTGCGGCTTCGCGCCCAACTACGAGACCCTGCTGGTCTTCCGGGCGCTCCAGGGCCTCGGCTTCGGCGGGGAGTGGGCGGTCGGCGCGATCCTCGTCGCCGAGTACGCCACCGCCAAGAACCGCGGGCGCACCCTCGGCGCGATCCAGAGCTCCTGGGCCGTGGGCTGGGGGCTCGCGGTGGTCGTCTACACCGTGGTCTTCCAGTTCCTCGACGAGGACATCGCCTGGCGCGTGATGTTCTGGACGGGCGCGCTGCCCGCCCTGCTGATCATCTACGTGCGCCGCAACGTGCACGACGCGCCGGAGGCCGCCGAGCAGCGGCGCAGGAGCGCCGACAAGGGTTCGTTCACGGCCATCTTCAAACCGGGGCTGCTGCGCACCACGCTCTTCGCGGTGCTGCTGTCCACGGGTGTGCAGGGCGGCTACTACACGCTGGCCACCTGGGTGCCGACGTATCTGAAGAGCGACCGCGGCCTCACCGTCGTGGGCACCGGCGGCTATCTGGCCTTCCTGATCTCCGGCGCCTTCATCGGCTACCTGGCGGGCGGCTACCTCACCGACATCCTCGGCAGGAAGCGGAACATCACACTCTTCGCCTTCCTCTCCGCGGCCTGCATCCTGGCGTACACGAACATCCCCGACGGGGCCAACGGCCTTCTCCTGGTGCTCGGATTCCCGCTGGGCTTCTGCATGTCGGCGATCTTCAGCGGCTTCGGCTCGTTCCTCAGCGAGCTGTACCCGGCCGCCGTGCGCGGCACGGGGCAGGGCTTCACGTACAACACCGGCCGCGCGATCGGCGCCGTGTTCCCCACCATGGTCGGCTTCCTCGCCGACAGCTGGGGCGTCGGCGGCGCGCTGGTGTTCGGCGCGCTCGGCTACGCCCTCGCCGTCCTCGCGCTGTTCGGCCTCCCGGAGACGCGGGGGAGGGAGCTGCTGTGACGGGACAGAAGCACTCCGCTCCCCCCGTGTACCGCAGCGCCGCCGAGGCGCGTGCGGCCTTCCGCGCGGGCGAGTCGCGGCCGACCGCGGGCTGCGCGGCCGGGTACACGCAGGCCAACCTCATCTCGGTCCCCGCCGACTGGGCGTACGAGATGCTGCTGTTCTGCCAGCGGAACCCCAAGCCCTGCCCGGTGCTCGACGTCACCGACGCGGGCTCCTGGACCACTCCCCTGGCCCCGGGCGCCGACCTGCGCACGGACCTGCCGCGCTACCGCGTCTGGGAGCACGGCGAGTTGCTGGGCGAGCCCACCGACGTCGTCGGCCACTGGCGTGCGGACCTGGTGTCGTTCCTGATCGGGTGCAGCTTCACCTTCGAGTGGGCGCTCGCCGACGCGGGGGTTCCCCTGCGCCACATCGAGCAGGGCCGCAACGTCCCGATGTACGTGACCGAACGCCCCTGCCGCCCCGCGGGGCGGCTGCACGGCCCCATGGTGGTCTCCATGCGGCCCGTGCCGCCCGAGTACCTGGACGACGCCATCAGGGAGAGTTCCCTGATGCCCGCGGTGCACGGCAGCCCGGTGCACTGCGGCGACCCGGCGGGGCTCGGCATCGCCGACCTGGGCCGGCCCGACTTCGGCGACCCGGTGGTCCTGCGGTCCGGTGACATCCCGGTCTTCTGGGCCTGCGGGGTGACGCCGCAGGCCGCGGTGATGGCGTCCGCGCCGCCCTTCGCGATCACGCACGCGCCCGGCCGGATGTTCGTCACCGACGCCCGCGACGAGCAGTACCGCGTGGCGTGACCGACGTGGACCACAGGAGAATGACGCACATGAGCACCCCGACCATCGACCTCAACGCCGACCTCGGCGAGGGCTTCGGCCGCTGGCGCCTGACCGACGACGACGAGCTGCTGTCCGTCGTCACCAGCGCCAACGTGGCCTGCGGCTTCCACGCGGGCGACCCGGCCACCATGCGCCGGGTCTGCGAGCGCGCCGCGGAACGCGGGGTGCGGATCGGGGCGCAGGTCTCCTACCGCGATCTGGCGGGCTTCGGCCGGCGCGCCATGGACGTGCCGGCCGCCGAGCTCGCGGCCGAAGTGGCGTACCAGATCGGCGCTCTGGAGGTCTTCGCGCGGGCGGCGGGCACGCGCGTGGCGTACGTCAAACCGCACGGCGCCCTCTACAACCGCGTGGTGCACGACGAGGACCAGGCGGGCGCGGTCATCGAGGGGGTCCTCCTCGCGGATGAGGCGATGCCCCTCCTGGGGCTGCCCGGTTCACGGCTCCTGGAGGCGGCGCAAGAGGCCGGGCTCCCGGTCGTCACCGAAGCGTTCGCGGACCGCGCCTACACCGACGAGGGCACCCTCGTCCCGCGCGGCGAGGAGGGTGCGGTGATCACGGACGCGGACGCGGTCGTCGAGCGCTCGCTCGGCATGGCCGGGGCCGGCGCCGTCACCTCGCTCTCCGGGCGCGAGATCGCGGTCCGCGCGCGGTCGCTGTGCCTGCACGGCGACACCCCGGGGGCCGCGGACCTGGCCCGGCGCGTCCGCTCGCGGCTGGAGTCGGCGGGCGTGCGCGTGGCGGCCTTCGCGTGAGGGCCCTGCCGGTGGGCGAGCACGCCTTGCTGGTCGAACTGGCCGACGGGACCGAGGCCCAGGCCCTCCACGCCGAGCTGCTGCGCCGGAGGGCCACGGGCGCCCTCCGGGTGCGGGAGATCGTGCCCGCGGCCCGCACGGTGCTCCTGGACGGCCTGGAGGAACCCGCGCGCCTCCGGGCCGAGCTGCCCCGCTGGGAGGTCCCGCCGCTGCCGCCGCGCGAGGGCGCCGTCCTGGAGATCCCGGTGCGCTACGACGGCCCCGACCTGGCCGACGTGGCGGCGCTCTGGGGAGTGGACGTGCCCGAGGTGGCGCGCATCCACTCGGCGGCCGAGTTCCGCGTCGCCTTCTGCGGGTTCGCGCCCGGCTTCGGCTATCTGACGGGCCTCGCCGAACGCTACGAAGTGCCCCGCCGGGCCACGCCCCGCACCACCGTCCCGCGCGGCAGCGTCGCGCTCGCCGGGCCCTATACGGGCGTCTACCCGCGCGCCTCGCCCGGCGGCTGGCAGCTCATCGGCTCGACGGACGTCGTGCTGTGGGACCATGCGCGCGTGCCCGCGGCCCTGCTCTCCCCCGGCGTGCGCGTCCGCTTCGTCGCGGCCGGCGCACCGGAGGCCCCATGACCGACCGTGCCTTCTGCGTCGTGCGGCCCGGGGCCCTGACCACCGTGCAGGACCTGGGACGCCCCGGCCACGCCCACCTCGGGGTGCCCCGCTCGGGGGCCCTCGACCCGGCCACGGCGCGCCTGCTGAACCGGCTGGTGGGCAACGGCCCCGACGCGGCCGTCCTGGAGACCACCCTGGACGGCTGCGCCGTACGCCCCCGCCGCCCGGTGACGGTCGCGGTGGGCGGCGCCCCCTGCCCGGTGACCGTGGACGGCCGCCCCGCCCCGTGGGGAGCGCCGCTGCGGGTGCCGGCGGGAGCGCTCCTCGATGTCGGGCCCGTCGTCTCCGGAGTGCGCTGCTACGTCGCGTTCGACGGCGGCGTGGCCGTCGACGCGGTGCTGGGCAGCCGCTCGACGGATCTGCTCTCCGGGCTCGGTCCGCCGCCGCTCGCGACGGGCGCCGTCCTGCCGCTCGGCGACCCGAGCGGCCCGCACGCACGCGTGGACGCCGTTCCGCAGTCCTCGCCGCCCGCAGAACTGGTGCTGGGGGTGACGCTCGGGCCACGGGCTGACTGGTTCACCCCGGCGGCCCTGCGCACGCTGGCCACGCGCGCGTACCGCGTGTCGTCGGCGAGCAACCGCATCGGGCTGCGGACGGAGGGGCCCGCCCTGGAACGCGCCCTCGACGGCGAGCTGCCGAGCGAGGGCATGGTGCTGGGCGCCGTCCAGGTGCCGCCCGACGGCAGGCCGGTGGTCTTCCTCGCCGACCACCCCACCACCGGGGGCTACCCGGTGGTCGCGGTCGTCCGCGAGGCGGACCTCGCGGCGGCCGCCCAGGCGCCGCCGGGGACGCCGGTGCGCTTCGTCCGCGTCGGCCGCCGCTGAGCCATGGGAGCCGCGGGCCCCTGCGCTCCCGCTACACCGCGGGGGCGTCGGGCCCGATGCGGCTCCGGACGGCGGTCTGCACCTCGTCCTCCTCTGCGGGGTCGGCCGCGAGCCTGCGGAGGCGGTTGACGACGCGGGCGTCGCCGGTCTCGGCGTGCCGGGCGGCGACCTCGCGGGTGGACTCCTCGCAGTCCCAGAGGCACTCGACGGCGAATCCGACGGCGAAGGAGGGATCGGTGGCGGCGAGCGCGCGGGCGGCGCGGCCGCGGAGCTGGGACGAGGCGGTCTCGCGGTAGACGTGGCGCAGCACGGGGGCCGCGCAGGCGATGCCGAGGCGTCCCGCGCCGTCGACGAGGCTCCACAGCGTCGGCGCGTCGGGGCCCTCACCCCTGACGGCCTCGCGCAGCGCGGCGAGGACCGGCTTGCTGTCCTGTGCGCCGCCCCGGCAGGCGAGCACGCGCCCGGCGGCGGCCCCGAGGGCGTCGGGGCGGTAGGCCCAGCGCCGGGCGCGCTCGACGGCGGCGGTGCTCCGCATCCGTTCGAAGGCCTCCAGGGCGGCGTCTGCCACGGCCCGTGACGGGCTCTCCACGGCGTGCTCGATGAGGTCGAGGACGGCGGGGTCCTGGGCGTCGGCCAGATAGCGCAGGGCGGTGCCGCGGGCCCCGTCGGAGCCGTCGCGGGCGGCCTCGATGATCTGGGGCCGGTCCTCGGGCCCGGCGACGGCGGACAGGCAGCGGGCGGCCGGCACGTGCAGCACGGCGCCGCGGTCGAGTCCCTCCTGGGCCCAGTCGAGGACGGCCTGGACGCTCCAGCCGGGGCGGGGCCCCGACGGGCGCATCTGGCGCTGCCATCGGTCGAAGGAGCCCTGCTCCCGCGCGGCCCGCACGCGGGCGCCGATCTCGGGGCGCGGGTCCTCCTCCCAGAGCCGCCAGGGGCGCGGTTCGTAGGCGTCGCGGACGGCGGCGGCCAGCTCGGCCCCGCCCTCGGCGTCGGCGGGGAACCTGGCGAGCACGGGCGCGGCGAGGGCGCGCAGGTGCGCGTCGTCGTCCCGCAGGGCGAGTTCGTCGAGGGCCCAGGCCCAGTTCGCCCCGCTTCGCGCGTAGTCGCGCAGGAGCTTCAGGGCGTCGTGGCGGCCGTAGGAGGCGAGGTGGCCGAGGACCGCGAGGGCGAGCCCGGTCCGTGAGTCCTCGGTGTCCAGGACGTCCTCGGAGTCGAAGAGGTGCCGCTCGATCTCGCCGAGCCCGCCGTTCAGGTCGAGGTAGAGCCGGGCGTAGTACAGCGAACGGTTCTCCACCTGCCAGTCGTGGCGTGGATCGTTCAGCACGCAGTGGTCGAGGGCGGCCAGCGCCTCGTGCCGGGGTGCCGTGAGGGCGTGCAGGGTGCCGTCGCCGCGGCCCCGCTGCAGCAGGCCGAGCAGCGTACCGCTGGGCGCTATGACCGGATCGAACATGGGAAACAGCCTCACATCAAGCGTCGACGCAACCGGGAATCACGCATTACCTGGCCGCACGCCAACACGTCGGGCCGCCCGCCGTCTCTTGCTTGTCGAAGACCATCTTCCTCTGCCTCTCATCAGTGGCCCCGCGGGTCCCGGACGGAGGTCCGGGGGCGGGCCGCTCACGGCCCACGCGGTGCGGCAGAACCTGCCCCGCCGTCGCGTCCGTGAATCACGTCGTCATGATGACCCGGCGGTAGTGCCCGCCGCGACCACATTTCCAGCGCCCCCGTCGTTGCTGGTCGCGTACCCGCTCAGGCGGCCCCGAACAGCTCGATCAGCTCGGTCTTCGCGAACATCCTGGCCGTGTCGATCGCCGACGGCGTGCCCGCGGCGGGATCGGCGCCGCCGTCGAGGAGCGCGCGGATCACCTCGTTCTCGCCCTTGAAGACGGCTCCGGCGAGCGGGGTCTGCCCCCGGTCGTTGGCGCGGTTGGCGTCGCCGCCGCGCTCCAGGAGGGCCCGGACGGCCTCGGCGTGCCCGTGGTAGGCGGCGAGCATCACCAGGGAGTCGCCGCTGTCGTTCGTGAGGTTCGCCGGGACACCGGCGTCGACGTATGCCGCGAGCGCCGCGGTGTCGCCCTGGCGGGCCAGATCGAAGATCTTGGTCGCCAGCTCCACGACCTCGGGGTCATGGGCTTCGCTCATGGGGGCGTCCGCCTTTCTGGGTGCGCTGCGTGTGCAGCCGTACGAGTGAATCGACAGGGTACTGCCCTGACGGGCGCATGGCGCGGCCCGGCCGTGACGGAGGTCCGCGCAGCTGCCATCACCGCCCTGACCTGCCCACGAGTGGCCCTGGAGCCCTCCGCCATTCGAGGGAAATCATACCGATTTCACCCTTTTGCACCTTTTGTCGTATGGATACATGCTGTGAGCCTGGAACACCTCATGGTGACTGTCCCGCGAACCAGGAGAACCCTCATGATCCTGTCCATCTCAGGTGTCGTGCTGCTCGGAATCATCGTCTTCCTCTTCTTCCGCAAGGACGGACTCAAGGCCTCCCACGCCCTCGTCTGCGCCCTCTTCGGCTTCTACCTCGCGGGCACCGCCCTCGCACCGAGCATCAAGGCGAGCGGCGCGAGCCTGGCGAGCCTTCTCGGCGGGATCAAGTTCTGACCTCCCCGCCGCCTCCCGTACGCACCTCCAGGAGACAGACGTGGCCAGGCGCCCACTCCCCCGCATTCTGAGCAACGGCACCGCGTCCCTCGCGCGGAGCCGGGAGCTGGCACGGTCGGCCGCCGACAGCGCCACCGACGTCCTCCACCCCCTCATCACGATCACCCGCGGACTGCGCCGCCTCGCGGGGGCCGGGCGGCGCAAGTGGACCGAGACGCCCAAGGACAGGCGCGGGCCCCTGCTGTTCATGGCCGCGTCCGTGGTCCTCGTGGTGGCGCTCGTGCCCTACGGGGGCATGCTGGCCCTCGTCTGCCTGATGGGAGCGGCGGCCTGGGCGGGCCGCGAGCGCGCCGAGCCCGTCCCCGAGGGCCCCGACGAGGCGCAGGCGCAGCGGCTGCGGACCTTCTACGAAGCGCTCGTGCCCTACTTCTCGGTCCCCGAGGACCCCGCCCCGCTCTACGCCCACGGCGGCGACTGGGAGGCGGCCCTCACCTCCTACGCCTTCGACGACACCGGCCGCGTCTCCTGCCTCCGGGTGAGTTACCCCGCGTACTTCGCCGACGGCGACCTGGAGTCCCGCGCGCGCGTGGAGGCGTTGCTGCACGCGAAGGCGGGCCGCGGTCGGGAGTACCACTTCGCGTGGGACGAGGAGGCCAACGAACTGACCGTCACCGTGCTGGCGCCCCTGCCCACCGACATCGCGGCCCAGCCCTTCGTCACCGGCCCCGGCGAGACGGTCCTCGGCTTCACCGACGAGACCGGCGTGCAGCGCACCCTGCCGGTGACCGTCGGCGACGACACGCGCGACGCGCCGCCCGTCGTGTGGCGCACCGGCGTCCGGTCCACCGAGCCCCACCTGCTGATCGCGGGCCGGCCGGGCAGCGGCACCACGACGCTGCTGCGCTCCATTGCCCTCCAGGCGCTCCGGCACGGCGACGTCCTGATCGTCGAGGGCGGCGGCACCGGCGACTACGCGTGCCTGGCGGGCCGCGACGGGGTGCTCGCCATCGAGTGCGGCCTCGCGGGGGCGCGGGCGAGCCTCGAATGGGCGGCGCACGAGACCGAGCGCAGGCTCATCGCCGCCAACCGCGCCCGACAGACGGGCCACTCCCAGCCCGAGGACGTCAAGCGCCCCCTGTGGCTGCTCGTCGACCGGCCGAGCGCGCTCGGCCACCTGGCCGCCGCCGACGGCCGCGGGGACCCCCAGTCGCTGCTGGACGTCCCGCTGCGGCACGGCAGGGCGGCCAACGTGACGGTGGTGGTGGCCGACCAGCTCGACTGCCTCGACGCCCTGAGCGACGCCGTACGGCAGCACACACGCGCGCGTGTCGTGCTCGGGCCAGCCGTCCCGTACCAGCTCGCGGAAGTCCTCGGCACGCCGCCGCACACGACCCCCACCCAGGACGTCCCGCCGGGCCGGGGCTACGCGCGGCTCGGCACGGGGCCGGTGCACCGCCTCCAGGTGCCCGCGACGCCCGATCCCTACGACGACGCCACCAGCGAGGCGCACCGCCGTGCGGTCATGGACCTGCTGCCGCCGCGGAGCGGCCCGACGGGGAGCGCGCCCGCGGCGAGGACCGCCGACCCGACCGAGCAGCCGGCCGCCGCGGAGGGCTGAGCCCCGGCGGTGTTCAGGCCACGAAGGGGTGCGTGACCTCGGCGCCCGCGCCGGCCCCCGTCTCCACCAGGCGGGCCGCCGCGGCGAGCCGCACCGCGGCCTCGTCGGCCACCGCGCCGCCCACGGTGAACGGCAGCCGTACGTACCCCTCGAAGGCGCCGTCGACCCCGAAGCGCGGCCCCGACGGCACCCGTACGCCGACGCGCTCGCCGACCTCGGCGAGGCGGGACCCGGAGAGCCCCCCGGTGCGCACCCAGAGCGTCAGGCCGCCGCGCGGCACCTCGAACTCCCAGTCGGGCAGCTCGCGGCGGACGGCGGCGACCAGCGCGTCTCGGTTCTCCCTGGCCTGGTCCCTGCGCAGGTCGACGGCGGCCTGCCAGCCGCCGGTGTTCAGGAGCCAGTTCACGGCGAGCTGTTCGAGCACCGGGGTGCCGAGGTCGGCGTAGGCGCGGGCGGCGACGAGGCTGCGGATCACGTCGGGGGCGGCCCGCACCCAGCCGATGCGCATGCCCGCCCAGAACGCCTTGCTCGCCGAGCCGACCGTGATGACCGTCGAGCCCGCCGGGTCGAACCCGCAGACGGGGCGCGGCGGCTCCAGGTCCGTGTCGAGCCCCAGTTCGCTCATCGTCTCGTCGACGACGAGGACCGTGCCCGCCGAGCGCGCGGCGTCGACGAGCTGCCTGCGCTTGTCCTCGTCGGCGAGCGCGCCGGTGGGATTGTGGAAGTCGGCGACGACATAGGCGAGCCGGGGCGCGGCGTCGCGCAGGACCTGCCGCCAGCGGTCCATGTCCCAGCCCGTGAGCCCCTCGGCCATGGCCACGGGCACGAGCCGCGCCCCGGCCTCGCGCATCAGCTGGAGGATGTTGGCGTACGAGGGGGACTCGACGGCGATGCGTTCGCCGCGCCCCGCGAAGAGGTGGCAGATGGCGTCGATGGCGCCCATCGCTCCCGTGGTCACCATGATCTGCTCGGGCATGGTAGGGATGCCGCGCGCGGTGTAGCGCTCGGCGAGCATCTCGCGCAGCGCGGGCAGCCCGGCGGGGTAGTCGCCGTGGGTGTGCGCGTACGGCGGCAGCGCTTCGAGGGCGCCCTGCACGGAGCGGGTGAGCCAGGGCTCGGGCGCGGGCAGGGCGGCGCAGCCCAGGTCGATCATGGAGCCGAGCGCCTCGGGCGGCAGCGGTTCGAGGCCGCGCGCGGGCAGGGGGTTGCCCGCGGGGACGGCCGTCCAGCTCCCGGCTCCCCTGCGGGATTCGAGGAACCCCTCGGTGCGCAGCGCCTCGTAGGCGGCGGCGACGGTGGTGCGGCTGACGGCGAGCGCCACGGCGAGCTCCCGCTCGGCGGGCAGGCGGGCGGCGACCGGGACGCGGCCTTCGAGGACGAGCAGCCGGATGCCGTCGGCCAGGGCCCGGTAGGCGGGCGGCCTGCGCGTGCCCGTGCCGCTCGGCCTGGACTGCTGGGACGCGAGGAGTCTGGCGAGCTGGGTCGAGCCCATCGCCGAGGTCCACTGAGCCATGATGACCGGTCCACCTTCCCCGAATTGGCCATGGTTTTGGCCTGCTTCCACGCCACAGAGTGTCATGTGTCGACCCAACAGCACTACAGGGGGAGCCTTTCCTTGTCCGGTACGAAGCCCGGCGCGCAGCCCGGCGCCAAGCCTGGTTCGAAGCCCGCTACGGCGCCGCATCCGCGGTCGCTCCTTCCCCGACGGCTGGTCCAGCTCTACGGAGGTCTCGCCCTGTACGGCGTGAGTTCCGGACTGATGATCGAGGCGGGCTTCGGCCCCGAGCCGTGGAACGTCCTCAACCAGGGCCTGTCCGAGCTGACCGGCCGCTCCATCGGCGTCGTGTCGATCGTGGTGGGCGCCGCCGTGCTCCTGCTGTGGATACCGCTGCGCCAGCGGCCGGGCCTCGGCACGGTGTCGAACGTCATCGTCTGCGGCCTGGCCATGGACGCCGTCCTCGCGCTGCTGCCGGACACCCGCACGCTCGCCGTCCGCGTCCCCCTGCTGGCCGCCGGCATCCTCCTCAACGGAGTGGCGACCGGGCTCTACATCTCCGCCGCCTTCGGTCCGGGACCGAGGGACGGCCTCATGACGGGTCTGCACGCGCGTACCGGGCGTTCGGTGCGGCTGATCAGGACCTCGATCGAGGTGACGGTCGTCGCCACCGGGTTCGCGCTGGGCGGCACCGTCGGCGTCGGCACGGTCCTCTACGCCCTGTCGATCGGCCCGCTCGCCCAGTACTTCCTGCGCCTGTTCGCCCTGCCCTCGCGGGACGCCGGACACGTGGCGGCCACAGGCGGTCTCGCGGAGCGGGCGATACTGCAGCCGTGACCTCGCGCGTACGCCATCCTTACCTCGATCATCCGGGCCCTCTCGCCCTCGCCCACCGCGGGGGCGCCGCGGACGGCCTGGAGAACACCGCCGCCGCCTTCCGGCGGGCGGTCGGGCTCGGCTACCGCTACATCGAGACGGACGTGCACGCCACGTCCGACGGCCGCCTCGTGGCCTTTCACGACGCGACGCTCGACCGCGTGACGGACGCGGCGGGGCGCATCGTCGACCTCCCCTGGAGCGAGGTGCGCCACGCGCGCGTGGCCGGCCGCGAACCGGTGCCCCTCTTCGAGGACCTGCTCGTGGAGTTCCCCGAGGTGCGCTGGAACGTCGACATGAAGGCGGAGTCCGCGCTCCTGCCCCTCCTCGACCTGCTCGACCGCACCGGCTGCTGGGACCGCGTCTGCGTCGGCTCGTTCTCCGAGACCCGGGTGGCCAGGGCGCGGCGCGTCGCGGGCCCGCGCCTCGCCACCTCCCTCGGCACCCGGGGCGTGGCGGCGCTGCGCCTGCTCTCGTACGGCGTGCCCGCCGCCCCGCGCCGTTCCGCGGTCTGCGCGCAGGTGCCCGAGACCCACGCCGGCGTCCGCGTGGTCGACCGCCGCTTCGTCCGGGCGGCCCACGCGCGCGGGCTCCAGGTGCACGTGTGGACGGTGAACGACGCCGACAGGATGACCGCCCTTCTCGACCTGGGGGTGGATGGCGTAGTTTCCGATCACATCGAGACGCTGCGCGAGGTGCTGAAGGACCGGGGGACCTGGGTCTGACCGCCGCAAGGGCGGCGCGCCACGGGGAACGACGAGGTCACGGGTGAGCACCGACAGCGTGCGGGAGACGGCTGCCGAGAGCGCCGGACGGCGCCGCGAGCAGCAGGGCTGGTACGTGTACGACTGGGCGTGCTCGGTGTACTCCACGAGCGTCCTGACCGTGTTCCTCGGGCCCTATCTGACGGAGATCGCGAAGGCCGCCGCGGACACCGAGGGCCACGTCCATCCGCTGGGCATCCCGGTCAGCGCCGGATCGTTCTTCGCGTACACCGTCTCCGCGTCCGTGCTCCTCTCGGTCTTCGTGATGCCGATGGCGGCCGCGTCCGCCGACCGCTCGGGCCGCAAGAAGCCCCTCCTCGCGGTGGCCGCCTATCTGGGCGCCGCCGCGACGACGGGCATGTTCTTCCTGGACGGCGACCGCTACCTCCTGGGCGGCTTCCTGCTGATCGTCGCCAACGCCTCGCTCGCGGTCTCGATGGTCCTCTACAACTCCTACCTGCCGCAGATCTCCCTCCCCCACGAACGGGACGCGGTCTCCTCGCGCGGCTGGGCCTTCGGCTACGCCTCGGGCGCGCTCGTCCTGGTGGCGGACCTGGTGCTGTTCCTGGCCCACGACAGCTTCGGCGTCTCGGAGGGCACGGCGGTCCGCATCTGCCTGGCCACAGCCGGCGTGTGGTGGGGCGCCTTCGCCCTCGTCCCCCTGAAGCGGCTGCGGGACCGGCGGGTGACGCCCGCGGGGGCCGCCGCGCGCGGAGGGCTGCGGCAGCTGGTGTCGACGGTGCGGGACATGCGCCGCCATCCGCACACGCTGGCGTTCCTGCTGGCGTACCTGGTCTACAACGACGGCGTGCAGACGGTGATCTCGCAGGCGTCCGTCTACGGCTCGGAGGAGCTGGGGCTCGGCCAGTCCACGCTGATCGTGGCGGTCCTGCTCGTGCAGGTGCTCGCCGTCGGCGGGGCGCTCGGCATGGGCAGGCTCGCGCGCACCCACGGGGCCAAGAAGACCATCCTCGGCTCGCTGCTCGCCTGGACGGCGACGATCGGGGCCGGGTACTTCCTGCCGGCGGGCGCGCCCGTCTGGTTCTTCGTCCTGGCCGCCGGCATCGGCCTCGTGCTCGGCGGCACCCAGGCGCTCTCCCGCGCGCTGTTCTCGCACCTCGTCCCGCGCGGCAAGGAGGCCGAGTACTACTCGGCGTACGAGATCAGCGACCGCGGCATGGCCTGGCTGGGGCCCCTGATCTTCGGGCTCACCTACCAGCTCACGGGCAGCTACCGGGACGCCATCGTCTCCCTCGTGGTCTTCTTCCTGCTGGGTTTCGCCCTGCTCGCGAGGGTGCCGGTGCGGCGTGCGGTGCGCGACGCGGGAAATCCCGTACCCGAGCGGATTTAGCAACTGGGGCCAAAGGCCGGTAGTGTACGCGTTTGGCCTGCCAGGCGGACCGTTACTGCGAGCTGAAGTGTCAAGAACGCTGGGTGACATCTCCTGCCAGATGTGACAAACCGGGCGCTGGTGGGTACAACAAGGGGCGGCATACGACGGCGACGCATGACCCTGAACGGGAATCTTTACCGCCGACCGGACGTTGACCGGATGACGACGACAGCGACACCTGTCCTGTGGGCGACAAGCCCGGGAGGCACGATTCATGAGTGAGCGAGCTCTTCGCGGCACGCGCCTCGTGGTGACAAGCTACGAGACCGACCGCGGCATCGACCTGGCTCCACGCCAGGCCGTGGAGTACGCATGCCAGAACGGACATCGTTTCGAGATGCCGTTCTCGGTCGAGGCGGAGATCCCGCCGGAGTGGGAGTGCAAGGTCTGCGGGGCCCAGGCACTCCTGGTGGACGGCGACGGACCTGAGGAGAAGAAGGGCAAGCCGGCGCGTACGCACTGGGACATGCTCATGGAGCGGCGTACTCGAGAAGAACTCGAGGAGGTCCTGGAGGAGCGCCTGGCGGTTCTCCGGTCCGGCGCCATGAACATCGCGGTGCATCCGCGGGACAGCCGCAAGTCCGCCTGACAACGGACCCGGCGCACAACCGCACCACGCATCAAGCGCATCAAAGAGGGCCGGGGCCACTGCTCAGCAGTGGCCCCGGCCCTCTTTCGCGTGCCGCCGCTCCGGGCTCCGCCCCTCCCGGCGTCAGCGCGGGAGGCTCGGGTCGTCCGGGCGCGGGCCGCGGGGCGGCTCGTCCTCCCTGATGACCTCGCCGGGGACGACCTTGCCGTCGGGGCGGTGCATCCGGGCCTGCTGGAAGGCGTCCCCGAAGCCGCCGGGCGTCGCCTCGCGGACCTTGCGCTCGAGCGTGCGCTCCGCGTACCGCCCCAGCGCCTTCTGGACCGGCGGCACGAGCAGGATCAGCCCCAGGGCGTCCGAGATCAGCCCCGGCAGGATGATCAGCAGGCCGCCCAGCATCGTCAGGGCGCCGCCACCGCTCTGGCGCTCCTCGGCGGGCGTGATGCCGCTCTGCTGCTGTTGCACGGCCTCCTGGAGCTTGCGGAACGCCCTGCGCCCCGCCCGCTTGATCACGGCGGAGCCGAGCAGCAGGCCGCCCACCAGGAGCAGGAAGACCACGAGCCCGCTCGTGGCGCCCGCCACGACCGTGAGCAGCCAGATCTCCAGGACCAGCCACGCGGCGACGCCGAGCGGCAGATACCTCAGCGGTCCCGAGCGGCGGCGGGACCCGGCGGGGCGGAGGGGAGGCGGTGCGCCATTCGTCATGCTCCCAGTGTGCCTGGCCCCGCCTCAGACCGGGATAAGGGGGATGATCATCAAGCGCCCGCCCGGGTCGGGAACGGGGCTGCTGTGACGGCTCAGGGCTCCTTGCGGCCGATGACCCGGCCCACGCGCTCGCCGACGCCCCAGGCGGTGACCCGCCACAGCGCCTCGACCACGATGTTCTGGCTCATCTTGCTGTCGCCGAGCTCCCGCTCGACGAAGGTGATGGGCACCTCCACGACGTGGTACCCCGCCTTGACCGCGCGGCGCGCCAGGTCGACCTGGAAGCAGTAGCCCTGCGACTCGACCTCGCCGAGGCCGAGGCCTTCGAGGGTCTCGCGCCGGAAGGCGCGGTAGCCGCCGGTCACGTCGCGGATGGGCACGTCGAGCAGGAGGCGCGAGTACGTGCTGCCGCCCCGCGAGATGAACTCGCGGTGCTTGGGCCAGTTGACCACCCGGCCGCCGGGCACCCAGCGCGAGCCGAGCACGAGGTCGGCGCCCTTGAGCGCGGTCAGCAGCCGCGGCAGCTCCTCGGGCTGGTGGGAGCCGTCGGCGTCCATCTCGATGAGGACGCCGTAGTCGTTCTCCAGGCCCCAGCGGAAGCCCGCCAGATAGGCGGCGCCGAGCCCTTCCTTGCCCTTGCGGTGCAGCACGTGCACCTGCTCGTCGTCGGCCGCGAGCTCATCGGCGATCTTGCCGGTGCCGTCGGGGCTGTTGTCGTCGGCCACCAGGACGTGCGCGTCCGGGACCGCGGCCCGCACCCGGCCGACGATGGACTTGATGTTCTCCGCCTCGTCGTAGGTCGGAATGATCACCAAGGCCGTGCCGAGCGAGCCGAACTGCCTCCCCTGGTCCCCCGCTTCGGAGACCCGACCGCCGTCGTTCACTACTGCCCCTTCGTTCGTACGCAGAGGACCACCATAGTGGCCGCGGCCTGCGCCGCAGCGTCGGCACGGGGTCGGGGTGGGCAGGACGTGCGGATCAGGGCCCGGCGCCCTTCGGGCCGGCCTGGGACCCGCTGGCTGCGGATCGACCGAGAGCCGTTGTCTACTGAGCGTCCGGGCCCCACCCGAGTTCCACCTGCCGGCCGGCTGATGCGTTCCCTCTTCTCCGCGTCGCGGGCGCTGGACCTGGCTCCCGGTGGTGGTGCGCCGGTGCGGCACACCGCCCGTGACCCAGCGGCGTTCGACGACCGCGTGGAGGTTCGCCGGTCGGACGTCCTGTGGTGGACCCGGCCGAACCTACCGGCCCGCGACGGCTTCCTGTCAATAGCCCCGTGAACTGCGGTGTCCTTTGGGGCCGCCAGGTCAGCGCCCGGGATTCCCCGGCAGTACGCAGCCGCGCGGGGCCGTGAGCGGCGCCGCGCACCGCCGTGACATCACTCTTGTGGCCGCACGTAGACCTGCCGTCCGGCCACCACCGTGCGCAGGCAGACGGGGAGTTCGGCCCCCGGCGACAGGTCGGGAAGGCCGGGCGTGCCCGAGCGCGGGTCGGTCGACCAGCGGGCGACGCGGTCGTCCGGGGCCTGGACCACCAAATCGGAGGTGCGCCACACGGCGTAGTCCGCGGGCGCGCCGGGCACGAGGACGCCCGCGTCGTCGCGGCCGACCGCCCGCCAGCCGCCCCGCGTATGGGCGGTGAACGCGGCCCGCGCCGAGACGCGGTGCTCGGGCGTGCGGTGGAAGGCGGCGGCGCGGACCGTGCCCCAGGGGTCGAGGGGTGTGACCGGGCTGTCGGAGCCGAAGGCCAGGGGCACGCCCGCGCGCAGCAGGGCCGCGAACGGGTTGAGGGTGCGCGCGCGCTCGGCCCCGAGGCGCTGGGCGTACATGCCGTCGTCGCCGCCCCACAGGGCGTCGAAGGCGGGCTGCACGGACGCGGTGAGGCCGAACTCGGCGAAGGCGGCGACCGTCTCCGGCGTGAGCATCTCGGCGTGCTCCACGCGGTGCCTGGCGGCCCGCACGCGGGCCGGGCCGAGCTTCTCGGCGGCCCGGCGCATGCCGTCGGCCACGGCGCTCACGGCGGCGTCCCCGATGGCGTGGAAGCCCGCCTGGAGCCCCGCCTCGGTGCACGCCACGACGTGGGCCGCGACGGCGGCGGCGTCCAAGTGGGCCGTGCCGGTGTGGTCGCCGTCCGCGTAGGGCTGGTGCAGGCAGGCGGTGTGCGAGCCCAGGGCGCCGTCCACGAAGAGATCGCCCGCGGCGCCCGCCGCGCCCAGCTCGCGCGCGCGTGCCACGCCTTCGGGGCCCTGTTCGGCCCAGTAGCCGATCACGCGCGGCCCCGCCTCGTCGGCGGCGAGCCGCAGCAGCCCGGTGAAGTCGTCCTCGTCGGAGATCTCGGGCCCGCCGCACTCGTGGACGGAGCCGATGCCGAGAGAGGCGGCGTGCCGCAGGGCGACGCGCTGGGCCTCCGTGCGCTGGGCCGGGGTGACGGCGGCGAGGGCCGCGGCCCGCACCCCGTGGTGGGCGTCGTCGGTCAGCGGGGCGTCCGGGTGGAAGCCGGTCCGCGCGGTGACGCCGGGCACCAGGTCGAGCAGGGCGGTGGTGGCGACGGCCGAGTGGACGTCGATGCGGGAGAGGTAGAGCGGCCGACCGCCGGCGGCCTCGTCGAGCTCCGTGCGCGTGGGCGGACGGCCGCCGGGCCAGCGGGCGGCGTCCCAGCCATGGCCGAGCAGCACCTCGTCGTGCGGCCTCGCGGCGGCGTGTTCGCGTACGAGAACGAGTGCCTCGGCCAGGGAACGGGCCCCGGAGAGGTCGAGTCCCGTCAGCGCGATGCCGGTGGCCGTGGTGTGCACGTGGGCGTCCGTGAACGCCGGGGTGACCAGGGCGCCTTCGAGGTCGACCACCTCGTCGACGCCACTCGCGAAGGCGTCCGCCGCGCCCTCGGAGCCGACCCAGGCGACATGCCCGCGTTCGACGACCATCGCGGTGGCGAACGGATCGGCGGGGCTGTGGACGTCGCCGCCGCGCAGCAGCACGGTGCGGTGCTCCTGGGGGGCGTCGGGGTCCCGCGGGTCGGCCCCGGGGGCGATGCTCTCACTCATGGGTCCAGTCTCGCCCCTGCGTGCGGGCGCCCGACGCCGGGGTGGCCCACCGGGCGTGCCGGGGTCAGAGCTGCGGCGGGCGGGCCTCGTAGGGCGTGGAGAGCACGACGGTGGTGCGCGTGGAGACGCCGGCGAGCGCGCGCAACCTGCTGAGCAGGTGCTCCAGCTCCAGCGGGGTGGCGACCCGCACCTTGAGGATGTAGTTCTCGTCGCCCGCGACGCTGTGGCAGGCCTCGATCTCCGGGACGCCCGCGAGGCGTTCGGCGATGTCGTCGGGGGCGCTGGGGTCGAACGGCTTCACCGAGATGAAGGCGGTCAGGGGCAGCCCGACGGCCTCGGGGTCGACGACCGCGGCATAGCCGCGGATCACGCCCCGCTGCTCCAGGCGGCGTACCCGCTGGTGCACGGCCGACGTGGACAGGCCCGTGGCCTTGCCCAGGTCGGTGTAGCTCATCCGCCCGTCCTTGACGAGCAGCTGCACGATCTGTCGGTCCAGCTCCTCCATGCCGTGAACCTACAGGGCCCGTGATCCCCCCGGATACCCGAGCGGCACGAGGCGCGTGCGTGACGCGCGTACGCCCCTGTTCCCCGGGTGGCCACCGGGACGCCTCCTGCCAGGCAACTCCCCCCGGCATGTGACGAAGGACACACCCCTTCGACCGTGTCCCGAGAGATGTCACGATTACCCCTACGACGGGACGGGAAGTGCTTGCTGTGGTCGAGGCCGCGGCGCCTTGTCGGCCCACCCAAGGGGGAGAGTCCCATGCAGAATCTGAAGCGTCCCGCCCGTGCTGCCCGCGCGAAGCAGCAGCCGGTCGCAGAGCCCGAGCCGGAGGGTGTCGAACCGGCTGACGCCCTTCTCGACGCGTACGACACCTTCGAGATGTACCGCGTGAACTGCCCCGACTGCGGGCAGCCGATCGCGCTCCTGGCCGACGAGGACGTCCTGCCGGAGCACGCGCTGTGCCCCACTCCGTGGAACCCGTTCGGGCTCACGGTCTGCGCGGGCACCGGACGCGCGGCGACCGACGCGAAGCCCGCCGACGAGACGATGGAGGCTCAGGAGCAGGACACCGCCCTGCTGTTGACGCTCCCCCAGGGACTCGACTGGCGGACGCAGCCCTTCTCGCACGTGGGCGGCCCCGGTTCGCGCCCCTTCCGCGTGCCGCGGCAGGACCGGCCCGCGGCCTGAGCCGCCGGGCGCGGCCCGCCACCGGCGTGCCCGACCAGCGCCACGGCCTCCGGGCCGCCGCGGCGCGGTCGGGCACGCCGCCACCACCCGCACACCCCCTGAACTGACGCCCGATTCCGGGAAGCGGTGACTTCGGGGGCGCGGCGGGCGTTGGCCCGGCATGACCTCTACGGACAGTGGTCCGACGCACGTCCCCACCGGCCACCGGCGACGGACCCTGGTGATGGTGCCCGCCTCCGCAGAATCGGTTACCCGAGGGACGCGGCGGACTTCGCAGGCTCCGCAGGCCGAACTGCCGCAGCAGCAGCGGCAGTCCCGCCCGTCACGGCAGCCCCAGCAGACGTACCGGGCCATGTACCCGCAGGCGCAGCACATCGCCTACCAGCCACCCCCGGTCGTGCCGCAGCCGCCACAGCCGCACCTCCAGGACCCGCCGATCTACCGCGCCCTGATCCGGATCTGGGCCGACCGCGACCGGACCCTGCCGGGGCGCCACGACCCGGAGTGGTGCATGCTCACGGCGCCGCGCGAGGCGTTCAGCGGGAGTCGGGACCCGCGAGGTGACGCGCGATGACCATGCGCTGGATCTGATTGGTGCCCTCGACGATCTGGAGCACCTTCGCCTCGCGCATGAAACGCTCGACGGGGAAGTCCGCGGTGTAGCCGTACCCGCCGAGGACCTGCACGGCGTCGGTCGTCACCTTCATCGCGGCGTCCGTGCAGAGCAGCTTCGCCATCGCCGCCTGCTTGGAGAACGGCCGGCCCGCGTCACGCAGCCGCGCCGCGGACAGATAGAGCGCGCGGCCCGCCTCGATCTGCGTCGCCATGTCCGCGAGCATGAAGCGGAGCCCCTGGAAGTCCGCGATGGGCCGGCCGAACTGCCGCCGCTCCGTGGCGTACGCGAGCGCCTCGTCGAGCGCCGCCTGGGCCACGCCGATCGCGCAGGCCGCGATGCCGAGCCGCCCCGACTCCAGCGCGGAGAGCGCGATGGCGAAGCCCTGGCCCTCGTCGCCGATCCGCCGGGAATCGGGCACGCGTACGCCGTCGAAGTGGATCTGGGCGGTGGGCGAGCCCTTCATGCCCATCTTCTTCTCGGGCGCGGCGGCGGACAGGCCCTCGGCGTCGCCCGGCACCAGGAAGGCCGTGACGCCGCGGGCGCCCTCGCCGCCGGTGCGGGCGAGGACGGTGTAGAAGTCGGCGACGCCGCCGTGCGTGATCCAGGCCTTGGTGCCGGTGATCACCCAGTCGTCGCCCTCGCGCACGGCCTTGGTGCGCAGCGAGGCGGCGTCGGAGCCCGACGAGGGCTCGGAGAGGCAGTAGGCGCCGAGCAGGCCGCCGCCGAGCATGTCGGGCAGGTGCGCGGCCCGCTGCTCCTTGGTGCCGTACCCGGCCAGCGCGTGGCAGGACAGGGAGTGGACGCTGACGCCGAGGCCGACCGTCAGGCGGGCCGCGGCGAGTTCTTCGAGCACCTGGAGGTAGACCTCGTAGGGCTGATCGCCGCCGCCGAACTCGGACGCGTAGGGCAGGCCGAGCAGGCCCGCGTCGGAGAGCAGCGTGAAGAGGTCGCGCGGGAAGTGCCCGGCGTCCTCCTCTTCGGCCGCCTTCGGTGCGATCTCGCGCCGGACGATGTCCCGGACGAGCGAGAGCAGATCCCTGGCCTCGTCCGTGGGCAGCTGACGTTCCACCGGCTGCAAGGCGTGGTCGGGCATGTCGCTCTCCTCCCTGTGGGGCTACGACGGACGCCCGCGCAGGGTGAGGCGGCGCCGCCGAGAAACGATGCCGAGCCAGGGTCTCCTTCCGGGTCACGGAAGCGGCTGACCAGCGGCTGTGGCGCGTTGAGTATGCCCGATCGGCGGCAGCCAGTCACTAGTTAACGACCGCTTACTCGAAAGATGATGCGAGATCGCCGCCAAGGCCGCCGAAGACGCCGCATTGGTACGCACCATTGACCGCACTGGTCTAGTCCTCCTACTGTTCCCCCGAACGTTTCACCGCGTTCATGCCAAGCGTGGGAGTCATGCCGAGCGGGTCCTCCCACGCCTGGCGCGGTACAGGTCCACAGCACCACATCCCCCTTCCCCTTCGCAGGGTCCTCCCTCCCCCCACGAGGAGACACGATGCTCAGACCGCACACCTCCCGCACCGGCTTCCGGGCCCTCGTCGCCACCGCCTGTTCCGCCGTCCTCGGCGCGGGCCTGCTCGCCGGCGCGGGCACCGCGTCCGCCGGGCAGAGCGCCGCCCCGGAGCAGAAGGCCGCCGCCGGCTCCAAGGTCGTCGGCTACTTCACCGAGTGGGGCGTCTACGACCGGAACTACCACGTCAAGAACATCGAGACGTCCGGTTCCGCGGCCAAACTGACGCACATCAACTACTCCTTCGGCAACGTCCAGGGCGGCAAGTGCGCGATGGGCGACGCCTACGCGGCCACCGACAAGGCCTACACCGCCGCCCAGTCGGTGGACGGCGTCGCCGACACCTGGGACCAGCCCCTGCGCGGCAACTTCAACCAGCTCCGCAAGCTGAAGAAGAAGCACCCGGACCTCAAGGTGCTCTGGTCGTTCGGCGGCTGGACCTGGTCGGGCGGGTTCACCGAGGCCGCGAAGAACCCCGAGGCGTTCGCCAAGTCCTGCTACGACCTGGTCGAGAACTCCAAGTGGGCCGATGTCTTCGACGGCATCGACATCGACTGGGAGTACCCGAACGCCTGCGGCCTGACGTGCGACACCAGCGGGCGCGACGCGTACAAGAAGCTGATGTCCGCGGTCCGTTCGAAGTTCGGCGGCGGCAACCTCGTGACCGCGGCGATCCCGGCCGACGCCTCGGCCGGCGGCAAGCTCGACGCCGCCGACTACGCGGGCGCCGCCCAGTACGTCGACTGGTACAACCCCATGACGTACGACTACTTCGGCGCCTGGGACGCGAAGGGGCCGACCGCGCCGCACTCGCCGCTCACCTCCTACAGCGGCATACCGAAGGACGGCTACAACTCCGACGCCACCATCAAGAAGCTCAAGGGCCTCGGCATCCCCGCGAACAAGCTGCTGCTCGGCATCGGCTTCTACGGCCGCGGCTGGACGGGCGTCACGCAGAAGGCGCCCGGCGGCACCGCGACGGGCCCGGCGGCGGGCAAGTACGAGCAGGGCATCGACGACTACAAGGTGCTCAAGACCAAGTGCCCGGCCAACGGCACGGTCGGCGGGACCGCGTACGCCCACTGCGGCAACAACTGGTGGAGCTACGACACCCCGGCGACCATCGCGGGGAAGATGACCTACAAGAACCAGCAGGGCCTCGGCGGCACGTTCTTCTGGGAGCTCAGCGGCGACACGGCCGACGGTGAGCTGATCAAGGCCATCAACTGACCCGGTAGGCGGACGCACCAGGGGGCGGGAGCCGGACAGCGGCTGCCGCCCCTTCGGCGTTCACCCGGTCAGCGCCCCGCGCACGCCGCGACGCGCGGCGTGGCACCGGTCACAGCAGGCCGGCCTGCGTGACGAGCATCGCGAGGACGACGACGAGCGCCCAGCCCGCGAGGTGTTCCAGCAGCTTCGGTCCGTCTTCCTTGGGGCCGCCGGTACGGGCCTGGACGCGCACGGCGGTGGCAGAGGTCGCGGTCATGTTCTCTCACTGACGTTCGACTGGCTTCCCCCCACGGGACCCCTCCACCTTGCCAGCCGCCGCGCCCGTTGTGGGAGAGAGCTTGGTCACCCCACAACTGCGGGCGTCCGCCGCGCGTCTAAGACGGGACACGACGCGTCCCGGACGAGAGACGAGACACCGCGCGCGACCGGGGCGGCATCCGACCGAGAGGTTCCCGATGAACACCTGCCGGACGTCCCACCGCACAGCACGGCTCGCCCTCGCGGCGGCGATCACCGTGACGGCCGCCCTCACCGCCCCCGTCGCCCGGGCCGCCGTGACCGCCGACACCCCCGTCCAGAAGCCCGCGCCGGGCGCGCCCGGCCTCGGCGACCCGCTGTTCCCGCTGGACGGGAACGGCGGCTACCGCGTGGACCGCTACTACCTGGACTTCGACTGGCAGGCGCCGAAGACGCCGTTCGAGGCGGCGACCACCATCCGCGCGACCTCCACCCAGGCGCTCTCGCGCTTCAACCTGGACTTCGCGGGCAACACCCTGCACGCCGTGACGGTGAACGGCGCGAAGGCGGACGCCGCACGGGACGGCGACGAGCTGACCGTGACGCCGAGGTCCCCGATCGCCGACGGCGCCTCCTTCACCGTCAAGGTCACCTACACCGCCGACCCGACGCAGACCCGGCACCGCGACGACGCCATCGAGGACTACGGCTGGATACCCACCCCCGACGGCACGGTCGTCTACCCGCAGCCCAACGGCTCCCGGCTGATCTTCCCCGGCAACGACCACCCCGGTCAGCGCGCGCCGATCACCTTCCGCATCACCACGCCCGGCGACCGCACGGCCGTCGCCAACGGCAGGCTGGTCTCGCGCACCCGGGTCCCCGGCGACCGGCTGCGCTGGACGTACGACTCCGAGCAGCCGCTCTCCACGCAGCTCGTCCAGCTCGCCGTGGGCACGTTCGAGCTGGTCGAGAGCGAGGGACCCGGTGGTCTCCCGCTGCGGGACGTCGTGCCCGAGTCCCTCGTCGAGCCGACCGCCGCGTACCGCGCGCTCACGCCCGACCATCTGAAGTGGCTGGAGGAGCGGCTCGGCCCCTACCCCTTCCACCGCTACGGCATCCTGGTCGGCGACACCGACCTCGGCGTGGCCCTGGAGACGCAGACGCTCTCGCTCGTCCCCAAGGCCGACCTGCTCGGCGGCAAGGTCGACGCCGAGCGGAACATGGTGCACGAGCTGGCCCACCAGTGGTTCGGCGACAGCGTGGCCCTCAAGAGCTGGTCCGACCTCTGGGTGAGCGAGGGGCACGCCCGGTTCTACGAGCGGCTGTACTCCGAGGCTCACGGCGGGGACAGCTTCGAGGCCGCGATGAAGACGGCCTACGCGGCGCACGACCAGTGGCGCAAGGACTTCGGCGCCCCCGCCGAGCCGACCGAGCCCAACCTCTTCAAGCGCATGCGGTACGACGGCTCCGCGCTCGTCCTGTACGCGCTGCGCGAGAAGGTGGGCGAGGCCGCGTTCCAGAAGATCGAGCGCGCCTGGGTGAGCGGCTACCAGGGCCGCGCGGCGGGCACACGGCAGTTCATCGCCCTGGCGTCGAAGGTCGCGGGCGAGGACCTCGAAGGCTTCCTCCGCCCGTGGCTGTACGGCTCGAAGACGCCGCCGATGCCGGGGCGCCCCGACTGGGTGGTCGACCCGGTGACGTGACGCAGGGGCCGGGGGCGCCGGGGGTGCGGACGTGGACGGCCCGCATCCCCGGCCGGTCAGCCGGTCACCTGACGCCGACGGCCGCCAGCGCCCTGCGCTGGGCCGCGCTCAGCTTCGTCGGGAAGTACAGGTAGCAGACGCCGCCGGTGCCGGAGACGACCTTGCCCGCGGCGTTCTTGCGCTTGGTGCGGAGCCAGATGTTCTCCCACTCCCGGCGCTGGTAGACGCGGCGCACCGCCGGGTTGCTGGGGGACGCCGGGTCGTTGGCGATGACGTCGCCGTCCGCCGTGAAGCCGACGACGGTCATCAGATGGCCCGCCGTGCCGTAGCCGGCGCCCGTCAGCTCCTCCTTGAGGAAGGACTGCGACGTGATGGCCGGGATGCCGGCGGCGATCAGCGTCTCCAGCTCCGTCAGCGAGGCGAGGCGGGTCACGACGCCCTGGAGATCCTTGTACGTGGCCGCGTACGCCGCGTTGAAGGGCCAGTTGCCGCACCCGTCGTACTGGTAGTCGAACGTCTGTCGGGCCGCGTGGCACACCTGCGGGTCGGCGTAGGAGGGGTCGACCCAGGCCAGGTCGGCGGGGGTGGGTCTGCGGCCCCAGTACTCGATGATCATCTGCGAGGAGGTGGGGCTGCACCAGGCCTCGCCGCCGTTGTCGTACTCGGGGTACTGGCCCGCATGGATCTCCTGGGAGTACCGCGGGACCTTCAGCTCCTTGGCGAGCCCCGGCTCCGAGGCCGGGACCGTGAAGCGGTCGGGCACCGCGGAGGCCATCGCGCCGGCCCGCCAGACCGTGGGCGTCACGGTCGTCCCCGGCCTGCGGTACAGCGTGAGCCGCAGCTGGTACGAGACGACGCGGGGCCCGGCCGCGGCGCCGTCCAGCGAGAGCGTGTCCGTCCAGACCGTGGACCTGCCGTCGGTCTGGTCGTCGACGGAGGTCCGCCGGATGTCCTTGTCCTTGTCGTCCCCCGAGGCCCAGCGGCCCATCACGTACCAGGGGGTCTTCTTCCCGTCGTCGTACGTGCCCCGCAGCTCGGTCTGGAGCCAGGTGCCCTTCGGCGTGTCCGCGTTCCAGGAGGCGATCAGCTCCGTCGCGGGGACGGTGGAGCGGTGCACGGGCGAGGTCCACCGGGCGTACTCCCAGGTGGCCGTCTTGCCGGTGTGCGGGTCCGCGTAGTCGGTGCGGCCCGCGGCCCTGGCGACACGCAGCCCGGGCCTGGCCCCGGCGGTGACGGCCGTGCCCTCGGCGGTGCCGGTGCGCCAGTCCGCGGCCGTGGTCCAGAAGCGGTTGTCCACGTGCCGGTCGGCGCGCGGGCGGCCGTGCCCCTGCCCCGCGCCCGGCACGGCGGGCGCGGGGCCCGCGCTCGCCGCGAGGGCGGCCATGGCGGCGGCCGCGGCCAGGACGGATCTGCGGGACATGGCGTCAGCTCGGTCGGGTCGGTCAGCTCGGTCCATCAAGGGGACCCCCAGTCGACGTGGTTTCCTGCGGGATGACTCGGTCCGGTGCGCGGAAGTGGGCCAACTATGGCCGCTCCCCGCCGCCTTCTGCCAGCGCTTCGGGCACCGCCGCACCCACTTATATTGGCCTCAACCAATGGCATGACCTGCGGCGGCGCGCGGAACACCTCCTTCCGCGGTCGTACGCTTGCCGTGATGAACCCCGACCCGCCCGCGAAGGCGCCCGAGCCGCGCGCTCCGCTGCCCCCGCTCCCCCGCCTCGCCGACGCCCTGCGCCGCCTGCCGCCCTCCTGCGGCCCCGTCCGGCTCGTCGCCGTGGACGGGCACGCCGGCTCGGGAAAGTCCACGTTCGCGCGGCGGCTCGCCGGGGCGCTCGACGGCGCGCCCGTCCTGCGGCTCGACGACATCGCCAGCCACGACGAGCTGTTCGGCTGGACGGACCGGCTGCGGCGGTGGGTCATCGCACCGCTCGCCCGCGGCGAGGCGGCGCGCTTCCCGGCGTACGACTGGGTCACGCGCCGGTTCGGTCCCGGCGAGCTGACGCTGCCGCCCGCGCCCGTGGTGATCGTCGAGGGGGTCGGGGCGGGCCGCGAGGCGCTGCGGCCGCACCTCGCCGCCGTGCTGTGGATGGACGTGGCGCGGGAGACGGCGTGGGCGCGCGGACGCCTGCGGGACGGGACGGTCCAGCGGGACTTCTGGGACGGATGGGAACCCGCGGAGCTCCAGCACTTCACCGAGGACCCCTCACGGCCCTTCGCCGACGTTGTGGTGCGGCAGTTCCCCGAGGGATACGAGCTACGGCAAGGGCCTTGTGGGACACCAGCAGGGACCCAACTGGTCACGGAGTGTGAGGGTCCATCGGCGGTCCGCTGAACCTCCGGAAAGCGCCTTCCAGTTGGGCGCGAGACTTTTCCACGAGTGCCCCAACTCTGCTTGACCCGGGGGCCTTACAGGACTTACGTTCTGAATGTGCGGTCCCGAGGGACCGACCGCAGACGCGAAGCCCCCGGTTGTTCCCCCGTGATCGGGGGCTTCGTTCTGCCTCCGGCCCCCTGTTTTCGGCCGCCACGCGCCGTCATTCGCTCACCCTCGGTCACCATCGAGCGCACTCCCCCGCAGCCGCTCCCGGCCGATCTCGCGGTGCGGCACCCTACGGCCGACCGCTCCCCCGCAGGTACGATGCCCATCGGTGCGCCTTTTCCGGACGGCTGCTCTGTGCACCGAGACAACTCCCGTCCACAGCACGGCGGTTCGACGAAGTGGCCGACGGGCACCGGTCCGGCGGTTCGCACACGGGGGCACGGTTTGTGGGGGACGTGATGGACTTCGACGCGGTGGGCACACCCGCCCCGGCCGACCTCGCCTGGCTGAGGGGCGTCGACGCCTACACGATGGGCGCCTATCCGCAGGCGGAGGAGGAGTTCCGCTCCGCGGTCCGCATCGATCCCGGCATGGCCGACGGCTGGCTCGGGCTGCACGCGCTGCGCATCGACACGACGACGGCACTGCTGCGGATGTTCCAGTACCGCGAGCGGTTCGGCGAGCAGCGCAGGCGGCACGCGCGCACCCTCAACTCCTGGTACTGGCTCGGCTGGTGGGTCCAGCCCGTCCTGGAGAGCACCCGCGACCTGCTCCTCGCGCACGCCTCGCACTGGCTCGACGGCCGCCACGTCCCCGAGCTCGACCGGGCGCTCGCGGGGCTGCCGCCGGTCGACGCCGACCCGCAGGTCCGCTTCCTGCACGCCTGCCGCGCCTATCTCGTCAAGGACTGGGACCAGCTCGTGCGGCACACCGACCCGCTGGTCGACGATCCGATGCTGGGCATCGAGGCCGGTCTCTTCGGCGGCATGGCCCGGGTGCGCCTGGAGATGTACGGGCAGGCGGAGCCGCTGCTGTCCGCCGCCCTGATGCGCTGCCGCAGCGAACAGCCGCAGCGCAAGGAGCTGCGGTACTGGCTGGCCAGGGCGCACGAGGGCACGGGGCGCTCGGCCGCGGCGCTCCCGCTGTACCGCGCGGTGCACCGGGTCGACGCCTCCTTCATGGACACCTCGGCTCGGCTCGCCGCCATCGCCGAGGGCGACGGCTACGACGAGGCGGCCGACCTCGCCGCCGCGATCAGCCTGGCCGGCGCCGGGCAGGACGCCCTCGAAGGGCCGGACGGGATCGACATGTTCTTCGGCGGCGAGGGCCGCGACGTGAAGGTGACCGACGGCCAGCCCCCCGCGGCCGGCGGCGCGCCGGGCCCGCAGGGTCCGGGCGGCGGCAGCGGTCCCTCGGGGCCCTCCGACGCGGTCCGCGAGAAGGCGATCCTCCCGGTCAAGCCGGACGGCGCCCCGCAGCTCCCGCCGGGCTCCACCGACCCCGCGCTGCTGGAGGCCGCCCTCGCCGAACTGGAGGGCATGGTCGGCCTGGAGCCCGTGAAGCGGCAGGTCAAGGCCCTCTCCGCACAGCTCAACATGGCGCGTCTGCGGGCCGCCCAGGGCCTGCCGGTGCAGCCGCCGAAACGACACTTCGTCTTCTCCGGGCCCTCGGGCACCGGCAAGACCACCGTGGCCCGCATCCTCGGCCGGGTCTTCTACGCGCTCGGGCTGCTCGGCGGCGACCACCTGGTGGAGGCGCAGCGCGCCGACCTGGTCGGCGAGTACCTGGGCCAGACCGCCGTGAAGGCCAACGAACTCATCGACTCCGCGATCGGCGGCGTCCTCTTCGTCGACGAGGCCTACTCCCTGTCCAACTCCGGGTACGGCAAGGGCGACGCCTACGGCGACGAGGCCCTGCAAGTGCTGCTCAAACGGGCCGAGGACAACCGGCGCCACCTCGTCGTGATCCTCGCGGGCTACCCCGAGGGCATGGACCGGCTGCTCGCCGCCAACCCCGGCCTGTCCTCGCGCTTCACGACGCGCGTCGACTTCCCCTCGTACCGCCCGCTGGAGCTGACCGCCATCGGTGAGGTGCTCGCGGCCGAGAACGGCGACGTGTGGGACGAGGAGGCGCTCGATGAGCTGCGCTCCATCAGCGGGCACGTCGTCGACCAGGGCTGGATCGACGAGCTGGGCAACGGCCGGTTCCTGCGCACGCTGTACGAGAAGAGCTGCGCCTACCGCGATCTGCGGCTCTCCGGCTATCCCGGCGAGCCGTCCCGCGACGACCTCGCCACGCTGCGCCTGCCGGATCTGATGCAGGCCTACGGGGAGGTCCTTTCGGGGCGGGGGCCGCAGGACGCGCCGGGGGGCTGACCCCGGGCGCGTCCTGCGGCCGCCGGCTCACCCGACGAGGGCGCCGTCCAGGTTCTCGGGCGCGTCCTCGGTCTCGGCCTGCGGGCGCGGCACGGCCGCCACGCGGTGCGCCGGGTCGCGGACCTCGCCGACGAGGAGTTCGAGGACGTCCTCCAGGGCGACCAGGCCGAGCACCTTGCCCGACGCGTCGGCGACCTGGGCCAGATGCGTGGCGGCGCGGCGCATCACCGTCAGGGCGTCGTCCAGCGGCAGTTCCGCCCTGAGCGTCGTCATCGGCCGCCACACCTGCTGCGGCACGGCGCGGTCGCTCTCCTCCAGGTCGAGGACGTCCTTGACGTGGAGGTAGCCCATGAAGGCGCCGTTCTCCGCGCGGACGGGGAAGCGGGAGAAGCCGGTGCGTCCGGTCAGCTCGACGACCTGGCCCGGGGTGACCGAGGCGTCGACGGTCACCAGTGACGCCCGGTCGAGCAGCACGTCCGTCACCGGGCGCGAGCCCAGCTCCAGGGCGTCCTCCAGACGCTCCTGCTCCTCGGGGTCGAGCAGGCCCGCCTGGCCCGAGTCCTCCACGAGCCGGTTGAGCTGCTCGCTGGTGAAGACGGCCTCCACCTCGTCCTTGGGCTCCACCCGGAACAGCCGCAGGACGACCCGCGCGCACGCGCCGAGCGCCACCGTCACCGGGCGGCACAGCCGTGCGAAGGCGACGAGTCCCGGACTGAACCAGAGCGCGGTCTTCTCGGGCGCCGCCATCGCGAGGTTCTTCGGCAGCATCTCGCCGATGACGAGGTGGAGGAAGACGACGACGGCGAGGGCGATCACATAGCCGAGGGGGTGGATCATGCCCTCGGGCAGATGGGCCGCCACGAACAGCGGTTCGAGGAGGTGCGCGACGGTGGGCTCGGCGACCGCGCCCAGCGTCAGCGAGCAGACGGTGATGCCGAACTGGGCGGCGGCCATCATCTGCGGCAGGTGTTCGAGCCCGTAGAGCACCTGGCGGGCCCGTTTGGAGTCCAGGGGCTCGATCTGACTGCGGCGCACGGAGACGAGCGCGAACTCGGCGCCCACGAAGAAGCCGTTGGCGAGCACGAGCAGGACGGCGAAGAGAAGCTGGAACAGGCTCATCGACGTGCCTCCGCGGCTACGGGGACCGAGACGTCCGCCACCCTGACGATCCTGACCCGCTCGGCGCGGTAGTGCCCGACCTGGCGCACCGAGAGCCGCCAGCCCGGCAGCTCGGCCCGGTCGCCGGGGACGGGGATGCGGCCGAGCAGGTCGGCCACCAGGCCCGCGACGGTCTCGTACGGGCCCTCGGGCACGTCGAGTCCGATGCGCCGCAGCGTGTCGACCCGGCAGCCGCCGTCGGCGTCCCAGCTCGGCCTGCCGTCCTCCGGCGGGGCCGCGCACAGCTCGGGCAGGTCGTGCAGGTCGTGCTCGTCGCGGACCTCGCCGACGAGTTCCTCCACGATGTCCTCCAGGGTGACGACGCCGGCCGTGCCGCCGTACTCGTCGACGACGACGGCCATGGGCTGCTCGCTGCGCAGCCGCTCCAGGAGGGGCTTCACGGGCAGCGTCTCGGGGACCAGGAGCGGCGGCTGCGCGATGCGGCCGACCGGGGTGCGGAGACGTTCGTGCGCGGACACCGCGAGGGCGTCCTTGAGGTGCACCACGCCGACGACCTCGTCGATCCGCTCGCGGTACACGGGAAAGCGGGACAGGCCGGTGGCGCGGGTCAGATTGACCACGTCCTCGGCCGTCGCCGACGACTGGAGCGCGCTGACCTTCACGCGTGGCGTCATCACGTGCTGCGCGGTCAGCTCCCCGAGCGAGAGGGTGCGTACGAAGAGGTCCGCGGTGTCCTGCTCCAGGGCGCCGGCCCGCGCCGAGTGCCGGGCCAGGGACACCAGTTCGCCGGGGGTGCGGGCGGAGGCCAGCTCCTCGGCGGGCTCCACGCCCAGCATCCGCACCAGGCGGTTGGCGACGGCGTTGAGCAGGGCGATCACGGGCCGCAGGAGCCGTGCGAAGGCGTACTGCGGGCCCGCGACGAACCGGGCGACCTGGAGCGGCCTGGAGACCGCCCAGTTCTTGGGGACCAGCTCGCCGATGACCATCTGCACGGCGGACGCGAGCAGCATGCCGACCACCACGGAGACACCGCCCACGGCGCCCTCGGGGACGCCGATCGCGGTGAACGGGGGCGCGAGCAGCTCGGCGAGCGCCGGTTCGGCGAGCATGCCGACGACGAGCGAGGTGATCGTGATGCCGAGCTGGGTGCCGGAGAGCTGGAACGACAGCTCCTTGAGGGCTTGGACGACCGTGCGGGCCCGGCGGTCGCCGTCGGCCGCGGCCTTCTCCGCGTCGGGCCGCTCCACGGTGACGAGACCGAACTCGGCCGCCACGAAGAAGCCGTTGGCGAGAATCAGCAGGAATGCCGCCCCGAGGAGCAGCAGCGGGACTGTCATGCCGCCGCCTCCCCTGTCGTACGGGTCCCGGTATGTCGGGAGGGGGCGGCGCAGGTACTACAGGACGATCCGTCCATCGCTGGAGGGAGTCACTCCTCGGATAGCAGGAGCCCCTGGGAGCCTGGCGGGCCCGTCAGGGGCGGGGCGGCACACCGGGCCGCCCCGCCAACAGATTAATCAGAGTCGGGCGGGGTTGGTCAGACCCCCGGGCGGAGCGTCAGTCGCCCAGCGGGGCGCGGGCCTCGACGAGGGCGCGCAGGGCCTTGGCGTCGGCGACGGCCTGCTGCCTGGCGATGCCCGGCTGGATGCCGAGGGCGGGGAGGCTGGTGCCGTCGCTGAGGTTCAAGAAGACCCACGGGTCGCCGGGGCGCAGGGTGACCTGCACGACCTGCGCCCACTCCAGACGCCGACTGGTCGCGATGTTGACGACGTGCACGCCGGACTCGTCGGCGACGACCTTGGGCCTGGCGAGCAGGACGAGGACGCCGAAGAGCAGCGCGCCGGTGAAGACGAAGCTGGTCCGCTCGCCGGGGCTGAGGTTCGGCAGCAGGAAGGCGATCACGGTGAGGACGGCGAACATCACGGCGCCCGCACTGAGCAGGACCGTCCGGGTCCGCCTCGGCCTGAAGGTGACGGGGAGCTCGGGAAGCTCGGACATGCGGCGGTTCTCCTGCCGGTCAGAGGCGACAGGCGTGGATCGCCGTGGTCAGGATGGCCCGCGCCCCGAGGGCGTACAGGTCGTCCATGACGCGCTGGGCCTCCTTGGCGGGGACCATGGAGCGCACGGCGACCCAGCCTTCGTTGTGCAGTGGTGAGATGGTCGGCGACTCCAGGCCCGGGGTGAGGGCGACGGCGCGCTCCAGGTGCTCGGCGCGGCAGTCGTAGTCCATCATCACGTACGAGCGGGCGACGAGGACGCCCTGGAGGCGGCGGAGGAACTGCTCGATCTTGGGCTGGGCCGGGTCGGAGGTGTCGGCCCCGGTGCGCCGGATGACGACCGCCTCCGACTTCATGATGGGCTCGCCGAAGACCTCCAGGCCCGCGTTGCGCAGGGAGGTGCCGGTCTCGACGACGTCCGCGATGACCTGGGCGACGCCCAGCTCGATGGCGGTCTCGACGGCGCCGTCGAGGTGGACCACGGAGGCGTCGACGCCGTGCTCCGCGAGGTGCTTGGCGACGATGCCCTCGTACGAGGTCGCGACGGTCCTGCCCGCGAGGTCCTCGACGGCGGTGGCCGTGCCCGGCTTGGCGGCGAAGCGGAAGGTGGAGCGGGCGAAGCCGAGCGGCAGGATGGCCTCGGCGCCGGCGCCGGAGTCGACGAGCAGGTCCTGGCCGGTGATGCCGATGTCGAGGCGGCCCGCCGAGACGTAGATCGCGATGTCCTTGGGGCGCAGGTAGAAGAACTCGACCTCGTTCTCGGGGTCGACGAGGACGAGTTCCTTGGACTCCTTGCGCTGCTGGTATCCGGCCTCATGGAGCATCGCCGACGCAGGTCCGGACAGTGAACCCTTGTTGGGGACGGCGATGCGCAGCATGAGGTCGGATTCCTTTGCGTGGTGTGGGTGGGACGAGCCGGGGTGGCGGCTCAGAGGTGGGCGTACACGTCGTCGAGGGAGATGCCGCGGGCGACCATCATCACCTGGACGTGGTACAGGAGCTGGGAGATCTCCTCGGCGGCGGCTTCCTTGCCCTCGTGCTCGGCGGCCATCCAGACCTCGGCGGCCTCCTCGACGACCTTCTTGCCGATGGCATGGACGCCCTTGTCCACCAGCTCGGCGGTGCGGGAGGTCGCGGGGTCGCCGTTGGCGGCCTTGTGCTGGAGCTCGGTGAAGAGCTCCTCGAAAGTCTTCTTGGACATGATGCCGTTCACTCTACGCGCCCGGGCGGCGCCGCTCAGCGCCAGGGCTCGGAGACGGTGCGCAGCGTGGTCGCGGTGGCGACGGCCGCGGTGACCGCTTCGTGCCCCTTGTCCTCGGTGGACCCCACGAGACCGGCGCGGTCGAGCGCCTGCTCCTCCGTGTCGCAGGTCAGCACGCCGAAGCCGATCGGCACCCCGGTGTCCACGGAGACCTGGGTGAGGCCCTGGGTGACGCCCTGGCACACGTACTCGAAGTGCGGGGTGCCGCCGCGGATGACGACGCCCAGCGCGACGATCGCGTCGTACCCGCGTCCGGCGAGGACCTTCGCGACGACCGGCAGTTCGTAGCTGCCGGGCACGCGCAGGACGGTCGGCTCGCTGATGCCGAGCTCGGTCAGGGCGCGCAGGGCGCCGTCGACGAGGCCGTCCATGACCTTCTCGTGCCACTGCGCGGCGATCACCGCGACCCGCAGGTCGCCGCAGTTCTTCACGCTCAGTTCGGGTGCGCCCTTGCCGCTCACGCGCTTCTCCTTCGGTCGGGTCTGTTGACGGTGCGGGGTGGTGCTTACTGGTTGCCGCAGGCGGAGACGCCGGGGGCGTCGAGCCAGGGGAGGTCGTGGCCCATCCGGTCCCGCTTGGTGCGCAGGTAGTGCAGGTTGTGCTCACCGGCCTTGACCGGCATGGGCTCGCGCCCGGTGACCTTCAGGCCGTGCCGCAGGACCGCGTCGGTCTTGTCGGGGTTGTTGGTCATCAGCCGGACGCCGCGCACGCCGAGGTCGGCGAGGATGCGGGCGCCCGCGCCGTAGTCCCTGGCGTCGGCGGGCAGGCCGAGCTCCAGGTTGGCGTCGAGGGTGTCGCTGCCGCGCTCCTGGAGTTCGTAGGCGCGCAGTTTGGAGAGCAGGCCGATGCCGCGCCCCTCGTGGCCGCGGAGGTAGACGACGATGCCGCGGCCCTCCGCGGTGACGCGCTCCATGGACGCCTGGAGCTGCGGTCCGCAGTCGCAGCGCAGGGAGTGGAAGACGTCGCCGGTCAGGCACTCGGAGTGCAGCCGCACCAGGACGTCCTCGCCGTCGCCGATGTCGCCGTGGACGAGGGCGACGTGCTCGACGCCGTCGACGGTGGAGCGGTAGCCGTACGCGGTGAAGTCGCCGAAGGCGGTGGGCAGCCGGACCTCGGCCTCGCGGCGGACGGTGGGCTCCGAGGAGCGGCGGTAGGCGATCAGGTCCTCGATGGAGATGACCGTCAGGCCGTGCTTGCGGGCGAAGGGGATCAGCTCGGGCAGCCGGAGCATCCTGCCGTCCTCGCCGGCGATCTCCACGATGGCCCCGGCCGGGCGCAGGCCCGCGAGGCGGGCGAGGTCGACGGCGGCCTCGGTGTGGCCGTTGCGGGCGAGGACGCCGCCGGGCCGGGCGCGCAGCGGGAAGATGTGCCCGGGGCGCACGAAGTCGTCGGGGCCCGCCTCGCCGCCGGCGAGGAGCCGGAGCGTGGCCGCGCGGTCGGCGGCGGAGATGCCGGTGCTGACGCCGTGCGCGGCCGAGGCGTCGACGGAGACGGTGAAGGCGGTGCTCATCGACTCGGTGTTGTGCTCGACCATCTGCGGCAGCCGCAGCCGGTCGAGCTCGTCGGCCTCCATGGGCGCGCAGATCAGGCCGCGGCACTCGCTCATCATGAAGGCGATGATCTCGGGGGTCGCCATCTCGGCGGCGACGACGAGGTCGCCCTCGTTCTCGCGGTCCTCGTCGTCGACGACCACGACGGGCCGCCCCGCGGCGATGTCGCGGATGGCCTGCTCGACGGGGTCGAGGGCGAGGTCCGGGGCGTCCTCGCCGTGGGCCGTGCTGTACCAAACGGGCGCCGCGCTCATGCCGGGGCTCCTTCCATGACGGGCCGGGAGGCCGCCGCGCGCGAGCGCAGCCACCAGTCGCGCATGCCCCAGAGGACGAGGGCGAGGTAGATGACGTAGACGAGGCCGGAGAAGGCCAGGCCGCTGCTGAAGGCGAGCGGCACGCCGACCACGTCGACGAGCAGCCAGGCGAACCAGAACTCGACGAGGCCGCGGGCCTGGGCGACCATGGCGGCGAGCGTGCCGACGAAGATGTAGGCGTCGGGCCAGGGGTTCCAGGACAGGTCGGGTACGGCGCTGAAGAGGGCGCCGACCGCGAGCGTGCCGACGGCGGTGCCGCCGAGCAGGACGCCCCGCTCCTTCCAGGTGGCGAACCGGATGGCGATGGAGCCGTCCTGCGCCTGCTGCCTGCCGCGCGTCCACTGCCGCCAGCCCCACACCGCGACGCCGATGACGAGGAGCTGCTTGCCGACGCCGCCGGAGAGCTGCGCGGAGGCGTAGGCGGCGACGAGGATGGCGCCGGAGAGGAGCTGGGCGGGCCAGGTCCATATGGAGCGCCGCCAGCCGAGCGCGAGGGCGATGAGGCCGACGGTGTTGCCGATCATGTCGGACCACATGATGTGCTGGTCGAAGGCGGTGAACGCCTCGGAGTTGAGCCAGTTCACTTGGTGGCCTCCTGAGCCGGGGTGACGGCCTCCTGACCGGGGGCGTGGGCGCGGTCGCCGATGAGGCGCTCCACGTACTTGGCGATGATGTCCACTTCGAGGTTGACCGGGTCGCCGGGCTGCTTGATGCCGAGCGTGGTCAGCGCGAGGGTGGTGGGGATGAGGCTGATGGTGAAGAAGTCGCGGCCCGCTTCGACGACGGTGAGGCTGACGCCGTCGACGGTGATGGAGCCCTTCTCCACGACGTAGCGCGAGAGGCCGGCGGGGAGGGAGACCTTGACGACCTCCCAGTTCTCGGACGGCTCGCGCGCGACGATCTCGCCGGTGCCGTCGACGTGGCCCTGCACGATGTGTCCGCCGAGGCGCGCGCCGACGGCGGTGGGGCGCTCCAGGTTGACGCGGGAGCCGACCGTGAGCGCGCCGAGGCTGGAGCGGTTCAGGGTCTCCGCCATGACGTCGGCGGTGAACTCCTCGCCCTCGTGTTCCACGACCGTCAGGCAGACGCCGTTGACCGCGATGGAGTCACCGTGCTTGGCGCCCTCGGTGACGACGGGGCCGCGCAGGCGGAAGCGGGAGGCGTCGGGAAGGTTCTCGACGGCGGTGATCTCGCCCAGCTCTTCGACGATTCCGGTGAACACGTCAGTGCTCCTTCGCTACGAGGGTCGCGGTGATCCGCAGGTCGGGTCCGAGGCGGCGGATCTCGCTCACGTCGAGCCGCAACGCTTGGGTGATGGTGGTGATTCCGCCGCCCGCGAGGGCGGGGGGGCCCGCGCCGAGCAGGGCGGGGGCGAGGTAGCCGACGACGCGGTCGACGGCGCCCGCGGCGACGAAGGCCCCGGCGAGCGTCGGGCCGCCTTCGAGGAGTACGGAGCGCACCCCGCGCGTGTGCAGGGCGTCGAGCAGCGCGGGGACGTCGAGGCCGCCGTCGGCGCGCGGCAGCCGTACGGTCTCGGCGGTGACGGCCGGTGTGACGTCGTCGGCGACGGCGATCAGGGTCGGCGCCGCGTCGTCCAGGACACGGGCGCCGGGTGTGACGGCGGTGCCGCTCGTGTCGACGACGACCCGCAGCGGCTGGACGGCGCCCGCGACGCCGCGCACGGCGAGGTGGGGGTCGTCGGCGCGCTGGGTGCCGGAGCCGACGACCACGGCGTCGCACTCGGCGCGCAGCCGGTGGACGTCCGCGCGGGCCTCGGCGGAGGTGATCCAGCGGCTGGTGCCGTCGGCGGCGGCGATGCGGCCGTCCAGGGTGGCGGCGTACTTCCAGGTGACGTGGGGGCGGCCGAGCCGCACGGAGGTCAGCCAGGCGGCGTTCCCCTCGGCGGCCTCGGCCTCGCACAGGCCCTGCTCGACGGAGATCCCGGCCGCACGGAGGGTCTCGGCGCCGCCGGTCGCGGCGGGGTTCGGGTCGCTGACCGCGTAGACGACACGGGCGACGCCCGCCTCGATGAGGGCCTGGGCGCAGGGACCGGTGCGGCCGGTGTGGTTGCAGGGTTCGAGGGTGACGAGGGCGGTGCCGCCGCGGGCCCGGCCACCGGCCGCGCGCAGGGCGTTGACCTCGGCGTGCGGGCCTCCCGCGCGCTGGTGCCAGCCCTCGCCCGCGACCTCGCCGGAGGCGTCGAGGACGACGCACCCGACGACGGGATTGGGGCTCGTGGCTCCGAGGCCGAGCGCTGAGAGCGCGAGCGCGCGCCGCATGGCGGCTTCTTCGGCTGCGGCGGTGGCCACCGGGTCCTCCTGCCTCTTCGGGCACGGACTCCGGGGCTGTCGAAAGACGACACGTACGGGCGAGGCACCTGTGGCGACGCCGACGCCGATGACACCTGCTCCCGGGATCGCCCGGGCACCGGCTCCCGGGAAACCCGAGAACCGCCCCCGGCCTCGTACGAGGCCAGGAACAAGCAACTACGGCGGCGCGCAAGGATGCCCGCCCGCCGCGCACTGCCTCCCATCCGGACTTTCACCGTCGGTCCAGGAATTTCACCTGGTCAACCGGCCGCTGGAGGCGACCGGGTCGCGGACTGTAACCGCCGGTTCGGAATTACACCGACCCCGGAGTGCGCTGCTTCTGGTACGAGGCCAGTGTGCCACGTCTGATCGTCGGCCCGTCGGGCGGCGGCCTGTGGGCTGACTCACAGGCGTTCCGGGCATAAGACCTCCCCCGCCCCAGCCGCCACCCGGGCCCCGGGGCGCGCTCCCCGGCGGGACGACTTTGGTCCAGACCTATTGACGCTTTGGTCTAGTCCTCTTAATCTCTGCGTCACCTCCGAGGAGCGGGAGCCGACGGTGTGCGCACACCGGGCCCCGGCACGTTTCACGTCATCGCCCGTGTGTTCCGCCCCGTTCGCGCACCACCCCCGCACCTGGAGGTTCCCCATGCCGTCCCTCATCCGCGCGAGACCCACGCTGCTCGCGACCGGCGCCGCCGTCGGCGGACTGCTGCTCGGCCTGGTCTCCGGCGGCGCCTCGCACGCCGCCGACGACGCGTCCTGCCGCCCCGACGGGCTCTACAAGACCCCGGGCGTCGACGTCCCGTACTGCTCCGTCTACGACGGCGAGGGACGGGAGAAGATGGGCGCCGACCACCAGCGGCGCGTCATCGGCTACTTCACCGGCTGGCGCACGGGCAAGAACGGCGAGCCCGCCTACCTCGCCCCGGACATCCCGTGGGACAAGGTCACCCACGTCAACTACGCCTTCGGCCACATCGACAAGGACAACAAGCTCTCCGTCGGCGGCGACGGCGAGAAGAACGCCGCGACCGGGATGACCTGGCCGGGCGTCGCGGGCGCCGAGATGGACCCGTCGCTGCCCTACAAGGGCCACTTCAACCTGCTGAACAAGTTCAAGAAGAAGCACCCGGACGTCAAGACGCTGATCTCGGTGGGCGGCTGGGCCGAGACCGGCGGCTACTTCGGCGACGACGGCAAGCGCGTGAACTCCGGCGGCTTCTACTCGATGGCCACCAACGCCGACGGCTCGGTGAACCACGCGGGCATCGACACCTTCGCGGACTCCGCGGTCGCCTTCATCAAGAAGTACGGCTTCAACGGCGTCGACATCGACTACGAGTACCCGACCTCGATGAAGGACGCGGGCCACCCCGCCGACTTCCCCCTCTCCAACGCCCGGCGCGGCGGGCTGGTCAAGGGCTACGCGGCGCTGATGAAGAGCCTGCGCGAGAAGCTCGACAAGGCGGGCGCGGCCGACGGCAGGCACTACATGCTCACCGTGGCGGCCCCCTCGTCCGGCTATCTGCTGCGCGGCATGGAGACCTTCCAGGTACAGAAGTACCTGGACTACGTCAACATCATGTCGTACGACCTGCACGGCGCCTGGAACGAGTACGTCGGCCCCAACGCCTCGCTCTTCGACGACGGCAAGGACGCGGAGCTCGCGGCCGCGAACGTCTACGGCAGCCAGCAGTACGGCGGCATCGGCTATCTGAACACCGACTGGGCCTACCACTACTTCCGCGGCTCGATGCCGGCCGGCCGCATCAACATCGGCCTGCCGTACTACACCCGCGGCCACAAGAACGTGCAGGGCGGCGTCGACGGACTGTGGGGCAAGGCCGCGGCGAGCACCTGCCCCGCCGGTTCCGGCCTGACCAAGTGCGGTGACGGCGCGGTCGGCATCGACAACCTCTGGCACGACAAGGACGACAACGGCAAGGAGTCCCCGGCGGGCTCCAACCCGATGTGGCACGCGAAGAACCTGGAGAAGGGGATCGTCGGCGACTACGTCACCAAGTACGGCTTCCCCGCGGACACCAAGCTGACCGGCACCTACGCGCGCAAGTACGACGCGAAGCTGGTCGCCCCGTGGCTGTGGAACGCAGAGAAGAAGGTGTTCCTGTCCACCGAGGACGAGACGTCGGTGGCCGAGAAGGCCGACTACGTGGTGGACCGGGGCATCGGCGGCACCATGGTCTGGGAGATGGCGGGCGACTACCGCTGGAACGCGGCCAAGGGCCAGTACGAGATCGGCGACACGCTCACCTCGCTGATGTACGACAAGTTCAAGACCGCCAAGCCCTACGGCGCGAAGGTCTCGAACAAGGAGCTGCCCACCAAGGCGGTGGACATCGGCGTCGAGTTCGGCGACTTCAAGCTCGGTGACTCCAACTACCCGATCACCCCGAAGGTGAAGATCACCAACAACACGAAGACGACGCTGCCCGGCGGCACGGAGTTCCAGTTCGACTACTCCACCTCGGCCCCCGGCAACGCCTCCGACCAGTCGGGATTCGGCACGAAGGTGATCAGCAGCGACCACACCGGCGGCAACGTCGGCGGGCTGAAGGGCGACTTCCACCGCGTCTCGCTGAAGCTGCCGGCCTGGCAGTCGCTCGCGCCCGGGGCCTCGGTGGACCTCTCCTTCAACTACTACCTGCCGGTGTCGACGCCGTGGAACTGGACCGTCGAGATCAGCGGCACGAAGTACACGCTCGCCGGCGACCTGGCGCGCGGCACCACGCTGGTCGAGCCCGGCACGGGTCCGGGGCCGACCGACCCGCCGGGACCGACGGACCCGCCCGGCACGTGCACGGCCCCGGCGTGGAGCGCGTCGGCCGAGTACGGCTCCGGCAAGACGGTCTCCCACAAGTCCCACACCTGGAAGGCCAAGTGGTGGACGAAGGGCGACGAGCCCGGCGCCGGCGGCGAGTGGGGCGTCTGGCAGGACCTCGGCGCCTGCTGAACCGTTGACCGCCGCTCACGCCCACCGGTCCGCCCCGGTGGGCGTGAGCGGCTTCCACCCGTCCCGGCGTGAGCGGGTTTCCGCCGTCCGCTCAGACCCCCGGGCCGAACAGCTCGTCCTGGGCCGCGTCCCGTGCGGCGAGCAGCGCGCCCCGCAGGACCGCCGAACCGCCGAGCGCGCTCGCGCGCACCTCCGTGCGCAGTGGGGACATGGCGGTGACGCGGTCCTCCACCCGGGCGGCGAGCGCGGCACCGCCCGCGCGGCCCACCTCGCCGCCGAGGACGACGCAGCCGGGGTCGAGGATCGCCGCCATGGCCGCCGCGCCCACGGCGACGCGGTCCGCGAGGGCGTCCAGGAAGGCGTCCGCGCCGGTCTCCACCGCGTGCCGCACGAGGTCGGACGCGGACGTCCCCGCGGCCGGCAGCCCGTGCTCCGCGCCCAGGCGCAGCAGTGCCGCCGCGCAGGCCAGCGAGTGGAAGCCGCCCTCGCAGGCGGTGGCCGACGGCAGGCCGCCCGTGCCGGGCACCGGCAGAAAGCCGATCTCCCCTGTGCCGCCCGAGGCGCCCCTGCGCAGCGTGCCGTCGAGCACGACGGCGGCCCCCACGCCCTCCCCCAGCCAGAGCAGCACGAACGTGTCCGTGCCGTGCGCGGCGCCGTCCCGCTGTTCGGCGCGGGCCGCGAGGTTCGTCTCGTTCTCCACCAGGACGCGGGCGCCGAGCCGCTCATGGAGGGCGCCCGCGAGCCCGCGGTGCCAGGCGGGCAGGGACGTGGTGTCGTGCAGGTCGCCCGTGGCGGGGTCGATGAGGCCCGGCGCGCCGACGCCGACCGTGTGCAGCCGCTGGACGCCGCCGCCGCTCGCGGTGCGGGCGACGAGGCCGAGGGCGTGCTCCAGGGCGGTGTCCGTGTCGCCGCCGACGGGTGCGGAGGCCTCGGCGAGGACCGCGCCGAGCAGGTCCGTGACGACGACGGAGACGCTGTCCGTGCGGACGTCGAGCGCGGCGAGGTGGGCCCGGTCCGCGACGATCCCGTACAGCCGTGCGTTGGGCCCGCGCCGCCGGGCGCCCGCCTCGCCCACGACGGTGATGAGCCCGGAGCCCTGGAGCCGTTCGACGAGATCGGCCACGGAGGGCCTGGAGAGGCCGGTGAGCTGCTTCAACTGGTTGGCCGTCAGGGGCCCTTCGCTCTGCAGGAGGCCCAGCGCGAGCCGGTCGTTGATGGCCCGAGCGGTACTCGGTGAGGCAGGCATGCCGGGATCCTTCCACACGGCGCTTCTATTTATCAGGCAGGGTTCCTGATAGTTTACGTCGCCGTATCGGGGCAGTCCTCGGGAGGGGCGGAACGGGATGAGTGAAGTGGTCTACGACAAGGCGCGGCTGCGGCGGGCGCGGATCGCCGTGGCGGCCGTGTTCTGCGTGCACGGAGCGGTCACCGGTTCCTTCGCGACCCGGGTGCCCTGGATCCAGGAGCACGCGTCGGTCAGCGCGGGCATGCTGGGCCTCGCCCTCGCCTTCCCCGCGATCGGCGCCTCGGTGGCGATGCCGCTCGCGAGCAGGATCAGCCACCGCTTCGGCGCGCGCACCGCGCTGCGCGGGCTGCTCGCGATGTGGACGCTGTCCCTGATCCTGCCCTCGCTCGCGCCCAACCTGCTCACGCTCTGCCTGGCGCTCTTCGTGTACGGCGCCTCCTCGGGCATGTCGGACGTGGTGATGAACGCCCTCGGCGTCGAGACCGAGACCCGTATCGGCAAGTCGATCATGTCGGGTCTGCACGGCATGTGGAGCGTCGGCGCCCTGATCGGCTCGGCGGCCGGCACGGTCGCCGCCCACCTCGGCTCCGACGCCCGCCTGCACCACGCCCTCGCCGCCGCCGCGCTCACCGCGCTCGGCCTCGTGGCCTGCCAGGGCGTGCTCGACGTCCAGGCGGAGCCCGAGGAGGAGGCGCCGCCGCGGTTCTCGCTGCCGCCGAAGTCGGCGCTGCTCATCGGCGCGGTCGGCTTCTGCGCGGTCTTCGCGGAGGGCGCGAGCCTGGACTGGTCGGCGGTCTACCTGCGGGACGTGCTCGACACGTCGGCGGGCGTCGCCGCCGCGTCGACCACCGGCTTCACGCTCACCATGGCGGTCGCGCGGCTCGCGGGCGACGCGGTGGTCGACCGGTTCGGCGCGGTGCGCACCGTGCGCGCGGGCGGCGTCCTCGCGGTGCTCGGCGGGCTGCTCGTGGTCATCGCCTCGCACCCGCTGATGGCCATGGCCGGTTTCGCCCTGCTCGGCCTCGGCATCGCGGTCGTGGTCCCGCTGGCCTTCGCCGCGGCCGGGCGCAGCGGCCCGAACCCCAGCCAGGCCATCGCGGGCGTCGCCACCATCACGTACACCTCGGGTCTTATCGCGCCGTCGGCGATCGGGACGCTGGCGGACGCCACGAGCCTCGTGACCTCCTTCGGCCTGGTGACGCTGCTCGCCTGCGGCCTCGTGGTCTTCGCGAACGTGCTGCGCACGGACGGCCGCGAGGCGGCGCAGGGCTCGACGGCGGACGCGGCGACGCCCGACCGCACGTCCTGATCCACTCCCCCGCGGCCGCCCGGGAACCGGACCGGGGAGAAGTCGCACGTGCGTCGCATTAACATGGCGTCGATCATTTCGGGCCACGCGACACGGCCCGCTCAGCGCACAGAAAGCGACACTCACCATGGATCTCGGCGTGCGCTGGAAACTCCACGGCGACGGCCGCACCCCCGCCCCGGGCGCGGTCGTACGGCCCGACGAGCGCCTGTCGTGGCCGCGGACCTTCGGGCTCGGCGCCCAGCACGTGGTGGCCATGTTCGGCGCCTCGTTCGTCGCGCCCGTCCTGATGGGTCTCGACCCGAACCTGGCCATCATGATGTCGGGCGTCGCGACCGCCATCTTCCTGCTCGCGACGCGCGGCCGGGTCCCCAGCTACCTGGGCTGCTCGCTCTCCTTCGTCGGCGTCGCCGCCGTCATCCGGGCCCAGGGGGGCTCCAGCGCGACCGTGACCGGCGCGGTCCTCGTGGTCGGCGCGGCGCTGTTCCTGGTGGGCCTCGCCGTGCAGAAGTTCGGCGCGCGGATCATCCACGCGGCGATGCCGCCGATCGTGACCGGCGCGGTCGTCATGCTGATCGGCTTCAACCTGGCGCCGGTCACCGCCTCGACCTACTGGCCGCAGGACCAGTGGACGGCGCTCCTGGTGATGCTCTTCACCGGTTTGGCCGTGGTGTGCCTGCGCGGTTTCTGGTCGCGCATCGCGATCTTCCTCGGCCTGATCTTCGGCTACGGCATCTCCTGGGTCTTCGACCAGGTCTTCGGCAAGATCCACTCGGCGGACGCCTCCGGCAAGGTCGTCGACCACTGGCGCCTGGACCTGTCCGCCGTCGGCCAGGCCGACTGGATCGGTCTGCCCTCCTTCCACGCGCCGGGCTTCGAGTGGTCCGCGATCCTCGTGGCGCTGCCCGTCGTCATCGCCCTGATCGCGGAGAACGCGGGGCACGTCAAGGCCGTCGGGGAGATGACCGGCGACAACCTCGACGACAAGCTGGGCACCGCGATCTCCGCCGACGGCGCCGCCTCCGTGCTCTCCACCGCGGTCGGCGGCCCGCCCAACACGACGTACTCCGAGAACATCGGCGTGATGGCGGCGACCCGCGTCTACTCCACGGCCGCGTACTGGGCCGCGGCCTGCTTCGCGCTGCTCTTCGGACTCTGCCCCAAGTTCGGCGCCGTCGTGGCCGCGATCCCCGGCGGGGTGCTCGGCGGCATCACCGTCATCCTGTACGGCATGATCGGCCTGCTCGGCGCGCAGATCTGGATCAACGCCAAGGTCGATCTGCGCAATCCGCTGAACCTCGTCCCCGCCGCCGCGGGCATCATCATCGGCGTCGGCGGCGTCTCGCTGAAGTTCACCGACAACTTCGAGCTGAGCGGCATCGCCCTCGGCACGATCGTGGTCATCACCGGCTACCACGTGCTGCGCGCCTTCGCCCCGCCGCACCTCAAGTCGCAGGAGCCGCTGCTCGACGCGGGCACCTCCGCGTACGACGCGGAGGCCGCCGCCGACAACCCCGGCGCCGGCGGCGCGGACGCCAAGCGCTGAGCGGCGGTTATCCACTGGACGTGGTGGGCGGCCCTGGCTAGGGTTGCGCACCATGTCCAGCCCCGAGGCGTCAAGAATCGGGCCACCGGTCGTCCGGTGGCTTCCCGTGCTGTCGCGCTGACGCTCCCGCCGCCCCGGCGAGCGGCCGTCCGCGACCCCTGGCACCGCCACCACCGGATCACCGCCCCGTGCCCTGATCCCTTGCTGCACCTCGTGGTTGCGGAGTCCCGCTGTGCCCTTTGCCATCCATCTGCTCGGCCTTGCCGTCTTCGCGCAAGGCACCTCCGAATTCATGTTGTCAGGACTGGTCTCCGGCATCGCCGGGGACCTGGGCGTCTCCATTCCGGCCGTAGGCCATCTGACCTCGGCGTTCGCCGTGGGCATGGTGGTCGGGGCACCGCTGATGGCCATCCTGAGCCGGCGCTTCTCGCGCCGGGGCGCCCTGCTGGCCTTCCTCGTCACCTTCCTCGCCGTCCATGTGACCGGCGCGCTCACGACGAGCTTCGCCGTGCTGCTCGCGACCCGCGTGGTCGGCGCGCTCGCCAACGCCGGGTTCCTCGCGGTCGCCCTCATCACCGCCGCGGACCTGGCCGGGCCCCACGCCAAGGGGCGCGCGACCTCCGCGCTGCTCGGCGGCGTGACCGTCGCGTGCGTCGCGGGCGTGCCCGCCGGCGCCCTGCTCGGCGAGGTCTGGGGCTGGCGGTCGGCGTTCTGGGCCGTGGCCCTGCTCTCCCTCCCGGCGCTGGCCGCCATCGCCTGGGCGGTGCCCGCGGGGCCGCCGGACAGCGTGGGGCCGGACGCCGCGGGACCGGACGACGCCCGGCCGAGCGTCCTCGGTGAGCTGCGGGCGCTGCGCTCGCCGCGGCTCCGGCTGACGCTGCTGCTCGGCGCGCTGGTGAACGGCGCCACCTTCTGCACGTTCACCTACCTGGAACCGCTGGTCACCCGGGTCACCGGGCTCGGCTCCGACTGGGTCCCCGTGGTCCTCGCGCTCTTCGGCATCGGCTCGTTCGCCGGGGTGAGCCTCGCCGGACGCGTCGCCGACGTACGGCCGCTGCCGCTCCTGGTGGGCGGCTCGTGCGCGCTGCTCGGCGGCTGGGCGCTGTTCGCCGTGACGGCCGCGCACCCGGCGGCGACGGTGGTGCTCGTCCTGGTGCTCGGCGCCCTGTCGTTCGGCGTCGGCGCCACACTGATCTCGCAGGTCCTCTACGCGGCGAGCGAGGCCCCCACCCTCGCGGGCGGCTTCGCCACGGCGGCGTTCAACGTGGGCGGCGCGCTCGGCCCCTGGTGCGGCGGCCTCGTGCTCTCCGCGGGGCTCGGCCACCGCGCCCCGGTCTGGGTCAGCGCCCTCCTCGTCGGCGTCGCCCTGGCCGTCGGCGGCACGGCGCTCGCCCGGCGGCGGAGGGCCACGGCCCCCGCGCCGTCCGTTCCCTCGTTTCGGGGAAGCGGCCGGTGCGGGGGCGCCCCGCCCCGCCCGTAGCTGGGACCCTGCCGCCATGGCGCCTTTGGAGCGGTTCGCGGAGTGCAGGGCCCCGGCGCACGGGGTTGACGGCGTGGTGGCACGGATGCGTGCGCTGGGCGACGGATGGCCGCCGCGGGACGGGGTGGCCGTCTTCAACCGGGTCTATCTGTCGGTCACCGAGGAGGTCGCCCGACAGCTCGGCGCCGGCGCCTTCCCCGACGGGCGCAGCGCCGCCACGCTGGACGTCCGGTTCGCCGAGCGCTATCTGAGGGCCGTCGAACCCGGGCCCGAGGGCCGCCGCGCTCCCGCCTGCTGGCGCCCGCTCCTGCAGTACCGCCGCCATCCCGGCGTGCACCCGCTGCAGTTCGCGCTCGCCGGCATCAACGCGCACATCGGCCACGACCTGGCGCTCGCCCTGGTGGACTCCTGCCACGCGCTCGGCTGCGAACCGGCCGAGCTGGAGGACGAGTTCGACGCCGTGGGCGACATCCTCGTATCCCTGGAGGAGCGCATCCGCGAGGAGCTGATGCCGGGGCCCGACCTGCTCCAGATCGGCGATCCGCTGACGCACCTGGCCGGTTCCTGGAGCCTGGAGCGGGCCAGGGACGGTGCGTGGGCGACGGCGCGCGCCCTGTGGGCGCTGCGCCATCTGCCCGGCGTGGCGGCGGAGTTCGGGGAGCGGCTCGACGGGGCGGTGGGCCTCGTCGGCCGCGTCCTGCTCACCCCGCTGCCGGACTGAGCCGGGCCTCCGCGGTTCAGTCCTCCGGCAGTTCCACCGGCGCGATCTCGTCGTACACGTCGCCCGGGCCCGGGTTGGTCGGGTCCGTGGCGCCGCCGAGCTGGTGCATCACGCCCCAGACCGCGTTCAGCGCGGTCTGGACGGCGCCCTCGGCCCAGCCCGCCGTCCAGGAGATGTCGTCCCCCGCGAGGAAGATGCCGCGCTTGTCCTCGGGGAGCCTGTCCTGCATGAAGTGGGTGAACAGGCGCCGCTGGTAGCGGTAGTGGCCCGGCAGGTTCGCCTTGAAGGCGCCCATGAAGTAGGGCTCGTTCTCCCAGGACACGGTCACCGGGTTGCCGATGATGTGCTTCCTGATGTCGACCTTCGGGTAGATCTCGCCGAGCGACTTGAGCATGACCTCCATGCGCTCGTTCGCCGAGAGCGGCAGCCACTTCAGGCTGTCGTCGCACCAGGTGTAGGAGAGGCAGATGACGGCGGGCCTGTCCGGGCCGTCGTCGAGCAGGTAGGTGCCGCGCGTCATGCGGTCGGTGAGCGTCATCGACATGACGTCACGCCCCGTCTGCTCGTCCTTGTCCAGCCAGAACGGCCGGTCGACCGGGACGAACAGCTTGGAGGACTCCATGTAGTGGGTCCGCTCCATCGCCGTCCAGTGGTCGATGGGGAACAGCGAGTCGTCGCACTCGATCTTGGAGAGCAGCAGCCAGGACTGGGCGGTGAAGATCGCCGCCCGGTAGGTGCGGATGTCGCCCGAGGCGTCCGTGACGGTGACGCGGTTGCCCGCGGTGCGGTGCAGCCGGGTCACGGCCGGCTTCGGCTCGCCCGCCGCGTGCAGCGAGCTGAGGGAGGTGCCCGCCGGCCAGTGCACGATCTTCTGCGGCTCGCGCTCCCACAGGCGCAGCGGCAGCTGCTGGCTGCCGCCGACGATGCCGCGGTGGTGGTCGTCGGCCTCGGTGTAGACGACGCGCAGGATCTCCAGGATGGAGTTGGGGAAGTCGGTGTCCCAGCCGCCGGTGCCGAAGCCGACCTGGCCGAAGATCTCGCGGTGCCGGAAGGACTTGAAGGCCTCGGATTCGCAGAGGAAGCCGTAGAAGGTCTGGTTGTCGAGCTTCTCGACCAGCTTCGACCAGATCTCGCGGATCTTCGGCACGTCGCGCTCGCGCAGCGCGCGGTTCATGTCGGAGAAGTCGGCGCCCTCCTCCAGGCAGTCGTTCCACGCCTTCGCCACGTCGCGGTAGACCTGCGGCAGGTCGGCGACGGTCTCCGCGTAGTGCGACTCGCCCTTGAGGTCGACGACGGTGGAGGGCGTCGACTCGGCGAGCGGGTTGGGGAACGGCTGGGTGGTGAGGCCCACCAGGTCGATGTAGTGCTGGAGCGCGGTGGACGACGGCGGGAACCGCATGGCGCCCATCTCGGCGGTCAGCGACGGGTCGCAGCCCTCGAAGCCGACGGTGCGCAGCCGGCCGCCGATCTGGTCGGCCTCGTAGACGACGGGCTTGAGGCCCATCTTCATCAGCTCGTAGGCGGCGACGATGCCGGAGAGCCCGCCGCCGATGACGGCGACCTCGGCGCCGTGCTCGGTCGCGGGTATCTGGCCGAGACCCGCCGGGTGCGCGAGGAAGTCGTCGTACGCGTACGGGAAGTCCGGGCCGAACATGGTGATCGGCGGCTGGGCGTCGGTGTGCTGGATGGCGGTGGGCACCGTGGACGTCATGGGGGTACGGACTCCTTGCGCGGACTGAAGAACGAAGTGAGGGGGGAGGGCGCGGGCGCGGTCAGGCGAGCGAGGCGTACAGCCCGGGGCGCCGGTCGCTCAGATACGGGTTGGCCGCGCGGGAGGCGCTCAGGAAGCCGGGGTCGACGTCGCCGACGACCAGCTCGGCGCCGCGTCCCGCGCGGGCGCGCGGCACGCCGTCGGGGCCCGCCAGCGTGGAGAGCCCGACGAACTCGAACGCGCCCTCCTGGCCGACCCGGTTCACGTAGGCGACGTACATCTGGTTCTCGAAGGCCCGCACCGGGACGACGGACTCGGCGACGAACTGGAAGGGGTGCATCTGCGCCGTCGGGACGACCAGGAGGTCGGTGCCGGCCAGGGCGTGCGCCCGGACGTTCTCGGGGAACTCGACGTCATAGCAGATCATGAGGCCCACGCGGACGCCGCCGAGGTCGGCCTGGACGACGGACTCGTCGCCCGGGGTGAAGGCGCCGCGCTCGAAGTCACCGAAGAGGTGGGTCTTGCGGTAGTTCGCCAGCCGCGTGCCGTCGGGACCGATGAGCTGGACGGAGTTGTAGACGGTGTCGCCGTCGCGCTCGGGGTAGCCGTAGGCGACACCGACCCCGTGCCGTGCCGCGATCGAGGCGATGGCCGTGGCCGACGCGCCGTCGGCGGGCTCGGCGAGGCGGGCCACGTCGTCGCCGATCGCGTACCCGGTGAGGAACAGCTCCGGCGCCATGAGGAGCCCGGCGCCCGCGGCGGCGGCGCGCCCCGCGGCCCCGTCCAGCTCCGCGAGGTTCGCGTCGACGGACCCGGGCTGCCCGGAGCTCTGGAGCAGGGCGGTGCGGAGCGCAGGCATGGCGGATCCTCGTGACGTGCGAAAAGGGGCTTGTGGGGTCCGTTAGACGGTACGGTCGGCGGCCGTACCCGGACAAGGCGCGAGTGTTGCGGGCAGCCGCACGATCCGTTGCGCGTGGCGGCCCGGGGGCGGCGATTCGTTGCGCGGCGGCCGGGCGGGGGCGTGCGCCCCGGGTATCGGGGCCGTCCGCCTCGGGTCGCACAGCGTACGGGCCGGCCCCCGCCGCGCGGCGGAAGCGGAGTGCCGCCCGTGGCCCGACGCGGCGAAGGCCCGTTCCGCGAGAGCGTGATCCCACCCGGAGACGCCGGGTGAACGCCTCGCAGACGGAGGACTCCCATGAACCGCATGACCACCGACCGCACCCGTGCCGGCACGCGCGTCCGCCGCCCCGGCCGGGCCCTCGCCGTGGCCGCGGCGCTGCTGCTGACCGCGGGGGCCGCGGGCGTCGCGGTCGCGGCCGGTGGGGACGGTGCGGACGGCGCGCGTCCGGCGGCCCCCGCGAGCGCGGGGAAGCGGGAGGCCGCCGCCCTCACGGGCACGGCGAAGATGTTCAGGAAGACCACCGAGGACGTGAGGTTCACCTTCGACGCGCATCTGGCCGCCGCGGACGACAAGCGCCCCGACAAGGCGACCGGCACGTTCGAGTTCGTGCACCTGGACAAGCCGGGCGGCGAGGGCGGCTGGGCGAAGGGCCGGATCGACTGCCTGGTCACGGGCGGCAAGGTGGCCACGGCGACGGGCATCATCACCGAGACGAGCCCCGACGCCCGGATGCGGTCGCTCAAGGGCGGCCGCGTCGGCTTCAGCGTCCACGACCAGGGCAAGCACGACCGCGTCGGCTACAGCTGGGCCGCGACGGGCGGCCCGGACGGCACCAAGAAGCTGTCGAAGTGCAACAGCGCCGCCCCGTTCGAGAAGGTCGAGAAGGGCACCGGCGACTTCCACGTCCTGCCGTGGAAGGTCCCGTACCCGACGGCCTGACGGGTCAGGCGGGCGACCCGGACGAATATCTCCGCATCAGCGGCGAGAGCACCAGCACGGACTTCGTCCGCTCCACGAACGGCTCGCCCGCGATCCGTTCGAGGACCCGCTCGAAGTGCCGCATGTCGGCGGCGAAGACCTGCACGATGGCGTCCGCGTCCCCGGTCACGGTGGACGCGGACGCGACCTCGGGATACCGCTCGAGGCCGCGCTTGATGGCCTCCGGCGAGGTGTTCCTGCGGCAGTACATCTCGATGAACCCCTCGGTCTCCCAGCCGAGGGCCGCCGGGTCCACCCGTACGGTGAACCCGGTGATGGCGCCCGTCGCCCGCAGCCTGTCCACGCGCCGCTTCACGGCGGGCGCGGAGAGACCGACCAGCTGGCCGATGTCGGCGTAGGAGCGGCGGGCGTCCTCGGCGAGGGCGTGCACGATGCGTTCGTCGAGTTCGTTCAGTCGCACGGCGGGTGGATCACTTCTCTGCTGTGGCCAGTCGGGAGCGGCGCATGCCGTACCCGAAGTAGAACACGAGGCCGACGGCCATCCAGACACCGAAGACGATCCAGGTCACGGAGTCGAGGCTGAACATGTTGTACGCGCAGAAGGCGAAGCCGAGGACCGGGAAGAGCCAGCCGAGCGGGACCCGGAAGGTGCGGGGCATGTCGGGGCGCGTCCTGCGCAGCACGATGACGGCGATGTTGACCAGGCCGAAGGCGAAGAGCGTGCCGATGCTGGTGGCGTCGACGAGCTTGCCGAGCGGGATGACCGAGGCGAGGGCGCCGCAGAACAGCGAGACGATGACGGTGTTCACGCGGGGCGTGCCGGTCTTCTTGCTGACCTTGCCGAACGCCTTGGGGACCAGGCCGTCGCGGGACATGGCGAAGAGCACGCGGGTCTGGCCGTACAGGACGGTGAGGACGACGGAGGCGATGGAGATGACGGCGCCGGCGGCCAGCAGCGTGCCGAAGAAGGTCTGGCCGCTGACGTCGTTCATGATCGCGGCGAGCGTGGCCTCGGAGCCCTCGAAGTCCTTCCAGTTCCAGGCGCCGACGGCGACGGCGGCGACCAGGACGTAGAGCGCGGTGACGATGATCAGCGAGAGCATGATCGCGCGCGGCAGGTCGCGCTGCGGGTTCTTGGCCTCCTCGCCGGCGGTGGAGGCGGCGTCGAAGCCGATGTAGGAGAAGAAGAGGCTCGCTCCCGCGGCGCTGACGCCGGCCATGCCGAGCGGCATGAAGTCGGCGTAGTTGCCGGACTTGAAGCCCATGAAGCCGATGGAGCAGAAGAGCACGAGGGCGGCGATCTTCACGATGACCATGATCGTGTTGGCGCGCGCGGACTCCTTGGCGCCGCCGAGCAGGAAGACCATGGCGAGGAGCACCACGAGCAGGCCCGGCAGGTTGACAATGGCGCCGTCGGCCTCGCCGGGCGCGGCGGAGAGCACGTCCGGGATCGTCACGCCGATGGTGCCGTCGAGCAGTTCGTTGAGGTACTCGCCCCAGCCGACGGCCACGGCGGCGACGGACACGCCGTACTCCAGGACCAGGCACCAGCCGCAGATCCAGGCGATGAGTTCGCCCATCGTTGCGTACGCATACGAGTAGGAGGAGCCCGCGACCGGTATGGAGCCGGCCAGTTCGGCGTACGAGAGGGCCGAGAACAGGGCGGTGAGCCCGGCGATCACGAAGGACAGGGTCACGGCGGGCCCGGCCTTGGGGACGCTCTCGCCGAGGACGACGAAGATGCCGGTGCCGAGGGTGGCGCCGATGCTGATCATGGTGAGCTGCCACATGCCGAGGGAACGCCTCAGTGAGCCGCCCTCAGCGACCAGGCTCTCCACCGGCTTGCGGCGCATCAGGCGGCCACCGAGCCCGGTGGGCGCCCGCGGGCTCGGTGGGTTCTGCGGTGGTGCGCCTTGGTCGAGCACGCGCTGGCTCCTTCATCGCTGCCGGTCAGGCGGCGAGGACCCGTGGGACCCGCACCAGAGGTGGGGAACCGCCGAGCAGGCAGTCCCCGCCACTCACGTTCAGCGCCTGACTCTAAGGTCAGCGCCTTCCCGACCGTAATGCAGCAACCTTGCGCAACGCCAGTTGATCATTGCGCACTTCCGGCATATGCGCCTCTTCGTTGCGCGGTCCGTTTCGTCCGTTGCGCGCACCGGACAAAAAAGATCCCCGCGCCCCAGGGGGGCGCGGGGGAACCGCAGGTGAGCGGCTACGGGTGGCGACTAGCTCCAGCTGGCGTGCAGCGGCTTGCCCTCGGCGTAGCCCGCGGCGCTCTGGACGCCGACCGTGGCACGCTCGGCGAACTCCTCCAGGGACGCCGCGCCCGCGTAGGTGCAGGAGGAGCGGACGCCCGCGATGATCGAGTCGATCAGGTCCTCGACGCCGGGACGGGCCGGGTCGAGGAACATGCGGGAGGTGGAGATGCCCTCCTCGAACAGCGCCTTGCGGGCCCGGTCGTACGCCGACTCCTCGCTCGTGCGGTTCTTCACCGCGCGGGCGGAGGCCATGCCGAACGACTCCTTGTACGCGCGGCCCTGGGCGTCGTGCTGGAGGTCGCCCGGGGACTCGTACGTCCCGGCGAACCAGGAGCCGACCATGACGTTCGACGCGCCGGCGGCCAGCGCCATGGCGACGTCGCGCGGGTGGCGGACACCGCCGTCGGCCCAGACGTGCTTGCCGAACTTCTTGGCCTCCGCGGCGCATTCGAGGACGGCGGAGAACTGCGGGCGGCCCACGCCGGTCATCATGCGCGTGGTGCACATGGCCCCGGGACCGACGCCCACCTTGATGATGTCGGCGCCGGCCTCGATGAGGTCGCGCACGCCCTCGGCGGCGACGATGTTGCCCGCGACGATCGGCACCTGCGGGTCGAGCGCCCGCACGGCCTTGACCGCGGAGATCATCGACTCCTGGTGGCCGTGGGCGGTGTCCACCACGAGGGTGTCGACGCCCGCGTCGAGGAGCTGCTTGGCCTTGCCCGCGACGTCGCCGTTGATGCCGACGGCGGCGGCGACGCGCAGCCCGCCGTTGGCGTCCACGGCCGGGGTGTACAGGGTCGCGCGCAGGGCGCCCGTGCGGGTCAGGATGCCCGCGAGGCGGCCGTCCTTGTCCACGGCCGGGGCGTACCGGCGGTTGGCCTGGTCCAGCTTGTTGAACGCGTCGCGCGGGTCTATGTCGGCGTCGAGGAGCAGCAGGTCCCGGGACATGACCTCGGAGAGCTGGGTGAAGCGGTCCACGCCGTTCAGGTCGGCGTCCGTGACGACGCCCACGGGCTTGGAGTCCTCGTCGACCACGACACCGGCGTCGTGCGCGCGCTTGGGCAGCAGCGCGAGCGCGTCCGCGACGGTCTGGCCGGGGGCGAGGACGATCGGGGTGTCCAGGACGTGGTGGCGCGTCTTGACCCAGGAGACGACCTCGGTGACGACGTCGATCGGGATGTCCTGCGGAATGACGACCAGTCCGCCGCGGCGGGCGACGGTCTCGGCCATGCGGCGGCCGGCGATCGCGGTCATGTTGGCGACGACCAGCGGGATCGTGGTGCCGGTGCCGTCGGGCGACGAGAGGTCCACGCCCTGGCGGGAACCGACGGCGGAGCGCCTCGGGACCATGAAGACGTCGTCGTACGTCAGGTCGTACGCAGGCTGGATGTCATTGAGGAAGCGCACGTGCTGCTCATCCCAGTCGATCAGAGGTGGCCCCCGGACAGTTAGCCCGAGGGAAAAGCACGTACTTCAGTGTCCCATGACGTGGGGCCCGCGTGTCCTGGGACGATCACCCAGGCGGGCGGCGGAGCCCCTGGTCGGATCGTCCAAGGGGGCCGGGCGGCCGGAACGGTGCGTTCAGCTCCCGTCACGCGGGGTGTCCGCGTCGGGGGCGAGGACGAGCTCCGGACGGGCGCCCGGCACGCCACGCCAGTGCGCCACGGCGTCGGCGAAGACCTGCCGCGCCATCTCCCACTCCCCCGGCGCGGCCTCGGCGAACTCCTGCCAGCCGGAGACGACGAGCCGCCCCCGCACGCCCGGCGTCCACGAGGGGTCGGTCAGGCAGTCGGCCAGGGCGTCCCAGTTCCGCCCGAACCAGTCGGGCAGCCGGAAGGCCCGCGCACACCGCTCCATGAACGCGGCCTTGTCCCGCACCCCGACGAGGGAGAGCACCACGGGGTCGTCACCGGTCACCATGGGCCAGATGCTGCCACACGGGCCCCGAGGGGGCGCGGAGAGTCCGGCGGGCGGTCTCAGAGCCCGTCCGGGTCGGCCCGGTCGAGGGCGTGCCGGGGCGCGGGCCCCGCCACGAGCAGCTGATCCGCGGCAGCCGTGTCCGTGACCAGGCTGGTGACGAGCCCCGACCGCAGCACCGCGTCGATGGCGGCGGCCTTGCGCCGGCCCCCGGCGATGGCGACGACCTCGGGAATCCGCCGGAGCCGGTCGGCCTCGACGGTGATGCACCGCTCCCCGAGGTCCCGGCCGACCCGGCGCCCCTCGGCGTCGAAGAGGTGCGCCGACATCTCGGCGGCGACGCCCAGCGAGGCGTAGTGCGCGCGCTCCTCGTCGCTGAGCATGTCGTGGACGGTGGAGATCCCCGGCTCCCAGGAGCCGATGGAGACCGCGGCGACCGTGACCTTGTCGAAGTACTCGAAGGCCCGCGCGATGCCGGTCTGGTTGCGCAGCGCCGCGGCGGTGGCCGGGTCGGGCAGCAGCATCGGCGCGTAGATGGGGTGGGCCTCGCCGCCGGAGACCTGGGCCGCGCGGCGGACCGCCTCGACGGAGCCGCGCTCGGCGGTGCCCGCGTCGTAGACGCCGGTGAGCTGCACGACCGTACAGGGCGGCAACTGGTCGAGCGCGGCGGCCATGTGGATGGTCGAGCGCCCCCAGGCAAGGCCGAGCACGTCGCCCTCGTGGACGAGTTCGCCGAGCAGGTCCGCCGCGACCTCGCCGAGGTTCTCCGGGTCCGGGGACTCGTCGATCTCGTCGGCGGGCGCGGGCGACTCCACGACGACCGCGTGCCGCAGGCCGTAGCGCGCCCGCAGCGCGTCGGAGCGCTCGGCGTCCAGTTCCGCCGGGACCCTGATCTCGATGCGTACGAGATCCCGCTCCAGGGCGGTCTCCAGGACCCGGGCCACCTTGAAGCGGCTGACGCCGAACTCCTCGGCGATCTGGATCTTGGACTTGCCCTCGAGGTAGAAGCGGCGGGCCATGGCCGCCGCCTGCACCAGCTCCGCGGGTCCCATCCGCATGGCTGACCGACCCGCCGACATGGCCGACACGGCGCTCTCCTCACTGCTGTTCACAAAGTGCGTACGCCGTTCATCCTTGCAGATCCGGCCCAGTTGATCAGCCCTGAAGGGACTGCGTTCACGTTCCCGTGGCTCAGTGGCCGCATGCCCAGGCGCTTGACGCGGTCTTTGCCGCCGCTTGGGCACGCAATGAACGTACCGCCTCCGCGGGATCGTCGGCGCCGTAGACCGCGGAGCCCGCGACGAAGACGTCCGCGCCCGCCTCGGCGCAGCGCTCGATGGTCGAGGCCGAGACGCCGCCGTCGACCTGGAGCCAGAGTTCGAGGCCGTGCTTGCTGATCAGCTCACGGGTGCGGCGGATCTTGGGCAGCATGATGTCGAGGAAGGCCTGGCCGCCGAAGCCCGGCTCGACGGTCATGATCAGCAGCATGTCGAGCTCGGCGAGCAGGTCCTCGTACGGCTCGACGGGCGTCGCGGGCTTCAGCGCCATGGAGGCGCGGGCCCCCTTGGCGCGGATCTCGCGGGCCAGGCGCACGGGCGCGGCGGCGGCCTCCGCGTGGAAGGTGACCGATCCGGCGCCCGCTTCGACGTACTGCGGCGCCCAGCGATCGGGGTCCTCGATCATCAGGTGGCAGTCCAAAGGCGTGTGCGTCGCGCGGGCGAGCGACTCCACGACCGGCACCCCGAGGGTGAGGTTCGGGACGAAGTGGTTGTCCATCACGTCGACATGGAGCCAGTCGGCGCCTTCCACGGCCTGTGCCTCCTCGGCAAGGCGCGCGAAGTCCGCGGACAGGATGCTGGGGTTGATCTGCGGGGCCATGCCCCAAGCCTGCCATGCCCGACGCCGCTCGCGGACCGCGGTCCGCGCCCCGGGCGCAGCGCCTCCCCCGGGGCCGCGCCTCGTGCCACGCTGAGCGGCCCGTCGGCGCCGCGGTCACGGCCCGGCGGAGGGCCAAGCCATGGCGGACGCACGGGGGCGGCAGGAGCGGCGTGGAGTCACCCGGCTGGTGTGCGGACGGCGCACCACGTGGCTGTGGTGCTCTTCTGGCCGCTCGCCATCGTCGTCGCCGCGCCGCTCGCCCAGCAGCTGACCGAGACGCCCAGGAGAACGACGCGGACTGCTGGCTGCCCGGTTCCGCCGAGTCCACCCAAGTCCGCGGCTCCTCCGGTGAGTTCAGGCCCGAGGTGGTCCCCGCGATCGTCGTGGACGCCCGCGAGGGCAGCCTTACCGCGGCCGGCCGCGGCCGGATACGCGAGGACGTGCGCCGGACCGGCCCGGACCGGGGCGCGGCCGGGCCGCCGGGGCCGGTCTCGCAGGGTCCGGGCGGTCCGCCGGAGCAGGGCGCGGCGGGGTCAGGCGGTGCGCCGGATCAGCGCCAGGTACATCGCGTCCGTGCCGTGCAGATGCGGCCACAGCTGGACGTCGGGGCCGTCGCCGAGGCCGGGGACGTTCCCCATGAGGGGCCGCGCGTCGAGGAGTTCGGCGCCCGCCGCGTGCTTGACGACGTCGTCGACGACCGCGCGGGTCTCCGCCAGGTGCGGCGAGCAGGTGGCGTAGCCGACGACCCCGCCGATCCGCACCGACTCCAGGGCCGTGCGCAGCAGGGAGCGCTGGAGCGGGGCGAAGCCGTCCAGGTCCTGCGGGCGGCGGCGCCAGCGGGCCTCGGGGCGGCGGCGCAGCGCGCCGAGGCCGGTGCACGGCACGTCCATCAGGACGCGGTCGAAGGTGCCGGGCCGCCACGGCGGGCGGGTGCCGTCGGCGGCGATGACCTGGTAGGGCCCGGGGTTGCCCGTGAGCGCCTGGGCGACGAGCCCGGCCCGGTGCGGCTGCTTCTCGGAGGCGAGCAGGGTCGCACCGCGCTGGGCGGCGAGCCCGGCGAGCAGGGCCGCCTTGCCGCCGGGACCGGCGCAGCCGTCGAGCCACTTCGTGTCGGGGCCCTCCAGCGGGGCGTTGGCCAGGGCGAGCGCGACGAGCTGGCTGCCCTCGTCCTGCACGCCCGCGCGGCCCTCGCGCACCGCCTCGACGAGACCGGGCTCCCCGCCCTCGCTGAGCCGCACCGCGTACGGGGACCAGCGGCCGGGCAGCGCCGACTCCTCGCCCACCGAGTCGAGCAGCTCGTCGGCGGTGGAGCGTCCGGGCCGGGCGACGAGCGTGACCTCGGGGCGTTCGTTGTCGGCTTCGAGCAGGTCCTCGATACCGGCGCGGCCGCCGCCGAGCGAGTCCCACAGGGCCGAGACGACCCAGCGCGGGTGCGAGTGCACGACGGCGAGGTGGTCCTCGGGATCCTCGTCGTAGGGCGGCGCGACCTTCGCCACCCAGCCGTCGAGGTCGTCCTGCGCGACCTTGCGCAGCACGGCGTTGACGAACTTGGCGCGGCCGTCGCCGAGCACCACGCGTGCCAGCTCCACCGAGGCGGAGACGGCGGCGTGCGTCGGGATGCGCGTGCCGAGGAGCTGGTGCACACCGAGGTTGAGCACGTCGAGGACCGGCGGGTCGACCTCGCGCAGCGGCCGGTCGACGCAGGCCGCCACGATCGCGTCGTACGTCCCCTGGCGGCGCAGCGTCCCGTAGACCAGCTCGGTGGCGAGGGCGGCGTCCCGCGCGTCGAACTTCTCGGGCCCCTCCTTCTCCCTGGCCTTGCGCAGCAGCGGCGGCAGGACGAGGTTCGCGTAGGCGTCGCGCTCGTCCACGGCCCGCAGCGCCTCGAAGGCGAGGAAGCGGACGGGGTCCTTCTGGGGACGGCGGTAGGGCTTGCCCGACTTCCCCGGCCTGCCCGCGGGCTTGCCTGTCGTCTTGCGGGGACGCCGGTTCGGCTGGTCGTTCAAAGGTGCTCCGCTGCTGGTGTGGGCCGGACCCGTCCGGTGCCGTGGGTCGAACCCATCTAGCCTACGTCGCCCGCGCCCACGCGCTCGCCGGGGGCGATGCGCACGCCGCGGGCCCAGTCGGCGCCGCGCATCGGCTTCTTGCCCTGGGGCTGCACCCAGAGCAGTTCGACGGCGTGCGAGCCCGAGCCCACGCACACGTTGTTCTTGGCCGGGGACAGCTCGCCCGGCGCGAGGTCGGCGCGGTCGGCGACGAGCGCGGCCTGGACGATCTTCAGCCGCTCACCGCGGAAGACGGTCCAGGCGCCCGGCGCGGGGGTGCAGCCGCGCACCACGCGGTCGATCCGCAGGGCGGGCGTGGCCCAGTCGATCTCGGCGTCCTCGACGGTGAGCTTCGGGGCGAGGGTGACGCCGTCGGCGGGCTGCGGCACCGCCTTCAGGCTGCCGTCCTCGATGCCGTCCATGGTGGCGACGAGCAGCCCGGAGCCCGCGAGGGCCAGCCGCGTCAGCAGGTCACCGCTGGTGTCGGTCGGGCGCACCTCCTCGGTCACCGTGCCGTAGACGGGGCCGGAGTCGAGGCCCTGCTCGATCAGGAAGGTGGAGGCCCCGGTGATCTCGTCGCCCGCCATCACCGCGTGCTGCACCGGGGCGGCGCCGCGCCAGGCGGGCAGCAGCGAGAAGTGCAGGTTCACCCAGCCGTGCGCCGGCACGTCGAGCGCGACCTGGGGCAGCAGCGCGCCGTAGGCGACGACGGGGCAGCAGTCGGGCGCGATCTCCCGCAGCCGTGCCAGGAAGTCCTCGTCCCGCGGCTTCGCCGGCTTCAGCACCTCGATGCCCGCCTCCTCGGCCCGCTGCGCGACCGGGCTCGCGACCAGCCTGCGGCCACGGCCCGCGGGGGCGTCGGGGCGGGTCACGACGGCGGCCACCTCGTGCCGCTCGGAGGCGATCAAAGCGTCCAGCGCGGGGACGGCGACCTCGGGAGTGCCTGCGAAGACGAGCTTCACGGTGGGGGTACCTCGGATCTCTGGAGGGGGCGACGGCAGCGCACCAGTCTATGGGCCGCCCGCAGGCGCCGTCCGGGGGCGCTTCCGGGCGGGTTCCGTCGACGCCCCCGGGGCGTACGGAGCGCCGTGCGCCCTGTGCATATGCGCATACGCCCCTGCACCGTGACCCCGCAGGAGCTAGCGCGTTGGTCAAGAAAGAGTTGACCACAAAGGGCCGCACAGGTGGCCCGATCCTTTTCAACGCCGGTTCGAGAGGCTTGTTCATGGCCGACCACGCAACCCACGACGCCCAGGCTCGGGCCAGCCTGCACCTTCTGGTACGGGACATCGAGCGGGTCCGCCGGCAGGTGGACGCACTGCGCACGCTCACCGCCCAGCTCGGAAACGTCTACCGCCCGCGCCGTTCGAGCCCCTCCGCGGGCTTCGTCGTCTACGGCCGGGCCCCCGCCCCGACCGTGCGCCTGGCCCAGGAACTGCGGGACAGCGTCGAGACGCTGGTCACGGCGGCGGTGGACTTCGACCGCTCGCTCGGCTTCTCGTGGGACGCGGTGGGCTCCGCCCTCGGGGTCACCAAGCAGGCGGTCCACCGCCGGTACGGCGCGCGGCGGGCCACCGCGCAGGCCGCCGCCGAGGCGGAGCGGGCGACGGAGGCGCCGGCTCCGGCCGCCGCGGCGGCGTCGACCACGGCCGCGGTCACCCGCCCGGTGCCGGTCGGCGCTCCCCTGCCGTCCGTCCCCGCGGCGCGCACGATGCCGACCCAGCCGACGGCCGGCAGCCCCACCCTCCGCGAGGACCCCAGGCCCCCCGCCTTCCCCGGCCCCCGCAACGGCTGACCCCAGAGCACCAACCCATATCCCGCCCCCTCGCCCCACGGCTTGGGGGCGGGGGTGTTTCCACGGGCCGTGGGCGGGGCCCTTGGGCAGGGCTTGGGCCGGGGCTCTTCGGCACGGCTTTGGCGGTCCTCTGGCAGACCTCCGGCCGGGGCTTTTCGGCGGGCCTTGGGCGAGCCCTTCAGTCAAGGCCCTACCGCTAAGCTCGACGCGGCTCTGGCAGGCCTTGGGCGGGGTCTTGGGGCACAGGGCTCCGACCGAGGCCCCTCGACGCGGCTCTGGCGGGCCTTGGGCGGGCTCTTGGGGCAAGGACTCCACCCAAGACCCCTCGACGCGGCTCTGGCAGACCCAGGACGGGTCGTTCGAGCGAGGCCCTTTGGCAGGGCTCCGCCCACGGCCCTTCGGCACGGCTCCGGCGGGCCTGTAGGCGGCCTGTAGGAGCCCCGCGGCCCTTCGCTCCGTCCCGTTCCCTCAGCCGATGTCCAGCGGGTCCACCCGGATGCGCACCGCTTCGGCCGGGCCCTCGCGTGTGCCCTTCGCTCCGCGGGCCATGCGGGCCGCCTGTGCGACCTTCAGGGCGGCGGCCAGTGCCGCGCCGCTGCCCGGCGGGACCCGGATCAGCACCCTCTCCCACTGCTCGCCGGGCGGCGCCGCGCCGGGCCGCCGCGAGGGACCCGGCGCCGCCTCGCGCACCGGAACGGGGCCGAGCACCACCGCGTCCGGCGGCAGCTCCGCCGCCGCGAGGAACTCGGCGAGGGCCTCGGGCCTGCCGGAGACCGCGGCCATCCGGGAGACCGGCGGGAACCCCAGCTCGGCCCGCTCCCCCAGCTCCCGCACCGCGTGGCCCACGGGGTCCCACCGCACGAGGGCCTGCACGGGCCGCAGCGTCGCCTCCGCCACGACGACGACCGTGCCGCCCGCGTTCTGCGAGCGCACGAGCGCCGCCGCGCCGATCCACCGCCGCAGCGCGTCCTCACCGGCCCGCAGATCCGGCCGCCCCAGCATGGCCCAGCCGTCGAGCAGCAGGGCCGCCGCATAGCCGCCATCGGCGACGGGCTCCGCCCCGGGCGTGCTCACCACCAGGGCCGGCGTGCCCGGCACGGTGTCGAGCACCTGCTCGCGCCCCGAGGTCCGCACCGGCACGGCGGGAAACGCCCGCCCCAGCTCCTCCGCGGTCCGCCGCGCCCCGACGACCTGCGCCCGCAGCCGGAACCCGCCGCACTCCCCGCAGTGCCAGGCGCCTTCCTCCACCCCGCACCAGCCGCACCGCAGCGCGGCCCCGCTGTCCTGCGCCTCCAGCGGCCCCGCGCACCCGCGGCAGCGGGCGGGCTCCCGGCAGCGCTCACAGGCGAGGCGCGGCACATAGCCGCGCCGCGGCACCTGCACCAGGACGGGCCCGTGCCGCAGCCCCTCCCTGACGGCACGCCAGGCCAGCGTCGGCAGCCGCGCGGCCCGTGCCGCCTCGTCCCGCGCCAGATCGCCGTCGCCCACGGTCCGCACCAGCGGCGCGGCCCCGCGCACCTGCTCCCGGTCGGCGACGAGCGGCGCGGCCCAGCCGCTCTCGACGAGCTGGGCGGCCTCGACCGTGCAGCTCCAGCCGCCGAGGAGGAAGCCGCACCTGTCCCGCGTGGCCCGCAGCTCGAGCACCTCCCGCACATGGGGGAAGGGAGCCCGGTCGTCGCTGTGGTTGGCGTCCCCGTCGTCCCAGACGACGACGAGCCCGAGGTCCCGCACGGGCGCGAACATCGCGGCCCGCGTCCCGACGACGGCCCGCACCTCCCCGCGCCGCACGGAGAGCCATTCGCGGTAGCGCCGCTCCTGCCCGGCGTCGGCGGTGAGCAGCGCGTGCTGCCCCTCGCCGAGCAGCTCGGTCAGCGCGGCGTCCACGCGCGCGGCGGGCCGCCCGGTCGGCACGACGACGAGCGCGCCGCGCCCGGAGGCCAGCGTGGCCCGCACGGCGCGGGCGATCTCCTCCGCCCACTGGGGCCCCGGCAGCGCGGTCCACACCGCACGCGGGGAGGCCCCGGAGGCGAGCGCGGAGAGGAACTCCTCCCCGTGGGCATACCGCCGCCAGCTCCCGGCGCCGGGCGGGGCGGGCGGCGCCGGGGGCGGCACGGCGGCCCGTGACTCGGCCCGCGCGTGCCGGGGCGGAACGGCGAGCTGCAGCACGTCGGCGAGGCTCCCGGCATAGCGGTCGGCGACGGCCCGGGCGAGGTCGAGCAGCTCCGCGCCGAGCACGGGCTCGGGCGACACGACCTGGGCGAGCGCGGCCAGCGGCCCCGTGTACTCGGTCTCGGCGCGGCGCTCGACGATGAACCCGTCGATCAGACCGCCGCCCTCGCGCCGGCCCTCCCGCACGTTCCGCGAGCCGGCCCCGAAGCGGACCCTGACCCGCACCCCGGGCTGCGCCGCCTCGTCCAGCTCCTCCGGCACCGCGTAGTCGAAGTACCGGTCGAGGTGCAGCACGCCCTTGTCGACGAGGACCCTGGCCACGGGCAGCTCCTTGGCGAGCGCGGCCCCCCGCCAGGTGCGGGGCTTGGCCCGCGGCACCTTGGCCTTGCGCACGCTCTCCCGGATCAGCGCGAGCTGCTCGGGCTCGGGCGCCCCGCCCCCGCCTTCACCCACACCGGCCCCGTTCTCCCTGCTCACAGCAGCATTCCTACCAGAAGGGACTGACACCGCCGACAGCGCGCGAAGGCCCGGCCCCTCCCGAGGGAAGAGCCGGGCCCGAGCCGGTCATGGAGGCGGGGACTACAGCCCCGCCGCCTTGCGCAGCGCGTCCACGCGGTCCGTGCGCTCCCAGGTGAAGTCGGGCAGCGCGCGGCCGAAGTGGCCGTACGCGGCGGTCTGGGAGTAGATCGGGCGGAGCAGGTCGAGGTCGCGGATGATCGCGGCGGGGCGCAGGTCGAAGACCTCGCTGATTGCCGTCTCGATCTTCTCCGTGTCGACCGTGGCCGTGCCGAAGGTCTCGACGAAGAGGCCGACCGGCTCGGCCTTGCCGATGGCGTAGGCCACCTGGACCTCGCAGCGGGCCGCGAGGCCGGCCGCGACGACGTTCTTGGCGACCCAGCGCATCGCGTACGCCGCGGAGCGGTCCACCTTGGACGGGTCCTTGCCGGAGAAGGCGCCGCCGCCGTGGCGGGCCATGCCGCCGTACGTGTCGATGATGATCTTGCGGCCGGTGAGGCCGGCGTCGCCCATCGGGCCGCCGATCTCGAAGCGTCCGGTCGGGTTGACCAGGAGGCGGTAGCCCTCGGTGTCCAGCTTGATGCCGTCGTCCAGGAGGGCCTTCAGCTCGGCCTCGACGACGAACTCACGGATGTCGGGGGCCAGGAGCGAGTCCAGGTCGATGTCCGACGCGTGCTGCGAGGAGACCACGACCGTGTCGAGGCGGACGGCCTTGTCGCCGTCGTACTCGATGGTGACCTGGGTCTTGCCGTCGGGACGCAGGTAGGGGATGGTGCCGTTCTTGCGCACCTCGGACAGGCGCCGCGAGAGGCGGTGCGCGAGGTGGATCGGGAGCGGCATCAGCTCCGGGGTCTCGTCGCAGGCGTAGCCGAACATCAGGCCCTGGTCGCCCGCGCCCTGCTTGTCCAGCTCGTCCTCGTCGCCCTCGACGCGCTTCTCGTACGCCGTGTCGACGCCCTGGGCGATGTCGGGGGACTGCGAGCCGATGGACACCGAGACGCCGCAGGAGGCGCCGTCGAAGCCCTTCTTCGAGGAGTCGTATCCGATCTCGAGGATCTTGTCGCGCACGAGCTGCGCGATCGGCGCGTACGCCTTCGTCGTGACCTCGCCGGCCACGTGGACGAGGCCGGTGGTGATCAGCGTCTCCACGGCGACCCGGGACGTCGGGTCCTCCCGCAGAAGCGCGTCGAGAATGGTGTCGCTGATCTGGTCAGCGATCTTGTCGGGGTGACCCTCGGTCACAGACTCCGAGGTGAAGAGGCGCCGGGACACATCGCTCCCTGTGGTTGCAGCGGCTGCTGGCTGATCATTGGTGGACTGCCGGGAGCTGCGCCCGGCTCGTCCGAGACCAGTTTATCGGTCACACTCGTCCGCCGGACCACATGTCTCGCCACTTGGGAGCCCTGTGACCTGCGGCACTGCATTGTGCGTCAAGACGATCAGTCTCCACCAGAGGGCCACGCGCCCGATTCACCCCGGTTTCGCGGCCCTCGATGGGACGAAAGTGACATTGAGCCCTCGGGACGAACGCCCCGTCAAGTAACGCGTCGGAACCTGGCCGAGTTCCACCACGGTTCCGCCAGAAGGGGAAAGACCCCAGAACGGGAAAGACCCCGGACCGGCCGCTCCGCCCGGCCTCAGACCAGCCGCCGCGCCACCAGATCCCACACGGTGTCCGCCAGCGCCTCCTTGGGGCCGTGCGGCACCGGCGTCTCGCTGCCGTCGGCGCCGAGCACCACGGCCTCGTTCTCCTCGGCGCCGAAGGTCTTGCGCTCGCCGACCTCGTTGACGACCAGCAGGTCGCAGCCCTTGCGGGCGAGCTTGGCCCGGCCGTTGGCGAGGACGGCGTCCGTCTCGGCGGCGAAGCCCACGATCACCTGGCCGGGGCGCGGGCGCTCTCCCGCGATCTCGGCGAGGATGTCCGGGTTGCGGACCAGGGCGATGGGCGCGGGCTCCTCGCCGTCCTTCTTCTTGATCTTGCCCGCCGCGTAGGTCTCGGGGCGGAAATCGGCCACGGCGGCGGCCATCACCACGGCGTCGGCGTCGGCAGCGGCCTTGAGGACCGCCTCGCGCAGCTGCACGGCCGTGCCGACCGGCACGACGTCCACGCCTGCGGGGTCGGGCAGCGCCGCGTTGGCCGCCACGAGCGTGACGCGGGCGCCGCGCGCGGCGGCGCAGCGGGCGAGCGCGTAGCCCTGCTTGCCGGAGGAGCGGTTGCCCAGGAAGCGGACCGGGTCCAGGGGCTCGCGGGTGCCGCCCGCGCTGACCACGACGTGCCGCCCGGCCAGATCCTGGGCCAGGTCCCCGCGGGCGAGGACGCGGCGGACGACTTCGAAGAGCTCCACGGGGTCGGGGAAGCGGCCCTTGCCGGTGTCGACGCCCGTGAGCCTGCCGACGGCGGGCTCGACGACCAGGGCGCCGCGGCGGCGCAGCGTGGCGACGTTCTCCTGGGTGGCCGGGTGCTCCCACATCTCGGTGTGCATGGCGGGGGCGAAGACCACGGGACAGCGCGCCGTGAGGAGCGTGTTGGTGAGCAGGTCGTCGGCGAGGCCGTGGGCCGCCTTGGCCAGCATGTCGGCGGTGGCGGGCGCGACGACGACGAGGTCGGCGCCCTGGCCGATGCGGACGTGCGGGACCTCGTGGACGTCGGACCAGACCTCGGTCGACACGGCGTTACCGGAGAGCGCGGACCAGGTCGCGGCGCCGACGAAGTGCAGTGCGGACGCGGTCGGCACCACGCGTACGTCGTGCCCGGACTCGGTCAGCCGCCGCAGCAGCTCGCACGCCTTGTAGGCGGCGATGCCGCCACTGACCCCCAGGACCACCTTCGGCTTCTCGGCCACTGCCTTCGTCTCCCCAGCGCTCGGATGTCTACTGCTCCATGACACACCACAGGCCCGGCAGTCGTGCTGCCGGGCCTGTGGTGAAGTGACGAACCGCTTACTGCGCCGGGCCCTCGATGGCCTCGGACGTCAGCAGGCCCGCGTTGATCTCGCGGAGCGCGATCGAGAGCGGCTTCTCGTGGACGTGCGTGTCCACCAGGGGGCCGACGTACTCCAGGAGGCCTTCACCGAGCTGCGAGTAGTACGCGTTGATCTGGCGCGCGCGCTTGGCGGCGTAGATCACGAGGCTGTACTTCGAGTCGGTGGCTTCGAGCAGCTCATCAATCGGCGGGTTGATGATGCCCTCGGGCGCGGTGATGGAAGAGGACACTCTCTGCCTTCCGATGGGTTCAAGTGATGTCCCGGCCGGGGCCGGGACGGGGTGGAGATCTAAAGGACTTTCATCAAGGCTAGCAGCTCACGCGCCACGTCCTCGACGGAGGTGTTGACCAGGGTGGCGTCGAACTCGGCCTCGGCGGCGAGCTCGATCTTCGCCGCGGCCAGCCGGCGTTCGACGACCTCGGGCGCCTCGGTCCCCCGGCCGGTGAGCCTGCGGACCAGCTCCTCCCAGCTCGGCGGGGCGAGGAAGACGAGCTGCGCCTCGGGCATGGACTCGCGCACCAGGCGCGCGCCCTGCAGATCGATCTCCAGGAGGACGGGCTCGCCCGCCTCCAGACGGGCCAGCACCGCGTCGCGCGGGGTGCCGTAGCGGTTGCCCGCGAACTCGGCCCACTCCAGGAGCTCACCGTTGGCGATCAGCTTGTCCATCTCGTCGTCGGAGACGAAGAAGTACTGGACACCGTGCTTCTCACCGGGGCGCGGCTTCCGCGTGGTGGCGGAGACCGAGAGCCAGACCTCGGGGTGCTCCTTGCGCATATGAGCGACGACCGTGCTCTTGCCGACCCCGGAGGGGCCGGAGAGCACGGTCAGCCGCGGACGTACGTCCGGGGGTACGGGGGTCGTCCCCCGGGATGTTGCAGCCATGCAGCGATTATCCAGGTTCTCAGGAGTGCCTGAGAACGTCAGGCAGCGCCACCACCGAACTCGCGCTCAAGAGACGCGATCTGGTTGGAGCCGAGACCGCGCACGCGGCGGCTCTCGGAGATGCCAAGACGCTCCATGATCTGCTTGGCGCGGACCTTGCCCACGCCCGGCAGGGACTCCAGGAGGGCGGAGACCTTCATCTTGCCGATGACATCGTTCTCCTGGCCCTGCTTGATGACCTCGTGAAGAGAGGCACCGGAGTGCTTGAGTCGATTCTTGACCTCGGCCCGCTCCCGGCGAGCCGCGGCGGCCTTTTCGAGCGCGGCTGCGCGCTGTTCAGGGGTAAGGGGCGGAAGAGCCACGCCTACGTCACCTCGGATGTCGAACTGTCGGATACGGACCGGTGAGGAACCTAGTCGCCCCACACCTGGGGGAGCAACGTGCAATGCGCTTGCCCGCTCTCCCCCCACTACCTTGAGGGTGTGGGGGGTATCCCCCACCCGACGGAGACTAGCGGCCATGGCCGCCAGAGTCAGCGAGAACAGACGAAAAGTCCTGGTCAGCCTCTGTCGAGCTAGGCAAACCAGACATTTCACCCCCGATTTCCGCTGACATGTCGTCAGTAGGACCTGGGCGCGCCGCCTTGCGTCCCGCTCGGAGCCGGTGTCGTCGCCCCGGCCGGGGTGACGACACCGGCTCTCAGGCCCCCTCGACCGCGACCCGGATCTCTCCCGCGAAGCGCTCCGCGGCCTCCCGCAGGCCCATGACGTCGGGTCCGTGCCGCAGCACCCCCCTGCTGACGTTCGGCACGACGTTCCGCACGGCCGCGCCGAAGACGGCGGGGAGATCGGCGGAGGTCGCGCCCTGCGCCCCGATGCCGGGGGCGAGCAGCGGGCCGTTGACGGCGAGGTCGTACGCGGACAGGTCGCCCAGCGTCGCGCCGACGACCGCGCCGAAGGACCCCAGGGGCGTCTCTCCCGCGTTCTCGGCGGCGAGGTGGCCGAGGATGGTGGCCGCGACCGTGCGCCCGTCCCCGCGGACCGCGTGCTGGACCTCGGCGCCCTCGGGGTTGGAGGTCAGGGCGAGCACGAAGAGCCCGGCGCCGTTCTCGCGCGCGAGGTCGACGGCCGGCTTCAAGGACCCGTACCCGAGGTAGGGCGAGACCGTGAGCGCGTCGCTGAACAGCGGCGAGTCCTTGTGCAGGAAGGTCTCGGCGTACGCGGCCATGGTCGAGCCGATGTCGCCGCGCTTGGCGTCCATGACGACCAGGGCGCCCGCCGACCGCAGCTCCGCGACCGCCTTCTCCAGGACGGCGACGCCCCGCGAGCCGAAGCGCTCGAAGAACGCGCTCTGCGGCTTGAAGACGGCGACGGACCCGGCGAGGGCCTCCACGACCGTGCCCGTGAAGCGCTCGAGGCCCGCGATGTCGTCGTTCAGGCCCCACGCGGAGAGCAGCGAGGCGTGCGGGTCGATGCCGACGCACAGGGGACCGCGCTCGTCCATGGCGCGGCGAAGGCGTGTGCCGAAGGTCTCCTGGCCGCTCATGCGGACTTCCTCACGTCGGCGCCGACCGCGTCGGCGAGGGTGGCGTAGGGGCTCGTGCGCAGCCGCGCGGCGAGGCCCTTGTGGATGGCGCGGGCCCAGAAGGGGCCCTCGTAGATGAAGGCGCTGTACCCCTGGACGAGGGTGGCGCCCGCGAGGATGCGCTGCCAGGCGTCCTCGGCGTTCTCGACGCCGCCGACGCCCACGAGGGTGATCCGGTCGCCCACGCGCGCGTAGAGGCGCCTCAGCACCTGGAGGGAGCGCTCCTTGACCGGCGCGCCGGAGAGCCCGCCGGCCTCCTTGACGAGGGCCGGGTCGGACTTCAGGCCGAGGCCCTCGCGCGCGATGGTGGTGTTCGTGGCGATGATGCCGTCCAGGCCGAGCTCCACCGCGAGGTCGGCCACGGCGTCGACGTCCTCGTCGGCGAGGTCGGGCGCGATCTTGACCAGGAGCGGTACGCGGCGGCCCTCGGCGCCGCGGTCGGCGGCCTCGCGCACGGCGGTGAGCAGGGGGCGCAGCGACTCGGTGGCCTGGAGGTTCCGCAGACCCGGGGTGTTCGGGGACGAGACGTTGACGACGAGGTAGTCGGCGTGGCGTGCGAGCCGCTCGGCCGACTTCACGTAGTCGGCGGCGGCCGCCTCCTCGGAGACGACCTTGGTCTTGCCGATGTTGACGCCGACGACCGTCCTGAAGACCGGCCTGCGGGCGGCGAGGCGCGCGGCGACGGCGGCGGAGCCCTCGTTGTTGAAGCCCATGCGATTGATCAGCGCGCGGTCGGCGACGAGGCGGAAGAGACGCTTCTTGGGGTTGCCGGGCTGCGGCTCCCCCGTGACGGTGCCGATCTCGATGTGGTCGAAGCCGAGCATCGACATGCCGTCGATGGCGACCGCGTTCTTGTCGAAGCCCGCCGCGAGCCCGAAGGGACCGTGCATCCGCAGCCCGAGGGCCTCGGTGCGCAGCTCCTTGTGGCGCGGCGCGAGGACGGCCGCGACGAAGGTGCGCAGGACCGGCACCCGGGCCGTGAGGCGGATCCAGCGGAAGGCCAGGTGGTGGGCCTGCTCCGGGTCCATGCGCCGGAAGACGAGGCGGAAGAAGAGCTTGTACATGAGAGGTGTCCTCACCAGAAGGGGGACACCGGATCGGTGTCCCCCCAGGGTCTGTCGGCCGTTAGTCGCGAGCCGCGGTCAGATGTTCCGCGTGTTCCTGCAGTGAGCGCACGCTGACGTCGCCGCGGCCCAGCGCGTCGATGCCCTGGACGGCCGCGGCGAGCGCCTGGACCGTCGTGAGGCAGGGCACCGAGCGGGCCACGGCCGCCGTGCGGATCTCGTAGCCGTCGAGGCGGCCGCCGGTGCCGTACGGGGTGTTGACGATGAGGTCGACGCCGCCGTCGTGGATGAGCTGGACGATCGTCTTCTCGCCGTTCGGGCCCTCGCCCTCGGACTGCTTGCGCACGACGGTGGCGTTGATGCCGTTGCGCTTGAGCACCTCCGCCGTGCCGGACGTGGCGAACAGCTCGAAGCCGTGCGCGACCAGTTCGCGCGCCGGGAAGATCATCGAGCGCTTGTCGCGGTTGGCGACGGAGATGAAGGCGCGGCCACCGGTCGGCAGCGGGCCGTAGGCGCCCGCCTGCGACTTGGCGTAGGCGGTGCCGAAGACCGAGTCGATGCCCATGACCTCGCCCGTGGAGCGCATCTCCGGGCCGAGGACGGTGTCGACGCCGCGGCCGTGGATGTCGCGGAAGCGCGACCACGGCATGACGGCCTCCTTGACGGAGATCGGCGCGTCCATGGGAAGCGTGCCGCCGTCGCCGTGCCGGGGCAGCAGCCCCTCTTCGCGCAGCTCGGCGATGGTCGCGCCCAGCGAGATGCGGGCGGCGGCCTTCGCCAGCGGGACGGCGGTCGCCTTCGAGGTGAAGGGGACGGTGCGTGAGGCGCGCGGGTTGGCCTCCAGGACGTACAGGATGTCGCCGGCCATCGCGAACTGGATGTTGATCAGGCCGCGCACGCCGACGCCCTTGGCGATGCCCTCCGTGGAGGCGCGCAGGCGCTTGATGTCGAAGCCGCCGAGCGTGATCGGGGGCAGCGCGCACGCCGAGTCGCCGGAGTGGATGCCGGCCTCCTCGATGTGCTCCATGACGCCGCCGAGGTAGAGCTCGGCGCCGTCGTAGAGCGCGTCCACGTCGATCTCGATGGCGTCGTCGAGGAAGCGGTCGACGAGGACCGGCCGCGAGGGGCTGATCTCGGTCGACTCCTCGATGTACGCGGCGAGGCGGGTCTCGTCGTACACGATCTCCATGCCGCGGCCGCCGAGCACGTACGAGGGGCGTACGAGGACGGGGTAGCCGATCTCGTCGGCGATGGCCTTTGCTTCGGCGAACGTCGTCGCGGTGCCGTGCTTCGGCGCGGGGAGCCCGGCCTCGGCGAGCACGCGGCCGAAGGCGCCGCGGTCCTCGGCGGCGTGGATGGCCTCGGGCGAGGTGCCGACGACGGGCACGCCGTTGTCCTTGAGCGCCTGCGAGAGGCCCAGCGGGGTCTGGCCGCCGAGCTGGACGATGACGCCCGCGATCGGCCCGGCCTGCGCCTCGGCGTGGACGATCTCCAGGACGTCCTCCAGGGTGAGCGGCTCGAAGTAGAGCCGGTCGGAGGTGTCGTAGTCCGTGGAGACGGTCTCGGGGTTGCAGTTGACCATCACGGTCTCGTAGCCCGCGTCGCTCAGCGCGAAGGAGGCGTGGACGCAGGAGTAGTCGAACTCGATGCCCTGGCCGATGCGGTTCGGACCCGAGCCGAGGATGATCACGGCGGGCTTCTCGCGGGGCGCGACCTCGCTCTCCTCGTCGTACGAGGAGTAGAAGTACGGCGTCTTCGCGGCGAACTCGGCGGCGCAGGTGTCGACCGTCTTGTAGACCGGGCGCACCCCGAGGGTCTGGCGCACCTCGCGGACGACGTCCTCGCGCAGGCCGCGGATCTCGGCGATCTGGGCGTCGGAGAAGCCGTGCCGCTTGGCCTCGCCGAGCAGGTCGGCGTCCAGGCGCTCGGCGGCGGCCAGCTCGTCCGCGATCTCCTTGATCAGGAAGAGCTGGTCGACGAACCACGGGTCGATCTTCGTGTGCGCGAAGACCTCCTCGGGGGTGGCGCCGGCGCGGATGGCCTGCATGACGGAGTTGATGCGGCCGTCGGTGGGCCGGATGGCCTCGGCCAGCAGCTCGGCCTTGTCGCCGGGCTCGCCGACGAAGGTGAACTGCGAGCCCTTCTTCTCCAGGGAGCGCAGCGCCTTCTGGAGGGCCTCGGTGAAGTTGCGGCCGATGGCCATGGCCTCGCCGACCGACTTCATGGTGGTCGTCAGGGTCGAGTCCGCCGAGGGGAACTTCTCGAAGGCGAAACGCGGGGCCTTGACGACCACGTAGTCGAGGGTCGGCTCGAAGGAGGCCGGCGTCTTCTCGGTGATGTCGTTCGGGATCTCGTCCAGCGTGTAGCCGACGGCCAGCTTGGCAGCGATCTTCGCGATCGGGAAGCCGGTGGCCTTGGACGCGAGCGCGGAGGAGCGCGACACGCGCGGGTTCATCTCGATGACGATGACCCGGCCGTCCTCGGGGTTCACCGCGAACTGGATGTTGCAGCCGCCGGTGTCGACGCCGACCTCGCGGATGATCGCGATGCCGACGTCCCGCAGGATCTGGTATTCGCGGTCGGTCAGCGTCATCGCCGGGGCGACGGTGATCGAGTCACCGGTGTGCACGCCCATCGGGTCGAAGTTCTCGATGGAGCAGACGACCACGACGTTGTCGTTCTTGTCGCGCATCAGCTCCAGCTCGTACTCCTTCCAGCCGAGGATGGACTCCTCCAGGAGCACCTCGGTGGTCGGCGAGAGCGTGAGGCCCTGTCCGGCGATGCGGCGCAGCTCCTCCTCGTCGTGCGCGAAGCCGGAACCGGCGCCGCCCATGGTGAAGGAGGGGCGGACGACCACGGGGTAGCCGCCGAGCTCGTCGACGCCCTTGAGGACGTCGTCCATGGAGTGGCAGATGACCGAGCGGGCGGACTCGCCGTGGCCGATCTTCTTGTTGACCTCTTCGACGACGTCCTTGAAGAGGTCGCGGTCCTCGCCCTTGTTGATGGCCTCGACGTTGGCGCCGATCAGCTCGACGCCGTACTTCTCCAGGACGCCCTGCTCGTGCATGGAGATGGCCGTGTTCAGGGCCGTCTGACCGCCGAGGGTGGGCAGCAGCGCGTCGGGGCGCTCCTTGGCGATGATCTTCTCGACGAACTCCGGGGTGATCGGCTCGACGTACGTGGCGTCGGCGATCTCCGGGTCGGTCATGATCGTCGCCGGGTTGGAGTTGACGAGGATGACGCGCAGGCCCTCGGACTTGAGGACGCGGCACGCCTGGGTGCCTGAGTAGTCGAACTCGGCGGCCTGGCCGATGACGATCGGGCCGGAGCCGATGACCAGGACGGACTGGATATCGGTGCGCTTAGGCACGCTGGCCCTCCATCAGGGTGACGAAACGGTCGAAGAGGTACGCGGCGTCATGCGGGCCCGCGGCCGCCTCGGGGTGGTACTGGACGCTGAACGCCGGCTGGTCGAGCAGCTGGAGCCCCTCCACCACCTGGTCGTTCAGGCAGACGTGGGAGACCTCGGCGCGTCCGTAGGCCGTGTCGGAGACCTTGTCGAGCGGGGCGTCGACCGCGAAGCCGTGGTTGTGCGCGGTGACCTCGACCTTGCCGGTCGTGCGGTCCTGCACCGGCTGGTTGATGCCGCGGTGGCCGTACTTCAGCTTGTACGTGCCGAAGCCGAGGGCGCGGCCGAGGATCTGGTTGCCGAAGCAGATGCCGAAGAGCGGCGTCTTGCGCTCGAGGACGCCCTTGACCACGGTGAGGTCGACCGTCGAGGGGTCGCCGGGGCCGTTGGACAGGAAGAAGCCGTCCGGGTTCACCGCGTACACCTCGTCGAGCGTGGCGGTGGCGGGCAGCACGTGCACCTCGATGCCGCGCTCGGCCATGCGGTGCGGGGTCATGCCCTTGATGCCGAGGTCCAGGGCGGCGACGGTGAACTTCTTCTCGCCGATCGCGGGGACCACGTAGGACTCGGTGGTGGCGACCTCGGCGGAGAGGCTGGCGCCCACCATCTGGGGGGCCTCCTTGACGCGGGCGAGCAGCGCCGCGTCGTCGGCGAGCGACTCCCCGGAGAAGATGCCGACGCGCATGGCGCCGCGCTCGCGCAGGTGGCGGGTGAGCGCCCGGGTGTCGATGCCGCTGACGCCGACGACGCCCTGCTCGGTGAGCTCGTCGTCCAGGGTGCGCCGGGAGCGCCAGCTGGAGGGCACGCGCGCGGGGTCGCGCACCACGTAGCCGGCGACCCAGATGCGCCGGGACTCGGGGTCCTCGTCGTTGACTCCGGTGTTGCCGACGTGCGGGGCCGTCATGACGACGACCTGGCGGTGGTACGAGGGGTCGGTCAGCGTCTCCTGGTAGCCGGTCATGCCGGTGGAGAACACCGCTTCGCCGAAGGTCTCCCCCACGGCCCCGTAGGCGCGCCCGCGGAAGATGCGGCCGTCCTCCAGGACGAGTACGGCAGGAGCCTTTCCGGCTCCCCTTGTGGAGGTCGTCATCGTGCGGTGCCTTCCGTAGTGCTGGTCTTGATCATGGTGTTGATGGCCTCGACCCACTCGGCCTGCTCGGCCGCGTGGTCCGAGCGGAAGCCGGAGTCGAGCAGCTTCTCCCCGTGTTCCCACGTGACGATCAGCAGACCGCCCTCGGCGAGGACCTTGCCCGCGATGCCCTTGTCGAGGCGGGCCTCGCGCAGCTGCCCGGCCGGGATGAAGAAGTCGCTCGCGCCGGGGCGCACGACGTCGATCCCCGCGTCGCTGAGGGTCAGCTCGACGCGGCTGCGGGCGCCGAGGCCGTGCGCCACGATGCGGTCGAGCCACTGCCCCGCCGTGGTGGAGCCGTGGTAGCGGCCGCTCAGCTCAAGTGTGGCGGGGCCCGGGTCGGACGGCGCGGCGGGCAGCTCGGGCAGGTCGCTCTGGAGCGTGCCCCGCCACTTCCAGCCCTCGCGCATCAGCCAGTAGACGAGCGCGATGAAGAGCAGCAGTCCGACGACCCAGCCGAGCCGTGCGGCCCAGTCGGTCACGTCCGCCGATTCCTTCTCGGCGGCCAGTTCCACAAAAGTTGTCACGCGAGCTTCCCGTCGACGAGCGTGGCCCGACCCCGGAGCCACGTGTGCGTGACGCGGCCCGGCAGCTCGCGGCCCTCGTAGGGAGTGTTGCGGCTGCGCGAGGCGAAGCTCGCGGGGTCCACTTCCCCACGGTAATCGGCGTCGACCAGGACGAGGTTCGCGGGCTCACCTGCCGAGACGGGGCGTCCGTGGCCGGTGGCCCCGCCGATCTCCGCGGGCTTGGCCGACATGCGGTCGGCGACGGCCTCCCAGGTCAGCAGGCCGGTCTCCACCATCGTCTGCTGGACGACGGAGAGCGCGGTCTCCAGGCCGACCATGCCCATGGCGGCCGCGGCCCACTCGCAGTCCTTGTCCTCGTGCGGGTGCGGGGCGTGGTCGGTGGCGACGATGTCGATCGTGCCGTCGGCCAGGGCCTCGCGCAGCGCCATGACGTCGCGCTCGGTGCGCAGTGGCGGGTTGACCTTGTAGACGGGGTTGTAGGAGCGGACCAGCTCATCCGTGAGGAGGAGGTGGTGCGGGGTGACCTCGGCGGTCACATCGATGCCGCGCGACTTGGCCCAGCGCACGATCTCCACGGACCCGGCGGTCGAGAGGTGGCAGATGTGCACGCGGGACCCGACGTGCTCGGCGAGCAGGACGTCGCGCGCGATGATCGACTCCTCGGCCACCGCGGGCCAGCCGCCGAGCCCCAGCTCCGCGGAGACGACGCCCTCGTTCATCTGGGCGCCCTCGGTGAGCCGCGGCTCCTGCGCGTGCTGGGCGACGACGCCGCCGAAGGCCTTCACGTACTCCAGGGCGCGGCGCATGATCACGGCGTCGTCGACGCACTTGCCGTCGTCGGAGAAGACGGTGACGCCGGCCGCGGACTCGTGCATGGCGCCGAGCTCGGCGAGCTTCTTGCCCTCGAGGCCGACGGTGACGGCGCCGATGGGCTGCACGTCGCAGTAGCCGGACTCCTTGCCGAGCCGGTAGACCTGCTCGACGACGCCCGCGGTGTCGGCCACGGGGAAGGTGTTGGCCATGGCGAACACGGCGGTGTAGCCGCCAGAGGCGGCGGCGCGGGTGCCGGTGAGGACGGTCTCGGAGTCCTCGCGGCCGGGCTCGCGTAGGTGGGTGTGCAGGTCGACGAGGCCCGGCAGGAGGATCGCGCCGCCGGCCTCGACGACGGTCGCGCCCTCGGCGGAGAGGCCCGTGCCGACGGCCTCGATGGTCTCGCCGTCGATCAGGACGTCCTGCGCGTCGCCGCCGAGCACCTTCGCACCGCGGATCAGGGTCTTGCTCATTACTTGCTCTCCTCGGTACGGGTGTGGGCGGCGGCCGGCTCGTTGCCGCCAAGGAGCAGATAGAGGACGGCCATGCGGATGGAGACGCCGTTGGCGACCTGTTCGACGACCGTGCAGCGGTCGGAGTCGGCGACCTCGGCGGTGATCTCCATGCCGCGGACCATGGGGCCCGGGTGCATCACGATGGCGTGCGCGGGCATCTTCGCCATGCGCTCGCCGTCCAGGCCGTAGCGGCGTGAGTACTCCCGCTCGGTGGGGAAGAACGCGGCGTTCATGCGCTCGCGCTGGACCCGCAGCATCATCACGGCGTCGGACTTCGGCAGCACGCGGTCGAGGTCGTACGAGACGTCGCAGGGCCAGTGCTCGACGCCGACCGGCACCAGGGTGGGCGGGGCGACGAGGGTGACCTCGGCGCCGAGCGTGTGGAGCAGGTCGACGTTGGAGCGGGCCACGCGGCTGTGCAGGACGTCACCGACGAGGGTGATGCGCTTGCCCGCCAGGTCCTTGCCGAGCCCCTCGTCGGGTCCGACGAGGCGGCGCCGCATGGTGAAGGCGTCGAGCAGGGCCTGGGTGGGGTGCTGGTGGGTGCCGTCGCCGGCGTTGATGACGGCGGCGTCGATCCAGCCGGAGGTGGCCAGGCGGTAGGGCGCGCCGGAGGCGCCGTGCCGGATGACGACGGCGTCGACGCCCATCGCCTCCAGGGTCTGCGCGGTGTCCTTGAGGGATTCGCCCTTGGAGACGGACGAGCCCTTGGCGGCGAAGTTGATGACGTCGGCGGACAGGCGCTTCTCGGCGGCCTCGAAGGAGATCCGGGTCCGCGTCGAGTCCTCGAAGAAGAGGTTGACGACGGTGCGGCCGCGCAGGGCGGGCAGTTTCTTGATCGGCCGGTCGGCGACCCGGGCCATCTCCTCGGCCGTGTCGAGGATGTGGACGGCGTCGTCGCGGGAGAGGTCGGCGGCCGAGATGAGGTGTCGCATCATCGGGGGTGTACTCCGGTGTGTGGAGGTCTGCGGGCAAGCGGGCGCGCAGGGGTGTGCCCTGGACCCGTGCTGTCCCGTGCGGGAGGGAGCCGGCCCTTCAGGCGGAGGCGGGCTTGGCGCCGAGCAGCACGGCGTCGCGGCCGTCCTCCTCGGTGAGCTGGACCTTGACCGTCTCCCGCAGCGACGTGGGGAGGTTCTTGCCCACGTAGTCGGCGCGGATCGGCAGCTCGCGGTGGCCGCGGTCGACGAGCACGGCGAGCTGCACCGCGCGCGGGCGCCCGATGTCGTTCAGCGCGTCGAGGGCGGCGCGGATGGTGCGGCCGGAGAAGAGGACGTCGTCGACGAGGACGATCAGGCGGCCGTCGATGCCGTCACCGGGGATCTCGGTGCGGGCCAGCGCGCGCGGCGGGTGCATGCGCAGGTCGTCGCGGTACATGGTGATGTCGAGAGAGCCGACCGGGACCTCGCGTCCGGTGATGCCCTGGAGTTTCTCGGCGAGCCGTCGGGCGAGGAAGACGCCACGGGTGGGGATGCCGAGGAGGACCACGTCGTCGGCGCCCTTGGCGCGCTCGACGATCTCGTGGGCGATGCGGGTCAGCACCCGCGCGATGTCGGGGCCCTCGAGAACGGGGCGCGCGACACCGGAGTCATGCGTTTCCTGCGTGTCCATATGAAAACGGACCTCCTTCTCCGCCTCACGGGACGGACTTTAAAGGACGTCGAAATTGCGCCAGTCACGTTACCAGCACTGGTGACCGAGTACGACATCGGGCTCCACCGAAGGGGCGGTAGAGACCATTCGGCTTGACGCAGGCAAGTAACGCTGCGTAACCTCACAGTGAGTTACCAGCCACGCGGCGGAGCCGCCTGATTGTCGCAGCGTCCGGGGAGCTATATGTCCAGCGAATACGCCAAGCAGCTCGGAGCCAAGCTCCGTGCGATCCGTACCCAGCAGGGCCTTTCCCTCCACGGAGTCGAGGAGAAGTCCCAGGGACGCTGGAAGGCGGTCGTGGTGGGGTCGTACGAGCGCGGTGACCGTGCCGTGACCGTGCAGCGCCTCGCCGAGCTGGCGGACTTCTACGGCGTCCCGGTGCAGGAGCTCCTGCCCGGCACCGCCCCCGGTGGCGCCGCCGAGCCGCCGCCGAAGCTCGTCCTCGACCTGGAGCGCCTCGCCCATGTGCCGGCCGAGAAGGCGGGCCCGCTCCAGCGTTACGCCGCCACGATCCAGTCGCAGCGCGGTGACTACAACGGCAAGGTGCTCTCGATCCGCCAGGACGATCTGCGCACCCTCGCCGTGATCTATGACCAGTCCCCCTCGGTCCTGACCGAGCAGCTCATCAGCTGGGGCGTCCTGGACGCGGACGCGCGCCGCGCCGTCGCTCACGAAGAGGTCTGACCAGAGCCTCACACCGAGCAGAAACGTGCCGCCGGGGTGGCCGCAGCCGAAAGGCCGCGGCCACCCCGGCGGTTTCTGCTGTGCCCAAAGCTTTGGCCTTCGCTCGGGGGCGTACTTTTCGCGCGTTCTCGTGCGCGCCGGTTTGGCGTGTGGCCCCGCCATGGACGCATAAGCGCCTTTGCGCGCGAAAACCCGGAGGGCCCGCGGCGGTTGCCGCGGGCCCTCCGGGTGACCGTCACGGAGGCTCCGCGCCTCCGTCGGTCCTACGCCTCGTGGTGCTTACGCCTCGTCGCGGCGCAGGGACGGCTTGAGGTCCTTGAACCTGCCGAGCAGGCCGTTCACGAAGGACGGCGACTCGTCCGTGGAGAACTCCTTGGCGAGCTGCACCGCCTCGTCGAGCACCACCGCGTCGGGGGTGCCGTCGACCCAGACCAGTTCATAGGCACCGAGCCGCAGGATGTTGCGGTCCACGACCGGCATCCGGTCCAGGGTCCAGCCCACGGCGTACTGCGAGATGAGGTCGTCGATGCGGCGCTCATGCTCCGCGTAGCCCTCGACGAGCTCCATCGTGTACTCGCTCACCGGCGGCTGCCGGGTGTCGGACCGCGAGTGGCGCACCCAGTCAGCGAGGACCGTCAGGACGTCGGTGCCGCGCTGGTCGGCCTCGAAGAGGATCTGGAAGGCGCGCTTACGGGCCGTGTTACGAGCAGCCACGGTTAGCTGTTCACCCGGCCGAGGTAGCTGCTGTCACGGGTGTCGACCTTGATCTTCTCGCCGGTGGTGATGAAGAGCGGGACCTGGATCTGGTGGCCGGTCTCCAGCGTGGCGGGCTTGGTGCCACCGGTGGAGCGGTCGCCCTGGACGCCCGGCTCGGTCTCCTGGATCACGAGCTCGACGGCGGCGGGCAGCTCGACGAAGAGCACCGAGCCCTCGTGCTGCGCGACGGTGGCCGTGAAGCCCTCGATCAGGAAGTTGGCGGCGTCGCCGACGGCCTTCTTGTCGACGTGCAGCTGGTCGTAGGTCTCCATGTCCATGAAGACGAAGTACTCGCCGTCCATGTAGGAGAACTGCATGTCGCGCTTGTCGATCGTGGCCGTGTCGACCTTGACGCCGGCGTTGAACGTCTTGTCGACGACCTTGCCGGAGAGCACGTTCTTCAGCTTGGTGCGCACGAAGGCCGGGCCCTTGCCGGGCTTGACGTGCTGGAACTCGACGACGGACCAGAGCTGGCCGCCTTCGAGCTTGAGCACCAGGCCGTTCTTGAGGTCGTTCGTGGAAGCCACGGTTGCTTCAATCTCCTGGACTGACGTGGACGACCCCGGCGCACGCGCACAGCCTCGAAGGCTAGAGCGCGAGCAGCTCCTTGGTCGTAATGGTGAGTAGCTCGGGTCCGCCGTCCGCCTCGGGGCGTACGACGAGCGTGTCATCGATCCGGACTCCGCCCTTGCCCGGGAGGTGAACCCCCGGCTCGACGGTGACCGGCACGCAAGCGTCCAGTTTACCCATGGCCGCGGGCGCCAATTGAGGGTCCTCGTCGATTTCGAGCCCCACACCGTGACCGGTCACCGGACCGAGTCCGTCCGTGTACCCGGCCGAGTCCATCACATGACGGGCCGCGCGGTCCACGTCGCGGCAGGCGGCGCCGGGCACGAGGGCCTCCCTGCCCGCTCGCTGGGCGGCGAAGACGAGGTCGTACAGCTCGATCTGCCAGTCGGCGGGAGAGGTGCCGATGACGAACGTACGCCCGATCTCACACCGGTAGCCCCGGTAGGCGGCCCCCAGGCAGACGGAGAGGAAATCGCCCTCCTCCACCCTCCGGTCGGACGGCCGGTGCCCGCTTCGTCCGGAGTTCGGACCGGTGCCGACCGAGGTGGCGAAGGCGGGCCCGTCGGCCCCGTGGTCCACGAGCCGCCGCTCCAGCTCCAGGGCGAGATGCCGCTCGGTCCGGCCGACGAGGATGGATTCGAGGAGTTCTCCGAGGGCCTGGTCGGCGATCTCGGCGGCGATCCGCAGGCAGGAGATCTCCTCCTCGTCCTTGATGAAGCGCAGCTGCTCGACCGCGCCGCCGAGGTCCACCAGGCGCAGCCGGGGCGCGACGGAGCCGATGGCCCGGTGCCGGGCGACGGTCAGATGGTGCTCCTCCACGGCCAGCGACTCCGCTCCCTGGCCGGCCGCGAGCCCGGCGGCCGCCACGGCGGGGTCGGCGCCCGGCTCGGACAGCAGCCGCATCCGCAGCGCCTCGTCGGGCCGCCCTTCGCCGTGCTGGTCGCTGGGCGGTCTCCCGCACAGCAGGACGTCCTCGCCCTGGCCCACGAGCAGCACGGCGCCCAGCGGCGCCGCTCCCGCGAGATAGCGGACGTTGGCGGGCCGGGACACCAGCGCCGCGGCGCCCCCGCCGGCGGCGCACCGCTCCCTCACCCGCTCCCTGCGGACCGCGTAGACCTCAGACATGGGGCGAGCCTATGAGCGCCGCGGCGGTCCGGCCCGGCCAGCGCGTCCGACCGGGCGTCCGGGCCGCCGGGCCGGTCCGTCCGGCGCGGGGGCTCAGGCGCTCACCCGTCCGCGGGCCCCGCTACCACTGCGGTGGGCTGGCGATGGCTCTGGTCAGGACGTCGTCCAGGAGTCGGGCCGTGCCGGGGACGTCCAGTTGGGAGTTGTCGATGATGGGCAGGCCCGAGCCGTACCACCCCGCCATGCGGCCGTGGATACGGGCCACTTCCTCGTCGGTGAGGCGGCGGTTGCCGCTGCGCCGGGCGTTGCGCTCAAGGACGATCTCCAGGCCCGGCAGGAGGACGACGGGCAGCAGGCCGGGGCCGACGTGGCGCTTCCAGCCGCCGAGGCCGACGACCGGGCGGTCGGGGAAGACGGCGTCGTCGAGGATGCAGGAGATGCCGTTCGCCAGGAAGTTCCGCGCGGCGAAGCCGCAGGTGCGGCGGGCCAGGCGGTACTGCGCCTCGGAGTGGTCGTTCCATCCCGACTGCGGGTCGGCGAAGCCCGAGCGCACCCATTCGCGTACGTCGTCGAGGCTGATGTGGGCCGTCGGCACGTGCCGGTGCTCCGCCCAGTACTTGGCGACGCTCGTCTTGCCCGCGCCCGCGGGGCCGATGAGCAGCACGGCGAGCGTGGTGGCCCCCGGGTCGGCCTGGGCCGTGTCCTGCGGCGGACTCGGCATCGCCACGGGGCCGCCCGGCGGGAGCCGGACGTGCCCGGTGGCCTCCGGCGCGGGCGGCACGGGCCCCGGCGGATGCGGGACCGGCGGCCGGCCGGGCGCGTGCGGGGCCTGGCTGGGCGCGTGAGGGGCGTGCGGGGCCTGGCCCGGAGCCTGCGGGGCCTGGGCGTGCGGCGCCTGGCCGGGGGGCTGGGGGGCGTGGCCGCCCGTGAAGCCCGGCGGGGGCGGCGGTCCACCGTGCGGGGCGGCTCCCTGGGGTGGGGCGCTCGGGTGATGTGCGGCCGGGGACCAGCCGGTGGCCGGTCCATGCCCCGGCTGATGGGGCGGCAGCGGAGACCCCACTGCGTGCTGCATCCGGTGCCACTCCGTCTCGTGCGACTGACGCTGGTCGGGCGGCGGCCGGGCCGCCCGTCAGAGCCTGTGCGGCAACCCCGGCCAGGCTCTTGCCGAACGGTACCGTCCCCGGCCGCCGTTGTGTGAACGGCCGGGGCGGCCGCGAAGTGCCCGTGGCCGGATCAGCGTGGCCGCGGGACCCCTTACTGGCCCACTTCGCCGTAGGCGGCGAGCAGCACCGCCGGGTCGGGGCCCTCCAGGACGGTGGGCTTGCCGAGGCCGTCGAGGACGATGAAGCGCAGCAGGTCACCGCGGGACTTCTTGTCGACCTTCATGGTCTCCAGGAGCTTCGGCCACTGGTCGTAGCGGTACGTCAGCGGAAGGCCCACCGACTCCAGGACGCTGCGGTGCCTGTCGGCGGTCGCGTCGTCCAGGCGCCCCGCCAGACGGCCGAGTTCGGCGGCGAAGAGCATGCCCACGGAGACGGCGGCGCCGTGCCGCCACTTGTAGCGCTCGTTCTTCTCGATGGCGTGCGCGAGCGTGTGCCCGTAGTTGAGGATCTCGCGCAGCCCGGCCTCCTTGAGGTCACCCGAGACGACCTCGGCCTTGACCTTGATGGAGCGCTCGATGAGCTCGGCCGTGTGCGGCCCGGCGGGCGTGCGCGCGGCCTGCGGGTCGGCCTCGATGAGCTCCAGGATCACCGGGTCGGCGATGAAACCGGCCTTGATGATCTCCGCGAGCCCGGAGACGTAGTCGTTCACCGGCAGCGAGTCGAGCGCCGCCAGGTCGCAGAGGACGCCGGCCGGCGGGTGGAAGGCGCCCACGAGGTTCTTGCCCTCGGCGGTGTTGATGCCGGTCTTGCCGCCGACCGCCGCGTCCACCATGCCGAGCACGGTGGTCGGCACGGCGATCCAGCGGACGCCCCGCAGCCACGTCGCGGCCACGAACCCGGCGAGGTCGGTGGAGGCGCCGCCGCCGACGCCCACGATGATGTCGCTGCGCGTGAAGCCGGACTGGCCGAGCGCCTTCCAGCAGTACGCCGCGACCTCGGCCGTCTTGGCCTCCTCGGCGTTGGGCACCTGGATGGCGACGGCCTCGTAGCCCTGGTCGGCGAGGTCCTGGCGGAGCGCGTCACCGGTCTCGGCGAGCGCCTCGGGGTGGATCACGGCGACCCGCTTGGCCTGGTCGCCGATGAGCCCCGGCAGCTCGCCGAGGAGCTGCCGACCGACCAGCACCTCGTACGGATCCGTGCCGGCGGTCCCGCCGACGTGGATGCGGGTGGGGGCCTGCTCCGTCGTCTGCTCCGTGGTCATGCTTCCTTCAACTCCAGTGCGTCGAGGACCGCCTGGGCGACCTCTTCGGGGGTGCGGCCGTCGGTGGCGACGACCGCGCGGGCGACTTCGGCGTACAGATGGCGGCGGGCGTCCATCAGCTCGCGCCACTGCTTGCGCGGGTTGACGGCGAGCAGCGGGCGCGCCTGGTTGAGGCCGGTGCGCTTGACGGCCTCCTCGACGTCCATCGAGAGGTAGACGACGGGGTGCGCCGAGAGCAACGCGCGCGTGCCGTCGTCGAGGATCGCTCCCCCGCCGAGCGCGAGGACGCCGTCGTGCTCCTCGACGGCGGCGCGCACGGCCCGCCGCTCCAGGTCACGGAAGTACGGCTCGCCCTCGTCGACGAAGATGTCGGCGATCTCGCGGCCCTGCGCGGCGACGATGTCGGCGTCGGTGTCGCGGAACGCGGTCCCGAGCCGGTCGGCGAGCAGCTCGCCGACCGTCGTCTTGCCCACGCCCATGGGCCCGACGAGGACGACGCGCGGGCCGCCGGTTGCCGGGCCGGTCACCGGATCTGCAGGTTGTCGAGGTAGGACCGCACGTTGCGCCGGGTCTCGGGGACGCTGTCGCCGCCGAACTTCTCGGCGACGGCGTCGGCGAGGACGAGCGCGACCATCGCCTCGGCGACGATGCCGGCCGCCGGGACGGCGCACACGTCGGAGCGCTGGTGGTGCGCCGTGGTGGCCTCACCGGTCGCCACGTCGACGGTGGCGAGGGCGCGCGGCACGGTCGCGATGGGCTTCATGGCGGCGCGTACGCGCAGCAGTTCACCGGTGGTCAGGCCGCCCTCGGTGCCGCCGGAGCGGCCGGAGGCGCGCCGGATGCCGTCCTCGGTGGACACGATCTCGTCGTGCGCCTTGGAGCCCGGCACGCGCGCGAGGTCGAAGCCGTCACCGACCTCGACGCCCTTGATGGCCTGGATGCCCATGAGCGCGGCGGCGAGCCGCGCGTCGAGCCGCCGGTCCCAGTGCACGTGCGAGCCGAGGCCGACCGGCACTCCGTAGGCGAGGACCTCGACGACGCCGCCGAGGGTGTCGCCGTCCTTGTGGGCCTGGTCGATCTCCGCGACCATCGCCTTCGACGCGTCGGCGTCCAGGCAGCGCACCGGGTCGGCGTCGAGCCTGTCGACGTCGGCGGGGGTCGGGTAGACGCCGTAGGGGGCCTTGGCCGCCGCCAGCTCCGTCACATGGCTGACGATCTCGATGCCGGCCGTCTCCTTGAGGTACGAGCGGGCGACCGCGCCGAGCGCGACGCGGGCCGCCGTCTCGCGGGCGGAGGCGCGCTCCAGGATCGGCCGTGCCTCGTCGAAGCCGTACTTCTGCATGCCCGCGAGGTCGGCGTGGCCGGGGCGGGGGCGGGTCAGCGGGGCGTTGCGCGCCAGCTCGGCGAGTTCGGCCGGGTCGACCGGGTCGGCCGCCATGACCTGCTCCCACTTGGGCCACTCGGTGTTGCCCACCATGATGGCCACGGGCGAGCCCATGGTCAGGCCGTGCCGGACGCCGCCGAGGAAGGTGACCTCGTCGCGCTCGAACTTCATGCGCGCGCCGCGTCCATAGCCGAGCCGTCGCCTGGCCAGGTGGTCCGCCACCATCTCCGTGGTGATCGGCACGCCGGCGGGAAGTCCCTCCAGCGTCGCGACAAGTGCGGGTCCGTGGGACTCCCCAGCGGTCAGCCAGCGCAACCTGCTCAACGGTGCTCCTCATGCTCGCGCCTGGAACTGCGGTCTTCGACGGCGCGGCCGGGTGCGCGGCCCTGGCCCGCCTTGCCCCGATCCTCCCACGATCCGGGGGCGGAACCGGCCCCAGGTCCAACAGACGGACGCCGTGCCCGCCAGGCGGACGCCCGTCGCTAGCGCTCCGCGAGCGCGTGCTCGCCCGCCCTGCGCATGGCGTCGAGCGGCGCGGACGGGCGGCCGGTCATCTGCTCGACCTGGAGCACCGCCTGGTGCACGAGCAGGTCGAGGCCGCTGACCACCGCTCCTCCGTACGCCGACCAGCGCGCGGCGAGGGTGGTGGGCCACGGGTCGTACAGCACGTCGAAGAGGGTGGCCGGGCATTCCGGGATGGCCGCGGCCAGCTCGTCGGTGGCGCCCGCCGGGGTCGTGGCGATCACCAGGGGGGCGTCGAGCGCCTCCCTGGCGTCCGCCCAGTCGGCGGTCCTGACCTCGACGTCGAGCCGGTCGCCCCACTGCCGCATCTCCGCCGCCCGCGCGTCGCTGCGCACATAGGCGACGACCTCGCCGGCGCAGATCCGGGCGAGGGCGGCGAGCGCGGAGGACGCCGTGGCGCCCGCGCCGAGGACCGCCGCGGACTCGACCTGCTCGATGCCGTGTTCGCGGAGGGCGGCGACCATGCCGGGGACGTCGGTGTTGTCGCCGGTCCTTCGGCCGTCCTCGGTGAGGACGACCGTGTTCACCGCCTCGACGGAGGCGGCGGTCGCGCTGATCTCGTCGAGCAGCGGGATGACCGCCCGCTTCAACGGCATCGTCAGCGAGAGTCCCGCCCATTCGGGCCCGAGTTCCCCCATGAATGCGGACAGCGCGGCCTCGTCGATCTCGAAACGGTCGTACGACCAGTCGCTCAGACCCAGCTCCTCGTATGCCGCGCGATGCAGCACCGGGGAGAGGGAATGGGCGATCGGGGAGCCGAGGACTGCGGCTCGACGCTTCTGCGCGCTCATTGCCCCTTCAGGTATTTCTCGCGGTTCCGGTTCTGCTCTTCGTTCGTCTCGGCGAAGTACGTCTTGTCCTCGTGGGGAATGGAGACGAAGTAATACCAGTCGCCCTCGGCCGGGTGCAGCGCCGAAGTCAGCGCCACTTCGCCCGGATTGCCGATCGGTCCGGGCGGCAGGCCCTTCACCTTGTACGTGTTGTACGGGTCCTCGATCCTGCGCAGCTCGTCGACCGTGCCCGTGCCGAGCTTGGACTCGCCCTTGAGGTAGTTCACCGTCGAGTCGAAGTCCAACAGGCCGTACGTCTCGGTGTTCGTGGGCTTGAGGCGGTTGTAGACGACCGTCGCGACCTTCTCGAAGTCGTGCTTGTACTTGCCCTCCGCCTGGACCAGGCTCGCCACGGTCAGGACCTGGAGCGGGTCCTTCAGCTTCAGTTCCGCGGCCTTCGACGCAAGGCCGAGCTGCTCGTACTTCTCATTGGCGTGGGCGACCATCTTCCGGAGGACGTCCGCGGGCTTCTGGCCCTTGGCGACCGGATAGCTGGAGGGATAAAGGAATCCTTCCAGCGGGTCCTTGATGTCCTTGCTCGTATTCGCCCAGTCGGGCAGCCCGAGTTTCTTCCAGTCCTTCTTGGCGACCTTTTCGGTGGTGCCCTCGTCCAGTTGGAGGCGCGTGTCGATCTGCTGATAGACCCACGCGTTCCGCTTGCCCTCGGGAATGACGAGATTGCTGCGGCTCTTGGGGTTCAGCATGAGATCAACGGCGCTCGCCGCCGACATGCGTTTCTTCAGCGTGTAGACGCCCGACTGGATCGACTGGTCCTGGCGCCTTCCCTGGGCCGAGACGAACGCGTCGACGCTCTTGACGACACCGGCCTCCTTCAGCTTGGCGCCGATCTCGTAGCCGGTGGAGTCCTCGGGGATGTCGACCGTGACCGCGCCCGAGCCGTCGCCCGCGTAGTCCGGCGCCGTGCCGAAACGATCCTGGTAGAACTGGTAGCCGAAGTAGCCGACGCCGGCCAGGCCGCCGCCGAAGACCAGGGTGACGACCAGACAGGCGCAGCCGCTGCGGCGCTTCTTCGGCTTCTTGCCGCCGCGCCGGTCGCCACGTCCGCCCTTGCGGCCCGGCTCGTCGTCGACGTCGTCATCGTCGTCGCCGCCCGCGAAGAAGGCGTGCTCGCCCCGGTCGGGACCCGGGTCCCAGTCGGTCTCGGCCCCCGGCTCGGCCTCGGGCTCCGCCGGACGGCGGCGGCCCGGCGGTTCGGGCGGCTCGTACGCGTCCGGCGTCGCGTAGTAGTCGGGGTTCTCCTGGGCGTAGTCCGCGGGCCGGCCGCCATAGGGGTCCATCGGGTCGCCCGCGTACGGGGCCCGCGGCTGCTGCCCGGTGTCGTAGCCACCGCCGCCGTAGGTGTCGTGGCCCCCGCCGTAGCCGGACTCGGGCCCGGCCGGGTAACCGGACTCGGAGCCGCCGTCATGACCTTGGCCCTGGCCTTGGCCCTGGCCCTGGCCTTGAGGATGACCTTGGCCCTGGCCTTGAGGGTGACCGTGGCCCTGGCCCTGGCCGCCGTACCCCTGCCCCGGATCACCGCCGTACGCCTGGGCCGGCCCGCCCTCGTACATCTGCCGGCCGTCGCCGTAGGCCGACTGGCCCTGGACGGCCTGCTGACCGGTGTTCCAGTCACCGCCGTACTGCCCCTGCTGCGACTGCTGGTGCTGCTGATGCTGGTGCGGCTGGTGGTACTGCTCCTGGCCGCCGTAGGTGGACTGGCCGCCCGCGGGCTGCTGTCCTCCCCATCCGCTGTCCCCGTACAACGGGTCCTCCGGATGCCACGGTTCGGAGCCTGGGCCCCGGCCATACTCAGTCATCGATCCCCTACATGCCGCGAGGCGGGGCCGCCGTCTGGTGGGCCGGGCAACCATTCCGCCTCTTGATGCTGTGCGGCAGCTGTTCGAACGCCGCCGCATCGCGCGGAACGTTACCGTATCGCGATCAGATGACCACTTCGACGCCCTCGCCCGGAGCTTTACCTGACGCCCGTTCGGACTCCAGTGCCTGCTGGAGGATGATCACGGCTGCCGCCTGGTCGATGACAGACCTGCCCTTTTTGGACTTCACGCCCGAGGCGCGCAGGCCCTGACCGGCCGTCACTGTGGTCATCCTCTCGTCCACGAGCCTCACCGCGATGGGGGCGACCATGCGGGCGAGGTCCTGGGTGAAGGCACGGACCTTGGCGGCCGCCGGGCCCTCGCCCCCGTTGAGGGAGCGAGGGAGGCCGACGACGATCTCGATCGGTTCGTACTCCTCGACGAGCTGCTTCAACCGGCGCTGGGCGGCCGGGACGTCACGTCCCGGCACCGTCTCGACCGGCGTGGCGAGGATCCCGTCGGGGTCGCACGAGGCGACCCCGATACGGGCGTCACCGACGTCGATGGCCAGACGCCGGCCCCTGCGCATGGGCTCGGCCATCAGGCCGTCTCGGTGACGAGGCGCTCGACGGCGGCGATGGCGTCGCCGACGGCGGCCGGGTTCTGACCGCCGCCCTGGGCGACGTCCGGCTTGCCGCCGCCACCGCCGCCGAGGGTCTTGGCGGCCGTACGGACCAGGTCGCCGGCCTTGAGGCCGCGCTCACGGGCGGCCTCGTTGGTGGCGATGACCGTGAGCGGCTTGCCGTTGGCCGTCGTGAACAGGGCGACCACCGCGGGGCGGTCGCCGGGGATGCGTCCGCGCACGTCGAGGACCAGCTTGCGCAGGTCGTCGGCGCCCGTGCCGTCGGGCACCTGACCGGTGACGACGGCGACACCGCGTACGTCCTTGGCGCCCTGGACCAGACCGGCGGCGGCCTGGAGGACCTTCTCCGCGCGGAACTTCTCGATCTCCTTCTCGGCGTCCTTCAGCTTGGCGAGCATGCCGGAGATCTTCTCGGGCAGCTCCTCGGGGCGGCCCTTGACCAGCTCCTGGAGCTGGGCGACGACCGTGTGCTCCTTGGCGAGGAAGTTGTACGCGTCGACGCCGACCAGGGCCTCGATGCGGCGCACGCCGGAGCCGATGGAGGACTCGCCGAGCAGCTTGACCAGGCCGAGCTGGGCGGTGTTGTGCACGTGCGTGCCGCCGCACAGCTCCTTGGAGAAGTCGCCGATGGTGACGACGCGCACGCGCTCGCCGTACTTCTCGCCGAACTCGGCGATGGCGCCCTGCTTCTTGGCGTCGTCGATCGACATGACCTCGGCCTGGACGTCCAGCTCACGGGAGAGGACCGCGTTGATCTTCTGCTCGACGTCCGTCATCACGGCCGTGGGCACGGCGGACGGCGAGCCGAAGTCGAAGCGGAAGCGGCCGGGCTGGTTCTCCGAACCGGCCTGGGCGGCCGTGGGGCCGAGCGCGTCGCGCAGCGCCTGGTGCGTGAGGTGCGTGGCGGAGTGGGCGCGGGCGATGGCGCGGCGGCGGTGCGCGTCGATCGAGGCCCACACCGGGGCGCCGACGGTGATCTCGCCGACCTGGACGACGCCCTTGTGGACGTGCACGCCGGGCACCGGCTTCTGCACGTCGCGGATCTCCACGACGGCGCCGCTGTCCAGGCGGATGCGGCCGGTGTCGCCGATCTGGCCGCCGCCCTCGGCGTAGAAGGGGGTGCGGTCGAGGACGATCTCGACCTCGTCGCCCTCGGTGGCGGCGGGCGAGGAGACGCCGTTGACCAGCAGGCCGACGATGCGGGCCTCGTTCTCCGTGTCGGCGTAGCCCGTGAAGTCGGTGGCGCCGGCGGTGTCGGCGATCTCGCGGTAGGCGTGCAGGTCGGCGTGGCCGGTCTTCTTGGCCCTCGCGTCGGCCTTGGCGCGGTCCCGCTGCTCCTTCATCAGGCGCCGGAAGCCGTCCTCGTCCACGGAGAGGCCCTGCTCGGCGGCCATCTCCAGGGTGAGGTCGATCGGGAAGCCCCAGGTGTCGTGCAGCAGGAACGCCTTGTCGCCGGAGAGCACCTTGCCGCCCGCGGCCTTGGTCTCCGTGACGGCGGTGTCGAGGATGTTGGTGCCGCCCTTGAGTGCCTTGAGGAAGGCGGCCTCCTCGGCGAGGGCGACGGTCTCGATGCGCTTGCTCTCGGCGATGAGCTCCGGGTACTGCAGGCCCATCGTGTCGATCACGACGCCGATGAGGTCCTTGACGACGGGGCCGGTGGCGCCGAGCAGGCGCATGTTGCGGATGGCGCGGCGCATGATGCGGCGCAGCACGTACCCGCGGCCCTCGTTGCCCGGCGTGACGCCGTCGCCGATGAGCATGGCCGACGTGCGGATGTGGTCCGCGACGACGCGCAGGGAGACGTCCGAGCCGGCGTCGGCGCCGTAGCGCACGCCGCTCAGCTCGGTGGCCTTGTCCATGACGACGCGGAGGGTGTCCGTCTCGTACATGTTCTGCACGCCCTGCAGGATCATGGCGAGGCGTTCGAGGCCGAGGCCCGTGTCGATGTTCTTCGAGGGCAGCTCGCCGAGGATCGGGAAGTCCTCCTTGCCGTCGCCGGCGCCGCGCTCGAACTGCATGAAGACCAGGTTCCAGATCTCCACGTAGCGCTCGTCGTTGACGGCGGGGCCGCCCTCCTCGCCGAACTCGGGGCCGCGGTCGTAGTTGATCTCCGAGCACGGGCCGCAGGGTCCGGGCACGCCCATGGACCAGAAGTTGTCCTTCTTGCCCAGGCGCTGGATGCGCTCCTTGGGCACGCCGACGACCTCGTGCCAGATCCGCTCGGCCTCGTCGTCGTCGAGGTAGACGGTGATCCAGAGCTTCTCCGGGTCGAGGGCGAAGCCGCCGTCGGCCACGGAGCTGGTCAGCAGCTCCCAGGCCAGCTTGATGGCGCCTTCCTTGAAGTAGTCGCCGAAGGAGAAGTTGCCGCACATCTGGAAGAACGTGCCGTGCCGCGTGGTCTTGCCGACCTCTTCGATGTCGGGGGTGCGCACGCACTTCTGCACGCTGGTGACGCGCGGTCCGGGCGGCTTGACCTCACCGAGGAAGTAGGGCTTGAAGGGCACCATGCCCGCGGGGACCAGCAGCAGAGTCGGGTCGTCCGCGATGAGCGACGCCGAAGGGACGACGGTGTGCCCGCGCTCCTCGAAGAAGCTCAGCCAGCGGCGGCGGATTTCAGCCGACTCCATCAGTGGTCCTCATTCCGGTTGTACGAGTACGTCGGGTTCTCGATGTACTTCGTCTTGTTGTCGTTGCTGCTGTCGTGCTTGGCGGGACTGCGGTTCTCGATCACCGCGAAGCGGCGTGCGGGAAGCGCGTCGGGGTGGGCGTTGAGGCCCAAGGCCTCGCCCAGCTCGGCCTCGCGCTGGACCATGCCGTCGCGGACGTCGAGCGCGAAGTCCTTGATCTTGTGACCCGCCTCGATCGCCTTGTCCGCGGCCTGCGCGGCCAGGCTCTCGGGCGTGAGCTGCTTGAGCTTGCGGTTGACCTTGGTGGTGGCCCACACACCGGCGGCCGCGCCCGCGGTGAACCAGAATGTACGGCGGAACATCGCTGTGTCAGCCCCTCTTATTCCGGGTGTCCCGCTTCTTCTGGCGCGCGGACGGCACCGTGCGGCCCACGATCACCGTACGACGGGACGGCTTGGCGGGCACTTCCCCTGCTTCGGGCGCTGCCTTGCGGCTGATGGCCCTGCGTACGCCGTAGCCGAACGCGGCCACCTTGACGAGCGGGCCGCCGAAGGTGGAGGCGACCGTCGTGGACAGGGCCGACGCGTTCGACGTGACCTCCTGGACGTCGGAGGCGATGGCGTCGACGCGGTCGATCTGCGTCTGCGCCGAGCGCACCGCGGTGGAGGCGTCGGCCAGCAGGGGCACCGCCTGCTCGGTCACGTCCGCGACGAGCTTGGTGGTCGCCCTGAGCGTCTGGGCCAGCCTCGCGAGCGCCACCGCGAGGAAGGAGACCAGGATCGCCCAGAAGACGGCCACCAAGATCCCGGCAACCTCTCCACCGGACACTTGGCACCGCTCCCCTGAGACATCGTCCCTGAACATCGAAAAGTCGTTTCCCGAGCCTATCGCGCCGGGGCAGCCGCTCCCTACCGCGTGGCCCCTCGGTGTGACGGGAGTGGTGCGGGCCGATTGTACGGACCGCATGCGGATGAGTACCCTCCGTACCTCATGCCTTCTCCTCGACCCGGCAACCTGCCGCTGGAACTCAACGCCTTCGTCGGACGCGCTCGTGAACTCGCCGAGCTGACCGAGGCGTTGGGGGCCGCGCGGCTCGTGACCGTGACCGGCGTCGGCGGCATCGGCAAGTCGCGGCTCGCCCTGCGCGCCGCGGCCGAGAGCCCGCCGCGGGACGGCGCCTGGCTGGTGGAGCTCGCGGCGCTGCGGGACGCGGACCTCGTGGAGCACGCCGTCGCCGAGGCGCTGCGGCTCACCGACCACACGGGCAGGCCGTCGCGCGAGGTGCTGCGCGGGCGGCTCGCCGAGCGGGAGCTGCTGCTCGTGCTCGACGGTTTCGAGCATCTCGTCGAGACGTGCGCGCCGCTGGTGCACGACCTGCTGGCGCACTCCCCCGGGCTGCGCGTCCTCGCGGTGGGGCGCAGGCCCCTGGAGACCGCGGGCGAACGGCTCCTCACGCTGGCGCCGATGCCCGAGGCGGAGGCCGTCGAGCTGTTCGCCGACCGGGCGGTGGCAGGCCTGCCCCGCTTCGCCCTGGACGACGGCAACCGCGAGGACGTCGCGGAGCTCTGCCGACGCCTGGACGGCATCCCGCTCGCCGTGGAGCTGGCGGCGGGCAGGCTGCGGGCGCTCTCCCCCGCCCAGCTCCTCGCCCGGCTCGACGACCGGTTCGGCCTGCTGACGGGCGCACGCCGGGACGTTCCGCCGCGCCATCAGGCGTTGCGCACGGCCATCGGCTGGAGCCACGAGCTGTGCACGCCCGCGGAGCGGCTGCTGTGGTCGCGGCTCTCGGTGTTCGCCGGGCAGTTCGACCTGGAGGCGGCCGAGTACGTCTGCGCCGGGGACGGGCTGCGCGCCGAGGACGTCCTCGGCGTCCTCGACGAACTCCTCGCGCAGTCCGTCGTGGCCCGCGAGGAGAGCGCCGCGGGCGTCCGCTACCGAATGCTCGACACGGTCAAGGCGTACGGCCTGGACTGGCTGGAGGCGGCGGGCGAGACCGCGCGGCTGCGGCGCAGGCACCGCGACTGGTACCTGGGTCTCGCCACCTGGTGCGAGCTGGACTGGTTCTCGCCGCGCCAGGCCGCGGTCGCCGAGCTGGTCGAGATGGAGCTGCCGAATCTGCGCGCCGCCCTGGAGTTCTGCCTGACCGAGCGCGGCGAGGCGCACCTGGGGCAGTACCTCGCGGGCACACTGTGGTTCTACTGGGTCGGCTGCGGCCGGCTCGCGGAGGGCAGGCACTGGCTGGACCGCTCGCTGGAACTCGACGGCGGTCACGCGGACTCGCGGCTCAAGGCGCTCTGGGTGCTCGGCTACGTGACGGTGCTCCAGGGCGACACGATCGCCGCCCTGGCCGCGCTGCACGAGTGCCGCGAGGGCGCCGAGCTGTCGGGCAGCGCGGTCGCCGCGGCGTACGCGGAGCACCGCATCGGCTGCCTCGCCCTGGTCACCGACGACATCCCGCGCGCCGAGACGCTGCTGCGCTCGGCCCTCGACCGCTACCAGGAGGTCGGCGAGCTCAACAGCAACGTCCTGATGGGCCAGGTCGAGCTGGCCATGGCCCTGGCGTTCCGCGGTGATGTGGAGGGCGCGGTGGAGCTGTGCGAGGACGTGCGGCGGGTCTGCGAGGACCACGGCGAGCGCTGGACCCTCGCGTACGCCCTGTACGTGCTCGGGTACGCGGCCTGGACACGGGGCGAGACGGAGACGGCGAGCGATCTCGTCGTCCGGTCCCTGGACCTGAACCACCGCTTCCGCGATCTGCTCGGCACCGCCCTGGCCGTCGAGCTGCTCGCGCTGTTCACGGCGGAGGACGGCGACGCGGCGGAGGCGGCGGTGCTGCAGGGAGCCGCGTCCCGCGTCTGGCCGTCGGTGGGACTGCCGCTGTTCGGCTCGGGGAACTTCGGCGGGCCGCACGTGGTGTGCGAGGAGCGGATCCGCGAGGCGCTCGGCGACGAGCGGTACGAGGAATGCCTGCGCACGGGCGCCGGGCTCGGGCCCGAGGCGGCGGTGGCGCGGGCGCTGCGCGCCGGGCGCGGACATGCGAAAACCCGCCGCCCGCCCCGCCGGGAAGGGCGGGGAGGCGACGGGCTGAAGCAGGGTGAGCTACGTCCGGGTCAGCGGGCGTAGTACTCGACGACGAGCTGCTCGTCGCAGATCACGGGGATCTCCTTGCGGTTCGGGTCGCGGTCCAGGCGGAAGGCCAGGGCCTTCAGGTTCACCTGGAGGTAGCGCGGGGTCTCGCCGTCGGGGGCGAAGCCACCCTCACGCGCGACCTGGAACAGCGGCTTCTCACGGCTGCGCTCGCGGACCATCACGACGTCGTCGGGACGGACGCGGTACGACGGCTTGTCGACCTTGCCGCCGTTGACCTCGATGTGGCCGTGCACGACCATCTGGCGGGCCTGGTAGATCGTGCGGGCGATGCCCGAACGCAGAACCAGGGCGTCGAGACGACGCTCCAGCTCGATGACCAGGGCCTCACCGGTCTTGAGCTGCGTCTTGGACGCGCGCTCGTAGGCACGGACGAGCTGGCGCTCGGAGAGGTCGTACTGCGCGCGCAGCCGCTGCTTCTCGAGCAGACGGACCTTGTAGTCCGAGTTCTGCTTGCGCCCACGGCCGTGCTCGCCCGGCGGGTAGGGACGGGCCTCGAAGTACTTGACGGCCTTCGGGGTCAGCGCGATGCCGAGGGCACGCGACTTCTTGACCTTGGGGCGGGACTGGTTCGGCATGAACCAACCTCTCTGTTCATTGTGAATTCGGCTTCACCAGTGGTTAGGGGAGGTCGCATCCGCAGCCTGGGAAACCTCACGGGCCCATGGGCCCACAAGGCAGCCGCTCCCTGGTCTGGGCACTATGTGCAGCACGCGAGTGGCCCACCGACCGATTCCCGCGTGCGAGATGGTGGTGGGCTGCCCGCGACACCTTCAACGGTGCGCGACGCTCCTGGATCCCCCTTGCCTCGCGGCGGTGGGGTTCCGGCTGGATGTCCCGATCTGGTGGCGCCGGCACGAGACCGGCACGGGACGCAGCACTGGCGACAAGTGTACCGGGTGCGGCGCGATGCCTCAGCCCTCGGGCTGCTCGCCCTTCAGCCGGGCGCGGACGCGCTCGACCACGTCGGCATAGCGCGCCTCGGCGCCGTACCTCGTCGGCTGGTAGTACCGCTTGCCGTCGATGGTGTCCGGGGCGTACTGCTGGGCGGCGATTCCACCGGGGACGTCGTGCGGATACACGTACCCCTGGGCGTGGCCGAGCTTGGCCGCGCCCTTGTAGTGGCCGTCCCGCAGGTGGGGCGGGACGGGTCCGGCGAGGCCGCCGCGGACGTCGGCCTGGGCCTGCTGGATGGCGATCGTCGCGGCGTTCGACTTCGGGGCCAGGGCGAGGGCGATCGTGGCGTGGCTGAGGGTGAGCGCGGCCTCCGGGAAGCCGATCATGGCGACGGCCTGCGCGGCGGCGACGGCCGTGGGCAGCGCCGTCGGGTCGGCGAGGCCGATGTCCTCGCTCGCGGAGATCATCAGGCGCCGGGCGATGAAGCGGGGGTCCTCGCCCGCCTCGATCATGCGGGCCAGATAGTGCAGGGCCGCGTCCACGTCGGAGCCGCGGATGGACTTGATGAGGGCGCTGGCGACGTCGTAGTGCTGGTCGCCGTCCCTGTCGTACTTCACGGCGGCCCGGTCGACGGACTCCTCCAGCGTCTGGAGGGTGACCTCCTGCTCGCCCTTGGCGAGGGCCGAGCCCGCGCCGGCCTCCAGGGCGGTGAGCGCGCGCCGGGCGTCGCCGCCGGCGATGCGCAGCAGATGCTCCTCCGCCTCCTCGGGGAGCGCGACCGCGCCGCCGAGGCCCCGCTCGTCGGTGACGGCGCGGCGCAGCAGGCCGCGCAGGTCGTCGTCGGTGAGCGGTTCGAGCGTGAGCAGCAGGGAGCGGGACAGGAGCGGGGAGATGATCGAGAAGTACGGGTTCTCGGTGGTCGCCGCGATGAGCGTCACCCAGCGGTTCTCGACGGCCGGGAGCAGGGAGTCCTGCTGGGCCTTGCTGAACCGGTGGATCTCGTCGAGGAAGAGGACGGTCTCCTTGCCGTGGCCGCCCATCGCCCTGCGGGCGCCGTCGATGACCGCCCGGACCTCCTTCACGCCCGCGGTGATCGCGGAGAGCTCCACGAAGCGCTTGTTCGTCGCCTTGGAGACCACATACGCGAGGGTCGTCTTGCCGATGCCGGGCGGGCCCCACAGGAAGACCGAGGAGGGTCCGGCGGGGCCGCCGCCGTCGCCGACGAGGCGGCGCAGGGGCGAGCCCGGCTTGAGCAGATGCTGCTGGCCGACGACTTCGTCGAGGGTGCGCGGGCGCATCCGGACGGCCAGGGGGCTGCTGGACGGGTCCTTCTCCTGGCGGTCTTCGGCTGCGGCGGTGAACAGGTCGGGCTCCACGTCCAGAACCCTATGTCACGCCACTGACAATCCCGCCGGGAGCGTCCGGGCGCTCAGGCCCAGAGGTCGGCGCCCCAGCGGGTGAGGATCAGCATGGCGATGACGCCGATGTGCATCACCGGCAGGGCCCAGGTGAAGTCCTCCAGGAAGCCCTTGGCCCAGCGGGGCGCGGGCAGGAAGCCGTGGCGGATGTTGAACGACGTGACGTACCAGAACATCAGGAGCGTGACGGTCCAGGCGAGGCAGCACCAGAGGCAGAGCGCGTTGATGTGGTACAGCGACTGGATCATCAGCCAGGTGCAGAATCCGACACCGAAGAGCGTGCCCGCGTTGAACGTCAGCCAGTACCAGCGCGGGAAGCGGGCCCCCGCCAGCAGGCTCATGCCGACGCAGATCACGATGCCGTAGGTCACCAGGCCGAGCATCGGGTTGGGGAAGCCGAAGACCTCCGCCTGCTCGCTCTTCATGATGCTGCCGCAGGCGACCACCGGGTTGATGCTGCACCCCGGCTGGAAGTTCGGGTCCTTGAGGAGCTCGAACTTGTCGATGGTGATGATCCAGGAGGCGAGCACACCGGCGGCGCCCGTGATCACCAGGAGCAGGGCGAGCGCGCGGCTCCCCCCGACACTCCCGGGAGCGGTCACCCGCTCCGCACGGTCCGGGGCGTCGTCCTTCACTGACATCGTTTCGCTCATCACGCCGTTCCGTCGCTTGTGGGGCCGAGGGCAGGGACATTGTGCCGTACGCACCTGTGTGTCCGTCCCCGGAACGGCATCGCGGGGTCCGTTTCCGGACCCCGCGTGGGAGAGCGCCGTGCTCGCGCCGTTACGCGAGCTTCGCCGTCAGTTCGGCCACGATCTCGTCCACCGCGACGGCCGTCTGCTCGCCGGACTCCATGTCCTTGAGCTGGACCACGCCCTCGGCGAGGTCGCGCTCGCCCGCGACGACGGTGAAGCGGGCGCCGGAGCGGTTGGCGTTCTTCATGGCCCCCTTGAGGCCCTTGCCGCCGTAGCTGAAGTCGGCCGCCACCCCCGCCTTGCGCAGCTCCGTCACCTTGGCGAAGAGGACCCGGCGGGCCTCGTCGCCGAGCGGGACCGCGAAGACGCTGGTGGACGCCGGTAGTTCGAGCTCGACGCCTTCCGCCTCCAGGGCGAGGACCGTGCGGTCCACGCCGAGCGCCCAGCCGACCGAGGGCAGCGAGGGGCCGCCGATCATCTCGGACAGGCCGTCGTAGCGGCCGCCGCCGCCGACCGCGGACTGCGAGCCGAGGCCGTCGTGGACGAACTCGAAGGTGGTGCGGGTGTAGTAGTCCAGGCCGCGGACGAGCTTCTCGTCGTCCTCGAAGGCGACGCCGGCCGCGGTGATCAGCTCGCGCACCTGCTCGTGGTACGCCTTGCACGCGTCGCAGAGGTAGTCGCGGAGCGAGGGGGCGCCCACGAGCTGCTTCTGCACCTCGGCGCGCTTGTCGTCGAGGACCCGGAGCGGGTTGATGTCGATACGTCGGCGTGTCTCCTCGTCCAGGTCGAGGCCGCGCAGGAAGTCCTGGAGCGCGGCCCGGTAGACCGGACGGCACTCCTTGTCGCCGAGGGAGTTCAGCAGGATGCGGAAGTCCCGCAGGCCGAGCGTGCGGTACGCCTGGTCGGCCAGGATGATCAGCTCGGCGTCGAGCGCTGGGTCCTCGGCGCCGATCGCCTCGGCGCCGACCTGCGAGAAGTGGCGGTAGCGGCCCTTCTGGGGGCGCTCGTAGCGGTAGTACGAGCCGGAGTACCAGAGCTTGACCGGGAGGTTGCCCGCCTTGTGGAGGTTGCCCTCCAGGGCGGCGCGCAGCACGGAGGCGGTGCCTTCGGGGCGCAGGGCGAGCTCGTCGCCGCCCTTGGTCGTGAAGGCGTACATCTCCTTGGTGACGATGTCGGTGGACTCGCCGACACCGCGTGCGAACAGCTCGACGTTCTCGAATCCGGGCGTCTCGACGTAGCCGTAGCCGGAGTTGCGCAGCGGCGCGGCGATCGCCTCGCGGACCGCGAGGAACTTCGCGGAGTCCGGGGGAAGCAGGTCGTAGGTGCCCTTGGGGGCCTTGAAGGTGCTCACGGGAGTTCTCTCGTCACATTCCTCGTCGCGGGGCGGACGTGTCGTCCGGACCCAGGCCGGCGGCCACCTGCCGCAGATACGGGTTGGTGGCGCGCTCCTGGCCGATGGATGTCTGGGGGCCGTGGCCCGACAGCACCACGGTCGAGTCGTCGAGCGGCAGGCACACGCGTGCCAGCGACTCAAGGATCTCGGTGTGGCTGCCGCCGGGCAGGTCGGTGCGTCCGATGGAGCCGGCGAAGAGCAGATCGCCCGAGAAGAAGACCGAGGGGATCTCGGCCGTCTCGGGCATCCGGAAGGTCACCGACCCCTTCGTATGGCCCGGCGCGTGCGCGACGGAGAAGTCGAGCCCCGCCAGCTTCAGCCCCGCCCCGTCGGACAGCTCCCGCACGTCGTCGGGCTCCCCCACCGTCAGCTCGCCCATGAGCGGCATCCCTATGGAGCGGCCGAGGGCCTTCTCGGGGTCGCTCATCATGTACCGGTCGGAGGGGTGGATCCACGCGGGCACGTCGTGCGCTCCGCAGACCGGGACGACCGAGGCGACGTGGTCGATGTGGCCATGGGTGAGGATGACCGCGACGGGCTTGAGCCGATGCTTCTTGAGTGCGTCCTCGACTCCCTGGGCGGCCTGGTGGCCCGGGTCGATGATCACGCACTCCTCGCCGGCGGCGGGGGCGACCAGGTAGCAGTTGGTCCCCCAGGCCCCGGCGGGGAACCCGGCAATGAGCACGATCGTCCTTCGTTCGTCGTCCGGCGGGATGGGCCGCGCCCCCGGCGGAGGATCACGGCAGATCAGAGCCTACCGGCGCTGCCGATTCCACAGGTAACCCATATACGGTACGGGCAACTCAGGCGGTCACCCGGAAAGGGGAGAGAACCCGGTGGTCAGCAACGATCAGCGGCGGCGGCAGCTCGCCCGTGAGAAGTTCGAGCGTCAACAGCAGCGGCGCGAGGCCGCCCGGCGCAGGGCGCGGATGCGCAACGCGGTGATCGCGGGGGCGCTCGCGGTGGCGCTGGCGGGGGGCGCGGTGTCGTACGTGGCGGGCGCCTTCGACGGCGGCGGGACGAAGGACGACGAGGCCGCCGCACGGCCGACCAGCACGCCGAAGGACCCGTGCGAGAAGCCGGCTCCCGGCAAGGTGAAGCCGCTGAGCTTCGAGAAGGAGCCCGCGCTCACCATCGACAAGTCCGCCGACTACACGATGGACCTGAAGACGACGTGCGGGGACATCGGTCTCGACCTGTCGGCGGCGAAGGCCCCGCACACGGTGAACTCGTTTAAGTTCCTGGTCGACAAGGGCTACCTCGACCACACCACGTGCCACCGCCTGACCACGGGCGGTGTCAACGTCCTGCAGTGCGGCGACCCCAAGGGCACCGGCGAGGGCGGCCCGGGGTACTCCATCCCGGACGAGAACCTCAAGGACAAGCGCCTGAAGGGGAACGTGTATCCGGCGGGCACGGTCGCCATGGCGAACCAGTACAACGCCCAGACGAAGAAGGGCCGCGACACCGGCGGGAGCCAGTTCTTCCTCGTCTATCAGGACAGCCAGCTCCCGCCCGACTACACACCGTTCGGGACCATTTCCGATTCCGGCATGAAGGTGCTCAAGAAGATCGCCGACGCCGGTGAGAACACCGGTCAGGGCGACGGCAGCCCGAACGCGACCGTCGTCATCGACAAGGCGACCGTCACCAGGTCCTGAAGTCCGCGCGGGCAAACTTCGGTCGTGCGGGATGCGGACAGCCGCCCCGCCGGTCGCCTATGTTGGCGGTGACGAAACTGTGGACGATGCCGGGGGCCCCAAGGCCCTGCGCAGGCATCATGTGGAGGAGGCGCTGTGAGCAGCAGCCCGTGGGGCCGCGTCGACGAGACGGGGACCGTGTACGTGCGTACGGCCGACGGCGGCGAGCGAGTGGTCGGTTCGTGGCAGGCAGGATCTCCTGATGAGGCCCTCGCCTACTTCGAGCGCAAGTACGACGGTCTGGTCGTCGAGATCGGACTTCTCGAGCGCCGGGTGAAGACGACCGACCTGTCGGCCAAGGACGCCATGACCGCCGTCGAGCACCTGCGCCAGCAGGTGGACGAGGCGCACGCGGTCGGCGATCTGGACGCCCTGGGCAAGCGGCTCGACAAGCTGGTCGAGACCGTCGAGGCCCGTCGCGAGGAGCGCAAGGCCCAGAAGGCCAAGCAGTCCGACGAGGCCAGGCACGCCAAGGAGGCCCTGGTCGTCGAGGCCGAGGAGCTGGCCCAGAGCGAGCAGTGGCGGGCGGCCGGCGAGCGGCTGCGGGCCCTGGTGGACACGTGGAAGGGCCTGCCCCGGCTCGACCGCAAGTCCGACGACGAGCTGTGGCACCGCTTCTCGCACGCCCGCTCGGCGTTCTCCAAGCGCCGCAAGGCGCACTTCGCCTCGCTGGACGCGCAGCGCGAGGAGGCCCGCAAGGCCAAGGAGAAGCTGGTCGCCGAGGCCGAGGCGCTGTCCGGCTCGAAGGACTGGGGTCCGACGGCCGCGCGGTACCGCGAGCTGATGGCGGACTGGAAGGCGGCGGGCCGCGCGCAGCGCGAGCACGAGGACGACCTGTGGAACCGCTTCCGCGGCGCCCAGGACGTCTTCTTCGCGGCGCGCAGCGAGGTGTTCGCCGAGCGCGACGCCGAGCAGACGGAGAACCTGAAGCTGAAGGAGGAGCTGGCCGAGGAGGCCGAGAAGCTGCTCCCGGTGAAGGACCTGAAGTCGGCGCGCGCCGCCTTCCGCTCGATCAACGAGCGCTGGGAGGCCATCGGTCACGTCCCGCGTGACGCGCGCCCGAAGGTCGAGGGCCGTATGCACGCCGTGGAGCGGGCCATCCAGGAGTCCGAGGAAGCCGAGTGGCGCCGCACGAACCCGGAGGCACGCGCGCGTGCGGAGGGCCTCACGGGCCAGCTGCAGGCGGCCGTGGACAAGCTGCACGGCCAGATCGAGAACGCGCGTGCCGCGGGCAACACCGCGAAGGCCGACAAGCTCCAGCGGGAGCTCGACGGCCGCCAGGCGCTGCTCGACCAGGCGCTGAAGGGTCTGCACGAGTTCGGCGGCTGAGTCTTCGGTCCACTGCGCGGAGGGGCTCCCGTACATCGTGTACGGGAGCCCCTCCGCGCAGTGTCCGGTTCACGGCCCGGCGGCCGGCCCGACGGCCGGGTCGCGGCCGGGGTCACGGCCGTCGCGTCGACGTGACCCGGTAGACGTCGTACACGCCCTCGACGCCCCTGACGGCCTTGAGCACGTGCCCCAGGTGCTTGGGGTCGCCCATCTCGAAGGTGAAGCGGGACGTGGCGACGCGGTCGCGGGAGGTCTGCACCGCCGCCGACAGGATGTTCACGTGCTGGTCCGAGAGGATGCGCGTGACGTCCGAGAGCAGGCGCGAGCGGTCCAGTGCCTCGACCTGGATGGCGACCAGGAAGACGGAGGACTGGGTGGGCGCCCACTCGACCTCGAGGATGCGCTCGGGCTCCCGCGACAGGGAGTCGACGTTCACGCAGTCGCTGCGGTGCACGGAGACGCCGCTGCCGCGCGTGACGAAGCCGATGATCGGGTCGCCGGGCACGGGCGTGCAGCAGCGGGCCAGCTTGACCCACACGTCCTCGACGCCCTTGACCACGACGCCCGGGTCGGTGTTCGAGCGGCGCTTGCTGCGTCCGCGCGAGGGCGGGGCGCTCTCGGCGATGTCCTCGTTGGCGGCCTCCTCGCCGCCGAGCGCCTGCACGAGCTTCTGCACGACGGACTGCGCGGTGACGTGGCCCTCGCCGATCGCGGCGTACAGCGACGAGATGTCGGGGTAGCGCATCTCGTGCGCGAGCGTGACCAGGGAATCGCCGGTCAGGATGCGCTGGATCGGCAGGTTCTGCTTGCGCATGGCCCGCGCGATGGCGTCCTTGCCCTGCTCGATGGCCTCGTCGCGGCGCTCCTTGGAGAACCACGCGCGGATCTTGTTGCGCGCCCGGGGCGACTTGACGAAGCCGAGCCAGTCGCGGGAGGGGCCCGCGCCGGCCGCCTTGGAGGTGAAGACCTCCACCAGGTCGCCGTTGTCCAGGGTCGATTCCAGCGGTACGAGACGGCCGTTGACCCGCGCCCCTATGGTCCTGTGGCCGACCTCGGTGTGCACCGCGTACGAGAAGTCGACGGGGGTGGCGCCCGCCGGGAGCGCTATGACGTCGCCCTTCGGCGTGAACACGAAGACCTCGTTGCGCGAGAGGTCGAAGCGCAGCGACTCCAGGAACTCGCTGGGGTCCTCGGTCTCCTTCTGCCAGTCCAGGAGCTGGCGCAGCCACGCCATGTCGTTGAGGTGGTCGTCCTTGCCGCCGGCCTTCTTCGGTACGTCCGTGCGCACCTTGGAGGCGCCGGCGACGGCCTCCTGCTTGTACTTCCAGTGCGCGGCGATGCCGTACTCGGCGCGGCGGTGCATGTCGAACGTGCGGATCTGGAGCTCGACGGGCTTGCCGTTGGGGCCGATGACCGTCGTGTGCAGCGACTGGTACATGTTGAACTTCGGCATCGCGATGTAGTCCTTGAACCGGCCGGGGACCGGGTTCCATCGCGCGTGGACCGTGCCGAGGGCGGCATAGCAGTCGCGGACCGTGTCGACGAGGACGCGAATGCCCACCAGGTCGTAGATCTCCGCGAAGTCCCGGCCGCGGACGATCATCTTCTGATAGACGCTGTAGTAGTGCTTCGGGCGTCCGGTGACGGTCGCCTTGATGCGGGCGGCGCGCAGGTCGGCCTGAACCTCGTCGGTCACTATGGCGAGGTACTCGTCGCGCTTGGGGGCGCGCTCGGCGACCAGGCGCACGATCTCGTCGTACATCTTGGGGTAGAGGATCGCGAAGGCGAGGTCCTCCAACTCCCACTTGATGGTGTTCATGCCCAGGCGGTGGGCGAGCGGCGCGTAGATCTCCAGGGTCTCGCGCGCCTTCTTCTCCTGCTTCTCGCGCTTGAGATAGCGCATCGTGCGCATGTTGTGCAGGCGGTCGGCGAGCTTGATGACCAGGACGCGGGGGTCCTTGGCCATGGCGACGACCATCTTGCGCACGGTCTCGGCCTGCGCGGCCTCGCCGAACTTGACCTTGTCCAGCTTGGTGACGCCGTCGACGAGCAGCGCGACCTGGTCGCCGAAGTCGCGCTTGAGGGTGTCGAGGCCGTACTCAGTGTCCTCGACGGTGTCGTGCAGGAGCCCCGCCATCAGGGTGGCCGGGTCCATGCCCAGCTCGGCGAGGATCGTCGTCACGGCGAGCGGGTGCGTGATGTACGGATCGCCGCTCTTGCGCTTCTGCCCGCGGTGCCAGCGCTCGGCGACCTGGTAGGCCCGCTCGATCTGCCGCAGCGTCGACGTCTCGATCTTCGGGTCGTTGCTGCGCACTATCCGCAGCAGGGGTTCGAGAACCGGGTTGTACGGGTTCGAACGCTGCACGCCGAGGCGGGCGAGGCGGGCCCGCACGCGGTTGGAGGAGCCGGAGCGCGAGGGCTGCCCCGTGGCGGGGCGGATCGCGGGGGCCGTCGGATGGTGGTCCGCCGGCGGCTTCGGGCGCGGCTGCTCGGCCGGTTTGCCGCCCCGGGAGACCTCTCCCTGGGCGCGCTGCGCGGACGTGCCGCCCTGCCCGCCCGCAGCCTTCTTCGCGGGCGCGACGGAGTCCGCCGAGGCCTGCTGCCCCTTCTGGGCGGCCTTGGCGGCGGTGAGTGGCTGGGACTCGTCTGGCAAGAGCGCTCCCTGTGCGCGATCGGGGTCCCCCGGGCAGGCCCCGAAGTGTCCATGGTATCGATCCTGGGCCTTCGGCTCGCCTTGGGCCGGTGAGACGGCGCTGTACTGGGGAAACGCAGGGGGCGTGGCGTCGATTCCCGCCGCCGGCGCGCACCGCCCGTCGCCCGCCCCGGCCCGCGTCCGGTCGGCGCCTGCCGGTGCGGGCGGACGCCGTCCAGAGCGGGAACCGGCCGAAACGGCGACGGGCGCCCCGACCGATGGCCGGAACGCCCGTCGCACAGTGCCGCACACCGACGGCGGTCACGCTCAGACGGTGATCAGCGCTTCCAGGGGCGCGCCGTTCAGCGCGCCCTCCAGTTTCCGGCGGCCGTCGAGGAAACCGAGCTCCATGAGCACGGCGACCCCGGCCACCTCGGCGCCGGAGCGCCGGATCAGGTCGAGCGAGGCGGCGGCGGTGCCACCGGTGGCGAGGACGTCGTCGATGACCATGACGCGGTCGCCCGCCGCCAGGTCCTCGGCGTGCACCTCGATCTCGGCGCTGCCGTACTCCAGGTCGTAGCTCTGCTTGAGCGTCGCTCCGGGGAGCTTGCCCGCCTTGCGCACGGGGATGAAGCCGAGCCCGGCGCGGAGCGCGGCGGGGGCGCCCAGGATGAAGCCGCGGGCCTCCAGGCCGACGATCTTCGTGGCGCCGTGCCGCACGCACAGGTCGGCGAGCGTCTCCGTCAGCGCCGCGAAGGCCGCGGGGTCGGCGAGGAGCGGGGTGATGTCCTTGAACATCACGCCCGGCACCGGATAGTCCACGACGTCACGGATGCGGCTGAGCAGCAGCTGTGTGACGTCCGTCTGCTCGGTCATCGGCGCTTCCCCGAGGGACGGCCCTTGCCGCGGCCGCGCGACGCGGGCTGGCTGCGGGGGCCGACGACCGCCGGGGCGGCGTCGTCCTCGTACTCATCGTCGTGCGGCACGTCGTCCGCGGTGTGCGGCGCCTCCGCGGACTCGCCCTTGGCCGCGGCCGCCGCGCGCTTGGCGAGCACCCGCTTCTTGAGGGCCTTCATCTGCGGCTCGCGCTCCTTGAAGTCGGCGACGAGCGGCGTGGCGATGAAGATCGAGGAGTACGCACCGGCCGCGAGGCCGACGAACAGCGAGAGCGAGATGTCGTTGAGCATGCCCGCGCCCAGGGCGCCGCCACCGATGAAGAGCAGGCCGGCCACCGGGAGCAGCGCGACGACCGTGGTGTTGATGGAGCGCACCAGGGTGCCGTTGATGCTGCGGTTGGCGACCTCGCTGTAGGTGAAGCGGGTCTGCTTGGTGATGTCCTTCGACTGCTCCTTCAAGCTGTCGAAGACCACCACCGTGTCGTACAGCGAGTAACCGAGGATGGTCAGCAGACCGATCACCGTGCCGGGCGTGACCTCGAAGCCGACCAGTGCGTACACACCCACGGTGATGGTGATGTCGTGGATGAGCGCGATGAGCGCCGCGAGCGCCATGCGCCACTCGAAGGCGATGGCCAGGTAGATCACCACGAGGACCATGAAGATCGCCAGGCCTTGCCAGGCCTTGTTGGCGATCTGCTCGCCCCAGCTGGGGCCGACCAGGTCGGCGTTGATGTCGCCGGCCTTGACGTCGAGGTCCTCGGCGAGCGCCCTCTTGATCTGGTCGGACTTCTCGATGTCCACACCCGCGATCTGGATGCGCATCTCGCCCTCGCCCAGCTTCTGGACGATCGCGTCGTGGCCGGCCGCCTTCTCCGCGGACTCCTCGGCCTTCGAGACCGAGGCACTCGTCTTCGGGGTGTTGAAGACGGCGCCGCCCTCGAACTCGATGCCCATGTTCAGGCCGCGCACCGCGAGGCCGACGATGGCCGTGATCGTGATCAGGATCGAGAGGCCGTACCAGAGCATGCGCTTGCCGACGAAGTCGTAGCCGACCTCGCCGCGGTAGAGCCTGGCGCCGAGATTACCGAGCTTCGACACTCTCAGGCCTCCTTCGGGTCGACAGGGCCAGCGGAGCCGGGGGCGCGGCGGGCCCGGCGGATCGGGGGCTTGACCCCGAGTCGCACCGGGTCGAAGCCGGACCACTTGTGGCCGCTCGCGAAGAACTTCTTGCGTGCCATGAGCGTCATCAGCGGCTTGGTGAAGAAGAAGACCACGACGACGTCGAGGAGCGTGGTCAGGCCGAGCGTGAACGCGAAGCCCTGGACCTTGCCGACCGTGACCACGAAGAGCACGGCGGCGGCGAGGAACGACACGAAGTCGGAGACCAGGATGGTGCGCCGGGCCCGCGGCCAGCCGCGCTCGACGGCGGGGCGCAGCGTGCGGCCCTCGCGGACCTCGTCACGTACGCGTTCGAAGAACACGATGAACGAGTCCGCCGTGATGCCGATCGCGACGATGGCGCCGCAGACCGCGGGCAGGTTCAGCGCGAACTTGATGGTCGGGCCGAGCAGCGTCATGATCGTGTACGTCAGCGCCGCGGAGACCAGGAGGCTCGCGATCGCGATCAGCGAGAGACCGCGGTAGTAGACCACCAGGTAGATGACGACCAGTGCGAGGCCGATGGCGCCCGCGATGAGGCCCGCCTGCAGCTGCTCGCCGCCGAGGGCCGGGCTGACCGTGGTGACGCTCTGCTCGTGGAAAGTGAGCGGCAGGGCGCCGTACGACAGGACGTTCGCGAGGTCCTTCGCGGACTGCTGCGTGAAGCTGCCGGAGATCTCGGCGTTCTTGCTCAGGGTCGTGTTGACGCTGGGGGCCGAGACGACGTCGCCGTCGAGGACGATCGCGAACTGGTTCTGCGGGGGCTGCTGCTGCGACAGCTTGCTCGTGACGTCGGAGAACTTCTTCGCGCCGCCCTTGGTGAACTCCATGTTGACGATCCAGGCGCCGGTGTCCTGCCTGATCGTCGCCTCGGCCTCGTCGACGTCCTTGCCGTTGACCTCGGCCGGGGCCAGGATGAACTTGTCCCACGTCTTGCCGTCGGCGCTCTTGCCGCAGGCGATGGTGGTCTCGGAGGCCTTGATGCCGCGGCCGGCCTCGGCGCGCTGCTTCTTGTCCGTGCAGTCCAGCTTGGCGAACTGCTCCTGGAGCTTGGCCGTCGCCGGGTCGGGTGCCGGGGTCTCGTCCTTCTTCCCGTCGTCCTTCTTGCCGTCCTCGGCCTTGTCCGAGGCGCCGGGCGTCGGGTCGTCCTTCAGGGCGTCGGTCAGGGCGCGGCCCTGCGGCGACGCGGAGGAGCTCGGGGAGTCCGCTCCGTCCGTGGCCTTGTCGGTGGCCTTGTCCGTCGCCTTGTCGGTGGCCTTGTCCTTCTCCTTGTCCGCGCCGGGAGGAGTGGCGGACGGGTCGGGAGTCGCCGCGCCGGCGGCCTGCGTGATCACCGGACGGAAGAAGAGCTGAGCGGTCGTGCCGACCTGCTCGCGCGCCTGCTTCTCGTTCGTCCCCTTGGGGATGTTGACGATGATGTTGCGATCGCCCTGGGTCTGTACCTCGGCCTCGGAGACACCCAGACCGTTGACACGGTTGTTGATGATGTCGACCGCGGTGTTCATGTTGGTCGGGTTGATCGCGTTCTTCTGACCCGGCTCGTTCTTCGCCTCGAGCGTGATGCTCGTGCCACCCGCGAGGTCGATGCCCAGACGCGGCGTGGTGTGCCCGGAAAGGAACATTCCCCCGGTCAGCGCCACGAGGGCGATCAGGATGAAGGCCAGTGCGCGGCCCGGCTTGCCCGGTGCGCTCTGCCTTCGGCCCTTCTTCGGTGCTGCCACCTTCTCGTTCTCCCTGTCCAACCGCCCGGCGTCCGGTCCGGCCCCGGCGGTTGCGGGGAGGACCCGGGCGGGCGGCCATGAAGTGGTGTCGAGACTCGGCGCGATATGCACGGGGTCCGGGGCCCGTGGCGCGCGAGCGGCGCGCCCCGCAAGCCCCGGTCGTGACTACTTCGCGTCGGACTCGCCGTCGGTCTTCTTCGGCTCCACGTCGTCGGCCTCGGCGGCCGCGTCCTTCTTGCCGAGGTCGATGCGCGAGTCGTCGGAGGCGGCGGCGGGCTCGTCGGTCTCGGTCAGGGAGGAGGCGTCGTCCGGAACGACGGGGGTGTCCTCCTTCAGGTCGTCCTCGGTGCCGTGAACGATGCGGTTGTACTCGTCGTCGGCGAGAACGGCGCCGATCGAGTTCTTGGCGTAAACCGCGTGGACACCGGGGGCCACCTCAAGGAGGACGGCGTCGTCGTGGACCTCCTTGACGGTGGCGTACATGCCGCCGATCGTGCGGATGCCGGTGCCGGGCTGCATTTCGTTGCGCATCTGCGCGGCGGCCTGCTGCTTCTTCTTCGCCGACCGGGTCATCAGGAACATGGCCCCGATGAGCACGATGAACGGGAGGAGGGTCACGATATTCACGGGACGGAATTTCCTTCGCACGACCGCGCGGGTAAAAGCGGCCTACTGGATGGGGGTGGGCACGCCGCCCACAAGGGCGGCATCGGCGGAGTCTAAGCGAGTCCGCACCTAACGAACAACGCTCAGCATGGCACCGGGGTTCCTGACCCCGCGACTATCCGCGCCGTTCCGTCGAGCTTGCGCCACCGCGAAGCCCCCGCACCGCCGCCCTCACGCCCCGAACAGATCCTGTTGCCCCTTTCCGCCCGCTTGGCGCGGTGGTACGAGGCCCAGGTGCGCCCAGGCCGCCGGGGTGGCGACGCGCCCGCGGGGCGTACGGGCGAGCAGTCCCTCGCGCACGAGGAAGGGCTCGGCCACCTCCTCGACCGTCTCCCGCTCCTCCCCCACGGCGACCGCGAGGGTCGACAGACCGACCGGACCGCCGCTGAACAGCTTGAGCAGGGCTTCCAGGACGGCCCGGTCGAGGCGGTCGAGGCCCCGCTCGTCGACCTCGTACACGGCGAGGGCGGCGCCCGCGATGCCCCTGTCGATCACGCCGTCCGCCTTGACCTGGGCGTAGTCCCGCACGCGGCGCAGCAGACGGTTGGCGATGCGGGGCGTGCCCCGGGAGCGGCCCGCGATCTCGGCGGCGCCGTCCGGGTCGATCTCCACGTCGAGCAGCGTCGCGGAGCGGTGCACCACGCGCTCCAGCTCGGCGGGTTCGTAGAACTCCATGTGCGCGGTGAAGCCGAAGCGGTCGCGCAGCGGCGGCGGCAGCAGTCCCGCGCGCGTGGTGGCGCCGACCAGGGTGAAGGGCGGCAGTTCGAGCGGGATGGCGGTGGCGCCGGGGCCCTTGCCGACGATGACGTCGACACGGAAGTCCTCCATCGCCATGTAGAGCATCTCCTCGGCGGGCCGCGACATGCGGTGGATCTCGTCGAGGAAGAGGACTTCGCCCTCCTGGAGGGAGGAGAGGATCGCCGCGAGATCGCCCGCGTGCTGGATGGCGGGGCCGCTGGTGATGCGGATCGGGGCGCCCATCTCGGCGGCGATGATCATCGAAAGGGTGGTCTTGCCGAGCCCCGGGGCGCCGGAGAGCAGGACGTGGTCGGCGGTGGCGCCCCGGGCGCGGGCCGCGCGCAGGACGAGGTCGAGCTGCTCGCGGACCTTCTCCTGGCCGATGAACTCGCCGAGGTCCTTGGGGCGCAGGGCGGCCTCGACGGCCTGGTCCTCGCCGTCGGCGCCGGAGTCCACCAGCCGCTCCGCGGCGGGTCCGACCAGCCGCTCGGCCGCGTCGGCAGCTTCGTCGGTCGTGTCGTCCCAGTTCATGCGGTGTGCCTCGCGATGCGGTTCAGAGGTGCGGTCGGGTGGTGCCGTACGGGTGGCCGGCGGCTGCGGCCACGGTCCGGCTAGCGGGTGCGGTTCAGGGTCTGGAGCGCCGCCTTGAGGAGCTGGCCCACCTGCGGTGTGCCTTCGGCGGCCTCGGCCTGCGGGGTGACGGCGGCGACGGCGTCGTCGGCCTCCCGCGTCGCGTACCCCAGGCCGATCAGGGCGGCGTGGAGCTGGTCGCGCCAGCCGGCGGCGGGGGCGCCGCCGCGGACCTGGCCGCCGGTGCCCAGGGGCTCGCCGAGGCGGTCCTTGTACTCCAGGAGCAGCTTCTGGGCCCCCTTCTTGCCGATGCCCGGCACGGCGGTCAGGGCCTTCTCGTCCCCGGTGGAGACCGCGCGGCGCAGGGCGTCGGGGCTGTGCACGGCGAGCATCGCCTGGGCCAGGCGGGGCCCGACGCCGCTCGCGGTCTGGAGCAGCTCGAAGGTCTGGCGCTCGTCGTCGTCGGCGAAGCCGTACAGCGTCAGGGAGTCCTCCCTGACCACCAGCGAGGTGGCGAGCTTGGCCTGCTGGCCGACGCGGAGCGTGGAGAGCGTGTTCGGCGCGCACTGGACGGCCATGCCGATGCCGCCGACCTCGATCACCGCGGTGTCGGGTGCGAGTGCGGCGACGGGGCCGCTGACGAAGGCGATCATGCGGTACGGCCTTTCCGGGCTGTGGGGGTCTTCGCCGCCTGCGGGGCGGCGGCCTGCTGGAGGCGGTTCTCGGCGACCGCCTGCTGCAGGCGGTTCTGGGCGACCGCCCGCTGGAGGCGGTTCTGCGCGGGCGCGCGCCAGATGTGGCAGATGGCGAGGGCCAGGGCGTCCGCGGCGTCCGCGGGCCTGGGCGGTGCGTCGAGCCGCAGGAGGCGGGTGACCATCGCCCCGACCTGCGCCTTGTCGGCCCGGCCGCTGCCGGTGACGGCGGCCTTGACCTCGCTGGGGGTGTGCAGGGCCACGGGGATGCCGCGGCGGGAGGCGCAGAGCATGGCGACCGCGCTGGCCTGGGCGGTGCCCATGACCGTGCGGACGTTGTGCTGGCTGAACACGCGCTCCACGGCGACGAACTCCGGCTCGTGCTCGTCGAGCCACTGCTCGATGCCCTGCTCGATGGCGACCAGGCGGTGGCCGAGCTCCGCGTCGGCCGGGGTCCGCACGACGCCGACGCCGCGCATGGCCAGCGGCCGTCCGGCGACGCCCTCGACGACACCGACACCGCACCGGGTCAGTCCCGGGTCGACCCCCAGCACGCGCACGTAAGCCCCTCCCATCGCCTGTCCGTGCAGGCTATCGGGTCCCTCTGACAACGCGACGGGCCGACGGGTGTGTCCCGTCGGCCCGTTCAACGCGGCGGAGCGCCTATGCGTCGACCTTCGCCATGACCTCGTCGGAGACGTCGAAGTTGGCGAAGACGTTCTGCACGTCGTCGCTGTCCTCCAGGGCGTCGATCAGCTTGAAGATCTTCCGGGCGCCCTCCTCGTCCAGCTCGACCTGCATGGTCGGGACGAAGTTGGCGTCGGCCGAGTCGTAGTCGATGCCGGCCTCCTGGAGCGCGGTGCGGACCGCGACCAGGTCGGTGGCCTCGCTGAGCACCTCGAAGGTGTCGCCGAGGTCGTTGACCTCTTCGGCGCCCGCGTCGAGGACCGCGCCGAGCACATCGTCCTCGGACAGCTCGCCCTTGGGGACGATCACGACGCCCTTGCGGTTGAAGAGGTACGAGACGGAGCCCGGGTCGGCCATCGAGCCGCCGTTGCGGGTCATGGCCACCCGGACGTCGGACGCGGCACGGTTGCGGTTGTCGGTGAGGCACTCGATGAGCACCGCGACGCCGTTCGGTCCGTAGCCCTCGTACATGATCGTCTCGTAGTCGGCGCCACCGGCTTCGAGGCCGGCGCCGCGCTTGACCGCGGAGTCGATGTTCTTGTTCGGGACCGAGCTCTTCTTGGCCTTCTGAATGGCGTCGAAGAGGGTCGGGTTACCGGACACGTCGGCGCCGCCCGTGCGGGCCGCGACCTCGATGTTCTTGATCATCTTCGCGAAGAGCTTGCCGCGCTTGGCGTCGATCACGGCCTTCTTGTGCTTCGTCGTAGCCCATTTAGAGTGGCCGGACATCTGCCTGTCTCCTTCGCGTTACCCAACAACCAGTACGAACTCTCCCAGACCTTAAGGCCCCGGGGGGGATCAGATCCCCGGAGATCCTACAAGGCTCCCACGCGCCGGTTGCCCCGTGCCATCTCCACGAACAGCGCGTGGACGCGGTGGTCGCCGGTCAGCTCGGGGTGGAACGAGGTGGCCAGCGCGTTGCCCTGGCGCACGGCGACGATGTGGCCCTCGTGCTCGGCGAGCACCTCCACGCGCGCGCCGACCGACTCCACCCAGGGCGCCCGGATGAAGACTCCCTCGACGGGGTCGCCCTCGACACCCGTGACGGTGACGGCGGCCTCGAACGACTCGTTCTGCCGCCCGAAGGCGTTGCGCCGCACGATCATGTCGATGCCGCCCACCGTCTCCTGGCCCGAGCGCGGGTCGAGGATCTTGTCGGCGAGCATGATCATTCCGGCGCAGCTGCCGTAGACCGGCAGGCCGTCACGCACGCGTGCGCGCAGCGGCTCCATCAGGCCGAAGAGGGTGGCGAGCTTGGAGATGGTGGTGGACTCGCCGCCGGGGATGACCAGGCCGTCGACCTCGGCGAGCTCTTCGGGGCGCCGGACCGGCCTGGCCACGGCGTCCGCCGAGGCCAGGGCGATCAGGTGCTCCCGCACGTCCCCCTGAAGGGCGAGGACGCCCACGACGGGAGTGGTCATCACCAGCCCCGGTTCGCGTAGCGCTCGGTCTCGGGGAGGGTGTCGCAGTTGATGCCGACCATGGCCTCGCCCAGGTTGCGGGAGGCATCCGCGATGATCTTCGGGTCGTCGTAGAAGGTGGTGGCCTTCACGATGGCGGCGGCGCGCTTGGCCGGGTCGCCGGACTTGAAGATGCCGGAGCCGACGAAGACGCCCTCGGCGCCGAGCTGGCGCATCAGCGCGGCGTCGGCGGGGGTGGCGACACCACCGGCGGAGAACAGGACGACCGGCAGCCTGCCCAGCTCGGCGGTCTCCTTGACCAGCTCGTAGGGGGCGCGGAGATCCTTGGCGGCGGCGTACAGCTCGTTGTTGTCGAAACCGCGCAGGCGGGCGATCTCGTTCTTGATCTGGCGCAGGTGGCGGACGGCCTCGACGACGTTGCCGGTGCCGGCCTCGCCCTTGGAGCGGATCATGGCCGCGCCCTCGGCGATGCGGCGCAGGGCCTCGCCCAGGTTGGTGGCGCCACAGACGAAGGGGGTCGTGAAGGCGAACTTGTCACTGTGGTTGACCTCGTCGGCCGGGGTGAGGACCTCGGACTCGTCGATGTAGTCGACGCCGAGGGACTGCAGCACCTGGGCCTCGACGAAGTGGCCGATGCGGGACTTGGCCATGACCGGGATCGAGACGGCCTCGATGATCTCCTCGATCATGTTGGGGTCGGACATCCGGGCCACGCCGCCGTCCTTGCGGATGTCGGCGGGCACCCGCTCCAGCGCCATGACGGCCACGGCGCCGGCGTCCTCGGCGATCTTCGCCTGCTCGGCGTTGACGACGTCCATGATCACGCCGCCCTTGAGCTGCTCGGCCATGCCGCGCTTCACGCGCGCGGTGCCGGTCTCGGTGGACGGGTTGCTGCTGGCGGGGGTGCTGGACACGGGGGTGACCTCACTCGAGGGAGACGGCTTCTGCGACTCCGAGGAAACTCCCGGCGACCAGTCCACAGCAAGGGCCAATAGGTGACCGGTGGCTCATTTTCCGTCGCCCTCCCGCTCGGGGCGTCGCCGCGTTCCCGGCTCCGGACACCGCTGCGTGCCTGGTCAGGGCCTTACGCGGTGGCCCGGTCGGCGAGAGCCACCGGAGGCTCGTCGTCCATCTCGAACGCCAGCGGGAAGGGCGCGTGCCCCGCGAGCCGGAACCAGCGCACCGTGCGATGCCTGCGCAGGGCGCGTGCCGCGCGTACGGCGTCGTTGTGGAAGCGGCGGGCCATCGGCACCCGGCGCACGGCCGCGGCCAACTCGGTGGCCGCCTCGTCACCGCCAGGGGCCTCGCGCACCGCCTCGACCTGCGCGGCCTCGCCGAAGATCGCCCGCAGGGCCTGGCTGAGTTCGCTCTCGGCGACCTCGCGCTGCTCCTCCTCGGCCTGGCGTGCTGCGTGCGCCGCCTCGTAGAGCACGATCGAGGCGGCCGGGTCGAGCACTCCGGAGGTCGCGAGCTCCTGGGCGACCGAGGCGCGGCGCAGCAGTTGCGCGTCGAGGGCGGCGCGGGCAGCGTCGATGCGGGCGTGCAGCCGGTCGAGCCGGCCCGCGGTCCAGCTCAGGTACAGGCCGATCGCGAAGAGTGCCGCGGCGATCCAGATCAGTGTGGTCACGGGCGGCAAGGCTACCGCCGGGGAGCACGTGTCCCGCCGCGCGGCCCCTGGCCGCCCCTCCCGGGCACCCTCACGGGGCTCCGCCCCGGACTTCGTCCCTCAAACGCCGGACGGGCTGCTTTTTCGCCCCCGGCCCGGATGGTTCTTCGTCCCACACGGGCTGGCTCTCCACCCGCGACCGGCCGGCCCCGCGCTAGCCCCGCTGCGCCAGGCCGAAGCGGGCCCGCAGCCCCACCCGTTCGTCCTCCGCCACGGAGGCCGCGCCGTCCGTCACCGTCTCGTAGACCGCGAGGATGTCCGCGCCCACCGTCGACCAGTCGAAGCGGCGTACGTGGGCGCCGCCGCGGTCGCGGAGGCCCTCGCGGCGTTCGGGGTCGGACAGCAGGCGGATCGCCGACTTGGCCAGGGAGTCGGCGTCCTCGTTGTTGAAGAGGTCGCCCGCCCCGCCCTGGTCGAGGACCTGGGCGAAGGCGTCCAGGTCGCTGGCGAGGACGGGCGCGCCCGCGGACATCGCCTCGACCAGGATGATCCCGAAGCTCTCGCCGCCGGTGTTGGGCGCCACGTACAGGTCGACGCTGCGCAGCAGCCGCGCCTTGTCCTCGTCGCTGACCATGCCGAGGAACTCCACCCGGGGGCGCAGCTCGGCGGGGAGCGAGGCCACCGCCTCCTCCTCATCGCCGCGGCCCGCGACGAGCAGGCGGGCGTTCGGCCGCTCGGCGAAGATCTGCGGGAGGGCCTTCATGAGGACGGGCAGACCCTTGCGGGGCTCGTCGATGCGGCCGATGAAGCCCATGGTCTCGCCCTGCCACTCGGGCCGCGGCTCGGCGTCGGCGAAGAAGCCGACGTCGACGCCGTTGGGGATGACGACCGCGTCGCCGCCCAGGTGTTCCACGAGGGTGCGGCGCGCGTACTCGCTCACGGCGATGCGCGCGCTGATCTTCTCCAGGGCGGGCTGCAGGATCGGATAGGCGGCGATCATGGCCCGGGAGCGCGGGTTGGACGTGTGGAAGGTGGCGACGATCGGCCCCTGTGCCGCCCAGCACGCGAGCAGGCCCAGCGAGGGCGAGGCCGGCTCGTGGATGTGGATGACGTCGAAGGTGCCGTCGTGCAGCCAGCGGCGCACCCGCGCGGCGGACAGGAAGCCGAAGTTGAGCCGCGCGACGGAGCCGTTGTACGGCACGGGAACGGCTCGCCCCGCCGACACCACGTACGGCGGGAGGGGGGTCTCGTCGTCCGCGGGGGCGAGGACGGACACCTCGTGCCCCAGGCGGATGAGGTGCTCCGCCAGATCGCGGATGTGGAACTGGACGCCGCCCGGCACGTCCCACGAGTACGGGCAGACGATGCCGATCTTCACGACGTCTCCCCCGCCGGGTCCTGCTCGGGGCGGGGTTCCAGGTCGGCGAGCCACAGTCGCTGCAGCATGTGCCAATCCTCCGGGTGGTCGGCGATACCGATGGCGAAGGCGTCTGCCAGCGCCTGTGTCATGGCAGACGTCTTCTCGGCCCTCGTACCTGTCTCGGGCACGTCGACCGGCGGGTGGACGCGTCCCTTCATGACGGGGGTCCCGTCATACCAGAGGGTGACCGGCAGGAGCAGCGCCCCGGTCTGCTGGGCCAGCATCGCGGGCCCCGCGGGCATCCGGGCGGTGTCTCCGAAGAACTTCACCTCGACGCCGGACGCGGAGAGGTCGCGGTCGGCCACGAGGCAGACGAGGCCGCCCGCGCGCAGCCGCCGGGCGAGGGCGCCGAAGGCGGAGCCGCCGGTGTGCGGCAGGACCTCCATGCCGAGGCTCTCGCGGTAGGCGACGAAGCGGTCGTAGAGCGTCTCGGGCTTCAGGCGCTCGGCGACGGTCGTGAAGGGGGTCTTCAGCTCGGTGGTGACCCAGGCGCCCGCGAGGTCCCAGTTGGCGAGGTGCGGCAGGGCGAGGACGACGCCCTTGCCCGCGGCGAGGCCGTCGGTCAGGTGGTGCAGGTCCGTCCCCTCGAAGCCGTTCCTGACACGGTCCTCGCTCCAGGACGGCAGCCGGAAGGACTCCATCCAGTACCGCAGGTAGGAGCGCATGCCCGCACGGGAGAGCTGGGCGAGCCGTTCGGGGGTGGCGTCGGGCACCACGCGCGCGAGGTTAGCCTCCAGGCGCAGGACGCCCGTGCCGCGGCGCTTCCAGGCCAGATCGGCGATGGTCCGGCCGAGCCGCTGGGCGGCCGGCTCGGGGAGCTTCTTGACGGTGCTCCAGCCGGCTCCGTAGAGCGCGTCCGTCAGTCGGTCCCTCACTGCGTGGCCTCACTCTCCTGCGCGGCGCCCCCGGCCGCGTCCGCCTCGGCGGACTCCCTGCGGACCGTGACGACCCGCTGGACCAGGGTGACCATGCTGCCGGCGGCGACGATCCACAGGGCGATGGGCAGCAGGACCTGGATGCCGGGGACGCCGAAGTCGTGCAGTCCCGCGAGGCCCGCGGCGACCAGCGAGATGACCAGCCGTTCGGCGCGCTCCACCAGGCCGTTCACGGCCACGGGCAGGCCGATCGCCTCGCCGCGCGCCTTGGTGTACGAGACGACCTGGCCGCTGGCGAGGCAGAAGATCGAGACGGCGCACAGGATGTTGTCGTCACCGGAACCGGCGTACCACAGGGCGAGCCCGCCGAAGATGGCGCTGTCCGCCACGCGGTCGAGGGTGGAGTCGAGGAAGGCGCCCCAGCGGCTGGAGCGGCCGAGCTGACGGGCCATGTTGCCGTCGACGAGGTCGCTGAAGACGAACAGGGTGATGACGACCGTGCCCCAGAAGAACTCGCCACGGGGGAAGAAGACCAGCGCTCCCGCCACCACACCGGCCGTGCCGATGAAGGTGACCGCGTCGGGGCTGACCCCGCGGCGGATGAGAAACGCGGCGAACGGTGTGAGGACACGCGTGAAGAATGCACGCGCGTACTTGTTCAGCATGGCCTTCCCGAGGGGTCGGTGGCCGCGTGACCCCGTTGGCCACCGGCTGGCCCATCGTAGTCACGCCCCTCACCGGCGGGCTCGCCCCCTCACCATCGCGTACGACGTATGGACGCAGAGTGACCCTGGTGGAAAGCTCGAAAGCGCTACGGGCGCCGTCGGAGCCGCCCCGCACCGGTACCGCGCGCCCGCGAACAGCCAGCATCCCCGAGGGGGCCGAGCCTCCTCACCGTGCACGTGACCGGGAGGCCAAGGCATGGGCGACAAGGCGAACGCACACCCCGGAGCCGCCGGCAGGGCGGCATCGGCCGACCACCCCGCGTCCGTACGGAATGTGGTGCTGGTCGGCCACAGCGGATCGGGCAAGACGACCCTGGTGGAGGCCCTCGCGCTCACCGCGGGGGCGGTGGCCCGGGCGGGCCGCGTGGAGGACGGCGGCACCGTCTCGGACTACGACGAGATCGAGCACCGGCAGCAGCGCTCGGTGCAGCTCTCCCTGGTGCCCGTCGAATGGGGCGGGTACAAGATCAACCTACTGGACACTCCCGGATACGCCGACTTCGTCGGGGAGTTGAGGGCCGGGCTGCGTGCGGCGGACGCGGCCCTCTTCGTCGTCTCGGCGGCGGAGGGCGCCGAGGGCATCTCCGGCGCGACCCGCATGGTGTGGGAGGAGTGCGCGGCGGTCGGCATGCCGCGCGCCATCGTGGTGACGCACCTGGAGTCGGCCCGCGCGGACTTCGCCGGGATGACGCGGACGTGCGCCGAGGCGTTCGGCGCCGACGACCCGGACGCCGTGCTGCCGCTGTACCTGCCGCTGTACGGCGAGCAGGGCCCCGACGGGCACGCGCCCGTGACCGGCCTGATCGGGCTGCTCTCGCAGCGGGTGTTCGACTACGCGTCGGGCGAACGCAAGGAGTCCGAGCCGGGCGACGACCAGCTCCCGCTGATCGAGGAGGCCCGGAACGGACTGATCGAGGGGATCATCGCCGAGAGCGAGGACGAGTCCCTCATGGACCGCTACCTCGGCGGCGAGGACATCGATCACAAGACCCTCGTGGAGGACCTGGAGCGGGCCGTGGCCCGCGGCGTCTTCCACCCCGTGCTCGCGGCGGCGCCCGCGGCGGACGGCGCCCGCCAGGGCATCGGCACCGTCGAGCTCCTCGAACTCATCACCGGCGGCTTCCCCACGCCGCTCGAACACCCCGCGCCCGCCGTCACCACGCCGAGCGGCGCGGCCCGCCCGGCGCTGACCTGCGACCCCGAGGGCCCGCTGGCCGCCGAGGTGGTGAAGACGGCGTCCGATCCCTACGTGGGGCGCGTGTCGCTCGTTCGGGTCTTCTCCGGCACACTGCGGCCCGACGAGACCGTGCACGTCTCCGGGCACGGCCTGACCGACCTCGGCCGCGAGCCGCGTCCGCTGCACGAGGCCGACGAGCGGATCGGCGCGCTGTCCGCGCCGTTCGGCAAGCAGCAGCGCGCCCTCACGCGGTGCGTCGCGGGCGACCTGGCGTGTGTGGCGAAGCTGAGCCGCGCGGAGACCGGCGACACCCTGTCGGCCAAGGACGACCCGCTCCTCATGGAGCCCTGGGACATGCCCGACCCGCTGCTGCCGCTCGCCGTCCAGGCGCACAGCAAGGCGGACGAGGACAAGCTCAGCCAGGGGCTGTCGCGCCTGGTGGCCGAGGATCCGACGATGCGGCTCGAACACAACCAGGACACCCACCAGGTCGTCCTGTGGTGCCTGGGCGAGGCCCACGCCGACGTCGCCCTGGAGCGCCTGCGCAGCCGCTACGGCGTGCAGGTCGACGTGGTGCCGCACAAGGTCTCCCTGCGCGAGACGTTCGCGGGCAGGTCGGCGGGCCGCGGACGCCACGTGAAGCAGTCCGGCGGACATGGCCAGTACGCGATCTGCGAGATCGAGGTGGAGCCGCTGCCCGGCGGCAGCGGCATCGAGTTCGTCGACAAGGTCGTCGGCGGCGCGGTGCCCCGGCAGTTCATCCCGTCCGTCGAGAAGGGCGTACGGGCCCAGGCGGCGAGGGGCGTCGCCGCCGGCTACGCGCTGATCGACGTACGCGTGACGCTCCTGGACGGCAAGGCGCACTCGGTGGACTCCTCCGACGCCGCGTTCCAGACGGCGGGCGCGCTCGCGCTGCGGGAGGCTGCGGCCGGGGCCCGCGTCCATCTGCTCGAACCCGTCGCCGAGGTGCGGGTGCTCGTCGGTGACGACCACGTCGGCGCGGTGATGAGCGACCTGTCGGGGCGCCGCGGCCGGGTCGTCGGCACCGAGCAGGCGCCCGGCGGCCGCACGCTGGTGCGGGCCGAGGTGCCCGAGATCGAGATCGGCCGGTACGCGGTGGACCTGCGCTCGCTCTCCCAGGGCACCGCGCGCTTCAGCCGTGCGTACGCCCGCCACGAGCCGATGCCCCCGCACCTCTCGGAGAAGATCCGTGAACGCGCGGAGGCGACTTCGTAGTTGACGTGTGGCGGTCGCGTGGCCGACGCGGGGAGGGACGCCGCCCGTCGCGCCCCGGCGCGCGGGCGGCGCACCTTTGCCCACTGCCGGATGTCGGCGCTCCCCGATACGCTGATGACCTGATCAACAGATGCGCCGGACGTCAACAGGTGTGCCGGACAGGGAAGTCGGGAAGAGCCGCATCAGCGAAGGCGTCGCGGCAAGGGGGCGGCAGTGGCGGACGATGTATTCGACTTCAGGCCCGGGGCCCAGGTCCCGCTCTCGGGAGCCGCGGGCCAGACGGCGGCGACGCATGCCCTGGCCTCGGCCGCGTATCGCGACAGCGACGTGACCGAGATCCTCAAGGCGAACAACGAGTGGCACAAGTCCGAGGTGAAGCCCGGCATATGGTCGCTGTTCAAGCCGAGCCTCGGTGAGGCCTTCGCGCGGACCGTGCAGGTGCGGATGCTCGGCGGCGGCCGCAAGCCGCTCATCCAGTCCTTCGGCATCGAGCCGCAGGTGGTCGTGGAGCACTGCCTCGCGGCCAACCGCATCCGCAAGGAGCGCGACAGCTGGCTCACGGCCGTGATGGTCCTGTGCGGTGTGCTGTTCCTGCCGGGTCTCATCGTCTGGCTCGCGGTCTTCACCATCCGGCGCCAGGTCGCCAAGAGCGAGAACAAGCGCACGGGCGCGCTCGCCGCCGCCGTCCTGGTCGCCGTGGGGGTGCTGGCCGCCCTCGCCCTGATCAAGCTGCCGTTCGGCGGCTTCTGGGCCTGGTATCTGCGGGCCTCGATCGTGCTGCCCGTCGTGGGCTGGTTCTGGGCCAAGCAGCTCGCCGAGCGCACGGCCAAGGACATGCGCGAGCGCTGGTCCGCCCTGCTCTCCGGCGGCGGCATCGGCGCCAAGATCCCCGAGGCGGTGCCCGGCAGCCCCGGCGAGACGGCCGCCGAGCGGCTGCGCCAGGGCCTGGCGCGGCTCTCCGCCGAGCAGCAGAGCAACTCCGTGTTCTACGCCGGGCCCAAGGGCATACTGGGCATGGGCACGCGCTGGGGCAGCTGGCAGCTGGCCGAGGAGCTGGTGCCCGCCGTGCCCGGCAAGGAGATCCACCCCTTCCGCAGCTGGGACGTCATACGCGCGGTGCACGACCAGCTCCGCCTCCTGGAGCGCGGCCCGCTGCACACCGGCGGCTTCACCAAGCCGCAGATAAACCACTGGATCGTCTCCCCCATCGGGGAGAACGCCAAGGCGGTGGCCCGCCCCTCGGGCACGGACGTGGAGGCCTTCCAGATCCGCGGCCACGAGGTGCAGCGGATCTGCAACGAACAGCAGTTCGGCAGCGGCGAGCGGCACTATCTGGGCGTCCAGTTCACACTCTGGGACGGCCAGTTGGTCATCACGATGCTGATCACGGTGACCGTGCTGCACGAGACGCTGCGCATCGAGGTCACCGGGCACGCCCTCGGCCCCGTGCACTCGCTGTTCACCAGCAAGCCCGACCCGAAGACCAAGACGGTCGCCAAGCCCATCAGGTTCTGGGAGACCGTGGACCGCAGTCTGCCCCTGGTCGACGCCGACGAGGTGGTGCGACTCGCCGTCCGCGCCCCCTTCACCTGGTATCCGCCGCTCCTGGACCACCTCGGCGGCAAGCTGGTCCTGCCCGAGCCGTTCGGCCTGCGGCACGCCTGGGCCGACAAGCCGTGGCGGCACCGCTTCATGGCCGACGACGCGCTGCGCGCCGCCACACCCGTGCTGCGCGTGGTGCACTCGGCGGCGATCAAGGTCCTGGAGGAGAACGGCGTGAACACCGAGAAGTTCGGCGCCCGCTCCGGCTTCCTCAGCGGGGCTATCCAGGACCCGACGCCGAGGAAGGCGGACGTCTACGACGCGTGAGCCGGCTCAGGCGGCCTGGACCGGCCAGGCGTCGGCGAGCATCTTGCGGGTGTCGGCGAGGAGCTGCGGCAGCACCTTCGTGTGCCCGACGACGGGCATGAAGTTGGTGTCGCCGCCCCAGCGGGGCACGACGTGCTGGTGCAGGTGCGCGGCGATGCCGGCGCCCGCCACGGTTCCCTGGTTCATGCCGATGTTGAAGCCGTGCGCGCCCGACGCGGTGCGCAGGGCCGTCATCGCCTGCTTGGTCAACTCGCCCAGCTCGGCCGTCTCGGGCGCGGTCAGCTCGGTGTAGTCGGCGACGTGCCGGTAGGGCACCACCATCAGGTGGCCGCCGTTGTACGGGTAGAGGTTCAGCACCGCGTAGACGTGCTCGCCCCGCGCGATCACCAGGCCGTCCTCGTCGGACTTGGCCGGGATGGAGCAGAAGGGGCAGCCGTCGTCGGCCCCTGGGCCCGTCGGCTTGTTCTCGCCCTGGATGTACGCCATCCGGTGGGGCGTCCACAGGCGCTGGAACGCGTCCTGCGTCCCCACTCCGATCTGCTGCTCCGGCTCACTCGTCATGAGGTGCAGCATATGACTTCACCCGTACGGAACGCGTCGGCGGGGCAGATCCGCACCGCCGCACGAAAGGCCGCGCCAGGCGCCGTACGGGGGAAGGCCCCCGAGGGCACGCCTCGGGGGCCTTCGACCGTATGCCCGGCTCAGACCTGGACGCGGTCCTCGACGGCCTTGGCGATCTTCGCGATGGCCTCGTCGACCGGGATGCCGTTCTCCTGCGAGCCGTCGCGGTAGCGGAAGGAGACGGCGCCGTTGGCCATGTCCTCGTCGCCCGCGATGATCATGAAGGGCACCTTGGACTTCTGGGCGTTGCGGATCTTCTTCTGCATGCGGTCCGAGGACGCGTCGACGTCCACGCGCAGGCCCCGCTCCTTCGCCTTGGCGGCGAACTCCTGGAGGTAGGGCACATGGGCGTCGCCGATCGGGATGCCCAGCGCCTGCACGGGGGCCAGCCACACCGGGAAGGCGCCCGCGTAGTGCTCCAGGAGCACGGCGAAGAACCGCTCGATGGAGCCGAAGAGCGCCCGATGGATCATGACGGGCTGCTGCTTGGTGCCGTCGGAGGCGGTGTACTCCAGACCGAAGCGCTTCGGCTGCTGGAAGTCGACCTGGATGGTCGACATCTGCCAGGACCGGCCGATCGCGTCCTTGGCCTGCACGGAAATCTTCGGGCCGTAGTACGCGGCGCCGCCCGGGTCGGGGACCAGCGGGAGGTCCTGCTTGGCGGCGGCCTGGCGCAGCGCCTCGGTGGCCTCCTCCCACTCCGCGTCCTCGCCGATGAACTTGTCCGACTCGGGGTCGCGGGTGGACAGCTCCAGCTCGAACTCGTTCAGGCCGTAGTCGCGCAGCAGGTCGAGCACGAAGGTGAGGAGCGAGTCGAGCTCGCCCGCCATCTGCTCCTTGGTGCAGTAGATGTGCGAGTCGTCCTGGGTGAAGCCGCGCGAGCGGGTCAGGCCGTGCACGACGCCGGACTTCTCGTAGCGGTAGACCGTGCCGAACTCGAAGAGCCGCAGGGGCAGTTCGCGGTAGGAGCGGCCGCGCGCCTTGAAGATGAGGTTGTGCATCGGGCAGTTCATCGCCTTGAGGCGGTAGTTCTGCTCGTCGAACTCGATGGCGGGGAACATGCCGTCGGAGTAGTTCGGCAGGTGCCCGGAGATCTCGAAGAGACGCTCCTTGGAGATGTGCGGCGTGTTCACGAACTCATAGCCCGTGTCCTCGTGCCGCTTGCGGGAGTAGGTCTCCATCTCCTTGCGGATCACGCCGCCCTTGGGGTGGAAGACCGCGAGACCCGGGCCGAGCTCCTCGGGGAAGGAGAAGAGGTCCAGCTCGGAGCCGAGCTTGCGGTGGTCGCGCTTCTCGGCCTCGGCGAGGAACTCCAGGTGCGCCTTCAGCTCGTCCTTCGACGGCCACGCGGTGCCGTAGATGCGCTGGAGCTGCGGGTTCTTCTCGCTGCCCCGCCAGTAGGCGGCGGCCGAGCGCATCAGCTTGAACGCGGGGATGTTCCGGGTGGTGGGCAGGTGCGGACCGCGGCAGAGGTCCTTCCAGCACAGCTCGCCGGTCTTGGCGTCGAGGTTGTCGTAGATGGTCAGCTCGCCGCCGCCCACCTCGGCGTCCGCGCCCTCGGCGGCGCCCGCCGCGTTGCCCTTGAGGCCGATGAGCTCCAGCTTGTACGGCTCGCCGGCCAGCTCCTCGCGGGCGTCGTCGTCGGTGGTGACGCGGCGCGAGAACCTCTGGCCCCGCTTCTGGATCTCCTGCATCTTCTTCTCGATGCGCTTGAGGTCCTCGGGGGTGAACGGCTCCGCGACGTCGAAGTCGTAGTAGAAGCCGTCCCTGATGGGCGGGCCGATGCCCAGCTTGGCCTCGGGGAAGAGCTCCTGCACGGCCTGCGCCATGACGTGCGCGGTGGAGTGGCGCAGGATGTTCAGGCCGTCCTCGGAGGAGATCTCGACGGGCTCGATCTCGTCGCCGTCGGCCACGGCGTAGGCCAGGTCCTTCAGCTCGCCGGCCACGCGGGCGGCGACGATGGCGCGCTCACCGGGGAAGAGCTCGGCGGCCGTAGTGCCCGTCGTCACCACGCGCTCTTCCCGCTCGGAATCGCGTTGGATGATCACACGGACGTCTGACACCGGTCTCTCCTAGCTGAAGGGGGGTGCGGCGCTTTCTCACGCGCCGCCAAGAGGGATCGTACCGAGCCGGGGGCTCCCCCCGCGAAACGGATCTCCCCGGCCGCCCGGAAGGGCCCCCTCCGCCCCGCTCCCCCACGCGGCGCGACGACGCACGTCCTCAGTCCGTGCCGCACGCCTCCTCGAAGAAGTCGATGTTCTCCTGGAGCGACTTCATCAGCCGGTCCCGCTCCGCCTCGTCCACCTGCACGGGCGTCACGCCGTTCGCCCCCGTCAGCCTGCGGAACCCGCCCCGGCTCTCCAGACGTCCCCGCACCCGGATCGGCAGCCCCACCAGGTGGGCCTGGACGGCCACGAGGTAGGACTCCTCGTCCAGGACCATCCGCACCTGCGGGACGTCGGCCCCGGCGAGCACCCTGACCCGCACCGTGCCGGGCCCGCGCGGCGACGAGCGCCGCATCCGCACCACGGCTCCGGTGATCCGCACCGGCGCCGACGGCTCGTCCCGCAGATAGCGGGCGCTCGCCGCGCGCAGCGCCGCCAGGTCGCCGGGCGAGAACTCCACGGGCTCCGCGCTCGCCGCGCACCCTTCGGGCACCCCCGCGCCCGGCGCCCACTCCACCGCCACGCGCGCCCCCTCCGTGCCGTGCACCAGTGCGACGACGGCCTCGGTCAGCTCATGGCCGGCGCCCGCCGCGACCGCCCCGTCGAAGGCGTCCATGCCGCCCGTGGCGCGCTGGTAGTCGACGGCCTCGCGGACCGCGCACAGCGCCTGGTGGAGCCGGACGGCTAGCGGCCGCCCGGCCTCGACCGGCACGTACGCGGTGAGCCTCCGGCCGCCGGGCGCGGGCCCGACGAGCACGGTCTCCAGGGCGGCCGCCGCGGCCCTGCGGCGCCGCGCCCCGTGGTACCCGGCGCGCTCACGGGCGGCGAGCGCCCCGGCGAGCAGCATCTGCCGTGCCGCCGAGCGCAGCCGCTCCTCGGCCGGCCAGGTCGCGGCGCCCGCGGGCCCTTCGGGCACGTCGCGCCACCAGTGGATCTCGTCGCTGGGCACGGCGAGGCCGACGAGGATGTCGCGGGCGGTCGGGCAGGCGCTGCGGGCGAGCGCGACGAGGGCCTCGCCGAGGAGGTCCTCGCAGTCGGGGAAGGCCCGGCTCTCGGGGACGAGCAGGCTGGTGCCGCCGCCACCGGGTTCCGGCGGCGTCCAGCGCGCGTAGCGCCCGGGGGCTCCGCCGCGCCGGCGCCAGCCGTGCCGGGCGAGCAGCGCGCCGAGCACCGCGGGGTCGACCTGGCCGGGCACGGGCGGCTCCGGCCACGGGCCGGCGTCCGGCACCGGGTGGGGGCGAGCCGGTGCCAGGGGGTCTTCGTGGGGGCGGTGCATCAGGGTCTCCCTCCCCTTCCCACCCGCGTCATGATCTCGCGGAGCGCTCGGTCGTCGAAGATCCGCGAGGTGGGGACGCGCACGGTGGTCCTGCGCCTGCCGGTCACGGGGTGGCCGGCGAGGTTGGTCCAGTAGCAGCAGTGCCGCAGGTCGAGCCGGTCGTGACCGGCGCGCAGCCAGTCGTCGGGGGATCTGGGCACGATCATCACGACCAGGATCTTGTGCACCGCGACCGGTGTGCGGGCCAGCTTCTCCAGGTGCGCGTTGTCGAGCGTGAAGGAGAAGGCGGGCCGGGCGCTCCCGTCGTCCGGGGACACCGGGACGGGCGGCACTTGGTAGGTGCACTTGAGCTGGACCTTGATGGTGACCTCGTCGTCGACCGTGTGCCCGGGGGCGCTGTGGCTGACGTGCCAGTCGATGCCGTTGTCGGGAAAGGGCTGGGAGAGCGAGCACCCGGCGGCCGCCGCGACGGCGTGGAGGTAGCCCACCTGAAGGGTCTCCATACAGGCGGTGGTGGCGAGTGTGCCGCGCGGCGGTGCGATCCGCTCGGGCAGCAGCCCGCCCTGTTCGGGCTGCGCGAGCGCCATGTCCAACAGGCCTTCCGCAAAAGGGCAGTTCCCGGCGCGGGCCGTCATGTCAAGGGCCCCGTACCTCTGTTGTCTCCGGCCCGCGTACGGCGCAAACGGCCCGGGTATCACCGGTGTGGGCGGAGGACCGACGTCATCTGCCGGGACTGAGCGAGGAGTTGCACGACCATGACGTGCTGGTACGAGGGGCCCTTGGCCGCATTCGACACGGAGACCACGGGCGTCGACGTCGAGACCGACCGCATAGTGTCGGCCGCCGTCGTCGTCCAGCAGGGCGCGGGCACCCGGCCGCGCATAAGCCGCTGGCTGGTCAACCCGGGCGTTCCGGTGCCCGAGGAGGCCACCGCGGTGCACGGGCTGACGGAGGATCACCTGCAGCGCACCGGCCGCTGGCCGGCGCCGGTGATGGAGGAGATCGCACGGGATCTGGCCGAGCAGGGCGCCGCGGGCCGGCCGATCGTGGTGATGAACGCGCCATTCGACCTGACGATGCTCGACCGGGAGCTGCGCAGGCACCGCGCCTCGTCGCTCGGCCGCTACATGGAGGGCTCCGCCCTCTGTGTGATCGACCCGCGGGTCCTCGACAAGCACCTGGACCGCTACCGCAAGGGCCGCCGCACGCTCACCGACCTGTGCGCGCACTACGAGGTGGAGCTGTCCGAGGCCCACGACGCGGCGGCGGACGCCCAGGCGGCCCTGGACGTCGTACGGGCGATCGGGCGCCGTTTCGCGTCCCGTCTGGAACGCCTGTCACCGGCCGAGCTGCACACGCTCCAGGCGGTCTGGCACGCGGCGCAGGCGCGCGGACTGCAGGCCTGGTTCGCCAAGAGCGGCACACCGGAGACGGTGGACCCGGCCTGGCCCCTGCGCCCCGAACTGCGGGCCGCCGCCTGATGTGCGGGCAAGAAAAAACCGGTCCGTCTGCTGACGGACCGGCGTTCTCCGGTGGGCGATACTGGGTTCGAACCAGTGACCTCTTCGGTGTGAACGAAGCGCTCTCCCACTGAGCTAATCGCCCGGGAACGCACTGAACAATACAGGTCCCGACGCCCTTCCTTCAAACCGCCTTCCCCCGCTCCCCGCCGCCGTCGCCGGCGGGCCGGCTATGGAGCGGTCCCGGGCGACGAGACGGCCGGTGAGCCCGCGCCGTCCGGCCCGCATCATCAGGGTGTGGTTGAGGACGAAGAACGGCCGCCCCGGCACGGCGAAGCGCCGCATGAGCGGCCTGCGCACCTCGACCTCCTGGTCGTAGACGGCGCACGTCCCCGCGGGCGCTGCCCCGACCGTCCAGCGCGCCCATCCGTCCAGATCCCCGGTCATCCGGATCTCCAGGACCCCGGCGCCGGGATCACGGCGGCCCTCCCGCGCGCCCACCACCAAGTCGTACGGGAGGAAGGACCGGAAGCGGGCCACGCCGCTGCGGCCGTCGGCCGACGCCACCTCGCGCACCTGGGGCCACCACAGCGGATAGTCCTGCACCCGTTCCAGGGCGGCGTAGACGTCGCCGGGGGCGGCGGGCAGGTCCCAGCGGGTGTGGAAGCGGTATCGGCACCAGTTCATGGTCCGAGTCTGCCCGCGGCGGACGCGCGGTCCCACCGGTGGCCGCCGTCTTACGCGCGGGAGTCGTTTCACGCCATCCGCGACGAGTTCGCACAACCGCCGTACGGGACAGGCCGGTTCCGGGAAAGCCCCGGCCCGAATACGGCGAAAACCGGTCGCGCGCGCGTATGTGGACCCGTCAATTCCCTTACCGCATAAGCGAATACGACAACGGCCCGGAGGCTGAAAAGCCTCCGGGCCGTAATCCGGGGTGGGCGATACTGGGTTCGAACCAGTGACCTCTTCGGTGTGAACGAAGCGCTCTCCCACTGAGCTAATCGCCCCGGGCGCATGGAGAACATTACCGCATGTCAGCGGGTGCCCCCGACCGCCCCGGAGTCACCCGCGGGTCACTCCTTGATCTTCCACGGCATCGTGATGCCGAACTTCCAGACGTACACGGCGACGAGCACCGCGACGATGACCAGGCCGATGGTCGTCAGGATGATGTTCCGGCGGCGCACCTTGGGGTCGAGCGCACGCTGTGCGGCCTCGGTGACCTTGCGTTTCGTCCAGCGCAGCACCAGCTGGGCCCAGACGAACTCGGTCGCCCAGATCGCCATGCCACCGAAGATCACCAGCCATCCGGGACCGGGCAGCGGCAGCATGATGATGCCCGCGACGACCACAGCGAGCCCCACGATGAACACGCCCACCTGCCAGCTCAGGTGCAGCACCCGGCGCGACTGGACGTACTGCGGCGCGCGCGACCCGAGGACCGGCTCCGCGTCCGTCCCGCCGACGGGCTCCACGGCCTCCGCCGATTCGTTACTCCCCGTATTCATACGGCCAAACCCTACCGGACGGAAACCCGTCACCGGAATGGCCGCACGGCCAGGAGAGACAACCCGCCAAAAGAGCTACCTAAAGACACGCAAAACACTCAGAGGGGTTTACAACGGCACCGTAGGTGGCATGTCGATTTCGCCGACGTGCGAATCCCCGAGCGCACACTGAGCGAAAGGCCCTGGCGCTTATGAACACCACGGTCAGCTGCGAGCTGCACCTGCGCCTCGTTGTGTCGAGCGAGTCCTCACTGCCTGTTCCCGCAGGACTGCGGTATGACACGGCCGATCCCTATGCCGTGCACGCCACCTTCCACACCGGAGCCGAGGAGACGGTCGAGTGGGTTTTCGCCCGCGATCTCCTCGCCGAGGGCCTGCACCGGCCCACCGGTACCGGCGACGTCCGAGTCTGGCCGTCCCGGAGCCATGGTCAGGGCGTCGTATGCATCGCCCTGAGCTCCCCGGAGGGCGAGGCTCTGCTCGAGGCCCCGGCGCGGGCCCTGGAGTCCTTCCTGAAGCGGACCGACGCGGCGGTGCCCCCCGGCACGGAGCACCGTCACTTCGATCTCGACACCGAGCTCTCTCACATCCTGGCGGAAAGTTAGCCGCGCCAGGCGCGTCGGGATCCCCTCACGCCGTCCGACTCGGGGCGACGGCGCGAACGGTCACGGCACGAGACGCTCGCCGCAGAGATTCAGACACCGGCGCCGTCGTCGCGGAGTTCCTTCCGCTGCGACGGCGCCACTGTCTTCGCCCGGGATGGCGCTAGCATCGGCCAGCATCGGCGGGCACCGGCCCGACCCCCAGGCCAGGGAGCGCATCGTGCTGATCACCCACGACACCCGGTGTTCCCTCGACGCCGTGGTCGATCTGGTGAACACCGCGCCGGAGGACGGCGGCGCCGACGGACTACCGGACGTGGCGGCGCTCGGTGACTTCGCACGCGGCCACGAGGTGAGCGACATCGGGGTGCTCACCGAGGAGGACCTCACGGCCGTGCACCGGATCCGCGCCCGCTTCGCGGAGGTCTTCGCCAACCCGGAGCCGAAGGCCGCCTCCGCCGTCCTCAACGAGCTCATCGCGACGGCGGGCACCACGCCCCGCCTCACCGACCACGACGGATACGACTGGCACGTCCACTACTTCGCCCCCGGCGCCTCCCTCGCCGACCACCTGGCCGCCGACTGCGGCATGGCCCTGGCCTTCTTCGTGGTCGCCGGGGAGCAGGACCGGCTGCGGCGCTGCGAGGCCCCGGACTGCCGGCGCGCCTTCGCCGACCTCTCCCGCAACCGCTCCCGGCGCTACTGCGACAGCCGCACCTGCGGCAACCGCCTGCACGTCGCCGCCTACCGCGCCCGCCGCAAGGAAGCAGCGGGCTGAAAGGGAGGCCGCCGGCCGAGAGGGAGCGGCGGGCCGGGTGGAGCCGTCAGAGCAGCAGCAGGTCGTGCAGCGACGCCAGCAGGATCAGGGTGCCGATCACGGTCAGGAAAATCATCAGGGGCGGTTGGGAGAGGGCGAAGAGACAGCCCTGCCGTTCCTCGTCGTCCGGCGGAGCGGTGCCGCCCTCATTGGTGGTGTCCAGCATCTCGTCGTGATGATGCCGCAGCCCGACGGCGCCGATGACCAAGGAACCCGCCGCCGGGCGTCCGCCCCGCCCGTCCTGGGCAGGCGAAAGTCCAGCGTCCGGCGTGTTCCGACCAGGCCGCGGGGGCCCGCCGCCGCACGGCCCGGCGGCGCCGCCCGCACTCGAACGAGTTAGCGCCGCGGCCCCGGGACGCAGACGGTTGTTGACGGAAGCTTCATATGCCGTGCTTCTTCAGGATCGCCTCGATGTCGCTGAAGTCCTCCGTCGGCGCGGCGGACCGCGGCTTCTCGGCGGGCCTCGCGGCGGCAGGGCGCGTGCCCTGCCCCAGCGAGGGCGCGGAAGCGGTGGGGGCCACCGCCTCGCGCCGGGCCGCCTTCGCGGCCTTGCGCTCCTTGCGGGTGCCCCCGGAGCGGCGCTCGACCGCGCGCGCCCCGAGGAATATCAGCCAGGCCGCGCCGAGCACGCCGAAGCCGATCCACGCCTTGAGGCTGAACGCGGTGTCGGCCGCCCAGCCCACGACACCCGTGAGCACGAGCCCGATCGGCACCAGTGAGTACGCCGCGAGGCGGGCGGCGGTCAAGAAGCGCTTGCGATAGGCCGACACCGCGGCGATGCCGAGGCCGGCCGCGGACACGGCGGAACAGATGGTCTCGGCAATCATCCGGCCCTCCAGGCTTACAGGCTTACGTCGTCCATGGGTCTGTCGTCCCCTCCATCCTGCCTCGTGAGGGTGGCGCGGAGCCATCGTCCCGAGGGGATTCAGGGACATCTCCGGGTCATCTCCGGGTCCGCCCTACTCCCCAGGTCCCGGTCGGCGGGCCATCCCGTGCGGCCCGGGTGACGTCCCGGGCTCTGGAAGACTGTGCCCATGACTGACTCCACCCCCGCCCACCCCGTCGTCCTCGACGTCTGGTGCGAGCTGCAGTGCCCCGACTGCCGTACCGCCCTGGACGACGTACGCGCCCTGCGCGCCCGCTACGGCGACCGCGTCGAGCTGCGTCTGCGCCACTTCCCCCTGGAGAAGCACAAGCACTCCTTCGCCGCCGCGCAGGCCGCCGAGGAGGCCTTCGCGCAGGGCAAGGGCTGGCCGTACGTGGAGGCCGTGCTCGGCCGGGTCGAGGAGCTGGACCGCGCGGGCGAGCCCTTCCTGGTGGCGAGCGCCCGCGAACTCGGCCTGGTCGCCGAGGAGGTCGACACCGCCCTCGTCGACGGCCGGCACATCCTGATCGTCGACGCCGACCAGGCCGAGGGCAAGGCGATCGGCGTCACCGGCACGCCCACGTACGTCGTCGGCGGTGAGCGTCTGGACGGCGGCAAGAGCCAGGACGGCCTGCGCGAGCGCGTCGAGAAGATCATCGACGGCCTGCTGGACGCCGAGGGCTGAGCCCCCGGCCGCCCGGAGCGCCGGAGGAGCCGCTAGAGCAGGGGCTTGTACAGGTGGTACGTACGCGGTTCGTAGCCGAGTGACTCGTACAGGCGCAGGGCCGGGATCTTCCCCGCGAAGACGTTGAGGCCGAGGCTGTCCCTGCCCTCCGCCCGGGTCTGCGCCTCGGCCAGGAGCATCAGCGACCGGCCGTGGCCGCGCCCGCGGCACCGCTCGTCGACCCGGACGTCGAAGACGAACCCGGCGTCGTCGTTCACCTTGAGCCAGAGGCTGCCGACCCTCTCGTCCTCCACGGTGAGCACGCTCAGGAAGACGCCGGGGGTGGCGAGGCCCTGCGCCAGGTTCTTCCCGTGGTCCGCCTCGGACTTGGCGCGGGCCTCGGCCTCGGGCACGCCGCGCTCGATCCAGGTGCGCGCGTACGACAGCTTCGCCTGCGCCAGCCAGGCCGCGTACTCGTCCTCGGTCATCGACCGCCCCCGCACCCCTTCGGGCAGCGGGGCCGGCTCGGCCGCCAGGCGCTTGGCCATGTTGCGGTTGCGCTCCACGTACCCGAGCGCGGTGGCGAGGCGCAGGGCCCCCGTCGACTCGGCGGGGACGGCCGCCTCGATGCGTCGGCAGCCCCAGCCCCGCGCCACCTCCTCGGCGGCCAGCGCGGCCACGGTGCCGCGGCCACGGCCGCGGTCGGGCTCGTCGACGCGCAGCTCGACGACGCGGCAGACCTCCGGCCCGAAGACGTCGTGGGTGGCGAGGGCTATGGAGCCCACCGGACGGCTGTTCACACAGACGTCGAACGTGCGCGCCTTGGAACCGTCGGCGCTCCGGTGAAGCGGCCCGGTCGGCCGCAGGGTCGTGGTCATCACAGGTGTTCTACCCGCCCCGCGGCCACCGCGTCACCGGGGTTTCCCCCGGACGTGCCCGCACCCGGGCCCGGTCCGGGCCCGGGCACGGTTGCCCGGACGTGGTCCGGGCTCAGGGGTCGAGGTCGTCGGCCGCCCGCTCGTCGAAAGCGCGCATCGCCTTGGCCGTCACGGGCCCGGGCGCGCCGGGCAGCTCGCGGCCGTCCACGCGGTGGACGCCCTGCACGTCGCGGAGCGTCGACGTCAGGAAGACCTCGTCGGCGCGGTCGAGGACGTCCATGGGCAGGTCGGTCTCCTTGGCGCCCGTCCACTCGACGGCCAGCTCGCGCGTGATGCCCGCGAGGCAGCCCGAGGCCACCGGCGGGGTGTGGATCTCGCCGTCGAGCACCACGAAGACGTTCGACCCCGTGCCCTCGCAGAGCCGCCCGACCGTGTTCGGGAACAGCGCCTCCGAGGCGCCCCGCTCGCGGGCGCGGGCCAGGGCGACGACGTTCTCCGCGTACGAGGTGGTCTTCAGGCCGCTCAGCGCCCCGCGTTCGTTGCGGGTCCACGGCACCGTGACCACGGCCGTGGAGTCGGGGCGCCGCTGGGCCTCGCCGAGCGCCACGACCAGGGTGGCGCCCCGGTCGCCGCGGTCCGAGCCGAGCGGCGAGAGGCCGCCGGTGTAGGTGATCCGCAGCCGGCCCAGCGGCAGCGGATTGGCTTCGAGGACCGCGGCACAGGCCCGGCGCACCTCGTCGAGGTCCGGCTCGGGCAGCCCGAGACCGCGCGCCGAGCGGGCGAGCCGGGCCAGGTGGCGGGTGAGGGCGAAGGTCCTGCCCTCGACCGTCTTGACCGTCTCGAAGATGCCGTCACCGACCGTCAGGCCGTGGTCGAGCACGGAGACACGGGCGGCGTCGGCGTCCCGCAGTCCGCCGTCGAGCCAGATCTTCACGTCGGGTTTCCTCCACTCGCTTCGTACGCCCCCGACGCTACCGCCAGCAGCCGCGCGGCCTTCAGCTCGGTCTCCCGCCACTCCCCCTCGGGGTCGGACCCCCAGGTGATGCCCGCTCCCGTGCCGAAGCGCAGCAGGCCCTCGGCGCGGTCGATCCAGAAGGTGCGGATGCCGACGGCCAGCTCGCCCGTGCCGCGGTCGGCGTCGACCCAGCCGATGCCTCCGCAGTACGGGCCGCGGGGCGCGGTCTCCAGCTCCTCGATGATCCGCAGGGCGCTCGACTTCGGGGCCCCGGTGACGGAGCCGGGCGGGAACGTCCCGTCGAGCAGCTCCGGCCAGCCCACGTCCGGGCGCAGCTCGCCGTGGACGGTGGAGACGAGGTGGACGAGGCCCGGGTGCTTCTCGACCACGCAGAGTTCGGGGACGGTCACGGAGCCGGTGGCGCAGACGCGCCCGAGGTCGTTGCGGACGAGGTCCACGATCATGACGTTCTCGGCGTAGTCCTTGTCCAGGAGGTCCGCCTCGGTCCTGCCCGTGCCCTTGATGGGGCCCGAATCCACGGCACGGCCCGCGCGGCGCAGGTACAGCTCGGGCGAGGCGGTGGCCGTCTCGACGCCGTGCTCGGGCAGGCGAATCGTTCCCGCATAGGGGGCGGGGTTCCCGCGAGCGAGCAGGGCGGTCAGGGCGTCGACGTCGGCGTCGGCGGGGACGGGCGCGGAGAGGACGCGGCAGAGGTTCGCCTGGTAGACCTCGCCGGCCGCGATGTACTCCCGTATCCGCCGCACGCCCGCGGTGTACGCGGCGCGGTCGAGGGACGACGTCCAGTCACCGGTGGCCGGTCCGCGCCACCCGCCGGGGACGGGCAGCGGCACCGCCTCCTCGCGGACGTCGTCGAAGCGGGCGCAGACCAGGCCGCCCTCGAAGTCGGCGGTCACCGCCCAGAAGCCGGTGGAGTCCAGGGCGGCGGGGTCGCTGGTCACATCGCGCAGACCGGTGGCCACACGGCCGCCGAAGCGCGCCAGGGGAGGGAGCGTCGAAGACGACGTCAGAGCGGGGTTGGACACGGCTGCGAGTCTATGACCGGCGCTCCGGGCGCGCCCCGGGGCGACGACAGCGCAGCACGCTGCGCAAACGCGTTTTTGTACTGGCCCAGGAATCCGCTAGAGTTCAACACGTCGCCGGGACGCGCAAGCGGACCGGGAAAGACAAGCGGACGTAGCTCAGTTGGTAGAGCGCAACCTTGCCAAGGTTGAGGTCGCCAGTTCGAACCTGGTCGTCCGCTCGCAGGAAGAGGGGGATCTTCCCGAACCCCCGCACTCCTGGTGGAGTGGCCGAGAGGCGAGGCAACGGCCTGCAAAGCCGTCTACACGGGTTCAAATCCCGTCTCCACCTCCAAGGACGATTAGCTCAGCGGGAGAGCGCTTCCCTGACACGGAAGAGGTCACTGGTTCAATCCCAGTATCGTCCACTGGATCTTGGTGAGAGCCGACGAAGATCGGCTTCATGGAGATCGTCCCGCGCGATTAGCTCAGCGGGAGAGCGCTTCCCTGACACGGAAGAGGTCACTGGTTCAATCCCAGTATCGCGCACGCAGTACGCAGTGGAAGCCGGAGACGGCGGACACCGTGCGCAGCACACGCAGGAAACCCCGCGCGATTAGCTCAGCGGGAGAGCGCTTCCCTGACACGGAAGAGGTCACTGGTTCAATCCCAGTATCGCGCACCACCCACGAAGCCCCCGGCCGTCTCCACGGCCGGGGGCTTCGTCGTGCGCGCCACCGGGACAGTCAGGCCAGAACGCCCACGCCGTTCAGGACGAGAAGAGCATGTGGCCGAAGCTCTTGTGCCGCTGGTGGTGGCCGTGGTGACCGCCGTGGCCGCCATGCGGGGCGCCCCAGGCGGGGGCCGGGGCGGCGGGGTAGGCCTGCGGGGCGCCCGGAGCCGGGGGGTAGGCCTGCGGGACGGCCGGGGGCGGCGGAGCCTGCTGGCCCCACTGGTTCTCGAGCCGGGTCAGGGACTCCAGCTCGCCGTAGTCCAGGAAGATGCCGCGGCAGTTGGCGCACTGCTCGATCTGGACGCCATTGCGGTTGTACGTGTGCATCGGTGCGTGGCACTTGGGGCACTGCATGGACGGCTCAACTCCTCGCCGGTGGTGACTGCTTCGCCGGGCTTCTGTCCGGCTTCGGTCCGTCGCACCCTACTTCGTCACCTTCGGCGCCAACTCCGCCGGGACGGCGCTCACTTAGGCCATCCGGCCGCAGGCGTCGACCAGGGCCTGCTCGATCTCGTCCAGGGGGCGACCCGCGGCGACCGCCTTGGCGACCGCCAGGGCCGCGGTCTGCGCGGTCAGGGCGCGGGCCGGGACGTCGAGCACCGGCCACGGGGCGGCCCCGACCGCCGGGAGCGCGGGGCCTCCCGCCCGGCGGTAGGCGTCCAGGAAGCGGGTCCACTCCTCGGGGGAGAGCAGCCCGCAGGCGTACCAGGCCGCGGGGCGCGCCAGGTCCCAGGCGGGGTCTCCCGTGCCGAGGTCGTCCACGTCGATGAGCCGCCAGCCGCGGCCCTCGGCGCGTACGAGCTGGCCGAGGTGCAGGTCCCCGTGGCACAGCCCGCGCCGTCCGGCCGGGGCGGGGGCCTCGCCGCGGGCCCAGTCCGGCAGGGCCGCCCAGGCGCGCAGCACCGGGGGCGCGGCGGGATGCGGGCCGGCGGCGCGGAGCCGGGCCAGGGCGCGGGCGGCCTTGGCGGGCCCGCGCATCTGCGGCAGCGGCTGCGGCAGGGCCGCGGGGTCGGTGGCGTGCAGGCCCGCGAGCAGCGTGGCGGCGGCCTCCCAGGGGGCGGCGTCGGGGTCGCCGCGGTCCACGGGGACGCCGTGCGGCCAGAAGGTGATCAGGCGCCCGTGCAGGGCGGTGGGCGCCTCGCGCAGGGGTGGAAGCAGCAGCTCCGGCAGGCGGGCGGCCACGGCGAGCCGCACGGTCAGGTCCCGCCGGCCGGTGCCGGGTGCGTGCGCCTTGGCGACCACGTCGGCGTGCCGTACGACCTGGGCGTCGTCCCGGTCGGCGAGCACGGCGTCCGCCGCTCCCCCACCGCAGGGGCACGCCCCGCCCGGCGGGCGGACCGCACTCCGGTGGGCCACGCTCCGGGCCTCGGAGGTGAGCGCGGGCAGCAGGGTGGTGGTCACGGGAGCCGAGCGTAGGCGGTGGGGACGGGCCGGGTGGCGTAGGGGCGGCTCCCGGGCGGCCGGAGGCGGCGCCCGACCTCGCGCAGGGCCGTGCCCGCGCATGGCAATGCCCGCGCATGGCAATGCCCGCGCAGCTCCCCAGCTGCGCGGGCATTCTGCCGTCCGCCGCACCCCCGTCCCCACGGGGTTTCCTGGCCGGATGTCCCCGCCCGGACCGCTCTTCCGGGCCTGGGGCGCCGCTCAGCGCCCCAGCATCACGCCTACGGACGACGCTTGTGTGACCACTGCGTCCCAGCCGCCGAAGACGACCACGAGCAGGGCTGCCAGGGGGAGGACCATGGCCGTCGCCACCAGGGGGTGGCGCGTGCCGGAGGGCCGGACGCCGAACGCCGAGACCCTGCGACCCCGGGTGCGGATCAAGGTCCGCGGTGCGATGTCCGCCATGGTTCCTCTCCTGACCGATCTCGATGTGGCTCTGGCAGCGGCGGGTGCTTGACCTCGGGGGACGAGTGCTGCACCCGCCGCTTGACCTCAAATCTAGGTCCGCGGGCGATCCCGCACGTCATGCCCTCGTACCGATTGGCGGGCCTCCCGGAGGATGAGCGGCCCGCGTCCGCGTACTCCTGTAGTTGGAGACGGGGGCCCAGGTCTCAGGGTCTTCCCGTAGAGGACGGGGCCGTGGTCTTGACGCACGTCCTCCCTGGGGGTCGGCCCTCGGAGCGCGGGAGCACTCCCACGGGTGACATCGCTCACTTCCCCCGCTCCCCCGCGCACCGCCGTCTCCCCCCGGCGGTCCACCCGGCCCGCCGCCACTTCGCCCGTCCAAGCCGTGTCCCCGGCGGCCACGGCCCGCTCCGCACGGTCACCCTTCACGCGATCAATCCCCCTCCGGCGGCGGAGGGTTGGGAAACGGGGCGGCGTCAACGGCCTTGCGCGTCACGCTCTCTGACCACGCTTCGGTTTTCCCACCCGGCACTGACAATCCGTCGGCCCACGAGGGCGCGGCCTCTGCACGTGCCCGCCCGCGGAAACGTAAGCTGTGGCTCGTCAAACGGACCGGGTAGCGGGGATGGACATGGCGATGATGCGGCTCCGGCGCGAGGACCCGCGTGTCGTCGGCTCGTTCAGGCTGCACAGGCGCCTGGGCGCCGGCGGCATGGGGGTCGTCTATCTGGGGTCGGACCGGAGGGGGCAGCGCGTCGCCCTGAAGGTGATCCGGCCCGATCTGGCGGAGGATCAGGAGTTCCGTTCGCGGTTCGCGCGGGAGGTCTCGGCCGCCCGGCGGATCAGGGGCGGCTGCACGGCACGGCTCGTCGCCGCCGATCTCGACGCGGACCGGCCGTGGTTCGCCACGCAGTACGTCCCCGGCCCCTCGCTGCACGACAAGGTCGCCGCCGAGGGCCCCCTCGCCGCGGCCGACGTGGCCGTGGTCGGTTCGGCGCTCGCCGAGGGCCTGGTGGCCGTGCACGAGGCCGGTGTCGTCCACCGCGACCTCAAGCCGTCGAACATCCTGCTGTCCCCCAAGGGCCCCCGGATCATCGACTTCGGCATCGCCTGGGCCACCGGCGCCTCCACCCTGACCCACGTCGGCACGGCCGTCGGCTCGCCCGGCTTCCTCGCGCCCGAGCAGGTGCGCGGCGCCGCCGTCACACCCGCCACCGACGTCTTCGCGCTCGGCGCCACCCTCGCCTACGCGGGCATGGCGGACTCCCCCTTCGGCCACGGCAGCTCCGAGGTCATGCTCTACCGGGTGGTGCACGAGGAGGCGCAGCTCCGCGGTGTGCCGGACTCCCTGGCTCCGCTGATCAGGGCGTGCCTCGCCAAGGACCCGGAGGAGCGGCCCAGCACGCTGCAGCTCTCGCTCCGGCTCAAGGAGATCGCCGCCCGCGAGGCGCAGGGCCTCGGCGACCCGCGCCCGCCGGCGCCGCGCCAGGACCTCGACCGGCCCACCGGCCGCCTCGCCGAGAGCTACGCGGAGCAGCACACCCAGCGGCGCTCCCCGCCGGGCGCCACGCCCCCGCCGCGCCCGGCCGGACCACGTGGCGGCCCCTCCCGCACCGGCTCGTCCCGTACCGGCGCGTCGCGCACCGGCTCGTCGCGCACCGGCTCGTCCCGTACGAGGGGCTCATCGCGTACGGGAACCTCCTCGCGCGCCGGTGCCTCCCGTACCGGATCGCGGACCTCGGCGCCCCGCGACTCCACGCGGTCGGGCAAGCGGCCCGCTCCCCGCAGCGGCACGGGCCGGCCCGGTCAGCGCAGCACGAGGGCCGGGCTGCGCAGGCCCGCCAACCCGCGCCTCCTGCGGCAGCGGCTCACGGTGTTCGTCATCGTGACGCTGCTCGTCGCGCTCGGCATCGCGGCGGCCCAGGGGTGCCAGGGGCCCGCGCGGAGTCTGGGCGGCGGTGGCCAGGACGTACGGGAGCGGGCGGCGTCCTCGCCGGTGCACGGCCAGGTCGCGCCTCAGCCGATCCACGCCACGTACGGATAGGCCGGCGGGCGGCGCGCCGACCGTCATGTGCGGCCGGCCGCGCCTCTTCCTTCAGGCGCAGGCCTCTCAGAGTTCCGGGCGGCCCGTCGCCACCGCGTAGAACGCGACCGCCGCCGCCGCGCCCACGTTCAGCGAGTCCACACCGTGTGCCATCGGGATGCGGACCCACTCGTCGGCGGCGACCAGGGCCTGCCGGGAGAGGCCTTCGCCCTCGGCGCCGAGCATCAGCGCGACGCGGTCCATGCGGTGGGGCGCCGCCTCGTCGAGCGACTTCGCCTTCTCGTCGGGGGTGAGGGCGAGCAGGTTGAAACCGGCCTCGCGCACCCCGTCGAGTCCCCTCGGCCAGGATTCGAGGCGCGCGTACGGGACGGAGAACACCGCGCCCATCGAGACCTTCACCGAGCGGCGGTAGAGCGGGTCCGCGCAGTCCGGGGAGAGCAGGACGGCGTCCATCCCGAGCGCCGCCGCCGAGCGGAAGATGGCGCCGATGTTGGTGTGGTCGTTCACCGCCTCCATGACGACCACGCGGCGGGTGGTGGCGAGCAGTTCGCCGGCCGTGGGCAGCGGCTTGCGCTGCATCGAGGCGAGGGCGCCCCGGTGCACGTGGTAGCCGGTGACCCGCTCGGCGAGCTCCGGGCTCACCGCGTACACGGGGGCCGGGAGTTCGTCGATGACGTCGCGCATGACGTCGACCCACTTGGCCGAGAGCAGCATCGAGCGCATCTCGTACCCGGCGTCCTTGGCCCGTCTGATGACCTTCTCGCCCTCCGCGATGAACAGGCCCTCCGCCGGTTCGCGCCTGCGGCGCAGTTCGACGTCGGTCAGGCCCGTGTAGTCGCGCAGGCGGGGGTCGTCGGGGTCGTCGACGGTGATGAGATCAGCCACAGGGTGATACTGCCTTGTCCGGGGTGAGGTGCCAACGGCCGCGGAGAGTATTCCGTTACCGCTGGTTACGCGAGGGGGTGTGAGGGCGGCGCGCCAGGGGGTCCTGGGGGCGTCACGCGAGGGGTTCGGGGCCCACCCGCACGACGTCGCCGACGACGATGACGGCCGGGGGCCGCACCTCGTGGACGCGGACCGCCTCGGCGACCGTGGCGAGCGTCGCGTCGACGCGACGCTGGGCGGCCGTCGTGCCCTCTTGGACGAGGGCGAGCGGGGTCTCGGGCGAGCGGCCGTGGGCGATCAGGGCCTCGGCGATCCTGCCGATCTTGTCGACGCCCATCAGGATCACGAGGGTGCCGCGGAGCCTGGCCAGGGCCGCCCAGTCGACCAGGGAGCGCTCGTCGTCCGGGGCCACGTGGCCGCTGACCACGGTGAACTCATGGGCGACGCCCCGGTGCGTGACCGGGATGCCCGCGGCCGAAGGGACCGAGATCGAGCTGGAGATGCCGGGGACGACCGTGCAGGCGATGCCCGCCTCGGCCAGCGCCTGGGCCTCCTCCATGCCGCGCCCGAAGACGTAGGGGTCGCCGCCCTTGAGCCGGACGACCGCCTTGCCCTGCTTGGCGTGCTCGATGAGGGCGTTGTTGATCGCCTCCTGCGCCATGAAACGGCCGTACGGGATCTTGGCGGCGTCGATGATCTCGACGTGCGGCGGCAGCTCGTCGAGGAGGTCGCGGGGGCCGAGGCGGTCGGCGATGACGACGTCGGCGGCGGCGAGCAGCCGCCGGCCGCGGACCGTGATCAGGTCGGGGTCGCCGGGTCCGCCGCCGACGAGGGCCACACCGGGCGTGCGGATGCGGTGATGCGGCGCGACCAGGCTGCCGTCGCGCAGGCCCTCCACCACCGCGTCGCGGATGGCGGCGGTGCGGCGCGGGTCGCGGTCCTGGACGTCGCTGGAGAGGACGGCCACGGTGACGCCCTCGGAGCGGCCGGTGGCCGGGGTCCAGGCGGTGGCGGCCTCGGCGTCGTCGGAGCGGACGCACCAGACGCGGTGCGCCTCCGCCTCGGCCGAGGCGCGGGTGTTCGCCTCGTCGTCGCTGGTGGCGATCAGGGCGTACCAGGCGTTCCGCAGGTCGCCGTCCTCGTAGCGGCGCCTGACCCAGGTGATCTCGCCCGTGTCCGCCATCGCCTCCACGGACGGGGTCGCCGAGGGGGACACGAGGAGGACGTCGGCGCCTGCCTTGATCAGGGCCGGCAGGCGGCGCTGGGCCACCTGGCCGCCGCCGAGGACGACGACGCGGCGTCCCGCGAGGCGGAGACCTACGGGGTAGGCGGGGTGTTCGGCCATGGCTCTGCGGCTCCTCGTGCGGGGGCGTTGCGGCTGCCGCTGCGACGGTGGAGCGGCGGATGGGGGTGACGTGCGGGTTCAGTATGGCCGGGCGGATCGGGGTGTCGTTCCCCTGGGCCGCGCCCGCCCGGAAACGGCGGGCGCCCGGGGCCCTCGTGGTCCGCGGGCCTCGGGCCGTGCTGTGCCCGCCCGTTCGCCGTGCCCGCCCTCGAAACGGGGGGCACGGCGGTACGGGCGTCCGCGCCGGGCGGCGCTACTTCTCGGTGACGCCCGCCGAGTCGAACGTGGCCACCTCGTGCATCACGCGGGCCGCGCTCTGCACGACCGGCAGCGCGAGGAGCGCGCCCGTGCCCTCGCCGAGGCGGAGGTCCAGGTCGACCAGGGGGCGCAGGCCCAGCTTGTTCAGGGCCGCCACGTGGCCCGGCTCGGCGCTGCGGTGGCCCGCGATGCAGGCGGCCAGGACCTCGGGGGCGATGGCGCGGGCCACCAGGGCGGCGGCGCCGGCGCTCACGCCGTCCAGGATCACCGGCGTGCGCAGGGACGCGCCGCCGAGCAGGAGGCCCACCATGGCCGCGTGCTCCAGGCCGCCGACGGCCGCGAGGACGCCGATCGGGTCAGCCGGGTCCGGCTGGTGGAAGTCGAGGGCGCGGCGGACGACCTCGATCTTGCGGGTGTGCATCTCGTCGTTGATGCCGGTGCCGCGGCCGGTGACCTCAGCCGGGTCGGTGTCGGTGTAGACGGAGATGAGGGCCGCGGACGCGGTGGTGTTCGCGATGCCCATCTCGCCGGTGAGCAGCGCCTTGTTGCCCGCCGCCACGAGGTCGCGGGCCGTCTCGATGCCCACCTCGATGGCCGCCTTGACCTCTTCGCGGGTCAGGGCGGGGCCGGTGGTCATGTCGGCGGTGCCCGCGCGCACCTTGCGGGGCAGCAGGCCCGGCGTGGCCGGGAGTTCGCAGGCCACGCCGACGTCGATGACGCAGACCTCGGCGCCCACCTGGTTGGCGAAGGCGTTGCAGACCGCGCCGCCGCCGAGGAAGTTGGCGACCATCTGCGCGGTCACCTCCTGGGGCCAGGCGGTGACGCCCTGGGCGTGCACACCGTGGTCGCCCGCGAAGATCGCGACGGCCGCGGGCTCCGGGATCGGCGGCGGGCACATCCGGGACAGGCCGGAGAGCTGCGCGGAGATGATCTCCAGCATGCCGAGCGCGCCCGGCGGCTTCGTCATCCGCTTCTGGCGTTCCCAGGCCTCCCCGAGCGCCTTGGCGTCCAGCGGGCGGATGTTGGTGACGGTCTCGGCGAGCAGGTCGTGCGGGTCCTCGCCGGGCAGAGCGCGGCGGCCGTACGTCTCCTCGTGCACGACCCAGGAGAGCGGGCGGCGCTTGGACCAGCCCGCCTGCATCAGCTCGGGCTCGTCGGGGAACTCGTCGACGTATCCCACGCAGAGGTACGCGACCACTTCGAGGTGCTCGGGCAGGCCGAGGGCGCGGACCATCTCGCGCTCGTCGAAGAAGCTGACCCAGCCGACGCCGAGGCCCTCGGCGCGGGCGGCGAGCCAGAGGTTCTCGACGGCGAGCGCCGAGGAGTACGGGGCCATCTGCGGCTGGGTGTGCCGGCCGAGGGTGTGGCGGCCGCCGCGGGTGGGGTCGGCGGTGACGACGATGTTCACCGGGGTGTCGAGGATCGCCTCGATCTTCAGTTCCTTGAACTGCTTCGCGCGGCCCTTGGGCAGGGACTTGGCGTACGCGTCGCGCTGGCGCATGGCCAGGTCGTGCATCGAGCGCCGGGTCTCGGCGGACTTGATGACGACGAAGTCCCAGGGCTGGGAGTGGCCGACCGAGGGCGCGGTGTGCGCGGCCTCGAGGACGCGCAGCAGCACCTCGTGCGGGATGGGGTCGGAGCGGAAGCCGTTGCGGATGTCGCGGCGCTCGCGCATGACGCGCAGGACGGCCTCGCGCTCGGCGTCGTCGTAGCCGGGCGCGGCGGGGCCGGGCTCGGCCGCTTCCTCGTCGACGACGAGGGGTGCGGGGGCTGCCGCCTCCGCCGCCTCGGGGAACTCCGGTGCGGCGACGGCCTCGGGGGCCTCACTCGTCGCGGCTGCCGCGGGCTCCTCGGCATGCTGGGGTGCTGCTTGGGCCACTTCGGTCACTTCAGTCACTTCGTTCGCTTCGATCGGTTCGAACGAGATGACGTCGTCGGCCTCGTCCAACTCTTCGGCCTGGTCGGCCGCGCCCGCGGCGGCCGGGAACACGGCCGGGGCCACGGCGGCGGCCGGGTCCTGGGCGGGCTCGACGGTTTCGGCCCCCGCCTCGGCCTCGGCGCCGTCGCGCGGTCCCGGCACGGTCACGGCGGGCCGCGGGGTCTCCGGGGTGTCGTCGGCGGCCACGGGGTTCTCCGGGGCGCCCTCGGACTGGGGGGCCTGTGCCGCGTCCACGGGCGGCGCGAAGGCGGGGACGCCGTCCTGCTCCGGGACACCGTCCTGCTCCGGGGCGTCGGCCACGGGCCGGGGCGCCTGCTGGGCCACGGGCGGCTCGGCGCCGGGCGGGGCGGTCTCCGGGGCAGGGGCCTCTGGGGCGGCTGCCGCCTGCGGGGCGGGCTCGGCTGCGGGGGCGGGCTGGGTCTCCGGCGTGATCTCGGCTGCCGGAACGGCCGGAGCCTCGGGGGCGGCGGGGGCCTCCGGGGCGGCTACGGCTTCGGGGGCGGCGGTGGCCTCCGGTGCGGTGGGAACCTCCGGTGCGGCTACGGCCTCGGGCGCGACGACAGCCTCCGGCGCGGGCTCGACAGCGGGAGCGGGCTCGGCCGTCGGGGCAGGCTCGGCCGCCGGAACGGGCTCGGCCTCCGGAGCCACAGGCACCTCGGCAGCCACAGGCACCTCGGCGGCCACAGGCGTCTCCGGAGGCACGGGAGCCTCAGCGGCGGCAGCCTCCGGCACGGCAGCGGGCTCCGGGGCGGCGGGCGTCTCCTGGGCGGGCCCGGCCGCGGCCTCCTCCTGCGGTACGACGATCGGCTGCGGAGGCGTGGGCGCCAAGTGCGGCGTGGTCGGCACCGTGCCCTCGACCGGGACGAACTCGCCGATCGGCATGGCCGGCTGGGCGCCGCCGAGCGTCCCCTCGACCGGCGCGCAGGAGTCCTGCGGGGCCTCGGCCGGGTGGCCGCCCTCCGGCGCGAGGCCGGGCTGCGCGCCGAACCCGTCGGCCTGTGCCTGCGGGGCCTGGGCGACCCCGGTCTCCTCGACGTGCGCGGCCTGCGCGCTCTCCCACGGCTGCGCCGACGCGACGGCGAACGCGGGCTGCCCGGCGGCGGGCACCGCCCCCGGGAACGGCTCGGGCTGCTGTTCGCCCGGGAGCGGCGCGCCCTGAGCGTCGTACGAGGCCTGTGCGGCGTCCGGGACGACCGTTTCTCCAGTCGCCGAAGCGGCGGTCTCGGCCTGCGGCTGGGCCGCCTGCTCCGGCTGCTCCTGCGCGGCGGAAGGCTGCGGCTCCGGCGGGCCCCAGGGCGTACCGGCCTGCGGCGGGACCTCGCCGAGCTGCGGTCCGGGCAGGGCGGCGTCGTCACGCGGGGTGTCGAGGTACTCCGGGCCGGTCGCCGGCGGTCCCGCGGGGCGCGTCGGCGCGGCGGGGCCCCGGTCGGCGAGCGAACGCACCGGTCCCGCCGTGGCGTCGGGCACCGCCGGTCCGGTCGGGCCGTGGTGGAGCGGACGGCGGGCGGCGCCCGGGTGGGAGGCGGCGTCGGGCATACGGACCCCGTTCAGGTCGACGGAACCGCTGTCCCTGCCGGCCGTCTCGTGCGGGCCGGGGGCGTGGGCGGGCTGCGGCCGGGCCTGCGCCTCGCTCCAGGCGCCCTGGGAGCCGGGCATGAACAGCAGGTCGTCGTCATCGGCGGTGGAAGCGGAGGGGTCGGCCGGAGCCGTGAACGGATACGCACCCGGTGCGGGAACGCCCGGCTGCTGCGCCCCCATGCCCTGCACGGGCCCGGAAGGCACACCGTTGCCTGCGCCCTCCGGCAGCCCCTCGCCCGGGACCTGGCCGGTGTCGGTCATGCGTAACCCCTCGCCCATCGGTTAGTGCTTCTTCGACCGCCCCGCCGCCTTCGGCCGGGGAGGCCCCATCGCCCGGAGCGGCGCACCATCCGCCCGTCACCTTCAACGAGCGTGTGCGCCGAGCGGCACGAACCGCTCACCGGACAGAGGTATTGTCCCGGTCGGTCCGCCGTCATGGCAGCGTGATCGGCCACGGCCTGCTGTGGACTGCGCCACGTTGCGCGTCCCCCGGTGCTCGCCGTACCACACGCACCCCCCAATACGGGTGGATTTTCCGGACCCTCGACCGACGGACCGCCGGGCACCCGAGTGCGGTACAACGATCGGCCAGCCTACCCCGCGCCGATGTGCGGCAGGGTCACGGGGAACGGTCCTGCAGACGGCCCGTGAGCAGGAACGCAACGGTCCGTTTCTCTTCCCGCCAGGCCCGTGTGTCGAGCTCCACGGACTGCAGCAGGGCGCACTCCACGCCGTACCCGTGTTCGCTCAGATCCCTGCCGATGAGTTCGGCGGCGTCGCGTGTCGCGGCGTGCGTCACGATGCGCTCGGGGCGGCGGTCGGCGACCGCGGAGACGACGGCCGCTCCCCCGCCCCCCACGCGGACGACGTCGGGTTCGGGCAGGTCCTCCAGGATGTGCGGCGCGACGCCGTGCACGGTCTGCGCCTGGACCCCGAAGCGGCGTACGGCGGCGGTGGTGCGGCCGAGGGCGTCGGCGTCCCGGTCGACGGCGATCACGGCGGCGCCGAAGCGGGCCGCCTCCGCGGTGAAGGCGCCGCTGCCGCAGCCGATGTCCCAGACGAGGTCCCCCGGGCGTGGCCCGAGGCGGGCGAGCTGGGCGGCGCGCAGCCGGTCGTTCTCCCCCTCGCCGAGCCAGACGTCACCGCCGTACTCGGCGGCGGGCAGCGCCCAGCCGCGCGGCGAGGTGGCCGGTTCGCGCCCGGCGATCCAGCCGGTGTCGGGCGAGGCGGCGGTGCCCCCGATGACGATGACGACGTTCGGGTCGCGCCAGGAGTGGTCGGCGGCCTTGTCCGAGGTGACGACGGAGACCTGTTCGCGGTCGGTGCCGAGTTCCTCGCAGATCACGAAGGTGCGGTGGACGCCCTGGAGCAGCAGGCCGAGTTCGGCGGGGCCCGCGCCGGGCGAGGTGAGGACGGCGACCTTGGGGTGGGCGCGGCAGACGTTGACGGCGCGGCGCAGCGTGCGGCGGTGGGCGACCACGACCTCCGCGTCGTCCCAGGGCATGCCCGCGCGGGCGAACGCCTGGGCGACGGAGGAGACGGCGGGCACCACTTCGACCTCCAGGCCGAACTCGGGGGCGCGCAGGGTGCGTACGACTCCGAAGAAGCCGGGGTCGCCGTCGGCGAGGACCACGGCGGTGCCGCGGTGGGCGGCGATGCGGCGGGCGGCGAGGCTCACGCTGCCGAGGCGGATCCGCTCGGCGCGGGCGGGGACCTCGTCCAGTGCCAGGTGGTGGGCGGCGCCCGCCACGAGCGTGGCGGCGCTGAGCGCGGAACGTGCCGCGGCGGTCAGCGGCGTACCGTCCCAGCCGATCACCGTGACCCGGTCGGCCATCGTCGTTTCGTCTCCTGGGTTCTCGCGGGTCGTGTGTGCGGGGGCGGTGACGCGGGGTGCGACCGCGCACGCGGCCAGGGGCGAGCGTACCTGCTGCGCAGCGTGTGCGCCGGGTGGCGGGGGTGGGTCGGGTGCGCCGGGGCGGCCCCGGTTCAGTTCCAGTCGGAGAAGGCGGAGAAGCCGCTCTCGGCGAGGCTCTCGGAGACGCCTTCGAGGTCTTCGGGGAGGAGGCTCCACACGATGAGGTCGGTGCGCGCGTCGAGCCAGCCGCCGAAGGGGTCGCCGCCGTTCCTGACGCGGGCTATCCAGGCGCCGCGCAGGACGCCCTCGCTGATGCAGCCGATCTTCTGGGCGACCTGCTGGGCGGCGGTGTTGTCGGCGGCGGTGCGCAGTTCGACGCGTTCGAACCCGCGGTCGCGGAAGAGCCATTCGGCGGTGGCGAGCGCGGCCTCGGAGGCGTAGCCCTCGCCGCGGGCCCAGGGGGCGACGACGTAGCTCAGCTCCGTCGAGCGCACCCGCCAGTCGGTGGCGCGGAGTTGGATGATGCCCACAAGGCGCTGGGTGAGGAACTCGGTGACGGCGAGGACGATGCCGCGGCCCTCGGTGCGCTCGGCGGGGGCGAGGCGGGTGATCCAGGTGCGCGCGTGTTCCTCGGTGTAGGGCTCGGGCACGGAGGTCCAGGCCGTGACGAGTTCGTCGTTCATCATCTCCGCGTACGCGGGGACGTCCGCCTCTTCGAGGGGGCGCAGCACCAGCCGCTCCGTGCTGATGGAGATGTCGGGGAACACCTGATGTGCGGAGGAGCCCGAGGAGGCTGTTGTCATGCGCCGCTCCATAACCGTCTTAGACCTCGAGGACCTTCACCTTCAGGCCTTCCGAAGTGCCCAGCATGCAGCATGCACAGGCGCAGACGCACCACGGGGTCCTCTCCTTCGCCGGGAGGGGACCCCGCGGCCGCGGTGCGGGCGTCCCGCGCGCGGGACGCCGTTCAGCGCCCCGCGACGGGCAGGACGGAACCCTGGTACTCGTCCTCGATGAACTTCTCCACCTCGGGCGACGTCAGGAGTTCCGCCAGCTTCGCGATCCGCGGATCGTCCTGCTCGCCCTTCTTGGCCGCGAGGACGTTGTTGTAGGGATTGCCCTTCGGGGACTCCAGGAGGATGGCGTCCTTCTTGGGGCTGAGCCCGGCGTCCAGCGCGTAGTTGTTGTTGATGACCGCCGCGTCGAGGTCGTCGAGCGAGCGCGGGAGCTGCGCCGGGTCGAGCGGCTTGATGTCCAGCTTCTTCGGGTTGGACGTGATGTCCCCGGGCGTGGCGGCGCCGCCGACGCCCTTCTTGAGCCCGATGACGCCCCGGGAGGCGAGGAGCTGGAGCGCGCGGCCCTCGTTGGTCGTGTCGTTGGGGACGGCCACGGTCGCGCCGGGGCGGAGCGCCCGCACGTCCTTGGTCTTCTTCGCGTACACGCCCATGGGCGGCAGGTACACCTCGGTCACCGGGACCAGGTCCGTCTTCTTGGACGCGTTGAAGTCCTCGAGGTACGGGGTGTGCTGGTACAGGTTGGCGTCGAGGGAGCCCTCCTGGAGCGCGGTGTTCGGCGTGACGTAGTCCGTGAACTCCGTGATCCGCAGGTCGAGGCCCGCCTTCTCGGCGAGGTTGTCCTTGATGTACGCGAGGACCTCGCCGGCCGGGGTCGGGGTGGCCCCGACGACGAGCGTGTCGCCCGAGCCGCCGCCCGTGTCCGCGCCGCACGCGGTGAGCCCCAGCGTGAGGGCGAGGGACCCGGCCGCGGCGGCGATGAGGGACGTACGCATGGTCAGAACGCCGCGACGACGGCGCCGTCGTACTTGTCCTCGATGAACTTCTTGACCTCGGGCGAGGTGAGGAGCTTGGCGAGCTTCTTCACGCGCGGGTCGTCCTCGTCGCCCTTCTTGACGGCGAGGAAGTTGCCGTAGGGGTTGCCCTTGGCCTTCTCGGCGACGATGGCGTCCTTGGCGGGGCTGAGGGCGGGCTTCGCCTCCAGGGCGTAGTTGCCGTTGATCACCGCGGCGTCGACGTCACCCAGGCTGCGGGGCAGCGTGGGGGCCTCCAGCTCCTTGAACTTCAGGTTCTTGGGGTTCTTCGCGATGTCCTTGGGGGTCGCCTCGTAGCCGACGCCCTTCTTGAGCTCGATGAGGCCGTTGTCCGCGAGGAGCTTGAGCGCGCGCGCCTCGTTGGTGGTGTCGTTCGGGACGGCGACGGTGGAGCCGTTCTTCAGGTCGCCGAGCTTCTTGAGGCTCTTGGAGTACACACCGAGCGGCTCCAGGTGAACCGTGGCTCCCGCGACGGGCACGATGTCCGTGCCGTTCTTCTTGTTGAAGTCGTCCAGGTACGGCTTGTGCTGGAAGTAGTTGGCGAAGACCTCGCCCTGCTGGACGGCGGTGTTCGGGGTGACGTAGTCCGTGAACTCCTTGACCTCGAGGTCGAGGCCCGCCTTCTTGGCGAGGTTCTTCTGGACGTACGACAGGATCTCGCCCTGCGGCGTCGGGGTGGCGGCGACGATGAGCGGGCCGTCCTTGTCGGCGGCGCCCTTGTCGGAGCCGCAGGCGGTGAGCCCGAGGGTGAGGGCTCCGGCGGCGAGGACAGCGGTGGTGATCTTGGCGGTGTTACGCACGAAAAGTGCCTTTCTCCATGGGTGGTGCGGCCCCGCCGGGTGGGCGGGGAAGACTGCGGGGTCGCCCCCGGTCAGCCGGTCTTGGTGGGCGTCTCGGCGGTGGCGGTGCCGGGCAGCGCGCCGCGCAGCGGCCGGAAGAGCAGCAGCGGGGCCGAGCCGCCGCCGCGCTTGTGCAGCCTGCGGGCGGTGTAGTCGCCGACGAACTGGATGATCGAGATGACCACGGCGAGGATCGCCACCGTGATCCACATCAGCTCGGTCTCGAAGCGCTGGTAGCCGTAGCGCAGCGCGAGGTCGCCGAGGCCGCCGCCGCCGACCGTGCCCGCCATCGCGGAGTAGCCGATGAGGGCGACGATCGTGGTGGTGGCGCCGGAGATCAGCGAGGGCAGCGACTCGGGGACGAGGACCTTGCGCACGACGGTCCAGGTGGAGCCGCCCATCGACTGCACGGCCTCGACGAGACCGCCGTCGACCTCACGGATCGAGGTCTCCACCAGGCGCGCGAAGAACGGGATGGCGCCGACGGCCAGCGGCACGAGGGCGGCCTCGCGGCCGATGGTGGTGCCGGTGATCCAGCGGGTGAAGCCCATGAGAGCCACCATCAGGATGATGAAGGGCATCGAGCGGGCGATGTTCACGACCTGCCCGATGACCTTGTTGAGCACGGCGTTCTGGAGGAGCGCGCCGCGCTCGGTGAGGACGAGCAGGACGCCCAGCGGCAGTCCGGCGACGACGGCGATGAGCGTCGACCAGCCCACCATGTAGAGGGTGTCCCAACAGGCCTGCTCCAGCAGGGGCTGCATCTCCGACCAGGTCATTTGGCACCTTCCTTGACCAGCTGCGGCTCGCTCTCCGGCGTCGGCGCGGGGTCCTCGCCCGCGATGTCGACCTGGAGGCCCTGCTCGCGCAGGAAGCCGATGGGCACGACGTTGTCCTCGAAGCGGCCGGGCAGCTCGATGCGCATCCGGCCGACCTGCTTGCCCGCGACGGTGTCCATCGCGGCGCCCAGGATCGAGATGTCGATGTTGTACGTGCGGGAGAGCTGGGAGATGACGGGCCGGGTGGCGGCCTCGCCGAGGAACGTCACGTCGACGACGGTGCGGTCGTCGCCCGTGGTGTCGCCGCTGACCGGGAAGAGCGCGGCGGCCAGCTCGGAGCCGGGCGTCGCGAGCAGTTCGCTGACGGTGCCGGACTCGACGATCCGCCCGCTCTCCATGAGGGCGGCGGAGTCGCAGACGCTCTTGACGACGTCCATCTCGTGGGTGATGAGCAGGACGGTCAGGCCGAGCTGCTGGTTGAGGTCGCGCAGGAGCTGGAGGATGGAGCGGGTGGTCTCCGGGTCGAGGGCGCTGGTGGCCTCGTCGGAGAGCAGCACCTTGGGGTCGCCGGCGAGCGCGCGGGCGATGCCGACGCGCTGCTTCTGGCCGCCGGAGAGCTGCGCCGGGTAGGACCGGGCCTTGTCGGCGAGGCCGACCAGGTCGAGCAGTTCGAGGGCCTTGCGGGAGCGTGCCTGGCCGGAGAGGCCGAGGATTTCGAGCGGCAGCTCGACGTTGTCCTGCACGGTGCGCGAGGACAGCAGGTTGAAGTGCTGGAAGACCATGCCGATGCGGCTGCGGGCCTCGCGCAGCTCCTTGCCCGCGCGCGGGCCGCGGCCGGCGAGGGCGGTGAGGTCCTGACCGGCGACGGTCACGGTGCCGGAGGTGGGGCGCTCCAGGAGGTTGACGCAGCGGATCAGGGAGGATTTGCCGGCGCCTGACTGGCCGATGACGCCGTACACCTCACCCTCGCGGACGTGCAGGTCGACTCCGTCGAGAGCGGTTACTTCACGACCGCGTGAGCGGTAGACCTTGGTGAGGCCGGAAGTGGTGATCACAGGGGATTCCGTCACTGTCGAGTGCGCGGCGCGGATGTGGCCGGGCACGGGGCATTCGTTCGGAACGCGGCACGGTTCTCGCGGTGGCGAGGTGAACCGGAGGACGTGTGCGCGGGGCGGGCTCGCTTCCTGCGTCGGTACGGCTTACATCGCGTACGTCGTGCAGGGGCGCGGCACAGCGGCTTCGCTTCGGGGCGCGAGGCTCAGAGGTGGTGCGGGGGCCCTCAGAAGGCGCACATTCGACACATACAACGAGCACCGGGCGTCGTCATCGCCTCGGTCGCAAGGGTGCGGCTGCTCGTCGTGGTCATGGGCCAAGTAAAACACGCGTGAGAGGCCGGGCCGCCACCGCTGTCCGGAATGCGGACAGGCGTGGGACGGGCGCGGACGACCGGTGCGGGCGGTCCGTCCGGCGGGCGCGATCCCCGCCCGGTCCGCCGTGGCCTGCGCCGATGCGGCGGAGAGGGCCCCGGACGGCCTCGTCCGCCGGCGGCTCGGGGCGTGGCGCGTTGTGGTCAACGCCACGGTCGGCCCGCCGGGGACCCCGGGGGCACGCGCATCGGGTCAAAGGGGCCGTAATAAAGTCACGGGCATGCTTGACGCCCTGACGATCGCGACCGCGGTGGCCGCGCTCGCCCTCGCCGCCTGGTGCGGTTTCGCCGCCTACCGCGACCAGCCGACCAAGGACTGGCACTTCATCGGCATGGGCGTGGTGACCGTTCTCGCCCTGGCGCAGCTGATCGTGGGCATCGTCCGGCTGGCTCGCGGGGAGGACCCGGAGCAGGGCGCGACGATCTTCGTGGCGTATCTGCTCGGCTCCTTCGCCTGCGTCCCCGCCGCGGGTTTCATGTCCCTGGCCGAGCGCACCCGCTGGGGCTCGGCGACGGTCGCCGCGGGCGGCGTGGTCCTCGCCGTGCTCGAAGTGCGGCTCTACGACATCTGGGGTGGCTGAGATGACCGTGACCGAGCCCGAGGAGAACGAGGCGCCCGCGGGCCGCGGGCAGAAGCTGATCACCGGCCCCGGCATCCTGCTGGTCTGGCTGTACGGCGTGATGGTCGTCGGCGCGGTGTCGCGCTCCGCCGTGCAGATCTCCACGGACTTCGGCAAGGCCCCGCTGGCGTACTCGCTCTCCGCGCTCGCGGGCCTCGTCTACGGCTTCATCACGTACTCGCTGGTGCGTGGCGGGGACACGGCCCGCAGGGCGGCGCTGGTGTGCTGCGCCGCCGAGCTGGTCGGCGTGCTGGGCGTCGGCGCCTGGACCCTCGCGGAGCCCTCCGCGTTCCCCGACGCCACGGTCTGGTCGGACTTCGGGATGGGGTACCTGTTCATCCCGGTGATCCTGCCGGTGACGGCGATCTTCTGGCTGCGGAGGGCCCGCCGGACCGCGCCCCGGTAGGGACGCGGGGACACCGGCGGCGGAGCGCTAGGCGCTGGTCACGAAGGCGTCGGCCGGGATGTCCTTGGCGAGCGTGATCCGGGTGAGCCGCTCGTTCACGTACTGCGTGCCCACGGGGGCGTATCCGTGCTTCCGGTAGAGCTGGAGGTTCTGCTCGCTGCGGTGGCCCGACAGGAGCTGGAAGCACTTCGCGGCGCCCGCGGCGCCGAGGCGCCGCTCGACCGCGTCGAGGAGCCGCCCGCCGAGACCGTGCCGCTGCATGCGCGGGTGGACGATGAGCTTTCCGATACGGGCCGTGCCGTCCGCGTCGACCGTGCCGCGCACGGAGGCCACCACCTCGTCGCCGAGGCGCGCCACGAGCACCGTCCCCGAGGTCAGCTCGGCCTTGATGGAGTCGAGGGTCTGGGTCAGCGGCTCGATCGAGTAGTCGCCGTAGAGCTCCGCCTCGCTCTGGTAGCAGAGGTACTGCAGTTTGAGGATCTGTTCGGCGTCCGCTTCGGCCGCCTCCGAGATGGTCACGCTCATGCCCATGTGTGCATGCCTCCCGCTCACCTGCTCCACCGGTTGTCCCTCACTCCCTTCCCCACGGGCCGGGAGACGCAACCTCTGCCGCGAGCATTCTGCGCAGGCATCCCAGGCAGCGGGAACGTTCCGGCCCCAGACTCCCCTGTGACATTCCCAACGCTCCTGCGATTTCCCGGTAGGTGAGGTCCCTGGGGGACAGGAGCGCGGCCATGAGGCGGGGGCAGCGGCCGGGCAGTCTGCGGACCGCCGCGTGCAGGGCGGCGCGCCGGTCGGCCCCCAGGACGCGGTCCTCGGGGCCGCGCCGGTGGTCGTCGGCGGGCTCCGCCGCGTAGGCGGTCTCCCGTCCGGCGGTACGGCGGCTGCGGCGCGCCTCGGCCCGGACCGTGCCGCGCAGCCACAGGGCCGGGTCGGCGGGCGGCCCCTCGGCCGCCAGGCGCTCCAGGAGCCGCAGCCACACCGTCTGCTCCAGGTCGCCGGGGTCGGCGCCGGGGCCGAGGGTCTCGGCGGACGCCTCGGCGGCGAGCAGCGGCCGCAGGGCGAGGATGAGCGTGGGCAGGGCCTCGTACGTCATGCACGGCGGGACGCGCCGCTCCCGGACGGAGGTTTCCGGGGCGGCGTTTCCTCACCCCGACCGGGGTGCGGACGGTCAGTCGTTGACGAAGTCCGCGGCCGCGAGGAGCGCGGTGTCGCAGTTGTCGGAGAAGATGCCGTCGATGCCCGTCTCGAAGTAGGCCTTGAACGCGCCGAAGGCGTCGCCGTAGGCGCTCGGGTCGGCGCCCTTCCTGAAGTCCACCGGCAGGAAGGTGTTCTCGTTGCGCATCGTGTACGGGTGCAGGATCAGCCGTGCGGCGTGCGCGTCCTCGACGAGCGTGGTCGGGGCGCCGAGGGCGCCGTCGGACGTGCGCGGGATGACCAGGTCGAGGGTCGGGCCGATGCCCTGCGCGTAGCCGGCCATCCACCGCAGGCCCTTGGGCGTGATCAGGTCGGCGACGGTGCGCGGGTCGCCCGCCTCCACGAAGTCCCAGGGGCGCGTCTTCGCACCGGACAGCAGGACGACGCGCGGCGCGGAGACCAGCTTGGCCAGGCGCTGGATGCTGCTGGGCTCGAAGGACTGCAGGAAGTTCGGCGAGTTCTTCGTGTGCCGGCCGTAGCGGCGCAGCAGCTTGGCGAGCGGCTCCTCCAGGCCGAGGCCCAGCTTGCGGAAGTAGGTGGGGTGCTTGGTCTCGATGTGCAGCCAGATCTCCCTGCCCCGCTTGCGGCCCTCCTTCTCGGCCCACCGGAAGACCTCCTCCAGGGTGGGCACCGCCCAGCGGCCGTCGTAGAGGGTGTTGTTCCGGCGCGTGCCCGGGATGCGCTCCTTGGCGCGCAGGGTCTTCAGCTCGGCGAGGGTGAAGTCCTCGGTGAACCAGCCGGTGAGCGAGGCGCCGTCCACGGACTTCGTGGTCTTGCGGGAGGCGAACTCGGGGTGTGCCGCGACGTCGGTGGTCGCGGTGATGTCGTTCTCGTGACGGCACACCAGGTGGCCGTCCTTGGTGGGCACGACGTCCTGTTCGATGACGTGCGCGCCCATGTCCAGGGCGAGCTGGTAGGCGCCGAGCGTGTGCTCGGGCCGGTAGCCGCTGGCGCCCCGGTGCGCGACGACGGTCGGCTTCGGCAGGCTCTTGTATCCGCCCCCGCCGTGCCCGTGTCCGTGCCGCGCCTCGGCTCTCGCCACGCCGGGCAGTCCGATCGCGGCGGCGCCCGCGCCGAGGACCGCCGCCCCCAGTACCGCTCGCCGACCCCGGTTCGTCCCCGGCTGCTGCTGACCCGACTCCTGCGTCGCCATTGGCGCTCCTCCCGATGTACCGCTGCCTTGCACCTGACAAAGCGGGACTGATCGTAGGTGGCCGGGAGTGACCAGAGGGAGACCCTGGACGGAACGTCAGGATGACGCGATATGGCGAATGGGCGCACGATGGAGGGGGCAGGCGTACGGAACCTTCGCTACGCGGAGAGAAGTGTGTGCGTGACAAGGACCACTGCTTCGGGCCACACCCGCCGCACGGGGATACCGTCTTCGCGAGGGCCACGCTCCCGGGCGGCTTCGCACGGGGCCGGGTCATCGCCGCGTGTCGAAGGCGTGAACCCGATGTGCGAGAGACGGTGACCCGCGAGTACCGTACTCACCTGCACTTACCCGTCATTCACCTCGTCGACCCGTTGAACCCGGAGGGCTCGTTGTCCCGTCTAGCGCTCATCAAGGCAGTGCTCGGACCGATCTTGCGCCTGATGTTCCGTCCACGGGTAGAGGGCGCCGAGAACATCCCCGGGACCGGACCGGTCATCCTGGCCGGCAACCACCTGACGTTCATCGACTCGATGATCCTGCCGCTCGTGACCAACCGCCCGGTGTACTTCATCGGCAAGGACGAGTACGTCACCGGCAAGGGCCTCAAGGGCCGCCTCATGGCGTGGTTCTTCACGGGCGTCGGCATGATCCCGGTGGACCGCGACGGCGGCCGCGGCGGTGTGGCCGCGCTGATGACGGGGCGTCGCATCCTCGACGACGGCAGGGTCTTCGGCATCTACCCCGAGGGCACGCGCTCCCCCGACGGGCGGCTCTACCGGGGCCGCACGGGCATCGCCCGGCTGACCCTGATGACCGGCGCGCCCGTCGTCCCCTTCGCGATGATCGGCACGGACAAGCTCCAGCCCGGCGGCAAGGGCGTGCCGCGCCCCGGCAAGGTGACGGTCCGCTTCGGCGAGGCGATGGAGTTCTCCCGGTACGACGGCATGGACCGCGACCGCTACGTGCTGCGGGCCGTGACGGACTCCGTGATGACGGAGGTCATGCTGCTGTCGGGCCAGGAGTACGTGGACATGTACGCCACGAAGGCGAAGGCGGCGTAGACCCGCGGGGCCTGAGCGGCTCCGTCCCCGGTTTTCGGTTTTCGCGGGCCCGGTTTTCGCGGGCCCGGTTTTCGCCCGCCAGTTCGTCGTCGCTGGTCGCGCGGTTCCCCGCGCCCCTGAACCCCTGCCCCGGGCGTCGCCTCGTGGCACTGAGCCCCGCGCCCCCGGCCGCTCAGTGCTCGACGCCGTCCTCCAGTTCCTGGCCCTTCAGCAGGAACCACGCCACCACGGCCGTGGCCAGCAGGACCACCGCCCCCACGCCGGAGGCGAACCGCAGGCCGTCCACGAAGGACGTCTGGGCCGCGTGCAGGAGCGCTTCCGCCTCGTGAGGGGGAAGGTCCCGCGTCGATTCGACCGCGCCGCCCAGTGACTCGTGGGCGGCCGACGCCACGTCGGACGGGGTGCCCGGCGGCGCCGTGAAGTCGCGGTAGACGCCCGTCACGATGGAGCCGAGCAGCGCGATGCCGAGGGCCGCGCCCAGTTCGTACGCCGTCTCCGAGACCGCGGAGGCCGCGCCCGCCTGCTCCTTGGGCACGCTGGAGAGGATCACGTCGGCCGTCACGGTGAACGAGAAGCCCGCGCCGATGCCGACCACCAGCAGCGAGGCGCCGAGCAGCGGATAGCCGGTGTGCTGGCTCAGCCCCGTGAGCACGGCGAGCGAGAGCCCCACCGCCGCGAGCCCGCCCGCGACCACGATCCGTACGGAGAACCGCCGGGCCACCACGCCCGCGATCAGGCCCGCGGCGACCGCCCCCACGGCGGCGGGCAGTTCGGCGAGGCCGGCCTCGAACGGCCTCCTGCCCTGCACGAGTTGCAGGAACTGGGAGAGGAAGAAGACCAGGCCGGAGAGGCCGAGCACGGTCAGCAGGTCGGCGAGGACCGCCCCGGAGAAGCCGCGGTTGCTGAAGAGCCGCATGTCGAGGAGCGGTGCGCGCAGCGTGAGCTGACGGCGTACGAACCAGGTCAGCGCGGCCACACCGACCACCGCCGCCGCCACGGCGTCCCAGCGGAGCCCGTGCGCCGCCGCCTCCTTGATGGCGTACACGACGGCGATCATGCCGACCAGGGAGAGCAGGACGCTCAGCAGGTCCCAGGGGCCCGGCGCCGGGTTCTTCGACTCGGGCAGCAGCTTGATGCCGACCAGGACGAGAACCGCCATCACCGGCAGGTTGATGAGGAAGACCGAGCCCCACCAGAAGTGTTCGAGCAGGAAGCCGCCGACGACGGGCCCGACGGCCGCGCCCGCCGAGGCCATGGCGCCCCAGATGCCGACGGCGAGGCTCCGCTCGCGCGGGTCGTGGAAGATGTTGCGGATCAGCGCGAGGGTGGACGGCATCAGGGTCGCGCCCGCCACGCCGAGCAGCGCACGGGCCAGGATCATCAGCTCCGGGCTCGTGGCATAGGAGTTGAGGACGGACACCGCGCCGAAGGCCACCGCTCCGCAGAGCAGCAGCTTCTTCCTGCCGATCCGGTCGCCGAGGCTGCCCATGGAGACGAGCAGGCCCGCGATGACGAAGGAGTAGACGTCACCGATCCACAGCAGCTGCGTGCCGGAGGGTTCGAGGTCCTCGCTGATGTACGGCGTCGCCAGGCCGAGCACGGTCGCGTCGACGGCGACCAGGAGGACGGCGAGGACGAGCACGGCGAGCGCGAGCCAGCGGGCCGCGCCGCGCTCCGCGTCCGGCCTGGTCCGCTCCTTGATGCTGGTCATGAGTCCACTCTCCGCTGTGCGCCGCCGATCAGCAGCTCGGCGATCATGTACGAGAAGTCCTTGGCGGCCACCCGGCCGTCCTGCACGGCCCAGGCGCCGGAGCCGATGAGGCCGTAGAACGCCTCCGTGAGCCAGGCGGGCGTCAGGTCGATGCGGAGCTCCCCGCTCTCCTGGCCCCTGCGGAAGAGCGCGGCCAGGCGGGCGTCGATGTGGGCCCAGCCGTCGTGCTGGGTGTCGCCCTCGAAGAGCTGGTTCTCCGTGTACAGGAACGCGAGGAGCCCGGCGGCCGGCTCGATCTCCTCGACCAGGCGCCGCAGCGCGTCCGGCACACCGCCCGCGTCCAGCTCGGCCCGGTCGAGGGCGGCCTCGCACTCCTGGAGTCCCAGCTCCTCCAGCGCGCGGACGAGCGCGTCGCGCCCCGCGAAGTGGCGGTGCAGGGTGGCCCGGCTGATGCCCGCGGCGCGGGCGACCTCGTCCATGGTGGACGTGGCCTTGCGGGTGAGCAGGGCGGCGGCGCTGCGCAGGACCTGGTCGCGATCGACTGACATGAGACAACCATAGAACATGTGAGACAGTGACGTCTCACCACGGGGGTGCGCCTCTCAGTGCCAGGGCAGCTCCGCGCGCCGCGCCCAGTACTCCCCCGGCTCCTCCGCGAGCCCCTTCAGCCGCTCGGCGGTGTCCGCGTCGAGGTCGACCGCGGCGGCGTGCAGGTTCGACACCAGCTGGGCCGAGGTCGCCGCGCCGGACAGGACCACGCCCGACCACGGCTCGCGCAGCACCGCCGCGAGCGCCACGGCGTCGCAGCCGTACCCCGTCCGCTCGGCGGCCTCGCGCAGCGCGGCGGGCGCGTGCGGGGCGGCGGCGAGCCTGCCGTTGGCCACGCCTTCCTTGACGATGACGGTGAGCCCGGCGTCATGGGCCTCGGCGAGCGCGGGGCCCGCCGAGGTCTCCAGGAGGTTGTACGTGGCCTGGACGGTGCGGAAGAGCGGTTCCCCGTCGACCGTCACCGCGAGGGCGGCGCGGATCGCGGACGCCTGGTCGGGGCCGCTCACGGAGAGGCCGACGGTCACGCCCTCGGCGGCCAGCGCGGCGAGCCGGGCGTGCAGCTCCTTGTCGGCGAGCGCCGGGCTCCCGGGCGTGACGGAGTGGACCTGGTAGAGGTCGAGCCGGTCGCCGAGCAGTCCGGCCGTCTCCGCGCGCTGACGGTCGTAGGCGGCGGCGCCGTGGTCCTTGACCTCGTGCGGGCCCTCGACGTGGATGCGCCAGTCCGCCGTGTACGTGTAGCCCCACTTGCTGCCGACGACGACGTCCCGCGCGTCGGGCCTGGCCCGCAGCCACTCGCCGAGGAACTCCTCGGAGCGGCCGTACGAGCGGGCGGCGTCGACGTACCTGACGCCCGTCGCGTACGCGGCGTCGAGCAGTTCGAAGGTGCGCTCGCGCAGGGCCTCGACGCTGCGGGCGACCGGCAGGTCGCCCTCCCTGCCCAGGGTGATGTAGCCGGGCCTGCCGACGGCGGCGAGGCCGAGCCCCAGGTGCGCGGTCGGGGTCGTGGCTGCGGCCAGCCGGGCGAAGGGCATCGCGGACTCCTCGGAGGGTGGTCGTACGGGCGTTCCCGACAACGTAACCCGCGGGGCCCGCGACGCCCGTGACCTCACGTCACGTACGGGCGTTCGCCCACTCCCGCTGGGCCGCCAGGTCCGCCTTGACCTCGGCGAGCTGTACGGCGACCGCCGAGGGCGCCGTACCGCCGCGGCCGTCGCGGGAGGCGAGCGCGCCCGGCACGTTCAGGACGGTGCGGACCTCGGGGGTGAGGTGCTCGGAGATCTTCGCGAACTGCTCGTCGGTGAGGGCGTCGAGCTCCTTGCCCTCCGCCTCGGCGACCTTCACGCACTCGCCCGCGACCTCGTGCGCGACGCGGAACGGCACGCCCTGCTTGACCAGCCACTCGGCGATGTCGGTGGCGAGCGAGAAGCCGGCCGGGGCCAGCTCCTCCATGCGCTCGCGGTTGACGGTGAGCGTGGCCATCATGCCGGTGAAGGCGGGCAGCAGCACTTCGAGCTGGTCGCAGGAGTCGAAGACCGGCTCCTTGTCCTCCTGGAGGTCGCGGTTGTAGGCGAGCGGGAGGGCCTTGAGGGTGGCCATCAGGCCCGTCAGGTTGCCGATGAGGCGGCCCGACTTGCCGCGCGCCAGCTCGGCGATGTCCGGGTTCTTCTTCTGCGGCATGATCGAGGAACCGGTCGAGAAGGCGTCGTGGAGGGTGACGAAGGAGAACTCCTTCGTGTTCCAGATGATGATCTCCTCGGCGATCCGGGAGAGGTTCACGCCGATCATCGCGGTGACGAAGGCGAACTCTGCGGCGAAGTCGCGCGAGGCGGTGCCGTCGATGGAGTTGCCCGCGCTCCCGTGCTCGAAGCCCAGCTCCTTGGCGACGGCCTCCGGGTCGAGCCCGAGGGACGACCCGGCGAGCGCGCCCGAGCCGTACGGCGACACGGCCGTGCGGGCGTCCCACTGCCGCAGCCGCTCGGCGTCCCGGGAGAGGGACTGGACGTGCGCCAGGACGTGGTGGGCGAAGAGGACCGGCTGCGCGTGCTGGAGGTGCGTGCGCCCCGGCATGGCGACGTCCGGGTGCGCCTCGGCGAGGCCGACGAGCGCGCCCTGAAGGTCGGCGATGAGACCGCCGATGATCCGCGCGTGGTCCCGCAGATACATCCGGAAGAGCGTCGCCACCTGGTCGTTGCGGGACCGTCCGGCCCGCAGCTTGCCGCCGAGATCGGGGCCGAGCCGCTCGAGGAGGCCGCGCTCCAGGGCGGTGTGCACGTCCTCGTCGGCGACGGCGCCGACGAACGAACCGTCGGCCACGTCCGCTTCGAGCTGGTCCAGCCCGGCCAGCATGCGGGTCAGCTCGTCCTCGGTGAGCAGGCCCGCCTTGTGCAGGACGCGCGCGTGGGCACGGGACCCGGCGATGTCGTACGGCGCGAGGCGCCAGTCGAAGTGGACGGACGCGGACAGCTTCGCCAGGGCCTCGGCGGGGCCGTCGGCGAACCGTCCGCCCCAGAGCCGGACGTCACCGCTGTTGCTGCTCACTACGTGCTCCTTCGAAGCGCGGGCTCTCCACGGCGGCTCGTACGCCGCCCCTCACCATGCATGCATGAGTATGCAGAACTCTGCATGATTCGTCAATCGACGACGACCGGCCGCGTGCGTCGGTCGAACGCGCCGGCACGTGTCGACCGAAGTCGTCGGACATCCGCCGAGCCAGGGCGAATAATCCGTGGACATGGGAAAGACCTACGAACGCATAGACGGCAGGCTGCGCACCTTCATCGAGGAGCAGCCGATGTTCTTCACGGCGACCGCGCCCCTCGCCGACGACGGCACGATCAACCTCTCGCCCAAGGGCCTCAAGGGCTCCTTCGCCATCATCGACGAACTGACCGTCGCCTACCTGGACTTCGCGGGCAGCAACGCCGAGACCATCGCGCACCTTCGCGAGAACGGCCGCATCACCCTCATGTGGTGCGCCTTCCAGGGCCCGCCCAACATCGTCCGGGTGCACGGCCGAGGCGAGCCCGTCTTCCGCGACGACCCGCGCTTCCCGGGGCTCCTCGGCCACTTCCCCGACAGCGGCCCCGACCAGCACGGCCTGCGGGCCGTCATCGTCGTGACGGCGGACCTCATCCGCGACACCTGCGGCTACGCGGTGCCGTTCATGTCGTACGACGAGGACCGCGATCTGCACGCCAAGCGGTTCGCGCGCGAGGACGACGCGTCGCTCAACGCGTACTTCGAGAAGAAGGAGCACATCGCCCGGAGCATCGACGGGCTGCCGGGGCTCCCGCTCCCCCTGCCGCCCACCCCGCCGGGGGTGACCGTCCCCGAACCCGCCGCCACCGAACCGGCCGCCCCGGAGCCGACCGGTTCCGTGTAGCGACCACATACCGAGACGGGGTTGCGTGCGGGACGGCCGGGGCGTTGCATCGCGCCGTGCAACCCGAACAGAAGCTCCACGACCCGGCCGAGGCGCCGGGCGCCGCCGACAAGGCCGCCCGCCGCGCCGTCACGGTCTTCCCCGTCCTCGTCCTGGCGGCCGGCGCCCTCGGCCTCCTCGCGCCCGGAACCTTCGAGGGCTGGGGCACGAACGTCCCGTACCTGCTCGGCGTGGTGATGTTCTGCATGGGCCTGACCATGACCCCGCTGGACTTCCAGGGCGTGGTCAAGCGCCCCTGGGCCGTCGCGCTCGGGCTCGTCGCGCACTACGTGATCATGCCCGGGCTCGGCTGGCTCATCGCCCACGCGCTCGGGCTCTCGCCGCAACTGGCCGCGGGCGTCATCCTGGTGGGCTGCGCGCCGAGCGGCACGGCCTCGAACGTGGTGACGTACCTGGCCCGCGGCGACGTGGCGCTCTCGGTCTCGGTGGCCACGGTCTCGACCGTGCTCGCGCCCCTGATCACCCCGCCGCTGACGCTGCTGCTCGCGGGTGAGTACCTGCCGGTGGACGCGGGCTCGATGGTCACGGACATCCTCAAGACCGTGCTGCTCCCGGTCATCGCCGGACTGCTCGTACGGCTGCTCTTCGGGCGGTACGTGGACCGGGTGCTCGGCGCGCTGCCGTGGCTGTCGGCGCTGACGATCGCGGCCATCGTCACGATCGTCGTGGCGGGCAGCGCGGCGGCCATCAAGTCGGCAGCGGCCCTGGTCCTCCTCGCCGTCGTCCTCCACAACGGCCTCGGCCTGGCCCTGGGTTACGGCGCAGGCAAGCTCTCCCGCCTCGGCCCGCCGGCGTCCCGCGCCATGGCCTTCGAGGTGGGCATGCAGAACTCCGGCCTCGCGGCGTCGCTGGCCACGGCCCACTTCAGCCCGCTGGCCGCGCTCCCCGCGGCGGTCTTCTCCGTCTGGCACAACGTGTCGGGAGCGCTGGTGGCGGCCTGGATGGCCCGCCGGCCGGCCGGACCCCAGGCAGCCGGATCGAGCCCGTCCGGGCTTTGAGGACGAGCCGGGCGCAGCCGGCGAGGAGCCCCGCCCGAGGCCGGCCCGCCCAGGGGAAGGGCCCGCCCAAGGTCAGGCGCCTACCCAGCGCCAGGGGTCCGCTATTCGTTCGAGGCCAGCCGCAGGAGATGGTCGGCCAGGGCCTGCCCCCCTGCCGGTTCCCTGCTGATGAGCATGAGCGTGTCGTCGCCCGCGATCGTCCCGAGGATGTCGTGCAGTTCGGCCTGGTCGATCGCCGAGGCCAGGAACTGCGCGGCCCCCGGCGGCGTCCGCAGGACGACCAGGTTCGCCGACGCCTCCGCCGAGATCAGCAGCTCCGCGGAGAGCCGCCGCATCCGCTCCTCCTTGGCCGACTCCCCGAGCGGCGCGCGCGGCGTGCGGAATCCGCCCTCGCTCGGCACCGCGTAGATGAGGTCGCCCTCGGCGTTGCGGATCTTCACCGCGTTCAGCTCGTCCAGGTCCCGCGAGAGCGTCGCCTGCGTGACGGTCAGACCGTCGTCCGCGAGCAGCTTCGCCAACTGGCTCTGGGAGCGCACCGGCTGCCGGTTGAGGATGTCCACGATCCGGCGGTGGCGTGCCGTGCGGGTCTGCGGCACGGCGGGACCCGCGTGGTCGACGTGCTCGTTGCCTTGCGCCTGGCTCATCGTCGTCTCATTCTCCGGATCGTCCGTCCCCGTGGGCCGTCTCGGCGGCCTTGTCCAGTACGCCGGGCAGCGCCCGGAGGAACGCGTCCACCTCGTCGTCGCGCACGTTCAGCGGCGGCATCAGCCGTACGACATCGGGGGCGGGCACGTTCACCAGGAAGCCGGCGTCCTGAGCCGCCTGCTGCACCCGTGGCGCGAGCGGCTCGGTGAGCACGATACCCAGCAGCAGGCCCGCGCCCCTGACGTGGTTCACGAGCGGGTGACCGAGTGACTCGATCGTGTCCCGCAGCTTCTCCCCGGCCCGCTTGGTGTTCTCCAGCAGCCCCTCCGCGGCGATGGTGTCGACGACGGCGAGCCCCGCGGCGCACGCGACGGGGTTGCCGCCGAACGTCGTGCCGTGGTGACCGGGCCTGAAGAGCTCCGCCGCGGCGCCGAACGCCACGGTCGCACCGAGCGGCAGACCGCCGCCGAGACCCTTCGCGAGTGTGACGACGTCGGGCTCGACGCCTTCGTGCGCCAGGTGCTCGAACCAGTGCCCCGTCCGCCCGATCCCGGTCTGCACCTCGTCGAGGACGAGGAGCGTCCCGGTGGCCCTGGTGATCTCCCTGGCCGCCTTCAGGTACCCGGCGGGTGGCACCACGACGCCGTTCTCGCCCTGGATCGGCTCGATGATCACGAAGGCGGTGTCGGTGGTGACCGCCGCCCGCAGCGCCTCGGCGTCACCGTACGGGACGTGCGTGACCTCGCCGGGCAACGGGACGAACGGCTGCTGCTTGCCGGGCTGTCCGGTGAGGGCGAGCGCACCCATGGTCCGGCCGTGGAAGCCGCCCTGGGTGGCGACCATGTGCGGCCTGCCCGTCAGCCTGCCGATCTTGAAGGCGCCCTCGTTGGCCTCCGCCCCGGAGTTGCAGAAGTACACGCGCCCCGCACGGCCGAAGAGCTGGAGCAGCCGTTCGGCGAGCGTGACGGGCGGCTCGGCGACGAAGAGGTTCGACACATGGCCGAGGGCGCCGATCTGGGCGCTCACGGCCTCGACGACGGCCGGGTGGGCGTGGCCGAGCGCGTTGACGGCGATGCCGCCGACGAAGTCGACGTACGCGTTGCCGTCGGCGTCCCACAGCCTGCTGCCCTCGCCGCGCACCAGGGGCAGCTTGGGCGTGCCGTAGTTGTCCATGAGCGCGCCCTGCCAGCGCGCGGTCAGCTCCTGGTTGCTCATGACTCCCCCACTGCCTGGTCGGGCTCTGCCTGGTCGGGCTCGATCCGGTCGGGCACGACCATGGTGCCGATGCCCTCGTCGGTGAAGATCTCCAGCAGGATCGAGTGCTGGACGCGCCCGTCGATGACCCGGGCGGTGTTCACGCCGTTGCGCACGGCGTGCAGACAGCCCTCCATCTTGGGGACCATGCCGCTGGCCAGCTCGGGCAGGAGCCTTTCGAGCTCCAGCGCGGTGAGCCTGCTGATGACCTCGTCGGAGTCGGGCCAGTCCTCGTAGAGCCCCTCGACGTCGGTCAGGACCATCAGGGTCTCGGCGCCAAGCGCCGCAGCGAGTGCCGCAGCCGCCGTATCAGCATTGACGTTGTAGACATGTCCGTCGTCCTCGGAGCGGGCGATCGAGGAGACCACCGGGATGCGGCCGTCGGCGAGCAGCGCCTCGATGGCGCCCGTGTCGATCTCGGTGATCTCGCCGACACGGCCGATGTCGACCAGTTCGCCCTCGATGCGCGGCTGGTGCTTGGTGGCGGTGATGGTGTGCGCGTCCTCGCCGGTGAGCCCGACGGCGAGCGGGCCGTGCCGGTTGAGCAGGCCGACCAGTTCGCGCTGCACCTGTCCCGCGAGCACCATGCGTACGACGTCCATCGCGTCCTCGGTGGTGACGCGGAGGCCCGCCTTGAACTCGCTGACGATGCCGTGCCGGTCCAGCGCCTTGCTGATCTGCGGGCCGCCGCCGTGCACGACCACGGGCTTGAGGCCGGCGTGGTGCAGGAAGACCACGTCCTGGGCGAAGGCGGCCTTCAGCTCCTCGTCGACCATGGCGTTGCCGCCGAACTTGATGACGACGGTCTTGCCGCGGTGCCGGGTCAGCCAGGGCAGCGCCTCGACGAGGATCTGCGCCTTGGGCAGCGCGGTGTGCTTGCGCGCGCTCATGAGCTGTACGCGCTGTTCTCGTGGACGTAGTCGGCGGTGAGGTCGTTGGTCCAGATCGTCGCGGTCTCGGCGCCGGCCGCGAGGTCGGCGGTGACGACGATCTCGCGGTAGCGCATGTCGACCAGGTCGCGGTCCTCGCCGACGGAGCCGTTCTTGCAGACCCAGACGCCGTTGATGGCGACGTTGAGCCGGTCGGGCTCGAAGGCGGCGGACGTCGTGCCGATGGCGGAGAGCACCCGGCCCCAGTTGGGGTCCTCGCCGTGCAGGGCGCACTTGAGGAGGTTGTTGCGGGCGATGGACCGGCCGACCTCGACGGCGTCGGCCTCGCTCGCGGCGTTCACGACCTCGACCTTGATGTCCTTGCTGGCGCCCTCGGCGTCCCCGATGAGCTGGCGGCCGAGGTCCGCGCAGACCTCGCGGACGGCGTCGGCGAACTCGGCGTGCTCCGGGGTGACTCCGGACGCGCCGGAGGCGAGCAGCAGGACGGTGTCGTTGGTGGACATGCAGCCGTCGGAGTCGACCCGGTCGAAGGTGACGCGGGTGGCGTCGCGCAGCGCCGTGTCCAGGAGACCGGCCTCCACGTCGGCGTCGGTGGTGAGCACGACGAGCATCGTGGCGAGGCCGGGGGCGAGCATGCCCGCGCCCTTGGCCATGCCGCCGACGGTCCAGCCGTCCCTGGCGGCCACGGAGGTCTTGTGCACGCTGTCGGTGGTCTTGATGGCGATGGCGGCCTTCTCGCCGCCGTGCGCGGAGAGTTCACCGGCGGCCTTCTCGACGCCCGGCAGGAGCTTGTCCATGGGGAGCGTCACGCCGATGAGCCCCGTCGAGGCGACGGCGACCTCGCCCGCGTTCAGCGACAGCGTCTCGGCGACCTTCTCGGCGGTGGCGTGCGTGTCCTGGAAGCCCTGCGGCCCCGTGCAGGCGTTGGCACCACCGGAGTTGAGGACGACGGCGGAGACGAGGCCGCCCTTGAGCACCTGCTCCGACCAGAGGACGGGGGCGGCCTTGACGCGGTTGGAGGTGAAGACTCCTGCGGCGGCCAGGCGGGGCCCGGTGTTGACCACGAGGGCCAGGTCGGGGTTGCCGTTCTCCTTGATGCCGGCGGCGATGCCCGCCGCCGTGAATCCCTTGGCTGCCGTCACACTCACGGCGCGACTCCGATCGTTGTGAGCCCGGTGGCCTCGTCGAGGCCGAGGGCGATGTTCATGCTCTGCAGGGCGCCGCCCGCGGTGCCCTTGGTGAGGTTGTCGATGGCGCTGATCACGATGACGCGGCCGGCGCTCTCGTCGTACGCCGCCTGGATCTGCACGGCGTTCGAGCCGTACACCGCGGCGGTCGCGGGCCACTGCCCCTCGGGCAGCAGCCGGACGAACGGCTCGTCGGCGAAGGCCTTCTCGTACGCGGCCCGCACGCTGTCGGCGGTGACGCCCTCCCTGGCCTTCGCGCTGCACGTGGCGAGGATGCCGCGGGGCATCGGCGCCAGCGTCGGCGTGAAGGACACGGAGACGGGGGCGCCGGCCGCGGCGCTGAGGTTCTGGACCATCTCGGGGGTGTGCCGGTGCCCGCCGCCCACGCCGTACGGCGACATGCTGCCCATCACCTCGGAGCCGAGCAGGTGCGGCTTGGCGGCCTTGCCCGCGCCGGAGGTGCCGGAGGCGGCGACGATCACCGCCTCGTGCTCCACCAGGTCCGCGGCGTACGCGGGGAAGAGGGCGAGCGAGACGGCGGTGGGGTAGCAGCCGGGCACGGCCACGCGCTTGGCGCCTGCCAGGGCGGCGCGGCGGCCGGGCAGTTCGGGCAGGCCGTAGGGCCAGGTGCCCGCGTGCGGGCTGCCGTAGAACCTCTCCCAGTCCGCCGCGGCCTCCAGCCGGAAGTCGGCGCCCATGTCGACGACGAGGACGTCGGGGCCGAGCTGCTCGGCGACGGCCGCGGACTGCCCGTGCGGCAGGGCCAGGAACACGACGTCGTGGCCCGCGAGGACCTCGGGGGTCGTCGGTTCGAGGACGCGGTCGGCGAGCGGAAGAAGATGCGGCTGGAGGCCGCCCAGGCGCTGCCCCGCGTTCGAGTTCCCGGTCAGGGCGCCGATCTCCACCTCGGGGTGGACGAGCAGCAGACGCAGCAGCTCGCCGCCCGCGTACCCACTCGCCCCTGCCACTGCTGCGCGTACCGCCATGGAACCCTCCTCTTGGATGGCATGACTATACGCATAGCCGCACTTTTATGCAATTGAAGATCTGTTCAACGAGGGCCGGGCGACAGGCCCCGCGCCTGCCCGGGGCGCTAGGCGTTCCGCGCGTCCGCGGGCCGCGGCTGCCGCATGGAGGGGCAGCCGCCGCGCTCGGACGCGCCCAGGAACCGCTCGGCCCAGTCGCCGAGTTCCCGCAGGGCCGGCCGCAGGGCCTCGCCCGCGGGAGTCAGCCGGTAGGAGACGCGCAGCGGCGGGCCCGCGTCCACTTCGCGGACGACCAGGCCGGCCTCTCCGAGCTCGGCGAGGCGGTCGGAGAGCATGCGCTCGCTGATCCCGTTGACCGCGCGGCGCAGCTCGGCGAAGCGGCCGGGGCCGCTCATCAGGCTGGCGAGGATCACGCCGTTCCAGCGTTTGCCCAGGAGAAGGAAGACGCGCTCGACCGCGTCACCCACTCCTGCGCACTGCCCCGTGTCCCGCCACTCCTCTGCCATGCCTTCATGATACCGCCTACCACTTAGTCACTAACAAAAAGTGCGCTACTGTTACTTCGTAAGCAGCTTACGAAGTCAGTGAGCGGCGCCGCTCCCGTGCGCCGGTCCACCGCATACCGCGCGCCACGCGCGCCCACCACCGAGGAGCACCTCTCATGGCCGTTCTGCTGCACATCGACTCGTCCCTGTCCCCCCTGGAGCGTTCCGGCTCCCGCCGGCTCACCGACGCCTTCCGCAAGGCCTGGGAGGAGGAGCACCCGCAGGGCAGCGTCGTCTACCGCGACCTGGCCGCCGCCCCCGTGCCGCACCTGGATGCCGCCACCGTCACCGCCGCGTCCGTCCCGCCGCTGCGCGAGGAGCTGATCGCCGAGTTCGAGAAGGCCGACGTGGTCCTCATCGGCGCCCCCATGTACAACTTCACGATCCCCTCCACCCTCAAGGCGTGGCTCGACCACGTCATCCTGGCGGGGCGGACGTTCGGCCCGGACGTGGCCCCGTCCGGCAAGCGGGCCGTGGTCGCGTCCTCGCGCGGCGGCTCCTACCGCCCCGGCACGCCGCGGGCGGGCTTCGAGTTCGACACCAACTACCTGGAGAAGGTGCTCGGCGACGGGCTCGGCCTCCAGGTCGAGGTCATCACGCGCGAGCTCACGATGGCCGCCGTCAACCCCGCCATGGCCGAGCTGGTGCCGCAGGCCGAGGAGTCGGCGCGGCAGTCCCTGGAGCGGGCCGCCGAGTCGGCGCGGGAGCACGCCGCGCTCCTGGCCTGAAGCACGGGTCCGGGGCTGCGGGGCGGGGCACGGCCCCGCAGTCCCGATGCGGCACCGACCCCGTCCGCATCGTGCACAAAGCGACAACAGCGAAGCGATAACGGCGAATTTCTCGCAGGCCCGGGCCGGCGGCGGCGCGTGTGCTGGAGTAGCGCTCATGCCACCCAAGGGGGCAGGAGGCACGCGAAACGAGGCACCGATGACGTCTGTGGAAACCGTGCGGGGCGCCGAGGGCCGGCATGAGCTGTTCAGGGAGCTGGTGGAGTCCTCACAGGACGCCATTCTCATGAAGACGCTCGACGGCGAGATCACCTTCTGGAACGCCGCCGCGCACCGCCTGTACGGATACACCCCCGCACAAGCCATCGGCAGCCACGTCGGCCTGCTCGTACCCCCCGATCTCCAGGACGAGGAAGCGCATCTCCTCTCCCGGATCGCCCGCGGCATCCGCATCGAGCACTACGAGACCCGCCGGACCACCAGTGACGGACGCGTCCTCGACATCGACGTCACCCTGTGGCCCATCCGCAGCGCCGACGGCGCCATCACCACCGCCTGCTCCGTCATGCGCGACATCACCGAACGCAAGAGGGCCGAGGCGGAGCTCACCGAGCTGTACGCCCAGCAGCGGCAGATCGCGCTGGCCCTCAACCTCATGGGGTCGGCCAAGCGCATCCCGGGCGCCCGCACCGCGAGCCGCTATCTGCCGTCGACCCAGGGCCAGGGGGTCGGCGGCGACTGGCTCGACCTGATCGACCTGGGGGCCGGCCGCGTCGGGGTCTTCATCGGCGACGTCATGGGGCGCGGCATGGACGCGGCCGTGGTGATGGGGCAGCTCCGCTCCGCGGGCCGCGCCCTGGCGCTGGCCGGGCTCCCGGCGTGCGAGCTGATGCAGACCCTCGACGCGTTCACCCGCGATCTGCCCGAGCCATTCGTCACGTGCCTCTACCTGGAGGCCGACCCGACCCAGGGCGAGATCACCGTGTGCTCGGCCGGTCATCTGCCGGTGCTCCTCGTCGATCCGGACTCCAAGGTCCGCGAGCTCCCGGTGCCGACGGGGCTGCCGCTGGGGGTGGGCGGGGTGCCGCACCAGCAGGTGCGGCTGCCGCTGCGGGCGGGGACGACCCTCGCCCTCTACACCGACGGCCTCGTGGAGACGTCGAGCACCGACATCGACCAGCAGCTCGACCGGCTGACCAGTGCCCTTGAGGGCGTCTTCGACACCACCGAGGACCTGGAGCGGGCCGCGGACCACGTCCTGCGCACCCTGCTCCCCGACACCGCGTCGCACGCCGACGGCGTGACGCTGCTGCTCGTCGGGTTCCCCACCGCGCCGCTCGACATCGCGGCGCGGGAGCTGGCGTGCGAGCCCGTGTCCGTCCCCGCCGGGCGGCGCTTCCTGAGCGAGAAGCTCACCGAGTGGGGCCTGGCCGAACTGACCGACTCCGCGCTGCTCCTCACCTCCGAGCTGCTGACGAACGGGGTCCGTCACGCGCGGGGGCCGCTGCATCTGCGCCTGTGGCACAGCGCGCGCGAACTCGGCGTGGAGATCACCGACCACAGCACGCCCCGGCCCAGGGCCCGGCTCGCGGAGAGCACCGAGGAAGACGGCCGGGGCCTGCTCCTGGTCGACGCCCTCGCCCACGCCTGGGGCACCCGGCCCGACACCGCCGGCAAGACGGTCTGGTTCACCCTGCTGGTCCGGCCGGACGAGCCGGAGCCCGGCGACCGCTGAGCCGCGGGGCCCGGCCGGAGGCCTCCCCGCGTCTCGGGCTCTCAGGCGCGGGGGGCGTCCTCGCGGGCCGCGTCCCGCTCCGCCTGCTCGGCCCGCTTCTCCTTGATCCGCACCGCTTCCTTGCGGACGTCGGCCTGGACGGCGCGCTCCTGGCGGAGCCAGCCGGGCTGCTCCTGCTTCAGGGCCTCGATCTGCTCGGTGGTGAGCGGCTCGGTGACCCCGCCGCGGGCGAGGCCCGCGATGGAGACGCCGAGCTTGGCGGCGACGACGGGGCGGGGGTGCGGTCCGGTGCGGCGCAGCTCGCGCAGCCACTCGGGCGGGTCGGCCTGGAGCGCGTTCAGCTCGCCGCGCGAGACCACGCCCTCCTGGAACTCTGCGGGGGTGGCCGGAAGGTACACACCCAGCTTCTTCGCCGCGGTCGCGGGCTTCATGGTCTGGGTGGTCTGGTGCGACGTCATGGGGTCAAGGGTATCGAGCGTGTGCGCCGCCGCTGACCACGGCGGGTAGCCTGGCGACGTGACAGGCTCGGAAACAACCCCTTCGTTCCGGCTCGCCTACGTCCCGGGGGTGACGCCCACCAAGTGGGTGCGGATCTGGAACGAGCGGCTGCCCGACGTCCCGCTGACCCTCGTGCAGGTGTCCGCCGCCGAAGCACCCGACGTGCTGCGGGCGGGCGACGCCGACGCCGGCTTCGTCCGGCTGCCCGTCGACCGTACGGACCTCAGCGCGATCCCCCTCTACACCGAGACGACGGTCGTCGTAATCCCCAAGGACCACGTCGTCGCCGCGGTCGACGAGGTCTCCGCGGCGGACCTCGCCGACGAGGTCGTGCTCCACCCCCTCGACGACACGCTCACCTGGGAGCGACGCCCCGGCCTGCCCGCGCACGAGCGCCCCGCCACCACCGAGGACGCCGTCGAACTGGTCGCCGCGGGCATCGGCGTACTCGTCGTCCCGCAGTCCCTCGCCCGGCTGCACCACCGCAAGGACCTCACCTACCGCCCCGTCACGGACGCCCCGGAGTCACGGGTGGCCCTGTCGTGGCCGGAGGCGGCCACCACGGACCAGGTCGAGGACTTCATCGGCATCGTCCGCGGCCGCACCGTCAACAGCTCGCGCGGCCGTGCGCAGGCCCCGGCCACGCAGGAGAAGCCGCAGGACAAGGCCAAGGCCAAGCCCAGGGGCGCGGCCCAGCCGAAGAAGAAGCCCGTGGCCCGCCCCAAGGCCGCCAAGCGCGGCAGGCCCCGCCGGCGCTCGTAGCCCCGTACGCACGTGGAGGGGGCCTCCCGCCGGTCGGCGGGAGGCCCCCTTTCTCACGTACCGAGGACCTCGGTGCGCGCGGACGTCAGCCCAGGATCGACAGCGCCTGGTTGAGCGTCGCGGACGGGCGCATGACCGCGGAGGCCTTGGCCGCGTCGGGCTGGTAGTAGCCGCCGATGTCGGCCGGGCTGCCCTGCACCGCGATCAGCTCGTCGACGATGGCCTGCTCCTGCTCGGAGAGCGTCTTGGCGAGGGCGGCGAACGCCTCGGCGAGCTCCGCGTCCTCGGTCTGCTTGGCCAGCTCCTGCGCCCAGTACAGGCCGAGGTAGAAGTGGCTGCCGCGGTTGTCGATGCCGCCGAGGCGACGGCTCGGCGACTTGTCGTTCTCCAGGAACGTGGCTGTGGCGCGGTCCAGGGTGTCGGCCAGGATCTGGGCGCGCGCGTTGCCCGTGGTGGTGGCCAGGTGCTCGAAGCTGACCGCGAGGGCCAGGAACTCGCCCAGGCTGTCCCAGCGCAGGTAGTTCTCCTTGACGAGCTGCTGGACGTGCTTCGGGGCCGAGCCGCCCGCGCCCGTCTCGAAGAGGCCGCCGCCGTTCATCAGCGGGACCACCGAGAGCATCTTGGCGCTGGTGCCCAGCTCCAGGATCGGGAAGAGGTCCGTGAGGTAGTCGCGCAGGACGTTGCCGGTGACGGAGATGGTGTCCTCGCCCCGCCGGATGCGCTCCAGGGAGAACGCGGTGGCCTCGACCGGCGACATGACCCGGATGTCCAGGCCCTCGGTCTCGTGGTCGGCGAGGTAGCGCTCGACCTTGCCGATGAGCACGGCGTCGTGGGCGCGGCTCTCGTCCAGCCAGAAGACGGCCGGGCTGCCGGTGGCACGGGCGCGGGTGACGGCGAGCTTCACCCAGTCCTGGATCGGCGCGTCCTTGGTCTGGCACATGCGGAAGATGTCACCGGCGGCGACGGTCTGCTCCAGGACGACCTCGCCCGCTCCGTCGACGACGCGCACGGTGCCCGTGGCCGGGATCTCGAAGGTCTTGTCGTGGCTGCCGTACTCCTCGGCCTTCTGCGCCATCAGGCCGACGTTCGGGACCGAGCCCATCGTCGACGGGTCGAAGGCGCCGTTGGCGCGGCAGTCGTCGATGACGACCTGGTAGATGCCCGCGTAGCTGCTGTCCGGGAGGACGGCGAGGGTGTCGTGCTCGGCGCCGTCCGGGCCCCACATGTGGCCGGAGGTGCGGATCATGGCCGGCATGGAGGCGTCCACGATGACGTCGCTGGGGACGTGCAGGTTGGTGATGCCCTTGTCGGAGTCGACCATGGCGAGCTCGGGGCCCTCGGCCAGCTCGGCCTCGAAGGACGCCTTGATCTTCTCGCCGTCGGCCAGCGAGTCCAGGCCCTTGAAGATGCCGCCGAGACCGTCGTTCGGGGTCAGGCCGGCGGCGGCGAGGACGTCGCCGTACGCGGCGAAGGTCTTCGGGAAGAAGGCACGGACCACGTGGCCGAAGACGATCGGGTCGGAGACCTTCATCATCGTGGCCTTGAGGTGCACGGAGAAGAGGACGCCCTCGGCCTTGGCGCGGGCGACCTGCTCCTTGAGGAACTCGCGGAGCGCGGCGACGCGCATCACGGAGGCGTCGACGACCTCGCCCGCGAGGACCGGCACGGACTCGCGCAGGACCGTGGTGGAGCCGTCGTCACCGGTCAGCTCGATGCGCAGGGAGCCGGCCTCGGAGATGACCGCGGACTTCTCGGTCGAGCGGAAGTCGTTCTCGCCCATGGTGGCGACGTTCGTCTTGGAGTCGGCCGTCCAGGCGCCCATGCGGTGCGGGTGGGCCTTGGCGTAGTTCTTGACCGACGCGGGGGCGCGGCGGTCGGAGTTGCCCTCGCGCAGGACCGGGTTGACGGCGCTGCCCTTGACCTTGTCGTAGCGGGCGCGGATGTCGCGCTCCTCGTCGGTCTTCGGGTCGTCCGGGTAGTCGGGGAGCGCGTAGCCCTGGCCCTGCAGCTCGGCGATCGCGGCCTTGAGCTGCGGGATCGAGGCCGAGATGTTCGGCAGCTTGATGATGTTCGCCTGCGGCGTCTTGGCGAGTTCGCCGAGCTCGGCGAGGGCGTCGTTGATGCGCTGGCCCTCATCGAGACGCTCGGGGAAGCTCGCGATGATGCGGCCCGCGAGCGAGATGTCGCGGGTCTCCACGCTGACACCCGCCGTCGAGGCGTAGGCCTGGACCACCGGCAAGAACGAATGGGTCGCCAGGGCCGGGGCCTCGTCAGTGTGGGTGTAGATGATGGTCGAGTCAGTCACCGGGTGCTCCGCTCCGCGTCTGCAACATTGCTCGACATCAAGATATCTCGTACCTCCCCCCTCACGGACAGTGCCCCTGGGGCCCGAATCTTGGTAGACACTGTCTACGCGGTGCGGTAGACAGTGTCTATGAGTGAACAGGACTCCGGGCTGCGGGCCCGGCTGGTGGACGTCGGCGTGGACCTCGTGGAGGCCGAGGGGGTGCAGGCGCTGACCCTGCGGGAGATCGCCCGCAGGGCGGGGGTGTCGCACGGGGCGCCCCGGCGCCACTTCCCCACCCACGTGGCGCTGCTCTCCGCGATCGCCCGCCGGGGCTTCACGGATCTCGCGGCGGAGGTGGAGCGGGCGGCCGGGGGCAAGGGCCGCGGGGACGCCCGCGCGCGGCTGAAGGCGCTGAGCCGTGCGTACGTCGGCTTCGCCGGGGCGCACCGGGGGATGTTCGAGCTGATGTTCCGCCACGACCTGCTCGAAAGCGAAGGGCTCGGGCTGCGGGAGACCAGCCTGCCGCTCTTCGACGTCCTGGTCGGCCTGGTCGCCGAGGCGCGCCCGCAGGCCGGCGGCCACGGCGTCGGGCCGCGGGTCGCCGCGGGGGCGCTGTGGGCGAACCTGCACGGCATCGCGCAGCTCTGGGTCTGGGGCAGCCTCGCGCTCGCCTCCGGGGCCGCGGACGTGGAGCCGCTGATCGACGCCGCGCTGGACGCGCACGTCGGCCCGGCGCGGCCATGACCGCGCCCACCTCGGCCCAGCGGAACCTGACCCTGGCGTGCGGTGTCCTCGGCGCCGTGGTCGTCGCCCTGGACGGCACCGTGCTCACGGTCGCGCAGCCGGCCCTGCAACGCGATCTGGGCGCCTCGTTCGCCGAGGTCCAGTGGACCAGCACCGGCTATCTGATCGCCGTGGCGAGCCTGCTCGTCTTCGCGGGGCGGCTCGGCGACCGGTACGGCCACCGGCGGCTCTTCGCCGTCGGCACGCTCGGCTTCGCGCTCGCCTCGGCCGGCGTCGGCCTCGCGCCCGGCGTCGGCTGGGTCATCGGGCTGCGCGTCGCCCAGGGCGTCTTCGGCGCGCTGTCGCAGCCGGCCACGCTGGGGATGCTGCGGGCGGCGTTCCCGCCGGAGCGGCTCGGCATGCCCCTCGCGCTGCGGACCAGCGCCATCGGCCTCGCGGCTGCCGCCGGGCCGCTGCTCGGCGGGGCGCTCGCCACCTGGCTCGGGTGGCGTTCGGTCTTCTTCCTGAGCGTGGCGCCCGCGCTGGCGATCGGGCTGCTCGCGCTGCTGGTCCGCGTGCCGGAACCGCCGCGCGAGGGCCCCGCTTCCGCCCTCGACCTGCCGGGGGCCGGGCTCCTCGCGGTGACGCTGGCCTGCCTCGTGCACACGCTGGTCGGCGTCCCGGAACACGGCTGGACGGCGGCCACCGCGGCCGGGGCGCTGGTGGCCGTGGCGGCGGGCACGGCGTTCGCGCGCCGCGAGCGCCGGACGGCGAGCCCCCTGGTGCCGCCGCGCCTCCTCGGCCCGACGGCGGCGGGACCTGCCCTCGCCGTCCTGGTGGCGGCGTCCGCCGCGATGTTCGGCACGCTTTTCGTGGCGACGTACTTCCTCCAGGACGTCCTGTCGCTCGACCCCTTGGACAGCGCGGTACGGGCGCTGCCGCTCGCGGCCATGATGGTGGTGAGCGCGCCGCTCGCGGCGGTGGTGCTGCGGCGGCAGGGCCCGCGGCGGACGGTCACGACGGCGATGGCGCTGCTGACACTGGGCGTCCTCACCCTCTCCCGTCTGGACGAGGGCTCCGGGGCGGTGCCGGCCTGCGGCGGATTCCTGCTGGCCGGCGCGGGCTTCGGCACGGTGATGGTGGCCGCGACGGCGGTGGTGGTCCGGCAGGCCCCGCCGGAGTGGGCCGGGGTGGCGGGCGGCCTCCAGCAGACGGCGATGAACGTGGGCCCGGTCCTGGGCATCGCCACGGCGACCACCCTGATGACGGCCTTCGCCCCGCCCGCCACCGGCCCGGAAGCCGCGTTCCTCGCGGCGATGGGCCCGACGCTGACGGCCCTCGCGGCGGTGGCGGCGCTGGGGGCGCTGGCGGGGTGGCGGCTCCCGCGGGGCGCGTCCCCCGCCGAACGGCTCGCCCGCGCCGGGGGCGCCGTCGGCGCAGGGCCTTCGGCTTCGCGCCGGTCACGTCGGTGGCGGGCAGCTTCCCGCCCCGCGGGACGACGTCTCCGGCCGGGCCCGGGACCACGGTGGCCGACCGGTCAACCGCCCTGTGGCAAGCCCCGTACGGCCGCCGCCTTGACCTGGAGTCCGCTCCAGCTCCTAGGGTCGGGACCGACCACGGAGCACCAGCCAGGAGGTACACCATGAGCAGCCTTCCCACGCGTCGGCTCGGCGCGCTGACCGTCTCGGCGCAGGGGCTCGGATGCATGGGGATGAGCCACGGCTACGGCACGTCGGACGACGCGCAGTCGATCGCGACGATCCACCGGGCCCTCGACCTCGGCGTCACCCTCCTCGACACCTCCGACTTCTACGGCAGCGGCCACAACGAGCAGCTCATCGGCCGTGCCCTCGCCGGTTCGCGGCGCGAGGGGGCCGTCGTGGCGACGAAGTTCGGCTTCGCGAACCGCCTCGGCGAACCGCTGCGCATCCGGGGCGACGCGGCGTACGTGCGCGAGGCGTGCGACGCCTCGCTGCGGCGGCTCGGCGTCGACCACATCGACCTGTACTACGTGCACCGCGTCGACAAGGACGTGCCGATCGAGGAGACCGTCGGCGCGCTCTCCGAGCTGGTCGCGGCGGGCAAGGTGCGCCACCTCGGGCTCTCCGAGGCCAGTGCGCGCACGATCCGCCGGGCGCACGCCGTGCACCCGATCGCCGCGCTGCAGAGCGAGTGGTCGCTGTGGACCAGGGACCTGGAGGCGGAGATCGCCCCGGTCTGCCGCGAGCTGGGCATCGGCCTCGTCCCGTTCTCACCGCTCGGGCGCGGCTTCCTCACCGGCCGCTACACCTCGCTCGACGGGCTCCCCGAGGACGATCTGCGGCGCACGCAGCCCCGCTTCGCCGACGGCAACCTGGAGCGGAACCTCGCCATCGTGGACGCCCTGAACGCGCTCGCCGCCGAGAAGGGCGTCACCGCCGGGCAGCTCGCGCTCGCCTGGGTGCAGCACCGCGGCGACGACGTCGTCCCGATCCCCGGCACGCGCCGCGAGAAGTACCTGCTGGAGAACGTGGCGGCGGCCACCCTGGAACTGACCGCCGCCGACCTCGCGGCGATCGACGCGGCGGCCCCCGCGGAACGCGTCGCCGGTACCCGGTACGACGACCGCAGCATGGCGGTGGTGGACAGCTAGGCCCCCGCGGCCCCAGCGGGCCGGGCCGCGTAATCTGCGGTCATGCCGCCCGTCTTCCACCCCGTCCCCGACGCCCTCGCCCACCTCGCGGGCGAGTGGCTCGTCACCCGTGACGTCGTCGATCTCGGGGACGGGTCCGAGGGCCGTTTCGCCGGTACGACGGTGTTCTCCGCGCTGCCCGGCGTCGGCGGAAGCGGGCTCCTGCACCGGGAGTCGGGGACCTTCACCTGGCGCGGCGTCGCGCGCCCCGCCGAGCGGACCCTGCGGTTCCTCGCGGGTGACGAGCCGGGCACCGTCCGCGTGGAGTTCGCCGACGGACGCTTCTTCCACGGCCTCGACCTCCGCGCGGGCCGGCACACCGTCGACCACCCGTGCGCGCGGGACCTCTACCGCGGCGAGTTCGAGGTGTACGACCGGGACCGCTGGCGCTCGCGCTGGCGGGTGGGCGGTCCGGCCAAGGACCTCCTGCTCGTCACGGACTACGTGCGCGGTTAGCCGCCCACCTCGTCGCAGGCGGCCCGCAGCCTCCGTACGCCCTCCTGGATCTCGGCGACGCTCGCGACCGCCGCGAAGCTGAGGCGGACGTGGGCGGCCGGGGGTTCCGCCGCGAAGTAGGGGCGGCCGGGGGCCACGGCCACGCCCGCGCGCAGGGACGCCGAGGCGAGGGCCGTCTCGTCGACGCCGTCGGGCAGCCGCACCCAGAGGTTGTAGCCGCCCGCCGGGATGTGCGGCACCGCAAGGTCGGGGACGCGCAGCCGCAGGGCCGCGGCCATGGCGTCCCTGCGGACCCGCAACTCCCCCGAGACGGCGCGCAGGTGGCGCGGCCAGGCCGGGGAGCCGACCAGTTCGAGTGCCGCCTCCTGGAGCGGCCTCGGCACGAAGAAGTGGTCGACGACCTGGATGGCGCGCAGCCGTTCCAGGACCGGACCGCGGGCCGCGAGCGCGCTCACCCGGAAGCTCGGCGACGTGGCCTTGGTGAGCGAGCAGACGTGGACGACGACGCCGTCGTGGTCGTCGGAGGAGAGCGGGCGCGGCAGCGGGCCCGCGTCCTCGTGGACCAGGCGGCGCACGAAGTCGTCCTCGATGACGAACGCCCCTGCGGCGCGGGCGATCCGCAGGACCTCCGGGCGCCGCTCGGCGCAGAGCACGGCCCCCGTCGGGTTCTGGAAGAGCGGCTGGCAGACGAAGACCTTCGCGCCGGTGGCCCGGAAGGCGGCCTCCAGGAGATGCGGGCGCACCCCGTCCGTGTCGACCGGCACCGGCACGGGCCGCAGCCCGGCCGCGCGGGCGATGGCCAGCATCCCCGGATAGGTGGGCGACTCCACGAGCACCGGCGCCCCCGGCGGCGCGAGCGCCCGCAGCGCGGTGGTGAGACCGCTCTGGCCGCCGGCGGTGATCAGCACCTCCGCGGCCGTGATCGCCCCGCCGATGCCGCGCGCGAACCACTCCCGCAGCTCGGGGAGCCCGTCGATCGGGGGCCTGCCCCACGCTCCCGGCCGCCGCCCGGCCCGCGCGAGCGCCGCCGCCATCGCGCGCTCGGGCTGGAGGGCGGGGTCGAGATAGCCGCCGTTGAACTCGATGACGCCGGGCGCGGGCGCGGCGAGCGTGGCGAGCACCCCGGAGGCGTCGACGGCGCGCGGCACCAGCTCCGCCGTGGCGTCGGCGCTCAGGGACACCTCCTGCCACGAGGTGTCGCCGGCGGGCGCGGCGGAGGCCTGCGGCTCGGCGCGGAAGACCCCGGCGCCGGGGCGGGTGACGACGAGGCCTTCGGCGGCGAGCTGCCCCAGGGCGCGCGACACGGTCACGGGGCTCACCCTGAACCGCTCGACGAGCGCCCGGCTCGACGGCAGCTTTCCACCGGGGGAGTAGCGATCCAGCTCCTTCTTCAGCTGTTTCGCCAGTTCATCGACACTGCTACCGTCATGCATGACAGCACAGGATAGCGCTACCCGCCCGGAGCGGATAGCGGTCACCCCAGCGACCGGCCCCGCCGACCGCCCGGCGGTCACCGACGCCACCGGCCAACGCCGGACCGGCACCCTGATGGCCGCCCTTGGCGTCGTCGCCTTCTCGCTCACCTTCCCCGCCACCGCCTGGGGCCTGGAGGGCATCGGCCCCTGGAGCCTGGTGACGCTGCGCGGCGCCCTGAGCGCGCTCATCGCCGGCGGCTGCCTGCTGGCCCTGCGCGTCCCGGTCCCGCACCGCCGCCACTGGCCGGGCCTCGCGGTGGTCGGCGCCGGCGTCGTCGTCGGGTTCCCGCTGCTCACCACGCTCGCGCTCCAGACCTCCACCACCGCTCACGCCGCCGTCGTCGTGGGACTGCTCCCCCTGACGACCGCCGTCCTGTCGGCGCTGCGCACCGGGGCGCGCCCCTCGCGGACGTTCTGGGTGGCGGCGCTCGCCGGGGCCGCCGCCGTCATCGCCTTCACCGTGCAGCAGAGCGGCGGCGCCCTGACCGGCGCCGACCTCTACCTCTTCGGCGCGCTCCTGATCTGCGCGGCGGGCTACACCGAGGGCGGCCGGCTGGCCCGCGAGATGCCGGGCTGGCAGGTCATCGGCTGGGGCCTGATGCTCTGCCTGCCGCTCAACGCCGTGGGGGCGTTCGTCGCCCTCCGGCACGAGTCGTTCCAGCTCACCGGGCACAGCACGGCGGGCCTGCTCTACGCCGCGATCGGCTCGCAGTTCCTCGGCCTGGTCGTCTGGTACCGGGGCATGGCGGCCATCGGGGTGCCCAAGGCCAGCCAGCTCCAGCTCGCCCAGCCGCTGCTCACGCTGGTCTGGTCGGTGTTCCTGCTGGGCGAGCACCTGCCCGTCGCCGCGCCCGTCACGGCGGCCGCCGTGCTGGTCTGCATCGCCGTCACCCAGAGGGCCCGGGGCTGACTCGTCCGGCGTCCGGCCGGGCGCCTGCCGCCGCCTCCCGGCATAGACTGGACGCCACGGATCGCGACCGCAGAGCGGGACGAGGGAGTACTCCAGATGCGCGCAACCGTAGGGGACATGCTGGTCCTGCACGGCAGGACCGTCGGGCAGCACGACCGGACCGCGGAGGTCGTCGAGGTGCTCGGCGCGGACGGCGGCCCGCCGTACCGCGTCCGGTTCGAGGACGGCCACGAGACGCTGCTGTCGCCGGGCCCCGACACCGTCGTACGGCACGAGGACCCGGCGAGCTAGCTCGGCGCAAGACCGTCAGCGCGGCGGCTTCGCCGGCTTCTGGTAGTGGTCGGCGACCACGCGCGCCATCGCGCCGTTCTTGTCGACGCCGACCTCCTTGGCGGAGAAGTAGACGTGCCCGCGCACCTCGCGGTACCGCTCGGCGAACGTGAGGTGCCGGGACAGCTCGGCCGGGTCCTGCCAGGGCGCGGGCTGCGCCGGGTCGCCCGCCTTGTAGAGGGCCTCCCCGATGTACAGGTTCACGCCCGTGCCCCGCACGACCTCGTTCCACCACGGGACGAGCTTGGCGTAGTCCGCGGCGGCGAAGCCGATGTTCCAGTAGACCTGCGGGACGATGTAGTCCAGCCAGCCCTTCCTCACCCAGCCGCGGGTGTCCGCGTACAGGTCGTCGTACGTCTGCACCCCGGCCCTGGTGTCCGACCCGGTCGGGTCGGTCGCGATGTTGCGCCAGACCGCGAACGGGCTGACCCCGAACCGGGTGCCGGGCCGCGCCTTCTTCACCCGGGCGGACATCTCGCGCACCAGCTGGTCGATGTTGTCGCGCCGCCAGGAGGCGCGGTCGGGGAATCCCTTGCCGTGGCGGGCGAAGGCGTCGTCGTCGTCGAAGACCTGCCCCGCCACCGGATACGGGTAGAAGTAGTCGTCCCAGTGGACGGCGTCGACGGCGTAGCGCCGCACCGCGTCGAGCATCGCGTCCTGCACGAAGCGCCGCACCTCGGGCAGGCCCGGGTTGTAGTAGAGCTTCCCGCCGTACGGCACGACCCAGTCGGGGTGCACGCGTGCGGGGTGGGTGGCCACCAGGCGCGAGGGGTCGGTGTGATTCGCGATGCGGAAGGGGTTGAACCACGCATGCAGCTCCAGGCCCCTCTTGTGCGCCTCCTTCACCGCGGTGCCCAGTGGGTCCCAGCCCGGGTCCTTGCCCTGGACCCCGGTGAGGTACTCCGTCCACGGCTCGTGCGGCGAGGGCCAGAGCGCGTCGGCGGTGGGCCTCACCTGGAAGACCACCGCGTTGAGTCTGCGGTTCACCGCGGAGTCCAGGAAGGCGAGCAGCTCGCCGCGCTGCGCCTGCGCGGTGAGCCCCGGCTTCGAGGGCCAGTCGCGGTTGACCACCGTCGCCAGCCACATGCCGCGCAGCTCGCGGCCCTTGTGCGGACGCCGGCCGGGATGCGCCGCCGCGCTCCCCGCCGACGTCAGGCCCGCGACCGTCGCCGCGGCCAGCACCGAGAATCCCCGACGTGACATATGCCTCATCGTTACGCCCCTGAGCTCGCATCCGTCCGGCTCCGTCGCCGGTTGCGCACAGCATGCCCGACCCGGCACGCCATGGACCCCGTGTCGCGGAGTAACGTTCACGGCCGAGGCAGGCGCCGCGTCCGAACGGGGGGTTCCTGCCGGCCCCGTAATCAGCGAAAGGCACGAGGTGACCGACTCCATGACCGATATCGCACGCGTCGGAGTGGTGGGCTGTGGCCAGATGGGCGCCGGGATCGCGGAGGTCTGCGCCCGCTCCGGTCTTGACGTGAAGGTCGCGGAGACCACCGGTGAGGCCCTGGAGATCGGCCGTACGCGGCTGTACAACTCGCTCTCCAAGGCGGCCGAGCGCGGCAAGATCTCCGAGGAGGAGCGCGACGCGACGCTGGCCCGCCTGAGCTTCACCACCGACCTCGGCGAGTTCTCCGACCGTGACCTGGTCATCGAGGCCGTCGTGGAGAACGAGCAGGTCAAGACCGAGATCTTCCAGGTGCTCGACCAGGTGGTGACCCGGCAGGACGCGATTCTCGCCTCCAACACCTCCTCCATCCCGCTGGTGAAGCTGGCCGTCGCGACCTCGCGTCCCGACCAGGTCATCGGCATCCACTTCTTCAACCCGGCGCCGGTGCAGCAGCTCGTCGAGCTGATCCCCGCGCTCACCACGTCCGAGGGCACCATCAGCCGGGCCCAGGTCATGGTGGAGAAGGTGCTCGGCAAGCACGCGATCCGCGCCCAGGACCGCTCGGGCTTCGTGGTCAACGCGCTGCTCATCCCGTATCTGCTCTCCGCGATCCGGATGTTCGAGTCGGGCATCGCCAGCCGCGAGGACATCGACAACGGCATGGAGATGGGCTGCGCCCACCCGATGGGCCCGCTCAAGCTCTCCGACCTGATCGGCCTCGACACGGTCGCCTCGGTCGCCGACTCGATGTACGCCGAGTACAAGGAGCCGCTGTACGCCGCTCCCCCGCTGCTCCAGCGGATGGTCGACGCGGGCCGCCTGGGCCGGAAGTCGGGCTCGGGCTTCTACACCTACGTCTGAGGCCCGCTGCCCCCGCGTCCGGGGCTTCTCCGGCTCCGTCCGGGATGTTCGGCCCGCGCGCGCCGGACATCCGGAGCGATTCACTCCCCGTACGCGCACGGGCTGTGCCCGACGGGCCCGGCACTCCTTCGAGTGCCGGGCCCGCGGCGTTCACACGCCGTGTGCGCAGCGGGCTCGCATATGCCCATCGCACACTCTCCCGCCCTGTCCACCAGGAGAGTTCACTACCGGTGCGGATGAAGGGGGGACGCGCCACTACAGAGAGGAGTGCACTCGTGACCACCGACGGCGAGAGTGCCGTGGTCCCGGAAGAATTCGCCGAGTTACGCCGTAGCCTGGACGTGGGTCTGGCCCGCGTCGACGGACGGCTGGCGTTGCTCACACAGCACGACGACCAGAACGCCAAGACGGTGCAGGCCCTGGAGACCCGGGTCGCCGCCTTGGAGCACACGCGCTGGCCGCTGCCCGCGATCGTCGCCCTGGCGGCGGTCGCGACACTGGCCGTGGCGGTCTGGCAGGCCATCGGGCGCTAGCCGACGCTAGCGCGCGTCCTGGCCGAGGCGCAGATGGTGCAGGAGGAGCAGCGCCGCGGCCATGTTGGCGGCCGGGACCTCCCCGCGGGCCACCATGTCGGGCACGAGTTTGAGAGGGACCCATTCACGGCGGTCCGACTCGAAGTCGTCCTGCGGATGGCCCACGTACGTCCCTTCGTCGGACCAGTAGATGTGGTGCCGGGCGTCGGTGAGCCCGTTGGAGGGCTCGACGCTCATCAGGTGCCGCAGCGGGCCCGGCCGCCAACCGGTCTCCTCCTCCATCTCACGTGCCGCCGCGTACGCGATGTCCTCGCCGTCCTCGACGACGCCCGCCGCGAGTTCCCATCCCCAGCTGTCGGTGATGAAGCGGTGCCGCCACAGGAGCAGGACCTCGTTGGCCTCGTTGACGACGGTGGCCACGGCGACGGGCCGCATCCGTATGAGGAAGTGGTCCAGATGCCGGCCGTCGGGCAGTTCGACATCCGCGAGATTGACCGTGAACCACCGATTGCCATATACAGTTTGTTCGTTTCGTTTCGTCCATTGCACGGTTCTGCCACCTTCCGCCGAGTTGCTGGCAATATCGCAGCAGGCGGAAGGTCGGAGCAGAGTGTGTGAGGCACGGAGAGGTGTGGACGGCACGCCCCGGGAGCCGGGCCGCCACCGGCGCGTCACAGCGGGACGCGCAGCGCCCCCGCGATGAGTTCGGCCGCCTCGGCGGTACCCGCGCAGTCGCTGCGCACCAGGTGCTCGCGGACCGCGCGCAGCCGGTCGCGCAGCCGCTGCGACTCCATGCCCCGCGCCTGTTCCGCCATTTCGACGGCCGTGGCCACCGCTCGGTCGGTGTTTCCCTGGCGCAGTTCGATCTGGCTGAGCATCGCGAGGCGGTGGACCCGGCCCCGGTCGTGCGCCGGGGTGTCCACGGCCGCCGCGGCGTGCTCCCGGGCACTGGTCAGATCCCCGAGGCTGAGCAGTGCCTCCGCCACCTGTACGTTGACGAGGCCGGGCTGCACATACCCCGTCTCGTCCGGCTCCCGGCCGCGCAGGATGCGGTCGGCCGCGGCCTCGGCACGCCTGATGCACGACAGCGCGCTCCTGCCGTCGCCCAGGTGCGCGTACGCCTTGGCCTGCATGGCGTACAGATCCGATGCGAGCGCCGGGGTGAGGTCACGGCCCGCGGCCCGCAGCGCCGCCTCGGCGAACGCCACCGCCTGGCGGTACTCCCGCATGAACAGCGACTGGTTGACGAGCAGCGCGATCACGTACGCCCCGAGCCCCATGTCCCCGCTGGCCTTCGCGAGCCGCAGGGCCTGGTGGAAGTAGCGCTGGGCGAGGCCGTGCGCGTCGGAGTCGTAGGCGCAGATCCCCGCTATCGCCACCAAGCCGCCCGTGGAGCGGTGCAGCTGGCGGCCCATCTCGTCCGTGTAGCTTCCGCGCAGCAGGGGCGCCGCCTCTGCGTTGAGGAAGCCGACGATGCGGGTGCGGGTCGCGACGCCGCCGGTCTTCCGGTACATCTGCTCGTAGTGCGCGCGGGCGGCCCGCATCATCTCGATGTCCGCCGTGCTGACGGGATGCCGGCCGCCGCGCGAGACGTCGACGTCGTCCGGCGGGTTCTCCCACTCCCAGACCGGCATCACCGCGGGCGTGCCGGTGACCGCGGGGGCGCCGAGCAGGTGCGGGCGCTGCTGTTCGTCCGAGCGCCACAGCGCGGTGGCCCGCTCCACGAAGCCGGAGAGCGTCGTGGCCGCCGAGCCGACGCGGGCCGAGGGGACGCCGGGCACCCCGAGGCCGATGTCGTCCAGGGTGACGGGCCGCTGCAACCGGGCGGCGAGCACCTCGCAGATCAGGTCGGGCACCTGGCCCCGCGGACGCTGCCCCTTCAGCCAGCGGGACACGGCCGTGTGTTCGTAACGCAGCGCGAGGCCCCGGGACTTGCCGGCCTGGTTCACATGCGCGGCGAGCCCCGCGTGGGAGATGGCGGCTTCGTCGAGGATCGCGTCGAGCAGAGTGTTGGGCTGCATGGATGCCCTCCGATGGCTCGGTCCCGTCCAGACTAGTCGAGGCGCCTTCACACGGGGTGTGAACGGAGTGCCCGCGTCCGGGGGGTGTGCGCTCTGCCGCATGCCGTGTGGGCTCGCTTGACTGAGGTGCCTCGTCAGTTGAGGAGGCCGGCCGGGCCGCCGGCTCCCCCCTCGTACAGTGCGGCGGCCCCCATGGGCGCCGTCCGTCCCGCCGTCTGCCCGACAACTCCATGGCGGGGCGGGCGGCGCGCGCCGTCTCCCCTCGCCCGACGGGTCACCGCAGGGTGCCGGCGTGCCGTCCGGGCTCCGGATGCTGCGCGGGCACCCTCGTGCGGTCGTTGCGCAGGGCGAGCAGCGTCACGTCGTCGCACGGCAACCGGCCGGTGTGCCGCAGGAGTTGGGCGTAGACCTCCTGCACGAGGCTCTGCGGGGTGAGCGGTCTGGCGCGGGCGGCCTCGGTGAGCTTCGCCCGCAGCGGGAAGAAGGCTCCCGCCGCGTCCCGCGCGTCCTCCATGCCGTCGGTGTGCAGGACGAGCGTCTCCCCCGGAAGCAGCCGGCCCGCGTAGAGCGCGGCCAGCTCGGCGGGGAGCGGGAAGGGGCCGAGCGGCGGCAGCGGATCGGCCTCCACGAGGGGCCGCGCGTGTCCGCTCAGCAGATGCGGCCAGGGGTGCCCGCAGTTGAGCACGGAGATCTCGCCGTCCTTGCCGATCTCCATGAGCAGTACGGTGACGAAGTCCTCGGCAGGCGGGACCTCCGGCGCGGGGCCGCCGCTCGCGGGATGCTCGGCGCGTGCCTTCTCCCTGAGATGGCGGCCGAGGGTCCGCTCCAGGCGCCGCATCACCAGCGGCAGCTCGGGTTCGTCGTGCGCGGCCTCGCGGAAGCTGCCGAGGACGGCGGCGACGGTGCCGATGGCGGCGAGGCCGTGGCCCCGGACGTCGCCCATGACGACGCGGACGCCGTGGTCGGTGGCGGCCACCTCGTACAGATCACCGCCGACCGTGGCGCCCCGGGACGCGGAGAGGCGGCCCGCGGCCAGGGCGAGCCCGGCGACGCGGGCCGGCAGCGGCCGGAGGAGGACGTTCTGCGCGGCGCCCGCGACCTCGCGCAGCTCCCGCAGTTCCCGCAGCAGCGCCCTGCGGACGTGCACGACGAGCCCGGTCCCGACGGCGAGGAAGACGGCGCTGCTGACGATCCGCGCCTCGAGACCGTCCTGCTGGGCGAGCGGACAGGCCAGTTTGTACGTGACGGCGACGGCGCCCCAGCCGGTCGGCAGGCCGAGGCCACGCACCCATCGCGGCCGTGACCGCCGGTCCTCGGTGAGCGGCCGGGCCACGGCGGTCTCGCCCGTGCGGCGCACCCTGCGGCGGATTCCCCGGCGCGCACCCTTCGCCCCGGCCCGGAGCAGTGCCCGGCAGGGAGACCCAGCCTTGATCCGCATCATGCCGACGCCCCCTCATCAGGACCGTGTACGGCGCGCAGGTAGGCCCCCACGGCCGGATCGATTCTGACCATCGGATGGGCCTATCGAGCCATAGTGCGTTCTGTAGTCACTCAAATGAGTGAGGGGCTTATCCGGCAGTGCGGATAAGCCCCTCTTAGCGCCTGGCGCGCGTCTCGCGGTGCGTGCGGTGGCTACGCTCCGCGCAGCACCGCGCCCGTGCGCTCGGCCGCCAGGGCGACGGCCGTGTCACGGGCCGCCGACGCCTCGTCGACGGTCAGCGTGCGGTCGGCCGCGCGGAAGCGCAGCGCGTACGCCAGCGACTTCTTGCCCGCGCCGAGCTGCTCGCCCTCGAAGACGTCGAACAGCCGGATGGACTCCAGGAGGTCGCCCGCGCCGTCGGTGAGGCAGCGCTCGACCACGGCGGCCGGCACGTCCTTGTCGACGACCAGCGCGACGTCCTGGGTGGCCACGGGGTAGGTGGAGATCCGCGGCGCCCGGAGCACGCCGTCGCCGGCCTGCTCCACCCGGTCCAGGTCCAGCTCCATCGCGCAGGTCCGCGCGGGCAGGCCGAGCGCCTTGACGACGCGCGGGTGCAGCTCACCGGCGTGGCCGACGCGGACGGCGGCGCCGTCGACGACGACCTGCAGCTCCGCGCAGCGGCCCGGGTGCCAGGGGCCGTACTGCCCCTGCTCCACGATGAGCTCGACGCCCGCCTCGTGGGCGACGGTACGCGCCGCCTCTACGGCGTCCGCCCAGTCCGCGGGGCGGCCCTTGCCCCACCAGCCGGCCTGCTCGCGGGCGCCCGCGAGGACGACGGCGGCGTGCCGGGGCTGGACGGGCAGCGCCTCGGTGAGGGAGGCGATCTCCTCGTCGGTGGGCCGCCGGTCGACGGGGAGCCGTCCCGCGACCTTCAGCTCCTCGCGGGGCAGGAAGACCAGCCCGGTCTCGAACAGGGCGAGGTCGTGGCTGCCCCGGCCGTCGTTGCGGCGGAGCGCGGAGAGCAGCCCCGGCAGCAGCGTCGTACGGAGGGCGGGCTCCTCGTCGGAGAGCGGGTTGGCCAGCTTCACGACGCGGCGCGCGGGGTCGTCCGCGGCCAGGCCGAGCTGGTCGAAGACGCCCTCGCCGATGAAGGGGTAGCTCAGCGCCTCCACGAAACCGGCCCCGGCCAGCGCGCGGCCGACCCTGCGGTGCAGCCGCTGCCGCTCGGTGAGGCCGCGGCCCGCGGGGGGCTTGGGCAGCGTGGAGGGCAGGTTCTCGTACCCCTCCAGGCGGATGACCTCTTCGGCGAGGTCGTTCGGCTCGGCGAGGTCGGGCCGCCAGGACGGCACGGTGACGGTCAGGTCGTCCTGCCCGTACACGTCGCAGCCGACCTGCTGGAGACGGCGTACGACGGTCTCCCTGCCGTAGACCACACCGGCGACCCTGTCGGGGTGGTCGGCGGGCATGGTGATCGTGCGCGGCGCGGTCGGCGCGATGACCTCGGTGACGCCCGCCTCGGCGGTGCCGCCCGCGAGCAGCACCAGCAGGTCGACGGTGCGCTGCGCGGCGGCCGACGCGGCCTGCGGGTCGACGCCGCGCTCGAAGCGCTTGGCGGCCTCGGAGCCCAGCTTGTGGCGGCGCGCGGTGCGGGCGACGGAGAGCGCCTCGAAGTGCGCGGCCTCGATGACGACGTCCGTGGTGGCGCCCTCGGAGTCGTGGTCGGCGATCTCGGTGTTGGCGCCGCCCATGACGCCCGCGAGGCCGATGGGCCCGCGGTCGTCGGTGATCACCAGGTCCTCGGCGTCGAGGACCCGCTTGACGCCGTCGAGCGTCGTGAACTTCTCGCCCTGCCCGGCCCGGCGCACGCCGATCGTCCCCTGGATCTGGGAGCGGTCGTACGTGTGCAGGGGCTGGCCCAGCTCCAGCATCACGTAGTTCGCGATGTCGACGGCGAGCGAGACGGGGCGCATGCCGGCCTTCTGCAGGCGCCGCTTGAGCCAGATCGGCGAGCGGGCCTCGGGCCGCAGGCCCGTGACCGTGCGCGCGGTGAAGCGGTCGCAGCCGATCGGGTCGTCGATCTTGACCGGGTAGCCGAAGGAGTTCGGCGCGGGGACGTCGAGGAGCGCCGGGTCGCGCAGCGGCAGCCCGTACGCGGTGGCGGTCTCGCGGGCGACGCCGCGCATCGACAGCGCGTACCCCCGGTCGGGGGTGACGGCGATGTCCAGGACCTCGTCGACGAGCTCGAGGAGCTCGATGGCGTCGGTGCCGGCCTCGTGCTCGGGCGGCAGCACGATGATGCCTCCCCCAGACTCCGTCCGGGGGGACCCCCAGCCGTCGTCGCCCATGCCCAGCTCCTCGCCGGAGCAGATCATGCCGTGCGAGGTCTTGCCGTACGTCTTGCGGGCGGCGATGGCGAAGTCGCCGGGCAGGACGGCGCCGGGCAGGACCACGACGACCTTGTCGCCGACGGCGAAGTTGCGGGCGCCGCAGACGATCTCCTGCGGCTCACCCGTGCCGTTGGCGGAGCCGACGTCGACGGTGCAGAAGCGGATGGGCTTCTTGAAGCCCTCCAGCTCCTCGATGGTGAGGACCTTGCCCACGACGAGCGGGCCCTTCAGGCCGGCGCCGAGCTGCTCGACGGTCTCGACCTCGAGGCCGACCTCGATCAGCTTGGCCTGCACGTCACGGCCGGTCTCGGTGGCGGGGAGGTCCACGTACTCCCGCAGCCAGGAAAGCGGGACCCGCATCAGATCTCCATCCCGAACGGCCGGGTGAACCGGACGTCACCCTCGACCATGTCTCGCATGTCTTCGACGTTGTGGCGGAACATCAGCATCCGTTCGATGCCGAACCCGAAGGCGAATCCGCTGTACTTCTGGGGGTCGACGCCGCAGGCGGTGAGCACCTTGGGGTTGACCATGCCGCAGCCGCCGAGCTCGATCCAGCCCTCGCTGCCGCAGGTGCGGCAGGGGCGGTCGGGGTTGCCCACGGACTCGCCGCGGCAGACGTAGCACACCATGTCCATCTCGGCGGACGGCTCGGTGAACGGGAAGTAGTTCGGCCGCAGCCGGGTCTTCATGTCAGCGCCGAAGAGCGCCTGGACCATGTGGTCGAGGGTGCCCTTGAGGTCGGCCATGGTGAGGCCCTCGTCGACGGCGAGCAGCTCGATCTGGTGGAAGACCGGGGTGTGCGTCGCGTCCAGCTCGTCCGTGCGGTACACACGGCCGGGGCAGACGATGTAGACCGGCGGCTCACGGCGTTCGAGCAGCGCGCGGGCCTGCACGGGCGAGGTGTGCGTACGCAGTACGACGCCGGACTCTCCCCCGGCGTCGGCGCCCTGGGGGCCCTGGACGAAGAAGGTGTCCTGCATCTGCCGGGCCGGGTGGTCGGGCGTGAAGTTCAGGGCGTCGAAGTTGAACCACTCCGCCTCGACCTCGGGGCCCTCGGCGACCTCGTAGCCCATGGCGACGAAGACGTCCGCGACACGCTCCATGAACGTGGTCAGCGGGTGGCGGGCGCCGGCCGGGGTGCGGTCGTGGGGCAGGGTGACGTCCACCGCCTCCTCGACCAGGACCCGGGCGTCCCGCTCGGCCTCGAGCTCGGCCTGGCGGGCGGCGAGCGCCTTGCTCACGGCGCCGCGGGCCATGCCCACGCGCTTGCCCGCCTCGGCCTTGGCCTGCGGGGGCAGCGCGCCGATCTCGCGGTTGGCGAGCGCCAGCGGCGAGGTGCCGCCGGTGTGCGCGACCTTGGCCTCCTGGAGCGCGTCGAGCGTGTCCGCGGCGGCGAAGGCGGCGAGCGCCTCGTCCCGCATGCGCTCGATCTCTTCAGGTTTCAGTGCCTCGACCTCAACAGGGTCGTACGACTTGTTCGGTGCCGACATCTCTTCCCGTGCTTCCGATTGGCTGGCGGATGGGTCCCCGTCAACAACTCGGAGACAAGCTGTCCCGGACATGGGGACACAAAGTGCCAACGACCGAGTCTAACGGGGGTGTGGTGAACGAATGAGCCCGCGGGCCGCTCGCGGCGTCCTACTGGAGATACGCCGGGGCCCCCACGGGCAACGTAAATCGGAACTGGGCGCCGCCGCCGGGCGCGCGGCCGACGGTGATCGTCCCGCCGTGCGCCTCCACGATGCCCTTCACGATATACAGCCCCAGTCCCGTGCCGCCGCGCTTGCTGCCCCGCCAGAAGCGGGTGAAGACGCGTCCCATCGACTCCTCCGGAATGCCGGGACCCTCGTCGCTCACGGTCACGGCGGTCTCGGCGCCGCCCCGCTCGCGCGGCGAGGAGGAGGGCGCCACCCCAATGGTGACGGTTCCCTCGCCGTGGCGCACCGCGTTTTCCAGCAGGTTGCTGAGCACCTGGTCGATCTTGTCGGGGTCCGCCCAGCAGTCGGGCAGCGGCTGCTGCACCCGGAGGAGGAAGCGGTCGGCGTCCTGGCCCGACGCGACGTGGGACTGGATGTGCCGCCCGACGGCCGCGCCGATGTCCACGGGCTGGCGGCGCAGCTCCAGGCGCCCGGAGTCGATGCGGGAGATGTCGAGGAGCTCGGCGATCAGCCGGGTGACGCGGTTCGCGTCGGCGTCGACGGTCTCCAGCATCAGCTTCTTCTGGTCGTCGGTGAACCGCTCCCACTTGGCGAGCAGCGTCGCCGTGAAACCCTTGACGGAGGTGAGGGGGGAGCGCAGCTCGTGGGCGACCGTGGCGATCAGCTCGGCGTGGCTGCGCTCGGTGCGGCGGCGGGCCTCGGTGTCCCGCAGCGAGACGACGACGCGGCGCACGGGTCCGGTGCGGTGGGTGCGCAGGTAGCGGGCGGAGACCAGGACCTCACGGCCGCCGGGGAGCAGCAGGTTCCGCTCGGGCTGGCCGACGCGGATGGCGAGGCCTCCGTAGGGATCGGTCAGCTGCCACCAGCGGCGGCCTTCGAGGTCCTCCAAAGGGAGCGCGCGTTCCAGGGGGGTGCCGATGGCCTCGTCGGCGCGGACGGCGGTGATGCGCGCCGCCGCCGCGTTGAAGCAGATGATCCGGCCCGTCTCGTCCGCCACGACGAGCCCGTCGGGCAGTTCGTCGGGGTCGAGGCCGAGGCCGCCGAGGTCACCGGAACCGTCGCGGTCCGCGCGGGCACGGACGACGTCCGGTGCTCCCGGTGCTCTGCTCGTGCCGACGCTCATTCCCCGTACTCCGCCTCTCGCACTTCCGGTGCGGATGCCTCCCTGCTCGGCGGCCTCCCTCTGTTCGAGCGGAACCGGAACATCCGAGCGGAACCGAGAACATGGGGGAGCGACCGCGGAGATGGGGATGGCCCCCGAGCCCGTCACACTACTAGCTCGATGTGACGGAGCGGCACCCTCCGGCGGCACGCTGTGCACGGGCGGACGCGTAGAGGCACACGGCGGCGGCCGTGGCGAGGTTGAGGCTCTCGGCCCTGCCGTGGATCGGCACGCGCACCACGGCGTCGGCGAGGGCACGGGTCTCCTCCGGCAGGCCCCAGGCCTCGTTGCCGAAGACCCAGGCGCTGGGGGTGCCCATGGCGCCCTTGTCGAGCTCCGTGTCGAGGTCGTCCTCGCCCGCGCCGTCGGCGGCGAGGATGCGCACGCCGGCGTCCTTGAGCCCCTGCACGGCCTGCTCGACGGGTACGCCGACGGCCACCGGGAGGTGGAACAGCGACCCGACGGAGGCCCGTACGCACTTGGGGTTGTACAGGTCCACGGAGGCGTCCGTGAGGATGACCGCCTCGGCGCCCGCCGCGTCGGCGCAGCGCAGCACGGTCCCCGCGTTGCCGGGGTCGCGTACGTGGGCGAGGACGGCGACGAGCTTCGGCCGCGCGGCGAGGATGCGCGCGAACGGGGTGTCGAGGAACCGGCAGACCCCGACGAGGCCCTGCGGGGTCACGGTGGTGGAGATGTCGGCGATGACGTCCTCGTCGGCGAGGTGGACGCGCGCTCCGGCGGCGCGGGCCTCCCCCACGATGTCGGCGTACCGCTCGGCGGCGTCGACGGTGGCGAACAGCTCGACGAGCGTCTCCGCGTGCCCCGCGGCCTCCCGCACGGCCTGCGGTCCCTCGGCGAGGAACAGCCGCTCCTTCCCCCGGAAGTTCCGCTTGGCCAGCCGCCGCGCGGCACTCACACGGGGCGACTTGGGAGAGATCAACTCAGGAGCGGCGGGCATGAACTCACCTTCGGGGATGTGGGGCCCCGTAAGGGGCGCGGGCAGGAGGGCCCCGTCAGGGGTGCGGGGAACTGCGCGACAAGCCCCCACCGGCCCGCGGGAAAAGACGGCGGACGCACCCGGACCCGCAAGCCACAGGGTGGCCTACGGGTCCGGGGGGCGCTCAGAGACGCACGGCTCAGGCGGCGGCCTTGGGCGCGTTGACGTCCGACGGCAGAGCCTTCTGCGCGACCTCGACCAGCGCGGCGAACGCGTTCTGGTCGTTGACGGCGAGCTCCGCGAGGATCTTGCGGTCCACCTCGATGTTGGCGGCCTTCAGACCCTGGATGAAGCGGTTGTAGGTGATGCCGTTGGCGCGGGCAGCGGCGTTGATGCGCTGGATCCACAGCTGACGGAAGTCGCCCTTGCGCTTCTTGCGGTCGTTGTAGTTGTAGACCAGGGAGTGGGTGACCTGCTCCTTGGCCTTGCGGTACAGGCGCGAACGCTGGCCGCGGTAGCCGCTGGCCTGCTCGAGGATCGCCCGACGCTTCTTGTGGGCGTTGACTGCCCGCTTGACGCGTGCCACTTGTTAACTCCTTGCAGCGGGGCCGTGGTTGGACTCACACGACCCGATATCGATTGGGTCCCGGTCAGAGCTCGGGCGCGCGGTGCGCGCCCCGGCTCACTTGCCGAGAAGCTTCTTGATCTTCTTGGCGTCGCCCGGGGCCATCTCGGCGTTGCCGGTGAGGCGACGCGTCAGACGGGACGACTTGTGCTCGAGCAGGTGGCGCTTGCCGGCGCGCTCGCGGAGCACCTTGCCGGAGCCGGTGACCTTGAAGCGCTTGCTGGCACCGCTGTGCGACTTGTTCTTCGGCATAGCGCCGTTCTCTCCTCGTCAGTGGCACTCCGATGCCCGGTCGTGAAACCGGGCATCCGGGAGCCATATGTGTCAGTTGGCGATCCCCTGGACTCGCGTCCGGGGGATCAGGCCTCGGCGGGAGCCTCGGCCGGGGCCTCGGCGGGAGCCTCGTCGTGCTCCTCACCCTCGGCGGAGTTCTGCGAGCGGCCCGGGTTGGCCTTCGCGTCCGCCTTACGGGCCGCCTGGGCCTCACGGGCCTCGGCCATCGCCTCGGTCTTCTTCTTGTGCGGACCGAGAACCATGATCATGTTTCGGCCGTCCTGCTTCGGGTTCGACTCGATGAACCCGAGGTCCTCGACGTCCGAAGCGAGACGCTGCAGCAGTCGGAAACCCAGCTCGGGGCGGGACTGCTCGCGACCACGGAACATGATCGTGATCTTGACCTTGTCGCCCTGCTTGAGGAACCGGACGACGTGACCCTTCTTGGTGTCATAGTCGTGCGGGTCGATCTTCGGCCGGAGCTTCATCTCCTTGATGACCGTGTGCGCCTGGTTCTTGCGCGCCTCACGGGCCTTCATGGCCGACTCGTACTTGAACTTCCCGTAGTCCATGAGCTTGCACACGGGCGGCCGGGCGGTCGCCGCGACCTCGACCAGGTCAAGGTCGTACTCCTGCGCGAGCTCCAGGGCCTTGGCAAGCGGAACAATTCCGACCTGCTCGCCGCTGGGGCCGACAAGTCGCACCTCGGGAACGCGAATCCGGTCGTTGATGCGGGGCTCGGCGCTGATGGATCCTCCTCGGTAGCACCACGCGACCGTCTGGCGGACAGCCGCGTTACGTCTGTTAACTCGACCAACCGCGCGGAGCCACAAAAAATGCCCCGACCGATCACTGAAGGGGCTCCATGTACTACCGGAGCACCTCCGCGGTGATCGCGGGGCGCACATCGGGCGACCCGAAGCCCTGGGGACTTCGGCCGCCTGACCGGTGACCCGCCGCTCCGGGGAGCGGTCAGGTGGGAGAACGGAGCCTCCACTTGTGGGCCGGATCCTCGTGCGTTGGCACACGGGTGTCCGGCCGGTCGTTACACAAGGTTAGCAGCTCCGCCGGGGTGGGGCGAACCCATGGGGCCCCAGCGCCCGGCGCGGGGTCCGCTCCCGCCGCGGCTTATCGTGTGGGACATGAGCGACACGACCCCCACCCCCGAGTCCCCCGCGGGTGACTCCCCCAGTTTCGACACCATGACCCGTGACATCGCGGACGTCCCGGCGGTCGAGGTGATCACCACGGTGGCGGTCCACCTGATGAGCGCCGCCGCCGTGAACCTCGGCCTCGCCGAGGGCGGCGAGGGCCACAAGGACCTCGACGAGGCCCGCAAGCTGATCCACTCCCTGGCCGGTCTGATGGACGCGAGCGCCACGGAGATCAGCTCCTTCCACGCGGCGCCGCTGCGGGACGGCCTGAAGTCCCTGCAGCTCGCCTTCCGCGAGGCGTCGATCGTGGCGGACGAGCCGGGCCAGGGCCCCGGCGAGAAGTACACGGGCCCGGTCTTCGGCTGAGCCGGGCTGCGCGGTCTCAGACCGTGCGTACGTAGAGGGGCTCGCCCGGTGGCGTCGCCTCGGCCGGCAGGAGTGCCAGGTCGAGGCCGCGCACCAGGCGGGCCCTCAGTGTTTCGTCGGCGGCGATGAGCCGCGCCACACGCCCGGCGGCCTCGGCCGGCTCGGCGGAGGCGTCGAGGACCAGCGCCAGGATGCCGTCGGACGAGCCGGGGCCGAGGTGGGCCCTGACCACCGCGGGCTCGGCGGCGACGGCCGCGCGCACGGCCTCGCGCACGGCGGGGTCGGCCAGCGGGTCCGCGTCGGCGCGGCCCTCGGCGAGGGCGAGCAGCGCCGTCCTGCCCAGTTCGTAGGGGACGGGGCCCGCGAGGTCGAGGACGATGGTGTCGGCCTGCTCGTGGGCGGCGGCCTGGAGCGCCTGGTGCAGGGGGACCGCGACCGGGCGGGCGGCCGGGTCCCACAGGGCGAGGGCCTCGGTGGAGGTGAAGGCGGGCAGGGCCTTGCGGTCGCCGGCCTTCAGGGTGGGCACCGCCATGTCGCTGGTCTTCTCACGGCGCAGGCCGCCCCCCCGTCTCCCACCGCCGCCCTCATGCGGAGCTTCGCTCCCCTCTTGCCCGTCCTCTTCGACCTCGCCGAGCACGGCGACGACGGGGACGAGGAGCCGTGCTCCCGCGAGGGCCTTCAGGACGGGCACGTGGGCCGTGCGGTCCTTCGACCAGGCGGCGAGCGCCGCGGCGAGCGCGGGGTCGGCCGACCCGTCGTCGTCGGAGAAACCGGGGTCGGGAATGTTCTTGTTCGCCACGGTCCGACCCTACAGAGGCCAGGCGGGGGCCGTGGCGGCAGGTGGGCCGGGCCGGGGCCCGCTCACACGGGCGGCGACCCGTGTCACAGGGGCGGCTTCGGGCCGCGCCCCGTCGGGGAGGGGCGGCGGCCTCGCCACAGGTGGACCGCCGCCGCGAGCAGGGCGACGCCGAGGACGCCCGCGACCGGGCCCACCCAGGCCGCGGGGTCGTCGTCGCGCCGGTGGGCGTCGGGGCCCCGGCCGAAGTACGTCTCCCCGTACGCCGCGGCCCGCAGCTTGTCCGGCGTGAGTTTCCCGGCGCGGGCGAGGGCCGCCGCGGGGTCGATGAGGCCGAAGCCGCGGGCGTCGTCACGGCCGCCGGGCGGGGCGTCGCGGGCGGTGTCCTCCAGGAGCCGCTTGATCTGCGCGGGCGCGAGGTCCGGGTGCTCGGCGCGGATCAGGGCGACCGCGCCGGAGACGAAGGCGGCGGCGGCGCTGGTGCCCCAGCCCTCGTAGTACTTGCGGTCGGGGTCGGCGATGACGATGTCGTCGCCCGGCGCGGCGACCGTGGCGTACCAGCGGCGGGTGGAGAAGGAGGCGCGGGCGCCCTGCTCGTCGACGGCCGTGGCGGCGATCACGCCGGGGTAGGCGGCCGGATAGGAGATGTGGTCGCCGCGTTCGCCCGCGTTGCCCGCGGAGGCGACGACGGCGATGCCCTTCTTCAGGGCGTACTGCACGGCGGCGTCCTCGGAGGGCTCGGGGTGGGCGGACCTGGAGTCGTCGCCGAGGGAGAGGTTGATGACGTCCGCGCCGTGGTCGGCGGCCCAGCGGATGCCGTCGGCGAGGGCGTTGCCACGGGTGTTGCGCGCCCTCTTGCGGGCGGGGTCGCCGTCCTCCAGGATCACGCGGACCGGCAGGATCTTCGCTTCCGGCGCGACGCCGAGCACGCCGTCGCCGCGGCCGACGCCGTGTCCGTGGCCCGCGATGATGCCCGCCATGGCGGTGCCGTGCCGGGCCCAGGGGCGGTCGCCGCGGGAGGCGCCGAAGCCGACCATGTCCTTGCCTTCGAGGACGTTGCCCGCGAGGTCCGGGTGCTGGTCGTCTATGCCGGTGTCCAGGACGGCGACGGTGACGCCGCCGCCCTTGGTGGTCTGCCAGACCTGGTCGGTGCGCATGGCGCCGAGGCCCCACTGCTGGACGCGGATGCCGTCGTCGGCGCGGGCGGTGGCCGCGGGGGCGAGCACCAGTGTGGCGGCGAGCGCGGTGACGAGGGCCCGCCGGGCGCGCCGTCGCCCCCGCCGGGGCCCGGTGATCCTCATGCGTCCTTCTCCGCGTCCGCGATCGTCTTGCGCAGGCCGCGCTCGACGCGGTCGGCGATGCCCTTGGCCTCGTGGCCGAGGCCCGACTGGGCGGGCGCGGAGTCGTTGCCGTTCATCGCCTCGGCGGCGGGCTCGGGGTTGGTGGCGGCCCTGCCGTCGGCGAAGCCGGACACGGCGTACGCGATGACGGGCGCGTCCGGCAGCACCGACAGCGTCCAGGCCGCGCGCTGGGCGTCGCCGAAGTCCTCGGCGAGCGTGCCGTCGGCGGCGTAGGTGCGGGGCATCAGGTCGGCGCGCCGGTCGAGCCCCTCCTCCGTGACGCGCTCGCGCAGCGCCCGCATGGCGTCGGCGTCCGCCTTGGCGAACATCAGTCCCACCGTGGTGACATGGCTGCGCGTGGCGTCGGCGTACGTGGCGCGCAGCAGCCGCAGGCAGCCCGCCGGGGCGAGGGCCTTGGCGAGCAGCGGGTCGAGGGCGGCCCGGCAGCCGCTGTCGGGGGCGACGGCGATGCGGGTCCAGGAGCGGTCGGCGCCGCCGGGGCCCGCGCCGCCGCCCTTGAGGGTGGGCGGGAAGAGCCGGTCCACGGGGACGCTGTGCCAGAGCGCGCCGGTGACCTCGTAGGCGCTGCGGTCGCTGCCGCTCGCCGCGGACTCGCCGGTCAGCCAACTGCCGGTCACCGCGCCGCCGATGAGGCCGAGCCCGACGACCGCGCAGGCCGCGGCGGCGGCCACGCGGGGGCGCGCCCAGGCGCCGACGCGGCGCTGCCGGGTGGTGGTGCCGTCGTACAGGGCGGGCGGCGCGAGCACGACGAAGGGGCGTCCCGCTCCCGGCCCCGGGGTCAGGTCGACGGCTCCGACGGCACGCCGGGCGGCGGTGGCGCGGGACCGGTCGCCGCGCGGGGGCGCGTCATCGGCGGCGGGCCGCGGGGCGGCGGTGGTCTCCTCGGGCGTCGGCACCTCGGTCTCGGCGGGGGTGACGGCCTCGGCGGACGGCTGCGGCGGCACGGCGGGGCGCGCCGACGCCTTGACGGCGTCACCGGTCGGCGCCTCCGGGGGCGCGTCGGGCAGCCGGGCCGACGCCGGGGGCGGCGGAGGCGGCGCCTCACGGGGCGTGCGGACGCGTTCGAAGGGAGCGAGGAGATCCTCTATGCGGGCGGCGCGATCGTCGCCGTCGTCCGGACCGTCGACGTCCACCGGACGAACGCCGACGACCGCCGGACGAGCGTCGGGAAAGCGCGCCGAGGGAACGGGGGGCGCCTCGGTGACCGCACCGACCTCACCCCCGCCCGCACCCCCAGCCGCGACGCCCGGACCCTCAACGGCCTGACGAGGAACCTCCACAACCACCGGACGAGCGTCGGGAAAACGCGCCGAGGGAACGGGGGGTGCCCCCGCGTCAGGGGTGGGTCCGGCCGGGGCGTCGGGCACCGGGGGGTGTGCCGCGTCGGCGGGGGTTTCCTCCGTGGGGCACGGGGCGTTCAGGAGCCAGTCCTCGTCCACCGGTGGGCGCACGTCGGGAAAGCGGGCCGACGGGGGCGGCGGGGGTTCCGGCGGGAGCGTCGGGAGGGGTGGCGTGGCGGGGGCCGGGGGGATCGGGGTGCGACGCGCCTCCGTGCTCATGCTCCCCCGTCTCCTCGCGCTCCGGTGCCGGAGCGCTCGGCCCGGCGAGGCTCCGTGCGCGTCACTCTACGGGCAGACGCGGGCCGCGCGGGAACCGGTTCGCGCCGCCGGGTGATCTGCCCGGATCCTCCCCCTACCCTCGGGTAATCGTGTCTGGCAGGCTTCGCCCATGACTGCCCTCGCCGCAGACCGGGCCCGCTACGACCGGGCCACCGCGCACCTCGACGCCCCCGTCGCGATCGTCGATCTGGAGGCGTTCGACGCCAACGCCGACGATCTGGTGCGCCGTGCCGGCGGCAAGCCGATCCGGGTCGCGAGCAAGTCCGTCCGCTGCCGGGCCCTGCTCGAACGGGTCCTGGCCCGCGACGGTTTCGCCGGGGTCATGTCGTTCACGCTCGCCGAGTCCCTGTGGCTGGCCCGCTCCGGCTTCGACGACGTGCTGCTCGCCTACCCCTCCGCCGACCGGTCCGGCTTCGCCGAACTCGCCGCCGACCCGAAGCTCGCCGCGAGGGTCAGCGTGATGGTCGACGACCCCGCCCAGCTCCGGCTGATCGACGAGGCGCGGGGCGGCGGGCGCGAGGAGATCCGGGTCTGCCTCGAACTGGACACCTCCCTGCGCGCCCTCGGCGGCCATGTGCGCGTCGGCGCCCTGCGCTCCCCGCTGCACTCGCCCGCGCAGGTCTCCGCCCTGGCCCGCGCCATCGCCCGGCGGCCCGGGTTCCGGCTCGTGGGCGTCATGGCGTACGAGGGTCATGTGGCCGGTGTCGGTGACGCGGTGGAGGGGCGGCCCGCGCGCTCCCGGGCGATCAGGCTGATGCAGGCGGCGGCCCGCAAGGAGCTGGCGGAGCGCAGGGCGCGGACCATCGCGGCGGTCCGCGAGGCCGCCGGTGACCTGGAGTTCGTGAACGGCGGCGGCACGGGCAGCGTGCAGCACACCGCGGCCGAGCGGGCGGTGACGGAGATCGCCGCCGGGTCGGGTCTCTACGTGCCGCGTCTCTTCGACAACTACACGTCCTTCCACGGGCGTCCGGCGGCGCTCTATGCCCAGCCCGTGGTGCGCAGGCCGGGACCGGGCGTCGTGACGGTGCTCGGCGGCGGCTACCCCGCGTCGGGGGTCGCGGGCCCGGACCGCTCGCCGGCGCCGTACCTGCCCGAGGGGCTGCGGTACGACCCGCAGGAGGGCGCGGGCGAGGTGCAGACCCCGCTGCGCGGACCGGCCGCGGACGATCTGCGGATCGGCGACAAGGTATGGTTCCGGCACGCCAAGGCCGGGGAGCTGTGCGAACGCTTCGCCACCCTGCGCCTGGTGGAGGGGGACACCGTCACGGCGAGCGTCCCGACCTACCGGGGCGAGGGGCACACCTTCCTCTGACGGCGCCTCGGCGCCCCGTCACGGCGCGGGCGTGACCCCGCTTCCCACACCGCCGCTCGACTCGCTGTCGTCCACGGACCGGATGCCGGCCGTGATCTCGTCCATGTCGGAGACGGGCGGGGCGCCGTCGGCCGCGCCGACGGCGAAGCGGACGATGATCATCGACTCGGAGCCGACACTGGAGGCGAACGCGAGGGACTGGACGTAGCCGCCCGGTCCCTTCGCCGTGTGGACGCGCCAGCGCACGTAGTAGCCCGCGCGGCCCGCGACCGCCACCTGGCCCGCCTTGACCTGCTCGTGGCCGGTCACGCCGCCGTAGGGCTGCCGGTCGAGCTTGTCCTTGTCGTAGGCGGCCTCCGCCGCGTCCTCGATGTCTCCGAGGGCGAGCGCCTTGGGGTCGGTCTCGTTCGTGCCGGTGGCGGTGTTCGAGGTGACCGTGCCGTGGCGGCAGAGGCCCGAGTCGCCGGGGCAGTCGACGATGTCGGGCGTCTGGATCGTCGCGCCGCCGCCGACGGTGTCGTCGTCCTTCTCCCAGCCCTTCGGCACGGGCAGCGTGATGCCGTTGAGGTCGTCGACCAGGGTGTCCGGGTCGGGGTCGGCGGTCGGGGACCGCGTCTCCTTCTCCGTGGGGGTCGGCGCGGGACCGGTCTCCGCCTCCGTGCTCGGCGCGGCCACGGCCCCGGGGCCGTCGTCGTCCTTGCCGAGGACGACGACGCCCGTGACGATCGACGCGACGAGCACGACTCCGGCGGCGGCCAGCGCGAGGATCTTCGCGCGGCCGCCGCCGGAGGACGCCGGCGCCATCACCGCCGTCGCGGCGGGGTCGGGCGCGGGGCCGAAGCCCTGCGCCGCCGGGGCCGCTTGGGGAACCTCGGGGGTACGCCGGTGCTCGGTCCACGCGGTCCCGTCCCACCAGCGCTCGACGGCGCTCTGGTGCGGGTCCGGGTACCAGCCGGGCGGAGGCGACATGCTCATCCCGGAACTGTAGGACGTGGCGCGGAGGTCAGTACACCGAGTCCCGCTGGTCGGGCACGACCGAGCCGTCGGCGTGCCGGACCGGGCCCTTGGCGCCGTCGTGTTCGTTGTACGCGGCGGTGGAGCACGGGTAGGCGCCGGACTTGCGCGGCAGCGGCTCGATGAACATCGGGTTCACGACCCAGCGGCCGTCGGCGTTGTCGTACGCGCGGCACATGAACTCGGCCTTGTTGCGGTTGAGCACGAGGTGCGCGCCGGTGGCGTCGCCGACGAAGGTCACGTCGGTGTCGGCGTCACCGCCGCCGAGCGCGATGCGGTGGGCGCGGTCCTGCTTCTGCCAGGCCGCCTCGCCCTTGACGCCGTAGATCTCCTGGTTGATCCAGCACCGCTTGCCGTCGATGTACGGGATGGCCTCGCCCTTGTTGGCGGGCACTCCCCCGCAGCCCTGGTTCCAGGTCGTGATGCGGCCACGGCGGTCCAGGACGGAACGGATGGCGACGGTGTGGGCGCGGTCGATGCCCACGCTCCTCGACCAGACCTCGGTGACCGGCTCGGAACCCGCCGAGACGATGTAGACGTCGAACCCGGCCTTCTTGAGGGTGCGGATCAGGTCGCGCTGCTGGTCGTAGTAGCGCACGTAGCCGGGGATCTCGTGGGTGCCGACGGTCTGCGTGGCGCCGACGGGGGCGGCGAGCGCCTCCTTGCGGGCCTTCGCGGCGTACGACTCCAGTTCGGGGACGGTGTGCCCGGCGAAGATCTGCGGTACCCAGGCGTACTGCGGGACGGTGTGGCGGTGGTCCCACGTCCCGGCGAAGGCGGCGGCGCCGCTCATCGTCCTGCCGTCCTCGCGAATCTCGAAGATCTCGTCCGCGCAGTCGGTGTCGGTGGACGTGGGCAGCGGCGCGCCGACGGGGACCTTCGTGCCGCAGGCCTTGGTGAGCGCGCGGTGCGCGGCGTCGGTCATCCACTTGCTGGTGGACTTCCAGCTCTTGGGGCGCAGGATCTTGTCGTGCCGAAGCGACCAGGCGATGGTCGCGTCGGTCACGTCGTTCTTGGTGATGGTGTTGTCCCAGTCGAAGGCGGCGACCGGGCGCTTCCCGCCGTGTCCGAGGTGGGGGTGCGCGCAGCGCCCGCGCTCGTCGATCATCCGCTGGAGCTTGGCCCGGTTGTCACCGTGCCACTTCAGTTTCTTCGAGAGCTGCGGGCAGTGCGCCGCGGTGGTACGGGAGTTCGCGGGCGTGGCGGCGGCCGCGGAGGATGCTGCGGGCACGGCCGCCAGGGAGGCGGCCGTGGCGAGCGTCAGCGCCACAAGGTGTCTGGTACGCATGTGAGTGGACCGTACATCAGTCTTGTGCGGGTGACGATGTGCCGGCCTCGCGCACCGGGTCTCCGGCTACAGCGGGGTCACGTACGCCCCGGAGATGCCGCCGTCCACGAGGAAGTCGGTGGCGTTGACGAACGAGGAGTCGTCGCTGGCGAGGAACGCCACCGCGGCGGCCAGCTCGTCGGCCTCGGCGAAGCGGCCCACCGGGATGTGCACGAGGCGGCGCGCGGCGCGCTCGGGGTCCTTGGCGAACAGCTCCTGGAGCAGCGGGGTGTTGACCGGCCCCGGGCAGAGCGCGTTGACGCGGATGCCCTCGCGGGCGAACTGCACGCCGAGTTCGCGGGACATGGCGAGGACGCCGCCCTTGGACGCGGTGTAGGAGATCTGCGAGGTCGCGGCGCCCATCCGCGCCACGAACGAGGCGGTGTTGATGATGGAGCCCTTGCCCTGGCGGCGCATGTAGGGGATGGCCGCCTTGCAGCACAGGTAGACGGAGGTGAGGTTGACCTCCTGGACGCGCTTCCATGCCTCGATGCCGGTGTCGAGGATGGAGTCGTCGTCGGGCGGTGAGATGCCCGCGTTGTTGAAGGCGACGTCGACGGAGCCGTAGGTGTCGAAGGCCGCCTTGAAGAGGGCGTCGACCTGCTCGGCGTCGGTGACGTCGACCCGGACGAAGAGCCCGCCGACCTCCTCGGCGGCCTTCTTGCCCGCGGCCTCGTCGATGTCGCCGCAGACGACGTGGGCGCCCTCGGAGGCGAGGCGGCGCGCCGTGGCGAGCCCGATGCCGCTGCCGGCGCCGGTGATGACGGCGGTGCGGCCCACCAGGCGGCGGCAGATGGTCTGGTCGGTCATGTGGCTCAGGCCTCCGTGGTCTCGGCGCGCTCGGTCTGCTCGGTCTGCTCGGTGTTCTCGGTGTTCTCGGGCTGCTCGGTGCTGATGAAGACGTTCTTGGTCTCCGTGAAGGCGTGCAGGGCGTCCGGGCCGAGCTCGCGGCCGAGGCCGGACTGCTTGTAGCCGCCGAAGGGGGTCCAGTAGCGGACGCTGGAGTGCGAGTTGACGGACAGGTTCCCCGCCCTGACCGCCTGCGAGACGCGGAGCGCTCGGCCCACGTCACGGGTCCAGATGGAGCCGGAGAGGCCGTAGTCGGTGGCGTTGGCCAGACGTACGGCGTCGGCCTCGTCGTCGAAGGGGATGACGACGGCGACGGGGCCGAAGACCTCCTCCGTCGCCACCGGGGCCGCGGGGTCGACGTCGGTGAGCAGCGTCGGCGGGAACCAGAAGCCGGGACCTTCCGGGGCCGTGCCGTGGATGCCGTCGCCGGGGGTGACGTAGGACCGGACGCGGTCGAGCTGGGTCCGGGAGATCAGCGGACCCATCTGGGTCTTCTCGTCGGACGGGTCGCCCACGACGACGGACTCGACCGCGGGCGCCACGATCTCCACGAAGCGGTCGTACACCGAGCGCTGCACCAGGACGCGGGTGCGGGCGCAGCAGTCCTGGCCGGAGTTGTCCAGGTACGACATGGGCGTGGCGAGGGCCGCCGCCTCCACGTCGGCGTCGGCGAAGACGATGTTCGGGCTCTTGCCGCCGAGTTCGAGGGTCAGCCGCTTCACCCGGTCCGCGCACCCGGCCATGATCTGCTTGCCGACGCGGGTGGAGCCGGTGAACACGATCTTGGCCACGCCGGGGTGCTCGACCAGCGCCGCGCCGGCGACGCCGCCGTCACCGGGCAGCACCTGGAAGAGGCCTTCGGGAAGGCCCGCCTCCAGGGCGAGTTCGGCGAGGCGCAGCGCGGTGAGCGGCGTCGTCTCGGCCGGTTTGAGGATCACCGCGTTGCCCGCCGCGAGGGCGGGGGCCGTGCCCCACGCGGCGATCGGCATCGGGAAGTTCCACGGGGCGATGACGCCCACGACGCCGAGGGGTTCGAGGACGGTGACGTTCAGGCCGCCGGGTACGGGGATCTGCCGGCCGCTCAGCCGCTCGGCTCCCCCGGCCGAGAAGTCGAGGAGGTCGCGGACGTTGCCTGCCTCCCAGCGGGCGTTGCCGATGAGGTGGCCCGCCTCGCGCACCTCCAGGCGCGCCAGGTCCTCGAGGTGGTCGTCGACCCGGGCGGCGAAGCGGCGCAGGAGCCTGGCCCGGTCGGCGGGGGCTGCGGCGGCCCACCGTTCCTGGGCCCACGCGGCACGGGCGACGGCGACGTCGACGTCCTGCGCGGTGGCGGCGGGGATGGTCGCGACGACCTCTTCGGTCGCCGGATTGAGTACCTGCAGCACGGTGTTCCTCACCTCTCACATGCGTTCGAAGGAGCGGCGGAGCTCCCAGTCGGTCACCGCGGAGTCGAAGGCGTCCAGCTCGACCCGCGCCATGTTGCGGTAGTGCGCGACGACCTCGTCGCCGAAGGCGGCCTTCGCGATGGGGCTGTTGTCCCAGAGCTCGGCGGCCTCGCGCAGGGTGGTGGGGACGTGCGCGTACTCACCGGCATAGGCGTTGCCCGTGCACTCCTCGGGCAGTTCGAGCTGCTGCTCCACGCCGTACAGGCCGGCCGCGACGAGGCCGGCGACCGCGAGGTAGGGGTTCACGTCGCCGCCGGGCAGCCGGTTCTCGAAGCGCAGGGAGCGGCCGTGGCCGACGACGCGCAGGGCGCAGGTGCGGTTGTCCTGGCCCCAGGCGACGGCGGTGGGGGCGAAGGAGCCCGGCCTGAACCGCTTGTAGGAGTTGATGTGGGGCGCGTAGAGCAGGGAGAAGTCGCGCAGCGCGGCGAGCTGGCCCGCGAGGAAGTGCCGCATGAGGGGCGACATGCCTCCCCCAAGCTCTCGGCTCCGCTCGAGCAGGGGGGACCCCCATGGGTCGTCCGCGGTGCCCGCCATGGCGTTGGCGCCGTCGGCGTCCTGGAGCGAGAGGTGGATGTGGCAGGAGTTGCCCTCGCGCTCGTTGAACTTGGCCATGAAGGTGAGCGAGACGCCCTCCTGGGCCGCGATCTCCTTGGCGCCGGTCTTGTATATGGCGTGCTGGTCGCAGGTGACGAGGGCTTCGTCGTAGCGGAACACGATCTCGTGCTGGCCGGGGTTGCACTCGCCCTTGGCGGACTCCACGACGAGGCCGGCCGCCGCCATCTCGTTGCGGATGCGGCGCAGGAGGGGTTCGACGCGTCCGGTGCCGAGGACCGAGTAGTCGATGTTGTACTGGTTGGCCGGGGTCAGGCCCTTGTACCCGGCGTCCCACGCCTGCTCGTAGGTGTCCTTGAAGACGATGAACTCCAGCTCGGTGCCCACATGGGCGGTGAGGCCGAGTCCGGCGAGGCGGTCGAGCTGGCGGCGCAGGATCTGGCGCGGCGCGGCGACCACGGGCGAGCCGTCGTTCCAGGCGAGGTCCGCGATGAGCATCGCCGTCCCCTCGTTCCAGGGGACCCGGCGCAGGGTGGCGGGGTCGGCGTGCATGGCGAAGTCGCCGTAGCCGCGGTCCCACGAGGACATCGCGTATCCGTCGACGGTGTTCATCTCCGTGTCGACGGCGAGGAGGTAGTTGCAGCCCTCCGTGCCGTGTTCGAGGACCTCGTCGAGGAAGAAGCGGGCGGCGAACCGCTTGCCCTGGAGCCGCCCCTGCATGTCGGGGAAGGCCAGGACGACAGTGTCGATCTCGCCGCTCGCGACGAGGGCCTTGAGCTCCTCGACGGCGAGCGGGGGTGTGCGGTCTGCCACGGGAAGAGCCTCCTTGGGTCAGCCGAGGGCCATAAGGTATTGCGGAGAACCTTTGCTTGGGAAGGGGGTGCGGGCATGTCGCACACGGAAGAGGGCATCCGGCCCGCGCGGGGCGGACGGGGCACGGGGGACGCGCGGAGTGCGGGAGGCGCGCGGGGTGCGCCGAACACCCGGGACGACGACCGGCTGACCCCGGTGCTGCGTCCGGTGCGCGCCGGCAACGGCTTCGAGGAGGCCCTGGAGCAGATCCTCCAGGTGGTACGCCTCGGTCTGGTGCCCGGCGGCGAGCGCCTGCCCTCGGAGCGGGAGCTCGCCGACCGCCTCGGCATCAGCCGCGTCACGCTGCGCGAGGTCCTGAAGGTGCTCCAGGACCAGGGCCTCGTCGAGTCGCGGCGCGGGCGGTACGGCGGCACCTTCGTGCGCAGGCGACCGGAGGCGGCCGGCGAGGACGAACTGCGCCGCAGGGTCGCGCACGTGGACGTCGAGGACGCGCTGCGCTTCCGCGAGGTGCTCGAAGTGGGCGCGGCCGGGCTCTGCGCGGCGCACGGCCTCGACGCGGGGCAGGCGGACCGGCTGCGGGACGCGCTGGCGCGCACGCACGACGCGCCGCTGGCGGAGTACCGCCGCCTGGACACCCTGCTGCACCTGACGCTCGCCGAGCTGTGCGGGTCGCCGACGCTGGCCGCGCAGTACGCGGCGGTGCGGGCGACCGTGAACGACCTCCTGGACTGCATCCCGCTGCTGGTGCGGAACCTGGAGCACTCCCAGCGCCAGCACACCGCGCTCGTGGAGGCGGTGCTCGACGGGGACGCGGACGGGGCGCGGGAGATGATGCGCGAGCACTGCGCGGGTACGGCGGCGCTTTTGCGGGGATTCTTGACGTGAGGGTCGCCGGGGCGGCCGGACACGGCGGGCGTGACGGGCCCCGCGTCGCCGACGGAGTGGCGCACGGGTCTTGCCATCCCCCATGGGGGCCCGCAAAGGTATGGCTCCGTTCCATTGAGTCGTCCGCCGCAGTGCCGCCGCTAGGAGCCGTGCCATGACCGTGGAGTCCTCCGGACCGAGCCCCGCCGAACCACGTCCCGCTGAGCCGGGCCCCGCCGGCCCCGGGGACGACTACCTGGAGCGCAGGACGCTCCGCCGGGGCAACGCGGGCTGGGTGCTGCTCACCGGCCTCGGCGTCGCCTACGTCGTCTCCGGCGACTACTCCGGCTGGAACTCGGGCCTCGCGGAAGGGGGCTTCGGCGGCCTCGGCATCGCCATGGCGCTGATGGGCGTGATGTACGCCTGCATGGTCTTCTCGCTGGCCGAGCTCTCCTCCGTACTGCCCACGGCCGGCGGCGGCTACGGCTTCGCGCGCCGGGCGCTCGGCCCCCTGGGCGGCTTCCTGACCGGCACGGCCATCCTCATCGAGTACATCCTGGCGCCCGCCGCGATCTCCATCTTCATCGGCGACTACGTGGAGTCGCTCGGCCTCTTCGGGCTGACCTCGGGCTGGCCGGTCCACCTCGCCTGCTTCGTCGTCTTCATCGGCATCCACCTCTGGGGCGTCGGCGAGGCGCTGCGGTTCAGCTTCGTCGTGACCGGCATCGCGGTGGTGGCGCTGCTCGTCTTCGCGGTCGGCGCGTTCACGGAGTTCGACGCCTCCCGCCTCGACGACATCCCCGTGGACGCGGACGCCTTCGGCGCCAACTCGTGGCTGCCGCTGGGGCTGCTCGGCATCTGGGCGGCGTTCCCGTTCGGCATGTGGTTCTTCCTCGGGGTCGAAGGGGTGCCGCTGGCCGCCGAGGAGACCAAGGACCCGGCGCGCACGCTGCCGAAGGCGATCCGCTGGTCCCTGTGCATCCTGGTCCTCCTCGCCCTGCTGACCTTCTTCGCCGCGGCGGGCGCGCGCGGCTCGGCGGCCATCCAGTCGGCGGGCAACCCGCTGGTCGAGGCGTTGCAGCCGGACGGCGAGGCGACCGGTCTGAGCCGCGTCGTCAACTACGCCGGGCTCGCGGGCCTGGTGGCCTCCTTCTTCTCCCTCATCTACGCGGGCTCCCGCCAGCTCTTCGCGCTCTCCCGGGCCGGCTACCTGCCCCGCTTCCTCTCGCTCACCAGCAGCCGCAAGGCCCCCTACCTCGGCCTGCTCGTCCCCGGCGCGATCGGCTTCGGGCTCGCGGCGGCCACCGGGGACGGGGCCAGGATGCTGAACGTCGCGGTGTTCGGCGCCACTATCAGCTACGCCCTGATGTCGCTCTCGCACATCGTCCTGCGCCGCCGCGAGCCGGACCTCGCACGGCCCTACCGCACCCCCGGCGGCGTCCTCACCTCCTCCGTCGCCCTCGTCCTCGCCTGCGCGGCGCTGGTCGCCACGTTCCTGGTGGACGTGACGGCGGCGTTCATCGCGCTCGGTGTGTACGGGGTCGCCATCGCCTACTTCGGCCTCTACAGCCGCAAGCACCTGGTGGCCCGCGCCCCCGAGGAGGAGTTCGCCGCCCTTGCCGCGGCCGAGGCGGAGCTGGCACGCGACTGACCGCCGCGCGGACACAGGGAACGGGCGTAGACACGGGAACGGCACGCATCCGAGGAGACGGGACGCAGTGAACAGGCCACTGATCGGAATCAGCACCTACTGGGAGCAGAAGGCGAGCTGGGGGGTGTGGGAGCTGCCCGCGGCCCTGCTGCCCGCCGGATATCCCCTCCTGGTGCAGTCGGCGGGCGGCCTCGCCGCAATGCTGCCGCCGGACGGCCCGGAGCGCGCCGCGGCAACCGTCGCCCGGCTCGACGGCCTGGTGATCGCGGGCGGCCCCGACGTCGACCCCGCGTGCTACGGCGCCGAGCGCGAGGAGCGCACGGGCCCGCCCGCGCACCGGCGGGACGCGTGGGAACTCGCCCTGATCGACGCGGCGCTGCGGTCGGGGACGCCCCTGCTCGGCATCTGCCGGGGCATGCAGCTGATGAACGTGGCGCTGGGCGGGACGCTGGTGCAGCACCTGGAGGGACACTCGGAGAAGGTGGGCGCGTTCGGCACGCACGCGGTCATGCCGGTCATGGGCACCCTCTACGCGTCGATCGCCCCCGAGGCCACCACGGGCGTCCCGACCTACCACCACCAGGCGGTGGACCGCCTCGGCAGGGACCTCGTCGTCTCGGCCCACTCCGACGACGGCACCCCCGAGGCCATCGAACTCCCCCGTCCCGCGTGGGCGCTCGGCGTCCAGTGGCACCCGGAGATGGGCGACGACACGCGGGTGATGGAAGCTCTGGTCAGAGCCGCTTCCTGAGCCAGGCGACGGCGGCCGTGCCCTGGGCGCCCTGGAAGGCGCGCAGGGTCGGCAGCCCCGGCGGTCCCGGCAGCGAGGCCTGCCGCACGAAGTATCCGGCGAGGGCGGCGAGCACGGCGGTGACGCCCTCGGGGTCGGCGGCCCGTCCCGAGGGCCGTGCGGTGAAGACGTCCTCGGGGTCGGGGCCGCCCTGGGCGCGCACGCACGGCAGCATGATCAGCAGGTCGAGCCAGGGAGCGCCGCGCACGGCGTGCGGCCAGTCGACGAAGACGACCCGGCCGTCGGCGGTGACCAGCATGTTGTCCGCGCGGAGGTCGCCGTGGACGAGGGTCTCCCCCGCGGCGTGCTCCGCCCAGGGCTCCGCCAGTCCGGCCAGCGTCCGGAGGTTGGCGCGGACCCAGGGGTCGAGCCGGTCGTCGTCCTCGGCGCCCGCCTCGATCAGCTTGTGCCAGCCCCGGAAGTGTCCGGCCTTCGCCTCGGCGACGGACGGGGCGTCGTAGGGCGCGGGCGTCAGGACGCGGCCGAGGGCGTCCACGGCGTCGAGCACCCGCCCGAACTCCTCGGCACGCCACGGCAGTCGCGGCTGGCGCCCATCGACGTCCTCGAAGGCGAGCGCGACCCAGGTGCCGTCGTCGTACGAGGTGAGGAGCCGGGGCGCGGGCACGGTGTCCGGCAGGGCGGCGGAGCAGCGGGCCTCGGCGCGGTGCATCCGGGGGCTCGCGGCGTTGGTCTCGGCGCTGACGGCCTTGACGAAGGCGCGCCGCCCGTCCGCGAGCCGCACGCGCGCGGCGACCCCCGGCGAGAACCCGCCGTGCTGCGTCACCGCGTCCACGACACCCGCCCCCAGTCCGGTCTCCAGCCCGTCCCGCACGGACGCGGGGAGCTGGTGCCAGGGGGTGCGGACGCCGGTGGCCGGAGGCGCGAGCGGATGCATGCGGTCCATGGTGAGGGCCTGACGGCTTCCGCCGCCAGGCATTTACCGCCGCATAAGACCGCGCGCCGACCGCCATGAGGCCTCGCACCGACCGCCATGAGGCCTCGCACCGGTCGCCCGCACCCCCCGTACGCGGCGGACCGGCCTCCCGTGAGGACGCGGACGAGCCGGCGGAGGGGTGGCCGCCGCTCACGCCCCGCGCGTACCGGTGCCGCCGCGCGTCAGTGACAGCAGGTCGCGCCCCGGGCCCGCGGGGCGGTGCCCCGTCGGCCAGACGGCCCTGAGTTCCCTGCGCAGGCGCATGTCCCGCAGGGGGATCTCCACCAGGCGGCGGGCCGCGAGCTCCTCGCCCACCGCCAGCTCGCTCAGCACCGAGGGGCCCGCGCCGCTGACCGCCGACGCCTTGACCGCCGTGGTGGAGGAGAGTTCGATCAGCGGGCGGGCGAGGCCGCCGAGCGCCGCGTCGAGCACTTGGCGGGTGCCGGAGCCCTCCTCGCGGAGGATCAGCGGCGTGGCCGCGAGCTCGGCCGGGTCGAGCGGCTTGTCGCGGCGCGCCCACGGGTGCGAGGGGGCCGCCACCACCACCAGGCGATCGTGCGCGATGACCACCTCGTCGAGGCCGCCCGGCACGGTGAGCCCCTCGACGAAGCCGAGGTCCGCCTCGCCCGCGAGCAGCCGGGAGGCGACGGCGGCGGAGTTGCCCGCGAGGAGCGACACCGCCGTGTCGGGCCGCTGGGTGCGCAGGGCGATGAGCCAGCCCGGCAGCAGATACTCGGCGATGGTCATGCTGGCCGCCACCCTGAGCCGCGAGTCCCGCCGGTCGCGCAGCGCCTGCGCCCCCGCGTCGAAGGCCTCCGCGGCCTCCACGATCCGCCCCGCCCAGTCGGTCACCAGGGCCCCCGCGTCGGTGAGGCGCGAGCCGCGCGGCGACCGGTCGACGAGGGCCACGCCGAGCTGCCGCTCCATCGCGCGGACCCTGCTGCTCGCGGCGGGCTGGGTGATGCCCAGCTCCCGCGCGGCCCGCCCGAGGCTGCCGAGGCGGGCCACGGCGAGCAGGAGCTGGAGCGCCCCGAGGTCGGGCACCCGGTGGGCGAGCGAGGCAGCCGACGAGGCGGGGTCGAAGGGGCGGGACGGCGGCACGGGGGACGAGCTCATAAAGCCAGCTTATGTGCTCATAGGAGGGTGACTCCTGGTGACGTCCCCCGCCCCGCACGAGGGTGGAGCCATGGTCACCGCCCTCCCCCCGTCACGGACCGCCTCCCGCGCCACGGCCCCGAGCCCGCTCCCCGAAGCCGCCGTCCGCCTGCCGGGCGTCCGTCATCTCGGGCCCAACTGGTACGCGTGCGTCATGGGCACCGCCGTCGTCGCCACCGCGGGCGTCGCCCTGCCCCACCGGCTACCCGGGCTGCGCACCGCCTGCACGGCCGTCTGGGCGCTCGCGCTGGTGATGCTCGCCGTCCTGCTCGCCGCCCGCGCCGCGCACTGGCTCCGCCACCGCGACCAGGCCCGCGCCCACCTCCTCGACCCGGCCGTCGCCCCGTTCTACGGCTGTCTGTCCATGGCCCTGCTCGCGGTCGGCGCGGGCGCGCCGGCCGTGGGCGCGGACTGGCTGGGCTCCGGCGCGGCCCTCGCGCTCGACGCCGTCCTGTTCACCCTCGGCACGGCCATCGGCCTCACCGCCGCCGTTGTCGTGCCGTATCTGATGGTGGTCCGGCACCGCATCACCGCCGACCAGGCGTCGCCGGTCTGGCTGCTGCCCGTGGTCGCGCCGATGGTGTCGGCCGCCGCAGGCCCGGCGCTCGTCCCGCACCTGCCCGCGGACCAGGCGCAGCAGACGCTGCTGTACGCCTGCTGCGCGATGTTCGGCCTGAGCCTGCTCGCCACGCTGGTGATGCTGCCGGTGATCTTCGCCCGTCTGGTGACCGCGGGCCCGCTGCCGACCGCCCTCACCCCCACGCTCTTCCTGGTGCTCGGCCCCCTGGGGCAGTCGACGACCGCCGCCGGGAAGTTCGCGGACGCCGCGCCCGGCGTGCTGCCCGCCCCGCTCGACCGCGGCTTCCTCGTCTTCGCCGTGCTCTACGGAGTGCCCGTGCTCGGCTTCGCCCTGCTCTGGCTGGCCCTCGCGGCGGCCATGGTGCTGCGCGCCCGGCGGCACGGCATGGGCTTCGCGATGACCTGGTGGGCGTTCACCTTCCCCGTCGGCACCTGTGTGACCGGGGCCGAGGGCCTCGCGCGCCACACCGGGCTCGCCGCCTACGACTGGCTCGCGACCGGTCTCTTCGCCGCCCTCGTCGCCGCCTGCGCGGTGGCGCTCACGCACACCCTGCGCGGTCTCCTCAACGGCTCGCTGCTCGCAGCGCCGCGCTGAGCACCGCGGGCGCCGCCGCCAGCGAGGGCCCGTACCAGGTGAGGTGCCGGCCGCTGACCAGGGCGATCGCGCGGGCCTCGGGGAACGCCTCGGGGCCGTCGTCGGGCGTGAAGCGGTACGGCTCGTCGGGCAGCACCAGCAGGTCCAGGTCCGGGCTCCGCAGTTCCTCGATTCCGACCCTCGGGTAGCGCTCGGCATGAGCGGCGTACGCGTTGTCGACGCCGAGGCGCGCCAGGACGTCGCCCGCGAACGTGTCACGGCCGAGGACCATCCAGGGCCGCCGCCAGACGGGGACGGCCGCCCTCGACCGGGCCGCCGGGGGCGGGAGCGCCCGCCACGCGGTCTCGGCCTCGCCGAGCCAGCGGGGGCGTTCCGCGCCGCAGGCCGCGAGGACCCGCTCCAGCTCCGCGAAGGCCTGGGGCAGCGTGCGTACCTCGGTCACCAGGACCTCGACGCCCGCCGCCCGCAGCGCCGCCAGGTCGGGGGCGCGGTTCTCCTCTTCGTTGGCGATCACCAGGTCGGGCGCGAGGGCCGCGATCCGGGGCACGTCGGGGTTCTTCGTGCCGCCCACCCGGGCGACGTCGAGGTCCGCCGGGTGGGTGCACCAGTCGGTCGCCCCGACCAGCGCCCCCGGCACGGTGACGGCGACGGCCTCGGTCAGCGAGGGCACCAGGGAGACCACTCGCGGCGAGCGGCGCGGCACGTCAGCGCCCCCCGTCGTCCACCGCCTCGATGTGGTCCCCGACGGCGACCACCAGGACCCGGGTGTCCGGCACGGTGGCCCGCCACCGGTGGCGCACACCACCGGTGAGGAACAGGGAGTCGCCGCGCCCGAGCCGGTGGGCGCGGCCCTCCGCCTCCATCTCCACGGCGCCCTCGATCACGTACATCAACTCGTCGTTGCGGTGCTGGAATTCGCGGCCCTCGTCGTGGTCGCCGATGAATTCCAGGGCGTGCAGCTGGTGGTGGCCGCGCGCCAGTTCCCGCACGCGCGCCTCGGGGGTGGAGTGGTCCAGGTCGGTGTCGTCGTGGGCGCGCACGACCTCGACGGTGCGGGCCGGGTCGGCGGCGGCGAGGAGTTCCACGTCGGTGGTGCACAGGGCGTCGGCGACCCGTTGCAGGGAGCGCATGCTGGGCCGGGCGCGCTCGTTCTCGATCTGGCTGAGGAACGGCACCGAGAGGCCGCTGCGCTCGGCGACGACGGCGAGGGTCAGTTCGAGCTGTCGGCGGCGGCGCCGCACGGCCGAGCCCACCCGGAGGGTCTCCTTGTGCTCGTCCATCGCCTCGGCTCCCTTCGGCGCATCGGTCCACTCCGAACCCTGATGAGGGGTTGTCTGCACCCTACGCATGTTCGCCGGACGGTTCTGCCCCGTTGCCGGGACCGCCCGTCCCCCGTCTTCCGCCGCGCGTGCCGAAAAGCTCCGTGCGCCGACCCTACGTCCCGAGTCCGCGCCAGTAGAGCAGCTGTCCTGACTCGCCGGGGGCGGCGCCCTCACGGGGCACGAACACGCTCATGAGGAGAGCCGGTGCGCCCCGCGGCCCGGTCAGCAGGGTGGCGGAGGGGTTGGCGAAGGCGCGGCTGCCCCCGTGGGTGCGGATGTCCAGGCGGTCGGCGCGTCCACTCGGGGGATCGTAGGCGTACGTGGCCCAGCTCCCGAAGTCCCCGCGCCGCCCCTGTCCCTCCACGAGGACCACCCGCCGCCCGCCGAGTTCCACCGGCGCGCGGTCGCCGATGTTGCCGCTGTTGCCCCGGGACCGCACGGCCCGGTCGAGCCGCCGGTCGGGTTCGGCGTGCCAGTGGCGGAAGCCGGTGAGCGTGGCCGTCAGCTGACGGTCGGTGTCGCAGCCCGCGCGGTAGTGCCCGGTGAGGTGGACGGTCGCGCCGCGCACGGCGGTGATGCTGGGGGTGCCCTCGGCGCAGCGCGACAGGGTGAGCGGCGCGTCGAAGGAGTGCCGGGCGCGGCCGGTGAGCAGCGCCGCGACATCCTCGTACGCGCGTACGGCGATGTGGTTGCGCGGGTCCTTCTCGACGGCGAGGACGTAGCCGCCGCGGCCGTCGTGGGCGAGGGAGGCCTGGTGGGTGCCGGGGCCGAAGTCGTGCCGGCGCTGCCAGTGGCGCAGGTCGGTGGAGGTGGCGACGGCCGCGTGGAAGCGGCCGTCGGCCAGGAGCGTGTGGTAGACGGCGAGGTAGCGGCCGTCCTGCGCCTGCTCGATCTGCGCGGCGTCCATGGTGCGTCCGGTGTGGTCGCGTACGTCGTAGCGGTGCCCGTCGGCGGCGGTGACGTCCTCCGCGAGCGCGGCGAGGCGGGCGGTGGAAGCGGAGGCGGGGGCGGCGTCGGCCCGCGCGAGCTGGGCGACGAGCAGGGAGGCGGCCAGGGCGAGGGCGGCGGCGATGTGGAGGCGGGCCGTGCCCGGCTGCCGAGCGGTCACGGCGGGTCTCACGTTCGGTGGTTCTGTCCGGTGGTTCTGCGGGTGGGCGGTGGGGTCTGTCCCGGAGGGTGCAGGCCCCGTCGACCCTAGGCGCCGGGGCGGCCCACGGGAACGCCGCGAGGGGTGGGCTTCGCCACAGGGCGATGCCCACCCCTCGCGGAGTGACCGGGTGACCTACGTCGCGGAGGTCATCTTCTCCTCGAAGCCCGGGTTCTTCTTCAGCCAGGCGTCGACGGCCTCGGGCTCGTTGTTCTTGCCCGCCTTGTTGATCTCGTTCTCCAGGCTCGCCAGCTCCTGCTCGCTCATCTTGAAGTTCTTGAGCCACTTCGTGAGCTGCGGGTACTGGCTCGGGAAGTCCTTGCCGGAGAGGGTGCGGATCGTGTTGCCCTTGCCGAAGCCGCCCTTGGGGTCCTCCAGCTTGGTGAGCTTGTACTCGCTGTAGGCCCAGTGCGGCGACCAGAGCAGGACCGCGATCGGCTCCTTCTTGGCATACGCGGCCTTCAGCTCGGTGAGCATCGCCGGGGTGGAGCCCGCGGCGATCTCGTACTCGTCCTCCAGGCCGTAGCCGGGCAGGACCTTGTCCTTGAGCGCCTGCATCACGCCGGTGCCCGGCTCGATGCCGATGATCTTGCCCTTGAACTTGTCGCCCTTGCCCTTGAGGTCGGCGAGCGACTTCACGTCCTTGACGTAGGACGGGACGGCGACCTCAAGGGAGGTGGGGCTGTACCAGGAACCGAGGTCCTTCAGGTTCGCCTTGTTCTTGTCCCAGTACGACTTCTGGGCCGTGGGCAGCCAGGCGTCGAGGTTGAGGTCGATGTCGCCCTGCGCGAGACCGGTGTAGGCCGGGCCCACATCAGCAGGCGTCAGCTCCATCTTGTAGCCGCGCTTCTCCAGGACGCGCTTCCACAGGTTGGTGACGGCGATGTTCTCGTCCCAGGCGAAGTACGCGGCCTTCAGCGGACGCTTCTTCTCCTCGCCGCCGGTGTTCTTCGGCAGCGGGGCCAGCTCGTCGACGACCTTCGGGTTGTCCTTCAGCCAGGTGCGGACGGCTTCCTGCTGCTTGCCCTTGCCGGCCTTGTTGATCTCCGCCTCGAGGCTGGTGAGCTGCTTCTCCTCCATCGAGAAGTCCTTCAGCCACTCGGCGACGCGCGGGTTCTCCTCCGAGAAGCCCTTGCGCGCCAGCGAGTGCACGCCGTCGCCCTTGCCCCAGGCGCCCTTCGGGTCCTTGAGCTTCTTCAGCTTGAAGTCGTTGTACGCCCAGTGCGGCGACCAGAGCGGGACGACGATCGGTTCCTTCTTCGCGTACGCCGCCTTCAGCTCGGACAGCATCGCGGTGGTGGAGCCGTCGACGACCTTGTACTCCTTGTCGAGGCCGTACTCCTTGAGGATCTTGCTCTTCAGGAGCTGCATCTCACCGGCGCTCGGCTCGATGCCGATGATCTTGCCGCCGAACGTGTCGCCCTTGCCCTTGAGGTCGGCGAGCGAGTCGACGCCGTCCATGTAGGCGGGGACGGTCAGCTCCAGGGACGTCTGGTCGTACCAGGACCCGAGGTCCTCCAGCTTGTCGCCGTACTTCTTCATGTACGTGGCGTGCGTCGTCGGCAGCCAGGAGTCCGTCTGGAAGTCGACGTCGCCCTGGGCGAGCGAGGTGTAGAGCGGCCCCGCGTCGAGGAGGCTGGCGTTCACCTTGAAGCCGCGCTGCTCCAGGATCTCCTTCCAGAGGAAGGTGGAGGCGATGCCCTCGTCCCAGTTGATGTAGCCGATGTTGATTTCCTTGCCCTGGCCGACGTTCTCGGAGTCGGCCACGGACTCGGTCTTGTCACCGCTGAAGATGCCCATGCCGCCCGCGACGAGCGCGAGGACGACGACGCCGACCGCCGCGACGACGGGCCGGGGGCGGTAGTTCCACAGGTTCAGGCCCTGCGCGGCCCGCAGCTTGGCGAGCGCGCGGCGGCCGAGCGGGGAGACCTGTCCGCCCAGGCCGCTGGTGACGCGGTCCAGGTAGATGGCGAGGATCACGATGGAGACGCCCGCCTCCGCGCCGAGACCGACGTCGAGCTGGCCGATGGCCGCGTTGACGTCGGCGCCGAGGCCCGGGGTGCCGACCATGCCGGTCAGGGCCGCCATGGACAGGCCCAGCATGATGACCTGGTTGACACCGGCCATGATCGTCGGCAGCGCGAGCGGCAGCTGGACGCGGAAGAGGGTGTTGCGGGGCGTGGTGCCGAACGCGTCGGCGGCCTCGACCAGCTCTTTGTCGACCTGCCGGATGCCCAGCTCGGTCATGCGCACACCGGGGGCGAGCGCGAAGACGATCGTGGCGACGATGCCCGCGGGGGCGCCCATCCGGAAGAACAGCAGCGCCGGGATGAGGTAGATCATCGCGGGCAGCGTCTGCATGAAGTCGAGGACGGGCCTGACGATGCCGCTGACCGTCTTGGAGCGCGCCGCCCAGATGCCCACGGGCACCGCGATGACCAGCGCCACGAAGGTCGAGACGAGCACCAGGGACAGCGTCATCATCGCGTTGTCCCACAGTTCGAGGGAGACGATGAACGCGAAGCCCGCGAAGGACAGGACGCCGCCGGCCACGCCGCGCAGCCAGAAGGCGATGACGGCGAGGATGCCCGCCATCAGCAGCGGCTCGGGGGCGGAGAGGACGTCGTAGACGCCGTCCCACATGTTCTGGAAGAGGGTCTTGATGAAGTCGAACAGCCAGTCCATGTGGGTTCTGAGCCACTCGACCGAGTCATTGACCCAGTCACCGAAGGGAATCCTAGGCACCGCTGCTCACCTTGCCCACGCTCTTGCCGCCGTCCTGCGCGCTCTCGCCCGCCGTGTCCGCACCGGGGGCGTCCGCGTCCCGCGGCTCCGACCCGGGCTCCGACTCCATCGGCTCGCCGAGCACGGCGAGCAGCCGGGAGCGCGGCACGACCCCGACGAGCGTGCCGTCCCCGTCGGTCACCGCCACCGGCGCCTCACTGGTGGAGCAGGGCGTGAACAGCTCGATGATGGGGGTGTCCTCGGTGACCGTCGCGGGCGCGTCGGCCCGCACGAAGCCGTCCTCGGGGTCGGCCATGATGGCGCCCGCCGTGAGGACCCGGGAGCGGTCGACGTCCTGCGTGAACGAGGCGACGTACTCGTTGGCCGGGGTGACCAGGATGTCCTCGGAGGTGCCGATCTGGACGATGCGGCCGTCGCGCATGACGGCTATCTGGTCGCCCAGGCGCATGGCCTCGTTCAGGTCGTGGGTGATGAAGACGATGGTCTTCTTCAGCCGCTTCTGGAGCACCAGGAGCTGGTCCTGCATGTCGCGGCGGATCAGCGGGTCGAGCGCGCTGAACGACTCGTCCATGAGGAGCAGGTCGGCGTCGGTGGCGAGCGCGCGGGCCAGGCCCACGCGCTGCTGCATGCCGCCGGACAGCTCGTCGGGCCAGGACTTCTCCCAGCCCTTGAGCCCTGCCAGCTCCAGCGCCTCGGTGGCGCGCTTCTCGCGCTCGGCGCGCGGGACGCCCTGCACCTCCAGGCCGTAGCCGGCGTTCTCCAGGACGCTGCGGTGCGGGAAGAGCGCGAAGTGCTGGAAGACCATGCTGATCTTCTTGGAGCGCACCTCGCGCATCTCGCGGGCGCTCAGCTCGGTGAGGTCCTGGCCGTCGAAGCGGACGTGACCGGCCGTCGGCTCCGACAGCCCGTTGAGCATGCGCAGCAACGTGGACTTGCCGGATCCGGAGAGACCCATGACGACGAAGATCTGGCCCGGCTCGACCTCGAAGGAGGCGTCGATCACCGCGGCTGTGGTGCCGTCGGCGCGCAGCTCCTCCCGGTCGGCTCCGTGGCGGAGTTTCTCCACCGCGTCATCGGGTCGTCTGCCGAACACCTTGTACAAGCGCTCGGCCTGAAGCCTGGACACATACACCTCTCGGGTTGAACCAAGACGGCCCGCCTCCCCCGCCGGCGGGCCGTGGAGCGTGATGGCTTCGGGCCACTTACCCGATCGAATAGTTGAAAGTGCGACCGGCCCCGCTCCGGCTGCGCGCCTGCCCAGACTGGTTCAGGCCAAACTAAAGAGTGACCCAGCTCACACATGTTGCGCTCTCGGCACCAGCAGCCGTCATGCGCAACGCCCGCCCTTCCCCTCGCCTCCGCCGTCCGGGCGGCTGTCGGCGCCGTGCGGCATGATGCGCAACGTGACTCAGCGAACACGGCGCCTCATGCTGCTCGACACGGCCTCCCTGTACTTCCGGGCGTACTTCGGCGTGCCGGAATCCGTGAAGGCCCCGGACGGCACCCCGGTCAACGCGGTGCGCGGGCTCCTCGACTTCATCGCCCGCCTCATCCAGGACCACCGCCCGGACGACCTGGTCGCGTGCATGGACGCGGACTGGCGCCCGGACTGGCGGGTCCGGCTCATCCCCTCGTACAAGGCGCACCGCGTCGCCGAGGAGACGGAGCGGGGGCCGGACGCCGAGGAGGTCCCCGACACGCTCGCGCCCCAGGTGCCGGTGATCGAGGACGTCCTCGACGCGCTCGGCATCGCGCGCGTGGGCGTGGCGTCGTACGAGGCGGACGACGTGATCGGCACCTTCACCGCCCGTGCGACGGGCCCGGTCGACATCGTCACCGGCGACCGCGACCTCTACCAGCTGGTGGACGACGAGCGGGGCGTCCGCGTGCTCTACCCCCTCAAGGGCGTCGGCGCCCTCCAGCTCACGGACGAGGCGTGGCTGCGCGGGAAGTACGGCGTGGACGGCTCCGGCTATGTCGACCTCGCCCTGCTCCGCGGCGACCCGAGCGACGGCCTGCCCGGCGTGCCCGGCATCGGCGAGAAGACGGCGGCGAAGCTCCTGGACGCCTTCGGCGACCTGGCCGGGATCATGGCCGCGGTCGACGACCCGACGTCGAAGCTGACGCCGTCGCAGCGCAAGCGGCTCGACGAGTCACGGGCGTACGTGGCGGTCGCGCCGAAGGTCGTCCGGGTCGCTGACGACGTGCCGCTGCCCGAGGTCGACGTGGCGCTCCCCCGCGAACCGCGCGACCCCGCCTCGCTCGACGCGCTGGCGGAGCAGTGGAACCTGGGTGGCTCGCTCCAGCGCCTGGTCAGCACGCTGCACAGCCGAGAGTGTTAGCTTAGGTAAACCTAAGTAGCTGTTGAAGGGGAGGCCGTCGCCATGGCAGAACGTCCGGCACGCAAAGCACCGAAGGCTCACGTCGGACGCGTCGTGCGCTCCGAGCGGCTGACCCCGCACATGCAGCGCGTCGTCCTCGGCGGTGACGGCCTCGCCGAGTTCACGGCGGGGGACTGCACCGATCACTACGTGAAACTGCTCTTCGACGCCGAGGGCGTCACCTATCCCGAGCCGTTCGACATGCAGCGCGTCAGGGAGGAGTTCCCGCGCGAGCAGTGGCCGGTGACCCGCACGTACACGGTGCGCCGCTGGGACGCCGAGGCCGGTGAGCTGACGGTCGACTTCGTGGTCCACGGCGACGAGGGCCTAGCGGGGCCGTGGGCGCGCGACGCCAGGCCCGGTGACACGATCCGCTTCCTCGGCCCCGGTGGCGCCTACGCCCCCGAGGCCGACGCGGCCTGGCATCTGCTCGCCGGCGACGAGAGCGCCCTGCCCGCGATCGCCGCCGCGGCAGAGGCGCTGCCCGCCGGCGCGACCGCGCATGTCTTCGTGGAGGTCGAGGGCCCCGAGGAGGAGCAGAAGATCGAGACGGACGTCCCGGTGGTCTGGCTCCACCGCGCGGGCCGCCCGGTCGGCCGGGCCCTGGTCGAGGCGGTGCGCGCCCTGGAGTTCCCCGAAGGCGCCCCGCAGGCCTTCGTCCACGGCGAGGCGGGCTTCGTGAAGGAGCTCCGCCGCCACCTCCGCGTGGAGCGCGAGATCCCCCGCGACAATCTCTCGATCTCCGGCTACTGGCGCCTCGGCCACAACGAGGACGGCTGGCAGGCGTCGAAGCGGGAGTGGAACGCCCAGGTGGAGGCGGAGCAGGAGCAGACGGCGTAACGCCGCGGACGTCGGCGGAGGGAGGCGGTCATCCCACTCCGGGGTGACCGCCTCCCGGCGTACGAGGCACCCGTGCGGGGCGCCCACGGCGGCCCCCGGGTACGGGCATGGCCCCCGGGTACGCACACGGCACGGCCCCGCCGCCCCTCAGCCCTCTACGCCCGGCCCCGCGATCCGGGCGTGCAGGTGCATGTCGTGCCAGCCGTCCTCGTGCAGCACCGCGCTCCGCTTCGTGCCCTCCGCCGGGAAGCCGGACTTCGTCGCCACCCGGCAGGACGCCTCGTTGGCCGTCGCGTGGGTCAGCTCCAGGCGGTGCAGGCCCACCTCGTCGAAGGCCCAGCGGGACAGGGTCTCCACGGCGCTCGTGGCGACCCCGCGCCCCCGGGCCGCCGGCACCGTCCAGTACGCGACCTCCGCCTGTCCGTCGGCGAGGACGATGAGCCGCAGGGCGATCCTGCCCACCAGGGCGTCCGTCCCCGCGTCGGCTATCGCCCAGTACGCGTCGCGCTCCCCCGCCCAGGCCGCGCGCCACTCCTCGATCCAGCCGCGCGCCTCGCTCTCGGAGTCGGCCACGCGCGCGTGCCAGCGCTGCAACGCGGGGTCCTGGAACGCCTCGTACACCGAGAGTGCGTCCGTGGGCCGCCAGGGGCGGATGACGAGCCCGCCGGGGGCGGGGAGCACCGGCTGCTCCCGGTGGGCGAGGGTGCCGGGGGCGACCACGTCGGGGATCTTGGAGGGCATGGCCCCATCGTGGCAGCGGCGGCGGGCGGAGGGCAGTGAATTTCCTTCCCGGGGCCACGACCGCCGGAAGGCACTCCGGCCGGGCTTACGCTGGCCCCCTGATGAGACGCAAGCCCCGCATCCCGCCCGCCCCGCTGCCCCAGCGCGCCGGCGTCGACCCCGTCCGGGTCAGGCTGCCGCAGGACGGGCCGTGGCCGACCGTCCGCGACCACCTGGTCGAACGCCTCGCGGCGGGACCCGGCGTCATCGACGCGATGGTGCGGGAGGGAAGGATCGTCGGCGCCGACGGGACGGCCGTCACCCGTGCCACCCCCTACGCGCCGGGCGCCTACGTGTGGTTCCACCGCGACCTGCCCGCCGAGGCGCCCGTGCCGTTCGCGATCGACGTCGTCCACCGGGACGAGCACATCGTGGTCGTGGACAAGCCGCACTTCCTCGCCACCATGCCCCGCGGCGGCCACGTCACGCAGACCGCCCTCGCCCGCCTGCGCGAGCAGCTCGGCATCCCGGCGCTCGGCGTCGCGCACCGCCTCGACCGGCTGACCGCCGGACTGCTCCTGTGCACCGTGCGTTCCAAGGAGCGCGGCGCCTACCAGACCCTGTTCAGCGGCCGGCGCGTGCACAAGGAGTACGAGGCCGTGGCCCCGTACTCCCCCGACGTGCCGCTCCCCCGCACCGTACGCAGCCACATCGTGAAGGAGCGCGGGGTCATCGCCGCGTACGAGGTGGCGGGCGCCGAGCCGAACAGCGAGAGCCATGTCGAACTCGTCGAGCGCCGCGGCGCCCTCGGCCGCTACCGGCTCACCCCGCACACCGGCCGCACCCACCAGCTCCGCGTCCATATGAACGCGCTGGGCCTGCCGATCCTCGGCGACCCCCTCTACCCGGAGGTCGCCGCCCCGGCCGCGCCGGACGACTTCCGGCGGCCACTCCAGCTCCTGGCGCGCGTCCTCGCGTTCACCGACCCGGTCACGGGCGTCGCACACCGCTTCGTGAGCGGGCGGACGCTGGGCGCCTGGTCGGCGTACGACGACTGGGCTAGCCCCGCCACCAGGTGACGAACCGCTGCCAGGACCCCTTGGGCGCGGCCGGCGCGGCCGACCCGGCCACGGGGGCCGGCGCGCGGTCGGCCGGCTCCCGCGGCGGGACCGGGGCGGCGGGCGGCCGGACCGGCGGCGAGGAGACGTGCCAGTCGCCGCGCGGCCTCGGGGCGTTCGGGGCCGGCCGGGCCATGACGTCCTGCGGCGGCCTGGGCGCGAAGTGCACCGGCAGCTCCACCAGGTGCCGCGAGAGGATCGTCGACCTCCACCGCAACTGGCTCTCGTCGATGGAGAGTTCGACGTCCGGCAGCCGCAGCAGGAGCGCGTCGACGCCGATGTCGGCGATGGCGCGGCCGATGTCCTGGCCGGGGCACTCGTGCGGCCCGCCGCTGAACGCGAGGTGCGAGCGATTGCCCCGCATGTTGGCGGCGAGGTCGGGGCGTACGACCGGGTCGACGTTGCCCGGCGCGATGCCGAGGATCAGCCCGTCGCCCGCCCTGATCCGCTGCCCGCCCAGCTGGGTGTCCTGCTTGGCGAAGTAGCCGACCATGGCGCTGAAGGGCGGCTCGTCCCACAGGGACTGCTCGACCGCCTCGGGGACCGTCATCTGCCCGCCGCTGAGCTGGGCGCGGAAGCGGGGGTCGGTGAGGACCATCCGCAGGACGTTGGCGAGGAGGTTGGCGGTGGCCTCGTAGGAGGCGATGAGGACCAGGCGCAGATGGGCGGCGACCTCGTCGTCGGTGAGCTCCGCCGGGTGCGCGATGAGGCTGCTGGTGAAGTCCTCCTCCAGCTGGGCGCGCCGCCGCGCCACGAGGCCCATCAGGACCTCCATGACGTAGGCGTTGCTGGCGATGGCCGTCTCGGTGCCCTTGATCATGTCGCGGGCCGACTGCACCATCCGCTCGTTGTACTCCTCGGGCATGCCGAGGACGTGGCACATCACCATCATGGGCAGATGCTCGGCGAACCGGCTGACCAGGTCCGCCTGGCCGTCCTGGCAGATGTCGTTGAGCAGCAGGTTCGTGTAGCGGTTGATGTAGCGCCTGATGCCGCGGTGGTCGATGTTCGCCATGGCGCCGGTGACCGCGCCGCGCATCCGCTGGTGCTCGGCGCCCTCGGCGAAGCTGCACATGGGCTGCCAGGTGAAGACGGGCGCGAGCGGGTGGTCGGGGCCCGCGCTGCCGTCGCGGACGGCGCGCCAGATGCGCGAGTCGCGGGTGTACTGCGAGGGCGTGCGGACCATGTGGAGGTTCTCGCTGTGCCCGAGGACCACCCAGATGGGGACGTCGTTGTGGAGCAGGACGGGCGCCACCGGGCCGTGCTCGGCCCGCAGCTTCTCGTACAGTCCTGCCAGGTCGGCCTCCGCCTCGGGGCCGTGGAGGCGGCGCACGCCGCCGGGGCCGAGGCCGTGGGCGGGGCAGCCGGGCGGGGGCGCCAGGGGGTCGTCGGTGCCCGGCCAGGGGGGTTGGGGAGTCGTCACGGTCGTCGCTCCGGGTTTCGCATCGAGGGGTTCCGGGATAACGGGGGCAGGTCGCGGTCGCGGGAGTGGTCAGACACGGGTGGCCGTCAGGGAGTGCAGATAGCGCATCAGGGTCATCAGGACGTCCCTGCTGGACTCCCTGCGGCGCGCGTCGCACGGCATGATCGGCACCGCGGGTTCCAGGTCGAGGGCCCTGCGCAGGGTCTCGATGCCGTGGTCGGGCGCGTCGGGGAACTCGTTGACGGCGACGACGAACGGCACGCCGCGCTCCTCCAGGCGGCCGATCACGTCGAAGCTGACCTCCAGGCGGCGGGTGTCGATGAGGACGACCGCGCCGAGCGCGCCTTCGAAGAGCCCGTTCCACAGGAACCAGAAGCGCTCCTGGCCCGGCGTGCCGAAGAGGTAGAGGACCAGTTCCTCGGAGATGCTGATCCGGCCGAAGTCCATGGCCACGGTGGTCGCCGTCTTGCTCTCCGAGCCGTAGTCGTCGTCGACGCCGATGCCCGCCTGGGTCATCGTCTCCTCGGTGGTCAGCGGGCGGATCTCGCTGACCGAGCCGACCATCGTGGTCTTGCCGACCCCGAACCCGCCGACGACGACGACCTTGACCGCGGCCGCGGCCGTGTGCGGAAGGACGTCCTCGCTGCGCGGGCCGGTGATCGTGTCAGAGCTTTTGAAGTCCATGCATCACCGCTTCGAGAAGGGATCGGTCGGGCAGCGCGGATCGCACGATGGGGGCGCGCGCCTGGACGAGGTCGGACCCGAGCAGCTCCGTCACCACGACGGTCACGACGCTGAACGGCAGCGCCAGATAGGCCGACAGCTCGGCCACGGAGATCGGGGTCCTGCACAGCCGGAGCACCGCGGAGTGTTCGGGCTGTGCCGTCGGGGCCGCCTCGCCCCGCGCCACGATGAGCGTGACGAGGTCGAGGGGGGCCCGCTCGGAGTCCTCACCGGTCAGGACGTAGAGCCGTTCGGGGTTGTCCGGGTCGCGGCGTTCACGTTGGGGGGGTGCTTCTCCTCCCGGCTCCTCCCCGGGGGAAGCTCCGTGCGGAGGTTGTTGCGGAGGAGTCATACGGCCTGCCCGTCACGGCGTGGCGGGCTCGTCAGATGGGCCCCGATCCGCACGACGAGGTCGCGCATGCGGTTGCCGATGAGGCCCGCGTCGACGGTCTCGTCCGCGAGCACGGCGAGATATGCGCCGGCGCCCGCCGCCATCATGTAGAAGTAGCCGCCGTCGATCTCGATGATGACCATCTTCATGCCGCCGTCGCTGCGCGGGATCTCGGTGGCCACGGCGGCGGCCAGGCTCTGCAGTCCGGCGCAGGCCGCGGCGATGCGGTCGGCCGCGTCGGGGTCGCCGCCGTAGCGGGCGATGCGCAGGCCGTCCGCGGAGAGGACGACGATCTGCCGGGTCTGCGGGACGCCGTCGGCGAGTTCCTTCAGCATCCAGTCGAAATTGGCGCGCTGCTGGATCACTGCCAGCCCCCCTCGTCGGCGATGCCGTGGTTGTTCCGGTGGGATTCCTGCGCGGGGGTGGTCCCCTGGGCCGGATCGGCGCCCTGCGGCGGTGTCTGGCCCGGAGCGGCGGGGTCGCCCTTGACGCCCTTCATGAACGCCTCGATCCACAGGCCGGGTTCGGTCTCGTGCTTCTTCTGCGCGGGCACCGGCGGCGGCGCGGTCGCGGCGGCATGGGCCTCTGCGGCGCGCTGGGCCTCGGCCTCCATCGCGTAGCGCTCGCTGAGCGACATCGTGACGCGGCTGCGGCGCTGCGGCAGGCCGCCCGGCGTCCACTCGGTGACCTCGGGGACCTCGTCCTCCATGGCCGCGGTGAGCGGTGCGCGCAGCGGCGGGCCCGCGGTGACGACGCGGGGCTTCTTGCGGCGGATGTTGCGCTCGGGCTCCTCGATGAGGTTGCCGCCGTCGTCCACGCGGGGCACCGCGGAGGCTCCGATGCCGTGGGCGAGTCCGGGCGCCGGGCCCGTGGTGATCATCTCGCGCGGCACGATGAGCACCGCGCGGACGCCGCCGTAGGCGGACTGCCGCAGGGAGATCTGCATGTTGTACATCTGCGAGAGGCGGCCGACGACGGCCATGCCGAGGCGCGGGCTCTCGCCCAGGTCGTTGAGGTCGATGCCGGCCTGCGCCTGGGCGAGCATGCGCTCGGCACGCTCGCGGGCCTCCTCGCTGAGGCTGACGCCGCCGTCCTCGATCTCCACGGCGATGCCGCTCTGCACCTCGACGGCGGTGACGTGCACCTTGGTCTGGGGCGGCGAGTAGCGCGTCGCATTGTCGAGCAGCTCGGCGCAGGCGTGGATCAGCGGCTCGACGGACGTGCCGTGGATCGCGACCTTGGCGATCGAGTGCAGTTCGACGCGGGGGTAGTCGAGGATGCGGGACATCGCGCCGCGCAGCACGCTGTACAGCGGTACGGGCTTGGGCCACTGGCGGCCGGGCCTGGCGCCGCCGAGCACCGAGATGGAGTCGGCGAGGCGGCCGATCAGGGCGGTGCCGTGGTCGATGCGGAGCAGGTCGTCGAAGACCTCGGGGTTGCGGCCGTGGAACTCCTCCATCTCACGGAGTTCCGCCGCCTGCTGGTGGACGATCGACTGGACGCGGCGTGCGATGTTCACGAAGGCGCGCTGCGCCGACTCGCGCATCGCCTCCTCGTGGTCCAGGATTTCCAGGACGTCGCGGAGCAACAGCCGCTGCGGGCGGGGAAGTTCGCGGTACGCCTCGTCGTTGTCGACGACGTTGCGGATCACTTCGGCGGGTGGCTCGCCCTGCTGCAGCCGCCAGTGCGCCTCGGGCAGGATGTCCCGGCCCAGACGTACGGTCTCGTCGTCGTGGGACGCGATGCGCCGCTCCAGGTGGGCGAGCCGCTGGGCGAACTGCGCGCGCTGCCCCTTGATGGTGCGGCCGCGCCGCACGACTTCCGCGCCGACCAGGACGACCAGGAGGGTCGCGAAGGCGCCGCACCAGATGACGGCGGGCCGGGCCGGTTCCGTCACGGTGGCGACGGCCGCTCCGGTCGCCGCGGCCATCAGGGTCGCGGGCAGCAGCAGAGCACGGACGTAAGGGATTTCTCGGCCACCGGGAGGCGATTGAACACTCACCATGTATGCCCTCTGAACACTCGTCTTGGGGAAGGGGGGCGTGCGGGAAGCACGCGGGTGGAGCAAGGGGAGTCAAGCGAACTATCGAATCTTTCGGGAACAAGCGCGCGAATACGCCACAACTCATGTGAACTCGCCGCGCTCCGGGCGAGCTTAGTCCGCCGAAAACAGCGCGGAGTGATATTCGGCAACCCTCTGCGACGACTGCGACAGAGGCATACACTCGCCCCATTTACACGGCTCGCGGTCGTTCGAACACGTGCGGTAACGCACGGGGGCTCCGCGCCCCACCGGCCCCCGGAAACAGCGATGCCCGCCGGGTGCCCCTGATGGGGGCGGCCCGGCGGGCGACAAGCGGCGGCGGCTAGCCGACGGAGCTGTACGCGACGACTCCGCGCAGCACCTGGTCCACCGCCTTGCGGGCGTTCTTCCCCACGGTGCTGCCCTCGCGCGGGGCCGCCGCGGCGATCTGGCCGAGGACGTCGATGACCTGCTTGCACCAGCGCACGAAGTCACCGGCCGGCATCTCCGCCTCGCGCAGCACCTCGTCCAGACCCTTGCCGTTCGCCCACATGAACACGGCCCAGGCGAAGCCCAGGTCCGGCTCGCGCTGGCCGACGCCCTCGGTCTGGCTGATCCTGAACTCCTCCTCCAGGGCGTCGAGCCGGCCCCAGATCCGCACCATCTCGCCGAGGGCCGCCTTCGCCGCGCCGGACGGCACCTTGGGCGCGATCGCGTCGTCGCCGACCCGCGCCTCGTACACCAACGCCGAGACGCACGCCGCCAGTTCGGCCGGGCCGAGCCCCTCCCACACCCCGGCGCGCAGGCACTCGCTCGCCAGGAGGTCGAGCTCGCCGTAGAGCCGGGCGAGCCGCTTGCCGTGCTCCGTGACCTCGTCGCCCCGCAGATAGTCCAGCTCGCCGAGCAGGGCGACGATGCGGTCGAAGGTGCGGGCGATGGTGTTCGTCCGCCCCTCGATGCGGCGCTCCAGCTGCGAGGTGTCGCGCTTGAGCCGGTGATACCGCTCGGCCCAGCGCGCGTGGTCCTCGCGCTCGTCGCAGCCGTGGCAGGGGTGCGATCGCAGCGCCGTGCGCAGCCGTGCGATCTCCTGGTCGTCGGCGGCCGCCGCGCGGCCCCTGCGGTGCCGGTCGGGGACGATGTGCCCGGCCTTGGTGCGCAGCGCGGACGCCAGGTCGCGGCGGGACTGCGGCGAGCGGGCGTTGAACGACTTCGGGATGCGCATCCGCTCCAGCGCCTCGACCGGCACCGGGAAGTCCATCGCGGCGAGCCGCTTGACCTGCCGCTCGGCGGTGAGCACCAGCGGACGCGGGCCGTCAACGTGGTCGAAGCCGCGGTGGCCGTTGGCACGCCCGGCGGGCAGCCCCGGGTCGAGGACGAGCGCGAGCCCCGCGTACTTCCCCGTGGGGACGTGGATCACGTCCCCCGGCTTCAGCTTCTCCAGGGAGGCGGCGGCCGCGGCCCTGCGCTGGACGGCGCCCTGCTTGGCCAGCTCGTTCTCCCGGTCCTTGAGCTCGCGGCGCAGCCGCGCGTACTCGTCGAAGTCGCCGAGGTGGCAGGTCATGGAGGCCTTGTAGCCCTCAAGGCCCTCCTCGTTCTTCTGGACCTGGCGGGAGATCCCGACGACGGACTTGTCCGCCTGGAACTGCGCGAAGGACGTTTCGAGCAGCTCGCGCGAGCGGTGCCGCCCGAACTGCTCCACGAGGTTCACCGCCATGTTGTACGACGGCTTGAAGCTGGACCGCAGCGGATACGTGCGCGTGCCCGCGAGGCCGGCCAGGTGCTCGGGGTTCATGGCGCGCTGCCAGAGCACCACCGCGTGGCCCTCGACGTCGATGCCGCGCCGCCCGGCCCGGCCGGTCAGCTGCGTGTACTCGCCGGGGGTGATGTCGGCGTGCTGTTCGCCGTTCCACTTCACGAGCTTTTCGAGGACCACGCTGCGCGCGGGCATGTTGATGCCGAGCGCGAGGGTCTCGGTGGCGAAGACGGCCTTGACCAGGCCGCGCACGAACAGCTCCTCCACGACCTCCTTGAAGGTGGGCAGCATGCCCGCGTGGTGCGCCGCGATGCCGCGCTCCAGGCCCTCCAGCCATTCGTAGTACCCGAGGACGTGCAGGTCCTCGTGCGGGATCGAGGCCGTGCGCTCCTCGACGATCTCGCGGACCTGCGCCCGGGCCGCGTCGTCGTTCAGCCGAAGGCCCGCGTACAGGCACTGCTGGACCGCCGCCTCGCAGGCCGCGCGGCTGAAGATGAACGTGATCGCGGGCAGCAGGCCCTCGGAGTCGAGCCGCTCGATGACCTCGGGGCGGCCCGGCGTCCAGACCCGGGAGCGCTGTCTGCGCTCGCGCTCGCGGTCGGCCTCGCGGATCATCTTGCCCTTGCGGCGGTCACGCGGGTTGTACGAGCGGGAGGCTTCCAGGCGCGCCATCCGCGTCAGGTCGGGGTTGACCGCCTTCTTGCGGCCCTCGCCCTCCTCGAAGAGGTCGTACATCCGGCGTCCGGCGAGCACGTGCTGGAAGAGCGGCACGGGCCGGTGCTCGGAGACGATCACCTCGGTGTCGCCGCGCACGGTGTCGAGCCAGTCACCGAACTCCTCGGCGTTCGACACGGTGGCCGACAGGGAGACCAGCGTGACCGACTCCTGGAGGTGGATGATCACTTCCTCCCAGACGGCCCCGCGGAAGCGGTCCGAGAGGTAGTGCACCTCGTCCATGACCACATAGCCGAGGTTGACCAGCGCCTGCGAGCCCGAATACAGCATGTTCCGCAGGACCTCGGTGGTCATGACGACCACCGGCGCGTCGGAGTTGACGCTGTTGTCGCCGGTGAGGAGGCCGACCTTGTCCGCGCCGTACCTCTTGGCGAGGTCGGCGTACTTCTGGTTGGAGAGCGCCTTGATGGGCGTGGTGTAGAAACACTTCTTGCCCTGGCCGAGGGCCAGGTGCACGGCGAACTCGCCGACGATCGTCTTGCCCGAGCCCGTGGGGGCGGCGACGAGCACGCCCTTGCCCGCCTCAAGGGCCCGGCAGGCCTCGATCTGGAAGGGGTCGAGGCCGAATTCGTACATCTCGCGGAAGGACGCGAGTGCGGTGGCCTGCTCGACAGCGCGCTTGCGCGCCGCCGCGTACCGCTCGGCCGGTGAGAGGTCCTCTGTCATCGTGCTTTCGAGACTACCGGGCACCACTGACAACGGACGATCATTATCGGGAGGCGAGGGACGCCGGGAAAGCGTTCCCCCAGGTCTCAGGGGGCCAGGACCCGCACCGCCCCCGGCACGCACTCGGCGGTCAGCGGCAGGGCTCCCAGCGGCTTCCCGTCCGCGTACCCGGTGATCCCCGGCGCGGCCGGCTCCACCCGGGCCGGCCGGTGCACGGTGACCTTCGGATGGTCGAGGTGCGTGCCCGTGTAGACCCGCGGGAACACCCTGAGCAGCGTCGCGCGGCCGCAGTCCCCCACCACGGTCACGTCGAGGAGCCCGTCGGTCATGTCGGCGTCCGCGCAGATCCGCATGCCACCGCCGTACGAGGTGCCGTTGCCGACCGCGACCAGCATGGCCTCGACCTCGTGGACGTCACCGCCGTCCAGCGTGATCCGGTACGGGACGGGTCGGAAGGCGGCCAGCTCGGCGAGGATCGCGAGGTCGTACTTCAGGCGCCCCGCGGGCCACCGCATCCGGTTGCCCCGGTCGTTGACCCGGGAGTCGAAACCGGAGGCGAGGACCGTCCCGAACCAGGTGCCGCCGACGCGCCCCAGGTCGACGTCCCTGACGTGCGCCCCCTTGAGCGCCTCGGCCACGGCCTCCCCCGCGGCGGCCGGGTCGCGCACGGGCAGCCCGAGGGCGCGCGCGAAGTCGTTGCCCGTCCCCACGGCGACCACGCCGAGCGGGGTCCGCGTCCCCGCCACCGCCTGGAGCGCCACGCCGGCCGTGCCGTCGCCGCCGACGGCTATCAGCGCCCCGGTGCCCGCTGCGACGGCCTCGCGGGCCCGCCGCAGCGCGTCGGGGGCGTCCTCACCGATGACGGTGCGCACGGAGAAACCGCGGGCCCGCAACGCGGAAGCGGCCGGCTGCGCCGCTTGGGCGCCCCGGCCGCGGCCCGCGGTGGTGTTGACGAAGAGGGTGATCTCGCTTGTCACGGCGGGACCCTGCAAGGTCACATCAGGTCACGTCATCGAAACCGTTGACCCGGTGGTCGGCCCGGCCGGTGCCCGCCTGCTCGGGCAGCGCCCTGGGCGCGGAGACGGCCTCGACGTCTCCGACGGCCTCGGGCGTGAGGTCGAGGTCGGACGCCTCGTCGTCGTCGAGCCCGGCGTCGGGGTTGTTGCGGCGCCTGCGCCGGTCGTTCAGGAAGGAGATGCCGACGGCGAGGAAGTACAGGACGACGATCGGTCCCGCGAGGGCGATCATGCCGACGGGGTCGGTGGTCGGGGTCGCCACCGCGCCGAAGACGAAGACGCCCATGACCACGCCGCGCCACCAGGTGAGCATGCGGCGCCCGGTCACCATGCCGGTCATGTTGAGCATCACCAGGAGCAGCGGCAGCTCGAAGGAGGCGCCGAAGACGAGGACCATCCTGACGGTGAAGTCGAGGATCTTGTCCATGGCGAGGAGGTTCTCTGCCTGATCGGGCGTGATGCTGATCAGGACCCGCATGCTGACGGGCATGATCGTGTACGCCAGCCAGGCGCCCCCGAAGAAGAGCGGCACGGCGGCGCCCACGAACCAGTAGGTGTACTTCCGCTCCTGCTTGTGCAGACCGGGCGCGACGAACGCCCACAGCTGGTACAGCCAGACCGGGCTGGAGACGATGATGCCGACCATGAGGCTGACCTTCACCGTGGTGGTGAACGGTGACAGCAGGTCGTTGAAGGTCACCTTCGCGCAGTGGCCGCCGGTCGGGTCCATGCCCGGTTCGCAGCGCGGCACCGGGTCGGCGAGGAACTCCATCAGCTCCTGGCTGTAGAAAGCGGCCACGATCGACACGACCGTGATCGCGAGGAGCCCTTTGGCGAGCCGGTTGCGGAGCTCACGCAGATGCTCCCCGAGGGGCATCCGCCCCTCGGGGTCCTTCTCCTTCTTGCGGGCAGACTTGAGCAACCCACGTCCTCATCTCGTGCGGCAGGCCGGCCGTCGCCGGCCTTGGATCAGCGCTGCGTCGTACGGTCGGTCGGCTCGGTGACCGGGCGGGAACTGGTCACGTCGCCGGGGGCAGCCTGGATCGTGCGCTTCTGGACGGCGGGGTCGCTCGGCGGGTCGGCCGGAGCGGCGTCGTCGGTCTTGCTCTCGGACTTCATCGCCTTGGCCTCGCTCTTGAGGATGCGGGCCGACTTGCCCAGGGAGCGCGCCATGTCGGGCAGCTTCTTCGCGCCGAACAGCAGGACGACAATGACGAGGATGAGGACGATCTCGGTGGGGCCGAGCCTACCCATAGCTAATACCTTCTTCACCGAGGCGACAGGAGTCTGGTGCTTGCGGACCGGACATACATCCGATCTCCGCGCTGGCAGCGATCGTAACCCCCCGGGGTAAACGCTCGGCAATCCCCGCGCATACTCCGGGTACGGCCCCCCGCCTCGATCCCGGGCCGCCGTCGCAGCGTACCCGCCCACGTCCCGCGGGTGACAGGCCGCGGAGGCTACGGAGTCCCGTGCCCCGCACGGGCCACTGCCGCCGCGGCCTTCTCCAGGTCCTCGGCCGCCCGGTTGATCTGCTGTGTGGTCCGGTTCACCTGGAGCGCGAGACGCCGCGCCTCCACGAACACCTTGACGGCCAGTACGCCGAGGACGGCGAGGCCCAAGAAGCCCGCCGCGATCGCGAGCATCGCCCAGAACATGTGCCGAGCCTAGACGGTGGAGTGCAGACGCAGGGTCCGCACCCCGCCACCGGTGAGCAGTTCGACGATGCGCTCGCCCGCGGGCTTGCGGACGGACACCTCGCACTCGGGACAGGTGAAGGAGTAGAAGGTGGTCCGGTCGCTGGCGCCGATCACCAGGCGCAGCGCGCCCGCGGCCAGCTCGAAGCGCGCGCGGCAGTCGGGGCAGGCGGCCGTGAAGAGGACCGAGGCGGGCCCGGCCTGGGCCGGCACTCCGGGCAGCCCGGCCATGGTCGGTGTGCTCAACGCCCTTGCTCCTGCCGTTCATGTGCCTGCGCGTACGGCTGCTCATCGTAGGCGCCGGACGGCGGCTCGGCGGGTCCTTCGGCATACGTGCCGTCGTAGGCCGCGAGTGCCTCTCGCGCCGCCTGCCGGGCGCTGTCCGCGAGCGGGCGGGGGGAGACGATGCGCCCGTCGCCGCCCAGCCGCAGCGCGAGGCGGCGCAGGGAGGCGGGGTCGGGGGTGCGCAGGGTGATGCGCAGGCCGCCGTCGGCCAGCTCGTCGGCGCTGTCGTGCGGGTAGTACTCGGCGACCCAGCGGCCGCCGGGGCCGACCTCGACGACGACCTCGGGGTCCTCGGCGGCGGGCTGGACGAGCGCTTCGGAGAGGTCGCGCAGCTCGACCTCGGGCGGCGCGGACGGCTCGTCGAGGATCTTGATCTCGGCGACGCGGTCGAGGCGGAAGGTGCGGCGCGCCTCGGAGCGGCGGCACCACGCCTCCACGTACGTGTGGCCGACGCTGACCAGGCGGATCGGGTCGATCTCGCGCTCGGTCAGCTCGTCGCGGGCCGGTGAATAGTACCGGATCCAGAGTCTGCGCCGCTCGGAGATGGCGCGGTCGACGTCGGCGAAGACGCCTCCCTCGGACTCGAAGGTGACCGAGAGCCGGGCGCTGGCGCCCGCCGTCTCGCCGGCCGCGGTCTCCAGCTTGGCGGTGGCGCGCAGCAGCGCGAGGCGGTCGCTCTCGCGCAGGCCCGGCAGGGTGGCCACGGCGCGGGCGGCCACGAGCAGCGCGGTCGCCTCGTCGGCGGCGAGCCGCAGGGGGGCGGCGACGTCGTCCGGGTTGTGCCACCAGATGCGGTCGCCGTCGGTGTCGATGTCGAGCAGGTCGCCGCCGCGGAAGCTGGTCCCGCACAGGGGCAGCACGTCGAGGTCGGAGATCAGCTCGTCGGGGGTGATGCCGAAGGCGCGGGCGACGTCCTCCACGTGCGCGCCCGGCCGCTCGCGCAGATAGGTGACGAGCGAGAGCATGCGTCGCGTCTGGTCGATGGCGTTCGAGGCCATGATCTTTCTGTCCCCTCAGCCCTTGGCCACGGCGCGCAGCCGGTCCACGACGTCGGCCCGCAGCTCGGCCGGTTCGAGGACGACCACGTCGGGACCGAACTCCACCAGCCAGGCATCGAGCCCGTGCCCGTACGGAATCTCCAACTCGTCCCACCCGTCGCCCAGTTCCCGCACCGAGCCCGCCTTGGCCCGCAGCGGGTAGCCGGCGCCCGCACGGAGCCTGATGCGGGCCGTGCGGTCGGCGGACTCCCCCGCCCAGCTCGCCACGGTCTCCCGCACCGTGACCACGTCGGGGACGTCGGCGGTGTACTTGCCCGCGCGGGCGCGGACCTTGCCGGTGATCCGCGAGAGCCGGAAGACGCGCTCGGCGCCCCGGTCGCGGTCCCAGCCCGCGAGGTACCAGTGCCCCCGCCAGCATTCGAGCGCCCACGGCTCGACGTGCCGCTGCTCGGGGCGCGCGGCGGTGGCCTTGCGGTAGTCGAAGACGACGGGCCTGCGGTCGCGGCAGGCCAGCATCAGCGGTTCGAAGGACGCCTCGTGCGCGGGGATGCGGGGCTCCAGGGCGCTGTGCGCGCCGTACGGGTCCATTTCCTCGGGCAGTCCGGCGGCGCGCAGCTTCTGCAGGGCGCCGCTGGCGGCTCCGGCGAGGCGGGCCTGCTGCCAGACCTTGGCGGCGAGGCCGAGCGCGGCGGCCTCCTCGGCGTCGAGGGTGATGGGCGGCAGACGGTTGCTGTCGCGCCGTGCGAGGTAGCCGACGTCGCCGTCGAGGTTCTCCACGGTCTCGATGACCAGGCCGAGCTCGCGCAGATCGTCCTTGTCACGCTCGAACATCCGGTTGAAGGAGTCGTCCGAGCCCGCTTCGAGGTACGCCTCGATGGACTCGCGCAGCTCGCGCTTGCTCAGCGGCCGACGCGTCCCGAGCAGGCACAACGCCAGATTCATCAGCCGCTCGGCCTTGGCAATGGCCATGGACGCCCTTTCTCGGCCTCACACACATGGTTCTCGAACAGGCAACGCTTGCGAGCACACAATGCTTCCGACCGATGACCGTACCGCCCCGGGGTGTCGCGGCAAAAGCCGAGGGCCCATGCCCGGTGAGGCATGGGCCCTCGGCGGACGGGTCGCGTCGGGTCAGGTCACGGGGCCGAAGGCCCGCGACCCGGTCGAGCGGACCTCAGACCGAGACGAGGTCGCAGACGAAGATCAGCGTCTCGCCGGGGGCGATGCGGCCGCCACCGGCGCCGCGGTCGCCGTAGGCCAGGTGGGCGGGGATGATCAGCTCGCGACGGCCGCCGACCTTCATGCCCTGGACGCCCTGGTCCCAGCCGGAGATGACCTGGCCGGCGCCGAGCTGGAACTCCAGCGGGTTGCCGCGGTTCCAGCTCGCGTCGAACTCCTCGCCCGTGCTGAAGGCCACACCCACGTAGTGGACCTTGACGAAGTCGCCGGCCTTGGCGACCGGTCCTTCGCCCTCCCAGATGTCCCTGATCTTGAGCTCGGCCGGCGGCTCGCCGCCCGGGAAGTCGACCTCGGGCTTGTCAATGCTCACGAAAATGCTCCTGCTTGGTACGGAAAGTCAGCGCGGACAGTCTTACATCCCCCGGGCCTCACGACTTCGCGAGGATGTCCACGGTGAAGACGAGGGTGGAGTCCTTCTTGATGGGGCTGCCCTGCGGCGGCTGGTCGCCGTAGCCCAGCTTCGGGGGGATGACGATGAGGACGCGGCTGCCGACCTTCTTGCCGGTCAGACCCTGCGCCCAGCCCTTGACGACCTGCGCGAGCTGGAACTGCGCGAGTTCCTTCCGCTGGTACGAGGAGTCGAACTCCTTGCCGCCCTCCCACAGCACGCCCTTGTACTGGCACAGGAGGCTGTCGGTCTCCTTGATCACGTCGCCGTCGCCCTCGAGGATGTACGACGCGACGAGCTTCTCGGGCGCGTCGGTCTTCGGGATGTCGATCGAGGGCGCCTTGCCGCCGGTGTCCGTGCCGACCTTGGGCAGGTCCTTGTTGGACTGGGCGACCTCCTTGCCCTTCGCCGAGCTCTTGGCGTTGAAGGTGTCCACGAGGTCGACGACGAACACGAGGGTGTCCGAGCCCTTGATGCCCGCTTCCTTGTTGCCCTGCTTGCCGTAGCCGAGCTCCGGCGGGATGGCGAGCTCGACGCGGCTGTCCAGCTTCTTGCCGACGAGGCCCTGGTCCCAGCCCGGGATGACCCGGCCGACGCCGATCGGGAAGACGGTGGGGTTGCCCCGCTTGTAGGAGTCGTCGAAGACCTTGGCCGTCGCCCAGATCTGGCCGAGGTAGTGCGCCTGGAGGTAGTCGCCCTTGGCGACCTCCTTGCCCTTGCCCTCGATCACGGTCTTGACCGCGAGGTCGGGGGACGGCTTGCCGGAGCCCTTGGCGACGGTCGGCTTCTGGCCGAACTTGTCACCCTTGGTGATCTCGGGCACCGGCCCGTCAACGATCTTGGCCTTCGGCGCTTCCGACGGCGAGTTCGTCGGGGCGTCGCTGGTCTTGGACTTGGCCTTGTCAGGCTTGTCGTCACCACAGCCTGCGAGCGTGAGCAGGCCGGCCGGAACGGCAAGGAGGAGGGAGCGTCGGCGCACGGTGGGGGCCTCGTATCGGTCGATCTTGTGGGTTGGCGTGCGCGCAACTCTACGGCGTGAGAAGGGCGCCGTACGAGGAACGTACGGCGCCCGCGTTGCGTTCCCACGGCTCCACCGGTTTCACCGGGGCCACACACACCCCGGTCGGCGGGCCGCGGTCACATACCGGCGATGAGCTTCTCGACCCGGTCGTCGACCGACCGGAAGGGGTCCTTGCACAACACCGTGCGCTGTGCCTGGTCGTTGAGCTTGAGGTGCACCCAGTCGACCGTGAAGTCGCGGCGCTGCTCCTGGGCGCGCCGGATGAAGTCGCCGCGCAGCCGCGCCCGGGTGGTCTGCGGGGGCACCGACTTGCCCTCGAAGATCTTCAAGTCGTTGCAGATGCGGGCGGCTTGGCCCTTCTTCTCCAGGAGGTAGTAGAGCCCCCGGCGGCGGTGGATGTCGTGGTAGGCGAGGTCTATCTGCGCGACCCGCGGATGCGACATGGTCATGTTGTTCTTGGCGCGGTACCGCTCGATGAGCTTGTACTTCATGACCCAGTCGATCTCGGTGCCGATGCGGTCGAGGTCCTCGCTCTCGATCGCGTCCAGCGTCCGCCCCCACAGTTCGAGCACCTGCTCGACGGTGCCGGTGCGGATGCCGCGGCGGTCGACGAAGTCCACCGCCTTCTCGTAGTACTCGCGCTGCACCTCCAGGGCGGAGGCCTCGCGGCCGCTGGCCAGGCGCACCTTGCGGCGGCCCGTGATGTCGTGGCTGACCTCGCGGATGGCCCGGATCGGGTTCTCCAGGGTGAGGTCGCGCATGACGGTGCCCGCCTCGATCATGCGCAGCACCAGGTCGGTGGCGCCGACCTTGAGGAGCATGGTCGTCTCGGACATGTTGGAGTCACCGACGATGACGTGCAGCCTGCGGTAGCGCTCGGCGTCCGCGTGCGGCTCGTCGCGGGTGTTGATGATCGGACGGGAGCGGGTCGTCGCGGAGGAGACCCCCTCCCAGATGTGCTCGGCGCGCTGGCTCACGCAGTACACGGCGCCGCGCGGAGTCTGCAGCACCTTCCCCGCACCGCACAGCAGCTGGCGGGTGACGAGGAACGGGATGAGGATGTCCGCGAGCCGCGAGAACTCTCCGTGCCGGGCCACCAGGTAGTTCTCGTGGCAGCCGTAGGAGTTTCCCGCCGAGTCGGTGTTGTTCTTGAAGAGATAGACGTCGCCCGCGATTCCCTCCTCGTGAAGGCGACGTTCTGCGTCGACGAGCAGGCCTTCCAGAATGCGCTCGCCGGCTTTGTCGTGGGTGACCAGCTCGGTCACGTTGTCACATTCGGGTGTGGCGTATTCCGGATGTGACCCCACGTCAAGATAGAGGCGGGCGCCGTTCCGCAGAAAGACGTTGCTGCTGCGGCCCCATGACACAACACGGCGGAAGAGGTAGCGCGCCACCTCGTCAGGCGACAGCCGGCGCTGTCCCCTGAACGTGCACGTGACGCCGTACTCGTTCTCCAGCCCGAAAATGCGGCGGTCCATGACTGAACATTACGCCTGATGCCCGGCACTGAAACCGGGTTCGACGGCACCGTTTCGATCATTTTCCGATGAACCCGCAACGACCCCCGTTTCACCGGGCTTCACCAGTACCCGCGCGGTGGCCAGCAAAACCAGGAGTGCCGCGCCGCCCGCGAGTGGCGGCACCGCGAATCCCCATACCGTCCCGCCCCACTGGACGACCGGCCCCGCGGCCGCCGTGCCGAGCGAGGCGCCGACCGTGAACGTCGTGACGAGCCAGGAGAACGCCTCCGTGACCGTGCCGCGCGGCGCGTGCCGGTCCACGATGATGAACGCGCAGGCGAGCGCCGGCGCGAGGAAGACCCCCGCCAGCGCGGCGAGCGCCGTCATGGCGACCGCGCCGGGGGTCAGCGTCAACGGCACGTAGCAGACCGCGAGGAGCCCCACCAGGACGCCGAGCCGCCGTTCGGGGACGCCGTGCCACTGCCGTGCGCCGTAGACCGAGCCGCCGATCAGCGCGCCGAGGCCGAGCGCCGCCATCATCCAGCCGTAGACCGCGTCGCCGCCGTGCTCGTCCGCGTACGACACGCCGGCGACGGTGATGGCGCCGAGCGCCGTGCCGACGAAGAGGAACGCGCCGAGGAGGGCGCGGAGCCCCGGTGAGCGGAGAGCGCCGAGCCAGTGCACCTCGCGGGGCTCCGAGCGCCACGCGCGTGAGGGCCGGGACACCACCACGGAGAGGGCGCCCAGGACGCCGACGGCGTTCATGACGAGCAGCGCGGCCTGCTCCGACCAGAGGGCGACGCAGCCGGTCACGAGCAACGGGCCGACGGTGAACATCACTTCCTGGGCGATGGCGTCCATGGCGTACGCGGTGTGGACCTGGCCCTCCTTGCCGAGGACGCTCGGCCACAGGGCCCGCAGGCCGCCCTCCAGAGGCGGTGTGAACAGCCCCGCGGCGGCCACGGCGGCGTGGGCCAGGGCGATCCGGTCGGGCCCGGTGAAGGCGAAGAACGTCATCCCGAGGGCGGAGAGCAGGGCCGCTGGGAGCTGCACGCGCGGCTGGCCGTACAGGTCGACGAGGCGGCCGAGCAGCGGCTGCCCCACGGCGTTGGCCACGCCGTACACCGCGGCGAGCGCCCCGGCCAGGCTGTAGCTGCCGCCCTCCGCGCGGACGAACAGCACGATCGCGATCGGCGCCGTGGCGTTGGGCAGCCGGCCCACCAATGTGCCGGCGAGCAGCCGTGTCGCGTAGCGCGTCCGGAGGATCTCCGCGTATCCCGCAGCCATGCAAGCCCGCCCTTCCCCCGCGCCGTCCCGACCGGGGTTTTACGTATAACGTCGAGTGTCATACGTACCATGAGCGCAGTCCGCGGGTCCACCAGTTCCCGCCCTCGGACACGATCTGGGAGGTAGCAGTGGCCGGGCCACAGCAGGAGACCGGGGGCCCGCGGCCCACCAGCCGCGACGTCGCGCGCGCGGCCGGTGTCTCGCAGGCGACCGTCTCCCTGGTGCTCGGAGACAAGTGGCGCGGCCGGGTCGCCGAGCCGACCGCCGAGCGCGTCAGGACCACGGCGCGGGAGCTCGGCTACCGGCCCAACCTCGCCGCCCGCAACCTGCGCCTGGGCAGGACGAGGACCGCGCTCCTGGTGGTCCCCGCCCTCACCAACGAGTTCTTCGCCCATGTCCACACCGGGGCCGCCCGTGTCGCCGCCCGGCACGGCTTCGGCGTCGTCCTCTACCTCTCTCCCGACGGCGCCGGGCCCGCCCGCGACCCCTTCGACTCCGCGCGGGCCTCACTGGACGGCGTGCTCGCGTCCTCCATGGCCTCCCACGCGCTCGCCGCCATCCGCGGCGACGACCTGCCCCTGGTGATGCTCGACAGCGACCCGGCCCGCAGCCTCGGCGCCGCCACCGTCAACCTCGATCTCGCCGACGGCATGCGCCGCGTGACCGAGCATCTGCTGGCCCTCGGCCACCGCGACTTCCTGCACCTCGCCGCCGACATCGACTCCTGGACCTTCGACGTCCGGGCGAACGCCCTCGCCGCGGCCCTCAGCGGCACCGGGGCGGCCGTACGCCGCGCGGCCGCCCCCCTGACCGTCGAGGCCGCCCGCACGGCCGCTGAGGCCGCCCTGGCCGCTCCTGGGCCCCGGCCCACCGCGGTCATCTGCGACGACGACTTCCTCGCCGCGGGCGTCTGCAAGGCGGCGCGGCGGCTCGGTCTGTGCGTCCCCGAGGACCTCTCCGTGACCGGCTTCGACGACCTCACCCTCGCGACCGCCGTGGAACCGGAGCTCACCACCGTCCGGCTGCCCGCCGAGCACTTCGGGGAGCGCGGCATGGAGTCCCTCATGGCCGTCGTCGAGGGCCGCGCCCCCGACTCCACGCCGCTGGCCGTCGAACTCGTCGTACGGGGCTCGACCGGCCCCGCACGCTGACCGGCCCCGCACGCATGTGCGCCCCGTACCCCCGGATCGCCGGGGGTACGGGGCGCACATGCGTGCGGGCTACTCGGCGTCGGCCTCGGGCTCGGTGTCGGACGGGGCGTCCGTCGAACCGCCCTCGTCGAGCAGACGGGACAGCTGGCGCCCCACGATCCGCTTGAACTTCCGCTTCTGCGGACGCGTCCTGTCGAGCACCGCCACCTCGAGGCGCTCGGCGGGGATCTCCCGCTCGCTGCCGTTGGTGTCCCGCGACAGCGCGCGCACCGCGAGCTTGAGCGCCTCGGCCAGCGTCATGCTGTCGCTGTGGTGCTGGTCCAGATAGGTGCTGATCTGCTCGGCGTTGCCGCCGACGGCCAGCGAACCGTGCTCGTCCACGATGGAGCCGTCGTGCGGCAGGCGGTAGATCTGGTCGCCCTCGCGGGTGACGCCCACCTCGGCGACGACGAGCTCCACCTCATAGGGCTTCTCGGCGGCGCTGGAGAAGATCGTGCCCAGCGTCTGCGCGTACACGTTCGCCAGACCGCGGGCCGTCACGTCGTCGCGGTCGTAGGTGTAACCACGGAGATCGGCGTAGCGGACGCCGCCGATGCGGAGGTTCTCGTACTCGTTGTACTTGCCGGCGGCCGCGAACCCGATGCGGTCGTAGATCTCGCTGAACTTGTGCAGCGCGCGGGACGGGTTCTCGCCGACGAACACGATGCCGTCGGCGTATTGCAGAACGACCAGACTGCGGCCGCGCGCGATGCCCTTGCGGGCGTATTCCGCGCGGTCGGCCATCTGCTGCTGTGGTGATACATAGAACGGCGTCGACACCGGATCCGTCCCTTTCTGTCAAAAAATACTGGCGGCGAATTCGGGACGGTCAGAGCAGCGCGGCACGCGGGCCGTCGGGCTGTTCCATCCGCCTCTCCAGGATCGAACGCGCGATCGCCGCGGACTCGTCGTCCGTGAGCCTGCGGAAACCGTCGTCGGTGATCACGGTGACGATGGGATAGATCCGCCGCCCCACGTCGGGGCCGCCGGTCGCCGAGTCGTCGTCGGCCGCGTCGTACAGCGCCTGGACCACCAGGGTCGTGGCCTCGTCCTCGGTCAGACCGTCGTGGTACAGCTTCTTCATGGCGCCGCGGGCGAAGACCGAACCGGACCCGGTCGCCGCGTACCCGACGTGCTCCTCCGAGCGGCCGCCCGTGACGTCGTACGAGAAGATGCGGCCCTTCTCGCGGTCCACGTCATAGCCCGCGAAGACCGGCACCACGGCCAGGCCCTGCATGGCCATGCCGAGATTGCCCCGGATCATCGTGGAGAGGCGGTTCGCCTTGCCCTCCAGGGAGAGCGTGGCCCCCTCCACCTTCTCGAAGTGCTCCAGCTCCAGCTGGAAGAGCTTCACCATCTCCACGGCCAGGCCCGCCGTGCCGGCGACGCCCACCGCCGAGTACTCGTCGGCGGGGAAGACCTTCTCGATGTCGCGCTGCGCGATCATGTTGCCCATCGTCGCCCGCCGGTCACCGGCGAGGACCACGCCGCCGGGGAACGTCACGGCCACGATGGTCGTGCCGTGCGGCGCCTCGACCGCGCCCTGCAGGGGCGGCAGTTGGCGGTTCCCCGGCAGGATCTCGGGCTGGTGCTCGGTCAGGAAGTCCATGAAGGACGACGAACCAGGCGTCAGGAAGGCAGCTGGCAGACGCCCGGTGTGACGAGTGTTGGCTTCCACGTGGATCCCTCCAAATAGGCGGCAGCCCGACGAACTGTGTCGGGATCGTCTCCCAACTTGCCGATGGCCGAATTGCAGTTGAAGCACAGTACGCCACGGACCCTACCCGCCTCGTGGCGGTGATCCACATGGATTGCGGGAGGCATGGGGACAGGCCACGCGGAGCGCCCTCCGCCAGCGGCGCTCCGCGTCCGCCCCTCAACCACCCGATCCACTGCGACCTTGGATTCCAAGGCCTAGAGGGTCTACTGTCCGCCCTTCTGAACGAAGGACCGCACGAAGTCCTCGGCATTCTCCTCAAGCACGTCGTCGATCTCGTCCAGAACGGAGTCCACGTCGTCGCTCAGCTTCTCCTGGCGCTCCTTGAGGTCCTCGGAGCCCTGCGCCTCGGGCGCCTGCTCCTCGGTCTCCTCGGTGGAACGCGTCGCCTTCTGCTGTCCGCCGCCGGTGTCCTTGGTCGCCATCTACCTCACCCCGCTCGCTCGGTTAGACGTTCTTGATCAGACCCTACAAGCCGGGTCCGACATCGGCCCCGCACTTGGTGCAACGCACGGGACCCACCTCTGTGATTCCCGCCCCGATGACCTTTAGCCGCCCGAGAGCACGCGAACCAGTTCCTCCGCCGAGCGGCAGCGGTCCAGGAGCTCCTTGACGTGGTTCCTGGTCCCGCGCAGGGGCTCCAGGGTCGGCACCCGTTGCAGGGAGTCACGGCCGGGCAGGTCGAAGATGACGGAGTCCCAGGAGGCGGCGGCCACGTCGTCCGCGTACTGCTCCAGGCACCGGCCGCGGAAGTACGCCCGCGTGTCCTCGGGCGGCTTGGCGCCCGCTCGCTCCACGTCCGCCTCGTCAAGGAGCCGCTTCATCTTGCCGCGCGCCACCAGACGGTTGTACAGGCCCTTCTCGGCCCGTACGTCGGCGTACTGGAGGTCCACCAGGTGCAGGCGCGCGGCGTCCCAGTCGAGGTCGTCACGGCGGCGGTAGCCCTCCATGAGCTCCCGCTTGGCGACCCAGTCCAGCTCGCCGGAGAGGCTCATCGGATCGCTCTCCAGGCGGCCGAGCACGTCCTCCCAGCGGGTGAGCACGTCCTTGGTCTGCTCGTCCGCGTCGGAGCCGTACCGCTCCTCCACGTACTTGCGGGCCAGTTCGTAGTACTCCATCTGGAGCTGCACGGCGGTGAGTGACCGGCCGCTGCGGAGCGTGACCAGATGCTTGAGCGACGGGTCGTGCGAGACCTGGTGCAGGGTGCGCACCGGCTGGTCGACCGCGAGGTCCACCGCGATGAAGCCGTCCTCGATCATGGCGAGCACCAGGGAGGTGGTGCCGAGCTTGAGATAGGTGGAGATCTCCGAGAGGTTGGCGTCGCCGATGATGACGTGCAGCCTGCGGTACTTCTCGGCGTCCGAGTGCGGCTCGTCGCGCGTGTTGATGATGGGCCGCTTCAGGGTCGTCTCCAGGCCCACCTCGACCTCGAAGTAGTCGGCCCGCTGGCTCAGCTGGAAGCCGTGCTCGTGGCCGTCCTGGCCGATGCCGACGCGTCCGGCGCCGGTGACGACCTGGCGGGAGACGAAGAAGGGCGTCAGGTGCCGCACGATGTCCGAGAAGGGGGTCTCCCGCTTCATCAGGTAGTTCTCGTGCGTGCCGTAGGAGGCGCCCTTGTTGTCGGTGTTGTTCTTGTAGAGGTGGATCGGCTGGGCGCCGGGGAGCTGGGCCGCGCGGTCGGCCGCCTCGGCCATGATGCGTTCGCCGGCCTTGTCCCAGAGGACCGCGTCCCTGGGATTGGTGATCTCCGGTGAGCTGTACTCGGGGTGCGCGTGGTCCACGTAGAGACGCGCCCCGTTGGTGAGGATGACGTTGGCGAGGCCGATGTCCTCGTCGGTCAGCTGGCTGGAGTCGGCGGCCTCGCGGGCGAGGTCGAAGCCTCGCGCGTCCCGCAGCGGGTTCTCCTCCTCGAAGTCCCAGCGGGCGCGTCGCGCCCGGTGCATCGCCGCGGCGTAGGCGTTGACGATCTGGGATGAGGTGAGCATGGCATTGGCGTTGGGGTGGCCGGGGACGGAGATGCCGTACTCCGTCTCGATGCCCATTACTCGCCGTACGGTCATGCGGCCCTCCTTGCCCGGCGGCGCTCCCGTCCGGGAACGGCGCTCAAGTACCGCTGGTGCTCCGGTGCATGTGCGGTGCCCGTCCCCGCACTGCGCGACTCGGCGGTACCGAAGAGACTAGAACGCCTTTGCGCTGGTGGGGAGATCATTGCCTTCATTGAAAAGCAGACGGCCGCGGGTACCCGTGAAGGACACCCGCAGCCGCCCTGTGTTCTAGAGGTACTGACCGGTGTTGGCCACCGTGTCGATGGAGCGTCCCGTGTCCGCGCCCTGCTTTCCGGTGACGAGGGTGCGGATGTACACGATCCGCTCGCCCTTCTTTCCGGAGATCCTGGCCCAGTCGTCGGGGTTGGTGGTGTTGGGCAGGTCCTCGTTCTCCTTGAACTCGTCGATGCACGCCTGCAGGAGATGAGCGACCCGGAGGCCCTTCTGGTTCGCTTCGAGGAAGGCCTTGATGGCCATCTTCTTGGCGCGGCCCACGATGTTCTCGATCATGGCGCCGGAGTTGAAGTCCTTGAAGTAGAGGACTTCCTTGTCACCGTTGGCGTACGTCACCTCGAGGAAGCGGTTCTCCTCGGATTCGGCGTACATCTGCTCGACGACGGACTGGATCATGCCGTGCACCGTGGCGCGCCGGTCGGCGCTGTGCTCGGCGAGGTCGTCGGCGTGCAGCGGCAGCCGTTCGGTGAGGTACTTGGCGAAGATGTCCTTCGCCGCCTCGGCGTCCGGGCGCTCGATCTTGATCTTCACGTCGAGTCGTCCGGGGCGCAGGATCGCGGGGTCGATCATGTCCTCGCGGTTGGAGGCGCCGATGACGATGACGTTCTCCAGGCCCTCCACACCGTCGATCTCGGCGAGGAGCTGCGGGACGATGGTGTTCTCCACGTCCGAGCTGACGCCGGAGCCACGGGTGCGGAAGAGCGACTCCATCTCGTCGAAGAAGACGATGACGGGGGTGCCCTCGCTCGCCTTCTCCCGTGCGCGCTGGAAGACCAGGCGGATGTGGCGCTCGGTCTCACCGACGTACTTGTTGAGGAGCTCCGGGCCCTTGATGTTGAGGAAGTAGCTCTTCCCCGCGGGCTGGCCGGTCACCTCGGCGACCTTCTTGGCGAGCGAGTTGGCGACGGCCTTCGCGATCAGCGTCTTGCCGCAGCCGGGGGGCCCGTACAGCAGCACGCCCTTGGGCGGCCGCAGTTCGTGCTCCTTGAAAAGGTCGGGATAGAGGTACGGGAGCTCGACGGCGTCCCGGATCATCTCGATCTGGCCGCCGAGGCCGCCGATCTTCTCGTAGCTGATGTCGGGGACTTCTTCGAGGACGAGCTCTTCGACCTCGCTCTTCGGCACGACCTCGTAGACGTACCCGGAACGGGGTTCGAGCAGCAGGGCGTCGCCCGGGCGGATGGTGACGTCGAGGAGGGGTTCGGCGAGCCGCACCACTCGTTCTTCGTCGGTGTGTCCGACCACCAGGGCGCGGTCGCCGTCCTCCAGGATCTCCTTGAGGGTGACGATGTCGCCGACGCTCTCGTACTCCATGGCCTCGACCACGTTGAGCGCTTCGTTGAGCATCACTTCCTGGCCACGCCTGAGCTCTTCGAGCTCCACGCTGGGGCTGACGTTCACCCGGAGCTTGCGGCCCCCGGTGAAGATGTCCGCCGTGCCGTCCTCGTTCGCCGCGAGGAAGACCCCGAAGCCCGCCGGCGGCTGCGCGAGCCGGTCGACCTCCTCCTTGAGGGCCACGATCTGGTCGCGGGCCTCGCGGAGCGTGTTGGCGAGCCGTTCGTTCTGTGCTGAGACGCCGGCCAGGTTGGTCTGCAGCTCGACGATCCGCTCTTCGAGAATCCTCGTATGACGCGGAGAGTCGGCGAGCTTGCGTCGCAGGACGGCGATTTCCTGCTCGAGATAGGCAACCTGACCGGCAGGGTCTTCAGACCCTCGTCCCGGCCGGATGCCGCGGTTGATGTCGTCGTCGTGGGCTGCCACGGTCCTCACCTCCTCCAAGGGGAGCTGGACGCTTCCAGACCCTACCTGGGTGGGTGTCGATTGAAACCCCTAGATCACAAAGACGATGGGGGTGTGTCCGATCTTCACCCTTGCGCTCTCCCTCACTCTCAGGTGAATACCCACCCAACAACATCGGAAAGCGGGCGGTTGTATCGTCGAAGTGTTCAACACCCGTCAGAGCTGGCCCGACTTACCGAGTGGTCGGGCCGCTCGGCGCAGCTACCGGCAGGAGAGATGACCGTGCGGCACGAGGCCGAGACCGGCAGTGAGGGCCACGATCTGCTGGAGGTCTGGATCGACCAGGACCTCTGTACCGGGGACGGCATCTGCGCCCAGTACGCCCCCGAGGTCTTCGAACTGGACATCGACGGGCTGGCCTACGTCAAGAGCGGCGACGACGAGCTGCTCCAGACCCCCGGAGCCACGACGCCGGTGCCGCTGCCGCTCCTGCGCGATGTCGCGGACTCGGCGAAGGAATGCCCGGGCGACTGCATCCACGTGCGCCGGGTCTCGGACGGGACCGAGGTCTACGGCCCCGACGCGGAGTGATCGGCCCGCCCCGGTGAGGCGGGCCCCGTCAGTCAGACGCTGCGCGCTCCGGCCTGCGTCGCCCGTGCGAACGCGCCGTCCTTCCACTGCCACTTGGCCGCTTCCTTTCGGTCGGGGCAGCAGCGGGGGGCGTCCAGCGAGGAGTACCCGAGCAGGGTCGCGGTGACCGCTCCCTCGCGGACGGCGAGGCCGGTGGCGTTGAGCCGGTCCTCGGGGTCGACGAGCGTCGCGACCACGCGGGGCTTCCCCGTGCCGGGGCGGGTGAGCACGTAGACCCCGTCGGGCGGGGTGCCCGAACCGGCGCGGCAGTGCACGACGGCCACGGTCTCGGCCCGGCCGTCGCCGTCCAGGTCGCCGGAGGCCTTCGTCTTCACGACGGGCCGCACCGTGCCGCAGTCGAGCGGGAAGTCCACGGACGCGGGGTCGGGCGCCGGGGCGGCGACGCCCGCGGCGGCTCTGGGGCGGGTCTCGGGACCCGTCTGGGCGGCGGTGGCGGCGTCGGGCTGGAGGACGGCGGAGCCCGCGACGACGGCGGCCAGGGCGGCCGCGGTGGCCAGCCAGTGGACGGGGCGGGCGGCGGTGTGTGCCAGTTCCGGGACGGCGGGGTGCTGCACGAGGAAGTGTCTCCTGTGAGGGCTGTGCCGGTGGGGGAGGTGGCCAGCATCGTGCCATACGTCACAGTGACGTGGAACACCGGGGTCCGGGGGTACCCGGACGGTTTTCGCCGCGCGGCCTCCCGTGCCGGCCGGTCCCCCTCCAACGAAACGGCGCCGCCGCCGAGTTCCCTGGTCGGTCAGGGAACTCGGCGGCGGCGCCTGCTCATTGGGCGGGGTGCGGCGCGCGGGTCAGCGCGGGGTGCCGCCGTCCGCGTTGGGTCCGGAGTAGTCCTCGCCGTACGCGCCCTTGGCGGGGCGGCGGCGGCGCATGGGGGGCTCGACGCCGTCCGCGAGGCGGCGGGCGGTGAGCAGGAAGCCGGTGTGACCGATCATGCGGTGGTCGGGACGGACGGCCAGGCCCTCGATGTGCCAGTTGCGGATCATCGACTCCCAGGCGGTCGGCTCGTTGAAGCCGCCGATCTCGCGGATGGACTCCACGGTCCGCGCGAGCTGGGTGGTGGTCGCCACGTAGCAGCAGAGGATGCCGCCGGGGACGAGCGCCTTGGAGACGGCCTCCAGGCACTCCCAGGGGGCGAGCATGTCGAGGATGACCCGGTCGACCTCGGTGTCGCTGAGGTTGTCCTGGAGGTCGCCCACGGTGAGCTGCCAGGCGGGGTGGGGGGCGCCGAAGTAGCGCTCCACGTTCTGCCGGGCGATGTCCGCGAAGTCCTCACGGCGCTCGTACGAGTGCAGCATCCCCTGGTCGCCGATGGCCCGGAGCAGGAAGCTGCTCAGTGAGCCCGAGCCCACGCCCGCCTCGACGACGCGCGCGCCGGGGAAGATGTCGGCGAAGGCCAGGATCTGCCCCGCGTCCTTGGGGTAGACCACGGCGGCGCCGCGGGGCATGGACAGGACGTAGTCGGGGAGCAGGGGGCGCAGCGCCAGGTAGGCGACGTTCCCCGTGGTACGGACAACACTGCCCTCGGGAGCGCCGATCAGCTCGTCGTGGGGGAAGGAACCCTTGTGGGTGTGGAAATTCTTCCCGGCCTCGAGCGTGAACGTGTAGTGGCGTCCCTTGGGGTCGGTGAGCTGGACCTGGTCCCCGACCTTGAAGGGCCCGCGACGGCGGGCGGCACCGGTCGGTTCGGACATGTGACCAGCCTACCGGCCGCGGCGGACACCGCCGACCACGGCGGCGGCCACCGGGGCCCCCGGCCCGGCCGCGCCGGGATCTGGGAGGGCCAGGGCTAGGAGGGCCGGGCCATCGCCTTGACGAAGGCGCGCTCCACGTCGGCCGCGGAGAGGACGCCGTAGATCTCGCCGGAGTCCTCGACCACCAGGTACTCGGTGGCGGGCGTGGCCCTGAGCGTGTCGAGCAGCTCCTCCCCCGCCAGCTCCGCGGAGACGCGCATCCCCTCGGTGAGGTCCTGGGCGAGGCCGCTGACCGTGACCCAGGGGCGGCGGTGCTGGGGCACGGAGACGATGGCCGCCTCGCGCACCACGGCCGTGGGGTCGCCGTCGGGGTCGACCACGACCAGGGCGCGGGCGCCCGCGTCGTTGGCGCGGCGCAGCGCTTCGGAGAGGGGGGTGCCGGACTCGACGGGCACCGCGCGGCGGGTGAGGGTGCGGGCGCGCAGCTCGGGCAGGTGTTCGCGCAGACGGGCCATGCGCAGGCTGTTCCCCGCGCCGGTCCAGATGATGGCGGCGAGGATCGCGGCGAGCAGGGCGTCGGTGACGGTGTTCATGCCGCCGATCTCCTGGGGGTCGCCGCCCAGCGCCCCGGACTGGTTGAGCAGGGGCAGGCCGATCAGCACGGAGACGGCGAGCGCGCGGCCCACCCAGGCGGCGGCGATGGTGCCGCTCATCGGCTTGCCGGTGATCTTCCAGACGACGGCGCGGAGCATGCGGCCGCCGTCCAGCGGCAGGCCGGGCAGGAGGTTGAAGACGGCGACGATGAGGTTGGAGATCATCAGCCCGGCGAGCAGGACGCCGGGGACGGTGCCGGGCTCGACTGCGCGCATGCCGGCGTAGAAGACACCGGCGAGCACGAGGGAGAGCAGCGGTCCCACGAAGGCGAGGACGAACTCCCGGCCGGGGGTCTCCGACTCCTTCTCGATCTCCGAGACGCCGCCGAAGAACTGGAGCTGGATGCGGCGCACCGGCAGCTTGAAGCGGAGGGCCGCGACGGTGTGGGCCAGTTCGTGGACGAGCACGGAGGCGTAGAAGGCGACGGCGAAGAAGAGCGACACCAGGTAGCGGGCGCCGCCGAGCTCCGGCAGGACGCGGTCGAGCTGGCCGCCGAAGACCCAGGTGATGAGGGCGGCGACGAGGAACCAGCTGGGCGCGACGTACACCGGCACGCCGAACGGTCTGCCCATGAGCAGGCCGCCACCGGGTCCCCTCTTCTGCGCCTTGGGAGGCCCGGTCCGCCGCCCTCGGGCTCCGGGCGCGGGGGGCCGGGTCCCGGTGGGCCCGGAGCCGCCGGGGGCCTGCGGCCGGCCGGCGGGGCGGGCCTCGGTGGCACCCGGCTCGGTCCCTCCGGCCTCGGTGGCTCCCGGCTCAGGGGCTGCCGGCTGTGCGGCGCGCGGCCCGGCGGCTGCGGGCATGGCGGCCGGGGGCTCGGCGGCGCCCGGCGCAGGGGCTGCCGGCTCGGCCCCTCCGGCCTCGGTGGCTCCCGGCTCGGTCGCTCCCGGCTCAGGGGCTGCCGGCTCGGCGGCTGCCGGCTCGGTCGCTCCGGCCTCGGTGGCTCCCGGCGCAGGGGCTGCCGGCTCGGTGGCTGCGGGCTCGGCCGGGGGCTCCGTGGCGTCCCGGTCAGCGGCCTCCCGCTCCGTGGTGCTCCGCTCAGGTGTCGCGTCCCCCGCAGGGCCCTGTGCCCGCGGGGTCTTGGTGAGCGGGGTGGCCGGCCGGGGTTCAGGCTGCCGGTCCGCGGCCGGGGGCGCGTCCGCCGCACCCCGCGGAGGACGTGTGGGCTCCTCGGCCACGTCGAGCGGGCGCGGCGACTCGGCGGAGCCCGCCGTGCCACTCGGGCGCGGGCCCCCGGCGCCGTCGGACTGCGGCCTGCCGCTCTCGCCGCGTTCGTCCACGATGTCCCCTCGTTCGGAAGCGTCCCTCGCCCGGTATGGCGTGGTTGCCCACACGATCATGCAGGGCGAGAGGGTTCGTCGTCGATGGTATGCGGCCGTTGTCAGTGGCGGGTCGTAGGGTCTGTCCCTATGGAAACCAGCTCCGAGGACGCCGCGGCGGCCGTGCGCCCGGCGTCCCTGTCGCCCTCGCGCGCGGGTGACTTCATGCAGTGCCCCTTGCTGTATCGCTTCCGGGTGATCGACAAGCTGCCCGAGAAGCCCAGCGAGGCGGCGACGCGGGGCACCCTCGTGCACGCGGTCCTGGAGCGCCTCTTCGACGCGCCGGCGAGCGAGCGGACGGCGCCGCGCGCCAAGTCGCTGATCCCCGCCCAGTGGGACAAGCTGCGCGAGAGCAGACCGGAGCTGACCGAGCTGTTCGCCGACGATCCGCGCGGCGAGCGGATGGCGCGCTGGCTGTCGGACGCGGAGAAGCTGGTCGAGCGCTGGTTCACCCTGGAGGACCCGACGCGCCTCGAGCCCGCCGAGCGCGAGCTGTTCGTGCAGGCCGAGCTGGCCTCGGGGCTGCGGCTGCGCGGCATCATCGACCGCGTCGACGTGGCCCCCTCGGGCGACGTCAGGATCGTGGACTACAAGACGGGCAAGGCCCCCCGCCCGGAGTACGCGGAGGGCGCGCTGTTCCAGATGAAGTTCTACGCCCTGGTGGTGTGGCGCCTGAAGGGCGTGATCCCGCGCCGCCTCCAGCTCGTCTATCTGGGCAGCGGCGACGTCATCACGTACGACCCGGTGATGGCCGACCTGGAGCGGGTGGAGCGGAAGCTGCTGGCGCTCTGGGAGGCGATCGAGCGGGCGACCGCGACGGGCGAGTGGCGCCCCCGGCCGTCGAAATTGTGCGGCTGGTGCGACCACCAGGCGGTATGCCCTGAATTCGGGGGGACTCCCCCGCCGTATCCGCTTCCTCTCAGGGCGCCCGAGTCGGCAGAGGACGAGCAGGGCAGAATGGGGCCGGGCTAGCTAAGGAGAGTTACGTGGCCATCCGCGTCCTACTGGTCGATGACCAGCCGCTGTTGCGCACCGGTTTCCGGATGATTCTGGAGGCCGAGCAGGACATCGCGGTCGTCGGCGAGGCCGGAGACGGCCTGCAGGCTCTTGACCAGGTGCGGGCGCTCCAGCCCGATGTGGTCCTCATGGACATCCGCATGCCGCGGATGGACGGCGTCGAGGCGACCCGGCAGATCACCGGCCCCGGCCGGGACGGTCCGGCGAAGGTCCTGGTCCTGACCACCTTCGACCTGGACGAGTACGTGGTGGAGGCGCTGCGCGCCGGCGCCAGCGGCTTCCTGCTCAAGGACGCCCCGGCGAACGAGCTGGTGCAGGCGATCCGCGTGGTCGCCGGGGGCGAGGCGATGCTCGCGCCGAGCATCACGCGCCGCCTGCTCGACAAGTACTCCGCGCACCTGCCCTCCGGCGAGGAGCCGGTGCCCGACACCCTGCACACGCTCACCGAGCGTGAGGTCGAGGTGCTGAAGCTGGTGGCGCGCGGCCTGTCGAACGCGGAGATCGCGGCGGACCTCTTCGTGAGCGAGACGACCGTGAAGACGCACGTCGGCCATGTGCTCACCAAGCTGGGCCTGCGCGACCGCGTCCAGGCCGCGGTGTACGCGTACGAGAGCGGTCTGGTGCGCCCCGGCGCCCAGTAGCCGCGCACGGACGACGACCAGTAGCCGCGCACGGACGACGAAAGGCGGTCGCCCCTCGGAAGGGGCGGCCGCCTTTCGTCACCTCGGGCCGTGGAAGCGGCGCGTCAGAGAGTCACTCGCTGACGCCCCGGCCGAGCTCCCAGAGCTGGAGGCTGGAGGCGGAGTTCAGGGCGTACTCGACGCCGGTGATGTCGTCCCGCGCGGCGATGTACTGCTTGCCCTGCCAGAGCGGCAGGACGGGGACGTCCTCGGCGACGATGTCCTGGATCTTGCGGATGCTCTTGGACGCGGCCAGACGGTCGGCCTCGCGGCGCGAGGTCGGGATCAGCTGGTCGATGATCTCGTCGTTCTGGTAGGGCGAGCCGAGGAAGTTGCCCTTGTCGAGGAAGGGCGCCACGAAGCTGTCGGCGTCGGGGAAGTCGGGGAACCAGCCCATGCCGTACACGGCGTACTTGCCGTCGCGCTCGGCCGGGCGGAAGGTGCCCCAGGGCGTTCCCTTGATCGAGACATCGAACAGACCGGAGTCGTTGAGCTGCTTCTGGAGCACCTCGAACTCCTTCTTCGTCGCCGGACCGTAGTGGTCGGTGGTGTAGTTCAGCGTCATCTTCACCGGAGTGGTGATGTTCGCCTTGCTCAGCAGGGAGCGGGCCTTGCTCGTGCTCGGGTCGCCGTACTTGTTGAAGAACGAGTTGGCGTGGCCCGTGATGGTGCTCGGCACCAGCGAGAACAGCGGGTCGGCCGTCGCGCCGTACACCGAGGAGGCCAGCGCGCCGCGGTCGATGACCTGCGCCATGGCCTGACGGACGGCCTTGCTCTTGGCAGGGGCGGCCTCGGTGTTGAAGGCGAGGTAGCGGATCTCCAGACCCTGCATCTCGACCAGGTCGATCTCCTTGTCGGAGGACCCGTCGAGCTTGGCGACCTGCTCGGGCGACATGGTGCGCGCCATCACGTCGATGTCGCCGTCCTCGAGCGCCTTGCCCATGGACTTGGTGTCCGCGAAGCTGCGCAGCTCCACCTTGTCGCTCTGCGGCTTGAACTCGCCCTTGTAGTGGGGGTTCTTGCTGAACACCGTCTTCACCAGGCGGTCGCCGTCGACCTCCTGCTCCGCGGTGTACGGGCCGGAGCCGGAGATCTCGAAGCCGTCACGCAGCTTGTTCTTGGGGTAGTCGTCCTTGCTGATGATGCCCGCGGCGGGCGTGGCCAGCTTGTACGGGAACGTCGCGTCGGGGGCCTTGAGGTGGAAGACGACCTCGCGGTCGCCCTGCGTCTCGATCTCCTCGACGTTCGACACCAGGGCGTCGACACCGCTGGAGTCCTTGATCTTGATGTCGCGGACCCGCTCGATGGAGAACTTCACGTCGGCTGCGGTCAGCGGCTCGCCGTCGGAGAACTTCAGGCCCTTGCGCAGGGTGCAGGAGTAGCGCTCGTTGCCCGTGTCGGTGAAGCCGCACTGCTGGGCCGCCTCCGGCTGGGGGTCGCCGCCGGCGCGCGGCAGGGCCATCAGCGTCTGGAGGGTCTGCCGCAGCAGGCTCCAGGAACCGGCGTCGTAGGCGTACGCCGGGTCGAAGGGCGCCGGCGCCTCCTTCGAGATGGCGAACGCGTCCGTGGTGCCGACAGCGATCGCGTCGTCACCGTCTCCGCTGCCCGAGCCGCCACACGCGGCGAGAGCGGGGGCGAGCAGACCTATGACAGCCGGCAGCACCAAAGTCTTGCGGTTCATGCTCGACGTTCTCCAGAGCTCTTGGATCCCGTGAATCCCGCAACGCGGGGTGAGGGTTGATAGGGGCACGGGGGGTGGGGCGATGTTCTCGCGACGACATTAGTCCGCGGCGGTCGGGCCCCGGAGCGGGTGGTCGCCGGGTGCCAATCACGCAGTGAAACCGGGCGTGGACGCACTGATAACCCGACACCGGAAGGATTCGTGCACGCTCTCACCAATCAGGACACAACGTCACGCCCCCCGGGGTGCCGGAGAGGGGCCCTGCATACGCCGACCCCACTGTCGACCCCCGTGCGAGTGGGAAACGTCACACGCGGGGAGGGGTTCGGATCGGAACTGTCAGAGGGTCATGAGACCTTGCAGGAAAGGCAGGTTGACGTGTTCCAGGGACGGGACGACGGTGCGTCCCGTGACCGCGGGGATCGGCGCGACCGACGGCACCGCCACGACGCGGCAGCCCGCGGCCTCCGCGGCGGCCACTCCGGTCGCGGTGTCCTCGATCACGGCGCACCGGGCGGGCTCGGCGCCGAGCCCCGAGGCCGCGAGCAGATAGGGGTCGGGGTGGGGCTTGGTGCGGGGCACCTCGTCGCCGGCGACGGTCAGCGAGAAGTGGTGGGCGCCGATCGAGGCGAGGACGCGGTCGATGATGCGCCGGTGCGAGGCGGACACGAGCGCCATCGGCACATCGTGCGCGGCGAGTTCGCCGAGCAGCCGGGCGGCGCCCGGCATCAGCGGCAGCGAACGGCTGATGCGGTCCTCGAAGCTGTCGTTGAGCAGCACGGTGAGTTCCCCGACGGTGATGTCGGCGCCGGTGGACTCGATGAGGAAGCCCGCGCTGCGCGTCATGGGCCCGCCGACGACGACGTCGCGCCAGGCCTCGTCGAGCGTGTGCCCGAGGCGGGCGAAGACCTCGACCTCGGCGTCCCACCAGAAGCCCTCGGTGTCGACGAGCGTTCCGTCCATGTCGAGGAGGACGGCCTGCAGCGCCGACCCTTCGGCCGTTCGGGTGCCGAGCGCGGGAACCGTACTGGTCATGCGACCACACCTTCCATGAGGGACGACAGGGCCGGTCGCCCGCCTGTACGGCAGGGCGACCGGCCCGCACTGGACCGACCAGTGTACGACCGACCGCGAAATCAGCGCGCGTTGAAGTACTTCGCCTCGGGGTGGTGGATGACGATGGCGTCCGTGGACTGCTCCGGGTGGAGCTGGAACTCCTCGGAGAGGTGGACGCCGATCCGCTCCGGCCGCAGCAGGTCGGCGATCTTGGCGCGGTCCTCAAGGTCCGGGCAGGCGCCGTAGCCGAGCGAGAAGCGGGCGCCGCGGTACTTCAGGGCGAACATGTCCTCCACCTCGGCGGGGTCCTCGCCGCCGAAGCCGAGCTCGGCGCGCACGCGCGCGTGCCAGTACTCGGCGAGCGCCTCGGCCAACTGCACGGACAGGCCGTGCAGTTCGAGGTAGTCGCGGTAGGAGTCGGCGGCGAACAGCTCGGCGGTGGCCTCGCCGATCCTCGATCCGACGGTGACGACCTGGAGGCCGACGACGTCGGTCTCGCCGAACTCCTCGGGGCGGAAGAAGTCCGCGAGGCACAGGCGGCGGCCGCGGCGCTGGCGCGGGAAGGTGAAGCGCGTGCGCTCCGAGCCGTCCTCGTTGAGGATGATCAGGTCGTCGCCCTTGGAGACGCACGGGAAGTAGCCGTGCACGACGGCCGCCTCCAGCATGTTCTTGGTGTGCAGCTCGTCCAGCCAGCCGCGCAGCCGGGGCCGTCCCTCGCTCTCGACCAGTTCCTCGTACGAGGGTCCGTCGCCGGTCCGCGCCTGCTTCAGGCCCCATTGGCCCTTGAAGAGTGCGCCCTCGTCGAGCCAGGAGGCGTACTCCTTGAGCTGGATGCCCTTGACGACGCGGGTGCCCCAGAAGGGCGGGGTGGGCACGGGATTGTCGGTGGCGACGTCGGAGCGGGCGGGGCCCTCCTCCACGTCGGCCTCCAGGACCGCGGCCGTGGCGCTCGTGGGCACGCGGCGCTGCTTGAGCTCGGGCAAGGTGGCGCCGGGCACGCCGCGCTTGACGGCGATGAGGGCGTCCATCAGGCGCAGGCCCTCGAAGGCGTCGCGGGCGTAGCGGACCTCGCCCTCGTAGATCTCGTGCAGGTCCTGCTCGACGTAGGCGCGGGTCAGGGCGGCGCCGCCCAGGATCACCGGGAAGTCGGCGGACATGCCGCGCTGGTTCAGCTCCTCCAGGTTCTCCTTCATGATCACGGTGGACTTGACCAGGAGGCCCGACATGCCGATCACGTCGGCGCGGTGCTCCTCGGCGGCCTCCAGGATCGCGGCGACGGGCTGCTTGATGCCGAGGTTGACGACGTTGTAGCCGTTGTTGGACAGGATGATGTCGACGAGGTTCTTGCCGATGTCGTGGACGTCGCCGCGGACGGTGGCCAGGACGATGGTGCCCTTGCCCTCGGCGCCCTCGACCTTCTCCATGTGCGGCTCCAGGTGGGCCACGGCCGTCTTCATGACCTCGGCGGACTGGAGCACGAAGGGCAGCTGCATCTGCCCGGAGCCGAACAGCTCGCCGACGACCTTCATGCCCTCCAGGAGGGTGTTGTTGACGATGTCCAGGGCCGGGGTGTCCCGCAGGGCCTCGTCGAGGTCGGCCTCCAGGCCGTTCTTCTCGCCGTCGATGATGCGGCGCTGGAGGCGCTCGTCGAGCGGCAGGGCGAGGAGTTCCTCGGCCTTGCCCGCCTTCATCGACTTGGTGGAGACGCCCTCGAAGAGCTCCATGAGCTTCTGCAGCGGGTCGTAGCCCTCGGCGCGGCGGTCGTAGATGAGGTCGCGGGCGACGGTGACCTGCTCGTCGTCGAAGCGCGCGATGGGCAGGATCTTCGAGGCGTGCACGATCGCGGAGTCCAGGCCCGCCTTGACGCACTCGTCGAGGAAGACGGAATTGAGCAGGACGCGGGCGGCCGGGTTGAGGCCGAAGGAGATGTTCGACAGGCCCAGCGTGGTCTGCACGTCCGGGTGGCGCTTCTTCAGCTCGCGGATCGCCTCGATGGTGGCGATGCCGTCCTTGCGGGACTCCTCCTGACCGGTGCAGATGGTGAAGGTCAGGGTGTCGATGAGGATGTCCGACTCGTGGATGCCCCAGTTGCCGGTGAGGTCGTCGATGATGCGCTCGGCGATGGCGACCTTGTGCTCGGCGGTGCGGGCCTGGCCCTCCTCGTCGATGGTCAGCGCGATCAGGGCGGCGCCGTGCTCCTTGGCCAGCGCGGTGACCTTGGTGAAGCGGGACTCGGGGCCGTCGCCGTCCTCGTAGTTGACGGAGTTGATGACCGCGCGTCCGCCCAGCTTCTCCAGGCCGGCGCGGAGGACGGGCAGCTCGGTGGAGTCCAGGACGATGGGCAGGGTGGAGGCGGTCGCGAAGCGGCCCGCCAGCTCCTCCATGTCCTTCACGCCGTCGCGGCCCACGTAGTCCACGCACAGGTCGAGCATGTGCGCGCCCTCGCGGATCTGGTCGCGCGCCATCTCCACGCAGTCGTCCCAGCGGCCCTCCAGCATGGCCTCGCGGAACTTCTTGCTGCCGTTGGCGTTCGTGCGCTCGCCGATCGCGAGGTAGGAGGTGTCCTGGCGGAACGGCACGCTCTGGTACAGCGAGGCGGCGCCGGGCTCGGGGCGCGGCTCGCGGGGGGCCGTCGCGACGCCGCGGACGCGCTCGACGACCTGGCGCAGGTGCTCGGGCGTGGTGCCGCAGCAGCCGCCGACCAGGGAGAGGCCGTAGTCGCGTACGAAGGTCTCCTGGGCGTCGGCCAGCTCGGCGGCCGTCAGGGGGTAGTGGGCCCCGTCCTTGCCGAGGACCGGCAGGCCCGCGTTGGGCATGCAGGAGATCGGCACGCGCGAGTGGCGGGCGAGGTAGCGCAGGTGCTCGCTCATCTCGGCGGGGCCGGTCGCGCAGTTCAGGCCGATCATGTCGATGCCGAGCGGCTCCAGGGCCGTCAGGGCGGCGCCGATCTCGGAGCCGAGGAGCATCGTGCCGGTGGTCTCGACGGTGACCGAGCAGATCAGCGGCAGGGTGGCGCCGGTGGCGTCCAGGGCGCGGCGGGCGCCGAGGATGGCCGCCTTGGTCTGCAGGAGGTCCTGGGTGGTCTCCACCAGGAGCGCGTCGGCGCCGCCGGCGATCATGCCCTCGGCGTTGGTCTGGTAGGCGTCGCGCAGGACGCCGTACGGGGCGTGGCCGAGGGTGGGCAGCTTGGTGCCGGGGCCCATCGAGCCGAGGACCCAGCGCTGCTGTCCGGTGGAGGCCGTGTACTCGTCGGCGACCTCGCGGGCGATGCGGGCGCCGGCCTCGGAGAGCTCGAAGTTGCGCTCGGGGATGTCGTACTCGCTCAGGGCGGCGAAGTTCGCGCCGAACGTGTTGGTCTCCACGCAGTCGACGCCGACGGCGAAGTACTCCTCGTGCACGGAGCGCACGATGTCGGGGCGGGTGACGTTCAGGACTTCGTTGCAGCCCTCGAGGTTCTGGAAGTCCTCAAGGGTGGGGTCCTGCGCCTGGAGCATCGTGCCCATCGCGCCGTCGGCCACGACCACGCGGGTGGCGAGGGCCTCGCGGAGGGCGTCGGACCGGGTCCTGCTCTCGGGCGGAACGGTGGTGGGGTGTGACGACGGGGTAGGCGACGAGGCCATTGAGGAGCTCCCTGGAGTGCGACGGCTGTCGGCTTTGCGCCTTCTGCTGGAAGGTGCACCCGGCCAGGGTAGCCGGGACCTCCGCCGCGCGGGGAAGGCGTCCACGGGGCGGACGGGCGGGCCTGCCGCGGCGTGAAGTGGTCTCTGAGGGGGGAAAGGGGGGCAACACAGGCTGTCCGGGCATTAGCGAGAGGTCGACAACGACCGATAGTGTTCAGCATTGCCGAACGGCGAGTTTTGGTGTTGGGGATCGGAGGTAGAGGCTGCGATGGCACGCAACATCCAGTCGCTCGAACGGGCCGCGGCCATGCTGCGGCTGCTCGCGGGCGGCGAGCGACGGCTCGGACTCTCGGAGATCGCCTCCTCGCTCGACCTCGCCAAGGGCACGGCCCACGGCATCCTGCGCACCCTCCAGGCCGAGGGCTTCGTCGAGCAGGACCCCGCGTCGGGCCGCTACCAGCTCGGCGCCGAACTGCTGCGTCTCGGCAACAGCTACCTGGACGTGCACGAGCTGCGGGCCCGCGCCCTGGTGTGGACCGACGACCTGGCCCGCTCCAGCGGCGAGAGCGTCCATCTGGGCGTGCTGCACCAGCAGGGCGTCCTCATCGTCCACCACGTCTTCCGGCCCGACGACAGCCGCCAGGTCCTTGAGGTCGGGGCCATGCAGCCGCTGCACTCCACCGCCCTCGGCAAGGTGATCTCGGCCTACGACCCGGTCGCGCACAACGAGGCCCTGGAGGCCGAGCGCCGCCCGCTCACGGCCCGTACGGTGACCGACGCCGAGGGGTTCGAGGGCGTCCTCGACCTCACCCGCGCGCGCGGGTACGCCGCCGACGTCGAGGAGACCTGGGAGGGCATCGCCTCCGTCGCGGCCCCCATTCACGACCGGCGCCGCATGCCGGTCGGCGCGGTCGGCGTGACCGGCGCCGTGGAGCGGGTCTGCCGGGAGGGGGAGCTGCGCCCCGAGCTGATCGCCGCCGTGCGCGACTGCGCGCGCGCCGTCTCCAGGGACCTGGGCGCCGGACGCTTCTGAGCGCCGGACGCCGCCGCTCCCCGCACCCGCCGCGCCGGTCCGCGCGTCCACCACGCGGGTCCGCGCGTCCGGTCCGCACGGCCGCCCTCCGTCGCGCTCCGTCGCGCCGACGTGCGCGGGCCCCGGCTCCGGGCGACCATCGATGGACCGATCACCCCCTGCCCCCACCTGCCGTAACCGATAGGTCGAAACGATCAATAACGATCGTGTTTTCAATAACAGAACTCTTGACGAGCGAGTAACCCCGGAGCGAGACTCGCGTCCATCGGTCGGCATTGTCGAACACCTACCGGCATTACGCGTTAGAGTGGGGCAAGGCCAAGGGCCGGCAACGACCTCACATGAGGTCGCGGACCACCGGAGGGACCCGGGGTTCGCCTTCCCCTGGACGAAGGACAAAGGAGTCGCGGGTGTCCAGCTCCGACATCTTCATCGGCGAGACCATCGGTACCGCCGTGCTCATCCTGCTGGGCGGTGGCGTGTGCGCCGCCGTCACGCTCAAGCGCTCGAAGGCCAAGGACGCCGGATGGGTCGCCATCACCTTCGGGTGGGGCTTCGCCGTACTGACCGGCGCCTACCTCGCGGGCGGCGTCTCCGGCGCCCACCTCAACCCGGCGGTCACGCTCGGCCTCGCCGTCGAGGGCGGCACCAAGTGGAGCGACGTTCCGCTCTACCTGGCCTCGCAGCTCCTCGGCGCGATGATCGGCGCCGTACTGGTGTGGGTCACGTACCTGGGCCAGTTCAAGGCCCACCTGACCGACCCCGAGATCCTCGCGGCGCAGCCCGTCGAGGAGGGCATGGTCGACCAGAAGGCCGCCCCCGCGGCGGGCCCGGTCCTCGGCATCTTCTCGACCGGCCCCGAGATCCGCAACTACGTCCAGAACGTGCTCACGGAGGTCATCGCCACCGTCGTCCTGGTCCTCGCCATCCTGACCCAGGGCCTGAACGACGGCGGCAACGGCCTCGGCGTCCTCGGCGGCCTGATCACCGCCTTCGTGGTGGTCGGCATCGGCCTCTCGCTCGGCGGCCCCACGGGCTACGCGATCAACCCCGTCCGCGACCTCGGTCCGCGCATCGTGCACTCCCTGCTCCCGCTGCCGAACAAGGGCAGCTCGGACTGGTCGTACGCCTGGGTCCCGGTCGTCGGCCCGCTGATCGGCGGCGCCATCGCCGGCGGTCTCTACAACGTCGCGTTCAAGTAGACCCGCGACAGCGACCGATGACCGGCACAGACGCCGAGACCGACAGCAAAGAACTTCTGGAGCACACCGTGACCGACGCACACACCGCAGGCCCCTTCATCGCGGCCATCGACCAGGGCACCACCTCTAGCCGCTGCATCGTCTTCGACAAGGACGGCCGGATCGTCGCCGTCGACCAGAAGGAGCACGAGCAGATCTTCCCGAAGCCGGGCTGGGTCGAGCACGACGCGACCGAGATCTGGACGAACGTCGAGGAGGTCGTGGCCGGAGCCGTCTCCAAGGCCGGCATCACCCGCGACGACATCAAGGCGATCGGCATCACCAATCAGCGTGAGACCACGCTGCTGTGGGACAAGAACACCGGCGAGCCGGTCCACAACGCCATCGTCTGGCAGGACACCCGCACCGACGCGCTCTGCAAGGAGCTCGGGCGCAACGTCGGCCAGGACCGCTTCCGCCGCGAGACCGGCCTGCCGCTGGCCTCCTACTTCGCGGGGCCGAAGGCCCGCTGGCTGCTCGACAACGTCGAGGGTCTCCGCGAGCGCGCCGAGGCCGGCGACATCCTCTTCGGCACCATGGACTCGTGGGTCATCTGGAACCTCACGGGCGGTGTGAACGGCGGCAGGCACGTCACCGACGTCACCAACGCCTCCCGCACCATGCTGATGAACCTCCACAAGATGGAGTGGGACGCGCGGATCTGCGAGTCCATCGGCGTCCCCACAGCGATGCTCCCCGAGATCCGCTCCTCCGCCGAGGTCTACGGCGAGGTCACCGGCGGCAAGCTGGGCGACCTGCTCGGCGGCATCCCCGTCGCCTCCGCGCTCGGCGACCAGCAGGCGGCCCTCTTCGGCCAGACCTGCTTCGAGGAGGGCGAGGCCAAGTCCACCTACGGCACCGGCACCTTCATGCTGCTGAACACCGGTGACAAGGCCATCAACTCCTACTCGGGCCTGCTGACCACGGTCGGCTACCAGATCGGCGACCAGAAGCCGGTCTACGCCCTGGAGGGCTCCATCGCCGTCACCGGTTCGCTGGTGCAGTGGATGCGGGACCAGATGGGCCTGATCAACTCCGCCGCCGAGATCGAGACGCTCGCGTCGTCGGTCGAGGACAACGGCGGCGCCTACTTCGTACCGGCCTTCTCCGGCCTGTTCGCCCCGTACTGGCGCTCCGACGCCCGCGGTGTGATCGCCGGTCTGACGCGGTACGTCACCAAGGCGCACATCGCGCGCGCCGTCCTGGAGGCCACGGCCTGGCAGACCCGTGAGATCACCGACGCCATGACGAAGGACTCCGGCGTCGAACTCGCGGCCCTCAAGGTCGACGGCGGCATGACCTCCAACAACCTGCTGATGCAGACCATCTCGGACTTCCTCGACGCGCCCGTGGTGCGCCCGATGGTGGCCGAGACGACCTGCCTCGGCGCCGCCTACGCCGCCGGCCTCGCCGTCGGCTTCTGGTCCTCGACCGACGAGCTGCGCGCCAACTGGCGGCGGGCCGCGGAGTGGACCCCCCACATGGACGCGGGAACCCGCGACCGTGAGTACAAGAGCTGGCTCAAGGCCGTCGAGCGGTCCATGGGTTGGCTCGACGAGAGTGGCGAGGAGTAACACAATGACCACCCTGCAGAGCGTCCCTGCCCTCGGGACGCATCCGGCTGGCGGCCTCAACCCGAGCCGCGCCGAGACCCGGGAGCAGCTTTCCAAGGCGACGTACGACCTCCTGGTGATCGGCGGCGGAATCCTGGGCATCTCCACCGCCTGGCATGCCGCGCAGTCGGGACTGCGGGTGGCCCTGGTGGACGCCGGCGACTTCGCCGGCGCCACCTCCTCCGCCTCCTCCAAGCTGCTCCACGGCGGCCTGCGCTACCTGCAGACCGGCGCGGTGAAGCTGGTGGCGGAGAACCACTTCGAGCGCCGTGCGGTCTCCCGTCAGGTCGCCCCCCACCTGGCGAACCCGCTCACCTTCTACCTGCCGGTCTACAAGGGCGGCCCGCACGGCGCCGCCAAGCTCGGCGCGGGCGTGTTCGCCTACAGCGCGCTCTCCGCGTTCGGTGACGGCGTCGGGCACCTGCTCTCGCCGTCGAAGGCCGCGCAGGACGTGCCGGAGCTGCGCACCGACAACCTGAAGGCCGTCGCCGTCTACGGCGACGACCAGATGAACGACTCCCGCATGGCCCTGATGACGGTCCGCGCGGCCGTCGAGGCCGGCGCCGCCGTCCTCAACCACGCCGAGGTCACCGGGCTGCGCTTCACCAAGGGCCGGGTCACGGGCGCGGAGCTGAAGGACCGCATGAGCGGCGACGAGTTCGGCGTCGACGCGCGGCTCGTCCTGAACGCCACCGGCCCGTGGGTCGACCACCTGCGCAAGATGGAGAACCCGAACGCGGCGCCCTCCATCCGCCTCTCCAAGGGCGCGCACCTGGTCCTCAAGCGCACCGCCCCCTGGAAGGCCGCGCTGGCCACGCCGATCGACAAGTACCGCATCACCTTCGCCCTCCCCTGGGAGGACATGCTGCTGCTCGGCACGACCGACGAGGAGTTCGAGGGCGACCCGGCGGACGTCGGCGTCACCGAGGCCGACACCGCCCAGATCCTGGACGAGGCCGCGTTCTCCATCCGCGACCAGCAGCTGTCGCGCGACCTGATCACGTACTCGTTCGCGGGTCTGCGGGTGCTGCCCGGCGGCCCCGGCGACACCTCCAAGGCCAAGCGCGAGACGGTCGTCACCGAGGGCCCCGGCGGCATGCTGTCGGTCGCGGGCGGCAAGTGGACCACCTTCCGCCACATCGGCCGTACGGTGATGAAGAAGCTGGAGTCGCTGCCGGGCCACCCGCTCGGCGACGACTACGAGCCGATCTCGGAGCTGCCGAAGAAGCTGCCGCTGCCCGGCATCGCCAACCCGCGCGCCGTCGCCCACCGCCTCCTGGTGGACGGCCCGGCCCCCGGCCCGCGCATGGCCGCCGACACCGCCAAGCACCTGGCGACGCACTACGGCTCGCTCTCCTTCGACATCGCCCGCCTGGCGAACGAGAACCCGGAGCTCGCCGAGCGCGTCCACCCGGACGCCCCGGAGATCTGGGCGCAGGTCGTCTACGCCCGCGACAACGAGTGGGCCGAGACGGCGGACGACGTGCTGCGCCGCCGCACCACGCTGACGATCCGGGGCCTGGCCACGGACGACGTGCGCGGCAAGGTCGAGGACCTGCTGGGCAAGAAGGCCTGAGCACGCAGCGGCTCACCTGAAGCGGCCGGGTAAGGGGCGGTTCCCATGGGGGGCCGCCCCTTACCCGTGCCCGGGGCTGCGTACGATCGCCGGCGTGACTTCTTCCGTGCCGTCGCCCTCCGGGGCCCAGCCCATCACCCGCGTGCCGCGCACCGGGCTGCCCGCCCGGGCGGTCGTGGTCGGTGACCCCGGCCGCGCCGAGGCCGTCGCCGCGCTCCTCGCCGACGCGAAGGAGGTGTCGTACCACCGCGAGTACCGCACCTTCACCGGCGACTGGCAGGGCACCCCCGTCGTCGTCTCCTCGCACGGCGTCGGCGCGCCCGGCGCCCTGCTGCTCTTCCAGGAGCTGGCCGCGGCCGGCGTCCACACCTTCGTGCGGCTCGGCACGGCGGGCGCCATCAGGGCAGGCATCCGCGACGGCGACCTGGTCATCGCGGACGCGGCGGTGCGCGACGACGGCGTGAGCCGGCAGCTCATCCCCGCGGAGTACCCGGCGTTCGCCGCTCCGGAGGCGGTCATCGCGCTCCAGCGGGCCGCGCGGGCGGCCGACGCCCCCTACCACCGGGGGGTGGTGTGGACGCGGGCCGCGTTCCAGCCCGGCTTCCTGCCGCTGCCCGGCGAGGCGTACGCGCGGGCGGGCGTCGCGGCCATCGAGATGGAGCTCTCGGCGCTGTACGTCTTCGCCTCCACGCACGGCCTGACCGCGGGCGGCGCGCTGGTGGTGGACGGCGCGAACGCGGACGAGCTGGTCGACGACGAGGCTCCGCTCTCCTCCGGCGGCTACGACCCGCACCGCGACGTGGTCGCCGCCGGGGTCGACCGGGGCGCCCGCGTAGCCTTGGACGCGCTGCGCCTCCTGGTCCCGGCCCAGGGCACCGGACGAGCGCGGCGACCGTAGCGACCAGGGAGAAGCGGAATCGATGCCCCACACTGACCTGCCGGCCCAGGACCGCGGCGGCTCCAGGGATCTCGACCTGCTGGTGCACGGCGGCGACGTCCTGACCGTCGACGCCGCGGGCACCGCCGTGCCGGACGGCGCGGTGGCCGTGCGCGCCGGACGGATCGTGGAGGTCGGCCCCGCCGAGCGGCTGCGCGCCACGTACGACGCCGCGCGGGAGATCGACGCCCGGGGCTGTCTGGTGCTGCCGGGTCTGATCAACACGCACACGCACCTCGCGATGAACCTGCTGCGCGGCATCGCCGACGACCTGACCCTCCAGGGCTTCCTGGCCCGCGTCATCCCGCGCGAGGCCGAGGTCCTCTCCCCCGGGACGGTGGCGACCGCGCTGCGGGGCGCCATCGCCGAGTCGGTGCGCGGCGGGGTCACGGCGGCCCTCGACATGTACTGGTTCCACGAGGCGGCCGACGCCGTGGCGCGGGAGGCCGGATGGCGGCTGCTGAGCGGGCCCACGTTCATGGACGTGCCGGGACCGCCCGACGGACGCCCCTACGCCGAGCGGATGGCCTGGGCGAGCGCGTACCTGAAGGACCGCGACCCGGTCGCGGGCACCCGGCCCGTGGTCTTCGCGCACTCCGCGTACACGCTGGGCCCCGAGCAGCTCACCGAGATCGCCGCGCTGGCCGGGGAGCACGGCGCGCTGCTGCACCTGCACGCGTCCGAGAACGCGGGCGAGGTGGCCACGGTCGTCGAACAGCATGGCATGCGCCCGGTGGAGCTGCTCGACTCACTCGGCGTGCTCGGCCCCGACACGCTGCTCGCGCACGCCGTCGACCTCACCGACGCGGAGATCGCGACGCTGGCCCGCACGGGCACGGCCGTCGCGCACTGCCCGGTGTCGAACCTGAAGCTGGGCTGCGGCATCGCGCGCGTGCCCGACCTGCTCGCGGCGGGCGTCACGGTCGGCCTCGGCACGGACGGCGCCGTGAGCTCCAACACCCTCGACGTGCTCGGCGCGGTGAAGATGGCCGCGCTGGTGCACAAGGCGGGCGGCGACCCCACGGCGGTCGGCGCCGAGCAGGCCGTGCGGATGGCCACCATCGAGGCGGCGCGGGCGCTCGGCCTCGGCGACCGGCTCGGGTCCCTGGAGACGGGCAAGCGGGCCGACCTGATCGTCGTCGACCTCGGCCGCCCGCACCTCGCGCCCCGGCACGACCCGTGGTCGACGCTGGCGTACGCCGCGGCGGCCGGTGACGTGCGGGACACTGTGGTGGACGGGCGCGTGCTGATGCGGGACCGCGTTCTGCGCACCCTCGACGAGAGCGCCGTCCTGCGGGAGCTGACCGCCGTCGCGGGCGCCCACCAGGAGGCGAGCACGGCATGACCCCCGGCGTCGAGTACGAACCCACCCGCGGCTTCACCGGCCGCGCCCGCGCCGCCGACCGCGACCCGCGCCTGCCGCCCGGCCAGTACGACGCCCGGGACGGCTGGCCCGTCCTCTCCGCCGAGGTGACGCCGCACCTGGCCGCCGCCGACTGGACGTTCCGCGTGGACGGTCTCGTGGCCGAGCCGCGCACCTGGGGCTGGGACGAGGCGCACGCGCTGCCCGCGGCGGAGTACCGGGGCGACATCCACTGCGTGACGAGCTGGTCGAAGTTCGGGGTGCGCTTCGGCGGGGTGAGCCTGGACAGCTTCCTCGCCGCCGTCCGCCCGCTGCCCGAAGCGTCCCACGTCGTCGCGTACTCCCACACCGGGTACACCAGCAACCTGCCGCTCGCCGACGTCACGGGCGGCAGGGCGTGGATCGTCTGGGAGTACGGGGACGAGCCGCTGCCGCCGGAGCACGGGGGCCCGGCCCGGCTGATCGTCCCGCACCTGTACTTCTGGAAGAGCGCCAAGTGGATCGCGGGGCTGCGGCTCCTGGACCACGACGAGCCGGGCTTCTGGGAGCAGAACGGCTATCACCACCGGGGCGACCCGTGGGCCGAGGAGCGTTACGCAGGTGACTGACATCCCGTACGACGAGAACGGTTCTCCGCGAGGGGCGGCGGGCTTCGTGCCGCCGACGCGTTTCGCCGTGCCCGGCCGGATCGCCGTGAGCGAGCGTGCCGCGAGCCTGTGGCAGCGGGCGCTGATCACGGGCGTCCGCGGGGAGACCCCGCGCGCGTCGACGTTCCGGCTCAAGGTGCCCGAGTGGGAGGGCCATCTGCCGGGGCAGCACCTGATGCTGCGGCTCACGGCGGCGGACGGCTACGTCGCCCAGCGGCACTACTCCATCGCCTCCGCGCCGGACGACAGCGGCGAGATCGAGCTGACCCTCGACCATGTGATCGACGGCGAGGTGTCGGGGCACCTGCACGAGGTCGCCCGGGTCGGTGACACCGTGGAGGTGCGCGGCCCGCTGTCCGGCTTCTTCGCCTGGCCCGGCGACCGGCCCGCGCTGCTGCTCGGGGCCGGTTCCGGTGTCGTGCCGCTGATGTCGATGGTGCGCCACCACCGCCGCGCGGGGCTCGCCCTGCCGCTGCGCCTCGTCGTCTCGGCCCGCACGCGCGAGGACCTGATCTACGCCGACGAGTACGGCGAGGAGACCACCGTCGTCCTGACCCGCGCCGAGGGGCGGCTGAACGCGGGCCATCTGGCGCCGTTCCTGGGGGCGGGGCGGCCCGAGGGCGGCTGGGAGGCGTACGTCTGCGGCTCCAACGGGTTCGCCGAGCACGCCTCGCGCCTCCTGGTGGAGGGCGGCCAGCCCGTGGACCGGATCAGGATCGAGCGCTTCGGCTGAACTCCCGTGCGCCACGGCGGTCGTGAGGGCCATAATCGCCTGATACATCGGATGTCTGATCCGGCCCTTTTGACTGTTGAGGCGAGGTCCCCATGGCTGTCACCGACGAGGCCATCGAGAAGATCAAGGGAATGATCGTCTCGGGCGCCCTGCGCCCCGGGGACCGGCTGCCCAAGGAGAGCGAACTCGCCGCCGACCTCGGCCTGTCGCGCAACTCCCTGCGCGAGGCGGTCCGCGCCCTCTCGCTCATCCGCATCCTCGACGTGCGCCAGGGCGACGGCACCTACGTCACCAGCCTCGACCCGCAACTCCTCCTCGAGGCCCTGAGCTTCGTCGTGGACTTCCACCGCGACGACACGGTGCTCGAGTTCCTCGCGGTGCGCCGCATCCTCGAACCCGCGGCCACCGCCATGGCCTGCGCGCACATCACCGAGGACGAACTGGACGAGCTGAGCGACCAGTTGGACGCCCTGGGCAGCGCCCCTTCCGTGGAGGAGCTGGTCGCCTGCGACCTGGAGTTCCACCGCGGCATCGTCAAGGCCTCCGGCAACTCCGTGCTGTGCTCCCTGCTCGACGGGCTCTCCGGGCCGACGACGCGGGCCCGCGTCTGGCGCGGCCTGACCCAGAAGGACGCCGTCAGCCGCACGCTGCGCGAACACCGCGCGATCCTCACGGCGCTGCGCGACCGCGACGCGGAGGCGGCCCGGTCGTGGGCGACGGCGCACATCGCGAGCGTCGAGCAGTGGCTGCGCTCCACGCTGTGACACCGGCGCGCGGCCCCGGGCGGCGGCGCCCGTTCCGGCCCGTGCGAACCGGCTGTTTCCCGCCGCCGCGCGTGGGCAGTGATCACGCACTCCCCCACACGAGGGGGCTGCGTCGGGCGCCCGCCGAAGCCGTAAGGTTGTGGCGTACGCAAGGGAACATCGGAAGGAGGCCTGGGTGATCGAGCTCGAGGGGGTTCCCGAGCTGGTCGACCCGGTCATGGTGGCCGCGTTCGAGGGCTGGAACGACGCCGGCGACGCCGCCTCCGCCGCGGTCGCGCATCTCGACAAGGAGTGGAAGGGCGAGGTCTTCGCGGCGCTGGACGCCGAGGACTACTACGACTTCCAGGTCAACCGCCCGACCGTCTGGCTCGACGACGGTGTCCGCAAGGTCACCTGGCCGACGACCCGGCTCTCCGTGGTCCGCGTGGGCGGCGACAAGCCCCGTGACCTCGTCCTGGTCCGGGGCATCGAACCGTCGATGCGCTGGCGGTCGTTCTGCAACGAGATCCTCGGCTTCGCGCACGAACTGGGCGTGGAGCTCGTGGTGATCATGGGCGCGCTGCTCGGCGACACCCCGCACACCCGGCCCGTCCCGGTCAGCGGCGTGACGTCCGACCCCGACCTGGCGCGCACCATGGCCCTGGAGGAGACGAAGTACGAGGGCCCGACGGGCATCGTCGGCATCCTCCAGGAGGCGTGCACGCACGCGGGCGTCCCGGCCGTCAGCCTCTGGGCCGCCGTCCCGCACTACGTCTCGCAGCCGCCGAACCCGAAGGCCACGCTCGCGCTGCTCAACCGCCTGGAGGACCTGATCGGCCTGCGCATCCCGCTGGGCGAGCTGACCGAGGACGCCCGCGCCTGGCAGCTCGGCGTGGACCAACTGGCCGCCGAGGACAGCGAGGTCGCGGAGTACGTGCAGTCCCTGGAGGAGGCGCGGGACACCGCCGAGCTCCCGGAGGCGTCGGGCGAGGCCATCGCCCGCGAGTTCGAGCGCTATCTGCGGCGTCGCGACGGCGGCCCCGGGCAGGGCGGCACGCACGCGACGGACGGTGAGGGCGCGGCCTATCTGCGCGACGCCCCCAGCGACCGCACCCGCCCGCCGAAGCCCAAGCCGACCCAGCGCCCCGGCCAGGGCGCGGAGGGCGAGGACGAGGGCGGCGACGACGCTTCCGGACCGCCCGAATCATCCGGTGATTCCTCGGACGGCTGAGCGTTCTCCGTGTGCACGAAGGGGTGGCACCCGCGCGGGTGCCACCCCTTCGGCGATGAGAGAGCCGTGCCTCGTGGGCGCGGCTACAGGGCCACGCCGAGCAGCGCGTCGACGGCCCGGGAGACCACACCCGGAGCGCCCTCGTCCGTACCGCCCGAGGCGGCCTGGTCGGCCGCCCAGCGGTCCACGGCGGCCAGCGCCGTCGGGGAGTCCAGGTCGTGGGAGAGGGCCTCGCGCAGCTCCTCGACGAGCGCGTCGGCGGGCGGCCCGTCGGGACGGGACACGGCCGCGCGCCACCGTCCGAGCCGCTCCACGGCCTCGTCGAGGACCGCGTCCGTCCACTCCCAGTCCGCGCGGTAGTGGCGCGAGAGCAGGGCGAGGCGGATGGCGGCCGGGTCGACGCCGGCGTACCGCAGCTTCGAGACGAAGACGAGGTTGCCCTTGGACTTGGACATCTTGGCGCCGTCCAGGCCGACCATGCCGGCGTGCACGTAGGCCTTGGCGAAGGGGTATTCGCCGGTCAGGGCCTGCGCGTGCGAGGCGCCCATCTCGTGGTGCGGGAAGGCGAGGTCCGAGCCGCCGCCCTGCACGTCGAAGCCCATGCCCAGGTGGTCGAGGGCGATGGCCACGCACTCGATGTGCCAGCCGGGGCGACCGCGGCCGAGGCTGCCGCCGTCCCAGCTCGGCTCGCCCTCGCGGGCCGCCATCCAGAGCATCGGGTCGAGCGGGTTCTTCTTGCCGGGGCGCTCGGGGTCGCCGCCGCGCTCGGCGGAGAGCAGCTTCATGGCGGCGGCGTCGAGCCCGGACACCTCCCCGAAGTGGCTGTCGGACTCCACGGAGAAGTAGACGTCGCCCTGGAGTTCGTAGGCGGCGCCCATGTCCCTGAGCCGTTCGACGAGCGGCACGATGCCGGGTATCGCCTCGACGGCTCCGATGTAGTGCTGCGGCGGCAGCAGCCGCAGCGCGGTCATGTCCTCACGGAACAGGGCGGTCTCGCCCTCGGCGAGCTCGACCCAGTCCTTTCCGTCGCGGTTGGCGCGTTCCAGGAGCGGGTCGTCCACGTCGGTCACGTTCTGGACGTAGTGAACCTGCCGCTTGGTGTCGAGCCACACGCGCTGCACGAGGTCGAACGCGTTGTAGGTCGCCGCGTGACCCATGTGGGTCGCGTCGTACGGAGTGATGCCGCAGACGTAGATACGGGCGACGGGACCGGGGTCGAGGGTGACGAGTCCACCGGTCGCGGTGTCGTGGATCCGGAGGTCGCGGCCCTTGCCGGGAAGGACGGGGACCTCAGAAGCGGGCCAGGCATGCATGCCTTGAGCCTAACCGGACGGAGCGTCCGTATACGAGTGGGGATCAAGGAATAGGTCGTCCGGCCGGGAACGGACCCCGGCGGACGGCACGCAGGGGCCCGGACCGGAGGCCTCCGAGCGGCGGCCTCGGCACGCTGCCTCAGACCGGCGGCCACGGGATCGCGGGCCACTCCCCCGACGGCTCCGGATGGCGCCCGGACTCCAGCAGGGCCGCCACCCGCGCGCGCAGCGCCTCGGTCTCCGCCGCGGTGATGAGCGCGGCGAGCCGTTCGGCGAGGGCGGCGCCCTCCTTGAGGGCGTCCTTGAGGCCCCGCAGGACCTCGGCGGCCTCACCGGTCAGGGGCTCGCCCGCCCAGCCCCACAGGAGCGTCCGCAGCTTGTCGTCGGCGTTGAAGGTGACGCCGTGGTCGATGCCGTAGAGACGGCCGCCGGCGGTCAGCAGGTGGCCGCCCTTGCGGTCACCGTTGTTGATGACGGCGTCGAGCACCGCGAGCCGCCGCAGCCTGGCGTCGTCGGCGTGCACGAGCAGCGCGGTGCGGTCCTCGTCCACCTGGGCGCGGCCGACCGCCTTCCAGCCGTCCTCCGGCTCGTCGCCGTCGACCAGGGCGAGCAGCGCCTCGTCCCCGGAGTCCTCGATCCAGAGCTGGCACATGCCCTCGCCGTAGGGCCCGTCGCGCAGCACGGTGGGCGGCACGAGGTCCCAGCCGGTGGTCCGCGACACCTCGTACGCCGCGACCTCGCGCCGGGCGAGCGTGCCGTCGGGGAAGTCCCAGAGGGGCCGCTCCCCCGCGACCGGTTTGTAGACGCAGGGCGCCTCCGCGCCCTCGTGGGAGACCGTGCAGTACAGCACCGCGTTCGAGGCCTCGCGGATCTGCCCGCGCACGGTGAGCTCCCCGTGGGTGAGGAGGGCGACGGGGTCGGTGGTCACACGCCCCGGCGGTATCCGTTCTGGCGCGGGCATACGTGTCCTTCCGGGTCGAGCGGGAGGCTGCAGAGCGGGCACGGCGGGCGGCCCGCGTTCACGACGTCGAGGGCCCGCTTGGCGAAGGCGCGGGCCTGGGCCCCGGTGAGCCGGACGCGGAGCATCGGCGGGCCGTTCTCCTCGTCCTGCAGAAGCCTTTCCTCGGCTTCCGCGAGATCGTCCTCGGAGTCGGCGTCCAGCTCCACGAGCGCCTGCGCCTCGACGATCATCCGCTCGTGCTCGCCGTCCCAGGCGAGGGCCATGGTGCCGACGCGGAACTCCTCCTCGACCGGGGAGTCGAGCGGGGCGCTGTCGACGACCTCGGTGGGTGCGACGGCCGGCACCGGCGTGTTGCCGCCGCTGCGGCGCACGACCTCGTCGAGGAGCTCCTCCATGCGCTCGGCGAGCGCGGCGACCTGGGTCTTCTCCAGGGCGACGCTGGTCACCCTGACGCCCGCGGAGGCCTGCAGGAAGAACGTGCGCCGTCCCGGCAGACCGACCGTCCCCGCGACGAAACGCTCCGGGGGGTCGTAGAGGAACACCTGACGGGACACGACCTGTCTCCATGGGATCGACTGCGGGGTACGGGTGCCGCGACGGTTCCGGCGCGGCGGGCGGTGGGTCGGGGACCCGGCCCAGCGGGTCAGGTGACCCGCTGCAACCGCTTCACCCTACTGCGGGCGACGATCACGGTGCGCCCGCACCGCCCCCGACCGTCGCGTCGCTTCCCGGCGGCTCCTGCCGGGGGGCGAGCGAGGCGAAGTCGCCGGTGTCCCCGAGGCGCACGAGGAACGGGCGCAGCCGCGTGTAGCGGATGACGGTGACGGAGCAGGGCTCCACCGAGATGCGCTGGAACAGATCCAGGTGGAGTCCTATGGCGTCCGCGACGAGGGACTTGATGACGTCCCCGTGCGAGCACATCAGATACGTGGCGTCCTCGCCGTGGTCGCGCTCCACGCGCGCGTTCCACTCGCGCACCGCCTCGGCCGCCCTGGTCTGCATGGCCCGCATGGACTCGCCGCCGGGGAAGGCGGCGGCCGAGGGGTGCTGCTGGACGACCTCCATCAAGGGCTCGCCCGACAGCTCGGCGAGCTTGCGGCCCGACCAGTCGCCGTAGTGGCACTCCCCGATGCGCTCCTCGGTGTGCGCGCGCAGGCCGGGGCGGGCGGCGAGCAGCGGCGCGACGGTCTCCTGGCAGCGCTGCAGGGGGCTCGTGACGACCTCGGCGAGGGGCACGGGGGCGAGGCGGTCCGGCAGCGCGGCGGCCTGCGCGGCGCCGCGCTCGTCGAGGGCCACTCCGGGGGTCCACCCGGCGAGCAGCCCCGCGGTGTTGGCGGTGGAGCGTCCGTGCCGGACGAGGATCAGCGTGGGCATACGGACAGCCTAGGCGCTGCCGCCACACACCCGTCCCCGGCATACTCGCCGGCATTCAGGGGGTGCGAGGTCCGGGGTGGCTGGGAAGACTGCACTGCATGATCGTCGACTGTGCCATCTACCGCGAAGGCCGTAGGAGCGAGGGCCCCCAGGACTTCTCCGACGCACTGGACGAGGCGCGCGCCACGGGTGACGCGTTCGTCTGGATCGGGCTGCACGAGCCGACGGAGTCGGAGTTCGACAAGGTGAGCGAGGAGTTCGGGCTGCATCCGCTGGCCGTGGAGGACGCGCTCAAGGCCCATCAGCGGCCGAAACTGGAGGTGTACGACGACTCGCTGTTCATGGTGCTGAAGCCGGTCGTGTACGAGCCGGACAGCGACACCGTCTCCTCCGGCGAGGTCATGATCTTCGTGGGCGACTCGTTCGTGGTGACCGTCCGCCACGGCGAGGGCGCCCCGCTGGGCGCCGTGCGCCACCGGCTGGAGGCCGAGCCCGAGGTGCTGCGGCACGGCCCGACCTCGGTCCTGTACTCGATCGCCGACGCCTCCGTGGACCACTACCTGGAGGTCGCCGACGAGCTGCAGGCCGACCTGGAGGTCCTGGAGGCGGAGGTCTTCTCGCCGGACGACGGGGGCTCGCGCCACACGGCGTCGCGGATCTACGGCTTCAAGCGGCAGATCCTGGAGTTCCGCAGGGCCACCGGGCCGCTGGCGCTGCCGGTGGCGCGGCTCTCCGGAGCGGGCCCCTTCGGTCCCTCCGTGCCGTTCGTGGACGAGACGGCGCAGCCCTTCTTCCGGGATGTCCACGACCACCTGACGCGGGTCAACGAGTCGGTGGAGGGCCTCGACCGGCTGGTCTCGGACATCCTCTCCGCCCATCTGGCGCAGATGAGCGTGCGGCAGAACGACGACATGCGCAAGATCTCGGCGTGGGCGGCCATGGCCGCCGTCCCCACGATGATCGCCGGCGTCTACGGCATGAACTTCGACCACATGCCCGAGCTGCACTGGGTGTGGGCCTACCCGGCCGTGATCGTCCTCATGGTCGTCCTCGAAGTGGTCCTCTACCGCCTCTTCAAGCGCCGCGGCTGGATGTGAGCCCGCGCCGGGCGGCGTCAGGCGAACTCGGCAGCCGTCGCGGGGCCGCCCAGGGCGTCACGCCGCTCCGGCGGGGCCAGCGAGACCATCCGCCGCCAGCCGACGGCGCGCTCGTACGCGTACGCGGCGTGGATTCCCGCGGCGAGCACCTTCCGCTTGGCGGGGGACCAGCCGAGGATGCGGCCCATGTGGTCCATCACGGCGAGGCTCACGCCACGGTGGACGCGGATCTCGGCGAGCGCGCACTCGCGCAGGGACCGGTGGATCGCGCGGCCGTGCCCGGCGGCGGCGAGGCGCAGCAGCTCCTCGTGGCAGTAGGCGAGGTGGTTGTCCTCGTCGGCGGAGATCACGCGGACCGCGCGGCCGATGTCCGGGTGGCCGGCGAAGTACTTCAGGAGCAGCCGCATCTGCTCGGACGCGCGCTGTTCGGTGACCCTGCTGTGCGCGAGGTAGGTGACGACGTCCGCCACCGTGAGCGGCTTCTCCGCCTTCAGCTTCTCGTGCGCGAGGCCGATGCCGTGCTGCTCCAGGATCATCGTGTAATCCGTCTCGGGAGGTACGTCGACGGGGCTCAGGCCGCGCTTCCTCAGCAGCGCCCGGAAGATCCTGCCGTGCTTGTCCTCGTCGGCGCCGTGCCGGCTGATCTTGGGCGCGAGCGCGCTCTCGGCCTCGGGGACGAGCGCGGCGATCCGGCCGTTCTCCCAGCCGCCCTGGCTCTCTCCACTGGCGGCGATCGAGCAGAAGAGACGGAACGCGTCGTCGTCTCCGAGGATCTCCTCGAAGACACTTCTGGCCGAAAGCATCGCCGGCACCTCCATGACCCGGGCGTGGACCTCCGCGACGGCGTGGACCCCCGCACCGAAACAGTCAAGTGCGCGGAGGGCGGTCGGGCAACAGGTGGGGCGGGGCCGGTCGGCCGAACGTGGGACCGGCGGGGGCCCACGGCCGTAACCGCGGGCCCCGTCCGGCGTTGTCTGGAGTGACGGCCGTGGCGGGGAAGACCCCCGAGCCCCCACCACGGCCGCAGAACCTCCTCCTCCGCCCGCTACGCCAGTCCGGCCCGCTCCGCGGCCTCCGTGCCCGCCCGCAGCGCCGCGATCCGCTCGTCGAGCGTGAAGCCCGCGGGGGCCAGCGTGAGCGTGGTGACACCGGCGTCGGCGTAGGCCCGCATCCGGTCGGCGATCCGGTCCACCGAGCCGAGCAGCGTCGTCGAGTCGATGAGCTGCTGGGGCACGGCGGCCGCGGCCCCTTCCTTGTCGCCCGCCAGGTACTTGTCCTGGATCTCGGCGGCCTCCTTCTCGTACCCCATGCGCTGCGCGAGCTGGTTGTAGAAGTTCTGCTTGCGGCTGCCCATGCCGCCGACGTACAGCGCGGTGTACGGCCGGAACGTGTCCGCGAGTTCGGCGACCCGCGCGTCGTCGCCGAGGGCCAGCGGCAGCGTCGGGACGACGTCGAAGCCCTCCATGGTCTTGCCCGCCTTCTCGCGGCCGGCCCGCAGGTGCCGCAGCGCGGTCTCCTCCAGGTGCTCGGCGGCCGGGAAGATCAGCAGGGCGCCGTCGGCGATCTCGCCGGTCTGCTCCAGGTTCTTCGGGCCGATCGCCGCGATGTACAGCGGGATGTGCTCACGCTGCGGGTGGACGGTCAGCTTGATGGGCTTGCCGGGGCCGCCGGGCAGCGGGAGCGTCCAGTGTTCGCCCTCGTGGGTGAGGCGCTCCCGGGACATGGCCTTGCGGACGATCTCGACGTACTCACGCGTGCGTGCCAGCGGCTTGTCGAACTTCACGCCGTACCAGCCCTCGGAGACCTGCGGCCCCGAGACGCCGAGGCCGAGGCGGAAGCGGCCGCCGGAGAGCGCGTCGAGGGTGGCCGCCGTCATCGCGGTCATCGCGGGCTGACGGGCCGGGATCTGGAAGATGGCGGACCCGACGTCGATGCGCTCCGTCTGCGCCGCCACCCAGGAGAGCACCGTCGCGGCGTCCGAGCCGTAGGCCTCGGCGGCCCAGCAGACCGCGTAGCCGAGCCTGTCGGCCTCCCTGGCGACCGCGAGGTTGTCCGCGTCCATCCCGCCGCCCCAGTAACCGAGGTTGATGCCGAGCTGCATGGCCGATCCCCTAACCGCTGTACTCGTGAGTAACGTCCCTGTGCCGGGGACTGTAGCGCGCGGGCGCGTGATCCGTCAGGGGTGACGGGCGGGCGGGGGCGCCGGCGGGCCGGGGCTGGCCGGAGGCCGGGTGCCGGGGGTGTCCGGGTCCGGGTGGCCGGGTCCGGGTCGTCCGGGAGGCGGTCGGGCGGGGCCGGGCCGCCTGGGAGGCGGTCGGGCGGGGCCGGGGCACCTGGAGGGCGGTCGGGCGGGGCCGGGTGACGGGGTTCTCCACAGTCGCCGGTTTGTCCACAGGCCGGCCCACGGGCGGGGTCCGGTGAGTAATCTCCGTGCCCATGGAGCAGAGGCATCTCGGCCGGACCGGCCTGCGCGTGTCCCGGATCGGACTCGGCACCCTCACCTGGGGGCACACCGAGGAGAGCGACGCCGCCGATCTTCTGAAGGTGTTCTGGGAGGCGGGCGGCACCCTGGTCGACACCGCGGACGTGTATGGCGACGGCGAGGCCGAGTATCTGCTCGGGCGGCTGATCGAGCGGCTCGTGCCCCGGCGCGATCTGGTCATCGCCACCAAGGCGGGCAGCGTGCCGGACCCGGAGCGGCGCTTCGACGGCTCGCGCGGCCATCTGCTCGCCGCGCTCGACGCCTCGCTCGCCCGCCTCGGCACCGATCACGTGGATCTCTGGCAGGTCCACGCCTTCGATCCGGGGACCCCGATCGAGGAGACCCTTCAGGCGCTGGACATCGCGGTCAGCAGCGGGCGCGCCCGGTACGCGGGCGTCTCCAACTTCTGCGGCTGGCAGCTCGCCAAGGCCGCGACGTGGCAGCTCGCGGTGCCGGGCGCCCGTACCCGCATCGCGGGCACCCAGATGGAGTACTCCCTGTTGCAGCGCGGCGTGGAGCGCGAGGTGCTGCCCGCCGCCATCGACCTCGGTGTGGGACTGCTGCCCGCGTCGCCGCTCGGCCGGGGCGTGCTCACCGGGAAGTACCGCCACGCCACCCCGGCCGACTCGCGCGGCGGCTCGGACCACATGGCGCCGTTCGTCGCGCCGTACCTGGACGACGCGGCGGCCCGCATCGTCGACGCGGTCGCCACGGCCGCCGACGGGCTCGCCACGAACCCCCTGCAGGTCGCCCTCGCCTGGGTGCGGGACCGCCCCGGAGTGACGGCGCCGATCGTCGGCGCGCGCAACGCTCAGCAGCTCGCGGCCGCGTTGTCAGTGGAGAGCCTTAGTCTTCCTGACGAGATCTGCCGGGCGCTCGACGACGTGTCGGCGCCCGTGCACCGCTATCCCGATCACGACTGGAGCACGCTGTGAGTACGGAACCCGCTGCCGCGGAGGACCCCGGGGCCGCTGCCGCGGAGCAGGCGGAGCCGCCCGGCCCCGAGGAGGCCGCCGGCGACCTGGCCGAGGGCGGCGAGGCGGCCACCGATGACGGTGCCTCCGAGCCCACCGGCGAGAGCGCGGCCGACGGGGACGCGGCTGACGGGAGCGCGGCCGACGGGACCGCCGAAGACGCGGCTGACGGGGCCGACGGCGACCTGGCCGAGGGTGGCGAGGGAGCCACCGGTGACGGTGCCGCCGAGTCCACCGGCGAGAACGCGGCCGACGTGACCACCGAGAGCGCGGCTGGCGGGGCTGTCGGGGGCTCGGCCGACGGGACCGCCGAGGACGCGGCTGACGGGATCGCGGCCAGCGGGGCCGACGACGACCTGGCCCAGGACGACCTGGCCGTGGGCGGCGAGGGAGCCACCGGCGAGGGTGCCTCCGGGGACGCTGCGGCGAAGGCCGAGCTGTCCGAGGCCGAGGCCGAGATCGCGGCGCAGCGGGAGCTGCGGGAGCGGATCGAGCAGCGCAAGGCCTCGAAGGAGGGGCCGATCGAGGCCGGGACGAAGCTGAGCGGCACGGCGGCCGACCTGCTGGCGGCGGTGCGCGCCGTGGAGAGCGGCGAGAAGCCCCTCGCCCGCGCCTTCAGCGAGCCGGAGCCCGCCCCGCGCCGCCCGGCGCCGGCCGCCGCCACCGAGCCGGTCCGCCCGCCGCGGCCGTCGGCGGCGCCCTCCGGGGAGAGCGTCGACGCGGTGCGTGCCGTGCTCGCCGAGGGGGGCGCGCCGGACGCGCTCGCCGCGCCGGCGGCGGCCGTGCTCGGCGAGGACGCGGCGGAGCGGCTGCGTGCCGACCCGTGGCAGCTGCTGCGGGTCACGGGCGTGCGGCCCGAGCAGGCCGACGGGTTCGCCCGCGCCCTGCTCGGCGCCGAGTGCCGCCCCGACGACGAGCGCAGGGGCCGCGCGGTCACCGTCTGGCTGCTGGAGCAGGCGGCCGTCGCGGGGCACACCGCGCTCGACGTGGCGGCGCTGACCGCCGCGCTCGGGCAGCGCGCGGTGCCCGATCCGGACGCCGCGGTGCAGAGCGCCCTCGCGGAAGGCGACGCCCTGGCCTTCCAGGACGCCCTCGACACGGCGGAGGCCCCGATCCGGCGTCCGGATGCCGAGGCCGCGGGCGACGACGGGGCAGAGGCGGAGCAGGAGCGTCCGGTGCGCGTCCTGATCGGCCTGGAGCGGTGCGCCCTGGCGGAGGAGAGCCTCGCCGACGGTCTCGCCCGGGTGATCAACTCCCTGCCGAAGGAGGACGGCTCGGGGCCGGACGCGGCGGCGTGGGAGTCGGTGGCCGCCGAGGCGTCGGGCTCCACGGCCGAGCTGATCCGGGCCGTCGCCGGGCACGGCCTGGTGCTGCACTCCGGCGGCGAGGCCGCGCGCGCCGAACCGGCCGCCCTGGTGAAGGCGGCCTCGGCGCTCGGCCTGCGGGTGTGCGCCGCCGCCCACAGCGCCGACGGCAGGCGCCGCCTGGCGCGGGCGACGGGCCTGGCGGACGCCGCCGTGACGGTGGCCGGTCTCCTCTCCGGGGAGCAGGGGCCCGGGCGGGACGCGGACGGCGCCTTCGCCCTGGACCTCCTGGTGGTGCTCGACGCCCCGCAACTGGACGTCGAGAGCGCCGCGATGCTCGTGGAGTCGCTGCCGGACGGCGCCCGCCTGGTGCTGGCCGGGGACCCCGGGGTGCTGTGGTCGGCGGGCCCCGGGCGGGTCTTCGCGGACCTCGTCGCCGCGCGCTGCTGCCCGCAGATCGTCTCCCGCACCCCTGACCCCGGCCCCATCGGCGAGCTGACCTCGGGCATCGGTATCGGCGAGCTGAACGAGGTGGAGGCCCCGGGCAAGGAGGTCGTGCTCGTCCCGGTGCGCGACGCCGCCGAGGCGATCCACCGCACCGTGCAGCTCGTCGCGGACTCGGTGCCCAGGGCGATCGGGGTGCCCGCCGAGCAGACCCAGGTCATCACCCCCGGGCACGGCGGCGCCGCGGGCACGCGCGCGCTCAACGCCGCGCTGAAGGAGCGGCTGAACCCCGGCCCCGGCCGCTTCGGCGGCTTCGACCCCGGGGACATGGTCGCCCACGTCCCGGCTCCTGGGCGTACGACGCCGGGCCGGGTGGTGCGGGCCGACGCGGAGGGGCTGCACCTGGAGTGTGACGGCGGCCCCGTGGTCGTGGCCAAGGAGCGGGTGGAGCGTGAGGTGCGGCACGCCTGGGCGCTCACGGCCCACCAGGCGGCCGGGCTGCGCTGGCCCGCGGCGGTCGTGGTGCTGCCGGGCGACGCGGGGCGGTCACTGACGCGGCCGTGGGTCTACACGGCGTTCAGCCGCGCGGAGCGGCACCTGTCGGTCGTCCAGGGCGTCGAGCAGGAGCTGCCGCGAGCGGTGGCGGAGCGCCCGTGGAAGGACCGCACGACCCGCCTCCAGACACTCCTGCGCCCCCAGGTACCGACGACCCCCTGACCGCCGGGCCGCGGCGCCTGCCCTGCCCTGACGCCCGGGGCGCGGCGGTGCCTGCCCTGCCCGGGGCGCCGCACCTGCCCTTGCCCCGAGCACGACGGTGCCTGCCCTGACGCCCGGGGCGCTGCGACGCCTGCCCGCGTCCCCGAGCCCTCGGTGCCTGCCCTGACGCCCTTGCCCAGAGACGGCGGTGCCTACCGGCGTCCCCGGGCACGGCGGTGCCTCTGCCTGACGCCCGGTGCGCCGCGGTGCCTGTTTCCGCTCCCCGGGGTCCCGCCACGCCCACCCTCGCCCCCGGGCCACTCAGTGCCTGCCCTGACGCCCGGGGCGCTGCGACGCCTGCCCCGGGCCGGGGGGGGGCGACACCAGCCCTTGCCGCGGGCACGGCGGTGCCTGCCCGCGTCCCCGGGCACGGCGGCGCGTGCCCGCGTCGCCCCCGGAGCCCAGCGACGCCCCGCCCGCCCCCCCCACGCACCCGAAAGCGCGCCGCTCCTCGTCGGGAGCGGCGCGCTTCTCTGGTCAGCCAGGCCTGTCTCGGCTCGGCCACGGCCTGCTTCGGCCCCTGTAGGCCGTCAGAGCCCGGCTCTGCGGGGTCGGCGGCCGTCTCCGGGCCCCGCGGCGTCACCCGGGCCGCCGGGACCGTCCGAGTCACCCGCCTCGTCACGCTCATCGAGTTCATCGACCTCGTCGAGCGGCACCGCCACGTCCGGATCGAGGTCGACGTCCGGGTCGACATCGAGGTCGACGTCCGGGTCGACATCGAGGTCGGCGTCGGAGCCGTCGAGCGCGTCGTCGTCCAGTTCGTCGTCGAAGACCGCGCTGACGTCGAAGCGGCAGATCACCCGGTGCGGGTCGGCCTGGTCGAAGGGGGCGCTCAGCCACTCCCCCGGCTCGGCGGCGCTGTCCGACGCGGTCACCCAGAGCGTGGAGTCGCCCTCCTCAAGGCCGAACTCCTTGTGCCGGGAGGCGATCTCGTCCGGTTCGAACTCCCCGAAGAGGACGCCGAGCGCCCCGTGCACGGTGTCGGCGGGGCCACCGCCCCCCGGCCCGCCCGCGTCGAGGTCGGAGACGCGCTGGGCCTGGGCGAGCAGCCGTTGGGGTTCCGTCACGGCGTAGTCGCGGCGGATGAGCACGCTGAGGGCGTTCGCCTCCTCCGGGCCGCGGTAGGGCGGCAGCGCGTCCTCCGCGGCGGGGATCTCGAAGGGAGTGACCTCGTCGTGGCGGTCGTAGAGGAGTTCGTCGTACTCCTCGGCCGCCGCGGCGAGCTCGTTGAACGCCTCGTACACGGCCGGATCGTCCTCGCCCGACCTGCGTTCGACCGCGGCCAGGTGGCGGTCGAGCGCGGTCTTGACCGCCTCGGCGGCGGCACGTACCTCGGCAGCGGTTGGCTGCGCAGCATCAGACATAGTGCAGACGCTATCCGTACCGGGCCCGTGCCCGCACAATAGATGCGATGCCGGAATACGAATTTGTCGACGTGTACGTGCCGCGCGGGGTCACCCGCAAGGAAGCCACACGCCTGCTGACGGACCACGCGGAGTACGGGTTGTGGGAGTTGGACCGCCTGAGCCTGCACCGTGACGGGAGCCGCAGGGTGCGGCTGAAGCGACGGATCATCCGCCAGCTGCGGGCGACCTGGTGACCTCGTACGGGATCGGCTGAGCCGGGACCAGCGGAACGGAACAACGGAAAACCGCCGGACAGAACCACCGGAGAACGGCGGAAACGGAGCGGACCCGCGGCTGCGGGACCCGCTCCGTTCCGCCGTGCCCGGACGTGCCGGGGCTCAGGCGGCGGCCCGCGCCCTGCGGTACAGGACGGTGCCCGCGAGCAGCGCGCCCGCGCTCGCCGGCAGCGTGAGGCCGAGCGGCAGCGAGCTGCCGGTCTCCGCGAGCTCCTTCGCGGGACCGGGGTTCGTCACCGGGGCGTCGTCGCCGGACTCCGTGAGCTGCGAGCCCCCCTTGGGCGGGGTGACGATCGGCGTGCCGGGGTGGCCCGGGGGTCGCTCGACCGGGTTCTCGGGCTTGCCGGGCTTTTCGGGCTTGCCGGGCTCACCGGGTTCGCCCGGCTCCCCGGGGTTGCCGGGCTCCTCCGGCTCACCCGGCTGCTCGGGCTCACCCGGCTGCTCGGGCTCGGGCTCCGGGGGGTGCTCGTGGCCCGGCGGCTTCGAGGGCCCGTCGGACTCGTTGGCGCAGTCGTTGCCGCTCGCGGGGTTGGCGAGCCCGCCGATGGTGACGCTGTTGCCGCAGACGTTCACCGGCGCGTGCACGGGGAGCTGCACGCTGTTGCCGGAGCCGACGCCGGGCGAGTCACTGGCGTGGCCGTGCGCGTCGGAGCCGCCGGACGGCTTGTGTGAGTTTCCGCTCCCGTGGTTGACGCAGGCGTTGCCCGCGGCGGGGTTGAGCACCCCGACGACGTTCACGGTGTTGCCGCAGACGTTGACCGGGGCGTCAACGGGAATCTGCACGGAATTGCCCGACAGCACACCGGGCGAATTCGAGCTGCTCCCGCCGGCACCCGCGTCCGCGTGTGCGTGGCCCCCGGTCACGGCGAGTACGCCCGTCGCCGCGGCCATGATGGTCAGGCCTTTGCGTGTGACCTGTCGCATAGCTGTTCCCTGCCTTTTGCCTTCCGGAAAACGTACGGGCGTGTTCGCCCGGACGCGTAAGCCGTCGGCCCCGGAGCGCATGGCACGCGCTCCGGGGCCGACGGACTCAGACCCTCAAGGGGTGATGGGGCGCGACAACATCACTTGTTGACGCAGGCGTTGCCGAAGGTGGGGTTCAGCAGTCCGATCACGGAGACCGTGTTGCCGCAGGCGTTCACCGGCACGTGCACGGGCACCTGGACGACATTGCCGGAGAGCACACCCGGGGACTGCACGGCGGCGCCCTGGGCGCCGGCGTCGGCGGTGGCGATGCCCGCACCCGCGAGCACGAGGCCACCGGTGGCAGCCGCAGCGGCGACGATCTTCTTGATCATTATTCCTCCTAGTAGGCAAACGCAGTCCAAGCCGCGGACTGCATCACCTGTAACGAGGAGGATGGGGCGGGGCTACGAGCAGATGACCTCTTTCACTCTTTTCAGTCAAGTACGTACGGGCTCGCGATTATTGGAGAGTCGTTTTAGCGCCTAATCGGGCCTCCGCGAGCCCTTTCGAGGCCGAATCACGTCAGGAGGCGTCGATGAACCGGTCGAGCACCCGGACCCCGAATTTGAGGCCGTCCACCGGAACCCGCTCGTCGACGCCGTGGAACATGCCCGCGAAGTCCAGCTCCGGCGGCAGCTTCAGCGGCGCGAAGCCGAAACCGCGGATGCCGAGGTCGTCGAAGGACTTGGCGTCCGTACCCGCGGAGAGCATGTACGGCACGGCGCGCGCGATCGGGTCCTCCGCCCGCAGGGCGGTCTGCATGGCGTCGACGAGCGCGCCGTCGAACGTCGTCTCCAGGGCCTTGTCGGCGTGCACGTCCTCGCGGCGCACGTTCGGGCCGAGCAGCCGGTCCAGGTCGGCGAGGAACTCCTCCTCGTACCCCGGCAGGTAACGGCCGTCGACGTGCGCGGTGGCCTGGCCGGGGATCACGTTCACCTTGTACCCGGCGCCGAGCTGGGTGGGGTTGGCCGTGTTCTGCAGGGAGGCGCCGATGAGCTTGGCGATGCCGCCGAGCTTGGCGAGCGTCTCGTCCATGTTCTCCGGGTCGAGCTCGGTGCCGAGGGCGTCGCCCAGCTCGTCGAGGAAGTGCCGCAGGGTCTTGGTGACCCGCACCGGGAACTTGTGCCGCCCGAGGCGTCCGACGGCCTCCGACAGCTCGGTGATCGCGTTGTCCTTGTGGATCATCGACCCGTGGCCCGCGGTGCCGTCCACGGTCAGCTTCATCCAGTGCATGCCCTTCTGGGCCGTCTCGACGAGGTAGAGCCGCAGGTTCTCGTTGACGGTGAAGGAGAAGCCGCCGACCTCGCTGATCGCCTCCGTGCACCCCTCGAAGAGGCCGGGGTGGTTGTCGACGAGGTGCCGGGCGCCGTACGTGCCGCCCGCCTCCTCGTCCGCGAGGAAGGCGAGGACGATGTCGCGCGGGGGCTTGCGGCCGCTGCGCATCCGCTCGCGGACGACCGCGAGGGTCATCGCGTCCATGTCCTTCATGTCGACGGCGCCCCGGCCCCACACGCAGCCGTCCGCGATCTCCCCGGAGAAGGGGTGGTGCGTCCAGTCCGCGGCGTTGGCCGGCACGACGTCGGTGTGGCCGTGGATGAGCAGCGCGGGCCGCGACGGGTCCTCGCCCTCGATCCGCGCCACCGTGGAGGCCCTGCCGGGGTGGGACTCGAAGATCTTCGGTTCGAGACCGACCTCGGCGAGCTTCTCGGCGACGTACTCCGCGGCCTTGCGCTCACCCGGGCCCGAGTGGTCGCCGTAGTTGCTCGTATCGATCTGGATCAGTTCACGACAGAGGTCGACGACCTCGTCCTCACCGGTGACGGCCTTGCCCGTGCTGGACCCGCTCACGCTGGGCTCCTCCCGCATTCGCTGCTGGTGGTCCCCCTCATCCTCTCTCCCCCGGGCTCCGCGCCCAAGGCCGGGCGGGCGTCGTCATCAGCAGTTCACAGCGGTGGCGGGGGTGATCGGACACCCCCGGAAGCCTGGTAATGTTCTCTGTGTCGCCGCGGGAAACGCCCCGCGAAGACAGACACCTTGTCCGGGTGGCGGAATGGCAGACGCGCTAGCTTGAGGTGCTAGTGCCCTTTATCGGGCGTGGGGGTTCAAGTCCCCCCTCGGACACCAGCGAAGGCCCCAGTTCTCGAACTGGGGCCTTGTCCGTGCGCGGTCGCTTCAGTCCTCGCGGCCCCCGCTCACTTCTCCCCGCCCCGCGCGACGAGCTGCTTCAGGGCGATGTTCAGCTCCAGGACGTTCACCCGTGGCTCTCCGATGAAGCCGAGGGTGCGGCCGTCCGTGTGCTCCTCGACGAGGCGCTCGACCTCGCCCGCCGCCAGGTGGTTCCGCGCCGCGACGCGGCGGGTCTGGAGGTCCGCGTACGCCGGGGAGATGTGCGGGTCGAGGCCCGAGCCCGAGGAGGTGACCGCGTCGGCGGGGATGTCGGAGGGCCTCACCCGGTGGCCCGGCGTGGAGTTGTCCGCGATCACGGCCGCCTTGGCCGCCTTCACCTGCTCGATCAGTTCCTCGCTGTCACCGGCGAGATTCGTGGCGCCGGAGACGAGAAGGTCGTACTGCCTGTTCACCGTGTTGGCGCCGAGGCCGTTCGAGGGGCGCGGCTGGAACCAGCGGAGATCCGGTTCCGCCGTCTCCTGCCCCGCGCGCGGCGGCAGGTCATGACGCCGGCCGATGAGGGAGGAGCCGGCGGTCGCGCCGTCCGCCCGGACCTCCGAGCCGTTGGCCTTGTCGCTCAGGAGGGCCTGGGCGGCGCCGGTGACCGCCAGCGGGTAGAGGACGCCGCAGAGCAGGGTGAGGACGAGCAGGGCGCGGGCTCCCGCGCCGAGCAGCCGTGCGGTGTTCGCTACGGAGTTGTTCATGGTGACTCAGCACGCTTTCTGGTCGGCGGGGACCGGGTCAGCCCAGGCCGGGGATGAGGGAGACGAGCATGTCGATGGCCTTGATGCCGGCGAAGGGGGCGACGAGGCCGCCGAGGCCGTAGACGCCGAGGTTGCGGCGGAGCAGGCGGTCGGCGCTCATCGGGCGGTAGCGCACGCCCTTCAGGGCGAGCGGCACGAGGGCGACGATGATCAGGGCGTTGAAGATCACCGCCGAGAGGATCGCGGACTCCGGCGAGGCCAGTGCCATGATGTTGAGCTTGTCGAGGCTCGGGTAGGCCACCGCGAACATGGCCGGGATGATCGCGAAGTACTTGGCGACGTCGTTGGCGATGGAGAAGGTCGTCAGGGCCCCGCGGGTGATCAGGAGCTGTTTGCCGATCTCCACGATCTCGATGAGCTTGGTGGGGTCGGAGTCCAGGTCGACCATGTTCCCGGCCTCCTTGGCGGCCGAGGTGCCGGTGTTCATGGCCACGCCGACGTCGGCCTGGGCGAGGGCGGGGGCGTCGTTGGTGCCGTCACCCGTCATCGCGACGAGCTTGCCGCCGGCCTGCTCGCGCTTGATCAGCGCCATCTTGTCCTCGGGCGTGGCCTCGGCGAGGAAGTCGTCGACGCCCGCCTCCTCGGCGATGGCCTCGGCGGTCAGCGGGTTGTCGCCGGTGATCATGATGGTCCTGATGCCCATGCGGCGCAGCTCGTCGAAGCGCTCGCGCATGCCGTCCTTGACGACGTCCTTGAGGTGGACGGCGCCCAGGACCCGGGCGCCGTCGCCGTCCTCCACCGCGACGAGCAGCGGGGTGCCGCCCGCCCGGGAGATCCGTTCACCGATGGTCCGCGCGTCGTCGGGGACCGCTCCCCCGCGCCGCTCGACCCAGGCGAGCACCGAGGCCGCCGCGCCCTTGCGGACCGCGCGTCCCCCGACGTCCACGCCCGACATGCGGGTCTGTGCCGTGAACGGCACCCAGGCCGCGCCGGTCAGCTCCCCCGGGTGGCGTTCGCGCAGCCCGTACTTCTCCTTGGCGAGGACGACGACGGAACGGCCCTCGGGTGTCTCGTCGGCCAGTGAGGAGAGCTGGGCCGCGTCGGCGAGATCGGCCTCGGTGGCGCCGCGTACGGGCAGGAACTCGGCGGCCCTGCGGTTGCCGAGCGTGATGGTGCCGGTCTTGTCGAGCAGCAGTGTCGACACGTCGCCCGCGGCCTCGACGGCCCGGCCCGAGGTGGCCAGGACGTTGCGCTGCACGAGGCGGTCCATGCCCGCGATGCCGATGGCGGAGAGCAGGGCGCCGATGGTGGTGGGGATCAGGCAGACGAGCAGCGCCGTCAGGACGATCAGCGAGGTCTGGCCGTCGGCGCCCGCGTAGCCGGCGAAGGGCTTGAGGGTGACGACGGCGAGCAGGAAGACGACGGTGAGGGACGCGAGGAGGATGTTCAGCGCGATCTCGTTGGGGGTCTTCTGCCGGGCCGCACCCTCGACCAGGTTGATCATGCGGTCGATGAACGTCTCACCGGGTTTCGTCGTGATCTCGATGACGACGCGGTCGGAGAGCACCTTCGTCCCGCCCGTGACGGCGGACCGGTCGCCGCCCGACTCGCGGATGACCGGGGCGGACTCGCCGGTGATCGCCGACTCGTCGACGGACGCCACTCCCTCGACGACGTCCCCGTCTCCGGGGATGACGTCGCCCGCCTCGCAGACGACCCGGTCGCCGACGCGCAGGGCGGTGCCGGGCACCGTCTCCTCCGCGCCGTCGGTCAGGCGGCGCGCGACGGTGTCGGTCTTGGCCTTGCGCAGGGTGTCGGCCTGGGCCTTGCCGCGGCCCTCGGCGACGGCTTCGGCGAGGTTGGCGAAGAGCGTGGTCAGCCAGAGCCAGGCGGTGATCGCCCAGCCGAAGCCGTCGGCGGGGTCCAGGGCCGCGAGCACGGTGGTGGCCACCGAGCCGGTCAGGACCACGAACATGACCGGGGACTTGACCATGACGCGCGGGTGCAGCTTGCGGAAGGCGTCGGGCAGCGACGTGAGCAGTTGGGCCGGGTCGAAGAGACCGGCGCCGACCTTGCCCGTCTTGGCCCCGGCGGCCGGGTGCGCGGCCCGGACCTCGCGGTCGGGGGTGGCCTCGGCCGCCTCGTGATTCCTGGTGTCGGTGCTCATGACGCGAGTCCCTCGGCGAGCGGTCCCAGCGCGAGCGCGGGGAAGTAGGTGAGACCGGTGATGATCATGATGGTGCCGACCAGCAGTCCGGTGAAGAGCGGTTTCTCGGTGCGCAGGGTGCCCGCCGTCTTTGGCACGGGACGCTGCTCGGCCAGCGATCCGGCGAGCGCGAGGACGAAGACCATCGGCAGGAAGCGGCCGAGGAGCATGGCGAGGCCGATCGTGGTGTTGAACCAGGTCGTGTCGGCGCTCAGGCCGCCGAAGGCCGAGCCGTTGTTGTTGGCGCCGGAGGTGAAGGCGTACAGGATCTCGGAGAAGCCGTGGGGGCCGGAGTTGAGCATCGACTCCCGCGGCGTGGGCAGCGCGGTCGACAGGGCGGTGAGGCTCAGGACGAGGGCCGGGGTGACGAGGAGGTAGCAGGCCGCGAGCTTGATCTCGCGGGTGCCGATCTTCTTGCCCAGGTACTCCGGTGTGCGGCCGACCATCAGGCCGGCGATGAACACCGCGATGACCGCCATGACGAGCATGCCGTAGAGGCCCGATCCGGTGCCGCCGGGGGCGATCTCGCCGAGCTGCATGCCCAGCATCTCCAGGCCGCCGCCGAAGCCGGTGTAGGAGGAGTGGAAGGAGTTCACCGCGCCGGTGGAGGTGAGCGTGGTGGCCACCGCGAAGATCGCTGAACCGGCGATCCCGAAGCGGGTCTCCTTGCCCTCCATCGCCCCGCCCGCCAGGTCGAACGCCGGGCCCCCGTGGTGGAACTCGGTCCACATCATCAGCGCGGTGAAGCCGGCCCAGATGGTGACCATCGTGGCCAGGATCGCGCGGCCCTGCCGGAGCGATCCGGTCAGCCGGCCGAAGGTGCGGGGCAGTGCGAAGGGGATGAGGAGGATCAGGAAGACCTCGAAGAGGTTGGAGAGGGGGGTCGGGTTCTCGAAGGGGTGGGCGGAGTTGGCGTTGAAGTAGCCGCCGCCGTTCGTGCCGAGGAGTTTGATGACCTCCTGGGAGCCGACCGCGCCGCCGTTCCACTGCTGCGAGCCGCCGCCGAACTGGCCGACCTCGTGGATGCCGGAGAAGTTCTGCAGGGCTCCGCAGGCGACCAGGACGAGGGCGCCGAGCACGGATATCGGCAGCAGGACGCGGACGACGCCGCGCACCAGGTCGGCCCAGAAGTTGCCGAGCCCGCCGGTGCGGGAGCGCGCGAAGCCGCGGACGAGCGCCACGGCGACCGCCATGCCCACCGCCGCCGAGACGAAGTTCTGCACCGCGAGGCCGCCGGTCTGGACGACGTGGCCCATGGCCTGTTCGCCGGAGTAGGACTGCCAGTTGGTGTTCGCCACGAACGAGACCGCGGTGTTGAAGGCCTGGTCGGGGTCGATGGAGCGGAAGCCGAGCGAGCCGGGCAGCGTGCCCTGGAGCCGCTGGAGCAGGTAGAGGAAGAGGACGCCGGTCACGGAGAAGGCGAGGACGCCGCGCAGGTACGCGGGCCAGCGCATCTCCGTGTCCGGGTCGGCGCCGATGGCCTTGTAGATCCACTTCTCGGCGCGAAGGTGCCTCTTCGAGCCGTAGACGCGGGCCATGTGGTCACCGAGCGGGCGGTGTGCGAGGGCGAGCGCCGCCATGAGGGCGAGCAGTTGGAGCACCCCGGCGAGGACTGGGCTCATGCCGGCTTCAGAACCTCTCCGGGAAGAGGAGGGCGAGGACGAGGTAGCCGAGGAGGGCGAAGGCCACGACGAGACCGACGATGTTCTCGGTGGTCACAGCTTCGTCACCCCCTTGGCGACGAGTGCCACCAGCGCGAAGACCGCGAGTGTGGTGACGACGAAGGCCACGTCGGCCATCGTGAGCTCCCGAAGAAGAAGTGGACGGATGGGTCGCTTGGTCTGACGGTTGAAGGAAACCGCTGTTCACGCCACATCCGGCCACCGTTGACGCCGTCCATACGACGCCGGTGGGCCTCTTGACGGGTCTCTTACGACAGCCCCGCCTCCGGCCGTGCCGTCAGCTCGGCGAGGCGTGCGAGGGCGTCGCGCGCCGCCTCCCTCTCGGCGTCCGTGAGCGCGAGCGCCGCGGCCCTGGCCAGCAGTGTCCCGGCGAGCCGGGTGTCGCCGAGCCGCTGGGCGACGTCGCCGCGCAGGACCAGCAGGCGCAGCTCCTGCTCGGGGGTGGGCCGCTCGTCCGTGCGGTCGAGCGCCTTGTCGATGATCTTCGCGGCGCCCGGCAGGTCCTCCTTGGAGTCGACGAAGAGGTCGGCCAGGTGCAGCGCCCGCGCGAAGGTCTCCTTCGGGACGGGGCGCATCGAGAAGTCGTCGCTGATGGGCTGCCCCACGCGGATGCTGTTGCCGCCGGGGTCGGTCATGAGGAACTGCCGCACTCCGTACGACATGTCCTTGAGCGGTCCGATGCGGGGCAGGCCGCGCGTCGGGATCCTGCCGTACGCCGCCTTGAGCCCGGCGCGGAAGGCGGTGTGCAGGGCCTCGACGTCGTCGGTGACGACGTAGCAGCCGGAGTGGGACTCCGTGGGTTCGTACTGCTTCATGCCGTAGAACTGGAGCTCTATCGCGCCGCGTTCGACCACGGCGTAGGCGTACGGGCTCTTCTGGAGGTACGTCGTCTCGAAGCCGAGGGCGGTGTAGAAGTCGACCACCGGCTGAATCGTCTGACACGGGAGGAGCGGGATCGTTTTCTCGGGCATGCGCCGCAGTCTAGTCAAAATTGAGTAGCGGCGCAGGCCCTCGCGGCTCGCGCCCTACAGCGCGTGGCCCGTCGTCACGTCCACGTGGTCCGGCACCTCCTCGTGGCGGTCGCCGACCGTCGGCGTGCCGGTGGGCTCGAAGAGCAGGATGCGGGCGCCGTCCGGGGCGCACGGCTTGTGCTCGGTGCCGCGCGGGACCGTGAAGACCGAGCCCCGGGGCAGCGTGACCCTGCGCTCGCCCGCCGGTTCGCGCAGGTCGATGTGGAGCTCGCCGTCGAGCACGAGGAAGAACTCGTCGGTGTCGTCGTGGACGTGCCAGACGTGCTCGCCCCGCACCTTGGTCACGCGGACGTCGTAGTCGTTGACGGAGGTGACGATGCGGGGGCTCCACAGGGCGTCGAAGGAGGCCAGGGCCTCGCCGAGGTCGATCGGCCGCGCGGCGGGCGCGGCGGCGCGGGGCCGCTCGGCGGCTGCCGGGGGCTGCTCGGCGGCGGCCTGGGCCTGGACGGGGTTCCGCTCGGCGGCGGGGGATTCGGTGGTCATGGACCGATCCTCGGCCGTGACGGGCGGTGCCCGCGAGTGCTAGAAATCGCACATGCCGCAAGAATCCTCTCAACCGGAGCCCGGCCACGGACCGGCGTCCGCCCCCGAACGCCCGCACCGCGTCGCCGTCATCGTGGACGAGAACTCCAACCCCTTCGAGCTGGGCTGCGCGACCGAGGTCTTCGGGCTCCGCAGGCCCGAACTCGGCCGCGACCTGTACGACTTCGCGCTCTGCTCCGCCGAGCCCGCCACGCTGATGCGGGACGGGTTCTTCACGCTCAGCGGGGTCGCCGGACTCGACGCGGCCGACCGGGCCGACACGGTCATCGTGCCGAACCGGCCGGACACCGACGTGCCGCGGCGGCCCGCCGTCCTCGCCGCCGTCCGCAGGGCGCACGCGCGCGGCGCCCGCCTGGTCGGCTTCTGCAGCGGGGCGTTCACCCTGGCCGAGGCGGGGGTGCTCGACGGACGCAGGGCCACCGCGCACTGGCAGTGGGCGGACTCCTTCCGGGAGCGGTTTCCGGCCGTGCGGCTCGAACCGGACGTGCTCTTCGTGGACGACGGCGACATCCTCACCGCCGCGGGCAGCGCCGCCGCGCTCGACCTGGGCCTGCACATCGTCCGCAAGGACTTCGGCGCCGAGGTCGCCAACTCCGTGAGCAGGCGACTCGTCTTCTCCGCCCACCGGGACGGCGGCCAGCGGCAGTTCGTGGAGCGGCCCGTTCCGCCGGTGCCCGACGCCTCGCTGGCGCCGCTGCTCGGGTGGGCGCAGGAGCGGCTCGGCTCCGGCCTGACGGTGGCCGGCCTCGCGGCCCGCGCCGGGGTCAGCCCGGCCACCCTGCACCGCCGCTTCCGCGCCCAGCTCGGCACGACCCCGCTGGCCTGGCTGACGGGCGAGCGCGTGGCCCTGGCCTGCCGCCTGATCGAACGGGGCGAGGAACGCCTCGACGTCGTCGCGCACCGCAGCGGCCTCGGCACCGCCGCGAACCTGCGGGCCAGGCTGCGCCGCGAGACGGGCCTCAGCCCCACGGACTACCGGCGCAGGTTCGGCCCCGGCGGGACCCCGGCGGCCGGGCGGATCGCGGCTGCCGTCGCGGCCCGCACCCCGTGAAGACCGGCCGTGAGGACCGGCCTGCCCCGCGCACCGGCCGCGGCGGAGGAGTTCGCGGCGCCCCTGGAGCGGGGTCCCACGGAGCCGGGACCGCCGCTCACCGCCTGCCGGCCGCCACCGCTCGGCCGCCGACCCGCCGTCACGCCCGCCCGGGGCCGCCCGGGCCGTGAGTCCCGGACGGCCCGTCTCGGCCGCCCTCAGCCCTGGGCGCGGCCGTCGCCGCCGGTCACCGGCTGTACGTGCCGCCAGGGCGCGACGGCGCCGGCCCCGCGCGGGAGGAGGCCGGCGAGTTCGGGGCAGTGCCGCAGCAGGACGGTGTTCATGCCGCCCTTCTGCACCCGGTCGATGCCGAGCGGGGTGGAGATCCCGGGGCGGAAGTCGGCCGTCAGGATGGGGCGGGACTCCGGGCGGGGCTCCGGGGACCTCAGTCGATGAACGCGCCGTCGACGTACACCCACGCCCCGTCGAGCCGTTCGAAGCGGCTGCGCTCGTGCAGCGAGTCGGGGCGGCCACCGTCGGTGTAGCGCGCCCGGAAGGTCACCGTGCCCGTGGTGTGGAACGCGGTGCCCTCGGTGGTCTCCTCGATCTCCAGGCCCGTCCAGCGCAGCGCCGGGTCGAACTCCACGCGCGGCGGGCGGGTGCGCGGGTGCCAGGTGCGCAGCAGGTAACCCTCGTCCCGCACGGCGAAGGCGCTGTAGCGCGAGCGCATCAGCTCCTCGGGCGTGCTCGCGGCGGCCTCGCCCCGGTGCAGCCTGCCGCAGCACGTGTCGTACGGCCGCAGGTGGCCGCAGGGGCAGGGCGTGGGGCGTGTGGCGCGTCGGGACATGCGTCCATTGTCGCCGACCCGCGCGCGCACCTCGCCCTCGGTCAGGGCGCCAGGATGTCCAGCTCTTCGAGGGCGCCCAGGGCGATCTCCCGCGTCAGGGCCTCGGCGCGGGCCACGTCGCCCTCCCTGACCGCCTCGGCGACCTTGAGATGCAGGGTCACGGCGGGCGGGTCAGGGTCCTCGAACATCACCTGGTGGGCGGTGCGTCCGGTCAGGACCTCGGCGACGACGTCGCCGAGCCGGGCGAACATCTCGTTGCCCGAGGCGTTGAGGATGACCCGGTGGAAGGCCACGTCGTGGCGCAGATAGCCCTCCAGCTGGTGGCCGCGCGAGTGGGCGACCATGCCGAGCGCGCACTCGGTGAGCTCCGCGCACTGGGCGGCCGTGGCGTACCGGGCGGCGAGTCCGGCGGCGACCGGCTCGATGGCGGAGCGCAGCACGGTCAGCGAGCGGAGCTGGCGCGGGCGCTCGGCCCCGGCCAGGCGCCAGCGGATGACCTGCGGGTCGTAGACGTTCCACTGCTCGATGGGCAGGACGGTCACGCCCACGCGGCGTCGGGACGCGACGAGGCGCATGGACTCCAGGACCCGGACCGCCTCGCGCATCACCGAGCGCGACACCTCGAAGCGCTGGGCCAGCTCGTCCGTGCGCAGGACGCTGCCCGCCGGGTACTCGCCGGCCGTGATGGCGGGCCCGAGGCTTTCCAGTACGCGGGAGTGCAGCCCTCGGGCCCGATCGGTCATGAGGGAAGCCTACGAGGGATGCGGCGTGAACAATAAGTCAGACTTTTATGTCACAGACTCTTGAATTCGTCAGACCTAATAGGTTTCAGTGACGTGAACGAAGGACCGATGTCGATGAAGACAGCGAGGCAGGACGCGATGAAGGAACGGCGCACCCCCCACGTCGTCGTGATCATGGGCGTGGCAGGGACGGGCAAGACCACGGTCGGGCCCCTGCTCGCGGACCGGCTCGGCGTGCCGTACGCCGAGGGCGACGACTTCCACCCCCCGGCGAACATCGAGAAGATGTCGGCCGGGACGCCGCTCACCGACGACGACCGGTGGCCCTGGCTCGACGCGATCGGCGCCTGGGCGGACGGCCGGGCCGGCAAGGGCGGTGTGGTCAGCAGCTCCGCGCTGAAGCGCAGCTACCGCGACCGGCTGCGCGCCGCGGCCCCGGAGGCCGTCTTCGTCCACCTCACCGGTGACCGGAAGCTCATCGAGGACCGGATGTCGCACCGGCAGGGCCACTTCATGCCGACCGCGCTCCTCGACTCGCAGTTCGCCACGCTCCAGCCCCTCGGGGCGGACGAGGCGGGTGTCGCCGTCGACGTCGCCGGCAGCCCGGAGGAGATCGCCGACCGGGCCGTCGAGGCGCTCAGCCGTCTGGGCTGAGCGCTCCCGCCAGTAGTTCTCCGACTGCGGGCCGCCCATGGCGGTCGCGCAGTTCCCCGCGCCCCTCCCGGGGCCTCGTCACAAGGAAAGCACCGTGACCCATCTCAGCGTCGAGATGCTGGCAGCGGACCCCGTCGAGCCGATCACCTCGGCGGGCCATGCCCAGCTGGGGATCGCCGTCCTCGCGGGCATCGCCGTCATCGTCCTGCTCATCACCAAGTTCAAGCTGCACGCGTTCCTCGCGCTGACCGTGGGGTCGCTCGCGCTGGGCGCCTTCGCGGGCGCGCCGCTCGACAAGGCCATCACGAGCTTCACCGACGGGCTCGGCTCGACCGTCGCGGGCGTGGGCGTCCTCATCGCGCTCGGCGCGATCCTCGGCAAGCTGCTCGCCGACTCCGGGGGCGCCGACCAGATCGTCGACACGATCCTCGCCAAGGCGGGCGGCCGCGCCATGCCCTGGGCGATGGTGCTCATCGCCTCGGTGATCGGTCTGCCGCTCTTCTTCGAGGTCGGCATCGTGCTGCTGATCCCGGTCGTCCTGATGGTCGCCAAGCGCGGCAACTACTCGCTGATGCGGATCGGCATCCCCGCGCTCGCCGGGCTCTCCGTGATGCACGGCCTCATCCCGCCGCACCCCGGCCCGCTCGTCGCCATCGACGCGGTCAAGGCCAACCTCGGTGTGACGCTGGCGCTCGGCGTCCTCGTGGCGATCCCGACGGTGATCATCGCCGGGCCGCTGTTCTCCAAGGTCGCGGCGCGCTGGGTCGACGTGCCGGCCCCCGAGAAGATGATCCCGCAGCGTCCCTCGGAGGACCTGGACAAGCGCCCCGGCTTCGGCGCGACCGTCGCCACCGTGCTGCTGCCGGTCGTCCTGATGCTGGCCAAGGCCCTGGTGGACATCGTGGTCGACGACCCCGAGAGCACCGTGCAGCGGGTCTTCGACGTCATCGGCTCGCCGCTGATCGCCCTGCTCGCCGCGGTGATCGTCGGGATGTTCACGCTGGGCCGCGCGGCCGGTTTCGCCAAGGACCGCCTGTCGAGCACGGTGGAGAAGTCCCTCGCCCCGATCGCGGGCGTGCTGATGATCGTGGGCGCGGGCGGCGGCTTCAAGCAGACGCTCATCGACGTGGGCGTGGGCCAGATGATCCTGGACTTCTCCAAGGACTGGTCGATCCCCGCGCTGCTGCTCGCCTGGCTGATCGCGGTGGCCATCCGCCTCGCGACCGGTTCGGCGACGGTGGCGACGATCTCGGCCGCGGGCCTGGTGGCCCCGCTGGCGGCCGACATGTCGACCTCGCACACGGCCTTGCTGGTCCTCGCGATCGGCGCCGGCTCGCTGTTCTTCTCGCACGTCAACGACGCCGGGTTCTGGCTGGTCAAGGAGTACTTCGGGCTGGACGTCGGCCAGACGATCAAGACGTGGTCCATCATGGAGACGATCATCTCCGTGGTGGCGGGGGGCCTGGTGCTCCTGCTGTCCCTGATCATCTAGCCCCCCGCCGAGGTACCGCTCAGTCGCCGGAGGGGCCCTTCCCCGGCCCTTCCGGCGAACCCGAGGCCTTCTCCAGCTGGAAGGCCTCGTTGCCCAGGCCGATCCTGGCGTGGGCCGCGGGGTTCCTCGCCCGCAGGATCGCCCCGTACGCCACGCCGACCACCGCCGCGGCGAAGATGATCCCCGGCAGCGCCCAGCTCAGGGCGGAGTCGGGGCCCGCGCCCACCAGGACGTCGAAGTCCTTGACGGTGTAGCCGGCGATGACCAGGAGCCCGACCGCCGCCAGCGCGGAGGCCGCGATGCGCCAGGCCTGGGCGCGGGCGGCGCCCCTGCGGGCGAAGAAGACGATGACGGCCACGGACGCCGTGGCCATCAGCAGGATCACGCCGAGGGCGCCGATGTTGCCGCCCCAGGTGAAGAGGTGCAGGACGGGCGCGGTCGGGTCGCCGGCCGGGCCGTCGTCCGTGACGGCGAAGCCCACGACGACCACGACCGAGACGACGGTCTGGAGCAGCGAACCCGTGCCCGGCGCGCCCGTGGAGGTGTTGGTGCGCCCGAACGCGGCGGGCAGCAGCCCCTCGCGCCCCATCGCGAAGGCGTAGCGCGCGACCACGTTGTGGAAGCTGAGGATCGCGGCGAACATGCCCGTCACGAACAGCACGTGCATGACGTCGGTGAAGGTCCCGCCGAGCCGCGACTCCGTGAGGCCGAAGAGCAGCCCCGCGCTCTGCTCCCGCGCGGCGGGCACGATTCCCGAGGGGCCGGCGGCGACGGTCAGCGCCCAGGAGCTGAGCGCGAAGAAGACGGCGACGAACCCGACGGCGAAGAACATCACGCGCGCCACGACGACCTGCGGGCGGCTGGTCTCCTCCGCGTACACGGGGGCCTGTTCGAAGCCCGTGAAGGCGGCGATGCAGAAGCACAGGGACGTGGCGACGCCCGCCCCGGTGAGCGTGTCCGGGTTGAAGGCGTGCAGCGACAGGCCCTCCGTGGCCGGGTCGGCGACGGCCGCGATGTCGAAGATGACGACGAGCACCACCTCGACGATCAGCAGGACGCCGAGCACGCGCGCGTTGAGGTCGATCTTCAGCCAGGCGAGGACGGCGACGACGGCCACGGCGACGAGCGCGGGGATCCACCAGGCGACCTCGGCGTCGAAGTACGTCTCGATGAGCCCGGACACCTCGAAGCCGAGCAGTCCGTAGAGGCCGGCCTGCAGGGAGCTGTAGGCGACGAGGGCGACCAGCGAGGCGCCCGCGCCCGCGGTGCCGCCGAGCCCGCGGGATATGTAGGCGTAGAAGGCGCCCGCGTTGTGCACGTGGCGGCTCATCTCGGCGTATCCGAGGCTGAAGAGCGCGAGGACGACGCCGAGGATGAGGAAGAGGAGCGGCTGTCCGACCACGCCCATCACGCCGTATGTGGTGGGCATGACACCAGCGACGACCATCAGGGGCCCGGTCGCGGCGAGCACGGAGAGCAGCAGGCCCGCCGTGCCGAGCCGGCCGGCCCGCAGCGCGCGTTCCTCGCCCTTGTACGTGCTGATCCCCCCGCCGTCCTCCGGCTCGCCGAGTGATCTCGTTCCGCTCGTGCTCGAACTGCCCGTCGCCATGGCGCGGTCGTCCTTTCAGGGGGTACGTCGGGGGGTTTCGGTGGTCAGGCCGATCCGAGCGCCGTGGCGCGCGCGGCCGTGAACGCTTCGTGCGGCTCGCGGTCCGGATAGGACCACGGGGCCGGGGTCGCGTGCCGTCCGATGCGGTGGAAGAGCGCGGCGGCCTCGGCCGCCCTGCCCTCGCAGAACTTGGCGTGGGCGAGGAAGTTGAGGTCCACGTGGCAGCGGGGGTGCGACGCCCGGGCGGGCGTCTCCCACTCCAGCCACCAGTCGAAGGCGGCCTTGATGACACCGTGGGCGCGCCGCCCCGCCCAGTGGCGCGAGGCCGCGGGGTCGGTGGATTCGAGGCCCGCCCCCGCGAGCACGCGGTAGCGCTCGGTGTGGGCGATCACGGGCAGGACCGCGAGCGGCGACCCGGGCGGCGCCTGCTCGGCGGCCCAGGACGCGAAGTCGTACACCTCGTGCAGCGGGTCCTGGCCCGCGCCGGGGCGTCGCTCGGCGAGCCGGGCGATCATCAGGTGGTGGGCGTGGTGGTGCTCGGGGTGGCGGTGCCTGACCTCGTCGAAGAGGCGTACGACGTCCTCCTCGCGGCCCAGGGAGCGTTCGAGCACGAGCAGCGCGAGCCACGGCGTGGGGTCGGCGGGGACGCGGGTGGCCGCCTCGCGGCACTGGGCGCGCACCTTGTCCGAACGCGCCTTGCCCCGCAGCGCCTTGTGCACGGCGGCGAAGGCGAGCAGCAGCTCGGCGTCATGGCTCTCGGGCTCGACGAGCCGCCAGTCGCGGGCCCACGCGGAGGTGGCGGGTTCCTGGCCGAGGACGTCGAAGCGGTGCCCCCTGCGGTCCCAGTCGTCGCCGGTGGCGGCGAGCAGCTCGCGGACCTCGGTCCAGCGGCCCTGGGCCAACGCCGAACGCGCCGCCACGAGTTCGCTGTCGTCGAGCGCGGCGTCAAAGGCCTGTACGGCCGTTTTCCTGCGGGAGCGGCCCAGTGGGGGTGGGGGTGGTGACACCGCGGGACGTCCTCCCCGGCGCGGTCAGCGAGCGGATGATCACGGACAGCAAACCGGTAGGGGCCCCTCCCCGTCAAGGGCAGCCTGCCCTTGCCTTCTTCACCAACTCGTCTCGACTTGCACGGACTTCACACCTCGTGTGCGAGGACGCCGCTCCGGCGCGGCCCCGTCACCCCACCTGGCGGGCCGCGGCGCGGCCGGCCGTGCGCCCCGAGAAGAGGCAGCCGCCGAGGAAGGTGCCCTCCAGCGAGCGGTAGCCGTGCACTCCCCCGCCGCCGAACCCGGCGGCCTCCCCGGCCGCGTACACCCCGTCGAGGGGCCGGCCGCCGTCGGTCAGGACGCGTGCGGAGAGGTCGGTCTCCAGGCCGCCGAGGGTCTTGCGGGTGAGGATGTTGAGGCGCACGGCGATGAGGGGCCCCGCCCCGGGGTCGAGGATCCGGTGCGGGGCGGCGGCCCTGACGAGGCGGTCGCCGAGGAACTTGCGGGCGCCCCGGATGGCCGTGACCTGGAGGTCCTTGGTGAAGGGGTTGGCTATCCCGCGGTCGCGCGCGACGATGGTGCGGCGCAGCGCCGCCTCGTCGATGAGGGGTTCCTTGGTGAGCGCGTTCATGCCGCGCACGAGGGCTCCGAGGTCCTTCTCGACGACGAAGTCCCCGCCGTGGTCCATGAACGCCTTGACGGGTCCCGGCACCGCCGAGCGCGCCCGGTCGAGGACGCCGCGCACCGACTTGCCGGTCAGGTCCGGGTTCTGCTCGGAGCCGCTGAGGGTGAACTCCTTGCCGATGATGCGCTGGTTGAGCACGAACCAGGTGTGGTCGTACCCGGTGCCCATGATGTGTTCGAGCGTGCCGAGGGTGTCGAAGCCGGGGAAGAGCGGCACGGGCAGCCGGTCGCCGCGCGCGTCGAGCCAGAGCGACGAGGGGCCCGGCAGGATGCGGATGCCGTGCCGGTCCCAGATGGGGTTCCAGTTCTCGATGCCCTCGGTGTAGTGCCACATGCGGTCGCGGTTGATCAGGCGCGCCCCGGCGCGCTCGGCGATGCCGAGCATCTTGCCGTCGACGTGTGCGGGGACCCCGGAGATCATCTTCTCGGGAGGCGTGCCGAGCCGCGCGGGCCAGTTGGCGCGGACGAGGTCGTGGTTGCCGCCGATGCCGCCGGAGGTCACGATGACCGCTTGGGCGCGGAACTCGAAGGTGCCGGTCACCTCCCTGCTGCTGGCCTGCCCGCGCTCGATCCCGGAGGCTTCGAGGACCTCGCCGGTGACGGTGTCGAGGGCGCCCGCGCTGCGCGAGAGGCCGGTGACGCGGTGCCGGAACCGGAGCTGGACCAGGCCGCGCGCGACCCCGGAGCGCACCCGCTCGACGAACGGCGCGAGCAGGCCGGGCCCGGTCCCCCAGGTGATGTGGAAGCGCGGCACGGAGTTGCCGTGGCCCTGCGCGTCGTAGCCGCCGCGCTCGGCCCAGCCGACCACGGGGAAGAACCGTACGCCCTGGCCGTGCAGCCACGACCGCTTCTCACCGGCCGCGAAGTCCACGTACGCCTCGGCCCACTTGCGCGGCCAGTGGTCCTCCGGACGGTCGAAGGAGGCCGTGCCCATCCAGTCCTGGAGGGCGAGCGCGTGGGAGTCCTTGATCCGCAGGCGTCGCTGCTCGGGCGAGTCGACGAAGAAGAGGCCGCCGAAGGACCAGTGCGCCTGACCGCCCATGCACTGCTCGGGCTCCTGGTCCACGAGGACGACCCGGCGGCCCGCGTCCACCAGCTCCGCGGTGGCCGCGAGCCCGGCGAGCCCCGCTCCGATCACGATCACGTCCGCGTCGTACGCCATGGGGGTCGTCCTCCTAGACAGGGGCCCGTGAAGTTACCGATGGGTCAGATCCTGGGCAGCGGGATGACGCACGTCAACCGGCAGTCGGGACGAACTCACCGGGCTCCGGTGCGCGGCACGGGCGATGGGCGGTTATCGTCGGCGAAGTCCCATTTCGTGCCCGAGCCCCGAGGTGTGTGACGTGTCGGTCCTGGTTCTCGCCCTCGCCATCGGGGCGGCCTGCTGCCTCGGTCTCGGCTTCGTGCTCCAGCAGAACGTGGCGCGGCAGGCGCCGCTGAGCGACTTCCTCTCCTTCCGGCTCCTGATCGACCTGGTGAAGGTGCCGCGCTGGCTGGCCGGGATCGGCCTGATGGTCTGCGGGATGGTGCTCGGGGCGCTCGCGCTCGGCCGGGGCGAGATCTCCTTCGTCGAGCCGCTGCTCGCCACCCAGCTCCTGTTCGCCCTCGCCCTCTCCCGGTATCAGACCGGGCAGCCGCTGGGCCGCCAGGGGTGGGCGGGGCTCGCGCTGCTCGCGGGCGGCGTGAGCGCGTTCATCGTGGCGGGCGAGCCGCGCGGCGGCGACGCGGAGACGAGTCCGCTGCGGCACTGGCTGATCGTCGGCGTGATGGTGGGCGGGGCGCTCGTCCTCACGGCGTGCGCCAAGAGGTCGCGGCTCGGCGCGGGCCCGGTGCTGCTCGCGCTGGCCGCCGGGCTGCTCTACGGCGTGCAGGACGCGCTGACGCGGGTGACCGGCGACCGGTTCGCCGCGGGCGGGCTGCCCGAGGTGCTCACGGGGTGGCAGCCGTACGGGGTGCTCGCGCTCGGCGTCACGGCGCTCGTGCTGGTGCAGAGCGCCTTCGAGACGGCTCCGCTGCGGATGTCGCTGCCCGCGCTGACGGCCGCGCAACCGCTGGCCGGGATCGCGTGCGGCGTCGGGTTCCTCGGGGACCGGCTGCGGACCGACGCGGGCGCCCTCGCGTGGGAGGCGGCGGGGCTCGCGGCGATCGTGGCGGGCGTGGTGCTGCTCGGCATGCATCCGGCGATGCCACGCGGTGGCCACGGGGCGCGGACGGCGCCCCCGCTCGGCGACGGGCCGCCGGCGCCGGACCGGCCGGCCGGCCGGTGGCGGATCCCGCCCCCGCCCGCGGGTGGGGTTGGATGGGCGGCATGACTGATGCGACCACGGGTCCGGCCGACCCCCGCGAGGAGATCCTGTCCGTCGTCGACGAGAACGACGAGGTCGTCGGGGAGGCGCCGCGCGGCGAGGTCTACGCGCGCGGCCTGCGCCACCGCTGCGTGTTCGTCCTGGCGCGGGACGCCGACGACCGCGTCTTCGTGCACCGCCGCACCCCGCAGAAGCTGGTCTTCCCCTCGCTGTACGACATGTTCGTCGGCGGCGTGGTCGGGGCGGGCGAGTCCTACGACGACGCGGCGCTGCGGGAGGCGCGGGAGGAGCTGGGCGTGGACGCGCTGCCGCGCCCGACGCCGCTGTTCACATTCCTCTACGAGGACGGCGCGGGCCACAGCTGGTGGTCGTCCCTCTACGAGGTGCGCTGCGAGCCGCCCGTGGACCCGCAGGCCGAGGAGGTCGCCTGGCACGCCTTCGTCACCGAGGAGGAGCTGACGCGGCGGCTCGACGAGTGGGAGTGGGTGCCCGACGGGCTCGCCGCCTACCGGCGGCTGCTCGACTTCCGCGCCGGGTGAGGGCTGACCGCCTGGTGAGAGGGCGGACGGGGGCACGGATTATGGTGCGCCCGTGAGCAATTTCGTACGGAGTCTGAGGCTGTGGTTCGCACCCGAGCGCATCCGCGAGGAGGGCGACACACCCGACTACCGCTTCTCGCTCGCCAACGAACGCACCTTCCTGGCCTGGCTGCGCACCGCCCTCGCGCTGATCGGCGGCGGCTTCGCGGTGGACCAGTTCCTGCCGGACCTGCGCTGGGGCTGGCGGATCGGCCTGGCCCTCGCGCTGCTCGCGGCGGGCGTGCTGAGCTCGCTGCGCGCGGTCAGCCACTGGGTGCGCTGCGAGCGGGCCATGCGGCGCGGCGAGGACCTGCCCGCGGGCCGCTTCCCGGCGCTGCTGGGCCTGGTCGTCGCCCTGGTCGCACTCGCCATGGTGGTGGTCGTCCTCTTCGGGTGGGAGGGATGACGGCCGCCGAGCCCGCGAGGGACCCCGGGCTCCAGCCGGAGCGCACCAGGCTCGCGTGGCGGCGTACCACGCTCTCGTGCACGGTCGCCGCGGTCCTCGCCGCCCGCGCGGTCCTGAACCGGGGGCCGAGCCCGACGGGGGTCCTCGCCTGCGCCCTCTGCCTGCTGCTGTGGCTGGGCTTCCTCGCCGTCGCCCACCGCAGGATGGTCGCCCTGACCGCCGCGCGGCCCCGGCGGCTCACGGGCCGGGGCGCGTGGGCGGCGGCCCTGTGCACCCTCGCCCTCGCCCTGTGCGCGGCGGCGCTGGTCGTCTGACGGGGCGAGGGCCCCGGGGGCGGTTCCGCTCACTCCACCGTGACGACGACCTTGCCCCGGGTGCGACCCTCGGCGCTGCGGCGGTGCGCGTCGGCGGCGCGCTCCAGCGGGAACGCCTCGTCGACGTGCACGGTCACGACGCCCTGTTCGGCCAGCTCGCTCAGCCGCGTCAGGTCGGCGGCGTCGGGGCGCACGAAGCAGTACTGGCCGCCGAGGCCCACCACCTCGTTGTCGGTGATGGAGGCGAGCCGCCCCCGCGGGCCCAGCAGTTCGGCGGAGGCCTTGAGCGTGTCGCCGCCGACCGTGTCGAAGGCCGCGTCCACGCCGTCGGGGGCGAGCCCGCGCACCCGGTCGACGAGGCCGTCCCCGTACCGGACGGGTTCCGCGCCGAGTTCGCGCAGGTAGTCGTGGTTGTGCTCGCTCGCGGTGCCGATGACGCGGGCGCCCAGGTGCCGGGCGATCTGCACCGCGAGGGAGCCGACGCCGCCGGCCGCGGCGTGCACGAGGACGACGTCGCCCGGCTTCACCCCCAGGGCCTTGGTGATCACCTGGTAGGCGGTGAGCCCGGCGAGCGGCAGCCCGGCGGCCTCCTCGAAGGAGAGGTTGCGCGGCTTGCGGGCGAGGGTGCGCACGGGGGCCGCGACGTACTCGGCGAAGGTGCCGCGGGAGAGAAAGTCCTCGCGCACGTAGCCGATGACCTCGTCGCCCGCGGAGAACTCCGGGGCGGCGACGCCCGGCCGCTCCACGACGCCCGCGACGTCCCAGCCCGGGATCACCGGGAAGACGGGTTCGAGGAGCGCGTCGAGGTGTCCCTCGCGGCACTTCCAGTCGACGGGGTTGACGGCTGCGGCCCGCACCTTCACCAGGACGGAGTCGGGCCCGACCTTGGGGTCGCGCACTTCTCCGTACTCCAGGACCTCGGGGCCGCCGTAGCTTCGGTAGCTGATCGCCTTCATGGGTGTCGCTTTCGTCGGTCGCGTACGGGTGGGGCGCGCCGTCGGGTCCCCGGCACGCGGGCGAGCAAACCTTCACAAGGCTTCCATAGCGTCACCAACCGGGCATATGGCGCTAGCCTGAGAGGGTCATCCACCCCGAGTCACAGAAGGTGCGCGACATGACCACGCTCCACCACGAACACCCGGCGCACGACCACATCCACGGGCCGGCGTGCGGCCACGCCGAGGTGCCGCACGGCGACCACGTCGACTACGCGCACGACGGCCACATGCACCGCGCCCACACCGACCACTACGACGAGTGCGAGCCGGCCGGGCACGTCGCCCACCAGGGCCACGACCACCGGCACGCCGAGGGCTGCGGCCACAGGTCCGTGGTCCACGGCGACCACGTGGACTATCTGCACGACGGCCACCGGCACGCCTCGCACGACGGCCACTGGGACGATCACTGAGCGGCCGTGAGCCTCTGGACGGCATACCGACTGGTCGGCATCATGGGGTGGCACATCACCACCACGCCGATCAGGAGCGACCATGAGCGCAGACCACCCGCCGGGCCTCGACCTCGACCAGTTGCGCGGCCACCTCGACCGCGAACGCCCCGGCCTGGTCGGCGGACCGCTCACCGCCCGGCTGATCGAGGGCGGCCGGTCCAACCTCACGTACGCCGTGACCGACGGGACCACGCGCTGGGTCGTGCGGCGCCCGCCGCTCGGCCACGTCCTCGCCACCGCGCACGACATGAGGCGCGAGCACCGGGTGATAGCCGCCCTGCACCCCACGGACGTGCCGGTCCCCGCGCCCGTCCTGCTCTGCGAGGACGAGGCCGTCATCGGGGCGCCCTTCTACGTGATGGAGTACGTGGACGGCATCCCGTACCGCACCGCGGAGGAGCTGGCGCCGCTCGGCCCCGAGCGCACCCGTGACGCGGTGCTCGGCCTCGTCGACACCCTCGTCGACCTGCACGCGGTGGACCCCGCGGCGGTCGGCCTCGGCGACTTCGGCCGCCCCGAGGGCTTCCTCGACCGGCAGCTGCGCCGCTGGGGCAAGCAGCTCGACGCCTCGCGCAACCGCGACCTGGCCGGCGTCGACGAGCTGCACGCCGCGCTCGGGCGCTCGCTGCCCGCCTCGCCCGCGCCGGCCGTCGTCCACGGCGACTACCGCCTGGACAACGTCCTGATCGGCGACGACGACCGGATCAGGGCCATCCTCGACTGGGAGATGTCCACACTCGGCGATCCGCTCACCGACCTCGGGCTGCTCGTGATGTACAGCGCCCGGCTCGACGTGCCCGACTCCCCGGTCAGCACCACCGCGGGCGCGCCGGGCCACCCCGACCCCGCCGAGCTGATCGAGCGGTACGCCGCGCGCTCGGGGCGCGACGTCTCCGCCGTCTCCTGGTACACGGCCTTCGCGTGGTTCAAGCTCGCCGTGATCCTGGAGGGCATCCACTACCGCTACACGCTCGGCCAGACGGTCGGCGCCGGCTTCGACCGGATCGGCGAGCTGGTGCCCGTGTTCATCGAGCACGGCCTGGCCACGCTGGACGGAGGGCTACGGCCGTAGCGCCCGCAGCAGCAGGTCCGCCAGGTGGTCCGCCACCTGGCGGGGGGTGAGCGGGCCCTCGGGGCGGTACCAGGTGGACAGGTGGTGGACCGAGCCGAAGTGGTAGTCCACCACCAGGTCCGCCGGGGTCGCCGAGGCGAAGACGCCGGACCGCTGGCCCTCCTCGATCAGGGCCCGGAAGCGCTCGTGGTAGCGACGCCGCTCGGCGCGCACCTGCTTGTTCTTCTCGGGGCTGAGATGGTGCATGGACCGGAAGAAGATCGAGGCGTCGTCGAGGTTGTCGATGGTGGTCACCACGACGTCGGCGGCGGCGTCGCGGACCCGTTGCTCGACGGGCGCGTCGCCGTCCGCGATGGCGTCGAGCCGCTCCTGCTGGACGCGGAGCATCCGGGCGTAGACCTCGTGCAGCAGGTCGTCCTTGGAGCCGAAGTAGTGGTAGAGGGCGCCCTTGGTCACGCCCGCCGCCTCCACGATCTCCTGCACGGACGTACGGTCGTAGCCGCGGTCGGCGAAGAGCCGGGTGGCGGCGGCGAGCAGCCGCTGCGGGACGGGTGTGCCGTCACCGTCCGTCGTCCTGGCCACTGCCGCCACCTGCCTTTCGAGATGTCACCGACTCTGCTGTGAGCGGGAACGCAGTTCCCGCCGGAGGATCTTCCCACTTGTCGTCTTCGGCAGCTCCGCCAGGATCTCGACCTTGCGCGGGTACTTGTACGCGGCGAGCCGCTCCTTGCAGTACGCCGTCAGCTCCTCGGCGCCGGTCCCGGCGCCGGGGCGCAGACTCACGTACGCCTTGACGCTCTCGCCGCGGTAGCTGTCGGGGACGCCGACGACGGCCGCCTCGCGGACGGCGGGGTGGGAGTACAGGACGTCCTCGACCTCGCGCGGCCAGACCTTGAAGCCGGACGCGTTGATCATGTCCTTCTTGCGGTCGACGACGTAGAGCCAGCCCGCGGGGTCCATGAAGCCGATGTCGCCGGTGCGCAGTTCGCCGTCGGGGAAGGCCTCCTCGGTGGCCTCGGGCCGCCTCCAGTAGCCGGGCACCACCTGGGGCCCGGCCACGGTGATCTCCCCGTGCTCACCGAAGGGGACCTCCCGCCCCGCGTCGTCCAGGACGCGGACGACGGTCTCGGGTCCGGGGACGCCCACGGCGAGCGTGCCGGAGACCGGGTCGACGGGGGCCTCCTGGCCGGGCGGCACGGAGGCGCAGGGGGCGGTGCACTCGGTGAGGCCGTAGCCGTTGTGCAGGTAGGGGCCGAAGGCGGCGCGGAACTTCTCCACCAGGGCCGGGGGCAGCGGCGCGCCGCCCGAGGAGATCAGCGCGAAGGAGTCGAAGTGGCCGCGCGTCGCGTCCGGGTGGGCGGCCAGCGCCATGAAGGCCGTGGAGGGGCCGACCGTGTAGGCGGGGCGGTGCTCGGCGAAGGCGTCGAGGACCACGCCGGCCTCGAAGCGGTAGGAGAGCGCGAGGGTGCCCGCGTTGGCGAGGCACGCCGCGACCTGGGCGACCATGCCGGTGATGTGGAAGAGCGGGGCGAGCGCGAAGTAGCAGGCGCCTTCCGGTATCCCGGAGCCCGTGCGCTGCCGCTCGGCGTTGTAGGTGATGTTGCCGTGGGTGTTCATGGCGCCCTTGGGTGCGCCGCTGGTGCCCGAGGTGTAGCTGATCAGGGCCACGTCGGACGGGCCGAGGTCACGCCCTTCGGGGGCCGGGTGGCCCGCGCGGGCGACGGCCACGAGGTCGTCGGCGTCGGCCGCGGGCGGCAGCCGCTCGAAGTCGAGGACGCGGGTGTCGTTCCTGCTCTGGAGGTCGAGCTGGCAGGCGGTGAGCACGATCCGCACGGGCGACCCCGCGGCCGTCTCGCGCAGGTACGCCTCCCAGGCGCGGTCCGCGCAGATCAGCGCGGTCACGTCGGCGTCGGCGAGGACGTGGGCGACCTCCGCGGACTTGTACATGGGGTTGACGGGCACGACCGTCGCGCCCGCCTTCCAGGCGCCGATGAGCGCGATCACGAAGTGCGGGGTGTTCTGCAGGAGGATGGCGACGCGGTCGCCGCGGGCGACGCCCCGGGCCGCCAGGTGTCCGGCGACGGAGTCGGTGAGGGCGTCCGTCTCGCGGTAGCTCAGGCGGCCGTCGAAGTAGGCGAGGGCGGTGTGCTCGGGGGCCCTGGCGACGGCCGCGCGGAAGGAGTGCGCCATGGAGGCCGCGGGCTCCACGGGGCCGCGCTGTGCGTCGTTGAGGCGCGCGAGCCAGGGCTTGGCCGCGTAGACCGAACCGGCCGGGTAGGTCGTCACTTCTCGGTCGCCTCCCACTTGCGCTGGATGTGGTTCATGCCGGCCAGCCACTTGTCCGGGGTGACGGCGCGGGCCTCGTAGAAGGCGGCGACCTCGGGGTGCGGCAGGATCAGGAAGCGGTCGTCGGCCATGCCCGCGAAGAGCGCGGTGGCGACGTCCTCCGGTTCGATGGCGGTGGGCGTGAGGACCAGGTCGCCCGCGCTGCCGGTGGCGGCCAGCATGTCGGTGCGCACGCCCTGGGGGCAGATCGCGTGGACCTTGAGGCCGCGGTGGCGGTAGGTCAGCGAGAGCCATTCGGCGAAGGCGTACGCGCCGTGCTTGGTGACGCTGTAGGGGGCGGCGCCGATCATGGTGAGCAGTCCGGCCGCCGAGACCGTGGAGACGAAGCGGCCGCTGCCGCGCTCCAGCCAGCCGGGCAGCAGCGCGTGGGCCGCGCGGACGTGCGCCATGACGTTGACGTCCCAGGCCGCGGCCCAGACCTCCTCGGGCGCGGCCTCGGTGCCGCCGGAGCCGAGCCCGGCGTTGGCGCAGTAGACGTCGACCGTGCCGCCGAGCGCCTCGGCGGCCCGCTCCACGATCGCGGAGGCGTCGCCCGGCACGGCGATGCCGCCCACGTCCGCGGCCACGGCCTCGGCCTTGGCGCCGTCCAGGTCGTTGACGACGACGCGGGCCCCCTCGGCGGCGAAGCGGCGGGCCAGCGCCGCTCCGATCCCGCCCCCGGCGCCGGTGACGACGACTCCCTTGTCCTTCAGGGTCTCCACGTGCGGTCTCCTTCGACCTCGGGCTCGACCACGGCTCGCGCGGCTGGCTGTCCAGGCAGACTAACCAGTCGGTATGTCGTGACGAAAGGGGTCGGCGGGACCGGGGGCGCGGGGTTCAGCGCGGCGCGCTCGCGTGCAGGACGCGTGCCAGCTCACGCGGCCGGGAGAACATCGGCCAGTGGCCGGTGTCCATCTCCACCAGACGCCACCGGTCGCTCTTGAGCGCCTCGGCCACGTCGTCCATCGGCTCCTCGCCGTCCAGCAGGCACTTGACGTACGTGGCGGGCAGGTCCCCGAGCGGGCGCGTGAGTTCGGCCGGTTCGGTCAGGGAGGCGCCGGGGTGCGGCGTCGCACCGCTCGCGAACCGTGCGATCTGTTCTCCGCTGAGGCCCTGCCCGTCGAAGCCGGCCGTGTCGAGCGGCCAGACGCCGTCGTTCTCGGCGAGCGCGGCCTCGAAGGTCTCCTTGCCCTGCCACCAGCAGGAGGCGAACGACTCTCCCTCGACAGGGACGTCGGCGTCCACGAACACCACATGGGCGAGCCGGTCGCCGAGCAGCCCCGCGGCCTGCCCGACCGGGATTCCGGCGTAGCTGTGGCCGACGAGGACGACGTCACGCGGGTCCAGGCGCTCGGCCTCGTCGAGGATGTCACGCACATGGGTCCGCGGGCCGACGGGTGCTCCCTGCTTGTCGGCGAGCCCGGAGAGGGTCAGCGGATGGGCGCCGTGCCCGGCCTTCCGCAGTTCGTCCGCCACGTCGTCCCACGCCCACGCCCCGAGCCAGGCGCCCGCCACCAGGATGAATTCCGCCATGGCGCCGAACGTACACGCCGCGCGCCCGCGCGGCAGCCCCCCGGCAGACCCCACCGCGGATACGGGTGCCTGCCGGATGGCGCCGCCCCCCGGCCGTGCGGAACCGTGATCTCCGTACGCGCACGCGGGTTGCCGCACGAGTTCCCAGGAGGCACCAGATGTCCCGCACCACACGGCGAAGGCTCCCGCCGCTGCTCCTGGCGGCGGTCGGCACGGGCGCGCTCATCGCACCCCAGGCCGCGCACGCGGCGCCACGGCCCGCCGATCCGGTGGCGGCGATCGAGCGCGCGGCCCACCCGCTGCGCTCGACCGACCCCGGCGGCAGCACCAGGGACCTGCGGCCGCTCGGCGACATGGTGGGCGACGCCACGGTGGTGGGCCTCGGCGAGGCGACCCACGGCACGCATGAGTTCTTCACGATGAAGGAGCGGGTCTTCCGCCACCTCGTCGAGGAGAAGGGCTTCACCTCCTTCGCCCAGGAGGTGAGCTGGACGACCGGCCTGCGCTTCGACGCCTACGTACGCGGCGAGCGGGACGACGACGTCCGCGCGCTCGTCCACCGCGAGCTGGCGAAGACGCCGTGGGACACCGAGGAGTACGTGCACCTGCTCACCTGGATGCGCGCCTACAACGACGAGCACCCCGGCCGGCAGCTCCGTTTCGTGGGCGACGACCTCAACTACCCGGAGCTGGGCGCCGAGGTGTTCGACGGCGTGCTCGACTACGCGGGCGCCCATGAGCCCGGCCTGCGGCCTGAGCTGGCCCGGCTGTACGCACCCATGCGGCGCCTGGCGGACGGCGACGCGTACATGGCCCGCCCCCTGGCCGAGCGCGAGAAGCTGGCGGAGCGGGCGAGGCGGGCGTGCGAACTCCTCGCCGACCGGCGGCCGAAGGGAGGGAGCGAGGCGTTCGCATGGGCGCTCCAGCACGCCACGTCCCTCGCGCAGACCGCCGACATCCTCGCGTACGACCTCGGCTCCCCCGAGGGGCAGCGGGCCGCCATGCTGCACCGCGACCGCGTCATGGCGCACAACACCGCCTGGTGGCAGCGGCGGACCGGCACCAAGGTGCTGCTCTCGGCGCACAACGCCCATGTCGCGTACGTCTCCTACGACGCGCGCTACCCGAAGATGCAGGGCGCCTTCCTCCGCGACCGGCTCGGCGAGCGGTACGTGAGCGTCGGGTTCACCTTCGACCGGGGCGGCCTGATGGCGCAGAGCGCGGACTCCGAGGTCTGGAAGCCGCGCTCGCTCGCCCCCGCCACGCCCGGCATGAACGAGTACACGCTCGACAAGGTGCGCCACGACGACTACTTCCTCGACACCAGGACCGCGCCCGCGGCGGCGAGGAAGTGGCTGGCCGAGGCCCGCCCGACGCGGAGCATCGGCACGGCCTACCCGGACGGCCCGTGGAAGATCCCGCTCGGCCGCTCGCACGACGTCCTCATCCATCTGCACGAGGTGACGGCGGCTCACCGGCAGCGGTGATCCGGGACGAGGCGCCCCGGTCTCACGCACCGAGATGGCCTGTCTTGGGTATTGACTGGCTCCTGCGATCGACGTGAGAGTGCCGCTCGTGCAGAGCGACGCTGAAGCAGCAGAGAAACAGCAGGTCCAGGGCGCGCAGGACGCGGCGTCGGAGGCCGGGGGCCCGGAGAGCATGCGGCGCGTGGCCGTGGCCTCGTTCATCGGCACCGCCATCGAGTTCTACGACTTCTACATCTACGGCACGGCCGCCGCGCTCGTCCTGAACCAGGCCTTCTTCCCGACCCTCGACCCGGTCAACGCCACGCTCGCGTCGTTCTCCACGTACGCGGTGGCGTTCGCGGCACGGCCCATCGGCTCGGTGATCTTCGGGCACTTCGGTGACCGGGTGGGCCGCAAGTCCGTGCTCGTGGCCTCCCTGCTCCTGATGGGGCTCTCGACCGCGCTCGTCGGGCTGCTGCCCGGCTACGACACGCTGGGCATCTGGGCGCCCCTGCTGCTCATCCTGCTCCGCTTCCTCCAGGGCATCGGGCTCGGCGGTGAGTGGGGCGGGGCCGCGCTGCTGGCGGTGGAGCACGCCCCGAAGAAGAAGCGCGGGCTGTACGCGGCGTTCCCGCAGCTCGGCCCGTCCGTCGGGTTCTTCGCGGCGACGGGCATCTTCTGGCTGCTCTCGTCCGCGCTGTCCGACGACGCGTTCCGCTCCTGGGGCTGGCGCGTGCCGTTCCTGCTCTCCTTCCTGCTGGTGGGCGTCGGCCTCTTCGTGCGGCTGCGGATCAGCGAGACGCCGGTCTTCGCCAAGGTCATGGAGGCGCAGGAGGCCAGCAAGGTCCCCACGCTCGACGTGCTGCGCCGCCACCCGCGCGAACTGCTGCTCGGCGCGGGCGGCATGGTCGTGGCCTACGGCCTCTTCTACACGGCCACGACGTACTGCCTCGCCTACGCCACCGGCACCCTGCACGTCCCACGCAACACCATGCTCGGCCTCTCCCTGGTGGCCTGCCTCTTCCTCGCCGCGGGCACCTGGCTGGCCGCCACGCGCTCCGACGGGGCCGGGCGGCGCAAGCTGGTCGTCGTCGGCGCGGCGCTCTCCGTGGTGTGGGGCCTGGTGCTGTTCCCGCTCCTCGACACCGAGCGGCCGGTGCTCATCGCGCTGGCGCTGGGCGGCGCGCTGTTCTGCATGGGCGTGGTCTACGGCCCGATGGGCGCCTACCTCCCCGAGCTGTTCGGCACGAACGTGCGGTACTCCGGCGCCTCGCTCGCGTACAACCTGGGCGGTGTGCTCGGCGGCGCGGTCTCACCGCTGGTGGCGACCCGGCTGCAGTCGGCGTTCGGCTCCTCGTCGGTGGGCTGGTACGTGAGCGCGATGGCGGTCGTGTCGCTGCTCTGCGTGCTGGCGCTGCCGGAGACGCGGGAGCGGGAACTGGCCTGAATCGGGCCCCTGTTCGCCGGGTCGGACACCGCACGGCGTATGGCCAGGCGGCGCGGGCGGCGGGACCATGACGGCGTGGAGCCCTACTGGGAACTGGCCTTCGACGCCGACGGCGACGTCGACACCGTGCGGCGCGAGGAACTGCTGTCCGGCGTGGAACGCGAACACGTCACCGATCTGCTGGTCTTCGCGCACGGCTGGAACAACGACAAGGACGACGCCAGGAAGCTGTGCCGGCGGTTCTTCGCCCCGTGCGCGCGCCTGGCGGGCGCGGGGGTGCGCCTCGGCTACGTCGGGGTGCTGTGGCCCGCCATCCGCTTCCCCGACGAACCCCTTCCCGACGCCGACCCCTCGGCCGCCGCCGTCGCCGCGGCGGTCGGCGGACCCGACCTCGACCCGGTGACCCGGCGGGTGCTCGACCGCGCCTTCCCCGGCCACGGCGAGACGCTGGACCGGATCGCGGAGCTGCTCGACGAGCGCTCCGAGGTCGCCTCCCGTGTCTACGAGTTCGGCCGGCAGGTCCGTGAGCTGGTGTCCCTGCGGGAGACCAGCCCGGCCCGGCACCTGGGCGAGGACACCGGCCCGGGCGAGCCCGCCATGCTCACCGACGACGCGGTGCAGGTCTGCGAGCTGCTGGCCGCGGCCCGCGCGGACACCGGGCGGCCCGAACTCCTCGGCAACCTGCGCGAACGGGTGTGGGACGGCGCCTACGAACTGCTGCGCCAGGGCTCCTACTACGCCATGAAGCGGCGGGCGGGCGCGGTCGGCCAGCTCGGTCTCGGCCCGGCGATCGGCCTGCTCGCCGCCGACGTGTCCGGGATCAGGGTCCACCTCATCGGGCACAGCTTCGGCGCGCGCCTCGTCTCGTACGCCCTGCGCGGCATGCCCGCGGACGTGCGCGCGGTGAAGGGGGTGACGCTGCTCCAAGGGGCGTTCTCGCACTACGCCTTCGCGGGCCGGGTCCCGCACGACCCCTCGCGCAGGGGCGCCCTGTACGGCATGCAGCGCCGCGTCGACGGGCCGCTGGTCTCCTGCCACTCGCGCCACGACGACGCCCTCGGGCGGCTCTACCCGCTGGCGTCGAAGCTGGCGGGCGACTCCACCACGTTCCTCGGCCTGTGGGAGCGGTGGGGCGCCATCGGCTACAACGGCATCCGGTCGGTGGCCGGCGCCATGCGCGTCAAGCTGGGCCAGAAGGTGCCGGCCAAGGGGTGCGTGAGTCTGGACGCCGCCGCGGTGGTGCGCCGGGGCGGCCCGCCCGCCGGCGCGCACAGCGACATCTGCCACGAGGAACTGGCACGCGTCGTGTTCGCCGCCGGACGGATCGCCCTCGCGTGACGCTCTCCTACCGGTGCCGGGGGAACTCCACGACCTGCTGGTAGGTCGGACGGTTCTGCCACTGGACCGGCTTGTGCGTGATGCCGCCGAGCGCCCGGTGGATGATGGAGTCCGCACACCACTGGTCGCCGGCCTTGCACGCGTCGTCGCCGGGGTAGACCTCGGTGGCGGGCCTGGCGGCGGCCCGGGTGAGCGTGGTCAGCAGGGCGTCGCGGCAGGCGTCGAGGTCGCCGCCGCCGCAGAAGGTGTCGCCGAGCGCGCCCTTCACCGGCTCCCCGAGCACCGTGCGCAGGTCCTTGTCGGCGTAGCCCCACCAGCCGTACTGGAAGGCGGAACCGGCGTGCGCTCCGGTGGGTCCGTGGCCCGCGGACGGCGCCTCGTCGGTGGCGAGCTGCGCGGTCAGGGCGGCGTAGAGGTCCTTGCCGAGACCGGGCTCGAACTGCGCCTCGATGAGCTTCGGCCACCAGGCGTCCATGATGCGCACGGCGTCGGGGTGGGCGTAGGTCTTCGAGCCCGCCGCCGTCTGGTTGCGCCGGGCGCCCGCCTTCTGCCAGGCGTCGAGCTGCTGGACGGCCTCGGCCGCCCGCGGGTCGGTGACCGGCTTGCTGCGGAGCACCTTGAGCAGCTCGGGCAGCACCTGTTCGCCGCGCAGGTCGGTGACGGCCGCCTCGGACATGGCCCGGGTCAGTGCGGCGCGGGTGACGCCGCCCGCCTCGGTGAGCTTCTTGACCCGCCCGTCGAGCAGGTCGCCGCGGTGCACGGCGCTCATGCCGAAGCCGGCGGTGCTGAAGTCGTCGGCCTGCTTGTTGTTCCAGGAGATGTAGTAGTCCTGGTTGACGGAGTGCGGGTGCTCGGCGGGCGGGGTCTGCGCCGAGGTGTTGTCCGCGGGGTCGAAGTCCCGCCATTCGAGGGCCTGCTCCCCCTTGACCGGCAGGGCGGGGTCGACGTCCTCGGCGCGTACGGGGTTGGCGCCGCTGTTGTAGTACGCGATGTCGCGCGAGTCGGCGTAGAACCAGTTGAAGGCGTAGCTGATGTGCTGCGCCGCCTTCTGGAAGGTCGCGGCGTCCTTGACGTACGAGGGGTCGTTCAGCATCTGGAAGCCGATGATCGAGTCGGCCTCGTGGCGGTAGGTGGAGCGCAGCGAGACGTACGCGACGGGCGCGCCGTCGACGCTCGCGCGGTGGGTCACGACGCCGTACTTGGTGCGGAAGACCTGCATGCGGTAGGAGCCTGCGGCCGTGGAGTCGGCGACGGTCGGCTGCCAGGCGTTCTTGCGCTCCAGCTTCTCCATGGGCGTGCACGTGCCGCGGTACAGGTAGCCGGTCGACTGCTTGGTGGGCGTCCCGCCGCCGGGCTCGCACAGCTCCACGGCGTAAGTGTCGGTGATGTCCTGTCCCGCGGAGGTGGCCGACCAGGCGTAGTCCTGGCCGCGGCCGAGCTGGACGTACATGCCGACGCCCGCGAAGGAGACGCCGCGGGCGCTGATGCCGGGTCCCTGGAGCTCCTGCTGCATGAGGAGCTGGGGGGCGAAGTAGCCGGTCTGGGGGCCGAAGACGGCGACGGGGTTCTTGCTCGCGGTGTGCTTGCCGGAGACCAGCAGCGCGTTGGACATGCCCTTCTTGTGGCCGTCCTGGCGGAACAGGTCCTCGGGCAGGACGCCCTCGTCGTACATGCCCTGGGCGGGCTTCAGCTTCTTCGGGGCCTTCACCGGGTCCTTGGCGCCCGTCCTGGCGCCGCCCTCGCGGTCGTACACGAGCTGCTCGCGCTCGACGGAGCCCGGGTCGGGCAGCGCGGTGCCGCGCGCCTTGTCCGGTTTGTTCGCGTAGGGGAAGCTCGTGCCGTCGTGGATGGTCCGCACGGCCTCGGGGTCGTTGCGGGCGCGGAAGGACTCCCAGACCTCGGTGCCCTTCTGGACGCCGTACTTCTCCTGGGACTTCAGCAGGGAGAGGGCGGACTCGACCTCGCCGCCGCCGCCGTTGCCGAAGAGCCCGCCGACCACGGAGGCCAGCGCGATCATGTCGGTGATCTTGAAGGGCTCTATCTCGCCCTTGTTGGTGATCGCGTCGATCTTGCCGGTCAGGACGTACTCGCCGGGGAAGTAGCGGCCGTTCTTGGACTTCACGCGGTAGGCGTTGAGGCCGTCGACATAGGCCTGCGCGTCCTCCATGGCCTGCTTGCCGCGCTCGCCCTGCGTCGAGCGGATGTACTCGACCTGCTTCTCCAGGTCCGCCTCGGTGTATGGGGCCTGCGGCCAGAACTGCTGCTCCAGGCCCTGGTTGGCGGGCGCGCCGCCCGCGAAGGAGGTGAGCTGCCCGCGTCCGATGTGCCGGAAGAGGTCGATGAGCCAGAGCCGGTCCTGGCCCGCGGCGAAGCCCGCGCCGAACTCGGTGCCGTAGCGCGTGGTGCCCTTGACGTGCGGGATGCCGTACTTCTTGTCCCGGGTGATCGTCACGTCTTCGCGCGGCCTGGTGACGGAGGCGACCTGGCCCTCACGCACCCCGAAGGAGGCGTCGTCGAAGAACTCCGTCAGCTTGTCGTCGGTGAGCGAGGTGTAACCCGAGGACAGGGCGTCGTAGGGGCCGAGCTGGTCGTCGGCGTGCGCCGGCTGGGTGCCGAGGACCCGGTGGGCGAGGATTTCGGCGAGCGTCGCGTTGCCGTTGGCGCCGGGCGGCAGGACGTCGGCGCACTGGCTCCCGCAGTAGTCCGCCGCTTCGGCGGAGCGTTCCCTCGCACCCGGGTCGTCCGGCGCCGCCGCCGCGCCCGGCAGGGGCGTGAGGAGCGCGGCGCCGAGGGCGAGCGCCGCCCCCGCGGTGAACGTTCTGAGTCTGACGTTGCGTCGTCCCATGGGTGCTCCTCCGGTGGTCTGCGGAAGGCCGATGCGGCGGAGGTTACTGGCGGGTCGACGAACCCGAAAGATGAACAACCGTCGCCTTTTCCGAATCACCACAACGCGCCCCCTCTCCGGGTGCATCAGGGCAGCTCCGACGGGCAGGCGAAAAGCGGTCGCCCGAAAAGGGAGCCGAATCGCGTGTCGATACGTCTACTCGGCGACGCCGCTTCGGCTTCCGCTCGGCAGCGGCGCCGGGAGAGAAGGAACACGGGGTACCAGAACGACGTACGTGTGACGGAGGTGCAGGGCGATGGCCGGATTCCGGAGTCTCGCGAGACAGGTACGTGATCCGAGGAGCGACCTGGCACTGCGGCGGTACTCACTGCGCAAGTGCCTGGAGAGGTTCGCCCCCTATGGACACCGGGCGACCTGGGATCACCTGTGCGCCCGGGCCGGCTTCGGGCCCGAGGACAGGTCTCCCGACCCGGCGCGGCTCGTGGCGGCGCTGACGGAGCTGGAGGCGGCGCGGGCGGTCTGGCTCGCCTACGAGGCGGACTTCGCGGAGCGCCGCCGCAAGGAGAAGCACGACGGCCTGCGCCGGCCGGGCAGTGACGACGACTGGCACCGCCGCACCTGGGGCGGGTTCGGGGTCGCCTGGTGCGACGACCCCGACGTCCACCCCGACGCGCACCTCGCGGACGTCCTGCGCCGGCTGATAGCGGCACTGGAGAGGGAGCCGGGCGAGGCCTGCCCGGTCTGCGAGGACACCACCCTCGTGTGGCGGCACGGCCTGGCGCACGAGCCGTCGTCGGGCGCGGTCTGCACGGGCTGCGGCATCGTCGTGCCCGCTCCCGTCCTCACCCGGGAGGCGGTGCGCCGGGCCCAGGTACGCGCCCGGCGGCTGCGCCCGCTGGTGTCGGTGTGAGAGGTGTGACGCTCAGGGCCTGAGCACGTCCGTGTGGATGGCGAGCTTGAACTGGGCGTGTGTGATCGGCGTCTTCTTGCGGACGTCGCCCACGCCGCGCGCCGAGATCTTCAGCCCCACGGGCGTGTTCGGGTGCACGAACATCTGCCAGACGTAGGACCGGAACTGGCTGCCCCTGGTGGGCGCGGAGTCGGTCGTCGCGGTCGAGTCGTACCCGGTCGAGAGGCCGAGCGGGTCGCGGACGAAGCGGGTGCGGTATTCGGTGGGGCCGCTGTCCGGCTCCCAGAAGACCAGCGCGGAGAGCACGCCCCAGCCGTCGTGGCTCGGCCATATCAGCCCCGAGCGCGGGTGGGGGAACGCGGCGGACGAGCCGCCGCCCTTCGCCGGGTCGTGCATGCGCCAGGGGTCGTAGTTCTCCTCCCCCGCGCCGTACGGAAAGCGCACGAGGTGGTAGCCGTCGCTGTCATACGTGACGGACTGACGCCCGTCCTGCGCGGCGTCCCACTTCAACGAACAGATGGCGACCGGCATCGGCCCTCCCTGGGTGATGTGGTGCGTGGCTTCCTTCGGCTCGCGTGTCCTGCACCTACCTTGCGGCCTCGGGCGCCGGTTCCGTAGCACGGGGAAATTACGGTGGTCACGTCGTTTTGTGACGGGCGAGAGTGGGCGGCGAGGAAGGACATCCGCCGGCCACCGAGGAGAACGGGCCCATGTCGACGCTGCGCGTCACCGCCGAAGCACTGACCGTCCACGAGCACCCGGGCGCCGACGCCCTCGAACTCGCCCAGGTGGGCCTGTACCGCGCGGTCGTCGCCAAGGGCGCCTACCGCACCGGCGACGTCGCGGTGTACATCCCCGAGCAGGCGGTCCTGCCCGCCGCCCTCATCGAGGAACTGGGGCTGACGGGACGCCTCGCGGGCGGCAGCGGCGACCGGGTCAAGGCGGTGCGGCTGCGCGGCGAGCTGTCGCAGGGCATCGTGTGCCGTCCGGCCGCGCTCGCCGGCGTCGACCTGGCGCGGGCGGCGGCCGAGGGCACGGACTTCGCGGAGCGCCTCGGCATCACCAAGTGGGCGCCGCCGATCCCGCCCACCATGAGCGGCGACACGGAGGCGGCGCCCGGCCTGCTGCCCTGGGTCGACATCGAGAACATCCAGCGCCACCCGGACGTCTTCGCCCCGGGCGAGCCGGTGGTCGTGACCGAGAAGCTGCACGGCTCGGCGTGTCTGCTGACGTATGTCGCCGCGGACGGCCGCGTCCACGTCTCGTCGAAGGGCTTCGGGGCAAAGTCCCTGGCCCTGCGCGAGGACCCGCGCAACCTCTACTGGCGGGCCGTCCGCGGCCACGGCGTGGCGGACGCGGCGGCACGGCTCGCCGAGCGGCTGGGGGCGAGCAGGGTCGGCGTCTTCGGCGAGGTGTACGGCGACGGGGTGCAGGACCTGTCGTACGGCGCGGACGGGCGGCGCGACACGCTGGGGTACGCCGTCTTCGACGTCAGCGCGGAGATCGACGGGCAGGTGCGCTGGCTGGACGCGGCGGCCCTGCTCGACGGCCAACTGCCCCTCGTCCCGCGGCTGTACGAGGGGCCCTACGACGCGGGCCGCGTCCTGGAGCTCGCCTCGGGCCGCGAGACCGTGTCGGGGCGGGGGCTGCACCTGCGCGAGGGCGTGGTGATCCGCCCGGCCGTGGAGCGGTACAGCCCGGTGACGGGCGGCCGGGCCATCGCCAAGGCGGTCAGCGCCGCCTATCTGACGCGCAAGGGCGGCACGGAGTACGAGTGAGCCGGCGGGCCGCCGCCCGGGACCGCCGGGCGGCGGCCGGACTCACGACGAGGAGCGGCGCTCCGCCATCAGACGGGAGCCGGTGAGCCGTTCGCCGAAGACGTCGTCGGGGTTGGAGAGCACGCAGGTCTCCAGGGAGAGGCAGCCGCAGCCGATGCAGTCCGTGAGGTGGTCGCGCAGCCGGCTCAGCTGCTTGATGCGCTCGTCCAGTTCCGAGCGCCAGGTCCCCGAGAGGCGCGCCCAGTCCTCACGGGTGGGGGTGCGCTCCTCGGGGAGCGAGTCGAGGGCCTCACGGATCGTGGCGAGCGGGATGCCGACGCGCTGCGAGGCGCGGATGAAGGCGACGCGGCGCAGCGTGTCCCGGTGGTAGCGGCGCTGGTTGCCCGAGGTGCGGCGGCTGGTGATGAGGCCCTTGGACTCGTAGAAGTGCAGGGCGGAGACGGCCGCGCCGCTACGGGCCGAGACCTGGCCGACGGTGAGTTCGTGGACCTTCTCTGGAATCTGGGGCACCCCTCGAACCCTAATGGGTGGTCCGTTGACACGGATCGGCACACCCAGCATGCTGAGCAAGCGCTTAGTCGTGCATGCGGGGCAGGCACGCCGCGCGGGACACGCGCGTCGCGGAAGACCGAGAGTCTGGGAGGACCAGGGACATGGCGGAGCCGAGGATCTTCACGTCGGCCGAGGAACTGCGGGCCGGGATCGGCGAGCAACTGGGGCACAGCGACTGGCTGGAGATCGACCAGAAGCGGATCGACCTCTTCGCCGACGCCACGGGCGACCACCAGTGGATTCACGTGGACGCCGCGAAGGCCGCCGACGGCCCGTTCGGGACGACGATCGCGCACGGCTACCTGACGCTGTCGCTGCTGCCGAGCCTGGTGCCGCAGGTGCTCCGCGTCGAGAACATGAAGATGGGCATCAACTACGGCGCCAACAAGGTGCGCTTCCCCTCCCCCGTGCCGGTGGGCTCGCGCCTGCGGGCGAGCGCCGTGCTCACCGACGCGAGCCCCACGAAGGACGGCGGGGTGCAGGTGACGGCCCAGGTCACCGTGGAGCGCGAGGGCTCCGACAAGCCGGCGTGCGTGGCGGAGTCGGTCTCGCGCTACTACTTCTGAGCACCGCGCGGGCCCGGGGGCGCTACGTCCCCGCGCCCACCATGCGCAGCACGAGGTCGGCGTAGAGCGCGCCGACCTCGTCGGGCGTGCGGCGCCCCGCCACGTTGAACCAGCGGGCCACGTCGATGCAGAGCGAGAGCACGGCGAGGGTCGTGCCGGGCACGTCGGGGACGTCGAACTCCCCGGCCCGCACACCGTCGTTGATGATGTCCCGCACCGCCTCGTCGGTCTTGCGGCGCAGCGCGACGATCTCCGTGCGGTGCTCGGCGCCGAGCGCGTCGAGCTCGTACTGCACGACCCGCGCGGTGGTGTGGTGGGCGGCGTGCCAGCCGACGAAGGACCGCACGGCCGCCGTCAGGCGCTCGGCCGCCGTGCCCTCGCCGTCCGCCGCGGTGCGCAGGATGGCGAGGGCCTTGTCGTGGCCGATCCTGCTGATGCGGTGGAGCAGCTCTTCCTTGGTCTTGTAGTGGATGTAGAGCGCCGCCGGGCTCATCCCCGCGCGGCCCGCGATGTCACGGGTCGTCGTCGCGTGGTAGCCGCGCTCGGCGAAGGCCTCCACGGCGGCGATCAGCAGCCGCCTGGCCGCGTCGGGGCTGACCTCGCCCCACGGCTGCTCCTCGCCGCCGCCCGTCTCCTCCGCCGCACTCATGCCCACTCCTGTTCCGCCCGCGTCTCTCTTCGGGAGGGACACCATACCCCTGACGGTGAGCAAGCGCTTAGGGACCGGGTCAGGGCTTGGCGAACGGGTCGTGCTCGGCGAGGAGCTTGTCGACGCGGGCCTGGTCGACCCTGCTGACGATCTGCACCGCGTCCTGCCGGTCCCTGATCACCTTGGCGAGGGTGAACGCGGAGGTCGTCAGGTAGAGCACGGCGATGGCGAGGAAGCCCCGCACCCAGGCCGAGGCGTCCAGATAGCCGATGCCGACGGCGACGGCGGCGAGGGACACCGCGAACGAGGCCACGGCCTGGCCGTAGAAGGCGTTGGTCGTCTGCTGCTTGACGGGCGGCTCAGTCATGGCGCCAGCTTCGCCGGAAGGCGGGGCGTGCCGTATCCGCTGACGTACTCAGGTAGGTACTCAGGGCGCGCCGGGGCGGTCAGAACGCCGAGACCCCCGTCAGCGCGCGCCCGATGACCAGCTTCTGGATCTGGCTCGTGCCCTCGTACAGGGTCATCACCCGGGCGTCCCGCAGGAGCTTGCCCACCGGGTACTCGTCTATGTAGCCGTAGCCGCCGAAGACCTGGAGGGCGTTGTTGGCGGCGCGCACGGCGGCCTCGGAGGCGAACAGCTTGGCCTTGGAGGACTCGGTGGCGAACGGCTGCCCCCGGTCGATCAGGTCGGCGACCCGCCAGGTCAGCAGGCGCGCGGCGTCCACGTCCACCGCGATGTCGCTGATCAGCTCCTGGACGAGCTGGTGGCGGGCGATGGGCTTGCCGAACTGCTCGCGCTCGCCCGCGTACCGCACCGCCGCGTCGAGGGCGGCCCGCGCGATGCCCACGCATCCGGCGGCCACCGACATGCGCCCCTTGGCCAGGGCGGACATCGCCACGGAGAACCCCTTGCCCTCGGGCGCGAGCATCGCCGAGGCCGGGACGCGGACGTCCTGGAAGGTCAGCTCGGCGGTGGCCTGGCCGCGCAGGCCGAGCTTGCCGTGGACGGCGCGGCGGTCGAGCCCGGGGGTGTCGGTGGGCACCAGGAAGGCGGAGACGCCCTTGTGCCCCGGGGCGTCGTTGGTGCGCGCGAAGAGGAGGACGACGTCGGCCCAGGTGCCGTTGGTGATGAACATCTTGGCGCCGTTGACCACGTAGTCGCCGCCGTCGCGCACGGCCCGCGTGGTGAGGTTGCCCGCGTCGGAGCCGGTGCCGGGCTCGGTGAGGCCGAAGCACCCGACGTACTCGCCCGAGGTCAGCCCCGGCAGCCACCGCCGCTTCTGCTCCTCGGCGCCCCAGGCGGCGACGGTCTTGGCGACGAGCCCGAGCGAGACCGAGACGATGCCGCGCACGGAGGAGTCGCCGCGCCCCAGCTCCTCGGTCACCAGGCAGTACGCGAGGTGGTCGCCGCCCGAGCCGCCGTACTCCGCGTCGATGGTGAGCCCGAGGAACCCGAGGTCGCCGAGCTTCTTCACGACGGCCCTGTCGACGCTCTCGGCGCGGTCCCACGCGACGACGTTCGGGGTGATCTCGCGCGCGACGAAGTCCTCGGCCAGCCGCTTGACGGCGGTCTGCTCCTCGCTGAGCTCCAGGTTCATCGTGCGCACCCTCTTCGCGTCGGCCTTTAAATTAGCACTGCTAGTTTCCCGTGGCAGCCCTACTATGTGCCGCATGGCCCGACCGCGCAAGCCCCTCCTCAGCCGAGAACGCATCGTCGACACGGCGCGCGCCCTCGTGGACGCCGAGGGGCTCGCCGCCGTCTCCACGCGCCGCCTGGCCGCCGAACTCGGGGTGAGCGGGCCGTCCCTCTACAACCACTTCCGCACCAAGGACCAGATCCTGGAGGCGGTCGCGGACTCGGTGAGCGCGCAGGTCGACCTCTCGATGTTCGACGCCGCCGACCCCCGCGACTGGCGCACGGCCCTGCACGACTGGGCGGTCTCCTACCGGGCGGCGCTCACGCTGCACCCGAACATCGTCCCCGTGCTCGCGCGGGGCCCCGGGCGCAGGCCCGCCGGGCTGCGGCTCGCCGACGCGGTGTTCGGGGCGATGGTGGCGGCGGGGTGGCCGCCCGCGCAGGCCACGTCGATCGGCGCCCTGATGCGGTACTTCATCATGGGCTCCGCGCTCGGCTCCTTCGCCGGCGGCTTCGTGGACGACGAGACCGCGTACGACCCGGCCGACTACCCCCACCTCGGCCAGGCCCACCTCCTCGCCGAGCGCCAGGACCTCATCGACGCCCGCGCCTTCGAGACGGGCCTGCACGCCCTACTCGACGGGCTCGCCGCGCAGTACGAGCACATGGCGGGCGGCGAGGGTCCCGGGAGGCCCGCCGGTGACGCTTCGACGCCCGCCGAAGCGTCACCCGGTCATCCTTGAGACATGCCGCAGGACGTCACATCGATCACCACCGCCCCCGCCCTCGCCTCGCTCGCCGGGCTCTTCGCCGACGAGACGCGGGCCGCCTGCCTGCTCGCGCTGCTGGACGGACGGGCCTGGACGGCGGGCGAGCTGGCACGGCACGCGGGCGTGGCCCCCTCCACCGCCAGCGAGCACCTGGGCAAGCTGGTCGCGGGCGGGCTGCTCGCCGAGGAGCGGCAGGGACGCCACCGCTATGTGCGGCTCGCCGACGCGGGGATCGCCCAGCTCGTCGAGGACCTCGCCGCGCACGCGGCGCCCGGGGCCCCGGCGCGGCCCCGCACGCTGCGCCAGTCGAGCGCGGGCGCCGCCATGGCGCGCGGGCGCACCTGCTACGACCATCTGGCGGGCCGGCTGGGCATCAGGGTCACCGGGGCGATGACCGAGCGGGGGCTGCTCCGCCAGGACACCGGCTTCGCGCTCACCGACGACGGCCTCGCCTGGTTCGGGGAACTCGGCATCGAGCTGGTGCGCGCCGGGCGGCGGCCGCTGGCCAGGGGCTGCCTCGACTGGACCGAGCGGAAGCCGCATCTGGCCGGGGTGGCGGGCGCGGCGCTCTGCCGGCACGCGCTGGACGCGGGGTGGTGCGCGCGGATCGGCTCGCAGCGCGCGGTGAAGGTCACCCCGGCGGGCGCGCGGGCCTTCGCCGCGCACCTCGGCGTCACGGACCTCTGAGGCCCGCCGCGTCAGTCGTTGACGATGCGCTCCACGGCCGCCGTGACGAGCCGGTCCCGCTCGGCCTCGGAGAGCACGTCGGGCAGGGTGAGCTGCTCGACGATGAGCCAGTTGAAGGCCAGGTACAGGAGCTTGACCGCCGTCGCGTCGCCGGGCAGGCCGGAGGACTCGTGGTACGCGACGTTGGCGGCGAGGTCGTCCCGTACGCGCTCGGTGAGGACGGCGCGCAGCTCCGGGCGCCTGGTCGCCTCAAGGCGCAGTTCGAGCAGGGCGAGATAGCCGGTGCGGAAGCCGCTGACCCGTCCGACGACCTCGCGCATGAGCCGCGCGTAGGTCTCCTTGTCGGGCTCGGCGGAGCGCTGGCGTGCGACCTCCTCCTCGCCGGGCGTGAGGCGTTCGTAGACGCGGGCGCCCGCTTGGGTCAGCAGGTCGTCGCGGTTGGCGAAGTAGTTGGACGCGGTGCCGGTGGGCACCCCCGCCTCGGTGTCCACCGCGCGGAAGGTGAGCCCGCGGGCGCCCTCCCTGGCCAGCACCTCGATGGCGGCGTCGACCAGGGCCGCCCGCCGGCCGTCGTTCCTGCGCACCATGGCCACCACTCCAGACGTAGTACTACACTCCGACCACTACACAGAGAGTACTATAGCGTCGGCCAGAGAGTGGATGTACTCTGCACCCGTCCTGCCGGGTGAGACATCCGTCCCGCCGTGCGGACAGGGACATCACGCCGGGGGATGGGTGGATCGTGGGGCACGTGACGGGCACGGCCGGTGCGGGCGGCGCGGGCGGTGCGGGCGGGGACGCCGTGCCGCCGCTCCGGCCGCGGGAGTTCGCGGCGGCGGTGCTGCGGGGGCAGGGCCAGGTGACCTTCCTGCCCAGCGTCGCGGCGGGCGGCGTCTTCTGCCTGGCGCTGACGGCGGCGGGCTGGGAGTACGGGCTCTACGGCCTGGCGGGCACCGCCGTCGGCACGGGCGCCGCGCGGCTCCTCGGGGCCGACCGCGACCGGGTGTCCCTGGGCCTCGAGGGGTTCAACGCCTGCCTGACCGCGCTCGGCCTCGCCGCCGTGCTGGGACCGCGCCACCTCTCGACGGCCCTGCTCGCGCTCGCGGGCTGCGGGGTCGTCACGGTCGTCACCGGCGCCGCGGGCCATCTGCTCGGCCCCCTCGGACTGCCCTCGCTCACGCTGCCGTTCTGCCTGACCGTGAGCGCGACGGCCGCCGCCGCGCCGGGCTTCCGCCGCATCTGGCACCAGGGCGAGACGCTCGCGGCCCCGCCCCGTCCCGCCACCGGTCCCACGGGACTCGGCCCCGACGACCTGGCCCGCGGCTTCCTCTCCGGATTCGCCGAGATCTTCCTCGCGCCGCAGTGGCACGTGGGCGCCTTGCTCCTGCTCGGCCTCCTCGTGGCGAGCCGCCGGGCCGCGGCCGTGGCGTGCCTGGGCAACGCGGCGGGCATGGCGACGGCATGGGCGCTCGGCGCCCCCGCCGCGGGGATCGCCGACGGCACGGCGGGGTACAACGCCGTGCTCGTGGCGCTCGCCCTCTGCGGGGGCTTCCTGCCCGCGCGGGCGGCGACACTGGCGTACGCGCTGGTGGGAGCGGCCGTGGCGACGGCCGCGGGCCCTGCGGTGGCCGCCCTCCTCGCGCCGTCCGGCGGGCCCGTGTTCACCTGGCCGTTCGTCCTCACGACGCTGGTGTTCCTGGCCGCCGCCACGTCCTTCCCCCGACTGGGGGCGCACCGCCGGGGCGCGGGCCCGGCGGAGGGCTAGAGGCGCGGCCTAGAACACCACCAGCGCCCGGCCGCCCTTGCCCGCGAGCATGTTGTCGAAGGCCGCCGGGATGCCGTCGAGCCCGATCCGGTCGGTCACCAGGACGCTCAGGTCCAGGCGGCCCGCCCGGATGTGCCCGGCGAGGACCGGCAGGTCCACCGCGGGGTCGGAGTTGCCGTACACGCAGCCGGAGAGCGTCCTGCCCCAGTGGAAGATCTCCAGGGCGTTGAACGTCACCTGCTGGTCCTTGCCGCCGATGCCCACCACCGTGGTCCGGCCGCCGCGCCGCGTGGACTCCCAGGCCGTGCGGATCGTCACCGCGCGGCCCACGCACTCCACGGCCACGTCGACGCCGTGGCCGCCGGTCAGCTTGCGGACCGCGCGGGCCGTGGTGTCCGAGGCGACGACGTAGTCCGTGGCCCCCGCGGCCCGCGCCAGCTCCTCCTTCTCGGGCGAGACGTCCACCGCGACGATCCGCGCGGCCCCGGCGATCCTGGCCGCCTGCAGCGTGGCGAGGCCGACCCCGCCCACGCCGAAGACGGCGACCGTCTCGCCCTCGCGGACCTTCGCGGAGTGGCGCACGGCCCCGTACCCGGTCAGGACGGCGCAGCCGAGCAGGGCTGCGTCGGTGAGCGGGACGCCGTCCGGCGCGGGCAGGAGGCAGCGGGCCGGGACCACGGTCTCCTCGGCGAAGGCGGCGACGTTCAGGCCCGGGTGCAGTTCCGTGCCGTCGGGACGCCGCGCGTGGACCCGGGCGGCGCCCGCCAGGGCGTCGGCGCAGAGCCACACCTCGCCGAGCGAGCAGGCATGGCAGACGCCGCAGGACGGGGCCCAGTTCAGGACGACGGCGTCGCCGGGCGCGTACCCCGTGACGTCCTCGCCCACGGAGACCACCGTCCCCGCGCCCTCGTGGCCGAGGACGGCGGGCGCGGGGAGCCGCATCGTGCCGTTGGACAGGGACAGGTCGGAGTGGCAGACCCCGGCGGCGGCGAGCCGCACCCGGACCTGGCCGGGCCCCGGCTCCGGCAGCTCGATGGCGGCGATCTCCAGCGGGGAGCCGACGGCGGGGAGGATGGCGGCGCGGACCACGTTCACGTACTCCTTGGGAAGTTGGCTGGCTCGGGGCTGCGGGGCGGCGGGACGGCTCAGAACTGCAGGGACTTCGTCTGGAGGTACTCCGCGAGGCCGTGCGCGCCGAGTTCGCGGCCGACACCGGACTGCTTGTAGCCGCCGAAGGGCGCGAGCGGGTTGAAGCGGCCGCCGTTGATGTCGACCTGCCCGGTGTCCATGCGCCGGGCGAAGGCGGCGGCCTCGGCGTCGTCGGCGGCCCACACCGCGCCCGCCAGGCCGTACACCGTGCCGTTGGCGATGCGCAGGGCGTCCTCCTCGTCCTCGTAGCGGATGAGGGAGAGCACCGGGCCGAAGATCTCCTCCTGGGCGATGGTCATCTCGGGGGTGACGTCGGCGAAGACCGTGGGCTGCACGTAGTAGCCGCGCTCCCTGGGCGCCTCGGGGCCGCCCGCCACGATCCGGGCGCCCTCCTCGACGCCCTTCTCGATGTAGCCGCGGACGCGGGCCTGCTGCACCGCGTTGACGAGCGGGCCGATGCGGGGGCCGTACTTGGCGGCGGCGGCCGCGGCCAGCTCCACCGCCTCGTCGTAGGAGTCGGTGTGGACCAGCATGCGGGTCCAGGCGCTGCACGTCTGGCCGGAGTTGGACATGACGTTGGCGACGCCGACGTTGACCGCCTTGGCGAGGTCGGCGCCCGGCAGGATGACGTTGGCGGACTTGCCGCCGAGCTCCAGGGCGACGCGCTTGACCGCGGCCCCGGCCGCGGCGCCGATCCGCCTGCCGACGGCCGTGGAGCCGGTGAAGGAGACGAGGTCGACGCCCTCGTGCTCGGCGAGCGCCTGCCCCGCGACCGGGCCGAGGCCGGTGACGAGGTTGAAGACGCCCGCGGGGATGTCCGCCTCGTGCACCGCCTCGGCGAAGAGCTGGGCGGTGAGCGGGGTGTCCTCGGCGGGCTTGAGCACCACCGTGCAGCCGGCCGCGAGCGCGGGGGCCACCTTGTTGACGATCTGGTGCAGGGGGTAGTTCCAGGGGGTGATCGCGCCGACCACGCCGACCGGCTCCAGGTAGACCGTGGAGTTGCCGACCTTCTCCTCGAAGGGGTGGGTCGCGGCCAGCTCCGCGTACGATCCCGCGACCAGGACCGGCACGCCCGCGTGCACGGTCTGCGAGAACGGCAGCGGGGAGCCCAGCTCTGCGGTGACGGTCTCGGCGATCTCGTCCTTGCGGGCGGCGAGCCGGTCGCGGAGCGCCCCGATCAGCGCGGCGCGCTCGACGGGCGGCGTCGCGGCCCAGCCGGGCAGGGCGGCGCGGGCGGCGCGGACGGCGGCGTCGACGTCCTCGGCCGAGCCCGCGGGGACCTGGCCGACGGGCCGCTCGTCCGCCGGGTCGACGACCGTGATCGTGCCGGCGCCTGCGGCCGGGCGCCAGGCGCCGCCGATGTACATCCCGTCGTGGGCCTTCATCGCATACCTCCAGGTTGGGAGCCTGTGCCGGCACCCCGGCCGGGCATCCGGCGCCATGGCACGGGCTCTGGCGTCCGCGTACAAACTAGCGCTGTTAGTTTTGGGGCACCAGGGGCATCTCCCGGCGTGTGGTTCACGGAACAGCGGCGTCCGCGCTCCACCGCGTCCTACGCTCATACGCATGCTGCTGCTGCGACGCAAGCTACGGATGACCGCGGTCCTCGCCACGGCCCTCGCGGCCACGCTCCTCGGGGTGCCCGACGGCGGGACGAGGACGGCGCGGGCCGAGGAGAAGCCACCGACCGACCGACAGCTGCTGTTCTACAACCACTCGTACGGCGTGCTCGACCGCGAGACCGCCGACGCCATCGAACACTCCGACTACCTCCCGAAGTTCGCCGACTTCGAGGTGCGCACCACGACCGGCTCCCAGGGCACCTGGACCGGGCGCTACCTCAAGGGCCGCGAGACCTATCTCGAACTCTTCGGGGTCGGCGACCTGCCCGGCACGGAGCATGGCAGCGCCGGGCTCGCGGTCTCCACCGAGCGCGACGGCGACTTCGCGACCGTGCTGGAGCGGCTGCGGGACGCGGGGATCGAGAAGCCGATCGAGGGTGTGCAGACCCGGGACTTCGGCGACGGCGTCCCCGTGCCGTGGTTCGACTTCATCTTCACCACCGACCAGTACGACGCCTTCGGGGCCTGGGCCATGGAGTACCGGCCGGAGTACTTCGCCGACCCGCGCGGCAAGACCGAGCCGGCCTCCCACCCCGGGGACGTCGGCCGCGAGCGCTACCTCCCCGACACCTACCGCGAGCGCCTGATGCGCGACGTGACCTCGGTCCGCTTCGCGGTCACCGAGCGCGACCTGGACAACACCGTGCCGCTGCTGCGGGCGGGCGGCTTCCGGGTCCGGGAAGTGGCGGGCGGCGTCGTCGCGGCCGGCGGCGGCACCACGATCCGGCTGGACACCGCGCCCCGCGACCGGGCGGGCCTGAAGCGGTTCACGTTCGCGCTCAACAAGGCGGCCGAGCAGCGGCACGTGGAGCGGATCGGCAACTCCACCCTCACCGTCGGCCCCGGCGCGCGTGCGGTGTGGGACTTCACGGGCGAGGAGCGGTAGGCCCCGGGTCGCCGGCCCGGACGGGCCGATCCCGCTCACCGGGTTCCTCGCGCTCATCGGGGTCTTCCCGCTCGCCGGGGCCCTCGCTCTTGCCGGAACCCCCGGGGCGGCTGCGCGCGCCGAGGCCCGCCGCGACGAGCAGCAGCCCGCCCAGCATCACGAACGGCGCCGCCACGCCCGCCACCCCGGCGATCAGGCCGGCGGAGGCGGGTGCGGCGACCTGCCCGAGCCGGTTGCCGGTCAGCCGGAGCGCGAGGGCGGTGGAGCGGGCCTCGTCCGGAGCCGCCTGGACGACCGTCGTCATCGACAGAGGCTGGCCCACACCCAGGCAGAAGCCGAGCAGCACGAGCATGACGCCGAGCGCCCACACGGGCACGGGCAGCGCGACCCCCGCGCAGAGCAGCGCGGCGAGCGAGCAGGTGACGACGATCAGCGCGGTGCGGCCGAGCAGCCCGATCAGCGGGGTCATCACCAGCCGGCAGGCGATGGTCGCCGCGGCCCGCAGCGAGAGCAGCAGGCCGACCGTGGCGGGCGCGATGCCGCGGTCCTCGCCGACCACGGGCAGATAGGCCGTGAGGATGTCCGTCGCGGAGAGCACGGCCAGGCTGATGAAGATGCCCGCGGGCACGCCACGGGCGCGCAGGATGCCGAGGACCGGCGCCTTCGCCGCCCGCTCGGGGCGGGGGCCCGCGGAGCGGACGTGCTCGATGCGCCACAGCGAGCCCAGGGCGAGAGCGGCGACCGCCGCCGAGACGAACAGCGCGAAGGCGCTCGTACGGTCGATGTCCGCGCCGATCAGGGCGCCCGCCGCGAGCGGGCCCGCCAGCTGGCCGAGCGAGGCGCCGATGGTGAAGTGGCCGAAGTTGCGGTCCTGTTCCTCGGGCGCGGACTGCCGGGCGACGAGCGACTGCGCGCCGATCACGAAGCAGAGGTGGCCGAGCCCCATCACACCGCTCCACGCCGCCATCGCGGCGAGCGAGCCCGCCGTGCCGCTCAGGGCGCAGCCGCCGGCGATCAGGACGACGCCGGCGGGCAGCAGGGGGGCGCACCGCCCGTGGTCCGTCCTGCGGCCGAGGGGGACGGCCGCGAAGAGCGGGAGCAGGGCGTAGACGCCCGCGATGACGCCGATGGCACGCTCGTCGGCGCCCAGGGACAGGGCCCGGTAGGAGACGGCGGGCCGCGCCATCGACACCGCCCCCTGCGCGAAGCTGAAGGCGATGACGAGACGGAGCAGCCAGCCCCTGCCACCGGGCCGGGCCGAGGCGTCAGGCATCAGATGATGCCGAAGAGGATGCCGGAGCCGAGCACCACCAGCGAGGTGAGGACGGCCCATTTGACGGTGAACCGCGTGTGGTCGCCGAACTCGACCTTGGCCATCCCGACCAGGACGTAGACGGCGGGCACCAGCGGGCTCGACATGTGCAGCGCCTGCCCGGCGATGGAGGCGCGGGCGATCTCCAGGGTGCTGACGCCGTGCGCCTGGCCCGCCTCGGCGAGGACCGGCAGGACGCCGAAGTAGAAGCCGTCGTTCGACATGAAGTAGGTGAGCGGCAGGGAGAGGAGCCCGGTCACGAGGCCCATCTGCGGGCCCATGCCCTCGGGGATGGCGTCGACGAGCCACGTGGCCATGCTGTCGACCATGCCGGTGCCGGTGAGGACGCCGGTGAAGACGGCGGCGGCGAAGACCATGCCGGCGACGTTGAGGACGTTCTCCGCGTGGGCGGCGATACGGGCCTTCTGGTCGGGCATGTGCGGGAAGTTGACCGTGAGGGCGAGCGCGGCGCCGAGCAGGAAGAGGACCGGGATCGGCAGCCACTCCATGATCATGGCGGTGAGCAGCAGGACGGTGAGGCCCGCGTTGAACCAGTAGAGCTTGGGGCGCAGGGTGGCGCGGTGCGGGTCGAGGCCCTGGAAGCCGTCCTCCGCCGCGTCCTCGCCGGCGTCCTCCGCGTCCGCTCCCGGGGCCTCGCCGCCGCCTCCGGTGGTCTTCTTCGTGAGCGGCGTACGGCCGCCGGCGCCGCCCGCGCCCACGAGGACCGTCTCGTCGGCCGTGGCGGTCTCCTTGTGGAGGACCTCGTCGAGCGAGAGCGTGCCGAGCCGCTTGCGCTCCCGCAGGCCGAGCGCGTAGGAGAGCAGGAAGACGGCGACGAGTCCCATGGCGAGCGCCGGGATCATCGGGACGAAGATGTCGGCGGCGTCGACCTTCAGGGCGGTCGCGGCGCGGGCGGTGGGGCCGCCCCAGGGCAGGGTGTTCATGACGCCGTTGGCGGTGGCGGCGACGCCGGTCATGACCACGAGGCTCATCTTGAGGCGCTTGTAGAGCGGGTACATCGCCGAGACCGTGATCATGAAGGTGGTCGAGCCGTCGCCGTCGAGGGAGACGATCGCGGCGAGCACGGCGGTGCCGACCACGATGCGGACCGGGTCCGCCTTGCAGAAGCGCAGGATGCCCCGGACGATCGGGTCGAAGAGGCCGACGTCGATCATGACGCCGAAGTACACGATGGCGAACATGAGCATGGCCGCCGTGGGCGCCAGATTGCCGACGCCTTCGAGGACGTAGTCCCCGAGATGGGCTCCCTTCCCCACGAACACGCAGAAGAGAGCGGGGATCAGCACCAGTGCCGCGATCGGCGACATCTTCTTCATCATGATCAGCACCAGGAAGGTGGCGATCATGACGAATCCGAGGATTGTCAGCATGGGGGCTACCTAACGTTCACCATCGAACTCCCACCAGGTCTGGCGGTCCGGATGACGTTAGGACCCGCAATCGAGCGTTAACAAGATGTTGACGTGCGAGCAATAAGCGCAAAACTCCTGGTCAACGAGGTACGCGTACGAGAGGCGCAACCGGCGGCGGTCAGTCGAGCGTCCGCGCGAAGTAGGCGTGCAGCAGGGTCCGCGCCTCCTCGACCAGGTGCGGGTCGCCGCCGGGGCGGCCCCGGAAGGCGAGCTGGAGCACGGCGTCGACCGCCTCGACGCCGACCGCCACGGTCCTGCGCAGCCGGCCCTCCAGCGGCCGGTCCAGGTGGTCCGCGAGCAGCGCCGCCACCCGTTCGGCGACCTGTTCGTTGGCGTCCGGCATGGCGTCGGGCGCCGAGGGGATGCCGAAGTCCACGAGGCCGAAGCCGGGGACGGTGCGCATCATCGCGAGGTACTCGTCGAAGGCGGCGTCGACCGCGCCGCGCCAGTCGCCCCGGGCGACGTCGGCCATGCGGGCCGCGACGCGTTCGGCGTAGCGGTCGAGGTTGCGGTGGGCCAGGGCGTCGGCGAGGGCGCGCTTGTTGCCGAAGAACCGGTAGACCGAGCCGATCGGCACGCCGGCGCGGAGGGCGACGGCCCGGGTGGTGAGGTTCTCGTAGCCGACCTCGTCGAGGACGGCGGCGCAGGCGTCGAGGATGCGGGCCAGCCGCTCGGCGCTGCGCTCCTGCACGGGCACGCGGCGCATCGAGGCCGGGGCCTTCGGTTCCCTGGGCGGCTTCGGCTGGCGCATCCCGGGAGAGTAGAGCACCCCTCATGTTCTTGGCTTCCCCTTGCGGAAGGAAACCTCCAATCCTACGGTGTCCCATAGGAATGATTGCAGAGGGAGCCATGATGAGCGGGGACCGCACGAGCACCACGGGCCGAGCCGGCGAAGGCGAGGCACGCAAGACCGCCGAGGGGTTGGGCTACCTCTCCGGCTTCGGCAACGAACACAGCTCCGAGGCGGTGCCCGGCGCCCTGCCGCACGGCCGCAACTCGCCCCAGCGCGCCCCCCTCGGGCTCTACGCGGAACAGCTCAGCGGCTCGGCCTTCACCGAGCCGCGGGCGCACAACCGCCGCTCGTGGCTGTACCGCATCCGCCCCTCGGCCGCGCACCCGCGCTTCACCCGCGTGGACAACGGCGGCGTCCGCACCGCCCCCTTCACCGAGTCGGCGCCCGACCCGAACCGGCTGCGCTGGAACCCGCTCCCCGAGCCGGCCCCCGGCACGGACTTCCTCGCGGGCCTGTGGACGCTGGGCGGCAACGGCGACGCGGCCCAGCGCACCGGCATGGGCATCCACCTCTACCACGCCAACGCCTCGATGACCGGCCGGGTGTTCAGCGACGCGGACGGCGAGCTGCTCATCGTGCCCGAGCGCGGCGGCCTGCTCCTGCGCACCGAGTTCGGGCTGCTGCACGCCGAGCCCGGCGAGGTCGCGCTGATCCCGCGCGGCGTCCGCTTCCGCGTGGAACTCCTCGACGCGAGCGCCCGCGGGTACGTCTGCGAGAACTACGGCGCCCCCTTCCAGCTCCCCGACCTCGGCCCGATCGGCGCCAACGGCCTGGCGAACGCACGCGACTTCCGGGCGCCCGTCGCCGCGTACGAGGACGTCGAGGGCCCGGTGGAGGTGGTGAACAAGTTCTGCGGCAACCTCTGGCACGCGACGTACGACCACTCGCCGCTCGACGTGGTGGCCTGGCACGGCAACCACGTCCCGTACGTCTACGACCTGCACCGCTTCAACGTCATCGGCTCGATCAGCTATGACCACCCGGACCCGTCGATCTTCACGGTGCTCACCTCGCCGTCCGACACCCCCGGCCTCGCCGGCGTCGACTTCGTCGTCTTCGCGCCGCGCTGGCTGGTGGGCGAGGACACCTTCCGGCCCCCGTACTTCCACCGGAACGTGATGAGCGAGTACATGGGCCTGATCGAGGGCGCGTACGACGCGAAGGCGGCCGGGGAAGGGGGCTTCGTCCCCGGCGGTGGTTCGCTCCACAACATGATGTCGGCGCACGGCCCGGACCGCGAGACGTTCGAGAAGGCCTCGGCGGCGGAGCTGAGGCCGCAGAAGATCGACGACGGCCTCGCCTTCATGTTCGAGACGCGGTGGCCGGTGACGGCCACGGAGCAGGCGGCTCAGGCGTCCCACCTGCAGCGTGGGTACGACGACGTGTGGCAGGGTCTGGAGCGCCACTTCCGCAACTGACCCGGAGAGACCGTGACTGCTTTCGCACCGGACTCGATCGTCCTGAACCGAAAGCTGCCGCTCTGGTACCAGGTGTCGCAGTCCCTGCGCGCCTCGATACTCGGCCGCACCCCCGACGCCCCGCTCCGGCTGCCCACCGAGGAGCAGCTGGCGGGGCATTACGGGGTGAGCGTGCTGACCATGCGGCAGGCGCTCAAGGAGCTGGAGGACGAGGGGCTCATCACCCGCCACCGGCGGCGCGGCACCTTCATCGAGCCGAGCGCCCGGCGCGGCGCCCCCGTCCGCCTGCTCGGCTCGGTCGACGCGATCGTGGCCCAGCAGTCGGGCATGACCACCGAGCTGCTCGACCACGGCTCGGCCCCGCCGGCCGCCGAACTCGCGGCGTACTTCCCCGACTCCGCCGAGGTGGCCACGTACCACCGGCTGCGCAGCGACGAGAAGACGGGCGAGCCGACCAACCACGCCCGCAATTTCGTCCGCCCGGAGCTCGCCGCCCGCATCGACCCCGACGACCTCGCGCGCTGGCCGATGACGAAGGTGCTGCGCGACGTGGTGGGCGTCAGGATCAGCCGGATCACCGACACCGTCGAGGCCACGCTCGCCGATCCCGAGACCGCCCGGCTCCTGCAAGTGCCGCTGCTCAGCCCGATCCTGCACTACACCGGCGTCACCTACGACGAGGAAGGACGGGCCCTGGACGTGGCCCGCATCCACTACCGCGGCGACCGCTTCTCCTTCTCGGTCACGCTGGAGGCGACGTAGTCCCAGGGGGTTACGATGCCGGGCGTGACGCACGACGAAGCGCCGCTGCTCGCGGATCTCATGCCGTGGTCCGTCGCACCGCTCCGGCCGGGCCGCGGGTGGCCGATGGCGCCGGACGCCGCATCGCTGAGGGCCCGTTGGGACACGCTGGTCCGCGCGACGGGCGAGGACCGCGAGGCCCTGTTCCGCCCCACGCGCTCCCGCACACCGCACACCGCGGTCGCCCAGCTCCCCGGCCACGCCGGGGGCACCGGCCGCCTGGCCAGGGAGTCGGGCCCCTGCCCCGAGCCGGTGCGCGTCCTGCACGGCCCCTTCGACGAGCAGTGGCTGATCCCCGACCACCGCCTCCTGGACGTGGCCCGCCCCGAACTGTGGCGGGTCGCGGGCGAGGGCCAGCTCTTCGCCGTCGAACAGGGTTACGTGCCCGGCGCCGCGGGGCCCGCCGTCCTCGCCTCGGCCGTGCTGCCGGACGGGCGCTCCCCCGCCGGACGCCCCGGCCGCATCCGGCCGCTCTTCCGCCGCCCGGGGGCCGTCGAGCCCAACCTGGCGCCGGGGCTCGCCGGGCATCTGTCGCAGCTCCTCGGCCACGAGGTCACCGCGCGGTCGCTGCTCGCCTTCGCCCTCGCCACGGGGACGGCTTCGGCGGCGGGCTGCCGGGTGCCGCTCACCTCCGACCCCGGAGTCTGGGCGCGCGGCGCCGACCTGGGCGAGCGGATGCTGCGGCTGCATCTGCGGGGCGACGGTGAGCGCCCGAAGCTGCCCGGCGGGCGCAGGCCCTATGTCCGCGCGCCCCTGCCCGCGCGCCCCTGCTCACTGTCGTACGACGCCGATGAGCGGGTCCTGCAGATCGGCGACGAGGGCGTCATCTCACCGGTGCCGAAGGAGGCGTGGGAGTTCGAGGTGAGCGGGGTGCGGGTGATCGAGCACTGGTTCGGCGCGCGCACGGCCGACGCGGACGCGCAGCCGGGGTCGCTTGCGGCCATCCGCCCCCGGACGTGGCCGCAGGCCTGGACGTCGGAGCTGCTCGAACTGATCACGGTCCTGGCCCTGCTCGCGGAACTGAGGCCCGAGCAGCGGGAGTTGGCGTCGACGGAGGCTCCTCGGATCACCGCGGGCGATCTCGGCCGGGCGGGCGTCCTGCCCGTGCCGGACGCCGCACGTCGCCCCGCCTCCGTCCTCGACCACCGCGAAGAGGGACCCGACGGGCAGTTCGCCCTGCTCTGAGCGTCAGAGCCGGCGCCCGTGTCACGGCGCGGGCTCTCGGCGGAACGAGTCGAGCAGTCGGCGCAGCGCGCGTTCGTAGCTCTCGTCCGGATCGCCCGGCGCCGGGCCCTCCGCCATCACCCTCGCCAGCCGCGGATACGCGCCGTCGGCCAACTGGCCGTGCAGATAGGCGGAGCGGACCCGCTGCTCCTGCTCCTCGGACCACGGCAGCCCCCTGGCGCGTTCGGCCATGGCGATCTCGTGGGCGACCGCGGTCATCGCCGTGCCGTTGACCATCGCGATGAGCTCCATCTTCGTGCCCTGGGGCGCGGCGAGGCCGTCAAGGACGCCCAGGCAGTGCTCCAGGTAGCGCAAGGCGTTGGGGCTGAAGGCGTGGCCCGTCGACATCACCCGTGTCAGCCATGGGTGGCGGCGCAGGATGTCCCGGGTCTGGCGACCCAGGCCCAGCATCCCCGCGTACCAGTCACCGCCGACGGCCGCCTCGGACAGCTCGTACTCACCGCTGACAGCGTCGACCATCAGTTCGTAGAGGTCTTCCTTCCGCGGCACGTAGTTGTACAGCGACATCGTGCCGCAGCCCAGCTCGCCCGCCACGCGCCGCATGGATACCGCGTCGATGCCGTCCGCGTCGGCGATGCGGACCGCCGCCGCCGCGATGTCCGCCCTGCTGTACGCGGGCCTCGGGCCACGGCCCGCACGCTCGGGGCGCGCCCAGATCACTTCCGGTTCGGCCGCTCGGCCCGCCATGGATCATCACCTCGCTCCCATAGTAGTTACGTACAGCGTACGTAGTGAGGTACGGTGACACCATGCCATCTACGTACGCTGTACTTAGTGAAGGTCTGACGAAGCGCTTCGGCTCCGGCGGCTCGGCCGTCCACGCGCTGCGCGGCCTTGACCTCGCCGTCGCCGAAGGGAGCGTGTGCGGACTGCTCGGCCCCAACGGCGCGGGGAAGACGACGGCAGTCCGGGTGCTGACCACGCTCCTCGCGCCGGACGCGGGGACCGTGCGGGTCGCGGGTCACGACGTGGTGCGGGACCCGGCGGCCGTGCGCCGCCGCATCGGGGTCACCGGGCAGTACGCCTCGGTCGACGGCGACCTGACAGGCCGCGAGAACCTGCGGCTCTTCGCCCGGCTGCTGAGGGCGCCCCGCGCGCACGCCGACGAACTCCTGGAGCGGTTCGGGCTCACCGAGGCGGCGGAGCGGCCCGCGCGGACGTACTCCGGCGGCATGCGGCGCCGCCTCGACCTCGCGGCGAGTCTCATCGTGCCGCCGGCCGTGCTCTTCCTCGACGAGCCGACCACGGGGCTCGACCCGCACAGCAGGAACGGCATCTGGGAGGCCGTGCGCGAGCTGGCGGGCGAGGGCACGACGGTGCTCCTGACCACGCAGTACCTGGAGGAGGCCGATCAGCTCGCCGACGAGGTGGTGCTGATCGACGGCGGGCGCGCGGCGCACCGCGGCACACCCGCGGAGCTGAAGGCGCGGATGGGGAGTTACGCGGAGGTCGTCGTCGCCGAGGACGCGGCCGTGCCCGCGGCCGCCGTGGTGCTCGACCAGCTGACCGGCGCCGAACCGGTCCTCGACGCGGAGCGGCGGACCGTGGGCGTGGTCTCTCCCGACCCGGCCCTCACTCTGCCCCGCCTGGTCCGGGAGCTGGACGCCGCGGGGGTCCCGCTCGTGGACGTGAGCCTGCGGGCCCCGACGCTCGACGACGTCTTCCTGCGCCTGGTCCCGTGAGCCGGGCGCCCACCCTCCCCTCTCCCCCGACCTCGGAGGTCCCTTCATGAGCGCCATCCTCTACGACGGCACCGCCATGCTCGGCCGGCATCTGCGGCGCGTGCGGCACGCCCCCGCCATCCTGGTCATGACCCAGACGATGCCCATCGTCTTCCTGCTCTTCTTCGGCTACGTCTTCGGCAGCGCCCTCGCGATGCCGGGCTCGGACTACCGCGCCTATCTGGTGCCGGGCATGCTCGTCGCGACCGCCGCCAACGGCATCATGACCGGGATGTTCACCGCCGCCCAGGATTCCCACCGAGGAGTGATGGACCGGCTGCGGACGCTGCCGGTGAGCCGTGCTGCCGTACCGCTCGGGCAGGCCGCGGCCGATCTGGTCACCACGGCGGTGGGTCTTGTGCCGCTGATGCTCGTGGGGCTGGCGATGGGGTGGCGGATCGACGGCGGCGCGCCCGCCGCGGTCGGCGCGTTCGGGCTGCTGCTGCTCTTCCGGTTCACGGCGACGTGGATCGGCATCCTGCTCGGCCTGGTGTCGCGGAGCGAGGAGGCGGCGGGGCAGTTGGGCGGCGCGACGTTCATCCTGCCGCTGCTGTCGAACGCCTACATCCCGACGGACGGGCTGCCCGGCTGGCTGCGGACGGTCGCCGAGTGGAATCCGATCAGCGCGGTGGCGACGGCGATACGCGACCTCTTCGGCAACGCTCCCGTCCCGACGGGCGCCGCCTGGCCGGTCGCCCACCCAGCGGCGGGCTCGATCGCGTGGTGTCTGCTTCTGCTGGCCCTGTGCGTGCCGGCGGCCGTGCGGCGGTACGCGCGCGGGTGAGAGCGGGGGCGTGATGTTTCGTCAACCGGTGCGCGCGGGGCGGCGGGACGTTCTGGGGGTGCGGGGTGTGACGGGGGGTACGGGTGTGATGCGGGTGAGGCAAGGGAGGGACGAGGGGGAACGGGTGGGTGGGAAAGATCCGCCGCGGAGCGGCGGCTCAGTCCCGGGGACCACCCGTGCTTCAGCGTCCGCCGAAAAGCGAGCGCCGCAGCCTGCGCAGTGGCGCGAAGAGCGAGACGTGCCTCACTCGTGCACCCCTGCCGCCACGGGCGTGCGCGGCGTCACGTGAAGTCAGCTCACGCATCAGCAGCGTCGCCTCGTGCGACTCGCGCTGCGGGACGGCGGGGCCGCCCAGCACCGAGAGATGGCGGTCGAGGCGCGTGCTGGTCGCACTGCTCCCACACGTGATCGCAGGGACACGCGCCCTGCTGCGCACCGTTATCTGTTCCATGTCACTCCCCACCCGTACGAGGGCACCCGGCCCAGGGCAAGTTAACCCTATCGCCCCACCGCGACGCCCGTGTATCCCGGTGGCAGGATTCACCTTCCCCGTAAGGAGGTTGACAACAACGCCCCGCATCCACCTGATTCCAGGGCGAGTTGGACATATGGCGCGGGGGAGCACCCTTGCCGCCGCACCACGGCGGGACTCCGTTCACGCCGCCTCCTGTTCCCGCCGGGTCGACGTGGGCTATCTCACGTGGCTACTTTTGTGGAGAAACGCACCGCTGCGGATGGGGGCGCCCCGTGAGCCAGCCAGAGCGCGTGATCGCCGGGCGGTACCGGCTCCTTTCGCCCCTCGGCGAGGGCGGCATGGGCACCGTGTGGCGGGCCCGTGACGAAGTGCTCGGCCGTGAGGTCGCCGTCAAGGAGGTGCGCGCGCCCGCCGGGCTCCCGGCGAGCGAGGTCGACCGACTCTACGCCCGCCTCGAACGGGAGGCCTGGGCCGCCGCCCGCATCCCGCACCGCAACGTCGTGACCGTCTACGACGTGGCGATGGAGGAGGGCCGCCCCTGGATCGTCATGGAGGTCGTGCGGGGCCTCTCGCTCTCCGACGTGCTGGAGGCGGAGGGAACCCTGCCGCCGCAGCGCACGGCCCGCATCGGCTCCGAGCTGCTCGCGGCCCTGCGCGCCGCCCACGACGCCGGGGTCCTGCACCGCGACGTCAAGCCCGGCAACGTCCTGATCGCCAACGACGGCCGCGTCGTCCTCACCGACTTCGGCATCGCCATGGTCGAGGGCAGCTCCGCGCTGACGATGACCGGAGAGGTCGTCGGCTCCCCGGAGTTCCTCGCCCCCGAGCGCGCGCTGGGGCAGCGCCCCGGCCCCGCCTCCGACCTGTGGTCGCTCGGCGTGCTGCTGTACGCCTGCGTGGAGGGCAGCTCTCCGTTCCGTCAGGACACCCCGCTGAGCACACTGCGGGCAGTGGTCGACGACGACCTGCCGCCCGCGCGCAACGCCGGGCCGCTCGCCCCGGTCATCGAGGGGCTGCTGCGCAAGGACCCGGCCGAGCGGACGTCCGCTGCCGACGCCGAGAGCGACCTGCGGCTCGTCGCCGCCGGCGGCAGGCCGTCCACCGGGACCGCCCTCCCCCACCGGCCGACCGTCACGGCCGAGCACCCGTACGGGCCGCCGCCGCCCGCCCCGCTGCCCGACACCTCGGCGCGGCACGTCGCCCCGGAGCCGGACGCGGCGGAGGCGGACCGGCGGCGCCGCGTGCTCGTCCTGCTCGTCGCCGGACTCGTGGTGCTCGCCCTCACCGTCGGCGGGATCGCGTACGCCCTGCTCGGCCGGGACGGTGGCGGCGGGAACAGCGGGGGCGGCTCGCCCCACAGCGCCTCCGGCGGGTCGGACGACGGCGGGAGCAAGGGCGGCGGTTCGTCGGAGGGGTCGAAAGGCTCGTCGGACGGCGGCTCATCGGACGGCGACGGCTCGTCGGACGGCGGGAGTGACGGCGGTGGCGGCGACGGCGGCTCGACGAACGGCGGGAACGGGGGCAACGGCGGCGACGGTGGCACCACCACCCAGCCGGCGCAGAGCGTGAAGGTGCGGGTCGAGGGCTCCCGCACCCGGTACAAGGGCGCCTGTCCCCCGGCCGCGGGCCGCGCGCCGTCGTTCACGGCCACCTTCACGGTGGGGCGCGTCCCGGCCGACGTGCGGTACCGCTGGGTCACCAGGTCGGGAGAGTCGAGCGACCCGGGGTGGAAGACGCTGCCCTTCTCCTCGGGCGGCACGAAGACACGGCAGGTCGCACACACGGAGACGGGGTACAGCACCGGTTCGGAGACGTGGACGGACGCGGTCCACGTACAGGTGCGCGGCCCCGTCTCCGCGACGTCGAACTCCGTGGAGTACTCGGTGGCGTGCGAGCAGGGGCAGGAGACCCCGACGGACGGGGCCTCCTCCCCACCGAACGCCTACGCGCGGCCCGCGGAGGTCAGGCAGCCGAGGTGAGGACGGGAAGGTAGCCGCCGGACTGTCCGGCGGCCTTGGGGTGGTAGGACTCGCCGGGGTTGAAGATGTTCAGGCTGTGCAGCCAGGGGCTGCCGGAGCAGAGCTCGTGCCCGGTGAACGCGCCCGTGACGTCGCCGAAGGTGAAGCCGTGGTCGGCGGCGCGCTTGGCGGTGGCCGTGTTGAGGTAGTCGGCCGCGCTGTTGATGGCGGCCCGCTCGCGCTCGGAGAGGCCGGCCACGCAGCTGCCGTCGAGCTTGTAGAAGCGGGGGTAGCCGAGGACGACCACCTGGGCGGAGGGCGCCTTGGCGCTGATCGCCGAGTAGACCTTGTCGAGATTGCCGGGGAGCGTGGAGTCGACGTACGAGCGGGCCTGGGCGATGCGGGCCAGGCAGTTGCTCTCGGACTGCAGGACACAGGTCGTCATGACGTCGGCGAAGCCCGCGTCGTTGCCGCCGACCGAGATCGAGACGAGGCCGGTGCCGGAGCCGAGCGGGCCGAGCTGCTTGGCCAGGACGTCACCCGTACGAGCGCCGGAGCAGGCCGTGAAGTGGAAGCTGGAGGGCGAGTTCGCCGCTGCCCAGAGGGCCGGGTAGGCCTTGGTGCTGCGCTTGCAGTCGCCGCTTGAGCTGTCGTAGCTGCCGGCGCCGACGCCGGACGAGTAGGAGTCGCCGAGCGCCACATATCCGGTGGCCGCCCGGGCGTCGGTGGAGGGGGCCGCGTGTGCCGCCGCCGCCCCGGTGAGGGCGAAGGCGGCGGCGAGGAGGAGCGAGGACAGGTATGCCGCGGTCCGGGACAATCTCATGGAGCCTCCCTAAGCAGGATTTCCGCTACCCCGTGGTAGCACGCGGCTCCGACCCGTCGATAGTGTCCATGTCAATAATTTCACCGGCAATTCCCCTGCGCACGCGCGTAGTTCACCTGGCGTCCCAGGCGCATGGCGAGGAACACCCGCCCCTCTCCCGGCCGTCTTGACGGTTCGCCTGACGCTGCGACACATTGAAGCCCGGCATCCGGCGCGTCGGGGGGCGAAGTCGCCAATGCAGACCATGCGGAGCAAGGCGTCGACACCGGGCGTGCCACGGCCCGGGGCACGGGACCGGGCGCGGGACCTGCTGCCGCTGTTCGCGGGAGCGGCCGTCGCCGTGGGCGGCGTCGGCGCGATGCTCGCGCTGGTCGACCTCGACTCGCCGCTGCGCGGCCCCTTCACGCTCTTCTTCCTGATCGCCGCGCCCGGTGCGGCGATCGCCGCCGCGCTGCGGGCGCTGGAGCCGTGGGGCAGGGCCGTGGCCGCCGTGGCCGGCTCCATCGCCGTCAACATGCTGGTGGCGCAGGCCATGCTGGCGCTGCACGTGTGGTCGGTGCGCGGCGGCGTCGTCGCCGTGACCGTCCTGAGCGCTCTCGTCCTGCTGCTCCTGGAGGCACAGCGGCTGCGCCGTCACGCGGTGAGAAAGTGGACTTCCTGACGTGAACATAACCGTGCACCGCCCCGGCGAGCTGACGGCCGCCGACCGGGCGGCCTGGACCGCGTGGCAGTCCAAGGCGCACCTCAACGGCTCGCCGGAGCTCGCCAACCCCTTCCTGTCCCCCGAGTTCACCCTGTCCCTGGGGCACGAGCGGCGCGGGGTGCGGATCGCGGTCGCGCGGGACGCCGGCGGGCCCGCCGCGTTCTTCCCCTTCCAGCGGACCGTCACCGGCGTCGGCCGGGCCGTCGGCCTCGGCGTCTCGGACTGCCAGGGCCTCGTGCACCGGCCCGGCTTCACGTGGGACGCGCGGGAGCTGCTGCGGGCCTGCGGGCTCGCGGTCTGGGAGTTCGACCACCTCGCGAGCGGGCAGGGACCGTTCGAGGCGGGCGCGCGCGGCGTCTTCCCGTCCCCCGTCATGGACGTCGACCAGGGGTATGAGGTCTATCTCGGTCGACTGCGGGAGCGCTCCCCCAAGTTCACCCGCACCACTCTGGCCAAGGAGCGCAAGCTCGGCCGCGACCACGGCCCCGTGCGCTACGTGCACGACGAGCGCGACCCGCGGGCCCTGGCCGCCCTGATGGGCTGGAAGTCGGCCCAGTACCGCAGGACGGGCCGCAGCGACCGCTTCGCGCACCCGTGGATCACCCAGCTCGTGCACCGCCTCTTCCACTCCAGGGGCGAGTCCTTCGCCGGCGTCCTCTCGGTGCTCTACGCGGCGGACGTCCCGGTCGCGGCGCACTTCGGGCTGCGCAGCGAGCGCGTCCTCGCCTGCTGGTTCCCGGCGTACGACCCGGCGTTCGCGAAGTACTCGCCCGGCCTGGTGCTGCATCTGCGCATGGCGGAGGCGGCCGCCGCCGACGGCATCGCGTATCTCGATCTGGGCCGTGGCCAGAAGGAGTACAAGGACTCCCTCAAGACGCGTGAAATCGATGTCTTCGAGGGCAGGGTGGCCCTGCGCCACCCGGTGGCATTCGGACACACGGCGCGACGCGCGCCGGTCAGGGCGCTGCGCAATACCGTCCTGTCGAGGCCGGAATTGTTTGATCCGGCTGACAGGCTGCTCAAACGGATGGGTAAAATCCGATCACGTGGCAGGGAATAGGAAAGTCCGCATCTGATCGCATAGACAGCTCAAATCATGAAAAACGTGAGGCCACGTTCCAGGTCTTGCCATACAGTCTCAATCATCAATACCGTCGTACATCCACCCGCAACGGTCCATCACGTCATGCGATCTGGGGGAGGGCTCAAGATCGCGATGGTTCCGGTGCGGGGCGCGGTAGGGGGGTGCCGTGCCCGGCGTCGCTTCATGACCGGGTCACGTCCCGCGCTATGCCAGCTCACTCGGCATGTACGGAGATCAATTTCGGCATGCGCCTTGTGAGAACCCCCCTTTCGAACCGGATCAATTACCGGACCGCCCGGGGGCGGGCGGTCCACCGGACGAGAGGGACCACCGGACTCATGACTTCTTTTGTGCGCCCGGCAGACGCCGGGCAGGACCCGTTAGACGAGATCTCGCGCGACTTCCGGCCGATCTCCACGCATTTGGCGATCACTCCGCCGGTCAGCGTGGTTATTCCCGCCATGAACGAGGCGGAGAATCTGCCCTACGTTTTCAAGACACTTCCCGAGTGGATCCACGAGGTCGTCCTCGTGGACGGGAACTCCACCGACGACACCGTGGCCGTCGCCCGTGAGCTGTGGCCGGACGTGAAGGTGGTCCGCCAACTCGGCAAGGGCAAGGGCGACGCCCTGATCACCGGTTTCGCCGCGTGCACGGGCGACATCATCGTGATGGTCGACGCCGACGGCTCCGCCGACGGCCAGGAGATCGTCTCCTACGTCTCCGCCCTCGTCTCGGGCGCGGACTTCGCCAAGGGCTCCCGGTTCGCCAACGGCGGCGGCACGGACGACATGACGCCGATACGCAAGCTCGGCAACCATGTCCTGTGCTCCGTCGTCAACGCCAAGTTCGGCGCCCGCTACACCGACCTGTGCTACGGATACAACGCGTTCTGGCGGCACTGCCTGGACAAGATCGAGCTGGACTGCACCGGCTTCGAGGTCGAGACCCTGATGAACATCAGGGTCGTCAAGGCGGGCCTGAAGGTCCAGGAGATTCCCAGCCACGAGTACCTGCGGATACACGGCGTCAGCAACCTCCGTGCCGTCCGCGACGGCCTGCGCGTCCTGAAGGTGATACTCAACGAGCGCTCGAACCGCGTCCGGCGCGGCTCGAAGCCCAAGGCCGCCCGTGTGCTCCCCTTCGGCGCCGGCCGGGGAGAGGTGTCTTGAGCACGGAGATCTCCGTGGTCGTCTGCGTGTACACCGAGGACCGCTGGGAGGACATCCTCGCGGCGGTCTCCTCGGTGGGCGCGCAGTCGCTGCCCGCCCTGGAGACCCTGCTCGTGGTCGACCACAACGCCACGCTCCTCGAACGGCTGGCCGGGGAGTACAAGGAGACCGAGGGGGTGCGGGTGCTCGCCAACGCGGGTCCGCGCGGCCTCTCCGCGGGACGCAACACCGGGATCGCCGCGTCCCGCGGCTCCGTCGTCGCCTTCCTCGACGACGACGCCGTCGCCGAGCGCGACTGGCTGCGCCACTTCGCCGCGGGCTTCGAGGACCCGCGGGTCCTCGCCGTCGGCGGGCGCACCATGCCGCTGTGGGAGTCGAAGCGGCGGCCCGTCTGGTTCCCCGAGGAGTTCGACTGGGTCGTCGGCTGTACGTACAAGGGGCTCCCGCCCGGCCGGGTCCGCGTGCGCAACGTGCTCGGCGGGAACGCCGCGTTCCGGCGCTCCGCCTTCGACGTCGCCGGCGGCTTCGCGACCGGCATCGGGCGGGACGGCGACAGAAGGCCGCTCGGCTGCGAGGAGACGGAGTTCTGCATCCGCCTCACCCGCGCCGCCCCGGACGCGGTCCTGCTCATCGACGACCGCGCGGTGATCCACCACCGGGTGCCCGCCGCGCGGGAGCGGTTCCGCTACTTCCGCTCCCGCACCTACGCCGAAGGGCTCTCCAAGGCCCTGGTCGCCCGGAGCGTCGGCGCCGCCAAGGGCCTGGAGTCCGAGCGGCGCTACACCACGCGCGTCCTGCCGGCCGGCGTCGGCCGCGGCCTGCGGGACACCGTGCTCGGGCGGCCGGGCGGCGCGGGACGGGCGGGCGCCATCGTGGCCGGCGTCCTCACCGCCGCCGGGGGCTACGCCCTCGGCGCCCTCCGCGCCAGGCGCGGCGGCACCACGTTCCGTGTCGTGGAGATCGCCGGGGACGCCGTCGCCGCCGAGGGGGCGGCGGAACGCGGGGGCGGGCAGGGCGCGGCCGGTGAGGGGGCCGCCGCATGAGCCGGGCGCCGGGTCCCGTGCCGATCCTGATGTACCACTCGGTGGCGCACGCGCCGAACGAGGCGACGCACGAGCTGTCGGTGTCGCCCGACGCGTTCGCCCTCCAGATGGAGGTGCTGGCGGAGCGGGGCTTCACCCCGCTCACGACCGCCGGGCTCGCCGCGGCCTGGCGCTCCGGACGGCCCCTGCCCGAGCGCCCCGTCCTGGTCACCTTCGACGACGGTTACGAGGGCGTGCACCGGTACGCGCTGCCCGTGCTCGCCAAGCACGGCTTCGCCTCGACGCTCTTCGTCTCCACCGGCTGGCTGCGCGGCGCGCACGACACCGGTGGCGCCCTGGACTTCATGCTCGACTGGGACCAGGTGCGCGAACTGGCCGCGGCGGGCGCCGAGATCGGCGGCCACAGCCACACCCACCCCGAGCTGGACCAGCTGCCCGGCGCCGAGCTGCGCCACGAACTGAGGCGCTGCCGCGACATCGTCGCCGACGAGCTGGGCGCCCGGCCCCTCTCGTTCGCCTACCCTTACGGCTACTCGGACCGCCGGGTGCGCGCCCGCGTGCGGGAGGCGGGTTTCGCCCAGGCGCTCGCCGTCGGCAACTCCCTGGCCCGCCGCGGCCAGGGCCCGTACGCGCTGCGGCGGGTCACCGTGCGCCGCGCCACCGGGGCCGAGGAGTTCGAGCGCCTCGTGGAGGGGCGCGCCGTCGCCCGCGTCTTCGCCAGGGACCGTGCCCTCACCAAGGGGTACGCCATGGTCCGCAGAGCCCGACAGATCCGCCGGAAGGCGATGCGCACCCGTGTCTGACACGACCACCGCCCAGGCCGGTGTCACCGGCCCCGAGAGCGGCGGCGGGCAGCCGCCGTCCGGCAAGTCCGGCAGGCCGCGCAGAATGCGCCTGCCGGGCGCGGACGGCGGCAGTCCGCTGTTCCGCAACGCCTACGCCCTGATGCTCAACACGGGCATCTCGGGCGTGCTCGGGGTCGGCTTCTGGCTGGCCGCCGCCCGCTACTACTCGGAGTCGGCGGTCGGCCAGGGCTCGGCCGCGATCGCGGCGATGAAGCTCCTCGCGGGCCTCACCGCCGTGACGCTGACCGGCGCCCTCGCCCGGTTCATCCCCATCGCGGGCCGCGCCACGGGCAGGCTGATCTTCCGCACGTACGCGGGAAGTTCGGTGGCCGTGGCGCTCGCCGCGGGCGTCTTCCTGCTCACGCTGGACCTGTGGGGGCCCTCGTACCGGTTCCTGCACGGTCCGGTGCACGGTGTCGGGTTCGTCCTCGCCGTCGTCGCCTGGTCGGTGCTCACCCTCCAGGACGGGGTGCTCACCGGGCTGCGCAACGCGCTGTGGGTGCCGGTCGGCAACACCGTCTTCTCGGTCGCCAAGCTGGGGCTGCTCATCGCCGTGGCCGCGGCCGTCCCGACCGCGGGTGTCTTCGTCTCCTGGGTCGCCTCGATCGCGGTGTCGGTGATCCCGCTCGGCTGGCTGGTCTTCCGGCGCCTGGTGCCGCGCCATGTGAAGGCCACCGACGGCAGGACGAAGCCGCCGACGCTGCGCGAGATCGGCCGCTTCCTGGCCGGCGACTACACCGGCTCGCTGTTCTCGCTCGCCGTCGTCTACCTCGTGCCGGTCATCGTCGCCTCGCAGGTCAGCTCGGTCGACAACGCGTACTTCTACATCACCACCACCATCGGCGGCACCGTCAACCTGCTCGCCATCAACATGGGCGCCTCGCTGACCGTCGAGGGCGCGCACGACCCGGCGCTGCTCGCGGCCAACACCCGTGCCGCGCTGCGCCGGATGGCGATGATCATGCTGCCGGTGTGCGGCACCCTGTTCCTCGCGGCGCCGTTCATCCTGAGCCTGTTCGGCCAGGCGTACGCGGACGCCGCGACCCCGCTGCTGCGCTGGTTCGCCGTGGGGGCGCTGCTGCGGGTCGTCATGGAGACGTACTTCGCGGTGCAGCGCGCGCAGAGCAAGACCTCCGGGATCGCCTGGCTGCAGGGCCTGCTCTGCGTCCTGGTCCTCGGCCTGACGCTGATCCTGCTGCCGCGGATGGGCCTGACGGGCGCGGGCATCGCGGAGATCTCCAGCCTGGCGGTGATCGTGGCGATCGCCGCGCCGAAGCTGTACCGCGTCACGCGGAGCGCGCCCACGGCCCGGCCCCCGGCGGGCGAGGCCCCCGACGGGGACCTGGCCGGCCTCGGCACGCGCGACGCGCCGACGATGGCGATACGCCGCGCCGCCGCCCGCGCCGACGGCAAGGAGCGCCACGGGCCCGCGTGGGCGCTGTGGGAGTCCCTGGACTCGGACACCCTGCAGCTCGCCGTGCAACTGGACTTCGACCACCCGGAGCGCAGGCCCGACGTGCGGCCGGGACCGGGCACGCCCGCCGCGGGGACGGCCCTGCCACCCGGCACGCCCGCGGCGGAGAGCGAGGGGGACGACATGGACCACCGGCCCACGTGGGCGCTGAGAACGCCGGCCTCCCGCGACGCCGACACCTCACGTGCCGGGGACGCCGCCGACGAGCCCCCGCCGGCGGAACCGCTCGGAGAACCGCTGGAGGAGCGGCTGAAGGAGCGGCGGGAGGAGCCCCCCGAGGAACCGCTCCTCGAAGAGGCTCCCCCCGAGGAACCGCTTCCCCGGAAGGCGCCCCCCGAGGGCGCGCCCGGCGAGGACGCCTCCGCGGACGGCGGCACGCCCCCGCGCGCGCCCCGCCGCCACGTCCTCGTCATGGCGCTGCTCCTGGCCCTCGCGCTCACCCTGTACTGGGTGCCCGTGCTCGGCATGGGCGACGCCGACCTGGAGGACATGGGCGGGCTCGGCCTGATCTCCGTGCTGCCGAGGGCGACGCTGCTCGGCGCGGCCCTGCTGATCGTCGTCTTCGCCGTGCTGCTCTGGATGGACCGGCCGATCAAGGGCCTGCTCCTGGTGACGCTCCTCGCCACGGTGGTGTCCCTGCACGCGCTGCCCGCGGTCATCGAGACCGAGCCGCGGTTCGCCACGGCCTGGCAGCACCTGGGCTTCATGGAGTACATCGACAGGACAGGCGCCGCCGCGCCCGATCTCGACGCGCGCTGGAGCTGGCCGGGCTTCTTCGCCGCGGCCGCGTTCGTCGCGAAGGCGTGCGGCGTCTCGGACATGACCGAGGTCATCCGCTGGTGGCCGACGGCCATCCAGGTGCTGTACCTGGCGCCGATGTTCCTGCTCGTGCGCTCGATGCGGGCGGCCTGGCGCGCCAAGTGGGCGGGGCTGTGGATCTTCGTCCTGAGCGGCTGGGTGGGCCAGGACTACTTCTCCCCGCAGGGCTTCACGTACCTGCTCTACCTCGCCTTCATCGCCGTCCTCCTGGTCTGGTTCCGCGCGCCGCGCGTGCTGTGGACCAAGCGGCGCCCCGGCGAGCTGGAGGTCGAGCCGACGGGCCGCGGGGAGCGCGCCGTACTGCTGCTGATCCTCGTCGGCATCTTCGTGGCGTCGGTCGCCGCGCACCAGCTCACGCCGTTCGTGATGCTCGGCGTCCTGACGGTGCTCGTCCTCATCGGCCGCTCGGAGCTGCGCGGTCTGCCCGTGCTCCTCGGTGTGTTCGTCGTCGTGTGGCTCGGCTTCCTCGCCGAGCCCTACTGGTCGGGGCACTTCGACGAGCTGTTCGGCGGCGTCGGGGGCGTCGGCGGCAATGTGTCCTCGTCGGTCTCCGGCCGGATCGAGGGCGGCAGTTCCACGCACCGGCTCGTGCTGTACGCGCGCGTGGCGATGGCCGGCGGCGTGCTGGCGTTCGCCTGCTGGGGCTGGTGGCGGCGGCGCTTCTACCGGTACAGCGAGCGCTCGCTCCTCGTCCTGACCTTCGTGCCGTTCCTCGGTTTCGGCATGCAGTCCTACGGCGGCGAGATGGCGCTGCGCGTCTTCATGTTCGCGCTGCCCGGCGCGGCCCTGCTCGCCGGGCTCGCGCTCTTCCCGAGGGCCGGCCTCACCGCGGAGGAGCGGGACCGGGACCGGGTGAGCCTCGCGCCACTCGCCGCGCTGATGGCCGGGCTCGTCCTGATGGGCGGCTTCCTGGTGGCGCGCTGGGGCAACGAGCCCTTCGAGCGGATCCGCCCCGGCGAGGTCGCGGCCATGGAGTACGTGTACGCGCACGACGACCCGACGGTACGGCTGCTCTGGATGAGCGACGACACGGTCGACAATGTCACGCCCGCCATGCCGTGGGGCGCCCGAGACATGGAGAAGGTGGAGTACGTCCCCACGCTCGCGCCCGCCGATCCGGTCCTGGTCTCCGGCCTGGTGAAGGCGCTCAAGGACGCGGGCCCGCACTCGTACCTGATGATCAACCGCAGCCAGACGACGTACCTGGAGCTCGACGCGGGCTACTCCGAGACGTGGCAGCCGCGGCTCATCCAGCACCTGGACGAGCGCGAGGAGCTGAAGAAGGTCTTCAGCAACGAGGACGCGACCATCTACGGCATGCGCGGGCGGCCGGACGGCGAGGCCCCGCAGGCCGCGGACTGGGCGGCCGGGCCGAAGGTGACGTGGACGCCGTGGACGGTCGTGGGGGCGCTGGCCTTCGTGGCGCTCGCGCTGCTGCTCACGACGCGCGAGGTGGTGCGGGTGGCGACGGCGCCGAGCGTGCGGCAGCAGCGGTGGCTGCAGAGCAGCTTCTGGTTCTCGCTGCCGCTGCTCGCGGTGCTGCTCGCCTCGCTGGTCCAGCGGTTCGTGACGATGGCGTGAGGCGGGCCCTCCGGCGGGCCCGCTCCGAGGAGGCCCGCTGCCGGGGGCGTCCGCTTCCGGGAGGTTCCGCCGGCGGGAGGACTGCTTCCGGGAGGCCGGGGCGGAGCTGCGGGGCTCAGCGTTCGAGCCACTTCACCTCGTACCCGGCCAGGTCGAACCGCTTGCCGTCGACCTTCGCGCTGATCGGGCGGGCCAGCGTGTTGACCACGAGGACGGCGTCGTCGTCGGCGAGGACCCGCACGGCGGGCCGGTCGCCGGCGGCGACCCTCACCTCACGGAAGCGGGTGCCGGGCCCGAACTCCGCGCCGAACCGCTCGATGAGCTTCAGCATGGGCAGGGGGGCGCCGCCGTCCGCGCGCCGCGTCGGGGTCCACAGGCAGCCGGCGCACTTGGCGCCCCTCTTCTGCGGGTTCCAGTAGAAGCCGCTGGTGGCGCCGCCCTTGGCCATGCCCATCAGGCCGGCGGCATGGACGGCGACGCGGTGCGCCTCGGACCAGTCGTCGCGGTTGTCCCTGCTGTCGCCGGGCTCCACGTAGTACTCGGCCCACCACAGGGGCAGGTCGCCGGCGCGCTCACGGATCCACCGGCCCACGGCCGTGAACTTGTCGGTGGCCCTGAACTCGTCGGGGAGCGTCTCGTCGTCCGTGGTGTAGCTGGAGCCGTCGACGACGACGAAGTCCGCGCCCCTCTTGTGCTTGTTCCAGTACGTGAAGGCGTCGAGGACGCGCTGGTCCAGGCTGCCCCAGGCGCCCTTGACCGGCGAGGCGTCCACGGTCTGGCGGGGGTGGAGACTGTCCATCACGAGGTAGGGGCCGCCCACCATGATGTCCTCGTCGACCTTCTTCAGCTCCTCGTGGACGCGGTTGTACAGCTCGGTGTACCCCTCGTGGTCCCAGCGGCCCTTCTCCGTGTTCCAGAAGCCCTTGAACTCGTTCCAGACGATGAAGTGGCGTACGTCGGGGTAGCGCTTGGCGACGGTCGCGGCGAGCTTCGCGAAGTCGTCGTAGTGCTCGGGGTCCGGCGCGGTCTCCAGGGCCTGCTGGCTCCAGTCGGTGCTGTCGGCGCCGGGCTCGCCGCCCTTCATCCAGTCGGGGGCGCAGCACAGCGTGACGACGGGGACGCCCTCGCTCTCCCTGACGAAGTCGATGCGGCGGTCCATCTCGGAGAAGTCGTAGTGCCCCTTGACCGGTTCGGGGTTGCTCGCGCCCCAGCCCATGATGTGCTGGATCTGCGGGACCGGCCGCCCCTGGTCCGCGAGCCCGGAGCGGGCGCGGTCGACCGCGGCGTCCTCGCCCTCGTCCGCGCTGTACTGGGTGTGGGTGAAGCCCCAGCCCACGGCCGCGTCCATGCCGTCGGGAGGGACGGCGGGGGTGCCGTGCACCTTGTCGCCGTCGGGCGTGGTGCCCGCGGTGCTGCCGCCGTCGCCGGGGAGCGTGTGGACCAGAGTGATCACCAGGGCCAGAACGACCGCACCAACGCCGAGCAGTGCGGTGAACCGCCACCGCAGTGCCGAGGAAACCCACCCATGACGTCCCATCAGCGACAAGCGTATCGGCGTGCCCCTACGGCGGGACAGGTTCCGGACACAGCTCCGTGACGGGCCCGGCTCCGCTCCCCGCGCGGCGGTGCGCGGGAACACGCGGCGGAAACCGGATGCAAGGAGAGGCGTCCGTGCCGGATCATGTCGGCATGGCCGCCAACCCGCACGACGCCCTGCCGATCCGGCTGCACGTCGATGACAGCGACTCCCCGTCGGACGTCGTGGACGCGCTGTTCCTCGGCCGCTTCGCGACGGGCGAGCAGCCGTTCTCGCACAGCGCCAACATCGACCGCGTCAGGTCCGGTTCCACGCTGCTGCCCCCGGGGTCGAAGGTCCTGCGGGCCGCCCGCGACGACGACCGCAACGCGACGCTCGCCGAGGGCCCCGGCTGGACCCTGCTGGTCTCCCGCTGGAACCGCGGCGCGGACGTCACGGTGACGGCGACCAGCGAGGAGCTGGCGGAGAAGATCCTCAAGCAGGCGACGGACGGCGCGCAGGACGAGCCGGAGCCTCAGCCGGAGGACGTCACCATGGGGTTCTGGTACGTCTCGCCGCGGCGCGGCCCGTACCGCACGACCCGGCAGATCTCGGCCGGCACGTGGGAGGAGGTGCGGCCCAACTACACCGCGCCGGTCGCCGATGCCATGGACAAGCTGATGAAGACGGTCCCGGAGGACATCGCGGGCCGGCTGCTGCTCCTGCACGGCCCGCCGGGCACGGGCAAGACGTCGGCGCTGCGGACGCTGGCGCGCGCCTGGCGCGACTGGTGCCAGGTGGACTGCGTCCTGGACCCGGAGCGGCTGTTCGGCGACGTCGGCTATCTGATGGACATCGCGATCGGCGAGGACGACGGCACGGGGAAGGGCCGCTGGCGGCTGCTGCTCCTGGAGGACTGCGACGAGCTGATCAGGGGTGAGGCGAAACACACGGCGGGCCAGGCGCTCTCCCGGCTGCTCAACCTCACCGACGGCCTCCTCGGGCAGGGCCGCAACGTCCTGGTCGGCGTCACGACCAACGAGGACCTGGAGCGGCTGCACCCCGCCGTCGTCCGCCCAGGGCGCTGCCTGGCCCGTATCGAGGTCGGCGCGCTGACCCGGCCCGAGGCGGTGGAGTGGCTCGGCACGGACGAGGGCGTGGGCCGCGAGGGCGCCACCCTGGCGGAGCTGTTCGCGCTGCGGCGCGGCACGGCGCCGACGTCGGTGCCGGACCAGCGGGAGGGCGCGGACGCGGGGCTGTACCTGTAGGGCGGCCCGGGTGCGGTGGGCTACCGCGCGGCTCCGTACGCCGCCCGCAGGGCGTCCCGTGCCGCGGCGAGCGCGTCCTGCTCGGAGAGGCCGAGCCGCCGCGCGCGCTCGGCGTACGCCTGGGCGGCGGCGGACGCCTCCCGTGCGGCGGCGTCGCCCACCGCGGCGACGAACGTGCCGTTGCGGCCCCGGGTCTCGATGACCCCGTCGGCCTCCAGCGCCCGGTAGGCCTTGGCGACGGTGTTGGCGGCGAGCCCGAGCTCCTGGGCGAGCCCCCGCACGGTGGGCAGCTTGTGGCCCACCGGCAGCGCCCCGGACCTGGCCTGTTCGGCGATCTGGGCCCGCACCTGCTCGTACGGCGCGGCGCTGGAGCCTTCGTCGATGTCGATCTGCAGAGTCACGAAAGCGATTGTCCCGCACGCGCGGGCCCCGGTCCGCCCGTGGCGCCCCGGTCCCCCGTACGGGCCCGGTCCGCCCGCGCAGGCCGCTCCGCCCGGCCCCTTTACCCGTGAGGAAAATGGGAGGCCCCGGGCGCGGCGCGCGCGTACCGTGCGGCCCCATGACTGTGATCGTGCGCGCCTTCGACCCCAGCAGCACCACTGCCGCCGCGGACGCCGTGGGCTTCGCCGCCGTACGCCGGGCCTGTGTGCCCGCGATGCTCGCGACCCCCGAGTCGGTCGCCTTCGACCGGGCGCACGCCCATCCCGACGCCCACTACCGGCAGTTGATCGCCGAGCACGACGGCGAGGTGGTCGGCACCGCCCAGGTGGGCATCGCCCACGACAGCCCGGAGCCCGGCCAGGGCTTCGCCAACGTCTACGTCCATCCGGAGCGGCTCGGCGCCGGCGCGGGCTCGCTGCTGCTGCGCACGGCCGAGGAGCACCTGGCGCACGCGGGGGCGCGGACCGTCTACTCCTGGGTGCTCGACGAGCCCGGGAACCTCGCGTTCGCCGCCCGGCGCGGCTACCGCGCGAGCCGCAGCGCGCACTTCCTCCGCCTCGATCTGGCGCACGGCTCGCTGCCGCCACGCCGTGAGCCGCCCGCCGGGGTGGAGCTGGTCAGCGGGTCGGTGTTCGCGGAGGACGCGCGGCCCCTCTTCGCCCTCGACGCGGAGACCGTGGCGGACGAACCCGGCGACGTCGCGGCGGAGTTCACGGACTACGAGCACTGGCTCGCCGAGACCTGGCGGCACCCGCTGGTGAGCCGGGAGCTCACCACGGTGGCCCTGGTGGAAGGCCACCCCGCCGCGTTCAGCCTGGCCCGCACGGACGGCGCGGGCCGCTACGCGTCCGGCATGACGGGCACCGCGCGCGCCTTCCGCGGCCGCGGCCTCGCCAAGCTCGCCAAGAACGACTCCCTGCACCGCGCCCGCGCGGCCGGCTGCACCGAGGCGTTCACCGGCAACGACGCGGGCAACGGCCCGATGCTGGCGATCAACGAATGGTTCGGCTACGAGATCTGCGCGACGGAGGTGCGCCATGTCCGCGACCTCGGCTGACGGCGGGGCCACGACGGTCGAGGTCGTCCTCGTCAAGGCGGGCGCCACGAAGATCCGCTACCCGGCGGAGCTGCTCCACGACGACGGCACGCGCGTCACGGTACGGGCGCCCTGGGCGGCCCCCGGCGTCCGCGACTTCGGCTTCGTGCGCTTCGAGCCGGGCGACGTCTTCACCGAGCACTACTGGCGCGACCGCTGGTACGCGGTCAAAGAGGTGTACGCGGCCGACGGCGCCCTGAAGGGCTGGTACTGCGACGTGACGCGCCCGGCCGTCCGCGAGGGCGCCGTCCTCACGGTGGAGGACCTGGACCTCGACCTGTGGTGCTCCGCGGACGGCGCCGCCGTGCTCCGCCTCGACGAGGACGAGTTCGAGGCGAGCGGTCTGCGTGCGGCGGACCCCGCGGCGGCCGTCGCGGCGCTGCGGGCCCTGGACGGACTGGAGGCGCTGGCCCGTGGTGCGGGTCTTCGGGAAGTGACGGAACCCGCGCCGGATCGAGGGTTTCGATCAGAAAGCCTGTCCACGGAGGTCTACGGAACGTCTTAGGTGGACATCGGTAAGGCAGGGAGGCAGCCATGCGCCGAGTGACCGTGCACAAGCCCGTGAGCAAAGCCGTCAGCCGTCGAGTACGGGAACGCCAGGAGGACGAGGCCGCCCCGCGTGAGAGGTCCGAGGTCCGCAAGGACGTCCAGCGGACCTGGTGGCCCGACGGGTGAGACGCCCTCAGACGCCGTGGAGCCGCTTGCGGTAGTGCACGCGGTCGTAGGGGCCGTCGAGGCGCCGCTCCACGAAGTCGTAGCCATGGCGGGGGTAGATCTTCTGGTTCTCCCACATCAGGGCGTTGGTGTAGAGGCGGATCTCGGCGAGTCCCAGTGACCGCGCGTGGGCGTCGACGAAGGCGAGCAGCCGGCGGCCCACCCCTTGGCCCGCGGCGTCGGGGTGGACCGCGATGGACTCCAGGAAGAGATGGGCGTCCTCGCCCGGTGCGGTGACCGGGGCGAGGACGAGCAGGCCGACGACCGGGTCCCCGGTCACGAACACCCGCCCCGCCGCCACGTCGGCCGCGTGATCGGCGTCCATGGGCGAGGGGCGGAGCCCGATGCGCTCGACGTAGTGGTGGTAGGCCGCGTCGGTCACCGCCGCCACGGCGGGGACGTCGGCGGCGGTGGCGGGGCGGATGTCCGTGAACTGATCCGTGGTCTCGGTCATGCCTCCACGTCTACGCCACGGCGGCGGACCCGTGCCAGCGCCTTCTTCACCAACGGCCAGGCCACGATCAGGACGATCAGTCCATAGACGGTGAGGGAGAACGGTGTGTCGACCAGGCCGCCGACGCTGCCGTCGCTGATCTGCAGGGCGCGGCGCAGCTGCTGCTCGGCGTTGGGGCCGAGGATCACGCCGATGACCGCGGGCAGGATCGGCAGCCCGTAGCGCCGCATGCCGAAGCCGATCAGGCCGATGACCAGCAGGATGACGAGGTCGACCGGCTCGCCGCCGACCGCGTAGGCGCCGACCGCCGCGAAGAAGAGGATGCCCGCGTAGAGGTAGGGCCGTGGGATGCGCAGCAGTTTCGCCCAGACGGGGGCCAGCGGCAGGTTGAGGGCGAGCAGCAGCACCATGCCGACGAAGAGCGAGGCGATGAGGCCCCAGACCAGGTCGGGTTCGCGTTCGAAGAGCAGCGGGCCGGGCTGGATGCCGTACTGCTGGAAGGCGGCGAGCATCACGGCGGCGACGGCGGTCGTGGGCAGGCCGAGCGTCAGCATGGAGACGAGGGTGCCCGCGGCCGACGCGGAGGCGGCCGACTCGGGCCCGGCGACGCCTTCGATCGCGCCCTTGCCCCACTCGTCCTTGTGCCGGGACAGGCGCTTCTCGGTGACGTACGACAGGAACGTCGGGATCTCCGCCCCGCCCGCCGGGATCGCCCCGAAGGGGAAGCCGATGAAGGGGCCGCGCAGCCAGGACTTCCAGGTGCGCCGCACATCCGCCCCGCCCAGCCACGGGCGGCCCACGGGGATCGCCTCGGCGTCGCCGCGGCGCAGGTGCGCGGCGACCCAGAGGGCCTCGCCGATCGCGAAGAGGCCGACCGCGACGATCACCACGTCGATGCCGTCGGCGAGCTGGAGCGAGCCGAAGGTGAGCCGCTGCTGGCCGGTCATCTGGTCCAGGCCCACGAGGCCGATGGTGAGGCCGATGAGCAGCGAGGCGAGGCCCCGGATGCGGGAGGAGCCGAGGACCGAGGTCACGGCGATGAACGCGAGCACCATGATCGCGAAGTAGTCGGGCGCGCCGATGTCGACGGCGAGGTCGGCCACGGTCGGGGCGAGGGCGACGAGGAGCAGCGTGCCGATCATGCCACCGGCGAAGTGCCCGATGGCGGCGGCGGCGAGGGCCTGCGCGCCCCGCCCCGCCTTGGCCATCGGATGGCCTTCCATGGCCGCGACGACGGCGGCGCTCTCGCCCGGGGTGTTGAGCAGGATGGAAGTGGTCGACCCGCCGAACATCGCCCCGTAGTAGATGCCCGCGAACATGATGAAGGCGCCGGTCGGCTCCAGGCCGTACGTCACGGGGAGCAGCAGGGCGACGGCCATGGCGGGCCCGATGCCGGGCAGTACGCCGATCGCGGTCCCCAGGAGCACGCCGACGGCGGCCCAGAGCAGGTTGACCGGGGTGAGGGCGGTGCCGAAGCCGTCCATCAGGGAGTTGAAGGCGTCCATGTCACAGCACTCCCATCAGGGGGCCGCCCGGCAGCGGAACGCCGAGCAGGTTGTTGAAGACCTCGTACGTGACCACGGAGAGCCCGGCGGCGATCAGCGGGTCGCGGTCGAGGTGGCGGCTGCCGAGGGCGTAGGCGGAGCCCCAGAACAGCAGGGCGCCCGCGATGGGGAAGCCGACCGGCTCGATGAGGACGGCGGTGGCGAGGAAGACGCCCGCCAGGAGCAGCACGGTCCGCCAGTCGGCGGGTTCGGAGAGGTCGATGTCCTCGCCGCCCTCGGCCTCGCCCCGCCCGCCGCGCAGCACGTCGACGGCGAGCAGGACGGCGACGACGAGCAGTCCGACGCCGACAGCGACGGGCACGGTCTTGGGCCCGATGGGGCCGCGCTGGGCGATCTCGACGTCCATGGTGAGCGCGTCGGTGAGGACGAGCACGCCGAGGGCGAGGAGCAGGACGCCGACGCCGAGTTCGGAGTGCTCGCGCAGCCAGGCGCGGCGGGAGCGGCCGCCTGTGCCCTCGGGGCCGGCGCCGGTCGTGGTGGTGGTGGTGTCGGGGGTGGTCACAGTCCCAGCTCCTTCAGCACCGACACCACGCGCTTGTCCTGGGCGTCCAGGAAGTCGCCGAACTTCTCGCCGGTCAGGAAGGCGTCGTCCCAGCCGTTGGTCTTGAGGGACTTCTTCCACTCGGGCGAGGCGTGCAGCTTCTCGACGAGGGTGATGAGCTTCTTCCGCTCGGCGTCGCTGATTCCGGGCGGGGCGACGATGCCGCGCCAGTTGGTGAAGTCCACGTCGTAGCCGGACTCCTTGAGGGTGGGCCCGTCCAAACCCTTCACCCGCTTCGGCCCGGTGACGGCGAGGAGCCTGAGCTCCCCGGACTTGATCTGGTCCAGGTACTCGCCGACGCCGGAGACGCCGAAGGCGACCTTGCTGCCGAGGATGGAGGCGAGGAGTTCGCCGCCGCCGTCGAAGGGCACGTAGTTGACCTTCTTCGGGGCGATCCCGGCGGCGCGCGCCATCAGCATCGGGGCCAGGTGGTCGGGGCCGCCGGGCGAGGAGCCGCCGCCCACGGGCAGCTTGCCGGGGTTCTCCCGCCACGCCCCGATGAGCTGGTCGATGGTCTTGTACGGGGAGTTCTCGGCGACCACCACGACGTCCTGCTCCTCGGTGAGGCGGGCGATCGGGGTGGTGTCGCCGAGGCTCTTCGGGGAGTGGTTGGAGCGGGCGGCGCCGACGACGCCGAGGCCCATGGACATGGCGAGCTTGCCGTTGCCGTGCTCGCCGACGAGCCGGGTCAGGCCGACGGTGCCGCCGGCGCCGGGCAGGTTGTAGACCTCGATGTTGTGGGTGAGTCCGGCGTCCTCGGCGTTCTTCGCCGCGGTGCGGGCGGTGATGTCGTAACCGCCGCCGGGGGTGTTGGGGACCATGAAGCGCAGGCCGGGGATCTGGGTGCCGGTGTCGGCGCCGCTGCCCGTGGTGAGCAGCGGCGGCGCCACGAGCACGAGGAGGGCGGCCCCCAGCAGGGCGAGCGGTGTGCGCAGCCGCACGTGTGCCACCACCTGTCGGTACGTCGAGGGGGCGCCGGGGAGGGACGCCCCCGGGGGACGGGGTATGTGTGAGGTGGCCCACATGTTGCCCGGGTGTTAACAACCTGTCTCTCTTCCGGAATCAACGGACGTTGTGGTCGTTGTGGTCGCGCCCATAGCCTGCGGCGATGACAAGGGTCCTGGTCGTGGACGACGACTTCATGGTCGCGAAGCTGCACAGCAGGTACGTCTCCACGGTCGAGGGGTTCGCGGTGGTCGGCGTCGCGCACAGCGGCGCGGAGGCGGTGCGCCTGGCCGCGGACGTCCGCCCCGACCTCGTGCTCCTCGACGTCTACCTGCCCGACATGGACGGCATCGCGGTGCTGCGGGAGCTGCGGGCGGCGGAGGAGCGCGATCCGGGGCGGCAGCCGGTGGACGCGCTGTTCATCACGGCCGCGCGGGACGCGGAGATCGTACGGGCCGCGCTGCGGGCGGGCGCCCTGCACTATCTGATCAAGCCGTTCAACCAGGCGGCGCTGCGGGAGCAGTTGCGGCACGTGGCGGCGGTGCGGGCGCGGCTCGACGGCCTCGCCGAGGCCCGCCAGGAGGACGTCGACCGGATCTTCGGCACCCGGCCGCCGGGCTCCCGCGAACTGCCGAAGGGCCTCGCCGCGCACACCGCGGACCTGGTCGAGCAGACCCTGCGCGACCACCCGGGCGGCCTCTCGGCGTCGGAGTGCGCGGCGGCCGGCGCCCTCTCCCGGGTCAGCGCCCGCCGCTATCTGGAGTTCTTCGCCGAGACGGGGCGCGCGGCCGTGACGCTGCGGTACGGCGGGACGGGGCGCCCCGAGCGGCGGTACCGGTGGACGGGGTGAGCGGTGGGCTGGCGAGCCGTGGACGGGGAGCCGTGGCGGTGCCGAAACGGGCATCCCGGACGTGACCTGAGCTGAGCCTGAGCCCTTCCTCAACGCAGCCATAAGGATCACCGTCTCCCGCTCCCAGCAGGGGATTCCGCGGATTTCGGGGGTTAGTTTTCACTCCCCCGAACCGCAGTTGAGGAGAACCACCCATGCTCGCTCGTCGCAAGGCCGCCGCGTTCGCCGCCGCCGGCGTCGCCCCGCTGGCCCTGACCGTCCTCACGGCCACGCCCGCCGCCGCGCACGGCTCGATGACGGACCCGGTGAGCCGGGTGTCCGCCTGCTTCCAGGAGGGGCCCGAGTCTCCGGAGTCGGCCGCCTGCAAGGCCGCCGTCGCCGCAGGCGGCACGCAGGCCCTCTACGACTGGAACGGGGTGAACATCGCCAACGCCGCGGGCAAGTCGAAGGAGATCATCCCCGACGGCGAGCTGTGCAGCGCGGGCAACGACAAGTACCGGGGCCTCGACCTGCCGCGCGCCGACTGGCCGTCCAGCACGCTCGCCGCGGGCGACCACACCTTCCGCTACAGGGCCACCGCCCCGCACCGGGGCTCCTTCGCGCTGTACCTCACGAAGGACTCGTACGACCCGTCGAAGCCCCTGAAGTGGTCGGACCTGGAGGCCGAGCCGTTCGCGGAGGTCACCGACCCGAAGCTGGTGAACGGTGAGTACGTCTTCGACGGGAAGGTCCCGGCGAGGTCGGGCCGCCACCTCGTCTACTCGATCTGGCAGCGCTCGGACTCCCCCGAGGCGTTCTACACCTGCTCCGACGTCGTCTTCGGCAAGGACAGCGGCGGCTCGGCCCCCGCCCCGGCCGCCTCCGCGCCCTCCGACGAGGACATCGCGGCCGGTGCCGGCAAGTCGTCGGTCGAGCACCACGGCCACGGTGACGCCGACGCGAAGACCGGCGCCGAGGTCACCGCGCCCGCCCCGGCCGCCGAGACCGAGGCCGGGGCCGCCGGCGAGGAGGCGTCCGGCAATCGGCCCGCGGCCAAGGGCGGCGCCGAGAAGCCCGTCACCGCCGCGGACGACCGCCTCGCCGAGACCGGCGGCTCCGGCGCCACCTCCTACCTCGCGATCGGCGGGGCCGCCGCGCTGGCCGTCGGCGCCGCCGCGATGTTCGCCACGACCCGCCGCAGGGCCGCCGGACGCCACGGCCGCTGAGCGCCCGTCGCACGACCCGGCCGGAGCGGCGCGCGGCGGTTCAGCGGTTCGGGGCCGCGAGCCCCGACCCGTACGCCGCGATGCCCAGGTGTGCGCGGGCCCGCGCGATGCCCAGGTGTGCGCGGGCCCGCGCGCCCAGCTTCGTGAAGAGCCTGGCCACGTGCGCCTTGACGGTGGCCACCGTGATGTCCATGACGACGACGTCGGGGCGCAGGTCATCGGCGGGAGCCACCGCCTCGGCGCCCGTTCCCGCCTCGCCACGACCTCGATGCCCGCGGTGTCGGACATCAGCACCCGCAGCCCGGCCCGCGCCAGCGGCTGGCCGTCCGCGAGCGCCACGCGGACGGCCCCTCCACTCATCGGGCCGTTCCCTTCGGCAGGGGCGGCCGGGCCGAGACCAGGAAGCCGCTCCCGGGGCGTCGCGCGCCGTCGTGGCCCCCGCGCTGCTCGCGCCGGTGTGCGCGCTGACCGGCCTCGCGCTCGGCACGGTTGCGGCAGGCCGCGGGCGCCGCGGCCTCGGCGGTCGGCATGCTCCTGCCGCTCCCGGCGCTCCTCGGCGGCAAGAGGCACCGCTGGGTCAAGGAGACGGGCGACGCGATGCGGCTAGGCCGCCAGGGTGCCCGGGACGATCGCGCCGGGGCCGAACTTCGCCCGTGCGCGGTCGGCGACCTCCTCGATGCGGCGGGCCTTCTCGTCCGCCGGGTCGAACGTCAGCTGGTGGGCGGCGTGTTCGGCGGGCGCCAGGCCCTCGGCGCGCAGGGACAGGGCGCGCACCCTGGCCCGCTGGAGGCCGAGCGCCTCGTACATGCGGTACGCGGTCGTGGTCAGCGCGGTGGAGTGGGCGGTCGGCTCGGGCAGGGTCCTGGTCCTGGTGGTCGTGGAGCGGTCCGCGTACCGCACGGTGAGGGTCAGCGTGCGGCACACCTGGTCCTCGCCGCGCATCCTCGCGCCCAGCTCCTCCGCGCCGGAGAGCAGGGCGCGGCGGTGCCGGAAGGGGTCGAGCTCATCGCGGGGGAAGGGCCGTTCCACGGCGACCGAGCGGGCGGCGGCGTTGGGCACGACCGTGCCGCGGTCGATGCCCCGCGCCTTCTCGCGCAGCTCGCGGCCCGCGCGGACGCCGACGAGCCGCTGCAGGGTGGACAGGGGCGCGGCGCCGACCTTCCCGAGGGAGTCGAGGCCGTACTCGCAGAGGGTGCGGGCGGTGGCGCGGCCGATGCCGGGCAGCTCGGCGACCGGCCGGTCGGCGAGGAAGTCCCGTACGCCGTCGGGGCCCTCGGGCACCGCCCTGGTCACGCCGGGGGCGGCGTCGCGCGCGGCCATCCGGGCCAGCATGGGCCCGGGCCCGGCGCCGATCGCGCACTCGACCCCGTACAGCGCGAGTGCCCGTACGCGGATCAGCGCGGCGAGGTCGACGGGGCTCCGGCCGAAGTACCGCCGCGCGCCGCGCAGGTCCACCAGCGCGGCGTCGGGCGGCAGCGCCTCCACCTGCGGGGTGAACTCGCCGAGCAGGGCCATCAGCTGGGGCAGCGCGGCCTCGTACATGGGCGTCAGCAGGAACCGCACGTAGAGCGTCCCGCCCTCGGTCCGCCCGCTCATCTCCCTCACCTCGCTCGCCTCGCTCATCCCGCGCTCCCCGGACTCTGGTGCCACAGCTTCCTGCTGACGCCCGCGGGGCCCTCGCCCGGCGGCCGGAGGTCCGCCCAGGGGTTCATCCGGAACCCGGTGGGCATCTCGATGCGCCGCGCGGTGGGCGCCGGGGCGGCCCCCTGCGCACAGGCCGGTTCGGGTTCGGGCTCGGGTTCGGGCTCCGCGAGGCGTCGCGCCACCGCCTCCAGGCCGCCCTCCTTGCGCAGCTCCACCAGTTCCGCCAGGTTCCACGCCGCCGCGCCCACCACGCTGAAGCTGCGGGGGCTGCGGCGCTGCACCACGCCGCGGACCAGCAGCAGCCAGGAGTGGAAGACGGTGTGCGCGCACCGTTCGTGCGCGTCCTCGAAGAAGGCCAGGTCGACCAGGCCGGTGCCGTCGTCCAGGGTCGTGAAGATGACGCGCTTGCCGGAGCGGAGCGGCGGGGTCTGCGTGGCCGCCTTGGCGCCCGCGACCAGGATGGTCGTCCCGTCCTCGGCCTCGCGGAGCCGCCGGGCGCTGAGGACGCCCAGCTCGGCGAGGAAGTCGCGGTGGTCGCCCATGAGGTGGCGCGAGGAGTCCATGCCGAGGACGCCGAGTTCGGCGCTGAGCCGCTCCGCGTCGTCGAGGTCGGGCAGCCCCGCCGGCGCGGTGCCGCGCCCGCCGGCCAGCGGGAGCTGCCCCCCGGCGGTCCCCCGGGTGCCGCGCCGCAGCTCCGCCAGGTGCAGTTGCAGGTCACGGCGGTTGGCGCCGAACGCGTCGAGCGCGCCGACCTGGGCGAGCCGCTGGGCGACCGGCTTGGAGGGCCTGGCCCGCTCCCAGAAGTCGACGAGCGAGGCGTAGGGCTGCCCCTCCGTGATGCGCTCCGCCTCGGCCTCGCTGATGCCGTGCACGTCGGAGAGGGCGAGCCGGAGCCCCCACGCACGCCGAGGCTCGGACACCAGTTCGATACGGTGAGCGACCGCCGACCGGTTCACGTCGAGCGGCAGGATCGGCACCCCGCGCCGCCGCGCGTCGGCGAGCAGCAGCCGCTTCGGGTACATCCCGGGGTCGTGCGTGAGCAGCCCGGCGTAGAAGGCGGCCGGATGGTGGGCCTTCAGCCACGCCGACTGGTAGGTGGGCACGGCGAAGGCCACGGCATGCGCCTTGCAGAAGCCGTACGAGCCGAAGGCCTCGACGATCCCCCAGGTGCGCTCGATCGTCTCGGCGTCGTACCCCTTGGCCGCCGCGTGCTGCGCGTACCAGATCTTGATCCGCCCCTGCGACTCCGGGTCGGAGAGCCCGCGCCGCACCCGGTCGGCCTCGCCGCGCCCGCAGCCGGTCATGATGTCCACGATCTCGATGACCTGCTCGTGGAAGACGACGACCCCGTAGGTCTCCGCCAGCGGCTCCGCCAGGTCGGGGTGCGGGTAGCGGGCGGGGGCGCGGCCGTGCCGCGCCTCGATGAAGGGGCGCACCATGTCGGCCGCGACCGGGCCCGGACGGAAGAGGGAGATGTCCACCACGAGGTCGTGGAAGGACGACGGCTGGAGCCGGCCGACCAGGTCGCGCTGGCCCGGCGACTCGATCTGGAAGCAGCCGAGCGTCTCGGTGGACTGGATGAGCCGGTACGTCGCCGGGTCGCCCGGCGGCACCTGGCGCGGGTCGTCGAGGTCGACGGAGACGCCCGTGGCGCGCTCCACCTCGGCCACCGCGTGCGCCATCGCCGACTGCATCCGCACGCCGAGCACGTCCAGCTTGAGCAGGCCGAGGTCCTCGACGTCGTCCTTGTCGAACTGCGCCATGGGCAGACCCTCGCCGCTGGTGGGCACGGTGGGCGTGCGCGCGAGCAGCGAGGCGTCGGAGAGCAGCACCCCGCACGGGTGCATGGCGATGCCGCGCGGCAGCCCGTCCAGGGCCTCGACGAGGTCCCAGAAGCGCGCGTGGTCGCCCAGCTCCGCGGCGATCTCCCGCAGTTCGGGCAGCTCGGCCATCGCGGTGCGGGCATCGCGCGCGCGGATGTGCGGGAAGGCCTTGGCGATCCGGTCGATGTCGGCCGGGTCCATGGACAGGGCGGCGCCCACGTCGCGTACGGCGTGGCGCACCCGGTAGGTCTCGGGCATGGCGACCGTCGCGACCCGCTCGGCGCCGAAGCGGTCGATGATCGCGCGGTAGACCTCGATGCGGCGGGCCGACTCGACGTCGATGTCGATGTCCGGCAGGACGGGCCGCCGTGTGGACAGGAACCGCTCCATGAGCAGCCCGTGCTCGACGGGGTCGGCGTGCGCGATGCCGATGAGGTGGTTGACGAGGGACCCGGCGCCCGAGCCGCGCGCCGCGACCCGGATGCCGAGACCGCGCACGTCGTCGACCACCTGGGCCACGGTGAGGAAGTAGGAGGCGAAGCCGTGGTGGGCGATGACGTCCAGCTCTTCGTGCATCCGCTCCCAGTACGCGCGCCGGGAGGCGTAGCCGCGCAGCACCATGCCCGCCGCGGCCCGCGAGGCGAGGACGCGCTGCGCGGTGCGGCGCCCCGCGCCGACCAGGTGGGGCTCGGGGAAGTGCACGGAGCCGATGCCGATGTCGTCCTCGGGGTCGACCACGCACTCGGCGGCGGTCGCCCGGGTCTGTTCGAGCAGGCGGTGGGCGGTGTCGCGGCGGAACCCCGCGGCCTCGACGACCCGCTCGGCGACGGCCAGCATGGTGTCGGCGTCCTTCAGCCAGCGCTCCCCGCCGTCGAGCTCCTTGGCCGGGTCGACGGGGACGAGGCGGCGCGCGGCGTCGAGGACGTCGGCGACGGGGCCCTGGCCCGGGTCGGCGTAGCGCACGGCGTTGCTCAGGACGGGGCGCACGCCCTGTTCGGCGGCGAAGCCGAGGGTGCGGGCGGCGAGGCGGAGCGACCCCGGGCCCGTGCCCTCGCGGCCGTGCCAGACGGACTCCAGGCGCAGGGCGTCGCCGTACCGCTCGCGCCAGGGCGCGAGGAGCCGGGCGGCGCGGTCGGGGCGGCCCGCGGCGAGCGCGCGCCCCACGTCGGACGCGGGGCCGAGCAGCACGGTCAGGCCCTCGCCGTGGTTCTCCTCCCACGGCAGGAGGGGCTGCCCCTCGGGGGCGCGGTGGGCCTCGGTGACCAGGCGGCAGAGCGCCGCCCAGCCGGTGGCGCCGTCGCGGGCGAGGAAGGTCACGCGCGGGGCCGACTCGTCGACGAAGGCGCCTCCGCGCACGGGGGTCCGCCGCCGCACGCCCCTGGCGGACCCGGGCTCGTCCGGCGTGGGTCCGCCCACCGCGAGTTCGGCCCCGAACAGCGGCCGGACCCCGGCCTTCGCGCAGGCCTTGGCGAACCGGACGGCGCCCGCGACGCCGTCCCTGTCGGTGAGCGCGAGGGCGTCCATGCCCCGCTCGGCGGCGCGCTCGGCGAGCCGCTCCGGGTGCGAGGCGCCGTACCGCAGGGAGAACCCGGAGACGGTGTGCAGATGCGTGAACCCGGGCACACGCACCTCCTGTAACCCTGAACTGAACCGATCCCGTAACCCCCACCTCCACCATAGACCAAGTTTCGAACGCGTGTACGACACGTGTGCGAAACCCCTCCCCCGGCGCCGCCCGTGTGGTCCGTTCGGCCCATCCCGCCTGCGAAGACGCCTCCCGGACCGGAGCGTGGGGGCCATGAGGTTCGCCGATGAGTTCAAGAGCGCCGTCACCCCGCGAGCAGCCCTGCTCGTCATCGGCGTACTCGCCCTGCAGCTCCTGTTCATCGCCTCCTACGTGGGGGCGCTGCACGACCCGAGGCCCAAGGACGTGGCCTTCGGGGTGGTCGCGCCGGGCGAGGCGGCCGAGCAGACCGTGCGCCGACTGCGTGAGCTGCCCGGGGAGCCGCTCGACCCGCGCCGGGTCAAGGACGAGGCCATGGCCCGGCACAAGATCATGAGCCGGGAGATCGACGGCGCCCTGGTCGTCGACCCCCGCGGCGCCACCGACACCCTCCTGGTCGCCTCCGGCGCGGGCACCGCCCTGTCCAGGACCCTGACCACGCTCGTCACCGAGGTCGACGCGGACCAGAAACGCACCGTGAAGAGCGTCGACGTCGCCCCGGCGTCGGGCCAGGACTTCAACGGGCTCTCGTCCTTCTACCTCGTCGTCGGCTGGTGCGTCGGCGGTTACCTGTGCGCGTCGATCCTGGCGATCAGCGCGGGCTCCCGGGCCGCCAACGTGCCGCGCGCGGTGATCAGACTCGGCACCATGGCGCTCTACTCGGTCATCGGCGGACTCGGCGGCGCGGTCATCATCGGGCCGATCCTCGGCGCCCTGCCCGGCAGCGTCCTCGGCCTGTGGGGTCTCGGCGCCCTGGTGATCTTCGGGGTGGGCGCGATCACGCTCGCCCTCCAGGCGCTCACCGGCATCATGGGCATCGGCCTGGCCGTCCTGCTCATCGTCATCGGGGGCAACCCCAGCGCGGGCGGCGCCTTCCCGCTGCCGATGCTGCCGCCCTTCTGGAAGGCGATCGGGCCCTGGCTGCCGCCGGGCGCGGGCACCTGGGTCGCCCGCTCCCTCGCGTACTTCGAGGGCAACGCGATCACCTGGCCGCTGCTCGTCCTCGCGGGCTGGGCGCTCCTGGGCGCCGTCGTCACCCTCGCCCTGTCCGCCCGCCGCACCACACGGTCCGGCTCGATCGACCTCAGCGGCACCGGCTACGGCAAGAGCGTCGCCTGACCCGCGCCGCACACGGCGGAGCGCCGGCCCGCGACAGCGGACCGGCGCCCCTTCACCGCGTCACTCCTGCGAAGAGACGCCTCAGCCGATCTCCGCCCCGTAGGCGCTGAGCGCCTCCGGCACCGGCTGGAAGAACGTCTCGCCGCCGCTGCTGCAGTCGCCGCTGCCGCCGGAGGTGAGACCCAGCGCGGTGTCACCGGCGAAGAGCGCGCCGCCGCTGTCACCGGGCTCGGCGCAGACCGTGGTCTGGATCAGACCGTCGACCTGCCCCTCCTGGTAGTTCACCGTGGCGTCGAGCGCGGTGACCTCACCGTCGTGGACCTGGGTCGTGCTGCCGCTGCGCGTCACCTTCTGACCGACCGTGGCGTCCCCGGCCTTGCTGATCGCCTGGGTGCCGCCGTAGAGGTTCACCTCGCTCGGGTGCGGGACGTCAGCCGTGTACTTCACGAGGGCGTAGTCGTTGCCCGGGAAGCTCGACTCCTGCGTGGCGCCGATCTCCTGGCCGCCCTGCGAGTCGGACCAGCTCTTCACCGAGTTGCCGCAGTGACCGGCCGTCAGGAAGTACGGCTCCCCGCCCTTGACCACGTTGAAGCCGAGCGAGCAGCGCGAGCCGCTCCCCCAGATCGCGTCGCCGCCGGCGATGAAGGCCTTGTACTCGCCCTTGCTGCGCTTCAGTTCGGCCTTGCCGCCGAGCTTCTCCACGATCGCGCCGACCTTGTCGAGCTCGGCGCCCTTGACCGTGCGGTCCGCCGTGACGACCACCTTGTTGGTCGTCGGGTCCGTCACCCACGAGGTGCCGGGGACGGCCGCCTCGTCGTCGAGCGTCGCACGGGCGCTCTTCAGCTCGGCGAGGGAGTTCTCGACGATTCTGGCCTTGCCGCCCGCCGACTCGACGGCCTTCGCCGCCTTGTCGTTCAGCACGTTGACGACCAGGGTCTTCGCCTTGGCGTCGTAGTACGTGCCCGCGGCGTCCGCGCCGAGGTCCTTGCCGAGGGCCGAGGCCAGCTTTCCGGCCTTGGCGACCGAGAGGACGTCCGGGGTGGGGTCCGCCGTGCTCTCGCTCGCGTTCGCGGTCTGAAAGGTGACTCCCGCGGCGACCAGCGCGGCGATGCCCGCGCCTGCCACGGCTACACGCCGCTTGGGTATGCGTCGGTGCTTCAAAACTCACGACCTCCTGTGGGGGGAACGACCCGTCGGGCGTGGGGGCCTGACGGGCCGCAGGGCAGACGCGGGCATGGAACGCCACGCTGGAAAAGCCGCGTCCATGCCAACTTGGCCACGCCCACTATCCCGACGCTTTCCGGTCGCACACAAGGTCTACTTCAGGACGCGCACGCTGTAACTGCCGTGCGCCCCCGTACCGGTGAGCGCTTCCATCGCACCATGTCGGTTCCGGTTGCGAACACCGCGTGGTGGGAAGCGGTACCAGCCTGTGAGGACTAGTCCTGTCCGGTTCTCGCCCCTCCGGAGCGGCGTGTCTCTCCGGCTTCCGCACGCCCCGTACCGGAATCCGGGGGCTGCGGCAGGGCCTGCTGGGCGCGCTCCAGGAAGCGGAGCGGCTCCACGGGGAAGGGCAGGACGAGGGTGGAGTTCTTCTCCGCGGCGACGGCCACCACGGCACGCAGCAACTGCAGTTGGGGCGCGGCGGGCTCCTTTGCCATCTCGTGCGCGGCCTCGGCGAGCTTCTTGGACGCCCGCGGCTCGGCGTCGGCGTTGATGACGCGGGCCCGCCGCTCGCGGTCGGCCTCGGTCTGGCGGGCCATGGAGCGCTTCATCGCCTCGGGCAGGGAGACGTCCTTGCTCGCCCCCCGGAATCCGCATCGGGCGTGTTGGGCGTCCCCCTCGGAGGTAGCTCGCCCCCTGGGAGAGAGCGAGCCCCCGCCCGGAAAGCCGGGCGGGGGCTCGGTCGTGCCGATGTCTCACGTGCGGTGCGCGGCCTTCGGGCCCCGCCGGATCAGTAGACGCTGACGTTGTACGCGCGCAGCGCCTCGGTGACCGGCTGGAAGAAGGTCGTGCCGCCGGAGGAGCAGTTGCCGCTGCCGCCGGAGGTCAGACCGAGTGCCGTCGAACCCGAGTACAGCGGGCCGCCGCTGTCACCGGGCTCGGCGCAGACCGTGGTCTTGATCATGCCGTAGACGACGTCGCCGCCGCCGTAGTTGACGGTCTGGTTGAGCGCGGTGACCCGGCCGCTGTGGGTGCCGGTGGTGGACCCGCGGCGGGTGACGCTCTGCCCGACGGTGGGGTCGGCCGCGCTCGTGATGTCCTGGCTGCCCACGGTGCCGGACTTGGTCACCGAGTCGTTGGTGTACTTGACGATGCCGTAGTCGTTCGTCGGGAAGCTGGACCCGGACGTCGTGCCCAGCACGGTGGTCTTCGCCGAGTTGGACCACCAGGTGCCCGCGCCGTCGGTGCAGTGGCCGGCGGTCAGGAAGTAGTAGGTGCTGCCGTTGCGGACGTTGAAGCCGAGCGAACAGCGCCAGCTGCTCGCGTAGATGGCGTCGCCGCCCGAGATGTACTTCTGGAACTTGCCCGGGGCCCGCTCGATCTTCAGGGCGTCCGCGTTGGACCCCGCGGCCGCCTTGAGCTCGGCGATCTCGGCCTTGGAGACGGTGCTGTCGGCGGTGACCACGACCCGCTTGGTCTTCGGGTCCACGCCCCAGGCGGTGCCCGCGACGTCGGCGTCGAGCACCGCGTCACTCGCCTGCTCCAGCTGTGAGGCGCTGAAGGTGGCCGCGCCGTCGTGCGCGCTGGCCGCGGGTACGGCGAGCGCTCCCGCGGCGACGAGTCCGGTGGCGATGGCGAGCAGACGGGTGTGTCTCGCTATGCCGGAGGTGGTGCGCTTGATCCTCACGTTTGTTCCTCCCGAGGGAAGTCAGTGGGCCCTTGTGGGTTGAGGGCCCGTGAGGCGCAGCCGAGGAGCGGGGCTCGGGGTGCACACGTACGCCGTGCTCCTGGCAAGCGCTGCTCGGGAGTATTGGTGGGCGGTGTCCGGCCGCACAAGGGCGCCTTTCGGCCGTCGCCCCGGGGGGTGCGGGCCAGGCGTACGGGCCGCTTCCGCGGGGTTCCGCGCCCCGCGGCGCTCTCCGTGACCAGGGCGCCCCGGGGCCGCGGGAGGGGCCGGACGGCATGACCGGCGCGGGGTCGACGGCGGCGGCGACGTCCCGTCGGAACCGCCGGTGCCACGTCGGCCGGCGTCGGGGTGGGGCGAGCCGCGGGAAGCGGAAACGGTGACCGGGCGGGCCGTCGGCGGCGTTAGCGACGGCGGCCGGGGACGAGCCGCCGTCCACCACCCTCACCTGCGGCGTGTGGCGGGCGCCCCCGCTCCGGAAGGCGGGCTCACCGCCGGCCCCGGGACCCCGCTCCCCACCGTCGGCGCCGCCGGCCATGGCGGGGCGCTCCTCGCCGTACGGGGTGCGGCGCCCGGCCGCCGGTCGACGCGGCACGCGGGGCGTGGCGCCGGTCCCGGCGAGGGCGCGGCGGGCGGCGGAGTCGGGACCGGCGTCGCGCACCGCCCCGAGCCCTCCGCGCCCGATGACGGCGGGGCGGCGTCCACCGGGCGCCACGCGACCGGCGGCGAACGGCCCCGCAGCCGGGGCCCGGCCGAACCGCCCCGGTCAGGGGCCTTCCGCCGGGCCCGGGCACGTCCTCGGCGCCGACGCCCACCACGGCCGCGTCACCGCTCGCGCACCGCACCCCGGGAATGTCCGGAATTGAACCATCCGGAAACTCGGCCGGTCGGCACGTGCCGTGGACGCGGGGGCTGACGCGGGGTCAGAGACCGCAGTCGCAGCAGCTGCAGCACTCGCAGCAGCCGCAGCACCCGGAGTCGCCGCAGTTGTTGCAGCAGCCCTCGCGCTTCTTGCGGGACCACGGGCCCTCGTAGGTGTCGGCGCAGCACACCTTGCAGGTGCAGCAGAGCCCGATGGCCACGGCGCACCCGGCCCAGAAGCCCCGCTTGCCCGGCTTGGGCGGCTGCGGCCCGAAGCCGTGCCCGCCCCCGCCGCCGGGACCGCCGGGACCGCCGGGCACGTCACCGCCGTACGGGTTCCCCCCGTCCCCGTACGGGTTCCCGCCCTCGTACGGGCCGCCGCCCCCGTACGGATTCTGCTGCCCGTACGGTCCCCCGGCCGGAGGCCCGTAGGGGCCGCCCTGCCGCGGCGGGCCGAAGGCGCCCTGCTGATGTGCCGTCACCTGGTGGGTGTGGCCGCAGGACTCCGTGCCGAAGGCGCGGTCGACCGAGCGGCGCAGCTCATGGGCGAGGAGGACGTGCGCGAGCTTGCCGTCGGCGAATTCGGCGTCGCGCAGCGCGAGGCGGATGCCGTGCAGCGCGTCGTCGGCGAGCCGCCGCGCCTCGGTGAGGGAGGTGCCGGTCGCCGTGAGCGGGTTCCACGCGCCCGACGCGGCGTCCGCCTCCCTGTCCTCCACGGCGTCGAGCAGGTGCGCGAGGCGGCCGAAGAGGCGTCCCGCCTCGGCGAGCGGCTCCACGTTGCCGGGCCGCCCGGCGAGCAGGGCGGTGTGCGCGAAGGCCGCCGCGGTGGCCGTCTCGGTCGGCTCGGTCACCGCGAGGAGTGAGGTGCCGGGGCCCGCCAAGGCCTCGATCCCGGCCTGCCGTTCGACGGCGTCGAGCAGGACGGCCGTGTCGAACCCCACGTCGGCCCCGGTCCGCGCGCCCGCCTCGTCCCAGCCCCTGGCCACGCGCCGGGCGGCGACGGCCACCGGTCTGCGGGCGAGCATCCCGTCCCCGTCGACGACGTGGTCGCGCACCTTCGCCGAGGCGAGCACCAGCGAGACGGCGGCGGCGAGCCGGGCGCCCTCGCCCCGCGCCACGGACGCCGTCCGCATCCCGCGCAGCGGACAGGGCCCCGCGGTGCGCCGCCCGCCGTCCCGGCGCTCGGCCTGAGCCTCCGTCAGGACGGAGATGATCAGGCCGTCGTAATTGGTGACGATCCGGGCGAACTGCCCGTGGTCGGCGCGGAGCGCGAGGCAGAGCCCGCAGAGGTGGGCCATCCACTGCGTCTTGAGCCCGCCTCCGAGACGATGGCTGCAGGGCCTGACGATTCCGAACAAAACGACTCCCCCGAACGGCCCGAACTGATGATCCGATGATTTCGGGGCATCGTAACGAGGGAGGCGTTCACCCGGACGCACCCCCCGTCACCCGTACGCCGGGAGAAATCATATTTCACTCACTGTCAGCAGCCGTACACAGCGGGACCCTTGAAGTACCACGTGCGTCGGCGTGTTGACTCTGCACCAGTACCGTCACGAAAACCCCGCGCGGCGACTATCCACTTGGCGCAGCATCCGCATCATGGACGACGATAGGAACGCGGAAAGCAGGGAAACCGCTGCGAGAGGAGGCGTCCATGGGATCGGTGCGCAAGGCGAGTGCTTGGCTTGGCCTCGTTGACGACAACAACGACGAGCGTTACTACGACGACGGCTATGAAGACGACCGGGCCGAGGGGCCCGACCAGCCGGAGGCCTGGGTGACCGACCCGCGCGTGCGGGTGGCGAGCGAGAAGGCCCAGGAGCAGGAGCGCCGCATCGGGACGGTGACCCCGAACAGCTTCCGGGACGCCCGCGGCATCGGTGAGATGTTCCGGGACGGCGTCCCGGTCATCATGAACCTCACGTCCATGGACCCCACCGACGCCAAGCGTGTGGTCGATTTCGCGGCCGGTCTCACCTACGGACTGCGCGGTTCGATCGAGCGCGTGGCGACGCGGGTCTTCCTGCTGACCCCCGCCGACACGCACATCGTCAACGGCGAGGCGTCGAGTCGCCCCTCGGACGGATTCTTCAACCAGAGCTAGTGGGCGAGGCCGCTCACCGGAACCGTCCGGCCCCGGAACGGATCACCGGAAGGCGTCAAGACCGGTGAGCGCCTTGCCCAGAACGAGTTGATGCATCTCGACGGTGCCCTCATAGGTGAGCACCGATTCGAGGTTGGTCGCGTGCCGCATGACGGGGTACTCCAGGGAGATCCCGTTGGCGCCCAGGATCGTCCTGGACGTCCGGCAGATCTCGATCGCCTCTCGTACGTTGTTGAGCTTGCCGAAGCTGACCTGCTCGGGACGGAGCCTGCCCGCGTCGAGGCGGCGTCCGAGGTGGTGCGCCAGCAGAACGCCCTTGTGCAGCTCGACCGCCATGTCGGCGAGCTTGGCCTGGGTGAGCTGGAAGCCGCCGATGGGCCGGCCGAACTGCTCGCGGGTCTTCGCGTACTCCACCGCCGCGTCGAAGGACGAGCGGGCCGCCCCCATCGCCCCCCAGACGATGCCGTAGCGCGCGTGGGAGAGGCAGCTGAGCGGGCCCTTCAGGCCGACGACCTCCGGCAGGACCGCGTCGGCGGGCAGCCGCACCTCGTCCATCACCAGCTCACTGGTGACACTGGCCCGCAGCGACCACTTGTGCTTGATCTCGGGCGCCGAGAAGCCGGGGCTGCCGGCCGGCACGACGAACCCCCTGATCCCCTCGTCGGTCTGCGCCCACACCACGGCGACCCCGGCCACCGACCCGTTCGTGATCCACATCTTGCGCCCGGTGAGCACCCAGTCGGCGCCGTCCTTCTTCGCGTGCGTGCGCATGGACGCCGGGTCGGAGCCGTGGTCGGGCTCGGTCAGGCCGAAGCAGCCGATGATCTCGCCCGCGGCCATCCCCGGCAGCCATCGCCGCTTCTGCTCCTCGGAGCCGAAGCGGTGGATGGCGTACATCGCGAGGGAGCCCTGCACGGAGACCAGGGAGCGGATGCCGGAGTCGGCGGCCTCCAGCTCCAGGCAGGCGAGGCCGTACTGGACGGAGGTCGCGCCCGCGCAGCCGTAGCCCTCCAGGGACATGCCGAGCGCCCCGATGGAGCCCAGCTCACGGGCCAGCTCGCGGATGCCGGGCAGCTCGCCCTTCTCGTACCAGTCGGCGATGTGCGGCAGGACCCGGTCGGCCGCCCAGGAGCGGACGGTGTCGCGGATCGCCAGGTCCTCGGGGTCCAGCAGGTCGTCGATGCCGAGCGGGTCGGCGGGGTCGAAGGGCGGCAGCGGGGTGCGGGCGCTTGCGGACATGCGGGCCTCCGGCGACACAAAACTAGCATCGGTAGTTATACGACTCGCGCTGACGTTACGACGCAGTGTGCCGCACGTCCAGAGCGACGGGACGCCGCACACCTCCCGCCGCCGGGCCCGAGCGGCACACCGCGGCCGTCAAGGCGGGCGGACGGGAAACCATCCGGCCCGGAGGCCGGCACAGGACGCCTCACCGCACGGAGGAGTCGACCCCGACCCGGGAGGGCTCCCGAGGCGCAGGCACCCCCGGCTCGGTGGAGGCGGAGGTGGAACCACCGCCCGAACAGTCCATGCCGCGCGGCAGGCGCAGCGCGGCGAGCGCCCCCAGCAGCAGCAGCCCCGCGCTGACGAGCAGCGTCACGTGCAGCCCGTGCACGAAGGCCTCCCGCGCGGCCGAGCGCAGCGCGTCGCCGGGCGCGCCGCCGAGCCGCGCGGCGACCTCGTACGCCTCGCCGAGCGAGTGCCCCGCCGCGGCGCTGTCCGCCGCGGGGACGCCCGGCACCGAGGAGAGCCCCGGCGCGTACGCCGCGTTCATGACGCTGCCGAGCAGGGCGATGCCGATGCCCGCGCCGAGCTGGTAGGAGGTCTCGCCGATCGCGGCGGCCCCGCCCGCCTGGGACGGCGGCGCCTCGCTGAGCATCGACTCGTAGGCGCCGAAGAGCGTGGTCTCCAGGCCGAGGCCGAGCAGCACGAAGCCGGTGAGCAGCAGGACGTCGTTGGCGGTGCCGCCCATGCCGGTGAGCACGAGGACGGCGAGCGCGGTGAGGCAGAAGCCGGAGCACACCGTGACGCGCGGCCCGAAGCGGTGCAGGAGCTTCGATCCGGCGAGGCCCGCGGCCATCGCGGCGAGGGTGAGCGGCAGCAGCCGCAGGCCGGTCTCCAGCGGGGAGAGGCCGAGGACGAGTTGGAGGTACTGCGCGGCGATCAGTTCGAGGCCGACCAGGGCGAGCATGGCGAGGACGATGCAGCCGACCGAGGTGCTGAACGCGGGCCGCGCGAACATCGACAGATCGACCAGCGGGCGTGCGCGCCGCCGCTGTCTGCGCACGAACCCGACGAGCAGGGCGACGCCCGCGGCCAGCGCGGCCAGGGTCGCCACGCCGAGCGGCGAGTCCCCGCCGCCGAGGCGCTTCACCCCGTAGACGACGCCGAAGAGCCCGCCCGCGGCCATCAGCGCGCCCGCCACGTCCCACGGGCCGTCGCCGTCGCCCTTCGACTCCGGCAGGAGCCAGCGGCCGACGGGCAGGCTGACCAGCATCAGCGGGATGTTGATGAGGAAGACCGAGCCCCACCAGAAGTGTTCGAGGAGGAACCCGCCGAGCAGCGGTCCGACGGCCGCGCCGACGGCGGCGACCGCGCTCCAGACGCCGATGGCGACGGCGCGCTCACGCCGGTCGGGGAAGACCTGGCGCAGTATCGACAGCGTCGCGGGCATGATCATCGCGCCGCCGACGCCGAGCAGCGCCCGGGCCGCGATCAGGACCTGCGCGTTGTCGGCGAGGGCCGCGACGGCCGAGGCGACACCGAAGAGCGCGTAGCCGAGCAGGAGCACGCGTCTGCGGCCGACGCGGTCGCCGAGCGTGCCGAAGAGGATGAGGAGCGAGGCGCAGACGAGCGGATAGACGTCGACGATCCAGAGCAGCTCCATCCCGCCGGGCCGCAGGTCCTCGGTGACCGCGGGCACGGCGACGTGCAGCACGGTGGCGTCGACGGCGACCAGCAGCAGACTGACGCAGAGGACGACGAGCACGACCCAGCGATTGACCCCGGCACGGTCCCCGGATCCCCGACGGCCCTGCGGTGCTGCGGCCGTGGTCGTCCCGGACATGTGCGTACCTCCCAGGTGATCCCTCGCATCGGCGGCCTGCGGGATGGGAAATCCCTGCTCCTGCGGCACGAAACGGCGGCGCGGACAAGGCGAGTGAGCCGCCAGAGTACGCGAGTCCGTTTCCGGTGCGCGTGGCGGACCTCTCATGGTTGCGCGGATGCCGTGTGGCGTGCACCACGCGGCCACCTCCCGGCCGCGGCCCCGGTCGGGCCCCGCACGCCCCCGACGGCCGATAATCGAGCCCGTGAACGACCTTGATCATCCCCCCTCGCCGTCCCCGGCGGGCCACGCGCTGCGGCGCGCCGCGCCCGCCCTCCTCGTCTACGCGGGGGTGCGCGCGCTCGGCCTCGCGGTCCTCGCGGTCTGGGGCGCGGCGGCCGGGAAGAGCCCGCACACGCTGCTGAGCGCCCGCTGGGACTCGCTCTGGTACACCCGCGTCGCCGAGTTCGGCTACGGCTGGGAGGTGCGCCTCCCGGACGGAAGCGTCCACTCCAACCTGGCGTTCTTCCCGCTCCTGCCCTGGCTGGAGCGGCTCGTCGCGGCGGTGAGCCCGCTCTCGTACGCCGATGCCGGGCTCGCGGTGAGCTGGCTCGCCTCGCTCTTCGCCGCCGCGGGGATCCTCGCGGTCGCCGACCACGTGTACGGGCGGCGGGCCGGGATCTGCGCCGTCGCCCTGTGGGCGGTGCTGCCGGTCGGCATCGTGCAGTCGATGGCGTACAGCGAGTCGCTGTTCACGGCGCTGGCGGCCTGGTCACTGTATGCGCTGCTCCGGGGGCGCTGGGTGTGGGCGGGCGCCTTCGCCTCCCTCGCGGGACTGACCCGGCCGGTGGGCGCGGCGGTGGTCGCCGCGATCTGGGTGACCGCGGCCGTCCAGGTGTGCCGCGAGCGGCGGGCCGCGCCGCGCGTGCTCCTCGGCGTGGTCCTCGCCCCGCTCGGCGCGGCCGGGTACGTGCTGTGGGTCGGCCACCGCACCGGCGGCGGGCTCCTCGGCTACCTCGACGTGCAGGCGGGCTGGGGCAACGGCTTCGACTTCGGCTTCGCCTTCGCGCGCTTCATCGGGGAGAAGTTCACCGGCGTCCCCGGAGCCCTGGCGGGCGTCGGCCTGATCGTCGGCGTCGCCCTGGTCATCTGGCTGTACGTGACCGGCGTCCGGCAGAGGCAGCCGCTGCCGCTGCTCCTCTACACCGGCGTCGTCGTCGCACTGGCCCTCTGCGCCGCCGGCTACTTCGGCTCGAAGCCGCGGCTGCTCCTGCCCGCCTTCCCGCTGCTCCTGCCGCTCGCCGTGGCGCTCGCCGGGCTGCGGACGTCGAGGTCGGCGCTGGTCCTGGGCAGCGTCGCGGTGGCGAGCGCGGTCTACGGGGCGTTCTGGCTGCACGGCTCGGGCCCGCCGTGAGCAGGTCATGATCGTTTCACTCGTTCGCCGGAGGCCGTACGGGAAATTCCACACCAGCCCCCGGTGAACGAATTCATAAGGGATATAAAATCGCATCGGAAATGATCTACGAATTGAGCATGGGCGCGAGGATTCATTAAGGAATCCCAGGGAATAGCCCCGCTCCTGAGAGCAATCCCACATCACATCGTCATCACAAAGCCACTGATTCGGCCTAGCGCCAGACTCACTCGCTGTAACGTCGATTGGGTGCGTACCGAACGAAACCTCACCCGTCTTGACCGGGTCTTCGCCCGGCTTGACCGTGAGCCGGAACGACCGGCCCACCTCGATGTGCCGAGGATGAGCCGGCACAGGGTCGTGCTCTTCGGCGCGACCCTGGCCTTCTACCTGGCCATCGTCGTCGCCGTGCTCGTCACCTCGTGGCTGGTCCGGTTCGACTGGCAGGTCATGTTCTTCCGGCCCTACCAGCAGTGGCCGGAGATCCACGCCTTCCTCGACTACTGGGTCGTCCTCGGCCAGCGCGGCCCGACCGCCGTCATGGTCGCGGCCTGGCTCGGCTGGCGCTCCTGGCGGCAGCACACGCTGCGACCGCTGCTCATGTTCGGCACCGCCCTGCTCCTGCTCAACGTCACGGTCGGCGCCGCCAAGATCGGCATGGGCCGCCTCGGCCCGCACTACGCCACCGTCATCGGCTCGAACGAGATGTGGCAGGACGGCGATATATTCCCTTCGGGCCACACCGCCAACGCGGTCGTGACCTGGGGAATCCTGGCCTATCTGGCCTCCACCCCGCGCACCCGCCGCTATCTGTCGGCCCTCTCCGCCGTGGTCTCCCTGAGCGTCGGCCTCACCACCGTCTACCTCGGTACGCACTGGCTGAGCGACGTCTTCCTCGGCTGGGCCGCGGGGCTGCTCATCCTGCTCGCGCTGCCCTGGTTCGAGCCGCTGATCACCCGCGTCGAGGCCGTCATCTTCCGCGTCCGCGAGGCCTGGCGCGACCGCCGCGCGGGCACCACGGCACCGGCGCCCGAGCCCGTGCCCGCCCCGGTGGGCGTCCCCGCGATCGTGCAGCAGCGCCCCTCCGCCGGCGGCGAGGCCCCCGCCCGCGAGCCGGTCGGCGCCGCCCGCACCACCACGAGGCCCCCGGCGTACCTCGCCCCGGGCCCGCACACGGCCCGCTCCGAGCGCACCCCGGTCACCCCCGCGGGCAGCCGCCGCCCGCCGCACCCGCACGCCGACCGCGTTCCGCGCGGCGCCGCCTCGGCCCGCCCGATGGCCGGCGGCTGACCCACGAAGCCCGCGGGGGCGGTACGCACAGCCCATCCCCCGCACCGCGAAGGCCCCGGTTCCGTCGAGGAACCGGGGCCTTCGTCATGGCGCGGGTGGCCGTACGGACGCGGGGCCCGCGGGGCGGGGGCTACCCCTTCCAGGAGCGCGTCACCACGCCCTCCTGGACCTCGAAGTTGAGCCGCCCCACGAGGTACTCCATGGTGATGATCGCCCCCGGGGGCAGCGACCTGACGGTGGTCCAGCCGGACGCGCGGGCCTCCCGCTCGGCGTCCTGCGACGCGAGCCCGACGTAGCGGTCGGGGCTGTCCTGCGGCTCTGCGGGCGGGGTCGGAATAGGTGCCATGGCCGCCACGGTAGGTGCCGGGGCCGCGCCGGGGAAGGCCGGGGCCCCTGCACCAAGCGTCACGTATACCTCTCTGGTCACGCTTCTGTCACAGGATCACGACGTGCGTTTCGGTCGAACTCCCTCACACGTACGGGCGGTTCCGCTCGGGTCCCGACGTAATTCGGCGACGCCTTCACGCAGGCGCGAAGACGGTTCGAACAACGCCCGAAAGCGGCGCCCCGAATAGCGGACGACGCCCTTTGCGGCCCCTTCCCCCTTTCCGATTCCGGCCCGCGGAACGGGCGCTGACACGCCATGGAGGAATTCACCATTCCGCCCGGGGGCGACCCTGCCCCGGCCGTCCGGAAGCGGCCCGTACGCCTCTGTCGGAGGCGGGTCCGACGCGCGCGTCATGGCCTGAGCTTCGGGCAGGCCCGGGACGCGACGGCGAAGGGGCGAGCGATGGGGACCGGGACGGTGCGGGCCGTCGAGTCGCCGGCACGGCGGGCGCGCGCCGGCCGGGTGGCCGTGGCCGGCTGCCCCCCACCGCCCACCAGAAGATCGGTCACCTCTACCTGACACGTCGTTCGTCTTCTTCCTCGCCGCCGGCCTCATGGCGCTGATGACGCGGGCCGAACCGGCCGGGCCCGGCCTCCAGCTCATGACCGACGAGGAGTCCGACCAGGCCTTCACCCCGCACGGCACGATCATGCCGCTGCTCTTCGCGACGCCGACGTCCGCGGGCTTCGCCGACGAGATCATGCCGCTCCAGATCGGCTCCCCCGACGTCGCGTTCCCGCGGCTGAACATGCCCGCGGTCACGCGCCAGGACCGCGGCCGGGCGCCGGAGGGCCCGCGGACGCGACACCCCGGTCCAGGGCCCGGCTCAGGTGGTCCCGGGCCGTCCTGATCCGCTCGATCAGCTCCACGGGCTCCACCACCTCGAACTCGATGCCCAGGAACAGGACGTGGAAGACCATCACGTCCAGGCTCGACGCGCCCGTGCGCAGCAGGCAGCTCTCGTCCGTCTCGGCCTCAAGCATGCCGTCGGACGGGGTGAGCCGCTGCGCCGCCTCGGCCCGCGGCACGAGGAGGCGGACCACGGCCTGCTCCGCGTACGCGCCCCGGGAGACGCCCTTGGCGACGTACGCGGCGAGGTCGTCGGCCGGCGGGGGGCGCGGTGTGAAGCGGGGGCCGTGCGGCGGCCTGGGTTCGACACGGTCCACGCGGAAGGTGCGCCAGTCCTCGCGGTCCAGGTCCCAGGCCACGAGGTACCAGCGGCGTTCGGTGCAGACCAGGCGGTGCGGTTCGACGGTCCTGCGCGTGGCGCTCCCCGCGTGGTCGCGGTACTCGAAGCGGAGCCGCTCCGCGTCGCGGCAGACCCCCGCGAGTTCGGTGAGCACGGCCGGGTCGACGCCCTGCGCCCGCGGAGTGCGCAGCATCGGCACGGTGAAGGCGTTCAGCGCGCCCACCCGGTGGCGCAGCCGGCTCGGCAGGACCTGTTCCAGCTTGCCGAGCGCGCGCACGGAGGTCTCGCCGATGCCCTCGATGCCCTGTCCGGCGGCGGTGCGCAGGCCGACGGCGACCGCGACCGCCTCGTCGTCGTCGAGGAGCAGCGGCGGCAGCTCGGCCCCCGCGCCGAGCTGGTAGCCGCCGCCGGTGCCGGGGCTGGCGTTGACGGGGTAGCCGAGTTCGCGCAGCCGGTCCACGTCGCGGCGGACGGTGCGCGGGGTCACGCCGAGCCGCTCGGCGAGGCCCGCGCCGGACCACTCCCGGTGGGCCTGCAGCAGGGAGAGCAGGCGAAGCAGTCGTGCCGAAGTCTCCAACATGGACGCGATTGTGCCCCGGATAAAGGACAGCCACGGTCCGCGTTCTCAGGCGTCGGCGTCCTCCGTGCCGGTGGCCGCCTCGCGCACGCGCACCGCCAGGTCGTTGTCGTTGGTGTAGTACGGGCCCGCTTCCAGCGCGCCGTGCGCGGTCTCGCGGCGCAGCACCGGATACGTGAAGATCGCCTTCTTGTCCGCGACGTCGTCGAGGAGCCGGGCCAGGCGCACCCGCGGCCCGCTCGTCCCGGCCGGGCGCAACCACAGGTCCCAGGGGCCCGCGCCGCGCTCGGCGAGCTCGCCGTGCGGCAGCGCGAAGCTGAACAGGGGTCCCTCGGCCGTGACGTCGGCGCGGTGGACGAGGTCCGGCTCGGCCCGCCGGACGGCCTCGGCGCAGGCGTCGGCGCTCAGGACGGTGCCGTAGAGGCGGCCGTGCACGGTCATGCCGCCGTCCGCGATCTCGATCTCCCCGGCCTCGGCGTGCGGCGCCCGCAGCCAGCTCCGCACGGAGAGGTTGCCCTGCTTCGTCACGTACGGGATGCGGACCGCGACGTAGCCGCGGCTGCCGCTCGGCGCCCGGTCGACCAGGGAGCGCAGGTCGTTGACGCCCGGTATGAGCCGGCGCGGCGCACCGCTCGCCACCTGCACGTACGCGTTCCAGCGGCCCTCGGCGAGCTCGACGCTGCTGGGCAGCGCGGCCCGCAGCCGTCCGTCGGCGGCCGGGGTGAGGGGCAGGCGGACCTCGTCGTCGGAGTCGCGGCGGCGCAGCAGCAGGTAGGCCACGTCGTCGGGCTCGTATCCGCCCGGTTCCGTGACGTCGAAGGTGAGGCCCCCGGCGGAGTCGGCGACGCAGTCGGCGCGCGGCGCGTCGGCGGCCTCCTGGTCCCCTGCGGACGACGCCGCCTGCGAGGTGGCCAAGGACGTCATGCGGTGGATCCCTTCGTCTGGACGCGGCCGAGGTCCCGCACCGCGTAGGCGCCTCCGAGCAGTGCGCCGCGGGTGCGGTGGAGGGAGCCGCGCATCCGGCCCCCCAGCGAGTTCCCGCGGGTGAGCATCCCGGAGAACATCGCGTCGTAGCGCTCGGCGATGTGGGCGGGGTCGAAGCGCTCGGAGTCCTGGAGCGCGGCGTCCGCCATGCGGTGCCGGAGCGAGTCGTCGTTGATGAGTTCGAGGAGCCCGCCGGCGATGGCGTCGGGGTTGCCGACCTCGACGAGCCGCCCGTCGACACCGTTGTCGATGATCTCGCCGGGGCCGTGCGGGCAGTCGGTGGCGACCACGGGGAGGCCGCAGCGCATCGCCTCGACGATCGTCATGCCGAAGGATTCGAGGCTGGAGGTGACGGCGGCTATGGAGCCCTTGGCCCACTCGGGCTCGATGGGGTGGGCGGGGCCCATGAGGAAGACGTGGTTGTACAGACCCAGCTCGTCTATCAGCGCGCGCAGCTTGTCCTTCTGCTTGCCGCCGCCGTATATCCGCAGCCGCCAGTCGGGGCGCTCGCGCCGCACCTTGTCGAAGGCCCTGATCAGCAGGTCGTACCGCTTGACGGGGGCGAGCCGCCCGGCCGCGACGACCCACTTGTGGGAGCCGTCGGCCGGCTCTATGCCGGGGGCGGGCACGGGGTTGGGCACCGCTTGGACGTGCACGCCCGGCAGCCGCATCTTGCGGGTGTAGGCGAGGGCGTCGGCCCGGGTCGTCGTGGTCAGGACGTCCAGGCGGGGGTAGACGCTCCGGAGCTGGCGGCGCAGCTCCTTGGAGTGGCTGTCGAGCGTGAGGTGCTCCTGCCCGACGCGCAGGGGGCCGCGCGTGGTCTGGCGGGCGATGTGCACATTGAGGCCGGGGCGGGTGCCGACGACCACGTCCGCGTCCAGGCGCGCGAGGTGGTCGGCGATGCGCCGGTCGGTGAGGGCGCTGTACTGGTCGTAGCGGCCCTCCGCGTCGGGGAAGGTCCGCGCAGGCCGCAGGTGTTCGGGGTCGTCGCCCTCGTAGCCCGGGGCGCCCTTGCGCAGATCCACGAGGTGGCTCAGGCGGACGCGCTGGTCAGGCGCGAACACCGGCTCGTCGCGGTGCCGGAAGACGGAGACGACGTCGACGTCGTGCTGCTGGGCCAGCGTGTTCGCCAGGTTGTACGTCGTGCGGATCGTCCCTCCGATCCCGTACGCGTTGTGAATCAGGAAAGAGATGTGCATGCGTCCCCGTATCCCACGTTTCCCCGCGGACAGTCCCCCTCGTCCGCCTACCGCAGGGTTAGACGGGGATTCCTGGCCAAAGGTTGGGTGCCAACACCATCCTGTTTTTCAACAGATATGCGATCGGTAGCCGGAAGAGGGAACTTATCCGCCCTGCGGCACATCAAGGCTGGTAGGGGAGCTGGGGCACTTCGAAGCAGTTTTCGTTCATGTCGCCGCCCCGGGTGGTCCAGCCCCGGCCGTCCCGCCACCGGGCCACCGACAGACAGGTCCTGCGACGCTCGGGCGGTTCGTCAAGGTGTTCGAAAGTGACCGGAATCAGCAGGCCGCGGGCTGGATACGGCTGGTCACTGTTCATGAATCGGTCCACGCACGCGCGCGTGACGTCACCGCCGTCCTCTCCCGCGCACGCGCGCGCCGCGTCCGTGAACCACATGGCGGCGGCCCATCCCTCCAATTGCCACTGCGAGAGTTCCCGGCCTTTCATGGCGGCGCGGAAATTCCGTACGGCGGGATGGCCGGTGTCCTCGTGGTTCCTGCTCGACCCGGTCGCCCACAGGGCGTTGCGGCAGCGGGGCGCGTTCTCGTAGTCCTCGGCGACGGCCGAGGTCCAGTTCTGCACGTTGGTCACCTTCGCGGTCACCTCCACGCCCGCCTCGTCCATCGCCTCGCAGAGCTTGGCGTGCCGTGCGTGTCGAGCGCGTCGAAGACCAGGTCGGCGCCCTGCTCCCGGAGGTCGGCGGCGGCCGCCCGGAAGTTCGGCAGGGCGAAGTCGAGCTGTTCGGTGACGACCTCGTACCCCTCGGCCCGCAGCCCCCGGGTGACGAGCCGCGCGTAGGAGGCGGACGCGGCCTGGTTGCAGGAGACCACCGCGGCGGTCCGCGCTCCCTGCTCGCGCTTGAAGTACCGGTAGACCTCGGTCCCGCCGTACAGCTCGCCGTCCCACCCCGGCTCGCCGTTCCGCGGCGCGAGGCTCCCGTCCCGCCCCGCGGGCACCCTCTCCGGCGGCGAACAACGCATGCTGGCGCTCTCCAGGGCCTTGCGGTGGGCCCACTCCCACCACGAGACCCCGGTGATCCTGATCGACGAGCCCACCCAGGGCATGTCTCCCCAGGTCGCAGCCCGCACCTACGCCCTGCTCACGGCCCTCACCACCCTCCCCGCCTGCGTGGTCCTGGCCGAGCAACGTCTGCCGCCCGCCCTGCGCGCGAACGCGGGACGGGCTGCGGGGACGACGGGAACAGCGGGGACGGCAGGGACGGCAGAGACGGCAGAGACGGCAGAGACGGCAGGGACGGCGGGAACGGCGGTAGTGGTGCACGAACTGCGCCGAGGCACGGTGGTGTTCAGCGGAGAGGCCGCGGAGCTCAGCCCTTCGGGATGACGAGCCTCGCTCCGACGGGGAGCAGATCGGGCCGGCTCCCGACCGCCGCCCGGTTGGCCGCGTAGAGGTCCTTCCAGCCCCCGCCGACCCCGTACCGCCGGGCGATGGAGGTGAGGGTCTCCCCGCGTGCGACGACGTGCGTGCGCCGCTCCCCCCGGCTGGAGCGGGTCGGCTCCTCCGGCCGGTCGAACCGCTCGATCCGCAGCTTCCGCGAGCAGGAGGGCCAGGCCTTCCACCCCTGGCTGAGCCGCAACTTCTCGGCGACCTTGATCTGCTCCGACCTGGTGGCGAGGTCGGCGCGCGGGGCGTACTGCAGGCCGCCGTACGCCTCCCAGGTGGGCTGCCAGAACTGGAGCCCGCCGTAGTAGCCGTTCCCGGTGTTCGCGTTCCACCGCCCGTTGCTCTCGCACTGGGCCAGGCAGTTCCAGGCCCCCTTGTCGGAGGAGCACGCGCTGTTCCGGTACGCGGCGGGCCCGGCGGCGGCCCCTGCCGTGGGCCCCGCTGCGGGCCGTGTCGGCGGAGCCGCGGACGCGGCGGCGGGCGGCAGCGCCACCACGGCCAGGACCGCGCCCACGGCCACGGCCAGCGGCCGGGAACGCCGGGGCGGACGTGGCGTGGACGTCGTATGCGTCCACTGCGTCCACTGCGTCCACTGCGTCAGATGCGTCGAGTGCGTCGAATGCGTCAGATGCATCGGGTCACGTTAGGCATATGAACGCCACTCCCCCAGCGCCCCGCGCCGCGAGAACCGGGACCCCACCCGAACGGCGGCTCGGACCCGCAGCCGCCGCCCCGGCGCGATGGCGTCGGATTCCCGCCGATGCCGGCGCGGTTGGCGGCGTACCCCCGCCGCTCGCTGCACACGGCGGCGAAATCCAGGAGCTGGCTCACCCCGGCGGCGTCCGGGTCCCCGTCCCCACGGGCCAGTTCGAGGTTACTCGCGGTAGCGGTGAATTCAGGCCACCCACTTCATTCGCTGATATCGGGATTTATACGCCCCTTGATCCAACAGCCCACCGCTCACCTCCCCCTGCCAACTCCCCCGCAGCGCAGACCTGTTGGCGCGGAGTGACACATTCCGGCGACCACCTCGCCCCGCGCTGCGGACGGTTCGATTCCGTTCGCTGTCTTGCGTGACTTGCGCCACTGATCCGCCGTTGTCTTCCTATGAGCCGGGCACCGCCCGGCTCATCACACCCGCACCAATCACCCCGCGTGACAATCCCGAGGAGTCACCCGTGCCGCGCATGCTCGACGTCAGCGACGACGTTCGCGCCGAGATCGGCGACGAAGAAGCCGACCGGCTGCTCGCCGGAGAGAACACTCCGGGCAGTTACGACTGCACCTCGTGCCGCACCCCGGGCGACTCCGGGCAGGAACGCACCAGCACGGTCCTGTTCGTCGGCGAGGAGACCGCCGTGCTCGCCTTCGCGCACGCCTCCTGCCTGCCCTCCCAGATCGTGACGGTCTCCGAGGAGCAGCTCCAGGGCGCCGTGCGCTCGATCACCGGCGACGGCGGCGACGTGCCCGCCGAGGCCGCGCCCGCGCCGAGCCAGGCCGTGCTCGGCGTGACCAGCGGCCTCGTCCTGATCGAGGGGGAGCTGCGCCCCGCGCTCGTCGTCGAGCCCACCGGCCCCATCGCCCGCCCCGGCGCCGCGCCCGGCGGCGGCGACGACTTCCTGCCGCTCCTGATCGAGCAGGGCTTCATGCCGGTGGCCTCGCTCGACACCGTGCCGCCCGTCCTGCACGGCTGGTCCGTCCTGCTCGCCATGGGACAGCTCCACGCCGTCTTCCAGCCCGGCCCCCACGGCAGCGCCCCGGTCGCCTGGTGGCAGGCGCACCAGCCGCTCCAGGTGACCGAGGACTGGCGGACCGCGGTCAACAAGACCCAGACCGTGCTGCTCTTCGCGGCGCCCGCGGGCTCCATCGGCCGCCAGCCGCGCGAGGACCTGCTCCGGGACGCCCTGGACAACGCGGCCGCCCGCGGACTGCTCGCCGCCGGGTCCATGCCGCTCGCCGGCACCTGATCACCCGAATGGCCGCGGGGTGGCCCCCGCATCCGACGGGCCGCCGTGTCGTTGGCACAGACGTGCACACATACGACTCCTCCCGCTACAGGCCGGCGTACCAGACCCCGATCCCGTCCATGCGCACCGCGCCGGACACGGCGGGCCAGTACTCGGCCACACCGATCTACGACACGCTGTACTCGGAGTACCGCAGGGCCTTCCGCGCCCTGCCGGGCGACCGGAGCGGCGAGGAGGAGTTCCGCTTCACCGCCTTCGGCACAGGACCGTACGGCGGACAGCGCGACGGACGGCAGGACGCGCGCCCGCACGCCTTCGGGCAGTTCCACATGGGCCGCCACGGCCGGCAGGACCACTACGCGACGGGCCTCCACCCGATCCCCGCGGCCCTGCCGGCGGCCTCGCGCCGCGAGCGCTGAACGAACGAGATGCCCGGCCCCGCGGAACGGGGCCGGGCATCTCGCGTGCGCACGGTCGGGCGAGGGGCGTCCTACTTCTTGCGGCCGCGCTTCTCGCGCACCCGGACCGAGACGTGGATCGGCGTGCCCTCGAAGCCGAACTCCTCGCGCAGGCGGCGCTCCAGGAAGCGGCGGTAGCCGGCCTCGATGAAGCCCGAGGCGAAGAAGACGAAGCGCGGCGGCTTCGTGCCCGCCTGGGTGCCGAAGAGGATGCGCGGCTGCTTGCCGCCGCGCACCGGGTGCGGGTGGGAGGCGACGATCTCGCCGAGGAAGGCGTTCAGCCGTCCGGTCGGCACGCGCGTCTCCCAGCCCGCGAGGGCCGTCTCGATCGCGGGGACGAGCTTCTCCATGTGGCGGCCGGTGGCCGCGGAGACGTTGACGCGGGGCGCCCAGGCGACCTGGGCGAGCTCGGTCTCGATCTCCCGCTCCAGGTAGTAGCGGCGCTCCTCGTCGAGGGTGTCCCACTTGTTGTACGCCACCACGATCGCGCGGCCCGCCTCGACGGCCATGGTCACGATGCGCTGGTCCTGCACGGAGATGGACTCGGAGGCGTCGATGAGGATCACCGCGACCTCCGCCTTCTCCACGGCCGCGGCGGTGCGCAGCGAGGCGTAGTAGTCGGCGCCCTGCTGGAGGTGGACGCGCTTGCGGATGCCCGCCGTGTCGACGAACTTCCAGGTGACGCCGCCCAGCTCGATCAGCTCGTCGACCGGGTCACGAGTGGTGCCCGCGAGTTCGTTGACGACCACGCGGTCCTCGTTCGCCACCTTGTTGAGCAGCGAGGACTTGCCGACGTTCGGGCGGCCGATGAGCGCGATGCGGCGGGGGCCGCCGATGGCCGTGCCGAAGGTCTGCTCGGGCGCCTCGGGCAGCGCCTCGAGGACGGCGTCCAGCATGTCGCCGGTGCCGCGGCCGTGCAGCGCGGAGATGGGGTGCGGCTCGCCGAGGCCGAGGGACCACAGGGCGGTGGCGTCGGCCTCGCCGGAGGGGCCGTCGACCTTGTTGGCGCAGAGCACGACGGGCTTGCCGGCCTTGCGCAGGAGGCGGACGACCGCCTCGTCGGTGTCGGTGGCGCCGACCGTGGCGTCGACGACGAAGACCACGGCGTCCGCGGCCTCGATCGCATACTCCGCCTGGGCGGCGACGGACGCGTCGATGCCGAGCACGTCCTGCTCCCAGCCGCCGGTGTCGACGAGCTTGAAGCGGCGGCCCGACCACTCGGCCTCATAGGTGACGCGGTCGCGGGTCACGCCGGGGCGGTCCTCCACGACGGCCTCGCGGCGGCCGATGATGCGGTTCACCAGGGTCGACTTGCCGACATTGGGGCGGCCGATGACGGCGAGCACGGGCAACGGGCCGTGGCCCGCCTCCTCGATGGCGCCCTCGACGTCCTCGACGTCGAAGCCCTCCTCGGCGGCGAGCTCCATGAACTGCGCGTACTCGGCGTCGCCGAGCGCCCCGTGGTCGTGCTCGGCGAAGCCGTCGCCCTCGGGCTGGATCTGGTCGCTCATGAAGTCCGTACCTCGTCGTTCATCGTGGTGATCGGTGCGCGGGTCCGCGTGTCGGGTCGGCGCACTACTTGATAAGTCTCGCTCAGCGCCCGGTCAGGCGCCTGGCGTTTTCCAGGTGGCGGGAGAGCCGCTCCTGGATGCGCACGGTCGCCTCGTCCAGCGCCTTGCGCGTCCGCCGGCCGCTGCCGTCGCCCGCCTCGAAGGGGTCTCCGAAGACGACGTCGACCCGGCTGCGCAGCGGGGGCAGCTGCTTTATCAACCGTCCGTCCCGCTCGGTGCTTCCCAGGACCGCGACCGGGACGATCGGGGCCCCGGAGCGCACCGCGAAGTACGCGAGCCCGGCACGCAGCGAGGCGAAGTCGCCCTCGCCCCGGGTGCCCTCGGGGAAGATGCCGAGGACGCCGCCCTGTCCGAGGACGCCGAGGGCACGGGTGATGGCCGTGCGGTCGGCGCCCGAGCGGTCCACCTTCACCTGGCCGATGGCGTCGAGGAAGGGGCCGAGCGGCCCGACGAACGCTTCCTTCTTGATGAGGAAGTGCGTGGGCCGGGGCGCGACGCCCATGACCATCGGGCCGTCGACGTTGTGCGCGTGGTTGACGGCCAGGATCACGGGCCCGCTCACGGGCACCCGCCAGGAGCCGAGCACCCGCGGCCGGAACAGGCCGTACATGAGGCCGACGCCGATCCGGCGGCCGACCTCGGCCCCCCGCTCGGAGGCGCCCGCCTCGCTCACTTCTCGGCCCGCTTCTCCTCGACGAGGGTGACCACGCACTCGATGACCTGCTGGAGCGTGAGCTCGGTGGTGTCGACCTCGACCGCGTCGTCGGCCTTGGCCAGCGGGGACGTCTTGCGGCTGGAGTCGGCCGCGTCCCGCTTGATCAGGGCTTCCTGGGTCGCCTTGACGTCGGCGCCCTTGAGCTCGCCGGAGCGGCGGGCGGCGCGCGCCTCGGGCGAGGCGGTGAGGAAGATCTTCAGGTCGGCGTCGGGCAGCACGGTGGTGCCGATGTCACGGCCCTCCACGACGATGCCCTTCTCGGCCGACTCCGCGATCCAGCGCTGCAGCTCGGTGATGCGGGTGCGGACCTCGGGAACGGCGCTGACCGCGCTGACCTTGGAGGTGACCTCGGTGGTGCGGATGGGGCCGGAGACGTCGGCGCCGTCGACCGTGATGGTCGGGGCCAGCGGGTCGGTGCCCGAGACGATCCCGGGCTTGCCCGCGGCGTCGGCGATCGCACCGGGGTCGGTGAGGTCGATGCCGTTGTGCACCATCCACCAGGTGATCGCCCGGTACTGGGCGCCGGTGTCCAGGTAGCTGAGCCCGAGCTGGGCGGCGACGGCCTTGGAGGTGCTCGACTTGCCCGTGCCGGAGGGGCCGTCGATGGCGACGATCACGGCTGCCGGGGCGGCGTTTTCTGCGGTTTCCACGGGGCTGCGGACACCTTTCGCAGTACTCGGGGCGGGGAGGCGGGGCGTGGACACGCCCCGCACAAGGTTACTGGCTCGCGCGGCCTGCCCCGACAGCCCCTTCCGCCCGCCGTCTACTGCCGGATCGACCAGCCGCGCTCGCGCAGCGCCGCGGCGAGCCCGGGGGCGGCCTTCGGCTCCACCATGAGCTGCACGAGGCCCGCCTGCTGACCGGTCGCGTGCTCGATGCGCACGTCCTCGATGTTGACGCCCGCCCGGTCCGCGTCGGCGAAGATCCGGGCCAGCTGGCCGGGCTGGTCGTTGATCAGCACCGCGACGATCTCGTAGGCGGCCGGGGCCGAGCCGTGCTTGCCGGGGACCCGGGTCTGGCCCGCGTTGCCGCGCCGCAGCATGGTCGCGACGCCGGCCGCGCCCTCGGTGCGCTTGGCCTCGTCGGCGGACTGCAGGGCTCGCAGGGCCGTGACGGTCTCGTCGAGGTCGGCGGCGACGTCGGCGAGGAGGTCGGCGACGGGTCCGGGGTTGGCGGAGAGGATGTCGATCCACATCCGCGGGTCGGAGGCGGCGATGCGGGTGACGTCGCGGATGCCCTGGCCGCACAGGCGTACGGCCGACTCGTCGGCGTTCTCCAGGCGGGCGGCGACCATGCTGGAGACCAGGTGCGGCATGTGCGAGACGAGGGCGACCGCGCGGTCGTGGGCGTCGGCGTCCATGACGACGGGCACGGCACGGCAGAGCGCGACGAGTTCGAGGGCGAGGTTGAGCACCTCGGTGTCGGTGTCGCGGGTCGGGGTGAGCACCCACGGCCGCCCCTCGAAGAGGTCGGCGGTGGCGGCCAGCGGGCCGCTGCGCTCGCGCCCGGACATGGGGTGCGTGCCGATGTACGTGGCAAGGTCGAGGCCGAGTGCTTCGAGGTCGCGGCGGGGCCCGCCCTTGACGCTGGCGACGTCGAGGTAGGCGCGCGCCGCGCCGCGCCGTATGACGCCGGCCAGGGTGGCGGCGACGTGCGCGGGCGGCACGGAGACGACGCAGAGGTCGACGGGGCCCTCGGGGGCCTCGTCGGTGCCGGCGCCGAGCGCGGCGGCGGTGCGGGCCTGCGCCGGGTCGTGGTCGTCGAGGTGGACGGTGACGCCGCGGGAGGCGAGGGCCAGGGCGGCGGAGGTGCCGATCAGGCCGGTGCCGATGACGAGGGCGGTTCTCACTGGGCGATGTCCTTGCGGAGTGCGGCCGCGGCGCCGAGGTAGACGTGCGCGATCTCTGAGCGGGGGCGGTCGGTCTCTATGTGGGCGAGGAGCCTGACGACGCGCGGCATGGCGCCGTCGACCTCCAGCTCCCGCGCGCAGATCAGGGGAACGTCGACGAGGCCGATGGCGCGGGCCGCGGCGGCGGGGAAGTCGCTGTGCAGGTCGGGCGTGGCCGTGAACCAGATGCTGATCAGGTCCTCGGCGGTCAGCGCGTTGCGCTCCAGGACGGCGGTGAGCAGCGCGCCGACCCGCTCCCCCATGTGCCCGGCCTCGTCCTCGTCCAGCTGGACGGCGCCCCGGACCGCTCGTACCGCCACGTCACCGCTCCTCGTGTCCCGCGTGCAATACGTCAAGGGTAGTCAGCGCCGCGGGCGCGGGGACGCGGCGCCCGCCTGCCGAGACGTGCGGGGGCCGCTCCTCGCCGTCAGGCGTCCCAGAGCGCCCCGAGTCCGAGAAGCCCGTCCCGGTACTCGATCCGCCGCGTCCAGGCGGCGGGCCACGCGTCCGCGCCGAGGTGGGCGCCCGCGAAGGCTCCGGCGAGGCAGGCGATGGAGTCGGAGTCGCCCGAGGTGCAGGCCGCGCGGCGCAGCGCGGTGACCGGCTCGTCGACGAACTGGAGGAAGCAGAGCAGGGCGGTGGCCAGCGCCTCTTCGGCGATCCAGCCCTCGCCGGCGGCCAGGCAGGGGTCGGTCTCCGGGTTGGCCCGCTTCAGCGCGGTCTCCAGGCGTTCCAGGACCGCCAGGCACTCGTCCCAGCCGTGGGCGATGAACTCCTTCGGCGTCGGCGCCTCGCTCCGCCGCCACAGCTCGCCGAGCCACCGCTCGTGGTAGGTCTCGCGGTTGTCGTAGGCGTAGGAGCGCAGCAGGCCGACGAGGCCGGTCGGTTCGGCGCCCGCGGCGAGCAGGCGTACGGCGTGCGCGGTGAGGTCGGAGGCGGCGAGCGCGGTCGGGTGGCCGTGGGTGAGCGCGGACTGGAGCTGGGCGGCGCCCGCGCGCTGTTCGTCGCTCAGGCCGGGGGCGAGGCCGATGGGCGCGACCCGCATGTTGGCGCCGCAGCCCTTGGAGTGGGGCTGGCTCGCCTGCTCCCACGGCCTGCCGCTCTGGAGGAGGGAGCAGGCCGTCAGGCAGGTGTTGCCGGGCGCGCGGTTGTTCTCCGGCGAGCGGTACCAGTCCACGAACTCCTCGCGCAGAGGCCGCGTCAGCCGCTCCGGCCCGAGCGGGCCCTCGTCCATGGCGGTGCGCAGGGCCCTGGCCAGGGCGAGGGTCATCTGGGTGTCGTCCGTGACGATCGCGGGCCGGGGCAGCTCCATCGCACGCCACGGGCCGCACTCGGCGAGGATCGAGGGGACGTCGTTGAACTCGGTCGGGAAGCCGAGCGCGTCCCCGAGGGCGAGTCCCATGAGGGAGCCGGTGGCCGGGCGCTTCATGAGGACGGTCCTTCCGGGGTGGGGCGGAGCAGCGGCGGGTGCAGGGCGGTGGCCGTGCCCGCCCGGAAGAGGGCGGCGGGTTTGCCCCGGCCGCCGGTGAGGCGGGCCGCGCCGGGGATCGCCTCGACGAGCCCGGCGGTGCCGACGACCTTGCGCCGGAAGTTGGCGGGGTCGAGTTCCGCGCCCCACACGGCCTCGTAGACCTGGCGCAGCTCGCCGAGCGTGAACTCGGGCGGGCAGAAGGCGGTGGCGAGCCCGGTGTACTCCAGCTTGGCGCGGATCCGGTCGTAGGCGTCGCCGAGGATCCGGTCGTGGTCGAAGGCGAGGGGCCGGTACGCCGCCGGGCCGTACGGCAGCCAGGCCGCGCCGGCCGCGTCGCCGCCCGCGCGGGCCTCCGGCAGGTCGGGCACGAGCGCCGCGAACGCGACGGAGACGACCCGCATCCGCGGATCGCGCCCGGGATCGCTGTAGGTGCGCACCTGCTCCAGGTGGAGCCCGCTGACGTCCGCGAGCCCCGTCTCCTCGGCCAGCTCACGCTGTGCGGCGCTCTCCGCGGACTCGTCCGGCAGCACGAATCCGCCGGGCAGTGCCCACTGTCCCGCGTACGGCTCCTGGCCCCGCTCCACGAGCAGCACGTGGAGTGCGCCGTCGCGGATGGTGAAGACCGCCAGGTCCACGGTGACGGCGAACGGTTCGTGGGCGTACTTGTCGTACTCCTGTGATTCCCGCATGCACGACCACCCCCCTCTCTTTATGGTCCTGTTGACTATAAAGAGAGGGGGGTGGCTCACGCAAGGGTTAGCCGGGCCGGACCGGGACTCTTGCCCTCCGGGCCGCCCGTCCACCGGGTTTCCTAGAGGTCGACTTCCTTCATGAGCATGCCGACCTCCGTGTTGGACAGCCGCCGCAGCCAGCCGGACTTCTGGTCGCCCAGGGTGATCGGCCCGAAGGCCACCCGCACCAGCTTGTCGACGGGGAAGCCCGCCTCGGCCAGCATGCGGCGCACGATGTGCTTGCGGCCCTCGTGCAGGGTGACCTCGACGAGGTAGTTCTTGCCGGTCTGCTCCACGACGCGGAAGTGGTCCGCGCGGGCGTAGCCGTCCTCCAGCTGGATGCCGTCCTTGAGCTGCTTGCCCAGGTCGCGCGGGATCGGGCCCACGATGTGCGCGAGGTAGACCTTCTTCACGCCGTACTTCGGGTGGGTCAGGCGGTGGGCCAGCTCACCGTGGTTGGTGAGCAGGATGACGCCCTCGGTCTCGGTGTCGAGCCGCCCCACGTGGAACAGCCGCGTCTCGCGGTTGGTCACGTAGTCGCCCAGGCACTGGCGGCCCTCGGTGTCCTCCATGGTGGAGACGACACCGGCGGGCTTGTTCAGCGAGAAGAACTGGTACGACTGCGTGGCGACCGTCAGGCCGTCCACCTTGATCTCGTCCTTCTCGGGGTCGACGCGCAGCCCCTGCTCCAGGACGATCTCGCCGTTGACCTCGACACGGGCCTCGTCGACCAGCTCCTCGCAGGCGCGGCGCGAGCCGTAGCCCGCGCGGGCCAGGATCTTCTGGAGCCGCTCGCCCTCCTGCTCGGCGCCGGGGAAGGTCTTGGGGAGGTTCACCTTCGGCTTGCCCGCGTACCGCTCGCGGTTGCGCTCCTCGGCCCGGGTCTCGTACTCGCGGGAGCGGGACGGGGCCGACCGGGCGCCGCGCTGCTGTCCCTGCTTGGGGCCGCCCTTGGCGCCGCCGCGCGCGGAGGCGCCGCGCCCGGACTTCGGGCCGCTCTGGGTGCCGCCCGCGCCCACGTCGTAGCGCCGCTCCTCGGGGCGCGGCTTGCTGGGCCTCTTCGGCTTGTCGTCGCGCTTGTCGTCGCGCTTGTCGTCGCGCTTGTCGTCCCGCCTGTCGTCGCGGCTGTTACCGGCACCCCGGTAATTGCCGCGGCCGCCGCTGCTGCCGCGGCCGCCGCTGTTGCCACCACGGCTCCCGCCGTTGTTTCCGCTGCTGTTCCTGCCGCTGCTGCTTCGCATCAAAAGTTCCGTCTTAGTCGGCTGCGTCCTCGTCACCCGGCGCATCGGGTGCGTCCGGGTCGAACGACGGAACCCCTTCCCGTGTCTCGGCCTCGATCGCGTCCGCCTCGGGGAGGAAGGGCGCGAGCTCCGGCAGCTCGTCCAGGCCGCGCAGGCCCATCCGCTCCAGGAAGTAGTTCGTCGTCCTGTACAGGATCGCACCTGTTTCGGGTTCCGCGCCCGCCTCCTCCACCAGCCCCCTCTGCAGGAGCGTGCGCATCACGCCGTCACAGTTCACCCCGCGCACCGCCGAGACCCGCGATCGGCTCACCGGCTGGCGGTACGCGACGACGGCGAGGGTCTCCAGGGCCGCCTGGGTGAGCCGCGCCTGCTGCCCGTCGAGCACGAAGCCCTCCACGGCGGCGGCGTACTCGGGCCGCGTGTAGAACCGCCAGCCGCCCGCCACGAGGCGCAGCTCGAAGCCGCGCCGCTGCACGGTGTACTCGTCGGCGAGCTCGCGCAGCGCGTCGGCGACCGCGCGCCTCGGCCGCTGGAGGATCTTCGCGAGGTGCTCCTCGGTGGCCGGCTCGTCGACGACCATCAGGACCGCCTCGAGGGCGGGCCGCAGCTCCAGGCCCGCGACGGTGTCCGCCCCGGCGGGGTGCTCGCTCACGCCTTCTCCTCCATCGGTTCGGGGGCCCGGTCGAACTCGTCGGTCACGGTCGGCCCGTCGGCGCCGTCCCCGCCGGTCCACCGCACCATCAGCTCCCCCAGGGGGTCGTCCTGGTCCAGGGCGACGGCCTTCTCGCGGTACAGCTCGAGCAGGGCGAGGAAGCGGGCCACGACGGTCAGCGTGTCCCCCGCGTCCGCCACCAGCTCCCGGAACTCCGCCTCGCCGCGCTCCCGCAGCAGGGCGACGACCAGCCCCGCCTGCTCCCGCACGGACACCAGCGGGGCGTGGATGTGCTCCACGTACACCTGGGGCTCCGCGCGCGGCTGCATGGCCTTCACGGCGAGCTCGGCGAACCCCTCGGCGCCGATGCTGATGACGACCTCCGGCAGCAGCTCGGCGTGGTGCGCCTCCAGGCCGACGGTGCGGGGGTAGCGCCGCGCCTCCTCCTCGAGCCGTCCCGCGAAGACGTCCGCGACCTGCTTGTACGCGCGGTACTGGAGCAGCCGCGCGAACAGCAGGTCCCGTGCTTCGAGCAGTGCGAGGTCGGCCTCGTCCTCGACCTCGGCGGCGGGCAGCAGGCGGGCCGCCTTGAGGTCGAGCAGGGTGGCGGCGACGACGAGGAACTCCGTCGTCTGGTCCAGGTCCCAGTCGGGCCCCATGGCCCGGATGTGCGCCATGAACTCGTCGGTCACCTTGGAGAGCGCGACCTCGGTGACGTCCATCTTGTGCTTGGCGATGAGCTGGAGCAGCAGGTCGAAGGGGCCCTCGAAGTTCGCGAGCCGCACGGTGAACCGCCCGTCACCGGGCCCTTCGGACTCGGGGGCCTCCGCGGCCACCGGCTCCGGCGCCACGGGCTCTGGGGCCACGGGCTCCGGCGCCACGGACTCTGAGGCCACGGGCTCCGGGGCGACCGGCTCCGCGGCCGTCTGCTCCGGCTCGGGCTCCGCGGGAGCCGCTCCGGGGCCCCGCCCCAGGGCGCGGCGCCGACCGGCGGCGGGCGGTGCGGATTCACTGTTCAAGGCCATCAGGCCGGAAACGCTACCCCTACCGCCCGCGCAGCCGTCGTACGAGGATGCTCGCGTCCCCGCGCGACTCCAGATCCGCGAGGACGACCGCGACGGCCTCCCGCACGATCCGTCCGCGGTCCACCGCGAGCCCGTGCTCGCCGCGGAGCACGAGCCGCGCGTGCTCCAGGTCCATCAGCTCCTCGGCGGAGACGTACACGGTGATCTTCTCGTCGTGCCGCTCGCGCCCGCTGGGCCGTCGGTTGGCCGCCCGCGCCCGGCGCCGTGCCTGGGCGGTGGAGGAGCCGTTCTTGCCGCCGCCCTGCGGGGCGGCGCCTTCCTGTGCCTGGCCCGCGGACCGGCGTCCCGCGCCCTTGTCGGCGTCGGCGGACGCCGCCCGGCTGCGCGACTCCGCGCCGGACTCGGCGTCGGTGGCCGCGTGTTCGGCGGGCTCACCGCCCTCGCCCTGCGCCGCCTCGTCGGCCGCCGCGGTCTCGTCGCTCTCGCCCGCCGGAGCGGGCACCCTCGCCTCACCGTTGGCCGGGCGTCGCGGCGACGACGACTGCAGGGCCATGCCGCCGGTCGTGCGGAACAGCTCGTCGGCCCCCGGCAGACTCACTCGGCGTGACACCGGGCGAGCACCTCCCTGGCGAGCTGGCGATAGGCGGCGGCGCCGACCGAGTTGGAGGCGTACGTCGTGATCGGCTCACCGGCGACCGTGGTCTCGGGGAAGCGGACCGTGCGCCCGATGACCGTGTGGTAGACGTGGTCGTCGAAGGCCTCGACCACGCGCGCGAGCACCTCGCGGCTGTGCACGGTGCGGGAGTCGTACATGGTCGCGAGGATGCCGTCCAGCTCCAGCTCGGGGTTGAGCCGCTCCTGGACCTTCTCGATGGTCTCCGTCAGGAGTGCGACACCGCGCAGGGCGAAGAACTCGCACTCGAGCGGCACTATCACCTTGTGGGCGGCGGTGAGCGCGTTCACCGTGAGCAGGCCGAGCGAGGGCTGGCAGTCGATCACGATGTAGTCGTAGTCCTGCATCAGCGGCTTGAGCGCCCGCTGCAGCGTGGACTCGCGCGCGACCTCGCTCACGAGCTGCACCTCGGCGGCGGAGAGGTCGATGTTGCTCGGCAGCAGGTCCATGTTGGGGACCGCCGTCTTCAGGAGCACCTCGTCCGCGGACATGCCGCGCTCCATGAGGAGGTTGTAGACCGTGAGGTCCAGCTCCATCGGGTTCACACCGAGGCCGACCGAGAGGGCGCCCTGGGGGTCGAAGTCGACGAGCAGGACGCGGCGGCCGTACTCCGCGAGGGCGGCGCCCAGGTTGATGGTCGACGTCGTCTTGCCGACGCCGCCCTTCTGGTTGCACATCGCGATGATCTTGGCGGGCCCGTGGTCGGTCAGCGGACCGGGGATCGGGAAGTACGGAAGCGGGCGTCCCGTGGGGCCGACGCGCTCGCGGCGCTGGCGGGCCGCGTCGGGCGCGAGCGTGGCCGCGTACTCCGGATCGGGCTCGTACTCGGCGTCGGGGTCGTAGAAGTGCCCCTTGGGCAGTTCCTCGTAGTCGGCGAGGTGGGTGTGGGTGTTATCGCCACTCCGGTCGCCGGCCATGGCGTTCACGTGATGGCCATCCATGCTCTGGGGTGCTGGCTGTGTCGGCTGGGGGCTCTGCCGGGCTTCGAAGGTTCGGACAGCGACGGAGCCGACAGCCTCGAGTCCCACGGGTCCTCGGCCCCGCTCGGACGTTCCTGGTTGACCACCCCCGGGAGCAAATGTCGACTCATTCACAAGTCGTCTTACCTCCTTGGTGACCAGGGAACTTCTCGATAGGTCAGCGTGGCACCATGCCGACGGTTGGCGACTCTATGGCGTGTCACCGGTCCACAGCAACACAATCCGCCGGACCGGGCCCGATGTGTCGGCAAAGGGACACGGCGATGTCAAGGGCGTCCGGCATGCCAGTGGCACGTTTCCGGGGTGGGCGAAACGGCTAAAGGGTTACGTTCAAGGCGAGTTGAACGTGTCCGCACTGATACGCATACGGCCGGACCCCTCTCAAGGTCCGGCCGCGGGCGTGAGATTGACGACTTTCGTCGACGACAGCGACGAAAGCGTCGGTGGCCGACCGCAGTCGGCGGAGGGGTCAGCCGAGGAGCGTCTCCAGCTCCACGTGCTCGTAGCCGTGGGCCTCGGCGACCTCCTTGTAAACGACCTTGCCGTCATGGGTGTTGAGACCCAGGGCGAGCGCCGGGTCGCGGCGCAGGGCCTCGGCCCAGCCGCGGTTCGCCAGCTCGACGATGTACGGCATCGTCGCGTTGGTCAGCGCGTAGGTGGAGGTGTTGGGCACCGCGCCGGGCATGTTGGCGACGCAGTAGAAGACCGAGCCGTGGACCGGGAAGGTCGGCTCGGCGTGCGTGGTGGCGTGCGAGTCCTCGAAGCAGCCGCCCTGGTCGATCGCGATGTCGACAAGGACACTTCCCGGCTTCATGCGGGAGACCAGCTCGTTGGTGACGAGCTTCGGGGCCTTGGCGCCCGGGATGAGGACGGCGCCGATGACGAGGTCGGCCTCCAGGCAGGCCTTCTCCAGCTCGAAGGCGTTGGAGACGACGGTCTGGATCTTCGTGCCGAAGATCTTGTCGGCTTCCTTGAGCTTGTTGATGTCCTTGTCGAGCAGGGTCACGTGGAAGCCCATGCCGATGGCGATCTGCGCGGCGTTCCAGCCGGAGACGCCGCCGCCGATGACGACGGCCTTGCCCGCGGCCACGCCGGGGACGCCGCCCGGCAGGACGCCGCGGCCGCCGTTGGCGGCCATCAGGTGGTAGGCGCCGACCTGCGGGGCCAGGCGGCCCGCGACCTCGGACATCGGGGCGAGCAGCGGGAGCGCGCGGTTCGCGGTCTCGACGGTCTCGTACGCGATGGCGGTCGTACCCGACTCCAGGAGCGCGTCCGTGCACTCCTTGGACGCGGCCAGGTGGAGGTAGGTGAAGAGGGTCTGGTCCTTGCGGAGGCGGTGGTACTCCTCCGCGATGGGCTCCTTGACCTTCAGGAGCAGGTCCGCGGCGGCCCAGACCTCATCGGCGGTGTCCAGGATCGTCGCGCCGGCCGAGACGTACTCGTCGTCCGTGATCGAGGAGCCGACGCCGGCGTTCCGCTCGATGACGACCTGGTGGCCGTGGCGCACCAGCTCGTGCACACCGGCCGGGGTGATGGCCACCCGGAACTCGTTGTTCTTGACCTCGCGGGGGATGCCGACCTTCATCGTCGATCACGGTCCTTGGCTCAGGGGAAATCTCGGGCAATGCACTACAGACCGGTGCACTCGGGGGCGCAGCGGGAGACGCCACAGATGTATGCGGCGGAGCCAGTCTAATGAAGGATTTCTCGCTGTCTAGCCTTCCAATACTTCAATCCTCTGACGATGTGCTGCGGATTTCGTAGGCGGAAGACCCTGCTCCACCGTTCGTTTCAAGACTGGCGGCCTCCGCTCCCAGCATGCGCTCGGCCGCGCCCCTGTGCAGCCGGGCGGCCGTGGGGTCGCCGAGCCGCTCCAGGGTGTCCGCCAGGCGGAGCTGGAGCGCGGCCTGCAGCCGCACGTCGTCGGCGTGCCGTGCCAGCTCGACCGCCTCCTGGCAGGTGCGCAGCGACTCCTCGGGCCGCCCCGCGTACTCCTGGACGCGCGCCATCTCGCTCAGGGCCCGCGCGTGGGCGGCCACGTCGCCGTTCTTGCGGTGGCCCGTGACCGCCGAGCTCCAGTTGCGCAGCGCCTCGCCGTAGCGGCCCGCGTAGGTGTGCACGGTGGCGATCCGGCCGTAGAGGCGGGCCGCGTCGACGCGCTCGCCGCGGGCCAGGCGGTGGGCGAGCGCCCTGCCGTACCAGTCGGAGGCCCGCGACCAGTCCTCCAGCTCCTGGTGCGCGCCGCCTACGGATTCCATCGCACGTCCGATGGCGTACGGGTCCTCGGCCAGCCGTCCCGCGGCCAGCGCCGCCCGGTACCGGGCCAGCGCGTCGCGCGTGCGTCCGGTCCGCGCGTCGAGGTCGGCGAGGTTGAGCAGCGCGGCGGCCTCCTCGCGCGGCAGCTCCCGCCGTTCGGCCACGTCGAGGACGAGCTGGTGGATGGAGTACAGCTCGGGGGCCGCCGCCTGCTGGCCGCGGTGGGCGACGAGGGCCCGGGTCAGGGCCGCCATCAGGCGCCGCGCGAGGGTGTCGAGCTCCCCGTCGGCCACCGCGAGGCGGGCGGCGGCCAGCAGCGCGGGCTGCCGGATGCGCAGCCACTCGGCGGCGGCCGCGGGGTCCGCGAAGCGCAGGGCGGCCGGCAGCCCGGCGAGCAGCTTCTGTGCGGCGGGGTTGTCGGGTTCGGTCACGGCGCGGCAGGACTGGAGCAGCCGCACGGTCCGCTCCAGCATGCGCGCGCGGGCGAGCTGGAGCTCGGCGGGCCGGTCCTCGGTCTCGGTGAGCCGCCGCAGCAGCGGCACCAGGCAGCCCGGCACCTCGTACTGCGCGAGGGGCGACTCGACGGGCCGTACGAGGCCGAGGGAGACGAAGTCGTCCAGGGCGTCCTTGGCCGCGGGGACCGAGCAGCCGGCCAGCGCGGAGGCGGTGTGCGGGTCGACGTGCGCGGCCGGGGCCAGGGAGAGCAGCCGGAGCATCCGGGCGGGCGTCCCGGGCAGCGTGGCGTAGGTGTGCCGGAAGACGCGGGGCAGCGCGGGTCCGTCGCCCGGCAGGTCGTGCAGCCGCTTCGCCAGGTCGGCGACGGCGGCCTTGGGCCGCACCGAGAGCCAGCCGCCGGCCAGGACGAGGGCCGCGGGATGGCCCTGGCAGGTCTCGACCAGCGCCTCGGCGGAGCGCGGGTCCACGGTGATGCGCACGGGCCCCGCGGCGCGGGCGAGCAGCTGCACCGCGGCCTCCTTGTCGAGGCCGCCGAGGGTGCAGGGCCGTACGTCGGAGATGCCGGTGAGCGGGCCCTCGGAGACGGCGACGACCAGGCAGTCGGGCGTGTCGGGGAGCAGCGGTTCGACCTGCTCGGCGTCGGCCGCGTCGTCGAGGAGGAGCAGCGCCCTGCGTTCGGCGAGCACGCCTCTGAGGATCTCGGCCAGCTCGTCCTCGTGCGCGCCGGGGGGTGCGGGGACGTCGAGGGCGTCGAGGAGCGTACGGGCGGTGCGTTCGGTGGAAACGCGGGTGCCGTCGGGGTCGGTGAGGCGGGCCCGGAGCACTCCGTCGGGGTACTCGCCGGCGGTCTTGCGCACCAGCGCCTCGGCGAGCGAGGTGCGGCCGGAACCGGGGCGGCCCGCCACCAGCAGGACGCGGGCGCGGGGCGCCTTGCGGCCCGAGAGGGTGTCGAGTCCCGCACGGTCGATGTCGGCCCTGAGTTCCCTCAGTTCCCGGAGCCGGCCGACGAAGGGAGCCGCCGCGGGCTCCGGCGCGGCGCCGGCGGGCGACGGCACAGCACCACCCGCCGCCGCACCGTCGGTGTCGACCGCCTGATCCGTCACGGGCCACGCTCCCGTCCGCCTGCGCACGAGCCCGCCCGGGTCTCCGAGCGGGACGCTTTCAGAGCCTAGTTCAGGCCCTGCGGCCCTCCCGGCCGCGCGCCGCGCACAAGTCCCCCGATCGGATCAGTGGATCGTCATACCGGTGCGGGGGGCCATACGGAGGGCGTCTCAGGCCTCGAAGGGGCGGGCGGGCCAGGGGGCCTCGGCGGGGCGGAGGGCGTCCAGGCCGTCGCCGTTCAGGGCCGCGTACAGCGAGAGGACGCCGACGACCAGGCAGTTGTTGTGCAGCTCCCCGGCGAGCACCCCGCGCACCAGCTCCTCCAGCGGGAGGCGGTCCAGCTCCATGTCGGACTCCTCCTCGGAGACCTCGAAGCGCTCGCCCTCGGCCTCGGCGAGGTCCCGGGCGAGGAAGATCCGCACGGCCTCGTCGCAGCCGCCGGGGGTGGTGAAGACGTCGGTCAGGACGCGCCAGTCCCCGGCCTTGACGTGCGCCTCCTCGTACAGCTCGCGCTGCGCGGCGTGCAGGGGGTTCTCGCCGGGGACGTCGAGCAGGCCCGCGGGAATCTCCCAGAGCTTGTGGCGTACGGGGTGGCGGTACTGGCGGATGACCAGGACACGGCCCTCGCCGTCGAGCGCGAGGACGGCGACCGAGCCGGGGTGGACCTGGTAGTCGCGGCGGACGACGGTCCCGTCGGGCATCACCACGTCGTCGGTGCGCACGGAGGTCTTGTTCCCGACGAACGGCGTCTCGCTCGCCGTGACCTGCCACTCCTCGGCGGTGTCCTTGATCGTCATATCGCCCTGTCCTCCCACACGCGCAAACAGAAACCGGGGCACGCGTCCCGTGGGACACGCACCCCGGCAACCGTAACGCCTGTCGTCACTTGGCGGACTTGGCGCCCGTCTTGCGCTCGACGGCGGCCTTCACGAGCCCGGCGAACAGCGGGTGCGGGCGCGTCGGACGCGAGCGCAGCTCCGGGTGGGCCTGGGTGGCGACCAGGTAGGGGTGCACCTCGCGGGGGTACTCGACGTACTCGACGAGCTTGCCGTCCGGGGAGGTGCCGGAGAACATGATGCCCGCCTTCTTCTCCAGGTCGGCGCGGTAGGAGTTGTTCACCTCGTAGCGGTGGCGGTGGCGCTCCTCGACGTACTCCTTGCCCTCGTACACCTCGCGCACGATGGAGCCCTCGGCGAGCTTGGCCGGGTACATACCCAGGCGCATCGTTCCGCCCATGTCGCCCTCGCCGGCGACGATGTCGAGCTGCTCGGCCATGGTGGAGATCACCGGGTGGGCGGTGGCCGCGTCGAACTCCGTGGAGTTCGCGTCCGGGATGTCGGCGAGGTTGCGGGCCGCCTCGACGACGATGCACTGCAGGCCGAGGCAGATGCCGAGCAGCGGCACCTTGTTCTCGCGGGCGTACTGGATGGCGCTGACCTTGCCGTTGACGCCGCGCTCGCCGAAGCCGCCGGGGATCAGGATGGCGTCGACGTCGCCGAGCTGCTTCGCGGCGCCCGCCGGGGTCTTGCAGTCGTCGGAGGTGACCCACTTGACCTTGACGCGGGCGCGGTTGGCGAAGCCGCCGGCGCGCATGGCCTCGGTCACCGAGAGGTAGGCGTCGGGCAGGTCGATGTACTTGCCGACCAGCGCGACCGTGACCTCGTGCTTCGGGCTGTGGACGCGCTCCAGGAGGTCGTCCCACTGGGTCCAGTCCACGTCGCGGAAGGGCAGGTCGAGCTTGCGCACCACGTAGGCGTCCAGGCCCTCGGTGTGCAGCACCTTCGGGATGTCGTAGATCGACTTGGCGTCGATGGCGGCGACCACCGCGGCCTCGTCGACGTCGCACATCAGCGAGATCTTGCGCTTGATGGCGGTCGGGACCTCGCGGTCGGCGCGCAGCACGATGGCGTCCGGCTGGATGCCGATGTTGCGCAGGGCGGCCACCGAGTGCTGGGTCGGCTTGGTCTTCAGCTCGCCGGAGGGGCCGATGTAGGGCAGCAGCGAGATGTGCACGACGAAGACGTTGTCGCGGCCGACCTCGTGGCGGACCTGGCGGACGGTCTCCAGGAACGGCAGGGACTCGATGTCGCCGACCGTGCCGCCGACCTCGGTGATGACGACGTCGACGTCGTCCGTCGCCATGCGGCGGATGCGGTGCTTGATCTCGTTGGTGATGTGCGGGATGACCTGGACGGTGTCGCCGAGGTACTCGCCGCGCCGCTCCTTGGCGATGACCTGGGAGTAGACCTGGCCGGTGGTGACGTTCGCCGAGCCGTCGAGGTCGACGTCGAGGAAGCGCTCGTAGTGGCCGATGTCCAGGTCGGTCTCGGCGCCGTCGTTCGTGACGAACACCTCACCGTGCTGGAAGGGGTTCATCGTGCCGGGGTCGACGTTCAGGTACGGGTCGAGCTTCTGCATCGTGACCCGCAGGCCACGCGCCTTGAGGAGCGCACCCAGGCTGGAGGCAGTCAGACCCTTGCCGAGGGAAGAGGCGACACCCCCGGTGACGAAGATGTGCTTGGTCGTCTTGGATTTGGGCTGCATGGCCAAGAGGGGGCTCCCGTGGTCGCGGTCTGGAGGTGCGTGCCGGCGCTCTCAGCAGGAGATCCTGGGGAGGTGCCGTCGCTGCGGTTCGGGGGTTCTATGACCACCGGCTCACGGGCTACCAGGGTATCAGCGACCGGAGGGGGACGCTCCCGGGCACGCTCGGCCATCGGGCGGGCACAGCATCGTCACAACAGCCGCACGCCCGATGAACCCGCAGGTACGGGGCCTCTCACCTGCCGCTCACCCGTTCGGCCGCAGCTCGTTGCCGGGAGGGGCGCGCAGATCATCAAAGGGCGTCGTATCCTGCTCGGACACTCGCTGCCGAGCCCCCATCCGGCACACGGCACCACTCACGCCTTGCACCCGGAACAAGCGCTCGTCAACGATCACTTGACCGCTGACCAGTAAGTAAGCGCCCCGCGGGGCGAACGTGGCCGTTCGACTGGAGATGCACGTGGCCGGGCGCATCGAGGACTACGCACTCATCGGAGACATGCAGACCGCAGCCTTGGTCTGCCGGGACGGGACAGTCGACTGGCTGTGCCTGCCCCGCTTCGACTCTCACGCCATTTTCGCCGGCCTGTTGGGCACCGAGGAGCACGGCTTCTGGCGCCTCGGGCCGGCCTATGACCCACAGGCGCAGCCGCCCACGGCCGCGCGCCGCGGCTACCGCGGCGACTCCCTGGTCCTGGAGTCGGAGTGGGACACACCACGCGGCACGGTCCGCGTGATCGATTTCATGCCGCCGCGCGACACCGACGCCCCGCAGCTCGTGCGGATCGTCGAGGGTGTCAGCGGCCGGGTGCCGATGCGCTCGGCCCTGCGGATGCGTTTCAGCTACGGCCGTGTGGTGCCCTGGGTGCACAAGGTCGACAACCGCACCGTGGCCGTCGCGGGCCCCGACTCGGTCTGGCTGGACACCGACGCCGAGACCTTCGGCAAGGACCTGACCACCTACTCCGACTTCACCGTCTCGCCGGGCGAGCGCATCGCGTTCACCATCTCGTGGCAGCCCTCCCACAAGGACCAGCCCGCGCTGCCGGAGCCCGAGAACGCCCTGGAGGCGACGGAGGAGTTCTGGCGCGAGTGGGTCGAGCACTGCACGTACCACGGGCCCTACCGGGAGGCCGTGGTCCGCTCGCTGATCACCCTGAAGGCGCTCACCTACGCGCCGACCGGCGGCATTGTCGCCGCCCCGACCACCTCGCTGCCCGAGGACGTCGGCGGCTCCCGCAACTGGGACTACCGCTTCACGTGGCTGCGCGACGCCGCGATCACGCTGTCGTCACTGCTGCGCACGGGCTACCGCGAGGAGGCCCGCGCCTGGCGCGAGTGGCTGCTGCGCGCGGTGGCCGGCGACCCCGAGAACCTGCAGATCATGTACGGCATCGCGGGCGAGCGTGAGCTGGGCGAGACCGAGCTGGACTGGCTGCCGGGGTACGAGGGCTCCACCCCCGTGCGGGCGGGCAACGGCGCGGCCAACCAGCTCCAGCTCGACGTCTACGGCGAGGTCACCGAGGCCCTGCACCTGGCCCACATGACGGGCCTGGCCCGCAACGACTACGCCTCACTGCTCCAGCTCAAGCTGATCCGCTACCTGGAGGACCACTGGGACGAGCCGGACGAGGGCATCTGGGAGGTGCGCGGCCCGCGCCGCCACTTCGTGCACTCCAAGGTGATGGCCTGGGTCGCCGTGGACCGCACCATCAAGCTCCTGGAGTCCGGCGAGGCGGACGGCCCGCTGGAGAAGTGGCGCGAGCTGCGCGACGACATCCACCGGGACGTGTGCGAGAAGGGCTACGACCCGGAGCGGAACACCTTCACGCAGTCCTACGGCTCGAAGGAGCTGGACGCCTCGCTGCTGCTGATCCCGCAGATGGGCTTCCTGCCGCCCGACGACAAGCGCGTCATCGGCACCATCGAGGCGATCCAGCGGGAGCTGTCCACCCCGGACGGGTTCATCCTGCGCTACCCCACGGCCGACGACGAGGAGAACCTGGACGGCCTGGAGGGCGACGAGGGCGCGTTCCTCGCCTGCTCGTTCTGGATGGCCGACGACCTCGCGATGATCGGCCGGGTCGACGAGGCCCGCAAGCTCTTCGAGAAGCTCCTGGCGCTCCGCAACGACCTGGGGCTCCTCGCCGAGGAGTGGGACTCCGCCAACCAGCGGCAGGTCGGCAACTTCCCGCAGGCCTTCAGCCACGTCCCGCTGATCGACACGGCCCTCCGGCTGACGGCTTCGGGGGCGTACGGCGGCTGAGCGCTTCGCCCCGCCGGACAGCGGCGGGGCGAAGCAACCGGGCCGGGACCGGCCGACAGCGTCCTGTGGGGGCCGGGCCGCGCGCCGGGGCGAGTTCAGGCGACTGCCGGGACCCCGGTGTCCGTCGCGGCCGGGTAGTCGATGTACCCCTCCGCCCCTCCCCCGTACAGGTGCTCCGTCGGCGGCCCCGCGAGCGGGATGCCGTCGGCAAGGCGGGCGGGCAGGTCCGGGTTCGTCATGAACAGGCGGCCGAGGGCGACCACGTCCGCGTGCCCGTCCCGCACCAGCCGCGCCCCCGCGGCGGGGCTGCTCGGCGCCGGGCCGTTCGTGTTGGCGACGAGCGTTCCCGACCAGCGCGTCCGCAAATCCGCGATGGCTCCGTACGCGCCGTTCTCCAGCACGTGCAGATAGGCCAGGCCCAGCGGGTCCAGTGCGTCGACCAGCGCACGGTACGTGGTGCGTGCGTCGGTCTCGGCGAGCTGGTTCTCGGCGTTGTCCGGCGAGACGCGCAGGCCCACGCGGTCCGCGCCGACCTCGGTGACGACCGCCTCGACGACCTCCGTCGCGAACCGCAGACGACCGGTGACCGAGCCGCCGTACCCGTCCATGCGCAGGTTGGTGTTGTCGGCGATGAACTGCTGGATGAGGTAGCCGTTCGCGCCGTGGATCTCCACGCCGTCGAAGCCCGCCTCGATCGCATGCCGGGCCGCGGACGCGAAATCCCTCACGGTCCGGTCGATCTCAGCGACCGTCATCTCACGCGGGGTCACGTGGTCGAGCAGCCCGTCCCGGGTGAAGATCTGCTTCCCCTCGATGGCGACGGCCGACGGGGCCATCGGCAGCTCGCCGTCCGGCAGCGTCAGCGGGTGGGTCATCCGGCCCACGTGCCACAGCTGGGCGAAGACCGTGCCGCCCTCGGCGTGCACCGCGTCCGTCACCTCTCGCCAGCCACGCGTCTGCGCGTCGGTCACCAGACCCGGGATGCCGGGGCCGCCCTTGGCGAGCGCGTTGACGTACACGCCCTCCGTGATCAGCAGCCCGGCTCCGGCGCGCTGGCGGTAGTACGTCGCCGCGTGCGGGCTCGGCACCCCCGTCACGTCGTCGGCCCGGCCCCGCGTCATCGGGGCCATCGCCATCCGGTTCGCCAGCTCCAGCCGCCCCGCCCGGTACGGCTCCAGCAACTCCCGCACCCCCGCGCCCTCCTCCGGCGTCGCCGTGTCCCGCGCCCGTCCCGCCACGGCCCCGGCGCTCATGCGGCGCTCCGGTCCAGCGCGATGACCTCGACCTCGATCTGCCAGTCGGGCCGGGCCAGCGACACGACCTCGACGAGGGTGTCGGCGGGGTAGGGCTCGGCCAGGAACTCGCCGCGCAGCGTGATCACGTGCGGGAGGTTCGTCGCCATGTCCCGTACGAAGATGCCGACCTTGATCACGTCCGCGAAGTCCAGGCCTGCCGCCTCCAGCACCCGTCCGACGTTCCTGAACGCCTGCCGCCCCTGCGCCAGGAACCCGCCCTCGACGGTCGTCCCGTCCTCCTCGAAGCCCGCCTGCCCCGACACGTACACGAGGCCCCCGGCCCGGACGGCCTGCGATATCCGGTACGGCGCGTACCAGTCCGGCGTGGTCGCGATCTTCTCGACGCGCCCCGCGGTGGCCGCGCTCTCGTTGCTGGACATATCTCTCCCTGTCTCGGCGGGGGGCCGGCACCGGCCTCCGCTTACCGCGTTACGAAACGTTCCGTAACGTTTCCGGACGTTAGACCACCCCGAGCGCCATGTCAAAACGAAACGTAACGTCACGCGAGCGGTAGGGTGAGGCCATGACCCCCGACCCGAACAATGAACGGCGCAGCGAGCGCGCTCGCCGGGCGATCCTCGACGCGGCGTCCGACCTGGTGCGCCGCAAGGGCTTCGCGAAGGTGACCATCGAGGCCATCGCCGCCCAGGCCGGCGTGGGCAAACCCACCATCTACCGCTGGTGGCGCTCCAAGGGCGCGGTGGTGCTGGAGGCGATGAACGAAGAACTCGGCGACGACTTCGACTACCCCGACACCGGGGACATCGCCGCCGACCTCACGACCCAGATCACCGCGGTGAGCCAGCGGCTGATCACCGGCAGGATCAGCGAGGCCTTCAAGGGCGTCGTGGGCGAGGCCCAGAACGACCCCGCGCTGATGAAGGCGTTCCGCGAAACGATCCTCGAACCCAGCATCGTGAAGTGCCGGGCCCGCCTGGACTCCGCCGTCGCCGCCGGGCAGCTCCGCTCCGACGTGCCCACCGACGTGATGGTCGACCTCCTCTACGCGCCGATCCACTACCGGCACTTCCTGGGCTTCGGCGACGACGCGGTCAGGCGCAGCGCCGATCTCATCCAGGACATCCTGCTCGGCCTGCGGCCCCGGCCGGACGCGGAGTGAACGACCGGGGCGCGGCTGCTCCTGACAGCGCTTCGCCCCGCCGGTGCGGGCCCGCGGGTCGGCACCGGAGCCCGGTCTCGACGCCCGATCGAAGTCGAGCATGCGACGACACGACGTGAGACAACGGGCGTACCCGCAGCTCACGGAATCGACGACCGACATGAGCCGTGCGATCCCAGCCGGGCGTGTCGCCCGGTGAGCCGTACGCCGCGGGGGGGGACCGGGATGCCGTCTCCCCCCGCGCCCCGGTAGCGTCCGCGCCATGGAAAGTCAGGGCCCCCAGGGCGGCATCACCGTGCAGCGCGCGCTGGAACTCCCGGGGCTGCGCGGCGGGCTCCCCGAGGTCGTCGCGGGCGCCGAGCGGCTCCAGCGGACGGTGCGCTGGGTGCACGCGGGCGAGGTGCCCAACATCGCCTCGCTGCTCAAGGGCGGCGAGCTGCTGCTGACCACGGGGCTGGGCCTCGGCACCCGCCCCGCCGACCAGCGGGCCTTCGTGCGCAAGCTGGCCGAGCGCGGCATCGCCGCCCTGGTCGTCGAGCTGGGGCCGCGCTTCACCCGGCTCCCCGCGGCGCTCGTGGAGACGGCGCGGTCGGCCGGGCTCCCGCTGGTGCAGCTGCACCGCGAGGTGCCGTTCGTGACGGTCACCGAAGAGGTGCACACCGAGATCGTCAACGGCCACTACGCGCTGCTCCAGCGGGCCGAGGAGGTGCACAGGCGGTGCACGGAGGCGCTGCTCGGCGGGGGCGGCGTGCCGCAGGTCCTCGCCATCCTCGCCGAGTTCAGCGGCAACCCGGTGTTCCTGGAGACCGCGGACGGGCAGCTGCTGTACGCCGCGGGGGCGGGCACCGAGTGCGCCGACCCGCTCCAGGTGTGGGAGGGGCTGCGGGGCCGCGCCGTCGACCGGGACGGCCCGCCGGCCTCCGCGATCCTCGTCGACGTGCCGGGCGGCGGCCCCGGCGCCGGTTCCGTGCGGGCCAGGCTCGCGCTGCTCGCCGTGGAGTCCGCGCCGCTGCCGGTGCACCGCATCGCGGCGGAGCGGGCGGCGGGCAGTCTCGCGGTGGTGCTGATGCAGGCCCGCCAGGAGGAGGAGCTCGCCGCCCGGGGCCGCGGCGACTTCCTCACCGACCTCGCGGAGGGGCGGATCGCCGCCGATGACGCCCCCGCCCAGGCCCGCGTGCTCGGCTTCCGGCCGGTGGCCGCGGGGAGCCCGCTCCTGCCGGTGGTGATGCGGCTCGCGGACGGGCTGCCGACCGGCGGCGGCTGGGCGGTGCTCGCGCGGGCCGTCGCGGAGGAGCTGGCGTCGGTGGGCGTGCCGGTCCTGCTCGGTGTGCGTCCCGTCGAGGGCCGCGTGCCGCTGCTCCTCGGGCTGCGCACGGAGTCCGAGCGGACGGCGGTCGCCGACCGGGTCGCCGCCGCGCTGCGGGCGGGCGTGGAGCGCGCCGGAATGCAACGGCCCGGCGCCCAGCCACCCGTCGTGGTCGTCGGCGTCGCGGGCGGCTGGGCGGCGGCGTCGGCGGGCCTGCGGCACGCGGCGGAGACGGCGACGGCCGCGCAGGGCCTCGTCGACCGCCCCTGGTACGACGCGCGGCGGCTCGACATCGACCTGCTGCTCTGGCGGCTGCGCGACCATCCCGACCTCGCGGCGTTCGTGGACCGCGCGATCGGCCCGCTGCGCGAGCACGACCGGCGCGCGAAGCCGCCGCTCCTGCCCACGCTCCAGACGTATCTGGCGCACGCGGGCCGCAAGGCGGAGACCGCGCGCGAGCTGCATCTGAACCGGCAGACGCTCTACAACAGGCTCGCCCGCATCAGCGAGCTCCTCGGCACCGACCTCGACGACCCGCAGACGGTGCTCGCGCTGAGCCTCGCGCTGCGGGCCCGCAGGCACGTGGCGTAGCGGCGGGGGTCAGCTGAACGGCAGCGGCAGGGTCAACTCGTCGTAGACACTCAGCACTTGCGTGACCGTGTCGTCCTCGGTCGGCCAGGTCGCCGCCTGGGCCGCGCCCTTGTCCCGGAGCCGGGCACGCCGGACCGGGTCGGCGAGCAGCCGCGCCACGGCGGTGCCGAGCGCACCGGCGTCGCCGGGCGGCACGAGTTCCGCGGCGTCGCCGACCAGTTCGGCGAGCGTGCTCGTCGCCGCCGCGACGAGCGGCACACGCGCGTGCAGCGCCTCCTGCGCGAGTACGGAGCGGGCCTCCCGGCCGCCGGGCAGGACCGCGATGTCGGCCGCCGCCAGGAGGTCGGAGACGTCGTCGCGCCGCCCGATCAGGCGGACCGGCAGCCGCTCGGTCTCGATCCGGCGCAGCAGGGCCGGGCGCTCGGGCCCCTCCCCCGCCACGACGAGGAGCGGCAGCGGGTCCAGGTGCCGCCAGGCGCGCGCGGCGTCCAGCAGGAGCGCGTGGCCCCTGCCCGGTTCGAGGGCGCCCACGGCCATCACCAACGGGCGGTCCACGGCGCCGAGTTCGGCACGGGACTTGTGCAGCAGGGGCTCGTCCTCCACCGCGGTGGCACCGGTGCGGCGCTGTCCGGGCAGGGCGATCGCCGCGAGCCTGGCGTCCCTCGCGCCGCTGCCGCGCGCCCGGTCGACGAGGTCGGACGAGGTGCCGAGCACCACGGTGGCGGCCCGCGCGACCCGCCGTTCCAGCAGCCTGACCAGCCGTGCGCGGGCGCCCTCCGCGTGCGCGTGGTCGTGCCACGTGACGACGAGCGGGACGCTGCGCCCGGTGAGGGCGAGGGTGGCGCGCAGGGCGGCGTGCAGCCCGTGGGCGTGCACGAGACCGGCGTCGGCGCAGGCGGTGCGCAGGGCGGCCACCGAGACGGGGTCGCCGCTGCGGGGCACGGGCACGTGCCGGGCTCCCGCGCCGGTGAAGTCGTAGGCGCGGTCGGCCTCGTCGGGGGCGCACACGGTGACCCGCACGCCCCTGGCGGTCAGCCCGGCGGCCAGTGATCTGACGTGCACACTACTGCCCGCGCTGCCACCGCCGAGGACGTGCACGGCGTGCAGCGGTGTCTGTCCGTGCGGCGGGTGGCTGCTCACGTGGCTCACGTGGCGAAGGCTCCTGGCTGACGTCGGGCAGGGGACGGGGTCGAGCAGATGGTGCGCCAAGGATGCCAGCCCGTACGGACGTTCCGGCACTGCTGAAAGGTCACTTCCGCGCACGGCCGGGCAACTCACGGCCCCGGATCACCCACACGGGTGACGTAGACGGGGCTCGTACGTTCCCATCACCGCGCCACGCACCCTACGAGGCGCCACTGACAATCGGCCCGATGCCCCCGGCACGGGAGCCTCCCCCTGGGCGCGGCCGACCCGAGGCCACGCGTTCCCCGGAGGCTAGCCGTCCCCCCTGGCGGTGGCCAGGAGTTCCTCCGCATGGGCCCGTGCCGTCTCGCTGTCCTCCTGGCCGGCGAGCATCCGCGACAGCTCGCGCACCCGGGCCTCGCCCTCCAGGACCTGCACCCCGGAGCGGGTGACCATGCCGTCGTTGGTCTTCTCGACCAGCAGCTGCCGGTCGGCGAAGGCCGCGACCTGCGGAAGGTGGGTGACGACCACGACCTGCGCCGACTTGGCCAGCCGCGCGAGGCGCCGGCCGATCTCCACCGCCGCCTTGCCGCCGACGCCCGCGTCGACCTCGTCGAAGAGGTAGGTCGGGACGGGGTCGGTCCCGGCGAAGACCACCTCGACGGCGAGCATCACGCGGGACAGCTCACCGCCCGACGCGCCCTTGGCGATGGGCCGGGGCGGTGCGCCCGGGTGCGGGGCGAGGAGGAGTTCCACCTCGTCGACACCGGAGGGGCCGTACGCGACCGTGCGGCCGTCGACCACGACACCGTCGGCCCCCTCGGGGACCTCCGTGGAGCTGATGGCGATCGACACGCGCGCGTGGGGCATGGCGAGCGAGGCCAGCTCCTCGGTGACGGCCGCCGCGAACCGCGACGCCGCCTCCTGCCGGGCGTCGGTCAGCGCCTGCGCGAGCCCGGCCAGTTCGCCCCGCAGGGCGTCGCGCTCGGCGATCAGCTCGCCGAGGCGGTCGTCGTCGCCCTCCAGTTCGGTGAGGCGGGCCGCGCCCTCCTCGGCCCAGGCGAGGACCGCGTCGATGTCGGCGCCGTACTTCCGGGTGAGCTGGGTCAGCGCGGCGCGCCGCTCCTCGACCGCGGCGAGCCGCAGCGGATCGGCGTCCAGGTCGTCGGCGTACCCCGCGAGTTCGCCCGCCACGTCGCCGAGCAGGATGCCGATCTCGCCGAGCCGGTCGGCGAGGGCGGACAGGGCGGGGTCGTGCGACCGCACGGCCTCCAGGGCCCGTGAGGCGCCGGCGACCAGCGTCGAGGCGTCGACGCCCTCGGGGTCCTCGGGGTTGCCCGCGAGCGCGGCGTGCGCGGACGTGGCGGCGGAGGCGAGCGCCTCGGCGTGCCCGAGCCGCTCGGCCTCGGCGGCCAGTTCGGTGTCCTCGCCCGCCCTCGGCTCGACGGCGGCGATCTCCTCCAGGCCGAAGCGGAGCAGGTCCGCCTCTTGGGCACGCTCCCGCGCCCGCGTGGTGATCTCGTCGACCTCGGCGGTGACGGCCCGCAGCCTGCGGTAGGCGGAGGTGTACTTGGCCAGCGGCACGGCGACCGCGTCGCCCGCGTACCGGTCCAGGGCGCCGCGCTGCCTGGCCGGCTTCAGCAGGCCCTGCTGGTCGGTCTGGCCGTGCACGGCGACGAGGTCGTCGGCGAGTTCGGAGAGGACTCCGACCGGCACCGAGCGCCCGCCGAGGTGGGCTCTGGAGCGTCCCTCCGCCGAGACGGTTCTGCTGACGAGCAGTGCCCCGTCGTCCAGTTCGGCCCCGGCCTCCTCGGCCCGCACGACCGCGGGGGAGCCCGCGGGCACGGCGATGCGCCCTTCGACCACCGCCGACTTCGCGCCGATCCGCACCAGGGCGGCGTCCGCGCGTCCGCCGAGCAACAGGCCAAGGCTCGTGACCACCATCGTCTTGCCCGCGCCGGTCTCACCCGTCACGGCGGTGAAGCCTGGCGAGAGCTCGACGACAGCGTCGTCGATGACTCCGAGCGACCGTATCCGCATCTCCTCCAACACGGACACGACCTTACGAGGTCACGGACCCGGTGTGCGACGGCACCCGCGCTCCGCCGGCGAAGGCGCAGGTGGCGGCGGGGCCGACGGGACCGGTGTCACCCGCCGGAGTGGCCGCCCCGCGGACCGTCGCGCACGCGCGGGCGCTCGGAGGTGGGGCTACCCCCCGTACGATCCACCCGCCCGCCCCATGGCCCCCGTGCCCGTCCCGCCATGACCATGATCGACATGGCGACAGGACTGGCACAGGCGGCGCTGCGCGCGCACCGCCCGGCGTTCGTGGGCACCGCGGTGGCCGCGCTCTTCGCGGCGACGGTGGTGAGCGCGTCGACGATGATGCTCGGCTCGACGAGCGGCGGGAGCGTCGACGGGCTCTCCCCCGCGGCCCGCCGTCGGATCACCGAGAACGGCGTCGGCGACATGGCCCTCGTCCTGCTGATCGGCTCCATCTACATGTCGATATTCGTCGTCGTGTCGACCATGGGCACCGCCGTGGCCCAGCAGCACCGCGAGATCGCCCTCGTGCGCGCCATCGGCGCCAGGCCCCGCCAGGTCCGCCGCGCGGTGGCCGTCCAGGCGCTCGCGGCGTCGGTCCCCGCCGCCCTCGCCGGCTTCGCCCTCGGCGGCCTCGTCGCCCGGTGGTGGCACGCGGGCATGGTCTCGCACGGGCTGCTGCCCGCCGAGGCCGTCTTCCGGTTCGGCTGGCTCGCCCTGCCGGTGTGCGTCGGCGTGGCCGTGGTGACGACGACGCTCGCCGCCCTGCTCGCCGCGGTGCGCTTCTCGCTGCTGCGGCCCGCCCGCGCCCTCGCCGAGGCGGCGACCGGGCGGCGCGGGCTCGGCCCGCTGCGGGGGCCCCTCGGCGTGCTCGCGGTGGCGGGGGCGTGCGCCGTGTCGGTGCTCCTGTCGCGGCAGCCCGCCGACGAGGCGAGCCAGGGCGCCTTCCTCGTCCTCATCCTCTTCTGCGTCGGCGCCGGGCTCCTCGGCCCGCGCCTCATCGGCCCCGCGGCCCTGCTGGTCTCGGCGCTGGTCGGCCGGTTCGGACCGAGCGCGCGCCTGGCGATGCGCAACGTCCGCTCCCAGCCCCGCCGCTTCTCCGCCGCCGTCGTCCCGCTGGTCCTCGTCGTCGGCTTCGGCCTCACCAAGATCGGCATACGGACGACGGCGCGGCACCACACCGGCTCGTCGGGCGGCGCGGGCGAGGTCTGGCTCGACTACGTGGGCACCGGCCTCTACGCGGGCTTCGCCGCCATCGCCGCGGCGAACACCCTCGCCATGATCTCCTTCGAGCGCCAGCGCGACGTCGCCCTGCTCCGCGTGGTGGGCAGCAAGCGCGGCCAGGTGGGCGCCATGGCGGCCTGGGAGGCCGTGGTCGTGGCGGGGACCGCGCTGCTGCTCGGCGGTGTCATCGCGCTCGGCACCCTGGCGCCGATCCTCCGCACGGCGTTCGGCACCGCCGTGCCGTACCTCCCCTGGGCCGTGCCGACGGGCATCGCGGCGGGCACCCTGCTGCTCACCCTGCTCGCCACCGGTCTGCCGGTGCGCGCGGTGCTGCGCCGCCGCGCCGTCAGGGTGCTCGCCGCCACCTAGGCACGCCCCGCCGGCCTACTGCGGCGCCCCGCGCCAGCCCTGCACCGGCAGGGCGAACTTCGCGACGAGCCGGTCGGTGAACGAGGCGTGGTGCAGCCGCGCGAGCCGCACCGGGACCGCCCCGCGGCGCACCTCCACGCGCGCGCCCGAGGGCAGTTCGACGGTCCGCCGCCCGTCGCACCAGAGCACCCCGTGCGGGGTGTGCGGCTGGACCTCCACGGCGAGCACCGAGTCCGGCGAGGTCACCAGCGGCTTGGCGAACAGGGCGTGCGCGCTGATCGGCACCATGAGCAGCGCCTCGACCTCCGGCCACACCACGGGCCCGCCCGCCGAGAACGCGTACGCCGTCGATCCCGTCGGCGTGGCGCAGACGATGCCGTCGCAGCCGAAGCCGGTGACGGGCCGCCCGTCGATCTCCAGGACCACTTCGAGCATCCGTTCGGGCGACACCTTCTGCACGGCCGCCTCGTTCATCGCCCAGTCGCGGTGCACGACGTCGCCGTTGCTGTGCACGACGACGTCGATCGTCATGCGCTCCTCGACCTCGTAGTTCCTGCTGACGACGCGGTCGACGACCTTGTCGAGGTCGTCGCGCTCGGCCTCCGCGAGGAAGCCCACGCGCCCGAGGTTGACGCCGAGCATGGGCACCCCCGAGGCGCGCGCGAAGTCCGCGCCCCGCAGCAGCGTGCCGTCGCCGCCGAGGACGACGATCAGCTCGCAGTCGTCGATGCAGTCGGCCGTCGCCTCCTGGACCGACTCGACTTCGGAGGGCAGCGGCAGATCCGCCGCCTCCGCCTTGAGCACCCGCACGCCGATGCCGTGGCGCAGCAGCCCCTGGACGACCAGTTCGGCGCTGCGGACGGCCGCGGGCCTTCCGGTGTGGGCGAGCAGGAAAACGGTACGAGCTCGGGTCTGGGTCACTCGGGTCTGGGTCAACGGGGCCCCTCCGCCACGGCACGGTCAACGTCCGCCGGGTCGAGTTCATCCGCCCCCGCGCACAGCCACAGAAAGTACTCGACATTGCCGGAGGGGCCGGGCAGCGGGCTCGCGGTCACGCCACGCACCCCGAGGCCCAGCTCCCACGCCTGCCGCGCCACACCGCGCACGGCCTCGGCCCGCAGCTCGGCGCTGCGCACCACACCGCCGCTGCCGAGGCGCTCCTTGCCGACCTCGAACTGCGGCTTGACCATCAGGACGAGGTCCGCGTCGGGGGCCGCGCACCGCTTGAGGGCGGGCAGCACCAGGCCGAGCGGGATGAAGGAGAGGTCGCCCACGACCAGGTCGACGGGGACGCCGTCGATGGCGTCGAGCGTCAGCTCCCGCACGTTCGTCCGGTCCTTCACGATGACCCGGTCGTCGCTCTGCAGCGACCACGCGAGCTGGCCGTACCCCACGTCGACGGCGACGACCCGCGCCGCCCCGGCCCGCAGCAGCACGTCCGTGAAGCCGCCGGTGGACGCGCCCGCGTCGAGCGCGCGCCGTCCCTCGACCGCCAGCCCCCGCGGCACGAAGGCGGCGAGGGCGCCGGCGAGCTTGTGCCCGCCGCGCGATACGTAGTCCGGGTCGCTGTCGTCCTGCGAGACGACGATCGCGGCGGCCGTCTCGACCTGGGTCGCGGCCTTGGTCGCGACGGCCTTGCCGACCGAGACCCGGCCCGCGGCGATCAGCTGGCTCGCGTGCTCGCGCGAGCGCGCCAGCTTCCTGCGGACCAGCTCGGCGTCGAGGCGGCGTCGTGCCACTCCTGCCACGTTCGGTTCAGCTCCTGTCGTACGAGGGGGTGGGCGCCCCGGGGGGCGCCAAAGGGCCGGGGCGCGCGTCGAGCGCGGTCAGCGCGTCGCGCAGGCCCCGGTGTACATCCTCGTACACCTCGATGTGGCCGTCCGTGGCGAGGTGGTCGGCGGCGCCGAGCCGGGCGAGGTGGGCGTCCACGTCCGCGTCGCCGGTGGGCGTGCGCTCCACCCCGAGGGGGGCGGGCCCCGCCGGGTCGTACGACGGTTCGTCCAGAACCGGGGGCTCCGCGGGCTCCGCCGCCGCGTCCCTGACCGCCTGTGTGTCGCTCATGGCACGACGCTACCGCGAAGCCCTGCGGTACCGTCGATCACGATGGCGACCATGGCGGAGTGCCGTACCGCACTCGACACACTCTCTGACAACCTCGCGTCCGCCGACGGCGACGTGCGCGGCGCGGCTGCCCTGAACCGCTCGCTGAGCTGCCACATCACCGACCTCGACGCCACCTTCGCCGGCCGCCTCGAAAACGGCCGGATCACGGTGCTCGACAGCCACCAGGGGCCGCCCCGCCAGAAGGCGGAGATCCGCCTGGCGATGACCGGCGACGACCTGGTGGCGATGGTCGGCGGCGAGCTGAGGTTCGCCAAGGCGTGGGCCGCGGGGCGGGTCAAGCTGGAGGCGGGCTTCCGGGACCTGATCAAGCTCAGGTCGCTGCTGTAGCCACGGCCCGGCGCCCCGCGCGGGCGGCGGGGATCACCAGCGGCGTCCCCGTCTCGGGGTCGTCGATGATCTGGCATCGGATGCCGAACGTCCGCTCCACCAGCTCCGCCGTGACGACGTCCGCGGGCGCGCCCTCGGCGACGACCGCGCCGTCGCGCAGGGCGATGAGGTGCGTGGCGTAGCGCGCGGCGTGGTTGAGGTCGTGCAGGACGGCGACGAGGGTGCGGCCCTGCTCCTCGTGGAGCCGTGCGCACAGGTCGAGGACGTCGAGCTGGTGCTGGATGTCGAGGAACGTCGTCGGCTCGTCGAGGAGCAGCAGCGGCGTCTGCTGGGCGAGGGCCATGGCGATCCACACGCGCTGGCGCTGGCCGCCGGAGAGCTCGTCGACGTAGCGGTCGGCGAGGTCACGTACGCCCGTCGACGCCATGGACTCGTCCACGATCCGCTCGTCCTCCTCCGACCACTGCCGCAGGAGCCCCTGGTGGGGGTAGCGTCCGCGCGCGACGAGGTCGCCGACGGTGATGCCGTCGGGCGCGATCGACGACTGCGGGAGCAGGCCGAGCGTCTTGGCGACCTTCTTCGCCGGCATCGACTGGATGGCGTTCCCGTCGAGCAGGACGCGGCCAGCGGACGGCTTGAGCATCCGGGACAGGGCGCGCAGCAGCGTGGACTTGCCGCAGGCGTTGGGGCCCACGATCACCGTGAAGGAGTTGTCGGGTATTGCGACGGACAGCTTCTCCGCGATGACGCGCTGGTCGTAGCCGAGGGTGACGTCGTCGGCGATGAGCCGGTTCACTGCAGCACGCTCCTGGTCCGGAGGGTCGTTCTTGGTCATGACGGGTGGCCCGGCGGCCTCGCGCCGCCTCATACGCGTCCCGCCCTGCGCTGGGTGAGCAGGAGCCACAGCAGGTAGACGCCGCCGAGGACGCCGGTGACGACGCCCACCGGGAGCTGGTCGGCGCCGAAGGCCCGCTGCGAGCCCCAGTCCGCGACGATGAGGAGGGCGGCGCCCATGAACATCGACGGCATGAGGTTCGGTCCCGGCGAGCGGGTCAGCCGGCGGGCGAGCTGGGGCGCGGTGAGCGCGACGAAGCTGACGGGGCCGGCGGCGGCGGTGGCCGCGGCGGTGAGCAGGACGGAGGCCGTCAGCAGGGCGAACCGGGTGCGTTCGACCGGCACGCCGAGCGCGTGAGCGGTGTCGTCGCCCATCTCCAGCATCCTCAGCGGACGCCCGTACACCAGGACGACCGGCGTCAGGACCGCGACGAGCACCAGCAGCGGCCACACCTGGTCCCAGTCGCGGCCGTCGAGGGAGCCGGTCATCCAGACCACGGAACGCGCGGCGTCGACGAAGTCCGCCTTGGTGAGCAGATAGCCGTTGATCGCCGTGATGAAGGCGGAGACGCCGATGCCGACGAGGACGAGCCGGTAGCCGTGCACGCCGCGCTTCCAGGCGAGCAGGTAGATGGCGAGGCCGGTGACGAGACCGCCGACGAGCGCGCCGCCCGCGACCTCGACCGCGCTGCCCTTGAACAGGACGATCATGGTGAGCGCCCCGGCCGTCGCCCCTTGCCCGAGGCCGAGCACGTCGGGGCTGCCCAGCGGGTTGCGCGCGATGGACTGGAAGAGGGCGCCGCCGAGGCCGAGCGCCGCGCCCACCAGGAGCCCGACGAGGACGCGCGGCAGCCGCAGCTCGTTGATGATGAACTCCTGCCCGGCGTCGCCGTCGCCGAGCAGCGTGCGGACGACGTCGCCGGCCGGGATCGCGAAGTCGCCGGTGCCGATCAGGACGACACCCGCGGTGAGCGCCGCCAGCACGAGCAGGACCACGACCACCGTGGTGCGGACGTCGAGCCGGACCGAGAAGCCGCCCTTGACGCGCAATGCCTTCACAGCTGGGCCACCTTCCGCCGGCGTACGAGGAAGACGAAGACGGGCGCGCCGATGACCGCCGTCACGATGCCGACCTGGAGCTCGGCGGGGCGGGCCACGATCCGGCCGACGACGTCGGCGCCGAGCAGCAGCACGGGCGAGAGGACCGCCGCGTACGGCAGGATCCAGCGCATGTCGGGCCCGGTGAAGGAGCGCACGATGTGCGGCACCATCAGGCCGACGAACACGATCGGCCCGCAGGCCGCGGTCGCCGCCCCGCACAGCAGGGTCGCCGCCGCCATGGACAGCGCGCGGGTGCGGGCGAGGTGGGCGCCGAGCGCGCGGGCGGTGTCGTCGCCCATGGCCATGGCGTTCAGGGGCCGGGCGAGGCCGAGCGCGAGCACCGTGCCGACCGCGAGGAACGGCAGGACCTGCTGGATGGTGTGCGTGTTGGCGGAGGCCAGCGAGCCGACCGTCCAGAAGCGCATCTTGTTGAGCGCCGCACCGTCCATGATCATGACGGCCTGCAGATAGCCGTAGAGGGCCGCGCTGATCGCGGTGCCCGCGAGGGCGAGCCGCACCGGGGTCGCGCCGCGCGCCCCGCCGAGCGCGTACAGCAGGACGCCGACGAGCGCCGCCCCCACGAAGGCGAACCACACGTAGCCGCTCAGCGAGGTGACGCCGAAGAAGCTGATCGCGGTGACGACCGCCGCCGACGCGCCCAGGTTGATGCCGAGCAGCCCGGGATCGGCCAGCGGGTTGCGGGTGAGCGCCTGGAGGACGGCGCCGGACAGGCCGAGCGCGACGCCCGCGAGGAGCCCGAGCACGCTGCGCGAGAGCCGCTCGCCGACCACGACGTCGCCATAGGTCCCCGTGTCGTGGAAGAGGCCGTGCCAGACCTGCTCGATGGGCATCGATTTGGCGCCGACCGCGATGCTCGCGACGAAGACGAGCACGAGCACGGCCACCGCGACGAGCAGCCCGGCGGACCGTGTCGCGCGGCGTCCGGGCGGCGCGGGAGCGGTCTCCGCGCGGGGTTCTGGGGGACTGTCGACCAACACCCGGTTAGGTTAGCCTACCCTCGCAGCGCCTCGACGAGAGAGCCCGCCGGACGCGAGACCACCGGGCGAGAGGCCGCCGAGAGACCACCGAGAGAGACGAGTGGCTCGCCGGGAGAAGCGGGGGCGACATCGTCGCGTGCGCCGCCCGTCACACCGGCCGCCCTCCCGTCGACGAGCCGAAGAGGCCACGCGATGACCGATTCCCCGTACCAGTACTTCGACGTCCGGGTGCTGCGCGCCGAACGGCTCACCCCCGCCATGATCCGCGTGGTCCTCGGCGGCCCCGACCTGCCCCGCATGGCCTCGGGCGGCCGGGACCAGCGCATCAAGATCTTCCTTCCGCACCCGGGCCAGGACGCCCCGGTCATGCCGGACACCGCCACCGGCGACGCCGCCGACTGGTACGCCGCCTGGTGCGCCCTCGACCCCTCGGTGCGCGGCATCATGCGCACCTACACGACCCGCGAGCTCCGCCGCGACCCGCATGAGCTGGTCATCGACTTCGCCGTCCACGGCGCGGACCCCTCCCCCACCGACGGCCCCGCCACGAGCTGGGCGCGGACGGCGAGGGCCGGCGCCCACATCGGCGTCCTCGCCCCCGTCGAGGAGGAGAACGCGGCCTACGACTTCCGGCCGCCCGAGGACACCGACTGGCTGCTCCTGGCCGCCGACGAGTCGGCGCTCCCGGCCGTCGCGGGCATCCTGGAGACCCTGCCGCCCGGCCTCCCGACACGCGTCTGGGTCGAGGTCCACGACCTGGCGGACCGGCAGGCGCTGCCCAGCAGGGCGGACACCGAGATCCACTGGCTCACCAGGGAGGGCGCCACCACGGAGGCCATCCGCGGCGCGGACCTGCCCGAAGGCGTCCCGTACGCGTGGATCGCCGGTGAGTCCGCGACCGTCAAGGCCGTCCGCCGCCACCTCGTCGGCGACCGGGGCTTCGCCCGCGAACGCGTGTCGTTCTCCGGCTACTGGCGCAAGCACACCACCACCGACGAGCTGATCGACCGGGGCGAGACGGCCTGACCGGCGACACGTCGGCCCGGCGCTCGCCCCGCCCCCGGCGGCTCACAGCCCCAGCCGGGCCACCGCCTTGTCCGCGGCCAGCGTGCAGGAGCCGTCTCCCGCCTGCGTCCAGGCCGCCGCGCACAGGGCGCGCAGCCCGTCCATGGCCTCGCCGTCGCCGTCCAGGGCCAGCTCGCCGCCGCGCGCCGAGGCCGTCCAGCCGCCGCAGCGGAAGCCGCCATCGGCCGCGGTCACCTCGGGCTGCCCGGTGAGCATGCCGCGCAGGTCCGCGTCCACGTACGTCGGCCGGTGCCGCGGCGGCGCCGCGAGGAGCTGCGCGGCGTCCGTGACGCCGGTCATGACGAGCAGGGAGTCCACCCCGCCGTTGAACGCGCCCTCGATGTCCGTGTCCAGGCGGTCGCCCACGACCAGCGGGCGCTCGGCCCCCGTGCGCAGGATCGTCTCCCGGTGCATCGGCGGCAGCGGCTTGCCCGCCACCTGCGGCTCCGCCCTCGTCGCGATGCGCACGACCTCCACCGCCGCGCCGTTGCCCGGAGCGATGCCCCGCGCGCTCGGGATCGTCAGGTCGGTGTTGGACGCGAACCACGGCACCCCGCGCGCGATCGCGTGACAGGCCTCGGCGAACCGCCCCCACGCCATGTCGGGGCCGCCGTACCCCTGCACGACCGCCGCGGGGTCCTCGTCGGCCGACTCGACCGGCACCAGACCCCGCTCCCGCAGCGCGACCCGCAGCCCCTCGCCGCCGATCACGAGCACCCGCGCCCCGGCGGGCACCTGCTCGCTGACCAGCCGGGCCGCCGCCTGCGCCGAGGTGATGACGTCCGCCGCCGCGGTCTCGATCCCCAGCTCCGTCAGATGCTCCGCCACCGCGTCCGGCGTCCGCAGCGCGTTGTTCGTGACGTACGCCAGGTGCATGCCGCCCTTGCGCGCGGCGCCGAGCGACTCGACGGCGTACGCGATGGCGAGCCCACCCGCGTACACGACCCCGTCCAGGTCGAGCAGAGCGGTGTCATACGCCTCGCTCAGCGCCTCGCCGCTGCCCGCCGGCCGCGTCCTGACGCCCTCGTCCGCGCCACCGTCCGCGCCCTTGCCTGCGGTCTGGCTCATTACACATCGCTCCTCGCTCGATACCACTCCCCCGATCATCGCTCATGCCACGGACACACATACGATGCCCCAATGAACACAGCGGGTCACACGGACGCAGCCGGACTCGACCTGATCCCCTTCCGGGGCGTGCGCTACGTCCCCGAACGGGTCGGCAACCTCGCCGCGGTGACCTCACCCCCGTACGACGTGGTGGTCCGCCCCGACGGCCTGCTGCACCTGGAGTCGGCCGACCCGCACAACATCGTCCGGCTGATCCTCCCGCAGGCCACCACCCCCGCCGCCCGCAACCAGCAGGCCGCCGACACCCTGCGCGACTGGCTCGCCGAAGGCATCCTCGCCCCCGACACCGAGCCGAGCCTCTACGTCTACGAACAGCGGGACGGCGACATCCTCCAGCGCGGCGTCATCGGCGCGCTCCGCCTCTCCGAGGCCGCAGAGGGCGTCGTGCTGCCCCATGAGGACGTGATGCCGCACGTCGTCGAGGACCGCGCGGCCCTGATGCGGGCGACCTCGGCCAACCTGGAGCCGCTGCTCCTGACCTACCGCAGCGACGGGGACGACCACGCGAAAGGCCCCATAGCGGTCATCGAGCGCGTCGTCCGGCGCGATCCGCTGCTCGCCACCACCACCGAGGACGGCTTCCACCACCGCCTGTGGCCGGTGACCGACCCCGTTGAGATCACCGAGATCCAGTCAGGTCTCGCCGCCCACCAGGCGCTGATCGCCGACGGCCACCACCGCTGGGCCACCAACCTGCGCCTGCGCGCCGAGCATCCCGCGCCGAGCGCCTGGGACTACGGCCTGGTCCTCCTGGTCGACACCGCCCGCTACCCGTTGCGGGTCCGCGCCATCCACCGCTACCTCCACCGCCTGCCGGTGTCCGAGGCACTCGCCGCCATCGGCGACTCCTTCCGCGTACGCGAGGTGGAGGGGCCCCTCGACCACGCGCTCGCCGTCCTCGCCGAGGCCGCGGCCGAGAGCAACGCCTTCCTGCTCGCGGGCGACGGCGCATTCCACCTCGTCGACCGCCCGGCCCCGGACCTCCTGGCCCGTACGATCCGCGACGACCACCCCGAGGCCTGGCGGACCCTGGACGCGACGGTCCTGCACTCGACGCTGCTCGACCACGTCTGGCGCGTCCCCGACGCCCCCGAGCACATCGCGTACATCCACGACACCGAGGCCACGGTCGAGAAGGCCGAGCGCGACGGCGGCACGGCCGTCCTGATGCACCCGGTCCGCGAGGAGGTCGTCCGCGACCTGGCCCGCCAGGGCGTGACGATGCCCCGCAAGTCGACCTCCTTCGGCCCTAAGCCGGCGACGGGCCTGGTCCTGCGGGGCCTCGCGTTCTGACGCGCCTCCGCACTCCCGTATGACCCCGGACATGCCGAACGGGCGGGGCTCCCCGAAGGGAACCCCGCCCGTTCTCGGCGGTGCGGACGATCAGGCCTTGTCGGCCCCGGCGTCGTCGACGCCGTCGCGGGCGTCGTCGATGTCGTCACCGTCCACGTCGCCGTCCACGTCATCGTGCGCGTCGTCACCGTGGGCGTCGTCGTCGCCCGCGGCCTCGCGGCGCTCGGCGGGCTCGGCGTCTGCGGCGATGGCGTCGCCCTGCTCGTCGTCCTCGTCGTCACCCAGGGCGTCGACGAACTCGACGCCGTCGAGCTCGGCCAGGCGGTCGGAGGCGTCGGTGCTGCCGTCCTTGTCGGACTCGACGACCTTCGCGAACCACTCCCGTGCCTCGTCCTCACGGCCGGCCGCGAGCAGCGCGTCGGCGTAGGCGTACCGCAGTCGCGCGGTCCAGGGCTGTACGGAGTTCGAGGCCAGCTCGGAGCTCTGCAGGGTCACGATGGCGGCGTCGATCTGGTCCATGTCACGGCGTGCCCCGGCGGCGACGAGCCGCATCTCGACCTGCCCCGCCTTGTCGAGCTTCTGCACCTCGGGCGCACCGGCCATGTCCAGCGCCTTCTCGGGCCGGCCCATGCCGCGCTCGCAGTCCGCCATGACGGGCCACAGCTCGACACTGCCGGTCATCCGCCGCGCTGCCCTGAACTCGGCGAGGGCCTCGCTGTACTTCTGGTTCGCGTACGCGGCGAAGCCCGCCGCCTCACGCACCGCCGCGACCCTGGAGGCCAGCCGCAGGGCGATACGCGAGTACGCGTAGGCCTGCTCGGGGTCCTCGTCCAACAGGTTGGCGACCATCACCAGGTTCCGCGCGACGTCCTCGGCGAGACCCTTGGGGAGGCTCTGCAGCTCCTGCTGGACGTCCTTGTCGATCTCGCGGCCCGTGACGTCGTCAGGGATCGGCAGCCGGCGGATCGGCTCGCGGTCCCGGTCACGGTCGTCGCGCCCGCGGTAGCCACCACGGTCGCCGTCACGCCGGTCGTCCCTCCGGTCGTCCCTGCGGTCGTCCCGCCCACGGAACCCGCCGGGCCTGCCGCCACGGCTGTCGTCCCGGCGCGGACCACGGCCTCGGTCGTCACGGCCCCGGTCGTCACGTCCGCGGTCATCGCGCCCGCGGTAGCCACCACGGTCCCCGCCACGGCTGTCTCCACCACGGCTGTCGTCACGGCGGAAACCACCGCGGTCGTCACGGCGGTCATCGCGTCGATCGTCACGGCGGTCGTCGCGACGGAAGGCGGGACGGTCGTCACGGCGGTCGTCCCTGCGGTCATCGCGCCGGTCGTCGCGGCGGAAGGCGGGACGGTCACCGTCGCGGCGGAAGCCACCACGGTCGCCGCCACGGTCACGGTCGTCACGGCGCGGGCCACTGGGCCGGTCGTCACGACGGGGTCCGCTGGGACGGTCGTCACGACGGAACGGCGGACGCCCGCCCTCACGGTCGTCCCTCCCACGGAAGCCACCGCCACCGCGGTTGTCCCCACCACGGTTGTCCTCACGGCGGAAACCACCACGGTCGCCGCGGTCATCGCGTCGATCGTCACGGCGGTCGTCGCGGCGGAAACCACCGCGGTCGTCACGGCGGTCATCGCGTCGATCGTCACGGCGGTCGTCGCGGCGGAAGCCACCACGGTCGCCGCCACGGTCACGGTCGTCACGACGCGGGCCACCGGGCCGGTCGTCACGACGGAACGGCGGACGCCCACCCTCACGGTCATCACGCCCACGGAACCCACCGCCACCGCGGTTGTCCCCACCACGGTTGTCCTCACGGCGGAAACCACCACGGTCGCCGCGGTCATCGCGTCGATCGTCACGGCGGAAGGCGGGACGGTCACCGTCGCGGCGGAAACCGCCACGGTCGCCGCCACGGTCACGGTCGTCACGACGCGGACCACTGGGACGGTCGTCACGACGGAACGGCGGACGCCCACCCTCACGGTCATCACGCCCACGGAACCCACCGCCACCACGGTTGTCCCCGCCACGATTGTCATCGCGACGGAAACCACCACGGTCGCCCCGGTCATCACGCCGGTCGTCCCTGCGGTCATCGCGCCGGTCGTCACGGCGGAAAGCGGGACGGTCACCATCGCGACGGAAACCGCCACGGTCGTTGTCACGCTTCGGGGCTCCGCGGTAGCCGCCCCGGTCGCCACCTTCCCGGCGGCGCTGGTCGCGCTCCGGTCGCTCGTCGGGAGAGTTGGTGGACATGGGTGACTCCTAGTCTTCGGTACCGCAGTCATTCTCGCGCAGCCGGAGTGCCGGCGCGCTTCGACAAAAACAAAAGGACCCCTGGTCCCAGCGTGGACGCTGGGACCAGGGGTCCTCCAATAATTGTTCGGCGGCGTCCTACTCTCCCACAGGGTCCCCCCTGCAGTACCATCGGCGCTATGAGGCTTAGCTTCCGGGTTCGGAATGTAACCGGGCGTTTCCCTCATGCTATGACCACCGAAACCCTATGAAATATCCCGCTGTAGAGCAGGATCTCAAACAGGGCAGCGAACAAGCACACTTTTCAATTTAGATAGTGACGCTGTTCAGCCGACACAACTGTTCGTTGTTTCAGAACCAACACAGTGGACGCGAGCAACTGAGGACAAGCCCTCGGCCTATTAGTACCAGTCACCTCCACCCGTTACCGGGCTTCCAGATCTGGCCTATCAACCCAGTCGTCTACTGGGAGCCTTAACCCCTCAAAGGGGGTGGGAATACTCATCTCGAAGCAGGCTTCCCGCTTAGATGCTTTCAGCGGTTATCCTTTCCGAACGTAGCCAACCAGCCATGCCCTTGGCAGGACAACTGGCACACCAGAGGTTCGTCCGTCCCGGTCCTCTCGTACTAGGGACAGCCCTTCTCAATATTCCTACGCGCACAGAGGATAGGGACCGAACTGTCTCACGACGTTCTAAACCCAGCTCGCGTACCGCTTTAATGGGCGAACAGCCCAACCCTTGGGACCGACTCCAGCCCCAGGATGCGACGAGCCGACATCGAGGTGCCAAACCATCCCGTCGATATGGACTCTTGGGGAAGATCAGCCTGTTATCCCCGGGGTACCTTTTATCCGTTGAGCGACGGCGCTTCCACAAGCCACCGCCGGATCACTAGTCCCGACTTTCGTCCCTGCTCGACCCGTCGGTCTCACAGTCAAGCTCCCTTGTGCACTTACACTCAACACCTGATTACCAACCAGGCTGAGGGAACCTTTGGGCGCCTCCGTTACTCTTTGGGAGGCAACCGCCCCAGTTAAACTACCCATCAGACACTGTCCCTGATCCGGATCACGGACCGAGGTTAGACATCCAGCACGACCAGAGTGGTATTTCAACGACGACTCCACGAACACTGGCGTGCCCGCTTCACAGTCTCCCACCTATCCTACACAAGCCGAACCGAACACCAATATCAAACTGTAGTAAAGGTCCCGGGGTCTTTCCGTCCTTCTGCGCGAAACGAGCATCTTTACTCGTAGTGCAATTTCACCGGGCCTATGGTTGAGACAGTCGAGAAGTCGTTACGCCATTCGTGCAGGTCGGAACTTACCCGACAAGGAATTTCGCTACCTTAGGATGGTTATAGTTACCACCGCCGTTTACTGGCGCTTAAGTTCTCAGCTTCGCACGCCCGAAAGCGCACTAACCGGTCCCCTTAACGTTCCAGCACCGGGCAGGCGTCAGTCCGTATACATCGCCTTACGGCTTCGCACGGACCTGTGTTTTTAGTAAACAGTCGCTTCTCGCTGGTCTCTGCGGCCACCCCCAGCTCAGAGTGCAAGACTCATCACCAGTGATGGCCCCCCTTCTCCCGAAGTTACGGGGGCATTTTGCCGAGTTCCTTAACCATAGTTCACCCGAACGCCTCGGTATTCTCTACCTGACCACCTGAGTCGGTTTAGGGTACGGGCCGCCATGAAACTCGCTAGAGGCTTTTCTCGACAGCATAGGATCATCCACTTCACCACAATCGGCTCGGCATCAGGTCTCA
>NZ_QEXM01000042.1 GCF_004127445.1 Streptomyces alfalfae
ACTGGTACTAATAGGCCGAGGGCTTGTCCTCAGTTGCTCGCGTCCACTGTGTTGGTTCTGAAACCACGAACAACCCCGCGTTTGTCACAGAGCGTGGTGCGGTTGACAGTTTCATAGTGTTTCGGTGGTCATAGCATGAGGGAAACGCCCGGTTACATTCCGAACCCGGAAGCTAAGCCTCATAGCGCCGATGGTACTGCAGGGGGGACCCTGTGGGAGAGTAGGACGCCGCCGAACTATTTTTAGGGGAAACCCCCGCACCTTTTGGTGCGGGGGTTTTCTGCGTTCCGGGTCCTTTCCCGTACTCGGGGTCGGCCCTCTGCTTCTGCCTTCCGGGCCGGAAAGCCGGCCGTCAGCTGGGCCGTACGAGCTTCGTGTCGTACGCCAGGATCACCGCTTGCACCCGGTCCCTCGCCCCCGTCTTCGCGAGGATGCGGCCCACGTGTGTCTTCACCGTGGATTCCGCGAGGTGCAGACGCGCCGCGATCTCCGCGTTCGTCCAGCCCTGGCCGATGACGGTCAGGATCTCGCGTTCGCGGTCCGTCAGGGGCGTCAGACGGGGATGGCTCGCCGGGTCGGCGGGTGCGGCGCCCGATGCCGGGAGATGGCTCGCGTAGGTGTCGAGGAGGCGGCGGGTCAGGCTCGGGGCCACCACCGCGTCGCCCGAGGCGACCGCGCGGATGCCGGAGAGGAGCTCCTCGGGCAGCGCGTCCTTGATGAGGAAGCCGGAGGCGCCGGCGCGCAGGCCGTCGTAGGCGTACTCGTCCAGGTCGAACGTGGTGAGGATCAGGACGCGGGTGCGTTCCCCGGAGGCGACGATACGGCGCGTGGCCTCGATGCCGTCCAGGCCCGGCATGCGGATGTCCATCAGGACGACGTCCGGGTGGAGTTCGGCCGTCATGCGGACCGCCTCGCTGCCGTTGCCGGCCTCGCCCGCCACCGTCATGTCGTCCTGGCTCTCCAGGAGCATGCGGAAGCCGAAGCGCTGCATGGGCTGGTCGTCGACGATGAGCACGGTCGTCACGGTTTCTCGTTGCCCTTCACGGTTTCTCGGTGTCCTTCGGGAGATGGAGGTGGACCCGCCAGCCGCCCGCCGCGTGCGGGAGCGGGCCGGCCTCAAGTGTGCCGTCGTACAACGAGGTTCGCTCGCGCATTCCGGTCAGTCCGCGGCCTTGGCCCCTGTCCCACCCCCTGTCTCGGCCGCCGCCGTCGGGCGAGGGCTGCGGCCCGCCCCTGCCCGTGTCGGTGACGGTGACCGTGACGCCTTCGTCGGCGTAGGAGACCTCGACGGTGGCGGTCGCCTCGGGGCCGCCGTGCTTGAGGGTGTTGGTCAGGGCTTCCTGGACGACGCGGTACACGGTGAGCTGCCGGCCCGCGGCCACGCTGTCGGGATGCCCGCTGACCTTGCTGCGGACCGGCAGGCCCGCCGCCCGTACGCCGTCGATGAGCCGGGCGAGGTCGGTGAGGGCGGGCTGCGGGGAGCGCTCGGCCGCCGCGGGCGCGTCGTCGCGCAGGACGTCCAGGAGGCGCCGGAGTTCGGAGAGCGCCTGGCGGCTGGTGGTGCCGATGGCTTCGAGGGCCTGGGCGGCGCGCTCGGGTGACTTGGCGGCGGCATACGAACCGCCGTCCGCGAGGCCCGTGATGACGGACAGGTTGTGGCCGATGATGTCGTGCATCTCGCGGGCTATGCGGGTGCGTTCGGCGGCCGTGGCGAGCTGGGCCTGCTGGTCGCGCTCCACTTCGAGCTGGCGGGCGCGTTCCTCGAGGGCCCGGGTGTAGTCCTGCCGGGAGCGCACGGCGATGCCGAGGAGCGCGACGAGGGCGTACGCCCACAGGTTGGGGATGATGCGCTGGTCCCAGCTGTCGGCGGGATAGCGGATGGTGCCCACGACCAGCGGCGCCGTCATCATGAGGCCCGCCCAGCCCAGGGTGCGCAGAGGGAGGCGCAGCGCGACGTTGAAGAGGACGGCCATCTGGATCAGGGCGGCCTGGAGCATGGCGCCGCTCCAGTTGCTGACCAGGCCCATCGCCACCATGACGGCGAGGGCAGCCATCGGGTGGCGGCGCCGCCACAGCAAGGGGACCGAGAAGCCCACGCTCATCAGGAAGACCAGCCAGTCCGGTACGTCCGTGTCGGGCGCGGTGTTGCGCCAGCCGCCGCTCGCGTCGACGAGGGCGGCGAGGACGTAGAGAGCCGTGACCAGGACGTCCCAGACGAGCGGGCGGCGCCTGTCGAAGGCGCGGACCCGCTGCGTCATGCGCTGGATGAGGGGCGTGAGGGGCTGCGGCTCGGTCACGGCCTCATCCTCTCGCGCGCGGCTCTCGCCCGGTCGTCATACGTCGCGCCGCTTGAGCAGGACCGACGAGGCGGCGATGATCACGGCGGCCCAGAGGGCGAGGGTGAGCAGGGCCGTGCCGGGGGCGATGGTGTTCTCCACCCTGGCCACCGAACCGAGCGAGCTCGCCGCCTGGGCGGGGAAGTACCGGACGGCGGTGTCGATGGCGTCGAGGGGAAGCATCGCGGCGATCTCGGGCAGGATGATGACCCCGCCGACGAACGCGCCGATCGCGCCGGGCACCGAGCGGAGCAGCGCGCCGAGGCCGAGCGCGATGAGGCTGAGCAGGGTCAGGGAGGCCGCGCTCGTGGTGAGCGCCGCGAGGACGCCGTCGTCGGTGAGGGTGAGTTCCTTGTCGGAGCCGGCGAGCCAGATCTGGGCGGCGAGGAACGTCACGACGTTGGTCACGAGGGACACCGCGAAGGCGACCGCGGTGAAGATGCCGGCCTTGGACCACAGGACGCTCAGGCGGGTCGGCACGGCGGTGAGCGAGGCGCGGATCATGCCCGTGGAGTACTCGCCCGCGGTGACGAGGATGCCGAGGACGGCGAGGCAGATCTGGGAGAGCTGGGTGCCGAAGAGGGTGAAGACGATCGTGTCGATCTCGGCGTCGTCGCCGTCGTAGGTGGCTCCCATGGTGATGCCGACGGCGAGGACGAGGGCGACGCCTGCGGTGAGGGCGATCCAGGTGGAGCGGAGCGTCCACAGCTTGTGCCACTCCGAGCGCAGGACGCCCCTGGTGCTCAGCCGGTAGCCGGCGGAGGCGGTCGTGGCGGTCGTCGGGGCGGCCGAGGGCGGCGCGGGGTTCCTGGTGGGGGTGGGGCTGCTCATGCCGCGGCTCCTTCCGGCTGCGGGGCGCCCGTCGAGGCGACGTACTCGACGGAGTCCCGGGTGAGGTCCATGAACGCCTGCTCGAGGGAGGCGTTCTGCGGGGTCAGTTCGTAGAGGGGGATGCCGTGCGCGGCGGCGGTGCGGCCGATGTGCTCGGCGTCGGTGCCGCGGACGTCGAGGACGCCGGGGGTGTCGCCGGTGATGTGCACGGCGGGGGCGGCGAGCAGTTCGGCGAGGCGGCCGGCCTCGGGGGTGACGACCTTGACGGTGCCGGTGCCGGACTCGCGCACGAACCGTTCGACGGTGGTGTCCGCGAGCAGCCTGCCCCGGCCGATGATGATCAGGTGGTCGGCGGTCAGCGCCATCTCGCTCATGAGGTGCGAGGAGACGAGGACCGTGCGGCCCTCCGCGGCCAGGGACTTGAGGAGGTTGCGGACCCACAGGACGCCCTCGGGGTCGAGGCCGTTGACCGGCTCGTCGAGGATGACCGTGGCCGGGTCGCCGAGCAGGGCGGCGGCGATGCCGAGGCGCTGGCCCATGCCGAGGGAGAAGCCCTTGACGCGCTTGCGGGCGACCTCGCTGATGCCGGCGAGGCCGAGGACGGCCTCGACGCGGCTGCGGGGGATGGAGTGGGTGTGGGCGAGCGCCATGAGGTGGTGGAAGGCGGAGCGGCCCGGGTGGACGGAGCGGGCTTCGAGGAGGGCGCCCACCTCGTGCAGGGGGGCGGGGTGGCCCGCGTACTCGCGCCCGCCGATGGTGGCGCGCCCCCGGGTGGGGGCGTCGAGGCCGAGGAGCATCCGCATGGTGGTGGACTTGCCGGCGCCGTTGGGGCCGAGGAAGCCGGTGACGGTGCCCGGCAGGACCTCGAAACCGAGGTCGTCGACGGCCTTCTTGCCGGGCTTGCCGCCGTAGTGTTTGGTCAGTCCGTATGCCCTAATCATGTCTTCGATGCTGTCGGCCACGGGGGCGCGGATCGTCGGACCGGGGGCGGGACGTGGTGGCCGGGCGTAGTACCGGGGTATGACGGCGCCCCCCGAAGGACCCCGACGCGACCCGACCGCGAAACTACGATCACGGGCATGGATCACGGCATGGAACACGACTGCGTCGTACGGGCCGTCCGCGCCGAGGAGTGGCCGCGGGTCAAGGAGCTGCGGCTGGCCGCGCTGCGGGACCCGGCGGCGCCGGTCGCTTTCCTGGAGACGTACGAGCAGGCGGTCGCGGAGCCCGACTCCCACTGGCGGGCGCGGGCCGCGGGGAACTCGCACGCCACGCGTGCCCGGCAGTTCGTGGCGGTGGGGCCGGGTGACCAGTGGGCGGGGTCGGCGACGGTGCTCGTCGAGGAGCCGGCGTCGCAGGACATCTTCAGCAAGGAGATCACGCGGCGGCAGGCCCACCTCGTGGGGGTCTACGTGCGGCCCGAACACCGCGGCAGCGGGGTGACGGAGGCCCTGTTCGAGGCGGCGCTCGCGTGGGCGTGGTCCCTGGAGGGGCTTGAGCGGGCGCGGCTGTACGTCCACGAGCGCAATCCGCGGGCGATGGCCTTCTACCGGCGGTTCGGCTTCGTACGCGGCGCGGGTGTCGCCCGGTTGCCGGGCGACCCCCCTGCCGAGGAGTACGAGATGGTGCTCGACAAGCCCTGATACGGGGGCCTCAGACGAGGGGCAGTTCGCTGTCCGGCCAGCGGGATCTGCCCTGTTCGCGGGAGCGGAGCAGGGCCAGGGTCGGCAGGCCCTGGTCGGCGCCGGTCAGGAGCAGTTCGGGCAGCTGGGGCAGGGGGGCGACCGCGGCGGCGTCGTCGAGGACGAGGGTCATTGGTGGGTCGAGCCGACCGGAGGATGACCGTTCGGCCATGCGCCGGCCGTGCTCGACCACGCTGGAGGCGAGTGCCGTGAGGAGGGGCATGGCACCCGGGCCCTGGCGGGACTTGGGATCCTCGATCGCCTCACCCACCACAAAAAGCGTGCCCCCTTCATGCACAAAGGAATCCAAAGTGAGCGCATCAGTTCGGTTTGGGGTGCACGATTCCCGTACGTGGACGGTGAAGAGGGCCGACAGCGCGCGGGCCGTCAACTCCTGGGCGACGTCCCGTCGTTCCGGATAGGCGGTGAGGGCGGCCTCCAGTTCGCCGGCGGCCCCCGACGCGGCCCTGGGGTGCGTACGCAGGATGCGTACCGCCTCCTGGACCTGCGTGCCCTGCGACCAGCGGTGCACGTTCTTCATCGGCTTGTCGCCCACCGCGGCGGCGTGCAGGAAGCTGCGGAGCAGGAGTTCCGCCGTGTCGGCCATGGCGGCGTCGAGGCGGGCGGCCGGCCTGATCGGGGCGAGCAGGGCGGCGGCGCGCTGGGCGGCCGTGGCCTTGTCCTCGCAGCCGGAGGTGGGCGACCAGTGCATGCGGGCCGGGGTGTCGCAGAGGTGCGAGGGGTCGTACAGGAGGACCGGGCCGAGCTTCGCCCGCGCGTCCTTCGTCTCCTCCCACAGGGTGGGGTCGGAGGTCATCACCAGCGCGGCCCCCTCGGCGTCCCGCACGGCTTGCAGGGCGTGCGGCCGCCGGGCGTCGGGGCCACCGAGGACGAGGGGGGAGCGGGGGAGGGGGACGGCCGCCGCTGCCGCTGCGAGCGGAGCGGCCTCCGCCGCCGGGACGGCCTCTACGGGGGTGGCGACCGGGGCGGTGACAGGGGGCGGGGCGGCCGGCGTCTCGACGGCGGGAGCCACGGGAAAAGCGACCGGTGCCTCGGCGGCCGGGGCGGGAAGCGGGGCCTGCGGGGGAGCGACGGGGGCCCGAGTGGGACCGGCCGGGGCCTGCGCGGGACCGGCGGCCGGAGCCGCCGCAACCGCTGAAGCCCCCGCACCCGAAGCCGCATCCGCACCCGGAACCGAACCAGCGCGCGCACTCGCACCCGCACCTGCGCCCACACCCGTGCCCGCCCCCGCGGCCCGCCGCGCCGCCGCGTCCGGGCGGCGGGCCCTGCGCACCGCGCGCCACCGCGTGAAAGTGCCCACCACGAACACGGTCAGCACGAGGAGCACCATGAGCTGCCCGATGAACAGCCCCCAGAAGAGCCCGTACCCCGAGAGCTGTTCCGCCGGCGTCTCCGGCCAGGCGCCCGCGAGGTCCTGCGGGTTGCCGATCAAGTGGCGTACGGCGAGCGGCGTATGCCCGAAGGTCACGTTCTCCGGCCACGCGCCGTGCGCGAAGCGGCCGCCGAGACCCGTCGAGGACCAGGCGAGCACGGTGGAGCCGAGGAGGAAGCCGAGGAGGCCGAGCAGCAGCGCGTCGGGCACCCCTCGTTCGCTCCGCGCGCCCCGGCCGGGACCGCCGTGTCCGTAGCCGCCGGAACGGCCCCGCTCCCACTCATCCCGCATGCTGCTCCATGTACGCCGCCCGCTCCTCCGCCTCCAGCTCCGCCGCCCGCAGGGCGTCGTCGGCGAGGCGGTCGGACGACGACTCGGTCATGGCGCGGTCCGTGAAGACCAGCGGCCGTTCCGTCTCCGTGATGAGGTGCTTGACCACCTGGACGTTGCCGTTCACGTCCCAGACCGCGATGCCGGGCGTGAGGGTGGGGATGATCTCCACCGCCCACCGGGGCAGCCCGAGCACCCGTCCCGTCGCCCTCGCCTCGTCGGCCTTCTGGGCGTAGATGGTCCTGGTGGAGGCCATCTTGAGGATCGCGGCCGCCTCCTTGGCCGCGGCCCCGTCCACGACGTCGCTCAGGTGGTGGACCACCGCCACGAACGACAGGCCGAGGCGCCGGCCGAACTTCAGCAGTCGCTGGAAGAGCTGGGCGACGAACGGGGAGTTGATGATGTGCCACGCCTCTTCGACCAGGAAGATGCGCTTCTTGCGGTCGGGCCTGATCCAGGTGTGTTCGAGCCAGACGCCGACGATCGCCATGAGGATCGGCATGGCGATGGAGTTGCGGTCGATGTGCGAGAGGTCGAAGACGATCAGCGGGGCGTCCAGGTCGATGCCGACCGTGGTCGGGCCGTCGAACATGCCCCGCAGGTCACCGTCGACCAGGCGGTCGAGGACCAGCGCCACGTCGAGGCCCCACGCCCGTACGTCGTCTATGGCCACGTTCATGGCCTCGGCCGACTCCGGTTCCGGGTGGCGGAGCTGCTCGACGATGTCGGTGAGGACCGGCTGCCGCTCCACGATCGTCTCGTTCACGTACGCGTGCGCGACCTTGAGCGCGAAGCCCGAGCGCTCGTCCAGGCCGTGCCCCATCGCGACCTCGATGATCGTGCGTAGCAGCGCGAGCTGGCCGGTCGTCGTGATCGACGGGTCCAGGGGGTTCAGCCGGATGCCCATGTCCAGGGCGGCCGTCGGGTCGAGCCGGATGGGCGTTATCCCCAGCTCCTGGGCGATGAGGTTCCACTCGCCGACGCCGTCCTCGCCCTGCGCGTCCAGGACGACGACCTGCCGGTCCTTGAAGCGCAGCTGCCGCAGGACGTACGTCTTCTCCAGCGCCGACTTGCCGTTGCCCGACTCGCCGAGCACCAGCCAGTGCGGCGCGGGCAGCTGCTGCCCGTAGAGCTGGAAGGGGTCGTAGATGTACCCCTTGCCGGAGTACACCTCACGACCGATGATCACGCCCGAGTCGCCGAGGCCCGGCGCGGCCGTCGGGAGGTAGACCGCCTGGGCCTGCCCCGTCGACGTACGCACCGGAAGCCTGGTCGTCTCGACCTTCCCGAAGAGGAAGGACGTGAAGGCGTCCGTCAGGACGGTCATCGGATCCCGCATCGCAACAGCCTGCCTCTACGTCGATACCGTCTAGCGTCGGATGCCGGTCGCGAACGGCAGCGTGTTGACGAAGGCCCTGTGGTGCTCGCGGTCGCACCACTCCAGCTTCAGATACGACTTGCCGGCGGACGCCCTTATGGTGCGCTTGTCGCGCGCGAGGGCCTCGGGGGAGCGGGAGGAGACCGTGATGTAACCGACCAGGTTGACGCCGGCCGCGCCGCTCGCCAGGTCCTCGCCGCGCTGGTCGAGGCGGGAGTGCGAGGCGATGTCGCGGGGGTCGACCGTGCGGTTCATCTTGGCCTGGCGGCTGGCCTCCGCCTCGTCGTTCGTCTTCTCGGTCAGCATCCGCTCGATGGCGACCTCGGTGGGTTCGAGGTCCATGGTCACCGCGACCGTGCGGATCACGTCCGGGGTGTGCACGAGCAGCGGGGCGAGGAAGTTGACGCCGACGGGCGTCATCGGCCACTCCTTCACCCAGGCCGTGGCGTGGCACCAGGGGGCGCGGGTGGTGGACTCGCGGGTCTTGGCCTGGAGGTACGTGGCCTCCGTGGCGTCCAGCTCGGCCGGCCAGGCGTTGCGCTTCGTCATCGCCTGGATGTGGTCGATGGGGTGGTCCGGGTCGTACATGGAGTGGACCAGCGAGGACAGCCTGCCCTGGCCGAGCGGCTGCCGTACGCGGATGTCCGCCTCCTGGAGCCGCGAGCAGATGTCGGTGAGCTCGCGGGCCATGACGACGGCGAGCCCGGCGTCCTTGTCGAGCTTCCTGCCGCCGTGCGGGCGGGCCGCGCGGGCCATCGCCTGGGCCTCGGCGGCCAGCTCGCGGGAGTAGTGCATGCAGGCCACGAGGTAGGCGCGGTGCTGCTCGCTGCTGGTCGACACCATCGACTGGAGCTGGTCGTAGGAGTCCTGGAGCCAGGGCAGCGCGCGGTCGTCGCCGCGCACCGCGACGTCCTTGGCGTGGGCGTCGGGGTCGGCGGGCAGCGTGCGGGCGAGCATCTGGAGGCGGGTCACGAAGCCGTCGCCGTTCGCGACGTGCTTCAGGAGCGTCCCGAACCGGTCGACCAGCGCCTCCTGGTCCTCGGAGTCGCGCAGGCCGACGCCGGGGCCCTCGATCTCGATGGCGGCGGTGACGGTCCGCCGGTCGGCGTGGAGCAGCACGGCGATCTCGTCGGGGCCGAACGGCGCGGCCAGCCAGCTGATGCGGCCGATGCCCGGCGGCGGCCCGACCTCGACCTCGCGTCCGTCGAGCGCGACGCCGGCCTCGGCGGCGCCGGAGCGGTAGGTGCTGCCGCGCTTCAGGGACCGCTTGTAGCTGCGGTTGATCTCGAACCACTTGTAGAAGGTGCGGCCCTTGTACGGGACGTAGACCGCCGCGATGGCGAGCATCGGGAGGCCGGTGAGCAGCACGATGCGCAGGGACAGGACGGGGACGAGGAGCCCGCACATCATGCCGAGGAACGCCCCCACGATGATCAGGGCGATTTCCCCGGTCTCGCGGTTCTTGCCGACGATCGCGTTCGGCCGCGCGCGGCCGATCAGATACGTGCGGCGGGGCGCGACCGGCTGGGACACGTGGGACTGGGTCGTCAACGCCCTTCACCTCCCGTGCGGTTGGAGCTGCTGGTGCCTGGACCGCCGCGGCTGCCCGCGTGCGGGGTGTCCGTCGCGCTCTTGCGCGGCGGTGGTGCGGCGGAGGGCGCGGGCCCGCCGCCGTTCGCCGAGCCGCCGGAGGGGCGGCCGCTGTGGGCGGCGACGCCGCCGCCGACGGGGTTGGCGGGCCGTGCCTGGCTGGTGCCGCCTCCTCCGCCGTTCCCCCGGGAGCTGTGGGTCTTGATGCCCTGGGAGACGAGGGACGCGGGGGAGCTGATGACGGCGGCGGCCTTGTTCTCGGCGCCGCGCATGAGGCGGTTGTTGCGGGAGTTGGCGATGTCGTCGCCGAAGCCCGGAACGAACCGGTAGATCATCGCGCTGGCGAAGATGGCGAGCAGGATGATCGAGAGGCCGGAGACGACCGCGGAGAAGGAGTCGGGCCCGTCGTCGGCGGAGAGCGCCCCGGCGAGGCCGAGCACGATCACGATGATCGGTTTGACCAGGATGACCGCGATCATGATCCCCGCCCAGCGGCGGACGTGCGACCACAGGTTCTTGTCGACGAGGCCCGCGTAGACGACCGTGCCGAGGAGCGCGCCCACGTACAGCAGCGCGGCCCTGATCACGAGCTCCAGCCACAGGACGCCGGCGGCGAGGATCGACACGAGCGAGACGACGATCAGCATGATCGGGCCGCCGCCGATGTCGTCGCCCTTCTTCAGGGCCTCGGAGAACGTGCCGAAGAACTGGTCCGTCTGGCCGCCCGTCGCCTTCGCGATGACGTCCGACACGCCGTCGGCCGCCGACACGACCGTGTACAGGATCAGCGGCGTGAACGCGGAGGCGAGGACCGTTAGCCACAGGAAGCCGATGGCCTCGGAGACCGCGGTGGTCAGCGGCACGCCCCGCACCGCGCGCTTGGCCACGGCGAGCAGCCACAGGAGCAGGGTCAGGATCGTGGACGCGGCGAACACGACGGCGTACTGCTGGAGGAACTTGGAGTTCGTGAAGTCGACGCTCGCCGTGTCCTTCACGGCGTCGGAGAGCTTGTCGATGGTCCACGAGGCGGCTTCGGCGCAGCCCTTGGCCAGGGAGCTCAGCGGGTCGGCGCCGTCCGTGATGGGCGGCTCGGTGGGGTACTCCCCGCCGCCTCCGTCGTCGGAGCCGCCTTCTTGGCCTTTTTCGCAGTATTTCTTGGCGGGGCCGACGATGAGGTCACACCGGTCGTCCCCCGGGTCGGGGGCGGCATACGCACGGGACGCCAGCAGGACCGCCGCAGCCTGGACGGCTGTCACGGCGGCGGTGATTTTCAGCGGGCGACGACTACCGGGCATACGTGAACCCTCCGTACTCCTTGACGGCCTTCGCGATCTCGTCAGCCGTGGAGATCTTGTTGTCGCCGTTCACGGGAGCGGGGCCGTCCTTCGACCGGAAGCTCTCGACCTTCCAGTCGTCGTCCGCCCAGCGCAGCTTCAGCGTCAGCGTGAACCAGTCGTTGCTGACCGGGTTCGTCGTCTTCTCCCCGGCGGTGCCGAACGCGCCGGTGCACCAGACCTCCACCGTCGCCGCGCCGTCCGCGTAGTCGGTGACCTTGGTGCCGACGGGCACGGTGCGGGAGACGTACGTCTGTCCGGGAGCGGCGTCGCCGTTCTCGTCCAGGCCGACCTTGTCGAGGAACTCCTTGGAGTACGTCTTGTCGAACGTGTCCTCCAACTCGCTCACCTTGTCGGTGACGAAGAGCTGCTTGACGATCTCGGCCCGCCGGTCGGGTTTCAGGATGTCCGCCGAGACCAGCGAGACGGCGTAGTTGGACGCCGCGCTCTGCGCCCCCTGCTCGTCATGGCCGAACCCCGAGGGAATCCCTCCGTTCTTGCCCTCCACCGGCTTCTCCCCCGAAGGGGCCGTCGCCGCCGCGTCCGGCTTCTTCTCGTCGCCGGTCGCGCCGTCGGAGCCCCCGTCGCCCCGGTTGGCGAAGGCGATCGCCGCGATCAGCAGGACCACGACGCCGACCACTGTCACCAGGCTCCGCGAGGACGTCCGCCCCGGGCGGGACGTTCTGCGGATCTCCCCCTCCCCCTCGGGAAGCCTCGTCCTGGTCTCCCCCGAGCCGCCGAAGGGCCCGCTGTTCCGCTCGTCGTCGAGACTCATGCCACGTACGCCCCTTCGACCTCTCGCGTGACCGTCACCAAGGACACGTATGACGGTAGCCGTGCTGGTTCCCGCGTGGACGCGGTGTGGTGACTCGACATCAGGGAGCAGCAACCTCTGCCGGTGGGCACGACGGATGGATGAAGGAGGAGGGGACGTGGGGGAGAAGGGGAGGAGGGGGAGGGGAGACGTGGGGGATGGGGACGGGGACGTGGGTGGGGGGCGGGGGCGCTAGACCGCCATGCCGTACACGATGGTGAACAGCGTGCCCAGGGAACCGATGATGAAGACACCGGTCAGGCCCGCGATGATCAGGCCCTTGCCCTGCTCCGCGCTGAACGTGTCGCGCAGCGCCGTGGCGCCGATGCGTTGCTTCGCCGCGCCCCAGATGGCGATGCCGAGACAGAGGAGGATGGCGACCGCCATCACGACCTCGATCATCACGCGTGCTTCGTTGCCCAGGTTCCCGAAGGGCCCCCAGTCGGGGGCGATCCCGCCGATGATGGTGGTGATGTCGCCCTTTTCGGCTGCCATAAGCATGTGTAACTCACCGCCCCTAGTGGGTTGTTCTGGCACCTCTGCCTACCTCGGCGCAGAGGACAGTTCATTCTCGCCGACGATCGGGCCCGCGTATGCCGCCTTGGCGCCATTCGTTGGCTGATTCGTGCGTTTCCTCGTACGTGAGGCCTGGTCACTCTGTGTATCACGCGGTAGGACCCCGGGCAATGACGGACCGGCGTGGCCCCTGACCAGGAGTTAAGTAAGTCCGAGCCCAGCGGTCCCACGGGTCACGAAGGAGCAGTCGGTGTAGCGGTAGGCCGTGCTGAGCGTCGCGCCGTCGGCTCGATTGCGTACGGTGGCCCGCTTGTAGAGGAAGTGGTAGTCGCCCGCGGGTAGCCGCAAAGTGGTCCTCGGGTACTTCGATGTGCCCGCGCGGCACGCCTTGTCGCCCGCGGACCTGGTCGGGCAGGTCCGGCAGGACGCGCACGCCTTGAGCTCGACGGCGCCGGTGGTGGGGCCGATGTAGAGCACCTCCAGCTCGCCGGGGCCCAGGTTGGCGAGGACCAGCTCGACCTCGCCGCTGCCGCCGGGGCGGGACGGGGGCAGGCGGCGGCCTGCGCTCGGGCGTTCGGCCGCGATCTCGGCGGCGACGGCGATGTCCTCGGCGCGGTCGTGCCTCTTGTCGGCCGGGTAGTCCTCGGCGAAGCCGTTCAGGGTCTCGGCGGCCTCGGTGAAGCGGCCGTCCTCGAACTCGTCGACCCCGCAGGCGTAGACGCCTCTCCGCACGGCCCGATCGGCGGACCCGCGCAGGGCCTCGCCGTCGACCTTCCCGGCGGGCAGGGCGTCCGCGGTGGCGCCGATGGCGCGCAGTTCGTCGACGGCGGTGCAGGGGGCGGAGCCCTTGAGCGCGGCCTCGCGGCTCGTGACGGCCGCGCGGAGGGCGGGCCCGACCTCGCCGGCCTGGCGGGAGTCGGGGAAGGTGCGGAGCAGCGTGCCGAGGGCGTCCGCGTCCGCCGTGCGGCCGAGGCCCGCGACGCCGCACTCGTAGAGCGAGGTGGCGAGGCGGTCGTCGGGCCAGGCGGCGAGGGCGCCGAGGCGGTCCTTGCCGTAGGTGGCGGGGACGCCACCCGGGTGGGCATCCTCGCCGCCGGCGGTCCGGTTCTCGGCGGCCCGGCCCCCGGCGCCCCCGGCCGCGAGGTCCTGTCCCCCGACGTCCTGTCCCCCGACGCCCCGCCCGCCGACGCCCCCAGCCGCGAGGTCCCGCCCCCCGGCGCCCCCGGCCGCGACGTCCCGTCCCCCGAGGCCCCGTCCCCCTGGGTCCCGTTCCCCTGGGTCCCGCCCAGTCCCGCCCCCGCTGCCGGCGTAACGCCCCGCCGCGGCGTCCCCGTTCGGCTGCTCCATGGTCGGCTCCTCCCCCGGCCGTGCGTGCGCGGTGTGCCGCTCCGGGCGGCGGTCGCATGCCGTGCGACTCCTACGGTCCGCGCTGACGGCGAGGGCGTCAATCAGGCGTCCGGAACGAGCGCGCCCCCTGTGACCAGTGCGTCTCTCTGGGCGCTAGGGGGCGCTCCGGACGCTCTGGACGCAGGGGGCACTGTGCGCCGCTCAGCCCGCGGGGGAGTCGCTGACCTTGCCGACCGGGCCGACCGAGAGCTTCGGGCCCGAGGCCTCGCCGCTCACCGGGAGGGAGCCCGCGGGCCAGGCGACGGCGACGGTCTTCGTCTCGTTCGGCGGGGTCACCAGGAGCTTGGCGATGCGCACGCCGGAGCCGCCGCTGTTGTTGACCGGGAACGTGATGTTGAAGGCCGCGGTCTCGCCGTCCTTCAGGATCTCGCGGCGCGCCTGCTCGCCGTTGCGGTCGACGGACATCGTGTCGCCGTCGGCGGTCCGCAGGTCGACGCCCGCGTAGCCGTTGATGGCGCAGTCCCGGCCGCCTCCGTTCTTGAACACGACGGTGACGATGCCCTCCTCCTTGCCCGTCGTGTTGTCGGCGGCCGTGACCTCCAGCTCGTCGCTGCGGCAGATGCCTACCTCGCCGTTCTCGTTCGACCCGGTCCCCGCCGCGGTGCCCTCGGAGCCGTTGCCGGAGGAACCGGACCCGGGCCCGGAGCCGTTGCCCGCGGAGTCCGAACCCTTGTCCGAGGAACCGGAGCCGCCGTCCTGCCCGGAGTCCGCCGAGGCGCTCGCCGCGGGCTCGGGCCGCGGCCCCGCCGTGTCCGAGCCGTCGTCCCCGTTGTCGCAGGCGGTGAGTGCGAGCGTCCCGAGGAGCGCGAGGCCGGCGAGCAGGGTCTTCGAGGCGGTCTTCGAGGCGTGCGTGAGCTTCATGTCTGGTCCCCCGTGAGGTGCGTTCGTCTTGTCGGTACGAGGCCGTTGTCCGCGGCCCGCCAACAGAGAATCGCGTGGCGGTGGACGAGGACAAGGATTGCCGCCCGATCAGGGACGCTGGAACGCTCGCACGGCTCTGACCTGCGGAATCGACCATTCCCTGGGACGCCTCGGTGGGACGCGGGCCACGCGCGCGGCGTGCGGCGCACGGTGCCGCGCCCCCTTCGCGCGCGCCTCGCACCCCCGTGCTCCCGTGCCCCTGCCATGCGCCCGCGGGCGCGCCGGTGATCTGTGAATGATCACTGCCACTTCCGTCCGCGCCCTCTACACTGAGCGGCGGCGTAATCCCGGTCGGCGAGGGGTGGTTGACGGTGCGTAAGGCCTGGCTGATCGCCTCCCTCGGGATCGGCGGCGCCCTCAGCTTCATCGCGCTGCTCGTCCTCGGGACGTACATGGCCGCCGGGAGCCCGGCGGCCGGCGCGGGCGGCGGCGGTTCCGTGGGCCTCGCCAAGGGCGCCGTGCCCGCGACCTACCAGCCCCTCGTGCAGAAGTGGGGCAACCTCTGCAAGGCCATCAACCCCGCCCTGCTCGCCGCCCAGCTCTACCAGGAGAGCGGGTTCAACCCGCGGGCCAAGAGCCCGGCCAAGGCGGAGGGGATAGCGCAGTTCATCCCCGGCACCTGGGCCGCGCACGGCCTCGACGGCGACGGTGACGGCGACCGCGACGTCTGGGACCCCGAGGACGCCATCCCGTCCGCGGCCTCCTACGACTGCAAGCTCGCGGGCTACGTGAAGGACGCCCCCGGCGACCCCACGAAGAACATGCTCGCCGCGTACAACGCGGGGGCGTACGCCGTCATCAAGTACGGCGGCGTCCCGCCGTACCGCGAGACGCAGAACTACGTGCAGACCATCACCAACCTCGCCAAGAGCTTCGCGAAGCCCGTGGGGCGCGTGCAGCCTTCGCAGCAGGCGGCAGCCGCCATCTACTACGCGCAGAAGAAGCTCGGCACCCCCTATCTGTGGGGCGGCAACGGCACGCCCGAGCAGGGCGGGCGCTTCGACTGCTCCGGCCTGACCCTCGCCGCCTACCGCTCGGTCGACATCACGCTGCCGCGCGTCGCCAACGACCAGTACAACGCCGGACCGCACCCCAAGCGCGACGAGCTGCTCCCGGGCGATCTCGTCTTCTTCTCCGACGACCTGACCAACTCCCGCGCCATCCGCCACGTCGGGATCTACGTGGGCGGCGGCTACATGATCAACGCGCCGCGTGCGGGAGCCGTGATCCGATTCGACCCGATCGACACCCCCGACTATTTCGGCGCGACGAGAGTCACCGAAGATGGCGCGAAAGCGGCCCCCGTCAAGCCGACAGAGGTCTGAAAGAAGCCGGAAAGAGGCCGAAAAGAGGCCGGAAAAAGGTCGGCCGGAGGGGCGTGCGGAACGTGCGCCGGGGCGCGTGCACCGGGTGATGTGGCTTGAACCCTCCGTCAAAAGCACTCCCCTGAGCTGCGGCGATGCATCTCTCTTCGGTAACGTCTGGGTGATCTTTCGGTGGAGAGTGGAACGTAGGGGTGGGGACCGAGCGTTCCCTTGACTGGAGCGACCACGGGGGCTGATAGGGAATGGGTGCGCGGACGGTGCGCCCACGGGCTAAAGGACAAGGGGCCGCAGCGCCATGGCTGGACTCGATGAATCCGGGTCGAACCCCGACGTCAGCCTGCTCTACGACGTCAACGGCCTGACGCGGGACACCCCGCAGTGGCTCGACCGCGCCCTCGCGTTCGTCGGGGAGTACGGGCTGCTGATCGCTCTCGTGCTGCTCGTGGTGTGGTGCTGGTGGGGCCAGCGCAAGCGGGGCACCCTCGACGACGCCGCCTCCTCGGTCGCCGCCGTCGTCTGGGCGCCGCTCGCCGCCGGCATCGCCGTACTCGTCAACGTCCCCATCCGCGGCTTCGTGGAGAGACCGCGTCCCGCCAAGGACCACAGCGGGCTCGACGTCCTGGTCGACGGCAAGAACGACTTCTCGTTCGTCAGCGACCACGCGACGCTCGCCATGGCCCTGGGCGCCGCGCTCTTCGTCGCCCACCGCAGGTTCGGGCTCGTCGGCATCGCGCTCGCCGCGTTCGAGGGCTTCTGCCGGGTCTTCATGGGCGTGCACTACCCCACCGACGTCATCGGCGGTTTCGCGCTCGGCACCGCCGTCGCCCTGCTGCTCTCCCCGCTCGCCATGGCCGTGCTCACGCCGCTGGCCAAGGCCGTCGGGCGGTCGGGGCGCCTCGGGTGGCTGGTGCGCGACCGCCGGGTCGAGCCGGTGCCCGCGCCCCTCGGCGGCCCCGCCTCGTCCGCGCGGACCGCCGTGGACCCGGACGAGCGGGACCTGGCCGCCTGATCCGGCGAGCTGCCTGACCTTTCCTGGCCGTCAGCCTGGCGCAGTGTCAGGCCCGTCGCGGTGTCAGCCTGCCGCAGCGTCAGGCCCGGCGCGGCGTCAGGCATTCCACGGCGTCAAAGCTGCCAGGCCGTCAGGCTCGCCGCAGTGCCACGGGAAACGAACCCTGCCGGCCATCAGAGCGCCTGCGGGAAGTCGAAGAAGCGGTTCGGGTCATACCGCTTCTTCAGCTTCTTCAGGCGCGGCGCCGCGTCCCCGTAGTACGCCTCGCGCCAGTTCGTCAGCGTCGCGTCGGTGTAGTTCTGGTACGCCGCCCCCGACGCGTACCGCGCCATCGCCCCGTGCGCACCCTTCAGCCACGCCCGCGCGCCCGTGCCCGACGTGCCCGCGCGCCACGACGCGATGTACTGGGCCAGCATCCGCGAACGGCGGTGCACGAAGGCCGTCGCCGTCGGGTCGACGCGATTGACGGCGCCGCCCAGCGCGGTGAGCGCGATGCTGCCCGCGCTCGCGCCCGAGACGTTCTCGATCCGCGACAGCAGCGCGCGGATGCCCGCCGCCGACAGCGAACGGTCGAAGAAGTCCGAACTCGCCGCGTACGTCTCCCGCTGCAGCGCGCCCCGCGGGCTGCGGCCCGGCGTGGCCCCCGGCAGATGGCACTGGGCGTCCGCCGCGAAGGACGAGCAGCCCGCGTACACCTCCATGGACTCCTCGTACGTACGCCGCTTCAGGGAGACGCTGCGCGCCGACGCGCCGATCTTGTCGGCGAGGCGGTCGACGGCGTTCTGCAGTTCGCCGTAGGTGCCGAGCGAGAAGCAGGCGACGGAGACGGTCGGGGTGCCGCCGGGGCTGTTCGCCAGATGGGCGGAGGACCATATCTCGTCGGGCTGGTCCGGGCCCCACTCCTGCCAGGCCTTGATCACGGCGGCCGCCTTCGACCAGGGCCAGGACATGTACGCCGAGACGCCCTGCGGCGCCGGGTGCGTGCGGTAGGACAGCTCGGTGACGACGCCGAAGTTGCCGTTGCCCGCGCCGCGCAGCGCCCAGAACAGCTCCTTGTTCTCCGACGCGGAGGCCCGCAGCTCCTTGCCGTCCGCCGTGATCAGCTTCGCGGAGGTGAGGCTGTCGCAGGTCAGGCCGTACGCACGGGAGACAACGCCATGGCCGCCACCGAGGGTCAGACCGGAGATGCCGACGGTCGGGCAGGAGCCCGCGGGGATGGTGACGCCCTTGGCGGCGAGCGAGCGGTAGACGTCGATGAGTTTGGCGCCGCCGCCGATGGTCGCGGTGCGCCCGCTCGCCCGTGTCCTGCTCAGCTTCGACACGTCGATGACGAGCCGTCCGGTGCCGGACGACCAGCCCGCGTACGAGTGGCCGCCGTTGCGTATCGCGACCGGGGTGCGGTGCGCGCGGGCGTAGGCGAAGGCGGTGCGGATGTCGTCGGCGTGCGCCACGTAGGCGACGGCGGTGGGCTTCAGGTGGTCGAAGCGGGTGTTGTAGAGCTGCCGGGCCGCCGCCCACATCGCCTCGCCGGGCTGGACGAGGGTGCCGTCCAGGTCCCTGGCGAGCGCCTTGAGAGTGGCGGGGGAGGTGGCCGCCGCGCTGGTCGTTCTGATCGGGGTGCCGCCGGTGCGTGCCCCGCCGCCCGTCGTGGCGTCCGCGCCCGGCGCCGCCCCCGGGCCCCCGCTCGAACAGCCCGCGACCGTGGCGGCGGCCAGCGCGGCCGCCGTGCTGCCGATGAACGTACGTCGTTCCATGACGCCTCCCGTTGCTTCCCGGAGAACGAGACGGTGTGCGGGGCGGCCGGGTTCCCCGGAACGTGGGGCTCTACGTGTCCATGGTGAGCCTGTGTGCCGTACGGGGGCCCTTACGGCGCCGCCTCGTGTTCGGCGGCGTCGCTGCGGGCCTTGCTGCGAGCTCTGCGGGCCGGGCCGCGCCAGCCGCAGGAGCAGTGGGCCGCCACGAAACGGCCCTTTTCGACCGTCGTCGTGCGGTGGAGTGCGGTGTCTTCCTGATCGGCCACGCGGCCACGGTACCGACCGCGGGTGAACCCCGGGACCGCTGCGGGAAGGCCCCGCCGCCGGGGACCCGGCGTGACGGGTCAACGTACCGGTCGTTAGGGGAATCGACGGGGGATCGACGAGCGCGGACACGCTTGGGGGTACAAGCGATGGGTCAGCAGCGCAGGTGCACGGGCACAGCGGTCGCCGCGGTCGCGGTGGCGGGCCTGATGGCCGCCGCCACGGGGTGTGCGGGCGGCGGAGCGGCCGCCGACAGCGGCGGCGCCGGGGACGCCGAGGGCGCGCGGGAGGCGGTGCGGGGGGCCGCCGCGGCGCTGGTCGGCGCGGGCAGCGCCAAGGCGAGCACGTCGATGGAGATGGCCAGCGGCGGGACGCGCGTGACCATCAGGGGCGAGGGGCGCTACGACTTCGCACGGCAGCGCGGGGTGTTCGAGGTGGTGCTCCCCCAGGACGCGGTGGCCGGCGGCGTGCACCGGCCCATCACCGAGCTGCTGGCCGCGGGCGCGCTGTACATGAAGAACCGCGGGGCCGGGGTGCCGGCCGACAAGTGGGTGCGGATCGAGACACGTTCGCTCGCCGACGGGAACCTCGTCACCGGCGGCGCCACGGACCCCCTCGCGGCCGCCGAGCTGCTGCGGGGGGCGCGCGACGTGGTGTACGTGGGGGAGGAACGGGTCGGCGGCGTCGACGTGCGGCACTACCGCGGGGTCGCCGATCTGCGTGCCGCGGCCAAGGCTGCCTCCGCAGGTCAGCGCGGCGCGCTGCGGATCGCGGCGGCGAAAGGGTTCAGCAAGAAGGGGGTGCCCTTCGACGTGTACCTCGACGGCCGGGGGCTGGTGCGGAAGCTGCGGGAGCGGTTCACCGTGGCCGACGGCGACGTGGCGTCCACCACGCTGCTCCACGACTTCGGGGTGCCCGTGAGGGTGCGACTTCCGGCCGACGAGGACATCTTCGCCGGGGAGATCGCCGGTTCGTAGTCGCCTACGACTGGTGGAAATGGTCCGTCCGTGCCATGCGCGGTGTGTGGGCCGCTCCCTACTCTAGGAAGTCGGAACCGCGCCGGAGGGGACGGGGGCGCGGGCCGTGCGGATCAGGAAGAGGTGAGGAACGTGGCTCCGATGCGTGGTGGTACGGCGGTTCAGGACCACGTCGCCCTCGCCGAGATCGAGCTCTGCGGTGAACTCATCATCGCGGCGAGCGCGGCGGCCGAGCGGCTCAGCTTCGACCGGATCGACGAGGTGCTGCGGGTCCCCCGCCGACGGGAGGCCACCCCTCGCCCCGACGACCACGCCTAGCCCTCGCCGGGCGGTCCTGTGCGCCGCTGCCCCTCGCCGGGCGGCTCCTGTGCGCAACTGGGCGGTGGTCGCCCCGCCCGCCCGTTGACCGGCGGTCATGGCCCGCCCTGGATCTCGCCGCTCGACGCGGAGTGCCGGGCGGGTGGGTGGGAGAAGATGGCCGCGCAGCGGCGCACAGGCACCGCCCGCCGGGGAGAGCGCCGTCGCCCCGCAGGGCGGCAGGGAGGCCGTTACCCGCAGCGGGAGCGTCCGTTGCCCCGCAGCGGGAGCGTCACGTGCGGAGCATCCGCGCGATCGCCTTCGTCGCCTCTTCGACCTTCGCGTCGATCTCCGTGCCGCCCTTGACCGCCGCGTCGGCCACGCAGTGGCGCAGGTGCTCCTCCAGGAGCTGGAGGGCGAAGGACTGCAGGGCCTTCGTGCCGGCCGAGACCTGCGTGAGTATGTCGATGCAGTAGACGTCCTCCTCGACCATGCGCTGCAGGCCGCGGATCTGGCCCTCGATGCGGCGCAGGCGCTTGAGGTGCTCGTCCTTCTGCTTGTGGTAGCCGTGCACCCCGTGCGCGTGGTCGGAGGGCGCTTCGGGCTCCCCCGGGGTCGGCATGGCCGCGTCGGCCGCCTCGGTGGTCGTCATCGCGTCCTCCTCTGGGACTTATGTTGGGTTTCTGCAGTTCCGTATACCCCTGGTGGGTATATTCTAGCGGATTTCTCGGGGGGTGTGCTGATCACTGTGCCTGATGGGCGACACTGGAGAGCGGCCGGTTAGCCGTGGCCGGATGATGCGCCTAGCATCAGCCTGACCGCATCCAGAGCACCCCGAGGACCCCACGTGCGCTTTCGTCTGACCCCCAGGGAGACGAGCTTCTACGACATGTTCGCCGCATCCGCGGACAACATCGTCACGGGCTCGAAACTCCTCATGGAACTGCTCGGAGCGGACTCCTCCGCACGGGCCGAGATCGCAGAGCGTATGCGGGCCGCGGAACACGCGGGAGACGACGCGACGCATGCGATCTTCCACCAGCTGAACTCCTCGTTCATCACGCCGTTCGACCGCGAGGACATCTACAACCTCGCGTCGTCCCTGGACGACATCATGGACTTCATGGAGGAGGCCGTCGACCTCGTCGTCCTCTACCAGGTCGAGGAGCTCCCCAAGGGCGTCGAGCAGCAGATCGAGGTCCTTTCGCGGGCCGCCGAGCTGACCGCCGAGGCCATGCCGAACCTGCGGACCATGGAGAACCTCACCGAGTACTGGATCGAGGTCAACCGCCTGGAGAACCAGGCCGACCAGATCCACCGCAAGCTCCTCGCCCAGCTCTTCAACGGCAAGTACGACGCCATCGAGGTGCTGAAGCTGAAGCAGATCGTGGACGTCCTTGAAGAGGCTGCCGACGCCTTCGAGCACGTGGCGAACACTGTGGAGACCATCGCGGTCAAGGAGTCCTGAGCCTCGCCATGGACACCTTTGCTCTGATCGTGACCATTGGCGTCGCGCTCGGCTTCACGTATACGAACGGCTTCCACGACTCGGCGAACGCCATCGCCACATCCGTCTCCACCCGGGCGCTGACGCCCCGCGCGGCGCTCGCCATGGCCGCGGTGATGAACCTCGCCGGCGCCTTCATGGGCAGCGGCGTCGCCAAGACCGTGAGCGAGGGGATCATCGAGACCCCGCACGGCGACAAGGGGATGTGGATCCTCTTCGCGGCGCTCATCGGCGCCATCGTGTGGAACCTCATCACCTGGTACTTCGGCCTGCCCTCCTCCTCGTCGCACGCGCTCTTCGGCGGCATGGTCGGCGCGGCGCTCGCCGGCGGCATCGGCGTCATCTGGTCCGGGGTCGTCGACAAGATCGTCATTCCGATGTTCCTGTCGCCGGTCGTCGGCCTCGTCGTCGGCTATCTGGTCATGTGCGCGATCATGTGGATGTTCCGCAGGTCCAACCCGCACAAGGCCAAGCGCGGCTTCCGCATCGCGCAGACGGTGTCCGCCGCCGGCATGGCGCTCGGCCACGGTCTCCAGGACGCGCAGAAGACGATGGGCATCGTCGTGATGGCGCTCGTCATCTCCGACGTGCAGAGCGCCGACGCCCCCATCCCGATCTGGGTCAAGATCGCCTGTGCGCTGATGCTCTCGCTCGGCACGTACGCGGGCGGCTGGCGCATCATGCGCACGCTCGGCCGCAAGATCATCGAGCTGGACCCGCCGCAGGGTTTCGCGGCGGAGACGACCGGTGCGGGCATCATGTTCACCACCGCGTTCATGTTCCACGCGCCGATCTCGACGACCCACGTCATCACCTCCGCCATCATGGGCGTGGGCGCGACGAAGCGCGTCAACGCCGTGCGGTGGGGCGTCGCCAAGAACATCATCCTGGGCTGGTTCATCACCATGCCGGCGGCCGCGCTCGTCGCCGCGCTCAGTTTCTACATCGTGAACTTCGCGTTCCTGTAGCGGCCCCGGCAGCACCAGCCGTCACAGGGAAGGGCCCGCCCCCGGGAGCCAGGGGCGGGCCCTTCTTGTTGTCCCTGCGGTGGCACCGCCATGCAGCACCGCGGGGAGACCGGGGGGTGGGGCTCAGCCGAAGCGGCCCGAGATGTAGTCCTCGGTCGCCTGGACCGAGGGGTTGGAGAAGATGCGCTCGGTCTCGTCGATCTCGACGAGCTTGCCGGGCTGGCCGACCGCGGCCAGGTTGAAGAAGGCCGTGCGGTCCGAGACGCGGGCGGCCTGCTGCATGTTGTGCGTCACGATGACGATCGTGAAGCGCTCCTTCAGCTCGCCGATCAGATCCTCGATCGCGAGGGTCGAGATCGGGTCGAGGGCCGAGCACGGCTCGTCCATGAGGAGCACCTGCGGCTCGACCGCGATGGCCCGCGCGATGCACAGGCGCTGCTGCTGGCCGCCGGAGAGGCCGGAGCCGGGCTTGTTCAGGCGGTCCTTGACCTCGTTCCAGAGGTTCGCGCCCTTGAGGGACTTCTCGACGACGTCGTTCAGCTCGGACTTCTTGTACGAGCCGTTCAGCTTCAGGCCCGCCGCCACGTTGTCGAAGATCGACATGGTGGGGAACGGGTTCGGGCGCTGGAAGACCATGCCGATCGTGCGGCGCACGGCCACCGGGTCCACGCCGCTGCCGTAGAGGTCCTCGTCGTCCAGGAGGACCTTGCCCTCGACACGGCCGCCGGGGGTGACCTCGTGCATACGGTTCAGGGTGCGCAGGAAGGTGGACTTGCCGCAGCCGGACGGGCCGATGAACGCCGTCACGGAGCGGGGCTCCACGGTCATCGAGATGTCGTCGATCGCCTTGTGGGAACCGTAGAAGGCCGTCAGGCCCGATACGTCGATTCGCTTGGCCATGGGAATCACTGCTTCTTTCGGAAAGCTCTGGGGGCGGGGCGAGAGGGCGCTGGTCGAGGCATCCGGTCGGCGGAGCCGACGGGAGGGATGCCTAACGGCCCGTCTTGGGGGCCTTCCAGCGGGCTACGCCGCGGGCCGCCAGGTTGAGGATCATGATGAAGCCGATGAGCGCGAGAGCCGCGGCCCAGGCACGGTCGTACGAGGCGTCGGTGCCGGCGGCGTACTGCTGGTAGACGTACAGCGGCAGTGAGGCCTGTGAGCCGTCGAAGGGGTTCGTGTTGATCAGGGGGTTCACCCAGACCAGCAGCAGGACCGGCGCGGTCTCGCCGGCGATGCGGGCCACCGAGAGCATGACGCCCGTGGTGATGCCGCCGATCGCGGTCGGCAGGACGACCTTGAGGATGGTCCGCCACTTCGGCACGCCGAGGGCGAGCGAGGCCTCGCGCAGCTCGTTCGGCACGAGCTTGAGCATCTCCTCGGTGGAGCGGACGATCACCGGCATCATCAGGATGGCGAGCGCCATGGCGCCGGCCCAGCCGGAGTAGTCGAAGCCGAGGATCAGGATCCAGAAGCTGAGGACGAACAGGCCCGCGACGATCGAGGGGATGCCGGTCATGACGTCCACGAAGAACGTGATGACCTTGGAGAGCTTCCCGCGTCCGTACTCGACGAGGTAGATGGCCGTGAGCAGGCCGACCGGCACCGCGATCACGGAGGCCAGGAGCACCTGCTCCAGAGTGCCGATGAGGGCGTGGTAGATGCCGCCGCCGGTCTCCTCGTCGGCCACGACGCCCATCGAGTGGGTCAGGAAGTAGCCGTCGAAGACCTTCGCGCCGCGCTGCACCGTCTCGTAGATCAGCGAGGCCAGCGGAACGACGGCCAGCAGGAACATGACCCACACCAGTGAGGTGGCGAGGCGGTCCTTGGCCTGGCGGGTGCCCTCGACGGTCGCGGCGAGGACGTAGGAGCCGACGATGAAGAGGAGCGCGGCGATCAGGCCCCACTGGATGCGGCTCTCCAGGCCGGCCGCGGCGCCGATGCCGACGGCGACGGCGACCGAACCGGCGGCGACGGCCAGGGGCGACCAGCGGGGGAGGCTCGCGGCCTTGAGCGTCGCGGGGCGCTTGACGGGGGTGCGGGGCGGGGTGGGTGTCGTGGTGCTCATGCGTTGGCCCCCGAGTACTCCTTGCGGCGCGCGATGATCAGGCGGGCCGCGCCGTTGACCAGCAGGGTGATGAGGAAGAGCACCAGGCCGGAGGCGATGAGCGCGTCCTGGCCGTACTCGCTGGCCTCGTTGAACTTGCTGGCGATGTTCTGTGCGAAGGTGCCGCCGCCGTAGTCGAGGACCGAGGCGTTGATGAGGAAGTTCGGGGAGAGCACGGTGGCCACGGCGATCGTCTCGCCGAGCGCGCGGCCGAGGCCCAGCATCGAGGCGGAGATGATGCCGGAGCGGCCGAAGGGCAGCACCGACATGCGGATGACCTCCCAGCGCGTGGCGCCGAGGGCCAGCGCGGCCTCCTCGTGCATCTTCGGGACCTGGAGGAAGACCTCGCGGCTCACGTTGGTGATGATCGGCAGGATCATGATCGCGAGCAGGATGCCGACGGTCATCAGGGAGCGCGGGGCGCCGCCCTCGTACTCGAAGATCCCGGTCCAGCCGAAGTAGTCGTCGAGCCAGCTGTAGAGGCCGGTCAGGCTGGGGGCGACGACGAGGGCGCCCCACAGGCCGTACACGATCGAGGGCACGGCGGCCAGCAGGTCGATCACGTAGGCGATCGGGGAGGCCAGCTTGCGCGGCGCGTAGTGCGAGATGAAGAGCGCGATGCCGATGGCGACGGGGACGGCGATCGCGAGGGCGATCACCGAGCTCACGACGGTGCCGAAGACCAGGACCGCGATGCCGAAGTACGGCTTGCCGCCGGTGCTCACGCCGGCCGGGTCCCACTCGAAGGTGGTGAGGAAGTTGCCGGTGTTGTCGGCGAGCGCGAGGGTCGTGCGGTACGCGAGGAACAGCGCGATCGCGGCCATGATCACGAGGAGCGCGATGCCGGAGCCCCGGGAGAAGCCGAGGAAGATCCGGTCGCCCGGCCGGGTGGCGCCGCGTGCGGCGGCCTTGCTCGCGGGGGCGACGGGCTCGCGGTCGACGGGGGGTGGAGCGGGGGCTGTCGTGTTGCTGCTTGATATGTCCATGGGGTTCTCCGGTCTGCGGAGCTGCCGTGCGCGTGGCGCGGGCGCTCCGTGGCGGCGGTGCACCGGACGGTGCGGCCGGCCCGGCTCAGCGGGCCGGCCGCACTCGTTTCGCTGTTAGCTCAGGCCCGCGACGGTGGTGCGGACCTTGGAGATGATCTCGGCCGGGATCGGCGCGTAGTCGTTCTCCTTGAGGACGTTCTGGCCGTCCTCGCTGGCGATGTAGGTCAGGAAGGACTTCGTGGCCGCGAGCGTCTCGGCCTTGTTGCCCTTCTCGCAGACGACCTCGTACGTCACCAGGGTGATCGGGTAGGCGCCCTCGGCGGTCGGCTTGTAGTTCAGTTCGAGCGCGAGGTCCTTGCCCTTGCCGACGACCTTGGCCTCGGAGATGGCCTTGGAGGCGTTGTCGACGGTGGCCTTCACCGGCTCCTTGGCGTCCGTCTTCAGGTCGACGGTCTTGACGCCCTCGCCCGCGTAGGACAGCTCGAAGTAGGAGATGGCGCCGGGGGTCTGCTTGACCTGGCCCGCGACACCGGCGGAGCCGTTGGCGGACTGGCCGCCCTTGGGCTCCCAGGACTTGCCCGGCTCGTACGGCCAGGCGTCGGGGGCCGCGCCCTTGAGGTACTTGGTGAAGTTGTCCGTGGTGCCGGACTCGTCGGAGCGGTGGAAGGCCTGGACCTTGGTCTTCGGGAGCTTGGCGTCGGGGTTGAGCTTGGAGATCGCCTTGTCGTCCCAGGTCTTGATCTTGTTGTTGAAGATGTCGGCCAGGGTCTTGGCGTCCAGCGTCAGCTCGTCGACGCCGGGGACGTTGAAGCCGACGGCGATGGGGCCGCCGACCATCGGCAGGTCGATGGCCTGGCTGTCCTTGCAGACCTTCTTGGACTTCTCGATCTCGTCGGGCTTCAGCGCGGAGTCGGTGCCGGCGAACGCCGTCTGGCCCTGGAGGAACGCCGTGATGCCCGCGCCCGAACCCGTCGGGTTGTAGTTCAGCTGCACGTCCTTGCAGTTGGTCGTGTAGACCTTCCGCCAGGCGTCGACCGCGTTCTTCTGCGCGGACGAGCCCGAGGCCGCGAGCTGGCCCTTGGCGTCGTCGCACTTGATGTTGGCGTTGGCGCTGGTCTCCTTGCCGCCGTCGCCGGAGCTCGTGTCGTCGGAGCCGCACGCCGTGAGGGCCAGGGCGCCGGAGACGGCGAGGGCGCCGAGGGAGAGGGCGCGGAGCCGGTTCTTGCGCTGAAGCTTCACTTTCGGGTGTTCCTTCCGGGAGCCGCCGGCCCTTTGCTGGCGGCGTGCGATGTCTGTCTTGCGCTTCTCTGTCGTGCAAGGCCGAAATTAGGCAGAACAGGTGAAGCGGCCGACTGGCGCGAGTGAACGGGGGGTGAACCTCGGCGGTCGGCCTGGTTAGACAACGCGTGACGTAACGTACCGGAGTGGTTACGTGGAGTGGAAAACGGCGAGCAGGGCGTCGACGAGCTGCCTGTCGCGCACCTGCGTGAGCAGGTCACGGGCCTCGGCGGGCGGCAGCCACCGGACGCGGTCGACCTCGTCGCCGGGCTCGAAGTGACCGCCGGTGGCCTCGGCCGCCCAGTAGTCGACGCGCTTGGGGCGGCCCCGCACGGTGTAGTGCACCGTGGGCAGCCGGGCGCCGGGCGCGCAGCGCTGCCCGGTCTCCTCCTCGACCTCGCGCACGGCCCCCGCGAGGGCGTCCTCGCCCGGCTTCAGCTTGCCCTTGGGGAAGGACCAGTCGTCGTAGCGGGGGCGGTGGACCAGGCAGAGCTCGGGGCCGCCGCCGGCGGGGGAGCGGCGCCACAGGACGCAGCCCGCCGCCAGGACCGGCGCCCCGGGCTCGGGAGGCGTCATCGGGCACCCGCCGTGCCGTGCTGCCAGACCTGCTGGAAGGCGAAGCGCGCCGCCTCGACCTCGTGCCGCTGGTCGGCGTGGAGCACGCCGAGGGCGTACGCCGTCGCCGGGGCGATACGGGGTGTCCGCGCCGCGTGGGCCGCGGCCTGGGCGGCGGTCGCGGCCTCGCGGTGGACGTCCAGCGCGTGGCCCGCCTCAAGGACCCGGGGGTCGGGGCAGGTGTGGCCGAGAAGGACCTCCTGGGCGTACCGGTGCAGGCGCAGCAGGGAGCGGACCTTCAGCCACGGGGCGTCCTGGGCGTCCGGCGCGGCGTCCGAGGCCAGGCCGTGGGTCAGGGCGCCCGCGTTGTACGGGTGGCCCGCCTGGCCCAGGGGCAGCGCGGCGACGGCCTCCGCGAGCTCCGCCTCGGCTCCGGCCGCCAGGTGCTTCGGATCGTCCGGGGCGTCGATGAGCGGGACCTCGCTGGCCAGGACGGCGATGGTGTCCGCCACTGCGTGGAAGCGGGAGGAGCCGAGGTCCTGGAGGGCGGTGGAGTGGGCCCGCGTCCGCGCGAGGGTGAGCTGCCGCTCCAGGAGGGCGGCGGCCTTGGCGGCGCCCACCGTCAGGCCGCTGGAACCTCTGCCCGCCTCGGCGGCGCCCGGCGGCCACCCGCTCCCGCCCACCGCGCGCCCGCCCATGGTGGCGGTGGACCGGCCGCCGGGGGCGAAGCCGCCCCCGGCGGCCGTGAGCGGGGCCAGGGCGGGGCCCGGCACTGACGGTGTCCCCGAGAGGCGGTGCAGGGCGTCCAGGAGGCGGCTCAGGCGCGCGGCGCAGGCGTGCTCCTGGGAGAGCGTGGCGCGCAGCCAGGCCAGCTCGGGGCGGAGCGCCGCCGCCCACTCGGGATCGAGCAGCGGGCGGAACGTGTGCAGCGCGGCGCTGATCCTGCGGGCAGCGCGGCGCAGGGCGCGGGCCGCCTCGAGGGACTCCTCCGCGCCCCGCGCGTCCGTCGTGGACTCACGGTGCAGCCGCAGCGAGCGCAGGAACTCCGTGGCCTGGCCGCGCAGGTAGACCGGCAGGGCCTCGTCCGCCGCCCCGGTCGTCGCCACTGTCATCTCATGGTGTTGCTGTGCCACGCCGGCGCCTCCGGGCGTCTATGAGCATCTCCTGTACGTTGCGCAGCGGCTGGCCTTCCGGATCCAGCGAGTGACGGGTCCAGTTGCCGTCGGCGCCCAGGTGCCAGGAGGCCGTGGTGTCCGACATGCCGGTCTCCAGGAGCCGGCTGAGGGCCGCGCGGTGCGCCGGGTCCTGGACTCTGACGAGCGCCTCGATGCGGCGGTCGAGATTGCGGTGCATCATGTCGGCGCTGCCGATCCACACCTCCGGCTCGCCCCCGTTGCCGAAGGCGAAGACGCGGGAGTGCTCCAGGAAGCGGCCGAGGACGGACCGGACGCGGATGTTCTCCGAGAGCCCCGCGACGCCGGGCCGCAGCGCGCAGATCCCGCGCACCCACACGTCCACCTCGACGCCCGCCTGCGAAGCGCGGTACAGCGCGTCGATGACGCCCTCGTCGACCATCGAGTTGACCTTGACGCGGACGTAGGCGGGGCGGCCGGCGCGGTGGTGCTGCGCCTCCTTCTCGATACGGGCCACGAGCCCGTCGCGCAGGGACTTGGGGGCCACGAGCAGCCGGCGGAAGGTCTCCCTGCGGGAGTAGCCGGAGAGGCGGTTGAAGAGGTCGGAGAGGTCCGCGCCGACCTCCGCGTTCGACGTGAGGAGGCCCAGGTCCTCGTAGAGCCGTGCCGTCTTGGGGTGGTAGTTGCCGGTGCCGACGTGCGAGTAGCGGACCAGGGAGTCGCCCTCCTGGCGCACGACCAGGGAGAGCTTGCAGTGGGTCTTCAGGCCGACGATGCCGTAGACCACGTGGCACCCCGCCTCCTCCAGCTTCCTCGCCCACTTGATGTTGGCCTGCTCGTCGAAGCGGGCCTTGATCTCGACGAGGACGAGGACCTGCTTGCCGGACTCGGCGGCGTCGATGAGCGCGTCGACTATGGGGGAGTCGCCCGAGGTGCGGTACAGCGTCTGCTTGATGGCGAGGACGTCCGGGTCGGCCGCCGCCTGCTCCAGGAACGCCTGCACGGAGGTGGAGAAGGAGTCGTAGGGGTGGTGCAGGAGCACGTCGCGCTCGCGGAGGGCGGCGAAGATGTCGGGCGCGGACGCCGACTCGACCTCGGCGAGGTCGCGGTGGGTGCCCGCCACGAACTTGGGGTACTTCAGCTCGGGCCGGTCCAGCTTGGCGATGCTGAAGAGCCCGGTGAGGTCGAGCGGGCCCGGCAGCGGATAGACCTCGGCCTCGCCGATCTTCAGCTCGCGCACCAGGAGGCTGAGGACGTTCGGCGCGATGGACTCCTCGACCTCCAGGCGCACCGGGGGCCCGAAGCGGCGCCGCATCAGCTCCTTCTCCAGGGCCTGGAGGAGGTTCTCGGCGTCGTCCTCCTCGACCTCCAGGTCCTCGTTCCTGGTGAGCCGGAACATGTGGTGCTCCTGGATCTCCATGCCCGGGAACAGCTCCTGGAGATGCGCGGGAGCGGCGATGACGTCCTCTATGGGGACGTAGCGCTGGGGCGAGGCCTCCAGGAAGCGCGAGAGCAGCGGCGGGACCTTGACGCGGGCGAAGTGCTGGTGCCCCGAGACGGGGTTGCGCACGACGACGGCGAGGTTGAGCGAGAGCCCCGAGATGTAGGGGAACGGGTGCGCGGGGTCCACGGCCAGCGGCGTCAGGACGGGGAAGATCTGCTGCCGGAAGAGCGTGAAGAGGCGGGACTGCTCCTTGTCGGTCAGCTCGTGCCAGCGGACCAGCTGGATGCCCTCGTCGGCGAGGCCGGGCGCGACGTCGTCCTGGTAGCAGGCGGCGTGCCGGGCCATGAGCTCGCGGGAGCGGTTCCAGATCAGTTCGAGGACCTCGCGGGGCTGGAGCCCCGAGGCCGAACGGGTGGCGACGCCGGTGGCGATGCGGCGCTTGAGGCCCGCCACGCGGACCATGAAGAACTCGTCCAGGTTCGAGGCGAAGATCGCGAGGAAGTTCGCCCGTTCGAGGAGGGGGGTGTGCGGGTCCTCGGCGAGTTCGAGCACCCGCTCGTTGAAGGCGAGCCAGCTGCGCTCCCGGTCGAGGAACCGCCCCTGGGGCAGCCCTTCGCCGTTGTGCCCCGGCTGGGCGTCCTCGTCGTAGGAGTCGAGGTCGGCGTCGATGTCGGGGGCGAGGTCGGAGACGGTGGCGGCGATGGTGTGCGGCCGGTGCGCGGCTATGGAACCGACGGAGGGCTGGGCGTGCTGTACCTGTCCCGGCGTGTTCTGCTGGCTCATGGAGCCATTCTTCCGCGAGGACCCGCCGATAGGCGCGTCGGAGAGCGCGGGAGTGAGACGGCGCTTCCCCTTCTTCGAGGACGGCTTCGCGTCCTCCGAGGACGGCTTCGCGTCCTTGGGGGACGGCTTCCCGTTCTTCGGCGACGGGTCGGGCACGGCGGGCTGCATTGCCCGAGCCTCGCAAGGCAGTCTGAATCAGCGGTTACGGCGACATGACGTGCGGGACATGGACCGAAGGCCCCCGGGGGTCCCGGCGGCTCCCGGCGGGGGCCTTCGGTGCGATTCCTCCCCTGACGGTACGGGTCAGGCGGCGCGGCGGCGCAGGACGCGGAAGGCGGCGTACACGACGGCCGCGGTGAGGGCGAGGAGGATGCCGGTCTCCATCAACTGGGTGTGCCAGAAGTGGGATCGGGGGTGGTACTGCATGTACCAGCCGGTGACCTCGGTGTCGTCGGGGCAGGAGAAGCCGGGCTGCGGCTTCGGCAGGCACTGCCCCACGTAGAACCGGTCACCGGCGGCGTTGGTGACACCCTGGTCCATGGAGAAGGAGCCGGCGGGGTACTGGTCGGGAAAGGAATGGTCGGCGGACACGGGTCCCGTGGCGGTCCGTACGGGCGCCAGGCGCCAGCGGACGTTGCCCATCCCCCACAGGAGGAGGCCGGTGACGAGGCCGGTGGCGGCCATCGCGGGCAGCGTGCGCCGCACGACGAACCCGATGAGCGTGCCGAGGGCCACGGCGAACAGGGAGTACGCGACCAGGGTGGGGCCGGTCGCCTCGTAGACGCCCCGGTCGGCCCAGTGGAGGTTCGCGCGGTGGCCGAGGGCCTTGGAGGCGCCGAGCCGGAGGGCCCCCATGAGAACGAGCGTCACGCCGAGGGCGATCGCGGCGGCCGTGGTCAGCCGTGAGGCGAGCCATCGTGCCGGGGAGATGGACTGGGTCCAGGAAAGCGCGTACACCCCGCTCTCCATCTCGCGGGCGATGTACGGGCCCGCGACGAAGGCGCCGATGAGCACGGGCAGCAGGAGCAGCGCGAGGGCGCCGTTCTCCATGCTCGCGTAGAGCAGTTCGCGCGCGCTGGCGAAGCCGAGGAACGTCTCGCAGGACTTGTCCGCCAGGCAGTCGCCCACGGGTTCCGGATAGGCGTCGGCCGCCCAGCGGAGCCAGCCGGTGTAGACGAGCGCCGCCAGGAGAGCGGCGCCGCTCGTCCACAGCGTCGTCCGGTGCAGCCGTATGTCCACCCAGCGGGGACCCCGGAGCGTCGGCAGGCTCATGCCGTCACCCCCTGCGCGGGACGCGCCGTCGTGCCCGGCGTCAGCAGGACCGGTGCGTCCGGGGAGCGGAGATGGGCCAGCAACAGTTCCTCCAGGGATGGTTCTTCGACGTCCCAGCCGTCGCCGAGGGGGCCCTCGGGGCGGATCAGGGCGGTCACGCCGCGCCCGGTGGCGCGGGATTCGACGACGGTGTGCGGGGCGAGGCCGGCGACGGGGTGCGCCCCGGTCACCAGGGCGTGTGCGGTGAGCAGGTCGTCGATGCCGCCGCCGAGCCTGACCCGCCCGTCGGAGACGAGGAGCAAGTGGTCGCAGGCTTCGGCGAGTTCGCCGACGATGTGCGAGGACATCACGACGGTCGTCCCGTGCTCGGCGGCCTCGGCCATGAGCGTGCCCATGAGCTGGTGGCGCGCGAGCGGGTCGAGGTCGGCCATGGGCTCGTCCAGGAGCAGGAGCTCGGCCCGCTTGCCCAGCGCGAGGGCGAGCGCGACCCGGGTGCGCTGCCCCCCGGAGAGCGTGCGGACGCGCGCCGCCATGTCGAGCCCCGCCCCGGCCACGACGCGCTCGGCCGCGGCCATGTCCCAGCGCCCGACGTTGAGTTCGGCCCCGAGCCGCAGCGTGTCGGCGACGCTGAGCCGCGGATGCAGCGGCTTGTCCTGGGCGACGTACGCCACGCGGGCGCGGGCCTCGGCGGGGCCGGCGCCGAGGACGGTCAGCGTGCCCGCGCTGGGGCGGCCGAGCCCGGCGGCCAGGGCGAGCAGGGTGGACTTGCCGGCGCCGTTGGGGCCGACGACCGCGCAGACGCGCCCCTCGGGCAGCCGGAACGTGCAGTCGCGCAGGGCGTGGCGGTGCCGGCCGTACTGTTTGCTCAAGGCGTGCGCCTCGATGGCGGTGCCGGTCATGCGGGGTCCCCCTCGGTGGCTGCTGACGGTGCGAACTGTTCTTCCAGTACGGCGCTGAAGAGCGCCGCCACGTCGTCCTTCTCCAGGCCCGCCGCACGGGCCCGCGCGGCCCACTCGACGAGCTCCCCCCGCAGCGGCGAGTCCGCCGGTGCGCTGCCCAGTGACTTCCGCACGAAGGTGCCGAGGCCGCGGCGGGCCTCCACCAGGCCCTCGCGCTCCAGCTCCCGGTAGGCCTTCAGGACGGTGTTGGGGTTGATGGCGGTGGCTTCGACGACCTCGCGGGCCGTGGGCAGCTTGTCGCCGGGTTCCAGCAGGCCGAGGCGGAGCGCCTGGCGGGTCTGCTGGACGATCTGGAGATAGGTGGCGACGCCACTGCGCCGGTCGATGCGGAACTCGACCACTGCTGCACCACCCTTTCACTAATTGAGTAGTGAAAGGGTGGTGCAAGAAGGGGGCGGCGTCAAGTGACGCCGCCCCCTTCGGGTCTTGGCCGGCCCCGCGCTCGGCGGAACGGCGCGGTCAGGTCTCCGTGCGGTACATCAGGTCCGTCTCGTGGGTGACGAAGCCGAGGCGTTCGTAGACGCTGACGGCCGCCTTGTTGTCCGCGTCCACGTAGAGCATCGCGGTCGGCAGGCCGGCCGCCGCGAGGTGGCGCAGGCCCGTCGTGGTCAGGGCCTTGCCGAGGCCGCCGCCCTGGGCGCCGGGGCGCACGCCGACCACGTACACCTCGCCCAGGCGCTCCTCCTCGTGCACCTTCGTCCAGTGGAAGCCCACCAGCTCGCCGTCGGCCACGCGCTCGGCCAGGAAGAAGCCCGCCGGGTCGAACCACGGCTCGGCCTTGCGGTCGTCCAGGTCGCGCTGGGTGAGGGAGCCCTGCTCGGGGTGGTGCGCGAAGGCCTCGGCGTTCACCGCGAGCCAGGCCGCGTCGTCCCGGCCGGGGACGAAGGCGCGTACGGAGACGCCTTCGGGCAGGACCGGCTCCGGCAGGTCCAGGTCCGCCAAGGGGCGCCGCATCTGCCGCAGTTCGCGGAAGAGGGTCAGGCCGAGCACCTGCGCGAGGTGCCGGGCCGCGGAGTGCCCGCCGTGCGCCCAGACGCGCAGCCGCCGTCCGGACTGCGCGAGCAGCGCCGAGCCGAGCGCCCTGCCGTGGCCGCGCCCGCGATGCGAGGGGTGCACGACCAGCTCGGCCGCGGGGGCCTCCACGGGGTCGGTGTCCTCCAGTTGCGCGTAGCCCACGAGGGTGTCGCCGACGCTGAGCAGCAGGTGCCCGACGCCCTCGCGCGCGCCGCCGCGCAGCTGGAGCCGGCCCTGCTCGGACACCGCCTGCTGGCCGTCGTTGCGCGCGGCCTCCGCGAGGAGGGCGAGCACGGCGTCGGCCTGCGCGGAGGTGAGCGTGGCGAGGGTGTCGATCTTCCGGAGTGCGGCGGGCGCCGGGGCCTCGGCGGGGCGGTCGTCAGTCATACCTCAGACGGTAACCGGCGCGGATGCCTTTGCGGGGGTCCGGGCCCGGCGGCGCCCGTCGGCGCCCGGCGGCGGCTCCGGGGTCGCTTTCCCTGCCGCGCAATCAGGCTGTGACCCGTTACCCCCTGTTGCGCTACGCGCGTTGACTCTAGGCTGCCGAGCGTTTCGTATCTCTCCGCTCCGACCCCCGGGGGAACGCGTGTCCGCCAGATCCACGAACCGACGGCCCAGGCGCCGTGCCACCCGTGTCCTCGCCGCGGCGGCGGGGCTCGCCACCGCGGGGGCGCTGGTCGCCGCGTTGCCCGCGAGCGCGGGACAGGAGCACGCGGGCCACGGCAAGGGCGGCAAGAAGCGCACCGTCGATGTGCAGCTGCTGTCCTTCAACGACTTCCACGGCAATCTGAAGCCGCCCGCGGGCTCCTCGGGCCAGGTGACGGAGAAGCAGGCCGACGGGACCGAGAAGAAGATCGACGCCGGCGGCGTCGAGTACCTCGCGACCTCCCTGCGCACCGCCCGCAAGGCGCACCCCTACAGCGTGACCGCGGCCGCCGGCGACCTCATCGGCGCCAGCCCGCTGCTCTCGGGCCTCTTCCACGACGAGCCCACCGTCCAGGCGATGAACAAGCTGGACCTGGACGTCACGAGTGTCGGCAACCACGAGTTCGACGAGGGCGCCAAGGAACTGGCCCGCATCCAGAACGGCGGCTGCCACCCCAAGGACGGCTGCTTCGAGAAGGACGGGCGGGGCAAGGACAAGAAGTTCGAGGGCGCGGACTACCCCTACCTGGCGGCCAACGTCACGGACGAGAAGACCGGCAAGCCGATCCTCGAGCCCTACCACGTGTGGAAGCACAAGGGCGTCAAGATCGGATTCATCGGCGTGACCCTTGAGGGCACCCCCGACATCGTCTCCGCCGAGGGCATCAAGGGCCTGAAGTTCCACGACGAGATCGAGACGGTCAACAAGTACGCCGACATCCTCGACAAGCAGGGCGTGAAGTCCATCGTCACACTCATCCACGAGGGCGGCGTGCCCGCGAGCCAGACGTACGACTACGACTGCGACTCCCCGGCCGCCGGCGACGGCGTCTCCGGGCCGATCACCGACATCGCCAAGGGCATCACGCCCAAGGTGGACGCCCTGGTCACGGGCCACACGCACAACGCGTACGTCTGCACGATCCCCGACCCGGCGGGCAATCCCCGCATGGTGACCTCGGCGTCCTCGTACGGCAAGCTCTACACCGACACCACGCTGACGTACGACCGCGGGACCAAGGACATCGTCCGCACCAGCGTGAAGTCCGCGAACCACGTCGTGAGCCGCGAGCAGGCCAAGGCGCCCGACATGACCTCGCTGATCTCCCGCTGGGACAAGCTGGCCGCGCCCATCGCCAACAAGGCCGTCGGCCACGTCTCCGCCGACATCCCCGGCCGCGGCGCCACCACCCCCGAGTCCCCGCTCGGCGACCTCATCGCCGACGCGCAGCTCGCCCACGCCAAGTCCCTGGACCCGGAGGCCGATCTGGCCCTGATGAACCCGGGCGGCATCCGCTCCGACATCGTTCACAAGGCGAGCGGCAGCGAGGGCGACGGTGTCGTCACCTACGGCGAGGCGTTCACCGTGCAGCCGTTCAGCAACACGGTCAACCTCGTCGACCTGACCGGCGCTCAGCTCATCACCGCCCTGAAGCAGCAGGTCAGCGGGGCCAACACCGACTCCCCGAAGATCCTGCAGATCTCGGACGGCTTCACGTACACGCTCGACCTGACCAAGACCGGCGCCGACCGCGTCGTCGCCGACTCGGTCGAGCTGAACGGGAAGGCGCTCGACCCGCAGGCCACGTACCGCGTCGCGCTCAACTCCTTCCTGGCCGGTGGCGGCGACGGGCTCCCCGAGCTCGGCAAGGGCACGAAGCCGCTGGTGGGCGCGGACGACCTGAAGGCGTTCAACGACTACCTGAGCGCCAACTCCTCGGCGGACAAGCCCCTCGCCCCGCCGAAGGCCGACCGCATCACCGTCGTGAAGTGACCGCTGCGAAGTGAGCGCTCCGCAGTGAGCGCCGTGACGTGACGTAGATGACGTCCCGGTGAACTCCGGCGCCTTGACCAGGGGCGGGGCCGGCTCAGTAAGCGGCCGAAACCGATGCTTACCGGGAGTCAGGCTTGGGGTGGGGTGTGAACGTATGGTGAGATCGGCCGATGCGTTCCCCCCACCGCATAGCCACGCATCCTCCGGGTGCCCCTTTTGACCGCACCGACGTCCCTCCCGGCCCCGACGGCCGCAGACACGACACCGCGCCGCTCCCGGCCGCCACATACACCAATCCGTACGAGGAGCTGGCCGCCCTCGCGCCCAGCCCGCTGGAGGATTTCCTCCACGAGGACGAGGCGTCCAAGGGGGCGGACGACGACGACGCCTGGTCCCCGCCCAACCACCGCCGGCGTCGCCGCGGCCGTCGCCGCAGCCGCTTCGCCGGCCTGCCGATGGCCGCGAAAGCCGTGGTCGCGCTGGTCGTCCTCGCCGCCTTCCTCGCCCTCGGCGACCGCTGGGCGCTGCTCTACGCCGAGCACGAGGCCGCCGACCGGCTCAAGGACCAGCTGAAGCTGAGCGCGGCGCCCGAGGTCGACATCGAGGGCTTCCCGTTCCTCACCCAGGTCCTCGACAAGCGCCTGGACCGGGTGAAGGTGACCGTCCCCGACGTCGCGGCCGACCGCGTCTCGCTCGCCAAGGTCTCCGCGACCGCCAGCGACGTCAGGATCGACGGGGACGGGCCCACCTCGGTCAAGGGCGCGCGGATCGGCGCCATGGACGGCGAGGTGCTGCTCTCCTTCGAGGACCTCAACCGCGAACTGGGCGCTTCCCAGGTCACGTTCACCGGCCAGGGCCGCGACCGGGTCCTCGCGCGCGGCACGCTGCCCGTGGCGGGGCACGACCTGAAGCTGCGCGCCGACGCCCGCATCCAGCGCAACGGCGACCGGGGCATCTCCACCGACATCGGCGGCATGAGCCTCCAGCTCGGCGATCTGGCGACGTACCGCCCCGGCACGCGCGAGAAGGAGGGCCTGCACCTGTCGAAGCGGTCCGCCGACCGCGTCGCCGAGGAGACGGCGAAGGCGAAGGCGCTGCTCTCCGTCCCCGCGATCGTCGAACGGCTCGGGGTCCCGCAGAGCGTGGTCCGCGAGGCGCTGAGGAGCGACACCAAGCTGAACGAGCTGACCGGTTCCGCCCGTTTCGTCGACGACGTGATGAGCCTCAACCTCATCGACGTCGCGATGGGCCACCCCTGGCTGCTCAAGAAGCTCGGCCTCGACCCCGCCCTGCTCAAGGGCCTCGCCGGACTCACCCGCCCCGTCCTCGCCGACCGCCTCACCCTCGCCTTCCGGCTCCCGGAGCCGCCCGGCGAGGGGATGATGACGCTGCGGGACGTGACGGTGGAGAAGGAGGGCATCCGCGTACGGCTGACCGGCGCGGGGCTGGGCATCGGGGGCTAACTTCCGGGGACCGGGCGTCCGTCCCGCAGGGCGAGGCGCCGACCCCGGAAGCCGGACCGGAGCCGCCTGTCGTGGCTGACGATCACCAGCGTGCCCCGGTAGGCGGCGAGCGCGGCCTCCAGCTCCTCGACCAGGGCGGGCGCCAGGTGGTTCGTGGGCTCGTCCAGGAGGAGCAGGTCCAGGGGGCGGGTGACCAGCTCGGCCAGTTCGAGGCGGCGGCGCTGGCCCACCGAGAGGGCCCGCACCGGCAGGGCGAGGTCCGCCTCGCGGAACAGTCCGAGGGCGAGCAGCTCCTCGCGCCGTTCGACGCCGAAGACGGAGAGCGCCGACCGCCCCTCGTCCCAGCGTGCACCGTCCTGCCGCAGCCTGCCGACCCTCGCGGGCCGGCGGACCTCGCCGCACTCGGGGGCCAGGTCCCCGGCGAGGAGTGCCAGCAGCGTGGACTTGCCCGCGCCGTTCGGGCCGGTCACGAGCAGCCGTTCGCCCGCCTCGATCCGCAGCGTCCCCTCGACCGCCAGCCGTCCCGGCACCCGTACGCCGGTCAGCTCCACCGGGCCCGCGGCCTCCCCTTCGACCGGCGCCTCGAAGCGCAGGGGGCGCGGGGGCGGCGGCACCGGCCGCTCGGTCAGGCGGCGCAGCCGCTCGCGGGCGCTGCGGATGCGGCCCATCGCGCCGTGCGCCCGCGACCTGGCCCGGAAGGCGCCCGCCCCGCTGAACGCGCTCGGGGCCTTGCGGGGGATCGCCGAGAGCAGCCCGATGTTGGACTCGGCGAGCCGGGTCTGCCGGGCCACCTCGGCGCGCCACTCCTCGTACTCCCGGGCGTGCCGGGCGCGTTCGGCGGCCCGGGCGGTGAGGTAGCCCGCGTAGCCGTCGCCGTAGCGGCGCACGGAGCGCGTGTCGCCGTCCACCTCCAGGACGGCCGTGGTGACCCGGTCGAGGAAGGCGCGGTCGTGGGTGACGGCGATGACCGTGCCGCGGTGGGCCCGCAGCCGGTCCTCCAGCCAGCGCACGGCCTCGTCGTCCAGGTCGTTCGTCGGCTCGTCGAGCAGGAGCAGCTCCGGCGAGGACGCCAGGGTGGCGGCCAGGGCGAGGCGTGAGCGCTGCCCGCCGGAGAGCGTGGCCAGCGGGCGGGCGCGGTCCAGCGGCTCCCGCTCGCCGAGGTGGCGCAGCGTGATCTCCACGCGGCGGTCGGCGTCGTGGCCGCCGCGCGCGTCGAACTCGGCGGTCAGGGCGGCGTACCGCTCGTACGCCGCCGTGTCCGCGCCTTCGAGGGACGTCTCCGCGGCCCGGATGCGCCGCTCCAGGGAGCGCAGTTCCGCGAGGGCCACGTCGACGGCGTCCCCGGCGGTCGCGGCGCCCGGCAGTTCGAGCGCCTGGGCGAGGTAGCCGGTGCCGCCGGGGGCGGCGACGGTGAGGGCGCCGTTGTCGGGCAGCTCGCGTCCGGCGATGAGGCGCAGCAGCGTCGACTTCCCCGACCCGTTGTCCCCGATGACCCCGGCCCGCTCGCCGGGCCGGACGGTGAGGGAGACCCGGTCGAGGACGACACGGTCCTCGTAGCGCTTGGTGACGTCGGTGAGGACGAGCTGGGAGTGGGCGGGGGCGGAGGTCGTCGCGGGTGCTGGGAACAAGTGGGCGGCCTTTCGTCGGCTACGGGGGACTCGCGAGCCATGCGAGACGGCGCGTCTCGTACGGCGATGGGTCGACGGTAGCGACTGGGGCGCGGTTTGGCAAGACGTATCGTCTCGTTGGGGTGGGGCGGCGTCAGGGCAGGTCGCTCGGGGGCGGGGTCGCCGCCCCCGGCAGCCGCACCGTCGCCACCGTGCCGCCGCCGTCGGCGGGGCCGAGCGTCACCTCGCCGCCGGACTGCCGCACCGTGCGGGCCACGATGGACAGCCCGAGGCCCGAACCCGGCAGGCTCCGGGCCGACGGCGAGCGCCAGAAGCGGTCGAAGACGTGGGGCAGCTCCTCGGCGGGGATGCCGGGGCCGTGGTCGCGCACCGTCAGCTCGCCGTCCCGCAGGGCGACTTCGATGGCGGAGCCCGCGGGGCCGAACTTCACCGCGTTGTCGAAGAGGTTGACCACCGCGCGCTCCAGGGCCGCGGGCTCCCCGCGGACGTACCAGGGCGCGATGTCCGCCTCGAAGGCCAGCTCGGGGCCGCGCAGCCGGGCCCGCTCAAGGGCCGTGTCCACGATGTCGTGCAGGGCGATGACCTGCACCTTGCCGCTCGCGTGGCCCGCGTCGGGGCGGGACAGCTCCTGAAGGTCGCCGATCAGCGCGGCAAGCTCCGTCATCTGCGCCTTGACCGAGGCGAGCAGGGCCCTGCGGTCGTCGGGCGGGATGGCCCGGCCCGTGTCGTCGCTGCGGGCCAGCAGCTCGATGTTCGTGCGCAGGGAGGTCAGCGGGGTGCGCAGCTCATGGCCCGCGTCGGCGATGAGCTGCTGCTGGAGGTCGCGGGACGTGGCCAGCGACGCGGTCATGGAGTTGAAGGACGCGGAGAGCCGGGCGATCTCGTCGTCGCCCTCCACGGGGATGCGCAGACCGAGGTCCTCCGTGCGCGCCACGTGCTCCACGGCCTCGGTGAGCCGGTCCACCGGGCGCAGGCCGGTACGGGCCACCCAGAGGCCGGCCGCGCCCGCGCCGACGATGCCGACACCGCCCACCACCGACAGCAGCAGGGTGAGGTTGTCGAGGGTGTCGTGCATCTCGGTGAGGGGACGGGCCGTGGAGACGGCGTACGCGGTGCCGTCCAGCGGGTAGGTGAGCACGCGGTACTCGGTGCCGTCGGCGGCGGTCGCGTCGTGGATGGTCGCCGGTGACTCGCGGCGGGCGATCTCGGTGTCCACCGGTTCGAGCCCGATGCTCTGCTCGCCGAAGACGACGCAGCTGCCACCGCTCTGGTCGACCACCTGCACCGTCTGCTCCAGCAGGTTCGGCGCGCCCTCGTTCTGCTTGACGATCGTGCGGCGGCACTGGCCGTGATCGTCGACCATGCCGCGCACCCAGTCCTCGGTGACGGGCCTCTCGTTCAGCGAGTCGTCCAGCGAGTCGACCAGCGCGTCCCGCACCACGAACCAGCACACCGCCGCCGCCAGGGCCACCGCGACCGCCACGGCCGTGGCGACGAGCAGCGCGAGCCGGGAGCGCAACGGCAGCCCGCGGAACCGTCGTACGGGGCTGCTCACTCGCCGCCCCGCAGCACGTACCCCACGCCCCGCACCGTGTGCACGAGGCGCGGCTCGCCGGCCGCCTCCGTCTTGCGGCGCAGGTACATCACGTACACGTCGAGGGAGTTGGACGACGGCTCGAAGTCGAAGCCCCAGACGGCCTTGAGGATCTGCTCGCGGGTGAGGACCTGCCGGGGGTGGGCGAGGAACATCTCCAGGAGGGTGAACTCCGTACGGGTCAGCTCGACCGTGCGTCCGCCGCGGGTGACCTCGCGCGTCGCCAGGTCCATCCGCAGGTCGGCGAAGGCCAGGGTGTCGCCCTCCTCGGCCCGGCCCGCGCCGGCCGCGTACGAACTGCGGCGCAGCAGGGCCCTGATGCGGGCGAACAGCTCGTCCAGCTCGAACGGCTTGACCAGGTAGTCGTCGGCCCCGGCGTCGAGGCCGGTGACGCGGTCGCCCACGGTGTCACGGGCGGTCAGCATGAGGATCGGGGTCGTCGAACCGGTGGCGCGGAACCTGCGCGCGGCCGTGAGGCCGTCCATACGCGGCATCTGGATGTCGAGGACCACGAGGTCGGGGCGGTACGCGGCGGCCTTGTCGAGCGCGTCGGCGCCGTCCACGGCGACCTCCGTGCCGTACCCCTCGAAGGCGAGGCTGCGCTGGAGCGCCTCCCGCACGGCGGGTTCGTCGTCCACGATCAGGATGCGCTGCTGCTCGCGGTCACCATCGGCGGGGCTCATCGTGGCAGTCCTCGGAGGTAGTGGTCGGGCGGGGCGGCAGGTATCAGCCTCGCACGCGGGCGCGCGCGGCGCGGCGTGTGGCGGACCGTACGGCGCCGGCGGTGGACCGGGGCGTCACGACTGCGATCCCGACCGCAGCTTGGCGAGGTCGTCCTTGACCGTGTTGACCGGGATGGCGAAGCCGAGGCCGACGCTGCCGGAGCCCGAGTCGGCGCCCGCCTGCGAGGAAGCGGGCGAGTACATCGCGGAGTTGATCCCGATGATGTTGCCGTTCATGTCGATGAGGGCGCCGCCGGAGTTCCCGGGGTTGAGCGAGGCGTCGGTCTGCAGCGCCTTATACGTGGTCTTCGACGACCCCGTGTCGCCGTTGAACTCCTGCCCGCCGAACTCGAACGGCCAGCCGCCCTGTTCCTGCTGGGGCTGCTGCTGCCCCTCGCCCGTCGACACGGTGACGTCCCGGTCGAGCGCGGAGATGATGCCGCTGGTCACGGTGCCGGTCAGGCCCTCGGGGGAGCCGATCGCGACGACCTCGTCGCCGACCTTGACGTTGTCGGAGTCGCCGAGCGTCGCGGCCTTGAGGCCCGAGGCGTCCTTCAGCTGGATGAGCGCGAGGTCCTTCTTGCTGTCGGTGCCGACGACCTCGGCGTCGTACGTCTTGCCGTCGTTCGTCCGCACCGTGATCGAGGAGGCGCCGGAGATCACGTGGTTGTTCGTGATGATCTCGCCGTCGCTCTTGATGATCACTCCGGACCCGGTCGACTTGCCCTGGCCCGTGGTGGCGCTGATCTCGACGATGCTGGGGCTGACCGCCTGCGCGACGCCGGAGACCGTGCCCCTCTGGCTCGTCGGCACGACGTCCGTGCTGGTGGCCGAGGAACCGCCGCCCTGGTCGGTGAGCGTCTGCACCGCGTACGCCGTGCCGCCGCCGACCGCCGCCGCCGCGATCGCCACGGCCGCGAGCAGGGCCGCCGGGCCCCTGGCACGGCGGCGCCTCGGGGGCTGTGCCGCCGGTGCCGCCTCCGGCGCGAAGCTCGGCGGGGGCGGATACGTGCCGTGCTGGTACGCGCCCTGTGTACCGCCGTGGTGCACAGGCGCGGACGGCTGCTGCTGGGGGTACTCGCCGCTCGGGCGGAAGGTCTCGGTCATGTCATCGAGACTGGCCCGCGTACATGAGAACTGCCTGAGTACGTCCTGAGAAGCCCGGCAGAAGTGCGTATGCCCCTTATAAAGGCGCGCGGGGGATCCCGTGACCCGGCGGTCTGCCTCGCTACTCGCACCCGCACGACTGGCGTACCACCAGTCGTGACGGGAACAGCTTCAGGCGTTCCCTTCGCGAGCCCGCGACCCGCAGGCCGTCGTCCAGGACCAGGTCCACCGCCGCGCGGGCCATCGCCGGGCGGTCGGAGGCGACCGTCGTCAGGGGCGGGTCCGTCAGGCCGGCCTCCTTGACGTCGTCGAAGCCGGTGACGGCCAGCTCGCCCGGCACGTCGATGCGCAGCTCGCGCGCGGCCCGCAGGATGCCGATGGCCTGGTCGTCCGTGGAGCAGAAGATGGCGGTGGGCCGGTCGGGCCGCGCCAGCAGCTCCAGGCCGACCTGGTACGCGTCGTAGCGGTTGTACGGGGCCTCGAACAGCCGCCCCTCCACCGACCTGCCGGCCTCCCGCATCGCGCGCCGCCAGCCCTCGATGTGGTCGGAGACCGGGTCGCCGACGGTCGGGGTGTCGGCCGTGCCGCCGACACAGGCGACGTACTCGTGGCCGTGTTCGAGCAGATGCCGGGTGGCGAGCTGCGCGCCGCCGAGGTCGTCCGTGACGACCGCGACGTCGTCGATGGCCTCGGGCCGCTCGTGCAGGAGCACCACGCGCGCGTCCCACGCGTCGATCTCGGCGGCGGCCTGGTCGGTCAGGCCGTGGCTGACGAGGATGAGGCCGGAGACCCGCATGCCGAGGAAGGCGCGCAGGTAGTGGGTCTCGCGCTCCTCCACGTAGTCGGAGTTGCCGACGAGGACCATCTTCCCGCGCTCGGACGCCGCCTGTTCGACGGCGTGCGTCATCTCCGCGAAGAACGGCTGGCGCGCGTCCGGCACGATCATGCCTATGAGGTCCGTGCGCCGGGAGGCCATGGCCTGCGCGACCCGGTCCGGGCGGTAGCCCAGCTCCTTGATCGCGGCGAGTACACGCTCGCGCGTGGCCGGGGCGACCGGCCGGGGTCCGTTATTGATGACATAACTGACAACAGCGGTCGAAGTACCCGCCAGTCGCGCCACATCGTCCCGCGTCACCTTGGCCACGCGCGCAGTCTACGCGGATGGACCCCACCGGCCCACGAGAGTTCCTACGCGGACTTCCCGGCCGGCTTCGCCGCCTGCGCCGCCCGCTTCTCGCCGCTCTCGGCCCGGGGCGTGGCGGCCTTCGCCTTCTCCTCGTCGGCCCCGCGTTCGACCTTCTCCGGGGTGACGAAGCGATATCCGACATTGCGGACGGTGCCGATCAGCGACTCGTGCTCGACGCCGAGCTTCGCGCGCAGCCGCCGCACGTGGACGTCGACCGTGCGCGTGCCGCCGAAGTAGTCGTAGCCCCAGACCTCCTGGAGCAGCTGGGCGCGCGTGAAGACCCGGCCCGGGTGCTGCGCCAGGTACTTGATCAGCTCGAACTCCTTGAAGGTCAGGTCCAGGACCCGGCCCTTCAGCTTCGCGCTGTACGTCGCCTCGTCCACGGAGAGGTCGCCGTTGCGGATCTCGGTGGGCAGCTCGTCGGCGGTGATCTGCCGGCGGCCCATCGCGAGCCGCAGCCGCGCCTCGACCTCGGCGGGGCCCGCCGTGTCGAGGAGCACGTCGTCCACGCCCCACTCGGCGGTGACGGCGGCGAGACCGCCCTCCGTCACGACGAGGAGCAGCGGGCAGCCGGGCCCGGTGGAGCGCAGGAGCTGGCAGAGGCTCCGCACCTGCGGCAGGTCGCGGCGGCCGTCGATCAGGATGACGTCGGCGCCCGGGGTGTCGACGAGGGCGGGGCCCTCCGCCGGGGCGACGCGCACGTTGTGCAGGAGCAGGCCGAGGGCGGGGAGCACCTCCGCCGAGGGCTGGAGGGCGTTGGTGAGGAGCAGCAGGGAACTCATCGCGTGGCGCCCCCGGTCCGGTGGCCTCGGTCTGTCCTGCGGTCGTGCACGTTTCGCCCGCCCATGGTTCCTCCTCGGTCCCTGCGGAGGGGGGTGCCCCCGCTCGTCGGAGCCGGGGCGTCTCGGCACTGCTTCGTACGTGTGCTGCTGTGTGCTGCGTGTGAAAGCACAAAAGGACCCGGGGGCTTCGCTGCCCGGATCCTCTGCCCAGCAGAATAGCCCACATGAGTTCCGGTCCGGCAGGTCGAGCGGCGCGATCTTCTGTGCAGCCGCTCACGCGCGCGCAGTCTCCCGTTCGGCAGCGCGTCACGCTGCGTACACAGGACGGGGTCGCCATCGAGGCCGCGTACGAGCCGGGACAGGGGGCTCCCGGAGGCACGGCGATCGTCCTCGCGCACGGATTCAGCGGGGCCGTGGACCGGCCGCACGTACGCCGGATCGCCGCCGTCTTCGCCCAGCGTGCGGCGGTGATCACCTTCTCCTTCCGGGGCCACGGGGCCTCCGGCGGGCACTCCACGGTGGGCGACCGCGAGGTGCTCGACGTGGCGGCGGCCGTGGAGTGGGCGCGTTCGCTGGGCCACGCACACGTGGTGACCGTCGGGTTCTCGATGGGCGGTTCCGTCGTGCTCCGGCACGGTGCGTCGCACAGGGGGCGCATGGAAGCGCGGGCGGACGCGGTGGTGGCGGTCAGCGCCCCCGCACGCTGGTTCTACCGGGGCACCGCCCCGATGCGACGGCTCCACTGGATCGTGACGCGGCCAGCGGGGCGGGTCGTCGGCCGCTTCGGACTGCGCACGAGAATCCACCCGCACGAGTGGGACCCCGTGCCCCTCTCCCCGGTCGAATCCGTCCCCCTCATCGCGCCCGCGCCGCTGCTCGTCGTGCACGGCACCCGGGACCCGTACTTCCCCGTCGACCACCCCCGGATGCTGGCCGCCGCCGCGCGGGAGGGCGCCGAACTGTGGCTGGAGGAGGGCATGGGGCATGCGGAGCACGCGGTCTCCGACGAGCTGGCCGGACGGATCGCCGCGTGGGCCACGGCATCATGGACGTCGGCAACCGCCGACTGAAAGGGGAGTCGCATGGTGAACGGCACCATTCGTTACTGGGCCGCTGCCAAGGCGGCGGCAGGCGTCGCCGAGGAGCCCTACGCCGCGGCGACGCTCGCCGAAGTGCTGGACGGCGCCCGCGAGCGGCACCCCGGAGAGCTCGTCCGGGTCCTCATGCGCTGCTCCTTCCTCGTCGACGGCGACCCCGTAGGCACTCGCGGGCATGAGACCGTACGGCTGGCCGAGGGCGGCACGGTCGAGGTGCTCCCGCCGTTCGCAGGAGGATGAGCACCATGTCCAGTCAGCCGTACGAGGGCCATGAGGGCCACGAGGGCCATGAGAGCCAGGTGAACCGTGAGGGCCACCAGGGCTATCAGCAGAACTACCAGCAGGGCCACCAGCAACAGGGCCCTCAGCAGGGGTACGAGGGTCAGGGGTACGAGGGTCAGGGGTACGAGGGTCAGGGGTACGGGGGCCGGCAGCACACCGGGCAGCAGGCGCATCCCGGCCAGCAGTACGCGGGCCGCCAGCAGGCCGGGCAGCAGCACACCGGTCAGCAATACACCGGGCAGCAGCACACCGGCCAGCAGTATCCGTACCCGGAGCAGCAGCAGTACGCCCAGCCGTATGCCCAGCAACAGCAGCCGCAGCAGTACGCCGCGTACCCGGAGCCGCAGCAGTACCAGCAGCCGCAACCGCAGCAGTACCAGCAGGCCCAGTACCTCCAGCCGTACGCGCAGGACCAGTACACCCAGCAGTGGGAGGGCCAGACCTGGGAGACGCAGGTGCAGCCGCCCATCGCCGCGGTGGACGTGACGGAGACCGCGTACCTGCCCGCGCAGACACCCCAGTCCCAGCCGCAGCCGCAGGCCCACGCTCCCCAGCCGCAGCCGCAGCCGCAGCCGCAACACCACACACCCCAGCACCACGCGCCTCAGCGCCAGGCGACGCAACCCCACCCCCAGGCGACCCAGGAGCCCGCGGCGGCCACCCCCGCCCCGGCCCCCGCGGACCACGGTCCCTCCTACGGCCCCGCCACCACCACCGGCAACACCCGCGTCACCGACGCCCAGCGCGCCCGCGCCGAGGGGCGCTCGCCCGTCATAGAACCGGGGATGCAGCCCGCGGCCCTGACCGCGCTGCTCGGGCTGCTGCTCGCGGGCGGCGCCGCCGCCGGGCAGTACGCGCTGCTCGTGCCGCTGGTCATCCTCCAGGCCGTGACGGCCGCGGGCTGGTTCCGGCTGAACGGCATGTGGCCCGCCCGGCAGGGCATCGCGCTCGCCTTCCTCGGCGGTGTCGTCGCCGACGCCGTGCTGCTCACCGTCGGCGAGGGGCACGGGCCCGCCGCCATCCTCGGCACCCTCGGCGTCTGGGTGCTGCTGGTGCTCGTGCTCCAGCTGCGCAGCCGCGCCGGCGCCGACGAGCGGATGTACGGGCTCATGGCCACCGTCGTCTCCGCGGCGCTGGCGATCATCGCCGCCGGGCACCTCGCGGCCGTCCCCGACGCGGTGACCGTCGGCGGCGTGGCGGTCGCCGTGGCGGTCCTGGCCCGCGCGCTCCCGCTGCCCACGCCCGCCTCCGTCGTCGTCGCGCTGCTCGCGGCCACCGGCGGCGGGGTCGCCGTCGGCGGCATGACGGACCTCGGCGGCGGCGACGCCGCGCTGCTCGCCCTCGGCGCGGGCGTCTGCGCGCTGATTGGTCACCGCGTGGCGAGCTACGACTACCCGTCCAGGTTCGTGCACATGACGGCGGGCGTCGCGCTGCCGCTCGCGGCGGCCGCCCCCGCCGTGTACCTCTTCGGCCGCGCCTTCGGCTGAGAACCCGTGGGCGCGTGCCCACACCTCGTACGCGATCGTCACAGCTGTTCGACAGGTCCCCGGCCGGGCCCGGCCGCCGGGGACCTGTCCTTTAGGCTCGCGGCATCGACAGTCGAGGCGGGGGACAACGTGGGGGAACTCCGGACATGAGCAAGCGCGCGATACGCACACTCCTGATCGTCGTGGTCATCCTGGGAGGCCTCTTCGTGGCGGCCGACCGGCTCGCCGTGAACTTCGCCGAGGACGAGGCGGCCGAGAAGCTGCGCTCGAACGAGGGGCTCAGCGAGGCGCCCGACGTCTCCATCAAGGGATTCCCCTTCCTGACCCAGGTCGTGGGCGGTGAGCTGGACGACGTCGAGGTCGGCATCAAGGACTACGACGCGAGGTCCGGCTCCGACTCGATCCGCATCGCCGACCTGAACGCCCACATGAAGGGCGTGAAGTTCTCCGGCGACTACAGCTCCGCGACCGCCGCGACCGCCTCGGGCACGGCCCACGTCACGTACGACGAGCTGCTGAAGGCGGGCAAGTCCGAGCCGGTGGACCTGCCGCTCGGCGCCAAGGGCGAGGTCGTCGGGCTCTCCGACGGCGGCAACGGCAAGATCAAGCTGGAGGTCGAGGTCAGCAGGGGCGGCACGAAGCTCCCGAAGCCCGTGTACGTGCTCAGCTCGGTCCGCGTCGAGGGCGACCGCATCAAGGTCCACGCGGACGAGATCCCGAAGAAGATCGAGGTGCTCGGCATCTCCATCCCGCTCCCCGAGGACACGGCGCGCGACGTGACGGACTTCGAGCAGAAGATCGACGACCTGCCCGCCGGCATCAAGCTGGAGAAGGTCGAGGCGGCGTCGGACGGTGTGGACATGACGGTGACGGGCGAGAACGTCAGCCTGACCGGCTGAACCACCGCCTCCGAGAGCCGGGCCGACACGGCCCGGCCCTTGTCGTGGGCACGGTCCCGGTTCCGGTCATGGGCGCGCCCGGCCCTTGTCGTGGGTACGGCCCCGGCTCCCGTCGTGGGTACGCCCGACCCCCGTCGTCGGTGCGCCCGGCCCCCGTCGTGGGCGCGCCCCGGACCCACCACGAGCACGTTCGTCCGAGGCGCGAGACGGGGGCGTCCGGCGGGCGGATGCGAGGGCGTCGGGGCCGGGCGCGGCGGGCCCCGGGGCGGCTCCGGGGTTCAACCATTCTCATATCGTGGACGATCGCGTCTCAGTATGCGGAGCGCCGGTGACACACCCGCCTCCGCGTCCCTACGATCGGCACCATGAAGCGACAGGCGGACCTCACGAAGCGGCGGGCAGTAGACCTGTGCCGCGTCGCCGCCATGCTCTGTCGCCCCTTCTAGCGGGAGCTCCGACTCCCGCTTTCCCCAGGCCCGTCGACGACGACTTCGGCCGGGCCGCCCCGTGCCACGTACGCCGCGCCTCCCCGCGCTCCTGAGCCGTACCCGCACGTCCCCTCGCAACGCCGCACCGCCGTAACTGCCCCGGAGGAGATCAGCATGAGCCGCAGCGACGTCCTGGTAGACGCCGACTGGGTCGAGGCCCACATCGAGGACCCGAAGGTCGTCATCGTCGAGGTCGACGAGGACACCTCCGCGTACGACAAGAACCACATCAAGAACGCGATCCGCATCGACTGGACCAAGGACCTCCAGGACCCGGTCCGCCGCGACTTCGTCGACCAGGAGGGCTTCGAGAAGCTCCTGTCGGCCAAGGGCATCGCCAACGACTCCACCGTCGTCCTCTACGGCGGCAACAACAACTGGTTCGCCTCGTACGCCTTCTGGTACTTCAAGCTCTACGGCCACCAGGACGTGAGGCTCCTCGACGGCGGCCGCAAGAAGTGGGAGCTGGACTCCCGCGACCTGGTCGACGGCTCCGAGGTCCCGAACCGCCCCGCCACCGAGTACAAGGCGAAGCCGCAGGACACCTCGATCCGTGCCTTCCGCGACGACGTCGTGGCGGCCATCGGCGCGCAGAACCTCGTCGACGTCCGCTCGCCCGACGAGTTCAGCGGCAAGCTGCTCGCCCCGGCCCACCTCCCGCAGGAGCAGTCGCAGCGCCCCGGCCACGTGCCGAGCGCCCGCAACATCCCGTGGTCGAAGAACGCCAACGACGACGGCACGTTCAAGTCCGACGAGGAGCTGAAGGCCCTCTACGAGGACGAGCAGGTGGACCTCGCCAAGGACACCATCGCCTACTGCCGCATCGGTGAGCGTTCGGCCCTGACCTGGTTCGTCCTGCACGAGCTGCTCGGCCAGACCAACGTGAAGAACTACGACGGCTCGTGGACCGAGTACGGCTCGCTCGTCGGTGTGCCGATCGAGCTCGGCGCCAACAAGTAAGCCTCCCGACCTCCCCCTCATCCCAGGAGTACGACATGTGTGGAGCAAAGGCCGGCGGCCCCGACGCTTCGACGATCAAGCCCGGCGAGACCACGATCCAGGGCCAGGTGACCCGCGACGGCGAGCCCGTCACCGGTTACGTGCGCCTGCTCGACTCGACCGGCGAGTTCACCGCCGAGGTGCCCACCTCGGCCACCGGGCAGTTCCGCTTCTACGCCGCCGAGGGCACGTGGACCGTCCGGGCGCTGATCCCCGGCGGCACGGCGGACCGTACGGTCGTCGCCCGGACGGGCGGTCTCGCGGAGGTCGCGATCGCGGTCTGACCCGCGACGCGCAGTGATCGGCCGGAGGGCCGCACCCCAGGGGGTTGGACGCCACTGGAACGGGGTGCGGCCCTTCGGCTACCGACGGCCCACCGGCTACCGACGGTGCTTCCCGTCCAGCTCGTCCCACCACTCGTCGGACCTCGCATCGCCATGGGGGTCCCCCGTGCTCGAGCGAAGCCGAGAGCTTGGGGGAGGATCGTCCCACCAGCGGTCGTCGGGGCCGCGCCGGTTCGCCACGACGGCGGCCAGCGGTGGGATCACCATCGCCACGACGCACATCCCGACGGCGACGGGGACCGACCACAGCCGCACCACGCCCCACGCCAGGACGAACAGGGCGACGCACGTCCCCATCATGGCGAAGTACACATGGCGCCTGCGCGCGTACATGTGTCCAGCGTACGACCGTGCGGGTTCAGTAGACGAGCGCCTGGACCCCGTCCGTCATGGCCTCCTGCACGAACACCTGCGCGCCCGCGATCCGCACGCCCGCGAGGACGTCCTTCTCCGTGATGTCGCGCCGGGCGGCGCACTGCGTGCACAGCGTGATGCGGCCCGCCGCGATGATCGAGTCGATGAGGTCCGGCAGCGGGGCGGCCTGCGGAAGCTCGAATTCCGCCGCGCGGCCCGGCAGCGCGAACCACGACGACTCGCCGGTCAGCCAGAGCGAGACCTCCACCCCGCTGGCCACGGCCACGGCCGCCACCGTGAAGGCCTGCGAGCAGCGCTCGGGGGCGTCGGTCCCGGCGGTCACCTTGATCACGAGCTTCTTCGCCATGGCCGCATCGTAAGGCCCCTCGCCAAGAGCCACGGGCGTCGCCCGACTACAGTGGGACCGGCTCTGAATACCTGCCCCGACCGCTCACCGAGGAGCACCCCGTGCTTGAGGCCTTCTTCTCCGCCCTGCTGGTTCTTGTCTGCGTCGCCGTTCTCGCCTTCGCCGGGCTCACCGTGAAGAAGCTGTACCAGGGCCAGCGCTGACCCCCACCCGTCGCCCGCACCGAACAGATCGCCTGAGCATCCCATGATCGAGATTCCGTCCGACCTGAACCCCCGCCTCGTCCCCCTCGCCTTCCTCCTCGGCAACTGGGCGGGCGCCGGCGTGACCGACTTCCCCGGCGCCGAGAAGGCGAACTTCGGCCAGGAGGTCTCCTTCACGCACGACGGGCGGGACTTCATCGAGTACCGCTCGCACACCTGGGTGCTCGACTCCGAGGGCAACAAGGTGAAGCCGCTGGAGTCCGAGTCCGGCTTCTGGCGGATCGACGAGGACCGCAAGGTCGAGGTCGTGATGGTCCGCGACGACGGGGTCGTCGAGGTCTGGTACGGCGAGCTCGCCGACAAGAAGCCGCAGATCGACCTGGCCACGGACGCCGTCGCGCGCACCGCCGCCTCCGGCCCCTACACCGGCGGCAAGCGGCTCTACGGCTACGTCAAGGGCGATCTGATGTGGGTCGGCGAGAAGCAGACCCCCGAGGTGCCGCTGCGGCCGTACATGTCGGCCCAGCTGAAGAAGGTCGTCACGCCCGAGGAGGTCGCCGACATGGCGCGCAACCTCGGCGATCTGCCGGACGACGGCATCGCCTTCTTCAAGTAGACCCGAGGGGACCTAGAATCTGGGGTGTGGCGAGCACCGATTCCGACTGGAAGAGCGACCTGCGGCAGCGCGGCTACCGGCTGACGCCGCAGCGCCAGCTCGTCCTCGAAGCCGTCGACACCCTGGAGCACGCGACTCCCGACGACATCCTCTGCGAAGTGCGCAAGACGGCGTCGGGGGTCAACATCTCCACGGTCTACCGCACCCTTGAGCTCCTGGAGGAGCTCAAGCTGGTCTCGCACGCCCACCTCGGGCACGGCGCCCCGACGTACCACCTCGCGGACCGCCACCACCACATCCACTTGGTGTGCCGGGACTGCACGGGCGTCATCGAGGCGGACACCGGGATCGCCGCGGAGTTCACCGCCAAGCTGCGCGAGACCTTCGGCTTCGACACCGACCTGAAGCACTTCGCGATCTTCGGGCAGTGCGGGGAGTGCCGCACGAAGCAGCGGTCGGAGCCGCCGGGGACGGCCGCGGAGCGCGGGCAGAAATAAAAGCCGCCGCCCGCTGGTCGTAGTCTTTGTGAACATGAAGAGCCCCCTGTTGTCCCTGCCCGGCGCCGTCCCCGCCGAGGGCGTGGACGAAGGCGTCGCCGCCCACTACGGCGACCTGTTCCGCGAGCAGCGCGCCCTCGCCGACGGCACCGGCTTCGTCGACCTCTCCCACCGCGGCGTGGTCACCGTCACCGGCTCCGACCGGCTGAGCTGGCTGCACCTCCTGCTCACCCAGCACGTCAGCGAACTGCCGGCGGGCCGGGCCACCGAAGCCCTGATCCTCTCCGCCAACGGACACATCGAGCACGCCCTGTACCTCGTCGACGACGGCGAGACCATCTGGGCGCACGTCGAGCCCGGCACCCAGGACGCCCTCCTCGCGTACCTGGAGAGCATGAAGTTCTTCTACCGCGTGGAAGTCGCCGACAGAACGGACGACTACGCGGTCGTCCACCTGCCCGCGGGCTCGATCGCCGCCGTCCCCGAGGGCGTCGTCGTACGCGAGACGCCGCACGGACGCGATCTGTTCCTGCCGCGCGCCGACCTGGAGGCCTACGCGGCGGGGAACGGCCCCGCGGCCGGTCTCCTCGCGTACGAGGCGCTGCGCGTGGAGTCCCACAGGCCGCGCCTCGGCTTCGAGACCGACCACCGCACGATCCCGCACGAGCTGGGCTGGATCGGCGCCGCCGTCCACCTGCAGAAGGGCTGCTACCGGGGGCAGGAGACCGTCGCCCGCGTCCACAACCTGGGGAAGCCGCCGCGCCGCCTGGTCTTCCTGCACCTGGACGGCAGCGAGGTGCACCTGCCGCCCGCCGGGACGCCCCTGCACCTCGCGAGCGAGGGCGCCGAGGGCCGCAAGCTGGGCTTCGTGACGACCTCCGTACGCCACCACGAGCTGGGGCCGATCGCCCTCGCGCTGGTCAAGCGCAACGTCCCGGTGGACGCGGAGCTGGTCGCGGGGGACACGGCCGCCGCGCAGGAGGTCGTGGTCGAGCCGTAGGCCGGCCGCCGGCGGCTCCCCGGCCGCCGGTCACATCTCCAGCAGGACCGTGAAGGGGCCGTCGTTGGTCAGCCCCACCCGCATCTGCGCCCCGAAGCGGCCGGTGGCCACCGTCGCGCCCAGCGAGCGCAGCCGGGCGACGACCTCGTCGACCAGGGGCTCGGCGACATCGCCGGGGGCCGCCGCGTTCCAGGTGGGGCGGCGGCCCTTGCGGGCGTCCCCGTAGAGGGTGAACTGGCTGATGACCAGCAGCGGCGCGTCGACGTCGCTGCACGACCGCTCATCGGTGAGCATCCGCAGCGACCACAGCTTCGCGGCCATCCGCGCGGCCTTCTCCTTGGTGTCGTCGTGCGTGACGCCCACCAGGACGCACAGGCCCTCGCCGCTGATCTCGCCCACCGTCTCGGGGCCGTCCTCGCCCTCGACGACCACGCTCGCCCCGTCGACCCTCTGCACCACAGCTCGCATACGGTCATCATGCCGTGCCCCGCGGCGTGGTCCGGCCGGGGCCTCGGCGGCGCTCGATCCCCCCATCTGGGGCTGATTGCGGGCACTCGCTCCCATAGCGGCCACTTCGAGTGGCACGATGCTCGCACGCGGTGCACCGCGTCGGCCGGTCGAGGGGACGGGTAGAGCACATGAGCACACCAGGTGCGGGGCAGTCGCCCGGAGGCATCATCTCGCTGCGGCGCACGGCGGTTCCGCGTCCGCCCGCACAGCGCACGACGGGCCCGCGGCTGCCCGACGTGCCGGACATCGACCTGGCCGCACGGCGTCTCGGCGAGCTCCGCGGACTGCGCAGGGCGGCGCAGCGGGACGAGGCCGACCTCAGCTACGTACGGCGGCTGCTCCAGGGCCGCATCGACATCCTGCGGGCCGAGCTGGCGCGCCGGAAGGACCCGAGCGATCCGCAGGCCCCGGCGCCGGACGCGGCGGTCGTGAACCGGCTCTCGGAGATCCTCGCCGACGCCCCGGCCAGGCACCGCTCGTCGGCACGGCACGTCACGCTCGGCACCCCGCAGGGCGAGGAGTACCGCCGCCTGGCCACGGACATGCTCGCCGAGGTCGAGCTCTCCGACCTGGCGGCGCGCACGGACGAGGAGCTGCACACGGCCATGGGCCGCCTCGTCGGGTACGAACAGCAGGTCTCGCGCCGCCGCCAGCTCCTCCAGCGCACGGCGGACGACTGCAGCGCGGAGATCACCCGGCGCTACCGCGAGGGCGAGGCGCAGGTGGACGACCTCCTGGTGTGAGGCCGCTGCGGGGCCGGTGCGGGATCGTCGGGGCCCGGCGCCGCGGCCGGGCCGGGGGAAAACGCGTGCGGCGCCGGGGCCCGCTGCCTAGCGTTGGCGCATGAACGACGACGTTGAGATACGGACGATCACCGACGCCGAACTGCCGGCCTGGCTGCGCGCCGTCCAGGCCGGGTTCCTCCGCTCACGGGCCGCGATGTCGGACGAGGCCATCGCTCACGCACGCGCGCGTGAGGACGCCCAGACCCTGCGGGGCGCCTTCGACCGAGGGCGCTGCGTGGGCACGTACCGCTCCTATCCGCAGGAGCTGACCGCCGTGGGCGGGGCCGCCGTCGACGCCCACGCCGTCACCGCGGTCACGGTGGCGCCCACGCACCGCCGCCGCGGCATCCTCGGCCGCATGATGAGCGCGGACCTCGCGGCGGCGAAGGAGCGCGGCGCCGTGGTCGCCACGCTGATCGCCTCCGAGCACCGGATCTACGGACGGTACGGCTTCGGGCCCGCGACCTCGACCACCGAGTGGACGGTCGACGTGCCGCGTGCGGGGCTCGACCCGCGCTGGTCGGGTCCGGACGAGGCGGGCGCCCGTATCGACCTGGTCGACGGCGAGGACGTGCGCAAGCTGGGCCCCGAGCTGCACGAGCGCTTCCGTGCCCTCCAGCACGGCGCGATCGACCGCGACGAGCGGTGGTGGCTGCGGAACACCGGGCAGGAGGCCACCCCCGAGTTCCCGTGGGAGGAGCCGTTCTACGCGCTCTACCGCTCACCGTCCGGCACGGTCGACGGCCTCATCGTGTACCGCACGACCCACAACCGGTACGACGCCTCCAGGCTGCCGGAGAACTCCGCCTCCGTCCTCGGCACGACCACCGCCACGCCCGCCGCCGAGCGCGCCCTGTGGCACTACGTCTGCTCGATCGACAAGGTCGTCTCGGTCAGGTCCGGCCACCGCGCCCCCGACGACGTGCTCCCCGACCTCCTGCCGGACCCGCGCGCCGCCCGGGTCACCACGCACGCCGACTGGCTCTGGGTGCGCGTCCTCGATGTCGTACGGGCCCTCGAAGCGCGCACGTACGCCGGTACCGGCACGCTCGTCCTCGACGTCGCCGACGACGCAGGGCTCGCGGGCGGCCGGTACCGCCTGGAGGTCGCGGAGGGCGGCCGGGTGGAGTGTGCGCCGACCGGCGACGCCTGCGACATCTCCCTGGGCGTCGGCGAGTTGGGGCGGATGTGGCTAGGTGAGGGCTCCCTGGCGCGGCTGGTGGCGCTGGGCCGGGCGGCGGAGCGGCGGGCGGGCGCGGCGGCGCTGATGGACACGCTGTTCCGCACGTCGCGGCGGCCGTGGTGCCCGGACCTCTTCTGATCCCCGCCGGGACGGCGGCCCGCCGTCACGCGTGAGCGAGCCCCGGCTCCCCGTAGCCGGGAGCCGGGGCTCTTTTCATCGGCGGCCGACCGGACTCCCGGCTCCCCTCCGGATGGGAGCCCGGTCAACCGGGTCTGTGGTGGGACCGGTCGATGGGACCGGTCGGGTCACCCGGTCAGTTCGACTGGGCGAGGAGCAGGATCAGGAGCGCGGCTCCCGCTCCGCTCAGTTTGGTGTTCCTGGCCTTGACCCCCACGGTGAGGAGGACGAAGGCGATGATTCCCAGCGGCCCGTACTTCCACTGGATGAGCTGCTCGAAACCGATGGCGAGGGCGGCGACGACGAGGGCGATGAGCGGCATGGCGTTCCCTCCTTCGGGATCGGGGCGGCGGACCCCGTGCGGCCGGTGACCAACTGGACGCCGCCGACGGGACGTCGCGGCGGTGACCCCCGGGGTGGTGACCAAGCCCGGTGGGACCTGACCATGTCGCCCAAGTTGGCTACCAACTTCTCCTGAGTTATCTCCGTGAGAGTCGACTCATAACCACCTTCCTGACAACTCCCGGAAGATGGCGCGAAGTTGTACCGTTTGGTTGTGACTACGGACCACGTCCCGGTCGACGGGAACAAGAAGCGGCAGCGCTCTCACCGCGAGGTGGCGGAGGTGCTGCGCGAGCGGATCAGGTCCGGGTCCCTGCGGCCGGGTCAGCGCATGCCCACGCAGGCGGAACTGGCCGACGAGTTCGGCGTCGAACGCGGCGCCGTACGGGAGGCGCTGCGGATACTGCACCGTGAGCACCTCCTGTCCAACGTGTCCAAGGGCAGTCCCGCCACGGTCGCCGACGCGTCCGAGCGGGGGCTCGCCGACCCCGGAGCGGTGCGTCCGCAGCCGACGATGGTGGGACTCGCACCCCGTGTCGCGGCGGCGTTCGAGGCGCCGCACGTGGAGATCGACGCGCTCTGCCTGACGTCCGTCTCGCTCACCATGGCGATCGGCGAACCGCTCCGGCAGATCCACGCGGGGCAGCGGAAACCGGCCAAGGTCGACGTCCGGGTTCTGCTGCCGAGCCGCGCCATCGACCTCGCCTTCCCCACCCCGGTCGACGACCGGGACGACGAGGACGGCGAGGTCCACCGCCGGTGGCTCGACCAGCGCAACGCACAGGGCCAGGTCCTGCGCCACAACCTCCGGATGCTGCGCTCGTCGCACGGCATCGATGTGTCGGTGCAGTTCAGGGCGCTGCCGTTCACGCCGCCGGTGAAGCTGTACCTGCTCAACGGCTCGGAGGCGCTCTTCGCGTACTACACGCTGTCCGAGCGGGGCGAGGAGATCGGTGAGGAGTCCCTGCAGATGTACGACGCGCAGGGCACGCAGTCGATGCTCTTCCCCTTCCACCAGGGGGGCGGCCTGCGGGACACGACGTTCGTCGAGCAGTCCCACCTGTGGTTCAACGCGCTGTGGAGCACGATCAGCCAGGACCTGGACCTGGTGGGCTGAGACCCGGTGGGGCTGAGACCTGGTGGGGCTGAGGCCCGGTAGGGCTGAGGCCGACCTCAGCGGGCCGGCCGGTGGTCATAGGGCCGGGCCGGTCACCATCAGGGCGAGGACGCCGGCGCCGACGGAGCTGCAGGCCGGGCTCTTGGCCTTGAGGCCGACGGTCAGCAGGAGGAGACCGGCGATGCCCATGGGGCCGTACTTCCACTGCACGAGCTGTTCGGCGGCGACGGCGGCCACGGCTGCGAGGAGGGCTATGGCGGGCATGGTGGTGCCTCCTTCTGCCATCTTGAGTCAGTTGGCAACCAACTCTGCCTAGGGTGTCCCCACTTGGCGAGCCGGAATAAACAACTCACCCACAACTCCCCTGAGATGGCGGACGGTTGTATCGTTTGGTGGTGACCCAGGAGAACGCTGCAGTGAACGGCAGTAGAAAGCTCTCACCCCAGGACATTGCCGACACCCTGCGTGAGCGCATCCGGGCGGGCGAGCTCAGAGCCGGTGACCGCCTGCCGACCCAGGCCGAGCTGGCCGAGGAGTTCGGCGTGGAGCGCGGCACCGTGCGGCAGGCGATGAAGAAGCTCCAGAGCGAAGGCCTGCTGTCCAACGTCAGCAAGGGCAGCCCGCCACGGGTCGCCGAAGCGGGACCCGCGCCCGCGGCCCAGGGCCCGCAGCCGTCCATGGTCGCGCTGGCCCCACGGCTCGCGGCGGCGTTCGCGGAGCCGCAGGTGCGGATCGACGTCGTGTCGTACACCGCCGAGACCCTGATGATCGCCCTCGGGGAACCGGTCCGCCTCATCCACGAGGGCCGCATCCGCCCGGACTCCATCGCCGTACGCATCCTGCTGCCCAGCAGCGACATCACGCTGGCCTTCCCCGTGCCGGTCGAGGCCGACCCCCGGAGCGCGGACCGCCTCCACCGGCGCTGGCTGTCCCAACGCAACGCCCAGGGCCAGGTGCTCCGCCACAACCTCCGCGCCCTGCGCTCCTCCCACGGCATCGACGTGTCGGTGCAGTTCAGGGCGCTGCCGTTCACGACGCCGGTGAAGCTGTACCTGGTGAACGGCAAGGAGGCGCTGCTGGCGTACTACACGCTCGGGCGCGAACAGGTGCTCCTGGACGACGCGAGCGGCGCCGAGGCCATGGACATGTACGACGTCGGCGGCATCACGGCCCCCCTGTTCTCCTTCGAGAAGACGGGGCCGACCTCACGTGACGCCACGTTCGTCGACGAGTCCCAGAAGTGGTTCGACGCCCTCTGGGCAACCATCACCTCGGACCTGACACTCTCTTAGATGAACTCAGACGCGACGCGATCGGACGCGGCACAAGCGGGACGAGTGAAGCGAGTGACGGCGCAGGCGCGGGCCTCGGTGGGGACGGAGGCGCGAGCCGAGGCGGGGGCCGGGGTGGGGGCGGAGCCGGTGGGGGCGCGGGCCGCAGCGGAGGCCGAGGCGGGGACGCAGCCCGCGGGGACTCGGGGCGGGGTGGCGGCGGAGGCAGGGGCCGTGATGGCGGCGGAGGCGCGGGCCGCGGTGGAGATGATCACCCGGGCGCACTTCGCCCTCCTCGACTTCGACGGCCCCATCTGCGGGCTCTTCGCCGGACACTCCGCGCGCGGCATAGCCCGGGAGCAGATCGGCTGGCTGGCCGAGCGGGGACTGCACGGCCTCCTGACGGACGACGTACGCGGGGAACGGGACCCCTTCCAGGTGCTGCGCGCGGTCGACGCGAGACAGCGCGGCAGTGATCTCGTGACCGAGCTGGAGGAGAGGCTGACCCAGCAGGAGCTGCGGGCGGTGCCGAGCGCCTTTCCGACCCCGTACGCCGACCCGCTCATACGGACCTGGTCGGCCGTCGGCACGCGGCTCGCCATCGCGACGAACAACTCCCCGCGGGCGGTGACCCGCTACCTCGACCTCCGCGGCCTGACGCCCTGCTTCACCCCCCACATCTACGGCCGCACGTCCCGCCTCGACCTCCTCAAGCCGGACCCGCACTGCCTGCGCCGGGCGATGAGCGCGCTGGGCGCGGCGCCCGCCGAGACGGTGATGATCGGCGACGCCCCCTCGGACTGCCGCGCCGCCCGCGAAGCAGGCGTCGGCTTCGTGGGTTTCGCCCGGAACGAGACCAAGGCCGGCCTGCTCCGCGAGGCGGGCGCGAACGCCCTGGTCCCCGACTGGCAGCCGGTGCTCGCCCGGTTGCGGAGCAGGGGCTCAGTGAGGTGAACCGGACGCCGGAGGCGTTTGAGGCGGCTCCCAGACGGGGTTCCGGATCACCGGCGTGGCGGGCTTCACCCGGTCGAGCACGTCCCAGAGGTTTTGGAACCACTCCAAGTGGGACCGCGCGACCTGCCGTGTCGTCTTTGTACCGCTCCGCACGGTCCAGCCGAAATATCGGGCGTCCCCATGCTTGATGCTGAGCCCGGCGGCGTCGAGGAAGTCGTGCACCCTGCCGTCCCTCTCGAAGGTGCTCTCCTCGATCCCGTACCAACCGTGGAAGACACGCGCCTCATTCAGGATGTACAGCTTCGCCTGGGGGCCGTGCGGTGACTCCCGTACCTCGCAGTCGATGACGATGCGGGGGTCGTGCCGCCGAACGCGGTCGAGCAGTGCGCGCAGTTCGCGCCTGGACTTAGCTCTACCGAGCTGACCAGCCTCCCCCGATGCTCCGGCGAGACATATGCATCAGCCGGGCACGGGTGACTTTGGATGCACAAGTCTGCACTCAGCTGCCGTTCCCCCATGCCAGGCGTGACGTGGTCGACCCAGCCGTCCGAAAGTGGTGGCGTAGGCGCGTCGAACGGCTCTTCGGAACCCTCCGCCGTGTCGCGGATGACGACGACGGAACATACAGGTGCGGTGCTCGCCGAACCGGCGTGGCCCGCGCTGCGCACATGGCTGGTGGGGTCAAAGTTCTGGCCGTGTTCGACACCTGCCGTGAGTTCGGTTCAGCGCAGGGCAAGGGCCCGCGACGGGGCCGTTAACGAGGGGAGCGGAGCATGGCAACACCGATGCCAGAGGGTGCCGGAGAGGCGTTCGCAGAGTCTGCCGGCGAGGCGGTCCAGACGGCTGTCATGGCGTTCCGGTTGATGTCGGCCATCGCGGATGCGGTGCGTCGCCAGCAGCAGAGGAAGGCCGGGAGGGGGGAGGAACTTCCCGAGGCCGGGACGGCGGCGGCGGAGGCTTCGGACGTGGTGGAGAAGGCCCTGCCGCCGGATATTGGTGCGGCACTGCTGGGAGCTGCGGACTGGCCCCAGCTCGCGCAGCAGCTCATGGGTTTTCAGCAGGCGGGCGTCGACCTGGAGATGATGCTGCCGCGCGTCGGTGAAGTCGCCGTGGCGGTGCGGGATCAGGTGGCGGCGAATGCGGCGGGGGTGGCCCGTGAGGGTACGGACGAGTGGGTGAAGGCGCTGCGTGAGACGTTGCCGGCGGGGCCGGTGCGTGAGGCGATCCTGGTCTCTTCCGCGTGGCCGGAGATGGCCGCGACGATGGCGAGGCTGGATGCCCGTGGCGTCAACGTGCGGGCGGTCCTCGCGGCCGCGTACGAGGAGGGTGTCGGCGTCGACCGGTCGGTGGCGAAGACGCTTGCGGTGAAGGCACCGGCCATGAGCCGGGATGCGAGGCTGTCGTACGGGCCGCTGACGGTTGGACTGGACGTCCCTGTGGACCTCGACCTGGGGGACCGGGAGAGAGCGCTGCGGCAGTTGGCCATCAGCTCCTCGGAGAACCAGCGCTTCGTGCGTATGGTGCGCGAGGCGATGCCCGGGATGGAGCGGGAGGCGGATGCGCTGGTGGCGGCGCGTCAGTGGCCGCTGGTGGCGGCGCGGATGGCGGATGCGGAGAGGCTGGGCGTGCCGGTGGCGGAGCATCTGGCCGGGCTGGCGAAGGACACGTCCTGGCAGAAGGGCCCGGCGTCGAGGCTGGTGCAGGCCGCCAATGACGTCTTGCGTAATCCGGTGGGTGTGGCGGCGGGGCGGAGGGCTGTGGTGGACACCGTGGCGGCTCGGTCGACGTCGCCGAGCGTGGGCCCTACTAAGGCGGCCGCCAAGGGCGGCGCGACACCAGAGGTGCCGGGAGTGGCCGCGCACAGGGAGGCCGGGCCCGCCGCGAAGGGCGGCAAGACCCGCTAGCTCGCTGATACGTCTCTGAGACGTGCAGGTGCCGCGGGCCGGATTCCGGTCTGCGGCATCTGTCTCGTCGCTTCAGGGGCGGGTGGCGCCGCGGTAGTCGCGGGCGGGCATGGCAGTCTTCAGCGGGACCAGCTCCACGGACTTGCCGGTGCGGGGGGCGTGCAGGACCTTGCCGTCGCCCGCGTACATGGCCACGTGGTAGATGAATCCGGTGCCGTGGCTCCAGAACAGCAGGTCGCCCTGGCGCAGGTTGTCGCGGGCCACGGGGTGGTCGGAGGTGGCGTCGTACTGTGCGTGTGCGGTGCGCGGGAGTTTGATCTTGGGCCAGTAGGCGTACTGCATGAGGCTGGAGCAGTCGAAGCCCTTGGTGCGTGAGGCGGCGCAGACGCCGTTGGCGTATCCGTTGTTGCCGTCGCAGAAGCCGCGCTCGGGGCCGTTGGGGGTGCCGCCGCCGTAGGCGTAGGGCGTGCCGATCTTGCGGGCGGCCTTGCGCAGTGCTTTGGCGGCGGTGGAGTGCCCGGCGACCTTCAGGTCGCCGCCCCCGTCGGGTGCGGAGAAGTCCTTCACGGTGCGCAGGATGATGCTGACGTAGTGCTGGGTTTCCGGGTAGGGGGGAATGCCCTTGTACTTCTGCACGGCGCCCCAGCCCGCGTTGTATCCGGCGAGGGCGAGGGCACGCGGGTCGCCCTTGATGCCGGACTTCTTGGCCTGGCCCAACAGGGAGCACATCAGGCGGCCCTGGGCGATGACGGCGTCGGGCACGTCGTAGGGGTCCGCGCCGTTCTTGCCGTCGATGTCGCGGCCCCAGGTCGCCCAGGTGCCGTCGACGAATTGTGCCGGGCCCTTGGCGAACGCCTTGCTTTTCAGCTTGCGCGAGGTGTTGAAGCCGCTCTCCTGATGGAGCTGGGCAGCGAGCAGGCCCGCCGTTACCTCGCGGTGCTTGCACTCGCGGTCGGCGCGCCGGAGCCAGTGCCGGAACTCCTTGGGGACCTTGGCGGTCATGCCGCCGGCGAGGCCGTCCCCGCTGTCGTCGGGGAGGTCTGCATCGATCTCTGTGGCGATCACCAGCACGAGGCCGAGCACGAGAAAGGAGATCAATCCGACGACGGTGGATATGGTGCCGATCAGGAGTTTCCGCACGCGTCAACTCCCCGATTGCTGGGCCCGGTTGTGCGGGCTGCCCGGAAGGGCGAGGAAAGGGCCGTTGGCGGTTGAACGTTCCATTTCGTGCGGTGAAATCCACAGGCTCGCCGCAATTGCAGCCGCAGTGGCCGCGCCTGCCTCATCGACACCTCTAACCCCCCGGATATACCGCTGACACGTGCGGCTCAGCAGATGCTACGGTCTGTGATCGTAGTCGGCCAAGAAGTAATGACGTGAACGACGGGGTGGCCGGGGGGAGTTCGACCATGACCGTGTATGTATCAGTCCTGAAATACGCCATTGTGCCCGTTCAGGGTGACGGTCTCGTGCCGTCGACCATCGCCGCGATGCTGGACGCGGACGAGCAGTGGGGCCAGGTGGCCCGCTCGCTCCGGCCCGGTGAGGCGATTCCGCTCGGGGCGCTGCCGGTGCTGGTGGCGGACACCACGGTGTACGGCACGCTGCGCGTCGAGCAGATGCTCCAGGCCTGGGATGCCCGGCTGCCGAAACCGTGGCTGGTGTGGACGGCCGATGCCCCGATGCGCCCGGCTCCTGACGCCCGACTGCGCATCCGCGCCCTGCAAGGACGGCTGGCCGGCGTGAGCCCGGTGCCCTACCTGCCCGTGCTGCGGACCGTGGAACGGCCCGACCAAGCTCTGGAGCACCGCTCGGTGCAGGCCGCCGCGGCCAAGCTCCGCGCCTCTCTCGAACGAAAAGGATGAATGATCGTGGAAATCGCTGGCATCATCCCCGACGCCAAGCCGGTTCAGATCCCGGGCATGGGCGGCATCGTCGGTGACATGCTCGGCTGGGGCCTGTGGATCGTGCTGCTCTCCGGAGTGGTCGGTGCCGCCATCGGCGTGGCCAAGCTGGCCCTGTCCGACAAGAATCGGGGTGGCGGCAGTGAGCCCTTCAAGTGGATGGCAGGCGGGGTGGCGGCCGTGATGCTGTCCGGCTCGCTGATCACCATCCTGAACGGCATCGCATGAGCCCCGCCGCCCGCAACCGCCGCGGTGGGAAGGCCATGGTCTGGGGCGCTGCCGTGGCAGGCGCCGCGGTGCTCGCGCTCACCGGTTATGCCGTTCTCACCGGAGACGATGACGACACCCGCAACACCGGCGGCTCCGGCAAGCCGGGGACGAGCGCCAGCGAGCCGGTAAAGACCTATGCGCCGCCGGATGAGTGGACCGAGCCGGGCAAGTGGGCGAGCCTGCCGCGCGGCAAACGCACGGACGATCAGGGCAACCCGGTGGGCTTCCCCCACACCCCGCAGGGTGCGGTCGCGCAGATGTTCGCGGCCCATTTCACCGAGGTCAACAGCGAGCGGTCCCTGTACGAGGAGCAGGTAGGCGCGTACGAGTCGTACATGTCCGAGGCGGACCAGACCCCGTCTACGCGCCGCCAGGTCGAGAAGGACGCGAAGAAGGCCGACGTTTCCGTCCGCCGGGACTTCGGCATGCCGACCAGCGGAGACATTCCGGCGGGCGGCTATATGCGCAGCCGCCCCATCGGCTTCAAGATCATCCAGCAGTCCAAGAACGAGGTCAGCATTTACGCCCTGTCACGCGTCACGAGCAAGGCCTCGGAAACCGCGAAGGAGAAGGGCTCCTATACCCGCATCGTGACGGCGGCCCGCTGGGAGAACGGCGACTGGAAGCTGTCGGGCGAGGCGATCTCGCAGGCGCTGGAAGCCGAAGAGGGCAACGAGGGCCCGGAGATCGCGGCTCCCGGGGACGCGAAGTTCGAAGAGGCCGGGTGGACCGCGATCCGAGAGGCCTCGTAATGAGGCGGGTAATAGCCCTGCTGATTGCCCTTGTTGCGGCGGCCGGACTGCTGACCGCGCCGCCCGCGGCCGCCAACCCCATCGGCGACACCATCGGTGACGGGCTCAACGCGTACGGGCGGGCCTCGTGCAATATGAGTTTCGGCCTGGCGGGCCCTGTTATGCGCTCCATGGGCAAGAAGGTCCCGGACTCCAAGGTGCAGAAGGATCTCTGCAACGCCGTCGGCGACAAGGTCGAGAAGAAGGTGAAGGAGAAGGTCAAGAAGGCCTGGGACGCGGTCTGGGACTCCGTCATCGGTGATGTGCTGCGTTCGGCGCGGGACACGGCCAAGACGGTCCTGAAGGCGACCATCACCTTCGGTCTGGCAGGACCTTCGGTGGATCTGAAGAAGACCGGGCTGTTCGGCGAGGGTGCCGACATGCAAGGGATGATGATCTGGCTCGGCTGGGTGATCGCCGCCTTCGCGCTCATGTGGCAGCTCGGGAAAATGGCCGTGACCGGTCAGGGCAAGCATCTGGGCCGGGCGGTAGCCGGATTCGCCGAGAACGCCTTCATCACCGGTATCGGTGTGAGTGTCATCGGCACGCTGCTTGAGGCGGGCGACGCCATGACCACGGGCGTGATCAACATGACGTTCGGCGACGACGGCGTGGCACTCGACCGGATCGTCACGGTCATGCTGCCTGCCATCGGCAACCCCATGACGATGGCAGGCATCCTGTTCGTGATGCTGGCGGTCGGCCTCATCCAGATGGTGCTGATCTTCCTTCGGCAGTCCGCCATCCCCATCCAGGCCCTGCTGCTGCCGATCGCCGGGGCCGGACGGATGGGCGGGGAGGCCACCCGGCAGTGGGCGCCGAAGCTGATCACCTCCATCTTGGTGGTCATCGCCTACAAGCCGATCCTGGCCATCATCATGTGCGTCGGCTTCGCCGAGGTGGAGAAGTCCAGCAGCCTGGTGGAGTTCCTGCGCGGGCTGGCCACGCTGGTGCTCGCAATCCTGGCACCCGGACCGCTGACGAAGATCTTCGAACCGGTGGGGGCCCGCGTCGGCGGGGCGATGGGCGCCGGGGGCGCGGTCGCGGCCGCCGGAGCCGTCGCCGACCGGTTCCGCGGCCGGGACAAGTCCGGCGGCGACGCAGCGGCCCCGGCGCTGCACTCGGCGGTCGAGCAGCAGAAGTACGTGGAGCAGAGCATGCCGAAGACCTATCGCGGCACCAGCGGCGCGGACGGCGACAGCGGCGAGAACGGCCAGTCCTCGGACGCGGTCGCCCAGGCCGCCCGCAACGCCCGCAAGCAGCCCGGCACGTCCGGGGCCGAGGGCGGCCAGGGCGCATCAGGCACCCCAGGTGCCTCGGGTGGTCTGGACGCTCCCGGAGGGCCGGGCGGCGCCGGCGGGGGTGCCGCGGCACGCGGCGGCGGCCGCGCTGCGGCGGGCGCCGGAGCGGGATTGCAACTCGAAGTCCTTGACGGCGTCCACCAGACCACGCAGCAGGCATCCACCACGATCGGAGACGGGGGCAGCAGCACGTGAGCACGACCGCACATGAGGTGCCGCAGGCCCTGACCGTGGACGGTTTCCGCACCCGCAGGTCCTTCGGGTTCGGCAATCTCTCCAAATCCGCGACGATCATCATCGTGGCGATGCTGGCCGCCGAGGGCATCATCGGCGTCCGGATGCCGCTGTCCCTGCTGGTGACGGTGCCGCTGACGCTGGCCTTCGGCGTACTGGCGGCCTCCCGCCGCCACGGCATGTCCGCGCTGTCCTACTACGTGGCGCTGATCTCCTGGCGGCGTGCCCGCCGGCACGGGGTGACCACCTATCGGCGGCTGCTGCTGCCCCAGCCCTACGCGCTGGATCTGCCCGGGGTCGGCGCCGCCTCCACTCTGATCAAGGTGGCGGACCCGACCAGCGGCACCGCGGTCGGCGTGGTGCACGGCCGGGACACCGACCTGATGTCGGTCACCACCCTGCTCGCGCCCGGCGGCTCCCTGATGGCACCCACCAGCACGGTGCGCGGAGCGGTGCGCACCTGGGGCGACGTGCTGGCCGGCATGTCGACCGACGAGCAGATCAAGGGTGCCAGCGTGACGGTGCAGATCACGCCGGGTGCGGGGGAGGCCCTGGCCGATGACGTGAAGAAGCGCGTCGACCCCTCGGCGCCCCAGCTCGCGAAGTCGACGATCACGGAGCTGGTGGGCACCACGCCGCGCGCCACGGCCAGTGTCGCAGCGTGGATGACGGTCACCGTGGACCCCAACGCCACCGTGAATCCCCCCACCGATCTGGCGGACAAGGTCGGCGAGGCGCTGCGGGTGGTCGACAGCCTGGACCTCTCGGGCACCGGAACGGATGTGCACCGCCGGTGCACGGACGTGGACGTGCGGCGCCTGGTGCGCTCCGCCTACGACCCGTCTGTGTTCCATGAGCACCCCGACCGGTTCGTCGACCTGTCCTGGGGGGAATGCGGGCCGGTGGCCGCCGACGACGGCTGGACGGCGTTCGCCCACGACGGGGCGGTCAGCGTGAGCTACGTGCTGCAGGAGATGCCGCGCCGGGTGATCCCGTACTCGGTGCTGCTGCCGCTGCTGTCCCCGGGCCGCTTCCAGCGCCGCATCACCCTGTCCTACAAGGTGCTGGACCCCGAGCAGGGTGAGGCCGTCCTGGAACGCGAGATCTCCAACGCCGAGAACCGGGCGGATGCGACCGCGCAGGTCAAGGGACGGGCCAAGTACAGCCAGAAGGCCGACTTCGAGCGGGCGAACAAGGCGGCGGCGGCCGCCGCCCAGGGGGCGCAGGTGGTGGACTGGACGCTCACCGCGACCGCGACCGCCACCCGCCCCGAGGATTTGGACGCGGCCCGCCAGGACCTGGAGCGCGCGGTCAAGGCGACCCGGGGCATCCGGCTGCGGCCCGCCTACGGCGCGCAGGGCCCTGCCTTCGCCACCGGGCTCCCTGTCGGCTACAACCCGCTGGTGAGCTGATCATGGGCAAGAAGAAGCAGATCCACACCCCGCAGCGGCTGCTGGAGCCGACCAGGGCCCGCACCACGGCCGCCGAGCGCAAGGCCGAGCGGCAGGCGAAGAAGCAGCGCCGCCGTCTGATCGCGGGACGGCTGGGGTGGGGCGGGGAGTTCGGCGGCCGCGCCGCGGTGGAGGACACCGGCACCGTTTACACCGGGCCGTCCACCCAGGTCGGTGCCGTGTACCCCTTCCTGCTCGGGGCCGGACTGCCGCCGCGCGGTGTGCCGGTGGGCCGCGACGTGCTCACCGGCGAACTCGTCTGTGTGGACCCCAGCGGCTGGACCGGCAGGCTGACCACCAACCCGGGCGTATGGGTCATGAGCCAGCCGGGCGCGGGCAAGTCCGCGTTGGTCAAGCGGATCTGTCTGGTCTATTCCGCCTACGGGCACATGGTCGTGGTGCCCGGCGACGTCAAGGGCGAGTACACCCCGCTCGTCGAGGCCCTGGGCGGCAGCGTGGTGCGGATCGGCGCCGCCGGGCAGCGCCTGAATCCGCTGGACTCCGGCCCGCTCAAGACCCATATCGCCAGCCTGCCCGCCAAGGAGCGGGTCGTGCTGGAAGAGGCGGTGCAGGGCCGCCGCCTGGACGCGCTGGGGGCACTGCTGGCCACCCGGGCCGGGCTGGGCCGACAGCCCTCGGAGGTCGACTGGTCGGCGCTGAACACGGCGGTGTCCCTGGCTGACGGCGCGACCGCGGACGATCCGGTCATCCGCGATGTCATCAACGTGCTGCGCCAGGGCCCGCAGCACCTGCGCGACAAGCTCGCCGCCTCCCACGAGGAGCGCTACACCGACCTAACCCGCAGCCTGATCGCGGGCCTGGAGAACCTCTGCGACGGCCCGCTGAAGGGCCTGTTCGACGGGCCCACCACGGCCGCCATCGACCTGAACGCACCGGCGGTGAGCGTGGACATCTCCGCGCTGCGCAGCCGCGGCAACGACGTCATCTCCGCAGGGATGATCGCCACCTGGGCGTACACGTACGCCGCGGTGGACACCGCCCGCACCATCGGCGTGATGAACCGCCGCCTGGTCCTGCCGATGGACGAGATGTGGCGGGCCCTGCGCTCGGGGCCGGGCCTGGTGGACGCCATGGACAGCATCAGCCGCCTCAACCGCCTCTACGACGACGTGACGATCTTCGTGACGCACTCACTGCTGGACGCCGAGAGCTTGCCGACCGAGGAGGACCGGGTCAAGGCGCGCGGCCTGATGGACCGCTGCGACACCTGGGTGATCGGCGCCTCCACCGGCGAGGAACTTCAGCGGGTGACCGGCAAGCGGGCGCTGACCGAACAGGAACGCCTGATCATCCAGTCGTGGGCGAGCGCCACCTCCACCGGCCTGGACGGCACCGACCAAATCCACCCGGGCCGCGGCAAATACCTCATCAAGATCGGGACCAGGCCGGGCATCGCCGCGGCCACCGAACTCACCGCCGCCGAGAAGCGGCTGTACCAGACGGACGCCAACACCCCCGCCGCGTAGGGCGCGGGGCATGCCGGGGGAGGAGCAGCACCGATGCTGACCGAGAGCGACAAGCTGTGGATCGCGGGCGGCACCGCCGCCGGGGCGGGAGCGCTGCTGGCCGCCGGGGCGTGGGGCGGCGCGGCCGCCGGCGCGGCACTGACCGGCGACCCGGTCGCCCCGCTCTCACCGCTGACCGTGTTCGACATGGCCCGGGACTGGTCGAGCGTCTGGCCCGCCTCGCAGACCGCCTCCGCGATCGGCGCCACCGTCGGCGACCTTGCGCTGCTGGTCTTCGTGGTGTGGGGCGTGCGGTGGGCGCTGAAATGGTTCCGCAACCCCTCCCACCTGGCCACGCTCGCCGATGTGCGGGAGATGACGCCCAAGGCGGCCGCGCGCACCGCGGTCCGGCTGCGGCCCGCCCTGAAGGGCACCAAGCCCACCGACCTCAAGGCCGCCGACAGGGGCGTCCTGCTCGGCGACCACATGCCCAGCGGTGTGGAGCTGCGCGGCAGCGACGAGGACACCTACGTCGCGATCATGGCTCCGCGCGCGGGCAAGTCCACCGCGCTGGCCATCCCCGTCGCCGAGGAGGCTCCCGCCGCGCTGCTGATGACCTCCAACAAGGCCGACGTATACGCCGCCACCTACGCCTCGCGCGGCCGCGCGGGCACCTGCTGGGTGCTGGACACCCAGGGAGTGGCGCAGACCGAGCGCGCCATGTGGTGGGACATGATCGCCCAGGCCGAGACCATCGACGGCGCCGAACGCCTCGCCTCCCACTTCGTCGGCCAGATCAGCAGCGAGTCGGCCGACCCCTTCTGGTCGCAGTCCGCCGCCGACGTCCTGGTGGGCTACTTCCGCGCCGCCTGGCACGACGGCGGCACCGTGCGCGATGTGCTGCGCTGGCTCGCCGACCCCAACGAGAAAGCGCCGCTGTCCATCCTCTACCAGCACGAAGCGGTGCTCGCCGAACAGGTCGACTCCTCCATCAACATCGCCGAGGAGACCCAGTCGGGGATCTTCCAGAACGCCCGCTCGGCGGTCTCGGCGCTGCGCGACGAACGGGTGTTGGCCTGGGTGACGCCCGATCCGCACCGCCCCAAGTTCGACCCGGAGGCGTTCGCGCTCTCCCACGACACGCTCTATCTGCTCAGCAAGAAAGGCGGGCCCGCCTCCGCGGTCGTCGCCGCGCTCGCCGACTCGGTGTTCACCGCAGCATCCGAGGCCGGCGAGCGGCACGGCGGGCGCCTGCCCGACCCGATGCGCGCCGTCCTGGACGAGGCCGCCAACATCTGCAAGATCGCCGACCTGCCGGACCTGTACTCCCACCTCGGCTCGCGCGGCATCACCCCCTACACGATCCTTCAGTCCTACCGCCAGGGCGTAAAAGCCTGGGGCGAGGTGGGCATGGACGCCCTGTGGTCGGCCGCCACGAAGAAGCTGATCGGCGTGGGCGTGGACGACGCCAAGTTCGCCCAGGACGTCGCCAGCATGGTCGGCCCGCACACCGTGCTGCGCGGCTCGCACTCCAAGTCCAAGGACGGGGGCTCCCACTCCGTCAGCGAACAGCGCGAGCAGATCATGGAGGTCGCCGACATCCGCGCCATGCGCAAGGGCACCGCACTGCTGCTGGCCACCGGCGCCCCGGTGGCACAGATCTCCTTGCGCCCCTGGTACGAGGAGAAGGCCATGGCGCACCTGGGCCCGCAGATGGCCGCAGAGGAGGCCGCCATCACCAAGCGAGCGGTCGGCGCCTACGAGCTGCGCAAGAAGGCCCGCGATGTCCGATAGCCGCCCCTTCGGCGAGGACAGCGGGGACGACCTGCCCGTCGAGCGCCTGATGTATGAGGAGATCGAGGACCTCAAGGCGACAGTGCGCCGCCTGGAGGCGCAGATACAACGCCTGGCAGGCGGCACTGGCGACCCGCTCGACCCCTATCCGGTAGGCCACGAAGCCAACGACGTGTCCCCCGGGACCAGCGAGCCCGAGGCGGAGCCTGCCGAGGAGGAAGAGGAGGAGCCGCAGTACCCGCCGTTCATCCTGCTGCTCGACTCGCCCGTCTACGACGAGGAGCTGCGCGCCCTGATCGAGTGGGTCGAGGGCGTCCTCGTCCCCGGCTACCTCGGTGAGGCGTCCGCGGACGCCCGCTGGTGCCCGCAGTGGATGGACCACGACACCGGCGTCATCCCGCACCTGCACGCCCTGTGGCTGGCATGGCAGGAACTCACCGACCCCGCCGTATGCGGCTACACCGGTCCCAGCGTCTGGCACCGCGACCACTACCGGCCGACCATGACCGAGCTGCGCGCCCCCAACGGCCCCTTCCAGGGCTGCACCAAGGGCGAACACCAGGTCAACCACCGTCTCCCGGGCCGCGTGCCGAGCGCCTGGAACCACGAGCCGGGGTGAGTGGAGCAGTCGCATTGATGCCTTCAGCTGCCGCCTCCATCGGTTTTGGCGTCTGCCTCGAACTCCTCGACCAGACAGAGCGGGGCAGGGGCCGAGCGCTGCGGGTCGGCATCGGAAGCAGTGGGCGAGTCAGCGCCTCGCCAGCCTGACGGATGCCCCGCGCCCGCCGAGCACCCGGGCTCATCGCCTGCGGAACAGCGTGTACAGCAGCAAACGCGCATGTGGGCCGTCTGGACGGCGGCACTCCTGGATGGGAGGGAGCAACACGCGGACGGCGAGGGTCTCCGCAGCAACACCAACGGAGGAGACCGCCTGGGATGTGCTCGATCTGGTCACATGGGCCGGCCCCGACCACCCCTCGCAGACGGGCAGTCAGGGCCCGCGCGGTCATGCGACCCCGCTGCTGTGGAGCATTTGATGACGGTGCACGTATGGCAGCGGTCCGAGGCGAGATCGCCTATTTCCGTGGCCCTCGGCGCTGCTCGGGCCCGGACTGATATGCCTCCGGGCGGGACTGGTTCGCTGGCTTTGCTCCGGAAGCGGAGGGCCGCCCGCCCGTAGTGGTACTGCGGGCGCGTGCAGCCGCCGAGGAAGGCCGGGCTGGTCCCAGACCTGCGCGGGCTGCGGGGGGCAATAGCGGCAATGCCTGCGTTTCGATTGCTGCGAGGCGGGCCGGCCAGTCACCACCGAGGCTGCGGCTGGCTTCCCGCAGCCGCAACTGTGTGGTGACGAATCCGCTGCTCTCGGCCTCTGTCCAGGATCGGGTGCGTTCGCTGTCCAGGCTCTGCCGCAGGCTCGTAGGGTTGGCCCATGTCCCTGAGCTGTCCAGAGCGTTGCTGTAGCGAGGTTTGGTCTCGCCGCGTCGGTAGACGCTGGCCAGGTCGACCAGCTTGCCGGCGTCGACACGATCGGCCAGGTCCAGGATGCCACGGTAGGACTCGTCTGCGTTGGCCTGCACAGTGAGCCGTCCCTGGCCCTGGTCGGCTAGTTGCTCGAAGTACCGCGCAATAATCCCTTGGTTGCTCATCGCCCGCGGTACCCCCATGAATAGAGCCTCGATGCGTGCACCGGATTCCCGGTAGGACCGCATCTTGTGCTCGACGGCCTCAGCGTTCTGGGAGGTCTCTTGAATGATCGCGTGCAGGCCGTGGTCGCGGACGTACTGCTCGGCTTGCGCCATCCATGCCCGCCCGTCGGCGCGCGTGTAAGCGGCCATGAGAGTGTCGTCCTGAGCCATCAGCTCCGCATACGCCGGATGGTACGGCTTGTAGAGGTCGCTATCGACATCCACGAATCCGCCGTGCCGGTTGAGTTGCGCGGCCATCATTTCGGTGACCCGGCTCTTACCGGCGCCGGGTTGGCCGATGAGGAAGACGATCGTCGGCGTTTCGTGTGGCGTCCGTCCCTGGAGCAAGTCCGGCACGATGCGCTCACGGAAGATGCGCTCATTCTCTGCCGAGGACAGCTGGTACCGCTCGGCTTCACTCGGGTCTGTCACGCGATGCCTGCCACGACGTCACGGGCGAGCTGCGCGTAGTGAGCGCGGGCTGCTGCGATCTGTTCGTGATCAGACGAGCGCAGGCTTTCGCGTGCGCGGGCCAGCCGGGATTGGGCGGCGCGGGCGTTGTCGATGACGTCCTGCTCTGGAGCGTCCTTGGTCTCTTCGGCAGAGATGACCGCGCTGTAGGCGCCCACCACCCTGTTGATCGCCTCGATCGCCGCCTCATACGCTGCCGTTTCCTCATTGGACCACTCGTACGGGCCCAACTGGTCGCTGACGGAGATGCCGTTCGACATGATCACTCCCTTTGTGTTCGCGTATCCACATTCTCGTCGGACACGGGTGGATGCGGGGCTGCATTCAAGATTCACTTGCCCCGTCGGCTCCGGCGCCGTCCTCAGATACATCCCTGGGTCGGACAGGCCGGGCTCTTGCGTCACGTCGACGGTCTCGATAAGGGCGCCCAAACATCACGGCGTCCAGCGCGTCGGCCAGCTCCGGGTGTATGGCGCGAAGGCGGTCCCGTTCGGCCCACGGGTTCGCGGCGCTGTCGCGCACACCGGTCATCGGTGACGAGAGACAGGCAGCCACTACAACACCCCTCCAGGCAGCCACCGTACGCCGAGCCCCGGGCGGGATGAGGCCGTAGTCGGTCACTCCTCTCTGGCCGAACAGTGGCCGTCCCACTGTCGGCTGGAGAGTCATCCCCGTCAGTGTGGACCACGTCGGATCGCCGGGCCAACGGATCCCTCGTGCGTTCGTCGACGGGCATGCGTCCGGACGTGTGAACGCATTGGTCACCTCTGGGGGTTGTGTGGCCGGACAGTTGGGGGCAACGGCAGTTGAACTGTGGATCACAGTAGTAACCTGCTCCCCTTCCGCACCCTCGGGTCAGTCCTGGCTGAGAGCACGTCATGCCACCATCCGCAGCGCCTACCGCGGCCCGCGAACTCGCCGCTCGGGTCAGTGGCGACGAGAAGTTCCTCATCGGGCCCCTGAAGGGCTACCACCACGAGACCTACGTGTTCCCGCTGCCGCATGAGCCCGGGACGGTCGGAAGCGGCCGCTGGAAGTGCCGTGAGCCCCGCAAGGACCTGCTCTACTTCGACCGGCGCTGCTTCAGGTCGGAGGAGGAACTGCTGCGGGCGCTTGACGGCCGCATCAGCAGGATTCCCGAGGTCATCGATGTCGGTGAGTGCGGCCTTCAGCGGTTCATCGAGGGCGGCACGCTCGGTTCACGCCACACGTTCGACGACGTCATCCCGCGGCACCTGCTCGCCCAGATCGCGGAACTCTTCGGCGAACTGGGCCGGGTCGACCACCAAGAGCTGAAAGCCGAACGCGACTGCGCCGCGGAGGACCGGCCGGCCGACGGGGACACAGCCGGGTTCCTGGAGCGGCTGATCTGCTTCACAGAGGAAAGGGTCTACCTCGGCAACGCGCGGAGATTCGGCGGACTGTTCCACTCGCTCGGCATCAGGCCCGACTGTTTCGGGAAGCTGCGAGAACGCGTCGCGGGCATGAGCAGCCGCCCCTTCTCACTGCTCCACGGAGATCTGCACCGAGAGAACTTCATCGTCGACCCCGAGGGCCGGCTCTGGACCATCGACTGGGAGCTGGCAATGATCGGCGACCCTCTGTACGACCTGGCCACCCACCTGTATCTCATGCGGTACCGGCCGGACCAGGAAGCCGATGTCATCCGTTCCTGGCGCCATGCCGTCGACGACGCGAGGCCGGGGAGCTCCGACAACTGGCGGGACGATCTGCCTCGCCTCCTCGACTACAAAAGAGCGCAGTCTGTTTTCACGGACGCCATCCGCGCCTCACTCACCCTGGATCTACGCCAGGGCTTCGCCGACCGTTCGCTCTTCAGGGCCGCCGAGAAGATCCGTACCGTCCTGGTCGCCGCCGGGCCCGCGCTCGGCATGACGAGTGTGCCCGCCCGGGCCCGCATCGTGGAGGCGCTGAGGAAGTGGGCGCACGCCGATGAGAGCAGGCCCACGCCGACGCGACGCGACGCGGGCGGGGCGGCAGGTTCAGGGTGGCGTCACGCGTAGCGCGCCAGGCCCGACCTGAGTTGGGTGAACGCCCTGTTCGCTGAGGTCACCGCGTCCGGCCAAACCGCCGCCGCGCTCTCGCCCGCCTTGATCCTGCGCATGTTCTCCTCCGCGAGGACGCGCCGCACGGTCACGATCTGGCCGGCGGCGAGGCGGGCTTCGAGGGTGTTGCCGCCGTGTGCGGTGAGCAGTGCCTCGGCCAGGGCGCGCTCGGAGCGGTCCTGGTAGGCGTACAGGCGGGCCACCAGGGCCGGGGTGCCGTAGAGGAGCCGCAGGTAGGCGAGGACTCCGGGGGCGTCGTTGAGGCCGGTCACCGGGTCGTGGCGTTCCAGGCCGTCCAGGAAGTGGCGTTGCAGCGCGTCGAGCGCGGGCCGCTTGGCGGGGCGGTCGGCGACCACGCGGGCGGCCTCGTCCTCGTGGTCGGCGAAGCGGTGGAGGACCAGGTCCTCCTTGGACGCGAAGTAGCGGAACAGGGTCGGCTTCGAGATCTCGGCCGCCGCTGCCACCTCCGCCACGGACACCTTGTCGTAGCCCTTCTCCAGGAAGAGGGCGATCGCCGCCTCGGAGATCGCCTGGTAGCGCTGGGCCTTCTTGCGTTCCCGCAGGCCGGGCAGGCCGGGGGAGGGGGAGGCGAGGGTGCCGGCGCCCGTGCCCGTCTCGGCGCCGTTGTCGTCTTCCGTGGTCATGAGGGGAGTGTAGGCGGCGGGTGAGACCCGGTTACGGATATAGACGTTATCCGGTAACGGCACTGCGTAGAAGCGTTACCTAGTTACAAATATTACCGGGTTGCGTTAGTCTCGCTCCCATGACCCACCCCCGCCCCGCGACGACGACGCCCCCTCACCCTCCGGCCTCCGCGACCGCCCTCACCGAGGAGCGCCGCTACCACGACATCTGCCGCGCCGCCCTCCGCGGCATGGTCGACGGTGCCCAGGAGCGCGTCGTCACCGGCGCCGACGTGTCCGCGTCGGGCGCCGACGCCGAAGTGCTGGGGTACCGGTTCCGCAGTCACGCCAAAGCCCTGCGGGAGCTTCCCGAGGCGCCGCTGTTCTTCGGGCGGCTCGACTTCGGGGACGAGGGGGCCGGGGAGCACCGGCGGCAGCGGTACTACATCGGTCGGCTGCGCATCACCGAGGACCCCGCCGCGCCCCCGCTGGTGGTCGACTGGCGGGCGCCCGTCTCGCGGGCGTTCTACCAGGCAGGCGCCCGCGACCCGCAGGGCGTCGCCGTCCGGCGGCGGTTCGGCTGGGCCCCCGGCAGCAAGGGCGACTCCGCCGACCTCACCGGCATGGAGGACGAACCCCTCGGCGCAGGCCGAGGCGAACGCGTCGCGGCCCACGCCCGCCCGCAGGGCAGCCGCATCGTCGCCCGTGAGATCGAGCGGCCCCGCGTCGGCCCCATGCGGGACATCGCCGCCACCATCCAGCCCGAGCAGGACGACCTCGTACGCGGGGAACTCGCCGCCTCCCTCTGCGTCCAGGGCGCCCCCGGCACCGGCAAGACCGCCGTCGGGCTGCACAGGGCGGCGTATCTGCTCTATACGCACCCCCAGCGCGTACGGCGTTCCGGGATGCTCATCCTCGGGCCCAACCGCACCTTCCTGCGCTACATCGCCGAGGTGCTGCCCTCGCTCGGCGAGAGCGGCGTGCGGCAGTCCACCGTGGCGGACGAGGTCGGGCGGCACCCCGTGCGCGCCCGTGACGACGAGGCCGCCGCGGTAGTCAAGCACGACGCCCGCATGGCCGAGGTGCTGCGCCGCGCGCTCTACGCCCGCGTCGCGCCGCCCACCGGCGACCTCGCGGTGCCCGACGGCTCGTACCGCTGGCGGGTGCCGCTCGCTGACCTCGCGGGCATCGTCGCGGCCGTGCGGGACGAGGAGCCGCCGTACGCCACGGGGCGTGAGCGGGTGCGCAGCAGGGCCGTGCGGCTCGTGCGGGAGCAGGCCGAGCGGCGTTCGGGGCCGCGCGACGGCACCTGGCTGCGGAAGATCTCCGGGGCCCGCGCCGTCAGCGCGTTCGTCGACGGGAGCTGGCCCAGGGTCAGGGCAGACGAGGTCCTCGCGGTGCTGCTCGCCGACCCGGCGGCGCTGGCCGAGGCGGCTGACGGAGTCCTCGACGCGGACGAGCAGCGGGCGATCCGCTGGGCCCACCCGCCGCGCTCGCACAAGTCGGCGAAGTGGACCGCCGCCGACCTCGTGCTGATGGACGAGATCGAGGGGCTGCTCGAACGGCCCGCGGGGTACGCGCACATCGTCGTGGACGAGGCGCAGGACCTCTCGCCGATGGAGTGCAGGGCCATCGCGCGCAGGGCGGACTTCGGCTCGCTGACGGTGCTCGGCGACCTGGCGCAGGCCACGACGCCCTGGGCGGCCCGCGGCTGGCCCGAGCTGCTCGGCCACCTCGGGAAGCCGGAGGCCGAGGTCACCCCGCTGACCACCGGCTTCCGCGTGCCGAGGGCGATCATCGGGCTCGCCAACCGGCTGCTCGGGCAACTGGACGTCGACGTGCCGCCCGCGCGTTCGATGCGCGACGACGGGGAGCTGACCGTCCGCGAGGTGCGGGACGTGGTGCCCGCCGCGGTCGAGGCGGTGCGCGCGGCGCTGGGGCGGGAGGGCTCCATCGGGGTCATCGCCGCCGACCGCTCGGCCGAGCGGCTGCGCGCGGCCCTCACCACCGCCGGCATCGCGACGTCGACCCCCGACGAACCGGAGGCGCGCGTGAGCGTCCTGCCCGCCTCGCTCGCCAAGGGCCTGGAGTACGACCACGTCGTCGCCGTCGAACCCGCCGAGATCGCGGAGGCCGAGCGGCGCGGGCCGCACCGGCTGTACGTCGTGCTGACGCGCGCCGTCTCCCGCCTCGACGTCCTGCACAGCAGGCCGCTCCCCTGGCAGGAGTGAGGCCGCCCCCGGCTCAGCGCTCCAGGACCGCCTCCATGACCGCCTTGGCGATCGGCGCGCCCAGCTTGCCGCCCGCGATCTCCGAGCGGGGGATGTCCATCTGGGACGGGTCGACGAAGACCGCGACGGCGACCGGTGACCCGCCGTCGCCACCGGGGGACTTGGCGTAGGAGACGAACCAGGCGTACGGCCGCTCGTCGTTGACGTCCGCGCCGTGCTGCGCGGTGCCGGTCTTGCCGCCGACCGTGACGCCGTCGATCCTCGCCTTGTTCGCGGTGCCGTTCTCGACGGTGTTCTCCATCATCTCCTGCACCTTCTCCGCGGTGTCCTCGGAGACGGCCTGGTTGAGCTGGTCGGGCTCGGCCTTCTCGATCGTGGAGAGGTCGGGGCCGCGCAGCTCCTCGACCAGGTAGGGCTTCATGACCTTGCCGTCGTTGGCGAGGCCCGCCGTGACCATCGCCATCTGGAGCGGAGTGCTGGTCAGGCTGCCCTGGCCCATGCCGGTCAGCGCGGTCTGCGGCTTGTCGAGGTCCTTCGGGTAACTGCTCGCGACGGCGCGTACGGGGACGTACTGCTGTTCGTTGAAGCCGAACTGCTCCGCCGTCTCGCGCATCTTGTCCTTGCCGACCTTGTCCGCGAGGTCGAGGAAGACGTTGTTGCAGGACCACTGCATGCCGGTCTTCACCGAGACCTTGTCGCAGTTGGAGTCGGGCACGTCGTTGCCGATGCGGGTGGAGCTGAGGGGCAGTTTGTACGGGGTCTCGGCGTCGGTCGGCTCGTCGATGTCCGTCACGACGCCGTGCTCCAGGGCCGCGGCGGCGGTGAGGATCTTGAACGTGGAGCCGGGCGGGTAGATCTCGCGCAGCGCGCGGTTGCTCAGCGGCTTGTCCTTGCGCCGGTCGAGCCGCTTGAACTCGCGCCCCTCGTCCGCCGAGATGCCCGCGAAGACCGAGGGGTCGTACGAAGGGGTGCTGGCCAGGGCGAGCACCTTGCCGCTGCGGGGGTCGAGCGCGACGACGGCGCCCTTGGCGTTCAGCTTCACCAACCCGTCGTACGCGGCCTTCTGGGCCTTGGGGTCGATGGTGGTGACGACGTCGCCGCCCTGCTGCTTCTCGCCGGTCAGCATGTCCAGGGTGCGCTTGATGAAGAGCCGGTCGTCGTTGCCGCTGAGGATGCCGTTGTGGACGCCCTCCAGGAGGGTGGCGCCCTGGGCCTGCGAGAAGTAGCCCGTCACCGGCGCGTACATCGGGCCCTCCTTGAAGGTCCGCTTGTACGCGAAGTCGGTGCCGGACGTCTTCTTCGAACCGGTGATGGACTTGCCGCCGACGATGATGTCGCCGCGCGGGTGGGAGAACGCCTCGATCTGCACGCGGCGGTTCTTCTCGTGGTTCGCCAGATCGTCGTTCCGCGCGAACTGCACCCAGGTCGCCCGCAGCAGCAGGGCCAGCGTGAGGATTCCGCAGAAGACGGCTATGTGCCGCAGCGGACGGTTCATGGTGGCTTCCCCCCGGGTGCCGGCGACGGTCGGACAGTCCTCATTATCCTGGACGTCTCCGCCCCGGCCCGGGGTGGAATTCCCCGATCCGGCGTGTCAGCGGGCGGACGGGCCGCGCAGCACCTCGATCACCCCGGCATAGCTGTCGGACCCGTGGCCCGCGTCGGCGGCGCGCCGCATCGTCGACCTGATCAGCTCCGGCAGGGCGTTGTCGACGCCGCGCGCCTCTGCGGCGTGGATGAGGTGGCCGATCGCCGCGATCTGCACGTCGACGGTGGCGTCGTCCCCCGGATAGCGCCCGGCGTCCACCTGCGGCGCGTACGTCGTGAGGAACAGGGAGACGGCGCCGTTCAGCCAGCGCAGCGCGACCCGCGTGAAGTCCGTGGCGGACGTCCCGTCGGCGGTCACCAGGGCGGTGCCGTGCAGCCAGCCGGTGAAGGCGGCCCACATCAGGCCGAGCAGGGCGGAGTCGTAGAGCGAGGCGAGGCCGGGCGCGGACCCCAGGTGGAGCGGGTCGCCGAGGGCCGCGAGGACCGGGCGGTGGGCCGTGAAGACGTCCTCGGAGCCGCTGTAGAGGAACATCATCTCGGGGTTCCCGACGCCCGGCGGGGTCGTCATGATGCCGCCGTCGAGGTAGCCGGCGCCGTGCTCCTCGGCCCAGGCCGCCATCGCCTCGGCCTGCTCGGGCGCGCCGGACGTGAGGTTGACCAGGGCCTTTCCGGTGAGCGCGCCCGCTTCGGCGAGCGGGTCGAGGACGGTGTGCAGGGCGTCGTAGTCGAGTACGCAGGCGAGGACGAGCCCGCTCGCGGCGACCGCGTCCGCCGGGGTCCCCGCCACCCGTGCGCCCCGGTCGGCCAGCGGCTTCGCCTTCTCCGGCGAGCGGTTCCAGACGGTGACGGGGTGCCCGCGGTCGAGCAGGGCCGAGGCGAGGGCGGAACCCATGAGGCCCAGGCCGATGACGGTGACGGGGGTGCGGGCGGGGGTGGCCGCAGGGCTGTTGTTGTCGGCGTTCACGGGACGGCTGTTGCTGTCGGCGTTCATGGGGATCACGCTCGCAGGGCGTGGCGACGCCGAACAGTGACAGTGATGACGGTGCTCACCAAATTCCTGCCACCGGGGCGCCGGGTGACCACGGCCTCGTACGCTCACGGCATGAGCGCTGGTTCCGTGGCGGTGGTGGTGGCCGACGAGATCGGGTTCCCGTCCTGGGACCTGTACGAACTGAGCATCCCGATCACGGTGTTCGGCAAGCCGCAGCCCGACCTCTGCGACCCCTGGTACGACCTGCGGCTCTGCTCGACCGGCCGACCCGACCCTGCCGACGCCGACTTCGGCCTGGCGCTGCGCACCCCATACGGCCTCGAAGGGCTGGCCGGCGTCGGCACCGTCGTGGTGGCCTCGGTGCCGGACGCCTGCGTCGACGAGGGCGCGCCGCTGCCGGCCGGGCTGGCCGAGGCCCTGCGCGCGGCCCACGCGCGGGGCGCCCGCATGGTCTCCCTCTGCACCGGCGCCTTCGCGCTCGCCGAGGCGGGCCTCCTGGACGGCCGCAGGGCCACCGCGCACTGGATGCACACCGCCCAACTGGCCGCCAGATACCCGAAGGTGGAGGTCGACGACTCCGTCCTCTACGTGGACGACGGCTCCGTCCTGACCAGCGCGGGCATGACGGCGGGCCTGGACCTCTGCCTGCATCTGGTCCGCCGCGACCTCGGCGCGCACGTGGCGAACCAGCTGGCCCGGCGCATGGTGGTCCCCGCCCACCGCACCGGCGGCCAGGCCCAGTTCATCGACCTGGCGGTGCCGGAGACGGACGACGCGGGGCTCGGCCCCGTACTGGAGTGGGCCCGCGGCCGTCTGGACCGCCCGCTGACGGTCGACGACCTGGCGCGCAGGGCGGCGATGAGCCCGCGCACCTTCTACCGCAGGCTTCAGGCGGCCACGGGCACCACCCCGCTGCAATGGCTGCTCAACCAGCGTGTCGCCCGCGCGCAGAGCCTCCTGGAGTCGACGGACCTGCCGGTCGAGAAGGTGGGCGAGCTGAGTGGCCTCGGCACCGCCAACAACCTCCGCCACCACTTCCTCAAGCAGGTCGGGGTGGCGCCGGGCGACTACCGGCGGTCCTTCTTCGGCTCGGGCCCCGTGAGGGAGTCGAGTGCGGCCAGGATGTCGGAGGGCTCGGCCCGTACGGAGTAGTCGGCGTCGACGAACGCCCAGCGGATGACGCCCGCACGGTCGATGACGTAGGTGGCGGGCAGCGGCAGGGTGCGGGCGTGGCCGGCGTTCACGCGGTGCAGTTCGAAGCCGAGGCGGTCGTAGAGGGCGCCGAGTTCATCGGAGAGGTCGAACGCGATCCCGTACTGCTTGGCGACGTCGGAGCCGAGGTCGCTGAGGACGTCGAAGCCGAGCCGCTCCTTCTCGGTGAGGGTCAGGCTCTCGTCGGGGATCTGCGGGGAGACGGCCACGAGGCGGGCGCCGCGGGCGGTGAGGGCGTCGTGGTGCTGCTGGAGGGCGCGCAGGGCGAGGTTGCAGTAGGGGCACCAGGCGCCGCGGTAGAAGGTCAGGACGACGGGCCCTTCGGCCAGGAGGGCGTCGAGGGAGACCTCGTCGCCGGTGGCCGAGGGGAGGGTGAAGCGGGGCGCCCGGTCGCCGGTGGTGAGGGCGTTCTCGGCGATGCGGGTGGCGAGCAGTTCGGCGGCGCCGCGGTCCATGACCTCCAGGACGTCGGCGGGCAGCTTGCGGTGGCCGTTCTCGTACAGGTCTCGGAGTTCGTCCCTGAGCGTCATGGCGGTGGGCCTTCCGTGTGTGGGCGCCCGCTGGGAAAGGGGCGCGCACCGGGTGCACGCCGAACTTGGAACGCCCGTTTCAGGATCTTCAGCATGGTGAGGTCCCGGGAGGCCGTCAAGGGGTATCTTGAAATCAACGTTCCAAGAACGCGGGAGCCCCGAACTCATGCCCGACATCAAGCACTTCGACCCGGACGAGGCGCTGGACCGCGTCGTCCGGCTCTTCTGGGAGCACGGCGCCGCCACGACGTCCATCCAGGCCGTGGCGACGGCGACGGGCCTCAACCGCTCCAGCCTGTACGCCACCTTCGGCGGCAAGCGGGAGCTGTACCTCGCCGCCCTGCGCCGCTACCTGCGGGACCACTCCCACCGGGCGTTCGCCTTCGTGGCCGAGGACGGCCGGGGGCTCCCCGCGATCCGCGAGTTCTTCGCCGGGCTCATCGAACTGCGCTGCACGGGCCCTTACGCGGGCTGGGGCTGCATGGCCGTCAACGCCCACGCGGGCGGCGAACGGGACGACCCCGAGGTGCGGGGCCTGCTCGACGACCACCACGAGCGGCTGCGGGGGGCGATGTGCACGGCACTGCTGACGGCGCGTTCGCAGGGGGACCTGTCCCCGGGGGCGGACGTCGACGCCGCCGCCGAGACCCTCGCGCTCCTCGCCTACGGGGTGAACCTGCGCTCACGCGCGGGGGCGGAGGCGGCGGGGCTGCGCAGGACGGTGGACGTGGCGCTGGGGGCGGTCGGGGCCATGGGGGCGTCGGGATGAGGGCGTCACCGGTGCCCTTCGGCGAGGAGGGCCCGGACGCCGACCGCGAGGGCGGTCATCTGCTCGCCGGCCTCCAGCCAGGTCGTCACCGAGGCTCCCCGGCCGCCCGCGTCCCGCGTCCCGCGGCCACGGCCGCACGGCCCAGGTCGGCCCGACCTGGCCACCGGGCCGGAAGGCCGCTGACACGGCCGGATCGCGGTCGTGGTTCCACCAGCTCCGTCCGCCGTCCCACCCCCCGGTGGTCGGCGGCGGGTTCGCCGCCCTCTCGACCTGGCCCCCCACGGCCACGGGGCTCGCCCCGGCCGGAGCGCTAACGGCCGCCGAAGAAGTCGGTGAGGGCGGTGGCGACGGCCTCGGGCTGCTCCTCGGGGATGTAGTGGCCGGCGTCGGGCACGATGACGCCGGTCACGTTCTCGGCCCACGGGCCGATGGAGGCCGCCATGTCCGGGATCGAGCCGTGGCTGCTGGAGATTCCGAGGACGGGCACGGCCAGGCGCCGTCGTTCGAGTGCCGCGCGGTTCCGGCGCGTGGACTCGGCGGCGTCGCGGTAGTAGGCGAGGCCGGCGCGCAGGCCGCCCTCGGCGGCGAGGGCCGCGCCGTAGTGCGTGAGCTCCGCGTCCTCGAACGCGTCGGGCGCCAGGGACTTGGTCTTCAGGAACCAGCTGACGTACTCCCGTTCCCGGCCGCCTATCAGCGTCTCGGGAAGGCCGGGCACCACGTGGAACGCGAAGTGCCAGGTCTTGAACGCCAGAGCCGGGTCGAGGGGGATCGCATCCGGCAGGGTGACACCGGGAATGCCGGCGTCGAGCAGCGCGACCCCGTGCAACCGGCTCTCGTGGTTCAGGGCGAGGGAGAAGGCGACCCAGGCGCCGATGTCGTGCCCGGCGAGCCAGTAGTCCCGCACGCCGAGGGCGTTCACGGCGGCCTGGACGTGCGCGGCGACCGTGTGCGTGTCGTAGCCGCGCTCCGGACGCTCGGAACTGCCCTGGCCCGGCATGTCGATCGCCATGACCCGGAACCGTTCGGCGAGAGCGGGCATGACCTTCCGCCAGGCCCACCACGTCTGCGGGAACCCGGTGAGCAGCACGACGGCCGGCCCGTCCGCCCGGCCGCCTTCGACGACGTGCAGGCGGACGCCGTCGGCGTCGACCCAGCGGTGCCTGAACCCGGCCAGGTCGTGCAGGGGCAGGGCGGGGACGGGGTTGGTCATGTCAATCCTCCATCGAGGCGGGTGGACCGTGGTGCGACGCTAACACGTCTTGAACTGATCAGTTCAAGATGGGAGGATGGGCCGCATGGCAGGCAAGAAGCAGTTCGACATGGACACGGTGCTCGACGTCGCGATGATCCAGTTCTGGCGCTCCGGCTACGCCGGCACCTCGCTCGACGACCTGTCCCGCGCGACCGGCCTGAACCGCAGCTCGATCTACTCCTCGCTCGGCGGCAAGGACGGGCTCTTCCTTCGCTGCCTGGATCGCTATGCCGCGCGCTACGGCGACAAGTTCGACGCCGCCCTCTCGCGCGCGGCCGATGACCCCGTCGCCGCCGTCCGTGCCTTCTTCGACGTCACTTTGGGGCGCATCGCCGACCCCGCCGTGCCCGACGGGTGCCTGATGGCCCAGTCGGTCATGGCGGGCCCGACGCTGAGCCCGAGCGTCGCGGAGCACGTCAAAGAGCTGTTCGGCCTCCAACGCCCGCGCCTGCGCGCCGCGCTGAAGGCCGGCGGAATGTCCGACGAGGACGCCGAGGACTTCGCCGTGCACGTAGCGGCCGTGAACCAGTCCCTCGCGGTGATGGGCAGGGGAGGGGCGAGCCCGGAGGAACTCCGGGCGATCGTCGACGTGACGGTCGACGCGGTCGCGCGTCGTGCTCGGCCGCACGGGAGTTGACGTGGTGTAGCGCACTTTTGCAAGCAGGTGCTTGCAAGAGTTAGCAGGGATGGTGCACCATCGAGGCATGGCATCACTCAACGTCGGCAATCTCGGCGAGTACCTGCGCGAGCAGCGGCGCACCGCGCAGCTGTCGTTGCGGCAGCTCGCCGACGCCGCCGGGGTGTCCAATCCGTATCTGAGCCAGATCGAGCGCGGCCTCCGCAAGCCGAGCGCCGAGGTGTTGCAGCAGGTCGCCAAGGCCCTGCGGATCTCCGCCGAGACGCTGTACGTGCGTGCGGGGATCCTCGACGAGAAGGAGCGGGACGAGCTGGAGACGCGCGCCGTCATCCTCGCCGACCCCTCCATCAACGAGCGCCAGAAGCAGGTGCTGCTGCAGATCTACGAGTCGTTCCGCAAGGAGAACGGCTTCGAGACGGCCGCGTACACGGACGCGCCCGTGGACGCGGACGCGGATTCAGACGCGTACGCGGATGCGCACGCGGACACGGACACGGATGTGGACACCGAGACCGTCGAAGGCGCCCGTACGGCCGACGGCAGTGCTGCCCGACCGAAGCAGAAACCCACAGGCTGAGGCGAGCCGAACCAGGCTGGACCAGCTGACGCGAATCCGGGAGGACCATCGTCATGGCCATCACCGATGACCTGCGCAAGACCCTCACCACGACCACCCCCGCCTACTTCGTCGCCGGGTCCGCGGACCTCGCCTTCCAGCAGGCGAAGAAGGTGCCCGCCATCGTCGAGCAGCTCATCGCCGAGGCCCCGTCCCGCTTCGAGGCGGTCCGCAACGCCGACACCAAGGCCGTGCAGGACAAGGCCGCCGCCCGCGCCAAGGAGGCGCAGGAGACCATCCAGGCCAAGGTCACCGAGGTGCTCGGCAGCATCGACACCGACCTGAAGAAGCTCGGCGAGACCGCGCAGGACCTCGCGCTGCGCGGCGTCGGCGTGGCCGCCGAGCTCGCGGTCAGGGCGCGCGAGAAGTACGACGAGGTGGCCGAGCACGGCGAGCAGACCGTGAAGACCTGGCGCGGCGAGGCGGCCGAGGAGATCCTCGACCTGGCCGAGACGGTCGAGCCCGACCCCGAGCCGGCGCCCGCGGCCACCGCCGCGACCACGGGCGCGACGCCCGCCGCCGGACCCAGGAACACGGTCACCGCGACGGCGAAGAAGCCCGCCGCGAAGAAGACCGCCACGGCCAAGCCCCCGGCGGCCAAGTCGACGACCGCCAAGTCCGCGGCCGACAAGGCGGCCGACAAGAAGAGCACCCCGCCCGCCGAGTAGCGCGAGCCGACGGGAGCGGAAACGGAAACGGGCGGCTGGGCCGGGCACTCGTGGAGTGCCCGGCCCGTTGACCGGGTAGCGGGTACCGTGGCCGCGTAATCGATGCGCCGAGACTGGTGGTGGACGTTGTGCTGATGCAGGGGTTCGCGAACTTCATGTGGCTGCTTTCGCTGGCCCTGATCGTGTTCAGCGGATTCGCGCTCGTCGACGCCGCCGTCCGGCGCGAGGACGCCTATCGGGCCGCCGACAAGAAGACCAAGCCGTTCTGGCTGATCATCCTCGGGCTCGCCTTCGTGGTGAACCTGATCTTCGACATCCTGTCGTTCCTGCCCATCATCGGCCTGATCGCCACGATCGTGTACATGGTGGACGTGCGGCCCGCGCTCCGGCAGATCACCGGCCGTGGTGGCCGGCGCGGCGGCTCCAGCAGCGACGGACCGTACGGCCCGTACAACGGCGGTCGCTGACCCCGGCCGCCTCAGCGACCGTGGCCGCCGGTCGCCCGGTCGAGGAGCAGCACGGCGACGTCGTCCGTCAGGTCGCCCCCGTTGAGGTCGCGGACCTCGTTCACGGCGGCCTCCAGGAGCGCCTCGCCGCGCAGCCCGGCGGCGATCTGGCGGCGGACCATCTCCACCATGCCGTCCTGGCCCAGGCGCTGGTTGCCCTGGCCGATACGGCCCTCTATCAGCCCGTCCGTGTAGAGCATCAGGCTCCACGTCCCGCCCAGCTCCACCTGCCGCCGAGGCCAGCGGGCGCGCGGCAGGAGACCGAGGGCGGGGCCCCCGTCCTCGTACGGAAGGAGCTCGGCGAGGCGGCCGTCGCGGGCGATCAGCGGCGCCGGGTGTCCGGCGAGGCAGAGCCCGGCGCGGCGGCCGTCGGGGGCGATGTCGACGGTGCAGAGCGTCGCGAAGATCTCGTCGTCGGCGCGCTCGTGCTCCAGGACCTTCTGCAGCGTGGACAGCAGCTCGTCGCCGCAGAGCCCGGCGAAGGTCAGGGCGCGCCACGCTATCCGCAGCTCCACGCCGAGCGCCGCCTCGTCGGGGCCGTGGCCGCAGACGTCACCGATCATCACGTGCACCGAGCCGTCGGGGGTGCGCACGGTGTCGTAGAAGTCGCCGCCGAGCAGCGCGCGGGAGCGGCCGGGGCGGTAGTGGGCGGCGAAGCGCAGCGGTGAGCCGTCGAGGAGCGGCGTCGGCAGGAGGCCCCGCTCCAGGCGGGCGTTCTCCTGGGCGCGCAGCCGGGACTCGGTGAGCTGGCGCTGGGCGGCGTCGGCGCGCTTGCGCTCCACCGCGTACCGGACGGTGCGGCTGAGCAGCCGGCCGTCCAGCTCGTCGCGGAAGAGGTAGTCCTGGGCGCCGACCCGCACGGCCTCGGCGCCGCGCTCGGCGTCGCCGTTGGCGGTGAGGGCGAGGACCGCGTGCCGGGGCGCGAGCCGCAGCACGTGCTGGAGCGCGACGAGCTCGTCGTCCGCCTCGGGGTCGTCGGGGCCTCCGGAGCCGCCGGGGCCACCGGGGCCGCCAGGAGCGACGGCGGGCGCGGGCAGGGCGAGGTCGAGCAGGATGCAGTGCACGTCGTCGGTGAGCAGCCGCTCGGCCTCGGTGAGGTTGCGGGCGGTGCGTACGCGGATGGGGTTGCCCGCCGAGTCGAGGAGCGCGGGCACGCTCAGGGAGCCGCCGGGATCGTCCTCGATCACCAGCAGGGTGAGCGGTGAGCCGTGGGGGCCGCCGTCGGTCTGACCGGCCGTGCCGGACGGGTTCAGGGCGAGCGCCCCGGCGTCCTGGCGGGGTGCGTGCGCCTGACCGCCTTCCGCGGCCGGGATCGCTCTCTGCCGCGGTATGGGTGCGGGCATCGCTTGGTTTCCTTCCCTCCCCCCGAGGGCATGGTGCGACGCAGGTCGACGCAGCACCGACGACGGACCATAGCGGTAGCGGGGCCCCGAGTGGAATGGCGCGGGGCAATCGGCCACCGTCATATGCCGCATCCTGGAACGCAATTGGGCATGACGCGGTCCGCTTCCAATGACGAACATCACGCCCTTGGAGCCGAGCGGGACCCCGGCCCGTGCACTGGGTCACACCCGGCGGACGGCCACGTCACACCCCCCGCGCGCGGGCCACGACCCACCCCCACGCGCGGGCCACGCCACACCCCCACGCGGGCCACGTCACACCCCCGTGCCGCGCGGCCCCGGCGCGCCGCCCGGCTACTTGTCGGGCCGGACCACGCCCAGGATCCGCATGGAGCCCGCCCCCGCGGTCGTGACGTCGCGGCCCGGCCGCGGGGCGTGCACGATCGTGCCGTCGCCCACGTACATCCCGACGTGGCTGGCGTCCGCGTGGTAGATGATCAGGTCGCCGGGGCGCATGTTCTTGATGTCGACGCGCGGCAGCCGCTTCCACTGCTCCTGCGAGGTCCGCGGAATGCCCTGCCCGGCCGCCGCCCACGCCTTCGAGGTGAGCCCGGAGCAGTCGTACGAACCCGGGCCCTCGGCGCCCCACACATAGGGCTTGCCGATCTGGGCCGTGGCGAACGCGATGGCCTTCTTGCCCTGCGGGGTGGCCTTGGCGCCGATGTCCTTCAGGACGCCCGAGTCCACCCACGCGGACTGCTTCTCGCGGGCCGCCGCCTTCTCCAGCTCGCGCAGCCGCTCCCGCTCCTTCTTCTCCAGCCGCGACTCAAGCTTTTCCGCGTCCGCGATCTTCTTCTTGATCTTCCTCTTCGACGCGGCCTTCGCCTTGCGGTTGGCTTCCAGCTTCTTCCAGCGGGCCGTGGCGTCCTCGGCGTAGATCCGCAGGTCCTCCTGCGTGCGGGACAGCTCGGTCAGCATGCTCTTGGTGGCCTTGTGGCCCTGCCGCACGCGTCCGGCGCCGTCGAGGAACTCGCCGGGGTCGTCGCTCAGCATCAGCTGGGCCTCGTCCGGCATGCCACCGCCGCGGTACTGCGAGCGGGCCGCGGCGCCGGCGCGCGCCTTGAGCTTCTTCAGCTTCGCCCGGCCGTCGGCGATGTCCTCGGACAGCTTCACGATCTGCTCGGACTGCTTGTCGGCCTTCTCCTCGGCCGCGTTGTACGCGTCCGTCGCCACGCCCGCGTCGTGATAGAGCCTCTCGATCTCCTTGCGGACCTCTTCGAGGGACTCGTCCGACCGGGGCGTCGGAGCCGTCGGTCTCGTCGGGGACGAAGGGCTCGCGTGTGCCGCTCCCGGTGCGGTCACCACCACAGCCGTCGCGCAGATCAGCGCCACGGTCGCCGCCGTCGAGCATCGCTTGCCGGTCACGCCCTGCACCCCCAAAAGAACCTGATTTACCGTCAGTAACTTGCGGTCGCTTCCGGGATGGTGCCATGTCGGCGCCCTTTTGCGACAGAGTGCTACGGCAACTCTGATCTCCCACCCGCCTCATGTGACGAACGGCACGCCGAGTTCGTTCCCCGCAGGTCACGGCCTTGGCCGGACGGATTCACCCGGTCAGCGGCGCCAGCGCCTCCCACCGCACCGTCAGTTCCCCCTGCCGCCACCGCGAAGCCCCGTCGAGGACCGGCCAGTCGCCGCGGAGGTCGCGCGCCGCCCTGATCCAGCGCTGCCGCGCGCCGTAGGAGGCGTACGGGGCCGCCGCCGCCCAGGCCCGGTCGAAGTCCCGCAGGAACGCGTGGACCGGCTCGCCCGGCACGTTCCGGTGGATCAGCGCCTTCGGCAGCCGCTCGGCGAGATCGGAGGGGCGCTCCAGCGAGCCGAGCCGGGCCGCGAACGTCACCGAACGCGGCCCCTCGGGACCCAGCGCCACCCAGACGTGCCGCCGACCGATCTCGTCGCAGGTGCCCTCGACGAGCAGCCCGCCGGGTGCGAGGCGCGCGCGGAGCCGCTCCCAGACGGCGGCGACCTGGTCCTCGTCGTACTGGCGCAGGACGTTCGCGGCCCTGATCAGGGCGGGGCTGCCGGACAGGGGCACCTCGAAGCCGCCGTGGCGGAACGTGAGGCCTTCCCGCTCGTACGGCTTCGCGGCCGCGACCCGGGCCGGTTCGATCTCGACGCCCACGACACGCGTGCGTGGAGCGGCGGCCCGCAACCGCAGGAGGAGTTCGACGGCGGTCCAGGGGGCGGCGCCGTAGCCGAGGTCGACGGCCACGGGGTCGGGGGAGCGGCGCAGCGCCGCGCCGTGCGTGGCGGCGATCCAGCGGTCCATGCGGCGCAGGCGGTTCGGGTTCGTGGTCCCGCGCGTCACCGTTCCCACGGGGCGGGAAGGGGTACGCGGGGCCATGGGGAAAGGGTATGCGGCAGCGACGGTTGAGACGGCCGGGTAATGCTTTGGCAAAAAGGCCCCCGGAGGAAATGGAGCAGAAACCTCCGGTGTTCAGTCCTCTGGAGGTACGTACGCCCTCCCCGTCGTCATGCCCGTACGCAAGGAGGACCGCCACGTGAGCCAATACGTGTCCAGGCTCGGGCGTCGCTCCCCATCGGCCCCCTCACGGCTCCGCATGCCAGGCACCCCGCGGCGGCCCCGGCGCGTGGCCGTGCTGAGCGTGCACACGTCGCCCCTGCACCAGCCCGGCACGGGCGACGCGGGCGGCATGAACGTCTACATCGTCGAGCTGGCCAAGCGCCTCGCGGCGATCAACATCGAGGTGGAGATCTTCACCCGCGCCACCACCGGCGCGCTCCCGCCCGCCGTGGAACTCGCGCCCGGAGTCCTGGTCAGACACGTCGACGCGGGCCCCTACGAAGGCCTCGCCAAGGAGGAGCTGCCGGCCCAGCTCTGCGCCTTCACGCACGGCGTCATGCAGGCCTGGGCGGGCCACCGGCCCGGCTACTACGACCTCGTCCACTCCCACTACTGGCTCTCCGGCCACGTCGGCTGGCTCGCCGCCGAGCGCTGGGGCGTGCCCCTGGTGCACGCCATGCACACCATGGCCAAGGTCAAGAACGCCGCGCTCGCCGAGGGCGACACCCCCGAGCCCGCGGCCCGCGTCATCGGCGAGACGCAGATCGTGCGCGCCGCCGACCGGCTCATCGCCAACACCTCCGAAGAGGCCGGCGAACTCGTCCGCCACTACGAGGCCGATCCCGGCAAGGTCGCCGTCGTCCACCCCGGCGTCAACCTCGACCGCTTCCGCCCCGCCGACGGCCGCGCCGCCGCACGCCACCGCCTCAGCCTGCCGCAGAACGCGCTCGTCCCGCTCTTCGCGGGCCGCATCCAGCCCCTGAAGGCCCCCGACGTGCTGCTGCGCGCGGTCGCCGTCCTCCTGGACGAGCGGCCCGCCCTGCGCTCCAACATCGTCGTGCCCATCGTCGGCGGGCCCAGCGGCAGCGGCCTCGCCAAGCCGGAGGGCCTGCAGAAGCTGGCCGCGAAGCTGGGCATCGCCGATGTGGTCCGCTTCCAGCCGCCGGTGGGCCAGGACCAGCTCGCGGACTGGTTCCGCGCGGCCTCGGTCCTCGTGATGCCGTCCTACAGCGAGTCCTTCGGCCTCGTCGCCATAGAGGCGCAGGCGGCGGGCACGCCGGTCCTCGCGGCCTCGGTGGGCGGCCTCCCGGTGGCCGTGCGGGACGGCGTGACGGGCTTCCTGGTGTCCGGCCATGAACCCGCCCGCTACGCGCGCGTGCTCCGCGACTTCGCCGACCAGCCGCACCTCGCCGACAGCATGGGCCAGGCCGCGGCCCGCCACGCGCAGTCCTTCGGCTGGGACACCGCGGCGTCCGTCACGGCGGACGTCTACACCGCGGCCATGCATGACTTCCGCCGTCACGTACGCTCGCACCATGGCTGAGCGGACGGGTGTTTCGGCAGGCGGGAACGGTTCTTCGGGCGCGGGTCGCGCCGCCGCGGGTGAGGTCGTCGAGCGGACCCTCGACGACGCCGGCCTTGAGTGGGAGAGCCCCGAACCGGGCTCCTACGTGGTGAAGCTTCCGGGCACCAGGAAGCTCTCGACCACCCTGTCGATGATCGTCGGCAACCACTCGCTCTCCCTGAACGCCTTCGTCATCCGCCATCCGGACGAGAACCACGCGGCGGTGCACCGGTGGCTCCTGGAGCGGAACCTGCGCCTGTACGGCGTGAGTTACGCGATCGACTCCCTCGGCGACATCTACCTGGCCGGCAAACTCCCGCTGGCCGCGGTCACCCCGGAGGAGCTGGACCGGCTCCTCGGATCGGTGCTCTCCGCCGCGGACGACTCCTTCAACACGCTCCTTGAGCTGGGTTTCGCCTCGGCGATCCGCAAGGAGTACGAGTGGCGGGTCTCGCGCGGTGAATCCACGCGGAACCTGGACGCGTTCACGCATCTGACCCGCCGCGAGGACTGAGCGCCCCACCCCTTCCCCGCTCCACCCCGGCCGTGGCATGCTCCCGCCATCGCACATCTGAACCCCGTTCATGGACGTGGACGAGGTGGAGCGGAAGGCGGCGGCAGCATGGCGGACCACCCCAGCAGACGACGCGTGCTCGGCGGCGCGATGGCCGTGGCGGCGGCCACGACCGGCGCCGGCGCGGTCCGCGCCGCCGCCGCCGGGCCCGGCGAGGGCCCTGCCCAAACCCTGCCCATCTGGCGGGAGTTCGCCCGCGCCCCCTACACGCACCCCCAGATCCCCTACATCGGCCACGCCGGCTACCGCACCGGCCGCCACCCCTTCCCCCGCCCCCGGCGCGTCTTCGACACCCGCCACTACGGCCTGCGGCCCGGCGGCGCGGCGGACGCGGCCCCCGCGATCAACCGGGCCCTCGCCGACGCCGGGCGGCACGGCGGCGGCACGGTGCTCGTGCCGCCGGGCACGCACCGCGTCGACGACGTCATCCGCGTGGCCCACGACCACGTCACCCTGCGCGGCGCGGGCAGCGACCGCACCACCCTCCTCGCCACCAAGAGCCTCACCGAGCTGATCGGCCCCTACGGCTCCCGCTACGGCGGCGACAAGTCGAGCTGGTCCTGGGCCGGCGGCCTCATCTGGCTCTGCCCGCAGGCCCGTTACGACGAACTCACCACCGCCATCAAGGCCACGGCGTGGCCCTTCGAGGGCTGGACCGGCAACACGCGCGACGCATGGCGCACACTGACGCCGCTGGGCGCGGTGCGGCGCGGCTCCTGGGGCGCACGGGTGGCGGACGCGTCCCGACTCCGTGCGGGAGACCTCGTACTCCTGCGTCTGTCGGACGACCCCGGGCACACCCTTCTGGAGCACATGGCGGGCGGCGGACCCGGCCCCGAGGCGTACACCTGGGACGACAAGACGAAGCTCACCTCGTACGTCCCGTACGAGTGGCCCGTGAGGATCGCCTCCGTCGACCGCCGCAGGCGCACAGTCACCTTCGAGCGCCCCCTGCCCCTCGACGTGCGCCCGGAGTGGGACCCGCGACTCACCACCCATGCGCGGGCCCTGACGGGCTCCGGCGTGGCAGGGCTCACCCTGGAGGCCGTCGAGACCCCGCAGGCCCCGCACCTCCTCGACAAGGGGTTCAACGGCGTCACGTTCCAGTGCGCGTACGACTGCTGGGCCGAGGACGTCGTCGTGCGCCACGTCGACAACGGCTTCGGCCTGGTCGCCGCCTCCGCCTGCACGCTGCGCCACACGCGCGTGACCGGCCGCGGCTCACACCACCCGTACTTCTGCCGCGAGGGCTCGCACGACAACCTGATCGAGGACTTCCGGATCGACGCCCGTACGGCCCCGGCCCCACCCGGCACACAACTGCACGGCATCAACGTCGAGGGCCTCTCGTCACACAACGTCTGGTCGCGCGGCCTCATGGAGATGGGCACCTTCGACAGCCACCGCGGGATGCCCTTCGCGAACGTACGCACCGACATCACCGTCGAGAACGACGGCCGGCACGGCGGCGACGCGAGCGCGGGCCCCCTCTTCGGCGCGCGCTTCACGCACTGGAACATCCGCGTCACCAACGGCCGCGCGGGCCTCATGAAGATCGACGGCCTGGCGCCCTACAGCGCCACGGTCGGCCTCAACACCGTCCGCGAGTTCGACCAGATCGACCTACCGGACTTCACCGGCGACCTCCACGCGCGGCTGGAGCTGTACGGCACTACGGGTGTGGTGCGGCCACGGAATCTGCACGAGGGGCAGCGGGGGGTGCGGGGATGACCTCGGCGGCTCCGGCGATGACCCCGGTCGCTCCGGCGGCGGCTTCGGCGGTGGTTTCTGTGGGGCCGGTGGGGCCGGCGGGGCCGGGGGCTTCGGTGAGGGGCGGCGTCTCCTCGGGGAGCTTGCGCATCAGCCCCCAGTAGCCGAGCGCGGCCGCGGTGCCGAGCAGCGCGCACGTCCCCCACAGCCACTCCGCCCCGAACCGATCGATCATGAAGCCGGACATCAGCGGGGCGACGAGCGCGGCCACGGACCACGACGTCGTGTACATGCCCTGGTAGCGGCCGCGCCCGTGGACGGGGGAGAGCCGCACGACCAGGCTCGTCTGCGTCGGCGCGTTGACGATCTCGGCGAGCGTCCACACGCACACCGTCAGCGCGAAGACGCCGAGGGAGCCCGCGAAGGCGGTGAGCCCGAAGCCGTACCCGGCGACGACCGAGGAGATCACCAGCAGCCGCCGCGGGTCCCGGTGCTCGATGAAACGGGTGACCGGGATCTGCAGGACGACGATCAGCACGCCGTTCACGGCGATGGCCAAGCCGTAGTCGGCGGGCGTGAACCCGGCCTCGCCCATGGCGACCGGCAGCCCCAGCGACCCCTGCTGGAAGATGAGGGCCACGAGGAACGACAGCCCGACGACCCCCATGAACCGCCCGTCCCGCAGCACGGTCCCGAGCCCGACCTCCGGCTCCGCGGCCTTCTCGAGCGCGGTGCGCACGGGCCGCGACTCCGGCAGTTTGATGAAGACGAGGATCGCGCACGCCATCGTCATGGCGGCCTCGATGAGGAACCCGGCCCGGTAGCTGTACGCGGCGATGAACCCGGCTCCCGCGGAGGAGATGGCGAAGCCGAGGTTGATGGCCCAGTAGTTGAGCGAGAAGGCCCTCACGCGGTCCTCGGGCCGCACGATGTCCGCCATCATCGCCTGCACGGCGGGCCGCGAGGCGTTGCTCGCCATCCCGACGAGGAAGGCGACCCCGGCGATGGCCGCCGGGTGCTCGACGAAGGCGAGCACGGCCACGGTCACGGCCGTCGAGGCCTGCGCGACCAGCAGCGTGGGCCGCCGCCCGAGCCGGTCGGTCATCACCCCGGCCCCCAGGGAGGAGACGACCCCACCGAGCCCGTGCAACGCGACGACGAGCCCCGCGTACGAGGCGGAGTACCCGCGTTCCAGCGTCAGGTACAGCGCCATGAACGTGGCGACGAACGCCCCGAGCCGGTTGACCAGCGTGCTCGTCCACAGCCACCAGAAGGCGCGCGGCAACCCCGACACGCTCTCCGTGACGGCACGTCTCATGGCGGTGACAGGCATGGTGGTCCCCCGGGGCGGTGTGAACGTCTCGCACGTGTGAACGACGCCTCGCATGCGCGAAGGTTCTCGCACGTGCGAATGGCTCTGGCGTGCGTGTGAGTGTCTCTAGCTGTGAGTGCCTCTGCTGTGAGTGCCTCTAGCTGTAAGTGTCTCTAGCGGCATGGAAACATTACGAGCAGCCGCTTTCGCCCCGCCAGTCAATTGACGGAACCCGTCAACCGATGAGCCCGCGCCCGCGCGCGCGAGGCCCACGGGGGTTCGATTACGCTCAGGGGCATGGCCGACGCACCGTACAAGCTGATCCTCCTCCGCCACGGCGAGAGCGAATGGAACGCGAAGAACCTGTTCACCGGCTGGGTGGACGTCAACCTCAACGAGAAGGGCGAGAAGGAGGCGGTCCGCGGCGGTGAGCTGCTCAAGGACGCCGGCCTGCTCCCCGACGTGGTCCACACGTCGCTCCAGAAGCGCGCGATCCGCACGGCGCAGCTCGCGCTGGAGTCGGCCGACCGCCACTGGATCCCGGTCCACCGCTCCTGGCGTCTGAACGAGCGCCACTACGGCGCCCTCCAGGGCAAGGACAAGGCCCAGACGCTCGCCGAGTTCGGCGAGGAGCAGTTCATGCTGTGGCGCCGCTCGTACGACACCCCGCCGCCGGCGCTGGACCGCGACGCCGAGTACTCCCAGTTCTCCGACCCGCGCTACGCCACGCTCCCCCCGGAGCTGCGCCCGCAGACGGAGTGCCTGAAGGACGTCGTCGTCCGCATGCTCCCGTACTGGTTCGACGGCATCGTCCCCGACCTCCTGACCGGCCGCACGGTCCTGGTGGCGGCGCACGGCAACTCGCTGCGCGCCCTGGTCAAGCACCTGGACGGCATCTCCGACGCCGACATCGCGGGCCTGAACATCCCCACCGGCATCCCGCTCTCCTACGAACTGGACGCCGACTTCAAGCCCCTCAACCCGGGCGGCACCTACCTCGACCCGGAAGCCGCGAAGGCGGCGATCGAGGCGGTCAAGAACCAGGGCAAGAAGAAGTAGCCCTGCCTCAGCCTCACGCCCCCTGCCCGCGGATTTCCGCGAGCAGGGGGCTTGTCGTCGTACCGGGGTCGTCGGGCAGCGACGCCATGACGAAGCTCTGCGGAAACGAGGTCCGCGTCGTCCCTCTCTGACCTGTCGGCCCGTCGGCTCCAGCCCGTCGTAACGCCGCTCCTGCTCACCGTCCGCCGCGCCTCCGCCGACGCACCGACCGGCCCGCCGCCGGCCCCCCGGCAGCGTGGGGGAACCGACCGGCACGACATGACGTCTGGCACAGGACGGCCAGGACGGCCAGGACGGCCAAGACGGCGACGGCGACGAGGAACGCCCGGAAGGCGGCGGCATGTTCATCCTGCTGATGTACGGCGCCCTGCTCGCCGTGCCGCTCTGGGCCATCGCGGTCGTGGTGAAGCTGATATCGGTCGTCGCCCCCGGGCGCCGGCCGGACTGGGCCCGTGACCTGCTGCGGTGGAGCGTGGGCGCGGCGGCTGCCGCAGCCGTCATCGTGTACGTGATCGGGCTCGGCCTGGTCCAGTGGGACGCGAGCGAAGCCGAGTCCGGCGCGGGGTCCTCGCCCGCGGTTCCCTGCCGGTCCCTGCCGCCCGGCACGCTCGACCGACTCGCCGGGCATGAACCGTCGTACGTCCCCCTGGGCTTCGACTGCCTGCTGGACGGCGGTCGCACCGTGGCGGCGAGCGGCCCCTACGGCACGCTGAACGCCCTGACCGCCGCCTTCGGCCTGACGGCGGTGCTGTCGCTGATCGCCGTGGGGTTCCTGGACGAGTACCGGGCGCGGGCACAGAGGAAGCCCGGGCGGACGGGCGAGGGCCTCAAGGCGTCCCCGACCGAGTGATCCCCTCCGCCATGCTGCCCACGACGTCCCGGATCCACTGGCCGAACGCCGTCGGGGCGATCAGGACGCCGAAGACCAGGACGATCACCACCGTCAGTTGCTCGTCGCTCCGCTTGCGGGCCTCGGTGCGCCTGCGCAGACGCAGGACGATGATGACCGCCAGCAGGACCGCCACGTTGATCGTCAGAACCATCGGTCAGGCCCCCCTCGGACGACGGGTGTCCCGGACCTTCCTGTCTAGCTCGAACGTCCGTACGTGGCTGCCCCGTCACGCCCGGTTGGCGACAAAGCGCCCCATCACGACCGGATCGACACGTGCGGGACGGGTATGACAGGGGAGGGTGACCCGGCTCCGCCGGCCGCCGCGTGAGGTGTGGGGACTCCACGCCTCCGTACGTCATCGGGGCGACGGTGGTACGCCTATCCCTTGCTGTGACAGTCGGGGAGGGTGTTTCACCTGGGGCGTTGCGCCGGGTGCGACGCGGGTGCGCGGCGGGTGCGGCGCCGGTGCGCGGAGGCCCGGCCACGCGCGTGTGCGCCGTTGATGCGCCCGCCCTGCCGGGCATGCAATGGGGGTGCGCGCTTGCCGTACTCCCCATGCTTTCGAGGAGGACCCCCATGGCCGAGTCCCTCAAGAACCGAGCAGCCCCCGAGCCGTCGGCCGACACCCCGGACCTGCCGAGGCTCGTGCTGCTCGGCGCCTGCGGCTGCGGCTCGGGCTGCAGCTGCGGCTGCCAGTCCGGCGGCAGCTGCCAGTGCGGCGGCAGCTGCGGCTGACCGCGCGAGACGGTGCCCCGCACGGACCTGACCCCGTGCGGGGCACCGCTGTGCCGGTGAGCCGCCGACCTGCCGCGAGGAGCCGCCGACCGGGTTACGCCCCCTCCACCGGCGTCCCCGTGGGCTGGATCTCGTCCGCGTGCTCCCCCGTGACCAGGTACACGACGCGCTTCGCCACCGACACCGCGTGATCCGCGAACCGCTCGTAGTAGCGGCCGAGGAGGGTCACGTCGACGGCCGTCTCGATGCCGTGCTTCCAGCGGTCGTCCATCAGGTGCTGGAAGAGCGTGCGGTGGAGCTGGTCCATCTCGTCGTCGTCCTGCTCCAGCTGGAGCGCGAGGTCGACGTCCTTGGTGATGATGACCTCCGCCGCCTTCGCCATCAGGCGCTGCGCGAGCTGGCCCATCTCCAGGATGGTGGCGTGCAGGTCGTGCGGCACCGCCGAGTCGGGGAAGCGCAGCCGGGCGAGCTTCGCCACGTGCTGGGCCAGGTCCCCCGAACGCTCCAGGTCGGCGCTCATCCGCAGCGAGGTGACGACGATGCGCAGATCGGTGGCGACCGGCTGCTGCCGCGCCAGCAGGGCTATCGCGCGCGCCTCCAGGTCGTGCTGGAGATCGTCGACCTTCTGGTCGGCGGCGATGACGCTCTCGGCCATCTTCAGGTCGGCGTCGAGCATGGCCGTCGTGGCGCGCCCGATCGCGGACCCGACCAGGCGGGCCATCTCCACCAGGCCTTCGCCGATCGAGTCAAGTTCCTCGTGGTACGCGTCCCGCATGTGACTGTCCCTCTCTCGTACGTCCCAGGGGGCTGGCCCCCACGCTCCCACGGTGCGGCCCGCACGCGTCCCTTTCCCGGACCCCGCGTGAACCGCCTCCATCATCAAGGTGAACTGTGGGAGACGCGTGGCGGCACTTCCGATCGGCCCCCGGCCGGGACGTCCGGGGGAAGTGAACCGGTGCGGTCCCCACGGTGAACTCTGGGCGACGAGTGTTCGAGGCGGCCCCGGTATGGCTGTGGCCGACACGCAACCGGCGCATAACCTGGTCACATGGACGTGAACGCGGCGGTCGCCGCAGTGGCAGCGATCGCCGGAGTGTGTACCGGTGTCATCGCCATGCTGGCGTTCCGCTGGAGCGAGCGCGACCAGAAACGCCCCACCCGGACCTCCCTGCACACCGATCCCGTGCTGCCCCCGGGGGTCGACACGGTCCTGTCCGTGCTGCGCTCCTCCGCCGTCGTCCTCGACGAGGGCGACAGCGTGGTCAAGGCCAGCTCGGCGGCGTACGCACTGGGGCTCGTGCGCGGCGGCAAGCTCGCCGTCGACCCGATGCTCCAGATGGCCCGCGACACCCGCCGCGACGGGGAGATACGCCAGGTCGAACTGGACCTGCCCCGGCGCGGCACCGGCCGCGGCGAGGCCCTGGCGGTCTCCGCCCGGGTGGCGCCGCTCGGCTCCCGGCTCGTGCTGCTGCTGGTCGAGGACCTCACGGAGGCCCGCCGCATCGAGGCGGTGCGCCGCGACTTCGTCGCCAACGTGAGCCATGAGCTGAAGACCCCGGTGGGCGCGCTCTCCCTGCTCTCCGAAGCGGTCATGGACGCCTCCGACGACCCCGAGGCCGTCGAGCGCTTCGCGGGCCGCATGCAGATCGAGGCGACCCGCCTGACCAACCTCGTGCAGGAGCTGATCGACCTCTCCCGGGTGCAGAACGACGACCCCCTGGAGGACGCGGAGCCCGTCCGCGTCGACGAACTGGTGGCGGAGGCGATGGACCGCAGCCGGCACCAGGCCTCGCACAAGCAGATCACCATGGCGGCGGGCGGCACCGCCGAGCTGCAGATCTGGGGCAACCGCGGCCAGCTCGCCGCGGCCCTCGGCAACCTCGTCGAGAACGCGGTGAACTACAGCCCCGCCCGCACCCGCGTGGGCATAGCCGCCCGCCGGGTCACCGCACCCGGCGGCGACTTCATCGAGGTGGCCGTCACCGACCAGGGCATCGGCATCTCCGACAAGGACAAGGAGCGCATCTTCGAGCGCTTCTACCGCGTCGACCCGGCCCGCTCGCGGGCCACCGGCGGTACGGGCCTCGGCCTCGCCATCGTCAAGCACGTGGCCGCCTCGCACGGCGGGGAGGTCACGGTGTGGAGCTCGGAGGGACAGGGCTCCACGTTCACCCTGCGGCTGCCGGAGGCGGCCGCGCACCGCGACCGCGGAACCGGTCACGGCGGCGGACTCGACGACGAGACCACCCCACCCGACGCGACCACTGCGACCACTACGTACGAACCCATTCCTGCCCCGGAGGTCCTTCCGTGACCCGAGTGCTCGTCGTCGAGGACGAGGAATCCTTCAGCGACGCTCTGTCCTACATGCTCCGCAAGGAGGGCTTCGAAGTCGCCATCGCGGCGACAGGCCCGGACGGACTCGACGAATTCGAGCGCAACGGCGCCGACCTCGTCCTGCTCGACCTCATGCTGCCCGGCCTGCCCGGCACCGAGGTGTGCCGACAGCTGCGCGGCCGATCCAACGTCCCGGTGATCATGGTCACCGCCAAGGACAGCGAGATCGACAAGGTGGTCGGCCTGGAGATAGGGGCCGACGACTACGTCACCAAGCCGTTCTCCTCGCGGGAGCTGGTCGCCCGCATCCGCGCGGTCCTGCGCCGCCGCGGTGAGCCCGAGGAGGTCGCCCCGCAGGCCCTGGAGGCGGGCCCGGTCCGCATGGACGTGGACCGCCATGTGGTGACGGTCTCCGGCTCCAAGGTCGACCTGCCGCTCAAGGAGTTCGACCTCCTGGAGATGCTGCTGCGCAACGCGGGCCGCGTCCTGACCCGTATGCAGCTCATCGACCGCGTCTGGGGTGCGGACTACGTGGGGGACACCAAGACCCTCGACGTCCACGTCAAGCGCCTGCGCGCCAAGATCGAGCCGGACCCGGGCGCCCCGCGCTACCTGGTGACGGTGCGCGGTCTCGGCTACAAGTTCGAGCCGTAGGCCGAAGGACCGATAGGCCGGTAGGCCACCGAGGACGGCGGCCGGGAACGGCGAGAAGGGCGGGACCCGACCGGGTCCCGCCCTTCCGTGTGTCCGAGCCTCCGTACGCGGGTGCGCGTACGGGAATCAGTGCTGGGTGCCGGTGCCGGCTTCCGCCGAGGCCTGGCCGCCGTCGGCCGGAGCGGACGGGTCGGCGCCGGCCTCGCCCTCGTGGCCCTCGGCCTGGCCGCCGTTCTCGCCCGCGGGCTTGTCGCTCGCGCCGGCGTCCGGCTCGCCGGAGGCGTCGGCGGGGGCGGACGGCTGGGTCTCCGGCGCCTTCGGGACCTCGGTCGGGCCCCACTCGGTGAAGTAGCTCTCGGCGGGCACGACGAACGCCTGGAGCCGCACGTCGCCCGTCTTGCTGAACGAGAACGTGATCCGCTGCGCGTTGCCGTCCTTGACGGAGTCGCGGCTGCTGGGCAGCACGGCGGAGGCGTTGCCCTTGCCGCCGATCACGACGGACTCGCCGGCGGGGATGGTCAGCGGGCCCTTCGCCTTGGTCTTCGCGTCGCCCTTGGCGGGGGTGATCTCGGCCTTCTTGCCGGTGCCGTTGACCGTGATCGAGTCGAGGGTCTGGTCCGAGGAGCCGGAGTTGAAGACCGTCGCGGAGATCACGGCGGGACCCTTGGACTTCAGGTCGGGCTGCGTGATGACCAGGGCGTTCTGGATCTTGATGTCACCGACGGAGATCGCCGCGTTGTCCGGCTTGACCTCCAGCGTCTCGGCGTTGTTGCCCGCGCCGCACGCGGCGAGCGAGGCAAGCGAGAACGCGATGGCGGTGGCGGCGATGGCGCCGCGTCGAAGGCTGCGGCTCACGGCGGCGGCAACTCCTTGGGCGAGAGAGGTACGGGCGGTTCGGGCGGCCGTAAAGCCGCCCTAAGAGTGTGTCAGCGCGCTCAGGTTACCGAGCCGCCGGCGCACCGCCGCACCCGACCCGCCCCTACGGGTCACCAGCCTCGACGGGGCTCGTCCGAACCGCCCGCCCCAATGGCCGCGCGTCTCCCATTCGTATAAGCGCCGTCACGTGCTCCGGGCGTCGGTCCCGCGGATTTCCGGCGACGAATGCGTGGACGTACGGAGAATTGATCTTCCGCGGCTTGATCAATTCCGGCAAACGCGCGGCGCGGAGTGTGACACAGTCCTTCGCTCGCCGAACGGAGTAGCGAAAGTTCACCGCTTGGAACCGCGCAAATCGGGACGTTCGGCCTCTTCGGGCGCCCTCCGGGGGCGCGTAACGCCCACGTTTCTCCCGTCCCGGAGAGCCGCTCCGACCTGCGAATACCCCCTTCCGGGAGGCCTCCGCAGCACGTTCCTGTTGCTGTTGTCAAGCCCCGAGATATGCCCTGACCTGCGAAAACGCCATTCAGAAGAGGCAGTTCTCGTGTTAGGATGGATAGCCACGGAAGGGGTACCTGTCACATGACGTTCAAGGTTGGCGACACCGTGGTCTATCCCCATCACGGGGCCGCGCTGATCGAGGCTATCGAAACTCGCCAGATCAAAGGCGTGGACAAGACCTACTTGGTGCTGAAGGTCGCCCAGGGCGATCTGACGGTACGTGTGCCAGCGGACAATGCGGAGTTCGTCGGCGTGCGTGATGTGGTCGGTCAGGACGGGCTGGACCGGGTCTTCGAAGTACTGCGCGCGCCGTACGCCGAAGAGCCCACGAACTGGTCGCGTCGTTACAAGGCAAATCTCGAGAAGCTCGCCTCGGGCGACGTCATCAAGGTCGCGGAAGTCGTGCGTGACCTGTGGCGCCGGGAGCGCGAGCGTGGACTGTCCGCAGGTGAGAAGCGCATGCTCGCCAAGGCGCGCCAGATCCTGGTGAGCGAGCTCGCCCTCGCGGAGAACACGAACGAGGACAAGGCCGAGGCCCTGCTCGACGAGGTCCTCGCGTCCTGACGCGCACGGCCTGACGGCAGTGCCCAGGCCGTCCACGCGCATCCATGCCGCGGTGCCCGCTGACCCTTCGAGGAGTCGCCGGGCACTGCGGCATGTCCGTACCCGAAGTGGGCGGCATGTCGCGGTGTGGCGTGCCGGGCTCCGGCAGTCGGCTCGACCAGATGTCACGGAAGGGTCCGGTCAAGGGCGTCGGCCCGGCACTCCCCCGGCTCTCGACCTGTTCGAGCGGGGGCACGCCCAGGCCATACCCACGTCGGCCGAGCACACAAACCTGAACGGAACCGATGTCTAGCGAATCCCGCACCGCGGTGGTCATTCCCGCGGCCGGCCGGGGCGTGCGCCTCGGCCCTGGCGCCCCCAAAGCGCTCCGCGCGCTGAACGGCACCCCGATGCTCATCCACGCGGTCCGCGCCATGGCGGAGTCCCGCGCCGTCTCCCTCGTCGTCGTGGTGGCACCGCCCGACGGCGCCCAGGAGGTCAAGACCCTCCTCGACGACCACGCGCTGCCCGACCGCACCGACTTCGTCGTCGTGCCCGGCGGCGACTCCCGCCAGGAGTCCGTCAGGGCCGGCCTCGACGCCCTGCCGCCCGGCATCGACATCGTGCTCGTGCACGACGCGGCCCGCCCCCTGGTGCCCGTCGACACGGTCGACGGCGTCATCGAGGCCGTACGCGACGGGGCCCCCGCCGTGGTGCCCGCGCTGCCGCTCGCCGACACCGTCAAGCAGGTCGGCCCCGCGGAGGCGCCCGACGCCCCCGAGCCCGTCGTCGCCACGCCCGAGCGGGCCACCCTGCGCGCGGTGCAGACCCCGCAGGGCTTCGACCACGCCACGCTCCGGCGCGCCCACGACACCGTCACGGAGGCCGTCACGGACGACGCCGGCATGGTGGAGCGGCTCGGCCTGCCCGTCGTCGTCGTGCCGGGCCACGAGGAGGCCTTCAAGGTGACGCGCCCCCTCGACCTCGTCCTCGCCGAGGCCGTGCTCGCCCGCAGGAGGGCCAACGATGGCTTCTGAGACACCGCGGGTCGTGCTGCCGCAGGTCGGCGTCGGCACCGACATCCACGCCTTCGAGGAGGGCCGCGACCTCTGGTGCGCGGGCCTGAAGTGGGACGACGAGGGCCCCGGCCTCGCCGGGCACTCCGACGCCGACGTCGTCGCCCACGCGGCGTGCAACGCGCTGTTCTCGGCCGCGGGCCTCGGGGACCTCGGCGCCCACTTCGGCACCGGCCGCCCCGAGTGGTCCGGCGCCTCGGGGCTCACCCTGCTCGCCGAGGCCGCCCGCGTCGTCCGCGACGCCGGCTTCACCATCGGCAACGTGGCGGTGCAGGTCATCGGTCCCAGGCCCAAGATCGGCAAGCGGCGCGACGAGGCGCAGAAGGTCCTCTCCGAGGCCGCCGGCGCGCCGGTGTCGGTCTCCGGCGCCACCACCGACGGCCTCGGCTTCCCCGGCCGGGGCGACGGACTGGCGGCGGTCGCCACGGCACTGGTCGTCCGTACGACGGCATGAGGCCGATATCGGGTAGACGTATGGCTCGTACAGGCGATGACGGCAGCGGCGCGTCCTGACGACGATGGACGTCGCCGGCCGTCCACGAAGGAGTGAAGCCCATGTCCGCGGAACTGTCCGACGACCTCAAGGCCCTGCTCGACACCCCCGTCTTCATCATGGTGGCCACGATCCAGCCGGACGGCAGTCCGCAGGTGTCACCGGTGTGGGTGAAGCGGGACGGTGACGACGTGCTGTTCTCGACGACGGTCGGGCGCCGCAAGGAGAGGAACCTCCGCCGGGACCCGCGGGTGACGGTGGTGGTCCAGCCGGCCGACGCCCCGTACACGTACGCGGAGATCCGCGGCACCGCGGAGATGACGACGGAGGGCGGCCAGGAGCTGATCGACGAGCTGTCGGTGAAGTACACGGGGAAGAAGTACGCGGAGTTCAACCCGTCCGCGGGCGAGGACGGCGAACGCGTGGTCGTGCGCGTCTCCGCGCGGAAGGTCGTCGGCCGGGTCTGAAGGCCGCTGGACGCTGCTCCGTCTGCCCTGACGGGCGGAGTGCCCCCGCCGCCCGCGGGACCCTGCTGAGGGACGCGGGGTCACGATGGCCACGATCCAGCCGGGCGGCAGTCCCGTACCCGTACGCGGAGATCCTGCGGCACCGCGGAGATGACGGCCGAGGGCAGCGCGGCGGGCGCGTCTCGGCGCGGAAGGTCGTCGGACGGGTCCGAGGGGGCGGTCGTGCGGGGCGGTTCGTGTTCTGTGGGGGAAGGGGGCGTGGGGCACTGCCTCGCGCCCACTACCCTGGAGTGGTGACGATTCGCCTGTACGACACCAGCGCCCGGCAGATCCGTGACTTCAGCCCGCTCCAGGACGGCTGTGTCTCGATCTACCTCTGTGGTGCCACGGTGCAGGCGGCCCCGCACATCGGCCACATCAGGTCGGGCCTGAACTTCGACATCATGCGCCGCTGGTTCACCTACCGCGGCTATGACGTGACGTTCGTGCGCAACGTGACGGACATCGACGACAAGATCATCAAGAAGTCGGCCGAGCAGGGCCGCCCCTGGTGGTCGATCGGGTACGAGAACGAGCGCGCGTTCAACAGCGGTTACGACGCCCTCGGCTGCCTGCCGCCCACCTACGAGCCGCGCGCCACCGGGCACGTGACCGAGATGGTCGAGATGATGCGCGGGCTCATCGAGCGCGGCCACGCCTACGAGGCGGACGGCAGCGTCTACTTCGACGTGCGCTCCTGGCCGCAGTACCTGGAGCTCTCCAACCAGGACATCGACGACCTGCGCCAGCCCGACGAGGGCGTCCCCGGCAAGCGCGACCCGCGCGACTTCGCCATGTGGAAGGCCGTCAAGCCGGGCGAGCCCGCCTGGGAGACGCCCTTCGGCCGCGGCCGGCCCGGCTGGCACCTGGAGTGCTCGGCGATGGCCCACAAGTACCTGGGCGCCGAGTTCGACATCCACGGCGGCGGGATCGACCTGATCTTCCCCCACCACGAGAACGAGATCGCCCAGGCCAAGGCCTTCGGCGACGCCTTCGCGCGGTACTGGGTGCACAACGGCTGGGTCACCATGAGCGGCGAGAAGATGTCCAAGTCGCTGGGCAATTCGGTGCTCGTCTCCGAGATGGTCAAGCAGTGGCGCCCCATCGTGCTGCGCTACTACCTCGGCACCCCGCACTACCGCTCGATGATCGAGTACAGCGAAGAGGCCCTGCGCGAGGCGGAGTCAGCCTTCGCCCGCGTCGAGGGCTTCGTGCAGCGCGTCGTGGAGATGGCGGGCGGCGTCGTCGAGCCCGCCGCCCAGGTGCCGCCGGCCTTCGCCGACGCCATGGACGACGACATGGGCGTCCCGCAGGCGCTCGCCATCGTCCACACCACGGTCCGGCAGGGCAACAGCGCCCTGGCCGCCGACGACAAGGAAGCCGCCGTGGCGCGGCTCGCCGAGGTGCGGGCCATGCTCGGCGTCCTCGGCCTCGACCCGCTCGACCCCCAGTGGGCCGACGGCGAGAGCGAGCGGGGCGAGGACCTGCGCGGCGTGGTCGACAGCCTCGTGCGCATGGTCCTCGACCAGCGTGAGGCCGCCCGCGGCCGCAAGGACTGGGCCACCGCCGACGCCATCCGCGACCAGCTCGGCCGGTCGGGCCTCGTCATCGAGGACAGCCCGACGGGACCCCGCTGGACGCTCGGTCCGCGCTGAATCGAACACCGCTGATGTGCCGCCCGGCCCCCCGGGCGGCACACTGCATAGACGTACACCTCCGGGCGCGTACGCACGTACGAGCCCACGCAACACGACAGACAGGTAGGTCATGGCCGCTAACAACCGCCGCATGTCCGGCAAGAAGGGCGCGCAGGTCGGCAGCGGCGGCAATCGGCGCCGCGGCCTTGAGGGCAAGGGTCCGACGCCGCCCGCCGAGGCGCGCAAGGGGCATGTGAAGAACCGGATCGCCACCGCCAAGGCCAAGAAGGCGGCGGGACGCCGTCCCGCGGCCAAGAACCGCGGCGGCAAGGGCACCTCCGAGATGGTCGTCGGCCGCAACCCGGTCTTCGAGGCGCTCCGCGACGGCGTGCCCGCCACCACGCTCTACGTCCAGCAGTTCATCGACAACGACGAGCGGGTGCGCGAGGCGCTCCAGCTCGCGGCCGAGCGCGGCGGCATCCACCTCATGGAGGCCCCCCGCCCCGAGCTCGACCGCATGACGAACGGCCTGAACCACCAGGGCCTCGTCCTCCAGGTCCCGCCGTACGAGTACGCGCACCCCGAGGACCTCGCCGCCGCCGCGTACGACGCCGGTGAGGACCCGCTGATCGTCGCGCTCGACGGGGTGACGGACCCGCGCAACCTCGGTGCGGTCGTCCGCTCCGTCTCCGCCTTCGGCGGGCACGGCGTCCTCGTGCCGGAGCGGCGTGCCGCGGGCATGACGGCCGGCGCCTGGAAGACGTCGGCGGGCGCGGCGGCGCGCACGCCGGTCGCGCGCGCCACGAACCTGACGCGCGCCCTGGAGCAGTACAAGAAGGCGGGCGTCGCCGTCGTCGGCCTCGCGGCGGACGGCGAGCACGAGGTCGGCGACCTCCAGGCGCTCGGCGGCCCCGTCGTCATCGTCGTCGGCAGCGAGGGCAAGGGCCTGTCCCGCCTGGTCGGCGAGACGTGCGACTACCGCGTCCGCATCCCGATGCCCGGCGGCACCGAGTCGCTGAACGCGGGTGTCGCGGCGGGTGTCGTGCTCTACGAGGCCTCGCGTCGCCGCAGCTGAGACCCGCCTGTCCGGGCCGCGTTGATCACTTGACGCGGTCCGGACATTTCTCCGTGGTCAAGGCAGTGTCCTAAACACACATCACTCGGTTAGATGAGTGTGGACACCAGAACATCCCGCACTCCCACGGGGGGAAGCTCGTCAGGCTTCGACGAGGCTCCCGCGCTGAGCATGGTGAAGGTGCCGAGCGACCCGGCGCAGGTCATCGTCAATCACGCGAGCTTCCGCGTGCAGCTCCCTGCCGCTGGGCAGACTCAATCCCCGCGTATCTCCCGGCACTTGGACGCCGTCGGCCCGACGGTGCGCATCCCCGCCGCGGGCGCCGCCGCCAAGCGGCGCACGCCCGTCGTCTGGAGCGGCAGGTCCGAGCCGGACGACACGGGCGCCATCAGACTCCTGCAGGCCGTGCGCGGCAACAGCGTGCGCCGCTCGGCCGAGGACACGGGCCCCTTCGAGGACGCGGGCGCCACCCAGGTCATCCCCCGCGTCGGCTACGACGAGGGCCCCGACACCGTCGCGACGCCCGGCATCCCCGGCGGCCGCACCCCCGAGACCCAGCTGCTGCCGCAGATGCGGATGCCCAGCAGCGACTACGACGAGCGGATCGCCGAGCGCGAGCGCCTCGACGCCCACGAGGACTCGTACGAGGACGACGACGCGTACGAGACCGGGTACGACGACGGGGACGAGGGCGAGGACGACAGGCGGCGGCACGGCGCCGACCCGGTCCGCCACGCCTACTACCCCGGGCGCCGGATGAACCTCGGCGTCGTCCTCCTGCCGCTCCGCGTCTTCCTCGGCCTCATCTCGGTCTACGCGGGCATGGGCAAGCTCTGCGACCCCGTCTACTTCGACGGCGGCGAGCGCGGCTCCATGGTCAAGTGGCTCACGTCCCTGCACCCCTGGGCCCTCGCCGAGCCGCTGCGCGACTTCGCGCTCCAGCACCCGGTGGGCGCCGGCCTCACCGTCGCCTTCCTCCAGGTCATCGTCGGCGTCCTGACGATCCTGGGACTCTGGCAGCGGGTCGCGGCCACGGTCGGTGTGCTGCTCTCCGCCGCGCTCCTGGTCACCGTGAGCTGGAGGACCGTCCCCGCCTACGACGCGCCGGACATCATCTACCTCGCCGCCTGGTCCCCGCTGATCATCGCGGGCGCCCCCTTCTACTCCGTGGACGGCCGCCTCGCGGGCGAGGCCTGGCGCACGCTCGGGCCGCGCGTCGACATCTGGGACCTGCGGCGGCGCGTGCTGCGGCGCGGCGGTCTCATCGGCGGTGTGGCGATCGGCCTGACGCTGCTCATCGGCTCACTCCTGGGCAGCGCGGTGCGCGACGCGGACCGGGTCACCGTGCCGGGTCCCGGCGAGGCCCCGCGCAACGAACAGCCGGGCTCCCCGCTGCCGGGCGACCCGGCGAAGAAGCAGCGGCGCCAGGCGCAGAGCCCCTCCGCCACCACCGGCTCGCCCACGCAGGGCGGCAGCTCCGCGGGGCCGACGCAGGGCGCCACGGCCCCCGGCGCCGCCCGCGAGACGGGCACGGCGGGCACCGCCGGGCAGCCCAGCCAGACGCAGGGCAGCACCGGCGCCGCGGGCCAGGCTCCGCCGCAGCAGACGACGCCGCAGGAACAGCAGCAGCAGGCCCCGGCCACGACCGCGGGGCCGACGTCCGGCGGCACGAGCGGCGGCTCCACCACTACCGGTGGCGGCACGGGCGGCAGCGGCGGCACCGGCGGCTCCGAGGGCCGGCGGCCCGGTCTCCTCGGCGGTGTCCTCGGCAACTGACCGGGTGGTACGACGACGGTGGGGCCCCGCACGGATGGCGTGCGGGGCCCCACTGGCGTGGCGTATGCGCCGGGATGCGGGTCAGCTCCTCTGGGCGGCCAGTTCCTTGGCGGCTTCGGTGAGGTCCTTGGCCGTGTCGATGGCGCGCCAGTAGGCGCCCTGGGGGAGCGGGAAGCCGGCGAGGCGCTTCTCCCTGGCCAGGCGGGGGAACGTGGTGCGCTCGTGATCGCCGAGGTCGGGCAGGAGCGCGGTGAAGGCGGCGGAGAAGACGTAGACGCCCGCGTTGATGAGGTAGGGCGACGGCGGCGCCTCGATGAAGTCCGTGATGTGGCCGAACGCGTCCGTCTCGACGGCGCCCCACGGGATGCGGGGGCGGGCCAGGGCGAGCGTCGCGGTGGCGTCCCGCTCGGCGTGGAAGGCCGCCATGTCGCGCAGCGAGAAACGGGTCCAGATGTCACCGTTCGTCGCGTACCAGGGGCGGTCCGCGTGCGGGAGGTGGCGGGCGGCGTACTTGAGGCCGCCGCCGCGGCCGAGCGGCTCCTTCTCGACGACCGTGGTGACGTTCAGCGGGAGGTCGGCGGAGTCGAGCCACTCCTGGAGGACCTCGGCGAGGTGACCGCAGGAGATGACGGCGTCCGTCACGCCCTCGGCGGCCAGCCAGGCGAGCTGATGGCCGATGATCGGAGTCCCGGTGCCGGGGATCTCGACCATCGGCTTGGGCCGGTCGTCGGTGTACGGCCGGAGGCGGGAGCCTTGGCCTCCGGCCAGGACGACGGCCTGCGTGGGGTTCTGCGTGGTCATGCCGGAAACCCTACGCGGCGGTAGCGGCGAGCCGGCCGCGGCCGGCCCCGCTCAGCGGTTCTGGTGCGTGGCCACACCCGTCGCGTACGACGTGTCGCAGACGGGCCTGGCGTACGACTGGGCGCGCGTCGGGCCGTACGCCTGCACGGCGGCGCGGCCGAGGGCGCGGGCGATGGACATGCAGTGCTCGGCCAGCGAGGGGTGGCGGTCCACCTCGCGCTGGAGGTGCGTGAGGGCCACGCCCGGGTCCTTCTCCTGGAGTTCCAGGAGGAGCTTGTCGCGCAGGATGTCCTGCGGGGCGCGGGACGTGCGGGGCTTGGACAGGTCGTCGGCGGATGCGGTGAGCATTGAATCCGACGTGTCACCCGACCAGTTGACGCTGGTGACCGCGAGGGTCCCGGAGAGCACCAGCATCACGGGCAGGACGAGAGCGAGCGTGCGGCCGATGCGGCGGGCGGGGCCCCGGTGGGCTCGGCGCGACTTCTGGAAGTAGTTGGCGGAGTGCGTCACGCGAGTGAGCGTAGCGCTCGGTGATGATTTGGCGACATTTAGTCACTCGGTCGAGCGACGGTGAACCAGGTTTTTCTTTCACGGTGTTGACGCAGGGAGGTCGAAGTGGTCGCTCTGCCGGGGTATTTGTCGACAACGACGGGCCCCGCACCGGTCGGTGCGGGGCCCGTCGGAAGCGATGCCGGGGCTCGCCCGGCAGCCGGCTCGGCTCAGTCGGTGAGGCGCTCGCCGGTGGAGGTGGAGAACACGTGGGTCTCGCCCGGCCGCGGCACGACGTGCAGCTGGGTGCCCTTGTCCGGGACCGCGCGGCCGTTCACGCGGACGACCAGGTCCTTGTGCTCGCCACCGACCTCGGCGGAGCCGTAGACGTAGCCGTCGGCGCCGAGCTCCTCGACGACGTTGACCGAGACGGCGAGGCCGGCCGGGGCGTCCGCGCTCTCCTTGGAGAGCGACTTCGCGGCGGCGCCGTTCTGCTCGACGATGTCGAAGTGCTCGGGGCGGACGCCGACGGTGACCGTGCGGTCGCCGCGGTCGGCGGCGGCGCTGAGGGCCTCGCGGTTCACGGGCACCACGGAGTTGCCGAACTTCACGCCGCCGTCGGTGATCGGGACCTCGACGAGGTTCATGGCCGGGGAGCCGATGAAGCCCGCGACAAAGAGGTTCGCCGGGCGGTCGTACATGCTGCGGGGCGAGTCGACCTGCTGGAGGAGCCCGTCCTTGAGCACGGCCACGCGGTCACCCATCGTCATGGCCTCGACCTGGTCGTGGGTGACGTACACGGTGGTGATGCCGAGGCGGCGCTGGAGCGACGCGATCTGCGTACGCGTGGAGACGCGGAGCTTGGCGTCGAGGTTCGACAGCGGCTCGTCCATGAGGAAGACCTGCGGCTCACGGACGATCGCGCGGCCCATCGCCACACGCTGGCGCTGACCGCCGGAGAGCGCCTTGGGCTTGCGGCCCAGGTACTCGGTGAGGTCCAGGATCTTCGCCGCGTCCTCGACCTTCTGGCGGATCTCGGCCTTGTTGACGCCGGCGATCTTCAGGGCGAAGCCCATGTTGTCGGCGACGGTCATGTGCGGGTAGAGCGCGTAGTTCTGGAACACCATGGCGATGTCCCGGTCCTTCGGCGGCAGGTGCGTGACGTCGCGGTCACCGATGCGGATCGCACCCTGGTTCACGTCCTCCAGGCCCGCGAGCATGCGCAGGGAGGTGGACTTTCCGCAGCCGGAAGGACCGACGAGGACGAGGAACTCGCCGTCCTCGATCTCGATCTCCAGGCCGTCCACGGCGGGCTTCTCGGAGCCCGGGTAGATGCGGGTCGCCTTGTCGAACGTAACAGTGGCCATGGTGGAGGCCCCCTTCACCGGCAGGAACGTGCCGGACGATCCGAGTAGAGGGAGTGGTGTAGTCCACAGGAGTGAACTGCTCGTGACCGTACCCCGGAGGTCCGTGGTCTGTCAGTAGTCGAGGCCCTCCGACCTTCGGGCCTTCGCGGAAATTTTCGACGGCCGCGCGTCCGTCGTTGGTTACACTGCACGGGCACGTCCGTGCATGCCTCCTTAGCTCAGATGGCCAGAGCAACGCACTTGTAATGCGTAGGTCGTCGGTTCGAATCCGACAGGGGGCTCCGCGCTTCACCCGCTGTGACGGCCCCGCGATCCACGATCGCGGGGCCGTCCCGCGTGGGCGGTGGGGTCCTCTCTCGCGGTCAGTGGCGGCCCGCCACGCGGTCCGCCCACCGGGCCAGGCGGGAGGAGTCTGGGGCGTGGGTGGTGCTCTCCCTGCGGTCGGCCGCGTTGTACGTGGCGTACATGCCGTGGACGCCCAGCCAGCGCAGGGGCTCCGGTTCCCACTTGCGGACCTTGTGGTTCACCCAGGGCAGGGCGGTCAGGTCGGTGGGGCCCGCCTGGCCCGAGTCCTGCTGGACCAGGTCGCGCAGGGTGCGGGCGGCGAGGTTCGCCGTGGCCACGCCCGAGCCGACGTAGCCGCCCGCCCAGCCGAGGCCCGTCGCGCGGTCCAGTGTGACCGTCGCGCACCAGTCGCGGGGGACGCCGAGGACGCCCGACCAGGCGTGCGCCACCGGAACGCCCGCGAGCTGGGGGAAGAGCCGGGTCAGGACGGTGCGCAGGGCCTCGATCGTGGGCTGCTGGGTGCGGCCGTCGTTGTCCGTCTTCGAGCCGAAGCGGTACGGGACGCCCCGGCCGCCCAGGGCTATGCGGCCGTCGGCGGTGCGCTGGGCGTACATGTAGGCGTGGGCCATGTCGCCGAGGGTCTCCCGGCCCTCCCAGCCGATCGCCTCCCACTGGGACGCCGACAGGGGCGCCGTCGCGATCATCGAGGAGTTCATGGGGAGCCAGGTGCGGCGCTGGCCCTTGAGCGAGGCCGTGAACCCCTCCGTGCAGCGCAGGACGTAGGGGGCGCGGACCGTGCCGTAGGGGGTGACGGCGTGCTTGGGCCTGATCTCCGTCACGGGCGTCGACTCATGGATCGTGACGCCGAGCGCCTCGACCGCCGCGGCCAGGCCCTTCACCAGCTTCGCCGGGTGCAGGCGGGCGCCGTGCGGGGTCCAGGTGGAGCCGACCACGCCGGAGACGCGGACCCGTTCGGCGCTCTCGCGCGCGCCGAGCAGGACGCGGTCCTTCTCGCCGTACGAGAGCTCGGCCGCGTGGAAGGCCTTCAGGCGGGCCAACTGGGCGGGTGTGCAGGCGATCTCCAGTACGCCGCCGTGGTGGACGTCCGCCTCGATCGACTCCTCGGCGGCGGCGCGGATCACCTCGCCCACCGTCTCGTTCATGGCCCGCTGGAGGCGGACCGCCGCCTCGTGGCCGTGCCGCCCGGCATAGCGGTCGCGTCCCGCGATGCCGTTGTAGAGCCAGCCGCCGTTGCGGCCGGAGGCGCCGTAGCCGCAGAACTTCTGCTCAAGGACGGTGATGCGCAGGAAGGGGGCGGCCTTCTTCAGGTAGTACGCGGTCCACAGGCCGGTGTAGCCGCCGCCGACGACGCAGACGTCCGCCGTGGCGTCGGAGGTCAGGGGTTCGCGCGTGGCGGGCAGGCCGTCGTCCGCGTACCAGAACGATATGCCGCCGTTCACCGTGCCCGCGGGGCCCGGCGGGGGAGTCGTGGGACTCGTCGTGTGGTTCGTGCTGCTCATGGGCGGACGTTACTGCGCAGGTGGGGGCCGTGGGCAGGGGGTGGGAGGGACGTATGGGGACAGGCCTCGCGGCGGGGCGCGGGGCGGATCAGGGGGTGTGGCGGGCGCGGGATAGATTTTGCTGCTTTGGACAGCACGTGTCGCACGACTGGGAGGGCTCAACTCATGGCCGTACACAAGGCCGGACGCAAGGCCGGGCGCGTCGCCACCGCGGTGGCGACGGCGGCGCTGATCGGGGTGGCCGCGTCCGCCTGTGGTCCCGACGACGGCGATGACGGCGGCGCGGGGAAGTCCTCGTCGGCCGCGCCGGAGAAGTCCGGGAAGTCGCAGGACCCCGCGGCCGGCGCCCCCGAGGCGAAGGCCCCGCCGGCGGGCAGCGACCAGCTCGCCGAGACGCCCGCCACGGTCCAGGGCGGCGTGATCACCGTGGGCGACCCGCAGGCCGGGCACACGGTGAAGGTCTACGAGGACGCGCGCTGCCCGTTCTGCGGCAAGTTCGAGGAGGGCGGGGCGCAGGCGCTGGTCGAGCCGGTGGCCGAGGGCAAGGTCAAGGTCGAGTACACGATCGCCTCGTTCCTCGACAAGAACCTCGGCGGCAGCGGCTCGGTGCGGGCGGCGAACGCGCTGCGGGCCGCCGTGGACGCGGGCAAGTTCCCGCAGTACCACGCCGCCCTCTTCGCCAACCAGCCCGCGGAGGAGAGCGACGACGCCTTCACCCCGGCGTTCCTGCTGAAGATCGCCGACAAGGTCGACGGGCTGCGGGGCGACGCCTTCGACAAGGCGGTGACCAACGGCACGTACGAGAAGTGGGTCGGCGAGGCCATGGACTCCTTCTCGAAGGACGGCATCCAGGGCACGCCCACCGTCTTCATCGACGGCAAGAAGTCCGCGGGCGAGGCGATCTACGACCGGGCGGCGTTCGCCAAGGAGCTCAAGGCCGCCGGAATCTCCTGACGGGGTGCGCTCGGCGCGTCCCCGGGACGGGGCGGGGCGGGCTCGGCGGCCTCTCCGAAAAAACGGGCATGCGGTGAACTCCGGCCCGTGGATAGGGTCGTGGGCGTGATCGACATTCGCGTTCCCGACGGGCTGGTCGCAGCACAGCATCTGTACGCGGGGGAGGCCGGGCGCGCGTTCATCGCCGGACTCCCCGCGCGGGTCAGGGAGTTCACCGAGCGCTGGGACCTCACGCCCGACGGCGGTCCCATGCACGGGCAGGCGGCGCTCGTGCTGCCCGTGCTGCGGGGCGACGGGACGCCGGCCGTGGTCAAGTTCCAGGTCCTGGACGAGGAGACCGAGGGCGAGCCGGTCGCGCTGCGGATGTGGGGCGGCGACGGGGCCGTGCGGCTCCTCGACCACGACGCGGCGACCGGCACCATGCTGCTCGAACGCCTCGACTCCCGGCGGATGCTGTCCACCATGGCCGACACCCGTGAGGCCGTCCTCGTCATCGCCCGGCTCCTCGCCCGGCTGACCGCGGGACCCGCCCCCGAGGGCATGCGGCGGCTCGCGGACATCGCGGCGGAGATGCTCGACGCGCTGCCGGATGCCCTGAAGGCCGTGCCCGACCCCGCCGAACGGGCCCTCGTCGAACGGTGCGGGGGCGCGGTGCGCGAGGTCATGGGCGAGGCGGGGGACCGGATGCTCCACTGGGACCTGCACTTCGAGAACGTCCTGGCGTCCGAGCGCGAGCCGTGGCTCGCCATCGACCCGAAGCCGCTGGCCGGCGACCCGGGGTTCGACCTCTGGCCCGCCTTGAACAACGCGTTCGCACCGGAGGAGGTGCGGTGGCGCTTCGACGCGATGACCGAGGTCCTCGGCCTCGACCGGGAGCGGGCCCGCGCCTGGACGCTCGGACGTGTCCTGCAGAACGCGCTCTGGGAGATCGAGGACGGCAGGCCGCTGGACGCGGAGGACCTGGAGCTCGCGCGGCGGCTCATCGGGGGCGAGGGCTGAGGGCTGAGGGGCTTTGGGCAGAGTTGCTGCTGGGGGCTTTGGGTCGGGCTGCGGGGGCTTTCGGCAGAGCTGCTGAGGGGGGCTTTGGGCAGGGCGTTGGGTCGGGCTTCGGCAGGGCGTTGGTTAGCCTGCCCGCATGATTCGTACCGCCGTACCCGCCGACGTGCCCGTCATCCACGCCCTCGTCCGCGATCTCGCCACGTACGAGAAGGCAGCCGACGAGGCCGTGGCCACCGAGGAGCAGCTGCACGAGGCGCTGTTCGGGGAGCGGCCCGCCGCGTTCGCGCACATCGCTCAGGACGACACCTCCGGCGAGACCGTCGGCTTCGCGCTGTGGTTCCTCAACTTCTCGACGTGGCGCGGGGTGCACGGCATCTACCTGGAGGATCTGTACGTACGTCCCGAGGCGCGCGGCGGCGGCCACGGCAAGGCGCTGCTCACCGAGCTCACCCGCATCTGCGTGGAGCGCGGCTACGAGCGCCTGGAGTGGTCCGTCCTCGACTGGAACGAGCCGTCGATCGCCTTCTACCGGTCACTCGGGGCGCGGCCCCAGTCCGAGTGGACGGTGTTCCGGCTGACCGACGACGCGCTCTCGACGCTTGGCGGGCGGCGGCCCTAGCGCGGCGGGGCCTCTTGGCCAGGCGGGGCTTCCAGGCCTGGCCAGGCGGAGGCCTCGGGGGTTGTGTGCCGGTCCTCTGTGCCGGTCAGGGGATCAGGACCACCTTGCCCATCGTGCCGCGGGACTCCAGCGCGCGGTGGGCCGCGGCGGCCTCGGCCAGGGGGTAGCGCTGCACGGCCGGGGTGAAGTGGCCCGTGGCCGCCTCGGCGAGGGCCGCGAGTTCCAGGGCGCGCAGGGGGTTGTCGCCGCCCACCTTGCGCATCATGGCCGGGCCGAGGACATCGACCTGTGTGATGCCGCGCGCGGCGAGTTCCTCCTCGGTGAACTTCAGCGGCTCGCCGTCGCGCAGGCCCTCGCCGGACCAGCCGAAGACGAGGTGGACGCCGCCCGGGCCGAGCAGGTCCACCGCGGCCCGGCCCGCGTCGCCGCCCACGCCGTCGTAGACGATCGTGGCGGAGCGGCCGTCCAGCTCCTCCTTCAGGTACGCGCGTACGTCGTCGGGCCAGGCCGGGTCCGTGTAGTCCACGGCCAGGCCGGCGCCGTTCGCGCGGACGCGGGCCGTCTTCTCCGGGCCGCCGGCCAGGCCGATGACCGTGGCGCCGCGGTGCTTGGCGTACTGCGTGAGGAGCGTGCCGATGCCGCCGGCCGCGGCGGGCACGACGACCACGGAGTCGGCGTCCGGCTCCGCGAACCGGAGTATCCCCATCGTCGTACGCCCCGTGCCGATCAGGGCGACCGCCTCGGGGAAGTCCAGATCGGCGGGGAGCTCGTGGAGGCGGGAGGCCTCGGTGACGGCCTGCTCGGCGTAGCCTCCCCCGGTATTCGGGGAGCCCAGGGGGGTCTCCAGCCCGAAGCCGATGTGCGCGACGACGCGCTTGCCGAGCCAGGAGGAGTCGACGCCCTCGCCCAACGCCTCGACCGTGCCCGCCACCTCACGGCCGGGGATCGTGGGCAGGGAGGGCAGTTCGGGCAGCGGGCCCCGCATGCCCTCGCGGATCGCGGCGTCGAGGAGGTGCACGCCGGCCGCGGCCACGGCCACGCGGACCTGGCCGGGGGCGGGTTCGGGGCGCGCCGTCTCCTCGTACACGAGGTTCTCGGCGGGGCCGAAGGCGTGGAGGCGGATGGCGTGCATGGGGGTGGTCATGGGTTCGGTTGCGGGGATGGTCCGGGGTCTGGTTGTGGGCGTGGATCGGGGACCGGCTGTGGGCGTGGGCTCGGGCGTGGGCATGGGGGTTCCTCCGGGGATCGGGCCGCCGGCGGGCGCCGGTGGCCTTGTCCCGTAACCCTTCAACCTGAAGTGGAATTGAGGTCAAGCCCCCTCCTCGTCCTCCACTCCGGCTTCGTCAGCGCCAGTGACACGGCCTCCACCGCGCTGTTGAACGACACCTCGGCGAGCAGGCCGGGCGCCGCCACCTGATCGCCCGCCAGGTACACGCCGTCGCCGCGGTCGATCGCCGGGCGGTCGCGCCAGGTGGCGCCGGGGTGGTCCACCGCGCCCGTACGGCCGTTCGCCACCGAGGCGCGGCGCCACGTCAGCCGTTGGCGCCAGCCGCTGAACCCCAGGTCGAGCAGGTGCTCGGCGCGGGCGACGCCGTCCGCCCTCGACTCGTCGGGGGCGAGCGGGAGCTGCGCCTGCACGAGCTGTTCACCCGCCGGGGCGAGGGTGCGGTCCTGGGCGGTGAAACGCTCGACCCAGCCGGCGCGGTCCAGGTCCGACACGGCGAAGGCGTCGCCCCTGCGCCGCGAGCGGAACGCCACGTCGACGAGGGTGGTACGCCCGGTCGGCCAGCTCAGGGCCGGGTCGCCGCCGAGCAGCCGGCGGGCGGCGTCGAGCGATGTGGCGACGATGACCGGGCCGTTCCCCGTGACGTCGGCGAGGTCGTCGACGCGGGCCAGTGTCTCCACCCGGACGCCCAGGTTCCAGGCCATCCCCGCCATGCGGTCGATGACCGAGTCCCAGCCGCCGCGCGGGTAGTGCGCCTCCGGGGGCAGCTTCGCCGTGCGGCGCAGGCGCTCCTGCGTGAACCGGGCGGAGAGGGAGCCGGGGTCGTGGTGGAACGTGGCCACGGCGACGTAGTGCGCCGCGGCCCGCGCGCCCTCCTCGCCCACCTGGCGCGTGGCCCAGCTCAGGAAATCCTCGTCGACCGGAGCCTGTTCGCTCCGGTGGCGGAGCAGCTTGAGCAGGGCGAGGGGCGGGGTGCGGCGGAGCTTCCCGCGGTAGTGGAAGCGGAGCCGGGCGCCCTCCAGGGGCGGCAGCGGGGCCAGTGGGCCGATGAGGTCGCGCTGCTTGAGCCAGGTCCAGTGCGGGCCGCCGTTGTAGAGGGCGTGCGGGCCTTCGTTCGTGCGGTACGGGCCCTGGGCGGTGCGGGCCCGGCCGCCGAGGGTGTGGTGGGACTCGTGCAGGGTCACGCGGGCGCCGGCCTCCGCTGCGGTGATCGCCGCGGTGAGACCGGCGAAGCCGCCGCCGATGACGGTGACGTGCGTGGCGTGGGGCGTGGGCATTGCGGGTCTTCCTCTCTGCTGGCTTCGTCATCTACGACGGGTGGGGCGGGGCGGGATGTGACATCGGGTGGGGGTGTGCGGGGGATCCGGTCCGGGGTGGGGCGGGGGCGGGGCGTGGGCGGGGTCTTGAGCGGGGGTGCGGGTGGCGTCCTGGGGGCTGCTGTGGGCCTTGCGTGGGGCTTTGCCTGGGGCTTGGGCGGGCCTTGCCTGGGCCTTGGGCGGGCGTTGTCCGGGGCTTGTCTGGGCCTTTGGGCGGGCGTTGTCCGGGGCTTGGGCGGGCGTTGTCCGGGGCGTTGTCAGTGGGGGCGTGCAGGATGGGGGCATGGCTCAGACGACGAAGTCCTCGCGGTCCTCGAAGGACGCTCCGGTGGTCAAGGCCGCGCGGCGGGCGGAGGTGCGGCTGCCCTCGCTGCGGGCGTTCGACGGCGGGGAGCTGGTGCCGGACGGGGACTATGACGGGGTGGAGTTCGACGGCCTCGACCTCGGCGGGATGGACGGGGGCGGCGCGCTGTTCATGGACTGCGCGCTGACGGGCTGCGGGCTCGGGGAGACCCGGCTGAGCCGGGCGCGCTTCGTGGACTCCGTGCTCCGGGAGCCGCGGGGGGTGGGCACGGACCTGGCGGAGGCGTCGCTGCGGGATGTGGAGGTGGTGGACGCGCGGCTCGGCGGAGTGCAGTTGCACGGGGGTGTGCTGGAGCGGGTCGTGGTGCGGGGCGGGAAGATCGACTATCTGAACCTGCGGAAGGCGCGGCTGCGGGACGTGGTCTTCGAGGACTGCGTGCTGGTGGAGCCGGACTTCGCGCTCGCCTCGCTGGAGCGGGTGGCGTTTGCCGGCTGCTCGGTGCGGGGGGCGGACTTCAGCGGCACGCGTATGAAGGACGTGGATCTGCGGGCCGCGGGGGAGTTGCAGATCACTCGGGGGATCGAGTGTCTGGCGGGGGCGGTGATCAGCCCTGAGCAGCTGATGGATCTGGCGGCGGGGTTCGCGGCGCAGGTGGGCGTGCGGGTGGCTGGCCTCTAGGCCTCTAGGCCTCGGGGGCTCCGGGGCTCCGGGGCTGCCGGGTCGTCCGGTTGCCGGGCTGCTGGCTGTCGGGTCGTCGGGCTGCCGGGCTGCTGGGCTGCCGGGCTGCCGGGCCGCTGGGCTGTCGGCCTCTTCGGCTGGCGGGGCTCCGGGGCTGTCGGGCTCTCCGGGGCTGTCGGGTCGTCGGGCTGCTGGGCTTCCGGTTGCCGGCGGGCTGGGTGGGAGAGGACCGCCGCGCAGCGGCGGGATAGGGATCGCCGCTGGGTGCCCGGCGGCTGTGAGCGCCGCCGGGCGTAGGGATGGCCGCTGGGCCCTGGCGGCTGTGAGCGCCGCCGGAGGCGGCTGCCGGGCGGCGGCCTGGGGATGGCCGCGGGGTGACCGCGAGGTCGGTGGCGCCGCTACGCCGGGAGGCGGGGGTAGCGGGACTGGAGGGACCAGAGGGCGGGATTGTCCGCGAGGGAGTCGTGGAGATCCGTGAGGTCCGCCACGAGGTCGTGGAGGAAGTCACGCGCCTCGCGCCGAAGCTCGGCGTGGGAGAAGGACAGCGGAGCCTCCTCCGCGTCCATCCAGTCCGCCTCGATGTCCACCCACCCGAACCGCCGGACGAACAGCATCCGATCCGTGGACTCCGTGAAGTCCAGCTCCGCGTACTGCGGCCGCGAGGCCCTGCTCCCGAGCGGGTCCTTGTCCAGCGCCTCCACGATGTTGCACAGCGCCCACGCGAAGTCGAGGACGGGCACCCATCCCCAGGCTGTGGACAGTTCCCGGTCCGCCTTGGTGTCCGCCAGGTACACGTCCCCGCAGAAGAGGTCATGGCGGAGCGTGTGGACGTCCGCGCGGCTGTAGTCGAGCTGCGGGGGGTCAGGGAAGCGGCGGGAGAGCGCGTAGCCGATGTCGAGCACGGAGCCGATGGTGTCACGGCCGGGCCGCCGGGCGCGCCGGAGCGGCGTCGGGCGGCGCGACACAGCGGCCGGCGCCTCTTCCCGTACGACCACGTCACGGCCGTCAGCGGCAGCGGGACCACGGGCGGCGGTGTGTGGCGGAGGGATGGCGCCTCCGCCGCGCGGGGGCGAGGCCCGCCGCGGTCACGGCAGCAGCCGCTGCTCCTTCGCCACCGCCACCGCGCCCGCCCGCGTGTCGACGCCCAGCTTGTCGTAGATGCGGCCCAGGTGGGTCTTGACCGTGGCCTCGCTGATGAACAGGGCGCGGGCGATGTCACGGTTGGCGAGGCCCCGCGAGAGCTGGCCGAGGATGTCGCGTTCGCGGTCGGTGAGCGTGGGCCGGGGGGCGCGCATGCGGGCCATGACGCGGGAGGCGACCGGTGGCGAGAGCGTGGTGCGGCCCTGGGACGCGGCATGGATCGCCGAGAAGAGCTCCTCGGGGCGCTCCGCCTTGAGGAGGTAACCCGTGGCGCCCGCCTCGATCGCCCGCGTGATGTCCGCGTCGGTGTCGTACGTCGTCAGGACCAGCACGTGCGGCGGGGCGCCCGGCGCCGGCGAGGTGATGCGGCGCGTCGCCTCGACGCCGTCGATGCCCTCGCCGAGCTGGAGGTCCATCAGGACCACGTCCGGCGTCAGCTTCGCGGCGAGGGCGACCGCCTCCTCGCCCGTGCCCGCCTCGCCGACCACCTCGATGTCCGGCGCGCTGCCGAGCAGGGCGAGCAGGCCCGCGCGTACGACCACGTGGTCGTCGCAGACCAGGAGGCGGACGGGGCGGGGTGCGCGGTCGTTCATGGCAGCGGCTCCGGAGGGGGCGTCGGCGTGTGGGGCGGGGGCTGCGGCGCGTCCGCCGGGGGCGGCGCCGGGCCGAGGGGGATCGCCACGGAGAGGACCGCTCCCTCGCCCGGCGCCGACTCGATGGTCAGCGTGCCGCCGAGCTGCCGCGCCCGTGCCCGGATCGCGGGCAGGCCGTGACCGCGTACGCCCGTCGGCGGCGCCGTGCCGGACGGCGGGGTGAAGCCCCGGCCGTCGTCCGCGACATCGAGGACCACCTGGTCGTCGAGGAGGGTCAGGGTCAGCGCCGCGGTGGTGGCGCCGGCGTGTTCGCGTACGTTGGCCAGCGCGCCCTGCGCCGTCCGCAGCAGCGCGGAGCCGACCCGGTCCGGCAGCGGCACGGGAGCGCCCTCGGCGTGGAAGCGCACCGTGAGCCCGGCATCCGACTCCCGCTCGGCGAGCGCCCGCAGGGCCTGCGGCAGACCGCCGCCGTCGGCGAGGTCGGCGGGCGCCAGGTCGTGGACGAAGCGCCGGGCCTCGGCGAGGCCGCGCTCGGTGATCGACTCGGCGGTGCGGACGTGGGCGCGGGCCTTCGCCGGGTCCCTGTCCCAGAGGCGTTCGGCCGCCTGGAGCAGCATCTGCTGGCTGGACAGGCTCTGGGCGAGGGTGTCGTGGATCTCCATGGAGAGGCGCTGGCGTTCGGCGAGCGTGCCCTCGCGGCGCTCGGTGGCGGCCAGTTCGCGGCGGGTGCGGATGAGGTCGTCGATCAGCTCCCGCTGGCGCGTGGCCTGACGCCGCATGTGGAGGAAGACGGCCGTCGCGATCGCCGAAACGGCGGGCGGTCCGAGGATCAGGTCCGGGTCGAGGCGGCCCGCGAGCCGCAGCTGCGACGCGATCACGCAGCCCGTCAGGACGGCCACCAGGGCGAGGGCCGCACGCGGCGGCAGCGTCCGCAGGCCGGTGTAGAAGAGCGGCACCGCGCACCACCCGAAGCTCGGCGCCAGCACGACGAGGACCAGCCAGACCGCGACGACCAGGGCGAGCCAGGTGAGGTCGCGGGGGGCCGGGCGCCCGCCGGGTTCCGAGGAGGGCGGCGTGGTGTGTCTTCCCCGCAGCGCGCTCGTCAGGAAGGGGAGGGCGTAGAGCAGGGCCAGGACCGCCGCGAGCGCGATGATCCACGGGACGCGCGCGCCGCCGGGGTGGCGCAGCAGGAAGCGGGCCAGGGAGGTGGCGAGGAGCAGGAAGAACGTCGTGTGCATGACGGCCGCGAGCCGGCGGGCGTCGGGGTCCGGCGTGCGGGTGCCGGGGGCCGGGGGGTGGGGGCGGGGGCCCGGCGTGCGCTGTACCACGGGGGCGCCTCCCTCTCGTACGGGTGTCTCCGACCGGGTCGGGCCCGCCGCCGGCTCGTACCGCCGTCACGCGGGCGCTGAACTGCGCGGACACCTCATTGTGGCCCGCTCGGGCCGGCGGGGGGTCAACCGATCGGCTGACCCCGGCATCGGCCGAGCCGCGCGCGGCTCCCAGCCGGTCCGTGGAGGGGCGGGGCCCGGGTGCGACCCGAGGATTGACGGCAGAGGGGCGAAGGGCGGACGGGAACACCGGCCGCCGGTCGCCCTCTCCCGCGCCTCACCGTCCTCAGCACTCTCCCCGCCCAGCGCCTTCAGCGCGCCCACGACCCCAGGAGCCCCTGATGCAGAAGCTCTCCCTCCGCACCCGCGTCCTCACCGTGACCGTCGCCGCCGCCGCTCTCGGCGCCGGGGCCTTCGGCGCCGTCTCCGCCAGCGCCGGCACCCCGGACGCCGCCGCGAAGGCCGCCGTCACCGCCGACGCGGGCGACAGGAACCTCACCCGGTCCACGCACCTGACCGTCGCCGCCGCCACCAAGGCCGCGCAGGCCGCGCTCGACGCCGCCAAGAAGGAGAACCAGCGGGTCTCCGTCGCCGTCGTCGACCGAAACGGCAACACCATCGTCACGCTGCGCGGCGACGGCGCGGGGCCGCAGTCCCCCGAGTCCGCCGAGAAGAAGGGCTACACCGCCGTCGCCTGGAACGCCCCCACCTCCGAGCTCGCCGGGCGCCTGGACAAGGTGCCGAACCTCAAGGACATCCCCGGCACGCTGTTCCTCGCCGGCGGCGCCCCGGTGACCGCCAAGGGCGCTCCCGTCGCGGGCATCGGTGTCGCGGGCGCTCCGAGCGGCGACCTGGACGAGAAGTTCGCGCGGGCCGGTGTGGCGGCCCTCAGCCGCTGAGCGCCTGCGCCATGACCCCGGCCGGGTGTCCGGGCGGCGGCCCCCGGTCGGCGGCGGACAGCCCTCCGCGGGGAACATATGCCGCATAAGATCACCGCGTGGACCTGCGAAGACTCCCGGCCGCCCGCGCCGCCGCCCGTGCCCTCACCTGCGGTGTCACCCTGCTCGCCACCGCGGCCGTCGGCGCCTGCGGTGGTACGGGCACCGGGGGCACCCCGGGTGGGCACGGCGTGCGCGACCCGTACTTTCCGAAGCTGGGCAACGGCGGCTACGACGTGACGCACTACGAGCTGACCCTCGGCTACGAACCCGCCTCGGGTCAGCTCACGGGCACCGCCGAGATCACCGCCCGCGCCACCAAGAACCTCAGCGCGTTCAACCTCGACCTGCGGGGGCTCGACGTCTCCGGCGTCACCGTCGGGGGCGAGGCGGCCCGCTTCCGCCGCGCGGGCCACGAGCTGACCGTGCGCCCGGCCGACGCACTGGCCAGGGGCAGGACGTTCCACGCGCGGGTGCGCTACTCCGGCATCCCCGAGACCATCACCGACCCCGACGGCTCCAAGGAGGGCTGGCTCAGGACCGCCGACGGGGCGCTCGCGCTCGGCCAGCCGACCGGCTCCATGGCCTGGTTCCCCGGCAACCACCACCCGAGCGACAAGGCCTCCTACGACATACGGATCACCGTCCCCAAGGGGCTGCGGGCCGTCTCCAACGGCGAACTGGCCGGTGAACCGGGCGGCGAGCCCGCCAAGGGCGGCCGCACCACCTTCTCCTGGCACAGCCCCGAACCCATGGCGAGCTATCTGGCGACCGTGGCCATCGGGAAGTACGAGATGGCGTCCTCGACGACGAAGGGCGGGCTGCCGGTCGTCACCGCCGTCGACATCACCCAGGCGGAGGCGGGCCGCAAGGCCCTCGCGAAGCTCCCGGACATCCTGGAGTGGGGCGAGAAGAACTTCGGCCCCTACCCCTTCTCCGCCGCGGGCGCCGTCGTCGAGCGCGAGCAGGACGCGGGGTACGCCCTGGAGACGCAGACCCGCCCGGTCTTCCCGGGCGCCCCCAGCACCGGCCTCCTCGTCCACGAGCTGGCCCACCAGTGGTTCGGCGACTCCGTGACGCCGATGTCCTGGCGTGACATGTGGCTCAACGAGGGCTTCGCGACCTACGCCGAGTGGATGTACGCGGAGGACCACGGCGGCGACAGCGCGCAGACCGTCTTCGACCAGCTCTACGCGGGCACGCGCTACGCGGAGCCCGCCGACGACGAGGCCGTCTGGGCCTTCCCGCCCGGCAGGCCGCCCGACGCCGCGCACATCTCCGACCCGCCGGTCTACGAGCGCGGCGCCATGGTCATCCACAAGATCCGCCGCGCGGTGGGCGACACCGTCTTCCGCGACATCACGCGCGGCTGGGCCAGGACGCACCGGCACGGCAACGCCAGCACACGGGACTTCACGGAGTACGTCGAGCAGCACGCGGGCGGCCACGAGGCCCGCGCCCGGGTCGGCCGGATCTGGGACGACTGGCTCTACGGGGACGGCAGGCCGGACCGCCCCTGACCCGTCACCGGACGCCGGCGGGCGTCAGTCCGCGGGGGGCCGCGGCGCGGACCGGAGCTCGCGCCACTCCGTCCAGAAGGCCCACAGCAGGAAGGCCACCACCGCGACGTGCAGGGCCGTCCAGAACGGCGAGCCGCCGTCGCCGGCGATCAGGTCGTCCACCAGCAGCACCGTGAAGAACAGGGCGGCGGCCCCCGACCCGTACAGCTTCCTGCGCGCCAGGCGGCCCTTCCTCGCGGGCCCCTCGGCCAGCCGCAGCGCGTACACCTCCACGTCACCGAAGGCGTCCTCGGCGCTCTCCCCCTCCGGCGCGGCGGCGAGGTGCTGCCGCGCCTCCCGCACATGGCCCCGCGCCTGGGCCGCGGGCATCGCGTGCCTGCCGCGCAGGAGCCGGCCGAGCCGGGCCAGCCAGGCCTCGTCGTCGCCCGCCGGGGGCGGCGAGGCGAACCACCGGTCGATACGGGCCTTCGGCAGGGCAGCGGCGGCCGCCGCCACGGCCACGCAGCCGACCGCGAGCACCGGCACGGGGACGCGGAACAGCCGCTCCTCGGAGAGGAAGACGGCGAGCACACCGCCGCCCACCAGGGCGGCGGCGACCCCGCCCGCAAAGCCCCACATGCCCCGCCACCGCCCGGCCGCCCCGGCCACCACGGCGACGGACGCGCACGCCAGAGCGAGCACGATCGCCGCGAAGACCGCCGCGCCGGACGGCGTCACCTCCGCCCAGAGGCCGTCCTGGACCCAGTCGAGCACGCAGAGCACCAGGCCGACGAGACCGAGCGACACCTGGGCGGCGACGATCCGCTCGCCGGGCGTCAGGCCGTTCGCGTCGACGCGGGCACGGTGCGCCTCACCGATGCGCTCGGCGGCGACCGTGCGCGCGTATTCCTCCGGGGCCCCGAGGACCTCCAGCGCGGGCCTGCCGGCCTCGGCCACCATCTCGTGGGCCTCGGCGAGCACCTCGTCGGCGAGCCCGTCGGGCGCGTCGTGCCGCAGCACGAGACGCACCTCGACCGTCGCGGCCCAGTCCTCGTCCTCTTCCCTGCTCCACGTGAGGCTCGCGCCCCGTGTCCCGCTCATGCGTCCCCCTCTGCGAGGAGCGAGGCGACGCTCCGGGTGAAGTCACCCCATGCGGCCCGGTCACGCCGCAGCCTCGCCCGCCCCTCCTCGGTGATCCGGTAGTACTTCCGTCCGGGGCCGCCCTCGCCCGCGCCCCACTCGACCTCGACGGCGCCCTCCTCTTCGAGGCGGGTGAGCGCGGGGTAGAGGGTCGCGGCCTTCACGCCCGTGAGCCCCGCGCCGGCGAGCCTGCTGAGCAGCGCGTAGCCGTAGCTCCTCGGCTCGCCGTCGAGGATTCCGAGCAGGCACAGGGGCAGCGCGGCACGCGCCCAGGAACCGTTCATGACGCCCACGGCACCCCTTCTCGTCACCCGGCGGCACAGCCCGGACGACCCGGGCCGACTATTGCAGTATTCATACTAGTCCGGATTCTCGTCAACGCGGCCCGGGGCGGGTGTCCGGAGTGGGGGTCGGGGCCGAACGCAGAAAAGTCCCACCCGCACGCCGTGGTGAACGGTGTGCGGGTGGGACTTTTCCGTGCTTCGGTCCGGCCGGGGCGCTAGCGCCCCCGATCGGCCGCCGGGGAACCTCAGACGTTGACGCCGAAGTCCTGGGCGATGCCGACCAGGCCCGAGGCGTAGCCCTGGCCGACGGCGCGGAACTTCCACTCCGCGCCGTTGCGGTACAGCTCGCCGAAGACCATGGCGGTCTCGGTGGCGGCGTCCTCGGAGAGGTCGTAGCGCGCGATCTCCGTGCCGCCCGCCTGGTTCACGATGCGGATGAACGCGTTGCGGACCTGGCCGAAGTTCTGCGAGCGGTTCTCGGCGTCGTAGATCGAGACCGGGAAGACGATCTTCTCGATGTCGGCCGGCAGGCCCGCGAGGTTGACGTTGATCTGCTCGTCGTCGCCCTCGCCCTGGCCCGTGACGTTGTCACCGGTGTGGACGATGGTCTGGTCCGGCGTCGCCTTGTTGTTGAAGAAGACGAAGTGCTGGTCGGAGTAGACCTTGCCCTGCGTGTTCACCGCGATCGCGGAGGCGTCCAGGTCGAAGTCGGTGCCGGTGGTGGTGCGGACGTCCCAGCCGAGGCCCACGGTGACGGCGGTCAGGCCCGGAGCCTCCTTGGTCAGCGAGACGTTGCCACCCTTGGACAGGCTTACTGCCATTGTTCGGGAGTCCCTTCCCTCGTTTGCGTGCGCACGGTGTGCGCTGGGCGCTTCGTACTGGGGACGAAGCTACCGTCATCGGTACCAACGCCGTCCAGCGTCCCGAGGTTCCAGTTCCCTTTACTTTCTTTACCCGGTCGCCCGGAAGGCCGAAGGACCGCCCCGGAAAAACAGCGTGACGTGAGCCCGACAGGCGCGGGACCATGGGGTCATGTCCGGTCTCAGCAGGGGATCCGGGGGGCTCTCCCCGGAAAAGCTCCGTATCCGCGGTTCGGTCTCCCTGCCGGAGGCCGAGCTCATGTGGCGTTTCTCGCGGTCGTCGGGCCCCGGCGGCCAGCACGTGAACACCAGTGACTCCCAGGTCGAGCTGCGGTTCGACCTCGTGAACACCGGCGCGCTGCCCGACGTGTGGAAGGAGCGGGCGATCGAGCGCCTCGGCTCCCGGCTGATCGGCGGCGTCATCGGCGTACGGGCCAGCGAGCACCGCTCCCAGTGGCGCAACAGGGAGATGGCCGTCACCCGCCTCGTCTCCCTGCTCGCCGAGGCCACCGCCCCGCCGCCGAGGCCGCGCCGCGCCACGAAGATCCCCCGCGGCATCAACGAACGCAGGCTGCGCGACAAGAAGCAGCGCGGCGAGACGAAGCGCGGCCGCTCGGGCCGGGGCTGGGGCTGAGCGGGGCCGGAGGTGGTCCCGCCGGGGGCCGTGCGGGTCCGCGCCGGAGGACTCAGCCGAGCTGCCGGTAGCGGCCCCGGAAGTACGCCAGCGGCGCCCCGTCGCCGCCCGGCACGGACGCCGTGAGCACCCGGCCGATCACCAGCGTGTGGTCGCCGGCCCGCACCGTCTGCTCCGTACGGCACTCCAGCGCCGCCAGCGCGCCGCCGACCAGCGGGGCGCCCGACCTCTCGCCCCGTGCGTACGGGATGTCCTCGAAGAGGAGGCGGTCGCTGATCCGGCCCTTCATGGCGAAGCGGCCCGCGATGTGGCGCTGGCTCTCCGCGAGCACGGAGACCGCCCACACCGGCTGCTCGGCCAGCAGGTCGTCCATCCGGGAGCCCTCGCGCAGGCTCACCAGGACCAGGGGCGGGTCCAGGGAGACGGAGAGGAAGGACGTCGCCGTCATGCCGACGTCCTCGCCCGCCGGGGCGTCCGGGTCGTCCGGGTCCAGGCCCGGCTCGCGCGCCGTCACCAGGACGACGCCGGCGGCGAGGCGGGACATGGCCGCGCGGAACTCGTCGTTGCTCACCCCCTCAGCATGCCCATCCTGTGACGGGTGGCGTGGGGTGGACGGGGCGGGGAGTGTCTTCAGTACGTGGGCCACGGTGCCGACGCTAGCCCGGCTGGCTCCCCCGCCACATCGGGCCCTGGGCCGAGACCGGTCCTAGGACCGACGGCCGAGCGCGGACCCCGCACGCGCGTGCCGGGCCGTCGAGCCGCGGAGACCCGGAGGTGGCACGCGGTGCCGCCGGAGGCGTTGGACGCTGAAGGGTCTGGACCAACGGCGGCGCCCCATCTGTGACTTGAGTCACAGGACCCATATTTTGTTGACCCTGTGTACCGGGTGGGCAGCTCGCTGTGATTCAGTGACGGTGGCAATAAGACACTGAGGGCACAAGGGCACAGAACACACGGGCACGGAAGCAGAAGAAGACACTGCGGGCGCCGCGCATCCTGGAGTTGCTGTCGAGGTCTCGGGGAGAACGAGCATGGAGACCGAGTCGGAGCCGTACGTCCGTCTTGCGACCCTGCGGCAGCTGCATCAGGTGGTTGCGGAGCTGAACACGGCCCGCAGCCTGGCGGACACGCTGCAGACGGTCGCCGACGGCGTCGTCAACGGCCTTGGCTATGAGCTGGCGTGCGTCAACCTCGTGCGCCCCGACGGCGACCTCGTCGTCGCCGCCTTCGCGGGCAACCCCTCCGCCGAGGCCCTCATCACCGGCCGCGTGGGCTCCCGCGACGCCTGGGAGCGCCGCCTGGCGATGGGCGAGCCCTGGGGCGCTCTGCGCTTCATCTCGTACACCGAGGGCTGGGTCCTCGACGACGACGACGTCCCGCAGTGGTACACCGAGGGCCCCGAGCCGCGCTTCGAGGACGAGTGGCACCCCGCCGACCGCCTCTTCGCCCCGATGTACGCCTCCGGCGCCGGCGGCGAACTGCTCGGCGTGATCTCCGTGGACCGGCCGCGCAACGGCCGCAGGCCCGGCGCCTGGGGCCGCGAGGCCCTGCAGATGTACGCCTTCCAGGCCGCCATCGCGATCAGCAACGCCCGGCTGCGGGCCAACATGCAGCGCGCCCTCGTCCGCCTGGAGCGGGAGCAGCAGGCGCTGCGGGCCAGCGAGGAATCCTTCCGGCAGGCGTTCGAGTACGCGCCGTCCGGCATGGCCGTCGCGGAGATGGGCGGCGACCAGCACGGCCGCATCCTGCGCACGAACGACGCGCTCTGCCGCCTCCTCGGCAGGCCCGCCTCGGCCATGCGGCGCTACTCGTTCTCCGACCTCGTCCACCCCGAGGACATCGGGACGCTCCTGCGCACCTCCGCCGAGGGCGGCAGGGCCGAGCTGCGGCTCGCGCGCCGCGACGGCACGTACGTCTGGGTCTCCCTGCGCAACAGCGTGGTCGCCGACGCCGCCGACGGGCCCCGCTTCCTGCTCACCCACGTCGAGGACATCGAGGAGCGCAAGCGGCGCGAGCTCCAGCTGGCGCACCGGGCGAGCCACGACTCCCTGACCGGCCTGCCGAACTCCGCGGAGCTGCGCGCCAGGCTCGGCGCCCGGCTCTGCCGCCGGCCCCACGCGGGGCAGCCGAGCGCCGTGGACTCGCTGGACGCCGCCTATGAGCACGGCTTCGACTTCGGGCCCGCGTCCCACGAGCCGGACGACGGCTTCGACCACCACGTCCACACGGTCGCGCCCGAGGGCCGCGAGGGCGACGCGGACGACGGCGCCAAGGGCCTGGCGGTCCTCTTCTGCGACCTCGACGGCTTCAAGTCGATCAACGACCGCTTCGGGCACCACACCGGCGACGCCGTCCTCATCGAGGTCGCCAGGCGCCTCACCAACGGCGTGCGGGACGGGGACACGGTCGCGCGGCTCGGCGGTGACGAGTTCGTCGTCCTCGCGGACGGCCTCGGCCGCGCCGACGCCCAGGACCTCGCGGTGCGGCTGCGGAACGCGATCATCCCGCCGATCCGCGTCGACGGGCGTGCGGTCCGCGTGGGAGCGAGTTTCGGCATCGGCTGGGCGCACTGCGGGATGTCGGCGGACGAAGTGTTGCACTCCGCCGACCAGCGGATGTACGTGGAGAAACGCTCACGTGCCAAGCAGCACAGGCGGGCGGGATAGCGGTCTCGATGAGGTCAAGGCCGCCTGTTGGCCTCATCAGGAGCGGGTAGGCTCCCCGCGTCAGCGATATGAGGGAGTGACCTGGGAATGACGCCCGGCAATAACGGCGAGAACACGCCGAGCGCGCCGCAGGGCGACGACGATCCGTTCGGCTACCTGTACGAGGACGGGCAGGCTGCCGGAGCGACTCCGCCGGGCGGCGGGGGCGGCTACGGGTACCCGGGTCCGCGCTCCTCGTACAACCACGTCAGAGCGGTCGGCGACCGCCGCCCGGCCTACGGGCAGCAGCAGACGTACGGCCAGCAGCAGACGTACGGCCAGCAGGTCCCCCCGCAGCAGCCCCAGCAGGGCTACGGCCAGCCGAACGCGCACTACACCGCGCCCGAGGCGCAGCCCGGCGGCGCCCCCGTCGCGAGCCCGCAGTACGCGCCCGCGTCGTCGGGCCGGGGCCGCGGGCCGAACAGCAAGGGGCTGCTCATCGCGGCGATAGCGGTGGTGGCCGTCGTCGCCATCGGCATCGGCGCGGCCCTGCTCTTCGGCGGCGACGGCGACAAGCAGGACGGCGGCGCGGAGGCGGACGGCAAGCCGACGCAGGCCGAGACCGTCAAGCCCAGCGAGAAGCCGACGAAGAAGCCGAAGAAGGAAGTCGAGCTGCCGAAGACGGACGCGAAGGCCCTGAAGCTCGACGGCGGCACGACCACGGCGTCCGACGTCGACGGCGCGAAGGCCGACGGCGGCGTCTACGTGGCGGGCTTCGACAAGGTCGGCGCCCAGGTGACGTGGACGGTCAACGGCATCGAGGAAGCCGGTTCGTACAGCCTGCGGGTCAACTACGGCGTCCCCGGCAAGGACTCCAACGCCACCATCCTCGTCAACGGCAAGAAGCAGACCCGTCCGCTGAACATGGAGAACTTCGCCGGCGCCAAGGAAGGCGACTGGGAGAAGGGCTGGACGAACACCTGGGCCGTGGTGCAGCTCACCAAGGGCACCAACACCGTCACGCTCACCTGCGACCAGAGCAACCTCTGCGGCTCCGTCGGCGCGAACATCGACCAGATGTGGCTCGTCAAGGGCGACCAGGGCTAGGCGGTCACCGCAGCAGCCCCAGGAAGCCCGCCACCGTCCCGGCCATCGCCTCGCGAGCCGGGGCGAGGTATTTCCGGGGGTCCACGCCCCTGGCGTCCGCCGCCAGGTGGGCGCGGACCTCGCCGGTGAACGCCGTGTTCAGGGCCGTGCCCACGTTTATCTTCACCATGCCGGACGCGACCGCGCGGCGGATCTCGCCGTCCGGCACGCCGCTGGAGCCGTGCAGCACCAGGGGCGCGGGGACGGCCGCCGCCAGGGACGCGATCAGGGCGTGGTCCAGGGCCGCCGTGCGCTCCGTCATCGCGTGCGAGGAGCCGACCGCCACCGCGAGCGCGTCCACGCCCGTCGCGGCCACGTACGCGGCGGCCTCCGCCGGGTCGGTGCGCACCCCGGGCGCGTGGGCGTCCAGCGGGGCCTCACCCTCCTTGCCGCCCACCTCGCCGAGCTCCGCCTCGACCCAGATGTCCCGCCCGTGACCCCAGCGCACGGCCTCGGCCGTGGCTTCCACGTTCTCCTCGTACGACAGCTTCGAGGCGTCGAACATGACTGAGCTGAAGCCCTCCGGGTGGGCCGCCCGCAGCAGGGCCACGTCCGTGACGTGGTCGAGGTGGAGCGAGAGGCGGGCCGACGAGGAGCGGGCCACCGCCGTCGCCGCCGCCGCGATGGGGGAGAGGCGCCCGCGGTGGAACTTCACGGCGTTCTCGGAGATCTGGAGGATCGCGGGGGCCCCGGCGCGCTCGGCGCCGAGAGCGATCGCCTCGGCGTGCTCCAGGGTGATGACGTTGAACGCGGCGACGCCGTGGCCCGCGGCGCGGGCCTCCGCGACGAGTTCGCCGGTGCTGACCAGTGACACGGTGCTCCCCAGTTCCCGGGGCGCCCGGCGCCCCGTTGTGCGGTGTTAGGCGGAAGTCCGGTGTTACGCGGGTGTTTGGTGGGATGCGGGTGTCCGGTGGGACGCGGGTCCCTTCACGCCGCGGCCCGGTCGGTCACCGTGACGCGCGGCAGCAGGTCCTCGTAGGTGCGCGCGTCGTACTCGCCCGCCACCGGGGCGGCCACGGTCGCCGCCGAGAGGGCGACGGCGCGGGCCAGGCGCTCCGGCCACGGCAGCCCCTCGGCGAGGCCGGAGAGCAGCCCGGCGACCGCCGAGTCGCCCGCTCCCGTGGGGTTGCCGCGGACCACGGCCGGGGGCCTGGCCTGCCAGGTGCCCTCCGGCGTGACGGCGAGGAGCCCGTCGGCGCCGAGGGAGGCGACCACGGTGTGCGCGCCCCTGCGGCGGGCGTCGCGGGTGGCCTGCCCGGGTTCGTGGGAGCCGGTCAGCTCGGCCAGCTCGTCGGCGTTGGGCTTGACGATGTCGGGGCGGGCGGCGACGCCGCGGCGCAGCGGCTCCCCGCTGGTGTCGAGCAGGACCGGCACGCGGGCGGCGCGTGCGGCGCGTACGAGGAGGGCGTAGGCGCCCACGGGGACGCCGGGCGGCAGACTGCCGCAGAGCGCGACGGCGTGCGTCCCGGGGGTGCGCACGAGCCCGTCGTAGGTGTCGAGGAAGGCGGTCCACTCGGCGGGGGTGATGGCGGGGCCCGGCTCGTTGAACTGCGTGGTGTCGCCCGTCGTGGCGTCGGCCACGGCGAGCGTGCGGCGGGTGGCGCCGGCGACCTCGGCGAGCGCGTCGGTGACGCGGGGCCCGTCGGCGGCCAGGCGCTCGCGCAGCACCCGTCCGGTGTCGCCGCCCGCGAAGCCGGTGACGGTCACGTCATGGCCGAGGGCGGCGAGGACGCGGGCGACGTTGAGGCCCTTGCCGCCGGGGCGTTCCCGCACCTCGGTGACGCGGTGCGAGGCGTGCGGGGTGAGGGCGGGCACGCGGTAGGTGAGGTCGAGGGCGGTGTTCAGCGTGACGGTGAGAATCACCCGTGCCACCCCCGAAGCCGTCCCGCGGAACGCGCTCGCCGACGCTCCCTCTACGACTCTGATCATGCCAAACAGAAGGCGGTTGGCCCAGGGGGTGGGTCAACCGCCTTCTCGATCCCGCCGCTGGACGAGTGGTCAAAGAACCACGGGATGGCCCTCATTGGGCGCAACCACCCACTCGCCCCTGCGCATGACGCCCTTGACGTCGAACTCCGCGTCGAGGACCACCAGGTCGGCGTATTTGCCGGGCTCCAGGGAGCCGACCGTGTCGTACATCCCGAGGAGTTTGGCGGGGTTGGCGGACAGGGCCCGCACGGTGTCCTCGACGGAGAGCCGGTCGACGGTCACCGAGCGCTTGAAGGCGCGGTCCTGCGTCAGCGTGGAGCCCGCGATGGAACCGCCCTCGACGAGCCGCGCCACGCTGTCCCTCACCTCGACCTCCAGCGGGCCGAGCATGTACCGGCCGTCGCCGAAGCCCGCCGCGTCCATCGCGTCCGTGATGAAGGCGACGCGGTCCGCGCCCGCGCGGTGGAAGGCCAGCTCCAGGGCGGCCGGGTGCAGATGCGTGCCGTCGTTGATCAGCTCGACGGTGACCCGCTCGTCCTCCAGCAGGGCGGCGATCGGCCCGGGGGCGCGGTGCCCGAGGCCCGGCATGGCGTTGTAGAGGTGCGTGGCGACGGTGGCGCCCGCGTCGATGGCCTCCACCGTCTGCTCGTACGTGGCGTCCGTGTGGCCGATCGCCGCGATGACGCCGTGCTCGGCGAGCAGCCGTACGGAGTCGATGCCGCCCGGCAGTTCGGTGGCGAGGGTGACCATCTTGGCGTGGCCGCGGGCGGCGTCGACCAGCTTGCGGACGTCCGCGGGGTCGGGGTGCCTGAGCAGGCCCTCGCTGTGCGCGCCCTTGCGGCACGGCGAGATGAACGGGCCCTCGAAGTGGATGCCCGCGATGTCGCCCTGCTCGGCCAGCTCGCTGAGCAGCCCGGCGCGCTGGGCGAGGAAGTCCATCTCACCGGTGACGGTCGAGGCGACGATCGTGGTCGTGCCGTGCAGCCGGTGCGTGCGCACGCCCGTGAGGACGTCCTCCACGGTGCCGGAGGTGAAGGAGGCCCCGCCGCCGCCGTGGTTGTGGATGTCCACGAAGCCGGGGACCAGCCACTGGCCGGACAGGTCGACGGTCTCGGCGGTCTCGGGGGCGCTGCCCGCGATGCGCGTGCCGTCGACGATGACGCGGCCCGCGGCGACCGTCCCGGTCGGCAGTACCACTCGGGCACCGGTGAGAACCTTGCTGGCGGCCATCAGGCGGTTACCTCCGTGGCGTCGGGGTCGGTGGGGTCGGGGCGCGCGGGGCCCGGGTGCGGGGCCGCGGGCTTCGGGGCGTCGATCAGGTCCCAGGCGAGGAGACCGGCGCCCAGGCAGCCCGCGGTGTCGCCCAGGTCCGCGGGGACGATGTCGGGCAGCGTCTGGAACTGCACGACGCGTTCCGCGACGGCGGCCCGCAGCGGCGTGAACAACGTTTCCCCCGCTTCGGCGAGCCCGCCACCGATGATCAGCGTGTCCGGGTCCAGCAGGGTGAGGGCGGTGAGCAGCCCGTCCGCCAGGGCGTCGACGGCGGCGTGCCAGACCTCCAGGGCCCGCGGGTCGCCGGACTCCACGGCCTTGGCGCAGTCGGCGGCGTCCGCCTCGGGGTCGCCGCTCGCCTCGGCCCACGCCTTGCTGACCGCCGACGCGGACGCCAGGCGCTCCAGGCAGCCGCGCTGGCCGCAGCCGCAGGGCGGGCCGCCGGGGCGTACGACGATGTGGCCGATCTCCCCGGCCGAGCCGTGGGCGCCGGGCTCGATGGCGCCGCCGATGCCGATGGCGCCCGCGATGCCCGTGCCGAGCGGCACGAAGAGGAAGCGCTCGGCGGTCCTGCCCGCGCCGATGCGGCCCTCGGCGAGGCCGCCGGTGCGGACGTCGTGGCCCAGGGCCACGGGGACGCCGGCCAGGCGGGCGCTGAGGAGGTCCCGCAGGGGGACGTCGCTCCAGCCGAGGTTGGCCGCGTACACGGCGGTGCCGCGGTCCGCGTCGACGATGCCGGGCACGGCCACGCCCGCCGCGGCTGCCGGCTCGCCGTAGTGGGCGATGCCGTGGGCGCGCAGGTCCTCGGCGAAGCCGAGGATGCTCTCCACGACGGCGTCGGCCCCGCGGTCGCGGCCCGTCGGGCGGCGCGCCTCGTACAGCAGGGTGCCGTCCGCCCCGACCAGGGCGGCCTTCATTCCGGTGCCGCCCACATCGAGGGCGATGACGTGTCTCACGCCCCCAGTCTCGCGCGTCACCCCATGAAAGGTCTAGTCCACTCGCGGTAATCGCTTTCATCCGCCTCCGGGGTCCCGGCTCCTGCGGTGGCGTTGGAGCCGCGGAGCACCGACGGCTGCGGGCGGGCCCCGCCCGCCCGGTCCCGGCGGCGGTGGTGTGAGCCGGGGGCGCCGATGTGGCTGCGGGCGGGCGTCACCCGCCCGGCTCCCTCGGCGGTGATCGGGCCGCCGAGTGTCGGGCGGGCGGGTGGGAGAGGATCCGCCGCGCAGCGGCGGCAACGAGAACCCGGAAGGCGCCCCGCCAGGCCTAGCTGAGGATCACGCTCCGCGTGAGGTTGCGCGGCCGGTCCGGGTCGAAGCCCCGCGCCTCCGCGAGGGCGACCGCGAGCCGTTGCGCGCGGATCAGCTCGGCCAGCGGGTCCGCCTCCTGGCGGGCGACCAGCTCGCCGCCGACCCGGGCGACATCCCCCGCGAGCCCCTCGGGCAGCGTGCCGAACATCCAGGCCACCCGGCCGGGCCCGGTGATCGAGATGGGCCCGTGCCGGTACTCCATGGCCGGGTAGGACTCCGTCCACGCGCCCGCCGCCTCCCGCATCTTCAGCGCCGCCTCCAGGGCGAGCCCGTACGTCCAGCCGCGCCCGAGGAACGTCCACTGCTCCGCCCCCACCACGGACGCCGGCAGCGGCTCAGCGATGGCCAGTTCGGCGTCGACGGCGGCCTCGGCCACCGACTTCACGCCCGGGATCTCCCCGAGCCCGGCCCGCAGGAACGCCAGCGCGGTCGTCGCGAAGCGGGTCTGCACGACCGACTCCTCGTCGGCCCAGTCGAGGACGGCCACCGCGTCCGCCGCGTCCATGACCGGCGTCTTCGGGTCGGCGGTCAGCGCGACCGTCGGCACGGCCCCCTTGAGCCGCCCGAGGAGTTCGAGGACCTCCGTCGTCGTACCGGACCGGGTGATCGCGACCACCCGGTCGTACGTCCGACCCGCCGGGAACTCCGAGGAGGCGAACGCGTCGGTCTCGCCCTGCCCCGCGGCCTCCCGCAGCGCCGCGTAGGCGATGGCCATGAACCACGAGGTCCCGCACCCGGTGACGGCGACCCGCTCACCCGGCCGGGGCAGGCCCTCGAACGAGGCGGCTGCCTCCACCGCCCGCTGCCAGCAGGCGGGCTGGGTGGCTATCTCTGCTGCGGTACGCGACATGCGCCAGGGCTCCTCGTCAGTGCGGGACCGGTGCGGGGACGGCCCCGCACAAACGTCATGTGCATAGCAGCCGCGCCCCGCCCCCGGCAACGAGGCCTCGCCCACCGGGGCCCTTGTGGCGGCCGTTGCACAAGTGATACTCGCGTGGTGTAGACCTTGTATCCGGACGCGGGGGAAACTCGCAGTTCAAAGGCTTTGGGCCGAGCAAGCCCCGAGCAAGCGGAAGCAATGAGGGTGGGACAGCTGTGCAGCGGCGCGTGACAGGACTGACCGCGGCGGTGGCCGTACTGGGCATGGCGGGTGTGCTCGCCGGCTGCGGCGGACCGGGCGACTCGGGCGACGTCACCCTGAAGCTGGTGGCAGCGGACTACGGCGACTCCGCCGCGAACAGCTCCAAGAAGTACTGGGACAAGGTCGTCAAGGGGTTCGAGGACGAGAACCCCGGCATCGACGTCGAGGTGACCGTCCTCTCCTGGAACGACGTGGACCGCGAGGTCAAGGAGATGGTCAAGAAGGGCGAGGCCCCCGACCTGGCCCAGATAGGCGCCTACGCGGACTACGCCGCCCAGGGCAAGCTGTACGAGGCCGACGAGGTCCTGTCCATCGCCACCCAGGCCGACTTCCTCGCCCCGCTCGCCCAGGCCGGCGAGGTCAACCGCACCCAGTACGGGATGCCGTTCGCCTCCTCCACGCGCCTGCTGTTCTACAACACCAAGCTCTTCAAGGACGCGAACCTCACCCCGCCGCAGAGCTGGAGCGAGCTCCAGGCCGACGCGAAGGTCCTTGAGGCGCGCGGCGTGAAGTACCCGTACGCGCTGCCCCTCGGCCCCGAGGAGGCGCCCGCCGAGACGCTGATGTGGATGCTCAGCGGCGGCGGCGGTTACACCGACAACGTCAGCTCCTACAGCATCGACTCCGCGCAGAACGCCAAGACGTTCTCCTGGCTGCGGGACGAGCTGGTCGGCAAGGGCCTGACCGGCCCGAAGGCGCCCGGCGAGCTGAACCGCGCCGAGGCCTTCGCGGCGTTCGCGCGCGGCGAGGTCGGCATGCTCAACGGCCACCCCACGCTGATGAAGATGGCGCGCAAGAAGGGCGTGAAGTTCGGCATGGTGCCGGCGCCCGGCGTCAACGGCAAGGCGCAGGCCACGATGGGCGTCGCCGACTGGATGATGGCGTTCAAGCAGAACGGCCACCGCGAGGAGGCCGGCAAGTTCCTCGACTACGTCTACAGCAAGAAGAACGTGCTGGAGTTCTCCAACGAGTACGACATCCTGCCCGTGACGAGGTCGGCCTCCGAGACGATGGCCGCCGAGCGCGGCGACAGCGAGCTGGGCAAGTTCCTCAAGGAGCTGCCGACCTCGCAGCTCTACCCGGTGGGCAAGACGTCCTGGGCGCAGGTCTCCGCCGACATCAAGAAGGACATCGGCAAGGTCGTGGAGAAGAACGGCAACCCCGCCTCCGTGCTCGGCCGCATCCAGAACCGGGCGGTGGCCGCGGAGAGCGCGGAATAACGTGTCGGCATGACCGAACACGAGCTCTCGGAGCGGGACCGTGCCGTGCTCGCCCTCGAACGCCGCGACTGGCCGGGCCCCGGCGCCAAGGAACGCGCGGTGCGTGAGGAACTCGGCATGGTGCCGGTGCGCTACTACCAGCTCCTGAACGCCCTCCTCGACGATCCCCGCGCCCTCGCGCACGACCCGATCACGGTCAATCGGCTGCGCCGGGTGCGGGACTCGCGGCGCGAGGAGCGCTGACCCGGTTAGGGTCGGTGCCATGGGTGACCCTACGTACGCGCAGTCTGCCGAGCCGGGACGTCCCGGACTGCCCGAGCCCGTCACGCCGGCCGGCCGTGACGGCCTCGCCGCGATTCTGGCGCGGCCGGAACGGGCCGTCGTGGCCCTCGACTTCGACGGCACGCTCGCCGCGATCGTGCCCGACCCCGAGCAGGCCCGCGCCCACCCCGACGCGGTGCCCGCGCTCGCCGCGCTCGCCCCGCGGCTGTGCTCCGTGGCCGTGGTCACGGGCCGCCCGGCGGGCGTCGCGGTGCGCTACGGCGGCTTCGCGGGCGTGCCGGGCCTCGACCACCTCGTGGTGCTCGGGCACTACGGCGCTGAGCGCTGGGACGCCGTCACCGGCACCGTGCGGGCGGCGGAGGCGCACCCGGGCGTCGCCGCGGTCCGGGCCGAGCTGCCCGGTTTCCTCGACGCGATCGGGGCCTGGCGCGGCACCTGGATAGAGGAGAAGGGCCGCGCGGTCGCCGTCCACACCCGCCGCGCGGAGGACCCGCAGGCGGCCTTCGACGCCCTGCGCGAGCCGCTGGCGGAGCTGGCGGCACGCCACGGCCTGATCGTCGAGCCCGGCCGCATGGTCCTCGAGCTGCGCCCGCCCGGCATGGACAAGGGCGTGGCCCTCGCGGAGTACCTCCGCGAGGTGGGCGCGGAGTCCGTCCTCTACGCGGGCGACGACCTGGGCGACCTTCCCGCCTTCGGGGCGGTGGAGAAGCTGCGCTCGGACGGCGTCGCGGGTCTGCTGGTGTGCAGTGGCAGCGCGGAGGTCACGGAGCTCGCGGACCGCGCGGACCTGGTGGTGGACGGTCCCCCTGGGGTCGTCGCCCTCCTCTCCGCCCTCACGTCCCGGCTCCCGCCCGCCTGACCGCCGCCGCGCTTGTGGGTGTTCCCGGCCCGCCGCTTCGCGGCGGATGCTTTCCCACCGGCCCGTTACCCCGCAGCGCTTCCCCACCCGGGACCGCCCCGTCCGTTTCCCCTTGATGCGGGGTGAACGGGCGGGTGGGTGGGAAAAGATCGCCGCGAAGCGGCGGCTAGGACGGACCGCCGGTCAGGGCGTGCAGCTGGTCGAGGAACCACTGCGTGGGGGGAAGCGCCGTGGCCGCCGCCGCGAGGCGCTTGGTGCGCTCGGCCCGCTCCTCGGGAGCCATGCCGAGCGCCGAGTGCAGCGCCACCGCCGTGGCGGAGATGTCGTAGGGGTTCACCGCGATGGCGTCCTCGGCCAGCTCCTCGTACGCCCCGGCCTCCCGCGAGAGCACCAGCGCGCACCCCTCGTCGGAGACGACGGGCACCTCCTTGGCCACGAGGTTCATGCCGTCCCGGATGGGGTTGACCAGCGCCACGTCGGCGAGCCGGTACGCCGCGAGCGACCGCGCGAAGTCGTCCTCGACGTGCAGGACGACCGGCGTCCACCCCTCCGTGCCGAACTCGGAGTTGATCGCCGCGGCGACGCGCGAGACCTCCGCGGTGTAGTCGCGGTAGACCGCGAGGTCCTGCCGCGAGGGGTAGGCGAAGGCGACGTGGACGACGCGTTCGCGCCACTCGGGCCGGTCCACCAGGAGCTGCCGGTAGGCGTGCAGGCCGCGCACGATGTTCTTGGACAGCTCGGTCCTGTCCACCCGGACGATCGTCTTGCGGCCCTCGCCGATCTGCTCGCGCAGCGCCCGCAGCCGTTCCTCGACGTCGTCGCGCCGCGAGCGCTCCCGCAGGAAGTCCGCGTCGGCGCCGAGCCCGTGCACGCCGATGCGCGTGCCGGACGTGCCGCCGAGCAGCCGTACGCAGCACTCGGTGAAGTTGTCCGCCCACCGCCCGGTGAGGAACCCCAGCCGGTCCGCGCCGAGCATGCCCCGCAGCACCTGCTCCGCCACGTCGTCGGGGAGCATCCGGAAGTAGTCGGCCGGCGCCCACGGGGTGTGGGAGAAGTGGCCGATCCGCAGGTCGTCGCGGAGTTCGCGCAGCATGCCGGGGACCAGCGTCAGGTGGTAGTCCTGCACGAGGACCGCGGCCCCCGGCGCGGCCTCCGCCGCCAGCGCCTCGGCGAACGCGCGGTTGTACTGCTCGTAGGCGGCCCACTGGGCGCGGAACTCCGGGCCGAAGACCGGTTCGAGCGGCGTCTGGTACAGCATGTGGTGGACGAACCACAGGACGGAGTTCGCGATGCCGTTGTAGGCCGCCGCGTGCACGCCCTCACCGGCGCCCGCGTCGACGTCGAGCATCCGCACGCCCGGCTCCGCGACCCCGCGCCGCACGGCCTCCCGGTCGCCCTCGCCGAGCGCCGCGCACACCCACAGGGCGTCCGCCTCGTCGCCGATGGCGCTCAGCCCGGACACGAGTCCGCCGCCGCCGCGCTTGGCGGACAGCTCCCCGTCCTCTCCCACGGAGTACGAGACGGGGCCGCGGTTGGACGCGACGAGTACCTGTGCTGCTGCCGAGGAACGGGGCTCTGGAACCATGTGGCAAAACGTAGCCCGTACCGGAAACGCTCAAACGTACGCCGAGCGGACTCCGCCAGACACCCGGGACGAGCGCTACGCCACGCGCCGGTGCGCATACTCGGAGATACCGGTCATCGGCGGCCGTTCCTCCGTGTCCACGGCGTGCGTACGCGGCACGAATCCGTGCTCGCCCCGCTCGAACTGCGTCAGCTCCGGGCGTACGAGGTGGCCGCGCGCCAGCCGCAGCTGCGCCGTGCGGTAGATGGCCGCCGCCATCCGCCCCAGCGCCTGCCCGTCCTGGTGCCGGTGCCGGCGCACCCCCACGTCGACCTGCGCGAGCGCGTCGAGCCCGACGGTGTGCAGCGCGTCGACGAGCAGCCCGAGCTCCACCCCGTACCCGACGGGGAAGGGCAGCTGTTCGAGGAGGGACCTGCGGGCCGCGTACTCGCCGCCGAGCGGCTGGACGAACCCGGCGAGCAGCGGCCAGTGCATGTTCAGCAGCGGGCGCGCCATCAGCTCGGTGACCCGGCCGCCCTGGCCGGATTCCTCGCCGAGGGGACGGTCGTACATCGCCTTCACGAGGTGCACGTCGGGGTCGGTGAGCAGCGGGCCCACTATCCCCGTGACGAAGTCCGCGGAGAACTCCTTCAGGTCCGCGTCGACGAACGCCACGATGTCGCCGCCGGTGACCAGGAGCGAGCGCCACAGCACCTCGCCCTTGCCCGGCACGGCCGGGACGCGCGGCAGGATCGTGTCCCGGTGGACGACCCTGGCGCCCGCCTCCGCGGCGACCTCGGCGGTGCGGTCGGACGAGCCGGAGTCGATCACCACCAGCTCGTCGACCAGCGGCGCCCGCTCCATCAGCTCGCGGCGGATCTCGGCCACGATCGCGCCGACGGTCCGCTCCTCGTCCAGCGCGGGCAGGACGACGCTCACCGTCGCTCCGGACGCGCGCTTGGCCGCCGTCAGGCGGTCCACCGGACGGTCGGCGACCGACCAGGAACGCCTGCTCAGCCAGCGCTCGGCCTCTTCCAGCACGGTCAGGTTCCTCCCCATACGGGATACGTCAGATGGTGCGGTATGTGATCCATCTCGCTGTTCGGACGACTATCTCAAGGGTCCGGGCCTTCGGTTACAGTCTTGAACAACGCCGGTGGCCATCGCATGTCGGGGTCACCACCGCGTTCACGACCAACAACTGAAACCCATAATCGAAAACCGCTCATCCAGAGGGGCAGAGGGAAACGGCCCGTTGAAGCCCCGGCAACCCTCCCGCCGACCGCGAGGTCACGGTGGGGAAGGTGCCAATTCCGTCTCGCGGCGAGATGCGCCGCGAGGAAGATGAGGAGAAAGGGCCTCGCCTCCATGGCTGTTCAGACCGTCGCCACCGAAACGACCACCGCCGTCGACCTCGGACCGGCCTCCGGCCTCTCGTGCCGCGAGTGCGGCACCAAGTTCCCCCTCGGCCCCATTTTCGCCTGCGCCGAGTGTTTCGGCCCCCTCGAAGTCTCGTACGACCTGCCCCTCGGCGACCCGGAGTCGCTGCGCGCGCGGATCGAGGCGGGCCCCGCCAACATCTGGCGCTACGCCCCGCTGCTCCCCGTCCCCGCCGACGTGGCCGACAAGCCGAACCTGAACCCCGGCTGGACCCAGCTCGTCAAGGCCGACAACCTCGCCCGTGAGCTGGGTGTCGAGCCCGGCAAGCTGTTCGTCAAGGACGACTCGGGCAACCCCACGCACTCCTTCAAGGACCGCGTCGTCGCGCAGGCGCTCGAAGCCGCGCGCGCCTTCGGCTTCACCACGCTCTCCTGCTCCTCCACCGGCAACCTCGCGGGCGCCGTCGGCGCCGCCGCGGCCCGCGCCGGCTTCCGCTCCTGCGTGTTCATCCCGCACGACCTGGAGCAGGGCAAGGTCGTCATGGCCGCGGTCTACGGCGGCGAGCTGGTCGGCATCGAGGGCAACTACGACGACGTCAACCGCTTCTGCTCCGAGCTCATCGGCGACCCGCTGGGCGAGGGCTGGGGCTTCGTCAACGTCAACCTGCGGCCCTACTACGGAGAGGGTTCCAAGACCCTCGCGTACGAGATCTGCGAGCAGCTCGGCTGGGAGCTGCCCGACCAGCTCGTCATCCCGATCGCCTCCGGATCGCAGCTCACGAAGATCGACAAGGGGCTGAAGGAGCTGATCGCTCTCGGCCTCGTGGCCGACAAGCCGTACAAGATCTTCGGCGCGCAGGCCGAGGGGTGCTCGCCGGTGTCGGCCGCCTTCAAGGCCGGGCACGACGTCGTGCGCCCGCAGAAGCCGAACACGATCGCCAAGTCGCTGGCCATCGGCAACCCCGCCGACGGTCCCTACGTGCTCGACATCGCGCGCCGCACGGGCGGCGCGGTGGAGGACGTGAACGACGAGCAGGTCGTCGAGGCGATCAAGATCCTCGCCCGCACCGAGGGCATCTTCGCGGAGACCGCGGGCGGCGTGACCGTGGGCGTCACCAAGAAGCTCGTCGAGGCGGGGCTCATCGATCCGTCCCTCACCACGGTCGTGCTCAACACGGGGGACGGGCTGAAGACGCTCGACGCCGTCGCCGAGACGTCGCAGGCTACCGCCACCATTCCGCCGAGCCTCGACGCCTTCCGCGCCGCGGGGCTCGCCGACTAGTCGCCCTGGGGCCTTCGGACCGTCGTCGGCCGACGGTCGTGGTCCGTCCTCGCGCAGTTCCCCGCGCCCCTGGGAGGGGCGCCACAGCCACCCCCGACCACAGAGGTGAACCTTCATGAGCGTGAACGTCCGTATCCCCACCATTCTCCGTACCTACACCGGCGGGCAGGCCGAGGTCGCCGCCGAGGGGGCCACCCTCGGTGAGGTCATCGCCGACTTGGAGAAGAACCACACCGGCATCGCCGCCCGCGTCCTGGACGACCAGGGCAAGCTGCGCCGCTTCGTCAACGTGTACGTGAACGACGACGACGTCCGTTTCGAGCAGGGCCTGGAAACGGCCACTCCGGACGGCGCCGGCATCTCGATCATTCCCGCCGTCGCCGGTGGCTGATCACATGACTGATCATTCGCGCGTACGGCCCGCGTAATGCGCATTGCCCCCTCCGGGAGAGAAACGGAGGGGGCAATTCTGCATGGTTGAGCGCGGTACAGTTGGGGAACGTGCTTCGCCTGTCCATGCCGAGTGCATCGACGAAGTCGGCCGGGAGTCGACGAGAAGCAGCCAAAGCGCGACACCCTTTTGGGCCTTCTGTGGCTTTTGCCCGGCCCGACTTGCCCCCGATTCCGGGGAATTCTCCGTAAATCGCCGATCGGCCATGCCCAGAATTCTCGTCCGATTGACCTGTTGCAGACGGCAGTTGGACAGATACATTCAGCGGCGGTCGACGCGTTCCGGCGCACACCCCCAACCAATGGGGGGTGAGGTCTGACCCGGGTCCGCGAAGTGCGGTCCTGTGCAAGGGCCAGTAATAGGGGAGTTAGGCATGGCTCAGGGCACCGTCAAGTGGTTCAACGCGGAGAAGGGGTACGGCTTCATCGCGGTCGACGGTGGTGCGGATGTTTTCGTCCACTACAGCGCGATCCAGATGGACGGCTACCGCACCCTGGAAGAAGGTCAGCGAGTCGAGTTCGAGATCTCGCAGGGCCAGAAGGGTCCGCAGGCGGACATGGTCAAGCTCGCCGTCTAGCTCGGCGCGAACGGCCACCGACGCAAGCATCGTGAGGGGCCCGTATCCCGTAGGGGGTACGGGCCCCTCGTGTGCGCCCCCGCCGCCGCTGACTGTCCGGGAACGGTCAGAGGCGCTTGCACTCGCAGGGGTCGAGTGCTAATCATGGGGCTTAGCACTCTCCCAGTGAGAGTGACAGAACTTGGATCGGGTCGGTGAGGCCCGCACGCCGGGTGGGGCAGGGAACCACGCGGTGCGCAGGCCGTCCGTCGCGGGCGCCAGCACGGTCCGTTTGCCTGCTTTTCCTTCTTCGGGCCCTTGACGGGCCGGGGGAAGACCCCATTCGTCCGGGAGGACCACTTCACATGGCCAAGATCATCGCGTTCGACGAGGAGGCACGGCGCGGCCTCGAGCGCGGCATGAACCAGCTCGCCGACGCCGTCAAGGTGACCCTGGGCCCCAAGGGTCGCAACGTCGTCCTCGAGAAGAAGTGGGGCGCCCCCACGATCACCAACGATGGTGTGTCCATCGCCAAGGAGATCGAGCTCGAGGACCCGTACGAGAAGATCGGCGCCGAGCTGGTCAAGGAGGTCGCGAAGAAGACGGACGACGTCGCCGGTGACGGCACGACGACCGCGACCGTCCTGGCCCAGGCCCTGGTGCGCGAGGGTCTGCGCAACGTGGCCGCCGGCGCCAACCCGATGGCTCTGAAGCGCGGCATCGAGAAGGCCGTCGAGGCCGTCTCCGGCGCGCTCCTGGAGCAGGCCAAGGATGTTGAGACCAAGGAGCAGATCGCCTCCACGGCCTCCATCTCCGCCGCCGACACCCAGATCGGCGAGCTCATCGCCGAGGCGATGGACAAGGTCGGCAAGGAAGGCGTCATCACCGTCGAGGAGTCCCAGACCTTCGGTCTGGAGCTGGAGCTCACCGAGGGCATGCGCTTCGACAAGGGCTACATCTCGGCGTACTTCGCCACCGACATGGAGCGTATGGAGGCGTCGCTCGACGACCCGTACATCCTGATCGTCAACTCCAAGATCTCGAACGTGAAGGACCTCCTTCCGCTCCTGGAGAAGGTCATGCAGTCGGGCAAGCCGCTGCTGATCATCGCCGAGGACGTCGAGGGCGAGGCCCTGTCCACGCTGGTCGTCAACAAGATCCGTGGCACGTTCAAGTCCGTCGCCGTCAAGGCCCCGGGCTTCGGTGACCGCCGCAAGGCCATGCTCGGCGACATCGCCATCCTCACCGGTGGCACCGTCATCTCCGAGGAGGTCGGCCTCAAGCTGGAGAACGCCGGTCTCGACCTGCTCGGCCGCGCCCGCAAGGTCGTCATCACCAAGGACGAGACGACCATCGTCGACGGCGCCGGTGACAGCGACCAGGTCCAGGGCCGCGTCAACCAGATCCGCGCCGAGATCGAGAACAGCGACTCGGACTACGACCGCGAGAAGCTCCAGGAGCGCCTGGCGAAGCTCGCGGGCGGCGTCGCGGTCATCAAGGCCGGCGCCGCGACCGAGGTCGAGCTCAAGGAGCGCAAGCACCGCATCGAGGACGCCGTCCGCAACGCGAAGGCGGCCGTCGAAGAGGGCATCGTCGCCGGTGGTGGCGTGGCCCTGCTCCAGGCCTCCCAGGTCTTCGAGAAGCTGGAGCTCGACGGCGACGAGGCCACTGGCGCCGCCGCTGTGAAGCTGGCCCTTGAGGCCCCGCTGAAGCAGATCGCCGTCAACGCCGGCCTGGAGGGTGGCGTCGTCGTCGAGAAGGTGCGCAACCTGACCGTCGGCCACGGCCTGAACGCCGCGACCGGTGAGTACGTCGACATGATCGCCGAGGGCATCCTCGACCCGGCGAAGGTCACGCGCTCCGCGCTGCAGAACGCCGCGTCGATCGCCGCGCTGTTCCTCACCACCGAGGCCGTCATCGCCGACAAGCCGGAGAAGGCGGGCGCCGCCCCGGCCGGCGGCGGCATGCCGGGCGGTGACATGGACTTCTGATCGGCCTCTGGTCGATCACTGTCCTGACGTGCCGAGGGCGGCACTCCTTCTCACGAAGGGGTGCCGCCCTCGGGCGTTTCCTGTGCCCGCCGCTCAGCGTTTCGTGCGAACCGGTCCCCGGCCGCTCGTACGCGACAAGTCTGTCGCGAAGCCGACCGGGGCCGGCGTCCTTCCCGCCGGGCCGCGCGGCGCCGGTGCCGCGGGGAGTCCGGATCAGCCGTTGCGGGCCATCGTCCGGTGGATCCAGTCCGCGTGGGCGGGCGCGCTGGTGTAGAGCCCCGGTCCCTCGCTGCAGCGCACGCCCGGCGCGCCGGGACCCGAGGTGACGCCGATGAGCTCCCAGCGCCCCTTGCGGTCCCGCTGGACCTGGGGGCCGCCCGAGTCGCCGTGGCACGCCATGGCCTTCGGCACCTGGCTGATCGTGCACAGACGGGTGCTGTCCGCGTAGCCCGGCGCGCACTCGGAGACCGCGCCGCGGCGCGTGTCGAGCTCCTGGAGCCGGTCGGGGAAGACCACCTCGGTGGCGTCGGGCGAGTCGTCGGTCCTGCCGAAGCCCATGATGCGGGTCGGAGTGCCGGGCTTCCCGGGCTTGTCCGCGATGCGGATGGGCTTCTCGGAGACCGCGCGGTTCAGCCGGATCAGGGCGACGTCATGGCGGTTGGGACCGCTGTCGTCACCGTTCCTGTAGCTCGGGTGCGTCACGGTCTTCGCGATGGACCGTACGGTGCCGCCGGACTTCCGCCACTCACTGCCGACCCGGACGGCGCCGTCCAGGGTGACGAGCTTCGGGTCCACGCAGTGGGCGGCCGTGAGCACCCACTTCGCGTCGATCAACGACCCGCCGCAGACCCCCTTGAAGGTGGGGTCGTCCACGCCCGTCACCGGGATCGACACCATGGACGGGTACCGCTGCGTGGAATCCTTTCCGTTGACGATGGCTTCGGCGCTGCCGGACATCATGGCGGCGCACGCCGCGCCGGCCAGGGCCACCGCGGCGGTGCGCGCCACCGTGCGGCGCGAGGACTTCAGGCTGAACACTGGTTCTCCGATCGGACGAGCAGGTGCGACGTGCTCAGCCTCGGCGATCAAGGGGAACCGATCCATCCGGTCAGCGGGCCTCTACGGGGTGGGGCAAACCCCCGGCCGGCCATCGGGGCTCCCCTTGATCCCGGGGAGCCCCCCGATGAACGCGGACCAGGCGGGGGCCCGGAACACGAGCCTCGGCCCTGCGGGGTTCTTGGAGTCACGTACCGGGACGACTTCGGGGTGCCCGTCAGCGACCTCCAGGCAGTCGCCGCCATCTCCGGCACTGTGGCTGGACTTGCGCCAGCGGGCGGCGCCGGGGAAGTTACGTGCCACCTCTAGGCAGTTGCCGCCGCTGCCGTCGCTGTAGGTGGACTTGTGCCAGCGAGCGACCTCCAGGCAGTCGCCGCCCTGGCCTCCGCTGTAGCTGGACTTGTGCCATACGGCTGCGCTCAGGTCGTACGCGTACTCAGGGGTGCAGTTTTCCATGCCCGTAATCCTGCGCCACTGAGTCGATCAGGGCTAGGGAATCGCGAGGCGAGAGGGCGGCTGCTTGCAGCAAGTTGAACATCAGCACGTGGCGGGCGACGGTAGCTGGATCGTCCAGGAGCTTGCCCATGTCCGGTGCTTCCACGAAGGACAGCGGGGGAGCGTCGTCGAACTCCATCAACTTGAGTGGGCCGTCCATCGCTGCGTGCGCGCCGCTGCCGAACGGCAGCACCTGCACGATCACGCGGTGCCTGCGGGCGAGCCCCGCCACGTGGCGCAGCGCTTCGGCCATCACCGGCCCGCCGCCGACCTCGCGTCTCAGGGCGGCTTCGTCGAGCACGGTCCACAACAGCGGCGTTGTTGGGTCGCCCAGGAGGCGCGCTCGGTCGAGGCGGACGGCCACGTGGGCGTCGATGGTCTCGTCCGGTGCGGTCGGGTGGTAGGCGCGGAAGACCTCCTCCGCGTACGCCTTCGTCTGGAGCAGCCCCGGGATCAGGAGCATCGCGTACTGCCGGATCGCCGTGGCGACCGCTTCCGCCTCCGCGGCCTCCGCGAAATGATCGGGGTACCGGGACTTCGCCAGGGCCCCGCAATTCCGGGCGAAGAAGCCCCCTGTGTCCAGCACCGCGTCGAAGTGCTTCGCGTACTCCAGGTGCATCCGCCGCGTGCCCGCCTCCAGTTGCCCGATGAAGGAGCCGCTGACGAACAGCGGTGCTCCCAGGGCCTCCTGGCTGAGGGCCGCCCGCTCCCGGGCATGGCGGAGTTCCGCGCCGAGGAGCGCGCGGGGGTTGGAGGACGGGTCCAGGTCCTTGGGTCGGGTCATGCGCAACGCCTCCACCTGACACGCGGGGGTTGTTGGGTCGCCGGAGCTGTTCAGCGTACGCGCGCGCCGCCACGCTGGGTGAGCGAACGGAAACAGTAGGTGAGAGGCAGGGATCATGGCGTTGACGGTGGAGGAACGGTTGCTGGCGGCGGAAGAGGCGGTCCGGCAGCTGCGGGAGAGCCTCGCCGGGGTCGGGGTCACGCTGCCGTCGCTGCGGGTGGACACGCTGACGGCGGCGGGCGCGCTGCCGCTCGTGGAGCTGGGGCGCTGCAACCTGGACACGGCGCTGCGGCTCGCGGCGGTCCTTGAGGGGGCCCGGTGAACGAGGACCCGGTCGTGCCGGAGGCGGGGACGTACGCCGTGGACCACAGGGACGGAAGCGTGGGGCAGGTGGTGGGCCGCGAGGGCGGCCTGGTCCGGCTGCGGCCGCTCGGCGGCGGCCGGGAGTGGGACTGCCCGCCCGCCGAGGTGCGGCCGGTGCCGGCGATGGACGTGCTGCGGGAGCGGGTGCGGGAGCTGAACCGGGAGATCCAGGCGAGGCCACGGTGATCGGGGCGCCGCCTCGGCCGCCCGTTCGTGGGACGCTGAGAGGAAGCGGACAACGACCGCAGGCTCGTCGATCTACGCTCACGCGCCGAGGGCTTCAAGAGAAGGGACCCGCTATGACCGCAGCACTGGTCGAGCACGACACGGCTCCGGACCGCCGCTCGTGGGACCTCCTGATCCAGGCATGGCGTGAGCTGGATGTGCCGGAGGGCTGGCACGCCGAGATCGATGAAGGGCAGATTGTCTTGGTACCGCCGCCGCACAGGCATCACAACGGAATCGCGGCCATGCTGCACAGGGCGCTCTACGGGGTGATCTCCGAGGATCTGGAGGTCTACCAGACCCTCGGCGTCCACATCGCCCCCCTGGACAAGCTGTACGTCCCCGATCTCGTACTCGCCCCCCGCGAGACGGTCGACGCGGCCGACCCCGACACCAACGACCCGCTCGACGCGGCGGAGGCCCTGTTCGTCGTCGAGATCACGTCGCAGAGCAATGCCAAGGACGACCGGACCAAGAAGCTGTGGGCCTACGCGCACGCCCCCGTCCCGGTCTACCTCCTCGTGGACCGCTTCGACGAGCACGGGCCGACGGCCACGCTGTTCACCGGCCCGCAGAACGGGGCCTACAAGCATGCGGAGCGGGTGCCGTTCGGTGAGCCCCTGAAGCTGCCGGCCCCGTTCGCGGCGGTCGTCGACACGGCCGGCTTCCCCGGCTGAGCCTGCGGCTCGGCGCCCTAGCCGCCGCGGGAGGCGTCCAGGGCGTCGCGGAGGTGGCCGCGTGAGGTCGTGAGGAGTTCGGCGGCCCGGGGGCCGTCGACCTTGCCGAGGATGGTGAGGATGGCGTTCTTCACCTCGCCGTCCGTGGCGGCGAGGGCGGCCTCGATCTCGTCGTCCGAAGCGCCCGTCGCGAGGGCGACGATGCGGCGCGAGCGGGCGCGCAGCTTCTCGTTCGACGCGCGGACGTCCACCATCAGGTTCCCGTACGTCTTGCCGAGGCGGATCATCGTGATCGTCGAGATCATGTTGAGGACCAGCTTCTGGGCCGTGCCGGCCTTCAGGCGCGTGGAGCCGGTGAGGAGTTCGGGGCCCACGACGACCTCGATGCCGTGCTCGGCGGCTGCCGCGAGGGCGCTCTTGGCGTTGCAGGAGAGGCCGACGGTGAGGGCGCCGTAGCGGGCGCGGGCGTGCTCGACGGCGCCGATCGCGTACGGGGTGCGGCCGGAGGCGGAGACGCCGACGACCACGTCGTCCGCCGTGAGGGAGAGGCCGTCCAGGTCCTCGGCCGCCAGCCGCTCGCTGTCCTCCGCGCCCTCGACCGACCTCACCAGGGCGCCGGGGCCGCCCGCGATGAGGCCGACGACCTCCGACGGGTCGGTGTTGAACGTGGGCGGGCACTCCGAGGCGTCGAGCACGCCGAGGCGGCCCGCGGTGCCCGCGCCCGCGTAGATCAGACGGCCGCCGCGGGCCATGCGCTCGGCGGTGGCGTCGATGGCGGCGGCGATGGCCGGGAGCTGCTCGGCCACGGCCGCGGGGACGGTGGCGTCCTCGCCGTTCATGATCCGGGCGATCTCCAGGGTGGAGCGCCGGTCGATGTCGGAGAGCTCGGGCCGGAACGCCTCGGTGGTGAGGGAGGCGAGCTGGGCGCGCAGCTCGCCGTAGTCGCCGTGCCGGGGGGCGTCGCCGTGCCCGCGGTCGCCGGGGTGGGAGGGGGTGGCGTCGGTGGTGGAGGTCATGGCTTCTGCGGCTCTTCCGTGTCTCTCGTGGGCGAGGGGGGTTCGGTGGAGAGGTCCTGCTCGCGTCAGCGGCCGGCGCGGGGGCTGTGGCGGTGCGCGAGGGCTTCGTAGGAGGCGGCGAGCGCCGGGGCCGCCGTCTCGTAGGTCCGCTGTGCGACGCCCACGAACAGGCAGTCGACGACGAGCAGTTGGCTCGTGCGGGACGACATCGCGGCGGGCCGCAGCTCGCTCTCGCGGGCCGTGGAGGTGGTCAGTATGTGATCGGCGTACTGGGACACGGCGCCGTCCGGGCGGCCGGTGATCGCGATCGTGGTGGCCCCGTGCTCGAAGGCGACGCGCAGCGGTTCTATGACGTCGCCGGTCGAACCGGAGTGGGTGATCGCGATGGCCACGTCCTTGGCGCGCAGTGTCACGGCGTTGGTGACCGCGAGGTGCGGGTCGGAGTGGGCGTGTGCGACATGGCCGATGCGCAGCAGCTTCTGGGCGAGGTCCTGGGCGACGAGGCCGGAGGCGGCGACGCCGTAGATCTCCGCGCGCCGGGCGCCGGCGAGCGCGGCGACGGCCGCGCCGAGCTGCACGGTGTCGAGCGCGGCGGCGGTGTCGGCGAGGGTCTGCTGCTCGTCGTAGGCCAGCTTCGCGACGACGTCCGCGATCGGGTCGTCGACGGCGATGTCCGCGGTGACGGCGGGCGCGCGCCCCGACTGCTGCTGGGCGGCGAGCCCGGCGAGGGCGAGCCGCAGGTCGCGGTAGCCCGGGTAGCCGAGGAGGCGGGCGGTGCGGACGACCGTGGCCTCGCTGGTGCCGGTCAGCTCGGCGAGGCCGGTGACCGTGAGGGCCGCGCAGCCCGCGGGGTCCCCCGCGACGGCCTCGGCGACCCGCTGCATGGAGCGCGTCATCGAGGGTGCGAGGGTGCGCACCTTGGCCGCGAGGGCGGCGGGGGCGGGAGGCGCCGCGCCCGTGAAAATTTCCTTCACGTCATTGGTCACGTCTGAAAGGTATTTTCGGGCCGGGGGCGGGTCAAGACCCCCGGGGGCGCCCACGGCCCTTGATCTTTTCTCCGTGTGCGGGGCGCAGGGCGACAATGGACCCCATGGACACGATCGACCCACTGGAGCAGGCGCTGCACGCCGCCCGCGCACTCGTCCTCGCCGACCTCGTGGCCCGGCAGGTCGCCGAGGCGGAGGTCGTCTCGCTCGTCGAGGAGTCGGTGGCGCACCGCCGCTGGTGGGTCGAGCAGTGGCCCGAAGGCATCGACTACGTGGCGGGGCTCGTCGCCCAGGACGTCCAGGACGCCCTCCTCGAACGGTACGGGCGGTGGCCGCTCTGCCCCGTCTGCGGTTCGGGGGACCCCCACGCCCTCGACGTCGAGCCGGAGCTGGGGCCCGACCCGCACTGGGTCTGCGGGAAGGCGGGCGTCGTCGTGGCGCCCGTGGGCGGGCTCACGTGACGGTCTACATCGACCCGCCGACCTGGCCGGGCCACGGCCGCCTGTGGTCGCACCTGGTCAGCGACGTCTCGTACGAGGAACTGCACGCCTTCGCCGCGGCCATCGGCTGCCCGCCGCGCGCCTTCGAACGCGACCACTACGACGTCCCCTCGCACCGGTACGAGGACGCGGTGCGGGCCGGGGCCGTCGAGATCGGCTCGAAGGAACTGGTGCGCAGGCTCACGGAGGCGGGGCTGCGCAGGCCCAAGGGGCGGCCGGCCTAGCGGGCGCCCGTGGCGGTTTCCCCGGCGGTCGCCGTCCCCGTGGCCGCCGCCGGCGCCGACGTCTCCACCACGCGGCTCGGTGTTCCGCGGTGCAGGCGGAGGGAGACGGCCACGCCCACGATCGCGGTGACCGTCATCGCCGCGCCCGCCCAGGCCGTGGCCGCGTAGCCGAAGTCGAGGTCGATGACCGTGCCGCCGAGCCAGGGGCCGCCGGTGTTGCCGAGGTTGAAGGCCGCCGTGGTGGTCGCGCCCGCCAGGGTCGGGGCGGCGCCGGCGACGTTGAACATGCGGGCGTTGAGCGCCGGGGCCGTGTAGAAGGCGGAGAGGCCCAGGAGGAACGAGAGGGTGATCGCGGCGGCCGGGGTCGCGGCGAACAGGGCCAGCGCGACGAGGAGGACGGTGGACGCCGCGATGCCGCTGAGCAGCACGCCGAACAGGTGCGCGTCCGCCACGCGGCCGCCGATCACCGTGCCGACCAGGGCGCCCGCCCCGAAGAGGCCGAGGACCGTCGGGACCCAGCCGTCGGAGAGTCCGGCCACGTCGGTGAGGAGCGGGGAGAGGTAGGAGAAGGCGCAGAACACGCCGCCGGCGGCGAGGGCGGTGATGATGATCGAGAGCCGGACCTGGCGGTCGCCGTAGATGGACAGCTCCTTCTTGAGCAGCGGCTTCTTCTCGGGGAGCGGGATGCGGGGGATCAGCGCGACGACGCCCACGAGGGCGATGGCGGAGGCGGCGCCGACCGCCCAGAACGCCGAGCGCCAGCCGAGGTTCTCGCCGAGGAACGCGCCCGCGGGGACGCCGAGGACGTTGGCGACGGAGAGGCCGCCGATCATCACCGCCATGGCGCGGGCGCGCCGGCCGTAGTCGACCATGGCGATGGCGACGGCGGCGCCGACCGCCCAGAAGCCGGCGCAGGCGAGGGCGCTGATGACGCGGGACGCGAAGAGGATCTCGTAGGTCGGGGCGAGGGCGCCCGCGACCTGGCCGAGGCCGAAGACGGTGATGAGCGTGATCAGCGTCGTGCGGCGGGGGAGGCGGAGGGTCGCCACGGCGAGGAGGGGCGCGCCGATGACCATGCCGATGGCGAAGGCGGAGATGAGCAGGCCGGCGCGGGGTATGGAGACGCCCATGTCGTCGGCGATGGGCGGCAGGAGTCCGCTGAGCATGAACTCGCTGGTGCCGAGCGCGAAGACGGCGAGGCCGAGCATGTGGACGGCGATGGGCATACGGCTGCCGCCGGCGACGGGCTTCGCGGCGGTCCGGGCGGGGATCGGCATGACTGGGATCAACGCGGGGCGCTGCCGACGCATTCCGGGCCGCCACGCCGAGTGGACCCGCCGCCGGGCTACCGCAGTCCGTACGCGAGGTTCGGCCCCCGCGGAGGCAGCGGCGTGAAGCCCACGCGGGCCAGCACCGCCTGGGAGGGGAGGTTCCCCGGCTCCACCAGGGCCAGGAGGGACGTGACGTCGGCCCGCGCCAAAGCCCAGTCGGCCAGCGCCCGGAGGGCCACCGTGGCGTGGCCGCGGCCCCGCGCGGCCTCCGCGAGGTCGTAGCCGACCTCCACGCGGCCCTCGTCGTCCGGCGGCCCGTGGAACCCCATGGCCCCGACGGTCACCTCGTCCGCGGTGCGCACCAGCGCGTAGACGCCGAACTCGGGGCGGTGCGCCCCGGACGCATACCCCTTCACGACCATTCCGGCGGCGGTCCGCGTCCCTTCGTAGGGCCCGCCCTCGATCCACGTCAGTCCGCCGGTCCCGCCCTCGGCGAGGTCGGCGGCGGCGGCCGGGGTGATCTCGCGCAGGGCCAGCGGCCCCGCGTCGAGGGAGGCGGCGTTGCGCCACTTCCACGAGGTCCGCCGGGCCCGGCCCGGCAGCTCGCCCCGCCCGGTGGCCCAGAGCAGGACCTGCCAGGGGCCCGCCCCCGAGGCGACGGGCGACACGTCGGGGAAGAGGTGCGCGAGGACGGCCTCGGTCAGCGCGGCGGGCGGCTCAGCGCCGGTGCCGAGCGCGGAGGCGATGTCGTGCGTGTGGAGCAGGATCTCGGCGACCCCCATGGCGGCGAACCCGGCCGCGTCCGCGCTGCCGCACGGGTAGGGGTGGTAGGCGCGGACGCCGCGGGGCGTCGTGCGGACCACCGACGCCAGGATGCCCGCGGTCGCCTCGATCACCCGGATCGCGTCCTCGGGGCCGGAGCCCTCGTCGAGGGAGGCCTCGAACGGCACCCAGCCGCCGGCGGCCCGCCCGGTGAGCTGTCCCGCGTACGCGACGAGGCAGCTCGCGGCGTGTTCCGCCGTCTCCCGGCAGCTCCATTCGAGGCCGCCCGACGGGACGCCCCAGTCCCGGTCCGCCACCGCGCGCAGCACCGTCGCCGCGTGCGCCACGGCCTCGTCGACCCGGTCCCCGCCCATGAGAAGCATGCGCGCAGCGTACGGGAGGCCGGGGCGGCGGGGCCCGGCATTTACGGGGCGAGCAGCGCCAGCTCGGTGGAGAGGTTCTCGCGCGCCGGGCCCTCCCAGTGGGTGGCCCCGTGCTCCGTCCTGAACAGGCGCGGCAGGGCGAGGAGTTGGTGCAGGACCGCCGCCCGTCCGGCGCGGAACGCCTCGTCGGGCACGAAGGCGTACTCCTCGCGCACGGCCGCCGCGTAGGCGGCGTACGCCGCCGGTTCCGCGGCGAGGACGGCGAGGTCGGCGTCGCAGAGCACCTCGCCGTTGTGGTCGCCCTCGGCCGGGTCGTGGCTGGTGGTGAGGCGGACGAGCCGGGCCACCTCGGCGATCTGCGCCTCGGTCAGGCCCGCCTCGGGGAGCGCGCGTTCGGCCAGGCGGGCCGAGCGCTCCTCGTTCGTCGAGCGGTCGGGCAGGTAGACCGCGTCGTGGAACCAGGCGGCGAGGCGGACGAGGTCGGCGTCGTCGGCGTGGTCGTCCAGTACGTCGATGTGGTCGAGGACCGCCGTCAGATGCTCGGTGGTGTGGTACCGCCGCTGCGGTTCGGCCCAGCGTTCGATGAGGTTGTCGGCGATCCGGTACGGGTCGTAGACGCACACGTCGGTGTCCCGTGCGCGCAGCAGCGTCGTGAGCCAGCGGGCCCGGAGGTCGGTGTCGCCGTGGTCGGCCGTGGGTGCCATGCGTCGACCATAACCAGCCGCGCGCCCGCGGCGTCCGCGCCGTTGCCAGGAACCGCCGCGGGGGGTTGGCTCGGTCCATGACGACCACGACACCCGACGAGACCTACGAGCCCGAGCGCGCGGGACGGCTGCTCATCGCCGAACGCGACGCCCTGATACCGCTGTTGAGGGAGGCGCCCGACGAGGCGTACGCGGTCCGCACCTGCTGTCCCGGCTGGACCGTGCGGCATGTGCTCGCGCACTGCGGCTCCGCGCTGATGCGGGTGGTGGAGGGCCGCTTCGAGGAGGGCGTGTTCTCCGCCGAGAGCAATGACCGGGACATCGCCGAGCGCGCCGACTGGACGAACGCGCGCGTCGTGGACGAGCTGGAGCGCGGCCTCACCGAGGCGGGCCCGGTGCTCGCCGCGGCCAAGGGCACGCTCGACGGCGTCGCGCTCGGGGAGTGGGTGCACGCGGGCGACGTACGGGAGGCCTGGGGGAAGCCGGGCGCGTACGCGGGTGCGACGCTCGCGGACGCGCTGCCGCTGCTCGCGCAGTTCAGCAAGGGGGCGTTCGCCAGGGCGACGCCGGGCCTCGCGGTCCACGCCGACGTCGACGGCCGCGACGAGCCGCTGGCCCTCGGCGTCACGGACGGCCGGCGGCCCCCGGCCCGCTACATCGGGGACGCGCCCACCCTGATCCGCCTCTGCGCGGGCCGCCCCCTCACGGGCACGCGCTACGAACTCGCCGGGGCGAGCGAGAGCGAGCTGGTCCTCTTCGGCTGAGGCCGGCCGGGGCGGCGGCGGCCCTCAGTGCCCGTGGCCGCCGCCCTTCTCCGTGCTGTTCTCCGTGCTCTCCTTCGCGGCCCCGTCGCCCGCAGGGCCGCCCGCGCGCACCGTGAACGCCGCCGTGCGGACCTCGCCCCCGTGCTGGAAGTCGAGGAACAGGCGGTACGTGCCCGCGCTCGGCGCCGTCGTCGTGAAGGAGACGCCGGGCCCCGGCTTCGTCGTGCCGTCGCCGGGCTCGCCGTTCGGGTGGACGTGGAGGTAGGCGAGGTCGCCGGAGCGCAGGGCGACCAGGTGGCCGTAGGCGCCGAGGTAGGGCTGGAGGTCGGTCACCGGCCTGCCGTTCCGCTCCACGCTCAGGGTGAGGTCGCGGGCCTCGCCGGGCTTCAGGGCGCCCTTCAGCGTGACGTCGTAACCGTCCACGGTGGCCTTGGCGCTCCGGGCGGGAAGCTCTCTCGGGGCGGACTTCCCCGCCACCGCCAGGTCGGCGCCGAGCGTCAGGGCCTCCTTCTCGCCGCGGGGGCGGAAGTCGGCGAAGACGCGGTGGCCGCCCGCCTCGGGGAGGTCGACCCGGGTCGACCAGGTGCCGTCCGCCGCGCGCTCCGGATGCAGATGGCGGTAGGTGGTCAGGTCGCGTGAGGCGACGATGAGGTGCAGCTCCTTGGTGTGCTCCTTCTCGTACGCGGTGACGTTCCGCCCGGTCGCGTCGTCGACGACGGCGAAGCGGAGCTCCTCCTCCCGGCCGGCGTCGACGCGGGCCGTCCGGAGGTCGAGGGTGTAGCCGCCCTCGGAGATCCGCAGGCCGCCGGGGTCGCTGCCGGCTGCTTCGCCGTGCCCCGCCGCCGTGTCGCCCGCGGCGCTCGTCCGGCCGGTCTCGCCGTGCTCCTCGTGCGGGGCGGCCGTCGCCTTCTCGTCCGTGACGGGGTCGACGGCCTTGCCCACGCCGTACGCCGTGCCGAACGTCGCGGCGACGGCGGTGGCGAAGGCGGTGATCTTCAGTCCGGTGTTCATGACGGCTCCCTGGCGTTCCTCGGTGTCACTCCCGCTACGCTCGACCATACCCCCGGGGGGTACCAAGTCAAGCCCGGGAAGCCCTTGCGTCGGGTACCCCCCCTGGGTATAACGTGGATCTCGTAAGGGATACCCGGCCCGGGTATCCGGAGCGAGCCGCGAAGCCTCACGAGGAGCCAGCGACATGTCCACCACCACCCCCGGCCACACCGAGGCGGCAGAGGTAGAACTCGCCATCGGTGGCATGACCTGCGCCTCCTGCGCCGCGCGGATCGAGAAGAAGCTCAACCGCATGGACGGCGTCGAGGCCACGGTCAACTACGCCACCGAGAAGGCCAAGGTCAGCTACCGCGGCGCCGACGTCTCCGTGGGAGACCTGATCGCCACGGTCGAAGCCACCGGATACACGGCCCAGGAGCCCGCACCCGCACGGGACGCGGGCGACGGAGCCGCCGGGTCCGGTGACGGCGGGGCCGGGGTGGACGGCGGCGACGAACTGCGGCCGCTGCGCGAGCGGCTCGTCACCGCCGTGGTGCTCGCCGTGCCCGTCATCGCCCTGGCGATGGTCCCGGCGTGGCAGTTCGAGTACTGGCAGTGGCTCTCGCTGACCTTGGCCGCACCCGTGGTGACGTACGCCGCCTGGCCCTTCCACAAGGCCGCCTTCACCAACGCCCGGCACGGCGCCGCCACCATGGACACGCTGATCTCGGTCGGCACGTCGGCGGCCTTCCTGTGGTCACTGTGGGCGCTGTTCTTCGGCGCCGCGGGCACCCCGGGCATGACTCACCCCTTCGAGCTGACCATCGCCCGCGCCGACGGCGCGGGGAACATCTACCTGGAGGCCGCGGCCGGCGTCACCGCCTTCATCCTCGCCGGGCGCTACTTCGAGGCCCGCTCCAAGCGCAAGGCGGGCGCCGCCCTCAAGGCGCTGCTGGAACTCGGAGCCAAGGACGTCACCGTGCTGCGCGCCGGCGGGCGCGAGGAGACCGTGCCGGTGAGCGAGCTCAAGACCGGTGACCGCTTCCTGGTCAGGCCCGGTGAGAAGATCGCCACCGACGGGCGGGTCGTCGAGGGCACGTCGGCCGTCGACGCCTCCATGCTGACCGGCGAGTCCGTGCCCGTCGAGGTCGGCGCGGGCGACGCGGTCACCGGCGCCACGCTCAACGCGGGCGGACGCCTCGTCGTCGAGGCCACCCGCGTCGGGGCCGACACCCAGCTCGCCCGCATGGCGCGGCTCGTGGAGGACGCGCAGAACGGCAAGGCCGCCGCCCAGCGCCTCGCCGACCGGATCTCCGCGGTGTTCGTGCCGGTCGTCATCGGCCTGGCGCTCGCCACCCTCGGCTTCTGGCTGGGCAACGGCGCCGGGCTCACCGCCGCCTTCACCGCGGCCGTGGCCGTGCTGATCATCGCCTGCCCGTGCGCCCTGGGCCTCGCCACCCCGACCGCCCTCATGGTCGGCACCGGGCGCGGCGCCCAGCTCGGCATCCTGATCAAGGGTCCCGAGGTCCTGGAGTCCACGCGCCGCGTCGACACCGTCGTCCTGGACAAGACCGGCACCGTCACCACCGGCACGATGACCCTGCTCGCCACGCACACCGCCCCCGGCGTCACCGCCGCGGAGGCGCTGCGGCTCGCGGGCGCGCTGGAGCACTCCTCGGAGCACCCCGTGGCGCGGGCCGTCGCCGCCGGGGCCGCGGCCGAGGCGGGCCCGCTGCCGGTCCCCGAGGACTTCGCGAACGTCGCCGGGCTCGGGGTCCAGGGCGTCGTGGAGGGCCACGCGGTCCTGGTCGGCCGCGAGCGGCTGCTCGGCGAGTGGGAGATCCACCTGCCGGCGGAGCTGAAGCGGGCCAAGGACGCCGCCGAGGAGGCCGGGCGCACGGCCGTCGCGGTCGCCTGGGACGGCGAGGCGCGGGCGGTCCTGGAGGTCGCCGACGCGGTGAAGGACACCAGCGCCGAGGCGATCCGGCGGCTCCGCGACCTCGGCCTGACCCCGATCCTCCTCACCGGCGACAACAAGGCCGTCGCGGCGTCGGTGGCCGCCGAGGTCGGCATCGCCCCCGAGGACGTGATCGCCGAGGTCATGCCGGAGGACAAGGTCGAGGTGGTCGAGCGGCTCCAGGCCGAGGGCCGCAGCGTGGCCATGGTCGGCGACGGCGTGAACGACGCGGCGGCCCTCGCCCGGGCCGATCTGGGCCTGGCCATGGGCACCGGGACGGACGCGGCCATCGAGGCGGGTGACCTGACCCTCGTCCGCGGGGACCTGCGGGCCGCGGCGGACGCCATACGGCTCTCGCGCCGCACCCTCGGCACGATCAGGACGAACCTGTTCTGGGCCTTCGCCTACAACGTCGGCGCGCTGCCGCTCGCCGCGGCCGGCCTGCTCAACCCGATGATCGCCGGAGCGGCCATGGCCTTCTCCTCGGTCTTCGTGGTCGGCAACAGCCTGCGGCTGCGGGGTTTCAAGCCGCTGGTCTGAACCGCCGCGCCGGCCGGACCGAGCACCCCGGTACGAGGGAGTCACCTCGCGCCGGGGTGTTCTGCGCGTAGGCTGTCAATTGGACTAGACCTGTGGGACGCGACCGTCGTGACGAGAGGGAAGAGACACCCATGAGCAAGCGTGCAGTACTGGAGGTGATCGCCCTCGACGCCGAGGACGCCGTCGCCGCCCGGGACGGAGGGGCGGACCGGCTGGAGCTGGTGACCGACATGGCCGCCGACGGCCTCACCCCCTCGCGGGAGACCTTCGCCGCGATCCGCGCCCGAGTCGACATCTCGCTGCGCGTCATGCTGCGCCTGGCGGACGGGTTCGCCGCCGGAGACGCCGGAGACATCGACGAGCTGGTCCGCAGGGCCGGTGAGCTGCGCGGCGAGGGTGCCGACGAGTTCGTGCTCGGCTTCCTCGACGAGGCCGGCGCCGCCGACCTCACGGCCGTGGAGCCGCTGGTGGACGCCCTCGACGGCTGCCGCTGGACCTTCCACCGGGCGATCGACCGCGCCGCCGACCGCGACGCCTGCCGCAAGCAGCTCGCGGACCTGCCGGGGCTCGACGCGTACCTCACCGCGGGGGCCGCGGGCGGGGTCGACGACGGCCTGCCCACGCTGCTCGCCGAGGCGGCCCGCCGCGGCGAGCCCGGCTACGAGCCGCGCCTCATGGTCGGCGGCGGCCTCCGCCTCGACCACCTGCCCGCGCTGAAGGCGGCCGGGGTGGACGCCTTCCACATCGGCGGCGCGGCCAGGCCCGCCGGCTGGGGGGCGCCGGTGTCCGCGGCGGCCGTCGCCGACTGGCGGGCCGCGGTGGACGCGTAGGTCCCCCGGCGGGGCCGCGGGGACCCGGTCGCGGAGCCTCCCGGCCCGGCAGGTACAACAAGGGGCCACAGGGAGGGAACTTGATGACCACCGCACCGTCCGACCGCACACTGCCCGCCGCCGCGGCCCTGCTCACCGGGACCGTCGCGCTCTACATGGCGCTCGTCGCCTTCGGGAACATCACCGACTTCGGGACCAACCAGCAGTTCGTACGCCACGTCCTGGCGATGGACACCACGTTCAAGGACGACGACCTGATGTGGCGCGCGGTGACGTCCACCGGCCTCCAGGACGCGGCGTACGTCGCGATCATCGCCTGGGAGACCGTCGCCGCGCTGCTGCTCATCGCCGCGACGGTCCTGTGGGCCGGCGCCCTGCGGCGCCGCTCCGGCTACCCGCGCGCCCGCCGCCTCGGCACACTCGGCCTGCTGATGGTGCTGCTCCTGTTCGGCGCCGGGTTCATCGGCGTCGGCGGCGAGTGGTTCGCCATGTGGCAGTCCGAGAACTGGAACGGCCTGGACGCGGCCACCCGCGTCGTGACCCTGGCGGCCCTGGTGCTCCTCGTGACGCACCTGCCGTCCGCCGCGGGCCCGGCGGACGGCGGCAAGCGGGCGGCCGGCTAGCCGAGTTGTGCGGGCAGGTCCGCCGCGTGCACGACGGTCAGCCCGGACACCGCGCGCGTCAGCGCCACGTACAGCCGGCGCAGGCCCGTCCGCTCGTCGGGCTCGCCGTCGACGACGGCGGCGGGCTCGTCGAGCACCACGTAGTCGTACTCCAGGCCCTTGGCGAGGGAGGCGGGCACCAGGGTCAGCCGGGTGTCGGGCGTCGTCTCCTCGCCGGGGGACAGCGACGTGACCCCCGCCGCCTTCAGCGCCTCCGCCAGCGCGGGCACCCGCGAGTCCGCCGCGATCAGGCCCACCGAACCCTCCCGCAGCAGCGCCTCCTCGCACGCGGCGAGGCAGGCCGCGTCAAGGGCCCCGGCGCCGTCGGCCCGCCGCACCGCCAGGGAACCCGGCGACTCACGCACCGAGTCGACCTCGGCGAGGCCGGGCGCGATGTCGGGCAGCAGCCGCGAGGCGTACGCGATGACCTCGCGCGGCACGCGGAAACCGGCCGTCAGCTCCTCCACCACCGCGTCGCCCTTGCCCAGGTGCCCCAGCGCCTCCGCCCAGCTCCGCGTCGCCCACGGGGTCGTGCCCTGCGCGAGGTCGCCGAGCACGGTCGCCGACCCGGTCGTGCAGCGCCTGCCCACCGCGCGGTACTGCATGGGCGAGAGGTCCTGCGCCTCGTCGAGCACCACGTGGCCCAGGGAGTGCGTGCGCGTGACGAGGTCGGCGGCCTCGTCGATGAGGACCGCGTCCGCCGCCGACCACGTGGCCGACCTCACGCTCCGCGCCGGCCTCGCCCACAGGATCGCCCGCTGCTCCTCCTCGCTCAGCACACCGTCGGCGTGCGCGGCGAGGAACTCCGCGTCGGACAGCAGCCGCAGGACCAGCTTCGCCGGATCGACCTGCGGCCAGATCGCCTTGACGGCCGCCTTCACCGCCGCGTTGCGCGCCACGGCGTCCTGCACGCGGTCGTCGGGGGCCTCGCCCGACTGCTCCATGCGGACCAGGACGGCGTGGGCGATGCGCTGCGGCAGGGCGTCGCGGGCGGCCCCGTAACGGATGTCGCGCGCCAGCAGCTCCCGGACGATCTCCTCCAGTTCGTACGCCGGTACGCGCCAGCGGCGCGAGCCACGGACCACGACGACCGGCCCGGTGGGGAGGGTGACGTGCGAGCGCAGGGCCCGGCGGAGCACGTCGGCCATGCGGGCGTCGCCCTTGACGAGGGCGGCGGCGGGGTCGTCCGCGCCCCGCACCTCCACGTGCGCCACGAGGTCGCCGACGGTGGCCTGCTTCACCTCCAGCTCGCCGAGGGCGGGCAGCACCTGCTCGATGTAGTGCAGGAAGGAGGCGTTGGGCCCGATGACCAGCGTCCCGGTCCTGGCCAGCCGCTCGCGGTGGGCGTAGAGCAGATAGGCGACGCGGTGCAGGCCGACGGCGGTCTTGCCGGTACCGGGCCCGCCCTGCACGCAGACGCTCCCCTCAAGGCCGCTCCGCACGATCTCGTCCTGCTCGGGCTGGATCGTGGCGACGATGTCGCGCATCGGGCCGACGCGGGGCCGCTCGATCTCGCGCTGGAGCAGCGCGCTGGTCCGCTCGGCCTCGCCGGCGTCGCTGAGGTGCTCGTCCTCGTACGCGGTGAGGTCGCCGCCGGTGTAGCCGAAGCGGCGGCGCAGCGCGATGTCCATCGGGTCCTTCTTCGAGGCCCGGTAGAACGGCTGGGAGACCGGTGCGCGCCAGTCGATGACCATCGGGTCGCCGTCGGCGTCGTGCACGTGCCGCCGACCGATGTAGAACCGCTCGCCTCCGGCGCCCTCGGCCCGGTCGGCGCCGGGGGCGCGCAGGTAGTCGAGGCGGCCGAAGAACAGCGGGGTGTGGGCGAGGTCGGCGAGGGACTTGATGCGGTCGTCGATCTGCCTTTCGAGGACCGCGGCGTTCACCCAGTTCGCGGTGACGTCACGGATGTCGAGGGCCTCGGCGTCCGCGCGCATGGCGCGCAGGGCGGAACGGGACGCGTCGAGGTGACCCCGCTCGCGGGCGAGGGGGTCGGTCTGGTCGTGCGCGTGCACGGGGTGCCTCCGGCGATTCGTGCGGTCGTGGCGCGGGCCGCTGCTGCCGCCGCGGCCCGTCGGCTCTGGCTCTGCCGCCCGGTTTCCGTCCGGACGGCGGCGCTCCGCGCGGGAGGCCGGGGAAGGGGGCATCTTAGGCGCGGCGCACGCGGGGGTGCCAACGGTTTTCCGGGCGCATGGCGGTGCGGACGCGCGGCGGCGCGGTCGTGCGGGCCTCAGTCGGCCGGAAGGGGGTCGAGGGCCGGACCCGGGCCCGGCTTCTCGAACGCCGGAGGGCCGATCTCGCCCGCCGGAGGGGCCGATTCTGCGCGGCCCGTCAGTCGTCGGCCAGTTCCGCCACGCCCGTGACGCGGTGGAGGGGATACGTGCGGACCTCGTCCGCCGTGTGGTCGTAGGCCGTGACGAAGCCGCCCTCCACGCGGACCGGGGCGATGACCCGCTGGCTCGCGGCGCCCTCGGCGTTGACGTAGCCGATCCACACCGCCTCGCCCGTCAGGACCGCGGCCTGCATCGTGGCCAGCGTCTCGGCCGCTGTCGTGCGCGGCAGTTCGCCGTCGGCCGCGGGCGCGGCCTTGCGGGGCGCCGTCGACGCCAGGTCGCCCGCGCGGATCGCCCGCACCGCCGCGCCGAGCAGCGTGGCGTCGGGCACCGGAGGCCCCTCGGGGACCGGCTCGGGGGCCGAGCGGGGCGGGGTGCGGTGGGCGTGGGCCCGGGTGATCAGGACGTCACCGTCGGGGGACTCGGCGGCGGGCGCGAAGCCCATGCCGCGCAGCCCTTCGAGCAGCGTCCCGGGATCGGCCTGCGCGGCGAGCACGGTGGGCGCGAGGCGGCGCAGCCGCAGGCCCTGCGAGCGCTTGTCGGCCAGGATCTCGTCGAGCAGCGCCTCGTCGTCGCAGCGCACGTAGGCCGACGCGGCGCCGATACGCAGGTGCCCGTGCCTGCGTGCCACGTCGTCGATCAGGTACGCGAGCGGCTGCGGGACCGGCGTGCGGGAGTGGGCGGCGAGGAAGGCGTGGAGGTCGGAGGCCGACTGCCCGGCGTCGAGCGCGCGCCGCACGGAGCCCGGCGTGAACCGGTAGACGGTCGCGCCGCCCTTCGACTCCACGTCGGCGATCACGGACAGCGCCTCGGCGAGCGGCCGGTCGAGCGGCCCAGGCGCCACGGCGGTGAGGTCCGCCTGGAGCAGCACGTGGTCGAGGGGTTCGGGCAGCAGCGGCGCGAGGAGTCCGGCGGCGCGGGCGGCGAGCGCGGCCTGCTCACCGGGGCCGACCGCTCCTGCGTCTCCCACGCCATTCGGCCCCCCGGCAGCGCCACCCGCACCCGTCGCGCCCCCGTCCCCGGCGCCCTGGTGGGCGGCGCCGCCGAGCAGCGCCCGCCCATGCGTGGCGAGCGCCCCCCGCCCGGTGATCCCCAGCAGCTCCGCCTCGTTCAGCGTCCAGCGGGCGATGCGGGAGCGGAGGTCTTCCGGCTCCGAGCCGTCGGCGGGGCGCCGGGAGGCCGTCGGGCGCTCCCAGCGCAGGCGGGCCAGGAGGGTGTCGGGGTCGGGCGCCGCGCCCTCGGGGAGCGTGGCGAGCAGGGTGAGCACCCGGCGGCGCACCTCGGGGGCCACCGAGCGGTCCAGGTGCGGCCCGAGCGCGGAGAGCGTGCGGTCCTTGCCGTCACGCCCGCCGATGAGCCCCGCCGTGCGGGTCGCCGGGAGCCAGGCGGTGACCAGGGCGGCCCAGCGCTCGGCCGGGGGGAGCTCCTGCCACTCGTCGTACGCGGGAGTCGCCGCGTACCGCTCGTCCGCCTCGCCGTCGGAGGCCAGCAGGCCCGCCGCGTAGGCCAGTTCGACCCAGAAGGCGGCCAGTGGCTCCGGCAGGTCGAGGGCCACGGCGGTCCGCTTGAGGTCGCGCACGCTGAGCCCGCCCGCGCGCAGCACCGCGGGGCCGCCCTCGTCCCAGTCCTTCAGGAGCTCCTCGACGGTGGCGAGCGCCGTGTAGGCCTGGCCGGCCGCCGTCGCGTCCACGACCTGTGGACGGTGCTCGCGCGCCACCCCCACCGCCGGCGGCGTCGGCACGAGGACGCGGTGCGCGCGCCCGGCCCGCAGGTGCAGCGCGGCCTCGCGGGGCAGGACGACCGTGCCGGGCGCGGTCGGGAGGAGCAGCCCTCGGTCGATGAGCCAGCGCAGATGCCGCGCGGGGTCGGCGGTGACCTGCCCGTACGGCGGGCCCCAGACCAGCCGCGACAGCACCTCCACCGACTCGGCGGGCGCCTCGTCGAGGAGGGCCGACATGCGTTCCCGGTCGTCGAAAAGGGCGGTCAGGGACCGCACGGCGGACACCGGGTCGTGCGTCGTGGGGAGCCCGGCGGCCGTGACGATGTCCTGGACGCGGGTCGGCGACATGCCGGCCGTGGCCTCGGCGACGGTGGGCCCGAGCCCGGTCGGCGAGGGGTGCTGCGGAGCCGGCGCGAGCAGTTCGCGGGCGGTGCGCACCAGGCGCAGCCGCTCGTCGGGCCCCCAGACGAGGGCCTGCTCGTGGAGGGTGGCGAGGGCGCGCCGGAAGGCCGGCTCGACGGCGGGGTCGCCGTCGTCCCCCGCGAGGAGCGCGAGCACCTGCCCGTACGTCGCGGGCTCCGGGGCCACGGCGAGCGCTTCCGCCACCTGCTGCGCGAAGCGGTCGAGGCGCTCCAGGGCGCGGACCACGGAGGCGCGCGTCCCGGCCCGGGTGGCGAGCTGGGTGAGGTCGGTGGGTACGGGGTTGAGCAGATCGGGGCGGGCGTGCAGCAGCGCGGCCAGGTCGTCGTCGCCGCGCGAGCGGAGCGCTTCGGCGAGGGAACGGGGCGTCTCGGCGGCGCGCGGCGGTGCGCTCGCGCCGGCGCTGTCCGTGGGCTGCGGCTCGTCGATGCTCATCCGCCTCACGTTAGCGCCTCCGCCCCCCGCCGCAGGGGCCCCGACCGCGCCCGGCCCGGCCCTCCGACGAGGCCGATGCGGAAATGTCCCGGTGACACGCCGTACCGCACGGCGTGTCACCGGGACTTTTCCGCATCCGACCCCACTCCGCCCCCGCCCCGGCCCCACCCGGCCCACGCGCCCCCGGCCGCCGCGACGCCGGGTGTGATCGGCGGCCTATGCGGCACACTGGATGTTTGGCCTCATGAAAGGGCGCTTGCGTGAACGGACCCCTCATCGTCCAGTCGGACAAGACTCTCCTGCTGGAAGTGGACCACGAGCAGGCCGAAGCGTGCCGCCGGGCCATCGCGCCGTTCGCCGAACTGGAGCGCGCCCCCGAGCACATCCACACGTACCGGGTGACGCCGCTCGGCCTGTGGAACGCCCGGGCCGCCGGGCACGACGCCGAGCAGGTCGTCGACGCCCTCGTGGAGTTCTCCCGCTACCCCGTGCCGCACGCGCTGCTCGTCGACGTGGCCGAGACCATGGCGCGGTACGGCCGCCTCACCCTCTCCAAGCACCCCGTCCACGGCCTCGTGCTCACCACGACCGACCGGCCGGTGCTCGAAGAGATCCTGCGGTCCAAGAAGGTCCAGCCGCTCGTCGGCGCGCGGCTCGACCCGGACACGGTCGCCGTGCACCCCTCCGAGCGCGGCCAGATCAAGCAGACGCTGCTGAAGCTGGGCTGGCCCGCCGAGGACCTGGCGGGGTACGTGGACGGTGAGGCGCACAAGATCGACCTGGACGAGGCGGGCTGGTCCCTGCGGCCCTACCAGCAGCAGGCCGTCGAGGGGTTCTGGCACGGCGGCAGCGGTGTCGTCGTGCTGCCCTGCGGGGCGGGCAAGACGCTGGTCGGCGCCGGGGCCATGGCGCAGGCCAAGGCGACCACCCTCATCCTCGTCACCAACACCGTCTCCGCCCGCCAGTGGAAGCACGAGCTGGTGAAGCGGACCTCGCTGACCGAGGACGAGATCGGCGAGTACAGCGGGACCCGCAAGGAGATCCGGCCGGTCACCATCGCCACGTACCAGGTGCTGACGACCAGGCGGAAGGGCATCTACCCGCACCTCGAACTCTTCGACTCGCGGGACTGGGGCCTCGTCATCTACGACGAGGTGCACCTGCTGCCCGCGCCCGTCTTCAAGTTCACCGCCGATCTCCAGGCGCGGCGCCGCCTCGGCCTGACCGCGACCCTGGTGCGCGAGGACGGGCGCGAGTCGGACGTCTTCTCGCTGATCGGGCCCAAGCGGTTCGACGCCCCGTGGAAGGAGATCGAGGCGCAGGGCTACATCGCGCCCGCCGACTGCGTGGAGGTGCGGGTCAACCTCACCGACGGCGAGCGGCTCGCGTACGCCACCGCGGAGGCGGAGGAGAAGTACCGCTTCTGCGCCACCACCGCCACCAAGCGGAAGGTGACGGAGGCGCTGGTCAGGAAGCACGCGGGGGAGCAGACGCTCGTCATCGGGCAGTACATCGACCAGCTCGACGAGCTGGGTGAGCACCTGGGCGCGCCCGTCATCAAGGGCGAGACGACGAACGCGCAGCGCGAGAAGCTCTTCGACGCCTTCCGGCAGGGGGAGATCTCCGTTCTCGTCGTGTCCAAGGTCGCCAACTTCTCCATCGACCTGCCGGAGGCCACCGTCGCCATCCAGGTGTCCGGCACGTTCGGGTCGCGGCAGGAGGAGGCGCAGCGGCTCGGGCGCGTCCTGCGGCCCAAGGCCGACGGGCACGAGGCCCGCTTCTACTCCGTCGTGGCGCGGGACACCATCGACCAGGACTTCGCCGCGCACCGCCAGCGGTTCCTGGCCGAGCAGGGGTACGCCTACCGGATCGTCGACGCGGACGAACTGCTCGCCGGCGGCTGACGCCTGCCCGCCCCACGCGGCACGCCGCCCCCGGCACCCGGCGCGCCGCCGGTGCGCGGTGGCGGCACCGCCTCGTCGCCCGCCCGGGAGCGGACGCCGGACAGGCACAGGTACGGCAGCAGACCGAGAGCGAGCAGCGCGTACGGAGCCGCGAGCGGCTGCTGCCACCAGGGCAGGCGCAGGTCGAGGTCGCCCTGGTGCGGCAGCAGCCAGAAGGTGCGCGCCGTGAACAGCGCCGCCACCGCCGCCGCCAGGCGCACCCTCCCGTCGGCGGCGAGCAGCGCGAGCAGCGGCACGCACCACACCCAGTGGTGGGACCAGCTGACGGGGGAGACGAGCAGGGCGGTGAGCGCCGCCGCGAGCAGCCCGTGGGCCTCCCGGCGGGCGCGCCGCGCCGCCCACAGCCCGGCCGCGCCCGCCAGGGCCGCCGCGCCGGCCCACGCGAGCCCGGGCTCGGCCAAGTGCAGGGCCCGCGCGACGAGGCCCTGGAGCGACTGGTTGTCGACGATCCAGGCCTTGCCGACGCGCCCCGTCTCGTACAGCCGCCGCGTCCAGAACTCGACGCTGGCGGACGGCAGCACGAGCGCGCCGAGCAGCACGGTCCCCGCGAAGGCGGCGACCGCCGTCCCCGCCTCCCGCGTGCGCCCCCGCAGCAGCAGATACGCGACGAAGACCGCGGGCGTCAGCTTGATCCCCGCGGCGACCCCGAGCCAGAAGCCCTTGCCGAGGGCTCCCCGCGGCCGGGTGAGGTCCCACAGGACCAGGCAGGCGAGGGCGAGGTTGATCTGGCCGAACAGCACGGTCTGGAAGACGGGTTCGAGCCAGAGTCCGAGCGCGGTGGCGGCGCAGAGCAGTGGCGCGCGGGCCGGGAGGTGCGCGAGCCGGCAGGAGAGGCGTACGAGGAGCGCCAGCAGGGCCACGTTCCCGGCGAGGAAGACGGCCTTCAGGGCGGCCGTCGGGAGCCAGGTGGTCGGCACGAAGAGGATCGCGGCGAACGGCGGGTAGGTCGCGGGCAGTTCCCACTCGGTGACCGTGAACCCGTACAGGTCGCCGCCGGACGCGACGGCCGCGCCCTCCGCCCGGTAGACCGACGTGTCGGCCATCGGGACGTGCTGGACGACGCAGAGCGCGGCCAGGGCGCCGAGCGAGACGACGAGCAGGGCGGCGGACGCGACGGCGGCCGAGGGTGCGCCGAGTGAGCGGACGATCACGTTCCGTGGTTGCACGGGCGCGACCCTAGCCGATGGACCAGTTGGGGTCGCGCCGCGAATCGGCGGCCCGAAGGGGCCGGAATACCGGTACGGTCAATGCCGTGGGGATCGAAAGTGATCAGCTGGTCTACGACTACCTGAGCAGGGTCGGGGACCTGGCCCAGCAGCGGCAGTTGCCGTCCGGCGCGCGCATGCGCCTGGTCTCGGAGCTGCGGGACCAGATCGACCGAGGCCGCTCCAAGGCCGTGGTGGAGAGCCCCGCGGCCATCCGCCGCATCCTGGCGCGCCTCGGCACCCCGGAAGAGATCGTCGAGGCGGCGGGCGGCGCCGCCGGCGTCGAGGCGGCGCAGCCGGAGGCGGCGGCCGTCCCGACGCAGCGGAACGCCCGGCCGAGGCCCCGCAAGCGGGCGGAGTGGCCCAAGAAGGCGGAGCGGCCCCCGGAACCGGAGGAGCCGCCGCGGGATGTGGCGGGCCCGTACGCCTCGCCGCCGCACCTCGCGGGCACCGACGAACTGGGGCCCGGCGGCTCCGAGCCCGACTGGTGGCGCCACGACAGCAGCCCCTTCGGCGTCGCGGACAGCGTCCCCGGCTTCGTCGGCGGCGTGGAGATCCCCGAGCTCCTGAAACCCCCGCCGTCCGCGGACGACGCTCCCGGTGTGCCCCGCCCGCGCCTCGGCAAGGACCCCGAAGCCGCCGCGGAAGCGGCCGTGGCCGAGGAGGACGCCGAGGAGGCCGTGGAGGCGGGCGGTCGCCGACGGTGGCGTCCCCGGCTGCGGCCCGCCGCCGGAGGGTTCAGCAACCCGCTGCTCGTCCTCGCCGCCGTCCTGCTCGTCGCGGGCGCCGTCATCGGCAACTGGCTGGCTCTCGGCGTCGGCTGGCTCATCGCCTACGCCTCCCGCAGGCTCTCCCGCGCCGAGGCGAAGGCCGCGGTCATCGGCATCCCGGTGCTCGCGGTGACCGCCGGGCTCACCTGGCTGTGGGGCCGCAGCGAGCGCGGCTGGGGCGAGCAGATCCGGGACGGCCACATGAGCGACGCCGTGGCCGAGACGTGGCCGTGGGTCGTGCGCGGCGCGGCCATCGCCTCGGCACTTTTCCTGCTGTGGCGCTCCCAGCGGCGCCGCCCCTGACGGGAGGCGCGCCCCCGGCGCGTACGAGCCACCTGGGCCACCGCGCGGACACCCGCCCTCGGCAGAATGGGGGCATGACTTCTCGCGCACCGACCGTCGGCTTCGACCTCGACATGACCCTGATCGACTCCCGCCCCGGCATCAAGGCGGCCTTCCTGGCGCTCTCCGCGGAGACGGGCACGCACATCGACGCCGATCTGGCCATCACCCGGCTCGGGCCGCCGCTGGAGCAGGAGCTGCGGCACTGGTTCCCCGAGGAGAAGATCGCAGAGACGGCCGACCGCTACCGTGAGATGTACCCCACATACGCCATCGCGCCGACGCTCGCGATGCCCGGCGCCCGGGAGGCCGTGGACGCGGTCAGGGCGGCCGGCGGGCGCGCGATCGTGGTGACCGCCAAGCACGAGCCCAACGCGAAGCTGCACCTGGCGCACCTGGGCATCGAGGCCGACGCGGTCATCGGCTCGCTCTGGGCGGAGGCGAAGGCCGTGGCGCTGCGCGAGCACGACGCGGGGGTGTACGTCGGCGACCACACCGGTGACGTGCGCGGCGCGCGTACGGCGGGCGCGCTCTCCGTGGCGGTGGCGACCGGGCCGTGCGACGCGGCGGAACTGCGCGGGGCGGGCGCCGACGTGGTCCTCGGCGACCTGACGGAGTTCCCCGCGTGGCTCGGCGCCCACACCGCGGGCGCCGCCGCTAGCTAGCGGCGGACCGCGCCTGCCGTCGCTGCACGGCGATGCCGCGGAGCACGCCGGCGGCGGCCACGAGGAACCCGACCCCCATCAGCATGCACACCGCGTACGCGAGTGGGGGAAAGGGGTCGGTGCCCAGGAAGAGCGGGGCCACGGTGACCAGAGTGGCCACCGCGCCGACGAAGAAGATGACTGCTCCGGTCCGGACCATTCCATCGCCCGGTCCGGCGGAATTCGCTTGGGTTTTGTCACGCACCCCACCAGGGTAGTTCCCAGCGCGAAGGAAGAATCCGGGGACGTCTTGTCACCGGCCCCCGGAGCAATAGTCTTGGGTTCGGCGGGTCGAGCGACCCGCTGTAGTGCTATCCAGAGCCGTTTTCGCCCTGTCATTTCCGGCTGGGCGACCGGCATAGACGAAGTACGACGAGTACGAGGACGAGGACTTCACGTGCCTACCGGCAAGGTCAAGTGGTTCAACAGCGAGAAGGGCTTCGGCTTTCTCTCCCGCGACGACGGCGGCGACGTCTTCGTGCACTCCTCCGTACTGCCCGCCGGCGTCGACACACTCAAGCCGGGACAGCGCGTGGAGTTCGGAGTCGTCGCCGGTCAGCGCGGCGACCAGGCCCTGTCCGTGGCGATTCTCGACCCGACGCCGTCGGTGGCGGCCGCGCAGCGCCGCAAGCCGGACGAACTGGCGTCGATCGTCCAGGACCTGACGACGCTCCTGGAGAACATCACGCCGATGCTGGAGAAGGGCCGCTACCCCGACAAGGCGTCGGGTGCGAAGATCGCGGGCCTGCTGCGGGCGGTCGCGGACCAGCTGGACGTGTGAGGCGTCGCGCCGGGCGGGCCGATGCCGGCCCGTCCGGCGTTCGCTCACGGAAACGCCAGGGCGTCCGGCCGCAGGGCGGGCACGAGCCCCTCCGCCGCCGCGCGCGTCAGCAGCCCGCGCACCGCCGCGTAGCCGTCCTCGCCGAGGTCGGCGGTGAACTCGTTCACGTACAGCCCGATGTGCTGGTCGGCGACGGACGGGTCCATCTCCTGGGCGTGCTCCATGACGTACGGACGGGAGACCTCCGGGTCGTCCCAGGCCATGCGGACCGAGGTGCGCGCCGCGTCCGCGAGGGAGCGCAGCACGTCCGGGCCGAGCGAGCGCCTGGCGATGATCGCGCCCAGCGGGATCGGCAGGCCCGTCGTGGCCTCCCAGTGCTCGCCCATGTCGGCGAGGCGGTGCAGGCCGTAGTTCTGGTACGTGAAGCGCGCCTCGTGGATGACCAGGCCCGCGTCGACCCCGCCGTCGCGCACCGCGGGCATGATCTCGTCGAACGGCATGACCACGATCTCGCCGACGCCGCCGGACAGCGTGTCCGCGGCCCAGAGCCGGAACAGCAGGTACGCCGTCGACTTCTCGCTCGGCACCGCGACCGTCTTCCCCGCCAGGTCGACACCGGCCTCGCGGGTGAGGACCAGCGGCCCGCACCCGCGGCCGAGCGCGCCGCCGCAGGGCAGCAGCGCGTACTCGTCGAGCACGTAGGGCAGGACCGCGTAGCTGACCTTGAGGACGTCCAGCTCCGAGGAGCCGGGGGCGGCCGCGCCGCGCTCGGCGACGCCGTTGGTGATGTCGATGTCCGCGAACGTCACGTCCAGCGCGGGCGCGCCCGGCACCCGGCCGTGCGCCCAGGCGTCGAAGACGAACGTGTCGTTGGGGCAGGGCGAGTACGCGATCCGCAGCGGGTCAGGCGCGGCGTCGTTCGCGGGGGTCATGGCTGTCATGCGTGTTCCAACTCTCCAGTACCGGCGTGAACTTCCCGAACGCCCCGCCCAGCGCGGCGAGGGCGTCACCGATCCGCCAGGCGGCGCGGTCGCGCGGGCCGACCGGGTTGGAGACCGCGCGCACCTCGGCCACCGGCACACCGTGCAGCACGGCCGCCTCGGCGACGCCGAATCCCTCCATCGCCTCGGCCAGGGCGTCCGGGTGGCGCAGCCGCAGCTCGGCGGCGCGCTCGGCGGAGCCGGTCACCGTCGAGACGGTGAGGACGGCTCCGGTCGCGGCACCGCAGGCGTCGGCGAGCTCCCGTACGAGGGAAGGCGGCGGACGGTGGGTGACGGCGCCGAAACCCAGCTCGGTGACGGGCTTGAAGCCCTCGGGGGTCTCGGCGCCCAGATCGGCGGCCGTGACCGCGTCCGCGACGACGAGGGAGCCGACGGGCGCGTCCGGCGGGAAACCGCCGCCGATGCCCGCGGAGACGACGAGGCCGTAGGGCCGCCCGGCGGCCTCGGCGCGGGCGAGCGCGGTCGCCGTGCCCGCCGCGGCGGCGCCGGGGCCCACCCCGACGGCGACGACGTCGAGAAGGCTGCCCGCGGGCAGCGCGGCGGCCACCGCGTCCCGTTCGACGGGGACGGCGGTGGCGATCAGGACGCGCTCAGCGGCCCCGGGGGACGCGCCGTGCGGGGTCAGGAGTCCTTCTTGAACGTGAACGACCACAGGCCGGTGGCCTTCTGCGTGCCGCCCTCGCCGCCTTCGAGGATGCCGACGGTGGACTTCTTGCCGCCGCCGCCGTACTGCTGGTTGAAGAAGACGTTGCCCGGGATGACGACGTAGGTCTTCTTGCTGGCCTCGGTCAGCGGACGGCCGTTCATCAGCAGCGTCCAGCCCTTCTCGGCGATCTCCGGGTCGACGCCGAAGCGGACCTTCTCGTCGGGATCGACCTTGATGGACTTCACGTCCTTGTCCTGGAGGCAGGACTTGAGCTGCGACTGCTTGAGCTCCTTGCCGTCGTTGTAGCAGGAGGCTTCCGAGTTCACCGAGTCGCCGCCGACCGTCACGGTGGCGAGCGGCGTCGGCTTGTCACAGGCCGAGAGCACGAGGAGTCCGGCGGAGACGGCGCCAAGGGCGGCCACGGTGCGGCGGCGGCGCGCCGCGCTGTTCACATTCGCGGCTCCGCCGCGGAGCAGGGAGGTCATGGGCGAAGGCTATCGGGCGCGCCGTGGGGTCCCACTACGCGGGGGTCACGGGCGCGCCGCCCGCTACGCGAGGACGCGCCGCGGTCCGCCGCGCCTGGCCGAGGCCAGGAGTCCCCGTACGGTCGAGAGCCAGCCCGCCGCGACGATCGCCGCGGCCACCGACAGGCCGAGCGGGCCGATCAGCGGCAGCGCGATGCCGATGCCGCCGCCGATGACCCAGGCGACCTGGAGCAGCGTCTCGGAGCGGGCGAAGGCCGAGGTGCGGACCAGTTCGGGGACGTCGCGCTGGAGCAGCGCGTCGAGGGACAGCTTCGACAGCGCCTGCGCGAAGCCCGCGCAGGCGCCGAGGCAGGCGACCGCCACCGCGCTGAAGAACACCGCCGACGTGATCGCCACGCCGAGCACCACCGCCACGACCGTCACGATGATCAGCTCGGGGGCCCGCGCCTTCAGCCAGGCGCCGACCGCCGTGCCGAGCGCGTTGCCCGCGCCCGCCGACACGCCGACTATCCCCAGCGAGACGGCCGCGCTCTGCCCGGCCAGCGGATGCTGGCGCAGCAGGAACGCCAGGAAGAAGATGAGGAACCCCGACAGGCACCGCAGCGCCGCGTTGGCGGCCAGGGCGTGGGTGACGGCGGGGCCGACCGTACGGAGTCCCAGGCGCCGTTTGCGGCCGGTGTCGGCGGCGGCCTCGGCGCGGGCGTGCAGCCGCAGGTGCTCCTCGTCGGCGGCGAGCAGCGCCTTGCTCTCGCCCTTGGCCGAGTCGACCTTGCGGGGCAGCGAGAACGAGAGCAGCATCCCCGACACGAAGATCACGAACGCGCCGTACAGCGGCCAGCGCGGCCCGAGCGCCTGGAGCCCCGCCGCGACCGGGGCCGCCACCGCGGTGGCGAGGAGGCCGCCGAGGGTGACCCGGGAGTTCGCCTTCACCAGGGAGAAGCGCGGTGGCAGCAGCCGGGGGACCACGGCGCTTCTCACCACGCCGTACGCCTTCGACGCCACGAGGACGCCGAGCGCCGCCGGGTACAGCTCGACGCTGCCGGTGGCCACGGCGCCCGAGAGGACGAGGGCGAGGAGGGCGCGGGCCAGCATGGAACCGGCCATCGCGGCGCGGCGGCCGTGCGGGAGCCGGTCGAGGAGCGGGCCGATGACGGGGGCGAGCAGGGTGAAGGGCGCCATGGTGATGGCGAGGTAGAGCGCGACACGGCCGCGGGCCTCGTCCGTCGGCACGGAGAAGAAGACGGTCGAGGCGAGCGCGACGGTGATCATGACGTCGCCCGCGCCGTTCACCGCGTGCAGTTCGATCAGTTTGCCGAGTCCGGACTCGCCCGCCCCGTGGGCGTGCGTGGCCTTGCGGATGCCGCGCGCGGCGCCCGTGAACGGCCAGTGCAGCGCCCGGACCAGCGCACGCGCCGTCCGCCTCGCCGGTCCGGGCGAGACGACGGCTACGGGCGTCGACGACCTGGTGGGAGCCACCCCGTCATAGTGCCCCCTCCAAGGGTCCACTAGTACGGATAACGGCTGTGAGCCGCGGCGGGTCCGCGCGCATGGCCGCCCCGGCCCGGCCGCGGGGGCGTTCTCAGCCGGGCGCCGGGGCTTGGCGGAAGGGTCTTTCGGAGCGCGGCTCGGGTCCCGTCGCGTACGTCGGTGTAGGCCCAGGGGCCAGGAGAAGGTAGCGTGCGTAACGCGCCTGCGGCGGTTGTTCTCGGCCGCGCGCCTCTCGGTCATCCCGCAGAATGGGTGACGTAGGTGCGCCCGGGGACGTCGGGCGCGGACGTCGACGCGGCCCGCCCCCGGTGCTCGAAAGCCCGGAGGCGCCCTTGCCGCTCCGTCCGTACCCCCGCACAAGGGTGGCGCACTCGTGAGACGGCGTAGGAGAGAAGCGATACCTGTGAGCGCAGCGACAACGCGAAGCCGTACCCCGCGCACCCCGCGTACCCCCGACCGCCTCTGCGCCGAAGCGGTCGGCCTGGCGCGTGCGGCGGCCGAGGAGGCCGCCGCGCCCGGTGTGGTCGGTGAGCATGTCGAGGTCGTCGTCGAGGGCGACCGCGTCGTCACGCACCTCTTCGAGTGCAAGGAGTTCGGCTACCGGGGCTGGCGCTGGGCGGTGACGGTGGCCCGCGCCTCGCGGGCCAAGGTCGTCACGCTCGACGAGACGGTGCTGCTGCCGGGGCCCGACGCGCTCCTGGCCCCCGAGTGGGTGCCGTGGAGCGAGCGGCTGCGCCCCGGGGACATGGGGCCCGGCGATCTGCTGCCGACCGACGCCGAGGACCTCCGCCTGGAGCCCGGTTTCACCGGCGAGGAGGAGCCGCCGCCGAACTCGATCGTGTCGGGGGAGATGGCGGAGCTGGTCGAGGCGGAGGACGCCGAGATCACCGCGGGTTCGCCCGCCGAGCAGCCGCTGGCGCCCGCGCGCGGCTCCATCGCGGCGGTCGCCGACGAGCTGGGCATGCGCAGGGCGCGGGTCCTCTCGCGGTACGGGCTGCACGTCGCCGCCGACCGCTGGGAAGAGGGGTACGGCGCGAAGACCGCGATGGCGCAGGCCGCGCCGGCGGCGTGTGTGAGCTGCGGGTTCCTGGTGGCGATCGGGGGCTCGCTCGGACAGGCGTTCGGTATCTGCGCCAATGAGTTCGGCCCGGCCGACGGGCACGTGGTCTCCCTGTCGTACGGCTGCGGGGGGCACTCCGAGGCCGCCGTCATGCCGAAGCCGCCGCGGCCCGCGCCGCCGGTCCTCGACGAGACGCGGCTCGACGAGATGCCGCTGCGGCCCGCGGCGGACTCCGGTTCCGTCCCCGTCTCGGGGCAGGGCGCGAGCGAGGACCTCGGCCACAGCTGAGGGCCCCGGGGCCTTGAGCGGTCCCCGCGTGGCCCGGGGCCTCGGCTGTTCCGTGCCGCGTGGCCCGGCGCGGGGGCCCGGCTCCTCCCGCGGCCCCGGCCGCGCCGTGCCGCCGCTTCGCGGCGTGTCCCGGCTCGGGGGCGCCTGAACCCGGCCCGCGGCCTCGGCCGTCCTGCGCCGCCGCTTCGCGGCGTTGCCTCCACCCGCCCGCCCTTTCCGTGCGGCCCCGAGGGGTCGTCGTGGGAGGGCGCGGGTCCGGGGGCGGGCTCGGGTGCGGTGTCGGGACGCGTGCCCGTTCGCGGGGGCCGTGCCGCCGGGTGTCAAGTGGGCGGGTGGGAGACACGCCGCGCAGCGGCGAAAAGTCCTGACCGGCACCCGCCCCGCCGCGAAAGCACCCCCGACCGCCCCCGGCGAGAAGCGGTACCGTTCGCCCGCAGAGGGGCAAGACCCCAGGGCAAGATCCCCAGGCCACACCCGCGAAGGAAGAGGGACGAACCGTGAGCAAGATCGTGTGGCCGGCGGCCGAGGGAACGGACCCCTTCGGCACCGCCCGCCTCCGCCGCGGAGTCCTCGACGCCTGGGCCGCCGCTCCCGCCCGCTTCCGCGAGGACGCCAACGCCGAGGAGGACCTCGCCCTCGGCGGCTACCGCGACCGCCTCGTCGTCGAACTCGCCCAGAACGCCGCCGACGCCGCGGCCCGCGCGGGCGTCCCCGGACGGCTCGCCCTGACGCTCCGTGACGGCGTCCTCGCGGCGGCCAACAGCGGCGCCCCGCTGGACGCCGCGGGCGTCGAGTCCCTCTCCACGCTCCGCGCCTCCGCCAAGCGGGAAGAGGCGAGCGAGGCGGGGCAGGAGAACACCGTCGGCCGCTTCGGCGTGGGCTTCGCCGCCGTCCTCGCCGTCAGCGACGAGCCCGCCGTCGTCGGGCGGACCGGCGGCGTCCGCTGGTCCCTGACCGAGGCGCGCGAACTGGCCGCCGAGACCGCCCGCTTCAGCCCCGGCCTCGGCGACGAGATCCGCCGCAGGGACGGCCACGTGCCGCTGCTGCGGCTGCCGATGGCCGCCGAGGGCGCCGCCCCCGAGGGGTACGACACCGTCGTCATCCTGCCGCTGCGCGACGCCGCCGCCAAGGACCTCGTGGCCCGGCTGCTCGACGGCATCGACGACGCCCTGCTCCTCGCCCTGCCGGGCCTCGACGAGGTCCGCGTGGAGACCCCGGACGGCACCGTGCGGACCCTGCGCCGCCGCGTCGAGGCCCCGTACACCGTCGTCGAGGACAGCCGCGACGGCACGGCCCGCTGGCGCACCGTCAGCAGGCGCGGGCCGCTGGACCGCGCCCTGCTGAAGGACCGTCCGGTGGAGGAACGGCTGCGTCCCCACTGGTCCGTCACCTGGGCCGTCCCCGTGGGCGCCGACGGCGCCCCGGAGCGTCCGCGCTCCACGCCGGTCGTGCACGCGCCGACGCCGAGCGACGAGCCGCTGGGCGTGCCGGCGCTGCTCATCGCCTCGTTCCCGCTGGACACCGCACGGCGCCACGCCGCCCCCGGCCCCCTCACCGACTTCCTCGTGCAGCGCGCGGCGGACGCGTACGCGGAGCTCCTCGCCGAGTGGCGGCCCGTGGGGGAAGGCATCATCTCCCTGGTGCCGGGGCCGCTCGGCAGGAGCGAGCTGGACGGCGCGCTGCGCCAGGGCATCCTGGAGCGGCTGCCGCGCACCGCCTTCCTGCCGCCCGCGCTGCCCCGCGCCGAGGACGACGAGGACGAGCTGCCCGAGGCCCTGCGGCCGCGTGATGCCGAGGTCGTGGAGGGGGCGGGCGCCGACACCGTACGCGTACTCGCCGAGGTGCTGCCCAGCCTGCTGCCCGCGGGGCTGGAGCGCCGGGCCGAGCTGCGCACCCTCGGCGTCGCGCGGGTCCCGCTGACCGAGGCGATCGACCGGCTCGCCGGTCTGGAGCGGGAGCCCGGCTGGTGGCGGCGGCTGTACGACACCCTCGCCGGGGTCGACCCCGAGCGCCTCTCGGGCCTGCCCGTCCCGCTGGCCGGGGGCGTCTCCCGGGCTTTCGGCCCCGGGGGAGCGCGGACGACGATCGGGCCCCGGCAGGTCCTGCTGCCCGCCTCCGGCGAGGAGCGCGACCAGGCGCCGCTGGCCCGGCTCGGCCTGAAGGTCGCCCACCCGGACGCCGCCCATCCGCTCCTGGAGAAGCTGGGCGCCCTGCCCGCCACGCCCCGCGCGGTCCTGACGACCCCGCAGGTGCGCGCGGCGGTGGCCGCGTCCCTCGACGACGACACGTGGGACGAGGAGGCGCTGGACGCGGAGGAGCTGGCGGAGGTCGTGCTCACGCTGGTGCGGGACGCGAACCTCGCGCCGGGCGACGAGCCGTGGCTCGCGGCCCTGGCCCTGCCCGACGAGGACGGCGAACTCGCCCCGGCCGGTGAACTCGTCCTGCCCGGCAGCCCCTTCGCCGAGGTCATGCGCGAGGACGAACTGGCCCTCGTGGACGCGGAGACCGCCGCCCGCTGGGGTGAGCAGCCGCTGGCCGCGTGCGGGGTGCTCGCCACGTTCGCGCTGGTGCGGGCCACCGACGTGGTCCTCGACCCGGACGAACTCGACCCCCGTGAGGGCGACTTCCCCGAGCCGGACGACGCCGGGCTCCTCGACGCCGTCGACGTGTGGTGCGAGGACGTGCTCGACCGGCTCCCCGACACGCCCGTGCCGCCCGTGGCCACCGAGGTCGTCGCCGTGCGGGACCTCGACCTGGTCGACGACGACCGCTGGCCGCAGGCCCTCGCGCTGCTCTCCCGCCCGCCGCTGCGGGACGCCCTGACGCAGCCGCTGCGGGTGCTGCTGCCGGACGGCACGACGGAGACCGTGCGCTCGTACACGGCCTGGTGGCTGCGCGGGCATCCGGTCCTGGACGGCCGCAGGCCCGCCGGACTGCGCGCGGAGGGCGGCGATCCGCTCCTCGCGGGCCTGTACGACGCGGCGGACGCCACCGGCTTCGGCGACGAGCAGGTGCTGCGGGCGCTCGGCGTCCGTACGTCCGTGGCCGCCCTCCTGGGCGAGCCGGGCGGCGCCGCCGAACTCCTGGACCGGCTCGCGGACCCTGCGAGGCCCGTCACCGCCGGTCAGCTGCATGCCCTGTACGGCGCCCTGGCCGACCTGGACCCCGAGCAGGTGACGCTCCCCGACGAACTGCGCGCGGTGGTGGACGGCGAGCCCGTGGTGGTCGACGCGGCGGACGCGGTGGTCGCCGACGCCCCCGACCTGCTGCCGCTCGCCGGCGGCGTGCCGCTGCTGCCCGTGACGCCCCGCAAGGCCGCGGACCTCGCGGAGCTGTTCCAGGTGCGGCGCCTGAGCGAGACGGCGGCCGTGGAGCCGGTGGGCGACGGCGTCGAGCACGAGGTGCCCGCACCGGTGCGGACCCTGCTGGGCCCCGCGACCCCGAAGACGTACACCGAGTACGAGGAACTGGTCGCGGGCGGCGTCGAACTGGACTGGCGCCGCACCCCCGACGGCACCGTCCACGCGGCCACCCTGGAGGGCGTCGCGGCGGGCCTCGCCTGGGCGGCGGGCCAGTGGCCGCGCCGCTTCGAGGTGGCGGCGCTGCTGGAAGATCCCTCACGGACGGCGGAGCTGGCGCGGGACCGCTGGTTCGACTGAGGGGCGGGCCGGGGCGGACCCGGGCGGAGAGGGCGGAACCTCTCCGTCCATATCCCGGTCACGGTTTCTTCACTTTTCATACAACCAGGCGCAGGGGTCGCGAGTCTGATCTTCCGAGTCAACAGACTCCTAGATCACCGGGTTCCCGCGTGAAGGCTTGACGCACCGCGGGGAGCCCCTTCTCCACTTGGGGAAACACATGCGTATTCGTGCCACCGTGGCCGCACTGTCCGGCACCCTGGCCCTTTCCGCACTCGCCGTCCCGGCCGCGCAGGCCGCCGACGGACCGAACCTGACGCAGCGCGAGACCGCCATCGCCAAGGCGGCGGCCGACGAGTCCGAAGGCGACACGAAGATCACGAAGGTCGTCGTCAACAAGGGCAAGGACATCGTCGTCGGCACCACGAACAAGGTGAAGTTCGACATCGCCATCACCGCGACCGACGCGGAGGGCATCTTCGCCGGCGACGCCTTCCTCTGGCACGGCAGCGACATCGACAACTTGGACGGTTTCCTCTTCTCGGAGGACTCCGGCACGTGCACGGCCGTGAACGCGACCACCGCCACCTGCACGGTCTCCGTCGTCGTCGACCCGAAGCTCGACCTCTTCGACAACGTCCTGGCCGGCAAGTGGAAGGTCGCGGCCTCCGCGATCGGCAACGACGGCGACTACTACCAGGAGGACAACTTCTCCTCCAACGCCCGCATCCAGCGCTACGCCCGCCTCACCACCAACGCCTCCCCCGAGCCCATCAAGAAGGGCAAGACCCTCACCGTGTCCGGCGCGCTGACCCGCGCCAACTGGTACACCTCGAAGTACGCGGGCTACACCAAGCAGGACGTGAAGCTCCAGTACAAGAAGAAGGGCGCCAGCAGCTACAGCACCCTGAAGACCGTCAAGTCCGACTCCAAGGGCAACCTGAAGACCACGGTCAAGGCCTCCGCCGACGGCTACTTCCGCTACGTCTTCGCCGGCACCTCCACCACCCCGGCCGTGACGTCGAAGAGCGACTTCGTCGACGTCCAGTAGGGGCGGGGAGTGCCGTAGCAGCGGCTACGCCGGTACGCGGCGGTCCACCCAGCGGTAGATGAGCTCGATGGCCAGTGAGGCCACCGCCGCGATGGCGACCGCCGCCCACGGCATCACCGTGCCCACCAGCTTCAGCTGGAAGAAGTCCTGGAGCCAGGGCACGGTCAGCACGAGCAGGAAGCCGAGACCCATCAGGCCGATCAGGCCGAGCCGCCACCATGTGTAGGGGCGGGCGATGATCGCGAGCACCCACATGGCGATCAGGAACAGCGCCAGGGTCGCCGCGCTGGTCTCGGCTTCCCGCGCGCCCGCGCCTTCGTAGTGGTGCATGGCGAGCAGGTACGTCACGAAGGTGGCGATGCCCGCGATGACGCCGCCCGGGATCGCGTACCGCATGACCCTGCGGACGAAGTGCGGCTTCGCGCGCTCCTTGTTCGGGGCGAGGGCGAGGAAGAAGGCCGGGACGCCGATCGTCAGGGTCGACAGGAGCGTCAGGTGGCGGGGCAGGAAGATGTACTCCACCTGGGCGCAGACCACGAGCAGCGCGATGATCACTGAGTAGACCGTCTTGACCAGGAACAGCGTGGCGACGCGCGTGATGTTGCCGATCACGCGGCGGCCCTCGGCGACGACGGAGGGCAGCGTCGCGAAGCTGTTGTTCAGGAGCACGATCTGGGCGACCGCCCGCGTGGCCTCCGAGCCCGAGCCCATCGAGACGCCGATGTCGGCGTCCTTGAGGGCCAGGACGTCGTTGACACCGTCGCCCGTCATCGCGACCGTGTGGCCGCGCGACTGGAGGGCGCCCACCATGTCGCGCTTCTGCTGCGGGGTGACGCGGCCGAAGACGGCGTGGTCGTCCAGGGCCTCGCCCATGGCGTCGCGCTCGGCGGGCAGCTTGCGGGCGTCCACGGTGCTCTCGGCGCCCGGCAGGCCGAGCTTGGCCGCGACCGCGCCCACCGAGACGGCGTTGTCGCCGGAGATGACCTTGGCGCGGACGTCCTGCTCCTCGAAGTAGCGCAGGGTGTCGGCGGCGTCCGGGCGCAGCCGCTGCTCCAGGACGACGAGCGCGGTGGCGTGCGCCCCGGCGGCGACGTCGGAGTCGTCGAGGTCGCCGGAGGCGCGGGCCAGGAGCAGCACGCGCAGGCCCTGCTCGTTGAGCTCCTCGACCTCGGCGAGGACGGGGTCGTCCTCGGGCAGCAGCACGTCGGGCGCGCCGAGGAGCCAGACGGAGGTGGTGCCGTCGGCCTCGCTGAACGCGGCGCCGCTGTACTTGCGGGCGGAGGAGAACGGCATGGACTGCGTGCAGCGCCAGTCCGCGCGTGCCGCGTAGGCGTCGAGGATGGCCTGGAGCGAGGCGTTCGGCCGGGGGTCCGACTCGCCGAGGGCGCCGAGGACCTCGCGTATGTGGTCCTCGTCGGCGTCGTTCAGCGGGCGCAGCTCGGTGACGTCCATGCCGCCCTCGGTGAGGGTGCCGGTCTTGTCCAGGCAGACGGTGTCGACGCGGGCCAGGCCCTCGATGGCCGGGAGTTCCTGGACGAGGCACTGCTTCCTGCCGAGCCGGATGACGCCGATCGCGAAGGCCACGGAGGTCAGCAGGACCAGGCCCTCGGGGATCATCGGGACGATGCCGCCGACGGTGTAGGCGACGGACTCGCTGAAGTCGTCGTTCTTGACGACGAGCTGGGAGATGACGAGCCCGATGGAGGTCGGCACCATCAGCCACGTCACGTACTTCAGGATCGTGGAGATGCCGGAGCGCAGCTCGGAGTGGACGAGGGTGAAGCGGGAGGCCTCCTCGGCGAGCTGTGCCGCGTACGCCTCGCGGCCGACCTTGGTGGCGGTGAAGGCGCCGCCGCCCGCGACGACGAACGACCCGGACATCATCTTGTCGCCCGGCTTCTTGACGACCGGGTCGGCCTCGCCGGTCAGGAGTGATTCGTCGACCTCAAGGCTGTCGGCCTCGACGGTCTCGCCGTCGACCATGATCTTGTCGCCGGGGCCCAGCTCCACGAGGTCGCCGAGGACGATCTCGGAGGTGGAGACCTCCGTCGCGCGGCCGTCGCGCCGCACGGTCGGCTTGGCCTCGCCGAGGACCGCGAGGCTGTCCAGGGTCTTCTTGGCCCGCCACTCCTGGATGATGCCGATGGCGGTGTTGGCGACGATCACGAAGCCGAAGAGGCTGTCCTGGATCGGCGCCACGAAGAGCATGATCACCCAGAGCACGCCGATGATCGCGTTGAAGCGGGTGAAGACGTTGGCCCGGATGATCTCGCCGAGGGAGCGGGAGCTGCGGACCGGCACGTCGTTGACCTCGCCGCGCTCGACCCGTTCGGCGACCTCGGCGGTGGTGAGGCCGGTGGCCCGGCTCACCGGGGGAGGCACCGGGTGGACGGGGTCGAGCTCGGCGCCCGCGTCGATATGCGTCATGCCTTCGACGGTAAGTGCCCCCGTGGGCGTTCACCCCCCGAGTGCCGGAAAGATCCGACCACGGTAGGACGTGCGCCGTCCCGGTACCGTCCCGTGGTCGTACGGACTGGCGCGACGGACTAGCGCGGCTCGGCGGCCTTCGCCCGCTTGATCGCGGCGTCGCGTCCGCGGACGTACCAGATGCCGATGAGGCCGAGGCCGCCGCCGGCCAGGCAGGTCCACACCCACCAGGTGGCGTCGCGGTCGTCGAACCAGCCGTAGAAGGGGAGCTGCGCCAGGAAGAGGACGAACCAGAGGATCGTGCCGCCCGTGATGGTGGCGACCACGGGGCCCTCAAGGGGCTCCGGCGCCTCGTGCTTAGGGGTCCACTTCGCCATGCGTACACCTTACGAGGCGGGGCCCCGGTCCCTTACACCCGTTGTCCCGCAAGGGTCTACGCGCGGAGATAGCGATTTCGGCTTCATGTATTCATACTGAAACCGCTCATTAATGGCCGATTGCTTTCGTACGAATGTACTGAAGGTTCGAGTTCCTTCAAGCTCGGCACACCGCCTTCCCCACCCCAGGTCATGAGGTTTTCCATGTCTTCCTCGGCCAGCGCTCCGGTCGACGCCCGCAAAGAGCCGCCGAAAGCCCCGCACAACGGCCTCGACGCCTTCTTCAAGATCTCGGAGCGCGGCTCGACCCTGGCCAGGGAGGTCCGCGGCGGCTTCGCCACCTTCTTCGCGATGGCCTACATCGTCGTGCTGAACCCGATCATCCTGGGCGGCGCGAAGGACATGTACGGCCACCAGCTGGACAACAAGCAGCTGGTCACCGCCACCGTCCTCACCGCCGCCTTCACCACCCTGCTCATGGGCGTCATCGGCAACGTCCCCATCGCGCTCGCCGCGGGCCTCGGCGTCAACACCGTCGTCGCCCTGCAGCTCGCCCCGCGCATGTCCTGGCCCGACGCCATGGGCATGGTCGTCCTCGCCGGTTTCGTCGTGATGCTGCTCGTCGCGACCGGCCTGCGGGAACGCGTGATGAGCGCCGTGCCGCTCGGCCTGCGCAAGGGCATCGCGATCGGCATCGGCCTCTTCATCATGATGATCGGCCTCGTCGACTCCGGCTTCGTCTCGCGCATGCCGGACGCCGCGCAGACCACGGTCCCGCTCCAGCTCGGCGGCGACGGCCACCTCAACGGCTGGCCCGTCCTGGTCTTCGTGCTCGGCGTGCTGCTCACCCTCGCGCTGCTCGTGCGCAAGGTGCCGGGCGCGATCCTGCTCAGCATCGTCGTCATGACGGTCGTCGCGATGGTCATCCACGCGGTCGCCGGCCTGAAGCCCGCCGTGTGGGGCCTGACCAGCCCGGAGTGGCCCGGCAACCCCGTCTCGACGCCCGACTTCGGGCTCGTCGGCCAGATCAGCCTCTTCGGCGGCTTCGAGAAGGTCGGCGTCCTGACCGGCGTCCTCTTCGTCTTCACCGTGCTGCTCTCGTGCTTCTTCGATGCCATGGGCACGATCATGGGCATCGGCGACGAGGCCGAGCTGACCGACGCCGACGGCAACATGCCCGGCATCAACAAGGTGCTCTTCGTCGACGGCATCGCCGTCGCCGCGGGCGGCGCCTCCTCCGCCTCCGCCACCACCTGCTTCGTGGAGTCCACGGCGGGCGTCGGCGAGGGCGCGCGCACCGGCTTCGCGAACGTCGTCACCGGCGGGCTCTTCGCCGTGGCGCTCTTCCTCACCCCGCTCGCCACGATGGTCCCGTCCCAGGCGGCCACGCCCGCGCTGCTCGCGGTCGGCTTCCTGATCCTGTCCGGCTCCATCCGCGAGATCGACTGGGCGGATCACACCATCGCCATCCCCGCGTTCGTGACGATGCTGATGATGCCGTTCACGTACTCGATCACCAACGGCATCGGCATGGGCTTCGTCACCTTCACCGTGCTGCGCCTCGCCGCCGGTCGCGCGCGCGAGGTGCCGGTCGCGATGTACGTGGTGTCGGCGGTCTTCGCCTTCTACTACCTGATGCCGGCGCTGAACCTGACCTAACCGTCCCCGCCGAGCGGGCCCCGCGGGGCCCGCTCACCCGCCGAGTCGATCCGCGGGGCCGCCCGCTCGCCCGCCCCCGGGTGTCAGACGGCCCCGTAGAACCTCTCGGTCTCCTCGACGGACGTCGCGAAGCGTTCGTCGAAGTCGTCCCGAATGAGCGTCCGGACCACATAGTCCTGGACGCTCATTCCTCGTTTCGCCGCGTGTTCGCGGAGCCGGTCGTGCAGCTCGCTGTCCATGCGCAGGCTGAGCACCGTGGATCCCATGCGGGACAGCGTTCACGGCGTCCGAGGTGTTCTGTGTCACTTTCCGCGCCCGCCTCACTCGTTCGGGTGATGGGGCGGTTTGATGTGCCCCCTCGCGGGGAACCGAGTAGTACTTAGCATGGGTAATGAGTTACGCTAACAAACATGCCGGACCTATCCCATGGTGACGACGCCGCCGCCGTGAACGCCCTGCGCTCCGCCGTGATGCGCCTGTCCCGTCGACTCAAGCACCAGCGTGTCGACGAGTCGCTGAGCCCCACCGAGATGTCGGTGCTCGGCACCCTCGCCCGCTGCGGCAGTGCCACCCCGGGCGAGCTCGCCCGCAAGGAGCACGTGCAGCCGCCGTCGATGACCCGCATCGTGGCGCTCCTCGAAGCCAAGGGCCTGGTCCGGCTGGAGCCGCACCCCGAGGACCGCCGCCAGAAGGTGGTCACCCAGACGGAGACCGCCGAGGCCATGCTCGAAGAGAGCCGCCGCAAGCGCAACGCCTGGCTGGCGGGCCTCACCGAGCACCTCGACGAGGACGAGTGGGCACGCCTGCGTGCCGCCGCCCCCGTCCTGGAGAAGCTCGCCCACCTGTGACCCACCGCCCGTGAACCACCGGCCCGCCCGGTGAGCCGCCGGTCCACCGGGCCCGTGAGGACCCGGTGCGCCGCAGACCGCGCGGCACCGTCGTACGCCAAGGAGGCGAACCCACTTTGAGTACGGGATCCGGAGCAGACTCCGCCCCCGCACCGACCACCCTCGACAAGACCGTCCGCCCCGCCAAGTCGTCGATGTTCAGCTCGCTGAAGATCCGCAACTACCGGCTCTTCGCCACCGGCGCCGTCGTCTCCAACACCGGCACCTGGATGGCCCGCATCACCCAGGACTGGCTGGTCCTGAGCCTCACAGGCTCCTCCGCGGCCGTCGGCGTCACCACGGCCATGCAGTTCCTGCCGATGCTGCTCTTCGGCCTGTACGGCGGCGTGATCGCCGACCGCTTCGCCAAGCGGAGCCTGCTCTTCTGCACCCAGGGCGCCATGAGCATCAGCGGGCTCTTCCTCGCCGCGCTCACGCTCACGGGCCACGTGCAGGTCTGGCACGTCTACCTCGCGGCCTTCTTCACCGGCCTCGTCACCGTCGTCGACAACCCGACGCGGCAGTCCTTCGTGTCCGAGATGGTGGGCCCCGACCAGGTCCGCAACGCCGTCTCGCTGAACTCGGCGAACTTCCAGTCGGCGCGGCTCATCGGCCCCGCCGTCGCGAGCGCCCTGACCGCCGCCGTCGGCCCCGGCTGGGCCTTCCTCGCCAACGGCCTCTCCTTCCTCGCCCCGCTCACCGGTCTGCTCCTCATGCGCACCGCCGAGCTGCACCCCACCCCGCGCGCGCCGCGCGGCAAGGGGCAGCTGCGGGAGGGCCTGAACTACGTCTCCAAGCACCCCGAGCTGATCTGGCCGATCGTCCTCGTCGGCTTCATCGGCACGTTCGGGTTCAACTTCCCGATCTGGCTGAGCGCCTTCGCGGACGACATCTTCCACGGCGGCGTGGGGATGTACGGGCTTTTCAACACCCTGATGGCCATCGGCTCCCTCGCCGGTGCGCTGCTCGCCGCCCGGCGCGGCACCTCGCGCCTGCGGCTGCTCGCCGGGGCGGCCATCGCCTTCGGCGTGCTCCAGATCGTGGCCGCGTTCGCGCCCGAGCTGTGGATGTTCGTGGCGTTGATCGTCCCGATCGGCATCCTGGGCCTGACGGTGAACGTCACCGCCAACTCCTCGGTCCAGATGGCCACCGATCCCGAGATGCGGGGCCGTGTGATGTCGCTGTTCATGATGGTCTTCACCGGCGGCACGCCGCTCGGCGGACCGCTGTTCGGCTGGCTCGCCGACGCCTACGGCGTCCGGATCAGCATGGCCGCCGGCGGCCTCGTCTGCGCGCTCGCCGCGGCCGGCGTGGGCCTGATGCTGGCACGCGCCGCCAACCTCCGCCTCAAGGTGGACCTGCGCCGCGGCCGGCAGCACGTGCAGTTCGTCCCCCGCGAGCGGGAGCTGGCCGCCGCGGCGTGAGAGCCCGGGGCGTCCCGGTCAGAGCCTGTGCTCTCAGAGCCGCATCTCCAGGATCTGGCCGGGCCAGCTGCCGTCGGGGCCGGTGAAGGCCTCCGTGGCGGCGAAGCCGTTGCTCTCGTAGTACGCGACGAGCTTGCGGTCGTCGCCCGCGTAGCAGTCGACCCGGAGCAGCGATATCCCCTGCCGCCGGGTCTCGTCGGCGGCGTGCGCGAGCAGGGCGCGGCCCACGCCGCGGCCCGCGAACCGGTGGTCGGCGGCGAGCAGGTGGACGTAGCGCTCGGGCTCGTCGGCCTCGGGGATGTTCGGTCCCGGCCCGTCGGTGAGCGTGACGGTGCCCGCCACCACGCCGCCGATCTCCGCGATCCACGGCTCGCCCGAGGTCAGTTACCGCTCGACGAGCGCCACGGCCTTCGGGTTCTCCGACCAGGGCTTAGTGCCCCACTGCCCCGTACGCCCGCGCGCGACGAGCCACTCCACGGCCCGGTCGAAGAGGCCGAGCACGACGGCGACGTCGTTGGCGGCGCCGGGCCTGATCTTCAGTGGTTCGGCGCTCGTGCCGTTCACGGCCGGAGGTCTCGTCTCGTTCCCGGCCGGGGGCCTCGTGTCGTCCATGGACGGAGGTTAGGCGGCGCGCGCGGCAGGGGTCCAGGGAGAATTCCCCGCATGAGACTCTTCGTCGCGGTCGTTCCGCCGGATGCCGTGGCCGCCGAACTGGCCTCCGCCGTCGCCTCGTTGCGCGAGCTGCCGGGCTCCGGGGCGCTGCGGTGGACGGCCCGGGAGAGCTGGCACTTCACGCTGGCGTTCCTGGGGGAGGTGGACGAGGCGGCCGTCCCCGGCCTCACCGCTCGCCTCGGACGGGCCGCGCACCGTACGCCGCCCTTCTCCCTGGCCCTGCGCGGCGGCGGGCACTTCGGCGACCGCGCGCTGTGGGTGGGCGCGGCAGGGGGCGCGCCCGAGCTGCGGCTCCTCGCCCGGCGCACGGAGGCGGCGGCGCGCAAGGCGGGCCTCGCGGTGGAGGAGCACCGGGCCTACCGCCCGCACCTGACGCTGGCGCGCGGCCGCGGCGGGACGGAGCTCGGCCCGTACGCGGACGCGCTCGACGCCTTCCGGGGCGCCCCCTGGACCGTACGGGAGCTGACGCTGGTCCGCAGCGAGCTGCCGAGGAGCGGGGTGCCGGGGGAGCGGCCCCGGTACGAGGTGCTGGGGCGCCGGCCGCTCGGGGGCGGGGCCGCCTCGCCGGGAGGCGGCTCCCGGGAGCCGGGCGGGGCCGGTTAACCTCGACGGTGTGGACCCCAAGACCAGAAACCGGATCATGGCCGGTGTGCTCGTGCTGATGTTCTTCGTGGTGGCGGTGGCGGCCGCGGTCGGCGGCTAGCGCCGCCGCGGCGGCCGCCCGCGTCTCGCCGGCGGGAACGGACTACCAGGCGAAGGACTCCGGCGAGGGCCCCGGCCCCGGGAAGATCTCGTCCAGCGCGTCGAGCAGCTCCCGCGGCAGTTCCAGCTCGACGGCGCGCAGCGCGGAGGCGAGCTGCTCGGCGGTGCGCGGACCGACGATCGGTCCGGTGACGCCGGGCCGCGTGAGCAGCCAGGCGAGCGCGACCTCGCCGGGTTCGAGGCCGTGCTTGTCGAGCAGGTCCTCGTACGCCTGGATCTGCGCGCGGACCTCCGGCTTGGCCAGCTCGGCCGCGGCACGACCACCGGCGCGCCGGGTGCCCTCGGCGCTCTCCTTCTTCAGGACGCCGCCGAGCAGGCCGCCGTGCAGCGGCGACCAGGGGATGACGCCGAGCCCGTACTCCCGCGAGGCCGGGATGACCTCCTCCTCGGCCCTGCGCGCGGCGAGGTTGTACAGGCACTGCTCGCTGACCAGGCCGAAGCTGCCGCGCCGGGCGGCGGTCTCGTTGGCTTGGGCGATCTTGTAGCCGGGGAAGTTGCTCGATCCCGCGTAGAGGATCTTGCCCTGCTGGACGAGCACGTCGACGGCCTGCCAGATCTCATCGAACGGGGTGTTCCGGTCGATGTGGTGGAACTGGTAGATGTCGATGTAGTCCGTCTGGAGGCGGCGCAGGCTCGCCTCGACGGCGCGGCGGATGTTCAGCGCGGAGAGCCGGTCGTGGTTGGGCCAGACCTCTTCGCCCTGGCGGGTCATGTTCCCGTACACCTTGGTGGCCAGCACGACCTTGTCGCGCCGCTCGCCGCCCTGCGTGAACCAGGTGCCGATGATCTCCTCGGTGCGGCCCTTGCCGGCGCCCTGCCCGTACACGTTGGCGGTGTCGAAGTAGTTGACGCCCGCGTCGAGCGCGGCGTCCATGAGCGAGTGGCTGTCGGGTTCGTTGGTGAACGGCCCGAAGTTCATGGTCCCGAGCGTGAGCCGGCTGACCTTGAGCCCCGTGCGTCCCAGCTGCGTGTACCTCATGAGACCCCAGCCAACGCCTTGGAGCGGGCTCCGTGCAAGGGGGCGCCGCCGCGGGGCGCGTCAGTCGCGGGGGAAGGTGTCGGTCTTGAGGACGAGGCCGAAGGCGGTACCGGTCATGTCGACGTCATCGCCGAAATCGGCCCTGGACTCGGTGCGGTACTCGCCTTCCTTGGGATCGGTGAAGACGTGGCAGCGGCCTAGGTACGGGTCGACGATGAGGTACACGGGAACACCGGCATCCGCGTACGCGGCCTTCTTCGGCCCATAGTCGTTCAGGCCGGTCCCTCGGGAGATGACCTCGGCGACGAACTCGACGTCCTCGTGGCGCCAGCGGCCACGCTCGTCCTTCTTGGCCCCTTCGCGCAGCTTTGCCACGTCCGGGCAGAACCCGTTGTGGTGGCCCGGGAAGTCGATCCGCACGTCCGACTTGACCTGGACGTCCATCCCGTACTGGTCCTCCACGGCCCGCACGATCCTGCGGATGATGTCCCAGTGGCTGTCACGCTGCGGCACCATGAAGACGGCTCCCTCGACAACTTCTGCCTTGATTCCCTCCGGGGCCATCCGCTCGATCAGCTCGAACCAGTCGTCCAAGCTCCATTCGGCGTCGTCGTCGGCCATCTCGATCCTGTCGGTCATCACATCTACGACGGTCATCGTGGCGCTCCTCCCCGGCCCACCCCGGTCGAGTGCGGCCGCGCAGGACAACGATACGCACGGTGACGACGTCACGACCCGCCCAGCCAGCCCGCCGCGTCGAGGCGGAAGGAGTGCGGGGGGACGACTGCGCGGAGGGTCGCCTCCAGGTCCCGGAGGCGGTCCGCGCCCGCGGTCGCCGCCCACTCCGCCCGCAGTTCGTCGAAGACCGCCGCCGAGCGGCGCAGTGCGTCGATGCCGTGCGGGGTGAGGCGGATCAGCTTGCGGCGGGCGTCCGCCGGGTCGTCGGCGCGGTGGGCGTAGCCGAGGGCGATGAGGCGGTCGACGGTCTTGCCCGCCGCCTGCTTGCTGACGCCGAGGCGCCTGCCGATCTCGCTGGCCGTGGCGCCCCGGACCCCGACGGCCTGCATCGCGAAGCCGTGCGCGGGGCGGAGGCCGGGGTGGCCCTGCCGGGCGAGTTCCGCGTGCAGGCGGTCGATCAGCGTGCGGAACCCCGCGAAGAGGAGCAGGGGCAGCTCGTAGCCCGGCGCGTCCGCCACCGCCTCGGGGGCCGGCCCCTTGCCCATACCGTCAACCCGGTTTACCTTTTCCGTGCCGTCAACCATGTTGTCGATCGTAGGGGACCACCACCGCATGTTCGCCACGCACACCGTCGAGACCGCGCCCGCCGAGTCCCGCCCCGCCATGGAGCGGGTGGCCAAGGCCTTCGGGCAGCTCCCCGACGCCGTCGCCCGTCTCGCCGCCTCGCCCGAACTGCTCAACGGTTTCCTGGACATGAGCGCGGCCTTCGAGCGCACCACGCTGGAGCCCGTGGCCCGCGAGACCGTCATCATGACCGTCGCCGTCCGCAACGACTGCCACGTCTGCGTGGCGCTGCACACGGGCAAGCTGCGCAAGCTGGGCGCGGACGGCGCGGTCGTCGCCGCCCTGCGCGAGCAGCGCCCCGTACCCGACGAGCGCCTCGAAGCTGTACGGGTCTTCACGCTGGCCGTTCTCGCGACGGCGGGCGGTGTCGACGACGACGGCGTCAAGGCGTTCCTCGCCCACGGCTACACCGAGCGGAACGCGCTCGAAGTCGTCCTCGGCATCGGCACGTACACGATGTCCACCCTCGCGAACCGGCTCACACGCGCGGCGTGACGGCGTTACGGGGTGGTGGCGTGCGTCAGGAACTCCGTCCAGGCGGACGGGGCGACGCGGAGGGCGGGGCCTTCGGGGTTCTTGGAGTCGCGGACGTGGATGGTGGCGGGGGTGTGCGCCACCTCGACGCACTCGCCGCCCTGATCACCGCTGTGGCTGGACTTCGTCCAGGGCAGCGCTACCTCGACGCATTCGCCTTCACCGCTGCTGTAACTGCTCTTGCGCCAAAGGTAGTTTGCACTCATAGGTCCCGCGCCCCCTTCTCGATCAGCGTCGCCGACTCCTCGGGCGTCAGCGCCTGTGCGCGCAGAATGCCATATTTCCCGAACAGGTTGCTCAGTGCCGGCTGTTCGGTGACGAAGTAGCCCCCGCTCGGCGCTTCGACGTAGGCGAGCTGACGGCGCATGTCTGTGTCCAGCAGGATCATTGGGCCGGTGAGCCCTGCGTGCACATGGCGGCCATGTGGCATGACCTGAAGTTCGACATGCCGAAGCCGACCGAGTTCGAGAAGGTGGCGTAGCTGTTCCTTCAGGACCGGGGGTCCGCCGAGGGGGCGGGTCAGCAGGCTCTGCTCCAGCACGTAACTGATGCTCGGCGGAGGTTTGCGGTGAAACATCTCCCCTCGCTCCAGCCTGGCCGCGACTCGCGCCTCCACCTCGTCGTCATCCAGTGAGGGGTAGCAGTTGCTGTTGTAGACCGCGCGTGCGTACGCCGCAGTCTGAAGTGACCCAGGAATTACCAGCGTTTGATAGGCGTGGATACCGACCGCTTTCCGTTCCTCGGCCAGGTAATCCTCCGTCCACGCCGGAAGCACCCGGTGGCCGAACTCCTTCTCCGCGAGAAGCGTCAGTGCACCCTGTGCACCAAGGAACTGGTCCGCCAGCTCGGCCAACCTGCCCCGGGGCGCCCGCTCGCCCCGTTCCACCATCGCCACCTGCGACTTGGAGTACTGGACATGCGTGCCCAGCGCCTCCTGTGTGATCCCGGCCCGCTCGCGGTAGAACCGCAACAGCGCGCCGAACGTCTCCGAGCCCCGCTCACCCTGGTGCACAACGACCTCCCCAAGTGCACAGCCCCGCACCGCTCCCGCGAGACACGGGTCACAGTTTGTGACCGTCCATAAGCATGTGGCGCATGAACTGGGAAACCTCACCGCTCAGGGTGCACGACTGGATTCCGGCGTCGGGGCACGCGCTGCGGCACGCCGGTATCCACTTCGACGCCGTACGCGTCGACGGCCCGCCCGGCGAGCGGATCATGTACGACCTGACGCAGCTCACGGAGTTCCACGTGGGGCCCGTCATCCGCGAAGCGACCGGCGCGCGCTACTTCTACTTCCTGCTCCCGCCGGGAACCGCGAAGTCGTACGGCTGGCCGGCCGGAGCGCGCCCCCTGGGGCGGTCCTCAGCGGGTTTCGCCTACGTCGGCGTACCCGCGCTCGACGGCTGGACCTGGCCGCTGGACTGGAGGTCACTGCCGACGGCGGAAGCCCCTTTCATCGAGGGGCAGTTGCTTCACGACGTGACGAGACGCGTGGCACGGTGATCCAGCCCGCCGAGCCCCCATCCCTGCGCCAGCGCCCGGGCGAAGGCGTCCGCCAGTTTGTGCTCGCCGCTCGCGTTCGGGTGCGTGCCGTCGTACGTGTCGGTGTGGATGTCGTACGACTCCGGGCGCGACGCCAGGAGGAGCGGCGAGGCCGCCGTGTCCAGGTCCGCGACCGTCTTCGCTAGGAGTTCGTTGAAGCGGGCCACCTCGGCCGCGAAGGGCGCGTCCGAGGTGGCGCGGATGTTGGGTATGACCGGGAGCAGGACCATCCGGATGCGGGGGGCCGCCGAGCGCGCCCCCGCGACGAAGGCGCGGACGTTCGCCGCCGTCTGGTCCGCGTTCGTGTAGAAGCCCAGGTCTATCAGGCCGAGGGAGACGAGCAGGACGTCCGCAGGGTCGTCCGTGAGCGCGCCGGGGATCGCGGGCGCCATGTGCAGCCAGCCCTCGCCCCAGCCCGCCAGGTGGTTGCGGGGGAACGCCGGGTCGGGGTCGGCGTAGTCGAACGACACGGGCTCGCCCGCCGCCTTGTCGTACAGGGCGGTGCGCGGGCCGACCACGGCGAAGCCGTCGTCGCCGAGAGTGGCGCGCAGGTGCTGCCACATCCGGAGGCGCCAGGTGTGTTCCCCGGCGCTTCCGATGGTCATCGAGTCGCCGACGAACATGAACCTGAGCATCCGCTCATCATGGCGGATCGGGCGGGGCCCCTGCGATGTGAGGCTGAGCACGCCCCGGCGACGGCGCGAATGGCACGCTTGGGCCCATGCGTTCGCTCAGGGCTGTTCCGGTTCCGTCCCTCCTCGCCGTCGCCACCGTGCTGTCCCTCGCCGTGGCGACGCCCGCCGCGGCCGACGACGGGCACGACGGTTTCACCATCGAGGACCCGAGGATCGTCGAGTCCAGCGGCCTCGCCGCGTCCCGCGCCCACCCCGGCGTCTACTGGACGCACAACGACCAGGACAAGGGCGCCTACCTGTACGCCGTCGACGCGAAGACGGGGAAGACCGTCGCCACCGTCACCATGACCGGTGTGGGCGCCCCGCGCGACGTGGAGGCCATCTCCGTGGGCGCGGACGGCAACCTGTACGTCGGGGACATCGGCGACAACCTCGGCGGCACGTGGTCGAACGTCTGGATCTACCGGCTGCCCGAGCCGAAGAAGCTGGCGGACCAGTCGATCCGCGCCACGCAGTACGTCGTGAAGTACGCCGACGGAGCGCGCGACGCGGAGGCGCTGATGGTGCACCCGAAGACCGGACGGATCTACATCGCGGACAAGAAGGAGGACGGCGGCAGCCTCTACGAGGGGCCCGCCCGGATGTCCGCCTCCGGCGCCAACGTCTTCAAGCGCGTCGGCGCCACCGACCTGTGGGTGACGGACGGCGCCTTCTCCCCCGACGGCGAGCAGCTCTCGCTGCGCGGCTACTTCGGCGGCGTCTCGTACACCTGGAAGGGGGCGGGGAAGATGCCCGCGCGGGAGGGGCGGCTGAGCGTGCCGATCCAGCGGCAGGGCGAGTCCGTCACGTACACCCCGGACGGCACGACCCTGATGTACGGCACCGAGGGCGGGCGGAGCGCGGTCACGCCCGTGGAGGCCAAGGGGAAGGGCGGCGGCTCCGACTCCTCCGGTCCGGGCTCCGGTTCGGCGTCGGGGGGCGACGGCGGCGGCATGGACGGCGGGGTCAAGACCGGGGCCGTCGTCTTCGGGGCCGTGCTGCTCGCCTTCCTGGGCCTGAAGCGCCTCTCGCGGCGGGGCTCGGGCACGCGGGGCAGGTAGGGCCCGAGAGGGGGCCCGCCGGGGTCAGGCCCCGGTCTCCGCCTCGCGCCGGGCCGCCACCAGGACGTCGAGGCCGTCGAGCAGCCGCTGGAGCCCGAACTCGAAGTGGTCGAAGTCCGAGCCGAAGGCGTCCTCGGAGAGGCCCGCGAGCGCCGGGTACTTGCCGCTCATCATGATCCGCTCCAGGGTCGGCTGCTGCGCCTCCCAGAACGCCTCGTCGGTCAGGCCGCTCTTCTTCACGGCCTCCACCTCGTGCACCTGGGTGCGGGCGACCCCGGTGACGTACCCCTCCACCGCGACGATGACGCCGATCAGTTCGGGGTCGGTCAGGCCCATCGGCGCGATGCGGGTGAGGGTCCTGTCCAGGCCGCCGACCGCGCCGGGGCCGAGCACCGGGCGGGCCTGGTTGACGTGGAGCAGCCAGGGGTGCCGGCGGTAGAGGACGAGGGTCTCGCGGGCGTACGTCTCGACGCCCTCGCGCCAGCCGCCGGACCAGGGCTCCTCTTCCTCCGGCGGGGTGTACACCCGGTCCAGCATCAGGTCGAGCAGGTCGCCCTTGCCGGGGACGTAGCGGTACAGGGACATCGTGCCGGTGCCCAGCTCCGTGGAGAGGCGGCGCATGGAGACCGCCGTGAGCCCTTCGGCGTCGGCGAGGCGCACCGCCTCCGTGACGATCCGGTCCAGGGTGAGCGCCGGCTTCGGTCCGCGCGTGGGGCGCACGCCGTCGCCCCAGAGCAGTTCGAGGCTGCGGGTGATGTCGCTGCCGGTGCGCTGGATGTCGCCGCCTGTGCTCGTCATGACCTCACCCTAATCGCCCGGCCGCGAACCGGGTACACCGTACCCAAAGAATTGTGTACGGTGTACCCAGACGGACTGAGTACGGCGTACTCATATCTGGGTGCGGTGTACCGGCAAGGGGCGATCTGGAGGGCGGGCGATGAACGGCGACGGCTTCGCGGTACGGGCCGAAGGGCTGCGCAAGCGCTACGGCGACAAAGACGCGCTGGACGGCTTCGACCTGCGCGTCGAACAGGGCACGGTGCACGGACTCCTCGGACCCAACGGCGCGGGCAAGACCACCGCCGTGCGGATTCTCTCCACCCTCGTACGGCTCGACAGCGGCCACGCCGAGGTGGCCGGCGCCGACGTGGTGCGCGAACCCGCCCTGGTGCGCGCCCGCATCGGCCTGACCGGGCAGTACGCGGCGGTCGACGAGATCCTCACCGGTCGGCAGAACCTGGAGATGTTCGGCCGCCTCTTCCACCTGGGCGCCCGCAGGGCCGCGCTCCGGGCCCGAGAACTCCTCGAACAGTTCCACCTGGAGGACGCGGCGGAGAAGGGCGCGGGCCAGTACAGCGGCGGCATGCGGCGCCGCCTCGACCTCGCCGCCTCGATGATCCTCGCCCCCGGCGTGCTCTTCCTCGACGAGCCGACCACCGGCCTCGACCCCCGCAGCCGCCTGGAGGTCTGGGACACCGTGCGGGACCTCGTCGCCCGCGGGACGACCGTGCTGCTGACCACCCAGTACCTGGAGGAGGCCGACCGGCTCGCCTCCCGCGTCACCGTCATCGACCGGGGCCGGGCCATCGCCGACGACACCCCCGACGGGCTGAAGAACACCGTCGGCGGCAGCCACCTCGACGTCGTCGTACGCGAAACCGCCGACCTGCCCGCGGCCGTCCGCGCCGTCCGCCGGGTCTGCGCGGGCGAACCGCTCGTCGTCGACGTGGAGCGCCGCGTGCAGGCCGCCGTCACCGACCGGGTCCGCGCCCTCACCGACATGGCGCGCACCCTCCAGGACGAGGGCGTCGCCGTCGAGGACATCGGCCTGCGCAGGCCGAGCCTGGACGACGTGTTCCTGCGGCTGACCGGCCAGACCTCCGGGACCGCCGCGGCCCCCGGGACCACCGCCGTGCCGGACGAGAAGGAGGTCGCGGCATGAGCGTCGCCCTCACCGTCGACCCCTCGCGCGAGCGCCCGCACGGACGCCTCTTCTGGGCCCTCGCCGACAGCGGGAACGTCACCCGCCGCTACCTCACCCACTTCCTGCGCCAGCCTGTCACCATCGCCTGGCAACTGGGCTTCCCGATCATCTCCGTCCTCCTGTACGGGTTCGTCTTCGGCGAGGCGATGAAGGTGCCCGGGGGCGGCGACGACGGCGACTACAAGCAGTTCCTGATGCCCGGCATGTTCGTGATGACCATGGCCTTCGGCTTCATGAACACCGCCATGGCCGTGGTCACCGACGCCTCCAAGGGCGTGATCGACCGCTTCCGCTCCATGCCCATGGCGCCGTCGGCCGTCGCCTCGGGGCGCGGGGTCGCCGACCTCGTCGTGGCCTGCGCGGAACTGACCATCCTCGCGGCGACCGCGCTGGCCATCGGCTGGCGCTCCAGCGGCGGACTCCTCGACACCGCCCTCGCCTTCGCGCTGCTGCTGCTCCTGCGGTTCAGCCTGATCTGGGTGGGCGTCTACCTCGGCCTCGTCGTGCCGACGCCCGAGGCCGCGGGCGGGCTCTACGCGGTCGCCTTCCCGCTCACGATGATCTCCAGCGTCTTCGTGGCGCCGTCCCTGATGCCGGACTGGCTGGCCCCGGTCGCCGCGTGGAACCCGGTCTCGTCGACGGGCACGGCCGCGCGCGAACTCTTCGGCAACCCGGGCGCGGGCGGCGGCACATGGGTGGAGCAGCACGCCGTGCTGATGGCGGTGGTGTGGCCGCTGGCGATCTCGCTGGTCTTCCTGCCGCTGGCGGTACGGAGGTTCAAGGCGCTGAGCCGCTGAGACACGGAGACCCCGCGCCCCATCAGGGGCGCGGGGTCTCCGCACGACCGGCCACGTCCGGCCCGCGGACGGGAACCGGTCGGCAAGCGTGGTGTCAGAGCTTCTCGATCACGTGGTCGACGCACTTCGTGAGCGCCTCGACGTCCGCCGGGTCGACGGCCGGGTACATCGCGATGCGCAGCTGGTTGCGGCCCAGCTTGCGGTACGGCTCGGTGTCCACGATGCCGTTGGCGCGCAGCACCTTGGCGACCGCGGAGGCGTCGACCTCGTCCGCGAAGTCGATCGTGCCGACCACGTGCGAGCGCTTCGCCGGGTCGGTGACGAACGGCGTCGCGTACTTCGAGTCGTCCGCCCAGCCGTACAGCGCCCGCGCGGACGCCGCCGTGCGGCCGGTGGTGAACTCCAGGCCGCCCTGGGAGTTCATCCAGTCCAGCTGCTCGGCGAGCAGGAAGTACGTGGCGAGCGCCGGGGTGTTGTACGTCTGGTTCTTGCGGGAGTTGTCGATCGCCGTCGGCAGCGAGAAGAACTCCGGCACGTGCCGGCCCGAGGCGTGGATGCGCTCGGCCCGCTCGATCGCGGCAGGGGAGAAGACGGCGATCCACAGGCCGCCGTCGGACGCGAAGGACTTCTGCGGGGCGAAGTAGTAGACGTCGGTCTCGGTGATGTCGACCGGCAGGCCGCCCGCGGCGGACGTGGCGTCCACCAGGACGAGCGAACCGGCGTCGGCGCCCGCGACGCGCTTGACGGGGGCCGCGACACCGGTGGAGGTCTCGTTCTGCGTGAAGGCGTAGACGTCGACGCCCGCCTCCGCGCTCGGCTCGGGGTGCGTGCCCGGCTCGCTGGAGATGACGGTCGGCTCGGCCAGCCACGGGGCGAGCTTGGCCGCCTTCGCGAACTTCGAGGAGAACTCGCCGAAGCTCAGGTGCTGCGACTTGTCGTCGATCAGGCCGTGCGTCGCCACGTCCCAGAACGCGGTGGAGCCTCCGTTGCCCATGACCACCTCGTACCCCTCGGGGAGGGAGAAGAGGTCCTTGACGCCCTCGACCACGCGGCCGACCAGGTTCTTGACCGGGGCCTGGCGGTGGGACGTACCGAGCAGGGAGGTTCCGGTCGCTGCGAGGGCGTCCAGCGCCTCGGTGCGCACCTTGGAGGGGCCCGAGCCGAAACGGCCGTCGGCGGGCTTCATGTCAGCGGGAATCTGGATCTCAGCCACGGGGTGAGCCTAGCGGCTCAGGGCGCGGCGTTCCTCTGGTGTCCGCCGGGTGAGATCCGCACCCCGAGCCGTGTGACCGCCTCGGGGCTTGGCCCCGGATCCCGCTCCTCAAGCGCCGGAGGGGCTGTTCCACAGCCGTACCGGCAGCTCGTACAGGTCGTTCTGGGTCACCACCGGCTTGTTGCGGAGTTCCTCGGGCCCGACCGCCAGGGTCAGGTCGGGGAAGCGGGCGTACAGGGCCGGCAGGGCCACCCCCGCCTCCAGGCGCGAGAGGGCCGCTCCGGGGCAGACGTGCGGGCCGTGGCCGAAGGAGATGTGGCGGTTGGCCGAGGCGCGGGTGATGTCGAAGGCCGCCGCCGTCGGGCCGTGGGCCGCCTCGTCGCGGCCGATGGCGCCGTAGGAGACGATCAGCGCGTCCCCCCGAGGGATCACCTTGTCGCCGACGGGGACGTCCTCCGCGGCGAAGCGGATCAGGACGTGCGACGTCGGCGTCGAGTAGCGCAGGGTCTCCTCCACGACCGCGTCCCAGCCGGCCTTGCCCTCGCGGACCAGGTCCAGTTGCTCGGGGTGGGTGCTGAGGTTCACCACGGCGTTGACGATCAGGGAGATCGTCGTCTCGTGGCCCGCCGCGACCATCAGCTGGAGGGTGGAGAGGATCTCCGCGTCGGTGAGGTGGTCGCCGTTCTCCGAGGCCTGGATCAGCGCGCTCGTCAGGTCGTCGCCCGGCTGCTCGCGGCGGGCCGCGACGACCCTGCCCATCATCTCGGCGAGTTCGCCGAGCGTGGCCACGACCTCCTCCGGCGGCGTCTGGGTGGAGAAGAACTTGTCGAAGAGGACCTTCAGCCGCGGGTGGTCCGCCTCGTCGATGCCCATCAGTTCGCTGATCACGTACATGGGCAGCGGATAGGCGAACACCGCCTTCAGGTCGACCACGCCGTCGGCGCCCGCTGCCGCGACCTGGTCGAGGAGGCCGTCCGTGAGCTCCGTGACGCGCTCGCGCATTCGCTCCACCCGGCGCGGCGTCAACGCCTGCGCGACGAGCGAACGCATCCTGCGGTGCTCCTCGCCGTCCACGGTCAGCATCGAGCGGCCCGGGTTGGCGAGGCCGATCAGCGGCCAGTCGGCGGGTATCTCGCCGCGCTGCCAGGCGCCCCAGGCGTTGATGTCCTTCACCAGGCGCTTGTCGGTGAGGAGCCGGCGGGCCTCCGCGTGGTGCGTGACCGCCCACACCGGCACACCGCCGGGCAGCTCCGCCTCCGCGAGCGGGCCCGCGGCGAGCAGCCGGGCGCTCTCGCCGTCCAGGTCGGTGACGAACGGGTCCAGGGCGATGCGCGTCATCTGGGCTCTCCAAGGGCTGCGGTCGGGGTCGGCGTGAAGGTCACCGGAAGGTCGGTCAGGCCGCTCAGCCACGGGGAGGGGCGGCGGGACAGCTCCGCGGCGGGCACGGCGAGGTCGAGGTCCGGCAGCCGGTCGATCAGCACCTCGATGCCGGTCCGCGCGATGACCTCGGCGACCTCCTGGGCCGGGAAGGGGCAGCGGTGCTCGCCGTGGCCGAAGGAGAAGTGGGCGCTGTTGCCGCCGGTCAGGACGGAGCCGTCGGTGCGCACCTGCGGGTCGGCGTTGGCGGCGGCGAGGCCGAGGAGCACCAGGTCACCGGCGTTGATGTGGCGCCCGCCGAGCCGGGTGTCGCGCGAGGCCCAGCGGCCCGCGACGTTCTGCGTCGGGGTGTCCTCCCACAGGACCTCGTTCATCGCCTCGGCGACGCTGTGGCGGCCGCCGAAGAGCGAGGCGGCGAAGCGGTCGTCGGTGAGCATCAGCCGCAGGGAGTTGCCGATCCAGTCCGCCGTGGGCTGATGGCCCGCGGCCATCATCACCATCAGGTCTTCCGCGATCTCCGTGTCGGTGAACCCCGACGTGTCGGCCAGCATGGCCGAGGCGACGTCGGGGCCGGGCCGCGCGTGCTTGTCGGCGAGGAGCCGCGCCATCGACTCGGCCAGGTGCCGGGCGCCCTCAAGGGCCCCCTCGCGCCCGTTGATCATGTCGTTCAGCGCGGTGACGAGGGCGGGGCCCTCCTCGTCGGGGAAGCCGTAGATCGTGGCGAGGACCCGGACCGGGAGCAGCATCGCGTACTCGGCGATGATGTCCGTCGAGCCCTGGCCGCAGAAGCCGTCGATCAGCTCGTCGGCGAACCTCTCGGCGTGCGCCTTCAGTTCGAACGGGTCGACCGACTCCAGGGCGTGCGCGATCATCGCGGCGCGCTCGGTGTGCCGCTCGCCGACGGTGTAGAGGATCGACGGCTGCTTGTGGCCGATCATGGGCAACAGCGGCCAGTCGGCGGGGATGTTCGGCCACTGGTTCCACAGCTCGGAGTCCCGGCTGTACAGGACCGGGTCGCCGGTGACCTGGTGCAGCTCGCGGTAGCCGAGCACCAGCCAGGCGGGCACGTCGCCGTCGAGCAGGACGGGCGCCACCGGGCCGTGGTCGCGCCGCAGTTCCCGGTAGAGCCGGGCGGGCTCGATGGTGAAGCGCGGGCCCGACAGCGGCACGGGGCCGGGGGCGGCGCCGGTTACGGGACAGGTCACTTGGCGGTCTCCTGTGCGGCGTACAGCGTCTTGAGGTGTTCGACGAGGGCGATCAGCACGTTCTTGCTGGACTCGCGGGAGCGCGCGTCGCAGTCGACGAGCGGCACCCCGGGGTCCAGGTCGAGCGCCTCGCGCAGTTGCGCGGCGGTGTGCGCGGAGCCGCCGAAGTCGTTGCGGGCCACGATGAACGGCGTCCCGTGGTGCTCCAGGCGGTCGATCGCGTACCAGGAGTCCTCGATGCGCCGCGGGTCCACGAGGACGACGGCGCCGAGCGTCCCGGAGAACAGCCGGTCCCAGAGGAACCAGAAGCGCTCCTGGCCCGGGGCGCCGAAGAGGTAGAGGACGTTGTGCGCGTCGAGGGTGATGCGGCCGAAGTCGAAGGCGACCGTCGTGGACGTCTTGGCGCGCAGCCCGTCGAGGCCGCCCGTCTCGTCGATGCCGCGCCCCGCCTGCGTCATCGTCTCCTCGGTGTTGAGGGGACGGATCTCGCTCACGGACCGGACCAGGGTCGTCTTGCCCACGCCGAAACCGCCCACCACGACGATCTTCAGACCGTTGTCGGCGGTCGCGGACAGGGCCGCGTCGCGTCGTTCGGCGGTTGCGTCAGAGATTGCGGAGTCCAACGAGCACCTGCTCCAGGATGTCGGGGTCGGGAAGGCTGTGACCGGCTGCCGCCCGCGGATGGCGGGCGCTGATCCGGCCCGCGTCGAGCAGGTCGGAGAGCAGGATGCGCGTGATGCTCACGGGGAGCCTCAGCTCGGCGGCGATCTCCACCACCGCCGTGGGCAGTTCGCACATCCGCAGGATGGCGGCGAGCTCGGACTGCATGCCGGGGGTGGGTCCCGACTCGGCGACGACGAGGGTCACCAGGTCGAAAGGGGCGTCGGGCGCCGACCGGCTGCGGCCCTGCGTGAGGGTGTAGAGCCGGTCGGGGGAGTCGTCCCGGCCGGGGCGGCTCATGAGGCGGGCGTGGCGCGGGGGCCGTCGTCGGCGCGGGGCGCGGCGCGCAGGTGCTCGCCGAGCTGCTCGACCAGCTCGCTCATGGTGTGCCCGACGAGTCCGGCGTCGGCGTCCTCGGCGGCGATCACGGCGAGGTGTGCGCCCTCACCGGCCTCGACGATGAAGAGGATGCCGCCGTAGAACTCCGTCATCGCCGACCGTACGCCGCCGCTGCCGTCCCCGAACTCGGCCGAGGCGCCGTGCGAGAGGGACTGGATGCCCGCGGCGATGGCGGCGAGCTGGTCGGCCTGGTCGACGGAGAGTTCCGGGGTGCGGCACAGCTTCAGGCCGTCCCTGGACAGGACGAGCGCGTGCCGGGCGCCGGGGGTGCGCTCCAGGAGGCCTTGCAGGAGCCAGGTGAGCTTGGCGTCGGTGGTGGTGCCGGGGGTGGTGCCGGTGGTCATCGGGGGGAGTCGCCTTCCGGGTGCGGGGAGGGTGCGGGAGCATCCGTGTCACTGGACGGTGGCGTGGCGCGGACGGCCTGGCGGAAGCTGCTGAAGCGGGCCGCGGTGGTGGCGGCGTCCGCCGTGCGCGGGCGCGGGGTCTCGCCGGTGTCACCGTCCGCGCGGGCCCGCTCGGCGGCGGCGAGGGTGCGGCCGCGGGGCCGCTTGGGCAGCGGCGCCTCGGCGGGACGCCCGGCGGCCGGCGGGGCGGCGGACTCGTGGACCGGCAGGGGCTCGCGTCCCACGGGGGTGAGGATGGCGGTGTCCTCGGAGGAGGCGGCCGAGGGGGCCGAGGGGTTCGAGGGGCCGCTGGGGCTACGGGGGGCGCTGGGGCCGCCCGCCTGGGCCGGGGCGGCTTGAGCGGCGTCGGCCGACTGCCCCGCGCCGGCCGCCGGAGCCGCTGAGACCGCCGGGGCCGCCGGCAGCGCGGTGGCCGAGCGCGGGGGAGCCGCCGCGGGCGTCGCCGCCGGACCCGGAGCCGCCTGCGAGGGACGGGTGAGCAGCTCCTGGGGTATCAGCACGAGCACCCCCGTGCCGCCGCGCGCGGACGGCCGGAAGGACACCGTCAGGCCGTGCTTGCGGGCCAGCCTGCCCACCACCGCGAGGCCGAGCCGCGTCCCGGAGAGCCCGCTGAGGCCCTTCGTCCCGCCGGACACGGCCTGTTCGGCGCGGCGCTGCTGCACCGGGCCCATGACGAGGCCGCTGTCCTCGACGGAGACGATGACGCCGGCCGCGACCTCCTCGATGTAGACGTGCACCTCGGAGGTGGGCGGCGAGAAGTTGGCGGCGTTGTCGAGGATCTCGGCCAGGGCGTGCATGACGCCCTCGGCGGCGTGGCCCGCGACGGCGAGCTCGCTGGCGGAGTGGACGCGTACGCGCTGGTAGCCGCCGATACGGCCCATCGCGCCCCGCAGGATCGACTCCATGACGATGGGGCGGGCCCAGCGGCGGCCGGAGCGGGCGCCGGTGAGGACGGCCACGGAGTCGGCGATGCGGCCCGCCTGCGCGGTCCTGTGGTCCAGGTGCAGCAGGTCGGTGAGGACGTCCTCGTCGGCGTGCCTGCCCTCCATCTCGCGGAGGTCGGCGAGCATGCCGGTGGCCAGGGCCTGCATGCGGCCCGCGGCGTTGGCGGAGGCGGCGAGGGCGGCGGCGCGCTCGGACTCGGCGGCGCGGACGCGCAGGGTGAGCGCGTTGCGCTCCCGTACGTGCTCCGCGGTCAGCGCGGCGACCTCACGGGCGTGGCGCTCGGTGAGGCGCGTGTGCTCGTGGCCGAATTCCGCCGCGTGTCGCGCTTGTTCGTGGGCGAGCCGGTCCATCTCCTGGTGAGCGGCGACGAGCTGACGCCGCAGCAGGGCGGAGGTCCGCGCGCCGTGGAAGGCGGCGGCCACGGCGACGCTGAGGGCGAGCGCGGCGGCGCCCGCTCCCCAGGCGAGGGGGGCGCGTGCGGAGGAGGGGGCCAGGGCGACGGCGGTCGCGGTGAGCGCCGCGGTGACCAGGGCGCAGATCAGCAGGACGAGGGCGGACGGGCGCAAGGGGACACTTGCCCGGGCTCCCGACTGCGCTGGACCTGGGGATGCCCCATTCGTCCCGGGGCGCGCTAGGGGGGTTGGCGCGGTCATCAATCGGGGTCCTCGATCGGAAGCGACACACTTTGCTCGAACGCGATCCGGTGTTTCTCAAGGTCGGCTCAAGTTCTGGCCACTATAGGAGAGTTGCCGACCGAAGTGGGAATGATCCCTTCCGGATCATGACATAACGGCACCGGCGGGGTGTCCGCCAGGGGGTGCCGGCGGGGCATCCTGGCCTCATGAGCGACCGTATGAGCAAGCGCGGGAGCGAGCCGGGCGGCGAGCTCCAAGGCCTCGGACGCGACCTGCGCGCGGCCGTACGCGGTGACGTGGACCTCTCCGTCACCGCCCGGGCGCTGCACACCATGGACGCCTCCAACTACCGCCGCGTCCCGGCGGCCGTGGTGGCCCCGCGCGACGCCGACGACGTGGCGGCGGCGCTCGCGGTCTGCCGCGAGCGGCACGTGCCGGTGGTGGCGCGCGGCGCGGGCACCTCCATCGCCGGGCAGGCGACCGGCGCCGGCGTCGTCCTCGACTTCACCCGGCACCTGCGGCGGATCACGGCGCTCGACCCGGAGGCCCGAACGGCCGTGGTGCAGCCGGGAGTCGTCCTCGACGACCTGCGCGCCGCCGCCGCGCCGCACGGCCTCACCTTCGGCCCCGACCCCTCGACGCACAACCGCTGCACACTCGGCGGCATGGTGGGCAACAACTCCTGCGGCTCCCACTCGGTGGCCTACGGCACCACCGCCGACAACGTCCACGAACTGTCCGTCATCGACGGCAGGGGTGGCACCCACCGCCTCGGCCAGGACTGGCGAGGAGCCCCCGAAGGCCTGCGGGCGCTCGTCGAGAGCCGCCTGGAGCTGCTGCGCACCGGCTACCCCGACCTGCCGCGCCGCATCTCCGGGTACGCGCTCGACGCCCTGCTCCCGGAGCGCGGCCCCGACCTGGCGCGCGCGTTCTGCGGCTCGGAGGGCACCCTCGGCGTCCTCACCGAGGCGACCGTGCGTCTCGTCGACGCGCCCCGCGCCCGCGCCCTCGCCGTCCTCGGGTACGCCGACGAGAGCGCGGCGGCCGAGGCGGCGCCGGGGCTCCTGCCGTACGGGCCGCTGACCGTCGAGGGCATGGCGGCCGACCTCGTGCGCGGCGCGGAAGGACTGCCCAGGGGCGGCGCCTGGCTGTTCGTGGAGACGGGCGGCGCGAGCCCGGCCGAGGCACGCGCGCGTGCGGGGGACCTCGTGCGGGCGGCCGACGCGCTGGACGCCGTGGTGGTCGACGACCCGGCGCGCCAGCGGGCCCTGTGGCGCGTGCGTGAGGACGCCAGCGGCACGGCCACGCGGATGCCGGACGAGGCCGACGGATCGCCCGGGGGAGAGGCCTGGCCCGGCTGGGAGGACTGCGCGGTGCCGCCCGCCCGGCTCGCCCCCTACCTGCGGGACTTCCGCGCGCTCCTCGCCGATCACGGCCTGCGCGGCACGCCCTACGGCCACTTCGGGGACGGCTGCGTCCACGTACGCGTGGACTTCGACCTGATCAGCCGCGACGGCGTGGCCCGCTTCCGCCGCTTCTCCGAGGAGGTGGCGGACCTGGTCGTCGCGCACGGCGGCTCCCTCTCCGGCGAACACGGCGACGGACAGGCCCGCGCGGAACTGCTGCCGAAGATGTACGGGCGTGAACTCGTCGGCGTCTTCGAGCGCGTCAAGGACCTCTGGGACCCGGCGGGGCTGCTCAACCCCGGGATGCTGGTGCGGCCCGCGCCCCTCGACGCCGACCTGCGGTTCGCGCCGCTGCCGCGCGAACCGGTCGACGTCGCCTTCGGCTACCCCCACGACGGCGGCGACTTCTCGGCGGCGGTCCGGCGGTGCGTGGGCGTCGCGAAGTGCCGTACGGCGGCGCCGGGCTCGCCCACGGACGTCATGTGCCCCTCCTTCCGCGTGACGGGCGAGGAGGAGCACTCCACGCGGGGCCGCGCCCATCTGCTGCACGAGATGCTGGCGGGCGAGGTGGTGACGGACGGCTGGCGCTCGACGGAGGTCAGGGACGCCCTCGACCTCTGCCTGTCCTGCAAGGGCTGCCGCTCGGACTGCCCGGTGGGCGTCGACATGGCCACGTACAAGGCGGAGTTCCTGCACCACCACTACGCGGGGCGGCGCAGGCCCGCCGCCCACTACTCCATGGGGTGGCTGCCGCGCTGGCTGCGGGCCGTCGCGGTGACCCGCACCGCTCCGCTGGTCAACGCCCTCGCGCGGGCGCGTCCGCTGGCGGCGCTCGGGAAGCGGCTCGGGGGGATCGACGCGCGGCGGGCGGTGCCGGAGGTGGCCCCGCGCACGTTCCGGCGGTGGTGGCGCACGCGCCACCGGGCGGGGACGACCGCGGGGCCGCGCGCCGTGCTGTGGCCCGACACCTTCACCGACCACCTCTCGCCCGAGGTCGGCGAGGCCGCCGTGCGGGTCATGGAGGCCGCGGGGATCGCCGTCGAGCTGCCGCCGCCGGGAGTGTGCTGCGGGCTGACGTATGTCTCGACGGGGCAGCTCGACCGGGCGCGCGCGGTGCTGCGGGGCACGCTGGAGCGGATGGCCCCGCTGGTCGACGCGGGGGTGCCGGTGGTCGTCCTGGAGCCGAGCTGCGCCGCGGCGCTCAGGTCGGACCTGACCGAGCTGCTCGGCGACGACCCGCGCGCGCACCGCCTCGCCGCCGCCGTCCGCACCTTCGCCCAGGCCGTCGAGGAACTGGCCCCCGCGTGGCAGCCGCCCCGCGTGGACCGGCCGGTGACCGGCCAGACGCACTGCCACCAGCACGCGGTGCTCGGCGACGCGGCGGAGCGGCGGCTGCGGGCCAAGGCGGGCCTGACGGGCGAGCTGACCGGCGGCTGCTGCGGGCTCGCGGGGAACTTCGGGTTCGAGCGCGGACACCACGAGGTCTCCGTGGCCTGCGCGGAGGAGCAGCTGCTGCCGGCGGTGCGGGAGGCCCGGCGGGAGGGGCGGGGCGAGGCGGTGGTCCTCGCCGACGGGTTCTCCTGCCGCACGCAGCTCGACCAGCTCGCCGGGGTGCGCGGACGGCACCTGGCGGAAGTCCTCGCCGAGGCGCTGGGAAAGGCGTGACCCCGTGTCATGCCGGGCGCGCATAACCAGAGCGTGTCCGGCATTTCCCGCCCGTCGCGCGCGGTCGTACCTTCGACATGTGGACGCGGGTTGCGTACAGCGGCAAAACCGCTCCACAATCCTGACGTAGTCCAATAGCCTGGACCGAGCGGTACACGGTGGTGGACTGGCGGTCACGGGCTCCCGGACGCGCCCGACACGCAGCAGGAAGGCTCAGCGGTGGACATCTCGCGCAGCGACCAGGCGGCACCGGCGGCGGCCCCCGTCGTGGCGCAGCAGCCGGAGGTCGCGGGAGCCGCGGCGACATCGGGGGCCACGGAGGCCCCCGGGGCGTCGGGCGGCGGACTCCGGGCCCGCCTCGCCCCCGTCGGGCTCGTCCTCGCGGGCGGCATCTCCGTGCAGTTCGGCGGCGCGGTCGCCGTCAGCGTGATGCCGCGTGCCGGGGCACTCGGCATCGTGACGCTGCGCCTCGCCTTCGCCGCGCTCGTGCTGCTCGTCGTGTGCCGGCCGAAGCTGCGCGGACACTCGCGCGCCGACTGGGGCACGGTCGTGGCCTTCGGGGTGGCCATGGCAGGGATGAACGGCCTGTTCTACCAGTCGGTGGCCCGCATCCCCATGGGCCCCGCCGTCACCCTTGAGGTCCTCGGCCCGCTCGCCCTCTCCGTCATCGCCTCGCGCCGTGCGGTCAACCTGGTCTGGGCGGGGCTCGCGCTGTGCGGCGTGTTCCTGCTGGGGGGCGGGGGCGGTTTCAACGGCCTCGACCCGGCGGGCGTCGCCTACGCGCTCGGCGCGGGCGCGATGTGGGCGGCGTACATCGTCTTCAGCGCGCGCACCGGCCGGCGGTTCCCGCAGGCCGACGGGCTCGCCCTGGCGATGGTCGTCGCCGCCGTGCTGTTCCTGCCGCTGGGCCTCATCGAGTCGGGGTCGCGGCTCGTGCAGCCCGGCACGCTGGCGCTCGGCGCGGTCGTGGCCGTGATGTCGTCGGTGCTCCCCTACACCCTCGAACTGTTGGCCCTGCGCCGCCTGCCCGCGCACACCTTCGCGGTCCTGATGAGCCTGGAGCCGGCCCTCGCCTCGATCGCCGGCTTCCTCGTCCTCAGCCAGGCGCTCACCGCCGCGGAGGCCCTGGCGATCGCCCTGGTCATCGCGGCGAGCATGGGCGCGGTGCGCACCCAGGTGGGACGAGGCCGCACCCGGGCACGCGAGGAAGCGAAGCGGGGCGCGGGGCGATAGCGGCTCGGGGGCCGGCACCGGGCCTGGCTGACGGCGGGACTTGGGCCGGTGGCCGGGGCGGGGCTGATGGCGGAGCTCGGGCCGGTGGCCGAGCCGGAGCGACGGCGGGGCTTGGGTCGGCCGCCGGGCCTGGCTGATGGCGGGCTTGGGCCGGTGGCCGGGCCAGGGGCGACAACGGGGCCGGCGGCCGGGCCTGGGCTGACAGCGGGGCCGGTGCCGACAGCGGTGCCGGTCCCGCCGCCATACCGATAGCCGCGCCGCCCGTCTGTCGGCGTCGGTGGCCCTGTCCGCGCCTGGCCTGTCTGCTGGTGCCGGTGGCGCTGTCCGCGCCCGGCCCGCCCGCCGGTCCCGGGCCCGCCCGCCCGCGCCGGGCCCGCCTGCTGGTTCCGGTGGCGCTGTCCTCGCCGGGTCTGTCTGCTGGTGTCGGTGGCGCTGTCCGCGCCCGGCCCGCCCGCCGGTCCCGGGCCCGCCCGCCCGCGCCGGGCCCGCCTGCTGGTTCCGGTGGCGCTGTCCTCGCCGGGCCCGCCTGCTGGTTCCGGTGGCGCTGTCCTCGCCGGGTCTGTCTGCTGGTGTCGGTGGCGCTGTCCGCGCCCGGCCCGCCCGCCCGTACCGGTACCGGCACCCCCGCCGACCCGCCCGCCGTCCCCGGCCCCGCTGCCCGCGCCGGGCCTGTCGGCGGTAACCCCCTGCGCCCGCCCCCCCCGGAAATTTATGCAAGCACGCTTGCTTGTTTCTGGCCCCGCTGCCATGCTCCCTGGCACACCGCCGTGCCCCGAGGGGAGCGTTCCGTGTCCGATGCCCTGCCCGTGCTCGACGATCTGCGTGCGGAGAGCGAGGAGCTCGACCGCCTGGTGGCGGGGCTGAGCGAGGAGCGCTGGGCGCTGGTGACGCCCGCGCCCGGCTGGACGATCGCCCACCAGATCGCCCACCTCGCCTGGACCGACCGCGTGGCCCTGCTCGCCGCCACGGACCCGGGGGCCTTCGCCACCGAGGCGGCGAAGGCGGCGCCGGACTCGTTCGTGGACGAGGGCGCCGAGAAGGGCGCGGGACTGCCGCCCGCCGAACTGCTCGACCGCTGGCGCACCGGCCGGGAAGCACTCGGCCAGGCCCTGCGCGAGGTCCCCCACGGCACCCGGCTGCCCTGGTACGGGCCGCCCATGGCCGTGCCCAGCATGGCGACCGCGCGGCTCATGGAGACCTGGGCGCACGGCCAGGACGTGGCGGACGCGCTCGGCGTGCGGCGTGCCCCGACGGACCGGCTGCGGCACGTGGCGCGGATCGGCGTCAGGGCGCGCGACTTCGCCTACGCGGTACGGGGGCTGACCCCGCCCGCGGAGGAGTTCCGCGTCGAGCTGACCTCGCCGGTGACCGGAGAGCCGTGGACGTACGGGCCCGAGGACGCGGCCCAGCGCGTGAGCGGCCCCGCGCTCGACTTCTGCCTCCTGGTGACCCGGCGCGCCCACCGCGCCGACCTGACGGTGCGCGCCGAGGGCGCCGACGCGGAGCGGTGGCTCGACATCGCCCAGGCGTTCGCGGGACCGCCGGGGGAGGGGCGGGCCGCGCGGGGCGGCGGCACGCGATGACCCGGCCGCCCCTGCGGATCGGCAACGCCTCCGGCTTCTACGGCGACCGCTTCGACGCCATGCGGGAGATGCTGGCCGGCGGCGACCTGGACGTCCTGACCGGGGACTACCTCGCCGAGCTGACCATGCTCATCCTCGGCCGCGACCGCCTGAAGGACCCCGCCCGCGGTTACGCCAAGACGTTCCTGCGGCAACTGGAGGAGTGCCTCGGCGCCGCCCACGAGCGCGGGGTGCGGATCGTCGCCAACGCGGGCGGCCTGAACCCCGCCGGGCTCGCGGACGCCGTCAGGGACCTCGCGGGGCGGCTCGGCGTCCCCGCCAGGGTCGCGCACGTCGAGGGCGACGACCTCGGCGGCCGCTTCCCCGGCGCCCTCACCGCCCACGCCTACCTCGGCGGCGCCGGCATCGCGGCCTGCCTCACGGCCGGGGCGGACGTGGTCGTGACGGGGCGGGTGACCGACGCCGCCCTGGTCACGGGACCGGCCGCCGCGCACTTCGGCTGGGGCCCCGACGCGTACGACCGCCTCGCGGGCGCGGTCGTCGCCGGGCACGTCCTGGAGTGCGGGACGCAGGCCACCGGCGGCAACTACGCGTTCTTCGCCGAGCACGACCCGGCCTCCCTGCTCCGCCCCGGCTTCCCGCTCGCCGAGATCCACGAGGACGGCTCGGCGGTCATCACCAAACACCCCGGCGCCGGCGGCTTCGTCGACGTCGGCACGGTCACCGCGCAGCTCCTCTACGAGACGGCCGGCGCACGGTACGCGGGCCCCGACGTCACCGCCCGGCTCGACACGGCCGTCCTCACGCGGGAGGGCCCCGACCGGGTGCGGATCTCCGGCGTGCGCGGCGAGGCGCCGCCGCCCACCCTCAAGGTCGGCCTCAACCGGCTCGGCGGCTTCCGCAACGAGGTCGTCTTCGTCCTCACGGGCCCGGACACCGGGGCCAAGGCCGCGCTGGTCCGCGCCCAGTTCGAGGACGCCCTGGACCGCGCGGGGTCCCGCCCCCGTGAGATCCGCTGGGAGCTGGTCCGCACCGACCGCGCCGACGCGGCGACCCAGGAGACCGCGAGCGCCCTGCTGCGCCTGGTGGTGCGCGACGCCGACGCGGACGCCGTGGGCCGGGCCCTGAGCGGCGCCGCGGTCGAACTGGCCCTCGGCAGCTATCCGGGCTTCCACGTGACGGCCCCGCCCGGCAAGGGCGCCCCCTACGGAGTCTTCGAAGCGGCGTACGTGGACCGGGACACCGTCGAGCACGTGGCGGTGCTGCCCGACGGACGGCGGATCCCCGTGGCCACCGCCGCCGACACCCTCGTACCCCAGGACCCGACAGACCCGACAGACCCGACAGACCCGCCACCGCCCGAGCCCCTGCCGCCCGGACCCCGGCCCCTGCTCCCCGAACCCCTGCCCCCGGGGCCGACCCGCCGCGTCCCCCTCGCCCGTGTCGCCGGCGCCCGCAGCGGTGACAAGGGCGGTGACGCGAACATCGGCGTCTGGGTGCGGAGCGACGAGGCCTGGCGGTGGCTCGCCCATGAGATGACCGCGGACCGCCTGCGCGAACTGCTCCCGGAAGCGGCCCCCCTGCCGGTCACCCGCCACGTCCTGCCGAACCTGCGCGCCCTGAACTTCGTCGTCGAGGGGCTGCTCGGCGAGGGCGTCGCGTCCCGCGCCCGCTTCGACCCGCAGGCCAAGGGCCTCGGCGAGTGGCTGCGCGCCCGCCACCTGGACATACCGGAGGTACTGCTGTGAGCCCGAGGGGCCGCGAGAACCCGCCCGCGCCCGGCGCGCCGGAGGTGCGGGCATGACCGTCATCGCCTCCGCGCTCGACCCGGCGGACGCCGAGTACGCCGAGCACCGCGCGGCCATGCTGGAGAAGCTGGCCGTACTCGGCGCCGAACAGGCCAAGGCACTGCAGGGCGGCGGCGAGAAGTACGTCCAGCGCCACCGGAAGCGCGGCAAGCTCCTGGCGCGCGAGCGCATCGAACTGCTCCTGGACCCCGACACACCGTTCCTGGAACTGTCGCCGCTGGCCGCCTGGGGCAGCGACTGCCCCGTGGGCGCGTCCATGGTCACCGGCATCGGCGTCGTCGAGGGCGTCGAGTGCCTGATCACCGCCAACGACCCGACGGTCAGGGGCGGCGCCTCCAACCCCTGGACGCTGAAGAAGGCGTTCCGCGCCCACGAGATCGGGCACGCCAACCGGCTGCCGTCGATCCACCTGGTGGAGTCGGGAGGCGCGGACCTCCCCTCCCAGAAGGAGATCTTCATCCCGGGCGGCGCCCTCTTCAAGCACCTCACGCGGTCGTCGGCGGCCGGCGTCCCCACCATCGCCGTCGTCTTCGGCAACTCCACGGCGGGCGGCGCCTACGTGCCCGGCATGAGCGACCACGTGATCATGGTGAAGGAGCGCGCCAAGGTCTTCCTCGGCGGGCCGCCGCTGGTGAGGATGGCGACCGGCGAGGAGAGCGACGACGAGTCGCTCGGCGGCGCCGAGATGCACGCCCGCACCTCCGGCCTCGCCGACCACCTGGCGGAGGACGAGCACGACGCGCTGCGCCGGACCCGCCGGGTCGTCGCCCGCCTCAACTGGCGCAAGGCGTACGCCGACCCGGACCCGCTCACCGTACGACCGCCGAAGTACGACGAGGACGAACTGCTCGGCATCGTGCCCGACGACCTGAAGAAGCCCTTCGACCCGCGCGAGGTCGTCGCCCGGATCGTGGACGGCTCCGACTTCGACGAGTTCAAGCCGCTGTACGGCACGAGTCTCGTCACCGGCTGGGCGGAGCTGCACGGCTACCCCCTCGGCATCCTCGCCAACGCGCAGGGCGTGCTGTTCAGCGAGGAGTCGCAGAAGGCCGCCCAGTTCATCCAGCTCGCCAACCAGCGCGACATCCCGCTGCTCTTCCTGCACAACACCACCGGCTACATGGTCGGCAAGGAGTACGAGCAGGGCGGCATCATCAAACACGGCGCCATGATGATCAACGCCGTCTCCAACTCGAAGGTCCCGCACCTGTCCGTCCTCATGGGCGCCTCCTACGGCGCCGGGCACTACGGCATGTGCGGGCGCGCCTACGACCCCCGCTTCCTCTTCGCCTGGCCGAGCGCCAAGTCGGCGGTCATGGGCCCCCAGCAGCTCGCGGGCGTCCTGTCCATCGTCGCCCGGCAGTCGGCGGCGGCGAAGGGGCAGCCCTACGACGACGAGGCCGACGCCGCGCTGCGGGAGATGGTGGAGCGGCAGATCGAGGCCGAGTCGCTGCCGATGTTCCTCTCCGGGCGTCTCTACGACGACGGGGTCATCGACCCGCGGGACACCCGCACCGTGCTCGGTCTGTGCCTGTCCGCGATCCACACCGCCCCCTTCGAGGGCGCGCGCGGCGGCTTCGGCGTCTTCCGGATGTGAGGCAGTGACGATGATCGGTTCCGTCCTCGTGGCCAACCGCGGCGAGATCGCCTGCCGCGTCTTCCGCACCTGCCGTGACCTCGGCATCGCCACGGTCGCCGTGTACTCCGACGCCGACGCGGACGCCCTGCACGTCCGCGAGGCCGACTCGGCGGTACGGCTGCCGGGTGCGGCGCCCGCCGAGACGTATCTGCGCGGCGACCTGGTGGTGAAGGCGGCGCAGGCCGCGGGCGCCGACGCCGTCCACCCCGGCTACGGCTTCCTCTCCGAGAACGCCGGCTTCGCCCGCGCGGTCCTCGACGCGGGCCTGACCTGGATCGGCCCGCCGCCCGACGCGATCGAGGCGATGGCCTCGAAGACCCGCGCCAAACAACTCCTCGGCGTCGAACCGCTCACCGAGGTCACCGAGGCCGACCTGCCGGTCCTGGTGAAGGCGGCGGCCGGCGGCGGCGGGCGCGGCATGCGCGTCGTCCGTGATCTGGCCGACCTGGCGGCGGAGCTGACGGCGGCCCGCGCGGAGGCGGCCAGCGCGTTCGGGGACGGCGAGGTGTTCGTCGAGCCGTTCATCGAGGGCGGACGCCACGTGGAAGTGCAGATCATGGCCGACGCGCACGGCACGGTGTGGGCGCTCGGCACCCGCGACTGCTCGCTCCAGCGCAGGCACCAGAAGGTCGTCGAGGAGTCGCCCGCGCCGGGGCTCGCCCCCGGCCTCGTCGCCGAACTGCACGAACGGGCCGTACGGGCGGCGCGCGTGACCGGCTACCGGGGTGCGGGCACGGTGGAGTTCCTCGTCGCGGAGGGCCGCGCGCACTTCCTGGAGATGAACACCCGCCTCCAGGTGGAGCACCCCGTCACCGAGGCCGTGTTCGGCGTCGACCTCGTCGCGCTCCAGATCCAGGTCGCCGAAGGCGTCGCCCTCGCCGCCGAACCCCCGCCCGCGCGCGGCCACGCCGTCGAGGCCCGCCTCTACGCCGAGGACCCGGCGGCGGACTGGGCCCCGCAGACCGGCACCCTGCACCGCGTCGACGTGCCGGGCGTCCGCCTCGACACCGGGTACGCGGACGGCGACACGATCGGCGTGCACTACGACCCGATGCTCGCCAAGGCCGTCGCCCACGCGCCCACCCGCGACCAGGCCGTACGCCGTCTCGCGGGCGCCCTGGAGCGGGCCGTGCTGCACGGCCCCCTCACCAACCGCGACCTGCTCGTACGGTCCCTGCGGCACCCGGAGTTCACCGGCGCGCGCATGGACACCGGCTTCTACGACCGCCACGCCGGGGAGCTGGCGGAGCCCGCGGCCGACCCGCACGCCGCGCTGGCCGCCTCGCTCGCCGACGCGCACGGCCGCTCCCGGTTCGGCGGCTGGCGCAACCTCCGCTCGCAGCCCCACCTCAAACGCTGGCGCACCGAACCGGACGGCGCCGAGCACGAGGTGGGCTACGACCACACCCACGACGGGCCACGCGCCGACGGGGTGCGCGTGCTCGACGTGAGCGCCACCCGGGTCGTGCTCGAAACCGACGGCGTCCGCAGGGCGTACGGGATCGCGCGCCACGGGGACGCGCCCGGCCGGGTGTACGTCACCTCCCCGCTCGGCCACACCGTCCTCACCCCGCTGCCCCTGCTCCCCGAACCCGCCGCGCGCCGCGCACCGGGCTCGCTGCTCGCCCCGATGCCGGGCACCGTCGTCCGCCTCGCCGACGGGCTCACCGAGGGCGCGACGGTCACCGCCGGGCAGCCCCTCATCTGGCTGGAGGCCATGAAGATGGAGCACCGCATCACCGCTCCCGCCTCCGGCACGCTCACCGCCCTGCACGCCGAAACCGGCCGCCAGGTCGAGGTCGGCGCGCTGCTCGCCGTCGTCCGGGCCGCCGCCCAGGAGGAAGAGTCCGTATGAGCGCCGCTCGCAGCACCGTCCTCGAGACCGAAGAACACCGCGCCCTGCGCGCCGCCGTCGCGGCCCTCGGCAAGCGGTACGGCCGCGACTACATGACCCGCCTCACGCAGGAGGGCGGCCACCCCGACGAGCTGTGGAGGGACGCCGCCGCGCTCGGCTACCTCGGCGTCAACCTGCCCGAGGAGTACGGCGGCGGAGGCGGCGGCATCGCCGAACTCTCCATCGTCCTCGAAGAGCTGGGCGCGGCGGGCTGCCCGCTCCTGATGATGGTCGTCTCGCCCGCGATCTGCGGCACCGTCATCGCCCGGTTCGGCACCGAGGAGCAGAAGCGGGCCTGGCTGCCCGGCCTCGCCGACGGCTCGCGGACCATGGCCTTCGGCATCACCGAACCCGACGCGGGCTCCAACTCCCACCGCATCACCACCACGGCCCGCCGCGACCCCGACTCCGGCGACTGGCTCCTGACCGGCCGCAAGGTGTTCGTCTCCGGCGTCGACATCGCCGACGCCACACTCGTCGTCGGCCGCACGTCGGACACCGCGACCGGCAGCCTCAAGCCGTGCCTGTTCATCGTCCCGCGCGACGCCCCCGGCTTCCGGCGCCACCACATACCCATGGAAGTGCAGGCCGCGGAGAAGCAGTTCGAGCTGGTCATCGACGACGTCCGGCTTCCCGCGGACGCCCTGGTCGGCGGGGGCCCCTCCCACACGTTCGGCAGCGGGGGAGAGGACGCGGGCCTCCTCCAGCTCTTCGCGGGCCTGAACCCCGAGCGCATCATGACGGCCGCTTTCTCCCTCGGCTTGGCGAGGTTCGCCCTGGAGCGCGCCACCGCGTACGCGAGGGAGCGCACCGTCTGGAAGACGCCCATCGGCGCCCACCAGGCCATCGCGCACCCGCTGGCCCAGTCCCACATCGAGATCGAACTGGCCCGCCTGATGACGCAGAAGGCCGCCCGCCTCTACGACGACGGCGACGACATGGCCGCGGGCGAGGCCGCCAACATGGCCAAGCTCGCCGCCGCCGACGCCTGCGTGAAGGCCGTCGACCAGGCCGTGCACACCCTCGGCGGCAACGGCCTCACCAAGGAGTTCGGCCTCGCCTCGCTGATCGTGGCGTCCCGGGTGGCGCGGATCGCCCCGGTCAGCCGCGAGATGATCCTCAACTACGTCTCCCACCGGACGCTGGGCCTGCCCAAGTCGTACTGAGGACTCCCGCCCCCGTGGAGAGGAACCCTGATGAGCCTTGTCGTCTCCTCGCCGGCACGAGGCGTCGTCACCGTCACCCTGGACGTCCCCGAGCGCCGCAACGCGCTCTCCGCCGACCTGGTGGGAGCCCTGAGCGAGGCGCTGGGCGACCTCGGCGGCGACCCCGCCGTCCGCGCGGTCCTGCTCGCCCACACCGGGCCGGCGTTCTGCTCGGGCGCGGACCTGAAGGCGCCGCCCGCACCGCACGACTTCGTACGGCTCCTGCGGCAGGTCGTCGAGCTGCCCAAGCCGGTGATCGCCCGCGTGGACGGCCATGTGCGGGCGGGCGGCATCGGGCTGCTCGGCGCGTGCGACATGGCGGTGGCGGGCCCCGGCGCGTCCTTCGCGCTCACGGAGGTCCACATCGGCGTCGCCCCCGCCGTGATCTCCCTGACGCTGCTGCCCCGCGTCGACCCGGCCGCCGCGTCCCGCTACTGCCTCACCGGGGAGCGCTTCGAGGGGCCGGAAGCGGCCCGGATCGGCCTCGTCACCGCGTACGCGTCCGACGTCGACGCCACGCTCGGACCGCTGCTCGACGGGGTGCGGCGGGCCGCGCCGGGAGCCCTGGCCGAGACGAAGAAGCTGCTCACGGCTAGGGTGCTCGACGCATTCGACGACCAATCGGACGCTGTCGTCGCCCTGTCGGCGCGGCTCTTCGGCTCCGCCGAGGCGCGCGAGGGGATGGCGGCGTTCCTCGAACGACGGGAGCGCCCATGGGTGCTGTGACCGCCGCCGACCGCTCGCCCAAGCAGGACCGCAGCCGCGCGACGCGGCAGCGGCTCCTGGAGGCCGCCGTGTCCTGCCTCGCCGAGCGCGGCTGGGCGGGCTCCACGGTCTCGGTGGTCGCCGAGCGGGCCGGTGTCTCGCGGGGCGCGGCGCAGCACCACTTCCCGACCCGGGAGGACCTCTTCACCGCCGCCGTCGAGTACGTGGCGGAGCAGCGCTCCACGGCCCTGCGCGCCCTGCCCGCGCAGGACAGGGCCTCGGTCGTCGCGGCCCTGGTGGACCTCTACACCGGTCCGCTCTTCCGCGCGGCGCTCCACCTCTGGGTGGCCGCCTCCGACGAGCCGCAGCTCGGGGCCCGCGTCACGGAGCTGGAGGCCCGCGTGGGCCGCGAGACGCACCGCATCGCGGTGGAACTCCTCGGCGCCGACGAGTCGGTCCCCGGCGTCCGCGAGACCATCCAGGGCCTGCTGGACATGGCGCGGGGCCTCGGTCTCGCGAACCTCCTGACGGACGACGGGGCCCGCCGGGCCCGGGTGGTGGCCCAGTGGACGGCGCTGGTGGAACGGGCGCTGCGCTGACGCCCCACCGGAGGGGCGGGCACGGGCCGGCCCCTCCGGCACACGAGAACGCGGGCCCTGGGACGGGACCTCAGCCCGCGATGTCCCCGTACCCCTCGATCTCCCGGGGGTCGCGCGAGCCGGGCCCGATGTACCTGGCGGAGGGCCGCACCAGCCGCCCCGTCCGCTTCTGCTCAAGGATGTGCGCCGACCATCCGGCGGTCCTGGCGCAGGTGAACATCGACGTGAACATGTGCGCCGGCACCTCCGCGAAGTCGAGGACGATCGCCGCCCAGAACTCCACGTTCGTGGCGAGCACCCGGTCGGGCCGCCGCGCGTGCAGCTCGTCGAGCGCCGCCTTCTCCAGCGCCTCGGCGACTTCGAAGCGGGGCGCGCCCAGCTCACGCGCCGTACGGCGCAGCACCCGCGCCCGGGGGTCCTCGGCCCGGTACACGCGGTGCCCGAAGCCCATCAGGCGCTCACCCTTGTCCAGGGCCCGCTTCACGTACGCCACCGCGTCCCCGGTGCGCTCGATCTCCTCGATCATGCCGAGCACCCGGGAGGGCGCGCCGCCGTGCAGCGGGCCCGACATGGCGCCGACGGCCCCGGAGAGCGCCGCCGCCACGTCCGCGCCGGTGGAGGCGATGACGCGGGCGGTGAACGTGGAGGCGTTCATGCCGTGCTCGGCGGCCGAGGTCCAGTAGGCGTCGACGGCCTTGACGTGCTTGGGGTCGGGCTCGCCGCGCCAGCGCTTCATGAACCGCTCGACGACCGTCTCGGCCTTGTCGATCTCCCGCTGCGGCACCATCGGGAGGCCCTGGCCGCGGGCCGACTGGGCCACGTACGACAGGGCCATGACGGCGGCGCGGGCCAGGTCCTCGCGGGCCTGCCGCTCGTCGATGTCCAGGAGCGGGCGCAGGCCCCACACGGGGGCGAGCATCGCCAGCGCGGACTGGACGTCGACGCGGATGTCCCCGGAGTGGACCGGGATCGGGAACGGCTCGGCGGGCGGCAGACCGGGGTTGAAGGCGCCGTCGACGAGCAGGCCCCACACGTTTCCGAAGGAGACGTGGCCGACCAGGTCCTCGATGTCGACTCCGCGGTAACGCAGCGCGCCACCTTCCTTGTCCGGTTCGGCGATCTCCGTCTCGAACGCGATGACTCCTTCAAGTCCGGGTACGAAGTCGGACATCAGGCGGCTCCTCGTGGTGGGTTCGACGTGATGGTGTTCGCGTGAGGCAAGGCGATCAGCTCATGACCATCGGTCAAAAGGGCGATCACGGCCCGGTTACACGGTCTGGCGCGCCCAGGTGCAGGCGCGTTCCTCGACTCGCGGTCCGGAACGTTCACCCCGGTGATGCCCAGTGAGGCTGGTGGTCACCCAACCGGTTCGGCAGCAGGACGATATCCCTTGGTGCCACCTTTGGCGATGAGATGCGGCACTCAGTGCCACACGTCACCCCTCCGTTCACCTCTCCGTGGCCGCCGCGCCCGCCGGCCGTCCAACGGCATACGGCAGGATGGCGGTGTGACCGACTCCAGTGCCTCCTCGCCCGAATCCCCGCCCGAGCCGGCCGGCATGCGCGAGCAGTACGTCACCGATGGGCTCGCCGAGACCGAGCTGCCGGCCGACCCCATGGACCAGTTCGCCCTCTGGTTCAAGGAGGCGGCGCGCGAGACCGCCCTCGTGCACGAGCCCAACGCCATGGTCGTCTCCACCGCCGACGCCGAGGGCAGGCCGAGCTCCCGCACGGTTCTGCTGAAGGCCTTCGACGAGCGGGGCTTCGTCTTCTTCACCAACTACGCCTCCCGCAAGGCCCGCGAGCTGTCCGCCAACCCGTACGTCTCGCTGCTCTTCCCCTGGCACCCCATGGCCCGCCAGGTCATCGTCACCGGCACGGCGACGCGCGTGGGCCGCGAGGAGACGGTCGCCTACTTCCGCACCCGCCCGCACGGCTCCCAGCTCGGCGCGTGGGCCAGCGCGCAGTCCTCCGTGCTCGTCTCCCGCGAGGAACTGGACCGCTCCTACGCCGACTTGGCGGCCCGCTACCCCGAGGGCGAACAGGTCCCGGCGCCCCCGAACTGGGGCGGCTTCCGCGTGTCCCCGCGGACGGTGGAATTCTGGCAGGGCAGGACCAACCGCCTCCACGACCGCCTGCGGTACGCCCGCGACACGGAGAGCGGCGCGTGGCGAGTGGAGCGCCTGAGCCCGTGAGGCGTCGGGCCCGTCCGGCGTGCGAGGACGAGCCGGGGGCTAACCGGTGAGGACCCCGTCCAGGAACGGCTCGATCGCCGCGCGCCAGGCGTCGGGCTGGTCGTAGTGGACCAGGTGCCCGGCGTCCGCGACCTCCGCGTACTCGCCGCGGGGCAGCACGCGGACCATCTCCTGGGACTCGGCGCGCCCGAGGTCGCCGTAGAGCCCCCGGACGACGAGGGTGGGGCAGCGGACCTGGATCAGCTCGTCCCAGTGCGCGTCGTGCACCCACGTCTCGCGTGACCTCAGCATCTGGGCGGGGTCGAAGACGGGCCGCCAGCCGTCGGCGCCCTCGGCCATGACCTCGGCGAAGAACTCCCCGCGCGAGGGGTTGGGGCGCTCGACCCACGGGTCGTCCTCGCCGAACCACTTGCGGACGTCGGCGAGCGTGGCGAAGGGGACGGGCCAGGACGTGAACCAGCCCTCCCACTCCCGCTGCGAGGCCGCGCCCAGCGCGGAGGCCCGCATGTCGCAGATGACCAGTCCCCTGACCAGATCGGGGCGGCGCGCGGCGAGCTGCCAGGCGGTGAGGGCGCCCATGGAGTGGCCGATGAGCACGGCGGGCGCGAGCCCGAGCTGTTCCAGGGCGGCCGCGGCGTCGTCCACGTAGGCCTCGCGGGTGTAGGGCCCCTCCGGGGGCTTCTCGCTGCGACCGTGGCCCCGCTGGTCGAGGGCGACCGCGCGGTGCCGCTCGGAGAGCCAGCGGGCGGTGTCCGCCCAGTGCGAGGCGCGGCCCATCAGGCCGTGCAGCAACAGCACGCCGCCCGGTGACCGCTCGGCCTCCCTGAGCTTGGGAGGGTCGGCGAACTCCCAGGCGGCGAGGTGTACGCCACCCGCGCCCCTCACGTCGATGCGCCGCACCATGATTCCTGGCACCCCCCTGGATTCCGTCGGGATCCCCGCCTGGGCCTGCTCCACGCCCCCCGCACGCTATCGAACTCTTCTTCGAAAACGAGCGGATGGCCGATAACACCCCTCGTTCGGGTGACCACACTCAAGGATTGACCCGCGTCGCCGAGGGGAGATCTTTCTCAGGGGACGGGCCGCTCGGGGAAACCGGCCCGAAGGGACTGACCCTGAGAGCTCGGGGCTCCGGGTCAGCACAGGGGAGGACAGGCCCCGGCGCCGCAGGGCGCCGGGGCCCTCATCGTGCGCGCCCGGCGACCGGCGCGCACGCGGGCGCCCACTCGCACGCCCGCACTGCTCAGGGCGCACCTGCTCACGAAGACGCTCAGCCCGGGGACGCTCGCGCTCGGCGCGCGGACCTCCGGGCTCACCAGACGGGCACATCCTCCTGCCCCCTCTCCGGCCGGGCGGCCAGACCTGGCGTCGACACGGTCAAGAGCACTCAGGTCATATGCCTCTCGCGACAGCCTCGCACGCGAAACGCGCGTCCGCTGCAATTCCGCACACTGAATCTTGGTCTCCGCGAGATTTCACCGGTCCGTGCGCTGCCGTCAACTTTCCTTGCGGCAAGGAAAGTTGACGGCAGCGCCGACGGCGGGACGCGCGCCCCTCAGCGCTTGGCGACGAAGACGTGCGAAGCGACCTCCGAGGACAGCTCCGCGGCCTCGCCGCTGCTGCCCACGAGCACACCGCCCGCCGACTCCGTCACGCTCACCACGGAGCCCGGCTGCACGCCGGCCCGCCGCAGCGTGTACATCAGCTGGGCGTCCGTCTGGATCGGCTCGCCGATGCGGCGCACGACGACCGTCTTGCCCTCGGCGCCCGGGTCGAGCTCCGTCAGCGAGACCATGCCCTCGTCCAGGAACGGGTCCGCGCCGTCCTTCTCGCCCAGCTCCTCCAGGCCCGGGATCGGGTTCCCGTACGGAGACTCGGTCGGGTGGCGCAGGAGCTCCAGGACGCGGCGCTCCACCGCCTCGCTCATCACGTGCTCCCAGCGGCACGCCTCGGCGTGCACCTGCTCCCATTCGAGCCCGATCACGTCGACGAGCAGGCACTCCGCCAGGCGGTGCTTGCGCATCACACGGGTGGCGAGGCGGCGGCCCTCCTCGGTGAGCTCCAGATGCCGGTCGCTGGCGACCGCCACCAGGCCGTCACGCTCCATCCGCGCCACGGTCTGGCTCACCGTCGGGCCGCTCTGGTCGAGCCGCTCGGCGATCCGGGCGCGCATGGGGACCACACCTTCCTCCTCCAGTTCGAGGATGGTGCGCAAATACATCTCAGTGGTGTCAATCAGCCCCGACATGGGTGCCCCTCAGAATCGCTCGTGCGCTGGCCCTGCCCTCAATTCTGACGCATACCACTGACAACCGTGCCGCGCCGTGGGAAAACCGGCCCCGTACCGCCCTGCGACCCTGTTGACAGGGCACTGGTCCAGACCGCAACGTGATGCGAATGAGCTCGAAGAGCGAGGGCAAAACAGCCGGTCAGTACTTCGACGCGGCCATCGATCTGCTGCGCCGTGTCCGCGACGAGGAGTCCGGGAGCATCGCGGAAGCCGGCACCCTGCTGGCCGACGCGGTCGAGTCCGGCGGACGCCTCTTCGCCTTCGGCGCGGGCCACTCCTCGCTCGCCGCGCAGGACGTCGTCTACCGCGCCGGCGGGCTCGCCCTCATGAACCTCCTCGCCGTGCCCGGCGCGGTCGGCGTCGACGTGATGCCGGCGACCCTGGGCTCCGCCCTGGAGCGGGTCGACGGCCTCGCGGGCGCCGTCCTGGACTCCAGCCCCGCGAAGCCCGGCGACGTCCTCGTGATCATCTCCCTCTCGGGCCGGAACTCACTGCCCGTGGAGATGGCGATGAACGCCCGCGCGCTGGGCCTGAAGGTCATCGGCGTGACCTCCGTGGCGTACGCCTCCGAGACCCGCTCACGTCACATGTCGGGCACGTTCCTGCTCGACCACTGCGACGTCGTGATCGACTCCAAGATCGCGGTGGGGGACGCGGAGCTGTCCCTCGACGGGGTGGACGCGCCGTTCGGCTCCGCGTCCAGCGTCGTGACGGGAGCCCTGCTCCAGGCCATCACCGCCACCGCGATCGAACGCCTGGCCGAACGGGGAATCCAGCCGCCCCTGCTCCGCTCCGGAAACGTGGACGGCGGCCACGACTGGAACGGCCGCATCTTCCAGCAGTACGCCGACAGAATCTTCTACCGCCACTGACCCGACCCGCCCCACGACAGGCGACTCGCCCCCCTCACTCCGCGACAGCCGACTCGCGCCCGGAGGGGGACGTGCCGGTCTACCCGCCCGGAGCCCGTCAACCACGTCTCGCCTCCCCGAAGCACCCGAAGCACCCGAAGCACCAAGGGGCCGCGCAGGCGATGGCGAGGACGGACATACCGGCGCGGCCCCGCCCCAAAACGGCGAGGCGGAAAACGACGACGCACCGCCGGGACCGGCGAGGCACCGCCAGGCCGGACGAGGCAAGCCCCGAAGACGAGGCAAGCCCCCGGGGACGACGCGCCGCCGGGCCGGACGGAGGCACCGCCGGGACCGGCGAGGCAAGTCCCGGAGACGAGGCACCGCCGGGCCGGACGAGGCAAGCCCCGGAGACGAGGCACCGCCAGGCCGGACGAGGCATGCCCCGAAGGCGAGGCACGCCCCGGGGGCGGGGTGGGCCGGTGGGCCGGAGCGGGGACGGCTACGCCCCGGGAAGTCCCGCCAAGTCGAGGGACGCGGCCACCCGCCCCGCCACACTCTCCGCATACGCCGCGTCGGACAACCCGAACGCCCCCCGCCCCGCCCCCCGAAGAAACGTCACGACGCCCAGAGTCCGCCCCCGGCTCCGCAGCACCGCACACAGCGCGTGCACGGAATCCTCCGGCCACTGCCGAGCGAGAGCCCACGCCCTGGCCCGCTCCACGGAGGCCGCCCCCGCGCTGGCCCGCACCGACCCCACCCGCTCCACGCACTGCGGCGCGGGATGCCCCTCGGGATACCGCACGGGAATCCCGGCCGTGGCCACGGGAAGGCAGGGCCCCGGCGTCCCGCCGGGCGTGGCCGCGACGCGGACGAGACGGGGCACGGGGCCCCCGCCCGCGACCAGATCCACCAGCGCGTGATCCGCGAACCCCGCGAGCGCGAAGTCCAGCTGGACGGTCGCCGCCTCCGTGGGGTCCTCGCACTCCCCGGCGGCCCGAGCGGCCCGATGCAGCTGCTGCGAGCGGAACCGCAGCTGCGACGCCTCCTGAGCGGCCTGCCTGGCCTCCGTGACGTCGAGGAAGAGCCAGCCGACCCCGAGCGGCACCGGCTCCTCCGTGAGCGGCGAGGCGAGCCGCACGAAGCCGCTGCGCCAGCACCGCCGCTCGAAGCCCTCGTCCTCCCCGGTCCGCACCGACACCCACAGCTCGGCGGGCGAGGGCGGCGCCCCCTCGGCGAGGACGTGGGTCAGCGCGCTCTCCAGCTCCTCGACGCCCTGCCCGAGGAGATCCGCCAGGGGCCGCCCCAGGACCGCCGTACGCCCCACTCCCAGCGCTCGGGCCGCGTGCTCGTTCACGACGGCGGGCCGCAGATCCGCGTCGACGATGACGACGCCCCAGGAGGCGGTTTCGAGGAGCGCCTCGCTCAGGGCGATGGAGCGCTCCAGGTCGATCTGGGCGTGGACTTCGCTGAAGGCGCAGTAGACGCCCGCGGCCTTCCCGTCCCCGCCCCGCACGGCGGCGGACTGCATCCGCACCAGGACCCGCCCGCCGTCCTTGGTCACGAGGGCGAACTCGTGCACCTGCCGCCCCGGCGCGTCCATCACGGACAGCAGCCGCCCCTCGACCTCCGCGGCGTCCGCGGCCCGCACGGCCCACCCGGAGAGGCCCCGCTGCCCCACGGCCTCCGCCGCCGACCAGCCGAGGATGCGCTCGGCCTCGCGGTTCCAGTGCGTCACCACACCGTCCGCGTCGAACGCGCAGAGCGCCGCGTCCATCCCGTCGAGCAGCGCCGCGAGCAGCTCGGCACCGCCCGGCTCCGGCTCCTCGGGACCCAGTTCGTCCGTAGTTCCGCTCCGCCGCGAAGCACTCACCCGGAACCCCCTGCCGGCCGTGTCCTCGTCCTCATGAGCTGCCAGTACCGCACGTCGGATCATTCAACTCGAACGTGACGCACCCCACAGCAGGTTCGCGGAAGTCGGACGGAAAACCTCTGGACCGTACCCCGGGAAAAAACCACTTGAGGTCCCCGGGACCCGGTTCCTAGGGTGTGGAGCACTCGAGGAAGGAGGTGTTGCTGCAGTGATTTCATTGCGGACGCGAGAGGTGGCTGCGGGCTAGCGGCCTGTCACCACACCCAGTGCGGTGCCGGACCAGCGCGTGAGTCGAGCGTGCGGCCGGCCCAATCCAGAGCAGTCACCCGACCCGCGGGCCGCCGGTACGTCCGGCCGGCTTCCGCCACCCGGATCCGTCCGGGCGGCGGGACCATGGCCCGCGGGTCGCCTGCTGCGCGGGCCCGGAGCGGCACCGCGCCGAGCGCCCTCACCCCCTGCTGACCGCCACCAGGATCTCCGGCAGCCGCCGGGCGACACGAGGCGCGGCTGTCCGGACGCCGAGCTCGGCCACGCCGCAGCCGTAGACCGCCCCCACCGGCAGCAGCACCCAGCTCCAGGCGGCGGCGCCCGCGGCGTGCAGCCAGATCGTGCACGCGAGGACCGGGGCGCAGATCAGGGCCGCGGCGACCATGCCGCCGAAGATCGAGATCCAGGCGAGACCCGCCTGCCCAGGCGCCACGTTCTTGTAGCCCTCCTGCGGGATCGAATAGGGGAAGCGGGCCGAGGTCCAGGCCCCCGTGGCGAGCATCGCGCCGAGCAGCGCGAAGGAGAGCCCGACGACCTCCGCCAGCGCGGGCCAGTCGCCGAGCATCGCCGTGGTGAGGACGCAGACCAGCACGGCGTACGGCACCGTGACGAGCAGGAGCGCCAGGGCCCGGCCGCGCAGCTCCACGTAGGCGTCGCGGGTGGTGGAGATGGTCATCGCCACCATCCAGAACGCCGAGGTGTCCTGCCCGAACTGGTTGTACATCAGGACGCCCAGCATCCCCGCCGCGAAGCACGCGAAGTAGACGGAGCCCGTGCCCTGCAGCGCGTTGAAGACCGGCACGATCAGGCCGATGGCCAGCGAGGTCACCCAGGCGGCCTTGGTCTTCGGATCGCGCCAGACGTAGCGCAGGCCGCGCTCCATGACGGTGCCGGTGCGCCCGGCGGGCAGGAGCGCGCCGAGGGCGCCCGAGGCGCGGGAGGCGCCCTTCTCCGGCCCCGCGGCCGCCAGGGTCGAGCCGTCCGGCGTCGTCATGAGCCGCGTCAGACTGCGCCGCCAGAGCGCGAGGAGGCCGGCCAGGGCCGCGGCGGACAGGGCGAGCTGGGCCGCCCCGGTCACGTACGCGCCCTCGCTCACCGAGTCCACCGCGCCGAGCGCCGCGGCGGGCGGTACCCAGCGCACCACGTCGGCCGCCGGGTCGAGGGTGCTCGGGCCGGACGAGCCGAGCCGCTGCGCCCCGAAGTTGACGAGCTGCGCCCCGACGGCGATGACGAGGCCGCTGAGGACCGCGAGGTCACGGCCCTTGCGGCTGGTGAGGAGGCGGATGTTGGCGGCGGCGAAGTACCGCGCGAGGGCCACGCAGAGCAGCAGGGCGAGGACGGTCGCGAGCACGCCGGTCACGGCCCCCGCCACGCCGTGCGCGAGCGCGATCGCCGCGCCGGTGGCCAGGCAGAGCGTGAACAGCGGGCCGATGCCGACGAGCGAGGCGACGAGCAGCGCCCGTACGAGCGGGCCTGGCCGCAGCGGCAGCATCACCAGGCGGGTGGGGTCGAGCGTCTCGTCGCCGCTGGGGAAGAACAGCGGCATGACGGCCCAGCCGAGGGCGAGCACGGCGACGAGGAGGACGCAGACGGTGGCCGCGTGGCGGTCGCCGCGCAGCAGGACCAGGCCGAGGAGCTGGAGCGCGGCGAAGAGCAGGGCGAAGGCCACCGAGGCGATGTAGGCGGCCCGGCGTCCGGCCGACTGGCGCAGCCCGTTGCGGAGCAGGGACAGCTTCAGCCGTACGAGGACGGAGGTGAGCGCGGTGGCGTCGGAGGGGGCGGCGGTCATCGGGGCCCGCCGCCCAGCCAGTCCAGGTCGGAGCCCGCGTCACGGCCCCCCGCGCCGACGAGTTCCAGGAACGCCCGCTGGAGCGAGGTCTCCGCGCCGCGCACCTCCGCGAGGGTGCCCTGCGCGCGGATGCGGCCCGCGGCCATGACAGCGACCCAGTCGCAGAGCGACTCGACGAGCTCCATGACGTGCGAGGAGAAGACGACGGTGGCGCCGGAGGCGGTGTAGCGCTCCAGGACGCCGCGGATCGTCTGGGCCGACACGGGGTCGACGCCCTCGAACGGCTCGTCGAGGAAGAGCACTTCGGGATTGTGGAGCAGCGCCGCCGCGAGGCCGATCTTCTTGCGCATGCCGGTGGAGTAGTCGACGACGAGCTTGTGCTGGGCGCCCGCGAGGTCGAGCACGTCGAGGAGCTGGGTGGCGCGCTTGTCGACCTCGGCGCCGGGAAGGCCGCGCAAGCGGCCGGTGTACGCGAGCAGTTCGCGCCCCGAGAGCCGTTCGAAGAGGCGCAGGCCCTCGGGGAGGACGCCGATGCGGGCCTTGACCCGCACGGGATCGCGCCAGACGTCGTGGCCGACGACCTCGACGGTGCCCTGGTCGGGTCTGAGCAGACCGGTGGCCATGGAGAGCGTGGTGGTCTTGCCCGCGCCGTTGGGCCCGACGAGGCCGATGAACCTGCCCGCGGGCAGCACCAGGTCGATCCCCGCCACGGCCACGTGCTCGCCGAAACGCTTCCAGAGCCCGCTCACGCGTACCGCCGCCGCTTCGGTCACCGTGCCGCCCTTCGCCGCTGTCGCCGTCCCCGCACGATACGTCGGCCCGCGGCCCCGGCGTGGTCACGGTGTCAGCGGCGCGCTTCCCTGCCGCACGCGTACGCCAGCGGGGAGATGATCTCCTCGCAGTCGGGCAGCCAGCGGTTGGCGGCGGTCGGGCGGCAGGCCCACTGGACCGCGCCGGACGCGCCGAAGCGGGTGGGGGGAGCGGCCACGTAGGCGCCCTCGCCGCGTGTGACCAGGTCGATGGCGGCGGGCGGCCAGCCCAGCTTGCGGACGAGGCCGGGGCTCTTGGCGGCGGCGCCGGGGAGCACGAAGAACTGCATGCGCCGGTCGGGCGTGCGGGTCACGGGCCCGAGCGTGAGCTCCATGCGTTCCATCCGGGCGAGCGCGAGGAACCCGGCGGTCTCCGGCACGTCGATCGCGTCGAACGCCCGCCCGGTGGGCAGCAGGATCGACGCCTTGGGGTGCTTCTGCCAGAGGCGCCGGGCCACGGTGGCGCTGCCGGTGGCCTGGCTCGCCCAGTCCTCGCGCGCGGGGTGTGCGCCGGGTGCGTCGCAGTCCGCGTCGCCGCACGAGCACCGCTCGACCCCCCCGGCGTACTCCAGCCACGTGCCGGCGAAGACGTCCCAGTGCCGTTCCTCCGCGTATCGCACGGCCGTGTCCAGCAGGGCTTCGCCGCGCTGCTTGGGGATCTGGGCGGCTGAGGTCACTCCGATGGTCTCTTCCACGCAGACCTCAACTCCCGGCTCCGGCGCGGGTTACGGGCGCACGCGAGGGCGGGGGAGGAGCATCGATCCTGCGATCGGGCGCATGGGGGCACGGGCGGGGGCGCGCGGGGGAAATGGCTCCCATGTGCGGGTAGCCAGGTCATGGATGGTCGGAGAACGCCTCGGAGCGAGCCGTACGTCGACAGATCCATACTTACGGTTCGTATGCCTTCTTATGCCACTTTCGTGGCGCATCTTCGTCTTGTCCCCAGGGCATTGATCAGCGTGGGTCGGCCGCCACGGCCGCTCCGTTTCCGCTGGTCCACGGTGCACATCAGGGGGTACGCCATGGCCGCCAGGCCACTCGTCGCGCGTCAGCCCAACGAAAGGCTGCAGGCGCTCATCCAGGAAGCCGGCTGTTCCAACGCCGGCCTCGCCCGCCGGGTCAACATGTGCGGCGCGGAGCACGGCCTCGATCTGCGCTACGACAAGACGTCCGTCGCCCGCTGGCTGCGCGGGCAGCAGCCGCGCGGGCGGGCGCCCGGCATCATCGCGGAGGCGCTCGGCCGCAAGCTCGGCCGCACCGTCACCATCGACGAGATCGGCATGGCGAACGGCAAGAACCTCGCCTCCGGCGTCGGCCTCCAGTTCTCGCCGACCGTGCTCGGCGCCATCGAGCAGGTCTGCGAGCTGTGGCGCAGCGACGTCGGCCGCAGGGACTTCCTGTCCGGTTCGACCGTGGCCGCCTCCGCACTCGTGGAGCCGAGCCGCGACTGGCTGATCTCCTCGGCGGACTCCCAGGTCGGCAGGACCGCGGGGCCGCGCGTCGGGATGCCGGACGTGGCGGCGGTCCAGGCGATGACGCAGGCGCTGACCAAGCTGGACCACCAGTTCGGCAGCGGACACGTGCGCCCGGTCGTCGTGCACTACCTCAACTCCGTGGTCTCCGGGCTGCTCGCGGGCTCCTACCGGGAGGCGGTCGGGCGCGAACTGTTCGCCGCCGTCGCGCGGTTGACGGAGCTCGCGGGCTACATGGCCGTCGACACGGGCCAGCCCGGCCTCGCCCAGCGCTACTACATCCAGGCCCTGCGCCTCGCCCAGGCGGCCGGGGACAGGGGGTACGGCGGGTACGTCCTCGCCGCCTCGATGAGCCACCTCGCCGCGCAACTCGGCAACCCGCGGGAGATCGCCCAGTTGGCGCGCGCCGCACAGGAGGGGACGCGCGGCCGGGTCACGCCCCGCGCGGAGGCGATGTTCTACGCCGCGGAGGCCCGCGGCCACGCCCTGCTCGGGGACGCGCGGGCGACGCAGTCCGTGGCGGGCCGCGCCGTCGAGGCGATGGACCGGGCGGCGGGCGAGGAGGAGTCCGGCGACGACCCGGTCTGGATCCGCCACTTCGACCACGCTTATCTGGCCGATGAATTGGCGCATTGTCACCGTGACCTCGGCCAGGCGGACGCGGCGGCGCGCAGCGCCCAGGAGTCGCTCGACGGGCACCCGGAGACGCGGGCCAGGCGCCGCGCGATCGGCCTGGTCCTGCTGGCCACGGCCCAGGTGCAGCGCCGCGAGGTCGAACAGGCCTGCCACACGGGCCTGAAGGCCGTGGAGCTCCTCGGCACCCTGCGCTCCAACCGCGGCGCCGAGTACCTGGATGACCTCCAGCAGCGCCTTGAGCCGTACCGCGACGAGCCGGTGGTCAGGGAGTTCGGGTCCCGCGTCGACGCCCAGGCGGCGTGACCCGCGCGCGCGTGCGCGCGGCGAAAAGGCATCTCGATCCCGGTAACAGCGCCTGAGCGGGAGGTTTTGTTACTGCCGGCGTCGAGCGGACGGCTCCGCCCTGAGCTGCGTGGCTAAGGGCTGTGGGGACCCGGTAGCGTGAGCCGACGGTTCCGTAGGTCCCCCATACGTAGGAGTCCCGGTGACGCAGCAGAGCGGTCAGGGCGCTGCTTCCTCCGATCCGCGGCAGCCCGCGGCGCGGCAAGCCCATGAGGGCGTCGTGCTGCCCGCGGACGGCAGTGAGCCGCTGCTTCCCGGCACCGCGGGCCGGCACACCGCCCCGGCGGGCGGCTCCCCGTGGGACACCCCCTGGGGGCCCGACGCGCCGGGCCGTCCGCAGCCCGGCCAGGGCGAGGCCTGGGGCACCCCGCCGCAGCAGCCCGCCCAGGCCATGCCGCTGCCCCCCGAGGGCGCCACCCCGCCGCCCAACCAGGGCTACGGCTACCCCCAGCAGGGCTACGGCGCGCCGGAGCCCCACGCGGCCCAGGACCCGTACGCCGCCCAGCAGGGCCAGAACCAGGGCGGCGAGACGTACGGCGGCGGCCGGCACGGGCGTGGAGCACACGCGGGGCCGCCCGCCCAGGGCGCACACGCGGCGCACCAGGGCCACGGAGCGCACGCCGCCCCGCGCGCCCAGGGCGCGCACGCGGCGAGACCCGGCCAGGGCGACGGCTCGTACGGTGACCCCTCGTACGGCGGTCAGCAGGGGTACGGAGAGCAGCAGGGGTACGGCGGGCAGCCGGGCCACGGTGGTCGGCAGGGATACGGCGGGCAGAGCATGCCGCTGCCGCCGCTCGACCAGGGCAGCGCGCCCCTGCCCCCGGCCGCCACCGGGCCGGACGCCGACGCCACGCAGTACATGGCGCCCATACCCGGCGGCCCCCTGCCGGGCGGCCCCGCGTCCGGCGGGCCGGTCCCCATGGACGAGGGCGCCACGCAGTACATCCCCCCGGTGGCCCCCGGAGCCCTGCCGCCCGAGGCGCCCGCCGCCGACGCCACGCAGTTCCTCGGCCGCACCACGCCGGCCGCGCCCGCCGCCGCGTCCGACAGCGAGCCCACGCAGTTCATCGCCCCCGTCCCCGGCGCCGGCGGCCCCGCCGCGCCCCCCGAGCCGGCCTCCGCGCCCTACGGCATCCGCCCCGGCGCCCCCGGCGATCGGCAGCCGCCCGCCGAGTTCGACAGCCTCTTCCGCACCGAGCCGGAGGCCGAGGGCCCCGCGTCCACCCAGCAGATGCCCCGCTTCGACGCCTCGGCGCCCGCCGCGCCCGCTCCCGCGCCCGCCGGAGCACCGGCGCCCGCGCCGGGCGACGGCGGCCGTGGCGGCCGGCGCAGCCGCACCGGCTCGAAGGCGCCCCTCATCGCCGCCGTCGGCGTCGGCATCGCCCTGCTCGGCGTCGGCGCGGGCGCGCTCCTGAGCTCCGGCGGCGGCGAGGAGGACAAGGCGGACGACGGCAAGCCCGTCTCCGCGTCCGCCCCCGCCGACGATCCCTCGCCCACCGCCGACCCCGCCAAGGAGCAGGCCGTCGCCCTGGACAAGCTCCTGGCCGACAGCAACGACAGCCGCGCGACGGTGATCGCCTCCGTGCGCGACGTGGGCAAGTGCCGCAACCTCGGCCAGTCGGCGAAGGACCTGCGCGGCGCCGCCGAGCAGCGCAACGACCTGGTCACCCGGCTCGCCGACCTGAAGGTCGACAAGCTCCCGGCCAACGCCCGGCTCACCGCCTCCCTCAACCGCGCCTGGAAGGCGTCCGCGTCCGCCGACAACCACTACGCAGCGTGGGCGGACCAGGTGGCGGGCAAGCGGGGCTGCCGCAAGGGCCACGCCCGCAGCACCTCGCACCACGCGGCGGGCAACCGCGCGAGCGGGGAGGCGACCACCGCCAAGGAGCAGGCGGCCAAGTACTGGAACGCGATCGCCGGCAAGTACGGCCTGCCGACACGCGAGAAGACCCAGCTCTGAGCCCCGCGGGAGCGGACCGCGCGGCCCTTCCGGTTACGCGGTCTGCTCCAGCGTCGCCTCGACGTCCACGAAGCCCTTGCGCGCCGGGACGAGCCTGCCGTCCCGCACGGTCTGGAACGTGACGCCCGAGTTGATCAGCCGCGGGAACTCGCTGGCCGCGATCAGATCCTCGAAACGCCAGCTCAGCGTCGGGGTGAGGCCGCCCGTCTCGACCCGCAGGCCGTCGTCGAGGGCGCGCCGCAGGGAGTGGGCGGTGACGTCGCCGCCGTCGAGGGACTCCACGGCCCGCTTCAGGACGGTGTACGCGATCCACGTGGTCTGCACGCCCGCGTCGGCCGGGTCGACCCGGTTGTCGCCGAACGCCTGCTCGCGGATGACCTTGCGCATCTCCGCCCACCTGGCGTCGCCGGACGCCGGGTACCAGCCGGTGACGTAGGCCCCTTCGTAGGGGCCGTTCGCGCCGCCGGTGCGGTCGACCAGCGACTGGTCGACGCTGCCGAGCACCGAGGAGATCCGCACCGGCGGATAGTCGTCCCTGGTGCGCCGGAACGAGTCGTAGAAGGTGTCGGTGCGCGCCCCGAGCGCGGCGGTCACACAGCCGTCGCCGGTGCCCGCGTGCCGCAGCGCCTGCTCGGCCTGCGGGGTGAGGTCGGTGCCGTCCTCGGGGGCGCGGATGTCGGCGACCGGCTTGTGGTCGCCGTCGGCGAGCCCGGCGTTGAGGAGCTTGGGCAGCTCGTCGCCGGCCAGGGTGTCGGGGCGTACGAGGGAGACGCGGTCGCAGCGGTCGGCGAGCTGGCGGCCGTTGCCCGCGAGGAGGGCCGGCTCACCGCCGTTGACCGGGTAGGACAGCGGGCTGGAGAACTCGTCGTCGGTGATGCCGTAGCCGCCGATGTACGGGATGCCGGCGACCTCCAGGGGGGCGAGGAAGGATCGGCCGTGCTGGCTGTACGCGCCGACGACCGCGGCCACCTCCTCGTCGACCGCCTTGCGCGCGCACGCGGCGGCGCCGACCGGATCGTTGTGGTCGTTGCAGGTCAGGACCTTCAGCTCGCGGCCGTCGATGCCGCCGTGGGCGTTGACCCAGCGGGCGTAGGCCTCGGCCATGGCGGGGACGCCCGGCTTGTTGGTGGCCTTGGTGTTCTCCGGGGCCCAGGTCATGACGGTGATGGGGTCATCCCTGGAACCCCCCGTGGTGCCAGGGATGACCCCGCATCCGGCGGTCAGGGCGACGCACGCCGCCGCGGCGGCCACGGAGAGCGCGGCGTGTCGGTGGGGGCGGGGGAGGAAGGAGCGTCGCCGACCGGTCATGGCACCGCACACTTCCGGTCACGGGCCAACCGAGGAGTGACTCGCTCTCAACGGACGGTGACATCACGGTGAACGGGCGGGGGCCGATTCGAGAGCGTGACGTGGGAACGTACGATCGATGACCGTGCAAGGTTCGGAGAACTCTTCCCGTCGCGGCCGTCGCTCCAGCACCATGGGTGGCATGCCGACCAACGACATGCCGTGGTGGCGCTGGCGCAGCAACGTGCGCTCGGCGCTGCACATGCTCTCCGACCCCGCGTTCCAGCAGAAGTGCTGGCTCGCCGGGCGTGAGGAGTACGGGGACGTGACCGACGCCGTGTACCGGCTGGTCGAGGACACGTGGCTGGACAACTGGTCCGCCGAGAAGTACGTCGGCACGATCTTCCGCGACTCCCAGGAGGCGGCGCTCGTCGACACGGCCGTGCTGCGGGTCCTGCGGATCATGCACGAGGTCGGGCCCGACGCCATGGTCTCCGTCTACCTCCGGCACCCGGGCTGGCCCGAGGCGGTGCGGGCGGCGCGCGACGCGCACGTACGCCTCGCCACGAGCGACGGGGAGGACCCGGACGAGCCGCCGCGGACGCTGGAGGTCCTGCGGATCATGACCCGGACCGGCTGACCCCGCCGGCCGCGCCCCGGCGCGTCCGTCCCGGCTCTCGGGACGATTGCCCCCGGCGCGGCGGCCTGTGGGAACCTTGGCTGCATGAACGAGCAGTCCGTGGCCCCGGCGGCCCCCGCTGAGCAGTACGTCCTCACCCTCTCCTGCCCCGACAAGCAGGGCATCGTGCACGCCGTGTCGAGTTACCTCTTCATGACCGGCTGCAACATCGAGGACAGCCAGCAGTTCGGTGACCACGACACCGGTCTGTTCTTCATGCGCGTCCACTTCTCCGCCGAGTCCCCGGTGACCGTCGACAAGCTGCGGGCGAGCTTCGCCGCCGTCGGCGACTCCTTCCACATGGACTGGCAGATCCACCGGGCCGAGGAGAAGATGCGGGTCGTCCTCCTGGTCTCGAAGTTCGGGCACTGCCTGAACGACCTGCTGTTCCGCTCGCGGATCGGCGCGCTGCCGGTGGAGATCGCCGCCGTCGTCTCCAACCACACGGACTTCGCCGAGCTCGTCGCCTCGTACGACATCCCCTTCCACCACATCCCGGTGACGAAGGAGAACAAGCCCGAGGCCGAGGCGCGGCTCCTCGAACTCGTGCGCTCGCTCGACGTGGAGCTCGTCGTCCTCGCCCGCTACATGCAGGTGCTCTCGGACGACCTCTGCAAGGAGCTGAGCGGGCGGATCATCAACATCCACCACTCGTTCCTGCCGAGCTTCAAGGGCGCGAAGCCCTACCACCAGGCGCACGCGCGCGGCGTGAAGCTGATCGGCGCGACCGCGCACTACGTGACGGCCGACCTCGACGAGGGGCCGATCATCGAGCAGGAGGTCGAGCGGGTCGGCCACGGCGTGACGCCCGACCAGCTCGTGGCGATCGGCCGCGACGTGGAGTGCCAGGCGCTCGCGAGGGCCGTGAAGTGGCACGCGGAGCGCAGGATTCTGCTGAACGGCAGCCGCACGGTCGTCTTCGCCTGACGCCTCGCGGGAGCCCGGCGCGGCGCTACAGCCGGCTCAGCGACGCCGCCGAGAACAGGACGTCACGGATCGCCTCGCGGTCCCCGTCCTGACCGGCGGCGGCCTCCTCCGGCGGGATGTGGCCCGCGGCCAGGCGGCAGAACTCCACGCCGTCCAGCGCCACGTGCGCCACCTCGCGCTCGGCCGACGCGGTGGCGCCCGGTGAGTCCAGCGGGATGAACCACTCGCCGCCGCCGAGCCCCTCGATCTCCAGGCGCAGGCTCCGGCCGGGCGCGCCCGCCGCGACCAGGTCACGCGAGGGCGCCGCGAGCCCGGAGCGGCGGCGGCCCGCCAGGGTGCCGGGGAGCATCCGCGCGGCGAGGTCGATCATGCGGTGGAGATGGCGGGGCGACGGCGGATCGTAGGGATACGCGACGGCGTCGGCGATGTCGGCCGCGTGGATCCAGCACTCGAAGGCGCGGTCCACCATCGCGTCCCGCAGCGGCAGTTCGATCCGCTGCCCGGCCCCTTCGCCGCCCTCGGGAGCCGTCCCGTACGGCACGGGCATCAGGCCCGAGCCGTCGCCCGCGAAGGAGACCGTGCGGACCAGCTCGTGCGTCTGGTCGCGCCAGGGGCCGCGCACCGCGCGAGTGGGCGGGAAGTACGACGCCTTCCAGTACGCCTCGGTGCGCTCGGCGGGGAGCTGGGGGTCCTTGGTCTCCGGACCGAGCGGATCGCCGAGGCCGAGGGCGACCGCGACCATGCCGTCCACGGCGAGGAGGTGCCCGATGACTCCGGCCACGGTGGTCTTGCGGCTCACCTGGCCGCCCTCCTCGAACCAGCGCAGCCGCACCGGGGCGTGCCACTCGGAGTTGCCGATGTCCCGGAACAGGGCGTCGAGGCGGGCGCTCTCCGCGTCGTACGGGACGGCCCACCGGGGCACGGGTATGCGGGGCGGGCGGCGGCCCAGGCAGCTCTCCAGGACACGGGTGCGCAGGCCGGGATCGAGGTCGAGGCTCTCCTCGGCGTGCAGCAGGCCGACGGCGTCCCGCAGCCGCAGCGCCTCCTCCGCGCACGGCCCGCACTCGCCCAGGTGCTCCTCGACGGCGGTGGCCTCCGCGGGGGAGCACGCGGCGAGCGCCCAGGCGCCGAGCAGGGACTTCAGGACGGGGTGATCGAGGGCGAGCGGGGCGGGCGGCGGCTCGGGCAGGTCGGAGCCGGTCACAGTGCCTTCCCGTACCCGGGTGAGGCGCCGGAGGCGCGGCCGGCGGAGGGCGTGTCGTTGGCCGTCGACAGGAGCTGGAGGCCGAGGCGGAGCCTGCGCCGGGCCTCGTCCTCGGTGACGCCGAGGTCGGCGGCCGCCTGGCGGTAGTCCCGCCGCTGGAAGTACGCCAGCTCGAGCGCGGCCCGCAGCGGGGTGGGCATGGCCGTCACGATGTAGTCCGCGCGGGCCGCCGCCGAGGCGCGGCGGACCTTGCGCTCCAGCTCCTCCGGGGTGCCCCCGCCCTCGGCGAGGGCGGCCGACTCGGTCCGGCGGAGCCTGCGGACGGCCCGCTCGTGCGTCAGCGTGGCGAGCCAGGAGCGCAGAGGGCCCTGCTTCGGGTCGTACGCGTCGGGGTTCTCCCATACGTGGGCGAAGACCTCGCGGGTGATGCGGTCGGCGCCGCTCTCGTCGCCCAGGACGCGGTGGGCGAGGCCGTGCACCAGCGAGGCGAAGCGGTCGTACAGCTCGCCGAGCGCGGCGGCCTCCCCGTGCGCGAGCCGCTGCTGCATCCTGCGGTCCCAGCGCCGCGGCGCGTCCTTCGGCATGCCGCCCCCTCTTGCGCTCGCCGTGTCCGAACCCTCCCACGAATGTAGTCGGCGCCACTGACAGCGCACCTCTCTTTACGGCAAAGCGCGTTCCCCGCGCGGGGCCGGATGATATTGACGCGCCGATGCTGGTGTTTCATGGGAGGTGCAGATGGGCAGCCGAGGCTGAACGAAGCGTAGGGACCGCTTCCGGATCACTCGGGGCCGGAGGAGAGCAGGCGAGCGAGAGGCGTGGCGCGTGACGCTCAAGGTGACGGTGGGCGAACAGAGCGGCTGGGCCGTGCTGCGGGTCTCCGGCGAGATGGACCTGCTGACCTCGCCCGTCCTGCGCCAGCGCGTGCACGAAGCCGTGGCCGACGGCCGTCGCAGCGTCGTCCTCGACCTCTCCGACGTGCTGTTCTGCGACTCCAGCGGGGTCGGCGTGCTGATCGCCACCCGCCGCCTGATCCGCTCCTGCCAGGGCCGGCTGCGCCTGATACTCCCTGCCCAGGGCGCCGTCGACGGCTCCCACGTCAACCGGGTCCTCGCGGCCCTCGGCGTCCGCAGGCTCTTCGAGGTCTTCCCCGGCGTGGACGAGGCGCTCGACGAGGAGGCGACACCGCTCTCCGCGTGAGCGGTCCTACACGTGCCGCTTGGCCGTCGCCACGAAGTGGTTGACGGCGTCCCGCGTCACGCGGCGCCGCTCGGCGAGTTCCTCGCGGTCGGCGGACGTGTGCACGGTGGCGACCTGCTCCAGCGTCTCCCCGGCCAGCCGGACCAGTTCCTCGTCGCCGGAGAGCAACTGCACGCGGAACAGCGCCTCCTGCGCCTCGGAGCGCATCTCGTAGGAGCGGAAGCGGATCTCCTCCTGCTCCTCGCGGTCCTCCATCCTGCTGAACCAGCGGTCCACCAGGATGCGCCGGTAGTTGACCAGCGCGCCCGCGTACGCGCAGTAGGCGTCGATCCGTTCCTGGCGCAGTCTCTCGCTGCGGGTGAACGCCTCGGTCCGCTCGACCGTCCTGCGCTGGAAGGAGTGCGTGACTCCCGCGCCCAGGAGGGTCCCGAGCACCGCTATGACACTTGCCGCGACAGCTTCCACGGACAACAGTGCAGCACATCACACCCGTGACACACCTCTGTCCCAGGATTCGGGCGGTCCTGACACAAGCCACGCTTTCCCGCCCTCCGGCGGCTCGCGACGACGTACGCTCGCTGCTGCCGGGGTACCCACCCCCTGAACTGCACCCAACCGCGGAAAAGAGGCGGCCCGAAGACCATGGACAGTGCCGAGTACGAGCGTAAGATCGCGGCCCGGTTCGCCACCTTCGACCAGGACGGCAACAAGTACATCTCCCGTGAGGACTTCAGCACGGCGGCAGCCGCCCTGTGCAAGGAGTTCGGGGCGACGGCGCGGTCCGACAAGGGGCAGGCCCTGTACCTGGGCGCCGAGGCGTTCTGGCAGGGCATGGCCGGGATCGCGGACCGTGACGGGGACCAGCGGATCACGCGGGACGAGTTCGTGGGCGGCGCGGTGAAGCGGCTGCGGGACAACCCGGAGCGGTTCGCCGAGATCGCCCGGCCCTTCCTGCACGCCGTGATCGGCATCGCCGACGGCGACGGCGACGGAGCGGTGGCCCCGGGCGAGATCGAGCGCGCGCTCAAGGCGCTCGGCGTGCCCGAGGACGTCGCGGGCACGGTCGCGGCCGGCCTCGACACCGACGGCGACGGCCGCGTGGCGGAGCAGGAGATCGTGGCGGGCTTCGCGCAGTACTTCACGGTTCCCGAGTGAGCCGGTGGTTCACGGTTCCCGAGTGAGCGGCACGCGCGCGTAGCGCTCCCTCAGCTTGTACTTGAGCACCTTGCGCAGCGTCTCGTTGCGGGGAAGCGCCTCGACGACCTCCAGCTGTTCCGGCAGCTTGTAGGGGGCGAGGCCTTCCCCGCGCAGATACGCGGTCACGGCCTCCAGCGTGAGCGCGCCGCCGCCCGGCCGCCGCTCCACCACCGCGCAGACGCGTTCCCCGCGTTCGGGGTCGGGCAGGCCGATGACCGCCACGTCGCCGACGGCGGGGTGGCCGTGCAGGAGGTCCTCGATCTCCTTGGCGGAGACGTTCTCCCCCTTGCGGATGATGACGTCCTTGGCGCGCCCGGTGAGCACCAGGTGGCCGCTCTCCGTGAGGTGGCCGAGGTCCCCGGTGACGAGGAACCCGTCGGTGTCGAAGGCGGCCGTGTCCTGCGCCGGGTCCAGATACCCGCGGCAGACGGCCTCGCCGCGCAGCCGCACCTCGCCGTCGACGCCGGGTCCGAGCCACCTGCCGTCGGCGTCGGTGATCCGGATCTCCATGCCGGGCGGCGGCCGTCCCTCCGTGGTCGCCAGGTTCTCCGCGGTGTCGTCCGGGGCGCCCATGGTGATCATCGGGACCTCGGTCATGCCGTAGCCGTGGGTCAGCGCGCAGCCCATCTCGCGTACGACGGCGTGGTAGATCTCCGGCGGCTTCGGCGCCCCGCCGCCCGCCAGGAGCCGCAGCGTGGGGATGACCTTCTCGCCCGGCGGCAGCTTGCGCTGCTCGGCGAGGAACATCGAGTAGAAGGCCGTCGAACCGCCCGCCACGGTCACGCCGTGCCGCCGGTAGCCCGCGAGCGCGTCCGGCAGCGCGAAGTGCTCGAACAGCACCGCCGGGAAGCCGTAGAGCAGCAGCATCACCGTGTAGTCGGGGCCCGCGATGTGCGCGAAGGGGAACGCCATCGAGCCCACGTCGGTCGCCTTCAGGCGCAGGGCGTGGGCGAGGCAGGAGCCGCCGGCGATGAGGGAGCGGTCGGTGTGCAGCACGCCCTTGGGGTCGGACGTCGTGCCCGACGTCCAGTAGATCCAGCGCACGTCGGCGCCGTCCGCGGGCGGGGCGGGCAGCACGGACGGATCGGCGTCGGGCAGCTCCTCGTGCGCCTCGAAGACGCCCCGTGCGCCGAGCCCGCGCGCCATCTCGGTGTGGTCGAAGCCGCGCCACACGCCGGGCACCGCGAAGTGCTCCGCCTTGGACTCCCGCAGGGCGAAGCCGACTTCGCGCTCGCGGGAGAAGGGGATGACGGGGGACTGGACGGCCCCGAGGCGGGCGAGCGCGAAGGAGAGCAGGGCCGTCTCGATGCGGGTGGGGAGCTGCCAGGCGACGACGGTGCCGGGGCGCACGCCCCGGGCGTACAGCCCGGCGGCGACGCGCTCGGCGCGGTCCCGCAGCGCGCCGAAGGTGAGCATGCGGTCGTCGGCCGGGTCGTCGGCGGCCTGGATCAGGACCGGCGCGTCGGGGGTGAGCGCGGCGCGGCGCTCCACCAGCTCCCAGAGCGTGCGGGAGGAGCCCAGCTCGTAGGCGGTCTCGTTCCGTCCGTGCGCGGTCCCGTGCTGCGCGGTGCTCATGCCGTCGACCTCCTGGCCGGGCCCGACTGACGGGGCGTCAGGCAATGCGGGAAGCGTAGGCCTGCCCGCCTTGTCGGTCCAGGGGTGCGGGGCTAGCCTAACTTCTGACGGGCCATCAGATAGTCTCGGAGCCCCGGACGGATGACCGGAGGAGACACCATGACCGAGCTTCCCCGGATCGTCGGCGTCGACGACCCCGTGATCGCGCCGGCGCACCTCTTCGGGCCCCGGCCGCCCGCCCGGCCGGGGCCCGGACCGGACCGGGACAGGTAGGCGGGCCCGTGGACCTCACGTACACCGCCGAGGAGGAGGAGTTCCGCGCGCACCTGACCGAATGGCTCGCGCGTACCCTCCCCGGCCTGCCGCCGCGCCCCGACCCGCTCGACTGGCCCGGCAGGCGGGTCTACGACACGGGGTGGCAGCGCAGGCTGTACGACGCCGGGTACGCGGGCCTGCACTGGCCCGTCGACGCGGGCGGCCGGGGCGCCACGCCCACCCAGCACCTGATCTTCCTCGAGGAGACCGAGAAGGCGGGCGCCCCCTACGTGGGGGCCAACTTCGTCGGCCTGCTGCACGCCGGGCCCACCATCGCCTCCGAGGGCACGCCCGAGCAGCGGGCGCGCTGGCTGCCGCCCGTCCTGAAGGGCGAGGCGGTGTGGTGCCAGGGCTTCAGCGAGCCCGGCGCGGGAAGCGACCTCGCGTCGCTGCGCACGCGCGCGTGGCGCGACGGCGACGACTACGTGGTGAGCGGTTCCAAGGTGTGGACCTCGCACGCCGAGGTCGCCGACTGGTGCGAGCTGCTGGTGCGCACGCGGCCGGTGAGCGAGGCCGTGCCCAAGCACCGGGGCATCACCTGGCTCGCCATGCCGATGGACGCCCCCGGGGTGACCGTGCGCCCGCTGCGCACCCTCGCCGGGTCCACGGAGTTCGCCGAGGTCTTCCTCGACGAGGTCAGGGTCCCCGTCTCGCACCGGGTGGGCGCGGAGAACGACGGCTGGCGCGTGACCATGGTGACCCTCTCCCACGAGCGCGGCGCCGCCTTCGTCGGCGAGGTCGTGGCCTGCCGCCGCGTCCTCGGCGACCTCGCCCGCGAGGCCCGCGCGAACGGCCGCTGGGGCGACGCGGTGCTGCGGCGCAGGCTCGGGCGCCTGAGCGCCGAGTTCACGGCCCTGTGGCGGCTCACCCAGTGGAACGTGAGCGAGGCCCAGCGCTCGGGCGGGGTGCCGGGAGCGGGCGGCTCGGTCTTCAAGCTGCGGTACTCCCACGCGCGCCAGGAGCTGTACGACGCCGCCGCCGAGGTCCTCGGGGCGGGCGCGCTCGACCTGGGGCACGAGTGGACCATGGACCGGCTCTCCTCGCTGTCGTACACGATCGCCGCCGGGACCTCGCAGATCCAGCGGAACATCGTGGCCGAGCGCATCCTCGGCCTCCCGAAGGGCCGGTGAGGGCGGGCGTGGACTTCCATCTCACGGACGATCAAGAGGCGTTGCGGAAGGGGACGCGGGCCATCCTCGCGGGGCGGTTCTCCCCGAGGGAGGCCATGGACGCCCCCGGCCGCCTCGACAGGGACCTGTGGCGCGCGCTCGGCGACGCCGGGTTCTTCGCCCTGGCGCTCGACGAGGCCGCGGGCGGGGTCGGCCTCGGGCTGCCGGAGGCCGTCCTCGCCTTCGAGGAAGCGGGGCGGGCGCTGCTGCCGGGGCCCGCCGTGGCGACGTTCCTCGCGGCGGGCCGGGTGCCGGGCGCCGCCGAGGGGACGGCGGTGGTGACCGCGGTCGACGGGGTGCTCGTCCCCTGGCTGGCGGAGGCCGACACCGTACGGGGGGACGCCGCCGAAGCCGTGCCGCTGCGGTCCGTCGACCCGCTCACGCCTCTGCACCGGGTGCCGGGCGCGGGGAGGCGGGCGTCCGCGGAGGCGGTGCTCCTCACGGCCGCCGAACAGCTGGGCAGTGCCGGACGGACGTGCGAGATGGCGGTCAAATATGCCCGCGAACGCGAACAATTCGGTCGCCCCATCGGCGCGTTCCAGGCCGTGAAACACCTGTGCGCACAGATGCTCGTACGGACCGAGACCGCCCGTGCCGCCGTGTACGCGGCGGCTCTGACCAGGGACGAGACCGAGACCGCCGGCGCCAAGCTGCTCGCCGACGACGCGGCCACGCGCAACGCCGGGGACTGCCTCCAGGTGCACGGCGGCATGGGCTTCACCTGGGAGGCGGAGGTGCATCTGCACCTCAAACGGGCCTGGGTGCGCGCGGAACTCGGACGCACGGCGGCCGAGGCCGAGGAAACGCTTGCGGAAGCTCTCTGACAACGCACGGTGACGCTACGGAGCGTTGATACCGGGTTGTGTCCTACGCGTGACTCGTCACGGCGTGGAGTCGGTGTCCGGCTCGGGTACCTTGTGTCAGATGCGAGTGGTTCTGAGCCTGAGCCATCCCGGTGCTGCCCCTGCGGCGGCTCCGGACCCGGCGATGCGCGCCGCTCGCCATGCGGGGCGGGGTTTTCTGCCCGCCTGTTCGACCCCCCGCGGTACGCGTCGCACAGTATGCAGCACGCGTACTCCTTCGCGCTGGAATATGCCTGAAGCGCTTGTTGGGGTGACAGAACGTCAATCATGCTGTCTCCGATGGGGATCACGTTCCGTGACCCCGTGGAGTCGCGAGGCGATGTGTCCGCCGGTTCGGATGGTGTGAGCGGTGCAGGTGCTTCATGTTCAGCTGGAGGTCGGGGCTGACCCCGCGGAGGTGGGACGGGCCAGACGCTGGGCCCGTTCACGGCTCGCGGGTTCAGGGATAGAAGCCGACGAGCCGGTGGCCGAGACGCTGATCCTGCTGATCTCGGAACTGGTCACCAACGCGGTCGTGCACACGGGCTGTCCCGCGGTCCTGCGCATGCTGCTCCCCGGTGTTCCCGAGGACGCGCCGCGGACGGTCCGCGTCGAGGTGGCCGACACCAGCGCCAGACCCCCCAAGCAGCGGCACGCCGACGGCGACGACACCAACGGCCGAGGTCTTGAGCTGGTGAGCGGTCTCGCCGACCGCTGGGGCTGGCAGCCCGAGGGTGCGGGCAAGAGCATCTGGTGCGAGGTGGACCGCTGCGACCCCGACGCGCCGGCCGTCGCCTTCGACGGGGTGTCCTAGGGGGACCTCGACGTCGACGCCGACGTGGACACGGCTTACGAGGCCGTCTGAACCCCGCGACAGCGGATGGACCGGCGTGGACACGGCTCACGAGGCCGTCTGGGTCCGCGTCACCGGACGAACACGATGTCCGGGGTCGTCCGGAGCGGTGCGGATCCTGCGCCGTGTGCGCCGTGGCGTGACGCGATGCGCACGCCCGTGCGCGGGTGGGGTAAACCAGGCATAATTCCTGTTTCGCCCAGCGGGTATTGACGCATCGTGTCCGATTGATCACGCTTGTGGGCAGCGATTCGCCGCGAGGGGACGACGAGGGCGCCGGACACGGCAGTCCTTGCCGAGACGCGGGTCGCACAGTCGGCGTCGGCCCCCTCGCGCACGCGAGGGTGAGCGTCGAACGCCGAGCCGGAAGGCGGCGTGCGGCACCGCACTCGGGGGGCGGAGTCCGCGCGCCGCCGTTCCCGCATCCCTACAGCACGGCCACCGGAGCCACGGGCGTGCCCGTGCCGCCGACGAACGGCTCGGGCATCGCGGAGAGCAGGAACGCGTACCGGGAAAGTTCTGCACAGGCTGTGGACAACTTTTCGAGATTCCAGTTCTGGCCCTGGATCATCCCCATCTCCACCAGGTGGAGCGCGTGCACGGGCAGCCACAGGTCCTCGATCTCGGGCGGGAAGATCTCGAACGTGAGGGTGTCGTTGGCGACCGCCGCCACGTCGCGCGCGTGGAACCACTCGGGTGTGCGCACCGAGAGGCCGGGCGACGGATGGCCGTACGCGTGGTTGTCGCCCGCGAGGCAGACCTGGATCTGCCCCGTGCGCACGAGGGCGATGTCCCCCGCGCGGACCTCGACACGCCCGAACTCCGCGGCCTCGTCGAGATCTTGGGGCGTCACCGCGTGGTCGCCGGGCAGCCGGTCGAGCCCCTTGGCGCGCGCCACGTCGAGCAGGACGCCGCGCGAGACGACGTACGGGATCGCGTCTATGCCGCTGAACCGGGCGCCGGTGTGTGCCGTGATGGTGCCCGCGGGGCGGCCGTTGTAGATCTTCCCGGAGTGCGAGGCGTGGGTGAGCGCGTCCCAGTGGGTGGCCGCCTGGAGCCCCATCGTCACCGCGTCGTCGCTGGTGGCGACCGTGCCGGGGCCGAAGAGCTCCTGGTTGATCTGCACCATCGTGTGGAGGGGGTTCACGCGGCCCGGGATCATGCCCGTCTGGACGCCGCCCTCCTTCAGGGGAAGGGCGAGCGGGACGCGGCGGCCCGTGCGGACCTCGGCGGCGGCCCGGCGCACGACCTCGTCGGTGATGAGGTTCAGCGTGCCGATCTCGTCCCCGACGCCCCAACGGCCCCAGTTGTTCACGCGCTTGGCCAGGTCGTGGAACGCGGGCGGCAGGGCGGACGGGGCGGAGAGGGGCGGGCCCGGAAGGGCGGCGTCCGTGTCTGACATGGGTGCTCCCCGGGGCTTGTCTTTCCGTGTCTGACGGGCCATAGAATCTAACGGACCGTCAGAAACCGCGGGAAGGGGCCGGACGTGGGGAACTTCTTGGCAGGCAAGGTGGTCGCCGTGACCGGCGCCGGACGCGGCATCGGCAGGGCCGTCGCCCTCGCCGCGGCCTCCGAGGGCGCCAAGGTGGTCGTCAACGACTACGGCGTCTCCATGGCGGGCGGCGAGCCGGCGAGCGAGGTGGCCGACGCCGTGGTCAAGGAGATCAGGGCCGCCGGCGGCGAGGCCGTCGCCGTCGCCGACGACATCTCGTCCATGGCGGGCGGGCAGCGCGTCGTCGACGTGGCGCTCGCCGAGTACGGGCGCGTCGACGGCGTGGTGTGCGTGGCCGGCATCCTGCGCGAACGGATGCTGTTCAACATGTCCGAGGAGGAGTGGGACCCCGTGGTCGCCACCCACCTGAAGGGCACGTTCACCGTCTTCCGGGCGGCCTCCGCGGTCATGCGGAAGCAGGGCTCGGGCACGCTGATCGGCTTCACCAGCGGCAACCACCAGGGCTCCGTCGCCCAGGCCAACTACAGCGCCGCCAAAGGAGGGATCATCTCCCTGGTGCGCAGCGCGGCGCTGGGGCTCCACAAGTACGGGGTGACCGCCAACGCCGTGGCCCCCGTGGCCCGTACGCGCATGTCGGCGAACGTCCCCATGGAGCTCAAGGAGATCGGGGAGCCGGAGGACGTCGCCGCGCTCGTCACCTATCTGCTCAGCGACCGGGCCCGCGCGGAGAAGATCACCGGGCAGGTCTACACGATCGCCGGACCCAAGATCGCCGTATGGGCGCAGCCGCGGGAGCTGCGCGCCGGGTACGCGGACGGCGCCTGGACCCCGGAGAAGATCGCGGACTTCCTGCCCGGGACGGTCGGCGCCGATCCGATGCCGCTGCTGGCCCAGGTGGAGGCCATGGCCGATGCGGCGGCCGCCCGTCAGCGGCCCAACGCCTAGGACCCGCCGTGGATTTCGGGTTCGGCCCCGAGGACGAGCGGTTCCGGGCGGAGGCGCGGGCGTGGCTCGCTGAGCACCTCACCGGTGACTACGCCCGTGCGGCGGGCAGCGGCGGCCCCGGCGGCGAACACGAGGCCGGCGCGGTCCGGCGGGCCTGGGAGCGCGAGCTGGGGCGTGGCGGATGGATCGGGCTCGGCTGGGACTCCGGTGCGCACGGCGACTACGGCAACCGGCGGGCCACGCTGACCCAGCAGGTCGTCTGGGCCGAGGAGTACGCACGCGCGCGGGCGCCGGGGCGGTGCGGGCACATCGGCGAGAACCTGCTCGCGCCGACGCTGCTGGCCCACGGCGGGAGGGAGCTGTGCGACGAGTTCCTGCCCGGGATCGCCCGGGGGGAGGTGCTGTGGTGCCAGGGATACAGCGAACCGGGGGCCGGCTCCGACCTGGCGGGGGTGCGGACCCGTGCCGTGCGGGAGCCCGGCGGGGGCGCCTACGCCGTCACGGGGCAGAAGATCTGGACGTCGCTCGCGCGGGAGGCCGACTGGTGTTTCGTGCTCGCGCGGACGGAGGCGGGGTCATCGGGACACCGGGGTCTTTCCCTGCTCCTGGTGCCGATGGACCAGCCGGGGCGGATCCAGGTGCGGCCCATCCGGCAGCTCACCGGGTCCAGCGAGTTCAACGAGGTCTTCTTCGACGGTGCGCGGGCGCGTGCCTCGCATGTCGTGGGCGGTGAGGGCCACGGGTGGGCCGTCGCCATGGCGCTCCTCGGGTTCGAACGCGGGGTCTCCACGCTGGCCCAGCAGATCGGCTTCGCGGAGGAGCTGGCGGGGGTCGTGCGCGACGCCGTCGCCTCGGGGGCGGTGGGGGATGCGGTGGTGCGGGAGCGGGTGGTGCGGTTGTGGGCCGAGCTGAGGGTTATGCGATGGAATGCGTTGCGGACGTTGGGGGGCGGTGGGGCTGGAGGGTCTGGGGGGTCTGGGTCTGGGGGGCCAGTAGGGCCTGGGGGGCTTGGGGGATCTCGGGGGGCTGAGGTTTCTGGAGGGCTTGGGGGGGCTGCGGGTGGGCCGAGCGTGGCCAAGCTGTTGTGGGGGCGGTGGCATCAGCGGTTGGGGGAGCTGGCCGTGGAGGTGAGGGGGGCCTTGGGGGCGGTCGCGGGGCGTGACTGGTCCGAGGACTCGCCGTACGAGATCGACGCCGCGCAGCGGCTCTTTCTGTTCTCCCGCGCCGACACCATCTACGGCGGCTCCGACGAGGTCCAGCGCAACATCATCGCCGAGCGCGTGCTCGGTCTGCCGAGAGAGGCCAGGGGGCCTCGGTGAGGGGTGCGTGGTGAGGGGTGTCCTCTTCGACGGGAAGCGTGTCGAGGTCGTCGACGACCTGGAGGTACGGGGCCCCGGGCCGGGCGAGGTCCAGGTCGCCGTCGCCGCGGCCGGGCTCTGTCACAGCGACCTCTCCGTGATCGACGGGACCATTCCGTTTCCGTCGCCGGTGGTGCTGGGGCATGAGGGGGCCGGGGTCGTCTCGGCGGTCGGCGCCGGGGTCGCGCATGTCGCCCCCGGTGACCACGTGGCGCTCTCCACCATCGCGAACTGCGGCACCTGCGGTGAGTGCGGGCGGGGGCGGCCGACCATGTGCCGTGCGGCCATCGGGCGGCCCGAGCAGCCGTTCTCGCGGGGCGGGCGGCCGGTGTACCAGTTCGCGGCGAACTCCGCCTTCGCCGAGCGCACGGTCGTCAAGGCCGTGCAGGCGGTGCGGATTCCCGAGGACATTCCGTTGACGTCCGCGGCGTTGATCGGGTGTGCGGTGGTCACGGGGGTGGGGGCGGCGTTGAACCGGGCGCGGGTCGGGCGGGGGGACTCGGTGGTCGTCATCGGGGCCGGGGGGATCGGGCTGAACGTGGTGCAGGGGGCGCGGATCGCGGGGGCTTCGATGGTGGTGGCCGTGGACACCGACGCGGGGAAGGAGGGGGTGGCGCGGCGGTTCGGGGCCACGGACTTCTGTTCCTCCACGGGGGCGGTTCGGGAGGTGCTGCCGGGTGGGGCGGACCATGTCTTCGAGTGTGTGGGGCGGGTTTCGCTGGCGCGGGAGGCGATCGAGCTCCTGGACCGGCATGGGCAGGCGATCCTGCTCGGGATGCCGGCGGCTGCGGCGGAGGCGTCGTTCGTGGTCTCGTCGCTGTTCCTGGACAAGTCGATCCTGGGGTGCCGGTACGGGAGTGCGCGACCGCAGCGGGACTTCGCGCTGTACGCGTCGCTGTACCGGGAGGGGCGGTTGCTGCTCGACGAGTTGGTGACGTCGACGTACGGGGTGGAGGATTTCGCGAAGGCGGCGGAGGATGCGGGGGCGGGTGGGGTGGCTCGCGCGATCCTCACGTTCTGACCTGGGCGGCTGGTTCCTGGGCCACCTCGCCGCAGCGCCTGGACTCGCCTGGCCTTGCCTCGCCTCGCCTCGCGGTTGTGGTGGGTCTCGCTTCGCGCTCGCGGTGGGTCTCGCTTCGCGCTCGCGGTGGGCCTCGCTTCGCGGTTGTGGTGGGTCTCGCTTCGCGGTCATGGTGGGCCTAGCCTCGCGCTCGCGGTGGGTCTCGCTTCGCGGTGGTGCCTCGACTCGCCTCGCGGTTGTGGGGTCCTCGCTGGTCTTTCGGGGCGCCTCGTCTCGTGGCGTGCATCGCTGGGCTTTCGGGGCGGGGCCGCACCGGTATGTCCGTCCTCGCTATCGCCTGCGTGGCCGCCGGATCGCTGCGGGCCCCCGCAGCCGTGCGTACCGTGCTCCGGGCGGACATACCGCCACGACCCCTCCGGCCGCGACCCGACTGCGGGCCGTCGTCGGACGGGGCGAACGACGACGGCACGTCCAGCTGTCCCTCGGCCGCCCATGGACTCGTCTCGGGTCTGTCCGCCCCCAAAGGCCCCCCTTGGGCTTCTGCCGACTTCCCGCGAGGGGGGTGCCTCTGTCCGCTCGCTGCCCCGGGGCCTCCGACGGCTCGCGTCCCTACCCCGCATGGCTTTCCCGAACTCCGGCATGGCCCCCTACGAGGCGGATTCAGCCGCGGAGTTGTGGACGGGTGGGTGGGAGAGGTTCTTGCGCGGGGTGGAAGAGGCCGAGGGGGGACAGGCGCCCGGGGGTGTGGCGGGGGGCTCGCGGAATGTGCGGCGGTAGGCCGTGGGGGTGACTCCGAGCGCGGCCTGCAGGTGCTGCCGCATCGACTGCGCCGTGCCGAAGCCGGCGTCCCGCGCGACCTGGTCGACGGAGAGATCGCTGGACTCCAGCAGATGCCGCGCCCGCTCCACCCGCTGCTGCGTCAGCCACTGCCCCGGGCTCATCCCGACCTCCTCGCGGAACCGGCGCGTGAAGGTGCGTACCGACATCGCCTCCCGCTCCGCGAGGTCCCGCAGCTGGAGCGGCTGGTCGAGACGGCCCAGCGCCCAGGCGCGGGCCTCCCGCGTGGTCGCGAGCTGCGGCTCGGGCACCGGCCGCCGGATGTACTGGGCCTGCCCGCCGTCCCGGTGGGGCGGCACGACCGTGCGGCGGGCCACCTCGCCGGCCACCGCGCTGCCGTGGTCGCGGCGCACCAGGTGGAGGCAGAGGTCGACCCCCGCCGCCACGCCCGCCGACGTCAGGACGTCGCCGTCGTCGATGAACAGCACATCCGCGTCCACCTCGACCTGCGGGAACAGCGCCTGGAAGTGATCCGCCGACGACCAGTGCGTGGTGGCGGGGCGGCCGTCGAGGAAGCCGGCGGCGGCCAGGACGTAGCCGCCGGTGCAGATGGCGACCAGGCGTGCGGCCGGATTGAGCCGGCTCAGGGCGGCGGTCAGTTCGTCGGTCAGCCGGCCCTCCTCGTAGACCGGGCCCAGCTCGTACGAGGCGGGGACCACGACCGTGTCCGCCGTGGCGAGCGCCTCGGGGCCGTGGGTGACCGTGATGTCGAAGTCGGCGTCCGTGCGGACCGCCCCGGGGCCGCGCACCCCGCAGGTCACGACCTCGTACAGGCGCCTGCCCCCGGCGTCGCGCGCGCGGCCGAAGATGCGCTGCGGGATGCCCAGTTCGAAGGGGATCACCCCGTCCAGGGCGAGGACGACGACACGGTGGCGGCGGGGCGTCGCGGTGCTCTGTGCTTCCTGGGCGGCCATGGCCCGATCCTAGCGAACGCTGTCCTTCGGGCCACTCGAACCGGAACCGCCGTGGCCGGATGCTGTCTGACGTGACCCAGACAACCAAGCCGCCCGCGCGGACCGCATCGCCGAGCGGCGCGGACCCCGGGCCGCGCCGTACCCGTATCCACCGCGCCTGGTTCGTCGCCGCCGTCACGTTCGTGACGATCATCGGCGCCGCCGCGTTCCGCTCGCTGCCGGGCCTGCTCATCGACCCGTTGCACGAGGAGTTTGACTGGTCGCGTGGCACCATCGGTCTCGCGGTCTCCGTCAACCTCGCGCTGTACGGCCTGACCGCCCCCTTCGCCGCCGCGCTGATGGACCGCTTCGGCATCCGCAAGGTCGTCGCGGTCGCCCTGGTCGTCATCTCCCTCGGCTCCGGCCTCACGGTGTGGATGGACTCCGCCTGGCAACTGCTCCTGTGCTGGGGGCTGCTCGTCGGGCTCGGATCCGGCTCCATGGCGCTCGCGTTCGCCGCCACCGTCACCAACCGGTGGTTCACCGCGCGGCGCGGACTGGTCACCGGCATCCTCACGGCGGCGTCCGCCTCGGGGCAACTGATCTTCCTTCCCGTCCTCTCCTGGGTGGTGGAAGAGCACGACTGGCGTCCGGCCGCCGTGACGGTCGCGCTCGCCGCTCTGGCCGTCGTCCCCTTCGTATGGCTGCTGTTGCGGGACCATCCGGCGGATGTCGGGCTGAAGCCGTATGGGGCAGACGCGTTCGTGCCGAAGCCGCCGCCCGTCGACGGAGCCGCCCGGCGCACCCTGAAGGTGCTCCGCGACGCGGCCCGCACCGGCCCCTTCTGGCTGCTCGCCGGGAGCTTCGCGATCTGTGGCGCCTCGACGAACGGCCTGGTCCAGACCCACTTCGTGCCCGCCGCACACGACGCGCACATGCCCGTGCAGGCCGCCGCCTCGCTCCTCGCCGTGATCGGCGTCTTCGACGTCGTCGGCACGATCGCCTCCGGCTGGTTCACCGACCGCTTCGACGCGCGGCGCCTCCTCGCCGTCTACTACGCCCTGCGCGGCGTCTCGCTGCTCTTCCTGCCGATCCTGCTCGCGCCGGCCGTCCACCCGCCGATGCTGCTCTTCATCGTCTTCTACGGCCTCGACTGGGTCGCCACCGTCCCGCCCACCCTCGCCCTCTGCCGCGAGCAGTACGGCGAGGACAGCGCCATCGTCTTCGGCTGGGTCCTCGCCTCGCACCAGATCGGCGCCGCCCTCGTCGCCTTCCTCGGCGGCGTCGCGCGCGACACCTTCGGCTCGTACGACGTGATGTGGTACGCCTCCGGGGCGCTGTGCGCGGCGGCCGCCCTCATGGCCCTCGTGATCCGGCGGCGCGAACCGGGCGGCTCCGGCTCCCTCCCCGCCTCCGTCAGCGCGTGAAGCGGCCGAACGCTCCCCGGTGGAAGAGGAGCGGCTCCGCGTCCCCTCCGGCGGCGCCGAGCGCGTCCACGCGGCCGACCACGATGAGGTGGTCGCCGCCGGTGTGCACGGCCTGGATCGTGCAGTCGATCCACGCCGTCGCCCCGGCCAGGCGCGGTGCCCCGGACACGGGCGCCGCGTCGTACGCCACCCCCGCGAACTTGTCGGCGCCGCTGACCGCGAAGCCGCGGCAGAGATCCGACTGACCGACGCCGAGGACGTTCACGCAGAAGGCGCCCGCGCGCGCGATGCGCGGCCATGACGTCGACGTACGCGCCACCATGAAGGAGACCAGGGGCGGATCGAGGGAGAGCGAGGCGAAGGACTGGCAGGCGAAGCCCGCGGGTCCGCCCTCCGCCGGCCGCGCGGTGATCACCGTGACGCCCGTCGCGAAGTTCCCCAGCACCCGGCGGAACTCCGCCGGGTCGACCGACGCCCGCTCGTCGTCCCCGACCGCCCGCAGCCGCGGGTACCCCCCGGCCGCGACCGGCGCTTGAGCGGCGGCCCCTCTGCTGGTGGAGGCCCCGACCGACCGGAGGTAGCGGACGGCGGTGGCCGCCATCCCTGCGTGTCCCATCACGTCCGCCATTAGAACTGACGGCCCATCAGATGGGAAGGGGGGCCGTTACCGTCCCCGGTACGAGGGGCTGCGGCGTTCCACGAACGAGGCCACGCCCTCGTGCGCGTCCGCCGTGGTCATGTTGATCTCCTGCGCCGCCGCCTCCGCCGCGAAGGCCGTCGCCCTGTCCGCCTCCAGAGAGGCGTTGACCAGCTGCTTGGTCAGCGCCAGGGCCCGCGTCGGGCCCATGGCCAGGCGCTCGGCCCACTTCCTCGCCGTCGTCGCCAGCTCGTCGGCCGGCACGACACGGTTGACGAGGCCGATCCGGTGCGCCTCCGCGGCGGACACGGACTCGCCGAGGAACATCAGCTCCTTGGCCCGCTGCGGCCCCACCAGGCGCGGCAGCAGGTACGCGCCGCCGCCGTCCGGCACGAGGCCCCGGCGGACGAACACCTCGATGAACCGGGCGCTCTCGGCCGCCAGCACCAGGTCACAGGCGAACGCCAGGTGCGCCCCGATGCCCGCCGCCGTGCCGTTCACCGCGGCGATCACCGGCTTCTCGCAGTCGAGGACCGCCGCGATCAGCCGCTGGACGCCCAGGCGGATCGTGCGGGCCACGTCACCCGGCAGCCGTTCGGCCGCCGCGGGCGCGCCCCGCAGGTCGGCGCCCGCGCAGAAGCCCCGGCCCGTCGCGGTGATCACCACCGCCCGTACGCCGGGGTCGCGGGACGCCTCGTCGAGCAGCGCTATGAGGCGTTCGCGCTGGTCCGGGGTGATGGCGTTCATCGCCTCGGGGCGGTTGAGCGTGATCCATGAGACGCCGTTGTCAGTGGTGTGGAGTACCAATGGGTCAGAGGGGGGATCACCGGATGTGGACACAGGTCCGGATTCGGGTGCGGACCTGGGCGCGGACTTTCGTGCGGGCTCGGGTGTGGACTCGCGTGCGGGCTTGGGTGTGGATCCAGGTCCGGGTATGGGCTCGGCGTCGGGGGAGGCTGTCATGTGGGGGTGGCTCCGTTTCGTATGGGGTGGGGTGCGGGCCCGCCGCGGCGCGCGGCGCGCGTCAGCGGCAGACGGCGAGGGCGTCGAGCGCCACGGCGCCCTGCCCGCGCGGCAGCACCATCAGCGGGTTGATGTCCAGCTCGGACAGTTCGCCGCTCAGCTCAAGGGCCATGCGCTGCACCCGTTGCACGACCTCGACCAGCGCGTCGACGTCGGCGGGCGGCCCGCCCCTGACCCCGTCGAGCAGGGCGCGTCCGCGCAGCTCGGACAGCATCGCCTGCGCCTGGTCGTCCCCGAAGGGCGGCACCCGCACGGCCGTGTCCCGCAGGACCTCGACGAGCACGCCGCCGAGACCGACCGTCACCGTCGGGCCGAAGAGCGTGTCGTGCGTGACGCCGACGACCATCTCGACGCCCCGCTCGACCATCTGGCAGACGAGGACGCCGTCCAGCTCGGCGCCCTCGTAGCGGGCGATGTCCGTCAGCTCCCGATAGGCGTCGCGAATCTGGCTGGCGGAGGTCAGTCCCACCTTGACCAGGCCCAGTTCGGTCTTGTGCGCGAGCTGCGCCCCGGAGGCCTTCATGACGACCGGATAGCCGACCAGGCCGGCCGCGCGCACGGCCGCCGCGGCGCTGGTCACCAACTGCTCCCGGGGTACGCGAATGCCGTACGCGCGCAGCAGTTGCTTCGCCGCGTGCTCGCTGAGCTGCTGGCCGGGCCGCATCAGCGCCTGCGCCTTGCGGAAGGAGGGGGAGGGCGTGCGCGGCGCCTCGTCGAAGGGGGAGCGGTAGTGGGCGGTGAAGCGGTGGTGGTCCAGATGGGCGCGTACCGCCGTGATGCAGTTGGCGAAGGTGCGGAAGGTGGCGACGCGCGAGGAGCCCAGCAGCGTCTCGCGGTAGGCGTCCTCGGTGCCGACGGGCGACCCCCACACCACGCAGACCAGCTTGTCCGTCCGCTCCGCCGCGTCCACGAGGTCCTGCGCGAGCTGGTCGCTCATCGGGGGGAACGGCCCGGTGATGGGGCAGATGAGCACCCCCACCTGCGGATCGTCCAGGATCGCGTCGATGATCTTCCGCCCCCGCCAGTCGCCGACGGGGTGACCACCGCTGTCCACGGGATTGGCGACGTCCAGATACTCCGGTATCCACTGGTGCAGCTCCGCCTGCTTGGCCCCGCCGAGCGCGGGCAGGGTCAGGCCCGCCTCCGTCGCCAGGTCGGCGAAGTGCGCGCCCGTGCCGCCCGAGATCGAATAGACGGCGACGCCCTCGGCCCGCGGCGGGCGGGCCCGGGCGAGCAGCGCCGCGGTGTCCTGCAGCTCGTCGAGGCCGTCGACGCGGATCACGCCGAACTGCCGCATCGCCGCGTCCACCACCGCGTCGGCGCCGGTCAGCTTGCCGGTGTGTGAGGCGGCCGTGCGGGCGCCCGCCTCGGTGCGGCCGACCTTGACGGCGACGACGGGCACCCCGCGCCGGGCCGCCCGGTCGGCGGCGAGCAGGAAGGCGCGGCCGTCCTTGAGGCCCTCGACGTATGCCGCGATGACGCCGACCTCGGGCCGCTCCGCGAAGTAGGAGAGGAAGTCGGAGGTCTCCAGGTCGGCCTCGTTGCCGGTGGGCGCCCAGTGCGAGAGGCGGACGCCGAGCTCCTGGAGGGCGAAGACGGGGCGGCCCTGGTGGCCGGACTGGGTGATGAGCGCGATGGCGGGGCCTTCGAGGTCCTCGCGGAAGTGCTCGAAGGCGTTGAGGTTGGTGTTCGGGCCGAGCAGCCGCATTCCCGAGCGCTGGACGGCGGCGGCGAGCCTGGCCTGGGCGAGGGCCCCCTCCTCGCCGGTCTCGGCGAACCCGGAGGCGAAGGCCACGGCGAACCGCACCTTCTCCTCGGCGAGCTGCTCGACGACGGGCAGCGGGTCGGCGACCAGGAGGACGGCGAGATCGACCTGTTCGGGCAGGTCGGCGACGGAGGGGAAGCAGGTGGTGCCGAAGACGGACGTACGGGTGGGGTGCACGGGGTGCAGGCGCGCGCCGACGCGTTCGGCCCAGGCGAACAGCTGCCGGGTGATGCCGGTGTTGGGACGCCCCTCGGTGTCCGACGAGCCGATGACGGCGACGGACTCGGGGCGGAAGAAGCGGTCCAGGTCGGGCACGTCGGAGTGCAGCGGCCGGCCGCTGACGTCCAGGTCGTCCGCCGTTGCGGCCGTGCCGTGGACTGCGTGACGGGGGAGTTCGCCGCAGGCCACGACATGCGCGCGGCGGGGGTCGGTGGTGAAGGTGCCGTGAGTCGATCCAAGCATCGGTCCGCCCGCTCCTGTGTGACGGCAAGTAACTGACGCCTAGTCAGATTACTGAACTGACGTGGCGTCAGGAATGGTGCTGCGTGCAAAGACTTCCGGCTCCGGGCTTGCGGCTTGGACTCGCGGCCTGGGGCTTGCGCCTTGGCTTGCGGCTTGGGCTTGCGGCCTTGGGTGCCAGGCTGCGGGGTGCGCGGTGTGGAGTGCAGGTTGTGGGCTTCTGGCTCCGGGTTGTGGACTTCGGGCCTTCGGTTCCGGGGTGCGGGCTTCCGGCTCCGGGGTGCGGGCTTCCGGCTCCCGGGTGCGGAGCCCGGGGGCGGGGGTCGGAGCGGGGCGTGAGCGGAGCATGGGGCGTGGGGTGTGCGTGGCCCGCTTCCACGGAAGCGCAGAATCCGCGCCGTGCCAAGGTCGCGATTCGGCCCCGGGGGCGGAGGGGGCGGGGGTGACCCGGGGCGGTCCGGCGTGGCCTCGGGGTGTGGGTGGACTTACTCGGACGTGGTGCTGGCCTTGGCTGCCGCCTTGCCTGGGGGCTCGGCTGCCGGCTCACCCTCGGCGCTGGTCGGCGTCTCGGCCTCGGCCCCGGCCGGTGTCCCGCCCTCGGGGGCGGTCGCATCCCGGCCTCCGGCCGCGCCCCGGACCCCGGCCGCATCGCGACGCCTGGCCTTCGCGGCGGCGGCGTCGGCCTTCGCCTCGGCCTTGGCGAGGGCCCTGGTGATCGACTTCGCGATCTTCTCCGCGTCGTGGGCGAGTTCGCGGAGCATGCCGCTGATGGGGTTGGTGAAGCCGGTGAAATACAGGCCGGGGGCCTGCCGGGAGGTGCGGCGGCCGTGGACGGCCGGGCGGCCGCGCTCGTCGAGGGGGACGAGGTCGCCGACCAGGTCTTCGAGAGCGCGACGGTAGCCGGTGGCCGCGATGACGACGTCCGGGGTGATCACGCTGCCGTCCGCGAGGGTGACCTCGCCGCCCGCGAAGGACCGTACGGCGGCGACCGGTTCGACCCGGCCCGTGCGCACGGCGTCGATCAGGCCGACGTCCTGCACGGGTATCGCGCCCTGCCGGACCCGCGAGTACAGGCCCGTGCGGGGACGCGGCAGCCCGTGCCGGGACAGGTCGGGGACGCTGATCCTCGCGACCGGCGCGGCGAGCCGGTCGACGAGGGCGGTCGGCAGCCTGCGGCACAGGATGCCCGTGAGCTGCGCGGGCCACCCGGCGGTGGAGCGGCGCACGATGTGCGGGGCGGTGCGCACGGCGAGGCGGACCCGGGCGGCGTCGCCCTCGGCGAGGTCGACGGCTATCTCGGCGCCGGTGTTGCCGACGCCGACGACGAGGACGTCCTTGCCGGTGAAGGGGGTGGGGTTGCGGTAGTCGCGGGCGTGCAGGAGTTCGCCGGAGTACGTGTCGCGGCCGGGCCAGTCCGGGATGCGGGGCGTGTGGTTGTAGCCGGTGGCGACCACCACCGCTCCTGCGGTCAGCTCCCGGCCGCCGGTCGCGCGCAGCAGCCACCCGGTGCCGTCGGCGGTTCGCTCGATGCCGGTGACCTCGACTCCGGTGACGACGTCGATGCGGTGGTGCTCGGCGTACTTCTCCAGGTAGCGGATGACGTCGTCGCGGGAGACCCACCGCCCGAACGCGCGCGGGATCGGCAGTCCCGGCAGCGCCGAGAGCCGGCGTGTGGTGTGCAGGCGCAGGCGGTCGTAGTGGCCGCGCCAGGAGGTGCCGACGCGCTCGCCCTTCTCCAGGACGACCACGCGTATGCCCCGGGTGCCCAGGGCCGCCGCCGTGGCGAGGCCTCCGGGACCGGCGCCGATGACGTACACCGGGCGGTCCTGACGGGCGGCTGGCGGGTATGTCGAGTCGGCCATGACTGGAGAGTAACCGCGCACCTACTTGATGGGTATCGGTCAAGTCCGGAACCGGTTGCGAATCGATCACGGGTGCGCCGGGTGCACGCCCCTTGCGCGCCCATCGCTGGTTGCGCTGAACTGACGTACCGTCAGGAACGTGGGGGACCAGCCGACGTGGGAGAGGCCGCCGCATGGACGCGATCTGGCTCACCGGGGGTGAACGGCTCGCCGTGCTCCGCGTCGGCCTCGGTCTCTGGTTGGAGTGCTGGCGCCACAAGGACGGGAAAGGCCGGTTCGAGCGGGGCGCGGGGGGCGAGTGGGCCTCGGACGTGGCCGCGAGACACCGGTGGTCGGTGGTCCGCGGCGGCTTCGACACGGGCGTCGCGCCGCGCCCCGGGACCATGGCGTACGTCGGAGTCCACGCCGGACTCGCCCTCGGTCTCGGCCTCGGTCTCGGCCTCGATCTCGCCCTGATCGCCGGCTTCCTGACCACGGTCGCCCTGGCCGTCGGGCTGCTCCTTGACGTCATCCTCGCCATGTCCCGGCAGCCCTGGCCCCGCGACCACGCCCTCGGGCTCTCCTGATGGCCGGGGACCCGCGCGCGACCGCGCGCTTCGACCTCCCTGAGCCCGACGCCGCCACCCGCCCCTACTGGGACGCGGCGGCCGGGGGCACGCTGCTGATCCGCCGCTGCGGGGCGTGCGGCGCGGCGCACCACTACCCCCGCGAGTTCTGCCCCCGCTGCTGGAGCGACGACGTCACCTGGGAGCGGGCGAGCGGCCTGGCCACGCTCTACACCTGGTCGGTGGTGCACCGCAACGACCTGCCTCCCTTCGGCGACCGCGTCCCCTACACCGCCGCCGTCGTCGACCTCGCCGAGGGACCGCGCATGATGACGGAGGTCGTCGGCTGCGAGGAGAACGCGCTGCGGATCGGGATGCCGCTGGAGGTGACGTTCCGGGAGGCGGCGGAGGGGGTGGCGGTCGCGGTGTTCCGCCCGGCGGCGGGCTGACCCCGCCGGCCCGCGCCAACCTCACCTCCGCGCGAGGAAATTCGAAGGCGCCGGTGCCCGCGCGAGGGGGAACATGGCGCATGGACCCCAGCATCGAAACACCCCGGAGTCACGGAACACCCCGGAGTCACGGAACACCCCCGAGCCGTGAACCGTCGCCGCGCTCCGAGGCCGTCCCGGGCCCTGACGCATCCCTGGACCCTGAACTGTCCCCGCGCTCCGAGGCCGCCCCGGACCCCGGAGTGGCCTCGAACCCCGCACCGGCCCCCGCTTCCGGCCCCCGCGCCCCCGTTTCTGGCCCCCGCGCCCCCGTGGCCGGCCCCCGCACCCCCGCCGGCTGGCGGTTGACCTCTGACCTCGGTGGTTTCCTCGCCGAGGCCCGCGCGTTCCTGCGCTCCGCACCCGCCCTGCACACCGCCCTGCTCAGCGTGACCGACACCCTCCGCGTGCGGGGGCTCCAGGTGTACGGGGACGGGGCACCCCTCTTCGGTACGTACGCCGGAGCCGACGGCGCCGTCCGGGGCGCCTTCGTGCGGACCCCGCCCCACCGGCCGCTCCTCAGCCCGCTGGACGCCCTCGGCCCCGAGGCGTCCGAGGCCGCCCTCGCCCTGGCCGGGCAGCTCGCCGAGGTCAGCCCGGACCTGCCCGGCGTCGCCGCCGACCGCGCCACGGCGGAGATCTTCGCCAGTGCCTGGGAGAAGCGGACCGGAGCCGGCGCGAGCGTCGGCCTCCAGCAGCGCCTGTACCGGCTCGGCACCCTCGCCCCGCCCGAGCCCGCACCGCCCGGGGCCGCGCGCGTCGCCACCGGTGCCGACCGGGCCCTGCTCGCGCGCTGGCACGACGAGTTCGGCGAGGCGGTCGGCGAGCGCCCCGCCATGGCTGCCGAGGAGTGGGCGGAGTCCCGTATCGCCTATGGGGGCGTCACTCTCTGGGAGACCCCCGACGGCACCCCGGTCGCCATGGCCGGCGTCACCCGCCGCACCGCGGGGCAGGTCCGTGTCGCCCCCGTCTACACTCCGGCCGGCCTGCGCGGTCGCGGCTACGCGGGCGCCGTCACGGCCGCGGTCTCCCGTGCCGCCCTCGACGCGGGCGCGGCGGAGGTCCTGCTCTTCACCGACCTCGCCAACCCCACGAGCAACGGCCTCTACCAGCGGCTCGGCTACCGGCCCGTACGGGACTTCGTCCAGGTCGACTTCGCGCGCTGACCGAGCGGGCAGGGGGCGGCGCCGGGACCGGGGCAGGGACCGGCGCCGGACGTCGGTGCGGGACCGTCACGGCCAGAGCAGCTCCCGTTCCCAGGCCTCGCGCTCGGCGGCCCTGCGGTACCGGAGCCGGACGTGCCTGCGCCGGGCGTCGCCCTGGAAGAACTCGGCCTCCACGGGGTCGAGGACGTACAGCGTCCACGTCGGCGAGTCCGCGTCGGGCTCCGCCTGCGCGCGGGCCCAGGCCGTGTCCGACGAGCGCTCCAACTCCTCGTACGAGTCGAGCACTTCGCTTTGATGGCCGACGAGCGCCGCCGCGAGCGCGCCCGTCGACCGGGCGTGCAGATCGGCCAGGCTCTCGGCGTGCGGGGCGCTCGTGACGCGGCCCCTGATCCGGATCTGCCGGCCCTGCGCGGGCCAGTAGAAGTGCAGGGCGGCCTCCGGGCGGGCGGCGAGCTGGCGGCCCTTGGCGCTGCTCGCGTGCGAGGCGAAGTGCCAGCCATGGCCGTCGGCGTCGTGCAGCATCACGGTCCGCACGTCGGGGCCGCCGTCCTCGGTCACGGTCGCCAGGCCCATGGTGTGCGGCTCGGTCTGCCCGGCGGCCACCGCCTCGGCGAACCACTGGTGGAAGAGGGGCAGCGGGGCGGCGGGAGCCCGGGCCGGATCGAAGACCGGCAGCTCGACGTCCCAGACCCGCTGGGCCCGCAGCAGCTTCTGGAACGCGGTCGGGGCGACGCGGCCCGGCTCGGAAGTCGTCATACGCCGATTGTGTCCCGCCGCCCGGCCGCCGCTGTGCGGCACCCCGCCCGGCCGCCGCCGCCCGGCACCCCGCCGGCCGCCGCTGTGCGGCACCCCGCCCGGCCGCCGCCGTGCGGCACCCCCCGGCCGCCGAGCCGGACCTCACCCCCGCCCCAGCACCACCGTCCCCGAGGAGCAGAACCATCCGCCCGTGCCCGAGGCCACCGCCAGTTCCGGCAGGCTGCCGTCACGGCGGTGGACCTGGCGCTCGCCGGCCTGGCCGCGCAGCTGCCGTACCGCCTCCACCAGCAGGAACAGGCCCCGCATCCCGGGATGCTGGGCCGAGAGGCCGCCGCCGTCGGTGTTGGTCGGGAGCCCGCCGTCCCGCAGCAGCCGCCCCTTCTCGACGAAGGCGCCGCCCTCGCCCTTGCCGCAGAAACCGAGGTCTTCGAGCGTCACCAGCGTCATATAGGTGAACGCGTCGTAGATCTCCGCGAGGTCGATGTCCGCGGGCCGCACCCCGGCCCGTTCGAAGGCGAGGCGCCCGCTGACCGCCGCCGGGGAGACCGTGAAGTCCTCCCACTGCGACATCGCCGCGTGCGAGACGTGCTCGCCCGCGCCGAGGACCCACACCGGCAGCGACGCGCAGTCGGTCACGTACTCCTCGGCGGCGAGGAGGACCGCGCAGCCGCCGTCGGAGCGTATGCAGCAGTGCAGCTTGGTGAAGGGGTCCGCGATCATCGGGCCCGCGAGCACCTCGTCCACCGTGACCGGTTCGCGGTACATCGCGTCGGGGTTGGCCGCCGCGTTGGCCCGCGCCTGGACGGCGACCGAGGCGAGCTGTTCGAGGGTCGTGCCGTACTCGTGCATGTGGCGGCGCGCGGCCATCGCGTACTTGGCGATCAGGGAGTGCCCGTAGGGGGCCTCGAACTGGAGGGGGCCGCGTGCGCCGTAGGAGAGGTTCGAGGTGCGCCGCCCCGCCCTGATGTCGGCGCGCGCGGTCGACCCGTACACGAGCAGGACGGCGTCGGCCCGCCCCGCCGCTATCGCCTCCGCCGCGTGCGCGGCCATGACCTCCCAGGTCGCGCCGCCCACCGAGGTGGAGTCCACCCAGCGGGGCCGGAGCCCCAGGTACTCGGCGACCTCGACGGGGGCCAGCGCGCCGAGGCCCGCCGAGGCGATGCCGTCGATCACGTCCCGGCCGAGCCCCGAGTCGGCGAGCGCGCGGCGGGCCGCCTGGGCGTGGAGGGCGTAGGGCGTGGCCTCGTCGACCCGGCCGCAGTCCGACAGCGCGACCCCGACGGCGGCGACCTTGCGGGGCGTGGAACGGGTGACGGCAGACATAAATCTGACGGTACATCAGGTATGGGAGGCGGGGGAGAGCGCCGGGACGGCGTCCCCGCCCTGTGCATATCGCACCCGCGGTCCTAACATGACGCCTCGTCAGGTCCGGCCCCGTCCCACGGGCCCGGGGGAGGAGTCTGCCGATGGACGCCGCCTTCAGCGCGGAACAGGACGAGATCCGCCGCACCCTTCGCGAACTGGTCGCCAAGCGCTGCGGCCCCGACGACGTCAAGGCCGCCGCGCGCACCCCGGCGGGCCATGACTCCGCCCTCTGGTCCGCCCTCGCCGGACGGCTCGGGCTGCCGGGGCTCGCGCTGCCGGAGGCGTACGGGGGCGTCGGCTGTACCGCCACGGAGCTGGCGCTCGGCTGCGAGGAACTGGGCCGCGCCCTCGTCCCCTCCCCGCTCCTGGCCACCGCGGTCCTCGCCGCCCCGCTGGTCCTCGCGCTCGGCACCGGGCGGCAGCGCGCCGGGATCCTGTCCCGCGTCGCGGACGGCGGGCTGACCGCGGCCCTGGCCGTCCCGGGGGCCGGGCTCGCCACCGCGCTCGCCCTCGTCGGGGACAACGGCGGCGACTGGGCGGGCGGCGGACGCGCGGGCGGCGTCCAGGCGAGGCCCGTCGACGGGGCCTGGCGGCTGTACGGGCAGGCCGAGCGGGTGCTCGCAGGGCACAGCGCGAAGCTGCTGGTCGTGGCCGCGCACACCGGCGGCTTCGCCCGCTCCCGTACCCTCCTCTTCCTCGTGCGGGAGGGGGCGCGCGGCATGGTGCGGACGCGGCAGACGGCGCTCGACGAGACCCGCGCCCTGGCGCGGGTCGAACTGCGCGACACGGAGGCCGAATTGCTCGGACCGGACGACGCCTCCCGGGTGCCGGCCGCGCTCGAAGACGTCGGCGACGTGGCCGCCGCCGTGCTCGCCGCGGAGGCCGTGGGGGCCGCGGACCGCGCCCTGGAGCGGACCTTGGAGCATGTGCGGCGGCGCGAGCAGTTCGGGCGGCCGATCGGGTCCTTCCAGGCGGTCAAGCACCGCCTCGCCGATGTGTACGTACAGGTGCAGGCGGCGCGCTCGGCCGCCTACTACGCGGCCTGGGCCGCCGGGGCCGCGGAGAGCGGCGGGGCGGCGGCCGAGCGGTCCGGTGGTCTCGCCCTCGCGCAGGGGCTCGAAGCGCTGCGGGCCGCCGCCTCCGAGGCGGTGCAGCTGCACGGCGGGACCGGCTTCACCTGGGAGCACGACGCGCACCTGTACGTCAAGCGGGCCGCCGGGGACGACCTCCTCTTCGGGCCCGTGCACCGGCTGCGGGCCCGCGCGGCCGAGAGGGCCGGGCTCTTCGCGGCGGCGGCGACCGAAGCGGACGGCGCTCTGGCGGCGGGGGAGGCCCGCTGATGCCGCCCCGGGTCCGCCTGGCGCGGAAGGTGTCGTCGACCCGGGCCTTCGCGAAGGCCGCGCCTCACGTCATCCCCGCGCTCGACCGCGCGGTGCACCGCCTCACGCGCGGGAGAGTGCTGCTCAGCGCCCAGATGCTGCCCGGCGTGATCCTGACCGTGCGCGGCGCGAGGAGCGGACTGCCGAGGCGTACGCCGCTGGCCTGCATGCCCGACGGGGCGTCCGGCGGCTGGGTCCTCGTCGGGTCCAACTTCGGGCGTCCCCGCCACCCCGCGTGGACGGCGAACCTCCTGGCCCACCCGGACGCGGAGATCAACTGGCGCGGCGAGGACATCGCGGTGCGGGCGCGGCTGCTCACGGGGGAGGAGAGGGCGGCGGCCTGGGAGGCCGCGCTGGCGTTCTGGCCGCCGTACGCGGCGTACCAGGCGCGGGTGGACCGGGAGATACGGCTGTTCCACCTGGAGCGGCGCGCCCGGTGAGCCACGGCCCCGGGAGGGGGCGAAAACCGCGGCGGCGGATCACCTGGGTGATCCGCCGCCGGGATGACAGAAGAGGAGGGGGTGGCGCGGGCAGTGAGCGCCGGCCGGGCCCGCGGGGGCCGGTCACGGGCGAGCCGGGTCAGTGCGGCGAGCCGAGATGCGTTCTGGACTACTTGGCCGGCTTCTTGCCCGTCACGCCCAGATGCACCAGCGTCGCGAGGTTGGGCTTCAGTTCCGCCTGCTTGACGCCCCAGGTCTGGAAGCCGCGCTGGTGCGAGGCGACCGCGGCGAGCATCGCGACGATGGAGCCCGCCATGGCGGCCGGGCTGATGTCCTTGTCGACCTTGCCCTTGGCCTGGAGCTCCTTGACGGTGTCCGTAAGGGAGTTGTTGACCGAATTGAGGATCTTCATCCGGATCTTGTAGAAGCGCTTGTCGCCCTCGGCGGCGCCCAGGTCGACGACCCGGAGGATCGCGTCGTTCTTGCGCCAGAACTCCATGAAGCCGTCGACCAGCTCCTGGGAGGTCTGCCAGCCCGCCTTGCCGACCCACGACCGGCCTTCGAGGAGCCGGGTCAATTCGGCCCCCTCGGCGGCCATTTGCTCCGCGATCTCCAGCACGGCGCCCTCGACGTCCGGGAAGTACTGGTAGAAGGTCGCGGGTGAAGTCCCCGCCTTCCGGGCGACGTCGATGACTTTGACGTCCCGGTAGGGCGAGGAGCTGAGCATGTCGCCGAGGCAGTCGAGCAGCTTCTGGCGCGTCGCCTGACCGCGCCGACCGGCCACGCGGCCGTCGACGGTCCGTACCTGTCCTGTCATGCCGTCAGCTTACCGACGGGTGATCGGAGCGCGATTCGGCCGAGTGCAAATGGGGTTGGGGCGCGGGAGCGGGGTGCGGGAGGGTCTCGTAGGAATTGATCACACGTTCGAATTGTTGTGCTGCGCGTCCGGCGGACCGCCGCTAGCTTGGCTGGCATGGACTACGCGGAGCGGGACACGGGGGACGAATACGCGGAGGGCGTGCCGTGCTGGGCCGACGCGATGCTCCCCGACGTCGAGGGCGGCAAGCGGTTCTACGGAGAGCTGTTCGGGTGGACCTTCGACGAGGGGGCGGGGCCGGAGTACGGCCACTACACCCAGGCGTACGTCGACGGGCGGGCCGTCGCCGCCCTCGCGCCCAAGGCCGACGGCCGCATGCCCACCGTATGGACGGTCTACCTCGCCACCCCCGACGCCGCCGCGCTCGCCGGGCGGATCAAGGCGGCGGGCGGCTCCATGGTCACGGAGGTCATGACCGTGGGGCCCTTCGGCACGATGGGGCTCGCCGCCGACCCCGAGGGCGCCGTCTTCGGGCTCTGGCAGGCCGGCACGCACCGCGGCTTCGGCCTGACGCAGGCGCCCGGGGCGTTCTGCTGGACCGAGGTGTACTCCCGCGACAAGGACCGGGTCGACCCCTTCTACGAGGGCGTCTTCGGCTACCGGGGTCACGACCTCGACCTGTCCGGCGTCGCCTTCCGGACCTGGTCGCCCGCCGGGTCGGAGCCGGGCCCCGACACGGCCGTCGGCGGGCGCCAGCTCTTCCCCGCCGCCGACGCCGTCGGCGCGCGGTCCGCCGACGGTTACAGCACCCCCGAGATGCCTCCGCACTTCCTCGTCTACTTCACGGTCGCCGACGCCGACGCCACGACCGGGGCGGCCACCCGGCTCGGCGGTCGCGCCCTCATGCCGCCCACCGACATCCCGTACGGACGAATGTCTGTCATCAGGGACAACCAGGGCGCCGTTTTCGCGGTCCTCCAGGACTGACCGCGCCGTCCGGGGGCGGCCCCGGCGCGGTTTGTCCCGAGACACCCCGATCACGCCCCGGGTTCGCCACGGCCGCCTCGGGCAGGAAGAATCAGGGTGCGTGCCGCCGGAGAGGCTCGGTGGTGAGACGCTGCACGGGGCCGCCCGTTTCGGTGGCCGCGTACGGGGAGGTGGCAGGGCAAGTGGTGGATCAGCTGACGCAGCACGATCCGAGGCGGATCGGCCCGTTCGAGGTCCTCGGCAGGCTGGGCGCCGGTGGCATGGGCCTGGTCTATCTGGCGCGCTCGGCGTCGGGCCGACGCGTGGCGATCAAGACGGTGCGGACCGAGCTCGCCGAGGACCAGCTGTTCCGCGTCCGCTTCACGCGCGAGGTCGAGGCCGCGCGCGCGGTGTCCGGTTTCTACACGGCCGCCGTCGTGGACGCCGACCCGCGCGCCGCCGTGCCCTGGCTCGCCACGGCGTATGTGCCCGCGCCCTCGCTCGAAGAGATAGTGAATGAACACGGGCCGCTGCCCACCCAGGCGGTGCGGTGGCTGGCGGCGGGCGTGGCCGAGGCGCTGGAGTCCATCCACGGCGCCGGGCTCGTCCACCGTGACCTCAAGCCGTCCAATGTCCTCGTCGTCGAGGACGGGCCGCGCGTCATCGACTTCGGCATCGCGTCCGGCGTCTCCAACACCCGGCTGACCATGACCAACGTCGCCGTCGGCACGCCCGCGTACATGTCGCCCGAGCAGGCCAAGGACTCCCGCAGCGTCACCGGGGCCAGCGACGTCTTCTCGCTCGGCTCGACCCTGGTCTTCGCCGCGACCGGGCATGCGCCCTTCCACGGCGCCAACCCCGTCGAGACGGTCTTCATGCTCCTGCGTGAGGGCCCCGACCTGGAAGGACTCCCGGACGACCTCCGTCCGCTGATCGAGTCCTGCATGCAGATGGACGCCACCAGACGGCCGTCGCCCGCCGACCTCCAGGCTCAGCTCGCCCCGCACCTCTTCGCCTCCGAGAGCGCGGGCAACGACGACAGCGGCACCGCCTCCGCCTGGCTGCCCGAGCGGGCCGTCGAGCTGATCGAGGCCCGCAGGGGCGGCAGGCCGCCGGCCAGGGTCCCGGCCGCCGCGGGCCGCAGCACCGGCCGGGCCGCCGCGCCCGCCGCCTCCGTCATCGCGCCGCCACCCCCGCAGCAGCCGCCGCCCGCGCCGTCCCGGCCGCCGGTCGTGCCCTCGCCCGACGGCGGCCCCGTGCGGCTCCCCGGCGCGAAGGTGCCGATCGGCCCGGGGCCGCGGGTCACCGCGCGCCCGTCCATCGGGCCGGGTGACTCCGGGCTCGCCGCCTCCTGGACGCGGACCTCCGGACCGAAGGCCGCGACGAACGGCGTCGCGCCCGCCGTGCCCGCACCCGCGCCCGCGCCGGACGCCGCGGGCACGGCGTGGCGGCCGTGGCGCTTCCGGATGTCCAACGACGTCTGGGGCACACCCGCCGTCGCGGGGAACCTCGTCTACGTCACCTCCTTCGAGGTGCACGCCCTCGACGTCGGCACCGGCCGCCGCAGCTTCAAGACGCGGGACGTCGCCTGGTCCATGGCGGTCGCCGACGGCCGCATCCACGCCTCCGACGGGCCCACGCTCTACGCCCTCGACGGCGCCGAGGGCACCGACCTGTGGCGGCTGCCGACCGATGCCTGGGTGTACTCGCTCCAGGCCGCCCGCGGCACGGTCGTCACCGGCACCCGGGGCGGCGGCGTCCAGGCCTGGGAGGCCGCCAACGGCGAGAAGCTCTGGGAGATCACCGGGGCCCAGACCGACTTCGAGACGCCCGAGGCCGGGCCCGCCGTCTTCGACGGCACGGTGTACGTCTGGAAGGACGCCCGGCTGCGCGCCCTGGAGGCCAGGACCGGTGAGGAGCGCTGGTCCTATCCCGTGGGCGACGCCGCCTCCTGCGGCGGTGTGCCGGTCCGGGTCACCCAGGCGCAGGACGGTTACGCGTACGTGGCCGCCGGCACCCGCGTGCTCGCCATCGACGTGGCCGCCGGGCACGTGCGCTGGCACTTCGAGGCGCCCGCCGCCTTCCTCTGCCCGCCCGCCTTCGCCCCCGGCCCCGCCGTCACGGGCGGCGGCGTCTACCTCGCCGACTACCTCGGCACGGTGTACGCGCTCGACGCCACCGACGGGCGCGACCGCTGGCGCATCGCCACCGAGGCCCGCTCCTCCGTCGAGCCCGTCCTCGTCGCCGACGGCCATGTGCACGTGGGCAGCGGCAAGGGGCTCTACACCCTGGACGCGGTGACCGGCACCCCGAAGTGGCGCTTCCAGGCGGGCGGCGAAGTCGTCGGCGCCCCCGTGGTCGCCGACCGCCGCATCCACTTCGGCTCCACCGACCACCTCCTCTACACCCTGAAGGCCGACGACGGCCGCCTCCGCTGGAAGCTGGCCACGGGCGGCGAGATCACCGGCGCGCCCGTCGTCAGGGACGGCGTGGTGTACGCGTGCAGCAAGGACCGCTGCGTGTACGCGCTGGACGCGGAGCGGGGCACCGGGACAGCGGCCGGCGGAGGCGCAGGGCGCTCCTGACCTGCCGGGTGGGCGGGAAAGTCACCGCACCCGGTGGTCCCCGCCCCGCCGCCCGCCGAACAGCTCCGCCTGCCGCTCCTGCGGCGCGTTGCCCAGCGTGACCAGGTGCGGCGCCTGGGCGAGGGAGGCGGCCAGGGAGGACTCCCGCGTCGTCCACAGCGACCGGACCGTCCCCTGCACCGCCTGGGTGGGGCAGGAGGCGATGGTCTCGGCGGCGCGCACGGCCGCCGCGCGCGCCCCGCCGGGCGGGGTGACCTCCGAGACGAGACCCACCTCGTACGCCCGCCGCGCGGAAATCCGCTCGGCGGCCCCCATCAGCGCCATCCGGGCGGCCTCCCCGTACGGCATGCGGCGCGCCATGTACATCGACTCGTACGCGCTGACCATCCCGTACGTGGTGTGCGGGTCGAAGAACGTCGCGTCCTCCGCGGCGATCAGGAACTCCGCCTCGCCGAGGAGGTAGAAAGCGCCGCCGCACGCCATGCCGTTGACGGCGGCGATCACCGGCTTCCAGAGGTCGTTCGCCTTCGGGCCGATCGCGGCGAGCGGATCGTCCACCGTGTACGGGGAGGAGGGCTGCGGCACCTCCACCGAGCGGTCGATCCCCGTGCAGAACGCCCGGTCGCCCGCGCCGGTCACCACCACCGCCCGCACGGAGTCGTCGTGGCGGAACGTCCGCCACGCGCGCGTGAGCTGCGCCGCCGTCTCCAGGTCGATCGCGTTGTGCCGCTCCGGACGGTCGAGGGTCAGCACGGCCACCCCCGTCCCGGCGTCCACACTGGTGCGCAGCGCGCCGCCCCCCGTCACGGCCGCTCCAGCATCCAGCGGGGCACGGCCATCCCGTCCACGTCCGCGAAGACGACCTGCACCTTCACGCCGATGCGCAGCCGCTCCGGGGCGACGGAGTCCAGTGGGGCGTCGGGGGCGGCGACGAGGTTGCCGGCCAGACGGACGCGGGGGGCCTCGGCGAGCTCGACGACGACGGCGTTGTACGGGGCCTGCGCGGCGTAGGCGGGCAGCAGGGGCGGATGCGGGAAGACGTACGACCAGATGCGGCCGCGGCCGCTCATCCTCCGCCACTCGGTGTCGAAGGACCGGCAGTGGGGGCAGCAGGGCCTGGGCGGCCAGCGGAGCGCGGCGCAGGCCGCGCAGGCCTGGACGCGCAGTTCGCCTCGGGCGGCGTAGTCCCAGAAGGGGGCGCCGTCCTCGTCGACCGTGGGGCGTAGCAGGGGCTCTGGTGGCGGTGTCGCGTCTGCCATGTCCTGTCCTTTGCCGGGTGCCGGGTCTGTTGTGGTTGTTCGCGCCACGCGGCGGAGCCGCGTATGGACACAGCCCCGCGCCCCTAATCGGCCCGGAGCAGCAGGGCCGATGTGGGGACCCCCTCGCCCGCCGTCACCAGGCAGGTGGACGCGTCCGGGACCTGGGCCGTGCTCGTGCCCCTGAGCTGCTGGACGCCCTCCGTGATGAGGTTGAAGCCGTGGACGTAGGCCTCGCTGAGGCCGCCGCCGCCCGTGTTGAGGGGGAGGCGGCCGCCGCTCTCCAGGGCGCCGCCCTCGGTGAAGGCGCCGCCCTCGCCCCGGCCGCAGAAGCCGTAGCCCTCCAGGGAGAGCGGGATGAGCGGGGTGAACGCGTCGTAGATCTGCGCGACGTCCACGTCCTGCGGGCCGAAGTCGGCCTGTTTCCAGAGCTGGCGGGCGGCCGTCCAGGAGGGCCCGGAGAGCGGGTCGTCGTTCCAGTAGTTGACCATTCCGTGGTGCTGCGCGGGCAGGCCCTGCGCGGCCGAGTGGACGTACACGGGCCTGCTGCGGCAGTCGCGCGCCCGCTCGGCGGAGACGACGACGCAGGCCAGCGCCCCGTCGGTCTCCAGGCAGTTGTCGAAAAGGCAGAGCGGTTCGCTGATCCAGCGCGAGTTCATGTACATGTCGCGGGTCAGGGGGCGCTCGTACATCATCGCGGCCGGGTTCTGGTTGGCCCGGTTGCGGCAGGCGAGGGCGACGTTGAAGAGGTGGTCGCGGGTCACGCCGTACTCGTGCATGTAGCGGCGCGTCAGCATCGCGATCTCGTCGGCGGGGCGCAGCAGGCCGAAGGGCCGCGTCCACTGGGCGGGGGTCGGGAGCTGGACGGCGGTGTTCGTCCAGGGGCGGGGGCCGCTGCCGCGCTTGCGGGAGCGCCAGGCGACGCCGACGCTCGCCTGTCCGGTGGCGATGGCGGCGGCGAGGTGGGCGACGGTCGCGCAGGAACCGCCGCCGCCGTAGCCGACCTTGCTGAAGAAGGTGACGTCTCCGGCGCCGATGGCCTTGGCGACCTCGACCTCGTCGGTCTCCTCCATCGTGTACGAGGCGAAGGCGTCGACCTCGGAGGGTGCGATGCCGGCGTCGTCGAGCGCGGCGAGGATGGCGCGGCAGGCCAGCGTCTTCTCGGGTTCCGCCAGGCGTTTGGCGAAGGGGGTCCGGCCGATCCCGGCTATCGCTGTGGCGTCCTTGAGTGAGGCCATGGGCGGCGGCACCTCCGCGAGATCCATCTCGTCTGCTGACAGTGCGTCAGGTTAGCGTTAATCTGACGGGTAGTCAGCAACGGTGCGTCCCTTGCTCCGAAGTGCGCGGGAGCTCGGGGGAGCGGAGGCTTGCGATGCGCGGCGACCTGGAGTGGGGCAGCGTCCCGGGACTGGTGCGGGCCGCCGCCGAGCGGTACGGCGACCGCGAGGCGGTCGTCGAGGGGCGCACCCGCGTCTCGTACGGCGAACTGGGCGCCCGCGTGGAGCGGGCCGCCGCGGCGTGCCTGGCGAACGGCGTCGGGCCCGGCGACCGCGTCGCCGTCTGGGCCCCGAACACCCTCGACTGGATCGTCTCCGCGCTCGGCGCGGTCTCGGCGGGCGGCGTCCTCGTGCCGCTGAACACCCGCTTCAAGGGGACGGAGGCCGCCTACGTCCTCGCCCGCAGCCGCGCCAAGCTCCTCTTCGTCACCGGCGCCTTCCTCGGCACGTCGTACGTGGCGTCGCTGCGCCGCGCGGCGGCCGAGGGGCCGGGAGCGGGCCCCCTGCCCGGCCTGCCCCACCTGGAGCAGGTGGTGGTGCTCTCGGACGACGCCCCGGAGGACTTCCGCACCTGGAAGGAGTTCCTGGCGAGCGGCGACCCGGTGGACGCGGCGGCGGTCCGTGCCCGCGCGGCGGCGGTCGACGGCTCGGCGCCCTCGGACATCATCTTCACCTCCGGCACGACGGGGCGTCCCAAGGGCGCCGTCATCAGCCACGCCCAGACCCTGCGCTGCTACGACGTCTGGAGCGAGCTGGCCGGGCTCCGCGCGGGCGACCGCTACCTGATCGTGAACCCGTTCTTCCACACCTTCGGCTACAAGGCCGGCGTCATCGCCTGCCTCACACGCGGCGCGACGATGATCCCGCAGCCGGTCTTCGACGTGGACACCGTCCTCGCGAACGTCGCCGCCGAACGCGTCTCCGTCCTGCCGGGCCCGCCCACCCTGCACCAGTCGATCCTCGACCACCCGTCGCGCGGCCGGCACGACCTCTCCGCGCTGCGGCTCGTGGTGACGGGCGCGGCGGTGGTGCCGCTCCGGCTCGTCGAGCGGCTCCGCGGGGAGCTGCGGGTGGACACGGTCCTCACCGCGTACGGGCTCTCCGAGGCGAGCGGCATCGTGACGATGTGCCGCCGCGGCGACCCGGCCGACGTCATCGCGCGGACCTCGGGCCGGGCCATCCCCGGCACGGAGGTACGGGTGGTCTCCGCCCGGGGCGAGCCGCTTCCACCCGGCCGGCCCGGCGAGGTCCTGGTCCGCGGCCACCACGTCATGCGCGGCTACTTCGAGGACCCCGAGGAGACCGCCCGCGCCCTCACCCCGGACGGCTGGCTGCGCACCGGCGACGTGGGAGTCCTCGACGAGGACGGCAACCTCCGCATCACCGACCGCATCAAGGACATGTTCATCGTCGGCGGCTTCAACGCCTACCCCGCCGAGATAGAGCAGCTGCTCGGCCTCCACCCCGACGTGGCGGACGTCGCCGTGATCGGCGTGCCCGACGCGCGGCTGGGCGAGGTCGGCAGGGCGTACGTCGTGCGCCGCCCCGGCGCGGCGGTGACGGCGGACGACCTGATCGCCTGGGCGCGGCGGGAGATGGCGAACTACAAGGTGCCGAGGGCCGTCGAGTTCGTCGCCGGACTCCCGAGGAACGCGAGCGGCAAGGTGGTGAAGGGGGAGCTGCGGGCGGGGCGCTGAGGCGCTGTGCGGCGGCCTCCGCGTCCGGGCCGCGTGCTCAGGCGCCGGCGGCCTCGACGAAGGCCTCGCGCTCGGCGGCGCTGCGCTCCACGCAGAACTCGTTGCCCTCCGGGTCGGTGAGCGTGACCCAGCCGCGGCCGTCGGGCCGCCGCTGGTCGTCGTGGACCTTGGCCCCGAGCGTGAGCAGCCGCTCCACCTCCTCGTCGCGGGTGCGGTCCTGCGGCTGGAGGTCGACGTGCACGCGGTTCTTGACGGTCTTGGCGTCCGGCACGGTCACGAAGAGCAGCGATATCCCGTCCGCCTCGACCAGCGCTTCGGGGTCACCGGGCCGGTCGTCGTCGGTGATCGAACCGCCGAGCACCTCGGCCCAGAAGGTGCCCTGACGGTAGGCGTCGTGGCAGTCGAACGTGAGGTGGCGCACGAGAGAGGTCATGGGCGGCACTATCGACTGCCGGGGTGGCGGCTGTCCACGGCAATTCCGGGGCTGGCCGGGGCGGTCCGGGCCGTCTGCGGGAGGGCCATGGCTGCCGGGGGCCGGGTCAGTGGCCGGTGAGCGGTTCCATGCAGCCGGACTCCATGAACCGCCCGCCCGTCTTGACCTCGTAGTTCGTCTTCTGGATGAAGCCGGTGACGCACGCGCCGTCCCCCACGTGCAGACCGATGAGGGCTCCCTCCGGGGTCACGTACCGCTTCTCCTCGTACCGCCCGTACATCTCCCGCACCTCCAGCGTGCCGCCGAGCGGCCTGCCCGCGCCGCTCGTCCTCCGGGCCTCGTACCCGAGCTTGCCGGTGAGCTCGGCGCGCACGCTGTCGGGGTCCCACTCCTTCCGCTCCCAGAGCCGCTTCAGGACGGGCCGGATACGGGCGGCCTCGCCCTCGGCGGCCTTCTCGTCGGCGGCGGACATCTCGCCGGGGCGGCGGTAGGCGTTGTTCTCGCGGTTGTGCGGGGCTCCGTCGACGACTCCGGGTTCCACGTAGGGGGAGGCGCCGGGGGAGGCCGTGGCGGGGGACGGCTTGCTGGGCGGCACGTCGTCGCTGGTGCCGACGGCCGAGCCGGGACGCCCTTCGTCACCGCAGCCGGTGAGGGGCAGGAGGAGGGCGCCGAGAAGGAGGGCGCAGGCGGCGGCATGACGTGGGTGCCGGTCGCGTGGTGAGGTGACCATGCGGACGACTCTGCCACGGAGAACGGCGACCATGGCGGCAACCGCTGGTCCCACTCCGCAACGGTCGCACGATGTCACCCGAACCACCGCGCTCCGGGCCGTTCGCACCTCCGTTCCTTGCCGCGTCCCGGGCCTTGTCCGGGTTGTCCACAGGGTTCCCCGCGACCGGCCGATCTGCGGCAGCCTGGGGGCATGGGACGCATGGGGGAAGCACAGGGGGCGTGCGGGCCGGGGGAGCCGTTGCGGGCCCTGGCGGCGGCGGGGTGCTGCTGAGCCGCTGGGCGCTGCGGGCCGGAACTTCTGTGCAGCCGGCTGGACGGTCCGACCCCGCCGGAGCCGCCCGCCGGACGCCGTCGCCGCGTACGCGGAGGAGGGGCGCGGGCTGAACCCGGTGCGGATGTGCTCCGACGGGCGGGGGGTGGTGCGAGCCGGTGGCGGCCCGGCGAGCCGAGCCGTCAGCGCTGAGGGGGAACCGGGGTGTGGCCGTCACCCAGCGGGGTGGTGGGTGCGTGGCTGTCCCCCAGCGGCGCCACCGGGGTGTGACCGTCCCACGGGGGAGCCGGGGCGTGGCTGCCGGCGACGGCCGGAAGCGCGGAGGCGCCCACGGCGAGCGCCACCATGGCGACGGTGGTGCATATCTTCTGGGTGCGTTTCATGACGGCTCCTGGGGAGGGGTGGATGGGTGATGCCACATGACCCTAATGACGGGTCAGCTGAACGTTCGATTCCGTTAAGTGCCGGGCGTGGCGCGGCAGTTGCGCGCCACCCGGACATGCGTCGGCCGCGACGGCTCCCCCTCCGCGCCGCCGCGGCCGATCGATCCCCCGTCGGGATGTAAGGCTCGTCAGTCCTTGGGCGGGGCGGGCGTGTGGCCCTCGCCCAGCGTGGTGACGGCTCCGTCCTTGGGCGGGGCCGGCGTGTGGCCCTCGCCCTGCGTGGTGACGGCTCCGTCCTTGGGCGGGGCGGGCGTGTGGCCCTCACCCATGGTGGTGATGCCGGTGTTCTTGTCGATCTCGCTCATGTGTGACAACTCCTCGGGTCCAGGCGGTGTGCTTGCGTCTGCCGGGGTACGCCCGCTCGGCAACTCCCCCGAGTACCGCCGAGCGGGCGTGATGGGCCGCTCACCTTATCCGTAGGGCCCCTGCGACCCGCCTGCCCCCCGATGCGACGGATCGACTCCATGAGAGTGGCAGCTGCTCATAAACGTTCGATGAACGCCGCCGGGGCGGAGTTCAGGCCGTCGACGGGTCGAGGAGATTCCTGACCTGGACCGCTTCCGGAGCGCCTGATTCCTCGTGGATGGCGAGGGCCTCACGCCAGCAGGCCCTCGCCCGGTCCAGCTGGCCAAGGCCGACCAGCGTCTTCCCGAGGAGCATCAGGACGTTGGCCCGCATCCACTCGCCACCGACGCAGCCGATGGCGAGCGCCTGCTCGGCGTGCAGGGCCGCCTGCGCGGCCTGCCCGTCCGCGAGGTACACCTCGGCGACGCGGTAGTGGGTGGTCCCCTGCCACAGCCGCTGCCGGTTCTCGGCGAAGATCTGCACCGCGTCGTTCAACTGGTCGAGGGCCTCGGAGTGCCGGCCCGCGTCGCTGAGGGCCAGCCCGAGGGCGTACTTCGCGTTGGCCAGGCGGAACGTCACCCCCAGGTCGGTGTATATGGCGATCCCCTGCTGAGCCAGGTCGATCGAGGTGCTGGTGCTGCCCATCGCCAGAAGGGCCCGGGACAGGTTGCACAGGGCACTGGCCTCGCTGTGGCGGTTGCCGTCGGCGCGGAAGACGTCGATCGCCTCGCGCAGATGGCCCTCGCTCACCGCGGGCCGGCTGATGCAGTTGTTGATGATGCCCTGTTCGTTGAGAGCGTTGCCGGTGGCCCAGGGGTCCCCCGAGTCCGCGGCGAGCACCGTGGCGAGCTCCAGCTCGGCGGCGGCGTCCTCGAATCGGCCGACCTTGTTGAGCACCTGCGCCAGGGTCACCCGGGCCCGTCCCTCGGCGAGGGAGTCCCGCGCCGTGGCCGCCGCCTCGCACGCCGAACGCGTGGCGATCTCGTACCGGTAGGAGATCGCGCCCGATTCCGCGAGGTCCTTCGACGCGAGGAGCAGGTCCACCGCCCGCCGCAGACCGTCGCTGCCCAGCGACTGCTGGACGCAGGCCAGGATGCAGGCGGCCTCCGTGTGCAGCCAGTCGAAGGCGGCGGTGCTGTCGCTGAAGTCGAGGCCGGCCCGCGCGGTGACCTCCAGGTGATCGACCGTGCGGTCGCCGGGGCGCTCTATCGCGTAGACCCGCGCCGCCGAGGCCAGGTAGAAGTCGAGGAGGCGGGACATCGCCGCCTCGCGTTCGCTCGGGGGCTGTTCGTCGCGGTCGGCGCAGGCACGCGCGTAGAGCCGGACCAGGTCGTGGTAGCGGTAGCGGCCGGGGGCGGCGGATTCGATGAGGGACGTGTCGACCAGGGCCTCCAGCAGGTCCTCGGCCTCCTCGGGCGGGAGGTCGAGGATGGCCGCGGCGGCCGCCAGGGACAGATCGGGGCCGTCCGCGAGGCCCAGCAGGCGGAAGGCGCGGGCCTGGGCGGGCTCCAGCTGGCCGTAGCCGAGTTCGAAGGTGGCCTTGACCGCGAGGTCGCCGGCCTGGAGTTCGTCCAGGCGGCGGCGTTCGTCCGCCAGCTTCACCGCGAGCGTCGAGACCGTCCAGGTGCGGCGGGCCGCCAGGCGGGAGGCCGCGATGCGGATGGCCAGGGGCAGGAAGCCGCAGGCCGCGACGGTGTCGAGGGCGGCCTTGCGCTCGGAGGTGACCCGCTCCTCGCCGACGATGCGGGTGAACAGGAGCAGGGCCTCCTCGGGGGACATCACGTCCAGGTCGACGAGGTGCGCGCCCGCGAGGTCGACCATGCGGACGCGGCTGGTCACCAGGGCCGCGCAGCCCTCCATGCCGGGCAGGAGGGGGCGTACCTGGGCGGCGTCGCGGGCGTTGTCGAGGAGGACGAGGACCCTTCGGCCGTCGAGGACGGATCTGTAGAGGGCCGCCCGCTCCTCCAGGGAGTCGGGGACGGCCGAGTCCGGGGTGCCGAGGGCGCGCAGGAAGGCCCCGAGGACCGTCTCCGGCTCCGCGGCGCGCGCGCCCGCGCCCTGGAGGTCCACGTACAGCTGGCCGTCGGGGAAGTGCGCGCGGGCCACGTGCGCGACGTGCACGGCGAGGGTCGTCTTGCCGACGCCGCCGATGCCCGCCAGGGCCGAGACCGCCATGACCCGCCCCTCGGCGGAGGAGAGGATGTCGCTCAGCTCGTCGACGAAGGAGGCCCGTCCGGTGAAGTCGGGGACGGTCGCGGGGAGCTGGGCCGGGCGCACGACGGCCGTGGCCGGTTCGGCGGCGGCCGCGGACGGTTCCGCCAGGGCCGGGTCGGCCTGGAGGATGCGCTGCTGGAGCTCCTTGAGACCCGGCCTCGGGTCCACGCCGAGTTCGTCGGCGAGGAGGCGGCGCGTGTCCGCGTAGACGGCGAGGGCCTCGGCCTGCCTGCCGCTGCGGTACAGGGCCAGCATCAGCAGTTCGCGCAGGCGCTCGCGCAAGGGGTGGGCGGCCGTGAGGGCCGTCAGCTCCGACACGGCCTCCGCATGGCAGCCCTGCTCCAGGTCCATGTCGAGGCGGGTCTCGATCAGTTGCAGTCGCCACTCCTCCAGGCGGGTGCGCTGGGTGTCGGCGTAGGGGCCCGGCACGCCGGCCAGGGGTTCGCCGTGCCACAGGGCGAGCGCCCGGTTGACCAGGGTGCGGGCCTGGCACAGGTCGCCCGCGCCGCGGGACTTCTCCGCCGCCGCCCACAGGTCCTCCGCCGCGGCGAGGTCGAGAGCGCCGTCCGCGACCTGGACGGAGTAGCCCCCGGATTCGCTGACGAGAACGCCGGCGGGCAACACCTTGCGCAGCCGCGAGGCATACGTGCGTACCGCCGCCAGTGCCTGCGAAGGTGGTTCCTCGCCCCAGAGGGCGTCGATCAGCTCCGAGGCCGTGGCCGTGCGGCCCTCGCGGAGCAGGAGGGCCGCGAGGAGGGCCCGCTGCTGCGGAGAACCGGTCGGAAGCTGTTCCTCACCGTGCCATGCGCGCACCGGTCCGAGCACGCTGAAACGTGACGCCTGGACCTCGGGGTGCCCCTCGGCCCGCTCCTCGGGGGCGTCCCCCGAGGCCGGACGCCACTGCTCCGGTACTCGCGGTACATCGACCATCGCTCCCCCTGCCGCCCTGCCGTTCCCAGTCCTGCCGGTCGCGGGCTGCCCGTCCCGCGGTCTTGCCGTTATGAGGTCGCCTCGGTGGGGCCAAGGCGGCGCGCCGGGCCCGCCTCAGCCGTACCTCGGTTTCTCGCACCCGCCAGTTTGCCTTGTCCGCGGCGGATGCGTCAGCCGTGGGAGACGGCTCTCACAGGGTCCTCGCACGGAGTTGCCGGCGGGACACCGGTCGTGTGCCGGTTCGGGAAGTGACTCCGGTAGCGGTTCCGGTACGGGTTTCGGCTCCTCGTACGGGTGGTCCTGCGGGCCGCGCCCGGGGAGCTGACGGGGCGTCAGATGGGCGCTACCTTGGACGTATGGAGACCATGGAGAGCTCGGAGACCTTCCCGAAGATCATCTCGGTGGACGACCACACGGTCGAACCTCCGCACGTCTGGCGGGACCGGCTCCCGTCGAAGTACCGCGACATCGGCCCCCGAGTCGTCCGCGCGCCCCTGAAAGAAATGACGTTCCTCGGCGGGAAGTTCGCTCCGGTCATGGGGGAGAAAGGGGACGAAGGGCCCATCGGGGACTGGTGGGTGTACGAGGACCTGCACCGCCCGCTGACCCGGCTCGACACGGCCGTCGGGTACGGCAGGGACGAGATCAAGCTGGAGGTCATCACCTACGAGCAGATGCGGCCGGGGTCCTTCAGCGTGCCCGACCGGCTCGCCGACATGGACGTCAACCACGTCCAGTCCGCCGTCTGCTTCCCCACCTTCCCGCGCTTCTGCGGCCAGACCTTCACCGAGGCCCGGGACCGCGAGCTGGGACTGCTGGGGGTGCGCGCGTACAACGACTGGATGGTCGAGGAGTGGTGCGGGCCCGATGCGGGGGGCCGCCTCATCCCGCTGACCCTCATCCCGCTGTGGGACGCGGAGCTGGCCGCCGCCGAGGTGCGGCGCAACGCCGCGCGCGGGGTGCGGGCGGTCGCCTTCTCCGAGATTCCCCCGCATCTGGGACTGCCGTCCATCCACACCGACGCGTGGGACCCCTTCCTCGCGGCGTGCGACGAGACGGGGACGGTCATCGCCATGCACATCGGCTCGTCCAGCAGGATGCCGTCCACGTCGGCGGACGCGCCGCCGGCCGTCGGCTCCACGATCACCTTCGCGAACTGCTGCTTCTCGATGGTGGACTGGCTGATGAGCGGCAAGTTCGAACGGTTCCCGGGGCTGAAGATCATGTATGCCGAGGGGCAGATCGGGTGGATTCCCTACATCCTGGAGCGGGCGGACGTGGTGTGGGAGGAGAACCGGGGCTGGGGCGGGGTCGCGGACAAGGTGCACCGGCCGCCGTCGGAGCTGTTCGCCTCGCATGTCCACGGGTGCTTCTTCGACGACGCCTTCGGGCTGCGGAACCTGGATTCCATCGGGGTCGGGAACGTGTTGTACGAGACGGACTACCCGCACTCGGACTCCACGTGGCCGAAGTCCCGGGAGGTCGGCGAGGCCCAGATGGGTCACCTCGATCCCGAGGTGGTCTCCCGCATCGTGCGCGGCAACGCGATCACCCTCCTGGGCCTCTCGGAGGCGGGCCTCTGGCCGGGCCCGTGACCGGGTCTGGCGGGGGCGCCCCGGGGTGCGTCACGCCCCCGGAAGCCTCCGAGGCGAGACCCCACCGCAGCCGGGCGGCGACCCCTGCCCCCCCCGAGGCCCCGCCCCGCCCCGCAGGACCACAGACCCGCCGCTTCGCGACGGATGCCTCCGACCCGCCTGCCCGTTCACCGCGGCGGATGAGGCGACGGAGGGGCGGGGCTAGCTCGCCGGGGTGGGATAAGGCGGGCTCCGTTAGGCCCCACAGACCCGCCGCTTCGCGACGGATGCCTCTGCCCCACCCGCCCGTTCACCGCGGCGGATGAGGCGACGCAGGGGCGGGTTTCGGCTCCCTGGGGTGCGCGGGTTCCGTCCCGCTTCGGCGGAAGGCGCGGGTAGGGGCACGGCGAGCCCCCATGTTGGGGCGGGCGTGGGACGGCGGGAGGGGACGTGGGGGTATGTGCGAGCGCAGCACAGTGGTTCCGCGTAGGCCCGCGCAGGTGGCCGGGCGCCAAGGCCAAGATGGCGAGCACGCACAT
>NZ_QEXM01000043.1 GCF_004127445.1 Streptomyces alfalfae
TCATCGCCTCGTCGATCAGCGTCTCCACGATCTTCGACTCCGGGACGGTCTTGATGACCTCGCCCTTCACGAAGATCTGCCCCTTGCCGTTGCCCGACGCCACACCGAGGTCGGCCTCGCGGGCCTCGCCGGGGCCGTTCACCACACAGCCCATGACCGCGACCCGCAGCGGGACCTCCATGCCCTCAAGACCCGCCGTGACCTCCTCGGCCAGCTTGTAGACGTCCACCTGGGCCCGCCCGCACGAGGGGCAGGAGACGATCTCCAGGCGGCGCTGGCGCAGGTTCAGCGACTCCAGGATCTGGATGCCGACCTTGATCTCCTCCGCCGGCGGCGCGGAGAGCGAGACGCGGATCGTGTCGCCGATGCCCTCGCTCAGCAGCGCGCCGAAGGCGACCGCCGACTTGATCGTGCCCTGGAAGGCGGGGCCCGCCTCCGTCACGCCCAGGTGGAGGGGGTAGTCGCAGGCCGCCGCCAGCTGGCGGTAGGCGTTCACCATGACGACCGGGTCGCTGTGCTTCACCGAGATCTTGATGTCCCGGAAACCGTGCTCCTCGAAGAGCGAGGCCTCCCAGAGCGCGGACTCCACCAGCGCCTGGGGGGTCGCCCTGCCGTGCTTGTCCAAGAGCCGCCGGTCCAGCGAACCGGCGTTGACGCCGATCCGGATCGGCGTCCCGGCGGCCGACGCCGCCTTGGCGATCTCCCGTACGCGGCCGTCGAACTGCTTGATGTTGCCCGGGTTCACGCGCACCGCCGCGCACCCGGCGTCGATCGCCGCGAAGACGTACTTCGGCTGGAAGTGGATGTCGGCGATCACCGGGATCTGCGACTTCCGGGCGATCGTCGCCAGCGCGTCCGCGTCGTCCTGCGTCGGACACGCCACCCGTACGATCTGACAGCCCGAGGCCGTCAGCTCCGCGATCTGCTGCAGCGTCGCACCGATGTCCGACGTCCGCGTCGTCGTCATCGACTGCACCGACACCGGGGCGTCCCCGCCCACCGCCACCGGCCCCACCTCGACGCGCCGCGAGACGCGACGCCGCGCGACGGGCCGGGCCGGCAGCTCGGGAAGGCCCAGGGAAACGGGCTCTTCAGGGGTCACGACCCCTCACCCGCGGTTTCCGGAGACCGTCTCGCGGGCGGCGCGGAGGGACTCCTTGAGGGAGCCCATCGTGGCGAGGACGGCGGTCGGTTCGTAGCCGCAGTGCGCCATGCAGTTGGCGCAGCGCGGGTCCTTGCCGCGGCCGTACTTGTCCCAGTCGGTCTCCTCGATGAGTTCGCGGTACGTGGGGACGTACCCGTCGCTCATCAGATAGCAGGGGCGCTGCCAGCCGAAGAGGGAGTAGTTGGGGATCGCCCACGCGGTGCACGGGAAGTCCGCCTTGCCTTCGAGGAAGTCGAGGAAGAGCGGCGAGTGGTTCAGCCGCCAGCGCCGGCGGTTGCCGCCCGCGAAGGCCTTCCTGAACAGCTCGCGGGTCTGCTCGACGCCCAGGAAGTGCTCTTGGTCGGGGGCCTTCTCGTACGCGTAGGCGGGCGACAGCATCATCTCGTCGACCTGGAGGTCGTCGTTGAGGAAGTTCAGGACCTCGATGATGGTCTGCGGGGTGTCGGTGTTGAAGAACGTCGAATTGGTGGTGACGCGGAAACCGCGCCGCTTGGCCTCCTTGATGGCCTCCACCGCCTCGTCGAACACCCCCTCCTTCGCCACCGACTCGTCGTGCCGCTCGCGCATGCCGTCGATGTGCACGGCGAAGGCGAAATACGGCGAGGGCGTGAACTTGTCCATCTTCTTGCGCATCAGCATGGCATTGGTGCAGAGGAAGACGTACTTCTTCCTGGCCACCAACTGGCGCACGATCTCATCGATCTGAGGGTGCATCAGCGGCTCGCCGCCGGCGATCGACACCATCGGGGCGCCGGACTCCAGGACGGCGCCCACGGCCTGGGCCACGGGCATGCGCTGCTTCAGCACCCCGGCCGGGTGCTGGATCTTGCCGCAGCCCTCGCACTTGAGATTGCACGCGAAAAGCGGCTCCAGCTCGACGATCAAAGGGAACTTGTCACGCTTTCGAAGCTTCTGCTCGGCAAGATACGTCGCTACCTTGATGGACTGGCGCAGCGGCATGGCCATCTGGCTCACCTCCGGGGGAGCAAAGAAGAACGGTGCCATTCGAAGAAAGCGGGAAGCACGGCACGGAGAACACGGAAAGCCGATATTCCACCGCGTACCGTGCCGATACGGACGAGTTCGTGCTGTGGGGTGTCCACGACCACCCGGACGGCGGCAACGGGCCGCTGCCCGGTGCGCACGGCGCCGCGCAGCGTCGCGGCGGACTCCATGTCCACCGCGATGGCCCCGGCCGCGCGCAGCCGGCCGCGCTCGGGGCCGCGCACGACGTGGTCGGACCCGACGAGCGGGCCGGTGTGCACGGTCCGGCCGGGCAGCGCCCTGCCCAGCGCCTCGACCAGCAGTCCGGCGCCGGCGCACCGCGTGGTCCCGTGGATGTCCCCGGCCTCGTCGGCGACGACGAGGTCCCCCGGCTGCATCCCGGGCGTGAGCCCCGCGCAGAAGCCGGTGGCCACGACCGCGGCGTCGCGCAGCGGCACCCTGCCGAGCGCCCCCACGACGGCGCGCTCGGCGTTGACGGGTCCCATGCCGGTGCGCAGCACGGTCATGGCGTCCGGGGCGCCGCCGCGGTCGCCCGTGCGCAGGGCGAACCGCTCGATGCCGAGCGCGCAGGCGATCAGCAGCGGTGCGGCGCCCGCCCCGCGGGCCGGGGCGCCCGCCATCAGCTCCCCTTGCCGGCGTGGGCGGAGCCGGCCGGGAACGGCTCGCCGTTGACGTACCTGCCGAGGGCGGTGAGCGGGAACACCTGGCGGTAGAGGTGGTAGTTGATGGAGAAGTCCCAGGGGAAGCCGGTGCCGGTGAAGTACGGCTCGTCCCAGGAGCCGTCGGGCCGCTGGGTCGCGGCGAGCCAGGCGATGCCGCGCTCCACGGACGGGGCATCGCGCTCCCCCGCCGAGAGCAGCGCGAGCAGCGCCCACGCGGTCTGCGACGCGGTGGACGTGCCGTGCCCCACCCAGCCCCGGTCGCGGTAGGAGCGCAGGTCCTCGCCCCAGCCGCCGTCGTCGTTCTGCACCGACTCCACCCAGCGCACCGCGCGGCGGATCGCGGCGTGCGAGGCGGGGAGCCCGGCCGTGATCAGCGCGGGCACCACCGAACCGGTGCCGTAGAGGTAGTTGACGCCCCAGCGGCCGAACCAGGCGCCGTTGTCCTCCTGTTCGGCGAGCAGCCACTCGATGCCCCGCCGGGTGCGCGGGTCGTGGGACCTGCCCTCGACGGCGAGCATCTCCACCACGTGCCCGGTGACGTCGGCGGACGGCGGGTCGATGACCTCGCCGAAGTCGCAGAACGGCAGCCGGTTGGGGAAGGGGCTGGTGTTGTCGGCGTCGAAGGCGGCCCAGGCGCCGTTCTTGGACTGCATGCCGAGGGTCCAGCGCATCCCGCGCGCGATGGCGTTGTCCACCCGGGCCTGGTCGGGGTGGGCCACCCGGCGCAGCGCGAGGGCCACCTCGGCGGTGTCGTCGATGTCGGGGTAGTTGTCGTTGTGGAACTCGAACGCCCATCCGCCGGGGGCCAGTCGGGGCTTGCGCACCGCCCAGTCGCCGGGGCGCACGATCTCCTCGCCCAGCATCCAGTCCGCCGCCCTGACGAGCTGCGGGTGGTCGGCGGGCAGCCCGGCGTCCGCGAGCGCGATCGTCGCCAGGCAGGTGTCCCACACGGGTGACTGGCAGGCCTCGATCATCCGGGCGCCGTCCTCGCGCCACACGGCGAACCGGTCGAGCGAGGCGAGGCCCGCCTTCAGGACGGGGTGTTCGAGGTCGTAGCCCAGCAGGTGCAGCGCGATGATCGAGTAGACGGCGGGCGGCTGGATGCCGCCCCAGCAGCCGTCGTTCTCCTGCCGCTCGATGATCCAGCGGGCGGCGCTGTTCATCGCCGCCCCGCGCAGTCTGCGCGGCGCGACCTTGTGGTAGACGTGCAGCGCCTTGTCGAGCCGTTCGAAGAGGCCGTCCCAGCTCGTCGCGGGGGCCAGGGGCTTGGGGGGACGCGGGACGCGCGCGTCGACGTGCAGCTCGTCGAGGGCGAAGGGCGCCGGGCGCACCGGGCGCTTGGCGGAGACGACGGTGAGCGGCACGATGGTCTGCCGCGCCCAGCAGCCGAAGTCGTAGATGTTGAGCGGGACCCACGGGGGGAAGTAGATGAGCTCCGGCGGGAGTTCGGGCAGGTCGTCCCAGCTCCACCAGCCGAAGAGGGCGAGCCAGATACGGGTGAAGACCCTGCTCTCGGCGATGCCGCCCCGGTCCCTGATCCACTCGGCGGCCCTGGCCATGTGCGGCGCGTCGGGCAGGTCGCCCGCCAGGCGCAGCGCGACGTACGCCTCGATGGTGGTGGAGAGCTCCCCGGGGCCGCCGAAGAACGTGGCCCAGGTGCCGTCCTCGCGCTGCTCGCCGCGGATGAACAGCGCGGCGGCACGCGTGGTCCGCTCGTCCCCGATGCCGAGGAACTGCCGCAGGAGAAGGTCCTCGGCGTCCATGGTCACGTTGGTCTCGAGGTCACCCTTCCACCAGCCCTCGGCGTCCTGCCGGGAGAGCAGGAAGTCGGTGGAGCGCTGTATGGCCAGGGCGGCGGCTTCCCTGGTCCCGGCCGTCGGCGCCGTCGCGGCGGGGGTGTCGATGGAATGGCTGGCCGAGGCTGCGCGGGGCGTGACCGCTCCGGTGCTTCCGTCGGTCGTCGCTGTCATGGCTTCCCCTTCGTGCAGTGCGGTGCTTACCTCTGCTGTGGGTCCGCCGTCGGCCGACGCGGTGCGCCGGCCGGCGACTGCGAGTCATATGCGGCCGATAGTGATCATCTCTCTCGTACGACGACGAAGTCGGCGAGTGCGACGAGCTGGCTCCGCACCCGGTCCGGCATCGACACGGTGTCCAGCGCCTCGATGGCGATGGTGTGCTGGCGCCGGGCCTCCTCGGCGGTCCACCGGCGTCCGCCCGCCTCCTCGATGAGGGCGGCGCGCGCGGCGAACTCCTCCTCGGAGAAGCTGTCGAAGTCGCTGCTCTTGGCGTCGGCGGCGAGCAGCTCGCCGAGCCGCTCGGACGCGGGGCCGCCGGCGGCGAGCGCGGCCACCACCGGCAGGGACTTCTTGCGCTGGCGCAGGTCGCTCCAGGTCTGCTTGCCGGTGGACTCCGGGTCGCCCCAGATGCCGAGCAGGTCGTCCACGGCCTGGAAGGCGAGACCGAGGTGGTAGCCGTACTTCTCCAGGACGTCGGCGGTGCGGTCGTCGGCGCCGCCGAGCACGGCGCCGATGGAGACGGCGCAGGCGAGCAGGGCGCCCGTCTTGTTGCCCTCCATCTCCAGGCACTCCTCGACGGTGACCCGCTCGCGGTGCTCGTAGGAGATGTCCTGCGCCTGGCCGTCGATCAGCGCGCGCGTGGCGGAGGTGAGGCGGCGCGTGGCGCGGCCCGCCTCGACGGTGCCGATCTCCAGGAGGATCTCGTTGGCGAGCGCGAAGAGGGCGTCGCCGACGAGGATGGCCTGCGCGGGACCGTGCACCTTCCAGACGGTGTCGCGGTGGCGGCGCTGCTCGTCGCCGTCCATCAGGTCGTCGTGCAGCAGCGAGAAGTTGTGCACGAGCTCCACGGCGACCGCGCCGGGCACGCCGACCTCGGGGGCGGCGCCCGCGGCCTCGGCGGAGAGCAGGGCGAGCGCGGGGCGCACCGCCTTGCCGCCGTCGCCGTCGGACGGGTTGCCCTCGGCGTCGATCCAGCCGAAGTGGTAGGCGGCGACGGTGTTCATGGGGGGCGCGAGGCGGTCCACAGCGGCCCGCAGCACCGGGGTGGCCAGGGTCCTTCCGCGTTCGAGCAGTGAGGTCACGTCCACCGTGTCGGCAGCCGTTTCGGCCGAGGGCACAGTCGGCACAGTTTCTCCTCTGATTCCGGTGCTTGTTCCCTGGGGAGCTGACCCCAGGAGGTCGAGCTTCACGCCACCGCCTCCTCGAACGCGAAGAGATGGTCACGGGGGCGGTCGAGTGCGCGGAGGGCGGCCTCGGCCGCGCTGATGCCGCTGCGCACGGCGCCCTCCATGGTCGCGGGCCAGCCGGTGGCGGTCCACGCGCCCGCGAGGTACAGACCGCGGGCCCTGGTGCGCGCCCCGGGCCTGAGCCGGCCGACGCCCGGGGTGGGCGCGAAGGTGGCGGCGCGCTCGCGGGTCACGAAGAAGTCCCGCACCTCGGCGCCGTGCGCGGCGGGCAGCAGCCGTTCCAGTTCGGGCAGGTAGCGCTCGCGGAGCGCGGCGACGGGCGCGTCGATCTCGTCCTGGGCGGCGGACTGCGACAGTGCGAGGTACTGCCCCTCGGTGAGCCCGGAGGCCTCGGTCCGGTCGAACACCCACTGGACCGGCGTGCCGAGGGCGGCGAAGAACGGCCGCTTCAGGACCTTCCTGTCGTACACGACGTGCACGTTGAGGATCGGCGCGTCGTCGATGTCGAGCAGCCGGTCGGGCTGGTCGAGTGCCCCGTCCGGGAGCAGGTCGTGGGCCTCGCGCTGCGGCACGGCGAGGACGACGGTGTCGGCGTCGATGGTCTCGCCTGGCACCTCCACCCGCCAACCGCCGCCCCCCGCGCGGGAGATGGCGCTGACGCGCGCCTTGACCTCGGTGCGGACGCCCGCGGCGTCGAGCGCCCTGCGGGCCAGCTTGTCGTGCAGGTCGCCGAGCGGCACCCGGGACCAGCCGATGTCGGCGGCGCCGGGGTCGGAGAGCAGCCCGGTCTTGAACACCATGGCGGCGAGCGCGAGCGAGGCGTCGCCCGCGACGGCGTTGAGCGTGGCGACGCCGACGAGGTCCCACAGGGCCTCGACGGCGCGCGGCGACTGGCCGTGCCTGGCCAGCCAGCTGCCGAAGTCCTGCGTGTCGAGCAGCGGGTCCGCCGGGTCGAGGCCCTTGAGGGCGAGCGCGGCGCGGCCGACCCGGGCGCGCTCGGCGAACGAGAGGTGGGGGTAGGTGGCGAGGCTCGCCGCCAGGTGCAGCGGGACGGGCAGGTCGGCGCGGCGCAGCCGTCCGAGCCGGTTGCGGTCGGCGTCGAGCACGGGTACGTCGAGACGTTCCTGCAGGGGCGCGAGGTGTGCGCCGCCGACGCGGTCGAGGAACCAGCGGTAGGCGTTGCAGCAGCGCAGGTAGACGTGCTGGCCGTTGTCGACGGTCAGGTCGCCGCGCCGGAAGGAGAAGGCGAGCCCGCCGAGCCGCGGCCGTCCTTCGAGGAGCGTCACGCGCAGTCCGGCGTCGGCGAGGGAGAGCGCGGTGGTGACGCCCGCGAGCCCGCCGCCGATCACTACGGCCGCCCCGTCGGGGCGGCCTCCGGTGCTCGCGGGCGGCTCGTCGGGCCGCATGTCGTGGCTGTTCACGCACCCTCTCCTTCGGCCGTCGCAGTCTGGGACGCCGTCGTGCGGCGGAGGGTTGCCCGCCGCTTCGCGGGGGCCGCCGAGGCCGCCGCGCCCGTGCTCCGGACGCGTGTCACGCGCGCCTCCCGAGGTGCTGGCGGGAGACATGGCGCGTGTCGAGGCCGGACAGGCCGCGCACGGCGACGTACGCCTTCTCGCGGCCGGGCAGCGAGACGCGGCCGCGCAGGACGGCCTCCGGCTCGCGCTCGATGCGGTCGAGCAGGCGGCGGTAGATGCCGGCCATGGCCGCGACGCAGGCGCCGCTGCGCCGGTCGAGCATGGGCAGCAGGCGGTACCCCTCGTCGAACAGGGCGCGTGCCCTGCGGACCTCGAAGTGGACGAGCCCGGCGAAGTCGGAGCCCGCGGGCGGCTCGGAGCCGGTGAAGCCGGCGGAGCAGCCGAACTTGGCGAGGTCCTCGGCGGGCAGGTAGGTGCGCCCGTCCCCGGCGTCCTCGCGCACGTCGCGCAGGATGTTGGTCAGCTGCAGCGCGAGGCCGAGCGTGTCGGCGTACTCCGGGGCGCGCTCGGCGTGCGGCGCCCCCCGCTCCGTGCCGAAGACGCCGAGCGAGAGCCGCCCGATGGCGCCGGCCACGCAGCGGCAGTAGACCTTCAGGTCCTCCCAGGTCTCGTACGTCTGACCGCGTACGTCCATCAGGACGCCGTCGATCAGTTCGTCGAGGCCGCTCATCGGGATGGGGAAGTGCGCGGCGGCGTGGGCGAGGGCGACCGCGACCGGGTCGGTGTCGTCCTCGCCGACCGCGCCCTCGCGGATGCGGGCGAGGAGCGCGCGGGTGTCGTCGAGCCGGTCGGCCTTGACGTCGGGAGCGAGGTCGCCGTCGCCGATGTCGTCGACGCGCCGCGAGAGGGCGTAGAGCGCGGACATCGCGCGCCGCTTGGGCGTCGGGAGGAGCCTGATGCCGTAGGCGAAGTTGCGTGCCTGCTGGCCGGTGACGGTCTCGCAGTAGCTGTACGCGGCGAGCACCGGTGCGGACAGGCGCGGGTCTGATTCCACGGACCGGCTCACCCCTCTCCTCGCAGAACCGCCCCTGCCTCGCGCAGCAGGCGAGGCTTGGTGGGCTTGGGTGGTCCGGGCAGCACGTCGTACCCCGAGGCGACGATCGCCCGGACCGCCGCCCTCCCTCCGGCGACGAACCCGGCGAGGAGCAGCTTCAGCCTGCCGTGGACGCTACCCACGAGGGGGGTGCCTTCATTCAGGAGGCGCCGGGCGCGTTCCGTTTCGTATGCGACCAGTGCGCGCACCGACGCGCCTGCGGTGGGCGCGGCCAGATCCGGCTCGCTGACGTGGAAGCGCTTCATGTCCTCGATGGGCAGGTAGATGCGGTCGCGCCGGAGATCCTCGGCGACGTCCTGGATGTGCTCGACGATCTGCAGCGCGGTGCAGACCGCGTCCGAGCGGCGGACGCGCTCGGGGGTCTCTGTGCCGGTGATGGCGAGGACGAGGCGGCCGATGGGGTTGGCCGAGAGGGCGCAGTACGCCACCAGGTCGTCGTAGGTCTCGTAGCGTCCGACGTGCTGGTCCTGGCGGTTGGCCGCGATCAGGTCGAGGAAGGGGTCGAGCGTCAGGGTCCCGCGCGCGGCGGGGGCGGCGAGCGAGCGCACCAGCGGGTGGCCCGCGTCCCCGCCGCCGAAGACCTCGCGCAGGTCGGCCTCGACGGCGTCGAGCATGCGCAGCGGGTCGCCGGCGGCGTCGGGGTCCACGCCGAGGTGGGCGGCGTGCCCTGCCGCCGGGTCCAGGTCGCCGTCGCCGGTGTCGTCGATGAGCCGGACGACGCCGTAGACCGCCATGAGGTCGTCGCGCCAGGCCCGCGGCAGGAAGAAGGGGGCCACCGGGAAGTTCTCGTCCGCGGCCTTGGCGAGGACGGCGGAAGCATCGCGGAGCCGGAGATCATCCGTAGCCATTGCCGTCACATCTCCCGTTCTACACTGCCGACCCAATACATCCTATTTCGGACACGCCGCCCTGCCTCGGCCGAGACGGTCCGTGCTCAGAGGGCGAGGCGCCGCGCCATATCGCCCCACTTGCCGCGAATCAGCACCGGTACAGCTTACGTTGTACAACCCGACCCGCATCGCCGGGGTATTCCGCACATCACAACAACACACCGATTGGCGCCAACCTTCCTTGCCTTTCCGTGAGTTGAGGGGCCGGTGGGGCGCCGGACCACGCATGAGCACGACAGGCCCCGCCGGAGTGCGCCCGGCGGGGCCTGTCGTCGAACGGGTGAAGCCCGATGGCGCAAATGGGCTACTTGCCCATCCGCCGTCTACTTGCCCGTGAACTTCTCGTACTCCTTGATGACCTCGTCGGTCGGGCCGTCCATCCGCAGCTCGCCGCGCTCCAGCCACAGCACCCGGTCGCAGGTGTCACGGATGGACTTGTTGTTGTGGCTGACCAGGAAGACCGTGCCGGCCTCCTTGCGCAGCTCGCGGATGCGGGCCTCGGAGCGCTTCTGGAACTTGCGGTCACCGGTGGCGAGCGCCTCGTCGATCATCAGGACGTCGTGGTCCTTGGCCGCCGCGATGGAGAAGCGCAGCCGGGCCGCCATGCCGGAGGAGTACGTGCGCATCGGCAGGGTGATGAAGTCGCCCTTCTCGTTGATGCCGGAGAAGTCGACGATGTCCTGGTAGCGCTCCTTGATCTGCTCGCGGGACATGCCCATCGCCAGACCGCCGAGGATGACGTTCCGCTCACCGGTCAGGTCGTTCATCAGGGCCGCGTTCACCCCGAGCAGCGAGGGCTGGCCGTCGGTGTAGACCTTGCCCTTCTCCGCGGGGAGCAGCCCCGCGATGGCGCGGAGCAGGGTGGACTTGCCCGAGCCGTTGGAGCCGATGAGGCCGATGGCCTCGCCGCGGTAGGCGGTGAAGCTGACGCCGCGCACGGCGTGCACCTTGCGGACACCGCGCTCCTCGCCGCGCCGGAGCATGCGGCTCAGGGCGGAGGTGGCGCTGCCCTTGCCCGTCCGCGCGCCGTTGACGCGGTAGACGATGTGCAGCTCGTCGGCGATGACGGTGGGGATGTGCCCCCTGTCGGTGATCTTCGCGTCCGTCTTGTCGTCAGCCACGGCCGTAACGCTCCTCAGCCTTCCAGAAGTACACGAAGCCGACCACGCCGATCACGACGGCCCAGCCGATGGCGAAGGCCCACACGTGCGGCGGCAGGTAGGAGGAGCCGTACTTGTCGATCATGGCGAAGCGGATCAGGTCCATGTAGATGGAGGCCGGGTTCCACTGGAGCACGTCGCCGACCCAGCCGGGCACGCCCTCCTTGGTCGCGAGCATCGCCGGGATGCTGAACATGACGCCGGAGGCGTACATCCAGGTCCGCATCACGAACGGCATGAGCTGCGCCAGGTCGGGCGTCTTGCTGCCCATCCGGGCGAAGATCAGCGCCAGGCCCATGTTGAAGGCGAACTGCAGGATCAGCGCGGGCAGCACCAGGAGCCAGGACAGAGCGGGGAAGATCCCGAACGCGCACATGATCACGACGAGCACGATCATCGAGAACAGCAGCTGCTGGAGCTGCTGGAGCGCGAAGGAGATCGGCAGCGAGGCCCGCGGGAAGTGCAGGGCCCTGACGAGGCCGAGGTTCCCGGAGATCGCCCGCACGCCCGCCATGACCGAGCTCTGCGTGAACGTGAAGACGAAGACGCCCGTCACGAGGAACGGCACGTAGATGTCGTGCGGGATGCCCTCCCTGGCACCGAGCAGCAGGCCGAAGATGAAGAAGTAGACCGCCGCGTTCAGCAGCGGGGTCGCCACCTGCCAGAGCTGGCCGAGCTTGGCCTGGCTGTACTGGGCGGTCAACTTCGCCTGGGAGAAGGCGAGGATGAAGTGGCGCCGCCCCCAGAGCTGGCGGACGTACTCGAAAAGTCCGGGCCGTGCGCCGCTGACGGTCAGACCGTACTTGGCGGCGAGCTCGGCGCGGGAGAGCCCGTCATCGGGCGACGGGGGCGCGCTCACCGCGACTCCGCCGTCATGCGTTGTCTCACTCACGAGTGGAAACTTTCGTCTTCAGATGCGCAGCCGGTCGGGCGTAGGCGTGGGCCAGGGACCGGGGTATGGCCCAGATGGTGTCAGACCCGAGCTTGTCAGATGACGGGAGGTCGGCCCAGTCGGGTCAGCCGCCACACCGTACGCCACTTCATGGGCCTGCGCGGGCCGCAGGGCGTGCTCCAGCCCTCCTTGAAACCGCCGAACCAGGCCTTCAGGGCGGGGCCCGAGGGACGCCGGGCGAGGGTCAGGAGCATCCAGACGCCGAGGTAGACCGGGACGAGGAGCGCCGGCAGGTTGCGGCGGGCCAGCCAGACGCGGTTGCGGGCCACCATGCGGTGGTAGACCGCGTGCCGCGAGGGGGCCGTCGTGGGGTGCAGGAGCACCATGTCGGAGCGGTAGTCGATCATCCAGCCCGCGTTCAGCGCGCGCCAGGCGAGGTCGGTCTCCTCGTGGGCGTAGAAGAACTCGCCCGGGAGCGGACCCACCTCTTCGATGACCTTGGTGCGCACCGCGTTGGCCCCGCCGAGGAACGTCGTCACGCGGGAGGAACGCATCGGGTCCGAGGCCCGCAGGCGCGGCACGTGGCGCCGCTGGGTCTCGCCCGTGTCGGGGTCGGCGATGCGGAAGCTGACGATGCCGAGCCTCGGGTCGGCGGCGAACGCCTCGCGGCAGAGCAGCGCCGTGTCGCTGTGGGCCAGGAGGCCGTCGTCGTCGAGGAAGAGCAGGATGTCGACGTCCGTGCCGCCGGGGCCGAACGCCTCGATGCCGACGTTGCGGCCGCCGGGGATGCCGAGGTTCTCGGGCAGCTCGACCGTGCGTACCCCTTCGGGGACGTCCGGCACGGGGGCGCCGTTGCCGACCACGACCACCTCGACCGGGTCGCCGTCCTGCTTGGCGACGGAGTCGAGGAGGGCGCGCAGCTCCTGGGGCCGGTTGCCCATCGTGATGATGACGGCGCCGACCTTCAGCTGCTGGGCCGAGGAGCCCGGGATGCTGGGGGTGCTCACTTCAACCTGCTCGATACGAGGATGGACACGAGGTGGAGCAGGGTCTGCAGCAGCGCGATGCCCGCGAGGACCGCCACACCGAGGCGCGAGAAGAACAGGTCGCCCCGGGCCTGGTCCACGATCGCTATGAGCAGGATCAGCAGGGACGCCTCGACCCCGAGGATGAGCCGGTGGAACTTCAGCGCGGCGGCGGCCCTGCGGGCCAGCGCCATGCCGGAGGAGCGCGGCTCGGCCGCGGACTCCTTGACCGGCTCCTTGCCCGTCTGGTGGCGGGCCACGCCGACGAGGTCGGTCTCGGCCTTGATCAGGATCGCGCCGAGGGCGGCCAGGGTGCCGAGGAAGGCCCACAGCCAGTCGATGCGTCCGGAGCCCCAGATGTCGGCGGCGCGCAGACCGAAGCCGACCAGGACCGCGGCGTCGCACAGGTAGGCGGCCACGCGGTCCAGGTAGACCCCGGACATCGAGTACTGCTTCTTCCAGCGGGCGATCTCGCCGTCCACGCAGTCGAGCAGCAGGTAGAGCTGGACCGCGACCACGCCGAGCACCGCGCCCGTGATGCCCGGCACGAGCAGGGCGGGGGCGGCGAGGGCGCCGGCGACGGTCATCACGTAGGTCAGCTGGTTGGGCGTGACCCGCGTGTTCACCAGGTGCCGGTCGATGCGCAGGGAGACCTCGCGCATGTAGAGCCGGCCGGCCCAGTGTTCGCCGCTCCGCCGGTCCTTCACGCCCGGGGGGTGGACGACCGGGCGTAGCTCAGCTACCGATGGCTTTTGCATAGTCGGCGTATGCGTCCCTGATCTGGTCGGTGGACAGGTCGAGGTGTTCGAGGATCGTGTAGCGGCCCGGACGGGTCTGCGGAGCGAACTCCACGACCTCGACGAACTCGTCCACGGTGAAGCCGATCTCCTCCGGCAGCACGGGCAGGCCGTGCCTGCGCAGCACCGAGGCCATGTACGCCGACTCCTCGCGGGCACCGCGCAGGTGCATCGCGAAGGCCGCGCCCAGACCGCACTGCTCGCCGTGGCTGGCGGCGCGCTTGGGGAAGAGGAGGTCGAAGGCGTGGTTGATCTCGTGGCAGGCGCCGGACGCCGGACGGGAGTCACCCGAGACCGACATGGCGATGCCGGTGAGGACCAGCCCCTCGGCGAGGACCTGGAGGAAGGCGTCGTCGCCGACGCCGCCGGGGTGGCGCAGCACGGCCTCGCCGGCCTGGCGGGCCATGGCGGCGGCGAGGCCGTCGATGTCCTCGCCGCGCTCGCGGGCCGCGAGCTCCCAGTCGGCGATCGCGGAGATGTTGGACAGCGCGTCGCCGATGCCGGAGCGGACGAAGCGGACGGGCGCCTCACGGATCACGTCGAGGTCGATGACGACCGCGATGGGGTTCGGCACGCCGTACGAACCGCGGCCCGCGTCGTTGTCGAGCGTCGCGACCGGGGAGCAGAGGCCGTCGTGCGACAGGTTCGTCGCGACGGCGACCAGCGGCAGCCCCACGCGCGCCGCGGCGAACTTGGCGCAGTCGATGATCTTGCCGCCGCCGAGGCCGACGACCGCGTCGTAGCGGCCCCTCTTCATGGCGTCGGCGAGCTTGATGGCGTCGTCCAGCGTGCCACCGCCCACCTCGAACCACTCGGCGCCGGGCAGCGACGGCATGAGGCGGTCCCGCAGGACCGCGCCGGAGCCGCCGCTGATGGCGATGGCGAGCTTGCCGGTCGACGAGCAGATCCGCTGGTCGGCGAGGACACCGGCCAGGTCGTTGAGCGCCCCCGGCCGGATGTCGACGACGACCGGCGAGGGGATGAGCCTCGTCAGTACTGGCACGCGATCTCCCGCCCCTTGGCCAGGTCGTCGTGGTTGTCGATCTCGACCCACTTGACGTCGCCGATCGGGGCCACGTCGACCTTGAAGCCACGGTTGACGAGCTCCTGGTAGCCGTCCTCGTAGTAGAGGTCGGGGTCGCGCTCGAAGGTGGTCTTCAGGGCGTCGGCCAGCTCGTCGGCGGCGGAGCCCTCGATGAGGGTGACGCCGATGTACTCGCCGGTGGCCTCGGAGGGGTCCATCAGCTTGGTGATGCGCCGCACGCCCTTGGCGTCGTCGACGATGACCTTCATCTCCTCGTCGGCGAGCTGCTTCACCGTGTCGAGGGCGAGGATGATCTTCTGGCCGTTGCCGCGCGCGGCGAGCAGCGTCTTCTCGACGGAGACCGGGTGCACGGTGTCGCCGTTGGCGAGGATCACGTCGTGCTTGATGGCGTCACGGCCGCACCACAGGGAGTAGGCGTTGTTCCACTCCTCGGCCTTGTCGTTGTCGATCAGCGTGAGCTTGAGGTTGTACTTCGCCTCAAGGGCGGCCTTGCGCTCGTAGACGGCTTCCTTCTTGTAGCCGACGATGATCGCGACCTCGGTGAGACCGATCTCGGCGAAGTTGCCGAGCGTCAGGTCGAGGATCGTGGTCTCCCCGTCGACGGGCACCAGAGCCTTGGGCAGCGTGTCCGTGTAGGGACGAAGACGCCGTCCGGCGCCTGCGGCAAGGACGAGGCCGATCATGCGGGTTCTCCTTCATCGTGTACGGCGGGTGCGCCGCGCTTGTGAGCGGTCACCCAGAAGCGGATGCTCTCGACGAGCACCACCAGTGCCACGGCCACGGCGAGTGCCGTGAGCGCGACGGTGAAATCTGTGGCGGGCAGCAGGGCCGCGGCCAGCGCGACCACGAGGGTCCTGCCTTCCTGGCCGCCGATCGCCCCCACCAGCCAGCGCGGGGGTGCGCCGGTGCCGCCCTTGATGCGGTACACCGTGTCGTAGTGATGGTAGGCGACCGCGGACACCAGCCCGAAAGCCGCCGGCAGCGCCCCGTTCACGTCGGCTTTGGCCGCGAGGACGAGGATCGTGCCGTACTCGGCCGCCCGGAAGAACGGCGGCGCCAGCCAGTCGAGGGGGCCCTTGAGGGGCCGCGCGAGCGCCAGGCCGCTGAGCGCGACGTAGATCACCGCACCGACGACCACCCAGGAGCTGCCGTACGAGGTGAACGCGGCCACGGCGACGACCACCGCGCCGCCGACGAAGGCGATGACGGGCGCGGGCAGCGGCCGGGGGCTCCGCAGGGCGGCGAAGGACCGGGCGAGCGAGCCGCCGTCGGCGAGGTCGGCGAGCGCCCGCGCGGCCCGGTCGGTGCGGGCGGCCTTGCGGGTCACCGAGCGCAGGACGCGGCCCGCGGTGGTGTAGCAGGCGGCGAGGGCGCAGCCGATGAGCAGGACGACGAGCGTGACACGCGGGGTGGTGACCGCGGTGAGCACGGCGATCATCGCCCAGCGCTCGCCGATGGGCAGCACGATCATCCGGCGCAGCCAGACCGTCCAGCCGACGCTGTCGAGCCTGTCGGAGAGGGCGGCGGTGGGGCTGGTGTTGCCACCGGCGGTCGCGCTGTCGGCGTTCGCCTCGTTGAAGGAGAAGTCCACGACGTGCCGGCAGGTCTGCAGGACCATCGCGCCGAGCGCGAGCGCCCAGACGTCGTCGCCGCCCCGCGCCGCGCCGAGCGCGAGCCCCGCGTAGTACGCGTACTCCTTGGCACGGTCGAAGGTCGCGTCGAGCCAGGCGCCGAGCGTGGAGTACTGCAGGGAGTAGCGGGCGAGCTGGCCGTCCGTGCAGTCCAGGACGAAGGAGAGGAGCAGCAGCGCACCGGCCGCGACGAAGCCGCCGCGCGTGCCGGTCGCCGCGCAGCCCGCCGCGATCAGGGCGGTGATCAGTGAGGCGGTGGTGACCTGGTTCGGGGTCAGTCCCCGGCGCGCGCACCAGCGGGCGAGGTAGCGCGAGTAGGGGGAGATGCAGTACGTGGTGAAGAAGCCGTCCCTGGCCTTGACCGCGCTCCGCAGGCGTACGGCCTCGTCGTCGACGGCGGCGACGGCCTGCCGGGCCTCGTTGCGGGTCTGCGGGTCGGTGGGCACGGTGGCGACGAGGGTGCCGAGGTCGGGGCGGTGCACGACGGCGGCGCCGGACTCCATGGCCGCGGCGATGTCGTCGGGGAGCGCGTCGAGGGTCGCCACGCCGCCGTGGGCCGCGGCGCTCGCCCGCAGGGCGCGGGTCAGCTCCTGGCGGGCCTCGGGCTTGGCCGTGACCGCGCCGGGCACCGCCGACGCGGCGAAGCGGGGGTCGGTGAGGGCGAGGCGCAGGGCGTGGACGTGGCCGACGAAGCGCGTGTCGACGACGGCGACCCGCTGTCCGGCCGGCACGGCGGCGAGCAGCGTCTCGGCGTCCGCCGCGTCGGAGGCGACCCGCACGTCGAAGCCGAGGGACCGCAAGTCACCTTCGAGCGGCGACCCGGGTACCGGCTGACCGGTGAGGATGGCGGTCGACAGACGAACTCACTCCTTGATTCCCGGCACGGCTCGCGCCGGGCACGTGCGTAAGGGGGCGCCCCTGGCCACACGGCCGGGCGGCACGTCGGCAGAGGCTATCGGATGCCGGGAAGCGGGCGTTCACCACCCGTTCACGCCCCGTAAGGGCGGCCTGCGAGGGCCCGGCCCTCGCGATCATCATGGTGGATGGGGGGCCGCGGCCACAAACCGCGCCCGCACCACGCCCGGCTTGCCCCAGAGCGTTCACCCGGGGCGCCGGGTCATAGGGTGGTCGCCCATGACATGGCTGATCACAGGCGGAGCGGGATACATCGGGGCACATGTGGCGCGGGTCATGGCCGACGCCGGGGAGGACGTCGTCGTCCTCGACGACGTCTCGTCGGGCGTTCCGGGGCGGCTGCCCGCGGACATCCCCCTGATCAAGGGCTCCTCGCTGGACGGCGGCCTGCTGCGCCGGATCTTCGCCGAGCACGGTGTCACCGGTGTGGTGCACCTCGCGGCCCGCAAGCAGGTCGGCGAGTCGGTGGAGCAGCCGCTGCGCTACTACCGGGAGAATCTCGGCGGCCTGACCACGCTCCTCGAAGCGGTGGCCGAGGCCGGGGTGAAGCGGTTCGTCTTCTCCTCGTCCGCGGCGGTGTACGGCAACCCGCCGGACGGGGACCTCGTCGGCGAGGACACGCCGTGCGCGCCGGTCAGCCCCTACGGGGAGACGAAGCTCGCCGGTGAGTGGCTGGTGCGGGCGGCGGGCCGGGCGCACGGCATCGCGACGGTGTGCCTGCGCTACTTCAACGTGGCGGGCGCCGCCGCCCCCGAGCTCGCGGACACCGGGGTCTACAACGTGGTCCCGATGGTCTTCGACCGCCTCACCCGCGACGAGGCGCCGCGGATCTTCGGCGACACCCACCCCACCCCGGACGGCACCTGCGTACGGGACTACATCCACGTGTCCGACCTCGCCGACGCCCATCTGGCGGCGGCGCGCAGGCTCGCGCGGGGCGCCGAGGGCGACCTCACGGTGAACATCGGGCGCGGCGAGGGCGTTTCCGTACGCGAACTGATCGACCTCATCGGCGAGGTCACCGGCGACGACAGGCCCGCGCTCGTCGAGCCCGCACGCGCGGGCGACGCGCCGCGTGCCGTGGCCGACGCGCGGCTCGCCGCGCGGGAGCTGGACTGGCGGGCCGGGCGCTCGGTGCGCGAGATGGTCGAGTCGGCGTGGGCGGGGTGGTGTCTGCATCACCCCGAGGCGCGCCGCGACCGCTCGGGAGCATGGGGCGGCTGAGGCCGCAGGGCCCTGACCTGCACACCTTCCCTTGACGGCAACCGTTGCCATTTTCGCAGGTCAGGGCAGGTGACAACGGTGTTCAATGCCGCGTTGCCAATACCCCCCGCCCGTAGTTCACTGAAGCCGCGCGACCACCGAACGGCAGACCGATGAGCGACGCGGGAGGCGGCTCCATGGGGGCTGGGCACGATCACGGACACATCCACGGGACGACGGGGACCGCGGCCAACGCCCACAAGGGCAGGCTGCGGGTGGCGCTCGCCATCACGATCACCGTCATGCTCGCGCAGGTCGTGGGCGGTCTGATGGCCGACTCCCTCGCGCTCGTCGCGGATGCGACGCACATGGCGACGGACGCGCTCGGGCTCGGCATGGCCCTGCTCGCGATCCACTTCGCGAACCGCCCGGCCACCGGCAACCGCACCTTCGGCTACGCCCGCGCCGAGATACTCGCCGCGCTCGCCAACTGCCTGCTGCTCCTGACCGTCGGCGGCTACGTGCTGTACGAGGCGGTCGAGCGGTTCATCACGCCCGCGCAGACGCAGGGCACCCTGACCATCTGGTTCGGCGCCTTCGGCCTCGTCGCCAACATGGTCTCCCTGACGCTCCTGATGCGCGGCCAGAAGGAGAGCCTCAATGTGCGCGGCGCGTTCCTCGAGGTGGTGGCCGACACGCTCGGCTCCGTGGCGGTCATCGTCTCGGCGGTCGTGATCATGCTCACCGGATGGCAGGCGGCGGACCCGATCGCCTCGCTGGTCATCGGCTTCATGATCGTCCCGCGCACGGTGAAGCTCCTGCAGGAGACCCTGAACGTCCTCCTGGAGTCGGCGCCCCAGGGCGTCGACATGGCGGAGGTGCGGTCCCACATACTCGCCCTGCCCGGCGTCGAGGAGGTCCACGACCTGCACGCCTGGACGATCACCTCGGGCATGCCCGTGCTCTCCGCACACGTCGTCGTCAGCTCCGGCACGCTCGACTCGCTCGGCCACGAGAAGATGCTCCACGAGCTGCGGGACTGCCTGGGCGACCACTTCGACGTGGAGCACTGCACCTTCCAGCTGGAGCCCAGCGGCTACGCGCGGCACGAGGCCGGGCTCTGCCACTGAGAGGCCCGGCCGCCGAGGAGCGCGGCCACCGGAGAACCCGGCCACCGGAAACCGGCGGGCGCCCCGGCCGCGGGCGGTGCTACGGTGACCGGGCTCCTGACACACGGGAGCACCGGTACCTCGGAGGTGGGTTGATGACTGTCGTGACGTGTGCCGCCCCGCGCGGCGACATGTGCGTCCTCACTCACCGGGCCCGCGCCTGACCTCTCGTACGCCTTCGTACGCCACGTCCGCGGGTCCCTCATCCAAGGGTTTCCCACGTTGACCGACAACACGTCGTCCGACAACACCTCGATCGACAACGCTCCGATCGACGGCTCCTCGATCGATCACTCCGCGATCACCGACGCCTTCTTCGCCCTGCACCACGGCCTTCCGCGGCAGGGTCCGGGCTCCGACGACACCACCCGGCGGCTGCTCTCCCTCGCCGGCGAGCTGCCCGAGCGGCCGCGCGTGCTCGATCTGGGCTGCGGGCCCGGCCGGGCCGCGCTGCTGCTCGCGGCCGAGGCGGGCGCCGAGGTGACCGCCGTCGATCTGCACGAACCGTTCCTCGACGAGCTGCGCGCCGCGGCGCTGCGGCGCGGGCTCGACGGTTCGATCACCGCCACCAGGGCCGACATGGCCGAACTTCCCTACGACGACGGGTCCTTCGACCTCGTCTGGGCCGAGAGCTCGGCGTACTCCATCGGCTTCGACACCGCCCTGCGCGCCTGGCGCCGGCTGCTCGCGCCCGGCGGCGCGCTCGTCGTCACCGAGTGCGAGTGGACCGCCGCTGAGCCGTCCGCCGCGGCGCGCGCCTTCTGGGAGTCGCACTACACGCTGCGTACGGGCGCGGACAACGTCCGGGCCGCCACCGCCGCCGGGTACGCCGTGCTCGGCGTGTACGCGCAGCCCGAGTCCGACTGGGAGGAGTACTACGGCCCGCTCGTCGCGCGCGCCGACGCGGCGGACCCGGGCGGGCCCGGGATGACCGAGGCGCTCGCCGCGACCCGTGCGGAGATCGCGATGCGGCGCGAGCACGGGACGGAGTTCGGGTACACGGGCTACGTCATGCGGCCGGTCGACGCCGGACCCGCGGGGCCGGAGACCGCCGGGACCCCGGCGGCGTAGGACGGGCCGGGCCCCGGTCATTCCGCCCGGGGCCCGGTTTTCGGCCCGCTTCGGGGACGCGATCCGGCCAAGCTTCGCGGTCCCCGGCGACGGCTTGGCGGGGGTGCCCGTGCGGGCGCCCGCGTCAGCAGCGCCCGCCGCGTGTCCCGGCGTGCTTCCGCGCGCCGGGACATGCGGGCCCGCACGTGCCTGGAGCATCAGGAACGTACGGCAGACTTGAGGCTCGAAGACCGAAGCGAAGGATGGGTATGCCGATCACACCTGCCACCGCGGCGAACAGCTCGTCGAACGGCACCGGAGAAGCGATCTTGCTGGAACTCGTCGACGAGGACGGCAGGACGATCGGCACCGCGGAGAAACTCGCCGCGCACCAGGCGCCGGGGCAGCTGCACCGGGCCTTCTCCGTCTTCCTCTTCGACGAGCAGGGCCGCCTCCTGCTCCAGCAGCGCGCCCTCGGCAAGTACCACTCCCCCGGCGTCTGGTCGAACACCTGCTGCGGCCACCCCTACCCGGGCGAGGCGCCGTTCGCCGCGGCGGCCCGACGCACGTACGAGGAGCTGGGCGTCTCGCCCTCGCTGCTCGCCGAGGCGGGCACCGTGCGCTACAACCACCCCGACCCCGACTCCGGCCTCGTCGAGCAGGAGTTCAACCACCTCTTCGTGGGGATGGTCCAGGCGGCGCTGCGCCCGGACGCCTCCGAGGTCGGCGAGACCGTGTTCGTGACCCCCGAGGAGCTGCGGGAGCGGCACGAGAAGGGCCCGTTCTCCGCGTGGTTCATGACCGTGCTCGACGCGGCGCGGCCCGCGATCAGGGAGCTGACCGGGCCGTCCGCCGGCTGGTAGCCGTCAGGACCGGCAGTCGTCAGAAGGCGCCCGCGGGGCCGAGGCCCGAGTGGCCCGGCCCCGCGGGGCCGTAGCCGTACGGGCTCTCCGACGGGTCCAGGCCGCTGACGGCCTTCAGGGGCAGGGCCGCCCAGATGACCTTGCCCCCGCTCGCGGTGTGCTCCACGTCGCAGGCGCCGCCCGCCTCCCGCGTGACCTCGCGCACCAGGAGCAGTCCGCGCCCTCCCGTCTGCCCGTGGTCGGCCACCAGGGCCGTCGGGCGGTAGGGGTGGTTGTCCTCCACCGAGACCCGCACCCACTCGGCGCCGACCGCGACCTCCACCGCGAGCATCGGCGAGAGCAGGGCGGCATGGCGCACCACGTTGGTGACCAGCTCGGAGACGATGAGCAGCAGCCCCTGCATGGTGTCGTCGGAGACGGGAACGCCCTGCCGGTACAGCAGGTCGCGCACCGCGCGCCGCGCCTGGGGCACGGAGACGTCGACGGCGGGCGCCGTGAAGCGCCACACCCCCTCGTACGGCACTCGCGGGCCGTCTCCGGGAAGTGGACCTGGGCTCCTCCCGCCGTTCTCCATCGTCCGGTCGCCGCCCTCGCGCTCGATAGTCACCACACGTCGAGTGTTGGGAACGCTTGTGTCCGGGCCGCCATACTGACGAGAAGTCAGCGATTATCGACGCGATTCGATCGGCACCGCCATGTGATGCCGCTTTCATGACTGTTCTCGTCGTTTCCATGCCGTATTCGCAGATTCTTCAGGTTGTACGAGGCCGACGGGACGGACGGATAGCATCCGGCGCATGGAGCCGCAGCTGAGGCACACCGTCACGGACGGTGTCGCGACCGTCGTCATCGACCACCAGGCCAAGCGCAACGCCATGACCGCGGACATGTGGCGCCAGGTGCCGCCGCTCCTCGCGGGGCTCGCCGCCGACCCGGCCGTGCGCACCCTGGTGCTCACCGGCGCGGGCGAGACGTTCTGCGCCGGCGCGGACATCTCCGCGCTGCGGGAGTCGGCCGGGGAGGCCCAGGACCTCGCGGTGCGGGCCGAGGACGCGCTCGCGGCCTTCCCCAAGCCGGCGCTCGCGGCGGTCCGCGGCTACTGCGTGGGCGGCGGCTGCCAGCTCGCCGCCGCCTGCGACCTGCGCTTCGCCGACGAGGGCGCCTCCTTCGGCATCACGCCCGCGAAGCTCGGCATCGTCTACCCGGCGTCGTCCACGCGGCGCCTGGTCTCCCTGGTGGGTCCCGCGACCGCCAAGTACCTTCTGTTCTCGGGAGAGTTGATCGACGCCGAGCGGGCCTCGCGCACCGGCCTGGTCGACGAGGTGCTGCCCGCGGGCCAGTTGGGCAAGCGGGTCGCGGAGTTCGCCCGCGTCCTCGCGGCGCGCTCCGGGCTCACGCAGGCGGCGGCGAAGGAGTTCGCCGCCGGGCGCACCGACCGCGACGCGTACTGGCGGGAGCAGGCGCGCGGCAGCGGCGACACCGCGGAGGGTGTCGCCGCCTTCCTCGAACGCAGGCAGCCGCACTTCACCTGGAGCGCCCCCGCCGGCTGAGCGGCCGAGGCGTCCGGCTACTGCCCGAAGCGGCTCCCCTCGCGGAACCGTGCCACCAGGTGCGCGGGCGCCTTCTCCGGGGAACCGGCGTCGTAGGGCGGCTGCGGGTCGTACTCGGTCATGAGCTGGACGGCCTGCGCGTGCTCGTCGCCCGCGATCCGTCCCGCCAGGGCGAGGCCCATGTCGATGCCGGAGGAGACACCGGCCGCGGTGACGTACTTGCCGTCGAAGACGACCCGCTCCCCCGTCGACTCGACGCCGAGCCCGTCCAGCTCGGTCAGCGCCAGCCAGTGCGAGGTGGCGCGGCGGCCCTTGAGGAGTCCGGCGGCGGCGAGCGCGAGCGACCCCGTGCACACCGAGGTCGTCCAGGTCGAGGTGGCGTCGACGGCGCGGAGCCAGCCGAGGAGCGGTTCGTTCTCCATCTGGTCGCTCTGGCCGGGGCCGCCGGGCACCACCACGATGTCCGGGCGCGGCACCTCGGCGAACGACTTGCCGGCGATCAGCGTGAGGCTCCCGCTGTCGTCGTGGACCGGCCCCGCCTGCTCGGCCACGAAGACGGTCTCGGCGCCGGGCAGCGGGGAGAGCGTCTGGTACGGGCCGATCGCGTCCAGGGCGGTGAAACGCTCGTACAGGGCAATGGCGATCTGCATGGTGTCCTCATCGGTCGGCGTGGGCGGTGATCGTGCGGGTCGGAGCGGCGGGTGCCGCCGCGGGTGGCACGGGATGGAAGCGGCGGCGGTACTCCGCGGGGGCCGTGCCGAGCGCCTTGAGGAAGGCGCGGCGCATGGCCTCCGGAGTGCCGTAGCCGCAGGCGCGCGAGACCTCCTCGACCCCGTCGGAGGTGTCCTCGAGGAGCCGGCGGGCGTGCTCGACGCGGACGCGGTCGACGTACTTGCCCGGCGTCAGGCCGGTCTCGGCCTGGAAGGCGCGGGCGAAGTGGCGGGGCGAGAGACTCGCGCGTGCCGCGAGCGCGTCCACCGAGAGGTCCTCGTCCGGATGCTCGGTGATCCACTGCTGCACCTCGCGCAGCGGTTCGCGCCGCGCGGTCTGCGCGGAGAGCTGGACGCTGAACTGGGCCTGGTTGCCCGGACGCCGCAGGAAGACCACGAGGTGGCGGGCCACGGTCAGCGCCACCTCGCGCCCCAGGTCCTCCTCCACGAGCGCCAGGGCGAGGTCGATGCCCGCGGTGACCCCGGCGGACGTCGCGACATGGCCGTCGCGGACGTAGATCGGGTCGGGGTCGACCTCGACGCCCGGGTGGTCCCTGGCGAGCTTGGCGCAGTACGCCCAGTGCGTCGTCGCCCTGCGCCCGTCCAGCAGGCCCGCCTGGGCGAGCCGGATGGCGCCGGTGCAGACCGAGACCAGACGCTCGGCCCGCGGGCCGTGCTCGCGCAGCCAGTCGATCAGCGCCGGGTCCTCCGGGCGCGTGCCCATGCCGCCGGGCACGAGCAGCGTGTGCGGCACGGGGGCGTCGGGCAGCGCGTGGTCGGGGACGAGCGTGAGGCCGCTCGACGTGCGGACCAGCTCGCCGTCCAGCGAGGCGGTGCGCACCAGGTACGCGGGCCCGTCGCCGCCGTGGGCCAGGCCGGCTCCCGTGAAGACCTCCACCGGGCCCGTGACGTCGAGGCTCTGGACGCCGTCGAAGAGGACGACCAGAACGGTTCGCTGCTCCATGCCCTCGATTCTTGGACCCCCGCCCGATGGCCGCAATGACGAGCAGCCCACCATTCCTGCCATGGCGATCCTCGCCCTCTCCCGCCTTTCCTGCCCTCGCGCGGGTACAGGGACCGGACCGGCGACGCCATACCGGCCAGTAGGTAAGGTGCTCCCATGACCTCTTCGACGACCTCGCCCGCGCCCGCCGCGCCGCACCCGCGCGCCGGACGCCGCTGCCACAACGTGCTCAACGCGCTGCACTCGTCGCACTACTTCTCACCGGACGTGACGCGTGAGCTGGCCGGGCTCGGCATCACCCACCCCAGCGCCGTCAACTTCGCCGTGCGCGCGGCGGCCCTGGGAGCCGTCGGACCCGGGGTCGTGACCGCCGCCTTCTACAACTACAAGCACGAGCTCGTGGCCGCGCACGTGCCCCACATATGGCGCATCGCCTCGCCCGAGGACGTGCTCGCGGCCCGGCTGCGCGGCGTCGACGCGACGCTGCGGCGCCTGCTCGGCGACGACGCCGTCGCCTCGCCGGAGATGGCCGAGGCCGCCGGGCTCGCGCTGCACGCCGCCGAGGCCTGCACCCGCACCGCCCGGCCCCTGTACTCCGCCCACGCCGACCTGCCCGTGCCGCAGGAGCCGCACCTGGCGTACTGGCACGCCGCGACGCTGCTGCGCGAGCACCGCGGCGACGGCCACGTGAGCGTCCTGCTCGGGGCCGGACTCGACGGCCTGGAGGCGCTGGTCACCCACACCGCCACCGGCAAGGGCACCCGCCCGAAGTGGGTCTTCTCCACCCGCGGCTGGGACAAGGACGAGTGGCGCGCCGCCGAGGAGCGCCTGCGCACCCGCGGGGTGCTCGACGCCGAGGGCGAGCTGACCGAGGCCGGCGTCGCGCTGCGCAAGGAGATCGAGGCCGAGACGGACCGTCTGGACCGCGCGCCCTACGAGCACTTGGGCACGGCGGGCGTCGAACGCCTCACGGAGCTGGGCACGGTGTTCACCGGAGCGGCGCTCCAGGCCGGGGCCTTCCCCGCGGACCTGATCGGCAAGCGCTGAGACACGCCCGGCATGGTCCGGCCCGACCGAGGTACCCGCCCGTTTCCTGGCCGCACATGGGCGCGCCCGGAGACGAGAGGGAGAACCTCATGTTCCGTGCCATAGCGGACGTACTGCGTCAGATCGTCGGCGCCATCGCCACCGTCGTCACCCTGCCGTTCCGGGCGCTGGCCCGGCTGTTCGGCGGAGCTTCCCGTTCCACCGGCCGGAGCGGGGGGCGCGCCGGGCGGGCCCGCCGGGTCTGACCGCCCGTTGTCACAACCACCTGCCACAATTGCCGGGCAACCCAGCGAGAAGGCGGTACCGGAACGTGGCAGCTTTGAAGACGCCCACTGCGTCCTCCATCGAAAGCAGGATCGCCGAGGAGCTCGGCGTACGGGAGCGGCAGGTGAAGGCCGCCGTCGACCTGCTCGACGGCGGTTCGACGGTGCCCTTCATCGCGCGCTACCGCAAGGAAGCGACCGAGATGCTCGACGACGCGCAGCTGCGCACGCTCGAGGAGCGGCTGCGCTATCTGCGCGAGTTGGAGGAGCGGCGCGCCGCGATCCTCGACTCGGTCCGTGAGCAGGGCAAGCTCACCGACGACCTCGAGGCGCGCATCCGCGAGGCGGACACCAAGGCGCGCCTTGAGGACATCTATCTCCCGTTCAAGCCGAAGCGGCGCACCAAGGCGCAGATCGCCCGCGAGGCCGGTCTCGAACCGCTGGCCGACGGGCTGCTCGCCGACCCCTCGGTCGAGCCGCGGGCCGCGGCCGCCGCGTTCGTCGACGCCGACAAGGGCGTCGCGGACCCGCAGGCCGCCCTCGACGGGGCGCGCGCGATCCTCGCCGAGCGGTTCTCCGAGGACGCCGACCTGATCGGCGAGCTGCGCGAGCGCATGTGGGTGCGCGGCAGGCTGGCCGCGAAGGTCCGGGAGGGCAAGGAGGAGGCGGGCGCGAAGTTCGCCGACTACTTCGACTTCGCCGAGCCCTTCACCGAACTGCCCTCGCACCGCGTGCTCGCCATGCTGCGCGGCGAGAAGGAGGACGTCCTCGACCTCGTCCTCGAACCCGAGGAGCCCACGGAGGGCCCCTCTTCGTACGAGGGGATCGTCGCCCACCGCTTCGGCGTCGCCGACCGCGGGCGCCCCGGCGACAAGTGGCTGCAGGACACCGTGCGCTGGGCCTGGCGCACCCGCATCCTGGTCCACCTCGGCATCGACCTGCGGCTGCGGCTGCGCACGGCCGCCGAGGACGAGGCCGTGCGCGTCTTCGCGTCCAACCTGCGCGACCTGCTGCTCGCCGCGCCGGCGGGCACGCGCGCGACGCTGGGCCTCGACCCCGGCTTCCGTACGGGGGTGAAGGTCGCCGTCGTCGACGCCACGGGCAAGGTCGTGGCGACCGACACGATCCACCCGCACGTGCCGGCCAACAAGTGGGACCAGTCGCTGGCCACCCTCGCAGCGCTGGCAAAGGCGCACGAGGTCGACCTGATCGCGATCGGCAACGGCACCGCGTCGCGCGAGACCGACAAGCTCGCCGCCGACCTCATCGCGCGCCACCCCGAGCTGAACCTCACCAAGGTGATGGTCTCCGAGGCGGGCGCCTCCGTGTACTCCGCGTCGGCCTTCGCCTCGCAGGAGCTGCCCGACCTGGACGTGTCGATCCGCGGCGCGGTCTCCATCGCGCGGCGGCTCCAGGACCCGCTCGCCGAGCTGGTGAAGATCGACCCCAAGTCGATCGGCGTCGGCCAGTACCAGCACGACCTCTCCGAGGTGAAGCTCTCGCGCTCGCTCGACGCGGTCGTCGAGGACTGTGTGAACGGCGTGGGCGTGGACGTGAACACCGCGTCCGCCCCGCTGCTCGCCCGGGTCTCCGGCATCGGCGCGGGCCTGGCGGAGAACATCGTCGCGCACCGCGACGCCAACGGCCCCTTCAAGAGCCGCAAGGGCCTTAAGGACGTCGCCCGGCTCGGCCCCAAGGCGTACGAGCAGTGCGCGGGCTTCCTGCGCATCCGCGGCGGCGACGACCCGCTGGACGCCTCCAGCGTGCACCCCGAGGCGTATCCGGTGGTGCGCAAGATGGTGAAGGCGACGGGCGGCGAGGTTTCCTCGCTGATCGGCGACACGGCGGCGCTGCGCTCGCTCCGCCCCGACGACTTCGTGGACGAGGTCTTCGGTCTGCCGACCGTCACGGACATCCTCAAGGAGCTGGAGAAGCCCGGCCGCGACCCGCGTCCCGCCTTCAAGACGGCCACCTTCAAGGACGGCGTCGAGAAGATCTCCGACCTGGCCTCCGGCATGGTGCTCGAAGGCGTCGTGACCAATGTGGCGGCGTTCGGGGCGTTCGTGGACGTGGGTGTGCACCAGGACGGTCTGGTGCACGTGTCCGCCATGTCCAAGACGTTCGTCAAGGACCCGCGGGACGTCGTGAAGCCCGGCGACATCGTCAAGGTGAAGGTCATGGACGTCGACATCCCGCGCAAGCGGATCTCGCTGACGCTGCGTCTCGACGACGAGGCGGGCCCGGCGGGCGCGGAGCAGCCCCGGCGCGGCGGCGGCCGTCCGCCGCAGCAGCGCCAGGGCCAGGGTCAGGGCCAGGCGCCCAGGCAGGGGCAGCGCGGGGGTCAGGGCAAGCGCGGCGGCGGCCAGGGAGGCGATCGGCGCGGGCAGCGGCAGGGGCCGCCGCCCGCCAACGACGCGATGGCCGAGGCGCTGCGCCGGGCCGGGCTGGTCGACCCGAAGCGGCGCTGACGCCCTTGCGCCACCCGCCCTCGCGGCCCGAGGGGGCGGAGGTCAGAGTGACAGCTCGGTCACTGTGCCCTCCGCCACCTCAAGGCGGCGTGTGACGTGCACGGCGTCCAGCATCCTGCGGTCGTGGGTGACGAGCAGCAGGGTCCCCTCGTAGGAGTCGAGGGCCGACTCCAGCTGCTCGATCGCCGGCAGGTCGAGGTGGTTGGTCGGCTCGTCGAGGACGAGGAGGTTGACGCCCCTGCCCTGGAGCAGGGCCAGGGCGGCGCGGGTGCGCTCGCCGGGTGAGAGCGTCGCCGCCGATCGCAGGACGTGGTCCGCCTTCAGGCCGAACTTCGCGAGCAGCGTGCGGACTTCGGCCGGCTCGGTCTCGGGCACGGCCGCGCAGAACGCGTCGAGCAGGGACTCCTGGCCGTGGAACAGCGCGCGGGCCTGGTCGACCTCCCCGACGAGGACGCCCGAGCCGAGGCCCGCGTGCCCCGCGCTCAGGGGTACGCGTTCGAGCAGGGCGCCGAGCAGCGTCGACTTGCCCGAGCCGTTCGCGCCGGTGATCGCCACGCGGTCCGCCCAGTCGATCTGCAGGGTCACGGGTCCCAGCATGAACGCGCCGCGGCGCACCTCCGCGTCCCGCAGCCCCGCCACGACGGCGCCGGAGCGGGGGGCCGCGGCGATCTCCATGCGCAGCTCCCACTCCTTGCGGGGCTCGTCGACGGCGTCGAGCCGCTCGATCATGCGCTGCGTCTGGCGGGCCTTGGCGGCCTGCTTCTCGGTGGCGTCGCTGCGGAAGTTGCGCCCGATCTTGTCGTTGTCGCCGCCGCCCGCCCTGGCCTTGCGGCGGGCGTTCTTGACGCCCTTGTCCGCCCAGGAGCGCTGCATCTGGGCACGGCCCTCCAGCGCCGCCTTCTTGTCGGCGTACTCCTCGTACTCGTCGCGGGCGTGCCTGCGGGCGACCTCCCGCTCCTCCAGATAGGCGTCGTAGCCGCCGCCGTAGAGGTTGATCTGCTGCTGGGCCAGGTCCAGTTCGAGGACCTTGGTGACGGTGCGGCTGAGGAACTCGCGGTCGTGGCTGACGACGACCGTGCCCGCCCGCAGGCCCTTCACGAAACGCTCCAGGCGGTCGAGGCCCGCCAGGTCGAGGTCGTTCGTCGGCTCGTCCAGGAGGAACACGTCGTAGCGCGAGAGCAGGAGGGAGGCGAGGCCGGCGCGGGCCGCCTGGCCTCCGGAGAGCGACGTCATCTCCTGGTCGAGGCCCACGGCTAGGCCGAGGGAGTCCGTGACCTCCTCGGCGCGCTCGTCGAGATCCGCGCCGCCGAGGGCCAGCCAGCGCTCCAGGCTGTCCGCGTACGCGTCGTCCGCGCCCGGGGCTCCGTCGACCAGGGCCTGGGTCGCCTCGTCCATCACGCGCTGGGCCTCCGCGACGCCGGTGCGGCGGGCCAGGAAGGCGCGGATAGTCTCGCCGGGGCGGCGGTCCGGCTCCTGGGGCAGATGCCCCACGGAGGCGGTGGGCGGCGACAGCCTCAGCTCGCCGCCCTCGGGGGTCTCCAGCCCGGCGAGCAGCCGCAGGAGGGTGCTCTTGCCCGCCCCGTTGGGGCCGACGAGGCCGATGACGTCGCCCGGGGCGACGACGAGGTCAAGGCCGGAGAAGAGGGTGCGGTCGCCGTGGCCGGCGGCGAGGTCTTTGGCGACGAGGGTTGCGGTCATCAGGGGGGTCATTCTACGGGGGCCCGCCTCTGCCCCTCGGGCCGCATACGCCTGGCCGGCCGCACTCCGGGCCGGGGGCCGACTGCCCCGTCAGCGCGGCGCCCGAACCACCTGACCGCCGCTCCGCGGCGAACGCCGCCCACCCACTCCGCCCGTCGTCGCGGCGGCGCAAGCGTAGGCAGGAGCAGCGGAGCAACCGGGGGCTGTTCGCGCGGGGGCCGATGCCCGCGGGGTATCGGGCGGGCGGGTGGGAAGGCGTCCCGCACGGAGCGCCGGGACCGCCCGTTCGGGGCGGACGACCGCGGAGTATCAGTCGGGCCGGTGGGAAAGCATCCCGCGCGCAGCGCCGGGACCGCCCGTTCGGGACGGATGACCGCGGAATATCAGTCGGGCCGGTGGGAAAGCATCCCGCGCGCAGCGCCGGGACCGCCCGTTCGGGACGGATGACCGCGGAATATCAGTCGGGCCGGTGGGAGAACATCCGGCGCGGAGCGCCGGGGCTGTTCGCGCGGGGCCGAGGCCCCGGATCAGAGCCCCCCGGAGGAAGACGTCGACGTCACGAGGACACTGGTGGAGGTCCGAGCCACCACGTACGAGTTGCCCTTCGTGCTCCGCGCGGCCAACGGCACGCGATGCTCCCCCGGCTCCAGCACATCGTCGAAGACCTCGTGGACGTGCGTCCGCGACAACCGGTCCATGCGGTACGCGATCAGCCGCACCCGGCACGTCGATGTGACGGAGAGCCGCGCCGCGTCCCGCCCGGCGGCGAGCCGGGTGAGCCGCCGCTGCTCCGTGGGGCTCCGGTCGAGCGCGTACTCGATCTGCGCCACCAGCAGCGGCACTATCGGCGCGAGCCCGTCGACGTAGGCGACCCGTACCCCCGCACCCTCGAAGGCGGCCCGCACGGACCGGCGGGTCTCGTCGGACACGGTGCGCCCGAAGGCGACCGCCCCGTACGTGCGCAGTTCGTCCGGCGGCACGTCCGCCGCGTCGGCGGCGATCTCCGCGCCGATGCCGATGGTCCGCAGGGCCGCGGCCAGCTTGGCGAGGAGCGCGACGCGGGCCCCGATGAGCAGGACCCGGCGGCGGGCCTGCGGTTCGTCGGCCGCGAGCAACTGCCGCAGCGCCTCGCGGTACTCGGGGCCGCTGAAGCGGAACGGCCCTATGCCGTGGTACCCGTTGAGCTGGAGGTCGACCGGTTCCCCCGTCTGCCAGGCGAAGTCGCGCCAGACGAAGTCGTCGGCGCCGTCCCCGGCCTTCTCGATGACCGCCGTGACGGCGCCGCACTCCAGGCCCTCGCACTCGGGGCAGCCGTATATGACGTACCGGTTGTCGCGCAGCGGCGCCTCCGCCTCCAGCAGGAGCCGGCGGACGTGCGCGGTGAATATGGCGGGCGGGATGTCCGCGGCCAGCGGGGACACCGCGTCGAGGTCGGAGAGCCGGAACAGCAGGGGGCGGCCGTCGACGATGAAGTCGACGAAGTCACGGTGCACTTGGTAGTCACCGTTGGCGAGGACCCCGCCTGCCCGCATGGCCGGCGCCAGACCGAAGGTCGCGTACTCGGCAGACATGCTGTGAGTATCCCCACCGAGGGTGTGATGTGAGCACGGCACGGCGCTTTCCCCGCACATTCCGCCGACGTCGCGGGGCGGGTGGGGGTCGTGTGTCGATGGTGCGTGGTGAGGTCCCGCCTGACCAGCGTCGTGTGGGGACGACGTGCGCGCCGCCGGCCGGCCGGAGCGGCGTACGCATGGTCGATGGCGTACGCGCGCACGCCCGACTGGACGGGCACGCGCGACTGGCTGCGGCCGGGCACGCGCGACTGGACGGGCACGCGCCGCGGGAGGCGGCACGCCGACGCGCACCGCCTCCCGTGTCCGGCCCGAGCCCGCGGCCCGACCTCGTCCGGCCTCAGCGCGTCCGCGCCGAATCGTTGTCCGACTCCGGGCCGTCCACGTCCTCGTCCGTGGACGGGCCGATCCGGATCTCGAAGTCACCGTCGTACTGCTCGTGGCCCGCGATCACGGCCTTCTCGACGGCTTCCGTGCCGTGCTCGCCGCGCACGATCAGCGGGTCGTGGCGCAGGTCGCGCATCAGCGACACGCACATGCCGATCATCACGAGGGTGAACGGCGCCGCCACGAGGATCGTGAGATTCTGCAGACCGGTGAGCGCGTTGCCCGAACCGTCGCCGATGAGCAGCATGATGGCCGCCACGGCGCCGGTCACGATGCCCCAGAAGACCACGACGAGCCGGCTGGGTTCGAGTGCGCCCTTCTGCGAGAGCGTGCCCATGACGATGGACGCGGCGTCCGCTCCCGAGACGAAGAAGATGCCGACGAGGATCATCACCAGCAGGCTGGAGACGGTGGCGATCGGGTACTCGTGGAGCAGTCCGAAGAGCTGCGCCTCCGCCGTCGTCTCGTCCTTGAGGCCGCCCCGCTCGGAGACGGTCATGGCGCTGCCGCCGAAGACCGCGAACCAGATGAGGCTGACCGTGCTCGGCACCAGGATGACGCCGCCGACGAACTGGCGGATCGTACGGCCGCGGCTGATGCGTGCGATGAACATGCCGACGAAGGGCGTCCAGGAGATCCACCAGGCCCAGTAGAAGACCGTCCAGCTGCTCAGCCAGTCGGCGACTCCCTTGCCGCTCGACGCCTCGGTGCGGCCGATGAGCTGCGGCAGGTCGCCGAGGTAGGCGCCGATGGAGGTCGGCAGCATGTCGAGCATGATGACCGTCGGGCCGGCGATGAAGACGAACACCACGAGCAGCAGCGCGAGCACCATGTTGATGTTCGACAGCCACTGGATGCCCTTCTCCACCCCGGAGATGGCGGATGCCACGAAGGCCAGGGTCAGCACGGCGATGATGACGACGAGCAGGCCGGTGCCCGCTTCGTCCATCCAGTCGAGCACCTCGATGCCGCTGCCGATCTGCAGGGCGCCGAGGCCGAGGGAGGCCGCCGAGCCGAAGAGCGTGGCGAAGATGGCCAGGATGTCGATGACCCGGCCCCAGGCGCCGCGCGCGTGCTTCTTGCCGATGAGCGGCTCGAAGACGGCGCTGATGGTCTGGCGCCGGTTGCGCCGGAAGGTGCTGTAGGCGATGGCGAGGCCCACGACCGCGTAGATCGCCCACGGGTGGAGCGTCCAGTGGAAGAGGGTGGTGGCCAGCGACGTCTCCATCGCCGCCGCCGAGTCCGCGGGGTCGGTGCCGGGCGGCGGCGAGGTGAAGTGCGCCAGGGGCTCGCTCACGCCGTAGAACATCAGGCCGATGCCCATGCCGGCGCTGAACATCATGGCGACCCAGGAGACCGTGCGGAACTCGGGTGACTCGCCCTCCTTGCCGAGGGTGATCTTCCCGTACCGGCTGACGGCCAGCCAGAGTGCGAAGACGACGAAGCCGGTGGCGGCCAGCATGAAGAACCAACCGCCGTTGTGCATGAGCCCGTTCAGCATGTCCGTGGAGACATCCTGGAGCGTGTCCGTCGCCACCGCGCCCCAGACCACGAACGCCAGGGTCAGTACGGCGGTGACGCCGAACACCACCCGGTCCGTCTGTGGGGACCGGCCGACGGGGGCGGGTGCCATGATGTCCGGCGACCCTCCCCCGTCGTCCGCCTTCTGCTGTTCATGCGTCACAAGTGGCACCTTTCAAGGGGTCGATCGTTGTCGTCGATCGTTTGTCGTCGGCCGTTTTCGGTCGACAGTTTGTTCTTGATACCCCCTACCACATGTGACCTACATCTCCCCCCTCAACAGCCCATGTCGGGCCGAGCTGTGACCATGTGGTAAGTCGCCCGCTCGTCGAGGAGGAGCGGCACGAGGGCCCTGGCCGACTGCCGGAGCGGGACGTACGCGCCGGACTTCTGGCGCTTCACCCGCACCCCGTGCAGCGCCAGTTCGTCCTTGATGTCGGCGTACTGGGCGGCGGTCAGCCGGTAGCCGCAGGGCGGGTCGGCGATGACCTCTGACGGCTGGGCCGGGTCATTGTCGGCGCCGCCGACGTAGACGGGGCCGTGGTCGCGGTAACCCTCGGCGCGTGCCGCTCCGGTGGCGCGCTCCAGGCGTGCGCGGTGCTCGCCGGTGTAGTCGAAGAGACCGTCGAGCGCGGAGAGTTGGGAGGTGACGCGGCGGCGGTTGTTCAGCGCCTCGTCGTTCTTCTCCGCGTCGGTGAGCGGGTCGACGCGGCTCTCGATGAGCAGGCCGGCGGCGTGCTTGATGCCGGACATGTTGCGCAGGATGCGCTCCTGGCCGTCGCCCGCGGTCTGCTTGATGGGCTCGCCGGTGACGGGGTCCGTCCAGATGCCGTAGGTGCCGGTCGTGTGCCCGTCGCTCTCCGCGGCCGGGCGTACGTACGCCTTCGACAGGGTCCGCGCCTCCCGGTGCACCACCTCGTCGGTGTTGAGGTTGCGCGGCCAGAGGTCGAAGAGGTCCTTGTCGTAGTACTTGGGGGTGGACCCGTACTCGTGCAGGTCGTAGATGACGTCGGGCCGGTGGTCGCGGATGACCGCGGCCATGGCGCGGGCCTCGGCGGTCGCCAGGGAGAGGTGGTCGCGGTTGATGTCGAGGCCGTCGGAGTTGCCGCGGGTGTCGGCGGCGCGGCCGTCGGGGTTGGCCGTCGGGACGACCAGGAGTGTGGTGCGCTTCAGGTACTCCCGGGTGGCCCGGTCCTTGGCGTAGGCCAGGTCGCGGATGGTGGTCAGGCAGGCCTCGCGCCCCGACGGCTCGTCGCCGTGCTGGCTGCAGATCAGCAGCACGGTGTTCTTCGTCCGGCGTTCCCCGATGCGGACCAGTTGGAGCGGGCGGTCCTGCTTGGTCCGGCCCAGCCGGGAGACGGACATGCGGTCGCTCGCCTTGTCGACCGTGGCCAGGAGCCGCTGCTCCTCGGGCTGGCTGGTCCAGCGTGCGCCATCGGACTCCTCGAACCCGGTGCGGGGCGGGGTCGCGGTCGCCTGGGCCGGCACGGTCAGGAACGGCGCGGCGAGGGCGGCGGTGGCGCAGGCCAGCGTCAGGGTGCGGATGCGCGGTGTCATGAAGGACTGCCTCCCGGTACGGGGGTGAGCGGACGCGGCGGAGCGACGCCGTCGAGACGGGTGTCGCGGGGGATCACGGATGCGGAGGTCCGGAACGTGCTCGCGCCGCCGGCCAGCGGCACCTTCGCGTGGGTGCGGGCGAGGTCGATGGTGAGCGCCGGGGTGTCGGCGGGGGGCTCGATGAGGTTCTTGTCGGTGCCCGCGACGATCAGCGCGAGGCGGTGCCCCTTCGGCACGACGTGGTCGCTCGCGGCGAGGTCCACCGTGATGGTGTGCGGCCTGCCCGGGGTGAGCGGACGCCCGCGGTGCGGGTCGGCCCAGGTGCCGAGGTCGGCCCAACCGCGGCTGAAGATGGTGTGCTCGACGGCAGCGGTCCTGGCCCGGGTCTGGCGGTAGCAGGAGCTGTCGCCCGTGGTGCTCGGTCCCCAGCAGTCGCGTTCGGCGAGCGTGGTGATGCCCTCGCCCGGGGCGGCGTAGTCGCGGATGGTGGCGGGGCCGAGGTCGACGAGGACGGCGGAGAGATGGGCGGTGCGGGTCGTCGGGGTCGCGGTCACCGTCACCGTGGAGGAGCCGGACAGCCGCAGGTCGCGGGCGAGCGGCCGGGTGACGAAGCCGGCCTTGGCAGGTGTCGGCGTGTCGATCCGCTCGGCCCAGTCCGTCTCGCTCAGCTTCGGGTCGTCGGTGAACGTCTCCGTGCCCTTGGCGCGGCGGGTGCCCAGCGTGCCGACGCCCGGCGCGTCGCCCTCGGCGGGCCGCAGCGTGACCGTCTCGGTGGCGCGCGGGGGCCAGACGCGGTCGGTGGTCCATCGGTCGGGGGCGCGCTCGATGTCGGCCATGGGCTCGCGGTCCACGCCGTTGTCGTATCCGAGGAGTTCGTGGTCGAACCAGCGGTGCAGGGTGCGGACCCAGTCAGCCCTGCGGAAGTCGAAGGGGTCGACGTGGCCGGCCTGGCTGAGCCAGATCTTGCGGTCGACGCCGTTCTCGGCGAGGGCGTCCCACCACTGGCCGAAGTGCTTGGCGCGGACGTTCAGGTCCTGCATGCCGTGGACGACGAAGACGCTGGCCCGTACCTTGTCGGCGTCCGGGACGTGGTCGCGCTCGCTCCACAGGCGGGTGAAGTCGCCGCTGCGGGGCGCGCCGTCGATCAGGCGCTGCCGCACGGCGCCGCAGCGGGCCCGTGCCTCGGGGCTCTCCACGGCGTCCGAGAGCCATTCGGGGCCGCTGTCGTAGAGCGGGGCGCCCTGCTGGAAGTAGTAGTCGTACCAGGAGGAGATCGCGCCGATCGGCACGATCGTCTTGAGCCCCTTGACGCCGGTGGCGGCCACGCCCTGCGCGACGGTGCCGTCGTAGCTCTTGCCGATCATCCCGGTCCTGCCGTTGGACCAGGACGCCTTCGCGCGTTCCTGGCCCGTGCGGCTGGTGTAGCCGCGGGCGCGGCCGTTGAGCCAGTCGACGACGGCCTTGGCGGACCGGACGTCGGAGCGGCCGCCGACGTCGACACAGCCGTCCGAGCGGTTCGTTCCGGCCAGGTCCACGGCGACGTAGCCGTAGCCGCGCGGGACGAAGTAGTTGTCGTAGTAGAGCGGGAACCGCACGGGGTTCCCCTGCGCGTCGTAGGTCTTCTTCTGGCTCTCGTTGCCGCGCCCGCAGCAGGCGTAGTACGGGCTGGCGTCCATGATCACGGGTATGCGGCGGCCCGTGCGGTCGAGTTCGCGGGGCCGGACGATGTCGACGGCGACGCGGTCGGTCCTGCCGTCGGCGTCGCCGTCGAGCCGGGTGTCGACCCACACGGACTCGCGTATCGCGTTCTCGTACGCGTACATGGGCTTGCTCTCATCGGGCGTACGGGGGCCGGCGGCCCCCTGTGCCGCGCCCGGGGTCATGAGCGTGGCCATCAGGGCGGCCAGGGCCGCCGTCAGCAGCGATCTCCAGAGGAGGCGGGTGCGTCGCGCACGTATCGGCATGGCGCGGAAGGTACACCGGCCGACTCCTGAGCGACAGGGGGCGGGACGTGCCTGTCAGGTGCTCGGGGCATCGAGACACATGTCGGCCGAATGGCGATCGTGTGACAGCAGAGGCCATGGACATGACGCGTGGCGCACGGGCTGAATAGGCTCGGCGACCAAGACGCACAGGATCTTGGCCTCTGTGACTTGCGACGACGACTTGGAGCTTGACGTGCACCGCAGACTCATCGTTCCGGGAGCGATCGCGGCCTCCCTGCTGCTGGCGATCCCGGCATCGGCCGCTGACTTCACCCCCGGGGCTTCGGGCATCGGCGACCCCTACTACCCGGCGAGCGGCAACGGCGGATACGACGTCGCGCACTACGACCTGCGGCTGAAGTACCAGCCCGGCACGGACCTCCTCGAGGGCACGGCGACGATCAACGCCCGCACCACGCAGAACCTCTCGCGCTTCAACCTCGACTTCGGTCTCACGGTCTCCGAGGTGCGGGTCAACGGCAAGAAGGCGAAGTTCGCCAGGACCGGCGACCAAGAGCTGGAGATCACGCCGGCCGCGGGGCTGCCCAAGGGGGCGGACGTCACGGTCGTCGTGCGCTACGCGGGCAAGCCGTCCGAGCTGAAGGTCAACGGCTACACGGCCTGGCACCGGACGCCGGACGGCGGTGTCGCCGCGCAGGAGCCGGAGGCCGCCGTGTGGTGGTTCCCCTCCAACGACCACCCGCTGGACAAGGCCACCTACGACGTGTCGGTCTCCGTGCCCGACGGCACGCAGGCGATCTCCAACGGTGTGCTCCGGTCGCAGAGTTCGAAGCTCGGCTGGACGCGGTTCAACTGGCGCTCCAACAAGCCGCAGGCCAGCTATCTCACCACGCTCGCGGTCGGCAAGTTCGACATCACGACCGACAAGACCGAGGGCGGTCTGCCGGTCATCAACGCCTACAGCAAGGACCTCGGCGACAACGCGGGCGCCGCGCGCGCCAGCATCGAGCGGACCGCCGAGGTCGCCGAGTGGCTGGAGACGGTCTTCGGCGAGTACCCCTTCAACGCGCTCGGCGGCTACGTCCCGAACGTCAAGAGCAGCTACGCCCTGGAGACCCAGACGCGGCCGTTCTACAGCCCCGCCGCGTTCAACAACGGCTCCAACACCTCCATCGTCGTCCATGAGCTGGCCCACCAGTGGTACGGGGACAGCGTCTCCGTGCACGGCTGGAAGGACATCTGGGTCAACGAGGGATTCGCCCGCTACAGCCAGTGGCTGTGGTCGGAGAAGGAGGGCGAGGGCACCGCGCAGGAACTCGCCGACCACGTGTACGCGCAGCGCCCGGCCGACGACCCGTTCTGGACGGTGAAGCCGGGCGACCCGGGCCCGGACGACCAGTTCCACACCGCCGTCTACGACCGGGGCGCGCTGGCCCTCCAGGCGCTGCGCAACGAGATCGGCGACGAGGCGTTCTTCGCGATCCTCAAGGGCTGGCCGAAGGCACACGCGTACGGCAACGCCAAGGTCGGCGACTTCGTGAAGTACGCCGAGAAGACCTCGGGCAAGCCGCTCGCCGGCCTCTTCGACACCTGGCTGTACCAGCCGACGCGCCCGGAGGCCCCCGCCGCGAAGGCCGCCGGCCTGACCCGCTCGTCCGCCGCCCACACGGCCGAGCCGAAGTCGTGGAAGAAGATCGCCGCCACGAACACCGTCCATGACCACGGCCACGAGCACGAGCACGGCCGCAAGCACTGACGTCCCCGCCCGGACGACGCGGTGGCGCCACCCCGGACCATGGATCTGTGTGATCCCGTGGTCCTCGGGGTGGCGCCACCGTGGGCGTCGGCGCTGACGCCTACTTCGTCAGGGCGTCCCTCTCGCGGTCGGCCTTGCGGCGGATCGCGTACCAGCCCACGACCAGGGCCGCGGCGACGATCGGGATGAGGAACAGCGTCTTGCGGCCGACCTCGGGGTCCTTCCACATCAGGCCGAGCACGGCCACCAGGAAGACGATCGTGACGATCTCCGTGACCGGGTTGCCCGGCAGGCGGAACTTCGGGCGCTCGAAGGCGCCCTCCTTGGAGCGGCGCACGAACGCCAGGTGGCAGATCATGATGATCACCCAGGTGCTGATGATGCCGAGGGACGCCACGTTCAGGACGATCTCGAAGGCCTTGCTCGGCACGATGCTGTTCAGGGCGACACCGAGGACGCCGACGCCCGCGGTGAGCAGGATGCCGCCGTAGGGCACCTGGCTCTTGTTCATCCGGGCGGTGAACCTGGGGGCCGAGCCCGACATCGCCATGGAGCGCAGGATGCGGCCCGTGGAGTACAGGCCCGAGTTCAGCGAGGACATGGCCGCCGTCAGGACGACGAGGTTCATCACGTCACCGGCCGCCGGCACGCCGATCTTGGACAGGACCGTCACGAAGGGGCTCTCGCCCGCCGAGTACACCGATCCGGGGAGCAGCAGCGCGAGGAGGACGACCGAGCCCACGTAGAACAGGCCCACGCGCCACATGATCGAGTTCACGGCGCGCGGCACGATCTTCTGCGGGTCGGCGGTCTCGCCCGCCGCGACGCCGACCAGCTCCAGCGAGGCGTAGGCGAAGACGACGCCCTGCATCACGATCACGACGGGCATCAGGCCGTTCGGCAGGAACCCGCCGTTGTCGGTGATGACGCTCAGACCCGGCGTCTCCCCGCCGACCTCGTGTTGGCTGACCAGCAGGAAGATGCCGATGAGCATGAACGCGATGAGCGCCGCGACCTTGATGATCGAGAACCAGAACTCCATCTCGCCGAAGTACTTCACCGAGATGAGGTTGATGGCCAGGACCACCGCGAGGGCTATCAGCGCGAGCACCCACTGCGGGATGTCGGTGAAGAAGCTCCAGTAGTGCGTGTAGAGCGCGATCGCGGTGATGTCGGCGATGCCGGTGGTCGACCAGTTCAGGAAGTACATCCAGCCGGCGACGTAGGCGCCCTTCTCGCCGAGGAACTCACGCGCGTACGACACGAACGAACCGGACGACGGACGGTAGAGCACCATCTCGCCGAGGGCGCGCACGACGAAGAACGCGAAGATGCCGCACACGAGGTACGCGAGGGCGAGCGCGGGGCCCGCCGAGTGGAGGCGGCCACCCGCCCCGAGGAAGAGTCCTGTGCCGATCGCGCCACCGATCGCGATCATGTTGACGTGACGGGCCTTGAGGTCCTTGCTGTAACCGGCGTCGCCCGCGTCCGCGGGGGCCTGGCTGGCATCGGTGCGGGATGCGTCCAGGGCGGCCGAGTCTACGGCTTCCTTGCTCACGTGGGGGATCTACTCTCTGGTGCCCGGAAGGATTCCGGGGTCCGGAATGTGCTCCGGCCCACGACACCCCTGACGCGCGCGGACCGACGGGACACCTTCCCCCACCGATTCCCGATCACGCGGTGGCGCACGTCACATAGCGGAACTTCTCACATGCTGATCAAGGGGTGTACAGACCCTCGATGACCTGCTCGTACTTGGCGCGGACCACCCGGCGGCGGAGCTTCAGGGAGGGTGTCAGCTCCCCGGTGGCGGGGCCCCACTCGTCGGCGAGGAGGCGGTGGCGCTTGACCTGCTCGGTGCGGTTCAGGCGCGCGTTGGCGGCCTCGACGGCGCGCGCGACCTCCTCCCGTACGGCCGGGTGGGAGACGAGGTCGCCCTCGACGCCGCGCGCGGCGGCCCAGGCGGGCGCCACCTCGGCGTCGAGGACGAGCAGGGCCACCAGGTAGGAGCGGCCGTCGCCGTGCACCAGGGCCTGGCCGATGAGCGGGTGCTCCTTGAGCGCGTTCTCCACGAGGGCGGGCGAGACGTTCTTGCCCGTCGAGGTCACGATCATCTCCTTCTTGCGGTCGGTGATCCAGACATAGCCGTCCGTGTCGACGCGGCCGATGTCGCCGGTGGCGAACCAGCCGTCCTCGTCACGGGCGTCGTCGACACCGCCGTCGGCCCGCAGATAGCCGTCGAAGACGGTCGCGCCGCGTACGAGGAGCTCGCCGTCCTCGGCGGCGCGCACCTCCACGCCCTCGATGGGGCGGCCCACCGACCCCAGGCGGAAGGCCCCGGGGGCGTTGGCCGTGACCACGCCGGAGGTCTCGGTGAGACCCCACGCGTCCATGATCACCAGGCCGAAGCCGGCCCAGAAGCGGGACACCTCCGGCGGCATCGGCGCCGAGGCGCTCGCGGTCCACACGAGCCGGTCGAACCCGGCGAGCGCGAGCAGCGGATCGAGCACCCGCTCCTTGGCCTCGGCGTAGGCGGCCCGCAGCGGCGCCGGCGGCTCCTCGCCGCGCTCACGGCAGGCGAGGTGGGCGCGGGCGGTGTCGCCCGCCTCCTCGATGACGCGGCGCCGCTCCTCGGGCAGCGCGGCGAGGGCGGCCCGCACGGACGCCGCCAGCTTCTCCCACACGCGCGGGACCCCGAAGAACTGCGACGGGCGCAGCTCGCGCGCGGTGGCCGCCACCTGGGCGGGGTCCGCGCAGAGGTGGACGTGCCCGGCGCGCAGGACCGGCAGATAGATGCCGAGCAGCCGCTCGGCGATGTGCGCGAAGGGCAGGTAGCAGATGTGCCCGACGTGGTCGGGGACCTCCACGATGGTGTCCAGGGCGATGCCGTTGAGGAGGATGTTGCGGTGGCTGAGCCGGACGCCCTTGGGGTCGCCCGTGGTGCCCGAGGTGTAGACGACGGTGAGCGGGTCGCCGGGGCGGCACTCGCGCCAGGCCTTCTCGAAGGCCTCGGGGTCGTACCGGCGGCTGCCCGTGGCGTGCAGCGAGCCGTACGTGCGGTGCTCGCCGGCCTCGGCCGCCTCCACGACCACCAGGCGGCGCAGCGGGGCGGTGTCGTCGGCCAGGAGCGGTTCCCAGCGGGGCAGCTCGCCGGCGCCCTCGACGATCGCGACGCGGGCCCGGCTGTGCCGCACGATGTGGGCCACCTGCTCGGGGGCGGCGGTCCCGTACACGGTCACCGGGACGGCGCCGATGTGCACCAGGGCGAGGTCGCTGAGCCAGTGCTCGGGGCGGTTGCCCAGCATCATCAGGACGTGCTCGCCGCGCTCGACGCCCAGCGCCGTGTACCCGGCGGCCAGGACGGCGACCTCGCGGCGCGCCTCGCGCCAGGTGAGCGTCGACCACTCCTCGCCCGTGCGCCAGGACAGCGCGGGCAGGTCCCCGTGGTCCTCGGCGTCGCGGAGCAGCAGGGCGGGGAGCGTGGCGTCGGCAGGGTCTCCGGGGAGTCGCAGGATCGTGGTCATGACCGCCTCCTGGTGCCATCGGGTGGCCCGGAGGGTTTCACAACACTGGTGTGCCAGCAATACTGTTGCACCGCATTGGCACACGGTGCGGGGGCCGCATCGACGAGACGACCGCGGGGAGACGTCCCCCGAGCCGACCGGGGAGGCAGGGCGCCGCCATGACGACCGACACCGAGGACGTCGCGACCGCGGCCGGCGAGCCGACCCTCACGGTCGACGAGCTGGCCGCGCGCGCGGGCGTCACGGTCCGCACGATCCGCTTCTACGGCACCAGGGGCCTGCTGCCGCCGCCGGTCATCGGCCCGCGCCGCGTCGGGCACTACGGCCAGGACCACCTGTCGCGGCTCGCGCTCATCGAGGAGCTCCAGCACCAGGGCATGACGCTCGCCGCGATCGAGCGCTATCTGGAGCAGCTTCCGGCCGACCTGAGCGCGCACGACCTGGCCATCCACCGCGCCCTCGTGGCGTCCTGGGCGCCCGACTCCGCCGAGGAGGTCCCGCGCGCCGAGCTCGATCGCAGGGCGGGGCGCGCGCTGGACGAGGGGGACCTGGAGCGGTTGGCGGCGATGGGCGTGGTCGCCGCGACGGGGACGCCGGGCACGTACCGCGTGGACGTGGGGCTGCTCCGGCTCGGGGTGCGGCTCCTCGACGTGCCGATCGCGCACGAGACGATCCTCGCCGCCCGCTCGGTGCTCATGGAGCACACGCGCTCGGCGGCGCACGAGCTGTCCCGGCTCTTCCGGGACGAGGTGTGGGACTCGCGCCGCGAGGGCGGGTCGGACCCGGAGCACGTCGCCGCGATGCGGTCGCTGTCGGCCCATATGCAGCCGATGGTGGTGCAGGCGCTGGTGACCGCCTTCCAGCGCTCGCTCAAGGAGGAGCTGCGGGAGTGGCTCAAGGAGTCCTGAGCCACCCCCGCACGGGGCGGCGCGGGGTCAGCCGTCGCTGAACTTCTCGCCGCTCGAAGCCTTCTCGACGAGCAGCGCGGGCGGCGTGAACCGCTCCCCGTAGGTGTCGGCGAGCTCACGCGCGCGTGCCACGAAGCCGGGCAGGCCCCCCTCGTAGCCGTTGATGTACTGGAGCACGCCGCCCGTCCAGCCGGGGAAGCCGATGCCGAGGATGGAACCGATGTTGGCGTCGGCGACCGAGGTCAGCACGCCCTCTTCGAGGAGGCGCACGGTGTCGAGCGCCTCGGCGAAGAGCATCCGCTCCTGCATGTCCTGGAACGGGATCCGGTGTCCGGGCTCGGTGAAGTGCTCGCGCAGGCCCGGCCAGAGGCGGTCCCGCTTGCCGTCCACGTACTCGTAGAAGCCCGCCCCCCCGCTCCTGCCGGGACGCCCGAACTCGTCCACCATGCGGTCGATGACGGTGTCCGCGGGGTGGACCGTCCAGGCGCCGCCCGCCTCCTCGACGGCCCGCCTCGTCTCGTCGCGGATCTTGCGGGGCAGCGTCAGGGTCAGCTCGTCCATGAGGGAGAGGACCTTCGCGGGGTATCCGGCCTGGGCGGCGGCCTGCTCGACGGAGGCGGGCTCGATGCCCTCGCCGACCATCGCGACGCCTTCGTTGATGAAGTGCCCGATGACGCGGGAGGTGAAGAAGCCGCGCGAGTCGTTGACCACGATCGGCGTCTTGTTGATCTGGCGCACCAGGTCGAAGGCGCGGGCCAGCGCCTCGTCGCCGGTCCGCTCGCCCTTGATGATCTCCACGAGCGGCATCTTGTCGACGGGCGAGAAGAAGTGCAGCCCGATGAAGTCGACGGGGCGGGTGACGCCCTCCGCCAGCGTGGTGATGGGCAGGGTGGAGGTGTTGGAGCAGAGCAGGGCGTCCGGCTCGACGACGTCCTGGATCTCCTGGAACACCTTGTGCTTGAGCGCGGTGTCCTCGAAGACCGCCTCGATCACCGCGTCACAGCCGGCGAGCGCCCGGGGGTCGGCGGTCGGCGTGATGCGGGCGAGCAGCGCGTCGGCCTTCTCCCGCGTCGTACGGCCGCGCTGGACCGCCTTGTCGCAGAGCTTCTCGGAGTAGCCCTTGCCCTTGGCCGCGGCCTCGGCGGAGACGTCCTTGAGGACGACCTCGATGCCCGCGCGGGCGCACGAGTACGCGATGCCCGCGCCCATCATGCCCGCGCCGAGCACGGCGACCTTGCGCACGGTCCTCGGCTCGATGCCCCGGGGCCGGTTGGCGCCGGAGTTGACGGCCTGGAGGTCGAAGAAGAACGCCTGGATCATGTTCTTCGCGACCTGGCCCGTGACCAGCTCGGTGAAGTACCTGGCCTCGATGGTCTGCGCCGTCTCGAAGTCGACCTGGGAGCCCTCGACGGCCGCCGCGAGGATGTTGCGGGGCGCCGGGTAGTTGGCGCCCGCGGTCTGCTTCTTGAGGTTGGCGGGGAACGCGGGCAGGTTCGCCGCGAACTTGGGGTGGGCGGGCGTGCCGCCGGGGATGCGGTAGCCCGGCCGGTCCCAGGGCTGCCGCGACTCGGGGTTGGCGTCGATGAAGGCGCGGGCCTTCTCCAGCATCTCTTCGCGGGTGGCGGCCACCTCGTGGACGAGGCCGTTCTCCAGGGCCCGCCGCGGGCTGTACTGGGTGCCCTGGAGCAGCACCTTCAGGAGCGCGTCCGTGATGCCCATGAGGCGTACGGCGCGGGTGACGCCGCCGCCCGCGGGCAGCAGGCCGAGCGTCACCTCGGGCAGGCCGATCTTGGAGCCGGGGGCGTCGAGGGCCACGCGGTGGTGGGAGGCGAGGGCGATCTCGTAGCCGCCGCCGAGGGCCGCGCCGTTGATGGCGGCGACGACGGGCTTGCCGAGGGTCTCGATGCGGCGCAGCGCGCTCTTGATGGCGCTGCCGGCCTCGAACGCCTGCCGCGCGTTCTCCGGGCCGATCCTGATCATGTCCTTGAGGTCGCCGCCCGCGAAGAAGGTCTTCTTGGCGGAGGTGTAGATGAAGCCCCGGATGGCGTCCTCGTCGGCCTGTACGGCGGCCTCGGCGCGGTCGGCGATGGCCGCGATGGAATCCCTGAACGCCTGGTTCATGGTGTTCGCGGACTGATCGGGGTCGTCGAGGACGAGCGTGACGACGCCGGTGTCGTCCTGTTCCCAGCGGATGGTGGTGCGCTCGGTCATGTTCTTGTCTCCGTGAGGTCTGGTGAGGGCTGGGCGGGGTCCGGGGTGGGTGGCTGGGGTCTCTCGGCCGATCGACCGCCGGAGAGGGCCGGCCGCGCGGTCCCCGCGCCCCCGGGAGGCGCGGCGGAGCCGCTGCTTCAGGGGAGCGGGGAACTGCGCGAGCGACCACGACGGACCCGCGGTCGACAGCGCGCCCCCGCCCCGACGGCGCGGCGCGTGGCGCTACAGCCGCTCGACGATGGTCGCGATGCCCATGCCCCCGCCCACGCACAACGTGGCCAGCCCGTACCGCAGGTCCCTCCGCTCCAGTTCGTCCACGAGCGTCCCGAGGATCATCGCCCCGGTGGCGCCCAAGGGGTGCCCCAACGCGATCGCGCCGCCGTTGACGTTGACCTTGTCCAGGGACAGGCCCATGTCCTTCACGAAGCGCAGGACGACGGCCGCGAAGGCCTCGTTGATCTCGACGAGGTCGATGTCGTCGATGGTGAGCCCGGCCTTGGCGAGCGCCTTGCGGGTCGCGGGCGCGGGCCCGGTGAGCATGATCAGCGGCTCGGAGCCGGAGACCGCCGCGGAGACGATCCGCGCGCGCGGGGTGAGGCCGTGGCGCTCGCCGACCTCCTTGGTGCCGACGGCGACCAGTGAGGCGCCGTCGACGATGCCGGAGGAGTTGCCCGCGTGGTGGACGTGGTCGATCCGCTCGATCCAGTGGTACTTCTGCAGCGCGACCGCGTCGAAGCCGCCGAGGTCGCCGATGTCCTTGAAGGACGGCTTCAGCTTGGCGAGGGAGTCGGCGGTGGTGCCGGGGCGCAGGTGCTCGTCGTGGTCGAGGACCACGAGGCCGTTGCGGTCCTTGACGGGCACGACGGACCGCGCGAAGCGGCCCTCCTTCCAGGCCGTGGCGGCCCGCTCCTGCGAGAGCGCCGCGTACTCGTCGACGTCGCGCCGGGAGAAGCCCTCGACGGTGGCGATCAGGTCGGCGCCGATGCCCTGGGGCGCGAACTCCGTCTCGAAGTTGGTCATGGGGTCGGCGAACCAGGCGCCGCCGTCGGAGGCCATCGGCACCCGCGACATCGACTCGACGCCGCCCGCGAGGACCAGGTCCTCCCAGCCCGAGCGGATCTTCATCGCGGCGAGGTTGACCGCTTCGAGGCCGGAGGCGCAGAAGCGGTTCTCCTGGACGCCGGCGACGGTGTCGGGGAGGCCGGCGGCGATGGCGGCGATGCGCGCGATGTCGGAGCCCTGGTCGCCGACCGGGCCGACCACGCCGAGGACGATGTCGTCGATCGCGGCCGGGTCGAGGCCGGGGAAGCGGTCGCGGATCTCGTGGATCAGGCCGACGACGAGGTCGATCGGCTTGGTGCCGTGCAGGGCGCCGCCGGCCTTGCCGCGTCCGCGCGGGGTGCGGATCGCGTCGTACACATACGCTTCGGTGGTCACGCGTTGAGCCTTTCGCGGGTCTTCGGGAGGGGGAAGGTCGGTCCGGGAGGGTGCGGGTCAGCCGAGGAGGGAGCGGCCGATGATCTCCTTCATGATCTCGGTCGTGCCGCCGTAGATGGTCTGGATGCGGCCGTCCGTGAAGGCCCTGGCCACGCGGTGCTCCGCCATGTAGCCGTAACCTCCGTGCAGTTGCAGGCACCGGTCCGCGACACGCTTCTGGAGTTCGGTCGCCCACCACTTGGCCATGGAGGCGTGGACGGCGTCCAGTTCCCCGTTCGAGTGATCGACGACGCACCGGTCGAGGAACGTACGGGTGACGGCGCACTCGGTGGCCATCTCCGCGATCTCGAAGCGGATGTGCTGGAGCTTGGCCAGCGGCCGTCCGAAGGCCTCGCGCTCCTTCACGTACTCCGTGGTGATCTCCAGGAGGTGCTCGGCGGCGGCGATGCCCGCGACGGCGATGCCCATGCGCTCCTGGGCGAGGTTCGTCATCAGGTGGACGAAGGCGCCGTTCAGGTCGCCGAGCAGGTTCTCCTTCGGCACGCGTACGTCGTGGAAGAACAGCTCGGCGGTGTCCTGGGACTTCTGGCCGATCTTGTCGAGGTTGCGGCCCCGCTCGAAGCCCTCCATGCCGCGCTCGACGACGAGCAGGGAGAGGCCGTGGGCGCCGCCCTGGGGGGACGTCTTGGCGACGACGATGACGAGGTCGGCGAGGATGCCGTTGGAGATGAACGTCTTGGAGCCGTTGAGCACCCAGTGGTCGCCCCGGTCCTCGGCGCTGGTGCGGACGGCCTGGAGGTCTGAGCCCGCGCCCGGCTCCGTCATCGCGATGGCGGTGATCAGCTCCCCCGAGCAGAAGCCGGGCAGCCAGCGCCGCTTCTGCTCCCCGGTGGCGAGGGAGGTGAGGTAGGGGCCGATGATGTCGTTGTGCAGGCCGACCGCGAGCCCGGCGGCGCCGGCGCGCGTGAACTCCTCGGCGAGGACCGCGGAATAGCGGAAGTCGGCGTTCCCGCCGCCGCCGTACTCCTCGGGGACGGCGAGCCCGAGGAGCCCCTGCCTGCCCGCGGCCAGCCAGGCGTCGCGGGAGACGATGCCGTCCTTCTCCCACTGCTCGTAGTGCGGGAGCACCTCCTTGGCGAGGAAGGTGCGCACGGTCTCGCGGAACGCGTCGTGCTCGGCGGAGAAGATCTGCCGTTTCATGGGTACGTGGTCTCCTGGTCTTCCGGCGGCGGGGGCGGCGGGGAGGGCGCGAGGCCCGGCACGCCCCAGTCCCCCGCCACCTCCGCGGTGTGGGCGCCGGGCCGCGCGGGGCCGCGGCGGACCTCGGTGGGGGTGCGGGAGAAGCGGGGCGCCGGGGCGGGCTGGGTGATGCCGCCGTGGTCGGTGAAGGTGCCGCGGGCGGCGAGATGCGGGTGCGCCGGGGCCTCGCGCAGCGACAGCACGGGGGCCACGCAGGCGTCGGAGTCCCCGAAGAGGGCCGTCCACTCCTCGCGGGTGCGCTCCTTGAAGCGGGCGGCGACGGCGGCGCGCAGCTCGCCCCAGCGGCCGGGGTCGTTGCGGGCGTCGGCCGCCTCGCCGAGGCCGAGGAGCGCGGCGAACTCGTCGTAGAAGCGCTGCTCCAGGGGGCCGACGGCCATGTGGCCGCCGTCGGAGGTCTCGTAGGCGCCGTAGAAGGGGCAGCCGCCGTCCAGGAGGTTGGCGCCGCGGCGGTCCTGCCAGCTGCCGGCCGCCAGCATGCCGTGGATCATCGCGGAGAGGTGGGCGGCGCCGTCGACGATCGCGGCGTCCACGACCTGGCCCTCGCCGTGCACGCGCGCGTGGTGGAGCGCGGCGAGGGCGCCGACGACGAGGTAGAGCGCACCGCCCGCGTAGTCGCCGACGAGGTTGGCGGGGACCACGGGCGGCCCGCCCGGGTTGCCGATCATGCCGAGGGCGCCGGTGATCGCGATGTACGCGATGTCGTGCCCGGCGCGCCGGGCGAGCGGCCCGTCCTGGCCCCAGCCGGTCATCCGGGCGTAGACGAGGGCGGGGTTGCGGGCGTGGCAGGGCCCGGGGCCGACGCCGAGGCGTTCGGCGACGCCCGGCCGGTAGCCCTCGACGAGGACGTCCGCGCGCTCGACGAGGTCGAGGACGCGGGCGACGCCGTCGGCGGTCTTCAGGTCGAGGATCACCGAGCGCTTGTTGCGGTTGGTGACGTCATACTCCGGGTTGATGGCGAGGCCGCCTCCGCCGGGCCGGTCGACGCGGACGACGTCGGCCCCGAGGTCGGCGAGGAGCATGGCCGCGAAAGGGCCGGGCCCGATGCCCGCGAGCTCCACCACGCGCACCCCGGCGAGCGGGCCGTGAACGCGCTTGCCTGGTCCTGCCATTGAGCCCCCAGCGCTATGACACAAGTGATGTAACACCAGTGATGCTAAGAACGTGTTCCACCGCGCACAAGCCCTTGACGAGCAAGCGCTTAGCCAATTCGGGCCACGGCCCCCCGCCGGGGGCCGTTCACAGGCCCCCTAGCCTGGACATATGGAACCGATACTGGTCAGCGCCTGCCTGCGGGGAGTCCCGTGCCGCTACGACGGCCGGGACAAGGCGTCGCCCGAGCTCGACGCGGCGCTGGCGGGCCGCGACGTCGTGTCGTTCTGCCCGGAGGCCGCAGGCGGCCTGCCGACGCCGCGCCGCCCCGCCGAACTGTCCGGCGGCGACGGGCACGCCGTCCTCGACGGCACGGCGCGGGTGGTGGAGGACACCGGACGCGACGTGACGGCGGCGTTCGTGGACGGTGCGCACCGCGCGCTCGCGGCGGCGCGGCACGCCGGATGCACGCGGGCGCTGCTGATGCCGCGCAGCCCCTCGTGCGGGCGCGGATCGGTGTACGACGGCTCGTTCGCCGGGGAGCTCGTGGCGGGCGACGGCGTGACGGCGGCGCTCCTGGAGCGGCACGGCGTCACCGTACGGGTGGCGCCCGGCGCCTGACCGACGCGGGGACTGGCGCCCCGGGCGTCGTGGGCTAGCCTCGGCCACCGACATCGGCGCGACACGCACGGCGGAGAGGTGCCCATGAGCAGTGAGACCAAGGAACGCCCGTACGACATCGTGCTCTTCGGAGCGACCGGCTTCGTGGGGGTGCTCACCGCGGAGTATCTGGCCGCGCACGCGCCCGAGGGGCTGCGGTGGGCCGTCGCGGGGCGCGACACGGGCAAGCTGGAGCGGCTGCGGGAGCGCCTCGCGGAGCGCCACCCGGAGTGCGCGAAGCTCCCCCTGGTGCGCGCCGACGTGGCCGACACGGCGTCGCTGGAAGAACTGGCGGGCAGCGCCCGCGTGGTGGCCTCGACCGTCGGCCCGTATCTGACGTACGGGCAAGAGCTGGTCGCCGCCTGCGCCGACGCGGGCACGGACTACGTGGACCTGACGGGCGAGCCGGAGTTCGTCGACCTCATGTACGTGCGGCACGACGCCCGCGCGCGGGTGACCGGCGCCCGGCTCGTGCACACCTGCGGCTTCGACTCGGTCCCGCACGACCTGGGCGTGTACTTCACGGTCAAGCAGCTGCCGGAGGGCGTCCCGCTGCGGGTCGACGGCTTCGTGCACACCACCGCGCGGTTCTCCGGCGGCACGTTCGCCTCCGCGCTCAACCAGCTGGGCCGCGGCCCGCAGATGGCGGCGGCCGCGAAGGAGCGGCGGCGACACGAGCCGCGCCCGGCCGGCCGCACGGCGTACGCGCCGCCCGGCACGCCCCGGTACGCGGCCGAGGTCGGCGCGTGGGCGCTGCCGCTGCCGACGATCGACCCGCGGGTGGTGCAGCGCTCGGCGCGCGCCATCGACCGCTACGGCCCCGACTTCCGCTACCGGCACTACGCGGCCGTCAGGACGCTGCCCATGGCGCTCGGCGCCCCGATCGCCCTCGGCGCCCTCGTGGCCGCGGCCCAACTGCCGCCCGTGCGACGCTTCCTGTCCGGGCGGCTCAAGCCCGGCGACGGGCCGAGCGAGGCGCAGCGGGCGGCGGCGCGGTTCTCGGTGCGGTTCGTCGGCGAGGGCGGCGGCAGGCGGGTCTTCACCGAGGTGTCCGGGGGCGACCCGGGGTACGACGAGACGGCGAAGATGCTGGGCGAGTCCGCGCTCTGCCTCGCCCTGGACGACCTGCCGGCGGAGGGCGGCCAGCTCACCCCCGCCGTGGCGATGGGCGACGCGCTCCTGGCCCGGCTCGACGCGGCGGGGCTGCGGTTCCGCGTGGCCGCCGTGCGCTAGACACGCCTGAAGGGGCGCCCCGCGCGCGGGGCGCCCCTTCGTGGGCCACGGGATCAGGCCACCGGTACCGGGTAGGTCGGGTACTCGACCCCGGAGACGTACTGCACGACGCGGATGACCTGGCACGAGTAGCCGAACTCGTTGTCGTACCAGAGGTAGAGGATCGCGCTGTCGCCGTCGACCTTGGTCGCCCCGGCGTCGACGATCGACGCGTGGCGCGAGCCGATGAAGTCGTTCGACACCGCGTCCGGGGCGCTGGTGAAGTCGATCTGACGCTTCAGCGGCGAGGTCAGCGACACGTTGCGGAGGTAGTCGAGGACCTCTTCGCGCTCCGCCTCGCGGCCGAGCGTCAGGCTGAGGATCGCGATGGAGACGTCCGGCACGGGCACGCGGATCGAGCTGCCGGTGATGGGCGCCTTGAGGTCGGGCAGCGCCTTGGCGACGGCGGAGGCGGCGCCGGTCTCGGTGATGACCATGTTGAGCGGCGCGGAGCGGCCACGGCGGTCGGCCTTGTGGTAGTTGTCCAGCAGGTTCTGGTCGTTGGTGAACGAGTGGATGGTCTCCACGTGGCCGCGGAGCACGCCGTACTCGTCCGCCATCGCCTTCAGCGGCGGGACGATCGCGTTGGTGGTGCACGAGGCGCACGACAGGATCTGCTCGTCCGGCTTGATCGTGTCGTGGTTGACGCCGTGCACGATGTTCGGGACGTCGCCCTTGCCGGGCGCGGTCAGGACGACCTTGTCGATGCCGGGGCGCAGGTGCTGGGAGAGGCCCTCGCGGTCGCGCCACTTGCCGGTGTTGTCGATGAGGATGGCGTCCTTGACGCCGTACGCCGTGTAGTCGACCTCGGAGGGGTCGTTGGCGTAGATGACCTTGATCTCGTTGCCGTTGGCGATGATCGTGCTGTTCGCCTCGTCGACCGTGATCGTGCCCTGGAACTGGCCGTGGATGGAGTCGCGGCGCAGCAGCGAAGCCCGCTTGACGAGGTCGTCGGCGGCCCGGCTGCCGCCCGGGCGCACGACGATGGCGCGCAGCCGCAGGCCGTTGCCGGAGCCGGCCTTCTCGATGAGCAGCCGGGCGACGAGGCGGCCGATGCGGCCGAAGCCGTAGAGGACGACATCGCGTCCCCGGCGGCACTCGATCTTGTTCTCACCCGTGGCGCCGGCGACGGCCTCGGCGGTGAACTCCGCCACGGAGAGCCCGCGGTCGTCGCTCTTGTACGTCGCGGCGAGCATGCCGAGGTCGATCTGCGAGGGGCCGAGGTCCAGGGCGGTGAGGGCCTGGAGGAACGGCAGCGTCTCGGTGACCGAGAGCTCCTCGCCGGCGATCTGCCGGGCGAACCGGTGCGTCTTGAGGATGCTGACCACCGACTTGTTCACCAGGGAGCGGCTGTGCAGCAGGACCGTGACGTCCCGCTCGCGGTGCAGCTTCCCGATGAGCGGGATCATCGACTCCGCGATCTCCTCGCGGTTCTTCCAATTGGTGAACGAGTCGTCATTGACAGTCACAGGAGTATCTTTCGAGCTAGGCGGCGCTCATATGGTAACCCGGTCGTCTTCGCGCCTCTCAACCGGCCGCTCCCGGCGGCCGTGAGGGGCTCCGGCCGGCCGCCGCACGCAGGGCCGAGCGGCACAGCGCGTCCGCGCGGCGGGTGGACTCCGGCAGCCGGTAGCGGGGTGTGAGGCACAGCGTGTGCGCGCAGGCCTGGTCGAGGGTCACCCGGTGGCCCGCGGAGACGAAGACCGGCTTCACGCCCTCGCGGGTGCGCAGCGCGCGCCCGACCTCCTCCGCGCCGTCGAGCAGGGGCGAGGCGCTGCCGCGCGGCGCGGCCGGGGCCTCGTGGGTGAAGGTGAAGGGGTTCTTGGCCACGCCCATCGTCGGCAGGCCGGTCAGCACGCCGAGGTGGCTCGCGAGGCCGAAGCGGCGCGGGTGCGCGACGCCGTAGCCGTCGCAGACGACGACGCCGGGGTCGGCGGTGAGCCGGGAGAGCGCGGCGAGCACGGTGGGGATCTCGCGGAAGGCCAGCAGGCCCGGCACATAGGGGAAGGCGACGGCGCCGACCGCGGTGGCCTCCTCGACGACGTCGAGCGTCGCCGCGTCGAGGACCACGACGGCGGCGGCCACCACGTCCCGCTCGTCGTCGTAGGCGACGTCCACGCCCGTCACGTGCCCGGTGCCGGGCGGCGGCCCCGAACCGTCGAGGAGGACGCGGGGCCGCAGCTCGTCCTGGACGGCCAGCGCCGTCTCGTCGTCGGTCGGCCACGCCTCGGGAAGTCGGTAATCGATCACGGGGCGGCAGCCTAGCGGGGGCCGCCCGTCCCGCCCACCGGCATCAAAGACGCGTAAAGATTGCCGGAATCCGGCAATGCGGGTGCCCGTCCGCGCATGACAGCCTCGGTCTGCACCGAGGCGGACCGCGATGGACGGGGGAATGGACCGATGACGATCTTTCTGGGTCTCGGCATCGCGGGAATCGTGCTGCTCGTGCTCTCGCTCGTCCTCGACGGGGTCCTCGAAGGGCTCTTCGACGGCGCGGGCGTCCTGGACGGTCTCTTCGACGGCCTCCTCTCGCTCCCGGTGATCGCCGGGTTCGTGTCCATGCTCGGCTTCGGCGGGGCGATCGTGCTCGGCACGACCGGCCTCGGCGCCGGAGCCGCCACCGCCGCGGGCGCCCTGGCCGGCGCCGGGGCGGGCTGGCTGACCTGGCGGACGACCCGCGCCCTGATGCGCGACCAGACCGCGGCCACGCCGCGCGGCGACGACCTCGTGGGCGCCGCGGGGTCCGTGGTCACCGCGATCCCGGCCGACGGCTACGGCGAGGTGCTGCTGCCCCTCGCGGGCCAGCGCGTGAAGTTCGCCGCCCGCAGCTCCGCCGCCGTGGCGCGGGGCACCGAGGTCTGGGTCGAGTCGGCCCTGACGTCCACCTCGGTCGCGGTGCGCCCCGTGGAGCGCTGAACCCGGGCGACACCGCGACCGCCCACCACCATGTAACCGATCTGCCGTCCCCGGGTGGCAGGGGGGAATGCGCATATGAGTCCAGTCCTGACCGCCGTCGTCGGAGTCGTCGTACTCCTCGTCCTGTTGGCGCTCGTCGTCATCACCCGTTACAAGGTCGCCGGGCCCAGCGAGGCCTTCATCGTCACCGGGCGGCGCGGCAAGAAGTCCACCGACCCCGACACCGGCCGGGTGATGACCGACAACAGCGGCCAGAAGGTCGTGGTCGGCGGCGGCGTCTTCGTCGTGCCGTTCGTGCAGCAGAAGTTCACCCTCGACCTGTCCTCGCGGCACATCCCGATCGCGGTGCGCGGCGCCGTCACGCTGCGCGGCGTCAAGGCGAACCTCGAAGGCGTCGCCATCGTCAAGGTCGGCGGCACCGAGGACTCCATACGCGCCGCCGCGCAGCGGTTCCTCGTGCAGCAGGACGGCATCGTCGGCTTCACCCAGGAAGTGCTCTCCGGGGCGCTGCGCTCGATCGTGGGCCGGATGTCGGTGGAGGACATCATCCGGGACCGCGCCGCCTTCGCCGGGCAGGTCGCGGAGGAGGCCGAGGCCAGCCTCTCCGGGCAGGGCCTGGTGCTCGACGCCTTCCAGATCCAGGACATCACCACCGAGGGCTCCTACCTGGAGGACCTCGGGCGCCCCGAGGCCGCCCGCGCCAAGCAGGAGGCGGACATCGCCGAGGCGGTGGCGCGCCGCGCCGCCGAGCAGGCGCGGCTGAAGGCCGAGGAGGAGATCGCGATCGCCCAGCGGACGTTCTACCTCAAGCAGGCCGAGATCAAGGCCGAGACGGACGAGGCCGCGGCGCGCGCCGGCGCCGCGGGGCCGCTCGCCGAGGCGGCCAGGCAGCAGGACGTCCTGACCGAGCAGGAGAAGGTCGCCCAGCGCCAGGCCGCGCTGACCGACCGCGAACTGGACACCAAGGTCCGCAAGCCCGCCGACGCCGCGCGCTACCAGGCCGAGCAGGAGGCGGAGGCGCGCAGGATCAGCCTGGTCAAGCAGGCCGAGGCCGACGCCGAGCGGGCCCGTCTGACCGGTGAGGGCGAGAAGGCGCAGCGCGCGGCGCTGGCCGACGCCGTCCGTCTGGAGGGCGAGGCCGAGGCCGCCGCGATCGGCGCGAAGGGCTCCGCCGAGGCGGAGGCGATGCGCAAGAAGGCCGACGCGTTCACGCGGTACGGGGACGCGGCGATCCTGCAGATGCTCGTCGAGGTCCTGCCCAGCGTCGTCGCCAAGGCGTCGGAGCCGCTGAGCGCGGTCGACAAGATGACGGTGATCTCCACGGACGGGGCGAGCCAGCTGTCGCGTACGGTCGCCGACAACGTCGCCCAGGGCATGGAGCTGCTCACCTCCACCACGGGCGTCGACCTGGCCGAGCTGCTGAAGGGCCTCACCGGCGGCGGCAGCGGCTCCCCGAAGCCGGCCGGGACCCCGCCGAACGGCACGATCAAGATCGGCGACTAGCCGGTCCGCTCCGCGAGGCCACCGGCCCCACGGCCGGTAGCCTCGCGATCATGTTTGTTCTCGAACTCCGCTACACCGTGCCCCTCTCCACCGTCGACGCACACCTGCCGGCGCACGTCGCCTGGCTCGACGAGCTCTACGAAGCCGGGGTCGTCATCGCGTCGGGGCGCAAGAACCCGCGCGACGGCGGCGTGCTCATCGCCGTCGCGCCGGACCGCGCCCGCGTCGAGGAGATCGTCGCCTCCGACCCGTTCACGCGGGCGGGGGTCTGCGAGTACCGCGTCACCGAGTTCTGTGCGACGAGGACGGCGCCGGCGCTGGCCTCCTACCAGGAGCGGCTTCCCGCGTGACGCGCGGCGCGGGTGGTCAGCCGCGCTCCAGGCGGGCGATCCGGCCCTTCTCTCCCGCCGCCCAGCAGCCCTTGGCGCCCGCGCAGTCCACGGTGTCGTAGGAGCCGGGGTCGACCGTGCGCCAGGTCCGGCCGCCGTCCGACGTGACGTCGGTGCCGGTCGGGCCGACCGCGAGGGCGGTGGCGCGGCTGTGCGGGAGGAACGCGACGCCCGAGCGGTAGGCGGCCGGCGGCTGCCCGGCAGGGCGCCAGGTGCGGCCGCCGTCGCGGGTGGTGGCCGCCGCCTTCGGCGACGCCTGGTCGGCGCGGTGGTCGCCGCCGACCGCGATGCCGTGCGTACGGTCGCGGAAGGCGAGGCCGAAGACGCCGCGGGCCGGGTCGCCCGCCGGGGCCGGCACGTCGGTGGCCCGCCAGGTCAGGCCGCGGTCGGCGGAGTGCAGGACCCGTGCGCGGGCCGCGCCGCCGGTGGCCAGCCAGACGTCCCGCGGGCCCGAGCCGACCAGGCACTGGCCGCTCGCCGCGAACGCCGCCTCGCCCTGCTGCGCCGCGGGCATGCCGGTGTTCGGCAGGACCTTCCACGAGCGGCCGCCGTCGGCGGTGGACAGGATGCGGTACCTGCCGTCGACCGGGTCGCTCACGGCCAGGCCATGGCGGCGGTCGAAGAAGGTCATGCAGTCGTAGAACGCCCGGGAGTCGGTGTTCCGGAAGGACTCCGTCCAGGTCGCGCCGCCGTCGTCGGTGCGCAGCACCCGGGAGGCCTCGCCCTCGCCGATGGCCAGCACCACCGCGCGACGGCCGTCGAAGGCCTCCACGTCCCGGAACTCCAGGCTTCCGGCGCCGGGCGGGGACACATCGCGCCACGTCCGGCCGCCGTCGGAGGTGCGCAGCACGGTGCCCTTGGCGCCGGCCACCCAGGCCGTGTCACGGCTGACGGCGGCCAGTCCGCGGAACCGCGCGTCGCTGCCGCTCTCCTTGAGCTGCCAGCTCAGACCCCCTGCGAAGGGGTGCTCCTGGCCTCCGGTGCGCGCCTGCGCGGGGGCCGTGAGCACGGCTCCCGCGAGCGCCGCCCCGCACAGTCCCGCGAGCACCGTGCGCCTCATCGACTTCGACTTCCCCTTGGGCCTCATGGCGGGCGAAGCTAGCCGACGCGCCGGGGCTCGTCCAGATGGCCTGAAGGGGTCCCTCGCGCGGTGGCCGGCGGGAACCGCCGGGGCCTCCACGGTGTCGCGGTGACAGAGGTCACTCGGTCCCACTCGCTCCGCGTGTGCACGGATTCCGTCATTCCGTCGTCTATCCAAGTGTCGACCCCAGTCGTCCAGCAGTTCAGTGAGGGAGCAGGCGTTGTCCACCGTCATCGAGCAAGCCGTAGAGGCCCGCCTGGTCGCCGCCGCGCCGCGGATGCAGACCATTCCCGCGACCCTGCACTACGACCGGCGCGACCCCTTCGCCGTACGGATGGGCTTCCCCGCCCCGGCGACCCTGGAAGGCGTCGAGGTCAGCTGGACGTTCGCCCGCGACCTGCTCGTCCAGGGCGCGGAGCGCGCGGCGGGCGACGGCGACGTCCGGGTGCGCCCGTACGGCTTCGACCGCACGGTCGTGGAGTTCCACGCGCCCGAGGGCACGGCGATCGTCCACGTCCGCACCGGGGAGCTGCGCGGCTTCCTGCACCGCACGACGGTCCTCGTGCCGCTCGGCCAGGAGCACCGCCACGTCGACCTCGACGCGGACCTGGCCGCGCTGATGCGGGACGCCTGCTAGCCGCCTCCCCCGTCACCTCCGCCGGGCGAGCGGGCGGCCTCGGCGGCCCGCCTCGTGCGGCAGCGCGGACCGCGAGGGTGGAGGTCGGGCCCTCCGGTGAACCTGTCCCGCTCCGGGCTCCACGCGAGCGGAAAGAGCCTGGCGGGCAGCGACAGCGTGCCGTGGCGCACGGCGCCTCCTCGTGCGGGGACGGCGGGGCGCCTCGGCCGACGCCCTCCCTGGACGGCGGGCCCCTCGGGCGGCGGGGGCCTCCCGGGCAAAGGGCCCCTCCAACGACGGGGGCCTCCCCGGACGGCGAGACTTCCCCGGAAGGCAGGGGGTCACTCGGGCGACGGGACCTCTGCCGGGAGCTCTCTGGACAGCAGCCCCTCGGGCGGCGGGGCCTCCCGGGCCGTAGGCCCCCCGGACCGGACCTCCCGAGCAAAGGACCTCGCGTACGACGAGTCCCTCCGGCACGACGGGTCCCACCCCGTACGCGGAGACCTACTGCACGACGGGTCCCACCCCGCACCACGGAGACCCACCGCACGACAGGCCCGTCCCGCACCACGGAGACCCACCGCACGACAGGCCCGTCCCGCACCACGGAGACCCACCGCACGACAGTCTTGTCCCGCACGGCGGGGCTTCCCACCCGACAGGCCCCCCCGCCCGACGGGACCTCCCACCCGACGTTAATCCGTTGACACCCGTCACAGCCCCTCGTACGTTGTCAAAGGTTCTGTTGCCGTCGATAGGAGAAGGACGTTGCTCGTCTGAGGTCATGAGACACCGCGTCACGCAGCCCTCCGCTGCCGTGTACGCCGCGTGTGCGACCTCGGCGCATGAGCCGTCCCGTCTGCCCCGGCACAGGCCATTTCCTTCTCTCTCCGGCCTCACCCCCGCCGCGGTGTCTCGAACGCGTTTGCCCTGACCGCGCTCCACACCACGCAACCGCGAGGCCCATATGTCCACCCACCCCACCTCCGTCACCGTCACGTCGCTCGACTTCACCTGGCCCGACGGGACCCGCGTCTTCGACGGCCTCCAGATGGCCTTCGGCCCCGGCAGGACCGGGCTCATCGGCGTCAACGGCTCGGGCAAGTCCACCCTGCTGAAGCTGATCGCCGGGGAGCTCGCCCCCACCGACGGCGCCGTCAAGGTCGCCGGCGAGGTCGGCCGGCTGCCGCAGAGCGTCACCCTCGACACCGGCCTCCGCGTCGACGACGTGCTCGGCATCGCCGCCACCCGCGCCGCGCTGCACGCCATCGAGGCGGGCGACGCGAGCGAGGAGCACTTCGCCGCCGTCGGCGACGACTGGGACGTCGAGGAGCGCGCCCTCGCCACCCTCGACCAGCTCGGGCTCGGCCACATCGGCCTCGACCGCACCACGGGCGAGGTGTCGGGCGGCGAGTCGGTGCTGCTGCGCCTCGCCGCGCTGCTGCTGCGCAAACCGGACGTGCTCCTGCTCGACGAGCCGACCAACAACCTCGACCTGTTCGCGCGCCGACGGCTGTACGCGGCCGTCGAGGCGTGGTCCGGGGTCCTCGTCGTGGTCAGCCACGACCGCGAACTCCTCGACCTGGTCGACCAGATCGCCGATCTGCGCGAGGGCGAGGTCACCTGGTACGGCGGGAACTTCTCGTCGTACGAGGAAGCCCTCTCCGTGGAGCAGGAGGCGGCGGAGCGCATGGTGCGCGTCGCCGAGTCCGACCTGCGCAAGCAGAAGCGCGAACTGGCCGACGCCCAGGTCAAGTTGGCCCGCCGCAAGCGGTACGGCCAGAAGATGTGGGACCAGAAGCGCGAGCCGAAGATCATCATGGGTGCCCGCAAACGGGCCGCCCAGGAGTCCGCGGGCAAGCACCGCATCCTGCACGAGGAGAAGCTCGCCGAGGCCAAGGAACGCCTCGACGACGCCGTGGAGGCGGTGCGGGACGACGACGAGATCCGCGTCGACCTGCCGCAGACCCTCGTGCACCCCGGGCGCACGGTCCTGACCCTCAACGGCCTCGACATGCGCTACGGGGCCCGGGTGAAGGGCGTGTTCGAGCTGCGCGGTCCCGAGCGGATCGCGCTGGTCGGACGCAACGGGGCCGGCAAGACCACGCTCCTGCGGACCATCGCGGGAGAGCTCGACGCGGTCTCCGGCGAGGCGCTGGCGCACGTGCCGCTGCGCTTCCTGCCGCAGCGCCTCGACGTGCTCGACGACGAGCTGACCGTCGCCGAGAACGTGGCCGCGCACGCGCCCGACGCGACGAACAACCGGATCAGGGCGCGGCTCGCCCGGTTCCTCTTCAAGGGGGCCAAGGCGGACCAGCGGGCGGCCACCCTCTCGGGCGGTGAGCGCTTCCGCGCGGCGCTCGCGGCACTGCTGCTCGCCGAGCCCGCGCCGCAGCTCCTCATGCTCGACGAGCCGACGAACAACCTGGACATGGCGAGCGTCAAGCAGCTGTCGACGGCCCTGGAGTCGTACCAGGGGGCGCTGATCGTGGCCAGCCACGACCTGCCGTTCCTCGAATCCCTCGGCATCACGCGCTGGCTGCACATGGACGGAGAGCTGACCGAGATCACCCAGAAAAAGAAGACAGGAGCTGTCGGGTATCCCGTCTAGCTTCGCCAGCATGCGCCATGACAAGCGACACGACACCCACCAGCACATCGTCATCGCCGGAGCCCGCGAGAACAACCTCAAGGAGGTGGACCTGCGCATCCCGAAGGGCCGTCTCACGGTCTTCACCGGGGTGTCGGGCTCGGGCAAGTCGTCGGTCGTCTTCGACACGATCGCGGTCGAGAGCCGCCGCCAGCTGAACGAGACCTTCACCTGGTTCGTCCGCAACCGGCTGCCGAAGTACGAGCGGCCGCATGCGGACGTCATCGAGGACCTCTCGCCCGCGATCGTCGTCGACCAGCGGCCCGTCGGCGGTCACTCGCGCTCCACGGTGGGCACGATGACGGACGTCTACTCCGTGATCAGGGTGCTGTTCTCCCGGCACGGCACGCCGAGCGCGGGCCCGGCGACGGCGTACTCCTTCAACGACCCCTCCGGCATGTGCCCCGAGTGCGACGGCCTCGGCAGGACGGTGCGGCCCGACTACGACCGCATCCTCGACCCGGCCCGATCCCTGGCGGACGGCGCGATCCTCTTCCCGCCGTTCGCCGCGGGGACCTGGCAGGGGCAGACGTACACCAACACCACCGGCCTGGACACGCACAAGCCCGTCGGGGAGTTCACGGAGAGCGAGCGGCGGTTCCTGCTGCGCGGCGGCCGGAGCGGAGCCAAGGTCACGGTCGACAACACCGGGGGCTCCCGCGACATCGACTACGAGGGACTCGCCGACCGCTTCGAGCGGCTCTACCTCAACCGCGACCTGTCCACGCTCTCCCAGCGGACCCGCGACCTGGTGCGGGGCTTCCTCGACGAGGGCCCGTGCCCCTCCTGCCACGGCGCCCGCCTCAACCCGGCCGCGCTCGCCACCCGCGTCAACGGCCTGGGCATCGCCGACTGCACCCGGATGGAGGTCACCGACCTCATCCGCGAGCTGGGGCGCGTCGACGACCCGGTGGCGGGCCCGATCGCGCGGGCCGCCGTGACGGCCCTCGAACGGATCGAGGCGATCGGCCTCGGCTATCTGAGCCTGGACCGCGAGACGTCCACGCTCTCCGGCGGCGAGGGCCAGCGCCTGAAGACGGTGCGCCACCTCGGCTCCAGCCTCACCGGCATGACGTACATCTTCGACGAACCGAGCGTCGGTCTGCACCCGCGCGACGTGGGACGCCTCAACGACCTGCTGCTGCGCCTGCGCGACAAGGGCAACACCGTCCTCGTCGTCGAGCACGACCCGGACGTCATCGCGGTCGCCGACCACGTCGTCGACATGGGGCCCGCCGCCGGCGGCGACGGCGGCCGGGTGGTCTTCGAGGGCACACCGGACGAGCTGCGCCGCGCGGACACCCTCACCGGACGCGCGCTGCGCCGCACGACCGGCGTCAAGGAGCACCCGCGCGAGCCGAGCGGCGGCCACTGGATCAAGGACGCCGATCTGCACAACCTCAAGAACGTCAGCGTGTGTGTGCCGACCGGGGTGCTCACGGCGGTCACCGGGGTCGCCGGTTCCGGCAAGAGCACGCTGGTGAAGGTGTTCACCGAGGCGCATCCGGACGCCGTGGTGGTCGACCAGTCGTCCATCGGCGTCTCGGGCCGCTCGACCCCGGCGACCTACCTCGGCGTCATGGACACCGTCCGCAGGATCTTCGCCCGGGAGACCGGCACGGACGCGGGCCTGTTCAGCTTCAACTCGCAGGGGGCGTGCGAGCACTGCCAGGGGCGCGGGGTCATCCACAACGACCTGGCGTTCATGGACCCGGTGACCACCACGTGCGAGGCGTGCGAAGGTCGGCGCTTCAAGGACGAGGTGCTGCGGCTCACCGTCCGCGGCCGGTCCGTCGTGGACGTCCTGGCGATGACGGCCGACGAAGCCCTTCAGTTCTTCGCGTCGTTCGACGACCCGGCGGTGCGCCGCAGGCTGAACGCCCTGCGGGACGTGGGGCTCGGCCACCTCACGCTCGGCCGGCCGCTGAGCACCCTGTCCGGCGGTGAGCGACAGCGCATCAAGCTCGCCACGCAGCTCCACCGCACCGGCACCACGTACGTCCTTGACGAGCCGACGACCGGCCTGCACATGGCGGACGTCGACGGGCTGCTCGCGCTGCTCGACCGGCTCGTGGACGCGGGCAACACCGTCGTCGTCGTGGAGCACAACCTCGACGTCGTCAAGCACGCCGACCGGGTGATCGACCTCGGCCCCGAGGGCGGCAAGCACGGCGGACGGGTGGTCTTCGAGGGGACCCCGGCGCGGCTCGCGGCGGTCGGCGAGTCCTTCACCGCCGATCACCTGCGCAGGGCCCTGGGCCGGGGGCGAGCGCGCGCTGCATGATGTGCGGCACTGCCCCGCACCCCGTGAGGAGAGCCCGTGCCCAGCAAGAAGGCCCTGATCCGCCGCCCGGGACCACGCGTCGCCGACGGCCTGGTCACCCACCTCCGCCGCGCGCCCGTCGACCGGGAGCTCGCGCTGCGGCAGTGGGACGCGTACGTGGGGGCGCTGGCCTCGCACGGCTGGGAGACCCTGGAGGTGGAGCCGGCCGACGACTGCCCCGACGCGGTCTTCGTGGAGGACACGGTGGTGGTCTTCCGCAACGTCGCGCTGATCGCCCGGCCCGGCGCGGAGTCCCGGCGCGGCGAGACGCCGGGCGTGGAGGAGGCCGTGGGCCGCCTCGGCTGCTCGGTGAACTGGGTCTGGGAGCCGGGCACGCTGGACGGCGGTGACGTCCTGAAGGTCGGGGACACGATCTACGTGGGGCGGGGCGGCAGGACGAACGCGGAGGGCGTGCGGCAGTTGCGGGCCGTCTTCGAGCCGCTCGGCGCGCGTGTCGTCACCGTCCCCGTCACCCGGGTCCTGCACCTGAAGTCGGCGGTGACGGCGCTGCCGGACGGTACGGTCATCGGGTACGAGCCGCTGGTCGACAGCGGCTCGCTGTTCCCCCGCTTCCTGGCGGTGCCGGAGGAGGCGGGCGCGCACGTGGTGCTCCTCGGCGGCGCCAAGCTGCTCATGGCGGCGAGCGCGCCGAAGAGCGCGGAACTCTTCGCCGATCTGGGGTTCGACCCGGTTCCGGTCGATATCGGCGAGTTCGAGAAGCGGGAGGGCTGTGTGACGTGCCTCTCAGTCCGGCTCCGGGAGCTGTACGCCTGACCAGCGGGGAGGCCCTTGTTACGCAAGGGCGCCGGGGGGTACCGGTCCTTCACCGTCTTTACGGAGGGCTTAACCTACGGCAACGTAACCTACGACACCGTAGGTAGTGCACCGCTCGCACTGCTCGTAAGTACTCCCGTCCCCCTATGGAGCCCACGTGACGATCACCTCTCCCCACCTCGGCAGCGCGGACAGCTGGACCGACGCCCGTCTGCTCTACGCGCTGGAGGAAGTGGTCGAGCGGGAACTGAACCGCCACCTGAAGGTGGCGAAGGACTGGATGCCCCACGAGTACGTCCCGTTCTCGGACGCGCGCAACTTCCCCGGATTCTTCGAGGACGGCGAGGCGTGGGAGAAGGGCCAGTCCCCGGTCACCGACATCGGCCGGATCGCCCTGGTGGTCAACCTGCTCACCGAGGACAACCTGCCCAGCTACCACCACGAGATCGCCTCTCTCTTCGGCCGCGACGGCGCCTGGGGCAACTGGGTGCACCGCTGGACCGCCGAGGAGGGCCGCCACGGCATCGTGATGCGCGACTACCTCCTCGCCTCGCGCGCCGTCGACCCCGACCAGCTCGAACAGTTCCGCATGATGCACATGAGCGAGGGCTTCGAGTCGGACAACGGCCACTCGATGCTGCACTCGGTCGCCTACGTCGCCTTCCAGGAGCTGGCGACCCGCATCTCGCACCGCAACACCGGACACCAGTCGGGCGACCCCGTCTGCGACCGCATGCTGGCGCGCATCGCGACCGACGAGAACCTGCACATGGTGTTCTACCGCAACCTCCTGAAGGCCGCCTTCGAGCTCGCGCCCGACCTGACCATGCAGGCCGTGCGGGACGTCGTGGTCAACTTCCGCATGCCCGGTCACGGCATGCCCGGCTTCGAGCGCGCCGCCGCGCAGATGGCGATCGGCGAGGTCTACAACCTGCGCATCCACCACGACGACGTGCTCCAGCCCGTGCTGCGCCACTTGAAGGTCCTGGAGATCGACGGCCTCGGCCCCGAGGGGCTCAAGGCCCAGGAGGAGCTCGGCTTCTTCATGGGCGGCCTCGACGCGGAGGCCGCGAAGTTCGACGAGAAGCTGGCCGCGCGCAAGGCGCGTCTGGCGGCCCGGGGGGCCTGACCTCCCCCGGCCCCGGCTCACCGGACGGGCCGGGACGGCGCCACGCGGCGCTGTCCCGGCCCGTGGGCGTACCGACCATCTCCGCGGCGATTCACGGCCGCCCTCCCCGGTGCGACGGTGGACGCGGGGGCGACATCCCATGGCGCAGACCCATGAGTGGATGTTCTACGAGATCATGTGGCGCACCTGGGCGGGGAGGGCGCAGGCGTCCCGTCCCATGCCGTGGTGGGCGCAGCGGGCCTTCCGGCGCCGGAGCGACGCCCTCGACTCCGGCGCCTGCGCATCGAAGGAGGCCGCCCTGGCCTCCAACGCCCTGCACCGGCGTCTCGGTCCCCGCCGGGACGGAACGGTTCACGGTCACGCACGCGTGAGCGCCGCGCCTCTGGGGCCAGGGCCCTGTGGCCCGGCCACCTGCGGCCGGGCCCCATAAGCCCGTGGCCCGTGCGCCGGTACCGCGCGCCCGAGGGCGCCCGCCCGTCCCCCGTGGCGGGCGCCCTCCATCGCGGCGGATGGCTTCGAGGCAGGCGCGCGGGCACCCCCGTGCCCACGCGCTGCGGGTGGACGGTCAGGCGCGGGGGGCGGCGCGTCTGAGGGCGTACCGCTCCTTCTCGGAGAGGCCGCCCCAGACGCCGAACCGCTCGTCGTTGGCGAGTGCGTAGTCCAGACAGGCCGAGCGCATGGTGCACATCCGGCAGATGTACTTCGCCTCGCGCACCGAGCTGCCGGGCTCGGGGAAGAAGAAGTCAGCTCCGGTCTGGGCACACAGCGCCTGCTCCTGCCAGGCGAGCTGGGGCTGGGCCGTCATGTCGATCTGCATGTCACCGATGCTGCCCGAGCGCGCGAAACAACCGATCAACGAACGATCAACGCCGTGGCGCGGGCCGTCGGTTCGGCGTCTGTCTGCCCTGTCCCACGCCACGGGAAACCACCCCGCAGCCGGTCCCTCCCCGCGAGGCAGGGCCCGCCGCCGGGCCGCCGCCCGCGGGACGCGGGCACCTCCCGCGGGCGGCGGCCCGGCACCATCCCGTCCCGGCCGGAGGCCTACGCGGGCGACGGCTGGAGCACCGCGAAGCGGGCGCCCGCCGGGTCCGCCAGCTTGGCGAAGCGGCCCACGCCCTCCATGGAGACCGGCTCCATCCGCACCGTCCCACCGAGCCGCCGGGCCGTGGCGACCGCCGCGTCGCAGTCGGTCACCTGGAAGTACGGCAGCCAGTAGGCCCCGGCCTCCGCCTCGGTGGGGTCGCTGTCGAGCGGGACGACGCCGCCGAACATGTCCTCCTCGGCGCCGCTCCCGGGATACACCATGGTGTAGGTGCCGCCGGGGAAGGACTGCTCGACGGTCCGCCAGCCGAGCACCGAGCCGTAGAACCTCGTGGCCGCGGCGACGTCCGGGGTGTACAGCTCGGTCCAGACCAGGCCGCCCGGTTCGTTCAGGACATCGACGCCCTTGAGCCGCCCCTGCTGCCACGCGGCGAACTGGACGCCCGCCGAGTCGGTGAGCACCGCCATGCGGCCGAGGTCGAGGACGTCCGTGGTGTCGAAGACCGCGCCGCCCCCGGCCTGCTCCACCGCCTTCACCGTGGCGTCGACGTCCTGGGCGTGGAAGTACAGCGTCCAGGCGGGCGGGCTCATGTCGGCGGGCACGGCCATCGCCCCGGCCGCGGTCCTGTCCCCCAGGCCGAACTGGCCGTAACCCCCCACTTCCTCACCGCCGCGCCGGAGCTCCCAGCCGAAGAGCCCGCGGTAGAAATCCGCGACTTGGTCGAGGTCGGGGGCGCACATGTCGGTCCAGACGGGGGCGCCCGCGACGAATCGGGTACTGAGCATGATCGACTCCTTTGTCGCATCTCTCCGTTACTCCTCCGAGTCTGGCACCGCCCACCGACAATCCGCCCGACAGCCGCCGAACCGCCCGCCATCACCCAAAGAGACACCCCTTCATGCCATCACTTCCTGAAGGGACAACATTTCTGAGAGCGCTCTCACTCCTATCTCTTGACGCCACAAGGGCCCGCCGCAACAGTGGTGCACCACCCCACACGCCCCCCACCGTGCAGGAGTCCCCCCGTGATATCGCGTCGCATGTTCCTGACGACCGCCGCAGGCGCCGCGAGCGCCCTCACCTACCCCGTCTGGGGAACCGCGCTCAGCCCCGGCGCCCGCGCCGGCGGCAAGGCCGCGCCCGCCACCTGCGAGCTGGCCCTGCAGAACAAGTCGCTGCCGGGCAAGGTCAACGCCTACGTCACCGGACACGAACTCGGCACCGACCGCTGGGTCCTGCTCAAGCCCGACGGCGGCGTCTACCGCCCCGACTCCCCCTCGGCGCCCCAGACCCCGCTACCCGTCGACTGCGCCATCCCGCTCGGCGCCGCGGGCTCCGCGCCGAAGGTCCTGACGCTGCCCCAGATGTACGGCGCCCGCGTCTACTTCGTGCGCGACGACAAGCTGGACTTCTTCCTCAACCCCGGCCCCTCCCTCGTCGAGCCCGCCTTCGCGACCAAAGAGGACCCCAACTACGGTCGGACCTGGTCGTTCTGCGAGTTCACCTTCAACACCCAGCAGCTCTACGCCAACATCAGCTACGTCGACCTCGTCACCGCCCTGCCCATCGGCCTGACCCTGGAGGGCGACGGCACCCACACCGTCGCCCCGCTGCCCGACGGCGCCGTCGACAAGATCGCCGCCGACCTCGCGGCGCAGGCGGCGAAGGACGGGCAGCCGTGGGACGACCTGGTCATCCGGGGCGACAGCGGCGTGCTGCGCGTGATCTCACCCCAGAACCTCATGGCACCCTACTTCGACCGGCCCGAGCAGATGCCGTTCCGCGACGTGTGGGGCGGCTACGTCGACCGGGTGTGGGAGAAGTACCGCTCCACCGACCTGAAGATCGACCTCCAGGGCGGCCGGGGCGTCTTCACCGGCCGCGTCAGCGGCGACGTACTGACGTTCGACGGCGGCCACTCCTTCGCCAAGCCGACCTCGAAGGACATCTTCACCTGCAACCACGGGCCCTTCGCCAACAACCCCGGCGACCCCGACGACAAGAAGGGGCTGCTCGCGCGGCTCGCCGCCGGGTTCAACCGCAGCATCATGCTCACCCACCCCGAGCAGCCCAACGGCACCGGTTCCGGCGACTACTACAAGGACGCGGTGACCAACCACTACTCACGCGTCGTGCACGCCAACTCCCCGATCGGGTACGCCTTCCCGTACGACGACGTGCGCCCCGACGGCGAGCCGGACGTCTCGGGAGCCGCCCACGACGGCAACCCGCGGCGGTTCACCGTGAGCGTCGGCTCATGACGCCGTAGCCGCCGGCCGCGTCGCCGGCCACGTGCCGCGCCCCGGCCGGGGCGCGGCCGGCGGTCAGGCCGAGGCCCTGCGCACCAGGGCGGTCGGCAGCACCACGCTCGAAGGGCCCGCGGCCAGGCCCTCGCCGCTCCGGTCCCTGAGCAGCATGCGGGCCATCAGGCGGCCCATCTCCTCGATGTCCTGGCGGACCGTCGTCAGCGGCGGCTCCGTCTGCTCGGCCACGAGCAGCATGTCGTCGAAGCCGACCACCGCCACGTCGTCCGGCACCGACCTCCCCCGCTCCCGCAGGACCCGCAGGGCGCCGGACGCCGACAGATCGTTGGCGGCGAAGACGGCGTCGAGTTCCGGCTCGGCGTCGAGGAGGCGCCGCATCGCCCGCTCGCCGCCCGCGAAGGTGAAGTCACCCTCCTCGATCAGGTGCGGTCCCGCGTCGGCCAGGGCGTCCCTGAAGCCGTCGAGGCGGTCGACCGCGGAGGTCTGGTCGAGCGCCCCGGTGATGTGCGCGATGCGGCGCCGCCCGAGCCCGACCAGATGGCGCACCGCCTCGCGCGCGCCCCCGCGGTTGTCGCAGTCGACGTACGGCGCGCTCCGCTCCCCCGCGTCCGCGTCCTGCCATCCTGGACGGCCGCCGAACACGGTGGGCAGGCCCGCCCGGCGGATGATGCCCGGCAGCGGGTCGTCCAGGTGCAGCGAGAAGACGAGGGCACCGTCGACATGGCCGCCGGACAGATAGCGGCCGACCCGCTCGTGGTCATCCCTGCCCTCGGTGAGCAGCAGGACGAGCTGCACGTCATGTGCCGTCAGTTCCCTGCTGATGCCCCGCAGTTGCAGCGCGAAGAACGGGTCGGCGAAGACCCGGGTCTCCGATTCGGCGATCACCACGGCGATCGCGTCGTGGCGGCGGGTGACGAGGCTGCGGGCGGCGTGGTTGGGGACGTAGCCGAGTTCGTCGACGGCGTGCCTGACCTTGTCGGCCAACTCCTCGCGCACCCCGGGCCCGCCGTTGACGACGCGCGAGACCGTGGCGCGCGAGACCCCGGCTCGGGCGGCCACGGCCTCCAGGGTGGGGCGCTGTGCCGCGCTCGGCTCCTCGGTCACCTTCGACGCTCCATTCTTCGGCGGCGGATGCTTGGGCGATGACGCGGGGCGGTGGTCCGCGACCACCGCCGTCCGGCCCATCCTTCCGCATCGACGCCGGTGGCGGTCGGTACGGGGCCGCGCCGGGCACCCGGTGGCCGCCTTCAGGCGGGGCGGGGTCCCGCGCCCGCGCCCCCGCGCCCTATGCCCTGGGGGAAGCGGAACGCCCCGCGCGGGTCGTAGGCGGCCTGGAGCTCGGTCAGCCGGGGACAGTTCTCGGCGTAATAGGCGTGGCGCCAGCCGCGCGGGGCCGGGTCGACGAAGTTCTGGCAGGTCCCCCGTCCGCGTAGGGGGCGACGGCGACGAAGCCCGCGTCCGCCCGCCGGCGGGCCGCCCACTCGGCCTCGGCGGTGACGGGTGAGCCGTTCACGACGCTCAGGAAGTTGACGTCGTGCAGGGCGTCGCGGTGGAGGTACGCCGTGCCGGTGCGTGCCGGGTCGCTCGCTGCGCCGCCGAGGGCGAGGACCTCCAGCTTGCGGGTCTGGCCCGCGAGCCGGACGAGGTCGAAGACGGCCAGGGCGCGCCCCCAGGCAGCGCGGGGCGCGGGACGGCCGAAGAGGCGGCCCCGGACCAGGCCGTGGGCCGGGCGGGGGAGCAGGCCGGCCGGGGTGCGCCGGCACTGGGTCGCGGTGACGGTCTCGCAGCCGTACGTCGCCCGCATGAAGGCGCGGTGCCGCGTCGTGGTGAGCGGACGGGCCGACGGCGGGCCGCTGTCCGCGACCAGGCGGCCGGCCTCGGCGGTGAGTTGCGCCTCGGCGCCGGCGGGCTCATCGCCCACCTCGCGCTGCGCAGCCTGCTCCCCATGGGCGCGGAACACGCCTGGGGCCGGGTCACCACGCTCGACGTGTCCACCGGTGAACCGTCCTCGGTCACCACACGGCGCGACCCCTTCTGCCCCGACTGCGTCACCCGCGCCCCCGCCGCCCGCGAGTGGGTGGCCCTGTGACCCTCGACGCCCTGATCTGCTCCCTCGGCTTCGCCGTACGCCCCTGCTTCCTGGTGAACGACGTCATCGGCCGGGAATCCCTGCCGACCCCGAAGTTCCTTCGCCGGCCGCCCGGGCGGGAGCGGGCACATCAGCGGTGACGCCCGGCCGCCGTCGCCTCGCCTAGTGGTGGTGCCCGGACGACGCCTCGCCCCCGCCGGAACTCTCCGTGTCCTTCCCGTCCTTACCGTCCTTCGTGCCCTTAATGTCCTTGGCGGTCTTGGCCGCGTGATGCGGCTCGTAGTCCGGGACGGTGCCGTCCTTCTTCTTCACCAGGAACAGGCCCGCCATCCCCATGTCCGAGTGGCTCTGGACGTGGCAGTGGTACATCCAGGCCCCGGCCCCGACCCCCTCGCCCGCGATGACCTGGAAGCCGAAGGAGTCCCCCGGCCCGGTGATCTTGTCGTCGAGGATCTGGCTGGGGTCGTCGGGGCCGGTCAGCATGCCGGTGCGGTTGTCCGCCCAGCGGTGACCGTGCACATGGAACGTGTGGTAGTACTCGCCGTGGGTGATCGACACGAACTCGACGCGGTCGCCCACCGTGGCCTCGAAGGTGGGGCTGTCGTGGCCGGACTTGTTGTTGATGGTCATGTCGTTGAAGACGATCGTGAAGGTCTTGTCGGGCAGCGGATCGCCCTTGCGGCGCACGATCAGCGGCCCGTAGAGGCCCTTGCGCACCCCGCCGGTGCCGTGGTCCGTGCCCACGACGTGGTCGTGGTAGTGCCAGTACCCGGCCGTCCCCGGCCGCCACGTGCCGTCCTTGCGACGCCCGGGGGCGTGCGTGCGCCAGGTGTAGGTGCGCTTGCCGCCCGGCTCCACGTGGCTGTTGGTGTGCCGGGTGCCGTCGCTGGAGATCTCGTAGTCCATGCCGTGGACGTGCAGGCTGGCGTCGACGTCGGTGGCGTTCTCGAACTCGATGTGCAGGGTGTCGCCCTCGTTGAGCTCGATGAGCGGCCCCGGGATCGACGCCTTGCCCTTCTCCAGGCCGTAGCCCAACTGTCCGTCGGGGAGCTTCTCGGCGTACATCTTGATGCGCTTGACGTCGCCGCCCGCGGGGGCGGTCCGGGGCGTCTCCGCGGTGCTCGCCTCGGGCGCGTTCACCATCGACAACGATGTCACCCCGGTCGCGGCGAGCGCGCCGCCCGCGAGCATCTTCTTGTTGAAGCTCCGCCTGTCCATGCGGAACGTGGCCGAGCGGAATCTGTCCATGCCGCGTCCACCCATGCTGAACTCCCCACTGCCCTACGGAGAATGACGGGGCGCGGGAGGCCCCGGGGACGGCCATACGGTAACGACCGCACCTTCGTTTATCCACACTCAGGACAAAGTTCGTACTATCCCGGTGATACCTATTGGCGAGTCGCGAAAAGAGGTCTAGCTTCGTCGGCGCTGTTGCTGTGACCGACGAGGGGTGGGTGTACTCATGCGGCTCTCACCGCATCAAGGGCCCTTGGCCGTACGAGGATCGAGCAGAGGACGACGCAGACCGAAACGCTCGCGCCGCGCCATGGCGGCCGCGCTGCTCTCCGGAGCCCTGGTCACCGGCGCGCTGTCGGCGCAGGCCGCGTCCGCGCGACCGTACCCGGAACCGCCCATGACAACGATGTCCCTTCCGTCGCCGCCCGGCGGCGCCAACGTCAAGGTGCTCGTCTTCCACGGCTCGGCGGCGGGCGGCGACGAGTCTCCCGTCGTCAACGCCGGCATCGAGGCCATCGAGAAGATCGGCCTGACGGGCCCCGAGGCCCAGCGGTTCACGATCGTGGCGACGGACGACGCGTCCGTCTTCACCAACGAGAAGAAGCTCGGCAGGTTCAACGCGGTCGCCTTCCTCACGGGCGGCGGCGACGTCCTCGACGCCGAGCAGGAAGCGGGCCTCGAGGCCTATATGGAGGCCGGCGGCGGCTTCCTCGGCATCCATGACGCGGCCCGCGCCGAGCCGTACTCCTCGTGGTTCACCGGGCTGATCGGCGCCCGCCCGGCCGACGCGAGCCCCAGCAACGTGCAGCGCGCCACCGTCGAGGTCGGCGACCGCCAGAACCCCGCCACCAAGGACCTGCCCCTGGAGTGGAAGCGGCCCGACCGCTGGCTGAACTGGACCAAGAACCCCTCGGGGGACGTCCACACGGTCGCCCGCGTACGGGAGTCGACCTACCAGCCGGGCGCGGGCAAGAACGGCTGGGACCACCCCGTGTCCTGGTGCCGTGACTACGACGGCGGCCGGTCCTTCTACACCGGCATGGGCGGCACGGCCGCGTCGTACGACGAGGCGGACTTCCGCGGCCACCTGCGCGGCGCCCTGCTGTGGACCACCCGCCTCGCGCGGGCCGACTGCCAGTCGACGATTACCGCCAACTACACGGCGGAACGCCTCACCCAGGCCAACCAGCCGGGCAAGAACGACCAGATCGGTGAGCCGCACGGCCTGGTCACCGCGCCCGACGGCAAGGTCTTCTCCATCGGCCGCGGCGGCGCGGGCTCCTCGCAGCCGGTGATCACGGACTGGAACAACCCCGACATCGGCAAGGGCACGGGCGAGATCCACGTCTACGACCCCGAGACCAAGAAGTCGACGCTCGCGGGCGCGCTGACCGTCTTCGGCAACAAGGGCGGCGGCGATGAGCTGATCAAGGTCGAGGAGGGCCTGCTCGGCATCGAGCTGGATCCGGGGTTCGAGCGGAACGGGTGGGTCTACCTGCACTACACGCCCCACTCGAAGATCAACCGCGAGACGCACATGGCCGAGCGGCACGTCTCCCGGTTCACGTTCGACCGGAGCACCGACAAGCTGGACCTGGGCAGCGAGAAGGTGCTGCTGAAGTGGCCGGTGCAGATCCACAGCTGCTGCCACGCGGGCGGCGGCATGGCCTGGGACTCCAAGGACAACCTCTACATCGCGACGGGTGACAACAACTCCTCGCAGTTCTCCGACGGTTACTCGGGCAACAACCCGCAGCCCAACTTCAAGGGCGTCTCCTTCGCCGACGCGCGCCGCACCGCCGGCAACACCAACAACCTCAACGGCAAGATCCTGCGCATCCACCCCGAGCCCGACGGGACGTACACGCTCCCCGACGGCAACCTCTTCACCGGCAAGGAGCAGGCCGAGGGCGGCGGCAAGACGCGTGGCGAGATCTATGTGATGGGCGTCAGGAACCCGGCGCGCATCAGCATCGACAAGAAGACGGACACGCTGTACGCGGGCTGGGTCGGCCCGGACGCGGGCGCGCCGTCGACGACGTGGGGCCCGGCCAAGTACGACACGTTCGCGGCGATCACCCACGCCTCCAACCGCGGCTGGCCGTACTGCATGGGCAACAACCAGCCCTACCGCGACCGCAACCTGCCGGATCCGACGAAGCCGCTCGGCTGGTACGACTGCGAGAACCTCAAGAACGAGTCGCCGAACAACGACGGCCTGGTGAACATCCCACCGGCCGAGCCCAACAACATCTGGTACTCGCCGCAGGGCGGCGGCGTCGACTACCCGCGCGACGCCAAGGGCGTGCCGAGCTACAAGACGTCGGAGCAGAAGACGCTCCTGCCCTGGCTCAAGGGCGGCGGCCAGGCCACGATGAACGGCCCGGTCTACCGCTACGACGCGGCGAGCGAGAGCGCCGTCAAGTGGCCCTCGTACTGGGACGGCAAGTGGTTCGTCGGCGACTTCTACGACGCCGACCAGCCCCGGCACGCCGTGGTGACCGACCCGAAGACGGTCGGCGACGGCGGCCTCCCGGTGCACGCCGAGTCGCTGAAGAAAATCATCCCGATCGGCAACGACGGCATCAAGAACCTCATGGACTGGAAGTTCGCGCCGGACGGCTCGCTGTACGTCCTCGATTATGGCCGCGGCTTCTTCACCTCGGACTCCAAGTCGGCGCTGTGGCGCGTGACCTACAAGGGCAAGGCGGCGACCCCGGCCGCCGGCGACCTGGCCAGGAAGGCGGGATGATGCGTTCTCCGACGCGGCGCACCACGCGCGCACGAAGGTCCATCCGGAGACGGCGACTGTGCACGGCGCTGTTCGCCTCGCTCCTGATGGTGCTCGGCCTCACCTCGACGGCGGCCGTGGCGCGCCCCGACAACACCGGGCTCTCCGCCCGAGCGCAGACCCTCACCTGGACGGCCGACAACGACATCTCGAAGTACAAGTCGGCGCCCACGACGGCCGTGGCGGGCCCGACGACGATCGTCTTCGAGAACAGCGAGGCGACCGGCAACACGACCGGCATGCCGCACACGCTGACGTTCGACGTCTCCGACCCGGAGTACAACAACGACGTCCCGCTGAACATCCTCGCCAACCCCAATGACGACCAGGGCGGCAAGCACACCGCCGAGGTCACGCTCACCCCGGGCCGCTACCGCTACCACTGCACCATCCCGGGCCACGGGGCGATGCAGGGCATCCTGGTGGTGACCGAGGGCGGCGGCGAGGACACCACCGCGCCCGAGGTCGACGCGAAGGTGGAGGGCCAGACCAACGCCGACGGCGCGTACGTCGGTTCGGCGACGGTGGCGCTGACCGCGACGGACGAGGGTTCCGGCGTCGACAGGATCGAGTACGCGATCGGCGCGGACGGCGCCTGGCAGCCGTACACCGCGCCCGTGGTCGTCGACCAGGTCGGCAGCCACAAGATCCGCTACCGGGCCGCCGACAAGGCGGGCAACGTCGCCACGGAGAAGTCCGCCGACTTCAAGGTGGTCGCGCCCGACACGGACGACAAGACGCCCCCGGAGACCTCGGCCACGGTGACGGGCGAGAAGAACGACCAGGGCCAGTACCTCGCGATGGCGACGGTCACGGTGACGGCGTCCGACACCGGTTCCGGCGTCAACACGATCGAGTACGCGGTCGGCGACGGCGCCTGGACCACGTACAGCGCCCCGGTCATGGTGCACGAGACGGGCGCCCACAAGGTCCGTTACCGCGCCGCCGACAAGGCGGGCAACCAGGCGGCGGAGAAGTCCGTCGAGTTCACGGTGGTCGACCCGCCGGTGCAGGACAAGACGCCGCCGGAGACGTCGGCGAAGGTCGAGGGGACCAAGAACTCCGACGGCGCCTACGTCGGCAAGGCGAAGGTGACGGTCACCGCGACCGACGCCGACTCGGGCGTCGACAAGGTCGAGTACTCGCTGGACGGCGGCCCCTACCTGGCCTACGAGGCGCCGGTCACCGTCGACCGCGCGGGCCGGCACACGGTGGCGTACCGCGCGAGCGACAAGGCGGGCAACACCGCGCCGGCCAAGGACGTCTCGTTCACGGTCGCGCAGGGCGGCGGGGTGCCCGCCCCGAACTGCCCCGAGTTCGACGAGCGGCTGACGGTCATCGTCGGCACCGTCGACACGGGCATCCCGAACCGGGTCACCAACAGCCGGTGCCGTGTCAACGAGCTGATCGAGGACGAGAAGGAGTGGACGTCCCACGCCCTCTTCCTGAAGCACGTCAAGACCGTCACCGACAGGCTCAAGAAGGACGGTGAGATCGACAAGCGCGAGTACAACAAGATCAACCGTGCCGCCAAGCAGTCCGGCATCGGCAAGCCGGGCCAGACGGACGGCTACCGCAAGATCTTCGACGGCACCCAGGCGTCCCTGGACAAGTGGGAGCAGGTCGGCGGCGGCGAGTTCGGGCTCAACGAGGACGGTTCGATCACGAGCAGCACCAGCGTCGAGGGCATGGGCATGCTCTGGTTCCCCGAGCGCAAGTACGGGGACTTCTCGCTGAAGCTCCAGTGGCGTGACGACGCGCCGGGCAACGGCAACGCCAACGGCGGTGTCTTCGTCCGCTTCCCGCAGGTCCACGACCACCCGGAGGAGTCGCGTCCGGAGTGGGTCGCCATCAAGTACGGGCACGAGATCCAGGCGCTCGACAGGCCTGACGGCGACATGTACAAGACGGGATCGGTCTACGGCTTCGACCGGGTGGGTCTCGCCGGGGCCGGCGTCACCCCGAAGGGCACGTGGAACGACTACGAGATCCGGGTGGTGGACCAGCACTACTCGGTCTACCGCAACGGCGTCCTGATCAACGAGTTCGACAACACCGGCGGCCAGGCCTTCACGCCGCCGCGGAGCGACGACCCCGGCACGGACGGGCGGCGCTACGCGTCCGGATATGTCGGTGTCCAGGTGCACGGGGTCACCGACGTGATCTCGTACCGCGACATCCGGGTCAAGGAGCTGTAGGCCCCGCTGCCACCGGCTCCGCTCCGGCGCCCTCGCCCCGCTCGGGGCGGGGGCGTCGTTGCGCTCGCCCCGGGCCGCTCCTGCTCCGCCGCCCCGGGCCGGTCGGCGTGGACGGTGCGGCACGCCCGCGCCCCGCCCTGCCGGTTCGGGTCAGTCCTCGTGTCTGGCGCGGCTCGGCTGCACGCGTTTCGGCTCGCCGGGCATCTTCGGGTACTCCGGCGGATACGGCAGGTCGCCGAGCCCGTGCTCGCGCTCGTCCCTGTTGGCCAGGTCGAGGAGGGCGTCGAGCGAGTGGGCCCGGTCGTCCATGCGGGCGTGGACGTCGCCGGCCTCGGCGAACCGGCCCGGCATGGTGGCGATGTCGAAGTCCTCGGGGCGGGCGTCCTCGACCTCCTCCCACCGCAGCGGTGCGGAGACGGGGGCGTGCGGGCGGGCGCGGATCGAGTAGGCGGAGGCGATGGTGCGGTCCCTGGCCGTCTGGTTGTAGTCGACGAAGATCTTCTCTCCGCGCTCCTCCTTCCACCAGGCGGTGGTGACGGCGTCCGGCATCCTGCGCTCCAGCTCCCGCCCGACGGCGATGGCGGCGCGCCGCACCTGCGTGAAGGTCCACCGGGGCTCGATCGGCACGAAGACGTGCAGCCCGCGCCCGCCGGAGGTCTTGGGCCAGCCCACGAGCCCGCCGAACTCGTCGAGGACGGCGCGCAGTTCGTGCGCGGCCCGCACCGCGTCGGCGTAGTCGGTGCCGGGCTGCGGGTCGAGGTCGATGCGGAGTTCGTCGGGGTGGTCGAGGTCGTCGCGCCGGACCGGCCAGGGGTGGAAGGTGAGAGCGTTGTACTGGACGGCCCACAGGACGGCGGCCAGCTCGGTCGGACACATCTCGTCGGCGGTGCGTCCGCTGGGGAAGGCGATGGTGGCGGTGGGAATCCACTCGGGGTGGTTCTTCGGGACCCGCTTCTGGTAGAAGAACTCCCCCGCCGCCCCCTCCGGGTAGCGCTGCAGGGTCGTGGGCCGGTTCCGCAGCGCACGGAGGATGCCGGGCCCCACGGCCACGAAGTACCGGGCGACGTCCAGCTTGGTGAACCCGCGCTCGGCGAAGACGACGCGGTCAGGACTGGAGATCCGCACCTTCCGCTCCCCCGCGTCGATCTCCACGGCCGCGCTCTTGCCCTTGTCTGCACCCATGGGGCCACGCTAAGGGGGGTGGACATTCGCCGCATCCCTCCCCTCGGCGAGCCCCGCTGAACAGGCGCCCCCGCCCGGCCCCTCTTACGTTGGGCTCATGGATCTGCCGGTGATGCCACCCGTGAAGCCCATGCTCGCCAAGCCCGTGGCGACGATTCCCCCGGGCATGCAGTACGAGGCCAAGTGACCATACACCCGGCGTGACCTGCAAAGTCAGCGCTACGAGGCACCCCCCAGGGCACACGTAGGCCCCCGTGCGTCAATCGGATGACGCACCCCCTCGCAAGTCCGGACGGCCCTTGCGCCAAGCGCAAGCTACCGGCGAGGTTTGCGTCAAAATCCCTGGTCAGAGGGGGTGTGGAGGCGCAGCGTCAATCAAGAAGCCTAAACCGGAATCGTGATCATCATGACACTCGACCTCCCCGACCTCTCCACCCTCCATCGCACATATGGACTGCGACGACCTGGCCATCCTGGCCGACATCCTGCCCGGCATGAAGTGGCAGGCCCCCGAGGCAGCGAGCGGCACACCTGGGCGGATACGCTCATGGGACAGGTGGTGGCCGCCCAGGAAGCTCGTGAACGGACAGCTACCGGCGGCCGAGGCGTGACAGGAAGTTGTTGACGAACTTCTGCACCTCCGCCTTCTCCGTCGTGTCCCGCACGTCCAGACGGTCAACCCATTCGACCCCGGCGTTGATCAAGAGGCGGGTTCGGCTGTGATCGTTCGAGGCCCGCTTGGGGCCCTCATGGTGGGGCCCGTCCACCTCGATCACACCTGCCCGACCCTTGTAAGTGATCAAGAAATCAGGCTCCCGGGTGGTGCCGAGCACCCTCATCTTGCACAGCGGCATGATGCCGATCGTTTCGTCATCCGGTAGGGCTGCCTGCTTCTCTTTGAGCACCTGGTAGACACGGTGCTCCCACTCGTTCGTGAAGTGGAGATCGTCCTCAATCGGGTGCTTCGCTTCGAAGCGAACCTTGCGTGCGTGGTTCGTCGGCCGGGGCCCACCCACTCCCCGGAGCTGGTCTCGCCAATTCGGGGCAGGCTTAGGGATTACGGGGCGAACTACGATGGAACCGACGACCACCGTGGCTGCGGCGGGGAGAACGGTGCACATGGCCGTCTCGATCCGCCCTAGGACCGCGCCGGTGAATTTGGGCACGAGCTGCGGTTCGACCGTGCAATACGCCCTATAGTCGTCCGGTTCGTAGTCGCCCGAGTTCCACAGAACCAGCTCAACAGTGATCACCTCTGCGGCGAGCAGTGCGGCCTCAACGTCCCCTTGCTGATAAAGGAGCGTGGCAGCAGCTCCCAACAGCTCCTCGCCCATCTCATGGACCGGCTTAGCCATCATGATCGCATCGAGCGACTCTTCACCCATGTGGAGCATTTTGACAGCCGCCGCTGACACTCCAGCACTCCAGCCTGGCGGGGCCCCAATACGCCAGGCCGGTAGGAGAACTTGCCCCCTACCTACTCGCCGACTCGGATAGCTTCCGCGATCTTCTCGGCGGCCTCGGCGCGCACCATGCCCAGGTGGACGTACGGCTTGCCGCTGTGCGTCACCATCGGCCGCACGCTGCCCCACACGCGTTCCGGCAGGCCCAGCCCGACCAGAGCGGCCCGGATCGCTTCCGCCGCGTCCGTGGCCGCCTTCCGGCCGTCCCGGTAGGTCCGCATGTCCATCGTCACCGGTGGCTCCCGGAGTGGTCACGGCTCTTCATGGCGTGCTTGGCGGCCTGGCCGAAGCCCCCGGCCCCCTCGGCGGCCTGGAGGCTCCGCCACTCTGCCTGACAGGTCGCACACCCCGGGACCGGAGCGCAGTCCAGCAGCCGGGCGTTGAAGCCCATGGGGAGGTCGATGGGCGGTTCCTGGGTGGTCTTGTGTGTCGGCATCCGCGTTCCGCTCCCGGTGGAGATGTGGGCAACCGCTCCTGACGATAGAGAGCGCCAAGGTGCGGGTCCACGAAGTTGCACGCGGTTGCACGTTGGCCCTGAGCAGCCTTGACGCCCAGACTGGACGCCGTGAGGCTGCGTGCGATCAACCGCAACCCGGATGGACTTGAGGAGGGGCCATGAGCCTACGGTTCGTAGGGAAAGACCCGGAGTCCGGAGATCACGGTTGCCCGGCGGTGTGGGTGGACGAGGAAACGCAGGATCTCGTCATTCAGGGCGTGACGGCCGATGCCGACACGACCGCCCGGACCGTCCAGGACAGCCCTCTTCCGGCACACGAGAGCGTGGTACGGCTGCCGCAGCGCATGATTCCGCTGCTGAGGGAGGCACTTGATGGCGCAGAGCCTGAGTAACTTCACCGACCTGATCCGGTCGGTTGAGCGGTCTGCCGTTCATCTGGAGATGCGCGACGTGTACGCCATCCCGAACGAGGACGAACGCTTCGCGGCGTGGCGGGAGGGTCACCGGCTCGACCCGGACGACCGCGAGTCGTGGTGGCGGCCCTGGCTCGACGTGGTGCAGGAAGTCACCGCCAAGGGTGTCCGGTTGCGCCGGGCTCGAATCGTGAGCGAACCGCCCAGCGAGTACATCCGGTACGAGCACTCGTTCACCTTCACCAACATCGCCGCGGGCGAGGAAATCCGCTGGCTGCCCCGCCGGTTGGCGTCCGGGCTCACGCTGCCCGGGAACGACTTCTGGCTGTTCGACGGGAAGCTCGTCCAGTTCAACGTGTTCGACGGTGAGGGGCGCTGGGTCCACACTGACCAGACCGATGATCAAACAACCGCCGGCATCTGCGCCGACGCCTTCGAGGCCGTCTGGGACCTGGCCACGCCGCACGACAAATACACCGTCTGAGAGGCAAGTTCATGCCCACATCGCCGCTGTCCACCGCCCAGACTGCCCGCGCGGCCATAGCTGCCCAACTGGACGGCATACGTCGGGACGCGGGGCTGACAGGACATGAACTGGCCGTGCGGTGCGGGTGGCACAAGTCGAAGGCCTCCCGCATCGCACGGGCCAAGACAGCCCCCTCCGATGACGACATCCGGGCCTGGTGCCACGCCTGCGGTGTAGCAGACCGGGCGGCCGATCTGATCGCCGCGTCCCGTACCGCCGAGTCCATGTACGTCCACTGGCGGCAGATCCACCGGGACGGGATGCGGAGGGTCCACGAGAAGACCGTCCCCCTGTATGAGCGAACCGCCCGCTTCCGCGTGTACGCCTCCAACGTCGTGCCGGGGATGCTCCAAGACCGCCGACTACGCGACAGGGCTTCTGCGGTCCATCACGGCTTTCCAGGGCACCCCTGACGACGTGGCCGACGCCGTACAGGCACGCCTCAACCGGTCCCGCGTCGTCCACGAGGGCAACCACCGGTTCGGGCTGCTGCTCGAAGAAGCCGTTCTGTACTACCGGGTCTGCGACGGCCCCGAGCTGGCCGCACAGCTTCGGCACCTGCAAGAGATCATGTCCCGGCCGAACGTGTCCCTAGGGATCATCCCGTTCGCGGCCCGGCGCACCGTGTGGCCGCTCGAAGCCTTCTACGCTTTCGATGACGCCCAGGTGGCTGTGGAGACCCTGACGGCAGAGGTCAACATCACGGCACCGGGCGAAGTGCGCACATACCTGCGGGCGTTCGCAGAATTGTCCCGGTCCGCCGTTCACGGACCGGCGGCACGCGAGTGCATCATGCGGGCCCTTGATTCGGCGCTTGAGTAGCTCTCGACCGGCATTCACGGCAACGACGCCGCCCTTCGGGAAGGCCCCCTTTCCGCCTGGGCATGGCTTCCCGCGACCCGCACACGGAATGACGCCAGCCATTCGGCACGACATTCCATCGGCGCGAGCATGGGCGCACCATTCGCGACGTCTTCACACATGTCGCCCGCACGCATGTCGACTGCAGCGAATACGCACCGGGTCGCGGCAGAGAAATCCGTGATCGACGGCGGCCGGTGATCCGGTGCAGCGGTCGCCGTGACCGCGCACCTGGCGGAAGATGGTGACCGACGCGAACAAGATCCTTGCCGACCGGCCGCCGCAGACACGCCTCGCTCCCGCTCAAGCATCGGGAGTCGGTCAGGGCGGCACGGAAGCGGCCAGGCCACTCGTCGGCGGCGATCACGCTGGACACGTATAGCCGCCTGACGGGTACGAAGTACGTCACTGACAGTGATAGGCGCAGGTGACCGACCATGGATCTCCCCGTGATGCCACCCGTGAAGCCCATGCTCGCCAAGCCCGTGGCGACGATTCCCCCGGGCATGCAGTACGAGGCCAAGTGGGACGGGTTCCGGGCCATCGTCTTCCGGGACCGGGGTGAGCTGGAGATCGGCAGCCGGACGGGGAAGCCGCTCACCCGGTACTTCCCCGAGCTGGTGGCGGCCCTGCGGGAGCGGCTGCCCGCGCGCTGCGTGCTGGACGGCGAGGTCGTGATCGCGCGGGACGGGCACCTCGACTTCGACGCGCTCAGCGAACGCATCCACCCGGCGGCCTCGCGCGTCGCGACGCTCGCCGAGCGCACGCCCGCCTCCTTCGTCGCCTTCGACGTCCTGGCGCTGGGCGACGAGGCGCTGCTCGACACCCGTATGGACGACCGCCGCGCCCGCCTGGTGGAGGCGCTGGACGGGGTGACGCCGCCGGTCCACGTGGCGCCGGCGACCACGGACGTCGACGTGGCGCGGCGCTGGTTCGACCAGTTCGAGGGCGCGGGCCTGGACGGCGTGATCGCCAAGCCGCTCGATCTGCGCTACCGCCAGAACGAGCGCTCCATGTTCAAGATCAAGCATGAGCGCACGGCGGACTGCGTGGTCGCCGGCTACCGCTTCCACAAGAGCGGGCCCGTCGTCGGCTCGCTCCTCCTCGGCCTCTACGACGACCACGGCGCCCTGCAGCACGTGGGCGTCGCCGCCGCGTTCTCCATGGCGCGGCGGGCGGAGCTGATCGACGAGCTGGAGCCGCTGCGCCTGGAGTCCGCCGCGGACCACCCCTGGGCGGCCTGGGGCGACGAGGCGGCGCACGAGGGGGCGCGGATGCCGGGCGCGCCGAGCCGCTGGACGGGCAAGAAGGACCTGTCGTGGGTGCCGCTGCGCCCCGAGCGGGTCTGCGAGGTCGCGTACGACCACATGGAGAACGGACAGCGCTTCCGCCACACGGCGAGATTCCGCGCCTGGCGCCCCGACCGCGAGGCGGAGAGCTGCACCTACGCCCAACTGGAGGAGCCGGTCTCGTACTCCCTGGAGGACGTGCTCGGCGGCCCCGGGCCGGGCGCTCAGCGCCGCAATCACGCCAACCTGTGATCGCGCACCCCCGTGTCTTCCGCCCCACGGGGCACGGCCATATGCTCCACCGCCTGACACGTCAGTTACCGACGGTAAGGGGGACGGGGCATGGGGCACAGCGGTGTCGGGGGCAGCACGAGACGGGGGTTCGTCGCGGGGGCCGCGGCGGTCGGAGGGGCCGCCGCGATGGGCCTGGGGACGGGGGTCGCGCGGGCGGCCGGCACAAAAGCGGGGGCCCCGCGGGCGCAGCAGTCCGTGGCCGTGCTCGGCGGCGGGGTCGCGGGGCTGACGGCCGCGCACGAGCTGGCCGAGCGCGGCTTCGACGTCACGGTCTTCGAACGCAGGGCGCTCGGCGGCAAGGCCCGCAGCATGGACGTGCCGGACAGCGCGAAGGGCGGGCGGAAGCCGCTGCCGGGCGAGCACGGCTTCCGCTTCATCCCCGGGATCTACCACAACCTGCCGGACACCATGCGGCGCATCCCCTTCCCCGGGAACGCCCGCGGCGTCTGGGACAATCTCGTCGCCCCGCGCGAGATGTCGTTCGCGCGCACCGGCCGCGAGGACCTGCGCATGCCGATCCCGTGGCCGGGCACGGAGCCCGAGCGGCTCACCCTGGACGACATCCGCCGGGCCCTCACCGCCCTGCTCGACACGGCCCTCAACCTGCCGGCCCACGAGGTCGCGTACTTCGTGAACCGCGCCCTGGTCTTCCTCACGAGCTGCGACGAGCGCCGTGACGACGACTGGGAGGCGACGCCGTGGTGGGACTTCGTGCGGGCCGAGCGGATGTCGAAGGACTACCAGCGCGTCCTGGCCATCGGCGTCACCCGCAACATCGTCGCGACCAAGGCGGAGGAGGCGAGCACCCGCACCGTCGGCACGCTGGGCGAGGCCTTCGTCCTCAACGCGCTCGGGCAGGGCGCCGACGGCCCGCCCGACCGGCTGCTCAACGCCCCCACGAACGAGGCGTGGATCGACCCGTGGGTGGCCCATCTGACGTCGCTCGGCGTGCGGTTCGAGATCGGGTGGACGGTGCGCGAGCTGGTGTTCGGCGGCGGCCGGATCACCAGGACCGTCGCCGAGGACCCGGACGGCGTGCGGCGTGACATCACCGCCGACCACTACGTGCAGGCGATGCCGGTGGAGCACGCGCGCAGGACATGGGGCGCCGCGCTGAGGGCGGCCGACCCGCAGCTCGCGCGCTGCGACAAGCTCCGCACGGACTGGATGACCGGCATCCAGTTCTATCTGACCGAGCGGCCTCCGGTGGTGAAGGGCCACTTCAACTGCATCGACTCGCCGTGGTCGCTGACCGGCATCGCCCAGGCGGGCCACTGGCCGGACCGCGACTTCGCCGCCGACTACGGCGACGGCGTCGCGGTCGAGTGCCTGTCGGTGGACATCTCCGAGTGGGACAAGCCGGGGATGCTCTACGGCAAGACGGCCAAGCAGTGCACCAGGGACGAGGTCGCCAAGGAGGTGTGGGCGCAGCTCAAGGCCGCGCTGAACGACACGGGCAAGACGGTCCTGAGCGACGGCACGCTGCACTCGTGGTTCCTCGACCCGGGCGTCGACGGCCTCGGCACACCGCACCCCACCAACGAGGACGAACTGCTCATCCACCCCGTCGGCACCTTCCACAACCGCCCCTCGGCGGCGACGAAGATCCCCAACCTCTTCCTCGCCGGCGACTACGTCTCCGTCGACATCGACCTCGCCACGATGGAGGGCGCCAACGCCGCCGCCCGCCAGGCGGTCAACGCCCTGCTGGAGCGGTCCGGTTCGGATCAGAGGCCCTGCACGGTGACGCCCCTGTTCCGGCCCCCGGAGATCGAGCTGGCCAAGCGCCATGACCGCACCCGCCACCGGCTCGGCCTGCGTAACGTTCTCGACGTGGGCTGAGACCGGCACCGTATGGGGTAAGACGTACGCATGAGACGGTGGGCGCGGACGCGGGCAGGGGCCGGGGCGGTGGCGCTCGCCGCCCTGGCCGTCGGCTGCACGATTCAGACCGAGGGGGGCGGGGCGGCCCAGGGCTCCGAGGGCGGCGGTTCCGTCCTCGCCGTGAAGATCGACAATGTGGGCGCCGCGCGCCCGCAGACCGGCATCGACGCCGCCGACGTCATCTACGTCGAGCAGGTGGAGGCCGGGCTCAGCCGTCTGATGGCGGTGTTCGCCACCGAACTGCCGCCGGTCATCGGCCCGGTGCGCAGCGCGCGCGAGACGGACCTCGAACTCCTGCGGCAGTTCGACCGGCCCGCCCTCGCCTTCTCCGGAGCGCAGTCGAAGCTCCTGCCGCTGATCGACGGCTCGCCCCTGCGGGCCCTGCCGCCCGGCAAGGCGCCCGGTGACGCCTACTACCGGGACGGCGGCAGGGCGGCGCCGCACAACCTCTTCGTACGCCCGAAGGCCCTGGACAGCGGCGCCCGCGCGGGGGCGCTGGAGAGCACCGGGTTCCGGTTCGGCCCGCGCCCGGCCGGCGGCACACCGGAGACCCGGCGGACGGTGCGGTACCCCTCGGCGAGCTTCACGTTCGACTGGGTGGAGTACGAGGGGCGCTGGCGCGTGGCCATGGACGGGACGCGCGCGCGGACGTCCGGCGGCAAGGAGCTGCGGCCGTCCACGGTCGTCGTGCAGTACGTGAAGGTGCGTCCGTCCCGCTTCCACGACCGCTCGGGAAGCGTCACGCCGTTCACCGAGACGGTGGGCGAGGGCACGGCGCGCGTCCTGCGGGACGGACGTGCCTACGAAGCGCGCTGGGAGCGGCCATCGGCCGGGGACGGCACGCGGTTCACGACGCCCGGCGGCGAACCGCTGCCGTTCGCCGCCGGGCAGGTGTGGGTCGTGTACGCGAAGGCGTGAACGCCGCGCGGGCATGCGCCGGGCCACGGGCCGGCCGGGTCAGCGCGGCATGCGGCCCGTGCGCTTCAGCTCGTCGTGGACCGCCCACGCGTTTGCGACCGGCCCCACGTGGCCGAGCTTGTCGGGGTTGATGACCATGCGGATCGCCTGGACCCGGCCCTCGGCGACGTCGAGCGCCCACGTGTGCAGGACCCTGCCGTCCCGGTCGCGGAAGACCGCGCCCGGCTGGCCGTTGACCTCCCGCGGCGCGAAGGTGATGTCGATTCCGGCCATCCGGGGCATGACGGCGCCGAGCAGCCGCGCCACGTTGTCCGCCCCCATGACGGCCCTGGCGAGCTGCGGCGCCTTGCCGCCGCCGTCGCCGACCAGCGACACGTCGGCGGCGAGCAGGTCCCGCAGGCCGCCGACGTCGCCCTCGCGCAGGGCGTCGAAGAACCGCGCCGACAGCGCGTCCCGCTCCTCGCGGTCCGCCGCGAAGCGGGGGCGGCCGGCCCGCATGTGCCCCCGCGCCCGCACCAGGAGCTGCCGGCACGCCGGTTCCGAGCGCCCCACCGCGGCGGCCACCTCGTCGAAGCCGAAGCCGAACACCTCCCGCAGCACGAACACCGCCCGCTCCAGCGGGCTGAGGCGTTCGAGGAGCAGCAGGGCCGCCATGGAGACGGAGTCGGCCAGCTCCGCCGAGCGCGCCGGGTCCTCGTAGGGGTCGTCGAGCAGCGGTTCGGGGAACCAGGGGCCCACGTACCGCTCGCGCCGTGCCCGTGCGGAGCGCAACACGTCGATCGAGACGCGGGTCACCGCCGCCGAGAGGAACGCCTTGGGTGAGTCCGGCCGGGTCGGCGAGGCGTCGAAGCGCAGCCAGGTCTCCTGCACCGCGTCCTCCGCCTCGCCCACGCTGCCGAGAATCCGGTACGCGATGGAGAAGAGCAGCGGCCGCAGCTCCTCGAACTCGTCGACCTTGTCCACTTCCGCATCCCTCTCTCCCATGGCCCCGGAGGCGTGTGCCGCGCCGTGCGGACACGTGGTTCAGTGCCCCTGTCCGGGTTCGTAGGCGCCGGTGGCCGGCTGCTGGGTGATGATGTTCAGCCGGTTCACCATGTTCATGAAGGAGACCATGAACACCAGGGCGGTGAGCTGGTCCTCGTCGTAGTGCTTGGCGGCGTTGGCCCACACCGTGTCGCTGACGCCGGTGGCGGCGTCCGCGACCCGGGTCCCCTCCTCGGCCAGCTCCAGCGCGGCGCGCTCGGCCTCGGTGAAGACCGTGGCCTCCCGCCACACCGACACCAGGTGCAGCCGCACCGAGGTCTCGCCGGCCGCCGCCGCGTTCTTGGTGTGCATGTCGAGGCAGACCGCGCAGCCGTTGATCTGGCTGACGCGCAGCGCCACCAGCTCCTGGGTGGCCCGCGGCAGCGTCGACTCCTGGAGGGTCTTCCCCGCCGACATCAGGTGCTTGATGGCCTTGCCCGCGGCCGGGTTCGTGACGTAGTCGAGTCGCGCTTCCATGGGGTTCTCCTCCGTGGTCGTCTGGCCTTACGACCCCTGAGACGAGACAGCCCCCACCCCTGTGACACGGGCGGATGTGACCTGCGTCGCACCCTGCCGCGGATCAGCGCGCCCCGTAGACCGGCCCCGGCGTCCCGGCGTCCGCGAGGAGCGCCCGCGCCGTCTCGCCCGCCTCGGCCGGGGTCCACCGGGCGCCCTTGTCGGCGGTCGGTCCCGCGCGCCAGCCCTCCATGACGGTGATGCGGCCGGCCTCGGCCTCGAAGACCCGTCCGGTGACGTCCGCGGAGGCGGTGGAGCAGAGCCACACGACGAGCGGCGACACGTTCTCCGGCGCCATCGCGTCGAAGCCGCCGTCGCCGGGCGCGGCCATGGTGTCGGCGAAGGTGCGCTCGGTCATGCGCGTGCGGGCGGCGGGGGCGATGGCGTTGACGCGCACTCCGTAGGCGGCGAGTTCGACGGCGGCCACCAGGGTCAGGCCCAGTATCCCGGCCTTGGCCGCGCTGTAGTTGCCCTGGCCGACGCTGCCGAGCAGGCCCGCTCCCGAGCTGGTGTTGACCACGCACGCGTGCGGCACGCGCCCGGCCTTGGCCTCGGCCCGCCAGTGCGCGGCCGCGTGCTTGAGGGGGAGGAAGTGGCCCGTGAGGTGGACGCGCAGCACGGCGTCCCAGTCGTCCTGGTCGAGATTGACCAGCATCCGGTCGCGCAGGAACCCGGCGTTGTTGACGAGCGCGTCGAGGCGGCCGTACGTGTCCAGGGCCGTCGCCACCAGCGAGGCCGCGCCCTCGGACGTGGCGATGTCACCGCCGTGCGCGACCGCTTCGCCGCCGGCCGCGCGGATCTCGTCGACGACGGCGTACGCGGGGTTCCCGGCCCCCGCCCCGCCGTCGGGCGCGCCCGAGCCGTCGGCCCGTACGCCGAGGTCGTTGACGACGACACGGGCGCCCTCGGCGGCGTGGGCGAGCGCGTGCGCGCGGCCGAGGCCACGCCCCGCGCCGGTGACGGCCACGACGCGGCCCGCGCAGATTCCTGACGTCATGACGCAGTTCCTCCGTACGTCGGGTGGTCCGCGGAAGCCGCGGCGAGGAACGCGGGGCGCTCACCGCCGCCGTGCAGGTGGAGCGAGGCGCCGCTGATGTACCCGGCGCGGCCGGAGGCGAGGAAGACGCAGGCGTCGCCGACGTCGGAGGGCTCGGCGAGGCGGCCGAGCGGCACGGTGCGGGCGACCCGCGCGACGCCCGCCTCGTCGCCGTAGTGGACGTGGGCGCTCTCGGTGCGGGCGAGGCCGAGCACGACCGTGTTGACGCGCACGGCAGGGGCCCATTCGACCGCCATGGTCCGCGCGAGGTTGTCCAGACCGGCCTTCGCCGCGCCGTAGGCCGCGGTGCCGGGCGAGGGACGGGTGCCGCTGACACTGCCGATCATCGTGATGCTGCCGCCGGTGTCCTGGGCGCGCATCACCTCGTACGCCGCGAGGGAGGCGTGGAGCGGGGCGAGCAGGTTCAGTTCGACGATCTTGGCCTGGCGGACGGGGTCGGCGCCGGCGAGCGGTGCGTGGGGCGTGCCGCCCGCGTTGTTCACGAGGGCGTCCAGCGAGCCGTGGTCGGCGGCGACCCGGGCGAGGAAGGCCGGGACGGCCGCCGCGTCGCGCACGTCCAGTGGGCGGAATTCGGCGGTGGCGCCCGCCGCCTCGACCGGCCGCTCGGGCGCCCTGCGGGCGCAGACGACGACGCGGGCGCCGGCCGCGAGGAAACTCCGGGCGATTCCGGCGCCGACGCCGCGGGTGCCGCCGGTGACGACGACCACCTGTCGGGTGTCAGTCATCGCTGCTACCTTTCCGACTAACAAATGTTTGGTTGAAGGCGCGTGGGTGAAAGGTAGCGGATCCTCTGATGTCTGTCTCCACCTCCGTCCCCGACGAGGGCGTGACCGTCGTGACGGTCGACCACCCTCCCGTCAACGCCCTGCCCGTGCGCGGCTGGTTCGCCCTGGCGGACGCCGTGCGCGCCGCCGGGCGCGACCCCGCCACGCGCTGCGTCGTGCTGGCCGCCGAGGGGCGGGGGTTCAGCGCGGGCGTGGACCTCAAGGAGTTGCAGCGCGACAGCGGCCACGCGGCGCTGATCGGCGCCAACCGCGGCTGCTCCGCCGCCTTCTCGGCGGTGTACGCGTGCGAGGTGCCCGTCGTCGCCGCCGTGCAGGGCTTCTGCCTGGGCGGCGGCATCGGCCTCGTGGGGAACGCGGACGCGATCGTGGCCAGCGAGGACGCCACCTTCGGCCTGCCCGAGCTGGACCGGGGAGCGCTTGGCGCGGCCACCCACCTGGCCCGCCTCGTCCCGCAGCACCTGATGCGCGCCCTGTACTACACCGCGCGCACCGCGACCGCCGCCGAACTGCACGCGCACGGTTCCGTCTGGCGGGTCGTCGGGCGCGCCGGGCTGCGCGAGGCCGCGCTCGGCCTGGCCCGCGAGATCGCCCGCAAGGACGGCACGTTGCTGCGCTTCGCGAAGGCCGCGATCAACGGCATCGACCCGGTCGACGTGCACCGCAGCTACCGCTTCGAGCAGGGCTTCACCTTCGAGGCGAACCTCAGCGGCCTGGCCGACCGCATCCGCGACGACTTCGGCACGCGAGGGGAAGGCGGGGCATGAGCGACCACGGGACGACGGGGGCGGCCGGCGCGGGCGTGCCGGCCCGTGCGGGCAAGGTCATGACGCCCGAGGAGGTCGTGGGGCGCCTGGCGAGCGGGATGACCCTCGGCATCGGCGGCTGGGGCTCGCGCCGCAAGCCGATGGCCCTGGTGCGGGCCCTGCTGCGGTCCGACGTCACGGACCTGACCGTCGTGTCGTACGGCGGCCCGGACGTCGGCCTGCTCGCCGCCGCGGGCCGCATCCGCAGACTCGTCACGGCCTTCACCACCCTCGACTCCATCCCCCTGGAGCCGCATTTCCGGGCGGCACGCGAGCGTGGCGCCTTCCCGCTCGTCGAGCTGGACGAGGCGATGTTCCTGCAGGGCCTCACCGCGGGCGCCCAGCGCCTGCCGTTCCTGCCCACCCGCGCGGGCCTCGGCTCCGACGTCCTGCGCGTCAACCCCGGCCTGCGCACGGTCACTTCTCCCTACGAGGACGGGGAGGAGCTGGTGGCGGTGCCCGCCCTGCGGCTGGACGCGGCCCTGGTGCACCTGAACCGCGCCGACCGCTTCGGCAACGGCCAGTACCTCGGCCCCGACCCGTACGTCGACGACCTGTTCTGCGAGGCCGCCGACACCGCGTACGTGTCGTGCGAGCGGATCGTGGGCTCCGCCGAGCTGACCGCGCACGCGGCGCCGCAGACACTGCTGGTCTCCCGGCACTCGGTGACCGGCGTGACGGAGACGCCCGGGGGCGCACACTTCACCTCGTGCGCGCCCGACTACGGCCGGGACGAACCCTTCCAGCGTGCCTACGCCGCCGCGGCGGCCGAACCCGACGGCTGGCGGGCCTTCCACGACCGCTTCCTCTCCGGCGCCGAGCGGGACTACCACCTGGCCGTCCGGACATGGCACAAGGAGCAGCGATGACGCGCACCGGCCCGACGGACGAGCGGACGACGACCCGCGCGGAGTACTGCGTGATCGCCTGCGCCGAGGCCTGGCGTGGCGACGGCGAGATCCTCGCCTCCCCCATGGGCACGGTCCCCTCGGTCGCCGCCCGCCTCGCCAGGCTGACCTTCTCCCCCGAGCTGCTGCTCACGGACGGCGAGGCCCTGCTCATCGGTGACGTCCCCGCCATCGGCGCCGCCTCGGCCGTGACCGAGGGCTGGCTGCCGTACCGCAGGCATCTGACGATGGTGTCGGGCGGCCGGCGGCACGTGATGATGGGCGCGAGCCAGATCGACCGCTTCGGCAACCAGAACATCTCCTGCATCGGCGACTGGGAGCGGCCCGCGCGGCAGTTGCTCGGGGTGCGCGGGGCCCCGGCCAACACGGTCAACAACCCGGTGAGCTACTGGATACCGAAGCACTCGCCCCGCGTCTTCGTGCCGAAGGTCGACATGATCAGCGGCGTGGGATACGACAGCGCCGCCGCCGCCGGGCCCGCCGCCTCCCGCTTCCACGAACTGCGGCGCGTCGTCTCCGACCTCGGCGTCTTCGACTTCGCCACGCCGGACCACTCCCTGCGGGTCGTCTCCCTGCATCCGGGGGTGACGCCCGGCCGGGTGCGCGAGGCCACCGGATTCGCCCTGGCCGTGCCCGACGACGTGCCGTGCACCCGCGAGCCGACCGCCGAGGAGCTGCGGCTCATCCGCGACGTGGTGGACCCGCGGGGGCTGCGCGAGCGCGAGGTGCGGGCGTGACGGCGGCCCCGCCCGTCATCGAGACGCCGCTGACCCGGCTCGTCGGAGTGCGGCATCCCCTCGTGCAGACCGGCATGGGCTGGGTGGCGGGGCCGCGCCTGGTCTCGGCCGCCGCCGAGGCGGGGGCGCTCGGCATCCTCGCCTCCGCGACCATGTCCGTCGAGCGGCTGCGCGCGGCGGTGCGGGAGGTGAAGTCCCGTACGGACGCGCCCTTCGGGGTCAATCTGCGGGCCGACGCGGGAGACGCGCGGGAGCGGGTCGGGGTGATCGTGGAGGAGGGAGTGCGGGTCGCGTCCTTCGCGCTCGCGCCGTCCAGGGAGCTGATCGCCGAGCTGAAGGACGCCGGGGTGGTGGTGGTTACCTCGGTCGGCGCGCGACGCCACGCCGAGAAGGTCGCGGCGTGGGGCGCGGACGCGGTGATCGTGCAGGGCGGCGAGGGCGGCGGCCACACCGGCGAGGTCGCCACGACGGTACTGCTGCCGCAGGTGGCCGACGCGGTGGACATACCGGTGGTCGCGGCGGGCGGGTTCCACGACGGCCGCGGCCTGGTCGCCGCGCTCGCCTTCGGGGCGGCGGGGGTGGCCATGGGCACGCGTTTCCTGCTCACGGCGGAGTCGACGGTGCCGGACGCGGTCAAGGCCCGCTATCTGGCGGCCTCCGTCAAGGACGTCACGGTCACCACGCGCGTGGACGGCCTCCCGCACCGCATGCTGCGGACGGAGTTCGTGGCGGCCCTGGAGAAGTCGGGCAGGGCCGCGTCGCTGATACGCGCGGTGCGCCACGCGGCGGCCTTCCGCGAGGCCTCGGGCATGAGCTGGTCCCGGATGGTCCGCGACGGCCTGGCGATGCGGCACGGCAGGGAGCTGACGTGGAGCCAGGTGCTGCTCGCGGCCAACACCCCGATGATGCTCAGGTCCGCGATGGTGGACGGCCGCCCCGACCTCGGGGTGATGGCGTCGGGCCAGGTGGCGGGGGTCATCGACGACGTCCCGTCCTGCGCGGAGCTGGTGGGGAGGGTGATGCGGGAGGCGTACGAGGTCCTGGGGAGGCTGCGCGCGGGAGCCGAGGACCGACCCCGCACCGACGCCTCGGACCGGCCTTGACCGTGGCCTCGGACCGGCCTTGGCCCCGGCCTCGCACCGCCCGACCGTAGCCTCGCACCGCCCGGACCGGGGCCTCGGACCGGCCTTGATCCCGGCCTCGGAACTGGGGCCTCGGACCGGCCTTGGCCCCGGCCTCGCACCGCCCGACCGTAGCCTCGCACCGCCCGGACCGGGGCCTGGGACCGGCCTTGACCCCGGCCTCGGAACTGGGGCCTCGGACGGGCCTTGGCCCCGGCCTCGGACCGGCCTTGACCGTGGCCTCGGACCGGCCTCGGCCCCGGCCTCGAAACCGGCACCTCGGACGAGGCTTGACCGTGGCCTCGGACCGCCCGACCGGGCCGAGCCCGCGACCGACCGTGGCCTCGCCCCGAGCCGGGCGGCCCGGCGGCGAAAGGCGCGATCGCGTCAGCGGCGCCCCGCCCGCGGCCGCTACTGGCGCGCCGGCGCCAAGTGGTCGAGGGCCCGGTCGACCAGGCCGTCGGCGCCGCATTCGCGCGCCAGGGTGAGGCCCCGCTCCAGCTCCACGGCGGACTCCGCCGCGATGCCGTACTCGACGCGGGCCACGGCGTGTTCGTACGCGCAGGGCGAGGACTCCAGATAGGTGGCCGCCTTGCGGTAGAGGGCCACCGCGCGCCGTCCCGTCTCCAGGGCCGCCGCACATCGCAGAGCCTCACCGATCGCGGTGTCCGTGCCGAAGCGCTCGGCCTGCATGCGCGCGTCGGAGACGAGGTGCGCCGCCCGCTCGGGGTCCTCGTGCGCCAGGGCACGCGCCAGGTCGTACGCCCACGGGGCGAGCACGGTGTTGTACTGGCCGCGTGCCGTCAACGCCTGGGCCGTGGCCTCCAGTTGGCTCAGCCCCTCGTCCGTGCGACCGAGGGCGAGCAGCAGTCTGCCGCGCACCGACATGGCGTCGGGCACGTAGATCGTCGAGGCGGAGGGCGGCGCGAAGCCGTACTGGTCGGCGATCGCGCCGGCCTCCTCGACGTGCCCGCGTGCGAGGAGCGTGTCGATGAGCATGCTGGCCACCTCCCAGTGCATGGGCAGGCCCTCCCCGACGCGGTCGGCGAGGCGCAGACCCTCGCGCAGCGAGCGCTCGGCGTCGGCCAGCCGTCCGCGCCTGCGGTGCACATAGCCGAGGAAGGCGTGCGAGAGCGCGAGGTGACCGCCGCTCCAGCCCGCGCTCTCGTAGGCCCGCACGCCCTCGGTGAACAGGCTCTCCGCCCGGTCGATCCGGTCCGCGAAGGCGTAGCACCCGCCGAGCATCAGGCGGAGTTCGAAGCTCCACTCCGTGTCGGTCCAGCCGAGTCCCGGTGCGAGGCGGCCGTTGACGAGGGCGCGGTCGCACAGCTCGACCACCATCTCCGCGCTCTCCCCGCGCGTCATGGCGTCGAAGGCGCGCAGGATCAGCAGGGCGCGCTCGGAGTTGTCCCGGCCCGTGAGCGGCCCCGCCAGGGCGGCGAGCCGCCGCGAACGCCCCGGCGCGTCCTCCTCGCCCGCGTGGATGCCCTCCCACATGGAGCGCACGGCCTGCAGCCGCAGCCGCGTGGGCCCGGGGCCCAGCCGGCCCGCCTCCTCGTCGATGGCCCGCAGGCCCTCCTCCAGCTGGTCGTTGTGGACGAACGCCTGGGAGAGGCGGCACACCGCGTCGACGCGCAGTTCCTGGTCGAGGCCGTGCATGGAGAGTGCCTCGCGCAGGTGGGCGATGGTGGTGGCGGGCGAGGTGAGCAGCGTGGCGCAGCCCAGTTCGTAGAGCACGCGCGCGTGGATCTCGGGCAGCGGCGGTTCCCGCAGAGCCCGTTCGAGACAGCGCCGGGCCGCGTCGGGTGCGCCCACCGCGAGGTGTTCGGCGGCGGCCTGGCGCAGTTGCCCGACCAGTTCGGGGTCGTCGTCCGGGTGGACTTCGAGCAGGTGCCGGGAGGCGGCGGCGGCGCCGAGCCCGGCCAGGGTCACGACGGAGGCGGCCCGGCCGTGCAGGGCGGTGCGCGTGGCCCCGGAGATGGAGCGGTAGATCGTGCTCGCGATCTTCGGCTGGACGAACTCCAGGTCCTCGCCGTCGCGCAGCAGGATGCGCGCGGTGCGGAGCCGGTCCACGCAGTCCTCCGCCTTGTCGCGGGACATTCCGGCGAGCCGGGCGGCCAGGTCAAGGGAGATGTCCGTGCCGAGGACGGCGGCCGCCCAGGCGAGGCGGATGGCGTCGGGTCCGAGGCTCTCCAGGCGGGCCACCAGGCCGTTGCCCTTGGGGGTGCGGTTGAGGGCGCGCAGGCCGTCGGCGCAGCTCTCGACCGGTTCGAGTTCGCTGTCCTGCACCTTGGCGAGCAGTTCCACCGTTTCGTACGGGTTGCCGCCGGTGACCGCCCAGATCTCGCGGCAGAACGGGGCGTCGGCGTGCTCGCCGAGGGTGGCCCGGGTCAGGCTCGCGACGGCGTCCGGGCCGAACGGGCGCAGGATGCTGAGCGTGTGGGCCGCCGCGTCGACGGCGGCGAGGTGGCGGGCGCTGTCGCCCTCGGCCCCGCCGGTCCGGTGGGCGACCACGACGAGCACGGACAGCTCGTCGAGGCGGCGGACGAACGCGGCGAGCCACTGCAGCGTCTCCTGGTCGGCCCAGTGCGCGTCGTCGATGATGAGGACGAGCGGCCACTTCCAGTGGGCGAGCCGGGTGACCGCCTCGACCAGGCCGTCGCAGACGGCCTGCGGGTCGACCTGCCGCCCGCCGGGTTCGGTGACGCCGAGGGCGGGGCCCGCGATCTCGTACCAGTCGCCGAGGTACTCGTGGATCTCCTCGGGCGTGAGGGCGACGAGCGCGGGCTGGAGGAGCTGGCGCACGACGTTGAAGGGGACGGAGGTCACCGTCTCGCCGCCGCGCGCCGACCAGACGGTGGCGCGGCCCTCCGCCATGCCGCGCACCGCGGCGAGAAGCGCCGTCTTGCCCGTGCCGGCCTCGCCGCCGAAGACCAGGAGCCGGCCCGCGCTCGTGGAGTCCATGCGGAGATCGTCGAGGGCGTGGGACGCGGCGGCGAGCTCGTCGTCGCGCTCCCACAGCGGGGCCCAGGCGGCTCCTTCGGGCCGTCCGTGCGTCATCGCTTCCTCCCCGGATCGCTCGATCGACGTACTGAGTCGAGCCTAGCCGGGTCGGCGCCGCCGTGGAGCGCCGTCAGGGCACGTACTCCGACGGGGTGGCACGAGGCGCCGGGGGCTGATGGCGCGCGGCGTACGCGGCAGGGGCGGCCGGAGCCCGTGTCACAGGCGCTCGATGATCGTCACGTTGGCCTGGCCGCCGCCCTCGCACATCGTCTGGAGGCCGAACCGGCCGCCGGTGCGCTCCAGTTCGTGCAGGAGGGTCGTCATCAGCCGGACCCCGGTCGCGCCGAGGGGGTGGCCGAGGGCGATGGCGCCGCCGTTGACGTTGACCTTCTCGGGGTCGGCGCCGGTCTCCTTCAGCCAGGCGAGGACGACCGGCGCGAACGCCTCGTTGATCTCGACCAGGTCGATGTCGGCGATGGTCATGCCGGCCTTCTTCAGGGCGTACGCGGTGGCGGGGATCGGTGCGGAGAGCATCCGGATGGGGTCCTCGCCGCGCACGGAGAGGTGGTGCACGCGGGCGCGGGGCGTCAACCCGTGTTCCCGCACCGCCCGTTCGCTCGCGAGCAGCATCGCCGCGGCGCCGTCGGAGATCTGCGAGGAGCAGGCGGCGGTGAGGGCGCCGCCGGCCAGGACGGGTGCGAGGCCCGCCATCTTCTCCAAGGTGGTGTCCCTGCGCGGGCCCTCGTCGGCGGTGACGTCGCCGTACGCGACGAGTTCGCGCGCGAAGCGGCCCTCGTCGATGGCGCGGACCGCCCGCCGGTGGGAGCGGAGCGCGAACTCCTCCATGTCGCGGCGGGATATGTCCCACTTGGCGGCGATGAGCTGGGCGCCGTGGAACTGGTCGACCGGCCGGTCGCCGTAGCGGGCCCGCCAGCCCTCGCTGCCCGCGTAGGGGCCGTCGGTGAGGCCGAGGGGTTCGGCGGCGGCGCGGGAGGCGAAGGCGATGGGGATCATCGACATGTTCTGTGTGCCGCCGGCCACGACGAGGTCCTGGGTGCCGGACAGGACGCCCTGCGCGGCGAAGTGCACGGCCTGCTGGGACGATCCGCACTGCCGGTCGATCGTCACGCCGGGCACCTCCTCCGGCAGCCCGGCGGCCAGCCAGCTGGTGCGGGCGATGTCACCGGCCTGCGGCCCGACGGTGTCCAGACAGCCGAAGACGACGTCCTCCACGGCCGCGGGGTCGGCGCCGGAGCGCTCGATGAGCGCCGTGAGGACATGGGCGCCGAGGTCGGCGGGGTGGACGGCCGAGAGCCCCTTCCCGCGCCTGCCGACGGGCGTGCGGACCGCTTCGACGATGTAGGCCTCGGCCATGGCGTGCTCTCCTCGGTCGTGGAACGCGTCGGTCGTGGAACGCGCCGCACTCCGGCGCGGTTCTCACGTGCGTACGGAGATGCCGTCCAGGACCATCGACAGGTACTGGCGGGCGATCTCCTCGGGGCTGTGGCCTCCGCCGGGGCGGTACCAGGACGCGGCGACCCAGACGGTGTCGCGCACGAAGCGGTAGGCGAGGCGGGTGTCCAGGTCGTCGCGGAAGACGCCTTCGGCGACACCGCGCTCCAGTGTCGTCAGCCACGCCTTCTCGAAGCGCTGCTGGGAGTCGGCCAGATACTGGAAGCGCTCCTGCGCGACCAGGTGCCTGGCCTCCTTCTGGTAGATCGCGACGGCGGCGCGGTGCCGGTCGATCTCCCGGAAGGACTCGGTGACCAGGGCCTCCAGCGTGGCCCTGGGGTCCAGCTCGGCCCGGAGCACGCCGTCGTACCCGTCCCACAGCTCGGTGAGGAAGGTGCGCAGGATCTCTTCGAGCATCGACTCCTTGGAGTCGAAGTGGTAGTAGAGGCTGCCGGCGAGCATGCCCGCGGCGTCGGCGATCTTGCGGACCGTGGTGGCGTTGTACCCCTGCTCGGCGAAGACGTCGGCGGCGATGCCGAGCAGTTCGCGGCGCCGCTCGGGCGACGGGCTCTGCCGCGCCGCGCCGGGGCCCCGCGGCGGCGTGCTGGTGCTCTGTTTCGGTTTCGACACGGGCCCATTCTCCGCCTACGCGTGCTGACTGCTGACCGAGACCGTCTCCCCCGTCATGTACGAGGAGTAGCCCCCGGCCAGGAAGACGATGACGTTGGCGATCTCCCACGGCTCCGCGTGCCGTCCGAACGCCTCGCGGGCCGTGAGCTCTTTCAGGAGCTCGGGCGAGGTGACCTTCGCGAGGTGGGGGTGCATGGCGAGGCTGGGTGCGACCGCGTTGACGCGGATGCCGTGCGGGGCCGCCTCGACCGCGGCGCAGCGGGTGAGGGCCATGACGCCCGCCTTGGCCGCGGCATAGTGCGCCTGGCCCGCCTGGGCGCGCCAGCCGAGCACCGAGGCGTTGTTCACCATGACGCCGCCGTGTGCGCCGGCCCGCAGGCGGCGCAGGGCCGTGCGGGTGCAGCGGAAGGTGCCGGTCAGCGTCACGTCGATGACCTTGTCCCACTCCTCGTCGGTCATCTCGGTGAGCTGCGCCGTGCCGCCGAGGCCCGCGTTGTTCACCACGATGTCCAGGCGGCCGTGGCGGGTCTCCGCCAGGTCGAACAGGCCCCGCACCTGCGCCTCATCGGTCACGTCGCACGGGATGCCGTCCACGCGGTCCGCGCCGAACTCCGCGGCGAGCGCCGCCACCGTCTCCTGGGTGCGCCGCGGGTGGGCGTCGCCGATGACGACATGGGCCCCCTCTTCGAGGAAGCGGCGGGCGGTGGCGCCTCCGATTCCTGCTCCCGCGGCGGCCGTGATCACCGCGGTGCGGCCCACGAGCAGGTCATGGCCCGGCGGGCAGACGGGCGCGTCCGGCGGACGAGCGGATGCCTCCATGGGTTGCCCTCCCGTCCTGGACCGCGGCCGCGCCGAACGGCCCTCGGCTCTCGACTCCTCGACACCGCTCAGGGTAATCTACCAAACACTTGTTAGAAAAGCGTGGAGGCATGCACGTACGCGCGAGAAAAGGAGGGGGCGGGCCGCCGATGGATCTCGACTTCACCGCGGAGGAGCGCGCGTTCGGGCAGCGGGCGCGCGCGTGGCTGGCCGCGCATGTGCCCGCGGCCCCGCTGCCGTCCCTGGAGACGGAGGCGGGGTTCGCGGCCCACCGGGAGTGGGAGCGCGAGCTCGCGGCGGACCGCTGGTCGGCGGTCTCCTGGCCCGAGGAGTACGGCGGGCAGGGCGCCGGCCTCGTCAAGTGGCTGCTGTTCGAGGAGGAGTACCACGCGGCGGGGGCTCCGGGCCGGGTCTCGCAGAACGGCATCAGCCTGCTCGCGCCGACCCTCTTCGACCACGGCACCGCCGAGCAGCGCGCCCGGGTGCTGCCCGCCATGGCGACCGGCGAGGTGATCTGGGCCCAGGCCTGGTCGGAGCCCGAGGCGGGCTCGGACCTGGCGTCGCTGCGGTCCACCGCGCGGCGGACCGCCGGCGGCTGGCTGCTCGGCGGCCAGAAGGCCTGGTCGTCACGGGCCGCCTTCGCCGACCGCGCGTTCGGACTGTTCCGCCGCGAGCCGTACGAGGCCGGGGCGGGCGCGTCGGGGCCCGGGCGTGACGGCGCCCCGGCGTCGCCCGAGCCGCACCAGGGGCTGGTGTACCTGATGTTCTCCCTGCGCGCGGACGGGGTGACGGTCCGTCCCGTGGGGCGTCTGGACGGCAGGCCGGCCTTCGCCGAGATCTTCCTCGACGACGTCTTCGTGCCCGACGAGGACGTCATCGGCGAGCCGGGCCAGGGGTGGCGCATCGCCATGTCGACCACCGGCAACGAACGCGGCCTGACCCTGCGCTCCCCCGGCCGCTTCCTCGCCACGGCGGACCGTCTCGCCCGGCGCTGGCGGGCGCAGGGCGACCCGCAGGACACGGCCCTGCGCGACCGGGTCGCCGACGCCGTCATCGGGGCGCGCGCGTACGAACTGTTCACCTGGGCGAGCGCGTCGCGCCTCGCGGCCGGGGAGACGCTCGGCGCCGAGTCCAGCCTGAACAAGGTGTTCTGGTCGGAGCACGACATCGCCACGCACGAGACGGCGCTCGATCTGCTGGGCGCGGAGGGGGAGTTGACCGACGGGGGTGGTGGGGCCGACGGGGGTGGCGGTGGCGCGGCCGGCCCGGCGTACGACTGGCTCGACGGGTACGTCTTCTCGCTCGCCGGGACCATCTACGCCGGGACCAACGAGATCCAGCGCGACATCATCGCCGAGCGGCTGCTCGGACTGCCGAAGGGGCGTCGCTGATGCGGTTCGCACTCGACGCCGGGCAGCGGGAGTTCGCCCGGTCGCTGGACGCGATGCTGACGGCGGCCGACACCCTGGCCGTCACGCGCGCGTGGGGCGCGGGCGACCATGCCCCCGGGCGGGCCGTGTGGCAGCGGCTCGCGGACGCCGGGGTGTTCGCGCTGGCGGTTCCGCAGGAGTACGAGGGGCTGGGCCCGCTGCCCGCCGAGACGGCCGTCGCCTTCGTCGAGCTCGGCAGGCACGCCGTGGCGGGCCCGGCCGTCGAGACGGTGGCCGCCGCGGCGTTGCTCTCCCGCCTGGCCGCGCTGGGCGAGACGGCGTCGGCCGAGCGGTTCCTGCCCGCGCTCGCCTCGGGCGGGACGAGCGCCACGCTGACGCTCCCGGACGGCGGGCCGTACGCCGTGGACCCCCACGTGGCGGACATCGTCCTCGCGGTGGACGAGGCCGGGCTGCGCCTCGCGCCCGGCCACGCGCGCGTGCGTCGCTCCCTCGACCCGGCACGGCGTCTGGCCGCACCGCTGCCCGGCGGCGAACCGCTCGCCAAGGGCCCTTCGGTGACCGAGGCCGCCCGGCACGCGACGCGCTGGGCGGCGCTCGCCACGGCCGCGCAGAGCCTCGGAGTCGGGCTCGCGCTGCTCGACCGCACCGTGGCGCACGTGCGGCAGCGCACCCAGTTCGGCGCGCCGATCGGGTCGTTCCAGGCGGTCAAACACCGCCTCGCGGATGTCCTGGTGGCCCTGGAGTTCGCCCGGCCACTGGTGTTCGGGGCCGCGCTGACCATGGCGCCGGGGGACGTCGCCGCGGCCAAGGTGGCGACGTCCGACGCGGCGTACGGGGCGGCGCGCGCGGCGCTCCAGCTGCACGGGGCGATCGGGTACACCGCCGAGTTCGACCTCGCCCTGTGGCTGACCAGGGCGAGGGTGCTGCGGAGCGCCTACGGTGGCCCGGGGCTGTGGCGGGGGCGGGTCGTCACCGCGTGGGAGTGAGCCCGCCGTACCGGGCCCGCGCCCCCAGTGACTCAGCGCGCGGGGTGGCGGCGCCCGGCCCGCGGCTGAGGGGAAAGCGCAGGTCCGGCGGTCGGGCCGGCATGGCGAAGCGCGGAGTCCGATGACATGTTCGAGTAAGGGGGGTCACTCCCGGGCCCGGGGATGCGATGATCAAGCGCACGGGCGAGCCGACCGGGAAGGAGGCCCCACGTGCGCGTGATCGGGCTCATGTCAGGGACCTCGTACGACGCGATCGACGCGGCAGCCGCCGATCTGGACCTGGACGGCGACTGCCTGACGCTCACTCCCCTGGGGTTGATCAGCCGGGGCTACGACGAGGGGCTGCGCTCCCGGCTCGCCGCCGCGCTGCCGCCCGCGGACACCACGCTCGCCGAGGTCTGCCGGCTCGACACGGAGATCGGCCGGGCCTTCGCCGCCGCGGCCGTCGAGGCGGACCGCGAGCTGTGCGACGGGCAGGCCGAGCTGGTCGCCTCGCACGGCCAGACCGTCTACCACTGGGTGGCCGACGGGCAGGTGCACGGCACCCTGCAGATCGGCCGCCCGGCGTGGATCGCCGAGGCGACGGGGCTGCCGGTGGTCGCCGACTTCCGCCCCCGTGACATCGCGGCGGGCGGCCAGGGCGCGCCCCTGGTCAGCCTCGTGGACCGGATGTGGCTGCGCGGCAGGCCCGGCGCCCCCGCCGCGCTGAACCTGGGCGGCATCGCCAACATCACCGCCCCCGACGGCACGGCCTTCGACACGGGCCCGGCCAACGCCCTGCTCGACGCGGCGGTGAGCGAGGCCACGGACGGCCGCCTGGCCTACGACGCGGACGGCGACCTCGCCGCCCGCGGCGCCGTCCACGAGCCGCTGCTCGCCCGGCTCCTCGCCGAGCCGTACTACGCGCTCCCCGCGCCGAAGACGACCGGCAAGGAACTCTTCCACCTGCCCTATCTCCGTACGGCGTTGCGGGGGTTCGAGGCGCTGGCCCCCGAGGACGTCGTCGCCACGCTGACCCTGCTCACCGCCCGCACGGTCGCCGACGCGGTCCGCTCGGTGCGGGCCACGGAGGTCATCGCCTCCGGCGGCGGCACGCGCAATCCGGCGCTGATGGCGGCGCTGCGGGCGGAGTTGGGCGGCGGCGTCGCGCTGCGCACCTCCGACGAGCTGGGCATGCCGTCCGCGGCGAAGGAGGCGTACGCCTTCGCCGTCCTCGGCTTCCTGACCCTGCACGGCCTGCCCGGCACCGACCCGGTGAGCACGGGGGCACGGCACGCCAGCGTCCTCGGCTCGCTCACTCCCGGCCGCCCGGGGGCGCCCTGGCCGCGACCGGTCCGGGCGAGCGAGGGGCCGGTGCGGCTGGTCGTCGACGGGGTGGGACACGGCGGCCGGTAGCGGTCGCCCCCCGGCGCCCCCTCTCTCGGCACCCCCGGGACCGAGCACCCCCGGGACCGAGCACCCGCGGGCCGGTCTCGGCGCGCCGAAGAGCTGATGAGCCGAAGAGCTGATGAGCCCAAGCGGCGAAGAAGCGAAGAACGGACAGATCCCGGAAGTGCCCGAACGGCCGGGGTGGGTGAGGGCCGGTGGGCGCCCGTGCGGGGCGGGGCCGGCGAGAACCGCCCCTCTCATCCCGCTTTCACGGTGTGCTCATACTCTGGCGCCCATGACGCAGATGACTCCCCCCGGCTGGTACCCCGATCCCGGCCAGGCCGCCGGCGCCCCTCCCACCGAGCGCTGGTGGGACGGGAACGCGTGGACGGACCAGGTGCGCGCCGCCGGCGGCGCGTTCACGCAGCCCGGCCAGCAGCCCGGCCAGCCCGCCTTCCCGGCGTACCCGGCACATCCTCCGGCGCCGCGGCGGCGCGGCCTGCGCGTGGCGATCGCCGCGGGCGCGGTGCTCGTCGTCCTCGCCGGGATAGGCGGGGGTGTGTACGCCCTCACCTCCGACGACGACGGTGACGGCGGCTCCGCGTCCGAGGAGGCCTCGTCCGGGGCCCCGCGGGCGCCGCGGGGCTCGGAGGCCCCCGACGCGCCCCGGTCGCCCGAGTCCGACGCCCCCCGGGCGCCGGGGGCGCCCGAGCAGGAGGCGGGCTTCGCGACCGACCCGGTCAACGGCATCAAGATCCCGATCCCCGACGGCTGGAAGGGCGGGACCACGGCGAAGGGGGCCGGGGTGCAGACGGACCCCATCCCGTGTCCGGGCAACAGCGGCGAGCAGTGCACTCGCGGCAGCGCGTTCTCCCAGTCCGCCGAGGAGCTGAAGCTCGACGCGAAGACGCCCGAGGAGGCCGCGAAGCAGGACATCGCCAAGAACGCGAAGGAGGGGTACGGCGGCAAGACCTACGGCCGGATCACCTCGCACAAGGTGCTGGCCTCCAAGGCGATCACCGTCGCGGGGCAGAAGGGCTACTACGTCCGCTGGAAGGCCGTCACGGAGAAGAGCGACGACGGGTACGTCCAGTCGCTGGCCTTCCCCTCGCCCGCCGACAAGGACAAGATCGTCGTCGTCCGCATGGGCATCGACGTGAACGACAAGGCGCCCTCCCTGTCGGCCATGGACACGATCGCCAAGGGCATCAAGGCGGGGCCGACCGGCGGCGGAGGCGGCACGGGCCAGGACGTCTGACCGGACGGGCCGCCGGGAGCTCTGGCCGGCGCCCCGGGGCGGTGCCCCCAAGCACCGCCCACGGGCCGCCGGACCAGCGGGCCGGGCGGGGTTCCTCGCCGCTCAGGAGGAACCCCGGCCGGCCCGGGGGGTGCGCGCCGCCCCCGTCCCCACGGTGCGGCGCGGGCAGACCCGAGTCACGTCATCCGGCGGACTCGGGCCCACGATTCAGGTGAGGCCCAGCGCGGGTAGCACGCAGGCCTCGACGAAACGGGTCAGATACTCCTCGTCGGCGTCTTCGCCCTCGATGACCGGCCTGGCCCGCACCGCGCCGAAGAGCTGCACCGTGAGGAACTCCACCGCCGGGTGCCCCGCCGCGATCTCACCGCGCTCGACGCCCCGCCGGATGATCGCCTCCATGGCCTGGAGCTCCGGCTCCACCAGCGTCTCACGCAGCGCCCGCTGCAGGTCGACGTCCTGGAGGACCGCGTGGCTGAGCGCCTGCACCAGCATGGTGTCACGCCCCGACTGCTCGCCCGCGGCGCGGGCCGCGGCCCGCAGGTCCCCGGCGAGGCTGCCGGTGTCGATGTCCGCGAAGCGCACGCAGCGGTTGGCCCGCAGCGCCGCCGCCACGAACTGCGGCTTGGTCTTCCACTGCCGGTAGAGCGTGGACTTGCTGCACCGGGTGGTCGCGGCCACGCCCTCCATGGTCAGGGACTCGTACCCGCACTGGCGGAGCTGGTCGAGGACGGCGTCGTAGAACTCCTGCTCACGCTCCGGCGTGATCTTCGAGCGGCTCGACGTCGGCGTCATGACTCTTCTCCTCGGTACGGCGGCCGATCCGGTGCCATCGGCCTCCATCGATACGCCAGTGTACCGGTACGCCTGCGTATCGGTACACTGGCGTATCGATGAGTGGGGCGATCCCCCGCTCCGCACCGCACCACCCAGTCGTCACGTAAAGGGGCCGGGGGATGAAATCCCGAACCGAGCCTGCCGAACGGGAGCCGGACTCAAGCGTCCGGGAGCCGGACACCTCTGCCCGACCGCCCCTCGTCCGCGAGCTCCTCCTCGTCATAGGACTCTTCCTCGTCTACAAGTTCGGCAGGCAGCTCGCCAACGGACACACCGGCGAGGCCTTCCGCAACGCGCACCACGTGTGGGACGCCGAGCGGACCCTGCGCCTGCCCGGCGAGGGCGCCGTGCAGGACCTCCTGCTGCACGGCGAGCCGCTGATCCACGTCGCGAACACGTACTACGCGACCGTGCACTTCCCCGCGACCCTGCTCTTCCTGGTCTGGCTCTACGCGCGCCGCCCCCGGCACTACGTCTGGGCCCGCCGGGTGCTCGCCGCGCTCACCGCGGCGGCGCTCCTGCTGCACCTGGGCTTCCCGCTCGCGCCGCCGCGGATGCTGGACGCCGCCCGCCTCGTGGACACGGCGCAGGTGTACGGGCCCTCGGTGTACGCCGCGAAGCCCGCGACGGACACCATGGCCAACCAGTTCGCCGCCATGCCCTCGCTGCACTTCGGCTGGGCCCTGATGGTCGCCGTCGGCATGATCGTCGCCACCTCGACGCGGTGGCGCTGGCTGTGGCTGCTGCATCCCCTGCTGACCCTGCTCGTGATCGTCGGCACGGCGAACCACTACTGGCTCGACGCGATCACGGCGACCGTCCTGCTCGGCGTCGCGCTCGCGGTGATCCGCCTGCCGCGCCCGCGCCGGTCCCTGGTCGTGCGCCACTCCCCCGGCGCGGCGCACGAGCCACCCGCCGCCCCGCCCGCCCCGCCCGGCCGGGCCGACGCGCCCGAGCTGATCGCCGCGGGGGCCGGACGGTGAACGCCACGCTTCTCGCCGTCGCGCTCTCCCTCGTCTCGGCCGCCGCGTACGCGGCGGCGGCCGTGGCCCAGGAACGCCTCGCCTCCCGGGTCACCGAGGGCGAGAGCGGGGCCCTGCGGATGCTTGCCAGCGGTGTCTGGTGGTCGTCGGTCGGGCTCAACGCCGCCGCCGCGCTGCTGCACGTGGCCGCCCTGAAGTACGGCCCGCTCACGCTGGTCCAGCCCCTCGGGGCGCTCACCCTCGTCGCGGCCGTGCCGCTCGGCGCCCGCATCGCGGGACGCCGGGTCACGCGCCTGGAGTGGCGCGGAACCGGGCTCACGCTCATCGGCCTCGGCGCGCTGCTCCTGACCGCTTCGGGGCCCGCCCCCGACGACACCCTGACCGTGCCGGAGGCGCTGGTCGTGGCCGCCGGGACCATGGTCGTCATCGGGGTGCTCTCGCGGCCCGGCACCCGGCCCGGGCTGCGGCACGCGACCGCGTCGGGCTTCGCGTCCGGCGTCGCCTCAGCGCTCACACAGACGGTCACGGTCGCGGTCACCGACCGCTCGGGGCCGCTGCTCACCCCGCAGGTCGTGGTCGTGGCGCTGCTGGTGGCCGCCTTCGCCGCCGGGGGCCTGCTGCTCTCGCAGACCGCCTACCGCGGCGGCCTCGGCGCCCCGCTCGCCGTGGTGACGCTCTCCAATCCGGTCGCGGCCTCGGTCATCGGCGTGGCACTGCTCGGTGAACGCCTCCAGGGCGGCGTCGTGGGCATCCTCCTCGCGGTGGCGGGCGCCGCGGTCGCCGCGTGCGGGGTGGTCGTGCTCACCCGCTCACCCCGCGCCGCCGCGGGCGTCCCGGCGCCGGAGTACCTGCCGGCGATCCCGGGCCAGGCCGTGGAACCGGCCACGCTGCACCTGTCGCGCTCCTGACGGGCCCGGGCCCGGTCACCCGAAGCCGCGGGAGTCCTGCTTGAGGGCGGTGTCGACGGTCAGCGCCGTCGCCACGACCAGGCTCAGGAGCGGCTCGGGCAGCTGGTAGTGGATCTGCAGGACGTAGTTGTCCGCGGTGGTGAACATGGTCTTGGCGAGGCCTTCCCACGTCTTCGTGATCCGGGCGACCTCGTTGTCCGCGTGGTCGACGATCGCGAAGTTCCACGCGCGCCAGTTCTCCGCCTTGATCGCGCCGACCTGCTGGCCGTTCACCATCATGCCGAAGTTGATCTTGCCGATCATGTTCTGCTGGACGATCTCGCCGATCGGCTGTCCGTCCGGACGCTCGACGATCACCCGCGACTTCATGAACTTCGCGGGGCGGGTCAGCAGCATCTGCGGCCGGCCGTGGGCGTCGCGGATCTCCAGCTTGTGGGTCATGAACTGGTCGACGCTGGAGACGAAGCGCGTGACCTTCTTGAGCGTGCTCTGGCCCACCTGCACGACCGAGCCGAGCGTGTTGCCCGACTGGTCCATGACGCTGTATTCGTTGGTCAGCTCGATGAGCTTGGCCTTCTGGTTCACCACCAGGACCGGCTCGGTGAAGAGCGTGCCGCCGCCCTGCGCGGCCGGCGCCACCCCCGCCTGCTGCTGCACCTGGCGCTGCACCCTGGCCGGGTCGGCGGCCACCGGCGCGGCCTGGAACTGCGCCGGCGCCTGACCGAACTGACCCTGCGGAACCGCCTGGGGCTGCGCCTGCTGGGGTGCCTGCTGCGCCTGCTGGGCAGGGGCCTGGCCCTGGGGCCGGCCGGCCTGCTGACCCGGGCTGGTGTGCTCGGTCCACCGGGAGCCGTCCCACCAGCGGAGCAGCTGAGCCGCGCCGTGAGGGTCCGCGTACCAGCCTTCAGGAGTGTTCGCATGCGTCGTCACCCGCCAGACCCTACCTTCCGGCCATACGTATCCCGCCAGTCCTGTGCGGCGGACCGCCTCGCTGGAGATCGGCGTCCAGCCGCAGCGGCCCCCGGTCCTCGCGCAGCTCCGCCTCCGCGATGCGGCCCGCCGCCCGCACGTCGCCCTCGGCCAGCGCGAACCGGTCGAGGACCGCGCGGGGCGCCGACACCGTGGCCCGCGCGACCTCGGCCCGCATGGACAGCTTCGCCCGGGACTTGGCCCCCCGGACGGCCGCGATCGCCTCCGACGCCGTGCCGAGCAGCGCCTCGTCGCCCGTGTGCCGGCGCAGCTCATCGGCGCTCGGCCAGGCGGCGCGGTGCACGGACCCGTCCCGCCACCACGACCAGACCTCCTCCGTGACGAACGGCAGGACCGGCGCGAAGAGCCGCAGCAGGACGTCGAGCGCCGTGCCCAGGGCGGCCCGCGCCGACTCCATGGCCGCGGGTGCCGCCGTGGTCGCCGTACGCCCTGGCCTTGACCAGTTCCACGTAGTCGTCGCAGAAGCGCCAGAAGAGCTGTTCCGTACGGTCCAGGGCGCGCGCGTAGTCGAAGGCGTCGAAGGCGGCGGTGGCCTCGTCCACGGTCGAGGCGAGCGCGGCGAGCAGCGCCCGGTCCAGCGGCTCAGTGACGGCGGCGGTGGCCTCCGCGTCGCCCTCTGTGCCGCCCGCTTCGGCCCCGCCCAGGCTCAGGACGAACTTGCCGACGTTGAGCAGCTTCATGGCCAGGCGTCGCCCGATCCGCATCTGCCCGACGTCGAACGCGGTGTCCGTGCCGGGCCGCCCGCTCGCCGCCCAGTACCGGACCGCGTCGGACCCGTGCCGGGCGAGCAGGTCGTCGGGGGTGACGACGTTGCCCCGCGACTTCGACATCTTCTTGCGGTCGGGGTCGAGGATCCAGCCGGAGATCGCCGCGTGTTTCCACGGCGTCGAGCCGTGCCCGGTGTGGGCGCGCACGATGGTCGAGAACAGCCAGGTGCGGATGATCTCGTGGGACTGGGGGCGCAGGTCCATGGGGAAGACCCGCGCGAACAGATCGGGGTCCGTACGCCACTTGCCCGCGATCTGCGGGGTGAGCGAGGAGGTCGCCCAGGTGTCCATGACGTCGGGGTCGCCCGTGAAGCCGTGCGGTTCACCGCGTTGGCCGGCCGTGTAGCCGGGCGGGGTCTCGGCGCTCGGGTCGACGGGCAGCGCTGTCCGGTCCGGCACGATGGGGCGGGAGTGGTCCGGCTGCCCGGCGCCGTCCAGCGGGTACCAGACGGGGATCGGGACGCCGAAGAACCGCTGGCGGCTGATCAGCCAGTCGCCGTTGAGGCCGCCGACCCAGTTCTCGTAGCGGATCCGCATGTGCGGCGGGTGCCACTCCACCTCGGCGCCGCGCGCGAGGAGCTCGTCGCGCAGCCCGGCGCCACGGCCGCCGCTGCGGACGTACCACTGGCGGGTGGTGACGATCTCCAGGGGCTTGTCGCCCTTCTCGAAGAACTTCACGGCGTGCGTGCCCGGACGCGGCTCGCCGAGCAGGTGGCCGCTCTCGCGCAACAGCCCGACGATCCGTTCGCGCGCGGTGTGCGCGGTGGCGCCCGCGAGCCTCGCGTACGCGGCGACGGCGTCCGGCGTCTCGACGCCGCTCGGCGGTTCGGCGAGGAGGCGGCCGTCCCAGCCGATGACCGGCCGGGTGGCGAGCCGCAGCTCACGCCACCACGTGACGTCGGTGGTGTCGCCGAACGTGCAGACCATCGCGATACCCGTGCCCTTGCCGGGCGCCGCGAGGCGGTGCGCGACGACCGGGACCTCGACGCCGAAGAGCGGGGTGCGGACCGTGGTGCCGAACAGCGTGCGGTGACGCTCGTCGTCGGGGTGGGCCACCAGCGCGACACAGGCGGGCAGCAGCTCCGGGCGGGTCGTCTCGATCTCGACCGTGCGGCCGTCCGCTCCGGCGAAGGCGAGCCGGTGGTGGGCGGCGGGGCGCTCCCTGTCGGCCCTGGAGTCCTAGCTCCCACACCTGCCGCAAAGTAGCGGGGTGATCAAGCACTCGCCGCTGTGGCCTGCTCGTTGTGCTCACGCAGCATCCGCATGACGGTGGCGGGCGAGGGGTGTTGTCCTTTCTTGGCGCCGGTGGTGATGACGAGTCGCTTGGCGATGTCGCGCAGGCTCATCTCCTGGTTGCGCAGGTGGAGGGCCCTGGACAGCATGTCCTCGTCGGTGACTCCGGCGCCGCCGATGGTCTTGCCGCGCTTGCGGGCGGACTCGTGTCCTTCGAGGGTGCGGTCGCGGATGTACTCGCGTTCCATACCGGACATGGCCGCGAGCACGGTGAACACGATGCCGGAGGGGTCGTGCGAGCCCTTCAGTTCTCCGGTGAGGAACTCCAGGCCGACGTCGCTCGCTATTCAGTTCCTCGGCGAGCATGGCGAGTTCGATGCCGCGGCCGAGCCGCTTGTGCTCGTGGACGACGAGAGTTACAGCGACGCCGGAGGACCGGATCTCCCCAGCGAGCTTCACGGCGGCCTCCAGCTCGGGGCGCCGGGTGGCGCGGTGGAGATCTTCTCCGAGAAGACCCGCGTCACCCCGGCCTCGGCGAGGGAGTCGAGCTGCGCGTCGAGGGACTGCCGGGCAGTCGAGGCCCGCGCGTAGCCGAGGCGAACGTGCCCGACCGGTTCGGCGCCGGCACTCACGGCCCGGGGCAGCTCGGTCCACACAGACCCCGGCTTGCGTACGGCCGGGGTCGGCACGCTGAGAACCTTGGCGAGTTGGGGCACGAGGCGGAAGCGAGCGGTGTGGTACTGGATGGCCACCTTGCCCTTGCCGATCCGGCACGGGGAGCCCGCCGGCGCGGCGCAGGTGGACATCGGGCAGTCGCGCGATTCCACGCGCTTGACGTCGTCGCTCACGCCCAGGAGCGTTTCATGAGGGTGTTTCAGCATTCCAGTTGTTTGCAACAACTCACGAAACATGATCGCCGCAGGTGGACCGCCGGACGGGCGGCTGTTTCACGAGCGACCACCTATGAAACATCGCCAGCCCGGCGGCCTTTGGCAGTGGGGCGTGGGGCGTGGCTGGTCCACGCCCCGGGAAGGTGTCCGAATGCCACGCTGAATGTCGCGTGCGTGGCGATACTGATTATCCGGGCGCGGAGCCTTGAAGACACTGTGCATTGGAACCGGGGGAGCACATGGAGACTTCTGAACTGGCGACCATGGCAGTCGCGGTCATGACCGCGACTGCGACCGGAGCGGCGACCGCGGTCGGCCAGAGCGCCGGAACCGCGGTCGCCGATGCTTTACACGCCCGGCTAGCCTCAACGGAGCGGGGGCGTGCGGCCCTGGACACACTGAACCAGGCCCCGGAGGACCCGGCTGCACAGGACACGGCCCGGTCCGTGGTCCAGGAGGAGATCGAGGCGGACCCGGAGCTGCGGCGTCAGCTGCAACTGCAGTTGACCGCACCGGCAACCAACGCCACGGGCAGCCTTCTGATCACCGGCAGCCAGGTGTCGCGCAGCTCCATCGCTCTTGGCCCGCTGACCATCAACAACACCCGGGGCGGGCGGGCCGTCATCGCCCTGGTGGCTGCTCTGCTGCTGGCCCTGGTCGTGCTGGCCGTGTACGGGGGCACACGGCTGATCATGGTCGACGACTCCCCCGAATCGTCGCAGGACGACAGTGCACGCCATGCCGTGCGAGCCCTGAACGTCAGCGAGGTCAAGAGGGTCGTTCCGGACCTGACGAGCATGCCCTCCGGCTGGGAGAGATCCGGGTCCCTCGCGACTGGCAAGGAAGAGGAAAACGGGTGCTCAGGTGCCCAGGCGCGCTTCAGCACGAACAACTGGAACAACGGCAGCACGAGGACGGTCTGGGCCGAATTCACGGTGTGGTCCTGCCCCAGCGCGGCGCTGACCACGAAGAGGTTCGAGGAAACCCGGTCGGGCGTCGCCAACAACAACAAGGCGAGGGAGATCTCCCTCCCGGAGCTCGGCGACCAGCGCTCCGCGATCACCCACTACAACATCGACCTCGACGAGACGACAGCCGTCGCCCTGGCCCGCGTCGGCACCGTCCTCGTCGAGCTGGAATACCAGCCGGTGCCCGACGACTCGGGCTGGTCCAGGGAGTTCGAGCAGTTGGCCTCGGCGGTCACCACCCGCGCCCAGCAGGTCCAGAACGCCTGACCCGCGGCCTCGTTCATCCGAGAGTAGGTGAGGTCTTGGAAGTCTTTCATCGTGTCTCCGCCCTCAATCGGTCGGCGGCGTCCGCCGGGGTGCGGGGGCGAGGCACGGTGAACCCCAGGTCGAGGCGCTTGTCCATGTCCAGGCGGAAGGTGCCGTACGGGTTGACGTTCGACCAGAACAGCGCGGTCAGGCCACGCCGGTCCTCGTCGCTCAGCCTCCTCGCCCATGCCGGTTCGGCCAGGACCTGCTGCACCAGCAGGGTGTTGACGTGCACGAGCGCAGACCGGAGCAGGTGCAGGGCGAGCATTGACGTCTCGGCGTGTTCCTTGTCCGGGCCGGTCAGGGCGCCGTCCTTGCCGTAGTGGAGCACGGTGTTCGCGCTGTTCCAGTTCTCCACGACCTGGAGCCCGCCGTGGATCTCGCGGCGCAGGCCGGGGCTGGCGAGGTAGCCGCAGGCGAAGACCGTGCGAACTGCGCGGCCGAGTTCTTCGAGGGCCTGGTAGGTGGGGTGCTTGGGGCCGCCGCGGGTGAAGCGCCGCAGCGCCTGCTCCGCCTCCGCCGTGCCGAGCCGGAGCGCGGTGGCGTACTTGACCATCTGGTCGTATTGCTGCTCGATCAGCTCCCAGCGGATCGGCCGCGTCAGCGAGGTGCCGAGCGTCGGCCAGCCGGGCGGGGCATCGTCCGGGCGGTACAGCCGGATACTGCCGATGTTTCTTCAGCCGCGGTAGCAGGCGGAAGTTCAGCAGCTCGGTGAACGCGAACCCGACTACGCTCGCGCCGTGTGTGTCCACGTAGTTGGACTCGATCTCGGCGTCCGCGCAGTGCCGCAGCAGGCCCTCGATCATCGCCGCGACCTCGGACGACGAACAGTTCTTGAGCTGGGAGTAGATGCAGACGTTCTTCCGCTCGACGTGCCAGTAGATCATCACGCCGTTGCCGCCGTAGCGGGCGTGGTACTCGGTCATGAAGTTCGAGGACCAGGACCCGGACTTCTCCGAGTCCGACGCACACGCGGTCCCTTGGCCCCACCATGCGGTGTCGCGAGCGGCGAAGGTGGCGTTCACCAGCCTGGTGACAGCGGCCCGCAGGCTGTCGACGGTGATGAAGTGCCGGCGCACGTGCCGCAGCACGGCCTCGCTCTCGCCGTGCTCGCCGGTCGCCACGATCGCGCGGATGCCCATGTTCGTGCCCAGCGCGAAGAGAGCGAGCAGCAGGCGGCGCTGGAGAACGTCACGCTCGATGCGCTCGTACGCGGCCACCGAGGAGAACTCTTCGGTGAAGCCGGTGAGGGAGTCGGCGTTCTTCAGCACGTCCAGGAGATCCAGGACGTCCCAGCGGCGTGCGACCTCCTCCTTGAGGGCCGCCAGGCCGGTGGGCTCGGCCAGCGGCTCCAGCTTCGGCACGGTGATCCACGGCTCGCCCTTGCGGATGGTGACCTTCACCCCGCCCGCCGAGCCATCCGCGAGCGCCGCCGAGAGCCCGTCCAGGGCCGCGGTCATGCGCTTCTTCAGGTCCGCGATGAACGCCCGCGGGTTCAGCGGCTGGCGGATCGCGGCGTAGTGCACCGCGCGGGTGGCCTCGAAGGCGCCAGGCAGGTCGTCCTCCGGATTGCACCAGCGGGCCGCGCCCTCGACGTAGATCTCGCGGCGGCGCACCGCGTCCCGCAGCGCCACCAGGACGCACAGCTCGTACGGGATGCGCTCGATGCGGCCCATGTCATCAACGACCGCCTCGCGCCAGTCTTTGCGCACCACGCCGTCCATCGGCACGACGTCGGTGGCGTCGTAAAAGCGGATCTTGCCGTCGACATCGGCGTACTTGGCCAGCAGCGCGAGCGCGTCCATCACCGGCCGATAGGCGGTGTTGTCGCACCTGAAGCCCAGCGTCTTCAGCAGCGGCGGCAGCATCTGCCGGTAGTAGGAGCTGTACGACGACCGGAGCGTGGTGCGGACCTTGGCCTTGAAGACCTTCTCGTTCGCCTTCGCCTCGGCCACCAGCTCGCGCAGCGTCATCTCTCCGACTATCGGGAACAGGGCACGGCGTACGACCTCGTCGGGCTTGCCGACAGCGGCCGTCGCCAGCTTGACGAGGATGCCCTCCTTGCCGCGAACCTTCTTCAACTCGGCGGTGAGCTGCTTCTCCACCCGCCGCTCAGCACGAGCGTTGATCTTGTGGACCAGGGCGACCAGCAGGTCAACCAGGGCGTCGGTGATCTCAGCCTGACGAGACGTGCACAGCGCGGCGAGCAGGGTGATCCGTACGTCCTCCGCCGTGTCGCGGAAGTCCGAGGGATACATCTTGATCGCCCGTGCCCGCCAGGCGGCTACCAGCTTCTCCGAGCAGTCCGCGAACAATCCGTCGGGCAGCCCGAGCTTGCGCATGTCGTTGAGCTTAGTGATCTCCGTGAGTAGGAGTCCAGGCCCACCGCACCAGGGTCGCGCTTGAGCGCGGCCAGCAGGGCGGTTCCCGTCTCGTTGTCCTCTGCCACCAGGGACAGCAGTCGAGCCGTGCCCGCCTCGCCCAGGCGGCCGATCGTGCGGTCGCAGAACGTCTTCTCCGACCTGCCCCGCGCTGCGACGAGTACCTTCTCGACCCGGGTCCGGCCCGGCGGCTCGATCTTCCGGGCCCGGCACTCGACCAGCAGGGCTCGTGCTGCCGGTCCTCCACCAGCTCGACCGGACAGACCTCCACGGCAAGCCATTCCGCCAGCGCCTTCTCGTCCGCGACCGTCGACGGCCGGAATCCCAGGGCCTCGCGGATCTGCTTGCGGTGGTACTCGGCGGTCCGGCCGACCAGTGTGCACTTCGCGAAGTCAGTGGCCGGGACCTTCACCAGACCGGCGACGTACTCCACCGCGGTCGGCGGGACCTCTTCCAGCACATCGGGGAACCGGCCTTCCAGCTCGAAGAACTTCAGCAACAGGCTGAAGCCGAGCCGGGTCGCCCCGCTCTTGTTCGCTACCAAGTCCCAGTCGCCGTCTACCAGCGTCCAGTTCGCCAACAGCTCTTCTGGCGACCACTCTTGCCGCACGCCCGCCCCTTTGGCCTCGATCACTCGATCGGACCAACGACGGCGCCCAGGACAGGGAAACGGGGCCCGCCCAGCTACCCGCGACCTACTTTGCGGCTGGTGTCTGAGCTAGGACTCCAGGGCCCTGCCCTCCAGTTCGGCCTGGACGACCGCCGTGCGGAAGGTGACATCCCACAGCGTGGGCGCCTCGGCGACGTACGCCTCGCCGCGAAGACCTTCTCGCCCTCGACGGTGAGCCGCTCGCACAGCTCGATGAAGTTCCGCCGAGAGATGGGAAGCTGACGCTTCCCCGGGCTCTTTGGCGGGGTGAACCCCGGGTCGTACGGGAGGGAGGGGTCGCAGCGGACGCCGAAGTGGTTCTGGACGCGCCGCTCGGTCGGCAGCCCGTTGTCGTCCCACCCCATGGGGTAGAAGACTTCTTTGCCGCGCATGCGCTGGTAGCGGGCGACGGCGTCGGTGTGCGTGTACGAGAAGACGTGGCCGACGTGGAGCGAGCCGCTGACGGTGGGCGGCGGGGTGTCGATGGAGAAGACCTCGTCCCGCGTCTTCGAGCGGTCGAAGGCGTATACGCCCGACTCGTCCCATCGCCGTGACCACGTGTCTTCGAGCCCGTCGAGGACGGGCCTGTCGGGGACGCCTGTGCGGCGGTGGATGAAGGCCATGCAGGGGGATGCTAGCCAGGGAGGGGGCCCGGGGCCTCCCTGTTTTCCGGCCGCCGCTCCCCCCGCCCGCGCGGCGAGGGGAGCGTGAGGCGCGCGTCAGGCGGTGATGAGGGCGGGGTCGCTGATGCCCGTCGCGCCGGTCTCCACATGGCCCGCGAAGCGCCGCAGGAAGCCCGAGTCGGCGTCGGACCGCACCGTCAGGTCGTACCAGCGCCTGGTGCGGCGCAGGTCGACGGTGTGGCGGACGGTGGCGCCCGCCTTGACCCTGACGGCCTGGGCGGCGCCGCCGTAGGCGTTGGCCAGCTTGAGGTGCACGTCGGTGCTGCCGTCGTTCGTGAAGGTCAGCTCGATGTCGCCCGTGGCGCCGTCGTGGCGGGCGATGACCTCGGGGCCCGCCTTCTTGTTCGGTCCCCTGAAGGTGCGCAGGAACCCGTTGGGCCCGTAGACGGAGAGGTCGTACGAGCCGTTCGAGTACGCCGAGTTCCAGGTGTCGGAGAGCTTCTTGCCCGCCTCCGTGGTGTACGTCCAGGGGCCGTCGGCGCGGTTCCCCGAGCGGACGTGGAAGCAGACGCCCGCCTCGTCGCCACCGGCGAAGGTCAGCGTGTACGTCCTCGCGGCGACGTCGGCGGCCCCGTCCACCAGCGGGACGTACGGCAGGGCGCGGGCGGGCCGCGAGCCGCGCTCCTGCCGGGGCAGCGCCGGATCGGCGGGCGCCTTGGGCACGTAGTCCGGGTGGCGGTCGTTGTCCGGCGGCTCATACGCCGCGGTGTCGGGGAGCCGTGCCGGGTCGGTGTCCCTGCCCGCGAAGTCGAACGCGGAGGTCAGGTCGCCGCAGACGGCGCGGCGCCACGGCGAGATCTGGGGCTCCTCCACGCCGAAGCGGCGCTCCATGAACCGGATGATCGACGTGTGGTCGAAGACCTCGGAGTTCACGAAGCCGCCGGTGCTCCACGGCGAGACGACGATCATCGGCACGCGCTGGCCGAGGCCGTAGTGCCCTGCCGCGTAGGAGGCGTTGCCCGGGAAGTAGTCGAGGGTGGTGTCGACGGTGGACTTGCCCTGGCCGGCGTCCTTCGGGACGTACGGCGGCACGATGTGGTCGAAGTAGCCGTCGTTCTCGTCGTAGGTGACGAACAGCGCCGTCCTCGCCCACACCTCGGGGTCGGCGGTGAGGGCGTCGAGGACCTGGGAGATGTACCAGGCGCCGTAGTTGACGGGCCAGTTGGGGTGCTCGGTGAACGCCTCGGGACAGGCGATGTAGGAGACCTGCGGCAGCGTGCCGGCCTCGACGTCCGCCTTGAGGATGTCGAAGTAGCCGTCGCCCGCCTTGGCATTGGTGCCGGTGCGGGCCTTGTCGTACAGCGGGTCGCCGGGCTCGGCGTCGCGGTACCTGTTGAAGTACAGCAGGGAGTTGTCGCCGTAGTTGCCCCGGTAGGCGTCCTCGATCCAGCCCCAGCGGCCGCCGGCGTCCAGGCCGTCGCCGATGTCCTGGTACACCTTCCAGGAGACGCCCGCCGCCTCCAGGCGCTCGGCGTACGTCGTCCAGTCGTACCCCGCTTCCTGGTTGCCGAGGACGGGGCCGCCGCCTTTGCCGTCGTTGCCGACGTGGCCCGTGAGCATGTAGTAGCGGTTGGGGTCGGTGGCCCCGATGAAGGAGCAGTGGTAGTCGTCGCAGACCGTGAAGGCGTCGGCGAGCGCGTAGTGGAAGGGGATGTCGTCCCGCTCCAGGTACGCCATCGTCCGCTCGGACTTCGCCGGGATCCACTGGTCGTACCTGCCGTCGTTGAACGCCTTGTGGCCGCCCGCCCAGTCGTGGTCGAGGCCCGCGATGAACTGCATCCCGAGGTTCTCGGCGTCCGGGTGGAACGGCAGGACCTCCTTGGCGCCGTTCGGCTGGTTCCACACGGGCCTGCCGTTGGGGAGCGTCACGGGGCGCGGGTCGCCGAAGCCGCGTACGCCCTTCAGCGTCCCGAAGTAGTGGTCGAAGGAACGGTTCTCCTGCATCAGGACCACGACGTGCTCGACGTCCTCGATGGTGCCGGTGACGCGCCTCGCGGGCAGCGAGGCGGCGCGCGCGATGCTCTGGTCGAGCATGGCGTAGACCGCGGTGCCGCCGGCGAACCGCAGGAAGCGGCGCCGATTGAGTTCAGGCATGGATGATCCGACCTCGTGATCTGTGGGGGGACGCGAGCGGGTGAAGTGTGCCAAGAGGAGCAAGCGTTGCGGAAGGGGCGGTGACGGGCGTGTGAAAAGGGGGCCGAGTGCCGCCGCCGTGGGCACAAGGCCCTGGCGCGGGTCGTTCCGGGGCGCCGCGCCGGACGCTTCTTTCACGGCACCCTCACATCCGGGGGTGCGAGGCCGGGCCCCAGGGGTAGGTGCTGGAGGCAACCATGCGGGACGATGCGGTCCGGCCCGGCCCACCGCCAAGGAGCATCCATGTCCGTACGCGTCCACGGCCTCTGCGCCCCCGGCTTCGAACCCGTCCGCGAGGAGTTCGCCAGGAACTTCGCCGAGCGCGGCGACCTGGGGGCGGCCGTCGCCGTCTTTGTCGACGGCGAGTTCGTCGTCGACCTGTGGGGCGGCGACGCGGACCGCGCGGGCACCCGCCCCTGGGAGCGCGACACGCTGGTGAACACCTACTCCATGACGAAGGGCCTGACGGCGCTCTGCGCCCATCTCCTCGTCGAGCGCGGCGACCTCGACCTGGACGCCCCCGTCGCCCGCTACTGGCCGGAGTTCGCCCGGGCGGGCAAGGACGGCATCTTGGTGCGCTGGCTGCTGAGCCACCGCAGCGGGCTGATCGCGCCGGGTGAGCCGATGCCGTCCGACGCCGTGTACGACTGGGAGAAGGTCACCGAGGCGCTGGCGGCCACCGAGCCGTGGTGGCGCCCCGGCGCCGCGCAGGGCTACCACGCGGTGACCTTCGGCTTCCTGGTCGGTGAGGTCGTGCGGCGGGTCAGCGGGCTCTCGCCCGGCGCGTTCCTGCGCGCGGAGGTGACCGGGCCGCTCGGCGCCGACGTCTGGCTCGGCACCCCGGACGACGAGCACGGGCGGTGCGCGGACATGGCCCGCCCCGAGGGGGCGGCGCCGGGCGGCACCGTCTTCGGCGACGCCCCGAAGCCGCCGGTCGGCGGGCTCGACGAGCATCCGATGGCGCCGGTCACGCTGGCCCTGCGGTACCTGCCGCTCGGCGACGTGAACGGCCCCGCCTACCGCCGCGCGGAGATCCCGTCCGCCAACGCCCACGCCACCGCCCGCGGCATGGCCGCCGTCTACGCCGAGCTGGCGTGCGGACGGCTGCTGACCGCCGCGTCGGTGGACCGGCTGCGCACCTCGCAGAGCACCGAGGGGGAACCGGACCTGGTGCTCGCCGCGGGCAGCCCGTTCGGCGCGGCCTGGCCGTGGGGCCTCGGCTACATGCTCAACCCGTACGGGCAGGCCGGCCCCAACCCCCGCGCGTTCGGGCACGGCGGCGCGGGCGGCTCGTACGCCTTCGCCGACCCGGAGAACCGCGTGGCGTACGCGTACGTGATGAACCGCATGGGCGCGGGCACCTCCGGCGAGGACCTGCGCAGCCACCACCTGGTGGACGCGCTCTACAAGGCGCTGCGGGAAGGGAGCGAGGGGGCCGCGGGGTTGTGAGGTGCAGTCGTCCGGTCCGGTCCGGACCGAGTGAGGGAGCCCTCGTATGTACAAGGCCTACGCGTACACGGAGCACGGCGGACCCGAGGTGGAGACCTTCCTCGACCTGCCCGTGCCGGAGCCCGGCCCCGGGCAGTTGCTCGTCGCGGTGCGGGCGGCGGGAGTGAACCCCGTCGACTGGAAGCTGCGGGCGGGCAAGCGCAGGCCGGGGCAGGGGCCGCTGACGGGCCCCGAGGTCCTGGGCAGTGAGGTCGCCGGAGTGGTGGAGCGGGTCGGCGCCGGGGTGACGGGGTTCGCGCCGGGCGACGCGGTGTTCGGCAACCCGATCGCCGGTGCGGGCGGATACGCCGAGTACACGCTGCTCCCCACCGGCACCGCCGCGCACAAGCCCGACGCCGTCCCCTTCACGGACGCGGCCGCGCTGCCGGTCGCGGCGGCCACGGCGTACGACGGGCTGCGCCAGCTCGCGCTGCCCGCCGGGGCGACGCTGCTGATCACGGGGGTGGGCGGCGGGGTCGGCGTGGCGGCGGCGCAGCTCGCGCGCCATTTCGGGCTGCGGGTGGTGGGCACCGCGAGCGCGGCCAAGAAGGAGTTCGTGGAGTCGCTCGGCGCGGTCCATGTGGCGCGCGGGCCCCGGCTGGCCGAGCGGGTCCGCGAGGCGGCGACCGGCGGCCGTGTCGACGCCGTCTTCGACCTGGTGGGCGGCGACACGCTCGCGGAGGTCGCTGACCTGCTCGCCGACCGCCGCGGGCGGCTGATCACGGCCGCCGCCAAGGAGACGGTCGCGGAGCTGGGCGGCGCCCCGGTGGCGCGGGCCAGGAACGCGGCGGTCCTCGCCGAGGTGGCCCGGCTCGCCGAGACCGGCGTCCTGCGCCCGCACGTGACAGCGACGTACCCCCTGGACCGCGCGGACGAGGCGCTGCGCGCGGTGGAGGACGGCCATGCCCGCGGCAAGACCGTCATCGAGGTGACGGGCTGAGGGGAAGGGCGCCACGCCCCCGCCCGCTAGACCTGCCGCGGGTCCACCATCTGGAGCTCCAGCGCCGGGGACGGCTTCGCGAGGCCGGGGCCGCCCGCCTCGGCCCAGGCGAGTATGCCGTCCAGCGACTCCTCGTCCGTGACGAAGCCGATCCAGGCCGCCCGGCCGCCCCTCCTGCGGCCCTCGTGGGACGGCTGGACGACGACGATGTTGGCCTGGCCGCACGGGCCGAGGCAGTCGCTCGTGCGGACCGTGAAGCGGCCCCGCGAGGCCGCCGCAGCCGAGCGCAGCCGCTCCAGCTGCCAGGCGTGGTCGATGCCGGGGTTCTTGCGGGCGTCGCCGCAGCAGCAGCCCCGGCACACGACGAGCGTGCAGGGGCGGCGGGCGGCGGCGCCGATGGAGACGACGGGACTCATCCCGCGATCATCGCAGGCCGCGCCCGCACCCCGTGGACCAGGTGCGCGCCCCTCGGTGCCGGGGTCGTGGCGCCGGCTTCAGCCGCGCAGATAGGCGAGCCCCGGATGCGCCTCCCGGTAGCCCTCGACCAGCCGGCGTGCCACCGCCACCGAGTCCACCAGGGGGTGCAGCGCGAACGCCTTGACGGCCGTGGCGCGTGACCCGCTGTCCGCCGCGGCGAGCACTTCGCGCTCCACCGCCTTGACCGAGCAGACCAGGCCCGTGGCGTGGCCCGGCAGGGGGCCGACCGCCATGGGGTGGGCGCCGTTGGCGTCGACCGAGCAGGGCGCCTCGATGACGGCGTCCGCGTCCAGGGCGGCCAGCGTGGCGCCGTTGCGCACGTTGAGGATCAGCGTGGCCCGCTCGTCGCGCGCGATGGCCCGCATCAGCGCGAGGGCGACCTTCTCGTAGCCGCCGGACTCCAGGTCCTCCTCGGCCCGCTCCCCCGCGCCCGCCGCTTCCCTGTTCTCGGCCATGTACGTCGCCTCGCGCTCGGCGCGGGTGGCGTCCCACGTCTTCAGCGCGGGTGCTCCGGGGTGCCCCAACGCCTCGTAGAAGCGGGCCTGCTGATCGCGGAGGAAGGCGCCGCGGGTCTGCTCGGCCGCCTGGTAGGCGGCGACGGCCTCGCGGTTGAAGTAGTAGTAGTGCAGGTATTCGTTGGGGATCGCGCCGAGCGAGCGGAGCCAGTCGACGCCGAACAGCCTGCCCTCCTCGAAGGAACCGAGGAGTTCCGGGTCGGCGAGCAGCCGCGGCAGTTCGTCACGGCCCGCGATGCGCAGCCCGCGCAGCCAGCCGAGGTGGTTGAGCCCCACGTAGTCGATGAACGCCTCGTCGGGGTCGCCGCCGAGCACCCGCGCGACCCTGCGGCCGAGGCCGACGGGCGAGTCGCAGATGCCGATGACGCGGTTCCCGAGGTGCCGGGACATGGCCTCGGTGACGAGCCCCGCCGGATTGGTGAAGTTGATGACCCACGCGTCGGGCGCGAGCCGGGCCACGCGACGCGCGATGTCCACCGCGACGGGCACGGTCCGCAGCCCGTACGCGATGCCGCCCGCGCCCACCGTCTCCTGCCCGAGGACGCCTTCGGCCAGGGCGACCCGCTCGTCGGCCGCGCGTCCCTCCAGGCCGCCGACGCGGATCGCGGAGAACACGAAGTCGGCGCCGCGCAGCGCCTCGTCGAGGTCGGTGGTCGCGGTGACGGCGGGGGCGCCGGGAACACCCGCGGCCTGCTCGGCGAGGACGCGGGCGACGGCGTCGAGCCGCCCCGCGTCCAGGTCGTGCAGGACGACGTCGGTGACGCGGCCCTCGGCACGGTCGCCCAGGAGCGCCCCGTACACGAGCGGCACGCGGAACCCCCCTCCGCCCAGGATGGTGAGCTGCACGTCTGAACCGCCTTCCGTCGGACCGTTATCGCCGGGGCTCACGTTACGTACGATGGCGCCGCATCGTCCCGACCCCCCACGGAGGTAGCGTCCCGATGACTCTTTGGAAGGCATCAACCGCCCTGTTCGGCGCCGTCACGCTCGCGGTGGTGACGGGCGGCGCCGCGTCCGCCGCCCCCGCGTCCCCCGGTGGCTGGCAGGAGACCGGCGCCGCGCGGGTCAGCTCGCTCACCGGCAGCCAGGGCCTGGCGAGCAGAGCGGACGGCGGGCTCCTCTACAGAGGGCTCGCCTCGATCCCCCTCGACCTGCGCGTCAAGGGCTGGAACCACATAGGCGACCCGGACATCGCCGAGGGCCACACCTTCGACGCCTACCAGGGCGGTGACAACGCGAAGTCGAAGATGTACGCCGTCACCACGCCCGGCGGCGAGCGCCACCTGTACGAGCATCCGCTCGACGCGGGCGAGAAGCTGAACAACTCCTTCGCGGCCGTCTCCCCCGACTCCCAGTGGCTGGTCTCCGGGGAGTGGGGCGACCAGAACCGCCTCCAGGTCTTCCCCGCGCCGCTGCTCAACTCCTCGACCCCGCCCACCGGCGGCGCCCTCGCCCAGGCCGGGCAGATCTCGCTCGACAAGCCGGTGCGGGACATCCAGGGCTGCGACTTCGCCTCGGCGACCCGGCTGGTGTGCGCGTCCAACGACGCCTCGAAACAGCTCTTCCCCGAGGACAGGCCCGTGCTCCAGATCGACCTGGACCGCGCGCTCGACGGCAGGCCCGTGACCGGCCGCGTCTCCAGCCTCTTCGCCTCGCCGCAGCGCAGCGTCTGCTCCGGGTCGTTCGAGACGGAGGGTGTGGACTACGACTCCGCGCGCCGGACGCTGCGCGTGGAAGTGGTGCCGCCCGCGCCCTGCCTGGTGACGACGACGGTCTACTCGTACCGGGCGACGACGGGCTGAGCGACGGCGGTTGACGACGGCCGGACGCCGGGCGGTCCGCCTGGCGGACGGCACGTGTGGGGCGCCGCCGATGCGGGGAAGGTCGTGATCATGACACAGCACGACCAGCAGGTGACCACCGCCGACCCCGCCCCGCGGCGCCCCGTCAGGCAGCTCCTCGCCGCCTCGGTCGGCAACGCGGTGGAGTGGTACGACTGGTACGCGTACACCTTCCTCGCCACGTACATCGCCGACCAGGTCTTCCCCAAAGGCTCGGGGAACTCCCTGGTGCCGCTGCTCTCCACCTTCGCCGTCTTCGCGGTCGGCTTCTTCATGCGGCCCGTCGGCGGCCTGCTCATGGGCGCGGTCGCCGACCGGCGCGGCAGGCGTGCCGCGCTGACCGTCACCATCCTGCTGATGGGCGGCAGCAGCCTGCTGGTCGGCCTGACCCCGACGTACGCCTCCGCGGGCGTGTTCGCCCCGGTGGTGCTCGTCCTCGCGCGGCTGCTGCAAGGGCTCTCCGTGGGCGGGGAGTTCGCCGCCTCGACGACGTTCCTCGTGGAGTCGGCGGGCCCCGGCCGGCGCGGCCTCTTCTCCAGCTTCCAGTACGTCTCCACCACCGCGGGCCAGCTCGCCGCCTCCGGTGTCGCCGCCCTCCTCGTCGCCACGCTCTCCGAGGGGCAGATGGACGGCTGGGGCTGGCGGCTGCCGTTCGTCGCCGGCGCGCTGCTCAGCCTGGTGGGCTTCTGGATCCGGCAGGGCGCCCACGAGACGCACCCGGTGCCCGGCGGCGAGACCGAGCGGCCGGGCCTGTTCGACGCGCTGCGGCACCACCCGCGCCAGTCGCTGCTGATCTGCGGCATCACCGCGGGCGGCACCCTCGCCTACTACACGTGGACCTCGTACCTGCCGACGTACGCCGAGCTGAACACCGGCATCAGCAAGAGCCAGGCGCTGCTCGCGGGCACCCTGTCGCTCGCGTTCTTCGCCCTGCTGCAACCGGTCGGCGGGCTGCTCTCCGACCGGTTCGGGCGGCGTCCGCCGCTGCTGTTCTTCGGCGTCGGCTTCGCGGTCCTGAGCGTGCCGCTGCTCTCGCTCCTGAACGGGTCGTTCGCCTCGCTGCTGCTGGTGCAGTGCGCGGGGATGGTGCTGCTGACCGGCTTCACGTCGATCTCGGCCGCGGTGAACGCCGAGGTCTTCCCCGCGCGGGTGCGGGCCGCCGGGATCGGCTTCCCGTACTCGCTCACCGTCGCGTTGTTCGGCGGCACGGCCCCGTACGTGGGGACCCTGTTCAAGGAGATCGGGTCTCCGGGGCTGTTCCCCTGGTACGTGGCCGTGCTCTGCGTGGTGTCCTCCGCGGTGTATCTGCGGTTGCCGGAGACCGCGCACAAGGGACTTGAGCGGTAGCGCCCCGTCCGCGGGTCCGTCGTGGCTGATCGCGCGGTTCCCCGCGCCCCTCAGCCCGACCGAGGCACCTCGGTGATCGAACGGCCCGCCCACTCCGGCGCCGGTTCCGCGCGGGCCGTCAGGTGGGCGCGGATCTCGTCGGGGAACGGGACCGCGCGGCCCGCGTTCTGGTCGACGTGGAGGGCGAGCAGCTCCGTGGTCGCCACGGGGGCGGCGTCCGGAGCGGGTTCGGCCCCGGCGCCCTCGACCACGTACATCTCGTGCGTGAAGCGCGCCTTCTTCGCGTCCGCGCCCAGGACGCGCGTGCGGACGGCGAGGTGCGCGCCCTCGGGGACGTCGCTGAGGTACCGGACGTGTGCCTCGACCGTGTAGAGCGAGCAGCCCGTGGACTCGCGGTAGCCCGCGTGCAGGCCGGTCTCGATCATCATGGTGTCGGTCGCGTAGCCGAAGACGAGGACGTAGAAGGCCTCACTCATGTGGCCGTTGTAGTCGATCCACTCGGCGCGGACGTCGCGGTGGAGCAGCGGCAGCGGCTGGATCCCGGGGTGCGGCTCGGGGTGGCTCACTTCGCCTCCTCGCGCCGGTGCGGCAGCCGGCCCGTGGCGCGCAGGACGTCGATGACTCCCTGGTCGCGCTCGGCGACCAGGTCCGCGATGGTGCGTCCCGCCGCCTCCTCGTCGCAGCCGGCGACCACGGCGTCGTACAGCTTCTTGTCGAGTTCGGGTGCTTCCAGGCGTGTCCAGGGGGACTTCAGGGACGGGCCGAAGTGGTCGAGCATGTGCGCCATGCCGCCCTCGCCGCCCGCGAGCGCGAAGGTGAGCATGGGGCCCATGAACGCCCAGCGCAGGCCGGGGCCCTCGGTGATGGAGTCGTCGATCTCCTGGACGGTGGCCTCGCCGTTGGCGACCATGTGCAGCGCCTCGCGCCACAGAGCCTCCTGGAGCCGGTTGGCGATGAAGCCCGGCACCTCGCTCTTCATGGTGATCACGGACTTGCCCGCGGCCTCGTAGAAGCGGGACGCCCACGCGACGGCGTCGGCGTCGGTCCGCTCGCCGCCGACGACCTCGACGAGCGGGATGAGGTAGGGCGGGTTGAAGGGGTGGCCGACGACGAGGCGTCCGGGGGTGGCCGCCCCGGTCTGCATGTCGGTCATCGGGTAGCCGGAGGTGGAGGAGGCGATGACGGTCCCGGCCGGGGTGGCGGCGTCCAGCTTCGCGAGCAGGTCGCGCTTGAGCTCCAGCTTCTCGGGGGCGCTCTCCTGCACGAACTCGGCGTCGGCGACAGCCTCTTCGAGCGTGGCGGTGACGGTGAGACGGTCCTGGGAGGCGCCTTCGGCCAGGCCGAGCCGGGTGAGCGCGGGCCAGGCCGCCTCGACGAGCCGGCGAAGGCGCGGTTCGGCGTCGGGCGCGGGGTCCCAGGCGGTGACGTCGTAGCCGCGCGCCAGGAAGTGCGCGACCCAGCCGCCGCCGATGACGCCGGCGCCGACGCAGGCGACGCGGCGGACATCCTGTGGGGTGGTGGTCATGGTGGGGGTCCTGTCCATTCGGTCGATGGGGGCGCGGGAACGTGCGTGGCCGGCCACGGCCGGCCCGCGGGTCAGGGGTCAGGCGCGGGGCTTGAGGCCGAGCTTCGCCCGCGCCTCGTCCGGTGTCGCCACCCGGGAGCCCAGGTTCTCGGTGATCCGCACCGCACGCTCGACGAGCTGCGCGTTGGTGGCCTTGTTGCCCTTGCCGAGGTAGAGGTTGTCCTCGAGGCCGACCCGGACCTGGCCGCCGAGCAGGATGGACTGGGCGACCCACGGCATCTGCATGCGGCCGAGCGCGAAGCTGGCCCACTGGGCGCCCTCGGGGAGCATGTTGACCATGGACTGCAGGACGCCGGGGTCGGCGGGCGCGCCCCACGGGACGCCCATGCAGAGCTGGAAGACGGTGGGGTCGTCGAGCAGTCCCTCGGCGAGGAGCTGCTTGGCGAACCAGAGCTGCCCGGTGTCGAAGATCTCCAACTCGGGCCGGACGCCCAGCTCCTGGATGCGCTTGGCGCCCTGGCGGAGCATGTCGGGGGTGGAGACGTAGAGGTTGCTGCCGTCCCCGAAGTTGAGCGAGCCGCAGTCGAGCGTGCAGATGTCCGGCAGCAGGTCCTCGACGTGCGGGAGCCGGTCGAGTCCGCTGACGAGGTCCGTGCCCGGCAGGTGCTTGAGCGGCTCGTCCGGGTCGATGACGAGGTCGCCGCCCATGCCCGCCGTCAGGTTGATGACGACGTCGGCGCCGGTCTCCTTGATGCGCTCGACGACCTCGCGGTACAGCCGGGGGTCGCGGGACGGGGCGCCGCTCTCGGGGTCGCGGACGTGGATGTGCACGACGGCGGCGCCCGCCTCGGCGGCCTCCACGGCGGAGGTGGCTATCTGCTCGGGTGTGACGGGGACGTGGGGGCTCTTGCGGACGGTGTCACCGGCGCCGGTCAGGGCACAGGTGATGATCACGTTGTCGTTCACGGGCATGCGGAACTCTCCCTGGGGGTGGGGGGTTGGGGGGGACGTGGGCGTACGAGAGTCAGTGCGCGGTGAGCGTGGCGTCGACGTAGGCGGTGAGTGCCGCGTGCATGGCGTCGGGTCCCGTGCCCGGCGCGTCGGGGCCGGAGGCGAGGACCTGGGTGGCGAGGCCGTCGATCAGCGCGGTCAGGCGCAGCGCGGCCGCCTCGGGGTCGGCGGGGCTGAAAACGCCCTCGGCGATGCCGCGCCGCAGGACGTCGGCGACGGTGGCGCGCCACTGCCGGTAGTAGTCGGCGTGCAGCCGGCCCACGGCGGTGGAGCGGGCGGCCTCCGCCCAGAGGTCCAGCCAGACGCTCCACTGCCAGCGCTGCTGCGGGGTGCGGGGGATCTGCAGTTCGATGAGCTGGCGCAGTTCGTCGGCGGTGTCGGCGGCGTCCGCGAGGCGGGCGGCCCGGCGCGCGGTGTCCTCGTCCATGCACCAGCGCACCGCGGCTTCGAGGAGGTCGTCGCGGCCGGGGAAGTGGTAGTGGATGGCGGCGGTGCTGGTGGCGCAGGCCTCGGCGATGTCCTGCACACGTACGGCGTGGAAGCCGTGCTCGGCGATGAGCCGCACCGTCTCGCGCACGATCTGCAGGGGCCTGCCGCCCTCCGGGGAGGGCCCTTGGGCGCGCTGTCGCCGGGCCGGGGGCGCGGCGGCCGGCGTGCCGAGGAGCCAGCCCGCGTCGACCCCGCCGATGGCGGCGACGCGGGACAGCTCGGCCGCGGTGAAGCGGCGGGCGCCGCCCAGCGAGCGGGACAGCTTGGAGGGGTCCATGACGATCCGGCGCGCGAACTCCCGCTGGCTCACGCCGGCGTCGGCGATCACCTTGCGCACGCGCTCGGGGACGGCGTCCCGCTGCTCTGACTGCATGGTGGGCAACCGTACAGACGCGTTGCGGCGAGCACAACATGGCGGTATGTGTTCCTGGTGCGCCATGGGGCCTGACCAGGCCTGTGATGCCGATGTTGCGATACTGACTGACGCCTCAGTCAGTACGTTGTTCGGCGAGGCGGCCGATGAGCGGGGCGGTGGGCGCCGCCGGCACCTGGCCGGCCGCCGTCGGCACCGCGAGGTGGAAGGGGCACTCCGTGCTGCGGGGCGGCGGGGCGTCGCGCAGCACCTCCTCCAGGCGGGCGCGCAGCTCCCGCGCCGACTCCGGGTCGTCCTGCGGGAGCCCGACGAGTCCGCTCAGCGGCAGGATCTCCGCGTAGGCGCGGCCCGAGAGCTTCGCGGCGCGCAGGGCGTGCGCCCAGCGGATGCGGGCGAGCACCGGGTCGCCGCGCTCGGCCGCGAGCCGCCCGAGCAGGGCGAGTTCATGGGCGACGCACTCGGGGCGGTGTCCCTCCTGGTAGGCGGAGACGGCCGTCAGGTGCAGCCGCTCGGCGTTGTCGAGGTCGCCGTGCGCGCCCGCGACGAGGGCCCGCAGCGTCGCCGTCTTGGCCAGGAGGTAGGCCTCGCCGGTGTCCTCGGCGTACGCCTCCATGCTCTGCGCGAAGGCCTCAGCCGCCGCCATGTCCCGGTCGCCGGCGGCCGCGTAGCCGAGCAGGGCCTTGACCCAGGCGGCCTCGTGCTCCGAGCCGATGAGCAGCAGCTCCTGGTGGGCGTCCCGCCAGGAGCGCAGGGCGGCGGCGCGGTGGCCTAGGCGCTCCTCGGCCATGCCCGTCATGATCCGCGCGGTGGCCGCCGAGTGCGGGTCGACGCCGGTCAGGAGTTCCCTGGCGGTGACGGCGGCGGTCAGCGCGGGCTTCGCGCGGCCCTCGGCGACGAGGAGTTCGCTGTGGAAGAGCTGCCAGACGCCGGTCTCCCAGCCGTGCCGGTAGGGGTCGAGGGCGGCCGCGGTGCGGTCGGCCACCGCGCGCGCCTCGGTCAGCCGCTCCTGACGCACGTGCACGGTCAGCGCGAGGGCTCCCACGAACGCCACCACGGCCGCCTCCCCCGCCGCCTCCGCCGCGGGCACCGCGCGGCGCAGCAGCTCCTCGTCGCCGCTGTCCTGCCGGATGTTGACCCCGAGCCAGCCGCACCAGGCGAGGGTCTCGGCGTACCAGGGGGCCTGCGGTCCCGTGGTGTCCAGGGCGCGGGCGAGCCGTTCCCTGCCCTCGGCCTGGCGGCCCGCCGCGGTCCAGTACAGGGCGAGCCTGGTGGCGATGCGGGAGGCGAGCAGGGCGTCGGAGGCGTGGCCGTCGCGGGGGACGACGCCGCCCGCCGGGGACCCGGCCCGCGGGCGGGCATCGATGCCGGGGGCGTCCCCGGCGGCGGTCACGGCTCCGTGCCCGCCGGCCGCCTCCGCGCCCTGGAGCCAGTCGAGGCAGGCGGTGACCTCCGGGGTCGCCGCGCTCATCTCCGTGTAGGCCTCGCGGAAGCCGCCGGTGCGCATGCGGTGGGCGGTGCGCTCGGCGAGGGCGGCGACCCACTCGGCGTGCCGGCGCAGGACCGTGTGTTCCTCGCCGTGCTCGGCGAGGGCGTCGCGGGCGTACTGGCGTACGGAGACGAGCGTCCGGTAGGTGGGGCGGTCCGCCGACGGCGTGAAGACCAGCAGGGACTTGCCGGCGAGGGAGGCGAGCGTCGCGGACGCGCCGGGGCCCGCGACCGCCTCCGCCGCATCGGCGGTGAACCCGGTGGCGAAGACGGACACCGCCCGCAGGACGGCCCGCTCGTCGGGGGTGAGGAGCCGGTAACTCCAGTCGACGGCCGCGCGGAGCGTGGTGTGGCGGGCGTCGGCCGACCACAGGCGGGTGTCCAGCGTCCCGCGCCGGGCGCGGAGCTGGCCCGCGATGGCGCCCAGCGGCGCGGTCGCCGCCTTGGCCGCGACGAGTTCGATGCCGAGCGGCATGTGGTCCACGGCCGCGCAGACCTCGCCGATCTCGTGGTCGAGCGCCGCGTCGGCGGCCCCGGGCGAGAGCCGGCGCAGCCGAGTGCGGAACAGCCGGGCGGCGTCGTCGTGACGCATCGGGAGCAGGGCGTACGGGGTCTCGCCCGCGACGCCCAGGTGCTCCCTGCTGGTCGCGAGGACGCGCAGCCGGGGGCAGCCTGCGAGGAGGCCGGCGGCCACCTCGCCCGCGTCGGCGAGGACGTGCTCGCAGTTGTCGAGCAGCAGCAGGGGGCGTCCCGCCCGCTCGACGGCGTCGCGCACCCGCCGCAGAGCGGCGCGGGGCCCGAGCCCTCCGGCGGCGACCCCGACGGCGTCGGCGACCGCCGCGGTCACGCCGCCCGGGGCGCAGGGCACCAGGTCGACCCGCCACACCTCGGCGCCCGCCCGCTCCTCGCGCGCCGCCACGGCGAGGGCCAGCCTCGTCTTGCCGAGCCCCGCCGCGCCCACGACGGTCACGAGACCGGGCGCGTCCAAGAGGGCGGGCAGCTCCCGCAGTTCCTCGCCTCGGCCGACGAAGTGCTCCTCGGGCGCTGCGTCGGGCACGGTCGCGGGCGCGGAGGACCGCGGGGGCACGGGCCGCGGCTGGGCCACCGCTTCCGGCGCGGCGCGGACGGAGGCGGAGCCGAGGACCTCGCGTTGCGCGGCCCGCAGTTCGGGGCCGGGCTCGATGCCGAGCCGCTCGCGGAGGTCGGCGCGGGCGACCCGGTAGACCTCAAGGGCCTCGGCCTGGCGGCCGCTGGCGTGCAGGGCCCTGATGAGCAGGGCGCGCACCCGCTCCCTGTCGGGCTCCTCGTGCACCGCGGCGCGCAGTTCCTCGACGAGGGCGGGCGGATCGGTCTCGGCGCCGGGCGCGGCCGTGTGCGCGGCGACGTCGAGTTCGGCCTCGGCCCGCTGTTCCAGCGCGGTCAGGCGCAGCGCTTCGAGGCGGGCCCGCTCCTGCTGGACGAAGGGCAGCGCGGGCAGCCCGGCGAGCGGCGGCCCGGGGTGCCTGCGCAGCAGCTCGCGCAGGGCGGCGGCCCGCCGGTCGGGGCCGCCGCTGCCGCGCGCGGCGGCGAGCTCCGCCTCGAAGCGCCGTACGTCGAAGGTGTGCCCCGTCAGGTCGAGGCGGTAGCCGGCGGGGCCGGTGACGATGAGGCCGGGTGCGTGCGGGTGCAGGGCGCGGCGCAGTTTGGCGACGGCGGTGTGCAGGGCCGCCGTGGGGTCCTTGGCGCGTGTCCCGGTCCACAGCTCGGCGAGAATGCGTCCACCGCTCACGGCGGACGGCGCGTACAGCAACAGCAGGGCCAGGAGTGCCCGTTGAAGCGCTCCCGGGATCGGCACGAGCCGCCCGGATTCGTCGCGTACCGCAAGCTCACCCAGTAACTCGAACTCCATGGCCGCCATCGGATCACGCCGTGCGGCGGGGTGCCACCGGTTCTTTGGACAGCCTGTCCGCCGTCCGCGCCGCGGGGACATCGGGCGGACAGGTTTTGGACAGGGCCGCACGTGATCCTTGGGGGCGTGATGAGGAGGCCTTCGTGCTGAGGCTGGCGTTTCAGACCCTGCGCACGCGACGTGCGCTCTTCGCGGGTTCGCTCGCCGCGGTCACGCTCGCCCTCGTCCTGCTGACGGCGTCGGGCGTGCTGCTGGAGTCCGCGCTGCGCGGCGAGGGCGAGGCGAACCGCTTCGACGGCGCCTCGCTCGTGGTCACCGGTGACCGGGACGAGGGCCTGGACGGCAAGGACCACTCCCCCGGCTTCGGCGACGTGGAGGCGCCGCTGGTGCCCAGGCCGCCGCTGCCCGGTTCGCTCCGGGAGCGCGTCGAGAAGGTCGACGGTGTCCGCGAGGCGGTGTCCGACCTGGCCTTCTCCGCTCAGATCAGCGGTGAGGACGGGCGGCTCGTGCGACCCGCCGTCGGGAACCGTTCGCTCGGCCACGGCTGGGACAGCGCACGGCTGACGCCCTTCCGGCTGCGGGAGGGCACGCCCCCGAAGGGCCCGGGGGACGTGGTGGTCGACGCCGCCGCGGCGGCGCGTGGCCGGATTCATGTCGGGGACCGGGTGCGGGTGTACACGAGCGCGGAGGGGCGCGGCGCCTACCGGGTGAGCGGTGTCGCGGCGCCGCCGCGCGCGGCGCTGACGAAGGATCAGGTGGCGCTCTTCTTCGACGCGGCGACGGCGGGGCGGCTCGCGCCGCCGGGCGGTGACGTGCACGCCATCGCCGTGACCACCGACGCCGGGGCGGACCCGGAGGCGGTGGCTTCCCGGGTGCGGAGCGCGGTCGGCGAGGGGCCGGGCGTGCGGGTGCTGACCGACACGGCGCGGGCCGAGATCTCCGCGAGTGACGTCCTCTTCCTCGACACGCTGGTGTTCGTGGTGAGCATGGGCTCCCTCGCCGTCTTCGTGGCGCTGTTCGTCATGGCGAGCGGTTTCGCCTTCGCGGTGCTCCAGCGGCACCGCGAGATCGCGCTGCTCCGGGTGATCGGCGCGACGCCCCGCCAGGTCAAGCGGATGCTGGGCTGGGAGACGCTGTGCGTGGCGGTGGTCGGGGCGGCCGTCGCGGTGCCGCTCGGCGCGCTGCTCGCCGAACCGCTGGCCCGCGGCCTGGTGGACCTCGGCATCGCGCCGGACGAGCTTGAGGTGCGGGTGTCGTGGCCGCCGCTGGCCGGGGCGGCTGCCGTCGGCGTGCTGATCACACGGCTGGCGGTGGTGGCGGCGGCGCGGCGGGCGGCCAGGGTGCGGCCCGAGGAGGCGCTGCGCGAGGCCGAACTGGCCGACCGGCGGTTGCCGTTGTCCCGTGTCCTGACGGGGCTCGCGTTCCTGCTGTTCACCGGGTGCTTCCTGTTCTTCGGCATCGCGATGGGCGGCGTGCAGGGCTCCGGACTGGCCTTCGGCGGGGTCCTGACGCTGCTGATCGCGGCGGCCGTGCTCGGGCCCGCTCTCGTACGCCCTCTGGTGCCGCTCGCGGGCATCCTGCTGCGGCTGGTGTTCCGGCGCACGGGGCGGCTCGCGCTCGCCAACAGCGCGGCGGGGCCGCGCCGGGTCGCCGCCGCCGCGGTGCCGCTGATCCTCATGATCGGCTTTCCGGTGTCGGCGCTGTTCATGCAGACCTCGCAGCAGTCGACGGCCAAGGAGTGGGCGGCCGAGCGGCTGGTGGCCGACGACGTCCTGGTGCCGCACGACGCGACGGGGCTGCCGCCCGCCGTGGCCGAGGACGCCGCCCGGCTGCCCGGGGTCTCGAAGGTGTCGGCGACCAGCAGCGCCTGGGTGCGGGTCCAGGTCCGCACCGACGAGGCGGAGAGCGTCAACGCACGCGCCCTCGCCGCCGATCCGGCCCTGCCCGACCTGCTCGACCTGCATGTGCGCGAGGGCGGTCTGAAGGGCCTGGTGGCGGGGTCCGCCGTCGCGGTGAGCCAGGAGCAGGCCAAGGAGTACGGCTGGCGCGTCGGCGACCGGGTGCGGATGCGGCTGCCCGACGGCACCCTGACGAAGCTGCGGGTCGGGGCGCGCTACGACCGCTCCCTCGGCTTCGCCGACCTGATCGTGCCCAGCCGGGTGCTGCGCGCCCACACCCCCGACCCGCTGCTCGACGCCGTGTACGTCGAGCGGGCGTCCGGCGCCGAAGGGCGGAAGGTCGGCGAGGAGCTGGCCGGGCTGACCCGTGACTGGCCGATGGCGCGCGGCGCCGACCGTGACGCGGTGCGGGCAGCCGGGGCCGAGGACGCCGCGTCGCAGACCTGGCCCGCGTACGTCTTCTCGGCGCTGATCGCGGTGTTCACCGCGCTCGCCCTGGCCAACACCCTGGTGATGGCGACCCTGGTGCGCACCGGTGAGTTCGCGGTGCTGCGGCTCGCGGGCGCCACGCGCAGGGACGTGCTGACGCTGGTCGCCGGGGAGAGCGCGGTGGTGGCGGTCTGCGGGCTGCTGCTGGGCGGTGGCGTCGCCGCCGTCGTGCTCGCCGCCACCAGTGTGGCGCTGAGCGGCGGCGTCGACCTCGCGGGGCCCCCGCTGTTCCTTGCCGGCGCCGGCGCCGGCGCCGTCCTGCTGACGCTGGTGGCCGCGCTGATACCGGCCGCGCGGCTGCTCCGTGACCGAACCCCGTGAACGTACCCACTCCGGAGGACATCCCCATGACCCTGCCCGATCAGGAGGCACGACGGTCCGCGCCGCTCACGCGCTCCGCCCTGCGCCTGAACCAAGTGACCCGGTCCTACGGACACGGCAACGGCACCGTGCACGCGCTGCGCTCGGTCTCCGTCTCCCTGCCCGCCGGGTCCTTCACCTCGGTGATGGGCCCTTCCGGTTCCGGCAAGAGCACCCTGCTGCGGTGTGCGGCCGGGCTCGACCGGCCCACCTCCGGCCAGGTGTTCCTCGGGGACACCGACATCAGCGGGATGCGGGAGCGGAAGCTGACGATCCTGCGCAGGGAGCGGATCGGGTTCGTCTTCCAGTCGTTCAACCTGGTGCCCTCGCTGACCGCGCGGGAGAACATCCTGCTGCCGTTCCGGCTCGCCGGGCGGCGCCCCGACCGCGACTGGATGCGGGACGTGATCGCGCGGACCGGCCTCACCGACCGGTTGCGGCACCGGCCGGCCGAGCTCTCCGGCGGTCAGCAGCAGCGCGTCGCGGTGGCGCGCGCCCTGGTCACCCGGCCCGAAGTGATCTTCGCGGACGAGCCGACCGGCGCCCTCGACCTGAGTTCGGGGCAGGAGGTCCTCAAGCTGCTGCGCGAGGTCGTCGACACCACCGGCCAGACGCTGGTGATGGTCACACACGACCCGCAGGCCGCGTCCTACGCCGACCAGGTCCTCTTCCTCGCCGACGGCACGGTCGTCGACGCCATGGACCGGCCGAGCGCGCAGCGCGTCTCCGAGCGCATGTCGCGGCTGGGGTCCTGACGTGCTCAGGCTCGCCCTCACGGGCATCCGCCAGCACCGGTACGGGTTCATCGGCGCGCTCTGCGCCGCCGCGATGGCCGCCATGCTGATCGCCGCCTGCGGAATCCTGGTGGAATCGGGGCTGCGGTCGACGCCGGAGGAGGACCGGTTCGGCGCCACCACGGCGGTGGTGCGGATGGACCCGGACGTCGTGATCCGCACCGGCTCGGGACAGAACGTCGACCACGAGAGCTACCCCCTCGACCAGCCGCCCCGCCTGACCGAGCGCCAGGTGCGGCAGGTGCGGGAGGTGCCGGGGGTGCGGCGCGTCGTGACGGACACGCCCTTCTACGCCCAGGCCCTCACCAAGGACGGCACCGCCCAGCCCGGGCCCGACGACGGCGTGACCGAGGGGCACGCGTGGGAGGCCGCCGCGCTGACGCCGTTCACCCTGACCTCGGGCAAGGCGCCGGGCCCCGACGAGGTGGTCCTCGACGCGGGCACCGCAGCGCGCGGCGGCCACCGCGTCGGCGGCGAGGTGCGGGTCGTCACCGCCCAGGGCGCCGCGGCCTACCGGATCTCCGGGATCGCCGCGCCGCGCGGGCGCGACGGACTGCCCGACCAGGCCTCGCTGTTCTTCGCCGCCGAGACGGCGCAGCGGCTCGCCGACACCGGAGGGAAGGCCGCCTACGCGGGGGTGTTCGCCGGCGGGATCTCCGCCGACGCGGTGGAACGGCGGGTCCGCGAGGCCCTGGACGTGCCGCATCTGGACGTGCTCACGGGTGACGCGCGCGCCAAGGCGGGGGCGCCCGAGACCACCGAGGAACTCGCCGCGACGACGCTGCTGTTCGGGCCCATGGCGGGCATCGGCGGTTTCCTCGCGGTGTTCGTGCTCGGCGGCACCATCGCGCTCGGGGTGCTGCAACGCACCCAGGAGATCGCCCTGCTGCGCGCAGTCGGCTCGACGTCCTGGCAGGTCAGGCGGATGGTGGCCGCGGAGACCCTGCTCGCGGCGGCGGCCGGTCTGCTGCCCGGCTTCCTGCTCGCCGTACCCCTGTCGGGGCTGATCCTGGACCGCCTGCGCGAGGGCGGCACCGCCCCCGACGCGTACGAGCTCCATCTCGGCCCCCTGCCGTTCCTGCTCGCGGCGGCGGCCACCCTGCTGCTCGCGCTGGTCGCGGCGCTCGCGGCGGCCGGGCGGATCTCGCGGATCAGGCCCGCCGACGCCCTGCGCGAGGCGGTGTCCCCGCGCAGGCCGGTCACCGTCACCCGGGTCCTGCTCGCGCTGCTCCCGCTCGGCGGCGGCATCGCGCTGTTCTTCGCCACGCAACACATCGGCGGCGAGGTCGGGGTCGCCTTCCAGTATCTGATCGTGCTGCTCCTGATGGGCGCCGCCGCGCTCCTCGGGCCGCTCCTCGCCCGGCTGCTCGAACCGCCGCTCGGCGCGCTGGTGTCGGCGCTCGGCGGGGTGACGGGGTGGCTGGCGCACGCCAACTCCCGTTTCTCGGTGCGCCGGGTGGCCTCCATGGCCTCGGCGCTGATGCTCACCGTGGCGATGGCCTGCACGGTGCTGCTGGTCACCGGCTCGCTGAACCGCATCACCGCCGAGCAGACCGAGCGCCGTACGCGGGCCGACCTGGTGCTGCTGCCGCAGGACTCGCCGGGGCTGCCGGGCGACGTGGCCGAGGCGGCGCGCGGCCTGGACGGGGCGGAGGCCGTGGCGGCCACCCGTTCCACCACGGTGATCTCCGACGTCCTCGGCACCCCGGACGTCCTCGGCGCCCAGGCCCTGGACCCCGCGGCGGCCGGCAAGGTGATGGACCTCGGGCTGCGCGAGGGCTCGCTGCGCAGCCTGGAGCGGGACGGCACCGCGGCCGTGAGCCGCACCTATGCCGATCAGCGCGGCTTCGAGGTCGGGGACCGCTTCCGGGGCTGGCTGGGTGACGGCACGAAGGTCACGCTGACCGTCGGCGCCGTCTTCGACCGGCCGCTGGGGCTCGGCGACATCCTGCTGTCCGAGAGCTATCTGCGCCCGCACCTGCACGAGGACCTCGCCGACTCGGTCCTGGTGCGCGCCGCGCCCGGCCAGGACGAGCGGCTGCGCGCCGCGGCCGCCGCCCTGGTGAAGGACCATCCGACGGTCGAGGTGACCGGCGTCGGCGAGTACGCCGACGGTCTGCGCACCTCTCTCGCGCGCAACACCACGGGCACCTATCTCGTGCTGTCCGTCCTGGTGCTCTTCACCGCGGTGTCGATGATCAACGGGCTGCTCATGGGGACGGCCGAGCGCGCCAAGGAGGTCTCGCTGCTGCGGCTGCTCGGCGCGGGCCGCCGGCACATCACCGCCATGCTGTACCTGGAGACGCTGATCGCCGTGCTCATCGGGGCCGCGACCGGGACGGCCATCGCCGTCACGGGGCTCGCGGGGGCGAACGGGGCCCTGACCGGCTCCACCGATTTCAGCATTCCACCGCTCGGTTACTCCCTCATCCTCGCGGGAGTTGCCGCGTTGGCGCTGATTTCCACCGCTCTGCCGGCGGCACTGGCGCTGCGCAATCGCCCCGACGGGGTGCTTCCTTCCGTCTGAATAGCTGGTTGAGAACCGGTAGAACCGGTTCTCAACCAGCTTCAAAGACGAACGAAAGTACGAGACTCCATACTCGAAGCAGAACGGCACGGAAGCCGAAAGAACGTGTCAACGGAGGGGGATTCCGGTGCACCTCATGGAGATCTTGCGATATCGCCCGGTGCCCGCGGCTGCGGTGTTCTTCGGGATCACGCGCAGGTGCCCTCTCCACTGCAAGCACTGTTCGACCAGTTCCCTGCTTGACAGCGAGGAATACCCCGAACAGCTCTTCCGCGGCTTCGCCGAGACCTTCACCGCGGAGAACCGGCCTGAATTCGTCCTCATGTCGGGCGGCGAAGCGCTCCTGCGCCCCCGCCTCGTGCAGGACATCGCGGAACTCTCCCGCGCGGTCGGCGCGCGCAGCCACGTCCTGTCCGGCCTGTACTTCGCCGAGCACGGACGCATTCCGCGGCCGGTCAAGCGGGCCATCGACGCGGTGGACCACTTCTCGGCGAGCCTGGACGTCTTCCACGAGGAGGAGGTTCCGCGGGCCGCGGTCTTCCGTGTCCTGAAAGAACTCATGGACGAAGGCAAGCAGGTCAGCCTCCAGCTGACCGGCACCGGCCCCGGTGATCCCTATCTGGCCGATCTGACCGCCGAGGTCCGCAGGGTCTTCGACGACCGGGTGCCGATGCTGGTCGCCCCCGTCAGCCCGCACGGCCGCGCGGACGCCTGGCTCAAGCAGGCGCCGCTGCCGCGCGGCGAGGTCACGCCGGCGCCCTGCGCCGTCTCCGCCTGGCCGGTGATCGGCTTCAACGGGCAGGTCACCGCCTGCGGCAACCAGGACGTGATGGACGGCAAGGTGCCGCTGCCGCCCCACCTCTACCTCGGCCACATCGCCAAGGACGACTGGCCGACGATCAAGGCACGGGCCATCGGCAACCCCATGGTGCGGGCGATCCGGGCGACCGGACCCGAGTACCTGGCGGAGCGGCACGGCTCGAAGGGCGGCTGCGGCGCCGAGGGCTACTGCCAGACCTGCTGGGTGCTCTCCAAGGACCCGGCGATCCCGCGCCGCGTGCGCGAACTGGCCCTGGAACCCACCACCCGCCTCGTCGAGGAACGCACCGAGGAGATGCTCGTCGGTGCGGGCGCGGTCTCCTTCGCCCAGCAGTACGGCATCACCGAGTACGCCGAACTCGTCACCCTGGGCCTCGAAGAGGCCACCGCGGGCGCCGGTGCCCAGCAGACCGCCGGGAGCACGCCGTGACCGCGCTCACGCACCGGGACATCCTCGCCATCCGCCGGGACCGCGGCTCGTCGGTCCTGCTGTTCCTCACCGACCGCTGCCCCGTGGGCTGCGCCCACTGCTCGGTGGACTCGCGCCCCGACAGCCCCCGCATCACCGACTTCGCCCTGCTCGAATCCCTGGTCGACGAGCTGGCGTCCATGCCGGAGCTCACCATGGTGGGCATCTCCGGGGGCGAGCCGTTCGTCGAGCGGCGCGGGCTCACGCTGGCCGTGCGCCGGCTGTCCGAGGCGGGCAAGCGGGTGGTCATCTACACCAGCGGCTTCTGGGCGGCCTCGCCGCGCGCCCCGGAGTGGATCGACCGCCTGCTGCCCCTGACCACCGCCGTCTATCTGAGCACCGACGCCCACCACGTGAACGGGCAGGGCCCGGAGCGGTTCGTGAACGCCGCGCGGGTCATCGCCGGCACCGGCGTGCCCATCGTCGTGCAGTGCATCGACGAGGGCGACAACCTGGCCGCCACGCGTGCCTCGCTCACCGAGGCGCTGGGCCCCGGCTGGCCCGAGCGGGCCGAGCTGATCCCCACCCACGGGCTGCCGCACGGCAGGGGCTCGGCGCACTACGCCTGGCAGCGGCGCACGGCGGGGCGTGACTTCGGCCCCTGTGACGTGGTGGACGCCACCGTCGTGCGCTACGACGGGCGCGTCACCGCCTGCTGCAACGAGTCCGTGATCATGGGCGCGGGCCCGGCCGCCCTGCGTCGCGACGCCACCGACGGCCCGGCCGTGGGCCGCGCGGTGCGGGAGTTCCACGACGACGACTTCTTCCGCGCCATCGGCTCGGTCGGCCCCGGCGCCCTCACGGCGCTCCCGCTCCACCGCGACCTGGCGGACCGCGAGTTCTCCTCGATCTGCGGGCTCTGCTGGGCGATGACCAAGCGGCGCACCGGCGGGAACAGGCACGACGCGCTGCTCGCCGCCCTCGCCGGCCTCACCGAATGAACCCCTGACACCGGGACCTCGCACGTCCCTCCCGGACCGTCACCACGGACCTCGCGCACCGCGAGACTAGGAGATGTTCCATGACCACCCGGCACAGCCGTGTGCTCCTCGCGAAAATCGGGCTGCTGCTGCCCCGCCTCGCCGCGACCTCGCGGGAGCTGTGGGATTCACCGCGGCTCCGCGACCTTTATCCCGAGTATCTCTGCATGCTGCACACCGCGATCCGTTCGACGGTGCCCCTGATGGAATGCGCTCTCGAAGAGGCCGGAAAGCGGGCGGGCGACCCCGCCGCCGATGCCCTCGCCACCTATCTGACCCGGCACATTCGTGAGGAACAGGGACACGACGAATGGCTGAGGCAGGACCTCGACGCGCTCGGATTCGACCCCCGGGAACCGCTCCAGCGGGTACCGGACGCGGCCGTCGCCAATTTGGTGGGCGCGCAGTACTACTGGATACGCCATTACCACCCGGCCTGCCTGCTCGGGCACGTCGCGGTCCTGGAGGGAAATCCGCCCTCGCCCGGACTCGTCGACGAGCTGATGCGCCGCACCGGATATCCGCGCGCCGGATTCCGCACCCTGGAGCGCCATGCCGCGCTCGACGTGAAACACCGTGACGAACTTCTGCGCACCATCGACGGAATGCCGCTGACGCACGACCTGGCCACCGCCGTCGGCCTCAGCGCGCTGCACTCCGTCGATGCCGCCGACGCCGCCCTGCGTGCGGTGCTGGCCTCCCGCCGGGCTCCGGCCCTGGCGGCCACCCGAGCGTGAGGGGACGCCCATTCCCCTCACAACCGGTGGTCCGCCGACCGACGGACCACCAGTCAACCAAGGAGGAACGCCATGTCGTTCGACGCTCTCAAGGAACTCGCCGCCGCCGGTCACAACTTCAAGGGCGCCAACCCGCAGCAGCTCGACGCGATCGCCTCCCTCAGCCAGGAGGAAGTCGCGCTGCTCAACTCCGTCAAGTCGCGTCTCGACGCCGCGGAGGACGTCGTGTCGCACAGCAACAGCCCGCTGAGCGGCGCCTTCGTCTGGTAGTGCCGCGCCCGACGGACCACCCGCCGTACGCCGGCTGAACACGATGAGGGCCCAGGTGCTTTCCCGCCTGGGCCCTGCGGCGCGACCACGAGAGGTACGCACACAGGGGGGGAAGGATTCAACCGTGTTGCAGTTCAACGTGCTCGGGCCGCTCGCCGCGGTCACGGGGTCGGGGCAGCTCGCGCTGGGGCCGTTCAAGCAGCAGGTGCTGCTCGCGGTGCTGCTGTGCAGGCCGGACTCGGTGGTCCCGGTGGACCGCCTGGTGGACGCCCTGTGGAGCGAGGACCCGCCCCGCAGCGCGGGCAAGAACCTCCAGGTGTACGTGCACCACCTGCGCCGGGCGCTGGCGCACGAGGGGCACGAGGTGGACGCCAGGCTGCTGCACCAGCGGCCCGGCTACCGGCTCGCGGTGGACCCGCGGTCCATCGACATGGTCCGCTTCGAGCAGGGCATCGACATGGCCAGGCGGGCCGCCGCGGAGAGCGACGCGGTCCGCGTCGACCAGCTGATCCGCGAGGCCATGTCGCTCTGGCGCGGCAGGCCGTTCGGCGGCATGGAGGGCGTGGCGCCGCTGGACGCGGAGGCGGCCCGCCTGGACGAGCGGCGCCTGACGGGCCTGGAGGTGTGGTTCACCGCCCGGCTCCGGCTCGGCCTGCACCACGAGGTGCTCGACGAGGTGGAGCCGCTGCTCGCCGAACACCCCTTCCGTGAACAGTTCCGGGCCCAGCACATGAGGGCGCTGTGCGGCGTCGGCCGGCAGAACGACGCCCTGATCGCGTACGACGAGACGCGGCGCCTGTTCTCGCTGGAGCTCGGCCTCGAACCGGGAGCGGTGCTCCAGCAGTTGCAGCGGGAGATCCTGGAGGGTGGTCCCGCGGCGGCCGGCGGCCCCGCGGCCGTCATGGTCCCCCGGCAGGGCGCGACCGCCGTCCGCGAGCCCGAGCCGATGGCCCCGGCCGTGCAACTGCCGCCGGGACTGCCGGACTTCACCGGGCGCACACGCGAACTGGACGCGCTGCTCCCCGAGGTCGAGGCCCACGCGGGGCCGACGGCGTCCTGGCGGGTGACGGTGGTGACGGGACCGCCCGGCGTGGGGAAGTCGACGCTCGCCGTCGCGGCGGGGCACGCGGCGGCCGAGGCGTACCCGGGCGGCGTCCACCACGTCGACCTCCTCGACGGGCGGGGGCTGCCCCGCACCCCGGCCGAGGCGCTGGCCGACCTCCTCCAGCAGCTGGGCGAGCCCGCGGAGCTGCTGCCGCCCGACCTGCCGGGCCTGGTGCGGCGCTACCGGGCGCGGTTCGTGCTGCGGGTGCCCGCCCTGCTGATCCTGGACAACGCTGTCTGCGAGGCCCAGGTGAGACCGCTGCTGCCGAGCGCCCCGCCGGTCCACACCGTGGTGACGAGCTGCTCGCGTCTGGCGGGCCTGGACGGCTCGGAAGTGCTCGAACTGGGGCCGTTCGGCGAGCACGACGCGCTTGAGCTGCTGCGCCGCATCACCGGCGCCGACGTCGTGGACGCCGAGCCCGAGGCGGCCCGGCGCATCGCCCGGTTCTGCGGCGGGCTCCCGCTCGCCCTGCGCATCGCGGGGGCCCGCCTCGCGCCGCGCAGGTTCTGGCCGCTGACCAAGCTCGCCGACCATGTGGAGTCCTCCTGCGGCCTGGACTGGTTCACGGTCGGGGACGTCGACCTCCGCCGCAGTCTGCGGCGCGGCTACGACAGCCTCACCGGCGAGGACTGGAGCAGGCTGCAACTGCTCGACCTGGGACGGGACTTCACCTTCATGGACGCCTGGCTGCGCCTCGGCGGCGAGCCCGCGGACGCCGCGCAGACACTGAACCGGCTGTGCGACGCGCACGCGCTGACCTCGGTGCGGCCCCTGGGCCCGGACGGCACATGCCTGTTCCGGCTCGGAGCCTTCGTGCCCGACCTCGCGCGGGAGCAGGCGCCGCCGCCGCGCGAGGCGGTCCCCCTGGGCTGTCCGGTCACGGCCGTCTGTGCAGGACCTCCGTCAGATCGCTGACGATCCGCAGGGCGATCTCCCGACGGCCGCCGTCCAGCGCGCTGATCTCCCCGGCCAGCGCCTGGGCGGCGGCCTCCGCGGGCCCCGCGGGACCCGCCCCGACAGGCCGGGCGCGGCGGGCACGCTGCACGAGGACCAGGGCGAGGGACGCCTGGTCGGCGAAGAGCGCGAGGAGTTCCATCGCGGCCAGCGGGGTGCGCGGCTCCGTGCTGCGGTCCAGGACTTCGAGGACCCCGAGCGGTTCGTCGCCGCACAGCAGCGGCGCCGCCATGAGCGCCTTCGGCACGTAGCTGGTGGACTCGGCGAAGTCGCGCGCGAAGTGGGCGTCGCTGTCCACGTCGTGCACCTCGACGGGCTGGCGCGACTGCAGGACCCACCCCGCGATCCCCCGCTCCGCCGGGAAGCGGCGGCCCACGAGGGCGCCCTCGCCCTCTCCCGCCACGGCCTCGAAGACCAGCTCCCCGCTGTCCTGGTCGAGCAGGGCGATGGAGCCGGCCCGCGCGTCGAAGATCGCCACCGCCGTGCGCACCACGGATCGCAGCAGCGCGTGGTGGCCCTCGTCCTCCCCCGTGCCGGTGTGTGCCGCCGGCGGCCCGCTGTGGTTCATCTACTGGCTCCTGACGTTGGCCGAGGCGAGAAACAGCGCCTGCTTGACCTGGAACGCGGTCATGCCGCGGTGCTTGCCGACGATGCGGGCGCAGAGCCCCGCCACGTGCGGGGTGGCGAAGCTGTTGCCCGTGCAGCGCCGGGTGCCGCCGCCGGGCCAGGCCGCGGGGACCTGCACGCCGCGCGCGAAGAACTCCACCGGCGGGCGCGGGTTGTAGAGCAGCAGCCCGGGGTCGTCGGCGTCGTGGCTGCCCACGGAGATCACGGAGGAGAACCGCCACGGGAAGCTCTCCACCGGCATGTTGTGCGCGGAGGCGACGAACAGGCTGCGGCCGAAGTAGGCCTGGTCGGCCAGGTCGTGGAGGATCGGCGCGAACGCCCTGCGGGTCGTGGACAGGCTCATGTTGATGACGTCGTAGCCCCGCTCGACGGCCCAGCGCACCCCGGCGATCAGCACGTCGCCCGAGCCGCGGAAGCCGGAGCCGAGGACCTGCACGCTGTCGAGCTCGCACTGCGGCGCGAGGCCGCGGATGATCGACGCGCAGGCCGTGCCGTGGCCGGTGGAGTCACCGCCCGCGACCCGCACGACCTCGTGCCCCGTGCCGCTCTCCCGCTCCCCTTCCGCTCCTTGGCCCGCCGCGGCCTCCCGGACGAGGTACGAGGCGTTGACGGGGCCGACCAGAGGATGGGCGGTCTCCACGCCGGAGTCGATCACGCAGACCCGCACGCCCCGGCCGCTCGCGCCGCCCCACGCCCACTCGGCGCCGTCGTCCCGCTCCCCCGCGGCCCCGGCGCCCGCCCAGTCGGTGCGGACCTCGATGGCGTCGCGGTCGCGGCCCAGCAGATGCCAGGTCAGCCCGTCGGGCGCGGCGGTCACCGCAGGCCGTCCCGGAGTGCGCGGGCCCTGCGGGCCCCCACCAGGTGTCCCTTGGCGGTGAAGTGCCGCTCGGCCTCGCGCGCCGCGAGCCCGGCCTCGGGGCGGCGCCCGAGCAGCAGGGCGCAGTGCGCGCGGTCCAGTTCGGCGGTGGCCCGGCAGGCCGGCGAGTCCGTCTGCGCGGCGGCGCCCAGGGCGGTGGTGAGGTGCGCGTCGGCCGCCGCCGCGTCACCGCCGGCGGCGGCGAGGCGGGCCCGCATGCCGTACACCTCGCAGGCCGCGGCCGGCATGACGGTCACCCCGTCGTGCTCCAGCACGTCGAGCAGGGCGCGCACGGCGTCGGCCGGGGCTCCCCCGGCGAGCAGGACGCGGGCCAGGTCGCGGACGGCGGTGGCGTGCAGCTGGGGGTCGCCGAGGCGCTCCATACCGTCGGCGGCCTCCCGCAGCAGCCGCTCGGCCTCGTTCCAGCGCCCGGCGAGTTCCTCGACGCCGGCCCGGAAGAGCGTGACGGCGGGCACCGCGAAGTGGTGCCCGAGGTCGGTCAGGGTGCGCAGCGCGTCGTCCAGGAGGCCGCGGGCCTCGTCGGACTCGCCGCGCATGGCGAGCAGCACGGCCATCGGGCACCCCACGGTGGCTCGTCCCACGAGGCGTCCGGCGAGGTGGTCGCCGCGGAAGGCCCGGCAGCTGTCCAGCGCCGACTCGACCGGCTCGGGGCCGAGCCAGAGCGAGACGGCGAGGGCGCCGAGGATGCCCGCGCGCTCCAGTTCGGCGCCGGCCCGCACCGATTCGCGCAGCGCCCGCTCCAGGTGGGCCGCAGCCTCCCGGTGGCGGCTTCGGCTCTGCCGCTCCTGGCCCATGGCGAGGAAGGCGCGGGCGAGGCCCAGCGCGTCGTCGGCCTCGGTGAAGACGGGGACCGCGGCGCGCGCCGCGTCCAGGAGTGCCCCGAAGCCCTCCGTGCCCGGTTCCAGATAGCCGAGCTGGAGGCGGACCCTGGCGGCGGTCCTGCCGTCGCCCGCCCGCTCCGCCTCGACGAGCAGCGCGCGCAGCTCGGCCACGGCCTCCTCCGCGTGGCCCGCGGCGAGCCGCGCCTCGGCCAGGGAGGTCCGTACGGCGAGCGCGGCGGGCAGGTCGCCGGTGAGCGCGAGGGCCCTGCGCAGCAGCCCGACCGCCCAGTTGATGTCGCCGTGCGCGAGCGCCTCGGTCCCCGCCCTGCCGAGGTGCGCGGCGGCTGACTCCGCGGTGCGCGCGACCTCCGGGTCGCCGGGGTCGAGTTCGGCGCGCAGCCGCGAGGCGTGTTCGAGGTGGGTGCCGATGGTGTGGTGGTCGTCGGGGCCGCGGCGCTCCACGTGGGCGGCGAAGCGCTCGTGGCCCTGGGCGCGCAGGAGTTTGGACATCCCGGTGTAGACCTCGTCGCGTATCAGCTGGCCCGCCGGACGCCAGCGGGGCTCGCCGGCGGGGCCGGGGTCCGCGGGTTCCAGGAGGCGTCGCCGCGCGAGGTCGCGGACGATCGGCCCCGCGCCCCGTGCGCCGGGTCCCGCGAGCGCCGCGAGGTCGTCGGCGGTGAACTCCCCGCCGATCACCGCGGCGTGTTCGAGCACGGCCCGCTCCTCGGGGGCGAGCCGGTCGAGGCGGGCGGCGATGATGGCGCGTACCGACAGCGGCACGTCGTCGGGGTCGGCGCCCTCGGCGACCATCTCCACGATCTGCTCGACGAAGAGGGGGTTGCCCTCGGAGCGGCTGACGAGCCGGTCCACGGCCGGTCCGGGCAGGGGCGGCGGCGCGAGGTGCGCCAGCACGTCCCCGCCCGCGCGGCCGCGGTCGCTGAGCCGCAGCACCAGCTCCCGGCAGTCGTCGCCGCCGAGCGGGGGCACGACGAGCGCCGTCGCGTTGAGCTTGCCGCTGCCCCAGCTCGGGCGCTGTTCGAGGAGTTCGGGGCGGGCGAGGCCGAGGAGCAGGACGGGGGCGTCCTGGACCCAGTCGGCGATGTGGTCGAGCGCGGCGAGCAGGTCCTCGTGCGCCCACTGGAGGTCGTCGATGATGAGGACGAGCGGGTGTTCGCCGCCGAGGGCGGTGCACAGCCGCTGCAGTGCCCAGCAGGTCTCGTCGAAGGAGGTGCCCGAGCGTCCGGTGCCGGCGAGCCGGGCCAGGGCCGTGGCGGCGGCGGTGTCGGGGCCCGCGGCGCCGAGCAGTTCCGCGAGGCGTTCGGCCGGCGCGTCGCCGAGGAGCCGCCGCAGCAGGTCGGCGAGGGGCGCGAGCGAGCCCTCGCTGCCGTACGGGGGGCAGCCGGTGCGCGCCACCGTCGCTCCGTCGTCCCCCGCCACGGCGGCGAAGTCGCGGGCGAGCCTGCTCTTGCCGACGCCCGGGTCCCCGTACAGCGTCACCAGATGGCAGGCGCGGTCCCGGCGGACGCGGGCGAACGCCAGCGTGAGCTGGGCGAGTTCGTCGTGGCGGTCCACCAGGGCGACGCCGGGGCCGCGGGACGCGCCGTGTTCCAGGGGGCCCGCCGCCAGCAGGCGCCAGGCGGGCACCGGGTCGCGCTTGCCCTTCACGGTCAGCGGCGGCACCGGCACGGTCTCGGCGACCTGGGCGATCAGCCGGTGGGTGTCGGCGCCGATGAGGATCTGCCCGGTGGGCGCGTGCTGTTCCAGCCTGGCCGCCACGTTGACGACCTCGCCGGAGACCAGGGCGTGGCCCGCGTCGGCGGCGCCGGAGGTGACGACCTCGCCGGTGTGGATGCCGATGCGCACGGCGACCGGCACGCCGTGCGCGCCCCGCGCGCCCTCGGCGAACGTCTCGACCGCGGTGAGGATGTCGAGCGCGGCGCGGGCCGCCCGCAGCGCGTCGTCCTCGCGCAGCGCCGGGATGCCGAAGACGGCCATCACGGCGTCGCCGATGTACTTCTCCACGGTGCCGCCGTGGCGTTCCAGGCAGTCGCTGAGCAGGGCGTAGTAGCGGAGCATGAGATGGCGCAGCGCCTCGGCGTCCAGGCGCTCGCTGAGCGCGGTCGAACCGACCATGTCGCAGAAGACGATGGTGACGGTCTTGCGGCTCTGGGCGGTTCGCTCACGCACCCTCGTTCTCCCTCCCCCTTCACGCCCGGCCCTTCCGTCCCCGTGCGGACGGTCAGAACAGGACGCCCCCGATGATCGGTTCCACGCTGTGCGCCTCGACCTCGGGCGCCCGCTCCTGGATCCGGGCCTGTACGTCGATCAGGGTCCGCAGCTCCTCGTCGGACAGCTCCGACAGGGCCTCGCGCCGCTTGTCGGGGAGGTGGTCGACGGGGAAGCCGGCGTCGCGCAGCAGCTCCAGGTTCCTGTCCGGTTCCGTCTCCGGAGCCTTCGCCCTGTCCTTCTCCCTGTCCTTCTCCGGGTCCCCGGCGAGTTCGTCGCGTCCCTCACGCTCGCCACGCTCCACCTTCTGGCCCCTCCCGTAGATCCACACCACCAGGCCCACGACGCAGAGCGCCACTCCCGCCGTGCGGAAGACGAAGCCGACGCTGAACCAGCCCGCGAGCAGCGCGCCCAGGGGCGGTGCCGCGAGCTGGAGCAGGACGGGGAAGGCGTTCGCGGTGGACGTGACGCGGCCGATGAGTTCCTGCGGTGTCTCCCGGTGCAGCACGTAGGGGAAGACGACCATGATCCCGGCCGCCGCGAAGCCGATGCCGAACGCGACGGCCATCCACAGCGGGGCGAGGCCGTCGGTCCCCGCGCCCAGCCCGATCCCGATGCCGCCGACGAGCGCGCCCACGGTGATCTGCGCGAGGCCGAGCAGGACGAAGGGGCGTACCCGCATGCCCCACTGGCTGATGGCCAGCGTGCCGAGCACGGCGCCGAGTCCGACGGCCGCGACCACGTATCCGAGGTCCTGTTCGTCGACGGAGAGTTCGCGCATGGCCAGCGGGGAGAGCGTGTCGAAGGCGAGGACGAGGAAGAGCGTCGCCGCCATGCTGCCGATCACGGCGATCAGCGCGGGCGTACGGACGATGAACGCCACGCCCTCGACGGTCTCGGCCCACAGCCTGCCCCGCCCGCGCCGCTCGGCCGCCCGGCCGGGCTCCTCCTCGTCACCGGTCCGCCGCGGCAGCCGCACGGCGCAGAGCAGCAGGCCGGAGAGGACGAAGGTGGCGGCGTCCGCCACGAAGGCGGCACGCACCCCCCAGACGGCGACGATCAGACCGCTCAGCGCGGGGCCCGCCACCTTCGCCGCCTGGTTGGCGAAGACGGTCAGGGACATCGCGGACAGCATGTCCCGCTCGGGCACCACCGACCGCAGGGTGCTCTGGTAGGCCGGGTTGAACACCGCCGAGAACGCCACCTTGAGCACCACGAGGGTGAGCAGGGCAGGCAGCCCCGGCGCCGCGAGGTAGCCGAGCACCAGGGCGGCGCGCGCCACGTCGCAGCCGATCAGGACGGCCTTGCGGTCGCGCGCCCGGTCCGCGAGCGCGCCGGCGACGGGGGCGAGCAGCACCAGCGGCACGGCCGTCGCGACGCTGACGGCGGCGAGCGCGCCCGCGCCCTGGTCCCAGACGTAGGTCACCAGGACGATCAGGGCGAGGTAGTCGAGCCAGTCGCCCACGCAGGAGACGACCTGGCTGGCGAACAGGGTGCGGAAGCGCCGGTGCCGCAGCGCCGTCGCCATCGCGGGCGGCTTCGCCATCACAGGACCCCTTTCCGGAGGCCGTACGCGTCGACGAGCCCTTCGAAGACCCGCATCACGGACCGCACCGTGTGCAGCGCGGAACTGCTCACGGCGGTCACCAGGCGTTCGCCCAGCGGAAGCGCGTCGAGGAGCGCGCGCAGCTCCGCGCCGTGGCCGACGTCGGCCGCCGCGTGCCGCGCGAGGGTGCGGAACGCGCCGCGCGGGTGGCCGGTGCGCGCGCTGAGCACGGCGGCGACGTCGGGCCGGGGCGGGCTGCCTTCGAGGACCGCCTGGTAGCCGAGGAGGCAGACGGGGTGGAGCCGGTGGATCCAGAAGTACTGCTCCCCGCAGAGCCCGGCGACCGCCGCGGGCGGCACGCCGCGCCAGGCCCGTGCGGGGTCGTGGCCGAGGGCGGCGAGGTCCTCGCAGACCCAGGTGTCGTGCCCCGTCTCCTCCTCGATGTGCCGCTCCCAGTAGGGGATCAGCGCGGCGGCCACCGGGTCGCCGTCCTCGCGCACCAGCTCGCCGCAGCGGGACCTGGCGGTCTCCATGAGCGGTACGGACGCCCTGATGATCTGGTGGGTCAGGACGAGGAACTCCGGGTAGATGCGGGCGGGTTCGGGCACCGCCCAGATCCGTTCGAGCGTGGCGCGCAGGCCGGGCATGAGCAGCCCGACGGCGGTCTCGACGCGCGTCCCCGCCCCGGTCACGCCGCACCTCCGGCGCGGCCGGGCCCGGCCGGGGCGGTGGGCGCCGGGGCGCCGAGGCGGGCCAGTTCGCGGTAGCCGTCGACGCCGTGCCCGGCGAGGAAGCCGTCCGCCCCGCCGTCCTCGACGAGCCTGCCGATCTCGTGCTCGAGGACGCGGGCGCCCGTGCGCCGCAGCCGGGCTCGGGCCGCGCGGGCCGCGTCCGGGCCGCCGAGCGCGCTCACGCAGGTACCGCAGTACCCGGCGTCCCCCTCACCGGAGGGGGCCGCGTTTCGGGGCGCACCGGCCAGGGTGTCGGCGAGGTGGACCGGGCCGAGGGTCCTGATGCCGCGCAGCAGCGGGCGTTCGACGAGGCGGCGGCGGATCGTGGGCCAGTCGTCGTCGGCGACGTGACCGAGGCGCAGATGGCCCGGGAGCCGTCCGCCGAGGCCGTCGACGACGCTCTGGTTGCAGCAGGCGACGACCGTCCCGTCGAAGGCCACCACGGGCCAGGCCGCCATCGCGCAGGGCGCCGCGCCGCGCGGCACGGCGGTGGGCCCCGCCTCCGGCAGCCACGCGGCGGCGCGGCCCGCGGCACGCACCTGGGCCACCAGGACCGGCACCCGGTCGCCGAAGGCGCGGCGGATCTCCCCGGTGGCCTCGGCCAGGTACGGGTCGTCCGGGCCGCGCCCGGTGAGCTGCACGCTCACGTCCTTGCCCGCCTCGTGGAGGGCGCGCAGGACGTCCAGGACGCGGGCGCGTGGCACCTCGGCCTCGTGGAAGACGTCGAGGCTGGCCGAGACGTGGTCGACGGCGGCCAGCGCGGCGGCGATCGGCGGCGGGACACGGCCGCCGCCGTCCGCGTCACGCGCGAAGAACATGCCGGTCTGGAGCTGGCTGCGGACGCCCGCCGCGCGTGCCGTCTCGGCGAGCGTCGTGACCAGGCGCGGCCTGAGCAGCGGTTCACCGCCGGTGAGCAGCAGGAAGTCGGGGCGGTCGGCGGGGCGGAAGGTCTCGGCGAAGGCGGTGAGCGGCGCCGCGTCGAGCTGTTCGGAGTCCGTCGCTGAGGCGGTGGAGCAGTGGGCGCAGGACAGCGGGCACCGCCGGGTCAGCGTCATGAGGAGGGCGGCGGCGGGCCGGGGGCGCGCCGCGAGCAGGTCCAGCAGGTGCATGGGTCCGCCTCCTCCCGGGGCCCGGCCGCCGGGCCGGCGGTCCGGCCGGACGCGGCGTCCTGCCCCGAGCTTCACGGACGCGGCTTGTCCACCGGTATGTCCGCGCTTGCGGAACCCTTGCGCGCGGCCGGACCCACACCACCTGGCGGACGCCCCCGAAAGGCCCGGCCCCGTCGCCGCTACCGCTCCCGCTCCTCCCCTTCGGGCGCCGGCAGGATCTGCCGCAGATGCGGGTCGGGGTGGAAGCCCCTGCGCCACTCGCGGGGGTAGCCGACCGACGCCTCCACGTGGCGCACCCCGTCGTGCCAGGTGGTGCGGGGGATGTGCAGATGGCCGTAGACGACGGCCGCGGCGTCGTACTTCACGGGCCAGTCCGCGCTCAGTTCGGTGCCGCACCACAGGGCGAACTCGGGGTAGCGCAGGATGCGGGTGGGTTCGCGCACCAGCGGCCAGTGGTTGATGAGGATCGTCGGCAGTCCCGGCGTCCGCTCGGCGAGCCGCTCCTCGGTGAGCTTGACCCGCGCGCGGGACCAGTCGTCGCGGGAGGCGTGGGGATCGGGGTGCAGGAAGTACTCGTCGGTGCAGACGACGCCCGCCTCGTGGGCCGCCGCGAGGGCCGCCTCCTTGGTGGTGGTGCCCTGGGGGCGGAAGGAGTAGTCGTAGAGCAGGAACAGCGGCGCGACGGTGACGGGGCCGCCCGCGCCGCGCCACACCGGGTAGGGGTCCTCGGGGGTCAGCACGCCCATGGACCGGCAGAGCGCGACGAGGTGCTCGTACCGTGCCTCGCCGCGCAGTTGGACCGGGTCGTCCTTGGGGGTCCACAGCTCGTGGTTGCCGGGCGCCCACACCACCTTGGCGAACCGCCCGGCGAGCGTGCGCAGCGCCCACTCGATGTCGGCCATGCGCTCGGCGACGTCTCCGGCGACGATCAGCCAGTCCTGGTCGGTCGTCGGCCGGATCGTCTCGACGTACTTCCTGTTCTCCGCGTAGGCCACGTGCAGGTCGCTGACCGCCAACAGCTTCGGAGTGCTCTCGGATGCCATCACCGTGTGAGGCTAACCGAGTCACCGCCTCAGTGGTGATCACCCTCCCCCCGGTGGATCGCCAGGTACTCCCGCGGGGTGGCCTTGGGCACCTGCGCCTTGGGCCCGTACATGGCGCGGGAGAGGCGGGAGCGCAACCGCAGGGAACGGGGGACCTTGCGGACCACTCCGTTGTCGTCGACCAGCGGGCCGATCTCCAGGGGCCGCTGCTGTTCGTGCGCGGTCAGCCGGTACAGCTCGCCCTGCGGCAGCGGCTCGTGCACCTCCACGTACTCGCCGTGCGGCAGCCGCTTGACGGTGCCGCTCTCGCGGCCGTGCAGCACCTTGTCGCGGTCCCTGTGCTGGAGGCCCAGGCAGACGCGGTGGGTGACGAGGTAGGCGACGACGGGGACGACGAAGAAGCCGATCCGCACGAACCAGGTGATGACGTTGATGGAGAGGTGGAAGTGCGTGGCCCACAGGTCGTTGCCGCCGCCGATCATCAGCACGCCGAACAGGGACAGCCAGGCGACGCCGAGCCCGGTGCGCACGGGGGCGTTGCGCGGCCGGTCGAGGATGTGGTGTTCCCGTTTGTCGCCCTTCACCCAAGCCTCGATGAACGGGTAGGCGCCGATCGCGGCGAGGATCAGCGGGAAGAGCGCGAAGGGGATGAACACGCCCGGTTCGAGGGTGTGCCCCCAGGCGTTGATCTCCCAGCCGGGCATCACGCGGATCAGCCCCTCGGAGAAGCCGAGGTACCAGTCGGGCTGGGCGCCGGTCGAGACGTGGTCCGGGCGGTAGGGGCCGATCGCCCAGACCGGGTTGATGGAGGCGACCGCGCCCATGACGGCGAGCACACCGAAGACCAGGAAGAAGAAGCCGCCGGCCTTGGCGATGTAGACGGGCAGGAACGGCGCTCCCACCACGTTCTTCTCGGTCTTGCCGGGTCCGGCGAACTGGGTGTGCTTGTGGTGGAAGACCAGGATCAGGTGGGCGACGACGAGCCCCAGCATGATGCCGGGCAGCAGCAGGATGTGGATCGGGTAGAGCCGCGCGATGATGTCGGTGCCCGGGAACTCCCCGCCGAAGAGGAAGAACGAGAGGTACGTGCCCACGACGGGGAGGGAGAGGATGGCGCCCTGCGCGAAGCGGAGGCCGGTGCCGGACAGCATGTCGTCGGGCAGAGAGTAGCCGGTCAGGCCGGTGATGATGCCGAGGAACAGCAGCGTCCAGCCGAACAGCCAGTTGACCTCGCGGGGCTTGCGGAACGCGCCGGTGAAGAACACCCGCATCATGTGCGCGAGCATGGCGGCGACGAAGACGAGCGCCGCCCAGTGGTGGATCTGCCGGATCAGCAGACCGCCGCGCACCTCCGTGCTGATGTCGACCGTGGACTCGTACGCCCGGGAGACCTGGAGGCCCTTGAGCGGCACGTAGGGGCCGTCGTAGGTGACCTCGGCCATGCTGGGCTCGAAGAAGAGGGTCAGATAGGCGCCGGTGAGGATCAGGATCAGGAAGCTGTAGAGGCAGATCTCGCCGAACATGAACGACCAGTGGTCGGGGAAGATCTTGCGCATCTGGGTCTTGGCGAGGGTGTGGATGCCGAGCCGTCCGTCCGCCCAGTCCGCGACGCGCTCCCCCCGGCCCGGTGGGACGGGCCGTCCACGTGATCCGGCTCGCTCGATGCGTCCGCTCATGCGACTCCCTTTCAGGCGGCTACCAGCGCAGGTCGCATGTATGACGGTTCCAACGGGTCCGGATGTGACATCGGGCGGACGGATCAGGCCACTTCACCCACGGACGAAGCGCTCGCTCCGCTCCCCGCGGAGCCTGCCCGCCGGCACCTTCCGCCCGTACGCGACGAGCAGCAGGTCCTGCGCCGCGCCGCGCACCGGGGTGCCACCGCCGTGGGACCAGTCGAGGTCGTCGGCGCACAGCCGGACGCCGGTGAGGTCGACGCCGAAGAACTTCAGACTCCTGGTGTCGACGGCCGCCAGGAGGACGCGTACGCGGTCGAGCGGGACGGCGCGCTCGACGCCGAGGGCGGCGGTGACGTCGAGGCCGTGCACCACGTCGTGGCCGAGGGCGGCGGTGTGGCCGCCGACCGGGGGCGTCCAGGGGTGGTGCGCGTTGTCCCTGAGCAGGGCGGTGAGTTCGGCGGTGGAGAACCTGGCGGCGTCCGCGCGGGCGCAGCGGTCGGTCATGCGGTGCAGGCTGCCACGGGCCTTGAGGAGTTCGGCGAGCGTCCTGGGCAGGGAGTGGCGGAAGCCGAGGGACATATGGGCGACGACCTCGCGCACGCGCCAGCCCGCGCAGAGCGAGGGGGCGTCCCACTGCTCGGCCGTCAACTCGTCGAAGGTGTCGGCGAGTTCGCGGCGCTCGTCGGCGATCGCGGCCCGGATGTCCGTCTCGTTCTGCGTCGTCTTCCCCATGCCTCCAGGGTGATCAAGGCGCTGCCACAAGTCCAAGAGCGGGTCCTTCTCGCCACTAGCATCGCCGGTTATGGAACTCCGGCAGTTGCGGTACTTCGTCGCCGTGGTCGAGGAGGCCGGCTTCACGCGGGCCGCCGCCCGGCTGCATCTGGCGCAGCCCGGCGTGAGCGCGCAGGTGCGGCAGCTCGAACGCGAACTGGGGCACCGCCTCCTGGACCGCTCGCGCGGGGCGGTGACCCTCACGGAGGTGGGCCGCGCCGTGCTGCCCTACGCGCGGGCCGCGCTCGCGGCGGCCGAGGGCGCGCGGCGGACGGCGGAGGAATTCACGGGGCTGCTGCGCGGGCAGGTCACGCTCGGCCTGGTGTCGGGGGCGGCCACCGAGGAGTTCGACGTGGTGTCCGTCGTCGCCGACTTCCACGACGAGCACCCCCGGGTGGAGATCTCCCTGACCGAGGACACCTCCGACCGGATGCTCGCGGCGCTGCGGCGCGGCGAGCTCGACATCGCGCTGCTCGGCCTGGCGTCGGACGAGGTGCCGGCGGGCGTGAGCCTGGCCGTCGTGGTGGACGAGCCGCTGGTGGCCGCCGTGGCCCCCGGTGATCCGCTGCTCCGTCCCGAGGGCCGCGTCCATGTGCCCCTGGCCGAGCTCGCGGAGCGTCCGCTGATCAGCCTGCCGCGCGGCACGGGGCTGCGCGGGGTGCTCGAACGGGCCTGCGCGGAGGCGGGCTTCAGGCCGCGCGTCGCCTTCGAGGCGGCGGCGCCCGCGCTCCTGACCCGGCTCGCCGTGCGCGGTCTCGGCGTGGCCGTGCTGCCCGCCCTGCCCGACGAGGTGGCCGCCTCGCTCGGCCTGCGGACCCTGGTGATCACCGACCCCCGGCCGCGCGGCCGGATCGCCCTCGCGTGGCGCGCGGACGGGCCCGCGGGACCGGCGGCCCGGGTGCTGCTGGGCCGGTTGCGCGCGGCGTTCACGGGGCCGGCGTGAGCCGGTGCAGCCGGAGGGCGAGCTGGAGCTCCAGGGTGCGGGCCGGGCTGTTCCAGTCGTCGCCGAGGAGCCGCGCCACCCGCTCCAGGCGTTGCACGACGGTGTTGACGTGGACGTGGAGGGCGGTCTTGGCACGGGTGAGGCTGCGGTCCGCGGCGAAGTACGCCTCCAGGGTGCGCGTCAGTTCCGTACCGCGTTCGGCGTCGTAGTCGAGGACGGGGCCGAGCGTCGTGCGGACGTAGCCGCCGAGGTCGGCGCTCTCGCCGATGAGCAGCCCGACGAAGCCGAGGTCGGCGAGGGCCGCGCCGTGCCCGGTGTGGCCGAGGGCGCGCAGCGCGGAGAGGCAGCGCAGGGCCTCCGCGTGGGCGGCGGGCAGCCCGGCGGGCTCGGCGGGGCCCGCCGAGCCGACCGTGACGGGGGCGCCGACGGCCTGCCCCAGCTCGGTGGCGAGCGCCCTGGCCCGGTCGCCCGGGCCCCCGGTGGGCGTCACGACGACCACGTGCTCGTGGTGGAGCCCGGCGAGGCCGCTGTGCGCGCGGGCGGTGCGGTGGGCGGCGGCGAGGAGCCGCTGCCGCGAGGCGCTCTCGGCGTGGGCGACGAACACCGCGTGCGGGGCGGTGAGTGCGACGCCGAGGCGGCGGGCGCGGCTCGCGAGGCTGACCGGGTCGCCGGTGGGTGAGAGCAGGTCGCCCAGGAGTTCGCCGCGCACCCGGTCCTCCGCCTCGGCCACGGAGCGGCGCAGGAGCAGGAGCAGCGCGGTGACGACGCTCGCCCGCTCGAAGAGCCGCCGGTCGGCGTCGGCGAGTTCGGCGCGGCCCGTCAGGGCGATGCTGCCGAGGAGTTCGGGCCCGGCGAGGACCGCGCAGACCCAGGTGCCGTCCTGCGGGACCGCGCGTCCGCTGGCCCGTGACGCGGCGACCGCGGCGGCGGGCGGGGGCAGCGGTCCGGCTCCGGTGCGGGCCAGTTCGGTGCCGTCCGCGTCGTGGATGAGGACGCCGCCGTCGAGGAGGGCGGCGATGCCGTCGGCCACGTCGTCCGCGTCGCCGCCGCGCAGCACGAGGTCGGTCAGCTGGTCGTGGGCCTGCTCGGCGCGGCGCATGGCCCGGCTGTGGGCGCGGATGGTCTCGGTGGCGGCGTTGAGGTCGACGAGCGCGGCCCTGGTCTCCTGGAGGAGGCGGGCCCCGTCGATGGCGATGGCGGCGTGGTCGGCGAGCGAGGAGAGCAGCACGATCTCCTCGGTGGCGAACTCGCGGGCGGCGCGGTCGGCGGCGTAGAGCACGCCGATCACGCGGGCGCCGAGCCGCAGCGGCACGCCGAGGATGGCCCGCAGCCCCTCCTGCGCGACGGCGCTGTCGATGGCGTCGGTGTGGTGGAAGCGGGGGTCCGCCTGGTAGTCGCCCGTGACGTAGGGGCGGGCGGTCTGGGCGACGAGGCCGCCGAGTCCCTCGCCCATGCCGAGCCTGAGCTGCTGGAAGGCGGCGGCCACGCTGCCGTCGGTGACCCGCATGTAGGTGTCGCCGGCCGCCTCGTCGTTCAGCGAGAGATACGTGACGTCCGTGCCGAGGAGCAGTTTGGCGCGGCGCACGATGGCGCGCAGGACGGCGTCGGGGTCGCGCAGCGCGGCCAGGTCGCTCGCGGTGTCGAACAGCGCGGTGAGTTCGGCCTCGCGGCGGCGGTGCGCGCCCAGGGTGCGGTGGATGCGCAGCGCCACGTCGGTGGCCTCGTCGAGTGCGGCGAGGTCCTCGGCGCCTGCGCCCGCCTCGCGGGCCCGTGCGGCGGGGCGGGCGAAGTCCTCGGCGCCCGCGCCCCGGTCGAGCAGGTCGAGCAGGCCGCGCAGCCCTGACCGGAGGTCGGTGTGGTCGGCGTCCTCGGTGGTGGGGAGCATGGGGCGATGGTCTCCCGGCGGGGTGGGCGCGGTCGATGGCCTGCCCCGAAAAGGCGGAGCGGGGGCAGGCCGTGGCGGCGCCGGCGGGTGGGGTCAGCCGCCGAGCGGCACGGAGCCCTCGCGCCGCGGCGCGGGCAGCGGGGCCGGTCCTGCCGTCTCGTCCGCGGCGAGGTCGCGCCCCCTGGTCTCCCGGGCGAACTTCACGGTGACGGCGGTGACGAGGGCCGCGAAGGACATGTAGACGGCGACGGGCAGCGCGGAGTCGTGGTCCTTGAGCAGCTCCACGGCGATGATCGGGGCCAGGGCGCCGCCGATGATGGAGGCGAGCTGGGAGCCCATCGAGGCGCCGGAGTAGCGGACCTTGGTGTCGAACAGCTCGGAGATGAACGCGGCCTGCGGCCCGTACATCGCGCCGTGGAAGAGCAGTCCGACGGTGACCGCGAGCGCGATGACGGGGAACGACTCGGTGTCGAGCAGCGCGAAGAAGGCGAAGGCCCACAGCGCCATCCCGACCGCCCCGATCAGGGTGACCGGCCGGCGGCCGAGCCGGTCGGAGAGGGCGCCCCACAGCGGGATGGTGACGAAGTGCACCGCCGACCCGATGAGCACGGCGTTGAGCGCGTCGCTCTTGGGGAGCTCCAGGTGCACGGTGACGTAGACGAGGACGAAGGCCGTGAGGATGTAGTACGAGATGTTCTCGCCGAACCGGGTGCCGATGGCGGTGAGGACCTCGCGCCAGCTCTTGCGGAACACCTCGACCACCGGCGGCTTCTCCTGCGCCCCGGCCGCGGCGGCGGCCTCCGCCTCCCGCCGTGCCGCGAGGAAGACCGGCGACTCGGTGACGGAGATGCGGATCCACAGGCCGACCATCACCAGGACCCCGGAGAGCAGGAAGGGCACGCGCCAGCCCCAGGCGAGGAATGCCTCGTCGGACTGGACGGCGGCGAGCAGCGCGAGCACGCCGGTGGCGAGGAGGTTGCCGCCGGGCGCCCCGGCCTGCGGCCAGGAGGCCCAGAAGCCGCGGCGCGCGTCGCCGCCGTGCTCGGAGACCAGGAGCACCGCGCCGCCCCACTCGCCGCCGAGGGCGAAGCCTTGCACGAGGCGGAGCACGGTCAGCAGGACGGGGGCGCCGACGCCGATGCTCGCGTGGGTGGGGAGGAGTCCCATCGCGAAGGTGGCGCCGCCCATCATCAGCAGGCTGATCACCAGGAGCTTCTTGCGTCCCACGCGGTCGCCGTAGTGCCCGAAGACGATGCCGCCGAGCGGCCGGGCCGCGAAGCCGACCGCGTAGGTGAGGAAGGAGAGCAGCGTGCCGACCAGGGGGTCGCTGGAGGGGAAGAAGAGGGTGTTGAAGACCAGTGCGGCGGCCGAGCCGTAGAGGAAGAAGTCGTACCACTCGATGGTGGTGCCGACGAGGCTGGCCGCCACGATGCGGCCGATGCCGGCGCGGGCCGGCGGAGCGGTTGCTTGGGAGGCCATGTGCACCACTTCCAGGAGTTCTGCGGGGACGCTTCCGTACCGGCACAAGGTAGGAAACCGCAGATCAGTGGCGTATATGGCGGAGCCCCATGGTTCCGGCGCCCCTGATGTGACCGGCCACCATGCGCGAGGTGGATTCGGACAGAAGTTACCTTTTGGTATGGCGTGACTTCCCGCACGGGCGGCAGTAGAACTCGTTGCGATTCAGCCACGAGCAAGGAAGGGCACATGAACGAAAAAGCCAAGCACACGACCGCTTCTGGCAACTTATCGCGCAGAAGATTTCTTGCAGGAACAGGTTCTGTTCTCGGTGCCGTCGCGCTCTCCGCGCAGGCCTACCCGGCGCGCGCCCTCGACGCCGCCGCCCGCGTCCCCGCGCTGGTGATCGGCACCGGGTACGGCGGCTCCGTCGCCGCCCTGCGGCTCGCCGAGGCGGGCGTCGACGTGCACATGGTCGAGATGGGCATGGCCTGGGACACCCCCGGCCCCGACGGCAAGATCTTCGCCAACACCACCACCCCCGACGCGCGTTCCTACTGGCTGCGGACCAGGACCAAGCAGCCGCTGAGCAACTTCCTCGGCTTCCCGCTCGACAAGGACGTCCCCCGGCACACCGGCATCCTGGACGCCGAGGAGTTCGGCGGCATCACCGTCTACCAGGGGCGGGGCGTGGGCGGCGGCTCACTGGTCAACGGCGGCATGGCCGTGACGCCGAGGCGCGAGAACTTCGCCGCCGTGCTGCCGACGGTCGACGCGGGCGAGATGTACGGGACCTATTACCCGCGGGCCAACGCGGGCCTCGGGGCCGCCACCGTCGACCCGGAATGGTTCGAGACGGCCGACTGCTACCAGTACGCCCGGGTCGGCCGCCGGCACGCCCGGCGCTCGGGCTTCCCCTTCGTCTTCGTGCCCGACGTCTACGACTGGGACTACATGAAGCGGGAGCAGGCGGGCACCGCCACCAGGTCGGCGCTCGCGGGAGAGATCCTCTACGGCAACAACCACGGCAAGAAGTCCCTTCAGCAGACCTACCTCGCCCGCGCGAAGGCGACGGGACGGGTCACCATCACCCCGCTGCACCGGGTCACCTCGGTGGCCCCGGCCGCGGGCGGCGGCTACACCGTCACCATGGACCGGCTCAGCACCAGTGGTGACACCGTCGCCACCAAGGAGCTGACGGCCGACAAGGTGTTCTTCGCGGCGGGCAGCGTCGGCACCAGCAAGCTCCTGGTGAAGCTGCGGGCGAACGGCGCGCTGTCACGGCTCGACGGCGAGGTGGGCGCGGGCTGGGGCGACAACGGCAACGTCATGTGCGGGCGCGCCAACCACCTCTGGGACCCGACCGGCGCCCTCCAGTCGGCCATCCCCACCGCCGGCATCGACAACTGGGCCCAGGGCGGTGCGTTCGCCGAGGTGGCGCCGCTGCCCACCGGGATCGAGACGTACGCCTCGTTCTACCTGTCCATCACGAAGAACCCGCACCGCGCCCGGTTCACCTGGAACGCGGCGGCGGGCAGGGCGGAGCTGAACTGGCGGACCGCCTGGAAGCAGCCGTCGATCGACGCCGCCAAGACGATCTTCGACAAGATCAACGCCAAGGAGGGGACCATCTACCGGACCGACCTCTTCGGCGCCTACAAGATCTGGGGCGACCACCTCACGTACCACCCGCTGGGCGGCGCGGTCCTCGGCAGGGCCACGGACAACTACGGTCGCCTGAAGGGGTACACGGGTCTCTACGTCATCGACGGCGCGCTGATCCCGGGCAACACCAGCGTCAACCCGTTCGTCACCATCACCGCGCTCGCCGAACGCAACATCGAGAAGATCATCGACACCGACCTGTGAGACACCCCCTCACCGCTGGGGCAGGGCGCAGGCGGTGTCGAGGCCGAGCACATGGTTGAGCCGGCCGAACGCCAGCCACGACCCGATGCTCATGCTCAGCTCCACGATCTCCGCCTGGCTGTAGTGCGCGGTCATCCGTGACCAGAACTCCTCGTCGAGGCCGTGGTGGTCCAGGGCGTACCGCTCGGCGTACTCCGCGGCCAGCCTCGTGCGGTCGTCGAAGGCGTCGGTGGTGCGCCACCGGGTGACGGCGTCGGCGAAGCCCTCCTCGACCTTCCGCCCGTCGCGTTCGGTGCGCCAGTCCAGGCAGAAGGCGCAGCCGTTGATCTGCGCCACGCGCAGCCGGGCCGCCTCGAACTCGCGCAGGCCGAGGGTCGTGTGGGCGTACACGGCCAGGGAGAAGTCCGACGCGGCCCGGCCGATGCCGGGGACCATCTCGCCCCACACGTAGGCGATCGTGTCCTGCCCCTCGGGGATGTCGATGTGCATGGCGTCACTTCCTTCCGAGCCTGCCGGCTGCCGGGCGCAGCGGGACGTCGAGCGCGTCGTAGAGGCCGGGGCCGGCGTCCACCAGCCAGTCGACGGCGTTCACCAGGCGGCCGACGGCGGTGGCGTTGCCGCCCGCCGAGCTGTTGCCGTCCTCGTCGGCGGCCTCGACCGTGACCTCGATGCGGGGACGGCCCTCGATGATCACCCGGTGGGCGCCGTCGCCGCCGCCGGGCGGCGTGGGCCAGTCCGGCGCACACGAGGCGTGGACGCGGGTGACGTGTTCGATGACGATGCGGGGTGCGCCGCCCACGAGGCCGCGCACCTCGAAGCGGACGGCTCCCTGGGTGCCCGCGGCGAACTCCCCCATCGCGCGCGTGCGCACCGTCGCGTCGAGGGCGCGCCGGTCGACGCCCTCGTCGATCCCGTCGAGCGTGACGCCGAGCGCTCTGGCCATCAGCCGTATCTGGCCGCCCCACACCATCGTGGGGACCGAGGGCGCGAGCATCGGCGGCTCGTACGCCATCGGCTGCCCCATGCCGATCAGATGGCGTACGGACTCCTCCTGGTCGTACGTGGTGTAGTCGAAGATCTCCTGGCAGCGGACGGCGTCCACGGTCGAGCCGAGGCCGCTGACCAGCAGCGGCAGCACGTCGTTGCCCCACCCCGGGTCCACCCCGGAGGCGAAGAGCGAGCCGCCGCCCTCGGCGACGGCCGCGAGGACCGGGTCGCGGAACTCCGGCGGAGCGCCGCGCCAGTCGTAGAGCGGATACAGCGAGGGCGTCACGACGACGGCGCCCGCCCGTACCGCGCGCACGACGTCGGCGAGCGCGTCGTCGGGGCGCAGGTCGCCGGAGGCCGCGTACACCACCGCGCGCGGCCCGGCGGCGAGCACCGCGTCGACGTCGTCGGTGGCGGCGACGCCCAACGGGCCGGTCAGGTGCGCCAGTTCGGCCGCGTCCCGGCCCACTTTCGCCGGGTCGTGCACGAGTACGGCCGTGAGCCTCAGCGCGGGATGGGCCTCGACGGCACGCACGGCCGCGCGGCCCACGTTTCCGGTACCCCAGACCACCGTGGGAATCATGCGCGGAGGGTAGCGAGGGGCGCGAGCGGTTGACAGAGGCGCGACCCGACGAGTCCCGCGCCTCTTCCGAAGTCGCCCACCGCCGGACAGGGGCGGCGCGGGCGGGCGCTCAGCTCGCTCCCCAGCCGCCGTCGACCGGGATCGAGGCGCCCGTGAGGTAGCCGGTGTGCGGTCCGCAGAGCCAGACGGCGACGGCGGCGACCTCGTCGGGTTCGATGAGCCGCTTGATCGCCGACCGCCCCAGGAGGACGTCGGTCACCACGTCCTTCGGCGCGATGCCGTGCACGGCCGCCTGCCCGGCGATCTGCCCCTCGACCAACGGCGTGCGCACATAGCCGGGGTTGACGCAGTTGCAGGTCACTCCGTGCGGGGCGGCCTCCAGGGCGGCCACCTTGCTCAGCCCCTCCAGGCCGTGCTTGGCGGCGACGTACGCGGACTTGTAGGGGCTGGCCCGCAGTCCGTGGACGCTGGAGATGTTCACCACCCGGCCCCAGCCCCGCCCGTACATGTGCGGCAGGCAGTGCCGCAGCAGCAGGAACGGCGCGGTGACCATCAGGCGCTGGATCAGCTCGAAGCGGGCGGGCGGGAACTCATGGACGGGGGCGACGTACTGCGTGCCCGCGCTGTTGACCAGGACGTCGACGGCCGCGGGCAGGGCGTCGAGGGCGTCGGCGTCGGTGAGGTCCACGGCGTGCGGCACTCCGCCCACCGCGTCGGCGACGGCCTTGGCCGACTCCGCGTCGACGTCGACGACGTGGACCAGGGCGCCCGCCGCGGCGAACGCCTCGGCGCACGCCCGGCCGATGCCGCTGCCGCCCCCGGTCACCAGGGCGGACCGTCCGGTGAGATCCACGCCGTCGGTACGCGGGGGTGCGGGGCGCGCGGCCGGGGGCCCGGGGTGTTCGCTCGTCATGCCAGGAACGCTAGAGAGGCGGTGAGGGGATCTCCCATGGTCCCGGACACCACAGCGGGGGGCGCGGAGGTGTGGGCGGGCACTGCCTCCCCCGGCGCGTGCGCCAGCAGGTGACAACCAGCGGTTGACACTCTCTCAACTGTCAACCTACGGTTGTCAGATGACGCTCCCCGAAGGCTCCACGCCTCCCCAAGAAAGCGCCTCCCAGGGCCCGCGCGCCGTTCAGGCCCAGCCGACCGTCCGGCTCGACGACCTCATCGACGCCATCAAGAAGGTCCACTCCGACGCCCTCGACCAGCTCTCCGACGCGGTCATCGCCGCCGACCACCTCGGCGACGTCGCCGACCACCTCATCGGCCACTTCGTGGACCAGGCACGCCGCTCCGGCGCCTCCTGGACCGACATCGGCCGCAGCATGGGCGTCACCCGGCAGGCCGCCCAGAAGCGGTTCGTGCCGAAGAAGCCCGGCGAGACCTCCGACCTCGACCCCAGCCAGGGTTTCGGCCGCTTCACGCCCCGGGCCAAGAACGTCGTGATGGCCACGCACAACGAGGCGAAGGCCGCGGGGCACGACGAGATCCGCACCGCCCACCTGGTGCTCGGGCTGCTCGCCGAGCCCGAGGCCCTGGCCGTCAAGGCGCTCGCCGCGCAGGGCGTCTCCGTCCAGGACGTCCGCCGGGCCGCCGCGGACGCCCTGCCCGCGCGCTGCGCCGAGGTCCCCGAACTCATCCCGTACGACGCGGACACCCGCAAGGTGCTGGAGCTGACGTTCCGTGAGGCGCTCCGTCTCGGCCACAACCACGTCGGCACGGAGCACATCCTGCTGGCCCTGGTCGAGTACGAGGACGGCGCCGGCCCGCTCACCGCCCTCGGCGTCGACAAGGCGGGCGTCGCGGCCTCGATCGCCGCATCCCTGGCGCAGGCGACCACCCCCTCCGCGTAGGCGCACCTCGCGGCCTTCGCAGGCGACGGCAGCAAGGCGGCGGAAGTGATTCCGCCACCTTGTCACCGCATTGTCCGGACCCGTTGACAGCCCCCGGGGCGCTCCCTAATGTCGCAAGCACCGCTCGAACGACGTCAACGCACATCAATCATGCGTGGGGGGTTCGTGAACAGCACAGCTGGTGCCGGCGACATGGGAATGGCAGCCCCCCGGAATCGAGAAGGTCTCCCGATCGTCAGCCTGGACCAGGCGCACTCGCCGCAGAAGGTCCTGGCGCACGGCGAATTGCTGCGGCGCTTCGTCGCGGACCAGGAGATCAAACCGGTCCACATGCGGATCGGCATCATGGGCGCCTGCAATATGCGCTGCAATTTCTGCAACTTCCACTCCCCCAACGAGGAACAGTTCTACGATCTGTTCTCGTTCAAGGATTCGATCGCCACCGACAAGGCCGTCACACTGCTCCGCGAGTTCGCCGAGAACGACGGCCGTGCCGTGACCTTCTGCGGCAGCGGCGAGTGCACCATCCACCCCGGCTACACGGACATCTGTCACGCCGGGCACGCGGCGGGCCTGCGCATCGGTCTCATCACCAACGGCTCACGCCTCGGCCGTCCGAAGGTGGCCGACTGCGTCGCCGAGACCCACACCTGGGTACGCATCGGCCTGAACGCGGGCACGGAGGCGACCTTCGACGACATCACCCGCGATCGCGAGCAGACGTTCTCGCGGTTCATCGGCTCGGTCGGCAGGCTGCGGGAGAGCGCCGTCGACCCCGACTTCCGCATCGGCTTCAACTACGTCATCACGCTGCAAAATTATCGCGAGATCGTCGAGGCCGCGCACATCGCCCGCGATTCCGGCGCCCATTACGTACGTTTCGAGCCGGAGTTCTACAGCGCCCTCGGCCACGAGACCATCGAAACCGTGATGCCGGAGATCAGCGACTCCCTCACCCGGGCCGCGGCGCTCTCCACGGACGCCTTCGAAGTGTCGGTGCCAAAGCTGGACCGCGGTCCCATGGATCAGGTCGAGGAGGTGGAGGGCGACTTCGAGCGCTGCCACTACAGCCGTTTCGTCACGGCGGTCGGCGCCGACGGAAACCTCTACCCGTGCCCGCAGGTCCACCTCAACAGCCGCTATCTGATCGGCAATGTCGTGGAACAGGGATACGCGGAAGTCCTCGACGGCGGCCCGCGGGCCGAATGGGAGGCCTCCAACCCGCGCAGGACCGATCTCTGCAAATCGTGCTTCTACCGCCCACAGAACGAACTCCTGGAACTCCTCAAACGCGGCCAGATCAAACTCGACGAGGCATTGGACGCCTATGCCCTCGAAGTGCCGAGCACCCTGCACGGCGACTTCGTCTGACCGCGCATGCAGTCACGTCACCTGCGCCGGCTCCTCGCCGCCGAGCCCGCTCTGCGCTCCTCCGCACCCGACGCGAGCGACCGGTCCGCGCGCGCCCGCCGGCTGCGCTCCGTCGTGGAGCGCCTCGCCCGCGTCGAGCGGGCGCCGCTGACCATCACCGAGGCCACTGCGTCGGCCCGCGCGGGCCTGCACCGCGAGAACCTGCTGCTGGCATCGCCGGCACGCGGCTCCCTCCACGGCACGCTCCTCGCCCCGCGCGACGTCGCCCACGGCCCCGCCGTCCTGGTGCTCGGCGGCAGAAACGCCCGCCTGGACCAGCTGACCGGCGACGTCCCGCCGGACCACCCCGACCGCAACGTCGCCGAACGGCTGGCGCACGCGGGCTTCGTCACCCTCTCCATCGACCACGGCATCGGCGGCGGCCTCGACGACGAGCGCCGGGCCGGACGGGACGAGGGGACGCTGCTCGCCCACGCCTTCGCCCTCACCGGGCGGTCCCTGCTCGGCGCCCTCACCGGTGACGCCCTGGCCGCCCTCGCCCTGCTCGCGGAGCATCCGCTCGTCGACGCCGAGCGCGTGGGGCTGTTCGGACACAGCCTCGGCGCGGCGGTCGCCCTGCACACCGCCCTGCTCACCGAGGACAGGACCGTCCCGCTCTGCGCGGCGAGCCACCTCGGCAGCTACGCCGCCCTCTTCGCCCGGCTCCTGACCGGCCACGAGGGCGCCGTGCTCCCCGGCATCCTGGAGTACGCGGACCTGCCCGACCTTTACGCGGCGCTGGCCCCGGCCCCCCTGCAACTGCAGTACGGCACGGCCGACCCCTACCTCGACCCGGCCGACGCGGGCGCCGCCGCCGACCTGGTCCGCCGGGCCTACACGGCGGCCGGGGCCGAGGTCGACGTCCACGCACTGCCCATGGGGCACGGCACCCACGTGGGGCACGCGACAGAGTTCTTCGAGCGCGCCCTGAAGGGCCCGGCAGTCCCGCCGGGCGACGTGCCCGCCCAGCGCGTCCGCTTCGAGGTGGCGCAGCGGCGTGCCGTGCTCGACCGGGTCGACGCGGCGCTCGCCACCGGCCTCCTCACCCAGGGCCCCCAGGTGGCCCGCTTCGAGGAGCTCGCGCGGACCTGGACCGGGACGGAGACAGCCGCCGTGGCGTCCGGTTCGGCGGCCCTGGAGATCGCCCTGCGGATCGTCGGCGTGGCGGGCCGCACGGTGCTCGTGCCGGTCAACACGTTCTTCGCCACGGCGGCGGCCGCCGTGCGCGCGGGGGCCACCGTGCGGTTCGTGGACATCGAACTCGCGGGCCTCGGCATGGACCCGGGCGCCCTGCGCGACGCCCTCGACCGGTATCCCGACACGGCCGCCGTGCTCCCCGTGCACATCGGCGGCATCGTCGCGCCGTCCCTCACCGAGGTCGTCGCGCTCTGCCACGCGCGCTCGGTCCCCGTCGTGGAGGACGCCGCCCATGCCTTCGGCGCCACGCTCGACGGGCGTTTCGCGGGCGGCTTCGGCCGCTTCGGGGCCTTCTCCTTCTTCCCCACCAAGGTCGCCGTCAGCGGCGAGGGCGGGCTGCTCTGCGCCGCGCTCGCGGACGACCTGGAGCAGGTGCGGCGCTGGCGCGACCACGGCAAGCGCGCACCAGGGTCCACGCTGCACGACCGCCCCGGCTCCAACTGGCGGCTGAGCGAGCTGCACGCCGCCGTCGGCACGGTCGACCTGGAGCGCTTCGACCGCACCCTGGCGGCCCGGCGCGAACTGGGCGCCCGTTACGACGCGTTGCTCGCGGGCATACCCGGCGTCCGCCCGCACGCCCTGCCCGCGGAAACGGGCGGCAACTACTACAAGTACCTCGCGTACGTGGACCCGGAGGGCCCGCTGGACCGGGCGGAGCTGAAGAAGCGGCTGCGGGAGCGGCACGGCGTGTCGCTGGCCGGTGAGGTCTACGACCATCTGCTCTGCGACCACCCCTACTTCGCGGCCGGGGCATCGGTGTCCGCCGGGGCGTCGGCGACCGCCGGGGAACCTGTGCCCACCGGGGAACCGTACGAGCGGGGCCGCTGGTTCGCCCGCCACCACATCGCCCTGCCGCTCTACCCGTCCCTCACGGAGGCCGAGCAGGTACGGGTGGTCGACGCGCTGCGCGACGAGCTCTCGTGAGGGCCGACGCCGCGGGCCCCGTCGTCCTGCACGCCTTCCGCGGGGGCGAGTGGCGGACGTCCCTGGACACCGCCGCGCTGCCGGGGCCGCGCGGGGCGCCGTACGGCCTGGCGCTGGTGCCCGAGATCGTCGTCCACGCCGACCGCCGCCGATGGGAGACGGCGCGCGGCGGACTGCCCCCGCTCACCGGCCGCCGCGAGCTGCTGCTCCGGGCGGTCGAGCTGTTCGACCGGGGCACCGTCACGGTCGGCGGGCTCGGCGCGCAGGGCCCGGAGGACTTCCGCGCGGCGCTGTGGGAGACGGCCGGAGTGCCGGGACCGCTGGTGGACCGCTGGTGCGGGATGCTCAGGGACACCCTGCTCAAGCGGGGCGAGGCCGCCGCCGACGACGCGCTCGCCCTCGTCGCGCTGCCGGGCAACACCTTCACCTGCCTGGACTCCGTGCTCGACCAGGCCGAACGCTCGGCGGCCGTCTGGGTGCGCCCGAGCCGCCGCGAGCCGGTCTCCGCCGCCCGACTCGTCGCCGCCCTGCTCGCCGCGGGCTGGCCCCCGCTCCGCATCGGCCTGTACCCGGGCGAACAGCACACCCTGCACGGCTTGGTGAAGCGCACCGACCGGCAGATCGTCTACGGCGGCACGGGCCTCGCCGCGTCCGTCCGCCGCTCCCCCGCCCTCACCCTGCACGGCCCCGGCCGGGGCTGCGCCCTGGTGCCCGGGGCGATGCCGGTCGACGAGGCCGTGGCGTGGCTGCTGCCGCTCGTCGCGGGCGACTCCGGACGGTTCTGCGGCAACGTGCGCACGATCCTGTGCGCGGACGGCACGGACAGCGCAGACGGCACGGCTGGCACGGCTGGCACGGACGGTGCAGATGACGCGGACGGCGCAGACGGCACGGGCGGCACGGGCGGCGCGGACAGCGCGGCCGGTGCGGCCGGTGCGGACGGCGGCGCGGGCTCGGGTGGGGCTCGGTGTGCGGCCCTGGCGTCCGCGCTCGCCGTCGCCCTCGACGCCGTGTCCGCCGATCCGACGGGCCCCGACTGGCCGCTCACCGTCTTCCGCGACCCGGAGGCGGCACACCGGGCCCTGCGCTCGGTCCACGACCGGATGCGCCCCGGCGACCGGCTCCTCACCCGCCGCCCCGCGGTCACCGAGGTCGACGGGGCCCCGTGCGTCCTGCCCCGACTGGTGCTGCTGGACCGGGCGGCGGGCCACCCGCTGCTCGGGCACGAGGTGCCGTTCCCGTTCGCCGCCGTGCTCACCGCCACGCCCGACACCGTGCGGGCCGCCACCGCCGACTCCCTGTTCGTGTACCGCCCAGCGAAGTGAGGCCCGTATGACGACCGCCCTCGGCACGCTGCCCGACCTGCTGCGCGAACGCGTGCCCGAGCTCGCGGTCGACCTCGACACCTGGACGCGCCGCATGATGCGCTGGCACTTCGGACCGGAGACCGCGAGCCCCTTCTGGGCCGCCCGGCGCGCGCGGCTCGGCTTCGACCCCCTCAAGGACGTCGACGGCTTCGCCGCCCTGGAACTCTTCGGCCTGTTCGACAAGGCGGAACTGCGCGCCGCGTCCGCCCGTGACCTGCGCCCCCACGGCTACCGCGACCGTCCCTTCCGCGTCTTCGAGACCGGCGGCACGACCGGCCCTCCGTGCCGGATCGTCAACGTCACGCGCCTCGCGTACGACGTGGAGATCTACCGCACCGTGCTGGAGGCGCGCGGTGTGGCCGGCGGCGACGTGCTCGCCATGACGCCGAGCGGGCCGCACGCCTACGGGCACTTCGTGGAAGGCCTCGCGGACAGCTGGCACGGCGCCGTGCACGCCATCGACTTCGACCCGCGCTGGGTGAAGGCGGCGCTGCGCGCGGACGGCGAGGCGGACGCGTACACCGCGCACCTCGTCGACCAGACGCTCGCCCTGCTCGCCGCCGAGCGCCCCTCCCTGCTCTTCACCACCTCGCGGCTGCTCCTGGAACTGGCGATGCGGCTGCCGCGCCCGCTGCACACGTACGGCATCAGGGCGGTGTGCACGGGCGGCACCTCGTGCACCGCGGCCGAGGCGGAGTTCCTGCGCGCGGAGCATCTGCCGGGCGTGCAGTGGATCGACACCTACGGGAACACCCTGGTCGGGCACGCGCTGCAGGCCGACGCGGTGGCGGGCGCCCCCGACGTGCCCGGCGGCACCGGGCACTCCTACCATCTGCCGCCGCCCTTCGCGGTCCTGAAGGTCGTCGACCCCGCGGACCCCTGGCGCGAGGTGGCCGTCGGTGAGCGCGGCCGGGTGCGCGCCACCACGCTCCTCGAAGACCTCTTCCTGCCCAACCTCCTGGAACGCGACAGCGCCGTCAGGACCGGGCCGCACCCGTGGTTCCCCTGGGACGGCGTGGCCGCGGTACGCCCCTTCCAAAAGGACGGCGGAGCCAACGGCGGGGCCGTGGAAGGCGTCTACTGACGTCCGCCCCGGCCGCCGCCGACGTCTCCTGACCAAAGGACACGCACCGTGAACCTGTCGTCGAACGGCGTACCCATACCCTTCACTCCGGAGCTGTTCGCCCCGCTGCGCCCCAGCGCGGACCTGCTGTCGCCCCGGGACCCGGCCGCGCTGCGCCGACGGCTGCACGGGGACGGCTACTTGTACCTGCCGGGGCTGCTCGACCGGGCGGACGTCCTGCGTCTGCGGGGCCATTACTTCTCGCTGTTCCCGCCGGGCCTGCTCGTCGAGGGCGGCGAGCCCGAGGACGGTGTGTTCTCCGGCCGGGTGCCGGAAGGCGTCCCGGAGTACGGGGTGGCCGGCCACCCCGCGTACGCCTTCGTCCGCTCGGCCGCCTTCGACGACTTCGTGGGCGATCCGGTGCTGGCCGCGCTGGCCTCCCAACTCCTCGACGCCGAAGCGCGCATGCTGCCCCGCCGCATACTCCGCCACTTCCACCGGGGCACGCGGCGGGCCTCCCGCGCGCACGTCGACTTCGACTACATGGACCAGGGCTCGCCCCGGGTCGTCACCTTCTGGATACCGGTGGGCGACTGCCCGCCGCGCACGGGTGCGCTGGTGTACCTGGAGGGTTCGCACCGGCTGCCGCCCGAGGAGTACGAGCCGCTGCGCGACATCACCGACCGCCCGGGGGACCGCCGGCAGATCTGCCATGACCTGGAGCTGACGGCGAAGGCCCTCGGCCGCCGCTGGCTGTGGGCGGACTTCGCGGCGGGCGACGTGATGGTGCACCTCCCCCGCATCATCCACGCGTCCCTGGACACGACGACGGACGCGATGCGCCTCTCCGTCGACGCCCGCTTCGTACGCGCCGGTGACACTCCGGACCCCCGCTGGCTGCGGCCGTGGTCGGCGGACGACGGGGCGTGACGCCCGGAGCCGACGCGGCCGGTCACGGTCGGGTGCACCGGAGCGGCGTCGGCCTTCCCCCGGCCGCGCTGGACCGACCGGCCGCCACGATCACGTCGTCGACGAGGCGGCCCTCGGCGAGCGGGCAGACCGGCGCACGCCCTTCACCGACGGCTTCGGCGAAGTCGGCGAACAGGGGTTGGTGGGGGTTGGCGAAAGGGGGCAGGAGAAGCACCCCCGAGTCCGCTCCCGGCGCCCCCTCCTCACCACGGCCAAGCCCCGCCAACCGCCCCTCGTCCAGCGGATCGAGCGTCACGGTGCGTCCCGCGCCGTGGAGTTCGAGCCGGTCCACCGGAGCGCCCTCGCCCCACGCCATCACGCAGCGTGCCGTCAGTCCGTGCGGCCAGCGCAGCGTGAGGTCGGCCCGGCGTTCCGCGCCTGCCGGGAAGCGGTCCGTGAGGCGGGCGCTCACCTCCAGCGGGCGGCCGAAGAGGTGCAGCAGGAGGTCGACGCGGTGGCTGCCGGCGTCCGCCAGGACGCCGCCGCCGGAGACCGCCGGGTCCGTGCGCCAGCGCATCGGGTCGTCGGGGCCCGGCGCGAACGCGCAGCGGAACCGCACCTCCACCCGCTCCGGCGTCCAGCCCCGCAGCTCCGCGCGCAGGCGTCGCACGGCGGGCGCGAGCCTGCGGTAGTAGGCGACCCCGGCGCACCGCCACGCCGGGCCGCCCCCGCGGCCGAGGCCTCCCCCGCCGAGGCCCGGGCTGCCGAGGCCCCCGGCGAGCGGCTTCTCGACCAGTACCGGAAGGCCCGCGTCCAGGGCGGCGGCGGCGAGCGGCACATGGGCGGCGACGGGCGTGGCCACGTACACGGCGTCGACGCCCCGCAGGAGCACCCCGGGGTCGGCGCCCGACCGCGGCACCCCGTACCGCTCGGCGACGCGCGCCGCCCGGTGCGCGTCGCGGCCCCAGAGGACGGCGGGCTCCTCGCCGAGGGCGCGCAGGGCGGGCAGGGCCCGGCGCGTCACGATGTCGCCGTGGCCCGCGATGCCCCACCTCACGCCGGAACCCCGCTCAGGGGACGATCGCCACCTTCAGCGTCTCGCGCGGCGGGCCGTCGTAGGGGGCGCTCTCCGCGTCCGGGTAGAGCGCGCTGCTCGCGGAGAGCTGCTCCATGGCCTTCGGCAGTTCTTCCAGGGGGTAGGTGTGCGTGAGCAGGTCGGGGAGGCGCAGCGCGTCGGGGCGGCGGTGCGCGAGGCGTTCGGCGACGGCGAGGGCCTCGGCGCGCGCGGTGTCCAGCGGCTCGGCGGAGCTGTGCACGCGCAGCCCCTTGCGCTCCCACGTGACGAGGTCGACGGAGACGCGGGTGTCGATGTGGTGGGTGCCCAGCATCACCACGAGGCCGTTCTGGCGGACGAGGCCCACACAGGCGTTGAGGGTCGTGGGGGTGCCGACTGCGTCGATCGCGACGTCGAAGTCGGCTCCGACGGACGCGAGTTGCCCGCTGCCGCCGTCCACGCGCCGTACGGCGTCCGCGCCCGCCGCGGCCGAGCGTTCGAGCCGCCAGTCGTCGAGGTCGACGGCGACGACCTCGGCGGCCCCGCGGGCCACGGCGACGCGCAGCGCGAGCTGCCCCACGGGCCCCTGTCCGACGATGACGACCCGGTCGCCGAGCCGGACGCCGCGCGTGGCGTGCACGGCGAGAGGCAGGAGCTGGAGGATCGCGCCCTGCTCGAAGGGGACGGAGTCGGGCAGCACGCCCACGGCGATCTCACGGGCCAGCGCGAAGTCGGCGTAGCCGGTGGTGAGCGGCGTGCGCACGAAGACGCGCTGCCCCGGGACGACACGGCTGACGCCGGCTCCCGTGGCCTCGACGACCCCGGCGACCTCGTGCCCGAAACAGCCCTGGGAGCAGTGCTCGCGCAGCCCGTGGTAGTGGAAGTAGGCGAGGTCGCTGCGGTTGCAGACCGTGCAGGCGCGCACCCGGACGAGGACCTCCAGCGGTCCGGGCCCGGGCACCGCCACCTCGGTGCGCAGTCTGATGTCGCGCCTGCCGACGAGCTCGTACCTGCGCATGGCTTACTCCTCATCGGTCGCGGACCGCCGAAGTCACCAGGATCGCGCACGTGTCCGGCCGCCATACGCGATTCGCCCGCCTCGGCCGGTTCGGACTCCTTGACAGCCCCGATCGATGCGAGCCAATATCCACTATCTCCAGATTGGCCTGGACCAATCAGCAGGAGACCCGCCCCCCACACCCGCACCACGAGCCGCCGTCCGCATCCGTCACGTACCGCAACTTCGGAGGTCGCGCCATGGCATCCAGCAGTGACCCGACTCTGGAGCACCTCGCCAACTCCGTGCTGCAGCCCGGCTTCGAGGGCACCACGGCCCCCGACTGGGTGCGCCGCAAGATCTCCGAGGGCCTGGGCTCCGTCGTGCTGTTCGCGCGGAACATCGAGAGCGTCGAGCAGGTCGCGCGGCTCACCGCGGCCCTGCGCGCGGAGAACCCCGATCTGATCGTCGCCATCGACGAGGAGGCGGGTGACGTGACCCGCATGGAGGCCTGGACCGGCTCGTCACGTCCGGGGAACCTCGCCCTCGGCGCGGTCGACGACATCGACCTGACCGAGCGCGTCGCACACGACATCGGCCGCGATCTGCACGCGGCGGGTGTCTCGCTCAACTTCGCGCCGAGCGCCGACGTCAACTCCAACCCGCTCAACCCGGTGATCGGCGTCCGCTCGTTCGGCTCCCGCACCGACATCGTCTCCCGCCACACGGCCGCCTGGGTGCGCGGCCTCCAGGGGGCGGGCGTCGCGGCCTGCGCCAAGCACTTCCCCGGCCACGGCGACACGGTCGTGGACTCGCACTACGGCCTGCCGCAGGTGCAGGGCTCGGCGGAGGAGATCGCGCTCACCGCGCTGCCGCCGTTCATCGCGGCGATGGAGGCGGGCGTCCGCGCGGTGATGACCGCCCATCTCCTCGCCCCCGCCTACGACCCGGACCTGCCCGCGACCCTCAGCCACCGCATCCTGGTGGACCTGCTGCGCGGCGAACTCCGCTTCGACGGGCTCCTCGTCACCGACGGCATCGAGATGGGCGCCGTCACCGACCGCTACGGCATCGACGGCGCCACCGTACGGGCGCTCGCGGGCGGCGTCGACGCGGTGTGCGTGGGCGGCGAGAGCGCCGACGAGGCCACGGCCGACCTGCTCTCCACCGCCCTGGTGAAGGCGGTCCACGAGGGCACGCTCCCCGAGGAACGCCTCGCCGAGGCGAGCGGGCGCGTACGGGAGTTCGCGGCCTGGTCCGGCGAGCGGTCGCGGGCCGTGGCGCGGGCCGCGGAGGACTCCGGGATCGGCCTGGTCGCGGCGCGCCGCGCGATCCGCGTACGGGACCGCGCGGCGGCGGCGCTGCCCCTGACCGGCGCACCGCACGTGGTGGAGCTCTCCCCCACCATGAACCTCGCGGTGGACGGCCGCACCCCCTGGGGCGTCGCCGAACCCCTGCGCGACCTGCGCCCCGGCACCACGTCCGTCCGTCTGACGGAGCCGGAGGTGGCCCACGCCGGTGATCTCCTGGACCGCGAGGTCCTGACCCCGGCGGCGGGCCGCGCCCTGGTGGTCGTGGTCCGCGACGCGGCCCGCCACCGCTGGATGACGGACACGCTGACCCGGCTCCTGCGCAGCCGCCCCGACGCCCTGGTCGTCGAGATGGGGGTACCGGCGGGCGACTCGCTGGGAGCCGCCCACCTGATCACACACGGGGCGACCCGCGTCTCGGGCATCGCGGCGGCCGAGCTCCTCGTGGGCGCGACCGCCTGACAGGGGCTGCCGGGTCAGCTCCGCAACGGACCCTCGCAGGCGAAGTCCGCGCTGCCGGCCCGGCCGTCGCTCCAGACGTCCACCTCGCCGAACGAGCAGTTCATGTCGGTGAGGTTGTTGTGCCGCCCACCCGCGGCGGCCCGGTCGAGCAGGTAGTGGTCGACCGTCTCGGACATGTCCTCGAAGACGGCGTCCGGGTCGTCGGAGGCGCTGAGGTTCGCGGTGACGCGGCCGCCGCAGAGGTAACGCGGCCGGTCCGGCGCCCCGTTGGAGCGGCACTCGGGCGTGACACCCGTCGCCGACCTGAACGAGGTGCGGACCTGGGCGGCGGTGCTGTCCCGCAGCTCGCCGACCGGGACGTACGTCGTGTCCGGCACGAAGAGGTCGTCGACGTGCGCGATCTGCTCGTCGAGGAAGGCGTCGTACGCGCGCTGCACCGCGCCGTCCCCGCCGAGCCGGTCGCGCCAGGCGTCGAAGGCCGCCGGGTCGTCGGCGCGCAGGTGCCGGTACATCTCCTTCAGCAGGCTCGGCCGCTCCGCCCACAGGAACTCGAAGAACGTCCCCGCGTAGTCGTAGAAGCGGAAGCCGTCGCCGTCGTACGTGGCGTGCAGGATCTGCCGGACGGTCATCCGGGGACCGCCGTTCGCCGTGTCGTCGATGATGCCCCGCACCAGCGCCTTGCGGACCTTCACGCCGTCGTCGCGCGTCGCTCCGGCGAAGAACTCGGCCGTCCCCTCGTCCATGGCGGTGGTCCGGTCGTTCTCGTACCAGGGGCCCTCGCCGAAGAAGCCGGGGACCGCCCAGCGGCCGTTGAGGTAGTGGGTGTACTCGTGGCGGAAGAGTTCCTCCAGCGTGAGCGTGGAGTCCTGGGGCACGCGCCGCTGGTAGGTGTAGAAGGTCGCGCCCCGCTCGATGTACACGCCTCCGTTGTCGGTGCCCATGCCGGTGAGCAGGGGGTGGTAGTTCTCGTAGTCGGCGCGGGAGGCGTAGAGCACGGTCGTCAGGCCGGTGTTGGGGTCGCCCGCCAGTGGCTCATCGGCGCCGAGGACGCGGTGGAACTGCGCCTTGACCTGCTTGCTCGCGTAGTAGAGCTGGTCGACGGCGCCCCGGCCCAGCGCCGTGCGGACCTTCATGCCGCCCTTGTCGTAGGTGTACGTGTGCGGGAAGATGCGGCGCTCGATGTCCGCCCGGCAGACGCCGTACGGCGCGCAGGCGTCGTACTCGTTCAGCCAGGTCGCGACCTTCACCCAGGGCCCGCTGCCCTCGCCGAAGTCGCGTGCGGTCACGGCGACGAGGCCGCCGAGACCGCTGACGGTCTCGCTCCTGACCCCGTCGATCTGCCCGAACCTGCCGTACTCACTGAGCGCGTCCCGCACCACCGAGGCGTTGCCCGTGCCCTTGAGATGGGTGTGCCCGGCGAACGCCTTGAAGGCCGCGCGGTAAGCCGGGTCCGCCTTGGCCGCCGCGTGGAAGGCGGTGTCCCGGTTGCCGGGGTAGACGCCGAGGTAGTTCAGGGAGAGCGCGGCGAGCGCGGACCCGCCCCAGGCGGCGTCCTTCGCGGTGCCGGGGTGGTCGGCGTCCATGGTCGCCAGGACCTTCTTGACGAGCGGCAGTTGGTGCTGCCGCAGCCCCGGAGCGCTCGCCGCGTACAGCGCCTCGCGCAGGCAGTCGGCGTTGGCGCCGGTCGCGTCGAACGTGCGGGGCGCCGCGCCGAAGGCGGCGACGGCGCGGCGCATGGCGTCGACGGTGGGGCCGTCGGTGACGTCGATCTCGTCGTGCGAGAAGTCCTGGTAGGCGACGGCGTGCAGGTAGGTGAGCAGTTCCAGGAGGTTGGTGCCGTTCCTGCCGTCGTGCGTGGCGGCGAGCCGGCTGACGCGTCCGGACACCGCCTGGACGTGGGCGTCCGACATCACGGGGGCGAGCCGCCGGTCCCAGGTCCATATGAGGGTCCGCAGACAGCCTTCCGCGGTGACGGCGGGATCGGCGAGGAAGTCGGCGAACGCCTCGGGCCCGAGCGAGGTGACGCCGTCGAGAGTGCAGGGCGCGGTCGCGGGCCCGTCCTGGCCCTTGGCCCGCTGCTCGGCCTTCGGCTTCGGCGTACGGGGCCCGGGGACCTGCCCCTTCTTGAGGCGACCGGGCGCGGCCAGCGCGCGGGCGGCCGGATCGGGGGCGGACGCCCTGCGCTCGACGACGTCACGGGAGTCGGGCTCGGCAGCCGTCGCACGGGCGGGGGCGGCGCTGTCGGCCGCGTGGGCGGAGAGGGGCGCGGCCGTGACGCAGAGGCTCGCGGCGAGAACGCCGGCGAGGACGGATCTGCGCAGGGTTCTTGGGCGTAACCGGAACATCGGGGCTCCTGTGTGGGAGGTGTGGGGTGTGACGGCCCGAGGGCGCACAACTGCCGCGCCGGGCAGCACGTTTGGCGGCTCCGGGACGGCGGCCTCGCGAGGACCCGTCCGGGCCATGTGATGCGTAACGTAGTAATGTGAAATTGCACTGACAACCCCTCAGACACCGAATTCGCTGGGGCGCGAGGTCCTTGCGGTGCTTCGGGGGCGGGGACCGAAAGGGTCCGCGCTTCAGGCGCGACGCGGGGCTTCAGGCGCGACGCGGGGCTTCGCCGTCCGGTTCGCGCAGTGTGCGCAGGAGGAGCCAACCGAGCGCGGGCAGCGCGATGAGCGGCGCCAGGGCGGTCCGCAGGGACGTGGCGTCGGCGAGGGCGCCGATCAGCGGGCTCGCGAGGCCGCCCACGCTCACGGTGAGGCCGAGTGTGACGCCACCCGCGGTGCCCACCCTGCGCGGCAGGAAGTCCTGGCCGAGGGTGATGTGCAGGGAGAACGGCACGTAGAGCCCGGCCGAGGTGAGCAGGACGAAGACGTGGAACAAGGGTCCGGGTACGAGGACGACGCCGGCCACCGCGGGGACCGTCAGGGCGTACGACCACCGCACCACCGGGACGCGCCCGAACAGCGCGGCGAGCCTGCCGCCCGCGACGGTGCCGAGGGCGCCGCCGATGTAGAGCACGAACAGGGCGGCCGTGCCCGCGGCTTCGCCGCCCCCGGTGCGCTGGCGCGCGTACAGCGAGATGAAGGCGCCGAGCCCGACGAAGACGATCGAGCGGCAGACGATGGCCCCGGAGAGCCGGAGGAAGGAGGGCCAGTCGTCGGCGCCGGGCTCCCGGTGGACCCCCTTGGGCGTCGCCGCCTCGACGGCCTTCACGCCCCGCAGCGCGGCGACGCAGAGCACGGCCCCGGCGAGGGCGGGCACCACGAGGAGCGGTGAGGCGCCGAGGCCGCCGGAGGCGGCGATGGCGGAGACCAGCAGCGGAGCGGTCGCGAAGCCGAGGTTGCCGCCGAGGGAGAACCAGCTCATGGCCGCGTGGCTGCCGCGGCTCGCCCGCCGGGCCACGCGGGCCGCCTCGGGGTGGTACGCGGCCACGCCGATGCCGGAGAGGCCGACGACCGCGAGCGTCAGGGCGTAGCTGCCGGTGAGCCCGGCGAGGGCGACGCCTATGCCGCCCACCAGCGTGCTCACGGGCAGCAGCCAGGGCATGGCCCACCGGTCGGTGAGCGCCCCGAACACCGGCTGCACCACGGAGGAGAGCAGCGAGGCGGCGAGGACGACGCCGGAGGCGGCGGCGTAGGTGTAGGCGCGCTCGGCCACGAAGAAGGGGACGAGGGCGGCGACGGCGCCTTGGTAGAGGTCCACGCAGGCGTGGGCCAGGGCGAGGAGGACGATGGGGCGACGGGCCGGCGGGGCCTTGCCCTCGGGAGGCGTGGGGGCCTCGGTGCCGGGAGCGGCCGAGGCTCCGGTTGCCGCCACGGCCGGGGCCGGCCTCGTATCCTCCGGGTGAGTGCACGTGCCGACCTCCGGGCGAAGGGCCTTGTCGGCCTCCGGGCGAGGGCCCTTATCGGCCGCCGGGCGAGGGCGCGTGCCGGACTCCGGGCGAGGGCGCGTGCCGGACTCCGGGTGAGTGCGCGTGTCGGCCGCCGGGCGAGGGCGCGTGCCGGACTCCGGGCGAGGGCGCGTGCCGGACTCCGGGCGACGGGCCTTGTCGGCCTCCGGGCAGGGCAGTTCGCTCGTGGGTTCCATCGTTGACATCACTCCATCGTCGCCACGCGACCCCTGGCGCGCTTCCGATAAAGTGCCGACCCATGCCGGAAAACCGCCGCACGATCCGCCACACCCCCGAGGCCCCCACGGACACCCGGTCACTGGCGCCCGGCGAGTCCATCGACGCGCACCGCCACGACAACCACCAGATCATCTACGCGGGTTCCGGCGTCGTGGCCGTCACCACCGACGCCGGAACCTGGTTCGCGCCGGGCACCCGGGCCATCTGGGTCCCCGCGGGCTGCGTCCACGCGCACCGCGCCCACGGCCACCTCGCCCTGCACCTGCTCGGCCTGCCCGCCGACGCCAACCCGCTCGGCCTTGACGCCCCGGCCGTCCTCACCGTCAGCCCGCTGCTGCGCGAACTGATCCTCGCCTGCACGCGTGCCCCGCACGAGGACACCCCGGAGCGCCGGCGCCTGCGCGCGGTGCTCCTCGACCAGCTCCGCGTCTCCCCGCAGCAGCCCGTCCAGCTGCCCACCCCCAAGGACCCCCGCCTCGCCGCCGTCTGCGGGCAACTGCACCGCGACCCCGCCGACCCGCGCGGCCTCGCCGAACTGGCCGCAACCGCCGGAGCGGGTGAGCGCACCCTCAGCCGCCTCTTCCGCCGCGAGCTCGGCATGACCTTCCCCCAGTGGCGCACCCAGCTCCGCCTCTACCACGCCCTGCGCATGCTGGCCGACGGCGTGGCCGTCACCACGGTCGCGCACCGCTGCGGCTGGGCGTCGGCCAGCGCGTTCATCGACGTGTTCCGCCGCTCGCTCGGTTACACCCCGGGCGCCCACCAGCGCGGCGACTGAAGCGACCGCCAGACCCCAACTCCTCGTGGCGCACGCCCTCTTGGCAGCCTTAGTGCCATGTGAAATATTACTGCTGTGCTCACGAGACACCCCTCCGGACCACCGGATTTCTCGGACGTCATCGTCGTGGGAGCAGGGATGATCGGCGCCGCCTGCGCCCACTACGCCTCCCGCGCCGGCCTCCACGTCACCGTCGTCGACCGCGGCCCCGTCGCGGGCGGCACCACGGGCGCGGGTGAGGGCAACCTCCTCGTGTCCGACAAGGAACCGGGCCCCGAGCTGCGACTCGCGCTGCTCTCCACCCGGCTGTGGACCGAACTCGCCGCCGAGTCCCCGCCGGACATCGAGTACGAGCGGAAGGGCGGCCTGGTCGTGGCCTCGACGGAGGCGGAACTGACCGCCCTGCGGGCCCTCGCGGCGGAGCAGCGGCGCGCGGGCGTGACGGCGGCCGACGTCCCCGCCGACCGCCTCGCCGACCACGAACCCCACCTCGCGCCCGATCTCACCGGCGGCTGCCACTACCCGCAGGACGCGCAGGTGCAGCCGGCCCTGGCCGCGGCCCACCTGCTGCGCGCCGCGGTCGGCACGGGACGCCTGTCGCTGCGGCTCGGCGAGGAGGTCACGGCGGTGCTGACGGAGAAGGGCGGCGCGGTGCGCGGCGTCCGGACCGCGAAGGGCGAGATCCGAGCCCCCCACGTGGTCAACGCGACCGGCGCCTGGGGCGGTCGACTGGCCCGCATGGCGGGCGTGGAGCTGCCGATACGCCCCCGCCGCGGCTTCGTCCTGGTCACCGAACCCCTGCCGCGCCTGGTGCGGCACAAGGTGTACTCCGCGGAGTACGTCGCCGACGTGGCGAGCGGGTCGGCAGCCCTGCAGACGTCCGCCGTGGTGGAGGGCACCCAGGCGGGCCCGGTGCTGATCGGGGCGAGCAGGGAACGGGTCGGCTTCGACCGCGCGCTCTCGGTGGAGGCGCTGCGGCGCCTGGCGTCCCAGGCGACCCGGCTGTTCCCGGCCCTCGCCCGGGCCCGCGCGCTCCGCGCCTACGCGGGCTTCCGCCCCTACCTCCCCGACCACCTCCCCGCCATCGGCCCCGACCCCCGGGTCCCCGGGCTGCTGCACGCGTGCGGCCACGAGGGCGCGGGAATCGGCCTCGCCCCGGCGACCGGCCTGCTGATCACCGGTTTCCTGACGGAAGCCGAGCCCCCGCTCGATCCGTCGCCCTTCGCCCCGGAACGCTTCGCCCGCGAGCCGGCGCCGCCGTGAGGCGGCTCCGGGAGACGAGCACGCCATGGCCGCCACAGCGGGGAAGCCGCCGCATGAGAGGAGCCGCCCCCATGGGGCAAGCCGACAGGACGACGCCCGCGGACCTCGTGGGCGCGACCGACGCCACCCACTTCTTCACCTTCGACGGCCGCCGCGTCGCGGCCCGGCCGGGCCAGTCCATCGCCGCCGCTCTCTGGACGGCGGGCATCCTCGCCTGGCGGGAGACCCGGGGCGCCGCCCGGCCGCGCGGAGCCTTCTGCGGGATCGGCCAGTGCCACGACTGCCTGGCCACCGTCAACGGCCGCCCCAACCGCCGCGCCTGCCTGGTGACCGCCCGGCCCGGCGACGAGGTCACCACGCAGAAGGGCCACGGCCATGCCGAGCCCCGGTGACCCGTACGACGTGGCGGTCCTCGGCGCGGGGCCGGCAGGCCTCGCCGCGGCGGTCACGGCCGCCGAACAGGGCCTGACCGTGGCCCTGTTGGACGCCGCCCAGCAGCCCGGCGGCCAGTACTACCGGCATCCGGCCCCGGCCGCGCGCGCCACCCGCCCCGACGCGCTGCACCACGACTGGCGCGTCTTCGCCGGCCTCCGCGAACGCCTGGACGCCGCGGAGGGCGTCACCCGGCTCTACGGTCACCACGTCTGGTCGATGACGCGCGAGGCGCCGGGCTCCCCGTGGTCCCTCCACGCCCTGACCGGCGAGGGGGACGATGACGACGCGAGCGCCCCGGGGACGGGTACGACGGTCCAGGCGCGCGCGATGCTCCTGGCCACCGGCTCCCACGAACGACACCTCCCCTTCCCCGGCTGGACCCTCCCCGGCGTCGTCAGCGCGGGCGGCGCCCAGGCCATGCTGAAGTCCGGCCTGGCCCTGCCCGGCACACGTGTGGTCGTGGCGGGCAGCGGCCCGCTCCTGCTCGCCGCGGCCACCTCGCTCGCCGCCGCCGGAGCCGACGTCCCCGAGGTGATCGAGGCCTCCGGCTACCTCGGCTACGCCCGCCACCCGGCCGCCCTCGCCGCCAACCCCGGAAAGCTGACGGAAGCCGCCCGCCACGGCGCGGCCCTGCTGCGCCACCGTGTGCGCCCGCGCACCCGCAGCGCGGTCACCGAGGCACACGGCGCCGACCGCGTCGAGGCGGTGACGGTCTCCCGCCTCGGCCGCGACTGGCGCCCGGTCCCCGGCTCGGAACGCCGCGTCGCCTGCGACGCCCTGGCCGTCGGGCACGGCCTGGTCCCGCGGACCGAACTGGCGACCACCCTCGGCTGCGCAACCCGCCGCGCCGCCGACGGCACGTACGCCCTGGAACTGGGCCCGCTCCAGGAGACCTCGCTGCGCGGCCTGTGGGCGGCGGGCGAGACGTCCGGCGTCGGCGGGGCGCAAGCGGCGCTCGTGGAGGGCGAGTTGGCGGCCCTGGCGATCACCGCCAGGCTGACGGGGCGGCGGCCTGCCCCGGCCCGCCGCCTGCGCGCCCTGCGCCGCCGCCGCGACCACCTGCGCGCCTTCGCCGACGCCATGGCCGCCGCGCACGCGCCGGGCCCGGGCTGGACACGGTGGCTCGGCGACGACACGGAGGTGTGCCGCTGCGAGGAGGTGACGGCGGCCCGGGTCCGCGAGGCGGTGGCGGACTACGGCGCCCGCGACCCCCGTAGCGTCAAACTCCTCACGCGCGCCGGCATGGGCTGGTGCCAGGGCCGCGTGTGCGGCACGGCCGTGGCCTGCCTGGCCGCCGCCGCGCCCGACGCCACCCCCGCGCCGCCGGACCGCCGCCTCCTCGCCACGCCCGTCCCTCTGGGCACTCTCGCCTCACTCACCCCAGCGGACCCACCACCCGCAGCTCCCGACGACCCCTCGGAAGGGCACCCTTCATGACGACGACGCACCCCCTGACCGCCGCGTGGTCCCCGTCCCGCCCCTGGCGCGGCATCATGGTCGCCACCGCGCTCCCCCTGCGCGATGACCTCTCCGTCGACTACGACGCGTACGCCGCACATGTCGCCCACCTCCTCGCCAACGGCTGCGACGGCGTGGTCCCCAACGGCTCCCTCGGCGAGTACCAGACCCTCACCGACGACGAGCGCGAGCGCGTCGTGCGGACCGCCGTCGAGGCGGCGGGCGACGGGGCCCGCGTCATGCCGGGCGTCTCCGCCTACGGCAGTGCCGAGTCCCGCCGCTGGGCCGAGCAGGCGGCCGACGCGGGCTGCGGTTCCGTGCTGCTGCTGCCGCCGAACGCCTACCGCGCCGACGAGCGGGCCGTACGCGCCCACTACACCGAGGTCGCCGGGGCCGGCGTGCCCGTGGTCGCGTACAACAACCCCCTGGACACCAGGGTCGACCTCACGCCGGAGCTGCTGGCCCGGCTCCACGGCGACGGAGCCGTCGTGGCGGTGAAGGACTTCAGCGGCGACGTGCGCAGGGCGTACGAGACGGCCGAACTCGTCCCGGATCTCGACCTCCTCGTCGGCGCCGACGACGTGCTCCTCGAACTGGCCCTCGCGGGCGCGGTCGGCTGGATCGCCGGTTACCCGAACGCCTTCCCCGCCGCCTGCGCGGAGCTCTACCGCGCGGCCTGCGCCCACGACCTGGAGACGGCGCTGCCTCTCTACCGGGCCCTGCACCCGCTGCTGCGCCAGGACTCCGGGACCGAGTTCGTGCAGTCCATCAAGCTCTCGATGGACCTGGCGGGCCGCCGCGGCGGGCCCACCCGACCGCCGCGCCTCCCGCTCGGCGGACCCGCGGAAGCACTGGTGCGCGCGGCCACCGAGAAGGCCCTGGCGGCAGGCCACCGCTGAGCCGGCCGAGACCCCCGGCGCTCCCACCGACCGACGAAGGAGCCGTATGCGCACCCGTCACGTCTTCCACGCCGTCGATTCGCACACCGAGGGCATGCCCACACGCGTGATCACCGGCGGCGTCGGGGTGATCCCCGGCGCCACCATGGCCGACCGCAGGCTGCACTTCATCGAGCACCTGGATCACCTGCGCACCCTTCTGATGCACGAGCCGCGCGGCCACTCCGCGATGAGCGGCGCGCTGCTCCAGCCGCCGACCCGCCCCGACGCCGACTACGGGGTCCTCTACATCGAGGTGTCCGGCGTGCTGCCCATGTGCGGGCACGGCACCATCGGCGTGGCCACGGTCCTGGTGGAGACCGGCATGGTCCCGGTCACCGAGCCGGTCACGACGGTCCGCCTCGACACCCCCGCCGGACTGATCCGGGTCGACGTGAGCGTCACCGACGGCGCGGCGACCTCGGCCACGCTGACCAACGTCCCCGCGTTCTGCGTCGCCCTCGACCGCAAGATCGACGTGCCGGGACACGGCACGGTCACCTACGACCTGGCCTTCGGCGGCAACTTCTACGCCTTCGCGCACCTCGACGCCCTGGGGCTGCCGTTCACCCGCGACCGCAAGGACGACCTGCTCGCGGCGGGCCTCGCCGTCATGGCGGCGATCAACGCCTCACCCGACCGCCCGGTCCACCCCGAGCAGCCCGACATCGCCGGACTCAAGCACGTCTACCTGATCGCGCCCGGTTCGGACGCCCACCGCTCCCGGCACGCGATGGCGATCCACCCCGGCTGGTTCGACCGCTCCCCCTGCGGCACGGGCACCTCGGCCCGCATGGCACAACTGCACGCCCGCGGCGAACTCCCGCTGGAGCGCGACTTCGTCAACGAGTCCTTCATCGGCACGGAGTTCACGGGGCGGCTCATCGGCCGGACCGAGGTGGCGGGCCTGCCCGCGGTCGTGCCACGGATCACCGGACGGGCCTGGCTCACCGGCACGGCCCAGTACTTCCTCGACCCCGACGACCCCTTCCCGGCCGGCTTCGCCCTCTGAGCCGCCCGCCGGGCCCTCTCCCGCGGCCCGTCCCCGCGCCCTGTCCCGGGCCCTGCCCCAACTGACAACGTGACATTGTACGTTGGTGCTCCGCGCGGGCACGGGCACAGGCGCAGGCACCACGGGCGCGGGCATCACCGGAGGGGACACCATGGGCCATCTGAAGCAGAAGAACCTGATCACCGCCAGGGAGCGGCTGCGCGACCAGGTCGCCCACGCCTTGCGCGCCGCCCTGATCTCCGGCGAGCTGCGCCCCGGCGAGATCTACTCCGCACCCGGCCTCGCGGAGGACTTCGGCATCTCGGCGACGCCCGTGCGCGAGGCGATGCTCGACCTGGCGCGGGAAGGCCTGGTCGAGCCGGTCCGCAACAAGGGGTTCCGCGTGACCGAGGTGAACGAGCGCGACCTCGACCAGTACACGGAGATCCGCCTCCTGATCGAGGTGCCCATGATCGGCAGGATCACCCGCACCGCCGCCCGCGAGGACCTGGAGGTGCTGCGCCCGATCGCCGACGAGATCGTACGGGCCGCCCGCGAGCACGACCTCATCGGCTACCTGGAGGCCGACCGCCGCTTCCACCTCTCGCTGCTCGCCCTCTCGGGCAACGACCGCCTGGTCGAGACGGTCGGCGACCTCCGCAAGCGCTCCCGCCTCTACGGCCTGACGACCCTCGACGCCCGCGACCAGCTCACCCCGTCCGCCGAGGAGCACGGAGAACTCCTCGACCTGATGCTGACGGGCGACGCGAACGCGGCGGAGGAGTGCATGGCGCGCCACCTCGGACACGTACGGTCACTGTGGGCGCAGGGCGCGGCAGAAGGAGCGTAAAACACAGAAGACCCCTGGTGAACAGGGGCCTCAGCTGAGCTCCAGCGGTCTTGCCGCTGGTTGCTGGTGTCCGAGGGGGGACTTGAACCCCCACGCCCGATAAAGGGCACTAGCACCTCAAGCTAGCGCGTCTGCCATTCCGCCACCCGGACCAGGTGTCTGCCGCCTCGCGGGGTGTTCCCCGCGGCGACATGGACAACAATACCAAGGTTTCGGAGTGCCTTTCACCTGCGTATCCGTCCACCGGCGGCGCCCGGGCACGGAGGGGCCCCAGGCCCTGCCCCTCCGCGCCCGGGCGCGCGGGGTCAGTCCCCGCAGCGTCCGGAGCGCAGCGAGTGCAGGTGCTCGCTGGACTTCCGGGCGAAGGCGAGGGAGTCGACCGGGTTGTCGTGCTCGGTCTGCCAGTGGTGGTAGCGCCGCCCCTGGGGGGTGCGTGCCGTCACCTTCGACAGGAACCTCTTGTAGTCGATGTCGCCGTCCCCGACGTCGCTCATGCGGTAGCCGTCACGGGTCGTCTCGTCGCGGACGCCGTCCTTGACGTGGAAGAGGGGGTAGCGGTGCGGCTGCTTGAGCACGTAGTCCAGGGGGTCGAGACGCGCCGGCCTGCCGTCGGGGCGCTTGCTGAAGCGGAACTGGGCGCAGAAGGCCCAGTAGATGTCCATCTCCAGGTACACGAAGTCGGGGTCGGTCTCGGCGAGCAGCACGTCGTAGAGGCGGACCTTGGGCTTGTCCGTGGCGAAGGAGAACTCTTCGGCGTGGTTGTGCTGGTAGAACTTCATGCCGCGCTTGCGGGCCGCCTCACCGTACGTGTTGAAGTCCTCGGCGGCGCGCTTCCACCCGTCCACCGTCGAGCCGTAGCGGAAGGGTCCCGACGCGGTCCCGATGTGCTTGAGGCCGAGCGCCTCGGCGTCGTCGAGGACCTTGTCCAGGTTTTGCGCGAAGGTGTACGCGCCGGGGTTGTTGTCGTCGTAGTAGCCCACGTGGGACCCGATGGGGTGCAGGCCGTGGTCGCGGGCGAGCGCCTTGAGCTGGGCGAGGGTGATGGCGCCCGCGGAGCCCTGGGTGTAGCCGGCGAACTCGATCTCGTCGTAGCCGTACTTCTCCAGCTCGGCGAAGACGGGGGCGAAGCCGAGGGTCGAGATCTTGTCGCGCAGGCTGTAGAGCTGGATGCCGAGCCGTCCGGGCGGCAGGACGGGGCGGCCCCGGCCCTTCTCCCCCGCGGCGGCCGGGGCGGCGGCGCCGCCGACGAGGGCGGCTGCGGTGGCGCCCGCCGCGACACCGAGCATGCCGCGCCGGCTGAGTCTGTGTGCGAGCTCGGGGTCGGCGGACGTCGTCTTGCGGTTCATGCGGTTCTCCTCGGCCAGGTCAAGGGTTTGTCAGGGGCGCGTCAGGTCACGTCGGTGGTGGGTCGGGGTGGGGTCGGGGTCGTGTCGGGGATGGGTCGGGGATGGGTTCGAAGAACGCATCAGGGATCACTCGGGGCCGGACCCTGATGGCAGGGCCCGGACCCTCTGGTTCAGTGGGAACCAGGTGACTTCAGCGACGCGCGGCCTCTCACTGCAGGCCCGCGAGGTGGAGCAGGAGCGATTTCACATCGGTGGCCGCGACGCGGCCGGCGACGGCGCGGGGGGTGGAGCACAGGATGAGCGGACTTTCGTCCTCGTTCGTGGGGAGGCGGCCGTGGCTGCCGCGAATAGGTGAGGGGTCCAGGGGCACGACCGCCATGCGGTAGCGCATGCCGAGTTTCTTGCGGGCCAGCGCGCTCGCCGCCCTCACGCGGACGTAGGGGTCCTCGGGGTCCATGAAGAGTTCGACGGGGTCGTAGCCGGGTTTGCGGTGGATCTCGACGAGCTGCGCGAAGTCGGGCGCACGGTCGTCGTCGAGCCAGTAGTAGTACGTGAACCAGGCGTCGGGCTCCGCGACGGCGACGAGCTCGCCGGCGCGGGGGTGGTCGAGCTGATGCGCCTTCTTGCCCTCGTCGTCCAGGAGCCGCTCGATGCCGGGCACGTCGGCGAGTGCGGCGCGGGTGGCTTCGAGGTCCTCGGGGCGGCGGACGTAAACGTGGGCGATCTGGTGGTCGGCGACGGCGAAGGCGCGGGAGGCCATCGGGTCGAGGTATTCCATGCCGTCCTGGGTGTGCACGTCGAGCAGCCCGGCGCGGCGCAGCACGCGGTTGATGTCGACGGAGCGGTTCACCCGCGTGATGCCGTACTCGGAGAGGGCGACCACGGTGCGGCCCTCGGCCCGGGCGTCGTCGAGGAGTGGGGCGAGGGTCGCGTCCAGGTCGGCGGCGGCCCGGAAGGAGCGTGGGTCGTCGGGGCCGAAGCGCTGCAGGTCGTAGTCGAGGTGGGGGAGGTAGCACAGGGCCAGGTCGGGGTCGCGGGTGTCGATGATGTGCCGGGTCGCGTCCACGATCCACCGGCTGGACACGAGGTCGGCGCCGGGGCCCCAGAAGTGGAAGAGCGGGAAGGTGCCGAGCTTGTCCGTCAGCTCGTCGTGGAGCTCGGGGGGCCGGGTGTAGCAGTCGGGTTCCTTGCGGCCGTCGGCGTAGTAGACGGGGCGGGGGGTGACGGTGTAGTCGGTGTCCGCCCCCATCGCGTACCACCAGCAGATGTTGGCGACGGTGTAGCCGGGATGCGCGCGGCGGGCGGCGTCCCACAGCTTGTCGCCGGCGACCAGGCCGTTGTGCTGGCGCCACAGCAGTACGTCGCCGAGTTCGCGGAAGTACCAGCCGTTGCCGACGATGCCGTGCTCGGAGGGGGTGGTGCCGGTGAGGAAGGTGGACTGGGCGGCGCAGGTGACGGCGGGCAGGACGGTGCCGAGCGGCGCCCGGGAGCCGGACTGGCCGAGCGCCTTCAGATGCGGCATGTGGTCGAGGAGACGCGGGGTGAGGCCGACGACGTCCAGGACGAGAAGGGGGGTGGGCCGACCGTGCCGGCCGTGGGTGAGCTGGCTCATGGGAGTTCCTTCAGGCCGAGGTCCGTCAGGAGGTCGCGGGCGAGGGTGAGCTCCGCGGCGATGCCCTCGGCGAGCTGGGAGCGGCCGCGGGGGCGGAGCGCGGGCGGCAGGGCCTGCCAGGTGTAGGTCTCGACCTCCAGGTGGCGGGTGAGGGGTGCGGGCCCGCCGACGAGCCGGGCGAGGGCGTCCCGCAGTACGGGGAGTGTGGAGGTGAGCGGCGCGGCGGGGGCCGCGTGGAGCGGGACGTGGAAGTGGGCGCGCCAGGGGCCCGTGTCGGGCAGCGCGCCGGAGGACAGGGCCTCGCCGAGGTCGTCGGTGCCGCGCAGGCCGGTGGCGGTCAGGGTGCGGGTCTGGTGGAGGAAGCGGGGCTCGTCGAAGGCGGCGAGTGCCTCGCGCACCTCGGGGAGGTGGGGGTGTTCGGCGTGCAGGGCGGCGGAGAGCTGGGATTTGACGACGGGGACGCCCGCAGTGGTCAGGGCGTCGAGGGCGGTGGCGGGATCTTCGAAGGAGGTGGCGAGGTGGCAGGTGTCGACGCACACGCCGATGCGGTCGTGCCCGACAGCGGCGAGGGGGGCGATGGCGTCGGCGGTCGTCTCGACGGTGCAGCCCGGCTCGGGTTCGAGTCCGACGCGGATGGAGCGGCCGGTCAGCTCCGCGAGGGCGTCGAGGCGCTGCGCGAGCGCGGTGAGGGCGGTGCGGGCGGACTCGGCGCGGCCGGCGTCGAAGGGCGTCCGCCAGGCGAGCGGAAGGGTGGAGATGGTGCCTTCGGTGACGTCGTCGGGGAGCAGGGAGGCGAGCAGCCGGGCGAGGTCCGTGGTGTGGGTGAGCCGTTCGGGGTCGGTCCAGTCCGGCTTGTAGACGCGGTATTTGACCTCGTCGTCGCCGAAGCCCTCATACGGGAAACCGTTGAGGGTGACGACTTCGAGGCCGCGCCGGTCGAGTTCGGTGCGCAGGCCGCGCAGCGCCGACGGGTCGGTGACGAGGGCGCGGGCGGCGTCCTTGGCGAGCCACAGTCCGATGCCGATGCGGTCCCTGCCGAGCCTCTTGCGCACGGGTTCGCAGTGGTCGCGGAGCTGGGCGACGACTCCGTCCAGGGTCTCGGCCGGATGGACGTTGGTGCAGTACGCGAGGTGGACGGTGGAGCCGTCGGGGTGCCGGAAGCGCATGGTTCACGCACCGCCGCGCAGGATGGAGTTGCCCTCGTGGGTGGCGTCGGTGCCGGTGACGTCGAGGGCGAGGCGGCCGCTGAGCCCGTAGAAGGCGACGGGGTTGCGCCACAGCACCAGGTCGACGTCGTCCTCGTCGTAGCCCACCGCGAGCATGGCGTCGGCGACCTTGCGGGTCTTGAGGGGGTCGCTCTTGCCCCAGTCCGCGGCGGAGTTGACCAGGACCCGTTCGGGCCCGAAGTCCCGGAGGATGGCGACCATCCTGTCCTCGTCCATCTTGGTGTCGGGGTAGACGGAGAAGCCGAGCCAGCAGCCGCTGTCCTTGGCCTCCTTCACAGTGGTCTCGTTGAGGTGGTCGATCAGGACGCGGTCCAGCGGCAGGGCGGACTCCCGCACGACGTCGATGGTGCGCCGCAGGCCCGTGAGCTTGTCCCGGTGCGGAGTGTGCACGAGAGCGGGCAGCTCGTGATCGGCCGCGAGCTGCAGCTGGGTCGCGAGCGCGGTGTCCTCGGCCGGCGTCATGGAGTCGTAGCCGATCTCGCCCACGGCGACGACGTTGTCCTTGACGAGATAGCGCGGCAGTTCGTCGAGGACCGGTGTGCAGCGCGGGTCGTTCGCCTCTTTGGGGTTGAGGGCGATCGTGCAGTGGTGGGCGATGCCGTACTGGGCGGCGCGGAAGGGTTCCCAGCCGAGGAGGGAGTCGAAGTAGTCGAAGAAGGAGGCGGGGGAGGTGCGGGGCTGGCCGAGCCAGAAGGCCGGTTCCACCACCGCGCGGACGCCCGCCGCGTACATCGCCTCGTAGTCGTCGGTGGTGCGGGACGTCATGTGGATGTGGGGGTCGAAGATGCGCATCGGGGCTCTTACTCCTCGCCGGTCGAAGGGGCCACAGGGCCGGAGGGCGCGGTCGGGGCCGCAGCGCCCGCCGGGTCGGTGAGGGACAGCACGCGGCGCAGGTCGTCGGGTACGGCGCGCCCGGCCGCGGTGCGTTCACCCGCGAAGTCGGTGAGCATGCGGGCGAGCTCCCTGTCGCCTCGGGCCCGCCGGGGAAGATCGGCGACGGCGTCCACGGGGACACCGGTGAACAGGCACTTCAGGACGGCGTGGCGCCAGTCGTGCGGAGCCAGGTGCCGCGCGGCGTACGGGCCCACGGCCGCCGCGACGAGCCGTGTGTCATTGGTCCGCAGGGCGTCCTCGACCAGCGGCAGGGCTTCGGGCCCCGGCACCAGGTGCGGCAGGGCGCGGAGCACGGCACGACGCTCGGGGGCGGTGCCCTGACCGTAGACGCGGGCGAGGGTGGCCGGGTCCGCGGACGCCGCGTGCAGGAGCAGGACGCGGGCGGCGTCGGCGTGGTCGGCCCCGCAGCGCCGCCCGGCTTCGGCGAGCCGCAGCTCCCACGTGGGCATCGGCCCCCGCGTCGGCTGCTCCGGACGCCGGGCGTGGGCCGCGGCTTCGGCGACTGCCTGGTCGAGCCAGGCACGGGCGGCTCCGCCGAGGTCGGCTTCGAGACGCGTGCGGAGGGCGGCGACCCCGGGGGTGTCGGTCACGGTGTTCCTCCTTCGGCCGAGGCGAGAACCCCGTTTCGTCGCCCCGGGGCCACGGCCTCGCGCAGGAACGCGATGGACTCCGTGGCGAGCTGCGGCCCGGCGTGGGAGTGGCGGGGCAGTTCGACGACCGTCAGGCCTCGGTAGCCGGTGGCGGCCAGGGCTTCGAGGACGGGCGGGAAGTCGATCTCCCCATCGCCGAAGGGCAGGTGCTCGTGGACGCCGCGGCGCATGTCCTCGATCTGGACGTGGTGCAGCCAGGGAGCGGCGGCGCGTACGCAGTCGGCGGGGGGGAGCGGTTCGAGGCACTGGCAGTGGCCGATGTCGAGGGTGAGGCCGAGGAGGCCGGGGTCGGGGGCGCCGAGTTCGGTTCGGAGTCGGTGGAAGTCGGCGAGCGAGGAGAGGAGGTGGCCGGGCTCGGGTTCGACGGCGAGCGGGACGCCTGCGGTGGCGGCGGCGTCCAGGACGGGGCCGAGGGCGTCGGCCAGCCGCTGCCATGCGGTGTCGTCGGACGTGTGGGCGGGGGTGATGCCGCTGAAGCAGTGCACGGCGTGGGCGTTCAGGTCGGCGGCGACCTGGACGGCACGGATCAGCAGCCGGACGCGTTGGGCTCGGCGGTCCGGATCGGGGTCGAGGAGGGAGGGGCCGTGTTTGCGGCGCGGGTCGAGGACGTAGCGGGCGCCGGTCTCGACGGTGGCGGTCAGACCGCGGCGGTCGAGGCTGCGGGCCACGTGACGGGTGCGGTCGGCGAGGCCGGGGGCGAGGGGGTCGAGGTGCATGTGGTCGAGGGTGAGTCCGACACCCTCGTAGCCGAGGTCGGCGAGGAGGCCGAGGGCGTCGTCGAGACGAAGGTCGGTGAGGCCGTTGGTGCCATAGCCGAAGCGGATCCCGCCGGGACGGCCGTCGGTGGGGCGGTCGCCGGTGGGACGGCCGTCGGTGGGGCGGTCGTCGGTGGGACGGCCGTCGGTGGGTCCGGCGGGACGGCCGTCGACGGGCCCGGCGAGACGGCCACCGGCAGGACCAGCGGAACGGCCATCGGCAGGCCCGGCGAGACGGCCACCGGCAGGACCGGCGAGACGGCCGTCGGGCGGGCGGGGGTCGGTGTCGCTCATGTGACGCTCACCTTCCGTGCGAACCTGCGGGCGGCCGGGGCGAGGGCGGCGGTGAACAGGGCGGTTCCCACGGCTCCGGACCGGGCGGCGAGCGCCGCCTGGAGCGGGATCATGGCGCGGATACCACCGCCGACGGCCCGTTGGGTGAGCGGAGGTGAGGGGTTGAGCGCCGCGTGGAAGAGAGGCTTGGCGGCGGTGCCGACGTAGGCCAGGGCGAGGGCGGCGCGCAGGGCTCGGCGTGGCGTGACGCGAGTGCCGGTGTCGGCGCCGGGCGCGCGGGTGCGGAGGCCTCCCCCGCTCACGAGGCGGCCCACCGTCCCGGCGACCGCCAGCGCGGCGAGGGGGGCGGTCGATGAGCCGCCCTGGGCCTCGCGGCGGGAGACCACCGTGACCGCGAGGGTGTGCGTGGCGAGGGCCGTGGCGGAGGGCAGCGCCGCCGTGGCCCGTCGGCGGTCGTCCGGGCCTGCCGTGGCGGTCGCGCCGAGGAGGAGGTCCAGTCCTCGGGCGGCGGCCATGGCTGCCGGGCCGGCGGGAGTGTGCTTCAGGCCCAGGTCGTAGGCCCAGACGGTGCCCGCGAGGGCGCCCGCCACCGCGAGGGCCGGGCGGCCGGCGCGGGCGGCGGCGGTGAGGCCCGCGGCGGTGAGCGCGGTGGCCGCAGCCAGGGCCGCGGGCGGGGCGATGCGGCCGGAGGGCAGCGGGCGTTCGGGGCGTTCGACGGCGTCCTCCGCCCGGTCGGCCCAGTCGTTGAGGGCCATGCCGGCTTCGTACAGGCAGAGGGAGGAGGTGAGGGCGAGGAGGGTGCGGTGGTTGGGCGCCAGGCCGGTCGTCGCCGCGCCGGCGAAGGCGTCGCCGGGGACGGTGAACAGGGCGGGGAGGCGGAGCAGTTCGGCCCAGTCGCGGGCGGCGGTCACCGGGCGTCCCGGAAGCGGTCGGCGAGGCCGAGCAGGGCCGTGTGCTGCTCGCCCAGGGCCGCGGGCGCACCGGCGTCCGGGTCCTTGAAGTAGAAGGCCAGCTCCGGCAGGGGCCCTGCGACGCCGCATTCGTGGGCTCGGGCGGTCAGGCGGGCCAGGTCGAGGATCAGGGGTGCCGCGAGGGCGGAGTCACAGCCCTGCCAGGTGGTCTGCAACACCATGCGGGCGCCGAGGAAGCCGTCGAAGGCGATGTGGTCCCAGGCGGTCTTCCAGTCACCGAGAGAGGGGACGTCGTCGATGTGGACCTGGCCTTCGGGGGCGGCGCCGAGGGTGTCGGCGAGTACGCGTTCCTTGCCGGCGTTCTTGGCCGCCGCGGCGGCGGGGTCGGCGAGGGCGGCGCCGTCACCGCCGCCGAGGAGGTTGGTGCCGGACCAGGCGCGTACGGCGAGCGCGCGTTGGGCGAACATCGGGCCGAGCACCGACCGCAGCAGGGTCTGGCCCGTCTTGCCGTCACGTCCGGCGTGGGGCAGCCCGGCGGCGAGTGCCGCCTCGGCCAGGCCGGGATGGTGCAGGCCCGTGGAGGGGGTGAAGTTCACGTAGGGGCAGTCGGCCCTGAGCGCCGCCGCCGCATAGAGCGAGCTGGCGGGCAGCCGCCGCCTCGCCCCGCCCCCGTCGCCCGCCCCGCCCACGCCGCCGTCGCCGTCGCCGGAACCTCCCGCCGAGTACTCACCCCCGCCGCGAGATCCCACGCCCCGATCAGCCGAGGCCACACCCCCCCTCGAAGCCGCAGCCCCGGCCCGGCCACCACCAGTCCCGTCAACCCCACCAGCCCCGGCGCCCAGCGGTTCCGTGGAAGCCACGTTCACCACGACCGTGCGTGCCAGGCCCCGGCGGTGGGTGAAGTCGCGCAGGTCGTGCGCGAAGGCGGTGATCAGTTCCTCGTCGGTGCGGGTGTCGCCCGGCAGGGGGCCGCCGGGGCGTATCTCGGCGTCGGCGGCGGTGAGTTCGGCGCGGACGGCCGCGGGGAGGCCGTGCGGCAGGACGCCGCCCGCGGCGAGTTCCTCGGCGCGCTTGGGCAGGGGGCAGTTCGCGGTGTCGTGGCCGCCGAAGACCAGTGACGACAACGTTGGCAGGCCGCAGTCCGCGAAAGGCGGGGTCTCCGTGACCATGCCGACGGGTGGGTGCAGACCGGCGGCCACGGCCGCGCACCCCGCGACGGCGGTGGTCGCTACCGAGCCGCGGGCGCCGATCAGCCAGACGCCGACGGGAGAGGGGGAGAGCGCGGAAGTGGACATGGATGCCTCCTGCCATGACGCGAGGAACACGCGACGTGAGGTACAGATGACGTAGAGGTACAGATGGTGTAGGGGACACGGAGAGAGGCCCAGGGGATACGGAGAGGGGTCCAGGGGACGCGGAGAGAGGTCAGTGAGGTGGAGGGGCCCGGGGCCCGGCCCGGAACCGCCCGTCGCCGGAACCGCTCCGTCGCCGGGACCGCCCGTCGCCGGAACCGCCGGGTCAAGACGGCGGGCGGAGGTCCGGCGTCCTCCGCCCGCCGTCGTCTAGCGGCCCCCTCCCGAGCCGGGCTTCGGGGCGGAGGGAGCGGGAGCCGGCGCGGAGGGCAGGTCCTTCACGCGGATGTCGCGGAAGGAGACCTCATCGGAGTCACCGTGGTTCTGGATGCCGATGTGGCCCTGGCGCAGGCTGCGCGCCGGATCGGTGTTGGTGAAATCGTTGATCTTGACACCGTTGAGGTAGACGCGAAGGCGTTCGCCCTCGACGCGGATCTCGTAGGTGTTCCACTCCCCCGGCGGGTTCAGCGCCTTGTCGCGCTTCTTGAGGTCGGCGGAGCGGAAGCCGTAGACGGAGCCCGTCGTCTTCTCGGGGACGTCCGTGGCGTCGATCTGGATCTCGTAGCCGTTGTCGACGGCCGACCAGGGGTCGTCGGAGGACGGGAAGCCGACGAAGATGCCGGAGTTGTCGTCCCCGGCCATCCGCCAGTCGAGCTTGAGCGAGTACGAACCCAGCTCGCGCCGGTCGTACCAGAGCATGCCCATACCGCCGACCGTCGACAGCGTGCCGTCGTCCTCCTTCAGGGCGAAGGAGCCGGGGCCCGCCTGTTTCCAGCCGTCCAGTGAGGCCGCCGTTCCGTCGAAGATCGGCGTGTAGCCCTTCTCGGGCCGGCAGTCCGCCTGGGCGGCGCCGACCGCCCAGCGGATGCCGCCGAGGAGGTGCCGGCGGAAGGCCGGTTCGGCGTAGGACTCCTTGGTGTGGCCGCCGCCCGTGTAGAAGGAACGGCCACCCTGGTAGTCCTGGCACCAGGCGATCGGGTGGTCGCCCGACATGCTGCCGCCGCTGTACGACGACTCGTCGAGGGTGGCCAGGACGCGGGCCCGGTCACGCGGGTTGGAGCGGTAGTTGTACCACTCGTCGGTGCGCTCCCAGGCGCCGCTGCCCAGATGGGCGGTGGCCGGGTGGGCGTGGTCCTCGACGTGGACCTCGGCCCGCTGGATCGCGGGGTGCGACTGGAAGTACGCGCCCGCGAGCCCACCGTAGAAGGGCCAGTCGTACTCGGTGTCGGCAGCGGCGTGCACGCCGACGTAGGCGCCGCCGCCCCGGACGTACCGCTCGAAGGCGCGCTGCTGGGTGGCGTCGAGGACGTCGCCGGTGGTGGAGAGCCAGACGACGGCGTCGTAGCGGCTGAGGTTCTTGCCGGTGAAGGCCCTGGCGTCCTCGGTGGCGTCGACGGTGAAGCCGTTCTCCGCGCCGAGTTCCTTGACGGTCTCGACGCCGGTCGGGATCGAGTCGTGCCGGAAGCCCGCCGTCTTGGAGAAGACGAGCACCCGTTCACCCGCCTTGCCGCCGTGCCCCCGCTCCTGCTCCTTTCCCGTTCCCGTTCCCGTCGTCCGGCTGGGCTCGGAGGCCGCCGGGCCCGACACGCATCCGATGAGCAGAGCGGCCGCCGCCGTTGCGGTGAGAAGCCGAGCTCGTCCGCGCATGGTGGTCACTCCCCTCTCAGTCGGAAGCCTTGCCGGGGGCGGCCTTGGTCGTGGCGGCCGTCGTGAAGGTGAAGTCGTCGACGTCGTAGAGCGCCCCGGAGCCCTTGCCCCTGAAGACCAGGTAGAGCGTGGTCGTCTTGGTGGGCGGACGCTTGATCGTGGTGCTGACGTCGGCGTACGTCTCCCATCCGCCGGTCGGCGTGACCTTGGCGGTGCCGAGCAGCCTGCCCTTCACGGAGCCGCTGCGGACCTCCAGGGTGCCGCCGGCGCCGTCGGACGCGACCCGGGCGGTCAGCTTGGTGGCGTTGCCGAGGATGTACGGCTCGAAGCTGATCCAGTCGCCGTTGTGGATGTCACCGACCGTCTTGCCGCCGTGAGCGGGGGTGTGGTTGGTGACGGTGACGCCCTTGGAGTCGTTGTAGTGCTCGCCCTGGCGGTGCTTGGGCTGGACGACGTTCTGGTCGTGGGTGGTCAGCGCGGGCTGGCCGTTGGCGCCCTTGTCGGTGTACTCGGCGTCGAAGACCCCGAAGATGTTGGCGTTCGGGTCGTGCTCACCGTCCGCGGAGGTCTGGATGGTGCCCGAGCAGCCGTTGGCGGAGGTGACGGGGTGGCCGTGGCTGTCGTGGCCGAGGATGTGAGTGACCTTGACCTTGGCGCAGTCGATGGGGCCGGAGGCGCCGTCCTCGGGATCGGTGACCTTCACCTTGAAGGGCACCTTGTCGCCGAAGGTGAACAGCTGGCCGTCACCGGGAAGCTCCAGGGTGACCTTGGGCGCGGTGTTGCCGACGGTGATGTGCGCGCTGGCGGAGCCGGTGCGTCCGGTGGAGTCCTTGACGGTCACCGTGGCGGTGTGGACACCGTTCTTCTTGTACGTGTGGGTGGGGTTCTGCTGGGTGGACTTGCCGCCGTCGCCGAAGTCCCAGGCGTAGGTCAGGGCGCCGCCGTCGGCGTCCGTGGCCTTGGCCGTGAACCTGGTGCGCAGCGGGGCCTGGCCGCTGGTCTTCGACGCGCTCGCCTCGACGACCGGTGAGTGGCCGTCGGTGGCGTTCTCGATGCGGAAGAGCCCGGAGTTCTCGTCGCCGCCGAACCAGGCGGTGCCGTAGTCGAGGACGTAGAGCGCGCCGTCGGGGCCGAACTCCATGTCCATCACCTGGGTTCCCGTCCACGGGAAGGGGTTGATGGACTGCACGGCGCCGTCCGAGCCGTGCTCGATGCGCTTGATCCAGCGGCGGCCGAACTCGCCGGCGAAGAAGTCGCCGTCGTAGGCCTCGGGGAACTTCACGGGCGAGGTGTTGTCGGCGTCGTAGCGGTAGACCGGGCCGCCCATGGGGGACTCGGAGCCCGTGCCGAGCTCGGGGACGGAGCCGCCGTCATACGGAATCCACGCTTCCTGGGCGGGCGGCAGCTCGGTGAGGCCGGTGTTGTGCGGCGAGTCGTTCTTCGGGGCCGCGCAGTCGAAGGTCTCACCGGAGGCGCCGCTGGCGAAGTCGTAGTCGACGTAAGGGTCGTTCTTGCCGGTGCAGAAGGGCCAGCCGAAGTTGCCGGGCTTGGTCACGCGGGCGAACTCGACCTGTCCGGCGGGGCCGCGCTTGGGGTCGGCGGCGCCCGCGTCGGGGCCGTAGTCACCGACGTAGACGATGCCGGTCGGCTTGTCGACGCTCATCCGGAACGGGTTGCGGAAGCCCATCGCGTAGATCTCGGGGCGGGTCTTCGCGGTGCCCTCGGCGAAGAGGTTGCCGTCGGGGATGGTGTAGCTGCCGTCCTCGGCGACCTTCACGCGCAGGATCTTGCCGCGCAGGTCGTTGGTGTTGCCCGCGCTGCGCCGGGCGTCGAAGGCCGGGTTGCGGGTGGGGCGCTCGTCGATGGGCGTGAAGCCGTCGGAGGCGAAGGGGTTGGAGTCGTCGCCGGTCGACAGGTAGAGGTTGCCGTCCTTGTCGAAGTCGATGTCGCCGCCGACGTGGCAGCAGGTGCCGCGGCTCGCGGGGACGTCGAGGACCTTCTTCTCGCTGGCGTTGTCCAGGGTGCCGTCGGCCTTGAGGACGAAGCGGGAGAGCCGGTTGACGCCGTCGAACTTCTTGAAGTCCTCGGCCGTGCCGTTCTCCGGGGCATCACCGGCCGGGGTGTCGAGCGGTGGCGCGTAGTAGAGGAAGATCGCCCGGTTGTCCTTGAAGTCCGGGTCGATGCCGACGCCCTGGAGGCCCTCCTCGTCGTGCGAGTAGACCGGTATCTTGCCCGCGATCTTGGTGTTGCCCGCGGAGTCGGTCAGGCGCAGCGTCCCGTCGCGGGAGGTGTGCAGGACCGAGCGGTCGGGGAGCACGGCGAGCGTCATCGGCTCGCCCGTCTCCGCCTCGCCCTTGGCGAGGGTGACCTGCTGGAAGTCCTCGGCGGCGGGTGCGGCCGCCGCGGCCGGCTCCGCGGGGGCGGCACCGGCTTGCGGTACGGCGATGGCCAGTGAGGCGCCGGTGAGCAGCGTGCCGGTGACCAGGGCGAGGGTTGTGCGGAGTCTCAGGCGTTTCCTGTGCACGGAAGTTCCTCCGGAATGGGGGACGGTCGTACGCGGGTGCTTGCGCCGTGCTCCGGGGTGCGCCGTCACCCCGGTCAGTTCATGTCCTGTACATCTCAGGGACGGTAGCCACGTTTGTCCCGGGCGGAAAGCCCTTGCGCAGCATTGAAGTTGAACTTTTTCCCTTCGCTGGACAAACCACACGCGGGCCGGTCAGTCGGAGCCGCCGAACGCCGCGTCGAAGGACGCCGTCGGGGCGTCGAAGTCGTACGCCTTGAGGCGCTTGAGGGCCTCGGGGGCGCCCTGGAGGCGGTCCATGCCCGCGTCCTCCCACTCCACCGAGACCGGCCCCTCGTACGCGATGGAGCGCAGCATGCGGAAGACGTCCTCCCACGGCACGTCCCCGTGTCCGGCCGACACGAAGTCCCAGCCGCGCCGCGGGTCGCCCCACGGCAGGTGGGAGCCGAGGCGGCCGTTGCGGCCGTCCAGGCGGCGCCGGGCCTCCTTGCAGTCGACGTGGTAGATGCGGTCCCGGAAGTCATAGAGGAACCCGACCGGGTCGAGGTCCTGCCAGACGAAGTGCGAGGGATCGAAGTTGAGGCCGAAGGCGGCGCGGTGGTTGACCGCCTCCAGGGCCTTCTTGGTGGTCCAGTAGTCGTAGGCGATCTCGGAGGGGTGCACCTCGTGGGCGAAGCGCACGCCGTGCTGGTCGAAGACGTCCAGGATGGGGTTCCAGCGCTCGGCGAAGTCCTCGTAGCCCCGTTCGATCATGGACTCCGGGGCCGGCGGGAACATCGCGACCAGATGCCAGATCGAGGAACCGGTGAAGCCCACGACGGTGTCGACGCCGAAGGCGGCGGCGGCCCGTGCCGTGTCCTCCATCTCGGCGGCGGCCCGCTGCCGCACGCCCTCCGCCTCGCCGTCGCCCCAGACGCGGGCGGGCAGGATCGCTTGGTGCCGCTCGTCGATGATCGCGTCGCAGACGGCCTGGCCGACGAGGTGGTTGGAGATGGCCCAGCACTTGAGCCCGTACTTGTCGAGCAGGGCGTGCCTGCCGTCCAGGTAGGCGGGGTCGGCGATCGCCTTGTCGACCTCGAAGTGGTCGCCCCAGCAGGCGAGTTCGAGGCCGTCGTAGCCGAAGTCGCGGGCGAGGCCGCACACCTCTTCGAGCGGCAGATCGGCCCACTGACCGGTGAAGAGCGTGAACCTACGGGGCATGACCGGGGCCTCCTCGGGCGGGAATCGGGCGGGGATCAGCGGAAGGCGTGCAGGGCGTACGGGATGTGCGGGACGTGCGCGGGTGACCGGACCGGCGTGCGGGCCCGGCCCTCAGACCGGCACCTTCGTGTACACGGAGTTCTTCGCCGCGCTCTCCTCGACCGCCGCGAGGACGCGCTGCACGGAGAGCCCGTCGGCGAAGGAGGGTGCGGGACCCGCCCCCGAGGCGACGGCGAGCAGCAGGTCGCGGGCCTGGTGCACGAAGGTGTGCTCGTAGCCGAGGCCGTGCCCCGGCGGCCACCAGGCCTGAAGGTAGGGGTGGTCGGGCTCGGTCACCAGGATGCGGCGGAAGCCGGAGGAGGCGGCGGGTTCGGTGTGGTCGTGGAAGGAGAGCTCGTTGAGGCGCTCCAGGTCGAAGGCGAGTGATCCTTCGGCGCCGTTCAGCTCCAGCCGCAGCGCGTTCTTGCGGCCCGCGGCGAAGCGCGTCGCCTCGAAGCTGGCCAGCGCCCCCGAGGGGAACCTGCCGGTGAAGACCGCCGCGTCGTCCACCGTGACCGTGCCGCGCCGCCCGCCGCCCGCCGCGGTGAGCCCGCTGGACGCCCCGTCGAGGAGGGGCCGCTCCCGTACGAAGGTCTCGGTGAGCGCGGAGACCCCCGCCACCTGCTCCCCCACCAGGAACTGCGCGAGGTCGACGATGTGCGCCCCCAGGTCGCCGAGCGCCCCGGACCCCGCGCGGTCCTTCCGCAGCCGCCAGGTGAGCGGGAACTCCGGGTCCACCAGCCAGTCCTGCAAGTATGTCAGGCGTACGTGGCGCAGCGCGCCGAGCCGTCCTTCGGCGACCATCCGCCGGGCGAGCGCGAGGGCGGGCACCCGGCGGTAGTTGAAGCCGACCATCGCCACCTGCCCGCGGGCACGGGCCCGTTCGGCGGCGTCGACCATGGCCTCGGCCTCGTCGACGGTGTTGGCGAGGGGTTTCTCGCACAGCACGTGCTTGCCCGCGTCGAGCGCGGCGATGGCGATCTCCGCGTGGCTGTCGCCGGGGGTGCAGATGTCGACGAGGTCGACGTCGTCCCTGGCGATCAGGGCCCGCCAGTCGGTCTCGGCGGCGGCCCAGCCGAGCCGGTCGGCGGCGGCGCGGACGGCGTCGGCGTCACGGCCGCAGACGGCCGCGAGCGCCGGCTCGACCGGCAGGTCGAAGACGCGCCCCACGGTGCGCCAGCCCTGGGAGTGGGCGGCGCCCATGAAGGCGTATCCGACCATGCCCACCCCCAGCGGCCGCTTCCCTGCCGCGGGGTCGGGCCCGCCCTGCTCGGAACCACGCGAATCGCGCTCACGCATGCGGTAATCCTCCTGATCGACGCTCGGTGGGGGGTACGGACGCGCGTGTCACTTGAAGCCGGTCGACATGTACTGGTCGACGTTGTCCTTGTCGACGACGGCCGAGTAGCAGGTGACGAAGGACGGGATCTCGAACTCCGCCATGCCGCTGACGCCCTTGCTCTGCCCGAGGGCGCGCGCGAGGTCGATCGCGGAAGCGGCCATGGTGGGCGGGTAGAGGACGGTGGCCTTCAGGACGCTGTTGTCGGCCTCGATGGCCTGGAAGGCGGAGAGCGCGCCGGCCCCGCCGACCATGAGGAAGTCGTCGCGCCCGGCCTGCTTGATGGCGCGCAGGGCGCCCACGCCCTGGTCGTCGTCGTGGTTCCACAGGGCGTCGAAGTTCTTCTGCGCCTGGAGGAGCTGGGACATCTTCGACTGGCCGGACTCGACGGTGAAGTCGGCGGCCTGCCGCGCGACCTTCTCGATGTTCGAGTAGTTCTTCAGGGCGTCGTCGAAGCCCTTGCTGCGCTGCTTGGTGAGTTCGAGGTTGTCGAGCCCGGCGAGCTCCACCACGCGTGCGTTCTTCTTGTCCTTCAGCTTCTCGCCGATGTAGTGACCGGCGCTGAGGCCCATGCCGTAGTTGTCGCCGCCGATCCAGCAGCGGTAGGCCTGCGGGGTGGCGAAGACGCGGTCCAGGTTGACGACGGGGATGCCGGCCTTCATCGCCTTCAGGCCGACCTGGGTGAGCGCCTTGCCGTCGGCCGGCAGGACGACCAGGACGTCGACCTTCTTGTTGATGAGCGTCTCGACCTGGCCGATCTGGGCCGCGGTGTCGTTGGAGCCCTCGGTGGCCTCCAGGGTGACGTCGGAGTACTTCTCCGCCCGCTTCTTGGCCTGGTCGTTGATCGCGTTGAGCCAGCCGTGGTCGGCCTGCGGGCCCGCGAAGCCGATGGTGACCTTCTTGCCGGGCTTGTCGTCGGCGACCTGCTGTTCCTTGTCGTCCGAGCCCTCGTCCTTCGGCTCGTTGCTGGTGCATCCGGCGATCAGGGCCCCGGAGGACAGCGCGGCGGCTCCGAACAGGAGCCCTCTGCGGCTCGTGTGGGTTGGCATGGTGAACCCCTCAGCTCAGTGGTTGTTGGCCGTACGACGTTGGACGAGCACCGCGGCGACGATGATCGCGCCCTTGGCGATCTGCTGGGTCGCGGTCTCCAGGTTGTTGAGCGCGAAGATGTTGGTGATCGTGGTGAAGATCAGCACGCCGAGCACGGAGCCGACGATGGTGCCCCGGCCGCCGCTGAGCAGGGTCCCGCCGATGATCGCGGCGGCGATGGCGTCGAGTTCGTAGAGGTTGCCGTTGGTGTTCTGTCCCGAACCGGCGAGGACGATCAGCAGGAACGCCGCGATGCCGCAGCAGAGCCCGGAGAGCAGGTACAGGTAGAGCCGCTGCCTGCGGACGTCGATGCCGGCCAGGCGCGCCGCCTCGGCGTTGCCGCCGACCGCGACGGAGCGCCGCCCGAAGGTGGTGCGGTTGAGCAGCAGCCAGCCGACGACGGTGACGGCGGCGAAGACGAGGACGAGCGGCGGGATGCCGAGGACGTAGGAGTCGCGCTCACCGAGCCTGAGCACGCCGTCGACGGTGACCATCTGCGTCTTGCCGTCGGTGATCTGGAGGGCCAGGCCGCGGCCCGACGCCAGCATGGCGAGGGTGGCGATGAACGGCACCATCCCGCCGTACGCGATGAGCAGGCCGTTCACCAGGCCGCACCCCATGCCGACGACGACGGCGGTGAAGAGGATGCCCGCGAAGCCGTACTCCTGGGTGGCGACGGTGGTGGCCCAGACCGAGGCGAGGGCGACGATCGCGCCGACGGACAGGTCGATGCCGCCGGAGATGATCACGAAGGTCATGCCGACGGTGACGACACCGATGACGGACGCCTGGGTGAGGATCAGCTGGAGGTTGTCGGTGTCGAGGAACGAGTCGGGCTGGGTGACGCCGCCGATCAGGATCAGCGCGGCGAGCACGCCGAGCAGCGAGAGCGTGCGCACGTCGGCGCGGGCCAGCGTGGCGCGCCAGGGGCTGCCGCCGTCGGCGGGGGCGGTCTTGTGGGCGGCGGCCTCGGCCGCCGGGGCGGGCTGGGTCATGACGCCGGGCTCCCTTCGAGGACGAGGTCGAGTACACGGTGTTCATCGAGGTCACGGGCGGGTGCGCGGTGCACGACGCGGCCTTCGCGCAGGACGAGGACGCGGTCGGCGAGGCCGAGCACCTCGGGCACCTCGCTGGAGACGAGGAGGACGGCGAGGCCGTCGTCGGCGAGCCGGCGGATCACCGCGTACAGCTCGGCGCGGGCGCCGACGTCGACGCCGCGGGTGGGCTCGTCGAGCAGCAGGACGCGGCAGCCGCGGAGCAGCCAGCGGGCGAGGACCGCCTTCTGCTGGTTGCCGCCGGAGAGGGTGCGCACGGGGACGTGCGGCTGGTCGGGGCGGAGCGACAGCTCGCGGGTGGCGGCGCGCGCGGCCCGCAGTTCGGCGCCCCGGTCGACCCAGCCGCCGCGCGAGAAGCGGGACATGGTGGAGACCGACACGTTGCGGGTGACGGACTCCAGCATCAGCAGGGCCTGTGCCTTGCGCTCCTCGGGGGCGAGGCCGAGGCCCGCGCGGACGGCGGCGCGGACGCTGCCGGGGCGCAGGGTCTCCCCGCCCACGCTCACCTGTCCTGCGCTCGCCTTGCGGGCTCCGTAGATCGTCTCCAGGATCTCGGAGCGTCCCGAGCCGACGAGTCCGGCGAGGCCGACGATCTCGCCGGGGCGCAGGTCGAGGTCGAGGGGTTCGAACTCGCCGTGGCGGGTGAGTCCCCGTACGGTCAGCACCGGTTCGGCGGCGGGGGGGCCGGTCGGCCGGTCCGGGAAGACGTACTCCAGGTTGCGGCCCGTCATCAGGGCCACGAGGTCCTTGGTGGGCGTGTCCTTCGCGGGCAGGCCGCCCGCGACGGCGCGTCCGTCCTTCAGGACGGTGACGCGGTCGCCGATGCGGCGGATCTCCTCCAGGCGGTGGGAGATGTAGACGACGGCGACGCCGTCGGCGGTGAGGTCGCCGACGATGCGGAAGAGGTTGTCGACCTCGTCCGGGTCGAGGGCGGCGGACGGCTCGTCCATGACGATGAGGCGCACCTCGTGGGAGAGCGCGCGGGCCATCGAGACGATCTGCTGCTGGGCGGCGGAGAGCTCCCCGACGAGCCGCCCGGGGTCGATCTCGCCGTGCCCGAGCCGTTTGAGCAGGGCGGCGGTCGAGGCCTTGGCGTCGCGGGCGCGGACGACGAAGCCGGCGGTGGTCGGCTCGTGTCCGAGGTGGACGTTCTCGGCGACGGACAGGTGCTCCACCAGGTCGAGTTCCTGGTAGATGGTGGCGACGCCCAGGCGCATGGCGGCGATCGGCGACTTGAGCGCGGTGCGTTCGCCGCGCCAGGTGATCTCGCCGCCGTCGGGCTGGTGGGCGCCGGCGAGGACCTTGATGAGCGTGGACTTCCCGGCGCCGTTCTGGCCGAGGAGGCAGTGCACTTCCCCGGCCTGCACCTGGAGGTCGACGCCGTCGAGCGCGCGGACGCCGGGGAACGACTTGGTGATGCCGGACATGGTGAGCAGCGGTGGTTCTGGTGCCATGACGGTTCCCATCGGCGGCGGCCGCAGCAGGGCAGGGCGGAGCTGGGCAGGACGGATTCAGGGCAGGGCGGAGCGAGGCGGGGCGGAGCGGGGTGATCGCGGGCAGGGCGGAGCAGGGCGCTGTGCTGGGTGAGGTGTTCCCACGTGCGGTGACGCGCAGGTGCGTGCGGTACATGCCATACGTGCCGCACGTGCCGTACGTACCGCACGTGCCGTGCTTTGCCGGTCGGCCGGTGGCCCTGGTGGGGCCGTGGTCCGGTGCCGGTCGAACCGGTGGTTCGGGTGGGTCGGGGTCAGGCCGGTGAGAACACGTGGTCGCTGATGAGCCGGGCGCCGCCGATGACTCCGGCGGTGGGTCCCAGCTCACCGAGGACGATCGGGAGGTTGCCGGTCGCCAGGGGCAGCGACTGGCGGTAGACCTGGGTGCGGATCGCGGCGAGCAGCGTGTGGCCGAGCCCGGTCACACCGCCGCCGATCACCACGAGGCCGGGGTTGAAGAAGCTGACCAGGCCGGCGATGACCTGGCCGGTGCGGTTGCCGCCCTCGCGGATGAGGTCGAGGGCGGTGGGGTCGCCGGCGGCGGCCGCCGCCGCGACGTCGACGGCGCTGAGCCGCCCCGTCTCGTCGAGCCGTGTGGCGAGCTCCGCCGAACGCCCCTCCCTGGCCGCCTCCTCGGCGTCGCGGGCGAGTGCCGCGCCGCTGAAGTATGCCTCCAGGCAGCCCCGGTTGCCGCAGGCGCAGGGGCGTCCGTCCGGCTCGGCCTGGATGTGGCCGATGTCGCCGGCGCTGCCCGTCGTCCCGCGGTACACCTCACCGCCGACAACGATGCCGCAGCCGATGCCGGTACCGATCTTGACGCAGAGGAAGTCGCCCACGGAACGGGCCACGCCCGCGTGCTGCTCCCCCATCGCCATGAGGTTCACGTCGTTGTCGACCATGACGGGGCAGCCGAGTTCCTGGCTGAGGGCCTCCCGTACGGGGAAGCCGTCCCAGCCGGGCATGATCGGCGGCGCGACCGGCACGCCTTCGGGGAAGCGGACGGGCCCGGGGACGCCGATCCCGGCGCCGTCGAACCCTTCCGCGAGCCCGGAGGCCTTCAGCTTGGCCGCCATGGCGAGGACCTGCTCGAAGACCGCGACCGGGCCCTCGCGCACGTCCATGGGCTGGTTGATGTGACCGAGTACCTCCAGCTCGGCGTTGGTGACCGCGACGTCGACCGAGGTCGCGCCGATGTCCACGCCGAGGAAGCGGAGGGCCGGGGCCAGACGGATGTTGTGGGAGCGGCGGCCGCCGCGCGAGGCGGCGAGTCCGTCGGCCACCACGAGGCCGGTCTCCAGGAGCCGGTCGACCTCGACGGCCAGCTTGGACCGTGAGAGGTCGACCTGATCGCCCAGTTGCGCACGGGAGTTGGGACCCCCGTCGCGCAACAGTCTGAGCAGTCGCGCCTGGTGACCGTTGGCGGGTCGAGCCGTCATACGTCTCACGCGCCCCTCCCCGCCTCTTCGGGCTTCCCATGCCGTTGCCCTCCGGCGGTCGGTATGCGAGCCGCCGTCCACGGGCTTCCTTCAAGCTTTCGAGGGGAACGTAGCAGTGCCTGCCGAGAGTGGGAAGAACTTGAGCGCGAATTACCCATGACTTTCTCCAGTCACAGGACAAAGGGCGCCGCAGGCCTTGGCGGCGTGGCGTCTCAGGCGGCGGGCTCCCGCAGCATGCACCAGGTCCGCGGGCCGCCGTCCGGCAGCGTCACCTCGGCGGTGACGGCGAAGCCGAGCCGCTCGTAGAACCGCACGTTGCGCTCGGTCGACGTCTCCAGGAAGGCCGGGTGGCCCGCCCGGTCGGCGGCTTCGAGCCCCGGCCCGAGCACGGCCGCGCCGAGCCCCCGCCCCTGCGCCCGCGGATCGACGCCGACCGTGGCGAGGAACCACCCGGGGCGCTGGGGCCGGAAGGAGCCAAGGGCCTGGTCTGCCGACTCGAAGAACGCCGCGCGGTCCCCGGCGAGTTCACCGATGCGGGGTCCGACCTCGGCGAAGCCGGGGCCGGGGTCGCGCTCCGGGGTGGTCCACACGGCGACGGCCCGCCCCTCCTCCGCCACCCAGACCTGCCCGTACTCCATGCCGATCCGGGTCAGGAACAGCTCCTGGAGGCCGCGCACCCGCTCCCGGTGGTCGTCGGCCGCGACGACGTGCCGCGTGAAGGGATAGTCGGCGAAGGCGTCGGCCAGGGTGTCGACGGCCACCGGCAGGTCTTCCCGGCGCGCGGGGCGTACGAGGTGGTTGTCGGTCATGTGGGTGTCTCCGGATCTCGCGGTGGCTTACCTCTGAGGTAATCGACCTCCCCGGTGGTGGTGCCGCACGATGGTGCTCCGCCACGCCCCCCAGTGGAAGGTCCCCCCATGCCGGACACCCTGCCGCAGGACGACCCCCGTGCCCAACTGCTTTCCGCCGTCCCCTTCGCCGGGCACCTCGGGATCACCTTCGACGAGGCGGGCCCCGACCGGGTGGAGGGCACCCTGCCGTGGTCCGCGGAGCTGTGCACGGCGGGCGGCGTGCTGCACGGCGGCGCCGTGATGTCGCTGACCGACACGGTCGGCGCGGTCTGCGCGTTCCTCAACCTGCCCGACGGCGCCATCACCTCGACGATCGAGTCCAAGACGAACTTCCTGCGCGCCGTCCGCTCCGGCACGGCCCGCGCCGTGGCCCGGCCGCTGCACGTCGGCGGCTCCTTCATCGTCGTGCAGACCGAGGTGTACGACGATCAGGGGCGCCTCGCCGGGCAGACCACGCAGACGCAGGCGGTCCTCGCCGCGCGGAACACGTAGGCGCCGCGCTACGGACAGCGCACGACCTGGCCCGCGTACGAGAGGTTTCCGCCGAAGCCGAAGAGCAGGACCGGGTCGCCGGAACGGAGTTCCCCCCGTTCGACCAGCTTGGACAGGGCCATCGGGATGCTCGCGGCCGAGGTGTTGCCGGACTCGATGACATCGCGGGCGACGACCGCGTGCGTCGCGCCGATGCGCTCGGCGAGCGGCTCGATGATCCGCAGATTGGCCTGGTGCAGGACGACTCCGGCCAGGTCGGCGGGGGTGAGCCCGGCGCGCTCGCAGGCCTCGCGGGCGAGCGGCGGCAGCCGGGTGGTCGCCCAGCGGTAGACGCTCTGGCCCTCCTGGGCGAAGCGGGGAGGGGTGCCCTCGATGCGTACGGCGTTGCCCATCTCGGGCACCGAGCCCCACAGGACGGGGCCGATGCCGGGCTCCTCGCCGGGCGGGCACGCCTCGATGACGGTGGCGCCCGCGCCGTCCCCGGTCAGCACGCAGGTCGTGCGGTCCGTCCAGTCGGTGACCTCGGACATCTTGTCCGCGCCGATGACGAGGGCGCGGGTCGCGGCGCCCGCGCGGACGGTGTGGTCGGCGGTGGCGAGGGCGTGTGTGAAGCCGGCGCAGACGACGTTGACGTCCATGGCGCAGGGCGAGGGGATGCCGAGGCGCGCGGCGACCCGGGCGGCCATGTTGGGCGAGCGGTCGATCGCCGTGGAGGTCGCGACGAGGACCAGGTCGATCGCATCGGCGGTCAGCCCGGCGGCGGCCAGGGCCTTGCCGCCGGCGTGCGCGGCCAGCTCGTCGACCGGCTCCTCGGGGCCCGCGATGTGACGGGTGCGGATGCCCACCCGGGAGCGGATCCACTCGTCGCTCGTGTCGACCAGCTCCGCCAGGTCCTCGTTGGTGAGGGTTCTGGCGGGCTGATAGTGGCCGACGGCGACGATGCGTGAGCCGTGCATGGGCGGGTCCCCCTTGTTGCCGGAGATGCGGGACCCTCCAGTCTGGTCAGCGACTGACGAGTAACGGTGCAGGTAAAGCGACAGGAAAGCCGCTTCCGCTTTGGATGCTTCTCATGATCCGTTCACCCTCCGATGAGGCGGGTGACCGAGTGTGCGAGTCCGCACGCGGAGTGACGGTCCGTGCGCGGAGCCATGGCCGGTCCGGCGGCGGGTAGGGGGACGAGTCGCCTGCGGGCGCGGGCCTCCATGTGCAGGACAATGAGACCGTGGTCGCCCGCCGCACGGCGGACCGGGTGATCCGCCATCACCTCTGCTTCAAGGGCCGATTCGGCCACCAGCACGGACAGAACCGGGACTGACAAGCCATGGGACGAGTCACCGAGCGACGCAAGGTCATCCGCATCCGCGACGGGCACGTCTCCGAGCGGCCCGACACGCTCGTCGCCGAGGAGCCGCTGGAGATCCGGCTGAACGGCAAGCCGCTCGCCATCACCATGCGCACGCCGGGCGACGACTTCGCGCTGGCCGCCGGGTTCCTGGTCAGCGAGGGTGTGCTCGGCGGCGCCGACGACCTCCAGTCGATCGTCTACTGCGCGGGGGCGACCGCCGAGGGCGTCAACACGTACAACGTCGTGGACGTGCGGACCGCCCCCGGCGTCGTGCTCCCCGACATCACGCTCGAACGCAACGTGTACACGACCTCCTCCTGCGGTCTGTGCGGCAAGGCGAGCCTGGACGCGGTCCGCACCACGGCCCGCTTCCCGATCGCCGACGCTCCCCCGGTCCGGCTCGGCGTCGACGTGCTGGCGGGCCTGCCCGACCGGCTGCGCGAGTCCCAGCGGGTCTTCGACCGCACGGGGGGCCTGCACGCGGCGGCGCTCTTCTCCGAGGAGGGCGAACTGCTCGACATACGGGAGGACGTGGGGCGGCACAACGCCGTCGACAAGCTCGTCGGGCGTGCGCTCCGGGACGGGCGGCTCCCGCTGTCCCGCTCGGTCCTCCTCGTCTCCGGGCGCGCCTCCTTCGAGCTCGCCCAGAAGGCGGTGATGGCCGGCATCCCGGTCCTCGCCGCGGTCTCGGCCCCGTCCTCACTCGCCGTGGACCTGGCCACCGAGAGCGACCTCACCCTGATCGGCTTCCTCCGGGGCCCCTCCATGAACATCTACGCGGGCGGACACCGGGTCGCCCTGGGGGCGACGGCCGACCGGGGGTGATCCGTACGCCTTCCCCGCGCGGCGGGCGGAGGCCGTGCCGATCCCCTGAACGGGTTCCGTTGATTCCGCGGGCGCGCGGTTCTTGTGGGGCGCGTGGCGGCGCCAGTAGCGTCGGTGGCGCGAACGTCGGACGTGGGATGTCAGGATGTCCTGTCGTCTGCAACCCCGTGTGCGCCGCAGCATCCCGAGCACCCCCGCACCGTCATCGCCATGAGTCGCCGTCGCCGTCGCCACGAAAGGCGGGCCGCACCATGTCATCGCGTCTCCGTTCACGTCTCAGACCCTTCCGCGCCGCCACCGCCGTCCTGACCGCCGTCGCCGTCGGCGCCCTGCTGCCCGCGCCCGCCGCGCGGGCCGCCGAGAGGGCGCCCGCCTTCGAGCAGCAGGTACTGTTCAAGGCCTCCCAGGACCCCGGTTACGCCTGCTTCCGCATCCCCGCCGTCGTGCGGACGGTCAAGGGCACCCTGCTCGCCTTCGCCGAGGGGCGGGTGGACAACTGCGGGGACGCGGGCGACATAGACCTCGTCCTCAAGCGGTCGCACGACGGCGGCCGCACCTGGGGCCCGCTCCAGGTCGTCAACGAGGGCGCGGGCGACACCCACGGCAACCCCGCGCCGGTCGTCGACCGCGAGAGCGGCCGGATCCTCCTCGCCGAGACGTACAACACCGGTCGCACGGACGCCGGGAACTGCGACATACCGTGCGACCGGACACCTCACCTCCAGCACAGCGACGACGACGGCCGCACCTGGTCCCGGCCGCGCGACCTGAGCGACGAGATCCTGCCGGAGGAGTGGAACTCCTGGTACGCGACGGGCCCCGTGCACGGCATCCAGCTCACCCGCGGCCGGCACGCGGGCCGGCTGGCCTTCGCTGTCAACGCGGAGTCCTACGAGCACGGCCGCATCTCCGCCAACCACGCCGCGCTGATCGTCAGCGACGACGGCGGCGACCACTGGAAGATCGGCGCCAAGGACTCGTATCCGGTCGCCGACGACGGCACGTTCCGTCAGAAGCCCTCGGAGATGACGCTCACCGAGCGGCCCGACGGAGCCGTCTACGTCAGCGCGCGGGAACAGGACGGCACCGACCTCGGGCACCGCAGCCACGCGGTGAGCCGGGACGGCGGGGACTCCTTCGCCGCGCCCTTCCGAGCGATCCCCGACCTGTACACGCCGCAGGTGCAGGGGTCCGTGCTGCGGTTCGGCGGGCGGATGCTGCTCGCCTGCCCCGCCGACCCCGACCGCCGCCGCACCATGCAGGTCCGCTCCTCCTACGACGGCGGGCGCACCTGGGACAGCGTCGACCGGGGCACGACGGTGACCACCGACTGGTCGGGCTACTCCGACATGGTGCACGCCGACAGCCGGCACGTCGGGCTGCTGTACGAGGGCGGCGCCGTCGACGCGCGCGACGAGATCCGCTTCGCGCGCTTCACCGAGGACTGGCTGAAGCCGCGCCGCGGTCCCGACCCCACCACACCCGACCACGCACCGGGCGCCCGCGCCGCCGCCGTGCTCGGCGGGGCCGGTAGGACCGAGGGGCGGTTCGGCGGCGCGCTCGCCCTCGACGGCTCGGACGACGCGGTACGGCTGCCCTTCCGCACCCGGCTGCCGCGCGGGGCGGGCGACTTCACCGCCTCCCTGTGGTTCCGCTACTCCGCGACCAGCGGCGAGCAGCCGCTGCTGTGGATGGGCGGCATAGGGAACAACCAGCCGCAGGTGTGGCTGCGCGGCGAGCCCGCGAGCGACCGGATCACCGGCCTGATGACGACGCGGCAGGGCTCCACCCCGCCGAGGTCCGCCTCGGTGCGCACGACGGGCGCGTACAACGACGGCCAGTGGCACCACATCGTGCTGCGCCGGGAGCGGGAGGCGGGTGAGGGCCGCCTGACGCTCTTCCTGGACGGGAACCCCGTCTCCGTCGCCGACGTCCCCGGCTCCGTCAGCCGCACCTCGCCCTTCGGCGTCCACGTCGGCCAGCGGCTCGACAGCCGCGCCCACTTCACCGGGGCGATCGACGAAGTGCGGCTGTACGGAAGGGCGTTGAGCGAAGCCGAGGTGGCCGACCTGGGCGCCGGGGGTTCCGCTGTGAAACGGGACACCGTCGTCAGACTCCCCATGGACCGTGTGCACGGCAGCAACTAACGTCCCGGGAGTGTCGGTCCGAGAACGCCCCGGCCGGACGGGCCGCGGGACCTGGTTGGTCCTGCTGCTCGTCCTGGCCTGCGCCGCCGTCCTGCTCATCGCCCTGCCGGAGGACGAGCGGCAGGGCGCAGCGGCATGCCGGCCCCGCACCGTCGGCGCCTGGTCGGCCGCCGACGGGGTCACCGGGGAGTTCGCGCGCTACGGCGACGACATGGCGCGCACCGACGACTGGACCGGCGGCGACGGCACCCACTCGGTGCGGCTCCCCGACGGGCGGGTCCTGTGGCTGTTCTCCGACACCTTCCTCGGCCGGGTGCACGCCCCGCCCAACCCGGCGGGCCAGCCCCACACCTGGCGGGACGACAGCGCCCCGATGGTCCGCAACTCCGCCGTGGTGATGTCCCGCTCCGGCACCCTGCGGCGCACCCTGGCCGCCCCGCTCTTCCCCGACCCGGCGCCCCAGCAGTGGCGCTGGCCGGTGGCGGCACGCGTCGAGCCGCGCTCGCCGGACGCGGAGGAGAAGGTCGTACGCGTCCTGCTGTGGAGCCGGATGGCGAGCCAGGGGCCCTGGATCTACGGCGTCCCGATGGCTACCGAGGTCGCCACGCTCTCCCTGCCCGACCTGCGCGTGGAGTCCATCGTGAAGGTCTCCGACCAGCAGGGCGTGGCGGACCCGGAGAAGCGGGTCCTGTACGGCACCACCACCGTCGACGGCGACGGCTGGACGTACGTCTTCGGCGGCACGGACGCGCAGGCCGCCTCGCGCCCCACCTCCCACGCCCACCTGGCGCGCGTCCCGCACGGCAGGCTCGCCGACGCCTCCGCGTGGGAGTACTGGGACGGCGAGGAGTGGGGGCGTGCGGGCGCGTCGCGGCCGGTTCTCGGCGACGGCGGGCAGAAGGGGGTGGGCAGCGCCTTCACCGTGGTGCGCGAGAAGGGCACGTACGTGCTGTTCACGATGGCGGCCGGGGCGAAGGGCCTGACCGACGTCACGTCGTACTGGGCCTGCTCGCCGACCGGGCCCTGGCACGGCCCCGCCAAGGCCTTCGAGGCGCCCCTGCCGAAGGACGGCGCGGCCCGGCAGGACACGGCCGCCTACAACCCGCAGGCCCATCCGGCGCTCGGGAAGGACGGCCGGGTGGTGCTGAGCTACGACGTCAACTGGCTCGACCCGGTGCCCGCGAGCGCCCAGGCGAACATCAACCGGAACGTGTCGCTGTACCGGCCGCGGTTCGTGACCCTGCGGCTGTCCGAACGCCGCTGACGGGCCAGGACTCGTCGTGGGTGTCGCGCGAGCGGCGCTTGGCGATGACCGCGCAGACCATGAGCTGCATCTGGTGGAAGAGCATCAGCGGCAGCACGGCGAGGGAGGCGTCGGCGCCGAACAGCACGGTCGCCATCGGCAGCCCGGCCGCGAGGGACTTCTTGGAACCGGCGAACTGGATCGCGACACGGTCCGCGCGGCCGAAGCCGAGCCTCTTGGCGCCATACCAGGTCAGCGCCAGCATCGCGGCGAGCAGCACCGCTTCGACGCCGAGCAGCGCGAGCAGCCGCCACGGGGTCACCTGGCGCCAGATGCCCTCCACCATGCCCTCGCTGAACGCGGTGTAGACGACGAGCAGGATCGCCCCCCGGTCGACGTGTCCGAGGGCCTTCTTGTGCCGGGTGACGAAGCCGCCGACCCAGCGGCGCAGCGCCTGCCCGGCGACGAACGGCACGAGCAGGTGCAACACGATCTCCACGACGGAGTCCGCCGAGAAGCCGCCGCCGCTGTCGCCGAGCAGCGCGGCGGCGAGCAGCGGGGTGAGCACGATGCCGGCCAGCGAGGAGAAGGAGCCGGCGCAGATCGCCGCGGGGACGTTGCCGCGGGCCATGGAGGTGAAGGCGATGGACGACTGGATCGTCGAGGGCACGAGGGTGAGGAAGAGGAAGCCGCTGTACAGGGCGGGGGTGAGGAGCCACGGCACGAGCCCCTTGCCCGCGAGGCCGAGCAGCGGGAAGACGACGAACGTACTGGCGAGGACGGTGACGTGCAGCCGCCAGTGCTTGAGCCCGTCGAGCGCCTCGCGGGTGGAGAGCCGCGCGCCGTAGAGGAAGAACAGGAAGGAGACGGCCGCGGTGGACGCCCCTGACGCGATGTCGGCACCGGTGCCGCGCGCGGGGAGGAGGGCGGCGATCCCGACGGTCGCGAGCAGCGCCGCGATGTAGGGGTCGACCGGCATCCAGGACGGCCACTTCAGGCGTTTCACGGTGTTCACTGCTCCACTGGCGTTCGGAGCCGCCCCGCATCGGTCTCGGCGAGGGGCGGCGGTACGGCCCCCATGATGCTCCTGACCAGGGACATCGGGAATCCCGTATACCGCTCTGACTGTCATCGCGGTTCATGATGGGCGGCGCTAGGATGGCTCGGTGTGTACGACCCCTCGCAGCTCCGCACGTTCCTCGCGGTCGCCCAGACGCTGAGTTTCACGCAGGCCGCCCGGCGCCTCGGCCTGCGGCAGTCCACGGTGAGCCAGCACGTGCGCCGCCTGGAGGACGCCACGGGCCGGCAGCTGTTCACCCGCGACACCCACTCCGTGGAGCTGACGGAGGACGGCGACGCGATGCTCGTCTTCGCGCGCCGCATCCTCACGGCGCACGAGCAGGCGGCGGCGTTCTTCGCCGGGACGCGGCTCGGCGGGCGGCTGCGGTTCGGGGCGTCGGAGGACTTCGTCCTGACGCGGCTCACCGACATCCTGGAGACCTTCCGGCACGACCACCCCGACGTGGACCTGGAGCTGACCGTCGAGCTGTCCGGCACGCTCCACGAGCGGCTCGCCGCGGGCAAGCTCGACCTCGTGCTCGCCAAGCGACGCCCGGAGGACCCGCGCGGGGAGCTGGTCTGGCAGGACGACCTGGTGTGGATCGGCTCCGAGCGGCTGCGCCTCGACCCCGAGCGCCCGGTCCCGCTGATCGTCTACCCGCCGCCCGGCATCACCCGCGCCCTCGCCTTCGAGGCGCTGGAGCGGCGCGGCCGCGCGTGGCGCGTGGCCTGTACGAGCGGCAGCCTGAACGGCCTGGTGGCGGCGGCCCGCGCGGGCCTCGGCGTCATGGCGCACTCACGGGGCCTGATCCCGCCGGGCCTGGCCCAGGTCCCCGACCGGGCGGGCCTGCCGGAGCTGGGCCGGGTCGACTTCGTGCTGCTGCACGGCGAACGCCGCGCGGACGCGCAGGACGCCGCCGACGCGCTGGCGGCGTCGATCCTGGCGGGCGGCGACCGACTGCACAGGACCCGCCGCTGACCGGGCACCCGGCAGGGGTCGGCCCAGCGGCCCGGAAAGGCGGGCCGCGGCGTGAGCCGTGGCCGGCCGGCACAGATTCGCCGGGGGCCGTGGCCCCCGCGTACAGATTCGGTGGAGATTGCGGATCCGAAACTTACTCCAGCGTAAGTAGTTCTGTCCCGCCCTTCCCCTTGTCACCCCATTTTCCGGGGCTGACCTGTGCCGATGGTCCATACCGGACGCCCGGCTGCCCCCTCCCGGAGGCGCGCGCCGTGGGGTACGGTCACGGCGCTGTGCGGAGCGCCACAAGGAGCATCATTGCGCGAGTTCTCGAATCCTCCGATGGCATCGGCGCCGCTGGTGGGCGGCCTCGCCGACGCCGTGTTCGACCACGCCGTCGAGGACCCGCTGCGCATCGCCTTCGGCCGCAAGGCCGACGGGCGGTGGGCCGACGTCACCTCGGGCGCGTTCCGCGACGAGGTGCTGGCCCTCGCCAAGGGCCTGATCGCGCAGGGCGTCCGGTTCGGCGACCGCGTGGCCATCATGTCCCGCACCCGCTACGAGTGGACGCTCTTCGACTTCGCGCTCTGGGCCATCGGCGCCCAGGTGGTGCCGGTCTATCCGACGTCCTCCGCCGAACAGGTCCTCTGGATGCTGCACGACGCGCAGGTCACGGCCGCGATGGTGGAGCACGAGGACCACGCGATGACGGTCGGCTCGGTCATCGACCGGCTGCCGCGGCTGCGCAGGCTCTGGCAGCTCGACGTCGACGCCGTCGGCGAGCTGAACGCGGCCGGCCGTGACATCGACGACGAGGTGGTGCACCGCCACCGCCGCGCCGTCACACCGGACTCCATCGCCACGATCATCTACACCTCGGGCACCACGGGCCGCCCCAAGGGCTGTCTGATCTCCCACGGGAACTTCATGTTCGAGGCGGACACGATGGTCGGCCGATGGGAGCCGGTCTTCCACTCCAAGCGGGGCGACGAGGCGACCACGCTGCTCTTCCTGCCCCTGGCGCACGTCTTCGGCCGCATGGTGCAGATCGCGGCGGTGCGCGGCCGGGTCAGGATGGGCCACCAGCCGAACCTCAACGCGGCGGCGCTCCTGCCCGACCTCGCGGCGTTCCGGCCCTCGTTCATCCTGGCCGTGCCGTACATCTTCGAGAAGGTCTTCAACGCGGCGCGGCGCAAGGCGGAGCGGGACGGCAAGGCGGGCGCGTTCGACAAGGCCGTCGAGTGCGCCGTGCGGTACGCCGACGCGATGGAGGCCAGGGCCTTCGGCACGGGCCCCGGGCCCTCGGCCGCGCTGCGCGTGCAGCACCAGCTCTTCGACAAGCTCGTCTACTCCAAGGTGCGCGAGGCGATGGGCGGCCGGGTGCGGCACGCGATGTCGGGCGGCTCGGGCATGGACCGCAGGCTCGGCCTGTTCTTCGCGGGCGCGGGCGTGACGATCTACGAGGGCTACGGGCTCACCGAGTCATCGGCGGCGGCGACCGCCAACCCGCCCGAGCGCACCCGGTACGGCACGGTGGGCCAGGCCATCCCGGGCACCACCGTGCGCATCGCGGACGACGGCGAGGTCTGGCTGCACGGCGGCAACATCTTCCAGGGCTACCACAACGACCCCAGGTCCACCGGCGCGAGCCTGCGCGACGGCTGGCTCGCCACCGGTGACCTGGGCGCGCTCGACGAGGACGGCTACCTCACGATCACCGGGCGCAAGAAGGAGATCCTGGTGACGTCCGGCGGCAAGAGCGTCTCGCCGGCCCGGCTGGAGGAGCGGGTGCGCGACCACCCGCTGGTCGCTCAGTGCATCCTCGTGGGCAACGACCGCCCGTACATCGCCGCGCTCGTCACGCTGGACGCGGAGGCCGTGGAGCACTGGATGGCCATGCGCCGCAAGCCGATGCTGCCGCCCGGCGAGCTGGTGCGCGACCCGGACCTGGAGACCGAGGTGCGCCGGGCCGTGGTCGCCGCCAACACCCTCGTCTCCCAGGCCGAGTCGATCAGGACGTTCCGGATACTGGCGCACCAGTTCAGCGAGGAGCACGGACTGCTCACACCGTCCCTGAAGCTGAAGCGCAAGGCGATCGAGACGGCGTACGAGGCCGAGGTCGAGGCGCTGTACAACACCTAGGCCGGGCCTCCCGCCGCCGGGGTGCCGCGTCCGGCGGCTCAGCCGACGACGAACGGCAGCCGTCCGGCCGTCTCCCCGAGGGCCGCCGTCTCCGCCTCGGTCGGCGGGCGGCGCCCGGTGCCCACGAGCAGCGCGTCGGTGTCCGAGAGCGCGCCGGGGAACCGGACGCCCGCGATCCGCTCCAGCAGGGCGCGCGCCGCCGCGAGGCTCTCGGCGGACGGCCCGGCGACCGCGGGCAGGTGCGCGATCAGGTCCACGTGGTGCAGGGTCCACTCCAGGACGTACGCGGAGAGGTAGTCGCCGACGGTCAGGACCTGGTCCTTGGTGCTCACGCGGGCCGCCGGGTCGGCGAGAGCGGCGGCCCGCCCCGCGGCCGCACCGACGTCGTCGAGGTGGAACTTCAGCAGCCACGGCTCGCCGTAGGCGGCGGCGAGGCGCGGCGTCAGGGCGTCGAGCGGGTCGTCGCCGGTCGGCGGCTCGACCAGCTCCCAGTAGGTGGCCGCGTCCGCGGTCGGCTCGGAGCCGGCGGGCGTGACCAGGGTGATCAGGACGTCCTGGGCGTCGATGACCAGGTGGCACGCCAGGTCGCGGACGAGCCATCCGGCACATCCCGAAGGCCGTGCGAAGTCCTCGTCGGGCAGCTCGGCGACCGCGGTGCGCAGCGCCGTCCAGGAGTGTGAGAAGAGATCCACCCGGGCACGGTATGCCGCACAGGACCGATGGACAACCGATCGGGGCGCGTCATCCGGGCGCGTCCCGTGGAAGAAAGTGGAAGGTGTGCCCCCGCTCAGGAATGCGGCATCGCCACTGATCGTTGACCATGGAAGTACCACCCGACGAACCCAACGAAGGATCGAGAGCTCGTGAGCAAGGTCCCCCCGATCATCCTGAACGACGGCGTCGAGATGCCCCAGCTCGGTTTCGGCGTCTGGCAGGTGCCGGACGACGAGGCCGAGACGGCGGTCACGACGGCCCTGGAGGCCGGGTACCGCAGCATCGACACCGCGGCCATCTACGAGAACGAGAGGGGCACGGGCAAGGCCATCGCCGCCTCCGGCGTGGCCCGTGAGGAACTGTTCGTCACCACGAAGCTCTGGAACAGCGACCAGGGCTACGACGCGACGCTCCGCGCCTTCGACAGCTCCCTGGAGAAGCTCGGCCTGGAGTACGTGGACCTGTACCTGATCCACTGGCCCCTGCCGTCCAAGGGCCTCGCGATCGACACGTACAAGGCGTTCGAGAAGATCCGGGCCGACGGCCGCGCCAAGTCCATCGGCGTCTCGAACTTCCTGCCCGAGCACCTGGAGAAGCTGATCTCCGAGACGTCGGTCGTCCCCGCCGTCAACCAGATCGAACTCCACCCGCACCTGCAGCAGCGCGCCTCCCGCGAGTTCCACGCCGAGCAGGGCATCGCCACCGAGGCGTGGTCGCCGCTCGGCCAGGGCAAGGGCCTCCTGGAAGTACCCGCGATCGTCGCGATCGCCCAGAAGCACGGGCGCACGCCCGCCCAGGTCGTGCTGCGCTGGCACATCCAGCTCGGCAACGTGGTGATCCCCAAGTCCGTGACCCCGTCCCGGATCAAGGAGAACATCGACGTCTTCGGTTTCGAGCTCGACCCCGAGGACATGGCGGCGATCTCCGCCCTGAACGAGGACCGCAGGCTGGGTCCGGACCCGGCCACGTTCGACGTGGCGTAGGCCCCGCCCTCGCCTTGTGGCGTCCTCACCCTTCCGTGAGGGTCCCGGCCCGGTGGTTTCAGGGGTTGCGCTCCTGCCGCCGGGCCGCTTCCGTGCGGTCGGCGACGGCCGCGGCCTCGTCGTCGCCGGGCGGCGGCGTCCGCCGGGTCCAGCTGAGCCGGACCGTCAGGTGGCCCTCCGCCGCCGTCCTGGCGATGACCGCCCCCGCCGCCGCGCTCAGCTTGACGCCGAATTCGAGTTCGATGGCGTCGGGGTCGAGGGACCGTTCGCGGAAGGTGCGCAGGGCGGACATCGCGGCTCCGCGTACGTTGTGCAGGGCCGATTCGAAGCGGCCCTCGACGTCGTGGATCTCGTCGTGCTCGCCGCGCCGCGACACCGACCTGACGCCGGGGTCCCCGGAGTCCACCTCGACCACGACGGGCCCCTCGTCGGACTCCCAGCGCATCAGCTCGGTCACGTGGCGGTCCTCCCTCGCCGGGCCGCCGGGGCCCTCGCGGCCTCCGGCGCTCCCCTCGACGTTACGTCAACGGGGCCCGTATGAGCGGTGGTTGACGCGGTCAGCCGCTCTTGACCGCCACATGAGCGGTCTGGGCCGTCAGCAGGAAGAGGTCGGAGCGGTGGTGCAGGCTCCGCGGGTCGTCCTCGTCCAGGAGGCGGTCGACGGTGGCGAGGTCGTCGGCGTCGAGGCGGTCCTCGTGCATCTCGCGGCGGCGCGTGAACTCCTGCACCACATGGGCGCGGGCCTTCTCGGAGACCGGGGCCGGCAGGTCGAGGAGAAAGCTGCGCGTGGCGACGTGGCGCAGGCCCGCGGCGGTCAGGAGCGCGGGCCAGTCCTCCGCGGCGTCCTGTGAGCCCGGCAGGCCGGAGCGCATCTCGGCGAACCACTTCTCGTCCGACGCCTCCAGGCGGGACAGCAGCCCCGGGCGGCCGAAGCCGATGTCGCGGGGCAGGTAGCGGGCGCTCAGGCCGCCCTCCAGGAGCGCGATCACCCCGCCGGGCGCCAGGCGCCCGGCGAGGGCCTTGAGCGCCGCGCCCTGGTCGCCGACGTGGTGCAGGGACTTGCAGAGCCACAGGAGGTCGGCGGTCGGCACGTCGTCGATGGCGTCGGGCAGGGCCGCGCGCACCGTGCCGAAGCGGTCGGTGAGGCCTTCGCGGGCGGCGCGTTCACGGGCCCGTTCCAGGAGGGGTTCCTCGGGGTCGGCGGCGACGATCCGCGCCTTCGGGAACGCCTCGGCCAGCAGGAAGGAGATGGCGCCGGGTCCGCTGCCGACGTCCACCACCACGCCGGGCTCCGGCGCCCAGCGGCGCAGCCAGCCGGCGGTCTCGCCGTACATCGGCGCGGCGATCTCGGCGTAGCGCTCCAGCATCTCGCCCATCGCCGCCCAGTCCATGTCACCGCCGTGGCCGTGGCCGTGCCCGTGTCCGTGGCCGTGGCCGTGGCCGTGGCCGTGGCCGTGGCCGTGGCCGTGCGGGCGTCCCTCGCCGTCGCCCCGACCGATTCCGTGCCCCTGCCCGTGCCCGTGGGAGTGCCCCATGTGCCTGCCGCCTCTCGGTTCCGCCGTGTTCGTGGATGGACGGCTCCAGCCTGCGACTCATTCCCGGTTTCCGACAACTCACCTTGCCGTTCCGGCAAACTGGCCGCCCCGAAAGGGCCACTTCCCCTACGGGCACGCCCTTCTCATCCCCCGCCCCCGCGGGCCCGCTTGCGGAACGCCCGCAGCGCGAACCACGGGTCGGGGCGCGCCACGTCCTGGTCCGGCAGCCTCGCGAGCGCCGCCGCGAACCGCTCGGCCAGCGGCCCGTCCGGCGGCACCTGGGTGAACCATCCCCGGCGCAGGTCGTCCACCGTGGAGCGCGGCGAGCGCCCCTGACCGTGGCCGGGGAAGCCCGCGCGGCCCGCCGGGGCCATGCCGTGCTCCGCCGCGTACGCCTCGACGGCCTCGGCGCGGTCGACCGCGGGCCGCACGGGGCGGGGCGCGAGCACGAGGTCGATGTCGCTGCCGACGTCGTGCGAGGCGGACTTGTCGACGGTGGTGACGTACATCCCGCCGGGCCGCAGCACGCGTGCGCACTCGGCGACGATCGAGGCCGCCTCCCCGGGGCCCGGCAGCAGATGCAGCAGCCACACCGTGCAGACCGCGTCGAACGAGGCGTCGGGGAAGGGCAGGCGCCGGCTGTCGCCGATGACCACGGCGCCCGGCAGCCGGGCCGCCGCCCTCTGCGCCATGCGGTGGGCCCGGTCCACGCCGGTCACCCGCAGCCCGGGGCGCTCCGCGAGCCGCCGGGTGACCAGGCCGGTGCCGCAGGCCACGTCGAGGAGGGTGCGGGCGTCGCCGGGCAGCAGGCCGAGGACGGCGCTCGCGGCGGCCGCCGCGCGGGGCTCACCGCCGCGTGAGGCGTCGTACCGGTCGGCTTCCTTGCTGTAGTCGAGCACGGCGGACGCCTACTCGGCCCCGTGGAGGGGGGCCAACTCCTCCACCCTGCGGGCGAGTTCGAAGTCCCTCTCCGTGACGACGCCGCCCGCGCCGTGGGTGTGCACGCTGAGGCTCACGGTGTCGTACCCGAGCGTCGTCTCGGCGTGGTGGTCCAGTTCGTCCTGGGTCCGCGCGATGTGGACGACCAGGGCGGCCGCCGCGAAGTGCGAGGCCAGACGGTACGAACGGGTGATCCTGTCGTCGTCGAGCGCCCAGCCGGGGAGTTCGGCGAGGCGGTCCTCGATCTCCTTGAGCGAGAGCGGTTCGGAGGTCATGGGCCCTGCTCCTTCCGCGGGGAAGTCCGCGAGATGTCCGGCGAGGTCGTCCCACCTTGCCACAACCGGCTTCGACTACCGTCTACGTATGACAACCGCCGCGCCCGCCAAGGGGAACACCAAAGGCAAGGCCAAGGCCGACCAGCACACCAAGGGGAACGCCACCGGAGTGGGGCCGCTGCTGCGCGGCTGGCGCGAGCGGCGCCGCGTCAGCCAGCTGGAGCTGGCCCTGCGCGCGGACTCCTCCGCACGGCACATCAGCTTCATCGAGACGGGCCGGGCGCGGCCGAGCGAGGAGCTGGTCCTGCGCCTGGCCGACCACCTCGACGTGCCGGTGCGCGACCGCAACTCCCTGCTGCTCGCCGCCGGTTACGCGCCCCGCTTCCGGGAGACCCCGCTGGAGGACCCCGCGATGGGGACGCTGCGCGAGGGCCTGGACCAGCTCCTGACGGGGTACGAGCCGTATCCCGCCCTGGTCGTCGACGCGGCGTACGACGTCATCGCGGCCAACCGCGGCGTCGCCATGCTCATGGAGGGCATCCCCGACGACCTCGCCAGTCCCGCGAACGCGATGCGGCTCACGCTGCACCCGCGGGGCCTCGCCCCCCGTATCCGCAACCTGCGGGAGTGGCGGGGCCATCTGCTGCACCAGATGGAGCGGCAGATCGCGCTCCAGCGCTCCGACGCCCTGCGCGCGGTGTACGAGGAGGTGGCCGCGTACCCGGTGGCGGACCCCGGGGTGGACGCCTTCGACGCGGGGACGGACGTGCCGTACTTCGCGCTGCCGCTGCGGATCGAGCACGACGGGCACGTGCTGTCCTTCATCTCGTCCATCTCGACGTTCAACACCCCGATGGACGTGACGGTCGCGGAACTGGCCATCGAGACCCTGCTCCCGGCCGACCCGGCGACGACGAAGTACCTCCAGACGCGCATGACCTAGCGGACCGGGGCCTCGGGGGCTCCCGGTCCGCCGGGTGGTGCGAGGCGGGCGGCTCAGGCGCCCTGCGACCGCTGCGCGCGCAGCGCCATGTACTGCAGGGCGGCGAAGCCGCCGACCGTCAGGGCCTGGAGCGGGATCCAGACCGTGCCCGCCGTGGTCGGCGAGAGCCAGACGGCGAGGGCGACGACGCTGAGCACCGCCCAGACGGTGTTGGCCTCGATCACCGCCCGCACCCCGAACGTCGGCGGGCTCTTGCGGGCGGCGAGGTAGCCGACGCCCGCGCCGAAGACGGCGAGGAAGACGCCGATCCCGAGCAGCAGCCCCGAGTCGACGCCGAGGAAGCGCCCGAGGGGTCCTGACGCGGCGGCGTAGGCGACACCGTTGCCGGCGGTCACGACCGCGTCGAGGGCGAGGAAGCGGCGCAGCATGGTGGTCGGGTCGGTGGTGCGGGCGAGGCCGGCGAGCGGGTACGTCGTTGCGGACATGGGGTGTGCCTCCAAGCGGCGGCGCTCCACGCGGCGGGAGCGGGCGGTCGTGGGTCCCGGGGCCGGTCCGGAGTGCGCCGGACCGGACCCGGTGAGACCACTGTGGCGGCCCGGCGCCGACCGGTCGATTACGTGTGAGGTAATGCCGCGGGCCCTGTCCCGGCCGCGCCCCCGCCCGCAACCCGTACGGCCCCCGCGGAGAGGTGCCCGCGCCCGGCCGCCCCTAGGTTCGGGACAAGGCAACCCAGGGAGCCCCACGGTGACAGAGACGACCGAACCCGCCGCCGCCCTGCTGCGGGCCGGCAGGTTCTTCCGGCGCGGCGACGCCGCCCCCGACCTGCACAGCGTGCGGCTGACCGGCGGCCGGGACGCGGACGTCTTCTACCGTGACCGGTGGAGCCACGACAAGGTCGTCAACTCCACGCACGGCGTGAACTGCACGGGCTCCTGCCGCTGGAAGGTGTACGTCAAGGACGGCATCATCACCTGGGAGACGCAGGCCACGGACTACCCGAGCGTCGGCCCCGACCGCCCCGAGTACGAGCCGCGCGGCTGCCCCCGGGGCGCCGCGTTCTCCTGGTACACCTACTCCCCCACCCGCGTCCGCTACCCGTATCTGCGCGGCGTGCTCCTGGAGATGTACCGCGAGGCGAAGGCGCGCCTGAAGGACCCGGTGCTGGCCTGGGCGGACATCCAGGGCGACCCGGAGCGCCGCCGCCGGTACCAGCGGGCGCGCGGCAAGGGCGGCCTGGTGCGGGCGACCTGGGACGAGGCCGTCGAGATCATCGCGGCGGCGCACGTGCACACGATCAAGACGTACGGGCCCGACCGCGTCGCCGGGTTCTCGCCCATCCCCGCGATGTCGATGGTGTCGCACGCCGCGGGGGCCCGTTTCATGGGGCTGATCGGCGCGCCGATGCTGTCCTTCTACGACTGGTACGCCGATCTGCCCGTCGCCTCGCCGCAGGTCTTCGGCGACCAGACCGACGTGCCGGAGTCGGGTGACTGGTGGGACGCCGCGTATCTGATGATGTGGGGCTCCAACGTGCCGGTGACGCGGACGCCGGACGCGCACTGGATGGCGGAGGCGCGCTACCGCGGGCAGAAGGTCGTGGTCGTGGCGCCCGACTACGCGGACAACGCGAAGTTCGCCGACGAGTGGCTGCACCCGCATCCCGGCACGGACGGGGCGCTCGCCATCGCGATGGGGCACGTCGTCCTGAAGGAGTTCTTCGTCGACCGCACCACGGAGTTCTTCACGGACTACGTGCGCAGATTCACGGACCTGCCCTTCCTGGTCACGCTGACCGAGCGCGACGGCGTCCACGTCCCCGCGAAGTTCCTGCGGGCCACCGACCTCGGCGAGGCGGGCGAGGGCGGTGACTGGAAGACGGCGGTGCTCGACGGGACGACCGGGCTGCCCGCGGTCCCCAACGGCTCGCTGGGCTTCCGCTGGACCGAGTCCGGCAAGGGCAGGTGGAACCTGGACCTCGGCGACATCGAGCCGCTCCTGACCCTCCAGGGCTCCGCCGTGGCCGCGGGCGTCGAGGTCGCGCTGCCCCGCTTCGACACCGAGGGCGGCCCGCACGGGCAGGGCCGCGGCGAGGTGGTGCGCAGGGGCGTGCCCGCGACCCGGCTCGGCGGACAGGACGGGCCGCTGGTCACCACGGTCTTCGACCTGCTGCTCGCGCAGTACGGGGTGGCGCGCGAGGGGCTGCCGGGTGAGTGGCCCGCCTCGTACGAGGACGCCTCGCAGCCCGGCACGCCCGCCTGGCAGGAGGGCCTGACCTCGGTGCCCGCGGGGAAGTGCGTGAAGATCGCCCGCGAGTTCGCGGCGACGGCGGAGAAGTCGCGCGGGCGCTGCATGATCCTGATGGGCGCCGGCACCAACCACTGGTTCCACTCCGAGACGATCTACCGCGCCTTCCTCGCCCTGCTCCAGCTCACCGGCTGCCAGGGCCGCAACGGCGGCGGCTGGGCGCACTACGTGGGCCAGGAGAAGTGCCGTCCCGTCACCGGCTGGGCGACGCTGGCCGGCGGCATCGACTGGAGCAGGCCGCCCCGGCAGATGATCGGCACGGCCTACTGGTTCCTCAACACCGACCAATGGCGTTACGACAGGTTCGCCGCGGACGTGCTCGCCTCGCCGCTGGGCGAGGGCCGCTTCGCGGGGATGACGGGGGCCGACTGCCTGGCCCTGTCGGCGCGCTCCGGGTGGATGCCCTCGTACCCGACGTTCGACCGCAACCCCCTCGACCTCGCCTCGTCCTCCGACGACCCCGTGGCGGACGCCGTCGAGGAGCTGAAGGCGGGCACGCTCAGGTTCGCCTGCGAGGACCCGGACGCCCCCGAGAACTGGCCGCGCGTCCTGACCCTGTGGCGCGCCAACCTCCTCGGCTCGTCCGCCAAGGGCGCCGAGTACTTCACCAAGCACCTGCTCGGCACGCACTCCGCGCTGCGCGCCGAGGAGGCCGCGCCCGGCGAGCGGCCCTCCACGGTGACCTGGCGCGAGGAGGCGCCCGAGGGGAAGCTGGACCTGCTGGTGTCGCTGGACTTCCGGCAGACGTCCTCCACGCTCCTGTCCGACGTGGTGCTCCCGGCGGCGACCTGGTACGAGAAGCACGACCTGTCCACCACCGACATGCACCCCTACGTGCACTCCTTCACCCCGGCCGTGGACCCGCCGTGGCAGGCGCGCACGGACTTCGACGCCTTCCGCGCCCTCGCGGACCGCCTCAGCGAGCTGGCGGTGGACCACCTGGGCGTGCGCAAGGACCTCGTGGCCACCGCGCTCCAGCACGACACCCCGGGCGAGACCGCGCAGCCCGGCGGGGTCGTCCTCGACTGGCGCAAGGGCGAGTGCGAGCCGGTGCCGGGCAGGACCCTGCCCAACCTGGCGGTCGTGGAGCGCGACTACACCGCGATCGGCGCGAAGTTCGCCGCGCTCGGCCCGCTGGTGGAGCGGCTCGGGCTGCCGGCCAAGGGCATCGCGCTCCACCCCGACCGGGAGGTCGAGGAGCTGCGGCAGCGCAACGGCGTCGTGCGCGGCGGCCCCGCCGACGGCCGCCCCGCCCTGGACACCGCCGTGAAGGCGGCCAACACGATCCTCGCCCTGTCGGGGACGACCAACGGACGCCTGGCGACGCAGGGCTTCCACACGCTGGAGGCCCGCACCGGGCAGGAGATGGCGCACCTCGCCGCCGAGCACGAGGGCAAGCGCGTCACGTACGCCGACACGCAGGCGGCGCCGGTGCCGGTGATCACCTCGCCGGAGTGGTCGGGCAGTGAGTCGGGCGGGCGGCGCTACACGGCGTTCACGCTCAACACCGAGCACCTCAAGCCCTGGCACACCCTCACCGGGCGCCAGCACTTCTTCATCGACCACGACTGGATGCACGAGCTGGGCGAGGCGCTGCCGGTCTACCGGCCGCCTCTGGACATGAACCGCCTCTTCGGGGAGCCACGGCTCGGGCCCGACGGCGAGCGGGAGGTGACGGTCCGCTACCTCACCCCGCACAACAAGTGGTCGATCCACTCCGAGTACCAGGACAACCTGTTCATGCTGTCGCTCTCGCGCGGCGGGCAGTCCATCTGGATGGCGCCGCAGGACGCGGAGGCGATCGGGGTGAGGGACAACGACTGGATCGAGGCGGTCAACCGCAACGGCGTCGTGGTGGCGCGGGCGATCGTCTCGCACCGCATGCCGGCCGGGACGGTCTACATGCACCACGCCCAGGAGCGCACGGTGAACGTCCCCAAGGCGGAGACGACCGGCAAGCGCGGCGGCATCCACAACTCCCTGACCCGGCTGATCCTCAAGCCGTCCCATCTCATCGGCGGCTACGCGCAGTTGTCCTGGGCGTTCAACTACCTCGGCCCGACGGGCAACCAGCGCGACGAGGTCACGGTCATCCGCCGCAGGTCGCAGAAGGTGGAGTACTGAGATGGCCCGAGCCGGGAGCGGCCGACGACGCGTCATGGCCCAGATCGCGATGGTGATGAACCTCGACAAGTGCATCGGCTGCCACACCTGTTCGGTCACCTGCAAGCAGGCGTGGACCAACCGCGACGGCATGGAGTACGTCTGGTTCAACAATGTCGAGACCCGCCCGGGGCAGGGCTATCCGCGCCGCTACGAGGACCAGGAGAAGTGGCGCGGCGGCTGGGAGCTGAACAAGCGCGGCGCCCTGAAGCTCAAGAACGGCGGCCGGATCAAATCGCTCCTGGAGATCTTCTCCAACCCCGAGCTGCCCGAGATCAAGGACTACTACGAGCCCTGGACGTACGAGTACAGGAACCTCACCGACGCACCGCTCGGTGACGACTACCCGGTGGCCGAGCCGCGCTCGCTGATCTCCGGCAAGCCGATGAAGATCGAGTGGTCGTCGAACTGGGACGACAACCTCGGCGGCGCCACCGAGCACGGCCACCTCGACCCCATGGTCGCCAAGGTCCGCAGCCAGGCCGCCGACAAGGTGAAGTTCGCCTTCGAGCAGACCTTCATGTTCTATCTGCCGCGCATCTGCGAGCACTGCCTCAACCCCTCGTGCGTGGCGTCCTGCCCGTCAGGGGCGATGTACAAGCGTGAGGAGGACGGCATCGTCCTCGTCGACCAGGACCACTGCCGGGGCTGGCGCAAGTGCGTGACGGGCTGCCCGTACAAGAAGGTCTACTTCAACCACCGCAGCGGCAAGGCCGAGAAGTGCACGATGTGCTACCCGCGCGTCGAGGTGGGTCTGCCCACCGTCTGCTCGGAGACCTGTGTGGGACGCCTGCGCTATCTCGGCGTGATCCTGTACGACCCCGACCAGGTGACGGCGGCGGCCTCCGAGCCCGACGACACGAAGCTGTACGAGGCGCAGCTCGGCGTCTTCCTCGACCCTGCCGACCCCGGGGTACGCGAGGACGCCGAACGGTCCGGCATCTCGTACGACTGGATCGAGGCGGCGCGCCGCTCCCCCGTGCACGCGCTGATCAGCCGGTACAAGGTGGCGCTCCCGCTGCACCCGGAGTACCGCACCCTGCCGATGGTCTGGTACGTCCCGCCGCTCTCACCGGTGGTGGACGCCCTCAACGAGACGGGGCACGACGGCGAGGACGCGTCGAACCTCTTCGGGGCGATCGACACCCTGCGCATCCCCCTCGAATACCTCGCGGAGATCTTCACCGCGGGGGACGTCGGCCCGGTCCGCGCCTCGCTGGAGAAGCTGGCGGCGATGCGGGCGCACATGCGGGCCATCAACCTCGGTGACGCGCCCGACGGGTCGGTGGCGGAGTCGGTGGGGATGACGGGGCCGGAGATCGAGGAGATGTACCGGCTGCTCGCCATCGCCAAGTACGAGGAGCGGTACGTCATCCCGACCGCCGCCGTCGCGGACGCCCGGCGCCTGGAGGAGTCGGCCGTGCCCGACACGTGCAGCCTCGACCACCAGGACGGTCCCGGGATGGGCGGCGACGGCCCGTTCGGCCAGGACTCCGGCGGCAGGAAGCGGCTGCCCCTCGTCACCGTCGAGAACTTCCACGTGCTGCGGAAGCGGCAGACCGCCGACGAGCAGCCGAGCGCCGCCGAGAAGGCGAACGCGGCGCCGGAGGAGGACCGGTGACCGGCCGTGACGCCGTGCTGCACCAGGCCGCCGGGCTCTGCCTCGCCTACCCCGACGCGGAGTTCCACGAGCGGCTGCCCCTGATCGAGGCCGCCGCTCCCCCGGAGCTGGCCGGCTTCCTCGCGTACGCCACCACGACCGAGCCCCGCGAGCTGGCGGCGCACTACGTGCAGGTCTTCGACTTCAAGAACCGGCACAGCCTGTACTTGAGCTGGTGGCGGGAGGGCGACACCCGGCGGCGCGGCATGGCCCTGGTCCGCTTCAAGGAGGCCTATCGGGCGCACGGCCTGGAGTTCACCGGCGAGGAACTGCCGGACTACCTCCCCGCGGTCCTTGAGTTCTCCGCGCTGGCGGGCCCAGAGCTGCTCCTGGAGCACCGCGGCGGCCTGGAACTGCTGCGCCTTGCGCTGCACGAGGCGCGGACGCCGTACGCCGACGTCCTGGAGGCGGTGTGCGCGAGCCTGCCGGGGCCCTCGCCCAGGGACCGCGCCGAGGCGCTCGCGCTCGCCAGGTCGGGGCCGCCGCGCGAGACCGTCGGCCTCGAACCCTTCGCACTCATCGGGGAGCACTGATGAAGACCCTGCTGTGGGGCGCCCTGCCGTACATCGCCTTCGTGCTGCTCGTCGCGGGCACCGTCTGGCGCTACCGCTACGACAAGTTCGGCTGGACGACCCGCTCCTCGCAGGTCTACGAGTCCAAGCTCCTGAACATCGCCTCGCCGATGTTCCACTACGGCATCCTGTTCGTCCTCGTCGGCCACCTCGTCGGCCTGTTCCTGCCCATGTCGTGGACGGAAGGGTTCGGCGTCGACGAGCACACCTACCACCTGTTCTCGCTGTACGGGGGCACGGCGGCCGGCGTCCTGCTCGTCCTCGGCATCCTGCTGCTGCTCTACCGGCGGCGGACCAACACGCCCGTCTTCCGCGCGACGACCGCCAACGACAAGCTGATGTACCTCGTGCTGTTCGCGGCGATCGTGCTCGGCATGGTCGCCAAGCTCACCCACACCTCGGGCGACGGCTACAACTACCGCGAGTCCATCGGCCCCTGGGCCCGCAGCCTGTTCACGCTGCGGCCCGACATCGACCGGATGACGGGCGTGCCGCTGCTGTACGAGATCCACGCGGTGGTGGGCATGGTGCTGTTCGCGCTGATCCCCTTCACCCGGCTCGTGCACATGTTCAGCGCGCCCGTGCAGTACCTGTTCCGGCCGTACGTGGTGTACCGGAGCAAGGACCCGAGCCGGGTGGGTGCGCGGCCTGAGCGGCGCGGCTGGGAGCGGACGGGGTCCTAGGCCCCCTTCGGGCCCTCCTCGTCCACGATCTCGGCGTCCACCACGCCCTCCTCGGCGGAGGAACCGGGGGCCGAGCCGGGGGGCGGCGGCTGTTCCTGGGACGTGCTTCCCGCGTTCGCGTAGAGCGCCTGGCCCAGCTTCTGGCTGACCGTCGCGAGTTTCTCGGCGCCGGCGCGCAGGGCCGCCGTGTCGTCCGCGTTGTCCTTGAGGGTGTCCTTCAGCTCGGCCGCCGCGGTCTCCACCTCGGTCCTCGTCTCCGCCGGGACGTTCGCCAGGTTCGCGGCGTTGTCCTTGAGGAACCGCTCCGTCTGGTACAGGAGCTGCTCGGCCTGGTTGCGGGCCTCGGCGGCCTCGCGCCGCCTGCGGTCCTCCTCCGCGTGCTCCTCGGCCTCGCGGACCATGCGGTTGATGTCGTCCTTGGGCAACGCGGAGCCGCCGGTCACCGTCATGCGCTGCTCGCGCCCGGTGGCCTCGTCCTTGGCCGAGACGTGCATGATGCCGTTGGCGTCGATGTCGAAGGTGACCTCGATCTTGGGGACGCCGCGCGGGGCGGGCGGCAGCCCCGTCAGGTCGAAGACGCCGAGCTTCTTGTTGTACGCGGCGATCTCCCGCTCGCCCTGGAAGACCTGGATGCCGACCGAGGGCTGGTTGTCCTCGGCGGTGGAGAAGGTCTCCGAACGCCGGGTGGGGATGGTGGTGTTGCGCTCGATGAGCTTGGTCATGATGCCGCCCTTGGTCTCGATGCCGAGGGAGAGCGGCGTCACGTCGAGGAGCAGCACGTCCTTCACGTCGCCCCGGATCACCCCGGCCTGGAGGGCCGCGCCGAGCGCCACGACCTCGTCGGGGTTGACGCCCTTGTGGGGGTCCTTGCCGGTGAGTTCCCTGACCAGTTCCGTGACGGCGGGCATCCGCGTCGAGCCGCCCACCAGGATGACGTGGTCGACGCGGGAGAGCTCGACCCCGGCGTCGGCGACCGCCTGGTGGAAGGGGACCTTGCAGCGTTCGAGGAGGTCCGCCGTCAGCTCCTGGAAGCGGGCGCGGGTCAGTTTCTCCGCGAGGTGCAGCGGGCCGTCCGCCGATGCGGTGATGTAGGGGAGGTTGATGTCCGTCTCGCTGGACGAGGAGAGCTCGATCTTGGCCTTCTCGGCGCCCTCGCGCAGGCGCTGGAGCGCCATCTTGTCCTTGCCGAGGTCGACGCCGTGCGCGTTCTTGAACTGCCGCACCAGGTGCTCGACGATCCGCTGGTCCCAGTCGTCGCCGCCGAGCTGCGTGTCGCCGTTGGTGGCCTTCACCTCGATGACGCCCTCGCCCATCTCCAGGAGCGACACGTCGAAGGTGCCGCCGCCGAGGTCGAAGACGAGGACGGTCTGGTCGTCGCCCTTGTCCAGGCCGTAGGCGAGGGCCGCCGCCGTGGGTTCGTTGATGATGCGCAGGACGTTCAGGCCCGCGATCTCGCCGGCCTCCTTGGTGGCCTGGCGCTGGGTGTCGTCGAAGTAGGCGGGGACGGTGACCACCGCGTCGGTGACGTCCTCGCCGAGGTAGGACTCGGCGTCGCGCTTGAGCTTCTGCAGGACGCGCGCGGAGAGTTCCTGGGCGGTGTAGCGGGTGCCGTCCACGGAACCGCTCTCCGGGAAGCGCCAGCCGCCGTCGCCCATGTGGCGTTTGACGGATCGCGCGGTGCGCTCGACGTTCGTCACCGCCTGCCGTTTGGCGACCTCGCCCACCAGGACGTCGCCGCTCTTGGCGAAGGCGACGACCGAGGGTGTGGTGCGCGCGCCCTCGGCGTTGGCGACGACGGTGGGCTCACCTCCCTCCAGCACGGCCACCACTGAGTTCGTCGTCCCGAGGTCGATCCCGACCGCACGTGCCATGGTCCAGTCCCTTCCGCCGCGAGCCCATGTCCCCCGTGTCCAGGTCTACTCCGTACTCCATCACAAAACTTGAGCGGCATCTTGTCAATGCCCTGACGGGACAAGCCCGGACGCGACGATGCCGCGTCAGGCGAGCTTGGCGGAGAGCGTGATGGTCGTGCCCGACAGCGCCTGGCTCACCGGGCAGTTGGCCTTGGCGTCCTCGGCGGCGGCGGTGAAGGCCTGCTCGTCGAGACCCGGCACCTCAGCCTCGACCGTGAGGTGGATGCCGGTGATGCCGGTGCCCGGCTGGAAGGTGACGTCGGCGGAGGTGGTCAGCCGGGTGGGCGGGGTGCCCGCGCCCGTCAGGCCGTGCGAGAGCGCCATGGAGAAGCAGCTCGAATGGGCGGCGGCGATCAGCTCCTCGGGGCTGGTCTTGCCGTTCGCCTGCTCGGCGCGTGACGGCCAGGACACCGCCTGCTGACCGATGCCGGACGAGTCGAAAGTGACGGTGCCCGAGCCCTCCGTCAGAGAGCCTTCCCAGACCGTGTGCGCGGAGCGCGTGGTTGCCACGATGCAGTTCCCTTCGGTGCGGTTCCGTGATCGGAAGTTCCGTGCCCCCCATCCGATCACACTCGGGATGAAAACGGGCCGCGCGGGGGCACAGCGGCGCCTCCCGGGTGTTCGAGCGGAGCGCGCCTGCCCGCCCGGGCGGGACGAACATGTTGTGCGCACCGCCGCGCCAGAGGGGCGCCCGAGGTGCGGGAACGGCCCCGGACGGGGCTCCGACGGCTGGAACGGCGGCTGGGCGGGGCAGGTCCGCGGAGGCACGTGCGGGCCACCGCACGTGCCGGACAACTGGTGCGCGCGGCGCTGGCACTCCGGCCGCCGGGCTCCCCCCTCGGGCGTCTCGTCGGCTCCCCCCCCGGCCGCGCTGCGAGAGGTGCGGGCCGAGCGGCAGGGCATCAGTGGGTCACGTTCGCCGAGGCCGACCACCGCACGACCCGGCGGATCCCTGCCGGGTCCTGCGGTTCAGGCGGCGCGCTCGGCGAACTCCGGGACCAAGGGCGGCTTGGAGACCCGCCGCCGGGTGGTCGCCCTGGCCTGCGCGGTCACGGTCAGCCCTTGGCCTCGGTGGCGGCCCGCTGCCTGCGGGCCGCCATCACCGCGTAGACGAGCACGCCCACGAAGAGGAACAGCACGCCCTGGTAGACGGCCGCGTACCCGGAGCCGCCCACCAGCCACATCGAGAAGGCGAACGCGACACCGGCGAGGACCCCGTCCCGCACCAGGCGGGCGCGGTCGACGCGCTCGCGCTGCCCGGAGACGAGGAAGTGGATCTGCGCGGCGGTGGCCAGGAGGTAGGGCACGGTCGCCGTGAACGTGGTGATCAGGACCAGGGACTCGAAGACGCCGCCGGAACCGGCCGTGTAGTTGTAGACGGTCAGCAGCGAGGCGAGGACGACGGTCACGAGGACGCCGACGGTCGGCACGCCCCGCTTCTTCTTCCCGAAGGCTCCGGGGAAGAGGCCGTCCTTGGCCGCCGCGTACGGCGTCTGGGCGCTCAGCAGCGTCCAGCCGTTGAGCGCGCCGACCATGGAGACCAGCGCGGCGCAGGCCACGGCGGTGCCGCCCCAGGAGCCGCCGAACATGACGTCGACCGCGTCGGAGAAGGGCGCGGTGGAGCCCACCAGCTTGTCGTGGGCGACGGTCCCGAAGACGGCGAGGGTGCCCAGGAGGTAGACGAGGGCGGCGCCGAGGGTGCCGAGGATGGTGGCGCGCCCGACGTTGCGCCGCGGATCGCGCACCTCGCCGGCGCTGACGGCTGCCGACTCCACGCCGAGGTAGGAGAAGAGCAGGATGGCGGCTGCCGCCGAGACCGCGCCGACCGGGCCGTCGCCGCTCGCCCGGAACGGGCCGAGGTTGCCGCTGTCGAAGAAGAACAGCCCGCCGACCGCGACGAGCAGCAGCGGCAGGAACTTCAGGACGGTGGCGACGAGCTGGACCGCGCCGACGTACCGGGTGCCGGCGAAGTTGGCCGCGGCGGGCAGCAGTTGCAGCACCAGCGCGGCGAGGCAGGCGGACCACCGGTGGTCGTTGACCGGCATGAGGACGTCGAGGTAGCCGACCGCGGCCACGGCGAGGGCGGCGTTGGAGACCCAGGTGGTGATCCAGTACGACCATGCGGCGAGGAACCCGGCGAAGTCGCCGAAGGCCTCGCGCGCGTAGACGTAGGGGCCGCCGGTGCGCGGGTCGCGCTCGGCGAGCCGCCCGAAGACGAGGGCCAGGGCGATGGCCCCGATGGTCAGGACGCCGAAGGCGACGAGGCTGATGGTGCCGAAGGGGGCGACGGAGGCGGGGAGCAGGAAGATGCCGCCACCGATGATGTTGCCCATCACGAGGCAGGTGGCGATGGGGAGACCGAAGCGGCGGGCGTGCTTGCTCGGTGCCGCTTCCTGTGCTCCGCCTGCCGGACCCGGCTGCCGCGGCGGGGTTCCGGTGTCGTGCATGGGGTGGTGCGCCTCTCGTCGTGCCGGGTGCCCGGGATCGCCGGGCGCAAGACATGGTCGGGCACGGCGGGCGCCGCTCAAAATCAGCGCGTTTTGTCCTGCCGGGCATGGTCGACGGCCGCAAAAGCTGTGCTTTCGGTGGCCCCGGACGGCGATTCATCCGCCGGAATAAAAGGTTCCGCCGCATGGGCCGTGGGGGCCGCCACCGGTATCTCCGGCCCCGCGTCCTCGCCGAGCCAGTCCCGCAGGACGCGGTGGATCTGCTCGGCGCCCACGAGCGGCCGCCCGTCGGCCGCCGGGTCGGGCAGCGTGAGCGGGGACAGCAGGAACGGGTGGGACTGGGCCCCGCCGAGCCCGCCGTGCGAACCGATCTGCTCCTCGAAGGCGAGGACCTCGCCCTCACCCGGGTCGTACCAGGAGTTGACCATGATGTCGGCAGTGTGCGGGAAGCCGTCGGTGCGCCGGACCGCCTCCAGCGCTTCGGGCCCGAAGTCGGCGAGCGGCCCGAGGTCCGCCGGGTCCTCGTCCAGGTACACCTCGGCCCCCCGCGCCCCGAGCACGACCCCGCCGCGCTCCGCGTCGCGTACGAGGAGGAAGCCGACCCCCGGGTGGTTGGCGAGGGTGGCCAGCAGCGCCGGATGGCGGCGGTCGATCTCCTGGCGGGTCATGCGGTGCGGCACGTCGGGGAACGAGACGAGCCCCAGGTTGCCCGAGGCCAGCACGACCGGTTCCGCGCGGCGGGCGGGCCGCCGCTCGTCGGCGCCCTCCTCCACGGGCCGGCGCAGGGCCGCCCGGACCGCCGCGCGGGCCTCGGCGCCGCTGTGGGTGCGCTGCGCCCTGCGCGGCACGGGCAGCCCGCAGCCGGCCCTGACGAGGTCGCCGAGGGTGAGGCCGTAGCGGGCGCGGAAGGTCTCGCCCGGGCTCTGTCCATGGTCGGAGAGGACCACGATCCGGTAGGCGCGCGGCGCGTGCTCGGCCACCTGCTCCAGGAGCGCGAGCGAGCGGTCGAGGCGCCGCAGCACCTTGTCGGTGTCCTTGCCGCACGGCCCCGAGTGGTGCGCCACCTCGTCGTAGGCGACGAGGTCGGCGTAGACCGCGGTGCGCCCCGCGAGCATGTCCCCGATGACGGCGGCGACCACCACGTCGCGCTCCACGACGGTCGCGAAGGCGCGGATGAACGGGTAGAGCCCTCCCCGGCCGACGCGCGGGCGGCGGTGCTCGACGCGGGCGCGCACGGACTCGGCGATCTCGCGGCAGACCTCGGCGACGAACGACAGGGCGGTGCGGACGGCGTTGGCGGGGTCGGAGAAGTAGGCGAAGTACCCGGCCCGCGAGCGGTTCTCCCTGCCCCGCCGGGCGGCCACGGACAGGACGAGGGCGAGCTGTTCGGCGCCGCCGCTGAAGAGATTGCCGCGGCTGGCGCCGTCGAGGGTGAGGAGACCGCCGTCGCCGGTGCGCTCGACGGCGCGGCGCTGGAGCTCCACGGCCGATGAGGGCCGGTTGCTGACCATCACCTCGCCGGTGTCCTTCTCGTACCACCGGAACGCGGGCACGTCGTGGTTGGAGCCGTGCAGGATGCCGAGCTGGCTCGCCCCGGTCTGGCTGGACCAGTCGGTGCGCCAGGGGGTGAGGCGGTGGGTGGCCTCGGTGGCGCCCTCGCCGAGCCACCGTCCGAGGGTGGGCATCAGCCCCCTGACGACGGCGGCGAACAGCACGTCGTGCCCGACGCCGTCGAGCTGGATGAAGACCGTCCCGGGGTGGGCGGCCCCGGCCCCGGCCTGCCCGCCGCGCCGGCGCCTGCGGTCGGCGAGGCGGTAGAGGCGGCGGCGGTAGGCGTCGTCGTCCCGGACGGCGAGCGCGCCGCCGGTCGCCGAGGCGACGGCAGACATCACCGCGGCGACGACGACGGCGGTCTCCGCGCCGACCTCGCCGCGGCCCTCGGGGTTGAGGCGCAGGGCGAGCAGCAGCAGCGAGCCGTTGAGGAAGAAGGCGAGCAGGCCGAGCACGAGGGCGGGCACGAGCAGCAGGGCGCGCACCAGCAGCGGCCACACGAGCACGGAGAGCAGGCCGAAGGCGCCGGCGCCGAGGGCGGCGGTGACCGCGATGCGGGTGGCGCTGTCGCCGCCGGCGGACTGGAGCTTGAAGTCGGGCAGAATACCGGCGAGCACGAGCATCGTGAGCGTGCTCACGGCCCACACCGCGACCACGCGCCACGCGGCGCTGCCGAACTTCCGCCATCGCCGCATGCGGCCACTCCTCTTGCCCGAACAGGGCACCACCCTGCCATACCCGGGCAGAGCGCTCCGAACCGACGGCTCCTCCCGCTCAGCGGCCGTCGTACCCCGCGGTCGGCATGGAGAGCCGCCGGTGCACCCGCGCCTTCATCTGCGCGTCGTACGCCGGCTCGGCGAAACCCGCCGTCTCGATCCGCACGCCCCGCCGCGCGCACTCCGCGGTGAACTCCTCGGGGCAGCGCAGCGCCTGTTCGAGGACCCTGCGGCTCGGTACGACGAAGAGGTCCACCAGACCCGCGTCCACGTCGCCCCACAGGATGCGGTGGTCGGCGCGCAGCGCTCGTACGACGAGTTCGCGGGTGATCACGTACCCGTGGGCGGCGGCCCAGCGGGCGCACATCGCGTGCTGGCTGCGCGAGTCGACCAGGAAGGGGTCGGCCTCCAGCTCCGCGAGCGGCACGAGGCTGGCGATCGCCGCCGCCCGCACCACGACGGCGGAGGCGCCCCCGTGCTCCTCCATGGCGTACCCCTCACCCTCGGCGTAGCCGCTGACCCTACTCCTGGCCGTAGGCTCGGAGACAGTCGCCATAAGGAGGAACCGGGTGCCCGTCGAGGTCACATGGTGGGGCCACGCCACTTGCACGGTCGAGGACTCGGGCGTCCGCGTCCTCACCGACCCGCTCTTCGCCCGCCGCCTGGCGCATCTGCGGCGCCGCAGGGGCGCCCTGCCGCCTCCCGCGGCGGCCGTCGCCGACGTGGTGCTCCTGTCGCATCTGCACGCCGACCACCTGCACGTTCCGTCGCTGGCCCGGCTCGCGCCCGGCACCCGGGCGCTGGTCCCGCGCGGCGCGTCCCGCTCGGTGCCCGGCCTGGCGCGCAGGCTGCCGCACCTGCGGCTGACCGAGGTCGTGCCGGGCGACGAGGTGCCGGTCGGCGACGTCGTGATCCGCGTGGTGCCCGCGCGGCACGACGGACGCAGGCTGCCCGTGGGGCCGCAGCGCTCCCCCGCCCTCGGCTATGTGGTGAGCGGCGAGGCCCGCACATACTTCGCCGGGGACACCGGGCTCTTCGAGACGATGGCCGACGAGGTCGGCGACGTCGACGTGGCGCTGCTCCCGGTCGGCGGCTGGGGCCCCTACCTCGGCCACGGCCACCTGGACGCGGGCCGCGCCGCCGAGGCGCTCGCCAGGCTCGCGCCGCGCAGCGCGGTCCCCGTGCACTACGGCACGTACTGGCCGATCGGCATGGACGCGGTGCGCCCGCACGAGTTCCACGCGCCGGGCGCGGAGTTCGTGCGGCACGCGCACCGGCTCGCCCCGAAGGTGACGGTGCACCGGCTGGCGCACGGCGAGAGCGTGCTGCCGGAGGTGGCCAGGTGACGCTCGCGGCGGTGGCCGGGATACCGCCGGAGAGCACCCAGCAGGCGCTCGGCTATCCCTCGCTGTTCCTGCTCGTGGTGATCGGCGCGCTGGTGCCGGTGGTGCCGACGGGCGCGCTCGTCAGCTCGGCGGCGGTGGTGGCCCTGCACCAGACGGCGCCGTTCTCGCTGCTCGTCGTCTTCGCCGTCGCGGCGTTCGCGGCGTTCCTCGGCGATGTCGGCCTGTACTGGCTCGGGCGGCGCGGCATGCGGTCCAAGAACGGTTCCCGCTGGCTGGAGGCGATCAGGGACCGGGCGCCGGAGGAACGGCTCGCGCAGGCGCAGGCGAAGCTGAAGGACCACGGCGTGCTGGTCCTGGTGCTCTCCCGGCTGGTGCCCGCGGGCCGCATACCGGTGATGCTGGCGTGCCTGCTGGCGAAGATGCCGCTGCGGCGGTTCGCCCGCGGCAACCTGCCGGCCTGCCTCGCCTGGGCGGCGACGTACCAGGTGATCGGCATCCTCGGCGGCTCCCTCTTCAAGGAGCCGTGGGAGGGCGTCGCGGTGGCGGTCGTCCTGACCCTGCTGCTCAGCCTGGCGCCCGCGGCCTGGCGCAGGGTCCGGCGGGCGCACGCCTAGCGGCTCCCGTCGGGGCCCGGGGCGGGCCCGGGTTACGGGGCTGGCTGCCGGGTCACCGTGGCGGCGTACTTCGCCCCGATTCCGCGCGGAGGTCGTCGAAGACCGATCCGAACCTGGTCAGCGCCCGCCCCACGTGCGGCAGCCCGAGCGGCTCCGGCGCGTCGAGAGCCGCCAGGCGTTCCTCGGGCGTCGATCCGAGGAACGGCGCCGTCGACAGCCGTACGCGCAGCGCGTCGATGTCGTCGCCGAAGCGGTGGCCGCCCGGCGCGGGCATGCCGAGCCGTTCGCCGAGGTGGTCCTCCAGGTCCTGCGCGTCACGGACGCCCCGCGCGGCGAGGCCGGGCCCCAGGGGGCCGAGGTCGGCGTAGAGATGGCGGCCGGCCATCGGCGGTCTCGCCAGGGCGCCGACGGCCAGCACGGCGTGCCGCGCGGCGGCGGCCAGGGACGCGTGCAGGCGTACGGCGGCGGTCAGGCGCCCGGCGACGTCGTCCGGCTCCCCGAGCGCGTAGGCCGCCGCGGCGGCGGCCGGGGCGCCGAGGCAGGCGCCGAGCGCGGTCAGGACGTCGAGGGTGCGGGCCCGCAGGGCGGCGCCCGCGGCGTCGGCGGGGAAGCGGGCGACGGCCGCGGGCAGCGCCGGGGGCAGGAAGGCTCCGGTGAGGTCGCTGAGGACGGTCACCCGCCCGTGGTCCATCTCGGCGGGGCTGACCAGGACCGTTGCCCGGGGGCAGTGCAGGGTGTCGCGCCAGGTCTCGTCGCTGACGACGTGCAGCCGCTCGCCGGCCGCCGCCTCGACGGCCTCGTGCAGCACCTCCGGGGGCGGCACGGTGGCGGTCGGGTCGTCGGCCACGCCGAGCAGCAGCAGCCGGGGGTCACCGCCCTCGGCACGGACGCGGCGGACGGTCTCCAGGAGGGCGTACGGGTCGGGGACGCCGCCGCTCTCCGCGGGGATCGGCACGTGGTAGACGCCGCGGCCGAGCAGCCGGGCCTGCGGCGCCCACCAGGCGGGGCAGGGCCGGGGCAGCAGGACGTCACCGCCGACGGCCGCGGTGAGGGCGAGCAGCAGGGCGGGGGCGCTCGGGGCGGCGGCGACGTGGCCGGGCCCGGCGGGCAGCCCGCGGCGGTCCCAGTAGCCGCCCGCGGCGGCCAGGAGGGCGGGGCCGCCGCCGGGGGGCTCGCCGCGGGCGTGACCGGCGGCGCGGGCGGCGGCAGCGGCGATCCCCGGCAGGACCGGGAGTCCCGCCTCGGGCGGGGGCGGCCCGTACCGGAGGGGGCCACGGCCCTCGTGCTCCGTCCGCCGCATGCGTACCTCCGTGCGCTCACGTCCCAGTGTCGGACCCCGGGGCACGGGGCGCTCGCGCAACGCTCTCGGGGCATACGGAAGGGCAGGCGTGGAGGGGCCCGCAGGCTCAGCGGTGCCGCCGGGCTTCGCGGGGCCGCTCGCGGCGGTCTCAGCGCGCCAGGGACACCAGCTCGCGCTCGATCCCGCGGCCCCTGGTCTCCACGAGCGCCGCGGCGACGTCCGCCAGTTTCCGGTTCGTCGTCTGGGAGACGCGCCGCAGGACCGCGAAGGCGGCCTCCGCGTCGCAGCCGAGGACGTGCATGACGATCCCGCACGCCTGGTCCACGGCGGCGCGCGAGCGCATGGCGGTGCCGAGCTGGTCGAGTTCCGTGAGCGCGGCCTGGTGGCGCCGGTCGCGCACGAAGCTCTCCGTGGCGAGGGCGCCGAGCGCCTGGGCGGGCCCGTGCCGGGGGTCGTCGAGCGCGCCGGGGCGGAAGCCGAAGAGCGTCAGGGTGACCGTGAGCCCGGCGCGCCGGAAGGGCAGGGTCACGCTGGAGCGCAGACCGGAGTCGAGGGCGAGCGCCCGGTACTCCGGCCAGCGCTCCTCGCGCAGCAGGTCGTCGGAGCCGACCGGGGCGCCGCGCGCCTCGGCGGTGGGGATGGGCCCCTCGCCCGAGCGCAGTTGCGCCGCGACGAGCCCGGCGAGGTCGGGGTGAGTGGTGGAGACGGGGTGTTCGTCGCCGCCGTCGCCGGCGGTGGTGCTCGCGCCGCAGCATCCGGGGGTGCAGCGCACGGCCTGTTCGGCGAGTTCGGCGAGCCTGCGCCCGGGGAGTGCTGACGGCGGGCGGAGCAGGTCCGGGTCCGGCACGGGAGCCATGGGACGTTCCTCCTCTCCCGGCCGTGTTCCCGGCGGGTCCTGCCGAAAACGGGGTGAGGGGTTAGGTTCGGCACATGTCTCGGGCGGAGGACTTCGGTGCGGAGCTGGTGGACTTCGTGCGGCGCGTCGCCGAGTTGAGGTCGGCCCGTTCCGTTCCGGCGGCGGACCTCGCCACCGTGCTCGACGCGGCGCTGTTCGAACTCGGCCACGCGGCGGACCGGTTGTGGCCCGCGTACGAGGATCTCGTCAACGGCGGCCGGAGGAGCGGTCCTCCGGCCGACCGGGAGGAGCAGCGGCTGCTGCGGGCCATCTTCCGGCGGCTGCCGCTGCCGGTGGCGCTGGTGGACCGGGAGACCGCGCTACGGCGGATGAACCCCGCGGCGGCGGACCTCACGGGCATCCGCGCCGGTTTCGCCACGGGCCGCCCGCTGACCGGGATACTGCGCCACGCCGACCGGGTGGCCTTCCGCTCGCAGACCGCCGCGGTCGCCCGCGGCGACGGCGACCGCAGCGTCGTCGTGCACCTCCAGCACAGCCCCGGGCTGCCGGTCCGCGCGACGCTGACGGCCCTGCGCCCCGGCGCCGACAGCCGCACGGCGGTCCTGGTGGTGCTGCAGCCCTCGGTGACCGGGGAGCAGCGGCCGTTGCCCGCGCCCGACCTCGGCGAGGCGACGCGGCACGCGGCCGAAGTCGACCTGGCGGACGCCCTGACGACGGCGCTGCTCACGGCTCCCGCCGGGGACCGCCGGGCGGTCGTCGAGCAGGCCGCCGCGGTGCTGCACGGGCGGCTCGCGGACTGGGTGATCGTCGACGACGGGGCGGCGCGCCCGCACCGTACGACGGTCCTCGGGCCGCCCGGCGCGCCGGTCGCGGAGGTGGCCGCGCAGGACCCCGCCGCGTGCCCCCTCGTCGTGGAGGCGGCGCGCGGCGGGGTGCCGGCGCTCCAGGTGCGCCCGGAGGACCCGGACGCCTTCGGCCGCGACGCGACCGGGGCGCCCGTCCTGGTCCGCGCCGAGGTCACGTCCCTGCTGTGCGTTCCGCTGAGCGTCGGCACGGAGGGGCCGGTGGAGGGCGTCCTCACGCTGTTCCGCCGCGGCGCCCGGCCTCCTTTCTCGCTGGCCGAGGCGCGGGCGGTCGACGTCCTCTCCCGCCATCTGGCGCTCGCGCTGCGGCGCGGGCCCCGCACCGGCTGAGCCGGGTCAGGCCGCGTCCCGCATGACCTGGTCGCGCAGCCGGTCGCAGCAGCGGCTGATGAGCCGGGAGACGTGCATCTGCGAGATGCCCATCGCGTCGGCGATGCTGCTCTGCGTCATGTCGCCGAAGAACCGCATGTAGAGGATAGCCCGCTCCCGCTCGGGCAGCGCCTCGATGCGCGGCCGGACGGCCTCGCGGTCGACGACGACGTCCAGCGCGGGGTCGGGGCCGCCCAGGGCGTCGCTGAGCGAGTAGCCGTCGCCGCTGCCGGTGAGTTCGGCGTCGAGGGAGAGCGCGCTGAAGCTTTCGAGCGCCTCCAGGCCGGTCTTCGCGTCCTCCTCGCTCATGTGCGCGTGGTCGGCGATCTCGGTGGTGGTGGGGGCGCGCCCGGGGACCGTCTGGGACAGGTCCCGGTGGGCCGCCCGCACCCGGTTGCGCAGGTCCTGGACGCGGCGAGGCACGTGCAGGGTCCACATGTGGTCGCGGAAGTGCCGTTTGATCTCGCCGTTGATGGTCGGCACCGCGTAGCTCTCGAAGGCGGTGCCGCGCCGCGGGTCGTAGCGGTCGACGGCCTTGACCAGGCCGAGGGCGGCCACCTGGCGCAGGTCGTCGAGGGACTCGCCGCGGTTGCGGAACCGCCCGGCGAGCCGCTCGGCCATGGGCAGCCAGGCCTGCACGAGCGCGTCGCGCAGGGTCTCCCTCTCCTGCCCCTCGGCCAGCTCGGCGAGCCGGGCGAAGGCTTCGGCGGTGTCCGGTGCGTCGTCGTGCGGGTGACGCCTGCGCCTGGCCGGTGGTGCGGTGTTCGCGTGGGATCGCATGGTGCGCAACTCCCTGGGAAAAAGGTGCCTCTGTGGAACGGTCACCGCGGGAGCGCGCAGTCGTCGGGCCACGACGGAAACACACCCGAGGAGGGCCGAGCAGCCGCTCCCACGGACGTGCCTCCGGTCCGAAGCACTCCCTTCCGCCTGCCCCGGGTCCGAGGGGACAAACTCCTCGGGTGGCCGCCGCAGGTTTCTTCCCGGCGTCACCGGACACCCGGATTCCACCGCCGTCCCCGACCTCGCGAAGGGTCCCTCATGAGCGCCACAGTCGCCGACCACATCCTGGAGAGGCTGCGTGCCTGGGACGTGGAGCAGGTCTTCGGCTATCCCGGCGACGGCGTCAACGGGCTGCTCGCCGCCTGGGGAAGGGCCGAGGACCGGCCGCGGTTCGTGCAGGCGCGGCACGAGGAGATGGCCGCGTTCCAGGCCGTGGGGTACGCGAAGTTCGGCAGGCGCCTCGGTGTCTGCGTGGCGACGTCGGGCCCCGGCGCCGTCCACCTCCTCAACGGCCTGTACGACGCCAAGCTCGACCATGTGCCCGTGCTCGCCATCGTCGGGCAGACGGACCGCAGCGCGATGGGCGGCTCGTACCAGCAGGAGGTCGATCTCCACACCCTGTACAAGGACGTGGCGTCCGACTTCGTGGAGACCGTGACGGTGCCCGAGCAGCTGCCGAACGTCCTCGACCGGGCGATCAGGACCGCGTACGCGCGCCGCTGCCCGACCGCCGTGATCATCCCCGGTGACGTGCAGGACCTCGCGTACTCCCCGCCCCCGCACGCGTTCAAGTCGGTCCCTTCGAGCCTGGACCGCAGCGGCTGGACGGCGCTGCCCTCACCCTCCGCCCTGCGGCGCGCCGCCGAGGTGCTGAACGCCGGCGACAAGGCCGCGATCCTCGTCGGGCAGGGCGCGGCGGGGGCGCGCGCCGAGGTCGAGGAGATCGCGGAGCTGCTGGGCGCCGGGGTGGCGAAGGCGCTGCTCGGCAAGGACGCGCTGAGCGACGAACTCCCCTATGTCACCGGCTCGATCGGCCTGCTCGGCACCCGGCCCTCGTACGAGCTGATGCGCGACTGCGACACCCTCCTGACGATCGGTTCGAGCTTTCCCTACGCGCAGTTCCTGCCGGAGTTCGGCTCGGCGCGGGCCGTGCAGATCGACATCGACCCGCACATGATCGGGATGCGCTACCCCTACGAGGTCAACCTCGTCGGCGACGCGCGGGCGACGCTGCGCGAACTGATCCCGCTGATCGACAAGGACCGCAGGGACGTCTGCCGCGAGTGGCAGGACGAGATCAAGGCGGGCGTCACGCGGTGGAAGGGGGTGCTCGCCCGCAGGGCCGGGCTGTCCGCGGACCCGGTCAACCCGGAGTACGTGGCGCACGTCCTCGACGGGCTGCTCCCCGACAACGCCGTCATCACCTGCGACTCGGGCTCGGTCGCCAACTGGTACGCGCGCCATCTGACCCTGCGCGGTGACATGCGCGCCTCGCTGTCGGGGACGCTCGCGACGATGGGGTGCGGTGTGCCGTACGCGATCGGCGCGAAGTTCGCCCATCCCGACCGGCCCGCGATCGCCCTGGTGGGCGACGGCGCGATGCAGATGAACGGGATGGCGGAGCTGGTCACCGCTGCGAAGTACCGCCACCGGTGGGACGATCCGCGGCTGGTCGTCGCCGTCTGGAACAACCAGGACCTCAACCAGGTCACCTGGGAGATGCGCGCCATGGAGGGCGCCCCGTCCTTCCTGCCGTCGCAGGCGCTGCCCGACGTGCCGTACGCGGAGTTCGCCCGCTCCATCGGCCTCACCGGCATCCGCGTGGAGCGCCCCGAGGACGTCGAGGACGCCTGGCGCGCGGCGCTCTCCGCGAACGGCCCGGCGGTCCTGGACTTCCGCACCGACCCCGCGGTGCCGCCGGTGCCGCCGCACGCCACCTGGGAGCAGTTCGAGTCGACGGCCGCTTCGGTCCTGAAGGGCGACGCGGACGGGGCGTCGGTGGTGAAGCAGGGGCTGAAGTCGAAGATGCAGGAGTTCTGGCCGGGGGACGGAGGGGCGTAGCGCCGCCGGGTGCGGGGCGGGTCAGGTCGTGGTGGCCAGGCGCAGCGGTGGGAGGTCGCCCTGGGGCGCGTGGCGGCTGCCCACGTGTTCCTTCCGCTCCCACCAGGCCGCGTCGCCGTCCTCGATGTACCGCAGGAGGATGCCCTCGCGCAGCGCCCAGGGGCAGACCGTCAGGACTTCGAGGCCGGTCAGTTTCATGGCCGTGTGGGCCACCACCGCGCCGGCCAGGCACTGTCCGGCGCGCGCCGCCGAGATGCCGGGCAGTTGCGCCCGCTCGTCGGCGGGGAGCCGTGCCAGCTCCTGGAGCGCCGTACGCAGCCGCGAGCGCTCCAGCTCGCGCCGCACGAAGGGCCCGTAGCGGCCGGGCGGGGCGCCGCACAGGCGGGCGAGCTGCTGGAACGTGCGCGAGGTGGCGACCGCCGCGTGCGGCATCTCCCACCGGATGCGGGCGGCCACGTCCCGCAGCTGGTGGCGCACCTGGCGCCGTACCTCCCTGATGTCCCGCTCGCGCGGCGGGTCCTGTCCGTCGAGGAACTGCCGGGTCAGGTGGCGCGCGCCCAGCGGCAGGGAGACCGCGTAGTCCGGCAGGCGGCTGCGGCCGAAGGCCACTTCCAGGGAGCCGCCGCCGATGTCGAACAGCACCAGCGGTCCCGCGCTCCAGCCCATCCACCGCCGGGCGGCGAGGAACGTCAGCTCCGCCTCCGCCTCACCGGAGAGGGTGCGCAGCCGCAGCCCCGTCCCCTCCTGCACGGCGTCGAGCACCTCGGCCCGGTTGGGCGCGTCGCGCACGATCGAGGTGGCGAAGGCGAACAGCGGCTGCGCCACGCCCCACCGGTGCGCCTCTTCCTGCACGTCGCGCACCGCGTCGACGAGCTGCCCGACCGATTCGTCGCCGAGCCGCCCCTCCGTGTCCACGTGCTGGGCGAGCCGCAGCCGGCGCTTGACCGTGTGCACGGGCAGCGGCACCTGGCCGTCGGCGTCCGCGACGACGAGCCGTACGGTGTTCGACCCCACATCCACCACGCCAACTCTCATGGCAGTGCGGCTACCCCGCTCCGGCGGAAAAGATTCGGCCGCACGCCGTGAGCCGCGCGCGGCTCACGCCCGGCGGCCGAGCAGGTTCAGCAGCCTGGTCTGCTCCTCGGCGCCGGGCGAGGGCTCCACCGCCCGGTCGAAGAGTCCGGTCTGCGCCAACTCGCCCGCGTACGGCTCCACTTCGCGCCGGGCGAACTCCACGAGGTCCCCGGGGAGCTTCTCGTGCGCGCCGATCGCCCGGGAGAGGTCCCAGGCGTGCACGACCAGGTCCATGGTCATCTGCGCGCAGTAGTGGGTCGCGGAGGACTCGCCCGACGACAGCTGGACCGTGCGGTCCAGGGCGCCCGGTTCGCGGAAGGCCTCGCGGGCGGCGGCGGACGCGGTGTCCCAGGAGGTGACCGGGTCGGGGCCGAGCACGTCGCCGTCGAAGGAGTCGCCGACGCTCTCGATAGTGGCGCCGTCGCGGACCAGCGAGGGCACCCAGAGCTGTTCGGCGGTGAGGTGGTTCACCAGGTCGCGCACGGTCCAGTCGGCGCACGGCGTGGGCGCGTCCCATTGGTCGGGGCGGATGGCGTGCACCCGGTCGGCGAAGAGGTCGAGCGCTTCCCCGTGCCGTTCGAGCAGGCGTCCGTCCGCCGCTGTTCCCGCGTCCGTCACGAGTCCGCCCCTCCTCGCTCGCGCGCGCCCTCACGGGTCCGCCCGGCCGCGACCGACCTGCGCGGATGGCGCCGCAGGTACTCGCCCTCCAGCTCCGCCATGCGTTCGTTGTGGGCCCGCAGGGCGTCGTCCGAGCCGTGCAGGAGGGTGGTGTGGCGGGTCCGGTGGATCGCCTCCAGCTCCTTTATGAGCTGCTGATCGTCCAGCTGATCCGGTTCGACTCCGGTCATGGGTCGCTCCTCGTCGCGTCGGTTTCGTGCCCACCGTGTACCCACTCGGCACGGCCCATTCAGGATGCAACGCACCCGGCCCCCGCGCTCCTCACGGGGGCCGGACGGGCGGTCCGCCGAAGCCCGGCGCGGACTACCGCGCGCGCTCCACCCTGCGCTCGTCCCAGACCGGCTCCGGGGTCTCGCGGACCCGGCCGTCGCTGCCGAAGACCAGGTAGCGGTCGAAGGAGCGGGCGAACCAGCGGTCGTGGGTGACGGCGAGGACCGTGCCCTGGAAGGCTTCGAGGCCTTCCTGAAGTGCTTCGGCCGACTCCAGGTCGAGGTTGTCGGTGGGTTCGTCGAGGAGCAGGGCCGTGCAGCCCTGGAGTTCGAGGAGGAGGATCTGGAAGCGGGCCTGCTGGCCGCCGGAGAGGCGGTCGAAGTTCTGCTCGGCCTGACCCGTCAGTTCGTAGCGCCGCAGCCGTGACATCGCGGCGCCCCGGTCCTGGGCGTGCTCGCGCCAGAGGATGTCGAGGAGCGGGCGGCCCATCAGCTCGGGGCGGGAGTGGGTCTGCGCGAAGTGCCCCGGCACGACGCGCGCGCCGAGCTTCCAGGAGCCGGTGTGCGCCACCGGGTTCTCGGAGTCCCCCGCGAGCAGCCGCAGGAAGTGTGACTTGCCCGAGCCGTTGGAGCCGAGGACGGCCACCCGCTCGCCGTAGAAGACCTCCAGGTCGAAGGGTTGCATCAACCCCGTCAGTTCGAGGTTTTCGCAGGTCACGGCCCGTACGCCGGTACGTCCGCCGTGCAGGCGCATGGTGATGTCCTGCTCGCGCGGCGGCTCGGGCGGCGGTCCCGCCTCCTCGAACTTGCGGAGCCTGGTCTGCGCCGCGTGGTAGCGCGAGGCCATCTCGTGGCTGATGTCGGCGGCTTGGCGCAGGGTGCGCACCAGCTTCTTCAGCTGCTCGTGCTTCTCGTCCCAGCGGCGGCGCAGCTCCTCGAAGCGCGCGAAGCGCTCCTTGCGGGCCTCGTGGAACGTCTCGAAACCGCCGCCGTGCACCCAGGCGTCGGCGCCCCCGGGGCTCTGCTCGACGCTGACGATCTTCTCAGCGGCGCGGGCGAGCAGCTCCCGGTCGTGGGAGACGAAGAGGACCGTCTTGCGGGTCTCCGCGAGCTGCCCCTCAAGCCAGCGCTTACCGGGGACGTCGAGGTAGTTGTCCGGCTCGTCGAGGAGCAGGACCTCGTCGGCGCCGCGCAGCAGAGCCTCCAGGACCAGGCGCTTCTGCTCGCCGCCGGAGAGCGTGCGCACCTCGCGGAACTGCGCCTTGTCGTACGGCACGCCGAGCGCGGCCATGGTGCAGATGTCCCAGAGGGTCTCGGCCTCGTACCCCTGCACCTCGGCCCAGTCGGAGAGGGCCTGGGCGTAACTCATCTGCGCGGCCTCGTCGTCGACCGTCATGATCGCGTGCTCGGCGGCGTCCACGGCCTTCGCGGCCTCGCGGATCCTCGGCTGGGCCACGGAGACGAGCAGGTCGCGCACGGTGCTCTCGTCCCGCACCGAGCCGACGAACTGCGGCATCACGCCGAGCCCGCCGCTGACGGTGACGCTGCCGCCGTGCGGCTGGAGCTCGCCGGAGATCAGCCGGAGCAGCGTGGTCTTGCCCGCGCCGTTCGCCCCGACCAGGGCGACGACGGAGCCCTCGCCGACCCGGAAGGAGACATCACCGAGCAGCGCCCGCCCGTCCGGCAAGTAGTACTCCAGGTGCGCTGCTTCCAGATGTCCCATGCGCCGGATTCTCCGTGTCCGGCGCCCGCCGCCGCAAACCGGTTTCACCGGCGGTAGTGCCGGTCACCGCTTCCGGGTACCCGGAGCGCATGAGCACAGATGCCACCCCCACGTCCGCAGTCGCCCCGCCGCACGTGACCCCGAGGTCCCCGGAAAGCCTGCGGGCCCGCCTCCTCGCCCTGGACTCCCGGGCCTTCGAGGCGGTCGCCGCACGGCACTGGCCGGGCGGCGACCGCGTCCTGCCCCGGCTGAGCCGGAGCGCCAACCACGGGCTGCTCTGGTTCGGCACGGCCGCGGCCATGGCGGCGACCGGCAGCCCGCGGGCCCGCCGCGCCGCCGCGCACGGCGTCGCCTCGCTCGCGCTGGCCTCCGCCGCCATCAACACACTCGGCAAGCGCTCGGTGCGCCGGCCGAGGCCGCTCCTGGACGCCGTACCGCTCATACGGCAGCTCAAGCGGCAGCCCATCACCACGTCGTTCCCCTCGGGCCACTCCGCGTCCGCCGCGGCCTTCGCCACCGGTGTCGCGCTGGAGTCGGGAGCCTGGGGCGCGGCCGTCGCCCCCGTCGCGGGCGCGGTGGCGCTGTCCCGCGTCTACACGGGCGTGCACTTCCCCGGCGACGTCCTCGTGGGCGCCGCCCTCGGCGCCGGCGCCGCCTTCGCGGTGCGCGGCCTCGTCTCCGCCCGGAAGCCGCGCACGCGGACGCCGGGCAGGACGCGCGCGGACGCCCCGGCGCTGCCGGGCGGCGAGGGCCTGGTGGTGATCGCCGAGTCCGCGGCCGGTGAGCGGATCGAGGCGCTGCGCGAGGCGCTGCCCCTGGCGGAGTTCGTCGTCTGCGACGCCACCGAGCTGCCCGCCGAGCTGGAGAAGGCCGCGGACCGCGCGCGGGCCGTCGGGGTCTGCGGCAACGACACCGCGGTGAACGTCGCCGCCGCCGTCGCCCTGCGGCACGCCCTGCCGCTCGCGGTCCTGCCGGGCGGCGCGTCGGAGCGCTTCGCGTACGAGATCGACGCCGAGGAGGCACGTGACGTGTGCCGCGCCGTGGAGACGGGCAGCGCGGTGGCGGTCGCGGCGGAGCGCCTGCGCATGGGCGGCCGGGATGTCGACGTGGAGGGGGGCGGGGCCGTGCTGACGGTGTACCGGCCGGGGGGCGCGGCGTGACCCGCACCTGCTTGACCACATACTGATACGTGGGTCTCATTATTCGGCATGGCGGCGTACGGTTCCCGGTACCGCAGCGAGCCCGGCGAACCGCGAAGGAGCACCGCCATGCCGAGGGAGACCACCACGCCGAGCGGGACGGCGACACCGAGGGAGACCGCCGTCTACACGCACGGACACCATGAGTCCGTGCTGCGCTCACACACCTGGCGCACCGCCGCCAACTCGGCGGCCTACCTCATCGGTGCGCTGAAGCCGCACATGAAGGTGCTCGACATCGGCTGCGGGCCCGGCACCATCACCGCCGACCTGGCGGAACTGGTGCCCGAGGGCCACGTCACGGCCGTGGACCACGCGCCGGACATCCTGGGCAAGGCGCGCGCGACGGCCACCGAACGCGGTCTGACGAACCTCGACTTCGCCGTCGCCGACGTGCACGACCTCGACTACCCCGACGACTCCTTCTGCGTCGTCCACGCCCACCAGGTGCTCCAGCACGTGGGAGACCCGGTGCGCGCGCTGCGCGAGATGCGGCGGGTGTGCAGGCCGGGCGGCATCGTCGCGATCCGCGACGCGGACTACTCGGCGATGACCTGGTACCCCGACGTACCCGCCATGGACGACTGGCTGGACCTCTACCTGCGCGTGGCCCGCGCCAACGGCGGCGAGCCCGACGCGGGCCGCCGCCTCCGGGCCTGGGCCCTGCGGGCCGGCTTCACGGACATCACCGCGACCGCCGCCACCTGGTGCTACGCCTCCGATGACGAGCGCGCCTGGTGGAGCGGCCTCTGGGCGGACCGCACGCTCGCCTCCGCCTACGCCGAACGCGCGGTGGCCGGCGGACACACGGACACCGCGGGCCTCGATGCCGTGGCGGCGGCGTGGCGGACGTGGGGCGCGGAGGCGGAGGGGTGGTTCGCGGTCCTGCACGGAGAGATCCTCTGCCGGAAGTAGCCCGCGGCCCGCCCCGTCGCTCCGGCTACTCCCTGGGCAGCAGGGGGCCCAGCGGCCCGAGGTCGAGGTTCAGGTCCTCGGGCTTCAGCCCGTACCGGTCGCGCAGCTCGGCCATCCGGTCCTCCAGGAGCATCAGCGTCAAACCGATCCGCTCCTCCTGGTCCTCGGTGAGGTCGCCGGTGTCGAAGCGGCGCACGGCTTGGCGCTCCATGAGCTGCCGCAGCAGCTCGATGATGGTCAGGACCAGCTTCACCAGGTCCCGCTCGACGGTGTCGGGGTCGAGATCCATGCGCTTGCCACCGCGGTCCTTCTCGGCAGCCCCACCGCGGTCCTTCTCGGCGGCCACCAGGGTCTCCACGAGACCGTTCATGTCCCGCGGCGCCGGCGCATCGCGCCCATCCCGCGGCTCGGGCTGCGCCGTCTCCTGCGGGCCCTCGGTCTCGGGCTCCATGGTCACTCCAGTTCCATCCTCGACGAAGGCATCGGCCCGCTGTCCGGCCACGGCGAGGGCACCTGCTCGTTCACCGAGCTGATCAGTGCGTTCAAGTCGATGCGTACGAGGTCCACGTCCGCGATCCGCAGGGTGATGTCGCCCGTGATGACGACGCCGCCCGCGAGGAGGCGGTCCAACAGGTCGACCAGGGCGATCTCCCTGCGCTCCACCACCGTCATCGCGAACGCCCCGCTCCCCCACCGCTCTCCACGTCGTCCCCGGTGAAGGAGTACGCGGCCCAGGGCCCCGTCAGCTCCACCGTCAGGCCCGCGGCGTCCTCGTCCTTCGTGGCGTCCACCAGTTCCACGAACTCCTCGGAGTGCGCGCGGGGCACCAGATACGCGGCGTTCAGGATGTTGCGGCCCGGCGTGTCGGAGAGCGAGGAGTTCTGCGGGGCGTGCAGGCGCGCGTCGTCGGCGTGCCGCGACAGCTCCTCGTGCAGCCGCTGCGCGAAGGCCTCGGCCCGCTTCCAGCCCTCGTCCTGGGCGGTGCGCTGCTGGCGTCGGAGCCGCAGGTAGTCGCGACCGGAGAGCGGCTTTTCGGGGGCCTCGCCGCCGGCTGTCGCGGACGACTGCTTGTCTGAGGACCGGATGTCTGACGAGTGGCCGCCGGATGTCCGGTTGTCTGAGGACCGGTTGTCCGAGGAGTGGTCCGGGCTCTCCATGTGGACCTTGACGCCCCACTCCACGCAGCCGTCGATCCGGTCGAGGATGCGCCAGAACCGCTCGGCCCCGTCCTGCAGCATCGCGCGGACCCCGCTGTCGTCCCGGAAGACGGTCGCGAGGCGCAGCGGCAGCGGGCAGGTGACCGAGGTGAGCGCGCCGATCACCCGCTGGTGGGCCCTGGCGGTCTCGGAGAGCCAGTCCAGGTCCTCCAGGTGCGCGCGCAGGGGCTCCTCGGCGAAGTCCCGCGCCGGGACCGGGCCCACGAGGGCGACCAGGCCCTCGTGGTTGAGCTGCCGGGGCGGGACGCCGCCGACCCCGGTCAGGTCGGCGGCGAGGGGTGCGTCCAGAGGGCGGCACACCGCGTACACGTACCGCAGTTCATCACTGGTAGCGCTCACGTGACTCCTTCTCCGCGGGCTCAAGGGATTCGCGTCCCTCGAGCTCCTCGATACGCCTTCTCAGCTCGGCGTTCTCCTGGGCGAGCTCACCCCGGTGCGCTCCCGAGGAGAGCGCCGGGTCGTTCTCCCACCAGTCGATACCCATTTCCCTGGCCTTGTCGACCGAGGCGACGATGAGGCGGAGCTTAATGGTGAGCAGTTCGATGTCGAGCAGGTTGATCTTGATGTCGCCCGCGATGACGATGCCCTTGTCCAGGACACGTTCGAGGATGTCGGCGAGGTTGGCTCCACCGCCGCTCCCGTAGGGGTCAGGCAGCCGGCCCGGGGTGGCCGTCATCGGCGGCTCCGTCCGCCGCCGGACGACTCGGCGTACTCGCGCCGCTTGTCCTCCTCGGCGTCGGCTTCCTCGTCGTCCTCGTACTCGGCCTCCGGCTCGTCGTCCTCCGGCTCGTCCTCGTACTCGGCCTCCGGTTCGTCGGACCGGTCGTCCGCCCGCTCGTCCGGGCGCTCATCCTCGTACTCGCCCTCGGCTTCGTCCTCGACTCCGTCCTCGTCGGCTCCGTCCTCGTCCTCGTACTCGGCCTCCGGCTCGTCGTCCTCCGGCTCGTCCTCGTACTCGGCGTCCGGTTCGTCCTCGTACTCGGCGTCCGCGTCAGCGCCGTGGTCCTCGCCCTGGTCCTCGTCCTGGTCCTGCTCACGGTCCTCGTCGTACTCGCTCTGAGGGTCGTTCTCGGACTCGTTCGCGGACTCGGACTCGTTCTCGTTCTCTTCGCGCTCTTCCTCCGCCACGGCGTCCTCGTGGCTGCGGACGACCTCGCCGTCGCGGATCTCACCGCGCCAACCGTCGCTCGCCTCGCCGCGGATCGAGATGTGCCGGGCGAAATTCTTGAGGTCCAGGCGTGCCCTGCGGCCCTGGGCGCGCCAGATGTTGCCGGTCTTCTCGAACAGGCCCTTCGGGTAGTACTCGATGACGAGCAGTACCCGGGTGAGGTTCTCCGCGAGCGAGTGGAAGGTGACGACGCCCTTGGTCGTCCCCTTGGCGCCCTCCGAGGTCCAGGTGATCCGCTGGTCCGGGACCTGCTCGGTGGTGTGGGCCTTCCAGCTCCGGCTCGACCAGAAGACCTTCAGCTTCCAGTCGGTGTCCGTGTCGCTCGCCACGGTGGCGCCCTTGACGCCCTTGGCGAACGTGGAGAACTCCTGGTACTGGGTCCACTGGTCGTACGCCTCACGGATCGGCACGCCGACGTCGACGTACTCCAGGATCACCGTGGGCTTCTGGCCCGCGCCGCCCTTCTTCCGCTTGCCGCCGCCGATGCCCTTGACGGCGTCGGTCACCTTGTCCTTGAGGTGGCCACCGCCGATCTCCAGTGCGCTGCGCACCGGGCCCTTGCCCTCGGAGACCTTCTTGCCGGCCTGGAGAGCGAGTTTGCCGAAGCCGGGGCTCTTGCCGTCGGCGATGTCGTTCAGCTTGACCGTGGCGTCGCCCAGCTTGTGGCCCACGCCGACGAGCATGCGCTCCGCCTGGGCCATGAGGTAGGACTGCGCCTCCTCCTTCAGGCGTTCGACGGCGGGGCCGCGCGCGATGTTGCTCAGGGGAGAGTCAGCCATTGTCGCGGCCTCCCTTCGACGTGCCGCCCGAGCGGGCCGAGGTCGCCCTGCGGGCGGTACCGCGGGCCGCGGTGGTCTTCTTCTGCGTGGTCTTGCGCGCCGTCTTCTGGGCGGTCTTCCTCGCCGGAGCCTTCTTCGTGGCCGCCCTGGGGGCGGACTTCGCGTCCGACTTCGACGCGGACCGGGAACCGGAGGACCGCTTGGCCGGCGCCTTGTCGTGCTGCCGGTCGTCGTCGGACGCGGACTTCCGCTCCCGGTCCTCCCGGTCCCCGTCGTCCCTGTCGCCCTCGTCGTCCTCTTCGTCCTCGTCGTCCCGCCCGACGACCTTGCCCTTGAGGTTCTTGGCGTCATCGGGCACGACGCCCGCGATACGGTCCTGGACGTCCAGGGTGCGGTCGTGGAGACGATCGGCGAGACCTTCGAGCTGCCGGTTGAGGAGAGAACCCGTGGCAGCCTTGCCCACACCCCGCAGATCCTGGCGAAGCTGGTCGCCGATCTCCTTGAACTGCGGGTTGTTCTCCAGCTGCTGGGTCACCAGTGAACCCAGCGCCTTGGGGCTCAGGTTGAGCCGCTTGCCGGCCACCATCGTGCCCACGGCGAACGCGAACTTCGCCTTCTTCGTACGGCCGAGGACGTATCCCGCGCCCACGGCGAGGCCCACTGCCAGTCGATTCATCAGAAGTCCTGTCCTGTGCTGTGTTGCAGCCTGTCGAGGAGCTCGTCCTCGCGCCGCTCGAACTCGTCCTCGTCGATCTCGCCCGCCTCCAGGCGTTCCTCGAGCCGGGAGAGTTCACGACGGATGGCCGAAGGGTCGTAGTACTGCCGCTCCGCCTCGTCGACCACCTGCCGCAGCACCCAGAGGGAGCCGCGGGCCGGGGCGAGGGGCAGCATGAGCAGTTCGCCGATCAGTCCCATGCCGTTGCTCCGCTACTCCGCGGGCTGCGAGGGCCCCGGGTCGACGAAGCTGTACGGGGGAAGCGGTCCGTGCACCCGCAGTTCCAGCTGCGGCTGGTTGGCCCTCAGTTCCTCGACCGCGGCGAGCAGGCCCTCGGCCGAGTCGCGGTGCACCAGGAACGAGATGTTCGCCAGCCAGCCGGTGCCCTCGGGCCCCGGTTCGATCGCCTCGGCGGTCGGTTCGAGGGCGCGCCGCACCTCGACGGCGTCGCTCTGCTCACGGGCCCGCACGGTGTTGGACACCGCCTCGCCGAGCTTCAGCTTCTCCTCCTGGGAGCCGCCGCCCTGACGCTGGTTGGCCTCGACCATGGCGCGCAGCTCCGGGTTCTCGGCGAGGACCTGGTGCAGCACGGCCTGTTCGTTGTGGGAGGCCTTCACGTTGTACTCGACCTTCCCGTCGAGTGCGCGCAGCCGCTCGCCGTAGTGCTCGGCCCGCTCGCCGAGGACGCTGACGACCGTCTCGTCGTCCGGCGCGAGGCTGCCGAAGCGCATCGGCAGCACGGAGCCCGCGGCACCCGCCTCGGAGAGGACGTTCTGGTGGGCGAGCAGGTCGCGCCGCTTGGGCTTGAGGTCCTCGGGGGCGTCGCTGACGATCGCCGCGAGGTCACCGTGCTTGAGGACGCGCACGGTGCACGCCGGCTTGCCGATGCCCTCCATGCCGTCGGGGAGCGCCGGGTGGGCGCTGCTCGCGATGCCGTAGACGTAGGTGGTCACTCCTGCTCCTCCTTACGGCGCGACGAGGTGGAGCGCCGGGCGCGCGGGCGCTCCTCGCGCTGGCCTTCCTCACGGGACTGCTTGAAGGCGTCCGATATCGTCTCGGCCGCCCCGGAGAGCGCGCCCTTGGACTTGCCCTTGGCGCCGGACTCCGTGATCTCGCCCACGAGGTCGGGCAGGCCCGGGTCCTTCTTGGGGCCGGATTCCAGGTCGAGGCGGTTGCACGCCTCGGCGAAACGCAGATAGGTGTCGACACTCGCGACGACCACACGGACATCGATCTTCAGGATCTCGATGCCGACCAGTGAGACGCGAACGAAGGCGTCGATGACGAGTCCTCGGTCGAGAATGAGTTCCACGACGTCGTACAGGCCGCTGGAGCCGCCTCCGCCGCCGGACTGTTGTGCCGGAACCACAGTCATACCGTTGAGCCTCCTTGAGTCTTTTCTCTTCCTTGTCTTGGTCTTGCGCGGGCACGTCTGTTCGGCCCGTTGGGGTGCTGATGTACGTGCGTGTGCTTGTGCGTGTGTTTGTGGGTACGGGGCCGGGCGCGGTCTAGCGGCCGGCGCCGCGCGGCTCGGAGCGCCCGCGCTCATAGCGGCGGAGCCGCCGGTAACCGGTGAGCTCACCCTGCGGGTCGAGCTGCACCTCGTAGCTGGCGAGCAGGCTCATCGTGTCGGGGACACGTGCCAGTTCGAGGACTTCGACCTCCAACAGCCAGCCGTTCTCGGTGCGTTCGAAGGACGACACCGACTCCGGCGTCATGCCGGTCAGCTCGGCGAGCTGCTCGCGCGCGCCGCGGAGGACCACCATGGGGCCCGGGGTGGCGCTGCTCCTGCTCTCGCCGCCCTCGCCGCTTTCGCTCCGCGCCTCCGTGCCGTCGTCGTCCCGGTCCGGGGTCTCGTCGGTCATCTGCTCGTCCTCCGACGGCTGGTCCTCTGACGGCTGGTCCTCTGTCAGCTCGTCCTTAGACAGCTGGTCCTCTGACGGCTGGTCCTCTGACGATTGCTTGTCCGACGTCTGCTTGTCCGACGTCTGCTTGTCGGACGTCTGCTTGTCCGACGTCTGCTTGTCGGACGTCTGCTTGTCCGACGTCTGCTTGTCGGACGTCTGCTTGTCCGACGTCTGCTTGTCCGACGTCTGCTTGTCGGACGTCTGCTTGTCCGACGTCTGCTTGTCGGACGTCTGCTTGTCCGACGTCTGCTTGTCGGACGTCTGCTTGTCCGACGTCTCGTCATCAGAGGGCCGCTCGCCTGACGACCGCTTGTCCGACGACTGCCCAGCGGGCGTCCGTTTCGCCGAAGTGCGTTTGGCGGAGGCCCGCTTGGCCGGCGCCTTCTTCGCCGGAGCCCGCCTGCCAGAGCTCTGCTTGTCTGAGGACCGGTTGTCTGAGGACTGCTCGTCCGAGGTGCGCTCGTCGGAGGTCTGCTTGTCCGACGTCTTGCTGTCGGTCATCTCGCCTCCCGATTCTGAGTCTTGGCGGCGGTGGGCGTTTCGCCTGGTCTATCGCCGTCTGTCGTCTTACACGTCGTATTGGCCATGTCCACCTCCCCCTCCGGATTACCCGGAAAGCCTTGGCCAAACGTGATCCATAAACCTTGGGAGCCGGGCCTCCGATGCCCTCAGCCCTGCAGGGCGCCCAGCTTCCTGCGGGCCGGGCCGAGGGACCGTCCGGTGCGCGGGAAGTCGGCCCACGGGTCGCTGCGGGCCTGCTCCAAGGCGTTGTCGATCGTCCAGTGGCGGGCGTGCACCGCCGGGTCGTCGAGCTGTTCCCGGGCAATGGGCATGGCCACCGGGGCGCCCGGTGCGGCGCGTACGGAGAACGGCGCGACGGCGGTCTGCGCGTACGCGTTGCGCTGGACGTCCAGATAGAGCCGGTCGCCCCGCGCCTCCTTGCGGGCAGCCGTCGTCAACTGGTTGGGGTGGGCCGCGGCGAGCGTGTCCGCGACGTCCTTGGCGAAGCCGCGGACGTCGTCGAAGTCATGGCGGCCGTTGAGCGGCACCACGACGTGGAGTCCGCGTGAGCCCGTGGTCATCAGGGCGTACGGCAGGCCGATGTCGTCGAGGAGCCCGCCGAGCAGCCGCGCCGCGTCCCGTACGGCCGCGAAGTCGTCCTTCGCGGGGTCCAGGTCGAAGACCAGCCGGTCGGGATGGTCGATCTCGCCCGTGCGGGAGAGCCACCGGTGCAGCGTCACGCAGGCCTGGTCGGCGAGGAAGAGCAGCGTCGCCGTGTCGTCGCAGACGGTGTGCGTGACGGTGCCGCCCTGCTTCGCGACCTCAGCGCGCGTGATCCACTCGGGGTAGTGGTCCGGGGTGTCCTTCTGCATGAAGCGCGGCCCGGTTACGCCGTCCGGGTGACGCTCCAGCATCAGGGGGCGTCCGCGCAGGTGGGGCAGCATGAAAGGGGCGACGGACCGGTAGTGGTCGAACAGGTCCGCCTTGGTGTGACCCTCGCCGCCGGTTCCCGAGCGGCCCCCGCTCGCGGCCCGGGACGCGCCCCCGTCCCCGTCCCTGTCCGCGTCGGGCGCAGGGAACAGGACCTTCTCCGGTCGGTTCAGCTTCACGGTGTGGCGGCCGGCCCGCACCGTTCGTGCGTCGTTCATGGCGTTCCCTTCGGCTCGGCCGGTCCGTCGGCTCGGACGCGGGCCGCACGGGTACCCGGCCACGGGCCCGGTAGTCGCCCCAGGTCGCCCGTCCGGGGGGTGTCAGCCCCGGCCCTCCAGGGTGGTTGGCCCCACCCGCGACTCGGGGGAGAACGGGCGTGACCTGCGGCTTCCCCACCGGCAGGATCGAAGCCGACCCTTTCGGACTCCCTCGGTGAGGCCCGCCATGACCCGGACCAGCCCCCTCGGCCCCGACGCCGCTCCCGACCCTGCTCCCGCCGCCACTCCCCCCAACACGCCCGCCCCCACTCCCGATCCCACCGCCAACCGCACCCCTGACGCACACCGGCCCCCGCGCCAACGCCCCCGCCCCCACCCGCGCCCCGGAGAACCCCGCCTGCTCCCCCGCGGTCTCCCGGGAGCCGACGGGGAGCGGCCCGCGCCCGACGTCGTGCGCGGGGCCTTCGCGCTCTGGCTCACCGCGGTCGCCGCGGGCGTGTTCGAGACCGTGCTCGCCATGGTCAGGGCGCTCACCGAGGCCGACGCGTCCACCGGCGGCCTCGCCGCGGGCCTCGCCCTGCGCGTCGCCGTCTACTCGGCGGCCGTCCTCGTCGCCGTGCGGATGCGCCGCGGCGCGAACTGGGCGCGCCTGGCCCTGGCCGGCGTGCTCGGCGTCCTCGGCACGCTCTCCCTGGTGATCGAGCCCGTGCGGTGGCTGGCCGACGGGCACACACCCGGAGAGGCGTTCCGCCACCTGGACGCCGTGGACGTGCTGTTCGGCGCGAGCCGCGTACTGCACCTGGCGGCCGTGCTCGCGGCGGTGACGCTGATGTTCCGCCCCGCCGCGAACACGTGGTTCAAGAAGTGACGCGGCGCTCCAGGGCGGCGGCCGCCGGGTGCGGCGCCGTCACCGTACGACGCCCTGCTCCACCAGGAGCCGTGCCGCCGCCGCGATCGACTGGGCGTCGATGCCCGCCGCGCGGAGCTGCTCCTCGGGCGACGCGGAGCCCGGCATCGTCCGTACGGCGAGCCGCACGAGGCGCGGCACCGGGCTGCCGTCGGTGAAGGCGTCCATGACCGCGTCGCCGATGCCGCCCTCCTCGCGGTGGTCCTCGACGGTGATGAGGCAGCCGGTGCGCTCGGCGGCCTCGCGCAGCGTCCTGCGGTCGACCGGCTTGACCGAGTACAGGTCGATGACGCGCACCGGGATGTCCTCGGCCGCAAGCAGTTCGGCGGCGGCGAGCGCCTCGTGGACGGTCACCCCGGCGGCGACGACGGTGAGCCGGTCGGCGTCGGAGGAGCGCAGGACCTTGGAGCCGCCGACGGGGAACTCCTCGCCGGGCCCGTAGATGACCGGGGTGTCCCCGCGCGAGGTGCGCAGGTAGCGCACGCCTTCGAGGTCCGCCATCGCCTCGACGAGCCGCCCGGTCTGGTGGGCGTCGCACGGGTAGAGGACGGTGGAGCCGTGCACCGCGCGGAAGGCGGCCAGGTCTTCGAGGCCCATCTGGGAGGGGCCGTCCTGGCCGATGGCGACGCCCGCGTGCGAGCCGACGAGGTTGATCCCGGCGCCGCTCACCGCCGCCATGCGGACGAAGTCGTAGGCGCGGGTGAGGAACGCGGCGAACGTCGCGGCGTACGGGACCCAGCCGCGCGCGGCCATGCCGACGGCGGTGGCGACGAGCTGCTGCTCGGCGATGTAGCACTCGAAGTAGCGCTCGGGGTGTTCCTTGGCGAACCACTCGGCGCGCGTGGAGTCCCCCACCTCACCGTCGATGGCGACCACGTCGCCGCGCGCCGTGCCGAGCGCGGTGAGCGCCCGGCCGTAGGCGCCGCGGGTGGCGACCTTGTCGCCCGTCTCGGAGCGCGGCAGGTCGAAGTGGCCCGTGCCCTCGGCGTGCGGGGGGCGTGCGGCGGCGGGTTCGCGCACCTCGACGTGGACGCGGTGTTCGCCGCCGAGTTCCGCGATCGCCTCCGCGGCGTCGGGGAGCGGCTTGCCGTGCTGCCCCTCCCGGTTCTCGACGGCGGCGACGCCCTTGCCCTTGAGGGTGCGGGCGAGGACGACGGTCGGCTGCCCGGCGGTGGACGCCGCCTCCTGGAAGGCGCGGTCGATGGCGTCGACGTCGTGCCCGTCAACCTCGACGGCGTGCCAGCCGAAGGCCTTGAAGCGGTCGGCGTAGGCGTTCAGGTGCCACTCGTGGCGGGTCGGGCCGCGCTGGCCGAGGCGGTTGACGTCGACGATCACGGTGAGATTGTCGAGGTGTTCGTACCCGGCGTGCTCGGCCGCCTCCCAGATGGAGCCCTCGGCCAGCTCGCTGTCGCCGCACAGCACCCAGGTGCGGTACGGGACGCGTTCGAGCCGCTTGCCGGAGAGGGCGATGCCGACGCCGACGGGGAGCCCCTGGCCGAGCGATCCGGTGGCGGTCTCGACCCAGGGCAGCGCCGTCGGTGTCGGATGGCCCTGGAGGCGGCTGCCCTCCTTGCGGAAGGTGAGCAGCTCCTCGTCGGTGAGGGCGCCCGCGGCCTTGTAGGCGGCGTAGAGGAGCGGCGAGGCGTGGCCCTTGGAGAGGATGAAGCGGTCGTTGCCCGGATGGTCGGGGCGCTCGAAGTCGTAGCGCAGATGGCGGCCGAGGAGTACCGCCATCAGGTCGGCGGCGGACAGGGAGGAGGTGGGGTGCCCCGATCCCGCGGCGTCCGCGGCGCGCACGGAGTCGACGCGCAGCTGCTGGGCGAGGGTGGCGATGTCACTGCTGGTCATGCGGGTCCTCCCGGTGGTTCGCCCGGTGGCGCGAAGGCTCCTGGGCGTGGGGGTCGTGGCGGTCGTCGGTGGGGTGGGGCGCGGCTGCCGGGAACCGCGCGAGTCCGGGCGACGCGGTGTCCAGGGGCGCCGTCGCCGAGCGGACCAGGCCGAACTGCACGGCCTGGCGTGGCAGTAAGGCGTCCAGGAGCCAGTCTGCGGCCACGCGGACGCGGTTGCCCGGCATGGCGGCCAGGTGGTGACCGCGGGTGACGGCCCCGGCGAGCGGTCCTGACAGGGGGATGCCGAGCGGGTTGGCGGCGGCCTTGGCGCCGCCGAGGTCGACGGTGGACCCCAGGTCGCGGTGGCGGTAGCGGCGCCGCGTGCCGTGGCCGAGGGTGGCGGCGACGTTGTGTGCGGCGGTGGCGCCCTGCCGCCAGGCGTGCCGGGCCGTCATGGGGGTGTAGCGGCCCGGATGGTGCTGGTCGGGCACGGCCGCGGCGTCGCCGCAGGCGAAGACCTCGGGGTGGCCGGGCACGCTGAGCCAGGGGTCGACGCGCAGCCGCCCGCGCTCCAGGGGCCTGCCGAGGCCCGCGACGAGCGGATCGGGTCGCACGCCGACGCACCAGGCGAGGGTGCGCGTGCCGATGAACTCGCCGTCGTCCAGGAGGACGCCCTCCGGTGTGGCCTCCTTGACCGAGGTCCCGGTGCGGACGTCGACGCCGCGCCCGCGCAGCACGCGGTCGGCGGTGGCCGACAGGCGTTCGTCGAGTCCGGGCAGGACCCGGTCCGCGGTGTCGAGCAGCAGCCAGCGGGGGCGGATGCCGTTCCACAGCGCCCCCTTGCGCACCAGCGCGTCGGTGAACAACCGTCCGTGCGCGGCGAGTCCGACGCCCGTGTGGCCCGCGCCGGCGACGACGAAGGTGCAGCGCGCCCGGCAGGTCTCCGCGTCGGGCGCGGCGGCGGCCAGCTCCACCTGGCGGGTGATGTGATCGCGCAGGTAGAGCGCCTCGGGCAGGCCGCGGAAGCCGTGCGTGTGCTCGGCGACGCCGGGCACGGGGAGCAGCTTGTTCGCGCTGCCCACGGAGAGCACGAGACGGTCGTACGACAGCTCCCCGCGCGTTCCCTCCGGGTCGGTGTACGTCACCTTGTGCTGTTCCAGGTCGACGCCGTCGGCCTCGCCGAGCACGAGGCGTACGTCCGGCAGCGTGCCCGGCAGGGAGACGGTGACGCGGCGCGGTTCGAGGACGCCCGTCGCCACGTGCGGCAGCAGGGGCAGATGGAGGAAGTGGTCGGTGGGGTTCAGGAGCGTGATGCCCGCCTTCCCCCGGGCCAGGCGGGACAGGGTGTGCGCGGTGCGGTAGCCGGCGAATCCGGCTCCGATGATGACGATGCGAGATCGGATCACGGTATGCCTCCGGCGGGTCGGACCCTCCGCGTGCCCGACCCCGCGCACGCCAAACTCCGGCGCGGCGGACGTCGGGGCCGCCTCCGGAAGGGCCGGAACACGAGGTCCGGCGGCCCGTGGAACGCCGTTTGCCCCGGCACGCCGGGGTTACCCGGTCAGAGCCCGGCGACCGCGGGTTCGGCTCGGCCGAACCGGTCGAACGGGACCCGTGCGCACGTCTGTGGCCGCCGCGGGCCCGTGTGCCCCGCCGCCGGCTCCCCCACGCCGCGCACCATGGACACAGGAAGATCCCGATGAAGGACGCAGTTCCCATAGAACGGCCCGTCGTCTCCGCCTACACCGTGCCCGCGGACGCTCCCGAGGCGGACGGCACGTTCGCCTGGGAGGCCACGACGATCGTCGTCGCCGAGGTCAGCGCGGGCGACGCCACGGGAACCGGCTGGACCTACGCGCCCGCGGCCACCGCCGCCCTGGTCGACGAGCAGCTCACTCCCGCGGTCCTGGGGCTCGACGCCCTGGACATCCCCGCCGCTCACATGGCGATGACGAAGGCGGTCCGCGACACCGGCCGCTCGGGCGCCGCCGGATGCGCCATCTCGGCGCTCGACATCGCCCTGTGGGACCTGAAGGCACGCCTCCTCGAACTCCCGCTCGTCCGTCTCCTCGGCGCGGTCCGCGACGAGGTCCCCGTCTACGGCAGCGGCGGCTTCACGACGTACCACGACACGCATTTGGCGGCCCAGCTCAACGGCTGGGTGCACGGCCAGCACATCCCGCGCGTGAAGATAAAGATCGGCGAGGCGTGGGGCCGGGCGGCGGCCCGCGACGTGTCGCGGGTGCGCACCGCACGCGACGTCATCGGCCCGCAGGCGGAGTTGTACGTCGACGCCAACGGCGCCTACACGCGCAAGCAGGCGGTGCGGGTGGGCAACGTCCTGGCCGAGCAGGGCGTCGGTTGGTTCGAGGAACCGGTGTCCTCGGACGACCTGTGCGGGCTCGCGCAGGTCAGGGACGCGCTGGTGTGTGACGTGGTGGCGGGCGAGCACGGCTACGACCTGCCGTACTTCGCGCGCATGATCCGCTCCGTGGACTGCCTCCAGGTGGACGCGACGCGCTGCGGCGGCCTCACCGAGTGGCTGCGCGCGGCGGCCCTCGCGCAGGCGCACGGCCTGGAGGTCTCGGCGCACTGCGCGCCGCACGCGCACGCGGCGGTCGCGGCGTGCGTGCCCAATCTGCGGCACGTCGAGTGGTACCACGACCATGTGCGCATCGAGTCGATGTTCTTCGACGGGGCGCTCGACCCGACCGGCGGCACGATCCGCCCGGACGGCGGCGTCGGGCACGGCCTCGAACTGCGCACGGACGAGGTCGAGGAGTTCCGCGTGCTGTGACCCGGGGCTCAGGGCTCAGCGCCCGCCGCCGGGCGCGGGCGTCGAGGGCGGCATGGGCGGCGGCGCCGGGATGCCGGGGCCGCCGGGCGCGCCGGGGACGCCAGAGGCAGAGGGAGAGGGAGCGGCGGCGGGAGCGGCTGGAGCGTCCTGCCGCCCCGTGCCGGGCGCGCCCTGTCCGCTCCGCGGGTGCGCCGCGCCTCGCAGCAGCACCGCCGCGAGGCCGAGCAGCACGGCGACGACGAGGGCCGCGGCCCAGTCGGGCAGGCCGAGCGTCAGGGCGAGGCCGACGGCCAGGGCGACCGCGGCGCCCGCGTAGAGCGCGGCGGCGCCGGACGCGGCGTACAGCGTGGCCTTGCGGCGCTGCCTTTTGGTTTGTTCGCGCAGCTCCGCGCGGAGTTCCTCGCGGACCGTACGGACCAGCTCATCGGTGAGCGCCTTGTCGAGCGGCTGGTGGGCGAGGCCGGTCGGAGTGGTCTTCTCGAAGCCCGTCATGGCCCCCGGGTACCCGGGCCGCAGGGCCGGTAACGGTGTGACGCGGCACACACCTTGACGTGGTTGCGGGGTGGGTAGGCGCGGCGTGATCGCCCGGACGCACATCCGTCCGGGAAGCACCATCAGCACCACGGAGGTACCCATGTCCTCGAAGCGACGCCGCAAGAAGAAGGCCCGCCGCAAGAACGGCGCGAACCACGGCAGCCGTCCCCAGTCCTGACCGGGGGCGTGCGGCGGCATCGGGAGGGCGGCACCCGATCGGGTGCCGCCCTTCGCCGTGCCCGGCCCGCCACGGGCGTGTCGGACCTGTCGGAGGCGGTGGCGGCGGGGCGGGCAATCATGAAATCGTCTCGCCATGGAGATCCTGGGGACCACGCTGCGTATCTGCGTCGAGGACTTGGAGTCCTCCGTCGCGTTCTACGAACGGCTCGCGGGCGGCACAGCCATGCGCTTCGAGCGCGGTGGCGTCTCCGTCGCCGCCGTCGGCTGCTTCCTGCTGATGAGCGGCCCGAAGGAGGAGCTGGACGTGCTGCGCAAGGTCGCGGCGACCATCGCGGTGCAGGACGTCGAGGAGGCGTACACCGTGCTGACCGCCTCCGGCGCCCGCGTCATCGCGGGGCCCGTCCCCACCCCGGCGGGCCGCAACCTCATCGCGATGCACCCGGACGGCTCCGTCTTCGAGTACGTGGACCGGCGCATGACGACGGCCTGACGCACGGCCCACCGCGGGCCGCCGCCCGGTGGGCGGCGGCCCGCGGTGTCATGCGGCGTCGCTCAGAGCGTCTTGCCGAGGCGGTCGGCGAGCAGGGCGGCGAAGCGGGCGGGGTCGGCGAGGTCGCCGCCCTCGGCGAGCAGGGCGGTGCCGTACAGCAGCTCGGCCGTCTCCTTCAGCTCCGGGTCGTCCGCGCGCTTCTCGTGCGCCGTCCTGAGCGCGCCGACCAGCGGGTGGCCCGGGTTGAGCTCCAGGATGCGCTTGACGGGCGGCAGCTCCTGGCCCATCGCCTTGTACATCTTCTCCAGGGCCGGGGTCAGCCCGTCGTCGTCACTGACCAGGCACGCCGGCGAGCTGGTGAGCCGGGTCGTCAGACGGACGTCCTTGACGTCGTCGAGCGTCTCGTTCAGCCACGTCAGCACCGGCGCGTAGGCCTCGGCCTGCTCGGGTGAGGCCTCCTCGTCGGAGGACAGGTCGACCTCGCCGCGCGCGATGGAACGGAACTCGGTGCCCGCGTGCTCGCGGACGCCCTCGACCCAGATCTCGTCCACCCGGTCGGTGAGCAGCAGGACCTCGTACCCCTTGGCCTTGAACGCCTCCATGTGCGGGGAGTTCTCGATCTGCGCGCGGGTGTCGCCGGTCATGAAGTAGATCTTGTCCTGGCCCTCCGGCATCCGCTCGATGTAGTCGGCCAGGGTGGTCGGCTCCTCGCCGGCCGTGGAGGCGAACGACGCGATGTCGAGGATCGCCTTGTGGTCCTCGGACGGGTCGAGCAGGCCCTCCTTGACGGCGGGGCCGAACTCGCGCCAGAACGTGCGGTACTTGTCGGCGTCCTTGCCCATCAGCTCCTTGATGGACGCGAGGATCTTCTTCGCCAGGCGGCGGCGGATGAGCTGGATGTGCCGGTCCTGCTGGAGGATCTCGCGGGAGATGTTCAGCGACAGGTCGGCGGCGTCCACGACTCCCTTGACGAAGCGGAGGTGGTCGGGCAGCAGCTCGCGGCTGTCGTCCAGGATGAACACGCGCTTGACGTACAGCTGGAGGCCGTGGCGGGCGTCACGCTGGTAGAGGTCGTGCGGGGCCCGCGCCGGCAGGAAGAGCAGGGCCTCGTACTCGAAGGTGCCCTCGGCCCGCATCTGGATGATGTCGAGCGGCTCCGACCAGTCGTGGCTGACGTGCCGGTAGAACTCGTGGTACTCCTCGTCGCTCACCTCCGAACGCGGGCGGGCCCAGAGCGCCTTCATCGAGTTCAGGGTGGAGTCGCCCATCGTGACGGGGAACGAGATGAAGTCCGAGTACCGCTTGACGATCTCCCGGATCTTCGCCGCGTCGGTGTAGTCGTAGAGACCGTCCTCCTGGTCGGCGGGGCGCAGGTGGAGGCGGATGGAGGTGCCCTCGGGCGCGTCCTCGACCGTCTCGACCGTGTACGTGCCGTCGCCGTCCGACTCCCAGCGCACCCCGGTCGTCTCACCGGTCTTGCGGGTCAGCAGGGTGACCTTGTCGGCGACCATGAACACGGAGTAGAAGCCGACGCCGAACTGGCCGATCAGCTCGGCCGACTCCTTGTTCTCCTTGAGCCGGCGCAGCGTCTCCGCCGTGCCGGATCTGGCGATGGTGCCGATCAGGCCCACCACCTCGTCGCGCGACATGCCGATGCCGTTGTCCCGCACGGTCAGCGTGCGCTCCTCGGGGTCGGCCTCGATCTCGATGCGCAGGTCGTCCGCCTTGAGGCTCTCGTCCTGCAGTCCGGCCAGGCGCCGCTTGTCCAGGGCGTCTGAGGCGTTGGAGATGAGCTCGCGCAGGAAGATGTCCTTGTTGGAGTAGATGGAGTGGACCATCAGCTCCAGCAACTGGCGCGCCTCGGCCTGGAACTCCAGCGTCTCGGTGCTCATGACTTCCCTTCTGGGTAGGTTCGGTTGCCAGGCCAATATTTTCAGGGGCGCGGGCCGTGCGCACGCGTCGGGGTCTCACTCGGCCGGCGGCCGCATCCGGAAGTCGTAGCGCTCGGGCACGGGTTCGCCTCCGGTGGCGGCGGTCCACAGCTCGCCCAGGATCTCGGCGCCCTCGCGCAGGTCCGCGACCTCGAAGCCCTCGTCGAAGACGGCGCGCACCGCCGCCAGGTCGCCCTCCGCGTAACAGATCCGGGCGTCGAGGAGCCGGAAGCGGCCCTCTTCCCTGGTCGTGTGGTGCAGCCGCCGCCACACCTCCCTGGCGGCTTCCGGGCGGTCGGCGGCGAGCAGGGCGGTGATGGCCTCCCTGCCGAGGGCGGCCGTCGCCGCCGTCCAGGCGACGCCGTCGTCGCGCCGCTCCTGGCAGAGGTCGTCGAAGGCCTCGGCGTACCGGTCGGCGGCCCGCTCGCCATGGCCCTCCTCCTGGTCGGCGAAGGCGAGGCAGCGCAGCAACGGCCAGCGCGAGGGCGCCAGTTCCAGGCCGCGCTCCCAGCTCCGCACGGCCTGCGCGCGGTCGCCCGCGTGCCACTGGGCGACGCCCAGGTGGTACTCGGTGAGCGGGCGCGCGGGCGCCGTCTCCAGCATGTCGCGCCAGTGCCGCGAGACGAGCGTGGGGCCGGGCGGCGCCACCTTGCGCGGCTCGGGCACGGCCCCGGTGCGCAGCAGTTCGAGCCACGGCGTCTGCTCGGGGCCGAGCGTCGACTCCTCGAAGGGCGTGCCCGGCAGCTTGTGCCCGGCCCGCAGCACCTCGAGAGCGCCCCAGCCGGAACCGGTCGCGAGCCGCTCCCCCGGCTCGGCGTCGGCGTGGGGCAGCCACGCCTCGTACGCGGCGTCGACCGCCTCGCGCGGCAGGGCGTCGGCGAGCCGCGCGGCCACCTCGTCGCGCGCGCCCCGCCAGTCGCCGTGCGCGCGGTCGGGCCGTGCCGCGATCGGCCCGTAGGACTCCAGCCAGCTGAACTCCGCCTCGGCGTCCAGGCGCACGTGTTCCAGCTGGGTCCTCGCGAGGCCCGACTGGATCTCCGCGTAGCCTCCGGCTCCGGGCTCGGTGAGCCACCGCTGCCAGCGCCGGCCGCCCCGCCCCGAGCCCCAGACGAAGAGTTTCCGGCCGCGCGGCAGGTCGGTGGAGGTCTGGACGACGCCGTGCCCGTCCTCGTCGACCGCGGCGATCCAGCGCCGGGCGCCGTCCGGCACGTCGTAGAAGTAGTCGGCGGGGTGCTCACCGCGCTCGGGGTACGTCCGGTCGACGCCCTCGACCTCGGGGACCGGCACCTTCCGCAGCCCGCCCGTGTACGTGAACCGCCACGCCTCGTCGGCCGGGACGAGCACCCTGCGCTCCTCGGGCACCGCGATGTTCGACCACCAGTAGACGGGCGCCGGCTTCTCGTGGGGGTTGCGCACGCGCACCCCGACGTGCAGGAAGTCGGAGTCCTCCGGGAGCCAGAGGTCCACCTGGAAGGGCAGGTCGCGCAGCCGCTCCCACTCCCACAGGCGCAGCATCGGCCCGCCGTCGGGCGCGGTGACCGCGGCCGCGTGGACGGGGGCGCAGGACAGGGTGGTGTGTCCGGTGGCGCCGATGTTCCACTCGACGCCACCGGAGAACCAGGCGCCGTTGAGCGCGAAGCCGGCGGGCTGGAGCACCGGGTTGCGGTAGAGGAGTTCGCGTCCGGTCGGCTTGTGCAGCAGGGAGTGGACCCGGCCGCCGTACCCGGGCAGGACGGTGGCGCGCAGCCGGTCGTTCTCGATGACGAGGGTGTCGAGTTCCGTCTCGGTGCGCTCGCGGCCGTACCCGTCGAGCACGCGTACGGGCAGGATGCTGCGCAGCGGTTCGTGGCCGAGCTGGCGGGCCATGTCGCGCGGCAGGTCCTGCTTGTCGCGCTCGTCGGGCCGGTGCACTTCGCGCAGGGGCCGCAGCGGTGGCAGCGGGTTCTCGGGGCCCAGCGGGGCGGCGGGCAGGGTGAGTACGTCGCGGCGCACGGTGGTCTTCACGATCACCATGGAACACGGTCGCCGGGGCGCCGAGAAGAGGGCCGCCGGGTCAGGTTCGCGCAAAGGGCGCGCACGGCCCGCTCAGGATGCCGTGCGGCCCGCCGTCTTCGCCGTCAGCGCCCAGCGTTCGTGGTCGCGCCAGGCCCCGTCGACGTGGAGGAAGTCCGGCGAGAAGCCCTCGTAGCGGAAGCCCCGGCGGCGCACCAGGGCGAGGGACGCGGCGTTGCCCGGCTGGATGTTGGCCTCGAGGCGGTGCAGGGCGAGCTCCGTGAAGGCGTACGTGATGACGAGCCCGAGCCCCTCGTCCATGAGGCCCCGCCCCGCGGCGTGCGCGAAGGCGCCGTAGCCGAGCGTCCCGCAGCGGAAGCCGCCGAGGACGATGTTGTTGATGTTGATGAACCCGGCGATGGCGCCGCCGTCCCGCTCGCAGAGCAGGAAGCCCTCCCTGGCCGGGTCGTCGATGAGGGCGGTGGCGTAGGCGCGGTAGGCGTCGTCGGTGTGGGGCGGGAAGAGCCAGGGCCGGTGCAGCGCACGGCTCTCCCGCGCGCGTGCCGTGAACTCGGCGGCGTCCGCGAGGCGGAAGTGCCGTATCGCCACGCGCGGTCCGACGGCGAGGTGGCGTGGTGTGTCGGGCAGGGGTGTCTCGGGCATCGGACCACGCTATCCGGGGCCCGCCGTCATCTGCGCCGCCCGATGAAATAGGCGCCGCACAGGGCGCCGAGGAGCCCCGTGGCGAGCAGGGCCGCCCACAGCGGCATGGTCACTTCGGGGACCAGCAGGCGGATCTTGGTGCTGCGCGTGTTCTCGAAGATGAAGACCAGGGTGAGGACGCCGATGAGGGCGACGACGACCCTGCCGGGCGTCACCATGCCGCCGCCGTCCGTCGAGCCGCGCTTGGCAGTCCTTGGGCTCATGGTGGGACCCTTCCGTCGGAGGTGTGCTGCCTCCCCCGGCACCAGCATGGGCGGCCGGTGCCGGTTCGCGCGCGGTGGGGGTCCCTCCGGGCCGCGCCGCTGGGCCATGCGGGTGAACGTCAGTGGCGGACGACGGGCAGGTCGAGGGTGCCGGTGTCGCCGGGGGCGCTGGTCACCGTCACCGGCTTGACGCCCCGGTTCCGGCCGTACGCGCTGTCGCTCGCCGCCACCACCAGGCGCAGCCGGTGGCCCTTGCCGTAGCGGTGGACGATGCCGGGCAGCGAGACGGTGAACGGCTTCGTCACGTCGGGCACCCGCACCGGGGAGACGAGCCGGTGGACGAGCGTGGTGGCGCCGTCGGGCGCGACGTCGTACAGCTTGGCGAAGAGGACCAGCTTGTCGGCCGCGTCGCCGGAGTGCTGCACCCGCTCGGTCCTCGGCGAGGTCACCTTCAGCCGCGCCCGGGGCGTGCCCACCACGTCCACGGCGTCGGCGAAGGGCTCGGTCGTCCAGTCGAGGTAGGTGCCCTTCCGGTCGTACGGGGCGGGGTCGCGCAGGCCGAGCATCCCGGCGAGGGAGGACTCGGAGTGGTTGGTGGGGACCAGCCGGTTGCGGTACTCGCGGCTGCCGCGCGCCACCTTCCCGCGGTTGTCGACGAGCTTGCCGTCGCCGGAGAGGTAGAGCCTGCGGTGGGGTGCGGGGACGGCGTCGGCGGTCGCGTAGGTGTGCCGCGGGTCGTCGACCCAGTCGCGGTAGTAGGCGAAGGACGGGCCGGTGCCGGCGCTCTTGTCGCGGCGCAGATAGCGGTCGAACCAGGCGAGGACGCGCCGGCCGACGTAGGAGGTCTCCAGGTTGCCCGCCTCCATGTTCAGTTCGCCGGAGGCCGGGTCGCTCTCGCCGCCGCTGTGGCCCGCGGACTGCCAGATCATCTTCGCGGTGGCGCCGTGCGCCTTGAGCGTCTTGTACGTCGCTTCTGCCTCGCCGAGGTTGAAGAGGCTGTCGGCCTGGCCCTGCACGAGGAGGGTCGGCGCCTTGACGCGGTCGAGGTAGGAGACCGGGGAGACGCCGCGCGCGTACTCCTGGAGGGCCTTCGTCCGGTCGGCGGGGTAGCGGCCGGAGTTGAGCGTGCGGATGGTCTCGCAGGCCCGGGTGACGAAGTGCAGGCACTTCAGGGAGTTGACGCGGGAGGGGTCGAGGCCCGGCTGGAGCAGCGGCTGGCCCTCGCCGATGAGGAAGAACCCGTTCATCCACTGCCATTTGGCGGCGCCGGGGACGCGGCGGTCGGCCGTGTTGTTCGGGTCGAGGGAGTAGGAGAGGTCGTGCCAGGTGACCATGGGGACGAGGGCGTCGACACGGTGGTCCACGGCCGCCGTCGCGAGCTGGATGGCGCCGCCGTAGGAGCCGCCGATCATGCCGACGCGCGGGTCGCCCGCGCCGTCGGCGGTGACGTAGTCGACCGTGGTGCCGTCGTCGGCGGCGCGTTCGCCGCCGAGGAAGTCGACGAGCCCGGAGGCGGCCCTGCCGTCGATGTCCGGGTCGTCGAGGGAGATCAGGCAGCCGGACTTGCCGAAGCCGAGGCCGGAGTAGACGAGTGAGACGTAGCCGCGCTCGGCGAAGGCCCGGCCCGCCGCGGCGGTCCCGCCGTCGGACTTGCTGCCGCCGAAGCCGTTGGTCGTGAGCACGGCGGGGGCGGGGTGCTCGGCGTCCACCCCGGCGGGCCGGTACAGGTCGGCGTCGACCGTGCAGTTCCGCCCGCCGGCCGGGACGGTGATCCTCAGCGCGGTGACGGTGTACCGGCCCGTGGTGCTCGCCGTGCCCGCCGCGGCCGTGGCCGGAGCGGTGACGGCGAGCGGTGCGGCGAGGGCCGCCGTGACGGCGAGGGCGAGCGGTGCGCGGGTGGGGGCGAGGCGACGGGACAAGGGGACCTCCACGCTGAGGACGGCCGGCGGCGGATGCCGGCGGGACGCCCGCAGGGGCGGAGACCGGCGTCTACTGACCGGTAGGCACCGGTGTGTTCATGCTGTGACACGTGTCAGGCGACGGTCAACGATCGTGACAGCGGTTTCTCCCGGAGGACGCGGCCGCCGGCCCGCCCCCGGGACCGCCGCTAGGCGAGCGCGGGCATCTCCAGGGTCAATGTGCCCGCGTCGGCGTCCAGTTCGGCCACCGCCCCGAACGGCATCGTGAGCGCCCCCGCGCAGTGCCCGAAGCCGAACTCCTCGGCCACCGGGACACCGAGGCCGCCGAGCCGGTCGGCGAGGACGGCGCGCACCTCGGCGTAGGGCCCGCACTCCTGCCAGGAGCCGAGGGCGATGCCCGCGACCCCCGTCAGCCAGTCGGCGCGCAGGAGCTGGGTGAGGATGCGGTCGAGGCGGTACGCCTCCTCGCCTATGTCCTCCAGGAGCAGCAGACCGCCGCGCGCGGAGGGCCGTGCGTCCGGTGTGCCGAGGCCGGCGGCGAGGAGCGACACGCAGCCGCCGAGCGTGACGCCCCTGGCCCGGCCGCCGACCAGTGTGCCCGCGCCCTCCGGGGCCGTGATCACCCGGGCGTCCTCCGGGGTGAACAGGGTCGTGCGCAGGTGGTCCTGGGCCCGCGCGTTCTTCAGGAAGTCCTCGGTGGCGGTCATCGGACCGTGCAGCGTGGCGACGCCGAGCCGCGTGGCGAACGCCTCGTGCAGGGCGGTGATGTCGCTGTAGCCGAGGAACACCTTGGGCGCGGCCCGGCGCATCGCGTCCCAGTCGACGAGGTCGGCCATGCGCTGGACGCCGTACCCGCCCCTGGCGCAGAAGACGGCGGCCACGGACGGGTCGCACCACGCCTGCTCCAGGTCGCGGGCCCGGCTCGCGTCGGCGCCCGCGAGATAGCCGAGGTCCCGGCCGGTGTCGAGGACGTGGGGCATGGCGAACGGGTCCAGGTCCCAGCCGCGCAGGATGTCCAGGCCCGCCTGGAGCCTGGCCTCGGGGACGGGGCCGCTGGGCGCGACGACGGCGACCTTGGCCCCGGGCGCCAGCCGCGGCGGGCGTGCGAGGGGTCTCACTTGTCGAGCTCCAGGGTGGGGACGCGGCCGGCGAGTTCGATGCCGAAGACCTGTGCGTACAGGGACAGTTCGGCCTCCAGAGCGCGGGTCATCGTGTCGGCGCGACGGAAGCCGTGCCCCTCGCCCTCGAAGGCGATGTAGGCGTGCGACAGCCCGCGCCGCTCCGACCTGGCCAGGAACTCCTCGGACTGGGCGGGCGGGCAGACCACGTCGTCGAGGCCCTGGAGGAGCAGGAACGGCGCGGTGATCCGGTCGGCGTTCGCCAGGGGCGAGCGCTCCGCGTACCGTCCGGGGACCTCGGCGAACGGTCCCACCATCGACTCCAGGTAGCGCGATTCGAGGTCGTGGGTGCCTCCGGAGGCGAACGCGGTGAGGTCGAGCACCGGGTAGATGATGGTGCCGCAGGCGTAGACGTCCGTGGTGGCGAGGGAGGCGGCCGTGGTCCAGCCGCCCGCGCTGCCTCCCCTGATCGCGAGCCGGTTCCGGTCGGCGGTGCCCTCGTCGGCCAGGGCGAGGGCGACGGCCGCGCAGTCGTCGACGTCGACGATGCCCCACTGCTCGCGCAGCCGTTCGCGGTAGGCGCGGCCGTAGCCGGTGGAGCCGCCGTAGTTCACCTCGACGACGCCGATGCCGCGCGAGGTGAAGTAGGCGATGGCGAGGTCGAGCACGAGGGGCGAGCGGCTGGTGGGGCCGCCGTGCGCCCACACCACGTAGGGCGGCAGCTCGTCGTCGGGCGCGGTGTGGCCGGGGTGGTGGGGCGGGTAGACGTGCGCGTGGATCTCGCGCCCCGCGGGGCCGAGGAAGGTGCGGATCTGCGGTTCCGGGTAGTACGCGGGGTCCACGGGGTCGCCGTGGGCGGCGCCGACGACGCGGGCGTGGCCGGTGCCGGTGTCCAGCTCCACGACCTCGTAGCCGCTGCGGGGGCTCGCGGCGACGCCGAGCACCCGGGGGCCGTGCGCGGCGACGGTCGCCGCGAACTCCGTCCAGGGGCCCGCGGTGTCGACGACCTCGCCGGTCTCGGGGTCGAGTATGCCGAGGCCGGAGGAGCCCGTGCCGTGCACGACGGCGACGAGGCCGCTGTCGAGCGGCGCGAACCAGTTCAGGCCGATCTGCCAGAGCGGGCCGGCGAACTCCTCGTCGCGCGGGCAGAGCGGCCGTGCGCTCTCCGGGGCGTCCGGGGCGGCGCGGTACAGGTTCCACCAGCCGCTGCGGTCGCCGGCGAACAGCAGTCGCCCGTCCGGCGCCCACTCCACCTGGGCGATGGACTCCTCGGGGCCGCCCGCGAAGGTCCGCGCCCCGCCGAAGGCGCCGTCCGCGCGGACGTCGGCGACGATCAGTTCCGTGCCGTCCCACGGCATCCGCGGGTGGTCCCAGGCGATCCAGGCGACACGGCCGCCGTCGGGCGAGAGCCGGGGTCCGGTGACGAAGCGGTGGCCGCCGTCGGAGAGTTCGCGCACCGCGGCCCGGTCGTCGGCCGCCGAGCCGTCGAGCGGCACCGCGGCGATCACCCGCCGCACGTCGGTGGGCGCCTCCCCGGTGAACTCCTCGCACACGCACCAGACCTCGCCGCGGTCGGCGTGGACCACCGGGTCGGCCCAGCGCAGCCCGCCGCCCACGTCGGAGCGCGGGGTCAGGGGGCGCGGCTCCGCGCCGGGGGTGTCGGGCTCGTACGCGTACAGGCGCTGGTCGGCGAAGTCGACGAAGACGAGCAGCGGCCCCTCGGGCCGGTCGGCTCCGGCCCAGGGGCGTCCGCCGTACTCCACGACGCGGCTGCGCACGTTCCACGGCGCGGGCAGCACGGTGCGCTCCTCGCCGTCGGGCAGGCGCCGCACCAGCGCGCGGCGGCCGGCCTCGGTGGGCCGCGGCTCGGTCCACCACGCCTCGGCGCCGACGTAGCCGACGTACGCCGGGGCGCCGTCGTGGGCGGCCGCCAGCTCGGCGTCGATCGGCGACGGCCATGATCCGTACGCCCGGGTCTGCTTCATGTCCCTCTCGTCCCCCAATGTCATTCCTAGGCCGTACGCAGAAAGCGGTCGAGGACACGGACGCCGAAATGCAGTGCCTCGACCGGCACGCGTTCGTCGACCCCGTGGAAGAGCGCCTGGTAGTCGAAGCCCTCCGGTGTCCTGAGCGGCGAGAAGCCGTAGCCCGTGATGCCGAGGCGGGAGAACTGCTTGGCGTCCGTGCCTCCCGACATGCAGTACGGCACGACGTGCCCCTCGGGCGCGAACTCCTCGACGGCGGCGCGCATGCGCGCGTACGTCGGCGAGTCGACCGGCGCCTGCAGCGCCACCTCGCGGTGGTAGAACTCCCAGTCCACGTCAGGCCCGGTGAGCCGGTCAAGCGTGCTACGGAACTCTTCCTCGCCGCCGGGCAGAAAGCGGCCGTCGACGTAGGCCACGGCCTCCCCGGGGACCACATTGACCTTGTAACCCGACTGCAGCATCGTGGGATTGGCGCTGTTGCGGACCGTGGGCTCGACGAGCGCGGCGGTCGGGCCGAGCTTCTCCAGGAAGTCGTCCACGTCGAAGCCCGGCGCCTCGGGGTCGCCCTGGAGGCCGTAGAGCGCGCCGAGTTCGGCGAGCGCGGCCCGCACGGTCGGGGTGAGCCGCACCGGCCACCGGTGGTCGCCGATGCGGGCGATGGCGGCGGCGAGCCTGCTCACCGCGTTGGCGCGGTTGACCTTGGAGCCGTGGCCGGCCGTGCCGCGCGCGGTCAGCTTGAGCCAGCCCGTGCCGCGCTCGCCGGCGGCGATGGGGTAGAGCTGGTTGCCGCGGCCGTCGTGGAAGGTGAAGGCCCCCGACTCGCTGACGCCCTCCGTGCAGCCCTCGAAGAGCGGGGCGTGCTTGTCGGCGAGGAATCCGGAGCCGTCGTCGGCGCTGGCCTCCTCGTCCGCGGTGAAGGCGACCACGATGTCGCGCCTCGGCCGCACTCCGGCGCGGGCCCAGCGCCGGACGACGGCCAGGATCATCGCGTCCATGTTCTTCATGTCGATCGCGCCGCGGCCCCAGACGACGCCGTCGCGGATCTCCCCGGAGAAGGGGCCCACGCTCCAGTCGGCGGCCTCGGCGGGCACGACGTCGAGGTGGCCGTGGACGAGGAGCGCGTCGGCGCCGGGGTCCGTGCCCTCGACGCGGGCGACGACGTTGGTGCGCCCGGGGCTGCGTTCGAGGAGCGTCGGCGTCAGGCCGGCCTCGGAGAGGCGTTCGGCGGCGTACTCGGCGGCGGGCCGCTCGCGGCAGTCGCCGTCGCCGCGGTTGGTGGTGTCGATCCGGATCAGCTCGGACGTGAACGCCACGACCTCGTCGAGCGCCCGCGCGTCCACCTGGTCATCGCCCCCGGACTCCCGGCCCCGCTCCTCGTCGTGCTCAGCCATACTGCTCCTCCACGGCGGCAGAGGCGATCGTCGTAACCGCCTTGAAGGTACGGATTCCCTCGTACATCGTCTCGCTGTCGTAGGCGACCTTGCGCTCCCCCGTCCGGCGCACACCGGGGACGACGGTCGACGCCATCGAGAGGTGCTCGGCGTCGAACTCGACCTCGACGGTGAACGGGCCCGCCGCCACCGGCTCCCGGCGGTTGGCGAGCGCGACGGCCTCCTTGGCGGCGGCGCGGATGTCGGCGGCGGTGCGGGCGGGGGTGCGGCAGACGGCCGCGTAGCGCGAGACGTGGTCCTTGACGGCGACCTTCAGCGCGCCGGGCGCGTAGCCGAGGGCGTCCTCGCAGGTCAGGTCGTCGCCGGTGACGAGCACCACGGGGACACCGAACTCGGCGACGACGTGCGAGTTCAGCAGCCCCTCGCTGGCGCGGACGCCGTTGACCCAGACACCGGTGATCTGGTTGGCGAGGTAGGTGTGGGCGAGCACGCCCTCCATGCCCGCGCCCGCGTGGTAGCCGACGAACGCGATGCCGTCCACGTCGCCGTGCTGGACGCCCTCGACCATGGACAGCGACTTGTGCCGTCCGGTGAGCATCTCGGCCCGCTCGTCCAGCTGCTCCAGCAGGAGGTTGCGCATGGTCCAGTGGGCTTCGTTGACGAGCACCTCGTCGGCCCCGCCGTCGAAGAAGCCGAGCACGGCCGCGTTCACGTCCGAGGTGAACATCGACCTGCACCGTTCCCACTGGGCGGTGCCCGGCAGCACGTCGGCCGGCCAGGTCACTCCGGTGGCGCCCTCCATGTCGGCGCTGATGAGGATCTTCATGCTGCGTCACGTTACGCGTGGGGGCGGCCGCCCTTCCAGCCCGAGACGGTGTTCGCGGCCGTGTCGAAGCTCAGGGTCCGGTAGACCGCCACGGCGCCCGCGAGTTCCGCGCAGGCCCGGGCCGCCGCCGTCACGCGCCGGGTGTAGGAGGGGTCGGTGGCGTCGAGCAGTATCCCGAGCGTCGTGCCGCTGTGGCCCACGGCGACGCCGAGGCCGCCGACCTCGCGGCAGATGGCCCGCATGGGGTCGAGGGCGTGCTTGTGGCGCAGGGTCTGGTTCATCAGGGCGCTGCGCGTGGCGATCCTGCCGACCTCGGCGAGGTCCCTGGCGCGCACCGCGTCGGTGAGCCTGCCGAGCAGGTCGACGTAGGTGCGCCGGTCGGCGGCGGTGAACGGCTTGGGGATGCGGTTGAAGTCCACGGTGTCGACGGCGCCGCCCTCGTCGACGCCGACCACGGCCATGGCGGGCAGCGAGCCGAGGACCGAGCGGAGCCGGACGCTGCGGTGGTGGAAGGCGACGATCGCGGGGTAGAGCACGCCGTCGGTGGGCTCGATGCGGGCCAGGAGCCGTTCGATGCGGGCGGGCGGCATCGCGACGTCCAGGGCCCTGCCGACCGCGCGCGCGGTCGCCACCAGGTCGGCGGAGGAGCTGGCGAGGCCCTTGCCCTCGGGGATCACGCTGCTGACGGTGAGCACCCCGCCGCGGGCGGGCCCGCGGGGCGCCGACGCGGCGATCATCCGCGCGAGGCGCAGCGCCTTGGTCTTGCGCGGCGGCCACACCTCGATGGCGCCGGACGCGGAGCCCTCGCGGAAGGTGGCCATCGTCCAGCGGGCGACCGGCAGCGTCACGAGGAAGTCCCCGTCCGCTTCCGGGAGCACGCCCTGGAGCAGCTCGCCGAAGGTGCCGAAGGCGGTGCCCGTCCCCGTCCTCGCGGACGGCTCCCGACGGTGCGGGCGGGGCAGGACCGCGGCCTGATGGGACAGCTTCACACGACTCCTCTCGACTGCGCGGGGCGTACGGCTCGCCGCCCCGCGGGGGCCAGTGTGCCGACCTTACCCGGTCTTGACAATCATTTTCATCTAGTGTGATGCTCACGGCCTCTTCCGCTCCCAGTCCTGTCCCAGTCCCACCCGGGGGGTCCCAGCCATGCACGCGCACATCGCAGAAGCGGTGAAGAAACCCGACCTGATATCCCTCGAACCCGGCCTGGCCTGCCTGCGGTTCGAGACCATGAAGGTCTACTCGGCCCTCGGCGCCGTCCGGCACCTGCTCGACACCGGGGCGGTGCGGCCCGGCGACACGCTCATCGACAGCTCCAGCGGCATCTACGCCCAGGCCCTGGCGCTCGCCTGCCACCGCTACGGCATGAAGTGCCACATCGTGGGCTCCACGACCGTGGACCGCTCGACCCGCGTCCAGCTGGAGATACTCGGCGCCACCCTGGAACAGGTCGCCCCCTCCACGGACCTGCGGCTCGACCAGGAGGCGCGGGTGCGGCGCATCGCCGAGATCCTGGCCGCCAACCCCTCGTACCACTGGATGCGGCAGTACCACGACGCCATCCACTACCGCGGCTACCGCGAGGTGGCCGAGTCGATCTGCCGGGAGATCCCCGCAGGCCCCCTCGCACTGGTCGGCGGCGTCGGCTCCGGGGCCTCCACCGGCGGCATCGTGAGCTATCTGCGGGAGTCGGGGCGGGATGTGACGCTGGTCGGCGTGCAGCCCTTCGGCAGCGTCACCTTCGGGTCCGAGCACGTCGCCGACCCGGACATGATCATCGCGGGGATCGGCAGCGCCATCGCCTTCGACAACGTCCGGCACAAGCTGTACGACCGCGTGCACTGGGTGAACTTCGACTGCGCGGTCTCCGGCGCGGTCGCCCTGCTGCGCTCCAGCGGCATCTTCGCGGGGCTCTCGGCGGGCGCCGCCTACCTCGGCGCGCTCTGGGAGCGGCGCAGGGACGACTCGCCCACCTACGTCTTCATCGCCGCCGACACCGGCCACCGCTACGTCGACAGCGCCTACGCCCGGCACGAACAGGCCCCGGACATCGACACGTTGAAGCCGCACGAGATCACCTCGCTCGACGAGCTGCGCCTTCCGTGGTCCACCGCCGACTGGCCCGCCGTCGCGCCTTGAGGCCACCCCTTGAGGCCCCGCTTGCGGCCGCCTTGAGGCCCCCCCTTTTTTTCCGGCCATCCCTTTTCCGGCCATCCCCTCAGAGAGAACACACATGTCACACCCCGCTCCCCAGACCGTCGCCGAGCTCACCGAGGCCGTCCTCGCCGGCGCCCACGGGCCCGATCCGGCCGAGCTGACCGTCACCAGCGCGTTCTGGCTGTACAACACCACCCGCCTCGCGGGCGGCGATGTCACCTACCACAACCACTACCTGCTGTTCCGCGTCGGCGACGCCTTCGGGGCCTGCTCCTTCGAGGCCGGTGAACTCGGCCCGGAGTTCTGCGAGAACGCCTCCGGGCAGCCCCTGGCCAAGCTGCTGCGCCACGAGTCGGCGCCCGTGCGCACGGCCGCGCTCGACGCCTATCTGGCCCGCGTGCGCCCGCACCGCGACGCCCCCGACGCCGAGCGCGTCATGCTGCCGACCGGCACGCCCGAGGTGCGCGCCGAGGCCCGTGACGCCGCCGTCGCCGGGCTGCTCGACATCGCACCCGGCGCCAAGGTCGCCCTCATCGGCGTCGTCAACCCGCTGGTCGCGGCGATACGCGAGCGGGGCGGCGTCTGTCTGCCCTGCGACCTCAACCTCCGCGCCACCGCCTGGGGCGACCCGGTCACCGACGACATGACCGAGGTCCTCGCCGCGGCCGACGCCGTGGTCGCCACCGGCATGACGCTCAGCAACGGCACCTTCGACCTGATCCTGCGGCACTGCGTCGAGCACGGCACGCCGCTGACCGTCTACGCCCAGAGCGGCAGCGCCGTCGCCCGCGCCTTCGTCGGCTCCGGCGTGACCGCGCTGAACGCCGAGCCGTTCACCTTCTCCCAGTTCAGCGCGGACGCCACGCCGATGTACCGCTACCGCGCCGCGATCGAGGACGGAGCCGCGGCGTGAGCGTCGAAGCCGTGCGGAACCCGGCGCCGGGCGACGCCGAGGAACCGGTCCCCGGCGACCTGCGGATGGCCCGCGCCCTGTGGCCCGTGCTGCTCGCCTCCGCCGTGGGCCTGCTGCCGTTCACCGTGTTCAGCACCTACCTCGTGCCCATCGCCGACGACGCGGGCAGCAGCGTCGCCGCGATGGGCGGCCTGCGCGGACTCGGCGGCCTGGCCGCCCTGCTCGTCGGCACCGCCCTGGCCCCGTTCATCGACCGCGTCCCCAAGGAGTGGGCGGCGGCCGGCGCGCTCGTCGCGCTCGGCGTCTCTGCCGGGCTCGGCGCCGCCGGGGGCTTCGCCCTGTTCGCCGTGTTCTGCCTCCTCGTCGGCGCGAGCACCGCCGTGCTGAACCCGGCGCTCACCGCCGCCGCGGCCGACCGCTTCGGCTCCGGCAAGGCGGCCGGGCGCGCGGCCACCCTGGTGACCGCGACGACGTCCATGACCGCCATGCTCGCGGCGCCGGTCATCGCGCTGCCCGCGCTGTTCTGGGGCTGGCAGGGCGACCTGCTCGCCGTGACGGCGCTGTCGCTGCTGCTGGCCGCGGTGTTCGTGGCCCGGCGCGGCAAGCGGCAGGAGACGGGGACGCCGCCCGGCGCGCCGCGCGTCGGCTACCTCGCCTCGTTCAGGGCGCTGGCGGCGGTGCGCGGCGTGCTGCCGCTGCTCCTCGTCGGCTTCCTGCGCACGGCCGTCTTCATGGGCTACCTGGCGTATCTGGCGGCCTTTTACGAGGAGCGGTTCGACCTCGACGCCGGGCTCTTCACCCTCGTCTGGACGCTCAGCGGCGCCTCGTTCTTCGTCAGCAACCTGCTCACCGGGCGCGTCACCAACTCCGCCGCCCCGCGCGTCACCACCGAGCGCCTGCTCGCCATCGGCCTGGTGGCGGCCCTGGTCTCCGTCGTGGGCTTCTACTTCACGCACTGGCTGCCGCTCGCCCTCGCCATGACCGCGCTGCACGCGGCGAGCCACGCGATCGTCGCCGCCTGCGTGGTCAGCCTCCTCGTACGGCGCTGCGGCACGGCGCTGCGCGGCTCCGCGCTGAGCCTGAACGCCGCGGGCCAGAGCCTCGGCGTCTTCGCCGGCGCGGCGCTCGGCGGCGCGGGCCTCGGCCTCGCCGGCTATCCCGGCACCGCCGTCGTGTTCGGCGCCCTGGTCGTCGCGGCGCTCGGCGCGGCCGTGCTGGTGCCGCGCGGGCGCGGGGGCGACGACGTGACACAGGCGGAGAGCACGTGAGCGCCGTCGCGGAGGCCCTTCCCGCGAAGCCGAGGACCGCGCTGCGGGAACGGCTCGCCTCGCCGAAGGTGCTCGTGCTGACCTGCGTCGCCCTCTTCCTGGTCCTCGTCGCGTCCGTCGTGGTCGCCATCGGCCTCGGCGCGGCCCTGGTGACGCCCGCGGAGACCGCCCGCTATCTGTGGGTGGCGCTCAGCGGCGGCTCCATCGCCGCCGACGAGATCACCACGTACCAGATCATCTGGCAGATCCGGACGCCGCGCGTGCTGCTCGCCGCGCTGGTGGGGGCCGGTCTCAGCGCGGTCGGCGTCGCCATCCAGGCGATGGTGCGCAACGCCCTGGCCGACCCCTTCGTCCTCGGCGTCTCCTCGGGCGCCTCGGTGGGCGCCGTCGGCGTGACGGTGACCGGGGGCCTGGCCGCGCTCGGCGTCTACGCCGTGTCCGCCGGGGCGTTCATCGGCGCGCTCGTCGCCTCGTTCCTCGTGTACGCGGCCTCGTCGAGCCGGGGCGCGCTCTCGCCGCTGCGGCTCGTCCTGACGGGTGTGGCCATGTCGCTCGGTTTCCAGGCCCTGATGAGCGTCATCATCTACTTCGCGCCGGACAGCGAGGCCACCGGGATGGTCCTGTACTGGACCATGGGCAGCTTCGGCGCCGCCAGTTGGGGCGCGCTACCCGTCGTCGCCGCCGTGGTCCTGCTCGGCCTCGCCGTCCTCCACCGGTACGGACGCGCCCTCGACGTCCTCGCGCTCGGCGACGAGACCGCGGCGAGCCTCGGGGTGAGCGCCGACCGGCACCGCAGGTCCCTGCTCGTGGTCGTCTCGCTGATCACCGGCGTGATGGTGGCGGTCAGCGGGGCGATCAGTTTCGTGGGGCTCGTCATGCCGCACCTGGTGCGCATGGTCGTCGGCGCGGGCCACGCCCGGGTCCTCGCGGTCGCCCCGCTGGTCGGCGCGGTCTTCATGGTCTGGGTCGACCTGCTCTCCCGGACGGTGGTCGCCCCGCGCGAGCTGCCGCTCGGGGTCATCACCGCGCTCGTCGGGGTACCGGTGTTCATCACGCTGATGCGCCGCAAGGGCCATGTCTTCGGAGGGCGCTGAGATGGACCTGCGCATCGACGGGCTCGGCGTCACCATCGACGGCAGGAGCCTGGTCCACGACCTGTCGCTCGACGTGGCCGACGGCGAGGTCGTCGGCCTGGTCGGCCCGAACGGCAGCGGCAAGTCGACGGCCCTGCGCTGCGTCTACCGCGCCCTGCGCCCGGCGGCCGGCGCCGTCCGCGTCGGCGGCGACGACATCACCCGTCTGCCGATGCGCCGCAGCGCGCAACTCCTCGCCGCCATGACCCAGGACGGCGCCGTCGACCTCGACTTCACCGTGGAGGAGGTCGTGGCGCTCGGCCGGGCGCCCCACCAGCGGGGCAACCAGGCGCTGACCGGACGCGAGCGGGAGTTGTGCGCGGCGGCGATGGAACGGCTCAACCTCACCCACCTGGCCCGGCGCGGCATCCTCACCCTCTCCGGCGGGGAGCGCCAGCGCGTGCTGCTGGCCCGCGCCCTCGTCCAGGAACCGCGCGTCCTCGTGCTCGACGAGCCGACCAACCACCTCGACATCCGCCACCAGGTGGAGATCCTCTCCCATCTGCGCGGCGCGGGCCCGACCGTCCTCGTCGTCCTGCACGACCTGAACCTCGCGGCGGCCGCCTGCGACCGCCTCGGCGTGCTCCACCAGGGGCGTCTGGTGGCCTCCGGGACCCCCAAGGACGTCCTGACCGAAGCGCTGGTCGCGGACGTCTTCGGCGTACGGGCGACCGTCGTGCCGCACCCCCTGACCGGCGACCCGCAGCTCCTGTACGCCCTCCACTCCTGAACCACCGACCCGCACCACCTGCGAAAGGCACCGAACTCCCCATGTCCCACACCCGAACCATCGCCCTGGGGTCCGCGCTCGCGGCCACGCTGCTCATGAGCGGCTGCGGCGCCGAGGTCGAATCGGGCGGCGACGCCAAGGCCGCCGAGAAGGTCACCGTCAAGAGATGCGGCGAGCCCGTCTCCTACCGCGTGCCGGAGCGTGCCGTGGCCTACGAGGGGGGCAGCGCCGACAAGCTGTTCAGCCTCGGCCTGACCAAGCACGTGGCGGGTTACGTGATGCCGCCCGCCAACCCGCCGGTGAGCGAGTCGCCCTGGGCGTCGGAGTACGCCAAGGTGAAGATGCTCAGCGACGACCTGCTCAACAAGGAACTCGTCGTCGAGGCCAAGTCCGACTTCGTCGTGGCCGGATGGAACTCCGGCTTCAGCGACCAGCGCGGCATCACCCCGAAGATCCTGGACAAGCTCGGCATCCAGAGCTTCATGCACACCGAGAGCTGCTTCAACTACCCGAAGTACCCGCAGAAGGTCACGCCGTTCGACGCGCTGTACAGCGACCTGGAGCGGCTCGGCAAGATCTTCCGGGTCGAGAAGAAGGCCGAGCGGGTGGTCGACGGTCTGAAGAAGCGCGTGGCGGCCGTCGAGGAGAAGGCGCCCGCGGGCGGTGACCCGGCGCCGGTCTTCCTCTACGACTCCGGCACCGACCAGCCGTTCACCGCGGGCAGCCAGGTGCCGCCCAACGACATCATCAAGGCGGCGGGCGGCAGGAACATCTTCGACGGGCTCGACGAGCGCTGGACCCAGGTCAACTGGGAGGCCGTCACCAAGGCCGAGCCCGAGGTCGTCATCATCTTCGACTACGGCGACCAGCCCGCGAAGAAGAAGATCGAGTTCCTGAAGAAGTCCCCGCACACCAAGGAGCTGCCGGCCGTGCGGAAGAACAACTTCTTCGTGCTCGACTACAACGAGGGCATCAGCGGGCCCCGCAACATCGACGGCCTGGAGAAGTTCGGGAAGTACCTGCGGGAGCTGAAGCGCTGACCCCGCCCGGACCCAGCCGAAAAGGCGCCACCCCTCCAGCCGGCCTGATCCGAACGACAGGCTCCTAGCCCGCGAACGCCGTGCCCGGCATCCCCTGGCCCGCGTCCGGCAGCACGAGCACCGAGCCCGCCAGCGGGTGCGGGCGCTCCTGGCCGACGCGGGCCGTGGTGATGTAGAGGTCGCGCAGGCCGGGGCCGCCGAAGGCGCAGGCGGTGGGGCGGGGCACCGGCAGCTCGACGGTCAGGTCGAGCCGTCCGTCGGGGGTGTACCTGCGGACGGCGCCGCCGTTCCACAGGGCCACCCACACGCAGCCCTCCGCGTCGACGGTGAGGCCGTCGGGGTCGCCCGCCCCGTCCTCCTCGATCACCGCGAACGGGCGTCGGCCGCGGGCGGTCCGGCCGTCGAAGTCGAGGACGTCGACGCGCCGCGTCGGGCTGTCCACGTAGTACATGAGCCGCCCGTCGGGGCTCCAGCCCGTGCCGTTGCTGACCGCCACGTCGCCGGTGCCCGCGCCCTGGTCGGCGGTGGTCCCGTCCGGGTCGACGCGGGTGAGGCCGCCGCCGCCCGGCGCCTCGTCGTAGCGCATGGCGCCCGCCCAGAGCGAGCCGTCCGGCGCCACCGCCGCGTCGTTGCCGCGCCGCCCCGGCACCGGGTCGCGCACCAGCCACGAGAAGGTGGAGCCGCCCGGCCCGTACAGCCCGACGCCGTCGCGGAGGTTCACCACGAGGCCGCCGCCCGCGCGGGGCTTCGCGGCGCCGACGTGCTGCCCGGTGGCCATGACCGTGCGGCGGCCGTCCGCGGGGTCGTAGGTGTGCACGCGCGAGCCGAGGATGTCGACCCAGATCAGCCGCCCGGCGGCCGGGTCCCAGGTGGGCCCCTCGCCGAGCTGCGCCTCCGCCCGCACCGCGACCTCGTAGGCGGTGTTCACCGCGCCTCCCGGTGGCCGAGGCGGACGGACAGGTCACCGGCGCCCTTGGCGGCGAGCTCGGCCAGTTCCCGCTCGCGCTCCTCGCTCCAGCGGATCATCGGCACGGAGATGGAGAGCGCCGCCACGACCCGGCCCGCGCTGTCCCGCACCGGCGCCGCCACGCAGCTCACGTCCGGGTTGGACTCCCGGTGCTCGACCGCGACGCCCCGCTCGCGGATCTCGGCGAGCGCGGCGAGCAGCTCGTCGGGGTCGGTGATGCTGTCCGGCGTCATCGCGGCGAACTCCCGGCCGCGCAGCCGCGCTTCGAGCTCCGGCTCCGGCAGCGAGGCGAGGAGCATCTTGCCGACCGAGGTGCAGTGCGCGGGCAGACGGCGGCCCGCCGCGGAGACCATGCGCACGGCGTGCGTGGAGTCGACCTTGGCGATGTAGATGACGTCCGTGTCCTCCAGGATGGCGACGTGGACGGTCTCGTCGCAGGTCTCGGCGACCTCACGGGCCATCTGCTGCCCCTCGGCCGCGAGGTCGAGCTGTTCCGCGTACCTGCTGCCGAGCTGGTAGGTGCGCACGCCGAGGCGGTAGCGGCCCGGCTGGTCCGGTATCTGGACGAGGTAGGAGCGGGCGGCCAGGGTGGTGAGCAGTTCGTGCACGGTGGTGCGCGGCAGCTGGAGCCTGCGGGTCACCTCGGGCGCGGAGAACGTCCCGTCGCCCTCCAGGAAGAGTTCGAGTATGTCCAGCGACCTGGTCACCGCGGGCACAAGTCGTCCCATTGATCGGCCTTCCCACCCTGCGCGTCCGAAACTTCGGTCGCTGATCGGTATGACGAACACAGGTTAGGCACGGCGTCGTTCGCGGCGCAATGGCCGCCCGGTCGCGGGGCGGGGGTCACGGAGGGCGGCGGGGCGCACGTCGGCGCCCCGCAAGACCGTTCAGCCATACCCATTGACACGTTCCGGCCACCGTGATTACCGTCACGCCAACATTTCGAACGTGTGACGAAATACCGAACAAGTCAAGGGGCAACTGCCTTGCGTATCACGGGAATCAGCACGCATGTCGTCGGAACGCCCTGGCGTAACCTCACCTACGTCCAGGTGCACACCGACGAGGGACTGACCGGGATCGGTGAGACCCGCATGCTCGGGCACACCGACGCGCTCATCGGCTACCTCCGCGAGGCGGAGGCCAACCACATCAAGGGATCCGACCCGTTCGCGGCCGAGGACCTGGTCCGCAGGATGAAGTACGGCGACTACGGCCGGGCCGGCGAGATCGTGATGTCCGGCATCGCGGTCATCGAGATGGCCTGCTGGGACATCAAGGGCAAGGCCCTCGGCGTCCCCGTCTGGCAGCTCCTCGGCGGCAAGGTCACCGACCGCGTCAAGGCCTACGCCAACGGCTGGTACACCACCGAGCGCACCCCGGAGGCGTACCACAAGGCGGCCAAGGGCGTCATGGAGCGCGGTTACCGCGCCCTGAAGATCGACCCCTTCGGCACCGGGCACTACGAACTCGACCACGAGCAGAGCCGGTACGCGGTCTCCCTGATCGAGGCCGTGCGGGACGCGATCGGCCCCGAGGCCGAGCTGATGCTGGAGATGCACGGCCGGTTCGCGCCGAGCACCGCGATCCGCCTCGCCCGCGACCTCGCGCCGTTCCGCCCCGCGTGGCTGGAGGAGCCGGTGCCGCCGGAGAACCTCAAGGCCCTGGAGAAGGTCGCCGCCAAGGTGGACATGCCGGTCGCCACGGGTGAGCGCATCCACGACCGCATCGAGTTCCGCGAGCTGTTCGAGAGTCAGGCCGTCGACATCATCCAGCCCGACGTCGGCCACATCGGCGGCATCTGGGAGACCCGCAAGCTGGCGGCCACCGCCGAGACGCACTACATGCTCGTGGCCCCGCACAACGTGGGCGGCCCGGTCCTGACCGCGGCCTCGCTCCAGGTCGGCTTCACCGCGCCGAACTTCAAGATCCTTGAACACTTCAACGACTTCGCCGACGCGGACATCAAGAAGGTCGTCAAGGGCGCGCCGCAGGTGGACCCGGAGACCGGGTGCTTCGAGCTGTCCCACGCGCCGGGCCTCGGCGTCGAGCTCGACACGGACGCCGCGGCGGAGTTCCCGCAGCAGCAGGCCCGGTTCGACCTGTGGGCCGAGGGCTGGGAGAAGCGGTCGCCGGGCGGGGCCGAGGGGTGAGCGACGGGACGGCGAACAGCCGCGCGGTCGTCGTCGAGCGCCCCGGCGAGCACCGCCTGGTCACCGGGGACGTCCCGGAGCCCGGCCCCGGCGAGGTCCTCGTCCGGGTGGCGGCCGCCGGGATCTGCATGAGCGACCGCGAGGTGTACGACGGCCACCGCGACGCGGCCTACGTGCGCTACCCGGTGATCCCGGGCCACGAGTGGTCGGGGACCGTGGCCGCCGTGGGCGCGGGCGTCGATCCCGCGCTCGTCGGCCGCAGGACCGTCGCCGAGGGGTTCCGGGCGTGCGGCGGCTGCGAGCGCTGCCGGTGCGGGGAGACCAGCCTGTGCGCCGGGGGCTACGCGGAGACGGGGTTCACCGAGCCCGGCGCCTTCGCGGACCACCTCACCGTGCCCGCCCGGCTGCTGCATCCACTGCGGGACGACGCCGACCTGCGGGCGGCCGCCCTGCTCGAACCCTCGGCGGTGATCGCCGCGGCCGTGCGCGCGGGGCTGCCCCGGCCCGGTGAGCGGGTCGCGGTGGTCGGCGCGGGGACGCTGGGGCTGCTCGCCGTCCAGCTGCTCGCGGCGTCCAGCCCCGCCGAGCTGGTGGTCGTCGACCCCCGGGCCGCCCGGGGCGATCAGGCCCGGGTGTTCGGGGCGACGGACGCCCTGTCGCCCGAGGAGGCGGCCGCCGGCGCCGGCGGCTTCGACCTGGTCGTCGAGACCGCGGGGGCGCCGACCACGGCCGCCTCGTCCTGCCTGCTCGCGCGCAGGGGCGGGCGGGTCGTGCTCACCGGGATGTTCGCGGCCGGGGCCGTGGGCATCGACCCCGTCCATCTGTCGCTCAGCCAGCTGGAGGTGCGGTCCGTCTTCGGGGCGCCGTCCTCCGCCTGGTCCGACGCGGTGCGGGCCTTCGGCCTCGGGCTGCTCGACCCCGCCCCGCTGATCACCCATGAGCTGCCGCTCGAACGGTTCGGGGAGGCCGTCGCCCTGGTCGGCTCGGGCGACCCGAAGGTCGGGAAGGTGCTGTTGGCGCCCTGACGCTCCGCCGTGCTCCGCCGCGGGCCGGTCGCGCCCGTGGCGGAGCCGCCGATGACCACACAGCCCCGTACCCCTTCGGGGCGTTCCCGCCGAACCCTGTTCGTGATACCGAACCATTGGAGTACCGTGTCTGCCCCGTCCGTACCCCGGCGCCCCGGCGCCGACGCCCTCGCCCGCATCGGGCACCCCGTGCCGCCCGTCGAGGCGGCCGACGCCTCCCCGCACACGTTCCCCGACGGCGGGACGTGGCGCACCGAGATCCCCTCCGTCGAGGGGCCAGAGGCGCTCGCCGCCGTGCTGAAGGAGAGCGCGCGGCTCGACGTGCCGGTGCACCGGATCAGCCAGGGCAGCGGCGTCTGGATGCTCCGCGACGTCGAGATCACCGAGATGGTGGACGCCTGCGCCGAGCGCGACATCGAGCTCTGCCTGTTCACCGGGCCGCGCGGCACCTGGGACATCGGCGGCTCCACGCGCACCGACTCCGGCGGCGCCGGGCTGCGCGCCCGCGGCCACGACGCGCTCGCCGGGTGCGTCGAGGACGCCGTACGCGCCACGGAACTCGGCGTGCGGTGCCTGCTCGTCGCGGACGAGGGCGTGCTGTGGACGCTGCACAGGCTGCGCGCCACCGGTGTGCTCCCCGCCGCCACCACCTTCAAGCTGTCCGCGCTGACCGGACCGGTCAACCCCGCCTCGTACGCCGTGTACGAGCGGCTCGGCGCCGACTCGCTCAATGTGCCGTCCGATCTGCCCCTGGCGCACCTCACCGAGATCCGCCGGGTCAGCCGGGCCCCCATGGACATGTACGTCGAGGCGCCCGACGACCTCGGCGGCTACGTCCGGATGTACGAGGTCGCCGAGCTGATCAGGCGCGGCGCCCCGCTGTATGTGAAGTTCGGCCTCTCCAAGGCCGCCGGCATCTACCCGTACGGCGCCCATCTGCGTGAGCACGCCCTCGCCACGGCCCGGGAGCGGGTCAGGAGGGGCCGGCTCGCCCTGGATCTGCTCGCCCGGCACGGCGCGGACGGCGGCATGTCGCCGCTCGGTTCGCGGCTCCCCGGCGAGCTGTGCCGTTTCCCCGTCCCGGAAGGGGACTGAACCCATGCGCACCCGCACTCTCGGCATCACCGCCGTCGCCGCGCTGCTCACCTTCTCGCTGGCCGCCTGCGGCCAGGAGGCCAAGGGCGGCAGCCGCTACAAACCGGATGACGGCAAGGGCGGCACGATCGGTCTCGCGATGCCCACCAAGTCCTCCGAGCGGTGGATAGCCGACGGCAAGAACATGGCGGAGCAGTTCAAGAAGGCCGGCTACGAGACCGACCTGCAGTACGGCGACGACAAGGTGGAGAACCAGGTCGCCCAGATCGAGAACATGATCACCAAGGGGCACCGGCTGCTCGTGGTCGCCGCGATCAACGGCTCGGCGCTCACCGACGTGCTGAAGCGGGCGCACGACGCCGGCATCCCCGTGATCTCGTACGACCGGCTCATCCTGGGCACGGAGAACGTGGACTACTACGCGTCCTTCGACAACGAGCGCGTCGGCCGCCTCCAGGGCCAGTACCTCGTCGACAAGCTCAAGCTCGGCGAGCCCGAGAAGGGCGCCGGCGACCCCCGGTCCATCGAGCTGTTCGCGGGCGACCCGGACGACAACAACACGAAGTACTTCTGGAACGGCGCCATGAAGGTGCTGAAGCCGTACTTCGACAGCGGTCAGCTCGTCGTCCGCAGCAAGCAGACGAGGATCAACCAGGCCACGACCCTGAAGTGGGACGGCGGCACCGCGCAGAAGCGCATGGACGACCTGATCAGCAAGAGCTACGGCGACAAGCGCGTCGACGCGGTGCTCTCGCCGTACGACGGCATCTCCATCGGCATCATCTCGGCGCTGAAGAGCGCGGGTTACGGCACCGGGAGCGAGCCGCTGCCGGTGATCACGGGCCAGGACGCGGAGCTGGCGTCGGTGAAGTCCATCATCCGGGGCGAGCAGACGCAGACGGTCTTCAAGGACACGCGCAAGCTGGCCGCGCAGACCGTCAAGATGGGCGACGCCGTGCTGACCGGCAAGAAGGTCCAGGTCAACAACACCACGGACTACCACAACGGCGAGAAGACCGTCCCCGCCTTCCTGCTCAAGCCGGTGAGCGTCGACAAGTCCAACACGAAGCTCCTCGTCGACGAGGGGTACTTCACGGCGGGACAGCTGAAGTGAGCGCCCCGCTGCTGGAGATGCGGGGCATCACCAAGACGTTCCCGGGCGTCAAGGCGCTCTCCGACGTACGGCTGACCGTGCGGCCCGGGGAGATCCACGCGATCTGCGGGGAGAACGGCGCCGGCAAGTCGACGCTGATGAAGGTGCTCAGCGGCGTGCACCCGCACGGCAGCTACGACGGGGAGATCCTCTTCGAGGGCGAGCCCGTGGCGTTCAAGGACATCCGCGCCAGCGAGCGCCACGGCATCGTGATCATCCACCAGGAGCTGGCGCTCGTCCCCTATCTGTCGATCGCCGAGAACATCTTCCTCGGCAACGAGCAGGCCAAGCGCGGCTTCATCGACTGGAACGACACCCTGCGCCGGGCGAGCGCCCTGCTGAAGCGGGTCGGCCTGCACGAGAAGCCGCAGACACCGGTCTCCGACATCGGGGTGGGCAAGCAGCAGCTCGTGGAGATCGCCAAGGCGCTGTCGAAGGAGGTGAAGCTGCTGATCCTCGACGAGCCCACGGCGGCGCTCAACGACGAGGACAGCGCGAAGCTCCTCGACCTGATCGTGGAGCTGCGCGAGCAGGGCATCGCCAGCATCGTCATCTCGCACAAGCTGAACGAGATCCGGCAGATCACCGACACGGTGACGATCCTGCGGGACGGGCAGTCCATCGAGTCGCTGACGGTGCGGCACTCCCCCGAGGCGGCGGCCGAACTGTCCGAGGACCGCATCATCCGCGGCATGGTCGGCCGCGACCTCGACCACCGCTTCCCCGACCGCACCCCCTATGAGGGCCGGGACGCGGACGAGCTCGCCCTGTCCGTCGAGGGCTGGACGGTGCGCCACCCCGTGGACCACCAGCGCACGGTCGTCGACGACGTGTCGCTGACCGTGCGGCGCGGCGAGATCGTCGGCATCGCGGGCCTGATGGGCGCGGGCCGCACGGAGCTGGCGATGTCCGTCTTCGGGCGCTCGTACGGGCAGTACGTGGCGGGGACGGTGGCGGTCAACGGCCGCCCGGTGGTCACGAAGACGGTCCCGGCGGCCGTCGACGCGGGCATCGCGTACGTCACCGAGGACCGCAAGCGGTACGGCCTGAACCTCATCGACAACATCAACCGCAACGTCTCCCTGGCCTCGCTGCCCGGCATGCGGCGGCGCGGCGTGGTCGACGAGCACCACGAGCGCCAGGTCTCCGAGCGCTACCGCAAGTCGATGAACATCAAGACGCCCACCGTCTTCGAGCAGGTGGGCAGGCTCTCCGGCGGCAATCAGCAGAAGGTCGTCCTGAGCAAGTGGATCCACGCCGATCCCGAGGTGCTGATCCTCGACGAGCCGACGCGCGGCATCGACGTGGGCGCCAAGTTCGAGATCTACACGGTGATCGACCGGCTCGCGGCGCAGGGGAAGGCGGTCCTCTTCATCTCCTCGGAACTGCCCGAGCTGCTCGGGATGTGCGACCGGATCTACACGATGGCCGAGGGCCGCCTGACCGGTGAGGTCACGCGTGCGGAGGCCACCCAGGAAGTCCTGATGCGCCATATGACCAAGACGAGAAGCAAGAGCTGAGGGCCTGCCATGACCACCACGACCACTCCCCCGCGGGACTCGTCCGCCCCGCCGCCCGTCACGCAGCGGGCGGGCGCGCTGCTGATCCAGAGCATGCGCTCCAACATGCGCCAGTACGGCATGCTCATCGCCCTGGCCTTCATCGTCGTGCTGTTCCAGATCTGGACCGACGGCACGCTGCTGCTGCCGAACAACGTCTCCAACCTGATCCAGCAGAACGGCTACATCCTCATCCTGGCGATCGGCATGATGATCGTCATCATCGCCGGTCACATCGACCTGTCCGTCGGCTCACTGGTGGCGTTCGTCGGCGCCATGTCGGCGGTGATGATGGTCAAACACGACATGCCGTGGGTGCTGGCCCTCGTCCTCTCGCTGCTCATCGGCGCCGTGGCGGGCGCCTGGCAGGGCTTCTTCATCGCCTACGTCGGCATCCCGTCGTTCATCGTGACGCTGGCCGGCATGCTGCTCTTCCGCGGTCTGACGCAGATCGTCCTCGAGGGCCAGTCCCTCGCGCCGTTCCCCGACGGCTTCCAGAACATCGCCAAGGGCTTCATCCCGGAGATGGGCCCGTACACGCAGTACCACAACCCCACGCTGCTGCTGGGGCTCGCCACCATCGCCTTCCTCCTCTTCCGCGAGGTGCGGGACCGCAGGCGGCAGCAGGCGTTCGAGCTCGACGTGCTGCCGCAGGGCCTGTGGGTGGCGAAGTGCGTGGCGATGACGGCGGCCGTGGTGGCGTTCACGCTGACGCTGGCCAGCTTCCACGGCGTCCCGGTCGTCATGCTGATCATGTGCGGGCTGCTCATCGGCCTCGGCTACGTGATGCGCAACGCGGTCGTCGGTCGGCACGTCTACGCGCTCGGCGGCAACAAGGCCGCCGCGATGCTCTCCGGCGTCAAGGACAAGCGCGTCACCTTCCTGGTCTTCGTCAACATGGGCGTCCTCGCGGCGCTCGCGGGCTGTGTGTACGCGGCGCGGCTCAACGCGGGCACCCCGCAGGCGGGCCTCAACTTCGAGCTGGAGGCCATCGCGGCGTCGTTCATCGGCGGCGCGTCGATGAGCGGCGGCGTCGGCACGGTCATGGGCGCGGTCATCGGCGGCCTGGTGCTCGGCGTCCTGAACAACGGCATGTCCCTGGTCGGCATCGGCACGGACTACCAGCAGGTCATCAAGGGTCTCGTGCTGCTCGCCGCGGTCGGCTTCGACGTGTGGAACAAGCGCAAGGTCGGCCGCTAGCACCTCCTCTTCCCACCCCTCAACTCCTGGAGCCGCACATGGAAACGAGCAGACGCACCGTCCTGGCCGGCGCCGCCGCGGCGGGTCTCACCGCCGCCGTCACCGGCACCTCGTACGCGGCGGAGGGCGGCGCGCGGACCGCGCCCTCGTCGAAGCCGGTACGGGAACTCTTCGGCAGGCTAGCCGACGGAACGAAGGTCTACCGCTGGTCGCTGGCGAACGGCGGCACCCGGCTGAAGGTCCTCTCCTACGGCGGCGTCGTGCAGTCGCTGGAGATTCCCGACCGCCACGGCCGCCACACCAACGTCTCCCTCGGCTACGACTCGATCGAGGAGTACGTCGCGGGCACCACGTTCTTCGGCGCCCTGATCGGCCGCTACGGCAACCGCGTGGCCCGGGGCCGCTTCACCCTGGACGGCACAACCCACCAGCTCTCCGTGAACGACGGCGAGAACAGCCTGCACGGCGGCGCGAAGGGCTTCAACACGCGCGTGTGGGACGTGGAGCCGTTCACGGACGCCACCGGCGTCGGCCTCGTCCTGCGGCACGTGAGCGTCGACGGCGAGATGGGCTACCCGGGCACGCTGCGCGTGAAGGTGACGTACACCCTCACCGCCCGCGGTGACTGGCGGATCGACTACGCGGCGACGACCGACAAGGCCACGGTCGTGAACCTCACCAACCACACGTACTTCAACCTGGCGGGCGAGGGCAGCGGCGACATCTACGGTCATGAACTCACCCTGGCCGCACGCCAGTTCACTCCGACGGACGCCGGTCTGATCCCCACGGGTGAGCTGGCGAAGGTGGCCGGCACGCCCTTCGACTTCCGGCGGGCCAAGACGGTCGGGCGGGACATCCGCGCCGCCCACCCGCAGCTGGTGACCGCCAAGGGGTACGACCACAACTGGGTGCTCGACAAGGGCATCACGCGCGCCCCCGAGCACTTCGCGACGCTGCGGGACGCGGACTCCGGCCGCACGATGAAGGTCGCCACGACCGAGCCGGGCGTGCAGTTCTACTCCGGCAACTTCCTCGACGGCGCCCTCACCGGGCCCTCGGGCCGCACCTACCGGCAGGGCGACGGGCTCTGCCTGGAGACCCAGCACTTCCCCGATTCCCCGAACCAGCCGTCGTTCCCCTCGACGGTGCTGCGCCCCGGTGAGACCTACCGGTCGAGCACGGTGCACGTCTTCTCGGCACGCTGACCCCACGACGAGGGCGGCACGGACACCGGCCGGTGTCCGTGCCGCCCTCGTCGTGTCCTATACGGGGCCGTCCGCCACCGGCACGCCGAAGTCCGGGGTGCCGTCCGCGTTCCACTTCAGGCGCTGGATGCGGGTGTGGCGGTTGGGGTCGTTCAGCGGGTCGCCGACGATGTCCCGGTACTGGCGGGCGTGGTAGACGAGGACGTCCGTGCGGCCGTCCTCGGCGACGGTGAACGAGTTGTGGCCGGGGCCGTACTGCTTGGTCGTGTCGTCGCTGGTGAAGACCGGCCGGGGCGACTTGGTCCAGGAACCCGGGTCGAGAAGGTCGCTGCCCGCCCTCGCGGTCAGCAGCCCCATGCAGTAGTTGGCGTCGGTGGCGCTCGCGGAGTACGTCATGAAGACGCGCCCGTTGCGCTGGAGGAACGAGGCGCCCTCGTTGACCTTGAAGCCGACGCACTCCCAGTCGTACTCGGGGGTGGTCAGCCGCACCTGGGGTCCGGTGAGCGTCCAGGGGTCGGCCATCCGGGACAGGAACACGGCGCTGTTGTGGTTCTCGCCCGGGTCCTTCTGCGCCCAGGCGAGATAGCGCGAGCCGCGGTGGGTGAACGTCGTGGCGTCCAGCGAGAAGGTGTCCCAGGCGGTCTTGATCTGCCCCTTCTCGGTCCAGGTGCCCTTGAACGGGTCGCGGTGGCCGTTCTCCAGGACCCACATGCGGATCTTCCACACGTCGTCGGCGGGCGCGGCGGCGAAGTAGAGGTACCACTTGCCGTTGATGTGGTGGATCTCCGGGGCCCAGATGTGCGCGGCCATGTCCCCGCTGGTGTGGCGCCGCCACACGACGGACTCCTCGGCGGTGGCGATGCCGGCCAGGGTGCGGGAGCGGCGCAGGATGATGCGGTCGTACTCGGGGGCGGTCGCCGTGAAGTAGTAGCGGCCGTCGCCGTGGCGGTGGATGTGCGGGTCGGCGCGGTGCGGGACGAGCGGGTTGACCGCGCGGGCCGCCTTGCGTGCGCCGGGGGCCGCGGCGAGGGCGCCGCCCTGCCCGAGGGCCAGCGAGCCGGTCACGGCGGCGCCCACGGCGAGGCCGCCCTTCAGGAGCGTTCTGCGGCCGGGGTGGTGGTCATGGGTGTTCACGTCGGTGTTCTGCCTCTCCGAAGAAGGTGGCTCAGCCGGTCTTGATGCGCAGGAACGTGATCGAGTGGGCGGGGAAGGTGTACGAGAAGGAGTCGTCGACGCCCCTGAACACCGACTCGACGGGTTTCACCGGCGTCTTGTCCTTGGTGTTCTCGGCGCCCGGTTCGGCGGCGAGCGTCGTCACCCTCGCCTTCCCGGCGACCTTCGCGCCCCGGCCGAGGTCGATCCGGGTGCGGGCCTCGGAGCCCTGCGCGTTGACGACCTTGACGATGAGGTCGCCGGTGGCCTTGTCGCGCGTGACGACCTGCCGGAAGGGTTCGGCGGCCTTGTCGTCCGTGAAGGAGCCCCACTTCTTCCCGTCGAGGTAGAGCGTCACCTGGCGGCCGCGCACCTCCACGCGGATGTCGTAGGCGCGGCCCGTCTCGATGGTGGTGGAGTCCTCGATCAGCGTCTGCTTGGCGCCGTCCACGCCCTTCTCGACGGCGGAGCGGGTGTTGTTCCAGCCGCCGAGGTTCCACCAGTAGTAGTTGCCGGTGTCCTTGACGCCGAAGGCGACCATGAAGCCCTCCTTGCCGGACTTCTTGGTGGCCTTCACCGTCAGGTCGTAGTTCTGCCAGCCCTTGTCGCCCGCGGTGACCAGGGTGTTCTCGGCGCTCGCGTCGGACTGGACGTAGGCGCCGTCCTCGACGGCCCACGTGCCGCGGCCCGCGGCCCTGCTCCACTTCGCGTCACCGGCGGAGAAGTCGTCGGTGAGCAGGGGCTCGCCGTCCGCTCCGGTGACCCGGACGTCGTCGTAGGCCGCGCTGGTCGCCCAGGTGGACAGGCCGACGGCGCCGGTGATGGGTCCGGAGGTCGCGGGCGTGCCGGAGGCCTCGGACGGGACGACCTCGTCGCCCACGTTGCGCATGAACAGCTTCTGCGTCTCGTAGTTGGCCGAGCCCCACGACTGGTCGTTGTCGAACCAGATCATGTCGGGCTTCCACTGCACGTAGTCCTCGTTGGCGAGCAGCGGGGCGTACGAGGCGAGCTTCACGACGTCGGCGTTGCGCTCGATGCCGGTCATGAACGCGGCCTCGGAGAGCGCGTTGCCGAAGGTGTTGCCCTGTGAGGCGTATTCGCCGAGGAAGACCTTGGGGCCCTGGCGGTCGTAGGAGTCGTAGCGGTCGTTGTTCTCCAGGAACCACTGGGGGCTGTTGTAGTAGTGCTCGTCGACCATCGCGACGTCGGCGTCGCGGTTGAGCTGCCAGGCCTTGTCGAAGACCGTGCCGCTGTCGTCGGGCCCCGAGTTGGAGACGACGGTGATCTCCGGGTGCTTCGCCTCGATGGCGGCGCGGAACTGCTTGAAGCGGGCGAAGAACTCTTCGGGGAGGTTCTCCTCGTTGCCGACGCCGAGGTGGGTGAGCTTGAACGGCTCCGGGTGGCCCATCTCGGCGCGCTTCTTGCCCCACTCGCTGCCGACGGGGCCGTTGGCGAACTCGATGAGGTCGAGGGTGTCCTGGATGTGCCGCTTCAGGAGCGCCGGGTCGTCGGTGGCCTTGTTCTGGCCGCAGCCGGTCACCAGGGCGGGCACGACGGGCAGCGGCATGGCGCCGGTGTCCTCGGCGAACTGGAAGTACTCGTAGTAGCCGAGGCCGTAGCTCTGGTTGTAGCCCCAGAAGTTCGCGTTGGTCGCGCGCTGCTCGACCGGGCCTATGGTGTCCTTCCACTGGTAGGAGCGGGCCCGCTGCCAGCCCGACTTCTCCTCGTACGCCTCGTGGCTCCCGGTGTTGACCAGACAGCCGCCGGGGAAGCGCAGGAAGCCGGGCTCCAGGGCGGCGATCTTCTCGGCGAGGTCCTTGCGCAGGCCGTTCTCGCGGCCCTTGTAGGTGTCGCGCGGGAAGAGGGAGATCTCGTCGAGCGCGACGGGCGCGCCGCCGGACGCGACCGTCAGCCGGCCCGTGGCGGAGGTGCGCTTGGCGGTGAAGGACACCTCGTGCTTGGCCCAGCCGCCCCGCGGGGCGACCCGGCGAGCGGAGGCGAGTTCGCCCGAGGCGTCGTGCAGCGTGAGGGTGAGCGGTGCGCGTCCGGCGCCGTCCGTGCGGGCCCAGACCGAGAAGTCGTAGCGCTCGCCCTTGCGCACCGCGATGCCGGTGTTGTAGCCGGAGTTGGTGACGGAGGCGTCCGCGGCCAGGGTGAGGTAGTTGCGGTTGCGCTCGTTCAGGCGGCCCCCGTCGTTCACCACCTTGGCGGCGCCCTTGGTGTCCCAAGAGGTCAGCGGCGTGTAGGAGCGGTTGTCCGCCGTGTCGTACTCGAAGGACCTGTTCTGCACGAGTTCCGCGTAGAGCCCGCCGTCGGCGGCGCGGTTGATGTCCTCGTAGAAGACGCCGTACATCGAGTCGTCGATCTTCGCGCCGGTGCGCGAGGTGTCGACGTCGATCGTGTAGTCGGTCGCCTCGGCCGCCGCGCCGGGACTGGCGGCGAGTGTGCCGGCCAGCAGGACCCCGACGGTGAGACCGAGTCTCCGTCGTCTGTGCGCCATGTCATCCCCTGTCGGGTCGTTCGTCATTTCGAACATTGGTCAACACTTCGAACAGGAAGGGAATGTAGGAAGCGGAAGGAGCGTGCGTCAACGGCTGGGACGAACCTCGAAAGAAGCGTTGACGCGGACCTCTCGCGGCCCTACGGTCGTTCGGACTGACGACCATTGTTCGACATGACGGACATACGAGAACGCCCGACGCGTGAGGACGCCCCCTCGGGAAGGGGACGTCCTCACGCGGTCGGCTGCCGGCGGTCGCCTACTTGTAGGTGATGTCCGCCGCTGTGAACTTGCAGTACGTGCCGTCGGGGCCGTGGCCCGTCTCGACCGGCTCCGCACCCGTGTTGTTGCCCTTGAAGCGGGAGCAGGTCTTGATCTTCTTGTTCTTGTCGCCGTAGACGCGGACGTTGCGCAGCGTGGCGGTGTCACCGTAGTTGGTGTTGATGCCGACGATCGACTTGCCGGGGGCGGTGACGTCGACGTCGTCGATGACGACGGCGCGCTTGTACTGCTGGGAGCAGTTGCCGCACGCGCGCACCAGCTTGCCGAAATCGGAGACCTGGAACTTGGTCACGACCAGCTTGCCCGCGCCGTTGAACTGCAGGACCTTGTCGTCGGCCTTGCGCGCGCCGCCGCCCTTGACGGTGTACGTGGAGCTCGCCGACTTGCCCTTGAACGTGGCGGCGTCCTCGCCGACGTCCTCCCACCACACGTTCTCCAGCGTGCAGCTGCCCTGGCAGTGGATGCCGTCGGCGGCGGGCGAGCCGATGATGACGTTCTTCAGGGTGGCCCCGTCCTTCAGCTTGAAGATCGGGTCCTGGCCCTCGCCCTGGCCGTCGCCGCCGAGGTCGCCGCTGCCGTAGAAGCGCTTGAGCCCGCCGTCGCGGGTGCCGGAGACCTCGATGGTCTCGGGCACCGCCTGCTTGCCCCTGGCCTCCGGCCAGGCCGTGGCCGCCTCCGCGGACGTCGTCATGACGGAGGTGGTGACGAGGGCGGCACCGGTCAGGCCGAGCGCCGCGACGCCGCCGATGAGGGCGCGGCGGCGGGTCCGGCTGCGGCGGTGGCGTGTGCGCCCGTTGGCTGGTGAAGTCATGTCCGGGTTCCTTCGGTGGTCAGAAGTGTGCGTCTTCTGGTCGCCGCCCGCCGGGGAAGGGTTGCCGCCCTCCGAAAAAAATGATCAAGCCGGGGAATCAGTCCTCCTGCGGGGCGAAGTCGCCCTTCCACTGGGTCCGTTCGCCCTTGGCGCCCGCCGCGATCCGGTAGCGGTCCCCGTGCGCGTCCCGCTTCCCGTCCGGGTGGTTGTACTGCCCGGCGAACGTGTGCTCGCCCACCGGCACCGTCCGCCCGGCCTTCAGCGTCCACCGGTAGACGAGGAAGCCCTCCCGCTCCCCCACCGCGACGTCGAAGTCCTCCTCCGGGAGCGAGCGCCAGTTGCCGGTGTCCTCGACCTTCGCGGCCCCGTCCACGCGCAGCTCCACGGTGAGCGAGGTCAGCGGCTTCCTCGCCTTGAGGGTGATCTCACCCTGCGACCAGTACTCGCTCGACCCGGGGTCGACGGACCCGTCCGCCCAGAGCAGTTCCGCCGCGGGCACCTCGGTGGAGGTGCGCGGCGGGTCGGCGGGCCGCGAGGACGCGCCGCCGGACGGGGGCCGGGCCGACTTCGGGGGCCCGGAAGCCGGCGGCGTGGCCGGGGTGCCGCTGGGGCGGCGGGTCGGCGGCGCGGGGTCGTGCTCGCGCTCGCTCGCCGCGGGGGGCGGCGTGTCGGGCGTCGCGGTGGTCGCCACGGAACTCCGGCCGGCCTCGTCGGCGCGCAGGGCCGATGCCACGCCGTACCCGCCGACCGCGCAGACGCCGGCCGCGGCGGCCGTCGCCGTCACCGCGCGCAGCCAGGACGCGCCCGCCCTGCGGGACGCCTTCGACTGCCGCTCGGGCCGCGGCCCCGCCGCCATGCCCTGCTCGACGCGGGCGCGCATCCGCTCCCGGTCGGGGCGGTGTGCCTGGGCGGCGCCGCGCAGCCGCCTGCGCACCTCGTTGTCGTCGTCCCTCATGTGCTTCCCCCCGTGTCCGCCGTGACGGCGCGCACCCGTTCCCACGCGGCCTGCGGGCCGAGGCGCCGCTGCAGCTCCGCCATGCCCTTCGACGTCTGGCTCTTCACCGTACCCACCGAGATGCCGAGGGCCTGGGCGGTGTCCTTCTCGGAGAGGTCGAAGGCGTGCCGCAGCACCACGCAGGCCCGCTTGCGGAAGGGCAGCGCGCGCAGCGCGTCCCGCACGTCGACCACGGCGGGGATGTCGGGGTCCGCCACGTCCTCGCCCCGGCCCGACCAGAAGAGCGTGACGCGGCGGCGCTCGCGAACGGCGCTGCGGATGCGGCTGCGCGCCATGTTCGCGACGACGCCCCTGGCGTAGGCCGCGGGGTGGTCGGCGGCACGCACCCGGTCCCAGCGGTGCCAGAGCGCGAGCAGCGCGTCGGCCGCCAGATCGTCCGCGCCATCTGCCTCGCCCGTCAACAGGTGTGCCAGGCGGGCGAGTTCGGCATAGTGCCGCTCGAAGAAGGCATGGAACTCGGCGGCCGCGTCGTCGGCGGCCGAAGGCATAGGTGTCCTCTCTTCCACGGTCCCCGGCGCGGCGCCCACGGTGGGGCGCGCCGGTCTGCCCGTATCGGAATCGCGCACTCTAGCCGGTCTCCGGGACCGTGAAGACATCGGGCAGGGTCACCTCCGTCTCCCCGTGGGCGGACACGCGCCCGTCGGCGGTGCGGACGCGGAAGGGCCGAGTGACGCCCGTGGCGCGGACGTTGACGCCGTCGCCGTGCCGGGTGGCGCGGAAGGTCGCGGCGGGGCGTCCTCGCAGGTCGGGTACGGTGACCTCGACGTCGTACGTGCTGCCGGGCGCCGTCTCGGGGGTGGCGAGCAGCGTCGGCTCCGCCAGCCAGTCGCCGTCGGGGCGTCGCTCGTCGGAGCCGAGCGGCAGCAGGGCGCCCGGGCGCACGTACAGCGGGAGGCTGTCGAAGCCGTGGGTCTCGCGGCGCCAGCCGGGGCCCCGGACGCGCTCTCCGGTGAGCAGGTGGGTCCAGGTGCCCTCGGGCAGGTAGAACTCCACGTCGCCCTCGGCGCTGAAGACGGGGGCGACGAGCAGGTCGGGGCCGAGCATGTATTGCCGGTCCAGGGTGCGGCAGGCCGGGTCGGCGGGGAACTCCAGGAGCATCGGCCGCATCACGGGCACGCCGTCGCGGTGGGCCTCGGCCGCGGCCCCGTACAGGTAGGGCATGAGCCGGTGCTTGAGGCGGGTGAACTTCCGCGCCACGTCGACCGCTTCGTCCCCGAACGCCCACGGCACCCGGTAGGAGACGTTGCCGTGCAGGCGGCTGTGCGAGGACAGCAGGCCGAAGGCGAGCCAGCGCTTGAAGACCACCGGGTCGGGAGTGCCCTCGAAGCCGCCGATGTCGTGGCTCCAGAAGCCGAAGCCGCTGAGCGAGAGCGAGAGGCCGCCGCGCAGCGACTCGGCCATGGCCCCGAGCGAGGCGAAGCAGTCACCGCCCCAGTGCACGGGGAACTGCTGGCCGCCCGCGGTGGCGGAGCGGGCGAACAGGACGGCCTCGCCGGCTCCCCGCTCCTTCTCCAGGACCTCGAAGACCGTGCTGTTGTAGAGCTGCGTGTAGTAGTTGTGCATGCGCTCGGGGTCGGAGCCGTCGTGCCAGACGACGTCGGTGGGCACCCGCTCGCCGAAGTCGGTCTTGAAGCAGTCGACGCCCTGGTCCAGCAGGTCCCGCAGCTGGTCGGCGTACCAGGCGCGGGCGGCCGGGTCGGTGAAGTCGACCAGCGCCATGCCGGGTTGCCACAGGTCCCACTGCCAGATGTCGCCGTTCGGCCGCTTGACGAGGTGCCCCTTGGCGGCGGCCTCGGCGAAGAGCGCGGACTTCTGCGCGATGTAGGGGTTGATCCACACGCTCACCCGCAACCCGCGCTCGCGCAGCCGCTTCAGCATGGCCCGCGGGTCGGGGAAGACGGCGGGGTCCCAGCGGAAGTCGGTCCACTGGTGCTCGCGCATCCAGAAGCAGTCGAAGTGGAAGACGCTGAGCGGCAAATCGCGTGCGGCCATGCCGTCGACGAAGCCGGTGACCGTCTCCTCGTCGTAGTCGGTGCAGAAGGAGGTGGAGAGCCAGAGACCGAAGGACCAGGCGGGCGGCAGGGCGGGGCGGCCGGTGAGCGCGGTGTAGCGGCGCAGGACGTCCTTGGGGGTGGGTCCGGCGATGACGTAGTACTCGACCGACTGGTCCTCGACGCTGAACTGGACCTGTCCGACCGCCTCGGAGCCGATCTCGTAGGAGACCTTGCCGGGGTGGTTGACGAAGACGCCGTAGCCGCGGGAGGAGAGGTGGAAGGGGACGTTCTTGTACGCCTGCTCGCTGCTGGTGCCGCCGTCGGCCTGCCAGATGTCGACGCTCTGGCCGTTCCTGACGAACGGGGTGAAGCGCTCGCCGAGCCCGTACAGGCACTCGCCCACCCCGAGGGCGAGTTGGGTGACCATGTGGTGGGCGCCGTCGGGCGTCGTGGCGAAGCCGGCGCCCCTGCGCTCCACGGCGGTCAGCGCGCGCCCCTCGGCGTCGAGGAACTCCATGCCCCAGGGGCCCGCGGTGTCCAGGCGGAGGGTGAGCGGCCCGCTGGCGAGTTCGACGACGGCGCCCTCGCGGGAGACGCGCCCCGCGCTCCCCGTGGCCTCGACCCCGAAGTCGGGGCCGCGCCGGGCCTTCCCCGCGTGGTGCACGGACCGCACACCGATCACTCCCTCGGCGGGCGAGAAGCACTCGACGGTGATGAGGGCCGAGTTGAGGGTGTCGCCGCGCTCCCGCACCGGTCGCACGGCGGCGTAGGCGGTGAACCGCCCCTCGCCCTCCTCGACGTCGCGCACCTCGGTGGCGTACGAGGCGTTCACCCCGTCACGCATCAGCCAGAATCCGTCGGTGAACTTCATGCGGTGTCTCCCCGCTCTGCGGTGCCGGTGAAGGTCAGGCGTGCGAGCCTGACGGGGCCGCGCAGCCGTACGCGCAGGTCGCGCACGCCGGACACGGCGAACCCCGAGGCACACGAGGTGTAGTCGTACACACCGCCGGTGCGCGGCACGGTGACGGTGGTGGCGGTGCTGCCCGCGATGAGGTCGACGGCGCCCTCGCCCGCCGCCTCGACCGTGACGGCGGCGGTCCCCTCGCCGAAGTCGCAGGCGTGGAAGTGCAGCTCCCCGACGCCGCCGTCGAGGGCCCGCACGGCGTCGCCCGACGTTCTGCTCCGGTCGACGATCTCGGTGCCGCGCTGGGCGTCGTAGCCGACGGCCGCCAGGCCGGCCCCCTGTACCGGCCTGGCGTCGATGGCGTGCCCTTCGAGGTCGACGGGCACGGACAGGCGGATGTCCCGGCTCGACGCACCCGCCTGTAGTTCGTGGGTGCCCGGCGCCACCGTCCAGCGGTCGTGCCGCACGTCCCAGAACCCCAGGTCGGTCACGGGCACCCGGAACACCAGCCGCTGCCGTGCCCCCGGGGCGAGGGTGACGCGGCGGTGGCCGACGAGCCGCCGGTGCGGCAGATCCACGACGGCCCGGCGGGGTGCGCGGGCGTAGAGCTGCGCCACCTCGTCGGCGGTGCGGGACCCGGTGTTGGCAACGGTGAACGCGGCGTCCAGGGTGTCGCCGTCGCGCTCGGCCGCGAGGTCGCCGTACGCGAAGGAGGAGTAGCCGAGGCCGTGCCCGAAGGGGTAGAGCGGGGTGCCGTCGAAGTAGAGGTAGGTCTGCCGGGAGCCGATGATGTCGTAGTCGAACAGGCCGGGCAGGTCGGTGTCGGCGGCGTACCAGGTCTGCGGGAGGCGGCCCGCCGGGGAGACGTCACCGGCGATCACGCGGGCGAGCGCCGTGCCCCCCGCCTGCCCGCCGTGCGCGGTCCACAGCAGCGCGGGCAGCTCGGCGTGGGCGTCGGCGACCGCGTAGGGGTAGGCGCTGACCAGGGCGAGCGCGGTGCGCGGCTGCGCGGCACGGGCCGCGCGCCACAGCCGCTCCTGGTGCGGCGGCAGGGCGAGGGTGGTGCGGTCCTGGGTCTCGCGGCCGTTGATGTGCGGATCGTTGCCCGCGACGACGATCACGGTGTGGGCGGCGGCGGCCACACGGCGCACCGCGTCCTCCCCGCGCTCCAGGACCTCGACCGTGACGGCCTCGGCGCGGCCGGCGGGCACGGGTTCGCCGTCCTCGGCAACCTTCACGCCGCCGGCGGCGACTGAGACGTACCCACCCGTCCCGATGTGCCGGAGGAGGTGCCCGTCCCCGTGCCCGTCCCCGTCCCCACGCCCGTCACCGCGCTCGCCCCCGCTCCCCTCCCCCTGCCCCACCAGCTCGAACGTCTCCTGCACCACCCAGCCGCCCGGCTGGTCGGCCGACGCCCGCACGAAGCCGTCACCGGCCACGGAGAGGTACCGCCCGTCCGGCGCCCGCAGCGTCCACGCCCCCTCGCCCCAGTCGACGAGGGCGAACTCGGTGGCCTGTGCGCCGTCCCCGGTGACGGCCAGCGGCGGCAGGTCGGTGCGGCCCGGCACGAGCGCCGGGTCCAGGGCGCCCCCCGCGGCTCGCGCCAGGGCGGCGGCGCCGGACGCGGGCACGCGCAGCCAGCCGCCCGCGCACTTCAGGCGCACCCGGTCCGCGCCCTCGGCGAAGGTCACCCGGTCGGCGCCGAAGCGGTCGCGCAACCCGTCGAGCAGGGAGCTGCGGCGGATCAGGGTGCCGCTGTACCAGTCGGCCTTGCACTCGTCGGCGAGGATTCCGACGACCGCGACGCGGGCGTCCCCGGCGGGGGGCGCGAGGGGCAGCAGGCCGTCGTTCTTGAGCAGGACGACGGCCTGCTCGGCGGCCTCGCGGGCCAGCTCCCGGTGTGCCGCCATGTCGACGCCGCGCGCGTCCGTCACCTCGTACGGGCCGCCGTCGGGGTCGAACTCGCCGAGCCGGAAGCGGACGGTGAGGTGCCTGCGCACGGCCGTCTCGACGTCGGCCCCGGTCAGCAGGGTGCGGGCCAGCGCGCGCCGCAGGCGGCCCACGATGATCCCCGGGTCGGTCCCGTGGTCGGTGAAGCTGTCGACGCCGGCGAGGAGCGCCGCGGCGACGGCCTCCTCGTGGGTGTCGAAGTAGTGCTGCGAGTCGACGAGGTTGCTCGGCGCGCCCGCGTCGGAGCAGACCAGCAGCTCCTCGTCGGTCCAGCGCCGCAACTCCCCGCGCAGATGGGGCGATACGTGGTTGGGGCGGCCGTTCACGAGGTTGTAGGCGGGCATCACCCCGGCGACGGCGCCCGCCTCGACGGCGGTGCGGAAGGCGCGCAGGTCGTACTCGTGCAGGACGCGCGGCCGGACGGAGGCGTTCGCGGTGTCCCGCAGCGTCTCGTTGTTGTGCGCGAGCCAGTGCTTGAGGACCGGCGCGGTGCGCCAGTACGTCGGGTGGTCGCCGCGCAGGCCGCGGGTGAACGCGGCGGCGAGGGCGGAGGTCAGGTGCGGGTCCTCCGCGTAGCCCTCCTCGTTCCTGCCCCACAGCGGATGGCGCAGCAGGTTGACAGTGGGCGCCCAGACGTTGAGGCCGACGCGGGGGTCGCGCGAGCGCATGGCACGCGCCTCGACGGCGACGGCCTCGCCGACCCTGCGCAGGAGGCCGTCGTTCCAGGTCGCGCCCAGCCCGACTGCCTGTGGGAAGACCGTCGCCCGGCCCATCCAGGCGACGCCGTGCAGGGCCTCCTGGCCGGTGCGGAACGCCGCGACGCCGAGCCGGTCGACGGCGGGCGCGTACTGGTGCAGCAGCGTGACGCGCTCGTCGGCCGTCAGGCGGGACAGCAGATCGTCCACGCGCTTGTCCAGCGGCAGTCCGGGATCGCGGAACGGGGGCGGGCTCTCGGTCACGTGCGGGTCCCCTCGGCGGGCGGCGGCTGGGCGGTGAAACGGAAGACGCATTCCTCGAAGCGCTTCGATGCTCTTGGCTGTCCCACCACATGTCAAGACGAGCGACACGACCCACGGCAACCGGCCCCCATCGCTATGGAGAGCCCAACTCCGTTGCAATGACGAGCAATTCGCGTACGACTCTTGTGACGTCCGAGGCGGTCACCTAGCCTCGCTGCAACATCGAAGCGCTTCGAAAGCCGACCGGCGGTCACTGCCGCGTGTCAGGGCGCGCGCCACGAAGGGTTGAGCAATGACGTCGAACTCCCCCTCCACAGGCTCCGGACCCGACCGGAGAACGTTCCTCGCCTCCTCCGGGCTCGCCGCGCTCGCCGTGGCCGGCGGGGCACCGCTGCTCACGGCCTGCGGGGGCGGCGGGTCGAAGAACGAGGGCGCCACGACGGGGAAGAAGCTCAAGGACCTGCTCCCGGCGTACGTCGCCTCGGACCTCGTCGCCCCGGACATCCCGGCCAGGAACGGCTCGGCCGCGGGTTTCACCAAGGCCCTGCCCGCGGCCGAGCTCAAGACGTCGGTGCCGAAGAAGCTGGGCAGGGGCGGCGAGTTCACCGTCATGGCGCCGATCTGGGGGAACGTGCCCAAACAGGGCAACCCCTACTGGAAGGCCATGGACGAGGCGGCGGGCGTCCGCGTCACCTGGCAGAACCAGCAGGGTGACACCTACGGCCAGAAACTCGGCGCCGTCCTCGCCTCCAGCGGCGTCCCGGACGCCGTGGTGGTGCCCGGCTGGGAGCTGACCGGCAAGATACCGAGCGCCATCGCCAACAAGTTCGCCGACCTCGGCCCCTATCTGAGCGGCGACAGGGTCGAGCAGTACCCGAACCTCGCCGCGATCCCCACCGGCGCCTGGCGGCGCTCCGTCTTCGGCGGCAAGCTGCGCGGACTGCCGATGCCCGCCGCCACCACGCCGAACATCGCGCCCTTCTACCGCACGGACCTCTTCGAGGAGGAGGGGCTCGAAGCGCCCACCAGCGCCCAGGAGTTCTACGACCTGTGCAAGCAGCTCAACGCGCCCGGGAGCAAGGTGTGGGCGTGCGGCGACATGACCTGGGCCGCCTGGAACATCTTCGGCGTGCTGCCGGAGAAGCCGTACTACTGGCAGCTCGTCGACGGCAAGCTCGTCAACCGCTACGAGACCGACGCCTACCTCGAAGCCCTGGAGTGGTCGCGCAAGCTCTACTCCGCCGGCTTCGTCCACCCCGACGCGAAGGCCGAGACCGGCAGCATCGGCGACCTGTGTGCCGCCGGCAAGGTGTGGATGTACTGCCAGGACCTGTCCGACTGGTACGGCAAGGCCGCCGTGCAGCGCGTGGAGGACAAGAAGTTCCGCATGGAGGCGTTCGACTACTTCGCCCCCGACGGCGGCGACCCCACCCTGTACGCGCGCCCACCGGCCGACATCTGGACGTTCATCAGCGAGAAGGCCGACGAGAGGACCGTCCGCGACATCCTCGCCCTCGCCGACTTCACGGCGGCGCCCTACGGCTCCAAGGAGCAGCGCCTGCGGATGTACGGCGTCGAGGGCGTCCACCACACCTACGAGGACGGGGTGCTCACCAAGAACGGCAAGGGCAACGACGAGGTGTTCTCCACCTACGAGTACCTCGCCTCCCCCGCGCCCTTCGTCGCCTACGCCGATCTGCCCGACGTCACCCGCGGCATGGTCCGGTGGCAGCAGCGGCAGGGCGAGCACACGAGGAAGCCGCTCTTCCACGGCATGATGATCATCGAGCCGACGCGGTACACCGAGCTGAACGCCGAGTTCGAGGACCTGGAGAAGGACGTCGTGCGCGGCCGCAAGAAGGTCTCCGACATGCAGCGCGCCGCCTCGGACTGGAAGTCGGGCGGCGGCGACAAGCTGCGCGACTGGTACCGCGAGCTCCTGGACGAGACCGGCGACTCGGCGGCCTGAGATGGCACACACCACAGCCGGGGCGCGCGGCGCCACGGACGAGAAGGCGCCCGACCCGCCCGGCCGTCCGCCCCGCTCCCGCGCTTCCCGCGCCGCGCGCGCCTGCGGTGCGCGCGAGGCCGGCGGCCGCGTCCCGCTGCGCCACCGGCTGCGCCGCGACCGGGTCCTGCTCCTGATGGTCCTTCCCGCGCTGCTTCTCCTGCTCGTCTTCACCTACGTGCCGCTGATCGGCAACGTCGTCGCCTTCCAGGACTACGACCCCTACATCGCGGACAACGCCTTCCAGGCCATGTCGCAGAGCCCGTGGATCGGCTTCGAGCACTTCCGGCACATGGCGGAGGACCGGCTGTTCTGGCAGGCGGTCAGGAACACCTTCGCCATCTTCGCGATCCAGCTCACGCTGTTCTTCCCGGTGCCGGTCCTGCTAGCGCTGTTCGTCAACAGCTTCGTGCGGCCCCGGGTGCGGGCCGTCGCCCAGGCGATCCTGTACCTGCCGCACTTCTTCTCCTGGGTCCTGGTCATCACCGTCTTCCAGCAGATGTTCGGCGGGGCGGGCCTCGTCGCCCAGGTGCTGCGGGACCACGGGCACGACGGCTTCGACCTCATGACCGACCCGGGGCTGTTCAAGTTCCTCGTCACCTTCGAGATGGTGTGGAAGGACGCGGGGTGGGGCGTCATCGTCTTCCTCGCCGCGCTCGCCGCGGTCAGCCCCGAGCTGTACGAGGCCGCCGCGATGGACGGCGCGAACCGCTGGCGGCGCATGTGGCACATCCAGCTGCCGGCGCTGCGCCCGGTCGTGGCGCTGCTGCTCGTGCTCCAGGTCGGCAACGCGCTCACGGTCGGCTTCGAGCAGATCCTGCTCCAGCGCGCGGCGGTGGGCCCCTCCGCCTCCGAGGTCCTCGACACCTACGTGTGGAACACCGGCCTGGACAACGGCAACTTCGGCTACGGCGCCGCCATCGGCATCGTCAAGGGGGTCTTCGGCCTCCTGATGGTGCTCGCGGCCAACAAGGCCGCCCATCTGATGGGCGAGCAGGGGGTGTACAAGCGGTGAGCGTGCTGAACCTCGGCATCAAGCCGGGCAGCAGGTCCGGGCTGCGCCCGGTGTGGGAGGAGCCGCCGACCCGCGCCGGCCTCGCCACCAAGGGGGTGACGCTGGCCCTGGTCTGCCTCGCCGTCCTCTTCCCCGTGTGGGTGGTGGTCGTCACCAGCCTCTCCTCGGTGCGCACGATCACCGAGACGGGCGGCCTGGTGGTGATCCCGCGCGGCGTCACCTTCCTCCACTACCAGGAGCTGCTGAGCGGCGGCCAGGTGTCCCGGGCCGCGCTGGTCAGCGTCGGCGTCACGGTCGTCGGCACCCTCTTCAGCATGGTGGTGTCCGTCCTGTGCGCCTACGGCCTCTCACGGCCCGGGTCCGTGCTGCACCGGCCGATCCTGCTGGTCGTCGTCGCCACGATGTTCTTCGGGGCGGGGCTCATCCCCACCTACCTGGTGGTGCAGGGGCTCGGCCTGACCGACAGCTATCTGTCGCTGATCCTGCCGAGCGCCCTGAACGTCTTCAACATCCTGGTCCTGCGGGCGTTCTTCATGGGAACGGCGCAGGAGCTGATCGAGAGCGCCCGCATCGACGGCGCGGGCGACCTGCGCATCCTGTGGCGGATCGTCATGCCGCTCTCGCGCGCGGTGATCGCGGTGATCACCCTCTTCTACGCGGTGGGGTACTGGAGCGCGTGGTTCAACGCGTCCATCTACCTCAGCGACCCGGACATGATGCCGCTGCAGAACGTCATGCAGCAGCTCGTGATCAAGCAGCAGCGGCCGAGCGGCCTCGGCCAGGCCATCACCACCGGGCACCTGTCGCCGCTCGCCATCCAGATGGCCGTGATGGTCCTGGCGCTGCTCCCGGTCGCCGTCCTCTCGCCGTTCGTGCAGCGGCACTTCAGACAAGGCATGCTCACCGGCGCCGTGAAGGGCTGATCCCACCGATGCCTTCCCTCGACGACACCACCCGCGGCCGCGTCCTGTTCGGCGGCGACTACAACCCCGAGCAGTGGCCCGAGGAGGTCTGGCACGACGACGTCGCGCTGATGCGCGAGGCGTCGGTCACCTCCGTCACCCTCGGCGTCTTCTCCTGGGCCAGGCTCGAACCCCGGCCGGGAGCACGGGACTTCGGCTGGCTCGACCGGCTGATGGACCTCATGGACGCGCACGGCATCGGCGTCGTCCTCGCCACGCCGACCTCCGCTCCCCCGCCGTGGCTCGGCCGGCTCCACCCCGAGACGCTGCCCCGCGACGAGAACGGGCGGATCGAGTGGTGGGGCTCGCGCCAGCACTTCGCGCACTCCAGCGCCGTCTACCGCTGTCACGCCGCCGCCATCACCGAGGACCTGGCCGCGCGCTACGCCCACCACCCGGCGCTGCGCATGTGGCACATCAACAACGAATACTGCACCTACGACTGGGGCGACGAGGCGGCGGCCGCCTTCCGCCGCTGGCTGCGGGCGCGGTACACCTCGCTCGGCGCGCTCAACACCGCGTGGGGCACCGCCTTCTGGGGGCAGGGTTACGACGACTGGCAGGAGGTCCTGCCGCCGCGCCGCGCCCACTACCGGAAGAACCCCACTCACGTGCTGGACTTCAAGCGCTTCACGTCGGACGCGCTCCTCGAGTGCTTCCTCGCCGAGCGCGACATCGTCCGCGCCCACACCCCGCACCTGCCGGTGACGACCAACTTCATGCCGCTCTGGTCGGGCCAGGACGGCTGGAGGTGGGCGGCCGAGGAGGACGTGGTGTCGGTGGACGTCTACCCCGACCCCAAGGACCCGCTGGGCGGCCGGCACGGCGCCCTCGTCCAGGACCTCACGCGCTCGCAGGCCGGCGGCGGCCCGTGGATGCTGATGGAGCAGGCGGCGGGGCCCGTCGACTGGCGCGGTGTGAACCACCCCAAGCCGGCCGGGCTGAACCGCCTCTGGTCCTGGCAGGCCGTGGCGCGCGGCGCGGACGCCGTCTGCTACTTCCAGTGGCGGCAGTCCCGGCAGGGCGCGGAGAAGTTCCACTCGGGCATGGTCGGCCACGCGGGCGCGGAGAGCCGCACCTTCCAGGAGGTGAAGCGCCTGGGCGCCGAGCTGGCGCGGCTCGGCGGCGAGGTGAGCGGCGGGCGCGTCCCCGCGGATGTGGCCGTCCTGCACGACTGGGAATCCTGGTGGGCGGGGCAACAGGAGGGCCGCCCCTCCGACCTGCTCGACCACGCGGAGGTGCTGACGGCGTGGCACGGCGCCCTGTGGGACGCGCACCTGGTGGCCGACTTCGCCCACCCCGCGCACGACCTGTCCCCGTACAAGCTGGTCGTCGTCCCGCACCTGTACCTCCTCACCGACACCGCGATCGACAACCTCATCGCGTACGCGCAGGGCGGCGGCAGCCTGGTCTGCGGCTTCTTCACCGGGGTGGCCGATCACGACGACCGGGTGCGGCCCGGCGGCATGGACGCCCGGCTCCGGGCCCTCCTCGGCATCCGCGCCGTGCGCGAGTGGTGGCCGCTCGACGCCGGTGAGAGCGTCGACTGCGGGGAGTTCACGGGCACCCTGTGGTCGGAGGAGCTGGTCCCCGCGCGGGACGCCGTGCCGGAGGCCTCCTACCGGGGCGGCGAGCTCGACGGCAGGCCCGCGGTGCTGCGCCGGGGCCGTGCCCGGTACGTCTCCACGCTTCCCGCGCCCGCCGCCCTGCGCGACCTGCTGGCGCGGGCGGCGGCCCAGGCGGGCGCACGGCCTCCGCTCGACGCCCTCCCCCGGGGAGTGGAGGCCGTGCGCCGCGGTGACCTGCTGTTCCTGCTGCACCACGGCCGCGGCGAGGTGCGCGTCCGCGTGCCGGGGCGCCACCGCGAGCTGCTGTCCGGCGACACCGTCGAGGGGGCGCTCACGCTCGGCCGCCACGGGGTGGCGGTGCTGCGGGAGGCCGCCCCGCGGTGACGGCGGCCCGGGTCAGCCGGGGGCGTTCCCCGTGCTGGCCCGCACCGTCAGCTCCGGTGCGATCAGCGTGACGTCGTCGGCGTCGTCCCCCGCCAGCTTGGCGACGATCCGCTCCACGGCCCTGCGGCCCATCTCCTCGGCGGGAATGGAGACCGAGGTGAGCCGCACCGACGCCTGGAGGGCCACCTGGTCGGGGCAGACCGCGATCACCGAGACGTCCTCGGGCACGGCGCGGCCCTGCTGGCGCAGCAGCCCGAGCAGCGGCTCCACGGCCGACTCGTTCTGCACGACGAAGCCCGTGGTGCCCGGCCGCTCGTCGAAGACGCGGGCGAGGGTGGCCGAGGTCGGCCCATACCCCGGGTCGCAGGGCCGGTGCAGCAGCCGCACACCCAGGTCGCGGGCCCTGCCGCGCAGGCCCTCCAGGGTGCGCTCGGCGAAGCCGGTGTGGCGTTCGTAGACGGCGGGCGCCTCGCCGATGACGGCGATGTCCCGGTGGCCGAGCCCGGCCAGGTGCTCCACGCAGAGCGCGCCCGTCGCCACGAAGTCCAGGTCGACGCAGGTCAGGCCCGCCGTGTCGGAGGGCAGGCCGATGAGCACCGCGGGCCGGGCGCTGTCGCGCAGGAGCGGGAGCCGCTCGTCGTCCAGCTCGACGTCCATGAGGATCATCGCGTCGGCGAGGCCGCTGCCCGCCACGCGGCGCACGGCCGCGGGGCCCTCGTCGCCGGTCAGGAGCAGCACGTCGTACCCGTGGGCGCGGGCCGAGGTGGCGACGGCGATGGCGATCTCCATCATCACCGGCACGTACATGTCGGTGCGCAGCGGCATCATCAGGGCGATGACGTTGGACCTGCTGCTGGCCAGGGCGCGGGCGCCGGCGTTCGGGTGGTATCCGAGCTGCTCGATGCTGCGCTCGACGCGCTCACGGGTCCGGGTGGAGATCGACCGCTTGCCGCTGAGGACGTAGCTCACCGTGCTGGCCGAGACTCCCGCGTGCTCGGCGACCTCGGCTAGGGTGACCATGCAGCTCTCCGGTCCGGTCGGGGCGGCGCGTCGCGGTGAACCGCTTCGACGCATGCCGCCTTGGCATAGGCGCAGTTGGGGTTCGACCTTATGTGTGCGCCCACGACAAGTCCAGGGGCGAGTCGAAGCGCTTCGACTCGCCCCTGGGGCCGCACGAGGAGAACTACAGCGCGGGGTGCGCGTTCTTCAGGAGCTGCTGGAACTGGGCGGAGAACCAGTGGCCCGAGACCGGCGCGTCGGGCAGGGCGCCGGACTTGTTGTGGTTGTTGCGCGGGTTGCCCTCGTACGTGGGGTCACACATCCGGTCGAAGCCCTTGCCCTCGTCGTTCGGGATGGCCTTGCTGGAGCCGTCGGACTCCCCCGGGGGCTTCATCCACACATAGGCGTCGATGCCCGGCTCCGGCGCCGCCTTCGGCCGCTCGCCGAGGCCCGCGCCCGCCTGGTTGCACCAGTTGCCGATGTGGATGCGGCGGTCGTAACGGCCGGCTTCCACATAGGCGTTGACGTCGTACGTCGGGCCGGGGCCCGTGGGACGCGCCGAGCCGCCCCAGCCGTTGCGGGAGGTGTCGATGAGCATGCCGATGTCGGAGCGGAAGCCGGTGGAGACCAGCTGGTTGCGGAAGGCCTGGGCGAAGGAGAGCTCGTCGGTGTAGCGGTTCCAGTCCACCCACTTGGACTCGCGCACCGAACGGCCCGCCACGGTGTCGCCGATCCGGACGTTGTCCTCCTTCAGGGCGCTGTAGTTGGCGGTGTTGGTGATGAAACCGTGCACGTCGTCGACGGTGGCGCCCTCGGCGGTCGCGGCCTGGCGGAAGACCTGCGCGGAGGCGGCGAAGTTGTCGTCCCAGCCGATCCAGCCGTGGTGGCCCGCGTCGACGTAGTTGTAGACGTTCGGCGCGTCGCCGAGCTTGCCGAGGGCGTAGCCGACGCCCTTGACGTAGTTGCCGTTGGCCTTCATCACGTCGCACTGGGGTGTCGCGGTGGGGCGGCCCGAGGTGTTGGTGACGAGGTTGGGCAGCGAGTCGATCTCGACGGTCGTGACGATGCGCAGGTTCGCGTACTTGCCGTCGGCGAGGATGGCCGCGATCGGGTCGATGTACTCCTTCTTGTAGCGGTCGATCTCGGCGGGGCCGAGTTCGCCGTTGGAGGCGAGGGCCGCGCAATCGCGTCCCGGCAGGTTGTAGATGACGAGCTGGACGAGGTCCGCCCGCTGCTGGAGGGCCGCGTCGAGGTGCTGGCGCAGGCCCATCTTGCCGTTGCCGCCCTTGATGGCGGCGATCCGGTCCAGCCAGACGCCGGTGGGCTGGTCGGACACCGCCCTGCCGCCCGGCTCGGCGGCGGCCTTCGCGGACCACTCGGGGTTCACGTACGGCTTGGCCCCCGCGTAGGGGTTGTCGACGCGGGCGGCGGCCGCCGCCGGACTGTCGTCGGGGAGCGCGGCGGCGGTGCCGGCGCTGACGGCCAGCGCGGTGGACAGGGCGAGCAGTAACGTGCGCGATCTGCGGTGCGTGCGGGTGCGGGGTCGGTTGCGGCTCATGTCTGGTCCTGCCTCTCAGGTGTCGAGGGCGCGCAGGTGGTCGCGCAGCCCGGTGCCGAACGGGGTGGGTGTGCCGTCGTAGGAGCGGATCAGGGCCGGGCCCGATGAGCAGTCCCAGGCGTTCCAGGTCCAGCCGAGGTAGGAGAGGGAGCGGTCGTCGAACCACGTCATGACGCGGTCGATGAACCCGTGCCCGCAGGTGTTCTCGCCGATCTCGCCCGCCACCAGCGGGATCTTCGCGGCGACGGGGGCGAGGGTGCGGTTCCAGCAGGACTCGTCCGCGCAGGCGTTGAAGTTGTAGACGTGCCAGGCCGCGGCGAGATTGTCCGCCGGGTCCCTGGGGGCGTGTTCGAGCCAACCGCTCAGGTCGTTGGAGTACGCGATGCCCGCGGCGAGCACGAGGTTGCGGGCGCCCGTGGCGCGCACGGCGTCCAGGAGGTCCTGCATCCCGGCGACCTCGTAGCCGATGCCGGGGCAGGTGCCGCCGTCGCGCCAGCAGGTCCACGCCTGGGCGGCGGTGGGGGTGGCGCGGTCGGGGTAGGGCTCGTTGAAGAGGTCGAAGACGACTTCGGGGTCGTTCTTGTACGTCTCGGCGACCGAGGTCCAGAAGGCGGGGGTGTGCCGGGCGTTCGGCATCGGCTTCTGGCAGCTCGCGTGGACGTCGGAGCAGCCCGCGGAGTTGCCGGTGTACAGGCCGTGGGTCCAGTGCAGTTCGACGATCGGGGTCATGCCGTGGGCCTTGACCTTCTGGACCAGGCCGTCGACGGCGGAGCGGTAGGCGGCGCCCCGGTAGCGGGGGTCGATGTTGGCGGCACCGAGCCAGCACTCCTCGTTGAGCGGGATGCGTACGGTGTTGGCGTTCCAGTCGGCGATGGCGCGCACGGAGGCGTCGTCGACGGGACCGTCGAAGAAGCCCCACCCCTGCACACAGGCGAACTCGCCGCCGGAGCGGTTGACGCCGAGCAGGCGGTGGGCGGCGCCGCCCTCGTCGACGAGGCGGTTGCCCTCGGCGCGCAGGACGGGCGGCGCCCCGGCCGCCGCGGGGAGTGACACGGCCGGCGCGGTGAGGCCGCCGGCCAGGAGCAGCGTTCCCGCGAGGACGGCGAGCGGGCGGAGCAGGCAGGACAGGCGGGGCGGGCGGAGCAGGCGGGTCAGGCGCGGGGCGGGTCGGGTCACGAGCGGCTCCTTGTCGGTCCGTCGGTCTTCGGCGCCGGTGCCGGGTCGGCTCTGACGGTCAGTCACCGCAGGGTGCGGGAAAGGTTGCCGCCTCCCCCGGAAATTTCCTCCCGTCTCAATTGCGTCCGTACGACGACTCCGGGCACGCGAGACGTCTTGACAACCTCCCGTGACCGCCCCGACCTTGGGAGCGCTCCCACACCGCTGTCGTGCGAAGGGACCCCCCATGCCCCCTGCGCTCCGCGCGCACAGAGCCCGCGCGCTCCCCGCCCTCATCGGCCTGCTCGGCGGGCTGCTCGCCGGCGGCCCGGTGGCGACCGCCGACGACCACACCGCCGGCGCCGGGCCCGCCGCCGTGACGTACGACCTCGACACGGCCGGCCGCAGGGCCGCGCCGCACGAGAAAGCCGCGCCGTACAGGAAGACCGCGAAGTACGACTGGAAGAACGTGCGCGTCGACGGGGGCGGCTTCGTCCCCGGCATCGTCTTCAACCGCTCCGAGCGCGACCTCGCCTACGCCCGCACCGACATCGGCGGCGCCTACCGCTGGCAGGAGGCGTCGAAGTCCTGGAAGCCGCTCCTCGACTCGGTCGGCTGGGACGACTGGGGACACACCGGCGTGGTGAGCCTCGCCTCCGACTCCGTCGACCCCGACCGGGTGTACGCGGCCGTCGGCACCTACACCAACGACTGGGACCCCGGCAACGGCGCCGTGCTGCGCTCCGCCGACCGGGGCGAGACCTGGCGCAGGGCGGACCTGCCGTTCAAGCTCGGCGGCAACATGCCGGGCCGCGGCATGGGCGAGCGCCTCGCGGTCGACCCGCACGACAACGACGTGCTCTATCTGGGCGCGCCCAGCGGCAAGGGCCTGTGGCGCTCCACGGACGCGGGAGCCACCTGGAAGCACGTCACGGACTTCCCCAACCCCGGTGATTTCCGGCAGGACCCCGGCGACACGACCGGCTACAACAGCGACAACCAGGGCATCGTCTGGGTCACGTTCGACGAGTCGACGCGGGCCCCCGGCGGGGGCCGGACGCAGACCGTCTACGTGGGCGTCGCCGACAAGGCCAACTCGGTCTACCGGTCCACCGACGGCGGCGGCAGCTGGTCGCGCGTGGCGGGCCAGCCGACCGGGCTGCTGGCCCACAAAGGCGTCCTCGACGCGGAGAACGGCTACCTCTACGTCGCCTACAGCGACCGGGCGGGGCCCTACGACGGCGGCAAGGGGCAGGTCTGGCGGTACGCGACGCGGACCGGCGAGTGGAAGGACGTCAGCCCGGTCGCCGAGGCCGACACCCACTACGGCTTCAGCGGCCTGACCGTCGACCGGCAGCACCCGGGCACCGTCATGGTCACCGGCTACAGCTCCTGGTGGCCCGACACCCAGATCTTCCGGTCCAGGGACAGCGGCGGCCACTGGACACGGGCGTGGGACTACTCCTCGTACCCCACGCGCGAGAACCGCTACACCATGGACATCTCGTCCGTCCCCTGGCTCTCCTGGGGCGCGCGCCCCGCGCCGCCCGAGCAGAGCCCGAAGCTGGGGTGGATGACGGAGTCCCTGGAGATCGACCCGTTCGACTCCGACCGGATGATGTACGGCACGGGCGCCACCGTCTACGGCACGGAGAACCTCACCGAGTGGGACACCCCCGGGTCCAGGTTCACCATCACGCCCATGGTGAAGGGCCTGGAGGAGACGGCCGTCAACGACCTCGCCGCTCCCCCGTCGGGGGCGCCCCTGCTGAGCGCGCTCGGCGACATCGGCGGCTTCCGGCACACCGACGTGACCAAGGTGCCGCCGCTGATGTACACCTCACCGAACTTCACCTCCACGACGAGCCTCGACTACGCCGCGGCGAGGCCGGACACGGTCGTACGGGCCGGCGACGCCGAGGCGGCGCCCCGCGTCGCCTTCTCCACGGACAACGGCGCCACCTGGTCCGGCGGCCGGGAACCCATGGGCGTCACGGGCGGCGGCACGGTCGCCGCCGCGGCCGACGGGAGCCGCTTCGTGTGGAGCCCGCAGGGCGCGGGCGTGCACACCGCCACCGGTCCCGGCTCGGCGTGGACGGCCGCGAAGGGCATCCCGCAGGGCGCGGTGGTCGAGGCGGACCGGGTCGATCCGAGGAGGTTCTACGGCTTCAAGGCCGGCGCCTTCTACGTCAGCACGGACGGCGGCGCCACCTTCACCGCGAAGGCGTCGGCCGGGCTGCCCGCCGAGGGGCCGGTGAAGTTCCAGGCGGTGCCCGGCAAGCGGGGTGACATCTGGCTGGCCGGCGGCAAGGCCGGCGGGGCGTACGGCCTGTGGCACTCCACGGACGGCGGCACGCGCTTCACCGAGGTCGGCGGTGTCCAGGAGGCCGACACCATCGGCTTCGGCAAGGCCGCGCCCGGCGCCTCGTACCAGACGCTCTACACCAGCGCGCGGATCGGCGGCGTACGCGGCGTCTTCCGCTCCACAAACGCGGGGGCGAGCTGGGTGCGGATCAACGACGACCGGCGCCAGTGGGGCTGGACGGGAGCCGCCATCACCGGGGACCCGAAGGTCTACGGCCGGGTGTACGTGTCGACGAACGGCCGCGGCATCGTCTACGGCGACACCGCGGCCAAGTGACGGGACGTCAGCGCAGTCTGCCCGCCCCCGCGCGGTGGCCCACCAGGCGGGGCACCGCGCGGGGGTGGTCGACGTGCGTGCGCAGGTGGGGCCGCCAGCCCGCGCCGGAGCGGAGCGCGTCCTGCGGGAACTCCGCGTTGTGCGCGGCGACGAGGTCCACGCGCCTGCCGTTGACGTGGTTGTGCCCAGCGGTGACGGGCGCGTCCTTCCACTTCTTCAGGACGCGTCCGGCGCCGACCCCCGTCGGCAGGGTGACCGCGTTGGCCTCGGCCACGAGCCGGGACTCGGCGCCGACGCCGAAGGAGTACTGGTAGCCCTCGCGCGGGACGACGTAGTGGTTGTTGTACGCGTCGACCTTGCCGAAGCGCACGCGCGGGGCGCGCTCCACGACGTCCCTGAACAGGTTGTGGTGGAGCGTGACGCGGAGCTTGTCGCGGTCCGTGTCGCCCGCGCCGTCGCTGTTGCCGATCATCAGCGTCTTGTCGTGGTCGGCGAAGACGTTCCAGGAGACGGTGACGAGGTCGGCGCCCCGCACGATGTCCAGCTCGCCGTCGTGCCGCTGGTACAGCTCCCCGTAGTAGGAGGGCAGCGAGCTGTCGGGGTGGTCCCCGTCGGTGAAGGTGTTGTGGTCGAGCCATACGTGCGTGGAGCCGTGCACCACCGCGCTGTCGTACTCCGAGTTCCAGGCGCCCCGCTCCCCGTCGGTGGGGTCCCACTGCGGGAAGCAGTCGAGGGGGCTCTCCAGGGTGAGGTTGCGGACCACGACGTTGTCCGCGCCCTTGATCCGGAGGCTGCCGCCGACGATCCCGGCGTGCCGGCCGACGCCCACCACGGTCGTGTTCGACGGGATGTACGCCGTGACGGCCGCCGCCTGGCGGGCCGCCGACGCCGCGCGCAGCTCCTCCTGCTCGCCGCTGACCGGCCGGTCCCTGCCCCACACGGCCGGATCGTAGGCGGCGAGGTACTCCGCGAAGTCGTACCCCTCCGCCTCGAACGCCGCGCAGCCGCCCGGCCCGGTGGCGTCGAGGACGCCCTCGACCTCGATGACCCGGGGGCCGTCGCCGCCCGCGGAGAGCGCTGCGGTGAACTCCTCCCATGTGGTGACCGAGTGGGTGCGGGCGGCTCCGGCGCCCGCGCCGCCGGTCGTGCCGCCGTCGGCGGAGGCCCAGCCGTCGCGCGCGGGCAGGGTGTCGCGCGCGGGCGCCGGGCGCGCCGACGCCGTCGCGGGGGCGGCGAGGGCGAGGGCGGTGCAGCCCGCGAGCAGGGTGAGGGCGACGCGCATCGTCATGCTCCTTCTTCCGGCGTTCTCGGCCAGGTGATCCAGGACGCGGGGACCGCGTCGTCGAGGCGGCGCACGTCGCCGCGGGAGAGCACCCCGCGGCGCAGCAGTTCCGCGGCGACCAGGCGCGCGACGGCGATCGCGCCGGGCGGGTTGAAATGAGTGTTGTCCTGTTCGGACACGGTCCAGTTGAAGTAGCGCTTCGTCTCCTCCGCGCCGAGCTCGTCCCAGAGCGCGAGGGTCAGCGCCTGGAGGTCGAGGAGCGCCGCGCCCTCCTCGGCGGCCAGGGCGCGCATCGCGTCCGGGTGGTCGCCGTGGGTGGGCAGGGCGGAGCCGCCCTCGTCGAAGCGCCTGCGCTCCACGGGGGTGAGCAGCACGGGCCGGGCGCCGCGGGCCCGCGCCCCGGCCACGTACTGCCGCAGGTAGTCCTGGTAGGTGGTCCAGGGCTCGGTGTGCCTGGCGGGGTCCTCGCGCTTCTCGTCGTTGTGGCCGAACTGGATGAGCAGCAGGTCATCGGGACGGATCTCGCCGAGGATCGCGGTGAGGCGGCCCTCGTCGACGAAGCTCTTCGAACTCCGGCCGTTCACCGCGTGGTTGGCGAGAGCCGGCCCGCGGCGCAGGAAGAAGGGCAGGGCCATGCCCCAGCCCGTCTCGGGCGCGGCGGACGCGTACTTCTGGGCGGCGGTGGAGTCACCCGCGAGGTACAGCGTCCGCCGGCCGGGGCCCGCAGCGGTCATTGCCGCTCCTTCTTCCACTCCGCCTGCGCCTCGTTGAGCTGGTCGGCGAGCGAGTCGAGGAAGTCCTTGGCGGACATCTTGCCGAGCATCACCTTCTGGAGGTTCGGCTCGTTCTCCGCCTTGCTGATGGTGTTCCAGTCGGGCAGGTAGTAGGGCAGCTGCACGATCTTCAGGGAGCCGTCGTTCAGGGCCTCGGCGGCGAGCTTGGTGGGCTCGGACTTCTTCACCCAGGGATCCTGGGCGGCCTCGGTGTTGGCGGGGATGGCGCCCGCCGACTCGTTCCACTTGCTGTTGGACTCGTGGGACGCGGCGAACTCGATGAACTTCCAGGCCGCCTTCTTGTTCTTGCTCGACTTGAACAGGCCGAGCCCGTCGACGGGGTTGGACACCTGGACGCGGACGCCCGCGCCGGTCGTCGGGTTGGGCAGGCCGCGGAACGTGTCCTCGCCGAGCGCCTTCACGTGGTCCTGGTAGGAGCCGAGGTTGTGGCTGAGCATGCCGATCTGGCCGCTGTCCCACTGGGCGACCATCTTGGTGAAGTCGTTGTTGAGGTCGGCGGACGGGGTGGCCTGCTTGTAGAGGGAGACGTACTTCTCCAGGGCCGCCACGTTCTCGGGGTCGTTGACGGTCGTCTTGTCGCCGTCCCAGAAGTCACCGATGCCGGACTGCCCGTACATCGCGTCGAGCGCCTGCGCGATGGAGCCCTCGCCGCCGCGGATGGTGTAGCCGAAGCGGTTGGCGCCCTTGTCGGTGAGCTTCTTCGCGGCCTCGTAGAACTTCGGCCAGGTGGTGGGCGCGTCGAGGCCCGCGGCCTCGAACAGGTCCGTGCGGTAGTACAGGACGCCGTTGCTCGCGGAGGTCGGCACGGTGTACAGCTCGACGCCGCCGCCCGCCGAGCGCACGCTGTCGACCATCGCCGGGTTCAGCTGTCCCTTCAGCGGGCTCTTGTCGAGGCGCTTGTCCAGCGGTTCGAGGGCGTCCTGCGCGGCGATCCCGGCGAGCATGGCCGCGCCGACGCCGCCGACGTCGGGGAGGCCGCCGCCCTGGATGGCGGTGTCGTACTTGGACTGGACGTTCTCGGCGGGCACCCCGACGTACGTGACGTCGATGTCAGGGTTGGCCTTCTCGAAGTCCTTGATGATCTCCTGCCAGATGTCCTGCCGGACGGCCGTGTTGTTGTCCCAGAACACGATCTCGCCCTTGCCGCTGCCCTCGCCGCCCTTGTCCCCTGCCGCTCCGCTGCCGTCGTCACCGCAGGCGGTGGCGGTCAGCGCGAGGGCGGTGGTCAGGGCGAGCGCGGCGGTGGCGCGGCGTCTGCTGCTCATGGTCATGGCTGCGGCTCTTTCCTCGTGTGGTGTCGGGCTGTGCTGTACGTGGGTGACCGCGGGGGCCGCGGGCCGCGCCTCGTCGGGGCGCGGCCCGCGAGCCGTGCCGCGTCAGTGCGTGATGCGGAAACGGGTGAACAGGGCGGCGCCCGCGGGGCCCCGGCCGTCCTCCGCCACCGCGAACAGGCCGAGCAGGGCGCCGACCCAGCGCCAGGGCGTCGCGGCGAAGACCGGCGCCCCGGTGGGCTCGAAGCCGCCGCCGGTGTCGGCGTTAAAGCGGCAGCGCGCCCCTTCCGTGACGTCGATCCGCAGCCGGGCCGTGCCGTCGGGCGCCGGGCGCGGTGGCGCGGCGTCCCGCTCCGCCTCCGCGCCCGCCTCGGCGAAGCGGTGCACGAGCCGGGCGGCGCCGTCGTCGCCCCGCTCCAGGCCGATCCAGGAGTAGGCGTCCCCGAGCACCGCGAGCCCGGCCCGCGCCCCGGGCGACCCGGCGTCCAGGCGCAGCTCCACCTCGACGGAGCAGGGCCGCAGCGGCAGGCGCTGGGTGAGGGTGTGCGGCAGGGCGCGCAGGTCCCGGGCGCGCGCCGACCGGAGGCAGGACAGCCGGAGCCCGTCTCCCGCGTGCGTGGCGGCCCAGCCGGTGCGGGGGTTGGCGGTCCACTGCCACTGGGGGCCGTGGCGGCCGCCGGGGAAGTCGTCGTGGGTGGCGGGGGCGGAGCGGGGCTGCGGCGGCAGCCCCGGCTTGGGGTGTACGTCGACGGGGGCGCCGTCGTCCCCGAGCACCGGCCAGCCGTCGGCGTCCCACCGCATCGGCTGGAGGTGGACGACCCTGCCGTAGGCGCCGCGCTGCTGGAAGTGCAGGAACCAGTCCTCGCCGGCCGGGGTGCGCACCCAGCCGCCCTGGTGGGGGCCGTTGACGTCGGTGGCGCCCTGCTGGAGCACGACGCGCTGCTCGTAGGGCCCGTGGAAGCGGCGGGACCGGAAGGCGCCCTGCCAGCCGGTGGCGACGCCGCCCGCGGGGGCGAGGATCCAGAACCAGCCGTCGTGGCGGTAGAGCTTGGGCCCCTCGATGGTGAACCAGCCGGGTATCCGGTCGCCGTCGACGATCACCTCCCCCTCGTCGAGCAGTTCGCGCCCGTCGGGGCTCATGCGGTGGCCGGTGAGCCTGTTCTTGACGCCGGACCGCGACTTGGCCCAGGCGTGCACGAGGTACGCGGCGCCGCTCTCCTCGTCCCACAGGGGGCAGGGGTCGATCAGGCCCTTGCCGGGCTTGAGGAGGTGCGGCCGGCTCCAGGGCCCGCGCACGGAGGCCGCGTTGACCTGGTAGACGCCGTGGTCGGGGTCGCCCCAGAAGATCCAGAACCGTCCGTCGTGGTGCCGCAGGGACGGCGCCCACACCCCGCAGTCGTGCCGGGGCACGGCGAACGCCTCCGCCGGCTCCACGCGGTCCAGGGCGTGGCCGATCAGCGTCCAGTTGACGAGGTCGCGGGAGTGCAGCAGGGGCAGGCCCGGGGCCCGGCCGAAGCTGGAGGCGGTGAGGTAGAAGTCGTCGCCGACCCGCAGGACGTCGGGGTCGGACCAGTCGGCGGCGAGGACGGGGTTGCGGTAGGCGCCGTCACCGAGGTCACCGGTGAGGCGGGCGGCCATGGCCGCGCCGTGGGGCTCGCTCATGCCGTCACCGCCTTGCGGGCCAGGGCCGCCGCCTCGCCGCGGTCGAGGGTGCCGTCGGCCACGACGGTGACGATCCGGCGTACGACCGTGTCGCCCGCGGCGACCGGCAGCCGGTCGGCGGACGCCAGCGAGGAGCCGACGCCGGGGTACTCCGCGGCCCGCACGAACCACGGGTCGCGGCGGGTCTGCGCGGTGGCCCCGGCGAAGACCAGCGTCCAGCCGTCCCCGGCCAGCGCCAGCCACTTCGCGGGCGAGGCGTGCGCGGCCTCCTCCCCGTCGGCCTCGGGGGTGAAGACCGCCGGGGGCGCGGCCGCCTTGGGGGCGCGCCAGAAGAAGCCGCCGTACGCGGCGCCGGGGCGGCCGTTGGTGGCGGGGCTGCCGATGGTCAGCTCGGCGCCGGTGGCGTTGGTCAGCGAGAAGGTGAGGTCGAGCGCCCAGGCGGTGTCGGTGAGTTCGACGGCGGCCACGGTGCGCCGCTCGCGCAGCAGGAGCCCGCCGTCGGCCACCCAGGCGATCTCCTGCACGAAGCCGTCGGGGTCCCGCAGCTTGAACGCCTGGTGGCGCTGGACCCCGTGGTTGTCGAGTTCCGTCGGCCCCTGACCGCGCACGAAGGTCCGCCCGCCCCAGAAGTTGCGCCCGGCCACGTCGGGCACGGCCACGCCGACCCCGAGGTGGTGCGGGTGGTCGCCGGGGCGCTCCTCGGTGACGGGGGTCCCCGCCAGGGTGGTGACGGGGTGGAGGTAGGGCCGGGGCGCGGCGCTGCGGCCCAGCTCGGGCCGGACGGTGTAGCGCGCCACGGGCCGCCCGGCGCAGCGCAGGGCGAGGGAGCCGGGGCTCTGGTGCGGGGATGGGCTCATCGCGTCCTCAGCTCGTCGTGGAGGTCACCGTGGGAGGGCCGGGGGCGCGGGAGGGCCCAGTCCGCCCCCAGCTCCGAGAACAGGCACAGCGAGTCCGCCGCCACCGCCACCAGGCCGTCGACGCCGTGGACGACCCGGCGCTCGGCGTGCTCCCCCGGCGCGGCGCGCCACGCGTCGGCGGGCAGCGGCCGGGGGTCCGGCGCCACCCGCACCGCCTCGACCACGCGCATGAACGCGCCGGTGGCCGCGGGCGGGACCAGGAGTTCCGCCTCGCCCCGCAGGTGGTCGGCCAGGTTGCGCAGGAGGTCCGTCCTGCCGTACAGGGCGGGTGGTCCCGCGGCCATGCCGGCGCCGCGTCGCACCAGGACGCGGTCCTGCTTGTACCAGAAGGTGATGCGGCCCTCGCTGCCGTGCACCACGACGTAGGGCTCCTCCTGCGTGTGCGCGCACAGTGTCGCGGCGACGGCGACCGTGACGCCGGACGCCGTGGAGATCCGTACGCACGAGGTGTCGTCGGACTCGATCGCGTGGGCGCGGAAGAGTTCGCTCTCCACGGCCGTGACGTCCTCGGCGGTGGCGCTGCCCGCCAGGGCGAGGGCCGTGGCCACCGCGTGCGCCAGGGGGTTGGTCAGGACGCCGTCGACCACGTCCGCGCCGTCCATGCGCCGCCGCCCGGCCCAGGGGGCCCGCCGGAAGTAGGCCTCGTCCCGCACCCAGGCCCCGGCCCCGCCCACGCCCGTGATCTCGCCGATCGCCCCTTCGGCGAGGAGCCGGCGGATGGCGGGCAGGGCGTGCGAGCCGAGCGACTGGAAGCCGATCTGGACGGCGGCGCCCGCGGCGGCGGCGCCGTCGGCCATCCGCCGGAACTGCGCGTACGAGGGGGCGGGCGGCTTCTCCAGGAGGACGTGGACGCCGCGTGCCGCCGCCGTGAGCGCGAGGTCGGTGTGGGTCGGGATGGGGGTGCAGATGACGGCGGCGGCGGCGCCCGTGGCGTCGAGCAGCCCGGCGAGGTCGTCGGACTGCGCGACCGCGCCGAAGCCGGTCAGTTCCTCGTCGTCCAGCGGGCGCAGCTCGCAGACGCCCACCAGGCGGACGTGGCCGTCCCGCTGGAGGCGGCGGATGTTCTCCAGGTGCCATCGGCCGTGGCCGCGGGCGCCCGCGAGGACCACGGACAGCGCGTGGCGCGGGTCGAGCGGGTGCGCGCTCATCCCTTCACCGCCCCCGCGCTGAACCCGGTGACCAGCCACTTCTGGATGAACGCGAAGACGATGACGACGGGCACGGCGGCCACCACGCCGCCCGCGGCGAGCGCCCCGAGGTCGACGCTGTCGGCGCCCATCAGCGTGGCGAGGCCCACCGGGATCGTCTGCTTGCCCTGGTCGCTGAGGAACATCAGGGCGAACAGGAAGTGGTTCCAGCTGTGGACGAAGGCGAAGGAGCCGACCGCGATCAGGCCGGGCCGCAGCGCCGGCAGGACGACGGCGCAGAAGGCGCGGAAGCGTCCGCAGCCGTCGACCCAGGCGGCCTCTTCCAGGACGTAGGGCACGTTCTTGATGAAGCCGCTGAGCAGGATCATCGACAGCGGGAGCTGGAAGACCGTCTCGGCGATGACGACGCTGGCCAGGGAGTTGATCATCCGCAGCTCGGCGAAGATCTCGAAGAGCGGCACGAGCATCAGCGCGCCCGGGATGAACTGCGAGCAGAGCAGCGCCAGCATGAACCCGCGCTTGATCCGGAAGTCGAAGCGGGCCAGCGCGTAGCCGCCGGCGAGGGCGACGAGCGTGGTCATCACCATGGAGACGACGCCGACGAGCAGGCTGTTCTGGAAGAAGGTGGCGAAGCTGCGCTCGGTCCACACCTTGTCGAAGTGCTCGAAGGTGATGGGCCACGGCACGAGCGAGGTGGAGCCGGTGGGGCGGACGGCGAAGAGCAGGATCCAGTAGAAGGGGATCAGGGTGAAGAGCAGGTACAGCCCGAGCGGCAGGTAGATCTGCCGGCGCGGCGTCCGCCCGATCATGGTGGAGCCGGTGCCCGCGTCGGCCGCGGCCTTGCCCGGCGCGGTGAGTGTGGCGGTCATGTGTCCTGGCCCCCGAACTTGCTGAGCCGCAGATACAGCAGCGAGCAGAAGAGAAGAATCACGAAGGCGATGGCGGTCAGCGCGGACGCGTAGCCGAAGTCGTGCGAGTCGACGGCGATGGACGCGATGCGCAGCGGCAGCGTCGTCGTCTCGCCGGCCGGACCGCCGCCGGTGAGGGTGTAGAGCAGGTCGACGTTGTTGAACTCCCAGACGGCGCGGAGCAGCGTGGAGAGGATGATCGCGTCCTTCAGGTGCGGCAGCGTGATGTGGAAGAACTGCCGCCAGCGGCTCGCGCCGTCGACCTCGGCCGCCTCGTACAGGTCCTTCGAGACGGACTGGAGGTCGGCGAGGATGAGGATGGCGAAGAAGGGGACGCCGCGCCAGAGTTCGGCGACGACGACCGCGGGGAAGACCGTGCCGGTGTCGGAGAGCCAGGACGTCCCGTACGAGCCGATGCCGATGTCGGCGAGGTAGCGGGTGATGCCGGTCTGGGAGTTGAAGATCAGCAGCCAGATCGTGGAGGTGAGGACGCCGGACACGGCCCACGGCGAGAAGACCAGGGCGCGGGCCAGGGCGCGCCCCACGAAGGTCTGGTTGACCAGGAGGGCGAGCGCGAGGCCGAGCAGCAGTTGCAGCACGACCTCGACGGCGACCCATTGGAGGCTGAAGCCGAGCGTGCGCCAGAAGTCGGGGTCGTCGGTGAAGGCGGTGACGAAGTTGTCGAGGCCCGCGAACCCGTCGCGCCACGGCTTGGTGGGGTTGTAGTGGCGCAGGCTGTAGTAGAAGACGCTGATCACCGGGTACGCGATGAAGCCGAGCATCAGCAGGGCGGCGGGGGCGATCAGCAGGTACGGCAGGCGGCGCGGGCTCGCCCCGGCGCCCCGCCGGCGTCGGCGCTCCTTGCCGGGCGGCGGCTGCGCGGTACTCGGCGGTGGCTTCGCCACGGCTGCGGCCTGTGCCATGACAGTTCTCCGATCGTGGAGGTGCGTGGGGTGCGTGGGGTGCGTGAGGTGCGTGAAGCTGTCGGAGAAGCCGGGGGTGAAGCGCTTTCCGCACAGCGTTCGAAATACCGGACACGTAAAAGGGCGGGGTGGGGCAAGGAGCGAAGGGGTGCGGGGGCTCAGCCCGCGTACGGATCGGGCACGACGCCCGGCCTCGCGAGGAACGCGAAGTCGCAGCCCGTGTCCGCCTGGGTGATCTGCTCGCTGTAGAGCGCCCCGTAGCCCCGCTCGTAGCGGGCGGGTGGCGGCGTCCACTCGGCGCGCCTGCGCGCCAACTCGGCGTCGTCCACGCCGAGGTGGAGGGTGCGTCCGGGGACGTCGAGGGTGACGGGGTCCCCGGTGCGGACCAGCGCGAGCGGCCCGCCGACGTATGACTCGGGCGCCACGTGCAGCACGCACGCGCCGTACGACGTGCCGCTCATCCGCGCGTCGGAGATCCGCACCATGTCCCGCACGCCCTGCTTGAGCAGGTAGTCGGGGATCGGCAGCATCCCGTACTCGGGCATGCCCGGCCCGCCCTTGGGGCCCGCCCCGCGCAGCACGAGCACATGGTCGGGCGTGATGCCGAGGGACGGGTCGTGGATGGTCCGCTGCATCGTGCGGTAGTCGTCGAAGACGACGGCGGGGCCCGTGTGCCGCAGCAGCCGGGGCTCGGCGGCGATGTGCTTGATGACCGCGCCGTCGGGGCAGAGGTTGCCGCGCAGCACGGCGACGCCGCCCTCGCCGGCGACCGGGTTGCTCCGCGGCCGGATGACGTCCTCGTCGTGCACGCGGGCCCCGGCGAGCTGCTCGCGCAGGGTGTCGTGGGCGACGGTGGGCCGGTCCAGGTGCAGCAGGTCGGTGATGCGCGACAGGAAGCCCGGCAGACCGCCCGCGAAGTGGAAGTCCTCCATGAGGTACTTCTCGCCGCCCGGCCTGACGTCGGCGAGCACCGGCACCGTACGGGCGATGCGGTCGAAGTCGTCCAGCGTGAGCCGGACCCCGGCGCGCCCCGCCATCGCGATGAGGTGGATGACGGCGTTGGTGGAGCCGCCGAGCCCGAGGACCGTGGTCACCGCGTCCTCGAAGGCGTCCGCGGTCAGGATGTGCGAGAGCCGCCGGCCGGCGCGGACGAGGTCGACGATCCGCAGTCCGGACGCCGCCGCCATCCTGTCGTGCCCGGAGTCGACCGCGGGGACCGAGGACGCGCCGGGCACGGTCACGCCGAGCGCCTCGGCCGCCGCGGTGAGGGTGGAGGCGGTGCCCATCGTCATGCAGTGCCCGGGTGAGCGCGCGAGGCCGCTCTCCAGTTCGGTCAGCTCGCAGTCGCCGATGAGCCCGGCGCGGTGGTCGTCCCAGTACTTCCACATGTCGGTGCCCGAGCCGAGCGTCTCGCCCCGCCAGTGGCCCGGCAGCATCGGACCGGCCGGCACGAAGACGGCGGGCAGGTCGACGCTGGCGGCGCCCATGAGCAGCGCGGGCGTCGTCTTGTCGCAGCCGCCGAGCAGCACGGCGCCGTCCACCGGGTAGGAGCGCAGCAGCTCCTCGGTCTCCATGGCGAGGAGGTTGCGGTAGAGCATCGGGGTCGGCTTCTGGAAGGTCTCGCTGAGCGTCGAGACCGGGAACTCCAGCGGGAAGCCGCCCGCCTGCCACACCCCGCGCTTGACGGCCTGGGCGCGGTCGCGCAGGTGGGAATGGCAGGGGTTGATGTCGGACCAGGTGTTGAGCACCGCGATGACGGGCTTGCCCAGGTGCTCCTCGGGGAGGTAGCCGAGCTGGCGGGTGCGGGCGCGGTGGCTGAAGGAGCGCAGCCCCGAGGAGACGCCGTCGCCGTACCACTGGCTGCTCCGCAGCTCCCGCGGCGCCCCGCCCCGCTCCGCCGCGGGCCCGGTCACAGGGACCACCCCTGGACGATCGCGGCCACCTCTGCCCGCTCGGCGTCCGGCAGCAGGCTGCTCGGCGCCCGCACGTCGCGCCGGCACAGGCCGAGCGTCGCGAGGGCCTCCTTGACGACCGTGACGTTGTGCGCGGAGCCGTCGGCGGCCCGCAGCTCCTCGAAGCGGCGGATCTGCTCCCACACCTTCATGGCCAGCGGGTGGTCGCCGTCGCGCAGCGCCTCGATCATGCGCAGCGACAGCGCCGGGGAGACGTTCACGAGCCCGGAGGTGAAGCCGGTGGCGCCCGCCGAGAAGTACGAGGGCGCGTACGGCTCGGCGAGTCCGGCGACCCAGACGAAGCGGTCGAGCCCGGCGTCCCGCGCGAACCCGGCGAAGCGTGCGGCGTCCGGCACGGCGTACTTCACGCCGATGACGTTGGGGCAGGCGTCGGCGAGTTCGGCGAGCCGGGCGCCGGGCAGGCCCGCGTCCCGCAGGTAGGGGACGACGCCGAGGTCCGGCACGGCCTCCGCGACCGCCCGGTGGTAGGCGACCCAGCCCGCGTCGGAGACGTAGGGGTGGACGGGCTGATGGACCATCACCATGCTCGCCCCGTGCCCCTTCGCGTGCCGGGCGGCGGCGACCGCGGTCGGCACGTCGTGGCCCACTCCCGCGAGCAGCACGGCGCGGTCCGCGGCCTCGGCGTGGGTCAGCTCGACGACCTCACGGCGCTCGGCGGGCGAGAGGGCGTAGAACTCGCCGGTGTTGCCGTTCGGCGTGAGGGTGCGCACGCCGCCGTCGAGCAGCCGGCGCAGGATGACCCGGTGGGCCGCGCGGTCGATGCGGCCGTCCTCGGTGAACGGCGTCACCGGGATGGCCACGACGTCGGCGAGCGCGGCGCGCTGCGTCTCGAAGCTCACTTCGCCTCCCCCTTCCCGGGGCCGGTGACCTGCCCGGGGACCTCGCCGGGGAAGGCACGCCGCACGAACGACTCGATGTGCCGGTGCAGGGCCTCGGCGGCCCCGTCCTGGTCCCCGGCGAGGGCGAGCCGCAGGATCTGCTCGTGCTCGGTGGCCTCGCGGGCCCACGAGGGGTCGGCGGCCCAGGCGACCGCGGAGACGAGTGCGGCCTGGTCCCGCACGCCGTCGAGGAGCCGTCCGAGCAGCGGGTTGCCGCAGTCGATGTAGAGGGCGCGGTGGAACTCCCGGTTGGCCAGGGAGCGTTCGGCCGCGTCGTCGGCGGCGTCGGCCCGCTCCAGCGCCTCGCGCGCCGCCTCCAGGGGGGCGCCGCGCAGCACGGTGCGGCGCAGCGCCTCCGGTTCGAGGAGCAGCCGCACGTCGTAGACCTCGCGGGCCATGGCCGCGTCGACGGTGCGCACGGCCCCGCCCTTGTACTGGCTCATCTCGACGAGGCCGGTCCCCGCGAGGGTCTTCAGGGCCTCGCGCACGGGCGTCTTGGAGACGCCGTACTCGCGGGCGAGTTCCGTCTCGATCAGGGGCTGCCCCGGGGCCAACTCACCCGTCAGGATGCGGTGTTTGACGGATTCGAGCACGTACTGCGTACGTGAGGGGATCGGCACCGGGGCCGGCGCGGCAGCCGCCGGTGTCGAGGTCGGGACGGACGTCATGGGCACCCTCAGATCTCACATATCGCGTCTCATATATGACGTACGAAGTACGACGCGTAGAAGCTAAGAGGGCGCCCGGGGTTCGTCAACGGTTCTGACGAAACCAACGCGATGAGTTGTCCGCGCGGGTCAGCCGGACCGCCCCACCACCAGCCAGCGCGCGGGCAGTTCGATGCGGCTGCCGTCGGCCGCGGACTCGGTCGTGACCAGCGGAAGCTCCCCCTCGGCGAGGACCGCCAGCCCCGCCGCCGCGAGATGGCGGGGCACGGCGTCGTCCACCACGTCGGCGGGCGTGAGGCCGTGCGCGAAGACGGGGGCGAGCTTGGGCGGCGGCCCGCCGGCGCTCCCGGCGAGACCGCGGAGCACGGGCCCCGCCGCCTCGGACAGCTCGACGAGGAAGGCCCTGCCGCGTTCGCCGGTCAGCGTCGCGATGGCGTCGGCCAGGGGCTGCCGGTCGGCGGGATCGCACTGGTGGAGCACGCCGCGCATATAGACGTCGGCGTCCCCCAGCTCCGTGTGGAGCAGCCCTGCCGCGTCCGCCTCCACGGCGTCGAGCCGCCGGAACTCCGCCCTGCCCGCGGGGTCGGCGCGCCGGGCGTGCTCGATCGCGGCGGCGGACAGATCGACCCCGATGACGCGGCGGAACCGGCCGGCGAGGTAGCGGGTCTGGGTGCCGTTGCCGCAGCCGAGGTCGACCAGGGGCCGCTCGCCGGACCCGAGGTGCGGTGCGAACAGGGCCAGGTGCCGGGCCGCGGCGAGGGCGGGCTCGGCGTCCCAGATGACGGCGCCCGACTCGGCGGGCGCCGCGCTCCAGAACGCCTCCCAGGCCTCTCTGTACCGACTCGTGACGCTCATGCGGGGCTCCCCGGGGTGCGACGGTCGTCCGCCGCGGCGGACCGTCGGATCGGTCTACCGCGCCGGGGGCGCACCCACAAGGCACCCGGTCACCGGGTGGGCAGGGGCAGTTCGAACCAGACCGTCTTGCCGTGGTTCGTCCGGCTCGTGCCCCACTCCGCGGCGAGCGCGCTGATGACGCGCAGGCCACGCCCCGACTCGTCGTCGGGGCCCGCGCTGAGCAGCGTCGGCAGCATGTGGTCGTCGTCCTCGACCTCGCAGGTCAGCGCCCGGGAGCGGACCAGGCGCAGATCGACGCGGCTGCTGCGTGAGTGCCGTACGACGTTGGTGACCAGCTCGCTGACCAGCAGCTCCGCGGTGTCGGCGAGCTCCTGGAGCGACCAGGCCCGCAGCTGCCCGCGCACCAGCTCGCGGGCCCTGCCGACCTCGCTGGGGTCCGGGGCGAACCGCCACTGCGCCACGTGCTCGCCCGGGATGCCGTTGAGCCGGGCCATCAGGAGCGCCACGTCGTCCTTGCGGGCGCCGCCGGCGTTGAGGGCCCGTATGATCGCGTCGCAGGCGTCGTCCATGGACGCGGCGGGATGCGCGGCGGACTCGGTGAGCGTGGCGAGGCCGACGCCGATGTCCTCGCCGCGCACCTCCACCAGGCCGTCGGTGCACATCAGCAGCCGGTCTCCCGGCGCCACGCGCACGCGGACCGACTCGAAGGGGACGCCGCCGACCCCGATGGGCGCCCCCGTGGGCAGGTCGAGGAGTTCGCTGCGGCCGTCACCGGCACGGACCAGGACGGGCGGTATGTGGCCCGCGTTGGCGAGGCGCAGCTCGCCCGCGATCGGGTCGTAGACCGCGTACAGACACGTCGCGAGATAGTGCTCGCCGAGCCGCTGCGCGAGGTCGTCGAGGTTGCGCAGGAGCTGCTCGGGCGGCAGGTCGAGAGCAGCCATGGTCTGCACGGCCGTGCGCAACTGACCCATCATCGCCGCCGAGTTGAGGCCGTGCCCCATCACGTCGCCGACGACGAGGGCGGTCCTCGACCCCGGCAGCTTCACGGAGTCGAACCAGTCGCCGCCGACCCGGCCGAGGAGCGTGCCCGGCAGGTAGCGGGTGGCGATGTCGCAGCCGGACATGCGCGGCTCGATGTGCGGCAGCATGCTGTCCTGGAGGGTGTCGGCGACGCTCTCCTGGTAGGTGTACATGCGGGCGTTGTCGAGCACGAGGCCCGCGCGGGCGGCCAGTTCGGTGCCGGTGACGCGGTCCATGTCGTTGAAGACGGGCCGCTCCCGGTGACGGAGCAGGATCATGAAGCCGAGCACCACGTCGCGCGCCTTGAGCGGTACGACGAGCATCGAGCGGTGGTTGATCAGCGGCCGGATGTCGCGCTTCTCGAACTGCGAGGCGATGGCGTTGCCCATCTCCTCGGTGATGCGCGGCACGAGCACCGGGTCGCCGGAGGTCATGCACTGGAAGAACGGCGTGTGCGCGGGAAAGGGCATGGACTCGCCGACCGGCACGACGTCGTCCCAGCGGCCCGGCTCGTCGGTGTGCTCCACGGCGACCCGGTGCCACAGGGTGGTCTCGTCCGGCGGCCCCTCCGGAAAGCCCTCGCCCGCCACGACCTGCTCGCGCAGATAGGTGCCCGCGACATCCGTGAAGCGCGGCACGACCGCCCTGCTGACCTCCGTGATCGTGCGCGACAGATCGAGCGAGGAGCCGATGCGCCCGCTGACCTCGTTCAGGAACTCCAGGCGCTCGCGCACCGCCGCGTACTCCAGGTCCTCGCCCTCGTCGTCCGGCCCGGCGGCGGGGAGGCCGTGCGCCGCGACCCGCTCGGCGCGCTCCCTGCGGGCCTTGCGCTCGGCCCGCCTCGCGACACCCCAGTCGGGGGTGACCGGCACCCGGTCGTGGTGGCTGAACTCCAGGACCGGATAGCCCAGTTCGAGAACCTGGGCGACGATGCGGGAGCTGTCCCCCACACTCATGCCGGGCAGGATCTCGGGCAGCCGGCCCGCAAGCTCGTCGGCCCCGGGGAAGTCCGTGTGCGGGGCGAAGCCGGGCGCGACGCGCTCGGCCCGCCCGCCGTGCCCCGCCCGCGCCTCGCGCCGTCCTTCCTCGGCCCCGGCCGACGGCGCGGCGTCGGCCGCCAGCACGAGCAGCCGCTCGGGGCCCGGTCCGGCCAGGGGGTACGCCCACCAGAGCACATCGGCGCGGTCGCCCCGCGGCCCCGGTGCGGTCAGCCGCGCGCGTCCGGCCGCCGGGTAGGCGATGCGGCGGTCGAGGGAGGTCTCCAGGTCGGGGCCGAGGCCGTCGTGGGCCCCGTAGCGCTCGTGGTCCTCGGGGATCGCGCCGTGCACGGGCAGCAGGTCGCCCACGGGGCGGCCGACCGCCTCCCCCTTGGCCCAGCCGAAGAGGCGGCGCGCGCCGACGCTCCAGTGCGAGACGAGACCGGCGGCGTCGACGACGACCACGGCCAGCGGTATGCGCCCCGCCACGGCACCGCGCTCCACCGGTCCGTCCGGAGTGCCCTGTCCCATGGCCGTGCTCCTTCCCGCGGCGGCGCGAGAATCTGAGGCGCCATCACCCACGGTACGACCGGGGCGTGTCGCGGTGGGGGGCAATGGCGAATTTGCCGGACGTCGGCGTCCTCCGGCGTACGCCCCCCCCCCAGGGCCCCGCCCCGGCCTCAGTCCTCGTGGCCGAGCTGGAGGTCCCGCTCGGTGCGGCCGCCGCCCGCGACCTGGAGGACCGTGGCCACCGGCGGATAGCCCGCCGCGATGACGGTGTACTCGCCGGACGACAGGTCGACGAAGCGGAACGTGCCGTCCGCCTCCGTGGTGAGGGTGTCCACGACGTTGCCCGCGGCGTCGAGCAGCGTCACGCGCGCGTCCTCGACGGGGCGGCCGCCACCGGCGCGCACGGTGCCGCGCAGCACCGCGCCGCCCGCCAGCTCCACGTCCTGGCGGGTCTCCCGCGAGGCCTGCACGCTGACGGGCAGCGCGGCGGGCCGGTAGGCGGGGGCGCTGGCCGCCAGGGTGTATTCGCCGGCCACCAGCTCGGTGATGACATAGCCGCCCTCGCGCCCGCTGCGGGTGGTGGCGACCACCTCCCCGCGCACGTCGGTGAGGGTGACGGCGGCGTCCCTGACCGGCGTCCCGTCGGCCGTCACCACCGTGCCCGCGAGGCGGCCCGCACCGCCGAGCACCACGTCCAGCTCGACGGGACGCTCGCCGACGGTGACGGTCACGGCCTGCGGCTGGTGCCCGCCGGCCGCCGCGATCAGCACGAAGGACCCCGCCCCCGGCGTGACCAGGGCGTACCGCCCGTCCTCGCCGCTCGCGCCGCGCCCGATCTGCTGCCCGGCGACGTCGATGAGGGTCAGGGCGGCGCGGGGCACCGCGGTGCCGTCGGCGTGCTGCACGGCGCCGCAGACGGGGACGCCCGCCGGGTGCGCCGTGGCGCGGGCCTGCGGGATGGGCGCGGACCCGGCGGCGGCCGCGCCGGGAGAGGGGGCGCTCGGGAAGGCGGTGCCGGGCGGGGGCGTGGGCGCGGACGCGGACAAGAGGGGGGTCTCCTTGAGGAAGAAGGCGATCAGCGTGCCGAGGAGGAGCACCGGCACGAGGTAGAGGAAGATGCGGGGCATCGCGTCGGCGTAGGCCAGGACATAGCCCTCGCGCACCGGCGCGGGCAGCGCGTGGACGAGCTGCGGGGTGAGCGACTCGGCGTCGGCGGGGCCGGAGCCCGCGGGGACGCGCTCGGCGAGGGCGTCGGCGAGCCGGTCGGCGAAGAGGGTGCCGAAGATCGCGGCGCCCACGCTGCCGCCGATCTGCCGGAAGTAGTTGTTGGCGCTGGTGGCGGTGCCCAGGTCGGCGGGGCGCACGGCGTTCTGCACGGCGAGGACGAGGACGGGCATGACCAAGCCGATGCCCGCGCCGAGGACCGCCATCCAGAGGCTGTACTGCACCCGGGAGGTGTCCGCCTCCAGCCGCGACAGCAGCCACATGCCGACGACGGAGAGGGCGCCGCCGAGGACCGGGTAGATCCTGTAGCGGCCCGTGTGGGTGATGAGCTGTCCGGAGATGACCGAGGCGCCGACGAGGCCGCCCATCATCGGCAGCATCAGCAGGCCCGACTCTGTGGCGCTCGCGCCGTCGACCATCTGCAGGAACGTGGGCAGATAGCTGGCCGCCCCGAAGAGGGCGACGCCCACGATCACACTGACGAGGCCGGTGATGTTGAAGACCGGGTCGCGGAAGAGGCGCAGCGGGATGATCGGTTCTGCGGCGAATTTCTCGGCGACGAGGAACAGCAGGCCGCCGGCCACCGCCCCGGCGGCGAGCCCGAGGATGACCCGGTCGTCCCACGCGTACTCGGTCCCGCCCCAGCTCGTGAGCAGCACCAGGCAGGTCGACGCGGCGGCGAGCAGCAGCGCGCCCAGCACGTCGATGCGGGCCCGTCCCGCAGGCTTGGGCAGCTTGAGCACGAGGGTGATGACGAGCAGCGTGACCAGGCCGAAGGGCACGTTGAAGTAGAAGCACCAGCGCCAGGACGCGTGGTCGGTGAAGAAGCCGCCGAGCAGCGGTCCGGCGACCGAGGCGAGGCCGAACGCGGCGCCGATCAGGCCCATGTACCGGCCGCGCTGCCGGGGCGGCACGATGTCCGCGATGATCGCCTGCACGCCGATCATGAGGCCGCCCGCGCCGACGCCCTGGATCGCGCGGAAGGCGATGAGCTGGTCCATCGTCCGCGACCAGCCGGCGAGGGCCGAGCCCACGACGAAGACGACGATCGCGAACTGGAAGACGCCCTTGCGGCCGAAGAGGTCGCCGAGCTTGCCGTAGATGGGCAGGCCGATGGTGGAGGTCAGCAGATAGGCGGTGATGGCCCAGGACATCTTGTCCAGGCCGTGCAGCTCCCCGACGATCTTGGGGAGCGCCGTGGCGACGATCATCTGTTCGAGGGCGGCGAGCAGCAGGGCCAGCATCAGCCCGAAGAAGACCATCCGTACGCGGCGGGGGCTGAGCCCGAGCGCCGCCGGATCAGGTGGTGGAGGCGGCGCCTGGCCGGCCCGCGGCCCACGGGGCGGCAGCGGCGCTGTCTCCACGGCCGCCGCGCCCTTCCGCCCGGCGGCCTTCACCGGCGTCGTCCCGCCCACGTACTGCTCCCCTCGTCGCGCCTGCGCCGCCCATTTCTCGCATTACGCGACAACTACGAGCAAGCGCGACGAGTTGCCCCTGCGGGGGCCGCGCGGACATCAGCGCCGGTGGGAGCCCTACGGCGTACAACGGGACCGAACGGAAAACCACTCGAAACGGTGAGCGTGAAAACGGTCCGGCGGGGGTCAGGCGGCCGGCTTCTCCACCTCGCGGGCGAGGTTGTCGAGCACCGCGCCGTAGATCCGCCCGAGGCCCTTGGGCGCGAAGGTCTTCTCGAAGAAGCCGCCGATGCCGCCCGCGCCGTTCCACACGGTGGAGACGACCACGCGCGACCTGCCCTCGCCGGCCGGGGTCACGGTCCAGGTGGTGACCATGGAGGAGTTGCGGTCCTTCTCGACCAGCTCACCGTCGGTCGGCTCGCTGACCTCCAGGAGGCAGTCGCGGATGCGCTTGCTGGTGGCCTGCAGCTTCCAGTGGACGAGGGTGCCCTCGCCGTCGCCGCCCTCGCGCACCTCGTACTCGCTGAAGTGCTCCGAGAGGATCTTCGGGCGGGTGCCCTCGTAGTCGGCGAGCGCGTCGAAGACCTCGTCCGGCTTCGCCGCGACGACCCGCTCCGTGACAGCTTCGACCTGCGCCATGGGACTTCCTCCAGCTTGGTTTCTCGGGGAGTTCACGGAAAGCCAACCACCCGGCGCGCCGGGCCCCCAAATCGGGGTCGTGCCGCGGGTGCGCTCAGCCGGGCAGCAGCCGGAGTCCGGCCCACAGCGCGACGGTCGACAGGACGAGCGCGGCCGGGGTGGTGAGCAGCCCCAGCCGGGTGAACTCCCCGATGCGCACGCGGTGTTCGTGCTGATGGGCGATGCGCCGCCAGAGCAGGGTGGCGAGGGACCCGGCGTAGGTGAGGTTGGGCCCGATGTTCACGCCGAGCAGGACGGCGAGGACCGCGCCGGGGCCCGACGGCGCGGCCAGCGGGACGAGGGCGAGGACGGCGGGCAGGTTGTTGATCAGGTTGGCCAGGAGCGCGGCGACGGCCGCGGCGCCGAGCAGCGCGGGCAGGGACGAGCCGTCGGGGAGGAGCCCGCCGAGGGCGTCGCCGAGGCCGTTGTCGACGACGGCCCTGACGACGACGCCGAGGGCGAGGACGAAGGCGAGGAAGGGCAGCGAGGCCGAGCGCAGGATGGCGTCCGGTGTGGTGCGCCTCCGCACGAGCGCCCGGACGGCGAGCACGGCGGCGCCGGCCGCCGCCGACCAGGCGGGGTCGACGCCGGCGGTGGACGCCAGCGCGAATCCGGCGAGCGTGGCGGCGACGGTGACCAGGGCGAAGAGCGGCATCTCGGGCGGTTCCCCGGTGTCCTCGCCGCTGACGGGGGCGTCGAGGTCGGCGGCGAAGAACCGGCGGAAGACGGCGTACTCGACGGCGATCGCGACCAGCCAGGGCAGCGTCATGAGCAGCGCGAAGCGCGTGAAGCTCAGCCCGGTCGCGGTGAACGCGAGGAGGTTGGTGAGGTTGGAGACGGGCAGCAGCAGCGAGGCCGTGTTGGACAGGTGGGCGCTGGCGTAGACGTGTGGTTTGGGCCGGGCGCCCATGCGGGCCGCGGTGGCGAAGACCACCGGGGTGAGCAGGACCACGGTGGCGTCCAGGCTGAGCGCGGCGGTGATCACCGAGGCGAGCCCGAAGACGGCGGCGAGCAGGGTCCGCGGGCGGCCCGCGGCACGGCGTGCCATCCAGGTGCCGCACGCGTGGAAGAGGCCTTCGTCGGCGCAGAGCTTGGCGAGCACCAGGACGCCGGCGAGGAAGCCGATCACGGGGCCGAGCCGCGCGGCCTCGTCCCGCACGTCCGCCCAGGGGATCACCCCCGCCACCACCAGGAGCGCGGCGGCCGGCACCGCGAAGACGGCCTCGGAGCGGCCGAAGGGGCGTACGACGGCACAGATCAGGACGACGGCCAGGGCGGCGGCCGACAGGAACTCGACGAGCATGCTGCGCATCATCCCTGGCGCCCCGGGCTCCGCCCCAGGTGGGGAGGTGGATCCGGACGAACGCCGGGGTGGCGGGCCCGGCCCCGGCGGCGTGGGTGGCGGGCTCGGCGGCGTGGGTGACGGGCTCGGCGGCGTGGGTCGAGGGCTCGGGGGCGTGGGTCGCACGATCAAGGGAACATGTGTTCTATTCTGTGGTCAGTGCTACCTAGGAGGCGTCATGCGCTGGGAGAATCTCTCCGACGGACCGCGTCAGGGCCCGGCCGACGCCGCGCTGTTCGGCGCGGACGCGATTCATACCCGCACCTTCGACACCCCTGAGTTCGCGGGAATGACCTTCCACGAGATACGGGCCAGGTCGATCGTGAACCGCGTGCCCGGCGCGTCACGGATGCCGTTCGAATGGACGGTCAATCCCTACCGGGGGTGCACGCACGCGTGCGTCTACTGCTTCGCCCGCAAGACCCACAGCTATCTCGACCTCGACACCGGACTCGGTTTCGACAGCCAGATCGTCGTCAAGGTCAACGCCGCCGAGCTGCTGCGGCGCAAGCTGGCCTCGCCCCGCTGGCACGGCGACCACATCGCCATGGGCACGAACGTCGACTGCTACCAGCGGGCCGAGGGACGCTACCGCCTCATGCCGGGAATCATCAGGGCCCTGCGCGACCACGGCAACCCCTTCTCGATCCTGACCAAGGGCACGCTGATCCTGCGCGACCTCGACCTGCTGCGGGAGGCCGCCGCCGTGACGGACGTCGGCATCTCCGTCTCGGTGGGCTTCACCGACCGCGAGCTGTGGCGCACCGTCGAGCCGGGCACGCCCGCCCCCGAGCGACGCCTGGACGTCGTCCGCACGCTGAGCGAGCACGGCATCGGCTGCGGGGTCCTGATGGCCCCCGTGATCCCCTTCCTCGGCGACCACCCCGACCAGCTGCGCGCCACGGTGCGGGCCATCGCCGCCTCGGGGGCGACCTCGGTGACGCCCCTGGTGCTGCACCTGCGGCCGGGGGCGCGCGAGTGGTTCATGGCCTGGGTCGGGCAGCACCACCCTCATCTCGTACGGCGTTACGAGCGGCTGTACGCGGAAGGGGCCTACGCCCCGAAGTGGTACCAGCGGCGCGTCACCCGCCATGTGCACGAGCTGGCCGAGGAGTTCGGCATCGGCCCCTCGCGCGCGGGTGCCGCCCGGCGGATCCCGGTGCCGGAGCAGCCGGAACCCGCGGGCCCCGCGCAGCTCACCCTGCTGTGAGGGCTCGGCGCCGGCTTGCCCCCATTGCTCCTTTCGGGGCATTCACCAGCAGAGCAACCCGGTCCCGGCGCTCTCTTCGGGGACGATGCATCCGAGGTCGTACCGTGCACGGCCCGGATCTCGCCCCGGACAGCTGGGAAACCGATGAACACACGCGCCGTCGCCCTCCGTTCCCTCGCCGCGCTCGCCGGGACGGCCGCCGCGCTCACCGGACCGGCCGCCGCGCTCACGCCCGCCGCGAGCGCCGCCCCCGGCGTCCGTGACACCGCCCGCGCCGCCCCCCTCGCATGGGAGAAGTGCGCCACCAAGGCCTACCCGAGACTCCAGTGCGCGTCGCTGAAGGTGCCCCTCGACCACCGGGACCCCGGCGGCAGGAGGATCACCCTCGCCCTGTCCCGCGTCCCGCACACCGCGAGGACCTCGCAGGGGCCGCTCCTGGTGAACCCCGGCGGGCCCGGCGGGAGCGGCCTCTCCATGGCAGGCTTCGTCGCGAAGTCGCTGCCGGCGAAGGTGGCGGCCCAGTACGACGTCATCGGGTTCGACCCGCGCGGCGTCGGCCGGAGCAGGCCCGCGCTGAACTGCCGCCCCGGCCACTTCGCCCCCGTACGGCCCGGCAGCCTGCCCGCCACGCCCGCGCTGGAGAAGATTAACCTCGACCGGGCCCGCGCCTTCGCCGACGCCTGCCACGCGAAGTACGCGGACGTGCTGCCGTTCATCGACACGGTGAGCACGGCGCAGGACATGGACGCCATCCGCGCGGCCCTCGGCGCCCGGCGCGTCAGCTTCTTCGGCTACTCGTACGGCACGTATCTGGGGGCCGTGTACGGCAGGCTCTTCCCGCAGCGCGTGCGCCGCATGGCGCTCGACTCCGTCGTCGACCCGACGGGCGTCTGGTACGACGCCAACCTCCGCCAGAACCTCGCCTTCGACCTCCGCCACAAGGCGCTGATGGCCTGGATCGCCCGGCACGACGACGCCTACGGGCTCGGCGGGGACCCGGCGGCGGTCGAGGCCCGGTGGTACGCCATGCGCGACGGTCTCGCCGCGCGCCCCGCGGGCGGGAAGGTGGGCCCGGCGGAGCTGGAGGACACCTTCCTGCCCGGCGGTTACGACGACCGCCACTGGCCCCGCCTCGCGCATGCGTTCGCCGCCCACGCGGACCAGGGCGACGCCCGCCCGCTCGTCGCCGCCTACGAGGACCTCGCGGCGAGCGACGCCGAGAAGGAGAACGGCTACAGCGTCTACACCGCCGTGCAGTGCAGGGACGCGCTGTGGCCACGCGACTGGGGGACGTGGCGCGCGGACCACGCCGCCCTCCACGCGAAGGCCCCGTTCACCACCTGGAACAACGCCTGGTTCAACGCCCCCTGCGCGTTCTGGCGCACCCACCACCTGAGCGCCCCCGACGTCCTTGGCGCGAAGCTGCCCCCGGTCCTCCTCTTCCAGGCGACGGGCGACCCGGCGACGCCCTACGCGGGCGCCCTGGCCATGCACCGCAGGCTCCCCGGCTCCCGCCTGGTGGTGGAGTCCGGCGGCGGCAACCACGGCATCACCCTGAACGGGAACACCTGCCTGGACACCCACCTGGCGTCCTACCTGGCCTCGGGCAAGCTCCCGCGGGACCGCGGGGAGGGCGCCGACGCGACCTGCGCGGCGGGCCCCGAACCGGAGCCGCGGAGCGCCGGGGCCGCGCCACGTGCCGTCCCGGCGGCCGGGCGCGGGGTCCTGCCGCCGCGCTGAGCCGCCTCAGTCGGGGAGCCGTGCCAGCGCCGCCGCCGCCGCTGCCGCGAGGCGCGGATGGTTGCGAGCCGCCGTCAGGACCGGGCGCGCGCGTGCGTCGCCGAGGGCGCCGAGGCCCTCCACGCAGGCCAGGGCGATCTTGCCGAAGGGGTCGTGCGGGACCAGCCTGCGCTGAAGGGTGGTGATCAGGGCGGGGGCCGACTCCGGGGCGCGGAGTTCGGTGAGGAGGCGTACGGGATGGAGGGCGTAGGCGACGCGGAGTTCGTTCGTCGCCAGGGCCGCCGCCGCCCGTGCCGTGCGCGGGTCGCGCAGGCGTGCCAGGGCGTAGGCCGCGGCGGCGCAGCGGGGCGGGTCGCGGTGGTTGAGGAGGAGGACCAGGGACTCGAAGGCCCTGCGGTCCCCCGCGACGCCGAGCCGGACGGCGGCCAGCTCCCGGGTCCACAGGGGCTGCCCCGGGGAGACGAGCACCCCGGCGAGCTCGTCGAGGTCCCCGGTGGCGACCAGCTTCTCGTACTGCTCCGACTGATCGGGCGAGGCCTCCGCCTCGCGGCGTAAACGCGCCGTCACCGTCCGCAACTCCGCATCCATGGCCGTGAGCCTAATGGGCGCTCGCGGCGGGCGGCGACGTAGATCACAGACATCCGGGGCTGGCGCGCTCGTTACTCGCCGGTTAATCTCATGTGAGCGGGGCACACTCCCCGTAGCAGTTCCCTTTCTCGCGGTGGCCTGGTGACGCAGCCGCCGCGGTGTTGGTCGGTTCGGCACCTCTCAGGCATCCCAGTACGACGTCGGCTCCGGGACAGGGCCCGTCGGCTTCTCACCGGTGCGCGCGGCGACGCCGCCCGGACAGGACAAGCACCACTTTCCGCACGCCTCGCAAGCGCCAGACGCCCGCGTGCGCCCCTCAGTCGTCACTCTCCTCCTGGAGTCCACCCATGGACGCTCCCCTGAACACCGTCGCCGTCGTCGGTCTCGGCACGATGGGCACCGGCATCGCCGAGGTCCTGGCCCGCGGCGGACGCGAGGTCATCGGCATCGACATCAGCCAGGCCGCGGCCACCCGCGCGGTCGCCTCCCTGGAGGCGTCGACCGCCCGCGCGGTGCGCCGCGAACGCCTCACCGAGGAGGAGCGGCAGGACATCCTGACCCGCTTCCGCACCTTCACCGACCTCCGGGCCGCCGCCGACGCCGACCTCGTGATCGAGGTCGTGCCCGAGTCGTACGAGGTCAAGCAGCAGATCATCCGCGGCCTCGACGCCGTGGTGCGCCCGGAGACGATCATCGCCACGGGCACCAACGCGCTCTCGGTGACGCGGCTGGCCGCCGAGTCGGCGCGCCCCGAGCGCGTGCTGGGACTGCACTTCTTCAACCCGGCGCCCGCCATGAAGCTCGTCGAGGTCGTCTCGTCCGTCCTCACCGCGCCCGCCGCCGTCGCCACGGTCACCGACCTCGCGCAGGCGCTCGGCAAGGAACCCGTCGCGGTCGGCGACCGCCCCGGCTTCGTCGCCGACGGGCTGCTCTTCGGCTACCTCAACCAGGCCGCCGCGATGTACGAGGCGAAGTACGCCTCCCGCGAGGACATCGACGCCGCCATGCGGCTGGGCTGCGGCCTGCCGATGGGGCCGCTCGCCCTGCTCGACCTGATCGGCGTGGACACCGCCCGCACCGTGCTCGACGCCATGTACGCCGAGTCCCACGACCGGCTGCACGCGCCCGCCCCGATCCTCAAGCAGCTCAGCGAGGCGGGCCTGACGGGGCGCAAGGCGGGCCGCGGCTTCTACACCTACGCCGAGCCCGGCGGCGCCGACGTGGTGGACGACGCGCTGACCCCGCGCGAGGACGAGCGGCGCGTGCAGGGCCGCGCGGTGCGCTCCGTCGGCGTCGCGGGCTCGGGGACGATGGCGTCCGGCATCGCGGAGGTCTTCGCCAAGGCGGGCTACGACGTGGTGCTCGCCGCCCGCACCGACGAGAAGGCGGCGGCCGCCAAGGCCCGCGTCGGCACGTCCCTCGCGCGCTCGGTCGACAAGGGCAGGCTGACGGCCGGGGCCGCCGCCGAGGCCCTGGAGCGCATCACCCCGGCCGCTTCGTACGAGGCGTTCGCCGACGTCGACCTGGCGCTCGAGGCCATCGCCGAGGACCTGGAGGCCAAGCGGCAGCTCTTCGCGGCGCTCGACAAGGTCTGCAAGCCCGGCGCGGTCCTCGCGACCACGACCTCCTCACTGCCGGTGGTGGCCTGCGCCCGCGCCACCACGCGCCCGCGCGACGTGATCGGCCTGCACTTCTTCAACCCGGCGCCCGCGATGAAGCTCGTCGAGGTGGTCCGCACGGTGCTGACCGCCGACGACGTGCACGCCACCGCCCGCGAGGTCTGCGCGAGCATCCGCAAGCACCCGGTGGACTGCGGCGACCGCGCGGGCTTCATCGTGAACGCGCTGCTGTTCCCCTACCTCAACAACGCGGTCAAGATGGTCCAGGAGCACTACGCCTCGCTCGACGACATCGACGCCGCGATGAAGCTCGGCGGCGGCTACCCCATGGGCCCCTTCGAGCTCCTGGACGTCGTCGGCCTGGACGTCTCGCTGGCCATCGAGAAGGTCCTGCACCGCGAGTTCCGCGACCCGGGCCTCGCCCCGGCGCCCCTGCTCGAACACCTGGTGGCCGCGGGCTGCCTCGGCCGCAAGACGGGCCGCGGCTTCCGCGAATATGCGCGGCGCTGAGCCGGCCGAGGATCGCGCGGACGGCAGGACGGACTGGGGCGGGCTGCTCGGCCCCTCGGGCAGCCCCGTCCCGCAGGAGCACCGCGGCGCGCATATGCAGTACGTTCGTGGCATGTCCAAGGCCGCCAAGTCCTCACGCACACCCGCTACGCCCGACGCTCCGGAGAGCGCGGCGGGCAACCGCGCCGCCGCCCAACGGCTCAAGATGCGCAGGGAGCTGGCGGCCGCGGCCATGGAGCTCTTCGCGTCCAAGGGGTACGAGGCGACGACGGTCGACGAGATCGCCGCCGCCGCGGGGGTGGCACGCCGGACCTTCTTCCGCCACTTCCGCTCCAAGGAAGAGGCGATCTTCCCCGACCACGACGACACCCTGATCCGCGCGGAGGCGGTCCTCAACGCCGCTCCCCCGCACGAGCACCCGCTGGACACGGTGTGCCGCGGCATCAAGGAGGTCATGAAGATGTACGCGGCCTCGCCCGCGGTCTCCGTGGAGCGCTACCGCCTCACTCGCGAGGTGCCCACGCTGCGCGAGCGCGAGATCGCCTCGGTGGCCCGTTACGAGCGGCTCTTCACGCGCTATCTGCTCGGCCACTTCGACGAGCAGGCGCACCACGACGGCAACGACGACCCGCTGCTCGCCGAGGTCGCCGCCTCCGCCGTGGTCACCGCCCACAACCACGTCCTGCGCCGCTGGCTGCGGGCCGGCGGCCAGGGCGACGTGGAGACGCAGCTCGACCGCGCCTTCGCGATCGTGCGCAGGACCTTCGGCTCGGGGATCGGCGCGGGCCGCGACACGCTGCCCGCCGCGGGGTCCGCGACGGCGTCCGCGCAGGGTGAGGTCCTGGTCACGGTGGCCCGCACGGACGCCCCGCTCGACGAGGTCATGCGGACCATCGAGAAGGCCCTGCGCGAGCGTTCATAGCACTGTTCGTTGTCACCGTTCGGCCCGTTTTGACCTGGGCATTCGAGGGGGCGCTACCCACCGGTAGCGCCCCCTCTGTCATGCCGCACACCCCTCTGACCTGCACTGATCGATCATCGGTCAAAAAGTTCTGGCACCCAGTGTCTTGCCGACTGGCACGCGGTGCCATACGTTGAAGGAAGTCCGGGCGGCCGGCGTACAGCGATCATCCGTACGCCGGCTGTCCCCTCAAGCCACGGCTTGTGCGCCCGGACGCCTGCGTCACAGGCACCTCCCGCGCCCCACCAGGGCGTCGCCGAGCACCACCCTTCGCCGAACCGACGGCACACCTCCACAGCACCGCAAGCACCCCGACGTAACCCTCAAGCAGCGCATCCCCCCGATGTGCTTCTTCGCCGGAGGCAAAACCGTGAAGGAAATCCTGGACGCGATCCAGTCCCCGGACGCCACGTCCGCCGACTTCGCCGCTCTCCCCCTGCCCGACTCGTACCGCGCGATCACCGTGCACAAGGACGAGACGGAGATGTTCGCGGGCCTCGAGACCCGCGACAAGGACCCCCGCAAGTCGATCCACCTCGACGACGTGCCGGTCCCCGAACTCGGCCCCGGCGAGGCCCTGGTGGCCGTCATGGCCTCCTCGGTCAACTACAACTCCGTGTGGACCTCGATCTTCGAGCCGGTGTCCACCTTCAGCTTCCTGGAGCGCTACGGCCGGCTGAGCGAGCTCACCAAGCGCCACGACCTGCCGTACCACATCATCGGTTCCGACCTCGCGGGCGTCGTGCTGCGCACCGGGCCCGGCGTGAACGCCTGGAACCCCGGCGACGAGGTCGTCGCGCACTGCCTCAGCGTCGAGCTGGAGTCCTCCGACGGCCACAACGACACGATGCTCGACCCCGAGCAACGCATCTGGGGCTTCGAGACCAACTTCGGCGGCCTCGCCGAGATCGCGCTCGTGAAGTCCAACCAGCTCATGCCGAAGCCCGACCACCTGAGCTGGGAGGAGGCCGCCTCGCCCGGCCTGGTGAACTCCACCGCGTACCGCCAGCTCGTCTCCCGCAACGGCGCCGGCATGAAGCAGGGCGACAACGTGCTGATCTGGGGCGCGAGCGGCGGCCTCGGCTCCTACGCCACCCAGTTCGCGCTGGCCGGCGGCGCCAACCCGATCTGCGTGGTGAGCAGCCCGCAGAAGGCGGAGATCTGCCGGGCGATGGGCGCCGACGCGGTCATCGACCGCAACGCCGAGGGCTACCGGTTCTGGAAGGACGAGCGCACCCAGGACCCCAAGGAGTGGAAGCGCTTCGGCAAGCGCATCCGCGAGCTGACCGGCGGCGAGGACATCGACATCGTCTTCGAGCACCCGGGGCGCGAGACGTTCGGCGCCTCGGTCTACGTCACCCGCAAGGGCGGCACGATCACCACCTGCGCCTCGACCTCGGGCTACATGCACGAGTACGACAACCGCTACCTGTGGATGTCCCTCAAGCGCATCATCGGCTCGCACTTCGCCAACTACCGCGAGGCGTGGGAGGCCAACCGGCTGATCGCCAAGGGCAAGATCCACCCGACCCTGTCCAAGGTGTACTCGCTCGAAGAGACCGGGCAGGCGGCGTACGACGTGCACCGCAACCTCCACCAGGGCAAGGTCGGCGTCCTCGCGCTGGCGCCCCGCGAGGGCCTCGGCGTGCGCGATCCGGAGAAGCGGGCCCGGCACATCGACGCCATCAACCGCTTCCGGAACGTCTGAGCGCAGTGAGGAGCAGCGGCACATGACAGAGCGTCAGAAGGACCGGCCGTGGCTGATGCGGACCTACGCCGGTCACTCCACGGCGGAGGCGTCCAACGAGCTGTACCGGCGCAACCTCGCCAAGGGGCAGACGGGCCTCTCGGTCGCGTTCGACCTGCCCACGCAGACCGGCTACGACCCCGACCACGTCCTCGCCCGCGGTGAGGTCGGCCGGGTCGGCGTGCCGGTCTCGCACCTCGGCGACATGCGGCGGCTGTTCCAGGACATCCCCCTGGACCGGATGAACACCTCGATGACGATCAACGCCACCGCCATGTGGATCCTGGCGCTCTACCAGGTGGTCGCGGAGGAGCAGGGCGTCGACATCGGCGAGCTCCAGGGGACGACGCAGAACGACATCGTCAAGGAGTACCTCTCGCGCGGGACGCACGTCTTCCCGCCGGCGCCCTCCCTGCGCCTGACCACCGACATGATCACGTACACGGTGGCGCACATCCCCAAGTGGAACCCGATCAACATCTGCAGCTACCACCTCCAGGAGGCGGGGGCCACGCCGGTCCAGGAGATCGCGTACGCGATGTCCACCGCCATCGCGGTCCTCGACGCCGTACGCGACTCCGGGCAGGTCCCCGAGGAGCGGTTCGGGGACGTCGTGGCCCGCATCTCCTTCTTCGTGAACGCGGGCGTCCGCTTCATCGAGGAGATGTGCAAGATGCGGGCGTTCGGACGGATCTGGGACCAGGTCACGCGGGAGCGGTACGGCGTCGAGAACGCCAAGCAGCGCCGGTTCCGCTACGGCGTGCAGGTCAACTCCCTGGGGCTCACCGAGGCCCAGCCGGAGAACAACGTCCAGCGGATCGTCCTGGAGATGCTGGCCGTCACGCTCTCCAAGGACGCACGCGCGCGTGCCGTCCAGCTCCCCGCCTGGAACGAGGCGCTCGGCCTGCCCCGCCCCTGGGACCAGCAGTGGTCGCTGCGCATCCAGCAGGTCCTCGCCCACGAGAGCGACCTCCTGGAGTACGAGGACGTCTTCGCGGGCTCCCACGTCATCGAGGCCAAGGTCGCCTCACTGGTAGAGGAGTCCCTCGCAGAGATGGCCCGCATCGAGGAGATGGGCGGCGCGATGGCCGCCGTCGAGTCCGGCTACCTGAAGTCGCAGCTGGTCTCCTCGCACGCCGAGCGCAGGGCGCGCATCGAGTCGGGCGAGGAGAAGATCGTCGGGGTGAACTCCTACGAGTCCACCGAGCCGAGCCCGCTCACCGCCGACCTGGACGCGGCCATCATGACGGTCGACCCGGCCGTGGAGGCCCGCGTCGTCGCCGCCCTGCGGCACTGGCGCGACACCCGCTACCAGCCGCCGTTCAACCACCCGCGCCCCTGCAAGGCCCTCCAGCGCCTCAAGGAGGTGGCCGCGGGGACGGGCAACCTCATGGAGGCCACCCTGGAGTGCGCGCGGGCCGGCGTGACGACCGGAGAGTGGGCGGGCGCCCTGCGGGAGGTGTTCGGCGAGTACCGGGCGCCCACGGGCGTCTCCAGCGCTCCTCTGGCCGTCACCGCCGAGGAGGGCACGCCGCTCGCCCTCGTCCGCGACAAGGTGGCGAGGACGGCCGCCGACCTCGGCGTCGGCAAGCTCCGCTTCCTGGTCGGCAAGCCCGGCCTCGACGGCCACTCCAACGGCGCCGAGCAGATCGCGGTGCGCGCGCGGGACGCCGGCTTCGAGGTCGTCTACCAGGGCATCAGGCTGACGCCCGAACAGATCGTCGACGCCGCGCTCGCCGAGGACGTGCACGCGGTGGGCCTGTCGATCCTCTCCGGCTCACACGCCGAGCTCGTGCCGGACGTCCTGACGCGCCTGCGTGAGGCGGGCGCGCCGGACATTCCCGTGATCGCGGGAGGCATCATCCCCAACAGCGACGCCGAGGACCTTCTCGCGGCGGGTGTGGCGGCCGTCTTCACCCCCAAGGACTTCGGCATCACGGAGATCATCGGCCGTATCGTCGACGAGATCCGGAAAGCGAACAAGCTCGACCCATCGGAGGTCCCCGCATGACCGTGAACCGTCTCCGCCCCCGGCGCTCCTGCCTGGCCGTACCGGGCTCCAACCCGCGTTTCCTGGAGAAGGCCCAGGGCCTGGCCGCCGACCAGGTCTTCCTGGACCTGGAGGACGCCTGCGCGCCGCTGGCCAAGCCGGAGGCCCGGCACACCATCGTGACGTTCCTCAACGAGGGCGACTGGACGGGCAAGACACGGGTCGTGCGCGTCAACGACTGGACGACGGAGTGGACGTACCGCGACGTCGTCACCGTCGTCGAGGGCGCGGGCCAGAACCTCGACTGCATCATGCTGCCGAAGGTCCAGACGGCCGAGCAGGTCGTCGCGCTCGACCTGCTGCTGAACCAGATCGAGAAGACCATGGGCTTTGAGGTCGGCAAGATCGGCATCGAGGCGCAGATCGAGAACGCGCGGGGCCTGAACAACGTCAACGCCATCGCCGAGGCGTCGCCGCGCCTGGAGACCATCATCTTCGGCCCGGCCGACTTCATGGCGTCCATCAACATGAAGTCCCTGGTCGTCGGCGAGCAGCCGCCCGGCTACCCGGCAGACGCCTACCACTTCATCCTGATGAAGATCCTGATGGCGGCCCGCGCCAACGACCTCCAGGCGATCGACGGCCCCTACCTCCAGATCAAGAACGTCGACGGCTACCGCGAGGTCGCGAACCGCGCCGCCGCCCTCGGCTTCGACGGCAAGTGGGTCCTGCACCCCGGCCAGGTCGAGGCCGCCAACGAGGTCTTCTCCCCCTCCCAGGAGGACTTCGACCACGCCGAGCTGATCCTGGACGCGTACGAGTACTACACCTCGGAAGCGGGCGGCAAGAAGGGCTCGGCGATGCTCGGCGACGAGATGATCGACGAGGCCAGCCGGAAGATGGCCCTGGTCATCTCGGGCAAGGGGCGTGCCGCCGGCATGACCCGCACCTCGAAGTTCGAAGCCCCGGAGGCCTGATCCCATGCAGTTCGGCCGCACCTACGAGGAGTTCGAGGTCGGCGCCGTGTACAAGCACTGGCCCGGCAAGACGGTCACCGAGTACGACGACCACCTCTTCTGCCTGCTCACCATGAACCACCACCCCCTCCACCTGGACACGAACTACGCGGAGAGGACGACGGACTTCGGCAAGAACGTCGTCGTGGGCAACTACATCTACTCGCTGCTGCTCGGCATGTCCGTCCCGGACGTCTCCGGCAAGGCCATCGCCAACCTGGAGATCGAGTCGCTGAAGCACGTGGCGCCGACCTTCCACGGCGACACGATCTACGGCGAGACCACGGTCCTGGACAAGACGCCGTCCCGGTCCAAGAGCGACCGCGGCATCGTCCACGTGGAGACGAAGGGCTACAAGCAGGACGGCACGCTCGTCTGCGTCTTCCGCCGCAAGGTGATGGTGCCCACCGAGACGTACATCAAGGAGCGCGGCGGGGAGCAGCCCGGCCGCCCGGAGCCGAAGATCCAGGAGAAGCGGTAGCCATGAGCCGACTCGCGCAGACCGCCGGTCTCACCGACATCCAGCAGGAGATCCTCGCCACGGTCCGGGACTTCGTCGACAAGGAGATCATCCCGGTCGCGACGGAACTCGAACACCGTGACGAGTACCCGCAGCAGATCGTCGACGGCCTCAAGGAGCTGGGCCTCTTCGGCCTGATGATCCCGGAGGAGTACGGCGGCCTGGGCGAGTCGCTGCTCACGTACGCCCTGTGCGTCGAGGAGATCGCCCGGGGCTGGATGTCGGTCTCCGGCATCATCAACACCCACTTCATCGTCGCCTACATGCTCAAGCAGCACGGCACGCAGGAGCAGAAGGAGACCTTCCTGCCCCGCATGGCGGCCGGCGAGGTGCGGGGCGCGTTCTCGATGTCGGAGCCGGCGCTCGGCTCGGACGTGTCGGCGATCACGTCCAAGGGTGTCAGGGACGGTGACCACTATGTCCTCAACGGCCAGAAGATGTGGTTGACGAACGGCGGAACGTCCACTCTGGTGGCCGTCCTGTGCCGGAGTGACGAAGGACACCCCAGTCCGGAGGCGGCCACCGCCCCCCACAAGTCGATGACCACGTTCCTGGTCGAGAAGGAGCCCGGCTTCGGCGAGGTCCGGCCCGGTCTCACCATCCCGGGCAAGATCGACAAAATGGGCTATAAGGGTGTCGATACGACGGAACTCATCATGGACGGACTGCGAATTCCGGCCAATCGTGTGCTCGGCGGGACCACCGGCCGGGGGTTTTACCAAATGATGGACGGTGTGGAGGTCGGGCGCGTCAATGTCGCGGCCCGTGGCTGCGGCGTCGCGCAGCGTGCGTTCGAGCTGGGCGTCTCGTATGCCCAGCAACGCCACACTTTCGGGAAGGCCATCGCCCAGCACCAGGCGATCCAGTTCAAACTGGCCGAGATGGCTACCAAGGTCGAGGCCGCCCATGCGATGATGGTCAACGCAGCACGCAAAAAGGACTCCGGGGAGCGAAACGACCTCGAAGCAGGGATGGCGAAGTACCTCGCCTCCGAGTACTGCAAGGAAGTCGTCGAGGACGCGTTCAGGATTCACGGCGGTTACGGCTTCTCGAAGGAGTACGAGATCGAGCGCCTCTACAGGGAGGCGCCGATGCTTTTGATCGGTGAAGGTACCGCCGAGATCCAGAAAATGATCATTGGTCGTCGACTGCTCGAAGAGTATCGAATCCAGGGCTGATTGTCCGATTCGGGGGTATTTCTCCGCGAAGAAGATCACACCCTGTCAGCACTCTTCGGCCGTCGACTCGGCTTCCTGGCTTGCCCAGTTGTGGCCCGCAACCGATAGCATCCGGAGAAAGCCGCCGTCCCCCATTCCCTGCGCGGCATCATCCGCTACGAAGGTCATCCATGCCCCACAGCCAAACCTCTGCACCACGCGACGGCATTCTCCAGGGACGCCTTGCCCGCGGAGCATCGCCGTGGCTCCTGCCGACCGTCGCCACCGCGGCACTCAGCCTCGTCCGCGCGCGACGCTCCAAGGGCGCCGCGGCCGTCGCCGTGCCCGCCACCGCTCTCGCGGCGGGCATGCTGTGGTTCTTCCGCGACCCCGAGCGCGAGATCGCGTCGGGCCGGGTCATCTCCCCCGCCGACGGCGTGGTGCAGAGCATCATGCCGTGGAAGGACGGACGTACCCGCGTCGCCATCTTCATGAGCCCGTTGAATGTCCACGTCAACCGCGCGCCCCTCGCGGGCACCGTGACGTCCGTGGAGCACATCCCCGGCGGATTCGTCCCGGCGTTCAACAAGGAGAGCGAGAACAACGAGCGCGTTGTCTGGCACTTCGACACCGAGCTCGGCGACATCGAGATGATCCAGATCGCGGGCGCGGTCGCGCGGCGCATCGTGCCCTACATCCCGCAGGGGACGAAGGTGGAGCAGGGCGAGCGGATCGGTCTGATCCGCTTCGGCTCGCGTGTCGACATCTACCTCCCCGAGGGTGTCGAGGTGGACGTCGAGGTCGGTCAGAAGACCGTGGCTGGGGTGACTCGCATTGACCGTGGTTGATCCTGAGACACAGGCGGGCTGGGCGCCGGAGGCGGCGGAGGACGAGGCCGACGAGGAGATGCCTCTCTCACTGCGCCTCTCGATAGCGGACACCCTCACGCTCGGTAACGCCACGTGCGGGTTCATGGCGGTGTACTTCACCACCACGGGCATCCTCATCCCGCACCTCCAGGGCAGCGAGGAAACGGGCATGGCGCGGCACTCCGCCGCGACCACCGTGATCCTCATGCTCTGCGCCGCCGTCTTCGACCTCTTCGACGGACTCGTGGCCCGCAAGCTGCGGTCCTCGCCGATGGGCGCGGAGCTGGACAACCTCTCGGACCTGATCAGCTTCGGGCTCGCCCCCGCGTACTTCGTGCTCGTCTACGGCATGGTCGCCAACGACGCGCACCAGCGGGTCGCGGCGGTGGGCGCGATCGTGGTGCTCCTGGCGGTGGTGCTGCGGCTTGCGCGGTTCAGTTGCGTGACCGTGAAGGACGGCACCTTCCAGGGCATGCCCTCGCCCTTCGGGGCGCTCACGGTCGTCTCGATCGTGCTCCTGGAGCTGCCCTTCTGGGCGACGCTCCTCGCGATCATCGGCACGGCCTGGCTCATGGTCAGCCGCGTCGAGTACCCCAAGCCGCGAGGTCCCCTCGCGGTCGCCATGCTCGCGTGGATCGTCGCGGCCATGGGGCTGCTCGCGGCCTGGGCGTTCGACGCCCCGGGCGGCCTGCTCCTCCTGCAGACCGGCTGCGCGCTCCAGGTCGTCCTCGGCGCGGTGATCCCCCTCTTCGCCACGGCCCGGAGGGTGAACAACTTCCGGGACAACCGGCGTGAGGCGCGCGCCGCGCAGTTGCCGTAGCCGCGCTCGAACGGTGGCACCGAAGGGGCCCGGACCTCGACTGGTCCGGGCCCCTTTCGCTTGCCCTCTGTCACCCTTGCGGCCCGTCCTCAAACCCCGGACGGGCCGGAACCCCGCTCAGCCCGCCGTGTACCCCTCCGTCGCCTTCGCCGCCTGCGGCTCCCGTACGACCTTCATGCCGCCCGTGGCCTTCGCCGAGGGCCGGAGGATGACGCTCTGCCGGGAGCTCGGGGAGCTCGGGTCCGTGAAGTCCTGGGGGACGCCGAAGCCCGAGTCGAAGGCGTCGATGGTGAGCAGGGCCTTGTCGACGCCGGCCCGCGTGAGGTCCTTGTCCGCGCAGGCCTTCTTCAGGGCCTCGCCGAAGACCGCTGCCGCCGTCCAGCCCGCCACGACGCCGTTGTCCAGGGAGTCCTTGGGGTGGGCCTTCTTGTAGTCGGCGACGAGCTTCTTCGCCGCCTCGGTGTCCGCGCCGATGGGCAGCGTGGGCGAGGCGACGTAGTAGTTCTTCTGCAGGGCGGGGCCCGACTGCGTGGCGAGGAGCTGCGGGGCGAAAGCGGAGTTGTTGCCGATGACCGGGACGTCGAAGCGGCCCGCCGCCGCGACACCCACCAGGGACGCGGCCTGGCGCGGTCCCGCGCTGATCACGATGCCCTTGACGCCCGCCTTCTTCAACGCGGAGACCTGGGCGGTCATGTCGTTGTCCGTCGGCTTGATCTTCTGCTCGACGACCGTGAGGCCCGCCTCCTCCGCCATGTGCCGCGAACCCTTCAGGGCGCTCTCGCCGTAGTCGCCCTCGAAGTAGACGTGACCGATCTTGTCGCCCTTCTTCAGCCCCTTCTCCTTCATCAGGAAGTCGATCGCGTTGATCGTCTCCAGGTCGTACGTGGAGCCGATCACCCGGACGTAGGTGTTGCCCAGGAGGTTGGAGGACCACGCCTGCGGCAGGACGAGGCCCCTGTCGCCCTCGATCCGCCGCTCGACGGCGGCGACGAACGGCGAGCCGATGAACTGGGCGAAGCCGAGGACCTTCGGCTCCAGCTCGGTGTAGGCGGCGACGGCCTTCTGCGGGTCGTAGCCGTGGTCGCGGACGGTCAGCTTCAGCTTGTGGCCGCAGATGCCGCCGTCCGCGTTGGTCTGGTCGACGTAGAGCTGCTGCGCCTGGGTGACGCTCTTGCCGAGGGTGGCGTAGACCCCGGTCATGTCGGTGAGCACCCCGAGGTTGATCGTCTTGCCCGAGACGCCCTCGCCGGTCTTCACGCCGCCGGCGCTCTTCGATCCGTCGTCGCCGTCCTTCGCCTTCGAGCTGCACGCGGTGAGCGCGAGGAGCGCCGCGAGCGCGGTGGCGGCCGCCGTGGCCCTGGTCAGTGTGTTCATGCTGTCTCCCCTGAAGAAGTGCCTGATGAGGTGCCTGGAGTGGGCGTGCCGCGCCGGGCGGTGATCCGCACCAGGCCGCCGGGCAGGAAGAGCACGACCGCGACGACGGCGGCTCCGTACAGGTACCGGGACGCCTCGCCCGGTGCGACGCCGCCGCTGCCGGGGGCCGAGACGAGGGGCAGCGCGTCGCTGTACCGCGTCAGGAGCTGCGGCAGCAGGGAGACCAGCGCCGCACCCGCGACCGCCCCGGAGACCGAGCCCAGGCCGCCGATGACGATCATGGCGAGGTATTCGAGGGACAGGGTCATGCCGAAGTAGTCCGGCACGGTCCGCTGGAACACGAGGGCGAGCAGCACCCCGGCGAGGCCCGCGTACATCGACGACAGGACGAAGACCCCGGCGCGGTAGCGGGCCACGGGCACGCCGATGACGCCCGCGGCGACGCGGTGGTCGCGGATGGCGTTCATGGCCCGGCCCGGACGCCCGCGCAGCACGCCCCTGGCGAACAGCCCGCAGGCCAGGAGCAGCACGAGGCCCGCGTACCAGAGCTTCTCCGCGGCCCCGAACGGGACGGCGGCCACGACGGCCTCGCTCTCGTCGAAGGTGAGGCCGAAGAGGTGCAGGGGCGGGACGTCGCGCCCGTTGGAGCCGCCCGTCAGGTCATGGGCGTTGAACAGCACGTGCTGCCCGATGAAGATCAGCGCGAGGGTCGCGATGCCCAGGTAGGCGCCCCGCAGGCGTCCCGCGATGGGGCTGAAGAGCCCGCCCGCGAGCCCGGCGAGGCCCACCGCGAGGGTGGCCGCGATCCAGGTGGGGAGGCCGAGCCCGGTCAGGCCGTCGCCGCCGTCCCCGGCGAGGACGCAGTACCCGTACGCGCCGATGGCGAGGAAGAAGGCGTGGCCCATGGAGAGCTGGCCCGTCGCGCCCGTGAGGAGGTTGATGCCGATGGCGCCGATCGCCGCGGCCATCGCGAACAGGCCCGCCTGGAGCCAGAAGCGGTCGAGGTAGAAGGGCATGGCGAGCAGGACGGCCGTGGCGGCGGCCCAGGCGTAGGCGCGGCGGCGCGTGAGCAGGGTCCGGCCGGCGGAGCGGGCGGAGCGCGCGAGGACGTCAGACACGGGCCAGCTCCTTCGTGCCGAAGAGCCCAGCGGGCCTGATCAGCAGGATCACGGTCATCACGAGGTAGGGCGCGAGGTCCCCGAGGCCGCGCCCGAGGAAGGTCAGCTCGCTCTGGTAGCCGGTGGCGAGGGCCTCCGTCACGCCGACCACGAGGCCGCCGACGAGGGCTCCGGTCGTGGAGTCGAGGCCGCCGAGGATCGCGGCGGGGAACGCCTTCAGGGCGGCGAGGGACGTGGCGCGCTCCAGGCCCGGTGTCGGGAAGACGGTGAGGAACAGCGCGGCCACGGCGGCGAGCGCCCCCGCGACCGCCCATGCGCCCAGCGAGACCCTGCCGAGCCGTACGCCCATCAGGGCGGCGGTCTGGGGGCTCTCGGCGGCGGCGCGCATGGCCACGCCCCAGGAGGTGTGGCGGAAGGCGAGCAGGAAGGCGGTGATGAGCAGGGCCGCGGTGACGAAGGCGGCGATGCGGGTGTGGGCGATGGAGATCGGCCCGACGCTCAGCACGTCGTCGCCCCAGGGGTCGCCGAGCGGCAGCACGTCGGTGCCGAGCCGCCGGGCCAGTTCGGTGGTGAGCAGGATGTCGACGCCGATGGTGACGATGGCGAGCACGCTGTGGTCGCTGCCCCGGTAGCGGCGCATGACCAGGAACTCGACGGCCGCGCCGACCACGGCGGCGCCCGCGACGCCCACGAGCAGCGCCGGCCAGAAGCCGAGGTCGTCGTGGAGGGAGGCGGTGATGTAGCCGCCCGCAAGAAGCAGGGAGGCGTGCGCGAAGTTCACGACCTCGGTGGCGCGGAAGATGACGACGAAGCCGAGCGCGATGAGGGCGTAGACGGAGCCCATCGACAGGCCGTTGAGGAGGAGCTCGAAGAACGTGCTCATGGGCGGGGCTCCCCTTCGTCAGTCCGGTCGTGCGCGGGCCCGTCCGCGGTGTCGCCTCCGCCGAGGTAGGCGCGGACGACCGCCGGGTCGTTCTGTACGTCGGCGGGGGCGCCGTCGGCGATCCGGCGGCCGAAGTCCAGTACGGTCACCGCGTCCGCGAGCCGCATCACCACCCCCATGTCGTGTTCCACCAGGACGATCGAGATGCCGAGGCTGTCGCGGACGCCCGCGATGACGGCGGCGGTGCGGCGCCGCTCGTCGGCGGTCATGCCCGCCACGGGCTCGTCGAGGAGCAGCAGGCGCGGCTCCATGCACAGGGCGCGCGCCAGTTCGGCGAGCTTCTGCTGGCCGTAGGGCAGGGCGCCCGCGGGCAGGTGGAGCTGGCGTTCCAGGCCGACGAAGGCCGCGATCTCGCGGACGCGTTCGCGGTGCCCGCGCTCCTCCTTGGCCGCCGAGGGGAGCCGCAGGCCCGCGGCGACGAAGCCGGTGCGGGTCAGCCGGTGGCGGCCGAGCAGCAGGCTGTCGGCGACCGTGGCGCGCGGCGGCAGGGCGAGGTTCTGGAAGATGCGGGCGACGCCGAGCCCCGCGATGCGGTGCGGGCGCATGCCGGTGAGTTCGTGCTCCCCGAAGCGGACGCTGCCGCTGGTGGCGCGGTAGACGCCGGACAGGACGTTGAAGCAGGTGGACTTGCCCGCGCCGTTCGGGCCGATCACGGCGTGCACGGTGCCGGGGCGGACCGTGAAGCTGACGGCGTCCAGGGCGGTGAGCCCGGCGAAGCGGACGGTCACGTCACGCACTTCCAGTGCGGGGGTCCCCGGCGTCATCGGCCGGCCTCCCAGCGCGGCAGCGCCGGCAGCGCGCCGACGCCCCGGGAGGCGTCGGCCGCCGCGTCCTCGTCGACCACGCCGAGGTAGCGGCGGCGTACCTCGTCGGAGGCGGCGAGTTCGGCCGCTGGGCCCGAGAGGGCGACCTCGCCGACGTCGAGCACGTACGCGTGGGAGGCGAGCCGCAGCGCGAGGGCGGCGTTCTGCTCGACGAGGAGCACCGAGGTGCCCTGCGCGTTGATCTCCCGGATGGTGTCGGCGATGCGGGCGGCCATCAGCGGGGCGAGCCCCAGGGACGGCTCGTCCAGGAGCAGCAGCCGCGGCGAGGCCATCAGGGCCCTGCCCACGGCGAGCATCTGCTGTTCGCCGCCGGAAAGCAGTCCCGCGCGCTGTCCCGCGCGGTCGGCGAGTACGGGGAACAGCTCGTGGACGCGGCGCAGGGCGTCCGCCTTGGCGGTGCGCGAGCCGGTGGAGCCGAGGGCTCCGGCGCGCAGGTTGTCGGCGACGGTCATCCGGGCGAACACCTGTCTGCCCTCGGGGACCTGGGAGATCCCCGCGGCCACGACGCGCTCCGGCGCCAGGCCGTCGGTCCGCCTGCCCTGGAAGTGGATGTCTCCCGAGGTGAGCGTGGCGCCCTGGAAGGAGAGGGTGCGGGAGACGGCGCGCAGGAGCGTCGACTTGCCCGCGCCGTTGGAGCCGAGCACCGCGACGACGGCGCCGTCCGGCACGTCGAGCGAGACCCGGCGCAGGGCGCGCACGGGGCCGTAGCCGACCGACACCTCCCGTACGGCGAGACCGCCGCCGGGCGGGGCGCCACCGCCCGGCCCCGGGGCGCGCGCGCCCGTGCCGAAGCCCTTCACATACCTGCCGCCCACGTGCCGACCCCCAGTTCCCGCACGGCCCGTCCGCCGTCGCGTGGCGCTCACCCCAGCACCGCGGGACCCGCCCGTCCACGGCCCGGCGGGGAAACGCTGCGGGGGACCAGCGGCGGCGGCCCGCCGTTGTGCAGCCGCACAACGCCGCGTGTCAGGGGCCTGACCGAGGCGGGTGCCGCATGGCATCCTCCGCACCAACGACGTCCCGGCAACGACGTCCCGGCGGCGTCCACGGCGCCGTCCGGGAGCGCGGCGATGGGGGGAACCATGACCGGGCCCACGAACGGGCGCAGGCCACGGACCGGACACGACTGGCGCCTGCTGAAGGAGGCGTGCACGGCGCTGCTGCCGCGCGTGCCCGAACTGGTCGACGAGCATCTGCGGCAGCTCTCCGACCACTCCCCGGTGTTCGGGCGCGTCCTGCCCCACGACGTGCACTGGCGGGAGGCCGAGGAGGCCATGCGGATCGGCATCGAGGCGATCTCGGCGCCGCGGGCCTCGCCGCGCCGCGACCTGGAGTACGCGGAGGAGGCGGGGCGGCGCAGGGCCCAGCAGGGGCTCCCGCTCGACCTGCTGATCCACTCGTACCGGAACGCGGGCTACCTGGTGTGGGACTCGCTCCTGGAGGGCGTCGCGGGCCGTGACCCCGAGAAGCTGGCGGTCCTGATGCGCTCGGCGACGATGGTGTGGTCGGCGGTGGACGCCCAGGCGGCGGTCGCCTCCGACGCCTACCGCGCCACGGAGCTCGAACTGCGGCGCCGCACGGACGAACAGCTGCAGGCGCTGCTCGACGCGCTCCTTGAGGGCCAGGCGACGCCGGGTCTCGCGGCGCGCGCGGCGGCCGGGCTCGATCTGCCCGAGCACGGTCCCTACGCGGTGGTGGTGCTGCGGGTGGAGCGGCGCGACGGGCGCGAGGCGTTCCACCGGCAGATCCAGCGGACCGGGTTCCGGTTCATCTGGCGGATGCGGACGGACTGCGAGGTCGGCGTGGTCGCGCTGCGCGCCGAGGAGGGCCTGGACGGTCTCGCCCGGCTCCTGGACGGGCGGTGTCCGGGCCCCGGCGGGATCAGCCCCGTGGTGGGCGGCCTCGCGGACCTCGGCCACGCGCGCCGCCTCGCGGAACTGGCCCTGCGCACCTGTCCCCCGGACGCGACCGGCATCGTACGGCTCGACCGGCGGATGCCGGCCGCCCTGGTGGTGAGCCAGCCGGAGCTGGCGGGACGCCTGGTGGCCGACGTGCTCGGCGAGGTCCTCACCGTGGAGCCGTCGGACCGCGCGGTCCTCCTGGAGACCCTGGACACCTGGCTGGACTGCGAGGGCTCGGCGGGCCGGGCCGCGGCCCGCCTGTACTGCCACCGCAACACGGTCTTCAACCGCCTGCGCCGCCTGGAACAGCTGACGTCACGGTCCCTGACGAGACCGAGGGACCTGGTGGAGGTCGCCCTGGCCCTGGAGGCCCACCGCCTGTCGGGCGCCCCGTAAGGGGGCGCGGAGAACTCCGCGAGCGACCCGGAACGACGCGCACCCGCAAAGAAGCCCCGGCCGGGCAGACGCCCCGAGGCCCGGAACCCTAGGCCAGGTAATCCCGCCCCAGGGCTTCCGCGAGCTGCTCGAGCAGCGGCCCCGCCTCGGCGATGCACCGCTCGACGTCCGGCTCCACGTCCGTGAGGGCGTACGCACGCCGGATTCCGGCGCGCCCGAGCGCCTCCGCCGGGAGGGCGAGCCGCCCGCAGACCGCGACGACCTCCACCCCGGCGGCCCGGGCCGCCGAGGCCACCCCGGCGGGAGCCTTCCCGTGGAGGGTCTGCTCGTCGAGCGAGCCCTCCCCCGTGATCACCAGCGTGGCCCGCTCCAGCGCGGGGGCGAAGCCGAGGACGTCGAGCATGACGTCGATGCCGGCCCGGAAGCTCGCCCCCAGCCCGACGAGCGCCCCGTACCCGATGCCGCCCGCCGCTCCCGCGCCGGGCGACTGCGCGTATTCCGCGGCCCGGGGCCCGACGGCCTTCTCCAGGACCGTCGCGAAGTGCGCGAGCGCCGCGTCGAGCGTGGCGACGTCCTTTGGGGTGGCCCCCTTCTGCGGACCGTAGACCGCGGGCGCGCCCTTCGGCCCGGTCAGCGGGTTGTCGACGTCGCTGGCGAGGACGATCCCGACGTCCCGCAGCCGCGGGTCGAGGCCCGAGAGGTCGGCGGTGGCGAGCGACGCGAGCGGTCCGCCGCCCGGCCCGACGGGCGCGCCGTCCGCGTCCAGGAAGCGCGCGCCGAGCGCGGCCAGCATGCCCGCGCCGCCGTCGGTCGTGGCGCTGCCGCCGACGCCGAAGACGATGCTTCGGGCGCCCGCGTCCAGCGCGGCCCCGATCAGTTCGCCGGAGCCGTACGTCGTGGCCGTGAGCGGCGCGAAGACGCCCTCGGGGAGCAGTTGCAGCCCCGAGGCCTCGGCCATCTCCACCACGGCGGTGCCGTCCTTCAGCGCGTACGCCGCCGTGACCTGCTCGCCGAGCGGGCCCGTCACACGCACCTCGCGGCGTTCGAAGCCGCCCGCGACGGCCGCGGCGACCGTGCCGTCACCGCCGTCGGCGACCGGCAGGGCCTCGACCCGCACACCGGGGACGGCGCGGTGCAGCCCCGCCGTCACGCGCTCCGCGACCTGCACGGCCGTGAGCGAACCCTTGAACTTGTCCGCGGCGATGAGCACATGCGGCGCCCGCTCGCGCCGCGCCTGCTGCTCGCTTCCCGCCGTCCCTGCAGCGTCCGCCACCTTGCATTCCCCTTGCTCCTTGGGCCTTGCTCACGTCAAGGCAGTCGCGCCGCTGCGACCATAACCGCAGGAGGGGGCCCCTGCCCATGGCCGCCCGCGCGGCGAGACGGCGCGGCGGGCGGGATCGTCACGCTTTGGCACCACATGTCGGGCGCCTGTGCGGGAGAAATGATCGATCAGCCCCTGGGTACGCTTCCCGGATGACCACTCAGGACTACGCCACGTACATCGCCGGGCTGCCGCGCGTCATCGTCGGCTCCGCCGCGCTGTTCCGGGACGCCGAGGGCCGCGTGCTGCTCGTCGAGCCCAACTACCGCGAGGGCTGGGCGCTGCCCGGCGGCACCGTGGAGTCGGACGACGGGGAGACGCCGCGCCAGGGCGCCCGCAGGGAGACCGCCGAGGAGATCGGCCTCGACGTCACGCTCGGGCGGCTGCTCGCGGTGGACTGGGTCCCCGCGAGGACGGCGGACATCCGGCCACCGCTGGTCGCCTACCTCTACGACGGCGGCGTGCTCACCCCGGAACAGCTCAAGTCGATCCGCCTCCAGGAGGAGGAGCTGCTCTCCTGGCGCCTGGTGGACCCCGAGGACGTCACCGATCTGGTGTCCGACTCGCTGGGCCGCCGCGTCACGGCCGCGCTCGCCGTCCTCGCGCGCGGCGGCCACACGGCGGAGCTGGAGGACGGACACCGGGTCGGCTGACTCCGAGGGCGCTCAGAACAGGGCGTCCGCCGCGACCGCGGTCCGGCTCTCGAAGGCGAGCAGCCGCTGCTTGCGGTCGAGCCCGCCGCCGTACCCCGTCAGGCTGCCGTTGGCGCCGACGACGCGGTGGCACGGCACGATGACGCTGATGGGGTTCTTGCCGTTGGCGAGGCCGACGGCGCGGGACGCGCCGGGCCTGCCGAGGACTTCGGCGAGTTCGCCGTACGTACGGGTCTCCCCGTACGGGATGCGGAGCAGTTCGTCCCAGACCCTGCGCTGGAACGGCGTCCCGTCGAGCCGGAGCTCCAGGTCGAACTCCGTCAGCTCCTCGGCGAAATAGGCCTCCATCTGGCTGATCGCCTCCCCGAAGGGGCTCTCGTCGCGGTCGCCGAAGGTCTCCTGCGCCGGGCGGTGGCGCTGGTCGGTCATGTACAGGCCGCTGAGGACGCCGTCGGTGGCGACGAGCGTCAGCTCCCCGTACGGGCTGTCCATCAGGGTGTGCACGCGTTCCATGGTCATGTCCTCACTTGCGCATCCCGCGCCGGGATGAAGTTGATCGGGTGGTCGTCGACAGCCCAGAGGTACTGCACCGCGTAGGCGCGCCAGGGCCGCCAGGCGGCGGCGCGGGCAGTGAGCGCGGCGGGCGTGTGCGGCAGGCCCAGTTCCCGCGCGCTGCGCCGGATGCCCAGGTCGGAGGGGAGGAAGGCGTCGGGGTCGCCGAGCGCGCGCATCGCGATGACCTCGACCGTCCAGGGCCCGAACCCCGGCAGCTCGGTGAGCCGGGCACGCGCCTCGTCCCAGCCGCCGGCCGAGCCGAGGGCGAGGTCGCCGTCGGCCAGGTGGCGCACGAGGGTGGTCAGGGTGGTGCGGCGGCTGCGGGGCAGCGCCAGCGACTCGGGGTCGAGCGAGGCGAGCCGCTCCGGGCCGGGGAAGAGATGGGTGAGGCCGCCCTCCGGGTCGTCGACGGGCTCGCCGTGCGCGGTCACCAGGCGCGCCGCGTGGGTGCGGGCGGCGGCGGTGGAGACCTGCTGGCCGAGGACGGCGCGCACGGCGAACTCCGCCTCGTCGACGGTACGGGGCACCCGTCGTCCGGGGGCCTTGTCGACGAGGGGCGCGAGCAGCGGGTCGGCGCGCAACTGGTCGTCGATGGCGGCCGGGTCGGCGTCCAGGTCGAGCAGACGGCGGCAGCGGCTGATCGCGATGGTCAGATCGCGCGGGTCGGTCAGGCTGAGGCGGCAGCCGATGTGGTCGGGGCGCGGGGTGAGGGCGACGATGCCGTGGCCGTAGGGCAGGCTCAAGGTCCGCCGGTACGCGCCGTCGCGCCACTCCTCCACGCCCGGCACACCGGTCGCGATGAGGTGCCCGAAGAGGTTGTCGGGGTTGAGCGGCGCGCGGAACGGCAGCCGCAGGCTGATCACGCCGGAGGCGCCGGAGGCCGCGGCGGCCCCGTCGGCGGCCCGCTTCGGCGCGCGGGCCCGCAGCTCCTTCGGGGCGAGCGCGAAGACCTCGCGGACGGTGTCGTTGAACGTGCGGATCGAGGAGAACCCGGCGGCGAAGGCGATGTCCGCCATGGGCAGCGCGGTCGTCTCGATGAGCAGCCGGGCGGTCTGCGCGCGCTGGGCGCGGGCGAGCGCGAGGGGGCCCGCGCCCAGCTCGGCGAGGAGCTGGCGCTCCACCTGCCGGGCGCTGTAGCCGAGCCTGGCCGCGAGGCCGGGGACGCCTTCGCGGTCGACGACGCCGTCGGCGATGAGGCGCATGGCGCGGGCCACGAGGTCGGCCCGGTGGTTCCACTCGGGCGAGCCGGGGCTGCTGTCGGGGCGGCAGCGCTTGCAGGCCCGGAAGCCGGCCTGCTGGCAGGCGGCCGCGCTCGGGTAGAAGGTCATGTTCCGGTCCTTGGGCGGCACGACCGGGCAGCTCGGGCGGCAGTAGACGCGGGTGGTCAGGACGGCGGTGAAGAACCAGCCGTCGAAGCGGGCGTCCTTGGACCGCACGGCACGTAAGCAGCGCTCTGTGTCGGTGTGCATGTGCTCAAGCATTTCGGATTTCCCCACCCTTGACCGGCGAGATTCCGACATCGACCTCGCACTGCCGGGACCGGCGCCTCACCCCTCGCCCTGGGTGGCCAGTTCCGCAGCGAACACGTCGTACGCGGCCCGGTCGAAGAGCACGAACCGCACCTCGTCGAAGTCGGCGGGGTCGGCGGCCTCCCGGACCGTGCGGACGGCGATGCGGGCCGCGTCGTCGAGCGGCCAGCGGTACACCCCGGTCGAGATGGCGGGGAACGCGACCGTACGCGCCCCCAGCTCGGCGGCGACGCGCAGCGACTCGCGGTGGCAGGAGGCGAGCAGCTCCGAGCGGTCCTGGGTGGCGGACCAGACGGGCCCGACGGTGTGGATGACGTGCCGCGCGTCGAGGCGGCCCGCGACGGTGGCGACGGCACGGCCGGTGGGCAGGCCCTTGCCGTACCGCGCGGCGCGCAGCCGTCGGCAGTCGGCGAGGATCTCGGGCCCGCCGGCCCGGTGGATGGCGCCGTCGACGCCACCGCCGCCGAGGAGCGAGGAGTTGGCGGCGTTGACGACGGCGTCCACGCGCTGCCGGGTGATGTCGCCCTGGACGAGGACGAGGGGCACGGTCACGCTTTCCTCCTTCATACGGCGCGCAGCCGCTTCCAGACCGCCTTGGCGGCGTTGTGCCCGGACATGCCGTGGACGCCGGGGCCCGGCGGTGTCGCCGAGGAGCAGATGAAGACGGCCGGGTGCCGGGTGCCGTACGGGAAGAGGGAGAGCTTGGGCCGCAGCAGCAGTTGCAGCCCTCGCGTGGCGCCGCAGGCGATGTCACCCCCCACGTAGTTGGCGTTGCGCTCGGCGAGTTCGGGCGGGCCCGCCGTGGCGCGGGCGAGGACGCGGTCCCGGAAGCCGGGCGCGAAGCGCTCGAGCCGGCGCTCGACGGCGTCGGTCAGATCGCCCCGCCAGCCGTTCGGCACATGGCCGTACGCCCAGAAGACGTGCTTGCCCGCCGGGGCGCGGGAGGGGTCGACGAGGCTGGGCTGCGTGGTGATCAGGAAGGGCGCGTCGGGCGCGCGTCCCTCGCGCGAGACGGCCCGCAGCGCGGCGCCGATCTCCCGGCTGCTCGCGCCGACCTGCACGGTCCCGGCCGACCGCGCCTCCTGCGCCGTCCAGGGGACGGGGCCGTCGAGGGCGTAGTCGATCTTGAAGACACCGGCTCCGTAGCGATAGTTCCCGTAGGCGTTCCCCAGGCCGGCGATCCGGGCGAGCGCGGTCGGTGAGGTGTCGAAGACGTAGGCGCGCGCGGGCGGGAGGTCGTCGAGCCGCTTGACCTCGTAGTCCGTGTGGACGGTGCCGCCGAGGTCCTTCAGATACGCGGTGAGCGCGTCGGCGATCGACTGGGAGCCGCCGCGGGCGACGGGCCAGCCGCGGGCGTGCGCGGCCAGCGCGAAGACCAAGCCGACGCCGCCGGTGACGATGCCGTCGAGGGGCGCGATGACGTGCGCGACGAGACCGGCGAAGAGGGCGCGGGCCCGGTCGTCGCGGAAGCGCCGCATCAGCCACGTCGACGGGGGCAGCCCGGCGAGCCCGAAGCGGGCGAGGGTGACGGGGTCGCGCGGCAGGGCGCTCATCGGCAGGGACATGAAGTCCTTGAGCAGCGCGTCCCACCGGGGCAGGAAGGGCTCCACCAGACGGCGGTACGCCCCCGCGTCGCGGGGGCCGAAGGAGGCCGCGGTCTCGCCCACCGAGCGGGACAGCACGGCGGCGCTGCCGTCCGGGAAGGGGTGCGCCATGGGCAGCGGAGGGTGGAGCCACTCCAGGCCGTACCGGTCGAGGGGCATGTCGCGGAAGGCCGGGGAGTTGACGCCCAGCGGGTGGGCCGCCGAGCAGGGGTCGTGCCGAAAGCCGGGCAGGGTCAGCTCCTCGGTGCGCGATCCGCCCCCCACGGTGCTCTTCGCCTCGAAAACGGCCACGGAGAAGCCGCGCCGGGCCAGCTCGACGGCGGCGGTCAGCCCATTGGGCCCCGCCCCCACGACGACGGCATCAAGCATCGACGGCACCTTCGGACTCCTTCGTCAGCCGGTGGCCACTGCCGCACAGGATAGGCCGGGGCCGGGCCCCGGGGTCTCAGGCCCCCGCGGCGAGGAGGTCCACGACCCGGCGGGCCGTGGCGGCGTCGCGTGCCGCGGTGAACGGCAGCGCGTTCCCCCCGGCCACGCGGAACGGCTCGCCGCTCAGGGTGAGCGAGGCGCCTCCCGCCTCGGCGACGAGCAGCAGCCCGGCGGCGTGGTCCCAGGCCAGCTCCCACGAGAAGGCGACGGCGTCCAACTCGCCCCTGGCGATGGCGAGATACTCCAGCCCGGCCGAACCGCACGGCCGGGGGCGCACGCCCTCCGTCCGCAGCCCGAGGAGGGCGTGCTTCTGGTCCTCGGTGGTGAAATCGGGGTGCGAGGTGGCGACTTCGAGGGCCTTGCCCGCCTCGGGCGAGCCGGCGGTCAGCCGCCGCCCGTCGAGCCAGGCGCCCTTGCCGCGGACCGCCACGGCGAACTCGTCGAGCGCCGGGGCATACGTCCACGAGGCCTGGATCTCGCCGCCGACCGAGAGGGCGACGAGCATGCAGAAGCCGGGATCGCCGTTGACGAACTGCCGGGTGCCGTCGACGGGGTCGACGATCCAGACCGGGGCGTCGCCGCCTATCGCCTCGTAGATCGCGGGGTCGGCGTGGACCGCTTCCTCGCCGACGACGACCGAACCCGGCAGGAGGGCCGGCAGGTCGGCGGTGAGCTGCTCCTCCGCGCGGCGGTCGGCCACCGTCACCACGTCGTGGGGCCCGCTCTTCTCCACGACGTCGCCCTCGGCGAGCTGCCGGAAACGAGGGGTCACCTCGGCCGCGGCGGCCTTCCTGATGGCCTCCTCGACATCGTGGACGCCTTGCGTCAAGAACTCTTCGATCATGCCCTCCATGAGAGCACGCCCCACTGACATCGCGGACGCCACGGGTGAACGCGGAGTGAATCCCGGGCGAACCCCTGGATTCACCCCCGCTCCCGCCCCGCCGCGGCCACGGGCGCCACGCCCGGCGCCCGGCCGCGTGCCGTACTACTCACGCGCCGCACCGCGTGCCGTGCCCGCGCGCCCCGCCGCGTGCCGTGCTCAGCGCCCCACCGCGTACCCCTGCATCCCGCGCGCGTTCGCCGCCGCCGAGAGGATCCCGGTGCGGGGGTCCCGCGCCACCGCGCACAGCCTGCCCTCCGACCACGGGCCGCCCACCAGGACGTCGTGCCCCCGGCGCCGCAGCTCCGCCACGACCTCCGGGGGCGTCCGGGCCTCCACCGTCACGCTGCCGGGACTCATCCCGCGGGGGTGGAAGGAGCCGGGGAAGCTGTCCGTGTGCCAGGCGGGGGCGTCGATCGCGCCCTGGAGGTCAGGGCCGCCCCGCACCGGGTCCCGCAACGCCACCCCGAGGAAGAAGTGGACCTGCCACTGGTCCTGCTGGTCGCCCCCCGGCGAACCGAAGGCCATGACGGGGACGCCGTCCCGCAGCGCGAGCGAGGGGGTCAGGGTGGTGCGCGGCCGCCGGCCCGGGGCCAGGGAGTTCGGCAGCCCCTCGTCGAGCCACGCCATCTGCAACCGCGTGCCCAGCGGGAATCCCAGCTCGGGCACGACGGGGTTGGACTGGAGCCATCCTCCGCTCGGCGTGGCGGAGAGCATGTTCCCCCAGCGGTCGACGACGTCGACGTGGCAGGTGTCCCCCCGCGTCCCGCCGTCCCCGGCCACGGTCGGCTCCCCGCCCCCGAAGGCGGCGGTGGCCGCGACCGCCCCGTCCCCGGCGGCCACCGCGAGGGCGTGCGCGGACAGCCGCGGCGCGCGCCCGCCGGGCGAGCCCGGCCGCAGCGCGTACGAGGCCGTGTCCCCGATCAGCTTCCGGCGGCCCGCGTTGTACTCCGCCGAGAGCAGCTCGCCCACCGGGACGCCGCCACCGTCCTCCGCGTCCCCGTACCAGGCCTCCCGGTCGGCCATGGCCAGCTTGCAGCCCTCCACCAGCAGGTGGACGTACTCCGCCGACCCGTACGCCGGAAGCTCCGCGACGTCCGGGGGCAGCAGCGCGAGCTGCTGCAGGAACGCGGGCCCCTGGCTCCAGGGCCCCGCCTTGCACAGCGTCCAGCCGTTCCAGTCGTAGGCAACCGGGTCCTCGTACGAGGCCGACCAGCCCCGCAGGTCCGCCGCCGACAGCGTCCCCGTGTGGCGTGCCCCGCTGGTGTCCATGGTCGGCGCCCCGGCCTGCCTGGCCAGGGCCTCGGCTATGAACCCCGTGCGCCACACCTCCCGCGCGGCCTCGATCACCGCGACGCGCGCCCCCGCTCCGGCCGCCGCCCCGGCCCCGGCACGCGCCTGCTCCTCCGCCTCCGCGAGCAGCCGCCGCCACGTCGCCGCGAGCGCCGGGTTGCGCAGCAGCTCACCGGGGCGCGGCGGCTCGCCGCCCCGGAGGTACACCTCGGCCGACGAGGGCCACTCCGTCTCGAACAGTTCCCGTACGGTCTCGACGGTCTCGGTGACCCGCTCCACGGGCGCGTGCCCGTCCTCCGCGTACCCGATCGCGTAACGGAGGACGTCGGCGAGCGACTTCGTGCCGTGGTCCCGCAGCAGCACCATCCACGCGTCGAACGCCCCCGGCACGGCGGCGGCGAGCGGCCCGGTGCCGGGCACGAGGTCGAGGCCGAGCGAGCGGTAGTGGGCGATGGTCGCCCCGGCGGGCGCGGGGCCCTGGCCGCAGAGCACGCGGACGTCGCCGCCGGCCGGCGCGAGGATGATCGGCACCTCGCCCGCGGGTCCGTTGAGGTGCGGTTCGACCACGTGCAGGACGAAGCCCGCGGCGACGGCGGCGTCGAAGGCGTTGCCGCCGTCCTCAAGGACGGCCATCGCGGACTGCGAGGCGAGCCAGTGGGTGGAGGACACCATGCCGAAGGCGCCCTGGAGGGTCGGTCGCGTCGTGAACACAGTGCCTCTCACCTCGCCGTTCGGGTGCGTCGGCCGGATCTTAGGCGCTCGGGGCGGATCGTGGGGAGGCCCTGGAGGGCACGGGAGGCGGGCCGGAGACGGCGTCGCGGCTCACCGGCTCGCGGGACCGCGGTCGCCGAACGGCCGCATCCAACACATGCGTTCGAGTGCGCCGGGACCGGTCAGGCATGATGAGCGGAGGCAGGTGCCAGGGGCATCTTTGTGGAGGGAGCGGGAGTGGCGGAGAGTCCGGCGCAGGGGCGGAGGGGCGGCCCGGCGGCGCCCCAGTTGCGGCTGGACGAGCTGCTGGAGGGTCTTCAGGCACAGGTGGAGCAGGTCCGCGCGACCCGGGACCGGGTGCACACGCTGCTGGACGCTGTCCTCTCCATCGGCACGGACCTGGATCTCGACGTGGTGCTGCGGCGCATCACCGAGTCCGCCGTCACGCTGGTCGACGCCCGGTACGGGGCCCTCGGCGTGCTCGGCGAGGAAGGGAAGATCCGCCAGTTCATCACGGTCGGCATGGACGAGGACACCCTCCACGCGATCGGCCACTACCCCGAGGGCAACGGCATCCTGGGGCTGCTGATCCGCGAACCGGAGCCGCTGCGCCTGACCGATCTGGGCCGCCACCCCGACTCGGTGGGCTTCCCCGCCGGGCATCCGCCGATGACCACGTTCCTCGGGGCGCCGGTGCGCGTGCGGGACCAGGTCTTCGGCAACCTGTACCTGACCGACAAGCACGGCGGCGCGGAGTTCGACGAGGACGACGAGGCGGTGCTGCGCACCCTCGCCGCCGCGGCCGGCGTGGCGATCGACAACGCCCGCCTGTACGAGGACTCCCGCCGCAGGGAGCAGTGGCTCGCGGCCAGCAGCGACCTGACGCGCAGCCTGCTGTCCGGCACCGACCCCGACCAGGTGCTCCGCAAGATCGCCTCGACCGTCAAGGCGCTGTCCGGCGCGGATCTGGTGACGCTGGCGGTGCCGTTCGACGGCGGCGACGAGCTGGTGGTCGAGGCCGCCGACGGGGAGGGCGCCGAGCGGTTCCTCGGTCTGGTGCTGCCGGCCGGCACGCCGGCCGCGGAGGTCTACCGCTCCAACCAGCGGATCACCAGCAGTTCGCTGTCCGACGGACCGCGGGCCAAGGGCGGCTCCGCCGCGCGGAGGGGCCTGGGGCCCGGGTTCCTGCTCCCGCTGGGCGGCGGCGAGCACGTGCGAGGAGTCCTCCAGGTCGCCAACCTGCCCGGCGGCGCGGAGTTCTCGGAGACCACCATGGCGATGATCAGCGGGTTCGCCGACCAGGCCGCGCTGGCCCTGGAGATCGCCGAGCACCGGCGCGAGGCCGATCACCTGCTGGTCCTGACCGACCGCGACCGCATCGCCCGCGACCTGCACGATCTGGCCATCCAGCGGCTCTTCGCCTCGGGGCTGACCCTGAACTCGGTGCTGGGCAGGGTGTCCGACCGCCCCGAGGTGACCGAGCGGGTCCAGCGGGTGGTCGACGACCTCGACGACACCATCAAGACCGTACGGGGCACGATCTACGCCCTGCGGGAGCGTGACCGCTCCGACGGGCGCGGCGGCCTGCGCGCGAAGCTGCTGGCCGAGACCGACCGGGCCGCCGCCGTACTCGGCTTCGCCCCCGCCCTGCGCATGACGGGCCTCCTCGACACCGACGTGCCCGCCGAGCACGGCGGACACCTGCTCGCGGTGTTGCGCGAGGCGCTGTCGAACGCCGCCCGGCACGCGCACGCCACCGCCGTCGAGGTCACCGCCGAGACGGACGGCAGGCGGCTGCGGCTGCGCGTCGCCGACAACGGCACGGGCATCGACCCCGCCACCGACCGGCGCAGCGGCCTGGACAACCTGCGCCGGCGCGCCACGGACCTCGGGGGCGGCTTCACGGTCGGGCCGAACGGGCCCGCGGGCACTGTCGTGGAGTGGACGGTGCCGCTCCCCGCACAGGGCGGGGCCTGAGCCCGGCCCCCCGCCTCACACGGTGGTGCCCGCGGCGCGGTGCTCGCGCCGGCCGCCGGTGCGCGGCGCGCGGTCGCCGCCGCCGACCGCGGCGCGGACACCGATCAGGGTGAAGGCCAGCGCCGCCGCGGCCACGACCGCGAGGAGGGCGAGACCGGCCGCGTACGAGCCGTAGGCGCCGTACAGCGAGCCCATCACCAGCGGCGGCAGGAAGCCGCCCAGGCCGCCCGCGGCGCCGACCACGCCGGTGACCGAGCCGACCTGGTCCGCCGGGGACAGCAGGGCCACCAGGGCGAAGGCCGCACCGCTGCCCGCGCCGAGCGCCGCGGCCATGGCCAGGAAGGCCACGGTGCCCGTCGGCGCGAGGGCCGGGGTGAACGACTGCACGGCCGCACCCGCCACCACCACGGCCAGTGACCCGGCGAGGACCCGGACCGGGCCCACGCGGTCCGAGAGCCAGCCGCCTGCCGGGCGCATCGCGACCGCGAGGAGCACGAACCCGGCCATGCGGTTCGCCGCGTCCCCCTGTGTGAGCCCGTAGCCGGTCTTGAGGTAAGTGGGCAGGTAGACGGAGAAGGCCACGTATCCCCCGAAGGCCACCGCGTACAGCGCGGACGCCTGCCAGGTGATGCCGAGACGGAACGTGGCGGCCAGGCGGCGCCCCATCGGCTCGGTCGGCACGGCGCAGCCGGGGGCGTCCCGCAGCAGCGCCGCGGCGGCCACCGCGTACACGGCGAGGACCGCGGCGGTGATCAGGAACGGCGTCGCCATGCTGTGCGCGTCGACCAGTTTCACGGTGGTCAGGGCGCTGATGGCGGTGCCGCCCATGCCGGCGCCGAAGACGCCGATGGCGAGGCCGCGCCGCTCGGGCGGGAACCAGGCGTTGACGAAGGGCACGCCGACGGCGAAGGCGGTGCCGCCGATGCCCAGGAAGAACCCGCCGACCAGCAGCGCGGCGAGGGAGGAGTGCCCGGCCTGGCCGAGGTAGAGCACCGGCACGATCGTGGCCGCCGACACGATCGGGAACATGGTCCGGCCGCCGAACCTGTCCGTCAGCGCGCCCACCGGGACGCGCCCCAGGGAACCGACCACGACGGGCACCGCCACCAGCAACGACTGCTCGAACGACGACAGGTCGAGGCCGTCCTTGAACCGCGGGCCCAGGGGGCTCAGCAGCGCCCACGCCCAGAAGTTCACGGCGAAACCGACCGTGGCCAGGGCCAGCATCAGCCATGCCCGGCGCGGCGTCGGAGCGCCCGACGGCGAGCTTCCGCTCCTCGACTTCAACGACGACTGGACCATGGTGCCCGTCCTCTTCTTCTTCGGTTTCGCCGGTTCTCCGGTTCTTCTGGTTCTTGGTTTCACTGGTTCTTCCGGCTTCTCTGGTTTCTCTGGTTTCTCTGGTACTCCGAGGACGCCGCGAGACTTCGCGGGTGGCACGGGCTCCGAGGCAAGACGCGGTCTCCGTGGCCACTGTCCGCATCCGCCGCTCATCGCCGGGATGGGCCGGATGTCCCTGCCGGCCGGAGGACGGGCCCTGTCTTCGGGCCCGGCGGTCCCGGGGCCCCGGAAGGCAGGGCCGGTCGGCCCCTACCCCCCGGCCGCGCCGCCGGGGACCATGGCCTGATGTCCCTGAACGACGCCTTTCGCGCACTGGACCGGCAGGAGTGCCTGCGCCTGCTGGCCAAGGCGCCGGTCGGCCGCGTGGTGTACACGCGGCAGGCGCTGCCCGCGGTCCTCCCCGTCAACTTCTCCCTGGACACGGACGCCTCCGTGCTGCTGTGCACCTCGCCGGGCTCGGACCTCGTGGCCGCCATCGACGACGTCGTGGTGGCCTTCGAGGCGGACGAGTTCGACGCGGTGGCCCGGTCCGGCTGGAGCGTGGTGGTCACCGGCCGGGCCACCGTGGTGACCGACCCCGCCGAGCACGAACGCCTGGCGCGGACCGGTCCCCGCTCCTGGATGCCCCTGCACGACGCGGCGTTCGTGCGGATCGAGTCGGAGATGGTGACCGGACGGGAGCTCAGGGGAGCGCTCGGCGTCGCGCACTGAGGCCCCGGCCCGCCGGGCGGCCCCCTACGGGACCACCACGGAGTACGCGGGTGCGCGGGGCGTCCTGCCGCCCTCCGGGCCGTAGCCGAAGCGGATCAGCATCTGCGGGCAGCGCCCGCGCCTCCCGCCGGCCGTCGCCGCCCGCAGGTCGGGCCACTCCATCGCCTGGTGCAGCATCGACGTGCGCACCCCGAGCCGGGTGGCCGTGAGCAGCACGCGCTCCAGGGCCTGCCCCGCCCGCAGCCAGTCCTGCCGCCGGTCGCGCGCGGTCCACAGCAGGGCCACCTGGGCGTGGCGTTCGAAGGGCAGGGGAGGCAGGCGCGGCGCGGACGGCGCTCCGGTGAAGTCCCGCACCGGCAGCCGCCCCGACGCGTCGCGCGGGCCCAGGGCCGTCAGGGGGATGCCGTAGGGGTCGTCCGCTCCCGGGGCGGTGATCCACGCGCGTGTCTCGGCCGTGCGGCCCGGGTGGTGCGTGTTGCGGTCCTCGGCGGCCCGGGTCAGGCGCAGCAGGCGGCGGGTCCCCATGATGTCGGGGACGTCGAGGCGGGCGCCCTCGACGCGGGCGGCGGCGACCAGCTCCGTGACGATCTGCTCGGCGACCGGGCGTCCGGTGAACGGCATCCGGCTGGTGTGACGCCGCGCGATGGCCTCGTACAGGCCGTCGTCGATGGAGGGCCACCCGTCGGCCGCGGACGCGGGCGTCAGCCGCACGGTGGCCAGTGGATCGGGGCCGCACGTGTCGCGGCCTTCCGGGTCACGGCCGTACGTGTCGCGGCCGTACATGTCACGGCCTTCCCTGTGGGGGAGCAGCCGTACGACGGGGTTCCAGCCCAGGTGCGCGGCGGCCATGCGGAGGTTGAAGACGGCCGCGCCCACGGACAGGTGCTGGGCGCGCCCTTCCGGGTCGGCCCCCGGCAGCACCCGGCCCCGGTCCACGCGGACCTCGATGGAGCGGCTGTCCGGGTCGAGGCGGAACCGCCAGGGCTGGGTGTTGTGGATCGACGGTGCCGCCACCGCCGCCGCGAGCAGGGACTGAACGGCTGTGGCGTCGACTTCCCGGGTCTGCATATCGGCTCCTTCGCAAGGCTGCCCCTCGTACCGGTCAACCCTGCGCGGCCGGACCGCTGCCGGGGAGGGTTGACCGGCCCCTCGCGGCGGGCCATGCGGCCTCGGTCGACGAGCCGGACGGCGCGGCCGCACCGCACCGACGGGACGCGGTCGGGCCACTCGCCACCATTGGTCCCGGTCACGCCCGGCGGGATGGGGCCGCAAAGCCGTCCGGCGGGGACCATCGGCCCCGGGTCACGGTGTCCCGGGGCTCCTAGCGTTCACGACCATGGAGAACGATCAGAGCGCACGGCGTCAGGCACCGCCCACCGGCGCGGGCTGGCCGCTCGCGGCGCGCAGGCTGCTGACCCGCCGCGAGGTGTCGGCCGACGGGCGCGCCGTGTTCGGTGCGGGCGACCCGAAGTGGGAGAGCTTCTACCGGGACCGGTGGGCCCATGACAAGGTGGTGCGTTCCACGCACGGCGTGAACTGCACCGGTTCCTGCTCGTGGATGGTGTACGTCAAGGACGGCCTCATCACCTGGGAGCACCAGGCCACCGACTACCCCTCGATCGGCGCCGACTGCCCCGAGTACGAGCCGCGCGGGTGCCCCAGGGGCGCGTCGTTCTCCTGGTACACCTACTCCCCCAGCCGGGTCCGCCACCCGTATGTGCGGGGCGCGTTGCTGACGCTGTGGCGCGAGGCCCGCGGGCGGCTCGGCGATCCGGTCGCGGCCTGGGCCGAGATCACCTCCGACCCGGCCAAGGCCCGCGCGTACAAGCGGGCGCGCGGCAAGGGCGGCCTGGTGCGCGCCGACTGGGACGAGGTGTCCGAGCTGGTCGCCGCGGCCCATGTCCACACCGTCAAGAAGTACGGCCCCGACCGCACCGCCGGCTTCTCCCCGATCCCGGCGATGTCGATGGCGTCCTTCGCGGCCGGCGCCCGCTTCATGTCGCTGATCGGCGGCACGCTGCTCTCCTTCTACGACTGGTACGCCGACCTGCCGGTCGCCTCCCCGCAGGTCTTCGGCGACCAGACCGACGTGCCGGAGGCCGCGGACTGGTGGAACGCCGGGTACCTGGTGATGTGGGGTTCCAACATCCCCGTCACCCGCACCCCGGACGCGCACTTCCTGACCGAGGCCCGCTACAACGGCGCCAAGGTCGTCGCGGTCAGCCCCGACTACGCCGACAACGTCAAGCACGCCGACGAGTGGCTGGCCCCGCATCCCGGCACGGACGGCGCGCTGGCGATGGCCATGGGGCACGTGATCCTGCGGGAGTTCCTGGTCGACCGCGAAGTGCCCTACTTCCGGGACTATCTGCGGCAGTTCACCGACGCCCCGTTCCTGGTGGCCCTGCGCGAGCACGGCCGCGGGCTCGTCCCCGACGGCTTCCTCACGGCCGCCGACCTGGGCCGCGACGAGGAGCACGCCGCGTCCAAGACGGTCGTCCTCGACGGCGTCACCGGTGAACCCGTCGTCCCCAACGGTTCGCTCGGCTTCCGCTGGGCGAAGGAGGAACCGGGCCGCTGGAACCTCGACCTCGGTGACACCGTGCCCGCGCTGAGCCTGCTGGAGTCGGCCGAGGACACCGCGACCGTCGCCCTGCCCCGCTTCGACGAGGGGCCCACCGAGGGCGGCTCGGTGATGCTGCGCGGCGTGCCGGTCCGCCGGGTCGGCGGACGGCTCGTCACGACCGTCTTCGACCTGCTGCTCGCCCAGTACGGCGTCCACCGCCCCGGCCTGCCGGGCAGCTGGCCGTCGTCGTACGAGGACGCGTCCGAGCCCGGCACCCCGGCCTGGCAGGAGACGGTCACCTCCGTGCCGGCCGTGCAGACGGCCAGGATCGCGCGCGAGTTCGCCCGCAACGCCGAGCGCACCAAGGGCCGCTCCATGATCGCGATGGGGGCCGGCACCAACCACTGGTTCCACTCCGACACCATCTACCGCGCCTTCCTCGCGCTGACCACCATGACCGGCTGCCAGGGCGTCAACGGCGGCGGCTGGGCGCACTACGTGGGCCAGGAGAAGGTCCGCCCGGTCACCGGGCAGCAGCATCTGTCGTTCGCCTTCGACTGGCAGCGGCCCACCCGGCACATGGCGGGCACCTCGTACTGGTACCTGAACTCCGACCAGTGGCGCTACGAGGCCTTCGGGCCCGACGAGCTGGCCTCCCCGCTCGGGGAGGGGCGGTTCCGGGGCAAGGGGTTCGCCGACTGCCTGGCGCAGGCCGTGCGGCTGGGCTGGACGCCGGGGCACCCCGGCTTCAACCGCAACCCGCTCGACCTCGCGGACGAGGCAGCGGCGGCGGGCCGGCCGGTCGCCGAGCACATCGTCGACGAGCTGCGGTCCGGGCGGCTGCGGTTCGCCGCCGAGGACCCCGACGACCCGGCCAACTTCCCGCGCGTGCTCACCGTGTGGCGGGCCAACCTGCTCGGCTCGTCCGGCAAGGGCAACGAGTACTTCCTGCGCCATCTGCTGGGCACGGACGCGGCGGTCCGCTCCGCGGAGACCCCGCCCGAGCAGCGGCCGAAGGACGTGGTGTGGCGGGAGGAGGCGCCCGAGGGCAAGCTCGACCTGCTGGTCACCATGGACTTCCGGATGACCTCCACCGGCCTGCTCTCCGACGTCGTCCTGCCGGCCGCGACCTGGTACGAGAAGGACGACCTGTCCTCCACGGACATGCACCCCTTCGTGCACGCCTTCACCCCGGCCATCGCCCCGCCCTGGCAGGCCCGCACCGACTACGACACGTTCCTCACCATCGCCGACAGGTTCAGCGAACTGGCCGCCGACCACCTCGGCAGCCGCACCGACGTCCTCGCGGCGCCGCTGCTGCACGACACCCCCGACGAACTCGCCCAGCCGGGCGGGGCCGTCAAGGACTGGAAGGCCGGCGAGTGCGAGCCCGTGCCGGGGCGGACCATGCCGAAGCTGGTGGTCATCGAGCGGGACTACGCGGCGGTGGCGCAGAAGATGCGGGCCGTGGGGCCGCTGCTCGACACCCTGGGCACCACCACCAAGGGCGTCACCGTCCACCCGGACCGGGAGATCGACGACCTGCGGCACCGCAACGGCGCCGTCAGGGACGGGGTCGCCGCCGGACGGCCCTCGCTCGCCACCGCGTCCCACATGTGCGAGGCGATCCTCGCCCTGTCGGGCACCACCAACGGCCGCCTCGCCACCGAGGGCTTCCGGGAGCTGGAGCGGCAGACCGGCAGCACGGGCCTGGTGGAGCTCGCCGCCGAGCGCGAGGCGGAACGCATCACGTTCGCCGACACCCGCACCCAGCCCCGCTCCGTCATCACCTCCTACGAGTGGTCGGGCTCGGAGACGGGCGGGCGCCGCTACTCCCCCTTCGTCATCAACACCGAGCACAAGAAGCCCTGGCACACCCTCACCGGCCGCCAGCACTTCTTCGTCCAGCACGACTGGATGACCGAACTCGGCGAGCAACTGCCCGTCTACCGGCCGCCGTTGAACTCGCCCCGGCACTACGGCGACGAGCGTCTGCGCGAGGACGGGCGCGCCGAGGTCACCGTCCGCTATCTGACCCCGCACTCGAAGTGGTCCATCCACTCCAACTACCAGGACAACAAGTACATGCTCGACCTGTCCCGCGGCGGCCCCACCATCTGGATGTCCACCGCCGACGCCGAGAAGATCGGCGTCACCGACAACGAGTGGGTCGAGGCGTACAACCGCAACGGCGTCGTCGCCGCCCGGTCCGTGGTCACCCACCGGATGCCCGAGGGCACGGTGTACATGCACCACGCGCAGGACCGCAACGTGAACGTGCCGAGGACCGAGGTGAGCGGCAGGCGCGGCGGCATCCACAACTCCCTGACCCGCCTGCTGCTCAAGCCCACCCACCTCGCGGGCGGCTACGCCCAGTTCACCTACGCCTTCAACTACTACGGCCCGACGGGCAACCAGCGCGACGAGGTCACCGTCATCCGTCGCCGCGGCCAGCGAGTGGAGTACTGACATGCCCCGTGACCACGTCACCGTCGGCCGCGTGATGGCCCAGATCGCGATGGTGATGAACCTCGACAAGTGCATCGGCTGCCACACCTGCTCGGTCACCTGCAAGCAGACGTGGACCAACCGCACCGGCGTCGAGTACGCCTGGTTCAACAACGTCGAGACCAAGCCCGGGGTCGGCTACCCCCGCCGCTACGAGGACCAGGAGCAGTGGAAGGGCGGCTGGGCGCTCGACCGGCGCGGACGTCTCGTCCTGCGCTCCGGCGGCCGGGTCAGGCGGCTCCTCTCGCTCTTCTCCAACCCCGACCTGCCCGCCATCGAGGACTACTACGAACCGGTCACCTACGACTACGACAACCTCGTCAGCGCCCCGGCGGGCGACGACATGCCCGTCGCCCGCCCCCGCTCGGTCCTCACCGGGCGGCCCACGGCCATCACCTGGGGCGCCAACTGGGAGGACGGCCTGGGAGGCGCGCCCGAGAACGCGGGCGGCGACCCGAATCTCTCCGGGGCCTGGGCGGAGAAGGTGAGGTTCGAGTTCGAGCAGACCTTCCTCTTCCACCTGCCCCGCCTGTGCGAGCACTGCCTCAATCCGGCCTGCGTGTCCGCCTGCCCGTCCGGCGCGATGTACAAGCGCGTCGAGGACGGCATCGTCCTGGTCGACCAGGACCGCTGCCGGGGCTGGCGGATGTGCGTGACGGCGTGCCCGTACAAGAAGGTGTACGTCAACCACGCCACCGGCAAGGCCGAGAAGTGCACGTTCTGCTTCCCGCGCGTCGAGGCGGGACAGCCCACCGTCTGCTCGGAGACCTGCGTGGGCCGGCTGCGCTACCTCGGCCTGCTGCTCTACGACGCCGACCGGGTGGGCGAGGCCGCCGCCACCGAGGACGACCAGGACCTCCTCGACGCCCAGCGCGGGGTGTTCCTCGACCCGCGCGACCCGGCGGTGCGCGCGGCGGCCCGCGCGTCGGGCATCCCCGAGGACTGGCTGGACGCCGCGCGCCGCTCCCCCGTGTACGACCTGGTCGCGCGCCACAAGGTGGCGCTGCCGCTGCACCCGGAGTACCGCACCCTGCCGATGGTCTGGTACGTGCCGCCGCTCTCCCCCGTCCTCGACGCCGTCGACGCGGCGGGCGGTGACCAGGACGACCCCGACCACGTCTTCGCCGCCGTCACCCGGCTGCGCATCCCGCTGGAGTACCTGGCGGAGCTGTTCACCGCCGGGGACACCGGCGTCGTCGCCGGTGTGCTGATGAAGCTCACCGCACTGCGCTCGTACATGCGCGGGCGCGCCCTCGGCGAGGAGGGCGGCGAGGCGGCGCTCGCGGCCGCCGGCCTGACCGCCCGGGAGGCGGAGGACCTGCACCGGCTGCTCGCCGTCGCCAAGTACGCCGACCGGTACGTCGTCCCCGCCGCGCACAAGGAGGACGCGGCGGCGCTGACCGCGACGGAGGACCGCTGCCCGGTCGAGTCCCCCGGCGGCCCCGGGCCCCGCGAGGTCATGCTCGGCATCCCCGCCCTGCGCCGCGACACCCCCGCCGGAGGCCGTCCATGAGCCCGCTGCCCGCGACGATCCCCGCCCTCGTGCGCGCCCGCGTCCGCGCGGCCGTACGCCGCCCGGCCCGGCACACCCCCGAGGAGACGGCGGACCGGGCCCTGACGCTGCGCCTGGTGTCGCTGCTCCTCCAGTACCCCGACGCCGAACTGACGGCGGCGCGCCCGGAGCTGGCCGCGGCGGTGGAGGCTCTCGCCGCCACCCCCGCGGCGGCGCACCTGGCCCGGTTCACCGGCTGGTTCGCCGTGCAGGACGCCGAGGCGCTGGAGCGGCACTACGTCGAGACGTTCGACCTGCGCCGCAGGAGCGGCCTCTACCTCACCTACTACCTGCACGGCGACACCCGCCGCCGGGGCATGGCCCTGCTCACCCTGAGCCGGCGGTACCAGGCCCTGGGCTGGGACATGGGCGGCGGCGAGCTGCCCGACCACCTGCCGGTCGTGCTGGAGTTCGCCGCCCTCGCGGGCCCGGGGCCCGGCGAGGCGCCCCTGCGCCGGCACCGGCGCGGCCTCGAACTGATCCACCGCGCGCTGACCGACGCCGGTTCCCCGTACCGACACGTCCTGGCCGCGCTGCTCACCCTGCTGCCGCCGCCCACCGAGGCGGACCGCGCGGCGGTGGCCAGGCTCGTCGCCGAGGGCCCGCCGGACGAGGAGGTCGGCCTCGGCCCCTACGGGCCCTACGGCGAGGGCGGTTTCGCGCCGCCGAACACCTTCGTGCCCCCGGCGCCCGCCGCGCCGACCCAGGCGCCACCCGCTGTGACCAGCCGTACGGAAGGCCCCCGATGAACGCCGCACCCGCCCCCCTGCCCGCCGCGTCCACGAGCGGCGCGGACCTGCTGCTGTGGGTCGCCGTCCCCTACATCTGCCTCGCCGTGTTCGTCGTCGGGCACGTCTGGCGCTACCGGCAGGACCAGTTCGGCTGGACCTCCCGCACCAGCCAGCTCCTGGAGCACCGCTGGCTGCGCTTCGGCGGCCCGCTGTTCCACAGCGGCGCCTTCATGGTGATCGCCGGGCACGTGGGGGGCCTCGCCGTTCCCGGCTCGTGGACCGAGGCCGCCGGCGTCAGCGAGCACGTCTACCACACCACCGCCGTGTGGGCGGGCTCGGTGGCGGGCCTCGCCATGGTCGCGGGCCTCGGCATGCTGTGCGCCCGTCGGCTGCTCACCCGGTCGATCCGGCTCGCCACCGACCGCAGCGACAAACTCCTCTTCCCCCTGCTGGCCGCCACCGTCGTGCTCGGCATCGCCGCCACCGCCGCGCACAACGTCTTCGGCCCCGGCTACGACTACCGCTCCACGGTCTCCGTCTGGTTCCGCGGCCTGTTCGCCCTCCGGCCGCGGCCGGAGGCCGTCTCCGGCGCCCCGCTGCTGTTCCGGCTGCACGCCCTGAGCGCCTGCCTGCTCTTCGCCGCCTGGCCGTTCACGCGGCTCGTCCATGTGTGGAGCGCCCCGGTCGGCTACCTCGTCCGCCCCTACCTGGTCTACCGGCGGCGGTCCGCGGCGGCCGGCCGCGGCCTTCCTACTTCCGCCGGTCCTGGGCCCGGGTCGCGATGACGGCGGCCTGGATGCGCCGCTCCACGCCGAGCTTGGCCAGCAGCCGGGAGATGTGGTTCTTCACCGTCTTCTCGGCGAGGTAGAGCCGCCGCCCGATCTGACGGTTGGTCAGGCCTTCGCCGATCAGGGCCAGGATCTCCCGCTCCCGCTCGGTCAGGCCCGGCAGGGCGTCGGGCTCGGGCTCCGGCTCCTCGGCCTGCCGCAGCCGGGCCATCAGCCGGGCGGTGGCGCTGGGGTCGAGCAGGGACTGGCCCGCGGCCACCGTCCGCACGGCCGACACCAGGTCGGAGCCCTGGATCTGCTTGAGCACGTACCCGGAGGCGCCCGCCATGATCGAGTCGAGCAGCGCCTCCTCGTCGTCGAAGGAGGTCAGCATCAGACAGGACAGCTCCGGCATGCGCGAGCGCAGCTCCCGGCACACGGTCACCCCGTCGCCGTCGGGCAGCCGCACATCGAGCACCGCCACCCGCGGGCGCAGCGCGGGCACGCGGACGAGGGCCTGCTCGACCGTGGCCGCCTCGCCGACCACGGTGATGTCCGGCTCGTCGTCCAGCAGGTCGTGCACCCCGCGCCGTACCACCTCGTGGTCGTCCAGCAGGAAGACCCTGATCGGCTCTTCGGGTCCGGGCTGCTCGCCGTCCGCCATCGGATGCTCCTCGTTCCACGCCATGTGTGTCCCGCACCGGGCGTCCCCGCGGGGCACGGCCGGTCCTTGTCCACCGCGAATTCTCCGTGGTCCCCGGCCGAACGGCCAGGGCCGGTCGGCCCTACTCGGCCCTCGGGTCACGCGTCCGGGCCGGCGCGCGGGGCCCTCGGCCCGGTACCGGGTGGCCCGGCCGGGGGGCCGACCGGCCCATGGGCCGGGGCGGGGCGCTGCAAGAGCCTGGGGGCGACAGGCCGACACTCCCTACCGGAGGCACCCCGTGACCGCTTCCACCATGACGCCCAGCATGCTCCAGGCACTGCCGGCCGAGCACCGGCAGCGGCTGATGCGCTACGCCCGGGAGGTGTCGATCCCCCAGGGCGCCCGGCTCTTCGACGAGGGCGGCCGGGCCGACCGGTTCTGGATCATCCGCACCGGCACCGTCCACCTCGACATGCGCGTGCCCGGCCGCCGCGCCGCGGTCATCGAGACCCTCCGGCACAACGAACTCATCGGCTGGTCCTGGCTGTTCTCCCCGCACTCCTGGCACATGGGGGCCGAGGCGACGACCCCCGTGCGCGCCTACGAGTTCGACGCCACCGCGGTCCGCTCGATGTGCCGGGACGACCCCGCGTTCGGCCTGAGCGTCGCCCTGTGGGTCGGTGACGTCCTCGTCCACCGCCTGCGCTCGTCCCGCACCCGGCTCCTCGACCTGTACGCCCCCTACGGCAGCGGCAGCCTCCTGTGATCGCCGCCGCCACCCCTTCCGCCCCGCTTGGAGGCCCCATGCTGTCCGCAGAGTCCGCCGCCGTGGTCCGTGCCACGCTGCCCGCCGTCGCCGGAGCACTCGACGAGATCACGACGCGCTTCTACGGCACGATGTTCCGCGACCGGCCGGAACTGCTCGACGGGATGTTCAACCGCGGCAACCAGGCCAGCGGCGCCCAGCGCCGCGCGCTGGCCGGTTCGATCGCCGGGTTCGCGACCGCGCTGCTCGACGACCCCGACACCCGTCCGGACACGCTCCTCGACCGGATCGCGCACAAGCACGCCGCCGTCGGGGTCACCGACGACCAGTACACGATCGTCCACACGTACCTGTTCGGCGCGATCGCCGAGGTGCTCGGCGACGCGGTGACCCCGGAGGTGGCGGCCGCCTGGGACGAGGTGTACTGGCTGATGGCCGGCGCCCTCATCAGCCGGGAGGCCCGCCTCTACCGGGACGCGGCCGTGGAACCCGGCGAGGTGTGGCGGCCGTGGACCGTCGTCGAGCGCCGCACCGAGACCCCCGACACGGTGTCCTTCCTGCTCCGCCCCGCCGACGGCGGGCCCGCTCCCCGGGCGCGGGCCGGACAGTACGTGAGCGTGCGCGTGCGCATGGCCGACGGCGTGCGCCAGCTGCGGCAGTACAGCCTCTCCTGCGACCCCGGCGGCGACCTGCGGCGCATCACCGTGAAGCGGGTCGCGGGCACGGCGGGCTCACCGGACGGCGAGGTCTCCGGCCTGCTGCACCGGCAGGTCCGCGAGGGCGACGAACTGACCCTGTCCGCCCCCTTCGGCGATGTCTTCCTCGACGAGCGGGACGAGTCCACCGCCCCGGTCCTGCTCGTGTCCGCGGGCATCGGCTGCACCCCCATGACCGGCATCCTGGCCCACCTCGCCGCGATCGACTCCCCGCGCCCGGTGCTGGTGCTGCACGCCGACACCTCCCCCGCCGAGCACGCTCTGCGCGCCGAGACCAGGGAGCTGGTTTGGCGGCTGACCGACGCCCGCGCCGTGTTCTGGTACGAGCGGCCCGGCCCACAGGAGCCAGGAGCCCGCACCGGCCTGATGGACCTGGACGGGATCGAACTGCCCGAGGACGCCGCGGTGTTCCTGTGCGGCCCGCTGCCGTTCATGCGCGAGGTGCGCGGGCGGCTGCTGCGCGCCGGCATCCCGGCCCGGCGCATCCGCTACGAGGTCTTCGGCCCCGACCTGTGGCTGCCGGGCGCGGCGGCCTGAGACACCCCGGCCCGGCGCCGCTTCACGGCGGGCGCGCGCACCCCCGTCACTCGATCCCCCGCGCCCGCCGGAACCGCGCCAGCCCTTCCGCGAGGTCGACGACCGGCTCCGGGTAGCCGAGACGCGCCCGCTGGGCCGCCGGCAGCTTCCACGGCTCGTGCACCGCGCCGCCCGCGACCTCCGCCAGCTCGGGCACCCACCGCCGTACGTAGTCCCCGCTCGGGTCGTACCGGTGGCCCTGGCGCACGGGGTTGAGCACGCGGTTGGGTCGGCTGTCGGTGCCGGTGCCCGCGATCCACTGCCAGTTGAGCTGGTTGTCGGCCAGGTCCCCGTCGACCAGGAACCGCCGGAAGTGCCGGGCGCCCACCCGCCAGTCGACGTACAGCGTCTTGGTCAGGAAGCTCGCGGTCAGCAGTCTGCCGCGGTTGTGCATCCAGCCCTCGTGAAGCAGCTGCCGCATCGCGGCGTCGACGATCGGATAGCCCGTGCGGCCCTCCTGCCACGCGCGGATGTCCTCGGCCGCCGTCCGCTCGGTGCGCCAGCGGTCCTCGCGCGTGCGGTAGTCGCGGGACGCCGCCGCCGGCCTGGCCGCGAGCACCTGGTGGTGGAAGTCGCGCCAGCAGAGCTGCCGGACGAAGTTCTCGGCGCCCTCGCCCTGGCGGCGGCGGGCGTCGCGGACGAGTTCGGTCGCGGAGACCGTGCCGAAGTGCAGATGCGGCGAGAGCCGCGAGGTGGCGTCGCCCGCCAGATCGTCCTGGCCGCCCTCCCCGTACGCGTCGATGCCGTCCCGCAGCCACGCCTTCCACCGGGCCCTGCCCACGCTCTCGCCGCCCCGCGCGAGCCCCGGCGAGACGCCCTCGACGCCGTCCCGGCCGGGGACGGGCTCCGAGCCGACGTGGTCGGGGACGCGCACGCCGCGCGGCGGCCCGAGGACGTCCCGCGGCCGCTGGGCGCACCACTGGCGGTGGTACGGGGTGAAGACGGCGAAGTGGTCGCGGCCCGCCGGGGTCACCGCGCCCGGCGGCAGCGCGGTGATCACGCCGTCGTGGACGAGCAGTTCCCCGCCGTCGCGTTCCAGGGCCGCCCGCAGCCGCCGCTCGCGGGCGTGGGCGTATCCGCTGACGCCGCCGGACAGGTGGAGTTCCGTGGCGTCCGTCTCCGCCATGACCGCGCGCACCTGGTCGACGACGTCACCGCCGCGGACGACGAGCCGGCCGCCCCGCTCGCGCAGCCGCCGGTCCAGGTCGGCCAGGCAGTCGGCGAGGAACGCCTCGCGGTTGGGCCCGGCGAAGCCCGTGTCCGCGATGGCCCGGTCGCGGACGAAGAGCGGCACCACGGCGTCCGCGCGGGCCACGGCGGCGCGCAGCGGCGGATGGTCGTGCACGCGCAGGTCGGAGGTGAAGAGGACGACCGAGGTCTTCATGGTGCTGCTCCGTCACGCGCGCTCCGTACCGCCTTGTCCCCTCCTGCTTCCTCCTTTCTGGCCTCCCGGGATGCGGCGCGCGCGATGTTTCTCGCCATGCCGCCGAAGACGACGGCGTGGAAGGGCGAGACGCTCCACCAGTAGGCGTGGCCGAGCAGCCCGTGCGGGTGGAAGAACGCCTGCTGCCGGTAGTGGACGCGGCCCGCGGGGTCGCGGTCGGCGTACATCTCCAGCCAGGCGAGTCCGGGCAGCCGCATCTCCGCCCGCAGCCGCAGCATCCGGCCGGGCTCGATCTCCTCGACCCGCCAGAAGTCCAGCGAGTCCCCGACCCGCAGCCGCGCGGCGTCCCGGCGGCCCCGGCGCAGCCCCACGCCGCCGACTGCGCGGTCCAGCCAGCCGCGGACCGCCCAGGCGAGCGGGAAGGAGTACCAGCCGTTGTCGCCGCCGACGCCCTCGATGATGCGCCACAGGCCTTCGCGCGAGGCGTCGACGGTGATCCGGCGCCGGTCGGTGTAGAGGCTGCCGCCCGCCCAGTCGGGGTCGGTGGGCAGCGGATCGCTGGGTGCGCCGGGCAGCGCCGCCGACGACCAGCGGGTGGCGACCTGCGCCTCCTTGACCCGGCGCAGCGCGAGGGAGAGCGCCTCGTCGAGGGCGACCGGCGCGCCGGGCGGGTCGGGGACGTGGCGCGCGATGTCGTGCTCGTCGCAGACCACCTCGTGGCGCAGCGACTCCGCGAGGGGGCGGGCCAGCGCGCGGGGCACCGGCGTGACGAGGCCGATCCAGAGGCTGGAGAGCCCGGGGGACAGCATGGGCACGCGCAGGATGAACCGGTGCGGGAGCCCGGCCACGCGCGCGTAGCGCCGCATCATCTCCTCGTACGTGACGATGTCGGGGCCGCCGATGTCGAACGCGCGGTTCACCTCGGGTGGCATGTCCGCGCTGCCGACGAGGTAGCGCAGGACGTCGCGGACGGCGATGGGCTGGATGCGGGTGCCGATCCAGCTCGGCGTGACCATGACCGGCAACCGCTCGGTGAGGTGGCGGAGCATCTCGAACGAGGCGGAACCCGAGCCGATGATGACGGCCGCGCGCAGCACGGTGGCGGGGACCCGCGCGGCCAGGAAGATCTCACCCACCTCGGCCCGTGAGCGCAGGTGCGGCGAGAGTTCCGCGGGCGGGACGCCGGTGGGGGCGAGGCCGCCCAGGTACACCACGCGTCCGACGCCCGCGAGGGCCGCCTGCTCGGTGAAGGTCCGCGCCGCCGTGCGGTCGGTGTCCTCGAAGCCGGGGCCGGTGGTGAGCGCATGCACCAGGTAGTACGCGACGTCGATGCCCCGCAGGGCCTCGGCGAGCGACCGCGCGTCGGTGACGTCGCCCCGCACGACCTCCACCCGGGGGGCCCAGGGGTGGTCGCGCAGCTTCACCGGGGAGCGGGCCAGGCAGCGTACGCGGTACCCGGCGTCGAGCAGCTCCGGCACGAGGCGCCCGCCGATGTAGCCGGTCGCTCCCGTCACGAGGACGTGCCGCCCCCGCTCGCCGCCCGTGTCCGCCTGCCCGTTCATCGCTGCTCCGTGTGCTCGCCCGTGGTGATGCCTGTCGCCTGCCCATCTTCCGCCGGATCGGACATTCCGGCACTCGGTTAGCGTGGGAGGCGATCACGGAACAACAGGGGCATGGAGGCGCACGGTGCACGGTGAGTACAAGGTTCCCGGCGGCAAGCTCGTCGTGGTGGACCTGGAGGTGGCGGACGGCGTGCTGCGGCACGTGCGCGTGGCCGGTGACTTCTTCCTGGAGCCGGACGAGGCGCTGGAGGCGATCAACGGCGCGCTCGACGGCGCCCCCGCCGACACCGACGCCGCGGGTCTCGCGGCCCGCGTCGACGCGGCACTCCCGGAGGGCACGGTGATGTACGGCCTCACGTCGGAGGGGCTCGGCATCGCGGTGCGCCGCGCCCTGGCGCAGGCGACGAACTGGACGGACTACGACTGGCAGCTCGTGCACGAGGGGCCGCAGTCGCCCGCCCTGCACATGGCCCTGGACGAGGTCCTGACCCAGGAGGTCGCGGCGGGACGGCGTCCGCCGACGCTGCGGGTGTGGGAGTGGGCGTCCCCCTCGGTGATCATCGGCAGCTTCCAGTCGCTCGCCAACGAGGTGGACCCGGAGGGCGCGGCCCGGCACGGCGTCGACGTCGTGCGGCGCGTCTCCGGTGGCGGGGCGATGTTCGTGGAGCCCGGCAACACCATCACCTACTCCCTCTCCGTGCCGGACGCCCTCGTGCAGGGGCTCTCCTTCCAGGACAGTTACGCCTACCTCGACGACTGGGTGCTCGGCGCCCTCGCGGACATGGGCATCAAGGCGTGGTACCAGCCGCTCAACGACATCGCGACGGACGCGGGGAAGATCGCGGGGGCGGCGCAGAAGCGGGTGGTGGCTCCCGAGGGGGGCACGGGCGCGGTCCTGCACCACGTGACCATGTCCTACGACATCGACGCCGACAAGATGCTGGAGGTGCTGCGCATCGGCAAGGAGAAGATGTCGGACAAGGGCACGAAGAGCGCCAAGAAGCGTGTCGATCCCCTGCGCCGCCAGACGGGTCTGCCCCGGGAGGCGGTGATCGACCGCATGATCGCCTCGTTCGGGGCCCGTTACGGCCTGACCCCCGGCGGCGTGACGGACGCCGAGCGCGCGCGGGCGGAGGAGCTGGTGCGGACGAAGTTCACGAACCCGGAGTGGACGGCGCGCGTTCCGTAGCGGGCCGGGACCCGGCGGGGCCGTCGTCCTCGGGGCTCCGCTGCCACGCCGTGGTGCCGAGCATGCCCGTCTCGCCGATGTCGAGGCCGCCGTCGGGTTCGATGGTCTGGCGCGCGGCGCCCTCGGCGGGGCCGATCTCGACGTAGACGCCGCTTCCCTCGCGGGTGGCGGCGTGCACGGCCGAGTACCGCCAGACGAGCGAGGTGTACGCCGACTGGCCGGGACGCAGCCGCACCCGCCGAGGCCCCGGGTCGTCCATGGTGGTCACCGGTTCGGTGCCCTTGAGCACGGTCACGGAGAACAACTGCCGGTCGAGGCCGCGCACGCGGATGTCGGGGTAGCCGTTCACCTCGCGCACGCCCTTGCCGCAGTTGGTCAGCGTCACGGACATCGCGCGCAGCCCCATGGCGGCGGTCACCATGCCGGGCGACATCCGCAAGCCCGAGGCGGGGCAGGGGGTGGCGCCGGCGGCCGGCGGCCCGGTGGGGCCGGGCGCGCGGCCGGACGGCTCGGCGGGCCGGTCCGGCGTGACCTCGGCCGTGGTCGTCTCGCGCGCCGGGTTCGCCTCCCGGTCCAGCTCCGCGGCGAGCCCGCAGCCGGTGAGCAGCAGCGGGGCCGCGGCGAGGAAAACGGCGCGGCGGAGCGGTCTCGGCGTCACGGTCACGCGGAGATCATGCCATGGCCATGGCATGGGGGGCCGTGCGCTGATCAGCTCAGCGCCGGGACGACCGTCGAGCCGTACGCGTCGATGACCTCCTCCCTCGCGTCGTGCATCGCGTACACCGCGAACTGGTCGACGCCCAGCTCCCGTAGCTCCCGCAGCCGTTCGACGTGGGACTCGACGGGGCCGACGAGGCAGAACCGGTCGACGATCTCGTCGGGCACGAAGGCGGTGTCCGGGTTCCCGGCCCGCCCGTGGTGGCTGTAGTCGTAGCCCTCGCGGGCCTTGATGTAGGCGGTCAGGGCCTCGGGCACCATCGCGGAGTGCTCGCCGTACCTGGCGACGAGGTCGGCGACGTGGTTGCCGACCATGCCGCCGAACCACCGGCACTGCTCGCGGGCGTGCGCCAGGTCGTCGCCCACGTAGGCGGGCGCGGCCACGCAGATCTTCACGTCCGCCGGGTCACGCCCGGCATCGGCCGCCGCGTCCCGCACGGCCTTGACCATGTACGCGGTGAGGAAGGGGTCGGCGAGCTGGAGGATGAAGCCGTCGGCCCGCTGCCCGGCGAGTGCCAGCGCCTTCGGGCCGTACGCGGCCATCCACACCGGCAGCTTCCCGTCCCGCACCCACGGCAGCCGCAGCGGCTGACCGTCGACGTCCGCCTCGCGCCCCTCGGCGAGGTCGCGGATGACGTCGATCGCCTCGCCGAGCCGGGCCAGCGTGTGGGGCCTGCGGCCCGCCACCCGCATCGCGGAGTCGCCGCGCCCGATGCCGCAGACGGTGCGGTTGCCGTACATGTCGTTGAGCGTGGCGAAGGTCGAGGCGGTGACCTCCCAGGTCCTGGTGCCGGGGTTGGTGACCATGGGGCCGACGGTCAGCCGCGTGGTGTGCTCCAGGATGCGGCTGTAGATGACGAACGGCTCCTGCCACAGGACGGCGGAGTCGAAGGTCCAGCCGTACCGGAAGCCGTTGCGCTCCGCGCGCCGCATCAGTCCCACGACGGTCGAGGCGGGCGGGTCGGTCTGCAGGACGAGTCCGAATTCCATGGCGGTCTCCTAGTTCACGTACTGCGTCAGCCCGCGCGGCACGAACGCCCCGTGCCCCGCCCTCCCTCGGAACTCCCGCCGCTCGAGGACGAGTTCACCGCGCGAGAGGACCGTCTCCACCTGTCCGCGCACCCGCTTGCCCTCGTACGCGGAGTAGTCGACGTTCATGTGGTGCGTCGCCGCCGACATGGTCTGCTCGGCCGCCGGGTCGTAGATGACGACGTCCGCGTCGGCGCCCGGCGCGATCGTGCCCTTCTTGCCGTAGAAGCCGAACATCCGTGCCGGCGCGGCGCACGCGATCTCGATCCAGCGGCGGCGCGTGATGCGGCCGTCCACGACCGCCTGGTGGAGCAGGTCCATGCGGTTCTCCACGCCGGGGAGCCCGTTGGGGATCTTGGAGAAGTCGCCGCGGCCCAGCTCCTTCTGGCCCGTGAAGCAGAACGGGCAGTGGTCGGTGGAGACCACCTGGAGGTCGTCGGTGCGCAGGCCGCGCCAGAGCGCCGCCTGGTGCTCGCGGGGTCGCAGGGGCGTCGAGCACACGTACTTCGCGCCCTCGAAGTCCGGCTCCGCGAGGTTGTCCGTGGACAGGAACAGGTACTGCGGGCAGGTCTCGCCGAAGACCGGGAGCCCCTTGTCCCGCGCCGCCGCCAGCTCCGCCACCGCCTCCTCGGCCGAGACGTGCACGACGTACAGCGGCGCCTCGGCGACCCGGGCGAGCTGGATGACGCGGTGCGTGGCCTCCGCCTCGAGGAGCGCCCTGCGCACCTCGCCGTGGTGGCGGGGGTCGGTGTCGCCGCGGGCGAGGGCCTGCTGGACCAGGACGTCGATGGCGATGCCGTTCTCCGCGTGCATCATGATCAGCGCGCCGTTCGTGGCGGCCTTCTGCATGGCGCGCAGGATCTTGCCGTCGTCGCTGTAGAACACCCCGGGGTAGGCGGTGAACAGCTTGAACGAGGTCACGCCCTCGCCCACGAGGCCGTCCATCTCCTTGAGCGACGACTCGTCGACGTCGGAGACGATCATGTGGAAGGCGTAGTCGATCGCGCACGTCCCGTCCGTCTTCGCGTGGTAGGCGTCCAGGCCCTCGCGCAGGGAGCGCCCCACGGACTGCACCGCGAAGTCGACGATGGTGGTCGTGCCGCCCCAGGCCGCCGCCCGGGTGCCGGTCTCGAAGGTGTCCGACGACGCGGTCCCGCCGAACGGGAACTCCATGTGCGTATGGGCGTCGACCCCGCCGGGGATGACGTACTTGTCCGTGGCGTCGATGACGCGCTCGGCGGTCCACGCCCGCGCCGCCTCGCTGCCGCTCGCGGCGAGGGCGGCGATCCTGCCGTCCTCGATCAGGACGTCGGCGTATGTCTCCTCGGCGGCGGTGATGACGAGGCCGCCGCGGATCAGGGTGCGGTTGCTCATGTGGTGCGCTCCCTCTCTGATGGACGACACGGCCGGCGGCCCGGCCGGCCGTCGCCGAGCGGCACGGCTAGGCGCTGCGCAGGGCCTCCTCCAGGATCGACGCGCCCTCCTCCGCCTCCGCGACGGTCAAGGAGAGGGGCGGGGCGACGCGCAGGACGCTGGTGTCGTGGCCGCCGCCCTTGCCGAGCAGCAGGCCGCGCTCGCGGGCCGCTTCGAGCACGGCGGCCGCCGCCCGGGGGTCGGGCCCGCCGGTGCCGGGGTCGACCAGCTCGACGCCGATCATCAGGCCGCGCCCGCGGACCTCGCGCACGGCGGGCGCCTGGGCGCAGACGGCCCGGAGCCGCTCGATGAGGAGCCCGCCGACGCGCCGGGCGTTGCCCTGGAGGTCGTGTTCCAGGAGGTACGTGAGGTTGGCGAGGCCGGCCGCCATGGTGACCGGGGAGCCGCCGAAGGTGGAGATGGAGTTGGCGTCGAGGCCGTTCATGACCTCGGCGCGGGCCACCACACCGCCGATCGACATGCCGTTGCCGATGCCCTTGGCGAACGTCAGGATGTCCGGCGGCCCGCTCGCCGCGTGCGCCTGCCAGCCCCAGAAGTGCTCGCCCGTGCGGCCCCAGCCCGTCTGCACCTCGTCGGAGATCCAGAGGATGCCGTGCTCGTCCAGGACCTCCTTGAAGGCGGCGTAGAGCCCGTCGGGCGGCGAGGTGAAGCCGCCGACGCCCTGGATCGGCTCGGCGATGAGCGCCGCCACTCCCCCGCGCCCCTGCCCCAGCATGTCCCGCAGGTCGGCGACGCAGGCCGCGGTGAACTCCGCGTCGCTCAGCGCGGCGTACGGCCCCCGGCTGCGGACGCCCCCGTGCACGTACAGCGTCTGGAGGGGCGAGAGGCTGGTCGGCGACCAGGAGGCGTTGCCGGTGATGCCGACGGCCGTGAAGCTGCGGCCGTGGTAGCTGTTGCGCATCGCCAGGATCTGGTTGGAGCGGCGGTGGGCGGTGGCCAGGAGCAGCGCCGCGTCGTTGGCCTCGGTGCCGGAGGTGGTGAAGAAGACGCGGGCGTCGGGGATGCCGGAGAGGGCGGCGACGCGCTCGGCGAGGTCGACCATCGGCCGGTTGAGGTAGAGCGTCGAGGAGTGGATGATCCGTCCGGCCTGCTCCGCCACGGCCTTGGTGACCTCGGGCAGGGCGTGCGCGGTCATGGTGGTGAGGATGCCGCCGAAGAAGTCGAGGTACTTGCGGCCCTCGGCGTCCCAGACGTGCCGGCCCTCGCCGTGGGTGATCTCGATGGGCCGCCGGTAGTAGAGGGCGAGCCAGTCGGGCAGGACCGCCTTGTGGCGGTCGTACAGGTCGGTCACGGCCGCACCAGCCCTTCGTAGGCGTCGGGACGCCGGTCGCGGTAGAACGCCCACTGCTGACGCACTTCCTCGATGAGCGCGAGGTCCAGGTCCCTGACGACGAGTTCCTCGTCCTTGTCGCTCGCGGGGTCGCCGACGAACTGGCCGCGCGGGTCGACGAAGTACGACGTGCCGTAGAAGTCGTTGTCGCCGTACTCCTCCTGGCCGACGCGGTTGATCGCGGCGATGAAGTACTCGTTGGCGACGGCCGCCGCGGGCTGTTCGAGCTGCCACAGGTACGCCGAGAGGCCGCGCGAGGTGGCGGAGGGGTTGTAGACGATCTGGGCGCCGTTCAGCCCCAACTGGCGCCAGCCCTCGGGGAAGTGGCGGTCGTAGCAGATGTAGACGCCGACCTTGCCGACCGCGGTGTCGAACACGGGCCAGCCGAGGTTGCCCGGCTTGAAGTAGTACTTCTCCCAGAAGCCCTTGACCTGGGGGATGTGGTGCTTGCGGTACTTGCCGAGGTAGGCGCCGTCGGCGTCGATCACGGCCGCCGTGTTGAAGTAGAAGCCGGTCTGCTCGACCTCGAAGACGGGGACGACGATCACCATGCCGGTCTCGCGGGCGAGCTCCTTCATGCGCGTGACGGTCGGCCCGTCCGGCACGGGCTCCGCCCAGCGGTAGTGCTCGGCCTCCTGGACCTGGCAGAAGTAGGGGGCGTTGAAGACCTCCTGGAACCCGATGACCTTCGCCCCCTGCCGGGCGGCCTCCCTGGCATGTTCCTCATGCTTGGCGATCATGGATTCGCTGTCGCCTGTCCAGGTCGCCTGGACCAGTGCGGCGCGTACGACGTTGACCATGAGCTGCTCCTTCACCTGCCCTTGGAGGGACTGCCCTTGAGAGGACGTCAGAGAGCCTCTACGCACGTAGACCGGGTGCGTAGAGAGGAAAACGTAAGCCCGTGCGGCGGGCTGAGCAAGACCATCGTCGTCAACCGCCGGAGTCGATCATGTTTCGTACCCGAGCGGGCGAGAACGGACACCGAGCGCCGGCGTAAGGGCAGGGGCGGATCGGGTCAGGCGCTGAACCCGGCGACGCGCAGGGCGTGCACCAGGTCCCAGTGGTGCTCCTCGGAGACCGCCCGCGCCGTCTCCAGGAGCAGGGGGATGAGCCGGTGGGGGGCGGCGTGCGCGCAGGCCGCCGCGTCCTCGGGGGTGCGGACGCGGTGGTAGGAGTCCAGCAGGGCGCGCGCCTCGCGCTCCCGGCCCGCGTCGAGCAGCGCGAGGATCGCCTCGGCTATCTCCGGGGCGGGGCGCGCGACGCCCTGCCGCAGCAGCTTGCGGCAGTCGTCGGCGCGGCCCGCCCCCGCGAGGGCGTCGGCGAGGGCCACCAGGCGGTCGGGCGGCAGGGACGCGGCCTCCCACAGCAGGGTCGCCCAGTCCGCGCCGAGCCCCGCGCGGTGCAGCTCACCTGCCAGCTCGGGCAGCCGGTCGGCGGGCCACCCCGCGACCTCCACCAGGACGCCGTGCGCCTCACCGCTGCGGCCCTCCTTGCGGAGCCGGGCGAGGAGTTCGACGGTGGCGGGCGCGTCGTGGGGGCCGGTGTCGCGGGGGGCGCCTGGGTGGTGGGGGGTGCCTGGGTCGTGGGAGGTGTCTATGTCGTACGCGGCACTCGTGTCGTACGGAGCACTCGTGTCGTGCGGGGCGCCCGTGTCCGGTGCGTGTCCGCCGTCCGGGCCATACGGGTCACCCCTGTCGTCCATGCCGCCCATGTCGTCCGGATCGAGCAGGGCCGGTTCGAACCAGGGGCCGGGGGACGCCGCCTCCGTCGCGGGCACGTCGCCGAGGGCCCGTCCGGGGGCGGAAGCCGCCACGCCGGGGTCCGCCCGCACCGCGCCGGGGCCGAACTCCACCCACGTGGGCCGTTCCGCCGCGTCGAGGCGGTCCATGCGCTCCCGGAGCTCCACGCACCGCGCGGACGCCCGCTCGTGGTCGTCGCGCACCCATGCCAGGTCGAGACCGACGCCATCGGCCTCGGGCCCTGTGGCCCCGGCGAGCCGCCGGGTGAGCTCCGCCTCCCGCTCCGCGGCGATCCGCTGCTCCCTGAGCATCATGTCGAGCCGATCGCTCAGCAGCTCTCGGGCGCCGGGCCGCGCGTCGTACGCCGTGAGCGAGGCGCGGTGCAGGGTGCGCGCCCGCTCCGCCTCCCGCTCGGCCTCCGCCACCCCGCGGTCGGCCGCGAGGTCGTGCAGCAGCGCCTGCACCACGTCCCAGGGCGGCACCTCGACGCCGTCCAGGCAGGCCCGCATGCCGTCCGGGTCGCGCTGCCAGAACACACCGCACCAGCCGGCGCCCTGGTCGAGCCGCCCCACCAGTTCCCGCAGGTACTTCGCGAACTCCCCGACCTGATCCGGGAGTTGTCCCACTGTCATGCGACCAGCTCCGCCCCGTGCAGACAGGAGTATTCCGGTCCGGAAGATAACACCAGACGTTTTACGGGACGACTACACGCGGTTTGACCCGGGCGCGACGCCGCCCCGGCGGGGCCTCAGCGCCGCCGGGGGCGGGGCCCGCGCGGTCACCGCGGGTTCACGCCGCCAGCAGCTCGCACCGCTCGACGAGATCGTCCAGCGAGAGCCCGAGCACGGAGGCGAGCGCCGCCACGGTGAAGAGCGCGGGCGTCGGGGCCCGGCCCGTCTCGATCTTCCGCAGGGTCTCCGCGGAGAGGCCCGCCTCGGCGGCCACCGCCACCATGGTCCGCACGCCCCGCGCGTCCCGCAGCAGCCGCCCGAGCCGCTCGCCGCGCTCGCGCTCCTCTGGCGTCAAAGGTGTCCGTACCATGCGGCCATCGTACGACCCCGCAGCCGGCGGGGAGCGGGCCGTCGCCGCACGGCCCGCGGGGCCGGCCCCAAGTGGGCCGGCCCCCGGCCGTGTCTCACTTCCCGGGGCGCACCACCATGGCGGAGCCGCCGCCCCTGCGCTCCTTCTCGGCCGCGGCGAGCCACCTGCCGTCCGGGAGGCGCTGGACGCCGGTCGTGGCGCCGATCTCGGGGTTGCGCTTGAAGGAGTGCCCGAGCTTCTCCAGGGACGCGCGCCGCGAGCTGTCCCAGAGGCCCGGCTCCAGCTCGGTCTGCGCGGCGTTGCGCTGGCTCGCGCGAGGCGCCGCGATCGCTTCGACCAGCGGCAGACCGCGGTCGACGAAGCCGGTCAGGGTCTGCAGGACGGTGGTGATGATGGTGGCGCCGCCCGGTGAGCCGAGCGCCACCACGGGCTTGCCGTCCTTCAGGACGATCGTCGGCGCCATCGAGGAGCGCGGGCGCTTGCCGGGGCCCGGCAGGTTCGGGTCGTGCACCTTCGGGTCGGCGGGCGCGAACGAGAAGTCCGTCAGCTCGTTGTTGAGCAGGAAGCCGCGGTTCGGCACGGTGATGCCGCTGCCGCCGGTCTGCTCGATGGTGAGGGTGTAGGCGACGACGTTGCCCCACTTGTCGGAGGCGGTGAGGTGCGTGGTGCTCTCCCCCTCGTACGTCGTCGGCGTCGCCTTGTCGCCCGCGGTGCACGCCTTGGGGTGGCGCGGGTCGCCGGGGGCGAGCGGGCTCTTGAGCACGGCGTCGTCCTTGATGAGGCACGCGCGCGTGTCCGCGTACCGCTGGGAGAGCAGCTCCTTGGCCGGGACGTCCTCGAAGGCGGGGTCGCCCACCCAGCGGCCCCGGTCGGCGAAGGCGATGCGGCTCGCCTCGATGTAGCGGTGCAGGTACCTGGTCTTCGAGGCCTTGGAGAGGTCGGTGCGCTCCAGGATGTTGAGGGCCTCGCCGACCGTGGTGCCGCCCGAGGAGGAGGGCGCCATGGAGTACACGTCGAGGCCCCGGTAGGAGGTCTTCGTGGGCTTCTGGCCCCTCACCGTGTACCTGTCGAGGTCCTTGAGGGAGAGGTCGCCGGGGCGGACCTCGCGGCCGGAGTCCGGGTCGACGGGCGGTTTGTTCACGGTGCGCACGATGTCCTTGGCGAGCTTGCCGTGGTACAGCGCGCCGACACCTTTGCGGCCCAGCTCCGCGTACGTGCGGGCCAGGTCGGGGTTCTTGAACGTCGAGCCGACCTTCGGGAGCTCGCCGCCCGGCAGGAACAGCTCCGCCGACGCGGGGAAGTCGGCGAACCGCTTCTGGTTCGACTCGGTCTGCGAGCGGAAGGTCGAGTCGACGGTGAAGCCGTCACGCGCCAGGCGCTCGGCGGGCTTCAGGAGCGTGCCCAGCCGTCTGCTGCCCCACTTGTCGAGTGCCGACTGCCAGGTGGCGGGCGTGCCGGGGGTGCCCACGCTCAGCCCGCTGGTGACCACGTCGGCGAAGGGGATCGGCTTGCCGTTCTCCAGGAAGAGCCGGGAGTCGGCGGTGCGGGGGGCCGTCTCGCGGCCGTCGATGGTGCTGACCCGGCGGGTCTTGGCGTCGTAGTGGACGAAGTACCCGCCCCCGCCCACACCCGCCGAGTACGGCTCGGTGACGCCGAGCGCGGCGGCCGTGGCGACCGCGGCGTCCACGGCGTTGCCGCCCTTCCGCAAGACCTCGATGCCGGCGGCCGAGGCGTCGGCGTCGACACTGGCGACCGCTCCGCCGTGGCCGACGGCGACCGGGACCTTCTCGGCGACCGGCGCCTTCTCGGCGGGCGCACCGGCCGCGGGGGCCGGTTCCGTCGATCGCCCAGGCGAAGGGGGCGCGGCGGCGCCGACCGACACCAATACCCCTCCGACCGCCCATAGCGTCAGATTACGTACGACAGCGCGACGCATTCGTACCTCCTGTCAACAACCGTCCGCGCAGCGTAACTTCGAGTTCCCCATCGCGTAAGGACCGACCCGAACAGAGTTCTGCCCTGCCGCTACCATGCGCCCCCATGACTGGAGACCTGCGCATCATCGTCCTCGGCCTGATCGCGGTCGGCGTCAGTGCCGTACTCGGCTGGCTCGCCCGGAGCCGGCTGTCCAAGCGCGGGCTCCGCCGCGAGCAGGCCTTCTTCGGGCTGCCCGAGAACGCGGAGTCGCTGCTCGTCGTCAACCGTGACGCGAACGGCCCCGAGCTGAGCGTGGTCCGCCACGACGTGTCGGCGCTCCTCGAACTCGCCGGGGTGATCAGGGAGTGCGGGGCGCACGCGCAGATCGTCGCGCACGACGCGGTCCAGCAGGGCTTCGGCGAGCGCACGGAGTTCTGCGTGGGGAGCCCGGTGGCCAACCGTCTCGTTCCTCGACTCCTACTCTCGACTCAATAGCCAGCGGTGCGAAGGTCACCTTGATCTCCACCGGGCCCGGTCGCCAAGCCGGGACCGACTCCACGTCGGCCAACAGCTTCATCGCCTCAGCCCAGACGCCCCGGCTCAGCCATCGGTTCGCCTGCGTCTGCAGCGTCTTCCAGTCCACGCCGAACTTCGGCGTCAGCTCCTTGTAGCGGGCACCCGAGATGGCCTTCTCCAGGAGCGCTTCGAACATCACCCGGCGGTCGATGGTGCAGCGCGGACCGCCCATCAGCGGTGCGATCCGCTCCCAGGCATCGTCTGTGAGGACGGGGACGCCGCGGTCGGCGGCCACGAACCACTCCCGTACCGCACAGGCAACGCCCTTGCGCCTCGGAGCGCAGCGGAGGACTTCCGCACGTGTCTTCATCATGCGCAGCAGCTCGGCCTTTTCGGCGGGCTCGACGTCCTGCAGGTTGCGGCCGGCGACCTCGGCCAGGCGCTCCAGGTTCTGAAGCCAGTGGCCTGCCTCTGCGGCCTCCCTCTGCCACGCTTCTGCCTCATGGCGTAGCTTCTCCAGCCCGGCGAGTTCGTCTTCGTGGGGTTTGGCGGCCCGCTCTGCGGCCTCCTCGGCCTCCTCGCGGGTCAGGCCGCGGCGCAGGGCGCGTTTGGCGGCAGTGGCTGCGGTGATGTCGATGAGGTCTTCGGTTTCGGCGATCCGTTGGTCCAGTTCGGAGATGCGCTTGGTGTAGTCGATGCGCTTGTGGCTGGTGGCGTTGAGCCAATCTTGGGCCATTGCTTTCATGCGGTCGGCGTCGCCGAGCGTCGCGATTACGTCCTTCCAGACCTGCTTCTCGATGCTGGTGGCTTCGAGGTAGGGGCATGTGCAGCGGTCGCCCGCTCCGGCGTACGACTCGTGTCGGCCCTTGCATCGGTAGATGACTTCTGTGGGGCGGTGTTGGTGGCCCTCGTAGGTCTTGCCGCAGGGGCTGGTCATGAGGCCGGTCAGGAGGTAGGTGCGGGAGCGGGTCTTGGTCGACGGCGGGCGGCTCGCCATTGCGCACTTCAGCTCCTGGACCTCCTCGTCCGTGAAGATCGACGGGAGGTCGATCACGACGGTTTCCCCATAGATCGGGTTGCCGTCCTGGTCTCGCTGAGCGTTGTGGCCTCGCCATATGACGTGGCTTTCCAGGGCCGCGTCCCCCAGGAGGCGACAGCGGATGTTTTTAGCGGTCCAGCCGTTTCCGGACCGGGTCAGGCGCTTCTCGCTGTTGAGGAGCAACGCCGTCTCCTCCCAGCTGCGCCTCTCTAGGAAGACTTCCCGCGCTCGGCGCAGGGTCGCCGCCTCCTCCTTGTGGACGACGTAGTGCGAGACGCCCTTCTTGCCGCGTTCGGCGACGTCCCAGCCGAAGGGGACCATGCCGCCTGGGTAGAGGCCGTCCTCGGCCTTTTCCTGGATGCCGCCCTGGGTGCGTTCACGGATCAGCTCGCGCTCTTCTTCGGCGTAGTCGGCGTCCTTGCGCATCTGGCTGCGGCCGGCCGGTGTCGAGTTGTCGTAGTCCTTCTTGACCACTGCAACGTATACGCCGAGGTCTTCGAGGTCCCAGACCCATTTCCAGAAGGCGCGGCCGGTGCGGCCGATGCCGCGGCCCTCATTGACCACGACCATGTCGAAGGGGCGTGGGGTCTTGCGGGCGTCCTTCATGAGGCGTCGCAGGTCCGGCCTGTCGTCGGCCTCCAGGCTGCCGCTGAAGCCTTCGTCGGCGTATGTGCCGACGTGCTCCCATCCCTTCTTCTGGATGTGGCGGACGGTCTTCTTTCCGGTGTAGGCGATGCCGTATCCGTCGACCTGTTCTTCGGTGGACACGCGGAGGTAGTCCACGGCCCGTAGTGTGGCCGTACCGGTGGTTCGCAGTGCGGTGTCAACTGCACGCGTGAGAGCCTTGCCCATGTCAGTCCCTTCGCGACTGGCCAGACCCCGGGGCATTTGCGGTGCCGCCGGGGTCGCCCATGTGGCGTAAATTCTATGCTGCGGGGGTGTCGGTGCGAGGCCGGAAGAGGATCTCTAGGATGCGCCGGTATGCCACCGGGTCCGGCTCCTCGTCCCTGAAGCTGATGTCGACCCGGGGCGCTGGGTCGTCTTTGAAGTGTTCACATAGCCACTTACCGGCCGCGTCAACCGGTATAGAGTTCCCATTTTGCATAGGCATCCTCCTTTACGATCTTTGGCATTTCTCACCTCAAAAACCCTGTTCACATCGGGAATTCTGCTTTGTAATGCGATGCACGCATGAGCCTCTATGTTGCCGTAGCTAAAAGTTAGGATTTCCTCGGCAGTGACACCAGCGCTTGCGAAGGTTGTGGCTCGGCCACGTCAGACCACTCTCCACCCCTCTTCCAGTGGGCAGCGTCGTTCATCGATCCTGCTTCTCCCCACCGCCTGGCACAGGGAGCACGACCGCTACCAATGGTCACCACGATCGCCGGTTTGGCCAACCGGCGATCGTGGTCTATGTTGCGCGCTGCATCATGAACCGGGAAGGCTCTGTAAGCTCGCCGCCAGCGAGGGGTGAGCTGGTAGGAACGCAAGATCGGCACTGGTGAGTCGACCATCTTTCGCGTGATAAGAGGCAATCCAGGGGAATGGCCTCTCGGTCGCTTCGTGCCCGTGCCCTTCAGGAGACACGGCCCTGTATCCCGGTAGCCACCGTCACAGCGGGCGTGCAAGAGGTGTCCGTCGGGAGCGATCCGAAGTCCCTGTCCACTGTTGCTGTGATGTGGGCACCGGACGAAGGGCTGGTGCAAAGCGGGCCGGGAAGGGTGACCCGCTCGGGAAAACCCCCACGTCCTCGTCTACCGATCCGCCATGATGTCGGGCATGCACCCTCGGGACGAAGAGATATGGCGGGCAATCGACCAGGGTCTCCGGGCGATTGACTGGGAGGCGTGGTTCGGTCGCCCGGAGGGCGCCGACTACCGGTGGCCGACCTCACCGAGTTCTTCCATAGCCGCTGGCTGCCCAAGGCCGTGACCCCCTTCCACAATTCGGGCCGGGCCAGCGACACCTTCGTCGGTCTGGGCAACACGGCCCCGGTACTTCAGATCATCATCGGAGCTGCGCCGGGAGCGGGGGTGGAGGCGGTGCGGTGGTGGGCCGCGTACGCCTATCTGCAGGCTGCCGGGGTGCCCGGCCTTGCCTCGCTCAGGCGCGATGCCCGCCGCGACGTCACCCTGTCCCGGTTCTTGCACACTCAGACGCAGGCCCGGCTCGCCCTCATGGGGGCGACCCGCGGACTCCCGGTCGAGCTGGAACCGGCGAAAGCCAGCGGCGGCCCTGGCGACGTCCGTATCGGTCCGGCCTTCATCGAGGTCGTCACCTTCGCCGAGGTCCAGAAGTTTCAGGACTACGAGAGGTTCCGCCAGAGCTGCGGGCGCCACTTCCTCACCCTGGACCGGGACTGGACCATCTACTGGGAAGGCGATCTGCCCGAACGTCTCAACGACGACGACTTCGAGACCTGGAAAAAGCAGACCGAGGAGGCCGCCCAACAGTGCGCGGCATCGGGGGCCGCGGTCGACGTCCTAAGAGGTCGTTTTCTCCCGGACTGCCCGCGTATCCAGTGGTTTTCAGACCGTCAGGGTGTGATGCTCGTGCTGCTGGAGATGCGGGGTGGTTCTTGCTGGTCAGGTGGGGTGGCAGGTGGGGCGTGACGTGGCTTGTGCCTGTCTCATCCCAGGACGCCCGGCCTTCGCAGCCGAGTGCTTCCGTTGTCGTCGCTGTGCGCCTGGGCGCACTCGGTCCGCGGCGGTACGTCCGAAGCATGCCGACGCGACGCCCGTACCCGAGTGATCTGTCCGATGCACGCTGGGAGTTGATCGAGCCGGTGCTGGCGGCCTGGCGCTTCGAGCGCCGGGGCAGGGCCCTGGACTTCGGCCGGCCGCCGGAACATGACCTGCGCGACATCATGGACGCGATCTTGTACGTGGACCGGACCGGGGTTCAGTGGCGCTACCTCCCGCACGACTTTCCGCACTGGAACACGGTCTACGGCTACTTCGCCAAATGGGCCGACGAGGGCGTATTCACCCAGCTCAACGGCCTGCTCAGGCAGCTGTTACGCGAGAAGGAAGGGCGTGACGCTGAGCCGTCGGCCTGCGTGATCGACGCCCAGAGCGTCAAAACCTCCACCAGCGTCCCCGCCACCGGCCAGGGCATCGACGCTGGAAAGAAGATCGTCGGCAGGAAGCGGAGCATCGTCACCGACACGCTCGGGCTCCTCCTCGCGGTGCTGGTCACCGCAGCGAGCGTGCAGGACTCGATCGCCGGCACGCGCCTCCTGGACCAGGTCGCCGCCGACCACCCCGGGATCCGAAAGGTGTGGGTGGACGGCGGCTACCGCCAGCACCTCGTCGAGCACGCGGCCGCCCTCCGCATCGACATGGAAATCACCGGACGCAAACCCGGGACCAGGGGCTTCACCCCGATCCCGAAGCGGTGGGCGGTCGAACGAACCTACGGCTGGCTCATGCTCCACCGCCGCCTGGCCCGCGACTACGAAACCTTGCCCACCCGCTCCGAAGCCGTCATCCACATCGCCATGACCGACCTCATGGCCCGCCGCCTCACCGGCGAGAACACCATCTCCTGGCGCGACCCGACACCGCAGACCAACCACCAAATTCCGGGATGAAACAACGGGAGAAAACGACCTCTTAGAGACCTAAATGGCGAATCGGCTGCAGCGGCACAGCGAGGGACCGGCCCGGGGCGGAGCCGCAGGGTCGGTCCTTTTGCCTTTACGAGGCCAGGTCCTGGCCCATCCGCACGAACTGGACCGTCGCATGTCGGGTGGTGCCGATGACGACCTCCGCTTTGACGGTCCCATCTGCTCGGCGACCGCCGCGGCGTCGACACCGCCGCCGACGCCCGCGCCGTCGCGGCGCTGGCCCCGCACGGGGCTGACCTTAACCGCCCCCGAGGTGGGGGCCCTCTGGTACATGACCGGCGTCGGAGTAGAAGAACCACAGCTGTGCATAGCCGAACCCATAGCGGCCCGGGTCGGCGGCGGATCAGGCTGGCTGCTCCCACTCCTCGGCGAGAATGCCGTGGACGACGGAGTCCCGCCACTGCCCGGCGCGCTGGATGTGGCCCCGGATGACGCCCTCCTCGACCATCCCGGCGGCGGCCATGGTGCGGGCGGAGCCAGCATTAAGCGGCGAGCGCGCGCCCCAGACGCGGTGCAGGCCCAGGTCGAGGAAGGCCACTCCTAGGAGCAGGTGGACGATCTCCAGGCCGTACCCGGCCCCCCACATGTCTGGGCGCAGCGCGAAGCCCATCGTGGCCGCACGCTGCTGGTGGGGGTCGGTCGCCAGGCGACCGACCCCCACCAAGTCCTGCGTGTGCCGCTCAACGACGGCTAGGCCGTACTCCGTACGGGGCTCCGCCGCGGCCGAAGCGACTGACCGCGCCACTATTTGGCACACCTCGTCGCGTGTGCGCGGCTCGAACGAGAGGTGCCGCGTGGCCTCCGCATTGCCGTAGATCGCGTGCACGCCCTCCACGTCGCCGTTTTCGGTCTCGCGCAGGGTGAGGCGGGCGCTGGAGCGGGCGACAGGGTGCATGCCAGCGACTTTACCGGCGTGCCGTCTACCGGGGCAGGGCGGGGCGGTTGGGCTTGTAGAGCCCGATCTCCTCGTGCAGCTCCCGGCCGATGGCCGCGTCCCGCAGGGGGTCGGTGGGCAAGGCGTTGCGTACGCGGTGGACGGAGGTGACGATGCCGGCGTTGCGGTAGCTGGGGGGCAGGTCCAGGACGGGGCGAACGGCGTCCGCTGCGGCTTCGAGGTCGCCGCCGTTGAGCCGGACCAGGGCCAGGTTGCACTGGGATCCGGCGAGGTCGCCGAAGGCCCAGTTCGGGTCGTCCTTGTCGCTCAGGCCCTTGACAGCCTCCTCGGCAAGCCTTCCCAGACGGTCGTCGCCTTGGCCCAGGAGGACGGCCGCCTCCACGTGGTAGTACCGCTGCTTGGGCAGGGAGTAGGTCAGCATACCGCCCAGCTCGTCCAGCGCATCGGGGCTGATCGCTTCGCGAAGGCGTTCGGCGCGCACGGTGGCTTCCTGGACGGCCTCGGCGTCGCCGAGCACCGCGGCGGCGCGGGCTTCGAGGCCGGGCAGCCACACGGACACGCTGCCGCTCTGGTGCCCGGCGGCTGCGCCCTGGCGGGCGAAGTGGAGGGCGTCCTCGGGCTGCCCCGCCCAGTAGGCGATGAGGCTCTTGAGCCCGTCGACCAGAGCGACGAGCGCCGGTTCCTCGGCCTCCCGGGCGCAGAAGCCGGCGGTGCGGGCCTGCATCCGGGCGGTCGCCGGGTCCCCCATGTCGTGGCTTCCCTTGGCCATCATAAAAGAGAGGATGGCGGCCATTCGCAGCAACTCACGGGCCTGCGTAGGCCGGGCTCGACCGCCCTCGATGAGCCGGAAGGCGTCGTCCTGCGCCTGGGCCAGGTCCTCCCACAGCTCGGGGAGGGGGACCCGCGGGTACTCCTGGGCGATGCGGGACACCTCATCGCGGAGGAAACCCAGCGTCTCCTCCCCCACCTGGCGGTTCTCGGCCCCCAGGGTGAACTCCATCGCACGTCGCGCAGCCATCGCGCCCACCTTTCTCATCTTGCGCAGGTCCGTGCCGAGGTAGGCAGGGACATCGGTCTGTGGCGTGCCGGGCGCCGCGCCATGGGTCACCTCTGCGGCTAGTCCCCAGAGCTGGTCGATGCTTTGACCGAACATGTGGGTCAGGACCCGCTGGAAGTCCTTCTGCGGCTTCCGAGCGGTGTAGTACCAAGCCTCGAACGTAGCTGCCGCCGGCTCCAGCGTTGCTAGGTGCGGCATCCCATCGAGCTTGGCAACCTCCGCGGCGGACTTCCTGAAGTGCCGAAGGAAGACGACGTGGTCCTTCCACGAGCGCCGGTCGATCTCGACGCGAAACAAGGTGGGTTGCGTTCCCGACATGTGCCCTCCTCATGCGCCAGCACGTCAACTCAACCGACGCTAGACCGACTTCAACTTCAAGCTGCCCTTCCCAAGGGGCATCCAGCAAGGTCGAGGGAAGTCCGATGGGACACCGAAGCCTCCTCGGCAAAGGCCAGGCCAAGCCGATGGGACTTCGTGGGTGGTTTCGGTTCCCGGCATTGGCCAGGCTCATTGCAGTGATCGCTCAGAGTGCCGAGGTGATCACGGACTCTGTGCATGACCTGGAGGCCAGCGATGAACTCGACGACAAGCACCAGCGCTCCACTTGCCGAGCAAGACGGCAAGCACCGGCGAACTCGCGCACCCCTACAAGGGTTCGACGCCGCCTTTGCACCCGAGCGTCACCGCATCGCCGGCGCCCGCAGAATGACCGCTTCACACCTGCGCCTGTGGCACCTATCCGAGTCGCTGACCGCCGATGTCGTCGTCACGGTCTCCGAACTGGTCACCAACGCTATGCAGCACGGCAATGGCGACGTCAAGCTGCGGGTGCAGTGCAGCGCGGACCGCCTTCTGGTTGAGGTCAGCGACCATAACCCCGCGCCGGCCCGGATGCGGCCCGTACACGACGAGGACACTCGCGGACGTGGCCTGCACATGGTCGACCATCTTGCCCAGGACTGGGGCGTGAGCGACGACGGACTCACCACATGGGTTGCGTTCGGGTTCCCCGTCGAGACGACGCGATGAACAGCCGCAGTAGGTGTCCAGACGCGCCAATCGCCAAGGTGCCCCTCCTCGCAGACCCTGGCAGTTTCTCAGCTGGTTCCATCAGGCACCAGAAAGTAGGCGTGATCACCCATTCCGTCTGGTCTGGCCCCGACTTAGCATTCAGGGCGCCCTGCCGCGTCCTCCCAGTAGGTCGCGAGCATCTCGCCCGGCCAAACTGGCTGACGGATCGGACCGCGGGGGCCCAACTGCTCGAAGTACGGCGCAACGTCGAGGATGGGAGTTCCGTCGACCGCGTCGAGGTCGGTGACGGCAAGGTCCCTGCCGTCAACCCCGAGCAACCGCGGGTAGCTGATGGCAAGTTGGTTGGGACGCCGGTGGTTGCGGTGAACGAAGGTTCCGGTGGCCGGCCACTTCGGGTTTCCTCGTGGGCTGCGTGCGTGCAACTGGACGTCTTCGGGGCGCGCTTGGTGGAAGCGCCATGTCACAGTCAGGTGGGAGAACGCCTCGATGCCCTGCAGAGTTTCGAGGGGGTACGCCTCGTTGAACCGGATCACCGATTCAACTCCGCCCTGATAGTCATCCTGGACGCGGGTGTGCCCACCAACGACCGTTGCGATTGCTTCGACCTCGTACGTGGTCACCGGTACTGGTTCCTCTCCTCGGGCGATGCTCGTCCGCGGGCCGCCGTCAGGCATCGAACGCCCTCTTCGCGATCAGCCTATGGCCCGGAGCAAGCCGCGTGCCCGGCGGTCCAACTCGGTGACGTGGCGGCCACCTCGTTGCCGAACGGGCGAGAGATCGCTCTGAATGCGGATGATGACGTCCCGGGTCCGGCCGGACTGGATACCCGTCATTGCGTCGAGTGCTTCGTTCCAGGTCGCGCACGCCTCGTCGAGGTTCCCCCGCTGTACCTGGACGGCGCCGAGGTAGCCGAGCGTCACGCTGTGGGTGCGGGCGAACTGCTGGCGCCGGCGCGTGGCCACGCTCCGCTTGAAGTGGATCTCCGCGTCGAGGGGCTGCCCTATGTCGCGCAGGGCACAGGCCGTCTCGTGGGCGAGGGAGGCTTCCTGGAAGAAGCCAACGCGGGCCGGCGCTTCGGCGGTGTCGGCACGCCCGAGGTCCCGTTCGGCACGGCTGATGGCGGCAAGGGTCCCGGCGCGATCGCCGTCGACCGCGCGGGCGCGGGCGTGGACGATTGCCAGCAGCGCCTTCTCGCGATGGCTGGCCTGGCCGTAGCGGTCGCGGGACATCGACGCGTCGGCCAGGGCGAGCGCTCTGCGTGGATGTCCCAGGTCGACGGCCTGGTGAGCGAGGGCGCGCAGGACGTGGCCGCCAAGCGGCCCGTCGTTGGCTTCGGCTGCGATCCTGGCGGCGATGGTGAGATAACGCTGTGCGGTGCGGTGTTCGCCGGCATCGAAGGCCATCCAGCCGGCGAGGTACGTCATCTCCGCGACCGCGGAGTAGGTGTCGCGGCGGAGCTGATCTGTACGGAATCGGCCGCCGAGCAGCGGCACCGCTTCGTCGAGAAGGTGGCTGGCGAGGGCTTTGCGGCCAGATGCGCCGCCTCGCTGCTGGTCACGCGCGGAGTAGTAGGCCGTGAGATCGCGAACGTCATCGAGGTCGGCCTGGGCAACCAAGCGCGAGGAGGCCCCTCGGCGGTTCGCCGCTGCGGCGGGGGCGGCTGCCCACCAGGACGTGGTGGGCAGGGCGAGGCCGGCCGCCGAGTAGGCGGCGGTTGCCAGCATCTTCCGTCGGTGCATGTCCAGATCGTCGCTTCCCAGCTCGGCCAGTGCGGTCAGAGGGTCGACGCTCCAGTCGGATCCGGTGTCGGACGTGCCTGCTGGCGCTTCTTCCAGTCCGAGGTCGGCCAGGGTGAGGTGGCGGCCGATCCTGCGGGACAGCGTCTCGCGCAGGATATGCGGTGCTCTTCCGCTCGGCTTCGTGCCGAGGACCCACATGGAGATGTGCGAACGGGAGATCGCTTCCAGCTCACGCACCCCGCACTCGCCGGCCACACGGGAAACGGCCGCAGCGGCCTGCGGCTGCGACCAGCCAGCTTCGCGCAGGAGCGTGGCGAGGGCGACGTTGCGTACACGGGCCATGAACTGCCCCCCAGTTCCGAAATGATCTTTGGCGCCTTTGGCGGCCTTCCTACCCGCGAAGGCATACCCCTCGGGCTGGATCCGCGGTTCGCTCAACGTAGCGACCAGATAACTCACTTCGCACGCCGGTCGTCGGTGCCGACTGACGATCCCTACTCACTTTGGCTTGAACCGAACGGGAGTTGCGTCATGCGCCTTTCGCTTGCTCACCGCCGAAACGGCGGCCAACTCCGCGACCGGCTCGGGGGACGCACGCCCCCAACCGAGACGGCCGCGCCGGAGCGCGATCACGTGGTGGCAGCGTCGGAGACGGTGACGCTGGTGCTAGGTGAAGATTCGCCGCTGCCCGAGAACTCTGCGGACGTGGAGGACCTCGTTCGCCTTCTGCGCGGCCACGTTGCCCAGCTGGGCGCACGCACCGCTCCGACGATCCCCGCCCTGCTATGCGTGCAGCAGCTGTGCTCCGAGAGCATCCCCGAGGGATACATGCCGAGCCGGGTGTACCTCGTCCGCCTTGCCGAAGCCACCCGGGAGCTAAGCGCCTACGTGGAACACAGCGGTCTCGACTCGATCACCATGGTGGGCAGACGTCGTCGGCCGAGGTCGACGGTCAACGTCCTGTGCGGGACCGTCTTCACCATCGCCCTCCTCTGCCTGGTCTTCGCCGCTTCGGGGCCGCGGACGTGACGGTGACCGAAGCCGTCGTAATCGCTCTGCTCTTGGGGCTGACGGCCTGGCTAGTGCTCCACGGCGAGCGGGCGGCAGGACCTGCGCGAGCCGCCGAGAGACTGCCGCCACCCGGCAACGCTCCGCCTGACCGAGGTGGCCACCAACCGGCCGCCATCCCACCCTTCCCGGCCGCCGCAGCGGCCCTGGCACCTCCCCGGACTCGCGGGGATCACGGAGATCCACACGATGAAGCGTCTTCCGCGTATCGAGCAGTACGGCCTGATCGGCGACACGCAGACCAGCGCCCACGTCTGTAACGACGGATCGATCGACTGGCTGTGCCTGCCCCGCTTCGACTCGCCGGCCGTCTTCGCCGGCCTGCTCGGTACGCAGGAGCACGGCTCCTGGCAGATCGCACCGGCTCCCTCCGCAGGCCGATCCGGCTCCGAGACGGTCGCCGAGCGCCGGTACCGCGGTGACTCGCTCGTTCTCGAATCGCTGTGGCGTACCCCGACTGGTTCGGTCCGGGTCCTGGATTTCATGCCGCCGCGCGACGGGGCCCCGCAGGTGATCCGGATCGCTGAGGGCCTGACTGGCGAAGTGGAGATGGTCTCAACCATGCGTCCTCGGCCGGGGTACGGCAGCGTCAGCCCGTGGTTTCACGAGGTCGGTGGGCGCATGGTCGCGGAGGCCGGCGCGGACGCTCTGTGGCTCAACGCCTGCGTCCCGCAGGTGGAGAAGGACGGCGTCGTCGTCAGCGCCTTCACCATCGCCGCCGACCAGAGTGTGGCATTCGTGCTCAGCTGGTGCCCGTCCCACGCCCCCGCACCGGACGTTCCTGACCCGGAGGCCGCGCTCGCCGAGACGCTCGCCTTCTGGCAGGACTGGACGCAGGAGTGCACCTACAACGGGCCCTATCGCGAGGCCGTGGTCCGGTCCTCGATCACGCTGAAGGCCATGATCTACGGGCCGAGCGGCGGGATCGTCGCGGCGCCGACCACGTCGCTTCCCGAGGGGATCGGCGGCGATCGGAACTGGGACTACCGCTTCACCTGGCTGCGCGACGCCGCCACGACGCTTGCCGCGCTGCTGGGAACCGGATACCGACAGGAGGCACAGGCATGGCGGCGATGGCTCCTGCGGGCCGTGGCCGGGGACCCGGAGAACCTGCAGATCATGTACGGGATCACCGGGGAGCGTGACCTGCGGGAGCGGGAGCTGCCCTGGCTTCCCGGGTACGAGGGATCGGCTCCGGTACGGGTCGGGAACGGGGCTGCGGACCAGCTGCAGCTGGACGTGTACGGCGAGGTGATCGACACCCTGTACCTCGCGCACCAGAGCGGAGTCGCCCACTGCGCCGACACCGCGGTCCTGCACCAGCGGCTCATCGAGCACCTGGTCCAGCGCTGGCGGGAGCCCGACGAGGGCATCTGGGAGATCCGCGGGGCCCGCCGGCACTTCGTCCATTCCAAGGTGATGGCCTGGGTGGCGGTCGACCGCACCATCTGCCTGGTCGAAGCCGGCGCCCTCAACATCGACGTGGCCCCGCTGGTCGAGCTGCGGGCGGCGATCCACCGGGAGGTCTGTGACAAGGGCTTCGACCCGGTACGCAACACCTTCACCCAGTCCTACGGCTCGCAGGAACTGGACGCTGCCACGCTGCTGATCCCCCGCACCGGCTTCCTGCCGCCCGATGACCCGCGCGTCATCGGTACCGTGGATGCGGTCCGTCGTGAACTCTCCACGGACGACGGGCTCGTGTACCGGTACCCGACCTGCGGTGAGGACGTCGGGGTGGATGGCTTGACCGGTGACGAGGGCGCCTTCTTCCTGTGCAACTTCTGGCTCGTCGACGGCCTTGCCCTGACCGGCCGCCTCGACGAGGCGCGCGCCTTGTTCGAACGCCTCCTGGCTCTGCGCAACGACCTCGGGCTCCTGGCGGAGGAGTACGACCCCGTCCAGCAGCGCCAGCTCGGGAACTTCCCGCAGGCGTTCAGTCACATGGGCCTGATTCAGAGCGCCCTGCTCCTTCAGCAGATGGCCGCGCAGTCCTCACCCCGCCGCGGCGCACTCGCGGTTCCAGCACCCCGCTCCACCTCCCGCAGCACGCGCCAGCCCACCGCCTACCTGACGCCGCAGCACGCATAGCCACCCCACCCCCTGACGAGGATTCCCATGTCTGACAGCGCCTGCCCGGCACGGCCGGCCCCTACCTGCCACCGCAGACGGCGGCCCCCGGTCGATGCGAACGCGCTGCACTGTGTCCGCCGCGCCGTGGCACTGCCTCTGGTGCTCCTTGCCGCGCTGCTGCTCGCCGCGTTCGCTCTCCGGTCGGCGTCTGTCGTAGGCCCCGGCTGGGTCCTGGCCGGCCTGGTCTGCGGACTGGCGGGGGTCGCCGCGGTGGCGGCATGCGGAGCGCGCACCGTCGCCAGAGCCGTGCAGTCGGCCGTGGCGGATTCCCAGGCGGCAGCCCTGAATGCGGTCACGGGAGCAGTGGCGGCCGTCGAGAAGTCGGTGCAGTGGTCGGCGGACGAGCTGTGCCGTGGTCAACGGCCCCCGTTGCCGGACCCGCACACCGCGCAGTCGCCCACTCCGATCGCCGAGATCGACAACGCGCTGAGTGCGCTCCAGGCACAGGCCATCACGTCGCTGATCCGCGTGCACGACGAGTCCCAGTCCGTCGTCCTTTTGGAAGTGTTGCGCCGCCTGGCCATGCGCGAGCACGCCCTGGTCAGCAAGGCACTCCAGGCCCTGAGTCGACTGGAGATGCTGACCGATGACCCGGAGTTGCTGGCCAAGATCTTCGAGATCGATCACCTCGTGACGCGGATGCGTCGCCAGGTGGAGAGCACGGCGGTCCTGGGCGGGCAGTCGCTGCGCAGCGTGCGCCGGCCGGTTGCGGTCACGACCGCGCTGCGGGGTGCCGTCTCGGAGGTTGTGCAGTATCCGCGGGTGGCCGTCGCGGCAGGATCTGTGGGTGCCGAGCTGGGCCTGCCCGGCCATGTGGGGCCGGACCTGACGCACCTGCTCGCTGAGCTGATCGAGAACGCCTGCGAGTGCTCAGATCCAGCGACGCGGGTGATGGTGCGCGCGCAGCGGGTGCCACATGGGCTGGCCATCGAGGTCGAGGACCGCGCCATCCCGATGCACCCGCAGACGCGGGCACAGATGAACCACCTGCTCCAGGCCCCCGACGAGGTCGACGTCAGCGGCCAAGTCCGGGCCGGACAGCTCGGTCTGCTGGTCGCCGCGAAGATCGCACAGTCACACGGGTTGTCCGTTCTCCTGCAGGAGAACGTGACGGGAGGCACCACCGCCCTGGTCGTCATACCGGCACGGCTCCTGGTTGCCATTCCATCGGTCGAGGACGCGGACGCGCTGCCGCCCGAGGAAGCCCGCGGCTCCGGGCGACAGCCGCAGCAGGTGGCCGCAGCTCCTTCCGCCCCAGGGGTGGGACAGGTCGCACACTCCGACGCCGCTGGGGAACCGACCACAGCGGGCCATTCGGTCGACGCGCCCGCTCTGCCCACGCGCACACGCCAGGCGGGATTCTTCCGTCCACCACGGGAGCGGGAGCAAGCCCTCGTGTCCGCGGCAACGCCCGGGCTCGCAGCCGCCTTCCGCAACGGCCTCCAGGCTGGCGGCACCGCCAGTCCCCCTCCCGCCCCGGCAGAACATCCCACCCCGTGACCCGCCCCTCCGCGTTCCCAGTGGCCCGGTACACCCGCTGGCCCTTCCCCCTTCTGGAGCGATCCCTATGAGCACCCACCCCGCGATGAACAACGTGACCGGTGGCACGCCCGCATCCGCGACGACGACGAGCGGACAGCGGGACAACATGGTCTGGCTGCTGCGTCAGTTCGCCGCCGAGACGCCGGGCGTCACGCACGCCGTGCTGATCTCGCGTGACGGACTGCGGCTGCTGGACAGCGACGTCGACAAGGACTGGGCGGACGAACTGTCGGCCGCTTTCAGCGGGGTTGCCTCCCTCGCGGCGAACATCACCGGCCCCACCCACAAGAAGCGACCGGCAGGTCAGGTCATCATCGAACGCGACGACTGCCTGTTTTTCGTCCAGAGCGCCGGGCGCAGCGCGGCCTTCGACAACCACCCCGGCAACGAACGCGGTGAGGTGGACACGATCCTCGCTGTCATCGCCACCCGGGACGCCGACGCGGGCACCGTCGGGTTCGAGATGGGCCGCCTGGTCCAGAAGTTCGCCCCGTACATGCTGATCCCCGTCCGCGTCGGCACGGGCGAAGAGGTCCGGTGAGGACGTACGGCCGCGTGGCCGAGGAGTCGGCGTTCGTGCGGACCTACACCCTGACGCGCGGGCGTACCAAGCCGCGGCACCTGCTCGCTCTGGAAACCGTGCTGGAGGCCGGGCAGGGAAGGCCCGGTCCGGCGCAGGCCGAGGAGTGCGAGGAGATTCTCGCTCTGTGCCGGGAGCGCCGGCGGTCGGTGGTCGAGCTGGCGGGCCGCCTCCGTCGGCCCGTGACCGCCGTCAAGGTGCTCGTCTCCGACCTCCTGGACGCCGACGCTCTCGTCGTCCCTCTGACCCAGTCCTATGCCGATACCGGCGCAGGGTTTGGTCCGTCTACCCAACTGCTGGCAGCCGTTACAGCGGGCTTGAAGAGGAAGTGGCCTGATGCCGTTGCCTATCCCCAGGCCGGATGACCCGACCACGGTTTCGCCGCACCAGCAGGCCGGTGCGGCGACCGTGCTGAAGATCGTGATCGCCGGTGGCTTCGGCGCGGGCAAGACCACCGCCGTGGGCGCCGTCAGCGACATCACACCGCTGAGCACGGAGGAGTACCTGACCGAGGCGAGCGCGGACGTCGACAGCCTGGCGGGCCTAGAGGACAAGCAGACCACCACGGTCGCCTTCGACTTCGGCCGCCTGAGCCTGCCCGATGCCCCGGTGCCTCTGGAGCTGTTCCTCTTCGGCACGCCGGGCCAGGACCGGTTCGTCGACCTCTGGTACGACCTCTCCCGCGGAGCTGTCGGCGCGGTCGTCCTGGTCGACACCCGCCGTCTAGAGAGCAGCTTCACCCCCGTCAGCTTCTTCGAAGACATCGGGCTGCCCTTCGTCGTCGCCGTCAACCAGTTCGACGGAGCCCACCGCTACAACCCCGAGCAGGTCCGCACCGCTCTCGAACTTCCCGCCGCCGTGCCGGTGGTCACCTGCGACGCCCGCGACCCGAACCACGTCGCCGGCGTTCTGCTGACCCTCGTCGACCACGCCGTGAACAACGCCGCCACCAGCCGCGCTGGTCACGCCCCTTCCACGACCCTCCAGGACGCCTGATGTCACAGCACCCCAGCAACCCCTACCGCACGCCACAGACCGCCCCGCCCGCACGGCCCCTGCCGCGACGCGACATGCGGGACGCCACCCGAGGCTCGTTCACTCCGCCCGGCACCGTCCCATCCAGCCAGTCGCCCCAGCAGTCGCTGGAGCTGGCGCAGCGTTATGAGCTGCTCAACCGCCTGGGCGTGCCCCCGGTGGCCAACGAGGACATCGACGAACTGGCCCGCACCATGGCTGAGCGGGCCGGGTTCCTGTACGGCTTCGTCAACCTGTTCCTGGAGGAGCAGACCTTCGTCGGGCTGCACCAGCCGCCCGCGGACAGCGGGTACGTGGTCGTCGGCCGCACCATGAGCCGCGATCACGGCTGGTGCCCGGAGGTCATGGCCCGCAGAAAGGCCCTCCCGCTGCACGATGTACACGCCAGCCCGCGCTTCAGCGGCAACCACGTGATCGACGCCGTCGGGATCCGCGCCTACTTCGGCGCACCGCTGATCCACGAAAGCGGTGCCGTGCTGGGCACGGTGTGCGTCATCGACCCCGAGAAGCGGCCTCTGAGCGAGGCCCGACGGATCAGGGACATCACCATCAACACCGGCACGCAGGTGATGGACCACATGTCCCGGGCCCCCGTCCGCTAGACCGTTCCACCCCCGCCCGGGAGCCATAGGCGATCCCCCGGCCGCTCCGCATTGCGACCTTCATCCAGGGAGAGGGAGACCATGTCCGCCACACCCACCACGCCTCCACCGGCCCTGCGTCCCTACCTCACCGCCCGCCACGACCTGCTGTGGCAGGAGGCGGACGCCTTCGCGGCCGAGCACATAACGGGGCGTGCCGCGCGGATGGAGGCCGCTCCGGGCAGGGTGGAGCGCAAGGTCGCCGCCCTGATGGCCGCACGGGGCTGGTTCGCTGTCACCGTCCCGGCTGTCTTCGGCGGGCTGGATGCCGGACACGTGGCCAAGACGATCCTGGTCCACCGCATCGCGCGGGTCTCAGCGGCTGCCGCGGCCATTCTGCAAGCCACCTTGATTCCTGTGGGCGCCCTGCTGCACTTCGCCACCTACGAGCAGAAGGGCCGCTGGCTTCCCGGGGTCGCGGACGGTTCCCAGCTGCTGTCGATCGCCGTGACCGAACCGCTCGCCGGCGGACACATCGGTGGCATCGAAACCACTGCCGAGCGCGCTGGCAACGAGTGGGTGATTACCGGCAGCAAGGTCCATATCGGCAACAGTCACCTCGCCAGAGCCCACCTCGTCGTCGCCCGCACCGCTGCGGCCGGAGTAAGCACCTCGCAGGCGCTGACCGCGTTCATGGTCGAAGCCGACCGCCCCGGGCTCTCTGTCCCCGACCACCGCGCCGGGCTCGGCCTGCACGGCTTCTCCGTCGGCCGTCTCGACCTCGACCACGTCCGCGTCCCCGAGGACAACGTGGTCGGCGAGGTCGGTCAGGGCTTGGCAGTGGCCCAGAGCAGCAGCATCCTCTACGGCCGCCCCAACCTGGCCGCCGTCAGCCTCGGCATCCACGAAGCGGTCGTGGATACCACCACCGCGCGGCTCAAGACCCGCCCCCGCTACCGCAGCACCCTGGCCGACCTGCCCGTCCTGCGGGACCGCGTCGGCGGCATGGAGGGCCGCCTGCGCGCCGGCCGGATACTCGCCTACCAGGCCGTGCACCTCCTGGACCAGGGCCTGCCCTGTGACGCCGACTTGATCAATGCCAAGTACCTCGGCCACCAGTGGGCGATGCAGTCCGCCCAGGACGCCATGGAACTGCACGGCGCTCACGCCCTCGATGGCGACTACGTCCTCCAACGCCTGTGGCGCGACATCCAGCACACCTACCCACCGGCCGGCACCGGTGAAGTCCAGCGCATCCGCCTGGGCGACGCCGCCTTTGGAGAGGACCACATCCAGTGGTCCGAACACCTCGCCGCCGAAGCCGCCTGGGCGCGACCCGACCCGACCGCCGCATGAGCCCCCCTGCGCGGCACCGCGGAGCACGACCGCCGCGCACGGGCCCGCCGCCGGCCCCCGCAGTCCCCTCCTCCTGGATGTGGGGGCCGGTGGCACCGCAGCACACCACCCGATTCGGAAGTGACCATGAACGCGAACCCCCTGACGGTGCCCGAGCCCGCCACCGCGGGAAGCGCCGCCTCTGAGAAGCGGCAGCTCGAAGAAGCCCTAGCCGCTGCCGACTTCACGGCGACGCTCGAAACCACCGACGACGAGATGGCCCTGAACCTGACGGTGTACAGCAGCAGGTGCCCTTTCGACAACACCGTGGAAGACGCCACCGATTGGCTGCGCCACGCCGGTATCGAGGCGACCGCGGCGCTCGATGAGAAGACCTTCCGCGTCGTCCTCACCCTGGCCACCGCCACATCCGTGCGCGCGCTCATCGCCGCCCTTCTGCAGCCCTGGATCACCGCCCGCGCTACCGCCCAGCAACTCGAAGACGCACTCTCCGACCATGGCCTCACCAGCACCATCGACGTGGGGACGGCCTCCCTGAACCTTCACCTGGCCGACGACGAGCTGGGCTCGGCCGTCACACTCGCGCGCCTTCTCGGCGCCCCGAACCTCGCAGAAGATCTCCAGCTCCACCGTCGGCGCGGCGTCCGCCGGTTCACCAAGCGGATCCAGTGGCTGATCACCGGGGCCATCGGAGCTCCGGTGCGCGCGCAGGTCGAGCACGCCTGCGAGCACGAGGCCGACCGTCTCACGATCGAGATGAGCCTGGAACAGGCGCACCGTCTTACCCACCGCCTCACCGCCGAGGAGGTCGCCGACCCCTCCGCACGGCTTCAACGTCACCTCACAAAGACCGTGGGAATCGGTGCCTATGTGGCGTGTAAGCCCGGGGACGTTCCCGGCTCCGACCGGCTCACGATCACCATGAACCCCGACCAGGGCCGCTGCCTGCTCCACCGCCTGAACTCCGACGGGGACGACAGCCCCGCTCGTGAGCTGACCACACACTGATCTGGAACCTACGCCATGACCGCGACCATGTCACCGACCACGCCGCTCACCGAGACGGAGAAGGCCATCGCCGCGCAACTGGCGGCTGGCCTGGGTCCGCACAGGATCGCCGCCCGGCGGGGCATAGCTCCCCCGACGATCAAGGGCTACCTCAAGGCGCTGCGCCTCAAGCTGCACTGCCCCGGCGCGCCCCAGCACATCCTTGTGCACGCCATCCTGTCTGCCAGGCAGGCACCCCAGCCCACCGCCCCCGGACCCGCGCCCGATGTCACCCCCAAGCAGGCTAAGCTCTGGCGCGCGCTCGCCGCCCACAAGGTCGCGCTCGACGTCGCACAGGCCGCCGGCATCGCACCCGCCGACGTCAAGGGGCAGAGGACGGAACTTCTCAGCGTCGTCGGCACCAACGATCTCACGCAGCTCGTCGTCCTCGGCCATGCCTGGGGGCAGCTCAACGCTGGCTGCGGGCCCGCGGATGCATCCGGGGCTGGCCGGTGAGCGACACAAGGACGCCAAGCCAGTTGGTGATCCAACCGCAGAGCGGGAAGCCACTGCCCTCCGGGCTAAATCACCCGACGTCAACCGCCATCTACGAGATGCGCACGCTGCGCACGGACGCCGAGCGCGAGGAAGCCGCTGCTCTGGTTCAGGACCGTCAGCGCTGGCTCACCTTGCAGGGCCTGCCCGTACCAGCCCGCTCCGACATCCCGGCACAGTTCCGCGCAGCGGCCATGCCCGCCGGGCTGTTCGAGGACGGGAGGCTGCTGGCCTGCGTGATCCCCGAACGCGACCCCGGCCTCGGCGGGGGCAAGGGCTCCTGCCTGTTTCTCGGCTGCGTCCACACTCTGCCCGATCAGCCCGACGACATCACCCGGCTGATCACCCTGTGGGCGTCCGACTTTGCCGCCCGCCAGGGCCTGCCCGTAGTACGGGCCGAGGTCCAGGCCCGTGACACCTCGGGCCCCGGCCGCATCGCCGTCCTTCTGCATCGGCTCACCGACATGGGCTGGGACATCCGGGGTTTCGACACGGGACGAGAGGGTGAACGAGTCGCCCGCCTCGAACTCGCCGCCGAGCGCCGGGCCGGGCTGAGCGCCCTCATTGACTGCCGCGTCCACGCGCCTGCGTCGGCCCCGGGCGAAGGGAGCCGTTCGTGACGACCGCCGCACCCCAGCGCCCCGACCTCGCTCGCGAACTGCTCGCCCGTGCAGCCCAGTCCGCCGTGCACCGGGCCAAACGCGTCCGCAACCAGCTCGACGCCGTCCACGTGGGTCAGGGCCGTCACGCCGAGCACGCCAACGTCAAGGTGCTGCGCCGCATCCTGGCCGAGCACGACTGGCCCGGCCACCGCCTCGTCGGCCCCGATGCGGCCCGTGCCGCGTGGAGCATCGCCCTGCACAGCGACGACGACCTCATCTTCCAGCGCGCCGCGATTACCTTGTTGGGTCGGGCGGTCGAGGCCGGTGACGCGCTGGTGAAGCACTGGGCGCACCTGCACGACCGCGTCCTTGTCACCAGCGGATGCGACCAGGAGTACGGCACCCAGTTCCTGCTGCGATCCGACGGAATCGAGCTGTGCCCGCTGCGTGATCCGGCGTCCGTCGACGCACGCCGGATCACGGTCGGTCTGCCGCCGATCGCTGCCGCTTCGGAGGTGGTGCGCCGCCGGTACACGCCCGAGCGCTCGGATAACGGAACGCCGACCGTCGCCCTCGCGGAGGCCGCATGAAGGAGCCGGACACCGGGGCTTCCACCATTTGGCTGCGAGGTGCTTCTGGTGGGCAACCAGCTCGACTGGCTGAACCGGGTGTCCACCAGCCCCGACCTCGACGAGCTGTGGAAGCCCGAGGCCATGGAGACCGGGGATTACACGCAGCTCATGTCGGCCAACCGGCTCATCTGCGCCCTCAGCCTCCGACACTGCCTCGGCCGCGTCCGCGACGGACAACTGCCGTGCTATGCCGCAATAGTCATGAGCAGCGATGTCTGCCGACGCTACTGGCAGCGCTTCGGCGACCTCCGCGCCCAGGAAGCCGAGGGCGACGAGCGGACCGAGCACTTCCCCCGGGTACTGGACCAAGCCGCGAAGAACCATCCGCAGGCACAGCCCACAGCAGCCTGACTGTGTATCCCAATTCCGCCCCCTTCGTCGGACTCCGTGTCCGCCCCCAACTCCTCAGCCGGACAGCAGCTCTCGTGTCTGGCGAGGTGGCCGAGGAGGCCCGACCGGCGCAGGCCACACAGGTCCCGCCCCTCGGGCAGAGCCGGCCGTACAGCAACACACCGAATCGAAGTGTTCCACCGGACCGATCAGGAGGATTCCCGTGACTCCCAGGGTGACCTACCAGCGCGTGAGGACCGCCTCGGCCTCTGCCGCGCCGGACCCGTTCGACCTCGACATCAGCGTCATCGAGTCGCGTGGCACGGTGGGGGCGAGTATCGCCTCCGACGGCGGCTGTGGCTCGACCTGCGGTGGCAACGCCTGCATCTCCAGCGGCTCCTGACCGCACCATTCGCTGGCACGACGCCCATGTCGTGCCGGCGCCGCCCACGCGGCACATCCGCCGCGGCTCGATCGAAGCCGCGCAGGACACAACGGAGGACTCAGCACATGCAGAACGACGAATTCGACCTCGACATCAGCGTCCTGGAGTCCGATGACGGCTCCGCCCCGTTGATCAACCTCACCGACGACGGCTGCGGCAGCACCTGCTCCAGCCCGTGCGCCACCAACGTGGCCTGATCCCCACGCGCCGATCTGCCAGCCCGCGCGGCCTGGTCCCGCGCGGGCTGGCACCCCCAACACCCACAACCTGGGAGGGTGCATGGATTCCAGGAAGGACGATCCTCTGTACCGGTGCGCGGACGCTGCGCTGGTGCGCGCCGCCCGATACTCGAGGCTGTCGCTTCCCGCGTGGCCGGACCTCACCGACGACGCTCCGGACCGTGGGGTGCGGTGGCAGACGTGGCTGCGCGATGTATGGTCGCTGTGCGAGGCCGCCGAATCCATCGAGCAGGCCAGTCCTTCGCTCGCGCAGCAGGTTCAGACTCTGTGCTCGCTGGCCAGCCCCGCGCCCCGTCCGTTGCGCCGCGCAGTGGTGTCGGTCATGCGGTACCTGCTGCGAATAACGGGCCGAGCGACCCCGAACGGTCTATTCGCCGGCATCGCGCCCGCCTCGTTCGGGGACCGACCGGGATGGTCCTGGGGTGAGGGGCACCGGCCCGTCATCCGTGCCGATGGCGACTGGATCACGGACCTGATCGCCCGCCTGGAAGCAAACCCCGAACTCCTGCGGCACCTGCATGTGATGGCAAACAACACCATCTTCGTACGGGGCGATCGGCTGATCGTGCCCTACCCGCCCCGCTCACACCGCACCGACGGCAGCCCGGCGGCCGAAGTGTCTCTCCGGTACACCAATGCCGTACGTATCGCCGTTGACGCCGCCGCCTCGCCCATCCCCGTCCATGCGGTCGTCGAACTGATGAGCACCGAGTTCCCCAACGTTCCCGCTGACCGGGTGGAAGTCCTCGTCAGCAGCCTGGTCGAACGCGGTGTGCTCATCAGCAGCCTGCACGCGCCCTCTGCCACCCTCGATGCCCTAAACCACCTGGTCGACCAGGCTGAAGCCGCCGCCGTGCCATCGGTCGCGGACCTCGTGGCCGATCTGCGGACGATCCGCGGCGCCATCGTCCAGCACAACCAGATCCTGGCCCCGGTGGACGGCCGGCGCCTGCGTACCGCCTTGCGTCATAAGATGTCCGCCTTGAGCACCGTCAAGACCCAGCCACTCACGCTGGACCTGCGCATGGACTGCTCCCTCACTCTGCCCCCACAGGTGGCCCGCGAGGCGGAGCAGGCCGCCACGGTGCTGGCCCGGCTGAGTGCGTACCCTTTCGGCACTCCGGCGTGGAAGGACTACCACAACCGGTTCTTCGAGCGGTACGGCATCAACTCGCTCGTCCCGGTCCGGGACTTGGTGGACCCGGACGTCGGCCTCGGGTTCCCGGCCGGATACCGCGATGCGGAACCTGAACAGGATGAGGCCCTGTCCTCCCGTGAACAGCGGCTGCTCGCCCTCGCCCAGGCCGCCGTCCTCGATGGCCGCGACGAGATCATCCTGGACGAGGACCTGATTCGCACACTGACGGTCGGAGGACCAGACGCCCCGCAGGTGCCGGCCCACACGGAGCTGCGCTTCCAGATCCGTGCCGCTTCACAAGAGGCTCTGGAGAGTGGAGACTTCGTTCTTCACGGCATCACCCCTTCCCGCGGGATCGGCACCACGATAGGCCGCAGCCTGGGGTTGCTCGCACCAGACGATAAGGCCCGCATGGCCGTCATGCTGGAGGAGCTGCCGGTCAACGCGACCGGCGCGGTGCCCACGCAGGTCTCCTTCGCTCCACTCGACCGGGGCGACACCAACGTCACCCGCGTCGCCGAAGTCCTGCCGGCCGTCATCAGCCTGGCGGAGCACCGTGAGGTGGATGCGCGCACGATCACGCTCGACGACCTCGCCGTGGGCTGCGACCGCCGCAGGCTCTACCTCGTATCCCTCTCCCGGGCGTGCCTACTGGACCCCATGACGCTGCACGCGCTGGACCTGCGGGGCCACACGCCGCCGCTCGCGCGCTTCCTCACCGAGATCAGCCGCGCCCAGACCGCTGTCCTGACCGTCTTCCCCTGGGCGTCCGCCACCGCCCTTCCGTACCTGCCGCGCGTGCGCTATGGCCGTGCGGTCCTCTCTGCGGCGAGGTGGCGACTGGACCGGTCGGAGCTACCCGACCGCCGCGCCTCCTGGCAGGAGTGGCACAAGGCGGCCGACGAGTGGCACGCACACCGCCGAGTCCCGGAGAAAGTCGCGCTGGCCGAGGGCGACCAGCTCCTGCCTCTGGACCTCTCCGAGCGCGCGCACCTCGCGCTGCTGCGCGCCCACCTGGACACCCATGAATCGGTGATCTTGACGGAAGCGGAATCCGACTTAGGCTGGTTCGACGAACGGGCCCACGAGATCATCGCCCCGATGACGGCCGTCCGCCCGCCGAAGTGGCCGACTGTCCCTCCCGTCACCGCCGACCAGCTCGTCACTCGCGACCACGGTCACCTTCCGGGCACCGCCTCCTGGCTGCTGATCAAGCTATACGGGCACGTCGAACGGCAGCCCGAAATCCTTGCCGCCCATCTTCCCACGCTGCTCGGCCAGTGGGCCGAGCCACCGACCTGGTGGTACATGCGCTACCGCGATCCCCGCTGGCACTTGCGGCTGCGCATCGCGGTCCCCAGCGAGCAGGACGTCGCCCTCGCCGCGCAGCGCGTGAGTACCTGGGCGAGCGGACTGCGCCGTACTGGGCTACTCACCGACATGCAGTTCGCGACCTCCTACCCGGAGACCGGCCGGTGGGGCCCCGGGCCGCTGATGAGCCTGGCCGAGGACGTCTTCGCCGCCGATTCCCGAGCCCTGGCCGTCCAATTCGCCCAGAGCACCCGCCCGCACCGGCAGGTAATCGCCGCCGCGAACTTCGTATCCCTCGCCGCCGCTTTCACCCGCAGCACCGCAGCCGGCATGGACTGGCTGACCGCCCACGGCCGAATCACCGACCCGCGCCCGATGGACCGGGCCGTGCGCGGTCAGGCGGTACGCCTGGCCGATCCGACCGACGGCTGGGCGGCCCTGCGTGCCGCCCCCGGCGGCGCTGCCATCGCCAGCGCCTGGAGCGAGCGTGACGAGGCCCTGACCCGCTACCGGCAGAAGCTGGATACCTCCGGTGGCATCGACCCGGACCTCGTTCTCGACTCGCTGCTGCACGCCCACCACATCCGCGCCGTTGGCATCGACAAGGACGACGAGCGGATGTGCGTACGGCTGGCCCACGCTGCCGCCATGGCTTGGACTCACCGAGGAGATCACCATGAACCTTCGTGACAGCGCCCGGACCACCGCCGACACGATCGCCGAGCGGCTCGCCTCGCCACAGGATGTACGGGGGCTGCATCACCGCCAGGGCTGGTGGCCGCAGTCGCTCGCGCACGGCGCGGCTGGTGTCGCGCTGCTGCACATCGAGCGGGCCCGCACCGGCCAGGGGCCGTGGCAACGCGCCCACGACTGGCTCGCCTGCGCCGCAGCCGACCCCGCCGTCGGCGGACCGGACAGCCACCTCTACTACGGGGCGCCCGCGCTCACCTTCGCCCTGCACGCCGCCGCCGACCGCCCCGGACGCTACGCCCACGCTCTGGACACCCTCGACCGTTACGTCACAAAGGCGATCCGGGACCGGCTCGCCGACGCCCACGCACGCATGGACCGCGGCGAGATGCCCGCGCTGGCGGAGTTCGACGCGATCCGCGGCCTGAGCGGGATGGGCGGTCTCCTGCTGCACCGCGACGTCCGCACCGACGTCGTCCGCGAAATCCTGACCTACCTGGTCCGCCTGACCGAGCCGGTCAAACACCACGGGGAAGTTCTGCCCGGCTGGTGGAGCCACCTCGCTCCCTCTGGCACGACATCCCCGGAGTACCCAGAAGGGCACGCTAATAACGGCGTCGCCCACGGCATCGGCGGCCCCCTCGCCGTGCTGTCCCTCGCGGCCCGCCGCGGCGTCACCGTCGAGGGCCACCTCGACGCGATCACCCGCATCCTGGCCTGGCTCGACCACTGGCAGCAGCACGGCCCCGCCGGCCCGTGGTGGCCCTACTGGATCACTCGGGAGCAGCTACGCTCCGGCACGACCGGCCACGGCCCCTCCCGACCGTCCTGGTGCTACGGCACCGCAGGATTCGCCCGCGCCCAGCAGCTCGGCGCCCTGGCCCTCAAGGACCCAGCGCGTCAACACGTTGCCGAATCCGCCCTCCTGCGCTCCATGACCGACCCCGGCCAACTCGACGCGACCGTGGACGTCTCCCTGTGCCACGGCGTCGCGGGTTTGGCACACATCACGCAACTCGCTGCCGACGACGCCCGCACTCCCGGCCTCACCGAATGCCTGCCCCGGCTCCTGGCCCCGATCAGCGACACTCCGCCCGACGCCCTGGCGGACTCCCTGATCAACCCTCCCGGCGGCGGCGACATCGGACTCCTCGAAGGTGCCGCCGGCACCGCCCTCGCCCTGCACTCCTTTCACACCGGCACGCCGTCTGCGTCCGGGTGGGACACCTGCCTCCTAATCAACTAGACGACGAGAAGAGGGAACATGGCAGCGGGCGAATGGCCGCAACGCCTCATCCGGTTCACCGACTGGAGCCGCGCGGAGGCCACCGCTGTGGAGCATCTGCTCCCGGTGCTGATCGCCCAGGAGTCGGAACTGGCCCAGTGGTCCTTCCTGCGGAAGTACCCCTGGTGGCGGCTGCGGTACCGTGCCGCAGGCCCGGACTCGGCGAAGGCCCTGGACGCTGCCCTGGACGAGCTGGTCGGCGCCGACGTCCTCGCTTCCTGGACGCGAGGCATCTACGAGCCGGAAGAGACAGCCTTCGGCGGCCCCGCCGCGATGAAGATCGCGCACACCCTGTTCCACTACGACAGCCGTCACCTGCTGAAGGAGGCGGCCCGCCAGCAGGCAGTCAGCGGTCCCCAGCTCGGCCGCCGCGAACTGGCGGTCCTCCTACTCATCGTGGCGATGCGCGCGGCGGGACTCGACTGGTACGAGCAGGGCGACGTCTGGGCGAAGATCGCGGCCGAACGCCCCGGCGACAAGGTCCCCACTCCGCATCGGCACCGGGCCGCTGTCCACCGGTTGATGACCGTCGATGTCAGTACCACCAGCCGCAGCGTCACCCAGGGCCGACTCGCTCCGCTGGCCGAGTGGATAGCCACGTTCGAGTGGTTCGGCCAGCAGCTCGCCGACCTCAACCGTCAGGGCCGCCTGGAACGAGGGCTGCGGGCCGTGATCGCCCACCACGGCATCTTCCACTTCAACCGCCTGGGCCTCCCCGCCCGGGACCAGCACACCTTGTCAACACTCGCGAGAGAGGTAGTCATGGGAACGAGCGACAACGCCGCGTCCACCCGAACCGAGGGGACGCCGAGCGCTACGGTTAACGGAGTGAACAATGACACCATCGAAGCCCCTTCTTCCCACCGTCTGCGCGCCCAGTTGATCGACCATCTGGTCGCGACCGGGTGCGTGCGCACACCCCGGGTGGAGGAGGCCATGCGGACCGTACCCCGCCACCTCTTCGTCCCGAACGCCCCACTGGAAAAGGCGTACGGCAACGCCCCCGTGGACACGAAGTTCGACGGATCCGGCCGCTCCATCAGCTGCGCCTCACAGCCCGACATCGTCGCCATGATGCTGGAACAGCTCGACGTCCAGCCCGGCCAGAAGATCCTGGAGCTGGGGGCCGGCACCGGCTTCAACGCCGGACTCCTCGGCTACCTCGTCGGCGAGACGGGACACGTCACCACGATCGACGTGGACGAGGACATCGTGGACGGAGCACGCGGCGGACTGGCCGCCGCCGACATCCACAACGTCGAAGTGATCCTCGGAGACGGCGCCGTCGGCCATACTCCCAACGCGCCGTACGACCGCATCGAAGCCACCGTGGGCGCCCACGGCATCCCGCACGCCTGGCTCGACCAGCTCGCCCCCGGCGGACGACTCCTGACCCCACTGCGCCTGCGCGGCAGCGTCTCCCGCTCCATCGCCTTCGAGAACAAGGACGGAGCCTGGCGCAGCGTCGGCAGCCAGATGAACACGTTCATGCCGCTGCGCCGGGGCATCGCCGACGACCCGCGCGTCTTCGTCCCCCTGGACCCCGACAACACCGTCACCCTCGTCACCAACGGAGACCAGAAGGTCGACGCGGACGCCCTGAGCGACATCTTCCGCCAGCCGCGCACCGAGGCGTGGACGGACGTCACGTTCCGGGGCCCGGAATCGGCGGAGTACCTGGAGCTGTGGCTCACCTGCGCCATGCCGAACGGCCTGAGCCGGATGCCCGCCAACAACGAGGCCATCGAGAAGGGCCTGGTCACCGCGCCCTACCCGTCCTCGACCGCGGTCTTCGAAGGTGGCACCCTCACCTACCTCACCCGGCGCCCCTACGCAAAGAAGGCCTCCGACGGCGCCACTCGGTACGAATTCGGCGTCATCGGCCACGGCCCTGACGCCGAAGCCCTCGCCTCTGACGTCGCCGACCAGATTCGCACCTGGAACCAGGGCTTCCGGGCGCTCGACGTCGAGTTCGAGATCCAGTCGCTCGGCGCGATCCCGCTCGCGCCGAAGCCCGGCCGCTTCACCTTCGAGAACCCGCTGAATCGCATCGTCATCGAATGGCAGTGATATGGACGTCAGCCAGATAGCGAAGCGGTTCCCGCTCGTTGCCCGGCCACGTCCAGCGTGCCCGCCCCTCGCTGACCGGGTCCGCGAGATCACCGACCTCGCTGCCGTCGCCGAGCGCGACGACAATGTGACCTCCGCAACCGTCGCCCTGAACAAGGCGGCACTGATCGCAAGCGATTGCGGCATGCCGGACCTGGCATGCGCTCTGTGCTGGCGTCACGCTGAGGCCGTCCTACGCGCCCAGCCCCTGGGCGCGCAGGAAGCCCGGCATGCCCTAGAGCCCCTGGTCAACCTGGCCCGACTGCGCATCCGCGACGGCGATGGGCCCGGAGCATATGACCTCCTCGACTCCTTGAACCGAGCGGTGCAATCGCAGAACGAAGCGGTCATCGACGGCCGCCCCATATGCTTCCGGCACCTCACGATGTCGCCAGCCGACCATCAAGAGGTGTGCCAATGGCTGTGGACCGTCCTCCTCGGTGACGGAACCCGTGCCCTTGTCGCAGCGGGTGAATGGGACCGCGCACGGGCACACAGCAAGCAACACAGGGGCATAGGCCAGCGCCTTTTCGACGGGCGTCAAGTGGAAGTACTCGTCCGTTGCCTCGGCGAGCAACCCAATAATGCAGTGCAGTTCCTGCACGAAAGCACCCTGGTGGAGCCATGGGAGCACTCCGTCGCGGCAGCCCTCACCGTCCTATGCCACAGGGCAGCCGACGACCAACCGGTTGAGTCGATCGACAAGATGGTGCAGCGCTATTTGGCCCTCGACTCGGCCCCCGAACTTGCCGTCTTCCGCTCTCGTGTGGGCCTAGTCGTGCTCGACCTCTCCCCAGAAGTCCGACAGGCCGAAGCATTGCACCGCCTCACCTGGGAAGCGACGACGCATCCAGACGGGTACATCGCGCGAGACGTCCTGGCCCACCCAATGTGCCGCGAAGAGCTGAGCCGGGACGAGCGCAGAACGCTCTCCGCCGCCGTCGTCTCCGCCGGCCTCGGACGGGGCAACATCCCCGGCTCTCTGGCTCAGGCCATGCGGGACGCTGCAACGGTCGCAGCCGATGTCTGGCAACGCCACGCCAACCATCGAACTAACGAGCTCGTGCACGGTAAGTGGTGAGACGTCACGGACTCCGGTGTGGGCCGTGGTCACATCTGTCGTGTCAGGTTCAGGTCCGCTGTCTGCTGGTGGGACAACAGGCCGGCGATGGCTTCGACGGTGTCGCTCATGTGCTCGCGGCGTCCGAGGTGGCGGGCCAGGGCCCGCCAGTTCTTGAGATGGGCGATGCCGTGCTCGACACGGATACGCCGTGATGAGTGCGCCTTGCGCTGGCGCTCGTACATCTCCTCGTACCAGTCGGGGGCGTTCTTCTTGAACTTGCGGTGTGATGGTGTGAGTACCCGGCCGCCGGTCTGGGCGCCCAGGCCCTGGTAGCCGGCGTCGGCGAGGATTTCCACCGCGGGTCCGTCGGCCAGGAGCCTGACCAGCCCTAATTGGCGGGCGTGGGTAATGTCTGCGCAGCTGCCGGGCTTGGTCGGGCTGCAGAAGAGCATGCGGCCGTCCCCGTCCGTGACGACCATGGTCTTGACCGCGTTCTGCTTGTTCTTGCCGGAGATGAACTTGTCGCGGTCCTTGTGTCCGGCGGCCGGGCGGCGGACCCGAATCTCGGTGCCGTCGATGATCCCGGTCTTCCCGTCGGCACCGAGGTGGTCGATGACCTCGGCCAGGGTCCGCAGCCGCACATCCTGGCTGACGGTGCACCCTCGCTCGGCGAGCAAGGGTCGAACCTCACCGATGGCACGAGTGATGGTGGAGCGGTCGACACCGAACCAGCAGGCGAGCACGTCGTGCGTGGTGGCATGCCGGAGGTGCACGAGCGTGGCCAGAAGTCGGTCGACGAACACCAACCGGCGCTTCGCTCCTGCGCCCACAGCGCGCTTTCCGTGGACGGGACGCAAGCTCGGCCTGGTGCCGTTCGTGCCACAACGGGTCAAGCTCTGCGACAAGTTCAGCGATCACATTGGCCGACAGGCCCGTGATCCTCCGGTCGCTGATGATCGCTGCACGAAATGCGGTCCGTCACCACATGGCCATGATCGACGATCAGAGGCTCGACGTCTCACCGCTTACCGTGCACGAGCTCGTAAGAGGGTTTCCCGTAACCGGTGGTGCGGCTGGTGCGTCGGTCGGGGGATGGGGGGGTGACCCCAGCAGATGTCCCGAAGTGGGTCGAGCCGTTTGAGGGTCTGACCGAGGTGCAGTTCGCGAGGCTGGTGGCGCTGGTGCGGCGCCGCCTGCATCTCCCGGTCCGCTCACCCGATGCGTTCCCACCGGCGGGCGCTTGTGGTGACCACGAGGGCGGCCGCGGGCGATACTGGGGACCATGGCCGAGCAGTCCGTGTCTTTCCCCGCGCCGAATGCTTTCGACGTGCTGTGCGCGCAGCGCCTTCCCGCACACCTGGAAGACCTGGCCGGACCCACCTGCGGCACGGTCGACCTGCCCCTACACGTGGCCTGGTCGGGCCGCCGCTCCTACACGCTGGACCAGCCGCGCTCCCGCATGAGCCTCTACCGCACCGTCCTGGCCGAGGGCCAGCACCAAGACCTCATCGACTTCCTGAACCGGAACCTGCTGATCGCCCAATGGCCCGCCGTGCGCACCCTGATCAGCCGCCCGGCCCACCACACGTGGGAAACCGCCTTCCCCGAGTTGACCGCCACCGTCACGGCGGCCGCGTGAACCTGAGCGACCCGGACCGCCGGCTCCTGGCCGACACCCTGGCCATCAGCACGCCCTACCCTCTGGTCATCACCGGCGGCTACGCCGTCCAGGCCCACGGCCTGGTCGACCGCCTCAGCCAAGATCTGGACGTCGCCACGGAAAGCCCGGCCCCCATGGGCGCACCGTCAGCGATGGCCTGCGGCAGCGCGGCTGGAGTGTCCGACAAGTCGAGACCAGCCCGCTCTCCGGCCGGCTCATTGCCGCCGACCCCGCCACGGGCGAGTAGTTCGAAATCGACATCCCTCCAGGAAGCCTTCTGGTCCCCGCCCACGGCGACCGAAGCACGGACCAGTCCTGGCACTCGATGACGTGATCGGCACCAAGGTCCGCGCCCTCGCCTACCGCGGCGCGGTCCGCGACCTCATCGACGTCCACGCCGCCTCCCAGCACCGCACCACCGCCGACCTCAAGGTACTCGGCCACCGCCACGCCCGCTTCGACTTCAGCCTCCACGACCTGCGCGACCGCCTCACCGGCGCCGCGTGGTGGGACGATGAGGACTTCACCGCCTACGGCCTGAACCCCGGCCAGATGACCGCCCTGCGTAGCTGGGCCCTGGCCTGGTCAAGCGACATCGAGACCCGACTCCATGCCGAGGAAGGCACGGACGACAGCTGAGGCCCGAGCGAGGGATCTCGGGATGGTCAGCCGGCGGGCTCGTACTCCACCGTCTCCTGCCCGCATCCCGTGGCCAGTTCCCGCAGGGCCTGCTGTTCGGCCTGGTCCACGGTCAAGTCCCAGCGGAGCTTGGTCGCCACCCACTGGGCGGTGTAGGTGCAGCGGGCATCAGCAAGCGGCGGCTGCCACTCGGCCGGGTCCTGGTCGGACTTCGACCGGTTGCTCCGCGCGGTCACGGCCACCAGCGACCGCTCGTCGCCCAGGTCGTTGGCGTAGGCCGTGCGGCGCTCCGCGCTCCAGGTGCTGGCGCCGGAGTCCCAGGCTTCGGCGAGCGGCACCATGTGGTCGATGTCCAGGGCGCGGGGCTGGGTGACGGTTTCCCCGTCGTAGTAGGAGTACCACTGGCCGCCGGTGACCTTGCAGCCCGGCCCGACGGTCGGTTCGACACGGGACTCCGCGATGAGGACCTCCTCACGGGTGTTGCAGGAGTCGCGGTCGTCGTCGGTCCAGTGCTTGAACCGCGAGCGCTGGTATCCCTCCCGTGACTCGGGGGCCGTCTGCAGGGCGTCGACCGCCTGCGTCAGCGTCATCGGAAGCGAGACCGGGGCGGCGTCAGTGGCCGACGCCGGGGACATGGTGGTGAGGGGCAGGGCGAGGAAGGCTGCGGCCAGGGCCGCGCGCATGCAGGTCTTGATCACGCTCCGTTGATACCGTGGCCTGTCGGCTGGCGGGGACGGTTCGGGTGGAGTGTCACCCGGTCGAGCGCACAGGTTGTACCGGGACACCGGGCCAGGACGAAGAGTCGGGGGGACACGACCAACTCATCGCAGGAGACTGACGGCACACGGCGCGCCCCTCTCCGGCCCTGACCTGTACTCCCACGAAAATCGTGGGTTGGCGCCGGACCGGAACGCACCCGTCGGCCGGCGCTGACCGCGCTCGTCCTCGTGACCGGCATCATCCTGCTGACGGCGCTGTCCTGGCCGTCCTGACGTCAGCCCAGAACACGCTGGCCAACTGGGCACGCGGCGGAGATCCCAGCAGCGGCCCGCCCCGTCAGGCAGAGGGGCGCCGCCTGGTGCCGCCGCCGCTGCCGTTCAGCGGGATCAGGGCCTCCAGGTGAGCGCCCTTGACCCAGGCGCCCAGCAGATCGCGGTGCATGGCCACGATGTTCTGGCGCAGCGCCAGGTCCAGCGCGGCCTTCGTGAACGAGCGGCTGGTGGTGACGAACAAGGCGACGTCCGCGCCGTGCTCGAGGCGAGCGGTGCCGACGAACTTCTGCATGTCCGGCGAGGACACGCTGCGGTGCGGAGCGTACTTCTTAACCTGGATCACCAGTTTGCGGCCGTCGGCCAGGTAGCCGACGACGTCCGCGCCCAGGTCGCCGCTCTTGCCGCTGACGACGACTTCTCTGCAGCCGTCCCGCCAGCACAGATCGGCGATGTAGGTCTCGAACTCCTGCCACGTCAGGGCGTCGACCTGGGCCATGGACAACTCGCGGGCCCGGGCCTCCTCCTGCGCCCGCCACGCTCGGTCCTGGCCGACTGCGCGGCGGTGCGCCCGAAGCAGCGCCCAGCCAGCCCCGCACAGCACAGCCGCAGCGAACACCATCGCCAGGACGGGCCACACCCGCGACCAGTTCCCGGCGACCCACACCACGCCGATCACCGCGGCCACCGCGCCCCAGACCTGCAGCTGCTTGCGAGTCTGCTTCTTCAGGCGCCGGCGCCGTCGACGTGCCGCCATCACTCCCCCACCTCCCAGACCCGTGGCCCGCAGTGTGCGCCGACGGGGCGCCACCCGACTTGTGCGGGCGCGGCTGTTCACCGGCCAGTCTGCGTGACGCCGCTCGCCAACTGCCCCAGGACGTTCACGATCCCCTCACCGGCCCGGGTGGGGGTGATCAGGACTCCCAGCGCCAAATCGATGACGACGGTCAGCTTCTCGTCGAAGCGGCTACGGACCTCCGTACGCCGCCGCAACCACCAGATGACGACGACTGCGAGCAGCACCGCCACGTTGATGGTCACCACCGCCCCGGTCTCCTGTGTAGCGGCGTCTTGGTGATGTTGGAGGCGGGTTACCGGTGAATGGCACAAAGCCATCGGACCTGGCCGGATACCGCGCGAGGCGCACCGTGGACGGCTGGTCATCTCCCTGACGCGGCGACAACCTGCGTGGCAGGGTCGTCGTGATCGAGAACGGCATCAGGCAGGGGGCTTTGCGTGGAAGCACGGATGTGGGACGGCTTGGTCGGCGTCGCGAAGGAAACGTACACCGCCTCGCTAGGCGAGGGGGTCGTGCCGCGCCCGCTGATGATGCCACTGGTGCGCGGCGAGCTGGTCGGGCTGATCTGGGTCCGCCCGCTCAAGGTCGGCCAGGACGCGCTCACCGGGATCGCGGAGCTGGCGAACATCGCGGCGGCGGCCGGCGCGGACGAGGTCGTCCTCGCATGGGAAACCCACGACGTCGCCACCGCCTGCGAGCTGCCGATCGTCGGCCCGGCACCGTGCCTGAACATGGTGCTCGCCACCCGGGACGGGCACGTCCTGCACCAGTTCCCCTACAGCGAGCAACTCCTGTCCCGCAGTCCCGAGGGCTGCGCGTCGGTTGCCCCCGACTGGAGGACGGCCCCCGCGCCGCAGCCCGGTGGCGAACTGGTGCCGCCGATCCAGGCAGCGGTGAACTTTTCCTTCACCCCCATCGAGCTGGACCACCCCGACCCGTTCGGCGTCACCGTCGTGCTGATGGAAGAGGACGGCTACCGCATCAGCCTGACCGAAGCGTTCGCCCGCTGAGGCCAGCGTCAAGATCTGGCGGCTCGACCTCGCGTCGACCACCGCCGTACCGCCTCCCCTTCATCCCGGCGGACACCAGTACGCGGACGATCACCGGAACATGATCCCCGGAAGAGAAGCAGGAAGACATGGCAAGCACGAAGGCCCGGCCCCTGGGGCACTGCTCTCGCTGTACCCGAGCCTGGTGGCCGGGCGCCTCTGACGAGGACCGGTGGAACACCGTGCACAAGGGCGGGCGTCTCACGGTCTACCTGTGCCCGCAGTGCCAGACCCCGGAGGAGAACGCTGAAGCGGAGGTGAAGGCGGCGCTGATCGACTACGACCACCCGGCCACCGACTCCGACGGCCGGGTGCGGTTGGCGCCTCGCGGGGGCTGGCACAGCGTGGCCGTGGGCACCCACAGCGTCGTCCAGTCCGATCCGGCGGTACACCTCGCCCTCGGGATCGAGAACACCCAGCTGAACATCGGCGTCGCCGCGCACACCGACGCCGACTGCCCGACCTCTTCTCCGAGACCGGCCGCCGCCACGTCCGTACGGAGCTGGAGCGGGTGGGCGCCCGGCCCGGCTACCGCACGCTTACCTACACCGCCACCGCCGGACTCCCCCCGCCCAACGTGCTGGTGGTGGAGGATCACGCGGCCTGCACCGACGGGGGTCACGGCGAGATGGTGGTCCTCTTCTCCCCGCAGATGACCCCGCACCTGCTGGACGTCTTCACCCCGCCGGTCGCGGCCCGTATCCGCACCGCTCTTCACGACGCCTGAATCCAGACCGTACTCGGCTGCATAGCGCCGGCCGCCGCGACGTGGGTCGCCGAGGCCTCCCGCATCGACGACGTCCTCGCCCTCCGCCCCTGACGCCTCGAGTTTCCGTCCTCACGCGGTCCTGCCCAGCGGTGTCGTCTGCGGGACCGTGGCCGCCGTCCTGGCCTCCCTCACCGCGCGCTCCGCACGGGCCCGACGCAGGGCTGCGGCGTGGGAGACGTGGGCCTGGCGGCGGCGCTCGGTACGGGTCTCCTCGATCGGGCCCGGCACATCCTCACGTCTCGCCGCCGCTCATGCCTGCCCCCAGGTGGTGTAGCCGAGGTCCAGGTGCCCGAGCCGGCAGTGGTGCTGTGCCTGGTCGATCAGCTGGTTGCTGAACAGGCACCAGGCCGACGCCTCGCCAGCAGACGACGGCCGCCCGGAGTGATCCGGACGGCCGTCCTGATCCGCGAGCTGAAAAGCGCGAGGGCCGCGCACCTTGGTGGGGCGCTCCCCCACGTCTGTGGGACAGATGTGACACCACGAAAGATCAAGGGGTCGGCCGATCTTTACGCAGGTCATCCGGGCCTTCGATGTCTCCATCAAACCCGGGGCGATTCAGTCGCCCGACCCGAAGACACCCGCAGCCGCATAGCGGACATGCTGAGCTCCATGAGGTCAGGGCTCGGTGCGGGTGGCGTGAACCCGAAACGATTCACTACTCCCCCGCGCCGGGTTCACCTCAACGCGCCCAGTCGCGTGGAGTGGGCCGGCTACGCCACCGGTCCATGAAGCGCATGATGAAACAGAAGCAACCAAGTAGGGGTGAAACGCATGAAACGAACCATCACGATCGCGATCGCCGCGGCTGCAGTCTTGGCTCTTTCGCCTGTGGCGGCACCTGCGGGAGCGGACACGTCGCAGGTCCGCCCGGCCGGTCTCCGCTCCCATACCCAGGAGCCGCTCACCTCGCGCAATGCTCCAGCTGCCCACTACGAACGGATGGCCACCATCCGTCTGTCCGGGGCAACAGGCACACTCTGGCGATCAATCAGGCCAGCGGGAGCGTGGGACTGGCACGCCAACATCCATAACGCACCCCCAGGCTCCCGAGTGGAGGCACGTAACTGGTTCGAGAACGTTGTCTCCAGCGCGGTGGTGCCTCCCGGGGAAATCGGCGCAAACACCGGTTCCTGGTCCAGCTTCGGCAGGTTCCGGGTCTGCATCTACGTGACAGGCGGACGAAGCGGCTGTTCCTACTTCTCCCCCACCTGACAGAGCGAACCGGTTCGGACGACTCCCTCCTCGCCGTGGCTTCGTAGGTGACGGTGGACTCCACTTGTAGGTCAGTTCTGACTCCACCTGGTTCGTGGCGGAGCCCATTTTGTTGGTGAGAAATGACTCCACAGGGTGGCCCCGCTGTGAGGGTTGTGCCCGTGTCGGTCAGTGCTTGGGCGCCTGACGTCCGGCCCAGGCGTTGTCAGGGGTGGCGTATCGCGGGAACTGTGATGTTGCGCCGCGGAGGGCCAGGAGCCGGCTGATGAAGGGCTGGTCGTAGACCAGGCGCAGTCCGTGGCCGGCCTGTTCGCAGTGTTCCTGCGCGGTGCTCAGCTCGCGCAGGACGGTGGAGTCCATGAAGGTGAGCGGCCGCAGGTCGACGATGAGCCAGGCGTCCCGGGTCTGCTGGCAGGTTCCCCGCAGCAGGATGGTGAGTTGGGGGAAGCTGGAGATGTCGAATTCTCCGCACATGCGCACCACGGCGGCCCACCCCGTACTTGGCCGACAAAGCCCTGCTGGACAGCCCTTCGACCCGAGCGTCATGGCATATCGCCGCGTACAACTCGACCTTCGAAAGGGGCACTTGAGCCACCCAGGGCTAGCTGATGCACCCCGATACTCCCACCGCAAGGCCCCCAGTGGAGTCAAAACTCACCGACATCAACTCTCCACCCACGGCACTGGAGTCAAAACCCACCAACATCTGGCCTCAGAACTCACCTACAAAGCCACCCGTAGCTGTCGGCGTCGGACCAACGCATTGTGAGCGGATAGGTGTACCCAGACATCGAGGTACTTTCTGTGTGAAGGGTGAGCGCAGGCAGCCGGGCCGGACGGGGGCGCGTCACGACGTACTGTCGGTCTAGCGCCCTTAATCCGGTTGCAGGTCGTCCGGCTCGCCTGTGCCGACGCCCTCGATCATGTGCAAAACCTTCTGCAGCAACTGCTGCTCAACGGTGCGCTCGTGGAGGAGCTGTTTGACGCGTGCTGCGGCTGCCTCGTCTTGAGTTGGCATTGCCGCGCGGACCAGTTGCAGTACCTCGGGGAGGCAGCCTCCCAACATCACGTCGCGCGGGATGCCAGCGACGACAGTTGCCGGTGTCACCTGGGTGACGGACCAGGAGTCGGGCGCTTCCTTCACTGCCCAGACCACGGTGCGCTGCTCAGGTGCGAGCGTCAGCTGTACGCCGGGGCCCACGACTGCGCTGATCGCAGGCATTGATACTGAGTGCTTCCCTGCCAGGGCTGCGGCCTCCGCTGCGCTTCCGACGAATCTACGCCGTTCGAAGGCAGCTGGCTCACGCTGTCTCCGAACGGCGGCAGCTTCGGCCAAACGGTTTTGCGTGTACCACTGCGTCGCTTCCACGTCTTCCTGGTCCGCGGTGGTGGCAGTGCAGGCATCGCGGGCACCTCCGAACGCACCACTTTGGGGCTCGGCGCCTTTGACGCATGTGATCACGACGAAGCGGCACTCCGGCATGGACGCGGGGTAGAGGACGTGGCTGACAACCTCAACCGTTTGCCAACCGAGGGCCGGCACGTTCATGCGGAAATCATGACCATCACGGGTCTCACCCATGGCCATCTCCGTCTCCCAGATACGACGGGCGTCCGGGGCCTTCTTGACCGTCTCGATCAGCTCGCGCAGCTTGCCGTCATTTGCCCTGACTGCCTCAGCGAACTTCAGCATCCTCACGTAGGCCGAGGCGTGCTGGTCCCAGTCCTGGTACTGGGTCCGCGCCTCAGTCGAGGTCAGAGCCCACAAGATCAGGTTAGCTCCTGGTCGCATCACCCATGGCCACCACTCGGCCATGACGGTGTTGAAGGCGATGATGTTCCAGTGCTGGTCGCACAGGTACGCCGGGCTGGGCATCTGCAGGTCGATGAGCAGACGCAGCGCCTGCTGCAACTGCGGATGACCGGCGCCGCGCGGCGGGATCAGATTCGTGCCGATGTTATGGAGCAGCAGCGCATGGCGCTCTTCCGTGTCCAGCCCTAGCAGAGTCGACAGTGACTCACACTGCGCTGGCGTGAACCGGGGCGGCGTCGCCCCCTTCTCCAGATCACGGTAGGTGCGCTCCCCCATCCCTAGCGCCCGGCCTGCCTGGACCTGCGTGACGCGCGCATCCTTTCGCCACCGATACAGCAGGGAGCCGAAGCCCGCGTATCGGTCGGCAGGCGTTCGACCACCGTCATTACCGCTGGAGCGGTGTCCTGATACGACCACGAGAAACCTTCCTAACACCTCTCGGAACGACGCCGCCTTCCGTGGCGTACAACGGGGACCAGCGTGGCCATGCTGGACACCCGACCCGAATACTAGGAAGAAACAATACGCACATCCTTAACGATCTTATGTACTTATGGCGCGCCCCACCCCAAGCGGGAGCCGTTTATTGAAAATTAAACAAAAACCTCGACGCGACAGCCATTCACACCTGAACCGGACATTCCGTTTGCGCAATTAGTCGCGCGGAGCGAAAACCGGCAAAAGTCTGCCGGTTCTTGATCCTGGAGGACACGCGGAGGTCTGGACCTTGTTTTGTCACCGTCCACGCAATGGCCAATTGCCGCTACGCCTAAGCGACTTACGAAACCACGGGCCTACGCGGCTCTCCAGCGCGGCCGGGCGACCTATCCAGGCAAAAAGGGCAAAGCTTGCCGTTGACGAGTCCGCTGCCCCTTGGCTTAAATCGCCCTGACCAGCCGCTTCAACGGAGCGTTGCGGCACGAGACAGGTGGGGGCGCCGTGCAGTTCATCCGACACCGGAGCGGCTGGTCCCACGATGCACCAACGCATAACGGCGGGTTCCGCCGCACTCGGCGATCAAGCGCAGTAGAGCACGGCATAGCCACGGCCGGTTCGCTGGGCAGCACTCTCAGCACTCCGTCCTGTCACTGACTGCAATGACTACAGAGGTTGAGAATCAACTCTGGATCTTGACGCGGTCCTATGCGTATGTTCATTGCCCGGGCTGCACGCCTGGTAGACGAGCGCAAGCGAACGATTCGGGCCCCGTAGGCCCGCAACATAGGGACGGCGCCCGGGAGCGGTAACTCCTGGACGCCGAACACTAAATGGCATAACCGCCTCGGCAAAGGCGGCGCTGCCTCAGCACCACGCTGTTCCCCTTGCACCGGGCGCTTCAGCGTGGCAACACTGCGAGGGAGATTCTTGCATGGCTCCTGCTCTGCGCAAAGGGTCCGTTCATCTGGCCCGCACGGCAGCCGACCACAGTCCACTGCATTTCGGCCTGGGCCGTGGTGCGACGCCCGTCTCCGTAGGCCGCCAGCCTGGCCCCGCCACCGGGAGCAGCCGATGAGCAGCGAAGCCCGCGAGTGGGTGTGGGAGCACAGCTCCAGCCGAGGGGCCGCGCGTCTGGTCCTGCTGTCGATCGCCGACCGGGTGGCCGACGATCAGTGCATCTCCTGGGCCTCGCTGTCCAGCCTGGCCAGGCGCACGCGCGCCTCGGTCTCCACGGTGCGCGAAGCCGTCGAGCGCCTCGTCCTCGCCGGCGAGCTGGAACAGCTCGATGACCTGGTGGGCCCGCAGCGGAGCACGGTCTACCGCCTGCCTCTCGCCGCCGAAGCGGTCGCCCAGGCGCTGCGAGAGCAGCAGGAGGAAGCGGGTGACACGGCGGCGCCGGACGAGCCCGCTGGCCCTGCCAAGCTCCGGCTGTCGGCCCTGCGGCGGTACGGAATCCGCCCGCGTGAGGTGCCGGAATCCCCCGCGAGGGTCCGGAAACCGGCAGTACCGGAAACCGGCAGGTCCAGGCGGAAACCGGCACAGCGGCGTACCGGCCACCGGCACAACGATGTACCGGCCACCGGCACACAGAACCGTAGTGAACCTGATTTGAACCGGAGGTACAGCAGTGGTGGTGCTGCTGTCACCTCGGCTGCCGAGTGGCAGGTCGATGCCGCCACCCACACCTGGGCCCGCCAGCAGGGACACCCCGACCGCCTCGGCGAGCAGGGCCTGCAGGCCGCCGACGCGAAGTGGCGTGCACATCGAGCAGGCCATGCTCCGAGGCCGGCGGAAGCCTGGGCGGCCGACTGGCGAGCCTGGATCACCCGGGAGCACGCCCCCAGCCGCCCGAACCTCTACGCCGTGCCCGGCCAGAACTCCGCCGCGCCCGGTGGCATGACGCGGGCCGAGAAGCACACCGCTGCCCTTCTCGCCGCCCTGGACGAGCCGACCGGAACGGAGGGCTGACCGTGGACCGCCGTGAAATCGCTGCCCTGCTGGCCTACATCGGCAGGCTCGACCCCCGCAGCATCCGCACCGACGAGGGCGAGGCCCGCGACCAGCTCGCGCAGTGGAACGAGCTGCTCGGTGACGTGCCGATGGCCACCCCGCATGGCTGGGACGCCCGCGTCGCCGTCCGCCAGCACTACCGCGCCTCGCCGTACCAGATCCAGCCCGCGGACGTGGTCCGCCCCTGGGAGAGCTACCGGCGCAACCGTCTGGCCCTCCACTCCGACCCCACACCGTCCGCGGACCCGGACGACCAGGCCGCCTGGACCGCCGAGCTGGTCGGCACCCGCCGCGCCGTCGCCAACGGCATAGCGCAACCCGCACAGGCCCGGGCCATCACCAGCGGCCAGGAGGAGATCAACCCGAGGCTGCAGGCTCGACTGGAGCAGATCGGCTCCTGCATACCACCCGCCGCCCGAGCCGCTCTCGCACCGTTCCGGCTCGCCCGGGCAGCACGCGAAGCCGCCGTCGCGCAGGGGCTGCCTGACGCACTGAGCGTGCGGTGCGAGTGGTGCCTGGCCCCGGTCAGCGAGCCATGCCGGCGCCGCCGGATCGGCCCCAACGACGGAGTACGCGCCATCACGCCGCGCGCCACCCCGCACCCCGGCCGTGTGGACCTCGCCGCCCAGCAGGCCCAGCAGCCCGCCCTGGCCTGACCGGCGCCTCCGGCGCGTGCATCCCGTCCGCTGCACCGCCGCAACCTCACCGTCCCGCACCGGCTGCGGCGCACGCCCACGCGCCGCAGCCGGCACCCGACGCCGCACCCGCCGAGCACTGCGCTAGCCGGCCGGTATGGCAGCACATCGGAGACTCGCCTTGCGCCACATCACCACCCATGACGCGCCGGCCACCGGCCTGCGCGGCATCGGGGACACCAGCTGGCACGTTCGCGGAGCCTGCCACGGCATGGACGTCGAGGACGCCGACGCCGTGTTCTTCCCCGGCCCTCGGGATCACGAGGAGATCGCGGAGGCGAAGGAGCTGTGCGGCTGGTGCCCCGTACGCCGCGCGTGCCTGGACTTCGCCCTGGAGAACGTCCTCAAGGAGGGCGTCTGGGGCGGGCTCACCGAAGCCGAGCGGCGCCCGCTGCACGACAACCTGCACCGGCGCCTGGACTACCGGCGCGTGACCGCCTTCTTCCAGGGACGCGACGTGCACCTGACGGAAGCCGAGCGGCAGGTGGCCATCGACCACGGATACGTCCGGGGCTGGCAGCCCGACCGGCTCGCCGCCGCCCTGCAGATCAGCCACAAGCACGCCCGCGACCTGCTCCGGCAAGCGGCCAACAAGGTCTTCGACCGCGACCGCAACTACGGCGTGCCCCGCTCCAAGAAGAAGCGGAAGAAGACCTCCAAGGCCAAGGGCACCCCCGCGCCCGCAGCTCCCGGCACTCAGCAGCCGACAGGCCGCCCGGCGGCGTCGACCCAGGCGCGCGCCCCTCTCGGAAAGGCAGCATGACCCACCCTGTCCTCGCCTTCGGTGCTACTTCGGACCTCCCTCTCCTCCTCGCCGCCGTCGTGCCCGCTGCCCTCGCGCTCGTGCTGACCGCCTGGGCGATCCGGCGCCGGGGGGCCCGCTCGCAGAAACGTCTCGGCGGCCCGGCGGTCAACGTCGCCGCCGTCGCCGCCCTGGGCTGCACCGCCTACAGCGCCGACACCAGCTGGCGCTTCGCAGCCGACTACCTCGACATGGCCGGCACCGCCGAGCGTGCCGGCATGTTCGCCGCCGCCGAACTCGCACTGTTCGCCACCGCGCTGATGGCACGGCAGAATCTGGCCGTCCAGGGCGCTCCCGGCCTGCCGGGCACGCTGGTCTGGGTGATCACCACGGTGCAGGTGATCCCCGCCTATGCCGAGAGCGGCCCCGTCGGAGGCACGGTCCGCGCCTTCGTCGGCCCGGTCATGGCGGCGATGCTGTGGCACCTGGCCATGGGCATCGAGCTGCGCCTGCGCACCCCGGGTGCAGCCTCCAACGGACTGCTCGCCGTCCTGGGCCGGGAGGCACGCGAGCGGCTGCTGTCCCGCCTGGGCATCGCCGCGCGGGACCGTGACGCCGCGCAGATCACCCGGGACCGGGCCACCGCCCGTGCGGTCACCCTCGCCGCCCGCCTCGCCGAGCGCACACCCGAGCAGCAGCAGAGCCGTCGCGGCCGGCGGCTGACGCGACGCCTATCAAAGGCGGTCGGCAGGGCTTCGGTCGGCACCGACCCTCTCCAGCGGGCGCAGCTGCTCGACCAGCTCGCCGCCCGGCGACACGCGCTGGCGCTCGCCACGGTCCCGCTCCCCTCTCCCTGGTCCCCGGCGCACAGCAGCGCATCGACGGCCACGGTCCCCGCACAGCCGACGTCGACTGTGCCGGTCCCCGTCCCCACATCCGACGGTTCCGACGAGCCGGTCCGGGACCGAGGACCGAGGGCTCCTCGGGGACCGGTCCGCGAGAAGGCCGACCCGGAAGCCGAGGCCAGCGCGGGGACCAAGGGCGACGAATCGGGAACGCCCGCGGAGACCAAGCCCTCTGAAGACGGTCCGGTCCCAGGGACCGAACTCGCCGGACCGGAAGCCGCAGCACGGGACGCAGCGGCCATGAGGACCGGCCACAACACGCGAGAAGTAGCAGCTCAGGACCCGGATCATCGGGGACCGGGCATCGCGCAGACGAGGACCGCGACCCCCGAGGGCCGGGGACCGGCAACCCCGCAGTCCGGGACCGAAACCACCCAGGACCGAGGACCGACCGCCCCGCAGTCCGGGACCGACACCACCCAGGACCGAGGTCACAAGGTCCCGCTTCGCCGGAAGCCGGCCAGGACAACCCGGTCGAGGAACAAGGACAGGCGTGCACGGTCCCGCTCGCAGACAGAGCGCCAGGCACGCGAGCTGGGTGAATCCGAGCGCCAGCTTGTCCGTGAGGTGCGTCCCCATGTGCCGGCTCTACTCGAACGGGACGGCAATGGCGCGATCACCCGAGTGCAGCTGCGCGAAATCATCCGCCGCCAGGGCCTGACGGGTGTCGGTAACGACCGACTCGGCCTGGTCCTTCAGGAGCTGCGGAACGCGGACATCAAGACGACGAGGAGCACCGACCGATGAAGACCTGCCACCAGTTCAAGACGGTCCGCTCGGAGTACGAGCGCGAGATCGGATTCATGCTCGCTCACTCCGAGCGGCATGCGGGCAGGCCGGCGGCGAAGTCCAGTGCGAAGCAGGCTGCCTCGGCGAAACAGCGGATGGCCCGCGCGCTCAACAGCCACGTCGGGCGCTGCCCCGAGTGCGGCTGAACCGGCAAATCCCAGCTCAAAGCCCGTATCCGTAAAGGTGGCCCGGCTCCACGCCGGGCCACCGCCCCGCTTAGGAGGTACGCCATGATTCCTCGTCCCCCTCGCTTTCCGGGCCCACCACCGCCGAGGCCGGTGCCTGGGCGGACGTCTTGGTCCGCCGGCAACTCCTCCACGCCGTCGTCCTCACGCCGACCGGGCAGTGGCTCGTCCAGGACCGTCCCAACAGACCGGTTCGCGTCCTTGCCAGCCCAGCCGATGTCCTCGCGCTGGCCGCAACCATCCAGCAACGCACCCGCTCTACGAGGCCCGAATCCCGATGACGAACGCACCCAAGAACGGCACCACCCCGGAACCTGATCCCGGCTCCAACTCGGTCTCGGGGCGAGCAAGTTATCGGCCAAGACACTCTTCCCCAACGGGGAAGCGCGTCTTGGCCAGTGCCGCCCCAGAAGCGGCGGAAGCGGTCCGGCACCGGGGGGTGCTGGACCGTCAGGCTGCGACCGAGGGCGGGTCGCAGCCAGAGGAGAAGCCTGTACCGCGTCGCGAGCGCCGCGCTGTGAAGAACGCCTCACGCAAGCGCTCGCCGAAGCCTTCCGTCAACAAGCGCACCTACGTGTGCAGCGTGCGTCTCAACGACGACGAGAAGCACCGCATTGCCATCGCAGCCGCAGCAGCCCGTACGAGCCTGCCTGCGTTCCTCGCCCGCAGCGCACTCGCCGCCGCCCATGACCCCGAGCATGCCGCCAGTGCCATCGCCGGCGAGCGCGAACTCATCTCCGAAGTATTCGCCGCCCGCCGCAATCTCGGCCAGGTCGGCAACAACCTGAACCAGATAGCCAAGGCCATCAACTCCGGCGGCCAGCCTGCGGACGCCCACCTCGACGCCGTGCTGACCGCCGTGCGACGGGCCACCGCCCGCGTCCAAGCCGTCGCCGACCTTCTCCTCGAACACCGCTAGGAATCCCACCCGTCATGGTCCCCAAGATCCACAAGCGCGGGAAGCGCACCATCGGCCTGATCTACTACCTCTACGGCCCCGGCAAGGCCGAGGAACACATCGACCCGCATCTGGTGGCGTCATGGGATCACGCCGCCCCTGACCCCGGTCGCGACGCGCAGGCCACCTACCAGCGACTCCAGCAACTCCTGGACCAGCCCCTCGCGCTCCTCAATGACAAGCAGCGGGCGAAGAAGCACGTATGGCACCTGTCGGTGCGCAACGGTCCGACCGACCGGATCCTCACGGACGAGGAGTGGGGCGACGTTGCCCGCCGCATGGTGGCCGCCGCCGGCATCGACGACCCCGACCAGGGCGCAGGCTGCCGGTGGGTCGCCGTCCGGCACGCCGACGACCACATCCACATTCTTGCGACGCTCGCCCGTGAAGACGGCTACCGGCCCGACCTGGACCGCGACGCCGACCGGGTCCAAGCCGAGGCCCGGCGCTTGGAGAAGGAGCTGGGCCTGCGCCGTCTCAAGCCCGGCGACGGCACCGCAGCGAAGCGGCCCACCAGCGCCGAACGCCACAAAGCGATGCGGCAGGGTCGCGAGCGCACCGCCCGCGAAGAGCTACGCGAAACCGTACGACGCGCGGTGAGCGGAGCGCGGAGTGACGAGGAGTTCTTCGACCGGCTCGCCGCCGCCGGCCTCCTGATCCGCAAGCGCGCAGCGCCCTCCGGTGACCTGCTCGGATACAAGGTTGCCCTGCCCGACGACGTGAACAAGGACGGCGAGCCGGTGTTCTACCCCGGCGCGCGCCTGGCTCCCGACCTGTCCTTGCCTCGCATCCGCGAGCGGTGGTCCGGTGATGCGCAGGATGTCCCTGCGGCCCGGCGGGAGGAAGCGATTCGTACGGGGCCGGGCAGTCCGGCCTCCGCGCGCCGCGGCACGGCATCGGCCGTGTGGCAGGCCGTGCTCGTCGTCGAACACGGCGAGGACGGGGTCGCCGCCGCCCACATCTCCGCGGTCGGCGAGGTCCTGGACGCCCTCGCGAAGACATCCGCCGCTCACACCCGCCGCGAACTGCACGACGCCGCAACGGCCTTCGAACGGGCCTCGCGCTCTCACGTCCGCGCCGTACGCGGGCACGATCGAGCCCTGCGGCAGGCCGCCCGCGACCTCGTCCAGGGCGGCCCGGCCCTCGGCCGCGGTGAGGACGGAGCCACCACGGCGATGGCGATCGACATGCTGTTCTTCCTGATCACCGCCACCGCGCACTGGCACGCCAGGAAGGGCCACGCCCAGCAGGCCGAGGCCGCCACCCGAGCTGCCGAACACCTGCGCACCGCTTACCAGGCCGCCTCTGCCCAACCGCTCGGTGTGCTATACCAGCGCGGCCGACGTCTGAGCCGGCCGGTGCTCCAGCGGCAGACCGCGCTGCTGCGCGAGGCGCTCCCGGAACTGGCCGAGCAGATCCTCGCCGAACCCGGCTGGTACGCCCTGGCCGCGACCATCACGGAAGCCGAAGCCGCCGGCCACGACCCGGCCGCCTTCCTGTCCGACGTTGCCGCTCGGCGCGACCTGGGCACCGCGGACTCCATCAGCGACGTGCTCGTATGGCGGATGCGGCGGACAGCCGACCTGCCCGCCGATGCCTCCCAGCTTCCCGAGACCAGCACCGCAGTGAACCGGTCCGCGACGCGCAGGGCGACGACCAGGCCCTCCGCGCCCGGCAGGCGGCGCAGCGGAGAGGAGTCACCGCGTCGGGCCCGATAAGTACACCGGACGGCACGCAGGCTCCCCGGATCGCCGCTGTGCCGTACCGAGACATGCGTCGTGGCCTCCTCGTCACCCGGGCAGCCGAGAGGCCACACCCGTGCTGACCTGGCCGAAGGGACTGTGGACGTTGTGAATTGAAACCGCCGAGGGCGTGGGGCACGATCATGAAACGCGCAGGACGAGGTGCCAAGGTAGAGGAGGACGCCAGGGTGTTTCACCGAATACGCCGCAGGGCGAAGGGGCCGAGCGAGGCTCAGAAGCGGTTCGCCGAGCTGCACGCGCAGATGCAGGGACAGGTCCCGCCCGGCATCGGAGTGCCGGCGCCCGAGCCGCAGCCCGCCGAGCCGACCGCCATCGTGGACGACTTCCTCCCGCCGGAGCTGCGGGTGCCGAGCCACGACCAGGTCGAGGGCAAGATGATGCCGTGGAAGCAGCCCCTGGTCCTCGACGGCGAGATGGCCACCTGCGCCGAGTGCAGCGCGTACCGGGACTGGCTCATCCTCTCCACCCGCGGTGAGATCTGGCTGCGCTGCAGGGCCGGACACCAGCAGCTGGAGACGCGCATCGACACCGCCTGGTACAACCGGCACTCCGGGCCGGCGGACTCGACGCACGCCACGTTCGAGGACTGCCTGCGCCACCTCGGGCACTGACCACCACTCCTACGACCCCACCGGGCCCGAGGGCCCGCACTGACCACCCGTCGCCTAACACCAAGGGGTCAGTTCCGTCATGCGCGTTCGCGTCGCCACCACCGCACTCGGCATCACCGCCGCCCTCCTCGCCGTGCCCGCCTGCTCCACCGACACCACTGGGTCCGAGCACCGGACCTCCTCCTCCCGTACGGGAAAGCCGACCGAGGTCGCCCAGGAGCCGGCCGCGCTCTCCTCGGCCGCGCTCGAGTCCCGCCTGCTCGACCCGCGCGACCTCGGCAGCGGCTACCTTCCCAAGCCGGAGCGTCCGGCCCAGCACGATGACGTCACCGTCCTCGGCTGCCCGGCCCTGAGCGAGCTGGGCGGTGACGCGGCAACTGGCGGCACACTCGCCTTCCCGCACAAGGCGAAGGCGGACTTCACCTACGGCTACAGCTCCTCGGAGATCTCCGAGGAGCTATACAGCGACAGCGTGAAGAAGCTCTCCGATGGCACCGGCCGGATCTTCGACGCCATGACAGGCTGCCCGGCCTATCAGGTCGTCGCCGGTGGCACCCAGGTCGACGTGACCTCGCAGAAGCTGCCCGCGCCCAGCGTCGGCGGTGATGAGCGGTGGAGCCTGCTCCTGACGTTCATCGCCGGGGGCCGGAGCACCGTGGTCAAGCAGACCGCGATCCGCGACGGCAGCCTGCTGCTGGTCCTCTCCGGCTCCCCGGCCCTCGTCGACCGCCACCTCGACAAGGCCCTCGCCAAGGCCACGGCAACGAGCTGACCTGCGTGCACGTCACGCTGCTGCCTCCGACCGTCGCGGTCGGGGGCAGCAGTGCGTTATGGGCTAAGCGCTGACGACCCGACCGGCCACTTCGCCCGGGAAACAAGAAAGTCCGGCACCCCCAACTGGGAGGATGCCGGACTGCGATCGTCGAGAGGGGTGCGCGGGACGCTAGATGGCCGGCGCGCGCAGGAGGCGCTCCTGGGTGACCTCGGGCAGGACCCGCCGCAGGACCGGTGCGGTCGAGCTGAGGGAGGCGACGAAGGCGGCGACGACATCGTGCGGGACGCTGGCGGCGAACGAGGCCACCCACAGAAGCGGGGCGCCGAGTACGGGCTCGGCCCACGCCTGCCATCCGGCCGGTCTCGTCTCGTCGTCCTCGGCGGACAGGGCCCGTGGGTCGCCGTCCTGGATGAGGGGCGGCACCTCCCCCAGGCTGATGTGCGAGGTGAACGTGGGGTCCGTCGCCGCCGCCTGGGGTTGGTCGATGTCGCGGAACCAGCCGTGGGCGGCGACAGCGTCAAGGACCAGGTCGGGTCTGGCGAGCGCCGAGGCAGGCTGGTTGCTTGCGTCGAGCGCGAGGAGGAAGTCGACCACCGCCTCGCCGGGGACGTCGCGGGTGAAGTAGGCCGACCACTGGGCGAGCGGGCTGCTCGCCTCGGCTCGGGCGGAGATCTGCCAGGCGATCGGCAGCCCGCCCAGGTGGAACGGTTCGTCCGCCAGGCCCCACTGGGCCCAGCGCAAGGCGTCGGGGCTGATGTGCAGGACGGTGCTGCGCAGGACCTGGCGGTCCTCCGGTTCCTCGTCCGGCTCGTGCCGTCCGCGGACGATCGTCAGGCTCGTCCAGCCCAGGCCGGCGAGCGCGTCGGTGACGACGTCGTAGAGGCGTCCATCGTCACCGGCCAGGTGCCGGGGGCCGACCCAGAACGCGGGCTGGCCGCAGCGCGGGGCGGACGGGTCGGGCGGAAGATCGGGGTACAGGGGCGCCTCCAAGGGCTCGGTGTGGGTCTAGTTGCCGCCGGCACGGCGGCGAGGGCGGCGCGGGGGTGCCTGGACGGGGCCCTGCCACGTCAGGGCGATGGCGACCTCCGGCGGAAGGTGGCCGAGCTGTGCGTCTGGGTCCGCCCCTTCGGCGAGGTAGACGACGGTCTGGCCGGTCTCGTCGACCGACTGCAGGACCTGCGCCAAGCGGTGCGCCATCGGGAAGAACGGGTTCATGGCCTGGCGGACCGGAGCGCTCCGGTCGCAGCCAGACAACAGATCGATGAGATCGCCGATGGTCATCTCCGGGGACGTCACGGACAGCCTCCTGGGGTTCGAGGGAAACGGGGGCGGTGGAGCCGGGCCGGCCTACGGCACCGCCAGCGCTCATGGGACGGGCGCTATGTATCGGTGGCCGCGTGGTCAGAGGCGGCGTGAGGTCTCCAGCACCCTCGCCACGGTGGCGGCGACGATGTCGGCCGGCGACTCGGTGTCGAACGACAGGTGGTAGCCGCAGACCTGGGCAGTGCCGGCGACAGCGATCTTCCACCCCTCGCCGTCCGTGCCGGGTCGGCCCTGCGGAAACCAACCGAGGTAGAACCGGCCATCCTTGGAGCTGACGTGAACGTCCGCGCGATCATCAACGATCAGGTGGAAGTCCTCGGCCGAGAACTGGTCCATGACCAGAGTCGGCTGACCGGGGCCGAGCTGCCACTCCCGCAGCCGCAGGGCTTCGACGGTGGTGGAGAAACCGGGGCCCGCAGGGGCTACGGTCACGAGCAATCACCTCTCTGACCTGGGGTTTCTAGCAAGGTCGTCTACGTTGACATGCCCTCGCACCCGTTGGCCAGGCTTTCCGAGATCTTTCCTGTCTGCCCCCGGCGAACTGTTGTCCGTTGGCACCGAACCCAGTCGTTTTGCCATCGAACCGAGCCCCGCCGATTCCGGCATGCCTCTGCCAGCAACAGAGCCGCGCCACCGTGACCGCGACGGACACGCTCCGGCGGCCCGTTGGGGGAGGGGAAGCCCTACGGCCGGGGCTTGCAGGGCTCCCCGTAGGTCTCGACAACGTCGCGAGCCTGCCAGGCCAGTCGGTAGGCGAGGACGTAGTAGCAGCGCGCCAGCTGCAGGGCGCACACACGCAAGACCTCCCAGCTCGATGCGATGGCCCGCTTCGGGTCGCTCGGCGCGACGCCGACCGCGTCCTCAAGGCTCAGGCCGGTGACGATCTTGGGGATGTCGGCACTGGTGCGCACGGAGGTGAGCCAGTCGGGTACCGGCTGCACCGCGGCCGGTCGCCCCCGGGCCGCAACCCACCGATCACGCAGATCGTCTGCGTCTGCGCCGAGCGCGGCGGCGAGCCGTTCCACCACAGGCCAGGTGGGCAGGCGGCGCCCCGCGAAGGCGTCGCTGATCGTGCTCTTGCCGTACCCGGTCTGTGTCGCCATGTGCCGTGTGGAGGGGACGCCCGCCGCGGCGTGCAACTGGCGGAGATGGTGGGCGAAGCCCTCAACTGCGGTCACGGCAACCTCCGGTGCTGCGTCTGTGCCCGCCCAGCGTAGAGGCGTCCGGTACCGCTGTCCGGCCGTGTCCGGCATCCGTCCGGACACGGCCGCAACCGTGCCGGAGTGCTGTCCGGACGCCCGTCGGACACAGTTTTGTTGACGTTGCCGCCCCGCAATTGGTCGTCTCGGGCACCAGGCCCGGACACGCAGGCGCAGCGGTGAGCTGCACGTCCCGCCGGGGTCGAAGCCGAGTGGGCCCGCTCCCGCGCGCAAGCCAAGGCAAGGAAGAAGGCCGCCTGATGAGCACCCCGACGCAGCAGCCGGAGCCGTACCCCGTACCGCCAGCGCCCCGGCCGGGCGCGACGCGTGTGACGGGCGCCACCGTACTCGGCGGAGGCGCCGCGATCAGCGCGCTCACCTTCGTGGGCGCCCCATGGTGGGTGGTCACCATCGCCACGCTGCTCGCGATCGTGACACCCGGCACGATCCTCTTGGTCCAGGCCGTCGTCCCCCAGGACTCCGAGCACAAGCGCGACCTCTGGCTGGCCCTGATCCGGTTCCTGGAACGCCGCCGGAGGACCAGCCGGAACCGCCGGTGAGCACCCGCCGACGCCCCCCAAGCGCCACAGCGCCGAGGAAGGGCCCGACGGTAGCGACGACCTCGGGCCCCTCCATTGCGGTAAGCGTGCCGGAAACCAGCGGCGCGCTCACCGAATGGTCAGGCCAAGACAAGATTAACAACCAACCTGGCTATCTATGGCACGCAGTTCGCAACATATAGCACACAACTGGGGCATTCAGCAACGAACCCTGTCGCCTCGGCCTTTATCGCAGTGATGTCGGACCGGCCAGATAGACTTCAGCCGGTCTTGACGAACGAGGAACTGAGAGGAGGAAGTTGACTGAGATGAGCGAGCCCGAGCCGCCAACGCCAGGATCGTGTGACCTTGAGCTGGTAATCGCCACCAATCAACTGGATGTCGGGTTCGACATCACCGGCGTTGAATTGTTGATCCTCGAAGAGGAGATTCACCAAGCAGTTCGTGACCCGCGAGTTCGTGAGGCCATGACTCTGGGCTGGGATTCTGACGACTTCCGGAAGATCTTCGAAGAGCGGCTACTGGGCAGCAAGGCTCACGCTGGCCCGGCACTCACGTACGTACATGCCGAAAGCGCGAAGACCCGACTCGCGAAGGCAGCGGACGCCCTTCGCGACGCGCAAGGTGTTCACGACCCAAGTCTCGTATCTGAATATCTCGCTGCCCTAGCAGATCTGCTCGCCTACTACGTGAGCTTTCAGCGCCGCAGCTTGATGGCTCTACTCGCGTCGTTGACGCCAAGGCCGGCTGACTGCGTGAACTGGGCACCGCGACCTCTTGATAGATCACCCCAGGTCGCTCCTCGCGGCCCAAACCCCGCCTTCCCCGTGATCAGTCTTCGGGGCGGGCGCAGCGCGCTGGGGAGCGCCGTACTAGCTGCTTAAGCGACCCGCCGACCGTCGTAAGCCGGAAGGTGCAAGTCGTGTTCTTTCTGCCGGATTCTGCCCCGTGGTGGGCTCTCTTGGGCATCGCATCTTTGTTCATCGTCGTGACCGGTGTGGGGGTTGTCCTGCGAGCGGTCTGGCCGCAGCGGTCGAGTGACCGCAAGGAGCTGCTAATGCAACGTCAGCGCGCGCGAGAGCAAGAGCGCAAGCGTCGTGAGCGTCGGCAGCAGCGGGAGGTAGAGAACCGGGAGTGAGTGGCGGGCGGCATGGGGGATGACAAGCTCAACTTCCTCCCTCCGCAGGGGCCTCATCGAAAGGTCGAGCCTAAGAACCGCGTTGTTCCTAGAACCTTCGACTCATCTGCGCAATGGCGCCCGTTCAGAGGTCATCTCAACTGGCTTGATCACTAGAGCTGTGGCCGTGATGGCGATGGTGGAGCGTCTGATGCCGAATGGGCTGTGGGTGCTGTTCCAGCGGGTGGTTCCGGCCGCTCCGGTGCAAGCCCAAGGTGGCGGCCGGCGCAGGTATGGGGATCGGCAGGAGCTGGCGGCCATCGTGTTCGTGGCCACGACAGGCCGAACCCCGGCGGCAGCTGCCGCCGGGGTTCGGGGAGACGTGTTGGAGTGCTCGCCTTAGCCCGGCACGATCGTTCATGAAACGCTGGCCCGCCAGGTTCCGCCGAGTTCGGCAAGATGCCTGCGCATTGCACCGCGCTGCTCCTCAAGGTCCTGCGAGGCGGGAGACAGAAGATAGACATTGTCTCGGTAGGGACGGAATCCCAGGCTCTCCCACCCCTGGGCAATTTTGGCGTTCACGCGGTCCCACTCGGCTCTGGCCGTCAGCCGATGGCTGCTGAGATCGGTGATGCCGGGCGAACAGGCGACGGCCCGGCAGCCGGCCATGAGCCGGGTGATCACCTCGCAGGCAAGCACGGCCGCCAGGCCGTGCCCGCGCCATGGCGGATCCAGCGTCACGCGATTCATGACGAGCAGCGCTGAGCCGACGTACTCCAGCCGTTCGCTGACTTCGTCGGTGAAGGAACCCGTCTCGGGATCAAGGAGGGCCTGCGCGGTCTCGTACAGTTCCTCCGACTCCTCCTCCATGGCCCAGTAGGCGTTGCGGCCTCGGTCGAGGTGCACCCGGTAGAACGTCATGGAGCCGACGGCTACATCCTCGACCGTGCACGAGGAGCAATCAGCAGTCGCACACCCGCTGGGGCTGACGGGCTCGTGATGTTCACCTTGGGCGCGTCGTCGGTGCAGGATGGCCACGTTCCAGCACTCGAGCGTGTCAGCCTTGAGGGTGTCCCAGAGTCCGTCTTCGTAGGAGATGCGCAGGTGTAGCTCGGAGGGGTCGCCTGGCAGCGGGGAGGGCTCGATCACGGCCGCAGCGTAACGAGGTGTCCGCGCGTTCGTGAATAACGGACCCCCAGCTCAGGGCTGGCATGCCCACGCCTACGCCGAGGCGAGGAGTTCGTGCGCTGGGACCCACGGTCCCTCGCCTAGCTGAAGGCCGGCTGTTCCTCCTGATTCGTCCGCGGCAGCTCACCGCACGCGCGTCACGGTGACCACGGCGTGCCTCGTCGTCCCCGCCAGCACCTCGACGAGTAGTCCGGGCTCCGCCGCTGTGAACGACTCGCCTCCGGCCGCCCGACCTCGCGCGGCCGGGGCATTGTTGACCAGCGCCGCCGCGACTTGCGCGGCCAGCTGCGCCCCGAGCCGCTGAGACAATGCAACACGGCCGTCAGGCAACCGCACTGCCAGCGCCCGCGGCCGACTCGCCGTCCCCGTGAACCCCACCACTTCCGCGTCGAGTGTCTCCGCGTGTCTGACCTTCTTCCACGACGACGACCGACCCGCCCGGTACGGCGACCGCCCCGACTCGCCACCACCCCCTCCACACCCGAGCCGGCCAGCGTCTCGTACCAGACCCTGGCGACCTCCACGTCTTCCGTCGCCGACACTGCTTGAATCGGCGACCCCTCCGGCAGCCCGGCCACCATGTCCAGCATCAAGGCGCGTCGCTCCTCATACGGACGCCCCCGCACGTCCCCGGTGGACAACGCCAGAACGTCCCACACGATGAGCAGCGCAGGACGCCGCGCCGCCAGCTCCCGCGACCGTGCCGGCGAGGAAGCCGCCCGAGCCTGAGCGGCCTCGAACGACACCCGCCCGTCAACCACGACGACCGCCTCGCCGTCCAGCACGACACCAGGTGACAGAGCCATCCCCGCAACAGCAAGATCCATCCAGGGCGTAGTCACGTCCCGACCCGACCGCGCTTGAAGCCGAACCGTCTCAGCCAGCCGCCACAACACCGCCCGGTGACCGTCGAGCTTCACCTCGTACCACCAGCGCGGACCGGTCGGCAGCTGTGGCACCAGCTCGGCCAGGGCGACGTCGACAGGGAACTCCACCCCGCCACCTTCAAACGCCGCCCGCGCCGCCCGCGCGCCGGACTACTCCAGCAGGCCCAGCCGTGTGTCCGGCCGACACTTCGAGCACGCCGGAACCTGCTGACGTATCGCGTCGCGCGCCTGATCCCGCGTCGCCGGCATCTGACGCTTACCCGGGTCCCAGCAGTCCCCCGTATGCACCGCCACCAGGCTGTGCCGGTCCAGGCCCCGCTCGATCAGCCACTCCGGGAGCGGCGGCCGTCGCTCTTCGGCCTGCCGCCGCTCGGCCTCCCGACGCTCCTCGTCCGCGATCCACCCATCGAGCTGCCGAAGGCTCGCCCGCGCCTGCTGCTCGACCACGCGGCGCGTGAACTGCAGCAGTTCCAAACGGGACGGAGTATCGCTCACACATTCGATTATAGAGGGGCGGTTTTCAGACGACCTCCGCAGGGCATGCAGTCAACCCCTCCCACCTGGTCTTTTTGATGAACGTGCAAGGTCTAGAACCTGCCTTATAGGCCGCTGACCACAAGTTTCCGTCCGTGATCATCCTCAAACTGAGAATGTGTCATCCCGTCCTTGGCTGGCGGGAAACCATCGGAAATCCGGAGGGTCCACCCCTTCGCATAGCGTCTGCTGAACGGACAGAGGCCGCCCGGACAGGGGCGGCCTCCTCGCATCCGCACCCCTCACAGCGGCAAGCAGTAAGGACGGGACAGCCCCATGGAACCACAGCCTTGGAAGAGCCTCGGCCGCATCGAGTGCCGGCGCCCAGGCGTCGCCGACGTCACCCTCACCGGCGCCGTCTGGTGGCTCCTCCACACCCAGCCGCAAGTGCACGAGCTGATCGCCAGCACTGCGGCCCTCCTGCTCCTCCGATGCGTCCGCGTCCACAACCCGGCCGGAGTCCGCCGGTAACTCGACGCATCACGGCGGCCCCCAGGCAACCAGGCGTGGGGGCCGCCGCCCTCATGCATCACCCAGCCGACAGGCACTGCGCATTGAGCCAAAACACGCACCGAGGCCCCCGCACGGGGGAGGACGCTGTTGGCGGTCGCCAAAAGCGTGTCCATCTGGGGCTGCGGGGGCCCGTGCAGTGAAGAAGGGTGGGTGCAGTCAGCTCCCAGTGGAGTCTTCTGTGTGGCTGTTGCTGTGACTGGGCGTGTCACGGCGAGGGCGCCTCCGCCTGCCGCGATCAGGACGGCCGCTCCGCCGATCAGCCACGGCGTGGCGTCAGCGCCGGTGTGGGCGAGGGAGGCCGTCGGCGTCTTCGGTGTGGAGTCACCGACCGGGGTGGCAGCGATCGTGGAGGAGTCGGGTTCCGGTGTGTCGCTGTCCGATGCGGACGGCGTGGCCCTTCCTGTACCGCTGTTCGGCTTGCCTGGCCTGGAGGAGGGGGTGTCGGTGGGCGTGTGCGTGGGCTTGCCCGAGGGTTCGGGCTTCGGGGTGGTGGTGGTCTTGGCGTTGGTGACGGTCACGGTCACCGGGTCGCCGGGAGCCGCGGTGAACGTCTTGGTCGGCTTGTACAGGTGGTAGCCGGCAGAGGCTTTGATCTCCTTGACCCAGAACTGGGCCTTGCGGCTCGACATGGGCAGCTCTCCGGAGGCCGTGCCCTTGGCTCCCGTGGTCAGGGTGAGCAGCGTCGAGGTGCCGGTGCCGATGTTCACGGTCGCGCCGGGCAGGAGCTTGCCGGTCTTGTCGTCCTTGGCCTGCAGGAGGACCTTGGCGGCCTTGAACGCGTCGGTGATCGTCAGCCGTGTGGTCGCGCCCGGGGTGACGATGACGTCCTGGTCGGCGACGACCTCGTGCAGCGGGCTGCCGGAGGCCGTCTCCTTGAGCCGGTAGACGCCGGGCGCGAGGTCGGAGAAGGTCAGCTTTCCCTGGGTGTCGGTCGTCCCGTGTCCGGCTTCCTGGCCGGCGGAGTCGAGCAGCAGGAATACGGCGCCGGGCAGGGCGTCTCCGGCGGTGTCCTTGGTGGTGATCTCGACGCTGCCCGCGTCCGGGGCCGGAGTCTCGGCGGAGGCCGAGGGGGTCGGTTCGGAGGGCTCGGCGCTCGCGGTCGGCACCCAGGTGAGGGTGCCGGCCGCGGCGACGGCGAGGGCAGCGGCGGATCGGACGAGACGTGCGTGCACGAGAAAGAAGACTCCCTGATCGGTCGGGGTCAGTGGGTGCGGCCAGTCGTATGGCCGGTGGGCGGCATCGCGGAGGTCGGACGGTTGAGTGGCTGCGGCGCCCCAGCGGGTGCGACGTAGAGGTGACGGCGGGTGTGGAAGGGGATCTGTTTCACGGCCCGGTGCAGCGGTTCGGTGGAGATCAGCGAGGCGGTGAAGGCCGCGGCGAGGGTGGTGGGAGCGGCGGCGGAGAACTGGGCCTGCCAGTGCGGTTCGCTCGGGTATCCGCCCCAGGCGCGCCAGGTAGGGCCTTCGGAACGGGTGGTGGCGTACCGGTGGCGCACGCCGCCGAGGCCGTCCGGTGGGAGGAAGGTCTGTGTGCCGTCCGTTTTGACGCTGTGGCTCCAGCCGCGGGTGAGGAGCGGCGTGTACACCTCGTACGGGGCCGTCGCGTCCTCGAACAGGTGGGTCTGGTCGCTGTGCCGGTCTTCGAGGTATAGGTCGAGCAGTTCGGCGTGGACGTCGCGCAGGAGTTCGGCGGGGGTGGTGGCGTCGAAGGTGATCTCCCAGGCCCGTGGGCCGAAGGGGACACGGTCCATGCCGATGGTCCACGTTCCTTGGCCTCGCTCCTCGGGTTTGGGAGTGAAGCGGGTCCACAACCGGGCGCAGGGGCTGATGGCGAACACCATCCCATCGAGTCCCTGGTGAAGGTGCCAGCCCTCGTCGAAGGGGAAGGCCCAGATCGTCTTCAGGTCTGCTTGGCCGGGACCTGCAAGGTGACGCGGGAGGACCCTCACGGTCTGGGCGGGGTCGAGACCCTTGAAGGGGTCGTAGGGCGGATCGGGCAACACGAGGAGAGGCTCCTGCTAGTGGCTGGCGCGGTGTGCGGGTTTCGGGATGAGGATCAGCGGGTGCGGGCCCCGGCGGGGGCGGTCGGCGGGGCCGGAGTTCTGCGCGACGTGCGGCCGGCCGCTCGCTTGGGCGCGGAGGCGGCCCAGGCGCCGGGGAACCAGACGGCCGTGTACTGCTCGATGGCATCGCGCAGCCCGCTGGTGACGGCCCCGTCCCACGGCGGGCGACCGGGGCGGTGGTGGGTGTCGAAGGTGCCGTACTGCTTGGTGTTCGGGCGGGTGTGGTTGGCTTCGTCGCGGCGGTGGAAGGTTCCGTGCTCCACGAAGCTGAGCGCCACCGCGTCGATCTCGCCGCGGTCCGGGTGGACGACTGCGACACGCAGCCCGCCATAGGTGTCCGCGTGGATGGTGCGGGTGAAGTCGATCCGCAGCCGTAGCGGCGTGCCCGGGACGGGAGCGGCGTAGTAGGTGTTGCCCACGACGGCGTGGTCGTGGAAGGGGAGGCACAGCTCGGTGAAGAACTCGGGGGCCTGCAGGGACACGAAGGTCTCCGGTCGGGGATTGGGCTGCGGTCAGCGGCGTGGTCCGGGTAGGGCAGGTCGGCTCGTGGTGCTCCAGCGCGGGACGCTGGCCGCGGGAAGCGCGGCCGGGCGGCGGGACGCGGCGGCCCGCCGGACGTCGAGGGGGGTGGGCGATGGCCGACTCGGCGGGAGGATCGGGGAGAGCTGGGCGTGGTCCTTGACGTAGCTGGAGGTGTCGTCCCGCCATCGAGGCAAGGGTGCGGGGTCGGCCACGGCCTCGGTCACAGCCCGCAGAAGGGCGGCGGGGGTGTCGGTGCTGGCCGTGATGTACCAGAAGGGCCGGGCTGAGGAGGTGCCGGCCCACAGGTGCCAGCGGGCGTCGCGAGTGTCCAGTTCGATCGCCGGGTCGAGGTCGCCGGTGGTGTACTCCAGCGTGGCGAGCCCGCCGGGTGCGGTGATGGCGAAGGTGCTCAGGTGCGGGCGGTTGAACTGCCAGCCTCGGTTGATGAGCGGGTCGACGGCCAGGAAGGGGTCACGGTCGGCGCTTCCGGCAAGCGGGCGGGCAAGGTAGTGGTCCGGGCCCTGCCGGTACGCCTCGGCAAGAGCGTTGGTAAAAGCGGTGACGAACTCCGTGGGCGCGGCGTCGTTGAAGCAGACACCCCAGGCAGGCGGACCGAAGGCGTCCTTGTAGGCGTTGATGCGCCACAGTCCGTCGTCATCGCCTTCGGGGAGATAGCCGAGGCGGACCTTGCCGTCGGGCGCCGTGAGGTAGGCGTTGCCGAGGTCGTCGTGGTGCAGATCCCAGCCGAGGCCGCGTAGCGGGTCGAGGCCGGGGTCACCGACCGCGGTGGAGCGGGCTAGGTGGCGTGGGGAGACGTAGACGTCGCCGTCGATGGTCTCGTGGTCGTCGTGAAGCACTGAATCCTAGGGGGAGGCGGGGTCAGTTGGAGGACTGCAGGGCGGCTGCGAGGTCGGTGGACCGACCGGTGTAGTGCAGGGTGCGCAGGCCCAGGCGGCGGGCGGCGTGGCAGTTGTCGGCCCGGTCGTCCACGAAGAGGACGCGGTGGGGGTCGGCGCCGGTGGCGTTCATCGCGTGCTGGTAGGCGGCCGGGTCGGGTTTGCAGACCTGGAGCCGGGCCGAGTAGAAGGCGTGGGTCATCAGGCGGCGCCACGGGTGGCGGTCGAGGACGTCGCTGAGGTGGCGGGGTGCGTTCGACAGCAGGACCAGCGGCAGACCGGACTCGTGGGCGTGGTGGAGAACATCGACGACGCGTTCATCGGTGGACGTCCACATATCGGTGTCGGCGTCGCGGAGTTCACGCAGCCGGCGGGCGCCGGGGTGGTGGCCGAGGACCGTGGCCCAGTACGCGAGGTCGCTGAGCTGGCCGGCGTCGTAGGCGGAGCGGGCGTTCCAGAAGGCGTTCTGGAAGGCGGGGAGGTCGTCGGGCCACAAGGCGGTGTGGGCCAGGCGGAGCCACTGGTCGGTGGTGGGTTGCAGGCCGATGACGCCGTTGTAGTCGAGGATGACGGCGTCCAGGCCCGCCTGGGCGGCGGCAGGGGTCAAGGGGCGGTGTTCTCCAGGGCGCGATGGGCGAGAGCGGCGACGGCGGCTGCGAGGAGGGCGGGCAGCAGCAGGGCCGTGGACAGGGTGGTGGCGCTGGCCAGGGCACCGATGAGGGCCGGGCCGGCGAGAAGGCCGAGGTAGCCGGTGGCGGTGACCGTGGCCACGGCCTTGGCGCCTCCGGCTCCGGCCGCGGTGATGAGCGAGGGGACGGTGGTGGACAGGCCGAGTCCGAAGACCGCCCACCCGGCCAGCGCCAGCGGGGTACTGCTCCCGATGACGCCGATGGTCAGTCCGGCCGTGGCGAGAACGGCACCGGCCCGTACGACCGTCGGGGCGCCAAAGGCTGCGGTGAGCCGGTCTCCGGTCAGCCGTCCCGCGGCCATGGCCGCGCTGTACAGCGCGAACGCGGTGGCACTCGCGGCCGTCGGGGCACCCAGTGTGTGCAGGTGCACGGCTGCCCAGTCAGCGGCGGCCCCCTCCCCCAGCAGGCTCGCAGCGGCCAGCGCAGCCAGAAGCCAGAGCTTTCCCGGCGACGGAACCAGGGGCAGCTTCCCAGCGTCGGCGCGCATTGCGGGGCGGTCCGCGCCGCTCAGGCTTCGGGTGACCGGCACCGCAGCGATCGCGATGCCGGCCAGGAGGGCGCCTGTTGCGGCGAAGAGAGTGCTGTGCGCGGCGTGGGCGGTGAGAGCGGCCAAGGCGGCACCGGCCAGGGCGCCGAGGGAGTAGGCGGCGTGAAGACTAGACATGATGGGACGGCCGACGGCGTTTTGGCAGCGGACGGCCGCGGTGTTGGCGGCGACATCGAGGACGCCGTGCGCAAGGCCGAACGCGAGAGCCGCCGCCAGCAACCCGGACAGGCTCTCGCCTTGGCCCACCAAGACGAGGCATCCAGCCAGGGCAAAAGCCCCGGTGCTGAGCAGCGTCGGGAGCCGCTCTGGGCGGGCGTAGCGGCCTCCGAGCTGCAGTCCGGCGACCATGCCGACGGCGGCGGCCAGCAGGACCAGGGCCAGCCCTGCGGTGCTGAGGTGGGCAGCCTGCTGCACGGCGGGCATCCGGGCGCCCCACACCGCCATGATGGCCCCGAGGCCGAGGAAGTACCCGGTCAGCAGCGCCCGGCTGTGCCGGTCGGCCGCAGACACCACGCTCACGCCGCGGTGCTGCGGGTGCTGGGGGTCCGGTCGAGGACCGCGGTGACAGCGCGAGCGGCCTGCTGAGCGCGTGCACGCGCCTCCTTGCCGGTGGCGGCGGTGGTGATGAGGTAACCGAGCCGCCCCGTGTACAGGTTTCCTCCGTCGGTGGGGAGGAGGAGCTGGTCGCCGGTGCGGCGCTGGAACTGCAGCCGGTCCAGCCACGTCGGGCATGGTCCGTCGTAGGTGAGGTGGGTGAGGGTGCCGGAGGTGTCCGGGTAGAGGAGCCGGATGGCTGCGGCCGAGGACCTGATGGGCGTGAGGTCGGGGGCACGGTCGCAGGCGATGTCGGCGGCGGCACGGGGCAGGCCGATGCCGGTGGCGAGACGCACGAGGTGGCCGATCATGTCTCCAGCCAGGCGGGCGTTGACCTCGATGAGACGGGGTCTGCCCTCGACGAGGCGCATCTCGATGTGGCTGACGCCGGCGATGATGCCGAGGGCGTTGATCGCCGCCCGGGCGGCCGGCGCGACGGTCTCCAGGAGCGGGTCGGCGGCGTCCACGCTGTGGGCCAGCTGCTCGAAGTGCGGCGGAGGGCTGAGGGTCTTGCGGTTGACCGCGACCACCGTGGTGATGCCACGGTAGGTGACGCACTCCACGGAGATCTCCGGCCCGTCGAGGAACTCCTCCACGAGGACACTGGTGCTCTCGGTCCCCTGCCCCGCGGTCCGTTCGGCTGCCCGGTAAGCGGCCGTGAGCTGATCACGGTCATCGACGCGGCGCACGCCGATGGCACCCGCGTGTGAGGCGGGCTTCAGCACCACGGGGTAGCCGATCCGTTCGGCGGCGGCTTCGGCCTCCTGGCGGGTACGCACGCTCACCGAGGCGGCCGAGGGCACGCCGTGGCGGGCGAACAGCGAGCGAGCGGTGGCCTTGTTGCGGCACCCCTGCATCACTTCGGGTGCGGTAGTGGGCAAGCCGAACTGGCGGGCGAGGCGGGCGGTCGGGACCACGTTCCACTCGTCCCAGGTCATGACACCGGCGAGGTCGTGGCGTCCGGCCAGGGCCCGGCCCCCTGCCAGCAGCGCGGCAGGATCGCTGAGGTCCACGACGGCGTGATCGGTGATGTGCGGCTTCTCCCACGACGGTTCGGTGCCGGTGAGCAGCACGACGTCGTAGGCGTCGGCGACCTGCTCCAGGCAGTAGCCGCGGTAGTTCTCATCTCCGGGAGCGACGACAAGTACAACAGGGCGAGCGGGCAAGAGGGAATTCTCCGTATCGAGGGACGGCAGGGCAGGGAAAAGGGGGTGTCTCAGGCGGCGCGGCGACGGCGCAGCTCGAACGCATCGACCCAGTGGGGGTGTTCGTCGATCAGACGGCGGGCGTAGAGAGCGGTGAAGTTGTTGTTCAGCCCGGCGACGCCGTACGGGAGTTGGCGGCGAAGGTCTTCGAAGAGGTCCTTGAGGCTGATCCGGGTGGCGCCGGCGGCCAGGCGGCGTGCGGCCATGCGTTCGAGGGATCGGTACACGTGCGGGTTGCGGGCATCGAAGGCGTGGAACTGCTCGCTGATGGTGCGGCCGGTCGCTCGGTGCGACCCGAGGGCGGCGATGGTCATAGGGGTCCTCCACGGGCGGGACAGCCGGGTCAGGCGCGCAGGGCAGGGTCGGTGTGCAGGCGGGCGAAGGCGCAGAACAGGCCGAGGGTTTGCAGGGCGGCACAGGCGGTGATGACGTGGCCCAGCGCGTCGGGCGGGGTGAGCGCGGTGAGCACGCCGGCGACGGGGAAGGGCAGCAGGAGGATGAGGATGGTGGCCGACAGGGTGCTGCCGAACGCCTCCGGGGGGATCAGGCGGGAGCGCAGGGTGCGCAGGACGACCGCCAAGCCGCCATCGGCTGCCATCAGGACCGCGACCATGACCAGGTAGGACAGGTAGTCGGGGGCCAGGGCGGCAGCGAGACAGGCGAGCGAAGCGATGACGGAGCAGGCGACTCCCACCGGCCACAGGCCCAGGCGGTCCAACGCGAACCGGCAGATGGTCACGGCCACCAGGGTGGCCGCCGCTGCGGCGGACCACACCAGGCCAACGGCTGTGGTGGACTGCCCGAAGTGCTGCACGACAATCACGGGACCGGCGGCCTGGAGAAGGCCGATCGACAGGTTGGACAAGGTCAGCCCGGCCACCAGCCAGCCGAGCGCGGGGAGCGCGCGGATGGTGCGCCACCCCGTGACGAGCCCGGCGCCGGGCCGCCCCTTGGGTGCGCGGGCCGGGGCGACGGGCGAGGGCGGTGTGCGCAGGGCGAGCAGCGCGGCGAGCAGCGAGAGCACGGTGACCACTGCGAGCATCGACGGCGGCCCGGTGAGCAGCAGCACGCCGGCGAGCGCCGGTCCGGCCAGGGTCGCGGTCTGGTCGATGCCGAGCAGGACGGCCTGGACACGGTGGGCCTGGGGTCCGGCTCGGCGGCCGGCGGCGGCTCCGGCGGTCTCGGTCGCGATGTAGCTGAACTCGGTGAGCACGCCGGTCGCCGCCGCCAGCACCATCACGGTCACGCTCGCCATGGCACCGGACGGGTAGAGGTACAGCAGGACCGCGCCGCCGGCGAGAACCAGCGCCCGCCCCAGGGAAGCGAGGTGGAAGACCACCGCGGCGCCGCACCGGTCGACGATCGATCCGGCCCACCCGAACGCAGCCAGGCGCGGGATCCACTCCAGCGCGAAAGCCGCCCCGGTCAGCGCGGCGGAGCCAGTCGTGGCCAGAACGAGCAACGGGATGCCGTAGGTGGACATCGCGAACGCCAACGCGTCCGCCGTGCGCGGCAGGTAGATGCTGCTCATCAGCCCGGCAGTGTGGCGGGCGTGCCGGGGTGTGACCGCTGCGCTCACGCGGACCGCACCGGCTCGGGCACCCTGGGCACCTGGGGGTGGTCGGCCAGCCACTGGATCAGGAGCGTGCGGGCACTGGCCAGGTCCGCCTCAGTCTCCGCATTGGGGCCCACGTCGGGCAGGGGTCCGGGGCGGTCGGCGTTCTCGGGGGTGAGCGATGGTGCCAGCAGGCCGAGGGCATGCTGGACACGGCTGCTGAAGTCGCAGACGGCGGCGGGGACCGAGTGGCGCCGCGCCCACCGGGCTAGCGCGTCGTACAGGTCGGCCAGCTCCATTCCGGATTCCGTGAGTTCCAGACCGGCACCGGGCGCGACCCGGACGAGGCCGTGGGCGCGGGCCGTGTCGGATGCACTGCGCAGTTGGTGCGCGGAAAGGTCGGGCAGGGTGCCGGCGAGCCGTCGCGGCGGTATGGCGCCGTTGTCGTCGATCTCGGTGACCAGGCGAATCAGGGAGGGCGAGGCCAGCAGGTCGACTGCGTGACGTGCTGCGGCAGGGGTGAAGGAAGTGTTCATCGGCGCGGGCCTCCCGCCGGGATGGCCGCGGTCGGGCGGCCGACGGCGGCGTGCGAGAAGAGGTCGCGGTGGTGCCACGCCGGGGAGGACCCAACCGCCCGAGCGGATGGCAGCGCCGCAGGTGCCGGCCGTGATGGGCTGCTTACCCACGGCCTCGGCGCGCTCTTGGCCTGCGGCTTCCCCCAGACGGGGTGGTGGGCCGCCTGGTCGAGGGGCTGCCCGGCGGCCCAGGCTGACAGCGTGCCGAGCACAGGACCCAGGCCGTCGCCGGCGGCGGACAGCCGGTAGGGCCGGCCGTTGCCCTCGGTGTCGGCCAGACCGTCGGCAACGAGCTGGCGCAGCGGTGGATAGATGTTGGTCCAGTCGCTGCTGGGCATCACGATCCGGGCCAGAACCCGGCCGCTGACCTCGTTGCGCGACTTGAGCACCCACAGGATGGCGGCGGCGTGGCGCCGGGTGAGCAGGGTGAGGCTGTCCTCGATCTGCTCGATCGCGGGCAGCGGGCGGTCGGCCTTTTCCAGGTGTTCCTCGGCCCAGGTGACGATCATCGGCAGGACCGGTAGCAGCGCAGTGGCTCGCTCGGTGTGGCCATAGGTCACGTGCCGTGCGGTGTGTTCGGTGCGCTCGACGAGTCCGGCGTCGCACAGCGCCTTGAGCTTGGGGTGGAGCTGGCCGTTCTGCAGCCAGGACACCCTGGCCGCCAGCTCGCTGTAGCGCAGCGGCGGGCCAGAGAGGGCCAGCAGGATCCGCACGTTCCAGCGCGGGGTGATCATGGCGAGGGCCTCGGTGACCCGGGCGATGTCGGCGTCGGTGTCCGGGGGCAGAGCGGTGGTGGCCAAGGGAGAAACTCCTGGGTGAATGAAGAAGGGGGTCGCCGCGGGTCAGCGGCTGCGCGCCGGACTCGGGGGCACGAGAGACGGCGCCGGAGCAGGCGGCGAGGAAGTCGGCGGCGTCGGGGCTGGAACGCGGGCCAGGCTCTGCAGGACGGCGGTAACCGATGTGGCCTGGGCCTCGCGGACAGCGACGGCTTCGGCGAGCCGACGGGTGCCGTCGAGGAGGTGGGAGACCTCCTGCGGGCCGATCTGCCGCTCAGGGTGAAGGACCCGGCTGAGGTGGTCGCGGTGGAAGTTGATGCTGCGCTCGGCCAGGGCGAGAGCGTCGTGCATGCCGAGCAGGGCGGACAGCATGCCGGGTGGCTGCTCCTGTGCGTGAGCTTCGAGGTCGGCGAGCGGTGCGCCGTACAGGTCCTCAATCCGCCCAGCTATGTCGGTGGACGTCAGGTGGGGCAATCGGGGGCTTTCACGGTCGGCGGCTCCGGGCCGCCCCGGCACGCTGGGGTGCCGGGGCGGCAGACGGGGGCAGGGTGGCGGTGGCCCTGAGCTGCGCCGTGCGGACAGGCCGGGTCTGCCGGTCAGGTGGCGGCAGGGTGCGCAGCAGCTCGCCGAGGGCGGCGCGATAGCCGTCGCGGGCCTCCAGTGCCGCTTCCAGCCACTGCGCGTCGAAGCGGAGCGTGTCCGCCGACAGTTCGCCCATGTCGCGGGCGGGATCCATGTCGGCGTGGACGCGGTCGCGGACGCGGGCGACCTGCTCCTCGGTGAGCGCCAGGAACGAGCGCAGCTCCAGAGCGCGGGCGAGCGCGGGCGAGGCATCGTGGCCGGACACCGCCTCGTACAGCTCGGGTACCGGGTTCCCGAAGACCTTCTGCAGGTCGGTGTCCATGGTGCTGGCCTTGTCCCGGCTCATCGGGCGGACCTTGCCGGCCGCCACGCCGACGCCGACGCGGGTGTCCCTGCCGGCCGGTTGGGGGCGCTGGTCTGCACCGCCGGGCCACTTCGGGCCCGGAAGCGGGCCAGGCGCTCTGCGGCGAGGTCCTTCTTCCCCGGAGCGTCCGGGTCGAGAAGCCACCGCACGACCATGGCCCGGCCGTCGCGGGCGGTGACGGCGGCGTTCACCCGGTGAGCGAGGCCCATCGTCGGGTCGTCGACCTCGCTGGGCTGGGTCTCAAGGGCTGCGAGGAGGTCGTCCTCCGCGCGCTCCAGCACGGACTGGGCCTCGACGAGAAGGCCGTGCCACTTGACGACGTCGGTGGCGTCGGGGTTCGCGGTCGGAGCGGCGGCGACCGCGGCCTTCAACTGGTCCATGCCCATGTCGAAGCGAGCCTCAATCCGTTCGGTGAGCACGCCCACGACATCCGCAGACTCCTCGGATATACCGTCGGTCACAAGGGGTTCTCCTGTTCTGGAAAGGCCGGTGCCTGGGGGGGATGCGAGGGGCGGCTGTAATCGGCGCCCCGCCACTGAGCGGGACGTGCTGGATCCGGTCAGTCAAGGCACATGCGGACATCTCGGTAGACGTAGGTGCCGGAGACCCAGCCCTTTACGCCGGTCGTCTTGTCCGTGATGTAGAGCCAGTTGCCGCTCTTCTTGGCCACGCTGAACTTGTGGCTCTTGTAGAGCACGCCGAGCGCGGTGGACTTTGAGCTGGCCTTGGACCGGATGGTCACGGCCTTGGCGTGCACCGTGTACGGGAGCGGCGGGAGGTTGTGGCAGCTCAAGGCGGGGATGGCGGTTGCTGCGGTGGGTAGGGTCGCGGCGCTGGCCGGGGTGGCGGACAGCGCCGGCAGTGCGAGCGCGCCGAGCATCGCCGCGAATATGGCAATTCGGGTGGAGCGCATGCGGAAGAAACCTCCGTGAAGGCACAGGGAATGCGGGGAAGGCGCCGCGGGAGTTGTTCCGGCGGCTGTATAAGAGTCCGGAGAATCGCCGGTTTGGCTAACCGGCGATCGTCGGCTATGTTGCGTCGCCCGTGACTGGAATGGCGCTCAGCGCGAACGGCCTGGCGGGCGTGGGGCAGGGGCCTTCGCTACACCTGCCGGGCGGCTGGCCGCGGTTGCTGAGCGGGATGGTGGGAGTGGGCCGGCTTTGCCGGTGAGGCGGTCCTCGCACCACTGCAGGGCTTCGCCCACCGTGTCGAAGCCGCTTTCGCGCAGGGTGTGTGTCCAGGCGTCGGTGTCGATCTCTTCGACCACGACGCGAAACGGTGACGGGGCGCGCTCCTCGTCCATGGCGCGCAGGACCACGACGACGACCATGTCTTCCGGGTCGTCACGGGTGTAGGAGTAGCCCATGGCGTAGTGGTCGCCGTCTTCGGCGAGGCGTCGCTCCAGTGCTCGCGTGGCCTCGTCCGCCGGTGGCGGGCCCAACTCGGGGTCGAGGCCGATGGCGTCGGGTGGGCAGCCGCGGTGGATGAGCCAGGACTGCGCCATCGCGGGCAGCGGCAGCGGTGCGTGATCGAAGCTGAAGGTCTGTTCTTCGTGGTCCCGTTGCAGATGCACGGCGAGCAGCTGGGGTGTGCCGGGGTGTCCCCAGGTGGCTGTGCGGTCGAACAAGACGTAGTAGCTGTGCGGCCCGTCGTGGTGTTGGGCGAGAGGGACGAGCATGTCCTCGCGGACGGCGACCTTGCGGTAGAAGTCGAGGTACCTCTCCTCGTCGGAGTCGAGGTCGTCCAATGCGAAGTCGACGTGCGGGATGGTTTTCCGGGCCGGCGCCGGTTCGGTGGGGGACAACAAGGGGCCTTTCGGTGGAGTTCAGCGCCGCTTGACGGGAGTGGACGGCGAGACGCCGGGGCGAGCCGGGCTCTTCGGTGCATGGATCGTGGGGGTCCGGCGGGCGTCGAGCAGGGCGGCTCGTCCGGCGTCGGTGAGGGAGACGGGCTGGCCGGCGTGCACCGGGTGGCTGGTGTCCCGGACAGTCAGGCCGGCGCGTTCCAGCTGCTGCATCTGGGGGTAGGGGATGCGGGTGCCGGAGGAGGCGGTCACGGAAAGGCGGCCGGTCAGCAGGTGCTCGTGGAGCTTGGCACCGCCGGCGATGGCGAGCAGTGCCGCCCGGTCGTCAGTCGAGAGCCGCCCTCCATCGGGCGTCGATGCTGCGACGGCGGCCTCAAGGGGCACCAGGGCGGCGAGCACATTCTGGGCGGCGGTATCGCGCGCGTCGGCGGCTTCCTCCAGCTGGTCCACAGTGCGGTCGATACGTTCGAAGAGGGCGCCGTCGACCTGGAATTCTCCGCTCGTGAGCCGGTTGAGCAGTCTGAGGTAGAAGGTGACGCCGATCTGGGCGTTGGCCAGGGTGCGGTGCCGGTCGACCAGCTGGGCGTGCGGTTCGTCGAGGACGCCGCGGTCGCGGTAGGTCCACAGGGTGTCGATGTCGTGGCCGGTGACCGCTTCGAGGCGGTGGTCGAGCTGCGTGACCGCACGCCGGGCGGACGGCGCGGGTTGAGGGGGCAAAGGTGACGCTCCGTGCGTTCAGCGGGTGGGATGGTGCGCGGGATTGAGTGCGGGACGGGGCAGAACCGGCAGTCCGGTAGGCGGCGGGCCGGGCCGGGGCACGGGAGCACGGGTGGTCAGCTGCGGGGAACGCGAGCGGGCCGCGTGCGTCCGAGCGCTCAGCGGCCGACGGGTCATCCCCAGGCGGCGGCCGACCTCGTCGTAGACGTCGTTGCCCGCACGCGGCCGGATCGCGACCACGTGGATCTCCTTGGGGTGGGGGGATTCCGCAGGCGCCGGGCGGACGCCGTAGACGACGCGCCAGTCCTTGCGGCGGTCCACGAACAGCTTCCGGAATCCCTCCAGGTCGCCGTCGAGGCGCTGTCCGAAGCGCTGCGCGTTCACGACTTCCTGCAAGTGGGCGAGGGTGAGGTCGCGGATATCGCTGGGGGCCTGGAGGAGATCGGTCAGCGCGCGAGGGTCGAAGCTCAGGGCGAAGGCGGGCTGTCCCGTTCCCGCAGTCATGACGTTGGCTCGTCCGGCTCGGTGGCTTCCTCCGTGGCCGTCGTCTCGGTGCGCACGGACGGCGGCGGGCCGGGCAGGAGACGGTGCGCGGGCCGGTCGGGGGAGGTCATGCAGGCCGACAGCGGTCCGCCCGGCGCGCGGATCGCGGCGACGGCGTGGGTGAGGAAGTCCCGGTGCCACACGAACAACCCGGAGAGCCCGGCTTCGGGGTCCTTGTGCTGCTGGTAGGCGAGCCACAGGGCGTGGAGCCAGGCCACGACGTCGTCGTGTTCCTGCCACTGCAGGCACCAGGGCGCCGCGGTGGTGACCTCCGCCCCGTAGACCGGGAGGAAGAAGTCATCGACCCAGTCCGAGAGGGCGTCGAGTTCGTCTTCCCGTTCCTCCCCGTCGAGTTCCAGGATCGGGCGGGGCTCCGGCGGAGCGGCGGCCGGAGGCCCGCCGAGTCCCGGCATGCCGAACGCGGCGAACGGTGACCCGCTCGGCGCCGGCGCGGAAGCGAGGTGGTCGAGCTGCTGAGCCTGTTGCGCCGACTGCTCCATGAGCCGCCGCACGCTCGCCTCGATTCCCTCCAGCTGCGGATCCGGAATACGAACCGGCTCCAGCTCCCCATCGTCAGAGGGCATTGCGGATTCGGACATTGAAAGTTCGGCCTCCTACGAGACACGGGATAAGAGAAGGGCGAAAGCGTCCTTACACGGACCGGACGGCGCAATCGCACGTCCGCTGCGGCGGCGCTCCGCCGGCGGCTCAGCAGGGAGCCGGTTGCGTTGGCGGCAGGAGAGGACCGGATCAGACGGCGAGAACCATGTCGTCCTGCGTGAGGGTTGCGCGGATCGTCTCGGTGAGCCGGTCGGCCGCGATCGACGCATAGTGCTCGGTCTTCTCCACGCCGATGAAGTCCCGGCCTTCCAGCAGGGCGGCGACGCCCGTGGAGCCGGAACCGGCGCAGAAGTCGAGGACCGTGCCGCCTTCGGGGCTGATCTTGACCAGCTCGCGCATCACCTCGACCGGCTTCTGCGTGATGTGCTGGCGCTTGGACCCCGAGGGCTGCGATGCCGAGTACATACCCGGCAGGTAGACCGGGTTCCGGGAGCCGTCGATCGGCCCCTTGGACGCCCAGACGATGAACTCGCAGTTCTGGGTGAACCGGCCCTTCTGGGGCCTGGCCTGCGGCTTGTGCCAGGCCAGCACACCTCGCCACAGCCACCCGGCCGCCTGAATGGCGTCCGTGGTCGTGGGGAGCTGGCGCCAGTCGGTGAACAGCAGCGCGGTCCCGCCGGTCTTCGTCAGCCGGTGGGCCTCAGTCATGATCTGGGTGAGCCAGAAGCCGTAGGAGCGCTGATCCATGTTCTCGCCGGTGAAGTCGGCAAGATCATGCTTGGAATCGGCGGAGGTGTACTTCTGCTTCGCGGAGCGCGTGGTGCGCTCCTTCGCGGTCCGGCCGCCGCTGTTGTACGGCGGGTCGGTGATGACGGAGTCGACGCAGCCGTCCGGGAGACCGGAGAGAACGGCCAGAGCGTCGCCCTGGTGGAGGGAAAAAGGCAAAGAGGAACCCCTATTCGGGTGCGGGAATGCGAATGGAATCGCCGCCTCGCACAGGAGTCCTCGCGGGCCGAAAGCGGGCATGCAGAAGCCCAGGGCCGCAGAGCGAGGAAGGCGAGGGGGGAGTCCAAAAACTGTAGAGGCGAAAGCGCCGACGACCAAGAACTGCCGTGCTGAGGTGCCGGTTTCCGGCACCTCACGCCGAACTTTTTGGTCAACCGCCGATCCGCGCCTACTGTTTTTGAACCGCCCGGCGCACACCGCCGCTGGCTACTCCCCTGCCACACCTCACGGAGGTACCCCCCTGCCCCGGCATACCTAGCTCACGGCACGGCCACACACGGAGCGAGCGGCAACTCGCCCCCACCGGCCCGCCTCCGATCGCCCACCCCGGCCGTCGCGCCCTTCCACCACGCCTTGCGCACGCGGCACGCCGGACACCGCACCCTCAAGGAGCCGTTCATGACGTCTCGCTACCCATCCATGCCCGAAACCGTTGACCGGCGAGCGGTCCGCTCAGGTTGAAGGCGCTCGCCGCCGGCATCGGCGTCGTCTTCCTCTCCCCGATCCTGATCGCCGGCACCGGCATGATGCTGGCCTCGTCCGCCGACGCCGTGCAAAGCAGCGGCTCCTTCAGCGGCTGCCTGAGCGACATCGACAGCGACAAGGTCGCCGAGCAGGTAACCAAAATCCTCGACGGCGCCTCCGGTAAAGACGTGCAGGTCGAGGGCTTGGACTTGCCCGCCGAGCAGGTCCCGAATGCCCAGACGATCGTGGCCGCGGGCCTCTCACTTGATGTCCCCAAAAAGGGACAGATCATCGCGCTCGCCACGGCGATGCAGGAGAGCCGCCTGCGCAACCTCAACTACGGCGACCGTGACTCCCTCGGGCTCTTCCAGCAGCGTCCCTCCCAGGGTTGGGGCAGCGCCCAGCAAATCCGTGATCCGGCCTACGCCTCCGAGCAGTTCTACAAGCACTTGCTCAAGGTGGACGGCTGGCAGCAGATGACCGTCACCCAGGCTGCCCAAGCCGTGCAGAAGTCCGGTCTCCCGGACGCCTACGCGCAGTGGGAAAGCCTGGCCACCGCGCTGCAGAGCGCCATCGCCAAGACCTTCCCCGGCGGCGGCGACGCGGACGGCAAGGACACGAACCAGGGCGAGAAGCCTTCGACCAGCACGACCGGCTGCGCGCCGGGCCAGGACGGGTCAGGATTCGGCCGCATCCCCGAAGGGAGCGTTCCCAAGGGCTACTCGATCCCCAAGGACGCCGACCCGAAGGCCCGTAAGGCCATCAAGTGGGCGATGCACCAACTCGGCACGCTCTATCAGTGGGGCGGATCCTGCACCAACGCGCACGGCCCCGACCCCATGGGCCGGTGCGACTGCAGCTCCCTGATGCAGCAGGCGTACGCCCATGCCGGCATCACGCTCACCCGCACCACGTACACGCAGGTCAACGAGGGCAAGGCCGTCTCCCCGTCGAAGCTCCAGCCCGGCGACCTGATCTTCAGCCGCGGCAGCGCCGCACGGCCCGAGCACGTGGGCATGTACATGGGCGAGGGCCTCGTCATCGAGGCGCCGCGCACCACCAAACCAGTCCGGATCACCCCGATCAAGGACTGGGACATCCTCGCCGCCCGCCGCGTCCTCTGATCCCAGTCAGCCCGCAGGCCCGCGAGCCGCCGTCACCAGGACCTCGCCAGTGGTCTGCCCGATGGCGGGCGTGGAGGCCGACCCCCTCCGCGCTCGCCGTCTCGCCCGACAAACCGCCCAGCAGGACGAGTCGAACGGCCCACTCCCTATCTCCCTACCCCCGGAGCATCCACGTGACCATCCCCTCCCCCGTCCGGCGCGCCCTCGCGGCCAGCTCGATCGGCCTCGCAGTTGCCGCCGGCGGCCTGGCCAGCGCCTCCACAGCCCAGGCGTATGACACCGGCCACACGACGATCTCGTGCATGGCGGTCAAGGTCCACAAGGATCCGTCGAAGAAGTCCGCCGTCGTGGGCATCGCCTACCGGCACGACAAGGTCGCCTATAACCAGTTCGCGTACAAGCGCGCAGAGAAGACCTGGTACACCCGCGGCACGGTGACCCGGAGGTCCGACGGCAAGAAAATCCGCGGATACATGATCTACGACTGCGCCAACCCGTACCAGTCGAACCCGGCGCCGAAGCCGCCTACTCCGAAGTAGCGCGCCCCGACAGCCCTCCCTGGCCCGAGCAGAACAGACGGCTTCGAAGCCGTGCCCCGGCCCGAGGAGTGAACTCCCCCGCCTCTGCCCGACGCAGCTCCGGGCAAGCCGCCGAGGCCACTTCCGCGCCCTTCGCTCGCCTCCCCCTCTGCTTTCACCTTCCCGTTGGCCCTCGCCGGGCCCGCGTATGCAAGGAGCCCGCCACACCTATGTCCGTCCCTCTCGCAGACCGCGTCATACAGCTCGCCTACGACCCAGGCATCTCACCCAAGGGCGGTGGCCTACCCGGCCTGAGCGTGCTGAAGAACGTCGTCAACTCGATCAACATGTTCGGGATCATCGCCGTCGTCGGCGCCCTCGCCGTCTCGCTCGGCGTATGGGCCTGGGGCCACCACACCGGTGGGCACCAGGCCGAGGCCAACGGAAAGAAGGGCGCGGTCGTCGCCGCCGGCGCCGCCCTCGGTCTGGGTGCCGCGAACGGCATCGTGGCCTTCTTCTCCGGCCTGGGCTCGCAGGTCCACTGATGCGAAACCGTTTCCCTTCCCTTTCGCTGTCCTCGTACGGCGCGGGCTGGTCGGCCAACCGGCGCATCGCGATCGTCGCTGCCGCCGTCGCCGGCCTGCTCGCCCTCGCCGGGATCGTCGCCCTGCTGACGGGCGGCGGCAACAACCACGAAGCCCCAGACAGTGCCGCGCCCGCCCCGACCGGCAGCCCGTCCTCCTCCGAGGCCGCCCCGAAGCCTTCCTCCGGATCCGGATCGGTGCCCAAGCCTCCGCAGATCTCCGAACCGGTCGCCTACGCCAAGGCAGCAGCCCAGATGCTCTGGTCCTACGACACCCGCGACACCAGCCGTGACCAGCAGCTCGCCGGCATGCGCGCCTGGATGACCACCGAGACCAAGTACGCCGACTGGACCTCGGTCTCCGGGCAGGTGCCCGACCCGGTGCTGTGGTCGCGGATGGCCGACCAGGACCAGCACGCCACCGCCCACATCACCGAGGGCCACTACCCCGGGGCGTTCAAACAGGCGCTGGCCGAGGATCCGTCCGCGATCACCGAGGCGTACATCTACGTCGTCACCGTCAACGGCAAGCAGACCCTCAGCTGGAAGAAGGGCGGCGGCGGAGCCGAGGAACGAGCCGTGACCCTCGCCGTCCAGTGCCGCCCGAACCACGACTGCACGCTGGCCGCCATCGCACCGAGCGTCACGCAGTGACCCGCGCCTGAGACACGAAAGGAGGAGTAACTCCTCGTGGGTTTCTGTGATTTCCCCCTGGCGGACAAACTGTGCGCTGTCGGTGACGCGGTGGACTTCGCCTCAGACCCCGGCAAAGCCATCGGTGACTGGATGGCGAAATCCGCCGGTGAACTGGCAGCCGCCGCAGCCGACCTGGCCGCCGAAGCCGTCAACACCACCACCAAGGTCGATCTGAACGCCGGATGGTTCCGGGACAACTACGAAATGCTGTTGCCGCTGGGCCTGGTCCTGCTGGTCGCCACCTTCTGCGCGCAACTGGTCCGGGCCGCCATCAGACGCGACGGACAAGCCCTCACCCAAGCATTCACCGGCACCGCGTCCGGAGTCCTGTTCGCCTTCTGCGCCATCGCCCTGACCACAGTCGCCATCGAGGTCGTGGACGCCGTCAGCGACGGCCTGTTCAAAGCCGCACACCTGAACATCGAATCGGCCGTGCGCCGCGTGGTAAAGGTCAGCCAGATCGGAGCGCTGTCCGGTCTCGGCTGGCTCGTCCCGGTCGTCACCGGGCTCGGCGCCGCCATCGGCGCCTTCCTCTACTGGTGCGTGATGATGGTCCGCAAGGTCGGCATCCTCGTCATGGTCACCCTCGCGGTCTTCGCCTCCGCCGGCGGCGGCTGGGAAGTCGCCCGACGTTGGCGCAAGGGCTGGATCGAAGCCACCGCCACCCTCGTCGTCTCCAAGCTCCTGATGACCGTCATCTTCGTCCTCGGTATCGCCGCCATGGGCAAGACCGAAGCCAATGACGGCATCGCCGCGCTCGCCGACGTCATGTCCGGCATCGTGATCATGGTCCTGGTGCTGTTGTGCCCGTACGCCGTCTTCAAGTTCGTGCACTGGGCAGCCGACGGCACCGACGGCGAGTCCATCCACCGTGCCGGTGGCGCCGGGGCCCAGATCGCCAAGGCCCACGCCGAGAAGGCCGCCCGCAAGGCCGCCGCAGCCGCGGCCACCGCCGGAACCGGTGGCGCCGCAGCCGGAGCAGGTGGCGCTGCCACCATGGGGAGTGCCGCACCGCAAGGCCCCGACGGCGGCGGATTCCCCGGCGACGTCGCCACCAACCCGACTGGCGGCGGCGAAGGCAAGGACGGTTCGCAGGGCGGTGGTACGGGAGGCTCGCCCGGCGGCGATGCCGTCAAGTCCGGCCTGGAGAAGGCCGTCCAGCCTGCGCCGACCAGCGTGTCCGACGACACCAGCGGCCAGGTGGGAGGCAGCCCCGGACCCGGCGGATCCGGCGCGAATGCCGCGTCCGGCCAGGGCGGCGGGTGGCAGGCAACTCCGCCGACGACGACACCGCCTCCGCAGGGCGCACCCCCGTCCTCCGGTTCGCAGGATGCCGCGTCGAGCGGGTCGGCTCCGCCGCCGCCTCCGAACGGTCTCTGACCCCTGTCCGACTCCCGGGGGCGGGACGTGCACACCACCTCCCGCCCCCGGGCTCCACCCGCGCCTCCAGGACCCGCCCCCATGACTGATCTTTCTGTCGCTCCGGTCACGGTGAAGTTCCCGCACCGCAGCCGCCGCGGCATCCTCCTCGGCCTCTCCCTGCCCCAGCTCGTCCTCGTCTCCTGCACGCTGGCCCTGCTGCTGATGACGGTGATCTCCACCGGGCTGCTCGGCGCCCTCGTCCTGGCACCGCTGTGGGCGGCATCCGGTGCACTGGTCGCGATCCGCCGGCACGGCCGCTCACTCATCGACTGGGCACCGATCGTCACCCGGTACGCGCACCGCCGCCGTACCGGCCAGACCCTCTGGCTCGCCCGGCCCGTCACCCGGCCCCGGCAGGACGGCGTCCTCCACCTTCCCGGCACCGCCGCCTCCCTCAAGGTCGTCACCCCCGGCGATTCCGCCAACGGAGCGGCAGCCGTCCACGACCCGCACCAGCAGACCCTGACCGCCATCGCCCGCGTCACCAGCCGCGCCTTCGCCCTCCTCGACCCCGCCACCCAGAACCACAACGTCACCAGCTGGGGACGCGCCCTCGCCGGCATCGCCCGCACCGGGCACGTCGCCACCGTCCAGGTACTGGAGCGCACCGTGCCCGACAGCGGTGACACGCTCACCCGCCATTGGACCCAGAACGGGCAACCCCAAGCTCCCGTCGCCGGACAGATCTACTCCGAACTGGTCGCCTCAGCCGGACCGGCCGCCGCACCGCACGAGACCTACCTCGCCATCTCCCTCGACCTCAAGGCCGCCCGGCGCCTGATCAATCAGGCCGGCGGAGGGCTGCCCGGTGCGTTCACCGTCATGCAGCAGACCACCGCCTCCATCGCCCAGGCCGCCCGCAACGCCGGCCTGATGGTCACCGGCTGGCTGAGCGCGCGGGAGATCGCCGCCGTCATCCGCACCGCCTACGACCCCAAGGCGCTCGCCGCGCTCCAGCAGTGGTCCGAGACCGGCCGTGCCGAGGCCGACCCCGCAGCCGCCGGGCCCGTCGTGCAGTTCGAGGAGTACGACCGCCTCGCCACCGACAGCGCGCGGCACGCGACGTACTGGGTGGAGAACTGGCCGAGGACCGAGATGGGGGCAGGGTTCCTGCACGGGATCATGTTCACGGCCGGTGTGCGCCGCAGCCTCTCCCTTATCTACGTGCCGCAGGGGCTCGAGTCGGCACTGCGGGACGTCCAGCGCAAGAAGGCCGCGATCATCGCCGACGCCAACGAGCGCGCCCGCCGCGGGCAGGTCGACTCCGAAGAGGATTCCGTCGAGTACGCCGACGTCAAGACCCGCGAACGCCAGCTCATCGCCGGGCACGCGGACGTGGCACTGACCGGCCTGGTCACCGTCACCGCCGAGACCGACGCGCTCCTGGACGCCGCCTGCGCACAGATCGAGACCCACGCCGTCACCTCCGGCGTCGATCTCCGCAGGCTCAACTACCAGCAGCCGGACGCCTTCGCCCTCTCCGCGCTCCCGCTCGCCCGCACCGCCCTATGAACCAGAGCGTGCTCTGGCCCATTGCACTCCGGATCACCCGCGACGGGACGCCCCCTCACCACCCTGCCGACCGGCAGGAAGGACCACCACCTTTGACCTCTCCCCCGCGCCCCGACGACGCGCACCCCTACCTCCGCGCCGCGAGCGCCGGCATCCGCCACCACGCACGAGCCCTGGCGCCGTCGGACGCAGACTCGCCCAGACCCGTGGACCGTCTGCACCTCGACGTCCTGCACGCCCACCTCACCGCCCTGCTCCAGCTCCTGGACCGGCTCGCCGACCACACCCGGCCCCCGTACCCGGCCGCCGGACGCCACCTGGCCACCGCCCACACCAAGCTCTGGCAGGCCACCACCGAAGTCCACGCCGCCTTCCATCTGCTGCCCAGCACGACCGAGGCCACCGCCAGGACGAGCGCCTGTCATCCGGAACGGCTTCCCGAGGGCCCGCCCGTGCTGACGATCTGCCAACGCCACCTCGCCGCCGGACACGTCGTCCGCCGCAAGACCACCCCCACCGACCTCCGCCCGCACGCCACGGCCTGCGTGCAATGAGCACCACCCGCAGAATCGAGGGCCCCCGATGAGCCACCGGCCCGCCCGCCGCGCGTCCGCCAGCCCGCTGTTCACCCCCCACGGCACCGACCGCGCCAGCCGCAAGGCCGCCCGCCGCCAGCTCGCCGAGGCCGCCGCCAAAGCCCGTGCCGAAGCCAGCGCCCACCAAAGCGAAAGCACCCGCCCCGAGCAGCAGATGCCCGCCGCGCTCTACCCACCGAGCGGACGCCCCGGGCCCGCCTCCGCTCGCGGGAACCGGCTGAAGCTCCCCGCCCACCGCATGACCACCGCCGTCGCGGCCGGCGCCTATCCCTTCCTCGCCGAAGGCGGACTCGGCGCCGAGGGCATCTACATCGGCCGCGACGTCCACGCCGAAGCCAGCTTCGTTTTCGACCCCTTCGCGCTGTACGGCAAGGTCGAGGGCTTCACCAACCCCAACCTTTTGCTCGCCGGCGTGATCGGCCAGGGCAAGAGCGCACTCGCCAAGTCCTTCGCGCTGCGCTCGGTCGCCTTCGGATACCGCGTCTACGTCCCGTGCGACCCGAAGGGCGAGTGGACGCCGGTGGCCGAAGCCCTCGGCGGCCGGTCCGTCGCCCTCGGCCCCGGACTGCCCGGACGCCTGAACCCCCTGGACGCAGCCCCTCGCCCACAGAGCGTGGCCGAGGCCGACTGGGTCGGCGAGATCCGCAAGCGGCGCCTGCTCCTGCTCGGCTCCCTGGCCCGGACCGTCCTGGGCCGGGACCTGATGCCCATGGAACACACCGCCCTGGACGTCGCCCTCGACACCGTCGTCACCCGCGCCGCCGACACACACCGCACCCCGCTCCTCGGCGACATCGCCGCCACCCTCAACAACGCCCACGCGCTCGACGAGGCCGCCGGGATGATGTCGGGCCAACTCGGAGACGCCGCCCGCGACCTGGCCCACGCCATGCGGCGCCTGGTCCACGGCGACCTGGCCGGCATGTTCGACGCCCCCTCCACCGTCGCCTTCGACCCGAGCGCGCCGATGCTCACCATCGACCTGTCCCGGCTCGGCGGCTCCGGAGACGACACCGCGCTCGTCCTCGCGATGACCTGCGCGAGCGCCTGGATGGAATCCGCCCTCTCCGACCCCGGCGGCGGCCGGCGCTGGATCGTGTACGACGAGGCATGGCGGTTGATGCGGCACGTCGGTCTCCTCCAGCGCATGCAGGCCCAGTGGAAGCTCTCCCGCGGCCTCGGCATCGCCAATTTGATGGTGATCCACCGGCTGTCCGACCTGCTCACCGCCGGCGACGCCGGATCACAGGGCCGCGCCCTGGCCGAGGGCCTCCTGGCGGACTGCTCCACCCGGATCATCTACCGCCAGGAGACCGACCAGCTCCACGCAGCAGCCTCCCTGCTCGGCCTGACCTCCGTCGAAATGGACGCCATCGCCCACCTCAACCGAGGGCGCGGATTGTGGAAAGTCGCGGGTCGGAGCTTCATCGTGCAGCACCTCCTGCACAGCCACGAACTGGCGCTCTTCGACACCGACGCCCGCATGCACTGAGGAGCAAAAGGCCCGTGAAGCCCGCTTTCCAACGCGACCTGATACCGCGCGACGATGCGCTCCACCTTATCGGCGCACTCAACGCCATGAAGGACAAACTGCACGACGCCGCCCAGCGGTGGGAGCTGCTCGACGAGAACGGGCACGTTCCGGCCGCGCCGTCCTACACCGCGCTGCTCCAGCACGCCACCGACGCTCAGGACCTCTCACGCGAGGTCCTCCGGCTGGCCGACGCCTTCGCCCGGAGCCCTCACCACACCACCCGGACCGGCCGGACCGTCCTGAAGCAACTCGCCACGGCCGCGACCATCTCCAGCCATGCAGCCCCGCACTTCACCGAGACCGCAGAGGCCGCCCTGTCCCTGCCCCGGACCACCAACCCCACCGACCGGCACTACCTCACGAATCGCATGGTCATCGACCACGCATCAGCGCGAGCCTTTCTGCGGCGTGCCTCGGAGTCCCTTCGCGACGCAGGCAAGGAACTCGACGACCACCTCGGCGTCCAGCGCTTCCTTGCGCCTCTGACTCGCCGGGAGGGACCGCCGGAGCCTCCGCCGTCCCGGCCTGGCGGTCTCCACCGCTGACCACGCCGGAGCCGTGACCTGTTCGTGCAACAGATACCCGCCCCGGTGCAGTTCGCCCGCACCGACCTGCAGCCCGCACCAGCCCGAAGGACTCCTGCATCATCCCCCGCGACCCAGACTTCGAGCTCTACGACAACGTCGGCCGCGACGCCGACCAGATCCATGCCGCCCGGTACAACCTCGCCACCCGCGGGGACCTGAAGCGGTGGGCACGACGCGACGCGCAGCCCTTCCTCACCGCGCACCCCCTACCCGACCAGCCCTGGCCAGCACCGGACCTCACCCCGTACCTGGACGCCCTCGCCGCAGCCCGGACCCCGGCGGAGATCGACGCGGTCACCGACCACGTCCTGGATCTAGGATCCGCGAGCGCGTGAGCATTTCCGCGTGACCATGAGCAGGGTTCGAGCAGATTCGGGCGATCATGAGCACTGGTGACGTTCAGTAGCGATCAGTTGTCGGCCTTCTGTGGTCTTTCGACTGGGGCGGGGCGGCTTCCTTCGTACGGTCCAGTGCATGGCGGTAAGGAGTTCAGGCAAGGAACGAAGTCGGGACCGGGTACCCATGGTGTCGGTCCGGTACGTGGATGGGTCGACGTGCGACATCCCGTTCGCGCGGCTGCGGGCGGCGGACTTCGCGGAGTCCCAGCCGTGGCGTCGGGTACGGTCCGTTCACGGCATGCTGCACCACTCGGGGGATTACGCGTCGGCGACGACCGGCGGGCAGGTCGTACATGAGAGCCGGTTGGAGCTGGCCCGGCTGCTGCTGGCGGACTTTGACCCGGACGTAGCGGATATCTTCGCGCAGCCGTGCCGCGTGGTGGCCCATGTTAACGGTCGTGTGCGCAGCCATGTGCCGGACTTCTTGCTGATCATGCGGTCGGGGACGGTGCGTGTGGTCAACGTCAAACCGGCGGAGCGCGCTCAGAATCCGACGATCGCAGAGGCGCTGGCGTGGCCGGGGCGGCTGGTCGAGCGGCACGGCTGGGAATACGAGGTCTGGACCGGCGCAAATTCGGTGCTGCTGGAGAACGTGCGGTTCCTGGCCGGCTATCGGCATCCCGGCATCGTGCCCGCCGAAGAGATCGAGCGGGCCTGGCGCGAGGTCGTTGACGGCGAGGAGTTGGCCGTCGCGGAGCGGCGCCTGGCGAGCGGCGGCCCGAGAGAAGCGGCGCGGCCGCCATTGATGGCCCTGTTGTGGTCTGGGCGGCTGACTACGGACCTGGCCAGGCCGCTGTCCGGTGAGTCCCTCCTGCGGAGGTGCGGATGAACGAGTGGACTACGTCGCTGCGGACGGGGCTGCCGATCGCCTACGACGGTGAGCAGTTCACCGTGGCGGAGATCGAGGGCCGTCGGATCCTGTTGCGGCAGACCGGGGTGGTCGGTGCACCGAAGCTGCGGCAGGTGGATATCTCGGCGCTGCTGGCCCACCCCAGCACGGAGATCCTCGTGCCGGCCCCGGCCGAGGAAGCAGCAATGGTGGCGGCTGTCCTGGGTGGCCTGACCGACGACGAGGACGACGAGCTGACGCAGAAGGTCCGGCACGTGCAGGAGGTGCTGACCGGATACCGCCTTGGGGATGCCGTCCTCGCCCTGGACGGGGAACCGCGGGAGGACTACGCGCCGGGGACCCCGATGCTGCATCGCTATGCCGCCAAAGCCGCAGAGCTCAAGGTCGGGGAGAGCACGATTCGCCGCTGGATTACCGCGTTTCGCACGGCTGGTCCGGCTGGGCTGGTGCACGACCGCCCGGCGCGCAGTGTCGTGGAGCGGGCCGATGCGCGCTGGGTGGAGATGGCCCGGTCGGTTCTGGACAAGCGGGTCAAGTCGAGCCGGCCGGTGCGGAATCTGATCCTGGCCGAGATCGCGGAACGCCTGGTGAAGGAGTACGGGAAGGGCACGGTCCCGCTGCCTGGCCGCACCACCGGCTATGAGTTGCTGAAGCAGCTTTCCAAGGGGACGAATGCGTTCGAGGGCAGCACGAAGGGCAAGCGGTCGATCGCCAACGCTCCACAGGGTACGTACGGGCGGCTGCGGGCAACCCGTCCGGGCGAGTACGTGGTGCTGGATACCACCCCGCTGGATGTGTTCGCGATGGAGCCGGTCACCTGCCGCTGGGTGCGCTGTGAACTCACCGTCGCCATGGATCTGTACAGCCGCTGCATCGTCGGCCTGCGGCTGACTCCGGTGTCCACGAAGTCGGTGGATGTCGCCGGGGTGCTGTTAGGTGGACGCAGCCGCAACGGCTGTGCGACGTCTGAAGCGGTATCACCCCACCACGCCGCCGACAGGCACCAAACGGATCAGCTGAGCAACTCACCCGAAAGGATTACCCCTCGCGAAAGTCCGCGCTCAGCTGTCGTTCTCGCCGTAGAAGGAGGTGGTTCCCTACGGAGGATAAGGAAAGATGACCACCACCTGTGTCCGGCCCACCGCACCCGCAGCCAGCCGACGAGGACGACTCCGTCTGCTCCCGCATGCGTGCGGTACCAGGCCCTCCCTCGCATCCATTCACGCCCTCAGCCCCGTGAAGACTCCGTGGGGCCCAGGGCCCTCTCGTAGGAGCATGGATGCCGAGGGGTCTGTGGCATGACGCACGTGATCCCGCCGGGCGTCACCTTCGAACTGCCCGCCCTGCCCCGCCAACTGGCCACCGGCCGGCACCCCGCCATCGACAGGCTGGAGCCGCTGCACGATCAGTGGATGAGCCGGAACTACCCCTTTCCCACCGAGGACGCATTGAGCGCGTTCCTCTCCCAGCGCAGTGCCCTGTGGACAGCAGTCACCTACCCGGCCACCGACGAGGCCCGCTTCCACGACTTGTCCCGGCTGACGTCCTTCCTCTTCGCCTTCGACGACCTCTTCCTCCACAAAGGCCCGGACACCGCCGCCGACATAAAGCGGATCTTCACCGACATGCTCACCGTCCTGGGCGGAGGAACCGCCACCACGGTGTACGGCACAGCCCTGGCAGACATCTGGCACGACATGGCCGGCCGGATGCCCGCACGCCAGCGTCAGCGTCTGCGCGCGGCCACCGAAGACTTCGGCCGCGGCTGCTTCACAGAGATGCCCTCCCGCGCCCCTGGCGCAGTCCTGGACCTGACGAGCTACACCACTCTGCGCCTGGAGCAGAGCCTGGCAGCCTGGGTGTACTTCATCCTCACCGAATACGCCGCAGGCGTCGATCTCCCCGACGACACCCTCGCCCAGTTGCGCCCCGTGCACTGGGCCTGTGCCGAACACCTGCTCTTCTCCAACGATCTGTTCTCGTTCCGCACCGAACACTTCGCCGGAGACCACGTCAACGCGGTATGCGTCCTGCTCGCCGACGGCGCCACGCTCCAGCAAGCCATCAACCAGATCGCCGACCTCATCAGCGCCAAAGAACAGCAGGTCACGGACATGCTGAGGGCAGTCCGGGCTTCCCGCCTGGGAGCCGACCGTGCCACAGCCGCCTACCTGCATCACCTGGAGTACGTGATCTCCGGGAACCTGGAGCAGGCGCGCTTCGCTCCCCGGTACCACGGCACTTCGGGGTTCATCCACCAGCCCATCGACGGGGGGACCGTCATCCTGCATGCTGACCGCACCGGTCACCGTTCACTTCCCGGCGCGGCCGTCCAGGCACCGCCCAGCAATAGACCTGGGTAAGGTTGACACCGATGGTGTTGCGCACCGTGCCGCAGGCCCCCGCACGCCCGCAGCCGGCGGGTCTTGGTCCTGCAGCCGTCGCTCTGCCTGCCGCTGGGGGCTCCTGTTGTGGTGGTGCGCACGGACAAGGATCTGCCATGACGCTCTCCCCGTCCGTGCCGGAGGCCGGCCTGGACCTGATGGGCTTCAAGGACGCGGTCGAGGAGCTCCTCACCGGCTTCCTGGACCGCAAGGCCCCGCGGGCGGACAGCAGTGGATCGCCGGACCTGGCCGCGCCACTGCGCCACTTCATCGGCGCGGGCGGCAAACGCATCCGCCCGATCCTGGCCTTCGTCGGCTGGCACGCTGCCGGCGGCACCGGCGATGCGAGGACGGTCTGCCACCTGGCGGCATCCCTGGAACTGTTCCACGTGTTCGCCCTGATCCATGACGACGTCATGGACTCCTCCGCCCTGCGCCGGGGCCGCCCCACTGTCCACCGCGCACTCGCCCTCGCTCGTCAAGGCGACGACAGCAATATCCCCGCCGCGGCAGCCGCCCGGTTCGGTGAGGGCGCGGCCGTCCTCATCGGCGATCTCGCCATGGTGTGGTCAGACGAACTCCTGACTGACGGCGGCGCCACCCCCGAGCAGTGGGCCGCCCTCTGGCCGGTGCTGCACGCCATGCGGTACGAGATCGTTCTGGGCCAGTACCTGGACCTGCAGGCCACCGGAACCGCCTCGCCAGATGTGGACAGGGCGCTGCGGATCGGGCGCTACAAGACCGCGAAGTACACCGTGGAACGGCCTCTGCACCTCGGCGCCCTTACGGCCGGTGCTGACCAGGTCCTTCTGGACCGGCTCTCCGCGTTCGCCCTGCCGCTGGGAGAGGCATTTCAGCTGCGCGATGACCTGCTGGGCGTTTTCGGCGATCCCTCGAGCACCGGCAAGTCGGCGCTCGAGGACCTGCGGGACGGCAAAGCGACGGTGCTCACCGCCCTCGCCCTGCAGGCAGCCACTCCCCTGCAGCGCAAGGAACTCACCGACTGGCTGGGCAACCCTCACCTCACCCACGAACAGGGCGCGTCTGCTCGGCACGTCATCATGGCGACCGGCGCGCCGGCCCAGGTCGAAGAAATGATCACGGCCCGCTACCGCACAGCGCTGAAAGCGCTCGATGACGCGCTGCTGCCCTGCGCCGCACGTCAAGCCCTGCACGACATCGCCCAGGCCGTCACCCAGCGCACCACGTGAAGCTGCCTGCTCCACGCACCAGGCGCCGGGGCGGACCGCCCACACCCGGCGCCCGCGCCGCCACCCATCGGTGCATTTCGTTCCCCGACCCGAGGTGCCTGTCATGCCCCCTCTGTCCGATCAGACGCATTCGACCGTGCACGCAGACAACGCTCTGCTCGACAGCCTGGCCTCAAACGCAACCGAAGAACTCGCAACGGCCATCGCGCATCTGAAGGAATCTCTTACCGCTCACCGCCGTCACCGCGCTTGGATCTTCGACTTCGACGGCACCCTGGTCGACAGCGAACCCCTGAACGTCGCCACCGCCCAGGCCGTCCTGCGCGGGTGCGGCCTTCAAGCCGACGCCGACTGGCTGACCGCAGGGCCCTTCACCCCCGCCTCCATGCTGCGCACCCGGGTCCTGGACCACTACAAGATCGACCTGCCCTGGAGCGACGAACGGCTCCTGAAAGAAGGCGGCGCCTTCTGGCTCGCTCACACCCACCAGCTACAGCCCGTCCGCTACGTCGCAGCCCTCGCCCGAGCCGCAAAGGCAAAGGGCCTGCCGGTGGCCGTCGCCTCGGCCAACCACAGCGGCTTCATCCGCGCCGGCCTGACCGCCACCGCTCTTAACGACGTCTTCGACATCGTCGTCGGCCAGGACCAGGTCCCCCACACGAAGCCCGCGCCAGACGTCTTCCTGCACGCCGCACGCCTTCTGAACCTCGATCCCGCAGCATGCCTGGCCTACGAGAACACCGACCCAGGGATCGCAGCAGCCACCGCCGCAGGCATGGACGTCGTAGACATCCGCACCTGGGCTCACCCCACCCGCCCCACTTCCTCTTAAGAACCGTCTACGCCGCAGCCAAGACGTGAACCCCCGCCCCGCCACGGCGTCCCACCCGGTGGCACGGCGACTTCGGCATCCGTCCCGCGCCCCGTCACCCCGGTCAAGGCCGCGGGTCCACGTACCCCGACGTCAGGGCCGCCGGCAGAACCAGCCGTGGCCCCTGCCCGGCTCCAGGTCCTGGTCGTACTCCGGCTCCGGGGGCGTGGCGGCCTGGAGGCGGACGGCTTCGGCAGCGGCTTCCTCGCAGGCGACGTCATCGGCGTGGCAGTTGCCTCACACCGCGTCATTCGTACACGGTGCCGCGCCGCTGATTCCCCAACTCCAGCCCGGACTTCCTGGCAAGAGTCCAGCATGGTAAGCGTCGCGCTGTCCGGTGCCGCCGCCACGGTAACCTCCTTTCCGCCGCAGTCGTGCCGCCCGCCCACGACCAGGACACGCCCTGCACAGCCTGAGCAACCGCGACAGAAGTAGTTGGGCCGGGACAGTTGGGCCATCTCCCGGTGCGCCAGGAGGTGACCACAACCAGCAGTTCGGTGCCGCGCTAGAAGGAGAGGGAGTTGACGTAGAGCATGTCACCTCCAGCTTCACTCGCGGAATCAGTGACGTCCTGGTCACCAATTGTGATGGAGAGCAGCCGGGTGGTCGTGATGGGGCCCGCCTCGTACGCCGCAACGGGGCTCCCGCCGCCATCGACAACTGTGAGCCTCGCCGGCAGGTACGTCCCGCCACTGACGACGATCACGGGCTGACCGTCGCGGTATTCGACCGACAGTGCGCCGATTTCCTCGGACTTGACCTGGCCGGCCGGGACTAGCGCGGGCTCCGTGGCTTCGGGCGTGAGCTGGACCGGAGCCGGCCCCATGGCCTCGGGAGTGATCTCAGGCATGCGCGTGTCCCCTTCCAAGGCCGACACCGTGTCAACCTGCGGTGATCATCCCATGACGAACCGTCACAGGGCCAGGCCGTCCGCGAGCGGCGGATCTGGATCCTCGAGCAGCTCCACACCAAGGCCAACCACGACAAACAGTAGGAAGGTGCCGCGTGAACACCCCCACCCCGACGATCCCGCCCAACGCCCCGTCCCAGGCCCCGGCCCCTGGAGCGCCGACCAGTACCCCGCCACCACCGGTACAACGTCATGGCACGCCCTCGTCCGCGGCACCGTCGGGCGCCGCTGACCCTCCGAGCCGGGGCCAAGGACGCCGCACTCCGCCTACGACGGCCCCTCGTTCGTCGCACCCCCACCAACTGGCGAACTCCTCCAGGGCGCGGCGCTGCTGTCCCTCCCGGGTGATCTGCTGCGCGAGGACATCTCGGTCGATGTACGGGTCGACGGTAGCGAGGACCAGGCGCTGGAGTTCATCCGGCTCCCGTGCCTCCACCTCCCACTGGCCCGGGCGCTCGATGTCGGCGTGCTGGCGGGCCGGCTGATCGTGGAGTCGACCGACACTGTCCACTCCATGGCTCCCCCGGCGTCGTCCCGGACCTGGGCCTGCTCCAGCAGACGGGCCCGGGTCCCGTCCACGTCCCAGCGGGCGAACCGCTCCCACCACCTAGCAACCCATGCCTGGGAGCCGGAAGGCAATGTCAACCACCGCTACTCACAGCGATCATCAAGGACACCGAACGGGGCGTCCTGCTCATGATCGACTCACGGACCCGAAGATCACGGAGGCGTTGGCCTGACCGGGTGAACTGGTCGAACGGCACGGTTGGGAGTACGAGATCTGGTGTGGGGCGGACCGGGTAGTCCTGGAGAACGTCCGGTTCCTCGCGGCCTATCGTCGCCCCGGTGTGGTACCAGAGGCCGAGATTGAACGGGCTTGGGAAGGCGTGCAGGACGGTGACCGACTGGGTGTCGCGGAGCGACGGCTGGCAGCTGGGAGCCCCGACTACGAGGCGCGGCCACCGCTTTTGGCGCTGGTGTGGTCTGGTCGGCTGACCACTGATTTGTCCCGCCCGCTGAGTGGCAACTGGGTTCTGCGGAGGTCAGTGTGAACGCCTGGACAACGACTCTGCGGACACGTCTGCCACTCACTTTTGACGGTGAGCAGTTCACGATCGCGGAGATCGAGGGCCGCCGCATCCTCCTTCAGCAGATGTCAGCAGAGGGCCCTGGTGTAGCGCAACTCGACGGCTCCGGGCCCTCGCCGCAACCGCCTCTGTCCAGCAGCACGAATGCCGGACAGAGACGTCACTGCGACACAGCCGGACCTCCGCCCGGCGCGGGCTCGCTACACATCCCGCCCTCTCATATACGTGAACACCCGTGGGACTGGAGGCTGGTCAGCGGGTGAGTATGTGGCCGTCCCGGGGGCGGTGGTCGCGGGAGCGGCGCAGGTCGGTGGTGACGTAGGTGCGTTGAAGCCAGCGGTCTTCCCCGTCGTAGCGGGGGTGGAAGGCGGTGCGGCCGTGGACGGTGACGCGGTTGTCGATGATGACCAGGTCGCCGGGTGCCAGGCACAGGGTGCGGGCGGTTGCCTCGCAGGCGCGGCCGAATTCGGTCAGCGCCGTAGTGGCCCGGGGGGTGAGCGGGGTGGTGACGAGTTGCGCCATACGTATGTCGGGATCTTCGGCTGCGCCCGACAGTACCGCCCGGGGCTCGACGACGGGCTGACTCCCGGCACGGTCGGGGCCGAAGGAGGGTGGTGGTGTGGTGATGAACTCCGGTGCGAACAGGGCGTCGCGGCTGGCTGGGGTGAGGAGCGGCAGTGCTTGGCGGAGGCCGACGAGGCGCATGCCAGCGCGTCGGTCGTGGTCGGCGCGTAGGCACAGGAAGATCACGTAGTCGGGTGGGTGGGGGTGGAAGCCGTTCTCGGTGTGGAAGGACAGCCGTACTGATCCGGCGTTGCCGTGGAAGGTTTCCTGCCCGGGTACGGGCACGACGTCCTGCACGAGGGCCCCGGATTTCTCCGCCAGGTAGGCGAGAGGCTCGCCGAGCCCGCAGGCCACCATGGTGAGCACTGCGGCCGAGACGGTGGCCTGGCGCTGGACCGAGCCGGGTACGGACGGTGTCGCGGGCAGGGCCGCCTGATCGACGGGCAGCCCGCCGATCACCAAGGTGCCGTGCGGGCCGGAGTGCCTGCGAAACCGGCGCACCCCACGGCGCAGCGGGACCGGAACGTCCTCCCAGGCGTCCCGGGCCCGAGCCACCCACTCAGGGTCGTCGACCTGGTCGTGGCCGCCGGTGCACAAGGTGCGGGCGAGACGCTCGCACGCGACGGCATCGGCCGCATCAAGCGCCCAGTCGGCGGCGACGGCAGAGCTTCGGATGGTGCCGGGCGTCGGCTCGGGCATCAAGGTCTCCTACCGGAGGTATGGGTGGCGGACATGCGGACTCAGGAGTGACGCAGGCCGGCCACGGCGTCAGCGATGTAGTGGTCCCCGAACCGGATCATGGAGGCGTACTGGGCTGCGCGGCGGTGGCGCATGTGCCGTAGTTCGGCGACGGCATTGTCGGGACCTTCGGGTCTCTGAGCGATGGAACGGTGCAGATGCACCATCGAGTACGCGAGGGTGACGTGCCGTTCGCTGTCCACGATGTCGGCTTCCAGGAGAGCGCCACGCGCCTCGGCCAGCTCCGGGGCGCGGGCCACCAGCTGCTCGTAGGAGTCGGGAACCAGGGACAGCAGGTCCTTCATCGCCGCCCGGAACAGCTTGTATCCGCGATGCTGGCGCCCGCTCAACGGGACGTCTACCGAGGGCGGCGCCATGGTGTGGCGTATCGCCGCCATGTAGTAGTCGGCCGGGACCGTACTGGCGTGGGTCATGGCCGCCGGGAAACCCCGTACGTACTCTGTCGCGTCAGCCAGTCGCAGCAGTGCGGAGTCGCTGTCGCCATGCCGCAGATGGTGGGTGGCGTCGGCCACGGCGACCGCGGCACAGACGTTGAACAGGACATGGACCTGGTGGCCGATGAGCCACCGGGCGCTCCACACGTCCTCCAGCGACGCGCCCGCAACAGGTTCGCAAATGGCCACCGGCGGTGGGGAGTCAGGGGCGGCGCCCGGCGCGGCGCCGGTGAGGTCGAGCACCGCCTGCCGCATTCCGGCCGTCTCCAGCGCCAGGTCGGCGCCCGACAGCGGAGCCTCACACAGGTCTTCCAAGCCGCGGTGGACGACCAAAACACCGTGCAGGGCGGCCTGCTGATCCGACAGTTCCATCTCACGGACCCGGAAGAACGACTGACTGGTCGACTCCGCAGGCAGCCCCTCGCCGGCCACGGCCGGAGCCGCAGCCGACAGCGCGGCCACCAACTCACCGGCAGCCGCAGTGGCCTGCCGCAGCGCGACGGCCCGCTCGACAGGTCTGGCATGGGTCACCAACCCGGCCAGCACACGCACGGTGCGCTTGGCCTCAGCATCGACCCACGGGCCCAGCCCCGGGGCGGGCCGCCCCCCTCGGGGCTCACGGAAAACAGCGACAGCAGGATGACCGGCAACCGGCGATAAGCCCATGGGAAAAGTACTTCGCCAAGAACACCCCACACGAAACCTGATCTGCAAGACCATTCCTTATGCGGTGCACTGGACGGCGAGGTCCGCGGCGGCGGCCTGGCAGCCGTTCCGATCCTCCCCAGAGCCCGGCAAGCGCGAACTCGGGGTCAAGGCCCGTCTTCCTGTTTGGGCTGTGCCCAGCGGCCGAGGGCCGGGTTGATCGTTTTATCCGGCGGCAGCGGGCGGCGCGCTGCGACGGGGCCGTGAGTGGGCTGATCATGGGCAAGGAGCGCTCAGCCTGTTGTACTGCGCGTATGGCAGATCAGAAGCAGTGCACGGTGGTGCGCACCGGTCAGTACAAGGGTGTCCAGGGCGGCACGTTCGGGGCGGGGATCAGTGCCCAGTCGGCCGGGGCGGAGCGGTTGTGTCTCCATCGGCTGGTGATGCCGGCCGGGACCCGCGGCCGTCCTCACCTGCACGAGGGGCACGAGTCGGCCATCTTCATCCAGTCCGGCCAGGTCGAGGTCTGGCACGGAGAAGGACTGACGGAGCATGTGACCCTGCGGGCGGGCGACTACATCCACATCCCCGCCGACACCCCCCACATGCCGGTCAACTCCGGTACCGAGGACATGGTGTGCCTGGTCGCGCGGACCGATCCCGACGAGCAGGAAGGTGTCCGGCTCCTGGACCTCCCCGTGTGGCTGGAAGCCCGGGTCGGCCCCCTGCCCGTCGGAGCCGGCTGAACCGTCCCCGCCGGCGCCTTCCGCGACGGGTGCCCACCCGCCGCGGGGAGGTGCCGGGCGGTGCAACGGACCGGGCGGAGGTTCGTAGGGGGTAGCGAACGGGCGCTGCCGGTGGCTGCCCAAGGAGGGACCGAGGACCGTCGTGAGCAATGTTCACGCCTCCGTACCGGCGACGTTCCGGTAGGCCAGCACAGTGGTCGTCGGCTACATGGACTATCGGCCCGGCAGCGACCGGATGCTGCGCGCCGTTCCTTCCATCGAAAAGTTCACCGAACAGTGCGCGATGGCAGGCGAAGTCCGCACCTTCCGCTTCGGTGAGAGTATGCGGCGCGACTTCGCCGAGCTCAGCCGTTTCCCCGGCGGACTGGTCCTCGTGGGAGACGCTGCCGCCACCATGAAGCCGGTACACGGACAAGGGGCCTGCGACCCCGACCCGGACGACTGCCAACCATCAGACTTCACGACGCCGCCGTCTCCGACGCGTGCGTGTGATCCTACGAAGCCGGCCGCGTCACCGAGCAGACCCCGCGATGCCCCAGGCACCAGCGGGACCCTGGACAGCCGCCGCGGGCAGGATCCGTGCGCCGGTCGATGTTCTGCCGGATCGTCGCGGCACGGGCGTGTTCACGCTCGCCTTCGGCCTGTAGGCAGGGGTCCCGGACCTGTCCTGGTCCAGGGCCCCTGTTGATGTTCAGGCGGGAGTCAGCTGGGCTGGTCGCCGGTGTAGCGGAAGATCTCACCGCCGGCGTTGACGTGCCACACGGTGCCGTCGGCGCCGGCGGCGATGTCGGAGGCGGTGCCGGGGATCTTGATCCACGGGTTGGTGCCGCTGGCGTCGTTGTTGGTGTACCGGTAGATGCTGCCGGCCGGGTCGATGCCCCACACGTTGGTCCGGGAGCCCACCGCGATCCGCTTCAGGCTGCCGTTGACGTCCGCCCACGGGTCCGAGGGGTCCTGGTCGCCGGTGTACCGGTAGACCCGGTTGTTGCTGTTGACACCCCACACCGTGCCGTCCGCCGCCGCCCCGATGTCACTCAGCCCACCCGGGATCTTGAGCCAGGGGTTGGCATCGTGGTTGGTGTACCGGTAGATGCCCCCGGCGGAGTCCACGCCCCACACGTTCGTCCGCGAACCCGCGTCGATACGGACCAGGCTCCCGTTGATGCCCACCCAGTTCGTCGAGCCCTGGTCCCCGGTGTACCGGTAGATCTGGTTCCCGCTGTTGACCCCCCACACCGTGCCGTCGGAGGCGGCCCCGATGTCACTCAGCCCACCCGGGATGTTGATCCACGGGCTGCCGTCAAAGTTGGTGTACCGGTAGACGGAACTGCCGGAGTTCACACCCCACACCGTCGTCCTGGAACCCGCCGAGATCGCACTCAGCCCGCCCGCGACCTTCACCCAATCCGCCACGCCAAAAGCCCTTCCTCGAACCAGCAGTGGTCACCATCCTCGCCAAGGAGATGAGCAGATAAAGCAGGTGAATACATGTTCTGATAGCAAACAGGTCAGAAATCAGTGTTTAGGTACCATGCCCTCTTGCGCGGTAGGGGAGGGATGGGCTCGGGCCAAGAGCCTTTCGGCCGGAAGCGGTGTCCCTCCCAGGGAGGATCGACACACACACCGGCCTGTGCTTCCGGCCCATGCGGAATCTGCCGGACGGGGCGGCCTGGCCGAATGTGCGCAGGCCCGTCACTCCTCCAGAGGGAGCTGATCGCCAGTGGCGCCGACCTCCAGACAGGCGTAGTCGGAGTGGTCCAGGCGGTGGTGGACGTAGATCTGATCAGCCCACGGCGGGTCGAGTGGCGTGCACGCCCGCAGGCCCAAGACCCGGCCGGTCGGCCGGTCCGGATAAGCCGCGTTCAAGTCCGCGATCGCGGCGGCCTAGCCGATCTGGTCGACGGTGCCCGGCAGGTCGTCGAGGTAGCAGGTGACCCGCGGCAGCAGATGCTCGTGCTCCGGTCCCCGGAACAGGTCGAGGGCGGTCACGGTCGAAGAGTAGTAGTCCAGGTCGAGGCTGACGAAGCCGACCGGGTGCTCACGCAGCAGGTCCGCGCGGGAGCGGAGGTAGTGGGGCAGGGTTTCGGTGAGATCGCCGACCACCAGCTCCGCCGCGCCCAGACGGGCTCTGAGGCGGTCTCCGTCCATGGTGTATAAACCCGCACCGAACAGGTAGGGCAGATCGCGCGGGTCCTTGGCCGGGGGCATGCCCAGGCCGCCGTCGAAACCGACCACCCGCACCGCAACACCGGTGGCCGTGCTGTAGTAGCGGGCGTGCTCGGCCAGGGCAAGGAGCCCGTTGCCACCGGCCACCCCGAACTCCACCACCGTCACCCCACAATGCCCCAACCGCGCGGCCAACTCGGTCGCCCGGCGCACCCCGTAGGCATAGTGCGGCCGCTCCACCAGACCGAACCGGTACGCCGCAGCCGTCCCCACTCCCGGTATGCGCCGCAACAGCCGGTTGCGGGCAGCGTGCCGGACTTCGACCACTCCCACAGCACGTCCCCAGCCCGCCCTGTGGCTGCTGGCCAAACGGGTGCCCCTTTTGAGCAGTCGAACGTGAACCCTTGCGCGCCACAGCGCCCCCTGCACGACAGACAAGGGTCGGCCACAGCCTTCCCACCCACCGCCGATCTTCAACACACGCAAGATCGCCCTTTCCACCGTGCCCCGCTGCCCCTGCCGTGAGTGCAGCCCAGAGCAGGGACCGGGACAAGACCACGGGCTTTCGGCGCTGAGGAGGCCGACCTGCTGGGCGGAACATAGCCGCCGAACGCCGGTTACCCAAACCGGCGATTCTGCGCACCATTGTTCCTTCAACCGCTACATGTCCACGTTCAGTGCGGGGAGGCCCGCATGTCCCTGCACCCATCGCCTACGGAGGGCTCATCCACAACGCACCACCTCCCACCACCAGTCGGCTCCAACCAGGGAACCGGAAGGCAAGGGTCGACTGCCGCTACTCACAGCAACCATCAAAGACACCCGAGTGGAGCGTTCTGCTCATGATCGGCACCCACACACAGTGCTCATCACGCGCGGAATCCCCCGTTTCCGCAGGAAACCGTGCTCACCAAACTGCGGTCCCTACACTGGACGCCGCCGAACCCGCACTGCGCGCCCTGAGCGACTACCTCGTCGCCGCCGCCCGATGGAAGCAGGAGAACCGCGACGCGGCCAAGGGATCACCTTCGCACCTGCTGATGACAGCGGCCAGCCGGGCGCTGTCCGCCCTCGCTCTCGCCGACGAAGCCGGTCTGAACAGGCTGCGCGCCGCCTATGACCCGGCCCCCGCCCCGACAGCGTCGGCCAACACCTCGCGTGGAGCTACCGCGAGCCTGCCGCCCGCTCCCCCCTCCACCGGCCCCGCGCCTCGCCGTTAGCTCTCTCCATCGGCCGTGCCCGTGCGCGCCCTGACCCACTGCACTCCGGATCACCCCGACGCCACAGCCGTCGCCTCTCTGCCCGTCGGCAGGAAGGAGCACACCCTTTGACCTCTCCCCCACGCCCCGACGACCCGCACGCCTACCTCCGGGCCGCAAGCGGCGGCAGCCGCAGGAGGAGCCATGGCCGCTGACGAAACGACCACTCCAGAACCAGGCCAGGTACCGCTCGCGCCGCTGCCCGACCACCGCAACGTGCACACACCGTGGTGGCAGGAGCTGTGGCGTCGCCACGCACACGTCATCACGCCGCTTCGGGCACGCGGGCTGCAGTGCGACATCGAATTCGGCCTCAGCACCTACAACGTGCGCGTCTCGCTCCCCGACGACAGCTACCTGGTCATCAGTCCGCCGCACGACCCGCCCTCCGAGCGACCGCCCGGAGAGCCGGAGGGCTGGATCGCCACTCGCGAGCACCTCGACGACCAGACGCTGTTCGAGGTCATCTACGACTCGGCGCCCTCCAACGATCCCGGTGCTCCCCAGCGGCCCGAAGCCCGCCACGGCGGCAGCGCCCAACCTCTGATCGAGGCGATCGACCACCGCCTCGCCCAGCTGGGGCTGCTACCGCACCCCGTCTTGCCCCACGAAAACTCACACGTTCCCCCAGCCCAGCCGTCACCCCTCCCGCCACGGGTCCTCCCGCCGGCATCGCCGAAAGCCGCCCCACCGGCCAGACGCACGCCCTGACTTCTTCCACTTGCGAACCCTTGGAGCCTCCATCCGCACCGCCCGCCGTACTCTGCCGCTGATCATCGGCGCCGCCTGCCTCACCCTGGCCCTCACTGGCTGCTCCGACGAAGACGGCCCAGCCCAGGCCCGGCAGACGCCCAGCGCCAGCACCGCCCCGAAGCCCGCGCCCGCTCTCAGCGCTGCTCAGGCCCGCGACGTCATCACCCGCTATTCCAAGATCAACAACGAGGCCAACGCGGACCGCGACCGGCGCCTCCTCGACACCGTCGAGGACGGACCCCTGTACGCGATGTCCGTCTCGGACTACACCGAGACCGAAGGACTCCCCGCCAAGGACCGCGAGCCGTACGAGCGCTGGTCCTACGACCTCGCCAGCGCCAAGCTGTACATCCCCCGCCTGGCCGACGGACAGGACCGCTGGTTCGCTGCCGCCCTCTCCAGCGAGAAGGGCAAGGCCCCCTCTCGCCTGGCCGTGTTCGCCGAACAGCCCCAGCACAAGCGCTGGGAGATGGTGTCCGTCGTCGACCTCGACAGCCAGAAGCTGCCCGACGTCGCCCTGGACCGCGAGGGATACGCGACGGCCGTGGCCGCCAACGACAACAAGCAGCTGGCCGCCGACGCCGACCTGCTGCGTACTGCCGTGCTGGACAACTTCACCACCGGAGGCACGAACACCGGAAGCAAGGTGTTCGCGCCGACCAAGGCCAGCAAGCGGCAGGTCAAGGTCCACAGCGATGCCGCAACACGCTTCGGCGACAAGGGAACCAGCGTCTTCGACGGAGCCGACAACCGCTTCACGGACGCCTACGCCCTCAAGACGGAAGACGGCGGCGCGCTGGTCCTCTTCTCCCACACGCACACCCAGACCGACGCCGTCGCGCACTCCGGCCTGCAGATCAACCCCGGCAAGGAAGACCGGGCCTGGCTCCACGACGTGCCCCGCATGTCCATCCGGTACACGTTCGTGTGCAACGACGCCGCCACCGTCCCCGCGAAGGCCGAGCCCTCCCGCCTGATCGGCTACACCTGCGCCCGCACCGACGCCTCCGGCCCCCCGGTCCCCTCCTGGTCACACCGCGCGTAGCCGCACCCGCCCGCCACTTCGACGGCCACCGAGGACATCCCTCGCCCTCTGCTCGCTCCGGAGAACTCCTGTCCACACAATCCTTCATCGCCCGCCCCACTGCCGGCACGGGGTACAGCGGCATCCACGTCCAGCTCGACGGTGTGCCCAGCAACCACCTCCCGCTCCTCCTGGCCGCCTACCAGTACAAGTTCGGACGCGACATCGAGGCCATGGCCCAGCACCTCATCGACGACATCGGCGTCGGCTGGGACGAACTCGGCACCGATCTCCTCGACGGCGCCCCGCCCACGCTCGTGGCCGCGCTGACCGGCGGCGAACACTGGCCCAGCCGGACCCTCGATCACCTGATCACTCCGGACGGCTCGCCCCCGGTGCGCATGACGGTCACCGCCACCACCGCCGACGAACTGGGCATGCCGTGGGGCTACATCCTGCATCCGCAGGGCATCGAAGTGATCAGCATGGCTCACACAGGCGCGGGTCCCCTCGTGGCCTGGGACACCGACCCCAGCACCCCCTTCAGCGACCACCCGGCGCACTGGCCCGCCATCACCACACGCCGGACGCCCAACACCTCGCGCACCGCGCGCCCCGCTGCCGGTGCAGCGCCGACCGGGCCCCGCACGGCTGCCCGCCGCTGACCCTCACTGCCTCTCATTGCCGGAGACTTCCCTGCCCGCTCCCCTGATTACGGTCGTCATCGCCACCCGCCTGCGCGACGACCGCCTCGACTACCTGACCGCCATGCACGCCAGCCTCACCCGGCAGTCCGTACCGTGGGAGGCCGTGATCGCGCTCGACGGCGCCTCGCCGGACCGCCTGCCGGCCCCGCTCGCGCAGGATCCCCGGGTCCGCACGCTGGCCCTGCCCCGGCCGGTCGGCGCCGCCTGCGCCCGCAACCTCGCTCTCACCCACGTCCGTACCCGCTACGTCAACTGGGCGGATGACGATGACGAGTTCACGGACGACGCGATGCCCGTGCGGCTAGACATCCTGGAGTCGACCGGCGTCGGCTGGTGCGCCGGCTGGAGCCAGGACCAGCATCCCGACGGCTCGACCACCCTCTGGCGCTGCCCCACGCCGCCCGGCCGGCACCAGGCCGGGGAGGTGTGGACGTACTGGAAATCGCCTGCGGACACCATCCCCATCGGGCCGACCACGATCCTCGCCCGCACCGACCTCGTGCGCGCCGCCCCCATGGGCGGCCTCGTCCAGGGCGAGGACTACTGCGCGGCCCTCGGCGTGACCTCGCTGGCACCCGGGATCCTGCTGCCAGTCCCTGTGTACCGGTACCGCAAGCACCCCGGGCAGATGACAGCCCAGGACGGATACGACCAGCTGGAGGCGGCGGCCCGGGAGCACGCCTGGGCGTACGGGCGCAGCCTGCGCGCCGTCCTGCACGGTGGCGAGGACCTGGTCCGTGGCTGAGGCTCAGATCATCCTGTCGCACAGCCGGGAGTCGGGGATCGTCGCCATTGCCTCGGGCGAGCAGTATCCGTGGGCGCACACCGCCCTCGCGGAGAGTGGCTTCCAGCGGGACGACGACGGCGTGTGGCACCTGCCCGCGGACGGCACCCAGACCACCGTGGTCGATCTGGTCACGTGCGCGAAGCGGCACCGCGCCAGCGTGCACACGAGCAGCCGGCGGTACATCGGCGACGCCGCCCGTGACCTCGCGCGCCTGCTGCCCGGCCAGTGGCACGCCTCGGTCGAGATCTATGCGCACCCGGCCTGGCAGGAGGACCTGGTCCCGTGGATCTGGGACAGCGGCGACCTCGGCCGCGCCGTCCGCAGCGAGCGGATCCCTTACGCCGCGGTCCTCACCGACGCGGCGCAGGGCACCACACTGTTGTTCGTCGAGCGGCCCGGCCATCATCTCGGCTACCTGGTGGGCGCCTTCTCGCCGGAAGGGCTCGAAGGAGGCTATGGCGATCCCCACGCTCCGCCCAGCATCGTCCTGCCGCCGTTTCCCGGGCGGGCTGCCCAGGCCCTCACCGACCGGTACCTTCCCGCCTACGAGCAGGCCGTCCATGCCCGCCAGACGGCGGCCATCGCCGGCGTGCTCGCAGACATCCGCTCCGAGCACGACGCCTGGCAGGCCATGAACGCCTCCGGCAGCTACAGCGACGCCACCCCGCTGAGCGCCGCCGCCCTCGGCGCCTCGACGGAGCTGTTCCTCGACCACGCCTGGCGCCGTTTCCTGACCGTCGTCGACCACGCCCCGACGCTGCTCGACCGGTGCCGGCCCGCGAACAGCCCGTGGCCCGACGACGCCTCAGCCCTCTCCCGTCTGGCCGACGCCGTGAGCGATGCCGAAGCCCTGCTCGACGAGATCGTCCACGGTGATGCCGTACCGGAGCAGGAGCGCCGAGCACGCGCGTGGCCGGCGATCGAGACGTGGCTCACCGACGGCGACGCGTTCTTGCGCCAGGCCCGCCTGAGCGCACCCCACCGCCGCCCGGCCCTCCCCGTCACAGCCCCGGCCCGCCCCCTCCCCGAGGCCCGGCCGGCGTACCGCAGCCACTGACCGTTCCACCCCGACAAGTCTGGAGATTCCCGCCCCTTTGCAACCCGGCACCCACTTCTCCTTCGGCGACCACAAGGAACACGGCTTCGTCGCCTCCTTCACTTCCTCGATTCCCCAGCACCTCGCCCACTGGTTCCTGGAGCGCGAGCAGTTCGAGCCCGTCCCCGGTGAACCCGGGCTGTACCGCCTCAGCGAGCCCGAGCGCGACGGAGTCCGCCGCACCCACCAGGCCGTCCACGACCTGCGCCGCCACGGCTACACCGTGCAGGCCGACATCCGCCTCAATCCGGCCCTCTCCGTCGGTCCGCCGCGCCCTGTCCGGCCCCACGGGCTCCAGGAGCGCCGCAGCAGGCTCGCCCAGGCCGCCGCCGGCCGAACGACGCAGCGCTCCACCCCGCCCACCACCTCCCCGCCGTCGGCCCGGTCGATCCCGCCGAAGCCCACCTACGCTCCCACCGTCCACCTGACGGCCGCAGCCGGCGGGCGGTCCCGATGACACCCGCGAACAGCCCGGCCCCCGACAGTCCTTTGCCGACGGCGTCCGCACTGGCCAGCAAGGCACGCGACTTCCGGCTGCGGATGGCCGTCATCGACTGCGAGACCGATGCCGCCCTCGACATGACACGCGACCGCCACGGCCGCACCGTCCACGCAGACGCCGCCGCAGCCGCACGAGCCCACCGTGACAAGGCGGCGGTGGAGGCGTACGTCACCCACCTCGCCCCGCACGCCGAGGCTCTCCTCGATGCCGCCCGACTTGCGCTCGACGAGTTGCCGCCCGCCCGGCACCTGACCGGGTGGCGGGCCGTCCTGGACGGCCTGGCATTCTCCGCCGCCGAGATCCGCCGGGCCCTCGGCCGGCCGGCCGCGCCCGGCTCCCCAGCCGAACGTGCTCAGCACGCGGCTCTGTGGCCGCACCTCACTGCCTGGGCGGACCACAGCCCGATCGCCAGCAACCTCGCCGACCAGCGCGACGGCCGGCACCACCAGGCTCCGCTGACCGACGAGGAACAGCAGCTGTGGACCGCCAGGGCCCAAGCCGCGCAGAAGCGCGGCGAGCTGGAGCTGACCGAGTCGTGGTACGCCGCCGACGGACAGCCGATCACCCTCGCTTACCTGGTCGAGGACGACGACTCCATAGTGGTCGCGCTGCGCGGCGACCCGGGCGTAGCGGGCTGGCAGGTGATCGGGCACTTCGCCCACGAGTACGAGGCGGGCAAGGCCCTGCCCGCTCCGGTCCCGCCCGGCGTGCTGCGCTCGGACATCTCTCGGTTCAACCGGCCGGCACCGGCCCCGGAGCTGTCTCTGCAGGACCTCATCCGCGACGTCGTCGAAGGCCACAGTGCCGGTGACGCCTCGAACGCTCTCCTGGGAGCCGTCCAGCGCGGCTACGCCGCCGGCCCGATGGTCCGCCTGCAAGAACTTCTGGAGACGACCAGCCAGTTCGCCAGCGCCCTGGAGACCGTGCAAGGCCGCCAGATCGCCGCCCGCCTCTCCGCGCTGGGCCGGCAGATCGAGTTCCTCACCCGCGAAGTCGAAGAGGCAGCCGAAGACCTCGGTGCGACCGTCGCCGTCCTGCCCCCGCACCGCACCCCCGTGCTGCGCACCCGCCCGCGCCCGGCCGTGGACACCACACCGCCCGCGCCGCCGCCCCGCGCCAGCACGACCGCCCGCCACCGTTAGGAGATCCGCATTGCCCGAAGCAGCAGCAGAGCCGTTCATGCCGATCCGGCACACCATCACCGGCGAGATCACCACCACCGGCTACAACGCCGCCGCCCGGCGGATCCTGCTCCAGGACGGCTTCGAAGAAACGCCCGGCTGCGCCTGCCGAGTGACAGAACTCGGTACGGAGCAGGCGCACGGGGCTGCCCAGCAACCGGCTAGCTGCTCGTCGCCGGCCGTCCCGTGCCCCTGGACCGAGCCCTCGGTCGGCCGGTGAGCGCCGACGGTACGCCCCGGTTGGCCCGCTCGCCGATGTCGGCACAGCCCGTGATCCCCTCCGAGAGCGGCCGGCCTCTTTAGCGCATCGCCCACCCCGACCCCACCCACACCTGTTGAAGGGTTCTCGTTTTGACCACACCCGGGCCTACCAGATCAGCGCGCACCAAGGGCGGCGAACTACGGGCCAAGGTGGCCCGACTGCTGGCCGACCGGCCGGCGGATAAGCTCACCATCGGGGACATGGCCAGGCAGCTGGGCCACTCCCACGGCGCCGTCCGCAACGCCGCCCTCACCCTGGTGCGACGCGGCGAGGCCGATCAAAGCGGGACCGGACAACCGCAGTTCCGCGCGAACGCGAAGACCGCCGCAGCCGCGCAGAGGGCTGTGATCAGCCCACCGGGCACTCACGCTCCCCGCGCCCAGGCGGCCACGGCCCGTACGACCTACACCGCAGCAGCCGCGCCCAAGCAGACCGGGCCGATCCGCCGCGCGGGGGGGCCAGCTTTACCATCCCCGGGAGCTGGCCGATCTGCCCGACGTCGAGGCGTTGAATCGCTTGCGCGACGCCGACGTGCCGGTGCTGCTCTACGGCCCTCCGGGCACCGGCAAGACGAGTTTGGTCGAGGCGGCGTTCCCGGACCTGCTCACCGTCGCCGGTGACGGCGACACCACGGTCGGCGACTTGATCGGCGAGTACACACAGGATGACGCGGGAGCCTACGTCTTCCAGTACGGTCCGCTGGTCACCGCGATGACCGAGGGCCGCGCCCTGCTGATCGACGATGCCACCTTGATCTCACCGAAGGTCCTGGCGGCGCTGTATCCCGCGATGGACGGGCGCAGGCAGATCCAGGTCAAGGCCCACAAGGGCGAGACCATCAAGGCCGAGCCGGGCTTCTACGTGGTGGCGGGCCACAATCCCGGCGTCCATGGGGCGGTGTTGACGGAGGCGCTCGCGAGCCGGTTCAGCGTGCAGATCCAGATCGGCACGGACTACGACCTCGCCCTGGCCTTGAGGATCGATGCCCGGGTGGTCCGGGTCGCCCGACACCTCGCCCAGCAGGTCGAACTCGGCGAGCTGGGCTGGGCCCCCCAACTGCGGGAACTGCTCAGCTACCAGAAGACCGAGGCCGTCCTCGGCACCAAAGCCGCGCTCGCGAACCTCGTCGGCATCGCTCCTGTGGAGGATCGCGACGCCGTCGCCGACGCCGTCACGAAGGCTGTCGGCATCAAGAAGATCGCACCTCTCACCCTCGGCAAGCAGCTCCCCGCCTCAGCCGCCCGGCAGCCTCCGGGCAGCACCGGCTCCGCACACCGGGGCCGCCCGCGATGAGCGCCCACCACCACATCCAGTCCATGCCGGACGACGACGCCGACCTCGCGCGCTGGGACGACGACGGCGCACCGCCCGTGCAACCCCGCTCCTCCCCGGCCGCGTGGCTGCGCGTGGGAGCCGAACTCGGCGACCGGCTGGTCGCCCTCTCCGGCCGCCAGGACCTCCTCGTCACCTGCCGCCCCGGCACACGCAGCGGCGCACCGGCCGCCTACTTCCCCACGCTGGGCGAGGTCGAGTTCGACGCCCGCCTGTTCGCACCCCTCCAGCCCCACGAGATCCATCCGCGAATCGTGGGCGACGAGGACCGGTATCCCGCCGCCTGGGGAGTGTTCGTCCACGAGGCCGCGCACGCGGCCCACTCCGTCTGGACACAGCCTGCCGGAGCCAACCCCCGCGTCGTCGAGGCCGCGCTCCTGCTGGAGGAGAGCCGCGTCGAAGGCGCGCACCTGATCACGCGGCCCACGGACCGCACGTACCTGCGCACCAGCGCCCGAACCCTGGTCATGCCCGACATCAACCACCCCGCCCTCCAGGGCATCGAGCAGGCCGCCGCCGCGGCAGCCCTGATCCTCGGCCGCCGGGACGTCGGCATCCTGGACGCCGGCGAGACCCGGGCCGTCGCCGAACTGTGCGAAAAGGTGCTGGGCCAAGACCTGCTGACCACCCTCACCAGCATCTGGACAGCAGCTCACCAGTGCGCCGACCACGACGCCACGACCATGCTCGCGCACGGTCAACAATGGTGCGACGCTCTGGACGCCGCGGCCCCCGCCCTGCCCGTGCCGGAGGGCCTCTCCGATCTGCTGACCGGCGCCGTGAAGGTCGTCATGGACCACGCGGCAGCCACCGACGCGGCCGACCTCGCGGCACAGGACGCAGCGGCCAACGCCATGGCGTCGCGCTCCAAGGCGCAGGCTCAGGACCGCGCCCAGCGAGCCCGCCAGCGACGCAAAGCCGCCGCCACCGCCAAGTCGGTCTTCAACGCCCGTAGCACCACCGTCCACCCCGACGGCACACCGGCACCCTCCGGCAACCCGGTCACCGGCACCCGCAGGCCCACCGTCGCCGAGCAGAGTGCCGCCGCACGCCTGAGCCGCGCCCTGCGTGCCGCCGCCTACCGCGAGCGGACCGAGGAACGGACCACCAGCCCCACCCCGCCCGGCCGCCTCAACATGCGCGCGGCCCTCGCCCGCGACGCTCAGCGCGCCGCCGGGTCGGTCCCCACCGCAGAACCGTTCACCCACACCCGCCGCCGGAACTCCCCCACCCCACCACTGCGTGTGGGGATCGCCGTCGACGTCTCCGGCTCCATGCGCGCCGCCTGCAAGCCCGTCGCCTCCGCTGCCTGGATCGTGGCACGCGCAGCAGCCCTGACCGACCCCGACTCCCGCACCGCCACCATCGCCTACGACAGGCACCTAACCGCACTGACCCGACCCACCCACCGAGCACCTGAGCGCGTGACGACGTTCGATGCCACCGGCGGCCACCACAACCTCGCCGACGCCATCGACGCACTCGACCACGGCCTCGAACTCAGCCGCCCCGGCGCCGGCCGCCTCCTCGTGATCGTCACCGACGCCCACTACGGCAGCGACGAAACCGCTCAAGCCGTCACCCGCGTCAAGCAGCTCACGACCGCCGGCTGCGCCGTACTCCAGCTCACCCTCACCGCGGAATCCCGCCACTTGCCGGGGACCACCTTGCTGCACCTGCCCCAGCCCTCCAGCGCTCCCGCCGCCATCGCCAAGGCGGCCACAGACGCCATCCGCAGGACCCGCTGAGACGACGCAGAAGGCGGAAGCGTCCCCGAGACCACCGCCAAGCACTCCAGACCACCCCCGTCCGCCGCATGACTCGTGCAACCCCAACCGTCAACGAAAGGCACTCGATTTGAAGCCCCAGACCAGCGGCCCGACCTCGAACGTAACGCCCATCAAACGGAATTCCCCGGGGGTAAGTACGCACTGGACCGTGGAGCACGCCTGCTCCCACCGGGTAGATCACGACCTGTCCAACCGCCCCGCCGACAAGCGGGCCGGCTTCGCCCGTTGGCTCGCGTCGAAGGACTGCACCGACTGCTGGAAGGCGGCGCGCGACGCCGACTCCGCGTCCAAGGAGAAGTGGCTCGCGGAGAAGCGCGCCGAGGAGCAGGAGGCAGCCGCCGCCTGGGCCAAGCAGTTCGACATGCCGCAGCTGGAGGGCCCGGCCAAGGCCCTGGACTGGGGTGAGCGCTCCCGCCATCAGCTGATGATGGCCGCGCACACCGCCCTGGTCGTCGAGGGCTTCTCTGTCAAGTTCAGCGTGTTGAGCTGAGCGGTTCCAGAAACAGCGCCATCACTGACCCAACCCTCGACCAAGCGGGACCTATCGGTACGGCTGCAATGACTACTGCAACTCCTCTTGCATGTTCTATGCCATACCCCATAAGTTACCGACAGGTAGCCCATCCGTTCGTGGAGGCCACGTCATCGTCGGGAGGTTTTGGGCAGGTGAGTCCGCGCAGGAGTGAGAGCCGTGACCGGATGATCCTCAGCGCCGCTGCGCTGCTGCGTGAGTACGGGGCGAGCGCGACCAGCATCGACCGGGTGCTCGCTCACAGCGGGGCTCCCCGGGGTTCGGTGTATCACCACTTCCCCGGCGGGCGGGCGCAGCTCATCGATGAGGCGGTGGCCTTGGCGGGGGATTTCATCGCGGGCCTGATCGATGCCGCGATGCAGGCGGATGATCCGGTGGAGGCGGTCGACGCGTTCTTCGTGCTGTGGCGCGACCGGCTGGTGGAGAGCGGGTTCCGGGCCGGGTGCCCGATCGTGGCGGTGGCCGTCGAGACCAACGACGACGCACCCCAGCTCGCCCGCTCCGCCGCCGCCGTCTTCGCCCGCTGGCAGGAAGCCCTCGCAGGTCTCCTCGTCCGGCATGGGCTGACAGAGGAGCGCAGCCGCCGGCTCGGCGCCTTCATCATCGCCGCGGTCGAAGGCGCGGTGATCATGTGCCGGGCCGAGCAGAGCACCGCCCCCATCGAGGCCGCCGCCGCCGAGATCCACGACCTGCTCCTCTACGCCCTGGGTGACCGCCCGGGCACTGGATCCGGGCCCCGGCCCAAGGCGTAGCCCGCAGACCTTGACCCGCGTCAGATCAGTAACGAAGGAGTCGCCATGCCCTCGCTCGACCGCCACGACAACGTCTTCGTCCTCGACCTCGGAGACGGAGAGAACCGCTTCCACCCCGACTGGATCACCGCCGTCGGCGCCGCGCTCGACGAGGTGGAGAAGGCGGAGGGGCCCCGCGCCCTGGTCACCGCCGCCACGGGGAAGTTCTACTCCAACGGGCTCGACCTGGAGTGGCTGTTCGCCCACGCCGACCAGCACCAGGACTACGTCGTCTCCGTCCACGAGCTGTTCGCGCGGATGCTGTCACTGCCGGTCATCACGGTCGCCGCGCTGCAGGGGCACACCTTCGCCGCCGGCGCCATGTTCTCCCTGGCCCACGACTTCCGTGTCATGCGCGCCGACCGCGGCTACTGGTGCCTGCCCGAAGCCGACATCAACATCCCCTTCACCCCCGGCATGGCCGCACTCATCCAGTCCCGCCTGGCGCCGCAGACCGCGCACACGGCCATGCTCACCGCCCACCGCTACGGCGGCACCGACGCCGCGGCCGCCGGCATCGTCGACCAGGCCGCCGCCGAGGAAGCCGTGCGAGCCACCGCGATCGAGATCGCCCAGGCACAGGTGAACAAGGCCGGCGACACCCTGGGCACCATCAAGGCCCGCATGTACGCCCCGGCCCTGGCCACCCTGCGCGACACCACCAACCCGCTCGGCTGAACCGGCACCTCACCGACCGCACCACCCCGCCCTCGGGAAGTTCTGCCCGGGGGCGGGCCGTCCCCACCGTCCACCGCCTGAGGAGACAGGACTGATGACCGCCTCCACCGAGACCTGGCACAAGAGCGCGTGCATCCTGTGCGAGAACAACTGCGGCATCCAGATCCAGACCGACGGCCGCCGCTTCGCCAAGATCCGCGGCGACAAGGACCACGTCGCCACCGCCGGCTACACCTGCAACAAGGCCCTGCGCCTGGACCACTACCAAAACGGCGGCACCCGCCTCACCACACCGCTGCGGCGGGAGGAGGACGACAGCTTTACTCCCATCGACTGGGACACCGCCATCCGTGAGATCGCCGCCCGGCTCGAGACCGTGCGCGACACCCACGGCGGCGAATCGATCTTCTTCTATGGGGGCGGCGGACAGGGCAACCACCTCGGCGGCGCCTACAGCGGCGCCCTGCTGCGCGCCCTCGGCGCCCGCTACCGCTCCAACCCCCTCGCCCAGGAGAAGACCGGCGAGGGACACGTCGACGCCCACCTCACCGGCGGACACACCACCGGCGACTTCACCCGCGCCGAGGTCTCGCTCTTCCTCGGCAAAAACCCCTGGCAGTCCCACGGCGTCCCGCGCGCCCGCACCGTGCTCAAGGACATCGCCAAGGACCCCGCCCGCACGATGATCGTCGTCGACCCGGTCCGCACCGAGACAGCCGACCTCGCCGACATCCACCTCCAGGTCAAGCCCGGCACCGACGCCTGGTGCCTGGCCGGCCTCCTCGGCATCCTGGTCCAAGAAGACCTCCTCGACCACGCCTTCCTCGCCGCCCGCACCACCGGCGCCGACACCGTCATCGCCCAGCTCAAGGCGGTGGACGTCGCCGCCTGCGCGCGGACCTGCGGCGTGGACGAGGACCTGCTGCGCCGGACCGCCCGCGTCATCGGCAACGCCTCCAGCGTCGCCACGTACGAGGACCTGGGCGTCCAGCAAGGGCCCAACAGCACGCTGGTGTCCTACCTCAACAAGCTGACCTGGCTGCTGACCGGAAACTTCGCCAAGCCCGGCGCCATGCAGCCCCACTCGTGGATCGCCCCGCTGGCCCGCTACTCCACCCACCCGCGCCACACCCCCGTCACCGGAGCGCGGATGCCCGGCGGCCTGGTCCCCTGCAACGTCATCGCCGAGGAGATCCTCACCGACCACCCCGACCGGTTCCGCGCGATGATCATCGAGTCGTCCAACCCCGCGCACTCCCTGGCCGACTCCGCCGCCTTCGCCAAGGCGCTCGCCGCGCTCGACCTGGTCGTCGTCATCGACATCGCCCTGACCGAGACCGGCCGCCAGGCCGACTACGTCCTTCCCGCCGCTTCGCAGTTCGAGAAGTGGGAGGCGACGTTCTTCACCTTCGAGTTCCCCCACAACACCTTCCACCTTCGCGCTCCGGTCCTCGACCCCCTGCCCGGCACCCTGCCCGAACCCGAGATCTACGCCCGCCTTGTCCGCGAACTGGACGCCGTCCCCCGCTCCAGGCTCACCGCGCTGCGCGCGGCGGCCCGCCTGGGCCGCACCCCGTACAAGCTCGCCTTCGCCGCCCTGGCCGTCCTCGACAAGTCCACTCTCGCCATGGCCCCGCACCTGCTGTACGAGACACTCGGCCCCACCCTCCCCGACAGGGCCCGCTCCGCCGCCGTGCTGTGGGCGCTCGCACAGCGCATCGCCAAGGAGCACCCGGCCGCCATGCGCCGGGCCGGACACCGAAACGCCGACGCCCTGTTCGACGCGATGCTGGAAGGCCGGTCCGGGATCACATTCACCGAGGACGAGTACGCCGACGCCTGGAACTACGTCCCCCACCCCGGCCACCGCATCCCGCTGCCCATCCCCGAACTCCTCGGCCTCCTCGCCGACCTGGACACCACCCCGGCCGTCCACACCACCGAGGACTTCCCCATCGTCCTGGCCGCCGGCCAGCGCCGGGCCTTCACCGCGAACACGATCTTCCGCGACAACACCTGGCGCAAGCGCGACCGCCAGGGCACCCTGCGCGTCAGCCCCCACGACGCCGAACAGCTCGGCCTGTCCGACGGCGCCCCCGCGCAGATCACCACGAGCCGCGGCACCGCTCAGGCACTCGTCGAGATCGACGACCGCCTGCAACCCGGCCACGCGGCCCTGCCCAACGGCTTCGGCCTCGACCTGCCCACCCAGGACGGCGGCACCGAACGCACCGGCGTCGCCCTGAACACCCTCACCGACCTCACCTGGCGCGACCCCATCGCCGCAACCCCCTGGCACAAGCACGTCCCCGCCCGCATCGAGCCCCTTCCCGCCTGACGAACACACCGCCCCCACGGCGGCGGCACCACCCGCACCACGCAAGGAGAACGACCTGTGACCACCACCGACTTCGCCGCCATGACCGGCCTGGAACTGATGCGCTGGGTACAGACCGAACGGCCCACCGACATCCCCTCCATCGGCCGCCTGCTCGGCATGCGCTTCGACGAGGTCGACCACGGCCGCATCGTCATCTCCCTCGACACCCGCCCCGACTTCGCCAACCCCCTCGGCACCGTCCACGGCGGCATCGCCGCCACCCTCCTCGACTCCGCCATGGGCTGCGCCGTCCACACCACCCTCCCCGCCGGGACCGGCTACACCACCCTCGAACTCAAGGTCAACTACATCCGCGCCGCCCGCACCGACGGCCAGACCCTCACCGCCACCGGAACCGTCATCCACGCCGGCCGCCGCACCGCCACCGCCGAAGGCAAAGTCCACGACGAACAGGGCAAGCTGATCGCCCACGCCACCACCACCTGCATGATCTTTTAAAGCGTTCAGCGCAGCCGGCTTCAACGGCCGCCGGGGCCACGTTCCGCGTGTGCCGTCGGCGGTCGAGGCTGCCCGGGCAGCACGTGGATGACAGCGTCACGGTCTGTGAGCTGCTGACGCAGGATCTGGTTCTCGACCGTGACCTGGTGCAGAGCGCCCACAAGGGCTGCGACATCGGCCTTGAGCTGGCCGATCTCTTCAGCGTCCGCAGCCCGCAGCTCTTTGAGCCGCCGGACCTGCTTACGCAGCCGTCGCTCGCTGTCCGGCGTCTGCCCCCGAGCGCGCACCCTGTCGTAGAACTCGTTCTTCAGGTCGGTGTGGCGCTGGGTGAGGGCGTTGCGGGGAACCTGGGCCTCGGCTGCGAGAGCGACGATGGTCAGGGCGCCGTTTGAGTGTTCGGGGGTTCCGCTCAGGATGCGGTCCATGGCCGCGCGGATCCGCGGCCGTTCGTCAGGGGACGGGCTCATGGGGTGCTCTCCTGGAGGGTGGTGCGGTCGCGGGCATGATCGTGTGCCTGGGCCCGCAGACGTGCGGCCCGTCGGCTGAGCCGCTCGCTGAGAGGGCCTGGTACCGCCTGTGAGCGTGCTTGCTCGTCCAGGGATGTGGCTCGCCGCAGAAGCTGGTGGGCGTGGTCGTCCGTGCGGGCGATGTTCGCGCATGCCGGCTGGCAGCGGTCAAGGCTGGGGCTGTCTGTGGGGACCGTGCGGTGGCAGAGGGCGCGGTCTCGTTGGTACACGCACATCAGGAGGGAGTGGGGGTTGTCGTAGACGGCTAGGGCGGGGTTGTCGAGGATGTCGCGGGCCTGGCGGGGGGTGCGGATGGATCCGGCGAAGGCAGGGCTGTGGGCGGCCGCCTGGACAGCACGCCGTGCGGCCGGACCGGAGATGCCCGTACCGCCGGCCAGGTCTTCGTTCAGGGTGGTGAGGGTGTCGGCGGTGGCGCGGGCGGTCTCGATGTCGAGGAGTTCGTGGATGCCGTCGCGGCTGCGTGAGGCGTAGCCGGCGCTGATGCTGGTGCGCAGGTGCCCGTACTGGATGGCGAGGGCGACCAGTCCCCCGGGGCGGCGGGCGATGTGCCAGGCCAGGGATCTACGGAACCGGGCCACCGCGATACCTCCGTGCGGATCGTCGGGGATCTGCTCGTGCGGACGGCCCAGCTGCCTGGCCGTGGCCGACGCCCAGTGGACGAAGTCATCGGTCCGGGCGCGCAGCCCTTCGTAGCCCAGCGAGGTGCCGTCGCTGGTACGGACGTGCTGGAAGGTGTGGGCGGCTGAGTCGAAGAGGAGTCCGCCGGTGGGCACCATCCGTTCCAGAACACGGACTGCGGCGACGACCGGAGGAATCGCCACCCAGGGGACATCGCGTAGTTCGCCGGCGGAGTTGTGGTTGCCTTCCTCATCCGAGGAGCCTTTGAAGACCCGTCCGTGGATGAGGTGGCGGCCGGACGGCGGGTCGGGGCAGCAGCCGGTGCGCAGGGCCATCACTTCGCCGGGCCGCATGCCGGTGAGGTAGGCGATGACGATGAAGCACGCGGTGCCCAGGTGCCGCATGAGGGTGCCGGCCTCGGTGTAGTCCAGGGCCGTTGTCCAGGGCGTGCCCTCTACACGGCCGGTGATTGGAACGGCCAGGGGGCAGGGCCCGGGGTGTCGGCGGACGTACTCCCCCAGGTTCTGCCACCGCTGCGTGGAGGCGAGAGCGTTGATCTGCACGGGCGAGCACCCGGTAACGGCGGCAACGTACCGGGCGCAGATCAGGGTCTTCCCGAGCATCTGGCGGCTGGGCACCGGGGCACCGCGGGAGGTCAGGTCCTCCAGGTAGCGCTTCAGCGCGGCCTTGGAGGCCGGCGTGGCCGGGTTAGTTGTTGCCCGTGCGGTCAGGCGGTTGCTCTCCTGCCAGGCTTTGAGGATGTCGTCGGCGAAGTCGTCGACCATGCGCAGCGCCCAGACAAGCAGCGGGCCCATCGTGGCCGGGGCGATCGGCTCGGTGGTGTTCTCCCCGCGCGATGCCTGGACGGGGAGGTGGTCGTCGATGCCTTCTCGGTCCCACGGCGGCAGGCCCAGGCCCAGTGGCGCCGGGCTGATCGTGTCGAACGCGCAGAGGCGGGTCAGGGCGCTCAGGGTCTTGGTCATCATGCTCCGACTGGCTCCCGGCCGGGCGGCCAGATGCCGGGCGTACTGGCTCATGACCGTCGGCGTGCACGTTGCGAGGCCGCCGTCACCGCGGCCGTCCAGCCAGTAGGCAAGGTTGCGCCATTCCAGGACGGTGGCATAGAGGACGGAGGCACCGATCCGGGAATGCCAGGCGGAGCGCCCCACCAGGAACCAGTCCGGCAGAGCCTGGTTGATCATGACCCAGGCGATGAGCCGGAACTCCTCCCGGCTGCGCGGCGGGAACCCTGCCCAGTGCACACTGCGGCGGTCTGCACCCGGGTTCGCGATCAGCGGCTCCAGCGGCCACACGGCCGCGCCGTAGGCGGCGACCGGACCGCTGTAGCCGTCGACCACCCGCTCGGGCACGATCGCCGGAGTATCCGCGCGGGGAAGAATCGGATGCGGTCGCGCGGGAGAAGGTGCGCTCACAGGTCGTAGTCCCCGTTCAGGAGTTGGTCGATAACGGCACGGTCCTCGGCGGTGACACCCGTTCGGGCTGCGGCCCACACGGCAGGGCCGAGACGGGCCCGCAGGTCTTCCAACCGGGCATGGGCATCGGCCCACCCCGACTCCCACACGGCTTCCTCCACCACTGCGCGCAGACCGGCCAGGGCCTGGTGCAGATACGTGAGGCGCGGGTGGTGGGCGGGGGTGACCCGTGCGTTCGGGCAGGCGGTGCAGAGCAGGAAGGAGGCCGCGCAGCTCGGCCCGACCGGAGTGAAGGGACTGCGCGTGTAGTTGGCGCACCCGGTGGTTGCCGTCTCCTGCTCGCCCTCCTCATGCACTTCGGTGAGGCGTGCAAGGAGCACGGTCCGGTGTGCAGCACGCCAGGCGTCCAGGGCCCCTTCGGCGATCACCGGGATGGCCGCTTGCTGGGCCTGTGGCTCGGGCATGACGTACACCCTGTCGTGGGTGTCCTGGCTGTTCTGGCCGTTCTCGCGCCGGTGGAGCACGTTCACGGTGCGGCGCATGCGTCGCATCGGGGAACCAGGCAGTCCCACCGAGCGGGCCCAGTCCTTGGCGGCCCGGTCCTCGACGCCGAAGCCGAACGGGCCGGTGCGGACCGTGCCAGGGTAGTTCTGCCCATGGTGCGGGGTGGTCTCGTGCCAGACCAGGATCCGGTCCACCAGGGAACCGCCCTCCTCCAGGGCCGTCCGGGCGGGGGCCGTGGCTTCCAGCGCCTCGGTCAGCAGGCGACCGGCGCTGTCCGCCCCGGTGTCGGCGATGTTGCGGCTCTCGAACCGGCCCCGGCCACTGCGTCGCCGCTTCTCCAGAGCGAGCCGGTAGATCAGACCCGCTTGCCCGCCGGACCCCGGCACCAGCGCCGGCACCGGCACCGGCAGGCCGGAAACGGTGGCCGCGTTCAGGCCGAACTCGGCCACGAAGAGCACGCCGAGCGCGGCGGCCTCCGTACGACTGAGGAACAGCCTCTTCCACGTGTGCACGGCGCCGGTGCCGCCCAACGCAGCCCGGTAGCGGTACAAGGCCCGCATGCCACCACTCTTCAAGGGCTTCTGGGGGACATCACCGGTGCGGGCCAGCACATCCAGGGCCTCACCCAGCAGCCACCGCTCACCACCCGGCGTGACCGCTCCTGCCCGCCACTGCTCCAGAGTTGCGGTGTTCTCACGGATCCGCAGCAACGCGGATCGGAACGTCCGACGGACCGACGTGCGAATCGTGCGGAACTCCTCCGGCAGATAGGCCCGCTCCCCTCCGGCCGACCAGGCGAACCGTCTGGCCATCGCCTCACGCACCGGCTGGGGCAACCGCGGGTCCTGCTGCAGCAGCCCGGCCACCGCCGAATGCTTGTTGGCACCGTTGGTGCGCGGCTCAAGACTCAGCCGCCAGGTGTTCCAGAGCGCCGCCGTCAGCCCGTCGATGTCCTGCGGGGCGCCCGGCTGCTCGCCGAGGAAGTACGCGAAGGGGCGGATCATCCACCAGGCGGAATCACTGGTGACCACGCTGTCCCAGCCGCCGCCTGCGCTGCACTTCGCGGCGAACAGCGCGGCAAGGGAGCGCTGGAACGGGACCGCGATGGGCAGGCTCGCGAAGTCGAACGTGGCAACCCGGCCCTGCCGGTCCACGTGCCGCACCACCAGACTCTCCCCTTCGAGGACCAGCGGCCGGTGATGGGCGCCCTCCGGCGACTGCGCCGGCCGGCCGCGGCGGCTCACCGGGTCACCAGCTTCTCGTCCAGGTCCTGGATACCCGCGCTCTCCCGCGCCAGACGCGTGAACAGAACCGTCAGCTCCTCCTCGGACACCGGCCCCTCGGCCGGAGTGACATCCGCAAGCAGAGAACGCAGCTGAAGATCGGCGACCGGCGCCAGATAGACGGCACGGGTGGTCTCCAACTGGGCATGACCGAGCAGGTCCTGCACCATCCGCCACGGATCCCCGTACAGCAGTCGGAAGTCACGCCGCTCCTGCGGACTCAGGCCCATCCGCCGGTCCATCACATGGTTGAGGACCACAAGCATGCACAGAGCGAAACTGTGCCGGGCCATATGCGGAGTACAGAACGGCGGAGCCTCCATCACCTGCGACAGCACCCGCGCACACCGCTCGGTCGCCATCCGAAAGACACCCTCCCACGACGCCGGACGGAAGGGCAGGCCCCGCTCGCTCAGCCACAGCCACATCGGCTCCGGCCCTCCCGGCCCCTCAACGAGGAACGTCATCCGCTCCTCCACCGTCGCCTCCGACAAAGACGTCTGCCCCGCCACCCCGTCCTGGTCACGCCAGTGCAGCAGACGCCGTCGATGACCCGTCTGGTGCGTCACCAGCCTCCACGCCGGAAGCCGCTCGTACCGGCTGGCGGCCTGAGCACGGCGTACAACCCTCGCTCGGGACGACTCCACGTACCCCTCAACCCCGCCCATCACGGCGGCAGAGGCATAGAACGTACGAGCCCTCCTGGACTTGGTCACCGCCCGCGCCAGCCGCCCCGCGCAGTACCGGCCACCCTCCAGCCAGACCACGGGCACCTCGCACGTCAGCAGCGACGCGCCTTCGGACAGCCGCACACCAGAGGAGAACAGCAAATCAGCGAACGCCGCGTTCCGGTCCTCCAGCCGGCCACCCCACTCCAACGAGGGAAGACCATCCGCGCCATGACCCCGCAAACCGACGTCCACCCACCGGCGAAACGCTCGCGGCGTCAACCAACGGACCTCACTGGACCGCGCGTTCTTTGCCCGCGCTACAGGTACCGACACCACTTCGCCGTACCGGCCGATCACCGACCGCTGCATCACCGGATTCACCGCTACGTGCCCCGTCTGCACCGCCCACTCGTAGAGCCGTGCCAGCGCCGCCAGCCCGCGGTTCCACCGAGCGCCTCCGACCTTCCGCGGGTTGCGCGGAGATCGTGTCCGCCAGTCCTCGAAGTCCCACAGGTCATCCGCCGTTGCGGCACTCCACGTCCGGCCCCGGCCCCAGAGGAAGTCGAAGAACAGGCAGTAGTCGTCGGTGTAGTTCCGCTTCGTCTCCGGCGAGAGCCGTGCGAACGACGAACGGCACAGGTAAAGGCTCAGCACCGCATCGATCCGGCAGTCCGGCGACAGCAGAATCGGATCACCGGCATGGATCCCCGCCCGCTCCTCACGAGCTGCGAGATCCTCCCACCCGGCCAGCGCAGGCACCCTCGCCCGCGTCACGCGCCTGTCACGCGGCACCCAGTACGTACGCCATCCAGGCACTGCTCCACCCCTGCTAGACCCGCTTCAACACGCTGATCCAACAGGGAAGTGATCAGTTGGGACGAGGCGGACTGGGCGGAGCTGGAGGAGAAGGCCCGCTCCATCACCCGTGCCGGATGGTGGATCGACCAGCGCGACTCCGAAGGTACTGACCTGCTCGAACTCCTCGACGCAGCCACCGAGGCGGACCGCGGGACGGAGAACCCGTTCCGCTGACGGCGGGGCAACATAGCCGGGAAACGCCGGTTAGCCAAACCGGCGTTCCTCCGGACTATTGATGCTCCCACCCCGACAGCCATCGCGTGGAAGGAACCGCGTGCTCCCTCCGTCCTGGGACCATCAACCCACACCCGTCACCGCCCGCACCCCCGACCCGCTCACTCCCACACGAGATATCACCCACGCCCACTTCCAGGCCGGAGACACCGTCGTCGTCCTCAAGGGGGTGGCCGGCGGAGAACTGTGGGGAGACTCCATGCGCATCGTCGCCCCCTCCTGGCACACCCCCACCGACGAGGACGGATGGCGACTGCGTGACCCCACCGGGGGTGCCCAGTCCTACGTCACCGCTCACCCCCGCTACCTCGTGCACCTCTCGCGCCGCTGCCCGGACTGCCTGATCTTCCTGCGGGCCATGGAGGACACCCTCCTGCAACGGTTCGCCGGCCGCGACGAGCTGATCGACTGCGGCTGGTACACCACCACCGCCCTGGGCCAGCTCGTGCACACCGCAGACACCAAGGGCAGCCGATGACTCCGCCCACCAACCGCTCCGACCGTGCCGGTGCGCTCCGCAAGGCCAGGGCCCGAGCCACCGCAACTGCGGACGATCCTTCCTGGCCGCTGCACCTGGCCGAAGACCTCCACGGCATCCGGGCCGACTGGAAAACCTCAGCCGAGGTGTGCGCGGACGCCGCCTGGGCGGCACGGTCAGCAGGCCGCAGCGTCCTGGGCCTGCTGTCCCCGGAGGATGTCCTCGCAACGAACCGCGATCCGATCACCACCCGCACCTTGGCGCATCTGTACCTGAGCGCCCTTCGGTTCGACTTCCGCTGCCCCACCCTCCAGCGCCTCGTCGAACAGCTCGCGCAGACCGCGCGTCAGCCTCTGGACTGCTACACCCGCGCCCTGTACGCCTTCGCGCTGCTTGGCCAGTCCCGCCCCGAGGGCCTAGCAGTCATGGACGAGGTCCTCAGCGAGGCCGAGGAGCACCCCAAAACGCTGCACGTCCTGCTGCACGGACTGTGGCTCGGACAGAACCTGGACCAAGGCGCGGAACGTCTGCTGGCCCTCAGCTCCCGGCCGGCCCTCGCCGCCGACAGTGATCCGATCGTCCTGTTCCGCGTGGCGGGTGCCCTGCGCCGGCTGGGCCGGTACGACGAGGGGCTGGGAGCCATCGACAGGGCGATCGACTGCCTGCCGCCGGGAGACGTCTCCGTTCACGCCGACCTGGTCCGCGAGCGCTCCCTGATCTGTGCGGCTCGCGACCTTCAGCAGTACCTGTCGACCATCCGTACGTCGAGCGGGGTGCCGTCATGATGCCTAATGTGCGCGCGCGGACCTACTCGCCGCGCGTACCGCTCGACGAGGCGCTCGGACGGCCGGCTTGCCCCAACGAGGGCCTGACGGAGCACACCGTCGTCGCCCACTGGCCGGGCCTGGACTCCTACACCCCGGACGACGAGCAGAGAACCTGGACGTCGAAGGACTGGGCCGAGCACCTCGAAGACCCTTACTTGGAGCATCCGTTCGCTGCCAGCCCGGACGACGACCGGCACGCGATCCTCCACCTCGACATCCGGCTCCACCCAGACGACCGGGAGCTGTCCGGCCCCGAGTGGTCCGAAGCCGCCCACCGGCTCGCGCGGGCCGCCGGTATCGAGGTTCCCGGCGCCGCGGAACACGGTTGTCGTTGGATCGCCGTCCACGCCCAGCCCGGACGCCTGGATCTGATCGTCAACCTGATCCACCTCGACGGCACCTGGCACACCCCGCCCACCGACATCCTGCAGCGCCTCGCCGGTGAAGCGCGCCGCATCGAGCAGGACCTGAACCTGATCCCTGCCCGCACCGGCCCCACAAATCGGCCCGCTGCCCGTATGGTCCCCGCTGCTTCCGCGCAGCTCGCGGGCGTCCTCACGCAGCTCGCCGACGAGCAGGCCGGCCCGCTGGCCACGGTCCGCGGACTGGTCGAGCACACCGCGTACCGGATCGCCCGCCAACCGGGGGCTGCCGGCACGGACACGGCTCACCGTCTGGAGCTGATCGCCCGCCGCCTCCACGGGATTCAGCAGGATCTGGACGCCACTGCGGCCCATCTGGCCCAGCCCCGGGCCGCCGCCGCACCGGCCGCGGCCCGGCGCACCGCCCACCGATCCTTGTAGGAGAAACGTCTCTTTGCCCCGCACCACCGGCCGCTTCCTGGATATCCGCCGTGACCCGCACTCCGACGAGGTCCTCGCCCGCGGGGGCGACGCTGAGGCACACAGCATTCTCCAGCGCGCGGGATTCATCGCTGTCGTCCGCCTCCACGAGAGCTACTACCGCGCCCCCGCCGGCCTGACCGAGGTCGAGGAGTCCCGTCTCGCCATCGATGCCGTAGGGCGCCTGCGGGCCGTCGGGTACCACGTCGACTGCGACGAGCGCTTCGACACCGAAGCCCGCCCCGCCCGCTATCCCACGCTCGGCGCCTCGGTCTCCCACCTCGCCGAACGCCTGCGCGAGGCCACCGACACCGCCGAGGCAGCCGACATCCTCACCGAACTCACCGCGCCCCACGACGGCATCCTCGCCGGGTTCAAGGAAACCCTCAGCACCCTGGCGGAGTTCTTCGACGGCCTCGGCGACGCGAGCGATCCGTACACCGCCGGGCGCCTGCGCTACCTCGCCGACGAATACGTCCGCATCATCCACTCCGACCTCGCGCACACCCGCGAACAACTGGCCGACCGGCACGCCCCGCACCCCGGCCGCCGCGCCTGCACCGAACAGGTTCCCGACCACGAGCCCGAACGCTCCGCGGTGTGCGCCTGCCCGCCCCCGCCGCGTGCCCTGCCAGCCCCGGCACCGCCGCCCGTCGGTGCCACCCACCTGCGCCGCTGATCCCCTGCAACTGCCCAAGGACACCATGCACGACCACGACATATCCGAGCGCCTCGCCTCCTACGCCGACGTCCTCGCCGGCGAACTCCCCGACACCTGGACCAGCACCCACCTCCCGCCAGACGCCAAGGACGACCTCGCCGAACTCACCGACCGCATCTGGGACCTGGACCTGGTCGCCGCAGCCCTGGCCGAGCACCCCCTGCAGCAGGCAGCCGTCCTCAGCCGCTCCGACGGCGCCCAGCTCATCCTGATCGACCGGCACGACGAACGCGACGGCTTCCTCCTCGCCGTCGTCGCCCCGCACGCCCTGCCGGACGAGGCGTACCGCGGCGTCCCCGAGCCCAACGGCATCGCCCTGACCGACGACCCGTTCCTCGGCGCCGATCAGGTCGCCGGCGATCTCCTCGTCCGCTACGACCGTGCGCTCGCCCAGGTCCGGCACAACGCCCTGGACGGCATCCAGCCCTCCCAGCCGGACCGGGTCGTCCTGACCTGGCAGCCGGACGGCAGCGTCACCACCGCCCCCGCCGACGACCGGGCCGGCACCATCCTCGCCGCCCACGGCTTCATCCAGGACCCGCACAGCGGCATCTACCGCCTGGACGGCGACGACACCCAGGCACAGGCCCGCGCGCTGCGCGAGATAGGCCCGCAGCTCGACGCGCTCGGTATCGGCACCGCCCTCCAGCACCCCGCCGGACGCCACGCGCCCACCTCCGCCCGGGCCTCCATGTCGCCGGCCCCCGCCGGCGCCCGCACACCCACCGCCCGGACGCGATGAACCAGACGGAGCCCGACTTCTGGGTCCTGGAGTATGTCACCATCACCAAGGACCCCCGCACCGGTCTGGTCGTGGCCATCGGCGGCACCGAGCAGGCAGCGGACATTCTCCAGCGGACCGGCGGCTTCCTCACCTCTCCCGGGCCCCGCGGTGACTACCACCGTCTTCCGCACGGCCTGCCCATCGAGCAGCAGCGCCTGAAGCGACCACCGCCTCGCACGCCCTGCTCGCCGCCGGCCACAGCGTCCACCTCGACCCCTCCCTGAACATGCTGGCCGCCCCCGACGGCGACCGTGACGCAGCCCTGCGCTACCTCGCTGAGCGGGTCTCGGCCGCCGAGACCAGTAGCGAGGTGGCCGAGGTCCTGACCGAGGTAGCTGCGCCCGTGCACGGGCTGCTGCCCCTGACCAGAGAAGTGATCGTCCGCGCCTGGATCGCCGCCAGTGATCTCCACGGCGCCGCGCCCGGCGAGGAACCCGAGCCCATCGCACGGCTCGGCAGCACGGCCAACTCCGTGAGCGAAGCCGCCGGCGTCATCCTGCGCGCCCGCAATCACGCCGCCCGCCCGGCGCAGCCGCCGACCACCGCACCGGCACCGGGCCGTGCACAGTCCCCGGTATCCCGCCGCCGCTGACCCCGGAGAAGAAACGTATGGCCAATCTGGCCGACGAGTACGGCACAGACGTAGAGATCTACATCAAGGCCCTGACGACCACCATCCACGCCGACACCCCCACCGGCGCCCCCACCAGCCTCCACGACCTGCTGGAACAGCTCGGTCTCGAACGCCACGAATACCCCACAGGCGAGCCGCTCTACATCTGGCACACCGTGCCCGACCACCTCGGTGCCGACGAGCAGAAACGCTTGGCGAACCGCGCCATCCCCGCCCTGCTCCTAGCCGGATACACGGTCAACTGCGACCCCGAGGTCTTCGACGAGGCCCTCTACCAGCAGGCCGTGCACCGCCTCCAGGCGCGCGCGGCCCGACCCGCCCCGCAGCAACCGGCGCACGCCAGTCCCCCCTCGCGCCCCGCACCGGCCCGCACCGGCCCGCCGCACCCCGTAAGCCCGGGCGGCCCCGGCACCACGCCTGGGCCGCCCACCCCCCGCCCGATTCCACGGAGAAACCCGTAGCAGAACGCACACCCGCACCGATCAGCCATCGGCTCAAACCCCGGCTCGCAACCGCCCTGTTCCGCCGCTATCTACGCGCCTGCATCACGGCCGGCCCCGACCGCGCCTCCCCACTGGCCGGCGCCCGCCCGGACGCCGTCCCCACCGAGGCGCGACGCGTCGGGCAGCGCCACCACCACTGACCGTCCACACACCTGGAGGAGCATGTCCCACCCCGCCCCCTACCCGGTGAGACTGGCCGACGAGATCACCCGCCAGCTCGGCCAGCTCTCCGACCACCTCTCTCAGCTCCCCCCGCCCCAGGCAGCGCAGGTCATCGCACGCGTCCTCGACCCGGACAACGGAGTCCTCGGCGGCGTCACTCACCTCGTCATCACCGGCAGCCACTTCGCCAAGAACGAGGCAGAACGAGGCGCCCTGCCAGCGGAGGTATGGCTCGCCTTGGGCCGTGCCGCCAACGAACTGCACGACATCAGCCTGGACCTGGACGAGCACCAGGACCTCCTCCAGCACCTCGGCACCCGACCGGCCACCAGCGCGGCGAAGCCTCCGGCTCCTGCCCCGCTCGTCGCACGGCGGCGCCGGTGAAGAAGAAGCAGTGGCAGGGCTGGGGGCCGGGCGAGCAGGCCGAGCAGCACTACCTCGTCCAGCCCCGTGCCCTGGCCGGCGGCGGTGACGTCCGGCACGTCTCGGAGTTCCTGCGCGCCTCGGGCTGGCGGGGGGAAAAGTCCAAGAAGGGCGGCCCGCTGCTCATGGAGAGCCCGGACCGCACCGTCCGCGTCGCCTACGACCCCTACATCCTGCCGGGCGGATGGACCATCCACGGCCGGGCAGGCGGCGCGACCGGTGAATGGTCTGCGCACCTGGGCCGGCAGACTCCGGTGGAGATCGTCGCCGGTCTTACCGACGCCCTCACCCGCCCCCGCTCCGCACACGCCCCCAACGTCTGGGCACCTCTGCAGGAGCAGAACTGGCACACGCGGTTCGAGGAACAGGACTATTCGGCGAGCAGCCCCGACGGCACCGCATGGATGCAGTACCGCCAGGGCGTCGATGGCTCGGCGATGTGGTGGACCGGAGCGCAGGACAAGCAGGGCAACGGCTGGACTGCCCACTTCACGCCGAACACGCCGATACACCTGGTCCAAGCCTTCTCCACCGAACTTGCCGGCCCGGACCCAGTGATGCGCCCACGCGGACGTGTCCCGCACAGCGCCCAGATCCGGACCTGGTCGGTCTCCGTCAAGCCCTCCCAGCTCAGCGCCTGGCAGCAGGCCCGGATTACAGCTGCCCGCGCCGCCACCTGGGCCCGCAACAGCGCCCGAAGCGCCCGGCCCCGCACCACCGCCCGTCCCTACGCCCCAGCCGGCGGTGCCCGGACCCGCCGCTGATCTCCATCCCTATCTGAAGGAGCCCGATGCCTGCCCCCACCCCGGAAACCCTGCGCGCCCTGACCGAAATCCTGTCGGACGTCACCGAGTACCTGCGCGAGAATCCCGACCCCGATGAAGCCCTCGCCCTCGTTGAGCCGCTCCTCGACGAGTACACGGGCCTGCCCGTCCAGCTCGCCGACACCCTGCGTGCCCTCGCCCGCACCGTCCAGGAGCACCAGGCCATCCCACGCACCGCGCACGTCAACCTCCTGATCGCCGAGCTGCGCAGCGCCGCCTGGGAACAGACCGACCAGCACACCCTCCACTACGTCCTGGACGAGCTGCGCGCGCTGCACGACGACGCCGAGAGCGGGCAGGGGTGCAGCCGGTGCCGTTGAGCGAGCGCGAGCTCGACGCCTTCGCCGACAAGCACGCCGGGCAGATCCCCTTCGACACCAGCCCCCGCCACCTCGCCGGTCCGGGCGACGCCCGCCACGTCACCCATGGCCTGGCCGCGGCCGGATGGGCCACGGTCTTCGACCCGCTCAGCACCGAGATCGTGATGGCCAGCCCCGATCACCGCTACCGCTTGCAGTTCGACCCGCAGACCGCCACCTCCGCCTGGTGGCGGCTGCGGGCCGCCCCCGGCGACAACGAACACGGCTGGTACGCGGAGTTCGGTGAACTCGTGCCGGCCGAGGTTCTCGCCGGCCTCACCGACGCCCTCATCACACCGCCCTCATCGCAACCGGACCCCTGGCAGCCCGTGACCAGCGCAGGCTGGCAGCACGACGATGCCAAGGCAGCGCTCTCTCCGGACTCGCTGTGCCGCATCGAACACCGCCCCACGAGTGAGTTCCATGAACGGCCGTCCTGGCACATCGAGGTCAGGACAAGCAGCGACGCATCATTCCCGGGCCCGCGGATCTGGCATGCCTTCCTCGACGAGCACGTTCCCGATCGCCTCGTCGGTGCCTTCCTGGGCGCGCTGGCCGACCAGAGCCCGCTGCAGCGCGGCATGTTCGACCGCACCGCCCACTACAGCGCCGTCAAAGAGCCGAGCCCACTGCGCCAGCAGCAGGTAGTCGACGCGCACACCGCCCGGGTGAAGACGCTCCGCGCACAGGCCCGCGCCGTGCGCCGTCAGCAGACTGCCCCCGCGACACCCCCGGCGCCCCCGACCGTCGTCCAGTCGGCCGCCCGCCGCTGACCTTAAAAGGATGCTCTCATCTCCCGCAACCCCGAACCACGGCCGCCGCACCTCGTTGCGGCGCCTCAATCGCTATCTGCGCCACAGTGAACGGATCCTGGCGTCCTGGGACGCCTTCACCGAGTGCAATACGGACCTGGACGGCTGGCCCTTCGACCAGGACGCCTACGGCCGCCTGGCCGCCGTCCGTGACGCAGACACCGCCGCAGCGTTCGCCAGTATCCGCCCCGGTGCCCGTCAGTTGCTGGCCACCGCCCGGCTCCAGCTCCAGCACCTGCCCGCACACCTCACTCGGGCCAGCTGGCCCGGGCAGTTGACCATCCTGGAGGAGGCACTGAGCCACCTCGACGCCCTGGACGCCCGGTGGCAAGAGACCCGGGCCCAGTTCCCCGAGGGCGCCGGACCGGGCAGCGCAGCGTATGTCGACGCGCTGGACGAGCATCACGCGGAGTGCTGGAGCTATCTGGACGACTGGGCCTGCCACGGCCGCGTCGTCCTCGACATCCAGGCCGCCGCACGCCGAGCACCGTCCCGGCCGAAGCGCCCGCCGATTCCCGCCCTGACGTCGCGGCGCAGCGGACGCGGCGGGAGTGGTCGGTGACCATGCCCGAGGTCGCCGTCAACGTTGACATCGACTACGTCGCCCCGCGCCACCTGGCCGGCGGCGGTGACCCCGCCTGGGTCACCGCCCCTCTCCACCGTGCCTGCGGCTGGAGCTACGGTCACGCCCCCCTGATGCCTCGCGTTCTGCTTTCCAGCCCCGACCAGAAGGCCCTCCTGCGGCTGGAGCCTGACCCCGACGGACGGTGGTGGACTCTGCAGCACGCCCCCGCGCTGGACCGGCCAGCCTGGTTCGCCAGCTTCGATGCCCGCACCCCCGTCGAGATGATCGCTGCGTTCACCGACGTGCTGACCGATCCCACTGCCGATCGAGCAGACAACGGGGATCCGCAGGAGCCGCTTCTGACAGCGGGCTGGTCTCCGTCCTACAGCCACCACCGGCTGGCCTCACCCGACGGCACCGTCCGCGTCGAGGCCGACGAGACAACCGGGGCCTGGTGGGTCGACACCGCCCTCCGCGACTTCCGGACTCTGCTGTGGCAAGCCCACTTCAGCGAGCACACCCCACCCCACCTGATCACCGCGTTCACCGCCGCGCTCACCGACCCCCGACCGGTGCCCCGCACTGCCAGCCCTTCCAGCCTCCCAACTCACAGCCCGGACCTCATCACCCTCTCGCACCGGGAAGTACCCGCCACGCAGGTCGCCGGCGCCCTGGAAGAACGCATCCGCTCCCTCGCCGCACGCCGATCCGGGCCACCGGCGACGAGTACGCATCCTCCGCAACGGCCGCAGGCCGAGCGCCACCGCCAGCGCTGATCCCTCCGTCCCCGCCTGGAAGCACCTAGCCCTTGCCCCCCTCCTCCTCCAGCAGCAACACCGACGGATACGACCTCGTCCTGCGCCTCCTGCTCGGCGTGCTCGCCGTCGTCGTCCCCCTGTCCCACCTGGCCTGGCTGTGCGGCAACCTCACCGCCTCCCTCACCGGAGGCAGCTGGGCCCCCTACCAGCCCACCAACGCCTTGCTCCACCCCGAGCAGGTCTGGCCCGAGGCTGGGAAGAATGCCCTACTCATCGGGGCACGCATCGTTCCCGTTCTGCTCCTCCTGGCTCTCGGGGTAACGGCGGTCGCCCTGTGGCTCCGGCACAAGAACCGAGGCGGCAGCCGGAAGAAGATCACCGGCATGGCCAAGGCCCGGGACATCGAGCCCCTGATGGCCAAGGCGATCACCGACAAGGCCCGCTCGCTGCGTCCGAGCCTCAAGGACGCCAAGCACATCGAAGCCCGCGACACCGGCATCCTCCTGGGTAACCTGCAGAACACCCGGCACGAGGTGCGCATGGGCTATGAGGATGTGGCCGTCGCCATCATGGCGCCCCGCTCGGGCAAGACCACCTCGCTCGCCATCCCCTCGATGCTCGCCGCGCCCGGCCCCGTCCTGCTGACCTCGAACAAGGCCGCAGGTGACGCCTTCACCGCCACATACGAGGCCCGCTGCCGCGTCGGGCAGGTGTGGACCATGGACCCACAGCAGATCGCGTACGCCGCACGCGAGATGTGGTGGAACCCCCTCGCCAGCGCGAAAACCCTGGACGGAGCGAACCGGCTCGCCGGCCACTTCCTCGCCGCCTCGGTGGACACCTCCCAGCAGAGCGACTTCTGGTCCAAGGCCGGCAGCAACATCCTCTCCCAACTGCTGCTGGCCGCAGCGCTCGACGAGCGGCCCATCACCGACATCATGCAGTGGCTCGCCTTCCCCGCCGACCGCACCCCGCTCGACATCCTCCGCGACCACGACTTCGCCGCCGTCGCAGCCCAGCTCAAGGGCACCGTCGAGGGCCCCCCGGAGACCCGCGACGGCATCTACGAGACCGCCCGCCAGTACGCCGCCGCCCTGCTGAACAACGAGATCGCCGCCTGGGTCACCCCGCAGAAGGATGTCCCCGAGTTCCGCCCGTCGGAGTTCGTCACCTCCACCGACACGCTGTTCCTGCTGAGCAAGGACGGCGGAGGCGGGGCCTCGGCGCTGATCGCCGCGTGCGCGGACTCCGTCATGCGCGCGGCCACCGCCCAGGCCGAACGCGCCGGCGGACGCTTGGACCCGCCCATGCTGGCGATCCTCGACGAGGCCGCCAACGTGTGCAAGATCAGCGACCTGCCGGACCTGTACTCCCACCTCGGCTCCCGCGGAATCATCCCGATCACCATCCTCCAGTCCTACCGCCAGGGCCAGAAGGTCTGGGGAGACGCGGGCATGGACGCTATGTGGTCCGCCTCGACCGTCAAGGTCATCGGCTCCGGCATCGACGACCCCGACTTCGCCGACAAGCTCTCCCGCCTGATCGGCGACCACGACGTGGAGACCACATCGACCTCGCACTCGGAGTCCGGCAAGAGCACGTCGGTGTCGATGCGGCAGGAACGGATCCTGCCCGCCGACGCGATCCGCGCCCTGCCCAAGGGCACCGCCCTGTGCTTCGCCACCGGCATGCGCGCCGCGATGCTCGACCTGCGGCCGTGGTACCGAGAGCCAGGAGCCGGGGAACTGTCCGCGGCGTCCGCCCGCGCGTCGAAGGCGATCACGGCTCGCGCCGTCGCGAAGCACGCGCCGACACAGTCCGACTTCGGGACGGCCGCGTGAGCGACATACCGTTGCACCTGGTGCCGGTCCGCTCCCGTGAGGCGAAGGACTTCGTGCGCGCCTGGCACCGTCACCACCCGCCGCCCGCAGGACAGATCTTCGCGGTCGGCGCCGCCGACGAGAGGGGCACGCTGCGCGCCGTGGCCATCGTCGGCCGGCCGGTGGCCCGTCACCTGGACGACGGCGCCACCCTCGAAGTCACCCGGACCGCCAGCGACGGCGCCCGCAACACCAACTCACTGCTCTATGGGGCCGCGTGGCGGGCGGCGAAGGCCCTCGGCTATCGCCGGCTGGTCACCTACACGCACGACGGCGAGAGCGGCGCATCACTGCGCGGCGCCGGGTGGCGCGTCATCGCCAGCCGGCCGCCCCGCGCCGGATGACACACCCCGTCCCGCCCACGAGCCGGCCACGGCAACGACCACGTCCCCCGCCTGCTGTGGGAAGCCCTGTGACCGAGCCCGTTCCTGCACCCCAACGGACCGCCCATCTCACCTTGCCCCGTACCGCCCCGCGTCCTCCCGGAGTTGTCCTGCACACCGTCGACCTGACCGAACACACCCGCCTTCTCGGCGAGGTGGCCTCCGCCCTGATGGAGCCGTCCGCGGAGGCGGCACGCATCCGGGACGGCGAGATCGCCAAGCCCGTCCGAGAGATCGATCTCCCTCGCCGCCACCTTGTGCAACCTCGCCATCCATCACCGCACCGAGATCCTGCTGTACGAGGACGCCGACCCCACCCCCGCCACCAGCCGTAATCAACTCCGCCGCGGCGGCGCCGAGATGCAGCGAGCAGCCACCACCTATCGCGCCGTGGCGCGACGGCTCTCCCGACGCCTCACCTCATTCTCGGCGCGCGCTGAGGGCCGGCAGCTCATCGCCGAGGCCCACGGGCCCAGCCCGCAGAAGGCACCCTCCGCGCCACCCGTGCCGGCTGCCCGACGCCGCGTATGACGACACCGCCACCCGCCCCTGTCACCACGCAGACGGCCGCCCGAAGCCGCTGACCCATCCTCCAGCGCTACCCCTTCCAAGGTCGCGCTGATCCACAACTCACCGGAGCCCCTCATCACCCTGCGCCACATCGACCTGCCGCTCCAGATCGACCTTCTCCGCAAGCTCGGAGCCGACTTCGCCACCCTGCACACCAAGGTCACCGCGCTCGCGCCCGAGCCGGGCAGTGACTTGCTACGGCAGGTCGGCCCGCAGATTCTCGCCATCCACGACCTCGTGAGCCGGTCCCTGGTCCGGCTGTCCGTCCTCGATGGCAGTCAGTACACCGCCGTGCCCGGCAGCCGGTTCTGCCTGGACACGCTCAGCGGCGTCACCGCGTCCGCTTCGATCGCCGCCTCGCAGCTGGCACGAGCCGTGGGCGACAACCCGCTCGACGGTGCGGTCTTCGCCGGCGGCCCGCCGGTCGACGCGGAGTCCGTGCGCCAGGCGCGGCACGCCGAGGCCTCACCGGTCCTGGCGGAAAGCCTGGCCACCGCTGCCCAGCACCTCGAACTGAGCGCGACCTGCTGCCAGTACACCGCGTCCGCCATCGTCCGCGACCTGACTGAACACCCCGAACACCGACCCGACCTGCCAAAACTGTCACCCTCGCAGTACGCGGTGCTCGAACGGATCGCCCAGGGCGGCACCCGTCGATACGCGCCGCGCAACCGGCCCGTCCGCGTCACCGACGGGGACGGCCGGACCATCCACGCAAAGCCCTTCGGTGTGCTGGAAAGAGAGCGCCTGATCCGTGTGGCGGGGACTTCCAGCTACGTGAGCCAGGACGTCGTGGTCACGGCCGCCGGCCAGCTCGCCCTGGACTTCCAACAGCCACACCGCGCCCAGGCGACATCACCGGCAAAGCCGCCGGCACCCGGCCACACGGCCGGCAGGAAGCGGTGAACACGTTCGCCCCGGACGATCTTGTCCTCATCTCACCGCGGTACCTGGCTGGCGCCGGCATGAACAAGATCAACGACGTCATCGGGCCGCTGGTCCACCTGTTCGCGTGGCCCTACGACCACGATCCGCGTACCGGACTCCTCGACATCGACAGCCCCTGCGGCAGCGTCTTCCTCGACTTCGACCCCGGCCGTCAGAACGGAGTGTGGTGGACGATTGCCCACCACGAGCCCTACTGGCAAATCGAGTTCAGTCGGCAGACTCCGAGCGAGGCCATCGCGTCCGTGACCCAGGCCCTGCCCCAGTTGCTCGGTGACCGCCGGCACGCCGACCGCATTCCCCTGGCAACCGAGTCCATCGCTCATCTCGCCAAGACCAGCGGCTGGGAGGCGTCATCGACTGCACCGGGGAGGGCGTGGGCCTCTCCCGACGGCCACTGCACCGTGGAGCACAGCACGGTCCCCATCCACCCGTGGCGCATCGAGCACTCGGTGTACGACGGCTTAGACACGCACTGGACCGCCACGTTCACCCCGGAGGTGCCCGAGCGTCTGGTCGCCCAGTTCTTCACCCACATCGCGACGAGCACCCCGGTGGAGCGTGTCTTCCGCGATGTCCCGTATTTCGTGCAGAACCTGGACGACGCGCTCATCACCCCCGTGCACCGAGCCGCCGTGAATCCACACGTCCACCATGCCGGCGCCCAGCTACGCCGCGCCGTACCCCGCCGCTGACTCAAGCCTCGCCCACAGCCGTCACCGACCCGAATTCCCAAGACGGCACGCACAGCGCACCGTTGACCATGCCACTCACTCCAGCCGTGCAGCACACCCTGCCGCTCCTGCCGGCCCGCAGGCCGCCGAATTTTCTGGACCACCACCGTGTCACTTCTGGACATCCCCGACGTCTTCATCGGGTCCACCGACGACGGCCACACCTTCGTCATCCTCAACCGCCGCATCCGCGACGCCGACCGGCTACTCACCGGGGCCGGCTTCCTGCCACGTGAGCACCACGGCCGCAGGCTCTACCTGCTGCCTCCAGGCATCGCGCAAGACGTACACGAGCGCGCCGGCGTCGCGATGTACGCCCTCTTGGCCCACACCCACGACCTCGTCGACCTTTCCTGGACGACCCGCTGGAGTCCCGACCAGTCGGCAGGCGGCCCAGACCTGCACTTCCGGTTCAGGGACGGCACGGTTGCCGTGACTGCCTCGACCACCGCCGCCCGGTTGCTGCTGGAGCAACACGGCTTCGTCCCCACAGCAGGCGGGGCGTCCTACCGCACTCGGGACGGGCTGGACGAGCGCCAACTGCTCGGCGCCGTCACCGCTGCCGAGGCACACGCGTACACCCACGGTCTCAGCGCACGTGTCCACCTGGGCATCCCCACACCCCTCGACATCCCCGCCAGTACCCGCCGCCGTTCAGCGCCGGCGACCGGTCCGCAGAGCACACCCTCGGCCCGTCGCCGCACCCGCTGACCATCCCAACGCATCCGGCACCGCCATCCGAGGAGCTTCCACGTCCTCCGACACCCCCACCGTGCATGATCTCGCCCGTGCCCTCGCCGACCAGCTCCACCCCGGTGCCGCTCCCCGGGACGTGACCGTCAGTTTCGGCGCCCGCCGGCAAGCCCCCATCGAGTACCGCAGCCGCGGTCGGGGCGGACCCGTGACGGTCTACGCCCAGGCACTGCACGTCGCCCTCTACGGCCTTCCCACGCCCGACGAGTCGCTGCCCACCGCCCTGGACTCGCTTCTGCAGGCCACACACGCCGCGACCGCCCCGGAACAGAAGACTGCCGTCCTGCGGCAGGTCGCCGAGCAGCTGCGCAACGCCGCCGAGATCATCCAGCGCTACCAGTACCGAGCCCAGTGGGACCGCTTCCCCACCGACGTCGCCGAGCAGCTCGCCGACGCTCACGACCAGGCCCAGCAGATCGCCCAGGCCCTCGACCGCGTGGCCCCCACCTTCGGGCACCAGCCCACCACGGACACCACACCCCGTGCCCAGGCCGCCCACGGCCGGAGCACCACCACCCCCGTGGCCTCCCCGCCCACGCCGGCACCACGTCACCGCTGATCTGCCGCGACAGCCCGCCCTCCGAGAAAGACATCTCCTGGCCACCACCGTCTCCCTCCAGGCCCTTCTAGCCCAACCCCGGTGCGCGCTCGGCGTGTTCGTTCCCGCCGGACTGCATCCGGCCCGCGCCGAGCGCCGTCAGCTCGACCAGATCGCACAAGCAGGCGCCGACCTGTTCGAGATCGGTCTCGCCCACCATGACGCCGGCCTCGACGGGCCCGTCATCCAAACCGCCTACCGCCGCGCCCTGAGCCGCGGAAAAGTCCTCACCCGCGCCCTGCGCGCGGTCGAGCACGCCGCTGGCCTTCGGCCGACCGTCGTCATGACCTACTGGGATCCCGTCCACTGGCACGGCCCCGAACACCTGGCCCGACTGCTCGCTGACGCGGGCGCCGCCGGGGCGATGGTCGTCGACCTGCCCGACGACCAGGCAGAGCGCTGGCAGGCCGCAGCGAAGGACGCGAACCTCTCCACCCCACGCCTCGTCCCGCGCCACCTCGCCGACACCGGTCTCGCCACCGTGGCCGCCGGTGCGTCGGGATGGCTCTACGCACCCGCCAGCACCGGCCCCACCGGCTACCGCGGCCCGCTCGACGTGCCCGCGCTCGCCGACTTCACGACATGCCTTCGTGCCGCGAGCCCTCTGCCCGTCGTGTCGGGCGTGGGGATCTCCACCCCGGCCCTCGCGGAACGCGTGGCGCCACTGGTGGACGCCGTCGTCATCGGCACCCCCGTCGTCCGCGCCCTGATGGCCTCCCCCGAGCAGGCCCCGGCGCTCACCGCCGCGTTCGCCCACGCCAACCCGGTCCCGGTCCTAGCCCGCATCACCTCCGACGCGGCCTGCCTGCACCAGGCCCTGCGTGCCCTGCCCACCACCGGCCGGGGCATATCCACACTGGCCGCGCGCATCACTGACGCCCAGGACCTCGCCAGCATCGCTTTGCGGCTGTTTCTCACCCGCAGCCGCCAGACGTCGCGGTCCTCCCCTACGGACCTGCTGCTTCTTCACCGTGTCGCGCAGATCGCCAAGGCCGCCCAGGACGCCGCCGCCGAACTGACGGCTGCTCTTGCCCGCGCCGTGGAGACCCAGCGCCGCCAGGCCGCCGCCACATCACGGCGGGTCGTCCTGATCGGGCCGACACCGCAGCAGTTCATCGAGTCGGCCGCCGACCTCCTCGACCGCATCCCCGCCCTCTGCGACGCCCGCGAGTGGCCAGAATCCCCCTGCCACTGACGCGACAGCCCCGATGCGAGCGCCCCCCTTTTTTCTCTACCCCCAGGACAGAACATTTCAGATCAGCCCCAATTCCGCGCCCTCTCCCTCGGCGCGGGAGTTCAATCCAGCACGCTCCTCGCACTGTCAGCCGAGGGCATTCTCCCGAAGGCCGACTACGCGATTTTCGCCGACACCGGATGGGAACCCGCAGCGGTCTATGCACACCTTAACCGCCTGGAAGAAGAGATAGCCGCACCCGCCGGAATACCCGTACTGCGCGTATCGGCCGGGAATATCCGCGACGACGCTCTGAACCCGGATCGCCGGTTCGCTTCCATGCCGCTTCACATCCTCAATCAGGATGGGCGACCTGGGATGACCCGTCGGCAGTGCACCGGTGAATATAAGGTGAAGCCGATCAAGCAGAAGGTTCGTGAGCTACTCGGCTACCCGTATCCGGCCCGCATCCCGAAGGGTGTTTTCGTCGAGCAGTGGGTAGGAATCTCCACGGATGAATTCCACCGCGCGAAGGACGCGGACGTCAAGTACATGCGGAACCGACACCCACTCCTGGACATGTCCTGGAGCAGGGCCGACTGCGTGCGCTACCTGACCTCTCTCGGTCTCGCCGATACCCCGAAGTCGAGTTGCCTGGGATGCCCGTTCCATGGAAATGCGCAGTGGCGACATATCAGGGACACATCTCCGTCCGAGTGGGCGGACGTCGTCGAATTCGACGCGGCCATCCGGCAGGGAAATGCCCGCGCCAACGCCTCGGGCAGCCGCCTGCTCGGCGAGGCGTTCCTGCACCGCTCCCGCGTCCCGCTCAGCGAAGCCCCCATCGATCACGTCACGGCTGCCGAGCGAGCTGCCCTGCGGATCAGCGCCGACGAGGCCGACGTCCTAGAGAAGGGGGTCGAGGACGGCTGCTCGCCCTGGGCGTGCCGCGGCGACGCCGACGCGTTGACACGGGACGACTTTGGGCTGGCCACGTGATACTCGATCTCTTCGCGGGGCCGGGCGGCTGGAGCAGGGCGTTGCACGTCCTGGGCGTGCGTGACGTCGGGCTGGAATGGGATCAGTGGGCGTGCAAGACCCGTGCTGCGGCGGGGCAGTTGACCATCCGGTGCGATGTGGCGAGGTATCCGGTATGGCCGTTCGTCGGCCGCACCTGCGGTGTGATCGCTTCGCCGCCGTGTCAGGCGTGGAGCATGGCCGGCAAGCGCCTCGGCCTGGTCGACCAGCCGCTGGTGCACGCAGCGGTCGAGGATCTGGCCACCGGGCGCGATACCCGCGAGCGCCTCCTCACCGCGTGCCGTGACGAGCGTTCCCTGCTCGCCGCCGAGCCGATGCGCTACCTCTACGCGCTGAACACGGTCGGTGAGCCCGATTGGGTGGCCATGGAGGAAGTATCGGACGTGCTGCCGTTGTGGAAGCAGTACGCGGCCGTCCTGCGCGGGTGGGGGTTCTCCGTCTGGTGCGGGATCCTCAACGCCGCCGACTTCGGTGTCCCGCAGACCAGGAAGCGGGCGATCCTGCTGGCCTCCCGCGTCCGCACAGCGCAGCCGCCCACGCCCACGCACGCCCAGCTCGCCGAACCGGAATCGCTGTTCGGTCCGGGCCGCGCCCGCTGGGTCAGCATGGCCGAAGCCCTGGGGTGGGGCGCGACTGACCGGCCCGTCCCCACCGTCTGCGCAGGCGGCGGACCCGGCGGCGGACCCGAGCCGTTCCCGTCGGGCTCCCGCAAGACGCTGTCCGACGCCCGGGAGCGCGGCACCTGGATGCCTCGGCCGGACCGTGTGGTCCTGCAGTCCCGCCGCGAAGGCGCCGGATGGGCGGCCCGGCACGGCACCCGAGAAAACCGGGCCGCCGACGCTCCGGCGCCCACGTTCACCGCCGAGGCCCACCGCTGGTCCTGGTCCCTGCGCAGCAACAACCAGGCCAACGCCACCATCCGTCCGGCGTCCGAGCCGGCCGGCACGCTGTTCTTCGGGCACCGCGCGAACGAGTGCACCTGGGTCGCCGAACCCGCCACACCGCCAGTCGAAGAAGCCGATGCGCCGGCCGTTCCCGAGCCGATCCGGATCACCGCCCGCGAGGCCGGCCTCCTGCAGACCTTCCCCGCCGACTACCCCTGGGCCGGCAACAAGGGCCAGCGTTTCTCCCAGATCGGCAACGCCGTTCCCCCGCTCCTCGCCGGCCACCTCCTCGCCCCGCACCTCGGCGTCACCCTCGACCCCGACGACTTCACCCTCGCCGCCTGATGCCCCACACCCCCACTCCCGAACCAGACGAAGATGACCTCGACGCCGTCCCACCGCCCCAGCCGGTGTTCCACGTCGAGCAGGCACTCCTGGGGGCCCTCCTCCTCGACCCGCACCGCCTGGACGACGTGAACGGCATCACCGCCGACTCGTTCTCCACCGCCGCGCACGCCGCCCTGTACGCCGCGATCAGCACCCTGCCACGCCCCGACCCCGCCGAACACGCGAGGAACATTAAGTGGCTCGACCGCGTGCTCACCGTCAGCCGGGAGCAGGCTCGCGGGCTGACCGCCTCCTACCTGCACGCGCTCGTCCAGGTCTGCCCCTGGCCCAGCCACGCCCCCGCCTACGCCCGGATGGTTGAGGCCGAACACGCCCGCCGCCGGCTGCTGACGGCCGCCGAACGCCTCGTCCACACCGTCCACGACGCCTCCCTCCCGCACCCCGTCCAGACAGCGCTCGCCGAGACCGATGTACTCACCGCGATCGTGGACGACATCGCGAACCGCTTCCCCCCGCGCTCCGGTGTCCTGCCCCGTACCCCGGCACCTCCTCCCGCCGCCGCCCCGGACCACACCGAGGCGGCCGAGGAGGAGCAACTGCTCCTCGCCACCGCCACCGCCCGCCCCGCCGACATCGACACCGTCCGGTGGCTGCTGCCCGACGACCTGACCCTGCCGCTGCACGCCGGCCTGTGGCAGTGCCTGACCACCCTCGCCCGCCGCAACGAGCCCGTCGACCCCGTCACCGTCCTGTGGGAAGCTCAGCAGCGCGGCCTGCTGGACAACGGCCGTGAACCAGGCGAAGTCCTGCGCATGCTGGCCGAACCAGCCGGATCCGTCGGGCACTGGGGCGAACGCGCCCTGCGGCGCTCCCTCCTGGCAACGGCCGAACGCACCGGACGGCGCATCGAGGCGTACGCCGGCGACCCGGCGAACACCCCCTTCCAGCTCGTCGTCGGTGCCCGCCGCGCTCTCGCTGACACCGCAGCCGTCCGCACCCGCTGGCAGAACGCCACCGGAGGCACCCCGTCACAGCAGCGGCGGTCGGCGCCCTCTATCCGCGCCGGCCCGCCGACCACTACGGCCGCACACACCGCCCGATCCACACGAGCAACCCGATAGTCCCCGAGTACGCCGGTGGCCGGACCCGCATGTCCGGCCACCGGCAGAACAGATGAGACCCCCCGCATGACTGCTTCCATCGACGCCCACGTCCGTCTCGACACCCACCCCACGCACCCGAGCGCCGTGCAGGCCCACCTGACTGGCACCCAGGCCCACGTCGCCTCCTCAGCTCTAGAGGCTGCCGACTGGAGTGTCGCCGCCACAGGCGTCCTGATCCTGGCCCGCATCGATCACGAGGAGCCCTACTGGGCCGCCGACGCCGCCCAGAAGCTGATCGACGAAGGCATCACCGTCGAGGTCACCCCACGGCTCCAGGAGGCCATCTACGAGGAATGGACCTGGGCGAACTACCCGATACCCTGGCTCACCCGCGGCGAGATCCGCGAGGTCTCCAGCGAGGCCCAGAAGATCCACGACGACATCCGCAACGGCCGCCTCCTGATCCACGCCCACGCCCGCGACGGCGACACCACCGTCGCGGTCGGTACCTATCTGCACCGAGGCGGCAAGTCCGTTTACCTGCACGGCGAGGACCACCTGCGTCAGGTCGCCGGCACCTTCGACTCACCCGCAAGCGCCCTGCTCGCCTTCGAGGAGACTCACGCGGGCGGAATGCGTCCTGGGCCTGCACCCCTGACTGACACCGAACGCGCCGCCATCGCAGCGCGCTCCGTCTTCGACGTCACCACGTCCAAGCCCGAACCCGCCCGGCCGGAGCCGGAGACCGTCCCTGTCTACCTGGCCGATGCCGGCGACCACGACGCCCTCCTCGACAGCTTCCTCGGCACACATCGCGAGTTCCAGAAGTGGCGCACCTGGTCCGATGCAACGACCCACGCCATCCACGAATCGCAGACCCTGCGCATCGAACACGTCCACGAAACCACCGCCCACGACACCGCCTGGACCGTGGCCGCCTACGAGACACCCGTCTCCGACCGCAAGTGGCACCTCACCGCGACCAGCGCCACTCCTGCCCCCGTACTGCAGGCTCTCCTGATCCACCTGGGCGACGGCGATGGCTGGAACACGGCCATCGACAGCCCGGTGGACGAGAAGGCGGTCACCGCAGCCACTCAGCCGCTCACGGAGGCTGGGTGGAAACACACCTTGACCGGTCACGGGATCCGATGGACATCCCCCGACGGGGAAGCAGGCGTGCAGTTCGACCCACTGACCGCTCAGCACGCCCACTCGGCCACATGGACTATCTGGGCCGGGCCCAATCCGGATCGGCCCACCTGGGCCATCACCGCGTCCCCGCACATCCCGAGTCCGCTGTTGGCCGACCTCTCCGAAACGCTCGCCCACGAGACCGGCACGCGCCAGACGCAGTCGGGCCGTGAACACAGGATCTGCCTAGCGACCAGCGTGTCGGCGGCTCCGGCGGTCACGCCCGGCCGACCCGCCAGCCGTTCACGCTGATCATCACCCCGCACGAGCGGGGCAACATAGCGCGGGATCGCCGGTTGGCCAACCCGGCGGTTCGGGCGCGGCGATCATCTAAGTCGAGTGGAACTTCGGCCGGGCAATGTGCGTGCTGGCCATCAGCACGTCCTGGGAGATGCTCCAACGAGCTGCTGACCGACCTCGCCGAGACCCTTGCCCATCAGACCGCCACACGCCAAGCTCAGCCCGCGGGCCGCGAATGCCAGACCAACCTCGCGATCAGTCCGCCCGTCGCCCCGGCGAACGTCGCCGATCCCATCGTCGGCCGTTCGCTCTGACCATCGGCGCGGCGTCTCGGCTGAGTAATTGAACCCCAGACACCAGGAGTACGAACAAGCGAACGTATCTCAATCTCCCGTTCGCCCGTGCATGACAGTCGGGAATCTGACTTTGCATGGATAACCAAATTGTCACTTAGATGAGTTGAGTGACGCTACCTTCGATCTGGCACCGCATTCGCGGAGCCCGCCCTAGAGGACGGTTGCCCCCGCCCTCCAGGGTGCGATCAGATCAAGAGGAGTGTGCGCATGCTCAATCCGCATCGCCGAGGGGTCATCACTGGCCCCTCCGGGCGTCTGCACGGTACCAGTCCGACCATCGAACCCTCGGCGCTTCCCGGCATTCCTGCACTCGGCCGAGTGATGTGCTCGGCCGCTCTGGTCACGCTCGCGACCGCAGGAATCAGCCTGTCCGCCACTCCGGAGCAGGGCCCCTCCATTGAGGTGACCGTTCAACTCCACCTTGGGGACGCCACGTTCGGCTGAGAACGAGACCGCCCGTCTCCGGCCTCCGGGGCGGGCGGAGCTCTCCGAGTAGCTGTCAGCCCCGACGGCGCGATCAATGCCCTAGCCGCCCGGGGACCCCGGCCCACCCTCGTCGGAAACGCCGCCTGAACAAATCGAACGGCCGGCGGAGGCGTCATTCGATGGCCTGATCTCGGCCAGACCGTCACCGTCCGCACAGCGCGGGAAACGCCATGTCTGCGCCACCCCCGCGCCACCGCACGCACCATTCGCTCCCCCAAGCGACTGGTGGATCTTGTGCTGCCCTTCTACGATGGCCGCTCATTCCCTGGAGAGATCGGGGCTCGACCAGGAGGGGCCGAACCATTGGGTCAATCTCATGTAGATCTTTCCGTGCCGAGTGCTGCACGGATGTACGACTGGTTACTGGACGGCACCTTCAACTATGAAGCCGACCGGGCGGCATGTCGGGAACTGTTGAAGAGGGCGCCAACAACGAAGGCCCTGGCCCGGAATAACCGCTGGTTCCTGGAGCGGGTCGTCCATACTCTCGCCGACGAGTACCAGGTCCGGAGGTTCCTGGATTTCGGCTCGGGCCTGCCCACACAGAACAACGTGCACCAGGTGGCGCAGACGGTCGCCCCCGATGCCCGGGTGGTGTACGTGGACAACGACCCCGTGGTTCGCGGACACGGGCGATCCCTGCTCGACGCCAACGCGAACACTGCCATGGTGGCAGGGGACATGCGGGACCCAGACGCCATCTTCGCCGCACCGGAGGTCAGACGTCTCTTCACCGACGACCAATCAGCAACGATGCCCAGGGCAGCACTGTTCATTTCGGTCCTGCACTGCATTAAGGACGTGGAAGACCCGGCCGGCATCGTCCGCCAGGTAACCAGCCACCTCAGCCCTGGCGACTACGTCGTCATCTGCCACTTAGTCAGCGACGACAGGGAGCTGCGCGACTCCGTCACTGATTTGATGCAGCAAGAGACAAACAACAACTGGGGCCGAGTGCGCGAGCAGCACGAGGTGGAGGACCTCTTCGAAGGTCTCCAGGTGCTGAGTCCGGGGCTGGTGGACATCACGGACTGGCGGCCGGACTCGGACCTGCGCCAGCATCAACGCAGCATCGAATGGTACGACTACGGTGGGCTGGCGCAGGTCCCCGCTTCGGAAGCGATCAGTCCCTAAACCGTGCGACGGCCTTGTCGAGCATGGCCCGGCTGTCCCCCGTCGATTCCGCAGCCTCATCGCTGAGCCGGAGCAACAGCGTCACATGACGCTCCACTTCTTCCTGCTTGGTGTGATAAGTGGCGTCGTCGTGCCCCTCGATATAGACGAGTGGCGGCAGACCCTGGAGCGCGAAGCGCAGGTGCGTGACCGAACCGTAGTTGGAGACCACCCTGCCATGGAAAGGCACGATGCGAATCGCGATGTGCGGCTGCTCCAACAACTCGCGCAGCCGGAGCATCTGCTCCCGCATGATTTCCCGGTTACCCACCTGGCGATAGAGGATGCCCTCGTCAAGGAGGAAGACCGATCGAGGAGGTTCGTGCTGGCCAAAGACACGCTGCTGACGCTCCTCGCGGAGTGCCGCGCACTGTTGGACCAGCGGATCGGCCAGGTCCACGTTCAGCCCATTCGCGCTGATATGGAGGGCGTAGTTTGCAGTCTGCAGCAGACCGGGAACGACCTTCATCTCGAAGGTCGTTAGTAGCGACGCCTTGGCCTCAAGCCCGATCAAGCGGCGCATCCAGGACGGCGCGCAGTCCGCGTAACGCCAGACCCACTCAGGCTCGGTAGCACGCTTGGCCAGACATTCAAGGCGGAGGCGCTCGTCAGCGTCAACCCCGTAGAGGTCCGCGAGATCACGCACGTCCCGTACGTCGGGCGGGCTTTCCGCTCGCTCCAAGCGAGACAGCTTGGACAAGGACGCGTTGATCGCCCGAGCGGCCTCCTTGGTGGCAATCTTGCGTCGCTCGCGCCACGTACGCAGATCCACTCCCAGCATCACGCCGGCAGCGGTGGGCTCAAGGTCTTCCGGTACCCCCTCTCCAAAGAGAGGAACAACACCGTCATTGCTCGGGGACACGCGCACTCCATTGGGTATTGGGCATGGCACATCATGGCATGCCCCAGAGTTGCGTGTCCCCTCGAACAGAATTACGCCCGGTTGCGCATCAAGATACGCACAAGTGGTCGAATTCGTTCTTCTTCACACCATCCAGGAAGGCGACGAATTCACCCGCCTCGAAGACGAGTGCCGGCCCCGCCGGGTCCGTCGAATTCCTGAACGCAACCCTTCCTTCAGGCAGCGGCGCCAGCTCCACACACTGACCAGCCCCCGAACTCTTTGCGCTCTTCACCCACCTAACGTCCAACGTCGCCGCCGGCACACCGTTACGCAACCCGTTCACGCCCACCTCCGCACATCACCCGGTCGAACATCCGACTTTCAGATCGCCGCCCCGCAATTGACGCATGGGACGGCCCCGTGCAATCCCATGATGCAATTGCACGGGAGAAATCGTAGCCGACTCCGAACCCCAAAAATTCGAACATCGCTGCGCACTTTCGAGTGATCCACCCCCACCCGCGTCAGCGCAGGCCATCTCTCCCCGCGGTTGGCCCAAAAAGCGCCCAATGGTCCGCAAGGGGCTCGTCCGCAGCGTCTGAGGCGCGCACTTCAGCTTCTGAGACCGATGCCCGACACGCGGGTGACGCGGCCTTGTACGGCCGCGAGAGCGCAGAACAGGCGTCTACACGGGCGGGGCAATGTAGCGGGATCGCCGGTTGGCCAAACTGGCGATCCCGCACACCATGGATGGTCCACCGCCACGCCCTGCCCGCTCGTCGGGAGGCTCCTCCCCCGCTGCAGACACGACACATAGCGCAGCCCGCCACAAGGATGGTCAGCGGCGGGCGATCATGTCCACGTAGCTTGCCCGGAACAGCTCCTGCGTCCGCTCTACGTCACTGAGCGTACGGAGCTGGACCTCCAGATCGCCCGTCCCGTGGTGGCCGAGACCGGACACGTCCCGGGTGAAGCCCGGAACAAGATTGACGTCCTTCGGGTCTACCTTGAGGTAGACCAGCAGCTTGCTGCGCTGCGGCGGGCACAAGCAGGCAAAGTTCCGCAGCCGCTGATACGCCCGGTAGGTCTTGCGCTCCACCCGGTTCACACCGTCACCGAGCCCCAGCAGGACCTCGTCGACCGCACCCGCCAACTCGCGCATCGCGCACCCTGGACATCAACCGCCGCCCGGGCAACCGCCTGGCGCCGTGCCCGGCGGGCCACCTGCATGCCGCCGCTCACGGAGGCCACACGGTCTCAAGCCCGAGCAGATCCCTGCCAAAGAGTCGGTAGCGAACCAGGTCGATCGAACGCCGGTGCTCGCGCACGGCATGGACGTCGTAGCGGGTGAAGTCGCCAGCGATGCAGATCAGGCGCGGTCCGCTCCACAGGACCTGGGACGCGGCCGTCACCCCGAGGCGGTCGCGGACCAGGTGCTCGAACTCCGCCCGGTGGTCCATCAGCCAGGCCAGGTAGAACAGGCCCTGGTTGATGACGCCGACGTCCGTGCCGCGCTTGTACTCGACGATGACCGGTGATCCGTTCTCGTCCAGCCCGAGCGAGTCGATCCGGCCCCCGTGGGCGGGCCCCGTGCTGTACTCGCTCGCCAGGAACCGCACGCCCAGCAGCGTCTCCATGTGCGCCTCGACAAGGCCCTGCACATCGGCCTCGATCTCAGCAAGACGCGGCATGACCTCCGTCATGCCGCTATTCGTCGTGTCCGTGCGGAACAGCTTCAGGCCCGACACCTTCTCCTCCTCGGCTCGGAGATCACCAACGCCGACGGGGTGCGGGATTGTTTCCGTGAGAGCCTTCGGGGGCCGTGAAGATAATGTGAGACCTTACGTACTGCCCGATCAGGAAGCGCTCGCGTCCCCCTGTCACCGGGAATCCGCGATTCCCCATATTTCCCCCGCGACCTGGGGGACAACTCCCGGAAGCTGCGTTTACGCAGGTCAGCCCCCGTAGCTCAGCGGATAGAGCACGTGCCTTCTAAGCACCTAGCGCGTTTCTGCATTGCGCCACCCTGGGGGGCGCCGGGGCCGACAACTCACGTCCGCTCGCACGGAAAGCCCGAGATCTGCGGCCAGATCGCGTATCCGGGCGGCGGCTCACCTCCGCTCACGCGGAGAGCACCCGAGAGGAAGCAGCGCAAGGTCAGCGACAAGCGGCTCACCTCCGCTCGCGCGGAGAGCACTCCTTCAGGGCCTTGTTCTGGCTCGGCATCGCCGGCTCACCTCCGCTCGCGCGGAGAGCACGGGGAGAAGTCCTCTCCTCGGTCCTGACCGGGCGGCTCACCTCCGCTCGCGCGGAGAGCACTCACCGCACGCCCCGAGCCGATCCGGCCGGGGCGGCTCACCTCCGCTCGCGCGGAGAGCACTGTCGGCTCACGGCTTCGCTCCGTCCTGCCGTCGGCTCACCTCCGCTCGCGCGGAGAGCACCTGATGAGCAGTACCGGCGCGGCCGAACGGTTCGGCTCACCTCCGCTCGCGCGGAGAGCACTCGTTGCCGGACGGAGAAGCGATCTTGTACGTCGGCTCACCTCCGCTCGCGCGGAGAGCACGGCGGCCATGACGCGCCGCCATGATCCTCGTGCGGCTCACCTCCGCTCGCGCGGAGAGCACCGGGTGGCAGTTCAGGAGGCGAGGCGTACGGGCGGCTCACCTCCGCTCGCGCGGAGAGCACCGGCGGTGGGTCGTCACATCATGATGTTCACGCGGCTCACCTCCGCTCGCGCGGAGAGCACTCCTCACCATGCCCCGGCACCGCTTCGAACAGCGGCTCACCTCCGCTCGCGCGGAGAGCACGTCCCCTAGCCTGGCCTCGCCCCCGAAGGAGTCGGCTCACCTCCGCTCGCGCGGAGAGCACCGGATGGCGGTCTCCAGGGAGATGACTTTCGCCGGCTCACCTCCGCTCGCGCGGAGAGCACTGGGGTGGGCTGTCGGAGCAGGAGCGGACGGGCGGCTCACCTCCGCTCGCGCGGAGAGCACGAAGCAGCCAAAGCGGCCGGTGGTCAGCAAAGCGGCTCACCTCCGCTCGCGCGGAGAGCACTTCACCAGCATGTGGAAGGGCGCCGTCGAGATCGGCTCACCTCCGCTCGCGCGGAGAGCACCTCGCCGATCTCATCCGCCGCTACCCTGCCAGCGGCTCACCTCCGCTCGCGCGGAGAGCACCGCGAACACCTGGAATTGCAGGCTTGTGGCGACGGCTCACCTCCGCTCGCGCGGAGAGCACCCCGCAGACGACCCCGCAGCCGTCTTCCCCGACGGCTCACCTCCGCTCGCGCGGAGAGCACCCTTCGCGACCTGGTCTTACTCGACCGCTTTGCCATCTCTTTGCAGACCCTCGCTGTGTATGCGTCTCGATTCGTTGTCATCGCGCAGCGAGTGTAAGACCCTCCCCTCAAGCCGGGGTCAACTTGGGCTATTTGGGGCCGTTGTCAGTGGGGCGTGCTACCTCTGTGGACATGCTGAAGCTCGACGAGGCGGGAGCCTCGGGGGACTGTGTTCTGGATGTTCGGCTGTGGGGCAAGGAGAGCGGGCTGTCGCAGCCGTATCCGGTGGTGTGCCATCTTCTTGATACCAGTGCGGTGTTCGAGGTGCTGTGGGATGTCGTTCTGAGCGACGAGACCAAGGCGGCCATTGCGGATGCGCTCGGCCTGAGCGTGGCAGAGGCACGGTCAGTGGTCTCGTTCTGGGCCGGGTTGCATGACATCGGCAAGATCACTCCTCCGTTTCAGGCTCAGGTCCCTTTCCTCTACAAGCCAATTCGCGAGGATCCGGCGTACGTCAGCGCGCTGAGCGCCGAAGACGAGAAGGGATTCCGCCACGAGATCGCTTCCCACTGGTCCCTCTACGAGCTCTTCACGAAGGCCGGGTATTCCGGGAGCGGGCGTCTGCTGCACAGGTCTATGAGCCATCAGATCGCGCAGTTGCTGGGCGGTCATCACGGCGTCTTTGGCGCAGTGCTGAAGGCGAAGGAGGCGGCTCGGGCCAGTGATTACAACCCCGGCCTGGGTCGCAGTGGTTGGGCTGAGCAGCGGCAGGTGCATTTCGACGAACTGCGACGGGCCACGGGGGCGTCCGCAATTCCTCGCGGTGGGTTGCCAGCGGGGCTGGCTGTAGTGGTGGCAGGGTTGGTTGTGGTGGCGGACTGGCTGGCAAGTCAGACGTCTGCGATCGGACCGCGAGTTCCTGGCCCTGGGTGGTCGGGGACGGCGGCTGAGGTGGATGGACATTGGCAGGCTGCGAAACAAGCAGCACCGGAGGTGGTGAGGGCTGCGCGTCTGGGCCGAGCCAGTTTCTCCACCGGAGAGTTCGGCGCAATGTTCCCCTTCGCTCCCAACAGCTTGCAACAAGATCTCGTGGAACATCTTCCCGCGCTGGTGCAGGAGCACGGTCCGGGTCTGGTGCTGGTGACGGCTCCGACGGGTGACGGCAAGACGGAGGCGGCTCTGTTCGCGGCCTCTCTGCTGGGGCGGGCGGTCGGCGCCCGAGGGCTGTATTTCGCGCTGCCGACGATGGGCACCGCGGACGCGATGCTGCCGCGAGTGGCAGCGTTCGCCGGTAGGGCGCTGTCTGGCGAACGAGCGCTGATGCTGCTGCATTCGATGGCGTGGCTGAGTTCACCGGGCAGCGACAACTGTGCTGACGTGCCGGACGGTCAGGGCGGTGTCGGCGCCGTGAGCGCGGGGAGGGAAACCGCGGTTGAGGCGGACGGATGGTTGCGGGGTGCGAAGCGTGGATTGCTCGCCCCGCTGGGTGTGGGGACGATTGACCAGGCTCTGAGTGCGGTGCTCCCGTTGCGGTACAACGTGCTGCGTCTGCTGGGGCTGTCGGACAAGGTGTTCGTCGTCGACGAGGCGCACGCGTACGGGCCGTGGATGCATCAGCTTCTGGTGCGGCTGCTCGAATGGCTGGGTGAGATGCGTGCACCGGTGGTGTTGCTGTCCGCCACGCTCACGGGCCGCACGGCCGGCTCCCTGGTGGACGCCTACCGACGTGGTGCCGGAATTCGCGAGCCGTCGCATGTGGTGCCGCGTTATCCCGGCTGGCTGTTCGCCAGTCGAGCCCCGGGGGTGGTTCCGCCCGCGCGCGGCACGCAGAGCAATCGTGCACGGACGTTGACGGTAACCCATCGGCCGGTGGTCTGGGACGCCTCGGACCCGGCCGACGCGCCGACGCGCGAGGGCGGTAGGCGTGCGGCGCTGCGGGAGGCACTGGCACCTGTGGCCGCGGAAGGTGGTACCGCCCTGGTGTGCTGCACGACGGTGGGCGAGGCCCAGCAGACCTATCGGGATGTCTGTGCGGCTTTCCCGCAGCTTGCGGCCTCCCCAGGCGGGGTGCGACTGCTGCACTCCCGTTACCCGGCGGGCGAGCGGGCGAAGATTACGGCCCAGTGCGAGGCCGCGTACGGAAAGCCGGGAGGGGGCCCGTTCTCGGTCCGGCCAGGGTCGGTTCTGGTGGCGACGCAGGTGGTGGAGCAGTCCCTGGACTTCGACTTCGACCTGGTGGTGAGCGACCTGGCTCCGCTCGCTCAGTTGTTGCAGCGTGCCGGACGTGGACGGCGGCACCAGCGTGGATCTCTCGGCCGGCCGGGGTGGGCGGCTGCGGAGAACGAACCGGAGCTGGTGGTCCTCGACCCGCTGGCAGACTCCGAGAAACCCGCACCGCCCCGCTCGTGGGGGACGGTTTACGACGCTGGGCTGCTTCTGCGCACGTCGCGGACTCTGCGGGAGTGCGCGCGGAGCGGCATCGCGGTCCCTGGTGACGTGCAGCGGCTGGTCGACGAGGTGTACGAGGAAGAGTTCGTCGACCGGCTGGAGGCCGCCGCCCATGAGGAACTGGTGAGGCTGGACCAGGAGCGGATGGCTGGCGAGGCTGCCGAGCGGCATCTGGCGGCTTGGACCAGTATCTGCTCCCCGGCGGACGTGAAGGGCGATCTGAGCAAGCTGTCCGCCCGAGAGGCGGGGGTGACCCAGGAACTGCTGACGACACGTCTGGGTGCCGACACCGGCCGTGTGCTCTGCCTGTACGAGCAGACAGACGGAACCACGACGCTCGACCCGCAAGGCAAGGTCGACGTACCCGGTGGAGGTCGGCACGGCCTCCGGGCGGCGGAACTGGCCGATGTCGCACGGCGGGTGGCCCCGGTACCGGGCCGATGGCTACGCGGTGATGCGTCCGATGCCGCAGCGTCGCAGAAGTGGGGGACGCATCCCTCACTGCGCGATCTCGTTCTGCTGCGTATGAGCCCTGCTGCAGACGGACGTTGGACGTGCAACCACGGGCGCTACACGATCTCGATATCGGACGTCGGCCTCGAAGCCCAGTGAGCTTCACGCTTTTACCACTTCAGCTTTGCGCCTCCGCTACATTCCAAGTGTACGGCGCCGTAGGAAAGTTGACGCGCGACCATTGATCGGTTCACGGCCTGGCCCGGGCCGCGCTCTCCCCCTCCGACCCGCAGCGCCGCCTGAATGACGACAGGACACCTCCATGGCGACCGGCTACAACCTGATCCATCAACCGTGCGTTCCCGTCCGGTGGAGACCCGGCATCACCGCACCCGAGACCGGGCAGCTCCCGGATCGCGTGGGATTCCGCGAACTGCTGCTGCGCAGCCACGACATCGAGTGCTTGGCGATCGCCGACGCACCCGCGCACGCAGCCCTGCTCCGCATTTTGTACGCGCTGACGGCCAGGGTGGCCGACCTGACCGAGCAGGGCCCGGACGGCGACTGGGACGTACGCCGTCTGGACGTTCTGGACGCCGGCCGGCTTCCGCCCGACGGAGTGGAAGCGTACTTCCGGGACTTCGAGGACCGGTTCTTCCTGTTTGCTCCCGGCGGCCGCCCCTGGATGCAGGATCCCCGGCTGACGGAACAGTGCGACGGGGCGAAAACCGCCGGTGTCAACAAGCTCATCGTCACCCGCCCCTCGGGCAACAATCACTCCTGGTTCCGGCACGACACAGACACCGCCCCCGAACTGCCCACCGCCTCCGAAGCCTTCCTCAGCCTGCTGGTATGGCACTACTACGGGCCATCAGGCCGGTGCTCGGCCCGTGAAGTCAACGGTATGAAAAGCGCGAGCGCCACCGCCGGCCCGCTCCGTACCGCCCTGTCCTACCACCCCGAAGGTGACTCCCTCTTCGAGACACTGCTCGCCGGCCTCGTCCCCCCGGAGGACGAAGTGATCGGCCGGGAGGACCTGTGCCCGTGGGAGCAGCAGGAACTCCCCGCCCCTGACCGCCCTCCGAGGCACTCCCGGGGGCCGCGCTCGCGGCACACCGGCCGTTCCCAGCACGCGCTGCTCCTGCTTCCCGACGAGGACGGCACACATGCACGGGACGCGTTCATCACCTGGGCCTACCGAGGCGAGCGGATGCCGAGGGAGGACGACTACCTGATCTGGCAGACCAGCCAGCAGGGCAACCGCTACCCGCGTCCCGCGGACGCGGGGCGTGCGCTGTGGAGAGACCTGGACGCGCTGCTGCTGCAGCACCCGCCGGCCGGCAGTGCGCACCCGCAGCAGCCCCGCGTCTTCCGCTCAGCGGTCCAGGTCTCCGAGGACTTGCGGGTCCGGGCGCTCGGATTCGACCAGGAGGGGCAGGCCAAGGACACGCAATTCATCGACGCGAGCACCCCCGCCGTCCTGGGATATGCGGAAGACAACGACCCGCGCACCGTCCCTGCGGTCGGTCGGCTGCGGCAGTTCGGAGAAATGTACGGACGACGCCTGGACCGGGCCGTCAAGAGCGCCTGGTCCGCCTATGTCAGGGATGCCAAAGCGGACGGTGCCGCCTGGACAGCAGAGGCCGGTGCCCGCTACTGGCCTCGGGCGGAGGCAGAGTTCTGGGCACGGTTCCGTCTCCTGGACGGCACCGGTGACGTGGCCGACGGCGGCTTCGACCCGGCGGCCACCCGCCGGGCCTTCCTCCACCTGGCCCAGGAGGCGTACGACGCGGTGACCGAGCCCGTGACTCGTACCGTCCGCGGTGCGAAGGCCGTGTCGCAGGCCCGCCTCGACCTCTACGGCACACAGCCGAAGACCCAGCCGGGGACCTCACCCAGTCCGCGCGCGAAAACCAAGGAGCCCACCGGATGACCGCCATTCCCCCGCCCAGCACTCAGGACGCACCGCTTGCCCCACCGGCCGGGACGGCACCGACCGTTCCGCAGCAGAGCGGAACACCGCGGGGCGGCGGCGCTCGGGCGTTCACCACCTGGGTCGAACACATCTGCCGCGACGATCCGGGCGCCCGCAGCGCTCTGCGCAGCGGGCTGCGCAAGGACCTCGACTCCGTTCGGCGCATGCACCGCCTGGTCGCACCGTGGCTCCCCGAGCCGCGCTCCCAGGATGTGGAGCGGGCCTACTACACGATCGCGGCGATGATCGCGGCCCAGCCCCGCAGCGCGCTGACGGCCGCCGAACACTCGGACGACGACCAGGTGCAGCCCGGCGGGCAGGAGCCCTCCCGCAGCACACCCCGGCCGCGTCGCGCCAGCCTCGGCACGGCGTTCGCCATGGCAGTCACCGAGGGGCCGGGCCGGGAGAAGGAGATGCGGGCAGGAACCGCCGAGAGCCGCCTCAACCTCCTCACCCGCCAGAGTGTCAAGGGCCTGCACCGGCATCTTCCCGCCTCCGTCGGCTACCTGCGCTCGCTGGGCGTGGAAGTCGACTGGGCCCAGCTCCTCGACGACCTCGGCGGCTGGCGCGCCCGCTCCGGGCGGATCTCCCGCACCTGGCTCCAAGACTTCTACCGCTTGCGGGACAAGGCCACCGCGCAACAGGCCGACGAAGCCGACGAGAAGGAAGCGGTGGCGACCCCGGCGGAGAGCCCCGCCTCTCCCTGACCACACACCACCCATCTCCGTAGACCGCGCAGCACACCTCACGCACCCCGTACGAAGGAGTCACAGCAGCATGCCCATGGCCGCCCGTTTCATCGACATCCACGTCCTCCAGAGCATCCCGTTCGCCAACTTGAACCGCGACGACACGAACTCGGTCAAGACGGTGCAGTACGGCAACGTGCTGCGCACCCGGGTCAGCAGCCAGTCCTGGAAGCGGGCCATCCGTGGCGTGTTCGAGGACCGCATCGGCCAGGCGGCGCTGCGCACCCGCCGCATCGGTGAGCGAGTCACCCGCGTCCTCACCGAGACTCGCGGCTGGCCGCAGGACCTCGCCGAGAAGGCCGGTGCGCACACGGCTGCGGCCAGCAGCATCACGTTCGCCCTCGCAAAGGACCCCAAGGACCAGAAGCAGATTGTTGCCAACAAGGTCCTCACCAACGCGATGGTCTACGTCCCCGACACGGCCGTGACCGAACTCGTCGACTTGGTGGAAGAGTTCCGCGAGGCTCTCCAGAGCGCGAAGGACATCAAGAAGCCCGCCGACAAGAGCATCCTGCCCGCCGACCGCGTCGAGGCGATCCTGCGCGCCCGCAACGGCGTCATCAACCTCTTCGGCCGCATGCTCGCGGAAGTCGACAACGCCGGTGTCGACGGCGCCGTCCAGGTCGCTCACGCCCTCACCACCCACGAGACCGACGTCGAACTCGACTACTTCTCCGCCGTCGACGACATCACCGCCCACTGGGGCGACCAGAGCGGCAGCGGCCACATGGGTCACACCGAGTTCAGCGCCGGCACCTTCTACCGGTTCGCCACCGTCGACCTGCGTGACCTCGCCCGCAACGTCGGCGACCACCCCGACCAGCTCCGCGAACTCACCGCTGCCTTCCTCAGTGCCTTCATCCTGTCCCTGCCACAGGCGAAGAAGAACTCCACCGCCCCGCACACGATCCCCGACCTCGCCCACATCTCCGTACGCACCGACCGACCTCTCTCCTACGCGGCCGCATTCGAGAACCCCGTCATCGCGTCAGGCCAGGGCGGCTACGGGGTCCCGTCCCGCGCCACGCTGTCCACGTACGCCGGTGAGGCCAACCGCCTTCTCGGCACCGGGGGCATCCTCACCGCAGGCTGGGCCGGCATCGACGCCAAGGGCCTCGACAGCCTCGGCACCCGCCACACCAACTACGACACCCTCATCGACACCGCCCTCACGCACGCCCTGCCCTCCGGCGGTGGCGCATGACCACCCCGCACCCCGCGCCCGAGCCGGGACTTCTGCTCCGCTTGACCGGACCCCTGCAGTCCTGGGGCCTTCACAGCCACTTCAATGAACGTGACACCGCCTCCTTCCCGACCCGCTCCGGCGTCATCGGCATGCTCGCCTCCGCCCTCGGCCGCCACCGCGACCAGCCCATCGGCGACCTCACCACCCTGCATCTGACCGTACGTACCGACCGGCCAGGTGTCCTGCTGCACGACCTGCACACCGTCGGCGGCGGTCTCCCCGGCAACGCGACCGTCACCACCGCCGAGGGCAAGAAGCGCCCCGGCGACACCGGCACCCTCCTCACCCACCGCTACTACCTCGCCGACGCCGCCTTCACCCTCGCCCTCACCACCCCGCAGCCCACCCCCGACACCCAGGCGCTCCTCGACCGTTGCGCGAACGCCCTGCGCAACCCCCAATGGCCCCTGCACCTCGGCCGCCGCTCCTGCCCGCCCGAAGGCCCCCTCCTGCTCGGGCAGAGCGACAACGCCCTGCACCACCTCATCCACCTACCACTCGCCGCACCGCCACCCAGAAAGAAGGCAGCGGAAGGCTCACCCGTGGAATTCCTGGCAGACCGCCCGCTGACCTTCCTGCCCGCCCCCGTCCCCACGACCAGTAGAACCCACGAGGACGGCACTCACGCATCAGGCCAGCTCAACGACCAGCCCGTCAGCTACCACCCGAGCCATCGCGCCTACCGAGCCCGCCCCTTGTACCGGCGCACCCTGCACCTGCCCCATGCTCAGTTCGCCGGACTCGGCGTCCAGCAGCTCACCGCACTCAGAAGCTACCTCGACACCCGGCTGCACACCCCCGAAGGGAGCCGACGATGACGCTCTGGCTCACCCGGATCATCCCCGACGCCCGCTCGCGTGAAGCCCGCCGCGATCTGGGCGACCCGATCGGAACCCACCGCCGCATCATGAGCCTCTTTCCGTCCAACGCGGGCCCCGACCCCCGCGCCCGCTTCGGCATCCTCTTCCGCGCCGAAGACACCCCCGCCGGCCCCCACCTCCTCCTCCAGTCCACCCACGAACCCGACACCGCCCGCCTCCCCAACGGCTACGGCACCACCCTCGCCCGCCCCCTCGACGCACTCATCGACGCCATCCGCCCCGGCCTCACCATCCGCTACCGCTGCACCGCCAGCCCCGTCCGCAAACCCGGCGCCACCACCCGCGCCCTCTACAACCTGCCGCCCGCCGTCGCCCTCACCGGCGCCGCAGCCGACGAATGGTGGCTCCGCCAAGCCGACCACAGCGGCATCAAACCCCTCACCCACCACTCCCATCCCCTGGACGCCGTCCGCGGACAACGCCGCCCCGACGGAGCCCCGCCCCAAAACATCCGACACACCCGCACCCAGTTCGACGGGACCGCCGCCATCATCGACACCGACCTCCTGCGCAAAGCCATCCTCAACGGCATCGGCAGAGGCAAGGCATACGGCTGCGGTCTCCTCAGCATCGCCCCCGCAAGGCAGACCCCATGACCCCACCACCGGCCACCAAGCCCCTCACCAACAGCAACGCCCGGCGCAGACTCGCCGCCCCCACCGTTGCCATGCTCCCCCGCATCGCCGACTCCCTGTCCTTCCTCTACCTCGACATCGTCCGCATCCACCAAGACGACACCGGTGTCTGCGCAGAAGTCACCAGCGAACAACGAGGAACCGAAACCGTCTACCTCCCCACCGCGGCCCTCAGCTGCGTCCTCCTCGGCCCCGGCACCCCCATCACCGCCCGCGCCCTCACCACCTTCGCCAGAAACGGCACCACCGTCATCACCACGGGATCAGGAGGCGTCCGCTGCTACTCCGCCGCCGTCCCCGAATCCCTCACCACCCTCTGGCTCGAACGCCAGACCCGCGCCTGGGCCAACGACACCGACCGCCTCACCATCGCCCAGGCCATGTACGAACTGCGCTTCGGAAACGGAACCGCAACCAACGGAACCACCCTCGACAAACTCCGCGGCATGGAAGGCCAACGCGTCAAAGCCCATTACCAACTCCTCGCCCGCCAGCACAAGATCGGCCGCTTCCGCCGCTCCTACGACCCCTCCTCCTGGGACAGCCAAGACCCCGTCAACCTCGCCCTCTCCTCGGCCAACACCTGCCTCTACGGCATCGTCCACGCCGCCATCACCGCACTCGGCTGCTCCCCCGCCCTCGGGTTTGTCCACAGCGGCAACCAGCAAGCCTTCGTCTACGACATCGCCGACCTCTACAAAGCGGAACTCACCATCCCCCTCGCCTTCTCCCTCCACGCCTCACCGAACCCCGAAAGCGAAGCCCGCCGCTCCTTCCGCCACGAACTACGCCTCTTCCAGTTGCTCCCCCGCATAGTCACCGACATCCAGCAACTCCTCGACCCCGACCGCACCTACGGGCCCCCCGACCCCGCGGAACAATTGGTCGACCTCTGGGACCCCGTAGCCGGCTCCGTGCCCGCCGGCATCAACCACGGAAGCCAGCCGTAACCCTGCCCACGGAAGGACACCGGCCATATCCTCGATGATCGTCATCTCAGCCACCGCCGTACCGGACCATCTCCGCGGCGCCCTCACCCGCTGGCTGCTCGAAGTCACACCCGAGCTGTACGTCGGCACCGTCTCCGCCAAGGTCCGTGACGAACTCTGGTCAGCGGTCACCGCCTGCACCGACGACGGCATGGCAGTGCTCGCCCACCCCGCCGACAACGAACAAGGCTTCCAACTGCGAACCGCAGGCGCCCGCCGCCGCGAACCGATCGACTTCGACGGCCTCACTCTGATTGCCTTCCAGCGAGAAGGTCAAGAAATGGCAAACCCCGTCTAACGCGCCAGGTCACGAAGGGTGCTCTCCGCGCGAGCGGAGGTGAGCCGCCGTCACCGTCCACGCGACAGGGCAGCGCGAGTGCTCTCCGCGCGAGCGGAGGTGAGCCGCCTCAACCCCAAGCGCGGCGTCGGCACCCTCAGTGCTCTCCGCGCGAGCGGAGGTGAGCCGACGTCCGCAGACTCGCCCGGCAGTGCACCGTGGTGCTCTCCGCGCGAGCGGAGGTGAGCCGCTCGCCGAGGCCGCGCAGGATCACGACCAGGCGTGCTCTCCGCGCGAGCGGAGGTGAGCCGCGGCGCAGGCCGACCCCACCAGCTTTGCACTGGTGCTCTCCGCGCGAGCGGAGGTGAGCCGCGTCACCGAGATCCCGTCCATCAGGAGCAGGGGTGCTCTCCGCGCGAGCGGAGGTGAGCCGACCTCCGCGGCATCCACGCCGGCATCGACCTCGTGCTCTCCGCGCGAGCGGAGGTGAGCCGCCGACACCATCGCTGCCCGCAACGACGTCCTCGTGCTCTCCGCGCGAGCGGAGGTGAGCCGTTCGAGGCGGGCCTGGACGACCTCTCGGAATCGTGCTCTCCGCGCGAGCGGAGGTGAGCCGTGACCCCGGGCCCGCCCGGCAGGCGAATGCGCGTGCTCTCCGCGCGAGCGGAGGTGAGCCGCAGATCTTCGGGTACTTCCCCACGCCCACCCCGTGCTCTCCGCGCGAGCGGAGGTGAGCCGCAGAGCGCTCCCTCTGTCTGGCTCTCACCGCCGTGCTCTCCGCGCGAGCGGAGGTGAGCCGTCCTGCTCGATGAGCCGCATGCTCACGGCGGCGTGCTCTCCGCGCGAGCGGAGGTGAGCCGCCACCGACGCGGGCCGCTCCTGCGGGAGGTGGGTGCTCTCCGCGCGAGCGGAGGTGAGCCGGCCGCGGAGAAGAACCCTGCGGTTCGCCTTCAGTGCTCTCCGCGCGAGCGGAGGTGAGCCGGCCGCGGAGAAGAACCCTGCGGTTCGCCTTCAGTGCTCTCCGCGCGAGCGGAGGTGAGCCGCCGCTCGACCTCTCGCCCGTGGCCGACCGGCTGTGCTCTCCGCGCGAGCGGAGGTGAGCCGCCTCACCTCCCGGCCGTAAGGCCAGAAAATAAGTGCTCTCCGCGCGAGCGGAGGTGAGCCGACCGCCAGGCCCCGGGCGACGGCCGCGCGGGCGTGCTCTCCGCGCGAGCGGAGGTGAGCCGGAGTACCCGATGACCGACCCCTCCGAAGAGACGTGCTCTCCGCGCGAGCGGAGGTGAGCCGGCGATTCTGGCTCAGGCTGATGCTGACCAGTGGTGCTCTCCGCGCGAGCGTAGGTGAGCCGTCCGGGTTCAGGATCAGGTTCCGGTCGGTGCTGTGCTCTCCGCGCGAGCGGAGGTGAGCCGGTCTTCATCTTCGCCAGCCGCTGCTGAATCTTGTGCTCTCCGCGCGAGCGGAGGTGAGCCGATGGACAACGTCCTCTTCCTGCCCCGCCCCGTGTGCTCTCCGCGCGAGCGGAGGTGAGCCGTCGGTCCGGCCGGTGAGAGGGCGCGGGCGAGCGTGCTCTCCGCGCGAGCGGAGGTGAGCCGATACACAACTAAGGGTCTTTCTCGTCCTCACTGTGCTCTCCGCGCGAGCGGAGGTGAGCCGGTCTCGTAGAACGTCTCGGCGATCAGCGGGCCGTGCTCTCCGCGCGAGCGGAGGTGAGCCGCGGCGTCCGCCGCGTCCGCCGGTCTCGGGGACGTGCTCTCCGCGCGAGCGGAGGTGAGCCGCTGCTCTGGCACACGGTGCTCAGCTCGATGTCGTGCTCTCCGCGCGAGCGGAGGTGAGCCGAACGCGTCGGGCTGCTGGTAGCCGGGCCGGGTGTGCTCTCCGCGCGAGCGGAGGTGAGCCGTGGAGGACGGCCTGCTCGACCAGGAAGCGGTCGTGCTCTCCGCGCGAGCGGAGGTGAGCCGGTCGACACGGACGGCTCGGAGCTGGCCGAGCCGTGCTCTCCGCGCGAGCGGAGGTGAGCCGTCCTGTTCGGCTGCTACCAGCCGCGCGACCTCGCGCTCTCCGCGCGAGCGGAGGTGAGCCGCAGGTGGCCGCGCCGGACCCGGTCGCTGTTCCGTGCTCTCCGCGCGAGCGGAGGTGAGCCGGTGTAACTTCCGCGCGGCCCGAACCCCCAGCCGTGCTCTCCGCGCGAGCGGAGGTGAGCCGGTGAACCCCGCCTTCATGCCCGACGATCGCCAGTGCTCTCCGCGCGAGCGGAGGTGAGCCGTGCTCTCCGGGGCCGGGCAGGACCGTCTCGGCGTGCTCTCCGCGCGAGCGGAGGTGAGCCGAGGATGCCGAGGTCCACGCCGATCACCTCAGCGTGCTCTCCGCGCGAGCGGAGGTGAGCCGCGGAGCGGCCCTCTGGCGTGTCCAGTGGTGGGGTGCTCTCCGTGCGAGCGGAGGTGAGCCGTCGTAGGTCATGAAGGCAGCGTGGCTCTCGGGGCGGGCGCGGTCTGGGCCAACGGTCCATACGGGGTGTGACCTAGGTCACTCGCTAGTGTTTCCAGATGTCGGGCTCGCCGCCCCGCCAGTCGATGAGCGCGGACCGGACGAGATCACCACGGGCACGCTCGAAGCCATACCGCCAGCCTGATCGCACGCACGAGAAGGCGCACGCTGGGCTACTCCAGCACGCCGAGGTCGCGTCTAGAGCACGGCCAAGATCAACGAAAGAACCCCCGGCCTACAGGAGGCCGGGGGCTGTAGATGGGTTCCGTTTCAGACAACGCGCTTGAAGCGGAGGCAACGGAGGAGCGGGAGGAGCGCCAGACCTGTCATCTCGGGCGGGACCTGCGGAAGCAGATAGATCACGATGCCGGCGATAACGGCGTTGTACGCGTCCTGCCACCCGGGGCGGCGGTATTGGAGTCTCACGGGCTTCCAACGCTGTGATTGCATGGTGTTGTCCTTCGTGCGATTGCTCTCGTGACGTGCGGACACTGCGGGGATCGCCCTGGCAGGGGCGGTCCCCGTCCGCGTTGCCGATGACGGTATGTGGTGGTTGCAGCGGTTGAGGTGGCCAAGGGCGAGCGTCGGCCATGGGGTCAACTCGCCCTGCCACCTGGGGCGTTGGTTGACTTACCCTAATCTTGAGGTAAGGCTATAGAGCGCTGACCTGCGGTTTCCCTCGACCCATCCACGCAGTCCACGTTAAAAGATCTACGATTGACTTAAAGTCGCCCTCTAGACCGAAGCGCCCACCTGCGCGCCGCAGACTGCGCGCGGCCTGCAAGCCGCACAACGCAGAGGCGCAACCAGTAGCCCGGTGCTCTCCGCGCGAGCGGAGGTGAGCCGGAGTAGGTGTCCGTGAGCGTGGGATGTTCGGCGTGCTCTCCGCGCGAGCGGAGGTGAGCCGGCGGACCGCGATGCCTGACCAGATGACCCGTCGTGCTCTCCGCGCGAGCGGAGGTGAGCCGGCCAGCCACCCCACCTACGGCAAGGCGACACGTGCTCTCCGCGCGAGGAAGTAAGCCGACGATGAAGGGCGCCACCGGCCCCTTCGCCGAGTGCTCTCCGTGCGAGCGGAGGTGAGCCGTAGTTGACGGCGACCAGGAAGGGGATGTCCTCGTGCTCTCCGAGTGAGCAGAGGTAGCCACGGTCGTTTCGTTCCAACCTCGCAATTGATTGAGCTCATGGTCCGAGATCTCACCGGCGAAGCCACCATGAAGTAGTGCGAAACCTGGGCCAGGACCAAACACGAATCAACGGACTGAACGCTCAATTAGAAGCGCTAGGTCTGTCGCTCCTCACTCATCGACCCATCCGTGGGTAAATCGGACTAGCGATCTCAGTGTCACTGCATCGGGCACTCCCTTCGCTTTACGATGCCCTCAGTCGCGCTTCCTTCTGCTTAAATCTTTCTCCAGATACTATTGATCCTCGTGTCAGCCAAGCTGACGCCCTGGAGGGCGAGTGCAAGACGAAGAACGAGACTGGGCATTTTGGAGTCTCCTCGTCGCCATGCTCCAATTAGTGCTAGAAGTTATACGGTAGCTACCAACGAGACTCGCACGAGTCACCACCCCTCCCTTGCCATCGATTCCTTTCTCCGCATAAGCGGAGGTGAGCCGATTTAGGCAGACGGGAGATCTGGTGTGCTACCCACCTTCTCTGCGCGAGCGGAGGTGAGCCGCTCATCACCGCAGAGTGGCAAGGGCCGGGCCCACCTTCCAATTCACGGACAGCAACGGACGGTGGAAAAAGTCATCGGCAGACGAGATCGAGCTGTTCGATGCCCCGGCGGTGAAGGTCACCGCTACCGCTACAGAGGCAAGACCATCTCCAACTACTGGACCCGCCCCAACCACGCCTGGACGGCAGAGTCCGTGGAGAGCCCGGCACTCGGGGGCGGATACGCCGGATTCGGCGAACGAACCGGCGGCAACACCGATACCGCACTTCGCGCCGGCTCAACAAGCGTCGCTGCGGTAAGCCTTGTGGGTACACGGGTCAGGTGCCTGTCGTGAAGCTGAGTTCAAGGTGGGCCCCTAGGAACGCATCCGAACCGCCGCATGGCGGCGCACATGCACTCGCTGCTGCCGGGCGTCCGGGTGAACACCGAGCCGGAGCCGATACCCGACCGCGGGGCCTTCCAGGTCGGCCAGGAGCGCTACCGCCTTGAGCCGGGCCTGACCGAGTACGTGCTCCTCGCGCGGCTCACCGCCGACCGCGGGCAGGAGGCGAGGCCGGTGTTCCTCTTCTGCGGCCAGCGCGCGGTCGCCAGCCAGGCCGCCGCCCGCTATCTCGCCCGCCACCACGACAAGCTCGCCCGCAAGCACGGCGCCGGCGCCTTCGTGCTGCTCCTGAAGGTCGTCAATTCGCAGGCGTACGGCCCCGACGTGGTCGAGCTGGTCGCGGACGTGACGCGGGCCGCCGAGACGCCGGTCCCGACGCCGTCGGCCCGTGCCTCCCATCGCGCGAAGTGACGGCGCGTCATCGCGGATCGGGGTCGTCCGGGCCCTTAAGGTGGCGTGGCGGTCATCCTCCCCGCACATCAGACAACCCGTCGGCGTCCGCCGCGCTCTCTCCGTGGAGTTCCCATGCGCACCCTCGCGGCGGTCGCGGGTCTCGTGGTCCTCGCCGGGGCCCTGACCGCCTGCTCCGGCTCCGGCCAGGACCCGGAGATCTCCGTGAACCTCACGGGCCGGGACGCGAAGGCCGGCGGCCCGGTGAAGGTGACGCTGGCCGAGGGCACGCTGGAGCGGGTGGCCGTCACCGACGGCAAGGGCGAGCAGATGCCCGGCCGGGTCGCCGAGGACGGGAGCACCTGGATCTCCGGACGCAGGGCGGCGCCCGGCACGACGTACAGGGTGCGGGCGGTCACGGGCGAGGGCGGCAGCGCCAAGGCCTTCTTCGCGACGGCCGAGCCGGACCGGGTCAACAAGGTGACGCTCGCGCCGGTCCTGCGCAGCACCGTGGGCATCGCCCAGCCCCTGTCGATCACCTTCGACCACCCGGTGGGCAACAAGGCCGCGGTCGAGAAGCAGCTCAAGGTGACGACCTCGGCCCGCACGACCGGTTCCTGGGGCTGGATCAAGAACTACGACGGCAGGGACCGCGTCGACTGGCGTCCGAAGAAGTACTGGCGGCCGGGCACGAAGGTGCGGCTGGAGGCGCGGCTCAACGGCGTCGACTCCGGCGCCGGCGGCTGGTTCGTCCGCGACTACTCCACGCGGTTCACGGTCGGCGGGCGGCAGGTCGTGCGGGTGGATCTGGACAGCAAGCGGGCGACGCTGGTGCGGGACGGCGTGTGGGTGAGGACGCTCCCGGTGTCCGCGGGCACTCCCGGCGGCCAGAAGGCCTCCTGGGGCGGCACGTCCGTCCTGATGTCGAAGGAGGGCACGGTCAACATGCGCTCCGAGACGGTCGGCCTCACCGGCGGCGACAGCTACGACAAGATGGTCGACCACTCCATGCGCCTGACCTGGTCGGGCATGTACGCGCACGCCGCTCCGTGGAACGCCCGCTACTTCGGCAACACCAACCACAGCTCCGGCTGTATCGGCATGAGCGACGCCGACGCCGGCTGGCTGTACGGCCAGGTCCGCCCCGGCGACCCCTTCGAGGTCACCGGCAGCGGTTCGAAGGGCGCGCCCGCCCCGGGCAACGGCTACGGCGAGTGGAATCTGTCCTGGCGGGAGTGGCGGGCCAGGAGCGCCCTGCGCTGAGGGGGCGCCACGGCCCGCCCTCGCCCCCGCGGCCCACCGCTCACCAATCGTTACCGGGGCGTAACTTACCGACGGGTTACCCTCGGTAAAACCGCGCGGTTACCGTCGGGTCACATTGCATGCCCGAGTGAGGAGTGACCCGTGGGACTGCCGCACCCTGCCTTGCGCACCACCGCCGTGGGAACCGTTTCGGCGGCCCTCGTCGCCGGCGCCGCCTTCGGCCTCGCGCCCGTGGCACAGGCGGCTCCGGCCGCCGCGCCGCCCGCCGCGGGCTCCGCCGCCGCGCGGTTCGTCGACATCCCCGGCGACGGCGGCACGGTCCTCAAGGCCAACGTCTTCACCCCGAAGGAAGCGAGGCAGGGCACGAAGTACCCCGCGATCGTGCTGCCCACCAGCTGGGGCATGCCGCAGATCGAGTACGTCGCCCAGGCGCAGCGGCTCGCCGACTCCGGCTACGTGGTGGTCAGCTACAACTCGCGCGGCTTCTGGCAGTCCGGCGGCGAGATCGAGACCGCGGGCCCCGAGGACATCGCCGACGCCTCCAAGGTCATCGACTGGACACTGGCCAACACCCCGGCCGACCCGGCGAAGGTGGGCATGGCCGGCGTCTCGTACGGGGCGGGCATCAGTCTGCTCGCCGCCGGGCACGACAAGCGGGTCAGGGCCGTGGCCGCGCTCAGCGGCTGGGGCGACCTGATCGACTCGATCTACAGCGGGCGCACCCAGCACGTCCAGGCCGCCGCGCTGCTCGGCGGGCTCGGCGCCGTCACCGGCCGGCCGAGCGCCGAGCTCCGGCGGACGCTGAAGGACTTCCTCGCCTCCGACCTGGACAAGGAGGACGAGATGATCGCCTGGGGCGCCAAGCGCTCCCCCGCGACCCACCTCGACGAGATCAACGGCAACGGCGCCGCCATCATGCTCGGCAACGCCTGGGGCGACTCGCTCTTCCCGCCCAACCAGTACGCCGAGTTCTACGAGCGCCTGACGGGCCCCAAGCGCCTGGAGTTCCGCCCCGGCGACCACGCCACGGCCGAGGCGACCGGCCTGCTCGGGCTGCCCAACGACACCTGGACGTCCACCCGGCGGTGGTTCGACCACTACCTCAAGGGCGAGGCCAACGGCGTCGACGAGGAGCAGCCGGTCCGGCTCAAGAGCCGGTCGACCGGCGGCTACGAGGGCTACCCGGACTGGAAGTCGGTCGGCCCCACCCGCAAGAAGATCGCCATGGCAGGCTCCACCACGATCCGCGCCAATGCCGACTCCGGCGCCAACGGCGGCACCGCGATCCTCTCCAACGCCCTGGACCAGTTCCTGAAGATCCCGCCGATGGCCTCGGTGCCGCTGCTCCCGCGCCGCCACACCGCCGTCTGGCAGTCCGAGCGGCACACCACCGCGCAGCGGGTGCGCGGGACGGTGGAGCTGCACACCACGCTCTCCAGCACCAAGGAGAGCGGCACCCTCGTCGCGTACCTCTACGACGTGGGGCCGCTCGGCCTCGGCAAGCTGGTCAGCCACGCGCCGCACACCTTCCACGGCAAGACGCCGGGCAAGCCGTTCGGCGTCGACCTGGACCTGTTCTCCACGGCCTACGACGTGCCGGCGGGCCACAGGCTCGCCCTGGTCGTCGACACGGTCGACCCGCTCTACATCGAGCACAACCCGTCCGGCGCGCAGCTGACCTTCTCCTCGCCGGAGGCGGACCCGTCGTACGTGTCCGTTCCCCTGCGCGAGCAGTGATCTCCGGCTGCCGCCGGTCGGGCATGGCCCTGCGAGCTACTGCTCCCCCCGGATCTCAGTGATCCGGGGGGACCCCCTTCGGCAGCAGCGTTCCTGGTTCGGCCGGTGCTACTTCCGCGGCCTCGGTCTTCGGATTGCGCCGCTGACGCTTGGACACCCATTGGGCGAACCATGACAGCAACATGCACATCCCGATGTAGATCGGTGAGATCACCATGACCACGGGGATGAAGGGCAAATCGTAGTCGAGATTCGACGCGATCAGCTTCCCGGCGTGGAGGAACTCCTCGTAGGTGATCAGAAAACCGAGCGAGGTGTCCTTGAGGGCGACCACCAACTGGCTGATGATGGCGGGCAGCATGGCGCGCACGGCCTGGGGCACGAGCACATGGCTCATGACCTGGGACTTGCGCATGCCCAACGCGTAGGCGGCCTCCTTCTGCCCGTGCTCCACGGAGTTGACGCCGGAGCGGAAGACCTCGGCGAGCACCGAGCCGTTGTAGAGCGTGAGTCCGGCGACGAGCGCCGGCAGCGGCTGCACCTTCAGCGCCACGAAGACGAAGAAGATCATCACCAGTACCGGCATCGCGCGGAAGAACTCGACGATGAGCGTGGCCACCCAGCGCACCGGGCGGTGGTCCGAGAGCCGCCCCACGGCGAGCAGCCCGCCGAGGGCGAGCGCGAGGACGGCGGAGATCGCGAAGGCCTTGAGCGTGTTGCCGAGGCCCCGCAGGAGCAGCTCCTGGATGCCCTCGTACTCGAAGGGCGTCCACTTGGTGGCGGTGAACTGCTCGGTGTCGAAGAGCAGGTAGAGCAGCCAGGCGACGAGAGCGAGCAGGACGAGGGTGCAGATCACCCCGTAGAGCCGGTGCCTGCGCACGGTCCTGGGGCCCGGGACGTCGTACAGGGCGGTGGAGTCGTGGGAGGTGGCCTTCATCGTGCGACTCCCCAGCGCTGTTCCAGGATGTTGAAGACGGCGCTGATGGCCAGGGTGATGATGAGGTAGCCGAGGGCGATCCAGACGAACGTCCAGATGATGTTGTAGCCGAGTTCGTTGAGCGTCTTGTACGTGCCGAGCAGTTCGGTGACGCTGAACGCGCCGGCGATCGCGGAGTTCTTGGCCAGCGCGATCAGGTTGGAGCCGACCGGCGCGATGACCGAGCGGAAGGCCTGCGGGAGCACCACCGACGACAGGGTCTGACCGAAGGTCATGCCGAGGCTGCGGGCCGCCTCGCCCTGCCCCTTGGGCACGGTGTTGATGCCGGATCTGAGGGCCTCGCAGATGAAGGCGGAGGTGTAGCAGCCGAGGGCGAGCACCGCGAACACCGTGAACGGCAGCACGAGCCCGAAGCGCGGCAGGCCGAGCAGCACGGCGAAGAAGAGCAGCGTGAGCGGGGTGTTGCGCAGGACGGTCACCCAGGCCGTGCCGAAGGCCCGCAGGGAGCCGACGGGCGCGACCCGGAAGGAGGCCATGAGGAAGCCGAGCACGAGCGCGAGGACCGAGGCGAAGACGGTGAGTTCGACCGTGCCGATGAATCCCTCGCCGAACGTGGAGAAGTTGTCCGTCAGTACGTCCACGAGGCCTCCTCAGCTCGCCGGGTAGCGGTCGAGGGCGGGCGGTTTCGGCGCCGGCACCCCGGAGAGGCCGAGCGTGGCGTCATAGGCCTTCTTCCAGTAGCCGTCCTTCTCGCCGGCGGCGAGGGCGTCGTCGATGGCCAGGCGCAGCGCGTTGTCGCCCCTGGGCACCCCGATCCCGTACGGCTCCTGCGAGAAGGGCTTGCCGACGACCTTGAGCTCCTCGGGCACCTTGGCGGCGTAGCCGATGAGGATGGCGTCGTCGGTGGTGACGGCGTCGACCTGGTACGTCAGCAGGTTGTCGACGCAGATGGAGTAGGTGTCGTAGGCGACGAGGGTGGCCTTCGGGTAGTCCTGCTGGATGCGCTGGTACGGGGTGGAGCCGGCCGCCGAGCAGACGCGTTTGCCCCCCAGGTCCCGCGGGCCCCGGATGTCCTCCTCGTCGGAGCGGACGAGGAGGCCCTGGCCGGCCATGTAGTAGGGGCCGGCGAACCCGACGAGCTTCTTGCGGTTGTCGTTGATGGTGTAGGTGCCCACGTAGTAGTCGATCTGGCCGTTCTGCAGGGCGGTCTCGCGGTTGGCGGACGCGATGGTCTTGAACTCGATGCGCCGGGGGTCGAGGCCGAGCGAGGCGGAGACCATCTTGGCGATCTCGATGTCGAAGCCGGAGTAGACGCCCGACGCCGGGTCCTTCTCGCCCAGGTAGGGCTGGTCCTCCTTGGCCCCCACGACGAAGTGGCCCCGGCTCCTGGCCTTCTTCCAGGTCCCCGACTGCGGGAGCCGGAAGTCCTTCGCCACGGGGTACTCGGGGAGCTCGTCGCGCGCCGGGCCCTTGGTCGGCGGGCTGCCTTCCTTGCCGCAGGCGGAGGCGGTGGCGGCGAGCGCGGTCAGAACGACGGCCGCGAGCAGCCGGGCGGTACGTGAAGTGGGTCGTTTCAGCAGCACGTCGCCCCCGTCAGTGCTTGAGGATCTTGGAGAGGAAGTCCCTGGCGCGCTCGCTCTCCGGGTGGGTGAAGAAGTCCTCGGGGGCCCGGTCCTCGACGATGCGTCCGTCGGCCATGAAGACCACGCGGTTGGCGGCGGAGCGGGCGAAGCCCATCTCGTGGGTGACGACGACCATGGTCATGCCCTCGTTAGCGAGCTGCCGCATGACTTCGAGGACTTCGTTGATCATCTCCGGGTCGAGCGCCGAGGTCGGCTCGTCGAAGAGGAGCGCCTTGGGGTCCATGGCCAGGGCGCGGGCGATGGCCACGCGCTGCTGCTGGCCGCCGGAGAGCTGGGCCGGGTACTTGCCGGCGTGCGTGGCGAGGCCCACGCGTTCGAGGAGTTCGCGGGAGCGCTTGTCCGCCTCGTCCTTCTTGCGGCCGCGCACCTTGATCTGCGCCAGGGACACGTTCTGGAGCACGGTCTTGTGGGCGAAGAGGTTGAAGGACTGGAAGACCATGCCCACCTCGGTCCTGAGCCGTGCGAGCGCCTTGCCCTCCTGGGGCAGTGGCTGCCCGTCGAGCCGGATCTCGCCGGACTGCACGGTCTCGAGCCGGTTGATCGTCCTGCAGAGCGTCGATTTGCCCGACCCCGAAGGGCCGATGACCACGACCACCTCCCCCTTGCCGACGGTGAGGTCGATGTCCTGGAGGACATGCAGCTCGCCGTAGTACTTGTTCACATCACGCAGCTCGATCAACGGATCGACGGCCATGGCACGACCTGCCCACTTTCTGCTGTGTACGTCCGCGCAAACTATCCACGTGAAAACGGGACTTACTGGACGACACGCATGCAGGGGCATTAACCGTATTTGCGGCAATTAGGGCAGGGCTCGCCCGGGTGGGGCACGGCCGGACCGCGCCGGACCGGGGTCAGGCCTCGGACGCCTCGGCGTAGACCTGGGACAGCTCGGGCGCCCCGTGGACCGCCCAGTCGAGCCCCGCGTCGACGACCGCGATCTCCCGCCCGGAGGCGAGCCGCACGGCGGCGCTGCCGCCTGGCCACACGTGCCAGGTGGCGCCCGGCACCGTCCGCACCACGACCGAGCCGAGGTAGAGCCCCGCGTCGTTGCCGAGCCAGGGCAGCAGCTCCGGGTCGTCGCGCCAGCGCGGCAGGAGCTGGTCGAGGGCGGCCAGCGACGCGGGGGTGTCGTCGAGCTCCAGGCCCGCCACCGCCGCCTGGGAGCGCAGCAGTTCACACTCGGCGAGCAGCGCGGCCACGCCGTCGGGGTCGGCCTCGAACGCACCCGCGAGTCCCTCGCCCGCCGGCTCGGCCCCGGCGTGCCGCCTGCGCCACTTGTCGAGGAACGGGATGTTCATGGTCGGCCTCTCCGTCGATGACACCCGCCGGGTGCGCCGCCCGGCGCGCACCATCGCCTGTCCGTCAATCCGAATGTCCGCCCATCCGTATGTCCAAGAATGTACCTGGCATCAGTCGATCACGGAATCGGGCGGATCACCCGCCCTGGTAGGCGACCCGGGGGCGCTGAAGAACCCGTACGCGGGTACGTATGACTGTCTCAGGTGCTCGATCCGGGAGGTGGACGGATGGCGTGGTGGGTGTGGTGTGTTGCCGTGGTGGCCGTGGTGGGTCTGCTGGCGGCCGTCGTCCTCGGCGTGCAGGCGCGGCGGCGCCGCGGCGGGGTCATCGTGGTGCGACGCGGCAGGCGCTCCGGGCGAGGGGGCGCGCGATGAGGCGTGAGCTGGGCAAGGGAGAGCCGGTGAGGGAGTTGACGCCGGCCGCGGGGCTGACCGGGCGCCCGGTCGTCACGCTCGGCGGGGAGGCCGTCGGCCAGGTCAAGGACGTCGTGCTCGACGCGGTGAACGGCAGGATCGCCGGATTCACGCTCGCCGGGCGCGGACTGTTCTCCGGGCCGCTGCGCAAGAGCGTGCCGTGGGCGGGGGTGCACGCGCTCGGCACGGACGCCGTGATGATCCCCTCCGAGGAGGTCCTGGAGGACAAGGCGGCCGTCACCACCGGGGAGGAGGCCTCCGGCGGCCTGGTGCGCGGGGCCCGGGTCCTGACCGACCTCGGGGTGCAGGTCGGCACCGTGCGCGACGTGATCGTCGAGGCGGGCGGTGAGGGCGCGGTGGTCGGCGTCGAGATGTCGTCCACCGAGGCGCTCGGCCACCACGAGGCCACCGTCTTCCTGGCGCTCGGCAGCCGCCCCGCCATGACGGGCGACACGCTGATGGTCCCCGTGCGGGACACCGAGGACGTCGCCGGGGACCTGACGGGCCTCGCCGCCGCCGTACGGCGCAGGCGGCTCGGCGGCGATGGCGGCCCCGGCGCCGTCGGAGAGGGGCGGGCGCTGTGATGCTGCTCAGTCAGACCGTGGGCCGGCCGGTCGTCAGCTCGGCGGACGCCTCGCGCGTGGGCACCGTGGCCGGGCTCGTCGTCGATCCGGAGGCCGGCCGGATCACCGCGCTCCGCCTGGAGGACACCAAGGTCGGCGGCGACGTCATCGCCTGGGAGGACGTGCACGCGGTGGGGCCCGACGCGGTCGTCGTCGCGACGGCGGCGGCGGCCCGCTTCACCGCGGCGGACTCCGCGGGGGACCAGAAGCTCCTCGGCCAGCGCCTGCTGACCGAGCTCGGCGCATCGGCGGGAACGCTCGCCGACATCACGTTCGACCCCGCGTCCGGGCTGCTCGACACCCTGCACACCTCGCGCGGCGACCGGATACCCGGCCGCCTGCTGCTGGGCTGCGGCTCGTACGCCGTGGTGGTCCGCGTGGCCGCCGCGCCCTGACCCGCGCGCCTCACAGGTCGCGGCGGTCCACGGCCACCACGGCGACGACCGCCGCGGCGAGCGACCAGAGGGCGAGGGTGGCCCAGGCCCCCGCGACCGTCCAGGGGTAGCGCGTGGTCGCCTCACCGGCCTCGGCCAGCCGCAGCCAGGCCTGGTACGGCGTGGCGTGGCCGGCGACGGCCGTCCAGCGCCGGTCGTCGCCGAGCACCCCCGGCAGCAGGAGCAGCAGCACGAAGACGGCGACCAGGGCGGCGCCCACGTGCCGCAGCAGGGCTCCGAGCGCCATGCCGGTCAGCGCCGAGACCGGCGCGAGCAGCGCGGAGGCGGCGACGAGCCGCCACGCGCCCGGATGACCGAGGGGGACGCCGACGCCCCGGCCGTCCAGGATCGTCTGCGTCAGCCAGAACGAGAGGCCCGCGGCGGCCGCGCCGAGAACGGTCGTGGCGGCGGCGACCACCAGGACCTTCGCGGCGAGCAGCGGCCGCCGGGCGGGCACGGCGGCGAACGTCGTGCGGATCAGCCCGGTCCGGTGCTCCCCCGCCACCGCGAGGGCGCCGACGGCGCCGGCCGCGAGCATCATGACCAGCATCGCGTTGCCGTTGAAGGCCTCCTGGAGCGCGATCCCGTCGCGGACGAAGCGCGCGCGGCCGTCCGCGTCGTTCTCGCGCCAGTAGCGGTACGTGTCGTACGCGGTCCCCGCGTTGAAGGCGAGAACGGCGAGCACGGCGCCCGCCAGGGACCAGGCGGTCGACCGCAGCGACCGGAACTTCAGCCACTCGGCGGCCACCAGGTCGGTGAACCGCGGCCTCGGCTCCTGCGCGGCCGGGGACGCCTCGCGGGACGTGCGGGCGGCGGCTTCCGCGACGGGGGTCATCGGGCCTCTCCTGCCGCGTACTGGACGTCGGCGGCGGTCAGTTCCATGAAGGCCTCCTCCAGCGAGGGCGTGGTCGTGGTCAGTTCGTGCAGCACCACGTGGTGCCGCAGGGCCAGTTCGCCGACACGCGCCGCGTCGAGACCGCTGACCAGCAGCCTTCCCCCGTCGCCCGGGACGACCGAGGCGCCCTCCGCGGTGAGTGACGGCGTCAGGACGGCCGCGTCCGGCGTACGCACCGTCACGGCGCCACCGCCGGCGCGGGCGGCGAACGCGGCAAGGCTCTCCGCGGCGATCAGCTCGCCCCGGCCGATCACCACGAGGTCGTCGGCGGTGTGCTCCATCTCCGACATCAGGTGGCTGGAGACGAACACGGTCCTTCCCTCGGCCGCGAGGCGTCTGAAAAGCCCGCGCACCCAGCGCACGCCCTCCGGGTCGAGGCCGTTCAGCGGCTCGTCGAAGAGCAGCACGGGCGGGTCGCCGAGCAGGGCGGCGGCGATGCCCAGGCGCTGGCGCATGCCGAGCGAGAAGCCGCCGACGCGGCGGCGTGCCACCTCCGCGAGGCCGACCTCCGCGAGGACGTCGTCGACCCTCGCGTACGGGATGCCGTTGCCGCGGGCCAGGACGCGGAGGTGGGTGCGCGCGCTGTGGCCGCCGTGCACGTCGCCCGCGTCGAGCAGCGCGCCGACGTGCCGCAGGCCGCGCGGTCGGTCGCGGAACGGGCGGCCGTCGACGGTGACCCGGCCGCTGGTGGCCGTGTTGAGGCCGAGGATCAGGCGCAGGGTGGTGGACTTCCCGGCGCCGTTGGGCCCCAGAAAACCCGTCACCCGGCCCGGACGCACCCGGAAGCCGAGGCCGCGCACCGCGGTCGTGGCGCCGTAACGCTTCGTCAGTTCATGGACTTCGATCACGGCGACCAGGCTGCCGTGCGCCGCCCCGCCCGTCGTCGGACCGGCGCTGACATCTGGCGCGGCGGGTGTCGACCCCGGTTGTACACCCCGAGTCCGATGCCCTCGGTGACGTCCGTGGCTACGATCACCGCATGTCCGCATCCCCGCCGGTCCCCCTGGTCAGGTCCGCCGCACCCGGCGCGTGGGCCGCCGCGTCCTGGTGTCTGGGCATGGCGGTCGCCGCGCGGGCCCATCTCGGCCTGCCGCTGATGCCGACGAGCGCGTTTCCCGGGCCCACTCCCTGGGACTGGCTGGTCATCGCCGCCGCCCTCGGCGGGGCGCTCTGCGCGGGCCGCCTGCTGCGCGGCAGGCCGCTCACGGCCCTCACGCTGCTGATCGCCTGCTCGTACGCGGCGACGCCGGCGGTCGGCGAAGTCGCCATCACCTTCCTTCAGTACGCGGCCGTGGACATCGCCCTGGGCTTCGTGGTGGCCACGCGGGGCGCGCGGGCGCGTGCCGCCGCCTGCGTCCTCGCGCTCTGCGCCCTGCCCGGCTTCGCGGTCCTGCGGCAGATTCTCGGGCTGCCCTTCCGGCTCCCCCACTCCACCGAGAGCAGCTGGTCGGGCTGGCAGGCGTACTGCCTGCTCGCCGCCGTGGCCTGGCTGATCGGCGACTCCGTGCGGCGCACCCGCGTCTACACCGAGCGGCTCGGCGCCCAGGCCACGGCGCAGGCCGTCACCGCCGAACGGCTGCGCATCGCCCGCGAGATGCACGACACGGTCGCGCACAGCATCGGCATCATCGCGCTCCAGGCGGGCGCTGCGGCCCGGGTCGCGCAGACCCAGCCGGCCAGGGCCCGTGAGGCGATGGTCGCGGTGGAGACGGCGGGGCGGGAGACCCTGGCGGGGCTGCGGCGGCTCCTCGGGGCGCTGCGGGAGAGCGACGCGGACGGCACGGCGCCGGGCGGCTCGGGTGACGGCCCCGGCGCCGGGCGCGAGACGGTGCCGCTCGGACCCGCCGCCGGGCTCGCGGACGTCGACCGGCTCGCCGCGACGACGACGGCCGCCGGGGTCCGCGTGGACGTGCGATGGCGGGGCGAGCGCCGGGCCCTGCCCCCGGACATCGACCTGTCGGCGTTCCGCATCGTCCAGGAGGCCGTCACCAATGTGGTGCGGCACGCGGACACCGGCTCCTGCGCCGTGACGGTGGAGTACCGGGACGAGGAGGTCGTCATCGGCGTCGAGGACGAAGGACGCGGCTCGGCCGCACCGCCGCGCGGCGCGGGGTACGGCCTGGTCGGCATGCGCGAGCGCGTGGCCCTGCTGCACGGCGAACTGCGGGCCGCGCCGCGCCCCGAGGGCGGCTTCCGCGTGACGGCCCGGCTGCCGCTGCCGGCCCCGGCGGGTGCGCGATGACCGTCCGCGTCCTGCTCGTCGACGACCAGCCGCTGGTCCGCGCGGCCCTGGCCATGGTCATCACCGACGCCCCCGACATCGAGGTCGTGGGCGAGGCGTCCTCGGGCGAGGAGGCCGTCCGCCGCTGCGCGGAGCTGCTGCCCGACGTCGTCGTGATGGACATCCGCATGCCCGGCATGGACGGCGTCGAGGCCACCCGGCGCATCACGTCCGGCCCGTCGCCCGCGCACGTCGTCGTCCTGACCACGTTCGACGACGACGACTACGTCTACGGGGCGCTGCGCGCGGGCGCCGCCGGGTTCCTCGTCAAGGACATGGCCCTCGACGACATCCTCGCGGCGCTCCGCGTCGTCGCCTCGGGGGACGGTCTGATCGCCCCGAGCGTCACGCGCAGGCTCATCAAGGAGTTCGCGGGCCGTCCCGGGGCCGGGCCGCCGCGCGCGGTGACGGTGAAGGGCATCACCGACCGCGAGCGCGAGGTGCTGACCCTGGTGGGGCGCGGTCTGTCCAACACGGAGATAGCCGAGGAGCTCTGCCTCAGCGTCGCCACCGCGAAGACGTATCTGACCCGCCTCCTGGCGAAGCTGAACGCCAGGGACCGCGTCCAGCTCGTGATCCTCGCCTATGAGTCGGGGCTGGTGTCCGCGGAGCGGTGAGGTCGCCGGACCACGGGGCCGCCGGGCGTCCCTGGGCTCCTCCGCTGCCCGGCGTCCCTGGGCTCCTCCGCTGCCCGGGGGGCCCGGCCCGTACAGGTGAGTTCGCGTCGTGTTCACGCGCGACTCATTGACGCGCCTCTGACACCTCCTTAGCTTCATGGCGCATCTGTCATCACCGGGCGCCTGCCACCCCGGCAGGGGCCACCCGAACCGGGAGGGGTCCGTCGTGCGCCGACGCATCTGGAGAGCGGCCGTCGTGGCCGCCCTCCTCACCGGCATCGCCCCCGTGGCCGCCGCCGAGGCCGCGGCCCCGCACAGACCCCGGCCGCTCCCCCTGGAGCGGCTCTTCGACAACCGAGCGGTCAGCGACGACGCCCGTCCCGGCGCAGCGGACTTCGACGGGGCGGGCGCCTCGCTGTCCGCGCGGGCCCTGGCCACCGCCGGCTGGACGCCGGGGCGCTCACTGGGCGTCGACGGGGCGGAGCTGACCCTCCCGCGCAGTAGTCCCGGCGAGCGGGACAACGTGGTCGCCGACGGCCAGACGGTGCGGGTGCGCGGTCGCGGGGACGCCCTGGCCTTCCTCGTCGCGGGGACCGGCGGCGAGGCCGGCGGCACCGGCACGGTCCGCTACCGGGACGGCTCGCGCGGCAGCTACCGGCTCACCGCGCCGGACTGGCGCACGGGCCCGCTCGCCACGAAGGCCGTGGCCCTGCCGCACATCAACACGCCCGGCGGACAGCTCGCCGAGCAGGCCAGGCTGTACGTGGTGACCGTGCCGCTGGCCCGGGGGCGTGAGGTCGCCTCGGTGGTCCTGCCGCGGGACAGGGGCGCCACGGACCTGCATGTCTTCGCCCTGTCGGTGCGGTCGCCCGCCAAGGGGTGGACGGGCAGCTGGGCCGCTTCGACCTCCGGGTACACCGCGGTCGGGGACCTTGGCGACCGGACCGTGCGGCTCGTCGTGCACACCAGCGCGGGCGGGCCGCGGGTGCGCGTCCGCCTCGACAACACCTTCGCGGCGGCCCCGGTCAGGATCGGCGCCGCCACCGTGGCGGTGCAGGAGGCCGGGGCCGGGGCCGAGGGCGAGCCGCGGCGGCTGACGTTCCGGGGCGGACGGACGGGCGCCGAGATCCCGGCGGGCGCCCAGGCGTACAGCGACCCGCTCGACTTCGACGTCCCCGCCGACAGCAATCTGCTGGTCAGCTTCCATCTGCCGGGCCGGGTGACGACGGCGCCCGTGCACAGCCAGGCCATCCAGCGCTCGTACGTCAGCTCCCCCGGCGACCACGCCGCGGACGGGTCCCCGGCGGCGTACTCCTCGACGATCACGACGTGGCCGCTGCTGACCGGCGTCGACGTGAGCGGCGGGCCGGGCTCGGTGGTGCTGCTCGGCGACTCCATCACGGACGGCGTCCGCTCGACCCAGAGCGCCAACCGCCGCTGGCCCAACGTCCTGGCGACCCGCCTCCTGAACCAGTCCGACGTGCCGCGCTACGGCGTCCTCAACCACGGCATCTCCGCCAACCGCGTCGTCGCCGACCGCTATCCCGGCGACGGCGTCTCCACCGACACCGGTGGGGTGAGCGCGCTGCACCGCCTGGACCGCGACGTCTTCGCGCAGACCTCGGCGCGCACGGTCGTCGTCTTCGAGGGCGTCAACGACGTGCGCTGGGGTGCCTCGGCGGATGAGGTGATCGCGGGTTTGCGGAAGATCGCCGACCGCGCCCGCGCCCGTGACCTGCGCGTCGTGGCCGCCACGATCGCGCCGTGCGAGGGCGAGTCGCTGTGCACGGCGGCGGCCGACACCCAGCGGGAGGAGGTCAACACCTACATCCGCGAGGGCGGGGACTTCGACGCCGTGCTCGACTTCGACGCGGTGCTCCGCGACCCCGCCCGCCCCGCGCGCATACTGCCCGCCTACGACAGCGGCGACCATCTGCACCCCGGGGACGCGGGGCTCGCGGCACTCGCGAACTCCGTCGACCTGCGGAAACTGGAGCCCTGAGAGCCCCTGGGGGCCTCGGGGGCTCCCCCCGGGTGACCCTCAGACGTCCAGGTCCACCACGACGGGCGCGTGGTCGGACGCGCCCTTGCCCTTGCGCTCCTCGCGGTCCACATAGGAGTCGGTGACGGCCTCGGCGAAGGGTTCGTTGCCGTAGACCAGGTCGATGCGCATGCCCCGGTTCTTCGGGAAGCCGAGCTGGCGGTAGTCCCAGTACGTGAACGGGTGGTCGTACTTCAAGGGGCGCGGCACGATGTCCGTCAGGCCCGCCCCGCGCAGGTCGGCGAGGGCGGCGCGCTCGGCGGGCGTGACGTGCGTGGAGTCCACGAAGAGCGCGGGGTCCCACACGTCGTCGTCGGTCGGCGCGACGTTGTAGTCGCCGAGGACGGCGAAGGGGCGGGAGCCCCCCGCGTCCCCGGCGACGGCGGCCTTCAGGGCCTCGAACCACTGGAGTTTGTAGGCATAGTGCGCGTGGCCGACCTCCCGGCCGTTCGGCACATACACCGACCAGAGGCGGACCGGGCCGCAGGTCGCGGAGATCGCGCGGGGCTCCTGGACCCCGTCGTACCCGGGGTCGCCGGGCAGGCCCTTGACGACGTCCTCCAGACCCACCCGGGAGACCAGCGCCACGCCGTTCCACCGGCCCGTCGCGTGCACCGCCGATTCGTAGCCCAGCTCGCGCAGCTCGTCGGCGGGGAACTGCTCGGCCGTCGTCTTGGTCTCCTGTATGCACACGACATCCGTGCCGGTGGCCTCCAGCCAGGCGAGCAGCCTCGGCAGTCGAGCGGTGATCGAGTTCACGTTCCAGGTCGCGATGCGCATGTCCCACAACCTACCCGGCGCCACTGACAGCCGACGTCCCGCGGTCCGTCGCGGCCGGTCAGAGCGCGGTGCTCTCCCCCGGCGTCAGGCGGAGGTGCTCGGTGCCGCCGAGCGCCCCGATCTGGTTGTCGTAGACCGGCCGCGCGAGGTCGGTGAGGAGCGCGTCGTGGATGTCGTAGGCGCGCTGCGGCTTCACCTCCCGCACGTACTCGATGACCTCGGAGATCTTGTTCCAGGGCGCCATGACCGGCAGCATCAGCGTCTCCACCGGCTGGTCGGGGACGGTCAGGGCGTCGCCGGGGTGGAAGACCGAGCCGTCGACGAGGTAGCCGACGTTGGTGATGCGCGGGATGTCCGGGTGGATCACGGCGTGCAGCTCGCCGTGGACCTGGACGTCGAACCCGGCGGCCGTGAACGTGTCGCCGTTCCCGACGGTGTGGACGCGGCCGGGGAAGGCGGCCGAGATCTGGTCCGCGACCGATTGCAGGGTCCAGATCTCGGCGGCGGGGTTCGCCTCCAGGCCGGCCCGGAGCCGGCCCTCGTCGAAGTGGTCGGGGTGCTCGTGGGTGACCAGGACGGCGTCGGCGCCGAGCGCGGCGTCCTCCTCGCTGAAGCCGCCCGGGTCGATGACCAGCGTGCGTCCGGCCTTTTCGAGACGCACGCACGCGTGGGACTTCTTCGTGAGGGTGATACGCCGCCCGTCCGCGGGCGAGCGGTCCTGGTCCGAGGGGATGGTGATGCCAGTCATCCCTCCATCCTGCTACTCCTGCGGCGTGGTTTCCTCGCGGATCACGGCCTGGGCGACCTTGAACGCGGAGTTCGCCGCGGGGACGCCGCAGTAGACGGCGGCCTGGAGCAGGACTTCCTTGATCTCGGCCGGGGTGAGGCCGTTGCGCAGGGCGGCCCGGGTGTGGAAGGCCAGCTCCTCCAGGTGGCCGCCCGCGACGAGCGCGGTGAGGGTGACGCAGCTGCGGGAGCGGCGGTCGAGGCCGGGGCGGTTCCAGACCTCGCCCCAGGCGTAGCGGGTGATCAGCTCCTGGAAGTCGGCGGAGAAGTCGTCGGCGGCGGCCAGGACGCCGTCCACATGGGCGTCGCCGAGCACCTCGCGGCGGACCTTGATGCCCGCGTCGTACGGGTCGGGCCTGACCGCGCCGGGCACGGCCTCGGGCTGCTCCGCGGGGGCGATCGCGGCCATGGGGGCGGCGGCCGGCGGGGCGATGACGGGCTTGACGGGCGGCGTGATGATCGCCGTCTGGGTGTCCTGCCAGGCGCTGGAGAAGTGGCGCACGAGGAGGTCGGTGACGGCGGCGGGCTGCTCGACGGGGGCCAGGTGCGAGGCGCCCGGGACGACGGCGAGCCGGGCGTCGGGGATGCCCGCGACGAGCGTGCGCGCCTCGCCCTGCCCGGTCACCTGGTCCTCCGAGCCCACGAGGACGAGGGTCGGCACGCCGATCCTGCCGAGTTCGGCCCGGACGTCGAAGGCGGCGAGGGCCTCGCAGGCGGCTATGTAGCACCCCGGGTCGGTGGTGCGCACCATCTGCACGGCCCAGTCGGTGATCGCGGGCTGCGCGGCGGCGAAGCCGGGCGTGAACCAGCGCTCGGGGGCGGAGCGGGCGATCGGGTCGAGGCCGTTGCTCCGCACGATCACCCCGCGCTGGCGGAACTCGTCGGCGGTGCCGAACCGCGGCGACGCGGCGATCAGCGCGAGCGAGGCGACGCGCTCCGGATGCCGCAGCGCGAGCTCGGCGCCGATGGCCCCGCCGAAGGCGCACCCCGCGTACCCGAACCGCCGCACGCCCAGCTCGTCCAGCGTGGCGAGCAGCCGCTCGGCCAGCTCTCCGACGGAGGGGCAGGGGTGCGCGGGCGCCCCGCCGTGCCCCGGCATGTCGAAGCGGAGCACCCGCCACTGCCGGGTCAGCTCGGGCACCTGGCGGTCCCACATGTGCCAGGTCGTGCCCAACGAGGCACCCAGGATCAGGACAGGAGCGTCTTCTGGCCCGTCGAAGCGGTACTGCAGGGTGTTGGCCGGTGTCTCACTCACGTCCCGCATACTCTCTTTTCTCACGCTCTCTCACGACCGACCGCACGGTTTCGCTCCGCGGCTCCGTCGCGTCAGCAGGTTCGGTACCCCCCGGTTCCCTCCGGATCAATGTACGTGTTGGCCCCGGCGCGCCGCTGACCCTGTCCGCGGTGCGCTCGCCGGCCTCCGGGGCATCGAGCGCCCCTGCGTCCCCTCCGGCCCGTCAGGCGGTGGCCCCGTGGTCCACCAGGTCGGAGCGGCCGAGCTTGTCGACGGCCTGGTAGTACGTCCAGGCCGTCCCGTCGCACGTGGCCTTCTTGGCGCCGCTGTACTGGGCGCAGACTCTCTTCAGGTCGGCGTAGAAGGCGCTGTCCACGCGCGCCTTGTTGGCGTTGAAGGCGCCGGCCTCCTTGTAGTTGCGGTAGCCGAAGTCGTGGCGGGCGCAGGCCGTCTTGAACGGGAAGCCGAGGGGGTTGTCGGGCGAGGAGGAGCAGTAGTCGGTGGACCAGTTGAACCGGTACGCGCTCCAGGCGCCCTGGTTGTTGCGGGCCGACACCCAGGCGTTGTAGCTGCCCACGTCGGTCTGGGTCCAACGGCTCAGCACCTGCGCCTTGTCGGCGGGCACGGCGGACGCCGGGGCGGCGGCGACGCCGAGCCCCAGGGTGAGGGAGGCGGCGCTCACGGCGAAAGCGGCGAGTCGACGGCGCATGGGGTTCCTCCTGTGGGAGTGACACTCACGTCTCAACACGCTGTGTCATGCCCACAGTTGGCACTTCAACAAACGAGGCGTTCGGCTGAACTCCGCGTGACCGGCGGGAGTTCACGCCCCCGGCGCACCATGCCGCGAGGCCGTCAGGGTGTCGTCGACGACACCACGTAGACCATCGGGTGGCCCGGGTCCGCGCGGTCCACCACCACGTCCTGGGTCGGCTTCGGGTTCTTCTGTTCGTGCGTCAGGCCCGACCAGGGGCCCTTGCCCGTGAACTCCCAGCCGACGACCCCGCGGTCGCGCTTGCTGATGGTGATGTCCTTCGGCTTGAGGTCGCCGCCGGTCGCGCCGATGCGCTTGAGGAACTTGTCCAGGCCCTTGTTGCTGGTGAGGAACTGGACATAGAGGCGGCTGGTGCGCCAGTTGTTCGTCTCGTAGTACGCCACCTCCTTGGAGTACGGAGGGATCGGCACCTCGTAGAGGCGGCGCTGCACCTTGGAAGGCCAGCCCTCGGTGAGGCCCGTGGCGGAGTACTTGTTCTCCTTGTCGCGCCCGCTGTTGCGGCTCTGGTTCGCGGAGATCACCAGGTACCCCGCGGGGATGCCGATCAGGAGCACGATGATCGTGGCCGTCAGCCAGCGGCGGCGGAGCATGTGGCGGCGGTCCTCGGGCTTGCCCTTGCCCCGCTCCGGCGGTTCGGGGGCGCCGGGCTGGTCCGGGGACGAGGGCTGTCGGGGCACGGTCATCTACACGGTTCCCTGGGAGGTGCGGTCGTCGGAGCGGCGGGCCTCGGCGTAGCGCTCGTACCGTTCGTAGCGCTCGACGCGGCGGCGGTTGGCGCGGCGGAAGCGGCGGGCGACGAGGCGGGCCAGGTCGGCGGCGCCGACCATGCCGGCCTCGGGGCCGAGCTGGGCGCGGGCGATACGGGCCTCGGGGCGGTAGCCGCGGCCGGTGAGGTGGCGGCGGAAGGCGTCGCGGGCGGGGCCGATCAGGAGGTCGTCGGCGGCGCTCACACCGCCGCCGATCACGAAGCAGGACGGGTCGAGGGCCGCGGCGAGGTTGGCGATGCCGACGCCCAGCCACTGGCCGATGTCCTGGAGCAGCTCCACGCACATCGCGTCGCCCTCGCGGGCCAGCTCGGTGATGAGCGGTCCCGTGATGTCGGGGACGTTGCCCTTGACGCGCTCGATGATCTCGTACGCCACCGGGGAGTCGGCGGCGGCCAGCTCGCGGGCCTCGCGGACCAGCGCGTTGCCCGAGCTGTACTGCTCCCAGCAGCCGCGGTTGCCGCACGGGCAGCGGTGGCCGCCGGGGACGACCTGCATGTGCCCGAACTCGCCTGCCACGCCGAACTTGCCGCGCTTGACCTGGCCGTCCTCCAGGATCGCGCCGCCGATGCCGGTGCCGAGGGTGATCATGACCAGGTGGTCCTCGCCGCGGCCCGCGCCGAAGCGCCACTCCGCCCAGGCGGCGGTGTTGGCGTCGTTGTCCACCATCACGGGGACCGCGAGGCGGCCGGAGATGCGGTCGCGGAGCGGTTCGTTGCGCCAGGACAGGTGGGGGGCGAACAGGACGCGGTTGCGGTCCGCGTCCACCCAGCCCGCCGCGCCGATGCCGACCGCGTGCACGTCGTGGCGGTCGGAGAGGTCGAGGACCAGCTCGATGATGGTGTCCTCGACGACGCGGGGGCTCTTGGACTTGTCCGGGGTCTCCGTGCGGAGGGTCTCCAGGATGTTGCCGTCGGGGTCGACGACGCCCGCCATCACCTTGGTGCCGCCGATGTCGATGCCGACGGTGTTGACGCGGGGCGCCGTCAGATGGGAACGGCGTTCACGCGTGCCTACGGTCCGCAGGACGGTGGCTCGTGCGGAGCCGCGGTGCGCTAGGTCGCGGTAGGTGCTCATTGCGGCGATTCTGCCTCACGCTGCCGCTGTGCCGCACCGCGAGGTCCCGGTGGGCCGGGGGCCTCCCTCGCCTCGCCCCCGCGGATGTCCCTTGGCCAGGGCCTCTCCCGCCGACGGCTCCTTCGGGGCTCCTTCCCGGCGGCCGGGCACGCAAGGCCCCCCACAGGGGCGCGGGGAACTGCGCGGCCCGCCACGAACAAGCCGCAGACGCATCTGCGCAATCATCGGCAGACGCACCCGCAGGCCTTCTCCGGCTGAGCGCGCAGTTCCCCGCGCCCCTGACGGGGCACGCCGGGCACGCCGGGCACGCCGGGCGCCCAAAGCCCCCAAGGGGCGCGGGGAACTGCGCGGCCCGCCACCCACAAGCCGCAGACGCATCCGCACGATCACCGGCAAACGCGTCTGCCGGCCCTCCCTGACTGAGCGCGCAGTTCCCCGCGCCCCTGACGGGGCGCACCAGGCGCCCCGCGCGGCAAGTGCGCCGCACGGCTACGGGGTGCGGGATTCCAGTTCGTGGCGCAAGTCGTCCAGTTCCGAGCCGCCCGCCATCTGGCGGGTCAGCTCGTCGAGGGTGACCTCGTCGCGCGCGTAGCTGCCGGACATCGCGCCCCGCTTCAGGAGGACGAAACGGTTGCCGACCAGGTACGCGTGGTGCGGGTTGTGCGTGATGAGGACCACGCCGAGGCCCGCGTCCCGCGCAGCGGCCACGTACTTCAGGACCACGCCCGACTGCTTCACGCCGAGCGCCGCGGTCGGCTCGTCGAGGACGAGGACCTTCGCGCCGAAGTAGACCGCGCGGGCGATCGCCACGCACTGGCGCTCGCCGCCCGACAGCGTGCCGATCGGCTGGTCCACGTCCCGCAGGTCGATGCCCATGCGCAGCAGCTCCGCGCGGGTCGTCTCGCGCATGAGGTCCACGTCCATGCGCTTGAAGGGCCCGGACCCCTTCGTCGGCTCGGAGCCGAGGAAGAAGTTCCGCCAGACGGGCATCAGCGGGACCACGGCGAGGTCCTGGTAGACCGTGGCGATGCCCAGGTCCAGCGCCTCGCGCGGGGAGCCGAGCCGGGTCTCCTCGCCGTCGATCCGCAGGGAGCCGGCATCGTGCTGGTGCAGCCCCGCGATGATCTTGATGAGGGTGGACTTGCCCGCGCCGTTGTCGCCGAGCACGCAGGAGATCTCCCCCGCGTGGACCTCCAGGGACACGCCTTCGAGGGCGCGGATGTTGCCGTAGTACTTGCTGACGTCGTCCAGCTCGACGAGCGGCGTGCGTCCCGGCTCGGCTGCCGCTTCCGTCGCCTCGGTCACGTCGGTCATTTCGTCGCCTCCGCGCGCTTGCGGACCCAGTGGTTGAGCAGGGTGGCCAGGAGCAGCATCACGCCGAGGAAGAACTTGAACCAGTCGGAGTTCCACTCGGCGAACACGATGCCCTTGCTGACCATGCCGAAGATGAGCGCGCCCACGGCCGCGCCGACCGCGGAGCCGTAGCCGCCGGTGATCAGGCAGCCGCCGATGACCGCCGCGACGATGTAGATCAGCTCGTTGCCGACGCCCTCGCCGGACTGGACGGTGTCGTACGACAGGAGCAGGTGCTGTCCGGAGATCCAGGCGCCGAAGGCGACGCCCATGTACAGGCCGATCTTGGTCGCGGCCACCGGGACGCCGACCGCGCGGGCCGCGTCCTCGCCGCCGCCGACCGCGAAGATCCAGTTGCCGACGCGGGTGCGCAGCAGGATCCAGGTGGCGAGGGCGATCAGGGCGAGCCACCACACGATGGTGATCTTGTAGTCGACGCCGCCGACGGAGATCGTCGAGGCGAAGACGGCCTCGGCGGAGTCGAAGCCCTCCATGTCGGAGATCGACTTGGTGGAGACCGTGCCGCTGATCAGCTTGGTGAAGCCGAGGTTCATGCCGGTCAGCATCAGGAACGTGCCGAGCGTGATGATGAAGCTCGGCGGGTCCGTGCGGGTCAGCATCACGCCGTTGAAGACGCCGATGGCGAGGGTGACCAGGAGCGAGACGCCGACGCCCACCCAGACGTTCGCCGTCATCTGGTAGCTGAACATCGACGAGACGAGCGCCGAGGTCGTCACCAGGACGCCGGCCGACAGGTCGAACTCACCGCCGATCATGAGCAGCGCCACCGGCACCGCCATGATGCCGAGCGTGGAGGCCGCGTACAGGACCGTGGCGAGGCTGGTGGCCTGGAGGAAGCTGTCCGCGATGATCGAGAAGAAGATGAAGACGGCGACGGCGCCGACGACCGAGCCCAGCTCGGGGCGGCCCAGCAGCTTCTTCAGCGGGGAGGTCTTGATGAGGCGCTCGTCGCTCTGGCCCTCCGGAGCCGGCGCCGGGGCTGTGGCGGTCATCGGGTCCCTCGCTTCGCGTAGTCCTCGAGCTCGCCGGCCTGCTCCTTGGTGACGATCTGCGGACCGGTCAGGACGGGCTTGCCGCCGCCCAGCACGTCGGCGTTGTACTTGTACAGCCAGAGCAGGTCCACGGCCTCGTAGCCCTGGAGGAAGGGCTGCTGGTCGACGGCGAAGCCGAGGTCGCCGTTCTTGAGGCCGGCGGCGACCTTCTCGTTCAGGTCGAAGGTGGCGACCTCCGTCTTGGTCCCCGCGCCCTCCACCGCCTCGACGGCGGCGTTCGCGAAGGGCGCGCCGAGCGTGACGACCGCGTCGATCGACTTGTCGGTCTGGAGGCGGGCCTCGATGGAGGACTGCACGTCGGGCATGTTGGTGCCGGTCACGTACAGGTTCTGCATCTTGCCGTCGAAGGTCTTCTTCGCGCCGTCGCAGCGCTGCTCGTGGCCGACGTTGCCCTGCTCGTGCAGGATGCACAGCGCCTTCTTCTTGCCCCGCTTGTTCAGCTCGTCGCCGACGGCCTCGCCCGCGATCGTCTCGTCCTGGCCGATGTGCGTGAGCGCCCCGAACTTCTTGGACTCGGCGGAGCCGGAGTTCACGGTGACCACGGGAATGCCGGCCTTCTCCGCGCGGGCCAGGGCGCCCTTCATCGCGTCCGGCTTGGCCAGTGTGACGATGATCGCGTCGACCTTCTTGTCGATGTAGGAGTCCACGAGCTGGGCCTGCTGCTGCGCCTCGTCGTCGTGGGCGTACAAGAAGTTGATGTTGTCCTTGCGGGCCGCCTCCTCGGCGCCCTCCTGGACGATGTCCCAGAACGTGTCGCCGTCACCCGAGTGCGTCACCATGCCGAAGGTCCAGCGCGGGGTGGACACCGCCGCCTTCCCCCGGTCCTTCGACGCCTTGCGGGCGTCCTCGGCCCGCTTGCCGCCCGTGCTGCTGCATCCCACGAGGGACACTCCGAGCACCGCCACCAGCACGGCGCCCACCGCGCGTACCCCTGTCCGAACCCTTGCCACGACGCCGTGCCCTTCTTGTTCTGCTCCTCGGTGCGGCCGGTCCTGATCCTCGGCCCCGGCCGCCCAAGTATCGACCACGCGGTTCACGTGTGTGTTCATCGGGTACCGCGGGCCGTGTACTTCTCCAGCTTCGGCACGTCCTTCCCGGTGACGATCGCGGGCCCCGTCAGGACCGGCTGCCCGCCGCCCAGGACGTTGGCGTTGGTCTCGTACAGCCACAGCTCGTCGACGGCGAGGTAGCCCTGGAGGTAGGGCTGCTGGTCGACGGCGAAGCCGACCTCCTTGGCCTTGAGCCGCTTGACGACCTCGGCGTTCAGGTCGAAGGTGTCGACCTCCGCCTCGCTCCCCGCGTCCTCCTTGGCCTTCACCGCGAGGGCGGCGATCGGCGCGCCGAGCGTGACGACGGCGTCGATGTCCTTGGCGGCCTGGAGCTTCGCGCTGATGGAGGACTGGGCGCCGGGCGCGTTGACGCCCTCGACGTTCAGGTTCTCGACCGGACCGCCGAAGGTCTTCTTCACCCCCGCGCAGCGCTGTTCGAGCGAGACGTTGCCCTGTTCGTGGATGACGCAGAGCGCTTTCTTCTTCCCGCGCCTGTCGAGTTCGTCGCCGACGGCCTCGCCGGCCACGGACTCGTCCTGGCCGATGTGGCTCAGGGCGCCGAAATCCACGGAGAACTCGGCTCCGGAGTTGATCGTGACCACCGGTATCCCCGCGGTCTCGGCCTTGCCGAGGACGGTCTTCATCGCCTCGGGCTTGGCCAGGGTGACGATGAGCCCGTCGACCTTCTTGTCCACGAACGACTGCACCAGCTCGGCCTGCCCCTTGGCCTCCTTGTCGTTGGCGTACAGGAAGTCGACGTCGTCCTTGCGGGCGGCCTGCTTGGCGCCGCTGCGGACGATGTCCCAGAAGGTGTCGCCCTCGCCGGAGTGCGTGACCATCGCGATCTTGAGGCGGGGCGTGCCCACGCCCTTGCCGCCGCCCCCGCCGTCCCCCGGGCCGTCCTCGTCGTCCTTGCCGCCGGAGCCGCTGCACCCCGCGAGCGCGATCACCGCGACGAGGGCCGCGGCCGTACGGGCTGTACGCATGGGACCACCTCTTCTCCCGGCCGCCCGAATGCGGCTGGGGGAGTTCTAGCGGCGGGCGCGCGGCAGCGTCAATGGCTTTGTCAGAACATTCGGACGACCGTGAGCGACTTGGGACCTGCGGCCGTACGCGCCGCGCCCGCCGCCGCGCACCCGGCGCCTACGGCCGTACGAGGAGCTGGAACTCGAAGGAGTAGCGCGAGGCCCGGTAGACGTGCGCCCCGAACTCGACCGCACGCCCCGTGTCGTCGAAGGTCGTGCGCCGCATCGTGAGCAGCGGCGCCCCCTCGGGCTCGGCGAGGCGCTCCGCCTCGTCCGCGGCGGTGGCACGGGCGCCGACGGACTGGCGCGCGCTGTGCAGGGTGAGCCCCGCGGCGCGCATCAGGCGGTAGAGCCCGGTGGCCTCCAGGCGGGCGGTGTCGAGGTCGAGGAGCCCGGCGGGGATGTGGTTGGTCAGGAAGGCCATGGGCTCGCCGTGGGCCAGGCGCAGCCGCTCGACGTGGTGCACCTCCTGCCCCTCGGCGACCCCGAGCGCGGCGGCGACCTCGGCGGACGCGGGCCCGAGGGTGTTGCGCAGGACACGGGTCTCGGGGCGCTGGCCGGCGGCCTCCAGGTCGTCGTAGAGGCTGCTGAGTTCCAGGGGCCGCTTGACCTGGCTGTGCACGACCTGCGTGCCGACACCCCTGCGCCGCACGAGCAGCCCCTTGTCGACGAGGGACTGGATGGCCTGGCGGACGGTGGGCCGGGAGAGCCCGAGGCGTCCGGCCAGGTCGATCTCGTTGCCCAGGAGGCTGCCCGGGGTCAGGGCGCCCCGCTCGATCGCCGCCTCCAGCTGCTGGGCGAGCTGGAAGTAGAGCGGGACCGGACTGCTGCGGTCGACGCCGAGCCCCAGGACCACGGCGGGGTCCTTGGGCTGCCGGTCCTGGCCGCCCTGCCCGTCCTGCTTGCCCTGCGCTGCGTTGGCGAGTGGTTTGGACACGGGGCGAGCGTAGCCCGAAGAGAAGATGACGGGAAGTTATGAGGTTCTGTTGTCCGGACAAATGATTGACACGGTGGGCGGGGCGCGGTGAGGCTGGGTCCATGCGCATCGGACTGATCGGAACAGGCCGTATCGGCACCTTCCACGCGGCGGCCCTGAGCCGTCACCCCGACGTGACGTCCCTGGTCGTCGCCGACGCCGACCCCGTGCGGGCGGCGGGACTCGCGGCGGAGACCGGGGCGGTGCCCGCGCCCTCGGTGGACGACGTCCTCAGCATCGGGGTGGACGCCGTGGTGATCACCGCGGCGACCGCCGCGCACGCCGGCCTCATCGGCGCCGCGGCCCGCGCCGGTCTCCCGGCGTTCTGCGAGAAGCCCATCGCGCTCGACCTGCCGGGCACGCTGGCCGCGCTCGCCGAGGTCGAGGCCGCGGGCACGGTGCTGCAGCTCGGCTTCCAGCGGCGCTTCGACGCGGGGTACGCGGCGGCGCGCGAGGCGGTGCGGGCGGGCAGGCTCGGCCGGCTGCACACCGTGCGGGCGATCACCTCGGACCCGGCGCCGCCCCCGCCCGCGTACCTGCCGCTGTCCGGCGGCCTCTACCGCGACTGCCTGGTGCACGACTTCGACGTCCTGCGGTGGGTGACGGGCCGTGAGGTCACGGAGGTGTACGCGAGCGGCTCGGACGCGGGTCCCGCGATGTTCCGCGAGGCCGGTGACGTCGACACGGCCGCGGCGCTGCTCACCCTCGACGACGGCACGCTCGCCACCGCGACGGCGACCCGCTGCAACGGCGCCGGTTACGACGTCCGCATGGAACTGGCGGGCGAGAGAGACCAGTTGGCCGTCGGCCTCGACGACCGCACGCCCCTGACGTCGGCGGAACCGACGGGTCCCGCCGCGCCGGACAAGCCCTGGCCCGGCTTCCTCGAACGCTTCGCCCCGGCGTACGAGGCGGAACTCGCCGCGTTCGTCGAGGTCGCACGGGGTGAGCGGGCCAACCCCTGCGACGGCCGCGAGGCGCTGCACGCGCTGCGGATCGCCGAGGCGTGCGAACGGTCGCGGCGGGAGCGGCGGCCGGTGCGGATGACGGAGATCCCCGGCGGCTGAGCACCCCTCCCCCGCCGGTCAGGCGGTGGAGAGCACCGTCCCCTGCGCGATGGCGCACAGCGTCTCGGCCCCGTCCCCGCCCGGCCCGCCCGCGCCGCTCACGGAGAACAGTTCGCAGCGCACCGTGGCCTGCCGCCGCCCCGTATGGGCGACGACCGCGCGGGCCACGAGCTTCGCGCCGGTCGCGGGGCGCACGTACTGGATGGAGAACCCGGAGGTCAGCACGGCGGGCCCGAGCGTGGTGCCCGCGGCGAAGGTGATGGAGTTGTCGGCCGCGTAGGCGAGGACGCCGCCGTGCAGGAAGCCGTTCTGCTGCTGGAGTTCCTCGCGGGCGCCGATCTCCAGGGTGGCCGCGCCCTCACCGAAGCGGGTGATGCGCGCCCGCACGAGACGGCTGAACGGCTGCGCCTCCAGGACCTTCTGGGCCCTGGCGAGATCGACGGGCTCGGGGTGCGGCTCCGGCTGGGTCTCAGTCATGCACGACTACTACCACTGCCGTTCCATCCGGTCAGGCGGAAACAGCAAGCTCGTCCGGCGCTCGAGACGGACTCGGCGGGGCCGGTGACGAACGGCGCCCGAGGCGAGAGCGTCGCCCCGCAGCGCGCACAGCGAGGCCGAGCCTCAGTGGTCCTGGTCCAGCAACCCCGCGTCATGCGCCAACAGCGCGATCTGCACGCGGTTGTTGAGGTCCAGCTTCGTCAGGATGCGGGACACGTGCGCCTTCACCGTGGCCACGCTCAGGAACAGCTCCGCCGCGATGTCCGCGTTGGAGCCGCCGCGGCCCACCGCGACGGCGACCTCCCGCTCCCGCTCGCCGAGGGCGTCGAGCCGGGCCAGCGCGCGCCGCCTGCGGTCGAGCTGCGGGCCGGCGCCCGTCACCCGGCCGATGAGCTGCCGCGTCACCGTCGGCGAGAGCACGGGCTCGCCCGCGGCGACGGCGCGGACCGCCGCGACGATCTCCGCCGGGGCGGTGTCCTTCAGGACGAACCCGGCCGCGCCCGCCCGCAGCGCCCGCAGGACCTGCTCGTCGGCGTGGAAGGTGGTGAGCACGATGACCTCGGGCGCGTCGGGGCGCTTGCGCAGCGCCTCCGTGGCGGCGAGCCCGTCCACCGTGGGCATGCGGATGTCCATCAGGACCACGTCCGGGCGGAGTTCGCCGACGCGCGACGCGACCTCGCTGCCGTCGCCCGCCTCGCCGACGATCTCGATGTCGTCCGCGCCGCCGAGCATGAAGGAGAGCCCGGCGCGCACCAGCGGGTCGTCGTCGACGAGCAGCAGCCTGATCGGTTTCATGGCGCCCACGGTAGCCAGGCCTCCAGGTGGAAGCCGCCCTCGGACCCGGGTCCGTGGACGAGCCTGCCGCCCGCGAGCGAGGCCCGTTCGGTGAGCCCGATCAGGCCCTGCCCGGAGCCCGGCACCTTCGGGACGTCGCCGGGCGGCGCCGGGTTGGCCACGGCCATGGTCAGGCCCTCGCCCGCCTGCCCGGAGACGGTGACGGTCACCTCGGCGCCGGGGGCGTGCTTGCGGGCGTTGGTCAGGGCCTCCTGCGCGATGCGGTACGCGGTGCGCCCGAGGGCGGCGGGCACGGCCTCCGGGTCGGTGACGCGGCTGTCCAGGGTGACCTTCATGCCCGCCTCGCGGCACTCGGCGACCAGGGCGCCGAGGGCGGCGAGCGTGGGCTGGGGCCTGCCGGACGCGTCCGTGTCACCGCCGCGCAGGACGCCGATGACCTGCCGCAGGTCCTGCAGCGCCTCGTGGGAGCTTTCCCGGATGACGCCCGCCGCGCGGACGATCTCCTCGCGCGGCGCGTCGGGGCGGAACTCCAGGGCGCCCGCGTGGACGCTGAGCAGGGTCAGGCGGTGGGCGAGCACGTCGTGCATCTCGCGGGCGATGGCCTCGCGGGCGAGGCGCTGGGCCTGTTCGGCCCGGAGGGCGGCCTCGTTCTCCGCGCGGACGGCGCGATCGCGCAGGCTGAGCAGCAGCTCGCGGCGGGAGCGCACGAACATGCCCCAGCCGATGACGCTCGCCATCAGCAGGGCGCTGAAGACGATGGCCGCGAGGTAGGGCAGCTCCGCGTCGGGGCGCAGCCAGAAGGCGAAGGGCACCGCCGCCAGCGAGGCGGCGCCGATCCAGGCCACGTAGCGGAAGGGCCGGTGCACGGCCAGGGTGAACAGGGCGATGGTCGCCGCGCCGCCCGCCGTGTCGGAGGCCACCGTGACCGGCACCATCGCGATGGCGAGGCCGACGGGCCAGCGCCTGCGCAGCCAGACCGCGGCGCAGGCGAGCGCCCCGATCACCTGGTCGAGCTCGGCGATCCCGGGCGACACGTGCGGGTTCTGCCCGACGGCGTCGGCGCCCACCATGCCGATGACGACGGCGATGAGGAAGCAGGTGAAGTCGACGACCCAGTCGCGCACGGTCCGCCGCGCCTTGCGTCCCGCCCGGTCGGGGTCGAACTCCCTGGCGAGCGCGGAGGGCAGCGTCCACGGGCTCCTGGCCAGGGGCTGGGGGTCGGCCACGGGCTCGGATCGCCGCGGGGGTTCGGTGCTGCTCATGGTGGGCAATCTACGCACCGCGAAGGGCCCGAAGCGTCACGAGCGCATGATCGGCTACCAAAGTCACCCCGGTCCGCGACTTTCGGACCGGCTCCCGAAGCGGACCCTCGCCCGCCGGTGGATGTGCGCGGGAAAGCGGCGGGGCGAGGATCACGGCATGAAACGGCTTCTTGAACTCCTGGGTGTCGTCCTGCTGCTCCAGGGCGTGGCCGGCCTGGCGCACGAGCTGACCGGCCGTCTCGACGGCTGGGGCGTGGTGGCGCGCCTGCGTTTCCTCGACGGCCACGAGATCTACGCGAGCGTCACGCTGACCGTCCTCGCCTGCGCGCTCTTCGCCCTCGCGGAGAGCCGCGGGCGGCGCTGACCGGGCCCCGGCCACCGGCGGCCGGGGCCCGGTCGGCCGGGGCTCAGCAGCCGTGGTCGACCAGGTCGAAGGACGCGTAGTGGTCGGCGGTGTAGTAGTCCTCCTGGCTCTTCTCACCGGTGACGATGCGGCGGGCCCCGCGGTCGTCGGAGCCCGGCGTGATGACCGTGTACTCGTGGTAGTAGCCGGAGCTCTGCCGCGGCAGCTCGCCCTCGCGGTTCTGGAAGACGGTGCCGTCCTGCGGGAACGGGTAGGGGCCGCCCGCCTCGATCAGGTCGAGGGTGTCGTGCGCCTCGAAGGGCAGCGCGGAGAGGCAGATGTCGCCGACCGCGGCGGCGGAGTACGGGGCCGAGTGGGCGGCCGGGGCGGTGGCGGCCGCGCTCGCGGTGGCCGTGACGGGGCCGCCGATGAGGAGGGCGGTGGCGAGGGCTGATGCGCCGAGGATTCGTGGGGGGATTCGCATGGGACCAGTGTGACGCGCGTAGAGGTTGGCGTGTCAACGTCAAGTCGGAGGAATTCTCCGGTAGTTCACCGATCTTCACCACTCTCCCCCGGCCCCGTCCGGCCCGCCGGGGCGGGGAGAGTGCCGGCCGCCGGTTCGGTGTCCGTTAACCGCCAGCCCCGGCCCGCCCGGACGTCTTTCATTGAACACACAAGCACTTCTCGCCGCAGAACGGCAGAAGTCACGCGTATCGACAGCATGCGAAAGAGGTAGGGACATGTCTTCTCTCACCGGCAGGACCGCCCTGGTGACCGGCGGCAGCCGCGGCATGGGCGCGGCGATCGCGCTGCGCCTGGCCCAGGAGGGCGCGGACGTGGCGATCACCTACGTGCAGAACGAGAGCGCGGCCGACGAGGTGGTCGCCAAGATCGGGGCCATGGGGCAGCGCGCCCTCGCCATCCGGGCGGACGCCGCCGACGCGGGCGACGCGGCGGGCGCGGTGGACCGCGCGGCCGACGACCTGGGCGGCCTGGACATCCTGGTGAACAACGCGGGCATCGGGGTGCTCGGCCCCATCGGCGACCTGACGCTCGCGGACCTCGACCGGGTCCTCGCCGTCAACGTACGCGGGGTCTTCCTGGCCTCCCAGACGGCCGCCGCACGGCTCCGCGACGGCGGCCGGATCATCACCGTCGGCAGCTGCATGGCCCAGCGCGTCCCGGGCCCCGGCGGCACGCTCTACGCGACGAGCAAGGCCGCGCTGATCGGTCTGAACAAGGCGCTGGCACGGGAGTTGGGCGGGCGCCGGATCACGGCGAACCTGGTCCAGCCGGGCCCCATCGACACCGACATGAACCCGGCGGGCGGCCCCTTCGCCGAGGGGCAGAGCGCCATGACGGCCCTCGGCCGCTTCGGCTCCGCCGACGAGGTGGCGTCGCTGGTCGGCTATCTCGCCGGGGACGACGCGGCGTACGTCACCGGCACCGAGTTGTCGGTCGACGGCGGTCACGCCGCCTGACGCCCCGGCGACCCGGACGGCCGCCCGTCCGTCCGCCCGGGCATGAGTGCGGGGCGCACCGGGGCTGTCCACCCGGTGCGCCCCGCGTTCGGGGGGGGCGCCGATCAGCCGCCCAGCTCCTGGCGGCGGGCGGTGAGCCCGGCCGCGCCGGCCTCGGTCAGCGAACCGAACAGGCGCAGGCGGGAGATGCCGCCGTCCGGGAAGATGTCGACACGGGCGTGCGTGCCGACGACCGGCGCGTCCAGGACGAAGCGGTGGTTGGTGTCGGGCTGGAGGCGGGTGCGCGGCAGGGCCTCGACCCACTCACCCGACTCGCCGTCACGTATCGAAAGGGCGGCCCAGCCGGCGGAGTTGCCCTTGAGGTAGGCGGTGTCGATCTCGACGGCCCGGATCTCGGACTGCTGGACCAGCTGGTAGCGGATCCAGTCGTTGCCGGTGTCGCGGCGGCGGCGGGTCTCCCAGCCGTCGTCCATCTTGCGGGAGCGGCCGGGCTGGATGGTGTTGGTGGCCGGGGAGTAGAAGCGGTCGGAGGCGTCCTCGACCTGGCCGCCGTTCTCCAGGGCGACGACGTCGAACGTGCCGAGCGCGGCGAGCCACGCGGGGTCGGCGACGACCTCGCCGTAGACGCGGAGGCGGGCGATGCCGCCGTCCGGGTGCTGGTTGACGCGCAGGTGCGTGAAACGCTGCTCGACGTCGACGGTGAAGCCGTTGGCGGCGTGCCCGCCGACCGGGGTGCGCGGGACGAGCGTCGTCCACTTCACGTCGTCGGCGCACAGCTCCTCGGGCGTCGGCGAGCCGTCGACGCTGGTGCCCTCCACGGAGACGGCCTGCGGGTAGTTGCCGCGGAAGTGGGCCGTGTCGATGACGATGCCGCGGACCACGCCCGGCGCGCCGAGCCGTACGAGCGCCCAGTCGTGGTCGTCCTCGGTCGGCCACGGGTGCTCGCCGGAGACACCGCGCCGGCGGCGGGTCTCCCAGCCGTCCATGACCTTGCCCTTGTGGCCGAAGTGCTCGGGGTCGAACACGGCGGCGTGCGGGAGCAGCAGGTTCTCGCGCATCGCGAAGAACTCGTCGTTGGCGGCGATCACACCGGCCCCCAGCTGCCGGTCGGCGAGGTTGGCGTACTGGGTGAAGGGGAAGTCGGCCGTGCGGTAGTCGGCGTAGGGCTCGCCGCCGCCGTAGGGGCTCGCGTCGCCGGTGAAGGTGGCGGGGGTGGTGGTGTTCTGCGCCGTCACGGTGTCAGTTGTTCCTTTCCAGAAGTCGGCCGGCGGGTTCGGTGAACTCGCCGCCGTGCAGGATGCGTTCGCCGCGCAGCCAGGTGGACTTCACGACGCCGCTGAGGGTCTTGCCCGCGTACGCCGTGACTCGGTTCCGGTGCTGGAGCTCCGCGGGGTCCACGGTGAAGGTCTCGTCGGGCGCGAGGACCGCGAAGTCGGCGTCGCGGCCGGCCTCGATGGCGCCCTTCTGGTCGAGTCCGACCAGTTCGGCGGTGCGGGTGGACATCCACCGCACCACGTCCTCAAGGGTGTGCCCGCGCTTCCTGGCCTCGGTCCAGACGGCGGGCAGGCTGAGCTGGAGGCCGGAGATGCCGCCCCAGGCGGTGGCGAAGTCGTCGGTCTTCAGGTCGGCGGTGGAGGGCGAGTGGTCGGTGACGACGCAGTCGATGGTGCCGTCGGCCAGCGCGGCCCACAGCAGGTCCTGGTTGCCCGCCTCCCTGATGGGCGGGCAGCACTTGAACTCGCTGGCGCCGTCGGGGACTTCCTCGGCGGTCAGGGTCAGGTAGTGCGGGCAGGTCTCGACGGTCAGCCGGACGCCCTCGCGCTTGGCGGCGGCGATGAGCGGGAGCGCGTCGGAGGAGGACAGGTGCAGGACGTGCACCCGCGCGCCGAGCCGCTTGGCGACGGCGATGAGCCCCTCGATCGCGGTGTCCTCGGAGACACGGGGCCGGGTCTGGAGGTAGTCCGCGTACTTGGGTCCGCTCTTGTGCGGGGCGGCGTCCAGCTCGTGCGGGTCCTCGGCGTGCACGATGAGGAGCCCGCCGAAGCCGGCGATCTCGGCCATGGATGTGGTGAGCTGGTCCTGGTCCAGCTCGGGGAACTCCTCGACGCCGGAGGGCGACAGGAAGCACTTGAAGCCGTACACGCCCGCGTCGTGCAGCGGCTTGAGGTCCTGCACGTTGTCGGGCAGGGCGCCGCCCCAGAAGCCGACGTCGATGTGCGCCTTGGACCGGGCGACCTCCTGCTTGGTCCGCAGGTTGCCGACCGTCGTGGTCGGCGGCAGGGAGTTGAGCGGCATGTCGACGAGCGCGGTGATGCCGCCGGCGGCCGCGGCGCGGGTGGCGGTCCAAAAGCCCTCCCACTCGGTGCGGCCGGGGTCGTTCACGTGGACGTGCGTGTCGACGAGGCCGGGCAGCAGGACGTCGTCGCCGAAGTCCTCCAGGCGCGCGCCGTCGGGCACGGGGGCGTCGTACGCGGCGACGGCCACGATCTTCCCGCCGGAGACGGCGACCGAGGCGGCCCGGGTCCCCTCCGGGGTGACGACGCGTGTGGAGCGCAGCACCAGCTCGGCCTTGCCGTCTCCGGCACTCGTGACGACGTCGACGTCTCGTTCGGACACCCGTGTCCCCTCTCCGCGTCTGTTCTGTTGCGCGTCTCTTCTGTTCCGCTGCACAGACCTTTTGTTTCCGCTTAACGGAATTCAACGTTCTGTTGAAGAAGTTTTCACGCTCGCTCTCGCGGCGTCAAGGGTCGAATGCGGGCCGAGGGGGCGCCGCGAACTCGCACTAGACTTTTCCACAAGGTGGAAATATGATTCCGCACGTCAAAACGTAGCTACGCACAACGACGGCGCCGGGGTCTCCTTGGACAACCCCATGGAGACACGGACAAAGGCGACCTGACCGGCGACGGCGCCAGGACGCGTCCGAGCCCCGGCGAGGAACCGCCCGGTAGGCTGCTTCCTTGCCCGCCAGCACCGAAAGGAACGCGCCGTGCCGACGTCAAGCGCCAACGACGCCCTTGCTGAAGTCGCCGCCTCAAAGCCTCCCGCCGCGAGCGGTGGCGTCCAGTCCCTAGAGCGCGCCTTCGATCTGCTGGAGCGGATGGCGGACGCCGGGGGCGAGGTCGGTCTCAGCGAGCTCTCCGCCAGCAGCGGGCTCCCGCTGCCGACGATCCACCGCCTGATGCGCACGCTGGTCGCCTGCGGCTACGTACGCCAGCAGGCCAACCGCCGCTACTCCCTCGGCCCGCGCCTGATCCGCCTCGGCGAGTCCGCCTCCCGGCTGCTCGGCACCTGGGCCCGGCCCTACCTCGCCCGCCTGGTCGAGGAGACCGGCGAGACGGCGAACATGGCGCTGCTCGACGGCGACGAGATCGTGTACGTGGCGCAGGTGCCTTCCAAGCACTCCATGCGGATGTTCACCGAGGTCGGCCGGCGGGTCCTGCCGCACTCCACGGGCGTCGGCAAGGCGCTCCTCGCCGACACGCCACCGGAGGAGGTGCGGGCGCTGCTCGCGCGCACCGGGATGCCGGCGGCCACGGAGAAGACGATCACCACGCCGCAGGGGTTCCTCGACGCGCTGGAGGAGGTTCGCCGAGCGGGGTACGCGGTCGACGACAACGAGCAGGAGATCGGCGTACGGTGCCTCGCCGTGCCGGTGCCGAACTCGCCCACGGCGGCGGCCATCTCGATCTCCGGGCCCGCGGGGCGGGTCACGGAGGCGGCGACGGAGAAGATCGTGCCGGTGCTGCAGCAGGTGGCGGTGGAGTTGTCGGCTGCCCTCACGACTACTGGCTCCTGAGCCTTGGGCGGTTTCGGGCCGCCGCTGCGCGGCGGATGCTCTCCCACCCGCCCGTATCCCCGCATCGAGCTGCGCAGGTAGGTCCCCCGGAGGTCAACAGCGGGGGCGGGGAGGGCTGGACCACCGGGTGCTGAGCGGGTGGGTGGGAGACTCCCACCGCGCAGCGGCGGCCCTGCCCCTACGGCACCCGTAGACCACGGGGTACCGGGCGGGTGGGTGGGAGACTCCCGCCGCGCAGCGGCGGCCCTGCCCCTACGGCACCCGTGGACCACGGAGCAACGGGCGGACGGACGGGAGGCATCCGGCGGCCTGCCCTCCGGCACCCGTGGACCACGGGGTACCGGACAGGTGGCAGACCTAGCCGCGGCTTTGGCCCCGGCAAGGTGAAGACAGGCAACCGTCCGCCATCTCCACCACGCGGTCCGCGACGGACAACCGCGCCCGGTCATGCGTGACCAGCACCGTCGCCGTGCCCCGCTCCCGCGTGAGCCGCGAGAGCAGCTCAAGCACCGCCCCGCCCCGCTCGTGGTCCAACGCGCTGGTCGGCTCGTCGACCAGCAGCACCGCGGGGGCGTTCATCAGCGCCCGCGCGATCCCCACCCGCTGCCGCTGCCCGCCGGACATCTGGTGCGGGCGTCGCCCGGCCTCCCCCGCGAGGCCCACCGCGGCCAGCAGCTCCCGCGCTCGCTCGCGGACCTGCCGGGAGGGCCGCCGCCCGTCCACGTGGGCCATCAGCTCCAGCTGCTCCAGCGCCGTCAGCGACGCCAGCAGGTTCGGCTGCTGGAAGACGATGCCGAGCCGGCGCCGCCGCAGCGCGGCCTGTTCCGCCCGGCTCAGGGTCCCCGTGTCGACGCCGTCCAGCACGACCCGGCCCCGGTCGGGCGTGACCAGTGTCGCCGCGACGGCGAGCAGGCTGGACTTCCCCGAACCCGAGGGGCCGAGGACGGCCGTCATGGTGCCTCCGGGCACCTCAAGGCTCACCCCGTCCAGCGCGGTGAGCCGCCCGCCCCCGTCGGGATACGTGAGGGTGACGTCCTCGACCACCAGCGACGAGGCGGCAGAGCCGGCAGAGCCGGCCACAGCAGAGCCGACCCCGGCGGTGGCAGACCGAGCAGAGAACTTGCGCAGGGCATTCATCGAGCACTCCCCAGTGCGACCAACGGATCGACGGCGGTGATCCGCCGCACGGAAAGACCGGCTCCCAGCACCCCGAGGGCGACCATGACGGCGGCCGGCCACAGCGTGGTGGACGGTTCGAGGACGAACGGGACGTCGTCGCCGCTGATGACGCCGCCGACCCCGGCGGCCAGGCCCGTCCCGAGCGCCGTGCCGGCGACGAGCATCGCCACGGCCTGCCCGAGCGCGTCCCGCAGGAGGTACGGCGTCGAGGCGCCCAAGGCCTTCAGGACGGCGATGTCACCGCCCCGCTGGATCGTCCAGACGGTGAAGAAGGCGCCTATGACCAGCGCGGAGATCACGAAGAGGAAGCCCCGCATCAGTTGGAGGGACCCGTTCTCGGCCTGGTAGGAGCCGATCGCGGTGAGCGCGGCGTCCAGGGACTTCGTCTCGGTCCCCGCGGCCTCGTCCCCCGCGGCCAGATCGACGCCGTCGGCGGTGCGGAGGGCCACCACGGTCGCCCGCGGTTCCTTCGACGCCCCGCCGCGGGAGAGCTTCTGCCAGTCGTCGAGGCCGACCCACACCACGGGGGTGTGGCTGTACGAGGCGTCGGAGGCGACCCGTACGACCCGCTCCTCGACCGCGCCGCCCCCGAGCCGCACCCGGTCGCCGACGCCCGCGCCGAGTTCCGCGGCGGCCTTCTCGGAGAGCACGGCCCCGCCGGGCGCGACCCCGCGCGGGGCGATCCCGGAGTCCGGCTCCACGCCGAACGCGGAGACCGCGGCCGACCGGTCGCCCGAGGTGGCGTTGAGGGTGCTGATGCCGATGGGGTGCGCGGCGGTGACGCCGGGGCGCCCGGCCCACTTCCCCCAGGCGCTCCGCTCCAGGGAGGAGTTGGTGAAGGAGACGGACTGGCCGTCGGGCGGCGCGGCGAACGCGAGGTGGTCGGCCGGCAGCCCGGTGATGGCCGAGGTGTTCTCCTTCGCGAGCCCGGCGGTCAGTCCCGACAGCAGCCCCACGAGCAGGGTGATCAATACGACGACGGCTCCCATCAGGGCGAACCGCCCCTTGGCGAACCGTAGGTCTCTCCAGGCGACGAACATGCCTCCCACCCTGCGGGCGTGGCGGGGGCGGGGGCATCGCGCCACAGCACGGTTCACCCGTGTCGAAGTACGGAACCGGCGCTCAACCTTTCGGTTGACGTTCGGACGGGACAGTGCCCGTACCGTGGAAGAACCCCCGTCCACCCCCAGCCCCCGCGAGGCCCCGGCCTGACCCCGGCCAGACCCCACAAGGCCCCCCGGCCCCACCCCACAAGGTTCCCGGCCCGCACCCGGCCGACCACACGAGACCTCCCCATGCCACGCACCCGCACCGCCACGAGCCCGCCGTCCGACCGGCCGGTCCCCGTGCCCCCCGCCATCCGCCGTTGCCTCCACGCCCTCCTCGTGGGGCTCCTCGCGCTCGCCGCCGTCAAGGCGGTGACGGGCGGCGCCGAGCACCGTGCCGGGGTCGTCGCGGCGGCCGTGGTGATGGGGGCCGTGTACACGGCGGGGACACTGCACCCGGCGGTGGGCCGTTCGCGGCGCGCGGCCGGGTGGTGGCTGACGGCGCTCGCCGCCTGCTGGCTGATGCTGCTCGTGCTCTCGCCGGACGGGCTCTGGGCCGCCTTTCCGCTGTACTTCCTCCAGCTCCACCTGCTGCCGAAGCGCCGGGCGCTGCCCGCGGTCCTCGCCACGGCGGCGGCGGCCATCGCGAGCTTCCTGGTGCACAGCGCGCGCGTCACGCCAGGCAGTTTCATCGGACCGCTGCTCGGCGCGGCCGTGGCGGTGGCCACGGTCCTCGGGTACGAGGCGCTGTACCGGGAGAGCGAGCGCCGCCGCGAGCTGATCGACGAGCTGATGGCGACCCGCGCCGAACTCGCCGCCGCCGAGCGCACCGCGGGCACGCTGGCCGAGCGCGAGCGCCTGGCCAGGGAGATCCACGACACGCTCGCGCAGGGGCTGTCGTCGATCCAGTTGCTGCTGCGGGCCGCCCAGCGCGCGCTGCCGGCCGGCTCCCCGGCGGGCCCGCACATCGAGCGGGCCCGCGAGGCGGCGCAGGACAACCTCGCCGAGGCCCGGCGTTTCGTGCGCGCCCTGTCGCCGCCGGACCTGGAGCACGGTTCGCTGGCCGGCGCCCTTGAGCGGCTGTGCGCGTCGAGCGCGGGGCCGCGCGTCCGGTTCTCCCTCAGCGGCACGCCCGCGGAGCTGCCGACGCCGTACGAGGTGGCGCTGCTGCGGGTCGCGCAGTCCGCCCTGGCGAACACGGTCCGCCACGCGGAGGCCCGCCGCGCCGAGATCACCCTGACGTTCATGGACGCCTCGGTCACGCTGGACGTGGTCGACGACGGCCGCGGCTTCGAACCGGCGGCGGACGGCCGGGCCGCCGGGGAGCGCGACGGCGGCTTCGGGCTGCCCGCGATGCGGGCGCGCGCGCAGTCGCTCGGCGGCACGTTCACGGTCGAGTCGGCGCCCGGTCAGGGCACGGCGGTGGCGATCTCGCTGCCGCTGCCGGCACGGACGAAGGAGGACGCGGCGTGACGCGCGCGCCCGGGGCGGGCGCCCCGACCATCCGGCTGCTGCTCGCCGACGACCACCCGGTGGTCCGCGCGGGGCTGCGGGCCGTCCTCGACGCCGAGCCGGACTTCGAGATCGTGGCGGAGGCGGCGACGGCCGAGGCGGCGGTGGAGGCGGCCGCCGCGCAGGGGCCGGAGGGCGTCGACGTGGTCCTGATGGACCTCCAGTTCGGCCCCGGGATGCACGGGGCCGCCGCGACGGCGGCGATCACCGCGCGCGAGGACGCGCCCCGGGTCCTGGTCCTCACCACGTACGACACGGACGCCGACATCCTCGCGGCGGTGGAGGCGGGCGCCGCCGGCTACCTGTTGAAGGACGCGCCGCCCGAGGAGCTGGCCGCGGCGGTCCGCACGGCGGCCTCGGGCCGTTCGGCGCTCGCCCCCGCCGTCGCCAACCGTCTGATGGACCGGATGCGGACGCCCGGGGAGGCGCTGAGCCGCCGCGAGCTGGAGGTGCTGCGCCTGGTGAAGGACGGCCTCTCCAACCAACGGATCAGCAAGGAGCTGTTCCTGAGCCAGGCCACGGTGAAGTCCCACCTGGTGCACATCTACGCCAAGCTCGGCGTGGACTCCCGTACGGCCGCGGTGGCCGCGGCGACGTCCCGCGGCCTGATCCGCGACCGCCCCTGAGCCGACCGCCGCTCACTGCCCCAGCGGTGGTTCACCGTCCGACCAGCGCGAAGTCCTCCGCGGTCATCCGCCGCAACGCCCTGCGCAGGCCCCTCGGCACGGTCGGCGCGGGAACGGTGAGGACCGGGCAGACCGCGCGGGCCCCGATCCCGCGGTGGAGCCGGCTCGGGCGACGCCTGCCGGGGCGGGTCCCGATGACCAGCAGGTCGTGCGGGTGGACGGCGAGGCCGGGCAGCGCGCTCGCGGGACGGCCCCTGACCACCCGGCGCTCACTCCCGACGCCCGGCGGCGCGCCGCCGAAGGCCGCGTCGAAGGCGCCGTCGAGGCGGGCCCGCGCCTCGGCCCGCCAGTGCCGTGCCCACGCCGGGTCGGGGCGCCGCAGATACAGCGCCTCGCCCTCCGGCGGCTCCCAGGCGGTCACCGCCACGAGCGGACGCCCGCTCCGCCGGGCCGCGTCGGCGGCGGCACGCAGCGCCGCGAGACTCGCGAGTGATCCGCTCACCCCCACCACGACGCGCCCGTCCCCGCTCTCCGTCCCCGCTGTCGATGCCACCGGTGCCCTCCCAGGCCACATGAGCCGCTTCTTCCCGCCGCCGACGACTCTGTACGCTGATTGGCCTGGAGAGCAGGGCCAATCGGCATGAGTTGGCATGGTGGAGGGGCGAGTGGTCCGCGTGGGGGACAGAAGGCTGGGCAGCCGTCGGCTCGCCGCGCTGCTGGTCGGCGCCGTGGGCGAGCGCCCCGGGTACCGCGCGCTCGCCCACGGCGTGCGCACCCTCGTCCTGGACGGCCGCGTCCCGCTGCACACCCGGCTGCCCGCCGAGCGCGAGCTGGCCTCGGCGCTCGCGGTGAGCCGGGCCACGGTCACGGCGGCGTACGACGTGCTGCGCGAGGGCGGCTTCGCGCACAGCCGCCGGGGCGCGGGGACCTGGACCGAGCTGCCGGAGGGGCAGCGGCCCGCCGCCGTGGCGGCGTTCCCGGTGGGCGACGACGTGCTCGACCTGGCGGTGGCGGCGCCCGGCGCCCCGGAGCGGGAGCTGGCGGCGGCGCTCGGCGCGGCGGCGGCGATGCTGCCCGAGCACGCGCCGACGGCGGGCTACCACCCGTACGGGATACCGCAGTTGCGGGCGGCCGTGGCCGACCGTTTCACCCGGCGGGGGCTGCCCACGCTCCCCGACCAGATCCTGATCACGACCGGCGCCCAGCACGCGCTGTCCCTGACGCTGTCGCTCCTCGGCGGGCCGGGCGACCGCGTCCTGGTCGAGAACCCCTCGTACCCGAACGCCCTGGACGCGATCCGCAACGCCGGCCTGCGTCCGGTGCCGGTGCCGGTCACGGAGGACGGCTGGGACAGCGGACTCGTGGAGTCCTCGCTGCGGCAGGCGGCTCCCCGCATGGCGTACCTGGTGCCGGACTTCCAGAACCCGACCGGCAATCTGATGCCGCCGGAGCAGCGCGTACGGGTCCTGGAGACGGCCCGCGCGACGGGCGCCTGGCTGCTGATCGACGAGACCGTCGCCGACATCGCCCTGGACGGGCCGCCGCCCGCCCCCTTCGCCTCGCTCGCGCCGCACGGCGTCGGCGAACAGGTCGTCACCGTCGGGTCGTTGAGCAAGACGCACTGGGGCGGGCTGCGGATCGGCTGGGTGCGGGCGGGCACGCGGCTGATCACGGAGCTGGCGATGGCGCGGGTGCCGGGCGACATGGCGACGCCCGTCATCGAGCAGTTGGTGGCGCTGCACCTGTTGCGCGAGATGGACCAGGTCCTCGGCGAGCGGCTGCCGATGCTGCGGGAGCGGCGGGACGCCCTGGCGGCGTCACTGGCCAGGCATGTGCCGCAGTGGCGCTGGCGGACGCCGCCGGGCGGCCTGTCGCTCTGGGTGGACCTGGGCCGCCCGATCGCGTCGGCCCTGGCCCGTGCGGCGTCGGCGCGGGGTGTGCGGATCGAGGGCGGCTCCCGCTTCGGCGCCGACCCGGGCACGCATGAGCACCGCCTCCGCATCCCCTACACGCTCCCGCCGGCCGCCCTGGAGCTGGCCGCGCAACGCCTCGCGGCCACGCTGGCGGGCGACCTGCGCGCCCCCGCCGACGAGGCGCGGGGCCGCCGCTGGGTCGCGTGACCGGGACCGGGCCCGGCTCGCGTGGCCCTAGGTCCCGCGCGGCGGCGTGCCGAACATCTCCACCGCGCCCCGCACCTCCGCGAGGCCCGGCGCGAGGGCGCTGACGGAGCCGATCGCGCTGGCCACCAGGAGCAGGGAGCGGCGCAGCCGCGGGATCTCGGGGGCGCCGCCGTCGGCCATGTCCGCGAGGGCGGCCAGTTCGTCCTCGGCTATGCCCCGGTCGGTGAACTCCACGCGGTAGGCGGCCAGTTCGCGGCGCAGACGCGTCACCGAGGTGCGCAGCCCCGTCACCCGCGGGTCCTCGCCGTCCCCGTCGTCCCGCACGCCCCGGGCGCTCCCGGTCGCCGGCCTCCGCCCCGCGTTCCGCAACACAGTCGGCTCTCCCCCTCGCACAGCGTCGTGCGTCAGCTCTCGTGGGTCTTTCTCTGCCCCGCCAGGGCGTTGGTCAGGCACCCGGGAGCCGCCGATCAGTAAACCTTTACGCGGCCGTCGCACGCCACCGTCCCGGCGACGCCCGGCCGGAACACGCCCTGCCGCCCGGGTGTATGCAGGAGGCATGACGACAGAACCGATGAATCCGCCGGTGGGCGAGGCCGGCGAGGTGGCCGGATTGCTTCTCGCGGCGGGCGGCGGACGGCGTCTCGGCGGGCGGCCGAAGGCGCTCCTCGAACACCGGGGGCGCCTGCTGGTCGAACACGCCGTGGGGGTGCTGCGCGAGGCGGGCTGCGCGCGGGTGCACGTGGTCGTCGGCGCCGCTTCCGCGACCGTACGCGCGCGTGCCGCGCTCCCCGGCTGCGTGCTGGTCGACAACCCGGGCTGGGAGGAGGGCATGGGTTCGTCCCTGCGGGCCGGTCTCGCCTCGCTGCGGGGCACCGGCGCGCGGGCGGCCCTGGTGTCGCTCGTCGACCAGCCGGGGATCGGCCCCGCGGCGACCGCGCGGGTGCGCGCCGCGTACCGCTCCCCGTCGACGCTCGCGGCGGCGGCGTACGACGGCGTGCGCGGGCATCCGGTGCTTTTCGGCGCCGCGCACTGGGCCGGGATCGAGGCGAGTGCGGTCGGCGACCGCGGGGCACGCGCCTATCTGCAGCGGAACGCCGGCGCGATCACCCTGGTCGAGTGCGGGGACGTGGCGCAGGCCTACGACATCGACACGGCGGAGGACCTGGTGCGCCTGGAGCCCGCGGCCCACGGCGAGTGACCGGTATGGCACTCAGCGACACGTTCTGTCGACGGAGAGAATCTCGACGTCAACAAACCATTGAACTTCCACCATGAGGAAACTAGTATCCACTGACCAGAAGGCCCGTTACCCCGGACGGGGCCCGGAAGCCGTACCTCGGCTCTGGTGGCACCCAGTGCCGCCGTGTCTGCCCGGCGGCTCGCCCGGCGCCGTCCGCGCAGCTCTCTGAAGGAAGTGACAGCTCATGTCCGCACCAGCGCCGTCGCCGCTGGCCATCGTCGACGCAGAGCCCCTGCCCCGGCAGGAAGAGGTGCTCACCGACGCGGCCCTCGCCTTTGTGGCCGAGCTGCACCGGCTGTTCACGCCCCGGCGTGACGAACTGCTCGCCCGCCGCGCCGAGCGCCGCGCCGAGATCGCCGCCACCTCCACCCTGGACTTCCTGCCGGAGACGGCCGCGATCCGCGCCGACGACTCGTGGCGGGTCGCCGAGGCCCCGGCGGCGCTCAACGACCGCCGCGTGGAGATCACGGGCCCCACCGACCGCAAGATGACCATCAACGCCCTGAACTCGGGCGCCAGGGTCTGGCTCGCCGACTTCGAGGACGCCTCCGCGCCCACCTGGGAGAACGTGATCCTCGGCCAGCTCAACCTCACCGACGCCTACGAACGCCGCATCGACTTCACCGACGAGCGAACCGGCAAGTCGTACGCCCTCAAGAGCGCCGACGAGCTGGCCACGGTCGTCATGCGCCCGCGCGGCTGGCACCTGGACGAGCGCCACCTCCGGATCGACGGCAAGCCGGTCCCCGGCGCGCTGGTCGACTTCGGCCTCTACTTCTTCCACAACGCCAAGCGCCTCATCGAGCTCGGCAAGGGCCCGTACTTCTACCTGCCGAAGACCGAGTCGTACCTGGAGGCCCGCCTCTGGAACGACATCTTCGTCTTCGCCCAGGACCACGTCGGCATCCCGCGGGGCACGGTCCGCGCGACCGTCCTGATCGAGACGATCACCGCCGCGTACCAGATGGAGGAGATCCTCTACGAGCTGCGCGACCACGCCTCCGGGCTCAACGCGGGCCGCTGGGACTACCTGTTCTCCATCGTCAAGAACTTCCGTGACGGCGGCGAGAAGTTCGTCCTGCCGGACCGCAACTTGGTGACGATGACCGCCCCGTTCATGCGGGCGTACACCGAACTCCTCGTCCGCACCTGCCACAAGCGCGGCGCGCACGCGATCGGCGGCATGGCGGCGTTCATCCCGTCGCGCAGGGACGCCGAGGTCAACAAGGTCGCGTTCGAGAAGGTCAAGAACGACAAGGACCGCGAGGCGAACGACGGCTTCGACGGCTCGTGGGTGGCGCACCCCGACCTCGTCCCGATCGCCATGGAGTCCTTCGACGCGGTCCTCGGCGACAGGCCGAACCAGAAGGACCGCCTGCGCGAGGACGTCTCGGTCGCGCCCGGGGACCTGATCGCCATCGACTCCCTCGACGCGAAGCCCACCTACGACGGCCTGGTCAACGCCGTCCAGGTCGGCATCCGCTACATCGAGGCCTGGCTGCGCGGCCTCGGCGCCGTCGCCATCTTCAACCTCATGGAGGACGCGGCCACCGCGGAGATCTCGCGCTCGCAGATCTGGCAGTGGATCAACGCGGGCGTCGTCTTCGAGACCGGCGAGACGGCCACGGCCGACCTCGCCCGCAAGGTCGCGGCCCAGGAGCTGGACGCGATCCGTCAGGAGATCGGCGACGAGGCCTTCGCGGCCGGCAAGTGGCAGCAGGCCCACGACCTCCTCCTCCAGGTCTCCCTGGACGAGGACTACGCGGACTTCCTGACCCTCCCGGCCTACGAGCAGCTCCGCTAGCCCGGCCTCCGACCCGGCCCCCGGCACCACACAGCGCCGGGGGCCGGGTCATGGCCGCGCTCAGGGGCGCGGGAACAACGCGCCGGGCGCCAGGGCCTCGGTCAGGGGCGCGGGGAACTGCGCGCCAAGCCACCACGGCGCCGCAGCCAGAACAAGCGCCGCACCCAGACAAGACGAGACCCCCGGCCGGGCCCTTCAGCCGAGGTGAACGGACCAGTCCTGCTCGGCCCCGGGCTTCCCGTGAAGATCCGGCACCCGCTTGAGCCAGGCGGGCCGCCCCCTCTCCGTGTCGGCCGCGCGCCGCGCGTCCGCCGCGGCCAGCTCGTCCCGCGAGGGGAACCCGGTCGGCAGCCACACCGCCGAGGCCCTGGCCCGTGCCAGCAGGAACTCCACGTAGGCGTCCCGCACCGCCCCCGGCGAGGCGAAGCCGGGCTCGTCGGCCAGCCAGGCGTCCGGCACGAGCCCGGCGACCTCCCGCAGCAAGGACTCCGTGACCAGCGGCGCGAGTTCCGCGTCGGCGGCGGCCATGTCGGGCCCGTATCCCCCCAGCGCGTGGTGCCGGAAGTCGTACACCTTGTCCGGCGCGGAAGCCCCCCACCGGTGGTGGAAGACGAGCGCCGCCCCGTGGTCGATGAGCCACAGCTTCGGCGGCAGCACGCCGAAGGTGGGCCAGACCATGAGGTTCGAGCTGTGCACGGTCCGGTCCACGTTGGCCGTGAGCGCGTCGAGCCAGACGACCTTGCCGGCTTCCAGCGGATCGACGTCGACGGCGTCCGGCGTGAAGTCGTGCGCGCCGGGCAGCAGGTCCATGCCGAGGTTCAGCCCGGCGCTGGCGTGCAGCAGGTCCTGCACCTCCTGGTGCGGCTCGTCGGCCCCGACCGCCGGGTCGAAGTCGACGAGGACCAGCTCGGGGAAGCGCAGCCCGAGCCGCCGCGCCAGCTCACCCACGATGATCTCGGCGACCAGGGCCTTGCGCCCCTGCGCGGACCCGGTGAACTTCACGACGTACGTCCCGAGGTCGTCGGCCTCGACGACGCCGGGCACCGAGCCGCCGGTCCGCAGCGGGGTCACATAGCGAACAGCAGTCACTTCACGCAGCACACCGGCCACTGTATGCCGAGGTCACGACCGCGCACGAGCGGGTTTCCGGGGCCCCGGCGGCCCGTCGCCCCGGGTCCCGCCTCACGTCTCCCGCAGCGCCTTGGCCAGGACCCCGTCCCCGGTCAGCTCGATCCGCCCCCGGCGCACGCCCTCGCCCACCGTGAGCGCGCCCCCGCCGACCTCGACGCACGTCTCCGCGTCCAGCGCGAGGAGCACGTCCGGCGCCTCCGGAGCCGGGCCGTCGCCGAAGCCCTCCCGCTCGCCCCCGACGCGCACGTGGAACTCGCCCTCCGCCAGGCGGACCTGCGCCACCCCTTCGGCCCCGGCACCCGCCAGGGCCCGCAGCAGCGGCAGCGCGAACCAGTGGGCGCGCACCGCGTCGGTGGGCCTGCGCTCCGCGAGGGCGGGCGCTCCCCAGGCGGCGAGGGCACTGAGGACGGGCTGCAACTCATGCCCGCGCCCGGTGAGTTCGTAGACGTACGCCGCCGAGGGCGGGGGCAGCTTGCGGCGCGTCACGAGGCCCTGCTGCTCCATGTCCTTCAGGCGCGAGGCGAGGACGTCCGTGCTGACCCCCGGCAGGTCGGCGTGGAGGTCGGTGTAGCGGCGGGGCCCGGCGAGCAGTTCCCTGGCGATCAGCAGGGTCCAGCGGTCCCCGACGGCGTCGAGGCCGCGGGCGACCGCGCAGTACTGGTCGTAGCTTCGGCGGGAGCGGGCGGACGGCCGCGGCTGAGGTGGCATGCGGCATAGTCTAGGCAACTTGTTGGACTTTCCAAGCGGGGGCTTGGTAAAACCAAGTAACACACGTCACGGGAGGCGCACCGCATGGAGTTCCGGCAGTCGAGCAAGCTCAACGAGGTCTGTTACGAGATCCGGGGCCCCGTCATCGAGCACGCGAACGCCCTGGAGGAGGCGGGCCACAGCGTGCTGCGCCTCAACACCGGCAACCCCGCGCTCTTCGGCTTCGAGGCGCCCGAGGAGATCGTCCAGGACATGATCCGGATGCTCCCCGGCGCGCACGGCTACACGGACTCGCGCGGCGTCCTCTCCGCCCGCCGCGCGGTCGCCCAGCGCTACCAGGCGCTCGGCCTGGACGAGGTCTCCGTGGACGACGTCTTCCTCGGCAACGGCGTCTCGGAACTGGTCACCATGGCCGTGCAGGCGCTCCTCGAGGACGGCGACGAAGTCCTCGTCCCCGCGCCCGACTTCCCGCTGTGGACGGCCGTGACGACCCTCTCCGGGGGCAAGGCCGTGCACTACGTGTGCGACGAGTCGGCGGAGTGGTACCCCGACCTCGACGACATGCAGTCGAAGATCACCGACCGCACCAGGGCCGTCGTGATCATCAACCCGAACAACCCCACGGGCGCGGTCTACCCCAAGGAGATCCTGGAGGGCATCCTCGACCTCGCGCGGCGGCACGGCCTGATGGTCTTCGCCGACGAGATCTACGACCAGATCCTGTACGACGACGCCGTGCACCACAGCGTCGCCGCCCTCGCCCCCGACCTCGTCGTCCTCACCTTCTGCGGCCTGTCCAAGACCTACCGCGTGGCCGGGTTCCGGTCGGGCTGGATGGTCGTCACGGGACCGCGGCAGCACGCCAGGAACTACCTGGAGGGCCTGACGATGCTGGCCTCCATGCGGCTCTGCCCGAACGCCCCCGCGCAGTACGCCATCCAGGCCGCGCTCGGCGGCAGGCAGTCCATCAAGGAGCTCACCGCGCCCGGCGGCCGGCTGCGCGAGCAGCGCGACCGGGCCTGGGAGAAGCTGAACGAGATCCCCGGCGTGTCGTGCGTGAAGCCCAAGGGCGCGCTGTACGCCTTCCCGCGCCTGGACCCGAAGGTGCACCCGATCCACGACGACGAGAAGTTCGTCCTCGACCTGCTGCTCCAGGAGAAGATCCAGGTCGTCCAGGGCACCGGCTTCAACTGGGCGCGCCCCGACCACTTCCGTATCCTCACTCTCCCCTACGCCGACGACTTGGACGCGGCGATCAGCCGCATCGGCCGCTTCCTCAGCGGCTACCGCCAGTAGCCGGTTCCCGCCACGGTCCCACCAGGAGCGACGTGACCCCCTGCCCCACCTGCGGTACGACCGCGCGCACCCAGTTCGCGTCGCCCGGCCTCGTCGGGCCCATCGTGTACGGGGGCCACGACCGCGCCGACGACCCGGCCTGGCGGGAGTCGGGCGCCGCCACCGTCGAGGACTACGCGCGCTGGTGCGGCCACCTCTGCGGCCTGACGTGCTATCAGATGGCGCTCGGCGCCGACGCGCCCTCGCTCTTCGAACTGCGTGACGGCGCCCTGGAGCACGGCGCGTACACCGAGGAGGGCGGGGAGATCCGCGGCATGGTCTACGCGCCCTTCGCCGAGTACGCCCGCGCGGCGCACGGCGTCGACGCCACGGTCCACCGGCGCCTCACCGTCGCGGAGATCGGGGCGCTCCTGGACGAGGGGCGGCGGGTGATCGCCTCCGTCCACTTCGAGATCCGCCGCCCGCACCGCCCCGCGCCCGGCAGGGGCGGCCACCTGGTCCTGCTCACCCGCCGCACCGCGGAGGGGCTGCACTTCCACAACCCCTCGGGCGTCGACGCGGCGACCAGGACCGCCACGCTCCCCGCCGACATGTTCGAGCCGTTCTTCGCCGGACGCGGGGTCTCACTGCGCTGACACCCGGCCGGCGGGCCATGGACCAGCCTGCGCCGGAGGCCTGGCGGCGGCGGGCCTCCGGCGGCCGGAAGCGCAGGACCTCGTAGGGGCCGAAGACCTCCCGGGCGCGGGGGCGCGCGGTCCGAGCGGAGGGCGCCGCGGACCGTTCCGACGTCCGTTTTGGGGATGTGCCGCCATGATCAATAAGATCCGGCGATGATCACAAGACAACGGCCGGCGGCCTGGGCTCTCGCCCTGCTCGCCGCCCTGACCGCCGGGCTCGTCACGGCGGGCCCCGCCGTCGCCGACGACGACGGTGACGCACCCGCACAGCCCTCCCCCAAGGTCGAGCTGGTCCTCGACGTCAGCGGCTCCATGCGGGCCCGCGACATCGACGGCAAGTCCCGCATGGCCGCCGCGAAGCAGGCCTTCAACGAGGTGCTCGACGCCACCCCCGACGAGGTCGCGCTCGGCATCCGCACCCTCGGCGCCAACTACCGCGGCGACGACCGCAGGACGGGCTGCAAGGACACCGAGCTGCTCTACCCCGTGGAGCGGCTCGACGAGTCCGGCCGCACCGACGCGAAGACCGCGGTGGCGACGCTGGCGCCGACCGGCTGGACGCCCATCGGGCCGACGCTGCTCAAGGCCGCCGACGACCTGACGGACGACACCGCCGAGCGCAGCCGCCGCATCGTGCTGATATCCGACGGCGAGGACACCTGCCAGCCGCTCGACCCGTGCGTCGTGGCCCGGGAGATCTCCGCCAAGGGCATCCACCTCACCATCGACACGCTCGGCCTCGTCCCCGACGCCAAGACCCGTGAGCAGCTGAGCTGCATCGCGGAGGCGACCGGCGGCACCTACACCTCGGTCCGGCACACCGACGAACTCGCCGGCCGCGTCAAGCAGCTCGTGGACCGCGCCGCCGACCCGGTGGTCACCCCGGTGGAGGCGAAGGGCGCCGACCGCTGCGCCGCCGCGCCGGAGCTGAAGTCGGGCCTGTACACCGACCGCGAGAAGTTCGGCGAGCACCGCTGGTACCGCGTGGCGGTTCCGGCGGGCAAGGAGCTGCGCGCCTCCGTGAGCGTGTCGGCCGACCGCGCCGTCGACCCGGACTACGGCGTGCTGCTGCGCGCCGAGACCCCGAACGGTCGCGAGATCGTGCGCGGCCAGGAGTCGGGCGACGGCCGTACGGACGTCATCTCCACGGGCCTGCGCCACCCGACGCCCGAGGCGGACGACGAGGACGAGGAGGCCGCGTCGGAGACCGTCTGTCTGCGCGTCAGCAACTCCTTCTCCGCTCCCGCCTCGGTGAAGAAGGCGCCCGGTCTCCCCGTCGAGCTGGCCGTCGATCTCGTCGACTCGCCCGACGAGGCGTCCGACGTGGCGTCGTTCGGGCTCGGCCACGGCTGGTGGCTGCTCGGCCTGCTCGTGCTCGTCGGCTTCGTCGCCGGTCTTGTCTGGGGCTGGCTGTCACGCTGGCGCTTCGCGGTCTGGAGGACCAACTGATGGCTACGACACGTGTGCTGCGCCGGGCGCTGCCGCTGACCGGCGCGGCGCTCCTGGCCTTCTCCGGAACCGCTTCCGCCGCCGGTGACGGTGACGGCAAGAGCGACGCCCCCTCCGAGGCGGGCACCTCCTTCCGTACCGCCACCGCGATCCGCCAGGACCAGAAGGCCACCGCGGAGGCGTCCACGGGCGACTACCTGTACTGGGCGTTCCCCGTCGACACCGGGCAGCGGGCCACCGTGCACGCCACGGTGAAGCTGCCCGAGGCCGCCGCCCGGCACGCGGCCTCCACCTGGCAGGTCGACGTCTACGACGGGCTGCGGCGCCGCCAGGCCTGCCGTCTCGGCACGCCGAGGAAGACGGTCGCGCGGGACGCCGCGTCGGTCTCCCTGTCCTGCTCGCTGCGGACGGTCAGGGCCTGGTCGGAGCAGTGGGCGAACGACCCGCTGCCGGGCACGTACTACCTGCGGCTCACGGTCACCGGCCTCAAGGCCGACGACCTCGGCCTGCCGGTACGGGCCGAGGTCGACGTCACGGCGACCGACGCGGGCGGCGCGCAGGCCGTGGACGGGTCGCTCGCGGAGCCGCTGGTGCCGGGCGCGGGCTCGGACGACCAGCGGCCGGCCGAGGTCACCGAGCCGGAGGACGGCTGGTCATCCGGCTGGTGGTCCTCGCGCTGGATCTGGACGGGCGTCGGCGGCGTCCTCGCGGCCCTGGCGGGCGTCGGCGGCTACGCCCTGACCCGCGGCTCCGGCCGCCCCGCAGGGGTGCCGCAAGGACGGTGAACCGCCGCTGAGGCGGGTCCCGAGGGGCATCTGACCTGCGGGACGTGGCAGTCTCGGGGGTGGTGGCGCCGCACGGCGCCGCCACCCCCGGAAGAACAGGATTGGCACGACATGGGCGATCTGCTCCTCGTCCGGCACGGCGAGACGGAGTGGTCACTGTCCGGACAGCACACGAGCTGGACGGACATCCCCCTGACGGACAACGGCAGGGAGCAGGCCCGCTCGCTCGCCCCGCTGATCGGCGGGTTCCGGATCGGCGCGGCGTTCACCAGCCCCCGGCAGCGCTCGCGGGAGACCGCGGAGCTGGCCGGGTTCCCCGACGCCCGCGTCGACCCCGACCTCAGCGAGTGGGAGTACGGGGCCTACGAGGGCGTCACGACCGTCGAGATCCACCGCACGCGGCCGCACTGGTACCTCTTCGACGACGGCGTCGCCCTCGGCCCGCCGGAGCACCCCGGCGAGAACCCCCGGCAGGTGGGCGAGCGCGCCGACCGCATGCTGGCCAAGGTGGACGCGGCCCTCGCCAACTACGAGGGCAGTGTCGTCCTCTTCGCCCACAGCCACTTCCTCCGCGTCCTCGCGGCCCGCCGCCTGGGCCTGCCGCCGTCGGGCGGCTCGATGTTCGTCCTCGCCACGGGCACGGTGTGCCGTCTGAGCACGGAGCACGGGCGTCCCGTGGTGGCGAGCTGGAACCAGCGGCCCTGACCCCGCCGTGGCACGGCCCGTCCGCCCTCGCTCCCGGGCCCGTTGTCAGTGCCGCGAGGCATCATCGGAACCAGTGGCCGGTGCAGCGGACGGCGGCGACGGACTCACGGGGGAAGGGGTGCACGCGCGGTGAAGCCACCCACGGCCGCCCAGCGGCGGATCATCGAGGCCGCGGACCCGCAGACGGGCCGCCTTTCGGGGACCGAGGCGCAGCTCATGGCCCTGGTCAGGGCCCGCCTCGCCTTCCGTCACCCGCGGCCCCCGCGCGCGTTCTTCCTGACCCCGGCGGGCCATCGCGTACGGGACGAGGGCGCCGCCCCCGCCGCGGCCCCCGAGCCGGCCGGGCCCGCGCCGGACTCCGGGGTCTTCGCCGCCCGCACCGGCACGGAGACGTCGGCGCCCGGCAGCGAGGGCCCACCGCGCGCGCGGGAGGTCCGCGGCGCCTGGGAGGGCCTGGTCGAGCTGCGCCGCATGACCAATCCCGACGGCTCACGGGACCGCCCCTGCGCCTGGGAGCGCACGCACCTGGTCCGGGCGGCGGCCCTGGCCCTGGAGGCCGCGGGCCGCTCCCCCGCCGCCCCCGGCCGCGAGGGCTACCGGGTGACCGACACCCCGCAGCCCGAGGCCGTCGCCGTGCGCGAGCCGTCGCCCGAGGGGCTGCGGGCCTGCGCGGCGGCCCTGGAGCAGGCGGGCTGGCAGGTCGGCGAGCACACGGGGGCGCGCGGCGGGGACCGTTATCTGCTGGCGTCACCGAGAAGGGCATGAGCCGCCGCCCGCGCGCGGAATGCCCCGCCCGGCAGCCGAGTTGCAAGCACCCGGACACAACCGATGACCGGTCACCAGTCGTCGATCACCGATCACCGATCACCGATCACCGATCACCGATCACCGATCACCGAACCGAGGGGAACACCGTGGCAGAGCCGTTTTCCGTGCGCGTCGACGTCCGTGGGTACGAGACGGACACGCAGGGGCACGTGAACCAGGCCGTCTACCTCCAGTACGCCGAGCACGCCCGCTGGTCCCTGCTCCGCGCGGCGGGCATCGCCCAGACCGACCTGCTCGACAAGGGCGTGGGCCCGGTCGCCTTGGAGAACACCGTCCGCTACCGCAGCGAGCTGCGCGCGGGCGACGAGACGACGGTGAGCTGCGCGTTCGTCTGGGGCGGCGGCAAGACGTTCCGGATCGAGCAGGCGGTCACGAAGGCGGACGGCACGGTGGCCGCGACGTTCACCTCGGTCGGCGGCCTGATGGACCTGAAGGAGCGGCGGCTCGTGGCGGACCCGCGGGAGTGCTTCAGGGCGCTGGCGAGCGATCCCTCCCTGCTGGGGCTGTGAACGCGCGGCCGGCCCGCACCACCGCGTACGGGTGACCGTGTGCATGACATCGTCACGCAACCGCCCCGTACCGTTCACACGATCGTACGCACATCCGTGCCACTCTCCCGGTGACTGACCAGTCAACTCGCGTAGACCGCGCGCCGCTCGGGCGGACGTGCGGCGCGCGAGACCGGTTCCGGGAAAGGACACCCCCCACATGCCCGTCCCGCGCGTACGCCGCTGGAAACCCCTGGCCCTGACCGCCGCCGCGGTGCTCGTCGGCATCACCGTGCCGACGGCCGCGACGGCCACCGCCTCCCCCGCCCCGGCCGCCGCGCCCTCGGCCGTCGGCGCCTATGACGACACGTACTACCAGGACGCCCTCGGCAAGACGGGCCCCGAGCTGAAGTCCGCGCTGCACACGATCGTCAGCGACCAGACGAAGCTGTCGTACTCCCAGGTCTGGGACGCCCTGAAGGCCACCGACGAGGACCCGGCCAACAGCGCGAACGTCATCCTGCTCTACAGCGGCGCCTCACGCAGCAAGAGCGCGAACGGCGGCGACCAGGGCGACTGGAACCGCGAGCACGTCTGGGCCAAGTCCCACGGCGACTTCGGCACGGCGACGGGCCCCGGCACCGACATCCACCACCTCCGCCCCGCGGACGTCACGGTCAACAGCATCCGCGGCAACAAGGACTTCGACAACGGCGGCAGCGCGGTGGCCGGCGCCCCCGGCAGCCTCACCGACGGCGACTCCTTCGAGCCCCGCGACGAGGTCAAGGGCGACGTGGCCCGCATGATCCTCTACATGGCCGTGCGCTACGACGGCGAGAGCGGCTTCCCCGACCTGGAGCCCAACGACGAGGTCGACAACGGCAGCGCGCCCGCCATCGGCCGCCTCTCGGTCCTCAAGCAGTGGAACGACGAGGACCCGCCGGACGCCTTCGAGAAGAAGCGCAACCAGGTCATCTTCGACACGTACCAGCACAACAGGAACCCGTTCATCGACCACCCGGAGTGGGTGCCGGCCATCTGGTGACCCCGCCGGTCACTTCCCGCCGCCACCGCCGCCGCTCTCGAACTCCTTGGGCGGCGGCCCCCCACCGGTGTCGGTGAAGAACTGCCAGAGGGTGAGCATCGCCACGGCCTGGGCCACCAGGTAGGCGAGCTGGAGCGAGAAGTACCGCATCTGGTAGACGGACAGGAGCAGCCCGAACCGGCTCTGCCAGAACCGGCGTTCGTCCTGGAAGATGTCGAGGTCCAGGGCGATGCCGGTGACCGTGAGCACGAACAGCATGGCCACGACGCACAGCCCCACGTCCCCGTACCCCTGGTCGAGGTACAGGTTGCCCAGCGCGTCGACGCCGGCGGGCAGCGCGAAGGCCGCGGCCACGGGCAGCGCCCGCACCGGGCCGCGCCGCCCCGGCAGGCACCGCCAGAGCGCGCCGAGCACGAAGCCTGCGCCGGCCCAGCACACCTGCCAGGCCAGGAAGCCGGACACCGCGTCGGGCAGGCCGAAGCCGAAGTAGGTGCTGGCCCGCCAGTTGTCCCCGCGCACCCACCCCGACCAGACGACCAGCCCGCTCGCCGGAAGCCCGACGAAGAAGGCGAAGCGGGCGGCCCTGCGGCCGTTGTCCCACCAGGTGTCGCGCGGCCCCATCGACAGCGCCACGTCGACGACCGAGACCTGCGGGGGCAGCCGGTCCGCCCCTCCCCCGGCGCCGGTCCACGCGTGCAGTCCGCGGATCTCCTGTTCGAGCAGGCGGCGCTGGAGTATGTCGTCGTCGGACTGCCCCTGGTCGAGGCGGCGCATCTTGGCGTGGATCTCGCGGTAGCGGCGGGCCCTGCCGAGGATGTCGGCGCGCCGCGCGGCCGTGACGCTCAGCCCGAGCCGCTCCCCCGACGCGTCGAGGCCACGGCCGAGGACGGCCCGGGACGCGCCGGCGGAGGCGGCGAGGCGCAGGGCCGCGGTGTTGATGAAGATCCACAGGGGCGACAGCAGGGCGTTGTTGGCGAACAGGCCGAGGGACATGCCGACGACGACGGGGAAGAAGAGCAGGAACACCCTGCGGTCCGCCGGCTCGGCCAGCGGTGACTCGGCGGACCGGTCCCCGGTGGCGCGCAGCACCGCGTAAAGGGCGAGTCCGGTGAGGACCCACACCGGGAGCCACCAGTTCTGGCCGTTCACGGTGTACCAGGTGAGGTGGGAGCGGAGTTCGCCCCGGTGTCCGAGCCCGTAGGCGGGCTCGCCGCGCAGGCTGAGCCAGGAGACGCGCTGCCAGTTGCGTTCGGTGGCCAGGGTGTAGCACGCGCCGACGGCCGCCGTGACGCCGAGGGTCAGCGGGCCCGCGTACCGCAGGAGCAGCGCGCGGGGCGTTCCCGCCCTGCCCGGCGGGATCAGACCGCCCTCGCCGGCCAGCCGCCAGGCGGCGGCCGTGAAGCCGAGGAAGGTGAGCGTCTGGGCGCAGAACGCCGCCGTGAGCAGGGAGAAGAACGCGCCCTCGGGGGTGCCGCCGCTGATGTCGAGGTCGTCGGGCAGGCCGAACAGGTCCGGTTGGCAGGCCACCGCCAGGACGGGCGCGGCGAGGACGGCGCCCGCTCCCGTGATGTACCGCCCCTGCCTGCCGAAGGCGAGCAGCGGTACGGCGGCGCAGACCGCCGCGGCCAGGGCGATCCGCGGCTCGCGGCCGATCCAGAGGTCCTCGTCGCCCAGGGCGTACAGCCAGCGCAGCAGGACGGTGTCGCCGTCGAAGACGAGGACGGCGCCGGCCGAGATCCAGGCCCAGTCCGAGAGCGTACGCGCGGACGCCGCCTCGGTGGCTCCGGCGCCGGCGCGCCGCCGCAGTCTGAAGGCGGCGACGAGCAGCAGCCCCGAGACGATGCCCGTCCAGGCCAGGTTGCCCCCGGAGCTGAGGTTGGCGAACAGGAACCGGTCGTCCTGCGCGGCGAACGACCGCTGCCAGCCCGGCTTGAGGCGCACCGTGACGTCGGGCGGCTTCCTCTCGCCCTTCGGCCGCCACACGAGCCCGGTGGCGCCCTCGGCGGCGACCGGCTTCGGCCGGGCGGACTCCGCGCCCGGCTCGCCCGGGTCCACCGTGATCCGCGTCCAGTTCACGCGGTGCAGGCCCGGCGCCGGTGTGAAGCGCAGCCGCCAGTGGGCGGTGCCCCGTTCGATCCGCCAGGGGCCGAGGGCGAACCAGCCCTCGTGCTCGTCGATCCAGGAGAAGGTGTCGAAGCGGACGAGGTGGCCGCCCTTCTCCGAGGTCACCCGGGGGCTGCCGCGCGGGCGCCACTCGCCCCACCACCGGTGCTGGGATTCGTCGGAGCGGGTGAGGCAGCCCATGGCCCTGCGGTAGCCGCCGCTGTCCTCGGCGAGCAGGAGCGAGGGGGCGAGCTTCCAGGACGACGGCACGTGCACGGTCAGCCGTGCGGTGACCTTGGTGTGGTCGCGTCCGCCGTGGCGGAGCCGGATCGACGCGCTCGCCTCCGCCTTGTCCAGGCCGGCCGTCGCACACCACCCGTCCACCGGTTTCTCCTCGGCCCGCGCCGGTGCGGGCCAGAGCACCGCGCAGACAACGACCAGCATCATCAGCGGATGCGCCCTCAACCGGAACCCCCGTCCCCCGAGTCGTACGGTGACCAGTCTTCCCGAGCGGGCCGACTCGCGCGAGACCGCCGGCAAACGCGGCCGTTCCACCCCGCGTTGTGCCACCGCCCCGATGCCCGGGTCGGGGACGCGGGCCGCGGGCCGACCGTCTAGATTGATGCTTGATCGTCGAACTACCGGTACGTCGGCACCCCGGCGGCCCGGCCCCTCGGCGATGCCCTCGCCCACGCACCGCGGCCACGGCTGCCGTGCGGCTCACCGCAGGTTCCCAGGAGGCTCCCGTGTCCGACCACGACTCGCAGCTCGACTCCACCGCCGGCATCCGCGCGCGCATCGACACCAGCAAGCCGCATTCGGCGCGGTTCTGGAACTACTTCGTGGGCGGCAAGGACAACTACGAGAAGGACCGCGAGCTCGGCGACCAGATCAAGGAGATCTTCCCGGGCCTGGTCGACGTGGCGCGCACCAGCCGTCAGTTCCTGGGCCGCGCGGTCCGCCACCTGGCGGGCGAGCAGGGTGTCCGGCAGTTCCTCGACATCGGCACCGGCCTGCCCACGGCCGACAACACCCACCAGGTCGCGCAGCGGGTCGCCCCCGACTCCCGCATCGTGTACGTGGACAACGACCCACTGGTCCTCGCGCACGCCCGCGCCCTGCTGACCAGCACGCCCGAGGGCGAGACGGCGTACATCGACGCGGACCTGTACGACCCGGACGCGATCCTGCGGGAGGCGTCGAAGACGCTCGACCTGTCGCAGCCGGTCGCCCTGATCATCCTCAACACGCTCGGCCACGTCGCCGACCACGGCAAGGCGTGCGACCTGGTCACCCGCCTGATGGCCGCGCTGCCGTCCGGCAGCTTCCTCGTCATCAGCGACTCCACGGCCACCAGCGAGGGCATGATCGCGGCGTCGAACGAGTACAACAGGAGCGGCGCGATCCCCTACCACGTGCGCAGCGTCGAGGAGATAGCCGCCTTCTTCGACGGCCTCGAACTCCTGGAGCCGGGCGTCGAGCAGGTCACGCGCTGGCGTGCGGAGACGGCCGACCCGGCCCAGGTCGACGCCTACGGCGCGGTGGCGCGCAAGCCGTGACGTCCTGGCCCCCGGGCCGCAGATGAGTTCCGGCCGGGAGACCGGTCCACCTTCCGACGCCCGCGCACACAGGTGCGCGGCGACCGCGGGAAGGTGGACCGATGACCGGAACGACCCTGCTGGACGTAGTCGAAGCACATGTCGGCAAGGGGCCCGGGAGGGCGCCGGGCGCCGTCGCTCTCGTGGCCCGCGGCGAGAAGGCGGAAGTCGGGGCCGCGGGCTCGGTCGACACCGAGGGCAGCGCGCCGATGGCCAGGGACTCCATCTTCCGCATCGCCTCGATCACCAAGCCGATCGTGGCCGCGGCGGTGATGATGCTGGTCGACGACGGCCGGATCGCCCTCGACGACCCGGTGGCGACGTGGCTGCCCGAGCTCGCGTCGCCGTCCGTCGTCCGCACGCCGTCGAGCCCCGTCGACGACGTCGTCCCCGCCGTCAGGCCGATCACGGTCCTCGACCTGCTCACCTTCCGCGCCGGGTACGGCTTCCCCGCCGACTTCGACTGCCCCGCGGTGCAGCCGCTGTTCGACGAGCTGAAGCAGGGCGCGCCCCGGCCGACGGAGGCCGCGGAGCCCGACACGTGGATGGCGGCGCTGGCCCGCATCCCGCTCCTGCGCCAGCCGGGCGAGACCTGGCTGTACAACACCTGCTCGGACATCCAGGGCGTGCTGATCGCCCGGGTCGCGGGCCGCCCCCTGCCCGAGTTCCTCGCGGAGCGGATCTTCGAGCCGCTCGGCATGGCGGACACGGACTTCCACGTGCCGCCCGCCAAGCGCGCCCGGTTCACGAGCTCCTACCGCCCCGGCCCCGAGGACGGCACGCTGGAGCTGACGGACACCCCCGACGGCCAGTGGAGCGCCCCGCCGGCGTTCCCCTCGGGCGCGGGCGGCCTGGTCTCCACGGTCGACGACTACCACGCCTTCGCCCGCCTGCTCCTGGCGGAGGGCACCGCGGCAGGGCGCCGCCTCCTGACGCCCGAGTCCGTGCGCCTGATGACCACCGACCACCTGACCGCGGCCCAGCGGGAGGCGAGCGGCCTGTTCACGGGGGGCCAGGGCTGGGGCTTCGGCGGCTCGGTGGACGTCACCCGGACATCGCCCTGGAACGTCCCGGGCCGCTACGGCTGGGTGGGCGGCACGGGCACGACGGCCCACCTCACCCCGTCCACCGGCACGACGGCGATCCTGCTGACCCAGCGGTGGATGACGGACCCGGCCCCGCCCGCGTCCATGCGGGACTTCTGGCGGTACGCGGCGCGGGTCTGACCCGCGGGGCACGGCGGACGCCGCGCCAGAACTCGTACGCTCCGTGACTGTACGAGTGCGAAAAGTGGACAGCGGGGCCAACCGGCCGTGACCATGGGCGCGTTGGCGGGGACCGATAAGCGAGCGTCAGGGGATACCCGTGAGGTCGTCATGCGCGCCGGGCGGCAGCGAGCCCGAACCGACCGAAGGGCTCAAGGCCTTCGGCGCCGTTCTGAAGAGTTTCCGCAAGCGTGCCGGGTACACCCAGGAGTCCCTGGCCCGGCACCTCGGCTACTCCGCCCACTTCATCGCCTCCGTCGAGCAGGGCAGACGCTTTCCGCCCACGCAGTTCATCGACCTGTGCGAGACGGCGCTGGACGCCTTCGACACGTTGCGCATGGCCGCGGGCCAGCTGTCCCGGCAGCGGGGGCTGGCGTCCTGGTTCCGCCAGTGGGCCCAGCTCGAACAGGAGGCGGTGGCCCTCTCGACGTACGAATGCCGTTTGATCCCCGGCCTGTTGCAGACGCAGGCGTACGCGCGGACGCTGTTCGTCAACCAGCTTCCGCCGCTGGGGGACAACCAGATCGAGGCGCAACTGGAAGCGCGGTCCGAGCGTCAACTGCTGCTCACGGAGCGGCCGAACACCGCGTACAGCTTCATCCTGGAGGAACACTTGTTCCTGCGGGGCATGGGTGGGCACGAAGTCACCATGGAACTGGTCGATCACGTTCTCGGGCTCGCGGAACACCGGAACATCGAGTTGCAGATCATGCCGGTGGTGCGGACGAGCCATGCGGGGATGGACGGCCCGATCCAGTTGCTGGAAACCCCCGAGAACCGGTGGTTCGCCTACGCCGAAGGCCAACGGAACGGACAGTTCATCAGCCAACCCAAAGAAATCAGCGTTCTGCAGATGCGGTATGCCAGGATGCGCGCACAGGCTCTTTCGTTCGACGACTCGGTGAGCCTGCTGAAGCGGATGCGAGGAGCGCAATGAGCACCTTCGAATTGTCCTGGTTCAAGAGCAGTCACAGCGGCGGCTCCGGTGATGACTGCATCGAAGACGCCCTGGACTGGCGGAAGTCGAGCTACAGCAGCGGTGGAGACGGCGACTGCGTAGAAATCGCCCCCTGCCCCACTACCCTCCACGTACGCGACTCCAAGAACCCCGAAGGGCCGCGGCTGGCCCTGGCCCCGCGGGCCTGGACGGAGTTCGTGGCGTACGCCGCCGGCCGCTGAGGCGGGCCAGCGCCGCGCACTGGAGGGCGACGGCGCACGCCATGGCGAGGCAGATACCCGGCAGTCCGAGACCCACCAAGGCGTACGCGAGGGCGAGTTGAAGCACTGAGCCGTATGTCGTGATGCGGGCCAGCGCCGGGCTGTCGCCGCTGCCCTCGAAGACACCGGCCACCCCGATGAAGCACGCCAGCAGCACCAAGTACGGCCCGAGGCACCGCAGGTGGAGCGCCCCGGCGGCGGCCACGTCGCCACCGGCCCCGAAGGCCCGCATGATCCAGGGCGCGGCGGCGAGCAGCGTCACGGCGGCGGCCAGGCCGAGCGCCCCCGCGACGGTGAGCGCCTGACGGCGGACCGCCCGGCGCTCGTCGCGTCCGGCGCCGAGCAGATGGGCGGTGTGGATGGCGGCGGCCTGGCGTACGGAGTAGAAGGCCATGGTGGCGACGTACATGGCCTTCGTGGCGATGCCGTACGCGGCGACCTCGGCGACGCCGATGCGGGCGACGACGGCGACGAGCGCGAGTGAGCCGGTCATGCGGATGACGAAGTCGGCGGACATGGCCAGTCCGGTCGCGGCCGTCCGCCGCGCGTCGGCGGCGAGCGCGCGGGCCGCGAGGACCTTCTTCCGCCGCCCCGCGGTCCCCGGCCGGCCGCGCGACGAGCGGCGCAGCACGGCCAGGCCGCAGATCAGCGCCACCGTACGGCCGGTGACCGTGGCGATCGCCGCCCCGCGCACGCCGAGGCCGAGCCCGAGGATGAGCAGGGGGTCCAGGAGGAGGATCAGGCCGTTGGCGAGCAGGGAGAGCCGCATCGGCGTACGGGTGTCGCCCGCGCCCTTGAGGATGCCGTCGACGACGTTCGTGGCGAAGTAGACGGCCATGCCGGGCAGGGCGACGGCGAAGTACTCCGTGGCGAGGCGCGTCGCGTGGCCGTCGTCGTCCAGGAGCAGGCGGGCGAGCGGCTCGCGGGCGGCGTAGCCCCCGACGGCGACGGCGGGGGTGAGCAGCGCCCACAGCGCCCAGCCTCCGCGCACCGCCGCGTGCGCCGCCGCCGCGTCCCCCGCCCCGCGGGCGCGGGCCACGAGGACCGTTGTGCCGGAACCGGCCATGAGGATGACGCCGAGCAGGACGTTCTCGACGTTCGTGGCGACGGCCACCGCGGCGACGGCGGCTCCGCCGAGCCCTGCCACCCAGACCATGTTGATGATCCCGGCCGTGACCCCCGCGAGGAGTTCGCAGTAGACCGGGAGAGCGAGCGACACCAGCCGCCGCCGGTGCTCCGTCGGGCCCATGACCCATCCCCCTCTTTTCGCTGTATCTCGATTCGAGGTACAGCGAAAAGAGATAGCATCATGCGCAGCGAAGAGACAAGGGAAGTAACGAGGGCGAACGGCCGAGAGCCCGGGAGTCCATGGGCCAAGAGCCCCAGGGGCAAGGAGCGACGCTCGTGCTGGAGTTGACGATTCTAGGCTTCCTCCACGAGGAGGCCCTGCACGGTTATGACCTCAAGGCCCGCATCCAGGGTCTGAACGGCCACATCCGGCCGGTGAGCGACGGCGCTCTCTACCCGGCGATCAACCGGCTGACCAAGGCGGGCCTCGTCGAGCAGCGCACCGAACCCGGCAGCGGCGCCGCGCCGCGCCGGGTCCTCTCGCTCACCGAAGCCGGCCGTGCGCGGATGCTCGCGCTGCTGCGGGAGCCCAAGGACGTGGAGATCACCGACGGGCAGCGGTTCTTCACGCTGCTCGCGTTCCTGCGGCATCTGCCCGACCCGGCGGAGCAGGCCGCGGTGCTCCGCCGCCGTCAGGCGTTCCTCGACGCCCCGGCGAGTTTCTTCTACCGGGACGGGAAGCCCGTACGCGCGGAGGAGGAACCGGACCTGTTCCGTCAGGGGATGCTGCGGATCGCCCGCGCCACCGGCCGAGAGGAGAAGGCCTGGCTGGCCGAGGCCATCGCCGCGCTCGGCGAGTAGCTACCGCTGCGCCTCCACCAGTTCCCTGGCCTCCTCGGGAGTCGCCACCGAGGGCGGTGAGCCCTGGAGGGGCTTGCGGGCCGTCTCCTTCATCGCGGCCACGGCGATGATGCCGACGAGGCCCGCCAGCATCGTGTAGAACGCGGGCATCAGGTCGTTGCCGGTGGCTCCGATCAGGGCCGCGACCACCAGCGGGGTCGTGCCGCCGAAGAGCGAGACGGAGATGTTGAAGCCGATGGAGAGCGAGCCGTAGCGCACGTCCGTGGGGAACAGGGCGGGCAGCGAGGACGACATCGCGCCCAGGTAGCAGACGAGGGCGAGGCCGAGGATGAGCAGGCCCGCGAAGACGGGGACCGTGCCGCCCTGCTTGATGAGGAGGAACGCGGGGAGCGCGAGGACGAAGAAGCCGACCGAACCCGCCATCAGGACCGGCTTGCGGCCGACGCGGTCGGAGAGGCGGCCGACGGAGTTGATGAGCGCCATCAGGATCAGCATGACGATCACGATGGACATCAGGCCGCCGGTCTCGCCGAAGCCCCGCTCGGTGAGATAGGTCGGCATGTACGAGAGCAGCATGTAGTCGGTGACGTTGAACGCCGCGACCAGGGCGATGCAGAGCAGCATCGCACGCCACTGGCCGACGAAGGACTCCGCGAACGACTTCTTCTGGCGCTCGGCGGCCGGGCCGTCGCCCGCCTCTTCCATCTTCTGGAACGCGGGCGACTCGTCCAGCTTCAGCCGCAGGTAGAGGCCGATGAGCCCGAGCGGGGCGGCCACCAGGAACGGGATGCGCCACCCCCACGCCTGCATGGCGTCGTCGCTGAGCAGCATGGTCAGGACGGTGACGAGGACCGCCGCGACGGTGTAGCCGATCAGGGTGCCGAACTCCAGGAACGAGCCCCAGAAACCGCGCCGCTTGTCGGGCGCGTACTCCGCGATGAACGTCGCGGCGCCGCCGTACTCACCGCCTGTCGAGAAGCCCTGCACCATGCGGCAGAGGACGAGCAGGGCCGGCGCCCAGAAGCCGATCGAGGCGTAGCTCGGGATCAGGCCGATCGCGAGGGTCGCCGTCGACATCATGATCATGGTGAGCGCGAGGATCTTCTTGCGTCCCACGCGGTCGCCGAGCGGGCCGAAGAACATGCCGCCGATGGGGCGCACCAGGAAGGCCGCCGCGAACGTGGCCAGGGACGAGAGGGTCTGCGCGGTGTCGTTGCCCGACGGGAAGAACTCCTTGCCGATGATCACGGCGAGGTAGGCGTAGACGCCGAAGTCGTACCACTCCATGGCGTTGCCCAGCGCGGTCGCCTTCACCGCGCGCTGGACCTGGGCCTCCTCGGTCACCGTGATGTCCGACTGGCGCAGGCGGGGGTTCCTGCGGCGCTGGATGGCCCGGAACAGCGCCCGGTGCCGTGCCACGGCTTCCGGGGCCGGCGTTGCCGGTGTCTCGTCGGGGGCTTCTGGCGCGCTCACGTGCGGGTCACTCTCTCGTCGGCGGTTCTCGGTCGGGGGCCGCCGCTCCGGCGGCCGCCACTGATCAACGCCTGCCCGGCCGACCGCTTTCCACACGGCGGGCCCGCGCCCGGGGGTTGCTTGACGGGTATACGTCACGCCCGAACTCTGGTAGGAAACTTTCCTAACAGTCCGCGGATCGATGAACTCCCTTTCCTGGAGGCCCTCGTGCAGACCCCCCACTCCTCCCCCACCCCCTCGCGCACGCTCACCTCACGCCGCACCCTACTCACCTTCATCGGGGCCGCCGTCGTGGCCGGACCGCTCGTCGCCACGCAGACGGCGTCCGCCGGGCAGACAGCGTCCGCCGGACAGACGGCGGCGAGGGCCGGCGGGCTCGACGACCCGGCGAAGAAGGAGATCGCCATGAAGCTCGTGTGCAGCGCGGAGAACTCCAGCCTCGACTGGAAGAACTACTACCGCTACATCGAGGACATCGACGACGGCCGCGGCTACACCGCCGGCATCATCGGCTTCTGCTCCGGCACCGGCGACATGCTCGACCTCGTCGAGCTGTACACGCGGCGCAAGCCCGGCAACGTCCTCGCGAAGTACCTGCCCGCGCTGCGCAGGGTCGACGGCACCGACTCGCACGACGGGCTCGACCCGAACTACCCGCGCGACTGGGCGCGGGCCGCCGCGGACCAGGCCTTCCAGCAGGCGCAGAACGACGAGCGCGACCGCGTCTACTTCAACCCGGCCGTCAAGCAGGGCAAGGCGGACGGCATCGGCGTGCTCGGCCAGTTCTGCTACTACGACGCCATCGTGATGCACGGCGACGGCGGCGACTCCACCAGCTTCCGCAACATCCGCAAGCGCGCGCTGCGTTCGGCCACACCACCGGCGCAGGGCGGTGACGAGGTGGCGTACCTGCACGCCTTCCTCGACGCGCGCGTCTGGGCGATGAAGCAGGAGGAGGCGCACGAGGACACCACCCGCGTCGACACCGCCCAGCGGGTCTTCCTGAACAAGCGGAACCTCAGCCTCAACACTCCCCTCGAATGGAAGGTCTACGGGGACTCGTACCGCATCGGCTGACCGGGCGGCCGTCAGCGGTGCTACCGTCTCCGGCCATGTCCCAGGCTGAGATAGACACCCTGACGGCCGAGTTCTTCGGCTCCTTCGACAACCGTGACGGCGGGAACGCCGACGTCGCCCGGCTCCGCAGGCTGATGCTGCCGGGCGGCGTCATCGCGGTGACCGCCCCGGAGTACCGCGTGTTCACCGTGGAGGAGTTCATCGGGCCGCGCGAGGAGCTGCTCGCCGCGGGCGGGCGGGTGACGGAGTTCCACGAGTGGGAGGTCTCCGCGCGGACCGACGTCCACGGGGACATCGCGTCGCGCTTCGGCGAGTACGCCAAGGCGGGGATCATGGACGGCAAGCCCTTCGAGGGCGGCGGCATGAAGACCATCCAGTTCGTGCGCACCCCCGAGGGCTGGCGCATCTCGGCGTTCGCGTGGCACGACCGCCCCTGACGCTCCGCCTCAGTGCGTGACGGCGGCTTCGGCGTCCTCGGGTGCCGGGGCCGGGCCCCCCTTCGCGCCCAGGTGGTTGAAGACGAGGTTCAGGGCCACGGCGAGCAGGCAGCCGGTGGAGATGCCGGAGCCGAGGACGATCTGGGCCCAGGCGGGGAACGCGTCGTAGAAACCGTCGGAGAGAGCGGGCGCCAGGCCCGCGCCCAGCGTGACGACCACGATGAGGGCGTTGTCGCCCCGGTGCAGGTCGGCCTGGAGCAGCGTCTGGATGCCGCTGACCGCGATGGAGCCGAAGAGGAAGAGGCTGACGGCGGCGAGGACCGGCATCGGGACGACGGAGATCGCGGCGACCGGATGGACCTCGGGGGCGGCGGCGCTCGCGGTCGCGGTTCCCGCGGCCTTCGCTGCAGAACTCATGGATGGCGCTTCTTCCGTTGCGTGACACCGGAGGTCGGCCCCGTTCCGTGGGAGTTCACGAGACGCGGAACAGGGCCGACGTAACCGACTGGAAAGTAACTTCCGCCATACGGTCGACGGCGCCACGACGTTACGTCAGTGCGCCCCGGCAGCGGAAGACCCCGTGTGTGAGGAGTGCGTGCGCTGTTCGGCGATGGCCTCGCCGCCCTCCATCGGCGACGTGACGTCGTCCGCCTCGCGGCCCTTGCCGATGTGGTTGAAGACCAGGTTCAGCAGGACCGCCGCCACGCAGCCGGTCGAGATGCCCGAGTCGAGGATGATCTTCGCGGTCTCCGGGAACGCGTGGTAGAACTCCGGCGCCGCGATCGGGATCAGGCCGACGGCCAGCGAGACGGCCACGATCAGGACGTTGTTGTCCTTCTCCAGGTTGGCCTTGACCAGCGTCTGGATGCCGCTCGCCGCGACCGAGCCGAAGAGCACCACGCCCGCGCCGCCGAGCACCGGGCGCGGCACGACCGCGATCAGGGAGGCGGCCATCGGGCAGAGGCCCATCAGGACGAGGAAGCCGCCGCCGGCGGCCACGACGTACCGGCTGCGGATCTTGGTCATCGCGACCAGGCCGATGTTCTGGGCGAACGCGCTGCACATGAAGCCGTTGAAGAGCGGGCTCACGGCCGAGCCGAGGCAGTCGGCGCGCAGACCGGCGGCGATGGTCTTCTCGTCGGCGGGGCGGTCGACGATCTCACCGAGGGCGAGCATGTCGGCCGTGGACTCCGTCATCGAGACGACCATGACGACGCAGAGCGAGACGATCGCGGCGGCGGCGAACTGCGGGGCGCCGAAGTGGAAGGGCGTCGGGAAGCCGACGATGTCCGCCTCACCGATCGGGCTGAAGTCCGTGGCGTCGAACGGGATCGCGATGAGCGTGCCGATGACCAGGCCGAGCAGGACCGCGATCTGCTTGACGAAACCGGTGGTGAAGCGGCGGAGCAGCAGCACGACGACGAGCGTGATGCCCGCGAGGGCGAGGTTCTTGGTCGAGCCGTAGTCGTCGGCGCCGGGGACCGGGCCCTGCGCCCACCCGAAGGCGACCGGCATCAGCGAGATGCCGATGAGGGTGATGACCGTTCCGGTCACGACCGGCGGGAAGAAGCGGATCATCTTCGAGAAGAACGGGGCCGCGATGAAGCCCAGGACACCGGCGACGATCACCGCGCCGAAGATGATCGGGAGTGCGTCGTCCTTGTCCTTGGTGGAGTCGACGACGGCGAGCATGGGGGCGACACCGGCGAACGTGACGCCGTTGACGAAGGGCAGCCGGGCGCCGATCTTCCAGACGCCGAGGGTCTGGAGGAAGGTCGCGAGCCCGGCGGTGAACAGACACGCCCCGGTCAGGAAGGTGAGTTCCTTCGCGGAGAGGCCGATGGCCGCGCCGACGATCAGCGGCGGCGCGACGACACCCGCGTACATGGCGGCGACGTGCTGGAGGCCGGTGGTGGCCATCTTCAGGGGCGGGAGCTTCTCGTCGACCGGATGCACGGCCGGGGGTATGGAGGCTTCGCCGTCGCCCTCGGACGACGGGGTGGTGCCTTGCTTGGTGAACCTGGGCTGAGTGGCCACTGTGGCTCCTCCGGTTGTTTTCCAGTACCGGCTGGGCGCCGGCACTTTTCGCTTCTGGGAGGTGGGGGAGGTGGTGCGTGGTGCAAGGACTTGCTCGGTATGCGGTGGTGCACATGCGCCCAGGTAGTGCTGACCGCCCCGGGAACGTGAAGCGTTGGGCCACGTTCCCGGGGCGGCACTTGAGCAGCCCGCTCGGCTGCTCAAGTCCGGTCGGGAGCCGTCCCCCCCGACCGGAGTTCCAGGTGTCAGCTCCCGGCGGCGATCCGCGCCAGGCGCTGCGCCTCGTCCCGCGTGGAGCGGGCTATGGCGTCCTCGTCGGCGTGGAGCAGGCGGCCGTCCTCGACGACCGGCCTGCCGTTGACGAGGGAGAGGGTGACCGGCGCCGCCGCGCCGAAGACGACGGCGGTCACCGGGTCGGCGATCGAGGCGTGCCCGATGCCGTCGATCTTCCAGAGCACGAGATCGGCGAGCTTGCCGGCCTCCAGGGAGCCGATCTGCGCGGCCCTGCCCAGGACCTGCGCGCCGCCGTAGGTGCCGAGGCGCAGGGCCTGGCGGGCGTTGAGCGCGGCCTCCCGGTGCGCGCCGAGGCGGTTGATCAGCAGGGCGTTGCGCAACTCGGTGTGGAGTTCGCCGGACTCGTTGGAGGCGGTGCCGTCGACGCCGAGGCCGACCGGGACGCCCGCCCTCAGCATGTCGGGGACGCGGGCGATGCCGGCGGCCAGGCGCGCGTTGGAGGAGGGGCAGTGCGCCACACCCGTGCCGGTGCGGGCGAAGGCGGCGATGTCGGAGTCGTTCATGTGGACGCAGTGCGCCATCCACACGTCGTCGCCGAGCCAGCCGGTCGACGCGAAGTAGTCGGTCGGGCCCATGCCGAACAGCTCGTGGCAGAACCGTTCCTCCTCGACCGTCTCACTGCCGTGGGTGTGCAGCCGCACGCCGAGGCGACGCCCCAACTCGGCGCCCTGCCTCATGAGTTCGGTGGAGACGGAGAAGGGCGAGCAGGGGGCGACGGCCACCTGCGTCATCGCGTCGAAGGAGGCGTCGTGGTGCTTCTTCACCGTCTCCTCGGTCGCGGCGAGCGCGCCCTCCAGGCTCTCCACGGCGAAGTCCGGCGGCAGGCCGCCGTCCTTCTCACTGCGGTCCATGGAGCCGCGGGCCAGGGTGAACCGCACGCCCATCTCGGCGGCGGCGCGGATGATCGACCCGGAGATGTCGCCGGAGCCGCGCGGGAAGACGTAGTGGTGGTCCATGGCGGTGGTGACACCGCCGCGGGCCAGCATGCCGAGAGAGCCCTGCGCGGCGGCGTAGGTCATCTGCTCGTCGATGCGGGCCCACGTCGGGTACAACGCGGTCAGCCAGTTGAACAGGTTGTGGTCGGTGGCGAGGCCGCGGGTGATCCACTGGTAGAAGTGGTGGTGGGTGTTGATCAGACCCGGGGTGATCAGGTGGCCGGTGGCGTCCACGCGGCGTACGACGTTCTCCAGGCCCTCGGGAGCCCTGCCCGCGCCGACCGACTCGATCCGCTTGCCGGCGACGACCACGTGTCCCGAGGCGTACTCGGTGTCGTCGGCGTCGACGGTCGCGATGGCGGCGTTCTCTATGACGATGCGCTCGACGGCGACTTCTGTGCCGTCGGGGGTTGCCGATGCTGCCATGGTGCTTCCTTCTCTTCTGGTGGCGGTGGGCACGGCATGACCCTAGGAAGATTTGAGTGCCGCGGCCGACGGGCCGCGGGTGCCGAGGTGATGGAAGAACAGGTTGAGCGAGACGGCGACCAGGGCGCCGGCGCTGATGCCGGAACCGAGGACGGTCTGCGCCCAGGCGGGGAACTCCGCGTAGAAGGTGGGCGCGGCGAGCGGGATGATGCCCGCTCCGAGCGACACGGCCACCAGGATGATGTTGGAGCTGTCGTCGAGTCCCGCCTCGGAGAGCGTACGGATGCCGCTGACCGCGATGGAGCCGAAGAGGACGATGCCCGCGCCGCCGAGCACCGGCATGGGGACCACGTTGACGACCGCGCCGAGCACCGGGAAGGCCCCGAGGACGATGAGCGCGCCACCGGCGACCGCGACGACGTAGCGGCTGCGGACGCGGGTCAGCGAGACCACGCCGACGTTCTGCGCGAAGGCGGAGGTCGGGAAGCCGCCGAAGACGGGACCCACCAGGGTGGCGATGCCGTCGGTGCGCAGGCCCCGGGTGATGGTCCTGCCGTCGGTCTCGCGCTCGCAGATCTCGCCGAGGGCGAGCATGCCCGCGGCGGACTCGGTCATGAGGACCAGCATCACGATGCAGAGCGAGAGGATCGCGGCGGGCTGGAAGGTGGGCGCGCCGGAGGCGAACGGCGTGGGCAGCGCGGCCAGCGGCGCGGACTGCACGGAGGTGAAGTCGGCCATGCCGAACGGGATGGCGGCGAGCGTGCCGATGAACATGCCCGCGAGCAGGGCGACTTGTCTGAGGAAGCCGCGGCCGAAACGCTGGAACAGCAGGATCACGACGAGCGTGAAGGCGGCGAGCGCCAGGTACTTCATGTCGCCGAACGCCGGGTCGGTGTCGTCGCCGCCCTGCGCCCACTTCACGGGCACGGGCATCAGTGTGACGCCGATGAGCGTGATGACGACCCCGGTGACCAGCGGCGGGAAGAAGCGCAGCAGCTTGCCGAAGAAGGGGCCCACGACGAGGCAGAAGACGCCGGCGACCATCACCGCGCCGTAGATCGCGGGGAGTTGCTCGCCCTTGGCGTTGGTCTCGGCGATGGCGAGGATGGGGGCGATGCCCGCCGACGAGGCGGCGTTCACGAACGGCAGGCGGTTGCCGACGAATCCCTTGACACCGAGGGTCTGCAGGATGGTGGCGAGACCGGCGATCAGCAGTCCGGCGGCGATCAGCCGGGTCTGGGCGACGGTGTCCAGGCCACAGGCCTGGCCGATGATCAGCGGAGGGGTGACCACTCCCGCGTACATGGCGGCGATGTGCTGGAGTGCGGCGGGGACGAGCCGCGAGGGGTGGAGCTTCTCGTCCACCGGGTGACAGTCGACGGCCGGCGCTTCTTTCGCCGCCTCGGTTCCCGCTGTCATCTCCGATGGGGTGGAACACGGGCCTTTCGCCGGCCCCGATGCAGGCTGTGCCATTGCGGTTCCCTCCGGTGTGGCGCGCCCCCGCCCGCTGCGGTGGGGCGGGGGCGCGCGTCCCGCGTCAGAGGTTGGTCATGTCGACCGGGATCTTCGGCTCGACGCCGTCCCGCAGGATGGTGGCCTCGATGAGGCCGTAGGGACGGTCGGCGGCGTAGTAGACGGCTCCGTCCTTGGCCTCGTTGTCGAGGCCGAAGGGCGAGAGGTCCTGACGGAAGTGGTGCTTGTTGGGCGCGGAGAAGCGGATCTCGTCGATCTCGCTGCGGTTGTTGATGACCCGCGAACCCATCTGGTACAGCGTCTGCTGGAGGGAGAGCGAGTAGGTCTCCACGAAGGCGTGCAGGATGTGCTTCTTGGCCTGCTCGTACGACCGCTCCCAGCTCGGCATGCGCTGCTCGTCGCTGGTCCAGTTGTGGCGCCACCAGGTGGAGAGGGAGGTGGCGAGGATGCGGTCGTAGTCCTCCTTCAGGGTCGTGTACTTGTCCTTGATGAAGCCCCAGAACTCGGAGTTCGTCGAGTTCATCACGGTCAGGTCCTTCAGACCCGAGAGGACCTCGAACTTCTCGCCGTCATAGGTGATCTGGGCGAGCCGCGTCTCCTGGCCCTTGCGGACGAAGGAGTGGTTGACCTCGTCGGCGCCGATGAACTTGGCGTTGCTGTCGGAGCCGCCGATGCGCTCCCAGGCGTACTCCTCGATCCGGATGCGCGCGCGGTGGATGGAGGGCTGGCTGTCCACGAAGTGCCGGGCGAGGTGGATGCCGTACTGCTCGGCGGAGTCGATGCCGTATTCCTTGGCGAACGCGAAGCAGGTGTTCTTCGTCGTGTCCGTCGGCAGGCAGTTGGCGTTCGAGCCGTTGTAGTGGACGTCGTCCAGGTCGCCGGAGAGGGCGACGGAGACGTTCAGGTCCTTGATGTGGTGGGTGTCGCCGTCCCGCGTGATCTTTACGACCCGGTTCTCAGCCTTGCCGTACTGGTTCTGTCCCAGAATGGTGGGCATGGTCTGCTAGCTCCCTCGGTAAACGGAGTAGCCGAACGGGTTGAGCAGCAGCGGTACGTGGTAGTGCTCGCCCGGGGTCACGGCGAACGTGATCGCCACCTCCGGGAAGAACGCTCCGGTCGTGCCGCTGTCCCGATTCGCGGGGGCGTCCTGCTGCGCCTCGGCTTGCTTGTTCTGCTTGGTCAGGAAGTACGCCTCGGTCTCGAAGTCGAGGCGTACGTGCGAGGTGCCTTCCGGCAGGGCCGGCAGGTCCTTGCAGCGCCCGTCCGCGTCGGTCGCGCTGCCGCCGAGCGCCTTCCACTCCTCGCCTGCGCCACCGCGGGCGGAGAGGGAGATGGCGACGCCCTCGGCGGGGCGTCCGACGCTGGTGTCCAGGATGTGCGTGGACACCGAGGCGGTCGTTTCCGTGCTCATGCGTCGTTTCCTTCTTCTACGAGGCGGGTCAGGCGGATGCGGTTGATCTTGCCCAGTTCGCTGCGGACGATCTCGCGCTCCGTCTCCGCCCCGTTCTCGATCCGGATCTTGAGCTGGCCGAGCATGAACTCGGCGGTGGCGCCGGTCGCGCAGATGAGGAAGACGTGACCGAACTTCTCCTGGTAGGCCAGGTTGAGTTCGAGCAGTTCGGTCTTGAGCTCCTCGGAGGCCCCGGCCATGCCACGCTGTTCGCGGGCGGAGGTCGGGTCTCCCGGCTTCGGGCGGCCGATCGGCGGATGCCCCGCCATCGCCTCGGCGAGGTCGTCCGCGGTGAGCTCCGCCATGGCGGCGTCGCTCGCGGCGAAGAGGGCTTCGACGGTGGCGTAGGGGCGCTGGGCGAGCAGTCTGCTCCCCCAGGCCGAAGAGGCACAGGCCTCGTGGAGGGCGGCGGTGGCCGCGGCCTCCGGCAAGGCATTGAACCGGGTGAGACCCGGTGTCGAACTCGAAGTCACGGGAGCCTCCGTGGCCTTGTGCTGGACGGGCTGCGGAACAGCTAAGACCGTGAAGAACACGGCGTCAACAGTTTGTTGAAATAACTTGAACAAAGAAGCCGCCACCCGGGGGATCGGGTGACGGCTCGGCCGCGCAGGGTGACCGCGCGGCGGGGGCGGACGGGAGTCCGGGCCCCCGGGGGGGCGGACGGAAGTCCGAGTCCCGGGGCGGACGGAGTCGCGGGTCCGGAGGCCGATGGAGGTGCGGGCCCCGGGCAGTTGGGGATCATTCGCCCTTCGCGGCGTTCTCCCTGTTCAGGTAGTTGTAGACGGTGAAGCGGGAGACGCCGAGCGCACCCGCGACCGTCTCCACGCCATGCCGCACGGAGAACGCGCCGCGCGACTCAAGGATGCGTACGACCTCCTGCTTGGCCTTGCGGTCGAGGTCGGCCAGCGGCTTGCCCTGCTTGCGCTCCAGGGCGAGCAGGATGTGGTCGAGGGAGTCGGCGAGCTGCGGCAGCCGCACGGCCACCACATCCTCGCCCTCCCAGGCCAGGACCACGTCGTCGACCCCCGCCTCGTCCGGCGGCAGCATTGTGCCGCCCATGGCGTCCACCAGCGGTTTCACCGCGGCGACGAAGGGGTCGTCCCCGAAAACGGTCACTTATCCGCCTCCCCCGGCTCGCGCGGCTCCCCCGGCTCACCGATCACGTTGACCTGGAGCGAGACGCGGGTGGCACCCGCGCCCAGGGACTGGCGCAGCATCGCGTCGACGGCGGTCAGGACCGCGTCGACGTCACCCTCGGCGGTGTTGCCGAACGGGCCCACGTCGACCGCGTCCAGCGGAGCCCCCTGGATCACGTCGCGGGCCACCAGCGCATGCGGCGGGGCCTCGTCGAGATCGAAGGGCTCGGTCGTGAACTCCACTCTCAATCGCACGTCGCCAACCTACTGCCGTCGACCGATTTTTCGGCAAGGCCCTCTTGACAGCTTCGGCGCACGGCAGGCACTCTTCCATCAAGCAGAAATGAACTTCCGCAATACGGAAGGAGCGCGGAAGCCCCATGGGATACTCCGACCAGCGCTTCAATGTGAACCTGTCGATCCTCTTCACCGAGCTCCCGCTCCTGGAGCGCCCCGCGGCCGCCGCGAAGGCCGGCTTCGGCGCGGTCGAGCTGTGGTGGCCCTGGGTCGACGCCCCCACCCCCGAGCAGTCCGAGCTCGACGCCCTGAAGCAGGCGATCGAGGACGCGGGCGTCCAGCTGGTGGGCCTGAACTTCTACGCGGGACAGCTGCCCGGACCCGACCGCGGCGCCCTGTCCGTCCCGGGCGAGGAGAGCGAGAGGTTCCGCGCCAACCTGCCGGTGGCCGCCGACTTCGCGAAGTCCCTCGGCTGCACGGCGCTCAACGCGCTGTACGGCAACCGCGTCGACGGCGTGGACCCGGCCGTCCAGGACGAACTCGCCCTGGAGAACCTGGTGCTCGCCGCCCGCGAGGCCGACCGCGTCGGCGCGATCCTGCTGATCGAGGCGCTGAACGCACCCGAGTCGCCCAAGTGCCCGATCGTGAGCGCCCCCAAGGCGATCGAGATCGTGGACAAGGTGAACGCGGCGAGCGGACTCGGCAACGCGAAGTTCCTGATGGACCTGTACCACCTGTCCATGAACGGGGAGGACCTGCCCTCGGTGATCGAGCGGCACGTCTCCAAGACCGGTCACGTGCAGATCGCGGACAACCCCGGCCGCGGGGCCCCCGGCACCGGGTCCCTGCCCCTCGAAGGGCTCCTCGACCAGCTGCGCGCCGCGGGTTACGAGGGGTGGGTCGGCCTGGAGTACAAGCCGGGCGACCGGCCCAGCGCGGAGGCCTTCGGCTGGCTGCCGGCGGGGAACTAGCCGCCGCCGCGCGGCGCGCTCCTCCCCCTCACCCACCCGTTCACCCGCGGCCGGCCCCGCCACGTAGGAACAGCAGTCAGAAAGGCATCACCCTCATGAGCAACCTTCCCAAGATCGCGTGGATCGGCCTCGGCATCATGGGCTCCCCCATGTCCGAGAACCTGATCAAGGCGGGTTACTCCGTCACCGGTTACACACTGGAGCAGGACAAGCTGGACCGGCTCGCCGCCGCCGGCGGCACGGCCGCCGGGTCCATCGCCGAGGCCGTCGCGGACGCCGACGTCGTCGTCACGATGGTGCCCGCCTCCCCGCAGGTCGAGGCCATCGCGTACGGCCCCGAGGGCATCCTGGAGAACGCGCGGTCCGGCGCGCTGATCGTCGACATGTCGTCGATCACCCCGCAGACCTCCGTGGACCTGGCCGAGGCCGCGAAGAAGAAGGGCCTGCGCGTCCTGGACGCCCCGGTCTCCGGCGGCGAGGCCGGCGCCATCGAGGCCGTCCTGTCCATCATGGTCGGCGGCGAGCAGGCCGACTTCGACGAGGCCAAGCCGCTCCTCGAAGCGCTGGGCAAGACCATCGTGCTGTGCGGTCCGCACGGCTCGGGCCAGACCGTCAAGGCCGCCAACCAGCTCATCGTCGCCGTCAACATCCAGGCGTGCGCCGAGGCCGTGGTCTTCCTGGAGAAGTCCGGCGTGGACCTGAAGGCCGCGCTCGACGTGCTGAACGGCGGCCTCGCGGGCTCGACCGTCCTGACCCGCAAGAAGGACAACTTCCTGAACCGGGACTTCAAGCCCGGCTTCCGGATCGACCTGCACCACAAGGACATGGGCATCGTCACCGACGCCGCCCGCAACGTGGGCGCCGCGCTGCCGGTCGGCGGCGTCGTCGCCCAGCTCGTCGCCTCGCTGCGCGCCCAGGGCGACGGCGGCCTCGACCACTCCGCCCTGCTGCGCTCCGTCGAGCGCCTCTCGGGCGCCGAGCTCTAGTCACGGGAGCTCCCTCCTACTTCCGGGCCGCGGCGGCGCTGACACCTGTCCTGTCGCGCCCAGGCGTCGCCGCGGTCCGGAACCCTTGTCGCCCGTGCCGCACCGTCCTCGGTGCGGCACGGGCAACACCCACCAAAAACTTCAACAAACTGTTGACGTAGCTGCTCAGGGCTCCATACGCTCCCGAACACCGTCACCAGTCGAAGCAGTCCGTACGGAAGGTCAACCTCGCCACCATGTCGAAGCGTGTGCTCACGACCGAGTCCGGCGCCCCCATCGCCGACAACCAGAACTCCGCCACCGCCGGCATTGGTGGCCCGATCCTTCTCCAGGACCAGCACCTCCTGGAGAAGCTCGCCCGCTTCAACCGCGAGCGCATCCCGGAGCGCGTCGTGCACGCCCGCGGCTCCGGCGCGTACGGCTACTTCGAGGTGACCGACGACGTCACCGGCTTCACCCACGCCGACTTCCTGAGCGAGATCGGCAAGCGCACCGAGGTCTTCACCCGCTTCTCCACCGTGGCGGACAGCCTCGGCGGCGCGGACGCCGTCCGCGACCCGCGCGGCTTCGCGGTGAAGTTCTACACCGAGGAGGGCAACTACGACCTCGTCGGCAACAACACCCCTGTGTTCTTCATCAAGGACCCGATCAAGTTCCCCGACTTCATCCACTCCCAGAAGCGCGACCCCTTCACGGGCCGTCAGGAGCCGGACAACGTCTGGGACTTCTGGGCGCACTCCCCCGAGGCCACGCACCAGGTGACCTGGCTGATGGGTGACCGCGGCATCCCCGCCTCGTACCGTCACATGAACGGCTACGGCTCGCACACCTACCAGTGGACGAACGCGCAGGGCGAGGCCTTCTTCGTCAAGTACCACTTCAAGACGAACCAGGGCATCCGCAGCCTCTCCGCCGAGCAGGGCGCCGAACTCGCGGGCAAGGACGCCAACTCGCACCAGACGGACCTGCTCCAGGCCATCGAGCGGGGCGTGAACCCGTCCTGGACGCTGCACGTGCAGATCATGCCGGCGGCGGACGCGGCCGAGTACCGCTTCAACCCGTTCGACCTCACCAAGGTGTGGCCGCACAAGGACTACCCGCTGCGGCGGGTGGGCCGACTGGTCCTCGACCGCAACCCCGACAACGTGTTCGCGGAGGTGGAGCAGGCCGCCTTCTCCCCGAACAACTTCGTGCCCGGCATCGGTCCGTCCCCCGACAAGATGCTCCAGGGCCGCCTGTTCGCCTACGCGGACGCGCACCGCTACCGCCTGGGCGTCAACCACACCCAGCTCGCGGTGAACGCCCCCAGGGCGACCAAGGCCGACAACTACGGCCGCGACGGTCTGATGGCGTCCAACGCCTACGGCCGCGACCGCAAGAACTACGAGCCCAACTCGTACGACGGCCCCGTCGAGACCGGCCAGGCCCTGTCCGCGCCGCTCGCCGTCAACGGCCACACCGGCACGCACGAGGCGCCCGCCCACACCAAGGACGACGACTTCTTCCAGGCCGGTGAGCTGTACCGCCTGATGTCCGAGGACGAGAAGTCGCGCCTGGTGGCGAACATCGCCGGCGGTCTGTCGCAGGTCTCCCGCGACGACGTCATCGAGAAGAACCTCGCCCACTTCCACGCCGCCGACGCCGACTACGGCAAGCGCGTCGAGGAGGCCGTCCGCGCCCTGCGCGAGGACTGAGGCACTTCAGCTTCACCGGTGGGCCGACGGGAGGTCGGCCCGCCGGTGTTGAGCCCGGCCCGCGTCACGAACCCGGATGAGGGGTGGTGCGTGGCGCGCACGGGCAGGCCGGTCCGCGGCGGCTCTGCGAGCCAGTGCGGTGGTGAAGGCCCGGTGGTCCCCCTCTCGACCTGAGAGAGGAGGACGCCGTGCCGTCGCATCCGCCGCGGTCCCTCGCCCCTGGGCGTTTTCAGCGGCTCTCTCGCCCCGGGGCGCCCCGGAGGCCCCCCCCAGGATTCCGCCCGGCAGCGCGCATGCATGTTCCGCCAGTCGCGCGCGGTCGGGCGGGCACCACATCCCTCTCTCCGCGGCCGAAGCGCCGGGTACGAAGTCCGTACCCGGCGCTCTTTCGCGTCCCGGGTGGCTCCGCTCCCCGCAGGGGCCTCTCCCACCCACCCGCACTCCCAGGCGACCCACCACCGTCGAACTCACGGGGCCGAGGCGTGGCCTTCGGGAGCGGGTCTTCCGGTTGGGGGGGGTTGGGTGCGGGCCATCTGGTTGGGGGTTGGGGTGCAGGGCGGAGCCCGAGGGTGAGGCCGCGGGGTGGGGGGTGGGGGTGCAGGGCTTGGGGTGGGGGGTTGAGGCCGCGTGGGGTGGGGGTTTGGGGGCGCGAGGAACCGCACACCGAGCCACGACGGACGGTGCGGCCCAAGGCCACGACGGAAGGGGCGCGAGGAACCGCGCACCGAGCCACAAGGAGCAGCGCAAACCAAGGCCACGGCTGAGGCGAGAGACCGCGCGCCGAGCCGAGAGAAGCCCGCCCAGACCAAGGCTCCAGGGGCAAAAGGAAGGGGCGGTCCACCCCCCTCGGGTGGACCGCCCCTGGCTTCGACGGGACCGTCAGACCTTCAGCGGCCGAATCGCCGTAGGCGCATGCGCCACCTCCGTCGCGATCTCCTCGAACTCCTTCACCGCGCTGATGTCCGCCGTAGGACTCATGGAGATGTTCGTGATCCGCTCCAGGATCGCCTCGACGACCACCGGCACGCGATGCTCCACCGCCAGCTTCTTCGCCTGCTCGAACGCCGCCCCCAGCTCACCCGGCTCCGTCACGCGAATCGCCTTGCAGCCCAGCCCCTCGGCCACCTTGACGTGGTCGACGCCGTAGACACCGAGTTCCGGGCTGTTCTGGTTCTCAAACTCCAGATTGACCTGGAAGTTGATGTCCAGGCCGATCTGGGCCTGCCGGATCAGACCGAGGTAGGCGTTGTTGACGAGGACGTGCACGTACGGGATGCGGTGCTGCGCCCCGACCGCCAGTTCCTCGATCATGAACTGGAAGTCGTAGTCACCGGAGAGCGCGACGACCGGCGTCTCCGGGTCGGCCTTCGCGACGCCGAGCGCGGCCGGGATGGTCCAGCCGAGCGGGCCCGCCTGGCCGCAGTTGATCCAGTGCCGCGGCTTGTAGACGTGCAGCATCTGGGCGCCGGCGATCTGCGAGAGGCCGATCGTGGTGACGTACCGCGTCTCGGGCCCGAAGGCCTTGTTCATCTCCTCGTACACGCGCTGCGGCTTCATCGGAACGTCGTCGAAGTGCGTGCGCCGCTGGAGCGTCTCCTTGCGCCGCAGGTGGGAGGCGACCCACGCCGAGCGGTCGGGCAGCTTGCCCGCGGCCTTCAGCTCCTTCGCCACCTCGACGAACAGTTCGAGTGCCGCCTTCGCGTCGGAGGCGATCCCGTAGTCGGGGGCGAAGATCTTGCCGATCTGCGTCGGCTCGATGTCGACGTGCACGAACTTGCGGCCTTGCGTGTACACATCCAGCTTGTAGCCGGTGTGACGGTTGGCCCAGCGGTTGCCGACGCCGAGGACGAAGTCCGACTCCAGGAACGTGGCGTTGCCGTAGCGGTGGCCGGTCTGCTGGCCGACCATGCCCGCGTTCAGGTCGTGGTCGTCGGGGATGGCGCCCCAGCCCATCAGGGTGGGCACGACGGGGGTGTTGGTGAGTTCGGCGAACTCGACCAGCAGGTCGGAGGCGTCGGCGTTGATGATGCCGCCGCCCGCGATGATCAGCGGCCGCTCGGATTCGAGGAGGAAGCCGATCGCCTTCTCGATCTGCGCGCGGGTCGCGGCGGGCTTGTAGACCGGCAGCGGCTCGTACGTCTCGGGATCGAACTCGATCTCGGTCTGCTGGACGTCGATCGGCAGGTCGATGAGGACGGGTCCCGGACGGCCCGAGCGCATCAGGTGGAACGCCTGCTGGAAGATGCCGGGGACCTGCGCGGCCTCCAGGACGGTGACGGCCATCTTGGTCACCGGCTTGGCGATCGTCGCGATGTCGACGGCCTGGAAGTCCTCCTTGTGGAGCAGGTGCGTCGGCGCCTGACCGGTGATGCACAGGATCGGGATCGAGTCACCGATCGCGGAGTACAGACCGGTGATCATGTCGGTGCCGGCCGGGCCCGACGTGCCGATGCAGACGCCGATGTTGCCGGGGTTGGCGCGGGTGTACCCCTCGGCCATGTGCGAGGCGCCCTCGACGTGGCGGGCGAGGGTGTGGTCGATGCCACCGCCCTCCTTGAGGGCCTTGTAGAAGGGGTTGATCGCGGCGCCGGGGACACCGAACGCGTTGACGACTCCCTCGCGCTTGAGGATCTCAACTGCCGCGCGGACAGCGGTCATACGAGCCATGGGGTTCTCCTGCTTCGACAGCTTCGACAGCTTTTACTGCTGCCGGATACGGCTGGCGGATCCGGCTCCCGTCGCGCCCCGCGGCGAGCTTCGATTTCCGCATTGTGGAAATATTGTTCTGCTATATGGAAGCAATGTAAGGGGGTGCGGCGAAGACCGTCAAGAGACGGCCGTGATGCGGTCGGCCGTCCGGCCGGGACGACCGGCCGGGACGCGGGCCGGGGTGCGGCTGGTACGGCTGTTCGTGGCTGCCGGTGGCTGCCGGGCGGCCGTGGGCCCTGCGGCTTTGCCGCAACTTGCCCTCATGCGGGGGCCGCCGGGTGGAGGATGGAGGGACGGCGTACGGCGCACGGTGACGACGCGGAGACGCGGACGGTGGAGGCGATGACGGCAAGCGGCATCCCGGTGCGGTGTCCGGACTGCCGGCGCGAGCATCTGTACGAGCCCCCGGCCCTGCCCTGCGCCTGCGGGGCGCCGGTGGCGCCGCCGGTCGCGCGCGGAGCGCCGCTGACCCGGGTCACCGCCCGTACCTGGGCGGATGAGTGGATCACCGTCCGGTGCTGGTCCTGCGGCCGACAGGGCCAGTGGCCGCAGCCGGAGCTGGACTGCGACTGCGGGTGCGTGCTGCGGGTACCGGTGCTACCCGCGCTGCGAGCCACGGGGCGTCCCGGGGCTACCGAGGCAGCCAAGACTCCCGAAGCCTCCGGGGCTTCCAAGGCCTCCGGAGCTCCCGAGACTTCCGGGGCCAGGCCGCCGCGAGGGAGCGGTGAGGCACCCGAAGCTCCGGAGGCCCCCGAAGCCCCCGAGGCGAAGCCGCCGCGCGGGGCCGATGCGGCAAGGCCACCACAAGGAAGCAGTGAGGCACCCGAGGCCCCCGAAGCCTCCAAAACCCCAGAGGCACGGCCGTCGTGCGGGGCCAATGAGACACCCGGAGCACGCGAGACGCCCCAGGCAAGGCCACCGCAAGGGAGCAGTGCGGCACTCGAAGCTCCCAAGACCCCCGAGGCAAAGCCACCGCAAGGGAGCAGTGAGGCGCCCGAGGCTCCGGAAGCCCCCGAAGCCCCCGAGGCAAAGCCGCCGCGCGGGGCCGATGCGGCAAGGCCGCCGCGAGGGAGCACCGGAGCTCCCGGTCCCTCCCTCACCCCGGCGCCCATCCCCCTCCCCCGTACCGCCCCGCGCCCTCGCCCCGTCTTCCGCCCCGTGCCCATCAGGGACGCCCGCGACGCGGTGGCCGTGACCGCGCTGTATCTGCGCTGGCTCGGTTACCTCGACACCCGCAGCGCTCCCCGCGCCCTGCCGTCGGCGGTGCGCATCACCGCGCGCGGCATGCTGGCCCAGGTCGATCCGGCCCTGCGGCACACCACCCCGCGCGACATCGAGTGCCTGTGGCTCACGGCCATGACGGGAGCCGGCGAGACCCCGCCCGCCTGCGCCTTCTTCTCCCTCGCCGGATACACGGCCCCCGCCCGCGCCCTGGCGGACACCCTCGCGGTGCCGCTGTTCACCCTGGACCTCACCGGAACCCCGCAGCCGGTCAACAGCGCGGCGGACGAGTTGGTGGCCACGGGCGCCTGAAACCGACCCCTGACCCGCACCGCACGCCCCGCCTCCACCCCCGCCCGCACCACCGGCCCACCCCGCCCCGCCACGGGCACGCAGGAAATTGCCGGGCCCGAACGCGGCCCACCCATCCATACTCGACCCATGCTGATCCGCCCCGCCACCGCCACCGACCTCCCCTCGCTCCAGGACATCGAGCGCGCGGCGGGAGAACCGTTCCGTACCCTCGGCATGGCGTCCATCGCGGACGACGAGCCGCCGACGCTCGCGGAGCTGGAGCGGTACCGCGCGGCGGGGCGGGCCTGGGTGGCCACCGAGCCGGAAGGCCCGACAAGGCCCGAGCGGCGGCCAAAGGCGGAGGGCCCGACGGCCGGCGCCCCCATCGCGTACCTCATCGGCCGGCACCTGGAGGCGGACCTGACCGAACACATCGAGCAGGTGTCCGTGCACCCCCGAGCCGCCCGGCGAGGCGTCGGCCGGGCGCTGATCGAACACGTGGCGGCGTTCGCCCGTACGCGGGGCAGCACCGCGCTCACCCTCACCACCTTCGCCGAGGTCCCCTGGAACGCCCCGTACTACGCCCGCATCGGCTTCAGTCCGCTCTCCGAAGCGGAACTCACCCCGGCCCTCCGCGCCATCCGCGCGCACGAGGCGGACCTCGGCCTCGACCGATGGCCCCGCCTCTGCATGCGCCGCGACCTCACGACGGAACACCCGACGGAACACCCGATGAATCGCACGACAAAACGCATGGCGAAACGCACCACCGGATTCACGACGGGACGTCCGACGGGACCGGACGAGGTCACTCGCTGAACCGCTCCCTCAGCTCGATCTTGCGCACCTTCCCCGACACCGTCATGGGGAAGGACTCCAGGACGCGCAGCGCCGCCGGGATCTTGAAGTGGGCGAGCTTCCCCTCGCAGAAGGCCCGGAGCTCCTCCAGGGTCAGCGTCCCGCCGGGCTCGCGCAGGATCACGCAGGCGAGGGGCACCTCTCCGTACCGCTCGTCGGGAACGCCCACCACCTGCACGTCGGCGATCTTCGGGTGGCCGTACAGGAACTCCTCGATCTCGCGCGGGTACACGTTCTCGCCGCCCTTGATGATCATGTCCTTGATGCGGCCGACGATCTGGACGTACCCGTCCTCGCGCATGACCGCGAGATCCCCCGTGTGCATCCAACGGCCCGCGTCGATGACCTCGGCGGTGCGTTCCGGCTCGTCCCAGTAGCCGAGCATGACGCTGTAGCCGCGGGTGCACAGTTCGCCGGAGGCGCCGCGCGGCAGGGTGACGCCGGTCGCCGGGTCGACGACCTTCACCTCGATGTGCGGCAGGACCCGGCCGACCGTGCCCGTGCGGCGCTCCAGGTCGTCGTCGCGGCGCGTCTGGGTGGACACGGGCGAGGTCTCGGTCATCCCGTAGCAGATGGACACCTCCGCCATGTGCATCTCGGCGACCACCCGCTTCATCACCTCGACGGGGCAGGGCGAGCCCGCCATGATGCCGGTGCGCAGCGAACTCAGGTCGTACGTGGCGAAGTCGGCGAGGTTCAGCTCCGCGATGAACATCGTCGGCACGCCGTACAGCGAGGTGCACCGTTCCCGCTCGACGGCGTGCAGCGTGGCCACGGGGTCGAACGACGGGGCGGGGATGACGATGCACGCGCCGTGGGAGGTGGCGGCGAGGTTGCCCATCACCATGCCGAAGCAGTGGTAGAAGGGCACGGGCAGGCAGACGCGGTCCTGCTCGGAGTAGCCGACGGTGCGGCCCACCCAGTAGCCGTTGTTGAGGATGTTGTGGTGGGAGAGCGTGGCCCCCTTGGGGAAGCCGGTGGTGCCCGAGGTGTACTGGATGTTGACGGCGTCGTCGCAGCTCAACTCGTCCTCGCGGGCGCGGAGTTCATCCGTTCCGACCGTCTCGGCGGCGGCCAGGAGGTCATCCCATGAGCCGTCGCCGATGTAGTGGACGCCCCGCAACTGCGGGCAGCGGGGGCGCACCTCGTCGACGAGCGCGCGGTAGTCGCTGCTCTTGTGGGACTGCGAGGCGACCAGGACGGACACCCCCGACTGGTTGAGCACGAACTCCAGCTCGTGGGCCCGGTACGCCGGGTTGATGTTCACCATGATGGCGCCGATGCGGGCGGTGGCGTACTGCACGAGCACCCACTCGGCGCAGTTCACCGCCCAGATCCCGACCCGGTCGCCCTTGGCGACCCCGGACCCGAGGAACCCGCGCGCGAGCCGCGCGACGGCGTCACCGAACTCCGCGTACGTCCAACGGGTCCCCGCCGCCACGTCCACGAGCGCGTCACGCTCGGGAAAGGAGGCGATGGCCCGGTCGAGATTGCGCCCGATGGTGTCCCCGAGAAGAGGCGTGCGACTGGCGCCATGGGCATACGAGAGCGCCCCCTGACCGACGCCTTCACCGTACGGAAGCGTGCTCATCGAAAGTCCTCCTCGCGGTACTCGGCATCCGAACCCGCGGCGGTAGCCTCGCGCAGCTCGATCCGGCGGATCTTGCCGGACACGGTCTTGGGCAGCGTCCCGAACTCCAGTCGGCGCAGCCGCTTGTACGGGGCGAGCGTCGCCCTGGAGTGCTCGAAGAGCAGTTTCGCGGTGTCGGGGCCGGGTTCGTACCCCGCGGCCAGGACCACGTACGCCTTGGGCACGGCGAGTCGTACCGCGTCCGGTGCGGGGACCACGGCCGCCTCCGCCACCGCCTCGTGTTCCAGGAGGGCGCTCTCCAGCTCGAACGGGGAGATCTTGTAGTCCGAGGCCTTGAAGACGTCGTCGGAGCGGCCGACGTAGGTGATGTAGCCCTCGGCGTCACGCGAACCGATGTCGCCCGTGCGGTAGTAGCCGCCCGCCATGGCATCCGCGGTGCGTTCGGGGTCGCCGTGGTAGCCGGCCATGAGGCCCACGGGGTTCGTGCCCAGGTCGAGGGAGATCTCGCCCTCCGCGCCCTCGGGTCCGTCGGCCACGGGCTCTCCCGTCACCGGGTCGAGGAGTACGACGGTGTAGCCGGGCGTCGGGCGGCCCATGGAGCCGGGCTTCAGCGGCTGCCCCGGCGGGTTGGCGACCTGCACGGCGGTCTCGGTCTGGCCGAAGCCGTCGCGGATGGTGACACCCCAGTCGCGCCGCACCTGCTCGATGACCTCGGGGTTCAGCGGCTCGCCCGCGGCGACGACCTCGCGCGGCGGGGTGCGCAGCTGCGTCAGGTCGGCCTGGATGAGCATGCGCCACACGGTGGGCGGCGCGCAGAACGACGTCACTCCCCCGCGGTCCATCTCCGCCATGAGCCGTCCCGCGTCGAAGCGGGAGTAATGGTGGATGAACACCGTGGCCTCGGCGTTCCACGGGGCGAAGAGGTTCGACCAGGCGTGCTTGGCCCAGCCGGGCGAGGAGATGTTGAGGTGGACGTCGCCGGGCTTGAGGCCGATCCAGTACATCGTCGCGAGGTGGCCCACCGGGTAGGACACGTGCGTGTGCTCGACGAGCTTGGGGCGAGCGGTGGTGCCGGAGGTGAAGTAGAGCATCAGGGGGTCGTCGGCGCGGGTTTCGCCGTCGGGCTCGAAGGCGTCGGGGGCGTCGTCGGCGCCTTCGTACGAGGTCCAGCCGACGCCGTGTCCGCTGTCGCCGCCGCCCACCACGATGCGCGTGTATGCGCCGGGCACGTCGTCGAACTTCGCGGTGTCCTCGGGGCGCACGACGACGTGGCGCGCCCGGCCGCGGTCGATGCGGTCGCGGAGGTCCACGGGGCCGAGCAGCGGGGTCGCCGGGATGACGACGGCGCGCAGCTTCATCGCGGCGAGGGCGATCTCCCACAGCTCGGACTGGTTGCCGAGCATCACCACGATGCGGTCGCCCGCCTCTACGCCCTGCGCGCGCAGCCAGTTGGCGGCCCGGTTCGAGCGGGCGGACAGGTGGGCGAAGGAGTGGCGGACCTCGGCGCCGTCCTCCTCGACGATGTGCAGGGCGGTCCTTTCGTTGCCGTCCGCGATGACGTCGAACCAGTCGAGCGCCCAGTTGAACCGCTCGGGGCGGGGCCAGGCGAAGCCCTCGTAGGCGGCGGCGTAATCCTCTCGGTGCCGCAGCAAGAAGTCCCGTGCGGTACGGAACTGCTCCGTCGCGCTCGTCCCGGTCGTCGTCATGCGCACCCCTGCCGTGTCGTTCTGTGGGTCTTGCCGGCTGTTGCCATGGTCTGTGGCTCTGGCCGTGGTCGGTGATTCTTGCCGTGTGCTGTCGCGCTGCGGTTCTTGCCGTCGTCCGTGGTTCTCATCGTGATCTGTGGTTCTCGTCGTACTCATTGCCCGGCGCTGTTGGACATCGTGTAATTCGTGATGCGGGTCTCACCACCCCCGAACGGGGGTGTCGCGAGGTGAAAGGGCGGGCGCATGGTGGCTGACGGCGTCGAGACGGTGGAGATGCGGACCGCTCTGCTGCGGCTGCGCCGCGCCACGGGCCTCCCGGTGGCCTTCGGCGGACTGCTCGAAGGGCAGCGGCATGTACGGATCGGGGAGCTGAGCGGCACGGGGACTCCCGCGCTGTGCGGGCTCGCGGTCTCCGCGGGGGCCGGGCTCGGCGGCAAGGCGGTCGCCCTGTCCCGGCCGTGCGCCGTCACGGACTACAGCGTGTCCCGGCACATCAGCCACGAGTACGACTCGGCGGTCGAGGCGGAGGGGCTGCGGTCGGTGCTGGCGGTGCCCGTGGTGGTGCGGCGGCGGGTGCGGGGCGTTCTGTACGGGGCGCTGCGCATCGCTCGGCCACTGGGTGACCGGACGCTGTCGGCGGCGGTGGCGGCCGCGCGTGACGTGGAGCAGGCGCTAGTGGTCCGCGACGAGGTGCGGTCGCTGCTCGCCGCCGCGCGGGAGCCGGTGGCGGGCCCCGGAGCCTGGGAGCAGGTCCGCGAGGCGCATGGCGCGCTGCGCGGCCTGGCCCCGCGGATCGCGGACCCGGCGCTGCGGGCGGAGCTGCTGGCCGTGTGCGGACGCCTGGAATCGGCGACGGTACCCGCGGCTGAACGGTCCCGTCCGGTGCGGTTGGCTCCGCGCGAGGTGGACGTGCTGGCCTGTGTGGCGGCGGGGGTCACGAATGCCGTGGCGGCGGAGCGGCTGGGGGTGCGGCCGGAGACGGTGAAGGGGTATCTGCGGTCGGCGATGCGGAAGCTCGGCTCGCATACGCGCCTGGAGGCGGTCGTGGCGGCTCGGAGGGCGGGGCTTCTGCCGTAACTCCCCGGGGGTGCTGGTCGACTTGGCGGGGGCGTGGCCTTGCCTGGCGGGGCGCGCCTGGGGTTCGTCGCGGGGCCGTGGCCCTGCCCGGCGGGAGGCCCAGGCGTTCGTTGCGTTGCGGGGCCGTGGCCTTGCCCGGCGGAACGGCCGGGAGTTCATTGCGGGACCGTGGCCTTGCCCGGCCGAATGCCTGGGGTCCGACGGGGGGCCGAGGCCTTGCCCGGCGGGACGCATCTCGGCGTGGGCCGGGAGTGAGGAGGCTCGGCGGGGCCCGGTCCCTCTGCTGCGCTCGCACCAACCCCCACGTCCCTCCGGCCGGTACGCGACGCAGCCTGCCGGCCGTTCCGCTGACCTACGACCGCCGATCACGTCCCGCCCCGCCCCCTACGTGGCGAGTCCACCGCGGAGCACCGGGCGGGTGAGTGGGCGGGTGAGAACCTTCCGCCGCGAAGCGGCGGGGGCCGCGCCCGTGCCCCGCGCAGACACAACAACCGCCCTAGGCGATGCCCGTGCCGAAGCGGATGTCATACGCGGAGGACGCCTCGGCGACCCGCGCCAGCATCACCTCGGCCTCGTCGGTCAAAGCGCCCCGCTCGCCCCGGCTCAGCCTGCCGAACGGCTCGATCGTCAGCACGGCGTCCCCGCCCCGCGGGTCCTCCTCCAGCCGCCAGACCCCGGCGAGGAACCCGTCGACCAGGAAGGCGCAGTACGAGACGTTCCCCTTCCACGTGCGCCCCTTGTACTCCGGAGGGATCACGCGGGCCCGATCGGCGTGGGAGAGGAGGAGGTTGTCGAACTCGGGGAGGAAACGCGGCGGAGCCGGCGTGTCCGCGGGCGGGCGCGGCGCGTCCGGCAGGTCGAAGAGCTCCACGCCGTTCGCGTCGCGGAAGGCACGGAGCCGGGGCCGCAGCCGCTCGAAGACCTCCCGCAGCCGGGTGAGCCGCGCCCAGGTCTGCATGTCCTTGACGGAGGCGGGCCCGAAGGCCGCGAGGTAGCGCAGGACGACGGCGTCGGGGAGGGGCGGCGCGGCGGCGCCCGGTGGCCGCGCCGCGCCGCCGAGCCACTGCTCGACCGTGGTCAGAGCCACCTGCCCGCTCCGCCGCCAGAGCCCCCGCGGGGTCACCTGCACCAGCGGCAGCAGGCACCGCGCGGCGACCGCGAGGGACTGCGGGTCGGCGTCGGGCCACCGTACGAGCAGTGCCACCCGGAGCTGCTTCATCGTGCGGGGCTCCGCCTCGACGGCCGCCCGCGCGAACGCCGCGAGCGCCGGGAGGTCGACGCCGGCGAGACCGTGCCGGAACCCGGCGAGCTCCCGCTCCAGCGCGTCCTGCACGAAAGGACGCAGCGTCAGCGCGTCCTCGACCGTGTGCAGATGGATGGTGGAGCGCATGGTGACCATGCGGACCAGCTCACGCGCCTCCAGGAGCGCCGAGAGCTCGGCGGGGTCGAAGTCGGCAAGGCGGGCGGCGAGGGCGTGGTAGGGCGGCTTGACGTTCTGTGCCTGGAGGCCGACGAGGTGGCTGACGGCGTCCTTGACGGAGAGGTCACGGGAGCGGCGCAGGAGGAGCTGCCGGTCGAGCGTGGCGCGGTTGAGCGCGCGGGTGTCCAGGACGGGGGCGCCGCCGCTGCGAGGGCTCACCGGGCTTCCGGTCGTCTTCGTCATGGCGTCACGTTAGCCAGCCTCGCGGACAGGTACGGTCCGCGATACGACATTCCGCGGCCATGCCGGGCCCACCCCGACGTCATGCGCCGTGTATATCCTGCGCGAGGGCATGGCGGCAGGCGCCACGGCCCGTACGACGTCCGGGCCGGAGGCGATGCACATGGCGGAGCGTCGGGCCCGTCCCGCGCCGAGCACGCGGAAGCACGCGTGGCGCCGCACGGTCCGCCCCGAGCCCGCTCCGCCGCCCGAGGAGGCGGAGACGCCCGGCCCGGCGCGGCCGGCCGCCGCGCAGGGGGACGAGGCGAGCGTCGTGCAGGCGGCCCTGTACCGCGACGGCGTCCGCGTGGCGACCCCGTCCTCCCTCGCCGACACCTTCCGGGAGCTGCGCGAGCGGCGGGAGGGGATGGCGTGGATCGGCCTGGCGCGTCCGACGGAGGCCGAGCTGCTGTCGCTGGCCGCGGAGTTCGACCTGCACGAACTGGCGGTCGAGGACGCGATGGAGGCCCACCAGCGCCCGAAGCTGGAGCGGTACGGCGAGACGCTCTTCGTCGTCCTGCGGGCGGCGCGGTACCTCGACGTCTCCGAGGAGGTCGACTTCGGGGAGCTGCACGTCTTCGTGGGCCCCGACTTCCTCATCACGGTCCGGCACGGCGCGGCCCCCGACCTGACGGCGGTCCGCCGCCGCATGGAGGACTCCCCCGACCTGCTGGCGCTCGGCCCCGAGGCCGTGCTCTACGCGATCCTCGACGCGGTGGTCGACGGATACGCTCCGGTCGTCGCCGGCGTCCAGAACGACATCGACGAGATCGAGACCGAGGTCTTCCGCGGCGACCCCGAGGTCTCCCGGCGCATCTACGAACTCTCCCGCGAGATGGTCGAGTTCCAGCGTGCCACCCGTCCTCTGGTCGGCATGCTGCACGCGCTGATGGCGGGGTTCACGAAGTACGGCACCGACGAGGAACTCCAGCGCTACCTACGGGACGTCGCCGACCACGTCACCCACACCAGCGAACGCGTCGACGGTTTCCGCCAGGCCCTCGCCGACATCCTCACGGTCAACGCGACACTGGTGACCCAGCAGCAGAACGCGGAGATGCGAGCGCTGGCGGAGGCGGGCTTCGAACAGAACGAGGAGATCAAGAAGATCTCGTCGTGGGCGGCCATCCTGTTCGCACCCACGCTCGTCGGAACCATCTACGGCATGAACTTCGACCACATGCCGGAGCTGCACTGGGTGTACGGCTACCCCTTCGCGGTTCTGCTGATGGCAGCGGTGTGCACGAGCTTGTACATCATCTTCAAGAAGCGGGACTGGCTATAGGAAGCGCGCGAGTATGAGCGGCCCCCGTGGGACGTGTTCTCCCGCTCCCGGCGCGCTCCGCACCGCGTACGTGCGCTGCCGCGCGTCTCACTCCTTCATGTCGCCCGGGTCGGCGTCCGTCCGAGGAAGTGAGGGCTGCTCCGTACTCTGGGCACCGATACCCGGGTTCAGGTTGCGCATCTTCTCCAGCAGCCCTTCGAGGCGGGAGACCGGCTGTGTTTCGAGGAATGCCGACACGTCTCCCCCGCTGATGAACTGGGGCACCGGCGCCTGGGTGATCTCCTTGAGCATCCTCAGCACCATGACGTTGTCCAGGCCGAGGGCCTCGATCTCGGCCTTGAGGTCCAGGGCCTTGCGCCGCTTCTCCGCCCGCATCCGCACGACGTCGATCGCGTCCTCACGTTCAGCGTTGCCCTGCTGCAGCGTGAGCAGTTCGCTCCGCATCTCCTCAAAGGCCGGCTTCTGCAGCATCTCGTTCAGCGCCTCGTCCTCCGCGCGGAACTCGCCCAGATGGGTGCCTCTGGATTCCACCCCCCACTCCCTGAGTTCGTTCTCCACCAGAGCGGCGAGGTCGAGACGGGTTTCTCGATAATTGCGCAAGAAGTCCTGCACTGACAACGCAGTGGCGATCTGGCTGAAGTACGAGGCGACAATGGCGCCCAGGACACGCTGCACGAAGCGCTGGACGGGCAGCCGATCGTAGTGGAGGCCACCGATTCCCGAGAACTGTCCTCCGCCGTTCCTCCTGACCAACTCCGGAGCGGATTCCGCCGGAATCCGGAGCAGCTGCCTCACGTCCACGAACAGCCGGTACCCCTGCACGGTAGCCGTGATCCGACCCAGATGCGCGTCATAGTTCGTCAATTCTTCTCCGGGCGTCTTCTCATCCCATTCCAGGGTGAGGAGATGGGTTGGAATCAGCATGACGCGGACGAAATACGGGTTGAGCGCACAGACCGTTCCCCCGCTCAGGGTCTCCTCCTGCACGCCCCGCCAGCCGCCGTTCTGGAGGAACACCCACGGCAGACGGTATCCCTGGTGGCCCGGCACGGACGGTCCCGGCCGGTCGCCCTCCGGCTGCGCGCCGTCGAGCGCGATCACCACGCCGGTCTGGTCGGCGGGAATGGAGACCTCTTTCAGATGCCATTCCGTCAGTTCGCCGCCGCGTGTTCCCACATTGTAGGTGGTGATGACGTCGAACAGAGCCGGGTTGATGTCGTAGTAAGCACCGCCGGGGAGAATGGCGAGCTGTTTGCCTTGCTGACCGCCGCCGTCGAGGAACCGCCCGCCGTCCTGGAAGTCGTCGCACTCCACGTAGGGGCCGAAGAGAGACCCGGGCGGCGGGATCTTACCGGCCTTCGCGTCGACCAATCCGATGGTGCCGGTCGGGACGTGGGTCCGGTCGACCTCCTGGACCTCGAAAAGCTCCGTGTTGATGGAGTAGGACTGCCCGCCCGCGAGCACCCCCACCTGAGTGCCCGCTTCACCGCCTTTCAGCAGGAAATCCTCACCGTTCTGGAAGTTGTCGCAGGATACGGCGCGCGCCAGAGCCCGGCCCGAGAGCCGGGCCCGCCCCTCCTTCGCCGTGACCAGGCCGATCTTCCCTTCCGCCACGTGTGTCCGGGGGACGCACTGGACCTGGTAGAGGAACGGCGCCCTCCAGTGGCGCCCCGGCAGCAGGGTGCGAGCGAGCACTCCATGGGTGGCGTACGGGGTGACATGGGGGAACTCCGGATGGGCCCGGCCGTGGAGTCGCCGCACGACACCTACATGGCCGGCCGGCACATATCGGACGCAGAGCCGACCGGCGACACCGGCAACCACCAGAACGAGCAGAAGGGCGACGATGATCATCAGACTCATGTGTGCGATCTCCCAAGCCGTGACATAAAGCAGAAGGAAGAGAAAGAGGCAGCCCAAGGGCGGATGGGAACGCAAGTCCTCTCTTTTCCGCGTCTCCACCTTCCGCACGATGCCGCGCGTCACCACGACGACGGCGAAGACGTTGATCGACGCGTGCACATAGAGCGCCAGGTCAAAGGAGACGGCCAGGGAACACAGTGCGGCGGCGCACCCCACCAGGTAGATGCCCAGATCCACCCGGTGCGTCCCTCTCATCTACCGACCCCCGTTCCCCATGTGCAGATGCACGGCCAGAACCGTGGAAACCCACTCGTCGTACCAGTGGCTGAACGGCTCGTTCTGCGGATTGCGCAGCGTCGGGTAGTACGCGTTGCGGGGGCCGGGTCCCGCCATCTTCGTCAGCTCCTGGTAGGACCGCGGCACCAGCGCGCTCTTGGAGCTGCGCCATCCGCAGGCCACCGACAGCGCGAGGAAGTCCAGATGCCGATTGCTTCGCACCACGGCCAGCGCCGCCTGGGCACGCCAGCCCTGCCGTCCGTGTGTGTGATCGGCCCATACCCCGTCGACGCGTGCCAGAACCTCGGCCGGAACACGGCGCACATGGCGCGTGCTGAGCCAGCCCTCGTCCAGACGGTCGGCCGCCTCCAGGACGATGGCGGTGGTCTGGAGGTCCGCGTACGCGAAATTGCGCTCGGCGAGATAGCTGTCGAGCCGCCCGAGGGAGACGGACGCCGGCACCCGGACCGTCTCCACCGCGGGCTGTGAGGGCGGGGCCGGGATCACCGTGGGCGTCCCGTCCGGCGAGGCCCCGTTCCGGGAAGCGGCGTCAAGGTCCTTCAGCAGGCCGACCTCGTCCTCGTTCAGCAGCCGGCCGTCCCGGGCATCGACGTACCAGGTGTGCGCCAGGAGGTAGTTGCGCTGCCCCTCGATGAGGACGGGGAAGAAGGGACGCCGGTGGTGCATCGCCTCCAGGATCATGCGCGTGACGTCCTCGGACTCCTGGGAGGACGGCGACATCAGCACGATCACGGCCGCCGCGAAGTCCAACTGCTGCTGGGCCGACCAGACGTGGGAGTCCCCCGGCCGCAGATCGGCGACCGACCAGACGGGCAGTCCCGCTCGTCTCAACTGGTCGGCCAGTGCCTGGCCGTACGCCGCGTCCGCCGCGGCGTAGCAGAGTACGACAGCGGGCTGGTCGGGCGGGGTGAGGGGGCGTGGCGGCAGCGGCTGGGCCGCCGCGATGTTCTCCTCGTGTCCCGGCGCGGCGGACCCGTCGGAGCCACCTCGGACGGTCTCGCCACGGATCGCGGCGACGAGTTCGTCGACCTTCTCCTCGTAGCCGGAACCGTCCATGTGTCTGAAGTCGCGCCAGACCCGGCTCGCGGCCAGGGGCGGCAGAGGGGCATCCCCGATCAGCACGGGGATGAGCCGCAGACTCCGCCGTGTCCCGGCCGTGAGCAGGGCCGCGTACTCCTCACGGGCCCATGGCGAGGTGCGCGAGGCGGGGCTGATGAGCACGAGGGCACACGCCGCGCTGTCGATCGCGGCCTCGGTGTGGTGCACGGTCACGTCACCGGGCAGTACGTCCCACTCATCGAAGATGACCTGCAGACCGCGTCGGCCGAGACGATGTGCCAGGGCCCTCGCCCAGTCGGCGTCCTCACGGGCATAGGAGACGAACACGCTGGTCAGGTGGCATCACTCCGAGGCTGTAAGGCCCGTACCAGCGCGGTGAGGTTCTGGTCGTAGGGGGCGCTGCCCGGGCTCCGCAGGTCTACCGGCCGACGGATCTCGGCGAACGGCGGGAGGTCCACGTCGTCCACCAGCACGGGGATGAAGCGCCGCCCGCCCGAGTGCACTCGCCGAAGCAGCGCCGCGTACTCGTCACGGATCGCGGCGTCGTTCATGGTCGTGCCGCTGAAGACCAGGATGCCGTTGGCCGTGGTGCGAAGGGCCGTCTCCTTCTCCAGGGTCTCCACCAGTCCCGGGCCGATCCACTCGGCCAGGAAGACCCGCAGTCCCTCGGCGTGGAGCCGGGTGGCAAGGGCCCGCGCCGTCCGGGTGTCCGCCCGGGCGTAGGAGACGAACGCGTCGTAACCGCCGCCGGGATCAGCGGGAGGCTCCACGGTGGGCGGCGCGGCCGCAGGAGCTCGTCGGCGCGACAGCCGGTCGCGCACCTGGATGGCGGTCGCGATCACGGTCGCGACCGCGCCGATGACGCCCAGCGCCAACTCGACCGACCCCATGCACTGAGGCTAGCCCCTGGCCGCGGAACGCAGACGCCTTTCACACCAGGGGTGTTCGCTCCCACGCTCGTCGGAACGCTCTATGGGATGACATTCGGTCACATGCCCGAGCCGCACCGCGTGCTCGGCACCCCGCAGCTGGCTCTGAGGGGTCGTCTGAGGCCTGTCCCCCGCCGGGGCCCGGGGTGACCGGCAGGCGCGGGTGCCGGTCACCCCGGTGGCTCTACGCCTCGCCGCTCCCCGCCCCCGCCGGCGCCAGGCACTCGGCCAGGTATTCGGCGATGGCCAGCACCGTGGGGCGGTTCCACAGGAGGGTCGCGGGGAGTGTCAGGTGGAAGAGGCGTTCCAGGCAACGGCGGACCGCCACCGTCATCACGGAGTCCATGCCCATTTCGAGGAGCGGGCGTTGCAGCCCGATCTCCTCGGGCGCCAGCTTGATCTCCCTCGCCACTTCCCCGCGCACCTCCTCCACCAGCCGCCCGATGAGCTCCCCCGAGGAGAGGCGGGCCCAGTCAGGCGTCCGGGCCTCCTCGTCCTCGGGCCCGCCCGCCGCGACCTCCAGCTCCGCGGTGAGGGGGATGCGGCGCGGTCCGCCGTCCGTGGACACCAGGCGGAAGACGGCGTAGGGCGCCCCGCCGAACCGCTCCGCGTGCTCCCAGGAGCGCAGGGCCTCGGTGGCGGAGATCTCCGCGTGGCCGAAGGCCGCGAGTTCCGCGGCGATGAACTCGGAGGAGGCCGACATGCCGAGGCCGCGCCACGAGGACCAGCCGAAGCTGATGGTGTGGTCGTGGGCGGTCGCGTTCCGGTGCCGCGCCAACGCGTCGAGGAAGGCGTTGGCCGCCCCGTAGGCGCCCTGGCCGGGGAAGCGGAAGAGGTGGCCGCAGGACGAGAACAGCACCATGAAGTCGACGCTCCCGGCGGGGAACAGTTCGTCGAGCACCATGCTTCCGGCCACCTTGGGCCGCAGTACGGCGCTCAGCGACTCGGCGTCCATGTCGGCGACCATCCGCGCGTCCACGACACCCGCGGCGTGCACCACTCCGCGGATCGGCGGCAGCCCCAGCTCGGCGCTGCTGAGGATCTTGCGGGCCTGCTCGGCGTCCGTGATGTCGAGCGACACCACCGCGACGGTGACTCCGAGCCCTTCCAGGGCCCGCAGCGCCTCGATCTGTCCGCGGGTCACCGGATCGTGCCGCCGGTCCCATTCGGAACGGGGCGGGAAGGGCCGGCGGCTCGCGAGGACCAGGCGCCGGGCGCCGCGGCCCGCCAGCCAGCGCGCCGTCTCCAGACCGAGGGCTCCGAGGCCCCCGGTGATCAGGTAGGTGCCCTCGGGGCGGCATTCGACGGAGCCCTGCCGGGGCGCGCCGGCCACGGGCACCAGCCTCGTCTCCTCGTGGACACCGCTGCGGGCCGAGATCACATCGGCCTCCGGACGGGCCCGTACCACCTGGAGGAGTGACGCGTGCTCGTCCGGGTCCGCCGGGTCCAGGTCGATGATCCCGCCCCACAGGTCGGGGTGTTCGGCCGCGGCGATGCGGCCGAGGCCCCAGACGGGTGACTGCGCGAGCGCCCCGTGGTCCGCGCTCTCGCGTACTCCGGTCGTCACTCCCCACACCCGCGGCCGGCCCGCCGCATGGGCCAGGACCTGCTGCACGGTGCGGCCGACCGTCCAGACCGCGGTGTGCGCCGCCCGTTCGACGTCCTGCCCCTGACGGGGCGGGCCGAACGCCAGGACGGCGGTGGTGTCGGTGAGCCGCGCGCCGAGCGCGGCCAGCTCCTCGGGGGAGTCCACGGCGAGGAAGTCCAGGTCGGCGGCGGCACACGAGGCGGCCAGGCCCCGCGGTTCCGCGCCCACGGCCACCACGGTCCGCAAGGGGCGTGCCGCGGGCAGCTCCAGCGGCCGCCACACCACCTCGTGCACCAGTTCGCGAGGTGTCGCGGCGGCGCTCGGGTCGCCGGTCAGGACCGTCAGCCTGATGCCGCTGACACTGGCGACGACATGCCCCTCCAGGTCCGCCACCACGACGTCCAGCGTGTCGGCGCCGTGCGCCCGTTCAGCGGCCCGCACATGCACCTGGGCCCGCTGCGGCGGGTCGCCGAGGAGGGCCAGGCGCGCGATGTTCGAGGGCATCCGCACGACCGGCTCGCCGAGGAACAGCACGGAGGTGACCGTCATCGCCCCGTCGAGCAGCGAGGCCCAGGTGCCGGTCCCCGCCTCGCCCGTGTCGATGACGGCGAACAGTTCGTTGGGCCCGCCCCGGCGCAGCTCCTGGATCTCCCAGGGGAAGCCCATGCCGGCCACGCCGATCTGCCGCACGCGTTCGTGGAGGTAGTGCGGGCTGACCATTTCCGCGCAGCGCGCCCGTACCGTGTCGGCGTCGAACCGGGTCTTCGGGACCCCGCCCAGCGGGTCGATGGAGGCCGTGGTGTGCGTCAGCCAGGAGTCCTCCCCCTCCGGCGTGGACTCGTCGCTGATCCGGGAGGCGAGACGCAGGGTCGAGTCCTGGTAGGAGATCTGGATGTCGCGCGGCACGGACACCGAGACGGGCACCCGCAGCGCCACGTCCACCAGCGCCGGACGTGTCCGCCCCGGTCCTTCCACCCCGGCGTGCGCCAGGGCCTGGAGGAAGGTGTTCATCAGCACCGCCGCCGGGATGATCTCCACGTCGTGCACCGGGTGGTTGCCCGGGTAAGGGCGGCCGGCCATGTCCAGGTACGTCTGCCAGAGCCAGAGCGGGGTGCTGCCCGCGACACGGGTGGCGCCGCCGAGGAGCGTGTGGGTGTCCGGGTCGTGCCGGCGGACGCCGGGCCGCCCGCCGGGCCGGGAGTCCTTCCAGTACGTCTGGTGCTGCCACGCCATGACGGGCAGGTCGGCGAGGTCCGCCCCGTCCGCGAACCGGGCGCCGAGGTCCGCGGGGACGCCCGCGCAGTGCAGGGCGGCGAGATTGCCGAGCACGGTCCGCTGTTCGGGGGTGTCGCGCCGCAGGGTGCCGGTCACCCGCGGCTCGTCCGTCCCCAGTGCGCCGAGGGTCTCGGCGATGGAGTGCGAGACGATGGGGTGGCTGGAGATCTCCAGGAAGTGCCGGTGGCCGTCCTCCACCGCGGCGGTCACGGCCTGAGCGAAGCGCACGGGGTTGCGCAGGTTGCCCGTCCAGTAGTCGACGCCCAGGTCCGCGTCGCCCCGCGGGTCCTCCAGCGACGTCGAGTAGAAGCCGATCTCGGGCCTTCCGCCCCGCAGGCCCGCCAGGACCTCCGGCAGTTCGGCCGCGTACGGATCCATCTCGGCGGTGTGGAAGGCGATGTCGGCCTGCACCTTGCGCACGACCAGGCCCTCGGCCTCCCAGGTCGCGCAGATCCGCGCGACGGCCGCCGTCTCACCGGCGATGACGGTGGAGACGGGTGAGGACTCGATGGCGGCGAAGACCCGCTCCTCCCCCGCCAGCCGCTCCTCCGCTTCCCGGAACGGCAGGCCGACCAGCGCCATCGCCCCGGCGCCCGCCGCCGGGCGCAGCAGCAGCGCCCTGCGGCACGCCAGCCTCGCGGCGTCGAGCAGGGACATCCCGCCGACCGTGACGGCGGCGGCCAGTTCGCCGATCGAGTGGCCGATGACCGCCGCCGGTTCGACGCCGTGGGAGCGCCAGACCGCCGCGAGCGCGATCTGGACGGCGTAGGTGGCCGGCTGGAGCGCCTCCGGGCCCTCCAGGGCGCCGCCTTCCAGGAGGGACCTGGCGGTGACGCCGAGCTCGTCCTGGTAGACGGGGCCGAGTTCGTCGATCACCTGGGCGAAGGCCGGTTCGGTGGTGAGCAGTTCGCGGCCCATGCCGGTCCACTGCGCGCCCTGCCCTGCGAAGACCCAGACGGCCTTGGCCGGTTCGGCGTCCGCGACACCGGTGACCACGTCCGCCCGCTCCTCGCCCGCGGCGAGGCCGCGCAGCGCCGCGACGAGTCCGGCCCGGTCCGCGGCGATCACCGCGGCCCGGTGGGGCAGCGGCGAGCGGCGCTCGGCCAGGGTGTGCCCCACCGACTGGAGGCTCACCCGGCTCCCGGGCCCCTCCAGCCAGTCCGCGAGGCGGGTCGCGTTCGCCCGCAGGCCCTCCTGGCCGGCCGCGGAGACGGGAAAGAGCCACGGGCCGTCCGACGCGGCGGCGGGCCCGCCGTCCGACGTGGCCGCCCGCGCCGGGGCCTCGGACCGCCGCTCGGTGCCGGGCGCCTCCAGGATGACGTGCCCGATCGTCCCGCCGAAGCCGTAGCCGGACACTCCCGCGCGTCGTGGGCCGTCCGTGCCGGGCTTCCACGGCGTGGGCTCGGTGACGACTTCGAGGCCGTTGGCGCCCCAGGGGATGGCCGGGTTGGGGACCGTGCAGTTCAGGCTGGGCGGGATCGCGCCGTGCCGCAGGGTGAGCACGGCCTTGATGAGTCCGGCGGCCCCGGCGCCCGCCTCCAGGTGGCCGATGTTCGTCTTGACGGAGCCGATGAGCAGCGGCCGGTCGGCGGGCCGGTCCGCGCCGAAGACCTCGGACAGCGCCGACGCCTCGATGGGGTCGCCGACGCTGGTGCCGGTCCCGTGGGCCTCCACGTAATCGACGGAGGCCGGGTCGATGCCCGCTTCCCGGTAGGTGCGGCGCAGCAGGTCCGCCTGGGCGCGGGCGCTGGGCTGCATGATGCCGTTGGTGCGGCCGTCCTGCATGATGCCCGTGCCGCGGACCACGGCGAGCACGCGGTCGCCGTCGCGTTCGGCGTCCGACAGCCTCTTGAGGATGAGCACTCCCGCGCCCTCGCCCCGCCCGTATCCGTCGGCACTCGCGTCGAAGGACTTCGAGCGCCCGTCGGGGGAGCACGCTCCGGCGTCATCCATGATCTTGGTGACGGCCGGGTGCAGCATCGCGTTGACGCCGCCCGTGATGGCCAGCGAGGTCTCGCCCGACTCCAGCGCCCGGCACCCGAGGTGCAGCGCGGTCAGCGACGCGGAGCAGGCCGTGTCCACGGCCATGCTGGGGCCGCGCAGGTCCAGGTGGTACGAGATCCGGTTCGCGGCTCCGCAGTGCACGGAGCCGATGCCGGTCCAGGCTTCGACCCGCGGTATGTCCTCCATGAGGCGGCGTCCGTAGTCCTCGGTGCCGATGCCCACGTAGACGGCCGTGTCCCCGCCCGCCAGCCGGTGCGGCGGGATTCCCGCGTGCTCCAGGGCCTCCCAGGTCACCTCCAGCATCATCCGGTGCTGGGGGTCCATCTGCTCCGCCTCGCGCGGCAGGATGCCGAAGAATCCGGCGTCGAATTCCGCGATGCCGTCGACGAAGGCGCCCATGCGGGTCGTTTCGCGCAGTGCGGCCGCGTTCTGCGGGTCGGCCTCCAGATACCTCTCCCAGCGGTTCTCGGGTATCCGCGTGACGCCGTCGCGGCCCTCGATGAGCAGCTCCCAGAAGCTCTCGGTCGAATTCACCCCGCCGGCGAACCGGCATCCCATGCCGATGACGGCTATCGATTCCCTGTTCTCGGGCATGCGCTCGCATTTCTCTGTCAAGGTGGACATGACGAAGCGGGCCGGTGCCGCCACGGTCTGCGGGTCTCCTCAGCGGCTTCCGAAGACGAGGGGAAGGGCGAGCGGCCCTCTGATCATGGCGCCGCGCTGCCATTCGATGGAATCCGCCGCTATGGCGAGGGTGAAATCCGGGAAGCGGTTCAGTACGGCGCGGAACGCCGCCGCCGCTTCCATCTTCGCCAGTTGCGCGCCCAGGCAGAAATGGATGCCGCGCCCGAAGGAGAGGTGCCGGACGGCTTCCGCCCTGCGGATGTCGAGACGCCCGGGGCCGGGGAAGACTGCCGGGTCCATGTTCGCCGCCGCGACGCCGACCATGACGCCCTCGCCCGCGCGGATGTCCGTGCCCGCGAGTGCGAGGTCGTGGGCGGCGTAACGCCAGGGCGCCAGCTTCACCGGGGAGGTGTACCGGAGCATTTCCTCCGCCGCGTTGGGGAGGAGTTCGGGGTGCTCGGCCAGGTCCCGGCGCAGTTCCGGGTCCCTGGCCAGTTCGAGCAGGGACATGCTCAGCAGATGGGCGGTCGACTCGTGGCCCGCGAGGATCAGCATGAACAGCGTCCCGATGACCTCTTCCGGGCTCAGGCCGTCCTCCTCCTCCTGGGAGGCCACCATGGCGCTGGCCAGGTCGTCGCCGGGCTCGCGCCGTTTGAGGGCGACCAGTTCCTCCAGGTAGGCCATGGCCTCGCCCGCGCACTCGACGTACGCGCCGGCGTCGGCGGCGTGCCCCGCGTTGAGCACCCTGGCCCAGCGCTGCACCCGCAGCCGGCTCTCCTCGCTGTCCGGCACGCCGAGCAGGTCGCAGACGATGCGCAAGGGGTACGGGGAGCAGAAGGCGCGCACGATGTCCACGGGTTCACGCTCGGGCAGCGCGTCCACCATCGCGACGGCCCGTGTCTCCACGTCCGCCAGCCTGCGGCTGATGCGGGCGGCGCTGAAGGGGCGTGCCACCAGCTTCCGCACCCGGGTGTGTTCGGGCGGGTCCATCTCCAGGATGTTGCGGAACAGCACGGTGCGGAGCCGGTCGGGCAGTGTGGAGAGGATGCCGCGTGAGCGCTTGCCGAACCGGAGCGGGTCCTTGATCAGCGAAGGGTTCGCCAGTGCCGCCGAGGCGTCCTCGTGCCGCGTCACGAGCCATGCCCGCGATCCGCTCGGCAGCGTGACCCGGTGGACGGGGCCCGTGTCGTGCAGCTGCTGGTAGGTGGGCCTCGGGTCGCTCTCCCACTCCCGGGAGAACAGCGCGCCGACCTGCTCGACCGTCACTTGCGTCTTCCTTCCGTAACGACACCGCCGAGGAAATGACCGGCTGGTCCGCGGTTCACTGGAGGCCTTCGACCCCGAGGATTTCCGGTGCCTCGCGCAACACGGAGGCGATCGGGCCGCCTTCCTCGTTCCTGCCTTTCTCGATGAAGGCGAGGTTGTGGTAGAAGTGCATGCCCTTGATGGTCCTGTCGGTCGGCCGCGCGACCCGCGTCTCCTTCTTCAGGAATTCCTCGTGGTTGAGTCCGTCCACCATCTGCTTGAGGAATCCCACGGTGTACGCCGGGTCGTTCAGGTCGTCCTCCGAGCCCTCGAAGAGCTGCGGCCAGTACGAACCGTGCAGGTCCTCGACCGCGTAGACGCCGTCCTCGACGAGATAGGGGAAAAGCGTCCTGAACGAGGTGATGACGTGCGGGCTCATATGACTCCCGTCGTCGATGATGATGTCGAAGGGGCCGAATTCCTCGGCCATCGAGCGCAGCGCCTCGGGGTCCGACTGGTCCGCCCGGACCGTGGTGATCCGGGGCCGGTCGAGCGCCCGCTTGTCGGCGATGTCCACGCCGTACACGAGTCCGCGCGGGAAGAACTCCTTCCACATGCTCAGTGAGCCGCCGCCCGCCCGGGGGTCGCCGTAGCCGCCCACACCGATCTCGCAGATCCGCACCGGCCGGTCGCGGAGGTGGCCGAAGTGGCGCTCGTAGTGCTGCGTGTACTGGTGGAGGAAGCCCCACTTGTCCGTGCCGTGCCTGACGGCGAGTTCCGTCAGGTGCGCGGGCCGGCTCCGTTCGAGGACGTGGACGACCCGCTGCACCACGGCGTGGAACAGACGGGGGACGGCCGGGCCCCGCACCAGTCGGGGGACCATGGTGTGCGGGCTCGGCCAGCGGATCTCGGGGCCGGCCGAGGAGACGCGCTCCGGCGGCCCGTACAGGGCGAGCGCCGCCTCGCACACGCCCTGGACGATCACCGTCGGCGGGATCTCCGCCGGGCGGGCGGCCTTGCCGATCTCCACGCCCCCGGGGCCCACGGAGACGAGGACGGACGTCTCCTCGCCGCCGTGCGTCAGCGTGATCACGAGGGAGCCCTCGCCCGCGTCGTCGAGAGCGGCGAGTTCGTCCAGGTGCGCGCGGAAGAGCATCTCGTTGATAGGGACCGCCGCGACCCCGCGCAGCCCGGCCTTCTCCACCGTCGCCGCCACGTCGGCGTGGCCGCGGTCGGCCGCCGCGATGAGGGCGTGCGTCACATCTGTCATGCCGAACTCCGTGTTCCGGTCGCGGGTGTTCCCGTACGAGGTGTCCCGGTGGGCAGCAGCCCCGCCGCCCGCGCCTCCGCGAGGGTGGGGGCGGAACTGTCCTGCTCGGACAGGACGGGGGTCAGGGGCCAGTCGATGCCCAGCGCGGGATCGAGCGGATGGACGGCGCGGGCGCGGCCCGGCGCGTACTCCGTGGAAGACAGGTAGATGACGACGGCGTTCTCGCTGAGGGCCATGAACGCGTGGCCGAGGTCCTCGGACAGATGGACGGTCGCGGGGCTCTCGCCGTCCAGCCGCTCCGCGTGCCACCGCCCGTACGTGGGAGAGCCGGTGCGGATGTCGACCACCACGTCGAGCACCGTCCCCCGCACGCAGGCGACGCTCTTGGCCTGCCCGGGGCTGGCGAAGTGGATGCCGCGGACGCTGCCGCGCCTGGTGACCGTGCAGTTCGCCTGGGCGATGGCGGGGGGCCGCCCCGTCGCTTCCGTGAAACGCGAGGCGCGGAACCACTCGTGGAGACTGCCCCGGTGATCCTGGTGGACGGAGGACCTCTCGATCCAGAGGCCCTCAATTCCCGACGGACGCACGCGGACTTCCCTTCTGTGCATGGGCCCGGTGGTTCTGCGCATGGGCCTGGTGGAGGAGGGGGAAAGCGGCGTGGAGGGCGTCGCGCCAGTGCCGCAGCGGTGCGATCCCCGCCCGGGTCCAGCCGTCGTGGCCCAGCGCGCTGTAGCCGGGGCGAGCCGCCGCGAGCCCGAACTCGCCGCTGGTGACCGGCAGTACCCGCGCGGGGTCCGCGCCCACGAGGCGGAAGACCTCCTGGGCGAGGCCGTGCCAGGTGACCGCCCCGCCGCTGGTGCCGTGGTAGACGCCGGGCGGGGCGGCGCCCGCCAGCGCGGCGGCGCCGAGGCGGGCGAGGAGCCCGGCCAGGTCCTTGGCCCAGGTGGGCTGGCCCGTCTGGTCGTCGACGACGCGCACGCTCGCGTGCGTACGCTCCAGGCCGATCATCGTGTCGACGAAGTTGCGGCCGCCGACGCCGTACAGCCACGCCGCGCGCACCACGTACCCCGCGTCGGGGAGCACGTCCAGGACCGCGCTCTCGGCGGCGGCCTTGGTGCGCCCGTACACGTTGAGCGGGCCGGTCGGAGCGTCCTCCCGGTAGGGGGTGCGGGCGTGCCCGGAGAAGACGTAGTCGCTGGACAGCTGGAGCAGGACCGCCCCGTGCCGACGGCAGGCACGGGCGAGGTTCCGCGTCCCCGTCACGTTGACGCGCCAGGCCGCGTGGGGGTGCTTCTCGGCGTCGTCGGTGGCGGTCCAGGCCGCGCAGTTGGCGACGACGCGGGGCCGGTGGCGCGCGAGCGCCGCGTCCACCGCGTCCGCGTCCGTGATGTCCAGCTCCCGGCGGTCGAGTGCGACCACGCGCTCGTCCCCGAGGCGGCGGACGAGGTGCCGGCCGAGCAGCCCGCCGGCCCCGGTCACCAGCCAGCTCACCGGGCGACGGCTTCCGTGTGCGGCGCCCACCACTGCGGGTGGTCGCGGTACCAGCGCACGGTCTCCTCCAGGGCGGTGCCGAGCACCCTGACCGTGCGGTAGCCGAGCTGCGAGCGGATCTTGCTGTCGTCGACGGCGTACCGCCGGTCGTGGCCCTCGCGGTCCCGCACGTGGTCGACCATGTCCCAGCCGCGCCCGCAGGACTCCAGGAGCCGTCCGGTGAGCTCCTTGTTGGTCAGGGCCGTCCCGCCGCCGATGTTGTAGACCTCTCCGGGAGAGCCGTGGGCCCGCACCAGTTCGATGCCGCGGACGTGGTCCTCGACGTGCAGCCAGTCCCGTGTGTGGCCGCCGTCCCCGAACAACGGCACACTGCGGCCGCTCAGCAGCCGGGTGACGAAGCGGGGTATGAGCTTCTCGGGGTGCTGGTGCGTGCCGTAGTTGTTGCTGCACCGGGTGATGAGCACGTCCAGCCCGTAGGTCCGGTGGTAGGCGAGCGCCATCAGGTCGGAGGCGGCCTTGGACGCGGCGTACGGGGACGAGGGCCGCAGCGGCGCTGTCTCGGCCGCGGCGCCGGATGGCAGGGAGCCGTACACCTCGTCGGTGGAGACGTGCACGAAGCGGCGCACGCCGTGGCGCCGCGCCGCGTCCAGCAGGGTCTGGGTGCCTACGACGTTGGTCTCGGTGAAGTCCCTGCCGTCGGCGATCGAGCGGTCCACGTGCGACTCGGCCGCGAAGTGGACCACCTGGTCGCTCCCGGCCATCAGGCGGTCCACGACGGCGGCGTCGCGTATGTCCCCGTGGACGAACCGCAGCCCCGGGTGACCGCTCACCGTACGGAGGTTGTCGCGGTTGCCGGCGTAGGTGAGGGCGTCCAGCACGGTGACGCGCGCGGAGGCGTCCCGCAGCAGCGTGCGCGTGTAGTGGGAGCCGATGAAGCCGGCGCCGCCCGTCACCAGGATCCTCTGCGCCGTCATGACGCTATCTGCACTCTGCTGTTGTCGCCGAGGACGAGGCGGTGCACCGTGGGCACGCCCCGGGACCTGCGCACCTCCGCGTCGCGGCCGATCAGCGACTCCTCGATGCGCGCCACTCCCGTCAGCACACAGCCCCGCAGCACGATGGACCCGCTGATCTCGCTGTCCTCGATGCGGCAGTCCTCGGAGACGGAGGTGTACGGGCCGATGGAGGAGCCGATGACCTCGGTGCCGGGCCCGATGACGGCGGGGCCGACCACGTGGCTGGCGACGATCTTGGCCCCGGCCCCGATCCGGACGCGGCCGGTGACCGTGCTGGCTCCGTCGACGTATCCCTCCTGGACGGCGTCGACGGTCTCCAGGACGGAACGGTTGGCCTCCAGCATGTCGGGGACGTTCCCGGTGTCCTTCCAGTAGCCGGAGATGACGGAGGAGTGGACACTCCGGCCGTGGTCGATGAGCCACTGGAGGGCGTCGGTGATCTCCAGCTCCCCGCGACCGGAGGGCCGGATCGACGCCACCGCCTCGTGGACGGCCGGGGTGAAGAGGTAGATCCCCGCCAGCACGAGATCGCTCTTGGGGTGCCGCGGTTTCTCCTCCAGCCCGATGACACGGCCGTCCCCGTCCAGTTCGGCCACGCCGAAGGCGGTCGGATCGGCGGACCGGCTCAACAGGATCCGGGCGTCGTGCCGCGCGCCCGTGCGGAAGTCCTCGACGACCTCGGTGATGCCGCCGAGCAGGAAGTTGTCGCCCAGGTACATCACGAAGTCCTCGTCGGCCAGGAAGTCCCTGGCCACGGCCACGGCATGGGCAAGCCCGAGCGGACGTTCCTGGCGGATGTACGTGAGGCGCAGGCCGAACCGCGAGCCGTCGCCGATGGCCTCGGCGATCTCGGCAGCCGTCTCCCCGACGATCAGGCCGACGTCGGTGATCCCGGCCTCGGCGATCGCCTCCAGCCCGTAGAACAGCACCGGCTTGCCCGCGACGGGCACCAGTTGCTTGGCGGACGTGTGGGTGATCGGGCGCATGCGGGTGCCTGACCCGCCCGCGAGGACAAGGGCCTTCATTGGGCCTCCTCAACCTGATGGTCGTCGATGAGGGCGCGAGCGGCCGTGGCGTCCGCGACGGGCACGACGAGAGTGGTGACAGGGCGCATGGCGCCCAGGCGGGCAGGCACCTCGACGGGCTCCCGGAAGTGGAACGCGAGGGCGCCCGGCCCCCGGCCCGGCACCCGGAAGAAGTCCTCGGCCCGCCGGTCGCCGGACCGTTCGGCATCCTGGACCCGGTCGATGGCCGTGAGGGGAACGCGCGCGCTGTGGTGCAGGCCCCACCGCAGGACGATGTCCTCCCGGCCCAGGGTGTGCGGCCGGACCCTGCCCGCCGTGGCGAAGGCGGCGGCGGCCGCCGCCGCGTACAGCAGGACGACGGTGCCCGCGATGGGCAGCGGGCTCACGCCCGCCCGAGTGATCAGCGTGACGCCGCCCGCGGCGAGCAGGGCCGCGAGCACGCCCGGACGCCACGCGAAACCGACGCGGCCGAGCAGCCTGTCACCGGGCCGGGCCTGGGTGCGGAAGGTGACGGCGCGGGCGAGGATTCCCCATACGGAGATCTCGTGGCGCACCATTTCCGCGATCGGCGGCGGCAGCAGGGAGAAGAACGCCTCGCCGAGGGCCTCCCGCCGGCCTTGGCCGGTGCGGCGGAGCTTGCGGTACTGGCTGATGAACGCGGCGCCGAAGACCAGTCCCAGAACGGACAGGGTGCCTTCGGTGACGACGAGGATTCCGGCGGCGACGCGCCAGTCCAGCAGCCCGGTCGTCACCAGCAGGATCTCGATCACCAGGACGAGGAGCCCGGCCCACCGCAGCCGGCGCAGCCACGTGGGCACCTGGCCGGGCCTCGGGGCTGCCGGGGGCCCGGCCGGCTCCGCCGCGGCGGGCAGCGTGCCCTCCATGGCCCGGCGGATGGAGGTCAGCGCGGCGGGGGCGTCCGTCGCGTGGATGCGGATCTCCCGGATCTCCCCGACGGTCTTGCCCGCTTCGAGCCGGGCGGCCTCACGGAGTTTCAGCACCAGGTTGGTGGTGGACATGACCGGGACGGACAACACGCCGTCGTTGACCGCGGCCGTCCGCTGCTGGTCGGAGAAGACCCGTCGCTGCGACACCTCGCTGATCAGGTCCAGCGGCACGCGCGCGTGGAAGGAGGCGCCGTAGGAGACCGTGAGCGCCTCGCCGGCCAGCCGGTGCGGGTAGGCGCTCAGCGCCACCGCGAAGCCCGTCATCAGGTAGGACGCGATGAGCGCGGCGACCAGGGCCACCAGCCGGGCCCACGTGGAGGACAGCATCAGATCGACCAGGACGATCTCCACGACGGAGAGGAACACGATCACACCCACGCCGACGGCGCTGCCATCTTGGCTGGGAATCGTCGTTCCACCGCCACGCTTGCCGAGAGCCGCCAGCGGCGCCCGCGCCGCGGCGCCGATGCTCGCCCCTCCTCCGGTGATCAACTTCGCGTCGCTCATGGTGTTTCCTCCATCTGAGGCTCCGCCGCCGCCCGGCACGCCGCGGTGACCTCCAGCAGGTCCCGCAGGGCTTCCACCGGGCCTTCCGCCACGAGCACACCGGGGTTGAGCACGACCTCGTCGATGCCAACGGCCCAGTACCTGCTGACATTTGAAGCGATTTCGTCAGCTGTACCCACAAGTACCACACCGTGATCAACGAGATTCCGCGCGATGTCCTGATCGCTTCCGCTCAGTGACACCCCCGCCGCGGTGAGTGCCCGCCGGTAGTGCGGGCCGCTCAGATGGTTCCCGACGGCGAGCCGTACGGCGCCCAGGACGTCGCGGCCGGGCCGCCGCACGACGACGTGCACGACGCTGACCACGCGCGGCCGCCGCTCCCCGCCGCCGAGCACCGGCAGGAGCCGCTCCCGGAGGTAGGCGGGCGGGGCCAGCCAGGTGAGCGCGACGTCCGCGTGGTCCGCCGCCAGTCGGGCCATTCTCTCCCGCAGGACCCCGAGGCCCGTCTCCACCGGGGGGGCGTCACGCAGTGTGGGGTCGAGCCGGGCGCCGGCGGTGGCGTCCCCGTCCCGCACCTCACCCCGCGCGCCCTTGAGCAGCCGGGAGACCGTGGTGATGTACTCGCGCGAGACCCCCAGCGGGCTGTCGTAGGGCGCGCCGTTCAGCGCCCGCTGGAACGCCGGGCTGCCGGCGCCGAAGACGGCGGTGAGCGGTTTGCCGGACAGCGCGGCCAGCGACCGCGCCGCGACCGCCGCCTGGTACGGGTGGGTCAGCGGCATGAGGGAGACACCCACGCCCAGGGCCGGGCTGATGCCCTGCCCGAGCAGATAGGCGAGCGTCTGCTGCGTGTCCAGGTTGAGCGACTGGCCCATCCAGAGCCGGTCCGCGCTCTTGGCCGCGAGTCTGGCGAAGGGCGCGAGCTGCCGCGGATCGCGGGGCTGGAGCGGGTAGTAGACACCCACCCGCCGCCCGCTCTCGCGCGGCCCGCCGACCGGATCAGCCATGGACCAGGGCCCCCGACTTCTTGCGCTCCGCCTCCGCCGCCTGAAGGCGGGCCATCCGCATCCCCACGGCGTCGCCGCACCGGGCCATGGCCTCGTCGCCCAGGTCGTCGCTCGGGGGCTGTTCGAGGACGAAGTGCCCGTAGGCGTCCCGCCCTTGGACCAGCAGCGCCGAGTCCTCGCCGCCGCTGGGGCGCACCGAAGGCGCCAGGTAGTCGATGGCGAAGGCCACCCGGGTGTCCTTGGTCCTGTTCAGACCCGAACCGTGCACCACGAGCATGTTGTGCAGCGAGCACTGCCCCGGCCGCAGCACCACGTCGTGCCGGACGAAGTCGTGCTCGTCGAAGGCGGCTTCGTCGCCGCGCATCATGCCTCGCAGGCCCGGCGTCCTGCGGTGGGTGCGGATGCCGTCCCGGTGTGTCGCCGCGGCGAAGCGCAGCGTGCCGTTCTCCACCGACGTGGGCGTCAGGGCGAGCCAGACCCGGAACGCCGCCAGGCGGCCTTCGGAGTCCAGGTCGTAGGTGAGGGCGTCCTGGTGCCAGGCCAGGTCGGTCTTGCCGCCCGGCTCCTTGACGAAGATCTGGGTCCCCCACACCAGGATGTCGGGGCCGAGCATGCTCTCGGCGATCTCCAGCAGCTCCGGCCGCCGCACCAGGCGGTGGGCCCACTCCGCCATCAGGTGCACCTTGGGCCCGAAGGCGAGCGCGGCGCGCGCACCGCCCTGCCGGTGGCAGTCGGCCAGGTGTGTGAGCACGGTGTCCCGCAGCTCCGCGGCGCGGTCCTGTGTGAGCGCGTCCACGGGGAAGACGAACCCGTCCTCCTCGAACCCCTTCACCTGGGACTGTGTCAACTTCGGCATTGCCTCACCTCTCGCCGGTCGTGCGCAGCAGCTCCGCGGCGGCCCGGTCGGGGGGCTGCGCCGCGTCGTTCTCGTCCCGCAGGACCGCCGCCGCCTTCGCGTAGCCGGGGTCGCCGAGGACCTCCTCGACGGCCCGGCCGAGTTCTCCGCCGCCCGCGAGGGCCGTCGGCACGGGGACCATCCGTCCCGCCCCCACCGCTTCGAGCCGCCGGGCGTTGTCCGTCTGGTCCAGCACCGAGGGGCAGACCACCTGCGGCACGCCGCTCGCGAGCGCGGCCATCATGGTGCCCGATCCGCCGTGGTGGACGATCAGGTCGCAGCTCCGCGCGGCCAGCCCCACGGGCAGCCACCGCACCGCTCTGGCCCGCTTCGCGAGGTCCTCGGGCACGGTTCCCGGGCGGGCCGCGACCACGACCTCCACGTCCGGTCCCGCCGTCGCGTCGAGGGTCTGCTCCAGCAGCCGGTGCGCGTCGGGGGCCTGCGACACGATCGTGCCCAGCGTGATCAGCACCCGCCGTGGCCGGTCCCTGTCCGTGAGCCAGGCGGGCACCGCCGAGGGGCCGTTGTAGGGGACGTACCGGGTGCGGATGCCCGAGGGCGCCGCCGGGTCCTGGAAGCCGGGCGGGCAGGGGTCGATCACCGTGCTCGCCACCGGTCCCATTCCCGGCCACTGGGTGTGCCGTGCGCCGAAGACATGCTGCGCGGCGCTCGCCCGGGGCCGCGTCGGCAGGAACCCGCCGATCCAGTGCTCCGCGTGGGGCAGACCGTGGTCGGCGGCGGCACGGCGCCCGGCGAAGTCCATCGGGTCGGAGATCACCAGGTGCGGCCGCCAGCCGCCGACGATCCTGTCGACATCGCCCGCCATGGCGTCGGCGATGCGCGCGAGCCGCCGGTACGTCCCGGTGGTGTGGTCGTCGTCGATGTCGTCACGGGCGTCGAGCGCCTGCTCCTCCGCCGCCGGAGCGGTGGCGACGGCGGGCAGCCCGGCCTGGAGGACCGTGCTCACGAAGAACGCCGGCACCACCACGCGTACGTCGTGCCCGGCACTCCGCAGGGCCCACAGCACCGGCACCAGGGGGAAGAAGTGGCCGATGGCCGGGCTGGGCGTGGCCATGATCCGCATGGGCTTCACGAGCGCTCCTCCAGTACGTCGGCCCTGCCGGAGACCTCGCGCAGCCGTCGCTCGAAGACGTCCAGCGGCTCCAGCCCCATGCGCGCGCGGCGTTCGTCGAGCGTCTCGGGGTCCTCCACCGGAAGCAGCCGGTACTGCCCGTGCTCGTTGCGCTCGTACTGGGTCCCGTACCGCAGCGGGACCCGGGCGTGCAGATGGATGCGGTCGGTCAGGTACGCGACGTGCGCCGCGTCCGCGTCCCCGGCGTCGACGGCCTCGATGAGGCAGCCGAGCGCGAAGCGCTGGAGCTTCCGGTCCTGCGAGGCGTGCTGCACGACGAGCATGGCGTCGGCGGAGCCCTGCTCACCGACGAGGGTGTGGCCCGGCCAGCCGCGGTCGTGCAGGACGTCCCACAGGAAGCGCTCGTTCTCGGCGGCGACCCGCATCCAGCGGTCGACGTCCTCGGCGGTCTTGCCGGGCACCTTGGCCAGCTCCTGGTCGCGCACGGCGCACTGCCGCAGCCGGGCCGCGAGGACGGGGTCGGTGGTCACGTGACTCGTTCGGCGACGAGGAACTCCCGCATGGTGGCGGGTGACTGGCCCTCCGCGCCGGCTTCCGGGTCGCGGTGCGCGGCGACCACGGAGAGGCCGTGCCGGGCCAGTTCCTCCTTGACGCGTTCGGTGCTGTCGATCCAGAACCTGAATCCGGTCAGCTGGCGCGTGGTGCGGCACTCCTTGTCCGTCAACTCGGCGCTCATGTTGGTGAACTGGGTGCGCAGGCCGGGCCTGCGCAGCGTGCCGACCAGCACGAAGCCGGTGCGTTCGCGCAGCCGGATCGGCACCGTGAACACCTTCTCGGACTCCTGCTCGTCCGGCTGGGCCGGTGCGTGGTCGAACAGCAGCCGGCCGCCCGGCGCGAGATGCCGGGTCACCGTGTCCAGGAGGGCGGTGCGCGCGTCGCCGTCGAACAGCGTCACGCTCAGGCCGCCGATCACCACGGCGTCGAAGGCCCGACCGAGGTCGAGGGTGGTGACGTCGGCGCGCACGAAGGCCATCCGGTCCGTCACACCGAACTCCGCGGCCCGCTTCTGGGCCGCCGCCAGCTGTATGGGCGAGATGTCGACGGCGGTGACCTCGTGGCCCGCCCGCGCGAGTTCGACCGCCGACCGGCCGCCGCCGCAGCAGAGGTCGAGCACCCTGCCCGGGCCCGCGGGCGCCGCCTGCTCGGCGAACCACGCGTTGTCGTGTCCGGCCTGGTTGACGATCTTCGTGTAGAACATCCCCAGAAGCCCGTCGAAGGGCTCGACGAGTTCCGTGTTCGGCAGGTCGAGCGCGCCGATCCCGGCGAACGGACCGAAGAGGTGCTGGGCGATATCCGCCATGTCTTTCTGACTCCTAGAAGGCATAGGTGACTCCGCCGGTCGTGTGCGGATCGAGGCCGCCGAGAACGAAGGGGCCGACGTCGGTCCCCCGGAAGGGTGTGTGCACGGGCATCTGGAGGCGCCCGGACACGAGGTCGTCCACCGCGGCCGCGAGGTCCTCGCGACCGCCCCGGCGCTGACCGGCGAAGGAGGCGTTCTTCGCCACGAGGCTCGCCGCGGCCGGGGCCCAGTCCGCGGCGGCGTCCTCGGCCGCGGGGTCGTGCCCGGCGACGTACCTGCCGGAGAACCCCAGCAGCTTCGCGGCGAGCCGGAAGTGGCTCCGCCACGCCGGGTCGAGGATGACGTCGAAGCCCCGCAGGGACTTCGCGAGCGCGGTGAGTTCCGCCCAGTCCCCCGGCTCGGCGGCGGAGAACGACCGGGTGACGCCGAGCTTGGTCAGCAGGGGGGCCGCGGCGCCGTCGTGCGACACGGCGTAGACCTCGCCGCCCGCGAGCCTCGCCGCCTGGACGGCGGCCAGCGACGTCGTCGAACCGGCGGCGGTGACCAGCACCGAGTCGCCCCGCGCGACAGCGGCACGCCGCACCATGGCGTACGCGGTCGCGCCCGCGGTCGGCAGGCACGCCGCCTCGGCGTCACCCGCGTCGGGCGGCAGGCGCAGCAGCCCGGCGTGGTGGACGCGCTGCACCTGGCGCGAGGCCCGGTCCGGGTTCTCCAGGGCCGACACGGCGTCGGGCCGTACCGGCGGCCACGTCAGCACCGGTACCACCCGGTCGCCCGGCGCCAGCGTGGTGACGGCGGATCCGACCGCGAGGACCTCGGCGACGAAGTCCGTGCCGAACTCCACCCACCGTGACGGGGCGCGGCCGGACTCCGGCCTCCCGGGCACGCTCCCGCCGAGCGAGAAGGAGCGCACGCCGATGAGCACGTACGCGCGGTTGTGGTCCGCGGCCGGGTCGAACGCGGTGTCGGCGCGTTCGACCACGCCGAACCGCACGCGTTCGCCGCGTACCTCGATGTCGGCCACCTGCGCGCAGTCGGCGGGCGGCTCACTGGTTCCGCCTCCGGCCACCAGGACTCTCAATCTCGCTCTCCTTAGTACCAGCGCAGCACTGCGGCGCCTGCTGTCATGCCGGCGCCGACAGCGACCAGCGCCACGAGGTCCCCTCGGCGGAAGGGCCGTTCGCGGTCGGCCATGGCGAGCGCGACCGGGACGGACGCGGATGCCGTGTTGCCGGTGACGGACCCGTAGGCCGGCACCTGGTCCTCGCCGAGACCCACGTGTTCGGCGAGCCTGCGCACCAGCCGCGGGTTGGCCTGGTGCACGATGACGCGGTCCAGTTGGTCCAGCCGCGCCCCCGCCCGGTCCAGCGCGGCCTGGAGGATCTTGGGCCCCATGTCCATGACGACTCCGGAGACGCTCCGCCCGTCCATGGCGAACCAGCCCTCGCGGGGGACGGTGGCGTACATGGCCTGGGAGCCCTCCGCCCACAGCTCGACCGCGAGGATTCCGTATCCGGCGGGCACGGGGCCCAGTTGCACCGCTCCGGCGCCGTCACCGAACAGGGGCGCGGTACGCCGGTCGGTGGGGTCCACGACGTGGGTGAACGTGTCCGCGCCGATGACGAGCGGCGTCCGCACGTGCGCCGCGAGCGTCATGCCGTGGGCGCAGGACAGCGCGTAGATGAAGCCCGAGCAGGCGGCGTTCACGTCGAAGGCCGGTACGCCGGCCAGTCCGAGCCGCTCCTGGACGAAGCAGGCGGTGGCGGGCACCGGGCGGTCGGGGGTCACGGTGGCCACGACGATGAGGTCGGGGGTGACCGCGGCGCCCGTCAGCGCGCTCTCGGCGGCTGCCACGGCGAGCTCCGTGGCGGTCTGCCGCGGTGCCGCGTGGTGCCGCGCGTGCATGCCGATCCGGTCCTGTATCCAGGCCGGATCCGCTCCGCTGGCCTCCGCCACGCTGTCGTTGCCCACGGGGGCGCCGGGCAGGTGGAGGCCCAGTGAGACGATCCCCGTGGTCATTTCCACCACCCCAGCTGCTGGCTCATGGCGGTGTTGTCGGCCTCGGACCACTCCTCGATGATCAGCCCGTCCTCCAGACGGGCGATGCTCAGCCCCCGGTGGCTGATGAGACGTACGTCCGGCACGTGCCGTTCGATCGCCTGGAGCACGGGGGTGAGGAGCTTGGTGTCGGAGATCCGGCCGGTCAGTTCCCAGCGGTAGGCCACCATGTCCTGGCCGGAGACCAGGTGGGTGACCCGCATGCGGGGTTCGTCGAACAGGCCGCGGAACGCGGCGACCGTCTCGGTGAACGCCTGGCGGCCGCGCAGTCTGATCTCCGCGCGTTCGTCCAGCATCGTGTAGTCCGGGTGGATGAAGCGGGGCACGGCCTCGAAGTGCCCCTGCGTCCAGATCTCGTGCACCATGCCGGTGATGGTCTCGCCCGCCGCGTCGGTCGAGACGGCGGCGCTCATGACTCCGCCAGGAGCCGCTGCTCGACCGCGGCCGCGCCGGCCCATTCCGAGCGGAGCAGGCCCACCATCACCGCGTCCACCCGCTTGCCCGCGGGCGTCGCCATGTGGGAGCGGGCCAGGCCCTCCCGCTGGAATCCCATGCGGTCGCACATGGCCAGGGCGGCCGGGTTGATGACCGCGACCTGTCCGGCGAGGCGGTGCACGGACTCGTCGGCGAAGAGCGCGTCCAGGGCGAGGGCCATGCAGGCGGTGCCGATGCCCCGCCGGCCGAGTGTCTCCACTCCCGGCGCGGTGACCGTGTCGCCGCTCCAGGTTCCCTCGAACCCGGACGGCGCGTAGAACTGGGCCGACAGCACGCCGAATCCCGGCAGTTCGACGAACCAGCCCTTCATCACGCCCTGTTCCATCAGGGCCAGCAACTGCTCGCGGGCCTGTTCGTAGCCTTGCGGAAAGGCGGTGTCGCCCATCGCGGCGAGGCGCTCGTCGGAGAAGATCTCTTCTACGAGGTGCTGGTCAGACAGCGTCGTGGGCCGTATCTTCAGCTCGCTCGGCAGCATCCTGGACTCGGTGCCGGACATGGGTCGCACTCTCCTCTTCGGCAGGGACGGACGTTGACGCGCGGAGACGTGTCGTCAGCTCTTCAACGACCGCTTCTGGGGGCGCGCAGGCCCCCGGTGACAGCTCCCCGGTGGACACCGCGTGGCCCATGACCGGTCCGACGACGCCGTGCCCGTCCTGTCTGAGGACGCGCAGGGCGCGGCGGAGCGGACCGCCTTCGGCGGCTCCGGCCGCGACGGACGGCGCGAAGACCACCGGGGCCGTGGTGGACAGGACGATCGCGGCCGGGAGGCTGTCGGCCAGACCGAACGCGCACCGGGACAGGAAGTTCAGCGTGGCCGGCCAGACGATGACGCCCTGCGCCCAGTCGGCCCACTCGACGTGTGCGGGGCCGCTCTCCGCGGGCCAGTCGGGCGGCACGACGGGCCGTCCGGTGAGCGCCGCCAGCGCCCGCGGGGAGACGAAGTCGCGTCCGGCGGCGGTGAGGCAGACGGCGACGTCGAAGCCGTACCCGAACTTCAACATGCCGACGAGGGACGGGAGTTGTGCCGCTCCGATCGCGCCGGCGCCGATCAGCAGGATGCGCTCGACGCCGGGCGGCTTGGCGGGGAGGCCGGGCGGGGGCCAGGCGGGGCCGGTGGTCATGCCGCCTCCAGGGTCCGCAGTTGCCGCCGCGTCCGCTCCCAGGACGCGGCGAGCCGTGCCAGCACCGCTTCCAGCCCGTCGGCGCCCTCGGCGGCCCACGCGTCGACCAGGGCTCCGGCCCAGTGGTAGCCGATGCTCATGGCCGTGGCGCCCTCGTCCGCCCCGGGGGTCAGCGCGACGCCGACGCCGGGGTACAGGGCGACGCTGAATCCGGGCACGGACTCGGCCGGGTCCGCGCAGTTCGCCGCGGCCGTGGCGGCGACCCGCGCGAGGTCGTCCGCCGAGCAGTACAGGACGACGCAGTCCGCGCGGTCGAGCATCGCGGGCGAGCCGCCCACCTTGGCGGCGAACTCGACGCCGGCGCCGTGCAGCGAGCGAACCGTGCGGCACCACACGTCGAGCGCGTCGCCGGGCCGGGCGTGCAGGTACACCCGCGCGTCGGGGGCGCCGCCCGACCGGGGCGGCGTCCAGTGCACCCAGCGCGCTCCCACCTGGGTGGACAGCCCGTCGGTGACGACCGTCGCCTTCCCCGCGCCGGTCACCCGGACCTGGGAGTCGTCGAGTCGTATCTCGACGCCGTCCGGGCAGGTCACGACGGTCTGCCCGGCGTCCCGTGACACCAGGGCGAAGCCGGGGCGCTCATGGGTCAGGTCGCCCAGTCTGCGCGCCGCTTCGGCGACCATGCCGGAGTACGCGGCGCGGTCCGAGGGGAACGCGTCGGCGTTCCGTCCCGGCGCCGCGTGGACGGTGCGGTAGACGCGGTCGACGACGCTGTCCCGCAGGTCCCTCGGCATGTCCCGGGAGGCGTGCCCGTCCAGCGTTCGGCCGACGAGGCGGCGTACGCGGTCGAGCCGGTCGGCGTCCCGCGGCGGTGTCGGTTCAGGCGGGTACATCGATCGCCCTCCAGCGTGCGGGGTCCAGCAGCAGTCCGCGGCCGAGACCGGCGAGCGTCCTCACGACGCGGTCGAAACGGGTTTGCGAGGCGCGCATCAGCGCGCGCGAGAGCAGGCTGCCGCCCACCGCTCCGCTCAGCAGGTCCGGGTCGAGCCGCCGGTGGCCGTGCTCCCGGTAGGCGGCCAGCACGACTCGCACGTGCCCGGTCGCCCGGCCCAACGACGCCCGGAGCTCCTCCTGGGCCTCGACGCCCTTGGGGGCGTCGAGCAGGGTCAGTTGGTCGTACAGCAGCGAACCGCACAGAGAGCCGAGGTCCGCCTCGGGTCGGCCCAGTCCGGCGCACTCCCAGTCGATGAGCATCGGGCCGCCGTCCGCCACGACGACGTTGTTCGTCCTCGCGTCGCCGTGACACCAGACATCGCCCGTCGACAGCGCGGCCTGGACGGCACGGCCCCGGCTTCGCAGGGCCTCGTCGCCGTGCAGCTCGCCGATCAGCCGGCGCTGCGTGGCCGCGAGGCCCGCCCAGGCCCGCAGGGGCAGCGGCTCCCAGGGCAGCGACTCCAGGACGACCTCGCCGCCGCCCGGCGGGTCGGCGGCGTGCAGCGTCGCCAACGCCCGTGCCACGTGCCGCAGGTGCGCGATCGTCGCGGCGCCGCCCTGAAGGCGTGCGTCGAGACGCGGGCCGGTGACCTCGGCCAGGGCCGGGCGTCCCGGTCCGGCGCCGACGACCCGGGGGGCGAGCGGGACACCCGGGGAGACCTCGATGCCGGCGGCCCAGCGGACGACCTCGTCCTCGCGCGGGCGAGCCGAGGCTTCGGTGATCGTCATGACTGTCGTCGCCTCCAGAGGTTCCGCTAGCATTCGGGCGTGGTACCGGGCGGCTGACTCCGGGGCTCATTCCGCGAGTTGTCCGCCGTGCAAGGTCGGCGGCCCCCCTCCAGGCAATGGGCTGGGGACCGCCACCTCGTGTGGAAAAGGTGGTCGGCATGCGGCGACATCACTTTCTGCCGCGTGCCGGCCGCCCGTCACTGCGGGAAGATCAGCAGTGGATCATGAAGGTGTAGATGATCGAACCGACGGCGGTCGGCATGAGCGACGGGTCCGTCTCCAGCTCCGTCAGGGCCGCGACGTCGTCGCCGTCGAGCAGCTCGGCCAGAACATCCTCGACCACGATCTCGGTGGCGCTCATAGGAGAACTCCTTTTTGAGGTTTCGTGCGCCCGGAAGAGAACGCACGGAATGCGATGAGTAATCGCTGACTCTTACAGAAACAAACTCGGCCTCATTAAGAATGATCCGCGCTTGCCTGGATCATCTTTGGTCACACGGCCCCCCGGATTCAAGGCCCCACCTGCGCCCAACACTTTGCGTGACCCGGGGCGGTCCGGCAGTCGGCCCCGGCCTTCGGCCCACGATCTGCGGAAACGTAATGCAGGTTGCTCGGCCCGACGTTTTTCCGGCCGCCGCACCCGGAAAACCGGTCTGGCTCCACTAGCACTCTTCTCACCCTCCGTACTAGCTTCAGTCGTCAATCCAGCGCCGGCGCCGCGCGGGTGACGGGCCGCGGGCGGACGTGTGAACGCGGCCGGCGGGCAGACCCGGCGCGGAACGCGGCGGTGCCCGCCGGGCGCCAGGCGGCCAGATGGCCGCACGGCGCCCGACGGGCACCCGAGAAGAAGCCGGTCGTCGTCAGGTCAGGGCCGCGCGTGCCCCCTGGCCCGCAGCGGTCCGCGCGGGTTTGGCCCGCGGAATGCGCTGCACGGCGGAGACGATCACCGACCGGGGGATTCCCGACGCATCCGCCAGGTTGACCACCTTCTGGAGCTGTTCGGAGATGTCGCCCATCCCCACCGGCTGAGCGGAGCGGGTGACGACCGCCCCGCGGCCGCGTCCGAAATCGATCATGCCCTCACTGCGCAGCATGCGGAGGGCCCGCAGTATCGTGTTCTTGTTCGCGCCGCACTTCTCGCCCAGTTCACCGGCCGAGGGGAGATAGTCACCTTCGGCATACGCTCCGGCGAGTATTTCCCAGCGTAACCGGTTCTTTATCTGGACATACAGCGGCAACGACGAGTCGGTCGCCGGCTGCTCCTCCCGGTGCATATGAGGCGGACATTCCCGCAAGGAAGGAGTCGCCCCCCTGTCCGGATGCGATGCCATTCGTCCCGCTCTTCTGTCAGCACAACGACAATGTCCCGGCCCGGCTTCGTTCGGCCTCAGTGAAGATTCCATCGACACCTTCCCTCTCCCCGCGTCGGCCCCAGGGGGGCGACACCAAGAGACAGGCCGCCAGGCGTCTTCCCCCCGGGGCCCAGACCCCGTTCACACCGCCTCGGTTCGCCGCCGTCGCGGCCCGGGGGTGTGATCGTATGACTCCGTGGCATCAACTCATGTGTCAGATGTTTATGTCAACGGCCTTATGGAGGTGGCAGTTCAGCTTCCGGTGTGCCCTTGTCGCAGCGCCTGACCGACCCCGACGGGGCATTTCAGAGACGTTTCCACGGGTGTGCTCACCGAGTCGGCAATCCGCTTCTCATGCGCCCCCCCGCCCTCCACTTCTCATGACGCGAAAGGGCCGAAACGCGCTTCATACGATTCCACTTCGACGCGCCGACTCCGGAAGTCCGCTGGTGGAACGAGATGATCGGCACGGACGTGACACCTCCGAGCCGGGAGGCGGAATCTGCCATCCAGTCATTCCGCATACCCCTCCCGCACACGTCTCCGGCCTTCGCACGAGCAAGCGGCGGGCCAAGAGGGCCGGTTTCCCGGTGACCTCATCCGGTGGCGCCGCCTTCGCGTGCGGGCTTCCACTCATGTGTATGCGCTTCTGACGCCCGGCGTCACATCAGTCGATGGACCGCCGATCGCTCCGCCTCTCACATCTCACGCGTCGCGTTCGACTACTTTCGGCCAGTGACGGGCGGCCCTCGTGCGGCGCCGTGGGCCCCTGTTCCGTCCGCCGTTCCGGGGACCCGCCGAGAGTTGACGGGTCACGAGCCGCTTGTGGAGACTTCCTACTTCAGGTCAAATCACCGGAGTTCAAGCCGCAGCCGCGACGGAGTGGGTCTCATGTCAGAGCAACTGGGCCGTAGTTTCGCCGACATGCTCAACCAGCTGTTCGCGACCGTCCGTCCCGACGCCGAGCACGAGTACAGCAACGAGCGGGTCGCCGCGGCCATCCGGCGGACCGGCGTCTCCATCTCCCAGAGCTACATCTGGCAGCTGCGCAAGGGCAAGAAGACCAACCCGAGCCTCAAGCACCTCAAGGCACTGGCCGACTTCTTCGGGGTGCCCACCGCCTACTTCGTCGAGGACCAGACCACGGCCCGCGTGACGGCCCAACTGGAGCTCCTCGCCGCGGAGCAGGCCCGTCAGCAGGAGGCCCCGCACGGCGACGACGTGCGGCTCATGGCGATGCGCGCGGGTCAGCTCTCCCAGGAGCACCGCAAGCAGATCATGGACCTTCTCGACGTCGTCTTCCGCCTCGAACAGGCGGAGCAGGGCAAGGCCGACGGCCGAATGGCGTGAATCCTGCTGGTCCCCGGCACACGCTCGAATGTTGACTTCGCGGCGGGGGAACCTGCCGAGAGGCACGGCGACGGAGAGGGCCGTTGAAAGAACGCGAACTACGACGGCACTGCAAGCGCACTCTCCGGTCCCTGGGCATCCAGCCGCCCCTGCGGGTCCGCGAGCTCTGCCGGCTGCTGGGTGAACACCGCGGCCGTCCCATCCGGCTGGTGCCCTACTCGCTGCCGGTCCCGGGCCCCTCCGGCCTCTGGATCGCCACCGGGAAGACCGACTACATCGTCTTCCAGAGCGAGACCAGCAAAGCACATCAGGACCACATCATCCTTCATGAAATCGGCCATATGATGGCCGGTCATCAGAGCCCCGCGGCGGGCGCGGAACTCTGGCGGACCATGCTGCCCGACATCTCCCCGAGCGTCATCACGAGCATGCTGGGGCGTACGTCGTACGACGAGGACCGCGAACGCGAGGCGGAACTCGTCGCCACCATCATCCTCGAATGGGCCTCCGTGCTCGATGTCGTCAGCCCGCGGAAATCGGCGGACCCCGGGACCCACCTCGTCCAGTCCGCTCTCGACGACCGCCAAGGGTGGCTGTGACGGTGCTCTCCCACGTGCTCGGGGCCGTTCTGTGCGTCGCGCTGGCCGTGAAGGTCGGTCAGCTGGCCAAGGCCCCCTCCGACAAGCTGCTCCAGGCCGTGACGCTGTGCATCGTCTGCGCGGCCGCGTCCTTCCCGCTCGGCACCGGGGGCGGGCAGCGGTGGACCGACGCGCTCGTCGGCGACGGAACCGCCAAGCTGCTCCAGAACGTCCTGCTGCTCTGCGCCCTGCACTTCCTGAGCCGCTTCTTCCTCCACTCGGCGGCGGACCGCGACACCGGTGTCCGCCGCGCCCGCAGGGACGTGCTGCCGCTGGGAGTCACCGTCGTCGTCATCACCGCGGCGATGGTGATGACACCGCACGGCGAACGGAACCACGTGTACGCCACGGCGAACATGCGACTGGCGGGGGTGTTCGTCTTCTACCTGGCCGCCGGGACCTATCTGATCTACGCGCTCGCCATGTCCCTGCGGTGGGCCGCGCGGCACGCCCGCGCGTCGACCGGACCGCTGGCCACCGGGCTGTGGCTCGTGGTCGTCGCGCTGGCCGCCATGGTGATGGCCGGCTGCACCCGTGCGGTGCTCAACGTGGCCCGCTGGCTCGGCGGCGACGTCTCCGCGCCCGTCGTCACGGGCGGCAAACTCCTGCTCGACATCGCCATCCCGCTCTTCGTCCTGGGGCTGATCTACGCGCCGCTCACCGTCCGCTGGGCGACCGCGCGCCTGTGGTTCCACCGCCTGCGGACCTACCACCGCCTGACCCCGCTGTGGACGGCGCTGCACCGCGCCTTCCCCGAGGACTCCCTCGACAGGGCGCCCACCGGCGCCTGGAGCGACACCCTGCGGCTCACCGGGGTGCACCGCAGGTACTACCGCCGCGTCATCGAATGCCGGGACGGCCTCGTGCGCGTGAGCCCCTACATCGCCCAGATCGCGTCCGCCGAGGGGCACTCGGCGGGGCTGGGCCTCGACGTGGCCGCGCGGCACCTGCCCGCGGCCCTGCACGCGTACGCCGCGGGTGACCCCGCGCCCTCGCAGGCCGTCCCGGTGGCCCTGCCCGGCGGCGACGACCTCGAAGACGACGTACGCCAGCTCACGGCGCTCTCCGACGCGCTCAGAACCGCACGGCCCCGCACCTGAGCGTGCCGGGAGTCGAACCTCTCCCGCCGGTCCTACCCCAGCCGGACCGCGCCGTCCAGACGAATCGTTTCCGCGTTCAGCATCGCGTTCTCCGCGACGTGCAGGGCCAGGTCCGCGTACTCCTCCGGCCGGCCGAAGCGCGCGGGGTGGGCCACCTGGTCGCCGAGCGCGGCGAGCGCCTTCTCCGGGACGTCGGTGAGCAGCGGAGTGTGGAACATCCCCGGCGCGATGGTGACGACACGGATCTTCAGCGGCGCCAGGTCGCGCGCCGCGGGCAGCGTCATCCCCACGATGCCTCCCTTGGAGGCGGCGTAGGCGACCTGCCCGACCTGACCGTCGTACGCGGCGATGGAGGCCGTGTTGATGACGACACCGCGCTCGCCGTCGACTTCCTCGGCCTCGCCGATGCGCTCCGCGGCCAGCCGGAGCACGTTGAAGGTCCCCACCAGGTTGGTCCGGACGACCCGGTCGAACTCGGCGAGCGGGAAGGGACCGCGCCTGCCCACGGTCTTCACCGCGCTGCTCACCCCGGCGCAGTTCACGGCGATCCGCAGTGTCCCCAGCTCCCTCGCGGTGTCGAGCGCGGCGGTGACCTGCTCCTCGCTGGTGACATCGGTGGCCCGGAAGACGACTCGGTCGCCGAGCCGTGCCGCGACCTCCTCCCCCGGCGAGGAGGGCAGGTCCGCGATGACGACGCCCGCACCGGCCGCCGAGAACTTCTCCACCGTGGCCAGTCCGAGCCCCGAGGCGCCTCCGGTCACCAGGACCACGCTTTCCGCGACGTGCACGCTGCTCCCCTTCCACCAGGCCCGACCGGGACGACGTCCCGCTCCCGGTGGATCACCGGCTGCGGGGCCGGACCAGGCTACAGCGATCACCGGCGCCATCCTTGGGCCCGCCCGCGAAGTACCGCCCTCGCAGGCCGAGTTGTCGCGGCCGGGAACGGTTGTCCCCCGTGAGAGCTACGGCCAAGTGTCCCCTGTGAGGGGACGCTTCCCGACCTCGGCTTCTCTAGCGTTCGGTTCAGCCGCGGCGCCGCGTCACGGGCCGCACGAGGAACCGAGGAAAGAGTCGTCATGAGACTGGTATGGCAGGTCCTGGCCGTGGTCGCGGTCGTCGCGGCCGGTGGGCAGTGCGCCGTCGCGGTGCAGGACAACCCGTGGCTGTCGTTGCTGGTGGGCGGCCTGACCGTCGCGCTCTCCCTGTACGTCTACCGCTGGGTCGTGGGGCGCGCCGAGCAGCGCCCGGTCACCGAACTGGCCCCGGAGGGAGCGCGGGGGGCGCTCCTGCGCGGTCTGGCCGTCGGCGTCGTGATGTTCGGCTGCGTCATCGCGAACATCGCCTTCCTCGGTGACTACGACGTCCATGGCTACGGCTCGCTGACCGGGGCGATCGGGCTGGCCGGGTTCATGGCCGGCGCCGCCGTCACGGAGGAGCTGATGTTCCGCGGGCTGCTCTTCCGGCTCGTGGAGCGGGGGCTCGGCACGTACCTCTCACTGGTGCTGTCCGCCGTGGTGTTCGGCGCGATGCACCTGTTCAACAAGGACGCCACCGTGGTCGGCGCCCTCGCCATCGCGATCGAGGCCGGCGGCATGCTCGCCGCCGCGTACGCCGCCACCCGCTCCCTGTGGCTGCCGATCGGCCTGCACTTCGGCTGGAACTTCGCGGAGTCCGGCATCTTCGGCACCGCGGTCTCGGGCAACGGCGACACCCACGGGCTGCTGGACGCCTCGACGTCGGGCGCCGCGTGGGTCACGGGCGGCGAGTTCGGTCCCGAGGCGAGTGTGTACGCGGTGGTGTTCGGTGCGCTGATGACGGTCGCCTTCCTGTGGCTGGCGCACCGGCGCGGCCACATCGTCCCCCGGCGGCGTGCCGAGCGTGCCGACGCCCTGGCTACACTCGCGCGGTGATGAGCCTTCAGGGGGCCGGCCAGGTGTGGCGTCGGCTCGACGTCACGGTCCGCGACCTCCCGCTCGCGCTCCTGTTCCTGGCCGCCTCGTTCCTGCCGGGACTGCGCGGCCACGGGACGGAGCTCGGGGACCTGCCGGACCGCCCCTTCGACGCCCTCGCCCTCGGGGCGCTCGCCCTGGAGTGCCTGCCGCTCGCGGTGCGCCGGCGGTGGCCGGTCCTCTGCCTCGCCCTGGTGGCCTGCGGTTTCGCCCTGGACCAGGTGCGCGGTTACCACTCGGCGGCCGGTACCGCGCTGCCCATCGCGCTGATCAGCACGGGGTCGCATCTGGAACACCACCGGCGCGCCACCGTGATCCTGCTCTCCGTGGCGTACGTTCCGCTGGCCGTCGCGCTCACCCTGGCCGGTTCGGGCGGTGAGACGCCGACGGGGTTCGTGACGTTCTTCCTGGTCCTCGCCTCGGCCTGGGGAGCGGGCGCGTGGCTGCGTGCCACCCGGATCAGGGAGGAGGAGCGCCGCGAGCTGGCCGCCGCGGAGATCCGCGGCGCCGAACGCGCCCAGATCGCCCGGGAGCTGCACGACGTGGTGACCCACCATGTGACCGCGATGGTCGTCCAGGCCGACGCCGCCCGCTACTTGACGGGCGCGCCGCAGCGGCTCGAGCAGTCCCTGGCCGCCGTCAGCGACACCGGCCGCCGCGCCATGACCGACCTGCGCCATCTGCTCGACCTGCTCAACCCCGACCACGGCGCCGGCGCCACGGACGTCAGGGCGCCGGCCGTCGGCCGGGTCCTCACTCTCGTCGAGCAGACCCGCAGGGCCGGGCAGCCGGTGGACTTCACCGAGCAGGGCACGCCACCGGCGTCGACCGGCAGCGCCGACCTCGTCGCCTACCGGGTGGTGCAGGAAGCACTGACCAACGCCCTCAAGTACGCTCACGGCAGCCCGACTTCCGTCGAGGTGCGGCACGGAGAGAGGGAGATCACCGTGGAGGTGAGGACCGGCGGGTCCGGCGCGCGCACCGCCGCCGCGGTCGGCGGCGGACGGGGCCTGGCGGGTCTGCGGGAACGCGTCGGCGTCCTGGGCGGCGAGTTCAGCGCCGGCGGCTCCGACGGCGGCTTCACCGTACGGGCGCGCATCCCCGCCGGCAGCGCCTCGTGAGCGCACCGATCCGGGTCCTGGTCTGCGACGACCAGATGCTGATCCGCACCGGCCTCGTCACCATCATCGACGCCCAGCCCGACATGGAGGTGGCGGGTGAGTGCGGGGACGGGCGAACCGGGGTCGACCTCGCCCGCGAGCTGCGGCCCGACGTCGTCGTGATGGACATCCGCATGCCGGTCCTCGACGGACTCGAAGCCACCCGACTGCTGGCCGGCGCCGCGGTGCCCCACCCGGTCAAGGTCCTCGTGGTGACCACGTTCAACCTGGACGAGTACGTCTACGAGGCCCTGCGCGCCGGCGCCAGCGGCTTCCTGCTCAAGGACGCGCCCCCGGACCGGCTGCTCCACGGCATCAGGACCGTGGCCACCGGCGCGGCGCTCCTCGACCCCGATGTGACGCGCCAGCTCCTCGGCCGCTACGCCACCCGCATCCGTCCCGCGCGGGGCGCCTCCGGCGACCTCCCACTCACCCCGCGGGAGCTGGAGGTCCTCCGTCTCATCGCGGACGGCCTCTCCAACAGCGAGATCGCCGCGGCCCTGGTGATCAGTCAGGAGACCGTCAAGACGTTCGTCTCCCGCATCCTCACCAAGCTCCAGCTCCGCGACCGCGTCCAGGCCGTCGTGTACGCCTACCGCCACGGCCTGGCGACCTGACGGCCGCCGTACGGGTCACGGCGCAGGTGGACGGTGGCGGCGGCAGGACGGCCGGAAACGCCGGGAAGCCACCCTCACTGCTCCGTTAGCATGATCTGGCTCACGAGGGTCACCTTGTTCCGACATCTAACACATCGGCCAAACAGTTGATATCTATGGCATCGCGAATATTCTCGCGGGAAAACTACACAAACATGGTCACCGCCTGGCGCCGGCCGCGGGCGATGCTGTGGACCGCGGTCGTCGTGGTGGGGCTCGGTTTCCTCGTCGCGCTGGAGATCGCCGCGCGCCACTACGGGCTGCCGGGGCCGATCGCCAACCAGGCACGCGAGGTGATCTTCGCCCCCAAGTCGGGCCCGCTGCTCTACGCCAGCATGGCGTTGATGATGGTGGTGCTCACCTGGCGGCAGCGGTTCATCGCCGCCGGGGTCGCGGTCGGCGTCGACGTCGTCTTCTTCCTGGTGCGCTGGGCGGTCGACGCCAAGATGATGTTCGGCAACGGCGCGCTGTGGGTGATCATCGGCGTCGCCGTCATCGCCCTCGTCCGCCGCACCGGCGCGGAGCGCGTGCTGCTCCTGAAGGGCGTCGGGCTCGGGCTGCTGCTGGTGGCCGGCCGCAAGACCGGCGACACCTGGCTGCTCATCACGTCCAAGACGCGCCCCGAGGTGCTGGACCAGTACGTGGGGACCGCCGACCACGCGCTCGGGAACCCGTCGTGGGTGGTGGGGCGCATGGTCGAGGCCACGGGCCCGGTCGGCGAGCACGTCCTCGACTACGTGTACATCCAGCTCGCCGTGGCCGCCGTCGTGGTCGCCCTGTACCAGCTGCGGAACGTGGCGACCGAGCGCCGCTTCCCCGGCCACCACCTGGTGCGCACCTTCCTGGTCATCGGCCTGCTCGGCCCGGCCTTCTACATGATCTACCCGGTGGTCGGCCCGATCTTCGCGTACGGCGCCGACGGCGGGCAGTTCGCGACGGCCGACCTGTGGCCGGACGTCATGCCGCCGCTGAGCACCCCGCAGCACATGGGCTTCAACGAGATCACCCCGCGCAACTGCATGCCGAGCCTGCACACGGCGTGGGCCACCACGATCTTCATCCACTCCCGCAAGGGGCCGCGCCTCCTGCGGTTCGCGGGCACGTTCTGGCTGATCGCCACGCTCGGCGCCACGCTGGGCTTCGGCTACCACTACGGCGCGGACATCATCGCGGGCGTCGTCTTCGCGTTCACGATCGACGCGGCGATGCGGGCGCTCGACCGGGGCTGGGACAGGTCGGCCGTCCAGTTGGTCGCCTACGGCGCGACGGTCTTCACCCTGCTCCTGCTGTCCTACCGCTACCTGTCGATGCCGATGGCCAAGAACCCGTACGTCTTCGGCCCCCTGATGGTCCTGGCCATGGTCTCGGTGATCTACGGCTACATGCGCACGACGCGGCTCTGGGAACCGAAGCTCGCCCCTGCCGCCAAGCCGACGGAAGCGCAACCCGAGATGGTGTGAGCGGAACAGCGGCGGACCGTTGGGCCGGAAGGGGGAAGCGCTCCCCTTCCGGCCCTCTTTCATGGCCCTCCCCGGTGCCGTGAACGCCATACGACAAGCCGGACATAGCCGAGTATTCTGGACGCACGGCGGCGGGGTCTCGCCCCGCTCCGCGCCCTGGTTCGGCCGTGTGACGCCGTCGTGGCGTCGGGGTTCGCGGCCCTGTCCGCAGCACAGAACCACCTAGCTGGAGGTGGACGCAGTGACAACCTCTCCCAGGTCGCCGTCCATGGAAACGCACCCCGACATCGTCGACATGCGGGCCCGGCACGAGAGTGCCGAGCGCATGGCGAGTACGCCGAAGGTGCAGGCCATCGACACGATGGCCTTCCTCACAGGTCTCTACCTGGCTGCCTCGCCCTGGATCGTGGGCTTCAACGGCCTCACGCGCCTGAGCGTGGTCAACCTGATCGTGGGCATCTCCTACGCCCTGCTGATGAGCGGCGGCTTCGGCCGGGCCTACGACCGGACCCACAGCATGGCCTGGGCCGCCTGTGCGCTGGGTCTCTGGACCATCGTCGCGCCCTGGGTCGTGGCGGGTGACCAGAGCACCACGCGGACCGTGGTCAGCAACGTCATCACCGGCGCCGTCGCCACCCTGCTCGCCATGGCCGCCGCCATGGCCGCCAAGAAGGCGGAGTCCAAGGGCGGTGCGGGCCACGGCCGGCGGAGCGGGTCGTTCCGGGCCGGTTCCCACTGATCACGATCGAGGAGTGACACCGCAGGAGACACGCCACCGCGCCCCACGGCCACCACACCGCGGGGCGCGGTGGTGTGTCACCGCGTGCCCGTGGCGCCGCGTACCCCGGACACGTAGCCCGAAAGCGGGCCATCGGAGCGCGGAAGGGGACGTTTGGCCCAGTCCGCCGCGGGCACTTCGAGCATTTGCGCGCGACGATCAAAGGACGAAGCGCGATGTCCACAGACCCCCAGCGCGAGGTAGTGATGAGCGACCAGAACATGGCGGACGACGCCTACCAGCCCACCGGCGGCAACGAGGAGCAGGAGGACGCGGCCCCGCTGGACCTCCAGGACGCGGTGGACGAGCGGAGCTACGACGACATGCTCGACGAGGGCTACTCGCCGCCGGAGAAGCCCCTCGGCGTCGACAAGACGGGCACCACGGCGGAGGAGCAGCACGAGGGCGAGACGCTCGACGAGCGGCTCGCGCAGGAGGTGCCCGACACGGAGCCGCCGGCCGGTGACGGCGTCGGCGACCTGCCGGACGGCGAGGGGGAGCCCATGGACCCGGAGGCCGGTGAGCGCCGCGCGGGCCGCCTCGTGGCCCCCGACGAGGGCGCCCACCCGGACACCACGAAGGAGGTCGTCGCCACGGACGAGGGCATCGACGGAGGCGCGGCGTCCGCCGAGGAGGCCGCGATGCACGTCGTCCCCGACGAGGAGACGCCGCCGGCCCCGTAGGGGCCGCTCAGCGGCCCGCGCGGCGGGCCTCCGGATGACTGAACCTCCGCCCGGTGGGGCACGCGAATCGGGCACGACACGATCACGCACCAGGGTGCCCCGGCCGGGCCGGGCACCGGAACGGACGGCTATGAGCAGCGGTTTCATCGGTCCCGAAGGGTTCGGGCAGGACCCGTTCGGGGAGCTCTTCGCACGGTTCCTCGGCAGCGGCCGACGGCAGATCGACATCGGCAGGCTGATGAGCGGCCCGGCGCGGCAGCTCGTGGCGGCGGCGGCCTCGTACGCCGCCGAGCACGGCAAGAGCAACCTCGACACCGAGCACCTGCTGCGGGCGGCGCTGACCATCGAGCCGACCCGCGGTCTCGTCGCGCGCTCGGGGGCCGACCCGGAGCAGATCGCCGAGGAGATCGACCGGCACTCCGCGGAGACCGAGGGCGCCGTGCCCACGCAGGCCGTCGCGCTCACCCCGGCCGTGAAGCGCGCGCTGCTCGACGCGCACGAGGTGGCGCGGGCGGTCGGTGCCGGGTACATCGGCCCCGAGCACATCGTGATGGCCCTGGCGGCCAACCCCGACTCCGCGGCCGGGCACATCCTCAACGCGGCCCGCTTCGACCCGGGCCCGCCCGCGCAGGCGCCGCAGGGCCAGCCGGGCCCCGCCGAGCCGCGGCAGGGCGGCGGTGGCGGCGCCACGCCCACCCTCGACCAGTTCGGGCGGGACCTGACGGCGCGGGCCGCCGAGGGCGGCGTGGACCCGGTGATCGGCCGCGAGGAGGAGATCGAGCAGACCATCGAGGTGCTGTCGCGGCGCGGCAAGAACAACCCGGTGCTCATCGGGGACGCGGGCGTCGGCAAGACCGCCGTGGTGGAGGGACTGGCCCAGCGGATCGCCGACGGCGACGTGCCGGAGACCCTGGCGGACCGGCGTGTCATCGCCCTGGACCTGTCCGGCGTCGTGGCGGGCACCCGTTACCGCGGTGACTTCGAGGAGCGGCTGAACGGCATCATCGAGGAGGTCCGCGCCCACTCCGACGAGTTGATCGTGTTCATCGACGAGCTGCACACCATGGTGGGCGCGGGCGGCGGCGGACCCGAGGGCGGCTCGATGGACGCGGGCAACATGCTCAAGCCCGCCCTCGCCAGGGGCGAGCTGCACGTCATCGGGGCGACGACCCTGGAGGAGTACCGGCGCCACATCGAGAAGGACGCCGCGCTGGCCCGCCGCTTCCAGCCGATCCTGGTCGCGGAACCGAGCCCGGCGGACGCGGTGGAGATCCTGCGGGGTCTGAGCGACCGCTACGAGGCGCACCACCAGGTGCGCTACGCCGATGACGCGCTGCTGGCCGCCGTGGAGCTGTCGGACCGCTATCTGACCGAGCGTTTCCTGCCGGACAAGGCCATCGACCTCATGGACCAGGCGGGCGCGCGGGTGCGGCTGCGGGCCAGCACGAAGGGCACGGACGTCCGCGCCCTGGAGCGCGAGAGGGAGCAGCTGACCCGCGACAAGGACCAGGCGGTGGCGGCCGAGCAGTACGAGCGCGCCACCGAGCTGCGGGACCGCGTCGCCGCCCTGGCCCGCGAGATCGCCGCCGGGCAGGACCGCGGGCCGGGCGACGGGCGGATCGTGGAGGTGACCGCGGAGGACATCGCCGAGGTGGTGTCCCGGCAGACCGGCATCCCGGTGAGCACCCTCACGCAGGAGGAGAAGCAGCGCCTGCTCGGTCTGGAGGCGCATCTGCACGAGCGGGTCGTGGGCCAGGAGGAGGCCGTCAGCGCGGTGGCGGAGGCGGTCCTGCGCTCCCGCTCGGGCCTTTCGAGCCCGGACCGGCCGATCGGCAGCTTCCTCTTCCTCGGCCCGACGGGCGTGGGCAAGACGGAGCTGGCACGGGCGCTGGCGGAGGCGCTGTTCGGCAGCGAGGACCGGATGGTCCGCCTGGACATGAGCGAGTTCCAGGAGCGGCACACCGTCAGCAGGCTCGTCGGGGCGCCGCCCGGGTACGTCGGCCACGAGGAGGCGGGCCAGCTCACCGAGGCGGTGCGGCGTCACCCGTACTCGCTGCTGCTGCTCGACGAGGTGGAGAAGGCCCACCCCGACGTCTTCAACACCCTGCTCCAGGTCCTCGACGACGGACGCCTCACCGACGCGCAGGGGCGCACGGTGAACTTCACCAACACCGTCATCGTGATGACGAGCAACCTCGGCTCCGAGGCGCTGACCGGGCGCGGCGGCACCCTCGGTTTCCGTGCCGACGGCTCGGAGGCGGACGAGGAGGCGCGGCGGGAGCAGGTGCTGCGGCCGCTGCGGGAGCACTTCAGGCCGGAGTTCCTCAACCGGATCGACGAGGTGGTCATCTTCCGGCGGCTGTCGGGTGAGCAGCTGCGGCAGGTCACCGACCTGCTCCTGGAGGAGACCCGGCGCCGGCTGCGCGGGCAGGACGTCGCCATCGAGTTCACCCCGGCGGCGGTGGACTGGCTGGCGCGGCGCGGGCACCAGCCGGAGTACGGGGCGCGTCCGCTGCGCCGCACCATTCAGCGCGAGGTCGACAACCGGCTCTCGCGGCTGCTCCTCGACGGCCGTCTCACCCCGGGCAGCCGGGTCACGGTGGACGTCGCGGACGACGCGCTGACCATGGACACCACGGCGGGGGCGCCGGCCGTCTGACGGGTCGTCGGGCCGGTGCCCCGGGCTCGCGTCAGCGCGAGACGACGTGCCGCTCGTCGGGGACGCAGTGCGTCATGGTCAGTCCCTCGACGTCGCGCGGCGGGTTCTCGCCGAGGTTGGCGAGCCGCTTGCGGTCCTCGTCGGTGAGGTCCTGGCTCGCCAGCGGCTGGAGCCCGGCGACGTCCTTGGGGCCGATGCCGAGGCCCTCGCCGATCCTGAGACCGAGGTCGTTCTCGACGAGCAGGAAGTGCCAGACCATCCGCTCCTGCACGGGCCGGTCGCACTGGGAGAGCATGCCGACGAGGTTCCGCACGAGGTCGTCGCGCTCCCACTGCTCCATCAGGAGGTAGCGCTGGCCCGCCTGCTGGTAGTCGTTGGTGCGCGGGATGCGCTTGCGGGTGAGCCTGCCGCGGATCTCGGGGCCCTGTTCGTCGAGGGTGGGGTACTGCGCCTCGCGCAGGCCGCCGGTGATGGACGGCTCGTAGTTGACGATGGGGTTCTCGCCGCCCCCGTCGACGTAGTAGGCCATCTGGCCGTCGCGCTGGTTGGTGCGGACGTGCGCGTTCTTGGCCTGGTTGACGGGGAGCTGGAGGTAGTTGGGGCCGACGCGGTAGCGCTGGGTGTCGCTGTAGGAGAAGGTGCGGCCCACCAGCATCTTGTCGTCGGAGAAGTCGAGGCCGTCGACCAGGACGCCGGTGCCGAAGGAGATCTGCTCGTTCTCCGCGAAGAAGTTGGCGGGCATCCGGTCGAGCACCATCCGGCCGACGGCCTTGGGCGGGAAGTCCTGCTCGGGCCAGGTCTTGGTGTCGTCGAGCGGGTCGAAGTCCAGCTCGGGGTGGTCGTGGTCGTCCATGACCTGGACGAGCAGCTCCCACTCGGGGTGGTCGCCGCGCGAGACCGCCTCGTACAGGTCTTTGGTGGCGTGGCCGAGGCCTTGCGCCTGTACGTTGGCCGCGTCCTCCTCGGTCATGCTGCGGACGCCCTGCTTTGGCATCCAGTGGTACTTGACCAGGAGCGATTCACCCTGCTCGTTGATCCACTTGTAGGTGTTGACGCCGAAGCCCTGCATGTGGCGGTAGTCGGCGGGGATGCCGCGCGGGCTGAAGAGGTTGACCAGCATGTGCATGCACTCGGGCGTCTGCGACATGAAGTCGAAGATGCGGCGCGGCTGCTGCTCGAAGGTGACGGGGTCCGGCTTGAGGGCGTGGATGACGTCGGGGAACTTGATGGCGTCGCGGATGAAGAAGACGCCGAGGTTGTTGCCGACGAGGTCCCAGTTGCCGTCCTCGGTGTAGAACTTCACGGCGAAGCCGCGGGGGTCGCGGGCCGCCTCGGAGGAGTCGCGGCCGCCGATGACGGTGGAGAAGCGCACGGCGACGTCGGTGCGCTTGCCGCGCTCCTGGAAGAGCTTGGCGCGGGTGAAGCGGGCGATCGGCTCGTCGCCGAAGGTGCCGTACGCCTCGAAGAAGCCGTACGCGGTGACGCCGCGGGCGTGGACGACGCGCTCGGGGATGCGCTCGCGGTCGAAGTGGCTGATCTTCTCCAGGAACTGGTAGTTCTCCAGCGTCGCGGGGCCGCGGGCGCCGACGGTGCGCTGGTTCTGGTTGTCGTGGACGGGGTGGCCCTGCCGGTTGGTGAGCGTCGCCCGGTCGTCGTCCGGGGCGGGGCCCTTGCTCGATACGTCGGTCACTGCGTCGACTCCTTCGACCCGTGCTCGGCACGTGTCCCGTGCCTGATGATCATGACTGTGCTCGCTGTGTGTCCGGGGCTGCCGCCGGTCCGGGTTGCGCTGTCCGCGCTCACCCGTCCGTGTCGCCCGCGTCCTGGTCGTCCTCCCCTTCCGCCTGCGAGGGCGTCGTGCGCGGCGGGTCCGTCCGCTCGTCCGGGGCCGTACCGCCCGCGTCGTCGATGTCGGTGTCCCGCTCGCCCTCGGCCTGTGACGGGGTGGTCTCGCTCATGCGTCACGCCTCTCATTTATCCCGTTAGATGCCGATATGTCCATGGTGACCCGGGGCGACGGCTGTGTCCGTTCGTGTCGCGCACCCCCGGGTACCCGATCGCCCCGCCGTCATCCGGGAACCCCGGACATCCGACAAACCCGAAGGAGACCCATGACCGACCCCACCGCTCCCCCCGCCAGAGCGGCCGTCGTCACCGGCGCGGACTCCGGCATCGGCCGTGCCACGGCCGTCCGGCTCGCCGCGGCGGGCCTGGACGTCGGGATCACCTGGCACACCGACGAGGAGGGCGCCGAGAGGACGGCCGACGAGGTGCGCGGCCACGGCAGGCGCGCCGAGGTCGCCCGGATGGACCTGAGCCGGCTGCCCGACGAGGCGGCCGCGGTCGACCGGCTCGCCGAGCGCCTCGGCCGGATCGACGTCCTGGTCAACAACGCGGGCACGGGCACCGCGACGCCGTTCGTCGACCTCGGGTACGAGGACGTGCGGCGCGTCGTCGACGTGGACCTCGTCGGCCCGTTCCTCTGCGGTCAGCACGCCGCGCGCCGGATGATCCGGCAGGGCGACGGCGGCCGCATCGTCAACGTGACCTCCGTCCACGAGCACCAGCCCCGCGTGGGCGCCGCCCCGTACTGCGCGGCCAAGGGCGGACTCGGGCTGCTGACCCAGGTGATGGCCCTGGAGCTCGCGGAGCACGGGATCACCGTCAACGCGGTGGCCCCCGGCGAGATCGCCACGCCCATGACCGGCCAGGAGGACACCGACCCGCACACCGAGAGCCGCCCCGGCATCCCGCTGGGCCGCCCCGGCGACGCCCGGGAGATCGCGGCCGTCATCGCGTTCCTCGCGGGCCCCGACGCCTCGTACGTGACCGGCGCCTCCTACGTCGCCGACGGCGGCATGGTCCGCATGGGCCCCCAGGCCGGCTCCCATCTCCACAGCGACGCCTGGCGGCGGCCCTGAACCGGCCGGAGAGGTGGCCGCGGTGACTTGGCGGTATAAGGGGAGTGAGACATCCCGCGGCCCCGGGCGTCACGGGGCCCGACGGCGAAGTGGCCCGTGTCGAAGCCCGCGGACCGGGTACCGGGTCTGCCTGGAGCAGGGATCGTCTCAGACTGCCGACCTGCACGGTCAGTGCAGCAGCCGGCGTCCGGAAACGGAGCAGCAGGTGACGCGGAACGCAGAGAACGCCACTCCCGACCCCGCCCCTGGCGAGCGACAGCAGCCGGTCACCGAGCTGCGTCCCGCGGGGAGGCCCATCGGGGTGAACGAGGCCCGCCACGACGTCCCGGCGGAGGAACTGCCGCCCGACCTCAACCAGGCCATCCTGGAGGCGGCCAAGCAGGTGGGCGCCCTCCTGAAGCGGAACGGCCACGACTTCGCGCTCGCCGGCAGCGTGGCCGTGTACGCGCACGGAGGCGCGGGGAACCTCCAGCACGACGCCGACTTCTGCATCAAACCGGAGGACGCCGAAGCCGTCGCGGCGACGCTCTCCGAAGCCGGCCTGACGGTGTACCAGCCGCCCGAGGACTGGCTGCTCAAAGCCAAGTGCCTGGGCCAGGACATCGACCTCATCTTCGAACTGGCCCACCAGCCCGTCACCGCCGACCTGCTGGCGCGGGCCACCGAACTGCCGGTGGACTCGGTGCGGATGCCCGTCCTGGCCCCCACCGACCTGATGCGGGCCCTGCTCGCCGCCTTCTCCGAGCACCACTGCGACTTCGGCGCCGTCCTGCCGATCGCGCGGCAGCTGCGCGAGATGGTCGACTGGGAGACGGTCCGCAGGGACTGCCACGACGCCCCGATGCCGGCCGCCTTCCTGTACCTGCTGGAGCGCCTGCAAGTCGTCGCACCTTCGGGAGGAGCCCGATGAACGACCCGGCCAACATCGAGTACCGCATCGCCCACCTGCAAGAACGGCTCGCCGCCGAGGAACAGGGCGAGCTGGGCCTGCGCGTGGAGAACCGGGGTTCGTCCGTCACGGTCGCCGGGACCGTCTCCACGGCGCACTGCCGCGAGGAACTCCTGCGCACCGTGCGCGAGGAGCTGGACGGGCTCACGGTCCACTGCGACATCGTGGTCGCCGAGACGGCGGCCCCGGACCACCCGGAGGAGCTGTCATGATCCGCGTCGCAGCCGTCGGCGACATCCACATGGGCCTCGACAGCCAGGGGGTGCTCAGGCCCGCCTTCGAGACCCTGCCCGACTGCGCCGACCTGCTGCTCCTCGCCGGGGACCTCACCCGGCACGGCACGCCGGAGGAGGCCCGGGTCGTCGCCAAGGAGGTCACGGACCTGCCGGTCCCGGTCATCGCCGTGCTCGGCAACCACGACCACCACGACGAGAGGCCCGACGAGGTCACCGCGATCCTGCGCGACGCGGGCGTACGGGTCCTCGAAGGCGAGGGCACGGTCGTCGAGGTCGACGGGGCGCGGCTCGGCGTCGCGGGCACCAAGGGGTTCGGCGGTGGGTTCGTCGGGCGCTGCGGCAGCGAGTTCGGCGAGCGCATGATGAAGGACTTCATCCGCTACACCCGCCGCCGCGCCGACAGCCTGCGAGCCTCGCTCACCGACCTCGCCGAGCAGGGCTGCGAGACCCGGGTGGCGCTCACGCACTTCGCGCCGGTGCCGGACACCCTCGCGGGCGAGCCCCTGGAGATCTACCCGTTCCTCGGCAGCTACCTGCTGGCCGAGGCCGTCGACGCGGTGGGCGCCGACCTCGCCGTGCACGGCCACGCGCACGCGGGCACCGAGCACGGGATGACCAGCGGCGGCGTGCCGGTGCGCAACGTGGCCCAGCCCGTCATCCGCAAGGCGTTCAACGTCTACCACCTGCGGGGCCGCGAACACCCGGAGCCCGCGACGGCCGCGGCATCCGCCGACCGCTCGGGCTGACCCGGGCCCTTCAGTCCTGCCGCGCCAGCAGCCTCCGCACCACGCGGAGCACGTCGGGGGCCGTGCCGCCGGGGCCTTCCGGGTCACCGAGGAGCACGGCCGGGGTGCCCGCGGCGGCGGCGAGGTGCGCGGGGCCCGTACCGCCGGTGATGACGGCGTCGGCGGCGCGCAGGACGCCCGACAGGGTCCGCAGGTCCGTCCGGCCGCCCAGGTCGACGGCGGTGTCACCGCTGACCCGCCGGGTCAGTCCTTTCTCCTCCGGTCCTCCGGTGACGACGACGCGGTGGCCGCCGTCGGCGAGCAGGACGACCGCTTCGGCCGCGCGCTCGGCGTCCCGGGCGCTGACCGGGGCGCCCGTGCCCGGGTGCAGCACGACGTACGGGCCGTTGCCGGTGAGGTCGGTGGTGTCGGGGGCCGGGTGGACGCGGAGCCTGCCGTCGTCGCCGTGGCGCGGAGCGAAACCGAGGGACGCGGCCGTGGCGAGCGCCGCCTCGGCGGCGTGGCCGCCGCGGCCGTCGCCCCCGGCGCGGGGCAGGTGCGCCGTCCGGGTCGGCAGCGCGGCGGGCGGCGGGCCCTCCTCGGGCGGGGTCAGCACGAGCGCGGCGTCGAACGCCGCTTCCGCGAGCCGCCCGCGCAGTCCGTTCGGGTCCGCGTCGTCCACGGCGGACGGCCCGTCGCCCGCCCCCGGCGCCTCGCGTACGAGGACGTCGTCGACGCCCGGCAGCAGCCGTGCCGCGAGGGCCCCGCGGGGCCCGCACATCACCGTCACGTGGTCGGCCGAGGCCGCGACGGCGCGGACCGCGGGGCCCGCGAGAAGCACCCCGGACATGCTGTCCGGGCAGACCACGAGCGCTTTCATGACGCGTCCTCCCTGTCCCTGTCCCTGCCACCGTCACCAAGAGCTGTCGCCCGGGGCCACCGGGAGCCGTCGCCGGCGCGGTCACCACGAGCACGCATGGCGTGTGCCCCGCACCGCTTCCGGCACGCTCCGGCGTCCGCCTTCGCAGCGGGCGGCGGCCCGGCGGTCGACCTGGTCGGCGATGGTGCGTTTCAGCCCGTCGTCCCAGTCGGTCCTCGGGGTCCAGCCGAAGAGTTCGTGGGCGAAGCCGGTCAGCGGGCGGGGCGGCTCCGGCACATCGGCGCCGGTGTGCCGCAGGGGCGCGTCGGAGCCCGTCAGGGCGAGCACCTTGCGGGCGATCTCGGCCACGGTGGTGCCGCCGTCTCCGCCGATGTCCACCGGCCGCACCGACCGGCTCGCGGCCACCAGGAGCACGCCGTCGACCGTGTCGTCGACGTAGGCGAGGGAGGGCGCGAGGCTGCCGTCGCCGGGGACGGTGACCGGTTCGCCGTCGAGGGCCTGCCGGATCAGCTCGGGGATCATGAGCCCGTCCCCGGGGCCCATGCGCGGGCCGTACGTCGGGAAGACCCGCACGATCCCCGCGTCGGCCTCCTCCGCGCTCACGAAGGCGGTGGTCAGGGTCTCGGCGAAGCGCCGGGAGTCGTCGTCGGCGCCGCCCCGGCCCGGGGCCCCCTCGGCGTGGCAGGTGGAGGCGAGCAGGAAGCGGGCGCCGTCCCTGGCGGCCACGGCGAGCGCGTTGCGCGTGCCGAGGCTGGCGGTGTCGAGCGCGTCCAGCGGGCGCTGCCGCGAACCGGCGGCCGAGGCGAGGCACGCCAGGTGCAGCACGAGGTCGTAGGGGCCCGGCAGGGTGCCGGGGACGCCGGGCCGCGCGAGGTTCCGCTCCAGGTGCCGGAAGCGGGGGTGGTCCGCGAGGTGGGCGATGTCGTGGGCGGCGGCGAGCGGCAGGTCGTCCACGCAGTCGACCTCGACGCCCGCGTCGAGCAGGCGCTCGCACAGGTGTGAGCCGAGGAATCCGGCGCCGGCGGTCACCATGGCGCGCCGCCAGGGCGGCGGGGCCACGGGCGCCATGGAGAACATCGCCTCCGTGCCGGGGGGACGGGGGCGCGGGTGACGGCTCGTGGGAGGACGCATGGAAGCACCTTCTTTCGCCGGATGGCCCGCCGGAGCGCCGGGCGCCTCGTACGGCGTCAGGGCCAGGACGGTTCCCTGCGGGGGACGACGACCAGTTCGCCCACCACGCTGCCCGCCGGGACCGAGAGTGCGTACAGAACCGTGTCGGCCACGATGTCCGGGCTCTGGAGCATCGCGACGTCGGCGTCGGGGAAGCGCTCCATGACGAACGGGGTCTCCATGCCGCCCGCGATGATCCCGGTGACGCCGATGCCCGCGCAGTCGCGCTGCGCCTCCTTGAAGAGGGTGTGGGTGAACGCCCGCAGCCCCGACTTGGCCGACGCGTAGGGGGCCGCCTCGGTCCACGTCCGGTTCGCCGCGGTGGACAGGATGTTCACGATGTGGCCGCCGCCACGGGCGATCATGCGGCGGTAGGTCTCCAGGCAGAGGTACATGGGCCCGAGCAGGTCGGTCTCCACGACCCGGGTCACCTCCTCTGCCGTCAGGTGCTCGATCGGTCTGGACACGTCCACGGCGGCGTTGTTGACCAGGATGTCGACCGGCTCCCCCGCCCCGTCGAGGTCGCGGAAGACCGCGGCCACGCCCGCGGCGTCGCGTACGTCCAGCTCCACGAAGCGGGCCTCGCCGCCGTCGGCGGCGAGTTCCGCGCACAGCTCCACGGCGAGGTCCTTGCGGACGTCGGCTACCAGGACGCCGGCCCCGGCGGCGGCCAGCCGCCGGGCGATGGAGGCGCCGAGGCCGCGGGCCGCACCGGTCACCAGCGCGCGCCTGCCGTGGAGGTCGATTGCTGCTGCGGCGCCCATGCTGTGCCTTCCGTGGTCCGGTGGTCCGGGGTGCGCTGTGCCTTCCGTGGTCCGGGTGCGGGCGGTTCGCGCGGGGTGACCGCACCACCTCCCACTGTGACCCGGGGGACGCCGCACGGCATGTCGGGAGCGGTTTCGGTGAGCGTCACGGGGCTGTGGTCCGCGTCACCGCGCGAGGGGGGCGGCGGACGGCCCGCCGAGCCGCCCGGCGAAGCGTGTGAGCAAGCACACCAGGAGCGTCAACAGCCATATGCGGCACAGCAATTGCGGATTCCCGGCCCGCCGCGGGCAGAGGCGTCTCACAGCCCGGGAGAAGCGCTTCGGGACCGTCTGCCACCATGGTCATCGCCGTACTTCCGGAGCGTTTCGCGACGTCGCGACGCCGACCGGGAGACGCCCTCTCGGCGACACGGCGCCCATACACCTCCGGTGGAGCGACCGCGCAGAGCCGCGCGCGTCCCCGACCTCCGCCGGCACCGCCCGAGTCCCCGCCGACTCGCCCGAGCCCCGAGTACGCCTGTGTCTTCCTCTCCCCCTGCCTCTCCTGCCCCGTCCGCCGCTGTTCACACACCGGACCCCGACGCATCGGCCCCTGACGCCTCCCGGTCCCCGTGGCGGTCGCTGAAGTACCGCAGCATGCGCTGGTGGTCGGTCGCGAACTTCGTGTCGAACGCCGGTACGTGGATGCAGCTCACCGTGCAGAACCTGCTGGTGCTGCAGATCACCGGCTCCGCGGCGGCCACCGGCCTGTCCATGTCCGTGCAGGCCGCGCCCGCGCTCCTGATGAGCATCGTGGGCGGCGCGGCGGTCGACCGCTGGCCCCGCAAGCTCACGGCCGCCGTCAGCCAGGCGCTGCTCGGCGCCATCGCCTTCACGACGGCCGTCCTGGTGGCGTGCGGGGGGCTCAACCTGACCGTGCTCATGGGCCTCGCCGCCGTGACCGGCGTCATCGCCACGGTCGACGGGCCCGCGTGCGCGCTCCTCGGCAACGACCTCGTGCCGCCGCAGGACGTGCCCTCCGCCATCGGCGTGGGCTCGCTCGTGCACAGCGCGGGGCGGCTCGCGGGCGCCGCGCTCGGCGGTGTCACGGTCGGCTTCCTCGGCACGGCCGCGGCCTACGCCGCCAACGGCGTGTCGTTCCTCTTCGTGGCCTCGGTCATCCCCTTCCTGCGTCCCGCCCACGGGGCGGTGCGCGGCGCGGTGGCCGAGCTGCCCGCGCCCGCCGGGGCGACGGTGGGCGAGGACATGACCGTGCGGCAGGGCCTGGCCTTCTTCATGCGGCGGCCCCGCCTGGTCGCCCTCGCGGGCATCACCGGGATCAGCGCGGTCTTCGGCCGCAACTACAACCTCACGCTGGTCGTCCTGGTCACCGGGCCGCTGGCCGGGAGCGCCGGGGCGTTCGGCACGGTCTCGACGGTCCTCGCGGTCGGCGGCATCATCGGCGCGGTGCTCGGCGCCCGGCTGCGCAAGCCGTCCGTGCGCCTGGTGGGCACGCTGGCCGCAGCGGGCGGCCTGCTGCAGGTCCTCGCGGGCCTCTCCCCCACCTTCGCGGTGCTGCTCGTCCTGGTGCTGCCGATGGCCGTCGTGGAGTCGGTCTCCGACACGGCGGGCACGACGGTCCTCCAGACCGACCCGCCCGCCCATCTGCGCGGCCGTGTCCTCGGCGTGTGGGGCAGCATCAGCACGGCGTGGGGCCTCGGTGGCCCGCCCGCGCTCGGCCTGCTCATGGAGCTGACCGGCGCCCGTGGCGCGCTGATCGGCGGCGGCCTCCTCATCGCCGGTTCGATCGGCGGCGGCTTCCTGCTGCGCGGGCGCCGCGGCACGGCGCCGGTCCTGTTCCGCACGGACGCGCCCCAGCCCGCGCTGGGCACCGCCGCCTGACTTTCCGCGGGGCCCGCGAGCCGCTACGGCCGGGCCGCCCCCGCCGCCCGGCGCCACCGCGGCTCCGGCGGGGCGGCGGGCTGCGGACCAGGAAGGGCCCGTACCGCCGCGACCACCTCCTCCGGGGTGATCCGGAGCAGCCGCTCGTCCGGCTCGCCGCCGTGGGCGTCGCCCGGCCGCGCCGAGCCGTCGCCGTCCGGGTGCCACAGCGCCCGGTGGCGCTGGCCGGGCGGCGGGCCCCAGAGGCGGGGCGCCACCGGGCCGAAGAGGACGACCGAAGGGGTGCCGAGCGCCGTCGCCAGATGGGCGAGCCCGGTGTCCCCGACGACCACGCAGCGGGCGTGCGCCACCAGCGCCGTCAGCGCGTCGAACGGCACGTCGGCCGCGCCGCCGAGCACGGCGTCCGCCGGGAGCCCGGCCGCGGCGGCCACGCGCTGCGCGAGCGGCCCCTCCCCCGCCCCCGCCGTCACCACGACCCGGTGCCCGCGCGCCCCCAGCTCCCGCGCCACGGCGGCGAACCGCTCCGGCGGCCAGCGGCGGGCGCCCGCGTCGGCGCCGGGGTGCACGACGGTCGCGCCGGGCGCCGGCGAGGGCGCCGCGGGCCACGGGATGCGCACGTCGGCGGGGTCGGCCTCGATCCCGTACCACGACAGGAGCCGGCACCAGCGCTCCCGCTCGTGCTCGTCCTCCCGCCACACGGGGCCCTCGATGCCCGGCGTCCCGGGGTGCGCGTAGGCGAGGAGCCGCCCGGGGCGGAGCCGGTGGAGCAGCAGATGGCTGGGCGGGCCGTTGCCGTGCAGGTCCACGGCGACGTCGGGCGGCGGCCCCGTCCAGGGCAGGCTCCCGGGCACCGCGCGCCCCGCGGCCGACGCGGGCAGCAGCCGGTCCACCACCCCGGTCGCGGCGGCGGGCGCGGCCAGGCGTCCGGGCGCCGCGAGCACGATCTCGTGCCCCGGCAGCCGCCGCCGCAGGGCGCGCAGCGCGGGGACGACGGCCAGCAGGTCGCCGAGCCCGAGCGCCCGCAGCACGAGCACCCGGGAGCGGTCGGCGTCGCCGCCCACGTCAGGGCGCCTCTGCCCGGGAGGAGGACCCCGCGACCGCGGCCGCCCTGCGGGCCAGCAGCGTCGTCGAGCGGCCGTCCAGGTAGGGCAGGACCACCGCCTGGCCGCCCCACTCCCGCAGGGTCTCCGCCTCGGGCAGGTCCTGGACGGAGTAGTCGCCGCCCTTGACCCAGACGTCGGGGCGCAGCTTCGCCAAGAGGTTCTGCGGGGTGTCCTCGTCGAAGACGGCCACCGCGTCGACGCTGCCCAGCGCCTGAAGGACGCGGACGCGGTCCGACTGGCGGTTGAGGGGGCGTCCCGGGCCCTTGCGGCGGGTCAGGGACGCGTCGGAGTTCAGGCAGACGATCAGGCAGTCGCCGATGCGGCGGGCGCTCTCCAGGAGGCCGACGTGGCCCGCGTGCAGCAGGTCGAAGCAGCCGCCGGTGGCCACCACCGTGCCGCCGCGCGCCCGTACCCGCTCCACGAGGGTGAAGGCGTCGGCGCCCGCGCTCTCCTCGGGCGGGGCCGGGGGCGTCGTGCGCCACAGGGCGGGGTTCGTCGCGCCGCCCGCCGACACGAACGCGGCGGCCTCGGCGACGGCCCGTTGCAGGGCCTCCTCCGGCAGCGCGCCGTCCGCGAGCGCCGCGGCCGTGGTCGCGGCGAAGCAGTCACCCGCGCCGCAGGGGTCGCCGGTGGCGCGGTAGGGGGCGGGGACGAGCATCGGCGTGCCCGCGCCGGGGCGGGTGAGCAGGACGCCCCGGTCGCCGAGGGTCACCGCGACGCCGGAGACCCGCCAGCGGTCGGCCAGCTCCGTGCCCCGCGCCGCGTAGGCGCGCAGCGTCTCGTCGTCGCCGCCGCACAGGGCGCGGGTCTCGGCGGCGTTCGGGGTGACGAGCCTGGCTCCGGGCACGGGGTCGTCGCCCTTGGGGTGCGGGTCCCACACCAGGGGCGTCCGCGGGGCGACGGCCCTCAGCTGCTCGCGCACGGCGCCGGCGGTGTGCCGCCCGTAGTCGGCGACGAGGACGGCGTGCGCCCCGGCCAGCGCGTCGCGGACGGCGGCGTCGGGTTCGCCCGGTGTGCCGCCGCCCCGGTCGATGCGGACCAGCGGCCGCCCGGAGGCGATGACGCGGGTCTTCACCGGCAGGGTGCCTTCGAGCGGCAGCTCCACCAGGTGCACCCGGCCATGGAGTTCGCGGCGCACGGCCTCGCTCGCGGGGTCGTCGCCGAGCGCGGTCACCAGGGTCACCTGGCGTCCGCCGCGGGCGGCGAGCGCGGCGGCGAGACCGGCGCCGCCGGGGTGGCGCCGGTCGACGGTGACGTCGACGACGGGGGCGCAGGCGTCCGGCGAGAGCCGGGTGGCGACGCCCTCGATGTCCTCGTCGAGCAGGACGTCCCCGACGACGACGAGGGGCTTGGGGCCGATGTTCTTCCTCATGACACGCTCCCGTCGGCCCGCAGGACACTCGGTGCGGCGTGGCCCACCACGGCCCGCGCCGGTTCGGCGACGGCCGCGTCGAAGGCCTCGCAGAGCAGGTGGACGGCGACGAGGTGGGCCTCCTGCACGGTCGCCGTGGTCTCGCCCGCGACGCTCAGCCAGTCGTGGGCGGCCTCGGCGAGCGGGTTGGGCCCCGGCCCGGTGAGCGCCCAGACGCGCAGCCCGGCGGCGCGCCCCGCCACGGCCGCCGTGATGAGGTTGGCGCTGCGGCCGGAGGTGGAGAGCAGCAGCAGGATGTCGCCGGGTCTGCCGTGGGCGGTGACCTGGCGCGCGTAGACGTGCTCGAATCCGTAGTCGTTGCCGATGGCGGTCATGGCGGACGTCTCCGCGTGCAGCGCGATCGCCGAGTACGCGGGGCGTTCGCGCTGGTAGCGGCCGACCAGCTCGGCGGTCAGGTGCTGTGCCTGGGCGGCGCTCCCGCCGTTGCCCGCGACGAGCAGCCGGTTCCCGGCGTGCAGGGCGGCGGCGAGCCGGCCGCCCCACTCGGCGATGCGGCCGAGGCCGTCCCGGCGCAGCCGGACGATCGCGCGCTCCAGGGAACGGCAGTGCAGATGTGCGGCGTCGAGTGCAGAGAATTCGCTCATGCTGTTCGGGCGTGCGGCCGTCCACGGGGGACGGCGGCGGGCCCGCACCTCCTTCTGATGGGCCGCTGGCTTTCCTGGTCCGGCGGGGCGGGTCCGGCCTCAGACCGCGCCGACGCCCACGACCGGCCGGGCGTCGAGCACCTCGCAGTAGGCGGCCTCGGTGGCCGCGGCCACCCGCGGCCAGCCGTACCGGCGCAGGGTCCTGCGCCGTCCCGCCTCGCCGCCCGCCTCGCGCCCGGCGGGGTCGGCGAGGAGTTCGGCGACGGCGCGGGCGAGGGCTTCGGGGTCGCGGGGCGGCACGAGGCGTCCGGTGGCCGGGTCGGCGACGGTGTCGAGCTGGCCGCCGACCGCGCTGGCGACGACGGGCCTGCCGCACGCCATGGCCTCCAGCGGGACGATGCCGAACGGCTCGTAGTCGGCGGGGCACACCACGACGTCGGCGGCGCGCAGCAGCGGCGGCACGTCCGCGCTCGGCACCCCGCCGGTGAAGCGGACCCGGTCGGCGACGCCCGCCTCGCGGGCGAGGGCGCGCAGCCTGCGCACCTCGGGGTCCTGGTCGAGTTCGTCGGCGGGCGGCCCGCCGATGATGACCAGCTCGGTGTCGGGCAGCCGGGCGAGGGCCGCGACGGAGACCGCCGCGCCCTTGCGCGGGACGAGCCGCCCCAGCTGCAGGATCTGGTGGGGCAGGGGGCCGCGCGCGGCGACCGGGCCGCGCGGGGTGAACAGGTCGGTGTCGACGCCGCAGGGCACGATGCCGACCTTGGTGGCGGGTATGCCCATCCGGCCCAGTTCGGCGACCTCGTCGCGGCAGGTGGCGATGATGCGGTGGCAGCCTCGGCCCACCTCGGTCTCCAGGGCGACGCGGCGCGGCGGGCTGGGGTCGGCGAGCCGCTGGTGGCGCCGCTTCACCGTGCCGAGTGCGTGGTAGGTGTGCAGCAGCGGCAGGCCGGTCTCACGGGTCGCGAGGAGCGAGGCGAGCCCGGACATCCAGAAGTGCGAGTGCACGAGGTCGGGCGGGCGGTTGCGCCAGCTCCGCGCCATGTGCCGACCGAAGTCGGTCATGTGGGGCAGGAGTTCGTCCTTGGGGATCGGTTCGGGCGGGCCCGCGGGCACGTGGTGCACCTCGACGCCGTCGCGCAGCGCCACCCGGTCGGGCAGGTCGCGCGCGTCGCGGCGGGTGTAGACGGTGACGCGGTGGCCGCGGTCGGCGAGGGCGCCCGCGAGACAGGCCACGTGCACGTTCTGTCCGCCGGCGTCCACGCCGCCGAGAGCGGCGAGCGGGCTCGCGTGCTCCGAGACGAGGGCGATCGACAGCACCCCGGGGGCCAGGGGTCCGGTGCTCGGTCCGCCGGGCCCGGCGTCGAAGGAGCCGGGGTCGAAGGGGTCCAGGGACGAGGTCATGAGCGCGCCTCCGTCATCACGCGCTCCCAGTCGGCGAGGAAGCGCTTGAGTCCATAGCGTTCGAGTGCCGCCTGGCGGGCGCGGGCGCCGTCCTCGGCCGCCGCCTCCGGTTCCGCCAGGTAGTGCCGGGCCGCCCGCGCCAGGACCTCGGGGCGGGTGGACAGGGTGCCGGCGCCGCGCGGGACGGCCTCGACGGCCTCGGTGGTGGCGAGCGCGACGACGGGCATGCCCAGGTGCATGGCCTCCAGGAGGGACAGCCCGAGCGACGTCCAGCGCACCGGGTGCAGGTACAGGCGACGCCGCGCGAGGGCCGCGTGGAGTTCGCTTTGCGGCAGGTCGGCGGTGCGGCAGCGGTCCTCGGTCAGGCCGAGGTGGGCCGCCAGGCCCTCGGTGCGCATGCCGAAGACGTCGAGGGGCGCCGCCTCGCTCAGGCCCGGCAGGAGGTCGGTGCCGGTGAAACGGCCGCGCCTGACGGGTTCGTTGACGACGACCGCGGCGCGGGCGATCGTGCCGGTGTACTGGTGGCCGGGGTCGACGATGCCGTGCTCGATGACCTCGGTGCGCGTACGGCCGTTGTCCCAGAACAGCCGGTTGAAGTGCGTGACGTGGACGAGCGTGAGGTCGTCGCGGTCGGCGCACGGGTGCCGCGTGTCCGGCACGTCGCCGTCCGGCGTGTTGTGCTCCAGGTACACCGCGGGAACGTCGCGGCCGGGGCGGCGCCCGCCGAGCCACCGCTCGGCCAGGTCGCCTTCGTGCGGGCGCTGGAGGACGACCAGGTCGACCTCCGCGTCGCGCAGCTCCTCGGGGGTGGTCTCCCGCACGGAGTCGGGCCAGGCGAAGGTGCGGGCGCGGCCGAGTCCGTCGGGGCCGCGGTCCGGTGTGACGGGAACGAGGTAGGTGTGGGGGCCCTGCACGAACGCGGTCGTCCAGGAGCCGTGCACATGCCACAGCAGGATGTTCATACGGTCGCTCCTCGTTCCGTCCCCGGCGCGCGGCCGGTCGGCGGGTGGGGCAGGGCGGACTCCGGGTCCGGGCGGCGGCCCGCCCGGTCGGCGGCGGGGTCGGTGAGTTCGGCCACGGCGGCGAGGACCTCGGCGTCGCCGACACCGTCGAGGCAGGGGTGGTCCGGCAGCGGGCACGTCCGCGCCCGGCTGTCCGCGCACCGCTCGCGCTGGTCGCCGAGCAGCACGTGCCGCACGCCGTAGGGGCCCCAGCGCTCGGCCGGCACCACGGGGGCGAACAGGCAGGCCACGGGGGTGCCGACCGCGGCGGCCAGATGACCGGGCCCGGTGTTGCCGACCACCGCGGCCCCCGCCCCGGCAAGGACGCCGGCCAGGCGCCGCAGGTCGGTGGCGCCGCCGAGGTCGAGGCCGTGCCGTCCGGCGACCAGCTCGGTCAGCGCGCGCTCCCGGGGGCCGCCGGTGACGACCACGCGGTGTCCCGCGCGGGCGAGCGCCGCCACGGCGCGCCGTGCCCGCACGGGGCTCCAGGCGCGGGCGGGCACGGCGGCTCCGGGGTGGACCACCACGTACGGCTCGTGTCCGGTGAGGGCGCTGGTGTCGGGCGGCGTCGTCACGCGCAGCGCCCCGTCGTCGCCGGGCGGCAGGTCGAAGCCGCAGGCGCGGGCGAGGTCGAGGGCGGCCACCGCCTCGTGGCGGTGGGGCCGCCGGTGGTGGCGCAGGTCGAGGAGGCCGCCGGGGTAGTCCTCGCTGTCGGCGGCGGTCCACCCGACCCCGGCCAGCTTGAGCAGCAGGGCCGTGGGCAGCGGGCTCTGATGGTACGAGACGAGCACCAGGGCCCGGTCGAAGCCGCGGGCGGCGACCGTGTCGATGACCTGCCGCGTCGCCTCGCGGGTCACCGGCGCCGGGTCGAGGCCCACCCAGGGGGCGTCGTACACGAGCACGTCGTCCACGCCGGGCAGCAGCCTGCCCGCGTCGGCTCCCTGGGGCCCGCAGAGCAGGGCGGTGTACGAGGAACCGGCCGCCGCCGCCCGCACGGCGGGCCCGGCGAGCAGCACGTCACCGGCGCTGTCCAGGCGGACGACGAGGGTGCGCGGCAGCGGGGCGCGGGAGCCGTTCATCGGCGCTCCCCCTCTCCCGGCGCGACGCCGAGCGGCCGGGCGGCCCCGGTCCCGCGGCCCAGGACGAGGCCGACGGCGGTGAGCAGGTCGGGGGCGACCGCGTCCGCGGCGCCGGTCTCCTCGGCGCGGGTGACCGGGGTGGGCACGAGCACGCCGCGGGCGCCTGCGGCGCGGGCGGCGTCCACGTCGGCGCCGATGTCGCCGATGACGACGGCGCGCTCGGCGGGCACGCCGAGCCGGGCGCACGCGGCGAGGACGAGGCCCGGCTCCGGTTTGCGGCAGCCGCAGCCGTCGCCGGGGCCGTGCGGGCAGATCGCCCAGACGGCGAACGGGCCGAGCAGGTCCTCCACGCGCCGCCGCACCGCGTCGACCTGGGCGCGCGACAGCAGGCCGCGCGCGACGCCCGACTGGTTGCTCACCACGCCGACGGGGACGCCCGCGCCCCGCACGGCGTCGACGGCCTCGTGGGCGGTGGGCATCAGCCGCACCCGCGCGGGGTCGCCGTTGTAGGGCACGTCGACGACGAGGGTCGCGTCGCGGTCGAAGAGGACGGCGGCGGGGAGGCCGGGCCCGGCGTCCCGTGGCGGGGCGTGCCGCGGCGGGGCGGGGCCTTCGATCAGCCACGGTCCGTCGGCGGTCTCGGCGATGGCGGTGGTGCGGGGCGGCCGGGTCCGCGCGGCCGGGCGCCGGTTCATCGGCGGACCTGTTCCCCGGTGAGCGGCCGGTGCGGCGTGCCCGGCGGCCTCGGTGGTCCCGACGCCGGGCGCAGGGGCTCGGCCCCGAGGTGCGTGACGTGGCCGCGCAGCCAGTGCCAGGTGGCGGCGGGCGGGATGAGCGCGCTGGTCACGGCCATGGCGAGGACCTCGTCGCGGTGGCGGGGCCCGGGCAGGATGCGGGCGAGGGCGAACTCGGCGGTCCCGGCGAGCCACCCGGCCGCGCAGACGGTCGCGGCCCCCGGCCTGCGCAGCGCGGCGCAGGCCAGGGTGCCCGCGGCGGCCGCGGTCACGGCGAGGTGCCGGGGCAGCCTGCCGCGGGGCGCGGCGGCGCGGGTCCACCAGTCGGGGCCGTGCAGCCGGGTCATGAGCACGTCGTCGGCGTTGCCCCGCTGGAGCCGCAGCGAGACCCAGCGGCCCGCCGGGCGCACCGGATGGGACGTGGAGCGTGCCCCGCGGGCCACCGTCCAGCCGGCGTCGAGCACCCGCAGCGCCAGGTCGGCGTCCTCGCGGAACGCGCGCCGGAACCGCTCGTCGAAGCCGCCGACGGCTTCGAGCGCCTCGCGGCGGTAGGCCATGTCGGCGGTGATCCACCGGGCGGTGGCGAGCCCGGCGGTGTTGCGCTCCCAGTCCGTCGGCCTGCGGTCGGCGGGGAGCGGCACGTCGATGCGGGCGGTGACGGCGCCGTTGGCGGGGGTGGCCGCGGCGAGGTCGAGGACGAGGTCGTCGCACCAGGTGGGACCCGGCACCACGTCGTCGTCGAGGAAGACGACCCAGGGCACCCGCAGGGCGGCGCGCCACCCGGTGTTCCTGGCCGCGGCGGGGCCGCGCGCCCTGCCGGGCACCACGGCGGTGACCTCGCGCAGGGCGGCGGGCACGTCGACCGGCAGCGGGGTGGCGCCGTGCGTGTGCGGGCGGTCGTCGACGAGGATCACGCTCTTCGGTTTCGGTCCCGTCGCGTCGGCGAGGGCCCGCAGCGTCGCGCCGAGGCTGGGCCGGCCGAGCGTGGGGATCACCACCGCGTACGTGGTGCCTTCGGCGCCCGCGTCCTCCCGGTTCCGCGCGGCCATCAGGCGCCACCGCCCTCGTCGGCGCGGAACAGGTCCTGGCGGCGGATCACGTACGGGCCGATGGCCAGGAGGTCGACGGGCGAGGAGCCGAAGCACTCCAGGGCGTCGCGCGGGTCGTCGACCATGGGGCGGCCCGCGGTGTTCAGGCTGGTGTTGACCACGACCGGCAGCCCGGTCAGCCGCTCGAAGGCGCTGAGCATGCGGGCGACCAGGGGTTCGCGCGCCGGGTCGACGGTCTGGATGCGGGCCGTGCCGTCCACGTGCACGACGGCCGGGATGCGCTCGCGCCAGGACGCGGCCACGTCGTGCACGAAGAGCATGTACGGGCTGGGCAGCGGCCCGTCGAAGATCTCCGGGGCGCGTTCGGCGAGCACCATCGGGGCGACCGGGCGGAACTGCTCGCGGCCCTTGACGTCGTTGAGGCGTTCCAGGTTGCCCGCGTGCCCGGGGTGGGCCATCAGGGAGCGGTGTCCGAGGGCCCGCGGGCCGTATTCGGAGCGGCCCTGGAACCAGGCGACGATCCGGTTGTCGGCGAGCGCCCGCGCCACGGTCTCCGCGATGTCGGTGGGCCGCTCGAAGCTGACGGCGGCCGTCTTCAGCCAGGCGCCCAGTTCGGCGTCGGTCCAGTCGCGGCCGAGGTCGGCGCCGGTCATGGGCTCGGGCTCGACGCCCTCGCCCGCGGTGAGCAGCAGCGCGCCGCCGAGGGCCGTGCCCGCGTCACCGGCCGCGGGCTGCACCCATACCCGGGAGAAGGGGCCTTCCCTGGCTATCCGGGAGTTGGCGACGCAGTTCAGGGCGACGCCGCCGGCAAGGGTGAGCACGCTGTCGTGCGTCTTGCCGTGCAGCCAGCGCGCCAGGTCGAGCAGGGTCTCCTCCAGGACGGCCTGGGCGCTCGCGGCCACGTCCGCGTGGGCCTGCGTCCACGGCTCGTCGGCGCCGCGCGGCGGGCACAGCTCGTGCCAGGGCACCGCGGTGGCGCGGAACCCTCCGTCGCCGGTCGGGTACACGTGGCGGCGCAGTTCGGGGAGCATGCGCGGCGTGCCGTGGGAGGCGAGCGCCATGACCTTGAACTCGTCGGAGGAGCGGAGGAACCCCAGGTGCCCGGTCAGCTCCTCGTAGACGAGGCCGAGGGAGTGCGGCAGGTCCTGCGCGTACAGGGCCCGCAGTTCGTTGCGTACGCGCCGCGCCGCGAGGTGCGACGCGCGCTCGCCCCTGCCGTCGAGGACGAGCACCGAGGAGTCCTCGGCGCCGGGCGCGGCGAAGGCGCTGGAGGCGGCGTGCGCCATGTGGTGCGGCACGAAGCGGACGATGTCCGGGTCGAGTCCCGGCAGGGCGGCCTTGAGGAAGCCGGGCGCCTCACGGGCGTACGTCTGGCGCAGGTGGTCCCAGGGGTCGTCGAGCCCCATCGACCCGGCGGGCCGCGCGAGGCCCGGGTCGTAGGAGTAGGCGACGGCGTCGAGGTCCTCCGGGCGGAGGCCTGCCCTGCTCAGGCACCAGGCGGCGGCCTGCTCGGGCAGCTCCCAGGCCGAGAACGGCACGGGGCGCTTGCCGTGCTTGCGCCGGGAGAACCGCTCCTCCTCGGCGGCGGCGACGGTTCGGCCGTCGATCACGAGGGCGGCGGCGGGGTCGTGGAAGAGGGCGTTGATTCCGAGGATGCGCATGGGAGATCCGGGCTTTCTTCGGCGGTCCTTGGCACGCGCCCTGACGCGGGCACGTGGCACGACCGGGGGGGGCGGGCGACATGACCAAGCTGGGTCGGGGCGGCCGGGTTTCCCGCGCGGTCGCGGTGCCGGGGTTCGCCGCCCTCTCGATCAGCGGTCCGCTGTCGCGCGGAACCAGTCGATGGTGCGCCGGAGGCCGTCCGTCGCATCGACGCGCGGCTCCCACTGGAGCTTGTCGCGGGCCAGGGTGATGTCCGGGCAGCGGACGGCGGGATCGTCCGTCGGGCGGTCGATGAAGCGGATCTCCGAACGCGACCCGGCGAGGTCGATGATCAGGCGCGCGAGCTCCAGCATCGTGATCTCGGCGGGGTTGCCGATGTTGACAGGGCCGCGCATTCCGTGGGCCGCCGCCGCGAGGATGCCGCTCACCGTGTCGTCGACGTAGCACAGGGAGCGGGTCTGGTTGCCGTCACCGGTGACGGTCAGGGGTTCCCCGGCCAGGGCCTGGCGGACGAAGGTCGGCACGGCGCGGCCGTCGTGGCCGCGCATGCGGGGCCCGTAGGTGTTGAACAGGCGCACGATGGCGGTGTCGGTGCCCTCGGCGTCGGCGTGTGCCGTGGTCAGGGCCTCGCCGAAGCGCTTGGCCTCGTCGTAGACGCTGCGCGGGCCGACCGGGTTGACGTGGCCCCAGTACCGCTCGTCCTGCGGGTTCTGCTGCGGGTCGCCGTAGACCTCGGACGTCGAGGCGAGCAGGAAGCGGGCGCCCGTCCGGTGCGCGAGCCGCAGCGCGTTGCGGGTGCCGAGGCTGCCCGTCTCCAGGGTGTGCAGGGGCAGGCGCAGATAGTCGGCGGGCGACGCCGGGGACGCGAAGTGGAGGACGAGGTCGGGCGGGCGGTCGACGCCGAGGCCTTCGGCGACGTTCGCCCGTATGAGCGTGAAGCCGGGGCGGTCCAGGAGCGGCGTGAGGTTCTCCGGCCGCCCGGTGCTGAAGTCGTCCACGCAGGTGACGTCGGTGCCCGCGGCCAGCAGGGCGGCGCACAGGTGTGAGCCGACGAAACCTCCTCCGCCGGTGACGACGGCGTGTTCCCAGTTCCCTGACAGAGCTGTGGTCATCCAGGTCTCCTCCGTGCGCGGGGACGGCGCGTCTGGTCAGCAGCCGACCACCGGTCGCCGGCGTCGCAACGGCGCGCCGAGTTCTCGATCAGCCTCCGCGACACAGCAGGAGACGGCTACGCGGCGTACGGCATCCGGGTGACTCGCACGGAGCGGAAAAGGGCAGCGGAAAGCCGGTCACCGGCGCCTTCACGGCCGCCGGGGCCTTTCACGCGAAAGCCCCGCCACTGCGGGGGAGGCAGCGGCGGGGCCGGTCGGATCGGATTCCGGAGAGAAGTGGGGCCGCCGCCCTTTCCCTTGTCCTGGCGGTGTCCGGGCGGAAATAGGCACGGCAATACGACGGCATCGTGTGCGGGCGCGTTCATATGCGTCCGCGCGGGCGGGACGTGACCACCGGATCAGCCGAGTCCGCCACTGCCGAAGCCGCCGCCTCCGCTGGTCTTCCTGTGGTCCTCCGGGTCCTGCGATTCGCAGGGATGACTGCTGCAGTTGCCGTATCCCCCCTGGATCTCATGCGGGAGGAGACGGCTGCCGTCGTGCGGCATCTCGTTCGGTTCGCGGTACTCCCGCTCCTCCCTGACCGGGCCGTCGTACGGGCGTTTCGGCTGCTCAGCGGGGTTCGGCGGCTTGATCTGCCGCGCCTGGGCGCGGCGCCCGAAGTAGAAGGCGCTCAGCAGGACGCCGACCACGACGAGACCGGCGATCCACATCAGCAGATGGCTGGTGGACGATGCTGCGAGTTCCATTGTTTCCATACAAAGGTTGTACCCGCCCGGCCCGAAATATAGCTGGCGGTGTGATTTTTGAACACGGTCGCCAAAGACGGCCGCCGGATACGGCCGACGGCGTGGTCGCGTGTGGCGAAGCGGCTACCGCGGGAATGGCAAGGCCTCGCCCGGCGGGATTTTCACCGGCCGCACTGAAGAGCGGCCGGACCGCTGTTCCGGGGGCTTTGCGCCACCCTTTCACCGCCCTCGCCGGGGGCCGATGAAGCCGCCCGGCTCAGGGGCGGGCCGTGCCGCGCCCCTGAGCCGGGTTCACACGGACTTCCGCAGCTCCGCCGCGTCCCGCCGGAAGGCCCATACCATCTTCGGCTCCATGGCGAAGCGGAAGAGGCGCTGGACGGGCGGGGTGCACAGGAGGGTGATCACCGTGCCGGCGAACAGCGTGACGGCGACGGCGCCGAGCGGCTGGTGCACCCAGCCGGCGTCGTACCAGTCCCAGAAGCGGGAGCCCTTGGCGAGGAAGCCGTGCAGCAGATAGCCGTAGAGCGTGCCCGCGCCGAGCACCGTGAACCACTGGCGCCTGCGCGGCACCCAGGCGAAGAAGCAGGCCACGAGGACCACCGAGCAGCCGAACATCGCGAGCGTCATGGGCACCCCCGTCCAGCCGGGGGCCGCCAGCTCCTGCGCGCTGTCACGGCGGTAGAACCAGGCCGCGCTGATCCGCGGGGCGACCCAGTACGCGAAGAGCAGGGCCGCGGCGAAGACCGGCAGGGAGAGCAGCCGCACCTCGCGGCGGCGCACGAGCTGGAAGTGCTCCGGCTTCAGGACGAGGCCGAGCACGAAGAACGGCAGGAACTGAAGGACCCGCTGGAGGTCCAGGTCGTCTCCGATGTCGGGCGAGACCGAGGCGAGCGCGGCCACGGCGAGGGCCAGCGGCAGCGGCCACCGCACGACCTTCCACAGCGGCGTCGAGAGCCGCCAGACGAAGAGCGCGGCCAGGAACCAGGTGAGGTACCAGGGGTCGAGCAGGCTGATCGGGTAGGTGGGGTCGCCGCCCGCCCACCGCTTGAAGAGGGTGTACGCGGCCTCGAAGAGGACGTAGGGCACGGCGATGCCGGTCACCAGCCGTCTGACGCGCGCCGGGCTCGCGTCGAAGCCGCGGGAGAAGTAGCCGGAGATGACGATGAACGCCGGCATGTGGAAGGCGTAGACGGTGATGTAGAGCGCGGCTGCGGCCCTGCTGTCGGCCCGCAGCGGCTCCCAGGCGTGGCCCATGGCCACCAGGACGATGGCCAGGTACTTGGCGTTGTCGAAGAAGGCGTCCCGCTGCTTGCCCGGCCTCGTTCCGCCCGTGCCCCGCTCCGGAGCGCCCGCGGCCCGTGCCCTGCCGTGCCGGCCCCGTCCGGCCCCGCGCGTTCCCGCCGGTCTCGAAGCGGGGGTCCGCGCCGGTTCCGGCGCGGGCGGCGGGGCGGCCTCGGGGAGCGGGGCGCGATGGCGGCCGGGCAGCCGTACTGTTTCGCTCACGGCACCTCCCGCAGGCAACCCGGAGCGGCGGTCCTGCGTCTTGCCAAGTTCGTGGGTACTGCGTCGGTGCGAGACATCCCCGGCACCCTAGCCACACGAGGCGTCAGGCGTACAACCGCGCTGCGTACGGGCTTTCGCCCCACGTCGGCGCCCTCGCGGCGCGCACCGGGCCCGCACGACACATCGGCACCCGGCGGTTCCGGCTCCCGCGGAGCGCATGACGCGGCCCGTCCTGACGACATGGCCCGGCCCATTCGGATCGAACAGTTCCGATCCTCACGCCGCGAGAACACCCGGTCGCCAGGCCGTTTCCCTGGCCGGATCACCCCGCGACGACGGACAACACGCGCCGTCGGCAGGGCCTGGCGGACAGCACAGCCACATGTCCCGTAAAAGGGCGGGAAGTTGGCAGAAAACTCCTTGCGCCACCGCGCACCCCGTCGCCACGCTGCCCCGTCACCCATTCCGACGTGCACATGCCAGGGGCACGGTGTCCGAAAACCACGGACCGCATCCGGAACCTCCGATATCCACGGGGACGCGTGGGACTCGCGAGAAATAAAGGGCCGGAAAATGGCGCGCGCCTCTTTTCGGTCAGACCCAGAGTTTCGATTTTTCCACCGATCAGCAACGCCTACGGTGTTCGCTGTGGGGGCAGGCACTGACCATGCCGGGGGAACGCCTGCCGCGCATGGTTCTCGGAGAGGTAATTCCGTACGCACGGCGTTCGACGCGTCGCGTGCGAAATGACGCCGCAATCCGGTCGGGCAAACCGGATTACGCCGCCCTGCGCCGGTGGCGCATGCCCTCACCCCCATACACAGGGCACCACGGGGAATTCCAAGAAGAGGGGGGACCCCCAGTGACGGAATCTCGGTCGAGAGAGCCCGCATCGGAACCGAGCGGTTTACTGCTCGAAGCGTTTGATCCGCAGCTGTTCAGGGAGAACTCGGAAACCGCCCTCGCAAAACTGGAGAAACACCTGTCGGACCTCTCGATCAGAGGTCTCGAACTGATCGATCCCGAGCAGCTGACCCGGGCGGCGCGGGCCCTGATGACGCCCCAGCACGACACCGTCGCCGCCTTCGACGAGGAACGGCTCGCGGGAATCATCGACCTGTACATCAGGACGGGCATCCAGGTGCTGTCGCCGGGTTACATGGGGCGGCAGTTCTCGGGGGTCGTGCCGCTCGCGGGCGTCATCGACTTCGTGAGCTCCATGGTCAGCCAGCCCGCGTCGTTCTACGAGGCGGGCCAGTTGCCCAACGCCGTGGAGCGCGTCATGGCCGAGGAGTTGAACCGCTTCATCGGTTACGCCCCCGGCCGCTTCACCATGGTGACCACGTCGGGCGGCTCCCTCGCCAACCTGACCGCGCTGCTCGCCGCACGGAACGAGAAACTGCCCGGCTACTGGTCACAGGGCGCGTCCGCCGTCCGCGGCCAGCCGCGGCCCGCCATCGCCGTCGGCGCCGACGTGCACTACAGCGTGGCGCGGGCGGCCGGCGTGCTCGGCATCGGCGACGCGCAGCTCGTGCGGCTGCCGCTGAACGGGCGGCAGCAGATCGACGCGGCCGGGGCGCGGGCGGCCCTGGCCGCGGCCGAGCGGCACAACCTCCGGGTCTTCTGCCTGGTCGCCTCGGCCGGCAGCACGTCGGTCGGCGCCTTCGACCCGCTGGACGACCTGGCCGACCTCGCCGCGGAGAAGGACCTCTGGCTGCACGTCGACGGCGCCCACGGCGCGAGCCTGCTCGTCTCCGACGCGCTCCGCGGAAAGCTGCGGGGCATCGAGAGGGCCGACTCCCTCACCTGGGACGCGCACAAGATGATGTTCGTGCCCGCGCCCTGCACGATGCTCTTCTACCGGAACAGGGAAACGGCCCTCTCGGCGTTCCGTCAGAAGGCGAGTTACGTCTTCGACGAGGAGCAGGACATCTACACCGCCTTCGACAGCGGCGGAAAGAACTTCGAGTGCACGAAACGCCCGATGATCATGACGCTCTGGGCGCTGTGGGCCATTTATGGCAGGTCGCTTTTCGCGGAGAAGATCGAGTACCTGTGCCGCCTCACCGGCGAGGCCCACGCCATTCTGCGGGATGACCCCGACTTCGCGACGCCGCACCGCCCGGAGGCGAACATCCTCTGTTTCCGGTACCACCCGGCCGGTTTCGGTGGGAAGCCCGGAAAGAGGCTGGACGGAAAGGCGCTGCATCGCCTCCAGGTCGCCATCAGGAACCGCGTGAAGAGTGCGGGGAATTTCTTCATCTCGAAGGTGGACATCGACGGGGTGGCCGCACTCCGCGTCGTCATGATGAACCACCGGATCACCACCGAGCACTTCAGGATGCTGCTCTCCGAGATCAAGAGGGCGGGGCAGGACCTGATCGCATCGGACGAGGGACCCGGAAAAGCCTAGAGAGGACGGATGTTGAGTACATCGCACGCTCCACAGGTAACACGTGTTCCACCGGCGGCCCCTGCTCCGAGCGGCGCCCACGAGCTGGCCGAATGGCTCATCCCCGAAGGGGAGCTGCGCCCCGAGTCCGTCGAGGCCGTGACCGTGCTTCCCTCGTTCGCGAGCAAGATGCGCGAGTGCGAGCGGGTCTGCCAGACCCTGTACAGCGGGATCGCCCACGAGATACAGGACGCCCTCGTCCTGCGCAGGCTCCGGCAGATGGTCAACACCGTGCTGCTCAACCCCCTCTGGCGCGAACGGCTGCGCGGCGCCGGCATCACCGACGCCCCGCGCTCGTACGAGGAGTGGCAGCGCGTCCCGCTGTCCGACAAGGACGTGCAGCGCGACTTCTTCATGGAGTCACGGCCCGGCATGGTGGTGCCCCTCACCCGCGGCGACTTCGAGATCGTGGCGAGCGGCGGCACCAGCGGCGGCCGTCCCCTGGAGATCGTCTACGCCCTGCGGGAGCTGCGCGACACGTACGAGATCGCGGGCCGCTTCATGGGCGCCCATCAGCTCGCGCCGCACCTCGCGGGCGCCGACCCGAAGTGGCTGTTCACCACGCTGGCCGACTACCAGATGTGGAGCAGCGGGACGATGGTCGGCGGGGTGCTCCAACAGGTGCCGGGGGTCAACTACGTGGGAGCGGGACCCGTCACCGCCCCGGTCCTGGAGCACATGTTCTCCTACCGGGGCCCCAAGGCCCTGATGGGCATCTCCGCGGGCATCGCGATCCTCGCCGAGCTGGGCGCGGGCATGCGCCAGGAGTACCGCGACAGTTTCCGTGTCGCCCTGTACGGCAGCGGTGTCCTGCCGCAGCGCAAGCGGGTGGAGCTCAAGGCGCTGTACCCGAACCTGGCGATCCTCAGCTACTTCGCGGCCACCCAGGCGGAGACCGTGGGCCTGCAACTGGACGCCGAGTCCCCCTGCCTGTCGGCCGTGCCGGGGCTGCACTTCATCGAGGTCGTCGACGAGGACGGCCGGCAGGTCGCCGAGGGCGAGGAGGGCGAGCTCGTCGTCACGCGGCTGCACGCCCACGAGACTCCGCTGCTGCGCCTGAAGCTGGGCGACCGGATGGTCCACCGGCCGCGCACGGAGGGCCCCGCTCTCAGGACGCGGCAGTTCGAGTTCGCGGGGCGCACGGGCGACGTGCTGCACATCAACGACAGCCAGTACTCGGCGGTCCGGGCGTACGCCGTGCTGCGCGACGAGCTGAAGGCCGCCGAGGTGGTCGACCTGGACGCGGTGGCGCACGACGTGCAGTTCGTCAACCACCGCGAGGCCAAGCGCATCCAGCTGTACGCGTCGGTCGACGACGTGCTCGGCCTGACCTACCGGGCGGACACGGTGCTCGGGCCCTACGGCCTCCAGCGGCTCTTCGTGAACGCCCTGCCGCGCGCCCTCTCCCTCTTCAACCACGGGGAGGCGAACGCCGCGTCGTTCGAGGCGACCGGTTACACCTTCCAGCTGACGTTCGTGCCCAGGCCGTCCGCCGAGATCGAGCGGACGGCTGTCGGAAAGGTCCCGCTCGTGCGGGACCGCGGCTAGGCGGCGCGGGGCGCCGCGCGCAACCACCAGGTGCGAGGACAGGAGTGGAATGAAATCGCAGGTGAACATCATCGCGGTCGTGGACGTCATCGGGGCCCTGTCGATCAGGGGACTGCACGACGGCAACCTCTGCATGGTGGACGACGGGCCGTTCGGCAGTTCCCACCAGGGGACGGCGGACCTCGTCACCATCGTCAAACCCGGACAGGTCGTCTCGTGGACCGCGCTCGCCGTGGACCTCCAGACGCCGGTCGAGATCAAGAACATCTCGTTCGCGCCGTCCGACGGCCACGCCGCACACGGTCGGGACCACGCGGGCCAGGCCCACCGGGACCAGGGCCCCGGCATGGGGGCGCCGGGGGTCCACGGACAGGGAGCGCACGGCCAGGGGGCGCACCACGAGCAGGACGCCGCGGGCGAGAAGCTCGACCTCGACGTGTGGACCGGGGTGGTGCCGCACTGGATGACGCCGGGCGTCCCGTACCAGTACCGCATCGAGTTCCAGATGTACGAGGGCGCCCACAGCGTCATGCGCGTCGAGACGCCCGCGCTGATGTGCCAGTAGCGGCCGATCCGACGACGGCCGTGCCGGGAACGACGACGAAGGCGGAAACATGCCCCAACAGTTGGCGATCATCGTGCTCGTGGACGTCGGCAACGCGCTGGCGACCAGCACCCTCGAAGGCAACACCTATCTGTTCGACAACATGAAGCTGCACGGCTCCGAGAACCAGGGGACCGGCGAGCTCGTGACCGCGATCCACGGCTCCTACTGGAGCGACGGCTCCCAGGCCAGCGAGCAGGTGCTCAACTGGCTCCCGTACAGTTTGGGTTCCGTCCCGCCGACCGTCCCGCGCGGCTACGAGGCCGACCGGGCGCGGCAGAGCGACGAGGAGGCCCTGGCCGAGCTGCACGACCTCGCCGACAGGTCCTCGGCGGCCGGCGCCGACGCGGCGGGCGAGCTGAACCGCATACGGCGGAAGACCGGGACGCGGCTCAAGACGACGCGGCGCACCAGCGGCCGGATGTCCGGCGCGAAGATCCTCGACGTCACCGGTCAGGTGGTCGCGGAGGACGGCACGGACGCGCACAGCCATCCGGCTCCGGTGATCACCGACATCTACGGCGAGGCGGTCGACGCCAAGATCATGTATCCGGCGGAGTACGGCTCGCCGGACATGGTGACCGACGGCTGGTACTGGTCGGCGACCGTCGACACGTCCCGCCCCGGCACGTACGCCTACATGATGCGCGTCCAGCTCCACAAGCTGGCGCAGGTCAACGGTGAACTCCGCTGGGAACCGGTGAACCTGACGTATTCCTCGGCCCTGAAGATCTCCTCGGAGCCGCGGCGCAACGCGTTCACCAAGGCGGGTGTCGGCCCGCTGCCGATCCCGCACACGCCCCCCGGCCAGGGCGCCTGAAGATCCCACCGGACGAGGAGGAACGGATGACCACCAAAGCCAAGCCGCGGGAGACCGCCGCGAAGCGGCCCATCTCCATCACCGCCGTCGTGGACGCCGTGGGGGCGCTCGCGGCCGGCGACACGCAGGGCCACCTGTACATGTACGACACGAACCGCGCGGGCGGCTCCACCGGGTTCGGCACCGAGGAGCTGCGGACCAGGGCCAGGCGCGGCGACGTCCTGCTCTGGAACTGTCTGGCGCTGGAGTGCGAGGCCTACGTCAGCATCGAGAACATCCTGATCGACCCGGAGGTCTGCGAGCCGGTGCGGAAGGTGTACCCCGGCACCGACGTCTCGTACTGGACCGGGACCGTGAAGAAGACGGGCCCCGAACCGGTCGCCTACCGGATCGCGTTCAAGCTCGGCACGCGGGACGAGCCGATCACCGCGACCCTGTCGTCGTCCCTCGTCGGCCAGTGACCGGACAGCCATGACCGCGTACGCGAAGGAGGAGCGGTGAGCACGAGCACGGGCACACGCGCACGGACGGGCACGCAGGAGAAGCAGAACCCCGGCCAGCTGAACTCGGTCCAGCTCAACGTCGTCACGCTCGTCAACATGGAGCGGGCGACGGAGACGGGCTCGCTGAGCGACGCGATGTACATGATGGACAACAGCGTCGGCGGCAAGGGGCAGGGCACGCCGTCGCTGGAGACGGTCTGCAAGCAGGGGCAGGTCATCAACTGGATCGTGCGCCCCATCGACATGGACAAGCGCCTGGACGGCACCTGGCCCCCCATGCCGAAGATCAACAACATCGTCTTCCTCGACACCGAGCTGGGCGACGAGGAGGACGTCGCGGAGCGCCGCATCTTCAACGAACTGAAGATCTACGGGATGCCGGACCGCATGCGCGACAAGTTCACGCCCGTCTACTACTACTGGGCCGGCACGGTCATGAGCACCGCGCGGCCTGGCCTGTACCGGTACCGGCTCGTGATGGAGCTGGAGCAGGAGGGCAAGAAGGAGCGGCTCTACCTGAACACGGCGGTCCACCCGTCGATCAGGGTGCTCGCGGTCTGAACAACCCGCCCGCCGACCTGCGGCGCGAGCAGCGGAGACCGCTATAAACCGGGTGTATACGCCGTGTGTATAGTGCTCGCATGCCCGTTCTGAACACGCCTGCTGCCTGCAAGATGACGACTTCGTCCAGAAGGTTGCGCCGAACCGCCCCCGTCCTCGCGGCGGGGGCGGCTCTCGCCCTCGCGCTGACCGGCTGCACCAAGCTGGAGACCTCCTCCCCCAGCTCCGTACGGAAGGGGGCCTCGGAGGCGAAGCCCGCGCGGTTCGGGACGGTCGACTGCCGCAAGGCCAAGTGCGTCGCGCTGACCTTCGACGCGGGGCCGAGCGAGAACACGCCCCGGCTGCTGAAGATCCTCAAGAAGGAGAAGGTGCCCGCCACCTTCTTCACGCTCGGCAAGAACCACATCGAGAAGTACCCCGAGCTGGTCAAGCAGATGGACCGCGAGGGTCACGAGGTCGCGAGCCACACCTGGTCGCACAAGATCCTGACCAAGATCGACAAGGCCGAGGCGCGCCGGGAGCTCCAGCGTCCCAACGACGCGATAGAGAAGCTCATAGGCAAGAAGCCGACGCTGATGCGACCGCCGCAGGGGCGCACCAGCGACGACGTCAACGAGCTCTCCAAGGAGCTGGGCCTCGCGGAGGTCCTGTGGACCGTCACCGCCAAGGACTACACGACCGATGACTCCGAGCTGATCCAGAAGCGGGTCATCGACCAGACGAAGCGGGACGGCATCATCCTGCTGCACGACATCTACAAGGGCACCGTGCCGGCCGTGCCCGGCGTCATCGCCGAGCTGAAGAAGCGCGGCTACGTCTTCGTGACGGTCCCGCAGCTCCTCGCCCCGGGCAAGGCCGAGCCCGGCAAGATCTACCGCTAGAGGAAGCCTCCGGACGCAGGCCGGGACGCCGCGCACCGACGCCTCCAAGGGGCCTTTCGGCCGGAGACCTGGCAGGCTCGAAGGCGTGGCCGTCTTCCAGTTCGCCGAGCACTCGCCCCTGTCCCCCGCCGAGGCATGGCGCCGGCTGACCGAGTGGGAGCGGCACGGCGACTCCGTGCCCTTCACCCGCGTCACCGTCCGCACGCCGCCGCCGACCGATGTCGGCACACTCTTCGTCGCCCGCACCGCGCTCGGCCCCGCCGGGTTCGACGACGCGATGGAGGTCGTCGAGTGGCGCCCGCCGCGCGGCGCCGCCCCGGGCCGGTGCCGCCTGGAGAAACGGGGGTCCTACGTCACGGGGTGGGCGGAGTTCCAGGTGCGCGAGGCGATCACCGGCTCCACCGTGTCCTGGCACGAGGACCTGCGCGTGCGAGGACTGCCGGGGTTCTTCGACGGGGTGCTGTCCGCCGCGGGCCGCGTCATGTTCCGCCGGGTCGTGCGACGGCTCACCGGGGGCGGGTCCACGGATCGGGGCTGAGCCGGACCCGCGCCGTCACGCCACCGATCCGATGCGCCCCGCGGGACCGCGCCGGTTGTCCGGGTGGATGGGCGTGTGCGCTCCCGTCAGGGAGATCCCGCTGCCGCCGCGGCGGTCGGCGACGATCTCCGCGGCGATGGAGAGGGCCGTCTCCTCGGGCGTGCGCGCCCCGAGGTCGAGGCCGATGGGTGAGCGCAGCCGGGCCAGTTCGAGTTCCGTGACGCCGACCTCGCGCAGCCGGCGGTTGCGGTCCTCGTGGGTGCGGCGCGAGCCCATGGCGCCGACGTAGGCGACGGGCAGCCGCAGCGCGAGGCGGAGCAGCGGCACGTCGAACTTGGCGTCGTGGGTCAGGACGCACAGGACGGTACGGGCGTCGACGGAGGTGCGCTCCAGGTACCGGTGGGGCCACTCGACGACGATCTCGTCGGCGTCGGGGAAGCGGGCGCGCGTCGCGAAGACGGGGCGGGCGTCGCACACGGTCACGTGGTGGCCGAGGAACTTGCCGACCCGTACCAGCGCCGAGGCGAAGTCGATCGCGCCGAAGACGATCATGCGGGGCGGCGGCACGCTGGACTCGACGAGGACCACGAGCGGCGCCCCGCACCGTGACCCGTCCTCGCCGATCTCCACGGTCGCGGTGCGCCCGGCGTCGAGGAGGGCCCGTGCCTCCTCGGCCACCGTGCGGTCCAGCTCCGGATGTCCGCCGAGCCCGCCCTCGTACTCCCCGGTGGGGCGGACGAGGAGGGCGCGGCCGAGCAGTCCGGCGGGGCCCGAGGCGACCCGGGCGAGGGCCGCCGCCCGCCCCGCGGACGCCGTGGCGAGCGCGGTGGCGAGCACCGGCCGTGCCGCGTCGTCGGCGCGGACCGGGGTGACGAGGATGTCGATGACGCCGCCGCAGGTCAGGCCCACGGCGAAGGCGTCGTCGTCGCTGTAGCCGAAGCGTTCGCGCACGGTCTCGCCGTCCGTAAGCGCCTGCTGGCACAGCGCGTAGACGGCGCCCTCCACACATCCGCCGGAGACCGAGCCGATGGCGGCGCCGTCGGCGTCGACCGCGAGGGCGGCGCCGGGTTGCCGGGGCGCGCTCCCGCCGACCGCCACCACGGTGGCTACGGCGAAGTCGCGTCCCTGCTCGACCCACCGGTTCAGCTCGTCGGCGATGTCCAGCATGTCGGCCTCCTCGAAGGCGTTCGGCGGCCCGGCGTGCCGGGCGCGGGCCGTGCGGATGTGCGGAGGGTCAGGGCGTCAGTGGACGCCCAGCCAGCTCTCGATGGGGTTGAGGGCGAAGTAGACGATGAAGATGAGCGTCAGGCCCCACATGAAGGCGCCGATCTCGCGGGCCTTGCCTTGGGCGATCTTGATGGCGACCCAGGAGATGACGCCCGCCGCGACACCGGTGGTGATGGTGTACGTGAAGGGCATGAGCACGACGGTCAGGAAGACCGGGATGGCGGTGGCGCGGTCGGCCCAGTCGACGTGCCGTGCGTTCATCATCATCATCGCTCCGATGACGACGAGCGCGGCGGACGCGACCTCCTGGGGCACGATCGCGGTGACGGGCGTGAAGAAGAGGCAGGCCGCGAAGAAGAGGCCGGTGACGACCGAGGAGAGGCCGGTGCGCGCGCCTTCGCCGACGCCGGTCGCGGACTCCACGAACACGGTCTGGCCGGAGCCGCCCGCGACGCCGCCGATGGCGCCGCCGGCGCCGTCGATGAACAGCGCCTTGGACAGGCCGGGCATGCGGCCCTTCTCGTCGGCGAGGTTGGCCTCGGTGCCGACGCCGATGATGGTGGCCATCGCGTCGAAGAAGCCGGCGAGCACGAGGGTGAAGACGATCATGCCGACGGTCATCGCGCCGACCTCGCCCCAGCCGCCGAACTCGACGTCGCCGAGGAGCGAGAAGTCGGGCGAGGAGACCGCTCCGCCGTGCAGTTCGGGGGCGCCGTTCGCCCACTGCTTCGGGTCGATGACGTCGAGCGCGTTGAGCACGACGGCCACGACGGTGCCGGTGACGATGCCGATCAGGATCGCGCCGGGGGTGTTGCGCGCCTGCAGCATGAAGATCAGGAGCAGGGTGCCCGCGAAGAGCAGGACGGGCCAGCCGGAGAGTTCGCCGGCCGGGCCGAGGGAGAGCGGGGTGGCCTTGCCGGGGTGCACGAAGCCGCCCTTGACCAGGCCGATGATGGCGATGAACAGGCCGATGCCCATGGTGATGCCGTGCTTGAGGGCGAGCGGGATGGCGTTCATGATCATCTCGCGCAGCCCGGTGACCACGAGGAGCATGATCACCACGCCGTACATCACGCACATGCCCATGGCCTGCGGCCAGGTCATCTCGGGGGCGACCTGGGACGAGATCACTCCGGACACGGAGAGCCCGGCGGCCAGCGCGAGCGGCACCTTGCCGATGAAGCCCATCAGGAGCGTGGTGACCGCTGCGGCGAGCGCCGTGGCGGTGATCAGGGCCTTCTGGCCCATGGTGTCGCCCGCCGCGTCCTTGCCGGAGAGCAGGACGGGGTTGAGCAGGACGATGTACGCCATCGCCATGAAGGTGGTGATGCCGCCGCGCACCTCGCGCGCGACCGTCGATCCCCGCAGGGATATGTGAAAGTACCGGTCGAGCCAAGACCTTCCGGCCGGGACGCGTGAGCCGGGGCCCGCGTCCTCTGCGGTGGTCTTGGGCTCCACTGACGACTGGGTCATGGTGCCTACTCCCAAGGTTCACAGGGGCACCCGCGCGAGTGGCGGGATTTGGGATGGTGCATTGGCTGCACGACCCGGGGGACGGCCCGAGACGAACGACGCTCCCACGTGGGGAGGGGAGCCCGACTCCGGGCGGTGCGGGCGGGGAAGTGTGACGTTCCGGGGTTCGCCCGCACCGCTCGGAGAGCTTGGAGAGGGGGGACGGCCGGGGTGCTCCACCCCGGCCGGCGCCCTACATGCCGGTGAGGTGCTCGGGGCGTACCGGCGTCTTGTTCAGCTCCAGACCCGTCGCGTTCCGGATCGCCGCGAGGACGGCCGGGGTCGACGAGAGGGTCGGGGCCTCGCCGATGCCGCGCAGCCCGTACGGGGCGTGGTCGTCGGCGAGTTCGAGCACGTCGACCGGGATGGTCGGCGTGTCGAGGATGGTGGGGATCAGGTAGTCCGTGAAGGAGGGGTTCCTGACCTTCGCGGTCCTCGGGTCGACGATGATCTCCTCCATGACGGCGACCCCCAGGCCCTGGGTGGTGCCGCCCTGGATCTGGCCGACCACGGACAGCGGGTTGAGCGCCTTGCCGACGTCCTGGGCGCAGGCCAGTTCGATGACCTTGACCAGGCCCAGCTCGGTGTCGACCTCGACGACCGCGCGGTGCGCGGCGAAGGAGTACTGGACGTGGCCGTCGCCCTGCCCGGTCACGAGGTCGAAGGCGACGGTGGGGCGGTGGCGCCACTCGGCCTCGATCTCGACGCTCTCGTCCTCCAGGACGTCGACCAGGTCGCCGAGGACCTCGCCGCCGTCGGTGACGACCTTGCCGCCCTCCAGGACCAGCTCGGCGGTGGCCCACGCGGGGTGGTAGGAGCCGAACTTGCGGCGGCCGATCTCCAGGACCTTCTCGCGCACCAGCTCGCAGGAGTTCTTGACGGCGCCGCCGGTGACGTACGTCTGGCGCGAGGCGGACGTGGAACCCGCGCTGCCCACCTGGGTGTCGGCCGGGTGGATGGTCACCTGCGTGACGCCCAGCTCGGTCCGCGCGATCTGCGCGTGGACGGTGACGCCGCCCTGCCCGACCTCGGCCATGGCCGTGTGCACGGTCGCGACGGGCTCGCCGTTGATGACCTGCATGCGCACCTTGGCGGTGGAGTAGTCGTCAAAGCCCTCGGAGAAGCCGACGTTCTTGATGCCGACCGCGTAGCCCACACCGCGGACGACGCCTTCGCCGTGCGTGGTGTTGGACAGGCCGCCGGGCAGCTGGCGCACGTCGGCGCCCTCGCTGGACTCCCACTGGCGCTCGGGCGGCAGCGGGCGGGCCTTGACGCGGCGCAGGATCTCGGCGACCGGGGCCGGCGAGTCGACGCGCTGCCCGGTCGGCAGGAGCGTGCCCTGCTCCATGGCGTTGAGCTGCCGCAGCTCGACGGGGTCCATGCCCAGCTTCGCGGCCAGCTTGTCCATCTGCGCCTCGTAGGCGAAGCACGCCTGCACGGCGCCGAAGCCGCGCATGGCGCCGCAGGGCGGGTTGTTGCTGTAGAGCGCGATGGCCTCGATGTCGACGTCGTCGATCACGTACGGGCCGACCGACAGCGAGGCGGCGTTGCCGACCACGGCCGGGGAGGCCGACGCGTAGGCGCCGCCGTCCAGGACGATCTTGCACTTCATGTGTGTGAGCTTGCCGTCCCTGGTGGCGCCGTGCTCGTAGTGGAGCTTCGCCGGGTGGCGGTGCACATGGCCGAAGAAGGACTCGAAGCGGTTGTAGACGATCTTGACGGGCTTGCCGGTGCGCAGCGCCAGGAGGCAGGCGTGGATCTGCATCGAGATGTCCTCGCGCCCGCCGAAGGCGCCGCCGACGCCGGAGAGCGTCATGCGCACCTTCTCCTCGGGCAGGCCGAGGACGGGAGCGATCTGCTTGAGGTCCGAGTGCAGCCACTGGGTGGCGACGTACAGCTCCACGCCGCCGTCCTCGGACGGCACGGCGAGGCCGGACTCCGGGCCGAGGAAGGCCTGGTCCTGCATGCCGAAGGTGTACTCGCCCGTGACGATGACGTCGGCCTTCTCGGCGGCCTCGGCGGCGTCGCCGCGGATGATCGGCTGGCGGTGCACGATGTTGGGGTGCGGGACGTGGCCGATGTGGTGGTCGTCGCGGCCCTCGTGGACGAGCACGGCGTCGGGAGCGGTCGCCGAGGCCTCGTCGGTGATGAGGGGCAGCTCCTTGTACTCGATCCGGATCTTGGCGGCGGCACGGCGCGCGGTCTCCGGGTGGTCGGCGGCCACGATGGCGACCGGCTCGCCGTGGTGGCGGACCTTGCCGTGGGCGAGCACCGGGGTGTCCTGGATCTCCAGGCCGTAGTTCTTCATCGGGGCCGGCAGGTCGTCGTACGTCATGACCGCGTAGACGCCGTCCATGGCCAGGGCCTCGGCGGTGTCGATCGAGACGATCTCGGCGTGCGCGACGGTGCTGCGGAGCGTCTGGCCCCAGAGCATGTCCTCGTGCCACATGTCCGAGGAGTACGCGAACTCGCCGGTCACCTTCAGGGTGCCGTCGGGGCGCAGCGTCGACTCGCCGATGCCGCCCTTGGTCTGCGAACCCTGGGTGATCTTGGTGGGGGCTCCGGTCGTTCCCATGATCAGACCACGCCTTCCTGGGGTGCACGGTCCTGGCGTGCGGCCGCGAGGCGCACGGCGTCCAGGATCTTCTCGTAGCCGGTGCAGCGGCAGAGGTTGCCCGAGAGCGCCTCGCGGATGTCGGCGTCGGTGGGCTGCGGGTTCTTCTCCAGCATCTCGTCGGCCGCGACGAGGAGGCCCGGGGTGCAGAAGCCGCACTGGACGGCGCCCGCGTCGATGAAGGCCTGCTGGATCGGCGAAAGCGCCGCGCGCGGGGAGGCGCCGCCGCCCTCGCCGGTCGGGGAGCCGGCGGCCCCGCCGGAGGGGCGGGCCTGCCACTGCCGGGCGTCCTGGAGCGAGGTGCCGCAGGCGCCGGAGGCGCAGCCGCCGTGCTCGTCGCGCTGCCTGGCGAAGTCGGCGAGCCCCTCGACGGTGACGACGTCGCGGCCCTCCACCTGCCCGGCGGCCACCAGGCACGAGCAGACCGGCACCCCGTCGAGACGGACGGTGCAGGAGCCGCACTCGCCCTGCTCGCAGGCGTTCTTGGAGCCGGGGAGCCCCATGCGCTCGCGCAGCACGTACAGGAGGGACTCGCCCTCCCAGACGTCGTCCGCTTCCTGCTGACGGCCGTTGACCGTGAAGTTCACGCGCATCATGCGACTCCCTCTGTGCTGCGGCCCGTGCCGCGGTACGACTCCCAGGTCCAGCCCAGCGTGCGGCGGGCCATGATGCCGACGGCGTGGCGGCGGTAGCTCGCCGTGCCGCGCACGTCGTCGATCGGGTTGGCGGCGCCGGAGGCCAGCTCCGCGAACTGCTTGGCGACCGAGGGGGTGATGATCTTCTTGCTGTCCCAGAAGCCGCCCTCGTCGAGCGCGGCGTTCAGGAACTCCTCGGCCGCCTTCGCCCGGATGGGGGTCGGCGCGGCGGAGCCGATGCCGGTCCGCACGGTCCGGGTCTCGGGGTGCAGCGCGATGCCGAAGGCGCACACGGCGATGACCATGGCGTTGCGGGTGCCGACCTTGGAGTACTGCTGCGGCCCGTCGGCCTTCTTGATGTGGACGGCCCTGATCAGCTCGTCCGCGGCGAGCGCGTTGCGCTTCACGCCGGTGTAGAAGTGGTCGATGGGGATGCGGCGCGAGCCGCGCACCGACTCCACCTCGACCTCGCAGCCGGCGGCGAGCAGCGCCGGGTGCGCGTCGCCCGCGGGGGACGCGGTGCCGAGGTTGCCGCCGACGCCGCCGCGGTTGCGGATCTGCGGGGAGGCGACCGTGTGCGAGGCGAGCGCGAGGCCCGGCAGCTCGGCACGGAGTTCCTCCATGATCCGGGTGTACGGGACGGAGGCGCCGAGCCGGACGGTCTCCTCGCCCACCTCCCACTCGTTCAGCTCGCCGACGCGGTTGAGGTCGAGCAGGTACGCGGGGCGGCGGTGGTCGAAGTTGATCTCCACCATGACGTCGGTGCCACCCGCAATCGGCACAGCCGTGGGGTGCTCGGCCTTGGCGGCGAGCGCCTCCTCCCAGCTGGCAGGGCGAAGGAAGTCCATGAGGCTCTCTTCTTAGTGTCGAGGGTCGTTCGCTGCGAGGGACACCGTTCAGGCCACCGGGCCGTTGGTCCCTCGACTGCTCGTTCATGTGCTGTTCACGCGGAGTGGGGCAAGTACACAGCCCGGTGCTCCGATGGGGTCAGTCACCGAAACCATGAAGGAGTTGGCTGGCCACGTCGCGCGTCTTGTAGATTCATATGAAGAACAGGCCTCAGAAACCTCGCGGCATCCCCCGGGAAACCGCAGGCACCCGACGGCGCAGGGCCCCGGCGTGACAGAGCGCTTTTTCTTGTACACCCCATTCGAGACAGATCGGCGGCGACGACACATGCGGCTGCGCGCACTCCTTGACACCGACGCGCTGGGCCTGCGGCTGCTCGGCGGTGAGGACGAACTGGACCGCGCCGTGCGCGGTGTGATGACCACGGACCTGCGGGACCCCAGCCGCTACCTCGCGGGCGGCGAGCTGGTCCTCACCGGCCTGGCCTGGCGCCGCGACGCCGCGGACAGCGAACCCTTCGTGCGCATCCTCGCCAACGCGGGCGTCGCGGCCCTCGCGGCGGGCGAGGCCGAGCTGGGCGCGGTCCCCGACGACATCGTGGAGGCCTGCGCCCGGCACCGGCTGCCGCTCTTCGCGGTCAACGAGTCCGTGGCCTTCGCGACCATCACCGAGCACGTCGTGCGCCAGGTCTCCGGCGAGCGCGCGGGCGACCTCGCGGCCGTCGTCGACCGCCACCGGCGCCTGATGACCTCGGGTCCCACGGGCGGCGGCCCCGACGTCGTCCTCGACCTGCTCGGCAGCGACCTGGACCTGCGGGCCTGGGTCCTGTCCCCCGCCGGGCGCGCTGTCGCGGGGTCGAGCGCCGGCGGCGCCACCCTGCCGCGCCCCGTCCGCGCCCGCCTCGCCGCGGAGCACCTGGCCGCCACCCGCACCGGGCGGCGCGGCCCGCACCGGGCGGTGGTGGACGGCGTGACGTACTCGCTGTTCCCCATCCGGACCAGGGCGGCCCTGACGTCCGTGGAGGCCCGGGCGCGTGGGGCGGCCGGGGCGCGTGACGTGCGCGAGACCGTCCTCTCCGACTGGATGCTGGCGGTGGAGGCCGACGCGGGCGACTGGCCCGAGGAGCGCCTCGACCTGCTCCAGGGCGTGACCCAGCTCATCGCCGTGGAGCGCGACCGGCGCGACGCGGCCCGTACCGTGCGCCGCCGCCTGGCCCAGGAGGTCCTGGAACTGGTGCAGACGGGCGCGGCCCCGGCGGAGATCGCCGCCCGGCTGCGGGTCGCGGCGCCCGTGCTCCTGCCGGGCCTCGGCGCGGCCCCGCACTGGCAGGTCGTGGTGGCCCGCGTGGAGTGGGAGAACGCGGGGATCGAGGGCGGCCCGGTGGCCCAGTCGCTCCTGGAGGAGATCCTCGTCGACCCGTCCCCCGGCTCCCCGGCCGACGCGAGCGGGGGCGGCTCCCTTCCCGCCGGGCCCGAGCCCTCCGACCGCATCGCGGTCGCGCACACGGGTGACGAGGCCGTCGCCCTCGTGCCGCTGCCCGCCGTCTCGGCCGAGCACGACGGCTCCGAGACCGGCCTGCTCGCCGACTCGCTCCTGGAGGCGGTCCGGGCCCCGCTCTCCGCGGGCCTCGACGGCGACGGCCGCCTCACCCTCGGCGTCAGCGCCTCCGTGCACTCCGCCGAGGGCCTGCGCGGCGCCCTGGAGGAGGCGCGGCACGCCCGCCGGGTCGCCGCCGCCCGTCCGGGCCGGGTCTGCGCGGCCGGGCACCAGGAGCTGGCCTCGCACGTCCTGCTGCTGCCGTTCGTGCCGGACGACGTGCGCCGGGCCTTCACCGCGCGCCTCCTGGACCCCCTGCGCGAGTACGACAAGCGGCACCGGGCCGAGCTGATCCCCACCCTGGAGGCGTTCCTCGACTGCGACGGCTCCTGGACGCGGTGCGCGGCGCGACTGCACCTGCACGTCAACACCCTGCGCTACCGGGTGGGCCGTATCGAGCAGTTGACGAGCCGTGACCTCTCACGCCTGGAGGACAAGCTCGATTTCTTCCTCGCCCTGCGCATGAGCTGAGGAAAGACCCCGCGAACGGGTCCCGGCGGCCGGACGCGCCCGTCCGCCGGGGCCCGTTTCCCGCCCGCCCTTTGTGAAATCTTTCACCCGGCCTCTTGGCCAGGCGCCGCCATCCATGCTGAGATTCGCCCACGACTCAACAGCTCAATGGTGTGCTCGGGGAGGGCAACGTGGCGCATACCGCCATGTCTGGTACCGGAACGACTGCAGGGGACGATCCACTCCAGACCGCGGTATGGCGGCTGCGCTCGCGCGGCTGCTGGACCGACGCGGCAGCCCTCCTGGCGCCGCGGCCCGGAGCCGGCCCCGCCGTGCAGCGGACGGCGCTCCTCGTCGAGCGCTGCCTGTTCACCGGGGACGGCTGGGGCGAGGCCGAGGACAGCCTCCGTACCGCGGAGGCCCTGGCCGAGGACGACGACGACCGGGGCGCGGCGGCCTGCGAGCGCGGCCAACTGGCGTACGCGTCCACGGTGTTGGGGGTACGCGACCGGGCCGACGAGGCGCGTACGGCGCTCGGCAGGGCCGCCGCGCTGCTCGCCCCGAACGCCGCGCGGCGCCCCCTGCTCGACTTCCGCCGGGGCCTCATCGCCGAGCACATCGCCAACTCCCCGCAGGCCGCGAAGGCCGCGTACCGCAGGGCCCACGCCGGCGCCACGGCGCACGCCGATCCGCTGCTGCTCTCCTTCACATGGCGGCACCTGGCCGGGCTCGCCCTGCGCGACGGCGAGCTGGCGGAGGCGCGGCACGGCTTCGCGGAGTCGCTGCGCCTGCGCGAGGAGCTGGGCTACCTAGTCGGCACGGCCCCGGCGCTCGCCGCCCTCGCCGAGGTGGAGCCCGAGCCGGAGGCCACGCGGCTGCGCGCCGAGGCCACCCGCCTCTTCCGCCTCCTGGGGGGCGTGCCCGCCTGGCTCTCCCAGCACCTGACGCCGCCGGCCCCCGCGGTCTGAGCCGGGGCGGGAGGGGCGGCGCCTTTCGGCTGGGTCCGAGCGGGGCCCGGTGCGTGCGGCCGCGAGGCGGAGGAGGGTGACGACGCGTTGGAGGCGCCCCCTGTTCGAGCGGAGCCGAGAAATCGGGGGAGTCGGCAACCGACGACAACGCCGATGGGGGGTCCCCCGTGCCGTTCAGGCGTACGGAAGTGCGTGCCGGACCCCGCGACACCGGGCAGATCCCCACGAACGGCCCTAGCCGTGCGCCCCGGTGAAGTGCTCCCTGACCAGGGACGAGACGACGTCGATGTCCTGGGCGACGAGCGCTTCCAGGAGCGCCGTGTGCTCCGCCGCGTCCGCGACGAGGTCGGCCCTGCGGCCCGCGACGGGGCCGCTGACCAGGGGCCACTGGGAGCGCCGGTGGAGATCGGCCGCCACCTGGACGAGCTGCCGGTTGCCGTCGAGGGCGAGGACCGCGCCGTGGAAGGCGCGGTCCGCCTCGGCGTAGCGCGCGAGGTCGCCGTCGGCCGCGGCCGCCACGGTCGCGTCGGCGAGCGGGAGCAGCGCGCTCCAGCGGGCCGCGGGGACGGTGCGGGCGAGCCGCAGCATCACCGGCACCTCGATCAGGGCCCGCACCTCCGCCAGCTCCCCCAGCTCCCGGGCGCTGTGCAGGACGACCCGGAAGCCGCGGTTCGGCACGACCTCCACGGCCCCCTCGCTCGCGAGCTGCTGCATGGCCTCGCGGACGGGGGTCGCGGAGACGCCGAAGCGCTCGCCGAGCACCGGCGCGGAGTACACCTCGCCGGGCCTGAGCTCACCGCCCACGAGCGCGGCCCGGAGCGCGTCGAGGATCTGCTCCCGCACGGAGTTGCGCCGCACCGTCCCGCGCGGCCGGTCCGCCGCGCCGGGCGTGCGCTCTCCCCCCGCGGCCCCGCGGCCCCCGGGCCCCGGCTGCTCCGGCACCCGGACGCGCGCGACCCCCACGAGGGGATCCACCTCACGCGCCCCGGCCTGCTCCACCACGTCCACCCGCGTCCGTTCGCTTCCATTCGCTTCAAGCCACCCACACGTACGAGAGGCACCCTAGGCGGACACGTCCGCGGTTGAAACCTCGATCATTTCGGGTAAGGTAAGGCTTACCTGCAATCGATCGCGATTCGGTGGTCCCCGCATGTCCGTTCAGACCTTGGCCGCGCCCGCCCCGAGCGCCCCCAGCGCCGTCGCGGACTCCTATGCCCGCCTCTTCGAGGTGTACTCCGGACTGCGCATCACCGAGCTCGGCCACGGCGAGCAGGCCCCCCAGGGCGGCGGCTGGGTCACCGCCGCGCGGCTCGCGGAGGCCGGGGACGACCTCGACGCGTTCCTCGCCTGGGACAGCGCGCAGGTCCTGAAGGACTACGGCACCCAGGCACGGCCGGACGTCATCGCGAGCTTCGGCCTGCACCGGTACGCCTGGCCCGCCACCCTGCTGATCACCGTCCCCTGGTTCCTGCACCGCCGCGTCCCGCGCTACCCCGTGCAGAACGTCTCCTTCCAGCGCACCCTGGGCCGGATGGCCGTACGCGCCGAGAGCTTCGCCTGCCTGCCGGACGACCCGGCCGCCGCGCTGCCCGGCGCCCGCGTCGTCCCCGACGAGGAGGCGCTGCGCGCGGAGGTGCGCCAGGCGGTCGCCGAGCACCTCGGCCCGCTCCTCGACGGCTTCGGCCCCCGGATGCGGCGTCGCTCGCGCGCCCTGTGGAGCGTCGCCACCGACGAGATCGTCGAGGGCCTCTGGTACGTCGCGCACCTCCTCGGCGAGGAGCGGCGCGCCATGACGGAACTGGAGCTCCTGCTCCCCGGCGCCACCAAGCCGTACGTGGGCACGGCCGGCTTCCGGGAGCTGACGGGCCCCGACGGCGAGGCGCTGCCCACCCGCGACCGGGCGAGCTGCTGCATGTTCTACACGCTGCGCCCCGAGGACACCTGCGTCACCTGCCCGCGCACCTGCGACACGGAGCGCGTCGCCCGGCTGAGCGCCGCCGCGGCGAACTGAACCCGCGCCGCGAACCACCCTTTCGCGTCCACTCGCTCGAACTGAACTCCCGCTTCCCAGAGGCGTGTTCGAGTAAGAACGCGCTCTCAGTGCTCCCTGGCGCCCCCTTGGCGTCTTCTTGCCCCGAAACCCCTTGCACGCCTTCGCGGTCAGGTCAATATGGCGCCGAAACGCCCTACCGCGACGCAAGGGACCCCAGATGAGACTGACCGACATATCGCTGGACTGGCTGCTCCCCGGCGGCGTCCTGCTCCTGGGCATGCTGGTGGCGGTGGCGGTGCTCGCGCGCGGGAAGCGAGGCCACGCGAAGGCGGACAAGGACACCTCGGGCGCCGACTCATGGGAACGCAGCGAGGAGCGCCGCAGGCGCAAGGAGGCCATCTACGGCAGCGCCTCCTACGTCCTGCTGTTCTGCTGCGCCGCGGTCGCCGCCGCGCTCTCCTTCCACGGGCTCGTCGGCTTCGGCCGGCAGAACCTGAGCCTCTCCGGCGGCTGGGAGTACCTGGTGCCGTTCGGCCTGGACGGCGCGGCGATGTTCTGTTCCGTCCTCGCCGTGCGCGAGGCCAGCCACGGCGACGCGGCGCTCGGCTCGCGGCTGCTCGTGTGGACGTTCGCCGGGGCCGCGGCCTGGTTCAACTGGGTGCACGCCCCCCGGGGCCTCGGCCACGCAGGCGCCCCGCAGTTCTTCGCGGGGATGTCGCTCTCGGCGGCGGTGCTCTTCGACCGCGCGCTGAAGCAGACCCGCAGGGCGGCGCTGCGCGAGCAGGGCCTGGTGCCGCGCCCGCTGCCGCAGATCCGTATCGTGCGGTGGCTGCGCGCGCCCCGGGAGACCTTCGGCGCCTGGTCGCTGATGCTCCTGGAAGGCGTGCGCTCCCTGGACGAGGCCGTCGAGGAGGTGCGGGAGGACCGCAGGGAGAAGCAGCGCACCCGGATGCACCGGCGCGACAAGGAGAAGCTGGAGCGCGCCCAGCTCAAGGCGATCAGCCGCGGCCAGCGCGGCTACGCGCGGGGCGGTCGCCAGGTCGACGTGCAGGCCGTCCCCTCGGGCGCCGGGCCCGCGCAGGTCGGCGCGGACCCTGCCATAGCCGGGCAGGAACAGCTGCCGTCGCGCGCCCGTCCCTCCCTCCAGGCCGTCAAGGGTGACCCTGACGCCGCCCCCGTCACCGTCGACCTCACGGCGGAGGACGACACCCAGGCACTGCCCCGGCTCGACTCACTGGAGCGGAAGCTCAAGGATCTGGAGCAGCAGTTCGGCTGACGCCTTCGGACCCGCGTCCGCGTCCGAGCAGAGCGGCGGTGACACGGTGCTGACCGTGTCACCGCCGCTGCGTCCTCACGATGCGCACGGGCCGCTCAGGCCGCGCTCCCGCCGCCCAGTTCGAACCACACCGCCTTGCCCACGCCATGGGCCCGCACCCCCCACGCGTCGGCGAGCGACTGCACGAGGACGAGGCCCCTGCCGTGCGTACTGTCGTCGGGGTCCGGCGCACGCGGTTCGGGGCGGTTCCCCGCGAAGTCGCGCACCTCGACGCGCAGCCCGCGCGGGCCCACGCTCGCGGTGACGACCGCGTCGTCATCGGTGTGCACCAGGGCGTTGGTGACCAGTTCGCTGGTGAGCAGTTCGGCCACGTCGGCCGCCCCGGGCCTGCCCCACTGCCGCAGGAACTCCCGCAGGGCGCCCCTGACCTCGGACACCGCGCGCAGATCCGCCTTGGCCAGCCTGCGTCTGAGCTGGGCCGTGGCCGGAACCGCCGGGACGGCACAGGCTTCTCTCCCCGCCTCGTTCGGCGAGGGGTTCCCCAGCCCCCCGGGGGCGCCCCCACGTGTCTGCCTCGTCATGTTCCCCGCCCACAGAGCGATGTCCTGGCCTCCTCGTTCGAACTGCCTCTCGGAATGCATGCCCCGGGCCAGGACCCCCACTCCTGTCGAATCGTCAACCATTCGCAGGGGTGTGCCCGGGGCTCGCGGGGAAGTGAAGCCGTGGACCCCGCCTCCGAGCGTTCGAGGAGCCCGCGTGCACGACGACAGACTGCTGGTGGAAGGCCGCCTGGAGCGGGCGCTGCGCCAGTTCATCCGACCCGCCCAGTACGCGCACACGACGCCGCTCGCCCTCTCCGTCTGGCACGCGCCGGGCGAACCGGTGCCCGTGGCGACGGCCCTCGACGCGGACTACGAGCCCTTCGAGACCGGCACGGAGTGGGGAAAGCCCTGGTCCACGAGTTGGTTCCGGCTTCGGGGCGTGGTGCCGGACAAGTGGCGCGGACGCCGGGTCGAAGTGGTCGTCGACCCCGGGTTCAGCGGGGACGGGCCCGGATTCCAGGCGGAGGGGCTGGTGTACGACGCGGCGGGCGTCCCGATCAAGGGAGTTCACCCGCGAAACCGGCATATTCCCGTGGCCTCCCCGGCCGAGGGCGGCGAGCCGGTGCACCTGCTCCTGGAAGCGGCGGCCAATCCGGCCGTCCTGCACGACTTCGCGCCGACGCCCCTTGGCGACGTCCTGACCGCAGGGAATCGCCCGATCTACCGATTCGCGTCTGCCGACCTGGCCGTACTGGACGAGGAGGTGTGGCGACTGGTCCTGGACATCGAGGTCCTCACCGAGCTGATGGAGCAGCTGGAGGCCGACCGGCCGCGACGCCACGAGATCCTGCGGGCGCTGGAGGACATGCTCGACGCGCTCGACCTGCACGACGTGTCCGGCACGGCCGCCGCGGCCCGCGCCGCGCTGGCGGAGGTGCTCGCGAGGCCCGCCCACGCCAGTGCGCACTGCGTGTCGGCCGCCGGCCACGCCCACATCGACTCGGCGTGGCTGTGGCCGCTGCGCGAGACGGTGCGCAAGGCCTCGCGGACCTTTGCCAATGTGACCGCCCTGGCCGAGGAGTATCCGGAGCTGGTCTTCGCCTGCTCCCAGGCGCAGCAGTACGCCTGGGTGAAGGAGCACCAGCCGCACATCTGGGAGCGGATCAAGAAGGCGGTCGCGGACGGGACGTGGGCGCCGGTGGGCTCGATGTGGGTCGAGTCGGACGCCAACATGCCGGGCGGTGAGGCGCTCGCCCGGCAGATCACGCACGGCATGCGGTTCTTCCGCGAGGAACTGGGCGTGCGGACGGAGGAGATCTGGCTGCCGGACTCCTTCGGCTACACCGCGGCCTTCCCGCAGCTCGCCAAGCTCGCGGGCGTCCGGTGGTTCCTCACGCAGAAGCTGAGCTGGAACCAGTCGAACAAGATGCCGCACCACACCTTCTGGTGGGAGGGCATCGACGGCTCGCGGGTCTTCACCCACTTCCCGCCCGTCGACACCTACAACTCCCAGTTCCACGGCGCCGAACTCGCCCACGCCGAGCGGAACTTCGCCGACAAGGGCCGCGCGACCCGCTCCCTGGCGCCGTTCGGCTGGGGCGACGGGGGCGGCGGCCCCACCCGGGAGATGATGGAGCGGGCGCGGCGGCTCCGCTCCCTGGAGGGCTCGCCGCGCGTCGAGATCGAGAAGCCGTCGGCGTTCTTCGCGGCGGCCGAGGAGGAGTACGGCGCCCGGGCCCCCGTCTGGTCGGGCGAGCTGTACCTGGAGCTGCACCGCGCCACGTACACCACCCAGGCGGCCACCAAGCGCGGCAACCGGCGCTCCGAACACGCCCTGCGCGAGGCGGAGCTGTGGTGCACGGCGGCGGCGGTGCGCGACCCCGCGTACGTCTATCCGTACGACACCCTGGACCGGCTGTGGAAGACGGTGCTGCTGCACCAGTTCCACGACATCCTGCCGGGGTCCTCGATCGCCTGGGTGCACCGGGAGGCGCGGGAGACCTACGAGCGGGTGCTCGCCGAGCTGGACGAGGTCACGGCGGCGGCGGTGCGCTCGCTCGGCGCGGGCGGGCCCGCGGTCCTGAACGCCTCGCCGTACGCCCGTGACGAGGTCGTGGACGCCGGTGACGGCACCCTGGCGCGGGTCTTCGTGCCCGCGCTCGGCGCCCGGGGCCTGGACGACGCCGGCCATGGCCTCGGCTCCGGCGCGGTCGCGCACACCACCGGGGAGACGATCCTCCTCACCAACGAGCATCTGAGCGCGACGGTCGACGCGGCCGGGCTGCTCACCTCCGTCAGGGACCTGGACGCCGGGCGCGAGGTGCTCGCGGCCCCCGGCAACCTCCTCCAGCTGCACCCCGACCACCCCACGCACTACGACGCCTGGGACCTGGACGAGCACTACCGGCGGCGGCACACCGACCTCACGGAGGCGGAGTCCGTGGAGCTGGTCGAGGACGGGCCGCTGCGGGTCGCGGTGCGGGTGGTGCGCGCCTTCGGGGCGTCCCGGATCACCCAGGAGATCCGGCTCGACGCGGGCAGCAGGCGGCTCGACGTCGTCACGGACGTCGACTGGCGGGAGTCGGAGAAGGTGCTCAAGGCGGCGTTCCCGCTGGACGTGCACGCCGAGCGCTCGGCCGCCGAGATCCAGTTCGGCCATGTGCACCGGCCGACCCACGCCAACACGGGCTGGGACGCCGCGCGGTACGAGATCTGCGCGCACCGCTGGCTGCGCGTGGCCGAGGAGGGCTACGGCGTCGCGCTGCTCAACGACGCGACGTACGGCCACGACGTGACGCGCGCCGAGCACGGCGGGGCGCTCGGCACGACCGTGCGGCTGACGCTGCTGCGGGCCCCGCACAGCCCTGACCCCGAGACCGACCGGGGCACGCACCGCTTCACGTACGCCCTGCTGCCCGGGGCGACGACGGGCGACGCGGTGGCCGGGGGCCTGGCGCTGAACCTGCCGCTGCGGGTGGCGCAGGCGCCCGTACTCGCGCCGCTGGTGAGCGTCGGCCATCCGGCGGTCACGGTCGAGTCCGTCAAGCTCGCCGACGACCGGAGCGGTGATGTGATCGTGCGTCTCTACGAGTCGCGCGGCGGCCGGGCGGCGGCCACGCTCGCCACGTCGTTCCCCGTGGCGCGCGCGGAGGTCACCGACCTGCTCGAACAGCCACTGCACGAGGCGGAGACGGGCGAGGCCGGGCTCTCGCTCGCGCTGCGGCCGTTCCAGATCGTGACCCTGCGGCTGCGGCCCGCCTGAGCCGGTGGAACGCCGGGGCTCTCAGGGCCTCGGCATGTTCCGCAGGTTGGAGCGGGCCATCTGGAGCATCCGGCCCACGCCGCCGTCCAGGACGATCTTGCCCGCGGAGAGCGCGAAGCCGGTCACCATGTCCGAGCTGATCTTGGGCGGGATGGAGAGGGCGTTCGGGTCGGTGACGACGTCGACCAGGGCGGGGCCCTTGTGCGAGAAGGCGTCCTTCAGGGCGCCCGCGAGCTGCTTGGGCTTCTCCACGCGGACGCCGTAGGCGCCGGCGGCGCGGGCGATGGCGGCGAAGTCGGGGTTGTGGTTGTCCGTGCCGTACGAGGGCAGGCCCGCGACCAGCATCTCCAGCTCGACCATGCCGAGCGAGGAGTTGTTGAACAAGACGACCTTCACCGGCAGATCGTGCTGGACGAGGGTGAGGAAGTCGCCCATCAGCATCGAGAAGCCGCCGTCGCCGGACATCGAGACGACCTGCCGCCTGCGGTCGACGAACTGCGCGCCGATCGCCTGCGGCAGGGCGTTCGCCATCGAGCCGTGGCTGAAGGAGCCGATGATGCGGCGCTTGCCGTTGGGGGTGAGGTAGCGGGCCGCCCAGACGTTGCACATGCCGGTGTCCACGGTGAAGACCGCGTCGTCGGCGGCGACCTCGTCGAGGACGGACGCCACGTACTCGGGGTGGATCGGGACGTGCTTGTCGACCTTGCGGGTGTAGGCCTTGACCACGCCTTCGAGCGCGTCCGCGTGCTTCTTGAGCATCTTGTCGAGGAACTTGCGGTTCGTCTTCGGCGAGACGCGCGGCGTCAGACAGCGCAGCGTCTCGCGGACGTCGCCCCAGACCGCGAGGTCCAGCTTCGAGCGCCGCCCGAGGTGTTCGGGGCGCACGTCGACCTGGGCGATCTTGACGTCGTCGGGCAGGAACGCGTTGTACGGGAAGTCCGTGCCGAGCAGGATCAGCAGATCGCACTCGTGGGTGGCCTCGTACGCGGCGCCGTAGCCGAGCAGTCCGCTCATCCCCACGTCGAAGGGGTTGTCGTACTGGATGAACTCCTTGCCGCGCAAGGCGTGGCCCACCGGCGACTTGATCTTCTCGGCGAACTCCATGACCTCGGCGTGGGCGCCCGCCGTGCCGCTGCCGCAGAACAGCGTGACCTTGTCGGCGGCGTCGATCATCTTCGTCAGCCGCTCGATCTCCGCGTCACCGGGGCGCACCGAGGGCCGGGACGTCACGAGGGCGGTCTCGGCGGCCTTGGCGGGGGCCGGTTCGCCCGCGACGTCGCCCGGCAGCGCGACGACGCTGACGCCGGACTGGCCGACGGCGTTCTGGATGGCGGTCTGGAGCAGCCGGGGCATCTGCTTCGGGCTGGAGATCAGCTCGCTGTAGTGGCTGCACTCCTGGAAGAGCCGGTCGGGGTGGGTCTCCTGGAAGAAGTTGAGCCCGATCTCGCTGGAGGGGATGTGCGAGGCCAGGGCGAGGACGGGCGCCATGGAGCGGTGGGCGTCGTACAGGCCGTTGATGAGGTGGAGGTTGCCGGGGCCGCAGGAGCCCGCGCAGGCGGCGAGCCTCCCGGTGATCTGGGCCTCGGCGCCGGCCGCGAAGGCGGCGGTCTCCTCGTGCCTGACCTGGATCCAGTCGATGTCCGGGGTGCGGCGGATGGCGTCGACGACCGGGTTCAGGCTGTCTCCGACGACCCCGTACAGACGCCGCACGCCCGCGCGGACGAGAATGTCGACGAACTGCTCGGCGATGTTCTGCTTGGCCATGCCGTACGCACCTCTCCAGCCTGGTGATCCGTGGACCCGGTCCTCGTTCCCCCGCTGGGTCCATGAATTCACAGGTACGGCGGTCATGCCTCCCAGACGCCCGCGGCCGTACGGTCGTCCGCGTACCCCTTGGCCCGCACCTGGACGTCGGCCAGGAAGTCCGCGAGCCCCGGCGGGCCGCTCTTGTGCCATCTGCGGGTGAGGTGTTCGGGCAGCTCCGGCTCACCGCGCAGGGGCTCGGCGAGGCCGCCGCTGCACAGCAGGAGCGTGTCACCCGGCCGGCCGACGGAGGCACGGAACCGGAACGGTTCGCGGGGCGGCTCCGCGGCCGGTTCGTAGGGGCTCGGGGGCGTGGTGATGTTCAGGTCCATGGTGAGGCGGTCGCCCTCCGCCGTCCGCGGGGGCGGTGAGCCGAAGCCGACCACGGCCTCGCCGGAGGCCTCGGCGACGCGGGGCTCGATGTCCTGCCACGCGCCGTCCCGCAGCCGGAAGAGGCCGCCCGCGCCGACGCCGAAGAACACGCGGGTACGGCACCGGGGGTCGGCCGGCAGCAGGAGGCAGCGCAGGGACGCCGCGTACTCGCCGGGGTCGAGGCCGAGGTCGGCGGCGTGCGCGCGGAGCCTGCCGAGGCTGCGGTCGGTGAGGCGGTGCAGCCCCGATTTCAGGTCGCCGCGCCGGGCGGCCCTGATGTCCTCGGCGAGCCGCCGGTGGCTGCGGCCCACGGCCCTGCCGATCCAGGCGCAGGCCTCGGCTGCGGCCCGGTGCGCCCCGGGGGTGGCGCGGGCGCCGGTGGCCATGGCCACGAGCAGCAGGGCGTCGTCGCCGCTGCCGAAGCGGGCGGTGAGCAGAAAGTCGCGGCGGGGCTCGCCCCGGTACCTCGCGGAGTCGCCGCGCAGGGAGGCGGCGCGCAGGGTCCAGGTGCCGTACCTCGCGCCGTCGAGGACGGTGTCGGCGACGAGATCGCCGAGGTCGTCGGGGTCGGCGGCGGGCAGGGCGGTGGGCTCGGCCTCGTAGGTCGGCGGCCCGTCGCCCACGTAGTCGCTCCCGGCGCCGATCCCGGCCGAGCGGGGCTCGGGCCCCCGGAGTCCGCCGTCCTCCCGGAGCCCGCCGTCGGCGGCTGCCCCGGGCTCCTCGGTGGACACCACGGGCCCGGCCCCCGACCCGAACGTCACGGGACCCCTGGGCCCCTCGGGCGGCTCCCAGGGGGCGGGGGCGACGGGGGTGGTGGGCGGCGTGGCGGGCCGCGCCGGGCTTCGCGGAGGCGGCACGGCTTCGGGCGCCGGCTGCGCGGGGGCCTCGCGCGGTGCCTGCGCCGGAGCCTTTCTCGGGGTCTTCTCCCGGGCCTCCCTCGGGGCCTTCTGCGGGGCCTGCGGGGCCTGCGGTGCCTGCGCCGGGGCCTCTCTCGGGGTCTTCTGCGGGGCTTCCCTCGGGGTCTCCGGGGCCTGCGTCGGGGCCTCCGGGACCTGCGCCGGGGCCTCTCTCGGAGCCTTCTCCCGGGCCTCCCTCGGGGCCTTCTCCCGGGCCTCCGGGGCCTGCGCCGGGGCCTCTCTCGGGGCCTTCTCCGGAGCCTGCGTCGGGGCCTCCGGGAGGCCGTCGCCCGGGGAGTCGCCGGAACGCTGGGCGGGGAGCGGCTGAGCGGGAGCGGGCCCGGCGGGGGCGTCTTCCCTCCCCGGGGCGTCCTCCCGCACCGGGGCCGCTTCCTGCACCGCGTCCGCCACCGAGGCGAACCGGTCGTCGAGGGTGTCCGGCGCGGGCGCCGGTCCCACGTCCTGCGTGGCGTCGTCGTACAGCTGCCCCCACCAGTCGTCGTCGCGACCGGTGCGCCTCTCCCCCTGCTGGCTCATGCCCCCAATTTTCCACGGCGCGGCCCCCACGAAAACGGTGCTTCCGGAAATTCCGGCCATGGCGGGGGCGGCGGGGCCGCTCCGGGGACACCGAGGGCCGCCGGGCGGACCCACCCCCCACGGGAGGCCCGCCCGGCGGTGCCGGTGTGGCCGTCGCGCGTCGTACGTCGCACGCGCGGGCCACGGTCTGTGTGCCGGACACCGGTGGGCGCGCCCGGCCTGTGGCCCGCGTTCCCCATGGCGGCGGGTTCAATCCACGGCCCGCCCGCGAGGGGCGGCCGGTCCGTATGCGTGATCCCCGGCCGGGGGATGATGTTCCGGGGCGGGTTCGCGCCGTGGCTGCTTCCCGCCGCGCGCCGCCGGATCGGGCCGTCGGAACGGAGCCTGGGGAGGGACGTCGCCGCATGCTGGCAGCGATAGGTCTGGACGAGACGCACGAGTCGGCGTACCGGGCCCTGGTGGCGGTGGGCGCCGCCGACGTGCCCGATCTGGCACGCAGGCTCACCCTCGCCGAACCGGAGACGGAGCGGGCGCTGCGCCGCCTGGAACGGCACGGCCTCGCGGCGCAGGCCTCGGGCCGGGCGGGGCGCTGGGTGGCGGCTCCGCCCGGCGTCGCGCTCGGCGCGCTCCTGACCCAGCGGCGGCACGAGCTGGAGAAGGCGGAGCTGGCGGCGACCCTGCTCGCCGAGGAGTACCGCGCGCAGGCCGTCGAGCCGACCGTCCACGACCTGGTCGAGGTGGTGACGGGCGCGGCGGCCGTCTCGCAGCGCTTCCTCCAGCTCCAGCTCGGGGCGAGCGACGAGGTGTGCGCGCTGGTCACCGGCAGCCCCATCGCCGTCTCCGGCATGGAGAACGACGCCGAGGAGGTGGCCGCGGGCCGCGGCGTGCGCTACCGCGTGGTCGTCGAGCGCTCGGTCCTCGACATGCCGACCGGCCTCGTCGAGCTCTCGGCGGCGATCGGCCGCGGCGAGCAGGTGCGGGTGGTGGACCGCGTGCCGACCAAGCTGGTGATCTCCGACGCCGCCCTGGCGATGGTGCCGCTGACCTCGCGCACCGCCGAGCCCGCCGCGCTGGTGGTGCACGCGAGCGGCCTCCTCGAATCCCTGGCGGGCCTGTTCGAGGCGGTCTGGCGGGACGCGCTGCCGCTGCGCATCGGCGAGGACGGCCGCACCGTCTCGGAAGAGGCGCCCGAGGGCCCCAACGGCACGGACCTGGAGATCCTCTCCCTGCTTCTCGCGGGCCTGACCGACGCGAGCGTCGCCAAGCAGCTCGACCTCGGGCTGCGCACGGTGCAGCGCCGGGTGAAGCGGCTGATGGAGCTGACGGGCGTGACGACGCGGCTGCAACTGGGCTGGCACGCGTACGAGCGCCAGTGGGTGGCACGCCGGCCCCGCCCGCTCCGGGGCTGAGCTGACCTGCGGTTCGGCGGGATCTGTCGCATTCTGGGCAGATGGGAGTCTGGGAACTCCTGCTGGTCGCTGTGGTGATGCTGCTCGGCCTGTGCGGGGTGCTCGTACCCGGTGTGCCGGGGCCGTGGCTGGTGTGGGCCGCCGTCCTGTGGTGGGCGCTCCAGGACCCGAACGGCCTCGCCTGGGCGATTCTCGTCGGCTCGTCCGTGGTCCTCCTCGCGGCACAGGCCGTGCGCTGGCAGCTGCCCGCGCGGCGGCTGCGGGCGAGCGGCGCGACGCGCCGGATGGCCGTCTTCGCGGGGGCCGGGGCCTTGCTCGGCTTCTGCGTGATCCCGGTGATCGGCGCCCTGCCCGGCTTCGTCGCCGGGATCTACACCGGGGAACGGCTGCGCCTCGGCCGCCACGGCGAGGCGGTGACGGCGACACGGACGGCCATGCGGAACGGCGGCACCAGCGTCCTGGCCGAACTGTTCGCCTGCCTGCTGATTCTGGGGGCGTGGCTGGGGGCGGTGCTCTGGGGGTAGGCCCGCTGCCGTCACCGTCCGGATCGGGCGGGGGCGGAGCGGGGGGCGGGTGCTGGCTGGGCCCGCCTTGGGCCGGGCGGACCGGACGACTTGGCGGGCCTCGGGTCGCGGGTCTTGGGTCTCGGATCTCGGGTCTCGCAGCCTTGCGGCTCGGCGGGTTTGGCGAGGCCTGGCGGGTCTGGTCGGCCTCGCGTCTGGGGCTGCGGCCCGGGGGCCCGGCGGGATTTGGCGGGCTTGGCCTACCTCGCGGCTGGGGCTCGGCGGGGCTGCGGCCTGGAGGTCCGGCAGGGCTCGGCGGGCTTGGCCGTACTCGCGCCCTGGGGCCCAGCGGGGCTGCGGCCCGGGGCCCGGCGGGCCTGCGGCTTGGGGCCCGGCGGGGCTTGGCAGGCCTGCGGCCTGGGCCCGGCGGGGGGGGCTAGTGGGGCGGCTCGCCGGGCGCGGGTTTGATGCCCGTCCCCTGGGACCTGAGCGCCTCATCCATTCTGTTCTGGAATTCCTGCTCCCTGCCTCGCTTCTCGGCCTCCTTCCGCTCCTGCTCCTTTCTGGCCTGCTCGTTCCGCTTCTCCAGCTCTTTCTTCTCCGCGTCCTTCTTTTGCTGTTCCTTCTTCTCCCGCTCCTTCCGCTCTTGCTCCTTCTTCTGCTGTTCCTTCTTCTCCTGCTCCTTCTTCTGCTCCGGCTTCTTCTGCTGCTCCCCCTTGCCTTCCGGCTTCTTCTGCTGCTCCCCCTTACCCTCGGGCTTCTTCTGCTGCTCCCCCTTACCCTCGGGCTTCTTCTGCTGCTCCCCCTTACCCTCGGGCTTCTTCTGCTGCTCCCCCTTACCCTCGGGCTTCTTCTGCTGCTCCCCCTTACCCTCGGGCTTCTTCTGCTGCTCCCCCTTACCCTCGGGCTTCTTCTGCTGCTCCCCCTTACCTTCCGGCTTCTTCTGCTGCTCCCCCTTACCTTCCGGCTTCTTCTGCTGCTCCCCCTTGCCCTCCGGCTTCTTCTCCTGCTCGCCCTTGTTCTTGTTCTCCTGGGATCGATCAGCCATTTCCGTCACCCCGCATCGCGGTGGACCGGACAGCGGCTCCGTCGCCGCCCGAGCTGCAAGCTGCCGCCGGCAGAACTCCCCTTACAGCAATTATGAGAACGGAGGCCTCGCCACCGCGAGCGCGGTGCAGAGGCAAATGCCCCGCACCTCGGCTACCTTGAAAGGAGGTGGGAACAGAGGCCGCCGCCTGCGGCAGGACCAAGCTGAGCAAGGCATTCCCATGGTCACCGACCCGATCACCACCGCCACCGTCAACTACTTCCAGCGCGCCTGGCTCGTTCCGGAACTGCCCGGGGAGACGGCGACGGCCGGACCGCCGCACTGCCGACGCGTCGTACGGATCGCGGGAGTCGGCCAGCCCACCCGTCCGGCGCCGCCGCGTGTGGACGGCACGCCGGTCGAGCCGCCGACCCTGCCGCTGCTCGTCGGCCTCGCGGGAGCCGGCGTCCCGATCGCGTTCCTGCTGGAAGGCCATGGTGAAGGCGTCAGCGTGCGGCTCGGCACGTGGTCGCAGGACGGCGTGAGCGACGCGGCGCTCGACGCCAGGCAGGCGATGCTGCTCGCCGTGTTCGACGCCTCCTACCCGGCCGTGGACACCGCCGCCGCGGCAGCCGAGACCCCGGCACTCGGTTACGGCGCCGTGGGCCTGGGCGTGCCCGCCCCGCCCGTGGCCGATCCGCGTGACGGCGCGCTGCCCGTCGACCGCCTCGTGCGGTCGATGACGGGCCGCCGCTGGGCGGCGCTCGTGCTCGCGGCGCCGGCCGGCGCCGACGAACTCGGCGCGGACCGCAACCGCGTCCTCAACGAAATCCGCGCGGTGGCCGCCGCCGTGCAGGCCGCGGACCGGCGCAGCCCGCTCGCCGAGCACTACCAGACGCTGCTGGAGAGCCGCCTCGACGCGCTCGCGGACGCCCAGCGGCGTGGTGGCTGGCGGACGGCCGTCTACCTGCTCGGCGAGCACCCGCGAGACCTCGCGGCGCTGACCAGCGCCTGGCGGGCGGTCTTCTCCGGCGGACCCCTGGTCCCGGAAGCGGTCCGCACGGTCACCCATCCGACGGTCGCCGAGCTGGCGACGGGCTGGGCGCTGCCGGACGGTCCGGAACGACCCGGCCCCAGCGGCTACCAACACCCGTACAACGCCCAGACGTTGCTGAGCTCCGCCCAGCTCGCCTCCTACGTATGCCTGCCGGCCTTGGAGACCGCGGGGTTCAGTGTGCGCGTCGTGCCGCGCTTCGACGTGGTGTCACCCCCGTTCACCGGCCCGGGCGTGGACATCGGCTCGGTCGTGGAGCGGGACCGGCCGAGCGGCACGGGGTTCGCCGTGCCGCTGGACTCGCTGGCCCGGCACGTCTTCGTCGCCGGGGTGACCGGATCCGGCAAGAGCAACTCGGTCCTCCACCTGATCCGCCAAGTGGCCGCCGCGGGCGTCCCGTTCCTCGTGATCGAGCCGGCCAAGGCGGAGTACCGCGCGCTGCTGCGCGACCCGGCCGTCGGCCCGTCACTGCGCGTCTTCACCCTGGGCCGTGAGACCGTCTCGCCCCTGCGCCTCAACCCCTTCGAGGTGCCCAAGGGCGTCTCGGTCGCCGCGCACATCGACCTGCTGCGCGCCGCCTTCGAGGGGGCGTTCGGCATGTGGGTCCCGCTGCCGCAGGTGCTGGAACGCTGTCTGCACGAGGTGTACGAGGACCGCGGCTGGGACCTGCGGACCGACACGAACCACCGCCTCGACCCGGACGCGGCGGCCTGGTCCGCCTGCCCCACCCTCAGTGACCTCGTCACGAAGATCCCCACGGTCAGCCGTTCCCTGGGGTACGACGCGGACGTCACCGCCAACGTCGAGGCCGCGCTCAGCACACGCGTCAACAGCCTGCGCGTCGGCGGCAAGGGCGCGCTGCTCGACGTACCGCGGTCCTTCCCGACGGCCGAGTTGCTCGCGGCTCCGACCGTCGTGGAACTCGAGGCGATGGGCAGCGACGACGACAAGGCGTTCGTCATGGGCCTGCTCCTCATCCGGCTCGCGGAGCACCGCAGGGCGCAGGGGCAGCGGTCGGCACTCACTCATCTGTTCGTCGTCGAGGAGGCGCACCGCCTGCTCGGCGCGGTGCGGCCGGTGCGGGGGGAGAACGTCGCCGATCCGCGCGCGGGCGCGGTCGAGACGTTCTCGAACCTGCTGTCCGAGATCCGCGCGTACGGTCAGGGCGTCGTCATCGCCGATCAAGTACCCACCCGGCTCGACCCGTCCGTCCTCAAGAACACCCTGCTCAAACTCGCCCATCGGACGGTCGCCGCCGATGACCGCTTCGCCCTGGCGACCACCATGGGCATGGACCAGAAGCAGTCCGAGGCCCTCGTCCCGCTGGACGTCGGGCGGGCCGCGGTCTTCGGGCACGGCGCCGACGCCCCCGTGCTCGTGCAGGTCCCGCCCGCGAAGGACGACAGGCTGATCCGGGAGACCGACGACGGCGCGGTGCGCGACACCATGGCCCTGTGGCGCAGGGCGGCCGGATGGGACGCGTACTGGCTGGCCAGGCCCTCGTGCGCGGCGGTCTGCGTGGGCCACTCCCGGGAGTGCGAAGCCGCACGGGCGCTGCTCGACGACAGCGGCGTGCGCCGTACGTTCACCCGGATCGCGCTGTCCCTGCTGGCCGATGCCGACAGCCTCGAACGCACCTGGCCGGACCTCGTCCAGACCGTCCGCCCCCGTCGCCCGCCGCGGCTCGACGAGACGGCGCTGCTGCGCTGCCTGGCCTCGCACGCACCCGACTGGTACGCGGAGAGGCAAGGCGCGCGGGCGGGCTGGACGTACAGCGCGACGCTCGAATACGCCGAACTGCTGCGGCTGGCGCTGCTCGCTCCGGCCGGGAGCCGCGCCGCGGCGGTCGAGACGTTCCGTGCGTTCGCGACGGCACGGCACGCCTGCGACATTCCGCCGTACCCCGGCTGCGACGCGGTGTGTCCGGACCACACCTGCCTCTACCGGGGAGCGGCGGCCGACGTCGTCGCGACGGGACGCTACGACGCGTCCTGGGCGGCGGCGGACGCCGCGGACCGGGGCGAGGGCGACCGGGAGGCCACGTGGGGGGTCTGCGACGCGGTGGCGTACGAACTGATGGAGTACGCGCCTGACGACGCGTCACCCGAGCAGAGCGCCCGGATCTCGGAGAGCAGGCGGCGGGTCGGTCTGTGCTTCGCCCAGCAGATGATCGCGGCGGACCCCACCGAACTGCCGCGCTCGGCGCGGCGGATCATCGACACCCTGCTCGCCCGGCCCGCCGACGGAAGCGAATGAGCGCCGGACCCCGCTTAGGGGAAGTCCGCTCAGGGAGGCCTGCTCAGGGGAAGTCGGACGGGTAGTCGGAGGGAACGTCGGGGGCCTCGAAGAGGATGCCGTAGAAGTTCCATGCGATGAACGCGGCGATCAAGGCGATCATGACGCACGCGATGATCATTACCGGTTTCGAGATGCCCTTGGCGCGTACGGACGCACCGGTGGTGAGGTTTTCCAGCCGGTTCACGTGCAGCGTCCCGCCTTTTCTGCGACCGCCGGCCCGGACCCAGTCACCGTCGTGGATCGCCCCCTCGAACCGATAGCCCCTCATCTCCACGGGGATGAGGGAGATGCGATCACCCGCCTCGTCGTACCGCTCCACACGGAACGTCCATACGGTCGAGTGATCGGACTCCCCCTGCCGCTCGGTGCGGCTGGTCAGCGCGCGCACCTGGCCCTCGACCATGGCGCCGCCCCCTGGCAGCGGGGACGGCTGGGCCCGGGTCCCACCAGGTGCCGCATGCGCGGCGTGGGCCACGTGCGCTGCGCGGGGAGGCGGAGCGGAGGGCCGATCAGGCCACGGGCCCGCTGGCGGGGGAGGTGGACCGGAATCGGGTCGGCCGGAAGGGGGAGCGTGGGCCACCTTGTAGCCGCAGTAGCCGCAGAAAGCGGCGTTCGGCTGATTCTCGCCGCCGCAGCTCGGGCACATCCATGAATCGCTCATGGCGGGCGCTTCCGTCATCCGATCGACCGGCCCCACTCACCTTCCAGCAAACACCGGCGGTTTTCCCGAGGCAACTCGGCGGTCTCCTCGGCCCGTCACCCGGTGGCCGCCCTGAGATGGCGCAGGGCGTACGAGCGCCAGGGGCGCCAGGCGTCGAGGACGGGTTCGGTCTCGCCGGGCGGGGCCACGTCGGGGTCGCCGAGCGACCGCATACGGATGTACGCGGCCGTACGGGGGTCCATGCCGGGCAGCGCGGCGAGGGCGGCCTCGGCCTGGTCGCGGTCGGCCCCGGCGTCGAGGCGGAGGGCGCCCTCGGCGAGCGCGGAGGCGAGTGCGCCCACCGGCCCCGCTTCGGCGGCGAGCGCGTCGGGCGCGGGAAAGACGTGGGTGAGCCGGCCGCACGGGGCGTCGAGGGCGCGGCCGTACCGCTCGACGAGCCGCGCGGCCCGCTCCCGCCCGGCGAGCGCGCGTACGGCGTACTCCTCGGGGTCGGCGGCGCCCGGCGAGCGCAGCCCCGGCCGGGCGGCGACGAGCGGGGCGAGGCGGGGGTCGGCGCCGAGCCGTTCGTCCACGGCGTAGGGGTCGGCGTCCAGGTCGAAGAGGCGGCGCAGGCGCTGCACGGCCGTGGTCAGGTCCCGCAGGTTCGTCAGGTGCAGCCGGGCGTCGAGCCAGCCGCCGCGGTGCACGGCGGCGGTGGGCGTGCCGAGGTCGCGGCTCTCCTGGACGGCCACGATGCCGGTCCCGTGGGGCAGCCGGAGAGTACGCCGGTACGTACGGCTGCCGTGCTCCCCCGCGACCTCCTCGACGCCCGGCAGCGCTTCGCGGGCGAGCAGGTCGAAGACGGCGGCGGACTGGTAGGGCCCCCGGTGGGCGAGCCGGAGCGGAATGCCGGCGGCCGGGGTGGCCCGCGCGGCCCCCGTCCTCGGGGCGGCGGCGCGCAGGCCGGTCGGAGTGAGGGCGTACACCGCCTTGATGGTGTCGTTGAACTGCCGCACGCTGGCGAACCCGGCGGCGAAGGCGATCTCCGTGACGGGCAGATCGGTGGTCTGCAGCAGCACCCGCGCGGTGTGGGCCCGCTGGGCCCGCGCGAGGGCGACGGGCCCGGCGCCCAGCTCGGCGGTGAGCTGGCGCTGCACCTGCCGGGCGCTGTAGCCGAGCCGGTCGGCGAGCCCGGGTACGCCTTCCCGGTCGACGACCCCGTCACCGATCATGCGCATGGCGCGCCCGACGACATCGGCGCGCACGTCCCACTCGGCGGACCCGGGCACGGCGTCGGGCCGGCAGCGCCGGCAGGCCCGGAACCCGGAGGTCTGAGCGGCGGCGGCCGTGGCGTAGTACCGCACGTTCTGCCGCTTGGGCGTGACGGCGGGGCAGCTCGGCCGGCAGTAGATCCCGGTGGTCCGCACAGCGAAGAAGAACGCCCCGTCGAACCGCGCGTCCCGACTCCGCACGGCCTCGTACCTGGTCTCTTCATCAATCACGCCCTCCAGTGTGCGCCGACGCCAACGAGCGCGCTGGCGGCTTTCGGACACGGCCCTGCCCGGCACGCCCGTGCCCCGGCCGGGGCACGGGCACTTCACAGCCGACGACGCACGATCAGCCCGATCAAGGGGCGCGAGGAACCGCGCGGGAAACCCCACCCGCCCGCAGACGAGCAGGCGAGCAGACACCCCGCAGCCCCGGCCCCCGGCCCGCCCCCCCCCGCAGAGGAAAGCCCCCGCGAGGGAAACCCCCCGCAGGGGAGGGACCGCTACAACCGTCCCCGCTTGGCCCTCATCGCCGCCTTGCCCTCGGCCCCCGCAGCCGCCACTCCCGCCGAAGCTCCGCACGGACCCGCGCGTCGGTCTTGGCGACGATCCGCTGGTTCTCCCGCATGAGCTTCCGGTAGCTGTCGAGCCGCCGTTCGGGCAGTGAACCGTCGTCCAGCGCGGCCAGCACCGCGCACCCCGGCTCCGAGACGTGCGCGCAGTCGTGGAAGCGGCAGCCCTCCCCCAGCTCCTCGATCTCGGAGAAGACCTGCCCGACCCCGGTCTCCGCGTCCCAGAGGCCGACCCCGCGCAGCCCGGGGGTGTCGATGAGGACGCCGCCGGCGGGCAGCACCAGCAGGTTGCGGGTGGTGGTCGTGTGCCGTCCCTTGCCGTCGACGTCACGGATGGCCTGCACCTCCATGACGTCCGCCCCGGCGAGCGCGTTGGCGAGCGTCGACTTGCCCGCGCCGGACTGCCCGAGCAGGACCGAGGTCCCGCCGGAGACGACCGCGGCGAGGACGTCCACGCCCTCCCCGGACGTGGCGCTGACCGGCAGCACCCGCACGCCGGGCGCCGCCGTCTCCACGTCCTCGACGAGGTGCGCGAGCGTGGCGGGGTCCGGCACGAGGTCGGCCTTGGTGAGGACGACCACCGGCTGCCCGCCCGACTCCCAGCCGAGCGCGAGGAACCGCTCGATCCGGCCCAGGTCGAGCTCGGCGGCGAGCGACACCGCGATGATGGAGTGGTCGACGTTGGCCGCGAGGATCTGCCCCTCGGACCGCTTGGACGAGGTGGAGCGCACGAAGGACGTACGCCGCGGCAGATACGCGCGTACGTAACGGGGGTCCCCGCCGTCGGGGTCGACGGCCGCCCAGTCACCCGTGCAGATGACCTTCAGCGGGTCTCGCGGCGTGACGAACTCGGTGTCGGCGCGCACGGCCCCCTCGGCGGTCACGACGTCGCACTGCCCGCGGTCGACGCGGACGACCCGCCCGGCGAGGAGCCCTCGCGCCGCGTAGGGGGCGAACTCGGCCTCCCATCCCGCGTCCCAGCCGTAGGGGGCGAGGGGATGCCGGGAGGCCCCGGGAGCGGACGAGGACTCACGGGCGGAAGGAGAGGCAGGAGAAGAGGCAGGGGAAAAGGAAGAAGAGGGAGAGGGAAAGGAAGACAAGGGGTGACCCTTCACAGAAAGGCCCCGGCGATACGCGCTCTGCGGCGCGCGGAAGGAGAAGCTCCGGTCAGCCGGCGGCCAAGGAGGTGGACTTGATGAACTCGCGGATGCGGGCAACGCCCATCGCAACGACAGCCATCGGTCGACACCTCCTGAATCTGCTGGATCGGCTCGGCGGCCGTCCGGCCACCGGGGAACAGCCCAGAGCTTAGACAGCCCTCCGGCCGAAGCGCCACCCTTTTATTTCCACGCCAGGCGCCCCGCCCATCCGCGTAACACCGTCCCCGCCAGACGCCCCGCCCGCCCACGCCAGGCGCCCCATCCACCTCTGCCCGCGCCAGGCACCCGCCCCGCTACCGCTCCCGCCGCGCCACGAACACCAGCTCACGCCCCGGCCGGTCCGGTGCGTCGCGTACGTCGGCCACCGCGTACCCCGTGGCGAGCAGATCCGCCTCCACCTCGCCGCGCTCGCGGAACCGCAGCGTCGAGTCCGAGGTCAGCACCTCGCCGGTGGCCCGGAACACGTACGTCCAGCGGAACGACACCAGCGGGCCTTCGAGCGCCGTCAGTTCGACCCAGCTCTCGACCGGGCCCACGCCCGTGACCTCCGTGACCGCGTGGGTGGCCGCGCGGTTCCAGTGCTCCCAGGCGCGCCGGGCCGGGTCACGGGTCTCGAAGACCAGGTGGCCGCCCGGCCGCAGTGCCCCGTGCGCGCCCCGCAGAGTCGCCCGCCACTCCCCCGGGTCCGCTATCGCTTGCGCCACGTTCGCCGTCATCGTCGCCATGTCCACCCGCAGCGGCGGCAGCGCCGTGGCGTCGCCGCACAGCCAGCGCACGCGGTCCGCGCCGGGCTTGGCGCGGGCGATGTCGAGGGACGCCCGCGCGGGGTCCACGCCGACGACCTCCGTCCCCCGCCCGGCGAGGAGCAGCGCGAACACCCCCGTGCCGCAGCCGATGTCGAGGACCCGGCCCGCCCCGAACTCCTGCGCCATGCGGAGGTACGGGTCCAGGTCACCGCGGTCCGGGTCCAGCGGGTCGTAGAGCGCGGCGAGCCGCGGGTCCCCGAACTCCCGGTCCACCGCCACGGCTCTCAGCCCTCCCCGCCGCGTCCCCCGCGCCACTCCTCCGCGAGGACCGACCAGATCTCCGTGTCCTGCCGTACGCCCTTGTAGAGGTCGTTCCCCCGCAGGACCCCGTCACAGGTCATCCCCAGGCGCTTGGCCACGTTGACGCTCGGGCGGTTCTCCGAGGCGACGTGCCACTCCACCCGGTGCATTCCGCGCGTGTCGAACGCCCAGTCGATGAGAACGCGCACGGCCCTGGTGACCAGACCGCGCCCGGAGGCGCCCGGTTCCAGCCAGCAGCCCGCCTCGCACGTGCCGTTCGCGCTGTCGAAGACCCGGAACATGACACCGCCGACGAGGCGATCGTCGAGCCAGATCCCGTAGAGGCGGCCGGTGTCCGCGGCGGCCTTGTCCGCGAACACCTGGAGCCACTTCCGCGTGGCCGCGAGGTCGTTCGTGACGTCCGGGAGGCCGACGTAGCGGCCGATGTAGTCACGGCCGCGGTCCATGTGCGCCAGGAACTCCTCGGCCTGCCACGGCTCCAGCGGGCGCAGCTCGGCGTCGTCCTCGTCACCCAGGGAAATCGCGAACATGCCCCCACCGCCTCCACTTCGGCCGCACCGTCAAGGAGGAAGATCCTCGCACGGGCGCTCCCTCGCCGGACGCCCGGACGCGCGGACGCCCGGGCGCCCCGCCCTTGCGGCCCGCACAGCCGCCCCCTCGTCCGGAGGGATCGATTCCGGACAGAACCCCGCCCTCGGACGATCTGGCCGGTCTTGCCGTGGACGAATTAGATGCCCCAGGCATCCAATGGGCCCGTAAGGGAACGTCTGCGCTTGCGAGGTACGTCCATGCCGGAGTCCATCCAGACCCACCCCAGGAACACAGTCCCGGACGCGAACCCCATCCCCTTCCCCCAGGACCGCTCCTGCCCCTACCACCCGCCCACGGGTTACGCCCCGCTGCGCGAAGCCGCCCCCCTCACCCGCGTCACGCTGTTCGACGGACGCCGGGTGTGGCTCGTGACCGGGTACGCGGCGGCCCGTGAACTGCTCGCCGACCAGCGGCTCTCCACCGACCGCGAGCACGAGGGCTTCCCCGTGCAGAGCGAACGCCTGGCCCAGGTGCGCAACCGGGGCGTCGCCCTGCTCGGCGTCGACGACCCCAAGCACAACATCCAGCGCCGGATGCTGATCCCCAGTTTCTCGGTCAAGCGCATCGCGGCCCTGCGGCCCCGCATCCAGGAGACCGTCGACCGGCTCCTCGACGCCATGGTCGACCAGGGGCCGCCCGCCGAGCTGGTGAACGCGTTCGCGCTGCCCGTGCCGTCCATGGTCATCTGCGCCCTGCTCGGCGTGCCCTACGCCGACCACGAGTTCTTCGAGGAGCAGTCGCGCCGGCTGCTGCGGGGGCCGGGCGCGGAGGACATCCAGGATGCGCGCGACGAACTCGACGCCTACTTCCACCGGTTGATCGACCACAAGCGGCGCGAGCCCGGTGACGGGCTCCTCGACGAGCTGGTCCACCAGCGGCTCGCCTCCGGCGCGGTGGACCGCGAGGAACTGGTCAGCCTCGCCACGATCCTGCTCGTCGCGGGGCACGAGACCACGGCGAACATGATCTCGCTGGGTACGTTCACGCTGCTCCAGCACCCCGACCGGCTCGCGGAGCTGCGGACCGGCATGGGCGAGGGGCAGCCGCTGATGGCCGCCGCGGTCGAGGAGCTGCTGCGCTATCTGTCCATCGCGGACGGGCTGATGCGGGTGGCCAAGGAGGACATCGAGGTCGGCGGCGAGACCGTGCGCGCCGGGGACGGCGTCGTCTTCTCCACCTCCCTCGTCAACCGTGACGGGACCGCGTACGAGGCCCCGGAGGAGCTGGACTGGCACCGCTCCACCCGGCACCACCTCGCCTTCGGCTTCGGCATCCACCAGTGCCTGGGGCAGAACCTCGCCCGTGCGGAGATCGAGATCGCCCTGCGCTCCCTCTTCGAACGCCTGCCGCGCCTGCGCCTCGCGATGCCCGCCGAGGACATCCCCTTCAAACCGGGTGACACGATCCAGGGGATGTTGGAACTCCCCGTGACCTGGTGAGGGCGGCCATGATCCATGTCGACCGGGACCGGTGCGTGGGCGCGGGCATGTGCGCGCTGACCGCGCCCGCCGTCTTCACGCAGGACGACGACGGCTTCAGTGAGGTGATCCCGGGCCGCGAGGACGGCGGCGGCGACCCGATGGTCAAGGAGGCCCTGCGGGCGTGCCCGGTGCAGGCCATCACCCTCGCCGCCGCGGGCGACCAGCCATGAGACGGGGCGGGTCCGCGGCCCGGCGGCGGATCAGCCCCGCAGGGTCACCGTGAAGCTCCTTCCGTACGCGTGCCGCGTGGCGACCTCGATGCGCGTTCCGCCGGGCGTCACGCTCACGCGTACCCCCCGGTCGGCCGAGACCTGACGCATGCGGCGGCCCCGCAGCAGGACCGTCACCGTGTCCCGGCGCATGGTCGGGTCGGACACGGCGACGGCGGTAATCCCCCCTCGGCGTCCGCTTCCGCGTACGAGGACCGAGGCGGGGCCGTCGATCCGCAGGCCCGCCGTCTCGTGCCGTCCCGCGGTGAAGGAGTTGACGCCCGTCAGGCCGAGGCCGCTGTGCGCCACGGCCTGGAGCCGGGTCGAGTTGGCGAGCACCCTGAGCGGCCCCCGCGAACCCCGCGAACCCCACCGGTCACCCTTGCCGTCGCCGTACCTCCGCAGCCCCTCCTCCGTGGCGTTCGGCAGCAAGGCGTACGCGAGGTGCGCCGGCCGCGCCCCCGCCGCCCCGTCCACCGTCACGCCGAACACCGACCGCGTCACGGCGGTGTCCGCGTTGGCGGTGCGCACGATCCGGCGGCTCCGGGTGACGCGGTCCAGGCTGACCCGGACCGGCGGGACGTCGAGGAAGACGTAACCGACGGAGGCGCCCCGTGTGGCGTTGGCGTAGCGCAGCCAGCGCAGGTCGGCGGTGCCGGGACCGGTCCAGGCGCCGCCGTCGGCGCGCGCCCCGGTGAGCGTGACCCGGTCGCCGGGGGCGGCGACACGGGCGTCGACGGTCGTCGTCACGGCCCGCCCCCCGGAGCCGCCGCCCTCGAAGTCGCCGACGCCCGCCGCGAGCACCACGATCTCGTCGTCGAGCAGGAACCACGACTTGGTGGCCGACGCCCCCCGGTGGACCAGGAAGTCGTCGGGGAGCAGTTTCCTGTCGCGGTGGGCGACGTCGCTCGACTGGACCATCGCGGCGGTCCCGTAGGCGCCGAGGACGGCGCCGCCGGAGTGCCGGGCGGTGCCGCGCGGGAAGTAGACGTACGTGTTCTGCGACTCCGAGGACGAGGTGAAGCGCAGGGGGTGGTCCGGGTTGTCGTAGTACGGCTTGCCGTAGGCCTCCGGGACCGTGCGGCGCCGCTCGACCGGGGCGGTGACGCCCGCGAGGCCGTACGGGGAGACCGTCGTGTAGTAGTCGACGCCGTACGCCTGCGTCTGGTCCTGTCCGGTGAGGTACAGGTAGTGCGCGCCCTCGCCCTGGAACCACGGCATGAGGTTCTCGCCGTTCATGTACTCGTACTTGCTGATCCGGTCGGAGTTGCGCGCCAGCGCGAAGGCGTAGCCCGGTCTGCGGTGGACGGTCCTGTCCATGGCGTTGAACGCGACGCTGCGTTCGCCGGGGTTGAGGTCGGCGGGGACCACGGAGTCGTCGGCGGCGATGTCGGCGTGGCGCACGATGCTGACGGGTGAGACGAAGCGGGCCGGGTCGAGCGGGGCGGGCGAGGTGGCTCCGAGGTGTTTGACGTAGGACTTCAGCGCCGCCGCGGCGGCCCCCTCCGCCAGCGAGGAGAGGTCGACGACGGCCTCGACGACGACCGCCGCGTCGGTGTAGCCGGAGTCGGTGCGCGCGACGGCCCGGCCCTTCACGATCTCCATCATCCAGCCCTCGAAGATGACCGGGGCGAAGCCGTCCCTGACCCAGCCGAAGACCGTCGGCACCAGTTCCTCGCCGTGCGCGAAACCGGTCCCTTGGAGGATCTTGAGCGTCTGGACGACCCGGCTGAGCAGGCCTTTTCCATACGAGCCGGTGTAGGCGACGGAGGCGTGCTGGATGAAGGAGCCGTCGGCGTAGTGGCCGTCGGTGACCCCGTGGGAGAGGTGGTAGGGATCGATGGTGACGAAGACCGTGAGCTGGTCGACCAGGGCCTTGCGGATGCGGGCGTCGCCGTCCGCTCCGAGGAGGGCGCCCTGGAGGACGCGGTTGGTGGTGATGTCGGCGAGGTTGGCGCCGGTGTGGAAACGGGAGCCGAGGTCCACGTCGCCGTCGGCGCCGTTGCGGAGGTAGGCGTCCATGGAGGCGACGTAGGCGCGCGCCAAGTCCGGGCGGTGGGCGCGCACTTCGCCGGCCAACAGGACGAGGGTCCTGCTGATGTGCTGCGACAAGCCGATCTCCCAGTGGAACCAGTTGCCGTAGTAGCCCTTCGACTGGTCGCCGTAGTAGCGCTCGTGCAGCCACTCCAGGCCGTCGATGACGCGGCGCTGCGCGGCGGTGTCCCCGTACAGCCCGGTGGTGGCGCCCGGGGTGGGCGCGCGGGTGGCGAGGGCGATCTCGTACAGGCGGCGGTAGGCGGTGTTGAGGTTCGCCTCGTCGGCGCCGAGGACCAGGCCGGCGAAGAGTTCTCCGTCGCCCGCGTCGTCCATGGCCTTGAGGTTCGCCCGCGCGGCCTTGTCGATCGCCGCCAGTCTGCCCGCCGTCTCCGGCCGGGCGTTGGACGCGGCGGTCCCCGCGAAGACGTCCGCGGTGTTGGCGAGCAGCCGCGCGCGGCCCTCGGCGGCCCTGGCGGCCACCGCGAGGCCCCGCGGCACCACCGCCAGGAGTCCGGTGGCCGCCAGGGCCGTCAGCAGGCGTCTGCGGGTGATCTCCATGCGGGCCTCCACCGCCGAACGACGACCGACAGGTGTACGTGGTCCGGAAACACATCCGGGGCTTCACCGCAACCTACTCGGGGGCGTCCGCGAAGGCGCTGGGCAGGGGGACCGAATGGGCCTGGCACGTACGTTCAGGCGGCCGGAGTCAAGCAGATGCCCCCGGCCCCCACAAGAGTCCCCGCACGATCGTTCGCCCCGGGGTTGACACGGTCCCCACTGATCTTGACGCGTACACGAACGCGATACGAGGGCGCGGCACACGAACGCGGTGCGCGGGGGAAGCACCGGGGGAAGGGGGACGCCATGCCCGAGACGGGCGCGGCGCGGTCGGCGCGGCGGCGGACGTGGCTGACGGCCGGTCCGGCGCTCCTGGTGATCGCGTCGTCCGTGACGTGGTACGGGGTGGCGGCCGGCGGAGCGCGAGGACCGGCTCGCGGACGACCGGCGGCAGCTCGCACGGGCCTGCGAGGGCCTGTTCCCCGACGGGCTGGGAGCCTTCGTGCCGGACGACGAGCGTGGCGCGCTGACCGAGTCCGGCACGGTGCTCCGCCCGCGCGAGGAGAGCCGGACGCTGCCCGACCGCACGCTGTCGTGAGGGCGGGGGGGGTGAGGACGAGCCCGCAGGGCGATGCGCTGACGGCCCGCCCCGCCGGGCCGCACCCGAAGAATCCAACAACTCCCCCGCCGAAACAATGGAGACCAGCCGCGCCCGCAGGGTTGCATGGAGGCATGGATCTCCCCCTCCACGAAGATCTGTCCCCCGGCGCCGGCGCCCTGCCGCCCCGCGCCCGGCACGCGGAATCCGACGCCCCCTCCCTCTCCCTCAACGGGACCTGGCGGTTCCGGCTCTCTCCCACCGCCGACCCCGAGGACGGCGAGGACGACACGTTCGCCCGCGACGGCTACGACCACACCGCGTGGGACGAGGTCACCGTCCCCGGGCACTGGGTGCTGCAAGGGCACGGCGCGCCGCAGTACACCAACACGCTCTACCCCTTCCCCGTGGACCCGCCCCGCGTCCCCGACGCGAACCCCACCGGCGACCACCTCCGCACCTTCGACCTCCCCGCCGGCTGGCCCGTGTCCGGCGGCGCCACGCTCCGCTTCGACGGCGTCGAGTCCTTCGCCCGCGTCTGGCTCAACGGCACGGAACTCGGCAGCTTCAAGGGCTCCCGCCTCGCCCACGAGTTCGCCGTGGGCGAGCTGCTGCGCCCCGAGGGCAACGTCCTCGCCGTCCGGGTCCACCAGTGGTCCTCGGGGTCCTACCTGGAGGACCAGGACCAGTGGTGGCTGCCCGGCATCTTCCGCGACGTGACCCTCCTGCACCGCCCCGAGGACGCCCTGGGCGACCACTTCGTCCACGCCACGTACGACCACCGCACCGGCGCCGGCACCCTGCGCGTCGACGCCGACACCCCCGGCCGCGTCACCGTCGCCGAACTCGGCATCGACATCGCCACCGGCGAGTCCGTCACCGTCCCCGTGCGGCCCTGGACCGCCGAGACCCCCCGCCTCTACGACGCCGTCCTCACCACCCCCGGCGAACGCGTCCCCCTCCGCGTCGGCTTCCGCACGGTCGCCCTCGAAGACGGCCTCATCAAGGTCAACGGGCGGCCCCTGCTCTTCCGGGGCGTGAACCGCCACGAGTTCCACCCGGAGACCGGCCGCGCCCTGGACGCCGCGACGATGCGCGCCGACATCCTCCTCATGAAGCGGCACAACATCAACGCCGTCCGCACCAGCCACTACCCGCCGCACCCCGCCTTCCTCGACCTCTGCGACGAGCTGGGCCTGTGGGTCGTCGACGAGTGCGACCTGGAGACCCACGGCTTCCACGCGTTCGACTGGCGCGCCAACCCCGTCGACGACGACCGCTGGACCCCCGCGCTCCTGGACCGCGCCGCCCGCACGGTCGAGCGCGACAAGAACCACGCCTCGGTCATCATGTGGTCGCTCGGCAACGAGTGCGGCACGGGCCGTGGCCTGACCGCCATGGCCGAGTGGATCAGGGCCCGCGACGGCAGCCGCCTCATCCACTACGAGGGCGACCGCTCCTGCGCCGACACCGACGTCTACTCCCGCATGTACGCCGACCACGCCGAGGTCGAGAGCATCGGCGAGAGGGAGGACGGCGGTCCGGAGAGGCGCGCCCGGCTGCCCTTCATCCTCTGCGAGTACGCGCACGCCATGGGCAACGGGCCCGGCGGGCTCTCCGAGTACCAGCGGCTCTTCGAGACCTACGAGCGGCTTCAGGGCGGCTTCGTCTGGGAGTGGATCGACCACGGCCTCGCCCACCCCGCGCACGAGTACGCCTACGGCGGTGACTTCGGCGAGGAGGTGCACGACGGCAACTTCGTCTGCGACGGGCTCCTCCTGCCCGACCGGACGCCCTCCCCCGGCCTCGTCGAGTACAAGAAGGTGATCGAGCCGGTCCGCGTCGGGGGCGACGGCCGCGAGGGGACCGTCCGCATCACCAACCTGTACGACTTCACCGACCTCTCCCATCTCGCCTTCACCTGGTCGTACGAGGTGGACGGCGTGAGCGTCGCCGAGGGCGGGCTGACCGTGCCGCCCCTCGGGCCCGGCGAGCGGACCGAGGTGAAGCTGCCGCCCGCCCCGACGCGCGGCAGGGACGCCGAGACGCAGTGGACGGTACGGGCCGTGCTCGCCGAGGACACGCCGTGGGCGGCGCGCGGACACGTCGTCGCCTGGGCGCAGTTGCCCGTGGAATGCGGCGTGATCCAGCCCGTGCCCGGCGGCACGCCCCCGGTCCGCGACGGCCGGCGGATCACGCTCGGCCCCGCCGCCTTCGACTCCCGGGGCACGCTGCTCTCCTTCGGCGGCCTTCAGGTGCGGGACCTGCGCCTGGACGTGTGGCGGGCGCCGACCGACAACGACAACGGCATGCCGTGGCGCCCCGAGCCCTCCGTCGCCGCCCGGTGGCGCGCGATCGGCCTCGACCGCGTGCACCACCGGGTCGACGCCGTGGACCTCGGCGACGACGCCCTGACCGTACGCACGCGCGTCGCCCCGGCCGCCAGTGACCTCGGGCTGCGTGTCACCTACCGCTGGACCTCCAACGGGATCAAGCTGCGCCTCGCCGTCTCCGTGGCGCCGGAGGGCGACTGGCGGGCGCCGCTCCCCCGGCTCGGCATCCGCTTCGGGCTGCCGGGCGCCGCCGGGCGCGTCCGGTGGTTCGGCGGCGGGCCCGGCGAGGCCTACCCGGACACCCGCGCCGCCTCGATGCTCGGCCTCTGGGAGTCCGACGCCGACGCCATGCAGACCCCGTACGTCCGCCCGCAGGAGAACGGCGCCCGCCCCGGCATCCGCTGGGCCGAGATCGACGGGCTCCGCGTCGACACCGACCACGAGCCGTGGCTCACCGTCCGCCGCTGGACCACGGAACAGCTCGACGCCGCCGCCCACCGCCCCGACCTCGTCGCCGGTGACACGGTCTGGGTCAACCTCGACAGCGGCCAGCACGGCATCGGCACGGAGTCCTGCGGGCCCGGCGTGCTCCCGCAACACCAACTGCACGCGCGCGTGACGGACTTCGCGTACACCTTCAGCCTGACGGGTCGGTGACCCGCAGCTCCGCCCAGACGGTCTTTCCGGGGCCGTCCGGGCGGGGCATCACCCCCCAGCGGCAGGCCAGCGCCTCCACGAGCAGCAGCCCCCGCCCCGCCTCGGCCTCGGGGTCCACCACGCCCGCGACCACGGGCAGCCGTTCCGCGCGCGTGTCGGTGACCTCGACGCGTACGGTGCCGTCCACCGCCTCCACCAGGTGGACGCGGAAGTCCCGCGCCGGCGCCGTCCGCCCGTACCGGGCCGCGTTCGCCGCCAGCTCCGCCGTGATCAGCGCGAGGGTCTCGTTGACCTCGCCCGCGTAAGGGTGGCCCCAGGTGTCGAGCCGGTGCGCCACGAGCCGCCGGGCGAGGCGGGCGCCCCTGGGCGTCGAGCTGAAGCACTGGGTGAACATACGTACGGTAACTGGCGCATGGGCCTTGGCTCGCACTGTCATGCGCCCACGGTGGCGCTTCCGCGCGGGGTATGACCAGGCATAGCGGGCGTACCCGACCCGTACGCCGGGACAGCGTACGGGTACGAGGGGTGGACAGTACTGGTCACGGTCCGTGACCATGGGCGGTCTGGCGGGGTTCACCATCAGAACACCAGACACCTGGGGGTACCAGCCGTGGCCGCCGACACCGTCAGCAGCGAACCCGGGCCGTGCGAGAGTCTCCGGATCTTCGGCGCGGTCCTCCAAGGCTTCCGCGAACGCGCGGACCTCACGCAGGAGGCGTTCGCCCGGCGCGTGCGGTACTCCGTCCACTTCGTGGCCTCGGTCGAGCAGGGCCGCCGGTTGCCTCCGGCGCGGTTCGTGGAGCGGGCCGAGGAGGTCCTCGACGCGTTCGGCATCCTCCAGAAGGCCGCGCACAGGGTGACCCGCCAGCCTGGCCTGGCGGCCTGGTTCCGTCAATGGGCGGGGCTGGAGGAACTGGCCATCAGCCTCTACACGTACGAGAGCCGGTTGATCCCGGGCCTGTTGCAGACCGAGGCGTACGCCCGCACGCTGTTCGAGAACCGGGTCCCGCCACTGAGCGACGAGCAGGTCGACGCCCAGTTGGCGGCACGGCAGGAGCGGCAGCAACTGCTGCGGGACCGGCCGAACACCGCGTTCAGCTTCATCCTCGAAGAGCACATGCTGCTGCGCCGCACGGGCGGCGCGGAGATCACGCGTGGCCTCATCGACCACGTGCTGGAAGCGAACGCCATGCGGAACGTGGAGGTGCAAGTCATGCCGCTCGCGCGGGAGGTGCACTCAGGATTAAACGGGCCCATGCAACTCCTGGAGACCCCGGAGAACCGGTGGTTCGGCTACGTCGAGGGGCAGGAGACCGGCCAGTTGATTTCCGACCCCAAAACGATCAGCGTGCTCCAGATGCGGTATGCGAAACTGCGGTCGCAGGCCCTCACCCCGGAGGACTCCGTAAGCCTGCTCCGGCAGATGCGAGGAGCGCTATGAGCACCGAAGAACTGGCCTGGTTCAAGAGCAGCTACAGCGGCGACTCAAGCGGCGACTGCATCGAAGTCGCCCTCGAATGGCGCAAGTCGAGCTACAGCAGCGGCTCAAGCGGCGACTGTATCGAGGTGGCCCAGAGCTGGCGCAAGTCAACGCACAGCGGCGACTCCGGCGACGACTGCGTCGAAGTCGCTCAAGCATGGCGCAAGTCGACGTACAGCAGCGGCAGCGAGGGCGACTGCGTCGAGATCTGCTCTTGCCCGGCCACCATTCACGTACGAGACTCCAAGAACCCCCAGGGGCCCCAGTTGGCCCTCGATCCCCGGGCCTGGGGGGAGTTCATCAAGCACACCGCGAACCGCTGAAGCGAGCAGCATGCGAACCGCACCCGTGCGCGGGCCCTCCGCGCCGCCCGAGCCGGAGCCCGAGCCGCCGCCGGCGGGCAGGGTCGTGTCGTGGCTCGGCGCCCTGGGGCCGATCGCCGTGGGGTACGCGGTGTTCCAGGCCCTCGTGGGGCTGCTGCCCGACGCCCTGTACGGCGACACCGCCCGCTATTCACTCGCCCTGGTCAGCGGCCTCGGCACCGGGCTCTGCGCCTGGCTCGCCGGGGCCCTGATGCGGGCGCGGGCGGCGGCCGGGGACGCCGCGGGGACGCTCGACGGGGTCCCGGCACAGCGGGGGCCCGGCACGGCCGGGCAGGGCGGCGGGGCGGGCCCGCTGCCGGGGCTCTCGGCGGCCACGTACGAGACGCTCGCCGCGCGGCTCACGGTCTTCGACGATCCGCTGCGGGGCCGTCTCAGCGGCTGGCCGCACGCGCTGGACGAGCAGGCGACGCCGGTACGGCCGACGGCGACCGGCACGGCGTACGGACTGCACACCGTGCTGGAACTCGGCGTGCCCGACGGCAGGTTGCGCGCGTCCGACCTGGTCGAGACGCTCTGGCGGCTGCGGCTGCCCGACGGCGGCTGGGCGGCGCGCTCGCAGGGCGCGGTGCCGCGCCCGGAGGTGACCGCGCTGGTGCTCGGCGCGCTCGCGCGGGCGGGCGCGGACCCGCAGCGGCTCGCGGTGGAGGCGGAGCAGTGCGCGGACCGGTTCCGGCACGAGGTGGAGCCCGCGGGCCTGGAGATGACGCACGTGGTGACCACCGTGCTGCGCGGGCTGCTGCGCGCGGCGCCCGGGACGGACGCCCTGCCCAGGCTGCGGGACGCGCTCGTGGACGGAGCGGTCACCGATCCGGCCCGGCAGCACCGGCGCTGCTGGGGCGCGCGGCTCGCGCCGATCGGCGGGCGCCCCATCGTGCCGTCGCCCGTGCACACCGCGCAGGCCGTGGTCGCCCTCGACCGGGCCGCGCGGGTGCTCGGCGAGGACGCGAACGCCCGCGCCACGCGGCAGGACGGCATCCGCTGGCTGCTCGCCTGCCCGGGGCCGTCCCACGACGGCTGCGAGGACCTGGAGAGCGGCCACGAGTCGGTGCGCCGCCCGCACCCGGTCGACGCCTCGCGGCACGAGGTGCTGTCCGTACGGCACTTCTCGGCGGCCTGGGTGATGCGGGCCCTGCTGACCCCCGGGGCCCGGGAGACGGCGGCCGACGAGGGCCTGGACGCGGCCTGGCACGAGATGCTGGCGGGGGCCGCGGCGGCGGTCTGGCGGCGGCAGAGCGACGGTATCTGGACGTGGGACGGTGACGATCTCGCCCACCCGCTCTGGATGACCTATCAAGGTCTTTCCGCGCTGCGGGCACATGCCGTATGGATGTATCAGCCGGGTGACTGAACCCCCGGCTCCGCGTGCGCGCGTGCGCGGTCGACGAGGGGGAGAGTCCATTGGGTGGTCGGCATGTCCACGGCGCGAGACGGCTCCTCGAAGAGGCACTCGACGGACCCACGGGGGACGGCCTGGTGCGGGCCGCCCGCGCGGTCGTCTCCGAACTCGGCGCGGAGGAGCGGCTGCTGCCCCTCGTACGGGAGCTGGCGGAGGGTGCGGGCGACCCCTCCGGGTGCGCGCTGTTGTCGTACCGTCACGTGCTCGGCTTCGACAAGCTGCTCCTCATCGACGGCGGGCCCCGGCACATGCTGCGCGCCCACATCTGGCACCCGGGTCCGAACGCCCGCGAGGACATCCACAACCACCGCTCGCCGCTGGCGTCGCACGTGGTGCGGGGCGCGCTCGGCATGGAGCTGTACGAGACGGCCGACCCGGCGGGGGACAGCGGTGTCGCCGCGTCGTGCTACCGCGAGTCCCTGTCGGACGACGGAGCTGACTGGCTGCTGGAACCGGCGGGGGACGCCCGGCTGCGGCTCGCGCTGACGATGGAGTACGCGGCGGGCAGCGGCTACGCGCTCCCGCCGTACGCCCTGCACCGGGCGTGGTGCGCCTCGACGGGCCCGACGGTGACGCTGTTCCTGGAGACGGGGGCGGAGCGGCGCCGGTACACGGACGTGTTCACGGGACCTGGCGCGGCGGACACGGGCGCACCGGCGAGGAAGAAGCCGCTGGACGTGCGGGACTACCTGGCGGAGCTCTCCGTGCTCGCGGAGCTGATCGGCTAGCTGAAGGCCTGGCGGACGATCTCGCGGTTGTAGTCGTCGATGTCGACCGAGTGGAAGTCGGCGGGGGCGAGCCAGCGGTAGGCCTGGTCGGGCAGCGGGAGCGTCACGTCGAAGGTGAGGGGGCGGACGAGGAAGTTGTCCTGCCAGTTCTTCACCTCGTGGCCGTGGTAGACGCTGAGGAAGGACGATTCGCCGACCTTGTGCATCACTTCGCCGAGGAGCCCGGTCTCCTCCTTGAGCTCTCTGAGGACACCTTCGCGCGGGCTCTCGTCCGGCTCCAGCTTGCCGCACGGCACGCCCCACACCCGGGGGTGGAACCGCTCGGTCTCACTGCGCCGCACGAGCAGGACGCGGCCTTCGTGGGCCACGACAGCCGCCGCGAGCCGGTTGTCACCGGGATAGTCCATGCCTTCCAACGTAGCGGGGATCGGGGAAAGCTGACAGTCGGCGGGGGCGCGTCTCGGCCATCTGGCCGCGTTCTGGCTGGTCGCGCGGGGCCGGAACGTAGACGTCCGTCAACTGAACGCCGTAGGCGGTCACCCACACGGCGTTCGACGCGTCCGCACGGGTGACGCGGCGGCCCTTCGGGGCGCGCCGTGTCCGTTTCCTTCAAGACCCCGCGCCCGCTGCCTTCCTACGCTGCGGGGCATGAACAGCACACCGATCCCGCGCTTCGACCTCATCGGCCTCGTCGTCTCCGACATGGCCGCCTCCCTCGCCTTCTACCGGCGGCTCGGCCTGCGCTTCCCCGAGGACGCCGAGAGCGCCCCGCACGTCGAGGCGCAGATCCTCGGCGGTCTGCGCATCGCCTTCGACACCGAGGCGACCGTCCGCTCCTTCGCCCCGGACTGGCAGCCGGGCAGCGGCGGCCGGATCGGGCTCGCCTTCCTCTGCGCCTCCCCGGAGGCCGTCGACGCCTCGTACGCGGAGCTGACGGGCGCCGGTTACGGGAGCGAGCTGAAGCCGTTCGACGCGCCCTGGGGGCAGCGGTACGCCACCGTGCTCGACCCCGACGGCAACGGCGTCGACCTCTTCGCGCCGCTGGACCACATCCCCGTCCAGTAGCGCGCCGAGCGTCATCCCGGTCAACTCCCGCACGTCGCGCGCGAGATGGGCCTGGTCGGCGAAGCCCGCCTCGGCCGCCGTCGACGCGTACGACAGGCCGGCGCGGGCCAGCGCGAGCGCCCGCTGGAGCCGCAGCACGCGGGCCAGCGTCTTGGGTCCGTAGCCGAACGCGGCCAGCGAACGGCGGTGCAGGGTGCGGGCGTTGAGCCCCACCCGCGCGGCGGTCCCGGCGACCGGCAGGCCCGCGGCCAGGCAGCGGACGACCTCGGCGATGAGCGGGTCGGGCGGCGGGGCGGCGGCGGCGCGCTCCACGGCGACGGCTTCCAGGGCGGCCATGGGGTCGCGCGCGGCCGCCACCCGCCCGGCGAGTCCGCGGACCTCGGCCGGGCTCCACAGGTCGGCCAACTCCACCCGCTGGTCCCGCAGTTCATGGGCGGGGACGCCGAGGAGGGCGGGGGCGGCGCCGGGGTGGAAGCGGATGCCGGTGTAGCGGCCGTCGGACTCCGCGGCGTCGGGGACGTAGGCGCGGGTGTCGGGGCCCGCGACGAGGAGCCGCCCCTCCTTCCACAGGAGGTCCATGCAGCCGTCCGGGAGCACGGGGCGGACGGTGTCGCCGCCGCCGGGGGACGGGGCGCGGGTCCACAGGACCGCGCCGGTCAGCCGGGAGGGCCGCTCGTGATAGAGCGCGGTGTGCTGGTCGGCCACGCCACTCAGGCTACGCCGCCGCGCCCGCGGTGCTCCTGGGGGCTGACCCCGTAGACCCGCTTGAAGGCGCCGGAGAGCGCGAAGGCGCTGCCGTAGCCCACCTTGCGGGCGACGGCGGCGATGGTCAGCCCGCTGTCGCGCAGCAGGTCGGCGGCGAGCGCGAGCCGCCAGTTCGTCAGGTACGTCATCGGGGGCTCTCCCACGAGTCCGGTGAACCGCCGGGCGAGCGCGGCCCGGGAGACGCCCGCCCCCACCGCGAGGTCCGCGATCGTCCAGGGGTGCGCCGGATCGTCCTGGAGCAGCCGCAGGGCACGGCCCACGACGGGGTCGCCCATCGCCCGGTACCAGGCGGGCGCCTCGGCCTCGGGCCGCGAGAACCAGGCCCGCAGGGCGGCTATGAGCAGCAGGTCGAGGAGGCGGTCGAGGACGACCTCCTGGCCGGGGTCGGCGCGGCTGATCTCCTCGGCGAGCAGCGGGGTGAGCGGGCAGTCCCACACCTCGGTGGGCAGCACGAGGAGGGGCGGCAGCGCGTCGAGGAGGCGTCCGGTGAGCTCGCCCCGCATCTGGTAGGTGCCGATCAGCATTTCCACGGAGCCGTCGCGGGACTCGCCCCAGGCGCGGAGCCCCAGGTCGGTGTAGCGGGCGACGGGGGCGCCGTCCAGCGGCACGCAGTGCTGGCCGGGGCGGATCTCGGCGAAGGGGGCGGTGTCCCGTTCGCCCGCGCAGGTGTAGTGGTCGGGGCCGCGGGCGATGGCGACGTCGCCGGGGTGGACGCGCCGGGCGGGCGTGCCGTCCTCGGGGCGGAGCCAGGCGGAGCCGCGCACCATGACCATGACGGAGAGGGGGGCCTCGTCCGCGATGCGCACGGACCAGGGCGGGTCGAACAGCGCCCGGATCATGAAGGCGCCGCGCGCCCTCGGGCCCTCCAGCAAGCCTGCCAGCACGTCCATGGCGGCAGCGTAGACGCAGGCGTATGACCATGAGCTTCTCGGCGATGGTCCGGGGGCGGGCGGGCCGGTTGACTGAACGCATGACGACGGACACGGACAGGACGCGCACGAACATGACGAACACGGACATACGGACGGTGCTGGTGACGGGGGCGACCGGGCGGGTGGGCCGCCGGGTCGTGGAGTCCGCGGAGGCGGCCGGGCTCACGGTCAGGGCGGCCTCGCGGAACGGGGCGGTGCGGTTCGACTGGGCGGACCGGTCGACGTGGGCGGACGCCCTGCGGGGCGCCGACGCGGCGCACATCGCGTATCTGCCGGACGTCGGGGCGCCCGGAGCGGCCGAGGCGGTGGGCGCGTTCGCGCGACTCGCCGTCGAACTCGGGGTGGGGCGGCTGACCCTGCTGTCGGCGCGCGGCGAGGACCAGGCGCACGCGACGGAGCGGGTGGTGCGGGAGTCGGGGGCGCGCTGGACGGTCGTCCGGGCGTCGTGGTTCGCGCAGAACCTGAGCGAGGGCCCGCTGCTCGACGGCGTGCGCGGCGGGGAGCTGGTGTTCCCCGCGGGCGAGGTGCTCGAACCCTTCATCGACACGCGGGACGTCGCGGACGTGGTGGTGGCGGCCCTGACGGGCGGCGACCGCTGCGCGGACCGCGTCCTCGACATCACGGGCCCGCGGCTGCTGTCCTTCCGCGACGCGGTCGGGGAGATCTCGGCGGTCACGGGGCGGGACATCGCGTACGTGCCGGTGTCGGCGAAGGAGTACGGGGCCGCGCTCGCCGGCTTCGGTGTCCCGCCGGGGGAGGCGGAGTTCCTGGTGGAACTCTTCGAGACGAACCTCGACGGGCGCAACGCGAGCCTCTCCGAGGGGGTGCGGGAGGTCCTCGGGCGCGCTCCGCGGGACTTCGCGGACTTCGCCCGCGAGTCGGCCGGCGCCTGGCGGTAGCCGCCCCGGCGGGGCGAAGCCGCGCGGGGCCCGAAGCGCACCCGGGCCCGGGGCGCACCTCGCGGGGCGCAGCCCGGGCCCCGCTCCTCGAACGCCGGAGCGGCTGGAATTCCCCGCCCGGAGCGTTGCGGGTCCGGGCGGAGAAGAACAAGCCCGTCCGGCGATGGAGGACGCGCTCGGCGCAGCCGGCGATCCACGGGCCGCCGACCTACTCCGGAGGAGGCTGGTCGCCGTTCTTCTTCGCGTGCGTGCGCAGGCGGGACGTCACGTCGTCCGGGGGGAGGAAGCGGGACCAGCGTTCGGGGAACTCCGAGGGCATCTCGGGGTCGTCGGGGTCCGGCATGGCCTCGCGGGCCGCCGCCGCGCGGGCCACCACCTCCGCGGCCTGGGCCTCCCTTATGCGGTCGTTGGCGGCGCGCGCCGCGGCCGTGGCGACGGAGGGCCAGACGCGGTCGATCGCCGCGTTTACGGCGGCGCCCACCAGGACCGCGAAGGCGGAGACGCCGATCCAGAGCAGGACGGCGACCGGAGCCGCGAGGGAGCCGTAGATCGTCGGCCCCTCCACCGTGCTGGTGAGGTAGATCCGGAGCAGGAAGCTGCCGAGCACCCACATCGCGAGGGCGATCAGCGCGCCCGGCATGTCCTCCACCCACGGCGACCGCACCGGCACGGACACGTGGTACAGGGTCGTCAGGAAGACGATGGAGAGGAGGACGACGACCGGCCAGTAGAGGATCTGGACGACCGTCGTGGAACCGGGCAGGAGGTCCACCACGGCGTCGGGCCCCGCCACCATCAGCGGCAGCGCGACCGAGCCGATCAGCAGCGCCACGATGAACAGGCCGAACGCGAGGATGCGGGTCTTGACGATGCCGCGCACGCCGTCCAGGCCGTACATGACGGTGATCGTGTCGATGAAGACGTTCACGGCGCGCGAGCCCGACCAGAGGGCGAAGAGGAAGCCGATGGAGATGACGTCCGGTCGGCTGATCTTGAGGACGTCCTCCAGTATCGGCTGGGCGATCTGTTTGACCCCCCGGTCGGACAGAACCGTGCGGGACGCCTCCAGGATGTTGTTCTGGACGCTGGCGATGGTGTTCGCGCCCGTCCACCCGTCGACGTACGCGAGCAGCCCGATGAGGCTCAGGAGCAGCGGCGGCACGGAGAGCAGCGTGAAGAACGCCGCCTCGGCCGCGAGCCCCAGGATGCGGTACTCGATGCACGAGTTGACGGTGTCCTTGAGCAGCAGCCAGGCGGTCCTGCGCTTGGAGACGTTGCGATACAGAGCGCGGGCCCGGTTCCAGCGCCCCGCGGGCCGCCCGGGTGTTTCTTTTGCCTGGTGCACCTCCTTACCGTAGCGGCATGGCAGCCACCACCCACACAGTGACCAACCAGGCTCCGCCCCTGGTGGGATATGACGTATTCGCGTCGGACCGGGCCCTCGTGGAGGGCGTGGAGCGGCATCTGGACCCGGCGCTCCTCGACACGGCCCGCGACGAGCTCTCGCTGCTCGGCCGCAGCGCGGGTTCGGCCCAGGCGCAGGAGTGGGGGGCGCTGGCCAACGAGAACCCTCCCGTGCTCCGCACGCACGACCGGTACGGCCACCGGATCGACGAGGTCGACTTCCATCCGTCCTGGCACCGCTTGCTCGGCAAGGCGGTCGGCGCGGGCCTGACCGCCGCCTGGGCGCGGCCCGGCGGGCATGTGCGCAGGGCGGCCGGGTTCCTGGTCTGGTCGCAGACCGAGGGCGGGCACGGCTGTCCGGTCTCCATGACGCACGCGGCGGTGCCCGCGCTCCGCGCCGACCCGGAACTCGCCGCCGAGTGGGAGCCGCGCCTGACCTCGACCGTCTACGACCAGGGGCTCCGCCCGGCGTCGCAGAAGGCCGGGGCCATCTTCGGGATGGGCATGACGGAGAAACAGGGCGGAAGCGACGTCAGGGCCAACACGACCCGCGCGCGTGCCCTGTCCGAGGACGGGACGTACGAGCTGACGGGCCACAAGTGGTTCTGCTCGGCCCCGATGTCCGACGGCTTCCTGGTGCTCGCCCAGGCCGAACAGGGGCTGACCTGCTTCCTCGTGCCGCGCGTCCTTCAGGACGGCACGCGCAACGTCTTCGCGATCCAGCGCCTCAAGGACAAACTGGGCAACAGGTCCAACGCCTCCGGCGAGGTCGAGTTCGACGGGACGTGGGCGCGCCGGGTCGGCGAGGAGGGGCGCGGGGTGCGCACCATCATCGAGATGGTCGCGGCGACCCGGCTCGACTGCGTGATCGGCTCGTCGGCCCTGATGCGGCGGGCCGTCGTGCAGGCGGTGCACCACGCCACGTACCGGGAGGCGTTCGGCGGCAGGCTCATCGACAAGCCGCTGATGCGCAACGTCCTGGCCGATCTGGCCCTGGAGTCGGAGGCGGCGACGACGCTGGCGATGCGCCTGGCCGCCGCGTACGACGACGGGGGCGAGCAGGAGCGGGCGTTCCTGCGCCTCGCGGTGCCCGCGGCGAAGTACTGGGTGACCAAGCGGTGCACGCCGATGGTCGGGGAGGCCCTGGAGTGCCTGGGCGGCAACGGCTACGTCGAGGAGTCGGGCATGCCCCGGCTGCTGCGCGAGGCGCCCCTGAACTCCATCTGGGAGGGCTCGGGCAACGTCCAGGCCCTCGACGTGCTGCGGGCGTTGCAGCGCGAGCCGCTGGCGCTGAACGCGTTCCTGACGGAGGTCGGCGCGGCGCGCGGCGCCGACCACCGCCTGGACGGCGCGATCAAGGGCCTGCTGACCGAACTGGCCGACCTGGAGGGCGCGGAGGCGCGGGCCCGGCGGCTGGTGGAGCGCATGGCGCTGGTGCTCCAGGGATCGCTGCTCGTGCGGTACGCGCCCCCGGAGGTCGCCGACGCGTTCTGCGCCTCGCGGCTCGGCGGCGACTGGGGAGCGGCGTTCGGCACGCTGCCGCACACCCTGGACCTGGCCTCGGTGGTGGAGCGGGCCGCGGCCCGCCCTTAGCGTTCGGGAGACGGGGGTGGTGCTGCGCCGACACGGCACCACCCCCGCACTTCAGGCCCCTTGAGGAGCATGAACACCGCACGGGCGGCGTGGCGTACAGACTCGTCGGCCGGGCGGGGCCGCGCCAGGGTTGCAGGAGGTTGCAACGCGCGGCGTCCCAGGAAGTCGATTCATCGTCGAACCATCACGTGACGGCGTCATCACAAGGCACGATGAGGAGATGCCCGGCTCGCCGGCCCGGTGTGAAAGGACTCCGTGGTGATGAACGCCCTCTCGACGATCGACCTCGCACGCATCTCCGCCATGGACCGCGAACACGCCGCGCGGCTCCTGAAGGGCGTGCGGGACGCCACGCTCTCCGGAGCGCGACCGCGCGTCCTGCCCCGCCCCGTGATCGGTGAGTCCTGGGTGCGCATGCTGACCGGGGGCGTCGACCCCGACCGCGGCCACCGGTCGAGTCCGCTGGGCGAGGAGGAGCTGGAACAGCGCAGGCGCGCCTCGCCGCTGGCGGAGGTGCTGCCGGTGGTGCGGCACGCCCTGGTGTCCGTGGCGGACGCCGCGCAGCACATCATGGTGGTCTGCGACGCGGACGGGCGGGTGCTGTGGCGCGAGGGCAACGCGGCCGTGCTCCACCGGGCGGACGCGCTCGGCTTTGCCCCCGGCGCGGACTGGAGCGAGGACGTCGTGGGCACCAACGGCGTCGGCACCCCGCTGGTGGTGCGGCGTCCGGTGCAGGTGTTCTCCGCCGAGCACTTCGTGCGCACCCAGCACGCGTGGACGTGCACGGGCGCCCCGGTGACCGATCCGCGCGACGGCAGGCTGCTCGGTGTGATCGACGTCAGCGGCCCGCTGCGGACCATGCACCCGGCGACGCTCGCCCTGGTCGACTCGGTGGCCAAGCTCGCGGAGGCGCGGCTGCGGGAGGGCCACGAGAGGTCGTTGAACCGGCTGCGGGCGGTGGCGGCCCCCATCCTGTCCCGCCTCGAAGGCCGGGCGCTCGCGGTGGACGTGCACGGCTGGACCGCCGCCGTCACGGGGATGCCTCCCGAGGACCGCCTGGCCCTGCCCAAGTCGCTGATGGCGGGGCGGTCCTGGCTGCCCGCGCTGGGCGTCTGCCGGGTGGAGCCGCTGCCCGGCGGCTGGCTGCTGCGCCCGGAGGCGCCGGGGGACGAGCCGGAGCCGCCCGCCGCCGCCCGGCTCGTCCTCGACGTCAGCGGGGCCCGCCGCTGGACGATCACGGCGCTCGGCGGCGTCCGCGACTGGACGCACGAACTGAGCCCCCGGCACGCCGAACTGCTCTACGTCCTGTCCACGCACCCCAAGGGCCGCAGCGCCTCGGACCTGGCCCGCGACCTCTTCGACGACCCGGCCCGCACGGTGACGGTCCGCGCCGAGCTGTCGCGCGTCCGCCGCTACCTGGGCGCGCTCCTGGAGCACCGGCCCTACCGCTTCCACGAGGACGTCCGGGTCGACGTGGTCCTGCCGGACGACCCGGCCGCCCTGCTGCCGCACTCGACCGCGCCCGCCGTGTGCCGGGCACGCGGCGTGGCGGGCCCCTGAGCGGCCATGATTCGCTGACCCCCATGAGTCTCACTGTCACCACCTGGTCGCTGGAGCAGACCTCCCCGCGCGACCTGCTGCCCGCCGTCGTGCCCGAGGGCGACGTGCGCGTCGTGCGCGCCGACGTGCCCTCGCCCGAGTTCAGCCGCTTCCTCTACGCCTCCGTCGGCGGGGACATCCGCTGGACGGACCGGCTGCCCCTGACCTACGCCGAGTGGGAGAAGCTGCTCGGCCGGCCCGGCGTGGAGACGTGGGTCGCGTACGACAGGGGCACTCCGGCCGGGTACGTGGAGCTGGCGGCGCGCGGCGAGAACGGGGACGGCCCGGAGGGCGTCGTCGAGATCGTCTACTTCGGTCTCCTGCCCGCCTTCCGGGGCCGCAGGATCGGCGGCCACCTCCTCTCCCAGGGGGTCGCGCGCGCCTGGGACCTGGCGGAGCGGTGGCCGGGGCTCGCGCCGACCGAGCGCGTCTGGCTGCACACGTGCTCCAAGGACGGCGAGCACGCCATGGACAACTACCTGCGGCGCGGGTTCCGCCTGTTCGACACCAAGGTCGAGCAGGAGCCCGACGTGCCGAATCCGGGGCCGTGGCCGGGGGCCGCACGGGACTGAAACCCGCCGGCGCGCATGTGACCGACGACACCCTTGTCCGCGATACGGGACAAGGGTGTCCACATTTTGGATAATGCTGGACTGGGCCGAAAGTCCCGTGACACGCTTCCGTCATGGATCGCACTGGAACTGCCTTGGTGAGTCGGCGTCACGTCGACCTCGGCCGCATGTCCAGCGCCATGTGTCCGGCCTGCTGATCGACTCAGCACCGCCGCACGTCTGATCACCGGTCTTCCCTGACTTTCTCCCTGCGCAGCGCCGCGCGCACTTTTCGCATGTGCCGATACCCGCAGGTCAGAGCCGCATTCCCGCTGCCCGAAGGACGTTTTTCCATGCCCGCCACGCCAGAGAAGCCCGCCCCAGCCACGCCCCGCCGCAAGGCGAGCCGTCACCGCGGCGAGGGCCAGTGGGCGGTGGGCCACTTCACGCCGCTCAATGGGAACGAGCAGTTCAAGAAGGACGACGACGGTCTCAATGTGCGGACACGTATTGAGACGGTCTACTCGAAGCGCGGATTCGACTCCATCGACCCGAACGACCTGCGCGGGCGGATGCGTTGGTGGGGCCTGTACACGCAGCGCAAGCCCGGGATCGACGGCGGCAAGACCGCGGTCCTCGCCCCGGAGGAACTGGACGACGAGTACTTCATGCTGCGCGTACGCGTGGACGGCGGACGGCTGACCACCGAGCAGCTGCGCGTCATCGGCGGGATCTCCGAGGAGTTCGCGCGCGGCACCGCCGACCTCACCGACCGGCAGAACGTCCAGTACCACTGGATCCGCATCGAGGACGTGCCCGAGATCTGGCGGCGGCTCGAAGCCGTGGGGCTCCAGACGACCGAGGCCTGCGGCGACACCCCGCGCGTCATCCTCGGCTCCCCCGTGGCGGGCGTCGCCGAGAACGAGATCATCGACGGCTCCCCCGCCATCGACGAGATCCAGCGCCGCTTCATCGGCAACCCGGAGTTCTCCAACCTGCCGCGCAAGTTCAAGACGGCCATCTCCGGCTCCCCGCAGCTCGACGTGGCGCACGAGATCAACGACGTCGCCTTCGTCGGCGTCCACCACCCCGAGCGCGGCCCCGGCTTCGACCTCTGGGTCGGCGGCGGCCTCTCCACCAACCCCAAGCTGGGCGTGCGCCTCGGCGCCTGGGTGGCCCTGGACGACGTGCCCGACGTGTTCGCCGGTGTCATCGGCATCTTCCGCGACTACGGCTACCGCAGGCTCAGGAACCGCGCCCGCCTGAAGTTCCTCGTCGCCGACTGGGGCCCGGAGAAGTTCCGGCAGGTCCTGGAGGACGAGTACCTCGGGCGGAAGCTCGCCGACGGGCCCGCGCCCGAGCAGCCCGCGGGCGTCTGGCGCGACCACCTCGGCGTGCACCGGCAGAAGGACGGCCGCTTCTACGTGGGCTTCGCCCCGCGCGTCGGACGCGTGGACGGCGCCACCCTCACGAAGATCGCCGACGTCGCCGAGGCCCATGGCTCCGGCCGCCTGCGCACCACCGCCGAGCAGAAGATGATCGTGCTCGACGTCGAGCAGGAGCAGGTGGACTCGCTCGTCTCCGCACTCGAAGCGCTCGACCTGCGGGTCAACGCCTCGCCGTTCCGGCGCGGCACCATGGCCTGCACCGGCATCGAGTTCTGCAAGCTCGCCATCGTCGAGACCAAGGCGCGCGGCGCCTCGCTCATCGACGAACTGGAGCGGCGCGTCCCGGAGTTCGACGAGCCGATCACCATCAACCTCAACGGCTGCCCGAACGCCTGCGCCCGCATCCAGGTCGCCGACATCGGCCTCAAGGGCCAGCTGGTCCTGGACGAGGCGGGCAACCAGGTGGAGGGCTACCAGGTGCACCTGGGCGGCGCCCTCGGGCTCGACGCCGGGTTCGGCCGCAAGGTCCGCGGCCTGAAGGTCACCGCCGACGAGCTGCCCGACTACGTGGAGCGGCTCCTCAAGCGCTTCCAGGCCGAGCGCGAGGACGGCGAGCGGTTCGCCGTCTGGGCCGCCCGCGCCGGCGAGGAGGCCCTCAAGTGAGCGAGCGCGCGGCGCCCTTCCACTGCCCCTACTGCGGCGACGAGGACCTGCGCCCGAACGAGACCGGCCACGGCGCGTGGGAGTGCGGGGCCTGCAACCGGGCCTTCCAGCTGAAGTTCCTCGGGCTGCTCGCCCGGGGCGTCCGGCACGACGACGGTGGAGGGGAACGGATATGACGACCGCTCAGACCCCGGGCGTCCGTACGGACGACGAGCTGAAGGCCCTCGCCGAGCAGGCCGGGCGCGACCTGGAGGACGCCTCCGCCCTGGAGATCCTGACGTGGGCCGCGAAGACCTTCGGGCCCCGGTTCTGCGTGACCTCCTCCATGGAGGACGCGGTCGTCGCCCACCTCGCCTCGCGGGCCATGCCCGGCGTGGACGTCGTCTTCCTCGACACGGGCTACCACTTCCCCGAGACCATCGGCACCCGCGACGCCGTCGAGGCCGTGATGGACGTCAACGTCATCACCCTCACACCCCGGCGGACCGTGGCCGAGCAGGACGCGGAGCACGGCCCGAAGCTGCACGACCGCGACCCCGACCTGTGCTGCAAGCTGCGCAAGGTGCAACCCCTCGAAGAGGGCCTGACCGGATACGCGGCCTGGGCGACCGGGTTGCGCCGCGACGAGTCGCCGACCCGCGCCGACACCCCGGTCGTCGGCTGGGACGAGAAGCGGCGGAAGGTCAAGGTCTCGCCGATCGCCCGCTGGACGCAGGACGACGTCGACGCGTACGTGGACGAGCACGGCGTCCTCACCAACCCGCTCCTGATGGACGGCTACGGCTCGGTGGGCTGCGCCCCCTGCACCCGCCGTCTTCTTGAGGGTGAGGACGCGCGGGCGGGACGCTGGTCCGGCAACGCCAAGACCGAGTGCGGCATCCACGGATGACCGCGGGACAGCAGATTCAGGAGAGTGACGTGACCGGAGCCACCGTCTGGCTCACCGGCCTGCCCAGCGCCGGCAAGACGACCATCGCCCGTGAGCTGGCGGGCCTGCTGCGCGCCCGGGGCCGCCGCGTCGAGGTGCTCGACGGCGACGAGATCCGCGAGTTCCTCTCGGCGGGCCTCGGCTTCAGCCGCGAGGACCGGCACACCAACGTGCAGCGCATCGGCTTCGTCGCCGAACTCCTCGCCCGCAACGGCGTCCTGGCGCTCGTCCCGGTCATCGCGCCCTTCACGGACAGCCGCGAGGCGGTGCGCAAGCGCCACCAGACCCACGGCACCCCGTACCTGGAGGTGCACGTGGCGACGCCGGTCGAGGTCTGCTCCGTACGCGATGTGAAGGGCCTGTACGCCAAGCAGGCGGCGGGCGAGATCTCCGGGCTCACCGGGGTCGACGACCCGTACGAGGAGCCCGAGTCGCCCGACCTGCGCATCGAATCGCAGGACCAGACGGTGCCGGAGTCCGCCGCGGCCCTGCACGCTCTGCTCACCGAAAGGGGTCTGGCATGACCACCGTGGCCACCGTGACCGACGAGGGCACGACCAGCCCCTACGCGCTCAGCCACCTGGACGCCCTGGAGTCCGAGGCGGTGCACATCTTCCGCGAGGTCGCGGGCGAGTTCGAGCGGCCGGTGATCCTCTTCTCCGGCGGCAAGGACTCGATCCTGATGCTGCACCTCGCGCTGAAGGCGTTCGCGCCCGCCGCCGTCCCCTTCTCGCTCCTGCACGTGGACACCGGGCACAACTTCCCCGAGGTCATCGAGTACCGCGACCGCGTGGTGGCCCGGCACGGGCTGCGGCTGCACGTCGCCTCCGTGCAGGAGTACATCGACGCGGGCAAGCTGCGCGAGCGCCCCGACGGCACCCGCAACCCGCTCCAGACGGTGCCGCTCACCGAGAAGATCCAGAGCGAGCGGTTCGACGCGGTCTTCGGCGGCGGACGCCGCGACGAGGAGAAGGCGCGCGCCAAGGAGCGGGTGTTCTCGCTGCGCGACGAGTTCTCGCAGTGGGACCCGCGCCGCCAGCGCCCCGAGCTGTGGCAGCTCTACAACGGCCGGCACGCCCCCGGCGAGCACGTGCGCGTCTTCCCGCTCTCCAACTGGACCGAGCTGGACGTGTGGCAGTACATCGCCCGCGAGGGCATCGAGCTCCCGCAGATCTACTTCGCGCACGAGCGCGAGGTCTTCCAGCGGTCCGGCATGTGGCTGACCGCCGGCGACTGGGGCGGCCCCAAGGACGACGAGACCGTCCAGAAGCGGCTCGTGCGCTACCGCACGGTCGGTGACATGTCCTGCACCGGCGCCGTCGACTCCGACGCGACGACGCTGGACGCCGTCATCGCCGAGATCGCCGCGTCCCGCCTCACCGAGCGCGGGGCGACCCGGGCCGACGACAAGCTCTCCGAGGCCGCGATGGAAGACCGCAAGCGCGAGGGGTACTTCTAACCATGAGCAACACCACCGCCGTGACCGAGCAGTTCGCCGATCTGTCGGCCACCACCCTGCTGCGGTTCGCCACCGCCGGTTCCGTCGACGACGGCAAGTCCACCCTGGTGGGCCGGCTCCTGCACGACTCCAAGTCGGTCCTCACCGACCAGCTCGAAGCCGTCGCGCGGGCCTCGGCCGGCCGCGGGGCCGACGCCCCCGACCTGGCACTGCTCACCGACGGCCTGCGGGCCGAGCGCGAGCAGGGCATCACCATCGACGTGGCCTACCGCTACTTCGCCACCCCCAGGCGCCGGTTCATCCTCGCCGACACCCCGGGGCACGTGCAGTACACGCGGAACATGGTCACCGGCGCCTCGACGGCCGACCTCGCCGTGGTCCTCGTCGACGCCCGCAACGGCGTCATCGAGCAGACCCGCAGGCACGCCGCGGTCGCCGCGCTCCTGCGCGTCCCGCACGTCGTGCTCGCCGTGAACAAGATGGACCTGGTCGCCTACGACGAGAGGGTCTTCGCCCGGATCGCCGAGGAGTTCACCGCGTACGCCGCAGAGCTGGGCGTCCCGGAGATCACCGCCATCCCGATCTCCGCGCTGGCCGGTGACAATGTCGTCGAACCGTCCTCCAACATGGACTGGTACGGCGGCCCGACCGTCCTCGAACACCTGGAGACGGTCCCGGTCAGCCACGACCTGGCGACCTGCCACGCGCGCTTTCCCGTGCAGTACGTGATCCGCCCGCAGACCGCCGAGCACCCCGACTACCGCGGCTACGCGGGCCAGATCGCGGCCGGCGCCTTCCGCGTGGGCGAGTCCGTGACGGTCCTGCCGTCGGGCCGCAGCTCGAAGATCGCCGGGATCGACCTGCTCGGCGAGGCGGTGGACGTGGCGTGGACGCCGCAGTCCATCACGCTGCTCCTGGAGGACGACATCGACATCGCGCGCGGCGACCTGATCGTGCCGAGCGCGGACGTGCCGCCGTCCACGCAGGACATCCAGGCCACCGTCTGCCATGTCGCGGACGCGCCGCTCAGCGTCGGTCAGCGGGTGCTGCTCAAGCACACCACCCGCACGGTCAAGGCGATCGTCAAGGAGATCCCCTCCCGGCTCACCCTCGACGACCTCTCCCAGCACCCGGCCCCCGGCCGACTGGTCGCCAACGACATCGGGCGCGTCCTGGTGCGCACCGCCGAGCCGCTCGCACTCGACGCGTACGCGGACTCCCGGCGCACCGGCTCGTTCCTGCTGATCGACCCGGCGGACGGCACGACGCTCGCGGCCGGCATGGCGGGCACCGCCTTCGCCGCGCCGGACTCCGACGAGGCGGCGGCCGCGGCCCCGGCCCCGGCGGACGACGAGGGCTGGGACTTCTGACCATGTCCCGCGTCGACGTGTTCGCGACGTTCGCGAAGGAGGGCGGCCGCTTCGGCAGCGGCGCCCTCCGCTGGGGGTCCCCCCGAACGGAGTTCGGGGGGGGCCAGGGAGGCGTCGCCCGATGTGCGCGATGACGTACGCGCACCGCTCGCGCGCCCACCGCACCGCCCTCCGAAGACGTATACCGCCGAGAGCCCCGGCCACGCCCTGACGGCGTGAGCGCCGGGCCGACGAGAGGATGCCCTCCCGTGCCAGCCCGCCCCACCCCCCGCGCCACAGGACACCACCGCGCCGCCGGCCGCCGCACCCGCGCGGCCCTCGCCGCCCTGCCCCTGCTCGCCCTCGCCCTGTCCGCCTGCGGCTACGGCTCGCAGGCGGACGAGCAGAGCGGCGGCCGGACGAAGATCGCCGCGGGGGCGAAGAAGATCGACGGCCTGGACAGCGTGCGGATCGGGTACTTCCCGAACCTCACCCACGCCACCGCGCTCGTCGGCAACCGCGAAGGCATCCTGCAGAAGGAGCTGGGCGGCACCGAGGCGAAGTACTCCCAGTTCAACGCCGGCCCCTCGGAGATCGAGGCGCTGAACGCGGGCTCGATCGACATCGGCTGGATCGGCCCCTCGCCGGCCATCAACGGCTACACCAAGTCGCAGGGGAAGAACCTGCGCATCATCGGCGGCTCCGCCTCCGGCGGCGTGAAGCTCGTGGTGAACCCCGAGAAGATCAGGACCCAGAGCGACGTCAAGGGCAAGAAGATCGCGACGCCGCAGCTCGGCAACACCCAGGACGTCGCCTTCCTGCACTGGATCGCGCGGAAGGGCTGGAAGGTCGACGCGCAGAGCGGCAAGGGCGACGTCTCCGTCGTCCGCACGGACAACAAGATCACCCCGGACGCCTACAAGTCCGGCTCGATCGACGGCGCCTGGGTGCCCGAGCCGACCGCGTCCAAGCTGGTCGCCGAGGGCGGCAAGGTCCTCCTCGACGAGGCCGACCTGTGGCCGGACAAGAAGTTCGTGATCACGAACATCATCGTGCGGCAGGAGTTCCTCAAGGAGCACCCGAAGGTCGTCGAGGCCGTCCTGCGCGGCTCGGTGAAGACCAACGCCTTCATCGGGAAGAATCCGGCGAAGGCCAAGGCCGCCGCCAACGCCCAGCTCAAGGCGGACACCGGCAAGGCCCTGCCCGCCGAGGTGCTCGACCCGGCCTGGGCGTCCATCCGGGCCACCGACGACCCGCTGGCCGCCACGCTCGACGCCGAGGCGGACCACGCGGTCGACGCGGGCCTCCTGGAGAAGCCCGACCTCAAGGGCATCTACGACCTCGGTCCGCTGAACAAGGTCCTCAAGGCCGCGGGTGAGTCCCCGGTCGACGACGCCGGTCTCGGCGTCGAGTAACCACCGAAGACGACCGGTTCCCTGGATTCCCTGGAGGTGACGACCATGGCGACCACCCTCGCCACGGCCGCGGCGGACACCCGCGCCGCGGCCACGCACGCCGCCCGTATCGAGCACGTCTCCAAGCGGTTCGACGGGCCCGCGGGCCCCCAGCTCGTCCTGGACGACATCACCCTCGATGTCGCGCCCGGCGAGTTCGTGACGCTGCTCGGCGCCTCGGGCTGCGGCAAGTCGACGCTGCTCAACCTCGTGGCCGGGCTCGACAAGCCCTCGGCCGGGACCATCGCGACCGACGGCCGCCCGGCCCTGATGTTCCAGGAGCACGCCCTCTTCCCGTGGCTGACCGCGGGCAAGAACATCGAGCTGGCCCTGAAGCTGCGCGGCGTGCCGAAGGCGGAGCGCCGCCCGCGCGCCGAGGAACTGCTCGAACTCGTCCGGCTGCACGGGGCGTACGGCAAGCGGGTGCACGAGCTGTCGGGCGGCATGCGCCAGCGTGTGGCCCTGGCCCGGGCGCTCGCCCAGGACAGCCAACTGCTGCTCATGGACGAGCCCTTCGCGGCCCTGGACGCCATCACGCGCGACGTGCTGCACGACGAGCTGACCCGCGTCTGGCGCGAGACGAACGTCTCCGTCCTCTTCGTCACGCACAACGTCCGCGAGGCCGTGCGCCTCGCCCAGCGCGTCGTGCTCCTCTCGTCGCGCCCCGGCCGGGTGGCGCACGAGTGGCGGGTCGACATCCCCCACCCGCGCCGCATCGAGGACTCCGCCGTGGCGGAACTCTCGCTGGAGATCACCGAACAACTGCGTGGGGAGATCCGCCGACATGGCCAGCACTGAGACGACCGGCGTCACCAAGACGCCCGGCGACGGCCAAGACCTCGCGGGTCTGGAGGCGGGCCTCGACGCCCTGGAGTCCCAGGCCGGCCCCGCCCGCACCCCGGTGCGCCAGGTCCTCGTGCAGAAGGTGCTGCCGCCGCTGACCGCCGTCCTGCTCGTCCTCGTGGTCTGGCAGGCGCTGGTCTCCTCCGGGATCGTGGACGACCCGAGCAAGCTGCCCGCGCCGTCCGCGGTCTGGGACGAGGTCCGCGAGGCCTGGCTCCAGGGCACGCTCCTCGACTACATCTGGACGTCCGTCTCGCGCGGTCTCCTCGGCTTCCTGCTCGCCCTCGTGATCGGCACACCGCTCGGCCTGGTCGTGGCCCGGGTGCGGTTCATCAGGGCGGCCATCGGCCCGATCCTCTCCGGCCTCCAGTCACTGCCCTCGGTGGCGTGGGTGCCGCCGGCCGTGCTCTGGCTGGGCCTGGAGAACCGGATGATGTACGCGGTGATCCTGCTCGGCGCCGTCCCCTCCATCGCCAACGGCCTGGTCTCCGGCGTCGACCAGGTGCCCCCGCTGTTCCTGCGCGCGGGCCGCACGCTCGGCGCGACGGGGCTGCGGCACACCTGGCACATCGTGCTCCCGGCCGCGCTGCCCGGCTATCTCGCGGGGCTCAAGCAGGGCTGGGCGTTCTCCTGGCGTTCGCTGATGGCCGCCGAGATCATCGCGTCCTCGCCCGAGCTGGGCATCGGACTCGGCCAGTTGCTGGAGAACGGCCGCAACGCCAGCTCGATGCCCATGATCTTCCTGGCCATCCTGCTCATCCTCGTCGTCGGCATCGCCATCGACCTGCTGATCTTCAGCCCACTGGAGCGGCGGGTCCTGCGCAGCCGCGGACTCCTCGTGCGGAGCTGACCCCCATGTATCCCCTGCGTCCCGGGCACCCCACGCCTCCCGCGCACCGGCCCGTGCTCCTCGTCATCGCCCACGGCAGCCGCGACCCGCGGCACGCCGAGACCGTCCACGCGCTGGTGCGCCGGGTGCGGTCGCTGCGGCCGGGGCTGCGGGTGGAGACGGCGTTCCTCGACTTCGACGCGGCCACGGTCCCCGGCGTCCTGGAGCGTCTGGCGGCCGAGGGCGTGCGCGACGTCGTGGCGCTCCCCCTGCTGCTGACGCGCGCCTTCCACGCCAAGGCCGACATCCCGGCCGTCCTGCGCGGCGCCCCCGCGGGCCTGCGCATCCGCACGGCGGCGGTCCTCGGCCCGTCCCCGCTGCTGATGGCCGCTCTGGAGCAGCGCCTGTACGAGGCGGGGCTCGACCCCGCCGACAAGTCCTCGACCGGGGTCGTGCTGGCCTCGGCGGGGTCCTCCGACCCGGAGGCGATCGCAGTGATCGCTGACATCGCGCGGGAGTGGCGGCACACCGGTTGGTGCGCCGTGCGGCCTGCGTTCGCCTCCGCTTCCCTGCCGCGCACGGAGGACGCCGTGCGCGCGCTGCGGGCCGAGCCGGGGGTGCGGCGGGTGGCCGTCGCGCCCTACGTCCTCGCCCCCGGTTTCCTGCCGGACCGCATCGCGCGCGGCGCCGCCGGGGCGGACGTCCTCGCGGACGTCCTCGGGCCCGCGCCGACGGTGGCCCGGCTGCTCGTGCGGCGCTATGACGAGGCCCACGTTTGCGGCACCCGCCCGACGGCTCCTCTGGCGCGGACACCCGCACTGGCCTAGCTTGTGGAGCCATGACCCCGAGCCGATCCCGCACGCTGTGGCTGCGGACCGAACCCCTGCACGCGGTGATCTACTTCGAGGAGCACTGCCGCGGCCTCGGCCGCGCCGTGGGTCTCAAGGGCTTCTGGATGGGGTACTTCGCCGGCCGCACCGCCCCGATGGGCCGTGTCGGGCCCGGCGTCGCCGCGGCGGCCCTCGGGGTCTTCGCGCCCGCCATGGTCGAGCGCGCCCTGCCGTCGGCCTGGGAGTACGTGTCGCCGGACCGCGTCGTCGAGGAGCGGGCGCGGCACACGGCACGGGCGCTGCGGCACCTCGTGCCCGACGTCGAGAGGCTGGCGGCCGTCGTCAACGGCCCCCTGGCCGCCGCCGTCGCGGAGGCGCCGCCGCTCGCCCGCCCGCTGTTCGCCGCCAACCGCGCCCTCGCCGACCGCGCCGACCCGGTCGAACAGCTCTGGCAACTGGCCACCTGCGTACGGGAGTTCCGCGGCGACGCCCATGTGGCGGTCCTCGCCGACCACGGCCTGGACGCCCGCGAGGCGCTGGCGCTCGCCGCCGTCACCGGACGGGTGGACGCGGGCGGCATCCGGCAGGCCAGGGGCTGGACCGAGGAGGAGTGGGCGGCGGCCGTGGACCGGCTGCGGGGCCGGGGCCTGATCGACGGCTCGGGCCGGGTCACCGACCGCGGGCTCACCGAGCGCGAGCAGGTGGAGGACGACACGGACCGCCTCTCGGGGCACCTCCTGCGCCCCCTGCCGAGGACGACGACGGACGCCCTGCTCACGGCCCTGCTCCCGGCCGCCCGTTCCGTCCTGGACTCCGGCATCCTCCCCTTCCCCAACCCGATCGGCCTGCCGCACACGGCGGGTTAGGGGGCCTTTGCCGGGGCGGCCGGAATCGGCCGAGCCCTGGCCGGAGCACATCACTTGCCCCCCGGACCCGGGCCCCCTAGCGTCTCGCGGATGACACCCGAACTGCGGTCCGAACGCCTGACGCTCACCGCCTACGTCGCCTCCGACGAGACGCGCTTCGTGGCGCTGTTCCAGGACGAGGCGGTGGGCCGCTGGTTCGGTGAGGGCGTGCAGAGCGCCGCCGAGGACCGTGCCCTCTTCGGCCGGATATTCAGCCTGGTCTACGCCGAGGAGCGCTTCCCCGTCTGGGCCGTGCGGCACGAGGGCCGCTATGTCGGCCACGCCGAGATCAAGCCCTCCCCCGAGAGCTGGCTCGACGGCCACGAGATCGTGTACGGCCTGACCAGGGAGAGCTGGGGCCTCGGGCTCGGCACCGAACTGGCGCGGCTGCTCACCTCGTACGGTCACGAGACGCTGGGGCTCGCCGAGGTGCACGCGACCGTGGACTCCGAGAACACCGCCTCGCTCGCCGTCCTCAAGCGCCTCGGCTACACCCAGGGCCGTGAGGTCGCCGAGGACAACGGCAGGACCACCCTGCTCCTCACCTCGCGTCAACCACTCTGACCGTCGTCGAAGGGCGTCCCCTGGTGGAACCAGAGCCGCCAGCCGTCCTCCGTGCGCCGCCACAGCGAGCTGCGGTGGGCCTTGTGGCCGTTGCGGTCGGTGTCGAAGGTCAGGTGCACCAGGTCGTCGGCGAGCTGGACGCCCCGCATGCCGGACGTGGTGGTGGGGCCGGAGTTCGGGTCGGGGCGGGCCATGAGGACGCTCACGATCGACGCCCGGTCCCAGCGTGTCCCGGAGGCCCCGATCTCGGTGAACTCCGGGTGCAGCAGGGCCTCGAACAGCTCGGGCGACGCGCGCACCTCGGGGTCGAGGAGGTGCAGTTCGCCGTCGATGGCGGCGTCGACGGCGGGGTTGCGCTCAGTCACGGGTCATCTCCACGAGCTGGGTGACGGTGTTCCAGTTACGGGTGGTGGCGACGAGGCCCTGGTTCACGCGGGGCCTCGCGAGCCGGTCGGCGAGCCTGGAGCGGCCGAGGCCGTCGGGCGCGTAGAGGTAGAGGGCGCAGTCGCCGAGCCTGAACTCCTCCGGCGCGTATGCCGGCCGGTCGACGGCGGCGAACCTCTCCGGGTCGACCGGCGCGGAGAAGTAGGTGACGTGGAGCTGCTTGGGCGCCAGCTCGGCCGCCGGGAAGGGGCAGGCGTCGGCCACCGCCCGCAGATAGGCGCCGTCGCGCACCAGGACGTCCACGGCGTAGCCGAAGTGCTCCTCGATCGCCGTCCGCAGCCCGGCGGCGAGCGACTCCTCGTCGCCGCCGTCCGCCGTGAACACGGCGTTGCCGCTCTGCAGGTACGTCCGCACGCCGCCGTGCCCGAGCCCTTCGATGAGCGCGCGCAGGTCGGCCATCGGCACCTTCTTGTGGCCGCTCACGTTGATGCCGCGCAGGAGCGCCGCGTAGGTCCTGGTCACCGTCGCCATGCGCCCACGATAGACAGGCGACGGGCGGTGCGGGGCGCCCGCATGGCGGAGCGGTCGCCGTGCCCCGTGGGGGTGGGCACGACGACCGCGGCTCATGGGAGGGGCGGCGAGGACTACTCGACGACCTTCAGGAGCTTGTTGGGCGTGCCCTCGCTCGGGTTGGAGATCTTGTCGGGCGTCGCGCCCTCGGTCAGGGCCGTGGCCACGTCCGCGGGCTTGGCGTCCGGGTGGGCGGCGAGGTAGATCGCGGCCGCGCCCACGACGTGCGGGGTCGCCATCGACGTGCCGGAGATGGTGTTGGTGGCGTCGTCACCGGTGTTCCAGGCGGACGTGATGTCCGAACCCGGGGCGTAGATGTCGACGACGTCGCCGTAGTTGGAGAAGTCGGACTGCTCGTCGTCCTTGGTGGAGGAGGCGACCGTGATGGCCTCCTTCACGCGGGCCGGGGAGCCCTGTGAGGCGTCGGTCGACTCGTTGCCGGCCGCCACCGCGAACGTGACGCCCGAGGCGATGGCCTTCTGCACGGCCGCGTCGAGGGCCTCGTCGGCGCCGCCGCCGAGGCTCATGTTGGCGACGGAGGGGCCCTGGTGGTTCTTGGTGACCCAGTCGATGCCCGCGACGACCTGCTCGGTGGTGCCGGAGCCCTGGTCGTCAAGGACACGCACGGCGACGATCTTCGCCTTCTTGGCGACGCCGTGCGCCTCACCGGCGATGGTGCCGGCGACGTGCGTGCCGTGGCCGTTGCCGTCGTCGGCGTTGTCATCGTTGTCGACGGCGTCGAAGCCGGAGGTGGCACGGCCGCCGAAGTCCTTGTGGCTGACGCGGACGCCGGTGTCGATGACGTACGCGGTGGCGCCCTCACCGGCGGTGTCGGGGTAGGTGTACTTGCTGTCGCCCGCGGTGTCCGTCTGGTCGACGCGGTCCAGGCCCCATGACGGCGGGCCGTCCTGGGTGGCGTCGATGGTGAACTTCTTGGACTGGACGACCTTGCCGACGGCCGGGTCGGCCGCGAGGCGCTTGGCCTCGGTCTCGCTCAGGCCCTTGGCGGAGAAGCCGTTGATCGCGGAGGAGTAGTTCCGCTTGAGCTCGCCGCCGTACTCCTGCGCCAGGTCGCTCTTGTCGCCCTTGTCGGCCTTCTCGTCCATCATCACGATGTAGCTGCCGGCGACGGCGCCCTTGGCGTCGAGGCCGTACACCTTGCCCTCTGCGGGGGTGGCCGCTCCGGCGAAGGAGGTGGTGGCGAAGACCGTGACGCCGATCGCGGTGGCGGTGGTGGCTATCGCGGCGGTGAGCTTCATCGAGCGAGCGCGCTTGTGAGTTGCCATGAAGAGGGGTCTCCTCGTGGTGCATGTGGGGGGATGTGGGGGTATTCAGCTGTCTCGCGAGAAGGGGGGCGTCATGGCGACAAAGTCGCCGCGACGGTCCTCGCGGCCCGGAAGATCTCCGGGTGTTGGGACGAAACCCTGACGGATTGACGCGCGCAGATCAATACCTTCATGCACCTGTGACTTGTTCAACAAGGTTCTGTAATAACAAACGGGATCTGTCACACGGGAACGGACATCAGGAGGCCGAACCACCCCAACCCGGGCCCCGCGCACCCCTTTTCCGGCCACCCGGGGCAGGGGCGCCGCGTCACACCGTGGTGGCGACCCGCTCCTCCTCGAAGGAGTCGATCGTCCGCGTGAAGTCCCTCGTCGACAGCAGCAGCTTGTAGATGATGGCGAGCTCGAAGACGAGCAGCAGCGCGCCGGACACGATCGTCGCGGGCATCACCGCGTCGAAGAGCGGGCCGATCATGAAGACGCCCATCTGGAACTCGATGCCGCTGATGAGGTGCGCCCTGATGCGGTGCCGGAGCAGGAAGGAGCGCGCCCGCAGATAGAGCGGGAACTTGCGCCGGAACTCCTGGTGGAGGTCGATGACCTGAGCCTTGGGGGCGGCGGCCGAAAGGGCCTCCCCCGCACCCCCGGCCTCGGCGCCTGACCCGGCTCCGGTTCCGGCCACCGCCTCGGCGCCGGGCTGGGCCGGAACGGTGTACGGGGCCTCGCCGCGCGCCTTCTGCAGGTCCTGCTCGATGTCCGCCTGGGGGTTGTCCCGCAGCAGGTCCTCCATGAAGGCGAGCTCCGCCTCGTTCTGCGCCCGCCGCGCGGCCCGCATGCGCGTCTTGATCTGCTTGCGCATGGTGTGCCGGATCTTGAAGATCTCCAGGGAGTTGATGTACCGCAGGGTGTCGAGCCCCACGACGGCGAGCGCGAGCCAGATGTAGAAGGTGTCGCCGGTGCGCCCGTACTGGCCGCCCATCAGGGCGACACCGCACACCATGACGCGGATGCGGTCGAAGACGAAGTCGAGCCAGGCGCCGAAGACGGAGCCCTGGCCGGTGAGCCGGGCGACCTTCCCGTCCATGCAGTCGAGGACGAAGCTGACGTGGTAGATGACGGCGCCGAGGACCAGCCACTGCCAGTCGCCGAACGCGAAGCACGCGGCGGAGCCGAGCCCCATCAGGAACGCGCCCCACGTGATCTGGTTGGGCGTGATGTTCGTGCGCATCGCGGTGAACCGCACGAGCGGCGTGGCGACCGGGTCGACGAGCAACACGGTCCACCACGCGTCACGCTTCTTCTCGGTGATGCGGCGCACCTCTGCGAGGGGCGGTATGTCTCGGCGCATGGGGGTCAACTTCCTGGCGTTCGACGGGAGTTCATCTCACGCTAGGGAGGGGTTCATTCCAGATACAAGATCTCCCCCGTGCAACCTTCAACCGGGGGTAACGGTCAACCTTTCAGGACGAGTCAATGGCCCTGCCAGAACAAGGGCACGTTACCTGAGCGTTACCGAAAAACGTCACGGAGCGTTATCCCGAAAGGGGAACCGCCGGGCGCGGTGACTCCGACGGGGCGGGCGCGTGACGTCACGTCACACCCCGTCAGGCCCGCGCCTTCGCGAGTTCCGCCTCGATGAGGTCGGCCGCCATCTTGGTGCCGCCCTCGGCCGCCATGGACGTCTGGATCTCCGCCAGCCGGCGCGCCACCTCGGGGTCGTCGACCAGCGCGAGGGCCGCCTCGCGCAACGCCCCGGCGTCCGCCTCCGCCATCGGCAGATGCCGGGCGACACCGAGCCCCTGCAGCATGTCGGCGTTGCCGAACTGATCCGCGGCCTGCGGCACGGCGACCATCGGCGTGGCGGTGGCGAGCCCTTCCTGGCTGCCGCCCGCACCGGCGTGCGTGATGAAGGCGTCGGCCTTCCTCAGCACCGCGAGCTGCGGCACCCAGTCACGCACCTCGATGTTCGCCGGCACCTCGCCCAGCTCACTCGCGTCCACGTGCTTGCCCACCTGGAGCACCACGTGCCAGCCGGGCAGCCCCCCGAAGGCCTCGACGCACGCGCGGTAGAAGCCGGGCTGCTTGGTGAAGGCCGAGCCGAGCGAGACGAGGAGCACCTTCTCGACGCCGGCGGGCCGCTCCCAGTCGCCTTGCGCCGCCCGGTCGCCCTGGCAGGCGCCGACGAACGTGTGGACGCTCTCGTCGACCCGGTCGGCGTGCGGCTGAAGCGCCTTGGGGATCAGCACGAGGGACCGCGGCGGCCGGCCGACGAAGGGGTCGGGGTCCTGGTCGATCCCGTTCTCGGCGAGCCAGGCGATGAAGCGCGCGTAGTAGGCCCGCCCGCGCTCGCTCACCTTCAGCTCCGCGTACATCGGCTCGGCGACCTCCTCCTCGTACCCCTCCCAGGCGACGAGGTTCGGCGAGAGCGAGATCTCCGGGACGCCCCAGCGGCGGGCGAGGACGCGTGCGGGGTACGAGGTGATGTCGTGCAGCACGAGATCGGGCTCGTCCCCCTCGTAGGCGCGGGCCAGCTCCGGCAGGACCTGGATCGCGTCGTCCAGGAACGGCTCGATGTTGTCGATCAGTTCGGTGCCCCAGGCCTCCGGGTCGTCGTCCGGCGAGGGCAGCGTCGTGGTGTACGGCCGGGGCTCGGCGCCGGTCTCGGCGACCTTGTCCGCGAAGACGTGCGGAATGGCGTACGTGACGCGGTGCCCGCGGGCGACGAGCTCGCGGATGACTTCGAGGCTCGGGTTCACGTGCCCGTGCGCGGCGATCGAGAACATGGCGACATGGGCGGGCCGGGGTGTGGTCATACCCGGGAGCTTAAGCGAGACGATACGTCTCGTGCAACATTTTCCGCGCCTTACCCGCGGCCGCCTCATGGCCGTACGGCGTCACTCGACGCCGCCGCCGCCGCCGTGGCCGTCAGCGCGGCCGCGGGCCGGCTCCCCGGCGGCGGTCTCGTTGTACCGCGACAGATACTCCGCGAACCGCGACAGATCCGCCTCGCTCCACTCCGCGAGCCGCTCCCGGAACGCGACCCGCCGGGCGTTGCCGACCTGGGCGAGCACTTCGTCGCCCCGCTCGGTCAGGTGCAGCACGTGCACGCGATGGTCCGCGGGGTCGCGCCGCCGCTCGACGAGCCCGGCCTTCTCCAGCGCGCCGACCTGCCTGCTGATCGTCGACTTGTCGAGGGTGTAGTGCGCGGCCAGGTCCGTGGCCCGGCAGCCGCCCTGGAACTCCAGGTGCCCCAGGAGCGTGAACGAGACGAGCGACAGCTCGGGATGCATCCGCGCGGCGGTGGCACGCGCGCGCCGCGCGAAGGCGGTCATCTCCCGCTGGATGGTCTCGATGGCGTCGCCGCGGGGACCGGCGGGCGCGCCGTCGCCCTCCGGGGGGTCGGCGGAGGCGGCAGCCGAGGAGCCGGCCGCGGAACTGTCTCGCTCGGACACGATTTCACCCTTTCCGTGGATGGTTGTAGAGTACAACATCGGGGTGGGTTGCATATACCAACTACCTGTCGGCCCGACTGCCCGGCTGCCTTGCTGTCTTGCTGCCTTGCTGCCCGGCTGCCCTCGTCGGCCCGGCCGGCTGTCCGGTGACCTGCCGGCCACCGGCTTCGCGCCTCCCCCTTCACGCCACGCCCCGAGCAACGGAGAACGCCCATGTCCGCCACCGCGGAATCCGCCCCCGGACCGCGCGACACCCTGCGCCACGTCCTCCTCCACCTGGTCACGCCCCTGCTCATGTGCCTCGGCATGGGCCTCGCCTACATGGGCGCCTTCGTCACCCCCGAGCCGAACCACCTGCCGGTGGCGGTCGTCGGCTCTGGCCCCGCGGCCGACTCCGTCGCGCAGGGCGTCCGTGCGGCGGCGGGTGACGCGCTCGACGTGCGGTCGCTGCCCGACCGCGGGGAGGCCGTGGACGCGCTGAGGTCGCTGGACATCGCGGGGGCCTACATCCCCGACGCGAAGGCGCCCGAGCTCGTCGTGGCCTCGGCGGGCTCCGACATGAGCGCCATGGCGGTGCAGAAGATCTTCACGCCGCTCGCGGCGGAGCAGGGCGCACCGCTGAAGGTCACCGATGTGGCGAAGCCGGTCGCCGACGACCCCACCGGCCAGGGCCTGTTCTTCCTGCTCGTCGCCGTGAGCATCGGCTCCTACGCCTCCGTGGCCGTGCTCGGCGCCGCGGGCGCGGAGCTGCGGATGCGGGCCCGCGCGGGCCTCGTCGTCGGGGTCTCCTTCGCCGTCAGCCTGATCGGCGCGGCGCTCGCGGGACCGATCTTCCATCTGGCGCACCACGGCCTCTGGGGCGTGTGGGCGATGGCCTGGCTCTACTCGGCCGGCGTCCTCTTCATCGGCGTGGGTCTGCACACGTTCTTGAAGCGCTGGACCACGCTGACGATGATGGTGCTCTTCGTGATGCTGAACTTCACCACGTCCGGCGGCCTCTTCCGCCCCGAACTGCAGAGCGGCTTCTTCGGCTCGCTGCACTCGTTCTGGAACGGCGCCGGCTTCGTCGAAGGCATCCGCGCCCACCTCTACTTCGGCGGCCACGACCTCCCCGCCCACGTGGGGACCCTGATCGCCTGGCTGGCCATCGGCCTGCTCGCCGTCGCCGTCGCCGCCCTGTGGGAACGGCGCCGCCCCGTGGCACCGGCCACCGAGCCCGCCGAGGAGGAGGAGATGGAGGAGTCGGTCGCCGTCTGACGCCGGCCGGGCTCGGCGCACGAAAGTCCCGGCGCACGGAAGTCCCGGCGGCACGCCGTCGTACACGGCGTGGTCGCCGGGACTTTCCCGCAACGCGCCCCCGGCCACCGGCCCCAGCGCCCGGCCGCCCCTACCGCTGGTACCGCGCCAGCACCCTGTTCCCGTCCTCCACCAGGCGTTCGCGCAGCTCGGCCAGGTCGATCGCCCCGCTGTAGTACTCCTGGAACGCCGGGGTGGCGACCTTGTCCTTCCACTCCGGGTAGCCGCGCACCGCTTGGGCCGGGGCCGGGCGCAAGTGCTCGGCCAGGGCCGTGCCCGTGGCCCAGTCGTCCTTGTCCGTGTGCAGCGCCGGGTCGCGCAGCGCCTCCTCGCCGGTCGGCAGCATCCAGTCGCCGCGCGCCAGCTTCACCATGTTCGGCGGCTGGAGGAAGAAGTCGATGAACTCGGCCGCCTCCTTCTTGTGCCGGCTGTCCTCCGCGATGGACAGCGTCTGCGGGCTGACGCCCTGCGCGAGGCCATCGGCCCCCGCGGGCGCGGGCAGGACCTGCCAGTCGAAGCCCTTGGGGGCCTGCTGGGCGATCTGCTGGCGGTACGAGAAGCCGAGCGGGACCATCGCGTACTTGCCGCCGAAGAAGCCCGGGAGCGTGTCGGAGCCGCCCATGCCGAGGGTGACGCCCGAGGCGCTCTTGTCGGTGTTCACCTGGTCGTGCACCGTGCGCGGCATGACCGCGTCGGCCGTGCCGAAGCGGATGTCGACCTTGCCGTCCGCGCCCCTGTGGAACAGTCGGCCGCCCGCCGACAGCGAGAGGTTGAGCGTCGCGGAGACCGGCTCCTTCAGCGGCCAGGCGACGCCGTACTTCCCGTCCTCGCCGTCACCGAGCCGGGCCGTGACGCGCCGGAACTCCTCCCAGGTCCACGGCTTCTCGGGCGTCGGGATCCGTACGCCCGACCTCTTCAGCCACTTCGCGTCGGCGATCAGGACGCGCGGCTCCTGGAGGAAGGGCACGCCGTAGATCTTGCCGCCGAACGTCGTCGTCTGCCAGCTCCGCTCGGGGATGTCCGACCGGAGGCGCTCGGGGAGGAGGTCGCCGAGGTCCGCGAGATAGCCGCCGTACGCGAAGTCGGCGAGGTCGTCCGAGGCGTCGTGGATGATGTCCGGCGCCTCGCCGCCCTCGAAGGAGGTGAGCAGCTGGTCGTGGACGCTGTCCCAGCTGCCCTGGACGTACTCGACCTTGACGTCGGGGTGCGTGGCGTTCCACTCCTCGACGAGTGCCTTGTTGGCGTCGACGGACTCCTTCTGCCAGGCCAGGGACTGGAACTGGAGGGTGATCCGGCCGCCGTCGTCGTCGCCAGAGCCACCACTGCATCCGGCGAGCAGCAGGGTGAGCGCGGTGGCGGCGCCGAGGAACCGGGCGCGGCGGAAGCGGAACCGCGGGGTGCGCATCAGGCCTTCACCGCCCCGGCCAGCATGCCGCCCGTGATCCGCTTCTGGATGATCGCGAAGACGACGAGCGAGGGGATGGTCGCGAGGAAGGCCGCCGCGGCGAGCGGGCCGAGGTCGGCGACGCCCTCCGCGCCGATGAAGCGGTTGAGGATGACCGGCAACGTCTGCTTCTCCGGGGTCTTGAGCAGGACGAGCGCGAAGAAGAACTCGTTCCACGCGGTGATGAAGGCGAACATCGCCGTGGCCACGATGCCGGGCGCGAGCAGCGGCGCGACGACCGAGACGAACGTCCGCGCCTTGCCCGCGCCGTCCACCGCCGCCGCCTCCTCCAGCTCGGCGGGCACGGCTCTGACGTACCCGACGAGCATCCACAGCGCGAAGGGCAGCGACCACACCACGTAGACCATGATCAGGCCGAGCAGGGAGTTGATCAGGTGCAGGTTCTTCAGGATCAGGAAGAGCGGGATGATGATCAGGACGAACGGGAACGCCTGGCTGATCACCACCCACCCGGTGGCCGCCTTCGCGAGGCGGTTGCGGTGCCGCGCCATGACGTACGCCATCGGGGTCGCGATGACGACCGCGATCAGGGCCGCGCTGACCGCCGCGACCAGGGAGTTGCCCGCGGCCCGCAGCAGCGGCTGCTCGTCGAAGGCCTGGCGGAAGTTCTCCAGGGTCGGGTCCTGCGGAATCCAGGTCGGGTGCAGGCTGCCCAGTTCCCGTGCGGGCTTGAACGCCGTGGAGATCAGCCAGAGGAACGGAAAGGCCAGGAAGACGAGGTAGGCGGCGAGCGCCACGTACTGCGCGGCGCGCGTGGTCCTCTTCGTGCGCGTCATGCCTCGTCGCCTCCCTTCAGACGGCCCACCAGGTAGAAGGCGAGGATCACGGAGATCACGGCGACCATGACGCAGCCCATGGCCGCCGCGTACCCGAACTGGCCGTAGCGGAAGGCCTCTTCGTAGGCGAAGAGCATGGGCAGGCGGGTGCGGCCGCCGGGGCCGCCCTGGGTGAGGACGTAGACCAGGGCGAAGGAGTTGAAGTTCCAGATGAAGTTGAGCGCGGTGATGGCGAGGGCGATCGGCTTGATCGCGGGCCAGGTGACGGTGCGGAACCGGCGCCAGGCCCCCGCCCCGTCCATCGCGGCCGCCTCGTGCAGCTCGCGCGGGGTGTTCTGGAGCCCGGCGAGCAGCGCGACGGTGGTCTGCGGCATGCCCGCCCAGATGCCGACGACGATCACGGCGAGGAGCGCGGTGGCCGTGCCGGTCAGCCAGTCCTCGCCCTTCCCGAGGCCGAGGCAGGAGAGCGTTTCGTTGAGCACGCCGGCGTCCGGGTGGTAGACGAGCCGCCACATGATGCCGACCACGACCTCGGGCATCGCCCACGGGATGATCGCGAGCGCCCGCGCCAGCCAGCGCATCCGCAGCGGCTGGTTGAGCAGCAGGGCGAGGCCGAGCGCGAGGAAGAACTGCGGCACGGTGACGCCGAACGCCCACAGCAGACCGATCCGGAACGAGTCCCAGAACAGCGTGTCGTGCAGCAGGTCCTGGAAGTTGAGCGCGCCGATCCACTGCGTGGGCTCCGTGCGGCCCGACTGGGAGTCGGTGAAGGCCAGCGCGATGCCGTAGAGCAGCGGGCCGACGCTGAGGACGAGGATCGGGATCAGTGCGGGCAGCACGAGGAACCACGCGCCGTGGTCCGGCGGTCCGGATGTCCGCGGGCCTCTCGCTGACCGCTTCGTCGCGGTCGCCAATGTCACGGGATCGGCTCCTTTGGGCGGCTGGGGTGGGTCCGGCCGCCCTGGCGGCCCCCGTCATCGTGCTGATGTGATCTTGTTACGTCAAGCGACCGCGCGGCCCGCGCACACGCCGTGGCCAGTGCGAATGCGACACTGTCGGCGATCCGGGTGATCGGGTGACGGGTGCGGGAGGCATGGGATGGACGAGACGCGGGCACGGTGCGTGCTGGACGCGGCGGCTCTGGCGGTTCCGGCGGGCGGGGCCGAGCTGATCGCGCTCGGCGAGAACGCGGTGTTCGCCGCCGGTGACGTCGTCGTCAAGGTCGGGCGCGCCTCGCCCGAACTGCTCGACCGCGCCCGCCGCGAACTCGCCGTCGCCCGGTGGCTCGAACAGGCCGGCGTCCCCGCCGTGCGCGCCGCCGAAGGCGAGGCCCGCCTCGTGGACGGCCATCCGGTCACGGTCTGGCGCCGGCTCCCGGAGGCCGTGCGCCCCGCCGAGCCGCGCGACGTGGCCGCGCTCATCCGTCGCGTACACGCACTCGAACCCCCCTCCTTCGAGCTGCCGCGCCGTGAACTGCTCGGTGGCGTCGAGCGCTGGCTGCGGCTCGCGGGCGACGCCGTCGACCCGGCCGACGCGGACTATCTGCGCCGGCGCAGGGACGGCTTCGCCACCGCCGCCGCCGCGCTGACCCCGCACCTCGCCCCGGGCCCGATCCACGGCGACGCGCTGCCCCGCAACGTCCTGGTCGGCCCGGAAGGCCCCGTCCTCGTGGACCTGGAGACCTTCTCCTTCGACCTGCGCGAGCACGACCTGGTCGTCATGGCGCTCTCCCGCGACCGCTACGGCCTCCCGGCCGAGGCCTACGACGGCTTCGTGTCGGCCTACGGCTGGGACGTGCGGGAGTGGGACGGGTGCGCCGTGCTGCGCGGGGCCCGGGAGACCGCGAGCTGTGCCTGGGTGGCCCAGCACGCACCCGCCAACCCCAGGGCACTTGAGGAGTTCCGCCGGCGCGTGGCGTCGCTGCGGGACGGCGACCCCGAGGTCCGCTGGTACCCCTTCTGAGCCGGGGCGGCCGTCCTCAGCTCTCCCGCAGGGGCCACACGCCGTCCACCACCGCGCCCGCGTCGCCCTTGCCGCGCAGGAAGGTCTGGAAGTCCGCCGCCCACTCCGCGTACCACTCGGTCTGGCGGCGGTGGAGCTCCGCCGGGCCGAGTATCGCGATCTTGGGGTGGCGGTCGGCTATCGCGTGGGCCAGCCGGACCGCGGCGAGGGCGTCGGCCAGGGCGTCGTGGGCCGACTCCAGGACCACGCCGTACTCCGTGCAGACCGCTTCGAGGTTCCGCTTGCCCCTGCGGTAGCGGTCCGCGCGGCGGTCGATCGTATACGGGTCGATGACCGGGCCCGGCTCGGCGCCGCCGAGGCGCTCGCTCAGGGACGGCAGGCCGTGCCTCCGCAGTTCGGCGGAGAGCAGGCTCAGGTCGAAGACCGCGTTGTACGCCACGACCGGGACACCCGAGAGCCAGTACGACGTGAGGACGTCGGCCACCGCCCCCGCCACCTCGTCGGCGGGTCTGCCGTCGGCCGCCGCGCGCTCATCGGTGATGCCGTGCACGGCCACCGCGTCGGCCGGTATCGGAACGCCCGGGTCCGCGATCCAGGTGCGGTGCCCCAGCGTCTCACCGGCCTTGAGCTCGACCACCGCCGCCGTGACGATGCGCGACTCGGCCGGATTCGTCCCTGTCGTCTCCAGGTCGAACCCGACCATCAGCTCTTGGTGCCAGCCCATGGCCGCCCCCTTCTTCGTGGTGCTTTCCCCCAGTGACCACCACGATCGCATGCGCCACTGACAACGGGAGGACCGCGTTCCGCTCAGCCCGCCACCACGCCCGCCACCACGGCTTTCACGACACCGGCCGCGAGTCCGCCCACGCCAGCTCGAACTCCTCGCGGTAGGTGGTGAAAAGACCGCCTTCGCCCGGATCGTCCGACTTCACCACCCGGCCGCCGCCCCGCAGCACGAGCACCGGCGCCTCCATCCCCCGCGTCCTGCGCAGATACGACTGGACGACGGCTATGCCGTCCGACCCGTCCCCGTCGACCAGGTACGCGGTGAAGCGCGGCGTCTCGTCGAAGACCTGGATCTCGAAGGCGCCGGGGTCCCGCAGCCGCGCCCTGACCCGGCGCATGTGCAGGATGTTCATCTCGACCGTGCGGCTCAACTCGCCCTTTTTGATGCCCAGTTCCCGCTCACGGCGCTTGACCGCGCTGCTCGCCGGGTTGAGGAAGAGCAACCGCGCACGGCAGCCGGACTCGGCCAGCCTGACGAGACGGCGCCCGGAGAAGTTCTGCGCGAGGAGGTTGAGGCCGATCCCGATCGCGTCGAGGCGGCGGGCGCCGCCGAAGATGTCCTCCGCGGGGAACTGCCGCAGCAGCCGCACCCGGTCGGGGTGGACGGCGACCACGTCCGCGTACCGGTCGCCGACCAGGTCCTCGACGGCGTCGACGGGCAGGCGCCGCGCGGAGGGCGTGTCGGTGCCCGCGCCGAGGATGTCGAGCAGCCTGGCCGAGGCACGCTCGGCCTGGGCGAGGACCGCCTCGGAGAGCGCGCGGTTGCGCGAGACGACGTTGCGGGTGACCTCCAGCTCGTCGAGGGCCAGCTCGACGTCGCGCCGCTCGTCGAGGTACGGCTCGAAGCACGGCCAGTGCTGCACCATCAGCTCGCGCAGCTGGGGCAGTGTCAGGAAGCTGAGGACGTTGTCGTCGGCGGGGTCGAGCAGGTACCCCTTGCGGCGGCTCACCTCGCGTACGGCGACCGCCCGCTGCACCCACTCCTGACCCGCGGGGCCCGCGGCGGCGACGACCCAGTCGTCGGCGTGCACCGGTTCGTAGACCGGGCGCAGAACAGCGGCCACGACCGCGCGCAGCCGCTGCTCCACCAGGTTCAGCCAGATGTAGGCCCGCCCGGCGCGCTGGGCGCGCGTGCGGACCTCGCGCCAGGCCTCGGCGTCCCACTCCAGCTCCGGACCTATCTGGGACGCCGTCTCCATCGGCCGCGCCAGTGACACCGCTCCGGCGGGTACGTCCGCGGAGCCCCCCTCGTGACCCTCGTCACCTGGGGGCAGCTCCCGCCCACCCGAGCTCACCCGCGCACCCGCCTTCCGCTCCCGTGCACTCTCCCCCGTCAACGATCAAGGAAGGGTACTCCGGGAGCGGCGGGCGGTGCAGCCCGATGGGCAGGGTGGCCCGTCAGCCGCCCAGGGGCGGCTGGCCGTTCTGCCCCGCGAGGTCCTGCGGAGTGAGCGGGCTCATGGCGGTGACGTCGCGCGCCGCCAGCGAGAAGCCCTGCCAGTGGACCGGCATCGGCTGCTGGTCCTCGTCGCGCGCGATGTGGTGGAAGCCGATGTGCACCCAGGTCACGGGGTGCGTCATCGTCTGGCCGTTGACCCACTTGTCGACGCTGGTCGGCGCGGAGCCGGCGCATCCGGGGTTGTTGCTCGCGTACTGCTCGCACTTCTTGTACTGGGTGAAGTACACGTCGTGCTTGGTGAACTCGCGGCCCGCGTGCTTGTTGCTGGGTCCGGGCACGATCTCGTACGACCTGGGGTGGCCGTCCTTGTTCTTGCCCGCGCCGCTGACCACGCGCCACCAGCGCATGTCCTTGCGGTTGCCCGCGAGCTCCTTGGTGACCTTGGTGCGGGTGGTCTTGGTCTTGGGGCTGCCCTGGCCGGTGGGCGGGGTGACCGTGGAGTCGTACTGCTCGACCTTGGCCTTCGGGGAGCCGTCCAGGCCGAAGTTCAGCCGCCAGAAGACGTTGTGGGCGTGGCTCTCTGCCTTGGCCTGGTCGCCCTTGCCGATGGGCCAGCCGCGGCTGTCGCCGCCGTCGTAGTCGTACGGCGAGAGGCTGCCGGTCGCGCCCACGTTGGAGGTGATCGTGCCGTCGGAGGAGAAGCGCCACTCGGTGATGTACTCGTACCAGGAGGCCTTGTTGACGGTGTAGACGAGCAGGTCCTTGCCCTGGCCCGTGTAGACCTTGCCGGTGCCGCCGGTGCTCGCGTCGTCGTTCAGGCGGTAGGCGTGGCCACGCGCGCGTGTGGTGGTGCACAGGCCCTTGACGTTGCCCCGGTGCGGGACCTTGACGGTCTTGATGGTGCCGCCGGGGCACTCGCTGGTCTTGAGGTTCTGCAGGGCCTGGCCGAAGTCGGTGCCGGTGACGTCGTCGTACTCGGCCTCGCCGTCGTCGTAGGGGACGTGCACCTGGGCGAGGCGGGCGCTGGTCAGGACGGGTATCGGCTTGGGCTCGCCCTTGGGCTGGTAGCTGACCTTGTCGAGTATCAGCCCCGAGAGCGTGTTGTAGTGCCAGCACATGCGCCAGGTCGTGCCGCCGTCGAGGGTCTGCTCGATCTTGTAGGCGTCACTGCAGTCGGCCGCGGCCGCGGCCGCGGCCGCGGGGGCGCTGGGCGCCTGCGGTGCGGCGGAGGCGGGGGTGGCGGCGCTCAGGGCGCCGCCGATCAGCGCGGAGACCGCGACGGCCATGGTGGCCCGGCCGCGGGCGCGCGAAAGTCTGTTGACGTGCATTGCGGAATGAACTCCCTCATACGAGGAGAAGACGAGTGTGGTGTCCGGCTCGGGCACGGCTGCCGTGCCGCGCGGCCGGGTCAGCCGAGACGGCCCACCGTGCCGGCGCTCAGGTCCACGACGAGGGACCTGGTGTCGATCCAGGGGCCGCTCTTGACCTTGGTGACGACCTGGAGGCAGCGGTGCTTGCCGCACTCCGCCAGCTTCCCGGGCACGCGCTCGACGGTCTCCTTGCGGAAGACCATGCCGCTCAGTTCGAGCTGGCCGGGACCCGTGAGCGCCTTGCCGGTGGCGTGCTTGAAGTCCTTCTTCAGGCCCTTGCCGAGCGGGTCGGCGATGAGCAGCCTGGCGCCCTCGACGAGCTCCTCCTGGCTGGGCGGCGGCTGGACGTTCTGGGCGGTCGTCGTGTCGTCCACCTTGCCGGTCTCCAGATTGACCGTCTTGGTGATGACCGCGTCCTTCTTGTAGTCGTAGTAGACGACTTCGGCCTTGCGCTGCGCCGCCGCGCCGACGTTGGCCGGGTCCGGCTCGCTGAGGTTCGTGGACAGCAGCTGCGGGCCGCGGTCCCCCTCGACGTCCCTGGCGCTCGAACGCATCGGCGCCGACACCGACACCTTCTCGGCCCGCTCGATCTCCTCGTCGGTCAGCGGATCGCTGCCGACGCCCTTCGCGCCCTCCTCGGGCGCCTCCTCGACGACGCCGTTCCTGGCGATGGCGTCCTGTTCCTGTGCCGCGGCGTTGGCCTGGCGGCCCCCCGACTCGCCGGCCCCCGCTCCGGGCAGAGCGACGCCCACCAGCACGGCGGTGCCGGCCGCCGCGACCGCCGCGCCCGCCACCACCTTCCCGAGGTGGCGTCTGACTGTTTCGCGCACTTACTCCCCCTACTCCCCTGGCACCCCATTTGTGGGCATGCCCAGTATGTGGTCAGGGGGTTAGACGGGTTGAACTCAGCAGTGGTTGCCCCACTTTTGGGCAGACTCTGGCCAATGTGGCCCCGACCCGAGGGGGCGTGAGTGAAAGAGACTCTGCATGCAGGTCTGGCCTGGACAGGCGTACCCGTTAGGCGCAGCGTACGACGGAGCCGGCACGAACTTCGCGGTCTTCTCCGAGGCCGCTGAGCGCGTGGAGCTGTGTCTGCTGCACGACGACGGCTCGGAGACAGCCATCGAGCTGCGCGAGTCCGACGCGTTCGTACGGCATGCCTACCTCCCCGGCGTCATGCCGGGGCAGCGGTACGGCTTCCGCGCACACGGTCCCTACGATCCCGGACAGGGACACCGCTGCAACTCCGCGAAGCTGCTCCTCGACCCCTACGCGCGCGCGGTGAGCGGGCAGGTCGACTGGGGCGAGGAGGTGTACGGCTACCACTTCGACGACCCCGACAGGCGCAACGACCTGGACTCGGCGCCGCACATGATGACGTCGGTGGTGGTCAACCCGTACTTCGACTGGGGCGACGACCGGCCGCCCCGCACCCCCTACCACCAGACCGTGATCTACGAGGCCCATGTCAAGGGCCTCACGATGCTGCACCCCGACCTCCCCGACGACCTGCGCGGCTCGTACGCGGCACTCGGTCACCCGGCGATCATCGAGCACCTCACCGGCCTCGGCGTGACCGCCCTCGAACTGATGCCGGTCCACCAGTTCGTGAACGACCACCGCCTGGTCGACATGGGCCTGAACAACTACTGGGGCTACAACACCATCGGCTTCTTCGCCCCGCACAACGCGTACGCCTCCTGGGGCGACCGGGGCGAGCAGGTTTTGGAGTTCAAGCAGGCCGTGAAGGCGCTGCACGAGGCGGGCATCGAGGTGATCCTCGACGTCGTCTACAACCACACCGCCGAGGGCAACCACCTGGGCCCCACGCTCTCCTACAAGGGCCTGGACAACGCCTCGTACTACCGCCTGACCGACGACCCCCGCTACTACATGGACACCACGGGGACGGGCAACTCGCTGCTCATGCGGTCGCCGCACGTACTCCAGATGATCATGGACTCGCTGCGGCACTGGGTCACGGACATGCACGTGGACGGCTTCCGGTTCGACCTCGCGGCGACGCTCGCCCGGCAGTTCCACGAGGTGGACCGGCTCTCGTCGTTCTTCGACCTCGTGCAGCAGGACCCCGTCGTCAGCCAGGTGAAGCTGATCGCCGAGCCCTGGGACGTCGGCGAGGGCGGCTACCAGGTGGGCAACTTCCCGCCGCTGTGGACCGAGTGGAACGGCATGTACCGCGACACCGTGCGCGACCTGTGGCGGGGAGAGCCGCGCACCCTCGCGGAGTTCGCCTCCCGGCTCACCGGCTCCTCCGACCTCTACCAGGACGACGGGCGGCGGCCCCTGGCGTCCATCAACTTCACCACCTGCCACGACGGGTTCACCCTGCACGACCTCGTCTCGTACAACGACAAGCACAACGAGGCCAACGGCGAGGACAACCAGGACGGCGAGAGCCACAACCGCTCCTGGAACTGCGGCGCCGAGGGCGAGACCGACGACCCGGGCGTGCTCGCCCTGCGCGAGCGGCAGAAGCGCAACTTCATCGCCACGCTGATGCTCTCCCAGGGCGTGCCGATGCTCAGCCACGGGGATGAGTTCGCCCGCACCCAGGGCGGCAACAACAACGCCTACTGCCAGGACAACGAAGTGGCGTGGGTGCGCTGGCCGGACGGGGAGAGCCCGCTGCTCGCCTTCACGCGCGCGATGGCGATGCTCCGGCGCGACCATCCGGTCTTCCGCAGGCGCCGGTTCTTCCACGGCCGCCCCGTCCAGGGCACGCGGGACGAGCTGTCCGACATCGCCTGGTTCACCCCGGAGGGCGAGGAGATGGAGGAGAGCGACTGGAACGCCTCGCACACGCGTGCGCTGAGTGTGTTCATGAACGGCAACGCCATCTCGGAGCCGGGGCCGCGCGGTGAGCGGATCACCGACGACTCGTTCCTGCTGATGTTCAACGCCTCGCCGGAGCCCCTGGGTTTCGTCGTTCCCGTCAACCACGGGCGGCTGTGGCAGGTCGTGGTGGACACGGCGCTCGAAGAGGGGGTCGAGCCGGACGCGGGCCCCAAGGTGCGGGCCGGGGACCGCCTGACGCTGACGGACCGGAGCCTCACGGTGCTCCGGCGGCCGGCGTGAGGGCGGCGGGGCGCGGGGGCGGGGCCCGGGAGCGGGGCGCGCCGAAGCGGGTGACCGGCGGGAGCGGATGACACGAAAGCCGTCCGGGCGGGTACGTACCTTCGCATGACCCCTGTGCCCCCCGGCCCCGCGGCGCCGCCCCCGCCGACCGCGACGTACCGGCTCCAGCTCCAGCCGGACTTCCCGTTCGCCGCCGCGGAGGCGGCCGTCCCCCACCTCGCCGCCCTCGGCGTCTCGCACCTGCACCTGTCCCCGGTCCTTGAGGCGGCGCCCGGTTCGACGCACGGCTATGACGTCGTGGACCACGCGCGCGTGCGGGAGGAGCTGGGCGGCGAGGAGGGGCTGCGGGCCCTGGCGCGCACGGCCCGGGAGGCCGGCCTCGGCCTGGTGGTGGACATCGTGCCGAACCACATGACGGCCTCGCCGCGGCACAACCACGCCCTCTGGGAGGTGCTGCGCGAGGGTCCCGGATCGGCGTACGCGCACTGGTTCGACATCGACTGGGAGGCCGGGGGCGGGCGCGTCCTGCTGCCGGTGCTCGGGGGCAGGCTCGGGGACGAGCTGGGGGTGCTGCGGGTCGACGGCGACGTCCTGCGCTACCACGAACACGCGTTCCCCATCCGGGAGGGCACCGCGGGCCTCCCGCTGCCGGAGCTGCTCGACGCCCAGTGGTACCGCCTGGCCTGGTGGCGCCTCGCCCGTACGGAGATCAACTACCGGCGCTTCTTCACCATCTCCGACCTCATCGGCGTACGCGTCGAACACCCCGACGTCTTCGAGGCGACGCACGCGAAGATCCTTGAGCTGCTCCACGACGGCGTCGTCGAGGGCCTGCGGATCGACCACCCGGACGGCCTCGCCGATCCGGGAACGTATCTTCAGCGGCTGCACGAGGCGACCGGCGGGCGCTGGACCGTCGTCGAGAAGATCCTCGCCGACGGGGAGCACCTGCCCGCCGCGTGGCCCGTCGCGGGCACCACGGGGTACGACGCGTTGCGCCATCTGGACGGCGTCCTCACCGATCCGGCGGGCGCGGGCGAGCTGCTCGGCCAGTACCGGCGCTTCGCCGCGCCGCCCGCCGACCGGGGCGGCGAGTGGGAGGCGACGGCGCGGCGCGCCGCGTACAAGGTCGTCACGCGGGAACTGGCCGCCGAGGTGGACCGCCTCACGCGCGAGGCCGCGGCGATCTGTGCGGCCGACCCGGCGCTGCGGGACCACGCGCCCTGGGCGATCCGGACGGCGCTGAGGGAACTGCTCGTCCGCCTTCCGGTCTACCGGCCCTACGTCTCCGGAGGCGCCGCCCCGGAGACGGTGCTCACCGAGCGGGCCGCCGACGAGGCGCGGGCGGCCTTCACCGTGCCGCAGGAGGCGGAGACGGTCACGGTCGTACGGGACCTGGCGCTCGGCCGTGCCGGCGGGGCGGACGGCCGTGCGCGGGAGGCGGTGGCGGGGTTCCGCGCGCGGTTCGCGCAGGTCGCCTCGGCGCTGCGGGCGAAGGCCCTGGAGGACACCGCGTTCTACCGGCACGCGCCGCTGCTCTCGGCGGCGGAGGTGGGCGGGGCGCCGGAGCGGCCCGCGGTCTCCGTGGAGGAGTTCCACGCGTACTTCGCGCGCGTGCAGCGCGACTGGCCCTACTCGGGCACGGTCCTGTCCACGCACGACACCAAGCGGAGCGCGGACGTGCGGGCGGGCATCTCGGTCCTCACGCAGTGCCCCGACCGCTGGGCGGACCTGCTGGCCTCGCTGACCGAGCAGACGGCGCGGGCGGGCGGGACGAGCGCGCCGGACCCGCAGCTCGCCTGGGCGGCCTGGCAGACGTCGGTGGGGTTCGGCTTCCCTGACGACGCGCGCCTGCAGAACGCGCTCCTCAAGCACGTGCGCGAGGCGGGTCTGCACACGAGCTGGACCGAGCCCGACGAGGCGTACGAGAAGGCGGTGGAGGCGTTCGTGGCGGCGGGCCCCTGCGGACCGCCGCTGTACGCGGTCGCCGCCTTCGCGCGCGAACTGGACGCGCACGTGCGGGCCAACGTCCTGGGCGCGGCCCTGCTGCACCTGGCCGCTCCGGGGGTGCCGGACGTGTACCAGGGGACGGAGGGCGAGTACCGCGCCCTCGTCGACCCCGACAACCGGAGTCCCGCGCGCTTCCAGCCGCACGTCCTGGAGCGGCTCGACGCGGACCGGGAGCGCTGCGACCTCTCCGAGGAGAAGACGGCGCTGACGGCGGCCGTCCTGCGGCTGCGCAGGCGGCGCCCCGAGCTCTTCGGCGGGGCCGCGACGTACGAGCCGCTGAGCGCGCAGGGCCCCGGCGCCGCGCACTGCGTGGCGTTCGCGCGCTCCGGGCAGGTCGTGGCGGCGGCGACGCGGCTGTCCCTGCGGCTGGCGGAGGCGGGCGGCTGGCGGGAGACGGAGCTGCCGCTGCCGGCCGGGCGGTGGACCGATCTGCTCGCCCCCGAGCGCGTTTTCGAGGGCCACGCGCGCGTGGCGGAGCTGTTCGCGGATTCGCCGGTGGCGCTGCTCGAACGGGCGGAGACCGACCAGTCCGGCTAGTCCGGCTAGTCCGGCTCAGCCGGCGGCGAGCCGGAAGCTCATCTGGCCGAAGCTGACCTGGTCGCCGTCCCGCACGACGGCGGCGCCGATCACCCGGCGGCCGTTGACGGAGGTGCCGTTGGTCGAGCCGAGGTCGCGCAGCACCCACATGCCGCCCTGCCGGCGCAGCTCGGCGTGGAACCGGGAGACCGTGTCGTGGCTGAGCCGCAGGCCGTTGGTCGGCTCCCGCCCTATGAGCAGGGGGCGCGGCGTCTCGGCGCCGGGCAGCAGCAGCTTGGGCAGGCGCTCGGCCTGCCAGGCCCTGCGCAGCTTCATCGTGAACCCGGAGACGGCCTCGACGCCGCCGAGGACCCTGCGCGCCCAGGGCTTCTCGGTCCGCAGGTCGGCGGTGAGAGCGGCCAGTTCGTCGGGCCTGCGGGCGGCGAGCACCAGCTCCATGCGCCGCACGAAGGTGTCGTGCGAGAGTCGGCCGGTGGCCGCGCCCTCCTTGAGTGCGTCCAGCGCCCGGTCGCGCTCGACGTCCGTCACCCGCGCGGGGTACGTGGAGAACTCGAAAGAGGATGTCACCCGCCGATTGTCGGGCAACGCCGCCCCGGGTGTCCAGAATGGGCCGGGCGGCGGCCGATCGATCACTTCGGCCCACGGAGCAGCGGCTTCTGGCGCACCATGGGACCCAGGTGTGCCGGACAGCGGACGAGGGGGAACGTCGTGAGGTTCGAGGTGTGGGCGCCGGAGGCCGGACGGGCCGTCCTGGAGTGCGCGGGCGCCACGCGAGCGATGGAGCGCGTGAGCGGACGCGCGGGCTGGTGGTCGGCCGAGGCGGAGGCGACCGACGGGACGCGGTACGGTTTCTCGCTGGACGGCGGTCCGACGCTGCCGGACCCGCGGTCACGGCGGCAGCCCGACGGGCCCGACGGCCTGAGCGCGGTGGTCGACCACGACCGGTACGCGTGGCGGACGCCGTGGCCGGGGCGCGGGGTGCGGGCCGCGGTCCTGTACGAGCTGCATGTGGGCACGTTCACGCGCGAGGGGACGCTCGACGCGGCGGCGAACCGCCTCGGGCACCTCGCGGGGCTCGGCGTCACGCATGTGGAGCTGATGCCGCTCTGCCCCTTCCCCGGACGCCACGGCTGGGGCTACGACGGGGTGTCGCTCTGGGCGGTGCACGAGCCGTACGGCGGCCCCGAGGCGCTGAAGCGCTTCGTCGACGCGGCGCACGCGCACGGGCTCGGCGTGATCCTGGACGTCGTCCACAACCACCTCGGCCCCTCGGGCAACCATCTGCCCGCCTTCGGCCCGTACTTCACGCAGACCCATCAGACGCCGTGGGGCGCGGCGGTCAACCTGGACGCGCCCGGCTCCGACGAGGTGCGGGCGTATCTCGTCGGCAGCGCGCTCGCCTGGCTGCGCGACTACCGGCTCGACGGGCTGCGGCTCGACGCGGTGCACGCGCTCGCGGACACGCGCGCGTGCCACTTCCTGGAGGAACTGTCCACGGCGGTCGACGCGTTGGCCGACGAGCTGGGCAGGCCGCTGTCCCTGATCGCCGAGTCCGACCTCGGCGACCCCCGGCTCATCACCCCGCGCGCGAGCGGCGGCCTCGGCCTGCACGCGCAGTGGAACGACGACTTCCACCACGCGCTGCACACCGCGCTGACCGGCGAGGCGCAGGGGTACTACGCGGACTTCGCGCGGGCCCCCCTCGCGGCGCTCGGCAAGACGCTGACGCACGGCTTCTTCCACGACGGGACGTACTCGTCGTTCCGCGGGCGCGCGCACGGCCGCCCCGTGGACCGGGCCCGGACACCCGCCTACCGCCTGCTCGGGTACGCGCAGACGCACGATCAGATCGGCAACCGGGCGCAGGGCGACAGGCTCTCGGCCTCCCTCTCCCCCGGGCTGCTCGCCTGCGCGGCGGCGCTCACGCTCACGAGCCCCTTCACGCCCATGCTGTTCATGGGCGAGGAGTGGGGCGCGTCGACGCCGTGGCAGTTCTTCACGGACCACACCGACCCCGACCTCGCCGAGGCCGTGCGGCAGGGCAGGCGCAGGGAGTTCGCGGCGCACGGCTGGGCCATGGAGGACATCCCCGACCCGCAGGACCCGGCGACGCGCGACCGGTCCTGCCTCGACTGGTCGGAACCGGAGGGCGGCCACCACGCGCGCCTGCTGGCCTGGCACAGGAAGCTGATCACCCTGCGGGCCGCCCGCGGCGACCTCACCGACCCCGACCTGGCGTCGGTGCGCGTCGCGTACGACGAGGAGGCCCGCTGGTTCGCGTGTCGGCGCGGGGATCTGCGGATCGCCGTGAACCTCGGCAAGGAGGCCGTCGCGGTCCCGCTGGGCGGCCACCACGCGCGCGTGCTGGCCGCCTGGGAGCCGGTCGAGGCCCCGGGCGCGGACGGCGTGCTCCGGCTGCCCGGGGAATCGTGCGCGGTCCTCGCGGCCGTCTGACCGGGGTCCGCGGGGTCAGCCGACGATCGCCATCTCGCGGGCGGTGGTGTTCAGGCGCCGCCCGCCGTCGGCCGTGACGGTCACGATGTCCTCGATGCGCACGCCGAAGCGGCCCGGCAGATAGACGCCGGGCTCCACGGAGAAGCACATGCCGGGGACGAGCGGCCGCTGCTCGCCCTCGATCATGTAGGGCGGCTCATGGGTCGTGACGCCGATGCCGTGGCCCGTGCGGTGGATGAAGTACGCCCCGTAGCCCGCGTCGTCGATCACGGCGCGTGCCGCGCGGTCCACGTCCTGGCACGCCGCGCCCGGCCGCACCGCCGCGCACCCGGCGGCCTGCGCCTCGCGCACGATGTCGTGGACGCGGCGCTCCTCCTCGGTCGGCTCACCCACGTGGACCGTGCGGGAGGTGTCCGAGCCGTAGCCGTGCAGGAGACCGCCGAAGTCGAGGACGACCATGTCGCCGTCCTCGATGACGCGCTCGCCCGCCTCGTGGTGCGGGTTGGCGCCGTTGGGCCCCGACCCCACGACGGTGAAGTCGACCCGCGAGTGCCCGAACCGCCGCAGCAGCTCCGCCAGATCGGCGGCCACATCGGTCTCCCTGCGGCCCGCGAAGGGAACCTTCACGATCTCCTCGTACGCCGCGTCGGCCGCCGCGCCCGCCGCCGCGAGGCGGCGCAGCTCGGCGTCGTCCTTGACCGCGCGGAGCATCGGCAGCGCCTCGGTGAGGGACACGTACGAGGTGCCGGGCAGCGCCTTCTGGAAGCCGAGCAGATGCATGGCCCAGGCGTTGTCGCTCACCCCGAAGCGGCCCGCCACGTCGAGGAGCGGCGCGGTGACGGCGTACGGGTCCTTGCCGTCGGTCCAGTCCCGCAGCGTCAGCGCGGGCGCGCCCACGGCCCGTGCGGCGTCCGGGGCCTCAAGGGCCGGTACGACGAGGACGGGGTCCTGCCCCGCGGCGAGGACGAGGAGGGTCAGGCGCTCGGTGGCGGCCGTCGGCCGGTAGCCGGTGAGCCAGTCGAGGTCGGGCCCCGGGGCGACGAGGAGACCCGCGAGGCCGGCGTCGGCGGCCTCGGCGGCGGCGCGCTCCATGCGGGCCCGGTAGTCGTCGGCGGTGAAGGGCTCGGGGGCGCCGTCCGTGAGGTGCTTGTCGGTGTCCACGTCGGCATCCTGCCCGCGGTCGCCCGCGCCCGCGAGCCGGTTTCCCCCCAGGGGCGTCTGTCAGGTGACGACGCCCGGCCTGACCAGCAGGATCTGCCGCTCCCCCGTGGCGTGGCGGACCGTCAGGGTCACCGGCTCGCCCGGCCGCAGGGCGGCGACCCTCGCGGCCAGACCGGCCGCGGAGCCGATGCGGGACCCGCCGAGGGCGAGCAGGGTGTCCCCGCGTACGAGGCCCGCGCTGTGGCCGGGCCCCGGCACGTGGACGCCGACGACGAGGGCGCCGGGGCCGCGGGGCGCGTCCACGACTTCGACGCCGAGGGTGGCGGTGCGGGCGGGGAGTGAGGGGGCTGACCGGGCTTGAGGGGTCCGTGGGATTCCGGAGGCTTGGGGAGCCTCGGGGTTCTTCGACTCCTGGGCGTTCTGAGCGGTTCGAGGGGCTCTGGGACTCTGGGGAGCTCGCGGTGTCGTCCGAGCCTGTCCGGCACGAGGGGGCCGCGGGGGCTGCGAGGCACGCGGCGTCTTCGGCTTCCGGGCGGCGGCCGGAGCCGCGTCGCTCATGGCCTCGGACCCCGCGGCCCCGGCTCCCGTGGGCTCCGCCTTCTCCCCCGCGGTCTTCCCGACGCCGCCGGAGGCCAGTGCCCCCCATGTCTCCCCCGGCCCGCCGAGCCCGATGACCGTGGCGCCGACGGCTCCGATGCCGACCCCGCAGAGCACCAGCAGGACGGCGACGGCCAGACCGCAGAGCACGGTCACGGAGCGCCTGCGACGACGCCACCCGAGGGCGGCGTCACGGCTCCGGGGGGCGGGCGTGCCTGTGGCCGTACGGGTGCCGGCACTGGTACCGGCACCCGTACTCGTACCCGTGCCGGTACCCGTTCCAGTGCCGAAACGGGTACCGCTGCCGGTACCCGTGCTCGTACCCATACCCGAGCCCGCGCCGGAAGGTTCCTGTCCCGGCATCGGCTTCGGCCTCAACGCGCTGTGCTCCATGGCTCGCCTCCGGCCACAGCCCTACCCTGCGCGCCCCCGCGGTGACGCCTCACGAACGGGTGACGTCCAGGCGTGCGGCGAGCTCGGCCGCCGCCCCGCGCAGGGCCCCCGCGTGCAGCAACTCCGTGCGGTGGACGACGCGGGGCGCCGTCAGGGGCACGGCGACCGTGCCCGCCGCCGCGCGGGCGGCCGAGAGCGGCAGCAGGGCCAGGCCGTGGCCCGCGGCGGCCAGGGTGGCGAGGGTGCGCAGGTCGGCGCCGTCATAGCGCAGGGTGGGCCGAAAGCCCGCCGAGCCGTTGGCGGTGCGGAGCCGGTCGAGGGGCAGGGCGGCGCCCGGCGCGTCGAGCCAGCGGGCGTCGACGAGGTCACCGAGGCGCAGGCCGTCGCGGCTCGCGAGGGGGTGGCCCTCGGGGAGCAGGACGGCCACGGGTTCCTCGGCGACGCCGCGCGCGGTGAGCGGCGCGACGTCGGGGAGGTTCAGCGGGTCGCTGGGCGCGGCGAGGCCGTCGACCAGGCCGAGGTCGGCGGCGCCGCTCGCGACGGCCGCGGGGACCTCGTCGCGGGGCAGCACGGTCAGGGTGACGCCCGCGTGGGGCAGTGCCCCGGCCGTGCGGCGGTCGAGCGCGGTCGCGGTGACGGCGAGGGTCAGGCCCTGGGCGGGGGTGGCGGCGATGCGGACGACCTCGGCGCGCGCCGCCTCAAGCCGCAGCAGGAGGGGCCTCGCGTGTTCCAGGAGCCGGGCTCCCGCGGCGGTCGGCGCCACGGGGCGGCGGGTGAGCAGGGCGGTTTTGAGGTCCTGCTCCAGGGCGGCGATGTGCTGGGAGACGGCGGACTGGGTGTAGCCGAGTTCTCGGGCGGCCTCGGAGAAGGAGGCGAGGCGGGCCACCGTCACGTAGGTGCGCAGCAGATGCGGGTCCATGGGCGCAAGCATCGCGCACGGCATCAGCAACGCTGATGGGTGGTGCACGGTTCATCGTTGGACGTGAAAGGCGGGCCGGACCGAGGATGAGCGACATGACCACGGCTCCCCGCACCGCGCCCGCCCGTGTCGCCCTCGTGGGCGACCGCTCCCCCGACGTCACGTCCCACACCCGCGTACCGCTCCTGCTGGACGCGCTCGCCACCCGCGAGGGCCTGTTCCTCGACGCGTACTGGATCGGGACCGAGGACGCAAAGGAGCCCGGCGCCGTACGGGGCTTCGACGCGGTGTGGGTGCTGCCCGGCAGCCCCTACCGCAGCGAGGCGGGCGCGCTGGCCGCCATCCGCACGGCCCGCGAGGACGGCGTGCCGTTCCTCGGGACCTGCGGCGGGTTCCAGCACACGCTGCTGGAGTTCGCGCGCGACGTCTGCGGACTCACCGATGTCGCGCACGCCGAGAACGACCCGGACGCCGCCGACCTGCTCATCGCGCCGCTCGCCTGCTCCCTGGTCGGCCACGAGGGGACGGTGACGCTCACGCCGGGTTCGCTCGCCGAGTCCGTCATCGGGGCGTCCTCCTCGGTCGAGCGCTACCACTGTTCTTACGGGCCCGGCGCCCATCTGGACACCCTGCGCGCGCACGGCCTGCGCTTCACCGGAGCGGACGGGTCGGGTCAGGCGCGGATCGCCGAACTGCCGGGCCACCCCTTCTTCCTGGCCACGCTCTTCCAGCCCGAGCTGGCCGGTGACGGCTCGCGTCCGCACCCCGTCGTGCGGGCGCTGGCGCGAGCCGCCGTCGACCACGCGCGCGTGGCGGCCGGGGAGCCGGCGCTCAGCGCGGCCCGCTGAGCGCGGGGGCCCTCGGCGCCAGGTCGGGCACGAAGCCGTGGGCCCGCCGGGCGAGGTCCTCGGCGCCGTACCGCCGGCAGCCGCGGTGCCAGTTGAGGATGCCGGAGAGCCAGTTCCGCAGCTCCTGCACGTAGCCGTCCATGGTGGCGCGTGCCTCGGCGGAGAGGGCGAAGTCCTCGTACAGGACGGGGAACTCGTGCTCGGCGACGTGCTGGAACTGCCGCATGCGCTGGGTCATCAGATCGTGCACGACGCCGAGCGCGGTCGGGTAGTCGCAGCCGAAGAAGTTCTGCACGACCAGGATGCCGTTGTGGATCTCGCCCTCGTACTCGATCTCCTTCTGGTACGAGAACACGTCGTTCAGGAGCATCGCGTAGTCCATGGCGGCGTTCTCCAGGGACTTGACGGGGCCGCTGCGGTAGACCCGGGGCGGCACCGCGGGGCCGTGGCCCATGCGGCACAGGCTCATGGTGAGCTGGGAGCCGAAGGTGGCGCGGCGCATCTCCAGGTAGTCGACGGGGTCAGGGATACGGTTCTGCAGCTGGTTGGCCAGCTCCCACAGCCAGCTCTCCGTCATGACGACGACGGTGTCCTTGACGGTCTCGCGCTGCCGCGCGGTCATGTTCCGCGTGGTGCGCCGCCACAGGTCGGTGAGGCCGCGCTCCATGCCGTTCACGGGGACGGTGACGGCCTCGTCCCCGATCGGCATGCATCCGGCCAGGCGTTCGGTGCAGGTCCTCGCGGCGGCGAAGTCGCGGCGGTGCCCGAAGACGAGGGGGTAGTAGTCGTCGCCGTAGGTGCCCCAGGCGAGCCACTGCGAGCCGAGGTCGAGGGCTTCGGGCGTGCCGTCCGGGTCGATGCCCGCCGCGCACAGCGGGAGGTCGTAGGCGTCGAGCTTGTCCTCGTCCCAGACGCCCTCCGCGAGGATGCCCATGGCGTGCGACCAGGTGGTGACGTGCCGCCGGGCGGCGTCCAGGTGGGAGTTGAGGCGCAGCGGGAACGGCATCCGGAAGTCGGGGAGCAGCGAGGGCCCCACCTTCTGGAACGGCACGTGTGTGAAGGCGCGGACCCTTTCCGCCCCCGTGGAGGCGAGCAGCGCGCCGATGTCGGCGGCGGAGGCGCCGAGGCCGGTGGGCCCGGCCGGCGGCGACGTGCCGAGTGCGCCCTCGTTCATGTACCGGCTGGAGCGCAGGTGCCAGTCGTGGCCACCGGTCTGCCAGTCCTGGAGCCCTCGCGTGTACGCGGCCACGGCGGCGGTCTCGGCCGGCGTGAGGCCCTTGTCCAGGGCCAGGGCGGGCACTTCGGTGACGGCGGTGTGCTCGAACTGGTGCATGCGCGAGGTGAGGATGTCGTTGACCGTGTCGGCGGCCTCCTGCGTCGTGCAGCCGAAGAAGGTCTCCAGGACGAGCACGCCGTTGCTGAGTTCGCCCTCGTCCTGGACCTCGCGCTGGTAGGAGAAGAGGTCGTTGCGCAGATGGACGGCGTCGGCGAACGTCTCCATGAGGACCCGCAGCGGCCTGGTCCCCGCCACGGCCGCGGGGACCTCCGCGGTCGCGTACTCCACGAGCCCCGCCGACCAGGGGGCGCCGCCCACCTTGCGGCGCATCTCGATGTACTCGACGGGGTTGGCGACCCGGCCCTCGTTGATGTTCGACAGCTCCCACAGGGACTCGTCGAGCAGGTGCCCGGTGGACTCGGCGAAGCGGCGGCGCCAGTCGGCGGACATCGCCGGCACCGTGCGGGCCCACAGGTCGGCGAGGCCCGCCTCCACGGGGTTCCGCGGCTCGGGTAAGGGGGCCGTGAGGTCCATCGGCATGAAGAGGGGCAGGCGGTCCAGGTGGGCCTTGCCCGCCGCGCGGTCCTGGCTGCGCTTGTACATGTCGAGGAAGTGGTCGTCGAAGAAGAAGACCCACACGTACCAGTCGGTGATCAGGGACAGTGCGGGGCCGTCGCAGTCGGGGTGGGTGTACGCGCACAACAGGCCGTAGTCGTGCGCGTCGAGGTCGCTCTGCTCCCAGACGCCGGAGCCCTCCAGCATGCCCATGTCGCGCGCCCACCGCGTGGAGTGCGCGCGCGCCTCCTCCAGGTGGGGGTTGAGCCGCGCCCGGTATGGCATGTAGAAGCTCGGCAGTTCGAACGGTTGCGTCATGGCCCGGCCCTACCCGGGGCCCTCCGGCGCCATCCGCACGCCCGCGGATCATCGCACCATCGCGTGAACCGGGGGCGCGTCGAGGGCGCACGGGGAGCAGGCGCGGCGGCCCGGATGCGCCTGGCCGAGGCGTCGGTCCCCCAGTGAATCACCGGTTTCCCCCCGGGCCCTCGGCTCACGCCCCTAGGCTGCGGTGCACGCCCCCGGAAGGAACAGCCGCCATGACCGATGTGCCGCCGCGCGCGGAACTGCTCCTCGCCCAAGAGGTCCCCGACGACCTCGCCGAGGAGCTCGTGGCCGCACTGTCCGCGCTCGGCGCTCCGCCCGCCCGGACCCGCCGCACGATCGGCCATCGCGGTGTCGCGGACATCCCCTGGGCGGTCCTGGTCTCCCTGCCGCTCCAGGCGTTCCTCGGCGGGCTCGGCGCGGAGGCGATGAAGGACGCGTACGCGTCGTTCAAGGGGCTCGTGCGGAAGGTGGCGCGCCCGGCGTCGCCCGCTCCCGACGGCCTCGGCGACGCGCGGGAGGCACGGCCGCTGCTGCTCCAGGACCCGGTGGGCGGGCTGGGCGTCGTCCTTGAGGCCGACCTGCCCGCCGAGGCGTACGAACGGCTCGTCGGGCTGGACCTGACGGCGTTCTCGGCGGGACCGCTGCACTATGACCGCGCCCAGGGACGCTGGCGCTCGGTCCTTGACGAGGCCGCCGGCTGACCGCCGGCCGAAGGGCGCGGCGGAGCGTTCGCCGTGGAACGGGGGCTGACTGTGACTGCGCAGATCGCGGATGCGGAACCGGGCCGCGCGGAACAGGCGTGCGCCGACGGTGAGAAGGCCCTGGCCGCGGGCGACGGCGAGGCGGCGGAGGCGAGCTTCCGTGCGGCGTTGGCGGTGGCCGGGGACGGGATCGGCGAAGCCCCCGCCCCGGACGGTGTCCTCTCCCCCGAGGCCGGCAAGCGGCGCGTCGCCGCGCGGGCCCGCACCGGGATCGGCCGGGTGCGGCTCGCCGCCGGGGAGTTCGAAGGGGCCGTATCGGAGTTCGAGCGGGCGCGGCGGCTGCGGCCCACGGCCGCGGGGCCGCTGCACTGGCTGGGGTGTGCCGCCGCGCACCGCGGTGACCTCGCCGCCGCCGAGCGCCATCTCACCGCCGCGCTGGCCTGCGCGGTCCCGCACGGCCGGAGCCTGGTGCAACGCGCCTACGTACGGGCCCGCGCGGGTGACGCGGCAGCCGCCGTCGCCGACCTCCGCGAGGCGTCGCGCGGCGCACCTCTGGACGACGAGGCCCGCTGGCTGCTGGCCGCGCTGACGGGCCGCTCCGCCCGCGAAGTGGCCCTGCGGCTGCGCCGGGCGGCCCTCACCCTGCTGCTCGCCGGGAGCCGGGACGGGAAGGAGGGCCGGAGCGGGGACGGGAAGAGGGGCGGGGGCGGCGCCGCCACGTGGCGGCGGGCCTGCGCCCTCGTCGACGCCTCCCGGGGCCTCGACGGCGATCCCGGCGGCTTCGCCCCCCTGCACGCCGTGGTCCTCGTGCGCGGCGGTCGGCGCGCGGCGGCCGTGGAACTGCTCGACGCGGCGGTCCGGCGCGACCCCGCCGACCACCGCGTGTCCCACAGCCTGGCGCTCGCCCTGCTCCACTCCCCCGAGGACACCGACGGCCGGAAGTGGGAGCGGTGCGTCGCCGCGTGGGCGGCCGTCCTGCACGACGCGGGGTTCTGGGAGCGGCTGCGGGCCACCGCCGGGCGGCGGTACGGCGTCCCCGTGGAGGCCTCGCTCGTGCCCGTGGTGCGCGCCGGGCTGCGCGAGCTGATCGAGCGGCGCATGCCCGAGGACGGCTCCGGGGCGCGGATCGCCCCGGGCTCGCTGCTCCGGCGCGAGGCCGACGCGGCGAAGCTGCTCGCGGCCGTGGGCGGCTTCCCGTCGGCCGACGGCGGCGGGGCGCCGCTGTTCTGCGGGCCGCTGCGGGTGGCGGAGCTGGGCAGGACCGCGGAGTTCGGGGCGTTCGCCGCCGCGCACGAGGCCCGCGCGCTCACGGCGGAGGCCGCCGCGCCGCCGGGGACCGCGGACGCGGGGCCCGCCCCGTCGGCGGCGCACGCCTCTCTCACGTACGCCTTCTCCGAACTCGGGTTCGCGCAGCTGCTGCTGGGCCAGGGCAAGCCCGCCGACGCGCTCGCCGCCCTGACCGAGCTGCGCTGCCCCGGCTGCCGGGCGCGGGGCGCCGGCCCCGGCGGGGCGGCCGTGTGCGAGCCGGGGTGCGCGCGCTTCGACGAGCTGAACCCGGGGTACGCCGGGCTCGTGGACAAGCACCGCAGGCTCGTCCTGGACGCGCGCGGTCTCGCCCTGGAAGCGCGCCTCAGCATGGGGCGCGCCGAACTCCTCGCGGCACGCCCCGACTTCACGGCGGCCGCCGCGTACTGGCGCCGCGCCCTGGTCCACAGCCGTGAGATCGAGCGGTACCGCGAGACGCAGACCGCCATCGTCGACATGGCGCTCGGCGCGGCCCGCGCGGCCCACCACGGCGGGCGGCTGAGTCTCGCGGTGTCCACCCTGGAGACGACCCGTTCGGTGATCGGCGCCAATGCCCGCGGCCGCCTGGAGGGCCAGTTGGCGCGGGTGCTCGCCGATCGCGGCATCTCCGTGGCCAACGCGCAGGAGGAGCCGCTCGACGGGCCCGCCGCCGATCTGCGCCGCTCCGTCGCGTTCAACCCGCATCTGCTGCGGGCGCAGGTCAGCCTCGGCGTCGTGCTGCGCGGGCTCGCCGCGGCCCGCTGGGGCTCGGGCAGCCTCTCCGGCGCGCGGGCCGCCCTGCGGGAGGCCGTCGACCAGCTCACCGCCGCGCTCGCGCTCTTCCCCGACGACCCCGACCTGGAGGAGCAGCGCGAGGCCGCGATCGCCGATCTCGACCATGTGATGTGGCAGCCCGACGAGAGCGAGCAGTGACGGCCGTGCTCACGTACGAGGAACTGCGCATCCGGGTCCGCCGTGTCGGCGCCGCCCGCTATCTCGTGACGGCGAGCGGTCCCGCGTCGGCCGCCGAGATCATCGCGGTGGGCGAGGAGCCCGAGGAGTTCCGCCGGCGGTGGGACCGGCTGATCGCCGCGGAGCTCTGCGAGGCGCCGATGGGCGAGCAGCACACCGTGGCCCAGCTCCAGGAGCTGGGGCGCGGGGTGTTCAGGCTGCTGTTCGGCGAGCCCGGCCGGGCCGGGGAGGCTTCGGGCACGGCGGAAACGGCGTGCGAGGCGATCGGGACGCGCGTCGGGGCCTGCGTCGACGCGGCGCTCGACCGGGCGCAGCGGATGCGGCCCCCGCGCGGCCTGCGGCTCCGCTTCGACCTGCCGCCCGAGCTGCGCGACCTCCCCCTGGAGGCGCTCTGCGCCCCGTCGAACAGCCCCCAGCAGACCCTCGCCCTCAACCACGGCTACTCCCTGGTCCGTTCCCTGCCCGGCGGGCCGCTCGGCCGCCGCCTGCCGGAGGCCGCCGACGAGCCGAGCCTGATCAGGCTCCTGGTGGCCTGGGCCTCGCCCGCCGGTCTCGATCCCCTGCGGGCCTCGGCGGAGATCGCCGCGCTCCGGCACGACCTGCCCGAGGTGGCCGTGCGGATGAAGGTGGTGGAGCGGGCCACGCGCGGCAGCCTGGAGGCGGCGCTCGTCGACCGGTCGGAGCTGCCCACGGCCGTGCTGCTGATCGCCCACGGGTCGTACGACGACGAGATCGGCAAGGGAGTGGTCTGCCTGGAGACGCGGGACGGCGGCGTCGACCGCGTGCCCGCCGACCTGCTCGGCGCGATGCTCCTGAAGGCCCAGCGGCTGCGCCTCGTCGCGCTCAACCTCTGCTCCGGAGCGGACAGTTCGCATCTCGAACCGTTCTCCGGGCTCGCCCAGGCGCTGATCGGTGACGGCGTGCCGGCCGTGGTGGCGATGCGGGGCAGGGTCAGCGACGTCTCGGCGGGCGCGTTCAGCCCGGAGCTCCTGAAGGGCATCGCCGCCAACCGGACGATCGACGAGGCCATGGCCACCGCGCGGATGCACATCTCCCACCAGCCGCGGCACACGGCCGTGGAGTGGGCGACGCCCGCGCTGTTCCTCCACGAGGAGTGCGGGCAGGGGTGGCTGTTCAAGGCGCGCGAGGTGCGGGACGACGGCGGGGCGGTCGCGGACCCGCTGCGCGAGGGCGCGGACGCGCTGCGGACCCTCCAGAGCCCCTTCGGCCACGTCGACTCGACGGTCCTGATCCGCGCGGCGCGCCACCAGCGGGACCTCGGCCAGTGGGGGCAGGTGCAGCGCATCCTGCGCACGTCGACGCAGCAGTACGCCGACGAGCAGCGCCGGATGCGGGCCGAGGCCGCCTTCGAACTGGCCTGGCCCGAGGTCGAGAAGCTCTGCGAACTGCTCGCCGGGGAGCGGGACGCGACGGGCGCGGCGGCCCAGCTGGCGGTGGTCGGCGAGCGCCTTCCGGGCCCGCTGCCCGGCTGCCTGGAGGCGGAGGTGGAGGGCCTGCGGCGGCTGACCGCGCTCGTCGACGAGGGGCGGGCGGCGGAGGCGGAGGCCGACTGGGCCACCGCCATCAGCCGCTACGAGGACGTGCTCGCCGCGTGGCCCGGGGGCCCGAGGGACGTGGCGGCGCGGCTCGCGTCGGCGCGCGACGAACTGCACGTGGCGCGCACCCTCGCGGCGGCCGAGCAGGCGCGGGACAGGGGCGACTGGGCGACCGCCGCCCAGGCCTACGGGACCGTCCTCGCCCTGCGTCCGGGCCATGCCGCGGCACGCGCCCACGCCGCCCATGTGGCGGGCAGGGCCGCCGAGGAGCGCGAGGACTGGCGCGCGGCGGAGTCCGCGTACGGCGCGTGCGCGGGGCTCGCGGACGCGGACGAGCGCGCCTGGTACGCGCGGGGCAGGGCGGCGGCGGACGACGACGACTGGCCGGCGGCGCGGGAGGCGTTCGCGCGGGCGGGCCAGGACGACTGGTGCGCGTACGCGGCGGGGCGCGCGGCGGACGCGGAGTCCGACTGGGAGACGGCCGTAGGGGCGTACGCGGCGGCGGACGGTTTCCGGGACAGCGCGGTGCGCCTGCTGTACGCGCGGGGCCGCGGCGCGGCGGACGCGGGCCATGCCGTGGCGGCCCTCACCGACCTGTCGGCGGCCTCCGCGCAGGGCTGGGACACGGAACCGCTCCTGAGCGATCTGCGCCACCGCGTGTACGACGCGGCGCTGGCGGCGACGGAGGCGGGCGACTGGCGTGCGGTGCTCGACCTGCTCCGCCCCGTGCCGGACGACCACCGCTCCACGGGGGCCCTGCGCCGGTACGCCGAGGGCAGGTCGGCGATGGCGGAGGGCGACTGGGCGACGGCGGAGAAGGCGTTCGACGGGGTGGCCGGGGAGGCGGAGTCCAGCGGGGAAGCCGGGCAGGACGGGACAGCCGGGCAGACCGGAGAAGCCGAGCAGACCGGAGAAGCCGAGCAGACCGGGGAAGCCGGTGAAGCCACGCGGATCGGGGAAGCCGCGCAGACCGGGCAGGCCGGAGAAGCCGGGCAGGCTGGGCAGGCTGGGCAGGCTGGGCAGACCAGGGAAGCCGGGGCGGCCGGGGCGGTCGCGGCCGGGGGCGTGAGGGCCGTGCGGGGCTCCGTTGCCGCCGACGGTGTCCCGCCGGACGCCCCGCATCTGCGCGGTTACGCCCTGGGCCGGCTCTGCCAGGAGCGCGGCCGCTGGGCCGAGGCCCTGGTCCACTTCGGGGGGCTGCCGTCCGAGACCCTGGATGTGCCGGACCGCGTGCTGTACTCGCGGGGCCGGGCCGCCGACGAGCGGGGCGAGTGGACCGGGGTCATCGACGGCTTCGGCCGGCTGCCCGACGCCTACGCCGAGGGCGAGGTGGGCGTCCGCCGCCGCTACGCACGCGCGCGTGTGGCCGCCGATCTGCGCGGCGACTGGACGGCGGTCCTCGGCCTGCTCTCGGGCGTGCCCGACGGGGCGCGCGAGGGCACGGTCTCGGCTTTGCGCCGCAAGGCGATGGGCCGCAGGGCGGAGGAGACGGGCGACTGGGCGGGCGCCTGCGCGATCTACGCGGAGGCGTTCCCCGGGGGCGCCCCCGACGGCACGGCGGATTCCGCCGCTCCCCGGCCACCGGACGAGCAGACCCACCTCTTCCACTACGCCCTCGCCCGCGCCCACGAGCTGGCCGGGCGCTGGCAGGACGCCGACGCCCTCTACGAGGCCCTGCCCGACGACTGGGCCGACGTGCCCGCCCGGCAGGGCTACGTACGGGCACGCGTCGCCGAGGCCGGGGCCGGGACGAGTGAGGAGTGGCGGCGCGTCGTCGAGGCGTACGGGGAGGTGGCGGGGGCGCTCGGCGGGGACGCGGAGACGCGGGGCCGGTACGCGCGCGTGCGGCTCGCCGAGGCCGACGGGGACTGGGCCTGCGTCGCACGGGAGGCCGAGGCGCTCGGCGGGTACGGGGACGCCCCCGCGCTGGCCGCCTACGCGCGCGGGCGCGTCGCCGACGCGCACCAGGAGTGGCGGCGGGCCGCCGAGGAGTTCGGGCGGTGCCCGGGCCACCGGGACGCCGACGCCCAGCTCGCCTACGCGGAGGGCCGCCTCCATGAGGCCGCGGGGAAGTGGAGCGGAGCCGTCGCGGCGTACGAGAGGGCCCGCGGTGTGCTGGACCGCGCCGACGTGCGGTGCCGCAGGCTGCGGCGGCTGATCGGGCTGCTGCCGTGGGCGGACGGCCTCACCAGCGCGCCCCTGGTGGCCGACCCCTTCGCCGCACGGGACCGGGCGTTCCCCTATCTGGCCCTGCGGGACGCGGGGGTGGACCCCGGCGCCTCGATGGACGTCGTCAAGAACGCCTCGTACGCGCTGCTCGAACGCGGTTCGATGTCCTGGCACGAGCGCGTCGCCCTGGAGCGGCTGCGGCTGCCGGGCCGGCGGCTCCAGCTCGACGCCCTACTGTACCGGTGGCACTCCGCCCCCGCGCTGCGGGAGGCCCTGGCCCGGCTCTCCCCCGACGAGGGCCCCGCGCTCCTTGACACCCTGTGCGAGCGCTTCCCCGGTGACGCCCCGCTGCTGCTCCTGCTGGCCAGGGACAGGGAGGCGGCGGCCACCGAGTGGGAGCGGCGGCTGCGGGCGGCGCCCGGTGACATGGCGGTGGTGCACGGCCTCGCGGTGGCCCGGCTGTGGCAGGCGCAGGAGCTGGAGCAGAGCGGGGCGTGGGAGCACGCGGTGAGCGCCTGGGAGGCGGCGCTCGTGTACTGGGCGACCCTCCTGAGCGACGACGAGTACTGGGACGGCTGGCGTGCCGAGCGGGCCACCGCGTACGAACGGCAGCTGACGGGGGAGGACATGGCGGCGCTGCGCTGGGAGCTGAACCAGCACCTCTTCGGGCAGCTCTCGGCCTTCGAGCAGCGCCACACCGAGCAGCGCCGCCCCGAACAGGCCGCCGCCTACCAGGCGTTGGCGGGCCTGCTGGAGTCGGAGCTGGGCGGCGCGCGGGTCCTGAAGGACGTGGGCGGCCTGCCGTCGGTGCCGGGCGCGGGCGCCTCGCTGGCGTGCGGCCCCCGCTATCTGCGGCTGCTGCGGCTCCAGGCGCCGCTCGGCGACCTCGTGGCGAGCCTGGACGCGGCGGCCAAGGAGGGCAGGGACCCCGGCGAGTACGCGGTGCGCGAGCTGCGCTGGGCCTTCTCGGGGCTCGCGCGGAGCTTCGCGCTCTCGGAGGTCCGCAAGTTCGAGCAGGCGCTGCGCGAGCTGCCCGCGCCGCGCACGCTGACGACCCTGCCGGAGGACTGCGCGGGCCCCGCCTCGTCGGCAGGACACCTGGAGGAGTGCGGGCACTGCCTGGCGTTCCTGCGCGACAACCCCGCCTACGTCCGGCTGCCGAGCCGCCACGCCCGACTGCTCCAGGACGGCGTGGAGCTGGCCGTCCACGTCCGCCTGGCGCTCGCGAAGACCGCGCTGACGCGGGGCGACGGCGGCCTCGGCACGGCGCTGGAGCAGTGGGCGGAGCTGGTGAGGGTGTCCCGCAGGGCCGGGATGCAGGCCCGGTCGAAGAAGGCCGTCATCCGTACGGTGCTCGGCCGCGTCGAGGCGCTGTCCACCGAGGAGGGGCCGCAGCTCGGCCCCGCGCTCGACGAGGCCGTCATGCTCGTGGAGTCGGCGGCCGAGGTGCTGCACCCGCTGGACCGCGAGCTGCTCGGCCAACTGCACGCGAAGCTGTCGGCGCTGCTGTCCATGCGCGGCGTGTGGCGCGGTTACACCCGGACCAAGCACGGCATGCGCTGCGACGTGTACGGCGCCGAGGCCGACCTGCGCCGGGCGCTCGCCCTCAACCCGGAGTCGAACCACGCCCGCGACAACCTGGCGCGGGCCCTGGTGTTCACGCTGGACGAGCGCACGTACAAGGTGCCCGAGCGCCTTGAGCTGCTGCACGAGGCGCTCGGGCTGCTCGACGTGGGACTCGGCCAGGCCTTGACGCACCGTTACCGCGAGACGCTCGGCGAGGCCCTCGACGAGATGGAGAAGCTGCTGACCCGGCACCTCGGCGTCGGCGGCATGGGCGACCTGATCCGCAGCGACGGCCAGGAGACGCCGCCCGACGACGAGGACCTGCCGGCGTGGGCGGCGGAACTGACCGACAAGGCGGAGTCCGCGCTGGGCCGCGGGGACATCCTGTGGGCGCTGCACCATCTGTTCCGCGCCACCCGCGCGGACCCCACGAACAGCCGGATCAGGCGGGCGCTCCTGGACGCGGTGCACCGCTGGCACACCGAGCTGAGGCACGGCAGGAAGGCCCCCGAGAACCGAGCAGGAGGCAGTGTCGCGTGATCAAGGACCCCGAAGCGGGGCGGGAGGGCCCCTTCCCCTACGACGCGCTCGCCCCGGCAGGCGTGACCCCCTGGACGACCCACGCCGACATGCGGGACGTCTCCTTCGAGCTGCTGGCCCGGCATCTGATGACGCCGGTCACCCAGCAGGCCTGGGACGAGCTGCGCGGCGTACGCCGCAGGCTGCTCGTCGATCTGCTGCTGTACGACGTGGACATGGAAGCCGAACTGCCGCTCGCCGCGGCGGAGATCGACCGGGAGCTCGCCTTGGAAGCCGCACCGCAGGACCCGCAGCAGGCAGCGGAACAGGACCCGCCGCCGGATTCCCTGCCCGAGGCCACCGCGCGCCTCGTGGCCGACCTCGTCCGCTTCGATGTCTGATCCCACGGCCCGCCTCGTCTACGAGCACGCGCGCGATCTGACGGCCCGCGACGCCGCCCACCGGGCGCTCACCGAACGGCTGCTGCTGCGGTGCGCCGACGTCCTCGACTCCTTCGACCGGCTGCTCGCGGACGGCGCGGCGTACGACGCCGCCACGTACCGCAGAAGTGTCGCGCTGATCGCGGGACAGCTGGAGACGGTCCTGGCCGAGGAGGGGCTGGAGCGCATCGGGCTCCCGGGTGAGCGGGCCGAACCCGCGACCCACCATGTGACCGAGACGCGTGCCGCGCCGCCCGGCACGGGCGCGGGCGAGGTCCTTGAGACGGTGCAGCGCGGATACCGGTACCGGGGGGACGTGCTGCGCGCCGCCCGGGTGGTCGTCGCCGTGGACGGCGAGACGGAGCAAGGAACGGAGCGGGAATGAAGGCCATCGGCATCGACCTCGGCACCACCAACAGCGCTGTCGCCGCCCATGATCCGCACCGCGCGGACATCGCGGTGCTCACCAACAGCAAGGGGGAACGACTCACCCCCTCGGTCGTCGGCGTCATGCACCGGGACGGCAAGGACCAGCCGCTGGTCGGCGAGGACGCGCTGAACTGGGCGATCATGCAGCCCAAGGAGACCATCGCCTCGGTGAAGCGGCTGATGGGGCGGGACTTCGCCGACGGTTCCGTGGCGCAGGCGCGCGACCGGATGAGCTACGAGATCGTCGCGGGCCCCGACGACGACCCACGGGCCCACGTGGTGCTCGGCGGCCGGGCCCGCACCCCCGCCGAGATCTCCAGCGTCATCCTGGACAAGCTGGTCAGAGACGCCTCACGCACCCTCGGCGAACCCGTGACGCACGCCGTGATCACCGTGCCCGCGTACTTCCGCGACGCCCAGCGCGCCGCCACGCGCGAGGCCGCCGAGAAGGCGGGCCTGGTGGTCAAGAAGATCGTCGACGAGCCGACGGCCGCCGCGGTCGCCTTCGGCCTGCACAAGCCGGGCGGGGCGCGCAGCCGGGTCCTCGTCTACGACCTCGGCGGCGGCACCTTCGACATCTCCGTGCTCAACGCGGTCAAGGACCAGGAGGGCAGGAGCCAGTTCCAGGTGCTGCGCTCGGCCGGTGACATCTGGCTGGGCGGCGACGACTTCGACCTGGCGATCGTGGAGCGGATCATCGCGTGGATGCGCGAGGAGCACCACGTGGACCCGTCGGGCGACAAGGCGTTCCTCTTCCACGCGAAGAAGGCCGCCGAGCGCGCCAAGCGGGAGCTGAACGACATGGACGAGACCTACATCGTGGTCCCCGCGGCCTACCGCGGGGAGAACGGCGTGCTCGACGTCGAGATGAAGCTGACGCGCGCCGACTTCAACGCGATGATCGCGCCGCTGGTGGGCAGGACCATGGCGCTGGTCCAGGAGACCCTGGCGCGCTACGAGCTGTCCACGGACGACATCTCCGACGTCCTCCTGGTGGGCGGCGGCACGCTCACCCGGCCGGTGTACGAGGCGGTCGAGGCGTTCTTCGGCGCGGCGAAGGTCCGCAGGAACATCAACCCGATGGAGTGCGTGGCCTTCGGCGCGGGCGTCCTCGCCGAGACGCTGCACGGCGTGGAGTGCTCGGACCCGCAGTGCGCGAAGGTCAACGAGTACGGGGCGGTCGCCTGTTCGGTCTGCGGCCGGAGCCTGGCCGACGGCCGGTCCAAGGGCGACACGGGCCTGTACGAGTCGACGCCGATGGCGATGGGCATCGCCGCGATCAAGGGCAGCCAGCGCGACGTGTTCGTGGAGATCATCGAGGCGGGATCGCCGTACCCGCTCTCCGAACCGCGCCAGCGCACCTTCTACGCCACCGACAGCCGCCGCATCCGGGTGCCGGTGTACGAGGGCGACAGCAAGGTGGCGAGCGAGAACCACGAGCAGGGCGTGGTGGAGTTCGAGCTGCCACAGGAGATCGAGGTCAACCGGCAGGTGGACGTCTCCTTCAACTACTCGGCGGACCGCATCATCACGGTGAAGATCAGTGTGCGCGGCACCGACATGACGCTGGAGGCCACGCCCAACCGCGAGAAACCGCGCACCCCGCCGCCCGAGCCGGTGGAGGAGCTGGACAGCGCGGTCCTGCGCGAGCAGCTGGCGTTCGCCGAGCGGGAGGCCGACCACTTCCTGCGGCGGTACGGGCCCTACATCGAGCCCGTGCAGGCGATGAAGGTGCGCCGGGACATCGAGCAGGCGCAGCGGGCGGTGGCGATGGGCGACAGCGGCGAGTACAAGCGCCTGACCGAGCTGCTGCTCGACGACATGTACCGCCAGTGCGGCCTGGCCAGCCAGTTCCGCCAGGCCGAGCTGGCCTCGGAGGGAGCGCCGCCGGAGACGGTCCGGCAGATCAACGAGGCGGTGGAGTACGTCAAGCAGGCCCATCGGCAGGGCAACCGCGTGCAGACCGCCCAGCAGGCCCGCAACCTGGTCAACCTGGTGGCGGTGGCCCAGTCCGAGCGCGCCGTGCCGACGCTGCCCGACCGTCCCGACTACGAGGGCATCCTGCGGTTCGCCGAAGAGACGGCGGGCGGATGACGCAGGCACGGCAGGACGGCCGCACCGCGCCGGGGGCGGCCCCCGTCAGCCTCGGCATCGACTTCGGCGCCACGGGCCTGCGGGCGCTGTTCGCGCTGCCGGACGGCCCCGGCAGGCGCCTGGAGACGGAGGAGGGCGAGGACGGGCCGTGGCTCCTGTGCGAGCCGGCGGAGACGGGCACGCTGCCGGTGACGTTCCCGAGCCTCAAGAGCCGCCTGGGCAGCGGGCGTCCGGTGCGCACCTCGGAGGGGGCGGCCGACGCGGACGAGATCGTGGTGCGCAGGCTGCGGTCCTTGCGCGAGCGTGTGGAGGCGGCGGCGCCGGGGCGGGTCGCGCAGACCGTGATCAGCGTGCCCGCGCGGTTCGGCTCGGCGCAGCGCTCGGCCCTGCGGGACGCGGCGCGCGCGGCGGGCCTCGAACCGGCGCGCCTCGTCAGCGACTCCATGGCCGCGGTGATCGGCCACACCACGGAGCGGGACAGCGGCACGTGCCTGGTCTACGGCATGGGGTACGAGGGGTTCGAGCTGGGCCTGATCCGCAGCGTGCGCGGCCACTTCCGCTCCCTGGGCTACGAGGGCGGGACGACGTCGGGGGGCCGCGCGTTCGACGCGGAGCTGCTGTCCTCGGCGGTCCGGCTGCTGCCGCGAGGCGGCGCGTGGCGGGCCGCGGGGCCCGACACCTCCGTGTGGCAGGGCCTCCGGGTGCGCGGGCAGGAGGCGCGCGAGGCGCTGGGCAGGGCGAAGGGGCCGCAGGCCGCGGTGCTCGGGCTGCGGTTCGGCGGCGGGCCGCCGCTCCAGGTGCGGATCGACCGGCACGACTTCGACGCGTACGTGGACCGGCACGTGCGGCGCACCCTGGACCGGGCGCAGGCGCTCCTGGACCGGTCGGGGATGCGGCAGGAGGATGTCGACACACTGCTCCTCGTGGGCGGCAACACCCGGATGGAGCAGGTGCGTTCGCGGGTAGCCGGGCTCGGACGGCGCTGTGTGCGGGCGACCCCCGAACTGCTCGCGCTCGGCGCGCTGAAGCACGCGCTGCGGCTCGCGGGTGGCGGCGCGTCCTCGGGGCCGTCGGCCCTGGAGGAGGGCCCGCTGGAACCGGCCGCGCTCTCCCAGGACACCCTCTCCGACGCGCCGCCGCTCACGGCGACGCTGGTGGGCGGCGACGGGGACCGCCCGTCCGAGGACGCGGGCCGCCGCCAGGACGCGGACGGGGCGGATCATCCCGCACGGCGGCCCTCCGGGGCGCGCGACCCGCGGGTCGCCCACGATCCCCGCGCCACCCGGGCCGTGGAGGAGGCGCGGGCGCTCATCGCGCAGGGGCGCACGGGCAGGGCGGCCGAGCTGCTGCGCGAGATCATCGCGGAGGCGCAGCAGCTCCTCGACGGCCTGGAGCGCCCCGCGCCGCCCCTGCCTGATCCCGTGCCGCCTCCGGACCCCGCGCCCGCGCCGGTGCTCGACCGCGCGTCCCGGCGGCAGCTCGCCCGCGCGCAGGCGCTGCTCTCGCTCGGCCACTACGACCACGCCGTGCAGGCGGCGCACATCGCCTGGCAGGACGCGGCGACCAGACCGGCCGGCGCCGACATGCTGGACGCGATGATCGACGTGCACTGCGCGGCGGCCATGGCCGACATGTCCCCGGAGCACTTCGCCGACGCCGAGCGGTGGCTCAACTGCGCGTACGGCCACGATCCGACGAACGTGCGGGTGCGGGGGCTGCTCGCCGAGCGCACCTACCGGCACGCCGTGGAACTGGACCGGCGCGCCGAGCGGGATGAGGCGATCGAGGCCCTGGGGAAGTGTCTGACGTGGGACCCTGAACACGCCGACGCCGAGGCGCTGTTGCGGCGATTGAACCGTGACGGCAGGAACCGGCGGGGCAGGGGGGACGTCCTCGGCTAGGGTCCCACGGCCCGAGAGCCCGTCCCCCACTTCGTGAGCCACCCCCGCATGCCAGGGAGGAAAGCGCTTGACGCCCGCACAACTGCTCGACAAAGCCCTGATCATCACGGAGCTGCGGCGTCTCGCGGCCGTGGCCGAACTGTCGCCGCGCTCCGCCGAACTCAACGCGCTGCACGAGGACCTGGGCTCCGTGTCGCGGCTCGACCAGTGGGCGGAGGTCGACCTCGTCCAGGCCTACGTACGCCCGGAGAGCGTCACCTCACCCCCCGAACAGACGTCTGGCAAGCGGGACCGCGTGCTGGAGGCGGCCCTCGGGGTGCTGGTGTTCGTGCCGCTCCTGATCACCTGGTACGGCCTGCGTGAGGCCGTGCGGGCGTACGGGGAGCTGGCCGAGGAGCAGCCGAAGCAGGCGACGCGCCCCTTCCTCCAGCTCTGGCAGTCGGGTTTCGGCGGGCATCTGTCCTCACTGGGCCGCTTCGAGAACGTGGCCCTGATGGCCGTCCTGCTCATCGCCCTGCTGGTGGCGCTCTCCGGCTGGCACGCGCGCGTGCGGGTGCGCGCCGACCGGGAGGAGGCCGCGCAGGAGGCCGCACGGGAGCGGCTCCTCGCCGAGCTCGCCTCGGTCCTCACCCGCGCGCAGCTGCTGCTGGTCCCGCACCGCGCCGCATCGCCGCAGCAGTTCGCGGCGGAGCTGACGAAGGCCGCCAAGGAGATGGGGGACCTGACCGCCAAGGCGACGCTGAGCCATCAGGCGCTCAGCGGCGCGACCGCGTCCGTGGGGCAGGCCACCGACGCGCTGAAGAACGCGGCGCTGACCCTGACCAAGGAGGTCCCCAAGCTCGGCGCCGTCGCCGACCGCATCGACACCACGCTGCACGACGGCGCGGCGGAGGCCGCGAAGGCCGGGCGGGCCAACGCGATCGCCGCCGGCAGGATCGCGAGCCAGGTCAAGTCGGCGGGCGACACGGTGGAGGCGTCGCTCAAGGCCCTGGTCACCGCGCAGCAGTCGCTGGTGGCGCGGTCGGAGTCGGTGGTCAAGGCGACGGAACAGGCCTCCCAGGCCCTGATCTCCAGCACCGGTCGCACGGGCGACGCCGTGGACGGCATGCGCGAGGCCACGGAGCGCTGGGACGCGGCGGCGGCCCACTGGCAGGACGCGGCGGCCCGCCTCGACGCCCGCATGGGTGTGCTCGCGCGAGCCATGCCGCTCCAGGGCGTCCCGCTCACCCCGGCACAGGAGCCGAGCGCCACCGCCGCGTACGGCACGAACGGCGGGTCCCGCGGCGGCCACGGCGGCGGCGCCGCGACCGCCGCGAACGGCGGGGCCCCCGGCGGCCACGGCACCGCCACGAGCACCACGCACCGGCCCGGGGCGGCCTCCGGCGGCTCCCCCGGCGACGGCCACCCGCCCGGCAGCACGCCCGACGACCCGGTGGCCACCAGCACCCCCTTCCCCGCGCCCGCCCGGCCCCTCGACGAACGCCGCGAGGACCCGCTCGACCCGCCGACCACCCGCCTGCCCCCGCCGGCGCCCCGTGACGGAGGCTCCGCGTGACCCGGAAGCGGCCGGCGCGCGGGCGGGGCGGGCGGCTCGGCGTGGTGATGCTCGCCGGATGGCTCTTCGCCGACCTGCTGCTCGTCCTCGCGCTCGTGTCCATGGCCGACCGCCCCGACCCGCTCGCCGACGACCGGCCCGAGCCGTCGCCGACGAAGCCCACCCCGACACCCACGGGACCCCGTGCGGTGGACCGCAACCCGCGCGAGTTCACGGTCTCGGGCAGGGACAAGGGCGATCTGGTCGAGCAGATCAGCAGGGGCACCCGGAAGTGGAAGGGGCGGACGGCCGCGCTCGTCCTCACCTTCGGCGGCGGCCCGAACGGCACCGTCTACGCCCACCGCGTCAACGGCCTGCTCGGCAAGGGCCGCGGGGACATGTTCACCGGGAAGACGGCGACGGACGACTTCCACAACCTCGGCAAACGCCCCGAGACCGCCGTCGTCCGCGTGTACTTCTACACCGCGCCGGGCGGCTGAGCCATGGCGGTCCTGCGCCCCGGCGAGCGCCCGAGGACGAGCGGCACCCGCCCGCCGCGCCCCGTGCTGCCCCGCACCCCCGCGATGCGCGGCTACGTCCACCTGCACAACGCCCTGACGGCCCTGTCCTTCCGGCACGCCGCCGACGTGCTGCGCCCGCCCGCGCCCGCGGCGACCTCCGCCAACGCCGTCTTCGGCACGCTCCCCAAGGCCGAGACCGACGACGGCTTCCGCGTTCTCGACGGACTCTGGTTCCCCGGCCGCGGCGGCCACTGGACGCGCGTCGACCTGCCGTACGTGCGCCGGGCCCGGCAGCACTGGCTGGCGGCGGCCGACGCGCGCGCCCTCGCCGCCGCGGCCCTGGTCGACACCCTGGAGACCCTCGTACGCGATGACGCGATGGGCCTGCGGCGGCTCGTCCTGTGGGAGGTGTGCTGCCGGCTGCGGGACGGCGGGGAGCACCCGCGGGCCGACGACGCCGTCGCGCTCGGGGTGCACCGGAGCGAGGCCGGCGCGCTGGCCGCGGCCGTGGCCGCCGGGTTCCCGGAGGCGGGCCCCGCCCGGCACGCCGCCGAGACGCTCAACGACGTATGGCCCGGCGTGCGGCTGCGCGAGGCGGAGGGCGTCGTGGCACGGCTGCCGCCCGCCTCCACCTACCCCGACGGCCCCGACGACCACCGCCTCGCCGCGCTCGTGGACGGCGTCCGCGCCCGCGCCGCCGAGGTGCGCGAACTTACCGCCGAAGGCGCCCGGCAGGAGGCCGCCGGGTCGCTGCGGTCCGCCGCCCGTTCCTGGCTCGCCGCCCTCCGCCTGGCCAGGGACGACGCGGACGCCCAGGCGGGGCTGCTGCGCGTGGCCGCGCTCCTGGCCGACGACCCGCTCACCCCGGCCGAGGCGGCCGTGACGGCCACGACCGACGACCGGACCGTGCGCCTCGCCTGGTGCGGGCCCACCCGCCGCGCCGACGGCGTCTCCTACCGGGTGCTCCGCTTCCCCGACGGCGCCCCGCACCTCGCGGTGGAGACGGCGGCGGGCGGGCCCGGCACGGCCGCCGTGGACGCCGACGCCCCGGTGGGACGCACCCTGCGGTACGCGGTGATCCCGCTGCGCCGCTCCCGCATCGCCGGGGTGCCGCGGGTCACCGCCCCGGTGCTGATCACACCCCTCGTGACGGAGCTGCGCGCCGACGTCGTGCCGGGCGGCCTCCGGCTGTCCTGGCGGCCCGACCCCGCGGCGGCCGAGGTGCGGGTCACGCGCTCCGGCGCGGGCGAGGACGCCGACGGCTGGGGCGAGGGGTCGATGGTCCGGGTGCCCTGCGAGCACGACCGGCTGCTCGACACCCCGCTCGCCCCGGGCATGTACACGTACGAGGTGCGCTGCGGCTACCGCGACGCCGACGGCGGCCTGGTGTGGTCCCGCGGTGTCCTCGTCACCGCCCGCGCCGAGCGGTGGCCGTCACCGGTGGAGGAGCTGACCGTGCGCAGGGACCCCGGCGGCGGGCGCGTCACCATCGCCTGGCGGCCCCCCGCGGTCGGCGAGAGCCATCTGCTGCCCTGGACCTCGGGCCCGGTCGCGCCGGGCACCGACGTCTCCGCGCTCGTCGGCACGGTGGACCGGCTGCCCGCGGTCTCCTCCGGCGCCGAGTCGCTCGTGGAGCTCACCCCGCCGCCCGAGCGGCGCGTGCGGGTGACGGCGGTGAGCGTCCTCGGCGGCCGGGCCGTCTCCGGGCCGAGCCTGGTCATAGAACACCCGGCGGCCATAGGGGAGTTGCGCGTACGACGGCTGAGCGCCGACCGCGCCGAGCTGGCCTTCGACTGGCCCGAGCCCGCGGTCCTCGTCCGCGTGGCGTGGACCGACGGGTCCCTCGGCGACGAGCGGCGCGTGGCCCGCAGCGCGCTGCGGGCCGGCCGGGTGGAGATCCCCGTCTCCGCCGCGGCGTGCGAGGTCACCGTGGTGCCGCTGCCCCGCCCCGACGCCGTGGCGATCGACACGGCGCCGGCCCGCGCGGCGCTCCCGGCGGCTCCGCCGCCGCCTCCGCCCGTGCCGCCGCCCCCGCCGCCGCGCTGGTGGTCGTTCTGGCGGCGCTGGCGGCGGACCTGAGCGGCCGGGCCGCGGCCCCCTCGGGTGCTACTCCTTGACCACGGCCTCCGTGCCGCCGCCGAACTCGATCAGCAGCCCCGAGCGCAGCGCGATCGTCTTGCCCGGGTCGACGTCGCGTACGGTCCCGTCGTCCTTGCGCGCCGTCCACACGGAGTTCGTCCGGTTGGTCAGGCCGAACCGTCCGCGCTGCTGCGGGTGTTCGGTCACCTCGCCGACGACGGCGGTGAAGTCGTGCCGGTCGGGGTCGTCGCGCAGGTGGTGGGCGTAGACGCGGGCGCTCGGGGCCAGCCGGATGCCGCGGCGGTTGCGGAGCGTGCCGGTTCCGGTGACCAGTTCCAGACTCGGCGGCAGGGTCAGGGTGTTGCGGCACTTCCAGCACTCGGGGGGTGCGCCGTCCGGCTGGGTGAGGTTCTGCTTGCCGCAGGCGCCGCACTGCGTGATGGCGTCGAGGACCTGGCTGAGCGCCTCGCGCCACTGCGACTCGCGCACCCGCAGCGCGGGGTTCTTCAGACCGTCGGTGAAGGTGCGGACGAAGAGGTCGCGCAGGATCTTCGGCAGTGCGTTCCAGCTCGCGACGACGGTCGGCTGCTCGCCGGCCACCGGGCGGTTGCGGGTGTCGTTCGGGTCGTACACGAAGACGGGGTCGGTGCCGTACAGCTTGCGCTTGGCCGCCGGGTCCAGGCAGCGGATGTTGAACTGCAGGGCGCCGTTGAAGGGGTGGTCGTTCATCAGGAGGTAGAACAGCAGCACGGCAAGCGAGTGCAGGTCGCTCTGGGTGCCGGGCATGGCGCCCCGGTCGCCGCGCACCAGCTCGGGCGCCATGAAGTCCATGGTGCCCTCGACGGCCGCCTCGGCGCCCTCCACGACGGCGTTGTCGTTGTCGCAGACCAGGATGTCGCCGGTGCGGGGGTCGAAGAAGATGTTGCCCCAGTTGATGTCGCGGTAGGCGATGCCGCGGGAGTGCAGCGCGCGGTACGCCTCGACGGTGTGCAGGGCCACGGTGACCAGGGTGCGCATGGTCGCCGCCGAGACCGAGGGGTCGCGGCGGAAGAGGGCGGGCAGGTCGCAGAAGCGGGCGGGCCGCACGTCCATCACGTAGCCGAATCCCGGCTGTTCGCCCTCGGGGTCCATCACGATGGAGCGCGGCCACAGGAAGCGGTCGTCGTCCCAGCCCTTGTCGATCAGCCCTTCGAGGATCGTCCGCTGCCTGGCGTCGGCGAGCTGCGGGTAGTACCACTTGACCGCGCGGTCGCCGGTGGGCGTCTGGACGCGGTAGACCTCGCCCTGGCCGCCCGAGCCGAAGAGCTCGGCGACCTTGAGCTTCTCCCCCGACTCGGCCACCAGGGTCTTTCCGGCGGCGAGCATGCCGTTCGTCATGCTGTTCCTTCCTGCACTCAGCTGTCGTCGCTGTGCTGGGCGGACGCCGCGATGGCGCCCACGAGGGTCGTGTCGTCCCCGGAGAACGTGGCGGCGCGCGCCAGCCAGTCCGGGAGCTGGGCCTGGACCGCGGCGACACCCTGCTCGGCGGCCCGGCCGCGGACGCCGGTGGCGAAGTCCAGGAACCCCTGGTCGTCGGTGAAGCTCTTGGAGAGCCCGTCGGTGGAGAGCAGCACGCACGGCGGTGGCCCGCCGGTGAACGGCCGCCAGTACGACCGCGTCTTGCGCCAGGGCTCAGGCTCGCAGAGCGAGTCGGTCTCGTCGCCCATGTCGGGGCCGGTGGAGAGCGGCGTGTGCGGGGTGCCCGCGTCGTCGACGAGGACGAAGTCGCCGTCGCCCAACTGCCAGCAGAACACCATGTGCTCGGTCAGGACGGCGCCTATGAGCGTGCTCCCGTAGGCGGCGAGGTCCCGGGGCCCCTCGCGCTCCCCGGCCGTGCGGCGCGGGACGGCGGGGCCGTGCGCGGGCGCGTTGCAGTCGTGCAGCAGGGCCCGCTCGTGCCAGCGGTGGCCGACCTGCTGCGGCAGCCGGCGCGCCTCCTCGCGCAGCCCGGTCCAGCGCGCCGCATCACCGCCGACGCGCACCACCTCGTACGCGAAAGCCCGCGCGCACGCGGTGAACTCCTCGACCGCCCAGCGCGCCCCCAGGTCGCTGCGGAAGTGCGCGGCGCTGCCGTGTCCGTCGGCGACGGCGAGGACGACGGCGCGCCCTCCCGCGACGGGCAGGAGCGCGCTGCGGTCCTGGCTGTACTTCTTCGCGACCCCTTTGACCGCGCCGCTGATGAGCGTCCAGGGCGCGGACGTCACCAGTGCCGCCGCCGGGTCGCGCTCCGTCACTGTCCCCGGCTCGGTCACCAGATGTCGTCTTCGCCCTTGGTCATCGACGGCACGTCGATCGGCGTCGTCGTGGCCCTCGATCCGTCGTCGACCTTTGGCGTGGAGGCGTCCTTGACGACCGCGGTGGACATCCAGCGGATGGCGGCGGCGAGCTGGCGGGGGTTCTTCGCCTGGAGCGGCTCCAGTTCGGGGTTGCCGAGGAACTCCTTGAGCATGCTCTTGTCGGCGTCGTCCCCGATGGCGACCGCGACCCGCACGGCCCGCTTGCCCCACGGGGTGCCGTCGATGGCGCGGAGCCCGGCGCGCCAGTCGTCGGTGGGCTGGCCGTCGGAGGCGAGGGCGAGCACCGGCGGCAGGGCGCGCTGGGGCATCGGCGGGGTCTGCAGCGCGCCGGCCGCCAGTTTGAACGCGGCGCCCATGTCGGTGCCGCCGTAGATGTGGACGTCCTCCCAGGAGAACTGGTCGACGGGGGTGGGGTCGCTGACGTGCCAGCTCGCCCCGCTGGCGAAGGTGATGGCCCGCACGAGCAGGGAGGCGGCGGGGTTGGACTGGGCGGCCTGCTGCATCTCGGGGATGGCCTCGCGGATGGCGAAGTTGAGCTGGCCGATCTTGCCGTTGACGCCCATGGAGCCCGAGCAGTCGAGCATCCAGATGAAGTGGACGGGCCGGCTGGCCATGCTGCCGCCGGGGAAGTTGTCGGCGAGGATCTGGGTGGTGTCGCTCACGCTGGTCCTTTCCTGTGGAGCGTGAAGGGTGCGGGCGGGCCCGCGGGCCGGGGCCCGCGGGGCACGGACGCGGGGGTCACTCGTCCTGCTGCTTGATCCGGTGGCGCCACGCCGTCCACCCCCGCAGGTCCTGGTCCTCCCGCTGGAGAACGGTGGCGACCCGGCCGAGGTGGTGCTCGTCCATGTGCGCGACGACGGGGGCGAGCACCTGGCCGAGCAGTTCCTCGGCGACCGCGCGCCACTCGTCGGTGACGCCGTGCCGCCGCCGGGGGCGCCAGATGTGGTAGTACGCGGCCAACTCGGTCGGGTGCTCGGGCAGTTCGCGCATCATCCCTTCCCGTATCTGTTCGTTCAGGAAGTACGCGCGATAGGCCCTCAGCAGTTCCGGGCTCGCGGCGACGAGGAGCCGCAGCCCGTGGGACTCGCACACGTCGAGCGGGTTGGCCCCGGCGAGCGCGCGCCCCAACCGCTCGTCGACGCCCAGCCGCAGCACCCGGCTCAGCGGCGCGGCCTTGCGGTCGAGTTCGCCGAGGCGGCCGACGGAGGACCGCGTGACGCCCAGCCGGCCGTCGGCGAGGTCCTGGGCGGTCACGAGCAGGTCGGCGGTGGCGCGGTCGGCCATTCCGAGCTGCGCGTCACCGCGCATGTCGCGGGCGAAGGCGACCAGTTCCGGGTCACAGCGGTCGGGGTCCCTGACCCAGTGGATGATGCCGCGGCCGAGGCCCGCGTCGACGACGAGGCGGGGCGTGCAGGTGCGGGCGACCCACGCGACGTCCGCGCGGTCGGGCGTCTTGCTGCGCCAGACGAGGCGCCAGAGCAGCCGCAGCATCGTGACGTCGCCGACGCGCCGCCCGGGGAGGAGCCCGATGAGCTGCTCGAACAGCTCCGCGCCGCGCAGCCGGTCGGGGGCCGCTGACCAGAGCGCCGCGGCGGTGGCGAGGCGCACGGGGAGGGGCGCCTGGTCGATGTTGCGCTGCAGCCACACGCCCTGCGGGGACGCGGCCAGCTCCCGCAGCCGGTCCAGCTTGCGGGGGTGCAGTTCCACGGAGAGCAGGCTCAGCACCCGGCGGGTGAAGGGTTCGTGGCCGACGTCTTCGAGCAGCCGCACCGCGTGGGCGCACTCGCGCTGTTCGGGGCGGAGCAGGGCGTCGGCGAGGCGGTCCATGGCCTCGGCGAGCCCGGGGCCGTTGTCGGCGGTCACCGCGAGGGCGTGCCGCAGCGGTTCGGTCCAAGTGGGGACGGGTCCGCGCAGGGCCCGGCGCAGGGCCTCGTCGGCACGCTCGCCGTACGTCTCGCGCAGTTCGCGCCAGGCGTCCTCGCCGAGCGGCAGCCCCTCGAAGGCGGCCAGGTCGGGGAGGGCGCCGCGGGTGCGGCGCGTGTCGAGGCGGTGTGTGACGAGGGCGCGGGCGAGGGGCCGCGCGGCGCGTGCCCGCTCGCCCGTGAGTTCCCTGCACAGCGCTTCGAGCTGGTCGAGCGTGGCGGCGTCGGCCTCGCCCCTGGCCACGGTCCCGGCGAAGGCGTCGAGGAGGGCGCGCAGCGACTCGCCGCGGAGCCCCGCGAGGCCGGCGCCGGTGAGGCCCGCCGCCCCGGCCCGGCCGCCGCTTCCACCGGAGATGAGCGGGATCAGGGCGAAGGCGTCGTCGGCGCCCGCCCCCGTGCCGGGCGTGGGCGGGCTGCCGGAGATCCAGCGCTCGGCGGTGAGCTGCGCCCAGGCGTCGCTCCCAGCGGGCGGACTCTGGGGGCCGCCGGTGCCGTCGTGCACGCGGTAGAGGTACTCGACCGTCGCCTCGTCGCGGTCGAACTCCACGTCGGGGCCGATGCCGATGATCTGCTGCGGGGCGCGGTGCGGATCGTCGGTCCGGGTGGTGAACGTCAGGACGGGGACGTAGGCCTCGGGCAGGGAGGCGCAGGCCAGCGCGACCCAGTGGGCGACGGTCTCGGGGTCCTCCTCGACCAGGACGATCTGCCGTCCCGCCGGGTCGTCGAAGAGGCGGCGCACATCGGCGAGGAAGGGCGCGACCCGCTCCGCGCGCGCCCTGGCGAACTCCACGAGCCGCCCGCTGTCGAAGTGCGCTCGTGTGACGGGCAGTTCCGACTCGACGAACCCCGCTCCGAGCTCCTCCCCCGCGTCCGGCTCCCAGGTGCCGGAGCGCCAGGTGTCGATCGGCCACACGGAGCCGGGCCCCGGCGTGCTCGCGCTCAGGTGCAGCGCCTCCACGCGCCGGTCGGCGAGCGTGGCGCACAGGAGCCTGCCGCCGTCCGGGAGCAGGGTGTAGCTCAGCTCGGAGCCGGTGCCGATGACGGCCTCGACGGCGGGGCCCAACCCGGTCACGGCTATGCGGTGTTGGGACTCCTCACGCGGGGAGCGGACGGGCTGTGCGGGGATCAGACGGACGGCTCCGGTGTCCGGCTCGTGGTCGAGCCGGTAACTGAGGCGACGGATGGCCATGCCACATTCTGACCACCCCGAGCACCGCTCCGCAGGCCGTCCGCCAACTTCACCCCCGCCCCGTCACGCGACAGTCGCACCACCGCCCCGTCAGGGGCACGGGGAACCGCGCGACCAGTCGAAGAGAACCCGCGCCCGGCGGCGGGAAGCGACCCGGCAGACGCGTCCCCCGAAAGACACCACCCCACGTAAGCTGCAAGATCCACTGACGAAAGCGGAGATCACCATGCCGGCACCCCAGGACGAGCTGCACGACGAGATCTTCCCGTCGGTGCCCGCCCCGGAGCCCGGGAGCCCCTGGCTGGCCCCCGCCGACCTGGAACAGCATCTGTACGAACTGAGCGAGGCCGACGACGCGTACGCCTATCTGCGGGCCATCGCCGTGGAGGGCCTGTACCGCCCCGTGGCCCTGCACGAGAAGGACCCGGACGCGGAGTCGAGCCCGCTGTTCACCGTCGACCTGCCGGACGGCGGGAAGGCGGCGCAGGTGTACACGGCGGGGCTGCTCCCGCGCCCCCACCCGGCCGTGGTCTACGAGTTCGTGACGCTCGGCGCGCTCGCCGAGGGGTGCCCCGACGACGTCCGGATCCTCGCGGTCAACGCGGCGACGCCGTGCGAGCGGTACTTCCTCACCACGGACGAGGAGCGGCAGGTCTGGACCGACCTGCACGAGCGCCACCACAGGGCCGGCGGCCTCGGCGACCGCATCGAGACGCGCCGCACCGGAGCCCCCGCCCCCGGCCCGCTGCTGCACGGCCTCGCCTGCGGCGCGCACCTCTGCTTCGCCAACGGCGACCCCTGGAACACCCTCGACTGGCACGGCGCGGGCCACCACAACGAGATCAACCGCCTCGCCGAGTCCTGGGGCGTGACGAGCCGCGAGGAGTGGCTGGCCACCCAGGAGCGCCTGATGACGCGCGAAGTCAGCCCCTGGTACTGGGACTTCGTGCTCGGCGCCCGGGTCGCGGTGCTCGCCGAGGTCGGCCCGCGCCTCGACCCCGAGCGGTGGCGGGAGTGCGTCGAGGTCACCCTGCGCAACCGCGTCGTGGAGACCGGCGGCCCCGACACTCCGCACCGCCCCGGCGACGACCCGGACCTGGACGACTTCGTGACCGCCATGCGCGACCTGGTCGGCAAGGTCCTGCGCTACGAGGCCCGCTTCCGCGCGGACGGGCTGCTGCCGCCGGACGGCTTCGTGCGCACCGTCGCGGCCTGGGACATCGGCCGCGCCTCGAAGATGGCCCGCTGGGGCAGGGGCGCGCGCTACGCCACCGAGGCGGAGATGCGGACGGCGGTCGAGCGGGTCTCCCGGGCGGCGCAGTCCTCGTACACCTCGTGGGAGGAGTTCTCGGCGGGTTACGTGCTCGGGCGCTGTCTGCACTTCGACGAGGAGTCGTTCGGCGCCTGGTACACGGACGTCCTGCACGCCCACCGCGCCCTGACCACGGACCCGGACAGCCCGTGGCTGACGGTGCCGTTCCGGACGGACTGAGCCCCCTCGGGCCGCCGGATGGACTCAGCCCCCTCGGACTACCGGGGTGGACTTAGCCCCCGCACTCCCCCCGGGCCGCCGGGTGGACTGAGCCTCCTCGGACCACCGGAATGGGCCCCCCGGGGGACCGCCGGGCCGGCTCGGCCCCCTCAAGCCACCGGACGGGCTGAGCCCCCTCGGACTACCGGACGGACTGAGGCCCCTCGAACTACAGGGGTGGGCTTGCGCCCCCCACCGGGCCGCCGGGCGGGCTGACCCCCGCCTCGGCTCAACGGGGTGGACTGAGCCCCCTCGGACCACCGGAATGGGCTACTCCCCGGGGGACCGCCGGGCGGACCGCCCCGGACCGCCGGGCCCGACCATCACAATCAGGTCTCACTCGCCCCACAGGCCTCCTCACCCCCTTGCCAGCCACCCATGTAATCGTTTCCAATCCTCCGTGTAATCGATTCCACAAGGAGGTGGGAGCGGCGATGACCCCCAGTCCGCCCGGCTCGGCCGGGATCAAGGACGTCGCGGCCGAGGCCGGGGTCTCCGTGGCCACGGTGTCGCGGGTCCTGAACGGCCACCCCTCGGTCAGCCCCGGTTCCCGGGAGCGCGTGCTCGCCGCCGTCGAGGCGCTCGGCTACCGGCCGAACGCCGTGGCCAGGTCCCTGCGCACCCACCAGACGCACACCCTCGGCCTCGTCATCAGCGACGTGCTGAACCCGTACTTCACCGAGCTGGCCCGCTCCGTCGAGGAGGCCGCCCGCGCCCTCGGCTACAGCGTGATCATCGGCAACGCCGACGAGCGGCCCGAGCTCCAGGACCACCATGTGCGGACGCTGCTCGACCGGCGGATCGACGGCCTGCTCGTCTCCCCCACCGACGGCGGCTCCCCGCTGATGCTCGACGCCGTGCGCGCCGGCACCCCGATGGTCTTCGTGGACCGGTGGATACCCGGCGTGGGCGTCGATGTACCCGTCGTCCGCTCCGACGGCCGGCAGGCCGTGCGTGACCTGGTCGCCCATCTGCACGGCCTCGGCCACCGCAGGCTCGCCATCATCGCGGGCCCCGCGGCCACCACCACCGGCAGCGAGCGCGTCGAGGCCTTCCGGGACGCGCTGCGCGAGCACGGCACCGCGCTGCCCGACGCCTACATCGGGCAGGGCGACTTCCAGGCCGACAGCGGGCGCCGCGCCACCGAGCGGTTCCTCGCCCTGCCCGAGCCGCCCGACGTCGTCTTCGCCGCCGACAACCTGATGGCGCTCGGCGCCCTCGACGCGATCCGCGGGCGGGGCCTGCGGGTCCCGCACGACATCGGTCTCGCGGCCTTCGACGACATCCCGTGGTTCGTGCACACCGACCCCGCGGTCACGGCGATCGCCCAGCCGACGGCGGAGCTCGGCCGGGCCGCCGTGCACGCGCTCGTCGACCGGATCGAGGGCAGGAGCCCCCGTTCCGTGACCCTGCCGGCCCGCCTCGTCGTCCGGCGTTCCTGCGGCGAGGACACCCGCGTACGAAGGAGCAGCCCGTGAGCGGCCAGGAAACGGCGAAGCGCGGCGCGCAGGAGAACGACGCGCACGAGGAACTGCTGCGCGTCGAAGGCATACGGAAGACCTTCCCGGGAGTCGTCGCGCTCGACTCCGTGGACTTCGACCTGCGGCGCGGAGAGGTGCACGTCCTGCTCGGCGAGAACGGCGCGGGCAAGAGCACCCTCATCAAGATGCTGTCCGGCGCCTACCGCCCCGACAGCGGCCGCATCCTGGCCGCCGGGCGCGAGGTGCGCATCAACGGCGCGCAGGACGCCGAACGGCTCGGCATCGCCACCATCTACCAGGAGTTCAACCTCGTACCCGACCTGACGGTCGCCGAGAACATCTTCCTGGGCCGGCAACCGCGCCGCCTCGGCCTGGTCGACCGCAAGAAGATGGAGGCGGACGCCGGGGCCCTCCTGGAGCGGGTCGGCCTCGCCGTCTCACCGCGCGCCAAGGTGCGCGAACTGGGCATCGCCCGGCTCCAGATGGTCGAGATCGCCAAGGCGCTCAGCCTGGACGCGCGCGTGCTCATCATGGACGAGCCCACCGCCGTGCTGACCTCCGAGGAGGTCGACAAGCTGTTCGGCATCGTGCGCACGCTGCGCGCGGACGGCGTCGGCGTCGTCTTCATCACCCACCACCTGGAGGAGATCGCCGCGCTCGGCGACCGCGTCACCGTCCTGCGCGACGGCCGCAGCGTCGATCAGGTGCCCGCCTCGACACGGGAGGACGAGCTGGTCCGGCTGATGGTGGGCCGCAGCATCGAGCAGCAGTACCCGCGCGAGCGGCCGGACGTCGGTCCGCCGCTGCTCCGCGTCGAAGGACTCACCCGGGACGGTGTCTTCCACGACGTCGGCTTCGAGGTGCGCGCCGGTGAGGTCGTCGGCCTCGCGGGCCTCGTCGGCGCCGGGCGTACGGAGGTGGTGCGCGCGGTCTTCGGCGCCGACCCGTACGACGCGGGCACCGTCGAGGTGCGCGGCGAGCGGCTGCCCGAGCACGACGTGAACGCCGCGATGGGCGCCGGGATCGGCCTCGTGCCCGAGGACCGCAAGGGCCAGGGCCTCGTGCTCGACGCCTCGGTCGGGGAGAACCTCGGCCTGGTCACACTGCGGTCGGCGACTCGCGCCGGGTTCGTGGACCTCAAGGCCCAGCAGCGGGACGCCGCGAGGATCGCCGAGCAGCTCGGCGTGCGGATGGCGGGCCTCGGCCAGCACGTGCGCACGCTGTCCGGCGGCAACCAGCAGAAGGTCGTCATCGGCAAGTGGCTGCTCGCCGACGTCGAGGTGCTGATCCTCGACGAGCCGACGCGCGGCATCGACGTGGGCGCGAAGGTCGAGATCTACCAGCTCATCAATGAACTGACGGCCTCCGGCCACGCGGTCCTGATGATCTCCAGCGACCTGCCCGAGGTGCTCGGCATGAGCGACCGGGTGCTGGTCATGGCCCAGGGCCGGATCGCCGGCGAACTGCCCGCCGAAGAGGCCACGCAGGACGCCGTGATGGCGCTTGCCGTCAGCAACGCGGCCGCACAGGACGACGCGTCGAACGCGATACCGAACGAAGAAGAAGCGGAGGGCTCCCGTGGCCACTGAAACCGTGAAGCGCGACGCGGGTGGCGCGAGTTCGCTCCGCCGCGTCCTGCTCGACAACGGCGCGCTGAGCGCCCTGATCGTCCTGGTCGTGGCGATGTCGCTGCTCTCCGGCGACTTCCTCACCACCCAGAACCTGCTCAATGTCGGCGTGCAGGCCGCCGTGACGGCGATCCTCGCGTTCGGCGTGACGTTCGTGATCGTCTCGGCGGGCATCGACCTGTCCGTTGGTTCGGTGGCCGCGCTCTCGGCCACGGTCCTCGCCTGGACGGCCACCTCCCAGGGGATGCCGGTCTGGCTCGCCGTGATCTTCGCCGTCGCCGCGGGCATGGCCTGCGGTCTCGTCAACGGCCTGCTCGTCTCGTACGGGAAGCTGCCGCCGTTCATCGCGACGCTCGCGATGCTGTCGGTGGCCCGCGGCCTCTCCCTGGTGATCTCGCAGGGCAGCCCGATCCCGTTCCCCGACTCGGTCTCCCACCTCGGGGACACGGTCGGCGGCTGGCTGCCCGTCCCGGTGATCGTGATGATCGTGATGGGCCTGGTCACGGCCGTGGTCCTCGGCCGCACGTTCATCGGCCGCTCCATGTACGCGATCGGTGGCAACGAGGAGGCGGCCCGCCTCTCCGGTCTGCGGGTCAAGCGCCAGAAGCTCGTCATCTACGCGCTCTCCGGGCTCTTCGCCGCCGTCGCGGGCATCGTGCTCGCCTCCCGTCTGGTCTCGGCGCAGCCGCAGGCCGCGCAGGGCTACGAGCTCGACGCCATCGCCGCGGTGGTGATCGGCGGCGCCAGCCTCGCGGGCGGGGTCGGCAAGGCGTCCGGCACGCTCGTCGGCGCGCTGATCCTCGCGGTGCTGCGCAACGGCCTCAACCTCCTGTCCGTCTCCGCCTTCTGGCAGCAGGTCGTGATCGGCGTCGTCATCGCGCTCGCGGTGCTGCTCGACACGCTGCGCCGCAAGGCAGGGGCGACCCCGGGCGCCTCGTCGGGCGCCCCGGGCGTCGGGCTCAAGGGCCCGCAGGCGGTCAAGTACGCGGTGGCCGCCGTGGTCGTGGCGGCCGTGATCGGCGCGGTGTCGTTCTTCAACTCGGGTTCGTCGGGCACGTCGACGAAGGTCGGCATGTCGCTCTCCACCCTCAACAACCCGTTCTTCGTGCAGATGAAGGAGGGCGCGCAGGCCGAGGCCGAGAAGGCGGGCGTCGACCTGACGGTCACCGACGCGCAGAACGACGCCTCGCAGCAGTCCAACCAGCTCCAGAACTTCACCGGCGAGGGCGTGCGGTCCATCATCGTCAACCCGGTGGACTCCGACGCGGCGGGCCCCGCCGTGCGCGGCGCCAACAAGGCCGACATCCCGGTGGTCGCGGCCGACCGCGGCGTCAACAAGGCGGAGACGGCCACGCTGGTCGCCTCCGACAACGTCGCGGGCGGCAAGCTCGCGGCGAAGTCCCTCGCCGGGAAGCTGGGCGGCAAGGGCGAGGTCGTCGTCCTCCAGGGCACCCCCGGCACGTCGGCGAGCCGTGAGCGCGGGCAGGGCTTCGCGGAGGGCATCAAGGCCTACCCCGGCATCAAGGTCGTCGCCAAGCAGCCCGCGGACTTCGACCGCACCAAGGGCCTCGACGTCATGACGAACCTGCTCCAGTCCCACAAGGGCGTGGACGGCGTCTTCGCCGAGAACGACGAGATGGCGCTCGGCGCGGTCAAGGCCCTCGGCGACAAGGCGGGGAAGTCGGTGCCGGTGGTCGGCTTCGACGGGACCCCCGACGGCCTCAAGGCGGTCGAGGCGGGCACGCTGTACGCGTCCGTGGCACAGCAGCCCGGGGAACTGGGCAAGATCGCCGTGCGCAACGCTGTGCGGGCGGGCCAGGGCAAGGACGTGAAGGAGATGGTGAAGGTGCCGGTGAAGGTCGTCACGGCGAAGAACGTGAAGAATTTCTCCTGACCCACCCCTCCGCACCGCTCCATGGCCTGACCGCTCCATCCGGGGGCCCCGCTCGCGGGGCCCCCTTCCGGCCGCACGCCGCGCCGGCACCGTACGAAAGCAGGGAACAGCACATGAACGACGACTACGAACTGCTGGTCGTGGGCTCAGCCAACGCCGATCTGGTGGTCGGTGTGGAGCGCAGGCCGACGGCCGGCGAGACGGTCCTCGGTTCCGACCTGTCCGTCCATCCCGGCGGCAAGGGCGGCAACCAGGCGGTGGCCGCCGCCCGCCTGGGGGCGCGCACCGCGCTCCTGGCGCGGGTGGGCGACGACGCGCACGGCACGCTGCTGCTCGACGCGCAGCGCGCGGCCGGGGTGGACACCGTGGGCGTCCTAGTGGGCGGCGCGCCGACCGGCGTCGCGCTGATCACGGTGGACCCCTCGGGCGACAACAGCATCGTGGTCGCGCCCGGGGCCAACAAGCGCCTCACCCCCGAGGACATCCGCGCGGCGGGCAGCCTGCTCACTGCGGCGCGGGTGGTCTCCACGCAGCTGGAGATCCCCCTGGAGACGGTCGCCGAGGTGGCGCGCGGGCTGCGGCCCGGCGCCCGCCTGGTCCTGAACCCCTCGCCGCCGGCCCCGCTGCCGGACGAGGTGCTGGCCGCCTGCGATCCCCTGGTGGTCAACGAACACGAGGCCAGGGTCATCCTCGGCGACGCGGCGGGCGAGACCCCGGAGCAGTGGGCGCGAGGGCTCCTGGCGCTCGGTCCGCGTTCCGTGGTGATCACGCTGGGCGCCGAGGGCGCGCTGACCGCCGAGCGGGGCGAGGAGCCCGTGCGGGTGGAGAGCCCGCGGGTGGCGGCGGTCGACACGACCGGTGCGGGCGACGCCTTCACCGCCGCGCTCGGCTGGCGCCTCGGCCTCGGCGAGGACCTGGTGACGGCGGCGGCCTACGCGGCGCGGGTGGGCTCGGCGGCGGTCACCCGCAAGGGCGCGCAGGACTCGTACCCGACCGCGGCGGAGCTGGCCGCGGTCGCGCCGGAGGTCACGTCGTCGTGAAGAAGTCGGGCATCCTCAACCGCCATCTCGCGGGCGCGCTCGCCGAGTTGGGCCACGGCGACACGGTCCTCGTCTGCGACGCGGGCATGCCGGTCCCGGCGGGCCCGCGCGTGGTGGACCTGGCGTTCCGCGCCGGGGTCCCGTCCTTCGCGGAGGTCCTGGACGGCCTGCTCGCCGAGCTGGTGGTGGAGGGCGGAACGGCGGCGTGCGAGGTGTCGGAGGCCAACCCGGCGGCGGCGCGGCTGCTGCGGGAGTCCCTTCCCGCCCTCGACCTGATCCCGCACGAGGAGCTGAAGGGCCTGACGGCCGGGGCGCGCCTGGTGGTCCGCACCGGGGAGGCCCGCCCGTACGCGAACGTGCTGCTGCGCTGCGGGGTGTTCTTCTGAGGGACGGGGGGACGGAGGGTCGGGCAGGCTGACGGGCCTGCGGGCCTGCGGGCCTGCGGGGTGACGGGATCACGGGCCGGTGGGCCTACGGGGCGACTTGCAATGCCGTCCCCGGGCGGCGGCCGGTCCGTTATACGAACACGCCTGCCCGCATTGTGACCGGATTCTACTCTTGACGTGGACACGTCTCGCCTTCAACATCAGGCAACGCACAGCTCCAAAGGCGCCCCGCGACACCCGCGTCGCCGGGCGCCTCGCACGTTCCGTCCCCACTTCTGTTCGGAATCCGGAGCCCCACATGAGACTCTCCCGAGTTGTCGGACCCGCCCTGCCCAGGGCGCTGAGACGCACCACCGCGGGCGTCGCGGCCCTCGCCGCCGCCGGGCTGCTCGCCACCGTCGCGCCGTCGGCCCTCGCGGCGCCCTCGGCGCCCGCCCCGGCGCTCGCGGCGCCCGACCTCCCGCTCGCCAACGTCAAGGCGCACCTCTCCCAGTTCCAGTCCATCGCCTCGGCCAACGGCGGCAACCGCGCCCACGGCAGGCCCGGCTACAAGGCCTCGATCGACTACGTGAAGGGCAAGCTGGACGCGGCCGGCTTCACCACCACCGTCCAGCAGTTCACGTCGGGCGGCGCGACCGGCTACAACCTGATAGCCGACTGGCCGGGCGGCGACACGACCAAGACGCTGATGGCGGGCGCGCACCTGGACAGCGTCTCCTCGGGCCCCGGCGTCAACGACAACGGCTCGGGTTCCGCGGGCGTCCTGGAGACGGCGCTCGCGGTCTCCCGGGCGCAGCTCAAGCCCGCCAAGCACCTGCGTTTCGCCTGGTGGGGCGCGGAGGAGCTGGGCATGGTGGGCTCGCGGCACTACGTGAACAACCTGCCGTCGACGGAGCGCTCGAAGGTCAGCGGCTACCTGAACTTCGACATGATCGGCTCCCCGAACCCGGGCTACTTCGTCTACGACGACGACCCCACGATCGAGAAGACGTTCAAGGACTACTACGCGGGCCTGAACGTCCCCACGGAGATCGAGACCGACGGCGACGGCCGCTCCGACCACGCCCCGTTCAAGAACGTCGGCATCCCGGTCGGCGGCCTCTTCAGCGGCGCGGAGCGCGCCAAGTCCAGCGCGCAGGCCCAGAAGTGGGGCGGCACGGCGGGCCAGGCCTTCGACCGCTGCTACCACTCGTCGTGCGACACGACGTCGAACGTCAACGACACGGCCCTGGACCGCAACAGCGACGCCATCGCCCACGCGGTCTGGACCCTCGCCACGGACACACCGGTCCCGCCGGGTGACGTCTACGAGAACACCACGGACGTCGCGATCCCGGACAACGGCGCCGCGGTGACGTCCACGGTCGACGTGACCGGCCGCACCGGCAACGCGCCCGCCGCCCTCAAGGTGGACGTCGACATCCGCCACACCTGGCGCGGGGACGTGGTCGTCGACCTCCTCGCCCCCGACGGCACCGCGTACCGCCTGAAGAACTCCAGCGGCAACGACTCGGCGGACAACGTCATCGCGAGCTACACGGTCAACGCCTCCGCCGAGACCGCGAACGGCGCCTGGAAGCTCCGCGTCCAGGACGTGGCGTCCCAGGACACGGGGTACATCAACAGCTGGAAGCTGACCTTCTGAGCTCCGCCCCGCACGGCCGTGGCCCGGACCCGGGGATTCCCGGGCCCGGGCCACGGCGCGCGTCAGCCCTCGGCCGGCTCAGTCCTCGGCGGGCGTCAGCCGCAGGGAGATGCTGTTGATGCAGTAGCGCTGGTCGGTGGGCGTGGGGTAGCCCTCGCCCTCGAAGACGTGGCCCAGGTGAGAGCCGCAGCGGGCGCAGCGGACCTCCGTGCGGACCATGCCGTGCGAGGTGTCCTGGAGCAGCTCGACCGCGTCCGTGTCCTTCGGGTCGTAGAAGCTCGGCCAGCCGCAGTGCGACGCGAATTTCTCCGTCGAGGTGAACAGCTCCGCGCCGCACGCGCGACAGGAGTAGACGCCCTGCGTCTTCGTGTCCGTGTACTCACCGACGAAGGCCGGTTCCGTGCCGGCCTGGCGCAGCACCGCGTACTCCGAAGGGGTCAGCTCCGCCCGCCACTGCTCGTCCGGCTTCTCGACGTCGTACGCCATGGGTGCAATCCCCTTACTTCGACAGGTGGGCCAGGATGTGCGGGCCGAGGTCGGTGACGTCGCCCGCTCCCATGGTGAGAACGAGATCACCGGGCTTCGTCATTCCCGCGATCTCCCGCACCGCCTCGTCCTTGTCGTGGACGGCCCGCACCTCGGCGCCCGCACCGCGGGCCGCGTCGACGATCAGATCGCTGGTGATGCCGGGGATCGGGTCCTCGCGGGCCGGGTAGATGTCCAGGACGACGGAGGAGTCCGCCAGCGCCAGGGCCTGGCCCATCTCCTTGCCCAGCTCCTGCGTGCGCGAGAACAGGTGCGGCTGGAAGAGGACGAGGATGCGGGAGTCGCCCGCGGCGGAGCGCATCGCCTCCAGGTCGGCCGTCATCTCGGTCGGATGGTGGGCGTAGGAGTCGATCACCTGGACGCCCGCGGCCTCGCCCTTGAGCTGGAGGCGGCGCTTGACGCCTGTGTACGACTTCAGGGCGCCCGCCAGGTTCCGGGACGGGATACCGAGCGCGATACCGGCGGCGAGGGCCGCGACCGCGTTGTTGGCGTAGTGCCGGCCGGGCACCGAGACGGTGAAGGTGAGCAGCTTGCCGTCGAGCAGGACGGTGACCTCGCTGGTGAGCCCCCGCGCGTTGATCTTGTGGATACGCAGGTCGGCGCCCTCGGACTCACCGTACGTGACGACCTTGAGGCCTCCGAGGTCGCGCAGGCGGCGGGTCAGCTCGACCGCGCCCTCCTGGTCCGCCGAGATGACGAGCGTGCCGCCGGGGACGACCTTTCCGGCGAAGATCTCGAAGGACTCGTAGATCTCGTCCATCGACGCGTAGTTCGCGTGGTGGTCGAGCTCCACGTTCAGGACGATGGCGACCTCGGGCGCGTACTTGTGGAAGCTGCGGTCGCTCTCGTCGGCCTCGGCCACGAAGATGTCGCCCTCGCCGTGCAGCGCGTTCGAGCCGGGGACGTCCAGGTCGCCGCCGATCGCGTACGACGGGTCGAGGCCGAGGGTGGCGAGCGTGACGGCCAGCATCGACGTCGTGGTCGTCTTACCGTGCGTGCCCGCCACCGCGATCGGCCGCAGGCCGTCCATCAGCGAGGCCAGGGCGTCCGAGCGGTGCACGACCGGAATGCCGAGTTCGGCGGCGCGGGCCAGCTCGGGGTTGTCGGCGCGGATCGCGGAGGAGACGACGACGCAGGTCGCGTCGGAGGCGAGGTGGGCGGCGTCATGTCCGATGTGCACCGTGGCGCCGAGCGCGCGGAGCGCCTGAGCCGTGGCGGACTCGCGGGCGTCACTGCCGGCGACCTTGGCGCCGCGCTGGGCCAGGATCTTCGCGATCCCCGACATTCCGGCGCCGCCGATGCCGATGAAGTGCGGTCGGTCCATGGCGGTAGGAAGGCCGGGTGCCATGCGTGTGTCTCCCTGATGTGACGACGGTGCCGCTGACGTGTGCGGCCGATCAGGGCCCCAGCCTATTGCCTCGCCTCCCGCCCCCGGGCACGCGGAGCGCCCCCGCAAGGGGCGCGGGGAACGGCGCGAGCGACCACGGCCGACCGGCACCCGGGAGAAGAGCCGGAGCGGAGAACCCCCGAGGCCCCGGCCAGGTCACGTGCTGTGGGAGAACAGTTTCAGCACCGGCACCCCCACCTTGTGCCGAGCCCGCGAGGCCCAGTCCCGGTGGAAGAACTCCTCCACGTAGTGCGGGTCGGTCAGCACGATCACCTCGTCCGCCGACGCCTCGTCCACCAGCGCCGACAGCGCGTCCAGCGGGTGGTCCTCGATGAGCCGCCCCGTCGCACCGCAGCCCGCCGCGCGCAACGCGGCCAGCGAGACCCGCAGCGCCTGCTCACCGGGGCCCGTCGCGTCCTCACCCTCGGGGGTCGAGCCCTCCCGCGCCGCCTCGTCGAGTTCACCGAGGGCCACGTCGTCGATGGCCCGCAGGAGACGGTCCGCCTGGTCCCCCCTGGGCTGGAGCAGCACGTGGAAGCTGACCGGCTCGTCCCCGTGCAAGGTGGTGACGAACTCCACGTCCGCGGAGGTCAGGGCCTTCTCGATCATCAATACGCTTGTGAACACGACAGGCGCCCTTCTCATCCGTGGGCCGTCCATGAGGCCCGCGCGGAAACCATCCTGCCCCGTGCCCACACGGGGCCTGCGAGGCTAGTCTGCCCGGCCGAAGCAAAACGGAACGAGTGATTCCACCGATTGTCAGCTTCGACGGTATCGGCTGAAGAGGAACCCGGCCTCCTCCAGCAGGGAGGTCAGGACGAACCGGTCCGGCGTCACCAGCGCGGGCCCGCCGGCGATCCGCTGCGCGTCCCCCGCGGTGAGCATCGGCGACACCGTCAGGCACAGCTCGTCCAGCGCCTCCGCGGCCACGAACTGCCCGAGCAGCCGGGGGCCGCCCTCGGTGAGCAGCCGTGTGAGCCCCCGCTCGGCGAGGGCGGGCGCGACCCGCTCCGGCGCCACGGCCGCGCCCTCCCCGGCGATCACCACCTCGGCGCCCGCCTGACGGGCCGCGTCCATCCGGTCGGCGGGCGCGGCGGCCCCGGTCACCACGAGCGTGGGCGTCAGGGGCGAGGTGAAGAGGGGCAGCGAGAAGTCCAGGTCCAGGCTCGCGCTGACCACGGCGATGGCGGGCGCGGGGGTCTGACCGGCCGCCGCCCTGCGCGCGGCGAAGGCCTCACGCGCGCGTGCCGGGCGGTACCCCTCGAGACGCACCGTTTCCGCGCCGACGACCACGGCGTCGGCGAGGCCGCGCAGGGTGCCGAAGATGCGCATGTCGGTGTCGCAGGAGATCGGCTGGGAACGGCCGTCGTGCTGGGCGGCGCCGTCGAGCGTGGAGACCATGTTGGCGCGCAGCCAGGTCGGCTCGCCCACGGGATAGGCGTAGGCCTCGGCCAGCTCGTCGAGCCCCCACTCGCGGTCGCCCACCGGCACGGCCCGGTCGCCCGCGGGCGCCGTCCGGTCAGCCGCGGGCGCCGTCCGGTCGCGACCGGGCACTCCCTGGTCGGTCACCGGTGCTGTCTGGTCGGTCACAGGAAACAGGCGTCGCATGCCCGGCAGTCTCGCACGCCGTTTAAGCTGGGGAACCGTGTCGTCCTCCCCCGCCGCCCCCTCGCCCCGCCCCGCCGCCGAAGCGGTCCCGCGGTCCCTGTGCGCCCGCGAGCCCCACGTCCCCGCCGACCGCCTGGTCGCGGAGATGGTGCCGCCGCCGCGCTTCGACTCGGTACGCTTCGACACGTACATCCCCGACCCGGCCCGGCCCAGCCAGACCGAGGCGGTCCGCGAGCTGAGCGGCTTCGCGGCGGGGCTCGGTGGAGCGCACGCCTCCGGGGCCGGCCGCAAGCGCTGGTTCCAGCGCAAGGCCGCCGCCCCCACGGGCCCGCGCGGCATCTACCTCGACGGCGGCTACGGCGTCGGCAAGACCCACCTCCTGGCGTCCCTCTGGCACGCCACGCCCGCCGCGCCCGCACAGAAAGCATTCGGCACCTTCGTCGAGCTGACGAACCTCGTGGGCGCGCTCGGCTTCCAGCAGACCGTGCGCACGCTGAGCGAGCACCGGCTGCTCTGCATCGACGAATTCGAGCTGGACGACCCGGGCGACACCGTGCTCGTCTCGTCCCTGCTCGCCAAGCTCGTCGAGCAGGGGGTGGCGCTGGCCGCGACCTCGAACACGCTGCCGGGCAAGCTCGGCGAGGGCCGCTTCGCGGCGACCGACTTCCTCCGCGAGATCCAGGGCCTGTCGGCGCACTTCAGGGCGCTGCGCATCGACGGCGACGACTACCGGCACCGCGGCCTCCCCGAGGCCCCCGCCCCGTACTCGCAGGAGCAGGTCACCAAGGCCGCCTACGCGACCGGGGGCGCCTCGCTCGACGACTTCCCGCAGCTCCTGGAGCACCTCGCCAAGGTGCACCCGAGCCGGTACGGCGCGCTGACCGACGACATCGCGGCCGTCTGCCTCACGGACGTCACGCCGGTGCCCGACCAGTCGACCGCGCTGCGGCTGGTGGTGCTCGCCGACCGGCTGTACGACCGGGAGGTGCCCGTGCTCGCCTCGGGTGTGCCCTTCGACCGGCTGTTCAGCGAGGACATGCTGAACGGCGGGTACCGGAAGAAGTACTTCCGGGCGATATCGAGGCTCACGGCACTGGCCCGTGACGCCAAGGGGCTCGTGGGCGGTTAGGCACCCGGCGCAGAGCGGTGTCGGGCAGCGGGCAGCGGGCAGCGGGCAGCGGGCAGCGGGCAGCGGGCAGCGGGCAGCGGGCAGCGGGCAGCGGGCAGCGGGCAGCGGGCAGCGGGCAGCGGGCAGCGGGCAGCGGGCAGCGGGCAGCGGGCGGAGAACGGCCCCGGCGGCGCGCCGGACACGGCCCGCCGCGCCCCGGGTTCCGCGCGGCGCGTCAACGGATGGCTACGCGCGTGGTTCCCGAGCACCAAGGCGCGTGGTACACACATCCGGTCATATTCCTGTCCGCCAGCAGGAGGTTGCCCAGCATGTCTGCCACTCGACGTCAGGTTCTCGCCCGTACCGGTGCGGTGGGGGCGGGGATCGCCTTCACCGGCGCTCTCTCCGAACTCTTCGCGGGCACCGCCGCCGCACAGGGGAAGGCCGGCCACGGCCCCCTCGTACCCGACCCCAAGGGCCTGCTCGACCTGCCGAAAGGTTTCCGTTACAAGGTGCTCTCACGGGAGGGTGACGACCTCCGTTCGGGTGAGGGCAAGGTGCCGAGCAACCACGACGGCATGGCCGCCTTCAGAGGCCGCGACGGCGGGGTCCACCTCGTCCGCAACCACGAGAACCGTGTCACCGGCAGGATCGGCGTGCCGACCGTCAAGGGCCTCACCTACGACCCGATGGCCAAGGGCGGCTGCACGGCGCTCTCACTCGACCGGAGGAACGAGGTCCTGGACGAGCGCGTCGCGATCGCCGGGACGGCCGTGAACTGCGCGGGCGGCCCGACGCCCTGGGGCACCTGGCTGACCTGCGAGGAGACCGAGGACAAGGCCGGCACGAACGGCTACACCAAGGACCACGGCTTCATCTTCGAGGTCGACCCGGTCGATCCGCGCCGCACCGGCGCGGTGCCGCTGACCGCGATGGGCCGCTTCCAGCACGAGGCGATCGCCGTCGACCCCCGGCGCGGCATCGTCTACGAGACGGAGGACGCCTTCGAGAAGCCCTTCGGTCTCTTCTACCGCTTCCTGCCGAAGAAGCCCGAGGGCGGCCGGGGGTCGCTGCGCGCGGGCGGCCGGCTCCAGGCGATGCGCGTGCCCGGCGTGCCGGACCTGTCCTCGGTCCGGAAGACGGGCGAGTCCTTCGACGGCATCGAGTGGGTCGACGTCCCCGACCCGCTGGCCGTGCGGACGCCCATCCGCCACCAGGACTTCGGCAAGAAGGGCGTCACCCACGCGCAGAAGCTGGAGGGCTGCTACTGGGGCGGCTCGTCGGTCTACTTCGTCTCGTCCTTCGCGCGCAAGGCGGAGGGCTCGGCGGGTGACCACTTCGGGCAGGTCTGGCGGTACGACCCCGCGCGCCGCCGCCTCACCCTGGTGATCGTCTTCGGTCCCAGCACGGACGTCCAGCTGCCCGGCGAGTCCCCCGACAACATCTGCCTCGCCCCCAGCGGCGGCCTGATGGTGTGCGAGGACGGCGACGGAGCCCAGCACGTCTACGGCCTCACCCGCCGGGGCGAGGTCTACGCGATGGCCCGCGGCCGCCAGAACATCGGCACGCCCGAGAAACCGGAGTGGGGCGAGTTCGCGGGAGTCACCTTCTCCCCCGACCACGAGACGATGTACGTCAACTGCTACACCCCCGGCACGACGTTCGCGGTGACGGGGCCCTGGCACAAGTAGGGCTGCCCCGGTGGTTCCTCCGCCCGCGTCCAAGGCGGAGGAACGGCCGTGCGGCCGACGGTCAGTACGCCGTCACGGGGTAGTGGTCCGACAGGTTCGTGTATGTGTGGTCCTTGCCCCAGCTCGACACCGTCCAGGGGGCGCTCCGCTCCTTGACGACGTCGTTGTGCCAGGTGGCGGGGCGGGCGTGGCCCTCGCGGTGGAGGATGTGGTCGAGGTCTTCGCGGGGGTCGTCCGGGTAGCGCTCGGCGGCGATGGAGTTGTCGCGGGTGTCGAAGGAGTACGGGTGGCCGGTGCGGGCGTCGGCGGGGGCGAGGCCGCCTGCGGCGAGCATCGAGGCGTACTCGGCGCTGTGCCCGTCGACGTTCAGGTCGCCCGCCACGAGGACCTGTTCGCCCGCCGGGATCTTCTTGGCGTCCAGGAAGGCGTCCACCTCCTTGAACTGCTTCGCGCGCGTCGCCACGGCCTCGCCTGCGCCGCAGCCCGGGTCGGTGGACTGGGTGTGGGTGCCCACGACGTGTGTCCTGACGCCGTTCACGTCGAGGACGGCGTAGACGAAGCCCTTGTTGGAGTACGCGTCGGAGCCGCAGGCGTCCCTGTAGACGTGCTGCTCCTTGCGGACGATCGGCCACTTGCTGAGGACCGTCACGCCGCCGTCCTCGGGCGCGACCGCGGAGTACGCCCCGCCGGTGGCGTCCCAGCCGCTCTTGGAGCGGCCCAGCACGGGCGTCTGGTGCGGATAGCGGTCCGCGGCGGCGTTCTTCAGCGCGCCGGACGAGGAGTTGTCGAACGCCTCCTGGAGCACCACGACGTCCTGCCCCCGGAAGAACCCGGCCTCGGGTATGGCCTTGGCGCGGTGGTCCTGGCCCCAGTTCGGGTACAGCGTCTTGCTGAACAGGAACGTGTTGTACGTGAGCACCTTGAGCGGCGGGGGCGCGGGGGCCGCGTGGGCGGGCGGAGCGACGGCGGCCAGACCGGCCGCGGCGAGGACGGCGGCGACCGCGGCGGCGCGGGGCCTGCTCGGCGCTGAGTACGGCACGGGGACTCCTCGGGGTGAGGGAAGCGAGGGGGTGACCGCCTTGCGGGCGGGCGGCTGCACATCCAACCAGCCGCGATTACTTCTGGGGATACTCCGCGTGAACACACCGGTCGCGTCCGCCCCGGCCGTGCTCCCCCCTCGGCAGCCGGACCGCCCAGAAAAGCCGCTCCAACAGCGCTCCGAACGGCCCCCGTACGGCCTTCGGGGGCCGCGGGGACACCTTTTCGCCCCGGTGGTGAGGGGCGGTGTCCGGCCCCCGCCCGCCGGGCCGCCGACGGCCCGCCGGCAGCCTCCGCAACCCACCGCCGAACCTCACCTGACCTGGGCTTTCACACCATCCCGGACCTACGATCGCCTTTAACGCAAGGGGACTTGTAAGGGGACTCGATGGAACGCGGCATCCGCACGATCGACGACGTGATGAGACTGCTGGACGGCCTGTTCGCGCCGGAGGCCGACCGGTGGACGGCGGAGGGGGCCGCCTGGTGGGACGGGTTCTACGCGGACCGCACCAGGCCGGTGCCGTTCTTCGCGGCGAAGCCCGACGAGAACCTCGCCTCGTACGTCGAACGGGGCCTGGTGCGGCCCGGCCGCGCCCTCGACCTCGGCTGCGGCCCCGGCCGCAACTCCCTGTACCTGGCCGCCGCGGGCTTCGCCGTGGACGCCGTCGACCTGTCGCCCGCCGCGCTCGGCTGGGCCGCGGAACGGGCCCGCGCGGCGGGCGTCGACGTGCGCTTCCACCTCGGCGACGCCTTCGCGGCGGACGGCCCCGTGCCCCCGGGGCCGTACGACCTGATCCACGACTCCGGCTGCTTCCACCACCTGCCGCCGCACCGCCGCGTCAGCTATCTCGCCCTCCTCGACCGCGCCCTCGCCCCCGGCGGCCACCTCTCCCTCACCTGCTTCGCCGCGGGCCCCTCGGGCATGGGTTCCGAACTCCCGGACGCGGCCTTCTACCGGCAGTCCCGGCTGCACGGCGGCATCGCCTACGACGACACGGCCCTGCGCCACGTCTTCGCGGACCTCACGGAGGTGGAACTCCGCCGCATGCGCGACGAGCCCCCGGAGTCCGCCCGCTTCGGCGAGCCGTTCCTGTGGACGGCCCTGTTCCGCCGCGACACCCCTGCCGCAGGCCGCTAGGGGGACCGGCGGCTCAGCTTCCCGGGACCGTGGCGGAACCGCAGGTCCCGGCCTCCCCCGCCGCCCGCTCGGCCGCGCTGCGCAGCACGCAGAACTCGTTGCCCTCGGGGTCGGCGAAGACCACCCAGCCCGCGCCGTCGGCCGTGCGGCGGTCGGCGACCACCGTCGCGCCCACCCCCTTGAGCCGCTCCACCTCCGCGTCCCTGGGGCCGTCCGGCCGCAGGCACAGGTGCACGCGGTTCTTGGCGGTCTTCGTCTCGGCCACTTCGGCGAAGTACAGGTGCAGGCCGTTCGGCAGCGCGATGACGGCGGTGGACTCGCCGGGGTGGTCGTCGTCGTTCAGCGGGTGGCCGACGACCTCGCTCCAGAACCGGGCGAGTCCGTACGCGTCGGCGCAGTCGATGGCGACGTTGAAGAGGGTCGAACGCATCATGAGCCTTCCGTCCTGCCCGGTCGCCGGCCGGCGACCGGGGTCATGGGCGCCTTTTCCGAGGGGGCGCGGAGCAGTCCTCGCACCTGATCCAGCAGGATCATCCCGTGCCGCCCGGCCCGCGCGAGAGAGAGGCTCCACCACCATGAAGCTGCACACCCATGAATGGGGCACCGGCGACCGCGTCGCCCTGCTGGTCCACGGGATCATGTCGGACCACCGCACCTGGCGGCGCGTGGGCCCCGCGCTCGCCGACAAGGGGTACCGGGCGATCGGCGTCGATCTGCGGGGCCACGGCGCGAGCGGGCGCGGCGCGTACGGTGCGGAGATCTTCGCGGACGACCTGGTCGAGACGTTGCCCGCCGGCGCCGAGCTCGCGATCGGGCACTCGCTCGGCGCCCTCGCGCTCTCCCTGGCCGTCGAGCGCCTCGCGCCCGCGCGGGCCGTCTACTCCGACCCCGCGTGGGCGCTCGGCAACGCCGGGTCGGTGGACCCGGCGATGTTCGTGCAGTTCAAGAGGGTCACCCGCGGCGTGATAGCGGGCTTCAACCCCCGGTGGGAGGCGGCGGACGTCGACATCGAGGTGGCCACCGTGGCGGCCTGGGACCCGGACACCGCACACGCGCTGGCCGGCCGGTACGCCGTCGACCGCACGCCCGCCGCGCCCGTCGTCCCCTCGCTCGTGCAGGTCGCGGGCCTCGGCCGGCTCGTCGACGAGGCGCGCAAGGCGGAGCTGAGGCTGCGGGGGTTCGAGGTGCGCACGGTGGAGGGGGCGGGGCACACCATCCACCGGGACGACTTCGACGCGTTCATGGAGTCGCTCGACGGGTGGGTGTGAGCGGGCCCCGACAGCTCGGGGGGCGCGGGCCGGGCGCAGGCGTCCTGCGGACCGGACGGGTGGTCGCACGGTGCGTCCACCGATCCGATAAGCGTTTTGTCGTATTTATGCGGATACCGTCACCGCGTGAACGCACTCGTACGGAGAAGCGCCGCGCTCTGCGCCCTCGGCGCCCTGACCACCGTCCTCGTCGGCTGCTCCGGTGACGCGCGGCCCGTGCCCGCCGAGCGGCCCCCGGCCGCCTCCCGCTCCGCCCCGCCCACGCTCGCGCCGGGCCCGCAGGGGCTGACCCCGGTGTTCGAGAACGGCCCGCGGACGCACGGCCGTACCGTCGCCCTCACCTTCGACGCCGACATGACGGCCGGCCAGGGGCCCCGCGCGGCCGCCGGCGAGCGGTTCGACAACCCCGCGCTCGTCGCCACGCTGCGGCGGCTGAAGGTGCCCGCCACGTTCTTCATGACGGGGCGCTGGGCCGATGAGTACCCCTCCCAGGCCGCTGACATCGGCAGGGACCCGCTCTTCGAGGTCGCCAACCACTCCTACAGCCACTACGCCTTCACCGGGGACTGCTACGGCCTGCCGACCGTCCCCCCGGCCCGTATGCGCGCGGACATGGAGCGCGCCTTCGCGGCCTTCCGCACGGCGGGCGTCGAGCGTTCCGTCCCGTACTTCCGCTTCCCCGGCGGCTGCTACGACCAGCGGGCCCTCCGTGCGCTCGCCCCCGGCGGCGTCACCGCCGTCCAGTGGGACGTGGTCGGCGGCGACGCCTTCGCCACGGACCCGGCGGCCGTGGCGCGGCAGGTGCTCGACGGCGTACGGCCCGGCTCGGTCGTCGTCCTGCACTGCACCCGCAGCGCGGCCCCCGCCACCGAACGCGCCCTGCGCACGATCGTCCCGGAGCTGCGGAAGCGCGGGTACCGCTTCGTCCGCGTCTCGGAGCAGATCGGCTCGGCGGGGGCGCGGCGTTAACCTGGCCGTATGGCCGACGACGAGAGTTACTGCGCCGCTCCGGGCACGGACACGGCCGCGGCCGTGCGCGCCCTGGGCCTCGGGCCCGACGCCGCGGCCGAGGGCCCGTTCGCCGCGTGCGTGCTCTGCCAGGAGCCCACGGAGTACCCGGAGTCCCACAAGGGCGCCACCCTGTGCCCGGTCTGCGCCTGGCAGGAGGCCGAGCGGCAGGCGTGCTCGGGCTGACGCCGGGTTACGCGGCGCGCTTCAGGCGTACGAGCACGGGGGCGCCGAAGGGGTCGCCGGACTGGGTCACCTGGACCTTGCCCGCGCCCAGCCATGTGTCCGTGCCGGGCACCCGGTGGATCTCCTCCAGCCACAGCGTCTGACCGGAGCCCTTGCGGGCCCCCGTCGACACGGGCAGGCGGTGGCGTTTGATCTTCAGGCACCGGCCGTCGTCGTGCAGGAACCAGTTGCCGTCGAGGAACAGGCCCTCGTCGTCCTGGGCCACCGGGACCCGCAGCGCGCACCCGCCGGGCGCCTCCTCCTGCTCGACCCACCGGTCGTCCGCACGGCGGAGCCGGATGAACTCCTCCTGGGGTTCGTCCTCGACCTCGCCGTGGTTGAAGGTGTTGTTGCCGTACGCGCGCACCTCGCCGTCCGCGAGCGCGAAGACCTTGAGGAGACCCGCGCCCGGCTCCGGCGGGAGGGGCTCGTCGAAGCGGGACTGCGGGGTCTCCACCTGCTGCCACGACGTGCCGTCCCAGTGCGACGACGCGGGCTGGTCGTACGGCTCGCCGTGGACCTGTTCGGTGCCGGGGCCCGTCGAACGGCTGCCGACCGCCCACACGTCGTCCGGTCCCGCCACCGCGAGGTCGACGGTCCTGTGGGGCAGTCGCGTCGTGGTCCAGCGGCTGCCGTCGAAGTGCACGGCGGTCCGCTCGCCCGTGAGGGCCCAGATGTCCCGCGGCCCCGCGGCCTCCAGGTCCCCGACGTTGCCCGGCGGCGGGTTCGGCACCGCGGACCAGCGGACGCCGTCCCAGCGCACCCAGGGGGTGACGCCGTCGCCCGTGGCGTACTTCTGCGGCCGCAGCCACAGGGTGTCGTCGCCGATCTCTTCGAGCACGGGCGGGTAGTCGGTGTCGCCGAGGGCCTCGGGCAGGGGCTCACGCTTCCACCGTTCGCCGTCGTAGTGCAGCAGATGGGCGTTGGAGGCGCCGTTGTTCTCGGTGCCGACCGCCCAGATGTCGTCCTCGCCGAGGGCGGCGACGTCGGTGAAGCCGCCGCTGAAGTCCGCGATGTGCTCGAACTCCCAGCGGGGCGAGGCGCTTTCGGGGCGTGAGGCGCCGGAGCCGCCGGTCCGGGAGCCGTCCGGCTCGGAGCCGTTGCCGCACCCCGAGGCCGTCAGCAGGACGGCCAGCACCGCGCAGGCCGCCGCGCGGGGGCGCCTGACGCCCATGGCCCGGCCGACTCCGCTGGTTCCGTCGGCTCCACGCATCCGGCGCCCTCCCCGTTGTCGCTCGTTGGGTGTTGCTGATGTTGCTGGTGTTGTTGCCGTGCAGAAGGCGGGCAGCCTATCCCCCCTCGCCCCCGGGCGTGCCCCGCGCCCCGGGGGTCAGCCGCGCCGGGAGCTGAGGGCGCAGGCGGACCAGAACGCCGCCACGGCCACGGCGAGGGCCGCGAGCACCGCCCCCCACGGCACCGGCACGGTCCCGTCGCGTGACCCCGTGGTCAGGTCGGTGAGGACCGACTTCGCCGGGGACCCCGTGGTGACGAGCAGCAGCAGCGCGCCGAGCAGCATGGCGGGCACGGCCTTCCCCGCCGAGCGGAGCAGCGGCCGGCTGGTGAGCGCCCCGACTGCCGTGCCGAGCAGGGCGCTGACCAGCATCGCGAGCAGTCCTGCGGCGCCCGCGGGCAGCCGGGGCACGGACAGCCTGGCGTTGGTGCTCGCCGCGTCGCTGACGGCGGTCACGACGAGCACCGCCGTCACGCCGAGCGCCACCGCCGCGAGGAACGCGGTCAGCAGCGCGGCGAGGTGGGCGCGCGCCGGGCCGGCCGCCGCGGCGGTGCAGGCGCGGGCGGCGGGCGGTTCGCTCCCGGCGCAGATCCGCACCAGCCAGGCGGCGACGGGCAGCAGCACGGCGGCGGCGTAGGCGAGCGAGTCCAGGACGGGCTGCCCGCTCTGCACGCCGACGCCGAGGAAGACGGCGTACAGGATGACGGGCGCGAGCCACCGCTGGGACCGTGCGAGCAGGGCGGCCTGGTACCGCAGGAGCGCGGTCACCGGGAGGTCCCCTCTTCGGCGGCGGGCGCCGAGGTGGGGGACGGGACGGCGCCCGGCTCCTCCACCCGCACCACGTGCCAGGGCACCCGTGCCGTCAGGAGTTCACGCAGGACCAGGTCGGAGCGGCTCTCCGGGACCGTGAGCCGCGTGGCCCCCGCCGCGCCCCCGGCGCCGACGCCGACCGCGACGGCCGCGACCGGCGCGGGGAGCGCCGCGCCCGGCGGCCCCTGCGCGACGATGACGACGACGGGACCGCGCGGCCCGGCGCCCTCCGGGCCCGGCGGCTCCGTGCGCCGTTCGAGTCCGCCGCCCACCACCGCGTACGTCTCGTCCGCCACGTCCGCGAGGCGGCGCGGGTCGTGGTCGACGAAGACGACGGAGCCGCCGGCGGCGGTGCGTTCGGCGACCGCGCGGTCGAGTTCGGCGCGGGCGGGGACGTCCAGGCCCGTCCAGGCCTCGTCGAGGACCAGCAGCTCGGGATCGGCGAGGAGGGCCTGCGCCACGGCCACCTTCTGGCTGCCGCCCTTGGACAGTTCGGACAGCGGGGTGCGCGCGTGGCCGCCGGCGCCGAAGCGCTCCAGCCACCGCTCGGCGCTCCGCCCGGCCGCGCCGCGCGCGAGGCCGTGCACGCGGGCCAGGTGCGTGAGGTAGCCGACGGCGGTGAACGGCAGCGCCGCGGGGAAGCGTTCGGGCACGAACGCCGTGCGCGGGCGTTGGGTGAGCCGGCCCTCGGAGGGCGCGTCGACACCGGCGAGCAGCCGCAGCAGGGTCGACTTCCCGGTCCCGTTGCCGCCCTGGACGCGTATCAGGGCGCCCGCCCGTATGCCGAGGTCCACCCCCCGCAGCACCCAGGGGCCGCGCAGCCCGTAACGGCGGCCGACGCCGCTGAGCCGGAGCACGGGGTCACGTTCCATGCGGGCCATCCTCGCGTACGCGGCCGACGCCCCGCGGGGCGGATTCCCCGCCTGGCAGACTGGGCCCGTGAGCAGCGACGAGACGACTTCCACCGGCACGCGGGACGGCGGGCCCGCCGCGGACAGCCCCTTCCGCCACGAGAGCACACCGCGCGACGAGGCCCCGCAGTTCGTCCTGCCCCTCGTCGCCCGCATCGAGCGTGCCGCTCCCCCGGCCCGCACGGACGCGTTGGAGACCGCGGCCCGTGCCGTCCTGGTGATGCTGAGCGACGAGCGTTCGCTCGGCGACGGCGAGTGGGCGCGGGCGATGCGCGACTGGCAGGACGCCCGCATCCGCAAGGTGGTGCGCAGGGCGCGCGGGGGCGAGTGGCGCAAGGCCGAGACGCTGCCCGGCATCACGGTCACGGGCAAGTCCGCGGAGGTGCGCGTCTTCCCGCCGGTCCCGCTGGACGGCTGGCCCAAGGAGCTGGCGAAACTCCAGGTGTCGGGCACCGACCTGGACGACCCGGAGCCGCCGGGCGGGGCCGACGCGACGCACCCCGTCCTGTGGATGAGCCCCGATGTCGACATGTCGGCGGGCAAGGCGATGGCGCAGGCGGGCCACGGCGCCCAACTCGCCTGGTGGGAGCTGTCCGCCGAGGACCGCACGGCCTGGCGCGACGCCGGCTTCCCCCTCTCGGTCCGCACGGCCGCCCCCGCCCAGTGGCGGGCGCTGACCACGAGCGGCCTGCCGGTGGTCCGCGACGCGGGCTTCACGGAGATCGCCCCGGGCTCCTGCACGGTGGTCGCCGACCACCCGGCGCTCCGCACGCCCCGCCACTGAACGCCCCGCCCGTGTCTTCCGTACTCCTCGGTATCACCGGTGAGCACGGGAGGCACCTTGCGGCACGTCAACGGCACGGCTCTGATCATCGCGGCACTCGTCGCCACGCTGGGCGCGATCGCGTTCCCCGTGTGGTCCTACGCCGACCGCTCCGGCACGGGCGAGGCCGACCTCGCCGCCGGGACGGTGCCCACCCGGTGGGGGCCGCTCTCGGCGGCCGACCGGGATCTGCTGGTGAAGGTGCGGCTCGCCGGGCTCTGGGAGATCCCCGCGGGCCAGCAGGCCGTGGAGCGCGCGCCGACCGAGGCCGTCAAGGAGGCCGGTGACCACCTCATCGTGGGCCACACCGACCTCGACAAGCGGGTGCGCTCCGCCGCCGCGCAGCTCGGCGTGGAGCTGCCCAACCAGCCGACCGCCCAGCAGCAGGGCTGGCTGGACGAGTTGACGGAGGCGAGCGGGGAGACGTACCAGCGCACGTTCGCCAATCTGCTGCGCGCCTCGCACGGCAAGGTCTTCAGCGTGATCGCCCAGGTCCGCGACACCACCCGCAACTCGCTGGTCAGGCAGCTCGCCACGGACTCCAACCAGACCGTCCTCGACCACATCACGATGCTGGAGGCCACCGGGCTCGTCGACTTCGACGACATCGCCAACGGCGCCGCGGCCGACGCCACCGAGAGCCCCACCGGGCCTCCTCCCCCGCCGTCCGGGGCCGCCCCGCCCGAGGCTCCGCCCGCCGGGCCCGAGGGCGAGGTGTCGACCACGTCGCGGCCCTCGCCGGGGCCGCCGGGACGCATCGACACCGGCCGGCCGGAACCTCAAATGTAGCTCTGAACGTCTCCCCTGCGGGGTTCGGCCGGTCCCGTCCCGGTGATGGTCCCGGGGACGAGTGACCGGGCGACCGGGGAACTCGGGGGGACGAAGGGGGAGAAATGGAGCGTCTGGGGACCGGTATCGGCTGGCGTCCTGAGATCGCGGACGCCGTGGAGGCGATGCCCGGCATCGACTGGGTCGAGGCCGTCGCGGAGAACATCTGTCCGGGGCATCTGCCCGACTCGCTGCTGCGGCTCCGCGAGCGTGGCGTGACCGTCGTGCCGCACGGTGTCTCACTGGGCCTCGGCGGCGCGGACCGTCCCGACGAGGGGCGTCTGACGGCGCTCGCCGAGCGGGCCGAGGCCCTGGGCTCGCCGCTGGTCACCGAGCACATCGCGTTCGTACGGGCCGGTGGCGCCCTCACCGCCACCCAGCCCCTCGAAGCCGGGCACCTGCTGCCGGTGCCCCGCACCCGCGACGCGCTCGACGTGCTCTGCGAGAACGTCCGCGCCGCCCAGGACGCGCTGCCCGTGCCGCTCGCCGTGGAGAACATCGCGGCGCTCATCGCCTGGCCCGGCGAGGAGATGACGGAGGGGCAGTTCCTGTACGAGCTGGCCGACCGCACCGGTGTGCGGCTGCTCATCGACGTCGCCAACCTCCACACCAACCACGTCAACCGCGGCGAGGACCCGGTCAAGGCCCTGGAAGAACTGCCGGTCGAGGCCATCGCGTACGTCCATGTCGCGGGCGGCTTCGAGCGGGACGGGGTCTGGCACGACAGCCACGCCCATCCCGTCCCCGAGCCGGTCCTCGCGATCCTGGCCGACCTCGCGTCGCGCACCGCGCCGCCCGGCGTCCTGCTCGAACGGGACGAGAACTTCCCCGGACCGGCCGAGCTGGAGCGCGAACTCGACGCCATCCGGGCCACGGTGAAGACCTCCCCCGCCGAGCCGGGCGCCGCGCCGGACACCGTGCCGCCCGCCTCCGCCGCCGCCCGGCAGCGCACCGCACTCGCCCAGGCCGCCCTGCTCTCCGCACTCGTGGCGGGCACCCCGGCGCCCGAGGGCTTCGACCACACGCGCCTGAAGGTGCAGAGCCGCGCGCTGGGCGCCAAGCGCGCCGACGTCGTCGCGAAGGTCGCGCCGGAGCTGCCGGAGATCCTCGGCGCCGCCTACCGCGCCGAGTTCCTCGGCTACGCCCGGGTCAGGCCGATGACCGGCGGCTACCGCCACGACGCCCTCGGCTTCGCCGAGCACCTGCTGCTCGCGGGGCGGCCCGCGTCACCGGACGCCCGGCAGCGGCTGAGCGACTGGTGGCTGGACCGCTCGGGCCCGGCGCCGCGCTCCCGGCGGCCCGCCGCCCGGCTGCTGCACGCCACCCGCCGCGTCCTGCTGCGGCGGTGACGCCATGAGCGTCGCCGCGGTCGTGTACGCGACCGCCGTCCTGCTCTCCTGCGTGCCGCTGGTCATGGGCGTGGTGACGGTCCGCCGCGGCGGGTCCCGGCACGGCGAGGGCTCCCGCGCCGGTGACGGGGCCTTCGTGCGGGGCACCCCGGAGGCCGCGTTCCTCTCCGGCGGCCCCGCCCGCGCCGCCGACGCGGTCATCGCGGGGCTGCACGAGGACGGCCGCCTGGTCGTCGCGGGCCCCGGCGTCGTCGGCATCACGCGGCCGGTCGCGCGCAACGCCGCCGAGCAGGCGGTCATCGACGCCCACACGGCGGCGCCGAGCGGTGCGCTGCACTGGCTGCGGGCCGCCGTGATGCGCAGCCGCCCGGTCCAGGAGACGGGCGACGCGCTGGCGGAGCGGGGCCTCGTCGTGCGCCCCGGGCCGCGGCGCACCTGGCGGCGCTGGGCGGGGGCTCAGGTCTTCCTGACCTTCATCGGGCTCCCGACCGCGGGCATCCTGACGGCGCTGCAGTACGCCGATGACGACTACACGGAGCCGGACCGGCTGCTCGACAGCGTCCTGCACGTCCTGCTCCCCGCCGCCGCCCTCGGCATCGGCGTCGGCGTCGTCTCCCTCACCCTGACGTCCGGTCAGCTCACGCCCGCCGGCCGCCGCGCCCTCCACCAGTACGTGGACTCGTCCCGGCACCTGACGGGCGCCGCCCACCTCGTGGCCACCCGCGGGCTCCCCGCGGCCCACCCCGACCTGCGGTCCCAGCTCATCGCCGCGGCCAGGGCCCGGGGCCTCGCGGCGCCCCCCTCGTCCCCGGCGCCGCTGCCGTTCCAGGACCCGGGCCTCTGGAGCGCCGGGGCGGCGGCCTGGTGCGGGTCCACCACCGGCTTCGGCGGCGCGGGCGGCGGCTCCGCGTGCTCCGGCGGCGGTGGCGGCGCGGCCTGTTCGGGCAGCGGGAGCGCGTGCTCGGGAGGCTCGTCCTGCTCGGGCGGCGGCTCGTCCTGTGGCGGTGGCGGTGGCGGCTCCTCCTGCGGGGGCGGCGGGGGCGGCGGGTCCTGTTGAAGCAGTCCGCCCTCCTCCCGACGGGCGGCGCACGCCGCGCCGCCCGGGCCGGTGGCGCCGTACGGAGGTTGGCGTACGCCCCGCCGTAACGCCGCCCCGGGCCGCGCGGGGGGCACTAGCGTGCGGTGCCGCACCAGGAGGCGCCCATGCGATCCCGCATCAGCAACGGCACCGGTCTCGTCGTCACGGGGCTCGTCGCGACGCTCGTCGCGCTGCTCTTCCCCCTCTGGTCCTACGAGGACCGCTCGGGCACCGGCCTGGACAGACTGGACGCGGAGACGGTGGCAACCGACTTCGGGCCGCTTACCGCCCTGGACCGGGACTTCGTCGCCAAGGTGCGGCTCGCGGGCCTGTGGGAGCTGCCCGCGGGCCGGCAGGCCGAGGAGCGCGGCACCACCAAGGCGGTGCGGACCGCGGGCGAGCACCTCGTGGCGGGCCACACGTTCCTGGACGCGCGCGTACGCGAGGTCGCCGCCCGGCTGCGCCTGGAACTGCCGGACCAGCCCGGCCGGCAGCAGCGGCAGTGGCTCGCCGAGCTGAGCGCGGCGCGCGGCGGGACGTACGACGAGAAGTTCGCCGACATCCTGCGCCGGGCGCACGGCGCGGTGTTCCCGGTGGTGGCCGAGGTGCGCGCCGGCACCCGCAACTCACTGGTGCGTACGCTCGCCGACGACGCGAACACGACCGTCCTCGACCACATCACCGTCCTGGAGAAGACCGGCCTGGTGGACTTCGACGGCCTCGCGCGGGACGCGGCCCCCGACCAGGCCCCCGCGACCCGCTCCCCCGCGCCGCCGGGCCCCACCGCGTCACCGGCCCCGGCCTCGCCGGCCACCCCGTCCCCCATGTATCCCCTGCCGCCGGCCGCCTCCCGCCCGAAGCCGGAGTAACCCCCGCCATCACCCGGCGGGAAACGGAACGTTACCTACCCGTCACCGACCGTCCCGCATGCTGAATATGCCATGGCGCGAAGCGACGCCTTCGCATAGAACACCGCCATGTTCTGGGTCCCCCTGCTCCTCCTCGCCTGGGCCGCGACCGGCCTGACCTGCGGCAGGCTCTGCGTGGCCGCCGCCCGTGCCGCGACGCCGGGGAAGGCCGCGCCGACCGGCCGCCGTCTCACGCTCTACGAGGCGGCGTTCTTGTCCGGCGGGCCCGCGCGCGTCGCCGATCTGGCGCTCGTCGCGATGGCCGGGGCGCGGCGGCTGCTGATCGCGCACACCGGGTGGGCGACCGTGGTCGACCCGGAGGGGCGCGACGACATCGAGCGTTCGGTGCTCGGCGCGATCGGCCCGGCGGGGCAGTCCCGCATCGCGCCGATACGCCGCGGGGCGGCCGGCGCCGACGCCGTGCGGGCGCTGGCGGACCGGCTGGTCGCCGCGGGCCTCGCCGTTCCCGAGGGCGCGGGCGAGGGCGTGGCGGCCGGGGTGCGCCAGGTGCGGGCCGCGGCGGTGGCGGTGCTCGCGCTCGGCGCCGTGGCGGTGCTCATGCCGGGTCAGGAACCCGCGGGCGCCGGGGAGACGCCGGTCGCCGCGTGGTTCGCGCTGCCGCTGCTGCTGTGCGCCGGCTGCCTGCTGATCGCCCGCGTCGAGGTCCACCCGTACACGCGCTGGGCCTCGCCCGCGGGGCAGGCGCTCCTGCGGACGCTCGCGGCGGGCGACGACCGCCTCACGGCCGTGGCGGTACGGGGGGTGAGCGCCGTCGACGACCCCGGGCTGCGCGCGGCGTTCTCGCACCGGGCGGGCCGGACGGGCCGGGAAGCGGCTCAACGGGGTCATTGAGCCGACACCGACGGGCCGGTGCTTTACTTCACCGACTATCGGACGAATCATCCCCTGTGTTTGACACCCACGCCGACGCCGCTGCCGATGCCGACGCCCGACGGCGAGCCCTCGCGGGCGCGCGCGGACGTCACCGCCTGCGGGAACGCACGCCCGAACCGAAGGGGTCATCAGCGCGATGAGAGCAGCAGCCGCCCGTTATGGAACCGCCGGAACCCTGGCCCTGAGCGCCCTCGTCGTCGCCCCCGCGCAAAGCGCGAGCGGAGCCACCGCGCCGTCCGCCGCGGACCGGGGCGTCGTGGTCGCCGCCGAGCGCGCGGAGGCCGCCGGAATCCGCTGGGGCGCCTGCCCCAAGGCCGAGGACATGCCCCCGTCCCTGAAGTGCGGGACGGTCATCGTGCCGCTGGACTACGCGCGGCCCGGCGGCAAGCAGATCCGACTGACCGTCAGCAGGGCGCGGGCGACCGGCGGGGACGGGCGCGGGAAGGTCGCGCGGCAGGGCTCGCTGGTCTACAACCCGGGCGGGCCCGGCGGGTCGGGCATGCACTTCCCGGTCATGGGCATCATGCCGGAGTGGAAGCGCGTCGCGGCCGCCTACGACCTGGTGGGGTACGCCCCGCGCGGTGTCGGCCGCTCCGCCCCGCTCTCCTGCCAGAACCCCGAGCGGTTCATCAAGGCGCCCACGAGCGCGCCGAGCCACCCCGGCGCCGCGTACAAGAAGGCGCGCATCGCCAAGGCGAAGGCGCACGCGCGCGGGTGTGCCGCCCGCAACCCGGGGCTGCGGCACTACACGACACTGAACAACGCACGCGACCTCGACGTGCTGCGGGCCGCGCTCGGCGAGCGGAGGCTGACGTTCGTGGGCGCCTCGTACGGCACCTACCTCGGGGCCGTCTACGCCACGCTCTTCCCCTCGCACGTGCGGCGCATGGTCTTCGACTCGGCGGTGAACCCCGATCCCGCGCAGATCTGGTACCGCAACAACCTCGACCAGTCGGCGGCGTTCGAGCGGCGCTGGGCGGACTTCCGCGCGTGGATGGCGAAGCACCACGCGGCGTACGGCCTGGGCAGGACGCCGGAAGCGGTCATGCGCAGCTACGACAGGGCGAACCGGAAGCTGGCCCGCGAGCCGGCCGGCGGCAAGGTCGGCCCGGGTGAACTCCAGGCGGCCTTCCTCCAGGCCGGGTACTACGACGACTACTGGCCGATGCGCGCGGCGGCGCTCTCGCAGTACCTCAAGGGCAACCCGGAGCCGCTGGTCGAACAGGCGGCGCCCGAACCGCGGGCGGCGGCGGAGGCGGAGAACGTCAACGCCGTCTACACGGCCGTGGAGTGCAACGACGCGCCCTGGCCGACGGACTTCGGGACCTGGGACCGCGACAACTCGCTCCTCGCCCGCTCGGCGCCGTTCGAGACGTGGGAGAACGTCTGGATGAACCTGCCGTGCGCCTACTGGCCGGCGCCCCGGCAGCAGCCGGTCGACGTCCGTACGGCCGAGGGCGAGCTGCCCCCGACCCTGATCCTGGCCGGCGAGCGCGACGCGGCCACCCCGTACGAGGGTGCCCTGGAGATGCGCCGCAGGATGGGCGGCTCGGCCCTGGTGACCGAGCGCGGCACGGGCACGCACGGCATCGGCGGCGGCGGCAACGCCTGCGTCAACCGCCACCTGGAGGCCTACCTCCTGAAGGGCCGCGTCCCGGCGCGGGACGCGTCGTGCGCGCCGCGCCGGGAGCCGGAGCCGCAGACCGCCGAGCGGGCCGCGCGGCCCGCCGAGGCGCTCTGAGGGACCCTCGGATCTAGGCCAGGCCCGCCACGAGGTCGGCGACGGACTTGCGGCGGCCGGTGTAGAACGGCACCTCTTCACGGACGTGCATCCGGGCCTCGGAGGCACGCAGGTGGCGCATGAGGTCGACGATGCGGTACAGCTCGTCGGCCTCGAAGGCCAGCATCCACTCGTAGTCGCCGAGCGAGAACGAGGCGACCGTGTTGGCGCGCACGTCGGGGTAGCCGCGGGCCATCTTGCCGTGGTCGGCGAGCATGCGGCGGCGGTCCTCGTCGGGCAGCAGATACCAGTCGTAGGAGCGCACGAAGGGGTAGACGCTGATGTAGTTCCGCGGCGTCTCGTCGGCCAGGAAGGCCGGGATGTGCGACTTGTTGAACTCGGCGGGGCGGTGCAGCGCCATGTTCGACCAGACCGGCTCCAGGGCGCGGCCGAGCTTCGTGCGGCGGAAGAGGTTGTAGGCCTCCTGCAGCTCGTCGCTGGTCTCGGCGTGCCACCAGATCATGATGTCGGCGTCGGCGCGGAGGCCGGAGACGTCGTACGTGCCGCGGATCGTGATGTCCTTGGCCGCGAGCTGGTCGAACAGCTCCTGGACCTCGTCGGCGTAGCCCGCGCGGACCGTTCCGTCGTCGGGCAGCACGTCTCGCAGCCTGAAGACCGACCACAGCGTGTAGCGGATGACCTCGTTGAGGTCCTTGGCCTTCTTGCCGGCGTTCGGGGTCTTGGCGGGGGTCTCGTCACTCATGAACCTATTCTCCTCCGGCCCCGTGGAGACTCTGCACCGGGTTGCGGGTGAGCTCGTCCACACCGGTGGCGTCGCCCGCCAGCTGGTCCACGGCGGCGTGGGCGCTCGCGACGCAGGCGGGGATGCCCACGCCGTCGTACGCCGCTCCGCACACGGCGAGGCCGGGCAGCTCGCCCACGCGCTCGCGGACGCGGGCCACGCGCGCGTGGTGGCCGACGGGGTACTGCGGGAGGCCGTCGTGCCAGCGGGTGACGCGCGTGGCGACCGGCGTGGCGTCCAGGCCCGTCGCGGCGCGCAGATCGCGCCGGGAGAGCTCGACGAGGTCGGCGTCGTCGCGCCCCAGGATCTCCGTCTCCCCGTACCGCCCGACCGAGGTGCGCAGCACCAGCAGGCCGGGGTCCTCGTCGGCGATCCAGCCCCACTTGCGCGAGGCGAAGGTGGACGCCTTGATGGTGTGCCCGTCGACGGGCGGCACGAGGAAGCCGCTGCCCTCGGGGAGGTCGACGACGTCGCGGCGGTAGGCGAGGGTCATCAGGGCCATGGAGGCGTACTCGACGCTCGCCAGCTCGGCCGCGGCGGCGGGCGCCTCGACGCCGAGCAGCGCGGCGGCGGCGTAGGCGGGCACGGCGACCACGACGCGGTCGGCGGCGACGACGTCGTCACCGGCGCTCACCTGCCACCCCGCCGGGGTGCGCCGCAGTGCGGTGACCGGCGTGCCGGTGCGGATCTCCCCGCCCCGCGCGCGCACCGCGTCCGCGACGGCGAGCGGCAGTTGCCCGACGCCGCCCTCGATGCCCATGAAGACGGGCCCGGTGCGCTGGTTCCGCGCGGCCGTCGCCTGGATGGCGCGCACGCCCTCGGTCAGCGAGGCGTGGGCGCGGGCGGCCTCGAAGAGCTGCGGTACGGCCGAGCGCATCGAGATGCGGTACGCGTCGCCCGCGTAGACGCCGCCGAGCAGCGGCTCCACGAGGCGGTCGACGACCTCGCGGCCCAGGCGTTCGGCGACGAAGGCGCCGACCGCGACATCGTCGCCGATCTCGGTGGGCGGCAGTTCGCGGTCCCGCTCGATGCGGCGCAGGCCCTCGTCGGACAGGACGCCGGAGAGCGCGGAGGCGTCGCCGGGCACGCCCATGACGTGGCCCTTGGGCATGGGGCGCAGGGCCCCGCGGGTCCAGATCGACGCGGTGGCGGTGGCGGGCGGCTGGAGCCGGTCGCCGAGGCCCACCTCGCGGGCGAGCGCGACGGCTTCGGGGCGGCGGGCGAGCATCGACTCCGCCCCCAGGTCGACGCGGACCCCGGCGATCTCCCCGGCGTGCAGCTTGCCGCCGAGCCTGTCGGAGGCTTCGAGGAGCGTCACCCGGGTGCCCGGGGCGGTGACGAGCAGCCGGTGCGCGGCCGCGAGGCCGGCGATTCCGCCACCGATGACGACGGCGTGGCCGCTACCCGTACGTGTGTCCGTTTCGCGCATGTCCCCACTCTCTCAGAGCCGGTGTCTCACCCCCGACCCAGACCCTCGGACGCCGGGCCTCGACCCCGCCGCCCCCGGACGCCGAGTCCCGACCCGGCCCCTGGGACGCCGAGTCCCGAACGTGACCGCATCGGGACCGCCCGGCAACCACCGTCGCGGCCCGCCCCGGCGTCGAAGGAGCACCGGACACCACATCCCTCGGGGGGACGTCGATGCACACACCAGACGCGAGCGCCCACCACGCCGCCGGTCGCCGCCGGTCGCGACGCCGCGCGGCCCGGACCCTCTCCGCGGTGCTGCTGGCCGCCGCGCTGGCGCTCGCGGGCTGCGCCGCGGACGCCGGCGGTGACAGCGACAGCGGGGCCGGCGACGGCAAGGCGGCGGGCCAGCGGGCGAGCGGCGTCCACGGCCCGGACGGCGGCCAGGCGGACGAGTCCGCCGCCAAAGCCGGTGAGAAGCCCGGCGCGTCCGGCGCGAAGCAGCCGCGCCGGCCGGCCGGCGCGCACATCATCCGCACCGCGACGCTCACCGTCCGTGTCACGGACGTGCCGAAGGCGCTGGCGGAGGCCCGGACCGCGGCCGAGGACGCGGGCGGCATCGTGGGCGACGAGAAGACCTCCCGCGACGGCGAGGGCCGCGACCGCTCCCGCGTCGTGCTGCGCGTCCCCCAGGAGCGGTACGAGGAGGTCCTCGCCGCCCTCGAAGGGACCGGCAGGCTGGTCGCCAGGGACGCCAAGGCCAAGGACGTCACCGACCAGGTCGTTGACGTGGAGAGCCGCGTCAGGTCGCAGCGGGCCAGCGTGGCGCGCGTGCGGGAGCTGATGGACGAGGCCACGAAGCTGAGCGACGTCGTCACGCTGGAGGGCGAATTGAGCGCCCGTCAGGCCGATCTGGAGGCGCTGCTGGCCCGGCGGGCCTCGTTGAAGGACCGCACGACCCTGGCGACGATCACGCTGTCGCTCACCGAGCGCTCCGCGCGGGCGGACAGCGGGAACGACGACGACCCGACGCTCGTGGACGCGCTGGCCGGTGGCTGGAACGCGTTCGTCACCGTGCTGCGCTGGATCGGGATCGCGCTCGCCGGGGTGCTGCCGTTCGCGGCGGTGGCGGCCCTGCTGCTCCTGCTGTGGCTGCGGGTGGTGCGCCCGAGGCTGCCGCGCCACGCGCGTCCCGCGGGGCCGGGAAACGACGACGGAGGGGCCTGAGAGTCCGGCGACCCGCCGCGGCACGCTTCCCCGGGGGCGCGCCGTAGCGTGTCGGTATGAGCGGCACACGAGAGCGACTGGTCATCATCGGAGGCGACGCGACCGGCATGTCCGCGGCGTCGCAGGCACGCAGGCTGAGGAAGCCGGAGGAGCTGGAGATCGTCGCGTTCGAGCGCGGCGACTTCGCCTCGTACTCCGCCTGCGGCATCCCCTACTGGGTGGGCGGCGACGTCGAGGACAGGGACGACCTCATCGCGCGCACGCCGCGGGAGCACCGCGAACGCGGCATCGACCTGCGGACGCGCACCGAGGTCCGCCGCCTGGACGTCCCGGGCAAGCGCGTCCTGGCCCGCGACCTCGCGTCGGGCGAGGAGTACTGGACGGATTACGACAAGCTCGTCATCGCCACCGGAGCCCGGCCCATCCGCCCGCCGCTGCCCGGCATCGACGCCCCCGGTGTGCACGGCGTGCAGACCCTCGGGGACGGGCAGGCGCTGATCGACGCCCTGCGGCGCACGGAGGGCCGGCGGGCGGTGGTCGTCGGCGCGGGCTACATCGGCGTCGAGATGGCGGAGGCGCTGATCCGCCGCGGTTACGAGGTGACGGCCGTCAACCGCGGCAAGGAGCCGATGTCGACGCTCGACCCGGACATGGGCCGCCTGGTCCACGACGCGATGACCGGCATGGGCATCGAGATGGTGAACGACGCCGAGGTCACGAAGGTCCTCACCGGCGACGACGGCCGGGTCAGGGCGGTGGCCACCGACGACGCCGAGTACCCGGCGGACATCGTGGTGCTCGGCCTCGGCGTGCGCCCGGAGACGACGCTCGCCGAGGAGGCGGGCCTGCCGATCGGCGAGAACGGCGGTCTGCTGACCGACCTGGCGATGCGGGTGCGCGGCCACGAGGACATCTGGGCGGGCGGGGACTGCGTGGAGGTGCTCGACCTGGTGTCGGGCCGGGAGCGCCACATCGCGCTCGGCACCCACGCGAACAAGCACGGCCAGGTCATCGGCTCGAACGTGGGCGGGGGCTACGCCACGTTCCCCGGCGTGGTGGGCACGGCCGTCAGCAAGGTGTGCGACCTGGAGATCGCCCGCACGGGGCTGCGCGAGAAGGAGGCGCGGGCGGCGGGCCTGCAGTACGTGGCGGTGACGATCGAGTCGACGAGCCGCGCGGGCTACTACCCGAACGCGGCCCCGATGACGGTGAAGATGCTGGCCGAGCGGCGCACGGGCAAGCTCCTCGGCGTCCAGATCGTCGGCCGTGAGGGCGCGGGCAAGCGGGTGGACGTCGCGGCGGTCGCCCTGACGGCGAGGATGACGGTGGAGCAGATGACGGCCCTGGACCTGGGTTACGCGCCGCCCTTCTCCCCGGTGTGGGACCCGGTCCTGGTGGCGGCACGCAAGGCGGTGACGGCGGTCCGGGCGGGGTGAGGGCCGGGGCGGGGGGCGTCCGGGTGGGGTGCAGGCGGCCGTCCGGGCTCGGATGGGGGCGGCCGCCCGAGCAGGGTGCGGGCGGCCGTCCACGCAGGGTGCGGACGGGGTGCGGGCGGCCGTCCGAACAGGGTGCGAGCGGCCGTCCACGCAGAGTGCGGACGGAGTGCGGGCGGCCCGTCCACGCAGGATGCGGGCGGCCGTCCGGGCGGGGCGCGGGCGTCCGGGCGGGGCGCGGGCGGCCGTCCGAGCATGGTGCGGACGGGGCCCGGGCGGGGTACGGGCGGCATGCGGGCACTCCTCCGTGCCCGGTTTCGCACCCCCTCCCCCGTGTCGGAACGCGCTTTCCACGCAGGTCAGAACGCGCTTGCTATGTGGAAGACGCTCCCCGGCGGCCTCCGCCCCCTGGCCGAAACCTTCTCTTCGTACGCACGGGATTACCGGAGCCGTGGGAGCCCGCCCACGGCCGACGCGTGCACATGACACGCGACGGTCCCGCCCCTCGGCGCACCCCCTCTGAGCGGCGGCGGTCCGACGGAACGATTCCGTCCGCCCCGCACCACCCGTGCCCGGCCATCCCTTGCGCCCCCATAGACCATCGCCATCTCTTTTCCGCCAGCTTTCACGGAATCAGCACAGACTCCGCAGGTGGGACCCACTATGTGACGCGTCAGAGCGGCACGGGCACGGGGTGCGACCGTGTCGGCGTCGCTGGGGGGCGGGCGGCGGGGTGGGGACATCCTCGCCGACCCGACCGTGGAGGGGACCACACACCACATGAAGGACACCGCGCGAGCGGCGGCTCAGGACGCCGCCGCTCTGCTTCACAGCCGTACCGACCGCGCCGCCGCGCCGTCCACCGCCCACCGTCCGCTGTCCGGCAAGGGGGTGTGAGGCGGCCGTGCGCATCCTCATATTGGGCTCCACCGGATACCTGGGCGGGCACGTCGCCGGGCGGCTGCGCGCCCTGCCGGGCGTACGGCTGCTGCGCGGGGGCCGCGCCCCCGGCGACGACCAGCGGATCGACCTCGCCACCTGCACCCTGGACGGACTCGCCGAACGGCTCGTCAAGGCCGCGCCGGACGCGGTGGTCAACTGCGCGGGCGCGGTCGGCGGCGGCACGCCGCACCTCGCCGAGGTCAACGCCCGCGGACCCGCCGTGCTCTGCGCGGCCCTCGCGGCGGCGCTGCCCACCGCCCGCCTCGTGCACCTCGGCTCGGCGGCCGAGTACGGTCCGGCCGGCGTCGACGAGCGGACCCCGGAGGACGCGCCCGCCCGCCCGGTCACCCCGTACGGCGCCACCAAGCTGGCCGGGACGCTCGCCGTCCTGGAGAGCCCGCTCGACGCCCTGGTCCTGCGGGTCACCAGCCCGGTGGGCCCCGGCGCGCCGCCCGCCGGGCTGCCCGGCAGGCTGACCGCCGAGCTGAGCAGGGCCGTGGCCCGCACCCCGCACGGCACGGTCAAGGTGGGCGATCTGTCGGCGCACCGGGACTTCGTCGACGTACGCGACGTGGCGCGGGCCGTGGCGCTCGCCCTCGCCCTGCCGGGGCGGCTGCCGCGGCTGCTCAACGTCGGCAGCGGGCGGGCGGCCCCGGTGCGCGACCTCGCGCACGGCCTGGTCAGGGCGGCGGGCTTCACCGGCGAACTCCTGGAGACGCCGGGCCCGGCCGACCGCGGGACGGTGGTGCCCTGGCAGTGCGCCGACATCACCGCGGCGGAGTGGGAGCTGGGCTGGCGGCCGCGGTTCTCGCTGCGCGAGGCGGTCACCTCGCTGTGGGCCTCGGACGGCGCGCCCGCGGCACGCGTCGGCTCACGCTGAGCGCACACCTCGGCTCACGCCGAGCGCCCGCGTCGCGAAAGCGAAGGGGTTGCCCGGCACGGAAAACGGCCCCTGCCGCTCGGGCAGAGGCCGTTTTCGGACAATTTTCAGGCTGATGTGCGCTCGTGCACGTACTCCACGAGCCGCGTCAGCGCCTCGGGGTCCGTGGTCGGCAGGACGCCGTGGCCGAGGTTGAAGATGTGCCCCTCCAGGCTCTTCGCGGCGGCGAGCACTTCGTCCGTCTTCGTCTCGACGGCCTCGCGCGTGGAGAACAGGACCGCCGGGTCGAGGTTGCCCTGGATCGCCTTGCCGGGCCCGACGCGGCGCGCCGCCTCGTCCACCGGCACCCGCCAGTCGGCGCCGACGACATCGGCTCCGGCCTCGCCCATGAGGCCGAGCAGCTCGCCCGTGCCGACGCCGAAGTGGATGCGCGGCACGTCGTACGGGGCGACCGCGTCGAAGACCTTCTTCGACGCGGGCATCACCGAGCGCCGGTAGTCGGCGGGCGAGAGGGCGCCCACCCAGGAGTCGAAGAGCTGCACGGCGCTGGCGCCCGCCTCGATCTGCACCTTCAGGAAGGCGCCGGTGATCTCCGCGAGCCGGTCGAGGAGGTCGGACCAGAGCTGCGGGTCGCCGTACATGAGCGCCTTGGTGTGCTCGTGGTTGCGGCTCGGGCCGCCCTCGACGAGGTAGCTCGCGAGGGTGAAGGGCGCGCCCGCGAAACCGATGAGCGGCGTGGAGCCCAGCTCGGCCGTCAGCATCCCCATCGCCTCGGTGACGTAGGAGACGTCCTCCGGCGTGAGGTCCCTGAGCTGCGCGAGGTCGGCGCGCGTACGGATGGGGTTCTCCACGACGGGCCCGATGCCGGGCTTGATGTCGAGGTCGACGCCGATGGCCTTCAGCGGCACGACGATGTCGCTGAAGTAGATCGCGGCGTCCACGCCGTGGCGGCGCACCGGCTGCAGGGTGATCTCGGTGACCAGGTCGGGCCGCATGCAGGATTCCAGCATGGCCGTGCCCTCGCGGACCTTGCGGTACTCGGGCAGTGAGCGCCCCGCCTGTCGCATGAACCAGACCGGCGTGTGCGGCACGGCTTCCCGCCTGCACGCCTTCATGAACGGGGAGTCGTACGTCGCTTCGTTACGCCGGCCCACGGGGCTCTGGCTGCTGTTGGCACTCACCCGGAAAGTCTCCCACGTCGACCGGGAACCCCCTGACGGGTGTCTCTCCCTGCGCGAAGGCGCGGTTCCCCTTAACCTTCCCCGCATGGCTGCGGCTCAGGGACAACGGTCGGACGGCGCTGGCGAGATGGAGAGTTCGGAGGGGAAGGTGGCGGATTCGGCTCCGCTGCCCTTCCGCGCGGCGGTCGACGCGCTGCGGGGGGCACGGCTGCGGCCGGAGATCGAGATCGACCCGACGCGGGCGCCGCAGCGGCTCGCGCCGTACGCGTACGCGCTGGAGGCGGCGGTGGTGGAGGGCGAGGACGACCTCGCGGACGGCCGGCTCGTGCTGCTGCACGACCCGGCGGGCCACGACGCCTGGCACGGCACGTTCCGGCTCGTCACGCTGGTGCGGGCGGAGCTGGAACCGGAGATGGCGGCCGATCCGCTGCTGCCGGAGGTGTGCTGGTCCTGGCTGACCGGCGCGCTCCAGTCGCGCGGGCTGTCCGCCGGTGAGGCGAGCGGCACGGTGACGCGCGCCGGATCGCATTACTTCGGGGGGCTCGCGGAACGCCCGCCGGCCTCGCAGATCGAGATCCGGGCGTCGTGGACGCCACGCGAGGGCCCCGGCGGGACGCCGGACACCGCGACGCATCTGGCCGCCTGGTGCGAGCTGCTCTGCCAGGTCGCGGGGCTGCCGCCGGTCACGCCGGGCGACGCCTCCGTGGTGTCGCTGCCGCAGCGCAGGGGGCCCCTCTCCCGCTGACGCGCGGGCACGCGCCCGCGGGCCCCGAGGCCCACCACGCACCCACCCGTTGCTCCGACGGGTGGGTTTTGTGTGCGCCGGAGCGCGGGAGCGGGGATGCCTCGTCCGTGGTCACTCGGAAGAGTGATCATTCGGTTCGATCTTCGGATGATCGAGTGCGTGTCCGAATTGCCCTGATTATTACGCACCGAATCCTGATCATTTCCTAAAGGCGGGCGCCTTTGCTGCCGAAGAGGTTTGTGACCTTGAAAGCACGGTTTCGCCCGGCTTCTTCCCCCCAGCCGGCCCCGTCCCGCCACCCCCCAGGAGGCCTGGTGTCCGTTCTCCTCGAGCAGCCCGCAAGCCTGGTCGCCTACCGCCCGAACAAGCCGACCGCCATGGTCGTCGTGGCCGACCCGCGCGTCCGTTCCACCGTCACCCGCCATCTGTGGGCGCTCGGTGTGCGCGACGTCATCGAGGCCTCGTCGATCGCGGAGGCTCGTCCCCGCATCGGCAACCCCCGGGACATCTGCGTCGCAGACGTCCACCTCCCCGACGGCTCCGGCCTGACGCTCCTCTCCGAAACCCGTGCCGCGGGCTGGCCCAACGGCCTCGCCCTCTCCGCCGCCGACGACATCGGCGCCGTGCGCAACGCCCTCGCGGGCGGCGTCAAGGGCTACGTCGTCACCGGCACGCGTACGAACGTCGGACTCCCCACCCGCCCCGGCGCCGCTCCGATCGGCTCGGCCGCCGCCCGAATGCACCGCCGCCCACCGGGCGCCCCGAGCCACCCCGGCGGCTACCGCGAGCTCTCCGGCCGTGAGGTCGAGGTGCTCCGCCTCGTCGCGGAGGGCCAGTCCAACAAGGCCATCGGCGTCTCGATGGGCCTGTCCGCCCTGACCGTGAAGAGCCACCTCGCCCGGATCGCGCGCAAGCTCGGCACGGGCGACCGGGCCGGGATGGTCGCGGTCGCCCTGCGCACCGGAATCATCCACTGACTCATTTACATCCCCTTCACGCCCGTCGACGGAACGTTCCGTCGACGGGCGTCGCGCATACACAGATACCCTTGACCGGTGACCGACGCCCAAGAGACCGCAGCAGACAGCTCACTGCGAACCACCGGAGGCGCTCCTCCGGACGACGTCGAAAAGGCGCCGACCCCGTTGCTGGAGCCCCGCGACGGCATTCCGCCGGTGATCGCCGACGAGGACGCCCTCGCCGAGATGATCGCCGCGTACGCCCGCGGCGCCGGACCCGTGGCCGTCGACGCCGAGCGCGCGTCCGGCTACCGGTACGGCCAGCGCGCCTATCTCGTCCAGCTCCGCCGCGAGGGCGCGGGCACCGCGCTGATCGACCCCGTGGCCTGCCCCGACCTCTCCGGCCTCGGCGAGGCCATCGGCGACACGGAGTGGGTCCTGCACGCGGCCACGCAAGACCTGCCGTGCCTGCGCGAAATAGGCATGGTCCCCTCCCGGATCTTCGACACCGAGCTGGCGGGGCGGCTCGCCGGGTTCCCGCGCGTGGGGCTCGGGGCGATGGTCGAGGGCGTCCTCGGCTTCGTCCTGGAGAAGGGCCACTCCGCGGTCGACTGGTCCACCCGCCCCCTCCCCGAGCCCTGGCTGCGGTACGCCGCGCTGGACGTGGAGCTCCTGGTCGACCTGCGCGACGCCCTGGAGAAGGAGCTGGACCGGCAGGGCAAGCTGGAGTGGGCCCGCGAGGAGTTCGACGCCATCGCCTCCGCGCCGCCCGCGCCGCCCCGCAAGGACCCCTGGCGGCGGACGTCCGGGATGCACAAGGTCCGGCGGCGCCGTCAGATGGCGGTCGTACGCGAACTGTGGACCGCGCGGGACAAGGTCGCGCAGCGGCGGGACGTGTCGCCGGGCAAGGTGCTCAGCGACGGGGCCATCGTCGAGGCGGCGCTCGGGCTGCCGCCCAACGTGCACGCGCTCGCCGGCCTCTCGGGCTTCGGGCACCGGATGGGGCGGCGTCAGCTGGAGCAGTGGCAGGCCGCGGTGGACCGCGCCAAGGCGCTGCCGGACTCCGAGCTTCCGCAGCCCGGGCAGACGGTGAGCGGTCCGCCGCCGCCCCGCTCCTGGGCGGACCGGGACCCCGCGGCGGCGGCGCGGCTCTCCGCGGCGCGTGCGGCGGTCTCGGCGCTGGCCGAGCAGCTGAACATGCCCCAGGAGAACCTGATCACTCCGGACACGGTCCGGCGCGTCTGCTGGGAGCCCCCGGCCGAGATCACCGAGGCCTCGGTGAGCGAAGCCCTGGCCGCGCATGGGGCCCGCCGCTGGCAGATCGCCCAGGTGACCCCGGCGTTGGTCGCGGCCCTCGCCTGAGCGTCGCCGCGGGCCTGCGTCCCCCGGCGGGGCGGGGCGCTGGAGCGTGCGTTCTCCCTGCCGCTGGGGCGCCCGTTCCCCCGCCGCTGGGGCGTGTGTCTTCCCCTGTCGCTGAGCCGGGTCTTTGCCCCCGCCGCTTCGCGGCGGGGTTCTTTCCCACCCACCCGTTCACCCTGCATCGAGCCCTGACCGACCCCCCGGCGGCAGCGCCCCTTCACCGCCGGGTGGGCGGGTGGGAGAGCATCCGCCGCGAAGCGGCGACCGCACAACGGGCCCGCCGGGCGAGCGGGAGAGCAGGCGATCGGGCGAGCGCCCGGCGACCACAACCCCGCAGCCGGAGCGACACCACGCACCACCGCGCCCGGCGAGGAACGGCCCCGGCCACCCCCACCGCCCCACGGTCGGAGGCCGCCCCCGGGGCCCGCGGCCAGATGTGACGTTCGCCTCCCCAAACCCTCCCTTGGCCACATAGTTACCGGCAAGTAGGGTGAGGAGTAAGGAAGCGCGCCGCAGGCGTGGCGCAACCGCACCCTGGAGGAGAGCCATCGTGCCTCGTACCGTCAGGGACGTCGTCTTCGTGGACGGCGTCCGCACCCCGTTCGGCAAGGCGGGTCCGAAGGGCATCTACCACGAGACCCGTGCCGATGACCTCGTCGTGAAGGCCATCCGGGAGCTGCTGCGCCGCAACCCGGACCTCGACCCCGCCAAGATCGACGAGGTCGCCATCGCCGCGACCACGCAGATCGGCGACCAGGGTCTGACGATCGGCCGCACCGCCGGCATCCTGGCCGGGCTCCCGCAGTCCGTGCCCGGCTACTCCATCGACCGCATGTGCGCCGGCGCCCTGACCGCCGTCACCTCGGTCGCGGGCAGCGTCGCCTTCGGCGCGTACGACATCGCCGTCGCCGGCGGTGTCGAGCACATGGGCCGCCACCCCATGGGTGAGGGTGTCGACCCCAACCCCCGTTTCGTGAGCGAGAAGCTGGTCGACGAGTCCGCCCTGTTCATGGGCATGACCGCCGAGAACCTGCACGACCGCTACCCGAGCATCACCAAGCGGCGCGCCGACGAGTACGCCGTGCGCTCGCAGGAGAAGGCCGCCAAGGCGTACGCCGACGGCAAGATCCAGGCCGACCTGGTCCCCATCTCCGTACGCCGTACCAATGAGGAGGCCGGTGAGACCGGCTGGGGCCTCGCCACCGCCGACGAGCCGATGCGCCCGGGGACGACCCTGGAGAACCTCGCGGGCCTCAAGACGCCGTTCCGCACGCACGGCCGCGTCACCGCGGGCAACGCCGCCGGTCTCAACGACGGCGCCACCGCCTCCCTCATCGCCTCCGAGGAGTTCGCGCGGGAGAACAACCTCCCCGTGAAGATGCGCCTCGTCTCGTACGCCTTCGCGGGCGTCGAGCCGGAGGTCATGGGCTACGGCCCGATCCCGGCGACCGAGAAGGCCCTCGCCAAGGCGGGCCTCGGCATCGGCGACATCGGTCTCTTCGAGATCAACGAGGCGTTCGCCGTGCAGGTGCTGGCCTTCCTGGAGCACTACGGCATCGCGGACGACGACGCGCGCGTCAACCAGTACGGCGGCGCCATCGCGTTCGGCCACCCGCTCGCCTCCTCCGGCGTGCGCCTGATGACGCAGCTCGCGCGGCAGTTCGAGGAGCAGCCCGAGGTGCGCTACGGCCTCACGACCATGTGCGTCGGCTTCGGCATGGGCGCGACGGTCATCTGGGAGAACCCGAACCACAAGGACGCCGGAGGCGACAAGTGAGCAGCTCCACCACTGAGCTCCTGAAGGGCGCGGCCGAACTGTTCCCCGGCGAGGTCGTCACGCAGGCGCACGTACGCCACCTCGACCTCCCGGCGGGCGCGGGCCGCTTCGCGCTCATCACGCTCGACAACGGCCTCGACCACACCAAGCCGACCACCTTCGGCCCGCAGTCCCTCGCCAACCTGAACACGGCGATCGACCAGGTCGAGAAGGAGGCGGCCGAGGGCGCCATCATCGGCGCCGGCATCACCGGCAAGCCGTTCATCTTCGCCGTCGGCGCCGACCTCAAGGGCGTGGAGCTGCTGAAGCGCCACGAGGACGCGCTCGCCATCGGCAAGGGCGGCCACGAGGTCTTCAAGCGCCTCTCCGGGCTCGCCGTGCCGACCTTCGCGTACTACAACGGCGCCGCGATGGGCGGTGGCGTCGAGGTCGGTCTGCACTGCTCCTACCGCACCGTCTCCAAGGCGCTGCCCGCCTTCTCGCTGCCCGAGGTCTTCCTCGGCCTGGTCCCCGGCTGGGGCGGCTGCGCGCTGCTGCCGAACCTGATCGGCGCCGACAAGGCCGTCTCGGTGATCATCGAGAACTCGCTGAACCAGAACCGCCAGCTCAAGGGCGCGCAGGTCTTCGAGCTCGGCATCGCCGACGCGCTCTTCGAGGGCGCCGACTTCCTCGAGCAGTCGCTGATCTGGACGGCCTCCGTCCTGAACGGCTCCGTCGAGGTCGTCCGCGGCGAGGTCGACCGCGGCGAGGCCTGGGACGCCGCCGTCGCCCGCGGCCGTGCCATCGCCGACTCCAAGGTGCACGGCGCCGCCCCGGCCGCCTACCGCGCCCTGGAGATCATCGAGGCCGCCAAGGACGGCGACCTCCAGAAGGGCTTCGACGCCGAGGACACCGCGCTCGCCGACCTCATCATGGGCGGTGAACTGCGCGCGGGCATCTACTCGTTCAACCTCGTGCAGAAGCGGGCCAAGCGCCCCGCCGGCGCCCCGGACAAGAACCTGGCGCGCCCGGTCACCAAGGTCGGCGTCGTCGGCGCCGGTCTGATGGCCTCGCAGCTCGCCCTGCTCTTCCTGCGCCGCCTCGAGGTGCCGGTCGTCCTGACCGACATCGACCAGGAGCGCGTCGACAAGGGCGTCTCGTACGTCAAGGAGGAGATCGACAAGCTCCTCCTCAAGGGCCGCGTCAACCAGGACAAGGCCAACCGCCTCAAGGCGCTCGTCTCCGGTGTCCTGGACAAGGCCGAGGGCTTCTCCGACGCCGACTTCATCATCGAGGCCGTCTTCGAGGAGATCGGCGTCAAGCAGCAGGTGTTCGCCGAGGTCGAGGCGGTCGCCCCGGCGCACGCGATCCTCGCCACCAACACCTCCTCGCTGTCGGTCACCGAGATGGCGTCGAAGCTGAAGCACCCCGAGCGGGTCGTCGGCTTCCACTTCTTCAACCCCGTCGCGATCCTGCCGCTCCTGGAGATCGTGCGCGGCGAGCGGACCGACGACGCGTCGCTGGCCACGGCCTTCGGCGTCGCCAAGAAGCTGAAGAAGACCGCGGTGCTCGTCAAGGACGCTCCCGCGTTCGTCGTGAACCGCATCCTCACCCGCTTCATGGGCGAGATCCAGAACGTCATCGACGAGGGCACCCCGGTCGCCGTCGCCGAGAAGGCCGTCGAGCCGCTCGGTCTGCCGATGTCGCCGCTGGTCCTCCTCGAACTGGTCGGCCCGGCCATCGGTCTGCACGTCTCCGAGACCCTGAACCGCGCCTTCCCGGAGCGCTTCACCGTCTCCCCGAACCTCGCCGCCGTCGTCAAGGCGGGCAAGCGCGGCTTCTACGTGTACGACTCCGGCAAGCCGGAGCTGGACCCCGAGGTCGCCGCGCTCCTCCAGCAGGGCGATCAGGTCCTGACCGAGGAGCAGGTGCGGGACCGCGTGCTCGACGCGGTGGCGCAAGAGATCGGGCTCATGCTCGACGAGGGCGTCGTCGCCGAGGCGCAGGACATCGACCTCTGCCTGATCACCGGCGCGGGCTGGCCCTTCCACCTGGGCGGCATCACGCCGTACCTGGACCGTGAGGGCGTCAGCGAGCGCGTCAACGGCAAGCGGTTCCTCGACCAGGGCGTGGCGAGCGTCCCGGCGTAACCGCGAGGGCACGAGACGGCGGGG
>NZ_QEXM01000046.1 GCF_004127445.1 Streptomyces alfalfae
CCCCGCCGACCCCAGCCCGCCAGCCCCGGCGGAACCGGTCCGCCATCCCCACCGGACTGGCCGGAGGCCCCCGCCGGAATGCGGGCCCGCTCGACGGCGTTGTGCCGGAGGCACGCCGTTCCACGGCCACACGCCCACACCCACCCGGTCAGCCCGTTTTCACGGTCAGCACGAGGAGAGCCACCACATGATCTTCGGCCGCACGCCCGAGCTCCCCACTCCGGAGCAGGCGCTCAAGGGCCGGGCGACCCCGGAATTCGAGGTCCCCTCCCGCCACACGGTCCTCGGCAACCCCCTCCTCGGCCCGTACCCCGAGGGCATGCGGGTCGCGGACTTCGGCCTCGGCTGCTTCTGGGGCGCGGAGCGCAAGTTCTGGCAGACGGAGGGCGTCTGGACGACGTACGTCGGCTACCAGGGCGGCTACACGGAGAACCCCTCCTACGAGGAGGTGTGCTCCGGTCTCACCGGTCACGCGGAGGTGGTCCGCGTGGTCTTCGACCCCGAGCGCGTCTCGTACGAGTCGCTCCTGAAGGTCTTCTGGGAGTCCCACAACCCCACGCAGGGTTTCCGCCAGGGCAACGACGTGGGCACGCAGTACCGCTCGGCGATCTACACGCACTCCCCCGAGCAGGAAGCGGCGGCGGAGGCGTCCCGTGACGCCTACCAGCAGGTCCTCACGGCCGCGAACCACGGTGAGATCACCACGACGATCCTGCCCGCGGGCCCGCGCCCCTTCTGGCCGGCGGAGCCGTACCACCAGCAGTATCTGGACAAGAACCCCGACGGCTACTGCGGCATCGGCGGCACGGGCGTAGAACTGGAAAGCCCCTCGGAAACGAACTGGGGCCGAGCCTGCCCGACGGGCATCGCACCCGCGCCGGAGGCGGGCCTCTAGGACCCGTCCTCCGCCGGTCCCGTCCGTCGCCCCGGCTCTGGTGACGACGACCCGCGAACCAGGGATCATGGCCGTCGAGACGCGGTGACACCTGGGGGGAGCGTGCTGACACAACTACTTCCCGGTTTCCGGGAGTTGCGCTCCCCCCTGGCGACCGGAGTGCTCTGGCTGCTCACCCTGTGGGTGGCCGTGGGTGACCGGATGCCCAGCCGCACGGAGGCCACGGGCTTCGCCGCGAGGGTCTACGACCTGGCGGAGCTGACAGGGCGGCCCGGGGTCGGCGCCGCCCTCATCTTCACGGCGTACGTCATCGGCAGCGTTGTGAGCATTCCGGCGAACCAGCTGCTCCGTGAGCCCGCGCACGCCGCCTGGGACGCCGACAACGTGCTGCCGGACCGGTGGCCCGTCCTGCAAGGGCGGCCCGTCCTCACGCAGCACCCCTCGGCACCGGCAGGAGCGGGGTATCCGGCCTTCTCGGACACCCGGCTGCTCACCCGGCAGGCCTGGGCGGACCTGCAGAGTCACGTGAGCGCGGTCCCTCTTCTCCTGTGGCTCGAATCGCAGAGGTCGGAGCGGCACCGTGACGTCGCCAGGAGGATTCTCCTGCGTAGCATCCTGGAAGAACTCGGCCAGTTGGGCACACGGCTGCACGCCCAGAACTCGGCTCTCTACGACGACCACGACCGGCTGATGGCGGAGGCGGACCTACGGGTCAACATAGGCGCCGGTGTCGCCGTCCTGGCGGGCGCGCTGTCCGTGCGGGTCTCCCCCCTGTGTCTGCTGGTCTTCGCCGTGTCGGCTCTCCTGATCATCATGGGCCTGGCGCGTGCCCGGCAGGCGAATGACGTGATCGTCCAGGCACTGGTGATCGGCGAAGTCACCTCCACTGCCCTGGCCGAGGCGGACCGCACCGCCGAGGCTCTGGCCGGAGCACCCGCCGATGGGCGGCCCGGAGCACCGTAGCGGCGGCTCGCGGCGTCAGGGCACGCCCCCGCCCCCCGCCCCCCGCCCCTCTGCCCTCAGCGAATCTGCCCCCAGCCGATATCCCCGTCGACCGCCGCCCCGCCGGGTGACAGTGAAGGAACCAACGCGGCGTCGGGAGCCGCGGTTTCTGAGGAGGCTTCATGTCCGTGCTCGGTTCGTCCGTACTCGGCAGTGGTGGCGGGGCGCGGCCTCGGGGGGAGGACGGGGACACCGCTCCGTCGCGCTTCGACGATCACCTCGCCGCCCAACTGCTCGACCAGCGCATCGTGTTCCTCGGCACCCAGGTCGACGACGTGTCCGCCAACCGCGTCTGCGCGCAGATGCTGCTCCTGTCGGCCGAGGACCCCAAGACCGACATCAGCCTCTACATCAACAGCCCCGGCGGCTCCGTCAGCGCCGGGCTCGCCATCTACGACACCATGCGGCTCATCCCGAACGACGTGGCCACGCTGGCCATGGGGTTCGCCGCCAGCATGGGGCAGTTCCTGCTCAGCGTCGGCACCCGGGGCAAGCGGTTCGCGCTGCCCAACGCGCGGATCATGATGCACCAGCCGTCGGCCGGCATCGGCGGCACCACCGCCGACATCGCCATCCAGGCAGAGAACCTGGACTTCACGAAGAAGGCCATCGAGCGGATCACCGCCGAGCACACCGGCCAGAGCGAGGAGACCATCTCGCGGGACGGCGACCGCGACCGGTGGTTCACCGCCGAGCAGGCCAAGGAGTACGGGATGGTCGACCACGTGGTGCAGTCCCTGGAAGACGTGCGGCCCGCCGGGTCGAAGCGGCGCATCGGTCTGGGCATCTGAGGATCAGGGGAGACACGACATGAGCCAGTACACGATCCCCACCGTCGTCGAGCGCACCCCGCAGGGCGAACGCTCCTACGACGTCTACAGCCGGCTGCTCGCCGAGCGGATCATCTTCCTCGGCACGGAGATCGACGACGGCGTCGCCAACGTCGTCATCGCGCAGCTCCTCCACCTGGAGTCGTCCGCACCGGACCGCGAGGTCGCCATCTACATCAACTCGCCGGGGGGTTCCTTCACCTCGCTCATGGCCATCTACGACACGATGAGCTTCATCTCGGCGCCCATCTCCACCTTCTGCGTCGGCCAGGCCGCGTCCACGGCCGCCGTGCTGCTCGCCGGGGGCGATGCGGGGCGGCGGTTCGTGCTCGACCACGCGCGCGTGCTGCTCGGGCAGCCCGCGAGCCGGGGGCAGCAGGGGACGGTGTCCGACCTCCAGCTCCAGGCCAAGGAGATGCTGCGCATCCGCTCGCAGGCGGAGGAGGTCCTCGCGCGGCACACGCACCACGACGTCGCCACCCTCCGGGCCGACATGGACCGCGACAAGTTCTTCACCGCGCAGGAGGCCGTCGCGTACGGACTCGCCGACCAGGTGCTCAGCAGGCGGGTCCTGCCCGCCGCCGCCTGAACCGCGCGGCGGGGAGGCGTCAGGCCGCCAGGCGGACCTGGCCCTGGTGCGGAGCCCCGGCGGGCCGCGTGCGCGGGGAGGCGGCCAGCCGGCTCTGGACCAGGGAGAGTACGTCGGTCAGCCGCAGGCCGAGCGCGTGGGCCGCGGCCGCGAGGACCTCCGAGGAGGCTTCCTTGCGGCCGCGCTCCAGCTCGGAGAGGTACGGCATGGAGATGCGGGCGGCGTCGGCCACGTCCTTGAGGGTGCGCTCCTGGGCGAGGCGCTCGCGGCGCAGGACGTCCCCCACGACGTCCCGCCAGAGCGGCTCCCTGGCCGCGGGGGCTCCGGTGTTCCCGCCCCGCGCGGGAGGCCCCGCCGTGACCGGACGCAGGGGGATCACCCGGGCCCCGCCCGGCTGCTCCCGGCGCGGTCCGGCCGCACCGCCCGCGCCGCTGTCGGCCCCACCCCGGACTCGCCTGCTCGCTTCGCTGCTCACCGTCCCAGCCTAGGAGCCGATCCGGCGGCCGGGCAGCGCGCGGCGTTCCGCCCGGCGCGAAATCGAGGAGCGTGACGCGCCCGAGAGGGTCCGCCACCGCGCGCGCCCGAGAGGGAACCGCTACCGCGTCCCCGACCCCACCGACGAGGCGTCCCGCCCCCAGCTCGCCAGCAGCCGCAGCGCCTGCGCGGACGCCGAGTCCGGCTCCGCGTGATACATGATCATCGACTGGTCGCAGTCGTCCGGCAGCCGCAGCGTCTCGAACGACAGGGTCAGCTCGCCCACGAGCGGGTGGCGCATGCGCTTCACGCCGTGCCCCTTCTCCCGCACGTCGTGCGTGGCCCACAGGTTCCTGAACTCCTCGCTCTTGACGGAGAGTTCACCGACGAGCGCGGAGAGCCGGGGGTCGTTGGGATAGCAGCCCGCGTCCATGCGGAGGTAGCCGACGATGTCGGACGCCTTCTGCTCCCAGTCGACGAAGAACTCGCGCGAGCGCTCGTCGAGGAAGCAGATCCGCGCCCAGTTGCGGTGCTCGGGCGCCAGCTCGCTCCAGTCGCCGAAGAGGGCCGCCGCCAGCGCGTTCCACCCGAGGATGTCCGAGCGACGCCCGACGACGTACGCGGGGACGCCGTCCACGGAGTCCAGGAGCTGCTGGAGCCCGGGCCGCAGGTGCTGCGGGCGCGCGGCACGCTTCTTCTTCACCGTCTTCGGCTTCGCGAGCCGCGTGAGGTGGGCCTGCTCGGCGTCCGTGAGGCGCAGGGCGCGGGCGATGGCGTCGAGCACCTCGGTGGAGACGTTGCGGCCGTTGCCCTGCTCCAGGCGCGTGTAGTACGCGACGGAGACCCCGGCGAGCTGCGCGAGCTCTTCGCGGCGCAGGCCCGGCACCCGGCGGTGCCTGCCGTACTCCGGCAGGCCGACGTCCGCGGGCCGCAGCCGGGCCCTGCGGGTGCGCAGGAACTCGCTGAGCTCGGCCCGGCCGTCCAGTGGCGCGGCGTCGACGCCCCGGGGGCCCCCGGCGGGCGTCTCGTGCGTGTCGTCCATGCCTCCAGTATCCCGGGTCGTACGCCGCTGAGACTGTCCCCGCCAGTGGTAGGACCGCTGGTCGTAGGCGGAACGGGTGTCTGGGCGGCCGCCCCGGCGGCTGGCAGCCTCGATGACATGACTGAGCAGATCACCACCGTTTCCGCCTACGCCGCTCCCGCCGCCAACGCGCCCCTGGAGCGGACCACCGTGCCGCGCCGCGCCGTCGGCGAGTTCGACGTGCTGATCGACATCAAGTACGCCGGGATCTGCCACTCCGACATCCACCAGGCCCGTGACGGCTGGGGCGAGGGCATCTTCCCGATGGTGCCGGGCCACGAGATCGCCGGTGTCGTGGCCGAGGTCGGCCCCGGGGTCACCAAGTTCGCCGTCGGCGACCGCGTGGGCGTCGGCTGCATGGTCGACTCCTGCCGCGAGTGCGACAACTGCAAGGCCGGCCTCGAGCAGTACTGCGTGCGGGGCAACGTCCCGACGTACAACGGCCTGGACCACAGCGGCGAGCCGACGTACGGCGGCTACTCCACGCACATCGTCGTGGACGAGGCGTTCACCGTCGGCATCCCCGAGGGGATCTCGCTGGACGTCGCCGCGCCGCTGCTGTGCGCCGGCATCACCACGTACTCACCGCTCAAGCGCTTCCACGCGGGCCCCGGCAAGAAGGTCGCTGTGGTCGGCCTCGGCGGGCTCGGACACATGGCCGTCAAGATCGCGCACGCGCTCGGCGCCGAGGTGACCGTCCTGTCGCAGTCCCTGCGCAAGAAGGACGACGGCCTGCGGCTCGGCGCGGAGCACTACTACGCGACCAGCGACGACGCCACGTTCGAGCAGCTCGCGGGCTCCTTCGACATGATCCTCTCCACGGTCTCCGCGCCGCTGCCGCTGGACAAGTACCTGGGCCTGCTGCGCTCCGAGGGCGCCTTCGTCAACGTCGGCGCCCCCGAGGAGCCGGTCTCGCTGAACCTCTTCTCCGTGATCGGCGGCGGCAAGACCCTCGCGGGTTCCATGATCGGCGGCATCGCCGAGACCCAGGAGATGCTGGACTTCTGCGCCGAGCACGGCCTCGGCTCCGAGATCGAGCTGATCCGCGCCGAGCAGGTCAACGAGGCGTACGAGCGGGTCCTCGCCAGCGACGTGCGCTACCGCTTCGTGATCGACGCCGCGACGATCTGATGCCGCTCCCCGCGGGGGCACGAGTGGCTTGAACGCGTCTCGGTCGCCGGTCCTGGTCCGCATGGCTTCGCGGACCGGGACCGGCGACCGATGCGTCGTCCGGACCGCCGGAACTAGCGTCGTTCCCGTCACTGCAGGACGACAGCAGTGCAGGACATCAGCGGTTCAGGACGACAGCAGTCCAGGACGACGACAGTTCGACCCGAGGAGAGCACACGATGACCGTCTCGTTGAACCACACCATCGTCGCGGCGGCGGACAAGAAGGCGTCGGCGCGGTTCCTCGCGGACATCCTGGGGCTCGACGTGAGCCCGCAGTACGGCCCGTTCATCCCGGTGGAGATCCCGAACGGCGTCACGCTCGACTTCTACGAGCGGGGCGACGGGCCGTTCGTGCCGCAGCACTACGCGTTCCTGGTCTCCGAGGACGACTTCGACGCGATCTTCGGGCGCATCAAGGACCGGGAGCTGCCCTACTGGGCGGACCCGTACCACCACCGCCCGAACGAGATCAACACCAACGACGGCGGCCGCGGCGTGTACTGGGAGGACCCCGACGGCCACAACCTGGAGATCATCACCAGGCCCTACGGCAGCGGCGCCTGAGCCGGGGCGCGCGACCCGCCTACGCGCGGCCCTCCCCGGCGGCTCCCCAGTCCCACAGCGCCTGGATCACCGGCCCCAGCTCCCTGCCGCGCGGGGTGAGCGCGTACGTGACCGTCGCCGGCCACCCCGGGGTGCGGGTCCGCTCCAGCACGCCCGCGTCGAGCAGCTGCGTGAGGCGGTCCGCAAGGACCTTGGGCGACAGGTGCGGGAGCGCCGCGGCCAGCTCCGTGTACGTGCGGTGCTCGTGCGGCAGCAGTTCGCGGACCAGGAGGGTCGTCCAGCGGCCGCGCAGGGCGGCGAGGGTGATCTCCACGGGGCAGGCCGGGTGCGGCGACGTGACCCGGGCGAACACGTCGTCCGGGAGGCCCGGGGGCGTGTCCGTGCCGTCGCTTACCGTTCGGTGAGTCACGAGGCGTCCTCCTACTGTCCCCGTATGACGATAGCGACCTCGCCCCTGCCCACCCGGGCCGAAGACGTCCCCGCCGCGTTCGCCGCGCGGTTCAACAGCGGTGATCCCGACGCCGTGCGCGCGCTGTACGAGGAACGGGCCGCCTTCGTGCCCGAGCGCGGGGAGGCCGTGCACGGCGGCGCGGAGATCGCCGCCGCCAACGCGCCCTTCCTCGCCCTCGGCCTGCCGATCTCCGTCACGCCACGGCATGTGCACGTGGCCGGGGACATCGCGCTGCTGGTCGTGGACTGGGAGATCGGCGACGGGACGGTGCGCTCCACGGCCACGGATGTGGCACGACGCGGCGCCGACGGGTACTGGCGATACGTGATCGACAGTCCCTTCGGCGCCGCGTCGGCAGGTGCCTAGGGCAGGTCAGACGGCGGAGCCGGCCTTCCACTGCGCCCAGTCCATGTTCCAGCCGTTGAGGCCGTTGTCCGGGGCGATGGTCTTGTCGCCGGTGTTGCGGACGTCGACGACGTCACCAGTGATGGTGTTCTCGTAGAACCAGGAGCCCGGGGTGCTCTTGTCGCCCGCGCCCTTGGCGTCCTGGAGGCCGATGCAGCCGTGGCTGGTGTTGGCGTTGCCGAAGATCGAGGACGAGCCCCAGTAGTTGCCGTGGATGAAGGTGCCCGAGCTCGACAGGCGCATGGCGTGCGGCACGTCCTTGATGTCGTACTCGCCCTTGCCGTCGCCGTCCTTGAAGCCGACGGTGGCACCGTCCATGCGGGTCTCCTTGAACTTCTCGGAGATCACCATCTTGCCGTTGTACGTCTTGTTCTCCGGCGAACCGGCGGAGATCGGAATGGTCTTGACGACCTTGCCGTCCCGGGTGACCTTCATCGTCTTGGTCTTGGCGTCGACGATGGAGACCTGGTTGCGCCCGATCTTGAACTGGACGGTCTTCTGCTGCACGCCGTACACCCCGTCGGCGCCCTCGACGCCGTCGAGGTTCAGCTTCAGGGTGACCGTGGAGTTGCCCTTCCAGTAGTCCTCGGGGCGGAAGTCCAGGCGGTTGTTGCCGAACCAGTGGCCGACGATCTCCTGGCCGCTGTCGGACGACACCTTGATGGCGGACTGCACGGCCTTCTTGTCGGTGATGCCCTTGTCGAAGTTGATCGACACGGGCATGCCGACGCCGACCGTGGAGCCGTCCTCGGGCGTGAAGTTCCCGATGAAGCTGTTGGCCTGCGACACGGTCGTGAACGTCGTGTTCTCGTGCGCCTTGCGGCCCTCGGAGTCCGTGGCGGTTGCCGAGATCTTGTACTTCGTGGCGCGTTCGAGCTGCTTGCCGGGCTTCCAGCTCTTCTTGTCGGCGGATATCTGACCGGCCACGGCGGTGCCGTCGGCGGCCTCCATGGTCACGTCGGTGAGCGTGCCCTTGCTGACGGTGACGGCTGCCGAGCTGTTGATGCCGACGTTGTCGGAGCCGTTCTTCGGCGCGATCTTGATCTGGGCGACCGACGTCTTCTTGGCGGCGGCCTCGTCGACCTGGTTCTGCGACTCCTTGCCGCCGGCCTTGTCGCCGCCGTCGTCGCTGCACGCCGAGAGCACGAGCACGCCGCCCACGAGCGCGGACACGGCCGCGAGGCCCCTGCGTCCACGTCCCGTCGTCCGGCGCCTACTGTCCGTCATCACACACATCTCCATAGTTGCCGAATCCCGAACAAAACCGAGAGTCCCCGTAGACCTGCATAACGTCCTGCCCGGTTCGTCCCGTTCCACTACTGGGCGGAATGTGGGGAACACCACGCTCCGCACGCTGGACCGAGCCTCTTCCCTCCCCCTGTCCACTGTGCACCGGGAGACGACCGGCGGGTCAACCGCCCACTCTGCACGACGGACGCCGGGAGGGACGACAGAACCCCGGACAGCGGTTGCTGTCCGGGGTCCCCGATTCCGGATGTCTCAATCCGGCGTCCGGCGTCCGGCGTCTCAGATCAGCCGGTCCTCCTCGTCGTCCTCGTCGCCGTCGGCGGCGTCCTCGTCGTGCTCCCAGTCCGGTGCGTCGGGGTCGTAGTCGATCGTCTCGCTGCTCCAGGAGGCCTGGGCGAGTTCGACGCCGGGGACCTGGCTGACCAGGTCGAACGGGTCCACGAGGTAGGCGAGCGCCTCCGCGTCGTCGTCCCGGACCGCGGCCTCGGCGTGGGCCCTCTCCTCCGCCGGCATCTGCTCGTCCTCCGCGATGCGGCCGAGCGCGGCGCCGGTCAGCTTCCCGGTGTCCTCGACCTCGACCACCATTTCGACGCGCAGCCGCACAAACCGTGATGTCTCGTCTCCAGTCATACGGGGGAGCGTACGGCCCGCCTCCCCCGCGGCTTTCCCACGACCCGCGGCTTTCATTACCATCGCCCCACACGGCCAATTCGCCAGCGCCACAAGGGGGATCCGATTCCGTGTCCGCACGCCGATCGTTGCTGACCGCCACCGCCGCCGGAGCCCTTCTCGGCGCCCTGTGGTTCGTCCCCTCCGCGAACGCGACGTCCCCCGCGCCCCCCGCTGCCTCGGCCGGGGACGCGGCCCGGGACCGGCACGCCGACCAGGCGTCGGTCCCCGGCCCCGAGGCCCGCGAGGGCGCCGCCCGCCTGGCCGACACGGGCAGCTTCGACACGACCCCGTATGTCGCCGGCGGCACGGCGCTCCTGGGCCTCGGCGCCGGTTTCGTGGCGTTCTCGGTGCGCAGGGAGCGGGCGGGCGCGGACGTCAGGCCAGCGGCCCCGTAACCCCTTCGACCGTCGTCACCAGCACGCCCGAGCGGACGAACGCCTCCGCCCCCGCCAGGTCGGGCGCCAGGTGGCGGTCCGGCCCCGGACCCTCGACGCCCGCCTTGCGGAGCGCCACGACGACCTCGTGGGTCGCGGGCGCCGGCGTCAGGTCCTCGCGGAGTTCGACCGCGCGCGTGGCCGCGTACAGCTCGATCGCGATGACGCGGGTCAGGTTGTCCACCGCCGTACGCAGCTTGCGCGCGGCGGACCAGCCCATGGACACGTGGTCCTCCTGCATCGCGGAGGACGGGATGGAGTCCGCCGACGCCGGGACCGCGAGCCGCTTCAACTCGCTGACCAGGGCGGCCTGCGTGTACTGGGCGATCATCAGGCCGGAGTCGACGCCGGCGTCGTCCGCGAGGAACGGCGGAAGGCCGTGCGAGCGGTTCTTGTCGAGGAGCCGGTCGGTGCGCCGCTCGGCGATCGAGCCGAGGTCGGCCGCGGCGATGGCGAGGAAGTCCAGGACGTACGCGACCGGGGCCCCGTGGAAGTTGCCGTTGGACTCGACACGCCCGTCGGGCAGGACCACGGGGTTGTCGACGGCGGCGGCCAGCTCCCGCTCGGCGACGAGCCTGGCGTGCGCCACCGTGTCCCGGCCCGCGCCCGCGACCTGCGGCGCGCACCGCACGGAGTACGCGTCCTGGACGCGCGGCGCGTCGTCCTGGTGGTGGCCGGTGAGCCCCGAACCGGCGAGGACCTTCAGCATGTTGGCGGCGGACACGCCCTGGCCCGGGTGCGGCCTGATGGCGTGCAGCTCGGGCGCGAGGACCTTGTCCGTGCCGAGCAGGGCCTCCAGCGTCAGGGCGGCCGTGACGTCGGCGGACTTGTAGAGGGTGTCGAGGTCCGCGAGGGCCATGATCAGCATGCCGAGCATGCCGTCGGTGCCGTTGAGGAGCGCGAGGCCCTCCTTCTCCCGCAGCTCGACCGGGGTGATGCCGTGCGCGGCGAGCAGTTCGCCCGCGGGCCTCACCTCGCCGTCGGGGCCCTCGGCGTCGCCCTCGCCCATCAGCGCGAGCGCGCAGTGGCTGAGGGGGGCGAGGTCGCCGGAGCAGCCCAGCGAGCCGTACTCGTGCACGACCGGCGTGATCCCGGCGTTCAGCACGTCCGCCATGGTCCGCGCGACCTCGGGCCGTACGCCCGTGTGGCCCGAGCAGACCGTCTTCAGGCGCAGGAACATCAGCGCGCGCACCACCTCGCGCTCCACCCGCGGACCCATGCCCGCGGCGTGCGAGCGGACGATGTTGCGCTGGAGCTGCGCCCGCAGTTCGGGGCCGATGTGGCGGCTGGCCAGGGCGCCGAAGCCGGTCGACACGCCGTAGACCGGCTCGGGCTTGGCGGCGAGCGCGTCGACGATCTCGCGCGAGGCGGCCAGGGCGGTCAACGCCTCATCGGTCAGTTCGATCCGCGCGTTCCCGCGCGCGACGGCGATGACGTCCGCCGCTGTCGTCCCGGACGTCCCAAGGGCCACGGTGCCCACGCTGTGCATAGTCATATTCAGCAGCGTACGGACTGAATCGCCAGGTGTCACGGGTGGGGCCGGGAGGGGCCACTTACCTCGACCTCACCGCCCGTGCCCGGCACCGGTTCCCCCTCGCTCGAGCGCCCCGCGGAACGTCAGCCGTACCGCGTGCGCAGCCGGTGGAGCTCCCCCACCGACAGCGCGGTCACCGGGATGGGAGCCCCGAACATGAACGCGTGGAGCACGCCGGGCGGCGCCGCCACCACCGCGTCGTCGAAGAACCGCAGGGCCGCGAGCCCCCACAGCCGCAGGGGCGAACGACCGGGAACACCGCTTCAGGACGGCGGCTGCCCCCGGCCCCGGAACGTCCGCCGCTCCCCCGCGTCACCCGGCGCCGGCGGCGAGTCGGCGAGCCGCAGCACCGGGTCGCCCTCCCCGTCGCCGCCCTCCCGGCCCGCGACCACCGGCTTCACCGCGTGCGCCGCCTTCGCGCGGTACTGCGCCGCGTCGGCGAGGCGGAAGAGACGGCGCGCCGAGCGCACGGGGCCGATCGGGTCCCCGGTCGACGCGACCCCGCACGCGACCCCGTCACCGAGCTCCAACTCGGCGGCGCGCCCGCACAGTTCGTCGGCGACCCGGACCACCTCGTCGGCGGTCGGGCCCACGGAGAGCAGACAGAACTCGTCGCCGCCGAGGCGTGCGGCCAGCGTGCCGGGGAGCATCGCGCCGCAGAGCGAGAGGACCGAGCCGAAGCGTTCGAGGAGGCGGTCGCCGACCGCGTGGCCCAGGGTGTCGTTGACGCGCTTGAGGCCGTTCACGTCACAGACGACGAGGCTGACCACGTCCCCCTCGGCGCGGTGCCGCTCCACCGCCTCGTCGAGGCGCAGGTCGACGGCGCGGCGGTTGGCGAGCCCGGTCAGCGCGTCCGTGAAGGCCAGCCTGCGCGCCTCCTCCAGGCGCTCGGTCTGCGCGATGCCCGCCGCCACCACCGAGGCGAGGACGGTCGCGAAGTCCGCGTCCGGGCGGCCGAAGACCGGCGCCCCCAGCGGGCGCGCCACATACAGCTCGCCCCAGGCCCGCCCGTGCAGCACGACCGGCGCGACCACACAGCAGCCGCGTCCGCGCCTGCGCAGGGCGCTGACGCGCTGGTGGCAGTAGCCCGCGAACCGGCCGCCCGCCGCCCCGCCGGCGGTCTCGACCCAGGCGTCGGGCTCACCGCCGCCCGCCCAGCGCTCGTGCAGGAACTCGGTGATCTCCGGGAACTGGTGGACGGGGTAGGCCTCGCACTCCGGGAACTCCTCCTCGCCCTCGCTCCGTTCACCCGTGTTCACGAGCACCCGGAGCCTGCCGAGTTCGCGCTCCCACAGGGAGAGCGCGGCGAAGCTCCCGCCCAGCGCGCGGCAGGCGCCCGCGGCCGCGGCCCGCCAGGTCTCGCGCGGGGTCCGCGCGGCGGCCATCCCTTGCGCCAGCTCCACCACGGCCCGCAGCCGCACGTCCTCTCCCATCACCCTAGGCTAGGAGGTTTGCGGCATTTTGGAACTTCGAGACATATCGCGAGCCGCAAGACGGGCCGTGGAGAGCGGGCCGCGGGGTGCGGGAAGCGGGCCGCGGGGAGGGCGGACCACGGAGCGGTCCGCCGACGGCGGGCCACCCGGATCACTCCCCCGGCCACTTCGGCTTCCGCTTCTCGTTGAACGCCGCGACGCCCTCCGCCCGGTCGCCCGAGAACGCCACCGCGCGCCACGCCGCGTCCTCCACCTCAAGGCCCGCGCGCAGGTCGAGGCCGTGCCCGAGGCGCAGGGCGCGCTTGGCCGCGCGCAGGCCCACGGGCGAGTTGGCGGCCATGCGGACGCCGAGCGCCAGCGCCTCCGCACGGGCCCCGCCCTCCTCGGCGACCACGTCGACCAGGCCCAACTCCCGCGCCTCCGGCGCCTCGACCCGCCGCGCCGAGAAGATCAGCTCGGCGGCGCGGGCGGCGCCGACCCGGCGCGGCAGGAGTTGCGTGCCGCCGCCGCCCGGGATGACGCCGACGGACACCTCGGGCAGCCCGACGACCGTGGTCGGGTCGGCGACGATCACGTCACAGGAGAGCGCGAGCTCGAAGCCGCCGCCGAGGGCGAAGCCGTGCACGGCGGCGATGGTGGGCATGGGCAGGTCCAGCACGCCGGTGTAGGCGGCCCGCGCCGTGGGGCGCTGGCGCAGCAACTCGGCGTCGCTGAAGGAGTTGCGCTCCTTGAGGTCGGCCCCGACGCAGAACGCCCGCTCGTGCGTGGACGTCACGACGACCACCCGGGCGCCCGCGTCACCGGCGAGGGCCGCGCAGGCGGCGGCGATGGAGCGGGCCATCTCCGAGGAGACGGCGTTCATGGCCTTGGGGCGGTCGAGGACGAGCTCGACGACGTGACCGTGCCGCCGGACCGCGACGTGCTCCCCGTACCGTTGCTCGTCACCCATGACGCCTCCTGAACCTCCGGTTAACGGCCGTTACCCGGGGATCATGTCAGCCGGGTCCGCCCAGGGGGAAGGGCTCCTCAAAACCCTGCGGCCCCCGGCCGACCCCGCGGCTCCTGCGGCTCTCAGCCCCGCCGCGCCAGCAGCCACGGCTCGACCACGCCGAGACCGCGCACGGGCCGCTGCCACATCGGCTGGAGTGCGAAGCGGTACGAGGGCGGGTCCTCGCCCTCCTTCTCGGCCGCCGCTGCCGCCTCCGCGGCCTCCGCCTCCGAGGCGGGCGCGTCGCCCGACCGCTTCAGCTCCTCCGCGAGCGCCCCGTCGACGAGGACGGCGTCCTTGGGCGCTATGGAGGTCAGGCGGCTCGCGAGGTTCACCGTCGTGCCGAAGACGTCGCCCATGCGCGTGGTGACCGTGCCGAAGGCGATGCCGACGCGCAGCTCGGGCATGGTCTCGTCGTTCGCCATCGTCTCGATGAGGCGCAGGGCGATCTCGGCGGCCACGCCCGCGTCGTCGGCGGCGTACAGGACCTCGTCGCCGAGGGTCTTGATGAGCCGTCCGCCGTGCGCGGCGACGAGGTCGGCCGCCGTGGTCTCGAAGGCCTCGACGAGTTCCCCGAGCTCCTCCTCCTCCATGCGCCGCGTCAGGCGCGTGAAGCCGACCAGGTCGGCGAAGCCCACGGCGAGCCGCCGGTCGACCATCTCCTCGTCGTCGGCGGCCTGCACGACGCGCCCCGTGGCGGCGGCGAGCTGACGGCGCCAGACGTAGACCAGGAACTCCTCCAGCTCCGGCAGGAGCAGCTCCACCAGGGGATACGTGACTTCCGTACGGGTCATGCCCGGCTCGGGCGGCTCCGTGAGCCCCTCCAGGAAGGAGTCGATCTGCCACTCCGCGAGCCGCGCGGTGGTCTGCCCCGTGGACCGGGCCACCTGCACCGCCATGGCCTCGCTGAGCAGCCCCGCCTCGACGAGGCCCGCGAGGCGGCGCAGGGCCAGCACGTCGGCCTCGGTCAGCGCCTTGGCCTGGCCGATGTCGGGGAAGCCCATGGCCCGCCAGAAGCGGGAGGCGAGCTCCATCGAGACGCCCGCGCTGCGGGCGGCCTGGAAGGGGGTGTAGCGGCGGTCCGCGCCGAGGATGAGCCCTTCGAGCCGGAGGGCGAGGGGGTCCTTGGCGGACTCGCCGTCCTTGCTCTCGTCCTGCACCTCGGGAACGCCGGCCGCGCCGCCCGGCCCGTCGTCGGGGCCACGCTCTGCGCCCGCGCCGGAGCCCGTGTCGTCGACGGTCACGCCTGCTGCCCTTCCGATCTGCCGCGGTCAGGTATCGACCGGCGTCAACTTTACGGCAGGTGTGCCGCAGCTCACTCCCGAGTCCCGTGACCCGTACCCCCGGCCCGGGGCACGCCGGGTGACCGGCCGTCCCCCGGCGCGCCCGGCCGCCGGTCACCCGGCGGGACGCAGGTGGACGATGTCACCCGCCCCCACGGGCCGGCGCACGCCGTCCTCGGTGGCGAGCACCAGGCGTCCGTCGCCGTCGACCGCGACGGCCTCGCCCACGATCGAACGGTCGCCCGGCAGCTCCGCCCGTACGCGGCGGCCGAGCGTGGCGCAGCCCGCCGCGTACGCCTCCTGGAGCCGGGCGGCGGCGGGGTCGCCGCCCGCCGCGCGCCAGTCGCCGTACCACTGCTCCAGGGAGCGCAGCACGGCACGCAGCAGCGGATCGCGGTCCGTCGAGGCGGCCCCGGCGAGGGCGAGGGAACCGGCCGTCGGCACCGGCAGCTCGTCCGCACCCAGGGTGACGTTGAGGCCGACGCCGATGACCACGCCGCCGCCGGCGGCGGTCCCGGCCCGCTCGGCGAGGATGCCGCCCGCCTTGCGCTCCTCGTCACCCACGGTGACCAGGAGGTCGTTGGGCCACTTGAGTGCCGTGTCGACCCCGGCGGCCCGAGAGAGGCCCGTGGCGACGGCCACGCCGGTGAGCAGCGGCAGCCAGCCCCACCGCTCGACCGGCACCTCGGCGGGCTTGAGCAGCACGGAGAAGAACAGGCCCGAGCGGGCGGGCGCCGACCACTTCCGGTCGAGGCGGCCGCGGGCCGCGTTCTGCTCCTCGGCGACGAGCACCGCTCCCTCGGGGAGGCCGTCGGCCCGTGCCGCGAGGTCGGTGTTGGTCGAACCGGTGGCGGCCACCACGTCCAGGGAGGTCCACAGACCCCCCTCGCGCACGAGCGCCCGTCGCAGGGAGGTGGCGTTCAGGGGCGGGCGGTCGAGGTCGGACCAGCGGTTGTCTTGAGCATCTCGCGGCGTCATGCAAGCCACCCTAGGTGTGGTAAACACCGCACTGCCGAACGGTATCCGCGCCGATACGCTACGGGTCAGTAGCCAGCCGTAAGCCGCCATACGCACCTTTGAGCAGGCAGGGAGCCGCATCCCTATGTCCGAGATCGACATCCACACGACCGCCGGCAAGCTCGCGGACCTGCAGCGCCGCATCGAGGAGGCGACGCACGCGGGGTCGGCCCGCGCGGTCGAGAAGCAGCACGCCAAGGGGAAGCTGACGGCGCGTGAGCGGGTCGGGCTGCTGCTCGACGAGGGCTCCTTCGTCGAGTTCGACGAGTTCGCCCAGCACCGCTCGACCCAGTTCGGCCTGGAGCGGAACCGGCCCTACGGCGACGGCGTCGTGACCGGTTACGGCACCGTCGACGGCCGTCCCGTGGCGGTGTTCTCGCAGGACTTCACCGTCTTCGGCGGCGCGCTCGGCGAGGTGTTCGGGCAGAAGATCGTCAAGGTCATGGACTTCGCCCTGAAGACCGGTTGCCCGGTCATCGGCATCAACGACTCCGGCGGCGCCCGCATCCAGGAGGGCGTCATGGCCCTCGGCATGTACGGCGAGATCTTCCGCCGCAACACCCACGCCTCCGGCGTGATCCCGCAGATCAGCCTGGTCGTCGGCCCGTGCGCGGGTGGCGCGGTCTACTCCCCCGCGATCACCGACTTCACGGTCATGGTCGACCAGACCTCGCACATGTTCATCACCGGGCCCGACGTGATCAAGACGGTCACCGGTGAGGACGTCGGCTTCGAGGAGCTGGGCGGCGCCCGCACCCACAACGCGACGTCGGGCGTGGCGCACCACATGGCGGGCGACGAGAAGGACGCCATCGAGTACGTGAAGTCTCTGCTGTCCTACCTGCCGTCGAACAACCTCAGCGAGCCGCCCGCGTTCCCCGAGGAGGCCGACCTCGCCCTCACCGACGAGGACCGGGCCCTGGACACGCTGATCCCGGACAGCGCGAACCAGCCGTACGACATGCACACGGTCATCGAGCACGTCCTCGACGACGCGGAGTTCTTCGAGACGCAGCCGCTGTTCGCGCCGAACATCCTCACCGGCTTCGGCCGCGTGGAGGGCCACCCGGTGGGCATCGTCGCCAACCAGCCGATGCAGTTCGCCGGCTGCCTGGACATCGACGCATCGGAGAAGGCCGCGCGCTTCGTGCGCACCTGCGACGCGTTCAACGTGCCGGTCGTCACCTTCGTGGACGTCCCCGGCTTCCTGCCGGGCGTCGAGCAGGAGCACACGGGCATCATCCGCCGCGGCGCGAAGCTGATCTTCGCCTACGCCGAGGCCACCGTCCCGCTCATCACGATCATCACCCGCAAGGCCTTCGGCGGCGCGTACGACGTGATGGGCTCCAAGCACCTGGGCGCCGACCTGAACCTCGCCTGGCCGACGGCGCAGATCGCCGTCATGGGCGCGCAGGGGGCGGTCAACGTCCTGCACCGCCGCACCATCGCCGCGGCCGACGACGAGGAGGCCACGCGGGCGCGGCTCATCCAGGAGTACGAGGACGCCCTCCTCAACCCCTACACCGCGGCCGAGCGCGGCTACATCGACGCCGTGGTCATGCCGTCGGAGACCCGCTCGCACCTCGTGCGCGGTCTGCGTCAGCTGCGCACGAAGCGGGAATCCCTGCCTCCGAAGAAGCACGGCAACATCCCCCTGTAAGCCGCGAACCCGAGGAGCCCTCGTGATCAAGGTCGTTCGGGGCAACCCGACCCCAGAGGAGCTGGCCGCCGCCCTGGCGGTGGTCCAGGCACGCGCCGCGGCGGTGGCGGACCGGCCGTCCGGCGCGCCCGTGCCGCCCGACTCCTGGGCCGACCCGGCGCGCGTCGCCAGGGACCGGCTCCCGGCGCCGGGACCCACCGCGTGGAGCCGCACCTACTGGCCCTCGTAGCCCGGTGATCCTGTGAGCGGGCCGGCCGGGAACCTGAGTACGCGTACTCAGGCGCCCCGGCCGAGCCGGGGCGCACCATCGACGTCATGCTGTGGTCCGACCCGGAGAACGACCCGCCCCAGGACATGCGGGACATGCAGGCGAAGATGCGCCGTGCGGGCTGCGTCCTCGCCCTCGCCATGGTGGTGGCGATGTTCGTGCTCGGCATCCGCTGAGCCGGAAGCCGTACGCTGACGGCATGAGTGATCAGCCCCGCCGTCTCGTCCTCGCCTCGCAGTCGCCCGCGCGCCTCGGCCTGCTGCGGCAGGCGGGCTTCGCCCCCGAGGTCATCGTCAGCGGCTTCGACGAGGACAAGGTGACCGCGCCGACCCCCGCCGAGCTCGCCCTCGCACTCGCCGAGGCCAAGGCGTCCGTGGTCGCCGCGCGGCCCGAGGCCAGGGGCGCCCTGGTCATCGGCTGCGACTCCGTCCTCGAACTGGACGGGCAGGCCCTCGGCAAGCCCGCCGACGCCGAGGAGGCGACCGCCCGCTGGAAGGCCATGCGCGGACGCGCGGGCGTCCTGCAGACGGGCCACTGCGTCCGCGACACGGCCGCGGGGACCTACGCGTCGGCGACGGCGTCGACCGTCGTCCGCTTCGGCGAGCCCTCCGACGAGGAGATCGCCGCGTACGTGGCGAGCGGCGAACCGCTGCACGTGGCGGGCGCGTTCACCCTGGACGGCCGCTCCGCCCCGTTCATCGACGGCATCGAGGGCGACCACGGCAACGTCATCGGCCTCTCGCTGCCGCTGCTGCGCCGCCTGCTCGGCCGACTCGGCGTCAGCGTCACGCAGTTGTGGGCGTAGCCCGGCCGGCCCTGTCGTAGGCCACGAGCGGCAGCACGATCAGGCCGAGCACGACCATCATGAAGGCGAACGCGGGCCAGCCGACCAGGCCCACGCAGAACGCGCCGAGCACCCCGTGCACGACGGCGCAGGTGATGAGCAGCAGCCGCCCGAAGCGGCCCGGCGCGCGGTCGCGGGCGGCGGCGCGGGCCAGGGCGAACGCGCAGAGCGCGAGGTAGCAGCCGAAGACGGCGCCGGCGATCCACGTCGACACGGTCATCGCGTGCGGATCGAGTCCCGCGAGGGACATCTCCTGCTTGTCGACGACCATGCCGAGGAACCAGTTCAGCAGCGCGACGCCGACCGCCTCCACGAGGAGGACGATCGCGCCCAACCAGGCCACCGGTCTGCGCGCCACGGCGCCCCACCCACTTCCACTCTGCTGTTACCGCTGGTACGTCCGATCCATCGCGCACGCTACTCACTGGTAAACAGCGGGACAAGAGCCGCGCCAAGGGCAAAGAATCATTGGGCCATTGGTAGGGACTCCACAAAGAAAGCCCCTCCGCCGCAGCACTCGTTCACAGAGACCTTGACCACACCCGCGGGCTACGCTTCCGCCAAGGAACCCTGGCTACCGTGGTAGGACAAGGGTTTTCGCGGACCGAGCGAGCGGCGCATCACACTCCGTGTGGGCAAGCTCACCCTTGGGGACGGGTCGTAGAGCCGTGTCCACAGTCCCTAAACTCGGCTTGTTTCAAGGAGGGAGCCATCGTGCGCAAGGTGCTCATCGCCAACCGTGGCGAAATCGCTGTCCGCGTTGCTCGGGCATGCCGGGACGCAGGGATCGCGAGCGTAGCCGTATACGCAGACCCGGACCGGGACGCTCTGCACGTCCGGGCGGCCGATGAGGCGTTCGCGCTGGGCGGTGACACTCCGGCCACCAGCTACCTGGACATCTCCAAGGTGCTGGCCGCGGCCAAGGACGCGGGGGCGGACGCGATCCACCCCGGCTACGGCTTCCTTTCGGAGAACGCCGACTTCGCGCAGGCCGTCATCGACGCGGGCCTGAACTGGATCGGCCCGCCCCCGCAGGCCATCCGCGACCTGGGCGACAAGGTCGCCGCGCGGCACATCGCGCAGCGCGCCGGCGCCCCGCTCGTCGCGGGCACCCCGGACCCGGTCTCCGGAGCCGACGAGGTCGTCGCCTTCGCCGAGGAGAACGGCCTGCCGATCGCGATCAAGGCCGCCTTCGGCGGCGGCGGCCGCGGCCTCAAGGTCGCCCGCACCCTCGAAGAGGTCCCCGAGCTGTACGACTCCGCGGTGCGCGAGGCCGTGGCGGCCTTCGGCCGCGGCGAGTGCTTCGTGGAGCGCTACCTCGACAAGCCGCGGCACGTCGAGACCCAGTGCCTCGCCGACAAGCACGGCAACGTCGTGGTCGTCTCCACCCGTGACTGCTCGCTCCAGCGCCGCCACCAGAAGCTCGTCGAGGAGGCGCCCGCACCGTTCCTGACGCCCGAGCAGAACGAGCAGCTCTACGCCGCCTCCAAGGCGATCCTGCGCGAGGCCGGCTATGTCGGCGCGGGCACCGTGGAGTTCCTCGTCGGCGTCGACGGCACGATCTCCTTCCTCGAGGTCAACACCCGTCTCCAGGTGGAGCACCCGGTCACCGAGGAGGTCACCGGCATCGACCTGGTCCGCGAGATGTTCCGCATCGCCGACGGCGAGGAACTGGGCTACGACGACCCGCCGATGCGCGGTCACTCCTTCGAGTTCCGCATCAACGGCGAGGACCCGGGCCGCAACTTCCTGCCCGCGCCCGGCACCGTCACCGCCTTCGCGCCGCCCTCGGGCCCCGGCGTCCGCCTGGACGCGGGCGTCGAGTCCGGCTCGGTCATCGGCCCGGCCTGGGACTCCCTCCTGGCCAAGCTGATCGTGACCGGCGCGACCCGCGAGCAGGCGCTGCAGCGCGCCGCCCGCGCCCTCGCCGAGTTCACCGTCGAGGGCATGGCCACGGCCATCCCCTTCCACCGCGCGGTCGTCAAGGACCCGGCGTTCGCGCCGGAACTGACCGGCTCCAGCGACCCGTTCACGGTCCACACCCGGTGGATCGAGACCGAGTTCGTCAACGAGATCCCGGCGTTCACCGCGCCCGCGGCGGACGCCGAGTCCGACGAGGAGCCGGGCCGCGAGACGGTGGTCGTCGAGGTCGGCGGCAAGCGCCTGGAGGTCTCCCTCCCGTCCTCGCTCGGCATGACGATCGCGCGCACCGCGGCGGCGGGCGGCGCCCGCCCGAAGCGCCGCGCGGCCAAGAAGTCCGGCCCCGCAGCCTCCGGCGACACCCTCGCCTCGCCCATGCAGGGCACGATCGTGAAGATCGCGGTCGAGGAGGGCCAGGAGGTCAACGAGGGCGACCTGGTCGTCGTCCTCGAGGCCATGAAGATGGAGCAGCCCCTGAACGCCCACCGCTCGGGCACGATCAAGGGCCTCACCGCGGAGGTCGGCGCGAGCCTCACCTCCGGCGCGGTGATCTGCGAGATCAAGGACTGACAGCGCCCCAAGAACGCGCCCCGACCCCGAGCTGACCTCCAGCCGGGCGCCGGGGCGCGTTGCCGCGCGGCGCCGCGAACGGTTTTCCGCCCCGCCCCGGCGCACGTTCCCGACCCGGCCTCGGCGGGCGAACCCCAGCCCCGCCCGGCACCCGAGGACCAACACGGCGAAGCCGGCGACAGCCCGAGCCAGGGCCCGAGAACGACGCCCGCTCCCCACCCGGCCCCCGTTGGCAATCCCAACCCGCCCGGCGCCCGAGGACCAACACAGCAAAACCGACGACAGCCCGAGCCAGGACCCCGAGAACGAGACCCGCCCCCCACACACGACCTCCGCGGGGAAACCCAGCCCGTCCGGCGCTTGAGGACGAACACGGCGAAGCCGGTGACAGCCCGAGCCAGGGCCCCGAGAGCGAGGCCACCGCAACCGCGCCCCGCGAGCAGTGGCATTCTGGATTACGCGAAGAGCGACCGGAGGTGCGGGGAATGACGACAGCCATGGGCCCCCAGGCCGGCACGGGCCCCCAGGCCAGAGCGCAGCGGGCCGACGCGCGCCGGAACTACGACCGGCTGCTCGGTGAGGCGAGGGCCGCGTTCGCCGAGCACGGCACCGGCACGTCCCTGGAGGACGTGGCGCGCCGCGCGGGCGTCGGCATCGGCACGCTCTACCGGCACTTCCCCAACCGCCACGCGCTGATGAGCGCGGTCTGGGAGGACGCCGTATGCGACCTCCTGGCCCGCTCGCACGCCCTGCTCGACGACCCGCACCCCTGCTCGGCGCTGGTGACGTGGCTGCGCGCCATCGTCACCCACGCGGGTGAGTACCGCGGCCTGTCCAGCGCCCTCATGGCGGCGTCGCACGACGACACCTCGGCGCTGGCCCGGTGCAGCAGGCCCATGCGCGAGGCGGGCGCGGCGCTGCTCGCCCGCGCGCAGGAGGCGGGGTCCGTACGGCCCGACGTCTCCATCTCCGACCTGCTCCAGCTGACCAACGCGATCTCGCTGGCGGCCGAGGAGACCCCGGACGACCCGGAGTTGGCCGACCGCCTGCTCACCCTGACCCTGCGCGGCCTGCGCGCCGAGGACCGGGCGACGGCCTAGGAGCGTAAGCGGGCCTGGGAGCGTACGCGCCGCTCGGCGGCGCGCGTGCCGTTCCGCTCAGCGGCGGCGCATGTCCGCGACGCGCGCGGCCCGCTCCCCCGGCGGCTGCTCCCCGAGGAGCGCGCTGCGCAACTGCTGGCCCGACCCCGCCCCGTGGTTGCGCCGCTGACCCGGCAGGGGCACGTCCCTGCGCGGCTGGCGCCCCGCCGGGAGGGAGTCGGCACCGGGCGCGGCCTCATCAGGGCCGGCGGCGCCGCCCGTGACCGCGATCTGCACGCCCTGGTCGGCCAGGGCCTGCAGTTCCGTGCCCGCGCGGTCGTCGTGCGCGGGCGGTTCGTCCGTGACCAGACGCGTGATCACGTCCGTCGGCACGGTCTGGAACATCGTGTCGGCGCCGAGCTTGGTGTGGTCGGCGAGGACGACGACCTCGGCCGCCGCCTGCACCAGCGCGCGGTCCACGCTCGCGGAGAGCATGTTGGACGTGGAGAGGCCGCGCTCGGCGGTCAGACCACTGCCGGAGAGGAACGCCCGGGAGACGCGCAGCCCCTGGAGTGACTGCTCGGCCCCACTGCCCACGAGCGCGTAGTTCGAGCCGCGCAGGGTGCCGCCGGTCATGACGACTTCGACCCGGTTGGCATGGGCCAGCGCCTGGGCCACCAGCAGGGAGTTGGTGACCACGGTCAGACCCGGGACCCGCGCGAGCCGTCGGGCCAGCTCCTGCGTGGTCGTACCGGCCCCGACGACGATGGCCTCGCCCTCTTCGACGAGACCCGCCGCGAGATCGGCGATGGCCGTCTTCTCGGCGGTCGCGAGATGTGATTTCTGCGGAAAGCCGGACTCCCGCGTGAATCCGCCCGGCAATACCGCACCGCCATGTCGGCGGTCGAGGAGTCCTTCTGCCTCCAGCGCGCGCACGTCCCGCCGTACGGTCACTTCGGAGGTCTGGACGACGCGGGCGAGCTCACGGAGCGATACCGCTCCGTTGGCCCGCACCATTTCGAGGATCAATTGGCGACGTTCTGCAGCGAACACGAAACTGACAGTAACCCCAACGACCGTCTGCTTTCAGCAGTATGCGCCGAATTACAGAAGTTGTTCGCACGGCAGGGTGGAAGGTGGTATAGCTGCCCACTCCCCGTGCCTATGCCGCCCGACTGGGCGACAACACTGCGTGACCTGCGGCGAGTTGATTCCAGCCGCCGTCTCGATCAGCTGTCGCCGGCCGTCTTCCGCGTGTGGAGTTGCCGCGCCACCTCGGCGATCGACCCCGAAAGCGACGGGTACACCGTGAACGCGTTCGCGATCTGCTCGACGGTGAGATTGTTGTCGACCGCGATCGAGATGGGATGGATCAGTTCCGAAGCACGCGGGGCGACCACGACGCCGCCGACCACGATGCCCGTGCCGGGACGGCAGAAGATCTTGACGAATCCGTCGCGGATGCCCTGCATCTTCGCGCGCGGATTGCGCAGCAGCGGAAGTTTGACGACGCGGGCGTCGATCTTGCCCGCGTCGACGTCGGCCTGGCTGTAGCCGACGGTCGCGATCTCGGGGTCGGTGAAGACGTTCGACGACACGGTCTTCAGGTCCAGCGGCTGCACCGCGTCGCCCAGGAAGTGGTACATCGCGATGCGCCCCTGCATGGCGGCGACGGAGGCGAGCGCGAAGATGCCGGTCACGTCACCGGCGGCGTACACACCGGGAGCGGACGTGCGGGAGACCTTGTCGGTCCAGATGTGCCCCGAGTCCTTGAGCCGGACCCCGGCCTCCTCCAGACCCATGCCGCTGCTGTTCGGGATGGCGCCCACGGCCATCAGGCAGTGCGTGCCGGAGATGACGCGCCCGTCGGCGAGCGTGACCTCGACCCGGTCGCCGACCCGCTTGGCGGAGGCGGCGCGCGACCGTGACATCACGTTCATCCCGCGCCGCCGGAAGACGTCCTCCAGGACGGCGGCGGCGTCGGGGTCCTCCCCGGGCAGCACCCGGTCACGGCTCGACACGAGGGTGACGTTCGACCCGAGGGCCTGGTAGGCGCCGGCGAACTCGGCGCCCGTCACACCCGAACCGACGACGATGAGCTCCTCGGGCAGCTCGTCGAGGTCGTAGACCTGGGTCCAGTTCAGGATGCGCTCGCCGTCGGGCTGGGCGTCGGGGACCTCGCGCGGGTGGCCGCCGGTCGCGATCAGCACGGCGTCGGCGACGAGGGTCTCCTCGGTGCCGTCGGCGGCGCGCACGACGACCTTGCGGGACCCGTCGGACTCCTGCTGGCCCTCCAGCCGCCCGCGACCGCGCAGCACGCGCGCGCCGGCCCGGGTGACGGAGGCGGTGATGTCGTGGGACTGGGCGAGCGCGAGCCGCTTCACACGGCGGTTGACCTTCCCCAGGTCCACGCCGACGACCCGGGCGGGGCTGTCGATGTGCGGGGTGTCGTCCGCGACGATGATCCCCAGCTCTTCGTACGACGAATCGAAGGTGGTCATCACCTCGGCCGTCGCGATCAGGGTCTTCGACGGCACGCAGTCGGTGAGCACCGACGCCCCGCCCAGACCGTCGCAGTCGACGACGGTCACCTCCGCGCCGAGCTGGGCGGCCACCAGGGCCGCCTCGTATCCGCCGGGTCCGCCGCCAATGATCACGATCCGAGTCACGTACTCCATTGTCCCGCACGCTTCAAGGTGCGCACGCGCCGGGGCCCCGTCGTCGGTGCGGCGCCCCTCGTACGGGCGCTCCTCCCGTCACAGGAGGGACGTACGTGATTGCTGCCGTACCCTCGTCCTCATGTCGCTCTACGCCGCGTACGCCGGCAATCTGGATCCGCGGCTCATGTCACGCCGCGCCCCGCACTCACCGCTGCGCGCGACCGGCTGGCTGAACGGCTGGCGGCTCACCTTCGGCGGGGAGCACATGGGGTGGGAGGGCGCCCTCGCCACGATCGTGGAGGCGCCCCGCTCGCAGGTCTTCGTCACGCTCTACGACATCGCGCCCATGGACGAGGAGTCCATGGACCGCTGGGAGGGCGTGGGCCTGGACATCTACCGCCGGATGCGCGTACGGGTCCACACCCTGGAGGCGGAGGAACCCGCCTGGGTGTACGTGCTCAACGGCTACGAGGGCGGGCTCCCCTCCGCGCGGTACCTCGGGGAGCTGGCGGACGCCGCGGAGTCGGCGGGCGCGCCGCACGACTACGTGATGGAGCTGCGCAAGAGGCCCTGCTAGGCCCCGCCGGACCCGCTCCGGGCCCCTCGTCGGAAACGACAACACAACAATCGGAATCCCGTGAGCATCGTCATCTACGCGCGTAGGGCGAGAGCGGCTACTCTCGTCCGCGTGAACGCTTCAGTTATTCCGGACAGCATCCAGGGCGACCCCTACGCCGCCGCCGACGCCGCCGCCGCGCGCCTGCGCGAGCTGACGGGCGCAGAGACCCACGACGTCGCCCTCGTGATGGGCTCCGGCTGGGCGCCGGCCGTCGGCGCGCTGGGCGAGCCGGAGGCGGAGTTCCCCGTCACCGAGCTGCCCGGCTTCCCGCCGCCGGCGGTCGAGGGCCACGGTGGCCGCATCCGCTCCATCAAGATCGGTGAGAAGCGGGCGCTGGTCTTCCTGGGCCGCACCCACTACTACGAGGGCCGCGGCGTGGCCGCCGTCTCGCACGGCGTGCGCACCGCGGTGGCCGCGGGCTGCAAGACGGTCGTCCTGACCAACGGCTGCGGCGGCCTGCGCGAGGGCATGCGGCCCGGCCAGCCGGTGCTGATCAGCGACCACCTCAACCTCACGGCGACGTCGCCGATCGTCGGGGCGAACTTCGTGGACCTGACCGATCTGTACTCGCCGCGGCTGCGGACGCTGTGCAAGGAGATCGACCCGTCCCTGGAGGAGGGTGTCTACGCGCAGTTCCCCGGCCCGCACTACGAGACTCCGGCGGAGATCCGCATGGCCCGCACGATCGGTGCGGACCTGGTCGGCATGTCCACCGTCCTGGAGGCGATCGCCGCGCGCGAGGCCGGGGCGGAGGTGCTGGGCATCTCCCTGGTCACGAACCTCGCCGCGGGCATGACGGGGGAGCCCCTCAACCACGAGGAGGTGCTCCAGGCGGGCCGCGACAGCGCCACGCGCATGGGCGAACTCCTCGGCCAGGTCCTCACCCGCATCTGACCCCACCCGGGGCCGGCCGTCCCGGCCTCCGCCCCACCAAGGCCGCCCGTCCCGGTTCCTGTGCACTACGGGGTCCCCCATCTGCCCAACCCCGGCGCTCCGCGCCGGATCCCTCCCACCCACCCGCCCGTTGCTCCGAGGCTTCGGGGGGATGGGGGGACCCCAGGGATGGGGGCCCAGGGGATGGGGGGACCCCAGGGGATGGGGGGACCCCAGGGGACGGAGAACCCCAGGGGGACGGAGAACCCCGAGGGATGGGGGACTCCGGGGGATGGGGTCCCCGAGGGATGGGGTCCCCCGAGGGAGAATGAATGGGACCCGGCACGGGACAGGAACCGGCCGACGGCCCGCAGACGCGATCCGACCGAAGGGGACGTGTCGGTATGTCCGCCCGGAGCACAGTACGCACGACTCCGGAGACCCGAAGCGACCCGACGGCCACGCAGGCGATAGCGAGGACGGACATACCGGCGCGGCCCCGCCCCACCCACGGACCGCAGACACAGCGACCACAACCGGCCGAGACCCGCCAGCACGGCCCCGCCACACACACGGACCGCAGACACAGCGACCACGACCACCCGAGACCCACCGGCACGGCCCCGCCACACGCGCGGGCCGGCGGCGCAACGGCCGAGGCCCGCCAGGACGGCCCCGCCCCACCCACGGCCCGCAGACGCAGCGACCGACCGGCCAAGCTCCACCGCCCCATAAGCGGACCCAAGGCGCACCGCCCCCCCGACAGACAGCGAAGCCGCAACGAAAGGCTGACGAGACGTGCAGGACACCTCCAACCTCATCGCGCGGGCCCAGGCCTGGCTGGCCGAGGACCCGGACCCCGAGACCCGCGACGAGCTGGCCAAGCTCATCGACGCCGAGGACACCGAAGAGCTGACCGCACGCTTCACCGGCACCCTCCAGTTCGGCACAGCGGGCCTCCGAGGCGAACTCGGCGCTGGCCCCATGCGGATGAACCGCTCCGTCGTCATCCGCGCCGCCGCCGGCCTGGCCGCCTACCTCAAGGCCAAGGGCCAGACCGACGCCCTGGTCGTCGTGGGCTACGACGCCCGCCACAAGTCCGCCGACTTCGCCCGCGACACCGCCGCCGTGATGACGGGCGCCGGTCTGAGGGCGGCCGTACTCCCCCGCCCCCTCCCCACCCCCGTACTCGCCTTCGCCATACGCCATCTCGGCGCGGCGGCAGGCGTAGAGGTGACGGCCAGCCACAACCCCCCGCGCGACAACGGCTACAAGGTCTACCTGGGCGACGGCTCCCAGATCGTCCCGCCCGCCGACGCGGAGATCGCCGCGGAGATCGACGCGATCCGCAGCCTGAACGACGTCCCGCGCCCGGAGACCGGCTGGGAGACGCTCACCGACGACGTCTTGGACGCCTACCTGGCCCGCACGGACGCGGTCCTGTCCCCGAAGTCCCCCCGCACCGCCCGCGCCGTCTACACGGCGATGCACGGCGTCGGCAAGGAAACCCTCCTCGCGGCGTTCGCCCGCGCCGGCTTCCCCGCCCCGGTGCTCGTGGCCGAGCAGGCCGAGCCGGACCCGGACTTCCCGACGGTCGCGTTCCCGAACCCGGAGGAGCCGGGCGCGATGGACCTGGCCTTCGCGACGGCGGCTCGTACGACGCCCGCCCCCGACCTGGTCATCGCCAACGACCCGGACGCGGACCGCTGCGCGGCGGCCGTCAAGGACGGCGACGAGTGGCGGATGCTGCGCGGCGACGAGGTGGGGGCGCTCCTCGCCGCGCACCTGGTGAAGCGCGGCGCACGCGGCACGTTCGCCGAGTCGATCGTCTCCTCCTCGCTCCTGGGCAGGATCGCGGCGAAGGCGGACCTCCCGTACGAGGAGACGCTGACCGGCTTCAAGTGGATCGCCCGCGTCGAGGGCCTGCGCTACGGCTACGAAGAGGCGCTCGGCTACTGCGTGGACCCCGACGGCGTACGCGACAAGGACGGCATCACGGCCGCGCTCCTGCTCACGGAGCTGGCGTCCGAGCTGAAGGAAGAGGGCCGCACGTTCCTCGACCTGCTCGACGACATCGCCGTGGAGCACGGCCTGCACGCCACCGACCAGCTGTCGGTCCGCGTGGAGGACCTGTCGCTGATCACGGACGCCATGCGCCGCCTGCGCGAGCAGCCGCCGACGGAGCTCGCGGGACTGCCCGTGACGAAGGCGGAGGACCTGACGCGCGGCACGGAGACGCTGCCGCCCACGGACGGCCTGCGCTACACCCTCGACGGAGCCCGCGTCATCGTCCGCCCGAGCGGCACCGAGCCGAAGCTCAAGTGCTACCTGGAGGTGGTCGTCCCGGTGGCGGAGAAGTCCGCCCTGCCGACGGCCCGCGCACGGGCGACGGACCTCCTGACGGCCATCAAGCGCGACCTCTCGGCGGCGGCGGGCATCTGAGGGCACGGCTGTGCAGAGGCGCAGCTGAGCCCGGCCCACCGGACTCAGCTCAGCTCCACCCGGTCAGCCCAGCCCCACCCGGCTCAGCCGGGCCGAAGCCCGGCCGCACCGGCGGACCACCCCTCCGGGTGATTCCGCCGAAGCAACTGACGCAGTGCCCCGGTGCGCTGCCGGTCCCCCAGGAAGGGAGGACCGGTAGCGCACTTTCACGTTCCGGGAGCCGCCGCTGTGCCGTACGGATTCTTCGAGCCCTCGACCGCCGCCCCGTCACGCGTCCCCGCGTCGAGGAGCCCGCAGGAGACCGGCCACGCACCGCGCGGCACGGCGTGGCGCGCGGCCCGCGCCCTGCGCCGGGCCTGGCCCGCCCTCGCCGGCTACGCGGCGGTACGCGGCCTCGGCCTGCTGGTGTTCACCGTGTGGGCACACCGCGAGCACCGCGGGGTGCGGCATCTGCTCATGGAATCCTGGGACTGCGACTGGTACCTGCGGATCGCGAGCGACGGCTACGCCCATGAGCTGGGCACCCGCATCGACGGCAACAACCTCGCCTTCTTCCCGCTCTACCCCCTCCTCGTCAGGGCGGGCGACGCCCTTCTGCCCTGGCTGCCGCGCGGCGCGGCGGGCCTCTCGGTCTCGCTGGCCGCCTCGCTGCTCGCGGCGTGGGGGATCTTCGCGGTCGGCGACCGGCTGTACGGCCGCACGGCCGGGGTCGTCCTCGCCGTGCTCTGGGGCAGCCTGCCGGTGGCCCTGGTGCAGTGGATGGGCTACACCGAGTCCCTGTTCACGGCGCTCTGCGCCTGGTCGCTGTACGCGGTGCTCAGTGGGCGGTGGCTGTGGGCGGGCTCCCTGGCGGCCCTGGCGGGCCTCACGCGCCCCACGGGCGTCGCGGTGGCCGCGGCGGTGTCCCTGACGGCCCTGCTCGCCCTGCGGCGGTCCTTCGCCGCACGGCCGCTGCTCGGCGCTGTCGTCGCACCCCTCGGCTGGCTCTCGTACGTCGCCTGGGTGGGCCTGCGGCTCGGCCGCTGGGACGGCTACTTCGCCGTGCAGAAGCTGTGGCGCAACGAGTGGGACGGCGGTGTCGCGACGCTGCGGCGGATGCGGGACGTGTTCCTCACCGAGCGGCCGGCGCTGTTCGTGGCGATGGTGACGGCGGTACTGCTCGGCTCGGTCGTGCTCTTCGTCCTGTCGGCGGGCGACCGGCAGCCGCTGCCGCTGCTCGTCTTCAGCGGCCTGCTGCTCGCGATCGTGCTGGGCAGCAGCGGCGTCTACTTCCCCCGGGCCCGCTTCCTGCTCCCCGGTTTCCCGCTGCTGCTGCCGGTCGCCGTGGCCCTGGCCCGCGCCAGGACGCACGTGCTGGTGACGTTGCTGGGCGCGGCGGCGCTCGTGTCGGCCGCGTTCGGCGGGCACATGCTGCTGGGGTGGCACGGGCCGCCGTAGGCGTCCGCCGCAGGCGTCCGCCGTAGGTGCCCGCCGCAGGTGCCCGCCGTCCCGGGTGGGATCAGGTGACGGGGGGATCAGGCGACGGGGGGATCAGGTGACGGGGGGATCAGGTGACCGCGAGCAGGACCGCGAGCAGGACCGCTCCGATCACGCTCGGCGCGACGATCTCGTAGGCCCAGCGGACCGTGGGCTCGCCCTGCGCCGTCTCGGCGTCGGCCTGCCGCTCGGCCAGCTCGCGGAGCTCGTCCATGGCCTGGTCGCCGTCGGAGCGGGTGGGCCGGGCGGCCGTGGGGTCGAGGAAGGGCCGTCCGCCCGTCACCGGGTCGCCCGCCGCCGCGGCCTGCGACTGCCTGCGGGCGGCCTTCTTGCGGCCGCGGAGGGAGACGGGGATGGCCCAGAGCTGGTACTTGGCGCCGGACGTGGTGAGCGCCTCGTTGGAGTAGCCGGAGCGGAGCGTCGCGATGGACGCCCAGGGCAGCGTGACGGTGCGGAAGGGGTTGCGGACGCGGAGCCGGTCGTCGTTGGCGTACACGGCGGGGCGCACGGTGAACGCCACGACCAGCGGGACCGCCAGGAGCAGCCCGGCGAGCGCGAGCCACGGGGTGCGGCCCTCGCCGCGGATGACGGCGTCGACGCCGAGCCAGGCGCCCAGGGCGAGCAGCAGGACGCCGCCCGCGATGCCGGCGGGGGACCGGAAGGTGCGGTCCTTGTATGCGGGCTCCGCCACGGGGTTCTGAGGGTCGCTCATACCCCGATTCTGCCTGACGTCGGGGGTGGGGGCCGTGGTGGGTGACTGTGGGGTGATATCGACCGGTCCCGGCCGCCAGGGCCCGTGCGCGGGGCGAGTCTCGGCCGGTCGTGGCCGCTGCGTCGGCGGCCCGTGCGTGTGGCGAGGCCACGCTGAGGGTCTCGGCCGATCGCGGCTACTGCTGCGCCTGCGGCCCGTGTGCGGAGCAGGACCGCGCTGGCGAGTCTCGGCCGGTCGTGGTCGCTGTGGCTGCGGTCCGCGTGCAGGCCGGGGACACGCTGGCGCGCCTCGGCCGGTCATGGCCGCTGCGGCTGCGGTCCGTGCGAGGGGCGGGGCTGCGCTGGCGGGTCTCGGGTGGTCGTGGCCGCTGCGCCTGCGGTCCGCGTGCGGGCCGGGGACACACTGACGAGTCTCGGCCGGTCATGGCCACTGCCGCGCCTGCGGTCCCTGTGTGTGGCGGGACCACGCTGGCGGGTCTCGGGTGGTCGTGGCCGCTGCGCCTGCGGTCCGCGTGCGGGCCGGGACCGCGCTGGCGGGTCTCGGCCGGTTGTGGTCGCTGTGTCTGCGGTCCGTGGGTGGGGCGGGGCCGCGCCGGTATGTCCGTCCTCGCTATCGCCTGCGTGGCCGTCGGGTCGCTTCGGGTCTCCGGAGTCGTGCGTACTGTGCTCCGGGCGGACATACCGACACGTCCCCTTCGGTCGGATCGCGTCTGCGGGCCGTCGGCCGGTTCCTGTCCCGTGCCGGGTCCCATTCATTCTCCCTCGGGGAGCCATCCCTCGGGGTCCCCCATCCCCTTGGGCCCCATACCCGTGGGCCCCCGGAGTCCTCCGTCCCCCCTGGGCCCCTCTTCCTCGGGGCCACATCCCCCTGGCACCCCCACCCCTCGGAGTCCCCCAACCCCCTGGATCCCCATCCCTCGGAACCCTCCACCCCCTGGGGGCCCTCTATCCCTTGGGGTCCCATACCCTTGGGGTCCCCCATCCCCCGGAGTCCTCCGTCCCCTGGGGTCCCCCCATCCCCTCGAAGCCCGGAGTAACGGGCGGGTGGGTGGGAGAGATCCGGTGCGGAGCGCCGGGGCAGGGTGGACCCGGGGTAACCGGCGGCGACCACCGCGAGGGCACACGCGGGGTACCGCCAACACCGAGAGGACACCGCAGAGCACCGCGAGGCCACCCGCAGGCACCGCAAGGACACCGCAGAGCACCGCGAGGCCACCCGCAGCCACCCCGAGGCCGTCCGCAGGGCACCCCAAGCCGGCGCGAGGAAGGAGACCCGGGGCACCCCGCGGCGACCGCCGCGAGGCTGGAGGCCGGGCCGCGGCGGGGGCTGCCGCGAGGACAGCCGCCCCTGTACAGCCGCTACGCGCGTAGATATGCTCAGCTCGTGACCATGCCCACTGCATTCGCTGACGTGACCGCGTCCGACAGCACGCTCCGCCGCTTCCTCCACGGGCTGCCCGGCGTCGACGCGGTCGGCCTGGAGGCGCGTGCCGCCTCGCTCGGAACCCGTTCGATCAAGACCACGGCCAAGGCGTACGCCATCGACCTGGCCATCTCGATGATCGACCTGACGACCCTTGAGGGCGCCGACACCCCCGGCAAGGTCCGGGCGCTCGGCGCGAAGGCCGTCAACCCCGACCCCACGGACCGCGGCACGCCGCGCACCGCCGCCGTCTGCGTCTATCCGGACATGGTCGCCACCGCCAAGGCGGCCGTCGGGGACAGCGGCGTGAAGGTCGCCTCCGTGGCGACCGCCTTCCCCGCGGGCCGCGCCGCCATCGACGTGAAGCTGGGCGACGTGCGCGAGGCCGTCGCCGCTGGCGCCGACGAGATCGACATGGTCATCGACCGGGGCGCGTTCCTCGCCGGCGACTACATGACGGTGTTCGAGCAGATCCGCGCCGTGAAGGAGGCCTGCGGCACCGCCCGCCTGAAGGTCATCTTCGAGACCGGCGAGCTCTCGACGTACGACAACATCAGGCGCGCGAGCTGGATCGGCATGATCGCGGGCGCCGACTTCATCAAGACCTCGACCGGCAAGGTCGGCGTCAACGCCACCCCGGCCAACACCCTGCTCATGCTGGAGGCCGTCCGCGACTTCCGCGCGCAGACCGGTGTGCAGATCGGCGTGAAGCCCGCCGGCGGCATCCGTTCGACCAAGGACGCGGTGAAGTTCCTCGTACTCGTCAACGAGACGGCGGGGCCCGACTGGCTGGACAGCCACTGGTTCCGCTTCGGCGCCTCGTCGCTCCTCAACGACCTGCTGATGCAGCGCCAGAAGCTGGCCACCGGCCGCTACTCCGGCCCCGACTACGTGACGGTGGACTGATCCAGATGACTTCCCCCTTCGAGTACGCCCCGGCGCCCGAGTCCCGCTCGGTCGTCGACATCGCGCCGAGCTACGGCCTGTTCATCGACGGCGAGTTCACCGAGGCCGCCGACGGCAAGGTCTTCAAGACGGTCTCCCCCGCCACGGAAGAGGTCCTCTCCGAGGTCGCGCAGGCCGGCGAGGCCGATGTCGACCGCGCGGTGCGGGCCGCCCGCAAGGCGTTCGAGACCTGGTCGGCGCTGCCGGGCGCCGAGCGCGCCAAGTACCTCTTCCGGATCGCCCGCATCATCCAGGAGCGCAGCCGCGAGCTGGCCGTCCTGGAGACGCTGGACAACGGCAAGCCCATCAAGGAGACCCGCGACGCCGACCTCCCGCTGGTCGCCGCGCACTTCTTCTACTACGCGGGCTGGGCCGACAAGCTCGACCACGCCGGGTACGGGAAGAACCCCGCGCCGCTGGGCGTCGCGGGCCAGGTCATCCCCTGGAACTTCCCGCTCCTGATGCTGGCCTGGAAGATCGCCCCGGCGCTCGCGACCGGCAACACGGTCGTCCTGAAGCCCGCCGAGACGACTCCGCTGTCCGCGCTGTTCTTCGCGGACATCTGCCGCCAGGCGGGCCTGCCCAACGGCGTCGTCAACATCCTGCCCGGGTACGGCGACGCGGGCGCGGCCCTGACCGCCCACCCCGACGTGGACAAGGTCGCCTTCACCGGCTCCACCGCCGTCGGCAAGGCCATCGCCCGCCAGGTCGCGGGCACGGACAAGAAGGTCACGCTCGAACTGGGCGGCAAGGGCGCGAACATCGTCTTCGACGACGCCCCCATCGACCAGGCCGTCGAGGGCATCGTCACCGGCATCTTCTTCAACCAGGGCCAGGTCTGCTGCGCCGGGTCGCGTCTCCTCGTGCAGGAGTCGATCCAGGAGGAGCTGCTCGACTCGCTCAAGCGGCGTCTGTCCACCCTGCGCCTCGGCGACCCGCTGGACAAGAACACCGACATCGGCGCCATCAACTCCGCCGAGCAGCTCGCCCGCATCACCGCGCTCGCCGACACCGGCGAGGCGGAGGGCGCCGAGCGCTGGTCGGCCCCGTGCGAGCTGCCGGAGAACGGCTACTGGTTCGCGCCGACCCTCTTCACCAACGTCACGCAGGCGCACACCATCGCCCGCGACGAGATCTTCGGCCCGGTGCTGTCCGTCCTGTCCTTCCGCACCCCGGACGAGGCGGTCGCCAAGGCCAACAACACGCAGTACGGCCTCTCCGCCGGCATCTGGACGGAGAAGGGTTCGCGCATCCTCGCGGTCGCGAACAAGCTCCGGGCGGGCGTCGTCTGGGCCAACACTTTCAACAAGTTCGACCCGACGTCGCCGTTCGGCGGCTACAAGGAGTCGGGCTTCGGCCGCGAGGGCGGCCGGCACGGGCTGGAGGCGTACCTCGATGTCTGACCGACTCACGGTTCTGAAGACCTACAAGCTGTACGTCGGGGGCAAGTTCCCCCGCTCCGAGAGCGGCCGGGTGTACGAGGTGAACGACTCAAAGGGCAGGTGGCTCGCGAACGCCCCCCTCGCCTCCCGCAAGGACGCCCGTGACGCGGTCGTCGCCGCCCGCAAGGCGTTCGGCGGCTGGTCGGGCGCGACCGCGTACAACCGCGGCCAGGTCCTCTACCGCGTCGCGGAGATGCTGGAGGGCCGCAAGGACCAGTTCGTGCGGGAGGTCAGGGACGCGGAGGGCATCTCCAAGTCCGAGGCCGCCGCGCAGGTCGACGCGGCGATCGACCGCTGGGTCTGGTACGCGGGCTGGACCGACAAGATCGCCCAGGTGATGGGCGGGGCGAACCCGGTCGCGGGCCCGTTCTTCAACCTGTCGACGCCGGAGCCGACGGGCGTCGTCACGGTCGTCGCGCCCCAGGAGTCGTCGTTCCTGGGCCTGGTCTCGGTGCTCGCCCCGGTGATCGCGACGGGCAACACGGCCGTGGTGATCGCCTCGGAGAGGTTCCCGCTGCCCGCCCTCTCGCTGGGCGAGGTCCTCGCGACCTCCGACGTGCCCGGCGGCGTGGTGAACATCCTCACCGGGAAGACCGCCGAGATCGCGGCCCCGCTCGCCGCCCACCAGGACGTCAACGCGATCGACCTGACGGGCGCGGACGCCGGCCTGGCGCGCGAGCTTGAGGTCGCCGCGGCCGACAACCTCAAGCGCGTGCTGCGTCCACAGGCTGTGGACTTCTCGGCCGACCCGGGCACGCACCGCCTGACGGCCTTCCTGGAGACCAAGACGGTCTGGCACCCCACGGGTTCGCTGGGCGCGTCGGGCTCGGCCTACTAGCCGCTTCTCCGCACACCGGAGCCCCGGCCTCCGCCGTCCAGGAGACCGGGGCTCCGCCATGTCCGCCGCCGCTAGCCGGGCAGCAGCCCCGCCGCGGCGCCCACCACCGGCAGGTCGTCCAGGGAGCCGCCCCGGGTGACCGGGTCGGTGACGGCTGCCGTGCTGACCGGCCGGAAGTCCGCGACCTGCGTGCCGAGGGAGTTGTCGAGCGGGTCGATGCCGGTGTTCGCCAGCGGGTCCAGCTGCAGCGACTTGGCGGGGCCGACGCCGCTCCTCGTCACACTGAGCGCCGCGTCCGTCAGACCCCCGAGAGCCGTGGCGTCCTCCGGCGCGGCGGCCGCGTGCGGCGCGGGGACGGGCTCCGCGGCGCCGGCGGCCGTGGCGCCCACGCCGAGCGCGGCGCCGGCCGCGGTGAGCGTCAGTCCCGCGCGCAGCAGTGCGCGGACGCCGGACCCGGGTGACGTGTGTGCCGCATGTCGTGCCATGAGTACCGCCCATATCCAGGTGAGATGAGTAAGCGCGCGAGCACGTACCGTAGTTGACGCCGCCCGCGCGGCGCCACAGGCGACCCGCGGCCCGGACGCGCGTTCGCACGCCCCTCCGCGGTCCGTTCACGGCCGGTATGGGCAGGCTTCGGCGCGCCGTTGATAATGACTTCCGACCACGCCGAGTCGAACCAACATCTGAAAAGGGTCAGTGCATTGGGCTCCCATCCCCCGATACCCACGCGCGTCGTGCTGCTCTGCGGCCCCTCGGGCTCGGGCAAGTCCGTCTTCGCCGCCCGCTCCGGGCTCCCCGTGCTCTGCCTCGACGACTTCTACAAGGAGGGCGACGACCCGACGCTGCCGCAGGTGCCCGGCAGCCCGGACATCGACTGGGACTCCCCCGCCTCGTGGGACGCGGACGTGGCGCTCGCCGCCATCGAGGAGCTGTGCCGTACGGGGCACACGAAGGTGCCGGTGTACTCCATCGCGACCAGCTCGCGCACCGGCCGGGAGTCGCTGGACATCGGGCGCTCGCCGCTGTTCATCGCCGAGGGCATCTTCGCGGCGGACATCGTGGAGCGGTGCCGGGAGATCGGCGTGCTCGCCGACGCGATCTGTCTGCGGGGGCGGCCCTCGACCACGTTCCGCCGGCGGCTGCTCCGTGATCTGCGGGAGGGCCGCAAGTCCGTGGCGTTCCTGCTGCGCAGGGGCTGGCGGCTCATGCGCGCCGAGCGCGAGATCGTCGCACGGCAGGCCGCCCTCGGGGCGTATCCCTGCGGGGCCGACGAGGCGTGGGGGCGGGTCGCCGTCGCGGCGGCGGGACGGCGGGACACGGCCCGAGCCGACGTGGCGTGAACCGGCGCGGCGCGCCCCCGCCCGCTCGTTCCGCGCCCGGGAACGCGCCCGGGAACTCGTGCGGAAAACGCGCCCGGAAAGGCAGAAGGACCGGAAAGACCCCCCGGCCTTCCGGTCCCGCTGCTTCTCTCCCCCGTGATCCCCGTTGTTCCCCCGTGCTCCGCCGCGTCCCCCCGGAGCGGCGGCCCCCGTGCTTCCCCCGTGTCTCCCCCCGATCCTTCAGGCGACCAACTCGCCGAAGGACTCCTCCTGGTCACGGCCGAAGCTGAGGACCTCGTCCTCGCGCAGCCGGCGGAGCGACCGCCAGATGCTGGACTTCACCGTGCCCACGCTGATGTCGAGGATGTCCGCGATCTCCGGGTCGGTGCGGCCCTCGTAGTACCGGAGGACCAGCATCGTGCGCTGGAGTTCGGGCAGCCGGGCCAGGGCCTGCCACAGCACGGCGCGCAGCTCGGTGCCGCGCATCGCGTCCGTGTCGCCCACCGTCTCCGGCAGTTCCTCGGTCGGGTACTCGTTCAGCTTGCGGCGGCGCCACGCGCTGATGTGCAGGTTCGTCATGGTGCGGCGGAGGTAGCCCCCGACCGCGGCCTTGTCGCTGATCCGGTCCCAGGCCCGGTACGTGGAGAAGAGGGCGCTCTGCAGCAGGTCCTCGGCCTCGTACCGGTCACCGGTCAGGTGGTAGGCGGTGGCGTACAGAGAGGCGCGGCGTTCCTGGACGTAGGCGGTGAACTCCGCCTCCGACAAGGTCTTCCGCTCCCCCGAGGCCTCTCCGTACGCGGTTCCCCCGTGCGGTGCGTCAACCACCGTCATGTACGCGGTGTGCTGACGCCCGGTGCCGCGAGCGCACCCCCGCCCGCTCACGGCACCGGACTTCTCAGAGCTCCGGCCGACGTCGTGGAGACGCGTGACAACTGCGCTTGACCTGGTGCTGTGCAGCGTACTCATCTCGCGCCCCCCGTCGGGTGGAGTCCGGTTCGTTCGGTCTGTGCTGTGGTGCTCGTTCCGTCTGACCAAAAGATTGCCGGACCGACTTCATGACGGTGTCCGCCGACTGTCACAGGCCTGTCACAGGGGTCCGGCGCCCCTTCCGTGCGTGAGGGTGAGGTGAGGGAGCGCTCCAGCAGTCGTACTGGAGCCCTGCCATGGGACAGAATGACGTTCGTGCCTTCCCTGTTGCTGATCGAGGACGACGACGCCATCCGGACGGCCCTGGAGCTTTCGCTGACGCGCCAGGGACACCGGGTGGCCACTGCTGCCACCGGCGAGGACGGCCTGAAGCTGCTCAGCGAGCAGCGGCCGGACCTGATCGTGCTGGATGTGATGCTGCCGGGCATCGACGGGTTCGAGGTGTGCCGTCGCATCCGGCGCACCGACCAGTTGCCGATCATCCTGCTCACCGCGCGCAGTGACGACATCGACGTGGTCGTGGGCCTGGAGTCCGGCGCCGACGACTACGTGGTCAAACCCGTGCAGGGCCGTGTCCTCGACGCCCGGATCCGGGCCGTGCTGCGGCGCGGCGAGCGCGAGGCGAACGACGCGGCGACGTTCGGTTCGCTGGTCATCGACCGCGCCGCGATGACCGTGACGAAGAACGGCGAGGACCTCCAGCTCACCCCCACCGAGCTGCGGCTCCTCCTCGAACTGAGCCGCAGGCCCGGGCAGGCGCTGTCGCGGCAGCAGTTGCTGCGCCTGGTCTGGGAGCACGACTACCTCGGTGACTCCCGGCTCGTCGACGCGTGCGTGCAGCGGCTGCGCGCCAAGGTCGAGGACGTGCCGTCGTCGCCCACCCTGATCCGTACGGTGCGCGGGGTCGGATACCGGCTGGACACGCCTCAGTGACCAAAGCGCAGGACAAGCTCCGCGGGCTGCCCGCGGCGCGCAAGGCCCTCCTGGCGGGGTTGCGCTTCACGAGTCTGCGGCTGCGGCTCGTCCTGGTGTTCGCCCTGGTGGCGCTCACCGCCGCCGTCTCCGCGTCCGGCATCGCGTACTGGCTCAACCGCGAGGCCGTGCTGACGCGCGCGCAGGACGCGGCGCTGAAGGACTTCCGGCAGCAGATGCAGACCCGGGCCGGCGCGCTGCCCGCCAGCCCCTCGCAGGAGGAACTGCAGATCGCGGCCGGGCAGATGGCGAACAGCAGCCAGCGCTACAGCGTGCTGCTCGTCGCCGAGAAGAAGGGCGGCGGCCGGATAGTCGGCTACTCCGACCTGGACGCCTTCACGCTCGCCAAGGTCCCCGCCTCGCTGCAGAAGGCGGTGACCAAGCGGCAGCCGGTCACCTCGGGCAACAAGAGCGCCTACCACCTGTACTGGCAGCGGACCTCCGAGCACGGCACCCCGTACCTCGTCGGCGGCGCCAAGGTGATCGGCGGCGGCCCGACCGGCTACATGCTGAAGTCCCTCGAACCGGAGGCCAAGGACCTCAGTTCGCTCGGCTGGTCCCTCGCGATCGCCACCGCGCTGGCCCTGATCGGCTCCGCGCTGCTCGCCCAGGCCGCCGCCACGACCGTGCTCAAACCGGTGCACCGCCTCGGGGTCGCCGCGCGCAGGCTGGGCGAGGGCAAGCTCGACACCCGGCTGCGCGTCTCCGGCACCGATGAACTCGCGGACCTGTCGCGCACGTTCAACAGGACCGCCGAGAACCTGGAGAAGAAGGTCGCCGACATGAGCGCCCGCGACGAGGCCTCGCGCCGCTTCGTCGCCGACATGTCGCACGAGCTGCGCACCCCGCTGACCGCCATCACGGCCGTGACCGAGGTCCTGGAGGAGGAGCTGGACGCGGAGACCGGCTCGGTGGACCCGATGATCGAGCCCGCCGTACGCCTCGTGGTGAGCGAGACGCGCCGCCTGAACGACCTCGTGGAGAACCTCATGGAGGTGACCCGCTTCGACGCGGGCACCGCGCGCCTGGTCCTGGACGACGTGGACATCGCCGACCAGATCACCGCGTGCATCGACGCCCGCGCCTGGCTGGACGCGGTCGAGCTGGACGCCGAGCGCGGCATCACCGTGCGGCTCGACCCGCGCAGGCTCGACGTGATCCTCGCCAACCTGATCGGCAACGCCCTCAAGCACGGCGGTTCCCCGGTGAACGTCTCCGTGCGCCTGGAGGACGCCGAGCTCGTCATCGCCGTACGCGATCACGGTCCCGGCATCCCCGAGGACGTCCTGCCGCACGTCTTCGACCGCTTCTACAAGGCGAGCGCGTCCCGGCCGCGGTCCGAGGGCAGCGGTCTGGGCCTGTCCATCGCCCTGGAGAACGCGCACATCCACGGCGGCGAGATCTCCGCGGCCAACTGTCCGGAGGGCGGCGCGGTCTTCACGCTGCGGCTGCCGCGGGACGGCGGCAGCGCCGACGAGCGTGCCGAGACCGAGGGAGGCCCCGCATGACCGGGCGTCGGATACGCGCCGCGGTCGTCACCGCCGTCCTGGCCGCCGGGCTCGCCGGATGCGGGATCAGGTCCACGGAGGTGCCGACCGACTTCGGGCCCGCGCCGTCGCGGGTGCCGTGCCTGATGTCGGGCTCCAGCATCGCCTCGCAGTCGGGCAGCGAGGTCCCCGTGCAGGTCTTCCTGGTCTGCGCGGCGCAGCTCGTGACCGTCGACCGTGCCGTGCGGGTCCACGAGGGCAAGGCGACCACCGACCGGGTGCGGATCGCGCAGGCCCTGCTCGACGAGCTGGCGGCGTCCCCTTCGGAGGGCGAGAAGCAGGCCGGCTTCGCCACGGACGTACGCGGCGGGATCACGGTCTCCGGGCCCGCGCGGGGCGAGCCCGAGGAGGCGGTGCGCCTGAGCAGGCCGCCGCAGGATCTCTCCGCGTTCGCGCTCGCGCAGATCGTGTGCACCCTGGCCGACAGCGCCGCGTCGGCCGAGGACCAGACGGTGATCATGGGCGGTCCCGGGGGTGATCCGCTGCGGCGCTACACGTGCGCGCCGGAGGTCCGGTCGCGGCCGGGCTCGGCGGAGCCGCCTTCTGAGACGGTGCGGTAACGGAAGCGACCGTGGGGTAACAGGCGCACGGGCGCGGAACCGATCCTGCCGCCCATGACGTCTTGGGGGGCGTGCGTCAAGGCTCGGGCGGCCGTACTGCCGCCATCCGCTTCCGTGCGGCGGGAGGATTCCTCCTCGCCGCACATCTTCTGCTCGTCGGATGGATCACGCTGCGTCCGCTGGACGTGCCCTGGGTGAGCGCCGCGAACCTGCAGCCGCTGGCCGGGATCAAGGCTGATCTGGCGCTCGGCGGGGTGCAGGCCACCCGCAGGATCGGTGAGGCCGTGCTGCTGCTCGCGCCCCTCGGCGTACTGCTCCCGCTGGCCGGCGGCCGACTCGTCGTGTCGCCGTGGGGTTCCCTGGTGCGAACCGTCGCCGCGGCGGCGCTGCTCTCGCTCGGCATCGAACTGCTGCAGACCGGGGTGCCCGGCCAGGTCGTCGACATCGACTCGCTGCTCCTGAACACGCTCGGGGTGGCGGCCGTCCACCTCGCGGTCGTGCCCGCGGCGCGGGCCAGGCTCCGCCACCGTGCCGAGCCGGAGCGCGGCGCCGCCCTCCCCCGGGAGGAGGCGTCTCAGGGTCCGACCCCGACGATTCCCAGGGTCGGGATCGCACCGTAGAGCGATGCTTCGTACCGGTTTCGGCCCGTAGCGTGGAGACATCGAGGCGCACCCAAGGCCTCCCGCCCATGGTTCGAGAAGGAGCCCGAGATGACCGCCCTTGCCCGCCCCACCCACGGCCGGATGATCGGCGGAGTGTGCGCAGCCCTCGCCCGGCGCTTCGGCACCTCCGCGAAGACGATGCGTGTGATCTTCCTGGTCTCCTGCCTGCTCCCGGGCCCGCAGTTCCTGCTCTACCTGGCGCTGTGGCTCCTGCTGCCCTCCGAGGACAAGGCCCGCCGCACGGCCTGGTGACCGCGGCGGCGCCGACGACGAAGGGGGCGTCCCTCCCGTGCGGGAGGGACGCCCCCTTCGTCTGCCGCGGAACCTCAGAGCGGCAGGCCGTTCAGTCCGCTGCCGCTGACCGGCAGGCCGTCGAGCACGGCGCCGAGCGCGCGGTCGCGGTCGGTCGACGTGAGCGACTGGACGGCCGCTTCCGCGGCGGGCTGCGCGGCGGCCATGCCGCCCAGGAGGGCGCCCTGCCCGGCGGCGACGGACTCGGGGGCGCCCGCGGGCAGCGTCTCGGCGGTGTGGCCGGCCGGGAGGGCCGAGGCGACGGCGCCGAGGACCGCGGGGGCGGGGGTGGCGGGGGCGGGGGTGGCGGGGGCGGCGTTCGCCGCACCGGCTCCGGCGGCGGCGAAGGCGACACCGAGAGCGGCGACACCGAGGGTCTTGGCGGCAGTCTGCTTCATCTTCAGGGCGTCCTTGCGAAATCGATGACGGGGTACCGGGCGGTTCAACGACCGGGCCGCCGCCGGATCACGGTCGGCAGGACGCGGAGAAGCGGCCGGGTGACGTGCGACCCGGCCGCTCGGCCGCCCGCGGCGACGCGCGGGCCGTGCGTTACTTCGCGGCGGACGTGCTGGTGGAGACGGTCTGCCGGAACAGCCACTCGGACTTCAGCTCGGCGTAGCCGGGCTTGATCACGTCGTTGATCATGGCGAGGCGTTCATCGAAAGGAATGAACGCTGATTTCATCGCATTGACTGTGAACCACTGCATGTCGTCGAGCGTGTAGCCGAACGTGTCGACCAGGTGCTCGAACTCGCGGCTCATGCTGGTGCCGGACATCAGCCGGTTGTCGGTGTTCACCGTGGCCCGGAAGTGCAGCTTCCGCAGCATGCCGATGGGGTGCTCGGCGTACGAGGTCGCGGCGGCCGTCTGGAGGTTCGACGTGGGGCAGAGCTCCAGGGGGATGCGCTTGTCCCGTACGTAACTGGCGAGGCGGCCGAGGCGGACGCTGCCGTCCTCCGCGACCTCGATGTCGTCGATGATGCGCACGCCGTGGCCGAGGCGGTCGGCGCCGCACCACTGGAGGGCCTGCCAGATCGACGGCAGGCCGAAGGCCTCGCCCGCGTGGATCGTGAAGTGGTTGTTCTCGCGCTTCAGGAACTCGAAGGCGTCGAGGTGGCGGGTGGGAGGGAAGCCCGCCTCCGCGCCCGCGATGTCGAAGCCGACGACGCCCAGGTCGCGGTAGCGGTTGGCCAGTTCGGCGATCTCCAGGGCGCGGGCGGCGTGCCGCATGGCGGTGAGCAGGGCGCCCACGCGGATGCGGTGACCGTTCTCCTTCGCGCGGCGCTCGCCCTCGCGGAAGCCCTCGTTGACGGCCTCGACGACCTCTTCGAGGGTGAGGCCCTGCTCCAGGTGCTGCTCGGGGGCGTACCTGATCTCGGCGTAGACCACGCCGTCCTCGGCGAGGTCCTCGGCGCACTCGGCGGCCACGCGCTTGAGGGCGTCCCTGGTCTGCATCACCGCGCAGGTGTGGGCGAAGGTCTCCAGATACCGCTCCAGGGAACCGGAGTCGGCGGCCTCGCGGAACCAGATCCCGAGCTTGTCGGGGTCGGCCTCGGGCAGGGCCTCGTACCCGTTCTCCCGGGCGAGGTCGACGATCGTGCCGGGGCGCAGGCCGCCGTCCAGGTGGTCGTGGAGGAGGACCTTGGGGGCGCGGCGGATCTGTTCGGCGCTGGGCGTCTCGCGGTCCGTGTGACCGGTCGTGTGAGTCTGGCTCGTCATTTCGGCACTCTAGCGCCTACGCGCGTAGAACTCACTGGTCGATACGTAACAGTGACCCTGCGGACGGGTGGCGTACACCGACGCTTCTGACACTGTTCTGTCATGGCACAGCATGGGACGGCGGGGCCCGCGGGCGCGCCCAGGCTCGGGCGCGTGGTCGGAACGGCCCCTTCGGCGGTGAGCGGCGCGGTCCTGCTGCTGCCCGGCGGCGCCGAGACATCCACCCGTAGACCCTCTCCGCTCGCGGCCGGCGCCGTGCGCGCTCTCGGCCGCAGGCTGGCCCACGACGGGCGCGCGGCGGGGCTCGCCGCGCACGTCGTGCACTACCGCAGCCGCGGCTGGAACGGCGCGCAGGCGCAGCTCGCCCACGACGCGGCCTGGGCGGCGGACGAGATCGTGCGTCTCTACGGCGACGTCCCCGTCTGCCTCGCCGGGGTGGACATGGGCGGCAGGGCGGCGTTGCGCGCCGGCGGGCACAGCGCGGTCGAGTCGGTCCTCGCGCTGGCCCCCTGGCTGCCGGAGGAGGACATGGCCGCGTCGCCCGAACCGGTGAAGCAGCTCGCGGGGCGGCGGGTGCTGATCGTGCACGGCACGAACGACGAACGGACCGATCCCGAACTGTCGTTCCGGTTCGCGCAGCGGGCCAAGAAGGCCAACCGTGACGTGTGCCGGTTCGAGGTGCACTCCGACGGGCACCGGCTGCACCAGCATCATGACGAAGTCCTCGCGCTGGCCTCGGACTTCGTCATGGGGACGCTGTTCGGCGCCGGGTTCGCCCGGCCGCTGGAGGACGCGTTGGCGGCTCCGCCGCCGCTGGGGCTCCGGATGCCGCTGGCCTCCGGGTTCGGGCAGTCGCTGCGGCGGTGACACCGGGGCGCCCGGTCACGCCGGCTGCCGGCGGTGGCGCCATGGCCCGTCCGGTTACGCCGACTGTTGCAGCAGCTTCCCCTTCCGGCTCAGCAGGAACTGCTTGAACGCCGTCACCGGCGGCGTGTCCGGGTGGCCGTCCAGCCAGGCGACGCCGATCTCGCGCACCGCCCGCTGGCCCGTCACCGTCAGTTCCACCACTCCGGGGCGCGGCACGGCGGGCGGGGGCAGGAGCGCCACGCCGAGGCCCGCCGCGACCAGGCCGCGCAGGGTCTCCGCTTCCTCGCCCTCGAAGGCCACGCGGGGCCGGAAGCCCGCCTCCTGGCAGAGGTCGTCCGTGATGCGGCGCAGGCCGTAACCGGGCTCCAGGGTCACGAAGGCCTCGTCGGCGGCCTCGGCGAGGCGGACCCGTTTGCGCGCGGCCAGGCGGTGGTCGTCGGGGACGACCAGGCGCAGCCGCTGCTCGTCGAGGCGCCGGGCGACCAGGTCGGGGGCGTCGGGCACGGGCGAGGTGAGGCAGAGGTCGAGCTCACCGGCGCGCAGCCGCTCCAGCATCGCCTCGCCGTAGTTCTGCACGAGGCTGAAGCGCACCCGCGGGTGGTCGGCGCGGAAGGCGCGGAGCAGCCCCGGCACGGTCTCCGAGCCCATGGTGTGCAGGAAGCCGAAGGCGACCTTGCCGGTCTCCGGGTCCGCGTCGGCCCGCACCGACTCGGCGGCGCGCTCCACCTCGCCGAGCGCACGCTCGACCGAGGCGAGGAAGGTGCGGCCGGCCGGGGTGAGCGAGACGGTGCGGCCGCGGCGCGCGAACAGGTCGACCCCCAGGTCCCGTTCGAGGCGCACGAGGGCGCGGGAGAGCGTCGACTGGGGGATCTGCATCTCCTGGGCTGCGCGGGTGACGTGCTCGGTGCGGGCGACGCCCGCGAAGTACGCCAGGCGTGGAGCGAGCAGCGTCACGATGTCCTCCGGGTCACTGTTGTGTGACACGCGCGGCGCTGGCCTCGGTTGATGCTGCATGGGAACGATTATGGCGATTCCATGCATTGGACGCATCAAAAACGCGGTCGTACGTTCGTGGCATGCCTCCTGCCAGTAGCGGGGCGTCCGCCACCACCCCCGCGGTCGCCCTCACCCCGTCGTCCCCCTCCCCCTCGGCCGCCGACTCGCGCATGACGCCCGGCGGCCCCGGCTACCGCAGGATGAGCTTCGCGCTCTTCCTCGCGGGCGTCGCCACCTTCGCGCTCCTCTACTCCACGCAGGCCCTCCTCCCCCTCGTCTCCGACGACTTCGGGGTGAGCGCGAGCACGGCGAGCTGGACGGTGTCGGCGGCGACGGGCGCACTGGCTCTCTTCGTCCTCCCCCTCAGCGCGCTCAGCGAGCGCTTCGGGCGGCGCGCGGTCATGACCGCCTCGCTCACCGTCGCGGTCGCCGTCGGCCTCCTGGTGCCCTTCGCCCCCTCGGTCGAGGTGCTCATCGCGCTGCGCGCCGTGCAGGGCGCGGCCCTCGCGGGGCTCCCGGCGTCGGCAATGGCGTTCCTCGCCGAGGAGGTGCGGCCGAAGGCGCTGGTCGCCGCCATCGGCATGTTCGTGGCGGGCAACTCCATCGGCGGCATGAGCGGGCGCATCGTCACCGGTTGGGTCGCGCAGGCCTGGGGCTGGCGCGCGGCGCTCGCCGTCGTGGGCGTCGTCGCCGTCCTGTGCGCCGTCGCCTTCCGCGCGCTGCTGCCCGCGCCGCGGCACTTCACCCCGGCCTCGCTGAGCCCGCGGGCCCTGGCGCGCACGGTCCGCACGCACCTGTCGAACCCGCTCCTGTGCCGGCTGTACGCGATCGGGGCGCTGTTCATGACCGTCTTCGGCGCGGTCTACACGGTGATCGGCTACCGGCTCACCGAGGCGCCCTTCTCGCTCCCGCAGGGCGTCATCGGCTCGATCTTCCTCGTCTACCTCGTCGGCACGGTCTCCTCCGCCGCCGCGGGCAAGCTGGTGGCCCGGCTCGGGCGGCGCGGCGCGCTCTACCTCGCCGTGAGCACGACCGCGGGCGGGCTGCTCCTGTCCCTCTCCCCCTCGCTGGTCCTGGTGCTGCTCGGTCTGGTGCTGATCACCGCGGGGTTCTTCGCCGGGCACGCGGTGGCGTCGTCCTCGGTGAGCCGTACGGCGACCACGGGCCGCGCGCAGGCCTCGGCCCTGTACCAGTCCGCGTACTACCTGGGGTCCAGCGCGGGCGGCACCCTCGGCGCCGTCGCCTTCCACGCGGGCGGCTGGGCCGGGACCGTGGGGCTCGGCATCCTGGCGGTGCTCGGCGTCGTGTCGGTCACGCTGTGGGGCTCGCACGCCGCCCGCGCGAGCGAGCGGGCGCTCCCCGCGTCCGCCTGAACAACAGGCCCCGGCCTGTGGGTTCGCCGACTCGGGGGGCCGTTGTCGGTGGGCTGCTGTAGCTTCCGATGTAGGCCCTTCGCGGGGCCGTTCGACAGTGGCCTCCGGGGTGGGTGGGGATGAGCGACATGGCAGGGACGACGACCGATCTGGACGTCACGCTGGAGAAGCACCGGGTCGAGCTGACCGGGTACTGCTATCGGATGCTGGGGTCGGCCTTCGAGGCCGAGGACGCCGTGCAGGACACGATGGTGCGGGCCTGGCGCAGCTTCGAGAAGTTCGAGGGCCGCTCCAGCGTCCGCTCCTGGCTGTACCGCATCGCGACGAACGTCTGCCTGGACATGCTGAACGCGGGCAACCGCCGCGCCCGCCCCATGGACCTGACCGCCGCCGCCCCGCTGGCGCAGGCGGCGCTCACCCCGCGCCCGGACAACACCTGGCTGGAGCCGATGCCGGACGCCCGTGTGCTGCCCTCGCTCCACGACCCCGCCGAGGCGGCCGTCGCCAAGGAGTCGGTGCGGCTGGCCTTCGTCGCGGCCCTGCAGAACCTGCCGCCGAAGCAGCGGGCCGTGCTGATCCTGCGGGAGGTGCTCGCGTGGAAGGCCAGTGAGGTCGCCGAGCTGATCGACACCTCCGTCGCCTCGGTCAACAGCGCGCTGCAGCGGGCCCGCGCCACCCTCGCCGAGCGCCCGGAGGACGACACCGCCGTCTCCGACCCGCTCGACGAGGAGCAGCAGAAGCTCCTCGACCGCTACGTCGCCGCCTTCGAGGGCTATGACATGGCGGCGCTCACGGCACTGCTCGCCGAGGACGCCGTCATGACGATGCCGCCGTTCGACCTGTGGCTGCGGGGCACCGCGGACATCACGGGCTTCATGTCCACGATGGGCGCCCCGTGCGCCAACGGCCGCCTCCTGCCGGTGAACGTGAACGGCACACCGGGCTTCGCGCAGTACAAGCCCGACCCGGAGAACGGCGGTTACATGCCCTGGTCGATCCAGGTCATCGAGATCTCACAGGGCCGGATCGCCGGCTTCCACTGCTTCTTGGACACCGAGCGGTGGTTCCCCCTCTTCGGGGTGCCGCTCCATCTCGACGACTAGGCCGAGGAGTTCGGTCAGCCCGACGAGACCGAGGAGGGCGAGCAGGGCCGGGGCGGGGTTGCGGAGCCGTATCCGTCTCCCCGCTCTGCGGGCGGCCAGTTGCAGTCGGGCGATGGCGTCGACGGTCGCGAGATCGGAGGTTGTCACGGCGGTGACGTCGCAGATGACGTCGGCGCCGGCCCCGTGCCTCGCGTCGGCCACCTGCTCGCAGAGACGGGGCACGTCGTCCGGCCGCAGCGGGCCCGAGATGCGGATGAGGTGCGGTTCGGTGTCGGCCATGCAGGGTGGACCGCCGGGGCGTGCGGAACTCATCGGTGGGTCCGAGCGGTGAAGCCTGCGTGCGTCAGTCCACGGGGAACGCGCTGGTGTAGATCTCCAGGTCGAAGGGGGCGGGGAGTGTGACCGGCTCGCCGAACTTGCAGGCGCTCAGAACTCGGTACACGTCGCCTTGCGGCTCACCGTAGAGGGTGATGGTGGGGCCGCCGGCGGCCCAGCGGTCGATGAGCAGGTAGAGGGGAATGCCCGCGGCGGTGGGCGGCGGGCTTGCTGACGCGGTCGTGGCGGGCGTTGGAGGGCGAGGTCACCTCGACGACGAGTTCGGCGGCGCCTGCCGGAACGTGGTTGCCTGGAACCTCCACCTCAGCGATCGGCACAACCACCAGGTCAGGGATGAACATGCCTACCTGGAGGGGACGGCAACGGACAGCGTCTGGAAGAACCCCAGTCCTCGGGAAGCACGGAGTCAAGGCAGCGGTGCACCTTCTCCGCGATGACGTTGTGCTGAATGGACGGGCTGGGCGACACGGTGATGACCCCTTCAATGATCTCCACCTTGCTGCCCTCGGGCTACTCCATCTCCTCCCAGAGCCGGACGAGGTCGTCCCAGCTCTGACCAGGCTCATGGCCTACGGTGAGTGCGCTCATGGCGGTCTCCTTCTCAGGTGCGTCGCCGATCCCAGCATGCCGAACGGGACCGGTGGCGGTCCACCGGTCCCGTTCGCCCGTACGAGTACGCCTTGGCCAAAGCCCCGTCCCAGGGCGTGGGGTCAGCCGATCCGGTCGAGCACGATCGGCGTCGGCGCGAAGGGCGTTCCCGCCGCAGCGATGTCGAACGCGCCCTCCAGGGACTGGAGCGCGTACGCGAAGCGTTCCGGGGTGTCGGTGTGGAGGGTGAGGAGAGGGGCGCCCGCCTCGACGGAGTCGCCCGGCTTCGCGTGAAGCTCCACGCCCGCGCCCGCCTGGACGACGTCCTCCTTGCGGGCACGGCCCGCGCCGAGACGCCAGGCGGCGACGCCGACGTCGTAGGCGTCCAGGCGGGTCAGGACGCCGGAGGACGGGGCCGTCACCACGTGGGTCTCGCGGGCCACCGGCAGCTTCGCGTCCGGGTCGCCGCCCTGGGCCGCGATCATGCGGCGCCACACGTCCATCGCCGAGCCGTCGGCCAGCGCCTTGGCGGGGTCGGCGTCCTTCAGGCCCGCCGCGTCGAGCATCTCGCGGGCCAGGGCGAGGGTCAGCTCGACGACGTCGGCGGGGCCGCCGCCCGCGAGGACCTCCACGGACTCCCGGACCTCAAGGGCGTTGCCGGCCGTGCGGCCGAGGGGGGTCGACATGTCCGTCAGCAGGGCCACCGTGCGGACGCCGCTGTCGGTGCCCAGCTCGACCATCGTGGACGCCAGTTCCCGCGCGTCACCGAGGTTCTTCATGAAGGCGCCGGTGCCGACCTTGACGTCGAGGACGAGCGAGCCCGTGCCCTCGGCGATCTTCTTGGACATGATGGACGACGCGATCAGCGGGATCGCCTCGACCGTGGCGGTGACGTCCCGCAGGGCGTAGAGCTTCTTGTCGGCGGGCGCCAGGCCGTCGCCGGCCGCGCAGATGACCGAGCCGACGCCGTCGAGGACGCTCAGCATCTCCTCGTTGGAGAGCAGCGCGCGCCAGCCGGGGATGGCCTCCAGCTTGTCCAGGGTGCCACCGGTGTGGCCGAGGCCCCGGCCCGAGAGCTGCGGGACGGCCGCGCCGCACGCGGCGACCAGCGGGGCGAGCGGCAGCGTGATCTTGTCGCCGACGCCGCCCGTGGAGTGCTTGTCGGCGGTCGGGCGGGAGAGCGAGGAGAAGTCCATGCGCTCACCGGAGGCGATCATCGCGGCGGTCCAGCGGGCGATCTCCCTGCGGTTCATGCCGTTGAGCAGGATCGCCATGGCGAGGGCGGACATCTGCTCGTCGGCGACCGCGCCGCGCGTGTACGCGTCGATGACCCAGTCGATCTGCTCGTCGCTGAGCTCGCCCCGGTCGCGCTTGGTGCGGATGACGGAGATGACGTCCATTGGCATGTCCTTCCAGCGGTACAACAGCGTACGTATGCGGATGTGTTCGGGACTCTACGCGCATAGAGGGCAGAGATGAAGGCGGCCCCGCACCCCGGATCCGCATGATCCGGAGGGCGGGGCCTTCCGTGCTCAGCCGAGGTGCTGCGGGCCGAACGCGTCCGGCAGCATCTCCGCGAGGGCGCGGACGCCGGAGGCCGTCTCCAGGAGCAGCTCCGGGCCCCCGAACTCGTACAGGAGCTGGCGGCAGCGGCCGCACGGCATGAGGATCTCGCCCTTGCCGTCCACGCACGTGAAGTGGGTGAGCCGGCCGCCCCCGGTGAGCTGGAGCTGCGAGACGAGGCCGCACTCGGCGCACAGGCCGAGGCCGTAGGAGGCGTTCTCCACGTTGCAGCCGGAGACCGTCCTGCCGTCGTCTACCAGGGCCGCGGCGCCGACCGGGAACCCGGAGTAGGGCGCGTACGCGCGGGACATGGCCTCGCGCGCGGCTTCCCGCAGGGCGTCCCAGTCGGTGGCTGCGGCAGCAGTCGTCACTTGCCTTGTCCCTTCCGGTACGGCATTCCGTCCGCCTTCGGCATGCGCAGCCGCTGGGCGGAGAGCGAGAGGACCAGCAGGGTCACCACGTACGGCGTGGCGGTGACGACCTGGTTGGGCACCTCGTCGGTCAAGCCGTACCACACGAACATCAGCGCGGAGACGGCCGCGGTGATCGCCGCGGGGATGTGCCGCTTGCGCCAGACGAGGTAGATCGCGCCGATGACCAGCAGGATCGCGAGGAGCAGCAGGAGCGCGTGGACGTTGGTGCCGCCACCTCGGAGCTTCAGGCTGTCGGTGTAACCGAACAGGCCCGCGCCGAGCGCGAGGCCGCCCGGCATCCAGTTGCCGAAGATCATCGCGGCGAGGCCGATGTAGCCGCGCCCGCCGGTCTGTCCCTCCAGGTAGATGTTGGAGGCGACCAGGGAGAGGAAGGCGCCGCCGAGGCCCGCGAGGCCGCCGGAGATGACCACGGCCAGGTACTTGTACTTGTAGACGTTGACGCCCAGCGACTCGGCCGCGATCGGGTTCTCGCCGCAGGACCGCAGGCGCAGGCCGAACGAGGTGCGCCACAGGACCCACCAGCTCAGCGGCACCATCGCCACGGCGATGACGGTGAGCGGCGACAGGTCGGTGATGAGGCCGCCGATCAGGCCGGCGAGGTCCGAGACCAGGAACCAGTGCTTGTCGTTCAGGTCCCGGAGCCCGTCCGAGAGGCCCGGCACGGAGAAGTTCCCGAGCGATTCGACGGGCGGCGACTGCTTCGACGTACCGCCCTCCTCGCCCTCGAAGGCGAAGGTGGCGAGGTAGCGGGTGGCGCCGAGGGCCAGGATGTTCAGGGCCACACCGGAGACGATGTGGTTGACGTTGAACGTGATCGTGACGATCGCGTGCAGCAGTCCGCCGAGCGCGCCGCCGAGGATGCCGAAGAGGACGCCGACCCACGGGCCCCACTGGAAGCCCGCCCAGGCGCCGAACCACGTGCCGAGGATCAGCATGCCCTCGAGGCCGATGTTGACCACGCCCGCGCGCTCGGCCCACAGGCCGCCGAGGCCCGCGAGGCCGATCGGCACGGCGAGCTTGAGGGCCGTGGACATCTGGCCGGTGGACGTGATGCCGTCCGCGCCCGTGATGAGGCGGACCACGGAGGTCAGCACCAGGACGCCCGCGATGATCAGCAGCAGGACGGGGAGCGAGACGCGGCGGCGGCCCGGCGAGGGCTGCTTGGCCGAGGGCTTGGCGACGGTTGCCGTGCTCATCGGGCAGCCACCTCCTTCACGGAGTCGTTGTTGCCGTTGTTGCCGTTCGCCCGGGCGGCGGCGGCCAGTTCCTCACCTACGCGGCGCTGCTGACGGCGCAGGCCCCAGCGGCGCACCTCCTCGTAGGAGACGACGACCGCGATCACGATGAGGCCCTGCATGATCACCGCGATCTCCTTGTCGTACGCCTCCGGCTGGGCGTAGTCGAGGGCGGGCGACGCCTTGTCGAGGAAGGCCCAGAGCAGCGCCGCGAAGGCGATGCCGACCGGGTTGTTGCGGCCGAGCAGCGCGATGCCGATGGCGGTGAAGCCGAGGCCCGCGGGGAAGGAGAGGCTGTAGGTGTGGGTGTCGCCGAGCAGGATCGGCAGGCCCGCGAGGCCCGAGACCGCGCCGGAGATCAGCATGGCGCTGAGCACCATGCGCTTGGCGTTGACGCCGGAGGCCGCGGCGGCCGACTCGGAGGCGCCGGTGGCGCGCAGGTCGAAGCCGAACCGGGTGCGGTTGAGGATCAGCCAGTACAGGACGCCCGCGAGGACCGCGATGACCACGAAGCCGTAGATCTCGCCGCCCGCGACCTCGATGCCGGGGAACCAGCCGGACTTCTCCATGACGCCGGTCGTCTGGTTGTTGCCGACCGGGACGCCGAAGTTCTCGGTGAGGGTGAGGTAGGCGATGACGCTCGTCGCGATGGCGTTGAGCATGATCGTCGCGACGACCTCGCTGACGCCGCGGGTGGTCTTGAGGATGCCCGCGATGCCGGCCCAGAAGGCGCCGGTGAGCATGGCGACCAGCATGAGCATGGGGATCTGCAGGAACGACGGCAGCGCGAGGTGCGTGCCGACGACGGCGGTCACCATCGCGGCCAGGCGGTACTGCCCGTCCACGCCGATGTTGAACAGGTTCATGCGGAAGCCGATGGCCACCGCGAGCGCCGCCAGGTAGTACATCCCGGCCTGGTTGAGGATCAGGACCTGGATGTCGGAGAAGGTGGCCTGCTCCAGCATCAGGCTGTACGGCTCGATCGGGCTCTTGCCCGAGGCGAGCAGCACGACCGAGGTCAGCGCCACGGCCACCACGAGGGCGATGACCGGTCCGGCCACCGCGAGGAGCACACGCTCCCTGTCGAACTTCTTCATCGGATGTCGTCCTCCTCCGAGCCGTCACCGGACTCGACGTGTTCCAGGTGACCGGAGGCGGCACCCGTCATCGCCGACCCCAGTTCCTCCGGCGTGATGGTGGCCGGGTCGGCGTCCGCCACGAACTGCCCGCGGTAGATCACGCGGAGGGTGTCGGAGAGGCCGATCAGCTCGTCGAGGTCCGCGGAGATCAGCAGTACGGCGAGGCCCTCACGGCGGGCCTCCCGGATCTGGTCCCAGATCTGCGCCTGCGCGCCGACGTCCACACCGCGGGTGGGGTGGGCGGCGATCAGGAAGCGCGGCTTGTGGCTCATCTCGCGGCCGACGATCAGCTTCTGCTGGTTGCCGCCGGAGAGCGAGGCCGCCGTCACGTCGATGCCGGGCGTACGGACGTCGTACTCCTCGACGATGCGGCGCGTGTCGGCCTGGGCGCTCTTGAGGTCCAGCCAGAAGCCCACCTTGCCGCCCGCGTTCGGCCGCTCGGTGACGTGGCCGAGGATGCGGTTCTCCCACAGCGGGGACTCCAGGAGGAGTCCGTGGCGGTGGCGGTCCTCGGGGATGTAGCCGATGCCGTCCTCGCGCCGCTTGCGCGTGGGGTGGGCGGTGATGTCCTCGCCCGCCATGCGGATCGCGCCCGAGTCGGCGTGCTTGAGGCCGATGAGCGCGTCGATCAGCTCGGTCTGGCCGTTGCCCTCGACACCCGCGATGCCGAGGACCTCGCCCTCGTGGATCGTGAACGAGATGTCGTCGAGCAGGGCCCGGCCCGAGTCGCCCTCGGCGAGCAGCTTCAGGTTCTCGACCTGGACCATCGGCCGGTCGGTGACCGTCGACTCCGCCGTCTCCGGGGTGGGCAGCTCGCTGCCGACCATCAGTTCGGCGAGCTGGCGCGGCGTCGTCTCGGCGGGGACGGCCGTGCCGACCGTCGTGCCGCGCCGGATGACGGTGATGTCGTCGGCGACGGAGAGGACCTCGCCCAGCTTGTGGGAGATGAAGATGACGGACAGGCCCTCGGACTTCAGCTCGCGCAGGTTGTCGAAGAGCGCGTCGACCTCCTGCGGCACGAGCACGGCCGTGGGCTCGTCGAGGATCAGCGTGGTGGCGCCGCGGTAGAGGACCTTGAGGATCTCCACGCGCTGGCGGTCGGCCACGCCGAGGTCCTCGATGTACGCGTCGGGGCGCACGCCGAGGCCGTAGCGGTCGGAGAGGTCGAGGATCGCGCGGCGGGCGGCGCCGCCGATGCCGTGCAGCTTCTCGCTGCCGAGAACGATGTTCTCCAGGACGGTCAACTGGTCGGCCAGCATGAAGTGCTGGTGCACCATGCCGATGCCGCGGGCGATGGCGTCGGCGGGGCTGCCGAAGGCGACCTGCTCGCCGTCGACGGTGATGGTGCCCTCGTCCGGCTTCTGCATGCCGTAGAGGATCTTCATCAGGGTCGACTTGCCCGCGCCGTTCTCGCCCACGAGGGCGTGCACGGTGCCCTTGCGGACGGCGAGGCGGATGTCGTGGTTGGCCACGACTCCGGGGAAGCGCTTGGTGATGCCGACGAGTTCGACGGCGATGGGCGGAGGGTTGGTGGACGCGTCGATGGCGCACTCTCCTCGGGGAACTGAAGGAAAGGGGCCGCCTACGCGCGCAGTGCCCCTGCTATTTGGTGCTGCTGGGTCCTCGTGGATGCTGCTGAGGAGGCCCCTCGCACGAAGTGCCGTGGTACGAGGGGGGAATCGGGCCGCGGTCCGCGCGAACGGGGCGCGGGGTGAACCATCGTCCCCCACACCCCGTCGCACGGACATCCCGCTGCCGTCACGGCGTCACGCCGTCATGTCATGGCCTTGTGGCGTGACCTTACGGCGTGGCCTTGACCTTGATCTTCCCGTCCTTGATGCCCGCCTCGGCCTTCTCGAGGGCGGCCTGGACGTCCTTCATCTTCATGAACTCGGGGTTCGACTCGGCGAGCGAGACACCGCCGGACTTGAGGTCGGCGCGGACGACGCCGCCCTTGGCGGTGCCGTCCTCGACGGCCTTGGCCAGGTTGTAGACCGAGCCCGCGACGTCCTTGAGGGCGGACGTCAGGATGTACTTCTTGTACTTGGCGAGCGCGTCCTGCTTGTACTGGTCGGAGTCGACGCCGATCGCCCAGACCTTCTTGGCGGCGGCGGCCTCGATGACGCCCTGACCGGAGAGGCCCGCGGCGTGGTAGACCACGTCGGCGCCCTTCTCGATCTGGCCCTGCGCGGCCGTCTTGCCCTTGTCGGGGCTGGTGAAGCCGCCGTCCTCGGCCTTCTCCGTCAGGTACTGCTTGACGACCTTGACCTTGGGGTCGGTGTCCTTGACGCCCTGCGCGTAGCCCGCCTCGAACTTGTGGATGAGGGGGACGTCCACGCCGCCGACGAAGCCGACGGTCTTGGACTTGGTGGTCTTGGCGGCGGCGACACCCGCGAGGTAGGACGCCTCCTGCTCGCTGAAGACCAGGTCGGAGACGTTGTCCGCCTTGACGGTCTCGTCGTCGACGATGCCGAAGGTGGTCTTCGGGAACTTCGCCGCGACCTCCTTGATGGCGGGCGCGTAGGCGTAGCCGACACCGATGACGGGGTTGTAGCCCTGCTTGGCGAGCTGCGTCAGGCGCTGCGCCTTGTCGGCGTCGGACTCGCCGTCGACCGGCTCGACGGCCTTCTCACCGGTCTTGAACTCGGCGGCGGCCTTCTTCATGCCCTGGGTGGCGGCATCGTTGAAGGACTGGTCGCCGGCGCCACCGACGTCGTAGGCGATGGCGACGCCCTTGTTCTTGTCGTCCTTGCTCGCGGCGGCGTCGCTGGACGTGCCACCACAGGCGGAGACGGAGACGGCAAGGGCCGCGGTCGCGGCGCCCGCGACAGCAATTCGAGACACCCGGCGCATAGAGACGAACTCCTTGAGTCAAGCAAGCACAAGAACGTACGAGCGCCTCACCTGGCGCTGATTTCGCCGCAGCGTAACGCGCGTAGACCTGACATAAGAACCCTTCTGTCCGGTCCGTTATCGAGCTGTGGCCACGCGGCGTCGAAGGGATGACGGGGGCACGAACACGCCAAGGGCGCCCCCGTCGACAGGGGCGCCCAGGTGGCAGAGGGGGTGCTACGTAAAACCTTCTGCGCCCCCGCGGCGGGTTCCGCCCTACGGGGCGGTCTTGACCTCGACCTTGCCGCTGATGACGTCCTCCTTGGCCTTCTCGACCGCGGCGACGACGTCCTTCATCTCCCGGTACCTCGGGTTGGAGTCGGCGAACCCGACGCGGCCCGACTTCAGGTCGTAGCGCTGCTCGCCCTTCATCGGCTCGCCCTCGACGACCGACTTCGACAGGTCGTACACCGCGCCGCCGACGTCCTTCAGCGCCGAGCCGAGGATGTAGTCCTTGTACTTGGCGAGCGCCTTCTGCTTGTACTGGTCGGAGTCGACGCCGATCGCCCACTTCTTCTGCGAGCCGGCCTCCTGGATGACGCCCTGCCCGGAGAGGCCGGCGGCGTGGTAGATCACGTCGGCGCCCGCCTCGATCTGCCCGCTCGCCGCGTTCTGGCCCTTGTCGGGACTGGAGAAACCGCCCTCCTCGGGCTTCTCCGTCAGATACCGCTTCTCGATCTCGATCTTCGGATCAACGGATTTCACGCCCTGCACGAATCCGGCCTCGAATTTGTGGATCAACGGAATGTCCACTCCGCCGATGAATCCGACGTGCTTGGCCTTGCTCGCCTTCGCGGCGGCCACACCCGCCAGATAGGAGCCCTGCTCCTCGTGGAACACGAGATCGGCGACGTTGTCGGCCTTCACGGTGTTGTCGTCGATGATCCCGAAAGTGGTCTTCGGATACTTCTTCGCGGCCGCCTCGACGGCGGGCGCGTAGACGAAACCGACGCCTATCACCGGGTCGTAGCCCTGCCTGGCGAGTTGTTCGAGGCGCTGGACCTTGTCGGCGCTGGACTCGCCGTCACCCGGCTCCATGTCCACGCCGCCGATCTTGAACTCCTTGCGGGCCTTGTCGTAGCCGCTGAACGCCGCGTCGTTGAAGGACTGGTCGCCCTGCCCGCCGATGTCGTAGGCGAGACCGATGCCCTTGCCCTTGTACGACGAGCCCGCCGGCCCCTTGCCGTCCCCGTCGCCGTCGTCCTTGGACGCCTCGCTGCTCGTCTTGCCGCACGCGGAAGCCGCGAGGGCGAGGGACGCCACCGCCACGGCCACTTGGGAAAGTTTCGATACACGACGCATAGGACGTACTCCTCACGTTCCCCAACGCACCGTTGACGGCGTTGATTTCGGCGCACATTAACGCGCGTAGAAAGGGAGGGGAACGGGTTTCCGTGCGGCCGTTACCCATTCGTGCCGCGCGCGGGCCCACGCCTCGGGGAGGGGCACCCGGTAGGCGCCCCTCCCCTTTCTCGTGTCACTTACGGGCTTCTCGCGTCATGTGCGGGTTTCCGCTGTCACAGGCGGGCGGCGTCCAGGAGGGCGGCCGCGGTGAAGAGCTCGACGCCGACCGTGATCGCCGACTCGTCCGCGTCGAAGTCGCCCTGGTGCAGGTCACGGACCCCGCGCTCACCCGGCTTGCGTACGCCGAGCCGCGCCATGGCTCCCGGCACGTGCTCCAGGTACCACGAGAAGTCCTCGCCGCCGAGGCTCTGCTCGGTGCTCTCCACGGAGAGGGGGCCGCGCCGCGCGATCATGGCGTCCCGCAGCAGATCGGCCGCTCCGGGGGCGTTGACGACGGGCGGGACGCCCCGCAGGTAGTTGATCTCCAGCTTTGCGCGGTACTGGTCGGCGACCTCCTGGATGGCCGCGTGCACCAGGTCGGGCGCCTCCCGCCAGGTCTTCAGGTCCAGGCAGCGCACGGTCCCGGCCAGCTCGGCGTGCTGCGGCACGACGTTCGGGGCGTGGCCCGACTCGATGCGGCCCCACGTCAGCGAGAGCCCCGAGCGGGCGTCGACGCGGCGGGCGACGAGGAACGGCGCCTCGGTGGCCACCTTGGCCGCGGCGGTCACGATGTCGGTGGTCAGGTGCGGGCGCGCGGTGTGCCCGCCGGGGCCGTCGAGCGAAACCTCCAGGCGGTCGCACGCGGAGGTGATCGGGCCGTGCCGCAGCCCGATGCGGCCCGCGTCGACGCGGGGGTCGCAGTGCACGGCGAGGATCTTGCCCACGCCTTCCAGGGCGCCCGCCTTGATCGCGTCGGCGGCGCCGCCCGGCAGCACCTCCTCCGCGGGCTGGAAGATCAGCCGCACCGGAAAGGGCAGCTGCCCCTTCGCCGCCAGGCCGGCGAGGACGATGCCGGCGCCGAGGACGACGGTGGTGTGCACGTCGTGGCCGCAGGCGTGGGCGCGGTCGGGCACGGTGGAGCGGTACGGCACACCGCGCTTGGTGTCGGGGATGGGCAGCGCGTCGATGTCGGCGCGCAGGGCGAGCATCGGGCGCACGCCGTCCCACTCCCCGATGTCGCAGACGAGCCCCGTCCCCGCGGGGAGCACCCGGGGCGCGAGGCCCGCCTCCTCCAGGCGGGCCTTGAGCGCCGCGGTGGTACGGAACTCCTGGTTGCCGAGCTCCGGGTGCATGTGGAGGTCACGACGGAAGGCGATGAGCTCGACGCGCAGCGGTTCGGGCAGCGCGCCGGGAAGCGATTCCGCTGGCGCGGACTCCGTTCCTGACACGTCGTCGGACTCCTCTTCGGACGCACGGGACATCAGTTGGTTCACCCTCTGAAGGGTAGGGCTGAGCAGCCGCCAACTGACCCACGATCAACAAAAGTTCAGCCCGTTAGGGGAAGAATTTCTGGCCTCGTGGCGCATGGCCGCTGGTCGAGATGGGTAAACTTTTACGCCGCCACGGGCGATGTGCGTGCCGTCCGACGCCTGTGATAGGCCAGGGCGACCGCCGTCAGCAGGGGCGGCCAGGCAATCAGCGGAACGTAGCAGACCACGAGCAGTACGTGCTGCGCCGCGCCGTCGGTGACACCTCCCTCTCTCCCGAGACCGGCGAACTGGGCGTAGAAGGCCCAGCCCCCGATCGCGAACAGCCCCGCGGCGCCGAGCAGCGCCGGCACCACGGCGGCGAGCGTCGGCACCCGCCGGCCGCCCAGTCCGGGTACCCACGCCGGGACGATCTCACCCCACCCGCGCACAAGGCCGAGCGTCAGCAAGGCGAGCCCCTCCGACACCACGCTCAACATCAGGATGTACGCGGCCTCAGCGGCCCCCCGCTGCTCCACGGCGGCCACGGGCAGGCCGGCGACCAGGGCCACGCGCCACACCCCGGACGGCAGGGTCAGCCAGGGCACGGCGTGCGCGGCGACGACGGCCCACCGGGGTACTCCGGGCAAAGCGATCACTTTCATCATGCGTTCGATGCTGCCGCCGGGCGGTCGGGGGCGCGTCGGCTTGGCGGTGGATGTGGGGGGGTGGGGTTCCGCCGGGTGGGGGAGGCGGGGTCGGCCCGGGGGTTCGGGGGGCTGCGGCCTTGGGCTGGCCGGGGGCGTTGGTCGCTTGCCGGGGCCGCCCGGTTCTCCGGGAGTGTGGCGGTTCCGCCCCGCCAGTAAAGGGCGCTCCGCTTCGCTACGCGTCGGCTGCGCCGATGTCCCTTCGGGCCACCCTTGACTGCTGGCGCTCCACCGCAGGGGTCTTGCCGGCCGGGCGGCCGGGGTGGGGCGGCGGAAACGGGTGGATCGGGGGCACGGTTTTCCTGCCGGGTGCGGACTGGTTCGTCGCGGCTCGGCGGGGCGTGGGGCGGCTCGGCCGGGTGGACCGGCTCCGCTTCGGTGGCAGTGGCGGGTGTCGCTGACGGGTGCGGTTCGGTCCATACGGGGGCGCGGGAAAGGGGCAACGCTCAGCCCGGCGGATGGCGGCTCAGCTCCGGTGGCAGTGTCGGGTGTCGCGGCCGACCGCCGACCGGCCCATACGGGGCGCGGAACAGGGGCAGCGCTCAGCCCGGCGGATGGCGGCTCAGCTCCGGTGGCAGTGTCGGGTGTCGCGGCCGACCGCCGACCGGCCCATACGGGGCGCGGGACAGGGGCAGCGCTCAGCCCGGCAGGCGGCTCGGCTTCGGTGGCGGTGGCGGGTGTCGCGGCCGGGTGCGGTCCGGTCCATACGGGACGCGGGTCGGGGGCAGCGCTCAGCCGGGCGGGCGGCTCGGCTTCGGACCGGTGGCAGTGTCAGGTGTCGTGGCCGACCGCCGACCGGCCCATACGGGGCGCGGGGCAGGGGCAGCGCCCGCCTGGCGAGTCGACGACTGATCCCCGTAACTCCGCAGTGACACGCGGACCGATTCGGTACGAACGGACTGGGGCCCCGGGGGGAGTCTGCCGGTGGAGGGGACGCCGAACCCCTCTCGGAGGGCCTCCCCCGGGGGACCAACTTCGCGCAAGTTGCGTTTCACCCTACGAGGGGCGCGCGCGGCACCGAATGCGCCCTCAGCAAAGTAGGTCCCGCCCACGCCACCACCCACACTGATGGCCTATCACCGACACCGGACCGGCCCCAAGCCCTCACCTTCCGGGGGTGCGGACGGGGAGCTGGGGCGTGATGGCCTGGGGGGGGGCTTGCAGTGGCTGCCCAGCCGAGGCCCCGGCTGAGAACGTCCAGGCCTCGGCGGTCCTGACGGGCAATCCGCCCCGCGCCCTGCCCGCAAGGATCGGGGGATCACAGAAGAGTCCCCCCATAGTCAGAGAAACAGCAGGCCGGAAGCAGATAGCCGGCCCCGCTAGTGAGACTTCCCTGCAATGCCATGCGATGTGATGCGGTGCACTGGCGGGCATGGTCCGCCGCGCTGTCGCACCGCCGCGACGGCTTGCACTCGGAAGCGCCCTGAGCGGCGGGGCCCCGCACCGGCGAAGCCGGGCGATCGGCGAACTGATCCACACCCGGCAGCGAAAGCCGATGCCCCAGCCAGGCTGGGCCGCCCGGCGGGGACAAGCACCCGTGTCGCCCGCACCGGAAGAACCAGCCCGCACCCGGCAGCGAAGCCGATGACCACCCAAGCTGGGCTGCTTGTCCGGCGGCAACCCGTCGCCCCTGACGCCCACACCGGAAGAACCAATCCGCACCCGGCAGGAAAACCCGATGCCTCCCGGCCCGAAGTCACCGGGCCGACGGCAACCCGTCACCCCCGTGACGCCCGCGCCAGAAGAACCAGTCCGCACCCGGCAGCGAGAGCCGATGACCCGCCCAAGCCCGGCCGCCGGACCGACGGCCACCCGTCACCCCGTAACGCCCACACCAGAAGAACCAGTCCGCACCCGGCAGCGAAAGCCGATGCCCCAGCCGGCCCCGGCAAGCACGCAACGCCCCCGCCCGGCCGAAGCCCCAGAACGCACCCCGCCCAACACCCCCGCTCGCTACCGTGAGCCGGACGTCGAACACGGGAGCCGCCTCATGACCGAAGCCGCCGCAGAGCTCTGGGACCCCACCGCGCCCGGTGTCCTCCAGTTGCCCTCCGGGCGGCTCGTGCGGGGGCGGGGGCTTCGGCGGGCGCTTCCCGAGGGGGCCGTCCCGGGCTTCGGGGTCTATCTGCTCGGCAAGGAGCCCGCTCCCCTCCCCTGGGAGCACGTCTGGCTGCGGTGGCCCGACTTCCGGCTGCCCAGTGACAGGGCGCGGGCCAGGGACGTGTTGCGTGACGCCTGGTCGAGGGCCGAGGGCGAGCGGGTCGAGGTGGCCTGCGAGGGCGGGCGGGGGCGCACCGGGACCGCCCTCGCCTGCATCGCCGTACTGGACGGTGTTCCGGCGGCCGAAGCCGTGGCGTACGTACGGCAGGGGTACGACCGCCGCGCCGTGGAGACGCCCTGGCAGCGGCGGTACGTGGAGCGGTTCGCGGACCGGGGCTGACGCGTCAGCCCGCGGCCGATCCCATGCCCCGCGCCGCCCCCGCCCCGGTGAGCACCGAGGTCAGCCGGTGCACGTCCCTCGCCGTCCCCGTCACGCCCGACAGGAACCCCTCCGCCCGCGGCGACGCGGACTCCGTGAGCCAGGCGGGGTCGATGTCGCAGACCGCCACCTTGACCTCCGTGCCCGCGAGGGCGAGCGGCAGGGTGTGGACCACCGTCGAGGGGAAGCTGAGGACCGTGCGGCTGATGGGGCCGCGGCGGGCGATGAGCTCCAGAGGGAGGTCGGGGCGTACGACCTGGAGGCCGGTCTCGACCGCGAGGCGGTGCAGCTTCTCGGAGCTCTCGCGGCGGTGGGCGAAGTAGCGGGTCGCGCCGTGAGTGCGGGCGAGGGCTTGGACGGCTTCGACGTAGCGGTCGGGATCGACGACGCCGGTCTCGACCAGGGACGTGCCGACGAGGTCGGCTCCGCGCGTGATGCGGGGCGGCCCGAAGCGTTCGCGGGTCCAGGAGAAGGCGTTGACGGAGATCGTCACGCCGTCCGGTGCCGAGTCGATCGGCATGGAGGAGAAGACCTCCACCTCACGCGTGCCGCCCGGCGTGAGGCGCCGCCTCGCCGAGGCCGAGACCGGGGCGAACAGCAGGTCGCGGGGGCCGGGCCGGCCGCCCTTGCGGTGCCAGCGCACGAGGCGCTCGCCGCGGGCCAGCTGGGAGATGAACTCCATGGTGGCCGTGCCGTCGTCGACCACGACCAGGGAGCGGGCCCTGGTGATGGTGAGGAGGAGCTGTACGTAGCGGGAGAACGGGTCGCCTATGACAATCCGGTCGGCCCTGCGCAGCGGGCCCGCGAGGCCGCCGATCGTCTGGAAGGGGGCGCTCGCGCCGCCGCGTGCCTCTTCCCAGCGGACCTCGACGCCCTCGTCGCGGGCGAGCTGCGACATGCGGCGGAGCTGGCCGCGGGTCATGGGGTCGTTGGGCGAGAGGACGACGACGGTGAGGCCCCCGGCCGGTCCGGTCGCGGCCGCGGCGTGCGCCCACTCCAGGACGTTGAGCAGCTGGACGGGGCTCTCCACGAAGGCGAGTGTGGTGAGCGTGGGTGCTGCCGCGGTGTCGGCGGTACGGCCGGCTCGGGGGCTCATCGTCGTCTGTCCGTCTCCCGGTAAGGCGGGCCGGGCGCTCAGACCGCGACCGGCTCGGCGGCGGACGAGGACTCCTGCTCGGCCACGACGCCCGCGACGCGGCGCAGCTTCTTCATCGGGCCGAGCTCCGACTCGTAGACCTTCTTGACGCCGTCGCCGAGGGAGGCCTCGATGGTGCGGATGTCGCGGACCAGGCGGGTCAGACCCTGCGGCTCGACGGAGGCGGCCTGGTCGGAGCCCCACATGGCGCGGTCGAGGGTGATGTGACGCTCGACGAACGTGGCTCCGAGGGCGACGGCGGCCAGCGTGGTCTGGAGGCCGGTCTCGTGGCCGGAGTAGCCGATCGGGACGTTCGGGTACTCCTGCTGGAGGGTGTTGATGACGCGGAGGTTGAGCTCCTCGGCCTGCGCCGGGTACGTCGACGTGGCGTGGCACATCAGGATGTTGTCGCTGCCCAGGACCTCGACCGCGTGGCGGATCTGCTTCGGGGTCGACATGCCGGTGGAGAGGATGACCGTGCGGCCGGTGGCGCGCAGGGCGCGGAGCAGCTCGTCGTCCGTGAGGGACGCGGAGGCGACCTTGTGGGCGGGGACGTCGAACTTCTCCAGGAAGGCGACGGCCTCGGTGTCCCACGGGGAGGCGAACCAGTCGATGCCGCGCTTGGCGCAGTGCTCGCTGATGGCCTGGTACTCGGACTCGCCGAACTCCACGCGGTGGCGGTAGTCGATGTACGTCATGCGGCCCCAGGGGGTGTCGCGCTCGATGTCCCACTGGTCGCGCGGGGTGCAGATCTCCGGGGTGCGCTTCTGGAACTTCACCGCGTCGCAGCCGGCGTCGGCGGCCACGTCGATCAGCGCGAACGCGTTCTCCAGGTCGCCGTTGTGGTTGATGCCGATCTCACCGGTGATGTACACGGGCTGACCGGGACCGGCCGTCTTGGAACCGAACTGGCGGAGACGGGAGTTGGCGCCGATGGAGGTGATGTTGCTCATGGCAGGAACAGTCCTTAACTGTGGAGGGAATCGAGAGAGGGGCCGAGGATCCAGGTGGCGATCTCTCGGATCGCGCCTTCACCGCCGGGGGTGGTGGTGACCGCGCGGGCCGCGCCGCGTACGACGTCGTGGGCGCTGGCGACCGCCACCGGCCAGCCCACGAGGGCCAGGCAGGGGAGGTCGTTGACGTCGTTGCCGACGTAGAGCACGCGCTCGGGCGCGATGCCCTGTTCCTCGCACCACTGCTTCAGTGCGAGGTCTTTCCGGTCGATGCCGTGCAGCACGGGGAGCTTGAGCTTCCTGGCGCGTGCGGCGACGACCGGGTTCTGTTCCGTGGACAGGATCAGCAGCGGGATGCCCGCGTCACGCAGGGCGGCGATGCCGAGTCCGTCTCCGCGGTGCACGGAGACGTATTCGCGTCCTTCGGAGTCGATCAGCACCCGGTCATCGGTCTGGGTGCCGTCGAAGTCGAGGATGACCGCGTCGATGTCGGCGGCGGTCGGGAGGGCGTCCGCGTCTTCGGGCCGGCCCGTGTCGAAGAGCGGGGCGAGTGCGCGGGCGCGGGCGAGGTCGTGCGGGTCGTCGACCTCGAGGACCCGGGCGGGGTCGGTGCGGACCGGCTCGGTGTGCCCGAAGAAGCGGTGCTTGTGGGTACGGAAGCCCGCCGCGTCCATCGCGTAGGCGGCGCCGGTCTCCAGGAGGTCCTGGGGGCGGTCCTGGCGGCGGGGTCGGAAGGACTTGTCGTGGTTGACGCCGTATCCGCCGCGGGTGCGGGTGGAGGAGGCGGCGAGGGTCGCGGTGCCGCCGGCGGTGTCGGTGCGCTGCGCGGGAACCTCGGCGCCCTCGGTGGCGTCGTCGGCCGCGTCGCGCCAGATGAAGCCGTGGAAGGGGGCGACGGTGACGGCGGTGTCGGCGCCGTTCTCGACGACGGCCGACGCCACTCCGTCGATGTCCTCGCGGGTCAGGAAGGGGCTGGTGCACTGCACGAGGAGCACGGCGTCCATCCGGGCGCCGTGCAGCGCCTCGTGGGCGTCCATGGCGTGCAGGACCGCGGCCTCGCTGGTCGCGGTGTCGCCGGCGATGGCGGCGGGGCGCAGCACGACCTCGGCGCCCGCGGTGCGGGCGGCCTCGGCGATGACGTGGTCGTCGGTGGAGACGACGACGTCGGTGACGAGCCGCGCGGCGAGGCACTCGCGGATGGCGCGGCCGACCAGGGGCACACCGCCGACCGGGGCGAGGTTCTTGGCGGGCACGCCCTTGGAGCCGCCGCGGGCGGGGATGACGGCGAGGACGCGGTGGTCCGGCGTGCTCGCTCGGCCGGGGTCGGGCATGGGTGCTCCTCGGTCGGGGTGGGAGGTCTCGGCTCGTCCGGTGGTCACAGCTCGCCCATCCGCCGGATGACGGGGGCGACGCGCTGGACGCCGTGGCGGTAGGCGCCGCGGGCGGCACGGCGCACGATCTGCCGTACGGGGCCGGGGTCGCGTTCGGCCGAGGGGGCGCCCGGCAGCGGGGTGCCGTCGGGGCCGAGGTGGTGGCGGGCCAGGATGCCGGGCAGGTAGCCGCGGGCGGTGGTGAGGCTGTAGTAGGGCGCGATGGGCGCGAGGCGGCCGTCGGCGGCTTCGGCGAGGAGGTCGCCGACACGCTGCCGTGCCGTGTCGAAGGCCTGCTCGTACGTCCTCCCCCCGGAGGAGGCGCCCCCGGCGGCGACGCCCTGCCGGGAGAGCCAGCGCTCGTCGGGTTCGGGCAGGTGCCCGGCGTCGAGCTGGTCGAAGGAGGCGAGGCAGCCGGACCCGGTGAAGTGGTGGTTGCCGAGCGCCTCGCGCACCCCGAGGTCGGTGAGGATCGCGGTGGGGATGCGCCGGTGCAGGGATTCGAGGGCGGCGGTGGAGCTGACGGTGACCAGGAGGTCGGTGCGGTCGAGGACCTCGCCCATGTGTCCGTAGACGAGGCGGAGGTTGTCCGGCAGCCCGCCGTCGAGGCGCTGCGTCAGCTTCTGGTAGGGCAGTTCCTCGATGTGCGTGGTGTGTTCGCCGGGCTTGCTGCGGAGTTTGAGCAGGACCTCGCGGTCGGGGTGGAGCCGGGCGTGCTCGGCGAGGCGGCGCAGCAGGTAGGTGCGGTGCGCGGCGGTCTCGGGCACGGAGGGCTGGGCGGCGAAGACGACGGTGTAGGGGTCGTCCTCGGCGCGGGGTTCGTTCTTCTTCACGTAGGGCGCGCCGCCGAGGAACGGCAGGGCGGCCTCGGTGACGGACGACGCGTCGGCGCCGACTCCTTCGTACACGGCGCGGAAGCGTTCGGCGTCCTGGCGGGAGTTGGCGAGGACGATGTCCGCGCCGTGCCGCAGGAGGAGGCCGTCGGCGAGCTTCTCGTAGACGACGCCGACGTAGCCGGTGACGACGACGGGGCGCTTGGCGGAGGCGCCGGTGAGGCGGGCGTCGGCGGTGACGCGGGCGAGTCCGTGCAGCATCGCCTGGACCGCGCCGCCCACGAGGGCGAGGACGATCACGTCGGGCGTGTCCCGCTCCATCTCGCTCAGGAACTCGACGGCGGTGACCTCGCGCAGGGAGTCCGCGCGGACACCGACCTCTTCGAGCTGCCGGGGGGTGGGGGTGGCCCGGCCGCGGAGCAGGAACCCGCTGAGGCGGTGGCCGTCGGTCCGGTTCCCGGTGACGATGCGGTCCGCCGTGAGGGCGCCCCATTTCCATCGCGTGTCGGAATCGGCGAGCACGGCCACCCGGAGCGGGTTTCGGTTACTTGCTGGCACGTCTCAGACGCTAGGAAGCGATTTCGATTCGCGGCCCAACTCAGGTGCAACAAACGGTTAACAGCATGCCGACGAATGGCGAATCAGCCCCGGGAATGCCGGTGGGGCGGTCCGGTTAACCATTCCGCCACACGTCGTTCACCTTGCGGCCCACCACGGGTCGACACGAATGCCGGGCCGACACCTAACGTCACCCGCGTGGTTAAGCTCTCCGTCATCGTGCCGTTCTACAACGTGCAGCAATACGCGCCCGACACCTTGAAGAGTCTGCGTGCGAACGCGCGGGACGACTTCGAATTCATTCTCGTCGACGACTGTTCGCGCGACGAGACCCCGGACATCCTGGAGCGCGCCGAGCGCGAACTCCCCGGTGCCGTGCTGCTCAGACATGAGCGGAACGGCGGGCTCGCGACGGCCCGCAACACCGGGCTCGACGCGGCGCGGGGCGAGTACCTCACCTTCCTGGACGGTGACGACTGGCTCGCGCCCGGCTATTACGAGCGGCTCGTGGCCGCCATCGAGGATCTGGGGTGCGACTTCGTCCGGACCGACCATGTGCAGTGCACCGCGCGGGCCCGCAGCGTCCACCGGGTCCCGCACGGCAGGCGCGGGGCCGTGCTGAGCCCGCGGGAGGTGATCCTGCCCGCGGACCGCTCGACGTCCGTCGACTACGCGTACGCCTGGGCCGGCGTCTACCACCGGCGGCTGGCCGACAAGGGCCTGCTGCATTTCACCGACGGGCTGCGCACGGCGGAGGACCGGCCGTGGATCTGGCGGCTGCACCGGGAGGCCGAATCGTTCGCCGCGGTCAGCCTGCTCGGCGTGTTCTACCGGCGCGGTGTCGCGTCGTCGCTCACCCAGATCGGTGACGTGCGCCAGCTCGATTTCATCAAGGCATTCGACCAGGTGGTACGGGAAACCGCCGCGGACAGGGACGCCGCGGAACTGCTGCCGAAAGCCGTGCGCACATACTGCGCGATCATCTCCCATCATTTGGGTTCCATCGAAAGGTTCGAGCCATCCGTGGCCCGCAAATTGAAGTCGATGAGTGCGGCCGCGCTGAAGCGGATGCCGCAGGACGTTCTCGAGCAGGCGCTCGACTCCATGGACGTCCAGCGGGCGACCCGGCTGCGCAGGCTGCGCCGGCGCCCGGTCCCCGCGGAGGTGGCCGCGTAATGCCGACGCAGATCTTCCTGGCGTCCACGCTGTACGGTGCGGCGACGCTCGCCGCGGCCCTGGACGCCGACCGCTTCGGCCCCGCCGACCGGCGCGTCCTGCTCGTCAGCAACAACGCGGCGACGCCCGAGACGACGACGGCGCTCGACGCGATGCCCGGCTTCGAGCGGCTGCGCGGCCGCTTCGACGAGGTGCGGTCCTGGAACGAGGCGATCTTCCCGTTCCACCCCGGCGGCTGGTCGCCGCGCGGCGACGACGTGACGCTCTGGGAGCGCTACGTCCGCATGCTCTGGGATCTCGGCGACGACGACGTCGAGTTGGCCGTGGAGTCGATCCAGGTCAACCCGGCGCTCGCGCTGGCGCAGATCTTCACCGGCGCGCCCGTGGACGTCTACGCCGACGGCCTGATGAGCTACGGCCCCACCCGCAACAAGATCGACCCGCTGGTCGGCACCCGGGTGCGGCGGCTGCTCCACCTCGACCTGGTGCCGGGCCTCACGCCGCTGCTGCTCACCGAGTTCGGCGTCGAGCCGGAGATCGTGCCGACGGAGGCGTTCCTGAAGGTCCTCGCCGAGCTGGGCGAGGACGACGCGGACGCGGCGGAGCTGCCCGCGCTCGAAGCGCCGGCGCTCGTGCTCGGCCAGTACCTCTCCGCCCTCTCCATCCTCACCCCCGAGGAAGAGGAGGAGCTGCACGTCCGCATGGTGCGGGGCGCCGCCGAACTGGGTCACACGCAGGTCGTGTTCAAGCCGCACCCGACGGCCCCGGCCCGTTGGTCGCGCACCCTGGAGAAGGAGGCGCGGGCGATCGGCGTCGAGCTGACGGTGCTCGACTCCCCCGTACTCGCCGAGGTGCTGTACCAGCGGATGCGGCCCGCGCTCGTCATCGGCTGCTTCTCCACGGCCCTGCTCACGGCGTCCGCGCTCTACGGCGTGCCCGTCGCCCGCACCGGCACGGACCTGCTCCTGGAGCGCCTCGCGCCCTACCAGAACAGCAACCGCGTGCCGGTCACGATCGTCGACGCGCTGCTGCCGGAGCTCTCCGACCGGGCGGCGGTCGGTGAGGCCCGCGCCGACATGGGCACGGGCGAGCTGGCGAACCTGCTGAAGGCCGTCGGCTTCGCGATGCAGCCGCAGATCTATCCGGGGCTGCGCGCGGACGCCGAGCACTACCTCGCGCGGAACCTCACCACCCGCACCTGGCGCTACTTCAAGCGGCGGCGGCTGACCGCGCTCGCCCTGCCGGGGGCGGTGCCCTCGCAGCTCGCGTTCATCCCGCGCAACGCGGCGGTGCGGCGCGTGGCCCGCCGGGCGCGTTCGGTGCAGCGTTCGCTCAAGCGGACCGCGCTCGGATGACCGCCCCCGCGTCCACGCTCCCGGAGTCGCGCCCGGGAGCGGGCGCCTCCTCCGGCATACCCCGGGCCGCCGCGGTGCCCGCGCGCGCGAAGCCCCGGCTCCGCGCACTCGACGGGTTGCGTCTGGTCGCCGCCCTCATGGTGGCGGCCTACCACTACGGCGGCCGTGACGGCGAGATAGCACAGGCGTGGGGCTCCTCGCCCAGACTCCAGTTCCCCACCGCGTCCGAGTGGTTCGCGTACGGCTGCCTCGGCGTACAGATCTTCTTCGTGATCAGTGGCTTCGTCATCTGCATGAGCGGCTGGGGCAGGCCCCTGCGCTCGTTCTTCGCCTCCCGCGCGTCCCGCCTGCTGCCCTCCTACTGGGCGGCGATCCTGCTCGTCACGGCGGTCTTCGCGCTGCCCGTCGTGGCCTACGACGCGGTGTCCCCCAGCGACGCGCTGGTCAACCTCAGCATGCTGCAGCAGCCGCTCGGCGCGGACCGCGTGCTCGGCGTCTGCTGGACGCTCTGGGCCGAGCTGCGCTTCTACGCGCTCTTCGCGCTGTGCGTGGTCCTGCCGGGCGCGAGCCGCGCGCGGGTCGTGCTGTTCTGCGCGGTGTGGACGCTGGCGGCGGCGCTCACCGAGGCCGCGGACCAGCCGCTGCTCGACCTGGTCCTCATGCCGGAGTACGCGCCGTTCTTCATCGGCGGCATCGGCGTCTACCTCCTCCACCGCGACCGCCGCGACCTCACCGCGTGGGGCATCGTGGGCGTGAGCTGGCTGATCGGCCAGCACTACGCGGTCGCCGGGCTCTGGCACGCGCCGAACCCGGACTTCTTCTCCTACCGCTCGTCCGCGGTGATCATCGCGGTCGTGACGGCGGGCTTCGCCGCCGTGCTCCTGATCGCCCTCGGCCATCTGGACCGCGTCGACTGGCGCTGGCTGACCGTCGCGGGCGCCCTCACGTACCCGTTCTACCTGGTGCACGAGCACCTCGGCTGGGTGGCGGTGGAGGCGCTGCACCAGGGCTTCGGACTGCCGTCGTACGCGACGCTCGGCCTGACGGTCGCCGCGATGCTGGTCCTGGCGTGGCTCCTGAACCGGTACGTGGAGGGGTGGCTCACCCCCGCGATCCGCAAGGGGCTGCTGACCGCGCGGGGCCGTCCCTAGGCCGTGTCCGGGGCGGCGAGCGTCGCCCCGATGCCGGCGATGACGGCCTCCAGGCCCGCCGCGAAGCCGCGGTCGTGGGCGCGGAACAGTTCCTCGCCCGCGGCCGCGGCGAGCGGGTACGCGGCGAGCCGTTCGGCACGCGCCGCCAGGCCGCCGCCCCCGTCCTCGTCGGGGCCCGGGGCCTGCTCCTCGATGACGTGCCCGATGGTGAAGCTGTACGCGGTGGACCACGCGCGCGCCGCGGCCGGCGGCGTGAACCCCGCCTCGGTGAGCGTGCGGAGGTGGGCCTCCAGGGGGGCCGCGTAGGACAGGTCCGTGAAGTGGGTGCCGCTGTAGACCCTGGCCCCGTCGCGGTAACGCAGCAGGTGCTCGCGCATGCCCCGCATCGAGGTCCTGATGGCCACGCGCCAGTCGGGGTCGGGTTCGGCCAGGAAGTCGGCGCTCATGCGGCGCATCATCTCCGTCGCCATCTCGTCGAGCAGCGCCTGCTTGTCCTTGAAGTGCCAGTACAGAGCGGGCGCCTTGACGTCCAGCTCCTTGGCGATGGCGCGCAGGGTCAGCCCTTCGAGCCCGGTCTCGTTCAGCAGGTCGAGCGCGGTGCGGGCGACCTTGGTCCGGTCGAGTCGTGTCGTGGCCACGTTGACAATTTAACACCGTTAAGCGCATCCTCGGAGCCATGACAGCACTTAACAGCGTTAAGTCAGCGGCGGCGCGGACCGCCGACGTCCTCGTGGTGGGCGCCGGGCCGACCGGCCTCGCCCTCGCCTGCGACCTCGCGCGGCGCGGCGTACGCGCCCTGGTCGCCGAACGGTCCGGCCCGCCCTCCCCCGCCCTGCCCGGCTCCCGCGGCAAGGGCCTCCAGCCGCGCACCATGGAGGTCTTCGACGACCTCGGCGTGCTCGACGCGTTCCTCGCGGTGGGCGGCGGCATCCCCGTGGGGATGATCTGGCGGGACGGCGAGCGGCGGGGCGAGCACCACCTGGCCGACGTCCCCGCGGTGACGCCCACCGCCCCCCACACCGGCCGGGTCGTCCCCCAGTGGCTCACCCAGCGACTGCTGCTCGACCGGCTGCGGGAGCTCGGCGGCGACGTCGCCTTCGACACGGCCGTGACGGAGCTGACGCAGGACGCCGACGGGGTCACCGCCGCTTTGTCGACGGGCGGCACGGTCCGTGCGGCGTACGCGGTGGCGGCGGACGGCGGCCGTTCCGCCCTGCGGCAGGCGCTCGGCATCACCATGACGGGCGAGACGGTCGACCCGAGGCAGGCCCTGGTGGCCGATGTCCGCATCCCCGCGCTCGACCGCGACAACTGGCACATGTTCCCGCCCGCCGAGGAGGGCGGCCCCTTCGCGGCGCTCTGCCCGCTGCCCGGCACGGACGTCTTCCAGCTCGCCGCCCAGCTCCCCGAGGGGGCGCAGGCGGACACCACGCTCGACGGCGTACGGGCCGTCGTCGCCGCCCGCACCCATCTCGCTCCCGAGGACGTGGCCGAGGTGCGCTGGGTCTCCGCGTTCCGGCCGCGCGCGGCCCTCGCCGACCGCTTCCGCGAGGGCCGCGTCTTCCTCGCCGGGGACGCGGCGCACGTCCACTCGCCCGCGGGCGGGCAGGGGCTGAACACCAGCGTCCAGGACGCCTACAACCTGGGCTGGAAGCTCGGCGCGGTCCTGCGGCACGGCGCCCCCGAGGCCCTGCTCGACACCTACGAGGAGGAGCGGCTGCCCAACGCCGCCCAGATGCTCGGCCTCTCCACCCGCATCCACCGCGGCGAGGCCCGGCGGGGCGCCGCCACCCGGCAGCTCGGCATCGGCTACCGCGAGTCGTCGCTCGCGTTGGACGCCCGCGCGGGGCTCCCGGCGGACGCGCTGCGGGCGGGCGACCGCGCGCCGGACGGGCCGTACGGCGCGGGGACGCTGTTCGACGCCTTCCGGGGCCCGCACTTCACGCTCCTCGCGGTGGGCGTGGACGGGGAGCCGCCGCGGCCGGCCGACGACTTGATCCACGTACACCGGCTGCCCGCGTACGAGCCGTACGGCAAGGGCTTCTTCCTGATCCGGCCGGACGGGTACGTGGGCTGGGCGGGCGAGGACACGACAGGTCTTCGGGAGTACGCGGGGCGAGTTTCGGCGCCCGGCTCACGGCCCTTGACCTGAAGCGGACTTGAGGTCCTACGTTCGTCCCCATGACGACCTTCACGTACTCACACGCCGACGCCGACCTCGTCAACCAGCCGATCGGCTACTGGAGCTCGGCCGCCGGCTCCGCCGTGGTGCACCACATCCGCACCATGCTGGCCGAGATGGGCCTCACCCAACCGCAGTGGTGGATTCTGAACCAGCTCGTCGACGCGCCGGAGGGCCGTTCCCGCGACGAGGTGGTGGCGGTCCTGCGCGGCTACCTCGACACCGGCGACGGCGCCCTGCTGCACGATGTCAGCGCCCTGCACGACCGCGGCCTGATCACGGAGGACGCGGCGGGCCGCATCGCGCTCACCGAGGAGGGGCGCGCGCTGCGGAGCCGCACGGCCGGGCGCCAGCAGAAGGTGCGCGCGGAGATCCACGAGGGCATCACGGACGAGGAGTACATCGGGGCGCTCAAGGTCCTCCAGCGCATGATCCACAACGTGGGCGGCGCGGCCTGGCACCACTGAGGCCCGGCCGCCGGGTCCGCCGCCGCGGGCTCAGACGCTGCTGAGCGACAGCTTCACCGCGAACCCGAGGAACAGCGCGCCCGCCGCCGAAGTGGCCCCCGCCGAGAGCCGCTTGCGGCGGCGGAAGGCCGCGGCGAGGCGGGTGCCGCTGAAGATCAGGGCGGTGAGGTACAGGAAGCTGGCGGCCTGCGCGAAGGCGCCGAGGACGACGAAGGAGAGGGCGGGGTAGGCATAGCCGGGATCGACGAACTGCACGAAGAACGCGATGAAGAAGAGGATCGCCTTCGGGTTGAGCAGGCTGATCACCAGGGCCCTGCGGAACGGCCGTTCGGCGGGCTCGCCGCCGGCCGCGTCCGCGTCCGCGCCCGCCGCGCGCTCGTGCCGCGTCCGCCACATCGCGACGGCGGCCCGCAGCATCCCGAACGCGAGCCAGGTCAGATACCCGGCGCCCGCGTACTTCACGATGCCGAAGAGCAGGGCGTTGGCCTGGAGCAGCGACGCCACCCCGGCCGCGGAGAGCGTCATGAGGACGGTGTCGCCGCACCAGACGCCGGCGGCGGCCGTGTAGCCGGTGCGCACGCCCCGCCGAGCGGCGACGGAGAGCACGTACAGCGAGTTGGGGCCCGGCAGCAGAATGATGAGGACGAGGCCCGCGAGATACGTCGGAAGATCGGTGACACCCAGCATGGCGGGAGTTTCGCACGCCTTTCCGAACCGGGGCACAGGGTGTCCGGAAAGCGGACGACAGGGCTGCCCGGGAAAGGTCTTCTTCCGGCGTTCGCCGTGAGGAAGCGTCACGCGCGGCAGAGTTGGGAAACACTTCCCATGGTGTTGTCCGGTGACCGGGGGGGGCGTGATGGTCGAGGGAACGGTCCGCAGGGGTGTGGGCGGCAGGGCCGCTGCCGCCGTGGCGGTGCTCGCGCTGGTCGGGGGGTGCAAGGCGGTGGCCGTCGACGCGGAGGGCGGGCGGGCGGGAGCGGCAGCTTCCGGGGACGCGAAGCCCGAGGCGGCGGCCACGACCGCTCCCGGCACACCCGGCGCACACACGTCACCCGACTTGCCCGAGTCCCCCGAGCCCCCGGCGTCGCCCGAGCCTCCGGCGCCCTCCACGACCCGTGCCGCGCCCCCACCCAAGACCCTCATGGCGCAGGGCGCCCAGGGGAAACAGGTACGGGAACTCCAGGCCAGACTGCGGCAGATCGGCTGGTTCCACGTCCACCCGACGGGGAACTACGGTCCGGCCACCGCCGAGGCGGTCAGGGGCTTCCAGGCCAAACGCGGGCTGCCCGTCACCGGCCGGACGGACACCGTCACCTGGCAGCGGCTGCTCGGCATGACGCGCGAGCCGACGCGGCAGGAGCTGTACTCCGGCGGCGGCATGCCGGCCGCGAAGCCGGACCCGCGCTGCATGACGGGCCGCGTCCTGTGCATCGCCAAGAGCAGCCGCACGCTGACGTGGATGATCGACGGCAAGGTCAAGTCCACGATGGACATACGCCTCGGCTCCCAGTACACGCCGACGCGCGAAGGCGGCTTCAAGGTCTACTGGAAGTCCCGCCACCACGTCTCGACGCTCTACGACACCCCCATGCCGTACGCGATGTTCTTCAGCGGCGGCCAGGCGGTGCACTACTCGGCGGACTTCGCGGCCAGGGGCTACGCGGGCGGCTCCCACGGCTGCGTCAACGTCCGGGACAAGGGGAAGATCGCGAGCCTGTACGCCCAGGTGCGGAACGGCGACCGGGTCGTCATCTACAAGTGAGCCGGGGCCCGACGGGGCCTTCGCGAAGCGGCCGTGGGCGGGTCGGCGAAAAGCGGCGTGGGCGGGATCGGGGGAACGTATCCCGCCCACGCCGAGGGCACGGAGCCGAAGGTACGGGGGGAACCCCCGGCTCGTGCGTGGGCCGATGACCAGTCGGCTCACTTCTTACTGCGCCACCGGCTCGAAAAACGTCACACCTGGTCCGTGGGGGTGCGAGGAGCAGGGAGCGGGGTGCCGGCAAAGGGGCCGGGGACGGGGGTCGAGCAAGGCGTGGCGGCCGGGCCGAGGGGCGGCCACGAGGCGGTTCCGAGGCGGTTCCGAGGATCACCGCACGGCGGGCAGGCCGCTGTCGCCCGCGGCGGGAGCCGCAGGGGCGGTCGTCGCCGGGAAGCCGGGAATCCCGCCCGTGTCACCGCCGGAGCCGCCCGCCGCGCCGCCGTCATCACCCGGCGCCTCGTCGCTGTCGCCGTCGCCGTCCTCGCCGTGGTCTCCGCCGTTGCCGCCGTTGCCGCCCTGCTGGCCGCCGTTCGGCCGGCCGCTCCCCTGCCCGCCGCCGTGCTGGCCGCCGAGGACCCGGCCGCAGAACTCCTCCACGCGCGCCGTCCCCTTGGCGAACTCCTCGAGGCGGCGGCGCTTGTCGCCCTGGAGTTCGCCGCTGCGGTAGTCGCGGCAGGCGATGACGACCTTGCGGTACCAGTCCTTGGCGCCGTCGGTGCGCGGCGGCCTCGGCACGGCGCCGGGACGCCGCGTCGGCTGACCGGTGGGCGCGCCGTCGGCCTCCGCCTCCGGGGCCCGCGAGGTCTCCGGCTCGCGGGTGGCCGCTTCGTCGTCCGGCGCCTCGCCGTCGTCCTGCGCCTGCTCCTCGGGGGGCTCGCCCGCGCCGTCCGACGGGGAGGGCCGCGGCTCGTCCGGGGTCGCCACGGCGGAAGCGGAAGCGGCGGGCTCCGGCTCGTGCTGTTCGCCGAACGGCGAGGGCAGCACGCCCGTACCCGCCGCCACGGCGACACCGCCGATCATGCAGCCCGCGAGCGCCGCGGCAAGCCCGAGGCGCACCGGCCGGCCCCAGCGGCTCGGTCTGGGCCGGTCGGCGGCGCGGCCGAGCCGTACGGTCTTCGCGGCGGCGGTCTCATGGGCGGACGTCGCGTAGGCAGCACGTGCCCCGGCCTTCGCGGAGTCCGCGCGAGCGGCGCGGAACGCGGCGAGCGCCGCGGCCTCCCCCGGAAGTTCCGCTTCTGCGGGAACGGTTCCGCGGTCCTCCGCCGCCAGCGCGCCGAGCGCCCGCGCGAGCCGGTCGGCCTGCGCGCGCACGTGAGGGTCGACGTCGTCGAGGGGCTCCCCGCGCAGCAAACGCTCCGCCGCGTCGGGGTCCAGCCACTTCTCCTGCTCGTCGGCCATCACATGTCCTTCTGCGTCCGCGTACGCGTTTGCGTCACACAGACAGATGTCGCCGCGCGCCCGCGCGGTTCTCTCTGCGGGGGCACGCCGGCGAGCGCTTCCGCGGGGTCGGCGGGGTCCGCGCCGAGCAGCTCGGCGAGCCGCTTCAGACCGCGGTGGGCCGCCGTGCGGACGGCTCCCGGGCGCTTGCCGAGGGTCAGGGCCGCGCTCTTGGCGTCGAGTCCCATGACGACCCTGAGCACCACGGCCTCCGCCTGGTCCTGCGGCAGTTTGGCTATCAGCGCCATGGTCTCGCCGGTGGCCAGGGACTCCATCGCCTCGTCGGCGGTGTCCGCCTCGGCGGGCTTGCCCGCGAGCTCGGTCTCGTCGCCGCCTATCACCGGGCGGCGGCCCCGCATGCGGATGTGGTCGAGGGCGCGGTTACGGGCGATGCGCGCGGCCCAGCCCCGGAAACGGTCCGCGTCCCCGCTGAACCTCTCCAGGTCCCGCGCTATCTGCAGCCATGCCTCGGAGGCCACGTCCTCGGCGTCCGGCTCTCCCACCAGCGTGCGTACGTACCCCAACAGCCGCGGGTGCACAGCGCGGTACACAGTACGGAACGCGCTCTCGTCCCCGTCCTGCGCCGCAAACACCGCGGCGGTCAGCTCCGCGTCGTCCCCCAGCACTTTCAATCCTGCCCACTCGGAGATGTGCGCCCGGCCCCGGCGCGAAGCAGCACGCTACGGGTTCGCCAGGGGCCGCGTCCATGTTTGTACAACGTGCAACTACCGGGTGACAGAGTGCGGTGTGACAGAAAACGCACGGGCGGCGCTGAAGGTAGTACGGACCGCACGCGGTCCGCACCGTGTGCCGGCCGGGGCCTCTCCTGTGGGGGGTGGCGGCCCCGGCCGGTCCTCGCGGGGGCGCGGTTCCACGGAGCCCGTGGCTCTGGGGGTTCCCGCCTCGGCGTGGCGGTCCCGACGCCGCGCTCCGTCTCCGGCTCCGCCGGGGGTTATCCCGCCCGCCCTTGGGGGCGCGGTTCCACGGTGCCCGCGGCTCTCGGGGCTGTCGCCTCGACGCGGCGGTCCCGACGCCGCGCTCCGTCTCCGGCTCCGCCGGGGGTTATCCCGCCCGCCCTTGGCAGCACGGTTCCACGGTGCCTGCGACCCTGGGGATTTCGCCTCGGAGCCGTGGTTCCGGCCCGCGCTTGGTCCGGCTTCACCGGGGGTCTCCCCGCTCACCCTCCCTCGGCGGTGCGGTTCCACGGTGCCGCGGCTCTCGGGGCTGTCGCCTCGGCGTGGCGGTCCCGACGCGCGCCTCGTCTCCGGCTTCGCCGGGGTCATCCCCGCTCGCCCGCCCTTGGGGGCGCGGTTTCACGGTGCCTGCGGCTCTCGGGGCTCTCGGGGCTGTCGCCTTGGCGTGGCGGTCCCTGCCCGCGCCTCGCCTCCGCTTCGCCGGGGGTGTCCCCGCCCGCGCATCGTCTCCGGCTTCGCCGCGGGTCACCTTTCCGCTCACACGCCCTGGCTCCCTCTCGGGAGCCGTGGATCGGGTTCAGGGCCTCTTCTGCTGGGGCTTCTGGTGGCCCTGCTTCTGCTGTGGCTTCGTCTGCTTCGTCTGCTTCGGCGTCCCGGAGCCCTGGGGACCGCCCTGCGCGGGGCCGCGGTTGTGCGCCTTCGCCTTTCCGGGCTTCCCCTTTGCCGGCTTCGGCTTGTCGGCCCGTGCCTTGTCGGGCTTCGGCTTCTTGGCCTCGGGCTTCTGCGGCTTCGGCGGCTTCTCCGGCTTCTCCGGCTTCTGCGGCTTCTGCGGCTTCGGCTTCTGGGCCTTCGGGGCCTTGGGCTTCGGCTCCTTGGCCTTCGGGGTCTTGGCCTTGGGGCCCTTCGCGTTCTGCTCGGTCTCGTCGCGGTCCTTGCCCTTCGCCTTGCCCTTGCCCTCTGCCCGGCGTTCGTCCTTGGTCTTGGCCCGCTCGCTGTCCTTCTCCCTGTCCTTCTCCCTCTCCCTCTCCCCCACCTCGCGGCTCCGGGGCGGCGTCGAGGACAGGGGGCGGGGTGGCGTGGCCGTGCGGTCGGGGGTCAGGTGGGGGGACGAAGGGGCCGGGCGGGGGCTGTCGCCGGGGAGGAGGCCGGGGGTGCCGCCCATGGCCAGGGCCACGCCGCCCAGGAGGCCGCCGGCCAGGGTCACGCCCGCGGTGGCCCGCAGCGGAAGCCTGCCGAGGCGGCGACCGCGGGGGCGCCAGTCGTCCCGGCGGCGCGTGCGCGCCTGGTGCGCCCCCGCGTCCCGCGCCACGCGAAACGCCTCGACGGCGGCCCGCAGCCCCTCCTCGCCCGTCGGCTCGCCCACGGGGCCCCGTCCCTCGGACCCCCCGTGCCCCGCCGGTTCCCGGGCGTCGCCGGGGTTCATCGGATCGTGCGCGGTCATCGTGATCCCCCCAGCGCCCCGGGGCCCTCGTCCGTCACGCCGGCCAGCCGCAGGCGTTCACCCAGTTTCCGCAGGCCCCGGTGGGCCGCCGTGCGGACCGCCCCGGGGCGTTTGCCGAGGACGCGGGCCGCGGCGGGCCCGTCCAGGCCCACCACCACCCTCAGCAGAACCGCCTCCGCCTGTTCCCGCGGCAGGGTCGCCACCAGGGCGAGGACCTGTTCCGTCGAGACCGCCTCCAGGGCCGCCGCCGACGTGCTGTGCGGGCCGGGGAGTTCGAGCATGTCCTGTTCGAGGCCGGAGGGGCGCGGCCGTGTCTTCTGACGGCGCAGATGATCGTAGGCGCGGTGGCGCGCGATCGTCGCCGTCCAGCCGCGGAAGCCCGGCCCGTCGCCCCGGAACCGCCCGAGGTCCCTGGCGATCTCCAGCCACGCCTCGGCCGTGACGTCCTCCGCGGCCTCGCCGTGCGTGCCGACCAGACCCCGCACGTAGCCGAGGAGCCCCGGCTGGACGATGCGGTACGCGACCGCGAAGGCCGCCTCGTCACCGGCCTGGGCCGCCGCGACGGCCCTGCCGAGCTCCTCGTCGTGCGCCCGCGCGCGACGGGGCTCCCCACCCTGGCCCAACGCTCTCCCATCCGGCCGACGCGGCACGCCCGGCCGCGCCCGTGCCTTCACGCTCACCAGCGTCAGTAGGGGCGGAAATGTCACAGGGGGGGGCGCACGCCGGGGGCGCCATCCGTCAGACCGCGGCTCAGACTTCGAAGAGTGCGCCGCCGCCCCGGATGCGGGAGATGTCGATGGTCAGCGCCGCCGCCGGGGCCTTCGCGACGACCGGCTCGTCGTACGCGGACATCCGCATCGACATCGTCTGGCCGCCGTCCTCGATGCCTTCGACGCCGAGTATGTAGGGGCGGCCGGACGCGGCCACGTAGACCGTCGTCTCCTCGCCGTCCCCGCCGCCCTCGGTCTCCACGAGCGGCGTGACGCTGCGGCCGTAGCGCCGGGTCTCGGGCAGGGCCTTGATGACGTCGCCCTCGTCGGGTCCGCCGACCATCTTGTCGGTCAGTTCGTCGAGGTCGCACTTCATCCCCGGCACGGCGCGGCTGCTGTCCGTGCCCGCCGGGATCTTCAGGTACTTGCCGCGCGCGAGCGCCGTCCGCTCCCGGATGGTGGCCGCCGCGTCGGGCCCCCGCAGCTCCGCCATGTCCCGGATCGCGTCCAGCGAGGCGTCGGAGAACCGCACGTAGGCCGTCCCGCCGTCGACGACGATGAGCTCGCCGCGCTGCATGGGGCCCGCGTCGAAGGTGCCTGTGCAGTTGCTGTCGCGGTCCATGTGCAGCGTGACCTTCTGGTGGCCCTTCGGGGTCGTCATGTCGACGCCCATGCGCACGGTGTCCGCCGTGCGGAGCAACTCCATGCCTTCCACGGCGAGTTTCTTGCCGCGCACCTCGTCCGCGGACGCGGCCCGTGCCGTGGCGCCGGGCGTGACCTCGTCGAACGTGCCGCCCGCGTACGTCACTTCGCCGCCCGAGCCGCACGCCGTGAGCGTGGTCGCCGCCGCGCCGAGGGCGAGGGCCAGCGCGACCGCCCGTGGCCACCGCCCACGCACCGCAGCCGACCGGCCGTTCACGCGCTGTGCCACCTGATCCCCCGCCCGAGTCCCGAGTCCCGTCCGCCGTGCCGCGGCGCCACTGTCCACTGTCACATGCGTCAGCGCGGAGATCCCGCGCGTTGTCACACCTGCGACGTGCGGTATACGTCACGTGACGAATACCGCGCGCGCGTACAACCCTTTGCCCTCTCGATCAGTCGTAGGAACTCGCTTGGTTTACCTGCAATTCACTAAGGGGTGGGGCACTTGAGCCCGCGCAAACCGCGTGAAATGGCGCATAGCACGTCGTATGCCTACAGACCGCTGAGTCTGCGGCGCAGGGCGCTGCTGACGATCGGTGCCGTCGTGCTCGGGGGCGCGGGCGCGGTGCCGTGCACGACCGCGCTGAGCCCGGTCGCCTTCGCGGCCGAGGGCAACGCCCCCGAGACCGCCGAGGGTGACTACAACGGCGACGGCGTCACCGATCTGATCGCCGGCACCCCGAAGGCGTCGAGCAGCCGCGGCCGCGTCACGGTCGTCCCCGGCGGCGACGAGGGCCCGGTGGGCGGCGCGAGGATATCCCTGACGCAGACCAGCACCGGCGTCCCCGGTGTCTCGGAGTCCGGCGACGAGTGGGGTGCCGCGACCGCCTGGGGCGACCTGAACGGCGACGGTCACGCGGACCTCGTCATCGGCGCCCCGGGCGAGGACGACTCCTCGCACAAGGACCGCGGCGCGGTCACCATGCTGTACGGCCCGACGTTCAGGTCCGGCACGGACATGCAGCTCTCGGCGGACTTCCACTACCCGGGGGCCAGGTTCGGCTCGGCGGTCGCGTCCGGCGACTTCAACGCCGACGGCAAGGACGACGTCTTCTCGGTGGCGACGGGCACGGGCGGCTCGTGGGCCGCGCGGCTCGACCCCGAGCACGAGTCGGGCGGCAGCCTCACTCCGGGCGACACCGCCATCGCCTTCCCCGACGCCGCGTCCGGCGACTTCAACCGCGACGGCTACGCGGACGTGGCGCTGACCTACCGCGACCAGGCGGGCAAGGGCAAGCTCGCCTGGTTCAGGGGCGGTCGCTCGGGGCTGAGCCGGGTCGGCGTGCTGTCCGTGCCCGGCGGGCGCTCGGTCGCCGTGGGCGACGTCAACGGCAACGGCTACGACGACCTGGTCATCGGCCAGCCGTACACCGCCGAGTCCGGCGCGCACGCGGGCGGCCAGGTGACGGTGGTGCCCGGCACGTCGACGGGGCCCGGTTCGTCGGGCGCGAAGACGGTCCACCAGGCGACATCCGGTGTGCCGGGCGCCGCGGAGGCGGGCGACGCGATGGGCTGGTCGGTCGCGGCGGGCGACTTCAACGGCGACGGCTACGCGGACGTCCTGACGGGCGCTCCGAACGAGGACATCACCCGCGCCGAGAAGAACCGCAAGGACGCGGGCACCTCGCTGCTCCTGAAGGGCTCCGCGTCCGGTCTCACCGGCACCGGCGCGAAGGCGTTCTCGCAGGACGAGCCCGGCGTCCCCGGCTCCACGGAGACCGGCGACCGCCTCGGCTCCTCGGTCACCCTGGCGGACCTCACGGGCGACGGCCGCGCGGACCTCGCGATCGGCGCCGAGGGCGAGGACGCGGCCGACGGCACGATCCTCCAACTGGACAGCACGGGCTCGACCGTCCCGGGTTCGAGCGGCGTCTACTACGGCCGGACGCTGCTGGGCACCCCGGCAGGGGCGAAGCTGGGCCAGGCGCTCACGCCGTAGCCCGCGCGCACGGGCGCCGCGCCCGTCCCGGAGAGCCGGGCGGGCGCGGTGTCACTGCGGCACGATGCCGAGCCGGTCCAGGAAGCGGAAGAAGAGTTCCTCCGCCGAGGGCTCCGCGTCGGCGTTCAGGACGTCGAGGAGTGGGGACTCCCCCACCGTCCTGCCCGACTCGGCGGCCCACGCGACCGCGCGCCGAGCGGCGTCGCGCGGTTCGAGGAAGTAGTCGTCCACGGTCAGGCCGCTGTCGCCGAGGTAGCCGGCCATGGCGCCGCGGGCCAGACACGTGGTCCATGCCCCGCTCTCGGGGGCCGCGGCCTCGATGACCACGCAGTCGCTGTCCATCACGTAGCCGAAGAGGGCGGGCGCGCCGGTCTCCAGGGCGAGGGCGTTCATGTTGCCCACGTCGCGCCCGCCGTCGCCGCCCGGCACCTCCCACACCTGCCAGCCGTCGGACCGCTGGACCAGGAGGGTCAGCTCGTCCCGCACGCCCGCCACCGCCGCGAGTTCGCCGAGCGGCCGCTCGCTCCTGCCCACGACGTAGTAGCCCCAGTACCCCATCCACGTCCCCCCGCGGTGCTCCATGCCCTTCTCGGCCGAATACACCACAGACGTACGCGATCCCGCTACCGGTAGCGGGAAACTACGGGGCCGGGAAGGGCTCGGTCACGGGCCGCGGGGGCGGGCCGGAGCGGGCCTTCGCGTCCTGCATGCGGGTCAGCCGGAGGACGAAGACGATGGCGGCGACGGCGGCGGCGATGTCCAGGGCGTCGGAGAACATCAGCTGCGTGACCGTCGACTTGATCTCCTCGGCGTCGTCGGCGTCCTGATACGCCCGCGTCGCCCACCGCGAGACGAGCAGGTTCGACACCCACAGGGTCCACCAGGCGTTGACGACGGGGTGCGGGGGCCGCGACGCCGAGGCGTCCAGGGTCAGCGTGCGGTCCAGGGCCACGGAGCGGTCGCCGCTCGCGTCCCAGATGTCCACGGCGATCCGCCGCGGGTACCAGAGGTTGACGATCGGCACGAACCAGCCGCCGATCGCCCAGCCGCGCGACTTCCGGTGGATGTGCGGTTCGAAGACCTCCGCGTTCACGCGGACCCGGTGGAACCAGACGAGGAAGACCACGCAGGTCACGACCAGCGCCGCCACCTGCGCGACACCGCCGGCGATGTACAGCGCGTCGGCCCGGTCGGCCCGCTGGTCGATGTCCGTGCCGTGGTCGCCGGTGACCACGTCGCCCATGACGTCGCGGAGGACGGTCCCCGTCCAGAGCGCGAACACGTCGACGGCCGCGACGACGCCGAGCAGGACCACGACCGCCCGGGCGAGGCCGACGGGCGAGCGCAGCCCCGCGGGGCGTCCCGCGGCCGGGGGCACGGGCGGACCGGGCGGCGGTCCGGCCGCGGCGGCGGCCCGGACGCAGGCGTCGCAGAGCCCCTCCGGCGTCGTGGCCGTGTTCGACCGGCACGTTGTGCACAGCATCGCTGAGGGACCCCCCACGGGTTCGAGATCAAGAGCTACGGGATCGCCGCCCGCGGCCCTCTCCCCAGGGGCGTTCCGGCGGCTACCGGACCGTATCAGCGAGTTTCGCGAAGTCGTTCCAGGACAGCGCGGGTTTCCTGGGGTCCCACAGCTTCTGGACGGTCGCCGCGAGCGGCATGCGGATGCCCTGCGCGACCTGTTCCTGCGTCTGCGATCCGGCGAGGTCGCACCAGACCGCGAAGGAACCGCCGAGGATCTGGTCGTCGTACTCCTCGCTCACCGGGCTCGTGCCGCGGATCACCCGCGGGGTCCAGCTCTCGTATATCCGCTGCCCGGTCGGATAGCGGAAGTCGTTGGGCTGGCCGAGGACGTAGTAGAGGTACTCGTCGTTGTAGTTGGTGAGCTCGCGGCCGGCCCGCAGGTACTCGACGGGGTCGCGCGCGCCGATCTCCTTGCCGGTCCAGTACGCGACCTCCAGGTCGTCGGCCGCCCGGGTCTCGCCGCCCCGGAAGAAGCCGTCGTTCCAGGCCTTGAGCTTCTTGCCGAGGGGTCGCACGGCGTCCGCCCGGTCGTTGAGCCAGCCCGTGGTCAGGTCCCGCACCCGGGCGTCCGGCCCGTACTTCTCGCGGGCCGCGGCGGCGAGCTGCGGGAAGGAGGCCTCCGGGTCCTCGACCGTCAGGGCGAGGTACTCGTCGGCGCCGAGGTGCCAGTAGGCGCCGGGGAACAGCTTCCCGTACTCCTTGAGCAGGTCGTCGACGATGCGGGCGGCCTCCGGCTTCGCTATGTCGACGGCGCCCTTGGGCGCGCCGCCCTGGGCGCTCCTGAGCTGGAGGGAGGGGTGGGCCCGGATGACCGCGCCGAGGTGTCCCGGTGAGTCGATCTCCGGCACGACGGTGATGTGCCGGCTCTCGGCCAGCTTCAGGATGCGGCGGACCTGGTCCTTCGTGAGGTGGTCGGCGGAGACGATCTCCGGGTGCGAGTCCGACGCGATGCGGAAGGCCTGGTCGTCGGAGAAGTGCAGACCGAGCTGGTTGTACTTGAGGTCGCCCAGCTCGCGTATGCGGTCCTCTATCCACGTGGCGTCGAAGTGCTTGCGGGCTATGTCGATCATGAAGCCCCGCTGCGGCTTGGCGGGCCGGTCGCGCACGACGCCCTCGGGGGCGGTCCGCTCGCCCTTCACCTCCTGCTTGAGGGTGCGGGTGCCGTAGAAGACGCCGGCCTCGTCGGGGGCGGTGATCCGTACCTTCCGCTCCTTGACCGACAGGGTGTACGACTCGGGGCCGCTGTCCGCGTCCTTGTCGAGCGCCAGTTCCACGTCGCCCTCGCGGGGCTTCTCGTCCCCGGCGTACCGGAGCCTCAGCTCACCGGCGAGCAGCCGGGCCTCGTCCTTGAGGCCGTCGTCGCCCGTGACCACGCGGCCCTCGCCGCCGGGGCGCCAGCCGGGGCCGCGGGCCGCCTCGTGCTCCCGTACGGCGGGGATGGTGGCCGGGGCCTCGGAGAGCGCGTGGCTCTTGCCGGGCCGGGGGCTCTCCTTCGCGCTCGGGCTCTCCTTCGGGCTCGGCGCCGCCGCGGTCTTCCCCGCCGCCGGCCGGTTCTCCGGGGCGGAGGTGCCGGCCGGCCACAGGCCGACGGTCAGGGCGGCGGCGGCTCCGGCCGCGGTCACACCCGCGGCCACGAGAGGGCCACGCCGCGGGCCGGCCCTCACCGCGCGCTCCCGGGGCCGTGGGCGCGGGGCCCGCCCCGCGGTGCGCGGAGCCACCACGCGCCGCGTCGCCGCACGCCGTCCCGCCGTCCAGCGTCTCGTCGTACACCGTCTCGCCGCTGAGCCGCGGCACCGCACGTACCAAGAGTCACAGCCATGCCCACCACGCTACGACGCGCCCGCGAAGCTCACCCGTTCGCCGGGAGGCCGTCCGGGGCCGTCCGGCGGGCCGACCCGTGCCCAGCCGCCCCACCCGCCCCTGTGCCCCCACGCCCCACGTCCAACGTCCGAGACGAAACTCTCCCATTCGGGTGAAATTCACTCGGCGGCCCGACACCACACGCCTCGGCTCGCTAGCGTGGCTACTCACTCACGCGTGCGCGCCACCCGCACCACCCCCGCGCACCGCCCGTACCACCGCGCACCACCCCTGCCGTGCCCGGTTCCCGACCGCCCCCCGCCCAGGAGCGCCCGCTGTCCCCGTACCGTCCCCCTCGACTCCCCGGTGACGACGCGCCCGACGTCACCCCTGTCGTCACGCCGGTGCAGCTCAACTCCGCCGAGCCGGACGTCGCGGAAGCCGCCCTCCTGACCTGCGGCGGCAGCCGCCGCTGGGCCCGGCGTGTCGCCGCGCACCGCCCCTACCCCGACCTGGAGGCCCTGCTCGCCGCCTCCGACGAAGCGCTGTACGACCTGTCGCACGCCGACCTCACCGAGGCCCTGACCCGCGAACCCCTCGATCCCGGCGTCCTCCGGCAGGGCGCGCCGCACGGCACGTACAGCGCGGCGGACACCGCCCTGCGCGCCGCCCACGCGGCGTACGAGAGCCGTTTCGGACACGCGTTCGTGATCTGCCTCGACGACGTCGCCCCAGGTGAGGCCCTCGATCATCTGCTGTCCGCCATCCGGTCACGCCTCGGCAACGATCCGGACGAGGAGCGCGCCGTGGCCGCCGAGCAGCTGCGCCGCCTCACCCGCGGCAGACTCGCCCGTCTCGTACTCGGCACGGACCCCGCGACCAGCGACGACGCCGGGAAGACGGGCTCCGGGGGCCCGGGACACGCCGCACACGGAGGTCGCCCGCAATCGCGTCCCGATAGCCCGTACGTGCCTGTTTGATTGCCTGTTTGATCACACCTGCGGACCCGGGGCAAGGCCACCGACAACTCGTCGATACGATGACGAGCGGCCGGTGGACCGTACCCGGCCGGGCTCGTCCGACAAGAAGCCGGCCGGCCCCAATCCCCGCTCCCGGAGGGTTCTTCCGTGCCGGCTGGAACGCTGTACCGCGGCCGGGAAGGAATGTGGTCCTGGGTGGCTCATCGAGTCACCGGCGTCCTCATCTTCTTCTTCCTGTTCGTGCATGTGCTCGACACCGCTCTCGTCCGCGTCTCCCCGGAGGCGTACGACGATGTCGTCAGCACCTACAAGACGCCCCTCGTCGCACTCCTTGAGTACGGCCTGGTCGCCGCCATCCTCTTCCACGCCCTCAACGGCCTGCGCGTCATCGCCGTCGACTTCTGGTCGAAGGGTCCCCGCTACCAGAAGCAGATGCTCTGGACCGTCGTCGGCATCTGGGTCGTCCTGATGGTCGGGGCGCTCTACCCCGTCCTGGGCCACGCCGTCCGCGAAGTCTTCGGGAGCTGAGGCCGACATGTCTTCTGACACCACGCTCGACAAGTCCGGCACGTCCGGAGTCGGCCCCGTCGAGGGCGCCCGGCTCTACGACGTCGACAACCCGGCCCCGGTCATCGAGCCGCCGCGCAAGCGCACGACCAAGACCCCGCGCTCGACCCGCGGCAACTTCGAGATGGCCGCATGGCTCTTCATGCGCCTGTCCGGTGTCGTCCTGGTCGTCCTCGTCCTCGGCCACCTGCTGATCCAGCTCGTGCTCGACGGCGGCGTCTCGAAGATCGGCTTCGCGTTCGTCGCGGGCCGCTGGGCCTCGCCGTTCTGGCAGGTCTGGGACCTGCTGATGCTGTGGCTCGCGATGCTGCACGGCGCGAACGGCCTGCGCACGGTCATCAACGACTACGCCGAGCGCCCGAACACGCGTCTGTGGCTCAAGGGCCTGCTGTACACCGCCACGGTGTTCACCATCCTTCTGGGCACGCTGGTGATCTTCACCTTCGACCCGAACATCCGCTAAAGCCGAGGCGACCCCAGTGAAGATTCACAAGTACGACACCGTCATCGTCGGCGCGGGCGGCGCCGGCATGCGCGCCGCCATCGAGGCGACGAAGCGCAGCCGCACCGCCGTGCTCACCAAGCTGTACCCCACCCGCTCCCACACGGGCGCCGCGCAGGGCGGCATGGCCGCCGCGCTCGCCAACGTGGAGGAGGACAACTGGGAGTGGCACACCTTCGACACGGTCAAGGGCGGTGACTACCTGGTCGACCAGGACGCCGCCGAGATCCTGGCGAAGGAGGCCATCGACGCGGTCCTCGACCTGGAGAAGATGGGCCTGCCGTTCAACCGCACGCCGGACGGCACCATCGACCAGCGCCGCTTCGGCGGTCACACCCGCAACCACGGCGAGGCCGCCGTGCGCCGGTCCTGCTACGCGGCCGACCGCACCGGCCACATGATCCTCCAGACGCTGTACCAGAACTGCGTCAAGGAGGGCGTGGAGTTCTTCAACGAGTTCTACGTCCTGGACCAGCTCATCGTCGAGGTCGACGGGGTCAAGAAGAGCGCCGGCGTCGTCGCGTACGAGCTGGCGACCGGTGAGATCCACATCTTCCAGGCCAAGGCCGTGATCTACGCGTCCGGCGGCACCGGCAAGTTCTTCAAGGTGACCTCGAACGCGCACACGCTCACCGGTGACGGCCAGGCGGCCTGCTACCGGCGCGGTCTGCCGCTGGAGGACATGGAGTTCTTCCAGTTCCACCCGACCGGCATCTGGCGCATGGGCATCCTGCTGACGGAGGGCGCCCGCGGTGAGGGCGGCATCCTCCGCAACAAGGACGGCGAGCGCTTCATGGAGAAGTACGCGCCGGTCATGAAGGACCTCGCGTCCCGTGACGTCGTCTCGCGCTCCATCTACACGGAGATCCGTGAGGGCCGCGGCTGCGGTCCCGAGGGCGACCACGTCTACCTCGACCTCACGCACCTCCCGCCGGAGCAGCTCGACGCCAAGCTCCCGGACATCACGGAGTTCGCGCGCACCTACCTCGGCATCGAGCCCTACACGGACCCGATCCCGATCCAGCCGACCGCGCACTACGCCATGGGCGGCATCCCGACCAACGTCGAGGGTGAGGTCCTGGCGGACAACACCACCGTCGTCCCGGGCCTGTACGCGGCGGGCGAGGTCGCCTGCGTCTCGGTGCACGGCGCCAACCGCCTCGGCACCAACTCGCTCCTGGACATCAACGTCTTCGGCAAGCGCGCGGGCATCGCCGCGGCCGAATACGCCGCGTCGCACGACTTCGTCGAGCTGCCGGAGAACCCGGAGGAGCTGGTCGTCTCCCAGGTCGAGCGTCTGCGCGACGCCACGGGCGCCGAGCGGGTCGCCGAGCTCCGCAAGGAGCTGCAGGAGACCATGGACGCCAACGTCATGGTGTTCCGCACGGAGCAGACGATCAAGACGGCGGTGGAGAAGATCGCGGAGCTCCGCGAGCGCTACCTCAACGTCTCGATCCAGGACAAGGGCAAGCGGTTCAACACCGACCTCCTGGAGGCCATCGAGCTGGGCAACCTGCTCGACCTGGCCGAGGTCATGGCGCAGTCCGCGCTCGCCCGCAAGGAGTCGCGCGGCGGTCACTACCGCGAGGACTTCCCCAACCGCGACGACGTCAACTTCATGCGCCACACCATGGCGTACCGCGAGGTCGGCGACGACGGCACGGAGACGATCCGTCTCGACTACAAGCCGGTCGTCCAGACCCGCTACCAGCCGATGGAGCGTAAGTACTGATGGCTACCCCGACCCTCGAGAAGGAAGACGCCAAGCCCGAGGCGGGCTTCGCCGACTCCCCGTACATCACGGTCACCTTCCGCATCCGCCGCTTCAACCCCGAGGTCTCGGCGGACGCGGTCTGGGAAGACTTCCAGATGGAGATCGACCCCAAGGAGCGCGTCCTCGACGGCCTCCACAAGATCAAGTGGGAGCAGGACGGCACGCTCACGTTCCGCCGCTCCTGCGCGCACGGCATCTGCGGTTCGGACGCCATGCGGATCAACGGCAAGAACCGTCTGGCCTGCAAGACCCTGATCAAGGACATCAACCCGTCCAAGCCGATCACGGTCGAGCCCATCAAGGGTCTGACGGTCCTGAAGGACCTGGTCGTCGACATGGACCCGTTCTTCCAGGCCTACCGCGACGTCATGCCGTTCCTGGTGACGACGGGCAACGAGCCGACGCGCGAGCGTCTGCAGTCCGCCGAGGACCGCGAGCGCTTCGACGACACCACGAAGTGCATCCTGTGCGCGGCGTGCACGTCGTCGTGCCCGGTCTTCTGGAACGACGGCCAGTACTTCGGCCCGGCCGCGATCGTGAACGCCCACCGCTTCATCTTCGACAGCCGTGACGAGGCGGGCGAGCAGCGCCTGGAGATCCTGAACGACAAGGACGGCGTGTGGCGTTGCCGTACGACGTTCAACTGCACGGACGCGTGCCCGCGTGGCATCGAGGTCACGAAGGCGATCCAGGAAGTGAAGCGCGCGCTCATCACCCGCCGCTTCTGATCCTGTTCCGCCCTGTACGTCCCCATGGGCCCCGCTCCTTCTGGAGCGGGGCCCATGTGCGTGCGCGACGCCCGCGGTTATAGCTTGGGTCCGCTCGCGTCCCCCACGGACGGCCCCTTGTCCCCACACTCCTGGAGTTCCGAGTGACTCGCTCCCTCCGCCTCGTGACGGCCGCTCTGACCGCGTCCGCGGCCCTGCTGTTGACCGCCTGCGGCTCGGGGGGCGGTGACAGCGACGCCTCCGACAAGATCGAGGGGGCGGACGGCGGCGGTGCCACGTCCGCTTCCCCCGCTCCCTCGAAGCCGTCCGGCCCGGACCGCCCGGAGGTGAAGCTGCCGAGCACGTTCAAGGCCGAGTTCGTGGGGTGGAGCAGCGGGGATCCGAAGAAGCAGGCGATCCTGGACGACGGGCGCGAGGAGCTGCGGGCGAAGTACGCGGCGATCATCGAGGCAAACCCGCAGTCGGAGGCCGTGGCGTTCTACGACTCCGGTGCGTCCCTCACCACGGCCCGAAAATGGATCAAGAGCTTCGTCGAGACCGACGACAGCCTGGTCGGCTCGGTCAGGGTCTACAACGCCAAGGCGCACATCAGCGACAACGGCGCCGGGTTGCTCTTCTACTGCGTCGACGAGCGGAAGTCGGCCACGAAGAACCGGGAGACGAAGAAGGTCACGCGGACCCCGGACAGCCCGGACTCCGTGCTCCAGTACCGGGCCAGGCTCACCAAGTCCTCGAAGGGCGTGTGGCAGACCGTCTCCCTGGAGACCGTGGCGGGAGGCTGCAAGTGATGCGGATTGTCGCCACGAGCACCTTCCTCATGGCCGCGGCCCTCACCGTGGTCTGCTCCTCGACGGCCGCGTACGCCATCGGTGACAAGGGCGACCAAGCGCCGCCCGGCCCGTCCGGTCCGTCCGGAGGCGCCAAGGGCAACACCCTCATGGCCGGGGTCAGCCAGAGCAGCATCGAGGTCACGCAGGTCAGCGGCGGGAAGGGCGGGTCGTCCAACAAGCCGGTGGTGCCGGTGGACCCCAACTGGAAACCACCGGCGTGCTGGTACGAGCCCGTGGCGACCTCCGAGCAGGTGAAGGCCGCCGTCGACCAGCTCAAGAAGACCCCCAACGAGAACTTGGTGCCGGTCACGCCCTCCCTCTACTGGGGCCAGCAGCTGATGGTCGACCACTACGAGAAGGGCAAGACCCAGTCCGACGGCGCCGAGGGCTACAAGAATTTCAACATCGGCAAGAAGGGGAAGTTCTGGCGCGGGGTCGTCAACCCCGACATGCGGGACGACCCGGAGGCGTACGACTGCGAGAAGAACCTCTTCTGGCAGGACGCCGGCACCGTACCCAAGATCGACCATGCTCCGACACCCGAGGTCCTCGCCTCGTACGCGTACAACCAGATCAAGGTCCCCGAGACCGAGGTCGAGATGAAGCCCGAGGGCAAGTCGACCGTGAACCTGCCCACCTGGGTCTGGCTGGACAAGGGCAAGTTCGAGCCGGTGAAGGTCCGTGCCGAGCTGCCCCACACGAACCTGTACGCGGAGACCACCGCCAAGCCCGTGAGTCTGCACCTGGACCCCGGCACCGCGGACGCCGAGACGTTCCCCGCCGACGGCGAGTGCGCGGTCAACGAGGACGGCAGCATCGGCGCCCCGTACACGAAGGGGTCGTCGAAGGAGGACCCGCCGTGCGGCATCACCTACCTGCGGGCCACCGGCGGCGAGCCGTACCGGCTCAAGGCGTCCATCACCTGGGAGATCACCTGGGAAGGCACCGGCGGCGCGGGCGGTGACCTGCCGAACGGCACCTTCGAGGGGACACAGGACGTCGACGTCCAGGAGATCCAGTCCATCAACCGGTGACGCCCGTGCCGCCGGACGGCCGAAGATCGTGCCGCCCGGCGGCACGGCGCTCGCGCGCCTGCGGTCGCGCGACGCCCGCCGCCCTACCCTGACGGAATGTCAGACAACCAGTCCTTCGGTCTGTCCGTTGACCGGTCCGCGGAGCCGTCCACCGCGCTGCTCGGCTTCGACAACGTCCTCTTCCCCGTCGGCGACCTCGGCGAGGCCGTCGGGTTCTACGAACGGGCCGGCTTCCCCGTCGCCCTCCGGCTCGACGAGCTCGGGCTCGCGATCCTGAAGGTGGGCAAGGAGACGCCGGGCGTGCTGCTCCGCGTGGAGGACGGAATCCTGCCGCGGACGCCCGTGTGGCCCTCGCCCCGGTTCTGGCTGGAGGTGCCGGACGCCCGCGCCAAGGGGCGGGCCCTCACGGACGCGGGCGTCGTGCTGCTCGCCGAGCCGTTCTCCGTGGCCACCGGGTGGACCGTGGAGATCGCCGACCCGTGGGGCAACGTCATCGGCTTCACGGACTACCTCAAGCGGCCGGAGCTGGCCCGCACCCCCTGAATCTCAGGCCTGCCGTGAGGCCAGTTCGACCACCGTGATGTCCGAGGGCGCCCCGACCCGCACCGGCGGGCCCCACGCGCCCGCCCCGCGGCTGACGTAGAGCTGGGTGTCGCCGTACCGTTCCAGGCCCGCGAGCGTCGGGTTGGCCAGGTCGGCCACGAGGTTGCCCGGCCAGAGCTGGCCGCCGTGGGTGTGGCCGGACAGCTGGAGGTCCACGCCGTGCTCGACGGCGTCGTGGATCACGACCGGCTGGTGGGCCAGCAGCACCGAGGCCCGCGCGCGGTCCCGGTCGCCGAGCGCGGCGGCGAAGTCGGGGCCCGCGCCCTCGTCCTCACCGGCCACGTCGTCGACGCCCGCGAGGTCGAAGCCGGGCAGTTCGGCACGGGCGTTGCGCAGCGGACGCAGGCCGAGTTCCCGTACGTGGTCGACCCACTGGTCGGCCCCGGAGAAGTACTCGTGGTTGCCGGTGACGAAGTACGCGCCGTGCCGCGCCCGGAGCCCGGCGAGCGGCGCCGCGGCCGGGCCGAGGTTCTCGACGCTGCCGTCCACCAGGTCGCCGACCACGGCGACCAGGTCGGGCTGCGTGGCGTTGATCGTGTCGACGACGCGCTGCGTGAAGCCGCGGCCGAGGATCGGGCCGAGGTGGACGTCGCTGACCACGGCGATCCGGAAGCCGTGCGCGGCGCGCGGCAGTTTGGCCAGCGGAACCGTGAGCCGCTTGACCTTGGGGCCGCTGAGCACGCCGTGCGCCCCGTAGCCGACGGTCCCCACGGCGGCCGTCGCCACGGCGCCCCCGACGATCCGGGAGACGAAGAGACGGCGGGAGGGGGCGGACGCGGCGGGGGGTGTGGGGGTGGACGCGGTGGCGCCGGTTCCGGGCGTGGGCTGCTCCGGCTCGGGCCGCCCGGAAGCCGGCTCCTCGGGGGCCGGCTCCACCGAAGTCCCCTCCTCCGAGGCAGGCTTCGGACCGGCAGCGGCCGCGACGGCGACCGGCCTCTGCTCGGCGGCGGGCCTCTCCGCGGGCGCCGTCCCGCCCCCGCGGGATTCCACCCAGCGGCGCAGCAGCGGACGTGCCAGCTCTCCCACGAGCAGTGCGAGCAGCAGGTAGAGCGAGAGGGCCAGCCACAGGAAGCCGGGCCAGGCGAGGATGCGCTGGAGCAGGAAGGGCGCTCCCGCCCGCTCGGCCAGGAGGGCGGCGAACGTGAGCACCGGGGCGACGGCGAACAGCACCGTGCCGGCCCGCCGGGCGGGCCCGGGGCCGGCGGTGGTGTCCCGCACCAGGCGGCGCCACGCGAACCAGTGCAGGGCCGCGAAGGCGGCGAGGACGAGGAGGCCCACCAGGACCGCGATGACGACCATGGCTATGAGGTTCTCCGCAGTGCACGGACTCCACGGAACCCGATGACCCCTACCACCGTCCCCAAGACAAAGGAGACAACGGCAAGCGTCAGGTGCACCCAGAAGTAGCCGGTCGGGTTGTCCGCGTCGTCGAAGGCGAGCCCGCTGCCGTCCTTCCACAGGTTCTTGACGAAAGTGATCCAGATGAACCAGCTCCACACCCCGAAGGCGAGCAGGAACCAGGAGACAGGGCGGCTGAGCTTCATACGTTCAGTATCGCGATCCGGCCTGTCGAACCGCTCCCGGGGTGGGGACGGCACGGCGGGACGCACCTCGGCGCCGGGTGCCACGGCCGCCACCTGTACGTTCACGTCCGTGCCTGCCTTGAGAAAAGCCGCCTTGCTGCTCGCTTCCGCGACCATGCTGACCCTGTCGACCACGGCGCCCGCCCTCGCGGACGACAAGCCGGACGACGGGCAGCCCAAGCCGCCCTCCTCCATGTCGACGGTCGGCGGTGCGAGGCTCGGCAAGCCCGGCACCCAGGTGCGGCTGAAGCAGGGCGCCCCGGTGCTGCCCAAGGACCTCTCGGCGCGCTCCTGGATGGTGTCGGACGCGGAGTCGGGCGAGGTGCTCGCCGCGCACAACGCGCACTGGCGGCTGCCTCCGGCGAGCACCCTGAAGATGCTGTTCGCGGACACGGTCCTGCCGAAGTTCCCCAAGAGCCAGAAGCACGAGGTCAAGCTCTCCGACCTGGAAGGCGTCGGCGCGGGCAGCAGCCTGGTCGGCATCAAGGAGAACGAGACGTACACCGTCCACGACCTGTGGCTCGGTGTCTTCCTGCGCTCGGGCAACGACGCGGTGCACGTCCTGTCCGCGATGAACGACGGCGTGCAGCAGACCGTCAAGGACATGCAGGAGCACGCCGAGGAGCTCCAGGCGCTCGACACGCACGTCGTCTCGCCCGACGGCTACGACGAGAAGGGGCAGGTCTCCTCGGCGTACGACCTGACGCTGTTCGCCCGGTCGGGGCTGCAGAAGAAGGACTTCCGCGAGTACTGCTCGACGGCCACCGCCCAGTTCCCCGGTGAGACGAAGAAGATCACCAAGGGCAAGGACAAGGGCAAGACCAAGCGCGGGTCGTTCGGGATCCAGAACACCAACCGGCTGCTTACCGGCGCCGACGGGGTCAGCGCCTACAAGGGCATCGCCGGTGTCAAGAACGGCAGCACCACCAACGCGGGCAACACCTTCACCGGGGTCGCCGAGCGCGACGGCAAGGTCCTCCTGGTGACGGTCATGAACCCCTCGTCCGGGGAGCCGCACGCGGTGTACAAGGAGACCGCGCGGCTCCTCGACTGGGGTTTCGAGGCGGCGGACAAGGTCGAGCCCGTGGGCGAGCTCGTGGCCCCGAAGGGTGCGACCGGTTCGGGCAAGGGCGCTCCCGGCGGCGGCAAGGGTGACGCCGCCGCGAAGATGGCGCACACGTCCGGCGGGGGTTCCAGCGGCATGGGCGTCGCCCTCGGGGTGGCGGGCGGTGTGGTCCTGCTGCTCGGTGCGGGCGCCTTCGTGCTCAGGCGCCGGATGCCGCTCCCGGGGCAGGCCGGCCGGCGGACTCCGCGGGACTGACGGCGGGCGGCTCGGCACGGGGGGCGCTCTGCGCGCCGCCCGCGCCATCCGTGTCGTCCGCGCCCTTCGTGTCATCCGCGTCGGCCGTGCGTGACGCCTTCCGCGTCGCCGTCCACGCGGCGCAGAACAGCAGCAGCTTCGCCGTGAGGTTGATCCACAGCAGCAGGGCGACGGGCACGCCGAAGGCGCCGTACATGCTCTTCGCGGCGACGCCCTTCATGTAGCCGCCGAGCAGCAGCTTGAGCAGTTCAAAGCCGGCGGCGCCGATGAGGGCGGCGGTGACGAGGTCTCGGCGGTGCGGCTGCACGCCGGGCAGCAGTGTCAGGACGTAGAGCAGCAGCAGGAAGTCCGCGAGGATGGCGATCGCGAACGCCATGGCCTGGAGCAGCGCGGCGCCCCAGCCGGTCTCGTCGATGCCGATGAGGCGGGCCGTCCAGCCGACGGCGACCGAGGCGAGGCCGGAGGCCGCGAACGAGGCGAGGCCCGCGCCGCCGAGCCCGAGGAGCACCCCGGCGTCCTTGGCCTTGCGCAGGAAGGGGTTCTCCTCCTCGTCCTCGCACTCCCAGACGGCCCGCAGGCACTCCCGCATGGAGCCGACCCAGCCGATGCCGGTGAACAGCAGCAGGGCGCCCGCGATGAGGCCGACCGTGCCCGCGTTGGCGACGAGGGCGTCCAGGTCGAGCTGGTCGGAGATGCCGGGCACCTGCTCGGCGAGCTTGTCCTTGAGGGTGTCCTGCTGCTCGGCGGAGAGGGTGGCGGCGGCGACCGCCGCGGCGACGGTGAGCAGCGGGAAGAGCGCCAGGAAGCTGATGAAGGTCATCGCGGCGGCGAGGCGGGTCCAGTGGACCTCGTCGAGCCGTTCGTAGGCGTGCCACGCGTGCGTGCGCATGCCCTTGACCACCAGGGGCCCGATGCCGGGAAGTCTCTTCAGCCAGTCCATGACGCCTCTCCGCCCGCTGCCGCGCCCTTCGCCGTCCCCGCCGTCTCGCGGGACACCCGGAAGACCAGGGTCCGGGTACCCCAGAATCGCAGGGCGGTGGCCAGCGCCATGCCGATGCCCGCCCCGGAGACGGTGTCGGCGCGCTGCGAGGTGAGGCCGAGGCCGTAGTGCGACACGGCGATGCAGAGCAGTTGGACGAGGGCGCCCGCGATGTTGACGGCGAAGAAGACCACGTACTGGCGCAGCCGTGACACCCGCGCGGCCCTGCGCCGGTAGGTGCCGAGGGCGTTGCCCGCGTACGCCACGGAGCAGCCCGCCACGAAGGACAGGGCCTTGGCGGTCAGCGGGTCGAGGCCGGCGGGGCCGCGCAGCCAGATGAAGAGGCCGAGGTCGGCGGCGTAGGCGCAGACGCCGGCGGCGGCGAAGCCGAGGATTTCGGGGCCCATCGCCCGCAGCCGTTCGCGCGGGGAGGGCCCGGCCCGCCTCCGGCCGGGTTCCGGGGGCCGGGTGGGCGGCGTCACCAGTCCGCGACCGCGAGGCCGTACAGGGCCACCCAGACGACGCCGATCACGGCCAGGGCCCGGTCCCGCAGGACGACGTCCTCCGGCTCGCCGGCGGCGCCCCGGTCGGCGAACACGGCGTAGCGCAGGACCGCGAGGATGAAGGCCGCCATGGAGAGCTGGCGCCAGGGCAGCGTGCCGCCGTCGGCGGTGCCGCCCTCCTCCATGGCCCACAGGCAGTACGCGAGGACGGCGACGCCCGCGGCGAGCTGCCATACGAAGCGCAGATAGCCCGTGGTGTATTCGGTGAGCAACGCGCGCGTGGCGCCCGGTCTGCCGGGGCCCGCGGACATCTGGACGGCTTCGGAGTAGCGCTTGGCGGAGACCATGAAGAGCGCGCCGAAGCCGGTGGTGATCAGGAACCACCGCGAGAGCGGGATGCCGAGCGCGAGGCCGCCGATCATGGCGCGCATCAGGAAGCCGGTCGTGACGATCGTGAGGTCGACGACGAGGACGTGCTTGAGGCTGACGCAGTACGCGAGTTGCATGACGACGTACGCGGCCAGGAGGCCCGCGGTCAGCGGGGTGCACAGGACGACGGCGGCGGTGGGCGCGAGGACGGCGAGGAGCCCGCCCACCGCGTACGCGACGGGCGCCGGCACCTGTCCGGCGGCCACGGGTCTGCGGCACTTGGTGGGGTGGGCGCGGTCGGCGTCGGCGTCCCGCGCGTCGTTGATGAGGTAGACGGCGGACGCGGCGGCCGTGAACAGCGCGAAGACGAGGACGAGTTGGACGGCCGCGTGGCGCGAGAAGAGCTCGCCCGCCGCCGCGGGGGCGGCGACGACGAGGACGTTCTTCACCCACTGGCGGGGCCGCGCGGTCTTCAGGAGGCCCAGGGGCAGGCCCAGGGCCGTCGGCCGGGGCGGATCGAGGGCGGCCGCGGCGAGGTCCGGCGCGGCGGCGGAACGTTCGGGCACGGCTGCGGAGCGCTCAGACACGGCTGCGGTCCCCGTTCATCCAGCGGGCGCCCAGGCGGGCGGTGAGCGCGCCCAGCGCCGCGCCCGCGGCCACGTCCGAGGGGTAGTGGACGCCGACGACCATCCGGGAGACGCACACGGCGGCGGCCAGTGGCGGCACGAGGCGGGCTCCGGCGGGGCGCAGCGCGCCGTACGCGACGGCCGCGGCGGCCGAGGACGTGGCGTGGGAACTGGGGAAGGAGTGCCGGCCCGCGGTGCGCACGAGGGGCGCCGCGCCGTCCGGTCCCTCCGGGCGCGGCCTGCGGACGACCCGCTTGACGGCCATGCTCGTCACATGGGCGGCGACGGTGAGCGCCGTGCCGCGCAGCCAGGCGCCGCGCCGCTCGCGGTCCACGGCGGCGCCGACGAGACCGGCGGCGATCCACAGGGCGCCGTGTTCACCGCCCCGGGACAGGGCGCGGGCCGCCGCGGCGATGCGCGGGTCGGTCCCGCAGTCGCGCAGGGCCGACAGCAACCGGTGGTCCATGTCGTGCATGTGGCCTCGTTTTCGAAGACGTTCGACGACGTTCGAGAGGTGGGCGTGGAGGTGGGCGTGGAAGTGGGCTCGGGGACGGGCGGGGAGGTGGGCATCTCTTCATCCGGGCAGTTCAACTCTCTAAGGGATCAGCCCGATTATTAGGTCAATACAGGGTGACACTCCCCTAATCACCCATTTCGGTGAGAGCGCGGACGATCCTGAGCAAATCCCCCTCCATCCGGCGCTACCGTCGTGGCCATGCCTGCCGACTCCCCTTCCGTGGCGCCCTTCGAAGCCGTCTCCGTCTCCGGCTGGGGGCGCACGGCCCCGACCACCGCCCGGCTGGTGAGACCCCGCACACAGGAGGAGGCGGCGGCCGCGGTGCTCGGCTGCGGCGAGCGCGGCGGCATCGCCAGGGGCCTCGGCCGGGCCTACGGGGACGCCGCGCAGAACGCGGGCGGCGACGTCTTCGACATGACGGGCCTGGACCGGGTGCACACCATCGACGCCGACGCGGGCACCGTCGTCTGCGACGCGGGCGTCTCGCTGCACCACCTGATGGAGGTCCTGCTCCCCCTCGGCTGGTTCGTGCCCGTCACCCCGGGCACGCGCTACGTCACCGTCGGCGGGGCCATCGGCGCCGACATCCACGGCAAGAACCACCACGGCTCCGGCGCCTTCGCCCGCCACGTCCTCGCGATGGACCTGCTCACGGCCGACGGCGCGGTCCGCACCCTCGTGCCCGGCACGCCCCTGTTCGACGCCACGGCGGGCGGCATGGGCCTGACCGGTGTGATCCTGTCGGCGACCGTGCGGCTCCAGCCGGTCGAGACGTCCCTGATGAGCGTGGACACCGAACGCGCGACGGACCTCGACGACCTGATGGCCCGGCTCACCGCCACCGACCACCGCTACCGCTACTCGGTGGCCTGGATCGACCTCCTCGCCCGCGGCGCGGCCATGGGCCGCTCGGTCCTCACCCGCGGCGACCACGCCCCCCTGGACGCCCTCCCGGCACGGGCACGCGCGCGCAGGGCTCCCCTCGCCTTCCGCCCGGGGCAGCTCCCCGCCGCCCCCTCCTTCGTCCCCGAAGGGCTCCTCGGCAGGAGGTCCGTGGGCCTCTTCAACGAGCTCTGGTACCGCAAGGCGCCTCGCTGGCGCACCGGGGAGCTGCAGAAGATCTCCACCTTCTTCCACCCGCTGGACGGCGTCCCGCACTGGAACCGCGTCTACGGCCGCGGCGGCTTCGTGCAGTACCAGTTCGTCGTCGGCTACGGCAAGGAAGAGGCCCTGCGCCGCGTCGTGCGCCGCATCTCCGAGCGCGGCTGCCCGTCCTTCCTCGCCGTCCTGAAGCGCTTCGGCGACGCCGACCCCGGGTGGCTGTCGTTCCCGATGCCGGGCTGGACGCTCGCGCTCGACATCCCGGCGAACCTGCCGGGGCTCGGCGCCTTCCTCGACGAATTGGACGAGGAGGTGGCCGCCGCCGACGGGCGCGTCTACCTCGCCAAGGACTCACGGCTGCGGCCCGAGATGCTCGCCGGGATGTACCCCCGGCTCGACGACTTCCGCGCCCTGCGGGCCGAGCTCGACCCGCGCGGCGTGTTCCGCTCGGACCTCTCGCGCCGCCTCGCCCTCTAGCAGCCCCCGCCCGCCAGAGACCTCGCCCGCCAGGAGATCGGTACTCATGAAAGACGCCTTCGGCACCCCCCAGTCCCTGCTCGTCCTCGGCGGCGCCTCCGAGATCGGCCTCGCCACCGCGCGACGCCTCGTCGTGCGCCGCACCCGCACCGTGTGGCTGGCGGGACGCCCGTCCCCGGCCCTCGACGAGGCTGCCGCGGGCCTGCGCGACCTGGGCGCCGACGTGCGGACCACCGCCTTCGACGCGCTCGACCCCGAGTCCCACGAGGAGGGCCTCGGCAAGGTCTTCGCCGAGGGCGACATCGACATGGTGCTGCTCGCCTTCGGCGTCCTCGGCGACCAGGCGCGCGACGAGGACGAACCCCTCTCGGCGGTGCGCGTAGCCCAGACCAACTACACCGGGGCCATCTCCTCCGGCCTGGTCTGCGCGCGGGCGCTGCAGACGCAGGGCCACGGCTCCCTGGTGGTGCTCTCCTCGGTGGCGGGCGAGCGGGCACGCCGCTCCAACTTCATCTACGGCTCCAGCAAGGCCGGCCTCGACGCCTTCACCCAGGGCCTCGGCGACGCGCTGCACGGCACCGGGGTGCACGTGATGGTCGTCCGCCCCGGCTTCGTCCGCTCGAAGATGACCGCGGGCCTGGAGGAGGCCCCCATGTCGACCACGCCCGACGCGGTGGCGGCGGCCATCGAGACGGGGCTGCGGCGTCGCTCGGAGACGGTGTGGGTGCCCGGGAAGCTGCGGGTGGTGATGTCGGCGCTGCGCCACGTGCCGAGGCCGCTGTTCCGGCGCCTGCCGATCTGACGGCGCCGCCGGGGCCCGGCCCCGGCCGCCGCCCGGGTCAGCGGGTGGGCAGCGTGCCGCGGGCCGCCGGGGGCGAGGCCTGGGACGGCACCATGGGGCCGCCGAAGTCGAAGTCGCGCAGCTTGCGCCAGATGCCGTCCGTGCCCTGTTCGTAGAGCGCGAAGCCGGTGCAGGGCCAGGCGGCCTCGTACTCCGAGAGCTCCGCGTACGCCCGGTCCATGGCCTCCTCGGAGATGCCGTGGGCCACCGTGACGTGTGGGTGGTACGGGAACTGCAGTTCGCGTGCCATCGGCCCCGACGCGTCCCGCACCCTCTTCTGGAGCCAGGAGCAGGCCGCGCCGCCCTCCACGACCTGCACGAAGACGACCGGCGACAGCGGCCGGAACGTGCCCGTCCCCGACAGGCGCATCGGGAAGGGCCGCCCGGCCGCCGCGACCGACATCAGATGCGACTCAACCGCGGGCAGCGCGGACGCGTCCACTTCGGTGGGAGGCAGCAGGGTCACATGCGTGGGGATGCCGTGCGCCGCGGGGTCCCCGAAGCCCGCGCGCCGCTCCTGGAGCAGGCTGCCGTGTGGCTCCGGGACCGCGATCGAGACGCCGATCGTTACGGTCCCCACGTCGTACTCCTGTCGTCGTGTCGATGGGCAGGGGGCGCTGCTCGCCGTGCAGCGCGGGTGCGGTTGTCGTGCCGGGTGCGGTGGGGCTCAGTGCTTGGCGGGCAGGAAACCCACCTTGTCGTACGCCTGCGCGAGGGTCTCGGCGGCGACGGCACGGGCCTTCTCCGCGCCCTTGGCCAGGATCGAGTCCAGCGTCTCCGGGTCACCCAGATATTCCTGGGTGCGGTCCCGGAACGGGGTCACGAACTCGACCATGACCTCGGCGAGGTCGGTCTTGAGCGCACCGTAGCCCTTGCCGGCGTACTTCTGCTCCAGTTCCGCGATACCGGCGCCGGTGAGCGTGGAGTAGATGCTGAGGAGGTTGCTGACGCCGGGCTTCTCGGCCACGTCGTAGCGGATGACGGTGTCCGTGTCGGTGACGGCGCTCTTGACCTTCTTGGCGGTGGCCTTGGGCTCGTCCAGGAGGTTGATCAGGCCCTTCGGCGTGGACGCCGACTTGCTCATCTTGATCGACGGGTCCTGGAGGTCGTAGATCTTCGCCGTCTCCTTGAGGATGTACGCCGAGGGCACGGTGAACGTCTCGCCGAGGCGGGCGTTGAAACGCTCGGCGAGATCGCGGGTCAGCTCGATGTGCTGGCGCTGGTCCTCACCGACCGGGACCTCGTTGGCCTGGTAGAGCAGGATGTCCGCGACCTGGAGGACCGGGTACGTGAAGAGGCCCACGGAGGCCCTGTCGGCGCCGTGCCTGGCCGACTTGTCCTTGAACTGCGTCATCCGGGAGGCCTCGCCGAAGCCGGTGAGGCAGTTCATGACCCAGGCGAGCTGGGCGTGCTCGGGGACGTGGCTCTGGACGAAGAGCGTGCAGCGCTCGGGGTCGAGACCCGCGGCGAGCAGCTGGGCCGCGGCGAGCCGGGTGTTGGCGCGCAGCTCCGCGGGGTCCTGCGGGACCGTGATCGCGTGCAGGTCCACCACCATGTAGAAGGCGTCGTGGGACTCCTGGAGGGCGACCCACTGGCGCACGGCGCCGAGGTAGTTGCCGAGGTGGAACGAGCCGGCGGTGGGCTGGATACCGGAGAGCACACGAGGACGTTCAGAGGCCATGCGGCCCATTCTCTCAGGTGACTCTCATAACTCGGAAACAGGTGTGTGGCAGGGGGGAACCGATTCGACCCGACCGGTGGAGCGCGGGGGACGCCGGGGCAGGGGGCGCCGTTGCCCATCCGCCAGTCGCCGCGCTGTCCAGCCCGCCCCGGCTGGCACGCCGATACGGCATGTTTCTTCGTCCGCGACACGAGCGACGATAGAACTTGGGCGCCACCTACACGCCACACCGCAGGACGATCGGAGAACCCGTGTCGACCATGTCATCACCGTTCGCGTCATCTTCCTCAGCGCAGCCGGCGACGCCCTCGCCGTCGTCCCCCTCGGCCACCGCGGAGTACATCGCGTCCGCCGAGGCGCACAGCGCGCACAACTACCATCCGCTCCCGATCGTGGTGGCCTCGGCCGAGGGCGCGTGGATGACCGACGTCGAGGGGCGCCGCTACCTCGACATGCTCGCCGGGTACTCCGCGCTCAACTTCGGGCACGGCAACCGCCGCCTGATCGACGCGGCCAAGGCCCAGCTGGAGCGGGTGACCCTGACGTCGCGGGCCTTCCACCACGACCGCTTCGCCGAGTTCTGCGCGCGCCTGGCCGAGCTGTGCGGCAAGGACATGGTGCTGCCGATGAACACCGGCGCCGAGGCCGTGGAGACGGCCGTGAAGACCGCGCGGAAGTGGGGCTACCGGGTCAAGGGCGTGCCGGAGGGCCGGGCGAAGATCGTCGTGGCGGCCGGGAACTTCCACGGCAGGACGACGACCATCATCAGCTTCTCCACGGACGAGGAGGCACGGGCCGACTACGGTCCGTACACGCCCGGCTTCGAGATCGTGCCCTACGGCGACGCGGCGGCGCTGCGGGCCGCCGTCACCGACGACACGGTGGCGGTGCTCATCGAGCCGATCCAGGGCGAGGCCGGGGTCCTCGTGCCGCCGCCCGGCTATCTGGCGGGGGTCAGGGAGCTGACCCGGGAGCGCGGGGTGCTCTTCATCGCGGACGAGATCCAGTCGGGGCTCGGCCGGACGGGCCGTACGTTCGCGTGCGAGCACGAGGGCGTGGTGCCGGACGTGTATCTGCTGGGCAAGGCGCTCGGCGGCGGGGTCGTGCCGGTGTCGGCGGTGGTCGCCGACGCCGATGTGCTCGGGGTGTTCAGGCCGGGCGAGCACGGGTCGACGTTCGGCGGCAACCCCCTGGCCTGCGCGGTGGGCCTGGAGGTGGTCGCGATGCTGTCCACGGGCGAGTTCCAGGCCCGCGCCACGGAGCTGGGCGATCATCTGCACGCCGAGCTGAACCTGCTGACCGGCGCCGGTGTGGTGACCGAGGTGCGCGGGCGCGGCCTGTGGGCGGGCGTCGACATCGCTCCGGGGCACGGCACGGGCCGCGAGGTCTCCGAGAAGCTGATGGACCGCGGGGTCCTGGTCAAGGACACCCATGGCGCGACGATCCGCATCGCTCCCCCGCTGGTGATCAGCAAGGAGGACCTGGACTGGGGCCTCGACCAGCTGCGGGCGGTGCTCGCCTAGCTTCGGACGCCGCCCGCCCGGCCACGGGCGGCGCCCGACGGGCTACGGCATGATCACGTGCGGCAGGAACCGCGCGTACTCGTCCGTGATGAGCCCCGTCGACTCCCTGATGCCGAGCCCGGCCGCCTCGTCCTCGACGACCCACGCGCCGAGGACGACGCGGTTGCCGTCGAAGTCGGGCAGCGGCGCGAACTCCTGGTAGCAGCAGGGCTCGTCGCGGACGGCCGGGGCGGCGCCGGGCTCGTGCACCGTGACGCCCGCGCCCTCGCGGCCCAGCAGGGGCTTGGCGACGTAGCCGCGTTCGCCGGCCAGCTCGCGCGGGCCGTCCAGATAGGCGGGGAGCAGGTTCGGGTGGCCGGGGTAGAGCTCCCACAGAACGGCGAGCAGCGCCTTGTTGGACAGGAGCATCTTCCAGGCGGGCTCGATCCAGAGCGTCGATCCGGTGCCGCCGCCGTTGTCGAGGGTCTCCAGGACGTGCGGGGCGAAGCGGTCCGTGGTCAGCCACTCCCACGGGTAGAGCTTGAAGCAGCCGCGCAGGAAGCGGAGCTTCTTGTCGACGAAGCGGCGCGAGAGGCGGTCCCAGCCGATGTCCTCCATGGCGATGGCCTCGGTGGCGAGGCCCGCCTGTTCGGCCGTCTCCCGGAGGTACGCCACCGTCATCAGGTCCTCGCCGAGTTCGTCGGCGGCGGAGTGGGCGAAGTACAGCGGGCCGCCGGGCGGCAGCAGCGCGGCCTGCTTCCTCCAGGCGTCGACGAGGCGTTCGTGCAGGGAGTTCCACTGGTCGGCGCCGGGGAAGCGCTCTTCCATCCAGAACCACTGCGGGCTCGCGGCCTCGACCAGGGAGGTGGGCGTGTCGGCGTTGTACTCCAGCAGCTTGGCCGGGCCGCTGCCGTCGTAGCGCAGGTCGAAGCGGCCGTAGAGGGACGGGAGTTCGGCGCGTCGGCGCCAGGCCTCGGTGACGGCGGCGGCCACGCGCGGGTCCGTGATGCCGAGGTCGGCGAGGCGGTCGTGGTCGACGATGTGCGCGGCGGCGGCCAGGCACATGGCGTGCAGCTCCTCGACGACCTCCTCCAGCGCCTCCACCTCGGGCAGCGAGAACACGTAGTACGCGCTCTCGTCCCAGTAAGGGCGCAGGGAGCCGTCGGGGTAGCGGGTGAGCGGATAGATGAGGCCCTGGTCCTCGACGGTCCGCTGCCAGCCGGGGCGCGGGTCGATGGCGCGGCGTTCCATGGCGTACGCGTCCTCGTCCCCGGGTCAGCCGCCGCCGCTGCCGCTGCCCGAGCAGCCGAAGCCGTCGCGGTCCACGGCCTCGCTGCGGCTGAAGGTGCCGTTGTCGGCGTGACGCCCCTCGACGTCCGCGTCGTAGTACCAGGCCGGGTCGGTGCGGCCCGAGGTCTTGCCCGTGCCGTGGGAGCCGGAGCCCCCGGTGCGGCTCTTGCCCGACGAACGCCCCGGCGAGGTCGTGCAGTTCTTGTCGGCGACGACCTTGTAGCCGAGGAACGTGTCGTAGCTGTCCCGGTCCACGCACCGCCGGTCCGGGTCCGAGCCGCAGGACGTCAGGGTCGCCGCGAGGACGCCCATGCCGCCGAGCACGACCGTGCTGGACCGCAGCCGCCGTGGCTTGTTCTTCTCCGCCATTGGTGTGCTCCCCCGTTCACCGTGCCCCGCCGTGCCGTGTGGCGGGCGGGCGGCCCGGACACGCGCGTCCGGCCGGCGTTCAGCGTAGGCAACACGCCGCGCCCCGCGCCGGCCGCCCACCCCCGGTGTCCGCCGTGTGCCTGTTGCGCCGCCTTTGCCTTGTGGCCGCCGCCTGCCGCCGTCACGGAAGGACCCGGCACAGGGCCGCGAGGGCGCCGGTCCACGCATGCTCCGCCGGGGTGCCGTAGCCGACGACCAGCGCGTCGCCCTGCTGGGCCGCCGCGAGGGGGTGGCGGAAGCGGGAGAGGCCCTGCACGGCCAGGCGCTCCCAGTTGGCGGCCTCGACCACGGAGTTCTCGGTGCCCGGAGGGAGTTCGACGACCGCGTGGAGGCCGGCGGCGATGCCCGTGGCGCGGGTCCCGGGGGCCTGCTCGGCGAGGGCGGCCACGAGCTGGTCCCTGCGGCGCCGGTAGCGAAGCCTGGCGGCGCGCACATGGCGGTCGTACGCGCCGGAGGTGATGAACTCCGCCAGGGTGAGCTGGTCGAGGGCGCCGCAGGACCAGCCCGCCGCGTCCTTCTCGCCGAGTGCCTCGTCCCGCAGCCCGGCCGGGAGCACCATCCACCCGATGCGCAGTCCCGGCGCGAGGGACTTGCTGGCCGTGCCGAGGTAGACGACGTGCTCGGGGCCGAGGCCCTGGAGCGCGCCGACGGGCTGGCGGTCGTAGCGGAACTCCCCGTCGTAGTCGTCCTCCAGGATCAGCCCGCCCTCGCGCCGGGCCCAGTCGACGGCCGCCGCGCGCCGCTCGGGGCGCAGCGGCATCCCCATCGGGAACTGGTGCGCCGGGGTGAGCAGCACCGCCTTCGCCGCGCCCGCGCCGCCGGTGAGGTCCGCGACCACCGTGCCGAGCCCGTCGAAGCCGAGGGGCGCCGTCCGCAGGCCCGCCCGGTGCAGCAGCTTCCAGTGGATGTCCAGGCCGTACGACTCCACGCCCACCTGCCGCTGCCCCCGGGCCCGCAGCACCCGGCCGAGGATCGACAGGGCGTGCGCGAACCCGGCGGTCACGACGATGCGGTCGGGGTCCGCGTGCACGCCGCGGGCCCGCGCGAGGTACCCGGCCAGGGCCTCGCGCAGCTCCACCCGGCCGCGGGGGTCGCCGTACCCGAGGGCGTCGTTCGGAGCCGCGGCGAGCGCGCGCCGGGCCGCCTTGAGCCACTCGGCGCGCGGGAAAGCGGAGAGGTCGGGCTTGCCCGGGGTCAGGTCGTACGTCGGCTCCCCGCCCCTCCTGCGGGGCGACGCGGCCCGCTCGGGCGGCGTGACGACCCGCTCGGCGACCCGGGTGCCCGAGCCCTGCCGGGCCGTCAGCCAGCCCTCGGCGACCAGGTCGGCGTACGCGTCGGCGACGGTGTTCCGGGCGATGCCCAGGTCGACGGCGAGGGAGCGGGAGGACGGCAGCCGCGTGCCCGGCGCGAGCCTGCCGCCGCGCACCGCCGCCCGCAGCGCGTCCGTGAGGCCCTTGCGGACACCGTGGCGGGAGGCGTCGCCGCCCGTCTCCAGATGCAGGTCGACGCCGAGATTGGCCCACGTTTCTCCCATGGAAATGGACCATACCGCTGGGCTGCATCGAGCCTAGGCTCGACCGCATGACGACCATGGACGAGACCGGCGCCGGAACCGACACCACCACGGAGTACCTGCACGAGCACACCCCCCGCCTGGCCTGGGCCACCCACGCCCCCGAGGTCTTCAAGGCCATGATCAAGCTGGACGCGGCGGCCCGTAAGGGCCTCGACCCGGTCATCTACGAGCTGGTCAAGATCCGCGCCTCGCAGATCAACCGCTGCGCACTCTGCCTCGACATGCACGCCAAGGACGCGCTCGCGGCGGGCGAGAGCGTCGAGCGGATCGTCCAGCTCAGCGCGTGGGAGGAGTCGCGGCACTTCTACACCGCCAAGGAGATCGCCGCGATCGAGCTGACCGAGGCCGTCACCGTCCTGACCGACGGTTTCGTGCCGGACGAGGTGTACGCGAAGGCCGCCGAGCACTTCGACGAGGCCGAGCTGACGCAGCTCATCGCCGCGATCACCGTCATCAACGCCTGGAACCGCTTCGGCGTGACGACGCGCCAGGTGCCGGGCCACTACAAGCCGGGCGACCACAAGTGACCGTCGGCGCCGCGCCGCACCCCGGTCCCCGGACGACGTGCCTGGACCCGGGTGTGGCGGGCGCGATGAGCGCGCTGAGCGCCGCCGCCAAGCGGGGGCTCGGCGACCCCGTGCTCGCCGAACTGGTGATGGTGCGCGCCTCGCAGATCAACGCGTGCGCGTTCTGCCTCGACATGCACGTGGACCTCGCGCTGGAGCGGGGCGAGACGCCGAAGCGGATCGCGCTGCTCGACGCCTGGGCGGAGGCCGGGGACCTGTTCACCGAACGGGAGCGCGCGGCCCTCGCGCTGACCGAGGCGGTCACGGTCCTGACCGCGGACGCCGTCCCCGACGCGACGTACGCGCGGGCCGCCGAGCACTTCGGCGACGCCGGGCTCGCCCACCTCATCGCCCTGATCACCGTCATCAACGGCTGGAACCGGCTGATGGTCAGCCGCCGCATCGCACCCGGAGGCCCCGCATGGTGAACCACGTCGAGACGCTGCGCGCCCTGCACCACGGGCGGACGCCCGGGGACCCGCTGGTCCTGCCGGGGCCGTGGGACGCGGTCAGTGCCCGCACGTTCGAGGCGGCGGGCAGCCCCGCGCTCGCGACGCCCAGCGCGGGGATCGCCCTGTCCCTCGGGTACGAGGACGGCCAGGTGCCGCCGGACGAGATGTTCGCGGCGGTCGCGCGGATCACGCGGTCCGTCTCCGTGCCGGTGACCGCGGACATCGAGGCCGGGTACGGGCTCCCGCCCGCGGAGCTGGTCGAGCGGCTCCTGGAGGCGGGCGCGGTCGGCTGCAACCTGGAGGACTCCAGGGACGGCGTCCTCAAGGACCCGGCGGAGCAGGCGGACTTCCTCGCGGCGGTACGGCAGGCCGCGGGCGACCGGGTCTTCGTCAACGCCCGCGTGGACACGTTCCTGCGGGGCGTCGCGGAGCCGGGCCCCGCGATCGAACGGGCCCGGCTGTACGTGGCCGCGGGCGCGGACTGCGTCTACCCGATCCTGGCGCCCGCCGAGGTGGTCCCCGCGCTGCGGGCGGGCATCGAGGGGCCGCTCAACGTGGTCGCCCTGCCGGACGGCCCCGGCCCCCGGGAACTGGGGGAACGGGGCGCCACGAGGATCACGTTCGGGCCCGGCCTGCTGCACCGGACCATGGCCGCCCTGCAGGCGATGGCGAAGGAACTGGTCTAGACACGCCGGCGCCGGGTGCTCGAAGAGGTCACCCGGCGCCGGGTGCACGACGCGGGCAGCGGGGTCACTCGGGGAGCCACGCCCGCCACGTGGACTCGTTCTTCTTGATCCAGGACTTCGCCGCGGCGTCCGGCGACATCTTCTTGTCCGCGATCATCAGGGAGACCTCGTTCTGGTCCTCCTCCGACCACCGGAAGTTCTTCAGGAACTCCGCGGCCTCGCCGCCCTTCTTCGCGAAGTCCGCGTTGAAGTACTTCTGCAGCGGCGTGTGCGGATAGGCACACTTGATCTTGGCGGGGTCGGCGTCGCAGCCCTCCTTGTACGCGGGCAGCTTCACCTCCGTCATCGGCACCTTCTCGAACAGCCACTGCGGCTTGTACCAGTAGGTGAGGAACGGCTTCTTCTGCTTGGCGAACTGCTCGATCTGGGTGATCTGCGCGGCCTCGGACCCGGCGAAGACGACCTCGTAGTCCAGGCCCAGGTTCTTCACCAGGGCCTTGTCGTTCGTCACGTACGACGGGGAGCCGTCCATGAGCTGGCCCTTGCTGCCGCTCTCGGACGTCTTGAACTGGTCGGCGTACTTGTTGAGGTTCTTCCAGTCCGTGACGTCCGGGTGCTTCTTCGCGAAGTACGTGGGGACGTACCAGCCGATGTGCCCGGTGACGCCGACGTCGCCGCCGCGGACGATCGTCTTCTTGTCCTTGACGTACCGCTGTTCCTGTTCGGGGTGGCCCCAGTCCTCCAGGATCGCGTCGACGCGGCCCTGGCTGAGGGCGTCCCAGGCGGGGACCTCGTCGATCTGGACCTTGTCGACGCGGTAGCCCAGCTCGTTCTTGAGCAGGTACTCGGCGACCGCGACGTCCGCCTGCGCGCCGACCCAGGACTGGACCGAGAGGGTCACGGTCTTGGCGCCCTCGGCGTTGGCGTACGGGGACGCCTGCTTGGTCATGTCGGCCGCGCCGCAGCCGGAGAGCGCGAGCAGCGCCCCGCCGGCCGTGACGGCACTCATGACACGCGTACGAGTGCGCATGTCACGCTCCCTTCTTGACGCGGCGTTCGGTGGGCTGGGTGACCCGGTCGAGCATCAGGCCGAGGCAGACGATCGCCACACCGGCCACCAGGCCCGTGGCGAGGTCGCCCTGCGCGATGCCGAACACGACGTCGTAGCCGAGCGCGCCACCGCCGACCAGGCCGCCGATGACGACGACGGCGAGGACCAGGACGACGCCCTGGTTGAGGGCGAGCAGCAGCGCGGGGCGGGCCAGCGGGAGCTGGACCTTGCGCAGCAGCTGCCAGCTCGTGGCGCCGAGGGAGCGCGAGGACTCCATCGCGGCGGCGTCGACCTCGCGCAGGCCCTGCGTGGTGATGCGGACGACGGCGGGCAGCGCGTAGACGACGGCCGCGGCGACCGCGGGGGCGCGGCCGATGCCGAAGAGGGCGACGACCGGGATGAGGTACACGAACTGCGGCAGGGTCTGGAAGACGTCGAGGACCGGGCGCAGCAGGCGTTCGAACCGCGTGCTGCGGGCGGCCGCGATGCCGATCGCGAAGCCGAGGACCAGCGTCACGGCGACACCGGCGAGGACCTGCGCGAGCGTGTCGAGGGACTTGTCCCAGACGCCGAACACGCCGATGGCGGCCATGGCGGCGACGGCGGTGAGCGCGGTCTGCCAGGTGCCGATCAGCCAGGCGAGGGCGGCGACGATCAGCAGCGCGGCCCACCAGGGCAGGCCCTGGAGGCCGTCGCGGACGGGGTTGAGGACCCAGGTGGTGAAGTGGGACGCCCAGTCGGCGGTGCCGCCCACGACGGGCACGCCGGTGTAGAGGTGGTCGACCATCCACTCCTTGGCGGTGTTCACCGAGGGGGCGATGTTCACGACCCAGTCGGTGGGCCACTCCAGGCGGTCGGCGAAGCGGGCGGCGAGCGCGGCGGCGACGGTCACGGCGGCGGCGACGGACCAGCCGCGCCATCCGCGCAGGGCGGAGGTGTCCTGGCCGTGCGCGCCCGCCTTCTCGCCGGCGGCGGCGGTGACGCGGTCGAGGACGACGGCGAGCAGCACGATGGGGATGCCGCCGGCGAGCGCCTGGCCGACGTCGACGGTGGAGAGCGCCTGGTAGACGCGGTCGCCGAGGCCGCCCGCGCCGATCACGGAGGCGATGACGGCCATGGAGAGCGCCATCATGATCGTCTGGTTGACGCCGAGCAGGAGCTGCTTGGCGGCCAGGGGCAGCCGGGCGGAGAACAGCCGCTGGCGGCCGGTGGCGCCCAGCGAGGTGACCGCTTCGAGGACGCCGCCGTCGGCGCCGCGCAGGCCGAGCGCGGTGAGCCGGGCCATGGGCGGCGCCGCGTACACGACCGTCGCGATGACGGCCGCGGGGACGCCCATGCCGAAGATGAGGGCGAACGGCAGCAGGTACGCGTAGGCGGGCAGCACCTGCATGGTGTCGAGGACGGGCCGCAGGATGCGGAAGACGCGGTCGTTGAGGCCGCCGGCGAGGCCGAGCAACGCGCCGATCACGATCGAGGCGAGGACCGCCACGACCATCAGGGCGAGCGTCTGCATGGTGGGTACCCACATGCCGAGCAGCCCGCAGGCGGCGAACGCGGCGGAGGCGGTGACGGCGAGCCGTACGCCCGCCACGCGCCAGGCGATGAGCCCGGCGGCGACGGTCACTCCGGCCCAGCCCGCGGCGAGCAGCACGAGGTAGACGCCGCGCACGGAGAGCACGATGGCGTTGCTGACGTGCCCGAAGAAGTAGGTGAACAGCGGGTGGCTGTCACGGTTGTCGATGATCCAGTCGCTGGTCCTGCCGAGCGGCTCGGTCAGGTCGACGGTGAGCGCATGCGGCCAGGCGCCGGAGGCCCACTTGGCGCTGACGATCGGCACGAGGACCGCCGCGGCGAGCGCGAGCAGCAGGAGCTTGGCGACGGCGCGGTGGCGCAGGAGCGCGCCGATGCCCGTATCTCGTACGGGGCCGGAGGCGGTTGCGGTGGCCATCAGGCGACCACCTCGCCCTTGCCGGAGGGCTCGCCGGGGGCTTCGGCGGCGGCCTCGACGGGGGCGCCGGTGCCCGCGACCACGGCGAGCAGCCCCGCGTGGTCGACCACGCCGAGGCAGCGCTTGCCGTCCATCACGCGCACCGGGAAGCCCGAGCGTGCGACGGCCTCGATGGCCTCGGAGACCTTGGCGTGGGGCGGGAGGGCCGCGCCGCGGCTCTCCTCCTCGGAGCCGGCGGGGCGCATGGCGCTGCGCACGCTCATGACGTCGGCGCGGGCCACGTCGCGCACGAAGTCGCGGACGTAGTCGTCGGCCGGGGAGCCGACGATCTCCTCGGGCGTGCCGAGCTGGACCACGCGGCCGTCGCGCATCAGGGCGATGCGGTCACCGAGCTTGAGCGCCTCGCTGAGGTCGTGGGTGATGAAGACCATGGTGCGGCCCTCTTCGCGGTGCAGGCGGACGACCTCTTCCTGCATGTCGCGGCGGATCAGCGGGTCGAGGGCGCTGAACGGCTCGTCGAAGAGCAGGACTTCCGGGTCGACGGCGAGGGCGCGGGCCAGGCCCACGCGCTGCTGCTGGCCGCCGGAGAGCTGGCCGGGCTTGCGCTGTTCGAGGCCGTCGAGACCGACCTTGGCGATGACCTGGAGGGCCTTCTCGCGCCGCTCGGCCTTGCCGACGCCCTGGATCTCCAGGCCGTAGGCGACGTTGTCGAGGACGGAGCGGTGCGGCAGGAGGCCGAAGTGCTGGAAGACCATGGCGGCGCGGCGGCGACGCAGTTCGCGCAGGCGCGCCTTGTCCATGGCGAGGACGTCCTCGCCGTCGATGGCGAGGCGTCCCGACGTGGGCTCGATGAGCCGGGTCAGGCAGCGTACGAGTGTCGACTTGCCCGAGCCGGAGAGGCCCATGACGACGAAGACCTCACCCTTGTTGACCTCGAAGGACACATCGCGCACGGCCGCGGTGCAACCGGTGCGTTCGCGCAGTTCGGCGGGGCTGAGGTCGTGGAGAGCGGTGTCGTCGGGTATGCGCTCCGCCTTCGGGCCGAAGACCTTCCAGAGGTTCTCGACGGCGAAGACGGGCCCCTCGGGGGCCACCGTCTCGTCCTTGGTCGTCACGAGGGCCTCGCTCATCGGCCGTCACCACCCAGCATCTCGGCACATTTCTCCCCGACCATGAGCACTCCGATCATCGGGTTCACGGCGGGCATCGTCGGGAAGACGGATGCGTCCGCGATACGGATTCCGTGCATGCCCCGGATTCTCAGTTCCGGGTCCACCACGGCGAGTTCATCAGTGGAAGCGCCCATTCGGCAGGTTCCGGCCGGGTGGTAGACCGTGTGCGCGGCCTTGCGGACCAGTTCGCTGATCTCGGCGTCGTCGGTGACGCCGGGGCCGGGGAAGACCTCGCGCTTGAGCCACTTCTTGAACGGCTCGGCCTTCGCGACCTCGCGGGCGAGCTTGATGCCGTCGACGAGGGTCCGCCCGTCGTAGTCGTCCTCGTCCTCGAAGTACCGGAAGTCGAGGGCGGGCTTGACCTCGGGGTCGGCCGACGTCAGGTAGAGGCGGCCGCGGGCGCGGGACTTGGGGATGTTCGGGGTCATCGACACGCCGTGCTCGGGGCGTTCGTAGCCCAGGCGCTCCGGGTTGTCCGTGAAGGGGATCTGGTAGAAGTGGAACATCAGGTCCGGGCCCTTGTGGTCCGGGTCCCGCTTCACGAACAGGCCCGCGTCGGAGTCCATCGCGGAGTTGCCGGGGATCGGCCCGTTCGTCTCCCAGACGATGACCGACTCCGGGTGGTCGATGAGGTTCTCGCCGACGCCGGGCAGGTCGTGGACGACCGGGATGCCGAGCGCGTCGAGGTCCTTCTTCGGGCCGATGCCGGAGTGCATGAGCAGCCGGGGCGTGTCGACGGCTCCGGCGCAGACCACCACCTCGCGGCGGGCGGTGAGCAGCTTCGCCGCGCCGTCCTCGGTGCGGATGTGGACACCCCGGGCGGTCTTGCCGTCCAGCTCCAGCTTGGTGGCCCAGGTCTCCAGGAACAGGTGGAGGTTCGGCCGGTCGCCCGCCTCCATGTGGGGGTGGAGGTAGGCGACCGAGGCGGAGGAGCGCTTGTTGTTCTCCGGGTGGTACGCCAGGTCGAAGAAGCCGACGCCCTCGTCGAAGGGCTTGTCGTTGAAGCCGACGACCTCGGGGACGCCGAGGGCGGTCTTCGCCGCCTCGACCCAGTCGGTGGCGATCTGGTTCTGGTCCTTCTTGGCGACGCGCACGATGTTGTTGCGCAGCTTGCCGAAGTAGGGGTCCATCGCCTTGGCGTTCCAGCCGGCGGCCCCGGCCTCCTCCCACTCGTCCCAGTCGGACGGCAGCGGCTTGAAGGAGATCAGGGTGTTGTGCGACGAGCACCCGCCGAGCACCTTGGCACGGCTGTGCAGGATGTGGGAGTTGCCGCGCGGCTGCTCCGTGGTCGTGTAGCCGTAGTCGAGGTCGCCGCCGAGCAGACCGAGCCAGCGGCGGAGCGTGAGGACGTCCTCACGGTCGATGTCGCTGGGTCCGCCCTCGATGACGGCGACGGTGACGCCGGGATCCTCGGTGAGCCGGGAGGCGATCACCGATCCCGCGGTGCCGCCGCCGACGATGACGTAGTCGTACTCGGCCTCGGCCTCGGCCTCGGCGCCGGACTCGGCCACTGCCTGGGGGGTTTCAGCCATGGGGGTAGCTACTCCTCTTCCTGCGAGGTGGTGCAAGGTGCTTGCGCGTAAGGGGTGGACGGGCGTCAGCCCGCGAACCAGCGCACCGGGCGCGGTGCCAGGTTCTGGTAGACGTGCTTGGACTCGCGGTACTCGGCGAGACCGGCGGGGCCGAGCTCGCGCCCGACGCCGCTCTTGCCGAAGCCGCCCCACTCCGCCTGCGGCAGGTAGGGGTGGAAGTCGTTGATCCAGATGGTGCCGTGGCGCATCCGGCGGGCCATGCGGCTCGCGCGGCCCTGGTCGCTGGTCCACACGGCGCCCGCGAGACCGTACTCGGTGTCGTTGGCGAGGGCCACGGCCTCGTCCTCGGTGCGGAAGGTCTCGACGGTCAGGACGGGCCCGAAGACCTCTTCGCGGACGGCCTTCATCTCGCGGTGGCACTGGTCGAGCACGGTCGGCTCGTAGAAGTAGCCCTCGGCGGGCCGCACTTCGCTCGGCTCGGGGCGCTTGCCGCCGGAGCGGAGCACCGCGCCCTCCTCCAGCGCGGAGGCCACGTACATCTCGGTCTTCTCGCGCTGCTGCGCCGAGACGAGCGGGCCGCACTCGACGCCGTCCTCGGTGCCGCGGCCGAGCTTGATCTTCGCGGCCCTGCGGGCGAGTTCGGCCACGAAGCGCTCGCGGACGGACTCCTCGATGATGAGGCGGCCGCCGGCGGAGCAGACCTGCCCGCTGTGGATGAAGGCGGCGTTCAGCGCCTGGTCGACGGCGGTGTCGAAGCCGTCGTCGGTGGCGCAGGCGTCGGCGAAGACGACGTTGGGGTTCTTGCCGCCGAGTTCCAGGGCGACCTTCTTCACGCCGAGGGCGGCGGCCTGGGCGACCTTGGTGCCGGAGACGAGGCCGCCGGTGAAGGAGACCAGGTCGACGTCGGGGTGGTCGGCGAGGCGGGCGCCGACGGTGTGGCCGGGGCCGGTCACGATGTTGGCGACGCCGGCGGGCAGGCCGGCCTCGACGAGCAGCTCGATGAGCGCGACGGTCGTCAGCGGCGTGATCTCGCTCGGCTTGATGACGAACGTGTTGCCCGCGGCGAGCGCGGGCGCGATCTTCCAGCTGGCCTGGAGCAGCGGGTAGTTCCAGGGCGTGATCATCGAGCAGACGCCGACGGGCTCGTGCACGACGACGCTGTGGATCTCGTCGGAGCCCGCGTCCACGACGCGTCCGGCGCCCTCGCCGATCACCAGGTCGGCGAAGTACCGGAAGGCGTCGGCGACGCAGTCGACGTCGACGCGGCCCTCTTCGAGGGTCTTGCCCGCGTCCCGGCTCTCCAGGAGGCCGATCTTCTCGCGGTCGCGTACGAGGAGGTCGGCGACCCGGCGCAGCAGCGCGGCGCGCTCGGCGACGGGGGTGGCCGGCCACGGCCCGTCGTCGAAGGCGGCGCGTGCGGCGGCGATGGCCGCGTCGGCGTCCTCGGAGCCGCCCTCGGCGATCAGCGCGAACGGCTGGGCATCCGCCGGGTCGAGGATCTCGCGAGTGGCGCCGGAGGCGGCGCTCAGCCACTCTCCGCCCACATGGATGGTCTGTTGTGCGGACACGTCCCGTATGCCTTCCGTTCCTGTCAAATGCCCCGCTAGTCACTCGCGGGAGCCGGGAGCACCTTCCCAACGGGCGGGAAAGCATGCCTGGCCTGGCCGAAAGTGCGCTGTGTCACTGAGCGCGGGGACAGGAAGGGCGGAACGTGCCGCTATGGCCGGGGCGGCCGGGCGTCGGCGGCCTCCGCGGCGCCGCCGAGGTCGCCGAGGTCATCGAGTCCGTCGACGCCCTCGTCGAAGTGCGGCTCGTCGCGTACGGAGAGGCCGGCCACCCAGAGCGGCATCAACCAGTGGACGACGAAGACGGAGAACAGGACCGGGAAGAGGTACCCCTCGGTGTCCGCGCCCTTCAGGGTGAGCGCGCCCGCCCCGACGGCCACCGCGAGGAGCAGCCACAGCATCACGCTCCGGGACCGGGCCGCCACCTGGACGCGCTCCGCGCGCTGGCGCTCGTCCAGCGCGCGGACCCGCAGTTCGAGCAGGCCGCGGGTGGAGCTGTTGATGACGCCGGTCGCGACGCACCAGGGCAGCAGCAGGCCGAGCATCGCGAACGTGGCCCAGCGCTGCTCGCCCACGACGGAGAACAGCCAGGCGGCGACGGCCACGGCCGTCAGCGCGACGTGGCCCACCACCACGGCGCGCCTGCGGGCGGCGGTGGCGTGGAGGGCGTCGCCCTCGCGGCGGTTCATCAGCCGGTACATCCGCCGGTCATAGCTGGTCAGGGGGCGTTCGTCGGCCGCCGTCATCACTGGTTCCTCCCGTAGACCTGATCCGTGAGCGGCCGGAACGGTTCGAGGGAGAACAGCGCCTCGACCGGCAGCTCGAAGAACTTCGCGACCTTGAGTGCGAGGTCGAGGCTCGGGTTGTACTGCCCCCGCTCGATGTAGCCGATGGTCTGGTAGTGGACACCCACCGCCTCGGCCAGGCGCTGGCGCGACACCTTCCGCTCGGCGCGCACCATCGCCAACCTGTTGTGCACGTGCTCGCTCATGTATAAGAAGTACTACATTCAAGAGCAGGTGAGCAATAGGCGACAGGCGACAGAGGAAGCTACGTCCCCGGGGTCGGGCACTCCTGGAACGGCGGGCAGAACCGGGTCAGGGCCGTCGTGAGGAGTTCCTCCTCGTCGGCCCTGCCGTCGGCCTCGGCGCCGTAGGCCGCCACCGCGTACAGCCGGCCGTCGAAGGCCTCGAAGCGCTGGTCGATGACGTGCCAGATGCCGATCTCCCGCTCCCCGGGAATCCGGTCGGTGAGGTGTTCGAGGCGGGCGGCGGGCAGTCCGTCGCGTTCGAGACGCCCGAAGGAGATCTGCTCGTACCCCTCGGCCTTCCGCACGGACGAGACCTTCAGGTACTCCCGCAGCGAGTCGTATGGTGTCGCCTCGCCGACCTGGTACACCTGCAACCGCCTGGCCCCGTCGGGGCTGCGGTAGTTGACCACGTCGTGGCCCTCGTCGGGGGAGATCTGCTCACGCTCCCAGCCGCGCGGCACGGCGAGCCGGTAGCCCTGGAGGTCGGTCACCTCCTCGTAGTCGGCGGGCAGCGCGCCCGTCGGGGAGGGGGACGCGGTGGAGCCGGCGCCCCCGCCCTCTTCCCGCGACGGCCCCCACTCCCCCCGGTACGCCACGGGCCCCGGCTCGTCCTTCCAGCCGAGCGCCCAGACGCCGAAGGCGAGGGAGCAGGCCGCGAGGACGGCCAGGACGCCGTGCAGCGCCGTGCGCTGGCGGGCGGCGTCCCGCTCGTGGAGCCCGGCGATCCGCCGCTCCTCCTCGGTGTCCTGCCACTCCTGGCGGACGGGGTCGAAGGCGCGCGCGGGGCCGTCGGCGCGCACCGGTTCGCGGGACCGCACCGCTCAGCCCGGGATCTGGGCGATCGCCTGCAGCACGGCGGTCACCGACGCGGCCGTCGCGGTGGCGGCGCCGTACCGCTCAAGGAGGGTGCGCAGCCTCGTGAGCGGACCGCTGCTGCCGGTGCGGCCGATCTCCCGCTCGACCGCGACGAGTTCGGCGTCCAGCTCCTCGTCCTCGGGCGTGTGCCCCTCGGCCCCGTCCAGCTCGCCGCGCAGGGTGCGCACCGCGCCGAGCAGCCGCTCGTACCCCTGTCCCGGCACGATCGTGACGTTGGTGGAATCGGCCCTGCCGTGGTCCCCGAAGGCCTGGGAGCCCCCGCTGATCGAGCCGATCTGCACGTGCGCCCCGCCGCCGGTGCCCGTCTCCGCGCTCATGCCGTGCTCCTCTCGTGGTGCGCGGCCCGGCCGTGGGCGCCGGTGGCGAGGGCGCCGCCGGACATCTCCCCGATGTAGACCCCGCTGTTGGTGATCTGCGTGATGTGCTGCTCCAGGCGGTCCGTGCGGTATCCGCCGAGGCGCAGCGCCTCGCGGACGCCCTCGCCGATGCGGTCCTGGAGGGTCTTCGTGTAGCGGGCCACGTCCATCTCCTGGAGGAGGGAGAGGCTGTCGGTGGCGGCCAGTTCGCGCAGCGAGACGTCCGGGGCGTCGGACGGCACGCCGTCGGGCAGCGCGGGCCAGAGCGCCGAGCAGCGCCGCCGCAGCGCGCGCAGGGCGTCCGCGGCGCGCGGCCCGAGCCACCTGGGGGCGGCCTCGTCGTCGTCGGCCAGCCAGAACCGGAGCGAGGCGCCGAGGGACGGCAGCGTGCGCAGCGCGGCCACGCCGATCGCGAGGCCGGCGGTGGGGGCGTCGACGCAGGCGCGCAGGGCGTCGCGCAGCGGGCCCTCCGGTTCGCCCGCGACGATGCGGTCGACCGCGCGGTACTCCGGCACGATCGGCCCGAGCACGTGCGGCACCACTTCCAGGACCAGCATGCCGCCCTGCGTGTGCACCCCGACCAGCAGCGAGAGGACGACCTGCTCGTCCCAGGCGCCCACCCTGAGCCGCAGGAAGTGCCGCCGGGCCTCCCCGCCCTCGCCCGCCGCTTCGGCGATGTGCCGCCCGACCTGCGCGGGGGCGTAGACCGCCGCGGGCTCCTCACCGGGCCCGGCCTCCAGCGGCTCGTCGCGGCCGGGGCCCGCGGGGAGGCAGACGAACTCGGTGATCTCCAGGTCGCGCAGCCGGTCCCTGCTGCCGGTCGCGGCGGAGGTGCGCAGCTCCTGGAGGCGGGGCCGGATCATCTCGATGACGTCGCGCGCGGCGAGCGGCGCCCGCGGCGGCGCGCCCTGCCGGGGCACGCCGCCGCCCGGCTGCTCCTGTGGCTCCTCGCCGTCGCGGCGGCGCAGCTCAAGGACGACGGACCACGGTTTGCGGGGTGTGCCGGAGCCGATGAAGGGGCGGTTGGCGTCGTACAGGGTGAGCGGGGCCCGCTGCTCGCGGCGGACGCACTCGGCGATGCGCGCGTACCGGCGCGGCAGGCGTGACTGGGCGACCCCGTCGAAGTTCCGCCGGGCAAGCTCGGTGCGGAGCGTCCGCTTGGCGAGGTGCTGGTGGCGCCACACCACGGCCGCCATGAGGAGCGGGAAGACCACGGGGTAGGGGTTGTCGCCGATCCCGGCCAGCGCCTCGATCCCGTACGCGGCGGCCGTCGACCAGACGAACAGGTTCAGCAGGAGGGCGACGCGGCGCCGCAGCCAGGCGAGGACGGGCGGCAGCTGCGCCTCGCGGGGCGACCCGCCGTGCGTGGGGCGTCCGGAGACGGCCCTGGCCAGCCGGAGCAGCAGCACGACGACGGCGTACGAGACGGCCCAGCCGCCCGGTACCAGGGTGCCGAACCCGCCCCAGGGCCCGGAGTGCTCGCCATGGTCGGCGGGCTCGACGGCGAGCAGCGCGATGTCCCCGCCGGAGAGCCCTGCCTCGCCGCCCGCCCGGTCCGCCAGGGCGTCCCAGATCATCAGCGAGTCGGCGGCGAGGAACCCGGCCCAGGCGGCGAGCAGCAGCCACGCGGTGCGCACCTCGGCGCGGCGGGCGCGCAGCGCGTGGGCGAGCACCGGCAAAACGTCGGCGCCGAGGGCCGGGGCGACGGGGCGCTCGGCGTGTCCGACGAGTTCGTCGACGACGCGCCTGCCGAACGCGGGGTCGAGCCGGACACCGGCGCAGAGCAGCCGGGTGGCCTCGGTGTTCGCGTACTGCGGCAGGTCGTCGTGCATGAGCGCAAGCTAGGGGAGCGTGCGCGCCCCGGTGCGGAGAAGGACCTTCCGGTCCCCCGAACCGGTGAACAGCGGTGGTGCGGGGACGGCACCGCCCCCGGTGGCCGCGGTGAGCGGCTGCCGGGGGCGGGTTCGCCTCACGGGCGCGGGCGCCCGGGAGTCTCGTGCTAGATGAGGCCGAGACCGCGGACGGCCTCGCGCTCCTCGGTGAGCTCCTGCACGGACGCGTCGATGCGCGCACGCGAGAACTCGTTGATCTCCAGGCCCTGGACGATCTCGTACTTGCCGTCCTTGGTGGTGACGGGGAAGGAGGAGATGAGGCCCTCGGGAACGCCGTACGAGCCGTCGGACGGGATGCCCATGGAGGTCCAGTCGCCGTCCGCAGTGCCGTTGACCCACGTGTGGACGTGGTCGATGGCGGCGTTGGCGGCGGAGGCGGCCGAGGACGCGCCGCGGGCCTCGATGATCGCGGCGCCGCGCTTGGCGACGGTCGGGATGAAGTCGTCGGCGAGCCAGGCCTGGTCGCTCACGACCTCGGCGGCGTTCTTGCCGGCGATCTCCGCGTGGAAGATGTCGGGGTACTGGGTGGCCGAGTGGTTGCCCCAGATGGTCAGGCGCTTGATGTCGGAGACCGAGGCGCCCGTCTTCTTCGCCAGCTGCGACAGGGCGCGGTTGTGGTCGAGGCGGGTCATCGCGGTGAAGCGCTCGGCCGGCACGTCCGGGGCGGCGGCCTGCGCGATGAGCGCGTTGGTGTTGGCCGGGTTGCCGACGACGAGGACCTTGATGTCGTCCGCGGCGTTGTCGTTGATGGCCTTGCCCTGGGGCTTGAAGATGCCGCCGTTGGCCTCCAGGAGGTCACCGCGCTCCATGCCCTTGGTGCGGGGGCGGGCGCCGACCAGGAGGGCGACGTTGGCGCCGTCGAAGGCGACGTTCGGGTCGTCGCTGATCTCGATCGAGTTCAGCAGCGGGAAGGCGCAGTCGTCGAGCTCCATGGCGGTGCCCTCGGCGGCCTTCAGCGCCGGCGTGATCTCCAGAAGGCGCAGGTTGACCGGCACGTCCGCGCCGAGCAGGTGGCCCGAGGCGATGCGGAAGAGCAGCGCGTAGCCGATCTGGCCGGCCGCGCCGGTGACGGTGACATTCACGGGAGTGCGGGTCATGGCGATCTCCGTAAGACAGCTGGCGGTGGGGTCCCGTGTCCCTCTACTGGATCCCCTGATTCCTGGATCCCCGCCGACGCCTCTTCGAGTCCTCGATCGCCTCTCGATGATCGATCTCTTGGCATCAAGAGAGATCCGCCGCCAGGCTATCGCGCCCCGGCCACCCCCTGCCGCCGGGTCCGTGTGGCCCAGCCCACAGCTTCACCGCGATGCCGGAGACGGTGACGCGGAAGCGCTGACGCCGAAACCGCGGTGCGGGAAAACGCGTTGCCGGAAAAGAGGGGCGGCCGCCACCGGGGGGAGGGTGGCGGCCGCTGTGGGGGTGTGAACCACTCCCGTGGGGGTACCGTCCGCCTGCCCCGCGATGAACGGCTCATGCACCCGCCGCGGAAAATTCTTGCCGCCGCCCGTCGACGGCCTGGTCAGAGGGCCGGCGGGGGGCCTCCCGGACGGTTACTCCGTGCAGCCCGTCTGCCCCGAGGCCAGCGTCGCGCAGGCCTTCGCGGACGTGCCCTCCTTGACCGCGACCATCGGCGTGTACGCGTCGAAGTCCTCGTTGACCGTGCTGTTCTGCTGGGCGTCGGCGCCCTTGCCCGATCCGGTGATCGTGACCTTGTCGCCCGGCGTGGCCTGGGTGATGCGCGCCCACGCCGCCCCGCACGTCTTGCTGTAGCGCACCTCGACCAGGGTCTTGCCGACCGTGGCCCGCGAGGCGGTCTTCGCCAGCTCGCCGCCGCAGCCCATGTTCTCGGGGTCCTTGCCCGCGCAGTCCGCGCCGCTGCACTCGACGCCCGCGGGCAGCTCCGCCTCGCTGGACGTGGGGGTCTTGGACGGTTCCGCCCCGGCCTTCTTCTCGTCGCCGCCGAAGTCGGTCAGGAAGACCGCCGCCGCGATCACGACGAGGGCTCCGACGACCCCCGCGAGGAACATCGTCAGCTTGCGCTTGCGGCGCTGCCCGTCGGGCGACTCGCCCTGCCGGGCCGCGTGCGGCGCGCCCGGGCCCGGGGCGGAGTGGGCGGCGGGGGTGTGGTGCGGCGGCAGCGTGGGCGACACGCCCGCGGGGCCCGCCACGCCGGTCAGGCCGCCGACGCCCGCGGAGCCGTTGCGCGCCGGGGCCGCGTCGTCCCTGCCGGGCGGTTTGCCGGAGGACTTGCCGGCGGGTTTGTCGGACGTTCTGCCGGACTTCGACCGCGACTTGGCGGACGCGGCCTGGCGCTGTTCCGCCTCCTTCAGCGCGGCCCGCGCCTGGGATATGCGTATCGCCTGCATGGTCATGTCGTGGCGCATCTCGGACCGGCTCCAGGCGCGCTCCGCGAGCTCCCAGAGGGTGATGAGGTGCACGGGCGGCGTGCCCGTCACCTCGGCCAGCGCGACGATCGCCCCCTTGGGCGCGAGCAGCCGCCCGTTCAGATAGCGCTCCCACGACGTCTTGCTGTACCCGGTCCGGTCCGAGACCGCCGCGATGCTCAGACCACTGCGGTCCACGAGCCTGCGGAGCTGGTCGGCGAACTCCCTGACCTCTGGGTCGAGCTCGTCCGGCAGTGCCTTCCAACGAGGCATTACTCCCCCTATTCCCCCCGTACGTGCCTGTCGTGCCCCCGTACGTCCTTGTCCTGCGCCCGCGTCCGCCCGGTCGCCGCCCCGTCGAGAGGGATGCGCGGAGTCAGGATGTCAGTTCCCGCGGTCCGCCGAACAGTGTCCCACCGCCTCGTGGTGGCCGGTCACGCACATCGGACCAGGGTCGTTGCACGCCTCGAACACCGTTGCGGAATGGTCACCTCCGTGCCACAGGGGCCGGGCAGAGCTTGAACGATGTTGGCGCGTCCATGACTCTGGATCTCGAGCGGAACGCACCGCTTACATCGGGTGATTCCTCCGGGAATCGACCCTCCCTGACGACGGCACCCGTCCTCCCACGGGGGAGAGGACGGGCGCCGTCTCCTTTCCGTTCCCCTGCGCGCCGGGGTGATTGGCCCGAAAGGGCGTACTTCGGCCAAGTCTGCGGCGCGGACCCCGGGGAGATCGGCAGAGTGCAAAGGCAACGCACGCACTCATGAAGGGACCCGTACATGAAGTACGGCAAGCGTCTCGCCGGCGGCCTCGTCGCCGCCTCCGCCCTCCTCGGCACCTGCCTCGCCACGGCCCCCGCGGCCGAGGCGGCGGCGGTGCGGGGCACCGCGCCATCCTGTGTGAAGCGGGACGTGATCAAGCACCGCAAGTACGTGAAGGTCACGAACAACTGCCGCGAGACCATGCACCTGAAGGTCGTCATCGACTGGGGCAACGACTCGCCGTGCCTCACCTACCAGCCGGGCCAGCAGTGGGAGTGGAACTGGGGCCGCGGCTCCTACGGCAAGGTCGTCACCTGCTGACCGACGACCGCCGGGGGCCGTGCCGGGCCCCCGGACCCGCACCCGCACCCGCACCCGCACCGCGGGAGGCTCACCGCGCGCCCGGCGTGACGAGGCCCGACTCGTAGGCCACCACCACCGCCTGCGCCCTGCTGTCCAGGCCGAGCTTGCTCATCGTGCGGTTGAGGTGCGTCTTGACGGTGGCCTCGCTGATGTAGAGCCGCTCGGCGATGTCCGCGTTGGTCAGGCCGCGGGCGATCAGCTTCAGGACCTCCACCTCACGCCCGGTCAGCGCCGCGAGGTCGGGCGGCGGTCCGCCCTCGGCGCCGCCGTCGGGGCACGCGGCCTGCCGCGCGAACGCCTCGACCAGGCGGCGCGTCACGCTGGGCGCGAAGAGCGCGTCGCCGCCGCCGACCGCCGCGACCGCGGCGAGCAGCCGCTCCGGGCCCGAGTCCTTGAGCAGGAACCCCGAGGCGCCGGCGCGCAGCGCCCCGTACACGTACTCGTCGAGGTCGAAGGTGGTCAGGACCAGGACCCGCGGTGGGGGTTCCGCCGCCTGGGCGAGGATGCGCGTGGTGGCCGTGATGCCGTTCGTGCCGGGCATCCGGATGTCCATGAGGATGACGTCGGGCCGCGTCTCGGCGGCGAGCGCCACGGCCTCGTCGCCGTCGCCCGCCTCGCCGACGACCTCGATGCCGGGCGCGGCGCGCAGGAGTCCGACCAGGCCCGCGCGGATGAGGAACTGGTCGTCCACGACGAGTACTTTCACCGAGCCGGTCATCCCGTGGTGTCGTCCCCCCGCGCCGCTGCCCGGGCCGAGGTCGGCAAGGTGAGGCGCACGGCGAATCCTCCCTCGCTCAGCGGGCCGATGCTGATCGTCCCGCCGTAGAGCTTGGCCCGCTCCCGCATCCCAATCAAGCCGTGCCCCGCGCCCGTCCGCACCTTGTCCGGAATCACCCCCTCGCCGTCGTCGGTCACCGAGACCTCGATGTGGTGGCGCCGGTAGGCGAGTTCCACGGTGGTGCCCGCGCCGCCCGCGTGCTTCATCACGTTGGTCAGCGCCTCCTGCGCCACGCGGTACGCGCACAGCTCGACGCCGGGCGCGAGGGGCCGTGGAGTGCCCGTCACGCGCAGCTCGACCGGGACTCCCCCGGCCCGCACCCGCTCGACCATCTCGTCGAGGCGGGCGAGGCCCGGCATGGGCGCCGCCGGCGCGCCGTCCTCACCGTCGCCGTCCTCCGCCCGCAGCACGCGCAGCATGCGGCGCAGCTCTTCGAGCGCCTCGCCGCTGGTGTCCGCGATGGTGCCGAGCGCCGAGCGCGCCGTGGGCGGGTCCGAGCCGAAGACGAAGGTGGCGAGGCCCGCCTGCACGGATATGACCGACATGTGGTGCGCCACGACGTCGTGCAGCTCCCGCGCGATCCGCCCCCGCTCCTGCTGGACCTCGCGCCGTGCCCGCTCGTCCTGCTCCCGTTTGAGCTGCCGGGCCAGTTCGGCCGTCCGGCGCGCGGCGTGCCCGAAGCGCCAGATCACCAGGGGGAAGCCGACCGCCTGGGCGACGACGGCGGGCATCGCCGCTCCCGCGTCGCACAGGCCCGCGTAGATCCACACGGCTCCCATCAGCACCGCGCAGGGCAGGGAGACGCGGGCGGGCCGCACGGACGCCACGGTGTAGACGGCGAGCATGGGCGCGAAGGTGTTCAGGACCGGCCAGTACCCGGCGGTGACGTACACGGTCCACACGGCGTGCACGAAGAGGAGCACGGTGAGCGGCGCCTTGCCCCGCAGGACCGCGGGCAGGTTGACGAGGGCCACCAGCGCGTACCCGAGGGGGTCGAGTTCCGGCCAGCCCTGCCGTGCGGACTCCTGGCCGAGCAGCACGGCCACCGTGGTCAGGGCGACCGCGATGAGCGCGTCGACGACGACAGGGCGGATGCGCATCGCCGCAGCGTAACGCGCGTTCTCTGGGCGGTACGTCAACCAGCGGCGGTACCGCGGAAGTTGTAGGAACCGCGCGGCTACCGCGCCGGGAGTGCCCCGGGATCAACCTGGTGTGTGACGACGCCCCCGGGGACCCCGCCGTAGCTTTTGCACCAGGGGGAGTGCGCGCCGGCTTCCGCGCCAGAGGCCGTCGGGAACGACGGTGGCCCGTCCCTCCGGGGGAGGACGGGCCACCGTCACGCACCGCTCACGGCGTCGGCGCCGGGTCAGCTGTCGATCGTGAAGTGCAGCGTGTCGTCCAGGAACGGGATCTCCAGGACCGGCTTGGGCTGCGCCATCAGGGCCAGCAGGATGATGGCCCCGCCGAGCGCCCCGTACGTCACCATGTCCGTGAACCGCGAGCGCACCGCCAGCATGCCGACGTCCGGCAGCGCCCACCGCAGCACGGCGCCGCCGACGAGGGCCACGCCGATCAGCACGGTGCCGAGCCGGAACACGTCGAGCGCGGTGAGCAGCAGCCCCAGGCCGACCAGGCCGAGGACGCTGAGCAGCGGCCACTGGCGGGCCGGGGCGGGGGCGTCGCCGGGGGCCGCGCGGCCGCCGCCCTCGGGGCGGGCGGTGTCGCGGGTGAACAGCGGGAAGCGGCGCGAGACCTTCCGCGGTTCGCCGTCGGGCCCCGGCGCGCTGACCGCGCCCTTGGCCTCGACGTCCGCCGGGTCCTGTGCCGGCTCCTCTGCCGGGTGCGCAACCGCGGGCCCGGCCGCCTCCGCCTCGGCGGACCCCGCGGCCTTCGCGGACCCCGCGGCCTTCGCGGACTTCCGCTCGGATTCTGCGTTCATGAGCGCGCCCCTTCCCCGGGTCAGCTCGCGGCAGTGCTGCGCTCGGCGGCCTCGACGACGTTCACCAGGAGCTGGGCGCGGGTCATCGGACCGACGCCGCCCGGGTTCGGGGAGATCCACCCGGCGACCTCGGCGACGCCCGGGTGGACGTCCCCGACGATCTTGCCGCTGTCGTCGCGCGAGACACCGACGTCCAGGACGGCGGCGCCCGGCTTCACGTCCTCGGGCTTGATGAGGTGCGGGACGCCCGCGGCGGCCACGATGATGTCGGCCCGCTTCAGGTGCGCGGCGAGGTCACGGGTGCCGGTGTGGCACTGCGTGACCGTGGCGTTCTCGGACTTGCGGGTGAGCAGCAGCGGCATCGGCCGGCCGATGGTGACACCGCGCCCGACGACCACGACCTCGGCGCCCTTGATCTCCACGCCGTGCTGCCGCAGCAGCCGGATGATGCCGTACGGGGTGCAGGGCAGCGGGGCCGGCTCGTTCAGGACGAGGCGGCCGAGGTTCATGGGGTGCAGTCCGTCGGCGTCCTTGGCCGGGTCCATCAGTTCCAGGACGCGGTTCTCGTCGATGCCCTTGGGCAGCGGGAGTTGGACGATGTAGCCGGTGCAGGCGGGGTCGTCGTTGAGTTCGCGCACGACCGCCTCGATCTCCTCCTGGGAGGCGGTGGCGGGCAGTTCGCGCTGGATGGAGGCGATGCCGACCTGCGCGCAGTCGCGGTGCTTGCCCGCGACGTACTTCTGGCTGCCCGGGTCGTCGCCGACCAGGACGGTACCGAGTCCGGGCGTGACGCCCTTCTCCTTCAGGGCCGCCACGCGGGCGGTCAGTTCGGACTTGATCGCGGCTGCGGTGGCCTTGCCATCGAGAATCTGGGCGGTCATGACCCCATCTTCCCGGATGAGGGCCGCCCGGTTCCAATCAGGGCGTCACCACGTCTCACCCGCTGATCAGCGAGGTTGCACTTGCACAACACCTGCACGCCGCGCCTGGACAAATAAGCCGCGGCTAAAGAACCATGTGCGGCACAGTGCCGCGGGCAGTGTCGGGGGGACGGACCGCATCTGTGACACCTTCCTCCGTGATGTGCCGCGTCGTCCCCGCACCATCCCGACGGAGGAAGACCGCCATGAGTTACGGCGACCCCAACAACCCCTACGGACAGCAGCCGCCACAGGGGCAGCCCGGTTACGGCCAGGCTCCGGGCCAGCCCGGCTACGGTTACCCCCAGCAGGCGCCGCAGGGCGTCCCCCAGCAGGGCTACGGCTACCCGCAGCAGCCGGCTTCCCCGTACGGCGCGTACCCCCAGCAGCCCGGTGGTGGCTACGGCTACCAGGGCGGCGGTCCCACGGTGGCGTCCATGGGCCGCCGCTTCGGCGCCCGTGTGATCGACGGCGTGGCGTTCGGCATCATCTACGGCATCCTGCTCGCGATCGGCATCGCCGGTCTCGTGGGCGCGGCGTCGGACTGTGACCCGAACTCGGTCACGTACGACAGCTGCATGAACGACGCCGGCTCCGACGTCATGGCCACCATGGGCGCCTCGCTCGGCGCCTTCGCGGTCGTCGGCCTGCTCTACGAGTGGCTGATGACGGCCCTCGTCGGCGGCACCCTCGGCAAGCTCGCCGTCGGCATCCGCGTCATCAACGCCGACACCGGCCAGAAGCCGGGCGTCGGCGCGGCCTTCGTCCGCTACATCATCCCGATCCTCGGCTCCCTGGCCTGCGGCATCGGCGCCCTCCTCGTCTACCTGTCCCCGTTCTGGGACAAGACCGGACGCCAGCAGGGCTGGCACGACAAGGCCGCCAAGACGATGGTGGTCCAGCGCTCCAACAACTAGCGCCCCGGCCGCACGCCGACGCGCGAAGGCCGCGCCTTCCCTTGCGGAAAGGCGCGGCCTTCGGCGTGTCCGACCGGGTGTCAGCCCGCGGGTGAGCCCGCTCGGGGGCTCGGTGCTCGGGGCTCCGTGCTCCATGCTCGGGGCTCGGGGCTCGGGGCTCAGTGGAAGAAGTGCCGGGTCCCGGTGAAGTACATCGTGACGCCCGCCTTCTTCGCCGCCTCGACGACCAGCTCGTCGCGGACCGAACCGCCGGGCTGGACGACCGCCTTGACGCCCGCCGCGGTCAGGATCTCCAGACCGTCGGGGAAGGGGAAGAACGCGTCGGAGGCCGCGTAGGAGCCGCGGGCCCGCTCCTCGCCCGCCCGCTCGACGGCGAGCTTCGCGGAGTCGACGCGGTTGACCTGGCCCATGCCGACGCCGACCGAGGCGCCGTCCTTGGCGAGCAGGATCGCGTTGGACTTCACCGCGCGGGACGCCTTCCACGCGAACGCCAGCTCGGCCAGCTCGCTCTCGCTCAGGGCCTCGCCCGTGGCGAGCGTCCAGTGGGCGGGGTCGTCGCCCTCGGCCTGGAGCCGGTCGGTGACCTGGAGCAGCGCGCCGCCGTCGATCTGCTTGACCTCGACGGCGTTCGACGGCGCCTGGCCGGCCCGCAGCACGCGGATGTTCTTCTTCTTGGTGAGGGCTTCGAGGGCGCCGTCCTCGTAGTCCGGCGCGACGATGACCTCGGTGAAGATCTCGGCGACCTGCTCGGCCATCTCCTTGGAGACGGGGCGGTTCACCGCGATCACACCGCCGAATGCCGACAGCGGGTCGCAGGCGTGCGCCTTGCGGTGCGCCTCGGCGACGTCGGCGCCGACCGCGATGCCGCACGGGTTGGCGTGCTTGATGATCGCGACGCAGGGCTCGTCGTGGTCGTACGCGGCACGGCGCGCGGCGTCCGTGTCCGTGAAGTTGTTGTACGACATCTCCTTGCCGTGCAGCTGCTCGGCCTCGGCGAGGCCGCCCGTGCCGTCGACGTAGAGAGCGGCGCCCTGGTGGGGGTTCTCGCCGTAGCGGAGCACGTTCTTGCGCTCGTAGGTCGCGCCGATGAAGCCGGGGAAGCCGGACTCGTCGGCCGACGCGTAGTCGTCGGCGAACCATCCGGCCACCGCCACGTCGTACGCGGCCGTGTGCCGGAACGCCTCGCCCGCGAGCCGCTTGCGCGCGGTCAGGTCGAAGCCGCCCGCCTTGACCGCCGCGAGGACGTCGGCGTACCGCTCCGGGTCGGTGACGACCGCGACCGAGGGGTGGTTCTTGGCGGCGGCGCGGACCATCGAGGGACCGCCGATGTCGATCTGCTCGACGCACTCGTCGGGCGTCGCGCCCGAGGCGACGGTCTCCTTGAAGGGGTAGAGGTTCACCACGACGAGCTGGAAGGGCTCGACGCCGAGCTCGTCGAGCTGGCGGCGGTGGTCGTCGAGGCGCAGGTCGGCGAGGATGCCCGCGTGGACCTTGGGGTGCAGGGTCTTGACCCGGCCGTCCAGGCACTCGGGGAAGCCGGTCAGCTCCTCGACCTTGGTGACGGGCACTCCGGCGGCGGCGATCCTCGCGGCGGTCGAGCCGGTGGAGACGAGTTCGACGCCCGCCTCGTGCAGCCCGCGCGCGAGCTCCTCCAGGCCGGTCTTGTCGTAGACGCTGACGAGCGCGCGCTTGATCGGGCGCCGCGCGGCGTCCGCGGTCGCGTTCGCAGCGTTCTTAGCTTCGGCGGTCACGGGATAAGAACCTTTCGTCCCTCAATGCGGTAGCCGTGCCGGGCCAGACGCCCCACGACATCGACGAGCAGCGTGCGCTCGACTTCCTTGATGCGCTCGTGCAGAGCGCTCTCGTCGTCCTCGTCCCGGACCTCGACCACGCCCTGGGCGATGATCGGGCCGGTGTCGACGCCGTCGTCGACGAAGTGGACGGTGCAGCCGGTGACCTTCACGCCGTACGCGAGCGCGTCGCGCGCGCCGTGGGCCCCCGGAAAACTGGGCAGCAGCGCGGGGTGCGTGTTCACGAACCGCCCGCCGAAGCGCGCGAGGAACTCCTCCCCCACGATCTTCATGAACCCGGCGGAGACCACCAGGTCGGGGCGGTGCGCGGCCGTCGCCTCGGCCAGGGCCGCGTCCCACGCGCCACGGGTCTCGTGGTCCTTCACCCGGCAGACGAAGGTCGGGATGCCCGCGCGTTCCGCGCGCTCCAGGCCCGCGATGCCGTCGCGGTCGGCGCCGACGGCGACGATCTCGGCGCCGTAGCCCTCGGCCCCCTCGGCGCGGATCGTGTCGAGCAGGGCCTGGAGGTTGGTGCCCGAACCGGAGACCAGCACGACGAGCCGCTTGGGGCGCCGGACCCGTCCGGGGCCCTCCCCGCTCGCGGGGCGCTCGCCTCGTCGGAGGTCCTCCTGGCTTTCGGGGCGCTCGCCTCGTCCGAGGAGGTCCTCCCGGCTTTCGGGGCGCTCGCCTCGTCCGAGGAGGTCCTCCCGGCTTTCGGGGCGCTCGCCGCCTTCGGGGTCCTCGCCTTGTTCGGGGCCCTCGCCTCGTTCGGGGCGCTCGCCCACAGCGCTCTTGGCCACAGCGGGGCCCTTTCTCGGAAGGTGCGTCTCGTCACGCGTGTCTTGATACGCACGTCTCGGCGCGCGCGGCTTTGTACGGTCGTACGAAGGCTTCGCCTCCCGCCATACGGGGAACCCTACGAAGCGGCCGACCGCCTGCAACGATACCGGCACACCGAACCGCCCCTCACGGGACGGGGGCGCGGGCGGAGGGTAGCGTCTGCGGGAAAGCGCCCCCATACCGACGAACGCCGAGTTGCCGAGCCGCTCATGGGCTCCACCACGGCCCTACCCAAGGGAAGACGCACACCTGATGCCGGACCGTAGCCGCCCTTCGTCTCCACCGCAGGACCCCGACTCCCAGGGACCGGAGTCCCGGGGCGCGGGTGCCCAGGGCACGGGCAAGGACGACGACAACCCCTTCGCGCCGCCGCCGGAGGGGACTCCGGACCAGCCGTGGCAGCCGCGCGGCTCCTCGGGCGGCGACTCCTCGGGGGGCGACTCCGACGGCTCCGGGCGGAAGTCCCCCTGGGGCAGCCAGTGGAGCGACCGCCAGCCGGGCCGCTCCCAGGGCGGCTTCGGCGAGCGCCCCGGCCGACGGGACAATTCCGGCCAGGACGACCCCGCGAAGCCGGGCGGCGGGCCGCGCTGGGACCCGACGGACCCCGCACAGCGGCGAGCGCGCTACGCCCTGCTCTCCGGCATGTGGGCCTTCTTCTTCGCGCTGTTCGGCTGGCGGTACGTCGCGCTGCTGCTCGGCGCGCTCGCGCTGAGCTGGGCCATCCAGTCCCTGCGCGCGAAGCCCCGCACTCCGGACCCGACGGCTCCGGCCCCCGCGGGGGACGCGGCGGCGCAGCGGGCCGCTTCCTCGACGCGGCCGCAGACGACGGCCGCGATCAGCGGCCTGGTGACGGGCGCGCTCGCGCTGCTCATGGTGGCGGGGACGTTCACAGCGCAGCTCGTGTACCGGGACTACTACACGTGCGTGGACGACGCCCTCACGAGCACGGCGCAGCAGGGCTGCGAGGACCTTCTGCCGAAGCAGCTGCGACCGCTGCTGGGAGAGCAGGACTAGGGGCTGCTGCTGGGCCCGGGGTTGCTACCGGGCTCGGGGTTGCTACCGGGCTCGGGGTTGCTACCGGGCTCGGGGTTGCTGCCGGGCTCAGAGCTGGGCCTGAGCTTGGGACTGGGCTTGGGCTTGGGCTTGGGCTTGGGACTGAGCCTGAGCTTGGGACTGAGGTCGGGGCTGGGCCTGGGCTGCCGCTCGCGGCTGAGGTCGGGCTCGGGCTGGCGTTGGGACTTTGGCTGGGGCTGGTGCTGGGCAGCCGCTCGCGGCTGGGGCCGGGCTGGGGCTGGCGTTAAGGCTTCGGCTCGGGCTCGGGCTGGCGTTAAGGCTTCGGCTCGGGCTCGGGCTGGCGTTGGGACTTTGGCTCGGGCTGGCGTTGGGACTTTGGCTCGGGCTGGGACTGGGACTTCGGCTCGGGCTGGGACTGGGGCTTTGACTCGCGCTCGGGGTTGGGCTGGAGCTGGGACTGTGACTCGGGCTCGGGGTTGGGCTCGGGCTGGGGTTCCGGCTCTTGTTCGGGCTCGGGCTGGGGTCCTGAGTCTTGCTCGGGCTCGGGCTCGGGCTTGGGCTCGGGCTCTTGATCGGGCTCGGGTGAAGCCGTGGTCCGGGTTTCGGGCGCGCGGCGCGGGGGGTTCGGGGGCATGGGCGGGGCCTTGACTCCGTCACCGGCCCCGATCTCCGCCTCTGCCTCGCCCCCGGCCTCTGCCTCTGCCTCTGCCTCTGCCACGGTCCCGCTCCCGGCCTCCCCCTCGAAGAAAGCCCTGGGCGGGACCGTAGGCCTTGGCGGGGCCGTGATCGGAGGCGCGGCCCGGGGCGGGGGCGGGGCCAGGGACCCCGCGGCCGCTGGGTCGGAGGCCGCCGGGAGCGGCGTGTCCCCCTGCCGGGCCCGTACGGGCCACAGGCGGGCGAGGCGGGGGCGCGGCAGCAGCGGGCGCGGCAGCCGGGGCCGGGGCAGGGCCGTGGGGAACGGCACCCTGAGCCGCGGGAGCCACCAGGGGCGTCGGCCGTCCCACGTGAGCAGACGCCAGGCCCGTACGACGAGGGCCATGGGCACCGCCACCGCCCCCGTCCACAGCAGCGCCGCCCCGCCCGCAGGCCACCACGCCGGGCCGAAGTCGGCGAGGGTCCCCGTGCCCATCGGGCCGCCCGCCAGCTCCGCGAGCACCGCCATGGCCACCCCGCACACGGCCGCGGACGCCGCCGCGCTCACGGCGGTACGCGCCACCGGCCACACCTCGGCCCGCTCCCCGCCGTCGGGCGCCGCCGCCCGGACGGTGCACCAGGCCACCACGCACCCCGCCGCCACCGGCACCAAGAGGACAGCCATGCCGAGCGGTCCCCCGAGCCCCGCCACGGGCACCGCCCCCAGCAGCGGGAACGGTGGCAGCGCCGCCCCCGCCTCCACTCCCCCGGGGGCCACCACGGTGCCGGCGCCGACGGTGAAGCCGGGGCCGAGGGCGTAGACAGCGCCCCACACCGCGGCGTTCGGCACCAGGGCGAGGGCCAGCAGGGTCACGGCGACGCTGCCCGACCACACGGCCGTGATCTGCCCGAACGACGCGTGGACGGCGCCGATGCGCGCCACGAGGGCCACCGAGACGAGCAGCGCACCGCCGCCCACTAGCGCCACCGCGCCCGCCGCCCCGGCCCGCAGCACGGCCAGCGCCTCCTCGCGCACGAAGGGCCCTCGTAGGACATGGGGCCGCAGGCGGTCGGGCAGCACGTTCAGGGCGGGCCGCACGGAGACCGGCAGGGGGCCGCGCGGGTAACCGTGCCCGGCCCACACCCCGAGTCCGGCGACCACCCCGACCAGCAGCGGCACACGCAGCAACGCGCCGAACCACTCGGGCCGCGGCTCGCCTCCCGACGCGTACACCAGCATGAAGAGGGCGACCAGCAGATACCCCGACACGACCCCGCCCCACGCCGTCCGCACCGGGTGGCCGCACGCGTCGGGAGCCGCCGCGTCCCGCGCCGCCCGGTGCACGAGCCAGCCCGGCAGGGCGACGAGGAGCAGGGGGGTGAGCCCGACCGGCGCCGGCACCCCCGATGCGGTGTCCGCCCTGATCAGCTCGGTGCCGTGGGCGAGGAGCCAGAGGCTCGCCACGACGCGCAACACCCCGTCGGGACCGCTGTCCGGGTAGGGCGAACCGATCCACAGCACCATCACGAGGACGGCGAGCGCACCCAGTCCGAGGCACGCGGCGACGGCCCCGACCACCATGCAGGTGGCCAGGTCGGGCGAACGGTCACGCATGCGTTCTCGCGACGCCGACGGTTTCACGGGCGACGGGGCTGCGCTGTGATCGGTCGTTAGGGTCACGCGGCCATGCTGCCAACGACACGCGCCTTCTTCACGTAACAGGCGAATATCGGATGTGTCGCCCAATATACGTTTATGTAATTATTCGTACTGCGGACAGCCGCGTCCGGCAGTCCGCGGTGCGTCGGCCCACGCTGCGGAGATTCCGACATGACCCAGAGCCCTGCCACGCCTCTGCCGTCCCCCGAGGAACGACGCAGGCTGCGCGAGGCGAAGTCACTGACCCAGGCCGAGCTCGCCGCGGCGCTCGGCGTCCCGCAGGAGACGGTCCGCGCCTGGGAGGCAGGCCGCGCGACCCCGGAGGGCCCCGCGGGCAAGGCCTACGCGAAGCTCCTGGCCTCCTCCACCGCCGCGCGGACGTCAGGGCCACGGGGCGAGCGGGTCCGGCATGCCGAGCGGGTCCGGCGGGGTGAGCGGGTCCAGCCGGGCGAGCGGGGTGAGCGGGTCCAGCCGGGCGAGCGGGGTGAGCGGGTCCAGCCAAGCGAGCCGCTGTCGGAGCCGCCGGAGGCGCTGCCGGGGCCGGGCGGGTGTGGGGCGGCGGCGTTCCGCCCCGTGGACGACGCCCACCCGGCCGACGCCTTCGACGCCCTCTGCGCCCACAGCGCCGCCGCCCTGGTCGGCCAGGCCTATCTGCTCACCGGCAGGCGCCGGCTGGCCCAGGAGTCGGTGGAGCGCGCGTTCCAGCACGCCTGGCAGCGGTGGCCGGAGGTGGCCGTGGACCGCGACCCCGCCGGCTGGGTACGGGCCGCCGTCCACGAGTACGCGATGTCCCCGTGGCACCGCTTCCGCCCCGGCCTGCGCCACCCGGACGCCCCGCCCGCCGAGCCGGCCGACCGCGCCCTCTTCCGCGTACTCATGGCTCTGCCGCCCGCCCAGCGCCGCACCCTGGTGCTCTACGACGGGGTGGGCCTCGACCTGCCGGACACCGCCGCCGAGACGGAGGCCAGCACTCCGGCCACCGCGTACCGCCTGATGCACGCGCGCGAATCGGTGGCCGAGGCCCTGCCCGATCTGGCGGCCCCCGAGGAGCTCCACCGCCGCCTCGGCGAACTGGCCACCGCCGCCGAGCTCCCGCCCCCCGAGCCCGAACACGTCCGGCTGCGCGGCGAGCACCGCACCCGCGTGTGGACCCGCGCGGCGATCGCGTTCACCGCCCTGATCATCGGGGCGACCTCCCTGACGCTGCGCACGGCCCCGACCCGTTACGAGGCCCCCGTGGCCCCCGGCAAGGCGGTCACCGGCATCCCCGCGTACATGGGCCCCGCGCCCCTGACGAACCGTTCCCGCGCCCTCCACACCCACCTCGACGCCCAGCTGTCGACGGGCCCGGGCCGCCTGACGCCGGGCCTCGGATAGCGCGCGCACCTGGGCCCCCATACGAAAGAGTGGGCCCGCGTCCCCCAGGGGAGACGCGGGCCCACTTCTGAACCGCTGGGCCAGAGGCCTTGATCAGCCGGCGAGGATCTCGCGCGCGAGCTTGGCGGTCTCGGTCGGCGTCTTGCCGACCTTGACGCCGGCGGCCTCAAGGGCCTCCTTCTTCGCGGCGGCCGTGCCGGAGGAGCCGGAGACGATGGCGCCCGCGTGACCCATCGTCTTGCCCTCGGGCGCCGTGAAGCCCGCGACGTAGCCGACGACCGGCTTCGTCACGTTGGCCTTGATGAAGTCCGCCGCGCGCTCCTCCGCGTCGCCGCCGATCTCACCGATCATGACGATCAGGTCGGTGTCGGGGTCGGCCTCGAACGCCTCCAGGGCGTCGATGTGCGTCGTGCCGATGACCGGGTCGCCACCGATGCCGACGGCCGAGGAGAAGCCGATGTCACGGAGCTCGTACATCATCTGGTACGTCAGCGTGCCGGACTTCGAGACCAGGCCGATGCGGCCCGGCTTCGTGATGTCGCCCGGGATGATGCCGGCGTTCGACTGGCCCGGGGTGATGAGACCGGGGCAGTTCGGGCCGATGATGCGGGTCTTGTTGCCCTTGGCCTTCGCGTACGCCCAGAAGGCGGCGGAGTCGTGGACGGCGATGCCCTCGGTGATGACGACCGCGAGGGGGATCTCGGCGTCGATCGCCTCGACGACGGCGGCCTTGGAGAAGGCCGGCGGCACGAAGAGGACGGAGACGTTGGCGCCCGTCTTCTCCATGGCCTCCTTGACGGTGCCGAAGACCGGGACCTCGGTGCCGTCGAAGTCGACGGAGGTGCCGGCCTTGCGCGGGTTCACGCCGCCGACGATGTTGGTGCCGTCACCCAGCATGAGCTTGGTGTGCTTCATGCCCGTGGCACCGGTCATGCCCTGGACGATGACCTTGCTGTCCTTGTTGAGGAAGATAGCCATGGCTGTTCTGTCCCTCGTCCCTTACTTCGCGGCCGCGAGCTCGGCGGCCTTGTCGGCCGCGCCGTCCATGGTGTCCACGCGCTGCACGAGCGGGTGGTTGGCGTCGCTGAGGATCTTGCGACCCAGCTCCGCGTTGTTGCCGTCGAGGCGCACGACCAGCGGCTTCTCGACCTTCTCACCCTTGGACGCGAGCAGCTCCAGGGCCTGCACGATGCCGTTGGCGACCTCGTCGCACGCGGTGATGCCACCGAACACGTTGACGAAGACGGACTTGACGTCCGTGTCGCCGAGGATGATCTCCAGACCGTTCGCCATGACCTCGGCGGAGGCGCCGCCACCGATGTCGAGGAAGTTGGCCGGCTTCACGCCGCCGTGGTTCTCACCGGCGTACGCGACGACGTCCAGGGTCGACATGACCAGACCGGCACCGTTGCCGATGATGCCGACCTCGCCGTCGAGCTTCACGTAGTTGAGACCCTTGGCCTTGGCGGCAGCCTCGAGCGGGTTGGCTGCGTCCTTGTCCTCGAGCGCCTCGTGCTCGGGCTGACGGAAGTCGGCGTTGGCGTCCAGGGACACCTTGCCGTCGAGGGCCAGGATGCGGCCGTCCTTGGTCTTCACCAGCGGGTTGACCTCGACGAGGAGCGCGTCCTCGGCGACGAAGGTGTCCCACAGGGTCACCATGGCCTCGGCGACCTTCTCGGCCACGTCGGCCGGGAACTTCGCCTGGGCCACGATCTCGCGGGCCTTCTCGATGTCCACGCCCTCGACGGCGTTGACCGGGACCTTCGCGAGGGCCTCGGGGGTCTTCTCCGCGACCTCCTCGATGTCCATGCCGCCCTGCACCGAGGCCATGGCCAGGAAGGTGCGGTTGGTGCGGTCGAGGAGGTACGAGACGTAGTACTCCGCCTCGATCTCCGGCGACAGCTCGGCGATCATCACCTTGTGGACCGTGTGGCCCTTGATGTCCATGCCGAGGATGTCCGTCGCGCGAGCGACGGCCTCGTCCGGGTCAGCCGCCAGCTTCACGCCGCCGGCCTTGCCGCGGCCACCGACCTTCACCTGCGCCTTGACGACCGACTTGCCGCCCAGTCGCTCGGTGGCCTCGCGCGCCGCCTCAGGCGTGTCGATGACTTCACCGGCCAGCACCGGTACACCGTGCTTGGCGAAGAGGTCCCTCGCCTGGTACTCGAACAGGTCCACGCGCGTCCGTCCCTTTATCCGTGATCTCGCTGCGATCTCGCTGCTTTGGTGTCAGCTGTCTGCGTGGGCGTGCCGCGGAGGGCAACGTGACTGCGCTGTCACAAGGGAGGCGTAGGACGGAGTCCCATACGCGGCATGTCCGTCTCGCAGGTTATCGCCGTGGGACGTGCCTCCCTAAATCGCAGATCACATTTGGGCGGTGATGACGGTCACAGATCGTGCGCCGCCGGGCACCGGGGCCGCTCCGACGCCGCCCGGGCACCACCCGTTTGCTCCCGTTGCTCCGGCAATCGACCGGCGTACGAGATGTGTGTCACGCTCGCGGCCCCGCGATCACGCCGCCGCCGTGTCGGGTATGGGGAGAGGGCGCTTCTCGATCGCGGCCGCCATCACCTCCGGGAAGAGGTCGGGCGTGCAGGCGAAGGCAGGCGCGCCCAGCGCGGCGAGCGCCGCGGCGTGCTCGCGGTCGTACGCCGGCGCCCCCTCGTCGGACAGCGCGAGCAGCGTCACGAACTGCACGCCGGACGCCTTCATCGCCGCGACCCGCTTCAGCATCTCGTCCCGGATGCCGCCTTCGTAGAGGTCGCTGATGAGGACGACGACGGTCTCGGCGGGGCGGCTGATCTGCGACTGGCAGTAGGCGAGGGCGCGGTTGATGTCGGTGCCGCCGCCCAGCTGCGTGCCGAACAGGACGTCCACCGGATCGTCGAGCTGCTCGGTCAGGTCGACGACGTTGGTGTCGAAGACGACGAGCCGCGTGTTGAGCGAGCGCATCGAACCCAGCACCGCCCCGAACACCGACGCGTAGACCACGGACGCCGCCATCGAACCCGACTGGTCGATGCAGAGGATGACCTCCTTCTTCACGGACTGCGACGCCCGCCCGTACCCGATGAGCCGCTCGGGCACGACCGTCCGGTACTCCGGCAGGTAGTTCTTCAGGTTCGCCGCGATCGTGCGGTTCCAGTCGATGTCGTGGTGGCGCGGCCTGCTGACGCGCGCGCTGCGGTCGAGCGCGCCGGTGAGGGTGGCGCGGGTCCGCGTCGAGAGCCGCTTCTCCAGTTCCTCGACGACCTTGCGCACGACGGCACGCGCGGTCTCCTTGGTGGTCTCCGGCATGGCCTTGTTGAGCGAGAGCAGCGTGCCCACCAGGTGGACGTCCGCCTCGACGGCCTCCAGCATCTCCGGTTCCAGGAGCAGCGCGGAGAGACCGAGCCGGTCGATGGCGTCGCGCTGCATCACCTGGACGACGGACGAGGGGAAGTACGTCCGGATGTCCCCCAGCCACCGCGCCACGGCCGGCGCGGACCCGCCGAGCCCCGCGGTCCGCTCCCGCCCCTGCCTGCGGCCCTCCTTGTCGCCCGCTCCCCCGTACAGCGCCTGGAGCGCCGCGTCCATCGCGGCGTCCCGCCCCCCGAGCTCGCACCCGGTCCCGTCGGCCCCGCCGCCGCCGAGCACCATCCGCCACCGCCGCAACCGCTCGTCCCCCACGCCGCTCACTCCGGTCCCTTCCGCCGAGCTCACTCCGGCCCCTTCCGCCGAGCTGACTCCTCCGCTCCCTTCCGCCGGGTTCACTGCCCCCTCCGCCGAGCTCGCTCCGACCACGTCCGCTGGGCTCACTCCCACCGCTTCCGCTGAGCTCACTGCCGCCTCCGCTGTGCTCACTCCGGCCGCCTCCGCTGAGTCGCCACGTCCTGCCATGCCGGTCACACCACCACGCTCCTCACCGGCTACCGCCGGGTCTCCTTCTGCCTGCCGGTCCTTGCTGCCGGTTTCACCGCTGGTGCCGCTTTCACCGCTGGTGCCGCTTTCACCGCTGGTGCCGCTTCTCGTCTCACCGCTCGCCTACCGCTGTGGGTGGGTCGGTGCTCGGGTTGGCGTGCGGAAGGCTGCCGGTGCCGCGCCAGTTGCCGTCGGCGCCTCGCCGCTCCGGCCGGCGGACTGCTGGCGCCGGACCGCCTGGGCGACGCGTTCGGCCCTCTGCCGGTGCCGCGCCGGCCGCCGCCGCGGGTGCCGCACGCTCCAGCCGACCGGCCAGCCGCCGCCAGTTGCTCGCCAGCACGGCCGACCGGCCAAGCGCTGCTGGTCCTCGCCACTCTGACCCGACCCTCGACCGGCCCCAGAAGACCCAGGTGGGTGTGGGCGCCGCTCACCGACCCGGCGACGACCGGCGTCACGCGGGTCACATCGCCGCCCCCGCCAGATCGGCATCCGCCCCCGCCAGGTGGGTGCCCGCCTCCACCGGGCCCGCGCTCGCCCCCGTCAGGCCCAGCAGCAACCGCACCGTCGGCACCACGGCGTCCGCGCGCTCCGCGTCCAGGTCCCCGGCGAAGCCGGGTATACCGAGGCCGGTCACCGGGGGACCGGCCGTGGCGGGGCCTCGGCGGACCAGCTCGCCGAGGGTCCGCCGCACCCCCTGCTCGTACGCCGAGAACGTGCGCCGCAGCAGCGGCAGTACGTCGACGAAGGCGTCGTCCGACACCCCGCTCAGCCATGCGTCCACCAGGCCCAGCAGCCTCTGGTCGTGGACGAGGAGCATGCCGCCCCCGGAGCCGCCGCCGACGAAGCCCTCGATCCAAGCCGCCCCTTCGGCCGGTTCGCTGCCCCGTGACAGCGCCAGGCCCATGAGGCGAGCGGCCTCCTCGTCCGCCAGTTCCCCGCTGTCCAGCAGCAGCCGCACGCTTCGCCCCCGGACGACCCCGGCCACGGCGTCCCGCTGCGCCAGCAGCCGCAGCACGGACCACCACCGGCTGCGGACGTCCGGCACGCCCCCGGGCCCGGCCCCCGGCACGGCGCCCCCGGAACTTCCGGCACCCCCCGCCCCGAACTCCCCGAGCAGCCCCACCGCCTGATGCACGGCGTCGACATGGCCCCGCATCTCCAGCGCCGCGTCCGTGCCGAGCCCCGCGCACGCACCCGGCAGCCCCACGAAGACCCGCTCGGCCAGACCGAGGGCCACCTCCCCGAGCGCCGCCGTGTCCGTGCCCCGCACGTCCCCGTACCGCAGTGACCGCACCAGCGCGGGCAGCGCCTGCGCGAGGTGCCCGACGTCCGCGTCCAGCGCCGCGCGGTCGCCGAGGACCCTCATCACCACCGGCAGCGCGTCAGGCAGCTCCGCCAACAGGCACCGCTCGGCCAGTCCCGTGACGTCGGCCAGCGCCACCGTCCCGACCGCGTCGGCAGAGGCCTTGCTGGTGGCCGCGCCCAGCACCGTCGTGCCCCAAACGCCCGCCTCCGCGACCCGGACCGACAGCTCCGGCTCCCACCGCAGCCGCCAGGTCTCCCGGAATGTCCCCGTGCTCCCGCGAGAACGTGCCGGCTCCCCCCAGCCGACCCCGAGGAGCCGCAACCGGTGCAGCAGTGTGCTGCGCGCCGCGTCTGTCTCCTTGCGCAGGTCCAGCTCCAGCTCCCGGTCGAGCGCCTCCGGCTTGAGCCGCAGTCTGCGCTGCGACCGCGTGAGGTCACGCTGCAACGGCACCGCGGGCGCCGACTCGGGCACCTCGCCCAGGACATCGCCGACGACCAGCTTGTCGTGCACCAGGGCGAGCGGCACGTCCGAGCCCTCGCACATCACCGCCCGCACGGCGTCGGTCGTCTCGGTGAGTCCGGCCAGCGGCCTCCCCCGCATCGCGGCGAGCGTGTCGGCGAGCCGGACCGCCTCGATGACGTGCGCGGACGAGACGAGCCTGTCCTCGTCGCGCAGCAGCCCCGCGACCTTGGTCATCCAGCGCTCGACGGGCCGGTCCGGGGCGCTGAACAGGTGGCCGTACCACCCGGGGGACGCGATTCCCGCGCCGTACCCACTGGCGCGGGAGAGCCTTCGGTGGGTCCATGGCACCCACGTCATCTCGGCCTTCACCTTGGGCAGTCCCTTGAGCAGCGCCCGGTCGGCGGCCACGGTGGCCCTCCGCCGCAGGGCGGGCACATGCCAGGCCCCGCACACCACGGCCACGCGCCCCGCCCCGAACTCCCGTACGGCAGCCCGCGTCTGGAGCCGCATATACGCCTCGCGGACGAGGTCACGGTCGTGCCCGCCGTCCCCGTAGGTCTCGCGCAGGGCCTCCATGGCATCACCCAGCGCCTCGAACGGCGCCAACACGTCGCCCCCCGTCGCGCGGTGCTCGACCACGTCCTCCCACCACCGCTCGGGGTCGTCGTACCCGGCGGTCTCGGCGAGCACGGCCAGCGGATCGACGCGCACCGCCTCCTCCCCCGCAGGGGTTTCACCGCTCTCCTCGGACCCGGTCGGCTCGTCCGTCCGCGCCAGCGAGTGCGCGGCCGGCAGGTCGATGAAGCGGACCGGCACGCCCCGCCCGACGGCCCACCGGATGGCCACCCACTCCGGGGAGAACTCGGCGAGCGGCCAGAACGCCGAGCGGCCCGGCTCGTCCACCACGTGCGCGAGCAGCGCGACCGGCGGCCGCATCCCCTCGTCGGCGGCGAGTCCGACCAGCGGGTCGGCCTCCGGCGGCCCCTCGACGAGCACGGCGTCCGGCAGCACCGCGTCGAGCGCGGCCCGCACGGCCCTCGCCGACCCCGGCCCGTGGTGCCGCACCCCGAGCAGCAGCGCCCCGGCCTCCGCCCCCTCCCCCGTCCTGGTCATACGCTCACCTCGCGGCAGGCGCGGTAGAAGTCCTTCCAGCCGTCGCGCTCGCGCACGACCGCCTCCAGATACTCCTGCCAGATCACCCGGTCCGCCGCCGGATCGCGGACGACGGCGCCGAGGATGCCGGCCGCGACGTCGCCGGGGCGCAGGACACCGTCCCCGAAGTGGGCGGCCAGAGCGAGGCCGTTGGTGACGACGGAGATCGCCTCGGCGGTCGACAGCGTGCCGCTGGGCGACTTCACCTTCGTACGCCCGTCGGCCGTCACGCCGTCGCGCAGCTCGCGGAAGACGGTGACGACACGCCGTATCTCGTCGATGCCCTCGGGGCCCGTGGGCAGGTCGAGCGAGCGCCCGAGCTGGTCGACACGGCGCGAGACGATGTCGACCTCGGCGTCGGCACTGGCCGGCAGCGGCAGGACGACCGTGTTGAAGCGGCGGCGCAGGGCGCTCGACAGGTCGTTGACCCCGCGGTCGCGGTCGTTGGCCGTGGCGATGAGGTTGAACCCCCGTACCGCCTGGACCTCTTCGCCCAGCTCCGGGATGGGCAGGGTCTTCTCGGACAGGATCGTGATCAGCGTGTCCTGCACATCGGCCGGGATGCGGGTCAGCTCCTCGACGCGTGCCGTCATGCCGTCGGACATGGCACGCATGACGGGGCTGGGCACGAGCGCGTCGCGGCTGGGGCCGTGGGCGAGGAGCTGCGCGTAGTTCCACCCGTACCGGATGGCTTCCTCCGGTGTGCCCGCCGTGCCCTGCACGAGCAGCGTCGAGTCACCGCTGACCGCCGCTGCCAGGTGCTCCGACACCCAGGTCTTGGCGGTGCCGGGCACGCCGAGCAGGAGCAGGGCGCGGTCGGTCGCGAGCGTGGTGACGGCGACCTCGACGATGCGGCGGGGGCCCACGTACTTCGGCGTGATCACCGTGCCGTCGGGCAGCGTGCCGCCGAGCAGATACGTCGCGACGGCCCACGGCGACAGCTTCCACCGCTGCGGGCGCGGCCGGTCGTCCTGCGCGGCCAGCGCAGCCAGTTCGGCGGCGAACGCGTGCTCGGCGTGGGGCCGCAGGGCCTCGGCCCGATTCGCGGTCGCGGACGTCGTCGAGTCGACGGATACGGACATGGAGCGATCCCCCTCCAGCTCGTCCGGGCTCGTGTGGCCCGGATGTGGTTCCACCGTGCACCACGCCACTGACAATCGACCCTTGCACGCCTCTGACCTGCTGGAACGTACACGGCAAGGTCGATTGTCAGTGGTGGGCCCTACCTTCGAGACATGACTCAGCAGGGGGTGCGCTGGACGGCGGATCAGGTGCTGGCACTGGCGCCTGACGCCCCGTCACGCAAGGCGGGGAGCAAACTCGGTGTGGCCGGCCCGTGGTCGGAGGCGGGCAGTTCGAGCGAGGGGACGGTGTGGGGGCTGTGCAAGGGCAGTGGCAGCAAGCCGTATCAGACGATCGTGGACATCGCGGACTCGGCGGGTCCGGCGTACAAGTGCAGTTGTCCGAGCCGGAAGTTCCCGTGCAAGCACGCGCTGGGGCTGTTGCTGCTCTGGGCCGGCGCGGACGGCACCGTGCCGGACGGCGAGCCGCCGGCCTGGGCCGGGGAGTGGCTGGCCGGCCGCCGCAAGAGAGCTGAGGACAAGCGGAGTCCGTCCCTGTCCACCGCGGCTCCGGCCGACCCCGAGGCCGCGCGCAGGAGAGCGGAGAAGCGGGCCGAGCGGATCACCGCGGGGGTGACGGAGCTGGAGCAGCGCCTCGGTGACCTGCTGCGCGGGGGCACGGCCGCGGCGGAGCAGGCGGGGTACGGCATGTGGGAGGAGACCGCGGCCCGCATGGTCGACGCCCAGGCGCCCGGCCTCGCGGCGCGAGTAAGGGAGTTGGGGGCCATCCCGGCCTCGGGGCCCGGCTGGCCCGTGCGCCTGCTGGAGGAGTGCGCGCTGCTCCATCTCCTCGTCCGAGGCTGGCTGCACCGCGACGGGCTCCCGGACGGCCTCGCCGCCACGGTCAGATCCCGCGTCGGGCTGCCCGCACAGCCCGAGGGACCACCGCTGCGGGACGACTGGCTGGTCCTCGCGCAGTACGACACATGGGACGGCAAGCTCACCACGCGCCGCATATGGCTGTACGGGACGGAATCCGGCCGCATGGCGCTCCTGCTCTCCTACGGGGCGGCGGGCCGAGCCCCCGCTCTCTCGCTGCCCGTGGGTCTGCTGCTCGACGCCGAGCTGACCGGGTACGCGGGGGCGCGGCAGCTCCGGGCGGAGCTGGGCGAACAGTTCACGGCCCCGGCCCCCACCGCTCGGCGGCCACCGGGCGTGCGCACGGACGAGGCCGCCGCCCGGTACGGCGAGGCGCTTCGCGACGACCCCTGGCTGGAGACGTGCCCGGTCACGCTCTCCGCGGTGATACCGGCCCGGGCCGGCGAAGCGTGGCAGCTGGCGGACGCCGACGGCGCCTCGGCGCTGCCCGTGGCACCGGGAGCGGCGGGAGCCGGCCTCTGGCGCATGGTCGCCCTGTCCGGCGGCGCCCCGCTGACGGTGTTCGGCGAGTGCGGCCACCGGGGCTTCACCCCCTTGGCCGCTTGGCCGCGGGGTGCGGGAGAGGCGGTGCCGCTGTGCTGACAGGCGTACGCGAGGCGGGGCAGGCACCACGGCGGACGCCCCTGGAGGGACGGACAACGCAGGAGCAGCGGACGTCCCAGAAGCAACGGACATCCCAAAAGGCGCGGACCTTCCAGGAGGAGCACATGCCCGGCACACCTTCGCAGGACGAGAACCCGTCCGCCGGCACCTCGCCCGCCGGTACCTCGCGAGGCGGTACCTCGGGAGGCGCGGGCTCGCGGGGCGTGGCTCAGCGAGGCGGGGCTCAGCGGACCGAGGAGCCGCAGCCCGGGACACCGGGGGGCGAGCTCTCTCGGGCCGGAACCCCGCAGGCCAGGGCCCCCCAGGCGGCCTGGGACGAGCTGGTCACGACGGCCCTGCTCGGCACCGACCGCCGCGCGCTGCCCGACGCTCTCCTCGGGTCCGGCAAGGAGGCGCCGGTCGCCCTTCTCGACGCGGCGGCGGAGCAGACCGTGCGCCGCAGGGCAGGACTGCGCCCGGCGGCGGCCGTCGCCCTGCCCGAGCCCGCCGCCGGCGACCCCAGACCACCAGTGCCTCCCGCGGCCAGGCGCAGACTGGCGACACTGCTCACCGACCAGCCGGGCACGGGCGGCGGCGGCCGGCGGGGCGCGGCGCCCGACCTGATGGAGCTGCTGCCCCAGTGGCTGGCACTGGCCAACGCCCGGGGGTACGGAGCGCCGCCGGAGCTGCTGCCCGCCCTGCTGAACGCCGCGCGTGGCCGCACGGACCTGCGTCCGCAGGCCCTCACCTTCGCGGGCCCCAGGGCCCTGTGGCTGGCCCGTCTCAATCCGGACTGGAAGTTCGCCCTGCGTTCCGCGCCCGGGGGCGGCATGGCCCTGCCGCCCCCGGAGGAGACGGCGAAGGTCAGACAGCTCTGGGAGGAGGGCCTCTTCGCCGAGCGGGTCGCGCTCCTCACCGCGCTCCGCGCGCACGACGCCGAGGCCGCCCGCGAGCTGCTCGTGACGACGTGGGCGACGGAACGCGCCGAGGACCGCCTGATGTTCCTCGACTCGCTGCGGACCGGTCTGTCCGCCGCTGACGAGCCGTTCCTGGAGCAGGCCCTCACCGACCGCAGCCGCAACGTCCGCTCCACGGCCGCCGAGCTGCTCTCGGCGCTCCCCGAGTCGGCGCTGGCCGGACGGATGGCGTCCCGCGCCGCCTCGTACGTGGCGGTGGACCATGTGGCGAGCGTCCCGACCCTCATGGTCGAGGCGCCCCACGCGTGCGACGCGGGCATGGAGCGCGACGGCGTCGTCCCCAAGCCGCCCACCGGCAGGGGTGAGCGCTCCTGGTGGCTCGGGCAACTGGTGGAGGCGGCTCCGCTCACGGCCTGGCCGGCCCGGCTCGGCAACCGCACGCCCGCCGAGATCGTGGCGCTCCCGGTGGCCGACGGCTGGCGGGACGAACTGCACGCCGCCTGGTGCCGTGCCGCCGTACGCCAGCGGGACGCGGTCTGGTCGAGAGCGCTGCTCGGCGCGCCCGCGTCCCCCGACGCGGCGGGCCCCGGAGCCGTGTCGCTCGCCGAGCGGTCCAAGCTGCTCGCCGCGCTTCCGGCCGACGAGCGGTCGGAGTGGGTGGCGGGGTTCGTCGCGGCGCACGGCCTGTCCGAGGCCTTCCAGCTGCTCGCCGTCTGCGCGGTCCCCTGGACCGGACCGCTGGGCCAGGCGGTCGTGGACGCCCTGAACATCGCACGTGACGCGGGCAGCTACCCCTGGAGCTTCAGCGGCGTCATGGGCCTGGCGGAGCGCTGCCTCGATCCCTCGGAGGCCGTCCGCCTCGAAGCGCTCACCGCGATACCCGACGAACCGGAGAACGCCTCGCCCGGCGCGGGCGGCTACTGGGCGGAGGCGTTCCAACGCCTGGTCACGACATTGCGGCTGCGCGCGGCGATACGGGACGAGCTACCGCCGCCGACCTAGGCGGCGGACGCCGGAGCCACTGGGCCGGGCGGCGGACGCAGAGGCCGCCGGCCCGGGCGGCGGGCGCAGGATGCGGGGGCCAGCGGAAGCCACGGGTCCGGTCCGGCTCTGGCCCGGCCCCGGCCTTGGCTCTGGCCATGCCCCGGCCACCCAGCTCCGGCCGCACGGCTCCGGCGACACGGCCACGACCACCGGCCGAGGCCTCGCCCGGGCAAGGACCCGCCACGCCCCCGCGCCCCGGCCCGTTCCGCAGTCGGACGGCCCACCGGACCGCAGGGCCCCGGCCGGGCTCAGGCCAGGATCGGATCAGGCCGGATCAGGCCGGATCAGGCGGGGACAAGACCGGACCAGGCGGGGTCAGGCCGGATCAAGCGCGGGTCAGGCCGAATCAGGCGGGGATCAGGCCGGATCAAGCGGGGGTCAGGCTCCGGCAGGCTGCCGCACGTTGGCGCGGACCCACTCGACGATCGAGGTCGTCGTGGCGCCCGGCGTGAAGATCTCCGCAACGCCCTTCTCCTTCAGCGGCGCGATGTCCGCCTCGGGGATGATGCCGCCGCCGAACACCAGGATGTCCTCGGCCTCGCGCTCCTTCAGGAGTTCGAGCACCCGCGCGAACAGCGTGTTGTGCGCCCCGGACAGGATGGAGAGGCCGATCGCGTCGGCGTCCTCCTGGATCGCGGTGTCCACCACCTGCTCGGGCGTCTGGTGCAGCCCGGTGTAGATGACCTCCATGCCGGCGTCGCGCAGCGCTCGCGCGATCACCTTGGCCCCGCGATCGTGCCCGTCGAGCCCCGGCTTGGCGACCACCACGCGGATAGGCCCGGCTGCCACACCCATCACTGCCTCCATGTACCGAATATCCGTACCGACATCCGTCTGTCCCAGCACAGATACCCCGAGCCGCACGGCCGGGGAAGTGAACGAACGTTATCGCCAGCATCCCGCACGCGGCAGTTTCGCGGTGGACAGGGAGGGGGAAATCACACATTGGGACACGTTCGCTGCGCGCCCGTCCGCTACTCAGGGGTTCTTCGGCCACTCACCGGCGCACCCTCCGCATCCGGGCCAGGCGCGAGGGGAGCCGCGACGAGATCGCCGGGCCATCACCGGCAGGGCACGGCGGATGGCGCGGCACATCGGCGACGCAACGGGGTCACGGGGCCACCCGACGGTGGAGGTCGTCGCCGTCGTGCGCCGACTCCTTGCCCGCGACTCCCCCTAGGGCACACGGGGCGCACAGCCGCCTGCCCGTGCGCCGGTCGGGAGGTCGACGATGCCGGTCACCGGGGTCCGCCCCTTTCGCCTTCTGGGTCTTCCGCTGCCCGCGCCGCCCTTTCTGACGGCGCCGCCCCTGCTGACGGCACTGCCGGGCCTGTCCGCGCTCTCGTCCCGGATGGCCGGGGTCTCCGTGGCCCTCCTGAAGTCCACCGCTCTCGAACTGGTGATCCTCGCGGGCCATCTCCTCCTCTACCCCTCGGGCGTGGCTCAGGAACGCAGGGCGAATCCGGTGCGGCCACCGGCCGACGCGCCCCGCCTCCCGGCGCACGAGAAGCCCCCGGTCCTTCTCCTGCACGGTTTCATCGACAACCGCTCCATCTTCGTGCTGCTCCGCCGCGCCCTCGCCCAGCACGGCGGACGCCGCGTGGAGTCACTCAACTACTCGCCGCTGACCTGCGACATCCCCACCGCCGCCGCACTGCTGGGCCGCCATGTCGAGGAGATCTGCGAGCGCACGGGCCGGTCCCGCATCGACGTCGTCGGGCACAGCCTCGGCGGGCTGATCGCGCGTTACTACGTCCAGCGCCTCGGGGGCGACGCGCGTATACGCACCCTGGTCACGCTCGGGACACCGCACGGGGGCACCCGTGTCGCGCCCCTGGCCGACGCGCACCCCATCGTCCGGCAGATGCGGCCCGGCTCCACCGTGATCGAGGAGCTGAAGGAACCGGCGCCGGACTGCCGTACGCAGTTCGTGAGTTTCTGGAGCGACCTCGACCAGATCATGGCCCCGCTGGAGACGGCGTGCGTGGACCACCCGGACCTCGTCGCGCAGAACGTCCGCGTGACCGGGATCGGCCATCTCGCGCTGCCCGTCCACCCGGCCGTCGCGAACGGCATACGACAGGCCCTGGATCTGGCCGATCCGGGAGCGGACGCCACGGAGGCGCCGACCGGCCTCACGGTCGCGTGAAGCGGAAGCTCGCAATCCACCCAGGACACGCCCGAACCGTCAAGGCGCTTGAAGCGGGATCCGACCATCAACTACCGGACATCCGGCGCAAAATGCTTACCTCCGCAGTCATGGAGACGACGCAAAACATCGAACGCCTCTCGAACGCAAAGCCAAAGCTGTGCCCGCAGTCCGCCGAAAGGCGGCCGAATGCCCGTTTCCTGAGAGCATGAAACCTGCCGAAGATTGTCGCGCCCGTATACCGCCGGGTACAGTCGCCGCACTGCTCCGCCCTTGCTGCCGAGGCGAAAGAGAAGTTGGTGAACGACCGTCACCCGTCGGGGAGCTCGACTCCCCAGCCCTCGGCACCCGACGCCGAGTACGCCCACTACGCGGCGTACGAAGCGCACAGTGCCCAACACGGTGGCCATGGCTACGACGCCTACTCCACCGGCGGTTTCGACACCGGCGCTCTCGACACCGGCACCTTCGCGGTGGACCCGCTCTTCGGCGACATGCCCGGTGGTGAGTACGACACCGGTCAGTGGGCGACCAGCACGGGCCCCCAGCCGACCATCGGCTACGACCCGTACGCCGCGCAGCACCACACCGCGCCGTACGACACCGGCAGCTTCGACACCACCTCCGCGTGGGCGACCGGCGGCCATCAGCACCTCGGCGACGCGCAGCACCTCGCGAACATCCCGTCGCAGCCGACCCACGACGGCACCGGCCAGTGGGACACCACCGCCTGGAACCAGGCGCCGCAGACGGGTCAGTGGGAGACGCAGGCCTTCGACTCGGGCGCGTATGACGCCACGGCGTGGAACTCCGCCGGCGACGCGCACCACCCGCACCCCGAGCACCCTGAGCACTCCGAGCACCCCTCGGATCTCGCACACCCCGCGGACCTCACGGGCCATGCGGGCCACTCGGACCATGCAGACCACGCAGACCACGCAGACCACGCAGACCACGCAGACGACGTGGACCTCGCGGACGAGCAGCCGTACGAGCTCACCGATCCCTACGAGATCTCCGCCGACGCCTCCTACGAGGCCGACGCTCTCCACGACACCGCCGAGCACGAGCCGGTCACGGTGAGCCCGAGTCCCGCGCCGCGCGCCTCCCGCGCCAAGAACGGCGGCTCCGGCCAGGGCCGTTCGCGGGCCCGTCGCCGTACGCCGACGAAGCGTTCCGCCCTGTTCACCGTCGCCGTGCCCTCCGCCTGCGTGATGGGGGTCGCCGGTGTGGCCGCGGCCTCGGTGGGCGACTTCGGCGGGGACGACAAGAAGGAGACGACGGCCTCCGCCGCGGACGAGGCCGCGCCCGTGAAGCCGTCGACCGCCAACAACAAGCTGGACACCCAGCTCGCGAACCTCTCCGCGGACGCCGGCGACTTCGCCGACCGCGCGAGCCGCACGCAGGAGCGCATCGACCTCAAGGCCGAAAGGGTGGCCGCCAAGAAGCAGGCGGCGGCGGAAGCGGCACGCAAGGAACGGCTCCGCCCCAAGTTCTCCCTGCCGGTGAAGCAGCACGGACTCAGCGCCTACTACGGCCAGGCCGGCGTCAACTGGATGTCGGCGCACTCCGGCATCGACTTCCCGGTGTCCTACGGCACGGAGGTCCTGGCGGCGACCGACGGGACCGTCTCCACGAAGTGGAACAGCGCCTACGGCAACATGGCGATCGTGACGGCCAAGGACGGCACGGAGACGTGGTACTGCCACCTCTCCACGCACAAGATCTCCAGCGGCCCCGTGAAGGCGGGCGACGTCATCGCCTTCTCCGGCAACTCGGGCAACTCCACCGGCCCGCACCTGCACTTCGAGGTGCGTCCCGGCGGCGGCTCGGCGATCGACCCGCTGCCGTGGCTGCGCAGCCACGACCTCGACCCGACGTAACCCCGGCCGTCACCGCCCTCCGACACCAGACCTCCCGTACGGCCTGGTCGTCGCACCCGCCGGCGCTGCCCCTCCGTACAGTCTGATCGTCCGCCCTGCGGCCTGGTCGTCGCTCAAGTCCGACCAGGCCGGGGCGTCACAGCTTCTCGACCGGCGCGTACCGCAGCAGGAGCCGCTTCGGCTTGGGCTCGCCGAAGTCCACCGTCGCCTCCGCGTTCGCCCCCGTGCCCTTCACTCCGACCACGGTCCCGAGACCGAACTGATCGTGCGTGACCCGGTCCCCGACGGCCAGCGAGACCACCGGCTTCTCCGAGGCGCGGCGCGTGGCGAAGCCCTGCGCGCCGCCCGTGCGCGAGCGCGACGAGGACAGCGACGAGGCGATGCCCGCAGCCGGGCCTGACGACGCCGGAGCGCCGACGGAGCCCTTCCGCTTCCAGTCCAGATGCGTATCCGGAATCTCTTCGAGGAAGCGCGACGGCGGGTTGTAGGAGGGCGTGCCCCAGGCGCTGCGCATCGAGGAGCGTGTGAGGTAGAGCCGCTCCCGCGCGCGCGTGATGCCCACGTATGCCAGGCGGCGCTCCTCCTCCAGCTCCTTGACCTGGCCGAGCGAGCGCATGTGCGGGAAGACGCCGTCCTCCATGCCGGTCAGGAACACCACCGGGAACTCCAGGCCCTTGGCGGTGTGGAGCGTCATCAGGGTGATGACTCCGGAGCCGTCGTCCTCCTCATCCGGAATCTGGTCCGAGTCGGCGACGAGCGCGACGCGCTCAAGGAAGTCGGAGAGCGATCCGGTCGGCGCTGTCCCCGCCTCGCCTGCTCCGGCTCCGCCTTCCGCCGCCTCACCGTCGGCGGTCGGTGCCGCTTCCCGCTGGGCGTTCTCCTGCTCGAACTCCAGCGCCACGGCGGCGAGCTCCTGGAGGTTCTCGATACGGGTTTCGTCCTGCGGGTCCGTCGAGGCCTGCAACTCGGCGAGATAGCCCGTGCGTTCGAGTACGGCCTCCAGGACGACTGCCGGGCCCGCGCCCGACTCGACGATGGTCCGCAGCTCCTCCATCAGCGTGTTGAACCGCTTGACGGCGTTCGTGGAGCGGGCCGCCATTCCGTACGCCTCGTCGACGCGGCGCAGCGCCTGCGGGAAGGAGATCTTCTCGCGCTGCGAGAGCGCGTCGATCATCGCCTCGGCACGGTCGCCGATGCCCCTCTTGGGCACGTTCAGGATGCGCCGCAGCGGGACGGCGTCCTCGGGGTTGGCGAGAACGCGCAGGTAGGCCAGCACATCGCGGACCTCCTTGCGCTCGTAGAAGCGGACGCCGCCGACGACCTTGTAGGGCAGGCCGACGCGGATGAAGATCTCCTCGAAGACACGTGACTGCGCGTTCGTCCGGTAGAAGATCGCGACGTCGCCGGCCTTCGCGTCGCCCGCGTCCGTGAGGCGGTCGATCTCGTCTGCGACGAACTGCGCCTCGTCGTGCTCGGTGTCCGCCACATAACCCGTGATGCGCGCGCCCGCGCCCTGGTTGGTCCAGAGGTTCTTGGGGCGGCGGCTCTCGTTCCGCTCGATGACCGCGTTGGCCGCCGTCAGGATCGTCTGCGTCGAGCGGTAGTTCTGTTCGAGGAGGATCGTCGTCGCGTCGGTGTAGTCCTCCTCGAACTGGAGGATGTTGCGGATGGTGGCGCCGCGGAAGGCGTAGATCGACTGGTCAGCGTCACCCACCACGCACAGCTCGGCCGGGTCGTCGCCCTCGCCCCCGGAGGGGCCGACCAGCTCGCGCACGAGGGCGTACTGCGCGTGGTTCGTGTCCTGGTACTCGTCGACCATGACGTGGCGGAAGCGGCGGCGGTAGTGCTCGGCGACGTCCGGGAAGGCGCGCAGGAGGTTGACCGTCGTCATGATCAGGTCGTCGAAGTCCAGTGCGTTCGCCTCGCGCAGGCGTGACTGGTACATGGCATAGGTCTGGGCGAGGGTCTTCTCGAAGCCGTCGGCGGCCCGGCCCGCGAAGTCCTCCTCGTCGATCAGCTCGTTCTTGAGGTTGGAGATCTTGGCGCTGAACGACTTCGGCGGGAACTTCTTGGGGTCGAGGTCGAGGTCGCGGCAGACCAGGGCCATCAGGCGCTTGGAGTCCGCGGCGTCGTAGATCGAGAAGGAGGACGTGAAGCCCAGCTTCTTGTACTCGCGGCGCAGGATGCGGACGCAGGCGCTGTGGAACGTCGACACCCACATCGCGTTGGCCCGCGGGCCCACGAGCTGCTCGACGCGCTCCTTCATCTCGCCCGCGGCCTTGTTCGTGAAGGTGATCGCGAGGATCTGGCCGGGGTGCACACCGCGCTCGGCGAGGAGATACGCGATGCGGTGGGTCAGCACGCGGGTCTTGCCGGAGCCGGCGCCGACGACGATGAGCAGCGGGGAACCCGCGTGCACGACGGCCGCACGCTGGTTCTCGTTCAGTCCTTCGAGCAGCGTCGCCGGGTCGGTCACCGGGCGCGGGGCACCGTCCCGGTAGTGCGTGTCCCGGGTCATGGGCGCGTCGAACTTCCCGTCGAACAAGTCGTCCGGAACGTGCTCCGGAGCGCTGTCCTCGGGCGGGGGCGGGTGTTCTTCGTCCGTGGCCCGGGAGGGCTGCAGGTCCGCCAGGAAGCTGTCGTCAAAGAGGCTGCTCATCGCCTCCCGAGTCTAGGCGGACCCACTGACAACCCGCGCCGGGTTCCGCCGACCCGCCCCTCGCTCACAGCGCGTTCGCGGCCGGACACCGTCCGGAACCGCAATGTTTTGGAACCGGCCGACACCGGCCCACACCGCCCGACGCCGTCCGAGACCGCGCCGTGCCGGACGCCGGCCGACACCGGCCGACACCGGGTGACAGCACGCTCCGCACGGCCCGCGCCAGGGCCTCGTAAAGTCACGAAAATGTATCGGGCATATCGAACATCAACCTTCACAGGCGTCGCACAAGTTGGCTAGCGTGCTGCGCGGGCCGCTCGTATTCCCACCGGCGAACCCCGCCGGGAACGCGCGGCCCCCGCCGAGTCCGACGTGTTCGGAGCCGGGGACCCACCGAGAACCTGGGGTGAATCGGTCCCGTACGCAGTACGGAACCGTAGGGCAACCTTCCGGACCACCCGCCCGAACCCGACAGCTAACCCGGTAGGCGGCCTACGGAAGGAGTCGCCTCCCTTGGCGTCGCACCGCAAGCCGCGGACCCTGCAGGCCGGAATAGTCCGCACCGCCCCCGCCGTCGGCATCACCACGGCCGCCCTCACCTCCGTGGCGCTGCTGTCCCAGAGCGCCCAGGCCGCGCCCTCGTCGCCCACGAAGCCCAGCCTCGAAGAGGTGCAGAAGAAGGTCGACGAGCTGTATCAGCAGGCGGGCGTGGCCACCCAGAAGTACAACTCGGCCAGGGAGAGGACCGAGAAGCAGCGCGAGAAGGCCGACCGCCTCCTGGACGATGTGGCCAAACGCACGGACAAGCTGAACGACGCGCGTCAGGAACTCGGCTCCTTCGCCGCCGCGCAGTACCGCACCGGAGGCGTCTCCGACACGGCCACGATGCTGCTGGCCGACGACCCGCAGGGCTACTTCGACCAGAACCACCTGGCGGACCGGCTGACCACGCGGCAGAAGAAGGCCGTCGACGACTACGAGACGCAGCGGGCGGCGGCGGCGAAACAGCGTACGAAGGCGGCGAGGAGCTTGGAGACGCTGACCGACTCGCGGGACGACCTGCGGACCAGCAAACGGACCGTCCAGAAGAAGCTGGGCGAGGCGCGCGAGCTGCTGTCGGACCTGACCGCCGAGGAGAAGGCACGGCTCGCGGCGATCGAGCGCGAGAAGGAGCGGGAAGCCAAGCGCAAGGCCGAGAAGCTGGCCCGCGAACAGGCCGCCGAGGCGGAGCGCGAGCGCAAGGCCGAGGAGGCCGCGCAGAAGGAGAGGGAGAAGGAGAAGGAGCGGGGGGACGGCCAGGGCGCCGGGTCGGGCTCTGGCTCGGGATCGGGCACTGGCTCCGGTCCCGGTTCCGGTTCCGGAAACACGGAGGGCGGCTACGCCACCAAGGCCGCGAAGGTCATCGACTTCGCCGAGGCCCAGATCGGCAAGCCCTACGTGTGGGGCGCCACGGGGCCCGACTCCTACGACTGCTCCGGCCTCACCCAGGACGCCTGGAAGGCCGCCGGGATATCCCTGCCGCGCACCACATGGGACCAGGTGAAGGTCGGAACGACAGTGAGGACGGCGGACGCGAAACCGGGTGACCTGGTCTTCTTCTACGACGACATCAGCCACGTAGGGATCTACATCGGCGACGGCAAGATGATCCACGCCCCGAAGCCGGGCGCGAACGTCCGCGTCGAGTCGATCTACTACATGCCGATCCACAGCGTGGTGCGACCGGCTTAGCCACGCTCTCCCTGGCCGGTGCCCGGAGTGACTACCGGCGACGAAAACGCCCTCCACGCGTGCGTGGAGGGCGTTTCCCTGGTTCCGGTCTCAGCGGCCCGGCATCAGGTCCACAGCACGGCGATGAAGATGTTCGCCGTGGTCAGCAGCCCCACCGCCCCGAACACGCCCTTGTCGATCTTTTCCTCGTCACGCTTCACGTAGACCAGCGCGAGGATCACGATCAGCACGGCCATCTTGATGCCGATCTTGAGGTTGTCGACCGCGTTGTCGTCGGCCTGGTTGAGGCCCACCAGGACCACACCGGTGACGAGCATGGTCAGCGCACCGTGCAGCATCGCGGGGACGAAGCGGGCCGTGCCCTGGCCCATCTGCTTCATCTGGGTCAGGAAGCCGCCGAGGAGGCAGGCGATGCCGATGATGTGCAGGGCGACGAAGAGATGGATGAGTACGTCCATGAGCCGGAGCCTAGCCCGCGCTCCTCACGTCGATCACGGGCGGGCCCTGGGTCCCTGGTGGCTCTCGCGGGATCGCCGGGGCCACGTAGCCGCTCCCCAAAGGCCCCGTAGCCGCTCCGCAGGGTCCCTGAGCAGCTCCGCCGAGCCCCTTAGCAGTTCCGCGCGGTCAGGGCGGCTGTGTCCGCCGCATCGGTCGGGGCCGTACGCGAAGGCTGCCCCGCCCGGCGGTCGGCACGGTCAGACCCGATCGACGTTCCGCCCACTTCCGACAGTTGCGCACATTCCGCGGCCGGCCCGTGACGGCCGCGCTTAGCGTCCTCTCCCAGGTGCCCGGCTCCCCCATGCCGTCCAGCGCACGGGCGGCAGTCGGACACCACCGCCGAGAAAGGCCCGGCGGCGGTCCCGTCCCCCTGTGCGGGCCGCCGCCGGACATGTGAGGAGTTCTCTTCGTGGCAGCGCACCGCAAGCCCCGGCACCGCTTCTTCCGCGGCAGCACGGTCCGCACCGCCGCCACGATCGCCCTCGCGGGCGCCGCGTCCGCGACCGCCTTCGACGGCACGGGGCACGCGGACCCGCAGCTCAGCCCGGCGGAGGTGAAGGCGAAGGTCGACGACCTCTACCGCGAGGCGGAGATCGCCACCGAGAAGTACAACGGCGCCGAGGAGAAGGCCGACGAGGCGGAGAAATCGCTGGGCGTCCTGCGCGACGAGGCGGCCCGCAGGACGCAGAAGCTCAACACCGCCCGCCAGAGTCTCGGCTCCTACGCGACCGCCCAGTACCGCACCGGCGGCATCGATCCCTCCCTGCAGCTCGCGCTCTCCTCGGACCCCGAGCAGTACCTGGAGCGCGCCTCGCTCGCCGACCGGGCCGGCAGCCGGCAGGCCACCACGGTCAGCGACGTGCGGAAGCAGCTGCGGGGCATCGACCAGCTGCATGACGAGGCCGGCGACCGCCTGGCCACCCTCCGGGCACGCCAGGCCGAGCTGCGGAAGCACAAGACCACGGTCACCGAGAAGCTCTCCGAGGCCAAGCGGATCCTCTCCCGGCTCACCGCCGAACAGCGCGCGGGCGCCACGGGCGACCGGCGCGCCGAAACCCGGGACGACCCCAACGGCCCCCGGGCCTCCCGCGCGGACGCCGGGCACGCGACGGGGGCCGCGGCGAAGGCTCCCAACGCCCGAGCGGCAGCCGCCGTCTCGTACGCGTACAAGGCGATCGGCAGCCCCTACGTATGGGGTGCCACGGGCCCCAGCGCCTTCGACTGCTCAGGCCTCATCCAGGCCGCGTACCGCGCGGCGGGCGTCTCGCTGCCCCGCACCACCTACGCGCAGATCGCCGCGGGCGAGCGCGTGCCCCGCTCCGCGCTCCGCCCCGGTGACCTGGTCTTCTTCTACTCCGGCATCAGCCACGTAGGCATCTACGTGGGAGACGGCCAGATGATCCACGCCCCCAACCCGAGCGCCCCGGTCCGACTCGCACCGCTCGACCAGATGCCGTTCGCAGGGGCCACAAGGGTGGCTTGAGCCGCCGGCCCGAGCTGGCGCCTCGACTGAGGGGTGGCCCAGAGCCCGGAGCGCAGGCTCCGCACGTGGACCCAGCGGCCGACCGCCCCGCTCAGACCAGCCGCCGCGCCGTCGCCCACCGCGTCAGCTCATGGCGGTTGGAGAGCTGCAGCTTCCGCAGGACCGCCGACACATGTGACTCAACGGTCTTCACGGAGATGAAGAGCTGCTTGGCGATCTCCTTGTACGCGTACCCCCGCGCGATGAGCCGCAGGACCTCCCGCTCGCGCTGCGTGAGACGGTCCAGGTCCTCGTCGACCGGCGGCGCGTCGGTGGAGGCGAAGGCGTCCAGGACGAAGCCGGCCAGGCGCGGCGAGAACACCGCGTCGCCGTCCTGCACCCGGAAGATCGAATCGACCAGGTCGGTGCCGGTGATGGTCTTGGTGACGTACCCACGTGCGCCGCCGCGGATGACACCGATGACGTCCTCGGCGGCGTCGGAGACCGAGAGCGCGAGGAAGCGCACCGGGTTCTCCGCGTCCACCATCAACGGCGCGCAGCGGCGCAGCACTTCCACGCCTCCGCCGCCGGGCAGATGCACGTCGAGAAGAACGACCTCGGGCCGTGTGGCCGTGATGGTCGTGACCGCCTGGTCGACATCGGGCGCCTCCCCGACCACCTCGACGCCGGTGATGTCGGTCCGGCCGATCTCCGCCTGCACCCCGGTGCGGAACATCCGGTGGTCGTCGACGAGCACGACCCGCACGCGACGCCCGCCCGCACCGCCGCCCTCGTCCGAACCGGTCGGCTCCACGGGCTCGTTCGCCTCGGTCGCGTCGCTCATGTCGTCGCCGTCCTCTCCATTTCCAGCTCGACTTCCGTGCCGCCGCCGGGCACCGCGCGCAGCCGCGCCGTCCCGCCGTTGCGCTGCATGCGGCCGATGATCGATTCTCGTACGCCCATGCGGTCATCCGGCACGGAATCCAGATCGAAGCCGGGACCGCGGTCCCGGACGGACACGAACACCGTCTCTCCCTCGACTTCGGCGAAGACCTGCACCGCGCCACCCTCGCCACCGTACTTGGCGGCGTTCACCATCGCTTCCCTCGCGGCCTGCATCTGCGCGGTCAGCCGCTCGTCGAGCGGGCAGTCGCCGACCACGACGACCTCGATGGGGACGCCGTGCTTGTCCTCGACCTCCGCCGCGCTGCGGCGGACCGCCTCGGCCAGGGTGTCGGGCTCCTCGTCCTCGTCCTTGCCGGTGCCCTCCGGGTTGTAGAGCCAGGCACGCAGGTCGCGCTCCTGGGCACGGGCGAGGCGGCGCACCTCGCTCGGGCTCTCGGCATTGCGCTGGATCAGGGTCAGCGTGTGCAGCACGGAGTCGTGCACATGGGCGGCGACCTCTGCTCTCTCCTGAGCCCGGATGCGCATCAGCCTCTCCTCCGAGAGGTCCTGCGTCATGCGGACGAGATAGGGGCCCGCGAGGAGCGCGATACCGACGAGCACGGCCAGCGCGGCCTGCAGCACGGCCCCGAGGTGGGCGGCCGAACCCTGGAGCACGAAGATGCCGGAGACACCGGCGCCGACCAGGAGCACTCCGGCAGCCGAGCGCGCCAGCGTCAGGGTGTGCCGACGGCGGCCGACCGCCATCCAGCGGGCTCTGCGTGCGTTGTCGGCCTGCCGCCAGACGAGAGCGACACCCGCGGCGACGAGCAGGGCCGGAATGACATAGGCCTTCGTCGAGCCGTCCAGATTCACATTGCCGACGAACGCCATGGCGACGACGACCATCGCGAGGAGCGCGACGATCTGCCCCTTGTCCGGCTTGCGCGCCACGAGTCTTCGCCGGCCGTCGGGGGAGACCTCGGTCGTGACGGCCGCGGGCGGCCGCTCGGCGTCGACACCACCGATGCCGAGCGGGACGAAGAACCAGAACGCCGCGTACAGCAGAGCGCCGAGGCCGTCCGCCGTGGCCAGGCCGACGAAGACCAGCCGCACCCAGATCACGGGCAGTCCGAGGTGCCCGGCGAGGCCGCGTGCGACACCACCGAGCCAACGCCCGTCGCCGCTGCGGTACAGCTTGCGCAGCGGTCGGACGGCGTCGGTGGGCGGAGCGGCGGTTTCCGGCATGTCATCGATATTCACACGCGGGCGCGAGCGCGGGCATCAGGGTCGATCCCCGAGACTTCCCTGACTTCGACCCCTGGCTCGTCCCTGTCAGGGGCCGTACCCGAGAGGTCTCAGGGGTGATATCAGGGTTCGGCCAGGGTTGTCCCGACTGCCGCGCCGGGCTCACGGCCGTCACCATGGACACATGACAGATCAGCAGCCCGCCGAGACGGAGACCGAGGCCGCCATCCACGACGCCCTGCGCGATGCGTACGGCGCGTCGGGCGGTCCCGCGGGCCGCTTTGAGCAGGAGCTGGCGCCGGAGGAGCGGAAGTTCCGCCGCGATCGCCGGCACAAGCGGCTCGGCGGCGTGTGCGCGGGGCTCGGCCGGCACTGCGACATGGATCCGGTGATCTTCCGCATCGGCCTCGCGGTCCTCGCGATCACGAGCGGGCTCGGTCTGGTCTTCTACGGCTTCGCGTGGCTCTTCGTCCCTTACGAGGACGAGGAGGAGAACGAGGCGCGCAGGCTCCTCTCCGGCCGGGTGGACGGCCAGGCGCTGACCGCCGTGCTGTTCGCCCTCGTGGGCTGCGGGGTCTTCCTCACCTTGCTGAACAACGGCGGGGCGCTGACGTTCGCCGCCGTCCTCTCCCTGCTGCTCGCGGGCGCGGGGTACTGGTCGCAGCAGCGCGGAGCCCTCGCCCCCGATCCGGTCGCCGCACAGGCCGCGGCGGACGCTCCGCCCGAGGCGAAGGCGCCGCCGGTCACCGACGGCCCCTCCTGGTGGCGTGACCCCATAGTGAAGGACGGCACACACGACGGGATCTCGGGTTATTTCTGGGGCCCGCAAGGCCTTGAGGTCCGCTATGACCCGACGGGCCACCACCATGGCGAACCTGACGCGGAGCGCGCGTCCGCCCGGCCGCCCAAGCCCCGCGGCCCGCGCTGGATCGGTGGCTGGGTGTTCCTGCTGGCGCTGCTGGCCGGCGGTCTCGGCACAGGGCTGACCTGGGACGAGCACCCGCTGGGCACGACCTTGCAGACGGGTCTGTCCTCTGCGCTCGCGGTGTTCGGCCTGGGCATCGCTGTCAGCGCCTTCCTGGGGCGCACGGGAGCGGGGTCGATCGTGCTCGCGGTCATCACCGCCGGGCTCCTCGCGGCCACGGCGGCCCTGCCGAAGAACATCACCACGCACTATGCCCGGACGGACTGGATACCGACCACGGTGGCGGATGTCCGCCCCCAGTACGAGGTGGGTCTCGGGACGGGCAAGCTCGACCTGAGCAAGATCGACCTCGGCAGGGGCCAGACGCTGGAGACCGGCGCCGAGGTCGGCATGGGCGACCTGAAGGTGATCGTGCCGAAGGACGTCACCGTGCGGCTCGACGCCGAAGTGGGCGTCGGTGACATTGTGCTGCCGGGCGACAAGGCCAAGGACCTGGACATCGCTCCGGGCAGGGAGAAGAAGGTGACGCTGGAGCCGTCCTCGGGCGGCAAGGACGGCGGCACGCTCGATCTGCGGCTCGAAGTAGGCGTCGGACAAGCGAAGGTGACCCGTGCTACGTCATGAATCACACCCCGGCAAGCTGGTGGCCGGCCTCTGCATCCTGGCGGTCGCCGTCGTATACGCGGGTGACGCCACAGGTGCCTGGGAGGCACCGTGGTTCGTCGCGCTGCCCATGGTGATGGCGGGGCTGCTCCTCGCGGGCGTGACGGCGGCGATCCATGGCATACGCCCGCGCGGCGCGACGCGCCCGGGTGGCCGCCCCCGGCCCGGCCGGGAGTCGCGCGACTGAACGGGCTTCGCGGCTAGCGAGGCCCGAGGGCGTCCCTGCGGTGGCCGGTCAGCATGGCGTCGACGGAGAGGACGGAGGCCCCGGCGAGCACCAGTGGCAGCCATGCCATCAGGTAGGCGAGGTCGTTGCCGTAGTAGTAGGGCTCGGTGGCCCAGCTGACGGTCAGCCACAGGCTGAGCGAGATCAGCGCGCCGCCCAGTGCGGCGATGCGGGCGAAGAGGCCGATCAGGGTGCCGATGCCGACGGCCAGTTCACCGAAGGCGATGGTGTGGCCGAAGCCGACGGGGCTCTTCAGCGAGAGGTCGACCAGGGAGGGGATCGCGGAGATGTCGCGGATGTCGCTCATCATCTGCCCGATCGACCCGACGCCGCTCGCCCGCAGGAAGGCGTCGTCGGTGAGCTTGTCCAGGCCGGCGTAGACGAAGGTGACGCCGAGGAAGATCCGCAGGGGGACCAGGGCGTAGCGGGAGGCGGTCGTCCGCCAGTCGTCGCGCCCGGCGCAGTGGGTGTGGCTGTCCGTCCGCATGCCGTGAGCCATGGCTCTCGCCGCCTCTCCCGTCGACCCGTCACCTGACCATACGGAGAAGAAGGGGCAGTTGCTCATCCGTCCGCGACGGAACGCACGACATACCGCGCGGAATCCTGCACGGCATCGTTCGAAAATTTCAGGGACCTTGAGGGGAGGGAACTCGCGATGCCTCAGTCGAGGGGGGTCGGCCGGTGGCTGGGTCGGCTGGTTCAGTCCGTGACGTCGATCGTGACGCGGTTGGTCTCGATGCCCGCCGCGGTGACCACCTGGACGTCGACGCGACCGGGCTCCACGTCGACGGGCACGGGCACGGTCAGCGTGGTGTCGGTCGGGTTGGCGAAGCCGCCCGGCACGGGCACGAGCGGCACATGGACGTGGACCGCGCCGATACGGACGATCATGCGGGCCAGCCGGTCCGCGCCCCCCGCCCCGGGCGGCACGAAGCCGGCGCCGCGGATCTCGATGTCGTCACCCGTGCGGATCGGGGCGTCGAGGTCACCGGCCTCACGGGACCGCACCACGGAGAGGATGACGGGACGGCCGCCTTCGGAGTACTTCCCCGCCAGGTACGTGGCGGCCGACACGAGGACGAGCAGCGCGAGCCCCCAGGGCAGATCCGGCAGCTGCTCGGGCCGACGCGCGAGACGTACGGCGGCGAAGACCACGGCGACGGCGCTGACCAGGACGTACTGCGTGTCGGTGAAGCTGCCTCGGCCCGCGTCGTCGGTGAGCGTGTCGGCGGGCCGGGGCCGGTGGGCGCGCGCCTTCTGGAGCCGTTGGCCGAGAACACGCAGGCCGACGACCCTGCGTACGAGGACGGCGACCCCGCACACCACGGCGAGGACGGTCACCATCGCGGCGGCCCGTTCGATTCCGAGCCCGGCGATCACCTCGTCCCGCTCGTCGTGGACCGAGGCCACGGCCAGCCGGCCCGCGAGGACGAGCACCGCGAAGACGACCAGGAACACCCAGGAAGCGGCCACGACACGCGAGGTGGAGAGCCGGTTGTCCTCACCGATCACCGGAGCGAGGACGCCGCCGCGCTCCCGGTGGACGTATGCCGCGCCGGTCAGCGTGCCGCACACCAGCAGGGCGGCGATGAGCCCTGACGTGCGCGCGGGGGTCCAGCCCGCGCCGATCGCGGTGAGTGCCTGGACCAGGAGGAGGACGGTGAAACCGCACCAGACGACAGCCAGGGTGCGGGGCCACAGGCGTCGCAGCCAGGCCTCGCCCTCGGCCCTGCCGCGTTCGGCGACGTCCTGCGCGGACTGCGTCAGCTCGTCCGACACCCACTGCCGGGAAGCGCCCGCCGAGTGGGCGACGGCCGCGGGGACGCCTTCACCGGCGGCCAGTTCGTCACGCTTGGCCAGGAACGCGGCCACGGCCAACCGGTGTCCCTCGCGGGCGCCGTGCGGGCAGCCGCCGCACGTGCAGCCGCCGCCGTGCGCGCCCTGTCTCGCCTCCTGCACCGCCACCGCGTACGCCGCCTTCCCCACCCTCGCAGCCCGTCCGGCCGCTGCTGAACATCCCTGCGAAACAAGGGGATTGTGCCGCACTGCGGGGTGCCCGCACTCCTCGGGTCAGGTCAGCGGAGGTGAACTACCCGGCGCGATGTTGACGGCGAGGTCGGGTCGGCAGGCCGGGCTCGCCGCGGCGGATGTCCTGCCACAGGGGCCGGCAGGTGATCCGCGCGACCAGGTCGCTGCCGGGCCGCTCTCGGGGTCGCACCGTCCGCCGGTGACCGAACAGCGGGGCGGGGAGCAAGCATTCGGGGAGGTCAAAGACGACACAGGATGTCTGGTATCGGCGGGATACTCGGCGCATGTCGTTCAACCGGAAAGATCTCGGCACAGCGGAGTCCGCGGCCTGGGGGGCCTTCGTCGCGGCGGAGCCGGAGTTCGCGGCGACGGTCCAGAGCCGCTTCGACGCGTTCGTCCACCACACCCTCGCCACGCTCCGCAAGGACGGGTCCCCGCGCACCACGGGGCTGGAGGTGCGCTTCCTGCACGACGAGTTGTGGCTCGGCATGATGCCGGGTTCCCTCAAGGCACTGGACCTGCGCCGCGACCCGCGGTTCGCACTCCAGGCCAACCTGGGCCCCGAGGCGGAGATGACCGACGGCGACGTCCGGATCGCGGGTCGTGCGGTCGAGGTGCGGGACCCGCAGGTCATCGCAGGCTATGCCGACGTGGTGCAGCCGCCGGACGCGGACGCGTTCCATCTCTTCCGCACCGAGCTGACGGAGGTGGTCCGCACGTACATCGAGGACGGGAAGTATCTCGCGGTGCAGCTCTGGAAGCCGGGCGCCGCGCTGCGGACGACGCGGCGCACCTGACGGGTCCCGGCGGCGGGCCGGGCGACGCGAAACGGCGCCGCCCGCCTCGCGGGAGGCGGACGGCGCCGTTCACGGCAGGAGGGAGGTCACTCCCACTCGATGGTCCCCGGCGGCTTCGAGGTCACGTCGAGCACGACGCGGTTCACGTCGGCGACCTCGTTGGTGATGCGCGTGGAGATCTTCGCCAGGACGTCATAGGGCATGCGCGTCCAGTCGGCCGTCATGGCGTCCTCGGACGAGACGGGGCGCAGCACGATCGGGTGGCCGTAGGTGCGGCCGTCGCCCTGGACGCCGACGCTGCGGACGTCCGCGAGCAGGACGACCGGGCACTGCCAGATGTCGCGGTCGAGACCGGCTGCCGTCAGTTCCTCGCGGGCGATGGCATCGGCCTCGCGGAGGAGGTCCAGACGCTCCTTGGTGACCTCGCCCACGATGCGGATGCCGAGGCCGGGGCCCGGGAAGGGCTGGCGCTGGACGATCTCGTCCGGCAGGCCGAGCTCGGCGCCGACCATCCGGACCTCGTCCTTGAACAGCTTGCGCAGCGGCTCGATGAGCTGGAACTCGAGGTCCTCGGGGAGGCCGCCAACGTTGTGGTGGGACTTGATGTTGGCGGTGCCGGTGCCGCCGCCGGACTCGACCACGTCGGGGTAGAGCGTGCCCTGGACCAGGAACTCCACCGGCTGGTCGCCCGGCGCCTCGGCGATGATCTCCGCCTGGGCCTGCTCGAAGACGCGGATGAACTCGCGCCCGATGATCTTCCGCTTCTCCTCGGGGTCGGAGACGCCGGCGAGGGCCTTCAGGAAGCGGTCCGCGGCGTCGACGACCTTGAGCTGGACGCCGGTCGCGGCGACGAAGTCCTTCTCGACCTGCTCGGTCTCGCCCTTGCGCATCAGCCCGTGGTCGACGTAGACGCAGGTGAGCTGCGAGCCGATGGCCTTCTGCACGAGGGCGGCGGCGACGGCGGAGTCCACGCCGCCGGAGAGGCCGCAGATCGCGCGCTTGGTGCCGACCTGCTCGCGGATGGCGGCGACCTGCTCGTCGATGACGTTGCCGGTCGTCCAGTCGGGCTTGAGGCCGGCGCCGCGGTAGAGGAAGTGCTCCAGGACCTGCTGGCCGTGCGTGGAGTGCATCACCTCGGGGTGGTACTGCACGCCGTACAGCTTCTTCTGGTCGTCCTCGAAGGCCGCGACGGGCACGACGTCCGTGGACGCGGTGACCGTGAAGCCTTCGGGCGCGGCACTGCACGCGTCGCCGTGCGACATCCACACGGACTGCTCGGCCGGGGTGCCCTCGAAGAGGGTGGAGTCGGCCTTGGAGACGGCGAGCGGCGTACGGCCGTACTCGCGCGCGCCGGTGTTGTCGACCGTGCCGCCGAGGGTGGTCGCCATGAGCTGGAAGCCGTAGCACATGCCGAAGACGGGGACGCCGGCCTCGAAGAGGGAGCGGTCGACGGTGGGCGCGTGCTCCGCGTACACGGAGGAGGGGCCGCCGGAGAGGATTATCGCCGCGGGGTTCTTGGCGAGCATCTCGGCGACGGGCATCGTGCTCGGCACGACTTCGCTGTAGACCCGTGCCTCACGGACGCGACGGGCGATGAGCTGGGCGTACTGCGCTCCGAAGTCGACGACCAGAACGGTGTCGGGAGCGGCGGCAGCGGGGGGCGCTGATGGCACGGCGGCGGCCTTCCGGCGTTGAGCGTGAGCGAGAGGCTCAGTGCGTGAGCAGGGGGTCTGTTTTGTCGATTCTACCGGGCTCGACGGGACCGCCTTCGTCGCATCCGACGGGGCTCATGACGGCGGGGCTCGTGACGGGAGGGAGAACACCGGGGCGGTACGCGTCGGGCGCGGGACGGCACGGGGGTGCACACCGGGACCGTGCCGGGCCATGCGGGGCCCGTGCGGGGCCGCCTGCCGAGTGGTGCCGCGGCTCGGCAGGCCAGGGACGGCACGGCAGACGCCGCGCGGCGGCGGGGTAAGGCGACACACGGCAGGCACCGCGGCGCAGCGGGGCGACAGACGCCGCAGGGCAGCAGGGCGGCAGGCACCGCGGGGCGGCAGGGCGACAGACGCCGCAGGGCAGCAGGGCGGCAGGCACCGCGGGGCGGCAGGGCGGCAGGCGCTGCGGGGCAGCACCGACGGAGGCGGGGCGGTACGCCAGAGGCGGTGCAGGGTGGCAGGTGAGGAGTCCCAGAGGCCTGGCGGGGGTGCGGTCTCAGTATGCGGGCCGGGTGCCAGAAGCGTTTGACCCCGTGCGGGCCCGTGGGGGCATACTGGCTCCGTGACCAAGCGCTACGACTTCCTCTTTACCTATGGCACCCGGCCCGCCGGCTGCCATGGTCGAGCTGCTTGATCACCTGACAAGCGACTTACCGGGCGTCCCGGGCCGACAAGGCCCGGGGCGCTTCGTCGTATCCGGACCTTGCCGCTCCGGGGCTCCCCGGCCGAACCGAACCTTCGAGGAGCCCACGATGACCACCGCCACCGCTGCCACCACTGCCGCTGCCACCACCGCCGCTGCCGCTGCCGACAGGACCGGGGCGCGTACGCCCGAGGCTGTCGGCACGATCGAGAACGCGCGGGAGCGTATCGACGCGCTCGACGACCGCATCATCGGTCTCGTCCAGGAACGGATGGCCGTCTCGGCCGTCATCCAGGAGGCCCGGATCACCTCGGGCGGGCGCCGCGTGAACCTCTCGCGCGAGATGGAGATCCTCGGCCACTACAGCGACGCCCTCGGAAAGCCCGGCACGGCCCTCGCGATGACCCTCCTCGAACTGTGCCGCGGCCGCGTCTGACCGCCCGGTCCTGGCCCCGTCGGGCCACCGCGCCCCGGGGCCCAGGCCCTGCGGGGTCCGAGGCGCTGCGGGGTCCGAGGCGCTGCGGGTCCCGGGCCCTGCGGACCTGAGTTCGGATCGGCTCTCACCCGTACGGCGCGTGACCGGGGCCGGGCGGGCTTCGTTGGTCCCGGTGTCCGTGTCAGCCAGGGGCGGGCCCGCACGAACCACGCGTGGCTCCGCTGGGGCGATGAGGCGCACGGACCGTTGTCCCGTGCGCCGTGGGACCTCGCTCCAGTGACGTGACCGGACGGCAGGGGACAGCAGCCCGGTCACCCAAGAGAACGGTCGGCTCCGGGGACGCCCGGGGCCGACCGGGCTCCTTGCCCGGTCCCCCGTCCCCCCCCAGGCCTCCCCGGGCCCGTTTTCCGGGCCCTTTTGCCTATAGAAGCGGTAGAAACGGTTGCGCCCCCGTCCGGCCATCGAGCACGATGCGTACGAGGACGGCCTCGCGGCCTCCGTCCAGAACTCCATTGCCAGTGGTCGAGACCATGCGTGCGCCCCCTGTGCGCCGGGTCGGCCACCGGATGTACGGACCAAGCGGCGCACCCCCCGGCGCCGCCCCTCGGCACCGTCGCCGCCCTGAAGCGGTGCCGACGGCCAAGGGCCCCGCGGATCCGTCCCGCGGGGCCCTTCGCTCTGTCCGTCCAGGCGCGACGACTCACTCGGCGGCCACCGGCCACCGAAGCCCGGCTACCGGCTACCGCGTTCCAGCTATCGGCTACCGGGTCCCGGCCGCCGGCTACCGGCCCCCGCTACCTCCCGCTACTGCTTCTCGAGCTTCGTGACCTGCGCCTTGACGACCTTCTCCGGGACGCCGAACGCCTTCGGCTTGAGCAGGTTGATCGAGTAGAAGGCGACGAGCGTCGAATCGCTGCGCACGACGGTGAAGCTCATCGGCGTCTTCTGGTCGTCGATGAGACCCACGAGCTTGTACGAGATGGCGTCGTCGCCCAGCTTCGGGGCGGTCAGGGGAGCGACCTCGCCGAACTTCGAGCCCACGTCCTCGTAGGACTCGCACTTCTCCGTGGCCGTACGGAGGTCGTCCATGACGTTCTTGGCGGCGCCCTCCTTGTGTGCGAGCAGCGCGAACGAGATGACCGTGGCGTCCAGCTCGTCAGGGCCGGTCATGGAGCGGCCGACGCGGGCAGCGGCCCTGGGGTCACTGGTGAACATGAACATGTCGGCAAGCGCCTGGCAGGCGCTTGGCTTCACCGGCACCGTCAGCTCGGGCATGTCCTCGGCGGAGAGCTTCTCGACCTTGTACCCCTTGAGGTCACCGCTGGCGAGCACGGCCTTCTCCAGCTCGGCGGAGGAGAGTGCCGCCTTCTCCTTCGGCTCCGGCTTGGGTTCCTCCTTCGGCTGTGCCGACGTGGCCGATTTCGACGGCTTCTTGCCGTCGCCGGAGTCGTCGGAGTCGCCGCCGCCACCGCACGCCGCGGTCAGGCCCAGCGCGACCGTGACCGTCGCGGTCACTACGGCCCGGGACACAGTTGACTTCACGTTCTTCTCGCCTTCAGTTCGCATCCTGCGGATCGCAGGCCCCCGCCCGAGGCGACATGAAAGCGCTGACACGCCGACTTTGCCAGTGATTTGCGTAACGATCAGAAACCGCCGGAAAGGTTGTACCGCACCTCTGTGACTTTGGCGTCTGCGGACGTCCGTGAGATCAGAGCTTGTCGAGTTGCGCGTCGATGATCTCGGGCGCCACCTGGGGGTTCTCGTCGGCCGTGGGTGTGGACCCGCCGTCCCCGCCATCGCCACCATCCATGGCAGCCCCACCGTCCGCGCCGTCCCGTTCGGCCCGCCGGTCGTCCTGGACGCCCTCGGGGTCGTAGAGGTTCGATGCCGCGAAGGTCATCAGCGTGCCGCCCCGGCGTACGACCGTGACGTGCTCGCGGATCACGAACTCGCCCTCGCGGTGCGCGTACGCGTACGAGACCGCCTCGTCGCCCTTGTCCGGCACGGGCAGCGGATGCAGCCCGAAGTAGCGGTGGCCGCCGACACGGAAGGTGGCGCACCCCTTGGACTCCGCCGCTTTCGCCCCCGGCGCCGCCTTCGCCGCCCCAACCGCCTTCGTCGTCCCGACCGCCCGCGTCGCCTCGCGCAGATCCGTCATCGTGTTCCTCGCGTCGGTGACCGCGTAGGCCGCGAGTTCGACGTCCGTCGCCGTGTGGTGCTTGCCGTCCGCGCCGACCACCACCCGGTCGACCCGGGCCTCCGGCTCGGGCAGGGCGGCGAGCGGGGCGCACTTCGCGGGGGACGCCTGCCCGGGGCGGGCCGCGGCCCGCTCCGCCGCGTCGGACGCCTTCGGGCGCTCGACCTCGTACCCCTTGATGTCGCCCGTGGCGAGGGCCGCCCTCTCCAGCCGTGCCGCGGGGCCCTTCGAGGCAGCCGCGCTCGCCTTCGGCCGCTCCCCACCGGCTCCGCCGCCGTCACCCCCGCCGCCGCACGCGGCGGCCGATCCAAGAGCGGCGAGGACCGTTACGGCCACCACGGATCGCGACACAGCTGACTTCACGGACTTCTCCCCCGGCACACTTCACGTACGTAGACGTGATGCGGAGTCACTCGCACCACTCGGCCTTCACCCGGCTCGGTGACTACGACGGAAGAAGATCACCACCGGTTCCGCCGGGGCCTCCGCCCCGGCCGCCCCGCCTCGCCACTCCCCTGCCCATCTCGGGACGCCCCGCTGCCCCCTCGGGACGCCCCGCCGTTCACCAGCCCCATATGGAGAACCGCAGCGGGCTGAGCAGCACGATCGCCGCGGCCATGCCGCCGAAGACGATCACCACGCTCCATACCTGGCGGCTCCGCCGCGAGCGCTCGGAGCGGCCGCCGCCGGGCGGGCCCGTGGGCGCCGCGCGCCAGTCGTCGGGGCGCCAGCGCACGGGCTCGGCGTCCCTCTTCGCGCGCCGGCGGCGTAACCGTCCGGCCCTCGCCGCTTCCTGGCGGGCTGCCTCCTCGTCGAGCCGCCTGAGCCGTTCGGCCACCATGCGGGCCCGCGCGGACGGTTCCTTCGGCGCCGACGCACGGATGTCCCGCTCGCTGTCGTTCTCGAACCTCTCCCACACCTCATCGGGTATGGCCACGCCGTCCCCTCCCCTTCTCTTCCCTCGGCCGGGCCCGTCGCCCGGAAAACGGGGGCAGTTCTACGGCACCCCTTCACGACCGCACAAGCAATGTGATCCACGACACATAAGGATTCTGTGAATTCAGGGACAACCATTCACAGCCATTGCAGGTCATGCATGCAGTAACCACGGCCACACCCGCGTCCACACCGCGGAGGCCTCCACCTCCGTGCTGCCGCCCAGGCAGTGCGCCGGACTTCCATGAGGAACTCATGAAGCTTCGCCGTGCCATGGCAGCAGTGGCGGCCACGGCTGCCATAGCCCCGATCGCGCTGCTGTCGGCCCCGGCCGCCCACGCGACCGGGGACACCACCGCCGAGTCTCCGGCCGCGGTCGCCGAGTCGCCGGACCCCTCGAAGACCACGGTGGAGGGCGAGCCGTCCAAGACGCCCACGGGTACGCCGGACCCCAGCAAGACCCCCACCAAGACGGGCGAGCCCACGCAGACGCCCACCCAGACCCAGACCCCCACCCAGACCCCCACCAAGACGGGCAAGCCGTCCCCCACCGCCACGGATGAGCCCACGGACGAGCCCACCGACGAGCCGACGGACTGCCCCGTCGACGACGACGGCGTGGACGCGGACTCGGACCTGAAGATCGCGCTGACGGGCCTGCCCGGCAAGATCGTCGCGGGCAGCGGCTGGCACGAGTTCAAGCTGACCGCCGCCAACCCGACGGACAAGACGCTCGGCGAGGTCAACTGGATCGCGGCCGTGGACAACTTCTCGGACAGCGACTCCGAGAAGAACTGGCTGAGCAACTACGCCGACCTGCAGTACTGGGACCCGAAGGGCAAGGCCTGGACGTCGATCGACGGTGACCTGAACGGCGGCCTCGCCTTCGGTGTCACCTCCGAGCTCGGCCCCAAGGACAAGGTCGCGGTCAAGCTGCGGCTCAACGTCAGCGCCAAGGCCCCGACCGGTGAGGGCTACGCGATCGGCCTCGGCGGTTACGTGGACAGCGAGGCGAACTGCGTGCACAACTCGTTCGCGTACTACCCGCTGACGATCCTCAAGCCCGGCAGCACCAACGAGAACCCGGGCAAGCCCACCCCGAAGCCCGACGTCAAGCCGTCGGACGTGAAGGTGCCCCAGGGCGGCGCCAAGGAGCTCCCCGTGACCGGCAGCCTCGCCGAGACCGGCTCCAGCTCGATGCTGCCGACCATCGGACTCGTCGGCGGCGCCGCTGTCGCCGTCGGTGCGGGCGCGATGTTCGTCGTCCGTCGCCGCAAGGCCGACACCGCCGCGTAACAGCGGCCCACAGCACGCGGAAGGACCTGCGCTCGGAGGGGGGTGCAGGTCCTTACGTGTGTCCGGGTACCCGTACCCGGCGGCCGACGGTGACCGGATACCCGTAGCCGCCGCCGACGGGTACGGATACGCGTATCCCTCCGCCTACTTCTTGGGCGGCACCGCCGGCATCCCCAGGAACGGCAGCCGCAGCGCGCCGAAGGCGTCCGCGGGGACGGCGGGGGTCTTCGGCTCGACCGCAGCGAGGCGCGCGTACCGCTCGCCCTGCGCGGGGCGCGGGTCCTCGGCGCCCTTGTTGGGCCAGAAGGACATGGCCCGCTCGGCCTGCGCGGTGATCGTCAGGGACGGGTTCACGCCGAGGTTCGCGGAGACCGCCGCCCCGTCGACCACCGAGATGCCCGGATGTCCGTAGAGCCGGTGGTAGGGGTCGATGACGCCGGTGTCCGGCGAGTCGCCGATGGGGCAGCCGCCCAGGAAGTGCGCGGTCAGCGGGGTGCCCATCAGCTCGCCGATGTTGGAGCCCGCGAAGCCGTTGATCTCCTCGGAGAGGATCGTGGCCGCGCGCGTGGCCTCGGGGATCTGGTCGGGGTTGGGCGCGCCGTGGCCCTGCCGCGCGGTCAGCAGGCCCTTGCCGAGCCCCTTCTCCTTGCGGTAGGTGGTCAGGGAGTTGTCGAGCGTCTGCATGACGAGGCCGATGATGGTCTTCTCCGACCACCGCCGGTTGGAGAGGGAGCGCACCAGGAGCAAGGGGTGGCGGGCCACATTGCCGAGCCACCCGGCGACCCGCGCCTTGCCGCCCTTGACGCTGTACGGGACCTGGAGCACGGTCAGGCTGCCCATCGCGTTGGACTTCTTGCCGTACCGGACGGGCTCGATGTGCGTGGTGGCGTTCGGGTGGATCGACGAGGTGATCGCCACGCCCTTGGTGAAGTCGGCCTTCGGCGCGCCGTGCCGCTCGCGGTAGCGGCGGTCGGTGGTCTGGGCGCCCACCAGGGCCTCGGAGTTGGTGCGGGTGAGCGTGCCGAGCCGTGGCGAGAGGCGGGGCAGCAGGCCGGTGTCCTTCATGCGGTGGAGCAGCGTCTGGGTGCCGTACGTGCCGGCGGCGACGATCACCTCGCGGGCCGTGAACGTGCGGCCCCTGCCCTTGCGCCGGTCGTTCGTGGGCAGCGTCGAGACCGCGTGTCCGCCCCGTGAGTCCTCGGTGACGGCGACGACCGACGTCATCGGGTGGATGACCGCGCCGGCCTTCTCCGCGAGGTAGAGGTAGTTCTCGTTGAGGGTGTTCTTCGCACCGTGCCGGCAGCCGGTCATGCACTCGCCGCACTCGTTGCAGGCCTTGCGGGCGGGGCCCGCGCCGCCGAAGTAGGGGTCGGGGGCCTCCGTGCCGGGCCGCGCGGTCGCGGTGCCGTCCCCGTCGTCGCCGTCGCCGAAGAACACGCCGACGGGCGCCATGTGGAAGCTGTCGCCGACGCCCATCTCCTCGGCCGCGGCCTTGAGGTGGACGTCCGAGGGCGTCATCGTCGGGTTGAGCCGCACCCCGAGCATGCGCTTGGCCTGCTCGTAGTACGGGCCCAGCTCGGCCTGCCAGTCCGTGATGTCCTTCCACTGCGGGTCGCCGAAGAACGCGGCGGGCGGCACGTAGAGGGTGTTGGCGTAGTTCAGGGAGCCGCCGCCGACGCCCGCTCCCGCGAGGACCATGACATTGCCGAGCAGGTGGATGCGCTGGATGCCGAAGAGGCCGAGGGCCGGGGCCCAGAGGTAGTTCTTGAGGTCCCAGGAGTTCTTGGGCAGGGACTCGCGGGTGAAGCGGCGGCCGGCTTCGAGCACGCCGACGCGGTAGCCCTTCTCCGTCAGGCGCAGCGCGGAGACCGCGCCGCCGAAGCCGCTGCCGACGACGATGACGTCGTAGTCGTACGACGCGTCGTCGCCCGCCTGGTTCCGGACAGAGCTCTCCTGTGACATCGACTCTCCTCGTTGAGAACGGGCGCGGGGCGGGGGCCCGGCGGGCTTCGGCTAGCGCAGGCGCAGGGCCTTCATGACCTTCAGGCTCGTGGTCATGAACGCCGCGTACTTCTCGTCGTCCAGGCCGAAGGAGGGCGCGAGCGGCATCAGCCGCTGCTGGGCGACGGTCTGCGCCTCGGTGTACTTGAGGATGCCCTCGGAGCCGTGCCTGCGGCCGAGACCCGAGTCCTTCATCCCGCCCATCGGGGACTGGACGCTGCCGTAGGCGGGCGCGTAGCCCTCGTTGACGTTGACCGTGCCGGTGCGCAGGCGGGCGGCGAGCTTGCGGCCGCGGCTGCCGTTCTTCGTCCAGACCGAGGAGTTGAGGCCGTACGGCGTGGCGTTGGCCAGCTCGACCGCCTCGTTCTCGTCCGTGAAGCGGTAGATCGAGACGACCGGGCCGAACGTCTCCTCGCCGCAGACCGCCATCGGCGCCTCGACGCCGTCCAGGATGGTCGGCTCATAGAAGTAGGGGCCGATGTCCGGGCGCGCCACGCCGCCCGCGACGAGCGTGGCGCCCTTCGCGACGGCCTCCTCGACGTGCCGGGTGACGGTCTCCAGCTGCCGCTCACCGACGAGCGAGCCCATGTCGGCGCCGTACGAGAGGGACGTGCCGAGCCGCATCGCCCGCGTGCGCTCAGCGAAGCGCGCCAGGAAGTGGTCGGCGATGGACTCGTGGACGTAGAGCCGCTCGATGGAGATGCAGAGCTGGCCCGCGGAGGAGAAGCAGGCGCGCACCGCGCCGGCCGCGGCCTTGTCCACGTCGGCGTCGTCCAGGACCAGCATGGCGTTCTTGCCGCCGAGTTCCAGCGACACGCCGACGAGGCGGGCGGCGGCGCCCTGCGCGACCTCGCGGCCCGTGCGCGTGGAGCCGGTGAACGAGACGTAGTCGGCGTGCCGGACGATCTCGGGGCCGACGACCGGGCCCTCGCCGAGCACGACCTGGAAGGCCTCGGCGGGCAGGCCGGCCTCGATGATGAGGTCACGGGCCCACAGGGCGGTGAGGCAGGTCTCCGTGTCGGGCTTCATCACGAGCGCGTTGCCCGCGACGAGGGCGGGCAGCGCGTCGCCTATGGAGAGCTCCAGGGGGTAGTTCCAGGGGGCGATCTGCCCGACCACGCCGCGCGGCTGACGGTTCTCGGTGACCTTGGTGAGCGTCGGGACGACGCCGGTGTGCCGCTTGGGGCTCAGGTACGAGGGGGCCTTGCGGCCGTAGTGCCGGGCGGCGACCGCGACGGCCTGGATCTCCTCGTGGGCGTGGAGCCTGGCCTTGCCGGTCTCCAGCTGGATCAGGTCGAGGACCTCGGCCTGGCGCTGGAGCACCAGGTCGTGGAAGCGGAGCAGGACGGCGGCGCGCTGCCTGACAGGGGTCCGCGCCCAGGCGATCTGCGCGGTGCGGGCCCGCTCGAACGCGGTGGCGACGTCGTCGGGGGTGGACTCGGGCAGGTCGGCCAGCTTGTCGCCGGTGAGCGGCGTGTGGTTGGCCGTACGGCCCGAGCCGATGACGTCACGGGTGAGCTGGGCGATCAGCTCGGGCGTGACCACGTCGGCGGCGGTGCGCGCGCCGTCGGGGGCCGGGGCGGTCGGGTTCGTGCCGAGGGGCGCTGCGGTGGCCTGCGAGTCCGTCATGCTCGTGAGAGTAGGCCCACACAAGCCTTTTGGGTACCCATCGGTAACGGGCTTCACGGGTCACTCACACCACGCCAGTGATTGCTGGCGACAAAGCCGCTGATCAGGGCGTTACCACTCCATCGGGCCGCTTCTCAGAGCTTGCCGGGCCCGAGCCCGCCGAGCCGGAGGCCGCGTCGCGGCCTGCCGAGCGAGAGACCGAGTGGCAGCCCGCCGCGTCAGAGGCCGTGTCACAGCCTGCCGCGTCAGAGGTCGCAGCCTGCCGCGTCAGAGCTTGTCGAGCTCCAGGTCCGCGATGGCGGTCTCCGCCACCTCACGGCCGCGCTCGGTGAAGTCGCCCTTGCCGGGATAGCCGATCATCAGCCGGTACATGTCGCCCGCCTCGGTCTTGTAGTACAGGACGCGCATCTCGCGCGGGCGCGGGTTCTGGCTGTCGTTGCTGGAGTAGACGACCGTGTTCCCCGCCGCCTTGCGGCCCTGGTACGTGGTCTCCTTGCCGTCGCTCTTCGGCTCGGGTTCGGACGCCATGCCGAGGCCGATGTCGCCGGACTGCTTGAAGTCGGCGTTGTCGTCCCACATCTGCGCGGCGGCGGTCTCGGCGATCTCGCCGCCGTCGTCCTCGGCCTTCTTGTCCAGGGTGAGGCTGATCCAGACGCTGCCGCTGGGGTCGGTGTACTGCACCCAGTGCGTCTTCGGCTCCTTGTTGTCGTCCTCGCTCTTCCTGTAGCCCTCGGGAGCGGCCACGGTCGCCGCCAGCTCCTTCGACGCGTGCTTCTGCCAACCCTCCGCGTCCGAGCCGCCGAAGGGGTCCAGCGCCACGAGCAGTCCGGCCACCACGGCCGCGACGACCACCCCGGCGACGGCGGCCAGCGCCTTGCGGCTCAGGAAGATCCCCTTGCCCCGCTCCCGGTCCGCCCCGCCCCCGGCGGTGACGGCTTGCGTCGGCGGCTGCTGCGGGGGCCTGGCCGCCTCCTCCAGGAGCACGCGGACCCGGGCGGCGTCCGGGCGCTGGGCGGGGTCCTTGGCCAGCAGGCGGTTGATCGCCTCGGCGAGCGGGCCCGACGCTGACGCGGGCGGTGCGGGCGTGGCGTTCAGGACGGACTGGAGCGTCGCGGGGGTGTTGCTGCGGCGGAAGGGTGAGACGCCCTCGGTCGCCGCGTACAGGACGACGCCGAGCGACCAGAGGTCGGACGCGGGTCCCGGGCGCTGGCCGAGCACCCGCTCCGGGGCGATGAACTCGGGCGAGCCGACGAAGCCGCCGGTGTCCGTCAGGTTCGTCTCGCCCTCGATCCGGGCGATGCCGAAGTCGGTGAGGACGACGCGGTCGTGGCTGCCGAGCATCACGTTGTCCGGCTTGACGTCGCGGTGCAGGATGCCCGCACCGTGCGCGGCGTCCAGGGCGTTCAGGACGTCGAGGCCGATGCGCGCGGCGTCCCTGGCGCCCAGCGTGCCCTCCTGGAGAGCGGCGCCGAGCGAGCGGCCCCGCACCAGCTCCATGACGATCCAGGGCCGGCCCGCCTCCACCGCCACGTCATGGACCTTGACCACGGCCGGGTGGTCGAGGCGGGCGGCGGCGCGCGCCTCACGGCGCATCCGCTCGAACGCGTTGGCGCGCTCGCGCTCGGACAGGTGGTCGGGCAGCCGCGGCTCCTTCACCGCCACCTCGCGGTCGACCGTCTCGTCCTTGGCGCGCCACACCGTGCCCATGCCGCCGTGCCCGAGCCTGGCGAGGAGCCGGTAGCGGCCCGCGATCAGCCGCCCGGCGCCGGGCTCGGCCTCGGCCCGCCGGTCCGGCGCCACCTGAGTGGGCCGGGGCTGTGCCGGGAACTGTGACTCCGGCTGCGGCTGTGCGTAAGGGTTGCCGGGGAGCGCTCCACCGCCCTGGACCGGCACAGCCGGACGCCGCGGCGGCTGCAGATCGAAGCTCGTCGGGTCGTAAGGCCCCGGGCCCTGTGGTGTTCCCCCGTCATTGCTCATGCCCCATCACTACCGTGCGAGCACCCCGGGACTCCAGCCGGGCCGCTCACTTGTGACCGGGGTGATGCACGGAGCTGTGACCGGGGTGACGCACGGGGCTTGGCGGCAGGCCCTAACGGCGGCGCACGAACGTGTCGACCGCCGTGTCGAAGTACTTCCGCACCTGCTCCGACTCCTCCGCGGGACCCGAGACCCACACGTCGTACATCGTGCCGCCCTCCTGCCAGCACAGGTCGTACGTCTGCCGCTCGCCGCCCGCGTTGCCGGGGTCGTCCCAGATGAACTCCCAGAGCGCCGCGGTCCTGCCGTTGCGGGTGGTCTCGGTGACCTCGCCGTTGCGGTAGCCGGGGTTGGTCCGCGGGCCCTCGTCGTCGGCACGGCGCTGCACCGCTAGCGGACCGCCGGGCTCCGGCTCGGCCTCCTTGATGCCGACGCGGTAGGTGCCGCTCGGCGAGGCGTAGAAGACCCGGGTGCCGTCGGTCCGGCGCACGAAGCCGCGCGGCACCGCGATCTCGAAGCCCTCGGGGTCCTTGGCCAGGCGGTAGCCGGCGGGGGCCTGCGGGGTGGACGGGCCGGGCGAAGGCGTCTCCTCGGTGACGGTGACCGTGGGGCTCGGGGTGGCGGTGGTGGACGTGGGTGACGCCGTGTTGGCCGGTTTGCCGTCGTCGCCGTCCCTGCCGAGCAGTAACGCGGTCGCCGAGACGGCGCCGCCGGTCACGGCCGCCACCAGCGCCGCCGTGATCAGCACGGCCCGTCTCTGGCGCCCGCGCGGCCCCAGGGCCGGGCCCGGCTTCGGCAGCAGGACGCGGCGGG
>NZ_QEXM01000048.1 GCF_004127445.1 Streptomyces alfalfae
ACTGGTACTAATAGGCCGAGGGCTTGTCCTCAGTTGCTCGCGTCCACTGTGTTGGTTCTGAAACCACGAACAACCCCGCGTTTGTCACAGAGCGTGGTGCGGTTGACAGTTTCATAGTGTTTCGGTGGTCATAGCATGAGGGAAACGCCCGGTTACATTCCGAACCCGGAAGCTAAGCCTCATAGCGCCGATGGTACTGCAGGGGGGACCCTGTGGGAGAGTAGGACGCCGCCGAACTATTTTTACGGGAAACCCCCGCACCTTTTGGTGCGGGGGTTTTCTGCGTTCCGGGCCCTTTCCCGTACTCGGGGTCGGCCCTCTGCTTCTGCCTTCCGGGCCGGAAAGCCGCCGTTAGGGTCGACGCATGCGATACGACCTGGTCATCTTCGACAATGACGGCGTCCTCGTGGACAGTGAGCCGATCTCCAACACCATTCTTGCGGCGTATCTGACCGAGCTCGGGCACCCCACCAGCTACGAGGAGTCCCTGCGCGACTACATGGGCGGTGCGGTCCACCGCGTACACGACCTGGTCTTCGAGCGCAGTGGGCGGCGGCTGCCCGGCGACTTCGACGAGGAGTTCCACGGGCGGGTCTTCGCCGCTTTCGAGCGGGAACTCCAGGCCATGGACGGGGCCGTCGAGGTCCTGGAGAAACTGACGAGCGACGGGGTCGCCTACTGCCTGGCCTCGTCCGGGAGCCATGAGCGGATTCGGGTGGGGCACCGGAAGGCCGGGCTCGACGCGTGGTTCGACGAGGAGCGGGTCTTCAGTTCCCAGGACGTGGGGCGGGGGAAGCCGGCACCCGACCTCTTCCTGTACGCGGCGGAGCGGATGGGGGTGGCCCCCGAGCGCTGTGCGGTCGTGGAGGACAGCCCGCTCGGGGTGCGGGCCGCTCTGGCGGCCGGGATGGACGTGTACGGGTTCACCGCCATGACGCCCGCCGAGAGGCTCGTGGGCGCGACCGAACTCTTCAGCGACCTGCGTGAGTTGCCCTCCCTTCTCGCCTGATGCAGGCACTTCCTGACACGGGTGGTGCGGAGCCCTACGCTTCCCGGCCATGACACATGTGCTGCGGCGCGGCAGGGCCTCGCTGGCGTTCGCGTTCCTGGTGCAGGGCGTGGCCTTCGCGCTGCTGGTGACGCGTATCCCGGCGATCCAGGACCGGTACGGAATATCCGACGGGCTGCTGCCCGTCTTCCTCGCGGCGGTGCCCCTCCTGGCCGGGGTGGGGAGCGTGGCCACCGGCAAGCTGGTCGAGAAGATGCCGCCCAGCGGGGTGCTGCGGTGGTCGCAGCCGGTCGTGCTGCTCTCGCTCCTCGGGGTGGGCTCCGGCGAGGAGCTGTGGCAGGTGGCGCTCGCGCTGGGGGCCTTCGGGCTCGCGGTGGGGGCGCTCGACGCTTCGATGAACATGCTCGGGGTCAGTCTTCAGCGGGCGTACGGGCGCAGCATCATGCTCGGTTTCCATGCCGCGTACAGCTTCGGCGGGATCGCGGGGGCGTCGCTGGCCTGGGCGGGTGCGCGCGGGGACCTGGCGCTGTTCGTGTCGTATCTGCCGGCCGTGGCCGTGCTGCTGCCCGCGGCGCTGGTCGGGAGCCGGTGGTACGTCGACGCCGAGGTGGAGGAACCGGCGGACGGTCCGGCGGCGGTGCGGGGCGGAAGTGTCGCCTTTCCGCTGCTGCTGCCGCTCTGCCTGGTGATGACGTTCGCGTACATCGGGGACTCCACGGTCTCCAACTGGAGCGCCAAGTACCTCCAGGACGTGCTGGGCGGCTCGGAGGAGGTCTCGACCGTTCCGTACAACGTCTACATGGTCATGACGCTCGTGGGGCGGGGGCTCGGGGATCTGGGGGTGCGGCGCTTCGGGGCCGTGGCGGTGGTGCGGGGCGGGGCCCTGGTGGCGGCCGTCGGGTTCGCGGTCGTGGCGGCTGCGCCCGGGGCGTGGACGGGGATCGCCGGGTTCACGGTGGTCGGGCTCGGGCTGTGCGTGATCGTTCCGCAGACGTTCGCCGCGGCGGGCAGGCTCGCCTACGACGAACAGGGCGCCGCGGCTTCGGACGCGGCCGTCGCGCGACTGAACGTCTTCAACTATGTGGGCTTTTTGATCGGTTCGCCGCTGGTGGGCGGGCTCGGGGACGCGTGGAACTACCGGGGCGCGATGCTCGTTCCTCTGGTGTTGGTGCTTGCGACCGTCGTGTACGCCCGCTCTTTCGCCCCGGGAGCGGACCGATACGGTGACGGGCATGAGCGGCCGCGCACAGCTGATGTGGGACGAGGCAGTAACGGGCTATGACTTCGGCCCGGGTCACCCCATGGACCCGGTCAGGCTCGGGCTGACCCGAAGTCTTGTCGGCGCCTTCGGGCTCGACCAGGAGTTGGACGTGGTCGCGGCCAAGCGCGCCGGTGACTCGACGCTGCGCCTCGTGCACCGCGAGGACTACGTGGCGGCGGTCAAGGCGGTCTCCGAGGACCCCGCGTCCGCGCGCGGGGAGTACGGTCTCGGGACCGAGGACGACCCCGCCTTCGCCGGCATGCACGAGGTGTCGGCGCTGATCGCCGGGCAGTCCGTGGGGGCGGCCGAGGCGGTGTGGCGCGGCGACGCCCTGCACGCGGTGAACTTCGCGGGCGGACTGCACCACGCGATGCCCGGCGGCGCCTCGGGCTTCTGCATCTACAACGACGCGGCGCTCGCCATCGCGCGCCTCCTGGAGCTGGGCGCCGAGCGCGTGGCGTACGTGGACGTCGACGTGCACCACGGGGACGGGGTGCAGGCCGCGTTCTGGGAGGACCCGCGGGTCCTGACGGTCTCGCTGCACGAGCACCCCCGGACGCTGTTCCCGCAGACCGGCTGGCCGGAGGAGACGGGCGCGGGCGGCACGGCCGAGGGTTCGGCGGTGAACGTCGCGCTGCCCGCCGGCACCGGGGACGCCGGGTGGCTGCGGGCCTTCCACGCCGTGGTGCCGGAGCTGCTCGCGGAGTTCCGGCCGCAGGTCCTCGTGACGCAGCACGGCGCCGACACGCACTTCGACGATCCGCTGGCGCATCTGGCCGTCTCCCTCGACGCGCAGCGGGCCGTGCAGGTCGCCTGCCACGGGCTGGCGCACGAGCACGCCGACGGCCGCTGGGTCGCGCTGGGCGGCGGGGGGTACGCGGTGGTGGACGTCGTGCCGCGCTCCTGGACGCACCTCGTCGCGATCGCCGCGGGGCGGCCCGTGGAGCCGGCGACGCCGATCCCGGAGTCCTGGCGGCAGGAGGCCTATGCGCGGACGCGGCAGCTGGCGCCGGGGCGGATGACGGACGGGCGGTGGCCCGTGGACTGGCGGGGCTGGGAGGCGGGTTACGACCCGGCGGACCGGCTCGACCAGGCGGTGCTCGCCGCTCGCCGGGCGGCGTTCCCGCTGCGGGGGCTGTTGCCGTAGGCCCCCGAGCCGTACGACGGCAGCCGGCGCACCATAGCCGCGGCCGTCAGCCGCCGCAGCCGCAGCCGCAGCCGTCAGATTATGCCCGCGTTAGCCCAACTGTGGGTGCTTTTCGGGGTTTTCGCCGTCGGGTGGGCCGCCGTGCGTCAGCATCGGCAGCGTGTTGAGCACCGGCGCCCTGCGTGCGCATCTGTTGGCGGCTCGGTTGGCCGGGCCCGTGGCCACCCCCCGGGAGAAGAGTCTGCGGAGCTACCGGCTCTTCGCGGCCAGGGACCCGCGGATACTCCTCGGGCTCGACCCCGAGTGGCGGTGGGGTCCCGGCGATCTGCTGGGGCTCATGGCCGACAGGTGCGGGGTGTCCGCCGATCCGGGGTACACGAGCGGGGCCGACGTCATCGATCCGGAGCGGACGCTGACGGCGCTCGACGCCTTCGCCGGACGGCTCGCGGGGGCCGCGCGAAGACGTCTCCCCGTACTCTTCGGGACCGGGCATCCGCATCGGCTGCTCGGGTTCTACGCCGCTTTGGCGGACGCGTTGTCGGCGGCCGGATGCACCGTCCTCACCCCCGCGCAGGGTCACAGTGTCGACATAACGACCCGGTTCGGCCTACGCACGTACAACCTTGACTACGTACAAGGAGTCGCGTTGGTGCGCGAACCCGGCGCGCGGCCGGCCGGGAGTGGGACCGGCGCACACACCCACTCACCACTCCCGGTTCGGGCGGTTCTGGATGCCGCCGCGGAGGCCGGCGGACCGCTTCCCGAGCTTGTCGTGGGAGACCATGGATGGGTCTGCGGAGCAGGTCAGCTGGGGTTTGAGGCGATCGGTCTGGCGGATACGGATGATCCCGCGCTGTTCGTCGGAGAGGCCGAGGGACGGGTGTCCGTCGTCGTTCCGCTTGATGACGCTGTGCGGTCTGATTACTACCGACCGCTTACTCGCTATGTACTCAATCGAGCGTGTCTGTCACAGTAGGCGGCCGATGGCTGCTCCTCTTCCCCACTCGCATCATCCGCCCCTAGTCTGGGGAGTGAGCGCGCAGCGACGAAGAGTCACCGGAAGGGGAAGCCGGTGCCCGTCATGTGCGGAAGGTTCAGGTGGGGTGTCATGGCTGAGAACCAGAGGCCGCTGAACGAGGTTCAGTTCCTGACCGTGGCGGAAGTCGCCTCGGTGATGCGAGTGTCCAAGATGACCGTGTACCGCTTGGTGCACAGCGGTCATCTGCCCGCCATCCGGGTCGGAAGGTCCTTCCGGGTCCCGGAACAGGCGGTGCACGAATACCTCCGCGAGTCCTATGTGGGGGTCGAGGCAGGCTGAGCGCGGGGGCCTCCGGGCCCCTTCGCCGCGGGGTCCGTTGCCCCTCGATTACGTCCCTCACGCCGGGGCGGGTAGGCTAGGCCGACGTAGGTCGTGTGGGCCCAGTCTGCTGCCCCGCACCGAGTGAAGAGAAGTGAGCGAGGGTAGTCGTGGGCTCTGTTATCAAGAAGCGGCGTAAGCGGATGGCCAAGAAGAAGCACCGCAAGCTGCTGAAGCGCACTCGCGTTCAGCGTCGCAACAAGAAGTAAGCGACCGCTGTACAGCGCGTTCGAAGCCCTCCCGTCCTTTTCGGCGGGAGGGCTTCGGCATGTCCGGAGCCGGACGAGGTACTCGGAAGGCCGGGCGGACACGCGAAGGGTCCGACCGGTGCCCGGGAGCCGGACGCGGTGCTTGAGCGCCGGACGGTTGGTCCGTACGTGTGGCTGTGTCCGTCGTCACTTCCCGCCGCGCACGGACATCACAGCGCAACACGGACCCGCTAGCGTGGTCACGGACGCGGACGACGGTGCGCGGCGAGGGCTGGGGAAAGGCAGGCGCTGATCTTGGGCGAGGTCGTGCTCGTGACCGGAGTGGCCCGGCAACTGGGCGGCAGGTTCGTCCGGCGCGTCCAGCGCGATCCCGAGGTGGACCGGGTGATCGCCGTCGACGCGGTGCCGCCCGAACACCATCTGGGCGGAGCCGACTTCGTCCGGGCCGACATCCGGCAGCCCGCGATCGCCAAGATCCTCGCCGAGTACGGGGTGGACACGGTCGTCCACATGGACGTCACGGCGACCGCGCTCGGCAGCGGCAGCCGGGGCTCCGTCAAGGAGACCAACGTCATCGGCACCATGCAGCTCCTCGGAGCCTGCCAGAAGTCGCCGACGGTGAAGCGGCTGGTGGTGAAGTCGAGCACCAGCGTGTACGGCTCGGCGCCCAAGGACCCCGCGGTCTTCACCGAGACGACGGTGCCCAAGTCGCTGCCGAGCGGCGGATTCGCCAAGGACACCGTCGAGGTCGAGGGCTATGTGCGGGGCTTCGCGCGCCGCCGCCCCGACGTCGCGGTCTGCGTGCTGCGCTTCGCCAACATCCTCGGCCCCACGGCCGACTCCCCGCTCGCCGAGTACTTCTCGCTGCCGGTCCTGCCGACCGTGTTCGGCTACGACCCGCGGCTGCAGTTCGTCCACGAGGACGACGCCGTCGAGGTGCTCCGCCTGGCCTCGCACGAGCCGCGGCGCGGGACGCTCAACAGCGGCACCTTCAACATCGCGGGCGACGGCCTGCTGCTGCTCTCCCAGTGCTCCCGGCGGCTCGGCCGCCCCACCGTGCCGGTGCTCCTGCCGGCCGTCACCTGGGTCGGCTCGGCGCTGCGCACCGTGGGCATGACGGACTTCTCGCCGGAGCAGCTGCGGCTGCTGACCCACGGCAGGGTCGTGGCCACCCGGCAGATGCGCGAGACACTGGGGTTCGAGCCGAAGTACACGACCGCGGAGGCCTTCGCGGACTTCGTGCGCAGCCGCGGTCCCGGGCTGCTGCCGCCGGGTGCCCTCGCGGGGGCCGTGGACCGGATCGCCGCGCTGCCCTTCGCGGGCGGCAACCGATGCGCCAACTGAGGAGAGCGTCAACGATGGCGGACGCCAAGGTCATTCCGTTCGACGACGACCGGTCGCGCGGCGCGGCGCAGCGCTCGCCGCGCCGCAGGTCCTCGCCCCGCCGCAAGGGCGACGCCGCGGCCGTGAGCGAGGTCAAGACGCTGCCCGGCAGGCAGCGGGAGGACGCGCGGGGCGCGGAGCCCGCGGCCGGGCCCCCGGAGCCGGCGCGGCGGCCCCAGGAAGAGCCACGGGGCGGCGGCCTCGACCGCCGTGTCGCGGGCGGCCTGGCGTTCCTGCGGCGGCGGCTGACGGGGGAGTACGAGGTCGACGACTTCGGTTACGACGAGGAGCTGACCGACCAGGTCCTGATGTCGCTGCTCCGCCCCTTCTACGAGAAGTACTTCCGGGTGGAGGTGAAGGGCGTCGAGAACATCCCCGCCGAGGGCGGGGCCCTGATCGTCGCCAACCACTCGGGGACGCTGCCGCTGGACGGCCTGATGATGCAGGTCGCGGTGCACGACAACCATCCGCAGGGCCGGCATCTGCGGCTGCTCGCCGCGGACCTCGTCTTCATGCTGCCGGTGGTCAACGAACTGGCACGCAAGGCCGGACACACCCTGGCGTGCGCGGAGGACGCCGAGCGGCTCCTGGAGCGGGGCGAGCTGGTCGGGGTGATGCCGGAGGGCTTCAAGGGCATCGGGAAGCCGTTCAGCGAGCGCTACAAGCTCCAGCGGTTCGGCAGGGGCGGCTTCGTCTCGACGGCGCTCAGGGCGGGCGCTCCGATCGTCCCGTGCTCGATCGTGGGCGCCGAGGAGATCTACCCGATGATCGGCAACGCGAAGACGCTCGCGCGGGTCCTCGGCATCCCGTACTTCCCGCTCACACCCACGTTCCCCTGGCTCGGGCCGCTGGGGGCGCTGCCGCTGCCGACGAAGTGGACGATCCAGTTCGGCGAGCCGATCCCGACGGACGGCTATCCGCTGGAGGCGGCGGACGACCCGATGCTGATGTTCAACCTGACGGACCAGGTGCGCGAGCAGATCCAGCATTCGCTGTACAAGCTGCTCGTGCAGCGGCGGTCGGTGTTCTTCTAGAGTCGGCCGGTCCTCTTCCACGAGCGCCTACGGGCGCACGCGTACGCGGCTGAGGGGCGCCCCCCGTCGGGAGAGCGCCCCTCAGCCACGGGCCGCGAGCGCGGTGGCGGCCGCTACTTGGAGTCGTCCGTGTCGAGGCCGAGCTCCGGGAGCAGTCCTGGCAGGAGCGGGGGCAGGGTGACCTCCGGCTTGGCCGGGGTTTCCTTGCCGGGTTTGCTCCTGCCGTCCGACGGGGTGGGGGTCGTCTTCTCGTCCGGTGGGTCGAGGAGACCGCCGACGCTGCCGCCGAGGAGGCCGTCGTCGTCACTGCGGTGGGGTGAGGCGGGCTTGTCCTTGCGGGGCTCGCCGGTGTCGCCGCTCCCTCCGCTCTCGGGGGACGAGGAGTGCCGGCCGGTGTCGTCCGGGCGGCTGGGGCTCTGCGGTGTCCCGCCGCCCGATCCGTCCTTCCGCGGGACGTGGGGCAACTTCGCCCGCAGCGGCTCGACGTCGTCTTCTATGGCGTCGAACACGGACTCCACCTGGTCGCTCATGTCGCCGAGCTGGACGGGGAGCCGGCCCTGGAGGTCGCTCCACGTGTCCCGGTGGGAGCGGGAGAAGGCGGAGAGCGCCTGCATGGGGCCGAGCGATCCGTCCCGCTCGAACGCCTGGTGGAGCAGGCGGTGCCCCTCGCTGGCGTCGTGCCGCATGCCGGTGAGGGCTCGCCTGATCTCGCCGATGGACTCGTGGTCCAGGGGGCCCGAGCGTTCCCGCTCCATGAGCCTGCGCGCTTCGTTCAGCCGGGTGGAGGCCTGGTCGAGGTAGATCCGGCCGCGGTCGGCGTCGTCGTCGGCCAGGCCCAGCTTGAGATCTTCCATGCCGCGCTTGAGGCCGTACAGCGAGTCGCCGGGGAGGGCGTCGGAGCTGGCGGCCGCGACTCCGCCGAAGGCGCCCGCCGCGACGCCGACGGTGAGACCGCCGGCGGCGATGCCCTTGGAGAGCCGGGTGCGCGGCCGCAGCCTGTGCAGCGGGCCCGCTCGGTGCGCGCCCTTGCGGGTGCGCTGTTCGGGCACCGCGGCGCCGCCGTCGCGGAGCATGGCCTCCATCGCGGCCACGAGCTGGGCGCGATGGACGACCTTGACCTCGGGGTCGAGGACGGGTTTGGGCAGCGCGTCGAGGCTTTCCGTCAGGGCCAGCATGCGGCCCCGCTCGGTCGGCTCGGCGCTGGCCGCTGTGGTTTCGGGGGACTCCACGGCCACGGCCGCGGGCGTGGACGCGGAGTCCTCGGACTGCTCGGCCGCCGGGCGCTGGTCGGAATGGTCGTCCAGGGCCTGGGCGAAGGCGTTCGCCCGCCGGTGGGCCGATACGTTCGCGATCACTGGCGGCACCTCCTCTCGTCATGACGGTCGACTCCCCAAGGGGGGCCGCCTGGCCTGAGCGCTTCCACACGTCCGAGTGAGCGTATGGCGTCTCCCTCGCGCCTCGGGAGCGGAGGGAACGGTCAGGTGGCGACCACAGGGAGCCTGCATCCCGCACAACGAGCGTCGCGGCACTTGGGTTACGGACGAAAGATGATCGGACCGCAAGGAATCACCAAAGGGCCGTGACGGCCATCAGGCCGACACGGACAGTGAGTTGGGCGCTCCGGAGCGCTGCCGGCGTTACCGCACGTCGTCCGGGAGGAGCCGCGCGAGCGTGCGCACCGCGCGGTACTGAAGGGTTTTGATCGCGCCCTCGTTCTTTCCCATGACGCGCGCGGTCTCCGCGACGGAGAGGCCTTGCAGGAAGCGCAGGGTCACGCACTCCTGCTGCTGGGGGTTGAGGCGGCGGACGGCTTCGAGCAGTGCCGCGTTCGACAGGGACTCCAGGACGGAGTCCTCGGGGCTGCGCTCGACCTCGTTGGCGTCGAGCATTTCGCCGGTGGTCACTTCGAGGCGGAACCGGCTCGATTTGAAGTGGTCGGCGACCAGGTTGCGGGCGATCGTGACCAGCCAGGCGCCGAAGTCGCGGCCCTGCCAGGTGAAGGTGCCGATGCGGCGGAGGGCGCGCAGAAAGGTCTCACTGGTGAGGTCCTCGGCGGTCGCCTTGCCGCCCACGCGGTAGTAGATGTAGCGGTAGACCGTGTCGCTGTACTGGTCGTAGAGGCGGCCGAAGGCGTCGGACTCGCCGGCCTGCGCGCGTTCGACGAGCGCCATCATGCGGGCGCTGTCACTGTCGGCGGCGGGCCGGCGGTGGGTGGTGGTCGCGGCGGCGGCGGAGCGGGATCGTCTGCTGACAGCCGCACCGCCGTCCGCCAGGGCATAACACGGCCCGACGGGTGCCGGGGCGGCGAAGGCGGGGACGGGGGGGACGGCGTACGCGGTGGGGACGAAGCCGCGCAAGCGGTCGAGGACCGTTGCGCGCAGCGTAGCCAGGCCCGAGGCGTCAACCCCGACGTGTGGGTACACGGGACTCCCAGAGGCAGAGCTTCCATCACGTGCAGTTCCGGACCGTTCACTCGTCGTGACGACAAGCGGTGACGAGCGAGGCCCGTTCATGCGTCTGAGGAGAATAACGCTTCATACAGGCAGCGCTACACCCAGTTGCTCAAATCATCGATTACGTCGCTTCTGTAACCGATCCGCACATGGATGAGCAGCGGAGAGTGACCGTTTACTGATCGGTTCGGTTCACATTCCGTGTTCACGCGAGGCGTGTTGTGGCCGAGTCCCTCCGGGGGGACTGGCGGGGGGCGGGACGGGGTAGGACCGGGGGATTGCGCGCCGGCCGATGGGCCCCGAGGGCCGCCGGGGGCGCGTTCCTCAGTGGCGGCGGCGGTGCAGCGCGATAGCGGCGGCCGTGCCGCCCGCGACCGCGCCCACGCCCGCGGCGGCCGGGATGCCGACCTTCGCGGCCTTGCGGCCCGTGCGGTAGTCCCGCAGCCGCCAGTCCCGCTCACGGGCGTGCCTGCGCAGCTTGGCGTCGGGGTTGATCGCGTAGGGGTGGCCGACCAGCGACAGCATCGGGATGTCGTTGTGCGAGTCGCTGTACGCGGCGCAGCGTGCGAGGTCCAGGCCTTCGGCGGCGGCCAGGGCGCGGACCGCCTCTGCCTTGGCGGGGCCGTGCAGGGGCTCGCCGACGAGCTTGCCGGTGTAGACGCCGCCGACCGACTCGGCGACGGTGCCGAGGGCGCCGGTCAGGCCGAGGCGTCCCGCGATGACCGTGGCGATCTCCACGGGCGCCGCGGTGACCAGCCAGACCTTCTGGCCCGCGTCGAGGTGGGCCTGCGCGAGGGCGCGGGTGCCCGGCCAGATGCGCTCGGCCATGTACTCGTCGTAGATCTCCTCGCCGATGGACATCAGCTCGGCCACGCGGTGGCCCTTGACGATGGAGAGGGCGCTGTCGCGGGCGTCCTGCATGTGCTCGGGGTCCTCGACGCCGGCGAGCCGGAACCACGCCTGCTGCCAGGCGAAGCGGAACAGCTCCTGGCGCTCGAAGAACTCCCGCTTGTACAGGCCGCGGCCGAAGTGGAAGATCGCGGCGCCCTGCATGACGGTGTTGTCGAGGTCGAAGAAGGCGGCGGCCTTGTCGTCGCCGACGACGGGGAAGACGGGTTCCTCGGGGGCCACGTCGGGCGCGGTGCGCCCGGCGAGTTCCTCCAGCTCCTGGGAGGATTTGCGTGCTGCCTCAGCCGAGGCCTCGCCTGCCAACACGCTCCGCGCCGTGGCGGAGCGCCTACGGGGGGTGAGCCATCCGAGAGCGGCCATGTCGTGAGCATAGCCAGTCCCGCGGGCGGTTCCGGAGTCGGCGGGATGCGGGGGCCGTGAACACTCCGCGACCGGGCCGTTAAGCGGGGCGCGGGCCGGGCGCCCGCCGCACGGGGGCGGCGGGGCGAGAATGGCGGTATGAGCCCGATTTTTCGCCGTACGGAGAAGAAGAAGCCCGCGGAGCGCACCGTGACCCTGATCGGGAAGCCGGGCTGCCACCTGTGTGATGACGCACAGCGGGTCATCGAGAAGGTCTGCGGGGAGCTCGGCGCCCCGTGGGAGAAGAAGGACATCACGGAGGACGAGGAGCTGCACCGGGCGTACTGGGAGCAGATCCCCGTGGTCCTCGTGGACGGGGAGCAGCACACCTTCTGGCGCGTGGACGAGGCGCGGCTGCGCCGGGAGCTGACCGGCTGACGCGGTCGCCGGGAGGGGGCTTCGGTCACCGGTCGAGCGGTCTGGGCCGGGGTGGCGGGCCCGCAGGTTACTGACCGGGTAGTCCAAAGTGCCCGCGAAGTCGTCTACGCTTTGGGGCGGTTTTGTTCTCGGGGGTGATGATCGTGAGGAGTGTGTGCGGTTTTGCCCCCTTCAGGTGAGGAACGAAACCGCCCCTGCGCCGGTTCCACGATGGTGCGCCGGGCGTGCGTGAGCCCCGTCACGTTGGCAGGGCAAAACGGACACCATCTTTGTGCACGCGTTCACAAAGGCATAGCCTGCAGGGGACGGGGCGGTCTGGGGACGAGTGACCGCCTGCAGCCCCGCTCTACCCGCAGGAGCACCGTGGCAACTGGCCGAACTCACCGACCGGCGACCCGCAGCCGAGGGATTCCCGAGGCCACCGTCGCCAGGCTTCCGCTGTACCTCCGCGCTCTGACCGCACTGTCGGAGCGCTCGGTGCCCACGGTCTCCTCCGAGGAGCTCGCGGCCGCCGCGGGGGTCAACTCCGCGAAGCTGCGCAAGGACTTCTCCTACCTCGGTTCCTACGGGACGCGCGGCGTCGGCTATGACGTCGAGTATCTCGTGTACCAGATCTCCCGCGAGCTCGGCCTGACCCAGGACTGGCCGGTTGTCATCGTCGGCATCGGCAACCTCGGCGCCGCCCTGGCCAACTACGGCGGCTTCGCCTCGCGTGGTTTCCGTGTCGCGGCGCTGATCGACGCCGATCCGGCAATGGCCGGAAAGCCCGTGGCGGGCATGCCCGTGCAGCACACCGACGACCTCGAGAAGATCATCGAGGACAACGGCGTCTCGATCGGCGTCATCGCCACCCCGGCCGGCGCCGCCCAGCAGGTCTGCGAGCGGCTCGTCGCCGCCGGTGTGACCTCCATCCTGAACTTCGCGCCGACCGTGCTGTCCGTCCCGGACGGCGTCGACGTGCGCAAGGTCGACCTCTCCATCGAGCTGCAGATCCTCGCCTTCCACGAGCAGCGCAAGGCCGGCGAGGACCTGGCGGCCGACGACGTCGTGCCGCCCGTCGCCGCCAAGCAGCCCCGCAAGGGACCCGACGGGGACGTCCCCGCCGTGATGCCGGCATGAGTCTCCTGGTCGTGGGGCTGAGCCATCGCAGCGCCCCGGTGAGCGTCCTCGAACGAGCCGCGCTGAACGCGGACGCGCAGGCCAAGCTCCTGCAGGACACCCTCGCAGCCGAGCCCGCCACCGAGGCGGCCGTGCTCGCCACGTGCAACCGCATCGAGCTGTACGCGGACGTCGACAAGTTCCACGCGGGCGTCGCCGAGCTGTCGACGCTGCTCGCGCAGCACAGCGGCGTGGGCCTCGAAGAGCTGACCCCCTATCTGTACGTGCACTACGAGGACCGTGCCGTCCACCACCTCTTCTCGGTGGCGTGCGGCCTCGACTCCATGGTCGTCGGCGAGGGGCAGATCCTCGGCCAGATCAAGGACACCCTCGCGCGCGCGCAGGAACTGCACACCGCGGGCCGCCTGCTGAACGACCTGTTCCAGCAGGCGCTGCGGGTCGGCAAGCGCGCCCACTCCGAGACCGGCATCGACCGGGCCGGGCAGTCGCTCGTCACCTTCGGCCTCGAACAGCTCGCCGCGCGCGAGCCGGTCGGGGAGTGGGTCAGGGGCAAGCGCGCCCTGGTGATCGGCGCCGGCTCCATGTCCTCGCTGGCCGCGGCGACGCTCGTACGCGCCGGGGTGACGGAGATCGTGGTCGCCAACCGCACCTTCGAGCGGGCCGAGCGGCTCGCGGAGATCCTCGGCGACTCGGGTCCCGCCGGAGTGACGGCCCGCGCCGTCCCCATGGACTCCGTCGCCCGAGAACTGACACGTGCCGATGTCGCCGTCTCCTGCACCGGAGCGACGGGCCTCGTGCTGACCGCGGATGTCGTCTCGGCGGCCGTCGAGGGACGCGTGCCCGCCGAGGCCCGCCTCGGCGAGGTGCCCGCGCAGGCCAGGAGCGGCTCGGCGGGCACCGCCGTGCGCCCCGTCGAGACGGCCGAGGAGCCCTGCCCCTTCGACCTCTCCACCGCCCGCGGCTTCTCCGTGGCCGGTGAGGCGGCCGTCGCCGGCATGGACGCGGCCTCCCTGGAGCAGCACGCCGCCTGGGTGGACAACGCCCCGGCCGAGCGGCGCGAGGGCACGGCCCCCGACCCGCAGGCCGAGGCCGAGGCCATCGCCGCGCTGGTCGCGGCGGCCGGCCGCACCGGCAGGCTGCCGGAGCGGCGCCGCCCCTTCCCGTCGGCCGCCCATGCCCGCCCCGCCGTGCTCGCCCTGCTCGACCTCGCCATGCCCCGTGACATCGACGCCGCCGTGCACCGCGTACCCGGCGTGCGGCTCGTCGACATCGAGTCGCTCGCCGACGCCTCGGCCGACGCGCCCATGGCCGCCGACGTCGAGCAGGTGCGGAGCATCGTCTCCGACGAGGTCGCGGCCTTCGGCGCCGCACAGCGGGCCGCGCACATCACGCCGACCGTGGTCGCCCTGCGCACCATGGCCGCCGATGTGGTGGCCGGCGAGATGGCCCGGCTCGAAGGACGGCTGCCGGGTCTGGAGGACAAGCAGCGCGCGGAGATCACCCAGACCGTGCGCCGCGTCGTGGACAAACTGCTGCACGCGCCGACGGTGCGGGTCAAGCAGCTCGCCGGCGAACCCGGCGGCGCCGGGTACGCGGACGCGCTGCGGACGCTCTTCGACCTCGACCCGCAGACGGTCGCGGCGGTCAGCAGGGCGGACCACACGAACAACGAGAACGACGACCCGAATAGAGGCCGGGCATGACCGAGAGGGCTCTGAGGCTCGGGACCAGGCGCAGCATGCTGGCCATGGCCCAGTCGGGCCAAGTCGCGGAAGCCGTGACGCAGTTGACGGGACGGCCCGTCGAGCTCGTGGAGATCACCACGTACGGGGACACCTCGCGCGAGCACCTGGCGCAGATCGGCGGCACCGGCGTCTTCGTCGCCGCGCTGCGCGAGGCGCTCGCCCGCGACGAGGTCGACTTCGCCGTGCACTCGCTCAAGGACCTGCCCACCACGCAGCCCGAGGAGCTCGTGCTCGCGGCCGTGCCGGTCCGCGAGGACCCGCGCGACATCGTCGTCGCGCGCGACGGCCTGACCTTCCCGGAGCTGCCCGCGGGCGCCCGCGTCGGCACCGGCTCGCCGCGCCGCATGGCGCAGCTCAACGCCTACGCGCGCAGCCACGGCATGACCATCGAGACCGTGCCGATCCGCGGGAACATCGACACCCGCATCGGATACGTGCACAAGGGGGAGCTCGACGCCGTCGTGCTCGCCGCCGCCGGACTGAGCCGCGTCGGCAGGATCGACGAGGTGACCGACTTCCTGTCGGTCGACACTGTTCTGCCCGCCCCCGGCCAGGGGGCACTGGCGATCGAGTGCGCCGCGCACAACGCGTCACTCGCCGCCGCGCTCGCCGAGCTCGACGACCCGTCCACACGGGTCGCCGTGACCGCCGAGCGATCCCTGCTCGCCGCCCTGGAAGCCGGCTGCAGCGCACCTGTGGGCGCGCTGGCCGACCTTCCCCAAGCTCTCGACTTCGTTCGAGCAGGGGAGACCCCCATGGCCGACGGGCAGATTGTCAAGGAGATGCGCCTGCGCGGCGTCGTCGGCACGACCGACGGCTCGACGCTGGTGCAGCTGTCCACCACCGGTCCCGTGCCCGAGACGGAGACCCAAGCCATGGCGCTCGGCCGCGAACTCGCGGCGGAGATGCTCGCCAAGGGCGCGGCCGGTCTGATGGGGGAGCGAGCACTTTGAGCCCCACCTCGAACCTTCCCGGCATTCCCGCACACGGGCACGTCACCTTCCTGGGTGCCGGACCCGGAGATCCGGGACTGCTGACCCTGCGCGCCGTCGAGGCGCTGACCCGAGCGGAAGTGCTGATCGCCGAGCCGGATGTGCTCGACGTCGTCCGCGTGCACGCCAGGGGAGGTGTGGACACACCCCTGCCGAAGGCGACTGACGACATGTCAGCAGCCCCTGACACGGCGACTTTCCGAGCCGCCGCCAATCTTGTCATGGAGGCCGCGAGGGGCGGCAGGCGGGTCGTGCGTGCGGTCAGCGGCGACCCCGGCCTCGACACGTACGCGGCCGAGGAGATGCTCGCCTGCGCCGCCGAGGGCATCCCCTTCGAGGTCGTCCCCGGCATCGCGGCGGCCGTCGGCGTGCCCGCGTACGCCGGTGTGCCGCTGCGGGACGCGCAGGGCGCCGACGTGCGGTTCATCGACGCCCGTACGGCGTCCGAGCGCTGCTGGAGCGAGGTCGGCGCGTCCGACGGGACCGTCGTGGTCTCGACGTCGCTCGACTCCGTCGCCGCCGCCGCGGGCGAGCTGGTGGCCGCGGGCCGCAAGCCCGACACCCCGCTCACCGTGACCGTCGGCGGCACGACGACGCGCCAGCGCACCTGGAACGCCACCCTCGGCACCATCGCGCAGGTCTTCAAGCAGGCGAAGGTGCTGCCCTCGCCCGACGGCGGCCGGCCGGTCATAGCCGTGGTCGGCGAGCGGAGCTCGGCCGCCCAGCGCGACCAGCTCTCGTGGTTCGAGTCGAAGCCGCTCTTCGGCTGGCGCGTCCTCGTACCGCGTACGAAGGAGCAGGCCGCCTCGCTCTCCGACCAGCTCCGCTCCTACGGCGCCGTGCCGCACGAGGTGCCGACCATCGCGGTCGAGCCGCCGCGCACGCCCCAGCAGATGGAGCGCGCGGTGAAGGGCCTCGTCACCGGACGGTACGAGTGGATCGCTTTCACGTCCGTGAACGCCGTCAAGGCGGTGCGCGAGAAGTTCGAGGAGTACGGGCTCGACGCCCGCGCCTTCGCCGGGATCAAGGTCGCGGCCGTCGGTGAGCAGACCGCCGCCGCGCTCATTGCCTTCGGCGTCAAGCCGGACCTGGTGCCGAGCGGCGAGCAGTCGGCCGCAGGTCTCCTTGAGGACTGGCCGCCGTACGACCCGGTCTTCGACCCGATCGACCGGGTGTTCCTGCCGCGGGCCGACATCGCCACGGAGACGCTGGTGGCGGGCCTGATCGACCTCGGCTGGGAGGTGGACGACGTGACCGCCTACCGGACGGTGCGCGCCTCGCCGCCGCCGGCCGAGACCCGGGAGGCCATCAAGGGCGGCGGCTTCGACGCCGTGCTCTTCACCTCCTCCTCCACGGTCCGCAACCTCGTCGGCATCGCGGGCAAGCCGCACAACGTCACCGTGATCGCGTGCATCGGCCCCGCCACGGCGAAGACCGCCGAGGAGCACGGGCTGCGCGTGGACGTGATGGCTCCCGAGCCGTCGGTCCACAAGCTCGCCGAGGCGCTGGCCCAGTTCGGTGCGCAGCGGCGCGCCGCGGCCCTGGAGGCCGGGGACCCGGTGACCCGCCCGAGCGAGCGGCGTCCCGGTTCGCGACGACGGCGTACAGCGCCATAGGTTCGGGGTGGGGCGGGCGCCCGGCGCGCCCGCCCCACGACCCCACGACAGCAGCGGTACGAGCGGTACGAAACCAGGTGAAGTCAGTGACGAAGTACGGGTCCTTCCCCGGGTCGCGGCCCAGGCGGCTGCGGACGACTCCGGCCATGCGGCGCATGGTGGCGGAGACGCGCCTGCACCCGGCCGACCTGATCCTGCCCGCATTCGTGCGGGAGGGCATCAGCGCCCCGGTGGAGATCGGGGCCATGCCCGGCGTCTTCCAGCACACGCGCGACACCCTCAAGAAGGCGGCCGTCGAGGCCGTGGAGGCCGGTGTCGCCGGGATCATGCTCTTCGGCGTGCCCGAGGACGCCAAGAAGGACGGCGCCGGAACGGTGGGCACCGACGCCGACGGCATCCTCCAGGTCGCGCTGCGCGACGTCAGGGCCGAGGTCGGCGACGACCTCATCATCATGTCCGACCTGTGCCTGGACGAGTTCACCGACCACGGGCACTGCGGCGTGCTCGACGCCGAAGGACGCGTGGACAACGACGCGACCCTGGAGCGGTACGCGGAGATGGCGCAGGTCCAGGCCGACGCGGGCGCCCATGTGGTGGCCCCCAGCGGCATGATGGACGGCCAGGTCGGCGTCGTCCGTGACGCCCTCGACCAGGCGGGCCACGAGGACGTCTCGATCCTCGCCTACACCGTGAAGTACTCCTCCGCCTTCTACGGCCCCTTCCGCGAGGCCGTCGGCTCCTCCCTCAAGGGCGACCGCAAGACCTACCAGCAGGACCCGGCCAACGCCCGGGAGTCCCTGCGGGAGCTGGCGCTCGACCTGGAGGAGGGTGCCGACATGGTGATGGTCAAGCCGGCCGGACCCTACCTCGACATCCTCGCGAAGGTCGCCGACGCGGTCGACGTGCCGGTGGCCGCGTACCAGATCAGCGGCGAGTACGCGATGATCGAGGCCGCCGCCGAGCGGGGCTGGATCGACCGCGACAAGGCGATCATGGAATCCCTGACGGGCATCAGGCGCGCGGGCGCGAACATGATCCTCACCTACTGGGCCACCGAGGTGGCGCGGCAGCTCTGAGCGGCCCGTCGGCGGCCTCTTGACCTGAAGTCCGCTTGAGGTAGCAGGCTGGCGTGCGTCGAAGCAATCCGAGGAGGATGCCGTGCACGCCGTCGTTCTGCATGAGTTCGGGCCCGCCGAGAACCTGACGTACGAGACCTGGCCGGACCCCGTCGCGGGGCCCGGCCAGGTGCGTATCGCCGTACGGGCCGCCGGGGCGCACTTCGTCGAGACCGTCATGCGCAGGGGCGAGGCCTCCGACAAGGCCCCGCCGCTGCCGGAACTGCCCGCCGTCCTCGGCGGCGAGGTCGCGGGCGTCGTCGACGCGGTCGGCCCCGGCGTCGACCAGGGCTGGCTGGGCCGCTCCGTGGTCACGGCGCGCAGCGCACCCGGCGGCTACGCCGAGTCGACGGTCGCGGAAGCCTCCGCCCTGCACCCCGTCCCGGACGGTCTGGGCTTCGAGGACGCCGTGACGATGGTGGTGACCGGCGCCACCACCATGGGCCTGCTGGGCATCGCCGGGCTCCGCCCCGACGACGTGGTCCTCGTGACCTCGGCGGCCGGGGGCATCGGCCGGCTGGTCGTGCAGTACGCGCACGCCCTGGGGGCCACGGTCGTCGGAGCGGCGGGCGGCCCCGAGAAGACCGAAGCGGTACGGGCGCTCGGCGCCGACGTGGCCGTCGACTACGACCGCCCCGGCTGGCAGGAGACGGTGCGCGAACGCCTCGGCGGCGGCCGTCCCGTCACGGCAATCCTGGACGGCGTGGGCGGCGACAAGGCGGCGTCGGCCTTCGACCTGCTCGCCACCGGTGGACGGTACGTCGTCATCGGCTGGTCCTCGCAGCAGGCCTTCGAGCCGCCCCGCGGACTCCTCGCCGAACGCGGCGTCACCCACGTCAACGCCCTGCTCGAACTCATCGCCCACCCCGAGGAGGGCCCGGCCCGCGAGCGGGAGGCCCTGGAGGCGGCGGCGAAGGGCGAGTTGGCACCCGCCTGGCAGGCGTTCCCCCTGGCGGAGGCGGCACGGGCGCATGCGGAGATGGAACGGAGGGGAACCACGGGGAAGGTGGTCCTGGTTCCCTGAGCCGCCTGTGGTTGATCCGGGGCCCGTACGAGCCGCGACTACAACCCGGCGTCGGCTTGCGTGCTGACGGTCAGGAACGAGGTCCAGGCCTCGGGCGTGACGGTGAGGGCGGGGCCCTCCGGGTTCTTGGAGTCGCGGATGTGGATGGCGGTGGGGTGCGTCGCGACCTCGACGCATTGGCCGCCCTCGCTGCCGCTATGGCTGGACTTGCGCCACGTGTACGCGGCTTCGAGGCACTGGCCGCCCTCGTCTCCGCTGTAGCTGGACTTGAACCACGTCATTGCGGTGTTCATCGCTCTCCTAGCAAGCCGTCCAACAAGCCCCTGGAGTCCTGGGTGTTGAGGGCCTGTGTCCGCAGCATCGCATACTTGCGTTCGAGCAGGGACACCTCATCCAGGTCGGCGATCAGCTGGCTGCCGCGCTGTGCCTCGATGTAGGCGATGCGCTGGTGATCCGGGGTTTCCAGCAGCGTGAAGGGGCCGTCGAGCCCGGCGTGTGTTTCGACTCCGAGCGGCATGATCTGAAGGGTGACCCCGGGGGCGTCCATCGACTCGCGCAGGTGACTCAGCTGCTCGTAGAAGACCGCGTCGCCACCGATGCGATCCACCACCGTCACCTGGGAGACGATGAAGCTGATCGTCGGTGGGTCCCTGCGGTGCAGGATCTCCTGGCGTGCCATGCGGGCGGCGACCTGCACGGCGATCGCATCCTCGTTGAGGGCGGGTGCCTTGCAGTGCAGGACCGCGCTCGCATACGCCTCGCACTGCAGAATGCCCGGCAACACCTGGTTGTCGTACCAGGAAAGCGAGATCGCCTCCCGCTCCAGGTCCATGTACTCCTCGGCCCAGCGAGGGAAGAGGTCGACCTCCGGCATGTGTTCCACGGCCGCGGCCAGGACGCCCTTCGCTTCGAGGATCTCGTCCAGCCCCTCCGCGAAGTCCCCCTTCAGCAGCCGCCGGCCCTGTTCGATCGACGCGATGGTCTCCTCGTCCACCACGAGGCGCTCCGCCAGTTGCCGCTGCGTCAGGCCCGCGGCGCGGCGCAGCGCGGCGACCTGGGCGCCCAGCATCTTCATGGCGGAGGCGTTCTTCCGGCGGCGGTTCCTCGGTGGCATGACGCGCAACTCCCCTGGTGCGGAGATCGACTCACCCGTGCACGCCCGTACAGAAGCCCTGCACGCGTGCACGTACTGCGCCATGATGGCCACGCAGCGTCACCATCGCCGTGTGAATCGAGAAACCCGCGAGCACTTCTACCGCCGCCGGCGTCAGTCCGTCCCCGCCGCACGGGAGTTCACCCGTGCCGCTCTCGCCGACTGGGGCATCGGGGGCGCTCAGGCCGACGACATCGCCCTCTGTGTCACCGAGCTGGTCACCAACGCGCTGCTGCACGGCGTCCCGCCCGGGCGGGGGTTCCGGCTCTGCCTGCGGTATGACGCGGAGGGCGAGGGCGTACTCCGCGTCGAGGTGCACGACAGCGGGGGCGGCGTCCCCGAAGTGGTGTGCCCCGAGGACGAGTCGGGGCGGGGGCTCCTGCTCGTGGCCGCGCTCTGCGACGCGTGGGGCGTCACAGAGCGCGACCCGGGCAAGGTGGTGTGGTGTCAGTGGACGGTGGAAGGCGTCGTCACCACACCAGGGCGTCGGCGGCCGACGACTGCCAGTAGGTGACGTACGCCGAGCTGTCCACGTACACGCCACCCTCGGGGAGCTTCGGCGAGGCCGGGGAGCCGACGCTGCCGTCCATCGCGCGGTTGGAGAAGAAGACGTCCAGCTCCTCGGCCTGGTGGCCCTCGGAGCCCTCGGGGGAGGAGGTGCCGATGGCCGCGTAGGCGGTCTGGCCCGGCTTGAGGGAGAGGACGGAGTGGGGCTTGCTCGCCTCCAGCCACGGCGTGGCGGACTGGCCCTGGTCGAAGCGCAGGTACGGGGCGCCGTACGCGTTGCAGGTCTTCGTACCCGTGTTCTTGGCCTCCACGAGCAGGTGGTTGATCGGGCGGTCGACCTGCTTGACGGTGACCTTCGTGTTGGCGGCCGTGCAGGTGACGGAGGTCGACTTGGCGGCCGGCGCCGCGGCCGACGCGGTGCCTCCGAGCGCGGTGAGCGAGAGGGCGGCGGTGACGGCGGCGAGGGTGGCGGCGGCCTTGGTGCTGATGCGCATGGCTGGTCTCTTTCGATGTGATGGGAGCTACGTGTGCCGCGCCGAGTGAGGCCCGGTCACGGCGTGCTTGTATGGCCACAGCTTGTGCCGCGTTCCGTCCCAGGGGCCACCATGAGACGGCGTTTCGGGACGCTGGGACGTTTGTGCGGCCGTGAACTGCGGAAACGCCGTTCCTTGGAACGGGTGGATGGGATGGGGAGAGCGTGGGGGCGGGCGATCTCGCGGAGTTGCTCCGGGAGCTGAAGGAGAGGTCGGGGCTCAGTTACGGGGTGCTGGCCAAGCGGTTGCACGTGTCGACGTCGACGCTGCACCGGTATGTGCAGGGCGCGGCCGTGCCGACGGAGTTCGCTCCGCTGGAGCGGCTCGCCCGGGTGTGCGGGGCCTCGCGGGAGGAGATGGTCGAGGTCCACCGCAGGTGGATCCTGGCCGACGCGTCGCGGGGCGACCGGAAGGAGGGGGAGCAGCAGCCGTCGGGGCCGTCGGGTCCTGCCGCCGTGGCGCCCGACGCCGCCGTGGCGCCCTCCCCGGAGCGGGAGGCTCCGGCCGCCGGCAGCCAGGCTCCGGCCCCCGGCGGTGACAGCGGCTTCGATGGCTCCGACGACGGTGACCCCGGCATCGTCATCGGCCCGGCCACCACGGTGGCGGGGCGGCGTGAGGGGCGGCGGCTGCCCCGGGCGCGAGTGCTCGTGGCCGCCGGGATCGTCGTCGCGCTCGGCGCCACCGCGGTCGCCGTGCAGGCAGCCTCGGGCGGTGGCGGCGGCTCCCGTGAGCGGGCGTCGGTGGGGTCCCCGAGCGTGACCGGCAGTGAGGGGGAGTGGGGGCGCGGAGCCACTGGTTCCGCATCGCCCTCCGGGAAGGAGTCCCGCAAGGCGTCCGACAAGGACGAGCCGGGCAAGGACGCCACGGCCTCCGCGAAGCCGGACGGCGCGGGCGAGAAGGGCCGGGGCCGGGCCGGGGCGTCCGGCGGCGGTGACGGCGGCAAGGGCGGCGGCAGCGCGGCCCGGGGCGGTGTCCCGGTGACCGTCTCCACCCAGGCGCAGTACTGGCAGGACCCCTGCGGGCACCCCTACCTGGTCGACAAGGGACCCGGCGTTCTCTCGCCGCCGCCCAACGAACAGGACGCCGCCAGCTGGGTGGCCGCGAACGGCGGGGTCTCCGCGGGGGAGCAGACGGTGAAGCTGACCGTGCAGGGCACGGGCAAGGAGACCGTCGTCCTGGAGTCCCTGAACGTCCGCGTCGCCGGCACCGGAGCGCCGCTCGCGTGGAACAACTACAAGATGGGGTACCTCGGCGTCGGCTGCGGGGGCAACGTGCCCCAGCACTCCTTCGACGTCAACCTGGACGCGGCGGTGCCCCGACCCACGCCGCAGCAGGGGGAGAGCGGCTTCCCCTACAAGGTGAGCGCGAGCGACCCGGAGGCGTTCTACATCAACGCCACCGCCGACTCGCGCTACGTACGCTGGTACTTGGAGCTCGAATGGTCCAGCGGCGCCCGGCGCGGCACGGTGCGCATCGACGACACGGGCAAGCCGTTCGCCACGAGCGGTGACAAGGGCCGCCCGGTCTACGGGTATTCGCTCGACACGAAGAAGTGGACGAAGACGAACCGGAACGATGACCAGGGGCAGGAGTCGACGCCCTAGGACCGTCGTCCGGGTCGGGCCGGCCGGGGAGAGCCGGGGCGCTCGCGTACGTCCGTATCGCGGAATGTCGCTTGTATGCGGCACGCAGGTGATTACGCTGCCGCGAAACGAAGGAGCCGCTGATGACCCTCACCGTCGCCCCCGTCCCCGCGATCGCGGGCCGCGCCGCCGCCGTCGGGGGTTCTCCCGTACGGGACATCCTCGCGGTCACCGCGCGACCCGAGGTCATCAACTTCGCGGGCGGGCTGCCCGCGCCCGAGCTGTTCGACTCGGCGGCGGTGGCCGAGGCGTTCCGGGCGGTCCTGACGGGGACGCCGGGGACGGCCCTGCAGTACTCCACGACGGAGGGCGAGCCCGCTCTGCGTACCGCGATAGCCGAGCGGACGGCGGCGCGCGGGCTGCCCACCGGGGCGGACGACATCCTCGTCACCACCGGTTCGCAGCAGGCGCTCTCGCTGCTCGCGACGGTGCTCGTCGAGCCCGGGGACACCGTCCTCGTCGAGAACCCCTGCTACCTGGCGGCCCTTCAGGCGTTCTCCTTCGCCGGGGCGCACGTCATCGCGGCGCCGGGCGACGACGAGGGGATCGACCCGGCCGCTCTCGACGAACTCGTCGCGGCGCACCGGCCGAAGCTGCTCTACACCGTCCCCACCTTCCAGAACCCGACAGGCCGCACGCTGCCCGCGGGGCGGCGCGCGGAGATCGCCGCCGTGGCCGCGCGGCGCGGCCTGTGGCTCGTCGAGGACGACCCGTACGGGGAGCTGCGGTTCGAGGGCGAGCGCGTGCCGTGGATCGCCACGTGCCCGGGGGCCGAGGACCGCACGGTGCTGCTCGGCAGCTTCTCCAAGGTCATGGCGCCGGGCCTGCGGCTCGGCTGGCTGCGGGGCCCGGCGGCGCTCCTGCGGGCCTGCGTCGTCGCCAAGCAGGCGGCCGACCTGCACACGCCCACCGTCAACCAGCTGGCCGTGGCGCGGTACCTGGCGGACAACGACCTGGACGCCCACGTCGCCCGCGTCGCCGCGGTGTACGGCGAACGCAGGGACGCCATGCTCGCGGGCCTGCCGTCCGCCCTGCCGGAGGGGGCGGTGTGGAGCCGCCCCGAGGGCGGCATGTTCCTGTGGGCCCGCCTGCCGGGCCCCGTGGACACCACGGAGCTGCTGCGGAAGGTCATCACGCACGACGTGGCGTACGTCCCCGGCGCCCCCTTCTACGCGGGCGCCCCGGACCGGTCGACCCTGCGCCTGTGCTTCGTCACACAGACCCCGGAGGAGATCACGGAGGGCCTGCGCCGCCTCGGGGGCGCGCTGGCGGGCTGAGGGCGGTACCAGGCGCGTCACGCCTGATACCGCTCCCGCGGCCGGTGGGTCAGAGGCGCTCGGGCGTCCTGATGCCCAGGAGCTCCATGCCCTTGTGGAGCGTGCTCGCCGTGATGGCGCAGAGGAACAGGCGGTTCTCGACCTGGGCCGGGGTGTCCGCCTTCAGGACCGGGCACTCGGCGTAGAACGCGGTGTAGAGCGAGGCCAGCTGGTAGAGGTACGCGGCCAGCTTGTGCGGGGCGTACTCCGCCGTCGCGTCCGCGACCAGGGCGCCGAACCCGTCCAGGTGCAGGCCGAGCGCCCGCTCCGCCGGGGCCAGTTCGAGTTCCGGGTGCGCGGTGGGGCGCGCGCTGTCGCCCGCCTTGCGCAGGATCGACTGGATACGGGCGTACGCGTACTGGAGGTAGACCGACGTGTCGCCGTTCAGCGAGACCATCTGGTCGAGGTCGAACTTGTAGTCGCGGCTCGCCGACGTCGACAGGTCCGCGTACTTCACGGCGCCGATGCCGACCTGGAAGGCCCGCTCCTGGATCTCCTCCTCGGTGAGGTCCCGCGCCTTCTCCCGCACGACCTCGGCGGCGCGCTGCACCGCCTCGTCGAGCAGGTCCTGAAGGCGCACCGTCTCGCCCTCACGCGTCTTGAACGGCTTGCCGTCCGCGCCGAGCACCGTGCCGTAGCCCATGTTGTGCGCGGTGACGTCGTCGTTCAGCCAGCCCATCCGGCGGGCCGCCTCGAAGACCATCTTGAAGTGCAGCGACTGACGGACGTCCACCACGTACAGCAGGGTGGTGGCGTGCAGGCCGACGACCCTGTCGCGGATCGCCGAGAGGTCGGAGGCCGCGTACCCGAAGCCACCGTCCGCCTTCTGGACGATCAGCGGGACCGGCTGGTCGTCCTTGCCCTTGATGTCGTCGAAGAACACGACGAGCGCGCCCTCGGAGCGGACCGCGACGCCCGACTCCTCAAGGAGCCGCGCCGTCTCCGCCATCATGCCGTTGTACGCCGACTCGCCGACGATCTCCTCGTCGCGGACCTCCATGTCCAGCTTCTCGAAGACCGAGTAGAAGTAGACCTTCGACTCGTCGACGAAGCGCTGCCACAGGTCGAGCGTCTCCTTGTCGCCGGACTGGAGGGCGACGACCCGCTTGCGGGCCCGCTCCTTGAACTGCTCGTCCGCGTCGAAGACGGCGCGCGAGGCCTTGTAGATCCGGTTCAGGTTCGACATGGCCTGCTCGCCGTCGACCTCGTCGGCCGGGGCCAGCTCGCCCGGGTTCTCGATCAGGTACTGGATGAGCATGCCGAACTGGGTGCCCCAGTCGCCGATGTGGTGGCGGCCGATCGTCTTCTCGCCGGTGAAGTCCAGCATGTGCCGCAGCGCGTCGCCGATGACGGCGGAGCGCAGGTGGCCGACGTGCATCTCCTTCGCCACGTTCGGCTGGGCGTAGTCGATGACCGTCGTGCCCGCGTCGGGGTTCAGCGGCACGCCGAGCCGGTCGCCGTCCGCGGCCCGGGCCGCGAGGTTCCTGGTGATCGCCTCGTCGGCGACCGTGATGTTCAGGAAGCCGGGGCCGGAGACCTCGATGTCCTTGATCAGCTCGGGGGCGGTGATGCCGGAGACGACCTGCGCGGCCAGCTCCCGCGGGTTGCCCTTGAGCTTCTTGGCGAGCGCCAGGATGCCGTTGGCCTGGAAGTCCGCCCGGTCGCTGCGTCGCAGCAGCGGGTCCGCGACGCCGGCTTCCGGCAGGGCAGCCGTCAGGGCGTCCGCGAGGCGCTGGTGGACGGATGCGGTGAGGGACGTGACCGGGGCCATGAGCTTCCGTTCTCGTAGGTTCCGCCGAACGAGGTCCGGCTGTTCTCGCTGAAATGAGGTGCGTCGGAGCGCGTGTCAAGTGTCCCATGAGGACGGCCGCCGATTCCCCTCGATAGAGCAGGGCCCCGGACCGGGTCGCTCCGTCTGGGACAATGGCGTACGCCAGCTTCCAAGAACCCCGAGGAAACAAGAGGACGTGCCGATCGTGGCAGCTCAGAGCACCGATACCACCGACTGGGTCTCCCGCTACGCGGACGAGGTCATCGCAGAGTCGGAGCGTCGTGCCGCGGGCGCGAAACACGATGGCGCTGCCGCGCCGGTGGTCGTCGTCGCCTCCGGGCTCTCCCCGTCGGGCCCGATCCACCTCGGCAACCTCCGCGAGGTCATGACGCCGCACCTGGTCGCCGACGAGATCCGCCGCCGCGGGCACGAGGTCCGCCACCTGATCTCCTGGGACGACTACGACCGGTACCGCAAGGTCCCGGCCGGCGTCCCCGGCGTCGACGAGTCGTGGGCCGAGCACATCGGCAAGCCGCTCACGTCCGTGCCCGCCCCGGCGGGCTCGGCGCACCCGAACTGGGCCGAGCACTTCAAGGCCGCCATGGCCGAGGCGCTCACCGAGCTCGGCGTCGAGTACGACCCGATCAGCCAGACCGAGCAGTACACCTCGGGCGCCTACCGCGAGCAGATCCTGCACGCGATGAAGCACCGCGGCGACATCGACGCGATCCTCGACCAGTACCGCACCAAGAAGGACCCCGCGAAGGCCGGCAAGGGCAAGCAGCAGCAGAAGCCCGTCGACGAGGCCGAGCTGGAGGCCGCCGAGGGCTCCGGCGCGGCGAGCGAGGACGACGGCAGCGGCGGCGCCGGCGGGTACTACCCGTACAAGCCGTACTGCGGCCGGTGCGAGAAGGACCTGACCACGGTCGTCTCGTACGACGACGCGTCCACCGAGCTGGTGTACACCTGCACGGCGTGCGGCTTCGGCGAGACCGTCCTGCTCAGCGAGTTCAACCGCGGCAAGCTGGTCTGGAAGGTCGACTGGCCCATGCGCTGGGCGTACGAGGGCGTCGTCTTCGAGCCGTCCGGCGTGGACCACTCCTCGCCCGGCTCGTCCTTCGTCGTCGGCGGCCAGATCGTGCGGCAGATCTTCGACGGCGTCCAGCCCATCGGCCCCATGTACGCCTTCGTCGGCATCTCCGGCATGGCGAAGATGTCGTCCTCCAAGGGCGGCGTGCCGACCCCGGCCGACGCCCTGAAGATCATGGAGGCGCCGCTCCTGCGCTGGCTGTACGCGCGCCGCAGGCCCAACCAGTCCTTCAAGATCGCCTTCGACCAGGAGATCCAGCGGCTCTACGACGAGTGGGACAAGCTGGAGGCGAAGGTCGCCGACGGCTCGGCGCTGCCCGCCGACGCCGCCGCGCACTCCCGCGCGGTGCGCACCGCCGCCGGTGAGCTGCCGCGCACCCCGCGCCCGCTGCCGTACCGCACGCTGGCCTCCGTCGCCGACATCACCGCCGGCGCCGAGGACCAGACGCTGCGCATCCTGCGGGACCTGGACCCGTCGGACCCGATCACGTCCCTCGACGAGGCCAGGCCGCGGCTGGACCGCGCCGAGAACTGGATCACCACCCAGGTCCCGGCCGAGGCCCGCACCATCGTGCGCGCCGAGCCCGACACCGAGCTGCTCGCGTCCCTGGACGACGAGGCCCGCGCATCGCTGCGGCTGCTCCTCGAAGGTCTCGACGAGCACTGGTCCCTCGACGGGCTCACGCACCTGGTGTACGGCGTCCCGAAGGTCCGCGCGGGCTTCTCCGCCGACGCCACGGCCAAGGAGCTGCCGCCGGAGATCAAGGTCGCCCAGCGCACGTTCTTCGCGCTGCTCTACCGGCTCCTCGTGACCCGGGAGACGGGCCCGCGTCTGCCCACGCTGCTGCTCGCCGTGGGCGCGGAGCGGGTCAGGAAGCTGCTCTCCGCCTAGGACCCGGCGATCACGCGGACGGGGCCCCGCTTCCTTCGGGAGCGGGGCCCTCTCGCGTGTGCCCGCACCGGCGGCTAGGCGATGTGGTCTTCCATCAGTTCGTCGTTGAGGCGGGCCGTGAACCGGTCCATGTAGGCGTTGAGTTCCCTGGGCGGCAGCCGCAGGCCGTACGCGGCCTCGACGTTCGCGTGGAACGCGCCCGGCGTCGGCATGCCCTCGCCCGCTATCGACTGCCGGAAGACCTGGTAGAGGTCCTCGACGGAGGGCGAGGCCTGCGGGGCGGGCTCCTGCGGCGCGGGCTCCTGGGGGGCGGCCTGCTGCGGCTGCGGCTCGCGCTGCTGCGGGAAGTCCGGGCGGCCCAGCGGGCGGGTGCCGCCGGAGCCGTTGGGCACGGGGAACTCCGGCTCGGGCTGCTGCTCGGGCATCGGCTGGGACATCGCCTGGGACATCGGCTGAGGGTGCTCGGCGGCCGGGTCGTACGTGGGGTCGTAGCCGCCCTCGTACGGCACCTCCTGCGGAGCCTTGCCCGCGAACCACGGGCTCAGCGCGGCCTGTTCCGCATCGGTGGGGGCCTGCTCGGCGGCAGCGGGTGCGGGGTCGGGGGCCTGCTGGGCGGGTGCGGGTGCGGGCTCGGGGGTCGGGTCCGGGGCCGGTGCCGGTGCCGGGGGCAGCTCTGCCGCGGCGGGCTTGGCCGCGGGGCCGGTGACCTCCTGGGGGCGGGCCGCCTCGGGGGCCGGGGGCAGCAGCGCCGGTTCGATGCCGGCGGCGGCCAGGCCCGCGGGGGCGGTCTCGGCCAGGGGGACGCCGTAGCGGGCCAGCCGGAGCGGCATCAGGGACTCCACCGGGGCCTTGCGGCGCCAGGCGCGGCCGAAGCGGGAGCGGAGCCGGGCCTGGTAGACGAGCCGCTCCTGCTCCAGCTTGATCACCTGGTCGTAGGAGCGCAGCTCCCACAGCTTCATGCGGCGCCACAGCAGGAACGTCGGCAGCGGCGACAGCAGCCACCGGGTGAGCCGTACGCCCTCCATGTGCTTGTCGGCGGTGATGTCCGCGATCCGCCCGATGGCGTGGCGGGCGGCCTCGACCGCGACGACGAACAGCACGGGGATCACCGCGTGCATGCCGGTGCCGAGCGGGTCGGGCCACGCCGCCGCGCCGTTGAACGCGATCGTCGCCGCCGTGAGCAGCCAGGCGGTCTGACGCAGCAGCGGGAAAGGGATGCGGATCCAGGTCAGCAGGAGGTCCAGGGCCAGCAGGACGCAGATGCCCGCGTCGATGCCGATGGGGAAGACCACCGAGAAGCTGCCGAAGCCCTTCTTCTCGGCGAGCTCGCGCACCGCCGCGTACGACCCCGCGAAGCCGATCCCGGCGATGACGACCGCACCGGCGACGACCACTCCGATGAGTATCCGGTGCATGCGTGTCAGCTGCATCGCGGCCACCCGCGAACCCCTCCCTGTTCAGCCTCTGCCGGCCTTACTGCGCGCCTGTGTCGGCTTGTTGCGAGCCACAGCCTGGCACACGGGTGCACCGGGGCCACGGGCCGGTACGCCCGAAGCCCGGCCCCTCGGGGGCCGGGCTCCGTCAAACGGCTTGCTCATGCGGCGAATTGGGACCCGGCGTCAGGACTTGGTCCTGGAGCCGCCGGACTTCGACCCGTCGGACTTCGCGCCATCGGACTTCGCGCCGTCGGCCTGGGCCTCGTCCGACGCGGAGTCGCCGGACTTCTTGTCGCCGCCGTCCTTCTTCGCCTCGTCCTTCCCGGCGTCGTCGCCCTTCGCGCCGCCGTCCTTCTCGGACTCGTCGGCCTTCGGGGCGCTGCTCGGGCCGGCGGCCTTGCCGCCGCCCTTGTTGGCGGAGACGACGGAGGCCGCCGCCTCCTTCGCGGCCTTCTCGGCGGCCTTGGAGAGGGCGCCGACGTCCGGGGCCTTCTCGCCGGCGAGGCCCGCGCCGTTGTAGTCGACGGTGACGACCGCGTTCTCGACGCGCGTCACGACCGTCTGCTGCTTGAAGGTGTCCTTGTCCTTCTTCAGGTCGTAGCGCACGAGCGTCGCCTGGTCGCCGATGCCCTGCAGCGGCTCCTCCTTGACGCTCTTGGCGTCCTTGGTCGCTCGGGCGTCCGCGACCTGCTTGGCGAAGTTCTCCTGCGCGCGCTTGGCGCCGCTGCCGAGTGAGGCGTCCGAGTCGAAGCGCAGCAGGGAGACGCGCAGCCAGCGGAACTGCGAACCGTCCACGCCGTTGTTCTCCAGGCTGTCCCAGGAGCAGCTGCCGCGCACGGCCATGTCGTTGGACGTCCCGGCCTTGCCGGTCTTGTCCTTCGCCTTCGGGACCAGGTCCGCGAGCGACTTCTCCGACAGGACCTCGCAGGGCTCGGGGAGCTTGCCGTACGCGGCCTTCTCGACGGTGGGCGCCTTGTCCCCGCCCTTGGCCGAGGCGGAGGCCTTGGCGCCCGAGTCCTTCTTGGCCTCGTCGGAGCCGGAGTCGGAGTCGGACGAGCAGCCGGAGGCGACGAGGATCACCGGTACGGCGGCCGCGCAGACGAGGAGGCGGCTGCGGAGCTGTCGCTTTCGCTGTGCAGGTCGGTGCATGGTTCCTTCACTCAGTTCGTCTCGTGACGTCCGGTTCGTCTCGTGACGTCGTCGGGGTCCGAGTGGCCACGGTACGCGCATGGGACGAGGGGCGGTTCTGCTTCCCGGGGTCCACGACCCCTCCCGCGCGCGCCGGGCCGTCGCCTACTCGTCGAACTTCGACACGAGGCTCTCGGCCAGTTCTTCTGCCTTGTCCTGCATTTCCTTGCTGTCAGGGACATCCGTGCGCCGGCCGGGCTGCTCGTCGTACTCGACGGTCACGATCACGTTCGACGTGCGGAACACCACAGTCACGGTGCGGTGACGGGTGGCCGAGGCGGCGGTGGTGAGGGCGTCGTCGAGGAAGGCCTCGTCGCCGAGGTCGTCGAGGACGCGGGGTTCGAGACCGGCGGGCGGGGTGGCGGGCCGGGTGCCGGAACCGTCGTCCTCACTGCCCTCACTGCCCTCACTGCCCTCACCGCCCTTCCCGGCGTCATCGGCCCCGGCCTTGTCACCGTCTTCGTCGCCGTTCTTGCCGTCGCCCTCGCCGTCGTCCTTCTTGCCGTCCCCGGCCTTGTCGCCGTCGGCCTTGTTCTCGTCGGCGGGGGTCTTCGGGGCGCCGGACTCCTCGGCGGCGCCGCTCCCCGGGGGCGCGGCGGGGGCCTCGGGCAGGTCGGCGGCCTCCAGCTTCTTCGCGTAGAGCTCGATGGCGCGGTCGTCGTCGCTGACGGCGCCGTCGTAGGAGACGACGCGCTCGAAGTCGACCAGGAGGTGGTGGGAGGCGCCGGAGGACTCGACCTTCCAGCGGCAGCCCACGCGGCGGTCGGTGTCGTACGTGACCGTGGGCGTCCCCTCGTAGGCCTTCTCGCGCTGTTCCTCGTCCTCCATCTCCGCGATGCCCGGCAGCATGGCGTCGAGCGTGCCCTGTTCGACCTCGCCGCAGGGCTCGGGCAGCGTCTGGTACTTGCCCGGCTCGGCCGGGGCGTTCGTGCTGCCGGTGTCGCCCGGCTTGGAGTCGCCGGAGTCGTCGAGGCCGGAGCCACCGGTGCAGCCGGCGAGCACGGCCGCGAGGAGCGCGGCGACACCGGGTACGTAGACCTTCCGCTGCACCGTGATGGCCCCTCTCGTCACTGGATATTCGGTTGCCGCTGGTGGGCGACCGGTGGACACAATGTCTATCGCACGCGCTGCCGTAGATGCCGTTCCGTCACCCCTTTCGTCGACTTTGGCTCCGGTATTTGCGCTTCTAGGCTTGTAGTTAATTACGGGGGAATGAGGGCGATATGTCGTACGCGGAAGTAGCCGGTGCGAAAGTGCCGATCCGGATGTGGGCCGACCCGGCGTCGGTCGAGGAATCGGCGATGCGGCAGCTCCAGAACGTCGCGACGCTGCCCTGGATCAAGGGACTCGCGGTCATGCCGGACGTCCACTTCGGCAAGGGCGCGACGGTCGGTTCGGTGATCGCCATGCGCGGCGCGGTCTGCCCGGCGGCGGTCGGCGTCGACATCGGCTGCGGCATGTCGGCGGTGAAGACCTCCCTGACGGCGAACGACCTGCCGGGCGACCTGTCCCGCCTGCGGTCGAAGATCGAGCAGGCGATCCCGGTGGGCCGGGCGATGCACGACGACCCGGTGGCGCCAGGCCGCATCCACGGCATGGCCACGTCGGGCTGGGACGACTTCTGGGGCCGCTTCGACGGGGTCGCACAAGCGGTCAGGTTCCGTCACGAACGTGCCGTGAAGCAGATGGGCACGCTCGGCGGAGGAAACCACTTCATCGAGTTCTGCCTCGACGAGGCGGGCGCGGTCTGGCTGATGCTCCACTCCGGTTCGCGCAACGTCGGCAAGGAACTGGCCGACCACCACATAGGCGTGGCCCAGAAGCTCCCGCACAACCAGGGCCTGGTCGACCGCGACCTGGCGGTCTTCGTCTCGGACACCCCGCAGATGGCGGCGTACCGGAACGACCTGTTCTGGGCGCAGGAGTACGCGCAGTACAACCGCGCGCTGATGATGGGGCTCTTCAAGGACGTCGTCCGCAAGGAGTTCAAGAAGGCGAAGGTGGCCTTCGAGCCGGTGATCTCCTGCCACCACAACTACGTGGCGGAGGAGCGGTACGACGGCATGGACCTGCTCGTCACGCGGAAGGGCGCCATCCGGGCGGGCGGCGGCGACCTCGGGATCATCCCCGGCTCCATGGGCGCCGGCTCGTACATCGTCAGGGGTCTCGGCAACGAGGCGTCCTTCAACTCCGCCTCGCACGGCGCGGGGCGGCGCATGAGCCGGGGCGCCGCGAAGCGCCGGTTCTCGACGCGGGACCTGGAGGAGCAGACGCGGGGCGTCGAGTGCCGCAAGGACTCGGGCGTCGTGGACGAGATCCCGGCCGCCTACAAGCCGATCGAGCAGGTCATCGACCAGCAGCGCGACCTCGTCGAGGTGGTGGCGAAGCTGAAGCAGGTCATCTGCGTGAAGGGCTGAGCCGCCGCCCTCGCGCGGGCTACTTCGTGTGCGTGACGGCGTAGATCATCACGAACGCGACGATGTGGATGCCGAAGAGGAAGTACGCGAGGTACCACCACACCATGCGCTCGTTCTTCTTCTCCTCGGCGAGGCGGCGGCTCTCGTACTCGTGCGTCAGGCGTTCGAGCGGGTCGGGGGAGTGCGGGGAGAAGGCGGGGGCGCCCGGTTCGTCGCCGGGGAGCGTCATGGTCACGACTCCCGGTGGACCTTGGTGTTGGACGCCTGGGCGCGCGGGCGGACGACCAGGAGGTCGATGTTCACGTGCGGCGGGCGCGTGACCGTCCAGGTGATCGTGTCCGCCACGTCGTCGGCGGTGAGCGGCTCGGCCACGCCGGCGTAGACCTTCGCGGCCTTCTCGGCGTCGCCGCCGAAGCGGGTCAGCGCGAACTCCTCGGTCTTCACCATGCCGGGCGCGACCTCGATGACGCGGACCGGGGTGCCGACGATCTCCAGGCGCAGGGTCTCGGCGAGGACGTGCTCGGCGTGCTTGGCGGCGACGTAGCCCCCGCCCCCCTCGTACGTGCCGTGGCCCGCCGTGGAGGAGAGCACGACGACCGTGCCGTCGCCGCTCGCGGTGAGCGCGGGCAGGAGCGCCTGGGTGACGTTCAGCGTGCCGAGGACGTTCGTCTCGTACATCTGACGCCAGTCGTCCGGGTCGCCCTTGGCCACGGTGTCCGCGCCGAGGGCGCCGCCCGCGTTGTTCACCAGGACCGCGATCTTCTTGAACGCCGTGGCGAAGGCGTCCACCGCCGCTCGGTCGGTGACGTCGAGCGCGTACGCCATGGCCTCGTGCCCGGCCTCGGTCAGCTCGGCGGCGAGGGCCTCGATGCGGTCCTTGCGGCGGGCGGTGAGGACGACGCGGTAGCCGGCGGCGGCCAGGCCGCGCGCGGTGGCGGCGCCGATGCCGCTGCTCGCGCCGGTCACGATCGCGATGCGGTTGGCTGCGGCGGTCATGGGCGCTCCTCGGGCTTGGCGGGCGGTCGTCGCGGGCCGGTGGCATCGGCGCCGCCGGTCCGCAGCCAGGATATGCGGGCGGTTCAGCGGCCTCGCGGCGCGTACATGATCACGGCCATGCCCGCGAGGCAGATCAGGGCGCCGGTGACGTCCCAGCGGTCGGGGCGGTAGCCGTCGGCGGCCATGCCCCAGGCGAGGGAGCCCGCCACGAAGACACCGCCGTACGCGGCGAGGATGCGGCCGAACTCGGCGTCGGGCTGGAGGGTGGCGACGAAGCCGTAGACGCCGAGGGCGATGACGCCGGCGCCGATCCAGGCCCAGCCCTTGTGTTCGCGCACGCCCTGCCAGACGAGCCAGGCGCCGCCGATCTCGAAGGCGGCGGCCAGGACGAAGAGAGCGGCGGAACGGACGATCACCATGGCCCCAGGGTGGCACGCACCCGCCCCCGGCCACGCGTCCCGGCCGCGCGCCCGGCTCCCCCCGCCCCGCAGCCGCCCCACCCGGGCCGCGCTGAACCGGAGCGCGGGCCGGGCAGCCGCGCGACACGGCCGGTGGTGGCGGGGCCGGTCTCCAGGCCTCCCGGGCAGCCGCCGGCCCCCGCCCCTCACCGCGCCCCGTACGCCGTCGGCGGCACCCCCACCGTCGCCGTGAAGTCCCGTACGAGATGGGCCTGGTCCGCGTAGCCGAGCTCCGCCGCGAGGTCCGCCCAGTCCACGTCCGACGCCGACTCGGCGCGCTCCAGGGCCTCGTGGATGCGGTACCGCAGGATGACCCACTTGGGGCCCACGCCCACGTACGCGGTGAAGAGCCGTTGCAGTGCCCGTACCGACAGGCCCTGCGCGTCGGCGAAGGCCGCCACGCGCCGGATCGAGCGGTCCTCGCGGATGCGGTCGACGAGCCCCATGGTGAGGTCGGCCCGGGGGTCGGGCACGGGGGACAGGCCCAGCAGGAAGGCGTCGAGCGCCGCCACGCGCGCGTGCTCGTCGTCGGGGGCGAGGATCGGCTCGGCGGCGTCGGCGGCCCGGGGGAACACCTCGTGCAGGGGCAGCCGGCGCCCCGTCCACTCCGCCACGGGGTGCTCGGGGGCGAACGGCCGGAACCCGCCGGGACGGAACTGCACCCCGCACACCCGCCCCCGCCCCTCCAGCTTCGTGCCGAACAGCTCCGGAGCGACCCCGGCCACCTCCCCGGACCCGCCCGGCCCGGCGTCCGACCGGAAGACCACGTTGACGCTGGGGTGCGGGACGACGTGGGAGGCGTAGGGCTCGGGCAGGTCCCAGTCGATGAGCCAGTAGTGCTCCAGGTAGGGGCGCAGCGCCTCGGCGGGCGCGTGGCGGCGGAACCGCACCCGGGAGAAGAGCCCGTCGGCGTCGACGATGCCTCGGGTGTCGCGGCGTGGGGCGTCGGGCATGACGGGATCGTAGAACGGCGGCACGGCCGGGGCGGGAGCGCGCGTCACCGAGGGACGGGTGTCGTCGCGTTTGTTCAAGCCGTGGCCCGCCCCGCCTCCGTACCGTCGGACCCATGGACACCTCGGACAGCGGCGGTGCCGCCGCACTCAGCATCAGTGATCTACTCGCCCTGGCCGCAGGCAGGGCCGTACCGGTCGTCCGCGCCCTGCCGGACGACCGCCTCGCCGACCCCACGCCGTGCGCGGAGTACGACGTGCGCTCCCTGGTCGACCACCTCTTCCACGTCGTCGTCCAGTTCCAGGAGCTGGCCGCCAAGCGGGACGCGGACTTCTCGGTGACGCCCGCCTACGTGACCGAGGGCGGGGACTGGCGTGACCGGTTCGCCGCCGAGGCGGACAGGCTCGTCGCCGCCTGGGCCGCGCCCGGCGCGGACCGGGGCACGACGGGGGCGATGGACATGCCGGCCGAGACGGTGGGCTGCATGGCGCTCCTCGACCTGTCGGTGCACGCCTGGGACCTGGCCACGGCCACCGGCCAGTCCTTCGAGGCCGGGGAGGATGCGGTCGTGCGGCGGCTCACCACGGCCGTGGAGGAGATGGGCCCGATGGCCCGCAAGGCGGGCGTCTTCGGGGAGCCCGGGCCCGTCCCCGCCGGGGCCACCGCCTTCGAGCGCCTCCTTGCCGCCACGGGCCGTGACCCGCGCTGGGGGCGGTAGGCGGCCGGCGGCCCCCGGGGAATACGGAACCTTCCGGCCCTGTTCCGCAGGTATAGTTGAACCATAAACAACCTGCGGAGGTGGGTCGCCGTGTCGACCATGCAGTTCGGGATCTTCAGCGTCGGTGACGTGACCGTCGACCCGACCACCGGCCGGGCGCCGACCGAGGCCGAGCGCATCAAGGCCATGGTCGCGATCGCGCTCAAGGCCGAGGAGGTCGGGCTCGACGTCTTCGCGACGGGCGAGCACCACAACCCGCCCTTCGTGCCGTCGTCCCCGACGACCATGCTCGGCTACATCGCCGCCCGCACGCAGAAGCTGGTCCTCTCCACCTCGACCACCCTCATCACCACCAACGACCCGGTGAAGATCGCGGAGGACTTCGCGATGCTCCAGCACCTCGCCGACGGCCGCGTCGACGTGATGATGGGGCGCGGCAACACCGGCCCGGTCTACCCGTGGTTCGGCAAGGACATCCGCGAGGGCATCAACCTCGCCGTCGAGAACTACGCGCTCCTGCGCCGCCTCTGGGACGAGTCCGTCGTCACCTGGGAGGGGAAGTTCCGTACGCCGCTGCAGTCCTTCACGGCCACGCCCCGGCCGCTGGACGGCGTCGCGCCCTTCGTCTGGCACGGCTCGATCAGGTCCCCGGAGATCGCCGAGCAGGCCGCGTACTACGGCGACGGCTTCTTCCACAACAACATCTTCTGGCCCGCGGACCACACCAAGCGGATGGTCGAGCTGTACCGGCGGCGGTACGCGCACTACGGGCACGGCGCCGAGGAGCAGGCGATCGTGGGGCTCGGCGGCCAGGTGTTCATGCGGGCCAACTCGCAGGACGCCGTGCGCGAGTTCCGGCCGTACTTCGACAACGCGCCGGTGTACGGGCACGGGCCCTCCCTGGAGGAGTTCACCGAGCAGACCCCGCTGACCGTGGGCTCGCCGCAGCAGGTGATCGAGCGGACGCTGTCGTTCCGCGACACCGTGGGCGACTACCAGCGGCAGCTGTTCCTGATGGACCACGCGGGCCTGCCGCTGAAGACCGTCCTCGAACAGCTCGACATCCTCGGCGAGCAGGTCGTCCCGGTGCTGCGCGAGGAGTTCGCCGAGAACCGCCCGGCGAACGTGCCGGACGCCCCCACCCACGCCGCCCGCGTCGGCCGGCGGACCCGGAAGGAAGTGACGGCATGAGGCTCGTCGTCGTATCGGCGGGGCTGAGCACGCCCTCGTCCACCCGGCTGCTCGCCGACCGCCTCGCGGCGGCCACCGGGCCCTTCGCCGAAGCCGCGGCCGGCGGGCCCCTCGCCGAGGTGGAGACCGAGGTCGTGGAGGTGCGCGACCTCGCCGTGGAGATCGCGCACAGCCTCACCACCGGCTTCCCCGGCCCCGCGCTGGGCGCCGCGATCGAGGCGGTGCGCGAGGCGGACGGCCTGATCGTCGTGACGCCGGTGTTCTCCGCCTCCTACAGCGGCCTGTTCAAGTCCTTCTTCGACGCCGTCAGCGGCGCCGACAAGGACGCCCTCGCGGGCAAGCCGGTCCTGGTCGCCGCCACCGGCGGCTCGGCCAGGCACTCCCTGGTCCTCGACCACGCGCTGCGTCCGCTCTTCGCCTACCTGCGGGCCGTCGTCGTCCCCACCGGGGTCTACGCGGCGTCCGAGGACTGGGGAGCGGAGGGCCTCGCCGGGCGGATCGACCGGGCGGGCGCGGAGCTGGCGCGCCTCATGCGCCCCGCCGAGCGGCCCGACCGGTCCGCGCCGGAGCCGGTCGTGCCGTTCGCGGAACAGCTCGCGGCGCTCGGGCAGCGGTAGCCGCGTCAGGTGCGGTGGGTGCGGACCCGGCGGTCGCTCAGGGCCACACCAGGCAGTACGCCTGGTGGCCGGCGTCGTGCAGGCGGTGGCTGAAGTCCTGCCACTCGTGGAGGAGCTGGTAGACGTTGAAGGCGTCGCGGGGGCCGCCGCGGTCGGGGACCGTGGACCAGATGAAGGCGGCGGCGCCCACCGACTCCTCGCCGACGCCGCGCAGGGGGTCGACGACGGTCATCGGGAGTTTCACCACCGCGTAGTCGGGGTGGAGGACGACCAGCTCCAGCGGGGGGACCCTGTGCAGGGGTATGCCCTCGATGCCGGTCAGGACCATCGCGGCCATCGTCTCCGGCTTGATCTTCGTGAACATGCCGCCCATGCCGAGCTCGTCCCCGCCCAGCTCCTCGGGGCGCATCGAGATGGGCACGCGGGCGGCCGTCGCGCCGTCCGGGGCGCCGAAGTACTTGTACGTCACCCCCACCCCGCCACTCCTGCTGCTGGTCCGGTCCCGCCGGGACTCGCCGGAGGCGTCCCGCACCTGCTCGGACGCCTGCGCGGGCTGTGCTTCCGCGTCGCGTCGGTGCTTGCCACGCCGGGCACGCCGCGGGCCCAGGCCTTCGGTCCCCTCGCCCAGTCCGCCACCGCGATGCATATCTCCACCCGACTGCTTTGCCAGGGCGGCACGGCCCTGTCTTTTCTAGGCCTCGCGGCCCCCGCCACGCAACCCGATCATCGTGTCAGTGACCTCCCCCACGTTCACCCGCTAAAACGTGGAGTGAAACACCTGTCCGCAGGATGCTCGAACCCTCTGACACCATGGCTCGTGTGAGCTTCCCGTATAGCGCCCCAGTTTCGCAGACTCTTTTCGACCGTGCGGCGGCCGTGACGCCCGGCGGTGTGAACTCTCCCGTGCGCGCGTTCCGCGCTGTGGGTGGTACGCCCCGTTTCATGGTGTCCGGTGCCGGTCCGTACCTGACTGACGCGGATGGCCGCGAGTATGTCGACCTCGTGTGTTCCTGGGGGCCGATGATCCTCGGCCACTCGCACCCCGAGGTCATCGCCGCAGTCCAGGAAGCCGTCGCGCGCGGCACCTCCTTCGGCACGCCCGGCGAGGGCGAGGTCGCGCTCGCCGAGGAGATCGTGGCCCGCATCGAGCCCGTCGAGCAGGTGCGGCTGGTCTCCAGCGGCACCGAGGCCACCATGTCCGCCATCCGCCTCGCGCGCGGCTTCACCGGCCGCGCCAAGGTGATCAAGTTCGCCGGGTGCTACCACGGGCACGTGGACGCCCTGCTCGCCTCCGCCGGTTCGGGCGTGGCGACCCTCGGCCTGCCCGACACGCCGGGCGTCACCGGCGCCCAGGCCGGCGACACCATCGTCGTCCCGTACAACGACCTGGACGCCGTGCGCGCCGCCTTCGCCGCGCACGAGGGGCAGATCGCCTGCGTCATCACCGAGGCCTCGCCGGGCAACATGGGCGTCGTGCCGCCGGGCGATGGCTTCAACCAGGGCCTCGCGGACCTCTGCCGGGAGAACGGCGCGCTGTACATCTCCGACGAGGTGATGACCGGCTTCCGCACGTCGAAGGCGGGCTGGTTCGGCGTCGACGGCGTCCGCCCCGACCTGATGACCTTCGGCAAGGTCATGGGCGGCGGCTTCCCCGCCGCGGCCTTCGGCGGGCGCGCCGACGTGATGGCGCACCTCGCCCCGGCGGGCCCCGTCTACCAGGCGGGCACGCTCTCCGGCAACCCGGTCGCGACGGCCGCGGGCCTCGCGCAGCTGCGCCTCCTGGACGACGCGGCGTACGAGAAGGTGAACGCGGTCTCGGCCGAGCTGCGGGGCCTGGTGGGCGCGGCGCTGGGCAAGGAGGGCGTCGCGCACACGGTGCAGAACGCGTCCAACATGTTCTCGGTCTTCTTCACCGACGAGCCCGTGCGCAACTACGACGACGCGAAGGCGCAGGAGTCGTTCCGCTTCACCGCCTTCTTCCACTCGATGCTGTCGCAGGGCGTCTACCTGCCGCCCTCGGCGTTCGAGTCCTGGTTCGTGTCCACCGCCCACGACGAGCGCGCGGTCGAGCGGATCGCCGCCGCCCTGCCCGCCGCCGCGCGCGCCGCGGCGCAGGCCACGGAGGTCGCGGCATGAGCGGCACGGCAGCGGGCGACGAGCTGACCGTCGTCCATCTGATGCGCCACGGCGAGGTGAACAACCCGGACGGCATCCTGTACGGACGCCTGCCCGACTACCACCTCTCCGAGCTCGGCCGGCGGATGGCCGACCGGGTCGCCGAGCACCTGGCCCAGCGCGACGTCACGCACGTCGTCGCCTCGCCGCTGGACCGCGCCCAGGAGACGGCCACGCCGATCGCCAAGGCGCACGGCCTCGACCTCGCGACGGACGGCAGGCTCATCGAGGCGGCCAACGTCTTCGAGGGCAAGACCTTCGGCGTGGGCGACGGCGCCCTGAAGAACCCGGAGAACTGGAAGCACCTCGTCAACCCCTTCAAGCCCTCCTGGGGCGAGCCGTACGTCGAGCAGGTCGTCCGGATGATGGGCGCCCTGGACGCGGCGAAGGACGCCGCGCGCGGGCACGAGGCGGTCTGCGTCAGCCACCAGCTGCCGATCTGGATCGTGCGCAGCTTCGTGGAGAAGCGGCGGCTGTGGCACGACCCGCGCAAGCGGCAGTGCACGCTCGCCTCCCTGACGACGTTCACCTACCGCGGTGACCGCATCGTCTCGGTGGGTTATTCGGAGCCCGCCCGCGATCTCGTCCCCGCCCATCTCCTCGCCGGCGCGAAGCCGGTGAAGGGCAAGGACAAGGCGGCCGGTAAGGCCTTCGGGGCCTGACGGCTTTCCCCCGGGAGGCGGTGCGGTTTCCTCCCGGGGGCCGTCGCGTTCTTATTCACGTCACGTGATCACGCGGCGACTGTATGTCTCTTTCCGGGCCCTTGAAGGGGCTCTGCGGGTAAAACTCCTTAAATAAGGACGATGTGCTGGAACCCCGCACTTCGTCATGCCCTCTAACTGGTCAACCGTCTGCATGGCACATACAGCGGACGGGGCCAGGGGCACGACGAATGGGGATGGAATGCTCGACATCAGCCGCAGGGGAATGCTCGGACTCGGAGCGGGCGCAGCCGCCGCTCTCGGGCTCGCGGCATGCGGCTCCGGGGCCGGTGGCGACTCCTCGGGGCCCGCGGACAAGGCCAAGGACGGGCAGGGCGGCGCCGGAAAGCACCCGGTGAAGCCCATCGGCGACGGGTCCACCGCGTACACGGGCCCCCAGCCCCACCAGCCCGCCAAGCCGGTGCCGCTGCAGCCGGGCGAGACGCCCCCGCAGTTCGTCATCTTCTCCTGGGACGGCGCGGGCGAGGTCGGCAACGGACTGTTCCCGCGCTTTCTGAAGCTCGCCGAGGACCACAACGCGCACATGACGTTTTTCCTCTCCGGGCTTTATCTGCTCCCGGAATCGAAGAAGCGCATGTACCGGCCGCCGAACAACTCGGTCGGCGCCTCCGACATCGGATATCTCACTGACGGTCACATCAAGGAGACGCTGAAGTACGTTCGCCAGGCATGGCTCGAAGGCCATGAAATCGGCACGCACTTCAACGGGCACTTCTGCTCGGGCACGGGAACCGTCGCCAACTGGACGCCCGCGCAATGGCAGGACGAGATAGACCAGGCCACGTCGTTCGTGAAGAAGTGGCGGACGAACACCGGCTGGACCGATCTGCCGCCGCTGCCCTTCGACTACGACAAGGAACTCGTCGGCGGCCGTACGCCGTGCCTGCTCGGCCAGGACAATCTGCTGCCGACCGCGAAGAAGCTGGGCTGGCGCTACGACGCGTCCTCGCCCGGCGGCCGCCAGAAGTGGCCGCAGAAGAAGATGGGCGTCTGGGACCTGCCGCTGCAGGGCGTGCCCTTCCCCGGCCACTCCTTCGAGGTCCTGTCGATGGACTACAACATCCTCGCCAACCAGTCGAAGAACTCCACGAAGGCGCCGCCGGCCAACTACCCGGGCTGGCGCAAGCAGGCCACCGACGCCTACATAGCCGGCTTCAAGCGCGCCTACGAGTCCAACCGCGCCCCGTTCTTCATAGGCAACCACTTCGAGGAGTGGAACGGCGGCATCTACATGGACGCCGTCGAGGAGGCCCTGAAGCACATCGCGGGCAAGAAGGACGTGCGTCTCGTCTCCTTCCGGCAGTTCTGCGACTGGCTCGACGTGCAGGACCCCAAGGTCCTGGAGCGGCTCCAGGGCCTTGAGGTCGGCCAGGCGCCGGCGGGTGGCTGGAAGGCGCTCGGCAAGACGTCCTGACGGGCGTTCGGCAACCGTTCTGAAATGGGACTTTCCGCGACCGCGGGGGGTGCGGAAGATCCCCGAAACAGACATGCGAAACTTTTCACATGAGTGCCGCCCGCCGCGCCCCCCACAGCACCGACCTCAGCCGTAGCCGCCGCGCCGGTGGCCGCAGCGGCCGTGCCGCCCTGCTGGCCGCCGGCGCCGCGGTCGCCGCACTGACCCTGTCGGCCTGCGGCTCGGGCGGCACGTCGGGCGGCGGCGGCAACACGAACTTCGTCGCAGGTTCCGACGGCATCGCCACCGCCGCCAAGGCGGACCGCAAGCCGCTGCCCTCCCTCGACGGCGAGACCCTTGAGGGCGAGCACCTCGACCTCGCCAAGGCGTACAAGGGCAAGATCCTCGTCATCAACGTCTGGGGCTCCTGGTGCGCGCCGTGCCGGGCCGAGGCGCCGAACTTCGTGAAGGTGGCCGCCGACACGAAGTCCGAGGGCGTCGAGTTCGTCGGCATCAACACCCGGGACCCCGAGCGCGGCCCGGCCCTCGCGTTCGAGAAGGCGCACAAGGTCGACTACCCGAGCCTGTACGACCCGACGGGCAAGCTGATGCTGCGCTTCCCCAAGGGCACGATGAACCCGAACTTCATCCCCTCGACACTCGTCGTCGACCGTGACGGCGAGATCGCGGCCCGCTCGCAGCAGCCGCTGAACGAGGAGAAGCTGCGGAAGATGATCGCCCCCGTGCTCGCGGAGAAGTGATGTCGACCCTCGCGGCCATCACGGGACCGAACCAGACCGTCATGAGCGGGGCCCTGCTCCTCGCGATCCCGGTCGCCGTGCTCGGCGGCCTCGTCTCCTTCTTCTCCCCCTGCGTCCTGCCGCTCGTGCCGGGCTATCTGTCGTACGTCACCGGGGTCAGCGGCCAGGACCTCGGCGAGGCGCGGCGCGGCCGGATGGCGGCCGGCGCCGGGCTCTTCGTGCTCGGCTTCACCGTGGTCTTCGTCTCCGCCACCGTCTTCTTCGGAGCGCTGGGACGCACCCTCAAGGAGCACCAGAGCACGATCAACACCGTGCTCGGCGTGGTGATGATCGTGCTCGGGTTCTTCTTCATGGGGCTCATGCCCTGGCTGACCCAGCGCGAGTTCCGCTTCCACAAACGGCCCACGGTGGGGCTGATCGGCGCGCCGATAGTGGGCGCGCTCTTCGCCGTGGGCTGGACGCCGTGCATCGGCCCGACGCTCGCCTCCGTCCTCGCCCTCGCCGCCGACGATGCCAACCCGCAGCGCGGTGCGATCCTCGGGGTCGCGTACTCCCTCGGGCTCGGCATCCCGTTCATCCTCGCGGCGGTCGCCTTCCGCAAGGCGCTCGGCGCTTTCGCGTGGGTGAAGCGGCATTATGCGTGGGTGATGCGCGTCGGCGGCATCATGATGATCGCGACGGGCCTGCTGCTCGTCACCGGCGTGTGGGACAGCGTCGTGCAGCAGATGCAGGTCTGGTCGAACAGCTACTCGGTGGGGATCTGAACCATGAGCAAGACCGAAGCCCCCGAAGAGCAGAGCGAGCAGAGCGGCCTCGACGCGGCGGGCGCGCAGCTCTCGACCGCGCCCAAGGAGGACGCGCCGAACCTGCCCTCCCTCGGCGTCATCGGCTGGTTCCGCTGGTTCTGGCGGCAGCTCACCTCGATGCGGGTCGCGCTGATCCTGCTCCTGCTGCTCTCGCTGGGCGCCATCCCGGGCTCGCTGATCCCGCAGAACAACGTGGACGAGCTCAAGGTCCAGGACTTCATGGACCGGCACAGCACGCTCGGGCCGCTCTACGACAAGCTCCAGCTCTTCGACGTCTACAGCTCGGTGTGGTTCTCCGCGATCTACATCCTGCTGTTCGTCTCCCTCATCGGCTGCATCGTGCCCCGCACCTGGCAGTTCGTGGGCCAGCTCCGCGGTCGGCCGCCGGGGGCCCCGAAGAAGCTGACGCGGCTGCCCGCGTACACGACGTGGCGCACCGAGGCCGAGCCCGAGCAGGTGCACGAGGCCGCGCTCGCGGTGCTGAAGCAGCGCCGCTTCCGCGCGCACACCGCCGCGGGCTCGGTCGCCGCCGAGAAGGGCTATCTGCGCGAGGCCGGGAACCTGATGTTCCACATCGCGCTGATCGTGATGCTGATCGCGTTCGCCGCCGGGCAGCTGTTCAAGTCCGAGGGCGGCAAGCTGATCACCGAGGGCGACGGCTTCGCCAACACCCTCAGCCAGTACGACGACTTCAAGTCCGGCAGCCTCTTCGACACCGAGGAGCTGGCGCCGTTCAGCTTCAAGCTCGACGACTTCGAGGGCACGTACGAGAAGTCGGGCCCCAACCGCGGCACGCCCCGCACCTACCGGGCGAACGTCACGTACTCCGAGGGCGTCGACGGACCCGAGAAGAAGAAGTCCATCGAGGTCAACAAGCCGCTGGAGATCGACGGCTCGAAGGTCTACCTCATCGGCCACGGCTACGCCCCGACGGTCACCGTCCGCGACAGCAAGGGCGAGGTCGTCTACCGCAACTCCGTGCCGCTGCTGCCCATCGACCAGAACGGCACCGCGACCGGCGCCATCAAGGTCCTCGACGGCTACAAGAACAAGAGCGGCAAGAAGGAGCAGCTCGGCTTCAACGCCTTCTTCGTGCCGACGTTCGCGGGCGAGGGCAAGGGCCAGATGTTCTCGCAGTTCCCCGCCCCGGACTTCCCCGTGCTCGCGCTCTCCGCGTACCACGGCAGCCTCGGTGTGGACTCCGGAGTCCCGCAGAACGTGTACCAGCTCGACACCCGGAAGATGACGAAGTTCAAGGACTCCCGGGGCGAGCTGTTCAAGAAGCGGCTGCTGCCCGGCGAGACCATGAAGCTGCCCGGCGGCCAGGGCTCGATCACCTTCGAGAAGGACATCAAGGAGTGGGCGACCTTCCAGATCTCGCAGGAGCCGGGCTCCCTGTGGGCGCTGGTCGGCGCGGTCGCCGCCATCGCGGGCCTCGCCGGATCGCTGTTCATCCAGCGCCGCCGCGTCTGGGTGCGCGCGGTGCGGGGCGCCGACGGCGTGACCGTCGTGGAGATGGCGGGCCTCGGCCGCAGCGAGTCCGCGAAGCTCCCCGAAGAACTCGCCGACCTCGCCGCCCGTCTGCACGACGAGGCACCGAGCGCGCCCGAACCGAACCACGCCCCGGAGGCGGAGACCGTCTCCGGCTCCGACCCCGATGCCGTACCTGCCGAAGGGGCTGAGAAGTGAATCTCGCCACCACCCTGGCCGCCGCCGAACCGAACGAGGACCTCGCGCGCATCAGCAATGTGCTGATCTACTCGGCGATGGCCGTCTACCTCCTGGCCTTCTTCGCGCACATGGCGGAGTGGCTCTTCGGCAGCCGCAGCAAGGTCGCCCGCACCGCCGCCGCGCTGACCCCCGCCAAGACCGCCGCCAAGGCCCCCGAGGTGACCGCGAAGGCCACGGGCGGCGGCACCGCCACCCTGGAGCGGCCCAAGGTCGTCACGCGGTCCGTGACCGGCTCCCGGGACGTGCCGGACGGTCCGGGTGCGTCGGCGGGCGACGAGAAGGGCGACCTGTACGGCCGCATCGCGGTGTCGCTCACCGTGCTCGCGTTCCTCCTGGAGTTCGGCGGCGTCCTCACCCGCGCCCTGTCGGTGCAGCGGGCGCCGTGGGGCAACATGTACGAGTTCAGCATCACCTTCTCCACCGTCGCCGTCGGCGTGTACCTGACGCTGCTCGTGCTGAAGAAGAACGTCGCCTGGCTCGGCCTGCCGCTGGTCACGACGGTCCTGCTCGACCTCGGCCTGGCCGTCACCGTCCTGTACACCGAGAGCGACCAGCTGGTCCCCGCCCTGCACTCGTACTGGCTGTGGATCCACGTCTCCACGGCGATCTTCTGCGGCGCGGTCTTCTACGTCGGCGGCGTCGGCGCGCTGCTCTACCTCTTCCGGGACAGCTACGAGACGAAGCTCGCGAGCGGCGGACAGCCGGGCAAGTTCGCCACGTCCGTCCTGGAGCGGCTCCCCTCGGCGGCCTCGCTGGACAAGTTCTCGTACCGCCTGAACGCCGCGATCTTCCCGCTCTGGACGTTCACGATCATCGCGGGCGCGATCTGGGCGGGCGACGCCTGGGGCCGCTACTGGGGCTGGGACCCCAAGGAGGTCTGGTCCTTCATCACCTGGGTCGCCTACGCCGGCTACCTCCACGCGCGCGCGACCGCGGGCTGGAAGGGCCGCAAGGCCGCCTACCTCGCCCTGATCGCCTTCGCCTGCTGGCTGTTCAACTACTACGGCGTGAACATCTTCGTCACCGGCAAGCACTCGTACGCCGGGGTCTGACCCCGGGCCGGCACAAGGCGGGGGCGGCCTCGGCCGCCCCCGCCTTGTGCCCGTTCGTAGCGTCACCGGCACGACACCGACCACGTCTGCCGAACGCACGGGCACGGCCCAGCTCACCGCCGCCATGACGCTCTCCGGCACCCTCGGCGTTCGTCGTCGAGTCGGGGGCGTCCGCCTTCGACGACGTGTTCTTCCGCGTCCTGTTCGACGCCCTCGCCCTCGGCGCGTACGCCTTCGCCCGCGGCTGCTTCCGCGACCACGGACTCACCCCCGGGAAGCTCGGCCTCGCCGCGCCCGGCCGGGTGTTCACCGTCTGCAACTGGGTGTTCCTCTTCCGGGCGTACGAGGCCACCTCGATCTCCCTGGCCACCGTCGTCCCCCGCACGCAGCCGTTCTTCCTGGTGCTCCTCCGCGTCCGACGGCGGCGGCCCGCGCCTCCTCGGTCAGGCCGATGATCCGCCGGGCGTAGGGCAGCAGCCGCTCACCGGCGCCGGCGACGTCTCCAGGGCCTTGACCTGGCTGGTCACGCTGGACCGGGCGTACTTCAGCTCGGTGGCGGCACGGGTGAAGCCGAGGACGGTGGCGATCTACTCGAAGGTCACGAGCAGCCGGAGTTCCACGGCGGCTCAGCCCTCGCCGCCCTTGTCCCGCTTGTTCTCGTCCGGGTCCTCGTCCTTCAGGGACTTGAGGAACTCCGGGTTGTCGTCGGGCGCCACCCACGTCGTCCGGCCGCGTCCGGCGACGCCGCCGGGCCGGGTGCGCCGCGCCTTGCCCGTCGCGAACCAGGCGATGGGGCCGAGCAGCACCTCTCCGAAGAGCAGCACGATGATGACCCACACCACCTTGGGCAGGTGTCTGACCTCCTTCTCCGGAGTGTTCAGGACATCGATGAAGGCATAGATCCACACTGCCAGGACCAGCAGGAACGGCAGATACCTGAGCATGGTGGCGCGATCCCCCAAGGGTGGCGGCGGGGGGCGTGTGCGTGCCCCCGGTGACGGGGCCAGGGTAGCCGGTGCCGGATACTGGAATGCATGGCTTATGACGATCTTCGCTCCCTGCTCCGGGCGCTGGAGCGCGAGGGCGACCTCAAGCGCATCAAGGCCGAGGTCGACCCGTACCTGGAGGTCGGCGAGATCGTCGACCGGGTGCAGAAGTCCGGCGGCCCCGCGCTCCTCTTCGAGAACGTCAAGGGCTCGGCGATGCCCTTGGCGATGAACGTGTACGGGACGGACCGGCGCCTGCTCAAGGCGCTCGGCCTGAAGTCCTACGCCGAGATCAGCGAGAAGATCGGCGGCCTGCTCAAGCCGGAGCTGCCGCACGGCTTCGTCGGGGTGCGCGAGGCGTTCGGCAAGCTCGGCGCGATGACGCACGTGCCGCCGAAGAAGGTGAAGTCGGACCACGCGCCGGTGCAGGAAGTGGTCCTGACCGGCGACGACGTGGACCTGGAGAAGCTGCCCGCGCTGTTCACCTGGCCCGAGGACGGCGGCTCCTTCTTCAACCTGGGCCTGACCCACACCAAGGACCCCGACACCGGCGTCCGCAACCTCGGCCTGTACCGGCTCCAGCGCCACGACAAGCGCACCATCGGCATGCACTGGCAGATCCACAAGGACAGCCGCAACCACTACCAGGTGGCTGCCCGCAGGGGCGAGAAGCTGCCCGTGGCCATCGCGTTCGGCTGCCCGCCGGCCGTGACGTACGCCTCCACGGCGCCGCTGCCCGGTGACATGGACGAGTACATGCTGGCCGGGTTCATCCAGGGCAAGCGCGTGGAGATGGTCGACTGCAAGACCGTCCCGCTCCAGGTGCCCGCGCACGCCGAGGTCGTCATCGAGGGCTGGCTGGAGCCGGGCGAGATGCTGCCGGAGGGCCCCTTCGGCGACCACACCGGCTTCTACACGCCGCAGGAACCGTTCCCCGCACTGAGGATCGACTGCGTGACGATGCGGAGGCGTCCGCTGCTCCAGTCGATCGTGGTCGGCCGCCCGCCGACCGAGGACGGCCCGCTGGGCCGCGCCACCGAGCGCTTCTTCCTGCCGCTGCTCAAGGTGATCGTCCCGGACATCGTCGACTACCACCTGCCGGAGTCGGGCGGCTTCCACAACTGCGCGATCGTCTCGATCGACAAGAAGTACCCCAAGCACGCGCAGAAGGTCATGCACGCCATCTGGGGCGCGCACATGATGTCGCTGACGAAGCTCATCGTCGTCGTCGACAAGGACTGCGACGTCCACGATCTGCACGAGGTCTCCTGGCGGGCGCTCGGCAACACCGACTACGCCCGCGACCTCACCGTCGTCGAAGGCCCGGTCGACCACCTCGACCACGCCTCCTACCAGCAGTTCTGGGGCGGCAAGGCGGGCATCGACGCCACCCGCAAACTGCCCGAGGAGGGCTACACACGGGACGGGGGCTGGCCGGAGATGGTCGAGTCCGACCCGGAGACGGCGGCGAAGGTCGACCGCCGCTGGAAGGAGTACGGGCTGTGAGTTCCGCTTCAGCGGCCATCCCGCGCCCGGGACGCACCAAGGCGTTCCTGCGCCTGGTCATGATCGAGCACTCGGTCTTCGCGCTGCCCTTCGCCTACATCGCCGCGCTGACGGCGATGTTCCTGCTGGACGAGAACATCCACTGGGGGCGGCTGCTCCTGGTGACCGTCTGCATGGTGGGGCTGCGGACGTTCGCCATGGCGGCGAACCGCGTCATCGACCGCGAGATCGACGCGCGCAACCCGAGGACCGCCCACCGCGAGCTCGTCACGGGCGCGGTCTCGGTGAAGTCCGCGTGGACCGGCGCGCTGATCGCGCTCGTGGTGTTCCTCGGCGCGGCGGCCCTGCTCAACCCGCTGTGCCTGGCGCTCGCGCCGGTCGCGGTGATCCCGATGGTCGTCTACCCCTACGGCAAGCGGTTCACGAACTTCCCGCAGGCGATCCTCGGCATCGCGCAGGCCATGGGCCCGGTCGGCGCCTGGATCGCGGTCACCGGCGAGTGGTCGGGGCAGGCCGTGATCCTCGGCCTCGCGGTCGGCGTCTGGATCGGCGGCTTCGACCTGATCTACGCCTGCCAGGACGTGGAGACCGACCGCGAGGTCGGCGTGAAGTCGGTGCCCGCGCGCTTCGGCGTCCCGGCCGCCATCTGGGGCGCCCGCGGCTGCCACCTGGTGACCACGGCGCTGCTCGCCTGGTACGCGGCGTCCACCGGGGCGGGCGTGTTCTTCTGGCTCGGCCTCGCGGTCGTCGCGGGCGCCTTCGTCTACGAGCACACGATCGTCAGGCCGCACGACCTGACCCGGCTGAACCGTGCCTTCTTCCAGGTGAACGGTTTCATCGGAATCGCCCTGTTCGTCTGCGCGTTGCTCGATCTGCTCGTACGCGGGCTCACCGTCTGAACGGCCGCCGGATAGGCTTCACAGCGTGAATCCAGGAGATACGCAGCGTAGGCCTTGGATCGTGGGGGTGTCGGGCGCCTCGGGGACGCCGTACGCGGCGGCCGTGCTGCGCGCCCTGCTCGCGGCGGGCGAGAGCGTCGACCTCGTCGTGTCGCGGGCGTCGCGCCTGACGCTGCTCGACGAGACGGGCATCTCCTTCCGCGACGCGCACTGGCGGGATGACCTGCGGCAGTGGCTCGCGCGGGGGGCGGACGGCAAGCCGGACACGTTCGACGTGGCCGTGGACGACGTGCGGCACTGGCCCGCGGGCGATCTGGCGGCGGGCCCCTCGTCGGGGTCGTACCCGGCCAAGGGGATGCTGATCGTGCCGGCGTCCACGGCGTGCGTGGCCGGGGTGGCGCTCGGGCTCTCGAAGGACCTGCTGCAGCGGTCGGCGAGCGTGACGCTCAAGGAAGGCCGGCGGCTGGTGGTCTGCGTGCGCGAGACGCCGCTGAACGGGCAGACGCTGAAGCACATGGTGAGCCTGGACGAGGCGGGCGCGATCGTGCTGCCCGCCTCTCCGGCGTTCTACGCGGGGGCGACGCACATCCAGGACCTGGTGGACTTCGTCGCCGGGCGGACGCTGGACGCGGCGGGAGTGCCGCACAGCCTGTACCGCCGTTGGGAGGGAGAGCTCGGCTCCGGCCATTCCGGAGGCGGCTCGGGCTCCCGGGGGGTCTAGCGCTTCTTGGCGGCGCGCTTCTTGCGGCCGTCCTTGGGCGCGGCGATCTGGTGGGCACGCGAGCGGTTGGCCAGGTCCTGAAGCTCGCGCATACGGGCGTAGGCCATCTCGATCGAGTACACGGGGTGACTCACTCCTGAGTGATCGTTTGAAGGATCGTTGCTGATCGGCTGAAGTTGAGAAAGATTTACAGGGACTAGACCCTGTTGCGCCTTAGATTCTACACATAGACTCGCGGTATCGCTGAATAATGAAAGGCATCGCACCTATGGACGCCGTCGACAGGCAGCTCATCCAGGCCCTGCGGGAGAACGGCCGCGCCTCGTACGCCGAACTCGGGCGGCTCGTGGGCCTCTCCGGGCCCAGCGTCACGGACCGGATCAACCGCCTCGAAGCGGCCGGTGTCATCACCGGCTACCGCGCGACCGTCGACTCCGCCTCCCTCGGTCTCGGCGTCATCGCCCTCATCGGCATCTCGCTCTCCGACGCCGCCGACCACGAGGACGTGGCCCGCCGCCTGAAGGACCTGCACGAGATCGAGGACTGCTGGTTCATCGCGGGCGACGACTCGTACATGCTCAAGGTCAGGGCCAGCGACGTGGACGGCCTGGAGAAGACGATCCGCAGGCTCAGCGGCACCCGCGGGGTCTCCCGCACGCGGACCACGATCGTGCTCTCCACCAAGTGGGAGAACCGGGTCGGAGAGCTGCCCGAGGAGGAGTGAGGCGGGCGGAGTACGGTGGGCGGGAGTTTGCGGCGGGTCGCGGATCGATCCGCCGCAGGTCTGACGTAGGTCGCTGGGAGAGGTAAGGGCGAGGGCATGGACGCAGGTCTCAAGCGCGATCTTGAGCAGAAGGTCCGGGACGGTGAGCGGCTGACCCGCGAGGACGGCATCGCCCTCTACGAGTCGGACGACCTCGCCTGGCTCGGCGGCCTCGCCCACGAGGTGCGCACGCGCAAGAACGGCGACGTCGTGCACTTCAACGTCAACCGCCACCTCAACATGACCAACGTGTGCACCGCCTCGTGCGCCTACTGCTCCTTCCAGCGCAAGCCGGGCGAGAAGGACGCGTACACGATGCGCATCGAGGAGGCCGTCCGCCTCGCCAAGGCGATGGAGGGCGAGAACCTCACCGAGCTGCACATCGTCAACGGCCTGCACCCCAACCTGCCTTGGCGGTACTACCCGCGTTCGCTGAGCGAGCTGAAGAAGGCCCTCCCGAACGTCTCCCTGAAGGCCTTCACGGCCACCGAGATCCACCACTTCGAGACGATCTCCGGGATGTCGGCCTCCGACATCCTGGACGAGCTGATCGAGGCGGGCCTGGAGTCGCTGACCGGCGGCGGCGCGGAGATCTTCGACTGGGAGGTGCGGCAGCACATCGTCGACCACCGCACCCACTGGGAGGACTGGTCGCGCATCCACCGCCTCGCGCACGAGAAGGGTCTGAAGACCCCGTGCACGATGCTGTACGGCCACATCGAGGAGCGCCGCCACCGCGTCGACCACGTCCTGCGCCTGCGTGAGCTGCAGGACGAGACCGGCGGCTTCCAGGTCTTCATCCCGCTGCGCTACCAGCACGACTTCGTGGACATGAAGGACGGCAAGGTCAGGAACCGCCTCCAGGCGCGCACCACCATGGCCTCCGGCGCCGAGGCCCTGAAGACCTTCGCGGTCTCCCGGCTGCTCTTCGACAACGTCCCGCACGTCAAGGTCTTCTGGGTCATGCACGGCCTCCAGACCACGCAGCTCGCCCTCCAGCACGGCGCCGACGACATGGACGGCTCGGTCGTCGAGTACAAGATCACGCACGACGCCGACAACTTCGGCACCCCGAACAAGCTGACCCGCGAGGACCTCCTCGACCTGATCCGCGAGGCCGGCTTCCGGCCGGTCGAGCGCAACACGCGCTACGAGGCGATCCGCGAGTACGAGGGCCCCGACCCGCTGCTGCGCGAGTCCCCGCAGGCCATGCGGGTCTGAGGTCCGTATGCCGCTCACGTTCCACCTCGACCCGCCGGTCGGCCCCGACCTGCGCGACGGCGTCCTCACCCTGTGGACGGACGTCACCAACGCGGGAGGGGCCGTCGGCTTCGTGCCGCCCGCCACGGCCGAGCAGATACGCCCCGAGTTCGTCAGGCACCTCGTCGCCATGGCCGAGGGCCGGGCGCGGCTGCTCGTGGGGTACGACGAGGAGGGCGCCGTCGCCGCGACGGCCTTCCTCACCCACAACACCCACCGCCTCATGCGGCACTGGATCTGGCTCTACACCGTCATGGTCCACCCCCGCCACCAGGGCAAGGGCTACGGCCGCGACCTCCTGGCCGCCGCGGAGGACGCGGCCCGCTCCCTGGAGGGCGTGGAGGCGGTGCGGCTCACCTGCCGCGGCGGCACCGGCCTGGAGAACTTCTACGCCTCCTGCGGCTACAAGGAGGTCGGCCGGGTGCCCGACGCCATCCGCCTCGCGCCGGACGACGACCGCGAGGACATCATGATGGTGCTGCCGCTGCGGTAGCGGCCCGCGCCGCCGGGGCCCGCCCCCCTTGCCGGGCGGCGAGCCGCCCGTGTTTCACTGGGAGGGCTCGTCCAGCTCGGGCCCATTTCGGAACGGAAGAGTGGATTGACATGCTCCGCTACACGCTGATGCGCCTCGGGATCTTCGTGGGCTGCTTCCTGGTCGTCTGGGGCCTCGTCTACGCCGAAATCCTGCCGCGCGGCCTCGGCGACTCCAACCTGCTCTGGGTGCTGCTGCTCGCGCTCGTCATCTCGGCGCCCATCAGCTTCGTGGTCCTGCGCAAGGAGCGCGACCGCGCCTCGGAGACCGTGGTGGCGCGCGTGGAGCGCACCAAGGCCAACCTGGAGGCGAACCGCACCCAGGAGGACGTCGCGGACGACCTGGCGCGCGCGAAGGCCGACTCGCGGGGCGGCCGGACGCAGGCGCAGGGCTCGTAAGCTTCGTCACACACGTCGCCGGGACCCCGGCTCCGGAGCAGCTCGCTCCGGGGCCGGGGTCCCGTGCGTTCCGGCCGGATCGCGGCGGCGGGCGGGGAGTGGGCCGGGGGCCGGACGCTGCGGGCCGGGGACCGGAAGCACCGCTTCCCTCAAACAAGGCCTTTGATGTTCTCAAAGTACGAGTGTTAACGTATTGGCCATGAAGACAGCAGCAGCGCACCGCCACGCCATGAGCGTCCCGCTCGTGGCGCGCCTGCATGTCGACCTCTGCCGCTGCATGTCCGCGGCCTGTCACGTCTGAATGTGACCCGCTGCAGCGACGCCGCTGACCCTTCGCGGTCGCCGCTCCCGTACGTCCCCCACCCCCTGACTTACCTCACCGGAGTGTGTCCGTGTCCGCGAATTCCGCGACGCCCGCCGACCAGGCGAGCGGCCCCGAGAAGCCCGACCCCGGCTTCCGGATACCCAAGTTCCTCAAGGTTCCCTTCTGGGCGCAGATCCTCGGCGGTCTCGTCCTCGGCGTCCTGCTCGGCTGGCTCGCCCGCAGCCAGGACATCTCCTGGCTCGTCACCACCCTCTCCAAGGTCGGCGACACCTTCATCGGCCTGCTGAAGCTCGCGGTCGCCCCGCTCGTCTTCTTCGCGATCCTGGTGTCCATCACCAACCTGCGGAAGGTCAACAACGCGGCGCGCCTGGCCACCCGCACCTTGCTGTGGTTCATGGTCACGTCGCTGATCGCGGTCGCCATCGGCCTCGCCATCGGCCTGCTCACCAACCCCGGCTCCGGCACCGGCCTCACCCCGAAGGACGGCAAGGCCCCCGACCACGCGGGCTCCTGGATCGACTTCCTCACCGGGATCATCCCGACGGACGTCATCACGCCCTTCACCGAGCTGAACGTCCTCCAGATCGTCTTCATGGCCGCCGTCGCCGGTATCGCCGTACTGAAGATCGGTGACAAGGCGCAGCCCATCCTGGAGCTCTCCGAGTCCGTCCTCGCGCTGCTCCAGAAGGCCCTGTGGTGGGTCATCAAGCTGTCCCCGATCGGCACCGTCGGCCTCATCGGCTTCGCCATCGCGGACTACGGCTGGAACCTCATCAGCAAGTACGCGACGTTCACCGCCGACATCTACATCGGCTGCGCCCTGGTGATGTTCGGCGTCTACCCGCTGCTGCTCGCCACCGTCGCCAAGGTCAACCCGCTCCAGTTCTTCAAGGGCGCCTGGCCCGCGATCCAGCTCGCGTTCGTCTCGCGCTCCTCGGTCGGCACGATGCCGGTCACCCAGAAGGTCACCGAGCGGCTCGGCGTGCCGAAGGAGTACACCTCCTTCGCGGTGCCCTTCGGCGCCACCACCAAGATGGACGGCTGCGCCGCGATCTACCCGTCGATCGCCGCGATCTTCGTCGCGCAGATCTTCGACGTGAACCTGGGCGTCAAGGAGTACCTGCTCATCGCCTTCGTGTCGGTCGTCGGCTCCGCCGCCACGGCCGGTCTGACCGGCGCCACGGTCATGCTGACGCTGACCCTGTCCACGCTGGGCCTGCCCATGGAGGGCGTCGGCCTGCTGCTCGCCATCGACCCGGTCCTGGACATGATGCGCACCGCCACGAACGTGGCCGGCCAGGCGCTGGTTCCCGTGATCGTCGCCGCCCGCGAGAAGATCCTCGACCGCGAGGCCTACGAGCACGCGTCGGCGTCGCCGCTGGACGACTTCGACGAGCCGGCTCCGGCGCCGCAGCCGCGTGACGCCCAGGCGTCGCGCCCGGTGCCCGCGGGCGTGTAACGACCCCCGCCCCTCGGCCCCGCTCCGGAAAGCCCACCGAGGCTTCCGGGGCGGGGCTTCGTCGTGGGGCTCGCCCCGGGCTAGTTCTGGCCAGAGCATTGCCGAGGGTGATCGAGGGGTGGCCTCCGTTGACCGTACGCTGATCCCGGACGGACAGCGTGGGAAGGCGGGGCGGGTGGGCGAGAAGCAGCGGCAGAAACGGATGCCGCGGGCCGTGCGCGAGCAGCAGATGCTGGACGCGGCGGTGCGGATCTTCGGGCAGCGGGGGTTCCGGGCCGCGTCCATGGACGAGATCGCGGAGCTGGCCGGGGTGTCAAAGCCGCTGGTGTACCTCTATCTGCACTCCAAGGACGACCTGTTCACCGCCTGCATCCGGCGGGAGGCCGCCGCGCTCGTCGAGGCCGTGCGGAACGGGGTGGAGGCCGCCGCGGGGGAGAGCGCCGACCGGCAGCTCTGGTCGGGGCTGCGGGCGTTCTTCACGCACACCGCCGAGCGGCCCGACGGGTGGGCGGTGCTGCACAGCCAGGCGCGCACCCAGGGGGAGCCGTTCGCCGCCGAGGTCGCCGCGATGCGGGAGGAGGTCCTCGCCTACGTGACGGCGCTGATCGCCGAGGCGGCGCGGGAGGCCCACGGGGACCCCTCGCTGCCGGCCCGCGAGGTGGCGGGGCTCGCGCAGGCCCTCGTGGGCGCGGCGGAGTCCCTGGCGGGGTGGGCCAACACGGATACGTCGGTGTCGGCGCGGGAGGCTGCGGCGACACTCATGAACTTCGCGTGGGCGGGCCTCGGGTCGCTCATGGAGGGACGCCGCTGGGCGGCCCACGTCCCCGGCTGAGACCGCAGCCGGCCGCGCCGGAGGGTGGTCGGCGTGTGCGCACCGTCACCGCCGGGCGGGCGAGCTTCCCGGCGGGCGCTTAGGGTGAGTGAGGGGCACACCCAGGGAGGTTGCCGTGCGCGGAGCTTGTGCACTCGCCGGCGTCACCGTACTGGCCGTGGTGGGAGCGGGAGCTCCGTGGCCGACCTCGGCCGCCGCTGCCGGGGACGGGCGGCCCGACCTGTCGCGGTTCTACACGCAGAAGATCAAGTGGGCCGCCTGCGAGGGCGACACCGAAGCCATGGCGGACGCCACCGGTGACGCCAAGGACATCCGGTGCGGGGACGTCAAGGTGCCCATCGACTACGCCGACCCGGCGGCCGGGACCGTCGACGTCGCGATGATCCGCATGAAGTCCAGTTCGGCGGGGAAGCCCAGAGGCTCCCTGCTGCTGAACTTCGGCGGACCCGGCGGGCCCGGTGTCTCCGCACTCGCCGGATCGCAGAAGGACTTCTCCTTCCTCAGCAAGGAGTACGACGTCGTCTCCTTCGACCCGCGGGGCGTGGGCGAGAGCGCCCCCGTGACCTGCGGTGACGCCGACGCGGGCACCGAAGTCCTGGAGAGCGGGGGCACGGACGGCGCCGAGGACCCCGCGGCCGTGCTCAAGAGGCTGCGCGAGGCCGCCGCCGAGTGCGCGAAGAAGTCGGGGCCCGTCCTGCCGCACATGGGCACGGTCAACGTCTCGCGCGACCTCGACGTGATGCGGCAGGCCCTCGGCGACAAGAAGCTCAACTACCTCGGCTTCTCGTACGGGACGCGGCTCGGGGCCGTCTTCGCCGCCCAGTTCCCCGACAAGGTCGGCCGCATGGTGCTGGACGGCGTGGACACGCTGACCGAGCCGGTCGCCGAGCAGTCCCTCGCCACGGCGGAGGGCCGCCAGACCGCCCTCGACAACTTCCTGACCTGGTGCACAGGGAACCCCGGCTGCGTCTTCGGCACCGACGCGCGGGCCGCGCGCCAGGACATGCGGCAGATCATCGAGGACCTGGACGAGATGCCGCTCCAGGCCATGGACGGCGGGCAGTTCAGCGGCCAGGACGTCGTCGGCGTGCTGGGCCAGGCCCTGTACAGCAGGCAGGCCTGGCCCGCCCTCTCCCAGGCCCTCGGCGCGCTGCTCGCGGACGGTGACCCCCGGGCGCTGCTGCGGATGAGCGGCGGACTCGGCGGGGCGGTGCGCGACGGCGGCTCGACGGCACGCGGGGAACCGGTGCCGATGGACAACGCGACCGCCGCGCTGATGGCCGTCAACTGCGCCGACGACCCGGACCGGCCGGACGCCGCGCGGATAGAGAAGGAGATCGGCCGGCTCAAGAAGGAGTTCGAGGAGGCCTCGCCCGTCTTCGGCCGGTCGATGCTGATGCCCGTCCTGCTCTGCTTCGGCCGCCCTCCCGGCACCGACTACATCCGCGAGTCGGTACGGGACGTCGACAGCCCCGAGCTGCTGCTCGTCGGCACGCGCGGCGACCCCGCGACGCCGTACCGCTGGACGGAGGAGACCGCCGAGCGGCTCGGCCCCAAGGCGATCGTCCTGGACAACAAGGGCGACGGCCACACCGGTTACCTGGGCTCCGAGTGCGTGCGCGACAAGGTCGACGGCTTCCTGCTGTACGGCGAGATGCCCCCCGACGGCAGCTCCTGCCCGCCCGACAAGGCGGAGTGAGCGGGCAGGGGGGACGGTCTACTCGGCGGGCGCCAGGCCGAGCATCGCCTTCTCGTCGGGGGTGTCCGGCTCGGCCTGGTAGACCACCATGCGCTGGCCGCCCGTCCGCGCCAGCGTCATCACCTCGTACGTGAGGGTCATCGCGCCCACCTTCGGGTGGTCGAAGGACTTGGTGCCGCCGCCGCGCTCGCACACGTCGTACCGCTCCCAGAGCGGGCCGAACTCCGGTGACTTGAGCAGCAGCTCGCCGACGAGGCTCATCAGCCGCGGGGAGTCGGGGTCCGTGCCGCCGACCGCCCGCAGATGCGCCACGGAGGTGGCGACCGTCGCCTCCCACGGCTGGTAGAGCACGCGGCCCACGGGGTGCAGGAAGAGGTAGCGGGTCAGGTTGCGCCGCTCGGCGGGCCAGTCCCACAGGCCGGGGAGCAGCGCCTTGCCGGGGGCGTTGGCGGCGAGCATGTACATGTGCCTGCTCACGACGTACGCGGGCAGCGGCGCCAGCGCCTGGAGCATCCGCAGGGTGGAGGCGCGGACCGTGTCGTCGGCGGTGGGGTGCGGTTCCGTGAGGCGTCCTGACGCCAACTCGGCCAGTTCACGCAGGCGTTCGTGCGCGTCGCCGCCCAGCCGCAGGGCGCGGGCCAGGGCGTCGATGACGGCGGGGGAGGGGTTCGTCTCGCGGCCCCGCTCCAGGCGGGTGTAGTAGTCGACGCTCACTCCGGCGAGGGTGGCCAGCTCCTCGCGGCGCAGCCCCGGCGTACGGCGCAGCCCCGTCCCCGCGGGCAGCCCCGCCTCGGCGGGGGTGACGCGGGCCCTGCGGGCGCGGAGGTATCTGCCGAGTTCCGTGCCGGTGGGCGGGGCCGCGGTGGTCGCCGTGCTGTCCTTCATCGCTCCATTGTTCCCCTCGGCGCGCGCACGTGGGGGGCCGTGTCAGGGCCTGGAACGTCCCGCCCTGCCGCCGCGGGCCGCCCCGGCGCACAGTGAGAGGTGTCGCGGGCGGCCCGGCCGCCGTGGCCCAGGGGGTGCGCCGTCACCGGACCGCGGCCACCGGGGGCCCGCCGCCCGCGCGTGCCCACCACCACCAATGCCGCCATCGCTGCCGCCCGCGCCCGGCCATCCGGGGCCGCCCGCCAACGACTGCCCGCCCCCGAGCACTTGGGAGAACCGTGTCCGCGCCCACGCCCGCACCCGTACCCATGCCCGCACCCGTGTCCGCACCCGCGCCCGTACCGGTGTCCGTCACCCCCACGCCCACGCCCGCTCCGGCCCCCGCCTCCCCCGTCGCGCTCCTGGCGGCGCTGCTCGGCTTCAGCGTCATCACGATCGACGTCACCGCCGTGAACATCGCCCTGCCCGACATCAGCGCCTCCCTGCGCGGCGGCATGGCCGGGCTCCAGTGGGTCGTGGACGCGTACACGCTGATGTTCGCCGCGCTGATGCTCTCCGCGGGGGCGCTCGCCGACCGGGCGGGGGCGCGGCGCGCTTACGCCTGGGGTGTCGGCCTCTTCACCGCCGCCTCGCTGGCCTGCGCCCTCGCGCCCGGCATCGGGGCGCTGATCGCCGCCCGCGTCGCGCAGGGCGGGGCAGCCGCCATCGTGATGCCCGCCTCGCTCGCCCTGATCCGGCAGGCCTACGACGATCCGCGCCGCAGGGCACGGGCCATCGCGCTCTGGACGGTGGGCGGCTCGGTGGCCGTCGCCGTCGGCCCCGTGCTCGGCGGCGTGCTGACCGAAGCCGCGGGCTGGCGGGCCGTGTTCCTCCTCAACCTCCCCGTGGGCGCGGTGATCCTTGCCCTGCTCGCCCGCACCGCCCCCTCGCCCCGCCGCCCCGCGCCGCTGGACCTCGTGGGCCAGGCGACCGCCGTCCTCACCCTCACCGGCCTGGCCTTCGCCGTCATCGAAGGCGGCCACCTGGGCTGGACGAGCGTGCCCGTCCTGCTCTCCTCCGCCGTGGCCGCCGCCGCGGGGATCGCCTTCTACACCGCCGAGCGGCGGCACTCCGCGCCGCTGGTCCCGCTCGGGCTGCTGCGCCGGCGGGGCGTCGGCATCGCCCTGGCGGTCGGCTTCGCCGTGAACGCCGGCTTCTACGGCCTGACCTTCCTCCTCGGCCTCTACTACCAGCAGCTTCGCGGCATGTCGGGCGTCACGGCGGGCCTGATGTTCATCCCGCTGGCCGCGCTGATCACCGCCACGAACCTGGTCTCCCCCCGCGCCGCCGAACGCCTCGGCCGCCGCCGGGTCATCGTCATCGGCCAGGCGGTCCTGGCCCTCGCCCTCTTCGTCCTCGTCCCGCTGACGGCCACGACGCCGCTCTGGCTCGTCCTGCTCCTCCTGGTCCCGACCGGCCTCGGCGGCGCGTTCGCGGTCCCCGCGCTGACCGCCCAACTGATGGACGCGGTTCCCGCCGCCCGCGCGGGCACGGCCTCCGGCCTGCTCGCCGCGTGCCGCCAGACCGGCGGCGCGATGTCCGTCGCCCTCTTCGGCGCGCTCCTGGCGAGCGGCGCAGCCACCGGCTTCTCACTGCCGGGCATGCGTGCGGCCCTGGTGGCGGTCGGCCTCCTGCTCTGCGTGACGACGGCGCTGGCGGCGTGGCTGCTGCCGAGGGATTGAGCGGGCTGGGGGGGGGTGGTGGTGTGGGTGCAGGAAAGTCCCGCCGAAGCACCCGGTTTGGGCGCTTATGGGCGGGACTTTTGTGCAACCCCGGGCGCGAGCCAGGGGTCAGGCCGTCGCGTGGGCGAGGAAGTGGGACCAGGGGGCGGGGCTGATCGTGAGCGTCGGCCCGGCGGTGCGTTTGCTGTCGCGGATGTGGATGGCGTGCGGTGCGCGGGCCACCTCCACGCAGTTGCCCCCCTCGCCGTCGCTGTGGCTGGACTTCGTCCAGGGGTACGAGGCTTCGAGGCATTCGCCGCCGGCGCCGCCGCTGTGGCTGGACTTCCGCCAGGTGTAGGCGGCTTCGAGGCATTCGCCGCCCTCGCCGGTGCTGTAGCTGCTCTTGAACCAGTCGAGTTCGGAGTTGTTCATGGTTCTCCCAGCATCTTCTCGATCAGGGTCAGCGATTCGTGGGGTGTCAGAGCCTGCGCCCGGATAATCCCATAGCGCTCGCTGAAGATGCGGACTTCTTCCGGCCCTGTAATGAGCCGTGGGTGACCATAACTTTCCGTGTAGACCACCTGCTGCCGCCCCCGGGGCGTCATCAACGTGAACGTGCCGTCCAGGGCCGGGTGTTCCGGCCGATCCGTCGGCATTACCTGGATCTCGACGTTGCGCATACGCCCCGCAGTGAGCAACCGCCTTAGCTGTTGCTGTTGGACAGCCACGCCCCCCGTGGGGCGTTGGAGCACCGCCTCCTCCAGCACATAACTGAAGGTCGGCGCGGGCCATCGCTCGAAGACCTGCTGGCGAGCCAATCGGTCGGCGAGCCGCTTCTCGATCGTCGCCTCATCGAGCAAGGGGCGCCGCTGGATGAAAGTGGCCCGGGCGTACGCCTCGGTCTGGAGAAGCCCGTGCACCGCTTGGGCGCCATAGTTGTGCAGGGCGACGGCTTCTGCCTCTGCCCGCGCGTAGTCCCGGAACCAATCCGGATGCCGAGTCCGAGCCCTGGCCTGGGCCTCCCGTACGTCGTCCGCGGCAGCGGCCAGTACGCCCCGGGCGTCCAGGAGGGCGTCGACCCGAGTCAGGAAATCCGGCTGCGGCGTGCGCACCCCGCGCTCTATGGCCGAGATCAGCGCTTCCCCGCAGTGCGCCGCCTTGCCCAGCTCTCGCTGGCTCATGCCGGCGTGTTCGCGGAGCACCTTGATCTGTTTGCCCAGGGCGCTGAAGAGATGCGCCGTGCCGTCCGTCTGGGAAGGCCGCTCGGGCCGTTCCTCATGGTCGCTGCTGGCCATGCCGTACCGCCCTCGCGTGAGTCACGGGAGACACCTCATACAGCCGGACGGGCACACTCATACACAGGCCCGGCGTCGAGGCGCCGTACCTGGTCAGCGTAGAGCCAATCGACCACGCTCAGTCACATGAACCAGCAAATCTCCACCCCTGCCACGACGTTGACGGTCTTCCGGCAGTTGCTCAGTGCGACGCCGCGAGGTGCCAGGCTGGCCCGGCGGCTGGCGGTGTACCAGCTCGACGCCTGGGGATACCCGCACGGCAGCGACGTGTCCGAGGCGGCGGCGCACATCGTCGCCGAGCTGGCGGCGAACGCCGTGACGCACGGCCGGGTGCCGGGGCGGGACTTCGAGCTGCGGCTCATCAGGCGGGAGCCGGACACGCTCCGTGTCGAGGTGGCGGACGCGCGCGGCGGGCCCGAGCCGAGGGCGAAGCCCCTGGACCCCCAGGCGGAGTCGGGGCACGGGCTGCGGCTCGTGGAAGCCCTGGCCACGCGGTGGGGCGTGGCGGAGCGGGCGGTCAGCAAGACGGTCTGGGCCGAGGTGCGGACCGGCGGCCGGCCACCGGCTACGTGACGGTGAACGCCACTTCGTGGACCGAGTTGCGGGAGCCCGGCGGCGGCTGCACGCGGCCCGCGGCGTCCGTGGCCCGGGAGCGGACCGTGTGGGGGCCGGGGGTGAACCAGTGCCGCAGGGAGAAGCCCTGCCAGGCCGGGTCCGCGCCGAGGGTGTTGAGGCGGGCGGGCTCCCAGGGGCCGCCGTCCACGGAGAGGTCGACGCGGACGACTTCCGTGGTGCTCCAGGCGCGGCCCCGGACGGTGATGGTTCCGTAGGGCAGCTCGGCGTCCCGCTCGGGCGAGGTCAGCCTGCTGTTGACGTCGACCTCGCGCACCGGCTGCGGGGTGTCGTGACCCGGGAGCACGCGGTTGTAGAACCGGGTGGTGAACATGTGCTCGGGGCGCTCGTCGGTGAGGACGATCCTGGTCAGCCACTTGACGGAGTTCGTGCCGAACATGCGGGGGACCACCGCCCGCAGGGGGTGGCCGTGGCGGGCCGGCAGGGGCTCGCCGTTCAGGTGGTGGGCCAGGAACACGTCGCGGCGGGCGACGGTCAGGGGCAGGTCCTTCACGTACGAGACGCCGTCCTCGTCCGCGAAGGAGCCCGTGTCGGCCCCTTCGAGGACGACGTGCCGGGCCGTGGGCAGCGGTGCGGCGCGGTCCAGGAGGGCGGCGAGGGGGAAGCCGGTCCACTCGACGTTCGCCACCGCGCGGGTGGGGACGTCGGGGCGCAGCGGGCTGCCGAAGCACTCGTGCACGGCGGTGAGTTGGCCGGCGGGGTGCGCGAGGACCGCGGGGAGGTCGAGGCGCAGGGGGCGTTCGACCAGGCCCTCGACCGTCAGGGTCCAGGTGTCGGCGGACAGCCGAGGGATGCCCATGTGCGCGCGCACGAAGAGGTCGCCGGCCGGCGTGATGAAGTCGGGTCCCGGGGCCGGGTCGGCGTGGGAGGGGTCTTCCGGGGGAGGGACGAGGGAGGCGGTCATCGTTGGGCGGCTCCCGTGCCGGTGGGTTTCGGCTGTTCCGGGTCCCCTGCGCGGGGGTGCGGTGCCGTGTCGCTGGCCTTCAGGGCCAGGGCGAAGAGGACGAGCATGGCCAGGGTCAGGGCCGTGGGCGCGACGATCATGGTGAGAATCCCCCCGGTTCTCCGAACTGGTGGGCCCGTGCGGCGACTTCGCGTACCGGGCCCGCGTCCCTGCGATCTTAGGCGGGCGGGGCGGAACCGCCCACTTCTTTTGTGCGAGGTGCGTGTCGGCGCCCCGCCGGGCGGTCCCTTCCGCCTTGTCGGCTCGTTCTCGCCGGTACTCGGGTGGATGCGGCGGCGTGACGTTCGTCATCGGCCTCGGCGACGAACGGGGGACCACCATGCCGGAGGGGACCGAGCGGCCGCGTCCTGCTCGGTTCGAGCAGGCGCTCGCCTGTTTCCGTGAGGCTCGTGAACTGTGAGCTGACCGACCCCGACGACCCGCCGGGGGTCTACGGCGTCATCGTCCACGACGAGGCCGGGACCCACCGCAGCGCCGACGACCTCGGCCCGGACGCCGAGCTGGTCCGGCAGGCCGTCGCGTGCCAGGTGCGGGCCGACGACCCGAGCGCCCTCACCACCTCCACGGCGGCGCCGGCGAACGTCCTGGTGGCCCTGCGCGAGACGGGCGAGGCGCGGGACGTGCTGAAGCGGCTCGGCGTGGAGGTCCCGAGGAACGGCGGGGCCCAGCCGCGCGCCGCCGCGCCGCACGACCTCGGCCTGGCGTACGGGGATCTGGGCGGCCCCGGGGCCGACGAGGCGTACTCCGAGGCGGTGACCGCCCACCGTGCCGTGCTGGACCTGCTGGACGGCGGGAGCGACCCCGGGTGGTACGCCACGGTGCTGCGGGACCTCGGCGACGCCCAGTCCCTCATCACCATGCTGATCGTGCTGGGGCGGGCGGGCGTGCCGGCGGCTCGGAACGCTGGAGGGGGAGGGGCGGGCCGATGGCGCGGGGCCCGCCGAGAGGGAGTCCGCCGACGCGGAGCCCGTGGGGGGGGGGCAGGCCTGGCGGAGGGCGGGGAGCCTCGCCTAGGGGACTCCCGCCAGGCGCAGCAGCGCCGTTGCCGTGGCCGCGCCGACGACGACCAGCGCGAACGGGGCCCTGCGCCAGGCGAGGATGCCGCCGAGGAGGACGCCCGCGGGGCGCGACCAGCCCGCGAAGCCCTGGCCCTCGGTCAGCGCGCCCGTGGCGAGCAGGGCGACGAGGAGCACGGTGGCCCCCACGGTCAGCAGCTCCTGGACGCGGGCGGGCAGATGCACGCGCCCGTGCAGCACGGGTCCGGCCAGGCGGAAGGCGTACGTGCCGGCGGCGAGGACGAGGACGCAGGCGAGCGTGGCGTTCACGAGGCGCTCCCGGGGGCGGTGGTGCGGGGGCGGCGGGGTCCGCGGCGGGCGGCGAGCAGGCCGAGCAGGGCGAGGAGCACCGGCATCCCGGCGGGCAGCAGCGGGGCGGCGGCGACCGCGATGACCGCGCCGGCGGCCGACGCCCGCCGTGCCGCGCCGTCGGCGCGCAGCGCGGGCAGGACCAGGGCGAGCAGGACCGCGGGGAACGCCGCGTCGAGCCCGAACCGGTCGGTGTCGCCGAGCGCCGTGCCGGCGAGGGCGCCCGTGAGGACGCTGACGTTCCACGCCAGGAACAGGCCGATGCCCGATATCCAGAACGCGGCCCTGCGCGCCTTGCCCTCGTCCTGGGCGAGCACGAAGGCGGCCGTTTCGTCGGTGATGAGGTGCGCGCCGATCAGCCGTGCCGCCCAGGAGCGGCCGAGGTCGTCGGCGAGGGCCAGGCTGAACGCGGCGGTACGGGAGTTGAGGAGCAGCCCGGTCGCCGCCGCGGCCACGGGGCCGCCGCCCGCGGTGAGCAGTCCGACCGCGCTGAACTGGGCGGAGCCCGCGTACACGAGCAGCGACATGAGGACGGGCACCCAGAGGGGGAGTCCGCCCGCGACGGCGATCGCGCCGAAGGAGACGCCGACGACGGCGTCGGCGAGCCAGACGAGGGCGATGTCGCGCAGGACGCCGGGCGGGAGGTCGGAGAGGCGGACGAGGGAGGGGCCGGGCGCATGGGCCGTTCGGTCTGGCGAATCGTTTGTTCGGTGTGGCGAACGCATACGTCGTAGGATGGGCAGTGCGGGGTGCGTTCGTCAAGGCGAACGAAATGGCCTTGTGCAGCGAACGGAGTGGCCTCGTGCGGCGAACGGCGTGCGAGGGCGAAGCGTCCTCGATCAGGAGCGAAAGCGATGACCAACGGCACCGGCCCCGGTGGCGCCCCGCCGTCCCGCATGCCCCGCGAGTGGGTCGCCGCGGCGCTGCGCCGCGAGCGTGCGAAGGCCGGGATCTCCCTCTCCGAGCTGGCCAAGCGCGCCGGGATCGCGAAGTCCACCCTGTCGCAGCTGGAGGCGGCCACCGGAAATCCCGGGATCGAGACGATCTGGGCGCTGGCCGTGGCGCTCGGGGTGCCGTTCAGCGTCCTGGTGGAGTCGCCCGCGCCCGAGGTGACGGTGATCAGGGCGGGCGAGGGCCCGACCATGCACGCGGAGAATTCCTCGTACGCGGGCACCCTGCTCTCCGCGGGGCCGGCCGGGGTGCGGCGCGACATCTACCACGGGGCGCTGGAGCCGGGCGCCCCGCGCGAGTCCGACCCGCACATCCCGGGCTCGATGGAACACCTGGTCATCAGCACCGGCCGGCTGCTCGCGGGCCCGCGGGGCGAGGCGGTGGAGCTGGGCCCCGGTGACTACATGTCGTACCGGGGGGACGTGCCGCACTCCTACGAGGCCCTTGAGCCGGGCACGACGTTCGTGATGGTCATGCAGCACGTCTAGCGGCCCGCGCTCCGGCGGCGGTCACTGCTTGCGCGGTTTCGGGGACAGCAACTGCTCGCGCAGTGCGGTCAGTTGGTGCGAGGTGTCGACCGCTCGCGTCTCGTCGAGCGCGGTCAGCGCGAGCAGCAGCGCGTCCGCGACCACCAGGGCGGTCAGCGCCTCGGTGGTGATGCCCGTCGGGGTGTGCGGGGCGGTGAGGACGGCGTCGACCCGCGTGCCGTACAGCTCGGCGAGTTCGTCGGTGACGAGGACGACCCGCGCCCCGACCGCGCGGGCCCGCTCGATCAGGACCGTCAGCTCGGGCAGCGCCCGGCCCGGCTGGAAGATCACCACGGCGTCGCCCGTGCGGATGCCGAGCAGCGCGTCGGCGAGCGCGAAGCCGGTCTCGCCGACGTGGCGCGAGCGGTGGCCGATGCGGCCGAGCGCCAGGGCGAGGTGGCGGGCGGCCAGTTCGGACGCCGCCACTCCGTAGCAATGGGTCTCGGCGGCCTCCGCCAGGGCCTCGACCGCCGTGCGCAGGGCGTCGTCGGGGGTGAGCCTGCGGGCGTGCTCGATGCGCTCGGCGGCCTCGTCGAAGACGTCGCCCCAGATGTCGCCGAGGTCCCTGCCGACATGCGCGATGCGCCGCTTGAGGCGGACCTCGGGGGCGACCGCCGAGGTGAAGTCGGACGCCAACTCCCGCTTCAGGGCGGGCAGTCCGGCATACCCCAGGCGTTGCAGCGCGCGCACGACCGTGGCGTTGCTGGTGCCGCTGGCGGCGCCGAGCTCCTGGGCGCTGGCGAAGAGCAGGGACTCGGGCGGCGCGCTCACCACGTACTGGGCGACGGCGCGCTCGGAGGCGGACAGCGTCTCCCACTGGTCCCGCACGGCCGCGCGGAGCCGGTCCACCCCGGCGGCGTCCGCCGCCCCCGCACTCTCTGAAATTCCCATTACGGCTATTGACTCTCGTGTGATGGCGGTTACTCTCCTGGGCAACGCATTCCAAGAGGAGAGCATCTCGTAACCGACGTTACAGGACGTCGTCGCGGGACCCTCTCCGCGGTAGGAGAACAATGGCACCCCGCACGCTCCCCGTGATCGAGATCTCCGGCACGCCCACCGAACGCGGCCGCCAGTACGGCGAATCCGTCCGTCCGCGGATACGGGCCGCGATCGGCTACTACGAAGAGGCCTTCGGCCACTCAGCCGGGCTGACCTGGGACCGCGTCACCGCGCGGGCCGCCCGCTGGCTCGACCCGGTCAGCGACTACGCGCCCCACCTCGTGGAGGAGATGCGGGGCATCGCCGACGGCGCGGGCGTCACACTGCTCGACGTGCTCGCGCTCAACGCCCGCGGCGAGGTCATCTACGACCGCTCCTTCGCCGACATGGCCGAGGCATCGCCCGCGGCGGCCGAGGCGTCACCGGGGGCGGCCGACGAGGAACCCGCCGAGGGCTGCACGTCGTTCGCCGCGTACGGGGCGGCCAGCGGCGACGGGCACGTCTACGCGGGGCAGAACTGGGACTGGCGCGCGGGCGTCGCCGACACCGTCGTCATGATCCGGGTCGTGCAGCCGCCGAAACCGACCCTGATCATGCAGGTCGAGGCGGGGCAGATCGGCCGCCAGGGCGCCAACTCGGCGGGCATCGCGCTCAACGCCAACGGCCTCGGCGGACGCTTCGACGACGCGATCGGCCTCCCGCAGACCGTCGTGCGCCGCAGCGTGCTCGACCGGGCGACCATCACCGACGCCCTCGACGTGCTCTGCCGCACCCGCGCCCACATCGCCAGCAACGCCCTGCTCACCTGCCGCGAGGGCTTCGCCATCGACCTGGAGACGACGCCCGCCGGGCACGGCTGGATGTACCCGGCCGACGGCCTCCTCGTGCACGGCAACCACTACCAGGCGGGCGTCCCTGCCGCCCTCGCCGACGGCTACCGGCCCATGTCGTCCGACTCGCTCGTCCGCGTCCCGCGCGCCGAGGAGGGACTGCGGGCCCTGCGCGCCTCCACGGGCCCCGACGAGTCCCGCAAGCTGATCAAGCAGGCGATGTCCGACCACCTCGGCCTGCCCGAGTCGCTCTGCACCCACCCCGACCCGCGCAGGCCCGCCGTCAAGCACTGGGCCACGCTCGTCTCCTCCTGTGTGGACCTGACCACCGGCGACTACCACGTGACCGCGGGCACCCCCTGTGACCGCGACTACCAGCACATGCCCTGGAACCTCTACGACGGCCCGTACGGAGAGTCCTCATGAGCCCCCTGACCGCGCCGGGGCGCCGACGCGCGGCCCTGGCGGGACTCGCCGCCACCGCCCTGCTCGCCACCGCCTCGTGCAGCGGCGCCGACACGGCGGCGCTCGGCGGCGAGCCCGCCGACGCCGCCGAGCTGAAGCTCACCGCGACCACGCCCGCCGCCCACGGGCAGCGCGACCAGGTCGACTGGCTCCTGGAGGACGAGCCCGACTCGCTCGACCTCGACACCCAGGGGTCGAGCGCCGGACGCGTCGTCCTCACCAACGTGTGCGAGCGGCTCTACCAGCTCCAGCCCGACATGAGCATCAAGCCGTTCCTCGCCGCCAAGGCCCGCACGCCCGACGACAAGACGCTGGTCCTGACCGTCAGGGACGGCGTCACCTTCCACGACGGATCGGCGCTCACCGCCGACGACGTGCTGTGGAGCCTGCGGCGGCACGCCGACCCCGACATGGAGCAGGCCGACGAGTTCGGCAACGTCCACTCGATGAGGAAGACCGGCGACCGCGAGATCACCATCCGCTTCAAGGCCCCCGACGCCCTCTTCACCAAGGCGCTCGCCGGCGACGCCGGCATCGTCTGGAACAAGGAGCAGGTCACCGCCTCCGGCAAGGAGTTCGGCACCCCCGGGCAGAGCGACGCGTGCTCGGGCCCGTACGAACTGACCGGCTGGAAGTCCGGCGACTCCCTCACCATCGAGGCGTACGAGGACTACTGGGGCGAGCAGCCCCTGACCCGCCGGGTGACCTTCCGCTGGGCCTCCGACAGCGCCATGGTCAACGCCCTGAAGACGGGCGCCGCCGACGGGACGTACGCCGAGTCCCCGAACACCGCCTCCGCCCTGCGCGGCGCCCAGGGCATCGACCAGCACTACGGCCCCTCCACCGCCTCGCTCGTCCTCATCCCGACCGCCCGCGGCGGCCTGAAGGACCCGCGGATCCGCCGCGCCCTCTCCCTCGCCATCGACCGCGACGGCATCGCCAGGTCCGGCTACGGCGGGCTCGTCCAGCCCTGGGCCACCCCCGTCGGCTCGGGGGCGTGGGGGTACGAGAAGCCGCGGTTCGCCGCCGCCCAGAAGAAGCTGGCCGCGCTGGCCCCCGCCACGCCCACCGCCGAGACGCTCGCCGAGGCCAAGCGCCTGGTGAAGGCCGCGGGCGCGCCCACGGAACCGATCGTCATCGGCACCGACAGCAGCCAGGGCCGCACCGTCGTCGCCAACGCCACGCGCGCCGCGCTCCAGCGGATCGGGCTGAAGGGGCAGATCAAGACCGTGCCCACCGCCCAGTTCGAAGAGTTCTACAGCGACCCCGGGGCCCGCGCCGACATCGACGTCCTGGTGGGCGACTGGTACATCTCCAAGGCCGACCCCATGGGCTTCTACGACAACGGCCTCTCCGACTCCTCCAACAACTGGGTCGGCTTCAAGGACGCCACGTACGACAAGCTCGTCCACCGGGCGCTCGGCGCCCTCGACGACACCCGGCGCGCCGAACTCGCCGTCGACGTGCAGCGCCGCTTCGTGGACGCCGCCGTGTGGATACCGCTCGGGCAGGTGCCGACCGCGCTCGTCCTCGACGACCGCCTGACCGGGCCCCCGGCCTCGCAGTCCTACCTCTACTACCCGTGGGCCGCCCTGCTCGGCCCCAAGAAGGGCTAGGTGCGGGCAATGACCCTGCTCTCCCGGACGGCCCGGCGCCTCGCGGGCCTGCTCGCCACGCTCTTCGCCGCGTCGTTCGTCATCTTCGCCGCCGTGTACGCGGCCCCCGGCGACCCGGCGGTGTTCCTCGCCGGCGGCCGCGACAAGCTGACCCCCGAACGGCTCGCGAGCGTCCGCGCCCAGTACCACCTCGACGAACCGCTGGTCGTCCAGTACGGACGGTGGCTGTGGGACTGCGTCCACCTCGACCTGGGGCGGTCCTTCAAGTACAGCGACCAGGTCGCCGACCTCGTCGCGGCCCGCTTCCCCACCACCCTCCAGCTCGTCGCCTACGCCACGCTCCTCTTCGTCGTCCTCGGCGTCGGCGCGGGCGTCCTCGCGGCGGTCAAGCGGTCCACCTGGGTCGACTCCCTCGTCGTCGGCGGCACGACCCTGGCGGCCTCCGTGCCCTCCTTCGTCGCCGCCATCGCCCTGGTCTCGCTCTTCGGCGTGCAGCTCGGCTGGTTCCCGGTCACCGGCAGCGGCGAGGGGTTCGGCGGCACCCTGCGCCACCTCACGCTGCCCGCCCTGTCGCTGGCGCTCGGCGCGCTCGCCATCATCAGCCGCGTGACACGCCAGGCCATGGCGGACGCCGCCGCCTCCGACCACGTGGAGGCGGCCCGCGCCTCCGGCGTCCCCGAGCGGGACATCATCCGGCGGCACGTGCTGCGCAACGCGCTCGGCCCCATCGTCACCATGTGCGGCCTCGTCATGGCGGGCATGCTCGCGGGCACCGTCGTCGTCGAGACGGCCTTCGGCATCAGCGGCATCGGCTCGCTCCTCGTCGGCGCCATCAACACCCACGACTTCCCGGTCGCCCAGGCGGTCCTGCTGCTCATGGTCACCGGCTACATCGCGGTGACCACGCTGGTCGACCTCGTCCACCCCCTGCTCGACCCCCGCGTGAAGGGAGCCACGACATGACGGCCACCGCTCTCGCCCCGGCCCCCTCGCCCCTGCGCGGCAGACGCCCCCTCGGCGTCGCCGTCGCCGGCGCCTTCCTCGCCCTGGTCGTCCTCGCGGCCGTCTTCGCCCCGCTCCTCGCGCCCTACGCCCCGGACGCCATCGACCTCTCCGCGTCCCTCGTCGGCACCGGCGGCGAGCACCTGCTCGGCACCGACTCCTCCGGCCAGGACCTGCTCTCCCGCGCCCTGCACGGGGCCCGCACCAGCCTGATCGCCCCCGTCCTGCTGCTCGCCGTGGCCGCCGTGCTCGGCATCTCGCTCGGGGTGCTCGCCGCGTGGCGCGGCGGCTGGGTGGACGCCCTGGTCTCCCGGCTGACGGACGTCATGTACGCCTTCCCGGGCCTGCTGTTCACCGTCCTGATCATCGCGGTGTTCGGCGCGGGCATGACCACCTCCGTCCTCGCCCTCGGCCTGGCCTTCACCCCGACGATCGCCAAGTACACGCGCTCCCTCGCCCTCTCCGAGGCCCGCAAGCCGTACGTCGACGCCTACCGGGTGCTCGGCATGGGTGGTGCCCGCATCTGCGCACTCCACGTCGTGCCGAACCTCGGCCGCGCCGTCCTCGGCTACCTCGTGGTCCTCTTCGGCGAGGCCCTGATGTCCCTGGCGACCCTTTCCTACCTGGGCTTCGGCGCCCAGCCGCCGTCCTCCGACTGGGGCCTGATGGTGCAGGAGGGCCAGGCCGCCGTCGTCCAGGGCGCCCTGCTCCCCGCCATGGTGCCCGGCACCGCCATCGCCCTCGTCGTCGTGTCCTTCAACGTGGTCGGCGTCTGGGCCGCCGACCGGCTAGGGAGCAGGTGAGCCATGACGCTCCTCGACATCGCGGACCTCACCGTCCGCATCCCGGGCGCCGCGCGCCCGGTCCTCGACACGGTCACCCTCACCGTCCGGCCCGGCGAAGTCGTCGGCCTGGTCGGCGAGTCGGGCTCGGGCAAGTCGACGACGGCCAAGGCCGCCATCGGACTGCTGCCGCCCGGCGCGACCGCGACGGGACAGGTCCGCTTCGCGGGCGCCGACGTCCTCGGCCTCACCGGCGAACGGCTCCGCGCCCACCGCGCGGGCCCCGTCGGCATGGTCCACCAGGACCCCCGCGCCGCCCTCAACCCGGTGCGCCGCATCGGCGACTTCCTCACCGAACGCGGGGCGACGCGCGCCCGAGCGGCCGAACTCCTCGCGGCGGTCGGCCTGTCCGAGCCGGAACGCCGGCTGCGCCAGCGCCCGCACGAACTCTCCGGCGGCATGCTCCAGCGCGTCGTCATCGCGGGCGCGCTCGCCGCCGAACCGCGCCTGCTCCTCGCCGACGAGGCGACCAGCGCCCTGGACGTCACCACCCAGGCCGAGATCCTCGCCCTGCTGCGCGACCTGCGCGCCACCCGCGACCTGGGCCTGCTCCTCATCACCCACGACCTGCACCTCGCCGCCGCGTACTGCGACCGGGTGTACGTGATGTACGCGGGCCGCGTGGTGGAGGAACGCACCGCCAAGGCCCTCTTCGCGACCCCGGCCCACCCCTACACCCGGGGCCTGCTGTCCTGTTCCCCGACGCTGCGCACGTCCACCGTGGGCGCCCCTGTCCCCCTGACCCCGATCCCGGGCCGCCCGCCGTCCCTCGCGGACGCCTTCGCGGGCTGCCCCTTCGTGGCCCGCTGCCCGGTCGCGGAGACCGCGTGCGAGACGTGGCCGCCGGAGCCGAAAGCCCTGCCGGACGGCGGCACGACGTCGTGCCGCGTACTCCCCGTGGAAGCGAGCCGGACGTGACCGACCACCTGCTGGAGGCGACGGGCCTCACCAAGACGTACGCCCTGCCGGGCGGGGGCCGCCACACGGCCGCCGAGGACATCACGTTCACCGTTCCCCCGGGCGGGGCCCTGGGCATCGTCGGGGAGTCCGGCTCGGGCAAGACGACGGTGGCGCGGATGCTGGTGGGGCTCGTACGGCCCGACAAGGGCGAGATCCGCGTCGAGGGCGGCCTCCGCCCCTCCCGCCCCTCCCGGGGGAAGGCCGCCCGGCTGGCCAGGGCGCGGCAGATCCAGATGGTCTTCCAGGACCCCTACATCTCCCTGGACCCCCGGCTCACGGCGGAGCAGTGCGTGGCGACGGCCCTGCGCCTGCACGGCAAGGCCGAGTCCGCCGCTGCGCTCCTGGACCGGGTGGGCCTCGGCACGAGGGAGGCGCGGGCCCGCCCGAGGGAGCTCTCCGGCGGCCAGCGCCAGCGCCTGGCGATCGCGCGCTCCCTGGCGGTGGACCCCAAGATCCTCGTCCTCGACGAGGCGGTGGCCGCGCTGGACGTCTCGATCCAGGCCCAGATCCTGCGACTCCTGGAGGAGATCCGCAGGGACACGGCGGTGGCCCTGGTCTTCGTCAGCCACGACCTGGCGGTGGTCCAGCACGTGACGGACGAGGTCCTGGTCATGCGCAGAGGCAAAGCGGTGGAACACGGCCCGACCCAGAGGGTCCTGACGGCCCCGGAAGACCCCTACACCCGCCTCCTCCTGGCCTCGGTCCCCACGGAAGGCTGGAACCCGTCGGACGCGGTGCGGGCGCGGGCGGCGTTGCCGGGGTGAGAGCTGCCGGGGGGCGGGGGCTTGTGTCGGCTGCGGGCGGGGGCGGGCGGTGAGCCGGTCCCGGCGGGTCAGGGTGCCCCCGCAGGCCGGGGCGGCGTAGGCCTGGGCGAGCCGGGCGGCGCTCTGAGGCGGGCGGTGCTCCGAGTCGGGCGGTGCTCCGAGTCGGGCGGTCAGGCGGGCCGCAGGCCTGGGGGCGTAGGCCTGGGTGGGTCGGGCGGTGCTCCGGGCCGGGCGGTCAGGTGGGCCGCAGGCCTGGGCGGGCCGCGCCCTGCGGGTCGGGATGCCCCGCAGGCCGGGACGGCGAGCCGGGCCCGGCGGTCAGGGCGGCGAGGGCTGGGTCGGCGTAGGCCGGGTGGACCTGACGGCGAGCCAGGCCAGGCGATCGGGTGGGCCGGAGGCCAGGGTGCGCCGCAGGCCGGATCTGGCGGTGAGCCGGTCCCAGCAGTCAGCGGGCCACAGGCCATGGGACACCGCGGACCGCACCGGCTGGTCAGGCGGCCCACCGGCCGAGCTGGGAGGCTGCAGTCCAAGGCGCGCCGCAGCCCGAGCCGGGCGACGAGCGAGGCGCGGCAGTCATGCGGGCCGCAGCCCGGGGCTGTGTGAGGCCGAGGTGGGCCGCAGGCCTGGACGGGCCGGAGGCCGGGGCCGCGCGGGCCGGGCGGTGGGCCAGGCCAGGCGATCAGGTGGGCCGCAGGCCGTGGCCCGGGCCGGGCGGTGCGCCGCACCGGGGGGTCAGGCGGCCCACCGGCCGAACCGACCGGCCGCAGTCGAAGGCGCGCCGCAGGCTGAGCCGGGCGACGAGCGAGGCCAGGCGATCGGGTGGGCCGCAGGCCAAAGCGGGCCGCAGGCTGAGCCGGGCGGCGAGCGAGGCGCGGCAGTCATGCGGGCCGCAGGCCAAAGCGGGCCGCAGGCCAAGTGTGCTCAAGGCCCAGGGGCCAGAAAAGGCAGGAGCCCCGCTTCCCCCGTTCACACGGGGGAGCAGGGCTCCTTGGGTACTGCATCCATGTCCGGATCAAGTCACCGGAGGGAATCACACGCCCCACTCACGTGGGGCGTCCGATCACATCGGGGTGACGTTCTCCGCCTGCGGACCCTTCGGGCCCTGCGTCACGTCGAAGGAAACGGCCTGGTTCTCCTCAAGGGAGCGGAAGCCGTTCGCGTTGATCGCGGAGTAGTGGACGAAGACGTCCGGGCCGCCGCCTTCCTGGGCGATGAAGCCAAAGCCCTTTTCAGCGTTGAACCACTTCACGGTTCCGGTAGCCATAAGCCCTCCTTGGGCCAAAGGGTTGCCCTGCTCCAGAACCAGCGATTGTTTAAACAACTGCATAAGTCTGAAAACGACGAGAGCCTGCGGGTCACATGCTCCGCAGGCTCTGTACTGCAAGGGAAACCAAACTGCAACTTGCGGCGAGCTTAGCACGCAGACCGGGGAATGCAATAGGGGGCAAGATCACGTCACCCGGATGTTTGACGTGGCCCCCAGTGGGGTTGACGAGACCCGCGAGGGACCCGACGGCCACCCCGCACCGCAGGAGGGCTAGCCTCGCCGATGTGGACAATTCTCCCCTGGACGCCTTTGCGGGGGCAGGCGCCGAACAACTGCCCGACTCCCCTCGCACCCCCCGGCCGCGCGTCGGCCACATCCAGTTCCTGAACTGCATGCCCCTCTACTGGGGCCTCGCACGGACCGGAACCCTCCTCGACTTCGAGCTGACGAAGGACACCCCGGAGAAGCTCAGCGAACAGCTGGTGCGCGGCGAGCTCGACATCGCTCCCGTCACCCTGGTCGAGTTCCTGAAGGCCGCCGACGACCTGGTCGCCTTCCCCGATCTGGCGGTCGGCTGCGACGGCCCCGTCATGTCGTGCGTGATCGTCTCGAAGGTCCCTCTCGACCGGCTCGACGGCGCCCGCGTCGCGCTCGGCTCGACCTCGCGCACCTCGGTCAGGCTCGCCCAGCTCCTGCTCGCGGAGCGGATCGGCGTACGGCCCGACTACTACACCTGCCCGCCTGACCTGGGCCTGATGATGCGCGAGGCGGACGCGGCCGTCCTGATCGGCGACGCGGCGCTGCGCGCGAACCTCATCGAGGGCCCGCGCCTCGGCCTGGACGTCTACGACCTGGGCGAGATGTGGAAGGAGTGGACGGGCCTGCCGTTCGTCTTCGCGGTCTGGGCCGCGCGGCGCGACTACGCGGCGCGTGAGCCGGAGGTGGTGCGCCAGGTGCACCGCGCGTTCCTCGCGTCCCGCGACCTCTCGCTGGAGGAGGTCACGAAGGTGGCCGAGCAGGCCGCGCGCTGGGAGTCCTTCGACGCGGCGATCCTGGAGCAGTACTTCACGACGCTCGACTTCCGCTTCGGCGCCGCACAGCTGGAGGGCGTCACGGAGTTCGCCCGCAGGGTGGGGCCGACGACCGGGTTCCCCGCGGACGTGCACGTGGAACTGCTGGGCTCCTGAGCCCTCGCGGGACGGTCGTTTCCGGAAGCGGGACGCATTCACGGCCCACTCCCGGAACCCACTGTTCCGTTACGCCGGGCCGCGGTTCTCGCCGAATTGCGGCGGCGGCCCGGCGGATATCGCGATATCCCTTCGGGCGTAATAGTTCTCGGCGTCCGTATTGCGCACGAACGTCATCCCGGTGAACGGCGCCCCTCACCCGACTTCCGCCGGACGAGCGCCCCGGCGGGCAGCCGAGGGGAATTGCGCCCCGGCCGCGGGCCGGACCATGGGCTGGGCAATGGGTACGGCGACGGGCAAGGCGATATAGCGCATATCGGCCCGGTATTGCCCCCACCTGGAAGCCGACGGACGACGGAGAGGCCCCCTGCGCCGGGCGAGCGGCGCGGGCCCCGCCCGCGCACCCGCCCGGCACTACGCTGATCCGCAGGGACGGACAGGAAGCGCGGTCCGCGTGGGCGGCGCGCGGGTCCACAGGGGTACGACGCGCCGGGTGACCCGCGGCGCGTCCGGGGGAGGACAAGGCCATGCGTCCGCTCGAAGCCGAGGAACCCACCACGATCGGCCCCTACCGCCTGCTCGGCCTGCTCGGCGCGGGCGGCATGGGCCGGGTCTACCTCGGCCGCAGCGAGGGCGGCCGCACGGTCGCGGTGAAGGTCGTGCATCCGCACTTCGCGCTCGACGAGGAGTTCCGCGCCCGCTTCCGCCGCGAGGTGGACGCCGCGCGGCGGGTCGGCGGCGACTGGACGGCGCCCGTGCTCGCGGCGGACCCGGAAGCGGTCGTGCCGTGGGTCGCCACGGGGTACGCGGCCGGGCCCTCGCTCACCGAGGCGGTGCGGGAGAGCGGCCCGCTGCCCGCCCACTCCGTACGCGTACTGGGCGCGGGCCTCGCCGAGGCGCTGGCGCACGTCCACGGACTCGGCCTGGTCCACCGCGACGTGAAGCCGTCGAACGTCCTGCTCACCCTGGACGGGCCGCGCCTCATCGACTTCGGCATCGCGCGCGCCACGGACGGCACGGCCTCGCTGACGTCCACGGGCGTCTCCATCGGCTCGCCCGGCTACATGGCGCCGGAACAGGTCCTCGGCAAGGCCGTCGCCGGAGCGGCGGACGTCTTCTCGCTGGGGGCGGTCCTCGTCCACGCGGCGACGGGGGAGTCACCCTTCCCCGGCGACTCATCGGCCGCGCTGCTCTACAAGGTCGTCCACGAGGAGCCCGAACTGGGGGCGCTCGCCGGTGATCTGCGGGACCTCGCGGCGGCGTGCCTCGCGAAGAACCCGGCGGAGCGGCCGGCCCCGGGGGAGGTGGCCCGCCGCCTGGCCCCCGGGGGCGCGGCGGCGCCGGTGGCGGCGGGCTGGCTGCCGGGCCCGGTGGTGGAACGGGTGAGCCGCAGCGCGGTACGGCTCCTGGACCTCGACACGGGGCCGGGCACGGCAGCCGCCGACGCGCCGTCGGGCCCCGTGCCGTTCACCCGTCCCTCGACCCGGCGGCGGGCACGTTCGGCCCACCGGACCCGTCGTACGCGGCGTCGCCGGGCCCGTCGTGCGCATCCCCGCCGGAGAACGCCCCCATCCCGCCCGCGAACGCCCCCGCGACCCCTGAGCGGACCACCCGCCCGCCCGGCAGACTCTCGCTCTCGGTGGCCGCGGCCTCCGCGCCCGAGGGCCCGAACGGCCGCGGCCGCAGGGTGAGCTGCACGGTCGCCCTGGCCGTGGCGGGAGCGCTGGCGGCCGTGACGGTCGGCTCGGTGTCCGTGCTCGACCTGCTGCCGGGGAACGGCGACGAGAGGGCGGGAAGCGACGGACAGCCCCCCGCGGCGACGAGCGCCCCCCGGCCCTCCGACGCGGCGGGCGCCGACGGCGTCCCCGAGCCCTACCTCGGCAAGTGGAGCGGCAGGGCGGAAGCGAACGGCGGCACGATCCCCCTGGGCACCTTCGAGGTGACCCTCCATCAGGCGCAGCCGGGCTCCCGCCTCGGCAAGGTCGTCCAGCACGACCTGGTCGGCCAGACCTGCACCGACGTACTCACCCTCAAGTCGGCCACCCCCACCCGTCTCGTGGCCACGGCCGAGGGCGCCCCCACGAACGGCGCCCAGTGCGCCCAGACCCCCCACACGATCTACCTGACCCCCGAGGCCAAGCACCTCACCTACACATCGAAGGACCCGAAAGCGGGCAACCCCCGGGCCCGGCTTTCGCGGGCGGGGTGAACCGCGGGACGGAAGCTTTCAAGTCACCTGTGAGCAGGGCCCCGTGCGGCCCGCTTCGTTGCAAGGGTGCGACAAAGGGACCACTTTTCGCGGCCGGAGCTGGTGCGGTAGCGTCCCGTGTGACACTCGAGTTCGTTTGCGTTAGTGACACGGGGAGGAAGCCAGATGTCGGACATCGACCGCGGTGCAAAACTTGAGAAGCTTCAGAAGCTCTACGAAGCCTTCCAGAAGAAGGAGACCGAGGTCCGTGACCTGATCTCGCTCCTGGACGGTCAGGCCAACGACAGCCATGGCTTCTGGGCGGGCCCCGGCGCCAACCGGTTCCGCGACGAGTGGCGTGACTTCAAGCCGCAGGTCAACAAGCTGGCTGACTCGCTCCACGACGCGTACAAGTCGGCCAAGAACAGCCACGACAGGATCGAGCAGGCCACGAACGTCTGATTCGTGCGTGTGTGTAAGCCGGTGCGACCGTTGATCGGTCGCACCGGCTGCTTTTTTGTGCCGGGTCAGTCGTCGAGAATCGCCTGGACCGGCGTCATCTGCCCGCTCTGGATGAGGAGTCCGCGCCCCACGGGCCCGCCGCCGTCGATCGACAGGCGTACGTTGAACAGCTCCCCGTCCGAGGCGCTCTGCGGGGCCAGGATCATGCCCTGGCGCGAGCGCCTGGCCTCCACGACGAACCCCCGGTACTGGGAGTTCAGCGTGTCCGTGGCGCCGGCCACGACGATGCCGATGCCGCCGTCCCTTCCGTTCTGCGCGACTTCCTCGAGAGCACGGTCCAGCGACGTGTCGTAGAGCATGTCGGCGTCGTCGGCCACGACGGCGTACTTCCCGCCCCCCGCGCCCTCGATCAGGGCGGTGAGCTCACGCTCGGAGCTGTCCGCGGTGAGCACGCCGAGGACACCGGGCTCGTTCTCCAGGTCGCGCAGGGGCGAGCGCCGGGGGGTGACGAGGACCAGCGGCACCTGGCTGGCCAGCAGGCTCCGCGCCGCGACCACCAGGGCCGTCGAACGACCGGACTTGGGCGGCCCGGCGATGACGAAACCGGGCCCCGACTCGTCCAGGTCGACCCCGATCGGCGTGAGTTCGTCGCCACCGACGCAGAGCAGCGTCCACAGCGGGGACGGCGGGGTGAAGGAGGGGTCGAGAGCACGGGCCTGGCTCGCGGTGACCCGCATCGGCAGTTCGTCCACCCGGAGCGGCCTGCGGTCGCGCGGCAGCACCGGGTGACGCCGGCGCGCCTCCTCCGCGATCGCGCGCAGCGCGGCCACCTGGGCCTGGCCGGAGGGGTCGGGGTCGAGCAGCGCGATCTGGCTCTCCTGGGCGCCCGCGTCCGTGATGCGCAGAGCACGCCCGGGAGGCATCGACTTCGGCACGTCGCGGGCGGAAAGGCCCGCGAGGGAGTACTCGTTGGCGTCGGTCAGGCGCAGGATCAGCTTGTCGGCGAAGGACGGCGAGACCTGGCCGCTGAACCCGCTGCGGTCAGCCGTCATGACGACCTTCAGGCCGACAGCGGCGCCTTCCCTGAAGATCTTGACGATCATCTCGACGAGACGGCCGTAGTCGATGCCTTCGAGGGCCGATGTGTAGCCCTCCCAGCCGTCGAGAAGAAGCACCATCCACGGCAGCCGGTCCTCCGGCGCGGCCGTGGCGCGCTGCTCCGTGGCGCTGGACAGGCCCTCCATGGCGAGCAGTTGCTGGCGGCGCGAGACCTCGGCCGCCAGCCGGTCGAGGAGGCGGCGCACCCGGCCGGGCTGGTCGCGGGTGACCACGGCTCCGCAGTGCGGGAGGTTCGTCAGCGGCAGCAGGGCGTTCGCGCCGCAGTCGATGCCGTACAGATGCACGTCGGCGGGCGACGTAGTGCTCGCGAGCGCGCCGGCGAGGGTCCGCAAGGCGGTCGAACGGCCTGAGCGGGGGCCGCCCGCCAGCATGATGTGGTCGCCGTGCACCAGGTCGAGTGCCAGGGGCGCCCGGCTCTGCTGGGCGGGAAGGTCCGTGAGGCCGATGTGGATCGGTGCTACCTCGTCGGTCGTCGGCGGGACGGCCTCCGGCAGGTCGGCGAGCGACAGCACATCGGTCAGCGGTTCGAGCCAAGGGCTTCGCTGCGGTCCGAACCGCATCAGTTCCGCCCCGTCGCGGATGGCGCCGACGAGGACGCTGAGGTCGGTGACCAGGGTCCCGTCGTCACCGTCCTCGACGACGCGGGGGACCGGACGGCCGAACGACGCCCAGGAGACGAGAGCCGCGACGGCCCGGGGACGGTGGGAACCGACGCTCGGCCGGCGTCCACCGATACGGGCCGACTGCACGGCGACGAGCGACTGCGCCCCGGAACGGACGTAGGCGCGCCCGGGGGTCGACTTCGCGATGGACCCGGCGTCCGGCGCGTCGATGACGTCCGAGGACTCGGCGCCGTCGGTGACGCGGAGGGCGATACGCAGGTTGGTGTTGGCCCGGATGTCCGCGCTCACCACACCGGCGGGGCGCTGGGTGGCGAGGATGAGGTGGACCCCCAGCGAGCGGCCACGCCGCGCGATGTCCACGAGGCCCGCGATGAAGTCCGGGAGTTCCGCCACCAGGGAGGCGAACTCGTCGATGACCAGCACGAGGCGGGGCATGGGCTCCAGCTCGGGCCGTACCTTCCTCGTGTCGTTGTAGTCCTCGATGTCCTTCGCGGCCGTGTCGAAGAGGATCTCCTCCCGCCGCTTGAGCTCGGCGGCGAGCGAGGCGAGCGCGCGCTCCGTGAGGTGGGCGTCGAGGTCGCTGACCATGCCGACGGTGTGCGGGAGTCGGGCGCAGTCCAGGAACGCGCTGCCGCCCTTGTAGTCGATGAGGACGAAGTTGAGGGCGTCCGGTCGGTTGGCCAGCGCGAGCGAGGTGATGATGGTCTGGAGCAGCTCGGACTTACCGGCGCCGGTCGTACCGGCGACCAGCGCGTGCGGGCCGTCCCTGCGGATGTCCAGCAGGAAGGGCCCGTCACCGGCGATGCCGATCGGCACCTCTGTGGTGGAGCCGCCCCGCTGCCAGATGCCGGCGACATCCGCACCCGTGGGGTCCGGCAGGCCGAGGAGGGACAGCAGCCGCGCGGACGTGGGCAGCGCGGCGTCGGCGTCGTCCAGGCTCACGTCGCGTACGGGAGCCAGGGAACGGGCCACCAGTTCGCACCAGGCGGGCGACACCTGATCGGCGAGGACGTCTCCGACCGATTCGAGCCCGCCGCCACCGATGCCGACGTGGTTCGGCCGGTCGGGCAGCCCGCTGATCGCCGCCTTGCACTCCTCGGGCAGGAGCCGCTCGTCCTCGTCGACGCAGAGGGCGAAGATGCCGTGGCCGGGGCCCTCCTGGAGCAGTTGCGGGACGCCGGGCATCCGGCGCAGCAGCCGGGCGCCGTCCAGGACGACCAAGGTGAACGGGTCGGGGCGCAGCGACTTGGACGCCCCGAAGTCACGGGCGCCGGCCTTCCTGCGTTCCAGCTCGGCGAGGAGTTCGTGGACGCGGCGGCCCACGACCTCCGGTTCGGAGCCGATCAACGAGATGCAGTCCTGGCCGAGCTGCGGGACCGTGTGCGGGAGCCAGTGGGCCCACTCCCAGGCTGCCCGGGCGTCACCGGCGGATGACAGGACGACCAGCGAGAGGTCCCGCGGACTGTGCAGCACCGTGGCCTGGGCGACCAGCCAGCGGGCCATGGTCAGGCTCAGCCGGCGGTCGCCGGCCACACCGATGACGCCCAGCTCCGCCAGCGGGACCACGGCCGGGACATGGGTAACCACGGGGGGCTCCGGCGGATCGTCGAAGGCGCCGGTCTTGACGGCACGCATCTCGACGTCGACGGGCAGGTCGGCCATGCCGACCCGCAGCTGGAGCACATCCGGATCCACGAGCCTGCGCTCCCACAGGCGGCGGCGCGGCCCGGTGGCGAAGAGGAGCACCTGCGCGGGGTCGGGATGCGACTCGCGCCGGGCCCGCTGGTCGGCCTCGGCCAGCTCGCCCAGCTTCACGTCGTACTCGACGAGCGCCTTCTTGTACTCCTTGACGGCCTTCTTGTGCCGCTTGCGCTCGTGCCGTGCCTCGCCCACCCAGTAGCCGATCATCATCAGTGGGCTCATGGCGCAGAAGAGCAGGGTGTAGATCTGCTTGGTCATGAAGTACATGACCAGGCCGAACACGGCCGGAATGAAGGAGGCGAAGAGCTGGAGGCGAGGGCCTTCCCCCTTGACCGGCTCGGCGGGCAGGACCACGCGGGGCCGCTGCCGCAGCGGTGACAGCCGCGGCGGCCGGTTGTACGCGTAGCCACCATCGTCCGTGGCCGCGAGGTGGGCGTCGGGTTCTTCCGCTTCGCGAAGGACGATGAGGGAGTCGCCGGCCTTGACGAGGGAATCGAGGGGCCAGGCCCGGTCCGCTTCGACCGGCTCGTCGTCCAGCGTCAGGGACGCCCCGGGCTGCGGGTGGATCGTCACGCCGCCGTCGACGTTGACGGAGAGCTTGGCGGCGAGCGGGGCGAGGGTGGTGTCGGCGACGGAGAGGGAACAGGCCGGACCGGACCCGAGGGTCGCCACGCCGACCTGCACACGAGCGATCCGCCCGGCGTCGGGCCCGCCACAGACCCGCAGCTCGAACCGGCCCGTGGGTTCCCCGGCACGCATGAACGGTCCGATGGCCTCGTCGGTGGTGACGCGGACGCCGTCACGCAGGACGGAGGAGGCGGCGTCCGAGGGGTCGCAGTGTCGGCCGTCGACCCAGAGGGAGGGAGCGGTGGCGGACTGATGGAAGGGGGACTTCGAAGCGGCGAATCCCGCTCCGGCTGCGGCGGCCCGGATCGCGGAAGGGAGACGCCCGACCGCGAGGTGAGGCGACGAGGCCAGGTCCGCGCCGCCCAGGCAGGCGGCCACATCACCGACCGTCGCCTCATCCTCCAGGGTGACCATGACGTCCTGCGGGGCTATGCCCTCCCGCACGACTGTCACCAGGACTCGCATCGATGTCTTCCTTCCGACCCGCACAGGGGCAATGGTGAGTCTTTGGGCGCCGTTCGCTGTGCCGGCTCACGGGGAGAGCCGGTCATAGGCGAGGACGGGAATACCGGGCGCGAACGTGTCCGTCGCCACCTTGAGCCGCTCGGGTGCGAGGCGCCACCAGCTGATGGGGCGGCTCGCCAGGAGGAGTTCGTACTCCACGTGCGGAGCGGTCCGCGCGGCCTGCTCCGGTGTCATCCTGCTGTTGGGCCCGGCGAGGCGGGGTGAGCCGGGCCGACGGTGCACACCGATGTGGTTGAGCCCCTGCCCGGCCGTACGCTGCTGCCAGACGACCAGGGAGGTGATGTCCTCCCAGGGCACGAAGGCCGTTTGCTTCTCGTACTGGGCCAGGGAGCCTCCGAGCAGCACGCCGGCACTGTCCACCCGGAACGCCACCAGCCGCTTCCATCCCGCGCCCACGAGAAGTTGCAGTGGAGTGCGCATGAAGTGTGCTTCGTAGACGGCGTGGTCATGGTCGGTGTTCATCGGGTCTCCGCTGCGAAAGTGGTGGTGTGAAAGCCTGCCGAGCGACTACTTGGGCTCTCCCTTCTTCTTTTCCTCTTCCTCCTGAACCCGTCGCAGGATTTTCGCGCGCTGCCCGCGCGCGGCCTCCAGAGTGTCGTGCAGCTTCTTGCGCTTGCGCCCCCACTCCTCCCGGAAGTTGTCGGCGGCCGGCCCCTTCCACACGTTGTGCCCGGAAGTCGCGTCGACCGCGTCCAGCGTCCGGTCTATCTCATCGGCGAAGCGCTTGAGATTCGCGAGGTCTCTTCTGCATTCCTCGACACGTTCACTCATCTGTCACTCCTCGACTGTTCGCTACGGGACCGGCGTCGTGATCAGGCGGATGATCTCCGACGTGAGTGAGCGCTCGCCGACCTTCCGGGCCTGGATGCCGGTGGGCGCCTGCGGCTTGTCGACGCTGACGGTCCACACGGCGTCCTCCGTCGCGTACGCGGTCACCAGGGGGCCGGGCTCGTCCGCGAGGACGATCAACTGCGTGACCACGAGCGCGTTGTTGACCGCTTCGGCCAGCGGACCCTCGACCTGGTCGCTCGTCAGGGCCGTGACGTCGAGTCGCTGTGTCCTGCCGTCCTCGTCCGCGACGCCGAAGGGGTCCACCAGGACCTGCATCATCTTGGCCGCGTCGGCCGCGGAACTGGCCAGGGTGAAGATGTGCATCCCGCCACCGGTGACCTGCTCGACGAGCATGAGTTCCGGGGAGTGGACGTAGACGAACCCGTGGACGCTGCCCCGCGACGTCTGCTGCTCGACCGCGAGCGCGCGGGCGGCGGTACGCCGGAGGATCAGCGCGAGGTCGACGTCGGGGGTCATCTTCATGTCGACATCCGTCGTGCCCCCGTGCTCGAACTTCCCCTCGGAACGCATCAGGGCGTCGAGATCGGGAATGTTGGCGATCTCGATCGCACCCCGGGAGACGAGTGAACGGATGGCGGTGGCGAGCACCCATTCACGTTGCTCGGACGTCAGGGTCGCCAAGTGAGGCGTAGGCGCTATGACTTCTTCCAGAGCGGTGGGGTCGAGGACGGCCAGCTCCTCGTCCGTGAGCTGGATGAGCGGCTGAGTGCCCCCCTCCGCCAGGGCTTCCCCGATGAATTCGCGAAACTTGTCCAGCTCGATACCCAGTTCTGGGTGCGGCATGTGACTCTCCTTGCTTCCGGTTACCAGAACCCGTATTTCTTCACCGTGTCAGGCACGAGATTCGTGACAGCGCTTTTGGCTCCGTTCACGATCTCCTTGCCCTTGTCCACAGTGTCTCCGGCCCATTTCGTTGTTGCTTTCCAAGCCTTTTTGGTGTATCTCGCGATCGCTTCTCTGTTGTCGTAGGCCCAGGTGCCGAGGAAATACGCTCCCGCGACACCGAGCGCCACCCAGCCGACAACGGGCACCGCTGCGGCGACGCCCGCGCTGGCGCCGAGGAAGGTGGCCGCGGAGGCGCCTCCCATGACGGCCGCGGCTCCGCCCAGCTCAACGGCGCCCATGCCCCGGTCGAACCCGCCGAGAACACCCTTGTGATCGGGTAGGACGATCTGCTTGAGGCCGTGCACCGCGGCCAGCGGGAGTGAGATGCGGTCCAGGATGCTGAGTCCGGGCGCCTGGTTGAGGAGCTTCGCCGGGAGGGGAATCCTGAGCTTCGTCGTGATGAACGTACGGGCTACCTGCTGCCACTTCCACGGCTGCTCATAGAGCATCTCGATTCTCTTGAGCTTGAGAATCTCCTGGATGTACGCGATGTTCTTCGCCTTGAGGCGGTCGCCGGTGACCCCGAAGTACTTGTTCAGGTCCAGAACCGCCTTGGCTGCCTTGACGTTCCCGCCCTGCTTCCAGCGCTGGTACAGCTGGAGCGAGGCCTCGATGCCGGAGGCGATCTTGGTGAGGCGGAGAGGGGCGGTGACGTTCTTCTTCAGCTCCTGGAACTCTTCGACGTACCCGCCGATCTCGCCCTTGCGGTCCTTCACCTTCTGCCAGGTGTCCAGGACGCCGGTGAGCCCGATGAGCATGAGCTCGGCCTTGGGGTCGGAGTCCAGGATGCCGATGCGCCGCCGGATGTCCTTCGCCTGGTCCTGGGACCAGGTGGACTCCGCCGGGAATTTGCCGAGGTCTCCCTGGTCGCCGTCCCACTTGGCGAGGAGGCCGGAAATGAGAGGGCCCTGGATGGAGAGCGCGCCACCCGCGACGTCCAGCGCGGCAGCGAGTTTGCGCGCCTCCTCCTTTTTCATTCCTCGAAATTCGTCTGCCATGCAATTCCCCCGTTGTAGACGCTTGATGTATTGCTGTGCCCAGGCGGTTACGGCGTGACGCGCCGCGCCCATGGGTGACATGGCGGCGGCTGCCGGGTGTGGCGCATCACGGTCGGCTCCCGAGGGGCGAGGGTTACTACAGAGGACTGACGCTATCGACGGGGCTCTTGGTTCGCCAGTGCGAAGTGGCCCTTCGAACTGGGCATTTGCTCGGATAGATCGACGAACCGGGACGGAGGTGCGACGCGGTGTCGCCTTTGCCGGGAGCGCCGGAGTGCCAGGAAGCGGGAAACCTGTGCGGTCAGGGCTTCTTGGCTTCCTTGACCGTCTTGTCGCATTCACGAGCTTCTTTGCGGAGTTCCTCCGCCACGTCGTGGCATTTCGTCTGCCACTTCTTCAGCTCGCCGCGCGTGTGGTCCGCGTGCGGGCCCGCCCACTTCTTCATCGTGGTGGTGGCGTACTTGTGGGGGGAGTCCGCGAGGCCGTCGATGTGGTCCGCGAGGCTCCGCAGTTGGGTAGCCCTCTTGCTGAGCTCTTGCAGCTCGGGGTCGGCCACGTCCGATTCCCTCCGTCTCGTCGGTACTGCGCGACACCCCGGAGGTGCGAACGGGGCGCCTGCGGCCCGGATCCGCCTCGTGGGGGCGCAGTCCACTGCTGGAGACATGAGCGTACTGAGGGACGTCAGTCGCGTCACAAGCCCCACCCCGGGTCACCCCGTTCCAGGCCCACCCGCCCACGGGTCACTCCGAGGGGGTCTCGTTCGCACGGGGGTTGAGGATCCTGTTCAAGGCGTGGGACGCCGCCCCGGACGTCGTCAGCTCGATCGTGTCCACTTCCTCGAACAGGATGGCCAGCGCGATGCCGATGGGGTCCGCCTCCCCCGTGACGGCACCGACCGTGCTCATGCCCGGTCCGGTGCCGCTCTTCCTGCGGGTGAGGGAGACGACGGTGCCGGGGCCGCGGAGGACGGCGCCCTTGTCGAACCCCGTCACGGCGTACTCGTAGGACCGGTCCTGATACGTGAGCCGCAGGGCCCGCGCGGCGTTGCGGATTCCTCGGGCGTTGAAGTCGAGTCGTACCGCTTGGCCGTCAACGGCGAGGGTGGCGTTCCGCAGGGTGGGGCGGCCCGGCCCAATGGTCCGGTAGATGGCCCCCGGCAACCGCTCGCCCTGCATCCGCACGTCCAGCTGCCGGCTCGCCGTCTTGATGGACCGCTTCCTGTACTCGGCCTCGACGGTGACGTCACCGAAGGCGCCCACGACCCCCTGGCGTCCACGCCGCGCCTTGTGGAAGAAGGGGGTGAGCTCGAACTCGAATTCCGTCATGACTCTCTCTGCGGGGCAGTGCGGTTCGTCAGAACCAGTTGGTGGGGTTGGCTTTCCTGGCGAGGCTTTTCGCGCCGTTCGCGAGGCCCTTTCCGGCGTCCCTGGCCTTGTTCCCGACCCAGTGGGCGGCCGCGCGGCCGCCCTTCTTGATCTCCGGCCAGTGCTCGACGACCTTCGCTCCGCCGTAGACCAGGCCGGTGCCGACGGTCAGTCCGATCGTCACCGGGGTCGGCGCGACCATAGCGGCCGTCAGGGAGGCGTTGAACCCGACCTCCGCCACATCCGCGACGTATCCGGCGCCCTTCTTCTTGAAGGCCTCGACAGGATTGCCCTGCGCCCAGACATTGGCGGTGCTGACGCCCGTGGCCAGCGCGCTCGCGCCGACACCGGCGACGCGGAAGAATCCGCCCGTCTTGGCCGCCACTCCCAACCCCTTCATGAAGGGGGAAGCGGTCTTGCCCGCCGCGATGACGGCGGGACGGGCGTTGTTCAGCTTCTGGAAGTACGAGGCCGAGCGTGCGACCTTGATGAGGCTCGCCTGCCCGGCACGGTTGACCAGCGCCCCGGAGCTGGTCGTGCCGCCGTAGCGCATGGCCAGCGCGTCGGAACCGACCGCGGCGTTGATGCCCCGCGTCACGAACGGGGAGCGCATCCCCGGCAACGCGCGCAGCCCGTCCCAGCCGTGCCCCAGCCAGGTCGCCCGCAGGCTCGTGGTGAAAGGGACCCTGCTGGCACGCCGGTACAGCGCGTTGTTGGCGAACGCCCTGCCCAACTGGCCGGGGAGCCAGCTGCCCGGGGCGGCAAGGGACCGCAGCTCACCCGCGGGCACGCGGCGCAGTGCCGTGCCCGCCCGGGACCGGGCGACACCGCCGCGGTCCCACCAGTTCGCGTCGACGGCGTTGCGCAGCGCGCCGTTGTACCAGGAGTTCTTGTAGGTGACGTTCCCCAGGCCGTAAGCCGCCGCCGAGGTGATGCCGCCGATCTTGACGGCGGTGGTGACATCGCTGAGATCGTTCAGGAACTTCTCGATCTCCTTCTCGCCGATTTCCTTGAAGCCGGGGACCTTGGCCAGGTAGTGGGCCTCGATCCGGGCCAGCCAGTCGCTGTAGGTCTCCCGGTCGCCACGGACGAGGAGTTGTTCACCGCGCACCAGCGTCGCGCGTGCGCGCATGTCCTTGGGGGTCTCCGCGACCCAGGTCCGCATCGGCTTCAGAGCGGCCAGCTTGCCGGTCACACCCAGGGCCGACGCGCGGGTGAATGCCTCGGTGAGCTTGTCAAGGACGCCGCCCCTGCCGTCCATGAGGTCGGCGAGCCGGTCGAGGTCGTCCGGGTTGACGTTGCGCATGCGTGTTTCCCCCATCGGCTCGCGCATGGCCTCACGAGTCCGGTCGTTCCGCCGGCGCCCGGGGACGCCGGTCGGGAGCCTCAGTAATCGACCACGTCTTCCTTGTCCGGGATCAGATCCGTGATCCGCTCCCAGATCTTCCCGTTCCTCGTGCGGACCAGGACGAGTTCGCTCTCGGGCCCGACCTGGCCCTTTACGATGGGCTCTTCGGGCTTCTCCCTGACCCAGTAGCCACGCGGCCCGCAGTCCCAGACGGCAAGGGCCCGGACCATGGCGGCCCGCTCGCCCTCGTGTGTGCCGTCCCAGGCGGTGGTGATGCGCCACATCGCGTTCATGGCCAAGACGAGCTCGGTCAGTTCGGTCTGCTCCGGCTCCGCGGGCGTGCCCGCCGCGGTCAGAGCCGCGCGGATGAGGCCCCTGGTCGCGGTCTCGTCGCCCTCGCCCTGTTCGAGTGCGGCGAAAGCCGCGTCGAGCGCGCCCATCGTCGTCCCGATCCGGGTGACCTCCGAATGGGCCTGGTCGTCGGCCTGGAGGTTGACGGTCCGTGCCAGCTCCCAGACCAGGCTGTGCGGGGCGATCGGGGTGTACTCCGACTCCTCCTCGCCCGGCCAGGCCGAATGCGCGATCACGGCGTCCCGGCCGACGATGACCCCGTGGTGGAGCGCGCCGTGCTCACCGGTGACCTCCACGGTCACGAGGAGCAGCGGGGACGCCAGAGCGCCGAGGAGGTCCTTGAGGATCGGCGCGAGCTCGCCCTCCTCACCGACCAGGCCGATCTGCATGAGCTCGCCCAGCGAAGGCCAGAGCTCGTCGGGCGGGTTCTCGCCGTCCAGGAGATGGGCGAACACCGCGATGTGGCGATCGGCCAGCCGGAACCGTGCCCGTGAGCTGTCGTAGGAAGGCATGGAAGGTGACTACCTCAGTCTTTCGTGGCGACGGGCCGCCGGACCTCCGCCGGCGGCGCGGCGGCGGTCCCCTTTCGGCGCCGCGCGGCGGCACCGCCCTGCTCGGCCGCGGGACCGGCAGAGGCAGCGCCGCAGCAACCGTATGGCACCGCGTCGTGCGGCGCGCCAGGTGGCCTCGCGCTCACCGGTTGACGGACTGGATCTCCTCCACCTTCACCGGCTGGTCGTTGCCGTACTCGCCGTTCGGCAGCGTGCCCTGCGCGCCGCCCGTGCCCTCCCAGGTGATCTCCCAGGTCGCGGTGGCCTGGAGGTCGTACGTCCCCCGGCCCGACGAGCGCTCGTAGACGACGCCGCACGGCGGTGTCCGATCCGCCTTGCCCTTCGCGTACGGTTCGCCGATCGAGCCGTCGTCGTTGATCTCGCAGGTGCCGGAAGCGGGCAGCAGTTCGGCGTCGTCGGTGCCCGGCTTGATCGTGAGCGATACGGGCTTCGCCGTCGTGGTCGCCTCGATGTGAAGCGGCCCGGCGTCCAGCTCGGCCGTGACGGACACGGGCTTGAACTCCCCCTTGTCGAGCCAGGCCCAGGTGGGGAGGTTCACCTTGGAGGCGCCGCCGGGGGCGAGGCTGACCTTGGTGCCGGGGACGGTGATCTGCTTGTAGGCGAGGCCCGCGAGGATCTCGGGGCTGATGACGTTCGGGACGTCGGGGGTTTCGCCGTTCTCGACCCAGAAGGGGGGCTTGTTGCACTCCTGCTGTTCCTCGAGCGTGGCGTCGGGGCTGAATTGCGCGCCCCACCACATCCCGTCCTTCTCCTTGTCTATGTTGTAGTCGTCTTCGGCATAACCCCGGTTCTCGTCCGACATGTCCTTCAGGGCGTCGCCCGGGGCGTCGGGGTCGTGCCGGGCCGTGAAATAGAGCCGATTGCGGAAGTCGCGGAACTCCTTGGCCTTCCACTCCGGCGCATACCAGCACGGCGGCGGCTTCCAGTTGGGGTCGACCGACGTGACGGTGCCGGTACCCGCGCCGCCCTTTCCCGTCGACGTGTAGCTGATGCGCGCCACTGCGCCGATGGTGTCGGCCTTCTTCGTGGCCGATGTGCTGCTGTCGCTGATCCCGGGGTCCTCACCGGCCGAGGCAGGGCCCGTGGAGGCGAACAGCAGAGCCGTGCCGACGCCCAGCATGACGTACGTCCTGCGGGCCTTCCCCGTTGTGCGTGTGGTCACCGGCATTCCCGCGCTTTCTCCTTCACCTGGACCTTCTGGGCCCGCCAGAGCCCCTCGGCGTTCTTGGAGGGCTTCATCAGTACTTGCCAGGAGTAGAAGTCGCTCAGGCTCGGTTCCGTGTGATGGACCTTCTTGGTCTTCACTTCCTTGCTGTAGAGCTTCGTGCTGTCGGCACAGAAGGAGACGACGGCCGACTCCTTGTTCTCCGCGGGTGTCACCTTGGTCCGCGAGAACCGCATCTTTCCGCTGATCGTCAGGCCCTTGTCGACACGCTGCCGGATCTGGTCCTTCGCGTACACCTGGGCCTGGCTCTCGAACTCCGAGTAGAACTTGTACGCCGCGTCGTTCACGTCCTGCTCGACGATCCCGTACCGGATGGCCCGTACGAAGTTCTGCGCGTCCCCCAGGGCCGCGGCCTGCTCCGGGTCGGACACATGGGTGTCGGCGAAGACGAGGTCGACGTCCGAGGGGAACGTCATCTGGGGGCGGTCGACGCCGTCTGGGGCCTTGCTCTTCCCGGCCGCCGGCGACGCGCTCTCCTTCGCGCCCGCCTCGTCGGCGCCCGCGATCTTGTCCTTGTCCGAGCCGCCCTCGTCACCTCCGCACGCCGTGAGCAAGAGGGCGGCGGCGGCCGTGAGCGCGACGGCTACGGGCCGGATGTACCTGCGGTTCACGTGTGACTCCCGGTGGGACGACAGTTCCTCAAGCCATCTGAAGGTACTGAAGTGCGTGTTGCGTTCGCCAGGGTCGTCACCGGCGAGCGGCGAAGCGGCGGGGGAGTGGGTGAGAAATCCGAGCGCCACCCGCACCCCCCTCGGCATGATGCCCCCATGCCCGAAACCCCCCAGCCACAGCCCACCCACACCCCCAAGTCGCCCCCGCCCGCCGGGATGGAACCCTTGCCCGCCAGGTCGGAGCCCCCGCCCGCCAGGACGGAACCCCCGCACGCCGGCGCCGGCGAGCGTGCCTCGCTCACCGCGTTTCTGCAGTACCAGCGCGAGACCCTCGCGATGAAGTGCGCCGGGCTGACCGCCGGGCAGCTCAAGGAGCGGGCCGTGCCGCCCTCCGACATGTCGTTGCTCGGGCTGGTGCGGCACCTCGCCGAGGTCGAGCGGAGCTGGTTCGGGAACGTGCTGAACCAGGAGGCCGCCCGAGCCGACCGGACGGGACGCGTGCCGGGTGAACGCGCCGACTTCGACGTGGCCGACGCCGATCCCGACGAGGCGTTCGCCGTCTGGCACGCCGAGTGCGCCCGCTCCCGGGCCGTCGTGGACGGCCTGGACTCCCTCGACCACACCGTGGACTTCCGCGGCGACGCGTACTCGCTCCGGTACGTCCTCACGCACATGATCGAGGAGTACGCCCGCCACAACGGCCACGCCGACCTGCTCAGGGAGCGGATCGACGGCGCCACGGGGGAGTGATCGCACGAGGAGTGATCGCACGAGGAGTGACCGCACGAGGACGCGTCGGCCGGGGCCGAGGGCCGGAGTCGCGTGGATCGTGGAGAGGAGCGGGGGCGTTCGGTGGGGGAGCCGGTGGTGGGTCACGTAACCCTGCCGGCGCCGCTGCCGGCCGGCGCGTGAGGGAGGCGCGGCGGGCGGGAACCGGCCACCCCTCCCGCCGCGTCGTCCTTGGCGCCGACGGATCACGGCACGGCTGAGGCGGGGAGTAGCGTGAGTTCCCGTCGTCGGTCCACGCATCGCCTGCCGCGGGACGCCGGCGTGTTCGCGTAGGCGGGCAATGTGTTCGCTTACGCACACGAATGTCGGATCTCGCCACCGGGAAAAGGCCGGAACCGCCGATGAATTGGGGGATGGGGGTGCGCGTGAGCGCCCATGGGACGGCTGCGCTTCGCTCTCCATAACGCGCCTTGAGGGGCTTATGTGCTGCTGATACGGTGCGATGGCTTGACACCGGGCCCCTGGCTGATGAGCCGGAGCGCTGTCGGCGATGAGCCGGAAACGGGCGGGGCGAGAGAGCCACGAGTGTCGCGAGTGTCGCGAACGATGAGAACTGACCGAATCTTCTTGGGTGTGCGGGGAGCAGTTGCGTGAAGATCCAGGAGCGTATGGGGGCGGGCGGCAGCCGTTCCGCCGCGCCGGCTCAGCCAGGCGTCGGTGAGCGCCTTCCCTCGCCGCCTCGCGAGCGCAAACCGGCACTGGCCGCTCTGGCCGTCCTGCTGATCCTGGTGGGCGCCCTCGGCGCCACCGTGCTCGTGCTGCGCGCGGGCGACCGCATCGAGGTCGTCAAGGTGACGAAGGAGATCCCCGCCGGGGAGGCCGTGGCCGAAGGCAACTACACGACGGTGATGGTCAACGACGACAGCTCCGCCCACTTCATCGAGAAGGACCAGCTCGGCCAGCTCAAGACCCTCAAGGCCAAGAGCACCATCTACCCGGGCACGGTCGTCGTCGGCGAGATGTTCGGCGCCAAGGCGTCGCTCCCCGCGGGCAAGGCCTCGGTCGGGCTCTCCCTCAAGGAGGGCCAGTACCCCTCCGACGTGAAGTCCGGCGACACCGTCGCCGCCTACCCCGTCGTCTCGGGCGCCTCCTCCGGCAAGGGCACCAACGGCAGCGGTTCCGGCTCCACCAGCGGTACGCCGCTCGTCGCCACGGCCAAGGTGAGCAGCGTCGCCGACACCAGCGACGCCACCGTCAGCACCGGCAACCAGAACGTCACCCTCCTCGTCCCGCAGGACGAGGTCGCGGCCCTGGCCAGCGCCGCATCCGAGGGCAAGGTCGTCATCGTCCGCGTCCCGTCCGACGGCAACTAGAGGCGAGAACACCAGACATGGCGCTCATCGCTCTCGCCGCCGACAAAGGGTCGCCCGGCGTCACCACCGCCGCCGTCGCGCTGGCCGCCGTCTGGCCGCGCCGCGTCCTCGTCGCGGAGACCGACCCCGCGGGCGGCGACCTGGTCTACCGCAGCGCCGCCGCGCACGGCGGCCCGCTCAACCCCAACACCGGCATGCTCTCCATCGCCGCCACCGCGCGGCGAGGCCTCGTGCCCGACCAACTCTGGGACCACACCCAGCCGTTGAGCGGCGGCCTCGAAGTGCTCGTCGGACTAGGTGTCGCCGAGCAGGCCGCCGGGCTCGCCGGGCTCTGGCCGACCCTCGGCCGCGCCTTCTCCCGGCTCGCCGACTCACCGCACGCGCCCGCCGACGTCATAGCGGACTGCGGCCGGGTCAGCGGCGACACCCCGGCCGTCGAGCTGTTCCCGCAGGCCGCCCTCGTCCTGCTCGTCTCGCGCACTGAGCCGGAGTCCCTCGCCCGCGTGCGCGACCGCGCCGCCGCCCTCGCCGCCAAGCTGCACGGCGGCTCGCGGGGCGCCGCCTCGCTCGCGACGCCGCTCATCGGCGTCCTGCTCATCACCGACCCCTCGACGTCGGCCAAACTTGTCCACCAGGTCAACGACATGCTGGTGGCCGCGCAGACCGGCGCCCGCGTCGTGGGCACCCTCGCCGACGACCCCGCGGGCGCCGAGCAGTTGGCCGGCCGCAGGCGCGGACGGCTCGACAAGTCGCTGCTCATCCGGTCCGCGCGCAAGGTGACCGTCGACCTGTACCAGCAGTACGGCGCCGCCTGGGCCGGCCCCGTCGCACAGCACCCCGGGGCGGGCCGATGAGCTCTCCCGTCGACCACCAGCTGGTGAAGCGGTTCCGGCAGGACGCCGGCGACCGCATCGCCGAGCAGCGCCGCCTCGACCAGCTCTCCGGCGTCACCCCGATGTCGGGCGAGGACGAGCGGCACTACGCCCGCGCCGTCATCGCCCAGATCCTGGAGGAGTACGCGCGCGCGGAGATCAACGCCGGGCGCACCCCCCTCGACGCGGAGACCGAGGAGCAGTACGCCGCCGCCGTGCACGCCGCGCTCTTCGGCGTCGGACGGCTCCAGCCGCTGCTCGACGATCCCGAGGTCGAGAACATCGACATCAACGGTTGCGACCAGGTCTTCGTCGGATACGCCGACGGCCGCGAGACCAAGGCCGACCCGGTCGCCGAGACCGACGAGGAGCTCGTCGAACTCATCCAGGTGCTCGGCGCCTACTCCGGTCTGTCGTCGCGTCCCTTCGACTCCGCCAATCCGCAGCTCGACCTGCGGCTGCCCGACGGCTCGCGCCTGTCGGCGGTCATGGACGTCACACGCCGCCCCGCGCTCTCCATCCGCCGCGCCCGCATGGGCAAGGTCTTCATGTCGGACCTCGTGGGCAACGGCACGCTGACGCCGGAGATCGGCCACTTCCTGGCCTGCGCGGTCCGGGCCCGCAAGAACATCATGATCGCGGGCGCGACCAACGCGGGAAAGACCACGCTCCTGCGCGCCCTCGCCAACGAGATCCCGCCGCACGAGCGCCTGGTGACCGTCGAGCGGGCCCTCGAACTCGGCCTCGACCAGTTCGCCGACCTGCACCCGAACGTCGTCGCCTTCGAGGAGCGCCTGCCCAACTCCGAGGGCCAGGGCGAGATCTCGATGGCCGAGCTGGTCCGCCGCTCGCTGCGCATGAACCCCTCCCGCGTCATCGTCGGCGAGGTGCTCGGCGACGAGATCGTGACGATGCTGAACGCGATGTCGCAGGGCAACGACGGCTCGCTCTCCACGATCCACGCCAACAGCTCCAGCGAGGTGTTCAACCGTATCTCCACGTACGCGTTGCAGGCGTCCGAGCGGCTCCCCATCGAGGCGAGCCAGATGCTGGTCGCGGGCGCGGTCAACTTCGTCGTCTTCATCCAGCGGCGCAACAACTACCAGTCCGGCGGCAAGCTCCAGCGCATGGTGACCTCGGTCCGCGAGGTCAACGGCGTCGACGGCCGCGTCCTGTCCAGCGAGGTCTTCGCGGAGGCCCCCGACGGGCGGGTCGTCGCGCACGCGCCGATCGCCTGCATGGACGACCTGGCCGCGTTCGGCTACCGCCCCGCCGGGCAGTGGGGGTGAGCACGACATGAACACACCCGCGATGGCGGCCCCCGTGGCCTCGTACGACATCGCCTCGTCCGACACGGCCTCGCTCGCCGCGGGCTCCCTCGGCACGATGGGCGGGCTGTTCTCGATGCCCGTCCTGTACGCGCTCGCCTGCGGCATCGCCGCGGGCGGCGGTCTCGCGCTCCTCGTCATCGCGCTCCGCGGACTGCCCGCCAAGCCCGCGCACGAGAAGCACCGGGCGAGCGAGCGGGCCGCCGAACTGCTCCGGTTCGCCGGGCAGCGCGGTTCGCTCGCCGCGGGCGTCGGGCTCGTCGTCCTGCTCCTGACCCGCTGGGCGGTGGCGGGTATCGCCGCCGGCGTCCTGGTCTTCTTCTGGGACAAGCTCTTCGGCGGGGCCGCCGAGGAGCGCGCGCAGATGAAGCGCGTCGAGGCCCTGGCCGCCTGGACGGAGTCGCTGCGCGACACCATCGCGGGCGCCGTCGGCCTCGAACAGGCCATCCCCGCCTCGGCGCGGGCCGCCGCCCCGGTCCTGCGCCCGCACCTGGACGCCCTGGTGGACCGGCTGCGCGCCCGCACCCCGCTCCCGGAGGCCCTGCAGATCCTGGCCGACGAGATCGACGACGCCTCGGCGGACATCATCGTCGCCGCGCTCATCCTCAACGCCAGGCTGCGCGGCCCCGGCCTGCGGCAGGTGCTCGGGGCGCTCGCGAAGTCCGCGCGCGAGGAGGTCGACATGCGCCAGCGCGTCATGTCGCAGCGTGCCTCCACCCGCCGCTCGGTGCAGATCGTGGTGGCCGTCTCGATCGCCTTCGTGCTCGGGCTGTCCCTCTTCAACCGCGAGTTCGTCGAGCCGTATGGCACGCCGGTCGGCCAGCTGGTGCTCGCCATGGTCTGCGCCCTGTTCGCGCTGGGCTTCTGGTGGCTGCGGAAGCTGTCGACGGTGGAGACGCCGGACCGCTTCCTGGTCAAGGACGACCCGGGCGTGCAGTTCGTGCGCCCGCGCGGCCCGGCGGCCCCCGCCCAGACACCGCACCAGGCGCCGCACCAGGCCCAGCAGGGCCTGCCCGGGTACGCGGGCCCGACCGAGGGGGCACGCCGATGAACCTGACGATGCCGATAGTGATCGGCGCGATCCTGGGCCTCGGCGTCTTCGCCCTCGTACGCGCCCTGATGCCGTCCAAACGCAGCGCCATCGCCACGGTCGCGCGGATCGACGCGATGCGCGCACGCGGCGCGGCGTACGCGTCGCAGCGGGCGTCCGCCGACACCGAGAAGCCCGGCCGCATCGGTGACCTGCGGACCCGCGTGGGCATGCGCGTCGCCGACTTCTACCTCCAGCAGGGCTGGGAGCTGCGCTCGCTCCGCGCGGACCTGGCGGTGCTCGACCGGAGCTGGGAGAAGTTCCTGGCGACGAAGGTGCTGCTGGCCGGGGCGGGTGTGTTCTTCGGCCCGTTCCTCTTCGCGATCATCTGGACGCTCGGCGTCGGCCGCAGCCCGATCATCCCGGTCTGGCTCGCGCTGATGTTCGGTGTGCTCTTCTTCTTCCTGCCGGACGTGGAGGTGCGCAGGGACGCCGCGGAGAAGCGGCGCGATCTGCGCCGCGTCATCGGCGCCTATCTGGACCTGGTGTCGATGAGCCTCGCGGGCGGGCGCGGCCTTCCCGAGGCGCTCATGGCGGCGGCGGAGGTCTCCGACGGCTGGGCGACGCAGCGCATCCGCAGCGCGCTCGCGGACGCCCGTATCACCGGTGTCAGCCAGTGGCAGGCGCTCGGCGCGCTCGGCGAGGAGCTGGGCGTCGAGGAGCTGAAGGATTTGTCGGCGTCCCTGGCGCTGGTGGCGGACGACGGCGCGAAGGTGCGCGAGTCCCTCGCCTCCCGCGCCGAGACGATGCGGCACCGCGAGCTCGCCGAGATCGAGGGCAGTGCGGGCGAGAAATCGCAGTCGATGCTGGTCGCGCAGCTCCTGCTCTGCGCGGGTTTCCTGGTCTTCCTCATCTTCCCGGCGGCGATGCGCGTGTTCCAGGTCTAGCGGCCGCGTCCCCGGACGGCAGAGACGGCAGAGACGGCGAGCCGGCAGAGACGACAGCGACGACGGTGCCGGACATACGGGACCCGGCATCCCCCCACCACTCCTGAGAGGACAACCATCATGAACGGACCGAACGGCCTCAACAGCCTGAACGGGCGGGACTTCAGCACCGGGAACCCGGGCCTGGACTTCGTCATCACCTTCCTTCAGGGCCGCGTCCAGCGCGCTCGCTCCGGAGAACTGGACCGCGGCGCCTCGGCGGTCGAGTGGGTCATCATCTCGGCGGTCGTCGTGGCGATCGTGGGCGTCGTAGCCGCGATCATCAACGCCGCGCTGAAGGGCGGCGCGGACAAGGTCGGCAAGTGCATCGAGGGCGCCGACGCGGGCAAGACCTGCTGACCCGCGGGGTTTCGGCGGCGTGAGCGGTGTGAACCGTGCGAGCGGTGTGAAGGGGGACGGGGGCCGGGTGCGAGGGGGGACGCGCGGGATGCGGGGATTCGTGCGCCGCCGGGTGGAGGCCGCCTCCACCCGCGGCGAATCCGGCATGACCGCCATCGAGTTCGTGCTGCTCACGCCGGTGCTGTTCTTCATGATCTTCGCGACGGTGCAGTTCGCCCTGTACTTCTTCGCGGACCACGTGGCCCAGGCGGCGGCCCAGGCGGGCGCGCGCAAGGCCCGCGCCACGGCCGACGAGAACGCGGGCGGCTGGCGCGGAGAGGCACGTGACGTGGCCGACGCCTACATCCGCCAGCTCGGCCCCCAGCTCGTGATCGACCCGGACGTGCGCACCATCCAGCCCGAGGCGACCACCGTCGGCGTGGAGATCACCGCCAAGGTGCCGATGGTCTTCCCCGGGCTGAACTTCACCGTGCACGCGCAGTCGTCGGGGCCCGTCGAGCGGTTCGTCGAGGAGAACGAGTGATGCGTGACGCGGTGGCCGGCGCGTGGCGTCGCACACGCGCCTTCCGCGCCCGGTGCGGCGACCGCGGGCTCTCGACCGTCGAGGTCGTGATCCTCGCCCCGGTGATGATCCTGTTCATCCTGGTCCTGGTGGCCTTCGGCCAGCTCGTCGACGGCCGCGGGGCCATCGACGGGGCGGCGCGGGACGCGGCCCGCGCCGGGTCGATCCAGAAGGAGCACGGCACGGCGCTCGCCGAGGCGGAGAAGGCGGCGAGGGCCGACCTCGCCGACGTCTGCTCGGGCCCGGTGTCCGTGGTCCAGAAGAGCACCGGCTTCGACGAGGACGTCGACCCGTTCTTCACCGTCGAAGTCAGCTGTCAGGTGAAGGGGTTGGCGATGCTCGGCCTGGACGTCCCGACGACGCTGAAGGCCAGCTTCAGCTCGCCGCTCGACCCGTACCGGAGGTCGGCGTGAGGCGTCACCCGACGGTCCGCGCGTGGCTCGCGTCCCGCCGCGCGCACCTGGACGACCGGGGCTCGGGCGCCGGCGCGGTCATCATCTTCGCCCTCGTCTTCCTCGCGCTCTCGGCGTTCGTCATCGACGGCGGGCTCTCCATCTCCAAGCGGGAGCGCGCCGCCGACATCGCGGAACAGGCCGCGCGGTACGCGGCGCAGGACCTCGACACCGAGGGCATCTACGAAGGCGTCGAGGGCGCGCCCATCAACTACGAGAACTGCGGGGCCCGGGCCCGGGCCTTCGTCCGCGAGGCGGGTTTGACCGGCGCGGACGCCGCGGCGACGCGCTGCGTGACGGCGAACGCCCAACAGGTGGAGGTGGAGGTCCAGATGACCTACAGCCCCGTCTTCACCGGCATGTTCTACGGCGGCGACGTCACGGTGAAGGGCAGCGCCGTCGCGGAGAACCAGGTCGGCTGAGGGCCGCGGCGGGCCGCCGGGACGCGGCCCCTGTCTGCCCATCGGCACCATCCGTACCATCAGCTCAGTAGGCTCGGGAGCACCTCGCCGGAGCCGCGACGACCCCGCCCACCCACTCCTTCCCACAGGACACCAGGACACCCGCCATGGCGCGCACCACCTCACGCTCGACGAGCCCGCCGAACCCGCAGCCGCCGCGGAACCGTACGCCGCAGGCGCTGCCGGGCCGCCGGCGTACCTTCGGAGACTTCGTCAAGGCCTTCCTCGCCTTCGTCGCGCTGGCCGTGCTCCTGGTCGGCGTGCCCGCCGCGCTCGTCGTCTTGGTGGGGTGGCCGCTGCCGGGGGGCGCGCCGTCGCTGAGCTGGCTGCAGCAGGAGATCACCGTCGGCACGTTCATCAACGTGCTGACCGTCGTCGTCTGGTTCGCCTGGGCCCAGTTCACCGCCTGTGTGCTCGTCGAGATGAAGGCCGCGCTGTCCGGCGTCGGCATCCCGGGCCGTGTGCCCGGCGCGGGCGGCAGCCAGCTGCTCGCCCGTCAGCTCGTCGCCGCGCTGCTCCTGGTGGGCGCCACCGCGGCGAGCTTCGCGCCGGGCCTGTCGCAGTTCGGGCAGTCCCTCGAAGGCAACCAGAAGCCCGCGTCCGCCGCGAGCGCGCAGCAGGCGCCCGGCCTGTTCGGGCAGGAGGGCCGGCAGGCGGCCGCTGCCGCCGACGCCCTCGCCGCGCAGGCCGACCGGGCCGCCGCGCACGCGGGCAGCGGCGAGGAGGGGGACACGAAGTACTACCGCATCCAGCCCCCGGAGGGGCGCCACCACGACTCGCTGTGGGAGATCGCCGAGCGGCACCTGGGCGACGGGCGCAGGTACAAGGAGATCTACCGGCTCAACAAGGACCGCGAGCAGCCCGACGGCTCCAAGCTCTCCGAGGCGAGCCTCATCAGGCCCGGCTGGATCATGGAGATGCCGGGCGACGCGCACGGCGGCGAGCTGGTCGAGATGCCCGACGAGGCGCCCGAGGTCTCGAAGGACGTCAAGGAGCAGATCTCCGACTACGCCGAGACCGGCGACCACCGGCAGGGCGGCGGCGAGCAGGGCGGCGGCGGATCCGTCGACCGCGACACCGCCCACATCGCCCTGCCCGAACAGCGCCCCGCCGCGCCCGCCGCCCCCGAGGCGCCCGCGGCCACCGCGGGCGATGCCGCCGACGGCTCCGGCTTCGGGCTGCCCGAAGCGCTCATCGGCGCGCCCCTGCTGGCCGCCGGCCTGCTCGGCGCGCTGGGCCGGCGCCGCAGGCAGGCCCTGTGGCAGTCGGCCATGGGCGCGGTCACCGGGCGCGGCGGCATGCAGCTCCCGACGCCGACCGGCGACGCCGCCGACGTGCACGACGCGCTCCTCGTGGGCGCCGACCCCGAGGGCGTACGCCTGCTCGGCCTCGCGCTGCGCGGCCTCGCCGCCTCGCTGGCCGAGGAGAGCCGCCCGCTGCCGACCGTGTACGCGGCCTGGCTGAGCAACGGCGACCTGCACCTCCAGCTCGCCACGCCCGCCGGACGGCCGCCCGCGCCCTGGCAGCCCGGACAGGACGAGACGTTCTGGGTCATCGCCCGCGCCGACGCCGAGCGGTACGAGGACGTGGACAGCGCCGCGCCCTACCCGGGCCTCGTCAGCCTCGGCACCCTGGACGACTCGCGGCTCCTGCTCAACCTGGAGTCGGTGCCGGGCATCGTGTCGCTGAGCGGCGGCGCGGCCGACCGCGCCGCCGTCTTCGCGTCGGTCGCCGCCGAACTGGCCACCAACGGCTGGTCGGACCGCATGACCATCACCCTCGTCGGCTTCGGCGAGGACCTCACCCCGCTCGCGCCCAACCGGCTGCGGCACCTGGAGGACGTGGACGCCCTCCTGGAGACCATGGAGGCCGAGACCCGGCAGCGGCGCGGCGCGCTCGGCGCCGCGGGGCACGACTCCGTGCTCACCGGCCGCACCGGACCGGCCCAGCACACCCGCTGGGCCCCGCACCTGGTGCTGCTCGCCGAGCAGCCGACCGGCGACGACGCCGTCAAGCTCGCCGAGCTGGCCTCCGACGCCGGACGCCTCGGCATCGGCTACCTCGTCGGCACGGACTCCGGGGAGCTGCCCGGCGCCGCCTGGGAGATGGAGATCACCCCCGAGGGCAAGCTGCTCGCCCCGCTGCTCGGCCTCGAACTGACGGCCCAGACGCTGCCCGAAGCGCAGCGGCGTGCCGTGGTCCGCCTCTTCACCGACGCCGACCCGGAGGACGAGGGCGGCCCCGGCCCCGACGACGGCCCCGCGGGCGCGGCGCCCCCGTTCCTCGTGGACGTCACCGAGCAGGGCCGGCCCGCGGTCTACGCCCGCCTCGTCGGCGCCTACGAGATCATCGGCCTCGACACGCCCGACGGCGAGCGCAGTCCGCTGATGCACGAGGCGCTCGCCCTGCTGCTCCTGCACCGCGAGGGCGTGCACCCCCGGGTGCTGGCCTCGGCGCTCTGGCCGCGCGGCGTCACCGAGGACGTACGGGACGCGCTCGTCGACCGGTTGCGCGAGTGGCTCGGCACCGACCCCGACGGGTCGCCGCGGCTGCGGGCCGACCAGAACGGGCGGCTCACCCTCGCCACGTCCGTCGTCTCCGACCTGGACGTGCTGCGCTCGCTCTACCACGAGGCGACGCAGGGCCGCGGCGCCGGCAACCGCGCCGTGCGCGGCCGGATGCTCACCGACGCGCTGGTCCTCGTACGGGGGCCGCTGCTCGCCGACCGGCCGCGGGGCCGCTACGCGTGGCTCACGCACGAGATCATCGACGCGCAGCTGCCGCTCCTCGTCGCCGACATCGGGCTCGCCCTGTCGGAGTTCCACCTGGAGAAGGGGCGGGCCGAGAAGGCGATCGAGGCGCTCAACGCGGCGCTCGGCTCCGCGCCGCGCGACGAGCGGCTCTGGAACGAGCTGCTGAGGGCGACGCACGCGCTGGACGACTCCGCGCGGCTCCAGCGGGTCGCCGCGGACCTGCTGGCCCGGAGCGGGGCCAGGGGGCTGCCGCCGCGGACCGAGGCCCTGCTGGACGAGTTGCTGCCCGCGTGGCGGGAGGGGCTCTCCGCCGCGGGGTGACCGGACCGTACCGCCGCTGCGCGGCGGATGTCTTCCACCCACCCGTTCACCCCGCAGGCAGGTGCCCTCATGACTCCCCTCCTCGCCCTCACCGGAGCCCTCTGGGGGGCTCTCGCCGGGCTCCTCGTGCCCCGCGCCGCCTACCGGCTCTCCGTGCCGCCCGAGGAGAGCTGGCGCACCGAGAGCCCGGAGGGGGCGCCCCTGCGGAGCTGGGTGGGGCTCGCGCGGGCCGGCGGGGCCTGGTTCGGGCCCCGCACCTGGGTGGTCGCGCCCGCCGCCGCGCTCGTCTGCGCGGCCCTCGCCGCCACCACCGGGCCCCGGCCCGAGCTAGCCGTCTGGCTGGTCCTCGCGCCCTTCGGGGTGCTGCTCGCCGTCGTCGACTTCACCGTGCACCGGCTGCCCGACGTGCTGACGCTGCCGCTCGGCGGGGCCGCGCTCGTCCTGCTCGCCGTCGCCGCGCTGCTGCCCGAGCACGGCGGCTCGTGGACCGGGGCGCTGTACGGGGCGTTCGCGCTGGCCGGGGCGTACTTCGTGCTGTTCCTCATCAGCCCCGACGGCATGGGCTTCGGCGACGTCAAGCTCGCGCTCTGCCTGGGGGCGGTGCTCGGCTGGTACGGCTGGGGCGTGCTGCTGCTCGGGGCCTTCGCCGGGTTCCTGCTGGCCTCGCTGTACGGGGTGGCGCTCGTCGTCGCCCGCCGCGCGGGCCGCAGGACGGCGATCCCCTTCGGGCCCTTCCTGATCAGCGGCGCTTTCGTGGGCGTCCTGCTCGGGGCGTTCTCCGCCTGACGCCGGGCTACCGGAAGGCCGCGGGTGGCTCTGGCGTACGCTGGCTGGGTCCGCCCCCAACCCTTACGAAAGGGACGCCCCGGTGACCGAGAAGGCCGCGCTTCAGTCCGTCCTCGACCGCGCCGCCGCAGGTGGGCGGATCACTCCGGAGGAGGCGCTCGTCCTCTACCGCGACGCCCCGCTGCACGCGCTCGGCGCCGCCGCCGACGCGGTGCGCCGCCGTCGCTACGCCGGCACGGAGCACATCGCGACGTACATCATCGAGCGGAACATCAACTACACGAACGTCTGTGTGACGGCGTGCAAGTTCTGCGCCTTCTACGCCGCCCCGAAGGACACCAAGAAGGGCTGGACGCGGGACCTCGACGACATCCTGCGCCGCTGCGCGGAGACGGTCGAGCTCGGCGGGACGCAGATCATGTTCCAGGGCGGACACCACCCGGACTTCGGCGTCGAGTACTACGAGAAGCACTTCTCCGCGATCAAGCGGGAGTTCCCGCAGCTGGTCATCCACTCCCTCGGCGCCTCCGAGGTCGAGCACATGGCCCGCATCTCGAAGGTGTCGGTGGAGGAGGCGATCCAGCGCATCAACGCGGCCGGGCTCGACTCGTTCGCCGGGGCGGGCGCCGAACTGCTCCCCGCCCGCCCGCGCAAGGCCATCGCGCCCCTGAAGGAGTCCGGCGAGCGCTGGCTGGAGATCATGGAGATCTCCCACAACCTCGGCGTCGAGTCCACGTCCACCATGCTCATGGGCACCGGCGAGACCAACGCCGAGCGCATCGAGCACCTGCGGATGATCCGCGACGTGCAGGACAGGACCGGCGGCTTCCGGGCCTTCATCCCGTACACGTACCAGCCCGAGAACAACCACCTCAAGGGCCGCACCCAGGCGACGATCTTCGAGTACATCCGCATGATCGCCATCGCGCGGATCTTCCTCGACAACGTGGCGCACATCCAGGGTTCCTGGCTGACCACCGGCAAGGAGGCCGGCCAGCTCACCCTGCACTACGGCGCGGACGACCTCGGCTCGGTGATGCTGGAGGAGAACGTCGTCTCCTCCGCCGGCGCCAAGCACCGCTCGAACCTCCGCGAGATGATCGACATGATCCGCACGGCCGAGCGCGTCCCGGCCCAGCGCGCCACGACGTACGAGCACCTGGTCGTGCACGACGACCCGGCGAACGACCCGGTCGACGACCGCGTCGCCTCGCACATCTCGTCCGTCGCGATCGAGGGCGGCACGGCGCACCCGGAGCTGAAGCTCCTCAGCGCCAACTGAGCCCGCGTTGCTGACCCTTCACGTCGCCGAGCGCTCGCCCGGGACGGCGGTGCTGGCCGACGGCGCGTCGATCGCCGCCGTCGGCCCGTACGAGGAGCTGGCCGCGGCGCATCCCGCCGCCCGCGTCCGGCGCTGGCCCGGCATCCTCACGCCCGGCCTGCTCAACCCCTACGGCCCCGAACTCCTCGAGGCCACCTACCACCCCGACCCCCGTGAGGCCGACCGGCTCGGCACCGCGCCCATCGGCGGCGAACGGGCCCGCGCGCTCTTCCGCGCCGACCCCTCCCGGCTCGGCGCGAGCGCCCGGCGCGGCGTGCAGCGGCTCCTGGCCCACGGCACGGTGGCGGTGGCGGGGGAGCTGCGGGCCCGCCCGGTGGTGGACGCGGTGCGCCGCGCGGGCCTGGCGGTGGGCCACCGCCCCCCGACCCTCCCGGGCCCGCCGTCCCTCTCCCCGACTCCCCTGATCCTGCTCCCACCCCTGGCCCCGGGCGCCCCGGCCCGCTTCGCGATCTTCGACGTGACGGACCGGGGAGCCCTGGTCACCAGAGGCGCGGGAACGTGCGTGGCGACAGTGATCAACGGAAAGCTGGTCTACAGGGCCCGCTGACACACGACCGCGGAGCGCGGGCAATGCCAGGGGGTGCCGGGAGGTGCCCTGAAGGGGCGCGGGGAACTGCGCGAACGACCACAAAGAACCCGCACCCGCCCAGGAACGGAGCACGGCAGACGCTCCGGCGAGGGAGCCCGCGCAGGAGAAAGAACCCGCCCGCGCAAGCAACCCCCAGCAGAGAGAGAAGCCCCGGCTGACACAATGGGCCGGGTGACCAGAGCCTCCTTGGACAAGCAGCCCCACGAAGTCGCCACGATGTTCGACGACGTCGCGGAACGATACGACCTCACCAACGACGTGCTCTCCCTCGGCCAGGCCCGCCTCTGGCGCAAGGAGGTCGCGAAGGCGGTGGACGCGCGCCCGGCGCAGAAGGTCCTCGACCTGGCCGCCGGCACCGCCACGTCCTCGCAGCCCTTCGCGCGGGCCGGCGCGTACGTCGTGCCCTGCGACTTCTCGCTCGGCATGCTGCGGGTCGGCAAGGGACGCCACCCGTGGATGCCGTTCACCGCGGGCGACGGCACGAAGCTGCCCTTCAAGGACGACACCTTCGACGCCGTCACGATCTCCTTCGGGCTGCGCAACATCCAGGACACCGGCGCGGCCCTGCGCGAGCTGTACCGCGTGACGAGGCCCGGCGGCCGCGTCGTGATCTGCGAGTTCTCGCACGCGACCTGGGCGCCGTTCCGCACGGTCTACGAGGAGTACCTGATGCGCGCGCTGCCGCCGGTCGCGCGTGCCGTGTCCTCCAACCCCGACGCCTACGTCTACCTCGCCGAGTCCATCCGCTCCTGGCCCGACCAGCCCGCGCTCGCCGGGCTGCTGAAGGACGCGGGCTGGTCGAAGGTGGCCTGGCGGAACCTCACGGGCGGCGTCGTGGCGCTGCACCGCGGCTTCAAGCAGGGCTGACCCGGCGCCGCTTCGGGCGGGGCATGCCGAACCCCGCCGCATAACACTTGAGTTGAGAACAGGGATCTGGGACCGGCGGGGAACCGGTCAGCGGGCAAGATGTGTCCGTTGATACGACCCCGCCAAAACTTATGCGGCTCTTATGGGGTCGGTCCTTTCCCGCTCGCGGGAGATCGCCTGGACTGTGACGGAGCGTTCTGATGGCGTCGTACTGCCCACACTGCGGGGCCGCTGCCCCCGATGAGGCCCGCTTCTGCATGAAGTGCGGCAAGGAACGCCTTCCGGACCCCGGGGCCGCCGCGCCGCCGCCCGCGCCGGGCGTGCCCCCGGCCCCGGCGGCCTCGCCCCCGCCGGCCCCCGCCGCCCCGCCGACCCCGGTCCCTGCGGCCCCGCCCACGCCGGGCGCGCCGCCCCCGCCCGCCTTCACCCCGGCGGCCCCGGCTGCCCCCGCGGCACCCATGGCCCCCGCGGCCCCTTCACCGGTCGGCGCCTTCCTCGGGCGGACGTTCCGCGGGGACTGGGCCGGGTCCGCCCAGGCCGCGCTCTGGCCCTTCGCGCTGCTGCTCCTCGCCGGCCTCGGGCTCGCCATCCCGTCGTACGGCCAGGGCGACGACACGGTGGTCGGCTTCACGGACCGGCTGCGGGTCGGCCTCGCGCTGCTGCTCCAGTCGGTGGGCGGCGGCTTCGAGCTGTCGGGACGTGAGACGCGGCCCGGCACCGACGGCGACGGCGGCTTCGGCGACTCGGACGGCTTCGGGGACTCGGGCGGCTTCGGGGACTCGGGCGGCTTCGGCGACTCGGGCGGCTTCGGGGATTCCGGCGGCTTCGGCTCGGGCTCCGACTCGGTGACCGCCATGGAGGGAGCCGCCTCCCTGCACTTCGTCCCGCTCACGGTGACCGTGCTGTGGCTGGTGGCGCTCTTCATCGGCGTACGCGTTCTGCGCGGCCGCCTCGTCGCGCGGCAGTACGGTCAGGCCGGCGGCACGGCCGGTGGGGAGGCCGCTGTCCGCGTCGCGCTCCTGGTCGCCGTCAGCACGCTCGGCCTCGCGCTCTTCGCGCAGCCGGAGATCGAGGGCATCGAGCTGTCCTCCTCCCCGGTGTTCTCCCTGCTCGGCTCACTGGTCCTCGCGCTCCTCGTCGCCTGCGCGGTGCTGCGCCGTGACGGCGTGAACTGGGGCGCGGGCACCGCCCCGCGCCCCGGCGTGCAGGCCTTCCTGCGTGCCACCGGGACCGCCGTGCGCGCCCTCGCCGTGGTCGTCGCGCTCTGCTCGGTGGTCGCCTTCATCAGCCTGGCGCAGCTCGACGACCTGGACCGGGCCACCGACCTGGACGACACCGACGTCTCGCCGCTCCTGATCGCCCTGCTCATCCTGCCGAACCTCGCGATCGCCGCGCTCGGCCTCGGCTGGGGCGCCGCGTCGGAGGTCGCCGTGCGCGGCGGCAACTCGCTGTACGGCGGCGGCACCAAGAGCGAGACCTTCGGTCTCTCCGAGCTGGGCGACGTCACCAACGACTGGGCCGTCGTGGGCGCGCTCGCCCTCGGCCTGGTCTGCGCGCTGACCATCGGTCTCCTGGCCGCGCGGCGCTGCGTGGGCAGGGGCGAGCAACTGCTCGCGGGCGGCGTCTTCTTCGGCCTCGTCCTGCTGCTCGCCGGTGTCGGCGGCCTCCGCGTCGAGGCGTCCGGCGCCGCCACCGGCGGCGCCGGACTCCGCGGGGCAGAGCGCGACGGCAGCGTGGACGTCGGGCTCAGCGTCCCCGAGATGCTGCTCTTCGGCCTGCTCTGGATCTTCGCCGCCGTGCTCATCGCGCCCTACCTGCTGCGGATGACGGGACAGGGCGGAGGCCCGGCCGCGCCCGCGTACGGACCCGGCACGCCCCCGGCGCCCGGCGCTCCCGCGCCCGCCTTCGGCCAGGGGCCGCCCCCGTCGCCGTCCCAGTCCCCGTTCCCGTACGAGCAGACCGTCACCGCGCACGATCCGCACGCCGTACGGATCGGGCGGCAGCCCACGGCGAAGCCGCGTGGCCGGGCCCGGATCTGGGTGGCGACGATCGCCGGGGCGTTCCTCGTCGGGGGCGGCGCGACGGCCGCAATCCTGGTCTGGCAGAACGGCGACGACGACAAGCCGGCGCTGACGGCCAAGGACGACAAGCCCGCCGCGAAGTCCTCCGAGGAGCCGGGCGAGGAGCCGGACCGCCAGGTATCGGAGCGGCCCGCGACCGAGACCCCGGAAGCGGACGGGAGCGAAGGGCCGGGAGCGGCCGCCGAGGACGGCGTCCCCGCGGGGACGGAGCGGGTGACGGACGCCGAGGGGTTCTCCTTCGCGGTCCCCGAGGGCTGGACCCGGCAGGCGGTGGACCCCGAGCGGCCGGGGCAGATCACGTACGCGGGCCCGGGGCGCGAGGAGTTCCTGGTCGGCGTGGTCACCGCCGCGCCCTACACCTCGTACGAGAACTTCCTCAACATCGAGGAGCACACGAAGAAGGCGCCGGACAAGTCCGACTACCGGCGTGTCCGGATGGAGGCGAACACCTTCGAGGGGCGGGAAGGGGCGCTCTGGGAGTACACCTTCACGGACAAGTCGGGCCGGGGAATCCACGCCCTGAACCAGAGCTACATCGCCGACGACGGCACGGAGTACGCGATCCAGCTCTCCTGGCGGGAGAGCGCCTGGTCCACGGCCAAGGGCGAGCGGACGCACCGGACGGCGCTGGACACCTGGCGGCTCACCGGCTGACGCCGCCAGGCGCCTGGCAGCGGCTACAGGGTGAGCCGGAAGCAGTACGCCACCCGCCGGGAGCCGTCGCCGCCCGGCGGTTCCGGCGTGGTGAACGTCTCGCCGAGCACCATGCCGAGCCGCCGGGTCACCGCGATGGAGCGTTCGTTGCCGGCGTCGACCATCGCCACCACGCTCGGCACGCCCGCCGCCCGCAGGCGTTCGATCGTGGCGCTCGCGGCGGCCGTCGCATACCCCTTGCCCCAGGAGGCGCGGCCGAGCCGCCAGCCGATCTCGATCTCACCGGCGGGCCCCCAGGGGCGGCTCCAGGGCTGGGCGCCGGTGAAGCCGACGGGTGCGCCCGCGTCGTCCAGCAAGGTCCAGAGGCAGTAGCCCCGTTCGGCGTCGTGTCTGCGCTGCCTGGCCGTCAGCTCCTCGTACACGGAGAGCTCCGCGGGCGCGCCGCCGTGGAACTCCATGACCTCGGGGTCGTCGAAGAGGCGGTGCCAGGTGAAGGCGTCCTCGTGGGTGGGGACGCGGAGCCGCACGTCGGGGAGGGGTGCTGCGGGCAGGGTCTCGGTCTGCTCGGTCACGTGTGGCCCTTCGGCTGGTAGGTCGGTACCGCCTCATAGACTGCCCATATCCCGTGCCGGCCGGCACACAGTTTTCGATCCTTGGGGAGAACCCGCCGTGACCGAGCCCCTCTCCGAACACACCGCGGACGTCATCGTCGTCGGAGCCGGGCCCGCCGGTTCGACGACGGCCTACTACCTGGCGAAGGCAGGGCTCGACGTCCTCCTCCTGGAGAAGACCGCGTTCCCGCGGGAGAAGGTCTGCGGTGACGGCCTCACCCCCCGCGCCACCAAGCAGCTCGTCTCCATGGGGATCGACATCTCCGAAGAGGCCGGCTGGCTGCGGAACAAGGGCCTCCGCATCATCGGCGGCGGCGTGCGGCTCCAGCTCGACTGGCCCGAGCTGGCGTCCTACCCCGACTACGGCCTCGTACGGAAGCGCGACGACTTCGACGAGCAGCTCGCCCGGCAGGCGCAGAAGGCGGGCGCCAGGCTCTACGAACGCTGCAACGTCGGCGCCCCCGTCATCGACGACCGCACCGGCCGCATCACCGGCGTGCACGCCAAGCTCGGCGAGGAGAAGACCGCGGTCACCTTCCACGCCCCGCTGGTCGTCGCGGCCGACGGCAACTCCTCGCGGATCTCGCTGGCCATGGGGCTGCACCGGCGCGAGGACCGGCCGATGGGCGTGGCCGTGCGGACGTACTTCACCTCGCCGCGCCACGACGACGACTACCTGGAGTCCTGGCTGGAGCTGTGGGACCGCCGCGGGTCCGAGGACCGCCTGCTGCCCGGCTACGGCTGGATCTTCGGCATGGGCGACGGCACCTCCAACGTCGGCCTCGGCATCCTCAACTCCTCCAAGGCCTTCCGCGAGCTCGACTGGCGCGAGGTCCTCAAGGCCTGGTGCGCCTCGATGCCGGAGGACTGGGGCTACACACCGGACAACATGACGATGCCGATCCGCGGCGCGGCCCTGCCGATGGCCTTCAACCGCCAGCCGCACTACACCAAGGGGCTGCTCCTGGTGGGTGACGCGGGCGGCCTGGTGAACCCGTTCAACGGCGAGGGCATCGCGTACGCCATGGAGTCCGGCCAGATCGCGGCGGACGTCATCGTGCAGGCACACGCGCGTGCCACCCCCGCCCAGCGGGAACTGGCGCTGCAGAACTACCCGAAGACGCTCAAGGAGACCTACGGCGGCTACTACACGCTGGGCCGCGCCTTCGTGAAGCTCATCGGCAACCCGAAGGTCATGAAGATCGCGACGCAGCGCGGACTCACCCATCCGGTCCTGATGAGGTTCACGCTGAAGATGCTGGCGAACCTCACGGACCCGACGGGCGGCGACGCCATGGACCGCGTCATCAACGGGCTGAGCAAGGTGGCGCCGAGGGCGTAGCCCGGGTGGGCGAGGCGCGTGGGCCCGGGGGGTGTGGCACGGCCCCGGGGGGTGTGGCGCGGCCCCCGGGGGGTGTGGCGCGGCCCCCGGTGGGCGGTCCGGGCAGGACGGTGCAAAATGGACGCATGATATTTATTGCCGTCAAGTTCACCGTCCGCCCCGAGCACAGCGAGAGCTGGATCGAGCGGACCGCCGCATTCACCGCCGCCACGCGCGCGGAGCCGGGCAACGTCTTCTTCGAGTGGTCGCGGTCGGTCGAGGACCCGAACCAGTTCGTGCTCCTGGAGGCCTTCGCCGACGGCGACGCCGGCGCCGCGCACGTCGGCTCCGACCACTTCAAGGCCGCCATGGAGACGATGGCGGAGGCGATCGCCACCGTCCCGGAGATCGTGAACACGGAGATTCCGGGCACCGGTTGGTCGCGCATGGCGGAGCTGTCGCCGAAGAACTGAACGAAGCGCCGCGCAGAAGCGTCTGAGGGCGTGCGTAAGGGCCGGATCTCCCCCTCGGGAGGTCCGGCCCTTACGCGTGGCTCAGAAGGCCGTCAGAGGACGCGCACGGCGCCCGAGGCCGGGTAGCCCGACAGGTCCTGGATGACGACGCCCTTGCTGGGGTTGGCGGCGTCGAGGTACTGGCCGTTGCCGATGTACACACCCACGTGGTACGCGGAGCCCGCGCCACCCCAGTAGAGGATGTCGCCCACCTGGACGTTGGAGAGCGAGACGGGGGTGCCGGCGACCGACTGGTCCTGCGAGACGCGCGGAAGGTCCACGCCCGCCTGCTTGAACGCGGCCTGCACCAGGCTGGAGCAGTCCCAGGCGTTGGGGCCGGAGGCGCCCATCACGTAGGCGTCGCCGAGCTGGGCCTTGAGGAAGCTGATGACCGCGCCGACGCTGCCGCTGGCCGGGGCGGGGGCCGAGTCGGAGGAGCCGGCGGAGGTGGTCTGCGTCGAGAGCGAGGTGCGCTCGGTGGTCCGGGAGGCGCGCTCCTCCTCGGCCTTCTTCTCCGCGGCGGCCTCGGCCTTCGCCTTGCGCTCGGCCTCGGCCTCGGCCTTCTTCTCGGCCTGCGCCTGGTCCGCCTTGGCCTGCTTGGCGGCCTTGGTGGCGGCGGCCTCCTGCTCGGCGCGGGACTCGTAGGTGTCGGCGGCCTGCTGGGTGACATCCGCCGACTGGGCGATCTGCGCGGACAGATCGGTGGTGAGCGTGGGCATTTCGATGGTCTCGGTCACCGGCTCGGCCGCGTTCGCCGTACCGGCCGCCGCGGCCACTGCCAGGGTGCTGAGGACGCCACCGGCAACTCCGGCGCGCAGGGCGATCTTGGAGGCGCTGCGACGGGGCTTCCGGTGGCTGGGTATGTGAGCGGTGTGGGACATGAGAACAACCGCTATCAGGGACTCATGGTTCCCATCAAGAAACGTGTGGTGCGCCACAGTTGCCGTTTTCGGCCCCGAATCCCGGGCGTGTCGTTCCTTATTGACGCCGTAACGGGCAAAGCGGACGACGGCGATCACGCCTGTGATCATGGGTTTTCTGTGATACGCCCGAATTGCCCCCGGTCTACCACCGGTTGACTCAGTTGGCCAAGCCCCGCGCTTTCACCCCCCGCTCGCATGTGTCACAGGTCACATGCGTAACCCCTCGGGGATCTCCCTGAGATCTCGCCGAGACCTCCCCGAGATCTCCCGCGCCTTCCGGCCGCCCTCGCGGTGGCCACCGGGCCGGGGGCCGGGTGGCTGCGCCGTCGTCGCCGGGTGATTCGCCGGCCGTCCGCCGGATGGCCCATGAGCCGTCGTGGCGTGGTCCCTTCCGCTCGTGAATCGGGGCACGCGTCCACTTTCGTCCGCCTCGTTGGTGCCGACGCGTGAAGCGGTTGCCTCTATCAAGTGATCACGTCCAGCGCCAATTTGCCTGTAGCGGCCACTTCTTGATAGGGCAACACCCCCTCGACCAGCGACGACGCGCCGAGATGTCACCTCTGGTGATCACTCAGGCGCTTCGCGTACGAAGATTACCGCTCATCCGACTTCATGATCCTTCGTCAGGTGGCAGAGATCACAAAGCCGTTGGCGCACCCCGTGTCGCAGATCACAGACCGGCGGGCATAAGATGCGGGGCAGTTGGGCTTGTGACCTGCTTCACATGTAAGCGATCTTCGGATGAGAAGCGGGGCCGGGTCCGACGCAACCGCCAACAGTCAGTGCCGACTGAGAGGAGCGAGGAGCGTGAACGCCTATGCGCCCATCCTCGTGCTGGGAGCCCTCGGGGCAGGCTTTGCGATCTTCTCCGTGGTCATGGCCACGCTTATCGGTCCAAAGCGGTACAACCGCGCAAAGCTCGAGGCCTACGAGTGCGGTATCGAGCCGACGCCGACGCCGGCCGGTGGTGGGCGATTTCCCATCAAGTACTACCTGACGGCGATGCTCTTCATCGTCTTCGACATCGAGATCGTCTTCCTCTACCCCTGGGCCGTCACGTTCGACGCGCTGGGGATTTTCGGGCTCGTGGAGATGCTGCTCTTCGTGCTCACCGTCTTCGTCGCGTACGCGTACGTATGGCGGCGCGGCGGCCTGGAATGGGACTAAAGGTCTGAGGGGCCAAAGAGCATGGGACTCGAAGAGAAACTGCCGAGCGGTTTTCTGCTGACCACCGTCGAACAAGCCGCGGGCTGGGTGCGCAAGTCATCCGTCTTCCCCGCCACGTTCGGTCTCGCGTGCTGCGCCATCGAGATGATGACGACGGGCGCGGGCCGGTACGACCTGGCGCGCTTCGGCATGGAGGTCTTCCGCGGCTCGCCGCGCCAGGCCGATCTGATGATCGTGGCGGGCCGGGTGAGCCAGAAGATGGCGCCCGTCCTGCGGCAGGTCTACGACCAGATGCCCAACCCCAAGTGGGTGATCTCGATGGGTGTATGCGCCTCATCGGGCGGGATGTTCAACAATTACGCGATTGTGCAGGGTGTGGACCATGTTGTCCCCGTTGACATCTATTTGCCCGGCTGTCCGCCGCGGCCCGAGATGCTGATGGACGCGATCCTCAAGCTCCACCAGAAGATCCAGGGCTCCAAGCTCGGCGTGAACGCGGAGGAAGCGGCACGCGAGGCGGAGGAGGCGGCCCTCAAGGCGCTCCCCACCATCGAGATGAAGGGGCTGCTGCGATGAGCGAGGCACCCGAGAACGGCGCCGCCAACGGCGTCCCCGCCCCGCGCGACGACACCGGCGAGGTCATCCGCGTCCGCAGGGGCATGTTCGGCGCCGAGAACGGCGGCGACACCTCCGGCTACGGCGGACTCGTCAGGACCATCACCCTGCCCGGCGCGTCCGCGCGACCGTACGGCGGCTGGTTCGACGAGGTCGCCGACGAACTGGAGGGCGCGCTGGAGGAGCAGGGCCTGCTCCCCGAGAACGCGATCGAGAAGACGGTCGTCGACCGCGGCGAGCTGACCTTCCACATCGCGCGCGAACACCTCGTACGCGTCGCGCGGACGCTGCGGGACGATCCGGCCCTGCGCTTCGAGCTCTGCACGGGCGTCTCGGGAGTGCACTTCCTGGAGGACAAGGGCCGCGAGCTGCACGCCGTCTACCACCTGCGCTCGATCACCCACAACCGGCTGATCCGGCTGGAGGTCGGCGTCCCCGACGCCGACCCGCACGTGCCCTCGCTGGTCGCCGTCTACCCGACCAACGACTGGCACGAGCGCGAGACGTACGACTTCTTCGGCCTCGTCTTCGACGGCCACCCGGCCCTGACCCGGATCATGATGCCGGACGACTGGCAGGGCTTCCCGCAGCGCAAGGACTACCCCCTCGGCGGCATCCCCGTCGAGTACAAGGGCGCCCAGATCCCGGCTCCGGACCAGCGGAGGTCGTACAGCTGATGTCCACTTCTCAATCCGCTTCGCACGCTTCCGGGGCCCGGGAGACGACCGAGGGGGCCGTCTACACGGTCACCGGCGGCGACTGGGACGAGGTCGTCCAGTCCGCGGCCAAGGCCGACGACGAGCGCATCATCGTCAACATGGGCCCGCAGCACCCGTCCACGCACGGCGTGCTCCGCCTCATCCTGGAGATCGAGGGCGAGACGGTCTCCGAGGCCCGCTGCGGCATCGGCTACCTGCACACGGGCATCGAGAAGAACCTCGAGTACCGCACGTGGACGCAGGGCACGACGTTCGTCACGCGCATGGACTACCTCACGCCGTTCTTCAACGAGACCGCGTACTGCCTCGGCGTCGAGAAGCTGCTCGGCATCGAGGACCAGATCCCCGACCGCGCCTCGGTCATCCGCGTGCTCCTCATGGAGCTCAACCGCCTCTCCTCGCACCTGGTGTGCATCGCCACCGGCGGCATGGAACTCGGCGCGACCACGATCATGATCTACGGCTTCCGGGATCGTGAACTGATTCTCGACCTCTACGAGCTCATCACCGGCCTGCGCATGAACCACGCGTACATCCGGCCCGGCGGACTCGCCCAGGACCTGCCGCCCGGCGCGGTGGACCAGCTCCGCGAGTTCGTGAAGACGATGAAGAAGAACCTCCCGGAGTACGACAAGCTCGCCACCGGGAACCCCATCTTCAAGGCCCGCATGCAGGACGTCGGCTACCTCGACCTCTCCGGCTGCATGGCGCTCGGAGCCACGGGCCCCGTCCTCCGCTCGGCGGGCCTGCCGCACGACCTGCGCAAGTCGCAGCCCTACTGCGGCTACGAGAACTACGAGTTCGACATCCCGACCGCCGAGACCTGCGACTCCTACGGGCGCTTCCTCATCCGCCTGGAGGAGATGCGCCAGTCGCTGCGCATCGTCGAGCAGTGCCTCGACCGGCTCGCCCCCGGCCCCGTCATGGTCGCCGACAAGAAGATCGCCTGGCCCGCGCAGCTCGCGCTCGGCCCGGACGGCCTCGGCAACTCGCTCGACCACATCAAGAAGATCATGGGCACCTCCATGGAGTCCCTGATCCACCACTTCAAGCTGGTGACCGAGGGCTTCCGCGTCCCGGCCGGACAGGCGTACACCGCCGTCGAGTCACCCAAGGGCGAACTGGGCGTGCACGTCGTCTCCGACGGCGGCACCCGCCCCTACCGGGTCCACTTCCGCGACCCGTCCTTCACCAACCTGCAGGCCATGGCGGCGATGTGCGAGGGCGGCCAGGTCGCCGACGTCATCGTCGCCGTCGCGTCCATCGACCCCGTGATGGGAGGCGTCGACCGGTGACCACCACTCCCTCCTCGGAGCAGGGCACGGGCGTCAGCCTGGGCATGCCCCAACTCCCCGCCCCCGCCTACCCCGCCGACGTGCGGGCCAGGCTGGAGGCGGACGCCAAGGAGATCATCGCCCGCTACCCGGGATCGCGGTCCGCGCTCCTTCCCCTGCTGCACCTGGTGCAGTCGGAGGAGGGGTACGTGACGCGCACCGGCATGCAGTTCTGCGCCGACGTGCTCGGTCTGACCACGGCCGAGGTCACGGCCGTCGCGACCTTCTACACCATGTACCGGCGCAAGCCCTCCGGCGACTACCAGGTCGGCGTCTGCACCAACACGCTCTGCGCGGTCATGGGCGGCGACGCGATCTTCGACGAGCTCAAGCAGCACCTCGGCGTCGGCAACGACGAGACCACCGAGGACGGCAAGATCACGCTTGAGCACATCGAGTGCAACGCCGCCTGCGACTTCGCCCCCGTCGTGATGGTCAACTGGGAGTTCTTCGACAATCAGACGCCGGCGTCGGCCAAGCGGCTCGTGGACGACCTGCGCGCGGGCGTACCGGTCGAACCCACTCGCGGCGCGCCCCTGTGCACGTACAAGGAGACCGCCCGGATCCTGGCCGGCTTCCCCGACGAGCGCCCCGGCGCCGTCGAGGCGAGCGGCGGCGCGGGCCCCGCGTCGCTCATCGGGCTACGCCTGGCCAAGGGCGAGGAGCCGCACCCGCGCGTCGTCCACCCGCGCGCGGGCGGACCGCAGGACGAAGCGCCCGCCGAGCACCTGAGCTCGCACGACGCACCGCAGCAGACCTCGGCATCCGACCCGGCCCACCCGGCCGGACCGACCGCCGAGGAGGGGGAGTGATGACCTTGGCAGCCGAGATCGACAACGAGACGAGCCCCGAGAAACTGCTCGCACCGGTCCTCTCCGCCTTCTGGGACGAGGAGAAGTCCTGGACGCTGGAGACCTACCGGCGGCACGAGGGGTACGAGGGCCTGCGCAAGGCGCTCGCCATGGCCCCCGACGACCTCATCGCGTACGTGAAGGACGCGGGCCTGCGGGGCCGCGGCGGCGCGGGCTTCCCCACCGGGATGAAGTGGCAGTTCATCCCGCAGGGCGACGGCAAGCCGCACTATCTGGTTGTCAACGCCGACGAATCGGAGCCGGGGACCTGCAAGGACATCCCGCTCCTCTTCGCGAACCCGCATTCCCTCATCGAGGGGATCGTGATCGCGTGCTACGCGATCCGCTCTTCGCATGCCTTCATCTACCTGCGGGGCGAGGTCGTCCCCGTGCTGCGCAGGCTGCACGAGGCCGTCCGCGAGGCCTACGCGGCGGGCTACCTCGGCAAGAACGTCCTGGGCAGCGGACTCGATCTGGAACTCACCGTGCACGCGGGCGCGGGCGCGTACATCTGCGGTGAGGAGACCGCGCTGCTCGACTCGCTCGAAGGCCGTCGAGGCCAACCGCGACTGCGTCCCCCTTTCCCTGCTGTCGCGGGTCTCTACGCATGCCCCACTGTGGTGAACAACGTCGAGTCCATCGCGTCGGTTCCCGCGATCCTCAACCGCGGGAAAGACTGGTTCAAGTCCATGGGGAGCGAGAAGTCTCCGGGCTTCACGCTCTACTCGCTCAGCGGCCATGTCACCAGCCCCGGCCAGTACGAGGCCCCGCTCGGCATCACGCTGCGGCAGCTGCTCGACATGAGCGGCGGCATGCGGGCCGGGCACCGGCTCAAGTTCTGGACGCCCGGCGGCTCCTCGACGCCGATGTTCACCGACGAGCACCTCGACGTGCCCCTCGACTACGAGGGCGTCGGCGCCGCGGGCTCGATGCTCGGCACCAAGGCGCTCCAGTGCTTCGACGAGACGACGTGCGTCGTGCGGGCCGTGACCCGCTGGACGGAGTTCTACGCCCACGAGTCCTGCGGCAAGTGCACGCCCTGCCGCGAAGGGACGTACTGGCTGGTGCAGTTGCTCCGCGACATCGAGGCCGGCAAGGGCGTCATGGCCGACCTCGACAAGCTCAACGACATCGCCGACAACATCAACGGCAAGTCCTTCTGCGCCCTCGGCGACGGCGCCGCCTCGCCGATCTTCTCCTCGCTGAAGTACTTCCGCGAGGAGTACGAGCAGCACATCACCGGCGGGGGCTGCCCCTTCGACCCGGCCAAGTCGACTCTCTGGAGCGACCGCGCCGACCAGCACACGGAGGTGAACGCATGACAGTGACCACCAACAGCGCTCCCTCTGGGGGCGGCGAGCCGGCGGTGCCGCCGGAGGATCTCGTCTCGCTGACCATCGACGGCATCGAGATCAGCGTCCCCAAGGGGACGCTGGTCATCCGGGCCGCCGAACTGCTCGGCATCGAGATCCCCCGGTTCTGCGACCACCCGCTGCTCGACCCCGCGGGCGCCTGCCGCCAGTGCATCGTGGAGGTGGAGGGCCAGCGCAAGCCGATGGCGTCCTGCACCATCACGTGCACCGACGGCATGGTCGTGAAGTCGCAGCTCACCTCGGCCGTCGCGGAGAAGTCGCAGCGGGGTGTGATGGAGCTGCTGCTCATCAACCACCCGCTGGACTGCCCGGTCTGCGACAAGGGCGGCGAGTGCCCGCTGCAGAACCAGGCGATGCAGGTCGGCGACCCGGACTCCCGCTTCGAGGGCAAGAAGCGGACGTACGAGAAGCCGGTGCCGATCTCCACGCAGGTGCTGCTCGACCGCGAGCGGTGCGTGCTGTGCGCGCGCTGCACCCGCTTCAGCAACCAGATCGCCGGCGACCCGATGATCGAGCTGATCGAGCGCGGGGCCCTGCAGCAGGTCGGGACGGGCGAGGGCGACCCCTTCGAGTCCTATTTCTCCGGGAACACCATCCAGATCTGCCCGGTCGGCGCGCTCACCTCGGCGGCGTACCGATTCCGCTCGCGCCCCTTCGACCTGGTGTCGTCGCCCTCGGTGTGCGAGCACTGCTCGGGTGGTTGCGCGAGCCGCACGGACCACCGGCGCGGCAAGGTCATGCGGCGCCTCGCGGCCGACGACCCCGAGGTCAACGAGGAGTGGATGTGCGACAAGGGACGCTTCGGCTTCCGGTACGCACAGCGGCCCGACCGGCTGACCACTCCGCTGGTGCGCAACGCCGACGGCGTCCTCGAACCCGCCAGCTGGCCCGAGGCCCTGGACGTCGCCGCCCGCGGTCTCGCCGCCGCGCGTGGCCGGGCCGCGGTCCTGACCGGCGGCCGGCTCACCGTGGAGGACGCCTACGCGTACAGCAAGTACGCGCGCGTGGCGCTCGACACGAACGACATCGACTTCCGCGCGCGCGTGCACAGCAGCGAGGAGGCCGACTTCCTCGCGGCACGCGTGGCGGGGCGGGGCAAGGACCTCGACGGGACCGGCGTCACGTACGCCGCCCTGGAGAAGGCGCCCGCCGTCCTGCTCGCCGGCTTCGAGTCGGAGGAGGAGGCGCCCGGTGTCTTCCTGCGGCTGCGCAAGGCCTGGCGCAAGCACGGCCAGCGCACCTTCTCCCTCGCGACCCATGTGACGAAGGGCCTGGAGAAGGCGGGCGGCACGCTGCTGCCCGCGGCTCCCGGCACCGAGACGGAGTGGCTGGACGCGCTCGCCGCCGGGGTCGGCCTGGCGGAGGACGGGGCCAGGGCCGCTCAGGCGCTGCGCGCCCCGGGATCGGTCATCGTCGTCGGTGAGCGGCTCGCGGCCGTGCGCGGCGGACTGACCGCCGCCGTGCGGACCGCCACCGCGACCGGCGCCCGGCTGGTGTGGATTCCGCGCCGGGCGGGGGAGCGGGCCGCCGTCGAGGTGGGCGCGCTGCCCTCGCTGCTGCCCGGCGGCCGTCCGGCCACCGACCCGCGCGCGCGGGACGAGGTCGCCGCCGCCTGGGGCGTCGCCGAACTCCCGCACCGCTACGGCCGCGACACCGGGCAGATCGTCGAGGCCGCCGCGACCGGAGAGCTGGGCGCGCTGCTCGTCGCGGGCGTCGAGGTCGCCGACCTGCCCGATCCGGCACGCGCGCGTGAGGCGCTCGACGCCGTCGGGTTCCTGGTCTCGCTGGAGCTGCGGCCCAGCGAGGTGACGGAGCGGGCCGACGTCGTCCTTCCGGTGGCCGCGGTCGCGGAGAAGCCGGGCACGTTCCTCAACTGGGAAGGCCGTGCGCGGATGTTCGACGCCGCGCTGAAGCCGGACCAGATGACGCGACGGCTGGCGCCCACCGACGCGCGCGTGCTGCACATGCTGGCCGACGCCGGGGACGTGCACCTCGGCCTGCCGGACCTGGTGACCCTCCGCCGTGAGCTCGACCGGCTCGGCGCCTGGGACGGGCCGTACGCGACAGAGCCCCTGGAGACATCGGCCCAGCCGCCGAGGCCCGCCTCCGGAGAGGCCGTTCTCGCGGGGCACCGGCTGCTCCTCGACCAGGGCCGCCTCCAGGACGGCGACGAGGCACTCGCCGGCACGCGGCACGCGGCCCACGCGCGCGTGTCCGCGGCCACGGCGGCGGAGGCCGGCGTCAAGGACGGCGACCTCCTGGCGGTGACGGGGCCCGCGGGCAGCACGACGCTCCCGCTCCAGGTCACCGAGATGCCCGACCGCGTGGTCTGGCTGCCGCTGAACTCGACCGGGGGAGGCGTCACTTCCGACACCGGCGCGCGCCCCGGCGACCTCGTCCGCATCGGCCCGGCGGTCCTGCCGGAGCCCACTGAGGCCCCGGAGGTGACGTCGTGATGCACACCGTGGTGCCGCTTGCGGCGGAAGACCTGTCCATGTTCGGCCGTGACCCCTGGTGGCTGGTCGCCGTCAAGGCGGTCTTCTGCTTCGCGTTCCTGATGGTGACGGTCCTCTTCTCCATCGTGTGGGAGCGCAAGGTCGTCGCCTGGATGCAGCTCCGCATCGGGCCCAACCGGCACGGCCCCTGGGGCATGCTGCAGTCCCTCGCGGACGGCATCAAGCTGATGCTCAAGGAGGACGTGATCGTCAAGCGGGCGGACAAGGTGGTCTACGTCCTCGCCCCCGTCGTCGCGGCGATCCCGGCCTTCATGGCGATCGCCGTGATCCCCTTCGGGCCCGCCGGCAACGAGATCTCGATCTTCGGCCAGCGCACGACGATGCAGCTCACCGACCTGCCGATCGCGATGCTCTACATCCTCGCGGTCGCCTCCGTCGGCATCTACGGCATCGTGCTCGCGGGCTGGAGCTCGGGCTCGACGTACCCGCTCCTCGGCGGTCTGCGCTCCTGCGCGCAGATGATCTCCTACGAGATCGCGATGGGCGCGGCGTTCGCCTCCGTGTTCCTCTACTCCGGGTCGATGTCGACCTCGGCGATCGTGGAGGCGCAGGCCGACCGCTGGTACGTGCTGCTGCTCCCCGTCTCGTTCCTGATCTACATCGTGACGATGATCGGTGAGACGAACCGCGCGCCGTTCGACATGCCGGAGTCCGAGGGCGACCTCGTCGGCGGTTTCAACACCGAGTACTCCTCCATCAAGTTCGCGCTGTTCATGCTCGCCGAGTACGTCAACATGGTCACCGTCTCGGCGGTCTCGGTCACCCTCTTCCTGGGCGGCTGGCGGGCCCCGTATCCGGTCAGCACCTTCTGGGAGGGCGCGAACCACGGCTGGTGGCCGATGCTCTGGTTCGTGATCAAGGTCCAGCTGCTGCTGTTCTTCTTCATCTGGCTGCGCGGGACGCTGCCACGCGTCCGCTACGACCAGCTGATGAAGCTCGGCTGGAAGGTCCTCATCCCGATCTCGGTCCTGTGGCTGATGCTCGTCGCCACGGTCAGGGCCATGCGGAACGAGAACTACGACTTCACCTCGATCGTGCTCTACGTGGCCGGCGGTGTCATCGCGCTGCTGTTGCTCTCCGTGGTCGTCGACATCTTCCGCGACAAGCGGGAGAAGGAGGCCGCCGTCGATGAACAGCCGGTCGCCTTCGACCCGATGGCGGGCGGATTCCCGGTGCCGCCGCTGCCCGGCCAGAGCCTGCCGCCCGTCCCGCGCCGCCGCTCGCGCCGCGAGCGGGAGCTGATTGTCAGTGGTGGGCCGGATACTCAAAGTGACGGAACCCGAAGTGACGGAAAGGAGGCGTCCGATGGCTGAGTCGAACGAGGGAACACCGCAGGGGTCGAACGAGGTGGCACCGCACGGGTCGAGCGGACCGACACCGCACGAGTCGAACCAATCGAATCAGGGGTTCCAGAACCCCGTCGCGGGCTTCGGCGTGACCTTCAAGGCCATGTTCAAGAAGCGGCTGACCGAGCAGTATCCGGAGCAGCAGAAGATCACCGCTCCCCGCTTCCACGGCAGGCACCAGCTGAACCGCCATCCGGACGGCCTGGAGAAGTGCGTCGGCTGTGAGCTCTGCGCCTGGGCCTGCCCCGCGGACGCCATCTATGTGGAGGGCGCGGACAACACGGAAGAGGAGCGGTACTCACCGGGCGAGCGGTACGGCCGCGTCTACCAGATCAACTACGCCCGCTGCATCTTCTGCGGCCTGTGCATCGAGGCGTGCCCCACGCGCGCGCTGACGATGACGAACGAGTTCGAGCTGGCCGACACCAGCCGCCAGAACCTCATCTACACCAAGGAGCAGCTGCTCGCCGGCCTGGAGGAGGGCATGGTCGAGAGCCCGCACTCGATCTTCCCCGGCATGGACGAGCAGGACTACTACCGCGGTCTGGTCACCGAGGCCGCCCCCGGGACGGTGCCCCAGGTCGCCCGCTCCAAGAGCGAGACGCCCCAGGAGGCGGCCTCCGACTTCGGGGACGGCGAACCGGCGTCGGAGAAGGTGATCGGCCGATGACGCAGCTCGCCGCCTACTCCACCTCCACCGGCGAGGCAGTCCAGTTCTGGGTGCTCGGCACGGTCGCCGTCGTCGGCGCCCTGTGCACGATCCTCATGAAGAAGGCCGTGCACAGCGCGCTGTGCCTCGCCGGGACCATGATCATCCTGGCCGTCTTCTACCTCGCCAACGGCGCGTACTTCCTGGGCATCGTGCAGATCGTCGTCTACACCGGCGCGATCATGATGCTCTTCCTCTTCGTGGTCATGCTCGTCGGCGTCACCGCCGCCGACTCGCTGAAGGAGACCATCAAGGGCCAGCGCTGGCTGGCCCTCCTGTGCGGTCTCGGCTTCGCGGTGCTGCTCTTCGCGGGCATCGGCAACGCCTCGGTGAAGGAGTTCAACGGCCTCGCCGAGGCGAACTCCGGCGGCAACGTGGAGGGCCTCGCGGGGCTCATCTTCACGAAGTACGTCTTCGCCTTCGAGATCACCGGCGCCCTGCTCATCACGGCCACGGTCGGCGCGATGGTGCTGACCCACCGCGAGCGCACGGAGCGCGCCAAGACCCAGCGCGAGATGGCCGAGGAGCGCGTGCGCGAGGGCAAGCACCTGCCGCCCCTGCCCGCCCCTGGCGTGTACGCCCGGCACAACGCCGTGGACGTCGCGGGCCTGCTCCCCGACGGCTCGCCCTCGGAGCTCACGGTCAACAGGACGCTGCGCGAGCGCGGCCAGATCCGTGACGTGTCGAGTGAGGCCCTGGATGACCTGCGGGCGCTGGAGCAGCGCTCCGCCGACCGTCTGGAGCGGCCCGACGTGCGCAGGACCGACATCGGGCGGCCCGGCATCGGGCGGACCGACGTCGAGCGGACCGAGGAGGCGTCGAAGTGAACCCCGTGAACTACCTGTACCTGGCTTCCCTGTTGTTCGCGATCGGCGCGACCGGCGTGCTCATCAGGCGGAACGCGATCGTGGTGTTCATGTGCATCGAGCTCATGCTCAACGCCTGCAACCTCGCGCTCGTGGCCTTCTCCCGGATGCACGGCAATCTCGACGGCCAGATCATCGCCTTCTTCACGATGGTCGTCGCCGCCGCGGAGGTCGTGGTCGGGCTCGCGATCATCGTGTCGCTGTTCCGTTCCCGCCACTCGGCCTCGGTCGACGACGCCAGCCTGATGAAGCTGTGAGGGGCTGAAAGTGGAGAACCTGATTGCGCTGCTCGTCGCGGCGCCCCTGCTCGGAGCGGCCGTGCTGCTGTGCGGCGGGCGGGCGCTCGACCGTGTGGGCCACTGGCTCGGCACGCTGCTCGCGGCGGCCTCCTTCGTCTTCGCCGTCGTGCTGTTCACCGACATGCTGGGCAAGGGCGCCGAGGAGCGCACGCTGTCGCAGCACCTGTTCAGCTGGATCCCCGTCGAGGGCTTCCAGGCGGACGTCGCCTTCCAGCTCGACCAGCTGTCGATGACGTTCGTCCTGCTCATCTCCGGCGTCGGCACCCTGATCCACGTCTATTCGATCGGGTACATGGAGCACGACGAGCGGCGCCGCCGCTTCTTCGGGTACCTGAACCTCTTCCTCGCGGCGATGCTCCTCCTGGTGCTCGCCGACAACTACCTCCTGCTGTACGTCGGCTGGGAGGGCGTCGGCCTCGCCTCGTACCTCCTGATCGGCTTCTGGCAGCACAAGCCCAGCGCGGCCACCGCCGCGAAGAAGGCCTTCCTGGTCAACCGCGTCGGTGACGTGGGCTTGTCCATCGCCATCATGCTGATGTTCACCACCTTCGGGACGTTCGCCTTCGGGCCGGTCCTGGAGGCCACGGGGCAGACGTCGGAGGGCAAGCTGACCGCCATCGGCCTGATGCTGCTGCTCGCCGCGTGCGGCAAGTCCGCCCAGGTGCCGCTGCAGTCCTGGCTCGGTGACGCGATGGAGGGCCCGACCCCGGTCTCGGCCCTCATCCACGCGGCCACGATGGTCACCGCCGGCGTGTACCTGATCGTCCGCTCCGGCGCGATCTTCAACGGAGCGCCGGACGCGCAGCTCGTCGTCACCATCGTCGGAGCGGTCACGCTCCTCTTCGGCGCGATCGTCGGTTGTGCGAAGGACGACATCAAGAAGGCCCTGGCGGGTTCGACGATGTCCCAGATCGGCTACATGATCCTGGCCGCCGGCCTCGGCCCCATCGGCTACGTCTTCGCGATCATGCACCTGGTGACGCACGGCTTCTTCAAGGCCGGGCTCTTCCTCGGCGCCGGTTCGGTCATGCACGGCATGAACGACGAGGTCAACATGCGCAAGTACGGCGGCCTGCGGAAGTACATGCCGGTCACCTTCGTGACCTTCGGCCTCGGCTATCTGGCCATCATCGGCTTCCCCGGTCTGTCCGGCTTCTTCTCCAAGGACAAGATCATCGAGGCGGCGTTCGCCAAGGGCGGCGCCGAAGGCTGGATCCTCGGCTCGGTGGCGCTCCTGGGCGCGGCCATCACCGCGTACTACATGACGCGCGTGATGATCATGACCTTCTTCGGGGAGGAGCGCTGGCGCCACCGGGCGACCGCCTCCCCGGCGCAGCCGAGCGCGGAGCCCGCGGCGCAGACCGAGGGGGCGCACGACGAACCGCACCCGCACGAGTCGCCGAAGTCCATGACGATCCCGATGATCGTGCTCGCCTTCGGGTCGGTCTTCGCGGGCGGCTTCTTCAGCATCGGCGACCGGTTCACGCACTGGCTGGAGCCGGTCACGCACCACGACCACGGCGACTCGCCGCTCAGCGCCGCCACGGTCACGGGCGCCACCATGGTGGTCCTCGTCATCGGCGTCGCCCTGGCCTACGTGCAGTACGGACGCCGGCCCGTCCCGGTCACCGCCCCGCGCGGCTCGCTGCTCACCAGGGCCGCCCGCCGCGACCTCCTCCAGGACGACTTCAACCACGTCGTCCTGGTGCGCGGCGGCGAGCACCTCACGCGGTCCCTGGTCTACGTCGACCACTCCCTGGTCGACGGCGTGGTCAACGGCACGGCGGCCTCGATGGGCGGCCTCTCCGGTCGGCTGCGCAAACTGCAGAACGGCTACGCCCGCTCCTACGCGGTCTCGATGTTCGGCGGCGCTGCGGTACTCATCGCCGCAACCCTGCTGATGAGGGCGGTCTGATACCGATGTCCTTTCCTCTGCTGACAGCGACGGCGGTCCTGCCCGCGGTCGGCGCGATCGTCACGGCAGCCGTTCCGGCCGCCCGGCGGACCGCCGCCAAGTGGCTCGCGCTGCTGGTCTCGCTCGCGACGCTCGCGCTCGCCGTGACCGTGCTCGTGCGGTTCGACCCGGACGGCGACCGGTACCAACTGACCGAATCGCGTTCCTGGATCGCGGAGTTCGGCGTGCGGTACGAACTGGGGGTCGACGGCATCGGCGTCGCCCTCATCGCGCTCACGGCCCTGCTGATCCCGTTCATCATCCTCGCCGGGTGGCACGACGCCGACCCTTCCCCGAGCTCTCCCCTCCGGTCGAGCAAGGGGGGCGCCGACGAGACCAAGGCCCCCTACAAGTGGCGGCCCACGCAGGGCTTCTTCGCCCTGATCCTGGCCGTCGAGGCGATGGTGATCATCTCCTTCGAGGCCACCGACGTCTTCCTCTTCTACGTCTTCTTCGAAGCCATGCTCATCCCGATGTACTTCCTCATCGGCGGCTTCGGGGACCGCGCCCACGCGGGCAGCGACGAGAACGCCTCGGCGCAGCGCAGCTACGCGGCCGTGAAGTTCCTCCTCTACAACCTGGTCGGCGGCCTCATCATGCTGGCCGCGGTGATCGGTCTCTACGTGGTCGCCGGAAGCTTCTCGCTCCAGGAGATCGCCGAGGCGCGGGCCAACGGCTCGCTCGACATGGCGACCAACACCGAGCGGCTGCTCTTCCTCGGCTTCTTCTTCGCCTTCGCGGTGAAGGCGCCGCTGTGGCCGCTGCACACCTGGCTGCCGAACGCGATGGGCGAGTCCACGGCCCCGGTCGCCGTCCTGATCACCGCGGTGGTCGACAAGGTCGGCACGTTCGCGATGCTGCGGTTCTGCCTCGGGCTCTTCCCCGAGGCGAGCGAGTGGGCGACGCCGGTCATCCTCGTACTCGCCCTGGTCAGCATCATCTACGGCGCGCTGCTCGCCGTCGGTCAGCGCGACATCAAGCGGCTGATCGCGTACGCGTCGATCTCGCACTTCGGCTTCATCGTTCTCGGCATCTTCGCGATGACCTCGCAGGGCCAGTCCGGCGCGACGCTCTACATGGTCAACCACGGCATCTCCACCGCCGCGCTGATGCTGGTGGCCGGCTTCCTGATCTCGCGGCGCGGCTCGCGCCTGATCGCGGACTACGGAGGGGTGCAGAAGGTCGCCCCGGTGCTCGCGGGCACCTTCCTGGTCGGCGGCCTGGCCACGCTGTCGCTGCCGGGCCTCGCACCCTTCGTGAGCGAGTTCCTGGTCCTGGTCGGCGCCTTCGCGCGGTATCCCGTGGTGGGGATCATCGCGACGGTCGGCATCGTGCTGGCGGCGCTCTACACCCTCGTCCTCTACCAGCGGACGATGACGGGCCCCGTGAAGCCGGAGGTCTCGGCCATGCCCGACCTGCGGGTGCGTGAGCTGGTCGTCATCGCCCCGCTCATCGCGCTCCTGATCGGCCTCGGGGTCTACCCGAAGCCACTCACCGACCTGGTGAATCCGGCGGTGGAGCACACCATGTCCGATGTACAGAAGAAGGACCCCAAGCCCGAGGTGGAGGCGGCCAAGTGAGCGCATCAGCCGTCCACAGCCTGTGGACAATGGCCGCCGATCCGATCGACAAGATCGACGCGCCCAAGATCGAGTACGGACAGCTCTCGCCGATGTTGATCGTCATCGGCGCGGCCGTCATCGGAGTGCTCATCGAAGCCTTCGTCCCCCGAAAGACCCGTTACCACGTCCAGCTGTTCGTGTCCGTGGTCGCCCTCGTCGCCGCCTTCGCCGCGGTGGTCGGTCTCGCGGCCCGCGGATTCGGCACGACGAAGGCGCACATCGCGGCGATGGGCGCGATCGCGGTCGACGGACCGGCGCTCTTCCTGCAAGGCACCATTCTGCTCGCCGGACTCGTCGCGATCTTCACCTTCGCCGAGCGGCGCCTCGACCCCGAGGCGCACGGGAACCGCGTCGACTCGTTCGCGGCCCAGGCCGGTTCCGTGCCGGGCAGCGAGGGCGAGCGGGCCGCCACCAAGGCCGGTTTCACCACCACCGAGGTGTTCCCGCTCGCGCTGTTCGCCATCGGCGGCATGCTCGTCTTCCCCGCGGCCAACGACCTCCTGACGCTCTTCATCGCGCTGGAGGTCTTCTCCCTGCCGCTGTACCTGCTCTGCGCCCTCGCCCGCCGCAAGCGCCTGATGTCGCAGGAAGCCGCCGTCAAGTACTTCCTGCTCGGCGCGTTCGCCTCGGCGTTCACGCTCTTCGGCATCGCCCTCCTGTACGGGTACGCGGGCTCCGTCTCGTACGCGACGATCGCGAACGTCGTCGAGGGCAACGTCAAGACCATCGACCCGGCGCTCGCCGACACCATGGGCAATGACGCGCTGCTCCTCATCGGCGTCGCGATGGTGGTGATGGGGTTGCTCTTCAAGGTGGGCGCGGTGCCGTTCCACATGTGGACCCCCGACGTCTACCAAGGCGCTCCGACGCCGGTCACCGGCTTCATGGCCGCGGCGACGAAGGTGGCCGCGTTCGGCGCCCTGCTGCGCCTCCTCTACGTGGTCCTGCCGGGACTGCGCTGGGACTGGCGCCCGGTCATGTGGGGCGTCGCGATCGTCACGATGCTGGTCGGCGCGATCGTCGCGATCACCCAGACCGACATCAAGCGGCTCCTGGCGTACTCGTCCATCGCGCACGCCGGGTTCATCCTCGCCGGTGTCATCGCCACCACCCCGGACGGCGTCTCCTCCGTCCTCTTCTACCTCGCGGCCTACTCCTTCGTGACGATCGGCGCCTTCGCCGTCGTCACGCTGGTGCGGGACGCGGGCGGCGAGGCCACGCACCTGTCGAAGTGGGCCGGGCTCGGCCGCAGGTCGCCGCTGGTCGCGGCGGTCTTCGCGGTCTTCCTGCTCGCCTTCGCGGGCATCCCGCTGACCTCCGGGTTCACGGGGAAGTTCGCGGTGTTCAAGGCGGCGGCGGACGGTGGCGCCGGCGCGCTGGTCGTCATCGGCGTGCTGTCGTCGGCGATCGCCGCGTTCTTCTACATCCGTGTGATCGTGCTCATGTTCTTCAGCGAGCCGAAGGCGGACGGCCCCACGGTCGCCGTGCCCTCACCGCTGACGATGACGGCGATCGGCGTCGGCGTGGCGGTGACACTGGTGCTCGGCGTGGCCCCACAGTACTTCCTGGACCTCGCGGGCCAGGCGGGGGTCTTCGTCCGGTAGCCGGTTCCTTCGCGCACAGGACGCTTCCTTCGCACATCTGTCGCCGCCCGGCGCCCCGATCCTGGGGATGCCGGGCGGCGGCCTGTGGATAACTTCTCGGGCTGTCGGTGCGGGCCCCTATCGTGGGGGCAGTGGTCGGAGCAGTGACCGAAGCTCCGACCGATGCGGGACGTACGGCGGGGGACAGCGCGATGGATGGGACCAAGGACATGAGCGAGGTGACGGCGCCTTCCGCGGTGCCGGGCGCGGCGACCGGCACCGTGACGGAGAGTGACGCACTGCGCACGCTCCACCGGGTCTTCGGGTACGACGCGTTCCGCGGCGAGCAGGAAGCGGTCATAGACCACGTCGTGGCGGGCGGCGACGCCGTCGTCCTCATGCCCACCGGCGGCGGGAAGTCCCTCTGCTACCAGATCCCGGCCCTGGTGCGCCCCGGCACCGGCGTCGTGGTCTCCCCACTCATCGCGCTCATGCAGGACCAGGTGGACGCACTGCGGGCGCTCGGTGTGCGGGCCGGCTTCATCAACTCCACGCAGGACTTCGACGAGCGGCGCGTGATGGAGGCGGAGTTCCTCGCGGAGGAGCTCGACGTGCTGTACCTCGCGCCGGAGCGGCTGCGTCTGGACGCCACGCTGGACCTCCTGTCCCGCGGCAAGATCTCCGTCTTCGCCATCGACGAGGCGCACTGCGTGGCGCAGTGGGGCCACGACTTCCGCCCGGACTACCTGGCGCTCTCCGTGCTCGGGCAGCGCTGGCCGGACGTGCCGCGGATCGCCCTGACGGCGACGGCCACGCATGCCACGCACCGGGAGATCACGCAGCGGCTCGGCATGCCGAACGCCCGGCACTTCGTGGCCAGCTTCGACCGGCCCAACATCCAGTACCGCATCGTGCCGAAGGCCGAGCCGAAGAAGCAGCTCCTGTCCTTCCTGAAGGAGGAGCACGCGGGCGACGCGGGCATCGTCTACTGCCTCTCGCGCAATTCGGTGGAGAAGACGGCCGAGTTCCTCTGCAAGAACGGTATCGAGGCGGTGCCGTACCACGCGGGGCTCGACGGCGGCACGCGCGCGGCGCACCAGTCCCGGTTCCTGCGGGAGGAGGGCCTCGTCGTCTGCGCCACGATCGCCTTCGGCATGGGCATCGACAAGCCGGACGTCCGCTTCGTCGCCCACCTCGACCTGCCCAAGTCGGTCGAGGGGTATTACCAGGAGACCGGCCGCGCGGGCCGTGACGGCCTGCCCTCCACGGCCTGGATGGCGTACGGCCTCCAGGACGTCGTCCAGCAGCGCAAGCTGATCCAGGGCGGTGAGGGCGACGAGGCGTTCCGGCGCAGAGCCGCGGCCCACCTGGACTCGATGCTGGCGCTGTGCGAGACCGCGCAGTGCCGTCGCGCCCAGCTCCTGACGTACTTCGGCCAGGAGGCGGGGGCGGAGCGGTGCGGCAACTGCGACACGTGCCTCACCCCGCCCGAGACCTGGGACGGCACGGTCGCCGCGCAGAAGGTGCTGTCCACGGTGGTGCGCCTGCAGCGGGAGCGCGGCCAGAAGTTCGGCGCCGGCCAGATCATCGACATCCTGCTCGGCAAGAAGACCGCGAAGGTCATCCAGTTCGACCACGACCAGCTCTCCGTCTTCGGCATCGGCGAGGAGCTGGCGGAGGCCGAGTGGCGCGGCGTCGTCCGGCAACTGCTGGCGCAGGGCCTCATCGCGGTCGAGGGGGAGTACGGCACGCTGGTGCTCACCGAGGAGAGCGGCAGCGTCCTCGGCCGGGAGCGGGAGGTGCGGCTGCGCAAGGAGCCGAAGCGGGCCCCGGCGGCGCGCGCCGCCAAGGGCGAGCGCAAGGCGAAGTCGGCGGCGGCGGTCGCCGAGCTGCCCCAGGAGGCGGTGCCGCTCTTCGAAGCGCTCCGCGCCTGGCGCGCCGCCCAGGCCAAGGAGCAGGGCGTGCCCGCGTACGTCATCTTCCACGACGCCACGCTCCGCGAGATCGCCACGCTGCGGCCCACGTCGGTCGGTGACCTGGCGGGCATCAGCGGCGTGGGCGAGAAGAAGCGGGCCACGTACGGAGAGGGCGTGGTCGGCGTCGTGAGCGACTTCGCTTCCGGCGGCGGCGCGGGCGGCGGCGCGGGCACGGGGGCCGGGGCCGAGGTCGGCGGGAGTGGCGCGGGGGAGGCGGCCGTGCCTGCGGGCAGCCGGGCGGGTGCGGGCGCCGGGGCCGCGGCCGAGGGTGACGGAGGGCTGGACTGGGGGACGGACCTGGAGGAGCCGGACTGGTAGGGGCTGGTCCGGGCTGAGACGGGGCGGCTGCGGGAAGGTTCCGCGACACGCCGCCGCGAGGGCGCTGCGGCGGAACTATCCCGCAACGCCCGGCCGAAGCCGGCCTGACCTCAGCCTCGGCCGGGCAGGGCGGTCAGCACCGCCCCCTGTCGGACAGGGCGGTCAGTCCCGCTGACTGCGGGGCAGGGTGGTCAGCCCGCCGACCGCTGGGCATGGCGGTCAGCTACGCCGCCCGTCAGGCAGGGTGCTCACCCCGCCGACCGCCGGGCTGGGCGTCAGCCCAGCCAACCGTCAGGCATGGCGGTCAGCCCAGCCAACCGCCGGGCATGGCAGTCAGTCACGCCGACCGCGAGGCAGGGCGGTCAGCACCGCCGCCCTCCCCTGACGGAGCCCGCCTCCCCGAGCCCCCCGCTGAGCCGCTGTCCCCGATCCCCCCACCGAGCCTCCGTCACCGAGTCCCCACCAATCCCCCGTCACCGAGCCCCCTCACCGAGCCGGCGCGATCCGTCCCCTCACCTCGCCGAGGGCCACCCGGGTGCCGCCCGCGCCGGGGGCCCAGGCCGTGAGGGTCACTTCGTCGCCGTCTTCCAGGAACGTGCGCTTGCCGTCGGGGAGTTCCAGCGGGTCGCGGCCGTTCCACGTCATCTCGATCAGCGAGCCGTACTGGCCGGCGGAGGGGCCGCTGACCGTGCCCGAGCCGTAGAGGTCGCCGGTGCGCAGGGAGGCGCCGTTGACCGTCATGTGGGCCAGCTGCTGGGCGGCCGTCCAGTAGACGGTGGAGAAGGGGGGTTCGGAGATGACCTGGCCGTTGAGGGTGACGGTCATGCGGAGGTCGTAGCCGCCGGGTTCGTCGGCGGCGGACTCCGCCGAGTCGTCGAGGTAGGGCAGGAGCTGGTGCGTGCGCTCCGGGGGCGCGACCCGGGCCGAGTCCAGGGCCTCCAGGGGCGTGATCCAGGCCGACACCGACGTGGCGAAGGACTTGCCGAGGAAGGGGCCGAGGGGGACGTACTCCCAGGCCTGGATGTCGCGCGCCGACCAGTCGTTGAGGAGGGTGAGGCCGAAGACGTGCTCACGGAAGTCGGCCAGGGGGACGGGCGTTCCCTGCGTCGAGGGCGTGCCGACCACGAAACCGACCTCGGCCTCGATGTCGAGGCGGACGGAGGGGCCGAAGACGGGAGCGGCGTCGGCGGGCGCCTTGCGCTGGCCCATCGGGCGCACCACCTCGGTCCCGGAGACCACGACGGTGCCGGAGCGGCCGTGGTAACCGATGGGCAGGTGCTTCCAGTTGGGGGTCAGCGGGGTCGGCGAGTCCGGGCGGAAGATCTGGCCCAGGTGGGTCGCGTGGTGCTCGGACGCGTAGAAGTCGACGTAGTCCGCCACCTCGAACGGCAGGTGCAGGGTCACTTCGGAGAGGGGGTGCAGCAGAGGCCGCACGGTGTCGCGGTGGGACGGGACGGTCACCCACGCGGTCAGCGCGCGCCGCACGTCGGACCAGGCGATGCGGCCCGCGGCGAGCAGCGGGTTCAGCGTCGGGCGCGCGAGGAGCGAGACGTAGGGGGAGCCGAGCGCGGCGGCCGCGGCGCCCGCGTCCAGGACGTACGAGCCGAGCCGCACCCCGACCCTGCGCTGGTCGTTCCGCTCCCCGGCCAGGGAGAACACACCGTAGGGAAGGTTGTGCGGTCCGAAGGGGTCCCCCTCGGGCAGGTCGAAGGGGTCCCCCTCGGGCAGGCCGGACGAGGTGCCCTCCGGGTGGTCGGCGAAGTCGCCTCGGGAGAGGCCGGAGGAGTTGCCTGCGGCCGGGTCGAGCGGGGTCTGCTCGGACATGCGTACCTGCCTCACTTTCGTTAAGGGGTGTGCCACACGTTACGTGTGAGGCCCCCTCTTGCGGCAGTGTCTAAAGAGTCCGCAATGTCCAGAATCGATCTCGTCGGACTTGAATTCCCGGCTTAACGTCCTGTTCGGGGGACGCGGGCGGCGTGGGCCCGGGGCGGTCGCGTCGTACGCGTGGGGGCCCGTGGCCAGGAGGAGCAGCAGTGCGCCGGTCACGCCGGACCGGGGCGTGCCGGGGCTGATCGTCGAGTTCGGCGACCATCCGCTGCACCGCCGTGGCGGCAGCCCGGGTTCCGCCCCGCGTCCCCCTCGGCCGGCCTGGTCCCTCCACGCGGTCAGCTACCGAGCCGATCCGTACCGCATCTGCCCCCGCAGGCCCGGCACTTCCTGGTCCGGCGCGTACTCGGGCCGTTCGGCGCGTGGTGGCTGCGGGAGCGTGATGAGGGCCTGGTCGCGACGCGTGAGGTGGCCCGCGTCGTGCGCTCCCGGGTGCACGAGGGGCAGCCCGTCCTGACGGTGGAGACGCTGGGCGGCCGGGTGGAGGAGCTGGCCGCCGACCACGTCATCGCCGCCACGGGCCACCGCGTCGACATCGCCGCGCCGGACTTCCTCGGCCATGGCCTCCGCGCCCGCCTCGCCACGAGCCGCGGCACCCCGAAGCTGGGCGCCGGTTGCGCGTCGCCCCTGCCCGGCCTGTCCTTCACGGGCATGCCGGGCGGCTCGTCGTACGGGCCGGCGATGCGGTTCGTGTGCGGCACGGGGGTCGCGTCGCCGCGGACGGCGGGGCACCTGGCGGCGGCGTACGGATGAGGTGCCGGACGACCGGTGCACGGAGCACGATCCTCCACGTTCTGATGAACTGCTCGCGGCCCCGCCGCACCCCGCTTCGCACCGGCCTTGTCAAGCCGCTTCCGGTGGGGCTCAGGATCCGTATTCTCTGGATCATGGCCGCTGCCCTCGCATATGCACTCATCGCCACTGACCTGGACGGGACGCTGCTGCGCGGCGACGACACGGTCTCGGAACGCTCGCGGCGGGCGTTGGCCGCCGCGAGCGGGGCGGGCGCGCGGCACCTCGTGGTGACGGGGCGGCCCGCGCCCAGAGTGCGGCCCCTCTTCGACGACCTCGGGTACGACGGCCTCGCCGTCTGCGGCCAGGGCGCGCAGCTCTACGACGCCGGGGGGCACCGCATGGAGTGGTCGGTGACCCTCGACCGCGGGCTCGCCGAGGTCGCGCTCGGCAAGATCGAGGCGGAGGTCGGGCAGGTCGCCGCGGCCGTGGACCAGGACGGCGTGGACGGCCTCACGCTCATCGAGCCGGGGTACGAGATGCCGCACCCCACGCTGCCCGCGGTGCGCGTGCCCTGCCGTGACGCGCTCTGGGCGGCGCCCATCAGCAAGGTGCTGCTGCGCCATCCCCGGCTGGCCGACGACGAGTTGGCGGCGGTGGCACGGGGCGCGGTGGAGTCCCTGGCGACGGTGACGATGTCCGGGCCCGGCACGGTGGAGCTCCAGCCGTGCGGGGTGACCAAGGCGACCGGCCTCGCGCTGGCCGCCGAGCGGCTCGGCCTCACGGCGGCCGACACCATCGCCTTCGGTGACATGCCCAACGACGTCCCCATGTTCCTGTGGGCGGCGCACGGCGTGGCCATGGCGAACGCCCACGCGGAACTCAAGGCCGTGGCCGACGAGTTCGCCCCGTCCAACGAGGAGGACGGGATCGCCGTGGTCCTCGAACGGCTGCTGGCCGGCGGCCACTGAGACCGCCGGCCCCACCCCCTGAAACCCCGCCCCCCAAAGAACCTCAAAACACCCCCCCCCGGCAACCGCTACCCCGCCGTACGTCCGATCCGCCGCTCCCACGTCCGGTGGAAGAGGACCTCCGAGCCCTCCCGGCAGATGACCTCGTTCCACGTGTGGAAGTCGGTCGCGTCGCACCTGATCTCCGAGTGCGTCTCGATCGTCGTGTCCCAGGCCAGTTCGGGCCGGTGCAGGCGGATCGTCCAGTCCGAGCGGGTGCGGGCGCTGAGGGGGTCGGACTCGTTGATCGTGTACGACTCCAGCGCCTCCTCGGTGAATTCGAGGCCGTCGGGGTACACGCGCGTTCCGCCGTAGCGCGGGTCGACGGAGAGGCGCCACTCGCCCTTGGCGACATCGCGGACGACCAGGCGTTCGGGGCGCTCCTCGTCGAGCGTGGCGGGGGAGACGACGCCGAGCGGCTCCGACTGCTCCGGGGCCTCGAAGGTGATCGAGGGGTCCAGCTCGCCGTCGCGCACCGGGAGTTCGAGGGCGCTGCCCGCCGGGTCGAGCGTGAAGCCCGCCGCCGAGTCGGGCTGCGGCCAGATCCAGGGCCAGTACGCGGAGGAGACCGCCAGGCGGATGCGGTGGCCGGGCGGGAAGGTGTGGCCGATGCCGTTGAGCTCGAACGTCACGTCCTCGGTGGCGCCGGGCGGCCAGGGCTCGGCGCGGTCCCTGCCGTGGCGGGCGGAGAGGTTCAGCACACCCCGGGTGACCAGCGTGGACGAGCCGTCGGGCGCGACGTCGCAGAGGCGGGCCACGGCCTGTCCCGTGGGCACGTCCATCCGCAGCCGCAGCGTCACCTTGGGCCGCCCGAGGACCCGTACCTCGGAAGGGACCTCGAACTCGAAGCACGCCGACTTCGCGTCCTCGTCCCGCTGGTCGGGCGGCAGGTCGGCGTCGTTGCCGAAGGGGAAGAAGCGGCCCGCGTCCAGGCCCGTCCGCTGGGGCGAGGCGACGATCTGCGGGACGCCCTGGAGCGCGTACGCGGTGGGGGTGACGTTCGGGGAGGGCCAGGCGGGGTCGCCGGCCCAGCCGCCGGCCAGCTCCGGGTAGACGGTCGCGGGCGGATGTGACGCGCTGATCCACGAGCGGAGCTTCGGCTCGGCCATGACGCCGGTGTCCTGCCCCTTCAGGTGGTGGTCCCACCAGCGCAGGGTCTCCTGGAGGAAGCCGATCGCCGGGCCGGGCGGCAGGCCGCGGTCCGGGTACTGGTGCGACCACGGGCCGATGAGCCCGCGCACCTGGTCGTCCGGGAGGTGTTCGACCAGGCGCAGGACCGTGTCGCGGTAGGGGTCGTGCCAGCCGCCGACCGCGAGGACGGCGGCGCCGATGGCGGAGTAGTCCTCGCAGACGCTGCCGTGGCGCCAGTAGTCGTCCCGGGTCTGGTGGTCCAGCCAGGTGTGGATGAAGGGGTCCACGGCTTCGAGCCGCGTCAGCCACATGTCGCGCCAGGCGTCGCCCACGTAGTACGGGTCCGGCGGGCGCGAGACGAAGGCGAGCATCGTTGCCGCCCACGCGTGCATGTCGACCGCGAGGACGGAACCTCCCATGTAGTGCACGTCGTTGTCATAGCGGTCGTCCGCGGAGCAGACCGTGACGATCGCCTTGAGCGGTTCGGGGGCGAGGGCCGCGATCTGGAGGGAGTTGAAGCCGCCCCAGGAGATGCCGAACATGCCGACCTTGCCCGTCGACCACTCCTGCGCGGCCAGCCAGTTCACCACCTCGACGCCGTCGGCGAGTTCCTGCGCGGAGTACTCGTCGGTGGGCAGGCCCTCGCTGTTGCCGTGGCCGCGGACGTCGACGCGCACGGAGGCGTAGCCGTGGCCCGCGTACCAGGGGTGGCGCTGCCAGTCGCGGGGCGCCGTCCAGTCGGTGAGCCGGTAGGGGAGGTATTCGAGGAGCACGGAGACGGGCTCGTCGGTGACCGGGCGCCACACGCGCGCGTAGAGCGTGGTCCCGTCCGCCAGGGGTACGCGGATGTCCTCGTGCGTCGTCTCGTAGGGGAACGCGGTGCGGATGTTCAGGTGCGTCATGGGAGGTACCTCGTGAACGGGGTGGGGGGAGCGCCCTCGAAGGACACGGTGGTGGGGGGAGCGGCCTCAGTGGACGGGGTGCATCGTGCGGCGCAGCCACGGGGCGAGCGCGATCACGGCGACGCCCGCGACCACGGCGACGCCGCCGTTGACGCCGAAGTAGGCGGGGTGGGAGACCTCTCCGTACACCTTCACGACCTGGGCCTGGATGCCGTTGGCGAGGGCGAGGGAGAGGAACCACAGGGCCATCGTCTGGCCGGCGAAGGCCTTCGGGGCGAGCTTCGTGGTCGCGGACATGCCCGACGTCTCCAGGAGCACGTCACCGAGCCCGAGCAGCAGGTACGAGCCGACGATCCACCAGGCGGCCATCTCGTACGAGTCGCCGCCGTGCCCCGTGGTCGGCAGCACCATCAGCAGGAACGACAGACCGCCGAGGACCACCCCGAAAGCGATCTTGTTCGAGGCGTGCGGCTGGCGCGTGCCCATCCGCGCCCAGACGGCGGCGACCACCGGGGCGAGCGCCACCTCGAAGGCCCCGAGCGCGGAGGCGTACCAGCTCGCGGGGAAGTGGTACCCGAGGATCTCGGTGCGCGCGTTCTCCGACGCGAGCAGCATCATCGTCGAGTACGCCTGGAACAGGATGAAGTTGAAGACGACCGACGCGAGGAAGAGCACGACGTAGGGGCGCAGCCGGCGCCGCTCCTCGGCGGTGACGCGCGGGCTGCGGAACATGACCGCGAAGTAGACCACCGGGGCGATCACCGAGACGAGGGTGAGCAGGTCGACGAAGCGGTCCATGGTCAGCCATCCGGTGGCGGCGAGGAGCCCGGCGAGGGCGGCGGCGACGATGAGTCCGGCGACGATCAGGAGGACGGCGCGCCGCATCGCGGCCGGTTCGAGGGCGTACTCCGCGGAGGCCTCGCGCCCGGCGAGGTGGCGCCGGCCGAGCACGTACTGGACCAGGCCGAGCGTCATGCCGACCGCCGCCGCGGAGAAGCCCCAGTGCCAGCCCCTGTGGTCGCCGAGCCAGCCGGTGATCAGGGGGCCCGCGAAGGCGCCGACGTTGATCGCCATGTAGTAGAGCGCGAAGCCGGCGTCGCGCCGCTCGTCCTCGGTGCGGTAGAGCTTGCCGACCATCGAGGCCACGTTCGGTTTCAGCAGCCCGGTGCCCGCGCTGATCAGGCCGAGGCCCGCCCAGGTCATGCCCGCGGCCGGCACGGCCATCGCGTAGTGGCCGCAGGCGATGAGGACGCCGCCCCACAGCACCGCGCGGTAGGAGCCGAGGATGCGGTCGGCGAGCCAGCCGCCCGCCACGGAGACGAGGTAGACGAGCGTGCCGTACGCCGCCGAGACCGACGCGGCGGTGGCGGGATCCATGCCCATGCCGTCGTGCGCGACGGAGTCGGCGAAGTAGAGCACCAGGATGGCCTGCATGCCGAGGAACGAGAAGCGCTCCCAGACCTCCAGGCCGGAGAGGGTGAGCAGGCCGCGCGGCTGTCCGAGGAAGGCGCGGTCGTCACCCGGCGGCGGCTCCGCCGACGGCTCTGCGGGCGGGTCGTGCTCGGCCGTGGTACGGGACAAAGCGGATGCTCCCGATCGTTGCACACCTACTGGTGCGGGTTGGTCCTGTCGGTCGTTTGGGCTGATCAGCAACATACCGGTGCCGATCCGGGGCCGCCCGGCCCGGTTCACCGGAAGGGGGAGAGGCCGTGGGCACGGCCCTGAGCAGGGTGGTCACGGACGACGAGCGGGCAGGTGCTCGCCGTGATCGAAACGCGACCGGATACGCTGACTTGAGTGATGGCAGCGACACATCGACAAACCGTGTCATCGACCGAGATTTAATGATCGACCGAGTTCGCCATGTGATCGTCAGCAGACAGGAGAACCTCTCGTGACCGTCGTCGGGCCTTTCGGGCTGAGCGTGCGGGACCAGGCTCTCGAAGCCGATGTCCAGGCAGGGTTGGCGGCTGTCGAGGAGGGCCTCCTAGAGGCCACCAAGAGCGAGGTCCCCTTCATCACCGAGGCGGCCCAGCATCTGGTGCGCGCCGGGGGCAAACGTTTCCGGCCACTGCTCGTGATGCTCGCCTCCCAGTTCGGCGACCCCTACGCGCCGGGCGTGGTGCCCTCCGCCGTGGTCGTGGAGCTGACGCACCTCGCGACGCTCTACCACGACGACGTGATGGACGAGGCGGACGTGCGCCGCGGCGTCGACAGCGCCAACCAGCGCTGGAACAACTCGGTGGCCGTCCTGACCGGCGACTTCCTCTTCGCCCGCGCCTCGTACATCCTGGCCGACCTCGGCCCGGACGCCGTCCGCATCCAGGCGGAGGCGTTCGAGCGGCTCGTGACCGGCCAGATCCTGGAGACGGCGGGCCCGGCCGAGGGCCGCGACCCGGTCGACCACTACCTCGACGTGCTCGGCGGCAAGACCGGTTCGCTGGTCGCCGTGGCCTGCCGGTTCGGCGCGATGATGTCCGGCGCCGACGAGACCGTCGTGGACGTCCTGACGCAGTACGGCGAGCGGCTCGGCGTGGCCTTCCAGCTCGCCGACGACGTGCTCGACATCGCCTCCGACTCCCACGAGTCCGGCAAGACGCCGGGCACGGACCTGCGCGAGGGCATCCCGACGCTGCCGGTCCTGCGGCTGCGCGAGCGCGTCGAGCGGCTCGGCCTGCCCGAGGACGTCGCCCTGAGCGAGCTGCTCGACTCCGACCTCACAGACGACGCCCGTCACGCCGAGGCGCTCACCAGGCTGCGCGCGCACCCCGCACTGGAGCAGGCCCGCAGGGACACCGTCCGGTACGCGGAGGAGGCGCGGGCCGCGCTGGCTCCGCTCCCCGCCTGCGACGCGAAGACCTCCCTGGTGGAGCTCTGCGACCTGGTGGTGCACCGGGCGGGCTGAGCCCCGCCCCGAGATCTACTGGCGAGCGGCGGCGTCACCCCCTACGGGTCGGGGGAGGCGCCGCCGCTCCGTGTCATCCCAGAGCAGTACGTGGAGTTGCGCCCGGGGTCTGACGCTTCTGTTCGGCCGATTTGGTCGGATGGACAACGACAAGGACCACCACTCCTGACCAATTCGGGTGAGAATGGCGGCGCGGGGTGGACGAAGGCACGTACGCACGTACAGGGAAGGCCGCCGCCGATCACGGAGGTAGGGCACACAATGGCACCGTACGAACCGGCACAGGACACCAGTGAGACCGGGGAACTGCGCGCCGGCCGCCGCAAGGCGGCACGGTACGTGGTCCCGGTAGCGGTGGCGGGGGTGGCGGCGGCGACCATCGGGCTCGTCCCGGCGCTCGCCACCTCGGGAGACCCGGATCTGCCCGACATCACCGCCCAGGAACTCATCGAGAAGGTGGCGGCCTCGGAGACGCAGCAGCTCTCCGGCAACATGAAGATCAGCACCGACCTGGGCCTGCCGTCGATGGGCGGCATGGCGGGCGGCTTCGCCGGCGGCGGGAGCGCCGACCGGGGCGAGGACGGCGAGGGCTCGGCGGCCGATCCCCGGGCCAAGCTGATGGAGCTGGCGTCCGGCACGCACACGCTGCGCGTGGCGGCCGACGGCCCCGACAAGCAGAAGGTGTCCGTCCTCGACGACGCCGCCGAGTACAGCCTGATCCACAACGGCGACGAGATGTGGGCGTACGACAGCGCGTCGAACGAGGCCTACCACGCGAAGGCCCCGGACGGCGAGGCGCATCAGGGTGAGGGGAAGCGGGACGGGAAGGCCCCGGAGGGCCTTCCCGCCACCCCCGCGGAGTTCGCCGACCAGGCCCTGAAGGCCGTCGACGACACGACGTCCGTCGAGGTCGACGGCACCGCGCAGGTCGCGGGCCGCGACGCGTACCGCCTGGTGGTCAAGCCGAAGCAGTCGGGGTCGACGGTCGGTCAGATCACCGTCGCGGTGGACGCCAGGACGGGGACGCCGCTCAAGTTCACCCTGACCCCGGCCTCCGGCGGAGCCGCTGTCGTCGACGTGGGCTTCACCAAGGTCGACTTCGGCAAGCCGTCCGCGTCCACGTTCGACTTCACGCCGCCCAAGGGCGCGAAGGTCACCGAGGCCGACGACAAGGCCAAGGGCCGCGACGCCGAGGACAGGGCCAAGGGCGGCAAGGAGTTCACCGAGCAGGACCTCAACGATCTCAAGGTCATCGGCGAGGGCTGGAGCTCCATCGCCGAGCTGAAGCTGCCGGGCGGCCAGGGCCTGCCGACGGCCGGGTCGGGCGATGTCCCGCCGGACGCGCAGAAGCTGCTCGACTCCCTCGGCGACCGGGTCGACGGCACGTTCGGCTCCGGCACGGTCTTCTCGACCCGCCTGATCAACGCCCTCGTCACCGACGACGGCACGGTCTACGTGGGTGCGGTCACGAAGGACGCGCTGGTCAAGGCGGCGAACCGCTAGGCATTCGCGCCCGAGCGGCGGGTCACGGGCACCAGGGCGACCGGCGTCCGCGGCCCGCCGCTCGGGCGGTCCGCGCGTGCCGACGACGGCCGGGCGGCGCGGGAACGGGACGGCCCGGGGGACCGGGTGACGGGAGGAAGCGGTGCCAGGCACCAACGGGGGACCCGCGACGCCGCGGGGCGCGGAGGCGGACCACGGCGGCGGCGAGAGCCCCGCGGACCCCGGCGGCCTCGTGATCGAGACGCGCGCCCTCACCAAGCGCTACGGAAAGCATCTGGCGGTCGACCGGCTCGACCTCGGCGTCCCCGAGGGCAGCGTCTTCGGCTTCCTCGGCCCGAACGGCTCGGGCAAGACGACCACCATCCGCATGCTGATGGGCCTGATCGAGCCGACCTCCGGCACCGCCCGGGTCCTCGGCCGGCCCATGCCGCGCGCCGCGCGGACCGTGCTTCCGCAGGTCGGGGCACTGATCGAGGGCCCCGCCCTGTACGGCTTCCTGTCGGGCCGCGACAATCTCCTGCGGTACGACTCCGCCGATCCGGCCGCCGACCCCCGTACCCGCCGAAGGCGCGCCGAGGCCGCCCTCGACCGGGTGGGTCTGACCGCCGCCGCGGGCAAGAAGACCAAGGCGTACTCGCTCGGGATGAAGCAGCGGCTCGGCCTCGCTGCGGCGCTGCTCCAGCCCCGGCGGCTCCTCGTCCTGGACGAGCCGACGAACGGCCTCGACCCCCAGGGCATGCGGGAGATCCGCACGCTGGTGCGGGAACTGGCGGCGGAGGGCACGACCGTCTTCCTCTCCTCGCACCTCCTGGACGAGATCGAGCAGGTCTGCACGCACGCTGCCGTGATGACGCGGGGCCGCCTGATCACGCAGGGCCCGGTGGCCGACCTCGCGGCGGGCGCGCGCGGCAGGCTGGTCGTGACGACCCCCGATCCCGGCGAGGCGGCCCGCGTCCTGAAGGAGCGGGGCGTGGCCGACCTCGTCGTGACGGAGGAGCGCGTGACCGGTGAACCGCCGGGCAAGGACGCGGCGGGCCGGGACACCGACCTCGCCGACCTGAACGCCGCGCTGGTCGCGGCGGGGGTGCGCGTACGGGGCTTCGGTCTGGAACGGGCCTCCCTGGAGGACGCGTTCGTGGCGCTGACGGGGGAGGGCTTCGATGTCGCGGGATGAGGCGGCCGTGGACGTGCCGGGTTCGGGGCCGGAGCCGGTTCCGGGTGCGGGGCCGGTGACGGCGGGCGGCGCGCGGCAGCCGCGCGCCCTGTGGACGCTCGGGCTCTTCCGCAGCGAGCTGTCGATCACCTTCCGCCGCTGGCGGACCCTCGCGCTGCTCGCCGTGCTGGCCGCCGTGCCGGTCCTGGTCGGGGTCGCCGTGAAGATCGAGACGAGCGACGGCTCGACGATCGGCGGCGGCGGTGAGGGCGGCCCGGCGTTCATCGCGCAGATCACCAACAACGGTCTGTTCCTGGTCTTCACCGCGCTCGCGGCGACGCTGCCGTTCTTCCTGCCCATGGCCATCGGAGTGATCGCGGGCGACGCCGTCGCGGGCGAGGCGAACGCGGGCACGCTCCGCTATCTCCTCGTCGCGCCCGCCGGCCGCACGCGGCTGCTGCTCGCCAAGTACGCGACCACGCTGACGTTCTGCCTGGTCGCGACGTTGGTCGTCGCGGTGTCGGCGCTGGTGACCGGGGCGATCCTCTTCCCGCTGGGCGAGGTCACCACGATCTCCGGCACCCGTATGAGCTTCGGCGAGGGGCTGCTGCGGGCCCTGCTCATCGCGCTCGTCGTCGCCGCGTCACTGGTCGGCGTCGCGGCGCTCGGCCTGTTCGTGTCGACGCTGACCAGCAGCGGGATCGCGGCGATGGCGACGACCGTCGGGCTGCTGATCACGGTGCAGATCCTCGACCAGATCCCGCAGCTGCACGCCCTGCACCCGTACTTCTTCTCGCACTACTGGCTGTCCTTCGCCGACCTGATGCGCGAGCCCGTCTACTGGGACGACCTGGTCAGAAACCTCCAGATGCAGGGCCTGTACGCGGCCGTGTTCGGCTCGGCGGCGTGGGCGAGGTTCGGCGCGAAGGACATCATGGCCTGACGCCCTCCGCCCCGCCGTCAGCCCTTGTCGTACGGGAAGCGCGCCACCTGCGGCTCCTGCGCGAAGAACGTCTTCGCGCGGAGCATGGCCTGCTCGTCGTCGAGGACGTTGCCGGGCCGGCTGCCGTTGCCGAGCAGGACGCCGCCGAAGCGCATCGGGAAGAACGCGGCGGTGTTCCGCAGCGTCCCGATGAGCGGCTCCGCGACCTCCTCCTCGCGGTGCGCGAGCGCGGTCACGCCCCACAGGGTGCGGCCCTTGAGGGTCTCCTTGAAGTCGATCTCCGGGACCTCCAGCCAGGCGTCCCAGAAGTCGAGGTAGCGCTTGGTGGTGGCGGACACCGAGTACCAGTACAGCGGCGAGGCGATCACGATGTCCGTGGCGTCGAGGGTGGCGTCGAGCAGCAGCGCCTCGTTGCCGGCGGTGGGCCTGGGGCGCGCCCGGGGGCGGCTGTCGTCGTGCCGCAGGTCCTCGAAGTCGGGCAGCGGCAGGTCGGCCAGGTGCAGCCAGCGCTGCTCCACGTCGGCCGGGAGCTGTTCGGCGGCCTTGCGGGCCAGGGTCTCGGTGTTGCCCCCGGCACGGGCGCTGCCGAGGACGAAGAGGAACGTGCGGCTCATGGGAATCCCCCCGGGATACGGCTCTGCTCCATCACTTCCTTGCGCGTGCACTATATGCATGTGCACGGAAATGCGTCCAGGGGGTGCCGGTCTCAGGGCCGTACGTGCACGACCCAGCCGCGCGCGTATGTGTCCGGCACCGTCTGGCGCGGCCAGGTGCGGGCCCAGTCCGGGGGCGCGGCGCGGCGCATCACCAGGGCGGTGGGGCGGTGCGGGTCCCGCAGGCTGCCGGACGCGCAGCCCGCGGTGTGGGCGACGGGGATGACGGACCGGTTGCCCGCCAGGACGCAGGGCCCGGCCGCGCCGCCGACGCCGTGGCGGTGCAGGACCCCGGCGATGCGCTGCCAGTCCTCGCGGGCGGCGGCCTGTATCCGGGCGTGGCCGCGCACCAGGGTGACCTGCACCGCGAGGTGCCCCACCAGGACGAGGCAGAGCGCGACGGCGGCGGCCCGCCGAATCCGCGCCGCACGGGCCCCCTCGGCCGCGGCGAGCAGACCGACGGCGGCGGTGGGGGCGAGCAGGGCGTACGTGGGGAGCAGGAAGCGGGGCGCGGCGTAGGGGACGAGGAACACATAGGGCAGCGCGACGGCCAGGCCGACGAGGATGGCGAGAACGTGGCAGGGGCCTTGGGGCGGCATGTCCTGCTGGTCGTGGCACGGGCCTTGCGGTGGCGCGGCCTGCCCGATGGCGTGCGGGCCCCGTGGCGGTGCGGCCTCCGGGTTGTCGCGCGTGCCCCGTGGCGGTGCGGTCCCCGGGTTGTCACGCGTGCCCCGGAGTGAAGTGGCCTTCCGGTCGTTGCGCGTGGCCCCCGCCGGTGTCGCCCTCCGGCCGCTGCGTGTGCCCCCCGCCGGTGTCGCCCCCCGGTCGCGGCGCAGGCTCCACAGTCCCGCCGCCAGCAGGAGCGGCAGCAGGACCCACCACTCCGCCGCGACCACCCGGAGGTCGTCGCCGGTGCACGGGCGGCAGAGCAGGGGGCCGTCCATGGCGGTGAGGTGGTGCGCGGCGACCGGCAGTGGACGCAGGTCGCCCTGCACTTCGCTGGCCTCGGTGAGCCGCTGGAGGACCCCGCCGAAGCGGACGTACGCCTCGACGGCCCAGGGCAGCGCACCCGCCGCGAGCCCGCAGAGCACGGCCGTGGCCCGCCCCGCGCCGCGCCACGCGGGCACGAGCAGCGCGGCGAGCAGGAGCGGCAGGCCGAGGGCGAAGCCGTCGTTGGGCCGCATGAGCGTGGCGAGCGCGAGCCAGGCCGCGATCCCGGCGCGGGTGAGGGGCGACTGCCGCTTCCACAGGAACAGTCCGACCGCCCCGACGCCCCCCATGGCGGTGTAGTGGTTGGGCATGGCGCTGTTCGCGTAGAACGAGGTGATCCACAGCGTGCCGTACAGCGCGGCGGCGACGGCGACGGCCGGGCCCCGCCGCAGCACCCGCAGCCAGGGCAGGAACCCCGCGTAGAGCGCGGCGGTCGACAGGACGACCAGCCACGCCCGGAACAGCACGACGGAGTCGCTCCACGAGGCCACGGGGGCCACGAGCAGGGGCACGCCGCGCGTGCGGGGCGCGCTGAACTCGGTGGCCGGCCCGAAGGGGGGGAACCGGCTGGCGTAGACGAGCTCGTCCCACCCGAGGGGCAGGGAGAGCGGCACGAGGGCGAGGGTCAGCAGGGCGTGGAGGCCGCAGGCGGCGAGGAGGAGGGTGTGGGGGCGCGGTGTGCGGGCGCTCGCGGGGGTCTCACCGCTCGCGCCGGTCCCCACCGCGCCCGCGAAAGCCCCCTTGCCGGTGACAGCCATGCGGGGAAGCCTCCTGGTGGGGCGGGCGGCGACGTCTGTGTCCCAGCTTGAACGCCCCGGCGCGTCACCGCGACCCCCGCGCCCCCAGTGGAGCGTCCGTCACGGTCCCCGGGCCCGTCGTGGGGATCTGCCCGGCGTCGCGGGGCGGAAAAGGCGCCGCCCCTCCAGCCGGCCTGATCCGAACGGCAGGCCCTAGTGGACGCAGAACTCGTTCCCCTCCGGGTCCGTCATGATCACCCACTCGCCGCCCTGCTCCTTGACGTGCCGGGACACAGCGGCGCCGAGACCCTCGACGCGGGCCACCTCGTCGTCGCGCCGCCCCGGCTCCGCGTGCACGTCGAGGTGGAGGCGGTTCTTGCCGGTCTTCGGCTCGGGGACGCGCTGGAAGAGGATGCGGCGGCCCAGGCCGGTGCCGCTCTCCGCCTCGCACGGGTCGTCGGGGTGCCGCACCGCGGCCAGGTCGCGCCACGCGCGGCGGTCGTCCAGCCGGACGGTCGCCGCCTCCGGGACCGCGCCGAAGCCGAGGAGCCGGTCGATCAGGGCGCTGTGGTCCTCCACCTCGTAGTGCAGCACCTCGCCCCAGAAGGCGGCCTGGGCATGCGGATCGGCGGCGTCGATGACGAGTTTCCAGTGCAGAGTGGTCATGTAACCAGTTATAGCGGTTACCGACGGGCGGCGTGGTGCTTACGCCGCGATTCGCGGGAGGTGCGGCTCAGGCCGCGGGCTCCGGCTCGCCCCGCACGGCGGGGGTCGCCGCGGCGGCCTCACGGGCGGCGGCCAGGCGGACGGCGTTGCGCCGCGCGGTCCGCAGCGCGTCCCAGGTGAGCAGGGTGAGCGCCAGCCAGACGAGCCCGAAGCCCGCCCAGCGCTCGGGCGGCATGGCCTCGTGGAAGTACAGGATGCCGAGGAGGAACTGGAAGACCGGGGCGAGGTACTGCAACAGGCCGAGCGTGGACAGCGGCACGCGGATCGCCGCCGCCCCGAAGCAGATCAGCGGGGCGGCGGTCACCACACCGGTCGCGGCGAGCAGCGCCCCGTGCCCGAGGCCCTCCGTGGCGAACGTGGCGTCGCCCCGCGCGCCGAGCCACACCAGATAGCCGACCGCGGGCAGGAACTGCACGGCGGTCTCGGCGGTGAGCGACTCCAGGCCCCCGAGGTTGACCTTCTTCTTCACCAGGCCGTACGTGGCGAAGGAGAAGGCGAGGCAGAGCGAGATCCACGGCGGCTGCCCGTACCCGAACGCGAGCACGAGGACCGCGGCGAGGCCGACGGCGACCGCCGTCCACTGCATGGGGCGCAGCCGCTCGCCGAGGAGCAGGACGCCCATCGCGATGGTGACCAGGGGGTTGATGAAGTAGCCGAGCGAGGCCTCGACGACGTGGCCGGAGTTCACCGCCCAGATGTAGACGCCCCAGTTGACGGTGATGACCGCCGCGGCGATCGTCACGAGGCCCAGCCTGCGCGGCTGCCGCACGAGCTCGCGGGCCCAGCCCCAGCGGCGTATGCACAGCAGGGCGACGCCCACCACGACGAGCGACCACGCCATGCGGTGGGCCAGGATCTCCCCGGCCCCGGCGGGCTTGAGGAGCGGCCAGAAGAGGGGCACCAGGCCCCACATCCCATAGGCCGCGAAGCCGTTCAGCAGGCCTGCGCGCTGCTCGCCCCTGGACGTCTCGGCTGCTCCGCTGGCCACGGCCCCTCCTCACGTGCACGGCAGCCCCACGCTGCCCGTACGAAGGTAGCGCCGAGGGCCCCCGCCTGTCATGCCCGTTCGGCGGGGACGCTCATGACAGCCGTCATCCGCGCAGAGCCGCGGACACCGCGTCCGCCAGGGGAGTGGTGGGCCGTCCGATCAGCCGGGCCAGGTCGCCGCTGGTCCCGGCGAGGCGGCCCCGCGCGATGGCCGCGTCGACGTCCACGAGGATCGCCGCCAGGGGCTCGGGCACGCCCGCCCCGGTGAGCACCGCGACGTGCTCCTCGGGGGAGACGTCCGCATAGGAGATCTCCTTGCCGCTCAGCCGCGCGACCTCGGCCGCGTACTCCGGCAGGCTCCACGCGACGTCGCCGCTCAGCTCGTACGCCGCGCCCTCGTGGCCCTCGCCGGTCAGGACGGCGACGGCCGCGGCGGCGTAGTCGGCGCGCGCGGCGGAGGCGACGCGGCCCTCGCCGGCGGAGCCGACGACAGCGCCGTGCGCGAGGACGGGCGCGAGGTTCTCGGTGTAGTTCTCGTGGTACCAGCCGTTGCGCAGGAACGTGTGCGGAAGGCCCGATGCCAGGATCAGCTCCTCGGTCGCCTTGTGCTCGGCCGCCAGGTCGAAGTCGGCGTCGGGGCCGCCGAGGATGCCGGTGTAGGCGAGCAGTGCGACGCCCGCCTCGCGCGCGGCCTCGGTCACCGCGCGGTGCTGCGGCACCCGCCGCCCGACCTCGCTGCCGGAGATCAGCAGGACCCGGTCGCCCGCCGCGAAGACGCCGCGCAGGGTCCCGGGCTCGTTGTAGTCGGCGACCCGCAGTTCGACCCCGCGCTCGGCGAGGCGGGCGGCCCGGTCCTTGTCGCGGACGACCGCGGCGATCTCCGAGGCGGGCACGCCCGCGTCGAGCAGACCCTCGATGACGAGGCGGCCGAGGTGTCCGGTGGCTCCGGTGACGACGATGCTCATGTCTGAATACTCCTGATACGCGGTGGAAGTTCCGTATGGCACTCACCCTAGCGACGGCACTAACTATGGGAAAGTACCCACTTTGAAGTAAGGTACTGGTATGACGGTAAGCAGCATGGACGCGAGGGCCCTGAAGCTGCGGGCGATGCGGGAGGGCGAGGCCATGTGCCCGCACCGCCTCGTCCTGGAGCACGTCACGAGCCGCTGGGGCGTGCTCGTCCTCATCGCCCTGGAGGAGCGCTCGCACCGGTTCGGCGAGCTGCGCCGCGAGATCGGGCGCGTCAGCGAGAAGATGCTGACCCAGACGCTGCAGACCCTGGAGCGCGACGGCCTGGTGCGCCGCGACGCCAAGCCGGTCATCCCGCCCCGCGTCGACTACTCCCTCACGGATCTCGGCCGCGAGGCCGCCGAGCAGGTCAGGGCCCTCGCGGCCTGGACGGAGCGGCGCATGGCCGACGTGGAGAAGGCGCGCACGGCATACGACGAGGCCCGCTCCTGACGGTCAGGAGCGGGCCTCGTCGAAGAGACGGCCGACGGGCTAGCCGACGACCGTCCAGGTGTCGCCGCCGGCGAGGAGCGCGGCGAGGTCGCCCTTGCCGTTCTGCTCGATGGCCTGGTCGAGCTGGTCGGCCATGAGCGTGTCGTAGACCGGCCGCTCGATGTCCCGGAAGACGCCGATCGGGGTGTGGTGCAGGGTGTCGGGGTCGGCGAGGCGGGAGAGCGCGAACGCGGTCGTCGGTGACGTGGCCTGCGCGTCGTGGACGAGGATGTCGCGCTCGTTGTCCGGCGTGACCGCGACGACCTTCAGATCGCCGGTCGCCGGATCGCGCACGACGCCCTTGCCGGCGTCGGCGCCGAAGCGGATCGGCTGCCCGTGCTCCAGACGGATCACCGCCTCCTCGGCCTGCTGCTTGTCCTTGAGGACCTCGAAGGCGCCGTCGTTGAAGATGTTGCAGTTCTGGTAGATCTCCACCAGGGCGGTGCCGGGGTGCTCGGCGGCCTGGCGCAGCACGCTCGTGAGGTGCTTGCGGTCGGAGTCCACCGTGCGGGCCACGAAGGAGGCCTCCGCGCCGATGGCCAGGGACACGGGGTTGAACGGGGCGTCCAGGGAGCCCATCGGCGTGGACTTGGTGATCTTGCCGACCTCGGAGGTGGGGCTGTACTGGCCCTTGGTGAGGCCGTAGATCCGGTTGTTGAACAGCAGGATCTTGAGGTTGACGTTGCGCCGCAGGGCGTGGATGAGGTGGTTGCCGCCGATGGACAGCGCGTCGCCGTCACCGGTGACCACCCACACCGACAGATCGCGTCGCGAGGAGGCCAGGCCGGTGGCGATGGCGGGGGCGCGGCCGTGGATGGAGTGCATCCCGTAGGTGTTCATGTAGTACGGGAAACGGGAGGAGCAGCCGATGCCGGAGACGAAGACGATGTTCTCCTTGGCCAGGCCGAGTTCGGGCATGAAGCCCTGCACGGCCGCCAGCACGGCGTAGTCGCCGCAGCCGGGGCACCAGCGCACCTCCTGGTCGGACTTGAAGTCCTTCATGGACTGCTTGGCCTCGGCCTTGGGCACCAGGGAAAGCGCTTCGATCGTGCTCCCGGTGCCTTCCGACTCGGCCGTCTTCGTGTCAGCCATCGATGGCCTCCTTCAAAGCGGTGGCGAGCTGTTCGGCCTTGAACGGCATTCCGTTGACCTGGTTGTACGAGACGGCGTCCACCAGGTACCTGGCCCTGATGAGGGTGGCGAGCTGACCGAGGTTCATCTCGGGGACCACCACCTTGTCGTAGCGTCCGAGGACCTCGCCCAGGTTGGCCGGGAAGGGGTTGAGGTGGCGCAGATGGGCCTGCGCGATGGGCTGCCCCGCCGCGCGCAGCCGGCGTACCGCCGCCGTGATCGGCCCGTAGGTGGAGCCCCAGCCGAGCACCAGCGTGGTCGCGTCGCCGTGGGCGTCGTCCACATCCAGGTCCGGCACCGGGATGCGGTCGACCTTGGCCTGGCGGGTGCGGACCATGAAGTCGTGGTTGGCCGGGTCGTAGGAGATGTTGCCCGTGCCGTCCTGCTTCTCGATGCCGCCGATGCGGTGTTCGAGGCCGGGCGTGCCCGGGATCGCCCAGGGGCGGGCCAGGGTCTGCGGGTCGCGCTTGAAGGGCCAGAAGACCTCGGCGCCGTCCTCGTCCGTGTGGTTGGACCCGGAGGCGAACTGCACCCGCAGGTCGGGCAGTTCGTCGACCTCGGGGATGCGCCAGGGCTCGGAGCCGTTGGCCAGGTAGCCGTCGGAGAGCAGGAACACCGGGGTGCGGTAGGTGACCGCGATCCGGGCCGCCTCCAGCGCGGCGTCGAAGCAGTCCGCCGGGGTCTTCGGCGCCACGATCGGCACCGGCGCCTCGCCGTTGCGCCCGTACATCGCCTGGAGCAGGTCGGCCTGCTCGGTCTTGGTCGGCAGACCCGTGGAGGGCCCGCCGCGCTGGATGTCCACCACGAGCAGCGGCAGCTCCAGGGAGACCGCGAGGCCGATGGTCTCCGACTTCAGGGCCACTCCCGGACCGGAGGTGGTCGTCACCGCCAGGCTGCCGCCGAAGGCCGCGCCGAGCGCCGCCCCGATGCCCGCGATCTCGTCCTCGGCCTGGAAGGTGCGCACACCGAAGTTCTTGTGCCTGGACAGCTCGTGCAGGATGTCCGAGGCCGGCGTGATCGGATACGAGCCCAGGTACAGCGGCAGGTCCGCCTGCCGGCCCGCCGCGATCAGCCCGTAGGACAGCGCGAGGTTGCCGGAGATGTTGCGGTAGGTGCCCGCCGGGAACGCCTCCGCGGCCGGGGCCACCTCGTAGGAGACGGCGAAGTCCTCGGTCGTCTCGCCGAAGTTCCAGCCCGCGCGGAACGCGGCGATGTTCGCCTCCGCGATCGCCGGCTTCTTGGCGAACTTCGTCCGCAGGAACCGCTCCGTGCCCCCGGTCGGCCGGTGGTACATCCACGAGAGCAGACCGAGCGCGAACATGTTCTTGGACCGGCCCGCGTCCTTGCGCGAGAGGTCGAAGTCCTTCAGCGCCTCCACCGTCAGCGTGGTCAGCGGCACCGGGTGCACGCTGTAGCCGTCCAGGGAGCCGTCCTCCAGCGGCGAGGTCTCATAGCCGACCTTCTGCATCGCGCGCTTGGAGAACTCGTCGGTGTTGACGATGACCTCGGCGCCGCGCGGCACGTCGGCGATGTTCGCCTTCAGCGCCGCCGGGTTCATCGCCACCAGCACGTTCGGCGCGTCACCGGGGGTGAGGATGTCGTGGTCGGCGAAGTGCAGCTGGAAGGACGACACGCCCGGCAGGGTCCCGGCGGGCGCCCTGATCTCGGCCGGGAAGTTCGGCAGCGTCGACAGGTCGTTGCCGAACGACGCCGTCTCCGAAGTGAACCGGTCTCCCGTGAGCTGCATGCCGTCACCGGAGTCACCCGCGAAACGGATGATCACCCGGTCCAGACGCCGCACATCTTTCTCGGGCGACCTGCGTTGCCCTCCGACGACTGCCGCGTCGGCCTGCTCCGCTTGGCTACTGACCTGGCTGGTCACTGAACTGGACCTCCCTCGAGGCGGCTGAACGGGAGCGCCGGGACGCCCGGCGATCCCAGGGCCCACCCTACGTCCGCAGGGGGTGCCTTCCTCGGGTATCTCGCATGATGGCCGCCCCTTTGAGACGCCGTCTTGCGCTGGTCTGCCATGGTTTGCCTCGCCCCCCGGCCCTTCATGGATGGCACTCCCCGCTCATCCTTTGGTTGTAGGACTGTCTGTGGCTCGTACGGCTGTTCATTGCGCTGTGTGATCGCGCGGTGGTGCCGAGTGACGCCGTTGAGCAGGACGTCACCCGGCAGATTGTCCGCTCGTCACGAGTTGAGGTAGGTGAGAACGGCGAGCACGCGACGGTGATCCCCGTCACTCGGGGACAGTCCGAGCTTCAGGAAGATGTTGCTCACGTGCTTCTCCACCGCCCCGTCGCTCACCACGAGCTGCCGGGCGACCGCGGAGTTCGTCCGCCCTTCGGCCATCAGGCCGAGCACCTCGCGCTCACGCGGCGTGAGCCCCGCGAGGACGTCCTGCTTGCGGCTGCGGCCGAGGAGCTGCGCCACGACCTCCGGGTCGAGCGCCGTGCCGCCCTCGGCCACCCGCACCACCGCGTCGACGAACTCCCGCACCTCGGCGACGCGGTCCTTGAGCAGATAGCCCACGCCCCGGCTCGACCCGGCGAGCAGCTCCGTGGCGTACTGCTCCTCGACGTACTGCGAGAGGACCAGCACACCGAGGTCCGGGTGCCGGGAGCGCAGGTACACCGCGGCCCGCACCCCTTCGTCGGTGTGCGTCGGCGGCATCCGCACGTCGGCCACGACCACGTCGGGCAGGGCGTCGCGCGCCGCGAGGTCGGTGATCGTCTTGATCAGCGCGTCCGCGTCCCCCACCCCGGCGACCACGTCGTGCCCGCGGTCGGTCAGCAACCGGGTCAGGCCCTCCCTGAGCAGCACTGAATCCTCGGCGATGACCACCCGCACTGTGTCCTCCACTGTTCTCGGCCCCCCGACCGCTCGGCTGCCGGGCCCCGTCCGACGCGGGTCGCGTCGGCCCGTACACCCGGCCCCCTCAGTATCGCGCGATCCGCGGCGGCTCACCGGCTCTGTCACCGGACCGCGCGCACCCGTGACACACCGCGCCGCCCCCGGTCCGGGGAACGGACCGGGGGCGGCACACGGACGGCGTGCGGCGGGGCGGCCCGGCGGCGCCGCCCGTCGACTCAGCCCTGGCGCCACGGCAGTTCGGCCGTGACCGCGGTCGGGCCGCCCTGCGGCGAGTCCACCACGAGGATTCCGTCGACCGCGTCGAGCCGCTCCGCGAGCCCCGCGAGCCCGGAGCCCGCCGAGACGTCGGCGCCGCCCGCGCCGTTGTCGATGACCTGGAGCATCAGCCGGTCGTCGGAGCGCCACACGTCGACCGAGCCCTGCGTCGCCCGGCTGTGCTTGCTGATGTTCTGCAGCAGCTCGGAGACCGTGAAGTACGCGATGCCCTCGATGGCCGCCGCGGGGCGCGCCGCCAGGTCGACCTCCACCTGGACCGGCACCGTGCAGCGGGCGGCGAGCGCGGACAGCGCCGCGTCGAGGCCGCGGTCGGTGAGGACGGCGGGGTGGATGCCGCGGGCCAGGTCGCGCAGTTCCTGGAGGGCGATCTTCACCTCGCCGTGGGCCTCGTCGACCATGCGGGCGGCGGCCTCGGGGTCCTCGGTCAGCTTCTCCTTGGCGAGGCCCAGGTCCATGGCGAGGGCGACGAGGCGGGCCTGCGCGCCGTCGTGCAGGTCGCGCTCGATGCGGCGCAGGTCGGCCGCCGCGGTGTCCACGACGACGCCGCGGTCCGACTCCAGCTCGACGACGCGGGAGGCGAGACGCGAGGGGCCGAGCAGCCCCGCGACCAGGACGCGGTCCACGGTCGTCAGGGCCCGCAGGATCCAGGGGGCGGCCAGCGTGACGAGCAGCCCGGTCGCCGCGGTGACGCCGATCTCGAAGGGGTTGTCGAGGTAGATGCGGTGGTTGTCGTCGCCGTAGAGCTGGATGCCGCCCTGCCCGCCGTACAGCGGGAAGAGCCAGAACCACAGCGGATACGTCAGCATCACCCAGCCGTAGCTCCAGAAGGCCACCGCCACGACGAACGAGAAGATGGACCACGGCATGAGCAGCAGCGAGTAGAGCACGTGCCGCCAGGACGCGCCGCTCTTGAGGACGGCCCCGATGACCGAGAACGCGCCGCGTGCACGGGGCCGCAGCGGCTCCGGCGCCGCGATGTCCAGGTCGAGCAGTGCCCTCGCCCTGGTGCGCTCCAGGGCGCCGAACCCGCGGCACCCCGCCAGGGCGGCGGCGAGCACCGGGATGCCGATGAAGGTGATCAGCAGACCCGCGCCGAGGGAGAGCATGGTGACCGCGAAGACGAAGGCCGTGATGCCGATGGGCAGGCTCAGCAGGGTGTAGCCGAACTCCTTCCACGCGCGGGCCTCGACCGGCGCGCGCAGCCCGGCGGGCAGGCGGCGCCTGCGCCCGACGCCGTCTCCGCGGAAGCCGGACCGCTCCATGTACGCGTACCCCTGTCCGTGGTCCATGGTCATCGGTGCCATCCGTTTCTGCTAGAGCTGCCTCGTTGCCGTGCTGACAGCGTCGCGTGGTGCGGCGGGCACGGCCATGGAGTGCGTCGGCGTCTTGGGGCGGGGGTTTTCCCTACCCCTGGGCGTTTTCGGGCGAGACCGCTGGCACTCCCGGGCGAGACCCCGGGCCCCCGGGCGAGGCCTCCGGGCACTGCCGGGCGAGGCCTCCGGGCGCTGCCGGGCGGAGGCCCTTGGGCGCTCTCAGGTACGGGGCGTGCCCGAAGCCCTGTCCAGGGAGCGGTCGCGCCACGGCAGTTCCGCCGTGATCGTCGTGGGGCCGCCCGGCGGCGAGTCGATGACGAAGAGCCCGTCGACGGCGCCGAGCCGGTCGGCGAGCCCCGCCATGCCCGAGCCGCCGTCGAGCCGCGCGCCGCCCTTGCCGTCGTCCCACACCTGGATCAGCAGACGGTCATCGGTGCGCCACACGTCGACGCTCGCGTTCCGGGCCCCGCTGTGCTTGCTGACGTTCTGCAGCAGCTCGGAGACCGTGAAGTACGCGCTGCCCTCGATGGCCGCCGCCGGACGGGCCGGCAGGTCGGCGGTGACCTTCACCGGCACCGTGCAGCGGGCGGCGAGGGAGGAGAGCGCGGCGCCGAGGCCGCGGTCGGTGAGGACGGCGGGGTGGATGCCGCGGGCCAGGTCGCGCAGTTCCTGGAGGGCGATCTTCACCTCGCCGTGGGCCTCGTCGACCATGCGGGCGGCGGCCTCGGGGTCCTCGGTCAGCTTCTCCTTGGCGAGGCCCAGGTCCATGGCGAGGGCGACGAGGCGGGCCTGCGCGCCGTCGTGCAGGTCGCGCTCGATGCGGCGCAGGTCGGCCGCCGCGGTGTCCACGACGACGCCGCGGTCCGACTCCAGCTCGGCGATGCGCCGCTCCAGCTCGTCGGAGGGGCACAGGAGCGCGCGCACCAGCGCCCGGTCCACGTTGGTCAGGCCGCGCGCCACGTAGGGCAGCACCGGCCAGAGGACGAAGAGGCCGACGGTCATGACGACGAAGGTGAAGATGCCCCAGGGCAGCCGCAGGAACGCGTACAGCATCGTGCGCCAGCCCACCGGGTCGCGCAGGCTCGACCACAGCCAGCCGGGGAAGCCGCGCCTGCCGATCCCCGGCATCGGGCTCGGTTCCTCCACCCGCACCCCGAGCAGCTTCCTGGCCCGCGCCCGCTCGAACCTGCCGAACAGGCGCGCGCCGAGCAGCCCCAGCGCGAGCAGCGGCAGGCCGACGACCGTCACCGTGAGGCCGGCGCCCGTCGCGAGGACGGTGACCGCGTAGACGAAGCCGACGATCCCCACCGGCAGGTTCGCCAGGAGATGGGCGATCTCCTGCCAGGTGTGCCGGGGGTAGGCGAGTCGTGCCGGCGGCGGCCGGTCGTCGTGGGAAGGCATGGCGCGTGCGGTCATACGCGCCAGAGTGCCCGGCGCCCCGCCCGAACGCCATGAGGTACCCCGCCCGGAGACCCGGGGGATAACCCCACCCCGGCCCGGCGCGTACGCGCCGCCGTGTGCTGACCGATGCGTGACGCGTCGCTTACGGAGTCTTTAGCAGGCCCTAGACTCCCGTGCGTACAGATCGTCGAACGGGATCGGATTCAGGGCGGTCGCGGAGTGAACGGGACCGGCATCGAGCGCGGTCAGGGAGTGAGGGGCTGACGTGCACGTGACGAACGTCGCGGCGAGCTACTACCAGTCGTACTCCGTCGTCGGACTGCTCGCCCTCGTGGGCACGCTGTTCGTCGCCGTCGCCTTCGGCGCGGGGCGGCTGCTCCGCCCGGTGGTGCCGACGCCCGAGAAACTCCTGACGTACGAGTGCGGCGTCGACCCCGTCGGCGAGGGCTGGGCCCACACCCAGGTCCGCTACTACGTCTACGCCTTCCTCTACGTGATCTTCGCCGTCGACTCGATCTTCCTCTTCCCCTGGGCGACGGTCTTCGCCGCGCCCGGCTACGGCGCGACGACGCTCGTGGAGATGTTCATCTTCCTCGGCTTCCTCGCCGTGGGCCTGCTGTACGCATACAAGAAGGGCGTCCTCACATGGACGTGAGTGCCGTGACCCCCGCCCCCGTGCCCGCCGGTCCCGTGGACCTCCCGGAGCCGAAGAGGCTGGGCGTGCTGTCGCGCCTCGCCCCCGAGCCGATGAAGGTGGTCCTCAACTGGGGCCGCCGCTACTCCCTCTGGGTCTTCAACTTCGGCCTCGCCTGCTGCGCCATCGAGTTCATCGCCGCGTCCATGGCGCGCCACGACTTCATCCGGCTCGGCGTCATCCCGTTCGCGCCGGGGCCGCGCCAGGCCGACCTGATGGTCGTCTCCGGCACCGTCACGGACAAGATGGCGCCCGCCGTGAAGCGCCTGTACGAGCAGATGCCCGAGCCGAAGTACGTCATCTCCTTCGGCGCCTGCTCCAACTGCGGCGGCCCCTACTGGGACTCCTACTCCGTCACCAAGGGCGTCGACCAGATCATCCCCGTCGACGTCTACGTCCCCGGCTGCCCGCCCCGCCCCGAGGCGCTGCTCCAGGGCATCCTGAAGCTCCAGGAGAAGATCGCGAACGAGTCGCTCGCGGAGCGGTACGGGAACGCCGTCCGTCCGTCCGCGGCGGCGCTGCGGAGCGGGCTGGTGCGAGGGCCGTCCGCGCCTGAGCCGTCCGCGCCTGAGCCGTCCGCGTCTGGGCCGTCCGCGTCTGAGCCGTCCGCGCCGGGGTCGGCTTCGGGGGCGGCTTCCGACCCGGGGTCCGGGGCGGCTTCGGGCTCCGAGGGGGCCGCGGCTCCGCGGGCGGGGGAGGGGGAGCGGTGACCGGCTGGCTGCCGAGCCCCGTCGAGGAGCTCTTCGGTCCGGAGGCCACGGCCGACGAGTCGTACGACGTCCTGACCGTCGACGTGCCCCCGGCCCAGTGGATCACCGCGCTCGAAACCGCTCGCACCACGCTGGCCTGCACGTACTTCGACTGGCTGAGCGCGGTCGACGAGCCGGGCACGGGCTTCCGCGTCTGCGCCCACGTCGTGGCGCTCTCCCCGGTACGACGCCTCCTGCTCCGGACGACGGTCGCGCACGAGGCCCCGGCGCTCGCCTCCGCGGTCGGCGTGTACGCGGGCGCCGCGTGGCACGAGCGGGAGACCCACGAGATGTTCGGCGTGACGTTCGAGGGCCACCCCGGACTGGCCCCGCTGCTGCTCCCCGACAGCTTCGAGGGCCACCCGCTGCGCAAGGACTTCGTGCTCGCCGCCCGCGTCGCCAAGGCCTGGCCGGGTGCCAAGGAGCCGGGCGAGTCGGAACACGGCGGCCCCAAGCGCCGCCAGATGCTGCCCCCCGGCGTGCCCGACCCCAACGAGTGGGGCCCTCTCAAGGGCCAGCTCCCGCCCGCTCCGGCGCGTCCGGCGCGCGGTGCGGGGCGCGCGGGTGCGGCGGGCGCGGGTGCCGCGGGCCGGGCCGCAGGTGAACGCCCCGTGCGGCGGAACCGCAGCGTGAGCCAGGGCTCCGCCAGCCAGGCCGCGCCGACGCCCCCGCCCGAGGCCGCCACGGCCACGCCCGACGAGCCGGAGCCCCAGGCCCGCCCCCCGAGGCGCTCCCGCAGCGCGAGCCAGGGCTCGGCTTCCCAACGGACGGAGAGCCCGGCCCCGGCCACGCCGCAGCCCTCGGGCACGCCGGAGACCTCGGGCACGCCGGAGGCCCCGGCCACGCCGCAGCCCTCGGGTACGCCGGAGGCCCCGGGCACGCCGGAGGCCACGGGCACGCCGGAAGGCACGGCTCCGCCGGATGGCACGGCTTCGCCCGAGGCGGAGGCCCCGGCTTCGCCCGAGGCCCCGGCTTCGGCTCCGGTTGTGGCGAAGCCCGCCGCCCCGCGCGGCTCCGACGCCCCGTGGCACCACGCCCGCCCGGCGTACGAGCCGACGGACCAGCCGAAGCCGAAGCGCCCCCGGACCACCGGCCGGACCGGAGTGACCGCGGAACCCGAGCCCACGACGGGACCCGACGACGCCCCCGGCGCCGATGACACCCGGGACACCGGGGGCAGCAGCGGCACCGGAAACACCACCGACCACACAGACACCACGGACACCACAGACACCGGAAGTGCCGGAGGCCACGAGTGAACGACGCCCTCGACGTCGCCCTGCGCCTCGTCATCGTCTTCGCGGCGTTCCTGGTCCTGCCCCTCGTCGTCGGCCAGACCGAGCACAAGGTGATGGCCCACATGCAGGGCCGCCTCGGCCCCATGCACGCGGGCGGCTTCCACGGCTGGGCCCAGCTCGTCGCCGACGGCGTCAAGTTCGCCCAGAAGGAAGACGTCGTCCCGGCGGCGGCCGACCGCCGCGTCTTCCAGCTGGCCCCCGCGATCGCCCTCCTGCCCTACCTCCTCGTCCTCATCGCGATCCCGATCGGCCCCGGCGAGGGCGCGGTCGGCGAAGTCGTCGACGCGGGCGTCTTCTTCGTGCTCGCGGTCATGGGCGTCGGCGTACTCGGCTCGCTCATGGCGGGCTGGGCCAGCGCCAACAAGTTCTCCCTCCTCGGCGGCCTCCGCACCGCCGCCCAGCTCCTCGCCTACGAACTCCCGATGCTGCTCGCCGCCGCCTCGGTCGCCATGGCGGCGGGCACGGTCTCGCTGCCCGGCATCGTCGACGCCTTCGAGTGGTGGTGGCTGCCCTGGCAGATCGTCGGCGCGCTCGTCTTCTTCGTCGCGGGCCTCGCCGAACTCCAGCGCCCGCCCTTCGACATGCCGGTCGCCGACTCCGAGATCATCTTCGGTGCCTACACCGAGTACACCGGGCTGCGCTTCGCCCTGTTCCTCCTCGCCGAGTACGCCGGGATCGTCGTCCTGTGCGGTCTGACCACCGTCCTCTTCCTGGGCGGCTGGCACGGCCCGTGGGGAGCCGACGGACTGGGCTGGGTCTGGACCCTGCTCAAGACGGCCGTCCTCGCCTTCGTCGTGATCTGGCTGCGCGTGTCCTACCCGCGTCTCCGCGAGGACCAGCTCCAGAAGCTCGCCTGGACCCTGCTCATCCCCCTCGCCCTGGCGCAGATCGCGCTGACCGGCATCGTGAAGGTGGCGATCAACTGATGTCCCCGATCCCAGGGTCAGGCCTGGCCAAGGGCCTCGCCGTCACCCTCCGCACGATGACGCGGAAGACCGTCACCGAGCAGTACCCCGAGGCCCAGCCGGAACTCCCGCCGCGCACCCGCGGCGTCATCGGCCTCTTCGAGGAGAACTGCACGGTCTGCATGCTGTGCGCCCGCGAGTGCCCCGACTGGTGCATCTACATCGACTCCCACAAGGAGACGGTGCCGCCCGCCGCCCCCGGCGGACGCGAGCGCAGCCGCAACGTCCTCGACCGCTTCGCCATCGACTTCGCCCTCTGCATGTACTGCGGCATCTGCATCGAGGTCTGCCCCTTCGACGCCCTCTTCTGGTCCCCGGAGTTCGAGTACGCCGAGACCGACATCCACGAACTCACCCACGAGCGCAACAAGCTCCGCGAGTGGATGTGGACGGTCCCCGCGCCGCCGGCCCTCGACCCCGGCGCCGAGGATCCGAAGGAACTCGCCACCGCCCGCAAGACCGCCGACAAACTGGCCGCCGCCGAAGCCGGTCCCGCAGCCGCCCCGCAGCCGCCCGTCCCCGGTGAGCCCGAGCCGCAGGAAGGTGAGTCGTGAGCCCCGCAGCAGCCACCGCGGCGACAGCCGCCGCGACCGCGGAGAGCCACGGTTTCCTCTCCCCGACCGGCGTCGAGATCGCCTTCCTCCTCGTCGGCCTCGTCACCCTCGGCGCGGCGGTCATCACCGTCACCACCCGGCAGCTGGTGCACGCCGCCCTGTGGCTGGTGGTGGCGCTCGGCGGCCTCGCCGTCGAGTACCTCCTGCTCACCGCGGAGTTCATCGCCTGGGTGCAGGTCCTCATCTACGTCGGTTCCGTCGTCGTCCTCCTGCTCTTCGGCCTGATGCTCACCAAGGCCCCCATCGGCCGGTCCCCGGACGCCGACTCACGCAACCGGCCGGTCGCCCTCGCCGTGGCCCTCCTCGCCGCCGCAGCCCTGGTCTGGGTCGTCGTGGACGCGTTCCGCACCACGGTGATCGACCTGGACGGCGCCGCCCAGGGCTCCACCGACGTGACGGGCTCGATCCTCTTCCGGCACTGGGTGCTCCCCTTCGAGGCGCTCTCGGTCCTCCTCCTCGCGGCCCTGATCGGCGCGATCGTCCTCTCCCGCAAGAAGGCCGCCGAGGACACCACCGCCAGCCCCGCCACCGACCCGCACGAGGACGCGCCGACCCCGGAGGGTGACCGCTGATGCACCTCCATCTCGCCTACCCCGCCGTCCTGGCCGCCCTCCTCTTCTGCGTCGGCGTCTACGGCGTCCTCGCCCGCCGCAACGCGATCCTCGTCCTGATGTCCGTCGAGCTGATGCTCAACGCCGTCAACCTCAACCTCGTCGCCTTCGACGTCTGGCTCCGCGACTCCCTCCACGCCGGCCAGGCCCTGACCCTCTTCACCATCGCCATCGCCGCCGCCGAGATCGGCATCGGCCTGGCGATCGTCCTCGCGGTCTACCGCAACCGCGGCAGCTCCGCCGTCGACGAACTCCGCGACACCGCCGAGAGCGCCGCCGAAGAACCCGACCCGGCACAGGAGCCACGGCAGGCGAAGCCGTCGCAGAAGGCTGAGGCCACCGCGTGACCACGACCACCCTCGCCGTCCTCGTCCCCCTCCTGCCGTTCCTCGGCGCGGTGGCCGGCCTGCTGTTCGGCCACCGGGTCCCCGGTCTCGTACGTCCCCTCGCGGTCCTGCCCACGCTGACGGCGCTGCTGCTCGCCGTTCTCGTGGCCGTCCGCCAGGGCGGCGGCCGGGCCGTCGACGCCGCCACCGAACTCACCCCGACCGGCTCCGTCCCCGTCGAACTCGCCCTGCACATCGACGGCTTCGCCGCTCTCGTCGCCGTCCTGGTCGGCGTCGTCGCCTCCTGCGTGCAGATCTACTCGACGGGCTACCTGCGCGAGGACCCGCGCTACCCCTCGTACGCCGCTCTCGTCTCCCTCTTCACCTCCGCGATGCTGCTCGTCGTCTACTCCGGCGACCTGATGGTGCTCCTGGTCGGCTGGGAGATCATGGGCATCTGCTCGTACTTCCTCGTCGGCCACTACTGGGAGACGCCCGAGGCGCGCGCCGCCTCCCTCAAGGCCTTCCTGGTCACCAAGCTCGGCGACGTCCCCTTCCTGATCGGCCTGTTCGCGCTCGCCGCGGACACGGGCTCCTTCCGCGTCACGACGATCCTCGCGAGGGTCGCGGACGGCGGCCTCGACCACCCCACGCTGATCGCCCTGCTGCTCCTGGCGGGCGTGGCGGGCAAGTCCGCGCAGTTCCCGCTGCACACCTGGCTGCCCGACGCGATGGCGGGCCCCACACCCGTCTCCGCGCTGATCCACGCCGCCACGATGGTCGCCGCCGGTGTCTACTTCGTGGCCCGGCTCCTCCCCGTCTTCGCCACCTCCGGCGCGGCCCTGGTCGTCCTCGCCGTCATGGCCGCCGTCACCATGGCCGGTTCGGCCCTCGCCGCGCTCGCCCAGGACGACATCAAGCGCGTCCTCGCCTACTCGACGATCGGCCAGCTCGGATACATGACCGGCGCCCTCGCCGTCGGCGACCGCGGCGCCGCCGTCTTCCACCTCCTGTCCCACGGCGCCTTCAAGGCGCTGCTGTTCCTCGCGGCAGGCGTGATCATCCACGTCGCCGGCACCAACTCGCTGGCCGCCATGTCCCGTATGAAGGGGCTGCGCGACCGCGTCCCGGACGCCTACTGGACGATGACCGTGGCGCTCCTCGCGCTCGCCGCGATCCCGCCGTTCAGCGGCTTCTTCTCCAAGGAGGCGGTGCTCGGCGCCGCCGAGCACGCCGCCACGGGCCACGCCGTCGCGCCCACCGCCGCGGGCTGGATCGTGCTCGTCGCCGGCCTGCTGGCCGCCCTCCTCACCGCCGCGTACGCGACGCGCCTGTGGCTGCTCGCCTTCCACGGCAGGGGGACCGAGGCCCCCGACCACGGCAGGCAGCCCGTCGCGATGACGGCCGTGCTCTGGGTCCTCGCGATCCCCTCCCTCGCCTTCGGTCTCTCCGTCGGTGTGCTGCCTGACTGGTTCGACGGCGGCTCGCTCACCCCGACGCTCACGACCTCCGTCCTCGGCACGGGCCTCGCGCTCATCGGCGCCCTCGTCACCTACGGCGCCTGGCGGCACACCACCGCACTCGCCGCGCGCGTCCCGATGGGCGCGGTGGCCGCGAGTCCGGGCGGCGACGGGGGAGCGGTCGAGGCGGAGGCCATCGCCACTCACCGGCCCGCCTACGGGGACGTGGCGTCCGCCCCCGACCCGGCCGACCCCGGACGCCTGCTGCTCGGCCCCGTGCACCGCCACGCGGCGGCCGGCTTCCGGCTCGACGCCGTCTACACCGCCCTGTTCGTCCGCCCGGTCCAGGCCGCCGCGCGCCTCGTGCGCTTCCTCGACCGCGAGGTCGTCGACACGTACGTGCGCGGCGCGGGCACCGCACCCCGCTGGCTCGGCGCTGCCGTGCGGCGCGCGCAGACCGGCAACGTGCAGACCTATCTGAGCGCGCTGCTCGCAGGCACGGTCGTCCTGGCCGTCGCCGCCGTCCTCGTCGCCACCGCCGGAGCGTGAGCAGCCGTGATCGGTATCAGTGAGTCCGTGATGCAGTTTCTTCTGGCGTTGACCGTCGTCGGCCCGCTCATCGGCGCGGTGGCCGCTCTCCTGCCGGCCCCGCCCGGACTGAAGGGGAAGTCACCCGACCAGGCGGTCCTGCGGCACGGCGTGTTCGTGACCGGAGTGATCCTGCTCGGCGCGCTCATCCTGGCGCTCGCCTTCGACCACGACCAGCCGTCGAAGATGCAGGCCACGACCGATATCAGCTGGATCCCCGCACTCGACGTGCGCATCCACCTCGGCATCGACGGCATCTCGCTCCCCCTTCTGGTCCTGACCGCGCTGCTGACCTTCCTCTGCGCGCTCTACTCCTTCTTCAAGCCGCCCACGGGCCCGTCCCCGAAGGCGTTCGTCGCCCTGCTCCTCGTGCTGGAGTCCGGCACCCTCGCGTCCTTCGCCGTCCTCGATCTGCTGCTGTTCTTCCTGGCGTTCGAGATGGTGCTCATCCCGATGTACTTCCTCATCGCCCGCTGGGGCGGTGAGCAAAGAACCCGCGCCGCCTGGAAGTTCATCCTCTACACGCTGCTCGGCTCGGTCGTGATGCTGCTGGGGCTCCTCCTCATCGGGCTGAGGTCCGGCACTTTCGACATGGTGGCACTCGCCACTGACAACGGCCTGGGGCTGAGCACATCCGTGCAGGTCATCGCCGTTCTGGCGATCGGGATCGGGCTCGCGGTCAAGACGCCGATGTGGCCGCTGCACAGCTGGCTGCCCGACGCCCACACCGCCGCGCCGACCGTCGGCTCCGTCCTGCTGGCCGGTGTACTGCTGAAGATGGGTACGTACGGGTTCGTCCGGATCGCCCTGCCCATCGCCCCCGACGGCATGCGGGAGTTCGCGCCGTACCTCGCGGCCCTCGCGGTCGTCGGGATCATCTACGGGTCCCTCGCCTGCCTCGCGCTCGCCAGGCAGGGCGCGAAGGGCGACCTCAAGCGCCTCATCGCGTATTCGTCCGTGGGCCACATGGGCTTCGTCCTGCTCGGCATCGCGACGATGAGCCCGACCGGCGTGAACGGCGCGCTGTTCGCCAACATCGCCCACGGCCTCATCACCGGCCTGCTCTTCTTCCTCGTCGGCGCCTTGAAGGACCGCACCGGCACCACCGACCTCGACGCGCTCGCGCGGGAGTCGGGCGCCGCCCTCTACGGCAGGGCGCCCCGCCTCGGCGGCCTGCTCGCCTTCGGCGCCGTCGCCTCCCTCGGACTGCCGGGCCTCGCCGGGTTCTGGGGCGAGATGCTGGCGCTGTTCGGAGCGTTCGAGCCCGCCGACGGCCTGAGCCGCCCCGCCTTCCTCACGTTCATGGCGATCGCCGCCCTCGGGACCCTGCTCACCGCCGCGTACCTGCTCATCGTCGTACGCCGTGTCTGCATGGGCCCGATGCCGCAGGCCGGCGCAGAGCCCGCGCCCGAGGCGCTCCCCGACGTCCGCGGCTACGAGTTCGCCGCGTGGAGCCCGCTCGTGGCCCTCACCGTCCTCGCCGGGCTCTGGCCCGCGGCACTCCTCGGCCTGACCGACCCGGCCGTGCAGAAGCTCCTCACTGGAGGCAAGTCGTGACCGTGGCCGCCGAAAGCGCCGCAAGCCTCGTCCAGTCCGTCGACTGGCTCGCGATCGCGCCGCCGACCATCGCGGCGGTCGCCGGCCTCGTCGTGCTCGTCGCCGACCTCTTCCTGGGCGACGCCAGGAAGGCGCTCCTCGGCTGGATCTCCGTGGCGGGTCTCGCCGCGGCGGCGCTCGCCCTGCTACCCCTCCTGGACGAGGACCGTTCGACCTTCTGCCTCACCGGCGGCGGCACGCACGCGTGCAGCTACACCGCCGACCGCTTCACCCTCGTCATCCAGCTCCTCGTCCTCGGCGGCGCCCTCCTGGCCGCCCTGCTCTCCCTGAGCACCCTCAAGGACTCGGCTAAGGAACTGCCCGCGGGGGAGTACTGGTTCCTGCTGCTGTCCTCAGCCGCCGGCGCCGCCCTGCTGCCCGCCTCCCGCGACCTCGCCACGCTCATCGTCGCCCTGGAGGTCGCCTCCCTGCCCGCCTTCGCGCTCGTCGGTCTCAGGTATGGCGACAAGCGCTCCTCCGAAGCGGCCCTGAAGTTCTTCCTCTCCTCGGTCACCGCGACCGCCGTGAGCCTCATGGGCGTCAGCTTCGTGTACGCGGCCACCGGCACCCTGCACCTCACCGAGATCGCCGCCGAGCTGGACGACGTCGACGGCCAGCTCCACACGCTCGCCCAGACCGGCGTCGCCCTGACCCTGGTCGGCTTCGCCTTCAAGGTGGCGGCCGTCCCCTTCCACTTCTGGGTGCCCGACACCTACGTGGGCGCGCCCCTGCCGGTCGCCGCCTACCTCTCCGTCGTGGGCAAGGCCGTCGGCTTCACCGGGCTCATCCTCGTCACCGTCGTCGCCTTCCCCTCGTACGCGGACGTCTGGGGCCCCGCGCTCGCCGTCCTCGCCGCGCTCACCATGACCGCGGGCAACGTCGCGGCCCTGCGGCAGCGAACCACGCGCGCGTACAGCGCGGTCCGTCTCCTCGCCTGGTCCTCCGTGGGCCAGGCCGGCTACCTCCTGGTGCCGATCGCCGCCGCCGGATACGCCGACGAACCCGCCGACGCCGAGCGGGCCGTCGGCTCCACCGTGGCGTACGCCCTGATGTACGCGGCGGTGAACCTCGGGGCCTTCGCCGTGGCCGCGCTCGTCGGCCGCACCCAGCGGATGAACCGCGTCAGCGACTACCGCGGCCTGTACGCGCGCAGCCCGCTCGCCGCTCTCGTCCTCGGCTTCTTCCTGCTCTGCCTCGCGGGCCTGCCGCCCGGCATCATCGGCCTCTTCGCGAAGGTCACGGTCTTCTCGGCCGCGGTCGACGCCGGTCTCGGCTGGCTCGCCGTGGTGATGGCGGTGAACGTGGTGATCGCGCTCTTCTACTACCTCCAGTGGACAGCGCTGCTCTTCCGTGCCCCCGAGGGCGAGCCGGTGAGGCACCGGGTCCCCGCGCCCCTCACCGCCGCCATCGCGCTGACCGCGGTCCTCGGCGTCGCGCTCTCCGGAGCGCCCCAGCTCGTTCTGAGGTTCGCGGACACGGGCCTGTTCTGACGCGGCCCGCGCGGCCGTCACCCGCGCGGCCCACGGCGCTCCTGCGCGCACAAGGGAACTAGTGCTCCCCGCCTGGCGTTGACCAGTACGGGAGGGTCCACTGAACAGTGGAAGCACCAGTCAGCAGAGGGTTCCCCCACGCACCACCAGGAGGGCGTACCGTGCACCGCCGGCACAACGGGTTGAAGACCGCCGTACTCCTCGGGGGACTGTCCGCGCTCATCCTCGTCATCGGCAGTTTCTTCGGGCGTACGGGACTGGTCGTCGCGCTTTTCGTGGCGCTCGGCACCAATGCGTACGCCTACTGGAACAGCGACAAACTCGCCCTGCGAGCCATGCGCGCCCGCCCGGTCAGCGAGTTCGAGGCCCCCGGGCTCTACCGCATGGTCCGCGAGCTCTCCACCCAGGCCCGCCAGCCCATGCCCCGCCTGTACATCTCACCCACCGAGGCCCCGAACGCCTTCGCGACCGGCCGCAATCCCCGCAACGCGGCCGTGTGCTGCACGGACGGCATCCTGCGACTCCTGGACGAGCGCGAGCTGCGTGGCGTCATCGGCCACGAGCTCAGCCATGTCTACAACCGCGACATCCTGATCTCCTCGGTCGCCGGCGCCCTCGCCTCGGTGATCATGTTCCTGGTCAACTTCGCCTGGCTGATCCCGATCGGCCGTTCGAACGACAACGAGGGCCCCGGCATCTTCGGCATGCTCCTGATCATGCTGCTCGGCCCGATGGCGGCCTCCGTCATCCAGCTCGCGATCAGCCGCTCCAGGGAGTACGAGGCCGACGCGTCGGGCGCGCAGCTGACCGGCGACCCACTGGCCCTCGCCAGCGCCCTGCGCAAACTCGACGCGGGGACGAAGCAGCTGCCGCTGCCGCCGGAGCCGCGTCTGGAGACGGCGAGTCACATGATGATCGCCAACCCCTTCCGTCCGGGGCAGGGTATGTCCAAGATGTTCTCGACGCATCCGCCGATGGCGGAGCGCATCGCCCGACTCGAGCAGATGGCAGGTCGTCACCAGTGAAGACAATCCTGAACGTCATATGGCTCGTCCTGTGCGGCTTCTGGATGTTCCTCGCCTACCTCATCGCCGGGGCGCTGCTGTGCGTCACGGTCATCGGCATCCCCTTCGGCCTGGCGAGCTTCCGGATCGGCCGCTATGCCCTGTGGCCCTTCGGGTACACCACGGTCGAGCGCCGTGACGCGGGCGCGCCCTCCTGCGTGGGCAACGTCCTGTGGCTGGTCCTCGCGGGCTGGTGGCTCGCGATCGGCCACATCGTCACGGGCGTGCTGCTGTGCGTCACGATCATCGGCATCCCCCTGGGCATGGCCAACTTCAAGCTGATCCCGGTCTCGCTGCTGCCGCTCGGCCGCGACATCGTCCGCACGGACCAGCCGTTCGCCGCGCGCTAGACCAGCCGTTCGCCGCGCACTGGACCAGCCGTTCGGCGCGCACCAGAGCTGCGCGCTGACAGACCCCGCAGGCATACCCGCCGACGCCCTGGCGGACGTGTGTCGTGCACCTCACGTGGCACCGCAACCGCGTCCGACCGTACGTGCGTCCTACAGGACAACAGCGCACAAAAGCTCATCGCGCGGGAAAGGCAGGCACCGTATGGGCATCGTCAGTTGGATCGTTCTGGGACTGCTCGCGGGCGCCGCCGCCAAACTGCTGCTGCCCGGACGCGACCCGGGCGGCTTCATCGGCACGACCGTCATCGGCATCGCGGGCGCCTTCATCGGCGGCTGGCTCTCCGCCCGCTACCTCGACCGACCGATCGACAACCACTTCTACGACGGCGCCACCTGGGCGGCGGCCATCGGCGGCTCGCTCGTCCTGCTGGTCGGCTACCGCATCCTCTTCGGCCACTCGCGCCGCTGAGCGACGATTCACCCCGACTGCGGCCAGCAGCAAGGGCGGGCACCCGGTCCGGGTGCCCGCCCTCGTCGTCGTACGTCCGTACGTTCGTCGTCGTCCTGCGTTCGCCGACGTCATGTCATGGAGCGGAAGGGGGCGGGGCGGCCGGATTCGAACCGGCGTCCTCCTCCATGCTGTGTAGGCGCACTACCTCTGTGCTACGACCCCGCCTTGCCATGATCGTAAACGAGCGGCCCGCCACCGGAACAGTCGTTTTCCGGGGCCGCCCGCGGACCGCGACCTACCGGTAGTTCACGAACTGCAGGGCGAAGTCGAAGTCCTGCCCCTTGAGGAGCGCCTGCACGGCCTGGAGGTCGTCGCGGCTCTTGGAGCTGACCCGCAGCTCGTCGCCCTGGACCTGCGCCTTGACGCCCTTCGGGCCCTCATCACGAATGATCTTGGCGACCTTCTTCGCGTTCTCCTGGGAGATGCCCTCCTCGATGGAGGCGAAGATCTTGTACTCCTTGCCGGACAGCTGCGGCTCGCCCGCGTCCAGCGACTTCAGCGAGATGCCACGCTTGATCAGCTTGGACTGGAAGATGTCGAGGATCGCCTTGACCCGCTCCTCGCCGTTCGCCTCCATCAGGATCTTCTCCCCGGACCACGAGATCGAGGCGCCGGTGCCCTTGAAGTCGTAGCGCTGTGAAATCTCCTTGGCGGCCTGGTTGAGGGCGTTGTCGACCTCCTGCCGCTCGACCTTCGAGACGATGTCGAAACTGGAGTCGGCCATGTCCTGTGGCTCCTTGTATCGGGGTCTGCGTACTCAGCGGTTACACGGCCGCCTGACGCTGGCCGCATCCGCAAAGCCTAGCCACAGCCCCCGCGCGGGGCGCTGATCAATCGGGTGGCGAAGCACCCCTGTGCATCAGGTATCGTTTACGTCGTTGCCACGGAGCACCGCGAAAGCGGAGCGAGGCAGCAAACCCGGCGGTGTGCCCGAGCGGCCAAAGGGAGCAGACTGTAAATCTGCCGGCTCAGCCTTCCCAGGTTCGAATCCTGGCGCCGCCACATGAAGGTAAACCCCCTCCGAACTGCGGAAACGCAGGGCGGAGGGGGTTTCTTCGTGAGTGCGGGGCGCAGAATGGTCAGCATGTCGTCCCGTCGCAGAAGCTGCCCGGAGTGCCGCCGTGAGATCGCCGTCGTCGGCGGACGGTTCGCCCGCCACGACCCGCCGGGGCCGCGCGCCTCGGGTGAGCTGGTCTCCTGCCCGGGGTCCCGCAGGCAGGCGCCGCTGGGCGCCGCGCAGCCCGCCCTGGACGGCTACACCGTCCCGGAGGCCCCGGGGCAGCTCCCGCTCTTCTGAGGACGCCCCCAGAGGCTCCGTGACGCGAGCCGAACGGCGTGCCCGGAGCGCCTCAGTTGCCCGCGACCGACTTGACCGCCACCGACACCGGCACCGAACCGCTCACCAGCTCCAGCGTCAGGCCCGCCGTCGCCGACGTCTCCAGGAGTTCGGCCAGCACCGCGGCGACGTCGTCCCGGGGAACCGGCCCGCGGCCCGTCGACGCCTCCAGGCGCACCAGGCCCGTGCCCGCGTCGTCCGTCAGCATCCCGGGACGCAGGATCGTCCAGTCGAGGCCCGCACGCGCGCGTACGTTCGCGTCCGCCTCGCCCTTGGCCCTCAGATAGGCGTCGAAGACCTCGTCGCCCTGGTGCGTCGGATCGGCGCCCATGGACGACACGACGATGTACCGCCGCACGCCCGCGCGTTCCGCCGCGTCCGCGAAGAGCACGGCCGCCCCGCGGTCCACGGTGTCCTTGCGGTCGACGCCGCTGCCCGGACCCGCGCCCGCCGCGAACACGGCCGCGTCGGCCCCGCGCAGCCGGTCGGCGACCTCGTCGACCGAGGCCGACTCCAGGTCGCAGAGCACCGGTTCGGCGCCCGCCGCACGGAGATCGTCTCCCTGCCCGGCGTCGCGGATCAGTCCGGCGACCTCGTCGCCGCGCGCGGCGAGCAGCCGCTCCAGCCGCAGCGCGATCTGGCCATGTCCTCCAGCGATGACAATGCGCATGCTGTCGACCGTACGGCAGCGGGGACGGGATCGCCGCGCACGCGGACCCCGGCCCGCGCGTCCGGCCCCGCCGCGATCGCTCCAGGGCGACGAAAATCACCAGGCCCTTCCCCGTCAGCGGTCAAGGGGCGACTCAGGGTGACGTTTCTCCGCCCCTGGACCGGCCCGGCTCGTTGCCCGTCCCCTGGGCGCGTCCCTGGCGCGGCAGGTCCAGGGCCACGGCAGCCGCCGAATCGCAGTACTCCCGCACCGCGCTGGTCCGCGCCACCACGCGCCCCCGGTGCACCACGATGCGGCTGTACGCGAGGGACAGCGCCCCCGCGAGGCGGTCCCCCCGCACCGCGAGCAGCTCGGCGGGGAAACCCGCCTCCACCCGCACCTCCGGCAGGCCCATGGCCGCCCGAGCCGCCCCGCTCACCGCGTCGTAGGCCTTCTCGGGGCGCAGCCCGTACCGCGAGGCCAGCAGGTAGGCGGCCTCCAGCGGGTCCCCGCGGCCCACGGCGTTCGACGCGTCCCGCATGGCCCCGCTGCCCGCCGCGACCCGCACCCCCGCCGCGCGCAGCAGCCGCACGGGCGCGTCGCCGTGCCGCTCGGAGTTCGCGCAGCCGCCCTGCGGCAGGCAGACCACCGTCACGCCCGCCGCGGCGAGCTGTTCGGCGGTGCGGGATGCCACGTCCCTCGGCAGCCGGCCGAGCCCGCCGCAGGGGCCCACCGTGACGCCCGCGCGCAGGCCGCCCGCCATGGCGGCGAGCCGTCCGAGCCGCGCGGGATCGACGCCGTCCGTGTGCAGGTCGACCGGGCAGCCGTGCTCGGCGGCGAGTTCGAGGACCGCCTCCGCGTACCCCGTCGGGTCGGGGTCGAGATCCGGACAACCGCCCACCACGGAGGCGCCCATCTTCACCGCGTCCCGCAGCATCGCGAGCCCGTCGGCCCCCGCGACGCCGGTCAGCAGCCGGGGGACCGCGACCGCCGCCAGGTCGACGAGGCCCCGCAGGGAACGCCGCGCCTGGAGCACGGCCTCCATCGGACCGAGCCCCTGGACGTCGCCGATGCGCACATGCGACCGCAGGGCCGTCGCGCCGTGCCCGAGCTGGAGCAGGGCCGCCTCGGTGGCGCGGCGCTGCACGTCGGGCACGTCGTACGAGACGGGGCCCGGCACCTCGGCGGAGAGCGCCGTGTCGCCGTGCGCGTGCGGTTCGGCGGCGGCCGGGAGCAGGAGGTAGCCGCCGAGGTCCACGCGCGAGCCGTGCGCGGTCAGGCTGCCGGCCGTGCCGACCGCCTCGATGTGTCCGCCGCCGAGCCGGACGTCCACCGTGCGTCCGTCGGTGAGCCGGGCACCGCAGAGCAGCAGGGAACCGGAATCCGCCGGGTCGAAACCGAACGGTCCCGATGAGGGGCCGGAGGAGTGGGGCTGCTGCGGCTGGCTGTCGGGCATCGCACTCCTGGGGTCGGGGCGGCTGCTGTGGGTCCGGGGTGGCTGCGGGGGATGCGAGGGGCGCCAAGATCACGCAGCGTGTGCCGAGCCTAGGACGACGACAGGTCCGCTTCGAGGAGGAGCGCAATAGTCGTACCGGTGTGGTGCGACGGGTGCGGATGGGGCGTCGAGAGGCTGCCGGGACGGCTCCCCGGATGGCCGCGGAGAGCCGCCGGGAATCGGATTTGGGCGATCGGCGACCAACCGTGTAATGTCTTCATCGCTCGCCCCAATAGCTCAGTCGGTAGAGCGTCTCCATGGTAAGGAGAAGGTCTGCGGTTCGATTCCGCATTGGGGCTCTGATGTCGAGTGATCCTCGCTTTCGGGCGAGGGGATCCGGCATCGCAGCGGTGTAGCTCAGTCGGTAGAGCAAGCGGCTCATAATCGCTGTGTCACCGGTTCAAGTCCGGTCACCGCTACTGCTGGTAGCCGATTGTGGGGTCGGTCCTTCGATCGGCTACTCTTGTATGCGTTCATCCGTCCATCCGTCCGTCAAGGAGCACTCACGTGGCTGCCACCGACGTCCGCCCGAAGATCACGCTGGCCTGCGTGGAGTGCAAGGAGCGGAACTACATCACCAAGAAGAACCGGCGTAACAACCCGGACCGTCTTGAGATGAAGAAGCACTGCCCGCGCTGCAACGCGCACACTGCGCACCGCGAAACGCGCTAAACACAGGCTCGTACCCGAGGCCGTCCCCGATTGTGGGGGCGGCCTCGTGTCGTTCACTCAACCAACCACAGGAGGTACCGAGTCCATGGCGCTCGACCAGTCCTTCGTGGGGCGGTCCTATCCGCCCACCGATCCTTATGAGGTCGGCCGGGAGAAGATCCGCGAGTTCGCCGAGGCGGTGGGCGACGCCAATCCCGCGTACACCGACGCGAAGGCCGCCGAGGCGCTCGGTCACCCCGATGTGATCGCTCCGCCGACTTTTGTGTTCGCGATCACTTTCAAGGCCGCGGGTCAGGTGATCGAGGACCCGCAGCTCGGGCTCGATTACAGCCGGGTGGTGCACGGCGACCAGAAGTTCGCCTATACCCGTCCGGTGCGCGCGGGCGACAGGCTTTCGGTCACGTCGACCATCGAGAACATCAAGACGCTCGCGGGCAACGAGATCATCGATATTCGCGGCGAGGTCCACGACGAGGCCGGCGAGCATGTGATGACCGCCTGGACCAAGCTCGTCGCGCGCGCGGCGGAGCCCGCGGAAGAAGGGGCCTGAGAGGCGATGACGGCGAAGATTTCCTACGGTGACGTCGAGGTCGGCACCGAGCTGCCGCCGCAGAGCTTCCCGGTGACGCGCGCCACACTCGTGCGGTACGCGGGGGCCTCCGGAGACTTCAACCCGATCCACTGGAACGAGAAGTTCGCGGTCGAGGTCGGCCTCCCCGACGTCATCGCGCACGGCATGTTCACCATGGCCGAGGCGATCCGGGTGGTGACCGACTGGGTGGGCGACCCCGGGGCGATCGTCGAGTACGGCGTGCGCTTCACCAAGCCGGTCATCGTCCCCAACGACGACCAGGGCGCCACCATCGAGGTCAGTGCCAAGGTCGCGGAGAAGCTGGACGGCAACCGCGTCCGGGTCGACCTCCTCGCGAGGAGCGCGGGTCTGAAGGTCCTCGGCATGTCGCGGGCGGTCGTGCAGCTGGCCTGACGGCCGGTCTTCCGCGGTCGGCCACGGCCTTCCGCGTAGCTGTGGGTAAGGGGCGTTCTCCATGGAGGGCGCCCCTTACGCGATCTCGTACTCTTGAGCACGTGCAGGAACTCCATGACGCCCCGCTCGCCCCGCTGACGACGTTCCGTCTCGGCGGCCCGGCGACCCGCCTGATCACCGCGACGACCGACGCCGAGGTGGTCGAAGCCGTCCGAGAAGCCGACGCGTCCGGTACTCCGCTGCTGCTCATCGGCGGCGGATCGAACCTGGTCATCGGCGACAAGGGCTTCGACGGCACCGCCCTGCGCATCGCCACCGAGGGCTTCGAGCTCGACGGCACGACGCTTGAGCTGGCCGCCGGCGAGGTCTGGACGGACGCGGTCGAGCGCACCGTCGACGCCGGTCTCGCGGGCATCGAGTGCCTGGCCGGAATCCCCGGCTCCGCCGGCGCGACGCCGATCCAGAACGTGGGGGCGTACGGCCAGGAGGTCTCCTCGACGATCACCGAAGTGATCGCTTACGACCGGAAGACCCATGAGACGGTCGTGATTCCGAACGCAGATTGCGACTTCTCGTACCGGCACAGCCGCTTCAAGGCCGAAGCCGACCGTTACGTGGTCCTGCGGGTCCGCTTCGAGCTGGAGGACGCGGGCGGGATGAGCGCCCCCCTCAAGTACCCGGAGACGGCACGCGCGCTCGGCGTGGAGGCGGGTGACCGCGTGCCCGCGGCACTGGCCAGGGAGACCGTCCTGAAGCTGCGGGCCGGCAAGGGCATGGTGCTCGACCCCGAGGACCACGACAGCTGGTCGGCCGGGTCGTTCTTCACCAACCCGATCCTCACCGAGGAGCAGTTCGCCGCCTTCCACGCGCGCGTGGCGGACCGCCTCGGCCCGGACGTCACGCCGCCCGGCTTCCCGGCGGGCGACGGCCGCGTGAAGACCTCCGCCGCCTGGCTCATCGACAAGGCGGGCTTCACCAAGGGCTACGGAGAGGGCCGGGCGCGCATCTCCACCAAGCACACCCTGGCCCTCACCAACCGCGGCGGAGCGACCACCGAGGACCTCCTCGCGCTGGCCCGCGAGGTCGTCGCCGGGGTCAGGGACGCCTTCGGGATCACCCTGGTCAACGAGCCCGTGACGGTGGGCGTCAGCCTGTAGGGCGGACGACCGGGCCCGGCGTCGGCCCTAGTACGCCACCCCCACCCCCTGCTTGACCGTCGCGGGGTCGCCGACCACCGCCAGCATGGCGTGCGCGACATCGGCCCGGCCGATGAAGCGCCCGCTGCGCGGCGTGCCGCCGACGACCTTCCGGTAGATGCCCGTCAGAGGCTTGTCCTGGAGCCTCGGCGGCCGGACCGACGTCCAGTCCGTGGCGCTGCGGGACAACTCGGCCTCCATGCCCCGCAGATCGAGGTAGACGCCCTTGAGGACCGCGCCGACCAGCGCGAGCATCGCCCGGTCGGCGAGCGGCTGCCGGTCCGCGGGAGGGCCGACCGGGGCGGCGCTGACCACGACGATCCTGCGCACCGCCTCGGCGTCCATCGCCCGCAGGACGGACCGCGTGAGCGCGGTGGCGACGCCCGCGTCCGCGCGCTTGCGCGCCCCCAGGCCGGACAGGACCGCGTCCCGCCCCGCCACCGCCGCCCGCAGCGCCTCCGGGTCCGTGAGATCGGCCCGGAACACCTCCAGGCCCGCTCCCTCGGCCGTGAGCCGGGCAGGGTCGCGCACCACGGCCGTGACCCGGTGCCCCGCCGTGAGTGCCTGCCTGACGATCTCTCCGCCGATGCCGCCGGTCGCACCGAACACCGTGAGCTTCATGGCTCGTCCTCCCCGAGAGGTACGTGGATGGAACACCGGGTGGGTAAGTATTCACTCACCCCTAGGGTGGGTAAGCACTCACTCACCCGTCAAGTCTGGTTGGACGACACATGCAGAAGCCCACCCGGGCCCGCATCCTGGACGCCGCGCACGAACTGATGCTGACGCTCGGCCTCTCCCGCGCCACCACCAAGGAGATCGCCAGGGCCGCGGGCTGCTCCGAAGCCGCGCTCTACAAGCATTTCGCGAACAAGGAGGAGCTGTTCGTGAGCGTCCTCCAGGAGCGGCTGCCCAGGCTCGGCCCGCTGCTGCAACGCCTCACCGAGGAGCCGGGGGAGCGCCCCGTGGAGGAGAACCTCACCGAGATCGCCCGCCTCGCCGCCGACTTCTACGCCGAGAGCTTCCCGATCGGCGCGTCCCTGTACGCCGAGACCAAGCTCAAGCGCCGCCACGAGGACGCGCTCCAGAAGATGGGCAAGGGCCCCCACGTCCCCATCGAGGCCCTGGACGCCTACCTCCGCGCCGAGCGCGACGCCGGGCGGATCGCCCCCGACGCCGACACCTTCGCCGCCGCCTCACTGCTCCTCGGCGCCTGCGCACAGCGCGCCTTCGCCTACGACGCCGTGGTCGGAAAGCGGCCCCCGCAGCCCGTGGCGGAGTTCGCGGCGGCCCTCGCGCGCACCCTCCTCGCCGGCATCAGCCGCTGAGCCACGCGTCGACCCCGGCCAGCAGCCGCTTTTGCACGTCCGCGGGCGCGGCCGAGCCGCGGACCGACTGCCGGGCCAGCTCGGCGAGCCCGGCGTCGTCGAAGCCGTGGTGCTCGCGCGCGATCTCGTACTGTGCGGCGAGGCGCGACCCGAAGAGCAGCGGGTCGTCGGCGCCGAGCGCCATCGGGACCCCGGCGTCGAAGAGGGTCCGCAGGGGCACGTCCTCGGGCTTCTCGTAGACGCCGAGGGCGACGTTGGACGCCGGGCAGACCTCGCACGTCACGCCGCGGTCCGCGAGCCGCTTCAGGAGCCGCGGGTCCTCGGCGGCCCGCACCCCGTGGCCGATCCGCGCCGCGTGCAGGTCGTCGAGGCAGTCCCGCACCGAAGCGGGCCCCGTCAGCTCGCCGCCGTGCGGCGCCGCGAGGAGCCCGCCGTCACGCGCGATGGCGAACGCCCGGTCGAAGTCGCGCGCCATGCCGCGGCGTTCGTCGTTGGAGAGCCCGAAGCCGACGATGCCGCGATCGGCGTAGCGCACCGCGAGCCGCGCCAGCGTGCGGGCGTCCAGAGGGTGCTTCATGCGGTTCGCGGCGACCAGGACGCGCATCCCGAGGCCGGTGTCCCGCGAGGCGGTCTCGACCGCGTCCAGGATGATCTCCAGGGCCGGGATCAGACCGCCGAGCCGCGGCGCGTAGGAGGTCGGGTCGACCTGGATCTCCAGCCACCCCGAGCCGTCCCGCAGATCCTCCTCGGCGGCCTCGCGCACCAGGCGCTGGATGTCCTCCGGCTCACGCAGACAGGAGCGCGCGGCGTCGTAGAGCCGCTGGAAGCGGAACCAGCCGCGCTCGTCCGTGGCGCGCAGCTTCGGCGGTTCGGCGCCGGTCAGCGCGTCCGGGAGGCGCACCCCGTACTTGTCGGCGAGGTCCAGCAGGGTCGCCGGCCGCATCGACCCGGTGAAGTGCAGGTGCAGATGGGCCTTGGGCAGCTCTCTTACGTCTCGTACACGCTCCATTGGAGGATCTTGCCGTACACGCGGCGTGTCCCGGAAGCGGCTTCCCCCTTCGTGGCCTCGACCGAACGGAGAAGCGGGCCGCCCCTCCGCAGGAGAGACGGCCCGCGCACGCGCGTGGAGCGCGTTCCCGCGAGGCGGGTCGTTTCCTCAGTCGCGCGCCTCGGCCAGCAGCTTCTGGACGCGCGACACGCCCTCGACGAGGTCCTCGTCGCCGAGCGCGTACGACAGGCGCAGGTAACCCGGCGTCCCGAAGGCCTCGCCCGGGACCACCGCGACCTCGGCCTCCTCCAGGATCAGCGCGGCCAGCTCGACGGAGTCCTGCGGGCGCTTGCCGCGGATCTCCTTGCCGATCAGGTCCTTCACCGACGGGTAGGCGTAGAAGGCGCCCTCGGGCTCGGGGCAGAACACGCCGTCGATGTCGTTCAGCATCCGCACGATGGTCCTGCGTCGCCGGTCGAAGGCCTCGCGCATCGCGTCGACGGCCTCCAGGTTCCCGGAGACCGCGGCGAGGGCGGCGGCCTGGGCGACGTTGGAGACGTTCGACGTGGCGTGCGACTGGAGGTTCGTCGCGGCCTTCACGACGTCCTTCGGGCCGATGATCCAGCCGACCCGCCAGCCGGTCATCGCGTACGTCTTGGCGACGCCGTTGACCACGACGCACTTGTCGCGCAGCTCGGGCAGGAGCGCGGGGAGCGAGGTGAACTTCGCGTCTCCGTAGACGAGGTGCTCGTAGATCTCGTCGGTCATGACCCACAGGCCGTGCTCGACGGCCCAGCGGCCGATCGCCTCGGCGTCGGCCTCGCTGTAGACGGCGCCCGTGGGGTTCGACGGCGAGACGAAGAGCACCATCTTGGTGCGCTCGGTGCGGGCGGCCTCCAGCTGCTCGACCGAGACGCGGTAACCGGTGGTCTCGTCGGCGACGACCGGGACCGGGACACCGCCGGCGAGACGGATCGACTCCGGGTACGTCGTCCAGTAGGGCGCCGGGACGATGACCTCGTCGCCCGGGTCGAGGATCGCGGCGAACGCCTCGTAGATGGCCTGCTTGCCGCCGTTGGTGACCAGGATCTGCGCGGGGTCCACCTCGTACCCCGAGTCGCGCAGGGTCTTCGCGGCGATCGCGGCCTTGAGCTCGGGCAGGCCCCCGGCCGGTGTGTAGCGGTGGAACTTCGGGTTCTTGCAGGCCTCGACGGCCGCCTCGACGATGTAGTCAGGAGTGGGGAAGTCGGGCTCACCCGCGCCGAAGCCGATCACCGGACGCCCGGCGGCCTTGAGGGCCTTGGCCTTGGCGTCGACGGCGAGGGTCGCGGACTCGGAGATCGCGCCGATGCGCGCGGACACCCGGCGCTCGGTCGGAGAAGTTGCAGCGCTCATGACCCCATCGTTCCAGACCCGGAACGGACCCGGTGCGGGGGTTTCCCGGAGCATCGCCGTCCATTCTGTTCGACGGAGCGCCGCGGACCACGTACACTCACTGCTCGTTGGCCCTCACCGGCCGCACCCTCTCGACGCACTCCGTGCATATGGGCGGATGCGGTAGGTTGGGGAAATCAAAGGGTCGTAGCTCAATTGGTAGAGCACTGGTCTCCAAAACCAGCGGTTGGGGGTTCAAGTCCCTCCGGCCCTGCTACACACTCCTTCGCCAGGATGTGTGCGCATGTACGTACTGCAATGCACCGCCGTGCGGCTCAACCGGGCGCGGCACGGCCACGACCCGGAATCAGGTGAGGACGAGTGACGGACGCCGTGGGCTCCATCGACAAGCCTGATGCCGAGGACGAGGCGGCGGAGTCCAAGAGGAAGGCCCGCAAGGGCGGCAAGCGCGGCAAGAAGGGCCCCTTCGGCCGTCTCGCGCTCTTCTACCGCCAGATCATCGCGGAGCTCCGCAAGGTCGTCTGGCCGACTCGCAGTCAGCTCACGACCTACACCACAGTGGTGATTGTCTTCGTCGTCATCATGATCGGTCTCGTGACCGTGATTGACTATGGCTTCAGCCACGCTGTCAAGTACATCTTCGGCTGAGCCGAGAGCGAAGGGCGCCGTTCCCGGCGCCCCTATTCGCGTGTTCCACCCATGTATCCAGGAAGAAGCAGCCACCGTGTCTGACCCGAACCTGAACGACGCCATTGAGCCTCGCGGCGGGCAGGATGCCGAGTCCGTCGAGGACGAGCTCGACATCGTCGAGGCGGCGGACGCCGAGGAGCCGGATCAGGCCGAGGCAGCCGACGCCGCCGCGGGCGACGCCGCCGAGGAGGCCGCCGTCCACCTGGAGGGTGACGCGGAGGCCGGCGCCGAGTCCGACGAGGACGAGGACGCCGAGGCGGAGACCGCCGACGAGGAGACCGCCGAGGCGGAGCCCGTCGAAGAGGAGTCCGAGCCGGTCGACCCGATCGCCGCCCTGCGCGAGGAGCTCCGCACCCTCCCGGGCGAGTGGTATGTCATCCACACGTACGCCGGCTACGAGAACCGCGTGAAGACCAACCTCGAGCAGCGCGCCGTCTCGCTCAACGTCGAGGACTTCATCTTCCAGGCCGAGGTGCCGCAGGAAGAGGTCGCCCAGATCAAGAACGGCGAGCGCAAGACCATCCGCCAGAACAAGCTCCCCGGCTACGTGCTGGTGCGCATGGACCTGACGAACGAGTCCTGGGGCGTCGTCCGCAACACCCCTGGCGTCACCGGCTTCGTGGGCAACGCCTACGACCCGTACCCGCTGACCCTCGACGAGATCGTCAAGATGCTCGCCCCCGAGGCCGAGGAGAAGGCCGCTCGCGAGGCCGCCGAGGCCGAGGGCAAGCCGGCTCCGGCCCGCAAGGTCGAGGTCCAGGTGCTCGACTTCGAGGTGGGCGACTCGGTCACCGTCACTGACGGCCCGTTCGCGACGCTGCAGGCGACGATCAACGAGATCAACGCCGACTCGAAGAAGGTCAAGGGTCTCGTCGAGATCTTCGGCCGCGAGACCCCGGTCGAGCTCAGCTTCGACCAGATCCAGAAGAACTAGCCCTCGCGGCTTCCTGAGCTTCCTCTGGAACACACGCCTCCGACCAGGTCAGACGGGCTGCCAAAGCCGGTCTGACCTGCTCGGTTTTTAGCTGCACGACCATACCCGTTATCGTTGTGCGGTATGCCTCCATCCGGATGACCGGACGGTTGGCTGAAAACTCTCACTAGGACCCGGAGAGAGCAATGCCTCCCAAGAAGAAGAAGGTCACGGGGCTCATCAAGCTCCAGATCCAGGCCGGCGCCGCCAACCCGGCTCCGCCGGTCGGCCCCGCGCTGGGCCAGCACGGCGTCAACATCATGGAGTTCTGCAAGGCCTACAACGCCGCGACCGAGTCGCAGCGTGGCTGGGTGATCCCGGTGGAGATCACGGTCTACGAGGACCGCTCCTTCACCTTCATCACCAAGACGCCGCCGGCCGCCAAGATGATCCTGAAGGCCGCTGGTGTCGAGAAGGGCTCCGGCGAGCCCCACAAGACCAAGGTCGCCAAGGTCACCGAGGCGCAGATCCGCGAGATCGCGCAGACCAAGATGGAAGACCTCAACGCCAACGACCTGGACGCCGCGTCGAAGATCATCGCCGGCACCGCCCGTTCCATGGGCATCACGGTCGAGGGCTGAGACTCCTCCCCCGTCTGACCTTTCTCCAGTGGCAGGGCCAAGCGCTGGCCCGCACCACGACTCCCTACCTGAACACACCAGGAGCAGAAGTGAAGCGCAGCAAGACTCTCCGCGCTGCGGACGCCAAGATCGACCGGGAGAAGCTGTACGCCCCGCTCGAGGCCGTCCGTCTCGCCAAGGAGACCTCCTCGACCAAGTTCGACGGCACCGTCGAGGTCGCCATGCGTCTGGGTGTCGACCCGCGCAAGGCCGACCAGATGGTCCGCGGCACCGTGAACCTCCCGCACGGCACCGGCAAGACCGCCCGGGTCCTGGTCTTCGCGACCGGTGACCGTGCTGCGGCCGCGGAAGCCGCTGGAGCCGACATCGTCGGCGCCGACGAGCTCATCGACGAGGTCGCGAAGGGCCGCCTGGACTTCGACGCCGTCGTCGCCACCCCGGACCTCATGGGCAAGGTCGGCCGCCTCGGCCGCGTGCTCGGTCCGCGTGGTCTGATGCCGAACCCGAAGACCGGCACCGTGACCCCCGACGTCGTGAAGGCTGTCAACGACATCAAGGGCGGCAAGATCGAGTTCCGCGTCGACAAGCACTCGAACCTGCACTTCATCATCGGCAAGGTGTCCTTCGACGACACCAAGCTGGTGGAGAACTACGCCGCGGCCCTGGAGGAGATCCTCCGTCTGAAGCCGTCGGCCGCCAAGGGCCGCTACATCAAGAAGGCCGCCATCGCCACCACGATGGGCCCCGGCATCCCGCTGGACTCGAACCGCACCCGCAACCTCCTCGTCGAGGAGGACCCGGCCGCCGTCTGATCCTGACGGCAGCCGCGTCGCGCACGCGTTCTGTGGACGGGCCCCGCAACCTTTCGAGGTGCGGGGCCCGTCTTGTTTGTGTACGGCACGCACGGATGTACGGGCACACGCGCGCGTGCGGGGCATAGGGACAGGTGTGTCAGTGGCCTGCGCTAGCGTGCGGGTCGTCGAACAAGCCAAGGGGTGGGACTGCATGAACAGCACGATGTTGCGGCGTACGGGTCTCTCGATCGCGGTGGCCGCCGCGCTGACTGGCCTGACGGCCTGCGGCTCGGGCGGCTCGGACGGTTCTTCCGACAAGGCAGACGGCGACGGCGGCAAGAGCGGCATCAAGATCAGCCCCATCGCCGCCCTGCGCTCGGTCGAGAAGTCGACCGACAAGGCGGACACGGCCAGGGTCGACGGCTCCACCACCATGGGTTCGCTCTCGTCCATGGACATGAAGGGCGTCATGGGCTGGTCGGACGGCATCACGGGGAACGTGACCGTGACCTTCACCGGCGGCTCGCAGGCCCAGCAGATGAAGCAGCTCGGCCAGACGAAGCTCGACTACCGCTATCTGAAGAACGGCTTCTACGCGAACATGGGCGACCGGTTCGCGGCCGAGGCCGGCGGCGGCAAGCACTGGCTCGCGTACGACTACGACACGCTGGCCGAGATGAGCGGCGCCGCGGGCGAGGCCTTCCAGGACCAGATGCAGAACACCACGCCGAACCAGTCGGTGAAGATGCTGCTGGCCTCCGGTGACGTGAAGCGCGTGGGCGAGGAGGAGGTCCGCGGCACGAAGACGACCCACTACTCCGGCAAGGTCGACATCGCGGACTTCACCGCCAAGAACTCGGACCTGGACGCGGAGCAGATGTCCGAGCTGAAGAAGCAGTTCCAGCAGGCCGGCATGGACACCGAGACGATCGACGTCTGGGTCGACGACGACGACCTCCTCGTCAAGAAGACCGAGAAGGCCGAGACGAAGAACGGCCCCTTCTCGCAGACGGCCTACTACAGCGACTATGGCACGCCGCTCACCGTCGAGAAGCCCCCGGCCTCGGACACGATGAGCTTCAAGGACCTGCTGGCGAAGCAGAGGCCCGCGGCGTAGGGGTTTTATCCGGCGGCTGACCGTCCGGCCGCTCGGGTACTCTCGGCTGTCAGTAGATGTGTCGATCATGTGTTCAAAGTGTTCTCAGGGGTGGGGTCATGACTGCTGTTGTCGTACGGGGAAACCAGGGCCGCAAGAGGGTGGCGGGCGCCGTGCTCGCCACCGCGCTGCTGTGTACCGGCGCGGTCGCCTGTGGCGGCTCGGACGGTGAGGGGGACAAGGGGGGCAAGGCCGCCGGGGGCATCCAGTCCCCGTCGCAGGTCACCGAGGTCATCACGGCGGCCTACAAGAAGACGACGGCCGCCAAGTCCGCCAAGGTCCGGATGACGATGTCCACGCCGCCCGGCAAGATGGGCAAGGCCATGGGCGGCGCCGGCGAGATGAAGATGTCCGGCGTCATGGGCTGGGACCCCACCGTCATGGACATGACGGTGTCGGGCTCCGCGCTCACCGAGGGCGACCCCGACGCCCCGAAGAAGGTCCGGATGCTCATGCAGGACGATGTCATGTACATGGACATGGGCGCCGCCGCGGCCAAGGACATGGACGGCAAGCGCTGGATGAAGATGGACCTCGGCGCCATCGCCGAGCAGTCCGGCGACGAGAAGCTCATGAAGCAGATGACCGGCAGCCTGGACAGCATGAACCAGGACCCGGCGCGGCAGCTCGCGATGCTCCTGGAGTCCCCGAACCTCAAGCACGTGGGCTCCGCCGACGTCGACGGCGCGCAGACCCAGCGCTACAAGGGCCGTCTCACCGTCAAGGAGATGATGGAGACGAACGACGCCCTCGACGACGTGCTCAGCAAGAGCGAGAAGGACCAGCTCTTCGAGAACATCGAGAAGACGGGCATCAAGGGCTACGACACCGAGGTCTGGGTCAACGAAGACGACTACCCGGTCCGTATGGACATCGACATCAAGACGCCCGAGGGCACGGTCAAGACCTCCCAGACGTTCTCGGACTACGGGACCGCCGCGAAGGTGACCGCCCCGCCGGCCGGTGAGACGTTCGACCTGATGGAGATGTTCAAGGAGCTCGGGAAGCTCGGCGAGGGCGACACCTCCGACACGGACGCCCTGGGCCTTGACAGCGGCGCCTGACCCGATTTGCCTGACGCGGACCCGTTCGCGTACGCTGCCACAGAAGCCAAAGACCGCTGGTCGTTGCCGTGCTCTCGCAAGGGGTGCGGTGGCCGAAGGATCCGCTGAGACGGCGGACGACCCGCGCAGGTGACCGTGGAAGTGCTCCTGGACCGATTCTGGTCCGGTCGAGCTCACGCCCCGTGCGCCTGCGCCGGGGCGTTTCGTTTTGTCGGCCCCTTCTGAGCGGTCCTCATCACCCGGAAGGAGGCCGACGCTCTATGCCGACGCCCGACAAGGCTGCCGCGGTAGCCGAGCTCACGGACAAGTTCCGCAGCTCGAACGCCGCCGTGCTGACCGAGTACCGGGGTCTCACCGTGGCCCAGCTCAAGCAGCTGCGCCGTTCCCTCGGTGAAAACTCCGAGTACGCCGTGGTGAAGAACACGCTGACCAAGATCGCGGCCAACGAGGCCGGGATCAACACGCTGGACGACCTGTTCACGGGTCCGACGGCGGTTGCCTTCGTCACCGGTGACCCGGTGGAGTCGGCGAAGGGTCTTCGTGACTTCGCCAAGGAAAACCCCAACCTCGTCATCAAGGGCGGTGTCCTTGACGGCAAGGCGCTGTCCGCCGACGAGTTCAAGAAGCTCGCGGACCTCGAGTCCCGCGAGGTTCTGCTCGCCAAGCTGGCGGGCGCCATGAAGGGCAAGCAGTCCCAGGCTGCCGCGCTCTTCCAGGCGCTTCCCTCGAAGTTCGTCCGCACCGCGGAGGCGCTTCGTGCCAAGAAGGCCGAGCAGGGCGGTGCCGAGTAATTCGGCTCGCACACTGACCGCCGCCTAGCGCGACGGTCACAGCGGGCCCAACGTACGCCCGCCTCCATGTACACACGGCACCAGCCGAATTAGTGGAAGGACGCCATCATGGCGAAGCTGTCCCAGGACGACCTGCTCGCGCAGTTCGAAGAGATGACCCTCATCGAGCTCTCCGAGTTCGTGAAGGCCTTCGAGGAGAAGTTCGACGTCACCGCCGCCGCCCCGGCCGCCGTCGTCGCCGCGGGCCCGGGCGCCCCGGCCGCCGAGGCCGAGGCCGAGCAGGACGAGTTCGACGTCATCCTCACCGGCGCCGGCGAGAAGAAGATCCAGGTCATCAAGGTCGTGCGTGAGCTGACCTCGCTGGGCCTGAAGGAGGCCAAGGACCTCGTCGACGGCACCCCGAAGCCGGTCCTCGAGAAGGTCGCCAAGGACGCCGCTGAGAAGGCCGCTGAGGCCCTCAAGGGCGCCGGCGCCTCCGTCGAGGTCAAGTGACCTCACGAGTCGTCTGACTCTCTTCACCGTACGTACGGCGGAAACGCTGTAACGCACGGGTCGCCAAGGGCGATCACCCATGTGGGTGGTCGCCTTTCGGCGTTCCTGAGCCACCCGTGAAGGTCGCCTTGCGATGTCGGTCGCGACGAGTATGGTGATCTTCGTTGTGCCCGGAACGGCCCGTGACGGTGATGTTCCCAGGGCCGAGTCGGGGCAAGGGGGCCTTGACGAACCGCACGCAGCGCGCAATTCTCAGGACGCGTCGTCACAACGATCCGCATCCGAGGCATGGATCGGCGGCGAAGAGGGCAGTATCGATGTGCGTTGAGGACGTGGCTTGCAGCAGGGGTTGAGAACAACGAGGGTCTCCCAGAACCCGCACTGGACATCAGTGGGCCGACTGGCTACACTGACCCTTTGCGCTGCCTGTTAGCTGCCTCCTGCCCGTCACCAGGGGCATGCCCATGCTTGAGCACCGTGGACCGCATCTTCCCTGACCTGGCCAAAAAGCCAAGTCAGGAGGGACTGTCCCTGTGTCCGGCTTGGGACCGGTACGCGCGTAGTGAGTCCGAGCCCTCGGAAGGACCCCCTCTTGGCCGCCTCGCGCACTGCCTCGACCGCGAATACGAACAACGGCGCAAGCACCGCCCCGCTGCGCATCTCCTTTGCAAAGATCAAGGAGCCCCTCGAGGTTCCGAACCTTCTTGCGCTGCAGACCGAGAGCTTTGACTGGCTGCTCGGCAATGACGCGTGGAAGGCTCGTGTCGAGGCGGCTCTGGAAAGCGGACAGGACGTCCCCACCAAGTCCGGTCTGGAGGAGATCTTCGAGGAGATCTCCCCGATCGAGGACTTCTCCGGGTCGATGTCCCTGACGTTCCGCGACCACCGTTTCGAGCCTCCCAAGAACTCGATCGACGAGTGCAAGGAGCGCGACTTCACGTTCGCCGCCCCGCTCTTCGTCACCGCCGAGTTCACCAACAACGAGACCGGCGAGATCAAGTCTCAGACGGTCTTCATGGGCGACTTCCCGCTCATGACCAACAAGGGCACCTTCGTCATCAACGGCACCGAGCGTGTCGTCGTGTCGCAGCTGGTCCGTTCGCCGGGCGTCTACTTCGATTCCTCGATCGACAAGACGTCCGACAAGGACATCTTCTCCGCCAAGATCATCCCGTCCCGGGGCGCCTGGCTGGAGATGGAGATCGACAAGCGCGACATGGTCGGTGTGCGCATCGACCGCAAGCGCAAGCAGTCGGTCACCGTTCTGCTCAAGGCTCTCGGTTGGACGACCGAGCAGATCCTCGAGGAGTTCGGCGAGTACGAGTCCATGCGCGCCACCCTGGAGAAGGACCACACCCAGGGCCAGGACGACGCGCTGCTCGACATCTACCGCAAGCTCCGTCCGGGCGAGCCGCCGACCCGTGAGGCCGCTCAGACGCTGCTCGAGAACCTCTACTTCAACCCCAAGCGCTACGACCTCGCGAAGGTCGGCCGCTACAAGGTCAACAAGAAGCTGGGTGCGGACGCTCCGCTCGACGCGGGCATCCTCACGGTCGAGGACATCATCGCCTCGATCAAGTACCTGGTGAAGCTGCACGCCGGTGAGACCGAGACCGTCGGTGACAGCGGCACGTCGATCGTCGTCGAGACCGACGACATCGACCACTTCGGCAACCGTCGTCTGCGCAACGTCGGCGAGCTCATCCAGAACCAGGTCCGCACGGGTCTGGCTCGTATGGAGCGCGTCGTCCGCGAGCGCATGACGACCCAGGACGTCGAGGCGATCACGCCGCAGACCCTGATCAACATTCGCCCGGTCGTGGCGTCGATCAAGGAATTCTTCGGCACCTCGCAGCTGTCGCAGTTCATGGACCAGAACAACCCGCTGTCGGGTCTCACCCACAAGCGCCGTCTTTCGGCGCTCGGCCCGGGTGGTCTCTCCCGTGAGCGGGCCGGCTTCGAGGTCCGTGACGTGCACCCGTCCCACTACGGACGCATGTGCCCCATCGAGACGCCCGAAGGCCCGAACATCGGTCTGATCGGTTCGCTCGCCTCGTACGGCCGCGTCAACGCGTTCGGCTTCGTCGAGACGCCGTACCGCAAGGTCGTCGACGGCCAGGTCACCGACGACGTCGACTACCTCACGGCCGACGAGGAGGACCGCTTCGTCATCGCGCAGGCCAACGCGCCGCTGACGGACGACCTCCACTTCGCCGAGGCCCGCGTCCTGATCCGCCGCCGCGGCGGCGAGATCGACTACGTGCCCGGCACGGACGTCGACTACATGGACGTCTCGCCGCGCCAGATGGTGTCCGTCGCGACCGCGATGATCCCCTTCCTGGAGCACGACGACGCCAACCGTGCCCTCATGGGCGCGAACATGATGCGTCAGGCCGTGCCGCTGATCACCGCCGAGGCCCCCCTCGTCGGCACCGGCATGGAGTACCGCTGCGCGGTCGACGCCGGTGACGTCATCAAGGCCGAGAAGGCGGGTGTGGTCCAGGAGGTCTCCGCGGACTACGTCACCGTCACCAACGACGACGGCACGTACACCACGTACCGCATCGCCAAGTTCTCCCGGTCGAACCAGGGCACCTCGGTCAACCAGAAGGTCGTCGTCGACGAGGGCGCCCGCGTGATCGAGGGCCAGGTCCTGGCCGACGGTCCCGCGACCGAAGAGGGCGAGATGGCCCTCGGCAAGAACCTGCTCGTGGCGTTCATGCCGTGGGAGGGTCACAACTACGAGGACGCGATCATCCTGTCGCAGCGCCTCGTGCAGGACGACGTCCTCTCCTCGATCCACATCGAGGAGCACGAGGTCGACGCCCGTGACACCAAGCTCGGCCCGGAGGAGATCACCCGGGACATCCCGAACGTCTCCGAGGAGGTCCTCGCCGACCTCGACGAGCGCGGCATCATCCGTATCGGCGCCGAGGTCGTCGCCGGCGACATCCTCGTCGGCAAGGTCACGCCCAAGGGTGAGACCGAGCTGACCCCGGAGGAGCGCCTGCTCCGCGCGATCTTCGGTGAGAAGGCGCGCGAGGTGCGCGACACCTCCCTGAAGGTGCCGCACGGCGAGATCGGCAAGGTCATCGGCGTCCGCGTCTTCGACCGCGAAGAGGGCGACGAGCTGCCCCCGGGCGTGAACCAGCTGGTCCGCGTCTACGTGGCGCAGAAGCGCAAGATCACCGACGGTGACAAGCTCGCCGGCCGTCACGGCAACAAGGGCGTCATCTCGAAGATCCTGCCGATCGAGGACATGCCGTTCCTGGAGGACGGCACCCCGGTCGACATCATCCTCAACCCGCTGGGTGTCCCGTCCCGAATGAACCCGGGACAGGTCCTGGAGATCCACCTCGGCTGGCTCGCCAGCCGCGGCTGGGACGTCTCCGGCCTCGCGGACGAGTGGGCGCAGCGCCTCCAGGCCATCGGCGCCGACAAGGTCGAGCCCGGCACGAACGTCGCCACCCCCGTCTTCGACGGTGCGCGTGAGGACGAGCTGGCCGGTCTGCTGCAGCACACCATCCCGAACCGCGACGGCGAGCGCATGGTGCTCCCGTCCGGCAAGGCGCAGCTGTTCGACGGCCGCTCCGGCGAGCCGTTCCCGGACCCGATCTCGGTCGGGTACATGTACATCCTCAAGCTGCACCACCTGGTCGACGACAAGCTCCACGCGCGTTCGACCGGCCCGTACTCGATGATCACCCAGCAGCCGCTGGGTGGTAAGGCTCAGTTCGGTGGCCAGCGCTTCGGTGAGATGGAGGTGTGGGCGCTCGAGGCATACGGCGCCGCGTACGCCCTCCAGGAGCTGCTGACGATCAAGTCCGACGACGTGACCGGCCGCGTGAAGGTCTACGAGGCGATCGTCAAGGGCGAGAACATCCCCGAGCCCGGCATCCCTGAGTCCTTCAAGGTGCTCATCAAGGAAATGCAGTCGCTCTGCCTCAACGTGGAGGTGCTGTCCTCGGACGGCATGTCCATCGAGATGCGCGACACCGACGAGGACGTCTTCCGCGCGGCGGAGGAGCTCGGTATCGACCTGTCCCGGCGCGAGCCGAGCAGCGTCGAAGAGGTCTGACGGGTTGTCCGGCCGGATCCCGTATCCGGCCGGCTCTCCCCGGACCCGTTCAGACCATGATTGAGACTCGACCCCGAAAGAGGGATTGACGACAAAGTGCTCGACGTCAACTTCTTCGACGAGCTGCGGATCGGCCTTGCCACCGCGGACGACATCCGACAGTGGTCCCACGGCGAGGTCAAGAAGCCGGAGACCATCAACTACCGCACCCTCAAGCCCGAGAAGGACGGACTCTTCTGCGAGAAGATCTTCGGTCCGACCCGGGACTGGGAGTGCTACTGCGGCAAGTACAAGCGTGTCCGCTTCAAGGGCATCATCTGTGAGCGCTGTGGCGTAGAGGTCACCCGCGCGAAGGTGCGCCGTGAGCGGATGGGCCACATCGAACTGGCCGCGCCCGTCACGCACATCTGGTACTTCAAGGGCGTCCCGTCGCGCCTGGGCTACCTCCTCGACCTCGCCCCGAAGGACCTCGAGAAGGTCATCTACTTCGCGGCGTACATGATCACGTTCGTGGACGAGGAGCGTCGCACCCGCGACCTGCCGTCCCTGGAGGCGCACGTCTCCGTCGAGCGCCAGCAGATCGAGAACCGTCGCGACTCCGACCTGGAGGCCCGCGCCAAGAAGCTCGAGACCGACCTGGCCGAGCTGGAGGCCGAGGGCGCCAAGGCCGACGTGCGCCGCAAGGTGCGCGAAGGCGCCGAGCGTGAGATGAAGCAGCTGCGCGACCGTGCGCAGCGCGAGATCGACCGTCTCGACGAGGTGTGGAACCGGTTCAAGAACCTCAAGGTCCAGGACCTGGAGGGCGACGAGCTGCTCTACCGCGAGCTGCGTGACCGCTTCGGCACGTACTTCGACGGCTCCATGGGCGCCGCTGCCCTGCAGAAGCGCCTGGAGTCCTTCGACCTCGACGAGGAGGCCGAGCGCCTCCGCGAGATCATCCGTACCGGCAAGGGCCAGAAGAAGACCCGTGCGCTCAAGCGCCTCAAGGTCGTCTCCGCGTTCCTGCAGACCAGCAACAGCCCCAAGGGCATGGTGCTCGACTGCGTGCCGGTCATCCCGCCGGACCTGCGTCCGATGGTGCAGCTGGACGGTGGCCGCTTCGCGACCTCCGACCTGAACGACCTGTACCGCCGCGTGATCAACCGCAACAACCGCCTGAAGCGGCTTCTCGACCTCGGCGCGCCCGAGATCATCGTGAACAACGAGAAGCGCATGCTCCAGGAGGCCGTCGACGCGCTCTTCGACAACGGCCGTCGTGGTCGCCCGGTCACGGGCCCCGGCAACCGTCCGCTGAAGTCGCTGTCCGACATGCTCAAGGGCAAGCAGGGCCGCTTCCGTCAGAACCTTCTCGGCAAGCGTGTGGACTACTCCGCGCGTTCCGTGATCGTCGTCGGTCCGCAGCTGAAGCTGCACCAGTGCGGTCTGCCGAAGGCCATGGCGCTGGAGCTCTTCAAGCCGTTCGTGATGAAGCGCCTGGTCGACCTGAACCACGCGCAGAACATCAAGAGCGCCAAGCGGATGGTCGAGCGCGGCCGCACGGTCGTGTACGACGTCCTCGAAGAGGTCATCGCCGAGCACCCGGTCCTGCTGAACCGTGCGCCCACGCTGCACCGCCTCGGCATCCAGGCCTTCGAGCCGCAGCTGGTCGAGGGCAAGGCCATCCAGATCCACCCGCTCGTCTGCACCGCGTTCAACGCGGACTTCGACGGTGACCAGATGGCCGTGCACCTGCCGCTCTCCGCGGAGGCGCAGGCCGAGGCCCGCATCCTGATGCTGTCCTCGAACAACATCCTCAAGCCCGCCGACGGCCGTCCGGTGACGATGCCGACCCAGGACATGGTCCTCGGTCTGTTCTTCCTCACCACCGACGGTGAGCTGCGGGACACCAAGGGCGAGGGCCGCGCGTTCGGTTCCACCGCCGAGGCGATGATGGCGTTCGACGCCGGCGAGCTCGCTCTCCAGTCGACCGTCGACATCCGCTTCCCGGTGGGCACCATCCCGCCGCGCGGCTGGACCCCGCCGGTCAGCGCCGAGGGCGAGGACTTCGGCGACGAGCGTGCCTACCAGCCGGGCGACAGCTTCCGGCTGCGTACGTCGCTGGGCCGCGCGCTCTTCAACGAGCTGCTGCCCGAGGACTACCCCTTCGTCGACTACTCGGTCGGCAAGAAGCAGCTCTCCGAGATCGTCAACGACCTCGCCGAGCGCTACCCCAAGGTCATCGTGGCGGCGACGCTCGACAACCTGAAGGCGGCGGGCTTCTACTGGGCGACCCGTTCCGGCGTCACCGTGGCCATCTCCGACGTCGTGGTCCCCGAGGCCAAGAAGGAGATCGTCGCGGGCTACGAGGCCCAGGACGAGAAGGTCCAGAAGCAGTACGAGCGCGGTCTGATCACCAAGGACGAGCGCACGCAGGAGCTCATCGCGATCTGGACCAAGGCGACCAACGAGGTCGCCGAGGCGATGAACGCGAACTTCCCGAAGACGAACCCCATCTTCATGATGGTCGACTCGGGTGCCCGAGGAAACATGATGCAGATGCGTCAGATCGCGGGTATGCGTGGTCTGGTGTCGAACGCGAAGAACGAGACCATCCCGCGTCCGATCAAGGCCTCGTTCCGTGAGGGCCTGACCGTTCTCGAGTACTTCATCTCCACGCACGGCGCCCGTAAGGGTCTGGCGGACACGGCTCTCCGTACCGCCGACTCCGGTTACCTCACCCGTCGTCTGGTCGACGTCTCCCAGGACGTCATCATTCGCGAGGAGGACTGTGGCACCGAGCGCGGCCTGAAGCTCAAGATCGCGGTCAAGGGCGAGGACGGTGTCCTCCGCAAGACGGAGAACGTCGAGACCTCGGTGTACGCCCGCATGCTGGCCGAGGACGTCGTCATCGACGGCAAGGTCATCGCGCCGGCCAACGTCGACCTCGGTGACGTCCTCATCGACGCCCTGGTCGCCAACGGCGTCGAGGAGGTCAAGACCCGCTCGGTCCTGACCTGTGAGTCGGCGGTCGGCACCTGTGCCTTCTGCTACGGCCGTTCGCTCGCCACCGGCAAGCTGGTCGACATCGGTGAGGCGGTCGGCATCATCGCCGCCCAGTCCATCGGTGAGCCCGGCACGCAGCTGACGATGCGTACCTTCCACACCGGTGGTGTGGCCGGTGACGACATCACCCAGGGTCTGCCCCGTGTCGTCGAGCTCTTCGAGGCTCGTACGCCCAAGGGTGTCGCCCCGATCTCGGAGGCGGCCGGCCGCGTCCGCATCGAGGAGACCGAGAAGACCAAGAAGATCGTCGTCACCCCGGACGACGGCAGCGACGAGACGGCGTTCCCGATCTCGAAGCGTGCCAAGGTCCTGGTGCGCGAGGGTGACCACGTCGAGGTGGGCCAGAAGCTCACCTTCGGCGCCACCAACCCGCACGACGTGCTGCGGATCCTCGGTCAGCGCGCGGTCCAGGTCCACCTGGTCGGCGAGGTCCAGAAGGTCTACAACTCGCAGGGCGTGTCGATCCACGACAAGCACATCGAGATCATCATCCGGCAGATGCTGCGCCGCGTGACGATCATCGAGTCCGGCGACGCGGAGCTGCTGCCGGGCGAGCTCGTCGAGCGCTCGAAGTTCGAGACCGAGAACCGTCGCGTCGTGACGGAAGGCGGCCACCCGGCCTCCGGCCGTCCGCAGCTGATGGGTATCACCAAGGCCTCGCTGGCGACGGAATCCTGGCTGTCGGCCGCCTCCTTCCAGGAGACGACCCGAGTCCTGACGGACGCGGCGATCAACGCCAAGTCCGACAGCCTCATCGGCCTCAAGGAGAACGTCATCATCGGTAAGCTCATCCCGGCCGGTACGGGCCTGTCCCGCTACCGCAACATCCGGGTGGAGCCGACCGAGGAGGCCAAGGCCGCGATGTACTCCGCCGTCGGCTACGACGACATCGACTACTCGCCCTTCGGGACGGGGTCGGGTCAGGCCGTGCCGCTGGAGGACTACGACTACGGGCCCTACAACCAGTAGGACCTGGGCACGTGAGGAGGGCGGTCACCCCGGTGGGGTGGCCGCCCTTCGGCGTGTCCGGCTGAGTAATATCCCGCTCGGCACCGGCCAAGGTGCCATGTCGGCACGGGAGTTGAGGTTCCGGGGGCGTGGAGACGGCTCGGCTTTTCTTTGGCCTGGTGGCCGCGGTCCTGATCCCGCTGGGACTCGCCTGGCAGGGGCCTCACCCATGGCGGATGGCTGCCTTCACGCCGGCCTACGGAGTGTGCGTGGTCGCCCCGTACGGCGGCGACGGCAAGCCGTGGCTGGCCCTGTCGGTCGCCGCTCTGCTGTCTCTGGGGTTCGTGCTTTGGAAACACCCGACGGGCATGCCGGATGTGGGCTTCACCGTCACCCTGCCCCTGATGGTGGGGCGCCTGGCTCGGACCCGACGGGTGAGCGTCGTCGCGCTCCTGGGCGCCGTCGGCATCGCCGTGTGGACGGCCGGCCCGGCCGTGGTGTCGCTCGGGCGGGAGCTGCTGCTGAGCGACACGGTGGCGGTCTTCGTGTCGGCGGCGCTCATCTCCGTCTTCGGGGGCGGCGCCCTCGCCAAGGCCGCGACCGGGCCGGTGCGCCGGGAGATCCTGGCGCTGCCCGACAGCCCGGAGCGGCGTGCGGCGGTCGAGTTCATGAACGCGGGGCGTGCGATCGGCCTGCTGGAGCGTGGGCTCCTCTTCGCGTTCCTCGCCGCGGGGCAGCCAGAGGCGGCAGCGCTCGTCCTCGCCGCGAAGTCGCTGGCCCGGGTGCCCACGAGTGACCACGGCAAGCATGCGTCCGAGTACTTCCTCATCGGTACGCTGGCCAGTGTCATCGCCTCGCTGGCGATGAGCATGGCTGCTCGCTCAGCGGTCGGGCTGCCCGTCCTTTAGGAGACGCCGCCGTGGAGCTGAGTAGGCACCCCTTGGTCCAGAAGCTGCTGTCGCTCAGCCTGCCGCCCACGGACTACGTGGTGGCGGGCAGCGGGCCGCTGCTGGCGCACGGGCTCCGGGACCGGATCGGAGACCTGGACGTCGTCGCGCGAGGAGCTGCCTGGAAGACGGTGACGGGGCTGGGGGACCCCGTTGTGGCACCTTCGGGGCATGGACTCATGGTGGTTCTCTTCGGCGGCGACATCGAGGTCTTCGACCGGTGGCTGCCCGGTGCGCCGGAGCCGGATGTGCTGATCGAGAACGCCGAGTGGGTGTGCGGTATCCCGTTCTGCCCGTTGGCCCAGATCCTGGTCTGGAAAGAGCGCTCGCTCAGGCCCAAGGACCAGACGGACGCGCAACTGATCATGGACTATCTGCGGCGTTCCTGATCGGCCCAGATGTCCGGCGTGTCGCCCCCCACCGCATTTGTTTTGACCGAACTCGATGAGGTAGGTACGCTCAGACCTTGTGCCTGGGGTGTGCCTGGGCTCGTGCGCGTGTCATCAACCGCAGCGCGGGTCCGTCAACGGCCGCCGTAATCTGCGCTCCTTTCCGCCTGGCGGCGGGGATCCGCAGGATTCGACACACCCGACCGCGTGGGTCGGCGACGTTCCAGGTTAGCTTTACTATTCGGCACACAGAAACCGGAGAAGTAGTGCCTACGATCCAGCAGCTGGTCCGTAAGGGCCGGCAGGACAAGGTCGAGAAGAACAAGACGCCCGCACTCGAGGGTTCGCCCCAGCGCCGTGGCGTCTGCACGCGTGTGTTCACGACCACCCCGAAGAAGCCGAACTCGGCCCTCCGTAAGGTCGCGCGTGTGCGTCTGACCTCCGGGATCGAGGTCACGGCCTACATTCCGGGTGAGGGACACAACCTGCAGGAGCACTCCATCGTGCTCGTGCGTGGTGGCCGTGTGAAGGACCTGCCTGGTGTTCGCTACAAGATCATCCGCGGCTCCCTCGACACCCAGGGTGTCAAGAACCGCAAGCAGGCCCGCAGCCGCTACGGCGCCAAGAAGGAGAAGTAAGAATGCCTCGTAAGGGCCCCGCCCCGAAGCGCCCGGTCATCATCGACCCGGTCTACGGTTCTCCTCTGGTGACCTCCCTCATCAACAAGGTGCTGCTGAACGGCAAGCGCTCCACCGCCGAGCGCATCGTGTACGGCGCCATGGAGGGCCTGCGCGAGAAGACCGGCAACGACCCGGTCATCACGCTGAAGCGCGCGCTTGAGAACATCAAGCCGACCCTCGAGGTCAAGTCCCGCCGTGTCGGTGGTGCGACCTACCAGGTTCCGATCGAGGTCAAGCCCGGTCGTGCCAACACGCTGGCCCTGCGCTGGCTGGTGGGTTACTCCCGCGCCCGTCGCGAGAAGACCATGACCGAGCGTCTGCTCAACGAGCTCCTCGACGCCTCCAACGGCCTCGGCGCCGCTGTGAAGAAGCGCGAGGACACCCACAAGATGGCCGAGTCCAACAAGGCCTTCGCGCACTACCGCTGGTAGTCGCTACCCACATCGAGACCGAGAGAAGACTGAGCCGACATGGCTACCACTTCACTTGACCTGGCCAAGGTGCGCAACATCGGCATCATGGCCCACATCGACGCGGGCAAGACGACGACCACCGAGCGGATCCTGTTCTACACCGGTGTGTCGTACAAGATCGGTGAGGTCCACGACGGCGCCGCCACGATGGACTGGATGGAGCAGGAGCAGGAGCGTGGCATCACGATCACCTCTGCTGCCACCACCTGTCACTGGCCGCTGAACGACGTCGATCACACCATCAACATCATCGACACCCCGGGCCACGTCGACTTCACCGTCGAGGTGGAGCGTTCGCTCCGTGTGCTCGACGGTGCCGTGACGGTGTTCGACGGCGTCGCCGGCGTTGAGCCCCAGTCCGAGACCGTGTGGCGTCAGGCGGACCGCTACGGCGTCCCGCGTATCTGCTTCGTCAACAAGCTCGACCGCACCGGCGCCGAGTTCCACCGCTGCGTCGACATGATCGTCGACCGCCTCGGTGCGACCCCGATCGTCATGCAGCTGCCCATCGGCGCAGAGGCTGACTTCAAGGGCGTCGTCGACCTCGTCACCATGAAGGCCTTCGTCTGGTCCGCCGAGACCAAGATGGGCGAGGCCTACGACATCGTCGACATCCCCGACACGCACACCGAGGCTGCCGAGGAGTACCGCGGCAAGCTCCTCGAGGCCGTCGCGGAGAACGACGAGCAGATGATGGAGCTGTACCTGGAGGGCCAGGAGCCCACCGAGGAGCAGCTGTACGCGGCGATCCGCCGCGTCACCATCGCCTCCGGCAAGGGCGGCGACACCACCGTCACCCCCGTCTTCTGCGGTACGGCGTTCAAGAACAAGGGCGTTCAGCCCCTGCTCGACGCCGTCGTGCGCTACCTCCCCTCCCCCCTGGACGTCGAGGCCATCGAGGGCCACGACGTCAAGGACCCGGAGCAGGTCGTCAAGCGCAAGCCGTCCGACGACGAGCCGCTGTCGGCCCTCGCCTTCAAGATCGCGAGCGACCCGCACCTCGGCAAGCTCACCTTCGTCCGGATCTACTCCGGTCGCCTGGACGCCGGCACCGCGGTGCTGAACTCCGTCAAGGGCAAGAAGGAGCGCATCGGCAAGATCTACCGCATGCACGCGAACAAGCGTGAGGAGATCGACTCGGTGGGCGCCGGTGACATCGTCGCCGTCATGGGCCTGAAGCAGACCACCACGGGTGAGACGCTCAGTGACGACAAGAACCCGGTGATCCTGGAGTCCATGGACTTCCCGGCGCCGGTCATCGAGGTCGCCATCGAGCCGAAGTCCAAGGGTGACCAGGAGAAGCTGGGTGTCGCCATCCAGCGTCTCTCGGAGGAGGACCCCTCCTTCCGCGTTCACTCGGACGAGGAGACCGGCCAGACCATCATCGGTGGTATGGGCGAGCTTCACCTCGAGGTGCTCGTCGACCGCATGAAGCGCGAGTTCCGCGTCGAGGCGAACGTCGGCAAGCCGCAGGTGGCCTACCGCGAGACGATCCGCAAGGCCGTCGAGCGCGTGGACTTCACCCACAAGAAGCAGACCGGTGGCACCGGTCAGTTCGCGAAGGTGCAGATCGCGATCGAGCCCATCGAGGGCGGCGACGCGTCGTACGAGTTCGTGAACAAGGTCACCGGTGGCCGTATCCCGCGGGAGTACATCCCGTCGGTGGACGCCGGTGCGCAGGAGGCCATGCAGTTCGGCATCCTGGCGGGCTACGAGATGACCGGCGTCCGCGTCATCCTTCTCGACGGCGCCTACCACGAGGTCGACTCCTCCGAGCTCGCCTTCAAGATCGCCGGATCGCAGGCCTTCAAGGAGGCCGCGCGCAAGGCGTCCCCCGTGCTGCTCGAGCCGATGATGGCCGTCGAGGTCACCACGCCCGAGGACTACATGGGCGATGTCATCGGTGACATCAACTCCCGCCGTGGCCAGATCCAGGCCATGGAGGAGCGCAGCGGTGCTCGCGTCGTGAAGGGCCTCGTGCCCCTCTCGGAGATGTTCGGCTACGTCGGAGACCTCCGCAGCAAGACGTCGGGTCGCGCAAGCTACTCAATGCAGTTCGACTCCTACGCCGAGGTTCCGCGGAACGTCGCCGAGGAGATCATCGCGAAGGCCAAGGGCGAGTAACTCACCCGAGTTCACGCTTTAGGCTTGACACCATCCGCCGGGGTTCGACCCCGCAGGGCGAGAACCCCGGCGGCTGGCTTCCCAGCAAAGATCACCTGGCGCCGATGAAGCAAGGCGTACAGAACCACTCCACAGGAGGACCCAGTGGCGAAGGCGAAGTTCGAGCGGACTAAGCCGCACGTCAACATCGGCACCATCGGTCACATTGACCACGGTAAGACGACCCTCACGGCCGCCATTACCAAGGTGCTGCACGACGCGTACCCCGACCTGAACGAGGCCTCGGCCTTCGACCAGATCGACAAGGCTCCCGAGGAGCGCCAGCGCGGTATCACGATCTCGATCGCGCACGTCGAGTACCAGACCGAGGCGCGTCACTACGCCCACGTCGACTGCCCCGGTCACGCGGACTACATCAAGAACATGATCACGGGTGCCGCGCAGATGGACGGCGCCATCCTCGTGGTCGCCGCCACCGACGGCCCGATGCCGCAGACCAAGGAGCACGTGCTCCTGGCCCGCCAGGTCGGCGTTCCGTACATCGTCGTCGCCCTGAACAAGGCCGACATGGTGGACGACGAGGAGATCCTGGAGCTCGTCGAGCTCGAGGTCCGTGAGCTCCTCTCCGAGTACGAGTTCCCGGGCGACGACGTTCCGGTCGTCAAGGTCTCGGCGCTCAAGGCGCTCGAGGGCGACAAGGAGTGGGGCAACTCCGTCCTCGAGCTCATGGCCGCCGTCGACTCCGCCATCCCGGAGCCGGAGCGCGACGTCGACAAGCCGTTCCTCATGCCGATCGAGGACGTCTTCACGATCACCGGTCGTGGCACGGTCGTCACCGGTCGTATCGAGCGTGGTGTCCTCAAGGTCAACGAGACCGTCGACATCATCGGCATCAAGACCGAGAAGACCACCACCACGGTCACCGGCATCGAGATGTTCCGCAAGCTGCTCGACGAGGGCCAGGCCGGTGAGAACGTCGGTCTGCTCCTCCGTGGCATCAAGCGCGAGGACGTCGAGCGCGGCCAGGTCATCATCAAGCCCGGTTCGGTCACGCCGCACACCGAGTTCGAGGCCCAGGCCTACATCCTGTCGAAGGACGAGGGTGGCCGTCACACCCCGTTCTTCAACAACTACCGCCCGCAGTTCTACTTCCGCACCACCGACGTGACCGGCGTCGTGACCCTCCCCGAGGGCACCGAGATGGTCATGCCGGGCGACAACACTGAGATGACCGTTGAGCTCATCCAGCCCGTCGCGATGGAAGAGGGCCTGAAGTTCGCCATCCGTGAGGGTGGCCGGACCGTCGGCGCCGGCCAGGTCACCAAGATCAACAAGTAAGCATCCCGCTTACGCGTTGATCGGGGTCACCCGGTCGCTCTGAACTGAGCGCACAGCAGTACCTCGCAGTAACGGAAGGGCCCGTACGACTCGGTCGTACGGGCCCTTTCGCGTGTCGTCGGCGGTGACCGGCAGGTCACTGGTAGCGGGGGAGGCGCACTGTCCGGGGCCGTGGTCATGGCCTGCGCACCTCCGCTGTGCCCAGGGGCAGGGGTCGTCGCGTTCCTGCTAGGTGCGCTGCGGGCCCGGGTCGGCAGTCGCGGCACCGGCCTGGTCCCGGTGCGCGAAAGGCGCGGTCGCAGTCCTCGCAGGTGTGGAGAGGGTGCAGGGTGGCGACGGGGCCTCGTAGGCCGGTGCGGAGGGCAGGAGGGCCGTCAAGCGGTGGGCCAGGAGCGCGGCCGGGCGGCGCAGGTCCGTCCGCGGCAGGTCGTGCGTCAGGGCGTGGCGTACGGCCTCGGGGGTGACGTCGCGCTCCAGCCAGGCGACCGCTCCTGCGGCCGGATGGGTCGTGTCGCGGGAAGTGAGAAGGAGGCGGGGGTCGTGGTGGCGGAGGCCGGCGAGGAGGTCCGTTGCCAGGTGGAGGAGCGGCGGGGCCGAAGACGTCGGATGCGGTACGGCGGGCAGTGGGCGCGGCTGCCTGCGGGGCGGGGATGGCGCCGCCGGGGCCGCCGTGCAGCCGCCGGACGCCGGAGGCTCCGGAGCCGGGGTGTGCTGCCGGGCGGTGCGTGGCTGGTTGCAGGACGTCGTGCGGGTGACGATGCGGCCGGACGCGGTGCGCTCGTGGTCTCGGCGCAGGTAGCCATGGGTCTCCAGCTCGCGCAGGGCCGCGGAGATCCGGGTTGCTCCCTCGGGGAAGCCGGCCGCCAGCGATGTGATGTCGACGCGCGCCCCTGTGGGCAGCGACTGGATGTGGCCGGCCAGGCCGATCGCCAGGAGGGGGAGCTCCTGGTGCTGCGTGAGGTGGTTGCCGATCACCGTGAAGCGGGTGGTGTGGCGGGTGTTCTCGTGGACGGTTCCGGAGGGCTGCCGCCGGGCAGCGGTGGGGCGCGCTGCGCTTCGGGGGCGCGTGGTCGCCCTTGCGGGGGG
>NZ_QEXM01000049.1 GCF_004127445.1 Streptomyces alfalfae
GCGGGGAAGCAGTCGGCGAGGCGGCGGGTGTCGACGAGGACGACCGCGCCGATCGCGCCGCGGACCAGGTCGTCCCACATGAACCAGAAGCGGTCCTGGCCCGGCGTGCCGAAGAGGTACAGGATCAGGTCCTGGTCCAGGGTGATGCGGCCGAAGTCCATGGCCACCGTCGTGGTGGTCTTGTCCCCGGTGTGGGTGAGGTCGTCGATGCCCGCGGACGCGGACGTCATGACGGCCTCGGTGCGCAGCGGGTTGATCTCAGAGACCGCCCCGACGAACGTGGTCTTGCCCACGCCGAAGCCGCCCGCCACCACGATTTTCGCGCTGGTGGTGGAGCGGGCTGTTGCTCCGCCGCTAGAGCTTGCGAAGTCCACTGAGCACCCTTTCGAGCAGTGTCACGTCTGGCTGGCCGCCGGCGGACTCGTCGCCGCCGGGCTGGTGGATGGCGACAAGTCCGGCCTCCGCCAGGTCCGCCACCAGAATCCGGGCGACGCCGAGCGGCATCGAAAGGAGCGCGGAGACCTCGGCCACCGACTTGACCTCACGGCAGAGGTGGCAGATCCGCTGGTGCTCGGGGAGCAGCCCCATCAGCTGCGCCGGGTCGGCCGTGGTGCTCACCAGCGCCTCTATGGCGAGCTGGTAGCGCGGCCGGGTCCGGCCGCCGGTCATCGCATAGGGACGCACCAGCGGCTGGTCGCCTTCCATTCCGTACGAGGCGTCGCCGTACGGGTTGTGAGAGGCGGTGGGCGGGGTCATGGATCCTCCGGGCGGGACAGCAGGTCATCTGCGTGTGCCGTCTGACAGAGCCGGTGGGGGCAGTGTGGCGGCCGGACGGTTGGTCAGTTCGTTCGGACGGTGGGGCGGCCGAAGGGGCAAAGCTTCATGCGTACCGGGCTGCTGTGCTAGTGGAGAAGGCTCCCCTGCAGCTCGGCGCGGAGGTCCGGGGTGAGGACGGCGCCCGCGCGGTCCACGAGCAGCGCCATCTCGTAGCCGACGAGGCCGATGTCGCACTCGGGGTGGGCGAGCACGGCGAGGGAGGAGCCGTCGGAGACCGACATGATGAAGAGGAACCCCCGCTCCATCTCCACCACGGTCTGCGTGACGGTGCCGCCCTCGAAGATCCGGGAGGCCCCGGCCGTGAGGGAGGTCAGACCGGAGGCGACCGCGGCGAGCTGGTCGGCCCGGTCGCGCGGAAAGCCTTCGGACATGGCCAGAAGGAGGCCGTCGGCGGAGACCACGACCGTGTGGGACACCCCGGGGGTGTTGTCCACGAAGTTGGTGATCAACCAGTTCAGATTCTGTGCCGCCTGGCTCATCGGACTCAACTAACGCTCCTGCTGGTGAGTGGGGCGAGGGAAACTGCCGGTCTGGCCGGTGCCGGCCTGGCGACCCTGCTGGATGCCCCGACGGAGATTCGTCAGCCGGCCACGTACCTCTTCAGGGGCACGCGAGACCTGCGGACCTGTGCTTTCCTGCTGCTGCTGGGCCGTGCCCGCGACCAGATTGGCCCGCGGGACGCGGCGCGGCAGACCGGACGTGGTGACACCGCCCGCGGTGGGCTGCCGCACGCGCTCGGCCTGGCGGCCCAGCTCGTCGTTGGGGGAAGTGCGCCAGTTGGAGGAGGCGCCGGTTCCCACACCGTTGCCGCTGCCCGCCTCGGGAGCCAGCGCCGGGGCAGGCTCCTGGCCCAGCGGGCGCGAGGGCAGCGGACGCGAGGGCAGCGGGCGCTGGGGCTGCTGGCCCTGCTGGGGCGACGCCTCGGGGGCCTGCCGGGTCTGCTGCGGCTCCTGGCGCTGGCCGTGCTGCTGCTCGTGCCGGCCGTGCCGCGGCTCCTGCCGGTGGTCCCGCTGCTGCTGGTGCTGCTGCTCCTGCGCGGCCTGCCGGTCCTGCTGTTGCTGCTGGAACCAGTTGGTCTCCAGCGTGTCGTACAGCGGGGTCGGTCCGTCGCCCAGACCGGCGTCGGGAGGCAGCGGCGCCTCCAGCTCCGAGGGGAGACCGTGCTGCGGCTGCTGCTGGTGGTTCTGGTGCGGCTGCCGGTTCTGCGGGTCCTGCTGCTGCGGCGGGTCCTGCTGCTGCGGCTGCTGGGGGAAGCCCTGCTGCGGCTCGCCCTGGCCCCGACGGGGGGCGGGCGGACGCGGCACGGTGTAGTCGGGCATCTCCCGGTCGCCGCGCCGGGCGGGACCGTTGCCCTGATCCTGCGGCTGCTGGTGCTGCTGCGGCCGGCCCTGCTGCGGGGCCTGCCGGGCGTCACCCGGATTGCCGAAGACGTCCGAGCGGACGAACTGGCCCGTGGCGTCGGCGTCCTGCGGCGCCTGGGCGCCGGGCGGCGGCGCGTCGAAGTCCGGGCGGGCGAACTCCGCGGTGGAGCCCGGACCCTGCCGGTCGTCGGCGGGCAGCGAGGGCTGCGGGTACTGCCCGGTCGCCTCGTGCTCCTCGTGGCCGCGCGGGGTGTCGAAGGGCTCGCGCGCCGTCTGCGGCCGCGCGTTCTCGTCGCTCCAGCTGGGCACGCGGGGCTGCGGGTCGCCGCCGGGCAGCTCGGCGCGGGGGCCGCCGCCACGGGGCGGCAGCTGCGGCCGACGCCCCTGGTCGCCGGCGTCGCCCTGCGGGTTCATGGCGTTCGTACGCTGCTGGGGGACCGGCGGCTGCTGTGCCCCGCCGCGGTTGCCCTGCGGCGCCTGCGGCTGCCGTCCCGCGGGAGCGCCCGACGGACGTTGCTGGCCCGCGTCCCTGGAGGGCAGCGCGGCCCGCGGGCCGGAACCCGGGACCTGCTGCCGCGGACCACCGGCGCCCGCGCCGGGCCGGCCGGGAGCACCCGCGCCGGGGCCGCCGGGGCCACCGGGGCCCTGGCCGAGCGCGGGACCGCCGCGGCCCGGACCACCGGCGGAGCCGGGACCCTGGCCGAGGGCCGGGTTGGCGTTGCCCGCGCCGACACCGCGGCGCGCGGCGGCGGCGCCGGCCGCGGCCTGGGCGGCGGCGGGGCCGCCGGTCACGCCGGGGCCACCGGGCTTGCCGGGAACCTTCTTGCCGCCCTGGGCGACGTCGACGGGCAGCATGACCAGCGCGGTCGTACCACCGGAGTCGGACGGGCGGAGCTGGATGCGGATGCCGTGGCGCTGTGAGAGGCGGCCGACCACGAACAGACCCATGCGGCGGGAGACGGAGACGTCCACGGTCGGCGGCGACGCGAGCCGCTCGTTGATCGCGGCGAGGTCCTCGGGGGAGAGGCCGATGCCGGTGTCGTGGATCTCGATCAGCACGCGGCCGTCGGGCAGCGCGTGGCCGGTGACCTTCACCTTGGTCTGCGGCGAGGAGAACGACGTCGCGTTCTCCAGCAGCTCGGCGAGGAGGTGCACGAGGTCGTTGACGACGCGTCCCGCGACCTCGGTCGAGGGGACCGCGGAGAGCTCGATGCGCTCGTACTGCTCCACCTCGGACGCGGCGGCGCGCAGCACGTCGACGAGCGGGACGGGCCGCGTCCAGCGGCGGCCCGGCTCCTCACCGGCGAGGACGAGGAGGTTCTCGCCGTTACGGCGCATGCGGGTCGCGAGGTGGTCGAGCTTGAACAGCGAGGAGAGCTGGTCGGGGTCGGCCTCGCGGGACTCCAGCTCGGAGATGAGCGAGAGCTGGCGCTGGATGAGGCCCTGGGAGCGCCGCGAGAGGTTGGTGAACATCGCGTTGACGTTGCCCCGGAGGAGGGCCTGCTCGGCGGCGAGGCGGACGGCCTCGCGGTGCACGTCGTCGAAGGCCGCGGCCACCTGGCCGATCTCGTCCCTGGAGTGCACACCGACGGACTCGACGGAGGTGTCGACGTCCTGCGGGTCGGACTCGGAGAGCTGCTTGACCAGCTCGGGCAGGCGGTCCTGGGCGACCTTGGTGGCGGTGTCCTGGAGGCGGCGCAGCGAGCGGATCATGGACCGGGCGACGACGAAGGCGCCGACGAGCGAGACGCCGAGCACGAGCAGGATCAGCGCACCGTTGAGGATGGCCGACTGCTCCGACTCGTTGCGCAGCTCGCGGGCCTTCTGCTCCATCTCGCCGAGCAGCGTGAGCTCGATCTTCGCCATGGCGTCGATCTTGGTCGTGTCGGTGTCGATCCAGTCCTTGTAGGACCGCTTGTCCTGGAGCTTGATGCCGCCTTCCTGTTCGAGCACGCGCTTGGCGTACTCGTTGGCGGACTTGATGGCGACGTTGCCGCCGTCGATGGGCTCGGTCAGCTCGTCGGGGTTACCGGCGTAGATCTTGCTGAACGAGACCAGCTCCGAGCGCTCCTTCGAGTTGGCGCTGAGGCCGAAGGTGCGGTCCGTCTCGGACATCTTGCCGTACTCGCTGTCGTTCGCGGGCAGCGCGGCGGCGATGATCGCGCGCTGCACCGACGCGTACTCCTTGGCCGAGGAGAACGCGGCCAGGGCGCGGGTGCGCTGGATCATCTCGGGGTTGGACGTGGCCTGCGCCATGTCCTGCGACAGCGCGAGGAGCTGCTCCACGAGCTGGCTGTAGGCCTCGACCGTCTGCGAGGTCGACTTCTTGTCCTTGTACGCCTTCTTGCGGACGTCGTTGATGCCCTGCAGCTGCTGGGTGATCTGGACGGCGCTGTGGCGGACGCCGAGGAGGCCGTTCTCGCCGTCGGAGTCGTTCAGGTTCTGGGTGCCGCGCAGGAAGTCCCGGTAGACCCGGTCGGTCTTCTCGCGGGCGCCCTTGACCGTGTAGTCCGTGGCGCTCGCGCCGTGGGCGAGGGGACCCGCCGACTTGTCGCGCTCCTCCTGGAGGGCCGCGGCGAGCGCGGTCGCCTGCTTGGTCATGTCGGTCAGCAGCTTCATGTTGTCGAGCTGCTGGATCTCGTCCAGGGACGAGTTGATGCGGAGCCCGCCCAGCGTGGTCGCGGTGATCACGGGGAGCGCGAGCAGCGAGACCAGGCGGGTGGAGATGCGCCAGTTGCGCAGGGCTATTCGCGCGCCGGGGCCGCTGGGCGCCTTGGCGCCGGACGAGCCCTTGCCCTTGCCGTCCTTGGCGGGGGGAGCCGCCGGACCGCCGCCTGTCACGCCCTGGCGCGCGGCTGCGTGGCCGCCGTCGCCGGGCATGCCGGGGCCGGGGTTCTGGGCGTGCTGGGGCGAGGAGCCGCGGTCGTTGCCGCCACGCTCCGGCTCCGCCGCGGCTTCCCCTCGGCCGGCCTGGGGAGACCCCTTGCCATCCCTCTTGAAACGTCCCTGCACTAGCGTCGCAACCTCTGGACCAGGCGTCCTGCCGCATGACGGCGGGACGGTGTCGGCGTCGTGGGGCGTGAAACGCCCCATGGGTGGTCGTGAGTGACCGGCGCTGCTTCCCCCTCCCGCCGCCACTCGGCGCTGCGTTGCGCCCTTGCGCGCCGGTTCGATCCCGCGGCGGTCCCGGGAATTCCAGCACAGTGCAGGATCTCCAACAAGGCCCGTGTGCCGCGCCTCGACCGGGGTGACGCGGCGTGAGTGGGGGGTCACGAGACGTAGAAAGTGATCTAGAGGAAAACGGACCTATCGCCACGTAGTTCCTGCGGGGAGGGGGTGTCCCAGTCTTCATGATCAGGAGCGGAATGGTGGCTTCAGTGGCACAATGTCCGTTTCCGGGAGGGTGGCGATGGGTGCGAATTGACCCTTTTGCCTACCCTCTCGTGAGCAAACTCACATGAAGATCATGGCGTCTTCCTGACTTTGGCCGGGAATTGGATGTTTAGCCTGACGCTTTACAGGGATGGCGAATCCGACAACACGCGTCCGTCACGAGGCGCCTCAACCGACAAGGTCCGAACAGCAGATGAAGACTGTGCACTCGACGATGTTCCGAAACATAGCCAACCCGCGCCGCACCACGCTCGCGCACCTCAAGGACGCCGACGGCGTCCAGGCGGCGCCGGAGCAGCCGCAGCACGCAGTCGAACTGCCGACCCAGACGGCCAACCCGAAGCGCACGGTCCTGATGGTCGCCCCGGAGACCCCGACCCCGTCGGCGGCCTGAACCACCTGAGCGCCGGGCCGGAGTGGTGAGCCCGTCCGGCGTTCGAGGACGAGCCGTGAGGCGGCGACGAGCGTCGGCGGAGCCGCGGGGCACGGCCGCGAAGCCGAGGGGCGCCGGGGCAGGGCCGAGGCGCACCCCGGGGCGAGGTCGTCAGCGGGCCGCAGGCCACCGCGTTAGCCTGGGTCGTCAGACTTCACCCACCTCAAGAGGCTAGAGCGTGCGCATCGCCAGGTTCTCCATCGACGGCAATGTCGGTTACGGCGCGGTCGAGGGGGAGAGCGCCCCCGGCAAGGAGGGCGAGCTCGTCCTCGACATCATCAAGGGCATCCCGTACGCCGACTTCGAGCTGTCCGGCACCAAGGTCCCGCTGAGCAAGGTCCGCCTGCTGCCGCCGGTGCTCCCGAACAAGATCGTGGCCTACGGCCGCAACTACGCGGAGCACGCGGCGGAGCTCGGCAACGAAGTGCCCGACGCGCCCTTCGCCTTCCTCAAGCCGTCCACCTCGCTGGTCGGCTCCGGCGACGCCATCACGTACCCCTCCTTCTCCGAGGAGCTGCACCACGAGGCCGAGCTGGCCGTGGTCATCGGCCGCATGTGCCGGGAGGTCCCGCGCGAGCGGGTCAAGGACGTGATCTTCGGCTACACCTGCGCGAACGACGTCACCGCACGCGACGTGCAGCGCCGCGAGAAGCAGTGGGCCCGCGCCAAGGGCTTCGACAGCGCGTGCCCGCTCGGCCCCTGGGTGGAGACCGGGCTGGACCTGGCCGCCGCGAGCGACCTCACGGTCCAGTGCACGGTCAACGGCCGGCAGCGGCAGCTCGGCCGCACCAGCGAGATGATCCACTCCATCGAGGATCTGATCGTGAACATCTCCGAGGCCATGACGCTGCTCCCCGGCGACGTCATCCTCACGGGCACCCCGGCAGGGGTCGGCCCCCTGAACGTCGGCGACGAGGTCGCCGTCACCATCGAAGGCATCGGCACTCTCACCAACAAGGTGATCAAGCGTGGCTAACGCGACCACAGTCCGCGTACGTTTCTGTCCGTCCCCGACTGGCAACCCCCACGTGGGCCTGGTCCGCACCGCCCTGTTCAACTGGGCCTACGCCCGGCACAACGAGGGCACCCTGGTCTTCCGCATCGAGGACACCGACGCGGCCCGCGACTCGGAGGAGTCGTACGAGCAGCTCCTGGACTCGATGCGCTGGCTGGGCTTCGACTGGGACGAGGGCCCCGAGGTCGGCGGCCCCCACGCGCCCTACCGCCAGTCGCAGCGCATGGACGTCTACGCGGACGTGGCGCGGAAGCTCCTGGACGGCGGCTACGCCTACCCGTGCTACTGCACCACCGAGGAGCTCGACGCCCGCCGCGAGGCCGCCCGCGCCGCCGGCAGGCCGTCCGGCTACGACGGCCACTGCCGCGACCTCACCGACGAGCAGAAGCAGGCCTACGAGGCCGAGGGCCGCAGCCACATCGTCCGCTTCCGGATGCCCGACGAGGCCACCACCTTCACCGACCTGGTCCGCGGCGAGATCACCGTCCAGGCCGAGAACGTCACCGACTACGGCATCGTGCGTGCCAACGGCGCCCCGCTGTACACGCTGGTCAACCCGGTCGACGACGCCCTGATGGAGATCACCCACGTCCTGCGCGGCGAGGACCTGCTCTCCTCCACGCCCCGGCAGATCGCCCTCTACAAGGCGCTGATCGAGCTGGGCGTCGCGCAGACGATCCCCGAGTTCGGCCACCTGCCGTACGTCATGGGCGAGGGCAACAAGAAGCTCTCCAAGCGTGACCCGCAGGCGTCCCTGAACCTCTACCGCGAGCGCGGCTTCCTGCCCGAGGGCCTGCTGAACTACCTGTCCCTCCTGGGCTGGTCGTTCTCCGCCGACCAGGACGTGTTCACGATCCCGGAGATGGTCGGCAAGTTCGACCTCGCGGACGTGAACGCCAACCCGGCCCGCTTCGACCTGAAGAAGGCCGAGGCGATCAACGCCGACCACATCCGCATGCTGGACGTGAAGGCCTTCGCCGAGGCCTGCGAGCCCTGGCTGCGGGCCCCGCACGCCAACTGGGCGCCCGAGGAGTTCGACGAGGCCGCCTGGCAGGCCATCGCGCCGCACGCGCAGACCCGCCTGAAGGTCCTCTCCGAGATCACGGCCAACGTCGACTTCCTGTTCCGCGCGGAGCCGGTCTTCGACGAGCCGTCCTGGACGAAGGCCATGAAGGAGGGCTCCGACGCCCTGCTGCGCACGGCCCGCGCCAAGCTGGAGGCGGCCGACTGGAGCTCCCCGGAGTCCCTCAAGGACGCCGTCCTCGCGGCCGGTGAGGAGCACGGCCTCAAGCTCGGCAAGGCCCAGGCCCCGGTCCGCGTCGCCGTCACCGGCCGCACGGTCGGCCTGCCCCTCTTCGAGTCCCTGGAGATCCTGGGCAAGGACAAGGCCCTGGCCCGCATCGACGCCGCCCTGGCGAAGCTGACCGAGTAGGCGGCGGGCGGCTCGACCGCGCGTACGAACCGAAGGACCCGGAAGCCGTCACGGCTCCCGGGTCCTTCGCATACGGTCGGAACATGCCGATCAGAGCCGTGGTCTGGGACATCGACGACACCCTCTTCGACTACGCGCGCGCCGACGCCACCGGGATGCACGCCCACCTCGCCGCCGAGGGCCTCCTTGAGCGGTACGGGTCGGCCCGGCTCGCCCTCGCGCGGTGGAAGGAGCTGACCGAGCTGCACTGGGCCCGCTTCAGCGCCGGGGGAGTCACCTTCGAGCAGCAGCGGCGCGACCGGGTGCGGGACTTCCTCGATGCCCCCGGCCTCGCCGACCCCGACGTCGACGCCTGGTTCGCGCGCTACGTCGGGCACTACGAATCGGCCTGGGCCCTCTTCCCCGACACCGTGCCCGCCCTGGACGCCCTCGCCGACGGCTACCGCCACGCGGTGCTCTCCAACTCCGCCCTGGCCGTCCAGGACCGCAAGCTGCGCGTCCTCGGCGTGCGCGAGCGGTTCGAGGCCGTGCTGTGCGCCGCCGACCTCGGCGTCTCCAAGCCGGCCGCCGAGGCCTTCCTCGCGGCCTGCACGCACCTGGGCCTCGCGCCCGAGGAGATCGCCTACGTCGGCGACCAGCCCGAGATCGACGCCAGGGGCGCCAGGGACGCGGGACTCCTCGGCGTCTGGCTCGACCGCGCCGGCACGGCGGGCGACGGCCCGCCGGGCGTGCACCGCATCAGAGACCTCTCCGAGCTGCCCGCGCTGCTGCGTGCGGATACCCGTTTTGGAGCGCCGTCCACCTTCGGGTAATGTTCTTCCTGCGCCGCCCGAGAGGGCCGAAAGGTCCGGCCGGGAAGCGCAAGTCAAACAAAACCCCGTCAAGGGGTGGCGCTTTGATGGCCTATGGTGTAATTGGCAGCACGACGGTTTCTGGTTCCGTTAGTCTAGGTTCGAGTCCTGGTAGGCCAGCTCGCAGAGCTCATCTGCAACACGTGGATCTCATCCACAATGCCCCCGTTGTGTAGCGGCCTAGCACGCCGCCCTCTCAAGGCGGTAGCGCCGGTTCGAATCCGGTCGGGGGTACAGATCCTTCCCGCGGGGACAGCTCGGGTCGCACCCACTGTCACTGATGCAGGATCGCTAGGGCCCCCGTTGTGTAGCGGCCTAGCACGCCGCCCTCTCAAGGCGGTAGCGCCGGTTCGAATCCGGTCGGGGGTACTGTCGGTACTAGACCTGGTCTAGACCACATTGGGCTATGGTGTAATTGGCAGCACGACGGTTTCTGGTTCCGTTAGTTTAGGTTCGAGTCCTGGTAGCCCAGCGTAGTACTGATCATGTGTCCGCCACGTGCGATGTGGCAGCGCAGGATCGCTAGAGCCCCCGTTGTGTAGCGGCCTAGCACGCCGCCCTCTCAAGGCGGTAGCGCCGGTTCGAATCCGGTCGGGGGTACAGAAACGGCAAGGGGCCTTCCCGTCAGGGAGGGCCCCTTCGTCATGCCCGCTCTCCGTCGCCCCGCTCGGGGCGGCCGTAGCGGCGCTCCGACTCCTCCGCCTGCGCGATGCGGCGCAGGCTCAGCAGCACCGGCTCGTACAGCACGGTCAGCGCCACCGCCGCCTCCAGCTGCTCGTCCGGCGACTCGTACCGCTCGATCAAGTCCAGGTCGGTGACGGCCAGTTCCCGCCCCGCGTGCGCGTAGGGCGCCAGGTCGTCCGCCGAGCACGGGTAGCCGAGTCGCGCCAGGGTGACCACGGAGGTCACCAGCATCCGGTAGGCGGGGGACTCGGCAGCGGACTCCTGCGCGTGCGTCCAGTCCAGGCGGCCGAGGAGGGTGTCCACCGTGCGGCGCGCGTCCTTGCGTACCGCGTCGTCGGCGTCGGGCTCCGGGCCGTGCGGCAGTGCCCAGACCGCCGTGCCGAGCCGGGCGCTGTGATCCAGGGAGTCGTCCTCCAGGGCGGTGAGCACCTCACGCGCCGACGCGATCGGCACCCGGCCCACCTGGACGAGGGCCCGCACCAGGCGCAGCCGCTGGAGGTGCGCCTCCTCGTACTCGGCCTGGGTCGCGCTCACCCGGCGGCCCGGCGGCAGCAGCCCCTCGCGCAGGTAGTACTTGATCGTGGCCGTGGGGACCCCGCTGCGCCGGCTCAGCTCCGCCAGTCTCATCGATTCGCGCCTCCTCTTGCGTCTCCGTTTGGAGAGTGGCACTATCTAAGCATGGATAGCGACGCTATCCAAGGTTCGGCCAGAGCTCTGTCAAGGGGGAATTCTCATGAGCGGCAAGCCGATCGAAGGACGCATGACCGCGGCGGCGGAAGGAGATGTGGTCGTTTTCCACATAGGGATGCGCATCAACAACTTCCGCGCCGTACGGAGCTGGTGGCCCGTCTTCCTGGCGATGCCGCGCATGCTCAAGGAACTGTCGCAGGACCGGGCGGGCGGCATGCTGGGGTACCGGCTGCTCCTCGGCGGGCCGCGTCTGATGTACATCGTCCAGTACTGGGAGTCGCGCGAGAAGCTGCTGGCCTACGCGTCGGCGCCGGACAAGGAGCACCGGCCGGCGTGGGCGGCCTTCAACCGGCGGCTCCGGGAGGGGAAGGGCAAGGTCGGCTTCTGGCACGAGACCTTCGTCGTCCCCGCGGGCTCCCACGAGGCCGTCTACGTGAACATGCCCGCCTTCGGCCTGGCGCGGGCGACCGGGGTCGCCCCGGTGGGCCGCCGGGGGGAGCGGGCGGCCGATCGCCTCCGGGCGGTCTGAGGGCCGGGCCCCGGAGAAGGGCGAACAACAGGACCGGAGGGGCCGCCGCGGCGTTGGGGCGGCCCCTCCGGTGTGTGTCCATGGCGTGCGTCACGCCGGCTCGCGGGGCGTGCGCGCGATCGGCGCGTCTTCTCCGTCAGCTCGTGCGGCGCAGGGCCTCGGAGAGCCTGCCCGCGGCGTCGATGACCGCCTGGGCGTGCATGCGGCCGGGGTGGCGGGTCAGGCGCTCGATCGGCCCGGAGACCGAGACGGCGGCGACCACGCGGTTGGAGGGCCCGCGCACGGGCGCGGAGACGGACGCGACGCCCGGCTCCCGCTCGCCGATGGACTGGGCCCAGCCCCTGCGGCGCACGCCCGAGAGGGCCGTGGCCGTGAAACGGGCGCCCTGGAGGCCGCGGTGCAGGCGCTCGGGCTCCTCCCAGGCCATCAGGATCTGCGCGGACGAGCCGGCCTTCATGGTGAGCGTCGAGCCGACGGGGACGGTGTCCCGCAGGCCGGACAGGCGCTCCGCGGCGGCCACGCAGATGCGCATGTCGCCCTGGCGGCGGTAGAGCTGGGCGCTCTCGCCCGTCACGTCGCGCAGATGCGTGAGGACGGGGCCCGCAGTGGCGAGCAGGCGGTCCTCGCCCGCCGCCGCCGCGAGTTCCGCGAGGCGGGGGCCGAGAATGAAACGGCCCTGCATGTCCCGCGCCACCATCCGGTGGTGTTCCAGTGCCACGGCCAGTCGGTGGGCCGTGGGTCGTGCGAGCCCGGTGGCCGCGACCAGCCCCGCGAGGGTGGCCGGGCCGGACTCCAGGGCGCTCAAGACGAGAGCCGCCTTGTCGAGAACGCCGACGCCGCTAGAGTTGTCCATGCGTCGATACTCCCGTCTCACTCTGTGAAACGCAAGTTCAATTTTTCTCGCGAAGCGCCACTCTGTACGAGCGATCCGCGGACCAACGGGTCGGCGGTCGACGTGCGGCACGAGGGGTACGCGCGTCGGCGAACGGATTCTCTAGTTGGGCCGGCGATCCGCCGGCCGGAGGGAAAGCGATGGGTAGGACACTCGCGGAGAAGGTCTGGGACGACCATGTCGTCCGGCGCGCCGAGGGCGAGCCCGACCTCCTCTTCATCGATCTGCACCTGCTGCACGAGGTGACCAGCCCCCAGGCCTTCGACGGCCTCCGCCAGGCGGGCCGCCGGGTGCGGCGGCTCGACCTCACCATCGCCACCGAGGATCACAACACCCCGACCCTCGACATCGACAAGCCCATCGCCGACCCGGTGTCGCGGGCCCAGCTGGAGACGCTGCGCAAGAACTGCGCGGAGTTCGGCGTCCGGCTGCACCCGCTGGGCGACGTCGAGCAGGGCGTCGTCCACGTGGTGGGACCGCAGCTCGGACTGACCCAGCCGGGCACCACGGTGGTCTGCGGCGACTCGCACACCTCCACCCACGGCGCCTTCGGCGCGCTGGCGTTCGGCATCGGCACCTCGCAGGTCGAGCACGTGCTGGCCACCCAGACGCTGCCGATGGCCCGCCCCAAGACCATGGCCATCACCGTCGACGGCGAGCTGCCCGACGGCGTCACCGCCAAGGACCTGATCCTCGCCATCATCGCGAAGATCGGCACCGGCGGCGGCCAGGGCTACGTCCTGGAGTACCGCGGCCCGGCCATCGAGAAGCTCTCGATGGAGGCCCGCATGACCATCTGCAACATGTCCATCGAGGCGGGCGCCCGCGCCGGCATGATCGCGCCGGACCAGACCACCTTCGACTACCTCCAGGGCCGTGACCACGCCCCGCGGGGCGAGGACTGGGACGCCGCCGTCGCGTACTGGAAGACCCTGCGCACCGACGAGGACGCCGTCTTCGACGCCGAGGTCTACATCGACGCCACCGGGCTCGCGCCGTTCGTGACCTGGGGCACCAACCCGGGCCAGGGCGCCCCGCTGTCGGCGAACGTCCCCGACCCGGCTTCGTACGAAGACGCATCGGAGCGCCACGCCGCCGAAAAGGCGCTGGAGTACATGGGGTTGACCGCCGGGCAGGCGCTGCGGGACATCAAGGTCGACACCGTCTTCGTGGGCTCCTGCACCAACGGCCGCATCGAGGACCTGCGCGCCGCCGCCGCCGTCGTCGAGGGCCGCAAGGTCGCCGACGGTGTGCGGATGCTGGTCGTCCCCGGCTCGGTCCGGGTCGCCCTGCAGGCCGTCGAGGAGGGCCTGGACAAGGTCTTCACCGCCGCCGGCGCCGAATGGCGGCACGCGGGCTGCTCGATGTGCCTCGGCATGAACCCCGACCAACTGGCCCCCGGCGAGCGCTCGGCATCCACGTCCAACCGCAACTTCGAGGGCAGGCAGGGCAAGGGCGGGCGCACCCACCTGGTGTCCCCGCAGGTCGCCGCCGCCAGCGCGGTCACCGGCCACCTGGCATCGCCCGCCGACCTGTCCGACGCCCCCGTGACCGCCGGAGTCTGAGACCCATGGAAGCATTCACCAAGCACACCGGCCGGGCCGTCCCGCTGCGCCGCAGCAACGTCGACACCGACCAGATCATCCCCGCCCACTGGCTGAAGAAGGTCACCAGGGACGGCTTCGAGGACGGCCTCTTCGAGGCCTGGCGCAAGGACGCGGAGTTCGTCCTCAACAAGCCCGAGCGCGAGGGCGCCTCCGTCCTGGTGGCGGGACCCGACTTCGGCACGGGGTCCTCGCGCGAGCACGCCGTCTGGGCCCTGCAGAACTACGGCTTCAAGGCCGTGATCTCCTCCCGCTTCGCCGACATCTTCCGGGGCAACTCGCTGAAGAACGGCCTGCTCACCGTGGTGCTCGACCAGAAGGTCGTGGACGCGCTGTGGGAGCTGACCGAGAGCGACCCGCAGGCCGAGGTCACCGTCGACCTGGAGGACCGCCAGGTCCGCGCGGCAGGCATCACCGCCGACTTCGACCTCGACGAGAACGCCCGCTGGCGGCTCCTGAACGGCCTGGACGACATCAGCATCACGCTCAGGAACGAGCAGGACATCTCCGCGTACGAGAGCGGGCGGCCCTCGTACAAGCCCAGGACCGTTCAGGCCTGACACTCCGCAACACCCTGATGTACCCCCAATCGTGGACGGTTGGGGGTACATCTGTGTGTGCCCTCCGAGCGGGGGCAGACGGTCTGGTCGAGTGGGGTCAACTCCCGGACCACGAGCGGAAGAAGAGGCTTGAAATCCCCTTGTACTCCGCCGGGCGGGGTACCCTCGAAACAGCGGCGGACGGCGGCAGTTACCCCCTGCGGAGGCGACAACTCGCCCCAGATGGCACAATCGGTGCATGGGACGTGACAGCCAACTCGAGCTCTACGGGCTCGTCGCGGACCAACTGAAGGAAGCGCACTCAAGAGTGCGCGAACTGCAAGTCCCGGAGGGCGTACGGATGGCGCTGACCCGGAAGCTGCTGGTCATTACGGCCGCGGCCAAACACGATCTCGCCGGTGCGGCAAGGCGTCTGGAGCGATTCATGACGGACCTCGACGAGGGCCGATTCCCGGAAGACGCCTGAGCGCCGCGCCTCAACGGGCCTTCGAGGAACTCCGAGATGGGCCAGTTCGTTGCGGCACAAGGGTGATTAGCCCGTTTCGTGTTTGATTTGCGGTATATATCTGCCTAACGTGCGAAAAAGCCGGAGTATTTCGCTCCCGGCAATGTCTCCGAAGGGGAAGACGTGAACAAGGCGCAGCTCGTAGAAGCGATTGCCGACAAGGTGGGTGGCCGCCAGAACGCCGCCGACGCCGTGGACGCGGTCCTGGACGCCATCGTCCGTGCCGTCGTCAGCGGTGACCGTGTTTCGGTCACCGGCTTCGGCTCGTTCGAGAAGGTCGACCGCCCGGCCCGTTACGCCCGCAACCCGCAGACCGGGGAGCGCGTGCGGGTCAAGAAGACCTCGGTTCCGCGCTTCCGCGCCGGCCAGGGGTTCAAGGACCTGGTGAGCGGTTCGAAGAAGCTCCCGAAGAACGACGTCGCGGTCAAGAAGGCGCCCAAGGGCAGCCTGACCGGCGGTGCTTCGGCGACGGTCAAGAAGGCCGCGGCCAAGAAGGCGACGACCGCCAAGAAGGCCACCGCCAAGAAGGCCACGTCCACCACGGCGACGGCGAAGAAGACCACCGCGAAGAAGGCCACGCCCGCCGCCAAGAAGACCACGGCGACGGCGAAGAAGGCCGCGGTCAAGAAGGCCGCTCCCGCCAAGAAGGCGACCCCGGCCAAGACGGCGGCGGCGAAGAAGACCACCGCCAAGAAGGCCACGCCCGCCGCCAAGAAGACGACGGCGAAGAAGACCGCCCCGGCGACGAAGGCCACCGCCAAGAAGGCGCCCGCCAAGAAGTCCACGGCGCGCAAGACGACCGCCAAGAAGGCCACCGCCCGCAAGAAGTAGGGCACAGAGGGCACTCACGCGCCGGGCCGGGCTCCCACGGGGGAGCCCGGCCCGCGTCGTTGCGCCGTACGGGGGGTCGGGGACGGGTCAGAACGTCTGCAGCGTCACCAGGGTGATCCGGCGCCCCTCGCCCTCGCCCTCGACCTCGATGCGCACCCGCTGCCCCGGACGCAGCAGCCGCAGTCCGCCCGCGTCGAATGCGGGCGCCCCGAAGGGCACCGGGGTGCCGTCGTCGAGCAGCACGCTGCCGCTGCGGGTCTCGGAGTCGTAGGTGTACGCGGTCGCCTGCATGAAGGGAAGCGTACTCAGTCCCCGGCGGCGCGCACGCGGTCCCGCCGCCGGTTCAGTCGGCGATGAGCAGCCGGGCGGCCGCCGCGGCGGTGCGCGGGCCCACGCCGAGCGCGAGAGCGGCCCGCAGATCGTCGCCGGTGTCCACGTCCTGACGCACGGAATCGACGCCTTCGAGCACGATTTCCACGGCCCCCGACGCCGCGTGCCTGGCGCGCGAGTCCGTACCGAATGCGGGGGACAATTCCACTCCCGCCGATGCCGTCAGAAGTGTCGTCCCCATTCCCGCGGTATCCGGCAGAAATGCGCGCCGGAAATGGGCGGCGCCGTCGAGTGCGCGGGCCAATTCCATCGGCTTCAGCGCGGGCAGATCGGCGTTCAGGGCCGCGACGGCCGCCTCGGGGCGGCTCGCGCGGACGGCGGCGCCGCCGTGCCGCAGCGCGGCGTTGAGGCCCGCCCCCGGGGCGTCGGGGACCACCAGGGCCCCCAGCGCCGACAGCTCGCGCCGCGCCAGGGCGTCATCCGTGACGACCGCCACATCCCGCACCGCCGGGCAGGCCACCGCGGCGGCCACGGTGTCCTGGGCGAAGGCCAGGGCGAGGCCCGGACGCAGACCGTCACCGGCGGTGGCGGCCAGCCTGCTCTTGGCGCGCGCCAGCGGTTTCAGGGGTATGACCAGGGTCCACTGCACGGGCGCTCCGTCCTTGTCGTCGCGCCCATTGTGACCTGTCGGCGGCCCCGGGCGCCGGGCACGGGAAAGCGGCGGCGCGGGGGCGGTGACGGCGGACGTGTGGGCGTACGGTGTTCTCGACAGACCGGCAGCCTGGGGCGACACTTGTGCGGCCGAACAGGTTCATGAAGGAAGGTGCCCGCGTGTCCCGCCGCAGAATCGGCTTCTGGTACCGCCTTGCGGCGGTGATCGCAAAACCGCCGCTGGTGGTTCTGTTCAAGCGGGACTGGCGTGGAATGGAGCACATTCCGGGCGACGGCGGATTCATCACGGCGGTGAATCACAACTCGTATATCGATCCGCTGTCGTACGCGCACTATCAGTACAACACCGGACGCGTGCCGCGTTTCCTGGCCAAGGACGGCCTCTTCAAGGGCGGCTTCGTCGCGAAGGTCATGAAGGGCACGGGGCAGATCCCGGTCTACCGCGAGACCACGAACGCGCTCGACGCCTTCAGGGCCGCCGTCGACGCCATCCGGCGCGGCGAATGCGTCGCCTTCTACCCCGAGGGCACCCTCACCAGGGACCCCGAGGTGTGGCCGATGACGGCCAAGTCCGGTGCCGCGCGGGTCGCGCTGGAGACCCGCTGCCCGGTGATCCCCGTCGCCCAGTGGGGCGCCAACCTCGCCCTTCCGCCGTACAGCAAGAAACTCTCCCTCTTCCCCCGCAAGACCCTCCAGGTGAAGGCCGGGGAGCCCGTCGACCTGTCGCGCTTCTACGACAAGGAGCCCACACCCGAGGTGCTCCGCGAGGCGACCGAGGCCATCATGGCCGCGATCACCGAACTCCTGGAGGAGATCAGGGGCGAGAAGGCCCCCGCGACGCCGTACGACCCGCGCAGGGCACGGCTGGAACAACGACGCAAGGCAGCGGGCCACAGTGCCGCGCAGGGCACCACGGACAGCACCCCGGAGGACAGCAAGTGACGCACCCCGAGAACGCCGGGCACACGGCCGGACCCGTGAAGGCCGCCGTCTTCGGATCGGGCTCCTGGGGTACGGCCTTCGGCATGGTGCTCGCCGACGCGGGGTGCGACGTCACCCTGTGGGGCCGCAGGGCCGAACTGGCCGACGCCGTCAACTCCACGCGGCGCAACCCCGACTACCTCCCGGACGTCGAGCTGCCGGAGAACCTCCGCGCGACCACCGACCCGGCCGAGGCCGCCGCGGGCGCCGACTTCACGGTCCTCGCCGTGCCCTCCCAGACACTGCGCGACAACCTCGCCGCCTGGTCGCCGCTCCTGGCCCCCGGCACCGTCCTCGTCTCCCTCATGAAGGGCGTCGAACTCGGCTCCGCCATGCGGATGAGCGAGGTCATCGAGGACGTGACGAAGGTGGCCGCCGAGCGCGTCGCCGTCGTCACCGGGCCGAACCTCGCCCGCGAGATCGCCGCCAGGCAGCCGGCCGCCGCCGTGGTGGCCTGCCGGGACGAGGCCGTCGCCCAGCGCCTCCAGAGGGCCTGCCACACGCCGTACTTCCGCCCGTACACCAACACCGACGTCGTCGGCTGCGAGCTCGGCGGAGCCGTCAAGAACGTCATCGGCCTCGCCGTCGGCATCGCGGACGGCATGGGCCTCGGCGACAACACCAAGGGCTCGCTCATCACGCGCGGCCTCGCCGAGACCACCCGGCTCGGCCTCGCCATGGGCGCGGACCCGCTGACCTTCTCCGGACTCGCCGGTCTGGGGGACCTGGTGGCGACCTGCTCCTCGCCGCTCTCGCGCAACCACACCTTCGGCACCAACCTCGGCAAGGGCATGACCCTCCAGGAGACCATCGCCGTCACCAGGCAGACCGCCGAGGGCGTCAAGTCCTGCGAGTCGGTGCTGGATCTGGCCCGCAGGCACGGCGTCGACATGCCGATCACGGAGACCGTCGTGGGCATCGTGCACGAGGGCACGCCCCCGCTGGTCGCCCTGAAGGAGCTGATGTCGCGCAGCGCCAAGCCCGAGCGCCGCTGACGTCACGACTGACTCCCGCGAGGTCCAACAGGTACTCTCAAGCCGATATGAGCAGCGAGAACCTCCCCCAGAGCCCTGAGCAGCGCCCCGAGTCGAGCTCTGAGCGGCCGCCCCGCAAGCCCCGTGTGGCCGTCGTCTTCGGCGGCCGCAGTTCGGAGCACGGCATCTCCGTCGTCACGGCCGGCGCCGTGCTGCGCGCGATCGACCGCACCAAGTACGACGTCCTGCCCATCGGCATCACGACGGACGGCCGCTGGGCGCTGACCGCCGACGAGCCCGAGCGGATGGCCATCGCCGACCGCAGGATGCCGAACGTCGCCGAGATCGCGGACTCGATGGAGGGCGGCGTCGTCCTGCCGGTCGACCCCGGCAACCGCGAGGTCGTCTACAGCGAGCCCGGCTCCGTGCCCAAGGTGCTCGGCGAGGTCGACGTCGTCTTCCCGATGCTGCACGGCCCCTACGGCGAGGACGGCACCCTCCAGGGACTGCTCGAACTCTCCGGCGTGCCGTACGTGGGCTCCGGTGTCCTCGCCTCGGCCGTGGGCCAGGACAAGGACTACATGAAGCGGGTGTTCACCTCCTTCGGGCTCGACGTCGGCCCCTACCTGGTGATCCGCCCCCGCGAGTGGCGGCAGGACGAGGCGGGCGCCCGGCAGCGGGTCGCGGACTTCGCGGCCGAGCACGGCTGGCCGCTGTTCATCAAGCCCGCGCGCGCGGGCTCCTCGATCGGCATCACGAAGGTGGACTCCTTCGAGGGCCTGGACGAGGCGATCGCCGAGGCGCAGCGCCACGACCCGAAGATCCTCGTCGAGGCCCTGCTGCGCGGCCGGGAGATCGAGTGCGGCGTCCTGGAGTTCGAGGAGGGCCCCCGGGCGAGCGTGCCCGCCGAGATCCCCCCGGTGCAGACGCACGACTACTACGACTTCGAGGCGAAGTACATCGACTCGACGCCCGGCATCGTGCCCGCGCCGCTGACGCCCGAGGAGACCGCGGAGATCCAGCGCCTCGCCGTCGAGGCCTTCGAGGCGGCGTCCTGCGAGGGCCTGGTGCGCGCGGACTTCTTCCTCACCGAGGACGGACGCTTCGTGATCAACGAGATCAACACCATGCCGGGCTTCACGCCCATCTCGATGTACCCGCAGATGTGGGAGAAGAGCGGCGTCGGCTACGCGGAGCTGGTGGACCGCCTGATCCAGGCGGCCCTCACCCGCTCCACGGGCCTGCGCTGACGCTCAGGCGATCCCCTTGGGGATCGTCTTCTTGATGGGGGCGGCGAAGTCCGTGAGCGGACTCAGGCCGCCCCCCGCACGCTCCGCGGGCAGCGTCACCTCCACATAGGCGAGGCGCGCCCCGGTGGTGAAGGTGTACGAGCCGTCGTCGTGCTTCTGCAGCAGCCAGGCGACACCGTTCACGTCCACGCTGTTCTTCCCGGCGTACGTGGTGTCGATCATCTTCGGGGGCCGCTCGACACCACAGCGCAGTATGATCGCCGGGTCTCCCCACCCGGCGGTCAGCTCCGACGTGGGCCCGGGGTCGGTCCGCTCCAGTCCGTCGACCTTCTCCGGCAGCTGTCCGTGCAGGTCCCGGCAGAGTCCCGCGGCCTTCGCGGCCGGGGAGGGAACCACCACTGACGCCTCGTCGTCCGAAGATGAACAGGCCGCCGCCGTGATCAGCAGCGCGAGGGCGGACGTTCCTGCGAGGCAGCGGCGCCGGAGACGGGGGATGTTCACCGGGCCAGGTTAGACGGGGGCTACAAGTGCACGACCGGGCAGGTCAGGGTTCTGGTGATGCCGTCCACTTGCTGGACCTTGGCGACCACCATGCGGCCGAGTTCGTCCACCGTGTCCGCCTGCGCGCGCACGATGACATCGTAGGGACCGGTCACGTCCTCGGCCTGGATCACTCCGGGGATCTTGCCGATCAGCTCGGCGACGGTCGACGCCTTGCCGACCTCTGTTTGGATCAGGATGTACGCCTGTACCACGGAACCTCCAGGGCGGCCACGAGGATCATGTGGGGAGAAGGGACGCCACGGTACCGCGTCGCCGCTCGCCGCGGGGAGACCCGGGCGGGCTGTGGCGCACATCGTGGTGGACGGCCAGCAGAATGCAACGGTCACGTCGACCGTACCGACGACGCAGACGGCTCGCGACCGCAAGCCGAGCAGTGTGAAAGGGCATGGTGAGACTCGGTGAAGGGAACCGTGGGCGAGTTGGGGGAGTTCGGGCTCATCAGGGAGCTCACCTCGCGGCTCACCTCCACCCCGGCCGTACGGATCGGCCCCGGCGATGACGCCGCGGTCGTCTCCGCTCCGGACCGCAGGGTCGTGGCGAGCACCGACATCCTCCTCGAAGGGCGGCACTTCCGCCGCGACTGGTCCACCGCGTACGACGTGGGCCGCAAGGCCGCCGCGCAGAACCTCGCCGACATCGCCGCCATGGGCGCCGTGCCGACCGCGCTCCTGCTCGGCCTCGTCGTCCCCGCCGAACTGCCCGCGAGCTGGCCGACCGAGCTGATGGACGGCATCCGGGACGAGTGCCAGGTCGCCGGCGCGGCCGTCGTGGGCGGCGACGTGGTGCGCGGCGACACGATCACCGTCGCGATCACCGCCCTCGGCGACCTGCGCAACCACGAGGCCGTCACGCGCGGGGGCGCCAAGACCGGCGACGTCGTCGCCGTCACCGGCTGGCTGGGCTGGTCCGCGGCGGGCCACGCGGTGCTCTCGCGGGGCTTCCACTCCCCGCGCGCCTTCGTGGAGGCCCACCGCAGGCCCGAGCCGCCCTACCACGCGGGACCCGCGGCCGCGGGGCTCGGCGCGACCTCCATGACGGACGTCAGCGACGGCCTCATCGCCGACCTCGGCCACATCGCCGAGGCGAGCAAGGTGCGCATCGACATCCGCTCCGGAGACGTCGACGTGCCCTCCCAGATGAACGACATCGGCCAGGCCGTCGGCGTCGACCCGCTGCAGTGGGTGCTCAACGGCGGCGAGGACCACGCGATCGTGGCGACCTTCCCCGCCGACGTGAAGCTGCCCGCCCGCTGGAAGGTCATCGGCGAGGTGCTGAACCCCTCCGCGCTGCCCCAGGTGACCGTGGACGGGGCGCCCTGGACCAGCAAGGGCTGGGACCACTTCGGGGACAACGGAGACGCCGGATGAGCGCGCGCCCCACGGCGGCCCCGGCCGCTCCGCCGCGCGTCCTGACCGTCGCGGGCTCCGACTCCGGCGGCGGCGCGGGCATCCAGGCCGACCTGAAGACGATGCTGGCCCTCGGCACCCACGGCATGAGCGTCGTCACGGCCGTCACCGCGCAGAACTCGCTGGGCGTGCAGGGCTTCTGGGAGCTTCCGGCCGAGGCGGTGCGGGCCCAGTACCGCAGCGTCGTCGACGACATCGGCGTAGGAGCCGTCAAGACCGGCATGCTCGCCTCGGCCGAACTCGTCGAGACCGTGGCGGAGTTGCTGGCCGGCACGGACGCGCCCGCCGTCGTCGACCCGGTCGGCGTCTCCAAGCACGGCGACCCGCTGCTCGCGGCGTCCGCACTCGACTCGGTGCGGACGAAGCTGCTGCCGGCCGCCACGGTCGCGACGCCCAACCTCGACGAGGTCGCCCAACTGACCGGCGTCGAGGTCACCTCCGAGGACGGCCTGCGCCGCGCCGCCGCCGCGGTCCTCGCGTACGGGCCCACGTGGGTGCTCATCAAGGGCGGCCACCTCAAGGGCGAGGCCGTGGACCTGCTCACCGACGGCTTTGACGAGCACGTCCTGCGCGCCCCGCGCCACGACAACCGGCACACCCACGGCACCGGGTGCACACTGGCCAGCGCGATCGCCGCGCGGCTCGCCCTGGGCGACGACGTCCCCGCGGCCGTCGCGGCGGCCAAGGAGTACGTGACCGGCGCGATCGCCGCCGGGTTCGCGCTCGGCGGCGGGATCGGCCCGGTCGATCACGGCTGGCGGTTCCGGGAGGCGTAGTCCCGCGCGGTGTGCGGGCCGCCCTCCGCGGGCCCGTAGTCCTTGAGCGTGATGCCGTTCGCGGCCCTCTCCGTCAGCCGCTTGAAGAAGCCCGCGAGGAAGCGCGAGGCGAGCAGCCGGTACGCCCGGTCCCGGCTGCGGATCCTCCTTTCCGTGGGCGGCGCGAGGAAGGGCCCCGCGTTGCCCGACGTCCTCTGGCAGCCCCGGGCGTAGTCGCGGACCTCGGCCTCGTACGCCGCGAAGGCGGCACGGTGGTCACCGCGCGCCGCCGCCAGCTCCCGCTCGGCCAGCGGCTGCGCCGCGACCAGCTCGCGCAGTTCCGGCACGAGAGCGGGGCCGGCGCCCAGCGCCAGGTCGGCCTCGGCGCGGTCCTGCGTGGCCGCGAGCCGCCGCTCGTCGAGGCGGGCGACCAGGGGCCCGGCGTCCGGGAGGTCCGCGGGGGCCGGGCCCCGCCACAGCCCGAGCGCCTCCTGGAGCAGCGCGGCGGCCCCGGCGTGGACCCCGGAGCCGAGGCCCGGCGGCCCTCGCGGCTCAGGCGCTCGAAGCGGTGGAGGTCGACGTCGTCGGGGGAGACGGCGACGCGGTACCCGCCGGGAGCCGCCGGGATGTCCGGGCCGAGGCGCTTGCGCAGCCGGGAGACCTGCGACTGGAGGGCGTTGCCCGCGCCCGCCGGGGGGTCGTCCCCGTAGAGCCCGCCGATGAGCCGCTCGGCGGAGACGGTGCGGCCCGCGTCCAGGAGCAGCAGGGTGAGCAGCGCGCGCGGGCGCGGCCCGCCGGGGTCCAGGGGAGTGCCGTCGCAGGAGCGTATGTCCAGGGGGCCGAGGACGCCGAAGCGCATCCGCCAGATTCTGGCAGGGCTCTCATACGGGGGGCACGTGGCTCCCCGCGCGCGTGGGCACACGAAAAAGCCGGCCCCCCTGACGGGGAACCGGCTGATTCAGCAACCAGCTAGGTGGCCGCGCTGACGTCAGCGCGAGACCTTGCCGGCCTTGATGCACGAGGTGCAGGCGTTGAGGCGCTTCGGCGTCCCGCTCACCACGGCACGCACACGCTGGATGTTCGGGTTCCAGCGACGGGGCGTACGGCGGTGCGAGTGCGAGATGTTGTTGCCGAAGCCCGGCCCCTTGCCGCAGACGTCGCAGTTGGCAGCCACGGGTCACTCCAAAGACTTCAGATGCACTTACGGTTAATCCCGGCATGCCGGGATCAGTGCAATGATCGGAATGGCGTTGCCAGGAGGAATGTCCCGATGTGTATCGGGCAACCGGAGCAGCATACAACGACTGCTTCGGTACAACGAAACTACCATGCATTCCCCGGCCCCCGCCCCGGAGCCCCCGTTCACCCCGGGTCTACGCTGCGTCCATCCCGAGCATGGTCAAGGAGGCGAACAGGTGCCGCAGAACCTCGACGCGGTCGCGGTGCGCGCCTGGTGCCGGCTGGCTCTGGAGGCCCTGGGCGGGGCCCGCGAGGAGATCGACGCCATCAACGTCTACCCGGTCGCCGACGGCGACACGGGGACGAACCTCTACCTGACCATGGAGTCGGCGTCCCAGGCGGTCGACGCCGCCTTCACGGGCCATGAGCCCGCCGCCCCCTCGCTGGCCCAGACGGTGCGCGCGATGGCCCACGGGGCCCTCATCGGCGCCCGCGGCAACTCGGGCACGATCCTCTCCCAGCTCCTGCGCGGCATGGCCCAGGTCCTCGGCGGCCCGGACGGCGAGGGCGCACGTGAGGCGGATCACGCCGACGGCCGGACCCTGGAGCTGGCCCTGCGCCGGGCCGCGGAGTCCGCGTACGAGGCGGTCGCGCACCCGGTCGAGGGCACCGTCCTCACGGTGGCGACCGCCGCGGCGCAGGCGGCGTCGGCCGAGGGCGCCGGCGACTGCGAGGCCGTGGCGCGCGCCTCCTACGAGGGGGCGCGCGCGGCCCTGGCCCTGACCCCGGGGCAGCTCGCCGTGCTCGGCCGGGCCGGTGTGGTGGACGCGGGCGGCCGGGGCCTCGTCGCGGTGCTCGGGGCGCTGGTGGCCGCGCTGTCGGGCGAGAAGGTGTCGTTCACGAGCGCCGGGGGCGGCCACGCACGCGTGGTGGCCGGCGCGGACGAGGGTCCTCCGGCGGTGGACCGGGTCGCCGGGTGCGACGACCTCCCGGCCGGCGAGGGCGGCCCCGCCTTCGAGGTGATCTACCTCCTGGAGGCGGACGACGCCGCGGTCGCCCGGCTGCGGACCCGGCTCGACCGGCTCGGCGACTCCCTCGTGGTGGTCGGCGGCGACGGACTGTGGAACGTCCACGTCCATGTCGACGACGCGGGAGCGGCCGTCGAGGCGGGCGTGGAGGCGGGCCGCCCGCACCGCATCCGCATCACCCACTTCGGTCTCGGCGACGCGCACACCACCCCGCAGCCGCCCAGGGAGCGCGCTCAGCGGGCCATCGTCGCGGTCGTCCCCGGCGAGGGGCTGGCCGGGCTCTACGCCGAGGCCGGGGCGACCACCGTGCCGACGCGCGTGGGGGAGCCGCCCGCGAGCGGCGAACTGGTCGACGCCGTCCGGCGGGCGCACGCGCGCGAAGTGGTGCTCCTGCCCAACGACGCGGAGCTGCGGCACACGGCCGCCGCCGCGGCGCAGCAGGCGCGGGCGGAGGGCGTGCGCGTCGCGCTGATCCCCACCCGCTCCGCGGTGCAGGGCCTCGCGGCCCTCGCCGTGCACGAGCCGGACCGAGGCTTCGACGAGGACGTGGTGGCCATGACGTCGGCGGCCGGCGCGACCCGCTACGGCGAACTGGCCGTCGCCGAGCGGCAGTCGTGGACCATGGCGGGCATCTGCCAGGCCGGTGACGTGCTCGGCCTCATCGACGGCGACGTCGCCGTGATCGGCGCGGAGGTCGCGCGCACCGCCACCTCGGTCCTCGACCGCATGCTGTCCGCCGGCGGAGAGATGGTCACGCTCGTCCTCGGCGACTCCGTCCCCGACACGGTGGCCGAGCGGCTGGAGAAGCATGTGCGCGAGACGTACCTGGCCGTCGACACGGTCGTCTACCGCGGCGGGCGCCAGGCGGCGTTGATGCTGATCGGCGTGGAGTAGCGCACTCCGGGAGGCCCCCGCGCACACGGCGCGCCCCCGCTCACCCGGCCGGTGAGCAGCGGATGCCGGGCACCTGCGGCGGATTGTCAGTGGGGTGGTGTGCAATGGATCTCGTGCCTGCGCTCGAAGAACCCCTGAAGAAAGTGGTCGGTCCCGCCACCGCCAAGGTGATGGCCGAGCACCTCGACCTGCACACGGTCGGCGACCTCCTGCACCACTACCCCCGGCGGTATGCCGAGCGGGGCGAGCTGACCCGCCTCGCCGACCTCCCGCTGGACGAGCACGTCACGGTGGTCGCCCAGGTCGCGAGCGCGCGCCTGCACACGTTCAAGTCGCCCAAGGCGCCCCGCGGCCAGGGCCAGCGCCTCGAAGTCACCATCACCGACGGCAGCGGCGAGCTCCGCCTGGTCTTCTTCGGCCGTGGCGTCCACAAACCGCACACGGAGCTGCTGCCCGGCACCCGCGCGATGTTCGCGGGCAAGGTCTCCGTCTTCAACCACCGCCTCCAGCTGGCCCACCCGGCGTACGAACCGCTGCGCGGCGGCGACCCCGACGCCGTGGACAGCTGGGCCGGCGCGCTCATCCCGATCTATCCGGCGTGCAAGCAGCTGGAGTCCTGGAAGATCGCCAAGTCGGTCGACATGGTCCTGCCCAGCGCCCAGGAGGCCGAGGACCCGCTGCCGCCCGCCCTGCGCGACGGCCGGGGCCTCGTCCCGCTCCCCGAAGCGCTCCTGAAGATCCACCGCCCGCACTCCAAGGCGGACATCGCCGCCGCCCGCGACCGCCTGAAGTGGGACGAGGCGTTCGTCCTCCAGGTGGCCCTGGCCCGGCGGCGGCACGCGGACGCGCAACTGCCCGCCGTGGCCCGCAGGCCCAAGGAGGGTGGCCTCCTGGACGCCTTCGACGCCAAGCTCCCCTTCACCCTCACCGAGGGCCAGCAGAAGGTCTCCCGGGAGATCTTCGACGACCTCGCGACCGAGCATCCGATGCACCGCCTCCTCCAGGGAGAGGTCGGATCGGGCAAGACGATGGTCGCCCTGCGCGCCATGCTCGCCGTCGTCGACGCGGGCGGGCAGGCCGCCATGCTCGCGCCGACCGAGGTCCTCGCCCAGCAGCACCACCGCTCGATCGTCGAGATGATGGGCGACCTCGCCGACGGCGGGATGCTCGGCGGCGCCGAGCAGGCGACCAAGGTCACACTGCTCACCGGCTCCATGGGCGCCGCGGGCCGCCGTCAGGCCCTGCTCGACCTGGTCACCGGTGAGGCCGGCATCGTCATCGGCACCCATGCGCTGATCGAGGACAAGGTGCAATTCCACGACCTCGGCCTGGTCGTCGTGGACGAGCAGCACCGCTTCGGCGTCGAGCAGCGCGACGCTCTGCGCGGCAAGGGCAAGCAGCCCCCGCACCTGCTCGTCATGACGGCCACCCCCATTCCGCGCACGGTCGCGATGACGGTCTTCGGCGACCTGGAGACCTCCGTCCTCGACCAGCTCCCGGCAGGGCGTTCGCCGATCGCCAGCCATGTGGTCCCCGCCCAGGACAAGCCCCACTTCCTCGCCCGCGCCTGGGAGCGCGTGCGCGAGGAGGTCGAGAAGGGCCACCAGGCGTACGTGGTGTGCCCGCGGATCGGCGACGAGGAGGACGACCCGAGGAAGGGCGCGAAGACCGGCGGGAAGAAGTCGGCCGAGGACCGGGTGGAGGAGGCGGCCACCGCCGAGAAGCGGCCCCCGCTCGCCGTCCTCGACGTCGCCGAGCAGCTTGCCGGGGGCCCGCTGCGGGGCCTGAAGGTCGAGCCGCTGCACGGCCGCATGCAGCCCGACGACAAGGACGCCGTGATGCGGCGCTTCGCCGCGGGCGAGACCCAGGTCCTGGTCGCGACGACGGTCATCGAGGTCGGGGTGAACGTGCCGAACGCCACCGCCATGGTGATCATGGACGCCGACCGCTTCGGCGTCTCCCAGCTCCACCAGCTGCGCGGCCGGGTCGGCCGCGGCTCCGCCCCCGGCCTCTGCCTCCTGGTCACGGACATGCCCGAGGCCGCGCCCGCCCGCGCCCGCCTCGGGGCCGTCGCCGCCACGCTCGACGGCTTCGAGCTCTCCCGCATCGACCTGGAGCAGCGCCGCGAGGGCGACGTGCTCGGCCAGGCCCAGTCCGGCGTCCGCTCCAGCCTGCGCATGCTCGCGGTCATCGACGACGAGGAGATCATCGCCGCCGCCCGCGAGGAGGCCGTCACGGTGGTGGCCAAGGACCCCGACCTGGAGCACCTGCCCGAGCTGCGCACGGCCCTGGACGCCCTGCTCGACGCCGAGCGCGAGCAGTACCTCGACAAGGGCTGAGCCGCCTCGGTGACCAGGGCCGGCCCACCGCCACAGGCGCTGAGCCGCCCCGGCGGCCGGGGCCGGCCCACCTCGACAAGGGCTGACCCCCGCCCACGCCATATCGTGGAAGGACCACAGCCCAGCCAGCCGCAGCCAGCCAGAAGGACTCAGATGACCCGCGTGATCGCCGGTACGGCCGGCGGACGCCGCCTCGCCGTACCGCCCGGGAACGGCACCCGTCCCACGTCCGACCGGGCGCGCGAGGGCCTCTTCTCCACCTGGCAGGCGCTCCAGGGCACGCTCGACGGCACCCGTGTGCTCGATCTGTACGCGGGTTCGGGAGCCGTCGGCCTGGAGGCCCTCTCCCGGGGCTCGGCGCACACCCTGCTGGTCGAGGCGGACGCGCGGGCGGCCCGCACGATCCGGGAGAACGTGCGGGCGGTCGGTCTGTCCGGAGCCGAGGTGAGAGCGGGCAAAGCCGCCCAGATCATCCGGCAGGGGCGGCCCTCCACCCCGTATGACCTGGTCTTTCTCGATCCGCCCTATGCGGTGGGCGATGACGATCTTCGGGAGATACTGCTCACACTCCGCTCGGAAGGCTGGCTCACGGACGAAGCGCTCGTCACCGTTGAACGCAGTACAAGAGGCGGTGAATTCGGCTGGCCGGAGGGGTTCGAACCTCTCAGGTCCCGTCGCTACGGCGAGGGGACGTTTTGGTACGGTCGCGCCGCCTCTACGTGCGACGACTCAGAGATCGCGCCATGACCGGACCGGAGAGCGAGGGACTCACGATGCGCCGCGCCGTCTGTCCGGGGTCGTTCGACCCCATCACCAATGGACACCTCGACATCATCGCCCGCGCCTCCAAGCTGTACGACGTGGTGCACGTGGCGGTGATGATCAACCAGTCGAAGAAGGGTTTGTTCGGGATCGAGGAGCGGATAGAGCTGATCCGCCAGGTCACGGCCGACTTCGGCAACGTCGAGGTGGAGTCCTTCCACGGCCTCCTCGTCGACTTCTGCAAGCAGCGCGACATCCCGGCCATCGTCAAGGGCCTGCGCGCGGTCAGCGACTTCGACTACGAACTCCAGATGGCCCAGATGAACAACGGCCTCTCGGGCGTCGAGACCCTGTTCGTCCCGACCAACCCCACCTACAGCTTCCTCTCCTCCTCGCTGGTCAAGGAGGTCGCGGCCTGGGGCGGCGATGTCGCGCACCTGCTGCCCCCGGTGGTCCACCAGGCCCTGGTCGAACGCCTGGGCGAGAAGTGACGCCGGAGGCGGGGCGCTGACAGCCCGTCACCCGGTGTCGGGCGGACGACCACTGGCCTTACAGTCGTCCCGTCCGTCTCCCAACCAGCTGTAGAGAGTGGCGAGCACACGGTGGACGTGCAGAAGAAGATCGACGAGATCGTCCGGGCGATCGGCAGCGCCCGGTCCATGCCCATGTCGGCCTCGTGCGTGGTCAACCGCGCCGATCTGCTCTCGATGCTCGAAGAGGTGCGCCAGGCGCTGCCGGGCTCCCTCGCCCAGGCCCAGGAGCTGATCGGCGGACGCGAGCAGCTCGTCGAGCAGGCCCGCCAGGAGGCCGAGCGCATCATCGAGAGCGCGCACGCCGAGCGCGGCTCCCTGATCTCCGACACCGAGGTGGCCCGCCGCTCCCAGGGCGAGGCCGAGCGCATCCTCGCCGAGGCCCGCCAGGCCGCCGAGGACGTCCGCACCGAGGCCGACGACTACGTGGACAGCAAGCTCGCCAACTTCGAGGTCGTCCTCACCAAGACCCTCGGCTCCGTCGGCCGCGGCCGCGAGAAGCTCCTCGGCACCGGACCCGGCCTCGACGAGAACGGGTACGAGGACGAGGACGCCCCCGAGCGCAGCCACGACCCCGAGGCCCTGCGCCGCAACGCCGACGCGTACGTCGACGCCAAGCTCGGCGCTTTCGAGGCGGTCCTCGCCAAGACCCTTGAGGCGGTCGGCCGCGGCCGCCAGACCCTGCACGGCAGGGCCCCCGCCGACGAGCTGGGCTCCCTCGGCGAGGGCACGGGGCCCCAGGGCCACACCACCGACGCCGAGTACCTCGCGGACCTCGCGGCCACCCCGGTCGACGCGCCCGCGCGGCAGCAGGCCCCGCCGCCCCAGCAGCCCCCGGCGCCGCCCCAGGCCCCGCCGGTCCCGCCACAGGAGCCGTACGCACAGCCGCAGCAGCAGCCGGACCCGTACGGGTACCAGGACCAGTACGCGTACCAGCAGCAGCCCTACGGCCAGCAGGACCCGTACGCGTACCAGCACCAGGATCAACACCGGGACCAGCACCAGGGCCTGCCCCAGCAGCACCAGTACGGCTACCCGCAGCAGTCCTACGAGCAGCCCTACGACCAGCACCAACAGCCCCACCCGGCCCAGCAGCCGCACCAGCCCCACCAGCCCCCGTACGAGGCGGCAGGGACGCTGGAGGAGGCCAGCCTCTTCGACACGACCATGATCAGCGCCGAGCAGCTCCGCCAGTACGAGCAGGGGCGCTAGCGAGGCGGTTCGGACCGGATTGGGCCGAGAGCGAAAGGTCAAGTATCCTGGCTCTTCGGTCGCGCATACGTCCGCGACTCGGGCTGCCCACACCAGTGGCGAATGAGCCGCAGCAGTGCGACGGCCCCCCTTTGAACTCCCCGGATCCGAAAGCAGGAGAAGCCCTGAGCACGCGCCTCGACCACCGCAACCCACTCGTGTTCGACACACACGAGCTGGGTCGGCGTCCTGGCGCCATGCAGCGGGTGACCCGCGAGGTCGAAGCCCCCGGTCCGCCCGGTGTCTTCGGCATCGAAGGGGTCATCGGGGTGCCGCAGGGCGCCCCGGTCCAGCTGGACGTCCGTCTTGAGTCGGTCATGGAAGGGGTGCTTGTCACAGGCACCGCCCGTGCATCGGCCGAGGGGGAGTGCGTAAGGTGTCTGGAGCCGCTCGAGCTGGAGCTCGCAGCGGACTTCCAGGAGATGTTCTCGTACCCTGACGCCGACGACCGGGGCCGCGCAGCGGAACCGGCCGACGACGCCGAGGAAGACGAGGACAGGCTCTTTCTCGAGGACGGCATGTTCGACCTCGAGCCCGTGCTGCGTGATGCGGTGGTGCTCGCACTGCCGATGCAGCCGGTGTGCCAGGACGACTGCCCGGGTCTGTGCTCCCAGTGCGGAGCGCGGCTCGCGGACGACCCGGACCACCACCATGACGCCGTCGACATTCGTTGGGCGGCACTGCAGGGACTCGCCGGCACCATCCAGGACGGCGAGAAGGACGAGATGAGCGGCGACGCGCCTCGATCAGCGCACGTCGACGAGAAGCAGGAGAAGTAGCCGTGGCTGTTCCGAAGCGGAAGATGTCGCGCAGCAACACGCGCCACCGCCGGTCGCAGTGGAAGGCTGCGGTCCCCACCTTGGTTTCGTGTGAGCGTTGCCAGGAGCCCAAGCTGCAGCACATCGCGTGCCCGAGCTGTGGCACCTACAACAAGCGCCAGGTCCTCGAGGTCTGAGCGGCTGGTGAGAGGCACCGTGTCTAGCCCCAAGAAGGCGGAAGACGCCAAGAAACTGGCGGAGACAACGGCCTCGTCCCACACGCTTCTGGAAGGGCGGCTCGGGTACAAGCTCGAGTCCGCCCTTCTGGTGCGCGCGCTGACCCACCGTTCGTACGCGTACGAGAACGGCGGCCTGCCGACGAACGAGCGTCTTGAGTTCCTCGGGGACTCCGTGCTCGGTCTCGTCGTCACGGACACGCTGTACCGAACCCACCCCGACCTGCCCGAAGGCCAGTTGGCCAAGTTGCGGGCCGCGGTGGTCAACTCGCGTGCGCTGGCGGAGGTCAGCCGCGGCCTCGAACTCGGCTCCTTCATCCGGCTCGGCCGGGGCGAAGAGGGCACGGGAGGCCGGGACAAGGCATCCATCCTCGCCGACACCCTTGAAGCGGTGATCGGCGCGGTCTATCTGGACCAGGGTCTGGACGCGGCGGGTGAGCTGGTGCACCGGCTCTTCGACCCGCTGATCGAGAAGTCCTCGAACCTGGGAGCGGGCCTGGACTGGAAGACCAGTCTCCAGGAGCTCACCGCGACGGAGAGCCTCGGCGTGCCCGAGTACCTCGTCACGGAGAGCGGACCCGACCACGAGAAGACCTTTACTGCTGCCGCCCGCGTCGGAGGCGTCTCGTACGGCACCGGCACCGGCCGCAGCAAGAAGGAAGCGGAGCAGCAGGCCGCCGAGTCCGCGTGGCGCGCGATCCGCGCCGCGGCGGACGAGCGGTTGAAGGCGGCGGAAGCCGTCGTCGCCGCTGCCGAGCAGGTCGACGGGGGCGCCGAAGCCCCGTCGGTCTGACAGCCGCTTCACCGGCTGGTGCCGGTCGCCCCTCCCGGGGGGTGGCCGGCACCAGCTGTTTCACCGCCTCACGGCGGGCCTCCTGCCCACCCCACCGCCACCCGGAGTGTTCACGTGCCCGAGCTGCCCGAAGTCGAAGTCGTCCGACGCGGCCTTGAGCGCTGGGTCAGCGGTCGGGTGGTGGACGAGGTGCGCGTGCTGCACCCGCGTGCCGTGCGCAGGCACCTCGCGGGCGGAGAGGACTTCGGCGCCCGGCTGCGGGGGCACCGGATCGGGCTCGCCCAGCGGCGCGGCAAGTACCTGTGGCTGCCGCTCGCCGACTCCGCCCAGTCGGTCCTCGCGCACCTCGGGATGAGCGGCCAGCTCCTGGTGCAGCCGCACGACGCCCCGGACGAGAAGCATCTGCGCATCCGTGTGCGGTTCGCCGACGAGCAGGGCACCGAGCTGCGCTTCGTCGACCAGCGGACCTTCGGCGGGCTCTCGCTGCACGACAACACCCCCGACGGGCTGCCCGACGTCATCGCGCACATCGCGCGCGACCCGCTGGACACCGCCTTCGACGACGACGCCTTCCACCTCGCGCTGCGCCGCCGCCGTACGACGATCAAGCGGGCGCTGCTCGACCAGTCGCTGATCAGCGGCGTCGGCAACATCTACGCCGACGAGGCGCTGTGGCGCGCGCGTCTGCACTACGAGCGCCCCACCGCCGGCTTCACGCGCCCCCGCACGGCGGAACTCCTCGGGCATGTGCGGGACGTGATGAACGCGGCCCTCGCCGTCGGCGGCACCAGCTTCGACAGCCTCTACGTCAACGTGAACGGCGAATCCGGCTACTTCGAGCGCTCCCTCGACGCCTACGGCCGCGAGGAGATGCCCTGCCGCCGCTGCGGCACGGCGATCCGCCGCCGCCCCTGGATGAACCGCTCCAGCTACTTCTGCCCGCGCTGTCAGCGCCCGCCGCGCGTCGCGTCGTAACGCTCCTGTGCCCGCAGGACGTCGCCCTGGCGGCCCTCGACGAAATCGATCAGGGCCAGCAGGCGCTCGGCGACCCCCTGTCCGAGCGGGGTGAGCCGGTAGTCCACGCGGGGCGGGTTGGTCGGCTGCGCGTCACGCTGCACCAGGCCGTCGCGCTCCAGCGCGTGCAGGGTCTGGGAGAGCATCTTCTCGCTCACGCCGTCGACGCGGCGGCGCAGTTCGTTGAAGCGGAACGTGCCGTCGTGCAGCGCCCCGAGCGTGAGCGCCCCCCAGCGACCCGTGACGTGCTCCAGCGTGCTCCGGGACGGGCACTGCCGGGAGAACACGTCGAAGGCACGGTCCGTGGAATCCACCATACGGACACGGTACTCCCGGTGAGCGCTTCCCGAGGGGTTGCGCTCACCAACAGATAGCGCGCACCGCGCGGAAGCGGGTCCGGGAGGCGGGACGGCTTTCTCAGAAGCCGAAGTCCTGCGTCCACCAAGGGCCGCCGGGTGCGAAGTGCACGCCGACGCCCAGGGTCTTGTAGTCGCAGTTCAGTATGTTGGCGCGGTGGCCCGAGCTGTTCATCCAGGCGTCCATCACGGACCGGGCGTTCGCCTGGCCGCGGGCGATGTTCTCGCCGCCGAGGTCGGTTATGCCGGCCTTCTCCGCCCGGTCCCACGGCGTCGCGCCGTCCGGGTCGGTGTGGTCGAAGAAGTCGCGCCCCGCCATGTCCGAGCTGAACTCCCCGGCCAGTGCGGCGAGCCCGCTGTCGGCCGTCACGGGGCGGCACCCCGCCTTGGCCCGCTCTTCGTTGACCAGCGTCAGGACGGATGTCTCCGCCGCGCGGCGCTCGGCGCCGGCGCGGTGCTCTTCGGGGGCGCCTCCGGCGCGCGCTCGCGCTCCGGCGTGCGGGACGGGCCCGGCGCCGTCTTGTTGCCGGCCTCGGCCTTCGGGTTCCGCGTCGAGGGCTTCTCGGACGGCGTCCTCGACGGCTCGGGCGCGGCCTGGGAGGGAGCGGGCGCAGGCGCCTGCGCGCGTCCGGAGCCACGGCTCGGCGACGGCTCCCCGCGCTCGACCCCGACGCCGGCGCCGCCCTGGGTGTCCACCTCGGCGGGAGCGGTCGCTGCGCGGACCTTGCCGGGTCCGGTCTCGTCGCCGAGCCGGAAGCCGTCACCGCCGGGCAGCACGCCCGTGCCGACCGCCACGGCGCCCATGGCGACGGCGGCGGAGACGCCGAGCAGGCCCGTCCGCACCGGGGCGGAGGCCCGGTTCCCGCGGCGGTGGCGCGTCGTCCTGCCCGGATGGTTCTCGGGGGTGGCGGCGGCCCGCACACCGCCTGAGCGTCGGTGGCGTCCCATCTCCTGGCCTTTCGTTCCCGCGGTCAACGTGACTCACCCATACGGGTGAGGCTCATCGAGTCGGGACTGTACGCGATGCCGGATGGGGACGAAGTGCCCACGGAGCAATTGGCCGGTTAGCGTGCAGCCATGAACGACGATGTGCGACTCGTGGTGTGGGTGCGCGGGCGGGTGCAGGCCGTGGGATTCCGCTGGTTCACCCGTGCCAAGGCACTGGAGATCGGCGGCCTGTGTGGTTTTGCCCTCAATCTGGAGGACGGCCGCGTGCAAGTGGTCGCCGAGGGGCCGCGCGAGGGGTGCCAGAAGCTGCTCGACTGGCTCCGGGAGGGCGACACACCCGGGCGGGTCGACGGCGTCACGGAGATCTGGGACACACCACGTGGCATATACGAGACCTTCGCCATCCGCTGACGCCGACCCGGGCGGACGCCTTCCCCCGGGTCCCGCGGAGGTCCCCGGCGGGTGACGCGGGCACCTGCCCGAGGCAGAAAGAGCCTGGTGGTTGCCAAGGAACCCCTTGCGGTGGCAGGCTCCGGGAGTAAGGATGATCTCCACGCCCCCAGGGCCCCGCAGGAGAAGCAGCGCCGTCCGTTCCGAGGCCGCGCGCCCCCGGGTCGCCCGCCAGTACGGGGCGTGATCGTGTTGACCGTCAAACTTTTTGGTGAGACTCTGGAAGCCCCGCGCACCTTAGCTGTTTGGCATGTGAGAACGGCCCGGCAAGACCCGCAGAACAACGAGTGCCAAGCACCGCGGGTGCGATTCCCTCACGACCCACACCGCTTCGGTCGGTCACCAGTGTGGAGGACCATCCATCATGGCAAAGGCGCTTCTCGGTTACGTCGGCGGCAGCGACCCGCGACTTCTCGCTGAGATGCGAAGGCTTCAGCAGCGTGTACAGGACCTGGAATCCGAGCTCGTGCGGATTCAGCAGGAGAACGACGCTCTCGCGGCTGCCGCTTCTCACGAATCTCTCATGGAGAGCATCGACGTACCCCAGGCGGAGCCTGCGCTCACCTGACCCCAAATTGAGCACGCTCACACGGGGCCTTCGCGGATGAAGGAAGGCGCCCAGTAAGCATGTGGTCGGGCCGGCCTGTCAGCCGCCTGCTTCCAGATCTGCAAGGGACGCTTCGGCGTCCCTTCTTTCTTGCCCCATGAAGCTTGTCCCCCCGTGCGCCGCTTCCTTTACCGTCTGATGTGCCCTGCACCTTCATCGGTGAAACGGGCGGCGAAAGGTAGAGTCCGACGGCGTGCACCTCAAGGCCCTGACCCTGCGTGGCTTCAAGTCCTTCGCGTCGGCGACGACGCTGAAGTTCGAGCCGGGCATCACCTGCGTCGTCGGACCCAACGGCTCCGGCAAGTCCAATGTCGTGGACGCGCTGAGCTGGGTCATGGGGGAGCAGGGCGCCAAGTCGCTGCGCGGCGGCAAGATGGAGGACGTCATCTTCGCCGGCACCACCGGGCGGCCCCCGCTCGGCCGCGCCGAGGTCTCCCTCACCATCGACAACTCCGACGGCGCGCTGCCCATCGAGTACGCCGAGGTCACCATCACGCGGATCATGTTCCGCAACGGCGGCAGCGAGTACCAGATCAACGGCGACACCTGCCGCCTCCTCGACATCCAGGAACTCCTGTCCGACTCCGGCATCGGCCGCGAGATGCACGTCATCGTCGGCCAGGGCCAGCTCGACGGCGTCCTGCACGCCGACCCCATGGGCCGCAGGGCCTTCATCGAGGAGGCCGCGGGCGTCCTCAAGCACCGCAAGCGCAAGGAGAAGGCCCTGCGCAAGCTCGACGCGATGAAGGCCAACCTCGCGCGCGTGCAGGACCTCACCGACGAGCTGCGGCGCCAGCTCAAGCCCCTCGGCCGCCAGGCGGCGGTGGCCCGCCGCGCCGCCGTCATCCAGGCCGACCTGCGCGACGCCCGCCTCCGCCTGCTCGCCGACGACCTCGTGCGCCTGCGGAAGGCGCTGAACGCGGAGGTCGCCGATGAAGCCGCCCTCAAGGAGCGCAAGGACAGCGCCGAGGCCGAGCTGAAGGCGGCCCTCCAGCGCGAGGCCCGCCTCGAGGAAGAGGTGCGGCGCCTCACCCCGCGCCTGCAGCGGGCCCAGCAGACCTGGTACGAACTGTCGCAGCTCGCCGAGCGCGTCCGCGGCACCGTCTCGCTGGCCGACGCCCGGGTCAGGAGCGCCACCACGGCACCCCCCGAGGAGCGGCGCGGCCGTGACCCCGAGGACATGGAGCGCGAGGCCGCCCGCATCCGGGAGCAGGAGGCCGAGCTGACGGCGGCCCTCGAAGCCGCCGAGCACGCCCTCGACGACACGGTGGCCCACCGGGCCGACCTCGAACAGCGCCTCGCCGTCGAGGAACGCAGGCTCAAGGACGTGGCGCGGGCCATCGCCGACCGCAGGGAGGGCCTCGCCCGGCTCGGCGGACAGGTCAACGCGGCCCGTTCGCGGGCCGCCTCCGCCCAGGCCGAGATCGACCGCCTCGCCGAGGCGCGCGACGCGGCGGCCGAGCGCGCGGTCACCGCCCAGGAGGAGTACGAGCAGCTCAAGGCCGAGGTCGACGGGCTCGACGCGGACGACGCGGAGCTCGGCGAACGGCACGACGCGGCCAGGCGGGACCTCGGCGAGGCCGAGGCCGCCCTCACCGCGGCACGGGAGGCGGCGACCGCCGCCGAGCGCAAGCGGGCCGCCGTCGCCGCGCGGCACGACGCGCTCGCGCTCGGTCTGCGGCGCAAGGACGGCACCGGGGCCCTGCTCTCGGCCAGGGACCAGCTCACCGGAGTGCTCGGCCCGGCCGCCGAGCTGTTGAGCGTCACGCCCGGCCACGAGGTGCAGGTCGCCGCGGCTCTCGGCGTGGCGGCCGACGCCCTCGCGGTGAGCGGTCCCGGCACCGCCGCCGAGGCCATTCGGCTGCTGCGGAAGCAGGACGCGGGGCGCGCGGCGCTGCTGCTCGGGGGTGCGCCGGACGGCGTGCGCCAGGAGCGGCGTGAGGGCCCGCCCCACGTCGCCGACCTCGTACGCGGTCCACAGGAGCTGTTGCCGGCGGTGCGGCGGCTGCTGGCCGGGATGGTCGCCGTGGGGACCCTGGAGGACGCCGAGGACCTCGTCTACGCCCACCCCGAGCTGACCGCCGTCACCGCGGAGGGCGACCTGCTCGGGGCGCACTTCGCGCACGGCGGCTCCGCCGGGGCGCCGAGCCTGCTCGAAGTACAGGCCTCCGTCGACGAGGCGGCCGCCGAGCTCGAACAGCTCGCCGTGCGGTGCGAGGAGCTGGCCGAGGCCCAGCGCGGCGCGGCCGGGCGGCGCGCGGACGCCGCCGCGCTCGTCGAGGAGCTGGGCGAGCGGCGCAGGGCCGCCGACCGGGAGAAGTCGTCCGTCGCCCAGCGGCTCGGGGCGCTCGCCGGGCAGGCGCGCGGCGCGGCGGGCGAGGCCGAGCGCAGCGCCGCGGCGGCGGCCAAGGCGCAGGAGGCGCTCGACCGGGCCGTGGCGGAGGCCGAGGAGCTGGCCGAGCGGCTGGCCGTCGCCGAGGAGGCGCCGGCCGACGAGGAGCCCGACACCTCCGTGCGCGACCGCCTGGCCGCCGACGGGGCGAACGCCCGGCAGACCGAGATGGAGGCGCGGCTCCAGGCCCGTACGCACGAGGAGCGGGTGAAGGGCCTCGCGGGGCGCGCCGACTCCCTGGACCGGGCCGCGCGCGCCGAACGCGAGGCACGCGCGCGTGCCGAGCGGCGCACGGCGCGCCTGCGCCACGAGGCCACCGTGGCGGCGGCCGTCGCGGCCGGCGGGCGGCAGCTCCTCGCGCACGTCGAGGTCTCCCTGCTCAGGGCCGAGCAGGAACGTGCCGCCGCCGAGCGCGCGAAGGAGGCGCGGGAGCGGGAGCTCGCCGCCGAGCGCGACCAGGGGCGCGCTCTCAAGGCCGAGCTGGACAAGTTGACTGATTCAGTTCACCGCGGCGAGGTACTAGGTGCCGAGAAGCGGCTGCGCATCGAGCAGCTGGAGACCAAGGCACTGGAGGAACTCGGTGTGGAACCGGCGGGGCTCGTGGCCGACTACGGCCCTGACCAGCCCGTGCCGCCCTCGCCCGCCGCCGAGGGCGAGGAGCTGCCGGAGGACCCCCGGCACCCGCGGAACATGCCGGCGCCCTTCGTCCGTGCCGAGCAGGAGAAGCGGCTCAGGTCAGCCGAACGGGCGTACCAGCAGCTCGGAAAAGTGAATCCGCTGGCCCTTGAGGAGTTCGCGGCACTGGAGGAACGCCACAAATTCCTCAGTGAGCAGCTCGAAGACCTGAAGAAGACGAGGGCCGACCTCCTCCAGGTGATCAGGGAGGTCGACGAACGCGTCGAGCAGGTCTTCGCCGAGGCCTACCGGGACACGGCCAGGGAGTTCGAGGGTGTCTTCTCGCGGCTGTTCCCCGGCGGCGAGGGGCGGCTGATCCTGACCGACCCCGACAACATGCTCACCACGGGTGTGGACGTCGAGGCGCGGCCCCCGGGCAAGAAGGTCAAGCGGCTGTCGCTGCTGTCGGGCGGTGAGCGGTCCCTCACGGCCGTGGCGCTGCTCGTCTCGATCTTCAAGGCACGGCCGAGCCCGTTCTATGTGATGGACGAGGTCGAGGCGGCGCTCGACGACACCAACCTCCAGCGCCTGATCCGGATCATGCAGGAGCTGCAGGAGGCCTCGCAGCTCATCGTGATCACGCACCAGAAGCGCACGATGGAGATCGCGGACGCCCTGTACGGCGTCTCGATGCAGGGTGACGGCGTCTCCAAGGTGATCAGCCAGCGGCTCCGCTAGGCCTCACGGCACGCCGCCCGACGGCCCCGGGGGGTCGCCGGGTGATCGTCCGGCGATTCCGGAGACGCGTGCCACCCTCAAGTGATCAGCATCTGACTTCAAGACTTGAACACAGAAGACCTCAAGTTGCCTGCAAATTCACAACAGCCTCCCTATTGACTTCGTAACTTGAAGGCATAGTCTCTGCAACGTTGCTTTTACCTTCAGGTGGTGGGCGGCGTGAAGTTGTGCGCCACTTGAATAACTCGCCCCCACCCCCGGCGACGCTGCCGGTGGCCCGAGGAGTACACGTGACCAGCACATCGAAGGCGCCCCCGTCCGGAGCCAGAGAGGCCCACCCGGACCATCTCGGCCATGTCATCTTCATTACGGCGGCTGCCGCGATGGGTGGCTTCCTCTTCGGCTACGACAGCTCGGTGATCAACGGCGCGACCGTCGCCATCCAGCACCGCTTCGACGTCGACGCCGACACGCTCGGCTGGATCATCGCCACCGCGCTCCTCGGCTGCGCCGTCGGCGCCGCCGTCGCCGGACGCATCGCCGACCGGATCGGCCGCATCCGCTGCATGCAGATCGCCGCCGTGCTCTTCGCGGCGAGCGCCGTGGGCTCGGCGCTGCCCTTCGCGGCCTGGGACCTCACGATGTGGCGCCTCATCGGCGGCATCGGCATCGGCATGGCCTCCGTGATCGGCCCGGCCTACATCGCCGAGGTCGCCCCGCCCGCCTACCGCGGCCGGCTCGCCTCGTTCCAGCAGGCCGCCATCGTCATCGGCATCGCGGTCTCCCAGTTGGTCAACTGGGGCATCCTGAACATGGCGGACGGCGACCAGCGCGGCAAGCTCGCCGGTCTTGAGGCCTGGCAGTGGATGCTCGGCGTCATGGTCATCCCCGCGCTCCTCTACGGGCTGCTGTCCTTCATCATCCCGGAGTCCCCGCGCTTCCTGATCTCGGCCGGCCGGCACACCGAGGCCAAGAAGGTGCTCGGCGAGGTCGAGGGCACCACCATCGATCTGGACGCGCGCGTCGACGAGATCGAGCGCGGGCTGCGCAGGGAGCACAAGCCGTCGTTCAAGGACCTGCTCGGCAAGGTCGGCTTCCTGCCGATCGTCTGGATCGGCATCGGGCTCTCGGTCTTCCAGCAGCTCGTCGGCATCAACGTGATCTTCTACTACTCGAACCAGCTGTGGCAGTCGATCGGCAAGGACCCCTCCAGCTCGTTCCTGTACTCGTTCGAGACGTCGATCGTGAACATCATCGGCACGGTCATCGCGATGATCTTCGTCGACCGCATCGGCCGCAAGCCCCTCGCCATCATCGGCTCCGCGGGCATGGCGGCGGCCCTGTTCACCATGGCGTGGGCCTTCTCGTACAAGACCGGCTCCGGTGACCACGTCTCGCTGCCCAATGCGCAGGGCCTGACCGCGATCATCGCGGCCAACGGCTTCGTCCTCTTCTTCGCCCTGTCCTGGGGCGTGGTCGTCTGGGTGCTGCTCGGCGAGATCTTCCCGAACCGCATCCGCGCCGCCGCGCTCGGTGTGGCCGCCTCCGCCCAGTGGCTCGCCAACTTCGCGATCACCAAGACCTTCCCGAGCATGTCCGAGTGGTCGCTGACCGGCTCGTACATCATCTACGGCGCCTTCGCCGCGATCTCGATCCCCTTCGTCATGAAGTTCGTCAAGGAGACGAAGGGCAAGGCCCTGGAGGAGATGGGCTAAACCCCGCTGCCCCCTCCTCTTCAGGAAGCTGCCCCGGCCGAGGGACGAGTGCTCACTTGTCCTTCAGCCGGGGCAGTACGTTTTCGCAGAAGTGGTGCAGGCTGCGCCAGCCCTCGTCCACGGGCATCCCGCCGGAGAGCGGATGCAGGATGAGGCCGCCGGTGTCGCCCTTCGCGTACGTCACGCACTCCTCGGGCGTCAGCACCCGGTACACGCCCTCCGCGCGCAGCTCCTCGACCGTCGTGGCCGCCGACCTCACCGCCGAGCGGATGTCCCCCGTCTGCCAGGAGGCGTACGTGCGGGCCTCGTGCAGGAAGTGCTCGCCGTGCTCCGCCCAGGTCCGCTCGGGATCGTCGGCGATGTGCAGCAGCGGGGTCTCGGCGGCGGGCATCATCGTCCAGCCCTCGGTGCCGTGCTCCGCGAGCCGCTCGGTGTAGTACGCCTCCAGTTCGGGCAGGTGCGCGCTGGGGAAGAACGGCAGGCCGAGCCGGGCCGCGCGCCGCGCCGCCGCCTTCGACGAGCCGCCGACCAGGAGCATCGGGTGCGGCTGCGTCAGGGGACGCGGGGTGACGCGGACCGTGCGGCCGCGGTAGGTGAAGGGCTCGCCGGTCCAGGCCTTGAGCAGCGTTTCGAGCAGCTCGTCCTGGAGCTTGCCGCGCCGCGTGTAGTCGACGCCGGCCCGCTCGTACTCCTCGGGCCGGTAGCCGATGCCCGCCACGGTGACCAGGCGGCCCCCGCTCAGCAGGTCGAGTACGGCGATGTCCTCCGCGAGCCGCAGCGGGTCGTGCAGCGGGCCGATGATCGCGGAGACCGTCACGGAGATCCGCCGGGTGGCCCCGAAGACCGCTCCGGCGAAGGCGAAGGGGGAGGGCAGCCAGTTGTTCTCGGCGCCGTGGTGCTCCTCGGTCTGGATGGTGGTGATGCCGCGGTCGTCCGCGTACGCGGACATCTCCAGGGCGGTCTTGTAGCGCTCGCTCAGCGCGGCGGGCGTGGCCGCGGGGTCGACGAGGTTGAAGCGTACGACTGTGACGGGCATGGGAACGTCCCCCTTCACCGTGCGTGGGCGGCGAAGGGGGACGCTAGTTGACGTCACATCAGATGGGTAGCCTCGTGGGGAAGTTGGCGCGGAACGGCCGCCCCCGCGGCGGGCCGGGGAGCACTCCCCGGGGGCCCCGCGGCCGGGCCGGCGTCCGCCGGGCCGAGCGCCCCGCGACCGGGTCAGGCGGAGATCAGTTCACCGTCGCCCTTGTCGCCCGGCGCCCCGGTGTCCTCGACCAGCGGGGTCTTCGGCAGGACCGCGTACAGCACCGCCGAGAGGGCGATCGTGGCGAGCCAGCCGAGGCCGTGGCGGCCGATCCAGGAGCCGGCGAGCGGGCCGCTGAACCAGTCGACCTTGGTGAAGAGCAGCCCCACCACGAGCGCGAGCGCCCACGCGGTCATGGCCTGCCAGGCGAAGCCCGCCTTGTACCAGTAGGCGCTGGTGCGCCCGGTGTCCATCAGGGCCTCGCCGTCGTACGTCCGGCGGCGCAGCATGTCGACGCCGAAGACGCCGATCCAGGCGGAGAACGCGACCGCGAGCAGGGTGAGGAAGGAGATGAACGAGCCCATGAAGCTCGTTGCCACGTTCATCAGGATGTAGCCGAAGATCAGGCTGATGACCGCGTTCACGCTGACGGCCCACGCGCGCGGGACCTTGATGCCGAGCGTCATGGCGGTGAAGCCCGCGGAGTACATCGACATCGAGTTGATCAGGAGCATGCCGATCAGGGCCATGATCAGATACGGCACCGCGATCCACGTCGGCAGCAGCGAGCCGAGGAAGGAGACCGGGTCGGCCGCGGTGGAGAGCTTCGGCGCGGAGACCGCCATGACGGCGCCCATCAGGACCATCGGCACGACGACGATGCCGGCGCCACCGATGGCGTGGCCGACCAGCGGCTTGTCGGAGGCCGTGCGCGGCAGGTAGCGGGTGAAGTCCGGGCCCGTCGGGACCCAGCTGATGCCGCCCGCGGCGATCGTGCCGACGCCCGCGACCATCATCGCGGTGGAGCCCGCGGGCTTGTCGAAGACGGCGGACCAGTCGGTCTCGGCGAGGAGGTAGATCAGGACGAGGACGCTGAAGGCGCCGAAGGCGTAGGTCGACCACGTGCTGCAGATGTGCAGGATCTTCCTGCCGAGGCCGCTGATCAGGAACGTGCAGGTCACGAAGGCGACCAGCGTCACGACGGTCAGCCAGGTGGTGGACTCGACGTCGAAGCAGATGTTCAGGACGGTGATGATCGCGTACGCGCCCGTGACCGCGTTGATCGTCTCCCAGCCCCAGCGGGCGACCCAGATCAGCGCGCCCGGGAAGAGGTTGCCGCGCTGGCCGAAGACCGCGCGGGAGAGCGTCATGCCCGGCGAGCCGCCGCGCTTGCCCGCGATGGAGATCAGCCCGACGAGGCCGTAGCTCAGCAGGGGCGAGACGAGGGCGACGACCAGGACCTGCCAGAAGTTCAGGCCGTTGGAGACGATCAGGCCCGCGCCCATGGTGAGCAGCAGGACGCTGATGTTGGCCGCCACCCAGGTGGGGAACAGCTCGCGGGTGCGGCCCGTGCGCTCCGCGTCGGGGACCGGCTCCAGGCCGCGTGTCTCCAGGGCGCCTTCGGATTCGGCGGTGGTGCTCATGGGGGTGGGTCCGTGCCTCTCGCTCGGCTCGCAACGTCGCGATCCGTCGGTGGGGGTGATAGCGATGGACTCTACGCGCGTTGATGCGGGCAGCTCCATCGTACTTTAGTCCGAGTAGTGCCTTCAAACGGCTTATGTTCTTTGGAGGAAGACACAATCTGGGCCCCGGTGGGAGCCATGGCCGATACTGGACGGGTTATGGAAATCGTCATCCTTGCTGTAGTCATCGCCGTGGTCGTGATCGGCGCGCTCGGCGGGCTCGTGGTCGGCAGCCGCAAGAAGAAGCGGCTGCCCCCGAAGGCCCCGTCGAGCACGCCCACCATCACCGCCCCTCCCGCCGAACCCAAGGTCGGCGACGAGGCCGAGACGCCGCGCGACGAAACGCGCCGAACGATCGAGGAGGTGAAGCTCCCGCTCGTCGAGCCGACGGCCTCGGCCCCGGTCGTCGACGAAGTGGTCGTCACTGAGCCGGCCGCGCCGGAGATCGAGACCCCGGAGCCGACCGCGGGACGACTGGTCAGGCTGCGCGCCCGGCTCTCCCGCTCGCAGAACGCGCTCGGCAAGGGACTGCTCACGCTGCTGTCCCGCGAGCACCTGGACGAGGACACCTGGGAGGAGATCGAGGACACGCTGCTGACCGCCGACGTCGGCGTGGCTCCCACGCAGGAGCTCGTGGAGCGGCTGCGCGAGCGCGTGAGGGTCCTCGGCACCCGGACGCCCGACGAGCTGCGCACCCTGCTGCGCGAGGAGCTGCTCGCCCTCGTGGGCACGGACTTCAACCGTGCCGTGAAGACCGAGTCGGGCCTGGAGACCCCCGGCATCGTGATGGTCGTCGGGGTCAACGGCACCGGCAAGACCACCACCACGGGCAAGCTCGCGCGCGTCCTCGTCGCCGACGGCCGCTCCGTCGTGCTCGGCGCCGCCGACACCTTCCGCGCCGCCGCCGCCGACCAGCTCCAGACCTGGGGCGAGCGCGTCGGCGCCCGTACGGTGCGGGGCCCCGAGGGCGGCGACCCCGCCTCGATCGCGTTCGACGCGGTCAAGGAGGGCATCGCGGAGGGCGCGGACGTCGTCCTCATCGACACCGCGGGCCGGCTGCACACCAAGACCGGTCTGATGGACGAGCTGGGCAAGGTCAAGCGCGTCGTCGAGAAGCACGCGCCGCTCGACGAGGTCCTGCTCGTCCTGGACGCCACGACCGGTCAGAACGGCCTGGTGCAGGCGCGGGTCTTCGCCGAGGTCGTGAACATCACGGGCATCGTCCTGACCAAGCTCGACGGCACCGCCCGCGGCGGCATCGTCGTCGCCGTCCAGCGCGAGCTGGGCGTCCCGGTCAAGCTCATCGGCCTGGGCGAGGGCGCGGACGACCTGGCGCCGTTCGAGCCCGAGGCGTTCGTGGACGCGCTCATCGGCGACTGACACCCCGTACATCTCGTGTGACGTGTGCGCCTCGTGTGACGCGCGCGGAGGAGGGCCCCCTCGCAGGGTGATGGTGCGAGGGGGCCCTCTCGTGTGTGCCGGGCCGCGCCGGGCTACGCGGGCGAGCGGTGGACCACGTACGCCAGGGTGCCCAGGAGGACGCGGGCCTGCGGTGGCCGGGTCGCCGAGTCCAGCGCGGGGGAGCGCAGCCAGCGCACCGGGCCGAGGCCGCCGCGGTCGGACGGGGGCGCCGTGATGTGCTCGCCGGGTCCCAGGCCGCGCAGGTCGAGGCCGGCGTCGTCCCAGCCCATGCGGTAGAGCAGCCGGGGCAGCTCGGCCGCGGCGCCGGGGGCGACGAAGAACTGCGCGCGGCCCTCGGGCGTGACGGCCACGGGGCCGAGCGGCAGGCCCATCCGCTCCAGGCGGACCAGCGCGCGCCGCCCCGCAGCTTCCGCCACGTCGAGGACGTCGAAGGCGCGCCCCACGGGCAGCAGCACGGCCGCCCCGGGGAAGTCGGCCCAGGCCTCGGCCGCCTCGTCCAGCGTGGCGCCGGCGGGGACCGTCCGCGCGAAGCCGAGGGGGTGGGCGCCGGGTGCGGCGCAGTCGGGGGCGCCGCAGGAGCAGGCGCCGTCCAGGGCGCGGGCGCCGGGGACGACGTCCCAGCCCCACAGGCCCGTGTACTCCGCCACCACCGTGCAGTCCGACGTGCGGCCGCGCCGCCGTGCTCCGGTCCGGGGCCTGTCGGTCCCCCGGGTGCCGCCGATCGTGAAGCCCATGCCCCCTCCAACGGGTCGAGCGTGCCACGGTTACGTATAGGAATCGGATCGTGACGCTGCGCTCTAAAGGCGGCGCTCGATGGATCCAGGGGTGGTGCGCACGATTGCGCGCGCCCCGGCGCACTCCGTTCCACCAACTTTTGGCCGTCCTATGTCAAGTGAATCGCTTGGAACGGCCGGGGAGTTCATTCGAAGGGGTGGCGAATGGTGGCGTTTCTGTCAACGGCCTCGCCGGAGCCGTGATCGTGGGATTACTTTCGGTACACGGCCCTTGGAGTCCGAGCGCCCGTGGGTATGCCGGAGGCAAGTCGGCTTCCTGTTCGACGGGTGACATTCGCCGGACGGGCCGCCGTGGCAGGCGGCATTCTGTTAGGGCTTGGCGTGACAGTGCGTGGACGGTGCGCAGGTGTCTCAAGGGAGTGGGGGCGTTCCAGTGGGCGGCAGTGGCGGAAGCGGTGCGAACGCTGAGAAGCGCCCGAACGACATGCTCACGTCCTGGTTCGTGCGCAGCGGCTGGTCGAAGGGCGAGCTGGCCCGCCAGGTGAACCGCAGGGCACGGCAGTTGGGCGCGCACCACATCTCCACCGACACGTCCCGCGTGCGCCGCTGGCTGGACGGCGAGAATCCCCGCGAGCCCATTCCGCGCATCCTGTCGGAGCTGTTCTCCGAGCGGTTCGGCTGCGTCGTCGCCGTCGAGGACCTGGGGCTGCGCCCCACCCACCGCACGCCCGCCTCCTCCGGCGTCGACCTGCCCTGGACCGGGCCGCAGACCGTCGCGCTGATGAGCGAGTTCTCGCGCAGCGACCTGATGCTGGCCCGTCGCGGCTTCCTCGGCGCCTCGCTCGTGCTCTCCGCGGGCCCGGCCCTGATCGAGCCCATGCAGCGCTGGCTCGTGCCCTCGCCGTCGACGCCGCAGGAGGAGCCGGAGCCGGCCGCCTCGCGCCGCCCGGCCAGGCTCTCCGAGCCGGAGCTGGACCTGCTGGAGTCCACCACGGTGATGTTCCGCCAGTGGGACGCCCAGTGCGGCGGCGGGCTGCGCCGCAAGGCCGTGGTCGGGCAGCTCCACGAGGTGACGGACCTGCTCCAGGAGCCCCAGTCCGAGGCCACCGCCAAGCGCCTGTTCAAGGTCGCGGGCGAGCTGGCCGAACTGGCGGGGTGGATGAGCTATGACGTCGGACTCCAGCCCACCGCCCAGAAGTACTTCGTCCTGGCGCTGCACGCCGCGAAGGAAGCGGGCGAGAAGCCCCTCGGGTCGTACATCCTCTCCAGCATGAGCCGCCAGATGATCCACCTCGGCCGGCCCGACGACGCGCTCGAACTGATCCACCTCGCGCAGTACGGCAGCCGGGACTGCGCGGGACCGCGCACCCAGGCCATGCTGTACGCGATGGAGGCACGGGCGTACGCCAGCATGGGCCAGCCCGGCAAGTGCAAGCGGGCCGTGCGCATGGCCGAGGACACCTTCGCCGACGCGGAGGACTTCGGCGAGCCCGAGCCGGACTGGATCCGCTTCTTCTCCGAGGCCGAGCTCAACGGGGAGAACGCCCACTCGTTCCGCGACCTGGCCTATGTGGCGGGCCGCAGCCCTGCGTACGCCTCGCTCGCCGAACCCGTCATGGACCGCGCGGTGCAGCTCTTCGAGAAGGACCAGGAGCACCAGCGTTCGTACGCCCTGAACCTCATCGGCAAGGCCACCGTCCACCTGCTCCAGCGCGAGCCCGAGCAGAGCACGGTCCTCGCCGGGCAGGCCCTGGACATCGCCAAGAAGGTCCGCTCCGAGCGGGTCAACACCCGGCTGCGCAAGACCGTCGACACCGCGGTGCGGGACTTCGGCGACGTCGCCGAGGTCGTGGAGATCACGGAGCGGCTGGCCATCGAGATGCCGGAGACCGTGGAGGCGGTCTGAGCACCGGCGCCACCGGCCCCGGCCGCGGCAGGACCATCCCTCACAGCCCGACTCGGCTCCCCCATGCCAGGTCAGCCGGATGGCCCGCCGCGGCCGGTCCTCGCGTTCCGCGCAGGGTAGGCGGGCGGGTCCCGCCCGAGCCGGCAGTTCATGGACGCGTAACACGTACGACCTCTTCGTCACCGCGGTGAAACACCGGCGGGCGCCCGCCGAAACCGCGCTGCGCCAGTGTTCTGGCGCACGACAGGCCACGCCCCACCCCACGGGTCTCGCCGCGCGGCCGCACACGACGACGAGGAGACGCCGATGCCCCCAGGCATCACGATCGCCGCAGACGCCCCCGAGCTGTCCGCCGCGAACACCGGGTTCATGCTGATCTGTTCCGCCCTGGTGATGCTCATGACGCCGGGCCTCGCCTTCTTCTACGGAGGCATGGTCCGCGTCAAGAGCACCCTGAACATGCTGATGATGAGCTTCATCAGCCTGGGCATCGTCACCGTCCTGTGGGTCCTCTACGGCTTCTCCGTCGCGTTCGGCACCGACCACGGCGGCCTCCTCGGCTGGGACGGCGACCACGTGGGCCTCAGCGGCCTCGGCGTCAACCAGCTCTGGGACGGCTACACCATCCCGGTCTACGTCTTCGCCGTCTTCCAGCTGATGTTCGCCGTCATCACGCCCGCCCTGATCAGCGGCGCCCTCGCGGACCGCGTGAAGTTCACGGCCTGGGCGCTGTTCGTCGTCCTGTGGGCCACGGTCGTGTACTTCCCCGTCGCGCACTGGGTGTGGGGCGCAGGGGGCTGGGCCTTCGAGCTCGGCGTCATCGACTTCGCGGGCGGCACGGCCGTGCACATCAACGCCGGAGCCGCGGCGCTCGGCGTCATCCTGGTCATCGGCAAGCGCGTCGGCTTCAAGAAGGACCCGATGCGGCCCCACTCGCTGCCGCTGGTGATGCTCGGCGCGGCCCTGCTGTGGTTCGGCTGGTTCGGCTTCAACGCCGGTTCCTGGCTGGGCAACGACGACGGCGTGGGCGCGCTCATGTTCCTCAACACGCAGGTCGCCACCGCCGCGGCCATGCTCGCCTGGCTCCTCTACGAGAAGATCCGCCACGGCGCCTGCACCACGCTCGGCGCGGCCTCGGGCGCGGTCGCGGGACTCGTCGCCATCACCCCCTCCGGCGGCTCCTGCTCCCCGCTCGGCGCCATCGCCATCGGTGCCATCGCCGGTCTGCTCTGCGCCATGGCGGTCGGCCTGAAGTTCCGCTTCGGCTACGACGACTCCCTCGACGTCATCGGCGTCCACCTCGTCGGCGGTGTCGTCGGCTCGGTCCTCGTCGGGTTCTTCGCCACCGGCGGCGGCCAGTCGGACGCCACGGGCCTCTTCTACGGAGACCACTCCCTCACCCAGCTGTGGAAGCAGCTCGCGGGCGTCGGAGCGGTCCTCGCCTACTCCTTGATCGCCTCCGCGGTGCTCGCCCTCCTGATCGACAAGACCCTCGGGATGCGGGTCAGCGAGGATGTCGAGGTCGCGGGCATCGACCAGGCCGAACACGCCGAGACGGCGTACGACTTCAGCGGCGCCGGCGGCGGCACGGCACCCCGCGCGGCGGCGCCCGCCCCGGCCGCGGACACGCCCCAGGCACAGGCACAGGCACAGCGGAACAAGAAGGTGGACGCATGAAGCTCATCACCGCGGTCGTCAAGCCGCACCGGCTCGACGAGATCAAAGAGGCGCTCCAGGCCTTCGGCGTCCACGGCCTGACCGTCACCGAGGCCAGCGGATACGGCCGCCAGCGCGGGCACACCGAGGTCTACCGGGGCGCCGAGTACACGGTGGACCTCGTGCCGAAGATCCGTATCGAGGTGCTCGTCGAGGACGACGACGCCGAACAGCTCATCGAGGTCGTGGTCAAGGCCGCCCGTACCGGCAAGATCGGAGACGGCAAGGTCTGGTGCGTCCCCGTCGACACGGCCGTGCGGGTGCGCACCGGCGAGCGCGGACCCGACGCGCTCTGACCGGCCGGCCGCACACCACGAAGCGCAACCGAGCGGAACGGGACAGGAGCTGCCGGGTGAGGGGCATGGACGTCACGACAGAAGCGGAAGACTCCGGACCCAGCGGCTACGCGGCGGCCCGGCTGCGGCTCCTCCACGAGGAGTCGCGGTCCGGGCCGCCGCGCCGTTCCGCGCTCTCCGGCCTCACCGACGACTGGCTCGCCGGGCTCTTCCGGGCCGGGGGCGGCCCCGACGGCGTGCCCCGGGGCGCCGCGCTCGTCGCCGTCGGCGGATACGGCCGCGGCGAACTCTCGCCGCGCAGCGACCTCGACCTGCTCCTGCTGTACGACGGCGGCGCCGACGCCGGGCGGGTGGCGGCCCTCGCCGACCGCCTCTGGTACCCCGTCTGGGACCTCGGCATCGCCCTCGACCACTCCGTGCGCACACCCTCCCAGGCCCGCAGGACCGCCGCCGACGACCTCAAGGCCCACCTCGGGCTGCTCGACGCCCGGCACATCGCGGGCGACGCGGCGCTGACCGCCGGGCTGCGGGCCGCCGTCCTCGCCGACTGGCGCGACCAGGCCCCCAAGCGGCTGCCCGAGCTGCGGGAGCTGTGCGAGGAACGGGCCGAACGCCACGGCGAGCTGGGCCATCTGCTCGAACCCGACCTCAAGGAGGCCAGGGGCGGGCTGCGGGACCTCACCGCGCTGAGCGCCGTCGCCGCCTCCTGGCTCGCCGACGCCCCGCGCGAGGGCCTCGCCGACGCCCGGCGGCGGCTGCTCGACGTCCGCGACGCCCTGCACCTCGCCACGGGACGGGCCACCGACCGGCTCGCCCTCCAGGAACAGGACCAGGTCGCCGCCGCCCTCGGCCTGCTGGACGCCGACACGCTCCTGCGCCAGGTCTACGAGGCCGCCCGCGTCGTCTCCTACGCCGGTGACGTCACCTGGCGCGAGGTCGGCCGCGTCCTGCGCGCCAGGGCCGTGCGGCCACGGCTGCGCGCCGTCCTCGGCGGCGGCCGGGCCACGGCCGAGCGGTCGCCGCTGGCCGAGGGCGTCGTGGAACAGGACGGGGAGGCGGTGCTCGCCCGCGCCGCGCGGCCCGAACGCGATCCCGTCCTGCCGCTGCGGGCCGCCGCTGCCGCCGCCCAGGCCGGGCTGCCGCTGTCCCGGCACGCCGTGCGCCGCCTCGCCACCACCGCGCGGCCCCTGCCCGCGCCGTGGCCTGCGGAGGCGCGCGAACAGCTCGTGACGCTCCTCGGCGCCGGGCGGCCGACCGTGCAGGTCTGGGAGGCGCTGGAGGCCGAGGGGCTGATCACGCGGCTGCTGCCCGACTGGGAGCGCGTGCGGTGCAGGCCGCAGCGCAACGCCGTGCACACCTGGACGGTCGACCGGCACCTCGTGGAGACGGCGGTGCGGGCCGCCGGTCTCACCCGGCGGGTCGGGCGGCCCGACCTGCTCATCGTGGCGGCCCTGCTGCACGACATCGGCAAGGGCTGGCCCGGGGACCACTCCGTGGCGGGGGAGACCATCGCGAGGGACGCCGCCGCCAGGTTCGGCTTCGACGCCGCCGACACGGCGGTCCTCGCCCGGCTCGTCCGCCACCACCTGCTGCTCGTCGAGACGGCGACGCGGCGTGACCTCGACGATCCGGCGACGGTACGAGGGGTCGCCGAGGCCGTCGGGTCCGCGGGGACGCTGGAGCTGCTGCACGCGCTGACCGAGGCGGACGCCCTGGCCACCGGGCCGGCCGCCTGGTCCGCGTGGCGGGGCGCGCTCGTCGCCGACCTGGTGAAGCGGGTCGACGCGGTGCTCTCGGGCGACGGGCCCGGCGGCGCCTCGGCGGACGGGGACGCGCCCTCGGCCGAGCAGGAACGGCTCGCCGTGGAGGCGTTCCGCACGGGCGGCCCGGTCCTCGCGCTGCGGCCCGCCGAGGACGAGGCGCTCGGCGTGGAGCTGGTCGTGGCCGTGCCCGAGCAGCCGGGGGTCCTGGCCGCCGTGGCCGGGGTGCTCGCGCTGCACCGGCTCGCGGTGCGGACGGCGGAGCTGCGCGAGGTGGCGCTGCCGTCCGGCATCGACTCCTCCGTCCTGCTGCTGAGCTGGCGGGTCGCCGCGGAGTACGGGTCCCTGCCGCAGGCGTCGCGGCTCCGGGCCGATCTGGTGCGGGCCCTCGAAGGGTCGTTCGACATCGCGGGCCGCCTCGCGGAGCGGGACGCCGCCTACCCGCGCCGGCGCGGCACGCTCGCACCGCCGCCGCGCGTCACCGTGGCCCCGGCGGCCTCCCGCCTGGCCACGGTCATCGAGGTCCGGGCCCAGGACGCGCCCGGCCTGCTGCACCGCATCGGGCGTGCCCTTGAGGACGCGGGGGTGCGGGTGCGCAGCGCCCATGTCTCGACGCTGGGGGCGAACGCGGTCGACGCCTTCTACGTGACGGGGCTCGACGGGCTGCCGCTGACGGGGGAGGGGGCGGCCGGGGTCGCACGGGGCGTGGAGGGGGTTTTGCGGGGGGCGTGACGCCCGTGGAGGGCCGCCGCGAGGGGAAGTCCCGCCCAGCGCCCCGGGCACCGACCGGCGACCGATACTCTGGAAGGCGACCTGTCAGCCCTCCCCCCAGCTCTGGGCACCGCCAGAGCACAGGGCGCCCCTTCGACCCGAGGATTCGCGACCGCCGTGTTCGATACTCTCTCCGACCGCCTCGCAGCGACATTCAAGAACCTCCGGGGCAAGGGCCGCCTGTCCGAGGCGGACATCGACGCCACGGCGCGCGAGATCCGCATCGCCCTGCTCGAGGCCGACGTGGCGCTGCCCGTCGTCCGCGCCTTCATCAAGCAGATCAAGGAGCGCGCGGCCGGCGCCGAGGTCTCCCAGGCCCTCAACCCCGCCCAGCAGGTCATCAAGATCGTCAACGAGGAGCTCATCGGCATCCTCGGCGGCGAGACGCGGCGCCTGCGGTTCGCGAAGACCGGCCCGACGGTCATCATGCTCGCCGGCCTCCAGGGCGCCGGTAAGACCACCCTCGCGGGCAAGCTCGGCCTCTGGCTGAAGGGGCAGGGCCACACGCCGCTCCTCGTCGCCTGTGACCTCCAGCGCCCCAACGCCGTCAACCAGCTCAGCGTCGTCGCCGAGCGCGCGGGCGTCGGCGTGTACGCCCCGGAGCCGGGCAACGGCGTCGGTGACCCGGTGCGGGTCGCCAAGGACTCCGTCGAGTTCGCGAAGACCAAGCAGTACGACGTGGTCATCGTCGACACCGCGGGACGCCTCGGCATCGACCAGGAGCTGATGCGGCAGGCCGCGGACATCCGCGACGCGGTCGGCCCCGACGAGGTCCTCTTCGTCGTCGACGCCATGATCGGTCAGGACGCGGTCAACACGGCCGAGGCCTTCCGCGACGGCGTCGGCTTCGACGGCGTGGTGCTCTCCAAGCTGGACGGCGACGCCCGCGGTGGTGCCGCGCTGTCGATCGCGCAGGTCACCGGCCGCCAGATCATGTTCGCCTCCAACGGCGAGAAGCTGGACGACTTCGACGCGTTCCACCCGGACCGCATGGCGTCCCGCATCCTCGGCATGGGCGACATGCTCACGCTCATCGAGAAGGCCGAGCAGACCTTCTCGCAGCAAGAGGCCGAGAAGATGGCCTCCAAGCTGGCGAGCAGCAAGGGCAAGGACTTCACGCTCGACGACTTCCTGGCCCAGATGGAGCAGGTCAGGAAGATGGGCAGCATCAGCAAGCTGCTCGGCATGATGCCCGGCATGGGGCAGATCAAGGACCAGATCGCCAACCTCGACGAGCGCGACGTCGACCGCACCGCCGCCATCATCAAGTCGATGACGCCCGCCGAGCGCCATGAGCCGACCATCATCAACGGCTCCCGCCGCGCCCGTATCGCCAAGGGTTCCGGCGTCGAGGTCAGCGCCGTGAAGAACCTCGTCGAGCGGTTCTTCGAGGCGCGCAAGATGATGTCCCGCATGGCCCAGGGCGGCGGCATGCCGGGTATGCCCGGGATGCCGGGCATGGGCGGCGGCGCCGGCAAGCAGAAGAAGAAGCAGAAGCAGGCCAAGGGCAAGCGGAAGTCGGGCAACCCGATGAAGCGCAAGCAGGAGGAGCAGGAGGCCGCCGCACGCCGCGAGGCCGCGGGCCAGGCGGGCGCCGCACTCGGCCTGCCGGGCGCTCCGGCGGGCAAGGACTTCGAGCTGCCGGACGAGTTCAAGAAGTTCATGGGCTGACAGTCCGTCCGTGTCATGGGCTGACAGCGGGCCCGCGTCACGGGCTGACCGTGCGCCCGTGCCGTTCGAGGGCGCTCCCCGGCTCCGGGGGGCGCCCTTCGGTGTTCTTCGGCGCTTCCCGTGGAGGGGGGCTTTCGTCAAGAGTGCTGACGTGCTGTTTGTGTCGTAACGTCCGGATATGAGCAACCCCGTGCCGCCGGACCGGGCACCCGACAAGCCGTGGCGCTCCGAGGGCGCGCCCTCGCCCGAGCCGACGCCGCCGAAGAGGAAGATGCCGGGCGGCTGGGGCGGTCTCATCCTGACGGCCCTGATCGTCTACCTCATCGCCAACATCGTGCTGAGCTTCTTCAGCGACGGCGACGAGCCGACCATCTCGTACACGGAGTTCAGCAAGCAGGTCGACGCCGGGAACGTCACGAAGATCTACTCCAAGGGCGACGCGATCCAGGGCCAGCTCAAGAAGGCGCAGGACAAGCCGGGCGACGCCAAGGGCACGTACACCAAGTTCACCACCCAGCGGCCGGCCTTCGCCGACGACAAGCTCTGGGCCGATCTGACCAAGCACGACGTCACCGTCACCGCCGAACCCGTGGTGCGCGAGCGCAGCTTCCTGTCGAACCTGCTGATCTCCCTCGCCCCCATGCTGCTGCTCGTCTTCCTGTGGATCTTCATCGCGCGGCGCATGAGCGCGGGCATGGGCGGCGGGGGCGGCATGCTCGGGCGCAAGACCCCGCCCAAGCCGGTGGAGATCGAGACCGGGGCCAAACGGACGACCTTCGAGGACGTCGCGGGCATCGACGAGGTCGAGGGCGAGCTCAACGACGTCGTCGACTTCCTCAAGAACCCGGACGACTACCGCACCATGGGCGCCAAGATGCCGCGGGGCGTGCTGCTCGCCGGACCGCCGGGTACGGGAAAGACGCTGCTCGCCCGTGCCGTCGCGGGCGAGGCGGGCGTGCCGTTCTTCTCGGCGTCCGCGTCGGAGTTCATCGAGATGATCGTGGGTGTGGGCGCTTCACGCGTGCGTGAGCTCTTCGCCGAGGCCCGCAAGGTCGCACCGTCGATCATCTTCATCGACGAGATCGACACCATCGGCCGCGCGCGGGGCGGCGGCGGCGCCATGGGCGGCCACGACGAACGCGAGCAGACCCTGAACCAGATCCTCACCGAGATGGACGGCTTCTCGGGAGCCGAGGGCGTCATCGTGCTCGCCGCCACCAACCGCGCGGACGTCCTGGACCCCGCGCTCACCCGCCCCGGCCGGTTCGACCGCGTCGTCAACGTCTCACCCCCCGACCGCGGCGGACGCGAGGCGATCCTCCGGATCCACACGCGGGCCATCCCGCTGGCCGACGACGTCGACCTCGCCCAGGTCGCCCGTACGACGCCCGGCATGACCGGCGCGGAGCTCGCCAACCTCGCCAACGAGGCCGCCCTCATCGCGGTCAAGCGCAAGCAGCGCGCGGTCACGCAGGCCGACCTCTCCGAGGCCATGGAGAAGGTCCAGCTCGGTGCGGAGCGGCCGCTGGTCATGCCGGAGGAGGAGCGCCGGCGCACGGCGTACCACGAGAGCGGCCACGCCCTGCTCGGCATGCTGCAGCCCGGCGCCGACCCCGTCCGCAAGATCACGATCGTCCCGCGCGGGCGCGCGCTGGGCGTCACGCTGTCCACCCCCGACTCCGACAAGTACGCGTACACCGAGGAGTACCTCCGTGGTCGCATCATCGGCGCCCTGGGGGGCATGGCCGCCGAACACGTCGTCTACGGAGTCGTCACCACAGGCGCCGAGAACGATCTGGAGCAGGTCAGCGCCATCGCCCGCGGCATGGTCGGCCGCTGGGGCATGAGCGAGCGCGTGGGCCGCCTCTCCGCGCTCCCGGCCGACGCGCAGCAGGCGTACGGGCTCTCGGCCGCGCCGGAGACCCTCGACGCGATCGACGGCGAGATGCGGCGGATCGTCGACGAGTGCTACGAGAACGCCTGCCGCCAGCTGCGCGACCACCGCGACCGGCTCGACGCGCTGGCCGCGGCGCTCCTGGAGAACGAGACCCTGGAGGAGGCGGACGCCTACCGGGTCGCGGGCATCCCGAGGGTGACCAAGGGCCACGCCTAGCCTCGTCCCGTCGGTGCCGCAGTTGCCCGCACCCGTGCGGTGTGTCCGTTTGTGCCCGCAGTTGCCCGTGCGGCCTGCCCCTCCGTGTCCTCACCCGTGCGGTCAGGACTCGGGGCGTCCGGGTGTCCGGGCGATCAGGTACCTGAAGACGTTCGGCATCCACACGGTCCCGTCGCTCCTGCGGTGCGGATGCAGCGCCTCCGTCAGCTCCTTGTCGACCTGCACCTGGTCCGTGGCGCCCACCGCCGCGTCAAACAGTCCGGTCGAGAGCAGCCCGCGGACCGCGCTGTCGACGTCCGCGTAGCCGAAGGGGCACGCGACCCGTCCCGAACCGTCCGGCTTGAGCCCCGCCCGCTGGGCGACCTCCTCCAGGTCGTCCCTGAACGCCGGGCGCCAACTGCCCGCACCGCGCATCGGGTCGGCGAGCTTGGTCGCCACCCGCAGGACGCCGGAGGTCGCGCAGCGCTCCGGCGGGCCCCAGCCGACGAGCACCACGGCCGCGCCGCGCGCGGCGAGCGGAGCCGCCCCCTCCAAGAGGGTCGACAGCCCTTCGGAGTCGCCCGCCAGGCACCCGATCGGGTGAAACGCGGTGATGAGGTCGTACGCGGACGCCGCGGGGTCCGCCGCGTCCGCGGGGCCGCCCTCGACGAGCGTCGCCTCGGCACGCGCGCGTGTCCCGGGCTCGGCCTCCGCCGTGGCGTCCCGCAGCAGCCGCGCCCGCGCGAGGGCCAGCCGCTCGGGCGCCGACGCCTCGACGCCGGTGACCGCCGCGCCCCGTGACGCGGCCATCAAGAGGGCGAGCCCGGAGCCGCAGCCGAGGCCGAGCAGCCGGGTCCCGCTGCCCACTTCGAGCCGTTCGTACACCGCTTCATAGAGGGGGACCAGCATCCGTTCCTGAATCTCCGCCCAGTCACGCGCGCGTGCGCACAGGTCCACACGGGGCGCTGAGCCCGCGTGGGGACGGTGCGACTGCGCGAGTGTTGGTGTCATCGAAAGCGCCCCAATCCGCTGAGAGTCATGGCCGTTCCGGTGGTCAACGGTTCGTCCGCCCCCGTGCAGTGCGCCCGCACTCCCCCTGTATGCCAGAGAACTCCGCATCGGTCCCGACGTCCAGTGCTTGTCGGGGACTGCTTGTGTGCCCCCGTCGTGCGCCCCCCGGCCGGCGACGGGGCGGTGCCCGCGGCGGACGAGGCACCGGGTAACGTCGCGGTCGTGGCCCGCTCCTCGCGAGGGGTTCGGCCCGCGCCTTCTGAGGAGGGCCCTTCCGGTGGCGGGACGCCCGTTCCGGCCCACCCGCCCCGCCGGGCGCCATCAGCCCCGGCGTGAGGGAACGCCCTACGCGCCGGGGCGTACGCGCCACTACGTACCGGCTTGGTGGGAGCTGTGAGGCTTCTCCGCAGATCAGCGCACCCGCCCTCGTCCGGACGCATCAACGGCAACTGACGGGTACGTGCAAATTATTTGAGATGCCCCGGAATGGAACCCCCGGGGCACTCGGCTCGTTGTCACGACGTGAGCACGACACCACCTGTTCTCGCCGCAGAGCTGGCACAGGCGTGGGCCGACATTCAGCGGCACCACCCCGAGCTGCCCGACCTTGCCGCGCCCGAATCCCTGATCGGAGAGTCGTCGTCCGCCTGCGGCGCCGAGCTCTCCTTCGAGCGACTGCTCCACGAGGCAGTCCATGGCATCGCCGCCTCGCGCGGCGTACGCGACACTTCACGAGCCGGCCGCTATCACAACCGCAGATTCCTCGCGATCGCCGAGGAGCTGGGCCTCGACCATCCGGAGGAGCCGCACCCGAGCAGCGGCTTCTCCCTGGTCACGCTGAACCCCGAGGCCCGCAAGCGGTACCGTCCGACGATGGAGCGCCTTCAGCGCGCCCTGAAGGCGCACACCGCGGCCACGACCGCCGACACCGCGCGCAGCTTCCGCGGGCCCGCCGCCCGGCACGGCTCCTCGGGGGGAGGGGTGCGTGTGAAGGCCGTCTGCGACTGCGGGCGCAATGTGCGCGTGGTCCCGTCCGTGCTCGCCCAGGCGCCCATCGTGTGCGGCGGCTGCGGCAAGCCCTTCCGCATCCCGGAAGCGGTCGGCGCGGGCGTCGGCTGAGCTGGGCAGGGGCGTCCGGACCGGGTGCGGGTGCCCCGCCGACGTATGGCACAATGGCTAGCTGTACTCGACAGTCGCACAGGACCCCTCTCTCCTCCGGCTGACGCGTCCATCGGGCACTCGAGTACCGCAACCCCACGCGGCATCACGTTGTGCCCACCCACGTCAAGACCAGGAGACACCACTCCCGTGGCAGTCAAGATCAAGCTGAAGCGTCTGGGTAAGATCCGTTCGCCTCACTACCGCATCGTCGTCGCCGACTCCCGTACCCGCCGTGACGGCCGGGCCATCGAGGAGATCGGTCTGTACCACCCGGTGCAGAACCCCTCGCGCATCGAGGTCAACTCGGAGCGTGCCCAGTACTGGCTGTCCGTCGGCGCCCAGCCGACCGAGCCGGTCATGGCCATCCTGAAGCTCACCGGTGACTGGCAGGCGCACAAGGGCCTGCCCGCCCCGGCGCCGCTGAAGGTCGCCGAGCCCAAGGACAAGCGCGCCGCGTTCGAGGCCTTCACCAAGGGTCTCGAGGGCGACGACGCCAAGGGTGAGGCCATCACCCAGAAGGCCAAGAAGTCCGACAAGAAGGCGGACGAGGCTGACACTGCCTCGTCGGCGTCCGCCGAGTCGACCGAGGCCTGAGCATGCTCGAGGAGGCTCTCGAGCACCTCGTGAAGGGCATCGTCGACAACCCCGACGACGTGCAGGTCGCCTCGCGCAATCTGCGTCGCGGACGCGTCCTCGAGGTCCGGGTCCACCCCGACGACCTCGGCAAGGTGATCGGCCGCAACGGCCGCACCGCGCGCGCTCTGCGCACTGTCGTGGGCGCCATCGGTGGCCGCGGTGTCCGCGTCGACCTCGTCGACGTGGACCAGGTTCGCTGAACCGGGTTCGCAGAACCACAGCAGCACCGGCTCGGGCCGGGGAGGGCTTCAGGGCCTTCCCCGGCCCGTAGTCGTGGATGAGGAGAAACGCAGTGCAGTTGGTAGTCGCCCGTATCGGCCGTGCCCACGGCATCAAGGGTGAGGTCACCGTCGAGGTCCGCACCGACGAGCCGGAGCTGCGGCTCGGGCCCGGCGCCGTGCTCGCCACCGAACCCGCCGCCACGGGGCCGCTGACCATCGAGAGCGGCAGGGTGCACAGCGGCCGTCTCCTGCTGCGCTTCGAGGGCGTGCGCGACCGCTCCGGCGCCGAGGCGCTGCGCAACACCCTCCTGATCGCCGAGGTCGACCCGGAGGAGCTCCCGGAGGACCCCGACGAGTACTACGACCACCAGCTGATGGACCTGGACGTGGTCACCGCGGACGGCGCCGAGGTCGGCCGCATCACGGAGATCTCGCACCTGCCCTCGCAGGACCTGTTCATCGTGGAGCGCCCCGACGGCAGCGAGGTCATGATCCCCTTCGTCGAGGAGATCGTCACCGAGATCGACCTCGACGAGCAGCGCGCGGTCATCGACCCGCCGCCCGGCCTGATCGACGACCGCGCGGAGACCGCGTCCGCCAGGGACGCCGCCGAGGAAGCGGCCGCCCCGGAGGGCGGCGCCTGATGCGGCTCGACGTCGTCACGATCTTCCCCGAGTACCTGGAACCCTTGAACGTCTCGCTCGTCGGCAAGGCACGCGCGCGTGGCCGGCTCGACGTGAACGTGCACGACCTGCGGGAGTGGACGTACGACCGCCACAACACGGTCGACGACACCCCCTACGGCGGCGGCCCCGGCATGGTCATGAAGACCGACCCCTGGGGCGCCGCCCTCGACGACGTGCTCGCCGAGGGCTATGAGGCGGGGGCCCACGGTCCCGTCCTCGTCGTCCCCACGCCGAGCGGCCGTCCCTTCACCCAGGAACTGGCCGTCGAGCTCTCCGAGCGCCCCTGGCTCGTCTTCACCCCGGCCCGCTACGAAGGCATCGACCGCCGCGTCATGGACGAGTACGCGACCCGCATGCCCGTCTACGAGGTGTCCATCGGTGACTACGTCCTCGCGGGCGGGGAAGCCGCCGTCCTGGTCGTCACCGAGGCGGTGGCCCGGCTCCTGCCCGGCGTCCTCGGCAACGCCGAGTCCCACCGGGACGACTCCTTCGCGCCCGGCGCCATGGCCAACCTCCTCGAAGGGCCCGTCTACACCAAGCCCCCCGAGTGGCGCGGACACGGCATCCCCGACGTCCTGCTCAGCGGCCACCACGGCAAGATCGCGCGCTGGCGCCGGGACGAGGCGCTGCGCCGCACCACCCGCAACAGGCCCGACCTCATCGAGCGCTGCGACCCCGCGACCTTCGACAAGAAGGACCGCGAGATGCTCTCGATCCTGGGCTGGCGGCCGGGGCCCGACGGCCGATTTGGGCGAGACCCCGAGGCCGTGGAAGAATAGGCCGCTGCTGTACGTCCAGCGTGCGCCCCTGCCACAGGGGGAATGACGCCCGCCCGACGCGATCAGCTACCGAATCCTCATCACCACGTACCGCTGATGACCTGTGGCATCAGTGAAGAAAGCAGACGATCATGGCTAACCTGCTCGACTCCGTCGACAGCGCGTCGCTGCGCAGCGACATCCCGGCCTTCCGCCCGGGTGACACCGTCAACGTCCACGTCCGCGTCATCGAGGGCAACCGCTCCCGTGTGCAGCAGTTCAAGGGCGTAGTCATCCGCCGCCAGGGCGCCGGCGTGCGCGAGACCTTCACGGTCCGCAAGGTCTCCTTCTCCGTCGGCGTCGAGCGCACCTTCCCGGTGCACACGCCGATCGTCGAGAAGATCGAGCTCGTGACCCGTGGTGACGTGCGCCGCGCCAAGCTGTACTACCTCCGTGAGCTGCGCGGCAAGGCCGCGAAGATCAAGGAGAAGCGCGACAACTGAGCTTCCGCGCTGGTCCGCGTCGGGGCCGGATAGCATCTGGCCCCGATGGACAGCGAAGCACAGCACACGGAGCGCGACCGCTCCTCCACTCCCTCCGGTTCCGGAGACGTCCCCGACGTCGCCGAAGCACCCGAGGGGACGGAGGAGCGGTCGCGCTCCGTTTTCAGGTCCCTGCTCGCCCGGCTGCCGGGCGGCGGGTACACCGCGACGTTCCTGCTGTGCCTCGGGGCGCTGCTCCTGGTCAGCGCCTTCGTGGTGCAGCCCTTCCAGATCCCGAGCGGTTCCATGGAACCCGCGTTCCGGGTCGGGGACCGGGTACTCGTCAACAAGTTGGCGTACCGTTTCGGGTCCGAGCCGCAGCGAGGCGATGTGGTCGTCTTCGACGGCAGCGGGTACTTCGGTGACGCCGACTACATCAAGCGGGTCGTGGGCGTGGGGGGAGACCGGGTGGTCTGCGAGCGGGGGAGGATCAAGGTGAACGGCGAGCCCGTCGACGAGCCCTTCCTGTACCCGGGGGACGCCCCCTCACAGGTGCCCTTCGACGTCGTGGTGCCCGAGGGCAGCCTGTTCCTGCTCGGCGACCACCGCAGCGACTCCAGCGACTCCCGCGACCACCTGGGGCAGCCCGGCGGCGGCATGATCCCGGTCTCCGAGGTCATCGGCAGGGCCGACTGGATCGTCTGGCCGATCGGCCACTGGACCTCCCTGGACCGTCCCGACAGCTACGCGCGCGTGCCGGCACCCGGCGGGGCGCATGGGTAACCGCGGGCGGACGGCGGGGCACGCGGCCGACACCCGGCTGCCCACGGGTTCCCGGCCGACCAGCGGTCCCGCGCTGCCGGGCCGGGCCGAGCGCCGCAAGCTCGCAAAGAAGGTCAAGCGGCGCCGACGGCGCTCCGCGATCAGGGAGATACCGCTCCTCATAGGCGTGGCCCTGCTCATAGCCCTCGTCCTGAAGACCTTCCTGGTGCAGGCCTTCGTGATCCCCTCCGGCTCCATGGAGCAGACGATCCGCGTCGGCGACCGGGTTCTCGTCGACAAGCTCACCCCCTGGTTCGGGTCGAAGCCGAAGCGCGGCGACGTCGTCGTCTTCAGGGACCCCGGCAACTGGCTCGAAGAGGAACAGAGCAAGAAGAAGGACGACCCCGTGGTCGTCAAGCAGGTCAAGGAAGGCCTGACCCAGATCGGTCTGCTGCCCTCCGACAGCGAGCGCGACCTGATCAAACGGGTGATAGGCGTGGGCGGCGACACCGTGCGGTGCTGCGACAAGAACGACAAGGTCACCGTCAACGGCGTACCGCTCGACGAGCCCTACATCCACCCCGGCGACAAGCCCTCGGCCTTCGAGTTCCGGGTGAAGGTCCCCGAAGGCCGCCTCTTCATGATGGGCGACCATCGCAGTGACTCCGCCGACTCCCGCTTCCACCGCACCGAGAAGTTCAGCGGCACCATCTCCGAGGACGAGGTCGTCGGGCGCGCCCTCGTCATCGCCTGGCCGTTCGGCCACTGGCGCCGGCTGGAGGCGCCGGAGACGTACGCGTCCGTGCCCGACGCGCGTGCGGCATCGGACGACGCCACAGGGGCGTCGCATAGGGTGGCCCACGGCGATCCCTATGGATTGATCCGGCTCCCGACCCCTGCGGAACTCCCGCTCGTTATGGGAGTGGTGGGCCTGCATCGCATCTGGGGCAGGCGGCGGCACGGACTGAGGAGTGGATGTGGGGGATTTGGCGGTCGGCGCACGATCCGGACACGAGGGGCCCGAGGAGCGGCCGGGAGGATCCGACGAGCCGGGCGTCGAAGGCGTCGCGGACGGTGCGCCCCCCGGGGATGACGCCGGGGACGGCGGGAGCACGGAGGGCGAGCGTGCCCTCGGGCGGCCGAAGAAGCCGCGGTCCTTCTGGAAGGAGCTTCCGCTCCTCATCGGCATCGCCCTCGTCCTGGCGCTGTTGATCAAGTCCTTCCTGGTCCAGGCGTTCTCGATCCCGTCGGACTCGATGCAGAACACGCTGCAGCAGGGCGACCGCGTCCTCGTCGACAAGCTGACGCCGTGGTTCGGCTCCGAGCCGGAGCGCGGCGAGGTCATCGTCTTCAGGGACCCGGGCCACTGGCTGGACGGCGAGCCGACCCCCGACCCGAACGCGATCCAGCGGGTCCTCGGCTGGGTGGGTCTGATGCCGTCCGCCGACGAGAAGGACCTCATCAAGCGCGTCATCGGTGTCGCCGGCGACACCGTGGAGTGCAAGGGCACCGGTCCGGTGAAGGTCAACGGCAAGGCGCTGAACGAGCCGTACGTCTTCGCGGGGAACACCCCGTGCAGCGCCGACGACCAGGGCGGACAGTTCAAGGTCACCGTCCCCCAGGGCAAGGTCTGGGTCATGGGCGACCACCGGCAGAACTCGCTGGACTCCCGTTACCACCAGAACCAGCCGGGCGGCGGCGCCGTCCCCGTGGACAACGTCGTGGGCCGCGCCATCGTGATCGCCTGGCCGCCCACCCGCTGGGCGACGCTGCCCAAGCCGGACACCTTCGACCAGCCGGGCATCAACGCCCTGTCGAGCGCCGCTCCCGGCGTCCTCGGCCTCGCGGGCGCGGTGCCGATCGTGCTGTGGCGCCGACGGCGTCTCACGGTCGCCGCCGGGCGGGCCGCGTGGGTTTCTGGCGGGACTACCGCCGGGTAGGGTGCCGTCCCAGATCGGCGATCTTCCGCCGTCCGGGTACGGGCGACGGAGGTCGTCCCCGAGACGGGAGAGCACTGGGATGAGCGGGACACGTCGTACGGCCGAGGGCCACGGACGGCTGGGCAGCGTGCTGTCGGGCGTCGCCGTGGCCCTCGGCTGTGTGCTGTTCCTCGGCGGGTTCGTCTGGGGCGCGGTCCTGTACCAGCCGTATACGGTGCCCACCGGGTCGATGACGCCGACGATCGGCGCGGGCGACCGCGTGCTCGCCCAGCGGGTCGACGGCGGTGAGGTGCGCCGCGGTGACGTGGTCGTCTTCGAGCAGTCCACCTGGGGCGACCTGCCGATGGTCAAGCGTGTGGTCGGCGTGGGCGGCGACAAGATCGCCTGCTGCGAGGACGGCAAGCTGACCGTCAACGGCGAGGAGATCGCAGAACCGTATCTTCCCGACGGCACGGGTGCCGCGGCCATGGGCATCCCCACCACGACGGTCCCCGAGGGGCGCCTGTTCCTGCTCGGCGACGAGCGCAGCGGCTCCCTGGACTCCAGCGCGCACCTGAGCGACGGCGAGAACGGCACGGTGCCACGCGACGCGGTGCGGGGCCGGGTCGACGCGGTGGCCTGGCCCATGGACGAATTCGGCATGCTGGAGCGGCCCGAGGGCTTCGCGGACATGCCGGGCGGCCTCTCCGAGCCCGGACCGCTGCGCCTGATGGTGACCGCGGTCGTGGTGGGCATGGTGCTCGTGCTCGGCGGGGCGGCGTACGGTCCCGTGGCCAAGCGGATGGGGCGCGGCAGGAGCCGTGCCATGGAGGCGGCCCGTGCCGCCTGAGATCTCTTCGAGCAACCGGCCGCTGCGCAGGGTGGCGCGCGTGGTGGTGCTCGACCCGGAGGACCGCATTCTGCTGCTGCACGGCCATGAGCCGGGGGACCCGTCCGACGACTGGTGGTTCACGCCGGGCGGCGGCCTGGAGGGCGGCGAGACGCGGGAAGAGGCCGCGCTGCGCGAGCTGCGCGAGGAGACGGGCATCACCGAGGTCGAGCTGGGGCCCGTGCTGTGGCGTCGGGTCTGCTCCTTCCCCTTCGACGGGCGGCGCTGGGACCAGGACGAGTGGTACTACCTGGCCCGCACCGCGCAGACCGCGATCGCCGCGGAGGGCCTCACGGAGCTGGAGCGCCGCAGCGTCACCGGAGCACGTTGGTGGACGTGCCGGGAACTGACCGAGGGTCATGAGACGGTGTATCCGACCAGACTCGCCGAGCTGTTGCGCCGACTGCTCGACGAAGGGCCCCCTGAGCGGCCCGAGACCCTCGCCACGGAAATCGTGTAGGGGCTCTCGGGGCTGACGCACAATGGGGGGACGCACGGCTGAAGGGGAACATGCCATGAGCGCCGAGGACCTCGAGAAGTACGAGACCGAGATGGAGCTGAAGCTCTACCGGGAGTACCGCGATGTCGTCGGTCTGTTCAAATACGTGATCGAGACCGAGCGGCGCTTCTACCTCACCAATGACTATGAGATGCAGGTGCATTCGGTCCAGGGCGAGGTGTTCTTCGAGGTCTCCATGGCGGACGCCTGGGTGTGGGACATGTATAGACCGGCCCGTTTCGTGAAGCAGGTGCGCGTCCTGACGTTCAAGGACGTGAACATCGAGGAACTCAACAAGAGCGATCTTGAGCTGCCTGGGGGCTGAGCCGGGCCCGAGCGGCTCGCCAGGGGTGTGAGTCGCTCGCCGCGGGTGTGAGTCGCTCGACAGGGTGACGGAGTTGTCCACAACCGGCGAGTAACGCACCAAGATCCAATAGGCGCGGCCGGGTGCGTGACCGTGTGTGTCGGAGGTGGTGCCGACATGAACGCACGAGGAGCACTCGGCAAGTACGGCGAGGAACTGGCCGCCCGGCGGCTGGTCGAGTCGGGAATGACGGTCCTGGCGCGCAACTGGCGCGCGGGCAGGTCCGGCGAGATCGACATCGTGGCCCTGGACGGTGACGCCCTCGTCGTCTGCGAGGTCAAGACCCGCAGGGCGGGACCGGACGGCTCCACGCCGTTCGAGCACCCGATGGCGGCCGTGGGCCCGGACAAGGCGGAGCGGCTCCGGCGGCTGGCCGAGCGCTGGATCGAGGAGCGCGGCGGCCCACCGCCGGGCGGCGTCCGCATCGACCTCGTCGGCATCCTGCTCCCGCGCCGCGGCGCCCCCGCGGTCGAGCATGTGCGCGGGGTGGCGTGATGGGCTTCGCGCGTACGTGTTCCGTGGCGCTGGTCGGTGTCGAAGGCGTCGTGGTGGAGGTGCAGGCGGGTCTGGAGCCGGGCGTGGCGGCGTTCACGCTGGTCGGCCTGCCGGACAAGAGCCTGACGGAGAGCCGTGACCGCGTCAGGGCCGCCGTGGTCAACTCGGGCGGCGAGTGGCCGCAGAAGAAGCTCACCGTGGGGCTGAGCCCGGCGTCCGTGCCGAAGGGCGGCAGCGGCTTCGATCTGGCTGTCGCCTGTGCCGTCCTCGGCGCGGCCGAGCGGATCGACCCCCGGGTCCTCGCCGACATCGTGATGATCGGGGAGCTGGGGCTCGACGGCCGGGTGCGGCCCGTGCGAGGCGTCCTGCCGTCCGTCCTCGCGGCGGCGGATGCGGGCTATGAGCAGGTGGTCGTCCCGGAGTGCACCGCCGCCGAGGCCTCGCTGGTGCCGGGCGTCTCGGTGCTCGGCGTGCGCAGCCTGCGGCAGCTCGTCGCGGTGCTCACCGACGAGCCGGTGCCGCACGAGGAGCCGGAGGAACCGGGCCGTCCCGACCTGATGCTCGCGGGGCTCAGCGTGCCCGGCGCCGGAGTCGGCACGGGTCTCGGCGGCGCCCCGGACGACGCCCACGCGCTCGACCTGGCGGACGTCGTGGGCCAGGCGGCGGCGAGGACCGCCATCGAGGTGGCCGCCGCGGGGGCGCACCACCTCTTTCTGCAGGGCCCTCCGGGCGCGGGAAAGACGATGCTCGCGGAGCGGCTGCCGGCGATCCTGCCGCCGCTGAGCCGCGAGGACTCCCTGGAGGTGACGGCCGTCCACTCGGTGGCCGGCATGCTGCCGCCGGGCAGGCCGCTGCTGGACGTCGCGCCCTACTGCGCACCCCACCACTCCGCGACGATGCAGTCCCTGGTGGGCGGCGGCAAGGGGCTGGCGCGGCCGGGCGCGGTGTCGTTGGCCCATCGTGGAGTCCTCTTTCTCGACGAGGCCCCGGAGTTCAGCAGCCAGGCCCTCGACTCCCTGCGGCAGCCCCTGGAATCGGGCCACGTGGTCATCGCCCGCAGCGCGGGCGTGGTGCGGCTGCCCGCGAAGTTCCTGATGGTGCTCGCCGCCAACCCCTGCCCCTGCGGACGGCACACCTTGCTCGGCGACGGCTGCGACTGCCCCGCCTCCGTCATCCGGCGCTATCAGGCCCGCCTCTCGGGCCCGCTGCTCGACCGGGTCGACCTGAAGGTGGAGGTGGAGGCGGTCACCCGCTCCGAACTGGCGGGGTATGCCACGCGCGGTGAGTCCACCCGCACCGTCGCCGACCGGGTGCGCGCGGCACGCGAGCGCGCGGCGGCCCGGCTGTCCGGCACCGGCTGGCGGACCAACAGCGAAGTCCCCGGTCACGCCCTGCGCACCCGGTGGCCCGCCGTCCCCGGCGCGCTGGACGCCGCGGAGGTGGACCTGGAGCGCGGCTTCCTCACCGCCCGCGGCCTCGACCGCGTCCTGCGCGTGGCGTGGACGGTCGCCGACCTCGCGGGGCACGACCGGCCCTGCGCACAGGACGTCGCCCTCGCACTCCAACTGCGCACGGGGATCTCACGCGGCGTCCCGACGGCGATCGGTGCCGCGCGGTGACCGCGGCGGGCCCGCCGGCCGACGAGGAGCGCCTTGCCAGAGCCGCCCTGACACGCGTGCTCGAACCCGGAGACACTGTTGGCGGCCGGTGGCTGCGCGAGCACGGCCCTGTCGAAGTGCTGCACCGCCTCCGAGGCGAGGAGCCACCGCCAGGAGTCAGCGCCCGCCGGTGGGAAGGGCTGCGGGCGCGGGCCGCCGAGGCGCGGCCGGAGCGGGACCTGGCGGTGGCGCGGGACGTCGGGGCACGGTTCGTGTGCCCGGGGGACACCGAGTGGCCGTCGCCGCTGGACGACCTCGGTGACGGGCGGCCGGTCGGGCTCTGGGTGCGGGGCCGGCCCTGCCTGCGGATATGGGCCCTGCGGTCGGTGGCCGTCGTCGGCTCACGCGCCTGCACGGAATACGGCGCGCACATGGCGGCCACGCTCGGGGCGGGGCTTGCCGAGCGCGGCTGGGTCGTGGTCTCCGGTGGGGCGTATGGAGTGGACGGTGCCGCCCACCGCGGGGCACTCGGCGCGGGCGGGGCCACCGTGGCCGTGCTGGCGTGCGGGGTGGACAGGCCCTATCCACGCGGCCATGCCCAGTTGTTCGGGCGGATCGCGGAACAGGGGCTCGTGGTCGGCGAGTTGCCGCCGGGCGACCATCCGACCCCCAGCCGCTTCATCCAGCGGAACAGGGTGATCGCCGCCCTGACCCGGGGGACGGTGGTCGTCGAGGCCACCTACCGCAGCGGGGCGCTCGCCACGGCCCGCTCCGCGCAGGAGTTGGGACGCTTCGCCATGGGGGTGCCGGGGCCCGCGACCAGCGCCCTCTCCGGCGGCGTGCACGAGCTGCTGCGGGGGAGCGGCGTCCTCGTGACCGACGCCGCGGAGGTCGTCGAGCTGGTCGGAGACATGGGTGAGCTGGCCCCGGAGAGACGCGGCCCCGTGCTGCCGCGTGATCTGCTCGACCCCGGGGCGGCGCGCGTCCTGGCGGCCGTGCCCGCGCGGGGGCGTGCGACGGCGCGTGACCTCGCGGTCGGCGGGGGCACGACCGAGGACGACGCCGTAGGGCGCCTGTACGAACTTCAGTCGATGGGGTTCGTCGAACGACACGGCGACAGCTGGCAGTTGACACGCCAGGCGAACCCGGCCGTCTTCCCCGGCGGAGGTGAATCGTGACCGAGCGTGTTCCGCCGGACGGATGACTCTCGACGCCCCTTGCGAAATGGCGGAGTTGGTGCGCCGGTGCCGTGACGCAGTGCGACGGAGGGGACACCTTCGGGGTCTGAGCGGAACGTATCTGCGCACCCTTGAGCCCCCTTCCTTCGCGCACTGCGACGCTTCAGTCACGCTACGCTCACGAGCATTCCGACGCGGACAGGCAACCAGACGGACAACCTCATTCACTTCACGGACACTTCCCACCGCAGTGGCGCGAGCGGCACCGGCGATGTCACCGCTCCGCGCGAACAGACCGACCGACGCGACCTCACCGGTTCACGGCAGAACGGCTCAAGGCGAAGAATGCCCCAGCACATCTCAGGGTCCGACCGGGCAGCGGTTCCGCCCGCCGCCCGTAGCGGCGAGCAGGAGCGGCCCCCCGCCCCCTCGTCGCTGGACGAGTTGTGGCGCTCGTACAAGGAGACGGGCGACGGGCGATTGCGGGAGCAGCTGATCCTGCACTATTCGCCGCTGGTCAAGTACGTCGCGGGCCGGGTCAGCGTGGGGCTGCCGCCCAATGTGGAGCAGGCCGACTTCGTCTCGTCCGGGGTGTTCGGGCTGATCGACGCGATCGAGAAGTTCGACATCGAGCGGTCGATCAAGTTCGAGACGTACGCGATCACGCGTATCCGCGGCGCGATGATCGACGAGCTGCGGGCGCTCGACTGGATCCCGCGGTCCGTGCGGCAGAAGGCCCGCAACGTCGAGCGCGCCTACGCCACGCTGGAAGCGCAGCTCCGGCGGACCCCGTCGGAGAGCGAGGTGGCCGCCGAGATGAGCATCGCCGTGGAGGAACTGCACGCGATTTTCAGTCAGTTGTCGCTGGCGAACGTGGTGGCGCTGGAGGAGCTGCTGCACGTCGGCGGTGACGGCGGCGACCGCCTCAGCCTGATGGACACGCTTGAGGACCACGCGGCCGACAACCCCGTCGAGGTGGCCGAGGACCGGGAGCTGCGCCGGCTTCTCGCTCGGGCGATCAACACGCTGCCGGAGCGTGAGAAGACCGTCGTGACGCTCTATTACTACGAGGGACTCACGCTCGCCGAGATCGGCAACGTCCTTGGGGTGACCGAGAGCCGGGTCAGCCAGATCCACACGAAGTCGGTGCTGCAGCTGCGGGCGAAGCTGGCGAGTTTTGGGCGCTGAGCGCGCTGAATCGGTCCTGCCCTAGGCGTCCGGCCGGGGGAGGCGGCTCCCATGCGGGGCGTCCCGTCCGTAAGGTGGAGCCGTGCCAAGGATTCGAGCGGCCTCAGTGGCCGAGCACCGGTCGATGCAGCGCGGGGCCCTGCTGGACGCCGCGCGGTCCCTGCTGTCCGAGGGCGGTACGGAGGCGTTGACCTTCCCCGCTCTCGCCGAGCGCACCGGGCTCGCCCGATCGTCCGTGTACGAGTACTTCCGGTCGCGGGCAGCCGTGGTCGAAGAACTCTGCGAGGTCGACTTCCCCGTCTGGGCGGCCGAGGTCTCGGCGGCGATGCAGGGCGCGGACTCCGCCGAGGGCAAGGTCGAGGCGTACGTCAGGCAGCAGCTCGCCCTGGTGGGCGACCGGCGCCACCGGGCGGTCGTGGCCATCTCCGCGAGCGAGCTCGACGCCGGGGCCAGGGAGAAGATCCGGGCCGCGCACGGCGGGCTCGTCGCGATGATCGTCGAGGCGCTCGAAAGCCTCGGGCACGAGCAGCCGCGGCTGGCCGCGATGCTGCTCCAGGGCGTGGTGGACGCGGCGGTGCGGCGGATCGAGCTCGGCGCGGCGGAGGACCCCGCCGCCATCACCGAAGCGGCGGTCTCCATGGCCCTGCGGGGTGTGCGGGGCTGAGGCTTCGCGGCGACCGAGGCCCTGGGGCCGAGGTTCTGCGGCGACTGTGGCTTGGCGGGGCTCCCGGCTCGGCGGCGCGTGGTGCTCGTCAGCGCCGCCCCCTTGATCGGCAGGAGTCGTGACGGGCCGCGGTTGAGGAGCCAGGGCGGCAGCAGGGTCAGTGGGTCGAGGTAGACCTCGGCTCTGCGGAGGCCCCAGTGGAGGCAGCTCGCGGGGCAGTGGCCCGTAGGGGATGCGAGGGTGCCGATCTGCTGGCCCGCGGTGACCTTGGCGCCCTTCTTCAGTGCCGGCCGCACCGGTTCGTACGTCGTGCGCAGCGGGGGGTCGCCTGTGCCGTCCAGTTCCACGGAGATCACCCCTCGGCCCGCGACCTGCCCCGCGAAGGAGACCCGGCCGGGAGCAACCGCCCGCACCGGGCTGCCCGGGAGCGCGGCGAGGTCGACTCCGCGGTGGCCCGCGCCGTATCCCGTCGCCGGGGGGTCCCAGGCGCGCAGGACCGCGGGGTGGGTGCCGACAGGCCAGGCCGTGGCCATGCGTGGGGGTGGCGGTGGCGGTGGGGAGGAGACGGGAGCGGGGGCGGGCGGGTTCCAGGTCGTCGCCAGCAGGGCGGCCAGTGCGGTCAGCAGCAGTTCCAGGCGCATGGGGGAACCGTCCCGCGCTTCGGCGTTCCGCAGGGATCATGGTCCGGATCGGTGGATGACCGGCTCGTTGTGCATAACTTCGTCACCCGTCCGGAGACGACGACGAACCTCCGGTGGACGCCCACCACCGGCTCACCCTGCCGCCGGGCCTCCCGGCCGCCGGGCTTTCCTGCCGCCGGGCTTTCCTGCCGCCGGGCCTCCTGACCGCGGGCCACCCGCCCCCGGGCCTCTCGACCGCCCGCCTCGCTCACCGCCCCCGCCTGGCTCACCCGACCGCAGGGCTCCAGGGCCCCCTGGCCGCAGGGCCGCTCGACTGCGGAGCCGCCCGACCCGCCGCCCCGCCTGGCCCGGTCCGACCGCAGGGCCGCACGGCCGTCGCTCCCGATCGCAGGGCCGCCCGGCTCACCGCCCCGCCAAGCTCACCGCCCCGCCAAGCCCACCGCCCCCTGGCCCGACCGCCAGACACGAGGCCAGCCCCCCGGGGGGCGCCGCCCGGCTCACCGCCCCGCCAAGTCCACCGCCCCCTGACCCGACCGCCAGACGTGAAGCCAGCCCCCGGGGCCGCCCCTCGGCCTCCCACCATCCCTCCCCGGGGCCTCCCCCCACCCCCCGCCAGCCTGGTCAACCCAGTGGCGTCATCCGGGGCCCCGTGGGTCCCGTACACTTCTTGTGGCGATCCGGGTCACCGGGTCGACTTCGCACGCCCCGACACCGAGCCGTCAGCGGCCGGTGTCAGCGCCCCTCGGTCCCTAGCGGCAAGGCGCACAGCGGGCGTCAGGCGCGAGTGCCGTCCGGCACACGCGGCACAACCGAGAATCTCAAGGAGAACGGCCATGGCCGTCGTCACGATGCGGGAGCTGCTGGAAAGCGGCGTCCACTTCGGTCACCAGACCCGTCGCTGGAACCCGAAGATGAAGCGCTTCATCTTCACCGAGCGCAACGGCATCTACATCATCGACCTGCTCCAGTCGCTGTCGTACATCGACCGCGCCTACGAGTTCGTCAAGGAGACCGTCGCCCACGGCGGCACGGTCATGTTCGTCGGCACGAAGAAGCAGGCGCAGGAGGCCATCGCGGAGCAGGCCACCCGCGTCGGCATGCCCTACGTCAACCAGCGCTGGCTGGGCGGCATGCTCACCAACTTCTCGACCGTCTACAAGCGTCTGCAGCGCCTCAAGGAGCTCGAGCAGATCGACTTCGAGGACGTCGCCGCCTCCGGTCTCACCAAGAAGGAGCTTCTCGTGCTCTCGCGCGAGAAGGCCAAGCTGGAGAAGACCCTCGGTGGTATCCGCGAGATGCAGAAGGTGCCCAGCGCCGTCTGGATCGTGGACACCAAGAAGGAGCACATCGCGGTCGGCGAGGCCCGGAAGCTCAACATCCCGGTCGTCGCCATCCTCGACACCAACTGCGACCCCGACGAGGTCGACTACAAGATCCCCGGCAACGATGACGCGATCCGTTCCGTCACCCTGCTCACCCGCGTGATCGCCGACGCCGTCGCCGAGGGCCTCATCGCCCGTTCCGGCGTCGCCACCGGCGACTCGAAGCCGGGCGAGAAGGCCGCCGGCGAGCCGCTCGCCGAGTGGGAGCGCGACCTGCTCGAGGGCGAGAAGAAGGCCGACGACGCCGAGGCCCCCAAGGCCGAGGAGAAGCCGGCCGAGGACGCCGCCGAGGCGCCCGCCGCCGAGGCCCCGGCCGCCGAGGCCCCGGCCGCGGACGCCGAGCAGGCCTGACCTCACAGGTTCGGTAGTTGACGGCGGGGGCCCGATCGGCCCCCGCCGTTCACCCGTACACCTTCGTAGATCTTTCAGACTCCGAGAGAGAAATTTCGATCATGGCGAACTACACCGCCGCTGACGTCAAGAAGCTCCGCGAGCTCACCGGCGCCGGCATGATGGACTGCAAGAAGGCGCTCGACGAGGCCGAGGGCAACGTCGACAAGGCCGTCGAGGCGCTCCGCATCAAGGGCCAGAAGGGCGTCGCCAAGCGCGAGGGCCGCTCCGCCGAGAACGGCGCCGTGGTCTCCCTCATCGCCGACGACAACACCTCCGGTGTCATCGTCGAGCTGAAGTGCGAGACGGACTTCGTCGCCAAGGGCGAGAAGTTCCAGGCCGTGGCGAACAACCTCGCCGCCCACATCGCCAAGACGTCCCCGGCCGACCTCGAGGCGCTGCTCGCGTCCGAGATCGAGGCCGGCAAGACCGTCCAGGCGTACGTCGACGAGGCCAACGCCAACCTCGGCGAGAAGATCGTCCTGGACCGCTTCGCGCAGTTCTCGGGCTCCTACGTCACCGCGTACATGCACCGCACGATGCCCGACCTGCCCCCGCAGATCGGTGTCCTCGTCGAGCTGGACAAGGCCGACGCCGACGTCGCCAAGGGTGTCGCGCAGCACATCGCCGCCTTCGCGCCGAAGTACCTCTCCAAGGAGGACGTCCCGGCCGAGGTCGTCGAGACCGAGCGTCGCGTCGCCGAGGAGACCACCCGCGCCGAGGGCAAGCCCGAGGCCGCCCTCCCGAAGATCGTCGAGGGTCGCGTCAACGGCTTCTTCAAGGAGGCCACCCTCCTCGGCCAGCCGTACGCGCTGGACAACAAGAAGTCGGTCGAGAAGGTTCTCGCCGAGGCCGGTGTCACCCTGAAGCGCTTCTCGCGCATCAAGGTCGGCATCTGAGTCCGTACCGCGATCGACGGTAGACCCCTATAGGGTCGACAGCGGTCGCCCGCGTGGGGAGCCCCGCAGAGGGAACCCGTACGCGATGTACGACCGCAGGATCTGACGAGGAGGCCGCTGCCGAGCATGGGATGCGAACGACACCCCGCCGGCAGTGGCCTTCTTCGCATGTGTGTCAAGTAAGAGAAGCGAGATCACCATGACCACCAAGGCCGACTCCAAGAGTGACGACGACGGCAAAGTAGCCGGACGCTTTCTGCTGAAGCTCTCCGGTGAGGCGTTCGCCGGTGGTGGCGGCCTCGGGGTCGACCCCGACGTGGTGCACGCCATCGCCCGGGAGATCGCGGCCGTGGTCCGCGACGGCGCCCAGATCGCCGTCGTCATCGGCGGCGGCAACTTCTTCCGCGGCGCCGAACTGCAGCAGCGCGGCATGGACCGCGCCCGCTCCGACTACATGGGCATGCTCGGCACGGTCATGAACTGCCTCGCCCTCCAGGACTTCCTGGAGAAGGAGGGCATCGACTGCCGCGTCCAGACCGCCATCACCATGGGGCAGGTCGCGGAGCCGTACATCCCGCTGCGCGCCGTGCGCCACCTGGAGAAGGGCCGCGTGGTCATCTTCGGCGCGGGCATGGGCATGCCGTACTTCTCCACCGACACCACCGCCGCCCAGCGCGCCCTGGAGATCGACGCCGAGGCGCTGCTCATGGGCAAGAACGGCGTGGACGGCGTCTACGACTCCGACCCGAAGTCCAACCCCGACGCGGTGAAGTTCGACGCGCTCGGCTACGGCGAGGTCATCACCCGCGACCTCAAGGTCGCCGACATGACCGCGATCACGCTGTGCCGGGACAACAAGCTGCCCATCCTGGTCTTCGAGCTGCTCTCCGCGGGCAATATCGCCCGGGCCGTCAAGGGTGAGAAGATCGGCACACTCGTGGGCGATCAGGAAAGCCGAGCCTGACCCCAGGGACCTGGACCAGCCTCAAGGAACGTCACGCAGACGCCCCTTGAGGGGATGGACAAAGCCCTGCCGGTCGGACACCGTGCAGGAAAGACACGCGACGCAGCCGGCCGCCCCGTGCCGGCCGGGCCTACTCAAGACACGCAGGAGCAAGTGGTGATCGAAGAGACCCTCCTCGAGGCCGAGGAGAAGATGGAGAAGGCTGTCGTGGTCGCCAAGGAGGACTTCGCCGCGATCCGCACCGGCCGTGCGCACCCGGCGATGTTCAACAAGATCGTGGCCGACTACTACGGCGCGCTGACGCCGATCAACCAGCTGGCCTCGTTCTCGGTTCCCGAGCCGCGGATGGCCGTGGTGACCCCGTTCGACAAGAGCGCGCTGCGCAACATCGAGCAGGCGATCCGCGACTCCGACCTCGGGGTCAACCCGAGCAACGACGGCAGCATCATCCGGGTGACCTTCCCCGAGCTCACCGAGGAGCGCCGCCGGGACTACATCAAGGTCGCCAAGGGCAAGGCCGAGGACTCGAAGGTGTCGATCCGCTCGGTCCGCCGCAAGGCCAAGGACGCCATCGACAAGGCGGTCAAGGACGGCGACATCGGCGAGGACGAGGGCCGTCGCGCGGAGAAGGAGCTCGACGACACCACCGCGAAGTACGTCGCTCAGGTGGACGAGCTGCTCAAGCACAAGGAAGCCGAGCTGCTCGAGGTCTGAGGCTCTGGTCCGAGGAAGCCCGAAAAACTAGGAAACCGATCCGTGAACGACTCCTCCTGGGGGGCGCCGCCCAGAACCGGGTACTGGGGGACGCCCGGCCAGGGCGCGCCTCCGGCAGGTCCCGCGTACGATGCGCAGGACGCGCTGCTTCCGTCCGAGACGCGGCCCATGCCCATCGTGCCTGACGTTCCCGTGAGCGGCTCAGACCAGGACGACCGGGGGGCCACTCGGACGAGCGGCCCCCCGTTCCGTCACGAGCCTCCGCAGGAGCCCATGCCCAGCGCACCACAGCCCGTCCCGGCAGCTCCGCAGCCTCCGCAGAAGAAGAGCGCGGGCCGCGACCTCGGGGCGGCCATAGGAGTCGGTGTGGGGCTCGGCGCGGTGATCGTCGCGTCGCTGTTCATCGTGAAGGCCGTCTTCATCGGCGTCATAGTGGTCGCCGTCGTCGTCGGCCTCTGGGAGCTCACCTCGCGGCTCCAGGAGCGCAAGGGCATCAAGGCGCCGCTGGTGCCGCTCGCGGTGGGCGGCGCGGCGATGGTCGTCGCCGGATACGTCCGCGGCACCGAGGGCGCGTGGGTGGCGATGTCGCTCACCGCGCTCGCGGTGCTCGTCTGGCGCATGACCGAGCCCCCCGAGGGCTATCTGAAGGACGTCACGGCGGGCGTGTTCGCCGCGTTCTACGTCCCCTTCCTCGCGACGTTCGTGGCGCTGATGCTCACCGCGGACGACGGCCCGCGGCGGGTGCTCACGTTCCTGCTCCTGACCGTGGTCAGCGACACCGGGGCGTACGCGATCGGCTGGCGCTTCGGCAAGCACAAGCTCGCGCCCCGCATCAGCCCCGGCAAGACCCGCGAGGGCCTGGTCGGCGCGGTCACGTTCGCGATGGCCGCGGGCGCGCTGTGCATGGAGTTCCTGATCGACGACGGGGCGTGGTGGCAGGGACTGCTGATCGGCCTCGCGGTCGCGGCGAGCGCCACGCTGGGCGACCTCGGCGAGTCGATGATCAAGCGGGATCTCGGGATCAAGGACATGGGCACGCTGCTCCCGGGCCACGGCGGCATCATGGACCGCCTGGACTCGCTCCTCCCGACGGCGCCGGTGGTCTGGCTGCTGCTGGTGGTCTTCGTGGGGTCGGGCTGATCTCGTAACCGTTTGACCTGCGTAAACGTACGAAGGGGTCCGTTGTCCACAGGGCGGCGGGCCCCTCCTCGTATGTCTGCGACACTGGAAGGACCATGCCTAAGCCCGGAGAACTCACTTTCGTCGCGCCCCGCGGTGCCAAGAAGCCGCCGCGGCACATCGCCGACCTCACGCCCGCCGAGCGCAAGGAAGCCGTCGCCGCCACCGGCGAGAAGCCGTTCCGCGCCAAGCAGCTCTCGCAGCACTACTTCGCGCGGTACGCCCACGACCCCGCGGAGTGGACCGACATCCCGGCCGGTGCGCGCGAGAAGCTCCGGGAAGCGCTGCTGCCCGACCTGATGTCCGTGGTGCGGCACATCAGCTGTGACGACGACACCACCCGCAAGACGCTCTGGCGGCTCTTCGACGGGACGCTCGTGGAGTCGGTGCTCATGCGCTACCCGGACCGGGTGACCATGTGCATCAGCTCCCAGGCCGGATGCGGCATGAACTGCCCGTTCTGCGCCACCGGACAGGCCGGTCTCGACCGGAACCTGTCGACGGGCGAGATCGTGCACCAGATCGTGGACGGCATGCGCGCGCTGCGGGACGGCGAGATCCCCGGCGGCCCCGCGCGGCTCTCCAACATCGTCTTCATGGGCATGGGCGAGCCGCTGGCCAACTACAACCGCGTGACCGGCGCCATCCGCCGCCTCACCGACCCCGAGCCGGACGGCCTCGGTCTGTCGCAGCGCGGCATCACGGTTTCGACGGTCGGCCTCGTGCCCGCGATCCACCGGTTCTCCGACGAGGGCTTCAAGTGCCGCCTCGCCATCTCGCTGCACGCCCCGGACGACGAGCTGCGCGACACCCTCGTGCCGGTCAACACGCGCTGGCAGGTGCGCGAGGTGCTCGACGCGGGCTGGGAGTACGCCGCCAAGTCGGGCCGCCGCCTCTCCATCGAGTACGCGCTCATCCGCGACATCAACGACCAGGCGTGGCGCGGTGACCGTCTCGGCCGGCTGCTCCGGGGCAAGCCGGTGCACGTGAACCTCATCCCGCTGAACCCGACGCCGGGCTCCAAGTGGACGGCCTCGCGGCCCGAGGACGAGAAGGCGTTCGTGGAGGCCATCGCCGCCCATGGTGTGCCGGTGACGATCCGCGACACCCGTGGCCAGGAGATCGACGGGGCGTGCGGTCAGCTCGCCGCCGCCGAGCGGTAGTCTGGCGGTCGTACGGGTTTCGTACGCACATCTGCATATTCCGACAGGGGAGCGCCACAGCGCTGAGAGTGCGGCACCTTGGACAGGTGGGCCGCAGACCCTCTGAACCTCGCCCAGGTCATTCTGGGTAGGAAGTTCGGGCATTACTCAAGCTGTAGCGCCCTGCCCGCGTGCCACCGGCCCGTGGGCAGGGCCGCGTCTCTTCCTGGACACCCAGGAGGACTTTTCCGTGAGCACCACCCGCACCACCCGCACCACCAGCAGGAGCCGCCAGAGCGGCAAGAGCGGCAGGAACCGAGGCAGGAACGTCGTGGCCGCCGCCGTCGCGGTGGGTCTCGGGGTCTGCGCGCTCTCCGCGTGCGGCTCCGGCGGCGGCTCGGACAAGGCCGACGCCAAGAAGGTCACGCTCGTCACGCATGACTCCTTCAACGTCTCCAAGGACGTGCTGAAGGACTTCGAGAAGCGCTCCGGCTATCAGGTCACCATCCTCAAGGACGGTGACGCGGGCGCCGCCGTGAACAAGGCGATCCTCTCCAAGGACAACCCCCAGGGCGACGTCTTCTTCGGCGTCGACAACACCCTCCTGTCCCGGGCGCTCGACAACGGCCTCTTCCAGCCGTACGAGGTCAAGGGCGCCGACGGCATCGACGCGCGCTACCGGGTCGACGGGGGCAAGCACCGGGTGACGCCCGTCGACAGCGGTGACATCTGCGTCAACTACGACAAGAAGTACTTCGCCGACAAGAAGCTGGCGCCGCCGAAGTCCTTCGACGACCTGGTCAAGCCCGCCTACAAGGACCTCCTGGTCACCGAGAACGCCTCGACGTCCTCGCCCGGCCTCGGCTTCCTGCTCGGCACCGCCGCGAAGTACGGCGACCAGGGCTGGGCGGGCTACTGGAAGAAGCTCAAGGCCAACGGCGTCAAGGTCGTCGACGGCTGGGAGCAGGCCTACAACGAGGAGTTCTCCGGGTCCGCCGGCGGCAAGAAGGCCAAGGGCGACCGGCCGCTCGTCGTCTCCTACGCCTCCTCCCCGCCCGTCGAGGTGCTCTATGCCGAGCCGCAGCCCGAGGAGGCGCCGACCGGCGTCGCCACCGGCACGTGCTTCCGCCAGGTCGAGTACGCGGGCCTGCTCGGCAACGCGGGCAACACCAAGGGCGGCAAGGCGCTCCTGGACTTCCTCGTGGGCAAGGAGTTCCAGGCGGACATGCCGTTGCAAATGTTCGTGAATCCGGTGGTCAAGGGCACGAAGCTGCCCGAGCTGTTCACGGAGCACGGTGTGACGGTCGACGAGCCGCAGACCATGGACCCGAAGAAGATCGCCGACAACCGCGAGCCGTGGATCAAGTCGTGGACCTCGCTCGTACTGAAGTAGACAAGAGCGCGGAGGCGGTCGCGCCCCGCTCCCGCACGCGGTCGCGCAGGGGGAGTGCGGCGCGGCTCGGCCTGATGGCCCTGCCCGTCGCGTTCTTCGCGGTGTTCTTCGCCTACCCGGTCACCGCGATCGTCGCGCGCGGGCTGCACGTCGACGGCGTCTGGCGGTTCGGGCGGATCACGGAGGTGCTGGGGCAGTCCGACATCCGGCACGTGCTGTGGTTCACCACCTGGCAGGCGCTCGCGTCGACCGCGCTCACGCTGCTGATCGCGCTCCCCGGCGCGTATGTGTTCGCGCGCCTCGACTTCCCCGGCAAGCAGGTGCTGCGGGCCGTGGTCACCGTGCCGTTCGTGCTGCCCACGGTGGTCGTCGGGACGGCGTTCCTCGCGCTGATCGGGCGGGGCGGGCTCTTCGACGAGCTGTGGGGCGTGCGCCTGGACACCACCGTGTGGGCGATCCTCCTCGCGCACGTCTTCTTCAACTACGCGGTCGTCGTCCGCACGGTCGGCGGGCTCTGGTCGCAGCTCGACCCGCGGCAGGAGGAGGCCGCGCGGATGCTCGGCGCCTCGCGCCTGACCGCCTGGCGGACGGTGACGCTGCCCGCGCTCGGGCCCGCCGTCGCGGCGGCGGCGCTGATGGTCTTCCTCTTCACCTTCACCTCCTTCGGCGTCGTGCAGATCCTCGGCGGGCCCGCGTACTCGACGCTGGAAGTGGAGATCTACCGGCAGACCGCACAACTGCTCGATCTCCCCACGGCCGCCGTCCTGACCCTCGTGCAGTTCGCGGCGGTGGGGCTGATCCTGGCCGTCCACGCGTGGACGGTGCGGCGGCGCGAGAGCGCGCTGAAGCTCGTGGACGCCGTCGGGGTCGCGCGCCGCCCGCGCGGGGCGGGCCAGTGGACCCTGCTCGGCCTGGTCATGGCCACGGTCGCGGTGCTGATCCTGCTGCCGCTCGGGGTGCTGGTCCAGCGCTCCCTCGCCGGGCCCGACGGCGTCGGGCTCGCCTACTACCGCGAGCTGACCTCGGCGGACGGCGGCGCCTTCCTCGTGCCGCCGATCGAGGCGATCGGGAACTCGCTGCGGTACGCGCTCGTGGCCACCGTCATCGCCGTGGTCATCGGCGGGCTCGCCGCCGCCGCGCTCACCCGGCGCGCCGGTCGTCTCGTACGCGGGTTCGACGCGCTGCTCATGCTGCCGCTCGGTGTCTCGGCGGTGACCGTCGGCTTCGGGTTCCTGATCACGCTCGACGAGCCGCCGCTCGACCTGCGGGCCACCTGGATGCTGGTGCCGCTCGCCCAGGCCCTGGTCGGCGTGCCGTTCGTCGTACGGACCATGCTGCCCGTCCTGCGGGCGGTGGACGGACGGCTGCGCGAGGCGGCGGCCGTGCTCGGCGCCTCTCCGCTGCGGGTGTGGCGGGAGGTCGACCTGCCCATGGTGCGGCGCGCGCTGCTGATCGCCGCGGGGTTCGCCTTCGCGGTGTCGCTCGGGGAGTTCGGGGCGACGGTGTTCATCGCGCGGCCCGACAACCCGACGCTGCCCGTCGCCGTGGCCCGGCTGCTCGGCCGGGCCGGTGACCTCAACTACGGGCAGGCGATGGCTCTCTCCACGATCCTCATGGTGGTGTGCGCGGTGTCCCTGCTGCTTCTCGAACGCCTTCGGGCCGACCGCACCACGGGAGAGTTCTGATGACGACGGACCTGCTGAGCCTGCGGGAGGCGACGGTCCGCTTCGGGGCGCGGGCCGCGCTCGACGCCGTCGACCTGGCGGTCGCCGAACACGAGATCGTGTGCGTGCTCGGACCCAGCGGCAGCGGCAAGTCGACGCTGCTGCGGGCGGTCGCCGGGCTCCAGGGGCTCGACGCGGGGCGGATCGAGCTGGACGGACGCGACCAGCGCGGGGTGCCCGCGCACAAGCGGGGCGTCGGCCTGATGTTCCAGGACCACCAGCTCTTCCCACAGCGCGACGTGGCGGGCAATGTCGCCTTCGGGCTCCGGATGCGCGGCGCGTCGCGGGGCGAACAGGCCGACCGGGTCGCCGAACTGCTGGAGCTCGTCGGGCTGCCCAAGGCGCAGCGGCGCGCGGTCGCCTCGCTGTCCGGCGGCGAACAGCAGCGGGTCGCGCTGGCCCGCGCCCTCGCGCCGCGGCCCCGGCTCCTCATGCTCGACGAGCCCCTTGGCCAGTTGGACCGCTCGCTGCGGGAGCGCCTGGTCGTGGAGTTGCGGGAGCTCTTCGACGAGTTGGGCACGACGGTGCTCGCCGTCACGCACGACCAGGGCGAGGCCTTCGCGCTGGCCGACCGCGTGGTCGTCATGCGGGACGGGCGGATCGCCCAGTCCGGCACGCCGCTCGAGGTGTGGCAGCACCCGGCCGACGAGTTCGTGGCCCGCTTCCTCGGCTTCGACAACGTCACCGAGGCGACGGTATCCGGCGGGGCGGCCGAGACGGCGTGGGGCAGGGTCCCCGTCCCCGAGGGCACTCCCGCCGGACGGTGCCGCATCCTCGTGCGCCCGGCCGGCGTGCGGCTCGTGGCCGCCGACGAGGGGCTGCCGTGCGAGGTGACGGCACGGACTTTCCGCGGCACCCATGTCGCCGTCCACCTCCAGCCGAAGGAGGGGCCGCGCCTGGAGGCGGCGTGCACGCTGCGGGAGGCGCCGGAGGTGGGGGAGCGGGTGGAGGTCGCGTTCGACGCGGGGGACGTCGTCGTCCTGGGGTGAGTGCCAGGACCAGCGGAGCGGAGGCGGCGGCTCCGGTGAGCTCCGCCGAAAACCTGGATGCCGCCGATCATGGCTCGCTCTAAAGTTCGAGCCATGACGACCTCGACGACCCCGACGACCTCGACGTCCGCGACGCCTGCGACGTCCCCGAAGCCGCCGACGCTGCTGAGCCACGACCGCTACTGCGACGAAGTCACCCACCAGATGGACCTGTTGAGGGCCACGCTGAACGGCGCCGATCTCTCCGCCACCGTGCCGACCTGCCCCGACTGGACGCTCGCGCAGCTCGCGCGGCACTCGGGCGGCGCGGTGCGCTGGAGCGAGCGGCTGGTCACCACCCGTGCCGAGGAGAACATCCCCCCGCAGGACGTGCCGGCGGCCGGCGGGCCCGACGGCGACGACCCGGCCGCGCTCGACGCCTGGCTGGCCGAGACCGCCGCGCTCGGCACGAAGACGTTCCGCGACGCGGGCGCCGACGCCTCCGCGTGGTCGTGGACCGACGACCACACCGCCGGGTTCTGGGCGCGGCGCATGACGCACGAGCTGGCGATCCACCGCTCGGACGCCGCGATCGCCGTGGGCGTCGCCTACGAGGTGGCGCCGGACGTGGCCGCCGACGCGATCGACGAGTGGCTGGACATCGTGCGGTTCGTCCAGCGCCACGTCCCCGACGACAGCGCGGCCGAACTCAAGGGCGCCGGGCGCGGCTCCATCCATCTGCACGCGACCGACGCCCCCGAGGGCCTCGACGCCGAGTGGCTCATCGAGTTCGGCGACGACGGCTTCACCTGGCGCCGCGGCCACGCCAAGGCCGCCGTCGCGCTCCGCGGGCCGCTCACCGAGGTGCTGCTCGCCTTCTACCGGCGGCGGCCGGTGGACGGCGGACAGGTCGAGGTCGTCGGGGACCGCGAGCTGCTCGACTTCTGGCTGGAGCGCGCGACGTTCGGCTGAGCACCCGCCCGACGCCACGGGGCCCGTCCGCCACGGCGGGCCCTACGCGGGCCCGGCGTGGCCGGCGAGCAGCGCGGCGAGCGCGTCCGGCGCCTCCTCCACCGTGTCGACCAGCGCGATACGGGACTCCATCGGCCGCTCCCGGGCCAGCGACCGCAGCAGCGGCCAGACCGGGAGGTGGTCCGTCCAGTGCGCCCGGTCGACCAGGACCATCGGGGTGGGCTCACCGCGCGACTCGTAGTAGTTCGGGGTGGCGTTGTCGAAGACCTCCTGCACCGTGCCCGCCGCGCCGGGCAGGAAGACGACGCCCGCGTTCGATCGGGCGAGGAGCCCGTCCTCGCGGGTGGCGTTGGCGAAGTACTTGCCGAGGTGGGAGGCGAAGGCGTTCGGCGGCTCGTGGCCGTAGAACCAGGTGGGGATGCCGACCGACATGCCGCCGGAGGGCCGGAGTTCGCGGACCGCGTAGGCCGCGCGTGCCCACTCGGTCACCGACGGCGTGAACGACGGCGCCCCGGAGAGGAGTTCGAGGGCCTCGTCCAGCATGGCGTCGTCGAAGACGGCCGCATACGCGCCGAGGTTCGCCGCCTCCATCGCGCCGGGGCCGCCGCCCGTCGCCACCGTGAACCCCGCGCGGGCCAGCGAGCGGCCGAGCCGTGCCGCGCCCGCGTAGGCGTCCGTGCCGCGCTTCATCGTGTGGCCGCCCATGACGCCCACCACGCGCGCCCCGTCGAGCAGTTCGTCCAGGGCATCGGAGATGGAGTCGTCGTGTATGGCGCGGAGCATCGACGACAGGACGTCCCCGTCGGCCTTGGTGCGCTGGAACCACTCGTAGGCGTGGGCGTCCGGAGTCGCCTCGTAACCGCCGTCGGCCAGGCCCGCGAACAGGTCGTCGGGGGAGTAGAGCAGGCCCCGGTACGGATTGAACGGCAGTCCGGGAACCGGGGGGAAGACCAGCGCGCCGGAGGCGCGGACCTTCGCCGCCGCCTCCTCGTCCATGGGGCAGCCGAGGAAGACGGCGCCCGTCACGTCCGCGGCGAGGAGCGCGGAGGTGCGCTCCGTCAGGTCCACGGCCTGGACGCGGCTCCCGGCGAGCGCCCCGCGTCCGCAGACCTCGTCGAACTCGACGAGGGTCTCGATCTCACGGTCGTCGCCGGGTCGCCGCGTGGCGGATGCGTGTTCGGAAGAGGGCTGCATCCGCCCATGCTAAGCAGCACCACTCGGGGCGACAGAGGTCAGCCCTGCACCTCGGAGGGGTCCATCCACATGATCTCCCAGGTGTGCCCGTCCAGGTCGTCGTAGGCACGGCCGTACATCGTGCCGTAGTCCTGGACCCTGCCCGCCGTGCCGCCCGCGGCGATCGCCTTGTCCACGAGCTCGTCGACCTTCTCGCGGCTCTCGGCGCTCAGACAGAGCAGCGTCTCACTGGTCTTCGCGGAGTCCGCGATCTCCTTCTGCGTGAAGTCCGCGTAGCGCTGCTTGCTCAGCATCATCGCGATGATGGTGTCGCTGATGACGACGCACGCGCAGTCGTCCGTGGAGAACTGCGGGTTGATGGTGTACCCGAGGTCCGTGAAGAACTTCTTCGACGCGGCGACGTCGTTCACGGCGAGGTTCACGAAGATCATCTGCTGGTACATGAGGGTCTCTCCCGGTCAGTGTGTGCGCTGTGTGCGTGCTGTACGGAGACTTAGACACCCATTCGACACAGAACTCATCGCCCGGCGTGGACTTTTCGAACGAATTTTTTTCAGCGGGTCAGCGGCAGCGCCGCGAGCTCCGCGACGGCCCAGGTCAGAGGGGCGAACAGGGCGGTGAGCGCAGCCGCGCGCAGCGCCGCGGAACTCCGCAGCGCCGTGGCGGGCGCGCCGAACCGCAGCAGCGTCTCGTTGGTCCGGGTACGGGACTGCCTCGTCTCGACGGCCGCCGTGGCGAGGGTCAGCACGGCGCACCCCGTGACGAGCAGCGCGCCGAGCGCCGTGAGCGGCCCGACGCCGGTGCGCGGCTCCGCGTACAGGACCACCGAGGCGTACGCGCCCGACGCCACCGCGCACAGCACGCCGAGCGGACGCCCGATGCGCCGCGCCTCCTCCTGGAGGACGCGCCCCGCGAGCAACCGCACCGCGCCGGGCCTGGCGGCCTGGAGCAGCCGCCCGCAGAGGTAGGTGAGGCCGGGCCCGGCGAGAGCGAGGCCGAGCGCGGTCAGCGCCCAGCCGCCGAGGACGCCCGCCGGGTTGCCCGTGGCGCCCCCGGGGAGCCGGAAGCCGGAACCATCGGGTGAACGGCCCGCGTACGTCTCCACGGCGAGGCCCGCGGCCAGCACGGCGATGCCCCACGGCAGGCCGCCGGGCGGCGAGGCGGGGGCGTCCGACGGCCCGTCGGCGCGTGCGTCCTCTTCGGTGGCGCTCCCCTTGGCGGGGCGCGGGCGCAGCGCGACGGCGGTCACGGCCGAGGCGGTGACGGGGACGACGGTGAGCAGGGTCAGGACGGCGCCGAGCGGCAGCGGCAGCTTGGCGGCGAGCAGTCCTGCGGCGGCGCCGTCGAAGGGAAGCCCCGACAGGTCGCCGCGCAGGTGCAGGAAGACGAGCAGCGCCACCATGGAGCCGAGCGTGCAGGCCACGGCCGTGGAGATCGCGGCGAGCACCGTCAGCCGGGCGGGGCCGAGCCCGACCCACGAGAGGCCCGTGCGCGGCTTGGTGCCGGGGTCGGTGCGGGCCACCGCGACGGCGAAGTAGACGGTCGCCGTGACCGGTGCGACGCACCAGGCGAGGCGCGCGAAGGCGCCGGCGCCGGGGTGCTCCATGGCGTACGCGAGGGTGCAGAGCAGCAGGAAGCCGGTGCCGGCAGACGCGCCGGCCACGAACAGCCGCCGCAGCTGGACGAGCGGGTGGGCGCGGCGGCCTAGACGGAGAGCGAGCACGTGGCCCGGCCTTCCACGCCGGAGACGGCCCCTGCGCCCACGGAAGGGGCGTCGCTGCCGGCTTGGGCCGGGGTGTGGGCCTGGGCTTGAGCCTGGACCGGCGCTGGGGCTGTTGGGGTGCTTGAGGTGCTTGAGGTGCTTGAGGTTTCAGCGGTGCCGGTGGGGGCTGCGGTGCCGACGGTGCTGGCGCTGACTGTGACGTCGACGCTTGCGGGGGCCTCGGGGGAGCTTGGGGCCCTGGGGGTACTTGGTGCTTCGGTGGGTGTGGCGGTGCCTGGAGCGTCGGGGGTCTCGGCGGCCTTGGGGGCGTCTGGGGCCTCGGGAGCCGTGGGGGCCTCGGAGGCCGTGGGGGTCGCGGGGGCTTCGGGGCTGCCGGTGGCTTCAGAGGGCTCAGCGGCTGCGGGGGCCTCGGTGGGCTCCGGGGTTTCAGGAGCCTCTGGTGGCGTGTCGGCCGCGGTGGTCTCAGTGGTCTCGACGGACTCCGGGGCCTCGAAGGCCTCCGGGGCTTCAGCAGCCTCTGGTGTCGTGTCGGCTCCCGGGGTGTTGGTGGCTCGCGGCGTCTCGACGACCTCCAGGGTCTCGACGGTCTCCGGGGCCTCGGCGTGCTCCGGGGCTTTAGCGGCCTCCGGGGCTTCAGCGGCCTCTGGCGTCGTGTCGGCACCCGAGGTCTCAGCGACCTCCGGCGTCTCAACAGCCTCTGAGGTCTCAGTAGCTTCTGCGGCCTCCGCGATCTCCGGGGGCCCAGCAGTTCCTGCGGCCTGCGCGATCTCCGAGGCCTCCGCGGTCTCCGAAGTCTCTACGACCTCCGGGGTCTCCGCAGCCCCCGAGGCCGCGGAGACCCCGGCAGCCTCTGGGGCCGGGATGTCGGCAGGTTCCGGCGCCGCAGCGGCCCCCGTAGCCTCAGCCGACCCGGCAGCCTCCGGCGCAGGGACATCGGCGGCCTCCGGTGCCGCAGCACCCCCCGAGGCCTCAACGCCTCCCGGAGCCTCAACGCCCCCCGAAGCCGCAGCACCAGCACCAGCACTGTTCACAACCTCAGCACCCCCCGAAGCCGCAGCGGTCTCCGAAGCCTCAACGCCCCCCGAAGCCCCCAGGGTCTCCAAAGTGGGAACAGCCCCCACCGCCACAGCGGAACCCCCAACCGCAACCCCACTCTCCAGCCCAAGCTCAACCCCAATCCCGTGCCCATCCTCACGCTCACGCCGACGCCGCAGCTCCCCAGCCTCCACGCGCCGCCCGTCCAGCAACGTCAGGGTGCGGTCGGCGAGAGGTGCCGCCTCCGTGTCGTGCGTGGTGAGGACGACCGTGATGCCGTGTGAGCGGGCCGCGGTGGTCAGCGTCCGGAGGACATGTGTGCGGTCGGCATGGTGGAGCGGCGCGGTCGGCTCGTCGGCGAAGATCACGGACGGCATGGTGATCAGCGCGCGGGCGACGGCGACGCGCTGCCGCTCCGCCTGGCGGAGGGCGTGCGGCCGCTTCTGGGCGCACTTGCCGATGTCGAGGCGGTCGAGCCACTCCTGGGCGGCGGCCTTGGCCGCCCGGTGGGGCGTGCCGCGCAGCATCAACGGCAGCGCGACGTTCTCCCAGGCGGTGAGTTCGGGGACGAGCTGGGGCGACGACTCGATCCAGCCGAAGCGCTCACGCCGCAACCTCGCACGCGCGCGTGTACGCATCGTGTGGAGGGGACCGCCGTCGAACCAGACCTCCCCCTCCTGGGGCCGGAGCCGGCCCGACAGGACATGCAGCAGAGTCGTTTTTCCACTGCCACGCGGGCCGTTGACGACGAGGATCTCGCCCTCGCCGACACCGAGCGAGACGTCGGTGAGGGCTGGGGAGCCGTTGTGTGTGACGTGCAGTGCGCGTGCCCACAGCACGTCGCTGTCCGGCGGGGCCACCATGGCGTACACCTCGGTTCAGATCAGCTCGACTCCCACGCACGGGGGGAACGAAGGCGGGGCCGATCGGTCACTGGGCACGCTAGGGATTCGGGCGGACCTGCCCGGAAAAGACGCGGCCCGGGGGCACCCGTTCTCACTCGAACGGGTGCCCCCGGGGGCGGTGTGGATCACTCGATCAGGCGATGCTCGGCACGCGCTCCAGCGTGCGGAGGGGGGTACGGAGGTGTGGAGAGGTGCGGAGCGCCCGCCTCAGAGCTTGGTCCACGCCTCGCTGAGCACCTGCCGCAGGACGCCCTCGATCTCGTCGAACGTGTCCTGGTTCGAGATCAGCGGCGGCGCGAGCTGGACGACCGGGTCGCCGCGGTCGTCGGCACGGCAGTACAGGCCGTTCTCGAAGAGGGCCTTGGAGAGGAACCCGTACAGGACGCGCTCGGTCTCCTCGTCGTTGAAGGTCTCCTTGGTGTCCTTGTCCTTCACCAGCTCGATGCCGTAGAAGAAGCCGTTGCCGCGGACGTCGCCGACGATCGGCAGGTCCAGGAGCTTGCGCAGGGTCTGGTAGAACGCGTCCTCGTTGTCGAGGACGTGCTGGTTCAGGCCCTCCTTCTCGAAGATGTCGAGGTTGGCGATGCCGACCGCGGCCGACACGGGGTGGCCGCCGAAGGTGTAGCCGTGCAGGAAGGTGTTGTCGCCCTGGTAGAACGGCTCGGCGATCTTGTCCGAGATGATGCACGCGCCGATCGGGGAGTAGCCCGAGGTCATGCCCTTGGCGCAGGTGATCATGTCCGGGACGTAGCCGAACTTGTCGCAGGCGAACATCGTGCCGAGGCGGCCGAAGGCGCAGATGACCTCGTCGGAGACGAGCAGCACGTCGTACTTGTCGCAGATCTCGCGCACGCGCTGGAAGTAGCCGGGCGGGGGCGGGAAGCAGCCGCCCGCGTTCTGCACCGGCTCCAGGAAGACGGCGGCGACGGTCTCCGGGCCCTCGAAGAGGATCTCCTGCTCGATCTGGTCGGCGGCCCAGCGGCCGAAGGCCTCGGGGTCGTCGCCGTGGATCGGGGCGCGGTAGATGTTGGTGTTCGGCACCTTGTGCGCGCCGGGGACCAGCGGCTCGAAGGGGGCCTTGAGGGCCGGCAGGCCGGTGATGGACAGGGCGCCCTGCGGGGTGCCGTGGTAGGCGACCGCGCGGGATATGACCTTGTACTTCGTGTGGTTGCCGGTGAGCTTGTGGTACTGCTTGGCCAGCTTCCACGCGGTCTCGACGGCCTCGCCGCCACCGGTGGTGAAGAAGACCTTGTTGAGGTCGCCCGGCGCGTAGTCGGCGAGGCGCTCGGCCAGCTCGACGGCCTTCGGGTGGGCATAGCTCCACACCGGGAAGAAGGCCAGCTCCTGGGCCTGCTTGTAGGCGGTCTCGGCGAGTTCGTGACGGCCGTGGCCCGCGTTGACGACGAAGAGGCCGGACAGACCGTCCAGGTACTTCTTGCCCTTGTCGTCGTAGATGTAGGTGCCCTCGCCACGCACGATGGTGGGAACGGGCGCGTTCTCGTACGACGACATGCGGGTGAAGTGCATCCACAGGTGGTCGTAGGCGGTCTGGCTGAGGTCCTTGCTCACGGCTATCGGGTTCCCCACATATAGGTCTGCTTCTTGAGCTTGAGGTAGACGAAGCTCTCGGTGGAGCGCACGCCGGGGAGGGCGCGGATGCGCTTGTTGATGACTTCCAGGAGGTGGTCGTCGTCCTCGCAGACGATCTCCACCAGGAGGTCGTACGAGCCCGCGGTCATCACCACGTACTCGGCCTCCGGCATGGCGGTCAGCGCGTCCGCGACGGGGTCGAGGTCGCCCTCGACCGTGATCCCGACCATCGCCTGCCTGCGGAAACCCACGGTGAGCGGGTCCGTGACGGCGACGATCTGCATCACGCCCTGATCGAGCAGCTTCTGGACGCGCTGGCGCACGGCCGCCTCGGAGAGGCCCACGGCCTTGCCGATGGCGGCGTACGGACGGCGTCCGTCCTCCTGGAGCTGCTCGATGATCGCCAGAGACACGGCGTCCACGGGAGGGGCGCCGTTCCCGCTGGTGCCGCCGCCCGGGTTTCCGGTGCGGGAGCCGCGGGGGCTGCTGGGGTCTGCGCTGCGACTGGCCACGCCCTCACTCTGCACGACGTCTCGTCACTTCCGCAAGGTCGAACCGATGAAATTCGTTGTCTCGGACTTCGATCGTCACGGATTCCGCAGTTCTGGGGTGCCGGGTATGTTGAAAGCGTCGGTGCAACGGCTAGTGTGGGTGTCTCATCCACTGGACATCTGACCTGGAGGGCCGGAAGTGACCACCGAGCTGCGCCGTCTGCGCAACTACATCAACGGAGAATTCCGGGACGCGGCCGACGGACGGACCACCGAGGTGATCAATCCGGCGACCGGCGAGGCGTACGCGACCGCACCGCTGTCGGGTCAGGCCGACGTGGACGCCGCCATGAAGGCCGCGGCCGACGCGTTCCCCGCCTGGCGTGACCAGACGCCCGCGGAGCGGCAGAAGGCCCTGCTCAAGATCGCCGACGCGTTCGAGGAGCGGGCCGAGGAGCTCATCGCGGCCGAGGTCGAGAACACGGGCAAGCCGACCGGGCTCACGCGGTCCGAGGAGATCCCGCCCATGGTCGACCAGATCCGCTTCTTCGCGGGTGCGGCCCGGATGCTGGAGGGCCGCGCGGCCGGCGAGTACATGGAGGGCCTGACCTCCATCGTCCGCCGTGAGCCGGTCGGCGTCTGCGCGCAGGTGGCCCCGTGGAACTACCCGATGATGATGGGCGTGTGGAAGTTCGCCCCGGCGCTCGCCGCGGGCAACACCGTCGTCCTGAAGCCCTCGGACACGACGCCCGCGTCGACCGTCCTGATGGCCGAGATCATCGGCTCCATCGTGCCGCCCGGCGTCTTCAACGTCGTCACCGGCGACCGCGACACCGGCCGCCTGATGGTCGAGCACAAGACCCCGGCCATGGCCTCCATCACCGGCTCCGTGCGCGCCGGCATGCAGGTCGCCGAGACCGCGGCCAAGGACCTCAAGCGGGTCCACCTGGAGCTCGGCGGCAAGGCGCCCGTCGTGGTCTTCGAGGACACCGACATCGCCAAGGCCGTCGAGGACATCTCGATGGCCGGCTTCTTCAACGCCGGCCAGGACTGCACGGCCGCCACGCGCGTGCTCGTCCAGGAGTCCATCCACGACGAGTTCGTGACGGCGCTCGCCAAGGCCGCCGCCGACACGAAGACCGGCATGCCGGACGACGAGGACGTGCTCTACGGCCCGCTCAACAACGCCAACCAGCTGAAGCAGGTCTCCGGCTTCATCGAGCGGCTGCCGGCGCACGCCAAGGTCGAGGCGGGCGGCTCACGGGTCGGCGAGAAGGGCTACTTCTACGCCCCGACCGTCGTCTCCGGCCTCAAGCAGGACGACGAGATCATCCAGAACGAGGTCTTCGGCCCCGTCATCACCGTGCAGTCCTTCACGGACGAGGCGCAGGCCGTCGAGTACGCGAACGGCGTCGAGTACGCCCTCGCCTCCTCCGTCTGGACCAAGGACCACGCGCGCGCCATGCGCATGTCCAAGATCCTCGACTTCGGCTGCGTCTGGATCAACACGCACATCCCGCTCGTGGCCGAGATGCCGCACGGCGGCTTCAAGAAGTCCGGCTACGGCAAGGACCTCTCGTCCTACGGCTTCGACGACTACACGCGCATCAAGCACGTCATGACGTCGATCGAGGGCTGAGCCCGAGGGCCGCGCCCGCGGCTCGGCGGCGCCGAAATCAGGTGACCGCACCGCCCGCCCCCACGTACCGTCTTGCGTACGCGGGGGCGGCTCCGCGGCGTGCTTCCTTCTTTCTTCTTATGTGAAAAGAGCCGTAGCGCACACACTTCCCGCCCCCGCTTCTCTCCGCGCTACGGGGGCGGGACCAGATGGTGACGTCGACGACCGACGATCTCGCGGGGCTGCTGCTGCGCCGACGGCAGAGCGTGGACGTCGCCGAGGGCACCGGACGGACGGTCGCCGCCGACCGGCTCCCGGCCGAGATACCGCTGCGCGAGAGCAAGGCGCTCGCGCTCGCGCCGCTGCTCGACGACGCGGGCACCCGGCCGCTGGTCGCGCGGTACGCGGACACCGCCACGGACGTGCTGCGCCTGCTCGCCGTACGGTCGGGCGGAGACCCCGACCTGCTCGAACCGCCGCGTCTGCGCGGCCTCACCCGGCCCGTGCGCCGTGAACTCCTCGCCCTCCTCGACCGGCTCGACTTCGCCCGTCTCGCCGAGGACATGGCTCGGCACCCGCGCGCGTGGAAGCGGGTCGGCGAGATCCTGCACCCCTTCGAGGGCGCCCACCGCCACGCGCGCGTGGCGCTCGCCTTCGCCGTGCTGCGGGGGACACGGCTCGACGACACACGGCTCGGCGGCATACTGCTCGCCGAAGCGGGGCGGCACGCGTGCGTGCGGCTCGTGGGCGACCGGCTGCGCGTCGTCACCTGGCAGAGCCGCGTCGAGGACGCCCTCGGCCGCTGGGACACCACGGCCGCCGCGCGGCTGCTCGGCGAACGCCCCGGCGAACTCCTGGCGCCGCCTCGACCTGCTCCTCGCCCGCTCCGGCTCCGCGACCCTGCCGGAGCCGGTCGCCGAGGCGCTCGCCCGCGCCCTGCCGCACACCGCTCCCGGACCACTGCTCGGCGCGTACGGACAGCTCACGATCCGCACGGCGCCGGGGCGCCGCCGCGTCTTCTTCCCGCGCGGGCGGGTGACCAAGGCGTACGCGGTCGACGACCACCGGCCGCCGCTGCCCTCCCGCGTCGCGGGCCGCGCCGGTGAGCTGATCGCGGCGGAGGCCGTGCGACGCCTGACCGAGCGGGACGGCGAGCGGTACGACGTGGCGGTCCTGGACGCCTCGCTCGCCGACCTGCCCGTACCGTTCGCCGAGCGGGCATCGGCCGCCTCGCTGGTCGCGGTGCCGCGCGGCAGCTCGCTGCCCATGCCGGCGGACGGCGAGACCGTGCGGCTCTTCCTGCACTGGCTCCAGCCCAGGAGCACCCGCGTCGACCTCGACCTGTCCGTCGCGCTCTACGACGACCTGTGGCGGTTCATCGGCCTCTGCGACTACACGCACCTGGAGTACGCGGGCGGCGCCGCCCGGCACTCCGGCGACCTCACGTCGGCGCCCGCCCCGCACGGCGCCACCGAGTGCCTGGACCTCGACCTGCCGCGGCTCGCGGCCACCGGGGTGCGGTTCGTGGTGCCGGCCGTCCTCTCGTACAACGACGTGGCCTTCGACGAACTGCCGGACGCCTTCGCGGGGTTCATGGCCGTGCGGGGCGACAAGCGGGCCCGCTACGACCCGCGGACGATCCGCCAGCGCTTCGACCTCGCGGGCGACGCGCGGCTGCGCGTGCCGATGGTCGTCGACCTGCGCACGCGCCGCGCCTGGTGGGCGGACGTCACGCTCGCCACGTCCGAGGGCAACCACGACGTGTGGCGCTACCGCAGGCAGCTCGGGCACATCGGCCACGACCTGCTCGACGCCTTCCAGCCGGGCGGCCGGGCCACCCTCTGGGACCTGGCCTGCTGGACGGCGGCGGCCCGCACCGTCGGGGACGTGTTCGTCCGCGGCCGCGGCCACGTCCTGTGGGGCTACCGCCGCGCCGACGACGAGCCCCGCGCGGACTTCGCCCTGCGTGTCCGCGACGCCTGGGAGCCCGACGCCCTGCGCGCCGAACCGGAGCTGACGGGCCGCCGGGCCCTCCTCGCCCTCCTGCACGGCGAGCTGCCGGAGGCGGCGACGGCCGCGTCCGGCACCGTGTACCGCCTCTACCCGGGTCCGGTCGACGCCGCGCCGCTGGAGCGGGTCACCGCCGGGGACCTGGCGGCGTGGCTGGAACCGGCGTCGAGCCGTACGGCGGCGGGCTGATCGACAGGGTGTCGGCTCAGGCGCGCCCGGCTCGACGCAGCGTCCATTGTCCGGCGGGGGCGCGAAGGCGCATGCTGCCGGGGTGCCAGCGAACCCCACAGCCTCCTCCGTCTCCCGCCGGTCCCTGCTGCGAGCCCTCGGCGGCGCCACGGCCGTCGGCACGCTCGCGGGGTGCGGTGTGCCCGCCGCCTACATCGCACCGGACGAGCGGTCGGCGGGCGACCGCTCCGCCACGGACAAGAAGCTGACGTTCGCCAACTGGCCGCTGTACATCGACACCGACGACGACAGCACCTCACGGCGTCCCTCGCTCGCGGCCTTCGAGAAGCGGACCGGCATCGACGTCCGCTACACGGAGGAGATCAACGACAACGACGAGTTCTTCGGCAAGATCAGCCCGTCCCTGATGAACCGCCAGGAGACCGGCCGCGACCTCATCGTCATCAGCGACTGGATGTGCGCGCGCTTCGTACGCCTGGGCTGGGTCCAGGAGATGGACCGGGCGCGCCAGCCCAATGTCACCCGGTACCTGGACCCGCTCCTGCGGTCCCCGCACTTCGACCCGGGGCGGAAGCACACCGTTCCCTGGCAGTCGGGCATCACCGGCATCGCCTACAACAAGCGCAAGGTCGGCCGGGAGATCAAGCAGGTCTCCGACCTGTGGGCCGACGACCTCAAGGGCAAGGTGACGCTGCTCTCCGGCCTCGACGAGGCGTTCGCGCTCCTCCTCCAGGGGGACGGCGTCGACATCCGCGCGTGGACGGCGGACGACTTCCACCGGATGTGCGACAAGGTCGAGAAGATGGTGGACAGCCACCACATCCGCCGCTTCACCGGCAACGACTACATCAAGGACCTCTCCAGTGGCGACGTCCTGGCCTGCCAGGCCTACAGCGGCGACGTCATCCAGCTCCAGGCGGACGACCCGGACATCGCGTTCGTCGTCCCCGAGGAGGGCGCCGAACTGTGGGCCGAGTCTCTGATGGTCCCCAACCTGGCCCGCCACAAGCGCAACGCCGAGAAGCTCATCGACTACTACTACGAGCCCGAGGTGGCGGCGGAGCTCGCGGCCTGGGTCAACTACGTCTGCCCGGTCCCCGCCGCCCGCGACGTCCTCGCCTCCTCCAAGGACGAGGAACGCGCCGCCCTCGCCGAGGACCCCCTGATCTTCCCGGACGACAGCATGCGCGAGCGCCTCGCCATCGCCCGCGACATCACCTCGAAGGAACGCCCGGAGCTCGCGAGGCGGTGGAACGCGCTGGCGGGGCTGTAGTCCCGGCGGGGCTCAGCCCAGGGCCGCCCGCGCGATGCGCTCCGCGACCGGGTTCATGCCCTCGCCCTTCGCGTCCGTGGCGTTGACGGAGTAGACGAGGGTACGGGAGCCGTTCTCGGTGGCGGCGATCATGTTCACGTAGCCGTGGCGGGCGCCCGTCTTCAGCCAGACGTCCCGGCCGCCGACCTCCATGTGCTGGAGCCCCGCCCCGAAGACGGCCTCGGGAACGCCCGGCGCGAGGCGGGGCAGCGTGAACATCTCCTTGAGCTGCGGCCGCGGCACCACCTCGCCGTCGAACAGCGCCCGCGTGAACGTCTCCAGGTCCGCCGTGGAGGAGATCATGTCGCCCGCCGCGAAGCGGTCGAACTGGTTCCACACCGTCACGTCGACGAGGCGCGTGGTGCCGTCCGCCCGCTCCATCGCCTGGTAGCCGCGGTTGTGCGGGCCACGGATGCGGGGATCGGCGCCGGGGAAGCAGGTGTCGTCCATGTCCAGGGGCCGGAAGATCCGCTGGGCCGCCTGACGGGCGTACGAGTCGCCGGTGATCCGCTCGATGAGCAGGCCGAGGACGGTGTAGCCGATGTTGCGGTAGTGCTGTTCGTCGCCCGGCGCGTGCTCGGGGCCCTTGGCGATGGCCGAGGCGACGACGGTCCTCGGGTCCAGCGTGTCGTAACGGTGGGCGAACTCGTCGTCGAAGCCGTCGCCCGACTTGAGGCCGCTGGTGTAGTTGAGCAGCGAGCGGACGGGGATGGGGTCGAAGTCCTTGCCGCTGCCGCTCTTCGCGCCCTTGAACAGCTCCGGCATATAGCGCTGGAGCGGGGCGTCGAGGTCGAGGTCGCCCTCGGCGGCCAGTTGCAGCGCCACGGCCGCGGTCACGATCTTGGTGACGGAACCGGCGCGGAACCGGCCGTGCGGGTCGGCCTTGCGGTGCGTGACCAGGTCGTGCACGCCGGAGCTGCCGCGCCAGGTCCCCTCTCCGCCGCCGACCCGCACGAGCGCGGCGGTCGCGTCGGGGTTCGGCAGGTCCTCGATCGCCTCGCGCAGGGCCTTGCGGTCGAGCCCCCGCGGGGTGGTTCCGGCCGGGTCCGCAGCCCGGGACACGGCCGCCGTGCCGGACGGGCCCGGCGGCCGGGCGAACGCGGGGACGGCCACGGTCGCGGTCAGGCCGAGGACGAGGGCGGCGGCGGTGGCGGCGCGGGTGGCGAGCTGCACGGTGACTCCTGGATCGGTTCGCGGGTCGGTGCTCCCATCCTGTTGATCACGTGGACGCCGTGGATCGTCGACGCGGAGGAGGCGGCCCCCGTACCGTCTGAGGGGTCAGGTCACCGCCGTCTCCGGGGCGTGGGCAGGGGTGTCCCCTAGGGGGCGAGAGCCGAGGAGCCGGGTCATCGACTCCGCCGCGCGGACCGCCGCGTCGGCGCAGCAGTTGTTGAAGAGGACGTGCAGCTCGTCGGCCCGCTCGGACATCGTCCGGATACGGGGCAGCCACTCGGCCAGTTCCGCGTCCGTGTAGGTGTGGCGGAACTTGTCCTCCTTGGAGCCGTTGCCCCAGGCCGGGCTGCGGCCGTGGAAGCGGATCACCGCGAGGCGGTCCACGGTGACCGGCGCCACCGGCGGCATCGAACGCGGCAGGCCCTGGGCCGTGTCGACCGCCACCGCGGCCATGCCGAGGTCCGTCAGGAGCGCGGCGGTGCGCGCGCCCCGGTCCTCGCGCCACCAGCCCGGGTGGCGGAACTCCACCGCCAGAGGCCGGCCCGCGGCACGCTTCGCGCACTCGGCCAGCGTGCGCTCGGCCCGGGGGCCGGGGGCGAACCACGGCGGGTACTGGAACAGGAGGGTGCCGAGACGGCCCGCGTCCCGCAGGGGCGCGAGGGCGTCGTCGAAGCGCTGCCAGACGGCGTCGAGCAGTTCGGGGCCCGCCGGCCGGTCGCGCAGGTCGGCGGGGAGCGCGGCCGGGCGCGTCGGGTGGCCGGTGAGGAGGGAGAACGCCTTGACGTCGAAGCGGAAGCCGTCCGGTGTGCGCTCCGCCCAGGAGCGGCAGGTGCGTTCGCTGGGCAGCGCGTAGTACGTGGAGTCGACCTCCACGAGCGGGAAGCTGCCCGCGTAGTGGCGCAGGCGGCCCTCCGCGTCCTTCAGCCCCGGCGGATACCAGCCACTGGCCAGCAGCGCGCGGTCCGTCCATGAACAGGTGCCCACCAGTATCTCGCTCATCCGGTACGGGTACCCCGATGCGTCACGGCGTGCGCAGTGACTCCAGGACGTCGATGCGGTTGGTGGTGATGGCGTCGACGCCCGCGTCGAGCAGACGGCGCATCGAGCGGCGCGTGTCCGGGGTCCACACGGAGACGAGATAGCCCTGGCGGTGCACCTCCAGGGCGAGTTCACGGTCGACGAGGGGGAAGCGGTAGTTGAGCCAGCGCGGCTTCACCGCGTCGAGCAGGACGCGGCGCGGCGGGGCGAGCGTCGTCCAGGTCAGCGCGATCTCCGCGGCCGGGGCGGCCTCGCGCACGGCGAGCATCGTGTCGCCGCCCGCGCAGTAGCACACCCGCTCGGCCGCCCCGCACTCGGCGACGACGCCGACGACCGTGCGCACGTCCTCGCCCGTCGCGCCCGGCAGGTCGATCATGACGCGGTGCCCCTCCGTGGCGGCGAGGGCCGCGGCGAGCGTCGGCACGCCGCCCTCGGTGAGGCCGTCGAGTTCGGCGGCGGACAGCACCGACAGCGGGCGCTCGCACCCCCACAGACGCTTCAGCGTGGGGTCGTGCAGCAGGACGGGCACACCGTCACTGCTCAGCCGGACGTCGATCTCCACCACGTCCGCGCCCTTCCTGAGCGCGGAACGCAGGGACGGGAGGGTGTTCTCGCGGACGTGGTAGGGATCGCCTCGGTGGGCCACAGCAGTCACGGTGCGCATGGGCCCATTGTGCTGCCGCGATCAGCCGGCGAGCCACGTCTCCGTGTACGTGTCGATCTCGGCGGCGATCTCGGCCTTGCCCGCCGGGTCGAGGAAGGACGCCTCGACGGCGTTCTTCGCCAGGGCGGCGATGCCGCGCTCGTCGAGGTCGAGAAGACGGGCCGCGACCGCGTACTCGCTGTTGAGGTCGGTGCCGAACATCGGCGGGTCGTCGGAGTTGATCGTCACCGTCACCCCGGCCGCGACGAACTCCTTGATCGGGTGCTCGTCGAGGGTGTGGACCGCGCGGGTCGCGATGTTGGAGGTCGGGCAGACCTCCAGCGGGATGCCGTGCTCGGCGAGGTGGGCGAGGAGCCTCGGGTCCTGCGCGGAGGTGGTGCCGTGGCCGATGCGCTCGGCGCCCAGGTGGTTCAGGGCGTCCCAGACGGTCTCGGGGCCCGTGGTCTCGCCCGCGTGCGGCACCGAGTGCAGGCCGGCCGCGATGGCCCGGTCGAAGTAGGGCTTGAACTGCGGGCGCGGCACGCCGATCTCGGGCCCGCCGAGGCCGAAGGAGACCAGGCCCTCGGGGCGCAGCCCGTCCGTGACGGCGAGCCGCAGCGTCTCCTCGGCGGAGGCGAGTCCGGCCTCGCCCGGGATGTCGAAGCACCAGCGCAGTACGGTGCCGAACTCCTTCTCGGCGGCCAGGCGGGCGTCCTCGATGGCGTCCATGAAGGCGCCGTCGTCGATGCCGCGGCGGACGGAGGAGTACGGGGTGATGGTCAGCTCGGCGTAGCGGACGTTCTGCCGGGCCATGTCGCGGGCCACCTCGTAGGTGAGCAGGCGCACGTCGTCCGGGGTGCGGATCAGGTCCACCACGGAGAGGTAGACCTGGATGAAGTGGGCGAAGTCCGTGAACGTGAAGTAGTCGACGAGCGCCTCGGGGTCCGTCGGCACGGCCGAGTCGGCGTGCCGGGCGGCGAGCTCGGAGACGATGCGGGGGGACGCCGAGCCGACGTGGTGCACGTGCAGTTCCGCCTTCGGCAGTCCCGCGATGAAGGCGTGGGTGTCCCGCGTGGACGCGGGCGACGGCGTGGACGCGGGTGCGGGCGTCGGTGCGGGCTGCCGGGTCGCCTTCGTCGCCGCGGCTGCGGGCTGCTGGTCGGTCACGGGTTCCTCCCCAGGAACGGGCTTGATCGGCTGATCGGTGGGTCCGGGCCATCGTAGGCCGAGGGGCGTGGGGGTGAAGCGAGGGCCGTAGCATGACGGAACGTACGAAAGAGGGAGCCGTCATGTCCGCCATGCCCGAGGACGGAGCGGGGGCCCCGGGGGAGCGGGACCCGTGGGCTCCGCCGCCGGAGGATGCGGCGCCGTCGCCGAAGCGGGGGGCTTGGCAGCCGCCGGCGCCTTCCGTTCCTCCTGGGCCTTCCGTCGCTCCCGCGCTTCCTGTCACTCCCGCGCCGGGGGCGGCGCCCGTGGCGCCGGGGCAGTGGGCGGGGCCCGTGCCGGGCAATCCCTTCGCGGCGCCCGGGGAGCCGGTGCCGCCGCCTCCCGTGTCACCGGAGGGGCCGGGACAACTGCCCACGCCCTACGGGTACGGGGGCTTCGCCGGTCATCCGGGGCCGCAGGGGTTCGCGGGCGGGGGCGGGTACGCCGGGTACGGGCATCCGGGGTACGGCTATCCCGGGCAGCAGATGCCCGGCGGGCCTCCCGGGTACGGCTGGCCCGCGATGCCGATGGCGCCCGCGAACGGCATAGGCGTCGCCGGGCTCGTCCTCGGCATCATCTCGGCGGTGGGCTTCTGCCTGTGGCCGCTGGCCATCGTCCTCGGCATCCTCGCGGTGATCTTCGGGGCGGTGGGCCGCGGCAAGGCGAAGCGCGGCGAGGCGACGAACGGCGGCCAGGCCCTGGCCGGGATCATCTGCGGGGCGGCCGGCGTCGTGCTGGGCTCGGCCCTGCTGGTCCTCTTGATCGTGCTGCCGGACGAGACCCTGGACGCGGATGCGGCGGGGCCGCCCAGCGCCGTGCGGCTCGTGACCCACGCCTAGGCCTCAGCCCGGCTTTGCGCGCCGGCCCGCCGCCGGGGGCCTTGCTGGGTTCGCCCACGGGTGCGCCGCGGAAGCCCCCCGGCTAGGCCGGGCTTCGCGTACCGGTGTCACCCGGGGGCCGACTGGGCTCCGCCATGGCTCGGTGGCCGCTGGTCTCGAGTGTCGATGGCCCGTCGACCGGGCGGGCCTGTCCCGCCGCTTCGCGGCGGACACTTCCCACCCACCCGTGCACCCCGCATCGACCCGCACCCCTCGACCCGGCGTCGCTGACGCCCCAAAGCCGCCCGAGCGGGCGGGCGGGTGGGCCAGACCCGCCGCGAAGCGGCGGCTTGGAACCCGAACACTTGGCACGGGGCCGCCCCAGCGGGCCGCCAAGGCCACCGCGAAGCCGGGCGAGGCCGCTCATCCCCGCCGGAGGCCGTGGCTCAGGCCGCCCCGGGGCCCAGCAGAGCCCTCGCTTCCATCAGGGCGAAGCCGAGGAGATTGGGGCCCCGCCACTGAGCGGGGTCCCCCACCCGGGGGTCGTCGGCCGCCAGGCCCACGCCCCAGATCCGGTCGACAGGGCTCGCCTCCACCAGGACCCGCCGGCCCGTGCCCCGCAGGAAGTCTCCCAGCGCCGGGTCGGCGGCGAACTTGTGGACGCTGCCCTCGACCACGACGGCGAACCGCTCCCGGGCCCATATCGCCTCGTCGAAGCCCCGCACGAGCCGCCCCGCCTTCTTCGCCTCCGCCGGAGTCCGCGCCGCGAGGACGGCGCGCTCCGCCTCCGCGTCCACGAAGAGGCGGGCCTTGGCCGCCATCATCCAGTGCTCCGCCGTCGCGTACGAGACGCCGTCCACCGTGAAGGGCGACGGCCACCACTGGCTGAGGCAGCTCCGCCCGAGCGTGCCGTCCCCGCGCGGGGTGTGCCCCCAGAAGTGCAGGTACTTCACCGGCTCCCCCGCTCGGACCGCGTCCAGCAACGCCTCCGCCGAGCGGACCGAGTCGATCTTCATCATGCACGCGAGTCTGGCACGCGCCACTGACATTCCGTCCTGCGTTTTTCAGGAGGACTCGACACCTGGTCGACAGATTCCGTCGCGTAACCAAAAGGCAACAACGGAATCACTTGTTGAGCATTCACCGCTCTGTCAGGATCGGCACTCAAATCGATCTGGAGCTACGCCGGGCCCCGTCAAACGGGGCGCACGGCGGAGGAGAGCGTCATGCACAACTTCCAGGCGCAGGACCACTTCGCGGACGGCGCCCAGTACATCGCCGGGCGCCTGACCAGGGGGACGTCGGGGCGCACCCACGCCGTCGTCGACCCCGCCACGGGCGATGACGTGTTCTCGTACGAACTCGCCGGAAGCGCCGACGTCGACGCCGCCGTGGCCGCCGCGGCCGAGGCGTTCCCCGGCTGGTCGGGGGCCACCCCCGGGGAGCGCTCCGACGCCATGCACCGCTTCGCGGGCGTGCTCGCCGAGCGCGCCGAGGAGTTCGCGCGGGCCGAGTCGTTGCAGTGCGGCAAGCCGATCAAGCTGAGCCGGGAGTTCGACGTCCCCGGGACCGTCGACAACGCCGCCTTCTTCGCGGGCGCCGCCCGGCACCTCCAGGGCCAGTCGGCCGGTGAGTACTCCGGCGACCACACCTCGTACGTACGCCGTGAGCCCATCGGCGTCGTCGGCTCCATCGCCCCCTGGAACTACCCGCTCCAGATGGCCGCCTGGAAGGTGCTCCCGGCGATCGCGGCCGGCAACACCATCGTGCTGAAGCCCGCCGAGCTGACCCCGTTCACCTCGCTGCTCTTCGCGCGGGCCGCCACCGACGCCGGCATCCCCGACGGCGTCGTCAACATCGTCTCCGGCGCGGGCAAGGACGCCGGCGAGCACCTCGTCGGCCACCCCGACGTCGCCATGACCTCCTTCACCGGGTCCACGGGCGTCGGCAAGCGCGTCGCCGAGATCGCCACCGCCACGGTCAAGCGGCTCCACCTGGAGCTCGGCGGCAAGGCCCCCTTCGTGGTCTTCGACGACGCCGACCTCGAAGCCGCCGTCCACGGCGCGGTCGCGGGCGCGCTCATCAACACCGGGCAGGACTGCACGGCCGCCACGCGCGCGTACGTGCAGAGGCCGCTCTACGAAGCCTTCGTGCAAGGCGTCGCCGACCTCATGGAGACCGTGCGGCTCGGCGACCCGTTCGACCCGGCGACCGACTTGGGGCCGCTCATCTCGCACACGCACCGCGACCGCGTCGCCGGTTTCGTCGACCGCGCCCGCTCCTACGCGCGCGTGGTGACCGGCGGCGAGGCGCCCAAGCACCCGGGCGCCTTCTACCAGCCCACCCTCATCGCCGACGCCGCGCAGGACAGTGAGGTCGTGCAGTCGGAGATCTTCGGCCCCGTCCTGGTGGTCCTGCCCTTCGACAGCGACGACGAGGGCATCCGGCTCGCCAACGACACCCCCTACGGGCTCGCCGCCTCCGCCTGGAGCCGCGACGTGTTCCGCGCCAACCGCGCCACCCGCGAGATCAAGGCCGGCTGCGTCTGGGTCAACGACCACATCCCGATCCTCAGCGAGATGCCCCACGGCGGCTACAAGGCCTCCGGCTACGGCAAGGACATGTCCGCCTACTCCTTCGAGGAGTACACCCAGGTCAAGCACGTGATGTTCGACAACACCGCGGTGGTCCGCAAGGACTGGCACCGCACGATCTTCGGGGACCGATAGCCCAAGGGCCACAGCCACAGGCCGCGCGACCGGCGGCCGCCTTCCTCCCGAAAGGGCAACCCGCGTATGGAGCAGTACGAGCCGACCGACCTCTCCCCGGCCCAACTGGCCGCCATGCGCCGCGGCCTGCGCAACGGCAGGGGCTCCTTGACCCGCCGTTCCCTGCTGCGCGCCTCCACCGGCGGCGCGCTCGCCGTCGGCGGGCTCGGCGCGCTGAGCGCCTGCGGCATCCCCGCGGCGGGCAAGGGGCAGGGCGAGGTGTCGTCCGAGGACCACTCGGCCGAGGAGAAGCGGATCACCTTCTCCAACTGGACCGAGTACATGGACGTCGACGAGAAGGACGAGAACCGGCGGCCCACCCTGGAGGCGTTCTCCAGGCGCACCGGGATCACGGTCAAGTACACCGAGGACATCAACGACAACGTCGAGTTCTTCGGCAAGATCAAGCCGCAGCTCGCCGCGGGCCAGGACACCGGCCGCGACCTCATATGCGTCACGGACTGGCTCGCCGCCCGGCTCATCCGCTTCGGCTGGGTGCAGAAGCTGGACCCCGCCAACCTGCCGCACGCCTACACCCATCTCTCCGCCCAGTTCAGGAACCCCGACTGGGACCCGGGCAGGTCGTACTCGTATCCCTGGACCGGGATCTCCACCGTCATCGCCTACAACAAGAAGGCGACCGGCGGGAAGGAGATCACCTCGGTGTCGCAGCTCCTCGACGACCCGAAGCTGAAGGGGCGCGTCGGGTTCCTCTCCGAGATGCGCGACAGCGTCGGCATGACGCTCATCGACATGGGCAAGGACCCCGCGGACTTCGCCGACGACGACTTCGACGCCGCCATCGCCCGCCTCCAGAAGGCCGTCGACAAGAAGCAGATCCGCCGCTTCACCGGCAACGACTACACCTCGGACCTGGCCAAGGGCGACATCGCCGCCTGCCTCGGCTGGGCCGGCGACATCGTGCAGCTCCAGGCGGACAACCCCGACGTCGGCTTCCACATCCCGGACCAGGGCTACATCACGTCCACGGACAACCTCCTCGTCCCGAACAAGTCGCGCCACAAGAGCAACGCCGAGCGGCTCATCGACTACTACTACGAGCCGGAGCCGGCGGCCCGCCTCGCGGCGTACATCAACTACGTGTGCCCGGTCGACGGGGTGCGGGACGCTCTCGCGAAGATCGACAAGGACGCCGCGGCCAATCCGCTGATCCTCCCCGACGCGGAGATGAAGGCGAAGTCCCGGGCGTTCCGGTCGCTCACGCCGAAGGAAGAGACCGCGTACGAGGAGAAGTTCGCGAAGCTGACCGGCGCGTGACGCTTCGGCGGACGAGGCCGTATTCCGGCTGCCGGTCCGCCGTGGCCGGTCGCGCAGTTCCCCGCGCCCCTGAACGACACGGGACGCCTCCGCCCCCTCCACTCCTTCCTGGACGACACCATGACCTCTGCTCAAGAAACCGGCGGCGACGTCCGTCTCACCGGGATCAGCAAGACCTACGGCTCGTTCACCGCCGTGCACCCGCTCGACCTGACCGTGCCGCAGGGCTCGTTCTTCGCCCTGCTCGGGGCGTCCGGGTGCGGGAAGACCACCACGCTCCGCATGATCGCGGGCCTGGAGGAGCCCAGCTCCGGGACGGTCCACCTCGGGGACCAGGACGTCACGGCGCTGCCCCCGTACAAGCGGCCCGTGAACACCGTCTTCCAGTCGTACGCGCTCTTCCCCCACCTGGACATCTTCGAGAACGTCGCCTTCGGCCTGCGCCGCCGCGGCATCAAGTCGGTGAAGAACCAGGTCGGCGACATGCTCGACCTCGTCCAGCTCGGCGAGCAGGCCCGCAAGAAGCCGCACCAGCTCTCCGGCGGCCAGCAGCAGCGCGTCGCCGTCGCCCGCGCGCTGATCAACCACCCCAAGGTGCTCCTCCTCGACGAGCCGCTCGGAGCCCTCGACCTGAAGCTGCGCCGCCAGATGCAGCTCGAACTCAAACGCATCCAGACCGAGGTCGGCATCACCTTCGTGCACGTCACGCACGACCAGGAGGAGGCCATGACGATGGCCGACACCGTGGCCGTGATGAACGGCGGCCGGGTCGAACAGCTCGGCGCCCCCGCCGACCTCTACGAGAACCCCCGCACCACCTTCGTCGCCAACTTCCTCGGAACCTCCAACTTCATCGAGGCGGAGATCCAGGCGGGCGCCGCCAGGAGCGGCGACGACCTGGTCCTCAAGGCCGGCGACTGCAAGCTGACGCTGCCCGCCGCCCGATGCGGCGGCCCCGCCACCACCGGCGGCAAGGTCCTGGTCGGCGTACGGCCCGAGAAGATCTCCCTCACCCACGCCGACGACGCCGGGCAGATTCCGGAAGGCCGCAACCGCATCACGGGACGCATCGCCGACAGCAGCTTCATCGGCGTCTCCACGCAGTACGTCGTGCACAGCCCGGTCTGCCCGTCCTTCGAGGTGTACGCGCAGAACGTCGAGCGCGACACCCGCCTCGTCCCCGGCGCCGAGGTCGTCCTGCACTGGAACCCGGCGCACACCTTCGGCCTCGACGCCGCCCAGTCCCTGCTTGCCGGGACAACGGGCTCGGCGGGCGTCGAGAAGGTCGAGGAGGACGCCTCCGCATGACGACCGTGACCGACGCACCACCCCCGAAGGCGCCCGCCGGCGAGGATGCGCCCGCGCGCGGACCGCGCAAGCGCGGGCGGCTCGTCCCCTACTGGCTGCTGCTCCCCGGCATCCTCTGGCTGCTCGTCTTCTTCGCGCTCCCGCTGGTCTACCAGGCCTCGACATCCGTGCAGACCGGGTCGCTCGAAGAGGGCTTCAAGGTCACCTGGCACTTCGCGACCTACTGGGAAGCGCTCACCGACTACTGGCCGCAGTTCCTGCGCTCGGTGCTCTACGCGGGCGCCGCCACCGTCCTGTGCCTGCTGCTCGGCTACCCGCTCGCCTACCTCATCGCCTTCCGCGCGGGCCGCTGGCGCAACGTCATCCTCGTCCTCGTCATCGCGCCGTTCTTCACCAGCTTCCTCATCCGCACGCTGGCCTGGAAGACGATCCTCGCGGACGGCGGGCCCGTGGTCGACGCCCTCAACTCCCTGCACGTCCTCGACGTCACGAGCTGGCTGGGCGTCACGGCGGGCGACCGGGTCCTCGCCACCCCGCTCGCGGTGATCTGCGGACTCACGTACAACTTCCTGCCGTTCATGATCCTGCCGCTCTACACCTCCCTGGAGCGCATCGACGGGCGGCTGCACGAGGCCGCGGGCGACCTCTACGCCAAGCCGTCCACGACGTTCCGCAAAGTGACGTTCCCGCTCTCCATGCCGGGTGTCGTCTCCGGCACGCTGCTCACCTTCATCCCCGCGGCGGGCGACTACGTGAACGCGGACCTGCTCGGTTCGACCGACACCCGCATGGTCGGCAACGTCATCCAGACGCAGTTCCTGCGCATTCTCGACTACCCGACGGCCGCCGCGCTCTCCTTCATCCTCATGGCCGCCATCCTCTTCATGGTGACCTTCTACATCCGCAAGTCGGGGACGGAGGATCTCGTCTGATGGCCGCATTCTTCCGCTGGCTGCGCCGCAATCTCGTCGTCATCGCCGGCCTTTTCACGCTCGGCTACCTGCTGCTGCCGAACGTCGTCGTCACCGTCTTCTCCTTCAACAAACCGAAGGGGCGCTTCAACTACTCCTGGCAGGAGTTCTCGCTCGACGCCTGGAAGGACCCGTGCGGGGTCGCCGACATGTGCGGCTCGCTCTCGCTGAGCCTGCAGATCGCCGCCTGGGCGACGATCGGCGCGACCGTGCTCGGCACGATGATCGCCTTCGCACTCGTGCGCTACCGCTTCCGCGCGCGCGGCGCCATCAACTCGCTGATCTTCCTGCCGATGGCGATGCCCGAGGTCGTCATGGCCGCCTCGCTGCTCACCCTGTTCCTCAACATGGGCGCGCAACTGGGCTTCTGGACGGTCCTCATCGCCCACATCATGTTCTGCCTCAGCTTCGTGGTGACCGCCGTCAAGGCGCGCGTCATGTCGATGGACCCCCGCCTGGAACAGGCGGCCCAGGACCTCTACGCCGGTCCCGTGCAGACTTTCCTGCGGGTCACGCTGCCGATCGCCGCACCCGGCATCGCGGCGGGCGCGCTGCTCGCCTTCGCGCTCTCCTTCGACGATTTCATCATCACGAATTTCAACGCGGGCTCGACCGTGACGTTCCCCATGTTCGTCTGGGGATCGGCACAGCGCGGCACGCCCGTTCAGATCAATGTGATCGGTACGGCGATGTTCCTCGTCGCCGTCCTCCTGGTGCTCGCCGGAATGCTCGTCGGCAGGCGCCGCAACAAACAGGCGAAATAGCGGTACCACCGCTCCACGCCGCTACCGTTACCGAAGGAGTGGAAATCATGGCCCCTGGCGCCATGACCCGCTGGACCACCTCACTCTCCGACGCCAAGCCGGTCTCGTACTGGCTCGACGACCCCGGCAGGCCGGACCCCGAGCCCGCCCTCACCGGCGACGAACGCTGCGACCTCCTCGTCGTCGGCGGCGGCTACAGCGGCCTGTGGACCGCACTGATGGCCAAGGAGCGCGACCCGGACCGCGAGGTCGTCCTCGTCGAGGGCCGCGAGGCGGGCTGGGCCGCCTCCGGCCGCAACGGCGGCTTCTGCGCCGCCTCCCTCACCCATGGCCTCGGCAACGGACTGGCCCGCTGGCCCGGCGAGATCGCGAAGCTGGAGGAGCTGGGCGCGCGCAACCTCGACGAGATCGAGGCGGCCGTCAAGCGGTACTCCATCGACTGCGAGTTCGAGCGCACCGGTGAGATCGACGTCGCCACCGAGCCGCACCAGCTCGCGGAACTGCGCGAGCTGTACGAGGAGATGGCCGCCCACGGCCTGGCCGGCGGCGCCGAACTGCTCGACGCGGACGCCCTGCGCGAGCACGTCGACTCGCCGACGTTCCTCGGCGGCCTCTGGGACCGCGAGGGCGTCGCCATGCTGCACCCGGCGAAGCTGGCGTGGGGCCTGAAGCGGGTGTGCCTGGAGAAGGGCGTTCGCGTCCACGAGCACACGCCCGCCCTTGAGCTGGCCCCGGCGGGCGCCGGGATGGCCGTCCGCACGCCGTACGGCAGGGTCTTCGCCCGCCAGGTCGCGCTCGCCACGAACGTCTTCCCCTCGCTGGTCAAGCGGCTGCGCTCGTACACTGTGCCGGTCTACGACTACGCGCTGATGACCGAGCCCCTGACCGGCGACCAGCTCGCCGCGATCGGCTGGAAGAACCGCCAGGGCCTCGGCGACAGCGCCAACCAGTTCCACTACTTCCGGCTCACCGCCGACAACCGGGTCCTGTGGGGCGGCTACGACGCGATCTATCCGTTCGGCGGCAAGGTGCGCGCCGAGTACGACGACCGCCCCGAGACGTACGCGAAGCTCGCCGGGCACTTCTTCACCTGCTTCCCGCAGCTGGAGGGGGTCCGCTTCACGCACGCGTGGGGCGGCGCGATCGACACGTGCTCGCGCTTCTCGGCCTTCTTCGGCACCGCGCACCAGGGGCGCGTGGCGTACGCGGCCGGGTACACGGGCCTCGGCGTCGGCGCGACCCGCTTCGGCGCCGACGTGATGCTGGACCTGCTCTCCGGCGAGCGCACGGAGCGTACGGAGCTGGAGATGGTGCGGACGAAGCCGCTGCCGTTCCCGCCGGAGCCGTTCGCCTGGACGGGCGTGGCGCTGACGAAGTGGTCCTTGGCCCGCGCCGACGCCAACGGCGGCAGGCGGAACCTCTGGCTGAAAACGATGGACAGACTGGGGCTCGGCTTCGACAGCTGAAGTTTCTCGTCCAAACCGCGTAATGCCCGGCCCCCGGGCCCCCTCTCACCTGTGACACGTCCTGCGGACGCGGGGCGTGCGCACGGGAGAGGGAGGACCGGCATGACCGGCACGGGAGGTACGGGGGGCTCGCGGAAGAGGTCGGCGGTCGACTGGCTCGTGTCCGTGGCGGCGGAACCGGACGCCTGCCGCTGGGAGTGGGAGCGCAGTCCCCTGGGCGTCGTGCTCCTGCCCGCGGGCAGGGCCTGGGACGTGCTCATCGTCCCCGGCGTCCTCGGGCACGCCACGCTCGACGTGCTGGACCGCTGCCTCGACCGCCCCGGCCCGGTGCTCGCCGGCCGCGGCGACGCGCGCGTCGGCTTCTTCGTGCCGCCGGGCACCGCCGCCCACTGGGTCGGCACGGGCATACGGGGTGTCGGCCTCGGCGCCTGGATCGTCGTGCCCCGGCCGGGCCGGGCCGCGGGCGGCGTGCGCTGGCTGGTGCCGCCGGACGGCTCGGGCACGCTCACGGACCCGGCGCGGCTGGAACTCGCGATGCACGAGGCGGCGGCACGGGGGGCCACGTGAGCGCCCGGGAGTGTCGGAGGTATTGACACCGGCATTGGTCTGGACCAAGTTGGGCGGGCGCGCATCCACCACCCGAGCACCTCCACCCCCCGCCCCGGAGGCAGAAGTGGACCGTCCACCGTCGCGTTCTCCCCAGCGTTCCTCCCTGCACGGCCTGCGAAGAGCCGCCGTGGCCTCGGCCCTCGCCTGCGCGCTCACCGCGTCCGGCCTGCTCGCCGCGGGAGCCACGGCGGCTCCAGCGGCCGAGCCCCCCGCGCGGGCGAAGGCCGCTGCCGACCACACCCTCGTCGGCTATCTGCACACCAGCTTCGCCAACGGCTCCGGCTACACCCGCCTCGCGGACACCCCCGACAGCTGGGACATCATCGACCTCGCCTTCGGTGAGCCCACCACCGCGACCTCGGGCGACATCCGCTTCGACCTCTGCCCGAAGACCGAGTGCCCGAACGTGGAGACGAAGGCCGAGTTCAAGGCGGCCGTGAAGGCGAAGCAGGCCGCGGGCAAGAAGGTCCTCATCTCCATCGGCGGCCAGAACGGCCAGGTGCAGCTGAAGACGGCGCAGGCCCGCGACACCTTCGTCTCCTCCGTCTCGGCCATCATCGACGAGTACGGGCTCGACGGCCTGGACATCGACTTCGAGGGCCACTCGCTCTCGCTGAACGCCGACGACACCGACTTCAAGAACCCGAAGACCCCGGTCATCGTGAACCTGATCTCGGCGCTGAAGACGCTCAAGGCCAAGTACGGCTCCGGCTTCACGCTCACGATGGCCCCGGAGACCTTCTTCGTGCAGCTCGGGTACCAGTTCTACGGGACCGGCAAGTGGGGCGGCCAGGACCCGCGGGCCGGCGCGTACCTCCCGGTCATCCACGCCCTGCGCGACGACCTCACGCTGCTGCACGTCCAGGACTACAACTCCGGGCCGATCATGGGTCTGGACGGCCAGTACCACTTCATGGGCGGCGCGGACTTCCACATCGCGATGACCGACATGCTGCTGACGGGCTTCCCCGTGGCGGGCGACAAGAACAACGTCTTCCCGGCGTTGCCCGCGCGCAAGGTGGCGATCGGCATGCCCGCCTCGGTCCACGCGGGCAACGGCCACGTCTCCACGGCCGAGGTGAACAAGGCCCTGAACTGCCTGACCAAGGGCACGGACTGCGGCACGTACAAGACCCACGGCACCTGGCCGGACCTGCGGGGCCTGATGACCTGGTCGATCAACTGGGACCGCTTCAACGGCCAGGAGTTCTCCAGGAACTTCGACGCCTACTTCGGCTGAGCCACGTCCCCGGACGATCCCCCGGACGGGGGCGGGGGTGTCCCGAACCGGGTGGTCACCCCCAGCAGGACCCGGAGCAGCACCGCGAAGAGCAGCCAGCTCGCCACGACGTCCAGCGGCCAGTGGTAGCCGCGCCGCACGAGGCCGAACCCGACCCCCAGGTTCAGCACGGCGCAGCCGCAGAGCAGTGCGCGGCGGCCGTACGCGCCGTGCGGCAGCGGGAGCAGAAGCAGGGCGGCCGCCCCGTAGGCGACCGTGGCCGTGGCCGTGTGCCCCGAGGGGTAGTAGCCGTCGCCCGCCATGCCCGGCGGCCCCGGGCGGGCGACGGCCGCCTTGAGCGGGACGACGAGCAGCGGCACGAGGACCATCGCGCCGGCCGCGGCCACCGGCCCCAGCCACCAGCGGTACGCCCCGGCCCGGCGGCCCCGCGATCCCACGTACGCGATGACCGCGACGAGCACCGGCACGGCGACCACGAGATTGCCGAGGTCGGCGAGGAACTCCGCGACGCCTTCCGGAAAGCGGCTGCCGGCCAGGTCCCGCCCGACGCGCTCGTCGACGCGGCGCAGGGGCCCGCCGACGGCGACCTGCCAGGTGACGAGCGCGAACAGGAGCGCGCACAGCGCGAGGAGAAGGGGCGGCCGCCCCGGAACAGGGGGGGTGGTTCCGGGGCGGCCGAAAGGATCGGGTCGCCGCGCGCCCCGGGGGGTTTGGGGCGAGCGGCCATCCGATCGGTGAGGAGTTCCGGAGCAGAATGCTCCGGGTGCGTGCGCGGTGGCACGACCCGGGCGGGGCTGGGGAGGCTCCGCCCTGGTGTCACCCGCGGTCTCCCGCGGGCGGGGTGTTTCTCTCATCTGCAGAAACCGTACGGCAGGTGATGGCGGCCCGACAGGCACATCGGCCAAGAGCCATGGGGCCCGCACACCTTCTTCACACGCCCCGACGGCGGTCTGTCGCCACGGTGCCATCGGCGGAGTCCTCGGAGGGGGTGTCCGTACACGTCAGAGCATGTGCGAGGGGGTGGCGGGGGCCCGGCCGGGGGTTCCGGCGCGGGCTCGTGGACATGGGCGAGGCCCGTACGGGCGTGCGTACGGGCCTCGTCCGGTGGCTGGATCAGACGCGGGCGAAGGCGCCCTCGATGATGTCCAGGCCCTCGTTCAGGAGGTCCTCCCCGATGACCAGCGGCGGCAGGAAGCGCAGGACGTTGCCGTACGTGCCGCAGGTCAGGACGAGCAGGCCCTCGGCGTGGCAGGCCTTGGCCAGGGCGGCGGTCGCCTCGGGGTTCGGCTCCTTGGTCGCGCGGTCCTTGACCAGCTCGATGGCGATCATCGCGCCGCGGCCCCGGACGTCGCCGATGATGTCGAACTTCTCGGCCATCGCGGTGAGCCGGGCCTTCATCGTCGACTCGATCGCCTTCGCCCGGGCGTTGAGGTCGAGCTCCTTCATCGTCTCGATGGCGCCGAGCGCACCGGCGCAGGCGACCGGGTTGCCGCCGTAGGTGCCGCCGAGGCCGCCGGAGTGCGCGGCGTCCATGATCTCGGCGCGGCCCGTGACGGCGGCGAGCGGCAGGCCGCCCGCGATGCCCTTGGCCGTGGTGATCAGGTCGGGGACGATGCCCTCGTCCTCGCAGGCGAACCACTGGCCGGTGCGGCAGAAGCCGGACTGGATCTCGTCGGCGACGAAGACGATGCCGTTGTCGTTCGCGTACTTCACGATCTCGGGCAGGAAGCCCTTCGCGGGCTCGATGAAGCCGCCCTCGCCGAGCACCGGCTCGATGATGATCGCGGCGACGTTCTCTGCGCCGACCTGCTTGCTGATCTGGTCGATGGCCTGCTTGGCGGCCTCGGGGCCGGCGTTCTCGGCGCCGGTCGGCCAGCGGTAGCCGTAGGCGACGGGGACGCGGTAGACCTCGGGGGCGAACGGGCCGAAGCCGTGCTTGTACGGCATGTTCTTGGCGGTCAGCGCCATCGTGAGGTTCGTGCGGCCGTGGTAGCCGTGGTCGAAGACGACGACGGCCTGGCGCTTGGTGTACGCACGGGCGATCTTGACGGCGTTCTCGACGGCCTCGGCGCCGGAGTTGAACAGCGCCGACTTCTTCTCGTGGTCGCCCGGCGTCAGCTCGGCGAGCGCCTCGGCGACGGCCACGTACCCCTCGTACGGCGTGACCATGAAACAGGTGTGCGTGAAGTCGGCGAGCTGGGCGGAGGCCCGGCGGACCACGGCCTCGGCGGAGGCGCCGACGGACGTCACGGCGATGCCGGAGCCGAAGTCGATCAGACGGTTGCCGTCGACGTCCTCGATGACGCCGCCACCCGCGCGGGCCGCGAAGACGGGCAGCACGGAGCCCACGCCGCCGGCGACCACGGCGGTACGGCGGGCCTGCAGCTCCTGCGACTTCGGGCCGGGGATGGCGGTGACGACGCGACGCTCCTGCGGGATCTCGCTCATGCGGGGCTCCTGGTTCTGGGGGGTTGGACGGCTGCCGCCGGCGGCTGATCCGGTTTTCGCCTGGTCCCACGGGGGTTCTTTGACCCCACGCGGGGTCCCGCGCGGGGTTCTCTGGTCCCGCGAGGGGTTCTTACGGGGGTTTCCTCGCAGATTAGGGGCGGTGCGCGGAGTCGGTCATGCTCCATCGGGGTGGGATTGTGCCGGGCCGTTGTCCGACTTGGACACATACCGGTGGGCGGGGGTCCGCGCGGACCGGGCGCGTATCGGTGAACTCCCCCCGGACGGGCACTAGATTGAGCCCGGATCGACGGACGGACCGGCAGGTCAGGGGGCAAGGGCCATGGACACCGAGGGCACTCACGGGGCACGCGACGGGCGGCGGGCCGCACCGGTGCCGCTCACGGCGCCGCCCGCCGCCCCCACCGCCCCGCCGGCACCGAGGCAGCCGCCCGGAGCCGAGCGCTCCGCCGCCGTGGCGGAGTGGCTCGCGGACCCGCGCCCCAAGGCCTCGCCGGGCATCTGGCGCAAGGGCTACCGGCCCCCGGAGCCCGAGCCGGACACCGAGGGCGGCGACCGGCGGCGCATCGTGGGACTGGTCATCTCCACGCTGCTCGGACTGCTGTTCTGGTCGGCTTGGCAGCAGGGCGCCATCCCCTACCAGTGGGCCCCGCTGAGGCTGTTCACGCCGGGGGAGTGGTACTGGACGGGCAGCATGCAGCCCAAGAAGTGGCAGGGCGAGGAGGCCAAGATCGTCTACCACGGCTTCGTCTTCGGCATCCTCGTCTACACCGTCGGGCGGCTCGGCGCCTGGCCCGACGCGATCCGCCACTACGTGATGCGGCGCCCGCAGCCCGCCCGCGCCGTCATCGCCTCCCTCGGGTCCGTCGGCACCCTGCTCTTCGTCTGGCCGAGCTTCCTCGGCCTCGACTGGCGCCCGCTGCCCGTGGCCGACCCCGTCTTCTCCCTGGTCGCCCTCGTCGCCGGCCTCGACGTCTTCACCTCGCCCGTGATCACCGGCCTCCTGTACGCGGCCATCACCATCGCCGTGCTGTGGCCCTTCGTCCACATCGGCGGCTGGTGGCAGGCGATCCGTGACGGCGCCACGGCCGGCCGGCGATCCGCCCCGCCCCCGCCGCGCCCCGCCGACGCCCCCGCACCCGCCCACTGGCCCGAGCTGCGCGCGGCGGGCCACGACAAGGCCGCCGACCTGCTCTCCGCCGAACTGCTCGGCGGACGCATGAACGACGTCGACTGCGCCCGTGTGTTCCACGCCTGGCGCTCGGCCGCCGCCGACCCGGCCGCGCTCGCGGGCTTCGTCGACACGGTCGCCCGCGACGGCGCCGCGGCCTGGACGCACCCCTCGGGCCAGCGCGACCTGCCCGTGCGCACCGCCACGCACGACCTCCTCGTGGGCCAGGTCAGGATCGGCCGCTTCGCGAAGGACGAGCGCAATCCGTACGCGGTGCGCAACGCCCACGCCGCCCTCGAACCGGCCGTGCTCGGCACCTCCCTGCTCGCCGTCGGCCCGCCCGGCGCGGGCAAGACCGGCAGGCTGATGCGGCCCGTCACCGAGTCGCTCGCCCTCGGGGCGCTCACGGGGCGGTGCGCGGTCGTCGCGGTCTGCGCCGCGGGCGCCGACCTCGGCGGCGACGACTCCTACGACGTGGTGGTCAAGCCCGGCGACCCCACGTCCGTGCACGACATCGACCTGTACGCGGACTGCGCCGACGCCGACGAGGCGGCCGCCTTCCTCGCCGAGGGCCTGGTCGGCGACCTCGACGCCGTCGGCACCCAGCGCGCCGCCACCGCCCTCGCCCAGCTCCTCGGCCCCTACCGCGCCCTGCACGGCCGCTTCCCCTCCGTCCCCGTGCTGCGCGAACTGCTCGACGGCGACCCCGCCGGGCTCGCCGCACTCCAGGCGGGCCTCACCGCGGGCGAGCACTCCGCCATGCGCCGCGAACTGGACGCCCGTATCCGCCAGTCCCACACCCCGAACGACCCGGGGCCCGCCCTCGCCGACCGCCTCGCCCTGCTCGACCGGCCTGCCTTCGCCGACTTCTTCGACCCCGGCGGCGAAGGGCGCCCCTTCTCGATGCGGGCCGTCGTCCACCACCCGCTCCGGGTCCGCGTCGACCTGCCCGAGCACGGCCACGAAGAGGCCTCGCGGCTGCTCGCGCGGCTGCTCCTCGCCCAGTTCGGGTACGTCGTGCGCGGCCGCGCACGACGGCCGCACTTCGCCTGCCTGGTCCTCGACGACGCCGCCCGCACCATCACCGCGGAGAGCGTGCGCGCCATCCAGCGGCTGCGGTCCCTGAACGCGGGCGTCGTGCTCGGCCTGCGCACCATCGGCGAGGTGCCCGAGCCGCTCCAGGGGCCGCTGTACGCGGCGGTCGGCTGCCGCATGGCGTTCTCCGGGGTGACGACCTGGGACGGGCGGCGGTTCACCGAGGCGTGGGGCACCGAGTGGATCGAGACCAAGGAGGTCGCCCAGCACACCGTCTTCGCCGACCAGCCGATGACCCGGGCCCTGCACTCGCTGCGCAAGCTGGTCACCGGCAAGGCCGTGACGACCGACGCCGTCACCGTCCGCAAGGTCGAACGCGAACGCTGGTCCGCCTCCGACCTCGCCCACTCCCTGCCCCCCGGCCACGCCGTGCTCTCGCTGACCACCGTCCACGGGGAGCACGCGCCGCCGCTCCTCGTCGACCTGCGGGGGTAGTTCCGGACAACACCGGATGGCGTGTTCGGCGGGACGAACGATGACGCGGACCGGCGGTGCGTCCGTACCGTACGGTGAGGCAGAATCGACACAGGTCGTTCATACGGACCGGCCAAAAGATCCACATCGCCGCAGACGTGAAGGTCCCATGCCGCCCACGCTCGCCTCGCTCGTCCACCACTCCGCGCTCAAACTGACCGTGCGCGCCGGCGAGGAGCGCCTGGACACCCCCGTGCGCTGGGCGCACGCCAGCGAGCTCGCCGACCCCGTGCCCTACATGGAGGGCGGCGAACTGCTCCTGATCACGGCGCTCAAACTGGACGCCGAGGACCCGGCGGCCATGCGGCGCTACGTGCAGCGGCTCGCCGGAGCAGGCGTCGTCGGCCTCGGCTTCGCCGTCGGCGTGCACTACCCCGACATCCCCAAGGCCCTGCTCGACGCGGCCACCGAGGCGGACCTGCCGCTCATCGAGGTGCCGCGCCGCACGCCGTTCCTCGCCATCAGCAAGGCCGTGTCCGCCGCCATCGCCGCCGAGCAGTACAAGGCGGTCACCGCGGGCTTCGCCGCCCAGCGCGAACTGACCAAGCAGGCGCTGAGCGACGGCCCCGAAGGCCTGCTGCTCGCCCTCGCCGGACAGGTCGACGGCTGGGCCGCGCTGTACGACGCCTCGGGCGCCGTCGTCGCCACCGCACCGGAGTGGGCCTCCCGCAGGGCCGCCCGCCTCACCGCCGACGTCGAACGCCTCCGGGAGCGGCCGGCACCCGCCAGCTCGGTCGTCGGGGGCGCCGAGGACCGCGTGGAGCTGCACTCGCTGGGGACCGGGCGCAGGCCGCGCGCCGCGCTCGCCGTCGGCACGGCGTCCACCCTTGGCACCGCCGAGCGGTACGCGGTGCACTCCGCCATCGCCCTGCTCACCCTGACCACGGAACGCTCCCGGTCGCTGCACGCCGCCGAACAGCGGATCGGCGCGGCCGTGCTGCGGATGCTGCTCGCGGGGGAGCCCGACCACGCGCGCACGGTCGCGGGGGACCTCTACGGCGGGCTGCTCGACGCGCCGTTCCGGCTCGTCGTCGCCGACGTGGCGTCCGCCTCGGCCGCGCGGGTGCGGGCCGGCGCCGACGGGGGCGCCAGGGCCCGGGGCGACGAGGCCACGCAGGACGCCGCCGCGCCGGGCGAGGCCGCGGCCCGCGCGGTGCTGACCGACGCCTCGTCCGCGGGCGGCGACCCCCTGGCCGCGCTCGTCGACGTCGTCGAGGCCGCCGCCGCCCGCTCCGGCGAGGCCCTGCTCGTCGTCCCGTACGGGGAGCGGATCGTGCTGCTCACCGTGGACGGCGGCGCGGGCGCGCGGGCCTGCGCGGAGTACGCGGCGGCGCTGGAGGCCGGGCGCCGCACGGGGCGCGAGGCCGCGGCGTCCGGAGAAGAGGCCGAGCTGGTCATGGGGCTCTCCGCGCCCGCCGGGCCGATCGCCGCGGCCACCGCGTACAAGCAGGCCGAGCAGGCGCTGTCCGTCGCGCGGCGCCGGGGCCGCGCCCTGGTCGAGCACGAGGAGCTGGCCGCGGGCTCGGTCCTGCCGCTGCTCGCGGACGACGCGGTGCGGGCCTTCGCCGACGGCCTCCTGCGCGCCCTGCACGACCACGACGCCACCGGCCGCGGTGACCTCGTCGCCTCGCTGCGGGCCTGGCTCTCCCGGCACGGCCAGTGGGACGCGGCGGCGGCCGACCTCGGGGTCCACCGGCACACCCTGCGGTACCGCATGCGCAGGGTCGAGGAGATCCTCGGCCGCTCCCTGGACGACCCGGACGTCCGCATGGAGCTGTGGCTCAGCCTGAAGGCGACGTCGATGCCGCAGGACTGAGGCGGGGTACTGCTCCCACGGGCAGGCCCCGCTGCCGGGCGAACCGCCGGGCGGACGGTAAAGCCGTCGCGCCGCACAGCGGTAGGCGGCACGAAACGCCAGGCGGCACGAAACGCCAGGCAGTACAAAGCGGCGCAAGGCCCCCGGCCAGCACTCCGCGTAGGACAAACGCCAGGTGAGACCCCTGCCCCTACGGTGAGGACGTACCCCAGACACACCTCCGCGGAAGGGCCGGGAATCACATGACTTCCATCCACGCCTTCTGGCTCGCCGGTCGCCAGACCACCGGCGAGACCACGCTCGACGTCCACTCGCCCTGGGACGGACGGCTCGTCGCCCGGGCCGCCGTGCCGACCGACGCCCAGGTCGAGGAGGCCGTGGCCGCCGCGTACGCCGTGCGCGACGAGTTCGCCGCGACCCCGGCCCACGCCCGCGCCGCCGCCCTGGACCACGTGAGCCGCAGGCTGGTGGAGCGTACGGAGGAGATCGCCCAGCTCATCTCCGCCGAGAACGGCAAGCCCATCAAGTGGGCCCGCGGCGAGGTCGGCCGCGCCGTCTCCGTCTTCCGGTTCGCCGCGGAGGAGGCCCGCCGCTTCAACGGCGGCGAGGCCCAGCGCCTGGACACCGACGCGGGCGGCCAGGGCCGGCTCGCGCTGACCCGCCGCTTCCCCAAGGGCGTCGTCCTCGGCATCGCGCCGTTCAACTTCCCGCTGAACCTCTGCGCGCACAAGATCGCCCCGGCCATCGCCGTCGGCGCGCCGATCATCCTGAAGCCCGCCCCGGCGACCCCGCTCTCCGGCCTGATCCTCGGCGAACTGCTCGCCGAGACCGAGCTGCCCGCCGGCTCCTGGTCCATCCTGCCGGTGGCCAACGGCAAGATGCCCGCCCTGGTCCAGGACGAGCGCATGCCCGTGATCTCCTTCACCGGCTCCGACAAGGTCGGCTACGCGATCATGGACTCGGTGCCGCGCAAGCACTGCACCCTGGAGCTGGGCGGAAACGGCGCCGCGGTCGTCCTCGGAGACTTCTCCTCCGACGAGGACCTGGACTGGGCCGCCTCGCGCATCGCGACCTTCTCCAACTACCAGGGCGGCCAGTCCTGCATCTCGGTGCAGCGCGTCATCGCCGACGCCTCCGTGTACGACGGGCTCGTCTCGCGCGTCGTCAAGGCCGTCGAGGCCCAGGTCACCGGCGACCCCTCGGACCCGGCGACCGAGGTCGGCCCGCTGGTCAACGAGGAAGCCGCCAAGCGCGTGGAGTCCTGGGTCGACGAGGCGGTCGCGGCGGGCGCCAAGCTGCTCACCGGCGGCAAGCGCGACGGCGCCACGTACGCGCCGACCGTGCTCGCCGACGTGCCGGCCGACGTCACGATCGCGTGCGAAGAGGTCTTCGGACCCGTCCTCACCCTGAAGAAGGTGGACGGCGAGGCCGAGGCGTTCGCCGCCGTCAACGACTCCAAGTACGGCCTCCAGGCGGGCGTCTTCACGCACGACCTGCAGACCGCCTTCCGCGCGCACCGCGCCCTCGAGGTCGGCGGCGTGGTCATCGGCGACGCCCCCTCCTACCGCGCCGACCAGATGCCGTACGGCGGCGTGAAGCAGTCCGGCGTGGGCCGCGAGGGCGTCCGCTTCGCGATGGACGACTACACCTACGAGCGCGTCATGGTCCTCACGGGCCTCGCGCTGTAAGACCCGCGAGACCGACGGCCGGAGCCCACTGTGCGGGGGCTCCGGCCGTTGCCGTGCGCCCGGCCCGCCTGGTGGTGCTGACACCAGGCTCCGCACGCTCTACCCGGCCTCCGCCGCGCGCCGCCATCGTGGCCGGCATGAGCAGACACACCACCCTGATCACCGGCGCCACCCAGGGCCTCGGCCGGGGCATCGCCCTCGACCTCGCCGCGCGCGGCCACGCCCTCCTCCTGCACGGCCGCGACCAGGGCCGCCTCGACGCCGTCGCCGCCGAGGTGCGGGACACCGCCCCGGACGCCCCCGTCCGCACCTACCTCGCCGACCTCGCCGACCTGGACCAGGTGCGCTCCCTGGCCGCCCGCGTCCGCGCCGCCGAGCCCCGGCTCGACGGCCTCGTCAACAACGCCGTGGCGGGCGGCGGCGCCGAACCGCTGCGCCGCGAGTTCAGCAGGCAGGGCCACGAGCTGCGGTTCGCGGTGAACCACCTGGCCCCCTACGCCCTCGTACGCGGTCTGCTGCCCCTGCTCACCGCCTCCGCGCCCGCCCGTGTCGTCAACGTCGCCTCCATCGGGCAGGAGGCGATCGACTTCGACGACGTCATGCTGGAGCACGGCTACGAGGGGCTGCGGGCCTACTGCCGCAGCAAGCTCGCCATGATCATGGCCACGTTCGATCTGGCCGCCGAACTCGACGGCACGGGCGTCACGGTGAACACCCTGCACCCCGCCCACCTCATGGACACCGAGGGAGTACGGGCCTACGGCCTGACCCCGGCCGTAGGCGTCGACGAGGGGGTGCGGCCCACGGTGCGGCTGCTCGTCGACCCCGACGTCGCGGGCACGACGGGCCGCTACTTCGACCGGTTCACCGACACCCGCGCGCACGAGCAGGCGTACGACACCGCGGCCCGGACCCGCCTGATGGAGCTCACCCACCGCCTCCTGGACCCGCACGGAGGCGGCGATGGCTGCGCGAGGACTGGTGGGACCGGGACGAATCGGGTAACAACGATCCAGTAGCACCAGTCAGTAACCGCGACCGCGGGTGCCTTCCCGCGGCCGCAGTCGGCAACCGTACGGGCAGACGCCGGGCCGCCAGGTCCGGCGTGGCCCCACTCCGCGGCGAGGTGAGCTCCTCATGTCCGCACCATCCGCAAAGCCGTCCGTGAGCGAACGCGAGGCCCGGCAGGTCGCCGAGGCCGCCCGCGAGCAGGACTGGCGCAAGCCCAGCTTCGCCAAGGAACTCTTCCTCGGCCGCTTCCGGCTCGACCTGATCCACCCGCACCCGATGCCGCCCGACGAGGACGCGCGGCGCGGCGAGGAGTTCCTCGCCAGGCTCCGCCACTTCTGCGAGACGCGGATCGACGGGGCCCGCATCGAGCGCGAGGCGCGGATCCCCGACGAGGTCGTCAAGGGCCTCAAGGAGCTCGGCGCCCTCGGCATGAAGATCGACACGAAGTACGGCGGGCTCGGCCTCACCCAGGTCTACTACAACAAGGCCCTCGCGCTCGTCGGCTCCGCGAGCCCCGCGATCGGCGCGCTGCTCTCCGCGCATCAGTCGATCGGCGTACCGCAGCCGCTGAAGATCTTCGGCACCCAGGAGCAGAAGGACACCTTCCTGCCGCGCTGCGCCCGTACCGACATCACGGCGTTCCTCCTCACCGAGCCGGACGTCGGCTCCGACCCGGCGCGGCTGGCCACCACGGCCGTGCCCGACGGCGACGATCACTACGTCCTGGACGGCGTGAAGCTGTGGACCACCAACGGCGTCGTCGCCGACCTGCTCGTCGTGATGGCGCGCGTGCCGAGATCCGAGGGGCACAAGGGCGGCATCACGGCCTTCGTCGTCGAGGCGGCCTCCGAAGGCGTCACCGTCGAGAACCGCAACGCCTTCATGGGCCTGCGCGGCCTGGAGAACGGCGTGACCCGCTTCCACCAGGTGCGCGTCCCCGCCGCCCACCGCATCGGCCCCGAGGGCGCGGGCCTGAAGATCGCCCTGACCACCCTCAACACCGGCAGGCTCTCTCTGCCCGCCATGTGCGTCGGCGCGGGCAAGTGGTGTCTGAAGATCGCCCGCGAGTGGTCCGGCGCCCGTGAGCAGTGGGGCAAGCCCGTGGCGTTCCACGAGGCGGTCGGCGCGAAGATCTCCTTCATCGCGGCGACGACCTTCGCGCTCGAAGCGGTGCTCGACCTCTCCTCGCAGATGGCCGACGAGGATCGCAACGACATCCGCATCGAGGCCGCCCTCGCCAAGCTGTACGGCTCCGAGATGGCCTGCCTGATGGCCGACGAGCTGGTCCAGATCCGCGGCGGACGCGGCTTCGAGACCGCCGCGTCCCTCGCTGCCCGCGGCGAGCGCGCGGTCCCCGCCGAGCAGATCCTGCGCGACCTGCGCATCAACCGCATCTTCGAGGGGTCCACGGAGATCATGCACCTGCTGATCGCCCGCGAGGCCGTCGACGCCCACCTCAAGGTCGCCGGCGACCTCATCGACCCCGACAAGACACTCTCCGACAAGGCCAGGGCGGGCGCGCGGGCCGGCGGCTTCTACGCCCGCTGGCTGCCGAAACTGGTGGCAGGGCCCGGCCAACTCCCGCGCTCCTACGCGGAGTTCCACCCCGAGGGCCACGTGGACCTCTCCGGCCATCTGCGCTACGTGGAACGCGGCGCCCGCAAGCTGGCCCGCTCCACCTTCTACGCCATGTCCCGCTGGCAGGGGAAGATGGAGACCAAGCAGGGCTTCCTCGGCCGCGTCGTCGACATCGGCGCCGAGCTGTTCGCCATGAGCGCGGCCTGCGTGCGCGCCGAGCTCCTGCGCACCACCGAGGACCACGGCCGCGAGGCCTACCAGCTCGCCGACGCCTTCTGCCGGCAGTCCCGCATCCGCGTCGAGGAACTCTTCGCCCGGCTGTGGACCAACACCGACGACCTGGACCGCAAGGTGGTCAAGGGCGTCCTGTCCGGCACGTACACCTGGCTCGAAGCAGGCGTCATCGACCCCTCGGGGGACGGCCCGTGGATCGCCGAGGCCGCCCCGGGCCCCTCGAAACGGGACAACGTCCACCGTCCGATCCACTGAGCACGCCCCGCGCCCGGACCCCCCGAGCAGCGCCACATGCGCCACATCGGGGCCCGCGAGGTCCGGGCGCGGACGTCTTGCGGCCACAATGGGGGGATGAGCGACAGCCCATCCCCCCTCGCGGACCCGCATCTCGTCTTCGACCCGGTATCCGGCGAAGACCCCCGGGACATCGTCATCCTCGGCTCCACGGGATCGATCGGCACCCAGGCCATCGACCTCGTGCTGCGCAACCCCGACCGCTTCCGCGTCACCGCGCTGTCGGCGGCCGGCGGCCGGGTCGGCCTCCTCGCCGAGCAGGCACGCCGGCTGCGGGTGCGGACCGTCGCGGTCGCCCGCGAGGACGCCGTCCCCGCGCTGCGCGAAGCGCTCCGCGGGCAGTACGAGGCGGGGGAGCCGCTCCCCGAGATCCTGGCCGGACCGGACGCCGCCACGCAGCTCGCCGCCTCCGACTGCCACACGGTCCTCAACGGCATCACCGGCTCCATCGGCCTCGCGCCGACGCTGGCCGCCCTGGAGGCGGGCCGCACCCTCGCCCTCGCCAACAAGGAATCCCTGATCGTCGGCGGCCCCCTGGTCAAGGCGGTCGCGAAGCCCGGCCAGATCATCCCGGTCGACTCCGAGCACGCGGCGCTCTTCCAGGCGCTGGCCGCCGGCACCCGGGCCGACGTGCGAAGACTCGTCGTCACCGCTTCCGGCGGACCCTTCCGCGGACGCACGAAGGCCGACCTCGCGGACGTCACCCCCGAGGACGCGCTCGCCCATCCCACCTGGGCCATGGGCCCGGTCATCACCGTCAACTCCGCGACGCTGGTCAACAAGGGCCTGGAGGTCATCGAGGCACACCTCCTCTACGACATCCCCTTCGACCGCATCGAGGTCGTCGTCCACCCCCAGTCCTACGTGCACTCCATGGTGGAGTTCACCGACGGCTCCACCCTCGCCCAGGCCACCCCGCCCGACATGCGCGGCCCCATCGCCATCGGCATCGGCTGGCCCGAGCGCGTGCCCGACGCGGCCCCCGCCTTCGACTGGACGAAGGCGTCGAGCTGGGAGTTCCACCCCCTGGACAACGACGCGTTCCCGTCGGTCGGGCTCGCCCGGCACGTCGGGGAACTCGCGGGCACGGCCCCCGCGGTGTTCAATGCCGCCAACGAGGAGTGCGTCGACGCCTTCCTGAAGGGTGAGCTGCCCTTCAACGGCATCATGGAGACGGTGACGAGGACCGTGGAGGAACACGTCCCCGCCGCCGCGCCGGGAACTGCCCTGACCGTCGCGGACGTCCTCGAGGCGGAGACCTGGGCGCGCGCCCGGGCACGCGAACTGGCGGCGAAGACGACGGCGGAGGCCCGTGCATGACGACACTGATGATGATCCTCGGGATAGTCGTCTTCGTGATCGGGCTGCTCTTCTCGATCGCCTGGCACGAACTGGGGCACCTGTCGACCGCCAAGATGTTCGGCATCCGGGTCCCGCAGTACATGGTCGGCTTCGGCCCGACCCTCTTCTCCAGGAAGAAGGGCGACACCGAGTACGGCCTCAAGGCCATCCCCCTCGGCGGCTACATCCGCATGATCGGAATGTTCCCGCCCGGCCCCGACGGCCGGATAGAGGCACGGTCGACGTCCCCCTGGCGCGGCATGATCGAGGACGCCCGCTCGGCGGCCTTCGAGGAGCTCAAGCCGGGTGACGAGAGCCGCCTGTTCTACACGCGCAAGCCGTGGAAGCGCGTGATCGTGATGTTCGCGGGCCCCTTCATGAACCTGATCCTCGCCGTGGTGATCTTCCTCGGCGTGATGATGACGTTCGGCATCAGCTCGCAGACCACCCAGGTCGGCAAGGTCTCCGACTGCGTCATCCAGCAGAGCGAGAACCGCACCAAGTGCGAGAAGGGCGACAAGGCGGCCCCCGCCAAGGCCGCTGGCCTCAAGGCGGGCGACAAGATCGTCGCCTTCCAGGGGCGGCCCGTCGACGACTGGTCCACGCTCCAGACGAGGATCCGCGAGACCATCGGCCCGGCCACGATCACCGTCGAGCGCGACGGCAAGGACGTGGACCTGCACGCGAACCTCATCCGCAACCAGGTCACCAAGACCGACGGCGAGGGCGCCTACGTCGAGGGCAAGTACGTCTACGCCGGCTTCCTCGGCTTCACCCCCGCCACCGGCATCGTCCAGCAGTCCTTCGGCGACTCCGTTCACCGCATGGGCGACATGATGGAGAACGGCGTCGAGTCGATCATCGCCCTGCCCTCCAAGATCCCCGACCTGTGGAACGCGGCCTTCGGCGAGGGCGAGCGCAAGCAGGACTCCCCGATGGGCGTGGTGGGCGCGGCCCGCGTCGGCGGCGAGGTGTTCACCCTGGACATCCCGCCGGAGAACCAGATCGCGATGATGCTGTTCCTGGTGGCCGGATTCAACCTCTCGCTGTTCCTGTTCAACATGCTGCCGCTGCTCCCGCTCGACGGCGGCCACATCGCGGGTGCCCTGTGGGAGTCCCTGCGCCGCAACGCGGCGAAGGTCCTGCGCCGCCCCGACCCGGGCCCCTTCGACGTGGCGAAGCTGATGCCGGTCGCCTATGTGGTGGCGGGGATCTTCATCTGCTTCACGATCCTGGTGCTCATCGCGGACGTGGTGAATCCCGTGCGCATCTCCTGACGCCCGGGGCTTTCCGGACCCCGTCCGTGGGTCCGGAAAGGCCGGGCCGGAACACTCGGGCCCCCCGGAGCACTCGGGTTACGAGGAGTTTGCGGCGACCCGGCACTTCATGTGTCGGGTCCTTCACTATTGGGTGGACTCACCGACGGGGTGTGCTCGCGGCCGGTGGGGTGCCGTAATCTCGAAGCCTGGAGCCCGCCGATCTCGGGACCTTGATCCACACCTTGGGGATGCACGCCAGATGACTGCCGTTTCTCTCGGAATCCCGTCCGTACCGACCAAGCTCGCCGACCGAAGGGTCAGCCGCAAGATCCAGGTGGGCTCGGTGGCCGTGGGCGGGGACGCCCCGGTGTCGGTGCAGTCGATGACGACGACGCGGACGTCGGACATCGGTGCGACGCTGCAGCAGATCGCGGAGCTGACGGCCTCGGGCTGTCAGATCGTACGGGTGGCGTGTCCGACGCAGGACGACGCGGACGCGCTGGCGACGATCGCCCGGAAGTCGCAGATCCCGGTGATCGCCGACATCCACTTCCAGCCGAAGTACGTCTTTGCGGCGATCGACGCCGGGTGCGCGGCGGTGCGCGTGAACCCGGGCAACATCAAGCAGTTCGACGACAAGGTCAAGGAGATCGCGCGCGCGGCGAAGGACGCGGGCACGCCGATCCGGATCGGCGTCAACGCGGGCTCCCTGGACGCGCGCCTCCTGAAGAAGTACGGCAAGGCGACCCCGGAGGCGCTGGTGGAGTCCGCGCTCTGGGAGGCCTCGCTCTTCGAGGAGCACGACTTCCGGGACATCAAGATCTCGGTGAAGCACAACGACCCGGTCGTCATGGTGAACGCCTACCGCCAGCTGGCGGCGGCCTGCGACTACCCCCTCCACCTGGGCGTGACGGAGGCGGGCCCCGCCTTCCAGGGCACGATCAAGTCGGCGGTCGCCTTCGGCGCGCTGCTGAGCGAGGGCATCGGCGACACGATCCGCGTCTCGCTCTCCGCGCCGCCGGCGGAGGAGATCAAGGTCGGCATCCAGATCCTGGAGTCGCTGAACCTGCGCCAGCGCCGCCTGGAGATCGTCTCCTGCCCCTCGTGCGGGCGGGCCCAGGTGGACGTCTACAAGCTGGCCGAGGAGGTCACGGCGGGTCTTGAGGGCATGGAGGTCCCGCTGCGGGTCGCGGTCATGGGCTGTGTGGTGAACGGCCCCGGCGAGGCCCGCGAGGCCGACCTCGGTGTGGCGTCGGGCAACGGCAAGGGGCAGATCTTCGTGAAGGGCGAGGTCATCAAGACCGTCCCGGAGTCGAAGATCGTGGAGACGCTGATCGACGAGGCGATGA
>NZ_QEXM01000050.1 GCF_004127445.1 Streptomyces alfalfae
GTGGGGGTGTCGGGGTTGGGGTCTGTTGTGCGGGTGTGTGGGGGCGTGACGGTGCGGGGCATGCGGTGCGGTGGCTGCGGTGGCTGCGGTGGGGCGCGGCGGTGGCCGTGCGGCGGCGGCTTCGGGGCAGCGGCGGGCGGCCCCGGGGCTAACGTGGGGAAGGTGATTGAAGTACGGCGCTCCGGCGACCGGTACCGCGGCGGGGAGCCGGCGGCCGGAATCGAATCCCTGCACGCCTTCTCGTTCGGGCCCCACTACGACCCCGACAACCTCCGCTTCGGCGCGATCCTCGCCTGCAACGAGGAACGCCTGGCCCCCGGCACGGGCTTCGACGAGCACCCCCACAGCCACACCGAGATCGTGACCTGGGTCGTCGAGGGCGAACTCACCCACCGCGACTCGACGGGCCACGCCTCCCTGGTCCGCCCCGGCGACGTCCAGCACCTCTCGGCCGCGGGCGGCGTCCGCCACGTGGAACGCAACGACGGCGACACCCCCCTCGTCTTCGTCCAGATGTGGCTGGCCCCGCTCACCCCGGGCGGCGACCCGTCCTACGAGGTCGTGCACGGCATAGCCGACTCGACCCCCTACGCGGTCCCCGGCGCGGGAGCACTGCTCCACGTCCGCAGGCTCGGCCCCGGCGAACGAGCCGCCCTCCCGGACGCCCCGCACCTCTACGTCCACGTGGTCCGCGGCGAGACCGGCCTCGGCCAGGAACTACTGGGCCCCGGCGACTCGGCCCGGGTCACCGGAGAGACGGACCTGGCGGCTGCCGCCACCGGGGGCGGACCGGCGGAGCTGCTGGTGTGGGAGATGACGGGCCCGCCCCAGGGCTGAGCCGACCCCGCGAGGCGCACGCCGGTCGGCGGTCGCCCCGGGGGCCCGGCGTCAGAGCTCCGCCAGCACCGCGTCGGTGAACGCGGGCCAGACCTCGGTGGCCCACGGCCCGAAGGGACGGTCGGTCAGCGCCACGCAGGCGGCCCCGGCATCGGGGTCGACCCACAGGAACGTCCCGGCCTGCCCGAAGTGCCCGAACGTCCGCGGCGACGACGCGCTCCCCGTCCAGTGCGGCGACTTCGAGTCCCGGATCTCGAACCCGAGCCCCCATTCGTTGGGATTCTGGTGCCCGTACCCCGGCAGAACACCCTTCAGCCCCGGATACGTCACCGTCATCGCCGCGGCCACCGTCCGCGCGTCGAGCAGCCTCGGCGCCTGCACCTCGGCCGCGAACCGGACCAGGTCGTCCACGGTCGAGACGCCGTCCTTGGCCGGCGAGCCGTCCCCTTCGAGCGAGGTGGACGTCATCCCCAGCGGTTCGAGCACCCCTTGGCGCAGATACTCTCCGAAGGGAATGCCCGTCGCCTTGGCGATGTGCTCCCCGAGGACCTCGAACCCGGCGTTGGAGTACAGCCGCCGCACCCCCGGCTCCGACGTCACCCGGTGCTCGTCGAAGGCGAGGCCACTGGTGTGCGCGAGCAGGTGCCGAACCGTCGACCCCTCGGGCCCGGCGGGCTCGTCCAGCTCCACCGCGCCTTCCTCGTACGCCACGAGCGCCGCATAGGCCGCGAGCGGCTTCGTGACCGAGGCCAGCGCGAACCGCCGGCCGGTCGGTCCGTGCGCCCCGGCCACCGTCCCGTCCGCGCGTACGACAGCGGCGGCAGCGGTGGGGACCGGCCAGTTCTCGATCAACGCCAGGCTCTGCATGCGCCCGAGCCTAATTCCTCTCCGGCACCCGAGTCCGCCGGGGTGGACCCCGCCCATCCGGCGGAGAGCGGACGACGACCGGGCATCGACGGGACGGCGACCCGGGCTGAGACCGGGCGGCGACCGTGCGGGGGCCCCGGCGGCGACCGGGCCGAGAGCGGGCCGAGCCCGAGCGGCGGCCGGGGCGGCCACCGGGCAGCGACCAGGCGGCGACCGGGGAGGCCGAGGGACGAGATGGCCCACCATTTCCTCCGAATCCGCTTGCTTGGAGTGCACTCCAAGGTTCTAGCGTGAGGGTCATGACGGTGACGGAGACCACGCCTGCACCAGCCCCCGCCAGGGCCGGAGCCCCCATCCATGCCCCGGAGCCCGGCCACCCGCGTCCGACCGGCCAGGATCGCTACACGATCAGTGAGGTCGCCGCCTTCACCGGCCTGACCGCGTACACCCTGCGCTGGTACGAACGGATCGGCCTGATGCCGCACATCGACCGCTCCCACACGGGTCAGCGCCGCTACCGCAACCGCGACCTGGGCTGGCTCGCCTTCGTCGGCAAGCTCCGCCTCACCGGCATGCCGGTGGCCGACATGGTCCGCTACGCCGAACTCGTCCGTGAAGGCCCGCACACCTTCGCCGAGCGCCAAGACCTCCTGGAGCAGACCCGACGCGACGTGCGCACCCGCATCGCCGAGCTGCAGGACACCCTCGCCGTCCTCGACTACAAGATCGACACTTACGCGGGCGCCCGCAAGGCGTCGGAGAGGCTCTGAACACTGATGACGCAGAACATCGCGACAGCCCGGCTCGGCGACCACGGCCCCGAGGTGGGCGTCCAGGGCCTCGGCTGCATGGGCATGAGCTTCGCCTACGGCCCCACCGACGCCGACGAGGCCCGGGCCACCCTCGACCGCGCCCTCGAACTGGGCGTCACCTTCTACGACACCGCCGACGTCTACGGCATGGGCGAGAACGAGAAGTTCCTCGCCCCCTTCCTCAAGGCGCACCGCGACGAGATCGTCCTCGCCACCAAGTTCGCCCTGGCCATCGATCCGGCCGAACCGACGAAGCGGCACATCGACAACTCCCCCGCCTACATCCGCGCCAGCGTCGACGCCAGCCTGCGCCGCCTGGACACGGACGTCATCGACCTCTACTACATGCACCGCCGTGACCCGCGGGTCCCCATCGAGGAGACGGTCGGCACGATGGCCGAACTCGTCACCGCGGGCAAGGTCAAGCACCTCGGCCTCAGCGAGGTCACAGGACCCGAACTGCGTGCCGCCCATACCGTCCATCCCATCGCCGCCGTCCAGTCGGAGTGGTCTCTCTTCAGCCGTGACATCGAGAAGGGCGTGGTCCCGGCCGCCGCCGACCTCGGCGTGGCCCTCGTGCCCTACTCCCCGCTCGGTCGCGGCTTCCTCACCGGCGCCTTCGTCCACGCAGACAAGGAACTCGACAAGGACGACTTCCGCCGCCAGCAGCCCCGCTTCACCGGCGACAACGCCACCGCCAACGCGGCCCTGCTCGACCCCGTCCGCACGGTCGCCGACGCCCACGGCGCGAGCCTCGGCCAGATCGCCCTCGCCTGGGTCCAGCAGCAGAGCGAACTCCACGGCCTGCCCGTCATCCCGATCCCCGGCACCCGCAAGCGGACCCGCGTCGAGGAGAACACGGCGGCCACCCGCATCACCCTCACCGAGGACGAACTCGCCCTCCTCGCCCCGATCGCCGCCGCCGTCGCGGGCAACCGCTACGCCGACATGACCTTCACCTCGGCCGGCCGCGAGTGATCCCAACGGGACGCCGCTAGGGGCCACTTGCCGCTCGGGTCGCCTTCCGGCGAGGCCGGCCCGAGCGGGGAGCCCTGAGCCGCGAGCTCAGGGTCCCGAGTCCCCGAGCCCCGGATTCCCGAGCCCCGAGCCCCGCGCTCACGTCAGCCCCAGAGCGAAGGCCGCGAAACCGGCCGCCAGGAGTCCCGCGAGCGCACGGCGGGCGTGGGACGTCCGCTGCCATGGGGCCTCGAAGCCGCGGGCGTACCGGCCTATCAGCACGAGCAGTGCCGCGAGCACCGGCAGCCAGGCCACCCGCGCGGCTATCCAGGCGAAGGAGTCGGGCCCCGTGGTGAGCCCCGGTATCTCTCCCAGGAACGAGCCCGGCACGGCCGTGGCGAGCAACGCCGTCTGATGCCAGCACAGGATGGTCATCGCCGACAGGTTGATGACGACCACCGGCGCCCACAGGGCGGGCCGGCGCAGCAACCCGCCGATGCGGTCCCGGAGCAGGATCGCCGCGCCGCTCTGCGCGGCGGCCAGGGCGAGGACCAGCAGCGACGGCGGATGCGAGTTCGTGCGGGCCTCTCCGGGGACGCCGACCATCGACGCCGGGTAGTGGAAGGCGAGCAGGAGTGCGGCGAAGAGAGCGGCGCCGCCGAGGAGCAACAGCCAGCCGCCGCGCCTGCCCAGTTTCCTCTCGCCCCAGGCGACCCCCAGTTGGTAGGCGAACATCCATCCCGGCAGCAGATTCAGCAGGCTCAGCCAGGAGGGCGCGGAGGCCGCGAACGGGCCGTAGCGCAGGAAGTCGACGAGGGCGACCGAGCCGATCAGGGGAAGCGCGGCCCAGGCCCCGAGCCGCTCCGCCGTGCGTATGCACCACGGCGTGAGAGCCGTGATCACCGTGTAGACGCCCACGAACCACAAGGGCTGGATGACCAGCGTGGACGCGGTGCGCAGGGACGTGCCCGGCACACCGGCCGCGTACAGCACGGGTATCAGCGCGGCCCAGACGGCAGTCACCCCGAGCACCGGCCGCCCGAGCCGGGCGATGCGCCCCCGCAGCCAGCCCCCTGTCGACTCGCCGCGCGCGACCGCCCGCCGGTAGGACAGCGCGGAGGCGTAGCCACCGACGAGGAAGAAGATGCCCAGCATCTGCAGCACCCAGCTGAGCGGTGCGAGGAAGCCGAACGAGGACAGGGGGCTCGCGTTGTGCAGCGCGCCCCCGGCGTCGAGGGTGAAGCCGCCCAGGAGCCAGTGCCCCGTCGGCACGGCGAGCAGCGCGAGTGCGCGCAGTCCGTCGATGGCCCGGTCGCGGTGGGCGGGGGTCTTGGCGTCGATGGCGGCCGCGGCTCGGCGCAGGCCACGCACAGGCGACTGTCCGCGCGCTCCGGGCTCTTTGCGCTGTACGGTCAGAACGGGGATCCTCATGGCCGTGCTCCGATGCCTCGCGTGCTGTCGTGGGTCTCGCCGGTGAGGTCGTCTCCGCCGGCGATGCGGGCGAAGGCCCGCAGGGAGTCGGTGCCGGGCGCGAAGTAGCCGGTGTGGCCCTTCACCCGCTCGGCGGGAATGTGCCGGGCGCCGAAGCCGGGGGCGGCCGGGTCCTCGCCGTGGCCGAGGCCGAACAGCTCGACGTTCGGCACCTTGCTGATCCAGTCGCTGTCGTCCTTGGCCGCCCAGACCCGGGCCTCGGTGTGCAGATCGGCCACACTGTCGGCTCGCATACCGGGGGAGCCGAGCACCACCAGGTCCCTCGCGGGCAGTCGGGGAGCGGCGAGGCCGCAGACCACCGAGCCATAGCTGTGGCAGAAGAGGGCGGGCCGGGGGGCTCCTGTGGCCGTCAGGCCCTGGACGAAGCGCGCCAGGCGGGGTGCGCCCGCCTCGGCGAGCCGGCCCGTGGCCGCGTCGGGGCCGAGGCCGACCGGGGTGGTGTACCCCACCCAGGCCACCACGGCAGTGCCGTCGCCGGCCGCCGCGCGCAGGGAGCGGGCCATTCCCGACGGTGTGCCGTACGTGCCCTTGGCGCGGTCGAAGGTGCTGAGGTCGATGTCGGATCCCGGCACCACGACGGAGACGTCCCGCGCGCCCGCCAAGTCCCCGTACACCTCGGCGATCTGGCCCCGCCCGCGAGGGTCGAAGGCCAGGATCTGGCGTCCCGGGGCGAGCAATTCGTCGTATCGCGACATCGATGCGCGAGCGCGCTCATGGTCCTGCGCGGTGAGGTCGGGGTCGGTGGAGCGGGCCCGCTCGCGCGCCCGCTCGGCGCGGAGGGAGAGCTTGTTGGCCTGGTACCGAAGGGCTGTCGGAGCTCCGTCGAGGTTGCCGACCACCGAGGGGTGCCGCGCCGCCAGATCCTCGCGCTGCCCGGCACTGAGCGACGCGAAGAACGCGGCGATCCGGGCGGGGGAGGCGCTCGCGGGGTCCGGGAGCCGGAGGCCCCACGGGTGGTCCGCGCGCCATGAACTCGTGCCCGGGGGTGGGCCCGTGAGCGGCTGTTGTTCGCTGCCGACGGCCCAGCCCGCCGTGCCCGTCACCGCTGTGGTCGTCAGCGCGACGGCGACCAGCGCCCTCTTGCTCCGAGCCTTCCATGACCGCAGCCGCATGGCCGGTCTCCCTCCCCGTTTCGTGGCGCCGGTGGCCTGACGCTGCGAAAGGTAGGGAGACGGTGATCGGTGGCACGTCACACCCGGGAGCCAACTCCCGGGTGATACCGGAGTACTCAGTGCCGTCCGGAGGTGCTACCGCAGTAGGGGGTGGGTCACTGCTCGCCGGGCGTGACCAGGCCCGATTCATACGCGAAGATCACTGCTTGAGCGCGATCCCGCAGGTTCAGCTTGTTGAGCACACGGCCGATGTGGGTCTTGACCGTCTGCTCGGCGAGAACCAGGCGCTCGGCGATCTCCTGGTTGGAGAGGCCGCGCGCGATCAGCACCAACACCTCGGTCTCACGCGGCGTGAGACCGTTCAACCGCAGCGCCTCGCGCGGCGCGGGGCGCTGCTTGGCGAAGTCCGCGATCAGGCGCCGGGTCACCGAAGGGGCGAGCAGCGCCTCGCCGGACGCCACCACGCGCACGGCCGAGATCAGGTCGGCGGGCGGTGCGTCCTTGAGCAGGAAGCCGGAGGCTCCGGCGCGCAGCGCTTCGTACACGTAGTCGTCGACGTCGAAGGTGGTGAGCATGAGCACCTTCGGCACGTGCACCACTCCCGGTGGCGGGTCCAGCAGGGCGCGGGCGGCGCTGAGTCCGTCCAGCTCCGGCATGCGGACGTCCATCAGGACCACGTCGGGGTGGGTGCTTCGGCTGACCTCGATGCCCTTCTGGCCGTTCTCCGCCTCGCCCACGACGTCGATGTCGCTCTGCGCGGCCAACAGGGCGGCGAATCCCGCGCGCACCATGTTCTGGTCGTCGACGATGATCACGCGGATGGTCATGCGGTGCCGGAGCCCTTCGGGAGGAGGGGGAGCCGGGCGGCGACGCGGAAGCCGCCGCCGGGCAGCGGCCCGGCGTCGACCGTGCCGCCGACCAACCGTACGCGCTCGCGCATGCCGACGAGCCCGTGGCCCGTACCGCTGCCTTCCAGTGGGGCGGGCGGCTCGCTGGAGGGGCCGTTGACGACGAGGACCAATAGATACTGGTCGTCCAGACTCACCGTGATCGTGGTGCGGGCGCCCGGAGCGTGGCGCATCACGTTCGACAGGGCTTCCTGCACGATTCGGTAGGCGGACAGGTCCACGGCCGGGGACACGTGGGCCAGTTGTGTGAGGATCGCGAGCTCGGGGCGTGACAGGTCGATCGGTATGCCGGCCCGCACCGTGGCCTCGACCAGGTGCGGCAGCCGGTCGAGGCCTGGCTGGGGCGCCCGCTCGCCGTTCGCGCCCTCGCTGCGCAGCACCGCGAGCAGCCGCCGCATCTCGGTGAGGGACTCGCGGGCGCTCGCCGCTATGCTGCCGAACTCCTCGCGGGCCGCGTCGGGGAGCCCGTCCAGCCGGTAGGGCGCGGAGTCCGCCTGGACGGTGATCACCGACATGTGGTGGGCGACGACGTCGTGCAGCTCGCGGGCGATGCGTGCCCTTTCCTCCAGAAGCGTGCGCTGGGCGCGCTCGGCCTCGCTGATGGTCTCCTGCTCGACGAGCCGGCGCCGGGCGTCGCCGCGCTCGCGCAGCAGTGTGCCGAGCATCAGCACGGACCCGCTCAGCACGATCAGCAGCACGCTGGTGTCCTGGCTTCCCTCGCCGCTGAACGCGCCGAGCACCAGCCCGGACACCACCGTCACCATCCAGATGCCCAGGAGGGTGCGGCGGCTCTCGCGCAGGGACAGCGCACAGCAGAGGACCACGTACCCCACGATGATCATGGGGGTCCAGGGGGCCGGACGTCCTGCGTTGGCCGACATCGTGACGATCGCGCCGATGATGTCCGCCGTGATCACGATCCACCAGGCCGGGAGCGGCCGGGTGATCGCGAGGAACAGCGGGGCGGACTGGGCCACGGCCAGGGCACCCGCGGGGCCGCCGCCCACGCCGTAGTCGTTGGTCAGGACCTGGACGGTGACCGGGATCAGGACGACGACGAAGCCGAGCGCGATCACCTGGGGCAGCAGCCGCACCCAGCGCTTGGGGGCGTCGGCGAGCAGCGGCTTGGTCGACACGGCTGGTGTGGAGAGCGAGACTCCCGCGGCCCGCAGACCGTCGAAGACCGCGGCCGCCGCACGCCGGGCACCGGCCCCGCGGCTGTCCGGCTCCGGGTCCGGACGGCGGGGCCCCTGATCGTGGGGCGTCGAGGATGCGCTGTTCATGGCCCGATCAGCGTAGGCGTCCCGCCCCCCTCGTGCCGTCATACCAGGGAGCTGGACCACACCTCATACCCCGGTATCACCGCGGCCCCAGGCGTGGCGCCCGTGGCCTCGTGACGGCTTGGGTCACAGCTCCGCCAGCAGCTCGGCCTTCTTCGCCGTGAACTCCTCGTCCGTGAGGAAACCTGCCTGGTGCAGTTCGCCGAGGTGGCGGATGCGGTCCGCGATGTCCGCCGGGTCACGTCGGGCCACGGTCGCGGTGGCGACGACGCCGCCGAGGGCCAGGGCGGGGCCGGATGTCCGTACCGCCGCGAGGACCGAGGCGGCGAACGGCAGCGACTCATGGACCGGGCCGTAGCCCAGACCGAAGACGACGGCCGCCGGGTCCTGGTCGGCCTGCTGGGGCTGCGCCACCGGAGCGTCCCGGCGCAGCAGCCGCAGATGCCCCTCGAAGACCTCGGGGGAACGCCATTCGATGCCGCTCAGGTCCGAGACGGCGAAGCTCTGGTCACCGGCCTTCCACTTCGCCGACGAGGCGCCCGTCCAGAACCACCGGAAGGAGACCTGCTTGCCGTCGAAGGACGCCTTCCCGTCGTACGCCTTGAACTGCAGAGGCGCCTCGGGCGCGGCCACCAGATAACGGTCGGCGGGTTCGCCGTCGTCGGGCCGGAGCTGGGCCCGCAGCTCGTCCGCGTAGTACTCGGCCAGCGTCTCCCGCTCGGCGGGCAGCACGAGGCGGTAGGGGTCGCAGCTCTCCTTGAGCTGGCCGGCCGCGGCCTCCATCAAGGGATCGCCGCCCGGTCTCGGCACGGCATGCAACACCACGGTCCCGCGTTTGCCGGGGGAGAGAGTCACCGCCGTGATCGCCTCATACGGGACGCGCCGTTCACCGAGCGCCTGGAACAGCTTCGGTGTGCGGATCCCCCGTTCGAAGCGGATGAGCACGGAGTCGGACTCGAACTCCCAGGCGGCATGAAATCCGGCCAGTACGTCACCCATGCGGCTCATCGTAGGCGGCACGCGCGCCTCCGTCCCTCCTGTGGCGGCCCGCTGTTGCATCGATTTCTACGCGCGTCAGGCCGCCGCCGCGCCGGAAATGCCTTCCCGGCAGGCGTCGTCCCGGCTCGCGCACCGCACAGCGTCGTACATGCCGGTGCCGATCTCGGCGAAATTGCGCAGGCTCTCCGTGCCCGGCTCGAAGTAGCCGGTGTGGCCCCTGGCGCCGGTGGCGGACAGCACCCGCGCGCCGAAGCCGCCCGACACCGGGTCGGCTCCGTGGCCGATCCCGCCGACCTCCATGTACGGCACATCCTGAATCCAGTCGTCGCTGTCCCGTGCGGCCCAGATCCGCGCCCCCGTGCCCAACTCCGAGACCTTGTCGGCCCGCATGCCCGGGCTGCCCGCCACCGCGATGTCGGTGACCCGCGCGGGCAGGGTCCGCGCGGCGACGCCGCACACCACGGAGCCGTAGCTGTGGCAGTACAGCGCGACCGGGGAGCGACCGGGCAGGCCACGCACCATCGAGTCGAGGCGCACGGCCCCGCTCTCGGCGCGCATGGCCGTGGCCGCGTCGACGCCGATGCCGACGGGCGCGGTGTAGTCGGCCCAGGCGATCACCGCGGTACGCGCGCGTGGCTTCGCCTCGTGCTCCGCGCGGTAGAGCGCTTTCGCCATGCCCACCGGTGCCGAGTACTTGCGGAAGGTCCGCTCGAAGGTCAGCACGTTGGTGTCGACGCCCGGCACCACCACGGAGACGCGGCGGGCCTTGTCGAGGTCTCCGAAGACCTCCGCCATGCGACCGGAGCCCATGGGGTCGAAGGCGAAGACCTGCCGCTCGGGACGCATCATGACGCCGAACCGCTTCATGCGGCGCTCGGCCTCCTGCTGCCCCAGCGGGGAGAGGCGTTTGTCGCGCATGCGCTCCCGCTCCACCTCACGGGCCTGCCCCAGCGCGATGCGGTTGGCGCGGTATCGCAGCTGGACGGGCGCGCCGTTCATGTTGCCGACCGCCAGGGGGTAGCGCGCGGCGAGCCGGTGGCGCTGCCGCTTGTCGAGCGAGGCGAAGAAGCGGCTGAGCCGAGCCGCGGGAGCATCGGCGTCGGGCAGGGCGCGCCCGTCGATGTTCCCGTGCTCCCAGGCGGTGACGGCGGCTTCGAGAGGCGATGCGCCACCTCTGTTGTTGCGTACCGCGGTCCAGCCCGTCGTCGCCAGCATGACGAACACGACGGCGAGAGCAAGGAGGGCGCGCCAGGCGTTGAGTTGGGGTGAGGAGTCGAAGGAAGTCACTGCGGAACACCCTAGGAGAATCGTGATGCTTACCGTGCATCGCGTGAGGCAGATCACGTTTCCAGGCGGCTGATTGAGGCATGGCGGGCGCATTTTGACTCCGCTTGCTTACAGCGTGTGTACGACTCCAGTGGGGCTGTGCGCGACGTCCGTCGCTGCTGCACGGCTCTGCCGTGCGAGGGCTCGAGTGGCGTGTGCGTGTCGGCCGCGTTCCTCACCGCGTGTGCCAGTCCTGGGCCAGCGCGGGTCCCAGGTGGTCGAGGTACTGCCCGGTGAGCTCCCGGATCGACTCCAGGCTGGTGTCCTCGCCCGCGCCCCACAGCCGGCCCGTCACGCGCATCACGCCGCTGAACGCCGCGACCGCCACCCGGGGTCGCGGATCGGTCTCCATGTCGAGACCCTCGCGTTCGGCGATGACCCGGGCGACCTCGTCCTCGGTCTCGATGGAGCGGCGCATGTGGACGGCGAGCAGGGAGGGCGTCGACTCGATCATCTGGTATGTGCTCATGTGCAGCTCGACGGGGACGACCTCCTCGATCGACTGCCCCATCGCCTCCCAGGCGCCGAGCACGGCCTCGCGCAGCGCCACGAGAGGGGTCTCGTGGGCGGGACGCTCGCGCAGCACCTCGACGAATCGCGCTTCCACCATCTCCTGGACGGCGAAGACGGCTTCCTGCTTGTTCGCGAAGTACCGGAAGAACGTGCGCTGGGAGACGTCGACCGCCTCGGCGATCTCGTCGACGGTCGTCTCCTCGTACCCCTTGGTGGTGAAGAGTTCGAGCGCCGCGCGCAGGAGCGCGTTCCGAGTGCGCTGTTTCTTGCGCTCCCGCAATCCCGGTCCGGAGTTCACACCTTGGCCCTCTTTTCGCCTCTTTGCGCAGTTCAGCTTACCTGTGGGCCACGTGACAGTTACCGACTAGTGAATAAGTTTGTCAACTGTCAGTCGCTGTCACTAATCTTCCCGTATGACTAGTCAGACCACCGTCGAACAGGCGGACAAGGCGCCGGAGCCGGCGTCCGCTCCGACCCCGGCCAAGGGGCTCCGCGGCCACCCCTGGCTGACGCTCTTCTCCGTCGCGATCGGCGTGATGATGGTCGCCCTGGACGGCACCATCGTGGCGATCGCCAACCCGGCCATCCAGAAGGACCTCGGCGCCACCTTCGCGGAGGTCCAGTGGATCACCAACGGGTACTTCCTGGCGCTCGCCGTCGCGCTGATCACCGCGGGCAAGCTGGGTGACCGCTTCGGCCACCGCCAGACCTTCCTGATAGGCGTGGTCGGCTTCGCCGCCGCGTCCGGTGCCATCGGGCTCTCCGACAGCATCGCCCTGGTGGTCACCTTCCGCGTGCTCCAGGGCCTGTTCGGCGCCCTGCTGATGCCCGCGGCGCTCGGTCTGCTGCGCGCCTCCTTCCCGGCCGAGAAGCTCAACATGGCCATCGGTATCTGGGGCATGGTGATCGGCGCCTCCACGGCGGGCGGTCCGATCCTCGGTGGTCTGCTGGTGCAGCACGTCAGCTGGCAGTCCGTCTTCTTCATCAACGTGCCGGTCGGCGTCCTCGCCCTGGTGCTCGGCCTGGTCATCCTCAAGGACCACCGGGCCGAGAACGCCCCCAGGTCCTTCGACATCCTGGGCATCGTGCTGCTCTCGGCTGCCATGTTCTGCCTGGTCTGGGCGCTCATCAAGGCGCCCGAATGGGGCTGGGGCGCCGGTCTGACCTGGACGTTCATCGGCGTGGCCGTGCTGAGCTTCGTGCTCTTCGCGGCATGGGAGTCGAAGGTCAAGGAGCCGCTGATCCCGCTCGCCCTGTTCCGCTCGGTGGCGCTCTCCGCCGGTGTGGTCCTGATGGTGCTCATGGCCATCGCCTTCATGGGCGGCCTCTTCTTCGTGACGTTCTACCTGCAGAACGTGCACGGGATGAGCCCCGTCGACAGCGGCCTGCACCTGCTGCCGCTCACCTGCATGATGATCGTGGGATCGCCGCTGGCCGGAGCCATGATCACCAAGGTGGGCCCGCGTATCCCGCTGGCCGGCGGCATGGCGCTCACGGCTGCCGCCATGTTCGGCATGTCCACGCTGGAGGCGGGCACCGGCAGCGGTCCGATGTCGCTCTGGTTCGCCCTCCTCGGCCTCGGTCTCGCCCCGGTCATGGTCGGCGCGACCGAGGTCATCGTGGGCAACGCGCCGATGGAGCTCTCCGGCGTCGCCGGCGGCCTCCAGCAGGCCGCGATGCAGATCGGCGGCAGCCTCGGCACGGCCGTCCTCGGCGCCGTCATGGCCTCCAAGGTCGACAGCGACCTGGCCGGCAACTGGGCCGAAGCGAAGCTTCCGCCGCTCAGCGAGGCCGACCTCGACAAGGCCGCCGAGGCCGTCCAGGTCGGCGTGGCGCCGGTGCCGCCGAAGGCGCCGCCGTCCGTCGCCGAGCAGATCACCTCGGTCGCGCACGACACGTTCATGTCGGGCATGGGCCTGGCCTGCCTGGTCGCCACGGGCGTCGCGGTGGTCGCGGTCTTCGTCGCGTTCCTCACCAAGCGCGGAGCCAACGCGGAGGCCGGCGCGGGCGTCGGCCACATCTAGCCGCCGGCCCAGGCCTCCGGCTCCCGGCCCCGCCTCGGGTCGCCTGCCCCGGGCTTGCTGCCGGCCCCGGCCCCTGGCCCCGCCTCGGATCGCCGGCCCCGGCCGCCGCATCTCCACGACCGTCTGACCGCGAAAGTCAGGGAAAGCCCCCCAGGGAAAACCTGGGGGGCTTTCATGTATCAGGGTGACGCACCCCTTAAGGCCCTTCCGAAGCCCCGCTCGGCCGGTCCACAGTTCATGCAGGCGATCCGCTCGCAGCGGACGACCGAGCCACATGGCGTGAGGCAGCCGAGCCACACCACAGTGGACAGCCGAACGACACCACAGTGGACAACCGAGCCACACCACACGGGGGTTGAAGAAGATGCGTACGAACATGCCCGCCACCGCCACCCTGGCCGCCGCGCTCGCCGCGGTGATCCTGACGCCCACGGCGACCGCGGCCGCGGCGCCGCCCACGCTCCGGGACTGCGGACCGGGCGAGCTCTGCCTCTGGGAGAAGGCGGGATTCGAAGGCGACCGGAAGACATACGAGTTGGCCGACATCGACATCGAGAGCTGCATCGCGCTGCCGGCGGGGAGCGGCGCGGAGGCCCTGGTCAACCGCACCGGTCGGCCGGTCACCACCTACCAGTCCGCGGAGTGCGCGGAGACGGGCGAGTTCGACACCTATCCGGGCGGCGGCACCTGGGTCCCCGACTCGCCCTACCGCGTCCGGGCCTTCAAAGTCTGGGAGAGCTGAATGCGGGTACCCGAGACACAGAGCCCGCGCCGGCCGATGCCGGCCGACGTGAGAAGCGATGAAGCCGGGCTTCGGAGAGAACACGCGCGAGCACCCTCGCTCACGAGGCCGGACGTGACCCCGGAGCGGGCCGGACCGCGCGACGCTCAAGACGGCGGTCGAAGTGACCAGCACGATCAGCGCAACCAGCACGGCCCGTGCGGCCACCGCGACCGACGCGTCCTGAGAACGCCGAAGGGCGACGGGCTCAGGGCCCGCCGCCCTCGGCACAGGAGACGACTCAAGCCTCCCTGACCGCGCCACCACCACCTACGAGACAGCGGTCACTGGGACCACGACCGCTGAGAGGCGACGGCGAGGGGCCGCGAGGGACGGCGACTAAGCGTCGCCCCCGGCCGCCCCCGGATCGGCCGCGCCGACGTCCAGGAGCTGGTAGCGGTCGATCGCCTGCTTCAGTACGGAACGATCGAGCTTGCCCTCGCGGGCCAGTTCGGTCAGCACGCCGACCACGATCGACTGGGCGTCGATGTGGAAGAAGCGGCGGGCCGCGCCGCGCGTGTCCGCGAAGCCGAAGCCGTCAGCGCCCAGCGACTGGTACGTGCCGGGCACCCAGCGGGAGATCTGGTCGGGGACGCTCCGCATCCAGTCGGAGACGGCCACGAACGGACCCTCGGCGCCGGAGAGCTTCCGCGTCACGTACGGGACGCGCTGCTCCTCCTCCGGGTGCAGGAGGTTGTGGCGTTCCACGTCCACCGCCTCGCGGCGCAGCTCGTTCCAGGAGGTCGCCGACCAGACGTCCGCCTTGACGTTCCACTCCTCGGCGAGGATCTGCTGGGCCTCGACCGCCCACGGCACGGCGACGCCGGACGCCAGGATCTGTGCGGGGATGGCGCCCTGCTCGCCGGACTTGAAGCGGTAGATGCCCTTGAGGATGCCGTCGACGTCCACGTCCGCCGGTTCGGCCGGGTGCTGGATGGGCTCGTTGTAGACGGTGAGGTAGTAGAAGACGTCCTCGCTGTCGGGGCCGTACATCCGGCGCAGGCCGTCCTGGACGATGTGGGCGATCTCGTAGCCGAACGCCGGGTCGTAGGCGACACAGCCCGGGTTGGTCGAGGCGAGCAGCTGGGAGTGGCCGTCCGCGTGCTGCAGGCCCTCGCCGGTCAGGGTGGTGCGTCCGGCCGTCGCACCGAGGACGAAGCCGCGGGCGAGCTGGTCGGCCATCTGCCAGAACTGGTCGCCGGTGCGCTGGAAACCGAACATCGAGTAGAAGACGTACACGGGAATGAGCGGTTCGCCGTGGGTGGCGTAGGCCGAGCCCGCGGCGATCAGAGAGGCGGTGCAACCGGCTTCCGAGATGCCGTCGTGCAGCATCTGGCCCGTCGGGGACTCCTTGTAGGCGAGGAGCAGTTCGCGGTCCACGGCTTCGTACTGCTGGCCGAGCGGGTTGTAGATCTTCGCACTCGGGAAGAAGGCGTCCATGCCGAAGGTGCGGTACTCGTCGGGGGCGATCAGCACGAAACGCTTGCCGATCTCCTTGTCCCGCATGAGGTCCTTCAGAATGCGGACGAACGCCATGGTGGTGGCGATCGACTGCTGACCCGAGCCCTTCTTCGCGACCGCGTACGTCTTGTCCGCGGGGAGGGGGAGGGGCTTGGCGCGCACGACGCGGGTCGGGACGTAGCCGCCGAGGCTCTTGCGGCGGTCGTGCATGTACTGGATCTCTTCGGAGTTCCGGCCGGGGTGGTAGTACGGCGGGGCGCCGTCCTCCAGCTGCTTGTCCGAGATCGGGATGTGCAGACGGTCGCGGAAGCCCTTGAGGTCGTCGACGGTCAGCTTCTTCATCTGGTGCGTGGCGTTGCGGCCCTCGAAGTTCGGGCCGAGGGTCCAGCCCTTGACCGTCTGGGCGAGGATCACCGTCGGCTGGCCCTTGTGGGCCTTGGCCGCCGCGTAGGCCGCGTAGACCTTCTTGTGGTCGTGGCCGCCGCGGCCGAGGTGCAGGATCTGCTCGTCGGTCATGTTCTCGACCATGGCGCGCAGGCGCTGGTCGTCGCCGAAGAAGTGCTCGCGGATGTAGGCGCCGGTCTCGGTCGCGTACGTCTGGAACTGGCCGTCGGGGGTGGTGTTCAGCTTGTTGACCAGGATGCCGTCGCGGTCCTGGGCGAGCAGCGGGTCCCAGCTGCGGTCCCAGACGAGCTTGATGACGTTCCAGCCGGCGCCGCGGAACTGCGACTCCAGCTCCTGGATGATCTTGCCGTTGCCGCGGACCGGGCCGTCGAGCCGCTGGAGGTTGCAGTTGACGACGAAAGTGAGGTTGTCCAGGCCCTCGCGGGCGGCGATGGAGAGCTGGCCGAGCGACTCGGGCTCGTCCATCTCGCCGTCGCCGAGGTAGGCCCAGACGTGCGACTTGGAGGTGTCGGCGATGCCACGGGCCTCCATGTAGCGGTTCATCCGGGCCTGGAAGATCGCGCCGAGCGGGCCGAGGCCCATGGAGACCGTCGGGAACTCCCAGAAGTCCGGCATGAGGCGCGGGTGCGGGTACGACGACAGCCCGTGCGGAGCCTTGGACTTCTCCTGGCGGAACGCGTCGAGCTGCTGCTCGGAGAGGCGGTCGAGGAGGTAGGCGCGGGCGTAGATGCCGGGGGACGCGTGGCCCTGGAAGAAGATCTGGTCGCCGCCGTCGCCCTCGTCCTTGCCGCGGAAGAAGTGGTTGAAGCCCACGTCGTACAGAGAGGCGGAGGAGGCGAACGTCGCGATGTGGCCGCCGACGCCGATGCCGGGGCGCTGGGCGCGCGACACCATGACCGCGGCGTTCCAGCGGGTCGCGTTCAGGACCTTGCGCTCGATCTCCTCGTTGCCGGGGAAGAAGGGCTCGTCCTTGGTGGCGATCGTGTTGACGTAGTCCGTGCTGCGCATTTCGGGAACCGCCACGCGCTTCTCGCGCGCGCGTTCGATAAGTCGGAGCATCAGGTAGCGGGCCCGCTCGCGTCCGCGTTCGTCGACCGCGGCGTCGAGGGAGTCCAGCCACTCCTGGGTCTCTTCGGGATCGAAGTCCGGGACCTGGCTCGGCAGGCCGCCAATGATGATCGGGTTGCGATCGGATCCGGAAGCCACGCTGTTCCTTCGCTGTTGGGGCTCTCGCCTGGGTTCTGCCTGGCCGTGCACCGCTGTCCATCGTGTACCCGACGAACGCGAACGTCATCTCTACCGATAGGTAACCGAGGAGGTGACCGCGACATTGATCCGGCGACCCTGCGGTAGGCTCGACCAAATCGCAACGATACGCCCATCCCGCCTAGCCGCTTCGCAGAGCCGTTCGGTCTCGTACGGATGAGGCGCCAGTTGCGGCGACACGACGGGGAACGTCACCGTTTCGGCGGTCTCGACGGCCGGGTACTTGCGCGATCCGCCCCGCCCGTGTGGACTACGGCCAACGCCCCGCGCACGCGCGTGGCTGAAGGCATTCCCGAAAAACATGATCAGGAGGCAATCCGTGAGCGCGACCGCGGACCACGCGGAGACGAACCTTGCCGTAAGGCTTGGTTTCCAGCCCGACCAGGTGGTCCAGGAGATCGGCTACGACGACGACGTCGACCAGGAGCTCCGCGAGGCCATCGAGCAGGCCACTGGCACAGAGCTCGTCGACGAGGACTACGACGACGTGGCCGACGCCGTGGTGCTCTGGTTCCGTGAGGACGACGGGGACCTGACTGATGCGCTGGTGGATGCCATCGCGTACATGGAGGAGGGCGGCCAGATCCTGCTGCTGACTCCGAAGACCGGCCGCGACGGTTACGTCGAGCCGAGCGACATCGGTGAGGCGGCCACCACCGCGGGCCTGTCCCAGACCAAGAGCACGAACGCCGGCAAGGACTGGAGCGGTACCCGCCTGGTCACGCCCAAGGCGGCGGCCAAGAAGCGCTGACCACCCTCGCGCCGAGCCGCGCGCAACCAAGGACCGCGCCCGGCCGCGGTCCCACCGGATGACACCGTGAGGCCCCCACCGACGACTCCGTCGGTGGGGGCCTCACGCGCGTGGGCGCCCCGTGACGGCCGCGGGAGCAGAGGGAGCGCCCCGCATGGGCGAAGATCGGCGGACGTAGGGTGGTATCACCCGAACAGCCCCGGCCGAGGGGCTCCGTCGAAGGGATGCGTACTCATGGCGCTCGCTGGAATCGCGACCGGCACCAAGGCCCCGGAATTCGAGCTCAAGGACAACCACGGCCGGACCGTGAAGCTCGCCGACTTCCGCGGCGAGAAGAACGTGGTGCTGCTCTTCTACCCCTTCGCGTTCACCGGCGTCTGCACCGGCGAGCTCTGCGCGCTCCGCGACGAGCTGCCGACGTTCGTCAACGACGACACCCAGCTCATCGCCGTCTCCAACGACTCCATCCACACCCTGCGCGTCTTCGCCGAGCAGGAGGGCCTGGAGTACCCCCTGGTCTCCGACTTCTGGCCGCACGGCGAGGTCAGCCGCGCCTACGGCGTCTTCGACGAGGAGAAGGGCTGCGCGGTGCGCGGCACCTTCATCATCGACAAGGAGGGCGTCGTGCGCTGGAGTGTGGTCAACGGACTTCCCGACGCCCGTGACCTGAACGAGTACGTCAAGGCGCTCGAAACGCTCTGAGCACGCCCGGTTTTCGCTCACGGCCGGGAACCGGTCACTAGTATCCACACGTTGATCCGATGGCAAGCAACGCTTGGGGCTCCCCGCCCCTGGACACCAATTGGGAGGACTCGTGGGAGTCAGCCTCAGCAAGGGCGGCAACGTATCGCTGAGCAAGGAGGCGCCTGGCCTGACCGCGGTTCTGGTCGGCCTCGGCTGGGACGTCCGCACCACCACTGGTACGGACTTCGACCTGGACGCCAGCGCCATCCTGACGAACGCGGAGGGCAAGGTCAGCAGCGACCAGAACTTCGTGTTCTTCAACAACCTGAAGAGCCCCGACGGCTCCGTCGAGCACACGGGTGACAACACCACGGGTGAGGGCGAGGGCGACGACGAGGCGATCAAGGTCGACCTCGCGGCGGTGCCCGCCGACGTCGAGAAGATCGTCTTCCCGGTCTCGATCTACGACGCCGAGACCCGCCAGCAGTCGTTCGGCCAGGTCCGCAACGCGTTCATCCGCGTCGTGAACCAGGCGGGCGGCGCGGAGATCGCGCGGTACGACCTCTCCGAGGACGCCTCGACGGAGACCGCCATGGTCTTCGGCGAGCTGTACCGCCACGGCGCCGAGTGGAAGTTCCGCGCGGTCGGCCAGGGCTACGCCTCGGGTCTGCGCGGCATCGCGCAGGACTTCGGCGTCAACGTCTGAGCCGAAGCCGCCCTTCACCAGAGCCTGTCGTCATCCGGTCCGATCCAGACGGAAGACACCACTCGTCCGGCGCCGCACCCCACACACGTGCGGCGCCGGACGTGCTCACCACCGCGTGCCCCGTCACCATGAGGACACGTGTTCCTGTTCAACCTCGGGGAGGACCAGCAGCATGGGCGTCACACTCGCCAAGGGAGGCAACGTCTCCCTCTCCAAGGCCGCACCGAATCTCACCCAGGTCCTGGTCGGACTCGGCTGGGACGCGCGCTCCACCACCGGCGCTCCCTTCGACCTCGACGCCAGCGCGCTGCTGTGCGACGCGGGCCGGGTCCTCGGTGACGAATGGTTCATCTTCTACAACAACCTGAAGAGCCCGGACGGTTCCGTCGAGCACACCGGCGACAACCTCACCGGTGAGGGTGACGGCGACGACGAGTCGCTCCTGATCGACCTCTCCAAGGTGCCGGCGAACTGCGACAAGATCATCTTCCCTGTCTCGATCCATGAGGCGGACAATCGCGGGCAGACGTTCGGCCAGGTCAGCAACGCTTTCATCCGGGTGGTGAACCAGGCGGACGGGCAGGAACTCGCGCGTTACGACCTGAGCGAGGACGCCTCGACGGAGACCGCGATGATTTTCGGCGAGGTGTACAGGTATGGCGGCGAGTGGAAGTTCCGTGCAGTCGGGCAGGGGTACGCGTCGGGCCTGCGAGGTATCGCTCTAGACTTCGGGGTCAACGTTTCGTAAAGCAGGGGACCGGCGCGGGGGAGACCGCTAAACGGGAGCCCGTACATACACGATTGGGTAGCCAGTGATTCTGAAAACCTTCGGCTGGTCGTTCGCGGTCACCGCGCTCGGCCTGGTGGCCGCGGTGTTCTACGGGGGGTGGACAGGCTTCGGTGTCGTGGCGATCCTGTCCATCCTCGAGATCTCGCTGTCCTTCGACAACGCGGTGGTCAACGCCGGAATCCTGAAGAAGATGAATGCCTTCTGGCAGAAGATCTTCCTCACCATCGGCGTGCTCATCGCGGTCTTCGGCATGCGCCTGGTCTTCCCGGTCGTGATCGTCGCCGTCAGTGCGAAGATCGGCCCGATCGAGGCGGTCCGCCTCGCGCTCAACGAGAAGGACCACTACAAGCAGCTGGTCACCGACGCCCACCCGTCGATCGCCGCCTTCGGTGGCATGTTCCTGTTGATGATCTTCCTCGACTTCATCTTCGAGGACCGCGACATCAAGTGGCTCGGCTGGCTGGAGCGTCCGCTCGCCAAGCTCGGCAAGGTCGACATGCTGTCGGTCTGCATCGCGCTCGTCGTGCTCATGGTGACCGCGATGACCTTCGCCACCCACGCGCACCAGCACGGCGGCGCCCATGTGGACAAGGCGCAGACCGTCCTCATCTCGGGTATCGCCGGACTCATCACGTATCTGATCGTCGGCGGACTCTCCAGTTTCTTCGAGAACAAGCTGGAGGAGGAAGAGGAGCGGGAGCACGAGGCCGAGGAAGAGGCCGCGAAGGCCGGCAAGAAGGTTCCCGCCGTCCTGATGGCGGGCAAGGCCGCGTTCTTCATGTTCCTCTACCTGGAGGTCCTTGACGCGTCCTTCTCCTTCGACGGCGTCATCGGCGCCTTCGCGGTCACCAACGACATCGTCCTGATGGCGCTCGGCCTCGGCATCGGCGCCATGTACGTCCGGTCGCTCACCGTCTACCTGGTCCGCCAGGGCACCCTCGACGACTACGTCTACCTGGAGCACGGCGCGCACTACGCGATCGGCGCCCTCGCCGTGATCCTCCTGGTCACCATCCAGTACGAGATCCACGAAGTCATCACCGGCTCCGTCGGCGTCATCCTGATCGCCTGGTCCTTCATCTCCTCCGTGCTCCGCAACCGCAGGCTGGCGGCGGCCGAAGGGGGAGCCGGTTCAGGAGAGAAGACCGAGGTCTCGTCAGGGGTCTGACGCTGACCGAAAACCCCGCCCGCCTGTCCGATTCCGGGTTCCGGAGTGTGACGAAGGCCCGGGCGAGGAACGCTTGGAGCGGGGCGGCCGCCCCGTATCCGTAGGAGACACAAGGGCACTTGGGGGCGGCATGTCCTTCTGGGACGGACTGTGGCGCGGGCGTTCGATGGACTTTGAATCGGGCAGTGCCGCGAGCAACTCCATCGAACTGACCAAGCGGAACCCGACGGTCTCGCTGAGCAAGCAGGGAGCCGCCACCGGCAATCTGCGCGTCAACCTGTCCTGGCAGATGCGGCCGTCGGACTTCATGGGCAAGCAGCGGTCCAGCGGCAGTCTGCTGCGGCACCCGTTCAAGCTGTTCCAGCCGGACGTGGTGCAGGCCCACACCCAGGGCGTGGTCAACGTCGACCTGGACATCGGCTGCCTGTACGAGTTGACCGACGGGGCCAAGGGGGTCGTGCAGCCGCTCGGCAGCTTCTTCGGAAGCCTCAACGCGCCCCCGTACGTGCAGCTCAGCGGCGACGACCGGTTCGGCTCACCGTCCGGCGAGACGATCTACGTCAACCTCGACCACCGCGAGTCCATCAAGCGGCTCCTCGTCTTCGCGTACATCTACGACCAGACGCCCGCCTTTGACCGCACGCACGCCAAGGTGACGCTCTATCCCAGCAACGGGCCGCGGGTCGAGATCGACCTGGACGAGCGGCAGCCGCAGGCCCGCTCCTGCGCGGTGGTGTCCATCGAGAACGTCAAGGACGAGCTGATCGTCCGCCGCGAGGTGAAATTCGTCTACGGCTTCCAGGCCGAGCTGGACCGGCTCTACGGCTGGGGCCTCCAGTGGGGCCGCGGCTACAAGACCAAGGTCGGCTGATCCTCAGCGGGGCAGGAACTGCGGTCCCTGCGGCGGCAGCGCGAAGTTCGGGTCCGGCATCGGGGCCACCGGCTGCGGATAGCCGTACGACGGCTGCGCGAGCGGGGCGGGGCGGGCGATCGGCGCGGGCTGTGTGGGCGCCGCGGGCGGGTAGCCGTACGACGGCTGGGGCGCCGGGTGCCGGGGTGGCTCCGGCGGATAGCCGTACGAGGGCGGTGACTGCGGGGCGGGCTGCGCCGCGGACGGCTGCGGCATGGGCTGCGCGGGCGGCAGCGGGAAGGACGTCGAGGGCCCCGGCACGGACGGCAGGGGCTCGGGAGGCGGGGCGGACTCCGTGTCGTCCACGGAGATCCCGAAGTCCGAGGCCAGCCCCTCGAGACCGTTGGAGTAGCCCTCGCCGAGCGCGCGGAATTTCCAGCCCTCGCCGCGGCGGTACAGCTCGCCGCAGATCAGCGCCGTCTCCTCGCCGGTCTGCGGGGTGATGTCGAAGTAGGCGAGGGGTTCGCCGTCGGCGGCCATGGCGTCGTAGATCAGGATGCACAGGGCCGGTACGTTCTCGAAGGCGACGCCCTCCGCGGACGCGGCGAGGAGCACGCGGCTCACCGCGGGGTCCATGCCCGCCAGATCCGTCTGGATCGTGTCGGTGAGTCCCTCGGCGACCCGCTTCTTGCCGAGCCGCCAGACCTTGCCGCCGGGGTGGCGCGGCTGGTTGTAGAAGACGAAGTCCTCGTCCGAGCGGACCCGGCCGTCCCCGCCGAGAAGCAGCGCCGACGCGTCGACGTCGGGGACACCCTGCCCAGGGGCCCAGCGCAGCACGGCGCGGACCGCCGAGGCTTCGAGCGGGACGTTCGACCCCTTCAACATCGCGTGCGTCATGCGGTCATCCTGCCTTCTTCCGCACGGGCGCCACAACGCGGGGGCCGCCGGTCCGGCCATGTCGGCACGCGTCTGACCTGCGGGCCCCGGCCGCGTCGGCAGGCGTCTGACCTGGGGGCGGTCCGCGCGTGCGACGGTTGTGTGCTGTGCGTGTGCGACATGGCCGGGTTACCTGAAGTTCACACCCGTCGGGAACCCTCGGCACCCCTTCCTACGTACTATTACCGGCCACATCACAACCGTCCATGTCGACGGAACAGACGACAATGTTTGACGGAACAGGCGATAACAGGGGAATTCCATGCGTCATTTCGGGCACATCGCCCCAGAGGTGCGACAGCGCCTCTTCCACCGGGAGCCGTGTGCCTTCACCGCGGACTCCCCGCCCCACGTGCTCGCGTCCGCCCTGGGAGCCACGCTCTACAGCCCGGCCACCCGTCCCCGCCTCGCCGACGACGTCCTCAAGCAGGGCGGACGCGGCGTGACCTCCATGGTGCTCTGCCTGGAGGATTCCATCGACGACTCCGAGGTGGGCGAAGCCGAGGAGAACCTGGTCCGGCAGTTCGCCGCCCTGGCCGGGCGGGGCGTGGAGCCCCCGCTGCTGTTCATCCGGGTCCGCGCCGCCGAGCAGATACCCGACCTGGTCCGCAGGCTCGGCCCCAGCGTTCGGCTGCTGTCCGGATTCGTACTGCCCAAGTTCACCGAGGAGCGGGGCGTTCCGTTCCTGGAGGCGCTGACGGCCGCCGAGGCGGAGATCGCCCCCGGCCGGCGGCTCTTCGCCATGCCCGTCCTGGAGTCGCCCGAGCTGCTGCACCTGGAGAGCCGCGCCGAGACGCTCGCGGGGATCGCCCGCACCGTCGACAAGTACCGCGACCGGGTGCTCGCGCTGCGCCTCGGCGTCACCGACTTCTGCTCGGCGTACGGACTGCGCAGGCCCCCCGACATGACCGCCTACGACGTGCAGATCGTCGCCTCGGTCATCGCCGACGTGGTGAACGTGCTGGGCAGGGCCGACGGCACGGGCCACATCGTGACCGGGCCCGTCTGGGAGTACTTCCGGGTCCAGGAGCGCATGTTCAAGCCGCAGCTGCGCCGCAGCCCCTTCCTGGAGGGCCGCGCCGACGAGCTGCGGCAGGCCCTCATCGAGCACGACATGGACGGCCTGCTCCGCGAGATCGAGCTCGACCGCGCCAACGGCCTGCTCGGCAAGACCTGCATCCACCCCTCCCACGTCCTGCCCGTGCACGCCCTGTCGGTCGTCAGCCACGAGGAGTTCAGCGACGCGCGGGACATCCTGCGCCCCGAGCGCGACGGCGGCGGGGTGCTGCGCTCCTCGTACACGAACAAGATGAACGAGGTGAAGCCGCACCGCGCCTGGGCCGAGCGGACCCTGCGGCGGGCCGAGGTCTTCGGCGTCGCCAGGGAGGACGTCGGTTTCGTGGAGCTGCTGGCGGCCGCCATCCCGGCCTCGTGACGCCACCGGCTTCATGACGCCATCGGCTTCGTGACGCCCCCACCCCCTCCGGCCCCGGCGGCCGGTCGAACGCAAGGAACAGGACGTACGTGACTGAAGACGCGGTGTGGACGGGCAGCTGGGTCGCCGAGCGGCTCGGGGTCGGGCTCGACGGCGACGAGACGCTGCCCGGACTGCTCGGCCTCGCCCTGCGGCGCAACCCCAAGCGGGCCCACCTCCTGGTCTCCAACGTGCTCGGCAAGCACGTGCCGCAGCGCCCCTCCGTGGTCCACGCCGCCGGGCACGGCCTCGGCGTCCGGGTGCGGGAGCTGCTCGGCGACGACGCGGCGGGCCACGCCGTCGTCCTCGGCTACGCGGAGACCGCGACGGGCCTCGGCCACGCGGTCGCCGACGGCGTGGGCCTCGCGCCCTACCTGCACTCCACCCGGCGGCCCGTCGAGGGCGTCGAGCGCGCGGGCGGCTTCGAGGAGTCCCACTCGCACGCCACCTCCCACCTGCTGCTCCCCGAGGACCCCCGGCTCCTCGCCGGGCAGGGACCGCTGGTCCTCGTCGACGACGAGTTCTCCACCGGCAACACCGTCCTGAACACCATCCGCGCCCTGCACGAGCGCTTCCCCCGCGAGCGGTACGTGATCGTGGCCCTGGTCGACATGCGTTCACCGGAGGACCGCGGGCGCCTCGCCGCGTTCGCCCGCGAGGTCGGCGCGCGCGTCGACCTGATCGCGCAGGCGGCGGGCACGGTCCGGCTGCCGGAGGGAGTCCTGGAGAAGGGGCGGGCGCTGGTCGCCGAGCACGAGACGGCCGCCGTCCCCGGACCGCGCGAAGAACACCGACCGGCCGGCCGCGTCGCACTCGGCTGGCCCGCGGGCGTGCCCGACGGCGGCAGGCACGGCTTCACCCCCGCCCACCGGACCAGGCTCCAGGAGGCCCTGCCCGGCATGGCCGGGCGCATCGCCCGGGAGCTGCCGGCCGGCGCGCGCCGCGTCCTCGTCCTCGGCTTCGAGGAGCTGATGTACGCACCGCTCGCCCTCGGCGTGGAGCTGGAGCGGCTCACCGACGCCGACGTGCGGTTCTCCACCACGACCCGGTCACCCGTCCTCGCCGTCGACGACCCCGGCTACGCGATCCGCACCCGCCTCGTCTTCCCCGCCCACGACGCGCCCGCCGACGGCCCCGGGCCGCGGTTCGCCTACAACGTCGCGGGCGGCGGCTTCGACGCCGTCGTCGCGGTCGTGGACTCCGTGGCCGACACCCCGGAGCTGCACGCCGCCGACGGGCTCCTCGCGCAGCTCTCCGCGCACGTCCCGCACGTCCTGCTGGCCGTCGTCCCCTCGTACGTCCCCGCGCCCGCCGCATCCGAAAGGTCCCCTTTGCTGCCCGAACCCCTCCGCGGACCCGTCTTCTCCTCGTATGCGGCCGACGACGTCGGCTGGCTGCTCCAGGACCTCTCGGGCGTGACGCTCGAAGCGCCCACCGAGGAGCGCGAGGAGGCGATCCAGAGCGGCGGCGCGCACTACGCGGAGTCGCTGCCGGTCGAGTACCAGCCGAGCGAGCGCTACCAAGAGCTGTTCCACGCCGCGCTCGACACCTCCGCCGCCCGCATCGCCCGGGCCGTCGGCACCGTCACGGAGACCGTCATGGCGGAGCGGCCGTCCCGTCCCGTCCTGGTCTCCCTCGCCCGCGCGGGCACCCCCGTCGGGGTCCTGATGCGCCGCTGGGCGGCGCACCGGCACGGGCTCGACCTGCCGCACTACGCCGTCTCGATCGTGCGCGGCCGGGGCATCGACGCCAACGCGCTGCGCTGGCTCGCCGCCCACCACGACCCCGCCGACGTCGTCTTCGTCGACGGCTGGACGGGCAAGGGCGCCATCACCCGCGAACTGTCCGACGCGATACGGGCGTACGAGGCGTCCGGCGGCGCCACGGGCTTCAGCCCCGAGATCGCCGTGCTCGCCGACCCCGGCTCGTGCGTCCGCACCTACGGCACCCGCGAGGACTTCCTCATCCCCTCCGCCTGCCTGAACTCCACGGTCTCCGGGCTGATATCCCGCACCGTGCTGCGCGCGGACCTGGTCGGCCCCGACGACTTCCACGGCGCGAAGTTCTACCGCGAACTCGCCGGAGCCGACCTGTCCCGCCACTTCGTCGACGCCGTCGCCGCCCGCTTCGACGAGGTCGCCGACGCCGTGGACGTACGCGTCAAGGAACTCCTCTCCGCCGACCGCGCGCCGACCTGGGAGGGCTGGGCCGCCGTCGAGCGGATCAGCGAGGAGTACGGCATCCACGACGTGAACCTCGTCAAGCCGGGCGTCGGCGAGACGACCCGGGTGCTGCTGCGCCGCGTCCCCTGGAAGATCCTGGCCCGCGCGGGCGCCGGCGCCGACCTCGACCACGTACGGCTGCTCGCCGAGCAGCGCGGCGTGCCGGTCGAGGAGGTCGCCGAACTGCCCTACAGCTGCGTGGGGCTGATCCACCCCCAGTACACGCGCGGCGCGACCGGCGCGGACGGCAAGGCGGTGGTCTCCCCGTGACGAAGCTCGTCGCCAGCGACCTCGACCGCACGCTCATCTACTCCACCGCCGCGCTGGGCCTGACCATGCCCGACGCCGAGGCGCCGCGACTGCTCTGCGTCGAGGTGTACGAGGGCAAGCCCCTGTCGTACGTCACCGAGACCGCCGCCGGGCTCCTCACCGACTTGGGCGGGGCCTCGGTCTTCGTGCCGACCACCACGCGGACCCGGGAGCAGTACCGGCGGGTGCACCTGCCGGGGCCCCCGCCCCGCTTCGCCATCTGCGCCAACGGCGGGCACATCCTCGTCGACGGCGTCTCCGACCGGGACTGGCAGGCGCGCGTCACCCGTCGCCTCGCGGACGAGTGCGCCTCGCTCGACGAAGTGCGCGCGCATCTCGTGCGGACCGCCGACCCGGCCTGGCTGCTCAAGGAGCGCGTAGCCGAGGACCTCTTCGCCTACCTCGTCGTCGAGCGCGCCCTGCTGCCGGACCAGTGGGTCAAGGAACTCGCACAGTGGGCGGGGGAGCGCGGCTGGACGGTGTCCTTGCAGGGCCGCAAGCTGTACGTCGTGCCGGCGCCGCTCACCAAGAGCGCGGCCGTCCGGGAGGTCGCGCGGCGGGTCGACGCCTCGGAGGTCCTCACCGCGGGGGACTCCTTGCTGGACGCGGACCTGCTCCTCGCCGGTGACCGCTCCTGGCGGCCCGGCCACGGGGAGCTGGCCGACACGGGGTTCACCGTTCCCGGCCTCACGGTGCTCCCCGAGCGGGGCGTCGCCGCGGGGGAGGCGATCCTCCGGGCGTTCCTCCGGGAGGGGGAGCGGAGCTAGCCTGTGGCCATGCCTCGTTATGAATTCCGTTGCCGGTCCTGTGGGGACACCTTCGAAGTCAGCCGACCGATGGCGCGGTCCGCCGATCCCGCCGAGTGCCCTGCCGGGCACGGGGACACGGTGCGCTTGCTCTCCACGGTGGCCGTGGGGGGCCAGTCGTCGGCCTCCGCGGGCCCGCAGGGCGGCGGCGGGGGCGGTGGGTGCTGTGGCGGGGGCTGCTGTGGCTGACGGGGCGTAGGGGCCCGTCCGTCGGCCGCGGGTCCGGTCGTGGCCGGTGGCGCCCTTGCCCGCGCCTCTCGCGGGCCCGTCTCAGCGGACCACCGTGCCCGGGCCCGCGCCCAGCAGGTCCAGTTCCGCTCGTGTCGGCGCGCCCTCCCAGTCGCCGCGGGAGGCCACGGCGAAGGCGCCCGTGGTGACCGCCCGGTCCAGGCGGGCCGCCGCGGCCGCGCCGTCCAGGAGCGCGGACAGGTACCCCGCCACGAACGCGTCGCCCGCGCCCACCGCGTCCACCGGGCGCACCTCGCGCGCCAGGGAGCGCAGTTCGCCCTCCGCGGTGTGCAGCGTCGCGCCGGCCGCGCCCAGCTTGACCACGATCTCGCGCACCCCCTCGGCCAGGAGGCGCTTCGGCGTGGCCTCCGGCAGGCACAGGGGGAGTTCGTCGTCCGAGGCGATGAGCACGTCGACGTACGGGACCCAGTCCCGCAGCTCGGCCGTGGCCTCCTCCGCGGTCCACAGGCGTGAGCGGTGGTTGACGTCGAGGCAGACCTCCGTGCCGTGTGCGCGGGCCAGGCGCAGCGCGGTGCGGCAGGCCTCCGCCGCCGAGGGGCCGAGCGCCGGGGTGATGCCCGTGAGGTGCAGCACGCGCGGCGCGCCCGCGGCGAACGCGGCCTCGACCGACGCCGGGGAGAGCCGGGACCCCGCGGAGCCCGCGCGGTAGTAGTGCACGCGGGTCACCTCCGGCAGCCGCGGCTCGAAGAGGATCAGGCCCGTCGGCGCGCCCTCGTCCCGCGTCGCCGCGGTCACGTCGACGCCCTCGGCGCGCAGCGTCCGCAGGACCAGTTCACCGGCCTCGTCGGCGCCGACCGCGCCCGCCCAGCGGACGGCGTGGCCGAGGCGGGCCAGGCCGATCGCCACATTGGACTCGGCGCCCGCGACGGACACGTCCATCGAGCCGCCCAGCTTGAGGGGGCCGCCGCCGCGCAGCGCCATCATCGTCTCGCCGAAGGTGAGGACCTCGGGCGCGCTCATCGGCCGGCCTCCGTGCCGGCGGCGACCTTCACGAACTCCGCTGCCCGGGCGCGCAGCCCCGCCAGGTCGCCGCCGTCCGCCGCGTCCCCGACCAGCGGCGACCCCACGCCCACCGCGACCGCCCCGAGCTTCAGGTACGCCTCGGCCGCCGCCGCGTCCACCCCGCCGACCGGCACGAACGGCGTACGGGGGAAGGGGCCGCGCAGGGCCTTGAGGTAGGCGGGGCCGCCCATCGCGGAGGCGGGGAAGATCTTCAGGGCGGTGACGCCCGCGGCCTCCGCGGCGATCACGTCGGTGGGGGTGAGGACACCGCCGAGTACCGGCAGACCGAGCCGCGCCGCCTCCTCGGAGCCCGCGCCGAGGCCGGGCGTCACGATGAGGTTGGCGCCCGCTTCGGCCGCCAGGCGGGCGTCCTGCGCGGTGAGCACGGTGCCCGCGCCGAGCCAGGCGGCGGGGCCGAGTTCGGCGCGGGCCCTGCGGAGCACGTCCAGCGCGTCGGCGCCGCTGAGGGAGACCTCGACGAGCGGTACCCCGGCCTCGGCGAGTGTCATGACCGTACGGAAGGAGGCGTCCGGGTCGCTGCCGCGCACGATGGCGACGAGGCGTTCCGCCCGGAGAGCGGCGGGGAAATCGAGCACGTCGAACATGGCCCCAGGCTCGCACAGGGGGTGGGCCGGGGGTCGGCCGGGGCGTGCGCCCGCGCCCCGGCGCGCTGCCCCCCAGGGGCGAGGGCCGGTCAGGCGCGCTGCGGGCCCCCCGTCAGGGCAGTCTCAGGCGCCCTGCTGCCGCGTCAGGGCAGGCTCAGGCGCCCTGCCCCCGCTCCTCCCGGATCTGCGCCACCACGCGGGCCACCGTCGAGCGGACCTCCTCGGTCTCGGTGAGGAAGTGCCAGTAGTCGGGGTGACGGCCCTCCAGGGACGAGACCGCGCGGTCCAGGCGGGCCACGGAGTCGTCGAGGGGGCGGGCGTGCCGCGGCTCGGGGGTCTGGCGGCCCGCCATCGCCAGGCGCTGCGCGTCCCGGATCGCGAAGCGGGTGCGCTCGATCTCCTGCTGCGGGTCCTTGGAGACGGCGTTGAGCCGCCGCAGCCGGTCACCGGCGGCCGAGACCGCCTCGTCGGTGTTGTTCAGCAGGGCGCGGACCGTGGAGAGCAGGGCCGTGGCGTCCGGCCAGTGCTGCTCGTCACGGGCCTGCTGGGCCTCCTTCAGCTTCGTCTCCGCCTGGCGCACGCTCTCTCCGGCCTGGTCGGGGACGCGTTGCAGGTCCTCCCAGCACGCGAGGGCGAACCGGCGGCGCAGCTCGCTGAGGATCGGCTCCACCTGGCCGCTGCGGGTGGTCAGGGCCTGCGCCCTGGTCCGCAGCGACACCAGCCGCCGGTCGATCTCGGCGGCGCGCTCGGGCAGCCGCTCGGCCTCGGCGCGCACGGCCTCGGCGTCGCGCAGCACGCGGTCGGCGCGCTGGAGCGTCTCCGGTACGCCGTGCTGTCCCGCGCCCTGGTTCAGCTTGGTCAGCTCGGGGGCGAGGGCGGCGAGCCGGGCCGCCAGGTCGTCGGCGCGCAGGCCCGCCGCGCGTACCGCGTCCAGGGCGTTGCTCGCGGCGAGCAGCGTCTGGCGGGCCCGCTCCACGGCCGGGGCGAGCCGGGCGAGCTGGGTCTCCGCCTTGTCGAGCAGCGGGCCGAGCCCCTGCCGGAAGCGCTCCAGCTCGTCCTTGACCTTGGTCAGCTCGTCCTTGGCGCGGGTCAGTTCGGTCCGCGCGCTGGCCGCGACGGACGCGTCGAGGTCGTCGCGGTCGAGGTCGTGGGCGTCCACCGCGCCGATGTACTGGTGGCTGGCCTCGTCGATGCGCCGCCCGAGCGTCTCGAAGTCGGACACGGCGCGCCGGGCCCCGGACGAGGAGTCCACGGCGACGATCGTCTCGATGGAGATCCGCAGGTCGCGCTGGGCGGTGTCCAGCTCGTAGAAGGCGGCGGCAGCGGCGTCCTTGGCGGCCTGCGCCTCCGCGCGCACGCTCTCGCCGCGCCCGCCGAACCACCGCCGGGTGCCGCCCCCGGCGAACGCGGCCGGGGCGGTGACGGCGAGCAGGGGCAGCGGCAGGAGGACGAGGGTGAGGACGTCACGCAGACCCGCCGCGAAGCGGCTACGCCCGGGCCGCCCGGGCCGCCCGCAGCGGCCCGGCCGAACGCTTCCGATGGTGTGCGGGGCGCGTACCGCGCCACTCCCGGCCGATGCCTTCCGCCCTGTCGCCCCGCTCTCGCTCCCCGCTTGGTCCGGTGTGTACGGCTGCCACGGTGTCGCCGTCACAATCCCTCTCCCGTGCTGTCATCGGCCCTGCCCCGGAGTCACATTCTCCCACCGGTCAGAGACGAACACACGGGCCGGTCAGTTCGCTCCGCGCACGATTGATTCCCCCGCTGCCGCCCCGAGCGACCCCACGGCACCGGGCCCGCCCAACGGGTTTGCGGGGCACCACCTGCGGCAGGGTAGGCTGTCCACTCGTCCCGGGCGCGTAGCTCAGGGGTAGAGCGCCTCCCTTACAAGGAGGATGTCGGCGGTTCGAAACCGTCCGCGCCCACCGGGTCAGAACGACGGAGCCCCGTGCCGAGTGATCGGTACGGGGCTCCGTCGCTTCCCGCCTCGGCGTACGGGCGTCGGGCGAGCGAGGCCCCGGCGAGTAAGAACTCAGCGGCCGCTGTCCGGATGTGTTCGGCGGTATCTGCGGTCCCAGCGTTCCTGGCGTTCCTTGCGGAGGCGGTAGTCGCGGTACGTCTTGGGGAGGCCTGACCCTCCGCCGCGCGGGCCGGAGGGCTTCATGGTCCTTGCGGGCTTGCCGCCGACCTCGTGGGACCGCAGTACGTAGAAGGCGAGCGCCGCCGCGCCGAGCCACAGGATGGGCTGGCCGAAGCCCAGGCCGATCAGGGCCAGGATCGCGATGAGGATCAGGACATTCACGGCTGCACCTCCGCGGCCGACGGGCCTGTGCGCGCCGGTCAGGGGGAGTCAACGCCCGCCGTTCCCCCCTGTCAATGGCCTGGCGGCGGGGAGTCGTCCGGCGTCCCGTGGACGTGTTTGAGGCGGGCTCTCGCGGTGACCGCGTCGGGGCCCGAGACCTGTTCCCAGTAGCGGTGGCAGGTCACGGAGACCGCCAACTCCCGCTCCCGCGCGCGCAGTTTCTCGACCTCGGCCTGTTCGTCCGCGGTCCAGCCGGGCGACGCGGGCCGCTCCACGCTGCGCCAGCCGCCGGTGTCGCTGAAGCCGTCGAGCGGCTCCACCGACCAGGGGAGGCGTTTGAGCAGCGCCAGGAGTTCGGAGCGGACCTGGTGCAGTTCCTCCTGGGCGGCGAGGAGGTCGCCAGGGAAGTCATGGGATGGGGATGGAGGCACACCGTAATGGTACTCCTGTTCGAATTAGGTGTGCGAGTGATACCAGGGGTCGGCTGATACCGGGGTTCCGGGGTTCCTGGATTCGGCTTCGGCGAGGGGCGTTCCGTTGGCGGTGGTGGCGAGCGGCGGGTGCCGGGCGGGGCGTGGTGGCAAGCTGGAGGCATGTGCCGAAGCATCAAGACGCTGCGTCCGCCCGCCATCCCCGAGGACGCCACCGAGGAGGAGATCCGGGCCGCGGCGCTGCAGTACGTACGCAAGGTCTCCGGGTTCCGCGCCCCCGCCGCGCACAACCGCGAGGTCTTCGACCGGGCCGTCGACGCCGTGGCCGAGGCGACCGCGGAACTCCTCGCCGGTCTTGAGGTGCGCGGGGCGCGGGCCTCCTAAACCCCTGTGATTCGGAGGGGCCCTGTTCGCCGCCGGGTCAGCTTCCGGCGGTCGCCGCGGGCCGGCGCACCAGGAACGCCGCCCCCGCCCCCGCCGCGACCAGCGCGAGCGCCGAGACCCCCGTGGCCAGCCACGTCGCGCCGAGCCACTGGCCGCCGAAGTAGCCGAGGGCCACGCTGTAGCCCGCCCAGGCCAGGCCGGCCAGCACGGACCACGGGAGGAAGTCGCGGAGCCTGCGGTGGGCCGCGCCCGCGCCGAGGGAGACGATCGAGCGGCCCGCGGGCGCGAAGCGGGCGATGACGAACAGGATGCCGCCGCCCCGCGAGAGCGCCGCACCGAGCTTCGCCTGCGCGGAGGTCAGCCGGCGGGAGCGGGCGATGGCGCGCTCCAGGCGTTCGCCGCCGCGCCACGCCAGGCGGAACGCCGCCATGTCGCCGAGTACGGACGCCGTCGCCGCGCTGAGCGTCAGGAGCAGGATGTCGGGGACGTTGTGCGGCACCCGGCCCGTGCCGGCCGCTGCCGCCGCCGTCGCCGACATGATGACGAGGACGCCGCTCGGCAGGACGGGCAAGAAGACGTCGAAGAGGACGGACAGGGCCACGACCGCGTAGATCCATGGACTGCCGGTCAGCGCGCCCACACTCTCCAGCACAACGACTCCCCGTGACTCCCCGGACGGCAGCGGTTGCCGCTGTGTCGCGGGGAACGGCAGGGGCGGCCTGATGACAGCTCTACAGCGTACGCCGCGCGCGCCGCCGATGATCCACTGGGGCCCGGATGCCCCCGGATGTCCGTCATCCGGCGTTCCCCCGGGTGTCGCCGCCCGGGGACGGCGACGCCCTCTCCTTACCGCGTGCGGAAGGAGAGGGCGTCGCCGAGTCGGTCAGGCGGCGACCGGCGTGCGCTCCGAGGCCTTGTCGGCCTCGCTCGCGCCGCGCCCGGCGAAGAGCCGGTCGAGGCCGAACGCGCCGGAGCCGGTGAAGACGAACAGCAGCATCGCCCAGCAGAACATCGCCGAGGCCTCGCCGCCGTTCTCCATGGGCCACAGGGCCTCCGGCTGGTGGACCTTGAAGTAGGCGTAGGCCATCGAGCCGGACGCGACGAACGCCGCGGCGCGCGTGCCGAGGCCGAGGAGGACCAGAGAGCCGCCGACGAGCTGGATCACCGCCGCGTACCAGCCGGGCCACGTGCCGGCGTCGATGGTGCCGCCGCTGCCGGACGCACCGCCGAGGACGCCGAAGAGGGACGCGGCGCCGTGGCAGGCGAAGAGCAGGCCCACGACTATGCGGAACAGGCCGATGGCGTAGGGCTGGGCGCTGTTGAGACGTCCAGTCATGGTGGGGGACTCCTTCGGTCAAGGGGGACGGAACCGAGCGGAGGCCCAAGATTAGGCGCACCTAATTAGTGCTTGCAAGTTCAACATTCGGTCATGCGGGGCTTCCGCTTCCAGCGCGGGCGGGGGGCGGGGCGGCGTCCCGGAAGTCGAGATGGGCGTGTCCGGTGCGACGCCGCGCCACCGTTCCCCGTCCCGTGGCGCGGCCCGCCTCGGGCTCGGCTCCGGTGTCGGCGGCGGTCACCCAGCGCACCCCGCGCGGGAGCGGCCCGGTGTGTGAACCAACGTGTATGGCAACAACCTTGATGATCTATCAGGTGGTGGAAGCGCGCCGTGGCGTCCGGTCGGTCCGGGGCGTGATCGTCGATGAGGGAGGGGCCGCGAGGGGCCGTCACGGTGAGTCGCGCGAGCGGCTCCTCCGGGGCGCGGCGGGCCGGCGGCTCGCGTGGTCGAGGGCCTTGGCCGAGGGGCCCATACGCGCCTGTGGCCGTCGTGCCGACGAAGATCGTGACGTACGTCCCACCGTTCGCGCCGTGCTCGCGCTCCATGGGCCGGAGTCGGCCGGAACGCCCGCTTGCCGATCGGCCCGCCATGTCTCCGGGCCCCCGGCGCCACCCCGGTCGAGGGCGACCGCCGCGCCGAACGGGGGAAGGCGCCGGGAGGCATGTGTCAGTGGCTGGGGCGCGAGCCCGCGGGGCGCCGACGAGGCCCGTGTCCGACCGGCCTGCGCAGTGCTTCTCCCAGGTCACGCGGTACGGCGAACACGGCACCTAGCGGCTGCGCGCCACCGTCCGGCAAGGTCCGCCAGGGGCGGTCGGCGCGAACGCCTCGGTGCCGGCGTCGCGGCGTCCCGGGGCCCGGCGAGACCTCGCAGGGCGAGAACGCCGTAGCCCGCCCGTGCGGCAGCGGTCGGCAGGGGCGACGCCTGGACGTACGGAATCGGCACCTCTACGGGGCCCACCCCTATCGTGGCCGGAAACCGCCCCCCGGCAGCGCGGTAGCCCGGCGACTCGGTGGTCCGCTGGCCCGGAAGCCCAGCTGTCCGGCGGGTCGGCGGTCCCGGAGCCCTCGGCCCACGGCTCGTGAGCCCGGCGGCCCGGAGGCCCGGTCAAGCCGGAAGCCGGGCGGTCCGGCGGTCCGGCCGTCCGGTAGGTCGGCAGTCCCGTAGCCCGGGAGCCCGGAGGCCCGGCAGCCTAGAAACCCAGTGGCCCGGCAGTCCGCCGGCCCGGTGGCCCGGAAGCTCACCCGTCCGGTAGGTCGGCGGTCCCGCAGCCCGGAGGCCCGGCAGCCTAGAAGCTCGGTGGCCGGGTGGCCCAGCGGCCCGGCGGCCAAACCAAGCCGACGGCCCGACGGCCCGACGGCCCGGCAGCCCGGCGGCCCGGAGGTCAAGCCAAGCCGGAAGCCCGGCGGCCGGTCAGGCTGGAAGCCCGGCGGCCCGGCAGTCTGGTGGCCGGGAGGCCCGGAAGCTCGGCGGTCCGCAAGCTCGGCGGCTCGGCCGTCGGAGGCTCGGCGGCCCGGCAGCCCGGCAGTCCGCCGGCCCGGAAGCTCAGCCGCCCGGCAGGTCGGCGGTCCCGCAGCCCGGCAGCCGGCTCGGCGGCCCGGCCAGACCGGAAGCCCGGCGGCCCGGCCAGACCGGAAGCCCGGCGGCCCGGCCAGACCGGAAGCCCGGCGGCCCAGCGGCCCAGCAGTTCGACGGTCGGGAGGCCCGGAAGCTCGGCGGTCCGGCCGTCGGAGGCACGGCGGCCCGGCGGCCCGATCAGGTCGGCAGCCCGGCGGCCCGGAGGTCAAGCCAAGCCGGAAGCCCGGCGGCCGGTCAGGCTGGAAGCCCGGCGGCCCGGCAGTCTGGTGGCCGGGAGGCCCGGAAGCTCGGCGGTCCGCAAGCTCGGCGGCTCGGCCGTCGGAGGCTCGGCGGCCCGGCAGTTCAGCAGTCCGGGGCCCCCGGCCCGGAGGCTCGGCAGGCCAGAAGCTCGGCGGCCCCGGAGTCCGCCGGCCGGCAGTCCGGCAGCCGCAGCGAGGCCGGCGGTGGCGAACCCTCGCCCACGGCCCCGCCCCCTGTCGGCAGCTGCCCCAGGCGCCGCCCGCCCCTCGGCCCCCTCACGTCACGTGAGTCGTCCCTCCTCCGCTACCTCCAGCCGCGCCCCGCCGCCCCGGACCGCCCGTGCCTGGTCCAGGCGGAGGTGGGCCGAGCGGCCGTGCAGGGTCAGGGTCATGAGCTGGTTGCCGAACCACGGGCCGCCCGTCCTGCGCCAGTCGATGCCCGCCTGCGTCACCGAGCCGTGCCGCGCGAAGCGGCGTCCGAGGGCCCGTCCGACGCGGCTCCAGCCGAAGCGGAAACCGAGCTTGAGCGCGGACGGGATCGAGTTGTGGACCGGCGAACAGGTGAGCTGAAGGACCCGGGCGTCGGGTCCGGCGCCCGCGGGCCAGGTCGGCTCGGCGATGTACGCGTGGTGGACGTCGCCGGAGAGCACGCACACCGTTGCGGGGGCGTCGGGCCCCGAGCCCGCCTCCGCGATCAGGGCGGTGAGTGCCTCGAAGGACGCGGGGAAGGCCGACCAGTGCTCCAGGTCCGAGCGCCTGCGCAGGTTCTCGCCGAACCGGGCCCAGCGCTCGCCGCGCTCGCCCCGGCACAGCGCGGCGTTCCACCCCTCGGCGTCGTGGATGAGGTGGGGGAGCAGCCAGGGCAGGGAGCTGCCGATGAGCAGATGGTCGTAGCCGCCCGGGTTTTCCAGCGCCTGCTCCCGCAGCCAGCGGGCCTCCTTGGGATCGACCATGGCGCGCTCGCCCTCGGTGAGGACGCGGGCCGCGCGGGTGTCGATCATCAGCAGGCGTACGCGGCCGAAGTCCCGCCGGTAGCTCCAGCGCACCGCCGTGGCGTCCGCGTCGGAGGCGGCGGCGAAGGCGCGCAGCGCTTCCGTGCCGTCGGGCGTCGCGCGCACGGAGGCGTAGACCGCGTCGCTGTCCAGTTCGTCGGGGCGGAGGTTGCCGATGTGCTGGTGGACCCAGTACGACATGAGGCCGCTCAGGACGCGCTCGCGCCACCAGGGTGTGACCCGCATCTCTGCGAGCCAGGCCGCACTGGTGTTCCAATCGTCTATGACGTCGTGGTCGTCGAAGATCATGCAGCTCGGCACGGTCGAGAGCAGCCAGCGGACCTCGGGGTCGAGCCATGATTCGTAGTAGAGGTGGGTGTACTCCTCGTAGTCCGCGACCTGGTGCCACGGCGGCTCCGACGTGTCCCTGCGAGCCGCCAGCCAGCGCCGGGTGGCCTTGGAGGTCTGGTCCGCGTACACCTGGTCGCCCAGCAGGAGCAGGACGTCCGGGCGCTCGGTGGCCGGGTCGGCGGCGATGCGGGCGGCCAGCGTGTCCAGGGCGTCGGGCCCCACGGGGTCGTCCTCGCCGGAGGGCGGCGCGGCCCAGCGGCAGGAGCCGAACGTCACGCGGAAGTCCGTGCCGCCGTCCCCGGCGGGCGTGCGGATGGTGCTCGGGGGGAAGGGCGAACCAGGCTCGGGCCAGACGAGAGCCGCACGGCCATGCGACCCTCCCGGCCCGCCTTCCTTGATTCCGCCCTCGCCGGGGCCGCCCCCATTGCTTCCGCCCTCGTCGGGGCCGCCCCCCTCGCTTCCGCCCTCGTCGGGCCCGCCCTGGGCGCTTCCGCCCTCCTCGGGACCGCCATGGTCGATCCCACCCTGGTCGGGACCCTCCTCGTGAGGGCCCCTGTCAGCGGGGCCCCTTTCGCGAAGGCCCCGCTGATAGGGATCGCCCTGGCCAGGGCCGTCCTCGTCGGGCGCGTCGTCCAGCAGCACCTCGTACGCCGTCTCGGTCCCCGGGGTGAGGCCGGTGACCGGGATCAGCGCGTAGTGGTGCCCGGCGACCTGGAAGGTGCGCGCCGAGCCGTGCGCGCCGTCCGCGCAGCGCACCTCGGCGGCGCAGGGCCGGTCGGTCTCGACCCAGACGGTCGCCGTGGAACCGTCGACGTACCTCAGCAGTGGTCCAAGGCGCAGCCGTGCCACAGATGATCACCCTCCTCCGTCGCCCCGTACGGTACGGAACGACGGAAGAGGGCGGGGCGGTTCCGCCCATTCACGCCGAGGTGCTTCGTGCGGCGACGGTGTGGTGACGGTGCGGTGACGGTTCAGCAGCCGTTGAGCACCGAGGCCAGGGCGGCCTTCTCCTCGGTGTTCACGTTGAGCTTGTAGTGGTGCTTCACGTCCACCCACATGCGGGCGTAGTAGCAGTGGTACGACTCGGTCGGCGGCATCCACTCCGCCGGGTCCTGGTCGCCCTTGGACTGGTTGACGTTGTCGGTGACCGCGATGAGCTGGGGCCGGGTCAGGTCGTTGGCGAAACCTTCCCGCTGGCTGGTGGTCCAGCCGTTCGCGCCGGACTTCCAGGCCTCGGAGAGCGGCACGACGTGGTCGATGTCGACGTCGGACGCGGCGGTCCAGGTGCCGCCGTCGTAGGGGGACTTCCAGGTGCCGGAGGTGGCGGCGCAGCTCGCGTCCTGCTGGACGTCGGTGCCGTCGCGCTTGAGGACGACCTCGCGGGTGTTGCACGCGCCGGACTGCGTGCTCCAGTGCGGGAACTTGTCGCGGCTGTAGCCGTCGGAGGAACCTTCCGCCTTGACCGTCAGCTCGCCGAGGTAGGCGCGGGCGGTGGCGGCGCTGACCGGAGCCGGGGGAGCGGCCTGGGCGGGGGCGCCGGTGAGGAGGGTGGCGGCGGTGGCCAGGAGCGCGGCGCCGCCGAGCGCGGCCACGCGGTGCTTGGCCGCGGCCGTCGGGTTCTTGAGTGCCGTGCGTTGACGCGCGTAGACAACGGACATGCGAACTCCCTGTGCGTGGGGGGCGGTTGACCGGTGGGGCGGTCATGCTTGCGGGCCGGGGTTGCCCCGGGGTGTGCAGCTGGTGACAGGGTCGCGTCAATCAGGGGCGGAGTTCAAGGGCCTGGCACGGTGTCATATGCGCGTCGTGGGGCGCGAGTTGGCGGCGAGTGAGGGCGCGAGTAGGTGGTGAACGGGGCGCGGATGGGCGGATAACGGGCGCGATGCTCGGATGTTTGCGTGTATAAGTACGCTTTTGTGAACCACTCTCGCGCCCTGGGTGGCCCCCTTCTGGCCTCCGAAGGGTTTCGGTGGGAGTGTTCGCCTCCCGGTCGACCCCTTTTGCGGCAAGTCGCCCGAATGGCCCAATGGCACACACCCGTGTGAGTGACCCGCGTCACGCGGGGGTCGGGCGGAAAGGCCCTGGCCGGGGGTGGCCGGGAGTCCCGTACGATGGATGACGCAGAAGGGGAGTAGCTCTTCGCCGGACCGTCGACATACTGCTCAGCTCGTCTGAGCCGGCGCCCGGAGGCAGGCCCGTCACGGGCAGGCCAGCGAGACCTTCGGCAAGCAGTGCATGACGTGCGCGTCCGCGTGCGTATCCGTGTGCTGCCGTGCCGAGGTGTCGTACGCGAAGCGGTGGAACACTCTCGGTGGGGCGGCCCCGACCGATTGAGGAACCTTGATCAGCATCAGCGTGACGGCGCTCGTCTTCGGCGTCGTCTTCCTGGCCGAGCTGCCGGACAAGACGGCGCTCGCCGGGCTCGTCCTCGGCACGCGCTACCGCGCCTCCTATGTCTTCGCCGGAGTGGCGGCGGCCTTCACCGTGCACGTGGTGCTCGCCGTCGCGGCCGGCAGTGTCCTGACCCTGCTGCCGCAGCAACTGGTCCACGCCCTGACCGGCGTCCTCTTCCTGGCCGGCGCGGCGATGCTGCTCATGAAGGGCGGCGGGGACGAGGAGGAGGTCAAGCAGCCCGAGAACCAGAGTTTCTGGAAGGTCTCGGGGGCGGGCTTCATGCTCATCCTGGTCGCGGAGTTCGGCGATCTGACGCAGATCATGACCGCGAACCTGGCCGCCCGCTACGACGACCCGCTCTCCGTCGGCCTCGGCGCCGTCCTCGCGCTCTGGGCGGTCGCGGGCCTCGGCATCGTCGGCGGAAAGGCCCTGATGCGGCGGGTGCCGCTGGCGCTGATCACGAAGATCGCGGCACTGCTGATGCTGGGGCTCGGCGTGTGGAGCCTGTACGAGGCCATCGCCTGAGCCGGGTGGCCGCCGTGCGTGGCGCGCATCTGTTCTTTTTGGGCGGCTTGCGGCTGGGCGCTGTCGGTTTGACCTGCGACGTTGGCGTTTGGCGTCCATGTTTTGTACCGTGCGAGAACAAAGTGGCTCCGCCCGTATTCCCTGACCGGCGGGCGGGGCCGCCTTGATTCTCGCTCCGTGCGTCCGGGGCCTTCCGCCGGAGCGCGCGGACGTCCCCTCTGCGCTCTGGAGCTCACCGATGACGGCCACGTCCGCCGACTCAGCCGCCCCCGCCGGCCTCGAAATGACCACCGGAGCCGTCCTCCTCGACATGGACGGCACCCTCGTCAACTCCGACGCCGTCGTCGAGCGCTGCTGGCGGCGCTGGGCCGAGCGGCACGGCCTCGACTTCGACGAGGTCATCGAGGTCGTCCACGGACGGCAGGGCTACGCGTCCATGGCGGTGCTGCTGCCGGAGCGGCCCATGGCGGAGAACCACGCCGAGAACCGCGAGATGCTCGCCGCCGAGACCGCCGACATGGAGGGCGTCGTGCCCGTGCCCGGCGCACCCGCCTTCATGGCCGCGCTCGCCGGGCTCCGGCTGCCGCACGCGCTCGTGACCTCGGCCGACGTGCCGCTGTCCACCGGGCGGATGGCCGCCGCGGGACTGGACCTGCCGGAGGTGCGGGTCACCGCGGAGAGCGTGGGCGCGAGCAAGCCCGACCCCGAGGGGTTCCTCAAGGGCGCGGCGGCGCTCGGCTTCGACCCCGCCGACTGCGTGGTCTTCGAGGACTCCGAGGCGGGCATCCGCGCGGGCCTCGCGGCCGGCATGCGGGTCGTGGGCGTCGGCACGAGGGCCGCGCGGTTCGGGCCGACCGTGCACGTCGACGACCTGACGCGGGTACGGGTCTCCGACGCCGGGGACGGGCGCATCCTGCTGACCATCGGCTGAGCGGGTTCCTCCGGGGCTGAGCGGGTTCCTCCGGGGCGCCGGGACTCTCCGCCGGGGCCGGGGGGGCAGCGCGGAGCAGCGGGGGCGGCCGGGGCAGCGGGGGCGGCGGGACTTTCAGCGGTGCGTCTCCGCCTCCAGGCTGCGCCGCGTCTCGCGGCCGTACTGGCCGCGGGGGTCGTCGGTGAGGCCGCGGGCCCACTGGTAGCGGGTCACCGCGTCGCTGACCAGGCGGGTGTACACGCCGTCCGGCTCGCCCGCGTACAGGTGGAGCTGGGCCAGACGCTCCTGCAACTCCGCGACCTCGGGCCCCTTGTCTCCCTCGGCCAGGGACGCGCGGACGGTCGGCTCGTGGCGCGGGGGCGGCGTCGTGCCCACCGAGCCGGTGGCGCGTGCCGTGGGCGGCGGGGGCGAGGACGACGGCGACTCGGACGCGCGCGTGGGCGACGGCGGGGGAGTGGCGAGGCGCGGCTGCGCGGAAGGCGCAGCCGAGGGCTGCGGGGACGCCTTGGCCGGGGGCGGGACGGGCTTCGTCGGGTCCGCGGGCGCCGGGGTCGGCACGGCGGGCAGCGCACGGTCACGGTCCGGCTGGTCGGCGGCGGAGGAGAGCATGCCGGTCGCCAGCACACCGGCGGCGACGACCGCGGCGAAGGCGCCGCCCACGGCGAGCAGCGCGTAGGGCCGACGGCGCTGCCGCGGGGCGTACCCCGTGCCCGGTGCTTCCCGTACGTCGAGGGGCCGCGTGGCCGCGAGGCCGGACACGACCGCCGTGCCGGCCGGGGCTTCGACCGTGCCGGGAGCTGCCCGTGTGCCCGGGGTTTCGGCTGTGCCGGGCGCGTTCCCTCCGCTCAAGGCTGCCGCCATGCCGGGGGTGTTCCGTGTGCCCGGGGTTTCGGCTGTAGGGGTGTTCCCTCTGCCGAAGGTTGCCGCTATGCCGGGGGCGTGCCTCGTGCCGGGGGTGTTCCGTGTGTCAGGGGTTTCGGCTGTGCCGGGGGTGTTCCCCCTGCCCAAGGCTGCCGCTGCACCCGGGGCGCTCCCCGTACCGGGGGCGTTCCCAGTGTCGGGGGTCTCGGCTGTACCCGGGGCTTCCCCCGTACCCGGGGCTCCCCCCGTGCCAGCGGCTCCCCCCACACCTGGGGCCTCCGCCCTGCCCTGGGCTCCCCCCGTACCCGGGGCTCCCTCCGTGCCCGCGGCTCCCCCCACGCCCAGGACCTCCGCCCTGCCCGGGATTTCCCCCGTGCCGGGGACCTCCGCCTGGCCCGCGGCTCCCCCCGCTCCGGAAGCTTCGCCCGTGCCCGCGGCTCCCCCCACGCCCGAGCCCCCGGCCGGAGCCCGGCCGGTTTCGTCGGGTGACGCGGACGGGTCCGGCGCGGCCGTGCCCGGTGGCTTCGGCGGGGGTTCTGCCCCCGTCCTCTCGGTGGCGGGGTCCGTCAAGGACACGAACGGGCGTATCCGTATCGGGTCGAAGTCCTCGGCGGCCGCCGCCTCCGCGGAGCGTGCGAGGCGGGCCGCCTCCGTCGCGCGCCGGGCGCAGCCGCAGGTCGGAGCCGTGTCCGGCGGGCGCGTCATCCCGCACTCGGGGCACCGCTGTCCGCCCCGCCGCTCTCCTTCGTCCCGACCCGTCATCGGCCGTTCCCCCTCCCCGCCGCGAGTGTCCCTCCCCAAGGAACCCAGGAGATTATGCAGAACCGGGCTTCAACAGGCCATAACCGGTCACACGCACCACGATGGAAAGGGAGGCCCCACGGCATGCCCGGAGTCCCAGGAGGTGTCCATGACGCAGGACGTCAGCGCCCGCCCCACGGGGCCGCCGCCCGGCCCCGTACCCGGTCGGGGGAGCAATGGGCACCCTCCGAGCGGCGTCCTGGTCTCCATCGGGGCCCTGCTCCTCGGCATGCTGCTCGCCGCCCTCGACCAGACCATCGTCTCCACGGCCCTGCCGACCATCGTCAGTGAACTCGGCGGCATGGACCACCTGTCCTGGGTGGTCACCGCGTACATGCTGGCCGCGACGGCGGCGACGCCGCTCTGGGGCAAGCTCGGCGACCAGTACGGCCGGAAGAAGCTGTTCCAGACCGCCATCGGCATCTTCCTGGTCGGCTCCGCGCTCTGCGGCATGGCGCAGAACATGCCCCAGCTCATCGGTTTCCGCGCCCTCCAGGGCCTCGGCGGCGGCGGGCTCATGGTGCTCTCCATGGCGATCGTCGGCGACCTGGTCTCGCCGCGTGAGCGCGGCAAGTACCAGGGCCTGTTCGGCGCGGTCTTCGGCGCGACCAGCGTGCTGGGACCGCTGCTCGGCGGACTCTTCACCGAGCACCTGAGCTGGCGCTGGGTCTTCTACGTCAACCTGCCCATCGGCGTGGTCGCCCTGCTCGTCATCGCCACCACGCTGCACATCCCGGTCCGCGACACCAAGCACACCATCGACTACCTCGGCACCTTCCTGATCGCCTCTGTCGCCACCTGCCTCGTCCTCGTCGCCTCCCTCGGCGGCACGACCTGGGCGTGGGCGTCCCCGCAGATCATCGGCCTCGCGGTACTGGGGGTACTGCTCGCCGCGGTGTTCGTGGCCGTGGAGCGCAGGGCCGCGGAACCGGTGCTGCCGCTGAAGCTGTTCCGGGTCCGCACCTTCACCCTCTCCGCGGTCATCAGCTTCATCGTGGGCTTCGCGATGTTCGGGGCGATGACCTACCTGCCGACGTTCCTCCAGGTCGTCCAGGGGGTCTCGCCGACCATGTCGGGCGTGCACATGCTGCCGATGGTGATCGGCATGCTCCTGTCGACGACGGTCTCCGGGCAGATCGTCAGCCGCACCGGCCGCTGGAAGGTCTTCCCCGTGGCGGGCACGGCGATCACCGCGCTCGGTCTCTTCCTCCTCCACCAACTGGACGAGCACAGCGGCACGGGCGTGATGAGCGCCTTCTTCTTCGTCTTCGGCCTGGGCCTCGGCCTGGTCATGCAGGTGCTCGTGCTCATCGTGCAGAACGCCGTGGACTACCAGGACCTCGGCGTGGCGACCTCCGGCGCGACCTTCTTCCGGTCGATCGGCGCCTCCTTCGGCGTCGCGATCTTCGGCACCATCTTCACCAACCGCCTCGGCGACAACCTGACCGACGCCCTCGCCGGACAGCCACTGCCGCCCGGCGCGAGCGTGCCGGCCCTGGAGGCCGACCCGCGCGGCATCGCGCGGCTCCCCGCCGCCCTGCGCCCCGACGCCCTGCACGCGTACGCCTCCTCGATCACGGACGTCTTCCTCTACGCGGTGCCGGTCGCCCTGCTCGCCTTCGTCCTCGCCTGGTTCCTGCGCGAGGACAAGCTGCGGGGCTCGGTCACGGCGCCCGACACCACGCAGACGCTGGCCAGCAACCCCGTCGAGCGTTCGTCGTACGACGAGGTGGCGCGGGCCCTCTCCGTGCTCGGCACGCGCGAGGGCCGCAGGCAGGTGTACGAGCGCATCACGGAGCGCGCGGGCTACGACCTGCTGCCCGCGGCGAGCTGGCTGCTCCTGCGCATCGCCCGGCACGGCTCGGTCGAACCCGGCGTACTCGCCGAGCGGACCACGGTCCCGCTGTCCGTGATCACGGCGGCGGCCCGCCAGGTCGAGGAGCGGCACCTGGCCGAACGGCGCGGCCTGGACATGTTCCTGACCGACAGCGGACGCGAGGCCGCGGGCAGGCTGGCGACCGCCCGGCAGGAGTCCCTGGCCGAGCTGCTCGGCGACTGGTGGGGCCCGGACCGCCCGACGGACCTGGCCCGGCTGGTGGAAATGCTCAGCGCCGAACTGTGCGGCTCGGAGTCGGAGCGGCCCCACAGCGGTGCGACGGTGGTCCGCGCGGCGTAGTCCGGGCCGGGCCCGCCCCGGCCCGGCCTCGCCTCAGCCGAGCTTCTTGCCGTACCAGTGCTCGGCGTACGGACGGGCGGTGTACGGCTCGGTCTCCTCGTACCCGTGCCGCCTGTACAGCGCGCGGGCCTCCACGAGATCGGTTCGGGTGTCGAGGACGATCCGCCCGGCGCCGAGCGCGCGGGCCGCGTCCTCGGCGGCGGCGAGCAGCACGGGAGCGCCGCCGAGCCCGCGCAGCTCCTCGCGCACGAAGACCCGCTTGAGCTCGGCGAGGCCCGGTTCGAGCAGTCGCACCCCCGCCGTGCCGCCGGGCTCGCCCCCGTACCGCGCGACGAGCAGCGCCCCGTCCGGCGGCGCGAGATCGGCCCCGCTCTCCGCGGCCACCTCGCGCTCCAGCTCGGCGGGGTCGGTGGGCCGCCCCTCGTGCAGCAGGTACCAGCGGTCGCTGACCTCGGTGTAGTACGCGCGCCAGAGCGCGGCGGCGACAGGGGAGTCATACGGCTCGGGAGCGACGGTCCAGGAAGCGGAGGCGTAGGCGGCGTCACGGGCGGCAGCGGTGGTCATGACGACGATCCCAGACGACGACGGCGGCGCCCCGCAAGCGAATTGCCCGCGGAACGCCGCCGTGACGGCCCGGCCCGGCCTCGGGGCGTGGCCCGCATCAGCCCTTTCGGTGTGGCCTGCATCAGCCCCCGGGGGTGCGGGCCCGCTCGGCCTCCGGGTGTGGCCCGGCCCGGCCTCGGGGCGTGGCCCGCACCAGCCCCGGCGTGCGGGCCCGCTCAGCTTCCGGGTGTGGCCTGGCTCAGCCCATTGGGCGTGGCCCGCATCAGCCTCCGGCGCGCGAGCCCGCTCAGCCTCCGGGCGTGGCCGTGCTCAGCTCCTTGGAGTGGTCTGGCTCAGCCAGGGCGCGGGCGCGCTCGGCCTCCGGGTGTGGCCTGGCTCAGCCCTTTGGAGTGGTCTGGCTCGGCCTTTGGGCGTGGCCCGGTTCAGCTCTTGGGCGCGGCCTGCTGGATGACCTCGAAGGACCACACGTTGGACCCGGAGGCAGCCGGCTTCGGCCGCTCGCCGCCGCCTTCGCCGCCGCCCTGGTGCGCGACCTTCATGGGCCCCTCCATCCATGCCTGGAAGGACGCCTCGTCGCGCCAGCGGGTGTAGACGAGGTACTGGTCCGTGCCTTCGACCGGCCGGAGCAGCTCGAACCACTCGAAGCCGTCGGAGTTCTCCACGGCGCCCGCGCGGGACGCGAAGCGCTTCTCCAGGATCTCGCGCTGTTCCTCGGGGACGGTGAGGGCGTTGATCTTCACGATGCTCATGCGGCCCATCCTGCCGTAAGGGCGCGCGACGGACGCCCCCGAGGTCCTTCCCCGGGGGCGTCCGTCGCGTGCGGGTCCTGCGAGCCGTCAGAGCCGCAGCAGGCGCTCGGCCGTCTCGCGGTAGTCGCGCAGGGCCAGGCGGAGCTGTTCGGTGTCGGTGGTCGCGGGCTCGGCGTGGTGGCCGCCCTCGGTGGGCAGCGCGCCGCCGGGGGCCACGCCCGCGGCACCGCCGTGCGCGGGGGCCGCGGTGTCGCCATGGGCCGCCGTGCCGTCGGGGGTGAGCCCGACGGCCGGGGCGCCGCCCGGCGCGACGCCGCTGCCGGAGGCCTCGCCCGGCGCCGTGCCGGGCGTCGGGGCCTGAGTGCCGGGCGCCGGCTCCCGCATGCCGCGGGCCGGGGTCGACTGCCAGGACGTGCGCAAGGTGCGGCGGCGTTCCGCCAGGGCGTCCGTGAGGCGGGCGATGGCGTCCTCCAGGACGCTGTCGACCTCCTCGACCGCGCCGCGCGGGGCGTCGACGAAGCCATTGACGGCGTTCTGCAGGCGCAAGGTCAGCTTGTCGCGCTCAGCGGACGGGAACAGAGCGGTGTCAGCCATGCTGTACTCCCCTTCGGGTGATGCCGGTCGAGCGCTTCTCGGTCAGGTGCTTGCCGGAGCGTGCGGTGGAGTGGTGGCCGTGGCCCTCGGCCATGAGGGCGTCGAAGAGCGCCCGAGCCTCGACCATGGCGGCGCGCATCTCCTCGGTGTCCGCCGCGGTCTCCTCGACGCCCGTCGTGGCGAGCGCCGCGCGGTGCACCCTGCGGTAGCCGTGGACGTGGTGGGCGTGGTGCACGGACAGCGCGTCGATCTGCTCCTCGTAGTGGCCGTCGGCCGGGAAACCGCGGGCGCCGGCCAGCTCGGAGATGAGGTGGTCCGCCTCGGCGACGGCCTGGCGCGGGGAGTCGACGAAACGCTCCTGGGCGAGGTTCCAGCGGACGGAGAACTGCTCGCGGGCCGCGGGCTCCAACGGCCGCGTCCGCAGGTCACCGTGGCGCTTCACGCGCTCCCCGAGCTCGCGCTCGGCCGCTTTCGTGTCGCCGTCGTGGCGTGCGACCGCGTGGTCGTACTCGGGGCCGAACCGGCGCTTGAGGCTCTGCCCGCCGCCCGCACTCAGCCGCCCGCGGTTCAGCACGGCGAGCACGGCGGCGGCGATGACGACGACGACCGCGATCAGGATGATGATCATGACTGTGGACATGGATGGGTGCCTTCCCGGGGGGTGGGCCTTGAGGCGCCGGGGCGAACTCGGCGTGCCGCCTCGACGACTGTCCCCCAGACGAGTTGCCCGGAAGCCGCCCGTCAAACGGCCCCCGCGAAGGCGTCCCGCCGCGCGGGCCCCCTCTCAGGGGCGCGGGCTCAGGCCGGGTGGCGCTCCCGCCACTGCCGGGCCAGCTCCTCCACGTCGTACGGCACGAGTCCGAGCGGCGGGCCGGGCGGCGGATTCCGCAGCGCCACGCGGATCTTGTCGTTCAGCTCGGTCACGAGTCGGCGTGCCATGTGCTCGGACGGCGCGTCGACCGCCGCGGCCAGCGTGTCCTCGGCCTCCTTGCGGAGGGCGAGGGTGGGGGAGAGGTAGGAGAGGCCCTCGTTCGCCATCTTCCGCTTGACCCACCACATCTCGTCGTACGTGGGATCGGGGCCCTCCGGCAGCGGCTTCCCCTTGCCCGGCAGCGCGTCGAAGTCTCCGCGCTCCTCCGCCTCGCGGATCTGCTTGTCGATCCAGGACTCGAAGTCGACTCCCGGTGGCTTGCGCTCAGTCATGGGGTCATTGTCCCAGGGAGGCGATGCGTCCGCCGGGCGGCGCGACCTAAGATGCGGCAGCGCGTGAGCCGCAATCACGCTCTCGCGGCACCGAGTTGAAGGAGCGTGGTTACGTGCTGGAGCTGACGATGGCCTCCGTGTCCGGGGCGGACGCGGGTGCCACCGCGGGCATGCTCATGGCCGACGCGCCGAGCGAGCCGGGTGCGGTCCTGCGGGTGGGGCGCGATCGGAGCGTCTGCCGCCTGGTGACGCCCGACGACTGGCTGTTCGTGTCCCGTACGCATCTGGAGTTCCGCTGCGGCCCCGACGGGACCTGGTCGGTGGCCTGGGTGCGCGGCTCGAATCCGGACCCCGCCTCGGAGGTCCGGGTCGTCTCCGGGGGAGCGGCACGGCCTCTCGCCTACGGAGGCGTGGCACCGCTCGGCCGTGGCGGCTCGGGCGAGGTGGTCATCCAGGACAGGTCGGGGCCGCGGAGCGTGAACGTCGGTTTCTATCACGAGGGTTGAGGGCCGACGCGAGGGGCGGGGGCGGTCGTCAGTCCAGGACGCGGGCCAGCGCGAAGCCGTCGTACCCCTTGCTCCCCACCGTCTGCACGGCGGTGGCGCTCTCAGCTTCGGGTGCTCCGCCATGAGTTCGAGCGCTGCGCGGGTGCCGCGCACGTTCGGGTCGGTGCTCGAAGGGTCGGCGACGGCGCCGCCACGCACGACGTTGTCGAGTTCCGCGCGGCAGGACGGGGTGGCCTACCGGCGGTCCCCGAGCCCGCCTCTTCCCGAAGCGGGGCTCCGCCCCCGACCCCGCTCCTCAAGCGCCGGAGGGGCTGATTTTGCCCGCCGGGGTCACCGACTCTGCCGACCGGAGGCACCGCTTCTGCCCGCCGGAGGGGCTGACCTTGCCCACGGGAGGGGCGACCTTGCCTGCCGGACGCACCGGTCTGTCCACCGGAGGCGTCGGCTCTGCGTCGGAGGGGTCGATCTTGCCACCGGAGACACTGGCTCTGCCCGCACCGCCGCTGCCTGTAGGAGGGGCTGCCCCCACCGGGGCACCGATTCTGCCGGCCGGAGGCACCGGCTCTGCCAGCCGGAGGGGCTGGTCTTGCGCACCGGAGGCACCGGTCTGCCCGCCGGAGGCGCCGGCTCTGCCCACCGCAGGCGCTGATTCTGCCCACCGGAGGGGCGGCCTTGCCCACTGGAGGCACCGGTTCTCCCCACCGGAGGCACCGGCCCGCCGACCGGAGGCACCGGTTCTCCCCACCGGAAGGGTGAATCCGATCAGGCCTGGCGTTCCACCGCCGGCAGCGAGCCCGGCAGTGGTTTGCGGGCCGATTCCGTCATGTGCCAGACCGCGATGCCGCCCACGACCGCCGCCGCCATCATGTAGTACGCGGGCATCATCTTGTCGCCCGTCGCGCCGATCAGCGCCGTCACCACCAGCGGAGTCGTGCCGCCGAAGATCGAGACGGAGATGTTGAAGCCGATGGAGAGCGAGCCGTAGCGGACCTTCGTCGGGAAGAGGGCCGGGAGGGCGGACGGCATCGAGGCCGTGAAGCAGACCAGGAGCAGACCCAGGGCGCCGAGGCCGAGGCCGATCGCCCACAGGGAGCCGTCGCGGATCAGGAGGAGGGCGGGGACCGAGAGGACGAGGAAGCCCGCGCAGCCCGCGGCGATCACCGGACGGCGGCCCACCCGGTCCGTCAGCGCGCCCATGAACGGCTGGACGCACATCATCAGGGCCATGACGCCCAGGATGACGAGGAGGCCGTGCGTCTCGTCGTACTCCAGCTCGCTGGTGAGGTAGCTGGGCATGTAGGAGAGCAGCATGTAGTCCGTGACGTTGAAGACCAGGACCAGGCCCATGCACAGGAGCAGCGCCTTCCACTGACCGGTGACCATGTCGCGCAGCCGGACCTTCGAGCGGGTCTGCTCGTCCTTGTGGGCCTTCTCCAGCTCGGCGGCGAACGCCGGGGTCTCCTCCAGGCGCATCCGCAGGTACAGGCCGATCAGGCCCATCGGGCCCGCGATCAGGAACGGGATGCGCCAGCCCCAGGAGAGCAGGTCGTCGGAGGAGAGGAGCGCGGTCATCAGGGTGACGAGACCGGCGCCGCCGATGTAGCCGGCCAGTGTGCCGAACTCCAGCCAGCTCCCGAGGAAGCCCCGCTTCTTGTCGGGGGCGTACTCCGCGATGAAGGTCGCGGCGCCCGCGTACTCGCCGCCGGTGGAGAAGCCCTGCACCAGGCGGGCGAGGAGGAGCAGGACGGGGGCGCCCACGCCGATCGACGCGTACGACGGGATCAGGCCGATCGCGAACGTGCCCGCGGCCATCATGATCATGGTCAGCGCCAGGACCTTCTGGCGGCCCACGCGGTCGCCGAGCGGTCCGAAGACCATGCCGCCCAGCGGCCGGATCAGGAAGGCCGCGGCGAAGGCGCCGAAGGTGGACAGGAGCTGCGCCGTCGGGTTGCCCGAGGGGAAGAAGACCTTGCCCAGGGTGACGGCGATGTAGCTGTAGACGCCGAAGTCGAACCACTCCATCGCGTTGCCGAGGGCGGCCGCCTTCACCGCGCGCTTGACCATCGCGGGGTCGGTGACGGTGACGCCTGCTGCGGCGTCCGGGGCTGCGGGGTCCGCGGGCCGGGGGACGGTCCCCGGTGCGGGCTCGGGCTTCCGGAGGGCGACGGGAGTGGCACTCGCCAAGGGTTCGCTCGCCTGCTTTCGGTCGACGACATGGTCGGGGCCGCCCGCGGAAACCCGGGCGGCCCGAAATCGACCATAGGTGCATTGACCATCATTACGTTCGGTGGCCGCTCGGCCGCATAGCGCCGCAAAACTGCTCCTATGCAGGTCAAACGGCCTTTCTTTAGGCCGTGTGGACGCGCTGTCCCTGTGATCTATGTCGCGGCTCGGGCCAGGAACCGCTCCGTGTGGCCCGGATGGTTCCTTTTGCGGGGTAACGATCCGTGACCGTATCGGCTGGCGTGTAAGCAGCGGTCCCGCGCGTTTTGGCCGGGCAAGATCATCAGAAAGCCGATAGAAAGCGGATATAGCCGTCAGGTGAACCGGCGGTTGCGCGCGTCCCAGAAGACAGAGCCGAAGGCGGGACGGATTCGGACGGAGGGCCGACGGGGCGTGGCGGACGTGGAGCACAGGGGACCGGGCAATGCCCTGGAAGCCGGGCGGCCCGGTGGGCCCGGGGCGCGGATCGGAGCGGCTCGTGCCGCCCTCTGGCTGGTCGCGGCGGTCCTGGCGATCCGGCAGGTGGCCGCCGTCCTGAGCACTCCCCGGGGGGAACGCCTCACCGATCTGGAGACCTGGATCGGGCCGGAGGGCGTCCTCCACGTGAAGGGCTCCCTCTACGACGCGGACAGATTCACCGGCACCCCCTTCGCCGGTCTCGTCCTCAAGCCGCTCGCCCGCTCGGGCGAGCAGGCGCTCGGCTGGGTGTGGACCTTCGGCACGCTCGGCCTGGTGATCGCGCTCGGCCTGGTCGCGGCCCGTGCCCTGCCGCAGCCGGTCTCCCGGCGCACCGCGCTGCTCGCCGCCCCCGTGGCGATCAGCCTGCTCATTGTGTCGCTGCCGGTCCGCAACGCCCTCCACCTCGGCCAGACCAGCATCCTCCCGGTGCTGCTCGTGCTCCTCGGCCTCTTCGCCGTGCGCGGCGAGCGGACCAGCGGCGCACTGATCGGCGTGGGCGCGGCGCTGCAGCCGACCATGCTGCTCTTCGCCGCCCTGCTCTGGTGCACGGGGCGCCGGAAGGCCGCGGCGTCCGCGGGGGCGGGCTTCGCCGCCTGCACGGCGCTCGCCTGGGCCGCCATGCCGCACGACTCATGGACGTACTGGTTCCACCACCTCGCGGGAGCGGGCCTCGGCGCGAGCCCGGACGCCGACGCCAACCAGTCGCTGCACGGCATGCTGCTCCGCCTCGGGCTCGCCGGGCCGGTGGAGATCGCCCTCTTCCTGGCCCTGGGCGCGGTCGTCGCCTTCCTCGGCCTGCGCCGCGCGGTGCGCTACGCCCGGGACGGGCAGCTCCTCCTCGCCGTCGCCGTCACCGGCTGCGTCGTCGTCGCGGTGTCGCCGACGACCTGGCGGCACCAGCTGCTCTGGGTGCTCTTCGCGGTGGTCGGCCGGGTCGGCAGGCGTCAGTCCGACCGGTACGTGTGGCCCGTCGCCGTCATCCTCGTCTCCACGCTGCCGGCCACGATGATGCTGCCGAACATGCCGGTCACCGAGCCGGTCCGCGACAACATCGTGCTGATCGCGGCGCTCGCCGCCGCCACGGTCGTGCCGTTCCTGCCCCGCGCGCACCCGCAGTACCGCCGCCCGATCCCGACGGAGTACGCCGAGGCCGTGCCCGCCCGCTGGTCCCGGGTGCCGCTCGTGCCGTTCTGGCGGCGGGTCCTCACCCGCCCGAACCTGCTCCTCGAACTGCTCCTGATCCGCGTCGGCTACTCCGCGTACCAGCAGGTCAGGCTCGCGGCGACCGGCGGCACCATCTCCGGGGGCCGGGCCAGGGCCGAGGAGCACGGCGAGCAGATCCACGCGATCGAGAAGTTCCTGCACATCGACGTCGAGCACTGGGTCAACCACGCGGTGGCGACGGGCGGCCGCCTGGAGGCGTTCTTCGACTTCTACTACACGTCGTTCCACTTCGTGGTGCCGCTCAGCGTCCTCGCCGTCCTGTACGTGCGGCGTCCCGCCGACTACCGCTGGGCCCGCTTCGCGCTGGGCTTCGCGACGGTCCTCGCCCTCGTCGGCTTCTGGGCCTACCCGCTCGCCCCGCCGCGCCTGATGCCGGACCTCGGCTTCATCGACACGGTGCACGGCGTGCAGGACTTCACCCAGCCGAACTACGGCACGCTGACCGACCTCACCAACCAGTACGCGGCGATGCCCTCGCTGCACTTCGGCTGGTCCCTGTGGTGCGGCCTGGTCATCGCGGTCCTCGCGCCGCGGTGGTGGCTGAAGGCCCTCGGGCTGCTGCACCCGCTGCTCACGCTCTCCGCGATCGTGGCGACCGGCAACCACTGGGTGCTCGACGCGGTGGGCGGCGCCGCCGTGGTCGGCGCGGGCTTCGGCCTGACCCACCTGCTCTCCGGGCCCCGGGTGAGCCGGCCCCTCAGCGGCACGCCGACGGACGACCGGGCGGAGGACCGTACCCCGAGCTGATCCGGTAGGTGCCGGGCCCGGGCACCGAGAGGCGGGTGAACTCGCCCTGGCGGTCGAGGCAGGCGCCGGGCGCCCGCAGCCACGGCGAGTACACCAGGCGGACCGTCACCGAACCCCGCTCGGGGACGCGGACCACCACGTCGGAGCCGGTGGTGCGGACGACGGACGCGGGGCGCGAGACGAGCGGCACCGGGTCCTCCACCCGGAAGATCTGCCAGTGCGCGTCCCGCCACACCGGGTCCAGCCACTTCGGGCCGCTCGCCACCAGCGCCGCCTCGTCCTCGGCGAACCCGTCCGGCTTGCCCGAGGGCAGCACCACGTACCCGACGGCCCACCGGTCCAGCCAGGCGCGGTAGGTGGCCGCGGAGAACGTGCCGTCGTAGAAGAGGCGCCCGCGCTCGATGTCGAGCTGGCGGTTCCAGCCGCGCGCCATGTTCACGTACGGGGCGAGCGCGGTGGCCTCGCGGTGGTTGCGGGCCGGGACCACCTCGACGCGGGTCCGGTCGGCGCCCAGCCGCTCCAGCGCGCGCACCACGCCCTGGGTGTCGGCGGCCCAGGCGGGCACCTTCGTGGAGACGGCCAGGTCGTCGTGGGTCTTCTGGACGACCCACGTCGAGGAGAGCACCAGGGCCACGGCGAGCACGGCCCGCCGCGGCCGGCCGAGCCCCGGCGCGAGCAGGGCGGCGAGCAGCGCGGCGGGCCCGACCAGCTCCGCGAGGCGCTCGACGTTCGTGCCGATGGGGGAGGGGATGAGATACGTCAGGACGGTCCCGGCCGCGTAGACGGCCGCGCCCCACCGCAGCACGCGCCACTCGCGCGGCGCCGCCACGACCAGGGCCAGAGCGAAGAACACCGGCGGGTAGATCCGGTCGGAGGGCATCAACTGCTCGCCGCTGAAGGGGAAGAGCAGCGTCGTGGCCGCCACCACCAGGAAGGGCGGCGCGATCAGGGCCGCCGCGCGCACCCAGTCGCGTACGAGGAGGTGGCCCGCGCCCGCCACCACCAGGAAGAGCCCCGCCACGGGGGAGCCCATGGTGGCGAGCGTCGCGCAGCCGGCGGCCACGGCCGCGCGCCGCTCCCGTACGAGCGCCAGGCACGCCGCGAGGCCGAAGGCCAGGCCGAGCGCGAACGTCGTGCGGCCGGAGGCGACGTTGCACCAGATGCCGAGCGAGGCGAGCACGGCGGGCCCCAGGGGCCTGCGGACGCCGGTGCGCTCGATGAGCGCGGCGACCAGCCAGGCGCCCGCGATCCCGGAGAGCACCGTCACGGTCTTCACACCGGCCGCGGCCATCAGGTAGGGCGAGATGAGGCTGTAGTTGGCGGTGTGCATGCCGCCGTACCAGAAGAGGTTGTACGCGGCCGTCCCGTGCTCCGCGGCGAACCGCGCCCACGCCTCCTGTGCCGCGAGGTCACCGCCGCCGGTGGCGAGGAACGCGGCCCACACCGCGTACAGGGGAAGGGTGGGGGCGGTGGCGAGCAGGGGGACGCGGTGTCGGCGGCAGAACCCACGGAACGAGGAGTTCCGCTCGCTGGGCGCGCTGCCGGACGGGGCGAGCGAGAAGTCGGCAGAGACCACGGCCACCGTTTCCGTTCGACGTCCTGACGTCCTGACGCTGTCCTGTCGTCCTGAAAGGCAAGGTTCACCTTCCAGGACGCGGCACGCAACGGAAACGTTGGTTCCGTAAAGGGGGACGGCCGGAAGTGGCCGGTCGGGGGCGGCCGGTCAGCGGGTGCTGACCCGCAGCTCCTTCACGCCGTTCAGCCAGGCGGACCGGAGCCTGCGCGGATCGCCCGTCAGGCGCAGTCCCGGCATTGTGTCGGCGACCGCGTCGAAGATGAGGTTGATCTCCAGGACGGCCAGGGACTTGCCGAGGCAGAAGTGCGGCCCTCCGCCGCCGAAGCCGAGGTGGGGGTTGGGGTCGCGGGTGATGTCGAAGGCGCCGGGGTCCTCGAAGACCTCGGGGTCGTGGTTGGCGGAGGAGTAGAAGACGCCGACGCGGTCGCCCGCCCTGATCTTCGCGCCGCCCAGCTCCGTGTCCTGCGTCGCCGTGCGCTGGAAGGAGACCACGGGGGTCGCCCAGCGCACGATCTCCTCCGCGGCGGTCGCGGGGCGCTCGCGCTTGAACAGCTCCCACTGGTCCGGGTGGGTGAGGAAGGCGTGCATGCCGTGGGTGATGGCGTTGCGGGTGGTCTCGTTGCCGGCGACCGCGAGCAGGATCACGAAGAAGCCGAACTCGTCGGAGGAGAGGTTGCCCTCGTCCTCCGCCGCCACCAGACGGCTGACGATGTCGTCGGCGGGGCACTCCTTGCGGGCGGTGGCGAGGTTCATGGCGTAGGAGACGAGCTCCATCGCGGCCTCGGCGCCGGCCTCGGCGGTGACGGCGTACTCGGGGTCGTCGTAGGCCGCCATCTTGTTGGACCAGTCGAAGATCCTGGAGCGGTCGCCCTGGGGGACGCCGATCAGCTCGGCGATGGCCTGGAGCGGCAGCTCGACGGCGACGTTCGTGACGAAGTCGAAGGAGCCGTCGGGGCCCGCGTTCTCCAGCGCCGCCGCGACGACGGAGCGGGCGCGGGCGCGCAGCGCGTCCTCCAGCGAGCGGATGGCGCGGGGCGTGAAGCCGCGCTGCACGATCTGCCGTACGCGGGTGTGCTCGGGCGGGTCCATGTTGAGCATGATCAGCCGCTGGGCGTCGATCGCGTCGCGGCTGATCGACTCGTTGAAGCGGATGATCGCGGTGTTGAGGTAGGAGGAGAACAGCTCCGGGTGCGTGGAGACGTGCTTGACGTCCTCGTGCCGCGTGACGGCCCAGTACCCCGCGTCGTCGAAGCCGGACACGCGGAGTGGCTGGGCGATCCAGCGCACCGGGTCCGTCTGCCGCAGGGTCGCGAACTCCGGCAGCGGCACGCGGGCTTGGAGCAGGTCGGGATCGGTGAGGTCGAACCCGTCGGGCAGCGCTGGACAGGGCATCGGCGACTCCAGGTCTGACGGGTCATCAGGAGATGTGCTCGCAAGGTAGTAACGGGTTCTACAAGTGGCAAGGGCCATGACGGGGGTCCTTGTCGGGCGGTGGGTGTGCGCCGGGGCGGCCCGGCCCGCGGCGTGGCTTGCAAGACCCTTGCGGCGCCGGGGTCCGGCTCAGCAGACTGCTGTACAGAACTAGAACGCGTACTAGTTACACCCGCGAGCCGCCGGGACGGCTCGCGGGACGTGGACGGAGAGGACCAGCCCCATGGCCGCGGAACCTGTCATCGTCGAAGCCGTACGCACCCCCATCGGCAAGCGCGCGGGCGCGCTCGCCAACCTCCACCCCGCCTATCTGCTCGGGGAGACCTACCGAGAACTCCTCGGCCGCACCGGCATCCACGCGGACTGCGTGGAGCAGATCGTCGGCGGCACGGTGACGCACGCCGGGGAGCAGTCGATGAACCCGGCGCGCACGGCCTGGCTCGCCATGGGGCTCCCGTACGAGACGGCGGCGACGACGGTGGACTGCCAGTGCGGCTCCTCGCAGCAGGCGAGCCACATGGTCGCCAACATGGTCGCCGCCGGGGTCATCGACGTGGGGATCAGCTGCGGCGTGGAGGCGATGTCGCGGGTGCCGCTGGGGTCCGGGTCCAAACACGGCCCCGGGAAGCCGTTCCCCGACGAGTGGAACGTGGACCTGCCCAACCAGTTCGAGGCCGCCGAGCGGATCGCCCGCAAGCGGGGGCTCACCCGCGAGAACGTGGACTCCCTCGGGCTCATCTCGCAGGAGCGGGCGGCCGAGGCGTGGTCGGAGGAGCGCTTCAAGCGCGAGACGTTCGCCGTCCAGGTGCCCACCACCGAGGAGGAGCAGGCCGCCGGGCAGGGCATGTGGCGGCTCGTCGACCGGGACGAGGGGCTGCGCGACACGACGATGGAGGCGCTCGGCGGTCTGAAGCCGGTCATGCCGACCGCCGTGCACACGGCGGGCAACTCCTCGCAGATCTCCGACGGGGCGGCGGCCCTCATGTGGGCGTCCAAGCGGATGGCGCGGGCGCTCAAGCTGAAGCCGCGGGCGCGGATCGTGGCGCAGGCGCTGGTGGGCGCCGACCCGCACTTCCACCTGGACGGACCGGTCGACGCGACGCGGGCCGTGCTCGGCAAGGCGGGGATGTCCCTGAAGGACATCGACATCGTGGAGGTCAACGAGGCGTTCGCCTCGGTGGTGCTGAGCTGGGCGCAGGTCTTCGGGCAGGACCTGGAGAAGGTGAACGTCAACGGCGGTGCGATCGCGCTCGGCCACCCCGTCGGGGCGACCGGGGCGCGGCTCATCACGACGGCCCTGCATGAGCTTGAGCGGCGGGACAAGGAGTTCGCACTGGTCACGATGTGTGCGGGGGGTGCGGTGGCTACGGGGACGATCTTGCAGCGGCTGTAGCGGACGGAGGGCTCTCCGGCTCCCTGGCTCCGCGCCCGCGATCACCGGCTCCGCCGAGTTCGTCCTCGAGCGCCGGACGGGCTCGGGGTGGCTTCGGGCACCGTTGTCACCGGCTCCGCCGTGTTCGTCCTCAAACGCCGGACGGGTTTGAAGTGGCTCCCCCCCCGGGCCCACGCATGGGGAAGGTGGCTCCCCCCAGCGGGCACGCATGGGAAAAGTGGCTCCCCCCGAGGGGGCGCGCAGGAAAGTGGCCCCCCGAGGGGGCGCGCATGCACGGGGAAAGTGACTCCCCTTCTCCCCGGGGTGCACGCACGGGAAAGAGGCGGCACCCCCCTGGGGGGTGCCGCCTCCTCACCGCTTCGGCACAGCGGCAGCGAATCAGTACCAGCCGTTCGCCTGCCAGTGGGCCCACGCGCCGGTCGGGCTGCCGTAGCGGTCGTTCATGTACTTGAGGCCCCATTCGATCTGCGTCTCGGGGTTGGTCTTCCAGTCCGCGCCCGCCGAGGCCATCTTGGAGCCGGGGAGGGCCTGGACCAGGCCGTACGCGCCCGAGGAGGAGTTCGTCGCGCTGGGGTTCCAGCCGCTCTCGTGCGAGACGATCTTGTCGAAGGCCGCGAACTGCGCGGGGTCCTTGATCTTCTGCTTCGCGATCGCCTTCGCGGACGCCGGCGCGGCGGCGGGAGCGGCGGCCGGGGCCGGGGTCTTCATGACGGTCGGGGTGGCTGCCTGGGCGGGGGCCGCGGCGAAGACCATGCCGGACGCGGCGGCGGCGACGAGGCCGCCGGTGATGGCCTTCTTCGGGGAAGCGATGCGGCGGATGAGCGAGGCGGGCACTGAGGACCTTCCGGTGGGGGACGGGGGTCGCGGTGCGTGCCGGAGCAGAGCGGGGAGGCACGCGGGGTGGGACGGCGACCAGGAGCCCTGATGGGCCTCGGCGCCTTGCGACTCGTCCAGAGAAACAGGGTCGCGGCCCTGCCGCAATGCCCCCCTTTACTAGTGGACGCCGGAATCGGGGACGTTCCTCCGTGTGTGAGCTGGGTCTCTATCGGCAGGTCAGGGCAGGTTTGGGTGTGGCCGCGTCAAGCCGCGCGGCTACGGCCCCGCCTCGTAGAGGACCAAGGTCCTGTGGGCCGCCTCACGGATACGCCACCCCGAGGTGACGGCCCGTGCGGACGCGGTTACCGCTCGGGAGCCTCGAAGGTGACCGGCGCCTCGAACGCCGCCCGCCGTGTGGCCCGCCGCAGCGCCTTGAGCACCGCGGGGCCGAGGGCCAGGCTCAGCAGGACCGTGACGACCGCCCGCGGCAGGTCCCAGCCCATCGACGTCGCCAGGCAGTACGCGAGGAAGCGGCCCAGGTTGTCCGCCAGCGGGTCGCCGGGGACGAAGGAGACGCCGGTGGCGAGGCCGCCGAGATAGGGCCAGCCCTGGAGGTTCATCATCGTGCCGTAGACGACCGACGACACCGCCCCGTACGCCGCGAGCATCCACAGCTCGCCGTGGCCCCGCAGGCGGTCGGCGCCCGGCAGCAGGCCCGCGCCCATGCAGACCCAGCCCATCGACAGCATCTGGAACGGCATCCACGGCCCCACCCCGCCGGTGAGCAGCGCCGACGCGAACATCGAAACCGCCCCGAGCACGAACCCGAAGCCCGGCCCGAGCACTCGCCCGCTCAGCACCATCAGGAAGAACATCGGCTCGATGCCCGCCGTGCCCGCGCCCAGCGGCCGCAGCGCGGCGCCCGCGGCGGCGAGGACGCCCAGCATCGCGATGGCCTTGGCGTCCAGGCCGACGTCCGCGATGGTCGCCACGGCCACGGCGAGCAGCAGCGGCAGCAGCGCCGCGAACAGCCAGGGCGCGTCCTGCGCGTGCTCGGCGAGCCCGGACCCGCCGTCCGCGAGGAGCGGCCACCCGAAGGCGGCCACGCCGACGGCGCTGACCAGCACCAGCGCGGCGACCGAGCGGCGGCCGAGGCGGATCGGGCGGGACCGGCCCCGCGCGGGGGGAGTGCTCACGGCGTTCCCTCCGCCGCGGCCAGCGCCTCGCGCACCTGCGCCACCGTCAGCCACTCGCGCGGCGCGAGGATCTTGGTCACCTGCGGCGCGAAGGAGGGGGAGGAGACCACGACCCCGGCGGTCGGTCCGTCCGCGACGATCTCGCCGTCCGCGAGGATCACCACGCGGTGGGCGATCTCCGCGGCGAGTTCCACGTCGTGCGTGGCGAGGACGATCGCGTGGCCCTCGGCCGCGAGCGAGCGCAGGATCGCGACGAGGCGGGCCTTGGCCGCGTAGTCGAGGCCGCGGGTCGGCTCGTCGAGCAGGAGCAGCGGCGGACGCGCGGTCAGGACGATCGCCAGGGCCAGCGCGAGGCGCTGCCCCTCGGAGAGGTCGCGGGGGTGGGTGTCGTCCGCGATGCCGGGCAGCAGCTCGCTCACCAGGGCGCGGCAGGTCCCCGGCGCCGCGTCCGCATCCCGGTCGGCCGCCGTGCACTCGGCGGCGACGGTGTCCGCGTAGAGGAGGTCACGCGGTTCCTGGGGGACGAGGCCGACGTGCCTGATCAGCCGGCGTGGGGCGGTGCGGTGGGGCGCGGCGCCGCCGACGCGGACCGTGCCCGACGTGGGTTCGAGCAGGCCGACCAGGGTGGCGAGCAGGGTCGACTTCCCCGCGCCGTTGCGGCCCATCAGGGCGACGGTCTCGCCGGGTGTGACGGTCAGGTCGACGCGGCGCAGCGCCTCGACCCGCCCGCGCCGGACGGCGAGGCCCGCCACGGAGGCCGCCGGCGCCCGCTCGGCGGGCGTCCCGTTGGCGGTGCGGTCCCGGCGCGCCCAGCGGCTCCCGCGCTCGGGCCGCTCGGGCCGCCGGACGGCCGTCGTCCCCTGGCGCGGCGCCACGTCCGCGAGCCGGTCCCGCAGCGCGCCCGCCCGGCGTCGCGCGTCCCGCACGGTCAGCGGCAGCGGCGACCAGCCGGCGAGGCGGCCCAGCGCGACCACCGGCGGATACACCGGCGAGCGGGCCATCAGGTCGGCCGGGTCGCCGAGCATCGGTGGCTCACCGGACGCCGCGAGCAGCAGCACCTGGTCCGCGTACTGCACGACCCGCTCAAGGCGGTGCTCGGCCATCAGGACCGTCGTGCCGAGGTCGTGCACGAGCCGCTGGAGCACGGCGAGGACCTCTTCGGCGGCGGCCGGGTCGAGCGCGGAGGTCGGCTCGTCGAGGACGAGGACCCGCGGGTGCGGGGTGAGGACCGAGCCGATCGCGACCCGCTGCCGCTGGCCGCCGGAGAGCGTGGCGATGGGCCGGTCGCGCAGGCCGGCGAGGCCGAGTAGGTCCAGGGTCTCCTCGACCCTGCGGCGCATCACGTCGGGGGCCAGACCGAGCGACTCCATGCCGTACGCCAGCTCGTCCTCGACCGTGTCCGTCACGAAGTGCGCGAGGGGGTCCTGGCCCACGGTGCCGACGACGTCGGCGAGTTCGCGGGGCTTGTGGGTACGGGTGTCGCGGCCCGCCACGGTCACCCGGCCGCGCAGCGTGCCGCCGGTGAAGTGCGGCACCAGGCCGCTCACCGTGCCCAGCAGTGTCGACTTGCCGACCCCGGACGGGCCGACGAGCAGCACCAGTTCCCCTTCGGGCACGGCGAGATCGACGCCCCGCACCGTGGGTCCCGCTGCTCCCTCGTACGTCACGGAGACGTCCTCGAAGCGGATCATGAGGTCTCCTCGGGAGAGGTCGGGGACGGGTTGCGGAGCTGGACCGGGGGCTTCGCGCGGGGCGGCGCGGGAGCCTGCTCGCCCGTGGGGACCGGGGCCACGAGGCCCGGCAGCAGACCGATCAGGGCCGCCGCCGCGGGCCACAGCGGCAGCGCCGGCGCGACCAGCGGCACGACTCCGGGGTTCAGGGCCGCCGCGTCGGAGGCGGCCGCCCACACCGTCAGGCCCGCCACGGCGAGGCCGGACCCGGCGACCAGCCAGGCGCGCACGCCCCAGCGGTCGGGCCGGTAACGGGTGCGCACCGCTCGGCGTCCGCCGAGCCGCAGCCCGGCGAGGGCCGCGAGCAGACCGCAGGCCAGGACGGGCAGCCCGTAGGAGGCGCCCTCCGCGGTGAGCAGCCCGTACGTGCCGACGCACACGCCCATCAGGCCGCCCAGGGTCAGCACGGCCGTCGCCACGCGCACCCGGCGGGGGACGGCGGCGCTGCGCCCGAACCCCCGCGCGTCCATCGCGGCGGCCAGCGCGACCGACCGCTCCAGGGCGCCTTCGAGCACCGGGAGCCCGACCTGGAGCAGCCCGCGCATCCCCCGGTCGGGGCGTCCGCGCAGGCGGCGGGCGGCCCGCAGCCGCCGCACGTCGGCGATGAGGTTCGGCGCGAAGGTCATCGCCACGACGACGGCGACCCCCGCCTCGTACAGCGCGCCCGGCAGCGACTTGAGCAGCCGGGACGGGCTGGCCAGGGCGTTGGCGGCGCCGACGCAGATCAGCAGGCCCGCCAGTCTGATCCCGTCGTAGAGCGCGAAGAGCAGGCCCTCCGCCGTCACCCGGCCGCCGATCCGCACGCCCCTGGCCCAGTCGGGCAGCGGGACCTCCGGGAGCGTCACGACGGTGTGCGTGCCGGGGACCGGCGAACCGAGCACCACCGCGAAGACCAGGCGGATGCCGATCACGACCAGGCCCAGCTTCACGAAGGCGCCGTACGACGTCGCCCAGGGCGCGGACGTCCGGCGCGCCGCCACGACGTACCCCGCGACGCCGATCAGCAGGCCGATCAGGAGCGGGTTGGTCGTGCGGGACGCGGCGGCGCCGAGGCCGAGGGCCCACACCCACCAGGCGCCCGGGTGCAGCGCGTTGCTCCGGTGCGCCTCGGGGGCGAGGCGGCGCCCGATGCGGCCGGGCGCGCTGCTGCCGTGGTGCGTCATGGTGCCGTCCGTGTTCGGTGCCGCGTCAGCCGCGGCGACGCCGGGTCTGCCAGAGCGCGGCGCCGCCGAGCAGCGCCACGGCGGCGACCCCGGCGATCAGACCCACGGAGGGCCCGCCGTCGTCCGAACCGGCCTCGGTGTCGGCGGCGGTGTCCGCCGTGGCCTTCTTCCGCCCGCCGTCGCCGGATACCTGCTCGCCGCAGCCCGTCTTCGGGTAGCCGTCGATGGCGCAGAGCAGCGCCTTGCTGTCGTAGCGCAGCGGCTTCGCGACCGAGGCCAGGGCCTCGGCGCTGGTGGCGTCCTCGGCGACCCGCGCGCAGGCGGTCCGCCGCTCGGGCGGGTGCTCGCCGCCGGGGGCGTCCTGCGCACGGCCGTAGTCGATGACGAGGGCGACGCGCTTGCGGCCGTCCTCGGCGGGCGTGCCCGCGCAGATGTCCCGGAAGCGGGCGGGGCCGCGCGGCCGGGTGGCGTCCGCGGAGTCGGCGGAGACCGCGAAGCGGAACCCCTGGACATCGCCGTCGTCGGGCCGGGCGGTGCCGGGGCCCTGGGACGCGTACGTCCACGCGTCGCCGTCCCGGTCCCAGAACGACCAGTAGCGGTAGCCGGCGGCCGATGCGGGTGCGGCGGCGAGGACGCCCAGCAGGGCGGCGAGGAGCAGCCCTGCCGTCAGACGCCCGCGCCGGGCGCGGACCCGCGTCACGGCTGCTTCTTGCGGTTGCCGCTGTACAGGAAGCCGATGCCGATGCCGGCGACCATGCCGACGCCGATGATCCACCAGATGCTGACGCCGCCGTCGTCGTCCTTCTCCTCGCCGGCGTCGGCCGCGGACGGCGACGCGGACGCGGTCTGCGGCGCCGGGCCCTGGGCGTTGAGCTGCTTGACCAGGTCGGCGCCGCCGAAGTCCCGCGGGTCCAGGCCGGCGGCGTGCGCGGCGAGGATCAGCTGGGCGTAGGCGGCGGGGCCCGACTGCTCCGCCCAGTCCGCGGAGTTCTCCGCGAGCCACTCGGCGGACTTTCGGGCCTGCTCCTTCTGCCCGGCGGCGGCGAGCGCGAGCACGGAGTCGGCGGTGTTGCCCTGGTCGGGCTTGTCGTCGGCGCCCGGCATCGAGGACATCAGGTGGTCGTCGGTCTCGCCCAGGGTCTTGAGGAGGTAGGCGGTGCCGTTGCTCGCGGCCTGCGACGCGGAGTCCGGCTTCGCGCACTCGGGGGCGCCGGACGCGGCCTTCTTCGCGGGCTCCACGACGAGGCCTTTGCCGAGGCTGCCGAGCACGCCGGCAGCGGTGGCGTCGGCGTTCGGCGAGAGCTTGCCGGACTTGGCGTCGGCGAGGCCGAAGGCGCCGTCGCCCTTGCCGCAGTCCATGGCGAGCTTCGGCAGGGCGTCGTAGGCGGATTTCCCGCCCTTCCGCACGCCCGCGGGGTTCTGGCCCGCGGCGGCGAGCGCGCCGACGGCGATGCCGGTGGAGTTGGCGTCCGAGGGCAGGCCGGGGTTGTAGCCCCAGCCGCCGTCCTTGTTCTGCACGGACTTCAGCCAGTCGACGCTTCTGTCGACCATCGCCGCCAGGCTCTTGTCCCGCTTCGCGAGCGCGGCGAGGGCCTGGACGGCGGCGGCGGTGGAGTTGCTGTCCACGGGCGTCTTGCCGTCGCACGGCTGGTCGGCGTCCTCGCGGTACGCCGCGAAGCCGCCGCTCGCGCACTGCTGGCCGGTGAGCCAGTCGACGGCCTTGGGGGCGGGCTCGACGCCCGCGGTGTGTTGGGCGAGCAGGGCGTACGACTGGCGGAAGACGCCGTCGAACTTCGGGTCGGTCTTGCCGTAGAGACCCGAGGGGAGCGACGGCGACGGCGAGGCGTCCTGGGGCGCCCGGCTCTGTCCGAGCCGGTGGTCCCCCGTGGCCGCGAAGGCCGCCGGTGCGGCGGCCATGCCGAACACGGCCACGGCGGCCAGGACCGCTGCGCTGCGGCGAACGTTCATGATGCGGCGGGTTGCCTCTCCCTGCGGGGAGCGGGGCGGCACGGCGCCGTGCGGGCACGGCTTCCGGGCGGCTCCGGCTCCGTATACCTCGACGGTGCCGCTCACCGGGGTCCGGTGAAGCGAGCCGGTCACGCTCCGCGCCGGGCATTCCGGCTCACCACGGGCCCGTGGGCGCTGGTATACGGCTGCGGGTCAGCGCCGGGCTTCCACCGGCTTCCCCCTGCGCGGACGTGAGGACGACCCGCCCACTCTACCGGCCGGGGCAATGCCCCTTTCGGTCACACCGCCACGTAGGTGACCGGATCGCTCCCCGCCGCCGCCTCCGCGCGCCCCAGCTTGACCAGGTGCCGCACATGGGCCTCCGCCTCCGAGACCGCGATGCTGCGGGAGCCCGCGGGGATGTCCGCCCACGGCCGGTTCCACTCCATGCGCTCGGCGAGCCGCCAGGGGGTGAGCGGCTCGGAGAGCAGGGCGAGCAGCCCGGTCAGGCGGTCCTCGTGGTGGGCCAGGAGTTCGCGGACGCGGGCCGGGGCGCCGGTGAACGCGCGCTGGTGGGCCGGCAGCACCTCGGCGGGACCGAGGCGGCCCACCCGCTCCAGGGAGTCCAGGTAGTCGGAGAGGGGGTCGGTGACGGTGTCGTCGTCCGGGTCCTCGTAGAGACCGATGTGCGGGGTGATGCCGGGCAGCAGGTGGTCGCCGGAGAAGAGGCGGCCGTTGCCGGGGAGCCCCGCCGGGTGGTCCTCCTCCAGGTGCAGGCAGACATGGCCGGGGGTGTGCCCCGGCGTCCAGATCGCGCGCAGCCTCCTCCCCGGCAGGTCCAGGAGTTCGCCGGGGGTGATGGACCGGTCGGGCAGCGCGGGGTCGAGGCCGGGCAGCTTGCGGGGGCGGCCGTCGGCGGCGGCGCGCAGCAGCGGGGCGACGTGCCCGGCGGGGGCGCCGGCGGCGGTGAGCTTCGCGGCCATGTAGCCGTACCAGTGCTCGGCGGGGGTGGAGCGGGTGCGGCGCACCACGGCGGCGTCCGCCTCGTGCATGGCGATCCAGGCCCCGGAGGCCTCGCGGACCCGGGCGGAGAGGCCGTGGTGGTCGGGGTGGTGGTGGGTGATGACGACCCCGGTCACGTCCTCGACGGCGACGCCGCAGGCGCCGAGCCCCGCGACGAGGGTGGACCAGGAGGCGGGGTCGTCCCAGCCGGTGTCGATCAGGACGGGGCCGCCGTCGGTGTCCAGGAGGTGGACGAGGGTGAAGCCGAGGGGGTTGTCGGGGATCGGGACCTTGATGCTCCAGACGCCGCCGCCGTGCCCGGTCACCGGCGGGCCGCCCGGTCGTGCGCCGCTCTCCCGCGTCATGGGCGCCCTCGTCTCTGCTCGCTCCGTGCCGCTCGCGGTCCGCGATGCGGCCACCGCCACTATAACGAGAACTGGTTCCAGTGGTTGCCCAAGTCGACCGCATGCAAAGGATGTTGAAGCCCCTCCGGCGGGCTCGCGCCCCCCCGTGGACTCCTGCAAGTAGAACTGGTATCAGTTCTGATAGACAGTCAGATGCCGCCGCGCAGCCACCCCGCAGCCGCCCCGCAGGAGGCAGTCAGCCATGACGGAGCTCGTGGAACACGGACAGCTGGTCATCGGCGGTGAGCTGGTCGACCCGCTCGGCAAGGGCGTCATCGACGTCGTCTCGCCGCACACCGGCCAGGTCTTCGCCCGCGTCCCGCACGCGGCCCCCGCCGACGTGGACCGCGCCGTCGCCACCGCGCGCAAGGCGTTCGACGAAGGCCCTTGGCCGCGCATGACCGTGGACGAGCGGATCGAGGTCGTCACCAGGATCAAGGACGGCTTCGCGGCGCGGCACGAGGAGATCGCCCGCGTCATCAGCTCCGAGAACGGCACCCCGTACACCTCCAGCGTCATGGTGCAGGCCCTCGCCGCCATGATGGTCTGGGACGCGGCGCTCACCGTCGCCCGCGGCTTCACCTACGAGGAGCGGCGCGACGGAGCGCTCGGCGAGCTCCTCGTCCGCCGCGAGCCCATGGGCGTCGTCGCGGCCGTCGTGCCGTGGAACGTCCCGCAGTTCACCGCCGCCGCCAAGCTCGCGCCCGCGCTCCTCGCCGGCTGCCCGGTGATCCTCAAGACGTCGCCGGAAGCGCCCCTGGACGCGTACATCCTCGCGGAGATCGCCGCGGAAGCCGGCCTGCCCGCCGGCGTGCTCTCGGTCATCTGCGCCGACCGCGAGGTCAGCGAGCACCTCGTCGGGCACCCTGGCGTCGACAAGGTGTCCTTCACCGGCTCCGTCGCCGCGGGAAAGCGCGTCATGGAGGTCGCCGCCCGCAACCTCACGCGCGTCACCCTCGAACTCGGCGGCAAGTCCGCCGCGATCGTGCTGCCCGACGCCGACGCGGCGAGCGCCGTCGCGGGCATCGCCCCCTTCGCCTGGATGATCAACGGCCAGGCCTGCGTGGCCCAGACCCGCATCCTGGTGCCCCGCACGCGCTACGACGAGTTCGCCGAGGCCTTCGCCGCCGCCGCCTCCGGACTCAAGGTCGGCGACCCCATGGACCCCGCGACCGAACTCGGTCCGCTGGTCGCCGAGCGCCAGCGGCGGCGCTCCCTCGACTACATCCGCATCGGCCAGGAGGAGGGCGCGAAGATCCTCGCGGGTGGCGGCCGCCCCGCGGGGCTCGACCAGGGCTGGTACGTCGAACCGACCCTCTTCGGCGGCGTCGACAACACGATGCGCGTCGCCCGCGAGGAAATCTTCGGACCCGTGATCTGCCTGCTGCCGTACGGCGACGAGGACGAGGCCGTGCGGATCGCCGACGACTCCGACTACGGGCTCAGCGGCAGCGTCTGGACGGCGGACGTCGAGCGCGGCATCGACGTCGCCCGGCGGGTGCGCACCGGCACGTACTCCGTGAACACCTTCAGCCTCGACATGCTCGGCCCCTTCGGCGGCTACAAGAACTCCGGCCTGGGGCGGGAGTTCGGACCCGAGGGGTACGGCGAGTACTTCGAGCACAAGATGATCCATCTCCCCGCGGCGTATGCGCCACCCGCCGACGCGGCGGAGCCGGGGGCGGGCGCCTGATGGGCGACCGCTGGCGCGTCGAGGTCGACCGCTCCCTCTGCGTCGGCTCCGGCATGTGCGTCCTCACCGCGCCCGGCGGCTTCGCCCTCGACACCGCCCGGCAGTCCCACCCCACGGCGTCCGAGAGCGACGCCGACGGGAAGGTCCTCGACGCGGCGGAGGGCTGCCCCGTGGAGGCGATCACGATCACGCTCGCCCACAGCGGCGAGACCGTGTTCCCGCCGGAGGACTGACGGAGGACTGACGGAGGACGCCACGACGGGCACGCGCCCGCGATGGCCCCGGCGGTGCGGCTACGCCCGGGGCTCGGCCGTCAGGTCGATGAGCTTGCAGACCGTCTCGATGTCGATCTTGACCTGGGCGATCGAGGCCCGCCCCGACAGCCAGGTGATGAGCGCGGAGTGCCAGGTGTGCTCGATCACCCGCACGGCGGAGAGCTGCCGCGCGCTCGGCGGCTCCGGCAGGCCCATCGCGTCCAGGATGATCGCCGTGGTGAGCCGGGAGACCGTGTCGACCTCCGGGCTGACCGACCGGTCGGCGAAGGTGAGGGCCCGCACCATCGCGTCCGCGAGGTGCGGCTCGCGCTGGAGCGCGCGGAAGGCCCGCATCAGCGTCTCCGCGACGCGCTCGGCGGGCGTCTCCCCGGCCGGCGGGCGCTTCCTGAGCGTGCCGTGCATGCGCTGGAGCTGGTCCTGCATGGTGGCGACCAGCAGATGGACCTTGGAGGGGAAGTAGCGGTACAGCGTGCCGAGGGCGACGCCCGCCGCCTCGGCGACCTCCCGCATCTGCACCGCGTCGAAGCCGCCCCGGCTGGCCAGCTGCGCGCTCGCGTGCAGGATGCGGCGGCGGCGCGCCTCCTGGCGCTCGGTCAGGGGCGGCGTCGCGGGGTCCGCCGCTCCGGCTTCCGCTGTCATGTGGATGCCCCCCTCCGGAAAACGCCTCGCGAGATCGCACAGCATGGCAGGGAGCCGGTCGTGGCGCGAATCACCTGATCCGGGCCCTACACCCTCGGCTACCTGCCGGTAGATTCGGAGCTCGATCAGCGATCATTCAACGATCACCCAACGATCAAGTCTGTAACTTGTTCTAGATTACCGTCCCGGCGTAATCTCGCGGACAACTGCACGGAGAAGGGGGCCGAGAGTGACCGCTGAGGCCATGGAAGCGGGCCCCCGCAAGGGCTCCGGCGCCGACGACGACCGGCCGCTGCGCATCGCCCTCCTGACGTACAAGGGGAACCCGTTCTGCGGGGGCCAGGGCGTCTACGTGCGCCACCTCTCGCGCGAGCTGGCGCTGCTCGGCCACAGCGTCGAGGTGATCGGCGCCCAGCCCTACCCCGTGCTCGACGAGGGCGCGGGCCCGGGGAACCCGAGGCTCACCGAGCTGCCGAGCCTGGACCTCTACCGCTCGCCGGACCCCTTCCGCACCCCGAAGCGCGACGAGTACCGCGACTGGGTCGACGCCCTCGAAGTGGCGACGATGTGGACCGGCGGCTTCCCCGAGCCCGTCACCTTCAGCCTGCGCGCCAGACGCCATCTGCGGGCCCGGCGTGGCGACTTCGACGTCGTGCACGACAACCAGACCCTCGGCTACGGCCTCCTCGGCGACCTGGGCGCCCCGCTCGTCACCACGATCCACCACCCCATCACCGTCGACCGGCAGCTCGAACTGGACGCCGCGCCCGACCTCAAGCGCCGCCTCTCCGTCCGCCGCTGGTACGCCTTCACCCGCATGCAGAAGCGCGTGGCACGGCGGCTGCCCTCCGTCCTGACCGTCTCCGGCACCTCGCGGCAGGAGATCATCGACCACCTCGGCGTCCGCCAGGACCGCATCGACGTCGTCCACATCGGCGCCGACACCCGCCTGTTCTCGCCCGACCCGGCCGTGCCCGAGGTGCCCGGCCGCATCGTGACGACCTCCAGCGCCGACGTCCCGCTCAAGGGCCTGGTCCACCTCGTCGAGGCGCTCGCCAAGACGCGCACCGAGCACCCCGGCGCCCACCTCGTCGTCGTGGGGAAGCGCGCCGAGGACGGCCCCGTCGCCCAGGCCATCGAGCGCTACGGCCTCGAAGACCGCGTCGAGTTCGTCAAGGGCATCACCGACGCCGAACTCGTCGACCTCGTCCGCTCGGCGCAGGTCGCCTGCGTGCCCTCGCTGTACGAGGGGTTCTCCCTCCCCGCGGCGGAGGCGATGGCCACCGGCGCCCCGCTCCTCGCCACCACCGGCGGCGCCATCCCCGAGGTCGCGGGCCGCGACGGCGAGACCTGCCTCGCGGTGCCGCCCGGCGACGCGGACGCGCTCGCCGCAGGGCTCAACCGGCTGCTCGGCGACGCGGAGCTGCGGGCCCGCCTCGGCCGGGCGGGCCGCGAGCGGGTGCTGCGGAAATTCACCTGGGCGCAGGCAGCCAAGGGCACGGCGGAGCGCTACCGCGAGGCCATGAGCCGCTCCGCCGCCACGAACCCCGGCCGCCCCGCGGCCACCGCGACGTACTCCGGGAGCCATCGCTGATGCTGACCGTCGACTTCACCCGCTTCCCGCTCGCCGCGGGTGACCGCGTCCTCGACCTGGGCTGCGGCGCGGGCCGGCACGCCTTCGAGTGCTACCGGCGCGGGGCCCGGGTGGTGGCCCTGGACCAGAACGCCGAGGAGATCCGCGAGGTCGCCAAGTGGTTCGCCGCGATGAAGGAGGCGGGCGAGGCCCCGGTGGGAGCCACGGCCACCGCGATGGAGGGCGACGCGCTCAACCTGCCCTTCCCCGACGCCTCGTTCGACGTCGTGATCATCTCCGAGGTCATGGAGCACATCCCCGACGACAAGGGCGTCCTCGCCGAGATGGTCCGGGTGCTGAAGCCCGGCGGCCGCATCGCCGTCACCGTCCCGCGCTACGGCCCCGAGAAGGTCTGCTGGGCGCTCAGCGACGCCTACCACGAGGTCGAGGGCGGCCACATCCGCATCTACAAGGCGGACGAACTCCTCGGCAGGATGCGCGAGGCGGGCCTCAAGCCCTACGGCACCCACCACGCGCACGCGCTGCACTCGCCCTACTGGTGGCTGAAGTGCGCGTTCGGCGTCGACAACGACAAGGCGCTGCCCGTGCGCGCCTACCACAAACTGCTCGTCTGGGACATCATGAAGAAGCCGCTCGCCACCCGCGTCGCCGAGCAGCTCCTCAACCCCGTCGTCGGCAAGAGCTTCGTGGCGTACGCGACCAAGCCGCACCTGCCGCGGGCCGCGGCCGACGCCACTGACGACGCCGCGGCGGACGCCAAGTGACGAGCCCGGAGCGGACCGAACACCTCGTCCTGCCCGGCGTCCTGACGGCGGAACAGGCCACGGCGACGGTGCGCGGCATCCTCGCCGTCCAGCGCGAGGACGGCGCCATCCCGTGGTTCCGCGGCCACCACCTCGACCCCTGGGACCACATCGAGGCAGCCATGGCGCTCGACGCGGCCGGCGAGCACGCGGCGGCCGAGCGCGCCTACGCGTGGCTCGCCCGGCACCAGAACACCGACGGCTCCTGGTACGCGGCCTACGCCGACGGGGACCCGCACGACGTCACCGACCACGGCCGGGAGACCAACTTCTGCGCCTACATCGCGGTCGGCGTCTGGCACCACTACCTCGCCACCGGCGACGACGCCTTCATCGACCGCATGTGGCCCGTGGTCTTCGCCGCCGTCGAGTTCGTCCTCGCACTCCAGCAGCCCGGCGGGCAGATCGGCTGGAAGCGGGAGGCGGACGGCACGCCCGTCACCGACGCGCTGCTCACCGGCTCGTCCTCGATCCACCAGGCGCTGCGCTGCGCCCTCGCCATCGCCGAGCAGCGCGAGGAGCCGCAGCCCGACTGGGAGCTGGCCACCGGCGCCCTCGCCCACGCGATCCGCCGCCACCCCGAGCGCTTCCTCGACAAGGACCGCTACTCCATGGACTGGTACTACCCGGTCCTCGGCGGCGCCCTGACCGGACCGGAGGCCAAGGCGCGGATCGAGGAGGGCTGGGACCGCTTCGTGGTGCCGGACCTCGGTGTGCGCTGCGTCGTGCCCAACCCCTGGGTCACCGGCGGTGAGAGCGCCGAACTCGCCCTCGCCCTGTGGGTCCTCGGCGAGTCCGACCGCGCCCTGGAGATCCTCCAGTCCATCCAGCACCTGCGCGACCCGGAGAGCGGCCTGTACTGGACGGGCTACGTCTTCGAGGACCGGGCCCGCTGGCCCGAGGAGCTGACCACCTGGACGGCGGGCTCGCTGCTCCTCGCGGTGGCGGCGCTCGGCGGCGACGAGGCGACCTGCGCCGTCTTCTCCGGTGAGCGGCTGCCGGGCGGCCTGGCCCCGGAGTGCTGCCGGAGCACTCCGTAGCGCAGGTGGGACGGGGTTTGCGACGGTGGGTCAGTAGCGGCGCAGACGGCCCGCGAGGGCGTGGCCGATGAGCAGGTACACGACCGCCGCGAGGCCGTAGCCCGCGACGACCCTGGCCCAGGCCGCGTCGAAGGTGAACAGGTCGTGGGACCAGCCGGCGAGGAAACGGGCCACGTCGTGGATGAACTGGACGAGCTCGTTCGCGCGGTTGGCGTCCAGGAGGTACATCAGGATCCACAGCCCGAGGATGAGGGCCATGACGTCCGCGATGACCATGATGATGTTCGCTGCGGTGCTTCCACTTGAGCGTCGCACTGGGGACATGGCAACCGTTTACCTGCAATGCGCGCGTTGAAACAGCGCGCCCTCCCGAACCCGTACGGTCCCGCCCGAGTGGCGGGGCCCCGGGGCCGGGGTGACGCTGCCCGGAGGACCGCTCACCTCTGGAGGCCGCTGCCGTGCTCAGCTCCGTACCCGTCCGCAACGCCGGAGTCTCGCTCACGCTGTGCTGCAGTCTGCTCGTCGGCGCTACGGCCTGCGGCAACGACAATGCCAAGGAGGCCGAGGCGTCGGCGCCGTCGGCCAGCAGCAGCGCCGAGAAGCAGAAGTTCGCCAAGACCCGCTTCGTCGCCAACGCCGGGCTCGCCGCCGGAGCGACGTACCAGTGGATCGTGAAGCCGTGGCGTGCGGGCAAGTTCAAGAAGGGCGCGGACGGCCGCAAGTTCGCCCTGGTCAAGGCGGGCCTCGCGGGCGCGTTCACGTACAACAGGCTGAAGGCCGCGACGAAGAACGCCAAGGGCGACCCGACCCTGTCCAAGGCCGTGGCGCCGCTGTCCGAGAGCATCGAGAAGCTGAAGGACCTGCCGTCCAAGCTCCGCAAGGGCGACTCGACGGACTCGATCGTGAAGGACTTCGACGGGGTCATCAACTCCGTGAAGGGCGCGGGCAAGGAGGCCGGGGCCGAGGTCAAGGACAAGGTGCCGTCCGCCGGCGAACTCGGCAACGGCTGACGACGCGCTCTCAGGAGTTCAGCTCGGCGAGGACCCGCAGGGTGTGCGGGTCCGGGGCGAGGACCAGCAGGTCGGTGACCGGGCCGGCGCGCCACGCGGCGAGGCGCTCGGCGACCCGCGCACGTGGGCCCACCAGGGAGATCTCGTCGGCGAAGGCGTCCGGCACGGCGAGGACGGCCTCCTCCTTGCGGCCCGCGAGGAACAGCTCCTGGACCCGCCGCGCCTCCTTCTCGTAGCCCATGCGGGCCATCAGGTCGGCGTGGAAGTTGCGGGCGGCGTGCCCCATGCCGCCGATGTAGAAGCCCAGCATCGCCTTGACGGGGAGCAGGCCCTCGGCGACGTCGTCGCAGATCTTCGCGCGGGCCATCGGGGCGATGGTGAAACCCTCCCGCAGCCCGGCGAGGGAGGCCTCGTACACGTCGGTGCGCAGCGGCGACCAGTACAGCGGCAGCCAGCCGTCCGCGATCCGCGTCGTCTGCTCGATGTTCCTCGGCCCCTCCGCGCCGAGCAGGACCGGCAGGTCGGCCCGGAGCGGATGGGTGATCGGCTTCAGCGGCTTGCCGAGCCCGGCGCCGTCGTCGCCCGCGTAGGGATGCGGATGGAAGCGGCCCCGCACCTCCACCGGGCCCTCGCGGCGCAGCACCTGCCGTATGACCTCGACGTACTCCCGGGTCGCGGTGAGCGGCGACGTCGGGAAGGGCCGCCCGTACCAGCCCTCCACCACCTGCGGTCCCGAAAGACCGAGGCCGAGCGTCATCCGCCCGCCGGAGAGGTGGTCGAGGGTGAGCGCGTGCATGGCGGTGGCGGTGGGGGAGCGGGCCGCCATCTGCGCGACGGCCGTGCCGAGCCTGATCCGTGAGGTGTGCGCGGCGATCCAGGTGAGCGGCGTGAAGGCGTCCGAGCCCCAGGCCTCGGCGGTCCACACCGAGTCGTAGCCGAGCCGTTCGGCCTCCTGGGCGAGGGCGAGGTGGCCGGGGTCGGGGCCGCGCCCCCAGTAGCCGAGTGCGAGCCCGAGCCGCATACGCCCTCCCGGTCCACGGAGCTGAACTGACGGCAAGTCAGCCGCTGGCCGGGCCGACTGTACGACAACGGCCCCCCGCCCGGAAGGGCGGGGGGCCGAGGGACTGCCGGGCGCGGATCAGCCGCGCTGGATCCCCGTGGTGTCCTGGAGGACGCCGCGACGGCCGTCCTGCGTCTGGGCCACCAGGCCGGGGCCGCGCTGCTCGACGGCGAGGTACCAGGTGCCGGGAGCCAGTTCGGCGATCGGCGTGGGCGAGCCGTCCTCCGCGTACAGCGGACGCGGCACCGGCACGGCGAACCAGAACGGCGAGAAGTCCCCCGCGGGCTGCGCCTGCGCGGGCGGCGGGGTCTGCCCGGCCTGCGGCTGCGGCTGCCCGCCGAAGGACTGACCGCCCTGCGGCTGACCCGGCTGACCGCCGTAGGGCGAACCCGGCTGCGGCTGGCCCGCGCCGGCGCCCGGGTAGCCGTAGCCACCCTGCGGCTGACCGCCGTAGGGGCCGGGGGCGGCCGGACGGGGGGCGCCCATGAGGGGGGCCTTGAGGGCGGGGACGACCAGACCGGCGATCGCGCCGGCGGCCAGGACCAGCGCGCCGATCAGACCGAGGATGAGGCCGACGCCGGCGTCGGGGGACTCGCTGCTGCCGGCGCCGAGGCCACCGAGCCGATCGATGATAATCCCGAAGGACTGGTCGGTGTCGAAGATCGCACCGAGCGAGGACCATGCCGCGGCCAGCGCGAAGGCGACGCCGAGCTGTCCCAGGTCGAGGCCCACGACCTTGCGCTGCGGCTGCATGGCGCGGCCGAGGACGATGAGCGCCGCACCGATGATGCCGAGCAGGTACACGCTCAGCAGCAGGTTGCCGTTGTCCCAGGCGGTGGGAACGGAGTCGCCATCGCCGTCGAAAGTGTCGAGGAACGACGCGATGAAGAGCAACACCGCTGCTCCGATCACCACGCCGTCGCCTCGAGTGAGGGAGCGGAAATTCACTTCAGGTCCTTCGTCAGTCGTCTCGTCAGTGGAGGCGTCGCTGTCGCCGTGTTCGCGGTCGTGTCGCGGGGCGCGAAGCGCGGGGGTGGCCCCTCATCGTAGGAGGGACAATATCGTCCGGACGTGTGGGGTGTCTGCTCGGGATAAAGACGTCCACATTACAGAAGGAAGACGTTCACGCATCACCCCCGCAGGAATCCCTCGATCCCCTCGGAGATGCCCCGCGCCGCCTTCTGCCGCCACGCGCCGCTCTTGAGGAGCGCCGAGTCCTTCGCGTCCCGCATGTTGCCGCACTCGACGAAGACCTTGGGGACGGTGGAGAGATTGAGGCCGCCGAGGTCGGTGCGGGTGTCGAGGCCCGTGCCGTCGCCGATGTAGTTGGAGGGGGCGCTGCCCGTCACCTCGACGAACTTTCCGGCGATGCGCTCGCCCAACTCCTTGGAGGGGATCACGATCGCGGAGGTGTCGGCCGCGCCCGACCTCACCTTGCCCGGCATGATCACGTGGTAGCCGCGGTTGCCCGCTCCGGAGCCGTCGGCGTGGAGGGAGACCACGGCGTCGGCCCCGGCCTTGTTGCCGATCCGGGCGCGCTCGTCGACGCAGGGGCCCCAGGGGCGGTCGCCGTCCTGCGTCAACTTCACCGTGGCGCCCTGTTTTTCGAGCAGGGCCCGCAGCCGGTGGGCGAGGTCCAGGGTGAACTCGGCCTCCGTGTAACCGTCGTTGGTCGAAGTGCCGGTGGTGTCGCACTCCTTGCTGTTCGTCCCGATGTCCACCTTGCGGTTGATCTCCGTCGCGTGACGGAAGTTGCCGGGGTTGTGGCCGGGGTCGATGACGACCGTCCTGCCCTTGAGGGGGCCGTTCGCGGCGGGGCGGCTGGCGGGCGGCTTCGTGCTCGAATCGTTGCCGTCGCCCTCCCCGTCTTTCTTGTTGTCTTTATCACCCTTGTCGTCCTTTCCGGACGCCGAAGGCGTGGGTGAGCCGGGCTCGGAGGGGGCGCTCTGCCCGGTGGACGCGCTCGGCGAGGCCGGCAGCGAGCGCGCCGGGTCATCACCACCGGGGCCGCTCGTCGCCTGGTAGACGAGCCACCCGGCCAGGCAGGTGGGCACGAGGGCGGCCACCGCCACGGTGATCGGGCGGCCGACGCCGCGCTTGGGGGGCGGGGAGGGATCGAATTCCGGACCTACGTACGACACGAGGGCGAGCCTATCCGCGCGGTCAGGTCCCCGCTCCCGTTCGCCGCAGCACGCGCAGCGAGTCCACGGACGCGACCTCGGTGAACGCCCCGGACTCCAGGGCCCTGAGATACACGCGGTAGGGAGCCTGCCCGGTCATGATGTCGACCGGGTCGGGGAAGACGTCGTGGATGACGAGCAGTCCGCCCTCGGCCACGTGCGGGGCCCAGCCCTCGTAGTCGGCCGTGGCGTGCTCGTCGGTGTGGCCCCCGTCGATGAAGACCAGGCCGAGCGCGCCGCCCCAGACCTTCGCCACCTGCGGCGAGCGGCCCACCACGGCGATCACGTGCTCCTCCAGGCCCGCCGTGCGCAGGGTACGGCGGAACGTGGGCAGCGTGTCCATCAGGCCGACCTCGGGGTCCACCGTCTCCGGGTCGTGGTACTCCCAGCCCGGCTGCTGCTCCTCGCTGCCGCGGTGGTGGTCCACGGTGACCGCGGTCGTCCCCGCCCGCCGGGCGGCGTCGGCCAGCAGGATCGTGGAGCGTCCGCAGTAGGTGCCGACTTCGAGGAGCGGCAGGCCGAGCGCGGCGGCCTCTGTCGCGGCCGCGTACAGCGCGAGCCCCTCGGCGCGCGGCATGAAGCCCTTGGCGGCCTCGAAGGCGGCGAGGACCTCCGGCTCGGGCACGGGGGCCGTCCCGGCCATGTCGGGCGCGTCGGCCATGGGGCTTCCTCCGGGTCGTACGGGATGTCGGCGCCCCATGATGCACCGCGCCCCCGCCACGGGGGTGACGGGGGTGCGGGCGGAGCGCGGAGGTCAGGACAGTACGTCGCTGTCGTCGGACGAGCCCGTGAGGGCCAGGTCGACCCGCACCGGGCGCTCCCCGCCCGGGTGCGCGGCGGCCGAGGCCCGCGGCGCGTGCCCCGACGCGGTGGCGGCGAGGACGTAGGAGCCGTCGGCGGGCACGTCGAGGGCGTAGCGGCCCTCGGTGTCGGTGAGGGCGGCGCCCGCCTGCTTGCCGCGGCGGTCGATCAGCGTGACCTTGGCGCGGGCCAGCGGCGCGCCGTCCGCGCCGTGCACCTGGCCGTGGAAGCCGGCCAGGGCCCTGGTCGCGCGCTCCAGGTTGGCGTCCTCCTCGCTGCTGGCCCGCAGCTGCGTCGTGGCGGGGCGGCGCGCGGAGGGCAGGAACAGGGCGAAGACCAGGCCGATGACGACGGCGGCGGTGGCGATCAGGAACGAGACCCTGAAGCCGTGCATGGTGGGCACGGCCACGCCGCCGACGTGGTCCGCGGTGTTGGCGAGGACCATGCCGATCACGGCGCTGGAGACGGAGGTGCCGATCGAGCGCATCAGGGTGTTCAGGCCGTTGGCCGCGCCCGTCTCGGAGGCGTCGACCGAGCCGATGATGAGCGCGGGCAGCGAGGAGTAGGCGAGGCCGATGCCCGCGCCGAGGACCACCGCGATGATGATCGTCTGCCAGGCGGCGCTCATCAGGCCGAGGCCCGCGCCGTAGCCGACCGCGATGATCAGCATGCCGAGGATGAGGGTGGTCTTCGGGCCGTACTTCGCCGACAGGCGGGCGTAGACGGGAGCCGTGAACATCATCGTCAGGCCGAGCGGCATCACGCACAGACCCGCGACGACCATCGACTGGCCGAGGCCGTAGCCGGTCGCCGACGGGAGCTGGAGGAGCTGGGGCAGGACGAGCGAGACGGCGTAGAAGGCGACGCCGACCATGATCGAGGCGAGGTTGGTGAAGAGCACCGCGCGGCGGGCCGTGGTGCGCAGGTCCACCAGCGGCGCCTTCACGCGCAGCTCCATCACGCCCCACAGGACGAGCACGACGGCGGCGGCGGTGAAGAGGCCCAGTGTGGTGCCCGACGACCAGCCCCAGTCGCTGCCCTTGGTGATCGGCAGCAGGAACAGCACGAGCCCCGCGGAGAGGCCGAGCGCACCGAGCACGTCGAAGGTGCCCGCCGCGCGCATGGGGCTCTCCGGGACGAAGGCCACGGTCAGCAGCATCGAGAGGACGCCGAGCCCCGCGGCGCCGAAGAACAGGGCGTGCCAGTCGGCGTGCTGCGCGGTGAGCGCGGCGAGCGGCAGCGCGAGACCGCCGCCGACGCCGATGGAGGAGCTCATCAGGGCCATCGCCGAGCCGAGCTTCTCGCGGGGCAGCTCGTCCCGCATCAGGCCGATGCCGAGCGGGATGGCGCCCATGGCGAAGCCCTGAAGGGCGCGCCCCACGATCATGATCAGCAGGTCGTCGGTGAAACCGCAGACCAGCGAGCCGACGACCATCACGGCGAGGCTGGAGAGCAGCATCTTCCGCTTGCCGAAGAGATCGCCGAGGCGGCCCATGATCGGCGTGGCGACGGCGCCCGCCAGCAAGGTCGAGGTCATGACCCAGGTGGCGTTCGAGGGCGCGGTGTCCAGCAGGGCCGGCAGATCCTTGATCACCGGCACGAGCAGGGTCTGCATCACCGCGACGACGATGCCGGAGAAGGCGAGTACGGGGACGACTCCGCGGGTGCCGCGTGGTTGGGTCGTCGTCATCGACATTGCGTGGGGCCTCCGAAGGGCGCGAGGTGGGGCTGGGCGGTCGTTACGTGTAGCTCGAACCTGTCACCTCGGGCGACTATTCCGACGGGTGTCGTACGAGGGGAACTCTTGACTCTTTGTTAACCGGGTCATCACCGAGGCCGCCCCTTGTGCGCGGCTGGCCCGAAATGCCGGTTCCGCAGCCGGCGCCGACGGGGCCCCGCAGCTGACCTTCCGTCAGATTGGAACGTGTTCTACCCTGACGCCCGCCCCGGTCGCCGCCACCGGCGAGGCGGGGGCGGTTCCCGGGCGTCCACCGTGACTGAAGGAGTACGTGCCCTCATGAAGAGCTACGTCGTCGGTGTCGGCATGACCAGGTTCGAGAAGCCCGAGACGCGGGACTGGCGGTACTGGGACATGGCGAAGGAGGCCGGGACCAAGGCCCTGGAGGACGCCGGCATCGCGTACGACCAGGTCGAGCAGGTCCCCGTGGGCCACTGCTTCCAGCCGTCGACGGCCGGGCAGCGCGCCGTCTACGAACTGGGCCTGACCGGCGTCCCCGTCTACAACGTCAACAACAACTGCGCGACGGGGGCGACCGCGCTCATGATGGCGCGGCAGTTCGTCGAGGGCGGCCTCAACGACTGCGTGCTCGCGCTCGGCTTCGAGCAGATGACGCGCGGCGCCCTGGGCGGCGGCAGCGGCGGGGGAGACCTCAGCGCCTCTCCCGTGGCCCGCCACTACGGCGTCATGGCCGCCCGGCACGGCTTCGAGGCGACCCCGCCGACCGCGCAGATCTTCGGCAACGCGGCCCGCGAGCACATGGAGAGGTACGGCACGACCGAGGCGCAGCTCGCGGCCGTCGGCGCCAAGAACCACCGGCACTCGGCGGCCAATCCGTACGCCCAGTTCCAGGACGAGTACACCGTCGACGAGGTCCTGGCCGCGCGGACCGTGCACCGGCCGCTCACCAAGCTCCAGTGCTCGCCGACGTCGGACGGCGCCGCCGCGGCCGTCGTCGTCTCCGAGCGGTTCGTCCGGCGGCACGGCCTCGCCGGCCGGGCCGTGGAGATCGCCGCGCAGGCCATGGCCACCGACACCGGCGAGTCCTTCGCCTCGGGGTCGTGCATCGACGTCGTCGGGCAGCCGATGTCGCGGGAGGCGGCCCGCCGGGTGTACGAGGACTCCGGGCTCGGCATCGAGGACGTGGACGTCATCGAGCTGCACGACTGCTTCTCCGTCAACGAACTCCTCACCTACGAGGCGCTCGGCATGTGCGCGGCCGGGGAGTCGGGGAAGCTCGTCGAGAGCGGCGCGACGACGTACGGCGGACGCTGGGTCGTGAACCCCTCCGGCGGCCTCATCTCCAAGGGCCATCCGCTCGGCGCCACGGGGCTCGCGCAGGTCACCGAACTGGTCGGACAGCTCCGCGGCGAGGCGGGGGCCCGGCAGGCGCCGGACGCCCGGGTCGGCCTCGCCCACAACATCGGCCTCGGCGGGGCGGCGGTGGTGACGCTGCTGCGGCGGTGACGGCGGGCGGTGGGGGTGGCCGGGGAGGGTCCTGGGTCCTAGGCCCAGCGGCCCAGGACCCGTGGAGCGAAATCCCGATGTACGGACCATCGGACAGTTGAGAGGATGGCTGTCATGGCCCAGACGCCCTCCACCACTTACCGCACCGATCCCGCCGCCCCGCCGAAGAAGTCCGCCCCGGTGTGGGCGGTGCTGCTGGCCGCCTGCGCGGGCCAGTTCCTCGTCGTCCTCGACGTCTCCGTGGTCAACACCGCGCTGCCGTCGATGCGGGCCGACCTCGGCATGAGCGCCATCGGACTGCAATGGGTGGTCAACGCCTACTCCATCGCCTTCGCGGGCTTCATGCTGCTCGGCGGCCGGGCCGGAGACCTCTTCGGGCGCAAGCGCATGTTCCTCCTCGGCCTCGGCCTCTTCACCGCCGCCTCGCTCGGCGGAGGCCTCGCCCAGGCCGAGTGGCAGCTCCTGCTGGCACGGGCCGTGCAGGGGCTCGGCGCGGCGGTCCTCGCGCCGTCGACCCTGACGATCCTCACCTCGGCGGTGCCCGAGGGCCCGGCGCGCGTACGGGCCATCGGCGTCTGGTCGGCCGTGGGCGCGGGCGGCGGCGCGGCGGGCGGCCTGGTCGGCGGGGTCCTCACCGACCTGCTCTCCTGGCGCTGGGTGCTCCTGATCAACGTGCCGATCGGCGCCCTCGTGATCTTCGCGGGCATCGCCTGGCTCACCGAGAGCAAGGCGGGCCAGGCCCGGCGCCTCGACGTGCCGGGCGCGGTCCTCGTCACCGCGGGGCTCGCCACCCTCGCGTACGGCATCGTGCAGACCGAGGAGAAGGGCTGGACGGCGGCGGCGACCCTGGCGCCGCTGGCGGCCGGGCTCGCGCTGCTCGGCGGGTTCCTCGCGGTGGAGGCGCGCACCCGGGTGCCGCTGATGCCGCTGAAGCTGTTCAAGGTGCGGTCGGTGTCGGCGGCGAACGCCGCGATGTTCGTCTGCGGCGGCGGCATGTTCGCCATGTGGATGTTCATGACGCTGTACGCCCAGAACGTCCTCGACTACTCCCCGCTGAAGGCTGGCCTCGCCCTCATCCCGTCGTCCTTGACCATCGTCCTCGGCTCGATGCTGGCGCCGCGCGTGATGCCGGTGCTCGGCCCGAAGAACGTCTCCGTGCTCGGCATACTCGTGGCCGCCGCCGGCTTCGGCTGGCAGTCGACGATGACGGTCGACGGCGGGTACGTCACCTCCATCATGCTGCCCGGCATCGTGATGATGTTCGGCGCGGGCTTCGCCACGACGCCGCTCGCCTCGCTCGCCACGTCGGGCGCGGCGCCGGGCGACGCGGGCCTCGTCTCGGGCCTGATCAACACCTCCCGCACGATGGGCGGCGCACTGGGCCTCGCGGTGCTCTCCACGGTGGCGGCGGCCCAGATGAACGGCTCGACGTCGAAGCAGGCCCTGACCGACGGCTACGCGATGGCGTTCCGCACGAGCGGCTGCATTCTCCTTGCGGGCGTGGTGGTACTGCTGCTGTGGATGCCGGGCAGTACGAGGGAGAAGCCCCGACAGAAGCCGAGCAAGAGCCCGGCCGACGGCGAGTAGGAGCCCGTCCCGAGGCGACTGTGCGCCCGGCCGACGGTGGATGGATGCGCTTCCGTTGGTACGAAGTCCCGGCCGACGGTGGATGGACGTCCGTCGGTACGTAAAAGTCAGTCCGGCCCGCGGGAAGTAGGCGGCTGTTCCCGGTAACTACGCGCCCGGTCGAAACGCTAGATGGATGCGCGTCCGTCGGTACATAAGAGTCCGGCCCGCGGTAAGTGGGCGGCCGTCCCCGGTGACTTCGCGCCCGGCCGACGGTAGATGGACGCCCGTCCGGCCGTGGATGAGAGCCCGTCCGGCGATGGAGGACGAACTCGGCGAAGCCGGTGACGGACGGCGCGCAGGGCAGGGGGACCGGGCAAGGCCGGGCGGGCGGGGCCCGAAGCGGGGCGGGCGGGGCCCGAAGCCGGGGGGTGCCGGGGCGCGGTGCTCAAGGCTCAGGGGCCAGTCAGAGCCAGCCTTGCCGCCGAGCCTCCCGCACCGCCTCCATCCGGTTCCGCGTCCCCGTCTTGCCGATGGCCGCGGAGAGGTAGTTCCGCACGGTCGACTCCGACAGATGCAGCCTGCCCGCGATGTCGGCGACCGTGGCCCCGTCCACCGACGCCTTGAGGACATCCGCCTCGCGGCCGGTCAACGGGTTCGGCCCGGCGCTGAGCGCGGCGGCGGCGAGGGCCGGGTCGATGACCGTCTCACCCCGCAGGACCCGCCGGACCGCCTCGGCCAGCTCCTCGACGGGCCCGTCCTTGACGAGGAAACCGGCGGCGCCCGCCTCCATGGCGCGGCGCAGATAGCCGGGCCGCCCGAAGGTGGTGAGGATCAGGACCCGGCAGTCGGGACACTCCCGGCGCAGGTCGGCGGCGGCGTCCAGACCGCTGCGGCCGGGCAGCTCGATGTCGAGCAGGGCCACGTCGGGCCGGGCGGCCAGCGCCGCGTCCACGATCTCGTCCCCCGCGCCGACCTGCGCGACCACCTCGATGTCGTCCTCCATGCCGAGCAGCAGGGCGAGCGCGCCCCGCATCATGCCCTGGTCCTCGGCGAGCAGGACTCTGACAGATGTGACCGGACGGTGGTCCCGCGGCATCTCTTCCACGGGGAAAGAGTAGGACCGACCGCCGCCGGGGTGGGCGACCCGACGGACCCACGTCCTGCGCGGCCCGGTCGTCCAAAACCCGTGGAGGGACGCCCCGCCCACGGTCATCATGTGGATCATGACTGTGTACGTCGACGATCCCGCCCGGCTCGGTGAGAGCCGTCTCTCCGACGGACGGACGCTCGGCTGGGCGGAGTGGGGCCCGTCGGACGGGACGCCCGTCCTGCTGTGCCCGGGCGCGGCCACGAGCCGGTGGCTCGGCTTCGGCGCGGGGGCCGTCGAGGCGCGTGGAGTGCGCCTCGTCTCCGTGGACCGCCCGGGACTCGGTGTCTCGACGCCCGCGCCCGGCCACACCTTCTCCGACTTCGCCGGCGACATCCGGCAACTCTGCGAACTGCGGGGCCTCGGCCGCCCGGCCATCGTCGGCAACTCCCAAGGCGCGCCGTTCGCACTCGCCTGCGCCCAGGAGGGGATCGCCTCGGCCCTGGCGATCGTCTCCGGCGCGGACGAGGTCGCCGCGCCGGAGTTCGCGCCCGCGCTGGCGGCGGACCTGCGCGGCCTGGTCGAACGGGCCGTGTGCGACCCGGCGGGCGCCGAGGAGTTCTTCGCGGGCTTCACCGCGGCAGCGATGTGGGACATGGTCATGGCCGGGAGCCCGGCGTGCGACCTCGCCGTGTACCAGGAGCCGGGTTTCGCGGGCGCCTACCGCAGGGCCCTGGACGAGGGATTCGCCCAGGGCGCCGCCGGCTACGCCCGCGACACGGTCCTGGCCATGGGGCGCTGGCCGCTCGCCCTCGACCGGATCACCGTCCCCGTCGACATCTGGTACGGCGAACGGGACACCAGCCACTCGCCCGACAACGGGGCACTGCTCGCCACCCGTGTCCCCGGCGCCGAGCACCGCGTCGTCCCGGGAACCGGCGGCGCGCTGCTGTGGACGCACGCCGAGCCGGTCCTCGCTGCGCTCCTCGCGAAGGTCACGACCGGCCGTTAGGCGGCCGGGACGCGGCGGCGTCGTGCCCCGGGCGGTCACCGCCGTCGGAGTCCGCCATGGGCGTACCCGGCAGCACGGCGGTGACGCGGAACCCCGAGTGGGGCGCCGGGCCCGAGGTGAGGGAGCCGCCCGCCGCCGCGAGGCGTTCGGCGAGGCCCTGCAACCCGCTGCCGGCCGCCCCGGGGCCCGCGCCGCACCCGTCGTCGGTGATCACCAGGCGGGTCTGTTCGGCGGTGCCCGTGACCTCGATCTCGCAGCGGGCCGCCCGTGAGTGGCGTACGACGTTGGTGGCGGACTCGCGGACCACCCAGCCGAGCAGGGCGGCGGTCTGCGGGTCGAGCGGCGGCCCGGCCTGACGGACGACGGCGTCGATCCCGGCGGCGGACAGCAGATCGCGGGCACGGTCGAGTTCGAGGGTGAGGCTGCCCTCGCGGTAGCCGGTGACGGCCTCGCGGATCTCGGTGAGCGCCTGCCGGCCGACGGACTCGATGTCGGAGACCTGGCCGAGCGCCGCGCCGAGGTCGCGGTGGGCGAGGCGGCGCGCGGCCTCCGCCTTGACGACGATGACGGAGAGGGTGTGCCCGAGCAGGTCGTGCAGGTCCCGCGAGAAGCGCAGGCGTTCCTTCTCGACGGCGGCGCGGGCCAGCTCCTCGCGGGTGGCGCGGAGTTCGCGGACGGCCTCGGAGAGGGAGAGGATCGCGGCGGTGACCATCGTCGACAGGAACGTCCCGTACGCGATGTCGACCGCTCCCCAGCCGTCCCTGGCCCCGCCGACGACGCCCGCGAGCGCGCTCAGGCCGAGCCCGGTGAAGCCGAGGCCGCGCCCGCGCACGAGGGCGCCCGTGGCGAGGCCGAGAAGGGGGAAGAACAGGAGCCAGTTGCCGCCGTACCCGGCGGCGAGAGCGACGGTCAGCAGCCCCAGCAGCACCAGGGCGACCCGCGTGGACCGGGCCTCGCGGGTGTTCCTGTCGAAGGCGCGGAAGGCGATGAAGACGTAGAGGGAGTTGAACAGGAGCAGCCCGATGCCGCCGATCCAGGGGTTGGGGGTCTCGCCCTGGAGCAGGTGGGAGAGCGCGCCGAGACCCATCAGCAGCCAGGGCAGCAGCGCGAAGCCGGTGGGCGGCGGCCCGAGCCCCTCGGCGTCCCGCATCCGGCAGCCGCCCCTGTCCTTCCGGAACATCGCGACGTCCCCCGTCCTCGTAGTGGGCCGTACGGTCCGCGCACCTTGCCGGTCAGGGACACCAGCGTACGAACCGGAGGCGGGGAACCGGCGGAACGGGACCGCGCCCGCCGCGCGCTGTGATGTCTTCGTCATGCCCACGACGTTAGGAGCGGCCGGAACGCGGCGGCAGAGGCGCCCGTACGGACTCGGCCGGTACAAATGTCACGGGCGGCCCACCCGATCTGACGTCACGTCAGGAGCCTTCCCAAGCGATCGGCCCTCGGCTATACATGGATCGCCGGAGTGGAACGCGTTCTAGAACCGGCCGGTTCCCGAACGGCCCTCCGGCCCAGTTGCGACCTCGGTGCGGTCGACGGTGCGGACGGCCGCACCGAGGTCTCCGCCGTCGGCCCAAGGAGCTCTCACCACATGCCCATTGACGCCGCGAAGGCCGTCGCCGCCGAACCCCGGTCCGCCGAGATCGCCTGGGACCACAAGGACGTCCAGCTCTACCACCTCGGCCTCGGCGCGGGAGTGCCCGCCACCGCTCCCGAGGAGCTGCGCTACACGCTGGAGTCGAGGCTGCACGTCCTGCCCAGCTTCGCCACCGTCGCCGGCGCCGGCATGGGCGTCGTCGGCGGCCTCTCGGCCCCCGGCGTCGAGGTGGACCTCGCCGCGGTGCTGCACGGCGGCCAGAGCATCACCCTGCACCGTCCGATCCCGGTCGGCGGCAAGGCCGTGACGACGTCGAGGGTGGCCGCGGTGTACGACAAGGGCAAGGCGGCGGTCCTCGTCCTGCGCTCCGAGACCGCCGACGCCGAGGGCCCGCTGTGGACGAGCGACGCCCAGATCTTCGTACGCGGCGAAGGCGGCTTCGGCGGCGACCGCGGCCCGTCCGCCCGCCTCCCGGACCCCGAGGGCGAACCCGACCTGACCGTCCAGCGGCCCGTCCGCGAGGACCAGGCGCTCCTCTACCGCCTCTCCGGCGACTGGAACCCCCTGCACGCCGACCCCGAGTTCGCCGCGCTCGCCGGGTTCGACCGCCCGATCCTGCACGGCCTGTGCACCTACGGGATGACCCTGAAGGCCGCAGTGGACACCCGGCTCGGCGGCGACGTCTCCCGGGTGCGCGCCTACAGCACCCGCTTCGCCGGCGTGGTCTTCCCCGGCGAGACCCTGCGCATCCGGATGTGGCACACCGAGGGCCGTGTGAGAGCCGAGGTGACGGCGGTCGAACGGGACGACGCACCGGTGCTGACGGACACGATCGTCGAACACGACTGAGGCGGCCGAGCACGACTGAGGCGGCCGAGCCCGTCCCTGAAGGGATCGAACGCACGCACGGCCAGAAGTGGGCCGGACGCACCCGAAGCAGGCCGGATCTCCGTACGACGAGCACGACGAGTACGAGGAGCACGACGAGTACGACGAGAGGAGCCGCACCATGCGCGCAGCCGTACTGCACGAGACAGGCCGGACCAAGCTGGAGGTCCTCGACGACGTCGAGGCGATGGGCTTCGGCCCGGGGAAGGTGAGGATCCGCGTCAGGGCCACCGGCCTGTGCCACTCCGACGTCTCCGCGATGAACGGCGTGCTGCCGCAGCCCGCCCCGTTCGTCCCGGGCCACGAGGGCGCGGGCGAGATCATCGACGTCGGCGACGGCGTGACCGGCCTCGCCCGGGGCGACCGGGTCCTGATCTGCTGGCTCCCGGCCTGCGGTACGTGCCCCGCCTGCAAGCGCGGCCAGACCCAGCTCTGCCTCGCCGGCTTCATGAACGCGGGGACCCCGAACTTCAAGCGCCCCAGCGGTGACGTCTTCGGCTTCGCGGGCACGGGCACCTTCGCCGAGGAGGTCGTCGTCGACGCCCGGTGCGCGGTGCCGGTCCCGGACGACGTGCCCCTCGACGTCGCGGCGCTCATCGGCTGCGGCGTGACCACGGGGCTCGGCGCGGCCATCAACACGGCCGACGTGAGCGCCGGTTCGTCGGTCGCCGTCATCGGTTGCGGCGGCGTCGGCATCGCCGCGATCCAGGGCGCCCGCGTCAAGGGGGCGGCGCAGATCGTCGCGGTCGACCCGGTGGCCTCGCGCAGGGAGGCGGCGCTCCGCTTCGGCGCCACCGAGGCGGTCGCCCCCGAGGGCCTCGTCGACGCCAAGCAGCGCATCACCGCGGGCGACGGCTTCGACTACGTCTTCGAGGTCGTCGGCAAGTCGGCCACCGCCCGCACGGCCTACGAGGCGACCCGCCGCGGCGGCACGCTCTGCGTCGTCGGCGCCGGAGCCATGGACGACCACCTCCGGCTCAACATGTTCGAGCTGTTCTTCGACGAGAAGCGCATCCTGCCCTCCCTGTACGGCGGCGGCGACGTCCTGCGGTCGTACGAGCGGGCCATCGCGCTCTGGCGCGCGGACCGCATCGACCTCCAGAGCATGATCACCCACCGCGTGCGCCTCACCGAGATCAACGAGGCCCTGGAACAGATGCGCACGGGAACGGCCCTGCGCACCTGCATAGAGATCTGAGCGAACGAGCGAACCGCGCGGGCCGAGCGGTCTGCGTGAACCGAGCGATCCGCCGCACGTTCCGACCCGCGATCCGATTCGCCCCGGAGGGAATGCGATGTCACTGCCACTTGAGGGCCTTTCCGCCGTCGTCACCGGCGCGGGCCGCGGGCTGGGCCGCGCCGAGGCCCTGGAACTGGCCGGGCTCGGCGCGAGCGTCGTCGTCAACGACTTCGGTCAGCCGGGGCGCGACGGCTCGGGCGAGGCCTCGGCGGCGCCCGCCGAGGAGGTCGCCGCCGAGATCCGCGCCGCGGGCGGCCGGGCCACCGCCCACACCGGGGACGTGGCGGACCACGAGCAGGCCCGCGCGCTCATCGGGACGGCCGTCGAGACGTACGGCAAGCTCGACATCCTGGTCAACAACGCGGGCATCCTGCGTGACCGCATGATCTTCTCGATGACGGAGGCCGAGTGGGACGCGGTCATCCGCGTCCACCTCAAGGGCCACTTCAACACCATCCGCTTCGCCTCCGCCCACTGGCGCGAGCGCTCCAAGGCCGCGGGCGGCCCGGTGTACGGGCGGATCGTCAACACGTCGTCGGAGGCCTACCTCGCGGGCTCGGCCGGCCAGCCCAACTACGCGGCGGCCAAGGGCGGCGTCGTCGGCCTGACGACGTCGACCGCCCTGGCGCTGGCCAAGTACGGCGTGACGGCCAACGTCATCTGCCCCCGCGCACGGACGCGGATGACCGAGGACGTCTTCCAGGGCTTCCAGGAGCCGTCCGAGGGCCGACTCGACCCGCTGGCCCCCGAGCACGTCGCCCCGCTGGTCGGCTACCTCGCCTCGCCCGCGGCGGCCGAGGTGAGCGGCCAGCTGCTCGTCGTCCACGGCGGCATGGTCGCGCTCATGGAGCGTCCGAAGGTGGCGGCGAAGTTCGACGCCCCCGAGGACGCCTCGCTCACGTACGCCGACCTGGACAAGCTGCTCACCCCGTACTACGCCGAGCACCCCCAGGGCTTCGCGGCGACGGAAGTGCTGGCGTTGCGGCGTGGCTGACGGGGATGCGGAAAAGTCCCGCCCCTACGCCGCTTCTGGCAGCGCAGGGGCGGGACTTCTCCCGTGATCACGCCCCCGGGTGCGCCGCCTGCCTGCGGTGGCGGCCCCTGGGGGAGGTGGCCTCGTCGTGCTCGGCCACCGGGCCCCGGTGCTTGCCCGCGCCCGAGGTGGCAGTGGCGGTCGTGCCCTGCGCGGCCCCGGTCGTGGTCGCCGCGTGCTGCGGCTCGGTGTCCCAGTGGGTCTCCGTACCCGTCTCGGTCGACATCTTGTACCCATCACCCCGTATGAAGATCGTTCGTACAGCCGGGCGAGTCTAACCGGCCGCGACCCGACCGCCCAGAGGTGCCTGCTGCAGCGGTACGGGCCGTGCCGGGGGCGGCTCCGACGGCTCGGCGCGGGGGGTCCGCGGCGGCGTCTCGCCGGTGGGTACGGGGAGGCGCGCGACGCCGCAGGGCACGGCGCTCGTCGAGTAGGGGAGGAGCAGCACGCCGTCGCGCGTCCAGCGGCCCGTGCCCGCCAACCAGCCCTGTGGCGCGGGGAGTTGCCGCATGCCGCGCACCGCCGGGCGCCACAGGCCGAGCCAGGTGCCCGCCGCGCCGTCGATCCGCAGCGCCACCGCGCACCGCTCGGGGAGCAGCGTCTGCCCCGGCTGGATCGCGAACGGCGTGACGGCGCAGTCGGCGAGCCGCAGCGACTCCGGGAAGCGGACGGGGAGGGCGGAGCCGAGGACGCCCCAGCCGAGGCGGTCGTGGCCCGGGGCGTTGGAGCGGATCAGGAGCAGGCCGCTGTCGGCGTCGGCGAGCAGCAGCCGGTCGTCGCTCTCCTCCGTGATCTGGAGGAGCGGAGACACCTCGCCGCCCCGCGCCAGATCGACCGTGACGGTCTTCACGCGGCCGTCCGCCTCCCGGTCGAGGGCCAGCATCCGCCCCGTACGGTCCAGCCAGACACCGCCCGAGCAGCGCCCCGGCACCTCCGCGACGTGCTCGGGGCCGAAGGAGCCGCCCGCCACCAGCCACACGTCCGTGGTGTGGGCGCCGACGGCGACGGCGTAGGCACGCTCGCCGTCCGGTGAGGGTGGCAGCAGGGTCAGGTCGCCCGCGCACTCCACCGCGCCCAGCGGGATCTCGCCGGTCGCCGGGCCACTCGGGTAGAGCAGCGCGAACAGGTGCCGCCCGGCCGACGGGCGGTGGACGAGGACACGGCCGTCGCCCATCGGCAGCACCTCGGTGCCCGGCTCCTCGGGCTGGCGGCCGGCGAGCGGCACCGCGTAGGGCTCGGGGGAGTCGAGTGTCCAGCGCTCGGGGAACCAGGACTCGCCCCTGCGGGCCAGCCTCGCCGCGTACCCGCCGTCCACCGTGATCGTTGCCGCAGTCATCGTCGGCGCCACCTCCGGCCCCGAAGCTAGTTTTCGCACGCGCTGACGTGGCGTGAGTGGCCGTTCGCTTCACACGGAAGGATGGAGGAGCAACGGTTCTGCCGAGGGTGGGGGTGTGGTTGTGCTGGGCGGGGGTGGGGCGGGGTGGCGCGCGGTCCGTCCGGCCCGCCCGGTCCGTCCGGTTCCGCGCGGGGCTCGTGGGGGCGTGCCTCCGCCGCGGCGCTTCAAGTAGCCGTCTGACAGCGGTGCGTAACGCACGACCTGCGGGGGTGGCGGGGAAGGTAGCCTTTCCCCGTGCCCCGTCTGTCTGAAGTCATCGCCGCCCTCGACGCCCTGTGGCCCGCCGGTCTGGCCGAGAGCTGGGACGCGGTCGGCACGGTCTGCGGAGACCCCGAGGCCGAGGTCTCCCGCGTCCTCTTCGCCGTCGACCCGGTCCAGGAGATCGCCGACGAGGCGGTCCGGCTCGGAGCCCAGCTCCTGGTCACCCACCACCCGCTCTACCTGCGCGGTACGACGACCGTCTCGGCGTCCACCTTCAAGGGCCGCGTCGTGCACGACCTGATCAGGCACGATGTCGCGCTGCACGTCGCGCACACCAACGCCGACCGCGCCGACCCGGGTGTCTCCGACGCCCTGGCGGGCGCCCTCGACCTGCGCGTCGTGCGCCCCCTCGTGCCCGACCCCGCCGACAGGGACGGACGCCGCGGCCTCGGCCGGATCTGCGAACTCGACCACCCCCTGACCCTCGCCGAGCTCGCCGAGCGCGCGGCGAAGCGGCTGCCCGCGACCGCGCAGGGCATCCGGGTCGCGGGCGACCCCGACGCGCTGATCAGGACCGTCGCGGTGAGCGGCGGCTCCGGCGACAGCCTCTTCGACGACGTGCGCGCCGCCGGCGTGGACGCCTTCCTCACCGCCGACCTGCGCCACCACCCGGCGTCCGAGGCCCGCGAGCGCACCCCGCTCGCGCTGCTGGACGCCGCCCACTGGGCCACCGAGTGGCCCTGGTGCGAGCTGGCCGCAGCCCAGCTCGACGAGATCTCCGACCGCAACGGATGGGGACTGCGCGTCCACGTCTCGAAGACGGTCACCGACCCCTGGACCGCCCACGCGGCGTCCACCACAACCGACACATCTGGAGCCCCCAACTGAACGCCGCGCCCGCCGACCAGATCCGACTGCTCGACGTCCAGGCCCTGGACGTGCGCCTGCAGCAGCTCGCGCACAAGAAGAAGTCGCTGCCCGAGCACGCCGAGATCGAGTCGCTGAACAAGGACCTCGCGCAGCTGCGCGACCTGCTCGTCGCCGCGACGACCGAGGAGAGCGACTGCGCCCGCGAGCAGACCAAGGCGGAGCAGGACGTCGACCAGGTCCGCCAGCGCGCCAACCGCGACCAGCAGCGCCTCGACTCCGGCGCCGTGACCTCGCCCAAGGACCTGGAGAACCTCCAGCGCGAGATCACCTCGCTCGCCAAGCGCCAGGGTGACCTGGAGGACGTCGTCCTGGAGGTCATGGAGCGCCGCGAGTCCGCGCAGGAGCGGGTCGCCGAGCTCACCGAGCGGGTCTCCTCGGTCCAGTCGAAGATCGACGACGCCACGGGCCGCCGCGACTCCGCGTTCCGGGAGCTGGACGGCGAGATGGCCACGGTCACCAAGGAGCGCGAGGTCGTCGCCGGTTCCGTCCCGGCCGACCTGCTCAAGCTCTACGACAAGCTCCGCGCCCAGCAGGGCGGCGTCGGCGCGGCCAAGCTGTACCAGCGGCGCTGCGAGGGCTGCCGCCTCGAACTGAACATCACCGAGGTCAACGAAGTGAAGGCGGCCTCCCCGGACACGGTCGTGCGGTGCGAGAACTGCCGCCGCATCCTGGTCCGCACGTCCGAGTCCGGCCTGTAGGGGCCGTGGTCCATGCGTGAGTTCATCGTCGAGGCCGACGGCGGCTCCCGGGGCAACCCGGGGCCCGCGGGCTACGGTTCCGTGGTCATCGACGCGGCCTCGGGGGAGACCCTGGCGGAGGCCGCGGAGCACATCGGCGTCGCGACGAACAACGTCGCGGAGTACAAGGGGCTCGTCGCGGGCCTGAAGGCGGCCCGCGAGCTGGACCCGGACGCCTCGGTGCACGTGCGCATGGACTCCAAGCTCGTCGTCGAGCAGATGTCGGGCCGCTGGAAGATCAAGCACCCCGACATGAAGCCGCTCGCGGCCGAGGCCGCGCGCGTCTTCCCCGCGGAGCGGGTGACGTACGAGTGGATTCCGCGCGAGCGGAACAAGCACGCGGACCGGCTCGCGAACGAGGCGATGGACGCCGGCAAGCGCGGCGAGCGGTGGTCGCCGTCGGCGTCGACGGCGGAGCTGGACGCGCGCGCGTCACGGTCGGCCGCCGACCCGACGCCCGCGGGCCCGCCCGGGGACGCGGCTGCGGGCGCGGCGAGAGCACGGGCGGCCCTCACGGCCACCCGGGGCGATGCCTCCGCGGTCGATACGGCCACGCGGAGCGACGCGCCTGCCGCGGGTACGGCCACGCGCGGCGTGGCCCCTGGCACGGGTACGGCTGCGCGGGGCGACGCACCCGTGGTCGTCCCCGCCGTGGCCGGGATCGATGCCCAGGCCGCGCGGAACGTGTCCGCGCCCCAGGTCGGCTGGGCCGCGCCCGACCTCGGCGCGCCCGCGACCTTCGTGCTGCTGCGGCACGGCGAGACCCCGCTCACGCCCGAGAAGCGGTTCTCCGGCAGCGGCGGTTCCGACCCGTCCCTGTCGGACGCGGGGCGCGAGCAGGCCGAGCGGGCCGCCGCCGCGTTCGCCGCGCGCGGCACGATACAGGCCGTCGTCTCCTCGCCGCTGAAGCGCTGCCAGGAGACCGCGCACACGGTCGCCGCCCGCCTCGGGCTCGACGTCCACCTGGAAGAGGACCTGCGCGAGGCCGACTTCGGGGTCTTCGAGGGGCTGACGTTCGCCGAGGCGCGCGCCCGGCACCCCGAGGAGCTGAACGCCTGGCTGGCCTCGCCGGAGGCGGCCCCGCCCGGCGGCGAGTCGTTCACCGCGGTCGCGCGGCGGGTCGCGGCGGCACGCGACCGGCTGACCGCCGCGTACGCGCGCCGCACGGTCCTGCTCGTCACGCACGTCACGCCGATCAAGACGCTGGTGCGCCTGGCGCTCGGCGCCCCGCCGGAGTCCATGTTCCGCATGGAACTCTCGGCGGCCTCGGTCTCCGCGGTGGCGTACTACGCCGACGGCAACGCCTCGCTGCGCCTCCTGAACGACACGTCTCACCTGCGGTAGCGGCTCTCAGCGCAGGGAGGCGGCCTCGCGGGCCAGGGACTCCACGCGGGCCCAGTCCTTGGCCGCCACGGCGTCGGCGGGGAGCATCCAGCTGCCGCCCACGCAGCCGACGTTGGGCAGCGCGAGGTACGCCGGCGCCGTCCCCGCGTTGATCCCGCCGGTCGGGCAGAAGCGGGCCTGCGGCAGCGGGGCGCCGAGCGACTTCAGGTACGCGGTGCCGCCCGCGGCCTCCGCGGGGAAGAACTTCATCTCCGTCACGCCGCGTTCGAGCAGCGCCACGACCTCGGAGGTCGTCGAGACGCCCGGCAGGAACGGCACGCCGGACCCCCGCATCGCGTCGAGCAGCGCGTCCGTCCAGCCGGGGCTGACGAGGAAGCGGGCCCCGGCCTCGACGGAGTCGGTGACGTTGCGCGGGGAGATCACGGTGCCCGCGCCGACCACCGCGTCCGGCACCTCGGCCGCGATGGCCCGGATCGCGTCGAGCGCGACGGGTGTCCGCAGGGTCACCTCGATCGCGGGCAGCCCGCCGGCCACCAGCGCGCGGGCCAGCGGCACGGCGTCGCCGAGGTCCTCCACGACGACCACGGGGACGACGGGGGCGAGATCGAGTACGGAGGGCGCGGGCGCGGAGGAGGTCATACGGGCATCCTGCCCCTAGGGACGCAGCCTGCGCAAAGGGCGTTGCGCAGGCCGCAACGGGAGAGGGTGCGGGCGCCGGTCCCGTCCCGGGCGAGCCCTAGTGGATCTCCCGCACCACCACGTCGAGCGCCCACGGCCTGCCCGGCTTCGTCGGGGCCTCGGCCTCCACCACGTGCCCCAGGTCCCGCAGCGCCTCCACCAACTCGGCGGGGTCCTTGGGCCGGACGCCGGTGGTCAGCAGGGACCGGACGATGCGCCCCTTGGTCGCCTTGTTGAAGTGGGAGACCACCGACCGCTTCTCGACCCCGTCGAACAGCTGCGCGTGCAGCACCCGCACGGTCGCCGTCCGCCCCGCCACCTCGCCCTTCGGCTTCCACGCCGCCGCGTACGCCGACGACCGCAGGTCGAGCACGAGCCCGTCGCCCGCCGCCTCCGGCATCACGGAGGCCATCGGCGTCCGCCAGTACGCGCCGAGCGCCCCGAGACCCGGCAGCTTCACGCCCATCGAGCAGCGGTAGGAGGGGATCTTGTCGCCCACCCCGACCGCGCCCCACAGCCCGGAGAAGACGAGCAGCGAACGCCCCGCGCGCCGCTTGGCCGCGGCGTCGAGCGAGGCCAGGTCCAGGGCGTCGTACAGGACCCCCGTGTAGATCTCCCCGGCGGGCCGCGCGCCGGCCGTGCGCAGCCCGGCGTTCTTCGCCACTTCGCCCCGCAGGCCCTCGCTCAGCCCCAGCACGGCCCGCGCCTTCTCCTCGTCGGCGGAGCACAGCTCGACCAGCTCGTCGAGCACCGCCCGCCGCGCCTCGGCGAGCCCCGGCAGCGACAGCGACTCGGGCTTGAGCGGGGCGCCCCGCCCGGACGGGGCCTTGCCTTCGGACGGCGGCAGCAGGACGAGCACGATCGGACTCCTTCAGCGGTACGAGGGGAGGGGTGCGGCCCCCGCGAAAGGGTACGGGGTGCGCGTCCCCGGGCCGGGACACGCGGGCGGGGCGCGGGGCCCCCGGGCCGGGACACGCGGGCGTGCGCGGGGCCCCGGGTGCGCGTCCCGGTACGGGGTGCCGAGTCGGGCCGGCGGTCATACGCTCGGTCCATGCCTCGCCGGAGTCTTCACGTGACCGGCGCAGCGGAGGCTCCGTTGCGGGCCGCGCTGCGTGAGCTGCGCACGGATCTCGACGTGCCCCCGGACTTCCCCGCCGAGGCCCTCGCGGAGGCGGAGCGCGCCGCGAAGGCGCCCCGGCTGCCGGAGCACGACGCCACGGATGTCCCCCTGTTCACCATCGACCCGCCCGGCTCCGTCGACCTGGACCAGGCCATGCACCTGGCCCGGCGCGAGAGCGGTGGCTACCGCGTCACGTACGCCATCGCCGACGTCGCCGCCTACGTCACGCCCGGCGGACCGGTCGACGCCGAGGCCCACCGGCGCGTCACCACCCTCTACTTCCCCGACGAGAGGGTCCCGCTGCACCCCGCGGCCCTGAGCGAGGGAGCCGCCAGCCTGCTGCCCGGCCAGACCTGCCCCGCCGTCCTGTGGACCATCGACCTCGACGCGGACGGCCGCACGGAACGCGCCGACGCGCGCCGCGCCCTCGTGCGCAGCCGGGCCAAACTGGACTACGCGGGCGTGCAGCGGGCCATCGACGCGGGCGCCGCAGAGGAGCCCCTCGCGCTCCTGCGGGACATCGGGACGCTGCGCGAGGCCCTGGAGGTGGCCCGCGGCGGCATCTCGCTCAACGTGCCCGAGCAGGAGATCGTCGAGCGCGACGGACGGTACGAGCCGGCTTTCCGCGCGCCCCTGCCGGCCGACGGCTGGAACGCGCAGATCTCGCTCCTCACGGGCATGGCCGCCGCCGAGCTGATGCTGACCGCGGGCACGGGCATCCTGCGGACGCTGCCCACCGCCCCGGACGGCGCGGTCGCCCGCCTGCGCCGCACCGCCGAGGCGCTGCGCGTCGACTGGCCGCACCACGTCTCGTACGCGGAGCTCGTGCGCTCCCTCGACCCCCGGCAGCCGCACCAGGCCGCCTTCCTCCAGGAGTGCACGACGCTGCTGCGGGGCGCGGGCTACACGGCGTTCACCGGCGGCCACCGGCCCGACCCGGCGGTGCACGCCGCGGTCGCCGCCCCCTACACCCACTGCACGGCCCCGCTGCGCCGCCTCGTCGACCGCTACGCCTCCGAACTGTGCCTCGCCGCCTGCGCGGGCGCGGGCGTCCCGCAGTGGGTGCTCGCCGCTCTCGACGCGCTGCCCGGGGAGATGGCGGAGGGCACCCGGCGCGGCAACGCCGTGGAGCGCGCGTGCGTGGACATCGTCGAAGCGGTGATGCTGAAGGACCGGGTCGGCGAGGTGTTCGACGCGGTGGTCGTGGACGTGAAGGACAACGAACCGGCCGTGGGCACCGTGCAGGTGACCGACCCCGCCGTCGTGGCGCGCATCGAGGGCGGCACGGCGGCGCTGCCCCTCGGGGAGCGCCTGCGCGTCAGGCTCGCGGAGGCGGAAGCGGACCCGGGCGCGGTGAAGGTGCGGTTCGAACCGGCGTAGCCGCGGGCGACCGCCTGCGGGGCCGCTTCCCGAGCCGGGATGACTCCCGCCCGGCCGTTTTCCTGGCCGGACACTTCCGCCCGGCCGCTTCCCTGGCCAGGGTGACTGCCGTCCGGCCGCTTCCTCGGCCAGGGCTACGGGAGACTGCCGTCCCGTCGCTTCCCGAGCCGGGATGACTCCCGCCGAACCGGGATGACTTCCGCCGAGCCGGAACCCTTGATGGCTAACGGCGTTAGCTATAATGTCATCCTGCCTAACGGCGTTAGCCAGCCCTGGCCTCAAGGAGAACCCATGAGCACCTGCGCACCGGCTCCGCCCCGCCCCACGGAACGGACGTCGCCCGGCGCGTGCCGTGCCGCCTGGTTCGTCGCCGCGCTCGCCTGGTCGGTGCTCGGCGTCATGGCGGGCGTCCAGCACGGCCGGCTCGCGGGCCTGGCCGCCGCCGTCTTCTTCGTCGCCCCCGACCTGACCTTCCTCGCCGGTCTGCGCGACGCCCCGCGCATGGCCCGCGGGCAGCTCCCCCCGCGGGCCGTCCCCCTCTACAACGCGGCCCACCGCGCCCTGGTCCCGCTCACGCTCCTCGGGCTGTACGCGGCGCTGCCCGGGAAGTGGGCCCCCGCCCTCGCGGCCCTGTGCGGCTGGCTCGCCCACATCTCGTACGATCGCGCCTTCGGCTATGGACTGCGTACCAAGGAGGGCTTTCAGCGTGGCTGACCAGCGGCAGGAGCCCGGGGAGCCGCCCACGTGGGGCGAACGCCTCACGCCCAGGGCCAGGGAGATCGTCCACGCGGCCCGCGATCTCGTCGAGGAGTCGGGGGCCGAGAAGCTCACGATGCGCTCGCTCGCGGACCGGCTCGGCATCAAGGCGCCCTCGCTGTACAAGCACTTCCCCGACAAGCAGGCGGTGGAGGTCCAGCTGATCGCGCAGATGCTCGACGAATGCGCCGCGGCCTGCGAGGCCGCCGAGGCGGAGGCCCCGGGCTCGCTCGAAGCCATCGCGGACGCCTACCGCGCGTACGCCCTGCGCCATCCGCACCTCTACCGCCTCGCCACCGAACGCCCGCTGCCCCGTCACGCCCTGCCCGACGGCCTGGAGGACAGGACCGCCGCCCCGCTGGTGCGCGCCTGCGCGGGGGACGGGGAACTGGCCCGCGCCGCCTGGGCGTTCGCGCACGGCATGGTGATCCTGGAGATCCACGGCCGGTTTCCCGAAGGAGCGGACCTCGGCGCGGCATGGAAGAAGGGCACGCGCGCGTTGATCCGCTGAGGGCGGCTGCGGCCGCGCGTACGGAGACGGCGCGGGTTCGGGGGAGCGGGCGGCACATGAACGACTCAGGGGCAAGGAGCGCGGGCGCGACGGACTCGGACGCCGGGCCGACAGGGGCGGGCACGACGTACGCGGCCGACGGGAGTGGGCAAGCGCGCCGTGGCGGCGCGGGGCGCGTGCGTGGTTGGGGGGCCGGGAGTGGCCACGACGTACGCGGGGTCGACGAGAGCGGGGGAGCGCGCCATGGCGGCGCGGGACGCGTGCGTGGACGGGGTGCCTGGGTGGACGGGGCGGTGAAGGCGGCGGACGGGGTGGTGGTGAAGGCGGCGGACGGGGAGGTGACGGCGGCAGGCGGACGGCGGCCGCGCGAGCAGGCCTTCTGGGCCAGAGCCCCCCTCGGCCCCGGCGGCGACAGCCTCGACCTGCTGACCGCCCGTTTCGACCGGCACCGCTACGCCCCGCACTACCACGAGGAGTTCACCGTAGGAGTGGGCGTCGGCGGCTGCGAGGTCATCGACTACCGGGGCGGGCGCGTGGACGCCGGGCCCGGCTCCATCGTCGTCCTCGCCGCGGGCGAGGTGCACACGGGCGGACCGGCGGCCCTCGGCGGCTACGCCTACCGCGCCATGTACCCCCTGCCGTCCCTCCTCGCCGAAGGCACCGCCACGCCGCCGCACTTCCGCGAGGCGGTGGTCGACGACCCCGAACTCGCCGCGGCCCTGCGCGCCGCGCACACCGAGCTGAGCGGGGCCCGGGGCCGCGTGGACCCCCTGGAGGCCGAGTCCCGCGTGCCGTGGCTGCTCACCGCCCTCGCCCGCAGGCACGGCGCCGCCCGCCCGCTGGCCGACCGCGTCCCGGGCGCCGACCACATCGCCCGCGCGGTCCGCGAACGCCTCGCCGACGAACTCCTCGCCCCGCCCTCCCTGGCCGAACTCGCCGCCCCGCTCGGCCTCTCCCGCTACCAGCTCCTGCGCGCCTTCCGCACGTCGACGGGGCTGCCGCCCTACGCCTGGCTCGCCCAGTACCGCGTGACGCGCGCCCGCGCCCACCTGGACGCCGGGTTGCGCCCCGCCGAGGCGGCGTCCCTGGTGGGCTTCGCCGACCAGGCGCACCTCACGCGCTGGTTCCGCAGGGTGCTCGGGGTGACCCCGGCGGCGTACCGCAACAGCGTTCAAGACGCGGGACGCCGCCGCGGCGCAGACTCCCGGCATGACGGCACGCGGCTGGTTCCTCTTCTCACTCATGGGGGTCCTGTGGGGCATCCCGTATCTCATGATCAAGGTGGCGGTCGACAGTGACCTGTCACCGTCGACGGTGGTCTTCACCCGCTGCGCGCTGGGCGCGGCGATCCTGCTCCCCTTCGCGGTGCGGCAGGGCGGCCTCGACCGCGTCGTCCGTGGCCACTGGCGGCCGATGCTGGCCTTCGCGTGCATCGAGATCCTCGGCCCGTGGTGGACCCTGACCGACGCGGAGCGCCACATCTCCAGCTCCACGGCGGGGCTCCTCATCGCCGCCGTCCCGATCATCGGCGCGCTCCTGGCCCGCTTCTTCGGCGACACGGAACGCCTGGGCGCCCGCCGCCTCGCGGGGCTCGGCCTGGGCCTCGGGGGCGTCGTGGTCCTCACGGTCCCGCATCTCACGGGCGGCGACGCCTGGTCCCTCACCGAGGTCATGATCACCGCGCTCGGCTACGCCATCGCCCCGCTGATCGCGGCCCGGCACCTCCGCGAGGTCCCGACGCTGCAACTGATCGCGCCGTGCCTGGTCCTGGCGGCGCTCGTCTACGCCCCCGCGGCGGCGGTGTCCCGGCCGGACGCGCTCCCGGACACGCCCACCCTGCTCTCCCTGGCGGGCCTGGGAGTCATCTGCACGGCGCTGGCGTTCGTGGTCTTCCTCGAACTGATCCGGGAGGCGGGCCCCACGAGGGCGGTGGTCTTCACGTACGTCAACCCGGCGGTGGCGGTCGCGGCGGGCGTCACGTTCCTGGACGAGCCGCTGTCCGTGCCCGTGGTGGCGGCGTTCGCCCTGATCCTGGCCGGCTCGTTCCTGGCGACGGCGGCGACGGCGCCGAGCCGGGGCGCCCGGCGGGTAACATGGTCGGCACGGCAGACGAGCCGGGCGGGCGGCCGCGTGAAGACCCCTTCGGGGGCCCTTCCCGAGGAACGTCCGGGCTCCACAGGGCAAGGTGGTGGCTAACGGCCACCCGGGGTGACCCGCGGGACAGTGCCACAGAAAACAGACCGCCGAGGGCTCCGGCCCCCGGTAAGGGTGAAACGGTGGTGTAAGAGACCACCAGCGCCTGGGGCGACCCAGGCGGCTAGGTAAACCCCACCTGGAGCAAGGTCAAGAGGAAACGCCTCTTCCCAGGAAAAGGCGCTTCTGCGCGGACGTTCGAGGGCTGCCCGCCCGAGTCCGCGGGTAGACCGCACGAGGCCGGCAGCAATGCCGGCCCTAGATGGATGGCCGTCACCGCGACGTCCGCGAGGACCCGCGGCACAGAACCCGGCGTACAGCCCGACTCGTCTGTCGTCTCCTGGCGACACTTCGGCCCCGGCCCGGGGACTCCCCGGTCCGGGGCTGCGTCATCTCCCCGCGCGGGCCGTCGCCAGATGTGCGCGGAGCCGTTCGAACCTGGCCCACGCCTGGGGGTCCGTGCCGTCGCCCAGCGCGTAGTGGAGCGCGGGACGGGTCGGCGGGCCGAGGCGGAGCGGGTGGGCGCCGGCCCGGGGCTGTTCGGCGTGGGCGAGGCCGATGCCGGTCACCGCGTCCGGGCCCAGGGTGAAGGTCAGCGGGAGGGGCGGGGCCTCGAAGCGGGGCGGGACGGTGAGGTCCCTGCGGGCGGGGCGGAGGGTCGTGAGCATGGAGGTCAGTCCGTGCTCGGCGGCGAGGAGTTCGGCCAGCGGGGCGAGGGTTTCCAGGGGCGTGGCCTCGTCGGGGGCGTAGCCGAGGGTGAGGGTGATGTGCTCCTCGATGCCCGCAGGGGTGTGGGAGACGTGGGTGGTGGCGATGGCCGGGCGGTCCGGGGCGCCGATGGCCGTCAGCCAGGTGGGGGCGGACCGCTGGGCGCGGGCGCGGGCCAGCTCGGTGAGCCGACGAGGGGACCAGGGCAGGGAGATGGGTTCGGCGGTGGACCAGCCGGCCGGCGGGGCGCCGGTCAGGGCGCGCCAGGACGCTTCCAGGGCGCGGCCGAGGAGCAGGTTCTCGTCGGCGGGGTGCGTGGTGCGGAGGGAGAGCGCGAGTTGGCGTTCGGCGGGGGCAGGGGGCGCACTCGGTCGGTAGGCGTCGGCGATCCGGGCCTCGCCGTCCGGGGACGGGACAGGCGTGAAGTGCCCGTCCCGCCAGTGGAGGCGTGCTCCGGACAGGCCGTCGTAGTAGCCGCAGTCGGGGTCCTGGACGACCCAGCGGTTGGGGCGCCCGTGCAGCGCGCCGCGCGTGGGGAGGGTCAGGCCGGTGCCGGGCGGGGTGACGATCTGCAGGGCGCGGTCGCCCGCCGCGGCGGTGCGCAGGGCGTCGGCGAGCCAGGTGTTCATCGCGACGACCGGGCGGCGGTCCTGGATGACGACCGCGGCCTTGTCCGTGAGGATGTCGACGGCCGGTGGCGTCGCCTCGGGCGCGGCCGCGGCGGTGGCGGCCTCCGAGGTGAGCGGGACGACCTCGGTGTGGGCCGCCTCCGGTGGCCAGACCGTGCCGCCGAGCACGGCGGCGACGCGCCCGGCGAACGAGCCCGCGAGGCGTTCGCTCTCCTCGACGGTGGTGGAGGCGCGCGCTTCGGTCCACCAGTACGGCCCGTCGGGCGCCACCGCGTCGGGGCCCAGGAGACGCCTCGCCTCGCCGGGGACCTGGATGAGCAGGGGGGCTTCGACGGAGACCAGGGGGCGGCCGTCGGGGGCGCGGAGCTGGACGACGGCGCCGTCGGCCACGGACGTGACGCCCAGGTCGGGGCCGCCCGCGAAGAGTCCGGCGAGCACGGTCTTGGTGTCGGGCATCTCAGGGGTGAGGGCGATGACGTCCTTGGTCACGGGTGCTGGTTCTCCGCGGTGTCGCCGGCCTCGGTGGCGAGGGCGGTCTGGATGAGCTGGTGGCGGCGCCCCCGGCGGACCAGGGTGCCGCGGCCCGGGGGCTGGGCGGAGGCGTAGAGGCCGGGGAACAGCTGGCCCTCGGTGCGGTCGCCGGTCATGAGCAGGGCGGTGGCGCCGCTCTCGCGCAGGGTGGTGAGGAAGGGTTCGTACAGGGCGCGGGAGGAGCCCGCGACGCGCCGGGTGACGACGAAGTGCAGGCCGATGTCCTGGGCGGAGGAGATGTGGGGGAGGAAGGCCGCCAGGGGCTGCTGGCCCGCGGTGGTCAAGATGTCGTAGTCGTCCACGAGGATCACGATGCGCGGGCCGGTGAAGGTGGGCCCTTCGGCGATCGTGTCCGGGTCGGCGGTCTCCGGCAGCCGCTTCTCCAGCTCACCGGCGATGCCGGTGGCCAGGGCGGCGGCGAGCCTGGCGTTGTGCGCGTAGCCGCCGCGGTAGGGCTCGGGGACCACGCCGCGCAGGCCGCGGCGGGGATCGAAGACGCCGAAGACCAGCTCCTCGTCGCTGTGGCGGGCGATGAGCTGCTGGGTGAGCAGCTTGAGCAGGTTCGTCTTGCCGCACTCGTTGTCACCGAGTACCAGCAGGTGCTGGTCCTGCCCCGTCAGATCGAGGAGGGCCGGGGCGAGGGTGTCCTGCTCGACACCGAGCGGGATGCGTGACGGCTCGGCGACGGTGGAGGGCAGTCTGGCGGCGGGCAGGGCCGTCGGCAGGACCCGTACGGGGGCGGCGAGTTCGCCGTGCCAGCCGGCCCGCAGCGTACGCGCGGCACTCTCCAGGGCGGGGCCGATGTCCCCGGTGGAGGGGCGGCCGTCGATGCGGGGCAGGGCGGTGTGGGCGAAGAGCTTGGCGTCGGTCAGGACCCGGCCCGGGGTGTCGGCGGCCAGGGTCTCGGACAGCTTGCGGTCGACGCTGGAGTCGGAGGGGTCGTTCAGGCGCAGTTCGACGCGGGTGCCGAACATCGACTGGGTGGCGATGCGCACGTCGTTCCAGCGCAGCATCCCGGCGACGACGTGGATGCCGTAGCCGCTGCCGCGCTTGAGGAGGTCGGTGACGGTGTCGTCGAGTTCGGCGAACTCGTCCCGCAGCGCGCCGAAACCGTCGATGAGCAGCACGATGTCCGTCGAGCCGAGTTCGGTCAGCTTGCCCTGGGCGCGCAGGCGGCGCAGTTGGCCGACCGAGTCGATGCCGTACTCGCGGAACAGCTCCTCGCGGGCCGTGAGCTGGGCGCGCACCTCGGCGACGGTGCGGGCGGCGCGTTCGTGGTCGGCGCGGCCCGCGATGCCCCCGACGTGCGGCAGTCCGGCCAGCGCGGACAGGCCGCCGCCGACGAGGTCGAGGCCGTACACGGCGACCTGGCGCGGGGTGTGGGTCAGGGCGAGGGAGAGCGCGAGGGTGCGCAGCAGCGTGGTCTTGCCGGACTGCGGGCCGCCGATGACGGCGGCGTGGCCCCCGGCGACGGTCAGGTCGAGGACCCACGGCTGCTGGCGCTGGGCGGCGGGGTCGTCGAGCACACCGAGGGGTACGCGCATGGGGCCTTCGGTGAGGGCGAGGTGCAGGCCCCGCTCGGAGGCCCGCACGGGCCCGGCGGCGGCGTCGAGGGCGATGGCGTCGGGCAGCGGCGGCAACCAGATGCGCCGCACGGGAGGCGCCGCCGCGCACAGCTGGTCGACCATGGCCGACAGGACGGTGGGGCCGGTGTCCCGCTCCCGTGCCGGGGGTTCCTCCGGCACGCCGGTCGCGGGGGCGTGGCCGGCGGTGAAGGCGGGGTAGGGCCGGGCGAGGGGTGCCTCGTCGGGCTGTTCGCGCAGGGCGGGGCCGCGGTAGCCGCCGGAGACATAACCGGCCTTGAAGCGTTCGTATGTCGAGGTGTCCACCTTGAGGTAGCCGAAGCCCGGCAGCGGTGGCAGCTGGAAGGCGTCCACGGTGTCCAGGACGGTGCGGGACTCGTCGGCGGAGAAGGTGCGCAGGCCGAGCCGGTAGGAGAGGTAGGTCTCCAGGCCTTTGAGCCTGCCGGATTCGATGCGCTGGCTGGAGAGCAGCAGGTGCACGCCGATGGAGCGGCCGATGCGGCCGATGGAGAGGAACAGGTCGATGAAGTCGGGTTTGGCGGTGAGGAGTTCGCCGAACTCGTCGATGACGACGAAGAGGTGGGGCAGCGGTTCGAGGCCCGGCCGCTTCTCGCGCAGGGCGGCGTAGTGGCCGATGTCGGCGACGTTGCCCGCGTCCTTCAGCACCTGCTGGCGGCGCTTGACCTCACCGGCCAGGCTGGTGTGGACGCGCTCGACGAGGCCGGCCTGGTTCTCCAGGTTGGTGATGACACCGGCGACGTGCGGGAGCCCGGTGAACGGGGCGAAGGTGGCGCCGCCCTTGTAGTCGACCAGGACGAGCGCCAGGTCCTCGGGCGAATGGGTGGTGACCAGGGCGAGGACGAGGGTGCGCAGCAGCTCGCTCTTGCCGGAGCCGGTCGCGCCCACGCACAGCCCGTGCGGGCCCATGCCCAGCTCGGAGGACTCCTTCAGGTCCAGCAGGACCGGCCGGTGACGGTCGTCCAGGCCGATGGGCACACGCAGGAAGTCCCGCTCGCCGCGCGGCGCCCACAGCCTGTCCAGGTCGAGGACGGCCGGGTCCGCGATGCCCAGCAGCTCGGGGAAGTCGACGGGCCCGGAGATCGGGGTGCCGTCGGCGGCGGACTCGGCGGACAGCCGCAGCGGGGCGAGCATGCGCGCGAGGCCTTCCGCGCCGGCGACGCCCACGTCGTCCGCGGTGCCGCGGCTGGGCGGCGCGTCGGGGACGCGCAGATCCTCGACGCTCACCTGGTCGCCGTCGACGGTGATGCGGACGCTCACCCGGTCCGGCTCGTGCACCTGCCGCTCCAGCAGGTGCAGCACGGTCACGCCCATGCCGGGGAGGTCGACCGCCGCGTCGGGGCGCGGGAGCTCGCCGGCGGTGTCCCCGTGGCGGTCGCTGACGACGAGGAGCCGGTCGTTCATCCGCAGGGCGTCGCGGTCGGAGAGGCCGCGGCGCACCTCGGCCGCGTAGGAGGCGCGGCGGCGCAGGTCCATGGAGCACTGCCGGGCGAGCCGGTCGAGGTCCGGGGCGATGCGCCGGGCGGCGACCGGGCCGTCGCCCTGCTGGGTGTCGAGGACGTGGGGCAGCCACTTCGCCCACTCCCACTCGGGGAGCCGGTCCTCGGGCACGCCCAGGGCGATGGCCACGTCGTCCGGTGCGTGCGTCACCGCGGTCTGGATCAGCAGGGCGCGCGCCACCCGCAGCACACCGTCCCGGTCACCGATGACGCTGACGTCGCCGGCGCGGTCCAGCGGGGCGATCAGCGGGAAGTCGGTGGCGGAGGCGAACCGGTGCTGCAGGGCCCGCGCCTCGTTCAGCATGAACGGATCGGGCGGGGTCAGCACACCGCTGCCCGAGCTCTGCCCGATGGCGATGCCCTGCACGGGCACGTCGCCGGTACCGAGCCGCACCCGCAGGAAGTCGGGGTCAAGGCGGCGCCGCTCCCACAGGCGCGCCGGGTCACGGACGAGGTCGTACAGCGCGGCGGGGGGCGGGTTGAGGACCCGGGCCTTCCTCCGCAACTCCCGCTCGGCGCCGCCCAGTTCCTCGCGCTGCTCCTCCACGTACTCCAGATAGCGCTCACGCTGGACCCGCCGGGTGCGCTGGGCCTTGCCGCGCTGGGACAGGAAGAGCGCCACCGCGCCGAGCAGCGCGAAGACGAGCACGATCGCGCCGACCGCGGCGAACTGGCTGTTGCGGATGACCGTCATCATCACGACCGAGCCCATGACGCCGGCCATCGGCAGCAGCGCGGTCGCGGCGTTGCCCATCTTGCCCTCGGGCAGGTTGGGCGGCGGTTCGATGGTGCGCTCCGGGGCGGCGGCGAGGGGCTGGGTGCTGCGGGCCGCACGGTGGACGAGATGCCGCGTCATCGCACCCGCACCGCCCTGTGCATCGCCTCGGCGGCCAGGTGGACGGCGGCGTCGCGGGTGTTCCGGCCGAGCATGCGGGTGTGGATGGGGCCTCCTTGGGCCAGGTGCCGGTCGTAGGGGAGCGGGACGACGGTCACCCCGGTCTCCCGCAGGTGCGCGGCGGCCGTCTTCAGGTCGAGCGTGGTGTCGGGGGAGTTGGCGCTGAGCGCGACGACCGTGGTGGCCAGCGCCGAGTGCGGCAGCCTCGCCAGCCAGTCCAGTACGACGCGGGTGCCGTTGACGCCCTCGGCGGTCATCGGGGCGACCACCACGCGCGCGTGGGCGGTGTCCATCGCGGTACGGGCCACCTCGCCGGGCAGCGACTCGCAGTCCACCACCGTCACGGCGAAGTAGCGGCGCAGGGCGAGGGTGACGGTGCGGTAGGTGGGGATGTCCAGCGGGGCGCCGACCCGGCCCTGCCCGGCGGGCAGCAGCCAGCCGCCGTCGGCGACGGGCACCAGGTAGCCGGTGACGTCGGTGAGCCGCATGGCCGGGCTGAGGATGCCCGCGAGATCGGCGGCGGCCCAACGCACGGACTCGGCCCCCAGCCGCACGGGCAGCGTGCCGAGCGCGGCGTCGGCCTCCAGGGCGAGGACCGGGTCGTGCCGGTAGTGGTTGAACGTACGGGCGAGCAGCGCGGACACGGTGGACTTGCCGACGCCGCCGCGGATGCTGGTCACCGCGATGACGCGCCCGGTGGTGACGGGCCGCTGGACCTCGCGGGCGAGCCGCGTCTGCTCGGAGGTCTCCCGCCCGGCGGACGCGGCGAGCTTCCGGATCGAGCGCCCGGTACGCCGGGCCGCGGAGTCGCCGTGCCGGGGGCGGCCGAGGGCGATGGCGAGGCGGGGGTCGACGGTGGGGGCGGACTGGGGTGTGGCTCCGGGGGTGGATTCGGGGTTACGGGGCTCGCGGGCGGGGCGGGTGACGTGGGTGGCCGGTGCGGCCGATGGGTGGGCCTGGGGCGAAGCGTTGCCCCGTGCCGGAGGGGCAGGTGTTGCGGACGCGTCCGGGTCCGCACGAGGAGTTCTCGACGGCGTCGACGGTTCGGCCGCCGTGGTGCCGCGTGCCGCTGCGGTGCCACTTGCCGTCGAGGGGCCGCCCGCCGCCGTGGTGCCGCCTGTCGTCGAGGGGCCGCCCGCCGCTGAGGTGCCACCTGTCGTCGAGGGGCCGCCCGCCGCTGAGGTGCCACTTGCCGGCGAAGTGCCGCGCGCCGCCGAATTGCCCCCTGCCTCCAACTCACGCAGCAGATCCCGCTGCCAGTCACTTCCCTGAGCCATGCCGCCGCTCACCCCTACGCGAAGGTGTCGAGCAGTCGCCCGTACACACCGAAGGCCCCGATGACCAGCGGCAGCATCGCGATCACGCCCACCGACTCGATCACGTCCCCCATACGGCGAAGCCGCACCCGCACGTGCTCGGCGGGCTCCACGGCCAGCACCACCAGGGGTACGAGCGCGAGGGCGACCAGCACCGCGAGCGGCCCGACGGCGGCGGCCCGCGCGAGCCACACCACCATCAGCGCGACGACGACCGCGGTGGCGCCGGCCAGCAGCGCCACCACCTCCGCCACCAGCGGAAAGGCACGGGCACGCAGCGCGAGGACGACGGCGGTGACGACCGCGAGGAGCACCGTCCACACGGTCGGCGCGCGCAGCACCAGCACTCCGGCGGCGCTCGCGGAGGCGGACAGCACGACGGTGGCGAGGGCGAGCCCCCGGTGGGTGGCGGTCAGCGCCGTACCGACCCGGTACCGGCTCACGGACGTACCGCCCGAGCGCCGGTCGTCGAGCCCCGAAAGCCCCGAGGCCATCAGGGCGAGCCGGGGCAGCACTCCGAGGACGACCACGGACGTGACGGCGAGCAGCGCGCCCACGCGGGCCTGCTCGCCCGAGGTCCCGGCCCCGCCCTGGAGGGCGATGGCCGCCTCCCAAGCGACGAGGCACCCCACGAGGGCGCCGGCGCCGATCAACGCGCCGCGCCCCAGCGGGGAGAACCAGCCGAGCAGCAGAAGCGCCACCGCGAGGCTGGCGGCGGTCCCTGCCAGCAGGGGAGCTCCCGACCAGGCGTGGGCATCGGCGAGCGTCCCGGCACCCAGCACGCCCAGGGCCCCGGCGGTCACGATGAGAGTGGCGGCAAGCCCGGCCCGCCGCAACCACCCGAGCAGGGCTCCGACGAGAGCCGCCACGGAGGCGGCGCCGAGCAGCGCGTTGCCGACGGCGGCGGCTTCGACGTCCCGCCGTGCCAACAGCCCACCGGCCACGGCCCATACGACGGTGGTCAGCCCGGCGACCACACGCCTGGCCGCGGGCCGCCAGCGCCAGGCCCGTACGTCGAGATCGTCGGCGGCTTCATCGGTGACGTCGTGCACGACGGGCGCGGAGGGCGCGTCCTCGGCCCGCACGAGTCGCAGCACGGCACCGTCCGGCACACCGGCGGACTCCAGAGTGCTGTCGTGCGCGAGCGCGGAACCGTCGGCGGTCACGAGATGCCGCAGCATGGGCCGCTCGGCGGTCTGATCACCCACCAGCCGCAGCACTTCGGGGAGCAGCAGCCCGATCGGTTCCTGGGAGGGGAGAACGAGATCCACGCGCCGCAGCTCGCCGACCAGGGTGACGCGACTCAGGGCCGTACGACTCGTACCGCCCGCACTGCCACCGCTCGTGCGGCTCAGCGGCCCCGCAGATATCACGCGTTCGAACCTATCATCGAGAGGAAGGGGTCATAGAGGGCGAGGAGGCCGGGGTGGACGTGGACGTAGATGAGGTGGACGTAGATGTGGACGCCGGGCTGGACGGCACGGAGGAGCTGTAGGGCCCCTTCCCGATGAGCCGATGCGAGATGAACGACCACCCGACGCACCCGGCACAGAGCACAGCCGCGATCACCACCCCGGCGAACACTTTCCCGAGCCGCTCATCCACACTCCGCCGCTGCCGCTGGCCACCGAACAATAGGGCATTCTGCAGGCGCCGGCGGCGCACCGACACCGACTCCAAGAGCTGGCTGTCGTAATCCTGGGCTGACATTGCGCGATCTTACCCATCTATATTTGTGTAAAATCGGACGATGACGTCATGCCACTGGTCCGAATGTGGGATCCCCCCAAAGGAAAAGGTAGGTAAAATATTTTATCCCACGCTTGTCGGCGGCAGCCAATAGCCCCTGTAGTGCCTAGAGTTTGGCAGGGCAAACTAGTACTTGCCCGACAGATCCTCCAGATCGTCCAACGAAGGAGCTTCATCAAGGGCACCCTCATCTACCGAGCCGATCTCTGGGCGTGGAGGCACCTGAGCGAGCCATTCCAGCGCCTTGAGCGGAGCGAGACCCTGCTTGTGGGCTTCCCGAAGCAGCAACAGCCACTGGGTGCCGGCCTTAAAAGCCGCATCTCCAGCGGCAGTTCGAGGTTCATAACCCGCCGCATCATTGTTAACGGAAGCCCACACATAGCCCAGCGTTTGCGTTTCGCGCTGAATTGCAAAGTAACGCACAGGACTGTCTGTTGTCTCCGGGTACTCGTCTTCCGCTGGAGGAAGTCCAGAACGAAGTCGGCGCGACCGGGCCGCGATCTCAAACGTTCCCCAAGAGTCACTGTAGGCGGGGCCCTCGATCCGCGGGTCCTCAAAACCCGTTTCCGTTGGGGTGGCGTGACGGTTCGGATCGCCAGGTTCTGGAGCGCTGCCGAGCAGGACTGAAACTTCCATCAGAGCAGCTGCAAGCCGTGGGGCATTCTCTGCATGGACCGCGGCCTGCTCTCGCTCACGCGTATCCATTGTGAGCCATGCGTCGGAGTACGTTTCCAGAGTCACTACGGTCAGACTGCGCTTCCAGACGTCTACCTGGATGGCGAACAGCTGCTCCGCACGATGCTTGACCCCAGACTCCAGCCAGATGCCGGGGCATCGAATCCGCAGACTCATAAGAAGATCGCCCTCGAGCGATCCCGCCTGCTCCACAGCTTCCGAAAACGCAGTCCCCGGCCTCAGTGGATCGGCTTCGAGGGGCAGGCCAGACATATCGAGATGAACGTTCCGCATGTCATTCACGGAACGAATCGATAGGTCGGCCTTACTAGCAGGTACGGCCAGTTCGTGCTTGGCCAGGATGCCCCAGAGCGAGACGGCTGTCTCCGCGGCTCCGGCAGCGGTGACGCCATCACCGCTCGATGCGATTTCCCAAGTCCAGTCGCCAATAGGGTCAGTGGTGATCACAGCATGTCCTTGGGGTCAGTCTTGCTACCTGGCGGGATGACGAGTGTTCCATCCTCCAGGCGGACAACGAAAGTGATGCCCTCACCCTTCGGCCCGCGCCCGCCGCGGTGGATGTCCATGAGTTCATCGTAGGACCCGTTGGAAATCCACTCGGCGCGAGCCCCCCTGCCGCCATCGACCAGCATGATGTGGTGATCAGCTTCGGACTTGGCCAGCTGAAGCAGATACTTGCCTCTACTGATTTCGCTTACCGGATCCACGGGATCGTTGAGGTGTTTCATCTGGTAAGAGTAAACCTCGCCGGACTCACCTATGATGCGGATGTCCGCATCGGCGCCGACTGGGACCTTATGCTCGAAGGCAATGGCCTCAGCAGGCACCCCACTCCTGACGAGATCGTCGGCAAAGAGGATCTGGTCGGCCCCGGGCTGGTACATGGCCTCTTTTCGTGCTCCCAGGGACGATACAACTTGGCCGAACTCGTCACTTTGGTTGAAACGGCCGGACGCAATGACGTCAGCGACCCGTTGTCCGTTGGGTTCTGAGGCAAGTCTGGCGAGCACCCTCTCGAGGACGTCAGGCTTTGGACGCTTCTTACCCGGTATACCTTTTACCGCGTCGCGGACGCGTTGTTCCGTGTCACCACCGCGGACGATGGGCTGAGTTTCACCTTTAGGTGAGGTTTCGTCCGGTGTTCGAGCGGGGCCCTCGTCGGCCCCGGCACTACCACCTGAACCGGGAGCAGCGTCTGTGCCATTCCCATTGCCCGAACCACTGCCGTGAGACACATCTGCAGATCCGTGATCCGTGCCGGGGCGCTGAGTAGTACCTGAGTCGCCCGCTGCGTGGCCAGCGTTGGGCGCACCGGAGTGGCCGCCTTGCCCTTTCCCGACTGAATCCGTGGTGCCTCCACCTCGTCCCTGCGCATCGTGGCTGGCCTGTAGAGAAAGGTTCTCGCTGCCATGGGCGACAACCCCGGGTGTCCGTGATTCGGAGCTGACCAGTGCAGGCTCGCGCTGGGGTGGCGCTTGCTCGGAGACCGCCCGTTCGTCGGCGGACTTCTCGTGCGGCGCCGCGTCCCTGATGGGGTTGCTCTCCGCGTCGAGGAGGATGAACTCGCCGTCCTCTACGCGGACCCTAGTGCCCTCGAATTCGAGGGTGCTGTGTACCCGCTCGAGGTTGGCGGTGGCACCGGCCCCGGCGCGGATCCGTGACGTGACCTCCGCGACGGTCGGCAGTTTGCCGACCGCCTTGCCGCCCAGCGTCAAGCCGGCCGAGAACGGATCCGCGTACGTGCCGATCTTCGCGCCGATCCCGGCGGCCTTCGCGCCCAGGCCCACCTTGCCGGCGGCGGAGCCGCCCTTGGCGACCGCGCCCAGTGGGCCCGCGGCGAGCGTGAGGGCGTTGAAGGTGACCGTTCCGGCGGCCTGGACCGGGTGCTCCTCCCACTGGTCCCAGGCCACGAAAGCCTTGCCGAACTCGCGGAAGGCGGTCTTCTGCCGCTTCATGTCCGCGGTGTCCTCGGTCGCGAACATCGTCTGGTCCAGGACCCAGTCCGTGGGCTTCATCAGGTAGTGACCCGCCCCGGCCGAGACGTCGTAGAGGCCCTTCCAGGCGTCCTTCGCCGAGCCGCCGATGCCCACCAGGGTTCCCAGCCCCTTGACGCTGGCCACCGCGCCGTTCATGACGAAACCGTCGTAGAAGAAGGACGTGAGGTGCCCACCGAGGTTGTCAGGCCTGGTCTGGCTCACCGGACTGCCCCACGGCAGGTCCTCCGCCTGCTTGAGCAGGTCGGCGTCGTAGCCGTACATCACTGTCTGCTCGGTGGCCTTGTGGCTGCCGTCGTCCTCGATGAATCTCGGGCCGCCCACGAGTGCCGAGATCTTGCTCGCCGCCCGGCGCTCGGCGGCCTCGAAGGCGGCCCTGGTCGCGGTCACGTCCGCCACCAGTTCGTTGTTGCGGGCGGTTTTGTCCCCGTCGTCCGTCCAGTCGTCGTCGCCCTCGACACTGGCCACGAACTTCCTGGCGTCCTCCTGCAACGACACCAGCTTCGCGGCGAGCGGACGCACCTCGGAGGCGAACGTGTCCAGCGCGTCCGCCACCGTCTCCAGATCCGCCGCGAAGGTGTCGGCCTTGTCCATCACCGGTTCGGTGGTGGAGAACAGGTCTTCGGCCTCCGGCGCGATGTAGTACGCCCCGAGCATCTGGAAGCGGGAGTGGACGTCGGCTCCGCCGCTGCGTATCCCCGTCGCGGCGCTGCGCAGTCCGGAGGCGTCCTTCGCCAACTGCTCCAAGTTGCCGGTGAACTGCGGTATGCCCGCCGGATCGACCATCTTCTCCGTCACGGGAAGCCCCCGTCCCGGCGAGCCGACGGCAGGAACACCGTCACGTCGGGCGCCTGGGCCGCCTGCTGCTGTGCGTTCGCGGCCTGCTCCAGATCCCCGGCCACGTAGTGGTTGGTCGCCTCGATCGCGCCGTTCACCGACTTGACGGAGCGTTTGGCCAGGAAGCGCACGTCGCTCTCGGTCTCCGCCAAGAACAGGCGCAGCGCGGCGCCGACCGGGCCGACAGGCGCGGCTCCGCAGTAGACCGGGCTGATCGTTCCGGCCGAAACGGCCGCGTTCTCGACGTGGTCCCCGTACGCCTTGACGTCCTTGGCCACGTCGTCCATCGCCATCCGCACCAGCGACGTCACCGAGTCCACCCCGGACGGTGAGATGTCCCACGCGGGCATGCCGATTCCCCCCTACTTGTCCCCGTGTGCTCTGCTCCTACTGCCCCGCGCCACCTGTCAGACGATGTTGTCGACCGCGGCTCTGGCCTTGGCGAGCGTGGTCTGCGCCGTGCCGTCGTTCTTCTCGAGCGTGCCGCGCACGAGGCGGATGATGTCGCGCACCTCGTTGGCCGCCTTGTTCCAGCGGACTTCCTTGCCGTGGTATTCGTCCGAGACGCCGTCGGCCTGGTAGTCGGCCATGGCGGCCTTGACGGCGCGGTCGCGGTCGCCGAGTACGCGTTCCAACTGGCCGATGATGATGTGCAGTCCGCCCTGGACGTCTGACGAGGCGCCGGTGTCGTAGGAGCGGCGGTTCTGATTTGCCATGACGAAACAGCCCCCTGTGGCTGGAATACGTGTGTGACCGGCCGGCTCAGCCGGAGAAGCGGGCGGCCTCGAAGTTGGCGGCGCTCATGTTCTGCTGGGCGTTGTCGGCCTGCTCGTCGTCACCCGTGCCGAACGCCTCTTCCATACCGGCCTGACCGCCCAGGATCGATGACAGCGCACCGCTCAGGTCGGCGGTGATCTCGTCAGCGCGCAGCTTGAACGAGTCGAAGGTGGCCTTGCCCGCCCCGTTGAACTTACCCTCCAGCGGCTCGGCCGCCTGCACCAGCAGATGGATCAGCGTGCCCAGATCGTCACTGGACCCCGCCGTGTCCTTCCCCAGGACCGCGAGGGTCGTGTCCCCCATGTCGAACTTCATCCACCCACCCCGTAGATCGGCAACTTCCGTGCGCCACAACCCGGTTTGGTCGTCACGGTGCGCGCACGCGTCACTTACGCCTCGTAGCGTAACGAACATCCTCTCCCATGGGGAGTTGCAGACGCAACGAGGTTCGGGCGAGTGGCGCAATCATGCGGGTGTGTCGGAAGTAGGGCGTTGGGCGCGCGTGGGGCGCGGGGCCGGGTGGGACAACTCCGCCCAGACCGTCTTGCCGGGGGCGGCCGTGCGAGGGGTGACGCCCCAACTGTCCGCGAGCGCGGCGACGAGGAGTAGGCCGCGGCCGGACTCCGATGCGGAGTCGGGTGCCGGTGGAGCGGATGGAGGCTTCTTCTCTGCGCGGGTGTCGGTGACTTCGACGCGGAGCGTGTTGTCGACCAGGGTGAGGCGCACATGGAAGTCGCGGCCGGGGACGTGGCCGTGCTGCACGGCGTTGGCAGTCAGCTCCGCCGTGATGAGAGCGAAGGTCTCGTTGGCCGGGCTCCCGTAAGGGTGACCCCAGTCATCCAGGCGGTACGAGACGAGTCGGCGGGCGAGGCGGGCACCGCGCGGGGTCGAGGTGAAGCGCGTCGCGAATTCGCGTTCGCGCGCGGCGGGTCGTGGCACGTGCCTGTCGGGGGGAACCGGTGACTTCATGCGGTCAACGGTCTCGGACTGTGCGTAGCGTTGAACAGGAGCGTTGCGCTGACGAGTGCGGGCTGTACCCGTGCGCCGTGGGCTTGTACGTGGTGTCGGGCGTGACCGGTTTCCGGCTCTTGCGTTGTGCGGGCGGTGTCAGGTGTCCGGTGGCTGTGGGGCGTACGGGAGGAGTCGTGGCGTGGACGACGAGGTGCGGGAGACGGAACATCAGGGTCGGCGCGGGCATGCTGTGCGTGTTCGGACGGCAGCTGAAGCTGTTGCGGGAACGGGCGGGGATGGACCGCGCGAGGCTCGGGGCGCTGAGTGGTTACTCGGCATCGACCATCGCGTCGTTCGAGCAGGGCAGACGCATTCCGCCGCCGAAGTTCATCGACCAGGCGGATGACGTACTGGGGGCGGGCGGGGTGCTGGCCGCGAGCAAGGAGGAGGTTGCGCGGGCCCATTATCCGGCGTTCTTTCGGGATGCGGCGCGGTTGGAGGCGGAGGCCGTCGAACTGCACGTGTACGCGAACCAGGCGGTGCCTGGACTCCTCCAGACCGAGGAGTATGCGCGGGCTGTCTTCATGATGATGCGGCCGCCCGTGGATGACGGACTGATCGAACAGCGGGTGGGCGCACGCCTGGCCCGTCAGGAGGTGTTGACCAGTCGTGATGCGCCACTCGCCAGCTTCGTCATCGACGAGGCCGTGTTGAGGCGTCCCATCGGGGGCCGGGCAATCCTGCGTGGGCAACTTGAGTATGTCCTGCTGATGGGGGCGCGGCGGAACATCGAGATCCAGGTGATGCCGCTCGACCGTGAGGAGAACGCCGGCATGGCTGGTCCCTTCACCTTGATCGAGACCAAGGAAGGGCGGAGGATCGCGTACGCCGAGGTACAGAATGTGAGCCGTGTGCAGACGGAGCGGGACCGCGTCCGTGTGCTGGAGGCCAAGTACGGGATCATCCGGGCGCAGGCCCTGCCGCCTCGCGAATCGTTGGCGTACGTACAGAAGTTGCTGGGAGAGCCATGAACGCGCATGCACGTCAGCCGTACATAGGTCAGTTGGTATGGCGTAGGAGCAGCTACAGCAGCGAGGAAGGTGGCGAATGCGTCGAGGTCGCCGCGCGTCCCGGCAAGGTCCACGTCCGTGACTCGAAGGACACGACCCGCACCGCACTGACCGTAGGGGCGACCGCGTGGACCGTGTTCGTCGGGTTCGCGGCCATGTGCTGACAGCGACGGCCGCTCAGGACGTCACCACTATGCCCTCCGGGGCTGCGCACCACCCGGCCGGGCCGGGGCGCGGGCCACGTGTACATGTCCCTCCTGCGGATACATCGGCGGGCACGGCGGCAGCGTGTGGGAGTAGGCGTAGTCCGTTTTCTGGGCCACCCGGCATGAGGCCAGGTTCGTGACCTGGTGGAGGAGGTTCAGGTGGGTCAGGCCCGTGGGGGCGAACGTGGTGAAGGCCCACGTCGTCAGGGTTTCCAAGGCCCGGGGCGCGATGCCGCGGCCTCGGGCTCGGGGCGCTGTCCAGTAGCCGACTTCCGCCGAGGAGCTGCCGGGTGCGGCGTCCTTGAGGACCACGTGGGCCAGCAGAGCGCCCTCGGAGTCGTCCGGGCGGGTTTCCAGTACTGCGAAGGCGTAGCGCGTGCCGGCGGTCCATGCCTGCTGCTGGAGGTGGATCCAGCGCAGGCCCTCGGTCTCGTTCCGGATGGCGGGGGCGCCCGGCGGGGCTTCCGTGGGGTCGTCGCGGTGGCCCTCGGCGAGCGCGGCGGCGTCGTCCTCGCGCCAGGAGCGGAGCAGGAGGGCCGGGGTCGTGGCGGTGGCGGTGACGGTCGCCACCGGGCATCGCAGGACGGTGGTCGGGCAGGGCGTACGGGTCTCACCGGGCGTATGGGTCTCACCGGGCGTGCCGGGCGTGCCGGGCGTGTGCGATGTGGTCATGCCGTCAGTCTCGGGTCTCCCCCCGGGGGAGTCTCAACTCCCGGCCACGAGCCACCGCGCCGCGCTCAAGGCACCGCCAGGTGCCTCAATTGGTCCCGCCCGAAGTCGCCACGCCCTCCGCCACGCCGAGGCGGATCAGGTGGGCCACCGTCGGGGCGGTGCGCTTGGTGCGGATGCGGCGGAGGTACGTGCCGACCGTGTGGACGCTGATGCCGAGGCGGCGGGCGATCTGCTTGTGGGAGAGGCCTGCCGCGATGTGGGCCAGCACCTGGCGCTCCCTGTGGGACAGGGCTGGTGCGTTCTGGGGGCGGCTGGTTACTGGCATCTTCCCTCCGGGAGGGACTGTCAACTTCTACGAAGGCGTGACCACAACTTGATCTAACCACGGTCCCGCGGAAACAGAAAGGAATGCCAGGGGACACGGCCCTGACCTGGGCCAATTCAGGGGGAAACCCTGGGCCTCGGCGTCTAGTTGGACTTGTCAAGTCACCAGTTCGGGGGACTGTGGGCGCGCTGCGGGGCGCGTGAGTGTGAAGGCCGTCGCGGCACAGCGCAGCCACACATCACTGTGCGTGACGATCCGGCAGTCAGTGGAGCAGCGGTTGATCAGGGGGCACGCTTGAGGCACTTTCGCCTGCTCGTCGTGGGCAACGGCGTTTCGGCGTACGGCAGTTACCTGAACATGGTCGCGCTCAACGTCTTCATCTACGAGGTGACCGACAGCGCGCTTGCCGCCGGGATCTTCATGGCCGTGCGGCTGCTGACCAGCGTCGTATCCGGCTTTGTGAGCGGACGGCTGGTCTCGGCGTACGACCGCAAGAGGTTGATGGTCGGCGCCGATCTCACACAGTGCGTCGCCATGGTAGCGCTGTTGATCGCCCCGGATGCCGGCCGCGCGGGGCTTCTGTACGTCCTCGCCGTCGTCACCGGGTTCTGCTCGACCCTCTCCGGTGTCTCCCTGCGCAGCGCCATCCCCGAGATCGTCGGGCCGGAGCTGCGGCTCCGCGCCAACTCGCTGCTCGCCATCGGGCGTTCGCTCGCCATGATCGCCGGGTTCGCCTCGGCCGGTGTCGTCGTCGCCCAGCTCGGCTACGTCGCCGCCATCTCCCTCGACGCCGCCTCCTTCGCCGTGTCGGCGAGCGTGCTCCTCTCCCTTCCCCTCCGTACGCGGGGGGAGAAGGAAGCCGCCGACGGCGCAGCGGACGCCGGCGAGAAGCCCCGGCGCCTCGGGGCCATGCTCCTGCTGCGCGCCACCCCCGTGCTCGCCGTGATGATCGTCGTCAGGGCCGCCGACGGGCTCGGGTCGTCCTCCCACAACGTCGCCCTGCCCGTCTACTCCAGCTCCCTCGATCCGTCCCATCCGGCCACCTTCGTCAGCCAGTTCTGGGCCACCTGGGCCATCGGCAACATCGTCATGCAGCAGGTCATCGGCCGCTGGGCCGGGCGCGGCGGGCGGCAGGGGCCGGGAGAGCGGGCCTTCGCGATCGGGGCCTGCGTCATGTCGGCCGCGTTCATCGTGGTCTTCGCGGGGCTGCCGACCGGCGTGGCCGTCGCGGCGGCCCTCGTCGCGGGCATGGCCGACGGGCTCACCGAGATCGCCTACGTCACCCGCCTCCAGGCCGCGCCCGACGAGCAGCGCGGGCGGCTCTTCGGCCTCTCCGCCTCGGTCGAGAACACCGGCTTCGGCCTGGGGATGCTGGTCAGTGGCGCGCTCCTCGACCTGTACTCGCCGCTGACCGTGGTCGGGCTGCTGCACGGGTTCGCCATCGTGCTCTGCGCGGGGATGTTCGTCGTTCTCATACGGCAGGCACGGAGCGGCAAGAGCGCCGCCGGGCACGACACCACCCCCAAGGCCGCCGGAGCCGAGGCAGAGACCAAAACAGAGCCCAAGCCAGAGGCCAAGCCCGAGCCCCCCGTACGACAGGACCCGCCGTCCGTGGAAAGCGAGGCCGAGGCCCGATGACCGCAGTGCGCACAGCCGCCGCCGCCCCCTTACCCGCCCCGGACGCCGTGGCCGTCGTCGGCATGGACTTCCGGCTGCCCGGGGCCGACACCCCGGAGGAGTTCTGGCGCACCATCCACGACGGCGCCGACCGCATCCGCCGCTTCACCGAGGCCGAGCTGACCGCCGCCGGGATCACCGAGGAGCAGTACTCCGCCGACGACTTCGTGGGAGCGAGCGGTGTCCTGGACGACATCGCCGGGTTCGACGCGAGCTTCTTCGGGATGAGCGCCCACGAGGCCCGCATCACCGACCCCCAGCACCGGCTGTTCCTGGAGTGCGTCCACCACGCCCTCGAAAACGCCGGCTACGCGGGCGACACCAGCAGGAACGGCGCCGGTGACGTCGGCGTCTACGCCAGCACCGGCTACCACCTCTACTCCCTCCAGCACTACCTCCGGAACAACGTCCTCACGGAGGGCGTCGCCGACTGGGTGGCCGGTCTCCAGGTCACCGTCGGGAACTTCAGCGACTTCACCGCCAACCGGGCCGCCTACCGGCTCGACCTGACCGGGCCCGCCGTCAACGTCCAGACGGCGTGCTCCAGTTCGCTGACCGCCGTCCACCAGGCGGCGCAGGCCGTCGTCCACGGCGAATGTGACATCGCTGTCGCGGGCGCCACCGCCATCCATGTGCCGCAGGTGCTCGGCTACCAGTACGTGAAGGGGTCCATCCTCTCCAAGAGCGGCTACCTGCGGCCCTTCGACGCCGACGCCGACGGGACCGTGGGCGGTACGGGCGTCGCCGCCGTCGTGCTCAAGCGGCTCGACCGGGCGCTCGCGGACGGCGACCACATCCACGGCGTCCTGCGCGGCTGGGGGGCGAACAACGACGGGGCGGACAAGCGGGCGTTCACCGCGCCCAGCGCCGACGGGCAGCGGCGCGCCATCCGCCGGGCCCTGGAGAGGGCCGGCGTCGACGCGGGCAGCATCGGCTATCTGGAGACGCACGGGACGGGCACGTTCAAGGGCGACCCGATCGAGTTCGAGGGCGCCACCGCCGCGTTCCGCGCCGACACCGACCGCACCGGCTACTGCGCGCTCGGCTCGGTCAAGGCCAACATCGGGCACCTCGACGTCTGCTCGGGCCTGGCGAGCATGATCAAGGCGCTGCTGGTGCTGCGGCACGGCGTCATTCCGCCGATGGCCAACTTCCGGCGCCCGAACCCCGCCCTCGACCTCGACGCCGGCCCCTTCTACATCCCGGACTCGGCGCGCCCGTGGCCCCGGGGGGACGGGCCGCGCAGGGCGAGCGTCAGCTCGTTCGGGGTGGGCGGGACCAATGTGCACGTCGTGCTCGAAGAGGCCCCCGCGCCTCCGCCCCGCCGCGCCGAGGCGCCCGAACCGCCCGGCGTCCTGGTGCTCGCCGGCCACACCGAGGCCGCGCTCACCGACAACGCCACGGCTCTCCGCGACCACCTGCGGGCCCATCCCGGCACGCGCCACGCGGACCTCGTGACGACGCTCGCGCTCGGCCGCGCCCACCGCAGGCACCGGGTCGCGCTGCGCGGGGACACCGTCGCCGCGCTCACGGACGCCCTCGACGCCTGGCTCGCGGACCCGCGGCCGGGCGGTGGCGGCACGGACGGGGCCGACACCGGGTTCCTCTTCACCGGGCAGGGGAGCCTGTACCGGAGCGCGGCACGTCCGCTCTACGACCGCTTTCCCGCCGTGCGCGACGTCCTCGACGCCTGCGAGCGGCAGTACGCGGAACTCACCGGCGGCGAAAGCCTCCTCACCCCGCTGCTCGCGGCCGAGGGGGAGTCCGAGCCGCCCTGGCCCACCGAACTGGCGCAGCCCGCGCTCTTCGCCCTCCAGTGCGCGCTGGTGCGGCTGTGGCGCGAGGCAGGGATCACGCCGCGCGTGGTCGCCGGGCACAGCGTGGGCGAGTACGCGGCGCTGCACGCGGCCGGGGCCCTCAGCGTCGAGGACGGGCTGCGCCTCACAACGGGGCGCGGCAGGCTGATGCGCGACCTCTGCGCGCCGGGGGCGATGGTCGCCGTGCCGATGACGGAGGACGCGGCCCGGGAGCTGGCCGCCGAGACGCCCGGCATCGAGCTCGCCGTGGTCAACGGCGCCCGCAGCCAGGTCCTCGCGGGCCCGGCCGCCGCGGTGGAGCGCCTGGACGGGCTGCTGGCCGAGCGCGGCATCGCCGCCCGGCGGCTCCCGGTGGGCCACGCGTTCCACACCGCGCTGATGGACCCCGTACTCCCGGGGCTCCGCGACCTCTGCTCCGAGGCCGCGCTCACCCCCTGCGACGTGCCGTTCGTCAGCACCCTGGACGGGCGCACCCGCCCCGCGGGCTGGCTCCCCGACACCGACTACCTCGTACGACAGTCGCGTCACCCGGTGAGATTCGCCGACGCCCTGCACCACCTCGGCACGTCGCACGAGGCCACCGCCACGCTCCTGGAACTCGGCCCGCACACCACACTCAGCGGGCTCGCGCGGCGGGAGCTGCCGGACCGGACGGCGTATCCGACGCTGCGGCGCGGCGCCGGCCTCGAACCCCTCTGGGACGCGGCGGCGGGCCTCTACCGGAACGGGGCGCCGCTCGACTGGCGGACCTTCATGGGCGGGGCGGGGCGCAGGATTGCGCTGCCCGGCTACCGCTTCCAGCACAAGTACTACTGGACAGGGCCGGAGAACCACCTTCCACGGCCCGCACGACCTGCGAGGGATGTAACCGAAGTGGCACAGGACGAAGCAGCCGTCGAGCGTGTGCTCCAGCACATCATCAAGGTCACCGCGAAGCACCTCAGCTACGACACCAGCGAGATAGCCGAGGACGCCTCCTTCTTCGACCTCGGGGCGGACTCGCTGCAGATGATCGGCGTGCTGCGCGAGCTGGAGGAGGAGCACCGGGTCAAGGTGTCGATGCGGGAGCTCTTCGAGGAGGCGGGCACCGCGAAGGGGCTCGCCGTGATCATCGCGGGGAAGATGGGGGCGACCGCAGCGCCGGGACGCGCCGAGCCGCTTCCGGCCCAGCCGCCGGCCGCACCGCCCCAGCCGGCTCACCCCGCGCCCGTCCAGCCGCTGCCCGCACCACCGCTGCCCGCCCAGGCGCTTCCCCAGCCGCCGGTCCGCGAGGCCGCGCCCGAGCCGGTGGCCCATGTGACGCCGCCGGTCACCGCCCCGGAACCGGCGCCGGCCCCCGCGTACGCCACGCGCCAGGAGATCGAGGACCTGCAACGGCAGATCCACCAGCTCACGCAGACGCAGTTGCAGCTGATGACCCAGCTCTCCCAACTGCTCGCCGCGCAGGCGCAGGTGGGCCGATGACCGCGCACCAGAGCTCCGTCTCCGCGGCGGTCGACGCGGACCTCGCCGCCATGCGGGAGCTGTCGCGCCGCATCGCGAGCCAGCTGGGCACGCCCGAAGCCGCGCCGGAAGCGCCGCGCACCACCCAGCACGGCCCCCGCCTGGAGGTGGCCCGCGGCTCCGGCATGGTGCGCGGCGGCTCGCCCGAGTCGCAGCGGGCGCACCTGGACGACCTGGTGCGCCGCTACACCGCCAAGACGCCCACCTCGAAGCGGATCGCACAGAAGTACCGTCGCGTCCTCGCCGACAGCCGGGCGGCGGTGGGATTCCGCAGCAGCACGAAGGAGATGCTGTACCCGATCGCGGGGCGGCGGGCCAAGGGCTCCCGCCTCGAGGACATCGACGGCAACCAGTACGTCGACATCACCATGGGCTTCGGCGTGCTGCTCTTCGGCCACGAGCCGGACTTCGTCGCCGAGGCCGTCCGCGAACACCTCTCGCGCGGCATCCAGCTCGGCCCCCGCACCGTGGAGACGGGCGAGGCCGCCGAACTGCTCGCCGAGCTGACCGGCATGGAGCGCGTCGCCTTCGCCAACTCCGGCACGGAGGCGAACTCGGCCGCGATCCGCCTGGCCCGCGCGGCCACCGGCCGCAGCCGCATCATCACCTTCGAGGGCGCCTACCACGGCCACAACGACAACGTCCTCGGCCGCTCCCCGCGCACCGGCGGCGAGGGCCTCACCACCGTCCCGATGTCCGCGGGCATCCCGCAGAACGCCGTCGCCGACCTGCTCGTCCTGCCCTACGGCAGTGAGGAGAGCCTCGCCCTCATCGAGCAGCAGGCGGGCGACATCGCCGCGGTCGTCGTCGAGCCGGTGCAGAGCCGCCACCCCTCGCTCCGCCCGGCGGGCTTCGTGCGCCGCCTGCGCGAGCTGACCAGGCGCCACGGCATCGTGCTGCTCTTCGACGAGATGCTGACCGGCTTCCGCCCCGCCGCGCGCGGCGCCCAGGAGCTGTACGGCGTGACCCCGGACCTCGCCACCTACGGCAAGCTGCTCGGCGGCGGCTTCCCCATCGGGGCCATCGCCGGGCGCGCCGACATCATGGACGGCGTCGACGGCGGCCACTGGAACTACGGCGACGACAGCTACCCGCAGGCCGACACCACGTTCTTCGGCGGCACCTACATCCAGCACCCGGTGTCGATGGTCGCCGCCCGCGCCGTGCTCAGCCACCTCAAGGAGCACAGCCCGCGCCTCCAGGAGCGGCTGAACGCCCGCACCGACGAGCTGGCCGCCACGCTCAACGCCTTCTTCGAGGCGGAGGAGTTCGCGCTGAGCCTGAGCCACTTCGGCTCGCAGTTCCGGTTCGAGCACCGGGCGGACATGGAACTGCTCTACCACCACCTCATGCTGCGCGGCGTGCACGTGTGGGAGTGGCGCAACTTCTTCCTCTCCACCGAGCACTCCGACGGTGACGTCGAGTTCATCGCCGACGCCGTGCGGGGCTCGCTGCGGGAGCTGCGGGACGCCGGGTTCTTCCGTACGAAGGCGAAGGCCACGCCGGGTGTGACAGTGCCGAAGCCGCGTGCCGTCGCTCCCGAGCCCACGTCGCAGGCGGTCGCCTGGAACACCGCGGCGGCCACGGTCCGCCGGGCCCCCGCACCCGAACCCGCGCCTGCCGAGAAGCCCGCCGAGAAGCCCGCCGCCACCCGCCCCCTCGACTTCGGCGTCTACTTCTTCGGCGACTACCCCCAAGACGAGAGCGCCCCGCAGCACGGCAAGTACGACCACCTCCTGGAGACCGCCCGCTTCGCCGACCGCAACGGCTTCCACTCCCTGTGGATCCCCGAGCGGCACTTCCACTCCTTCGGCGGCCTCTTCCCCAACCCCGTCGTGCTCGCCGCCGCGCTCGCCCGCGAGACGGATCGGGTCCGCATCAACGCGGGCTCCGTCGTGCTGCCGCTGCACGACCCGATCCGCGTCGCCGAAGAGTGGTCGATGGTCGACAACCTCTCCGGCGGCCGCGTCGGCATCGGCTGCGCCAGCGGCTGGCACGCCAACGACTTCGCCTTCTTCCCCGACCGCTTCGGCTCCCACAAGGAGCTGATGTACGAACAGGTCGAGCAGGTGCGGCAGTTGTGGCGCGGCGAGCCGCTGCGCCGCACCACGGGGGCCGGCGAGGCGGACCTGCGGCTCTTCCCACGCCCCGTCCAGGACGCCCCGCCCATGTACACGGCGGTCGTCGGGAACCCGGCGTCGTACGAGCTGGCGGCCCGCCACGACCTGGGCATCGTCACCAATCTCATGACCCAGGGCGTCGAGCAGCTGAGCGAGAACATCGCGCTCTACCGGCGCACCCGCGCCGCCCACGGCCTGGACCCCGACGCGGGGCACGTCTCCGTGCTCCTGCACACCTACCTCGCCGAGGACCACGCGACCGCGCGCGCCGAGGCCCGTGAGCCGCTGTCCCGGTACATGCGGGCGTCCCTGTCGCTCTTCGGGAACGTCGCGGGCAGCCTCGGCCAGAAGGTGGACCTCTCGGCGATGACCGAGGACGACCTCGACGTCGTCTTCCGCCGCGCCTACGACCGCTACTGCGACCAGCGCGCCCTCATCGGCAGCCCGGAGAGCGTGCGCCCGGTCGTGGAGGAGGTGCGCGCGGCCGGCGCCGACGAGGTCGTCGCGCTCGTCGACTTCGGCGTGCCGCCCGGTGCGATGCGCGAAGGCCTCGTACACCTGGACGCGCTGCGTCGCACGTGCACGGCCGCGACCACCACCACCGCCGCGGCCACGGCCGCCGTCCAGCGGGCGTCCGCCCCTGCCCCGGCGACCGCCGACCCGGGGGCGCCCCTGTCACCCGGCCAGCAGCGGGTGTGGTTCCTGGAGCGGATGCTGCCGGGGCGCACCGCGTACAACGAGGTCAAGGCCATCGAGCTGGAAGGCCCCCTCGACGTGCCCGCGCTGCGCTCGGCGCTGTCCGCCCTCGCCGCCCGGCACGAGCAGCTGCGCACGGTCTTCCGCGAGGTCGGCGGCGAACCCCGGCAGTTCGCGCAGCCGCCGGGCGAGGTGGACTTCGCGGTCGTCGACGGCACGGGGACGGAAAGCGACGTGGTCGCCGCCACCCTGAAGGCCGAGAGCGAGCGCCGCTTCGACCTGGCGGAGGGGCCGCTGTTCGTCACGCGCCTGGTCCGGCTCGGTGAGCGGCGGCACGTGCTCGTCGTCTCCCTGCACCACATCGTGATGGACGCCGCGTCGGCCGCCGTGCTCGCACGGGACGTGTCCGCCCTCTACCGCGCCGAGGTCACGGGCGCGCCGCCCGTCGGACTGCCCGGCCTGCCGCGCACCTACGCCGACCACGCCCGCGCCCAGCTCGGCTCGCTCGGCGGCGCGAAGGCGGCCGACGACCTGGCGTACTGGAAGAAGGCCCTCGACGGCGACCTGCCCGTCCTCGCCCTGCCCGCGGACCGGCCGCGCCCCGCGCGGATGACGTCCCACGGCCGCGCCCTGTTCCGTACGCTCAGCCCGGAACTCTCGGACGCGGTCAGGAAGTTGGGGCGTGAGCGGCGCAGCACCCTGTTCATGACGCTGCTCGCCGGTTACGCCGCCGCCCTGCACCGCGTCACCGGGCAGGACGACCTCGTCATCGGCACCCCGATGTCGGACCGCACGCCCGAGTACGAGAACGTCGTCGGCTTCTTCGTGAACACCCTGGCCCTGCGCCTCGACCTGTCGGGCGACCCGGACTTCGGCACGCTCCTCGACCGGGTGCGCGCCGTCGCCCTGGACGCCTACGACCACGCCGACGTGCCCTTCGAGGCGGTCGTCCGGGAGCTGGACCCCGCGCGGGCGCTCGACCGGACGCCGGTCTTCCAGACGCTCGCCGAGTTCGAGAGCGGCGATCCGTTCCGCTTCGAGCTGCCCGGGGTGCGGGCGACCCCGCTCGACTCCGGTCCCGACAAGGCGCTGACCGACCTGAGCGTGTACTTCACCGACCAGCCGGACGGCATCCGCTGCCATCTGGAGTACCACACCGACCTGTTCGACGAGGCGACGATCGACGCGCTCTTCGGGACGTTCAGGGACGTGCTCGCCGAGGCCACCGGCGTCGAGCCCGTCACCGACGCCCCGGCCGCCGTCCCCGACGCCTGGCGGCGCGGACGCACCCGGCAGCGGACCCGCAGCACCGTCCACGCCCTGGCGTCGCGCTGGGCCGAGGCGGCCCCCGGCCGCACCGCCGTGATCAGCGGCGACACCACGCTGACCTACCGCGAGCTGGACGAGCGGGCCGAACGCCTGGCGGCCGTCCTGCGCGAGCGGGGCCGCGCGGGGGCGCCGGTCGCCCTGTGGCTGCCGCGCGGCGCCCAGCTGATCGTCGCCATGCTCGCGGCGCTCAAGTCCGGCCACGGCTATGTGCCGCTGGACCCCGGGCAGGGCCGCGCCAGGGCCGCGACCGTCCTCGCGGAGAGCGGCGCCGGGGCCCTCGTGGTGGACGGCGGCACCGAGCCGCCCGAGGCGCCGACGGGCGTGGCCGTGGTCGACGCCACGGCCGCGCCCACGGGCACGGGCGACGCCGCGCCCCCGGTGCACCCCGGCCCCGACGCCCTCTGCTTCGCGATCTACACCTCCGGCAGCACCGGCGCCCCCAAGGGCGTCGCCGTGCCGCACCGGGCCGTGGTGGACCTGTGCCAGTGGCACCACGAGCGCTTCGGGTTCACCGCGGACGACCGCGCCGCCGCCGTGTGCAGCCAGAGCTTCGACGCCGCCGCCCTGGAGATCTGGCCCGCCCTGACCGCCGGCGCCACGGTCGTCGTCGCCGACGAGGCGGTCCGCAAGGACCCCGCGGCCCTCGCCCGCTGGTACGGGCGGCACCGCGTCACCTTCTCCATCCTGCCGACGGCACTCGGCGAGGCGGTCCTCACGCTGCCGGACGACGCGCAGCCCCCGCTGCGGCACCTGCTGCTCGGCGGCGACGTGCTGCGCACCAGGCCGCGCGCGAGCGCCCCGTACGAGACCGTCAACGTCTACGGGCCCACCGAGGTGACCGTGCTCTGCACGACCCAGTCGGTGGAGCCGCCCGGCGCGGGGGAGGCGGCGGCCCCGATCCCGATCGGCCGCCCCGTCGACAACGTCACGCTGCGGGTGCTCGGCCCCGACGGGCGCGAGGTGCCCGCCGGTGAGGTGGGTGAGCTGTACGTGGGCGGGCCCGGGGTCGCCACCGGCTACCTCGGCCGCCCGGACCTGACGGCGGAGCGCTTCGTCCCCGACCCGCTCGGTGGCGAGGACACGCTGTACCGCACGGGCGACCTGGTGTGCTGGACCGCGACGGGCGCCCTGGAGTTCCGCGGCAGGACCGACGACCAGGTGAAGATCCGGGGCTACCGCGTCGAGCCCGAGGAGGTCACGCGGGCGCTCACCGCGCTGCCGGACGTCGCCGAAGCGGTCGTCCTGGCCCGCCGCGACCGGCGGGGCGAGGCCCGGCTCGCCGCCTACGCCGTGCCCGCCACGGCGACGGCGACGGCGGGGGAGCAGGAGACGGCCGACCGCCTCACGCGGGAGCTGGCCGCACGGCTCCCCGACCACCTGGTGCCGCGCGCCTGGGCACTGCTGCCCGCGCTCCCGCTCTCCGGCAACGGAAAGCTGGACCGGGCCGCGCTCCCCGAGCCGTCGCTGATCACCACGACGGAGGGGCCGGCGCGGACGGCCGAGGCTCCCGTGCCCGCCTCCGGGGACATCGGGGCGAGGCTGCGGGCGCTGTGGGCCGAGGAGTTCGGTCTCACCGCCGACGCGGTCGGCCCCGAGGCCTCCTTCTTCGAACTCGGCGGACACTCCATCACGGCGATCCGCCTGGCCAACAGCGTGAGGGAGGAGTTCGGCACGGAGTACCCCGTCGCCCGCTTCTACGAGGAGCCCACGCTCCGCGCCATGGCGGCGTTCCTCGCGGAGGCGGAGGCGGAGGCGGAGACGGCGGAGGAGGCGGCGGCCGGGGCCGCGACCGAGGCCGTGCCGGGGGCCGAGGAGCAGGCGCCCGCCGACGCCCCGGCCGGGAGCCGCGCCCCCGCCACCGTCCAGCAGAGCGCCTTCATCACCCGGCATCTGACCCACCCCCGCCCGCAGATCTACAACGTGGCGATGCGCCTGACGCTGACGGGGCAGCTCGACGTACCGGCCCTGCGCACGGCCCTGACCCGGCTGGTCGCGCGGCACGAGGCGCTGCGCACCCGCCTCGTGGAGGACACGGCGACGGGGGAGTGGCAGCAGGAGGCGCTGCGCCCCCGGCCGGTCGAGCTGCCCGAGGAGGATCTGCTCGCGCGCCTCGGTTCCGTGCCGGCGGCCGAGGCGGAGGCGGAGCGCCTGGCGGCGCGGACGGCCGCGACGCCCTTCGACATCCGCGCCGAACTGGCCCCCGCGTTCCGCCTCCTGCGCACCGCGAGCGACCGCTGGGCCCTGGTCTTCGTACTGCACCACGCGGCCTGCGACGGCTGGTCGGTCACCCTCCTGCTCCGCGAGCTCGCCGCGCTGTACCGGGCGGCGGTCACCGGGGAGCCGGACGGCCTGGCGGCGGACCCGCCGCAGCCCGGCGCGTACGCGCGCTGGCAGCGCGAACACGACCGTACGCGGGACAAGGGTCGCCTGGTCGACTACTGGGCACGGCAGCTCGACGGCGCGCCCTTCTCCGGCACACTGCCGCTCGACCGGCCGCGCCCGGCCGAGCTGAGCGGCGCGGGTGACGTGGTGCTGTTCACGGTGGGGCAGGAGGTGCGCACCGGTGTGGAGAGCCTGGCCCGCCGGCACCGCACGACGCCCTTCGCGGTGACGGCGGCGGCCATGGCCCGCCTGGTCGGGAAGGTGACGGGCGAGCCGGACGTGCTGCTCGCCATCTCCTACGCCAACCGCGAGCGGCGGGAGTTCGAGGCCCTCGCCGCCTGCACGGTCTCGTCCTTCACGCTGCGCGTCCGCGGCGACCGGGCCGGTTCGTTCGGCGCGCTGGTCGACCAGGTGGCGCGCCGCGCGGTCGAGGCGATCGACCACGCGGCGCCGCTGCGCGCGGTGGCGGGCGACCTGGGGGAGGCGCTGGGCGTCGAGGTGCCCGACAAGCTGCCGCTCGGCTTCCAGTACCAGAACTCCCTGGAGACGGACATCGAGCTGCCGGGTCTGACGACGGCGGTCGAGGATCTGACCGTGCCCGGCGCGCGGTCGGAGTTCAACTTCGGTCTGATCCCGACGGGCGACGTGCTCTCCGGCTACGTGGAGTTCTCCACCGACCTGTGGGACCGCGCCACGGTGGAGAGCTGGACGGCCGCGTACGCCGATCTCCTGGCCGAGGGTGTGGCCGAGGCGCTGGAGGGTGATGCCTGACCCGTGACCGAGCGGCCTGAATTGGTCGTGGCATGTCAAGAATCATGGAGGCCTGCCTTGCCACCTCTGGTGGCGTGTGCCTCAATGGGCGGCGATCCGGTCGTCTGACGACTCGTCAGTAACGTCGTCGGGCCAGGCCGGACACGTCCTCCCCCCCCACCACGAAGGCAGGCCTCCATGCGACACGGCAGACTCGGCATCGGGACGGTCATCGGATCGGCGTTCGCCGTCGGCGCGCTCGTTCTCGCGCCGGCGGCGACCGCGGTCGAACCGCAGAGCGCCACCCTCTCGTTCGACTGCGGTTCCTACGGCTCCGGCACGGCGACCCTCACCGCCACGCAGGACGGCGCCGACGCCACCATCGAGGTGTCCACCTCGGCGGTCACCGCCCCGATCCCCATCGGCGCGGGCGCGGTCGACTCCACGCTCACCCTCACCAAGAACGGCTCGGGCACCACCGAGTTCACCGGCGGCTCCAACCCGGCCATACCCGCGGGCGGCCCGGTCTCCACGGGACCGCTCACCGGGACCGTCGCCGCGGGCGACAGCCTCGAAGGCACATCGCTGAAGATCGTCGTCTTCGGCCTCACCGTGACGTGCGACGCCACGTCGGGGCAGACACCGGGCCCGTTCGTCTTCTGACGCGCCGACGCACGGCCGCGCCGACCCACGGACGCGTTACGCCCCGCCACCCCCGGCCAACGGCCGCCAGTACTGCTCGCCCTTCTCGTCCCGTACGACGAAGCCCGCCTCCCGCACCGCCTCGGCCAGGTCCCTGGCGTCGCGTCCGGAGTCCCGCTTCATCGCCGCCTCGCGGGCCTTGAGGAGCGCGTGGACCTCGGCGGGCAGGCCGGGGGCGCCGGGTATCCAGCGCCGGAACAGGGCCGCGTGCGGGTCGGCGTCCCGCCAGGGGTAGCCGTGCGCGCGGAACGCGTCGGCCAGCGCGGCGGCGGACGCCCCGTGCTCGCCGCGCGCCAGCTCCGCCGAGTCCCTGCCGAGGATCACCAAGTGCTTGCCGTCGCGGAACACGGCCGAGACGTCCGCGCGTTCCAGCACCCGGACCGTGTCGTGCTGCTCGATCCGCACCTGATCGTCGGTCAGTTCGAGGCGCATCGCCTCGGCGATCGCCGTGAACGCGAGCGCCAGCCCGGCCACCAGCCCGGCCGCCATCACCAGCCCGGTCTGCCAGGGCGCGTCGAGCCTGCCGACGAAGGCGATGCCGTCCCGCCAGGGCAGCACCGGCGAGCCCGACACCCAGCGGGCCAGCCGAGGCAGGGCGAGACCGACGAGCAGGCCGAGCACGGGCAGCCCGGCGAGCAGCAGCCACAGATCGCCCTTCGGGTGGCCGAGGGCCGTCGTCCGCGGCGTCGCGGCCCCGCTCCTCTTGTCGAACTGCTCGCTCGGCATCGTGGTGGTGCTCCGTTCCCTCCGTGACGGCGGACGCGCCGTCGAACGTCATGCCCGGAGCACGCTAGGAGCCGGGCGCGACGCCCCGCAGCGGCCGAAAGTCGGTCGCGGACCGACTTCGGTAGGCATTACGGTGCCGATCATGCTGCCCGAGGTGAACACGGACGAAGAGTGGGACCGCGTCGTGCCCGACGAGGCGGTCGTGCGGCCCGCCGCCGAAGACCTCTGCGCACGCCTCGGCCTCGCCGGAGCGCCCCTGGTGCGCTACCCGGAAGGGTCGCAGCCCGTCTACGCGGTCGGCGACGCGCACGTGCTGAAGCTCTTCCCCGGCGCGGCGGCCGACGACGGCATCGCCGAGGGCCGCGTCCTGAGCCACGTCCACGGCAGGTTGCCCGTCCCCACACCGGGCGTCCACGGCGTCGGCCCGTACGAGAACGGCTGGCGCTACGTCCTGATGGACCGGCTGCCCGGCGAGGACCTGGCGGTCGCCTGGCCGCGCATGCCGCACGCCGACCGGGAGCGCGTCGTCACCGAAGCGGCCGAGGCGCTCGCCGCGCTGCACGCCCTCGACCACGAGCCGCTGGCCGACGTCCTCGGCCCCGGCGACTGGGAGGCGTTCCTCGGACGCAGGCGCGCGCGCACGGTCGAGCAGCAGCGCGCCCACGGCCTGCCGGAGAGCTGGCTGGAGCAGATACCCGGCTTCCTCGACTCCGTCACGTTCGACGGCGCGGGCACACCGGACCGACGCGCCCTGCTGCACACGGAGTTCATGCGCCAGCACCTGCTGGTCGACCCCGACGGCCGGCGGCTCACCGGGCTCATCGACTTCGAGCCCGCCATGATCGGCGACCGGGCGTACGATTTCGTGGGCGTGGGCCTCTTCGTCACCCGCGGCGAGCCGGGCCTCCTCGCCCGCTTCATGCGGGCGTACGGCGAGACGTTCCCGCCCCGCCTGCTCCTCGCGTACGCGCTGCTGCACGTCTACAGCAACCTGCCCTGGTACCTCAAGGAGCTGCCCGCCCCGCCCGAGCCGACGCTCGACGCGCTCGCCGAGGCGTGGTTCGGGCGTTAGCAGCCGGTGGCCACCACCCCGGCCGCGCGCCTCAGACGGTCTTCAGCGGGTGGTGCGGCCCCTCCGGCAGGACGACCTCGACGGCGTCCCCGGGGCGGACCTCGCCGCCGTGCAGGACCACGCTCATGACGCCGGCCTTGTGGGCGACCGCGCCGGACGCGTCGCGGCCGACGACCTTCTTCATCAGCCCGGCGCGGAAGGCGTCGATCTGGCGGCACGGGTTGCGCAGCCCGGTGATCTCCACGACGGCGTCGGCGCCCAGGCGCAGCCGTGCGCCCGTGGGCAGGCCGAGCAGGTCGAGGCCGCGCGTGGTGATGTTCTCGCCCAGCTCGCCGGGGGCCACGGCGTAGCCGTCCGCGGCGAGCTCGTCGAAGAGTTCCTCGTGCATGAGGTGGACCTGGCGCAGGTTCGGCTGGTCGGGGTCCTGCCGGACCCGGAAGCGGTGCTTGACCTTCTCCCCGGCGTGGACGTCGCCCTCGACGCCGAGGCCCGCGAGGAGCGTGACGCTCTCGCGGTTCGGCTTGGTGAAGGAGTACGTTCCGTTGCTGCTGACCGCAGTGACCCTCGCGCCCATCGCGCGCAGCTCCCTTGTCCGAGACGCCGTTACCGCCCGACCCTAACCCGCCTCAGCCCACCGGGACCAAGGTCAGATACGTGATGCCGAGCACCCGGCGGTACCCGCGCAGCCAGGTGGCACGCTGGGCGTCGACGCGCGCCCGCGTCCCGGCGGCCTCCGGGTGGTCCGGGTGCGCGGCGAGCCACTCCTCGGCGTCGCAGCGGTAGCCGGACTCGAACTCCTCCCACTCCTCCTCGCTCGCCGTCTCCACCCACAGGGGACGGAACCCGGCGTCGATCGCCGCGTCCACCAGGTCGCCGAGCGGCAAGTACTCGTCGGCCCGCGCGTCCGGCCACATCCCGGCCAGCTCGTTCGCGGTGGGCGGGCGCTGCCAGAAGCCCTCGCCGAGCACCACCCGGCCGCCCGGCAGGACCAGCCGGCGCAGCGCGTGCAGCGCCTCCACGGCCGACCGGGGCGGCTCGGCGGCGCTGAGGGCCTGGCTCGCGCCCAGACAGAGCACGACGTCCGCGGGGCCGCGGCCGGTGTCGCGCGCGGACTCCTCGGCGAAGAGCACCCGGTCGGCGAGGCCGCGCTCCCGGGCGGCGGCCCGGCCGCGGGCCAGGTCCTCGCCGTTGAGGTCGACGCCGACGCCGGTGGCCCCGGGCGCCGCACCCAGGACGCGCAGCAGCAACTCGCCCCAGCCGCAGCCGATGTCGAGGACCGTGCGGGGGGCTGTCGCCGCGAGCCGGCCGACGAGGCGCTCGGCGCGCGCCTCGGAGAACGGGCCGTGGAAGGTGAGGCTCGCGAGGCGCGGGGGGTGATCGGAGGAAAGGGTCATGAGGGCGGAGGGTAGGTGCTCAACCGCCCTCGGGTAAACCGGTTTTGGAGCGGTCGCCGCCGGGGGCAGCCCTTTCGGGGCGGTCGCCCTCCGGGACAGGGATCTCCGAGCGGTCGGCGACGCGGCGCAGATGTGCGGCGAGCACGGCCTCCGCGTCGGGGGTCAGGGTGCGCAGCGCCACCATGGCCGTGACGATGACGTCGCACAGCTCGGCCCGGACGTCGTCCCAGGTGTGGCTGGCGCCCTTGCGCGGATTCTGTCCCATGGCGCCGATGACCGCCTCGGAGACCTCGCCGACCTCCTCGGAGAGCTTCAGCATGCGCAGGAGCAGGGCCTCCCGCGGGGCGCGCCGGTTGTGGGACTCCAGCCAGTCGTACAGGCGGTCGACGGTGTCCCAGGGGTCCGGGTGGGGCGCGGGCGGGCGCGGGGCGGACCGCGGCGGGTCCGGTCGGTCGTTCATGGCCCGCAGCCTGCCACGCGGGCTACTCCTCGGGCGAGGCGCTCTCGCGTACGTTCTTCCGGCGCGCGGCCAGCGTCACGAGCACCCCGACCGCGGTGCCCGCGAGCGCGGCGGGGACCATCCAGGCGCGGTTGAGGGAGTGGCCGACCGCGTGGTCGACGGAGTAGCGGCCGGGCCCGGTGACGGCGAGGGCGGCGGCGGTCAGGCCGAGGAACGCCGGGTACTCGTAGCCGCCGCCCTGGCTGAAGAAGCCGCTCGGCGCGTGCACGGCCGCGGCGCCCGCCATGGCGCCGGCCGCCGCGGAGCCCGCCGCCGGGGTGGCGAGCCCCAGGGCGAGGAGGGCGCCGCCGCCGGCCTCGGCGAGCCCGGCGACCAGGGCGTTGCGCTTGCCCGGGGCGTAGCCGATGGACTCGAAGAAGGCGCCGGTGCCCTCCAGGCCGTGGCCGCCGAACCAGCCGAACAGCTTCTGGGCGCCGTGCGCGGCGAGCACCCCTCCGGTCCCCGCGCGCAGGAGCAGCAGTCCGAGGTCACGTCGGTCCAGGCAGGAACAGGTCATCGCGGGCTCCCCAGCGGTGGGCGGAAACGGAATCGGTCCTCTCCCACCGTCCGACGGACCGGCGCCGGGCACCCGGTCCGGGCGGCCGTACGGGTGAGGGGCGCCGGCGTCCCGGTGGCGCGGGCGTCCGCCCGGTGTGAGCGTGTGCCCATGAGCATCCAGGTGAACCGGCTCGGCGACCCCTCGGTCCGGGCTTTCGTGACCGCGGTCAACGCCCATGACAGGCACGCCTTCGAGGCGCTGCTCGCGCCCGGCGCGACCATGTCCGACGACGGCTCCGACCGTGACGTCGCCGAGTGGACCGAGCGGGAGATCTTCTCCTCGCGCGGCCACATGGACGTCATGTCGGAGTCGGACGGGGGCCGCGTGCTGCTCGTCACCTACCGCAACGACACCTGGGGCGAGATGCGCACGAAGTGGCGCTTCGTCCCGGACGACGCGGGCAGGATCACCCACTTCGAGACGGGCCAGGCCTGAGCCGTCAGGGGCCGGGCGGGCCGTGACGCCCGCGCGGGCGTCACGCCGGAATCCGTACCGCCGTCCCGCTGACCCGCACCCGCTCGTCGCCCTCCCGCAGCGTCACCGTCAGGACGCCGGGCCTGCCCATGTCCTCGCCCTGGTGGAGGGTGAGGACGGCGGAGGCGGGGACGAGGCCGAGTTCGCGCGCGTAGGCGCCGAAGGCGGCGGCCGCCGCGCCCGTCGCCGGGTCCTCGACGACGCCGCCCACCGGGAACGGGTCGCGTACGTGGAAGACGTCCGCCGACGCCCGCCGGACCAGCTGCACGGTCGTGAGGCCGAGGCGTCGCATCAGCGCCTCCAGGCGCGGGAAGTCGTAGTCGAGCCGGGCGAGGCGGTCCCGGGTCGCCGCGGCGATGACGAGGTGGCGGGCGCCCGCGAAGGCGATCCGCGGCGGCAGGGCGGCGTCCAGTTCGGCCGCGGACCAGCCGAGCGCGGCGAGCGCCTCGGCCACGTCGTCCGCCCCGGCGGCCTCGACGTGCGGCACGACGCTGGTGAGCGTGGCCCGCGGCGTCCCCTCGCCCGTGTCGACGGCGACCGGCACCTCGCCCGCCGGTGTCGCGAAGAGATAGCCCCCGGCGCCGGCACGGGTCCCGTCCCGCTCGGCGAGCGCCACCGCGGCGGCCACGGTGGCGTGCCCGCAGAACGGGACCTCGGCCTTGGGGGCGAAGTAGCGCACGTCGTAGACCGGTTCGGCGGCTCCGGGGTCCCTGGCCGTGAGGAAGGCGGTCTCGCTGTAGCCGAGCCGTGCCGCGATCGTCAGCATCGCCGTGTCGTCGAGTCCGGCCGCGTCGAGGACGACCCCGGCGGGGTTGCCGCCCGCGGGGTCGGTGGTGAAGGCCGCGTAGCGCAGCACTTCGGGGGCGGGGGAGCCGGCGGTGTCATTCGTCGTCATGTCGCAGGGCAACCGTTCCGCGGCGCGGGTTCATTCCCCCGCGGCCCCGACCGCCGGGGCCCCGTCACGGAGCGGCCGCCCCCCCACCCCCCTCGGACGGCGGTCAGTGGCAGCTGACGTGCCCGGAGCCGGCGCGCGACCAGGAGCAGGAGTCCTTGAGCGCACCGCTCGGCTTGAGGAGGCGGGCCTTGTCGCCGGTGTTGTTCCAGACGTAGCCGCCCCGGCCCCAGTAGCGCACGCCGGAGGCGTCGGCGCCCTTGCCGGTGCGGACCTTGACGGTCTTGCCGGCGCCGATCTTGTAGCTGCCGAAGGTGTAGGTGTACCCGGTGTTGTCCTTGAGCTTGTAGCCCTTGAGCTGGATCGGGGACCGGGTGTTGTTGTGGATGTTGACCCACTCGGCGTTCAGCGACGCGTTCGACCGGGTGTCGCGGCCGGGGCTGTCGTACTGGATGTGGCCGAGGTGCAGTCCGCCCTGGTGGCTCGCCGCCGACGCGGGCGACGCGGCGAGCAGGGCCGCCGCCAGAGCGGTGGCGGTGAGGACGGCGGGGGCGGCGGTGCGTATGCGCAAGAGATGCTCCAAGTGTGAAGTTCTCGTGGAGAGAAGCCGAGCATACGGTGCGTGCTGACCCGGATTGGTGCGGCAGGCCCCATTCCACTTGTGGAGATCCGGACGTCGGGACGGTTCTCCGCCGACCCGCCCCGGCCGCCGCCCCCGGCCCGCCGTGCCGCGAAACGGCCCCTCAACCCCGTCCGATGTAGGGCATGTCGGTCGCGAGGACCGTCGCGAACTGGACGTTCGCCTCCAGGGGCAGCTCCGCCATGTGCCGCACCGTGCGCGCCACGTCGGCCACGTCCATCACCGGCTCGCTCGCCAGTTCGCCGTTGGCCTGGAGGACGCCCGACTGCATGCGCTCGGTCATGTCGGTCGCGGCGTTGCCGATGTCGATCTGCCCCACGGCGATCCGGTGGCGACGCCCGTCCAGGGAAAGGGACTTCGTCAGGCCGGTCAGCGCGTGCTTCGTCGCCGTGTACGCCACCGAGTCCGGGCGCGGCGCGTGCGCGGAGATGGAGCCGTTGTTGATGATCCGGCCGCCGTGCGGCTCCTGCTCCTTCATCTGCCGGAAGGCCGCCTGCGCGCAGAGGAAGGCGCCGTTGAGGTTGGTGTCGACGACGTGCCGCCACGCCTCGTAGGACAGGTCCTCGACCGGGACGCCACCGGGGCCGAACGTGCCGGCGTTGTTGAAGAGCAGGTCGAGCCGCCCGAAGCGCTCGCGGACGGCGGCGAACAGCGCGGCCACGTCGTCCGGCCGTGACACGTCCGTCCGTACGGTGAGGGCGGCGCCGTCCGGCGCGGAGGCGAGGGCGGCCGTCTCCGCCAGGGTCTCGACGCGGCGGCCCGCGAGCGCCACGGACCAGCCCGCGGCCAGGAGTTCGAGGGCGACGGAGCGGCCGATTCCGGAGCCCGCCCCGGTCACCACGGCGGTCTTCGCGGCGGTCCGCGGGGTGGCGGGGGAGGAGTTCGGCCGGGGAGTTGGCTCAGCGTTCATGGCCCCGCAGCGTACGGGAGGGCCGTCCACGCGGACATCATCCGCCCGCCATATGGCTGTTGTGTACGCGACAGGCGGCCGTCGTCCCCCGCTACTTCCATGCACCTGACACCAATCGTCAGGGAAGGGTCCAATGACACCCGCAGGCACGCACCACGCACCCGAGCTCCGCGCCGCTGCCCAGCACCTCGGGCGCCGCCGCTTCCTCACCGTCACCGGAGCGGCCGCCGCCCTCGCCTTCGCCACCAACCTGCCGAGCGCCGGCGTCGCGGCCGCCGCCGAGCTGGACGCCCGCCGCATCAAGGACGACCCCTTCACGCTCGGCGTCGCCTCCGGTGACCCGCAGCCCACCTCGGTCCTGCTCTGGACCCGCCTGGCACCCGCCCCCTACGAGCCGGGCGGCGGCCTGCCCCAGGAGCGCGTCTCCGTCCGCTGGGAACTCGCCCACGACGCACGCTTCCGCCGGATCGCCAGACGCGGCACCGCCACCGCGCACCCCGAGTACGGCCACTCCGTGCACGTCGAGGCGGACCACCTGGACCCGGGCCGCCGCTACTACTTCCGCTTCCGCGCCGGTCAGTGGGTGAGCGAGACCGGCCGCACCCGCACCGCGCCCGCCGCGGGCAGCCGCCCCGGCTCCCTGACCCTCGCCGCCGTCTCCTGCCAGGCCTACCACGACGGCTACTTCACCGCCCACAAGCACCTGGCGCAGGACGACGTCGACGTCGTCTTCCACCTCGGCGACTACCTCTACGAGTACGCCGTGAACGCCGTCGGCGGCGCCCGCAACTACACCGACCGCACCCTGCCCGCCCACTACAACAAGGAGACCAAGACCCTCCAGGACTACCGACTGCGGTACGGCCTCTACAAGTCCGACCCCGACCTGCGGGCCGCGCACGCCGCGCACCCCTTCGTCGTCACCTGGGACGACCACGAGGCCGAGAACAACTACGCCGACGACATCTCCGAGAACGGCGACCCGGCCGCGGAGTTCCTGCTCCGCCGCGCCGCCGCCTACCGCGCGTACTGGGAGAACCTGCCGCTGCGCCGCCCCCAGCTCCCCAAGGGCCCCGACGCCCAGCTCTACCGCCGCCTGGTCTGGGGCCGCCTCGCCCAGTTCGACATCCTCGACACCCGGCAGTACCGCTCCGACCAGGCGTACGGCGACAAAGCGCACCCCGCGGGCCCCGAGACGGACGACCCGGCGCGCACCATCACCGGCGCCACGCAGGAGCGCTGGCTCATCGACGGCTGGCGCCGCTCCCGCGCCCTGTGGAACGTCGTCCCCCAGCAGGTCACCTTCTCCCAGCGCCGGCTGGACCTCACCGAGCAGCCGAAGCTCTCCATGGACGCCTGGGACGGCTACCGCGCCTCCCGGCAGCGGGTCCTCGCGGGCGCCAGGGCCGCACGCCTGGACAACCTCATGGTCCTCACCGGTGACGTGCACGTCGGCTACGCCTTCGACATCAAGGCCGACTTCGACGACCCCTCCTCCAAGACCCTCGGCACGGAGATCGTCGCCACGTCCATCGCCAGCGGCAAGGACGGCGCCGACAAGCCGGCCAACTGGGAGACCTACACCAGGGCCAACCCGCACCTGAAGTTCTACAACGGGCGGCGGGGCTACGTGACGGTGGCCTACGGCCGGGACTCCGCGCGGGCCGACTTCAAGACGCTCGACGCCGTCACGAAGCCGGGGGCGTCCCTGAAGACAGCGGCCTCTTTCGTCACCGAGGCGGGCTCGCCGGGGCTCCGCCCGGCGTGATCACCGGCTGAGCCGAGTGGGTCCTCGGACGCCGGACGGCAGGACCTTCCAGCCGTCCGGAGTCTGGGGACCAGCCCCTCCGACCTCTGGTTCCCAGCCCCTCCGACCTCTGGTTCCCAGCCCCTCCGGCATCTGAGGAGCGGAGGCCGGGGCGGGGCCCCCGGCCCCGGGAAGGGGGCGGGTTCGGGGGGAGGAACCACCTGCCCGGAGCTGCGACCATGGGGGGAAACGAAGAGACATGGGAGGGGCTAGATGCCTGAGCGCGGGCAGACAACCGCAGAGCACGAGATAACCGGGGCGGCGGAGCCGAAGAGCCCCGTCGCCCTCCGCCGCACCGGAGCCCTGGTGACCCTGGTGCTCGGCGGCCTCACCGCCGTCCCGCCGCTCTCCATGGACATGTACCTCCCGGCCCTGCCGGAGGTCACCGACGCCCTGAGCTCCCCGGCCGCGACCGTCCAGCTCACCCTCACCGCCTGCCTCATGGGCATGGCCCTCGGCCAGCTCGTGGTGGGCCCCATGAGCGACAAGTGGGGACGCCGCAGGCCGCTCCTCGTCGGGCTGCTCGTCTACATCGTCGCCACCGCGATCTGCGCGTTCGCCCCCACCGCGGAACTGCTCATCGGCTTCCGCCTGCTCCAGGGCCTCGCCGGGGCCGCCGGGATCGTCATCGCCCGCGCGATCGTCCGCGACCTGTACGACGGCGTGGAGATGGCCCGCTTCTTCTCCACCCTGATGCTGATCTCCGGCGTGGCCCCGGTCGTCGCACCCCTCATCGGCGGTCAGGTCCTGCGCTTCACCGACTGGCGCGGCATCTTCGTCGTCCTCACCGGCGTCGGCATCGCCCTGACCTTCCTGGTGTGGCGGGTCCTGCCCGAGACCCTCGCCCCCGACAAGCGGCACAGCGGCGGCACCGCCGAGGCGCTGCGCACCATGCGCTCCCTCCTCGCCGACCGCGTCTTCACCGGCTACATGGTCGCGGGCGGCTTCGCGTTCGCCGCCCTCTTCGCCTACATCTCCGCCTCGCCCTTCGTCATCCAGGAGATCTACGGCGCCTCGCCGCAGACCTTCAGCCTCCTCTTCGGCGTCAACTCCGTCGGCCTGATCGTCGTCGGCCAGATCAACGGCAAGGTCCTCGTCGGCCGGGTCAGCCTCAACAAGGCGCTCGCCTTCGGCCTCACCACCATCGCCGTCGCCGCCACCGCCCTGCTGCTCATGACCACCGGCGTCTTCGGCGAGATCGGCCTCTTCCCCGTCGCCGCCGGGCTCTTCGTCCTGATGTCGGCGATGGGTCTCGCCATGCCCAACACCCAGTCCCTCGCCCTCATCCGCACCCCGCACGCCGCCGGGTCCGCCTCCGCGCTCCTCGGCACCTCCTCCTTCCTCGTCGGCGCCGTCGCCTCGCCGCTCGTCGGCATCGCGGGGGAGGACACCGCCGTCCCCATGGCCGTCGTCCAACTGGTCTGCGCGCTGGCGGCCATCGCCTGCTTCGTGGGACTGTGCCGCCCCTGGCAGCACACGCCCACGGAGGAGGCGGAACACTGAGCTCACCACGCACCCTGCGCGCCGGCACCCCCGAGCGCGCGGGCCTCGACCCGGACGAGATCGGCCGTCTGGTCGCCGAGGTGCGCGAGCTGACACGCGGCCCCCGCCCCTGGTGCTCGGGCGCCGTGGTCGTCGTGGGCCGCGGCCCCGTCATCGCCGCCGAGGCGGCCGCGGGCTGGGCGGTGCGCTACGCCTCGTACGACCCGGAGGCCGGCCGGGGCGTCGAGCTGCCCCACGAGTGGCGTGTCCCCATGCGGGTGGACACGCCCTTCGACCTGGCCTCGCTCACCAAGCTCTTCACGACCGTCGCCGCCATGCAGCAACTGGAGCGCGGCACCCTCGGCATCGACGCGCTCGTGGGCGCGTACATCCCCGAGTTCCGCGGCGCCGCCGCGCACGGCGTCACCGTGCGCCAGCTCCTCACCCACACCTCCGGGTTCCGGCCCGAGCTGCCGCTGTACGACTGTCCCGACGACGCCTCGCGGCTCGCGGCGCTGCGGGCGGAGGAGCCGGTCGGCGAACCCGGCGAGTACGTCTACTCCGACCTGAACATGCTCCTGCTCCAGCACATCCTGGAGCGCCTGACCCGGCGTTCCCTGGCCGACCTCGTGCGCGAGGGCATCACCCGGCCGCTCGGCATGAGCGGCACCGGCTTCGGGCCGCGTCCGGACGCCGCCGCCACGGAGGACCAGCGCAGACCGTGGGCCAAGGCCGACCGGGGGATGCTGCGGGGCGTCGTCCACGACGAGAACGCCTGGGCGCTGGGGGGCGTGGCCGGGCACGCCGGTCTCTTCTCCACCGGGCGTGACCTGGCGGTCTTCTGCCGGACGATCCTCTGCGGGGGAGCGTACGGCAGGGCCCGCGTCCTCGGGCCCGACTTCGTCGAGCTGATGCTGATGGGGGGCGGGCTCGGGTTCGGGATCGACCAGCCGTGGTTCATGGGGGAGCTGGCCGGGCGGGGTGCTGCCGGGCACACCGGGTTCACCGGGACGTCCCTCGTCCTCGATCCGGCCACCGACACGTTTCTCGTGCTCCTGAGCAATGCGGTGCATCCGCGGCGTGGGGCTTTGGACAGTTCCCCGCGGGCGCGGGCGGCCACGCGGCTGGCGCGGGCCGCCGCGGGGTAGGCCCCGCCCACGCGTCTGCCCACCTCCGGTTGTCTGCGCGGGCGCGGGCCGTGTGCGGTCGCTCGCGCAGTTCCCCGCGCCCGTGGGGCGGCCTTGAGCGCTCTCGTGGTTCTCCGCGTCCCCTGCGGGGTGCCGTTCTCGTGCCACATCCGGAGGCGTCGGTCCCGGTAGACTCTCGGGGTGAACGTGCCGATCTCCGTCCGTCCCGCCGATGCCCTGCGTGCCGCGCTCGCCGGGTTGCTCGACGGGCTGCCGCCCACGCAGGCCGCGCGGGCCGTCGACCGGCTCATCGCCAGTTACCGGGGGCAGACGCCCACCGACGCGCCCATCCTGCGGGACCGCGCCGACGTCGCCGCCTACGCCGCGTACCGGATGCCCGCGACCTTCGAGGCCGTGTGCTCCGCGCTCGACGCGCTCGCGGGCGCCGTGCCCGAGGGGTGGGCGCCCGGCAGCCACGTGGACGTCGGCGGTGGCACCGGCGCCGCCACCTGGGCGGTCGCCGAGACCTGGCCGGGCGAGCGGCCCGTCACCGTGCTCGACTGGGCCGAGCCCGCACTCGCCCTGGGGCGTGAACTCGCCGGGAGCATCCCGCAGTTGGGGTCCGTGCGGTGGGAGCGCGCCAGGATCGGCGGCTCGCTCGCGATCGAGGACGCCGACCTCGTCACCGTGTCGTACGTGCTGAAGGAGCTGACGGAGGCCGACCGGCGCTCCGTCGTCGAAGCCGCGGCGAAGGCGGCCACCGGAGCCGTCGTCGTCGTGGAGCCCGGCACCCCGGACGGCTACGCCCGGATCATCGAGGCCAGGGACCGGCTGATCGCCGCCGGGTTCCGCGTCGCCGCGCCCTGCCCGCACAGCGCGCCCTGCCCCATAGAGCCCGGCGCCGACTGGTGCCACTTCTCGGCGCGGGTCAGCAGGTCGTCGCTGCACCGCCAGGTCAAGGGCGGCTCGCTCGCGTACGAGGACGAGAAGTTCGGTTACGTGGCGGCGACCCGCCTGGATCCCGTGCCGCCGGCGGCACGCGTGGTGCGGCGGCCCCAGATCCGCAAGGGCCAGGTGCTCCTCGACCTGTGTGCGGCCGAGGAGCAGCTGCGCAGGGAGACCGTGACCAAGCGCCACGGCCCCCTCTACCGCGCGGCGCGCGACACGGACTGGGGCGACGCGTGGCCGCCCCGGTCCGCCGGGTGACGCCGGGCCGCTAGGAGCCCGCGCCCCACGTGCCCTGGTTGACGGCGCAGCTCCAGCCCTCGCCGCGCACGGTGAACTTCACCCGGTACGTGCGGGTGTTGAGCAGGTGCGTGCGCACCTTGACGCCGAGCTTGGCCTTGGGCGCGAGGCTCTTGTCGTAGACCTTGACGGTCTGCGACGTCTTGCGGGTCACCTTGCCCCCGGTCGGCGTCGCCCTGCCGAAGCGGATGTTCTTGACGTTGGTGACGGTGAAGCTGACCTTCTTGAAGGTCTTGGTGCTCTTGCTCTTCAGCCCGAAGTACAGGCCCCCGTTGGTCACCCACCCGTTCCGGTCGATCTGGAAGCGGGAGGTGTAGACGATGTCGATCGGGCAGCCCGAGCTCCGCGGCGCGGCGCTCGGAGCGGCCGACTCGGTCCGCGCGGTCGGCTTCTCCGACGCGGACGCGGCCCCCGCCACGCCGAGCTGTGCGGCGGTCAGTGCCCCCGCGGTCGCCAGTATCGCTGCGGACGTGCGCATACGGTTCACTGCGCTGATACCTCTTCCCCCTGGACCCGGCCGGCGCCGGGCCCGACTGTTTGGTTGTCGTGACACGGCCTCACAAATGGGTCCGTGCGGCCGTGCGCCCGTATTGGTATCACGCCCGCAGCTCCTGTGTGCAGCACTTCACGCTGCCGCCGCCCTTGAGCAGTTCGCTCAGGTCCATCCCGATGGGCTCGAAGCCGCGGGCCCGCAGCGGTTCGTAGAGCCCCACGGCGGCCTGGGGGAGCAGCACGTGGCGGCCGTCGGAGACGGCGTTGAGCCCCAGCGCCTCGGCGTCCGGCTCCTCGGCGATCAGCGCGTCGGGGAAGAGCCGCCGCAGGACCGCCCGGCTGCCCGGCGAGAAGGCCGCCGGGTAGTACATGACCTCGTCCGCCGCGTCGTCCAGGACGGCGAGCGCGGTGTCCAGGTGGTAGTACCGGGGGTCGATCAGGTCGAGCCCGATGACCGGGCGGCCGAAGAACTCCTGTGCCTCGCCGTGCGAGAGCGGGCTGGCCCGGAAGCCGCGCCCGGCCAGGACGTAGGAGGAGGTGACGGCGAAGTCGCCCTCGCCCTCGTTGATGTGGACGGGCTCGTGCACCTCGGTGAAGCCGTGCGCGCGGAACCACTCCAGGTGGGCCGCGGCCTCCGCCTCGCGCTCGCGGTGGGCGAAGCGGGCGCCGAGGACCCGGCCGTCGACGACGGTCGCGCCGTTCGCCGCGTAGACCATGTCCGGCAGTTCCCGCCGGGGGGTCAGTTCCTCGACGGTGTGGCCGAGCGCGCGGTAGCGGTCGCGCAGGTCCTCCCACTGGGCGACGGCCAGCGGTACGTCGACGGGCTTGGCGGGGTCCATCCAGGGGTTGATGGAGTACGTGACCTTGAAGTGTGCCGGTGGGCACATCAGATAGCGCCTGGGTGTGGCGCGCCGAGGAGAGCGAGGACTACGGGACAAGGAAGGCTCCTCACGACCGCAGGGTCAGGTGCTGCCCGGGTTGGGTCAGCTCTGCCCATGGTGAGGCAGGAGCCGCCCGTCGCGGGGCAGTTGCTGCCCATAGTGGGGTGTGAGAAGTCTCCGCGCTGTGCACCGAACGGGTGGTTGCGCCACCTCGAACGAGACGCCACGTATTGTCAAGACGGTACGTCTCGGCTCGGCGCTGCTACATTCGAGGACATGGCCCAGAAGACCGTTCCCGACTCCACGCGCCGCAGCGAACGCTCGCGCCGCGCCATCTACGACGCCGCCCTCGCCCTCGTCCACGAGACCGGATACGCCAAGCTGACGATCGAGGCCATCGCGGCCCGCGCGGGCGTCGGCAAGCAGACGATCTACCGCTGGTGGCCGTCGAAGGGCGCCGTCCTGCTCGACGCCTTCCTCGACCTCGCCGACCAGGCCAGTGCCGAGGCCAGCGAGAAGGCGGGCCACGACGTGGTCCAGACCGAGATCACCGACTCCGGCGACCTGGAGGCGGACCTCAAGCACGTGATGCGCGCCACCGTCGACGAGTTCAACGACCCCAAGTACGACGCGCCCTACCGCGCGCTCGCCGCCGAGGGGCTCCTCAACCCCGAGGTGGGCGCCGAATTCGTGGAGAAGCTGCTCGAACCGCAGCTCCAGCTCTTCGTCAGGCGCATCCGCAAGGCGCAGGAGGCCGGGCACGTCCTGCCCGACGTCGACCCCCGCATCGCCCTGGAGCTGTGGGCGAGCCCGCTGGCCCAGCGCTGGTTGATGCGCTCGGGCCCCCTCACCCACGAGTACGTGGACAAGATCGTCGAGTACGCGCTGTACGGCATCACCCGCTCTCGTCCGTAATGCGGCGGAATGTCACCCGACGTTGGTGTCGTCCCGGTCACCCCGGTTGTGAGCTACGGCCCCCTGAAGCGCAGGATGGTGGGACCATGGGTCATGCTTTCGGCACAACGGCGAGGTGAGGGGCTAGATGGGCGCGGAGTTCGGCAGCCGGTCCGGTGGACAGGGCAGGTTTTCCCAGTGGCTGCGCCGGCGCCCCAAGGACACGGCGGGGGATGACCGGGCCCGCGAGGACCTGCTGCTCGCCGCCGCGGCGGCCGGATTCCCGCTCGCCCCGGCCGCGTATCCCTCGGGGTACCGATGTTCGTGCGACCGCATCGGCTGCCCCACACCCGCCCGGCATCCGGTCTCCTTCGCCTGGCAGACGCAGTCCACGACCGACCCCGGCCAGATCGAGCGCTGGGCCCGCCACCAGCCCCAGGCCAACTTCATCACCGCGACCGGCATGATCCACGACGTCCTCGACGTGCCCCTGGACGCCGGCCGCGAGGCCCTCCAGCGGCTCCTCGCCGCGGGCATCGAGGTCGGCCCGGTCGCCGAGTCCGACGACGGCCGCCTGCTCTTCTACACCGCGACCCGCGGCACCCCCGAGGACGAGGACGAGTGGTGGCCCTGCGAGCTGGACTGCCACCCCGAGACGATGGACGAGCACCCGGGCCTGCGCTGGCACTGCCGCGGCTCGTACGTCCTCGTGCCGCCCGCCGCGCTCCCCGGCGACCTGGGGATGCGCTGGGTGCGCGGCCCCGAGCACCCGCTGCCGGACCCGCTGACGCTCCTGGAGACGCTCACCGACGAGTGCGCCCGGGTCGCGGGCGAGCCGCAGCAGGACTCCGCGGCCTGGCCGCTGCGGGGCTGACCGCGCCGGCGGCCCGGCGGGGCTACTCGCCCTTGGCCCCGGTGAGGCCCTGGATGCGGCCGATGAAGGCGACCTTGCCCCCGTCGGACTCCGCGGGGTCGACGACGACCTGGTTCGACACGCGCTCCAGGGTCACCGCCTGCTTGGCGTCGCCCTTGAGGAGGGCCTTCACGTCCGGGTCGAGCTTGAGGTCGGTCCCCTTGGCCGCCGTCTGCTTCTCGTAGTGGTGCGTGGAGAAGAAGACCATCGCGCCCCCGTCCTCGGTGCGCAGGCCCACGGGCGCGAACGTTCCCTCGTTCATCGGGTAGTCGAGGTACTGCACGCCCACCCCGAGCCGCTTGGTGTTGCGGTCGCGGAACGCCTTCCACTTCGTGGTGTGCGGTCCCGGCTCGAAGCCGGGTCCGCCCGACTTCAGGAACGCCGTGTACTTCTCGCCGAGGTCCTTCGGCGCCATCGCGAGAGCCGCCTCGCCCGCCGTCACCGGCTCGGCCCAGCCGTCCTCGTCCTTCTTCAGCCGCGGCACGTCGTCGGGCGCCACGAGGTTCAGGTAGGACGCCTCCCAGAGCTGGTCCGGGCCGCCCTTGGTGAAGACCAGGAGCCAGCGCATGTCCTCGCGGCGGTTGGCGCGCGTGTCGGCGACGAACCAGCGGGGCCAGCCCGCCTTCTTCGGTATCGCGTACTTCGCGTCGGTGAGTTCGAGCGGCACGTGGTTCTTGTTGCCGTCCGGGTTCTGCACGCGCCGTGCCTGCAGGCCCGCCTGGTTGATGGCGCCCAGCGGACCCGTGATCCGGCCCGCGTCGAGCGCCGGGTCCAGCTCCTCGTCCGCCTTGTTGTACGCGGTCAGGAAGTCCTTCAGCGCGCGGCGTGCCTCGGCCTTCGTCGCCGCGGGGACGATCTCCCGCTCGCCGTGCACCGTCACGCAACCCGTCACCGTCACCGCCAGGGCGGTCGCCGCGGCCGCCGTCGCGAGCGGACGGCTGAGGCCGTGCGGCCTGCGCACCTTACTCATGGGGTCCCTTCACCTTCGCCCTTCCCGGGCCCGAACCCTACCGGGGCCCGCGCGGGCGTCGGCGCCGGGTCGCAACTCCCGTGCCACGACGCCCCGCTCGGCCGCCGGAGCGGGGTCCGAGCGGGGCCACGACACCGGCTTCAGGGCAGCGTGAGGATCTCCGCCCCGGTGTCCGTGACGACCAGCGTGTGCTCGAACTGCGCCGTCCGCTTCCGGTCCTTGGTGACGACGGTCCAGCCGTCCTCCCACATGTCGTACTCGTGCGTGCCGAGCGTCAGCATCGGCTCGATCGTGAACGTCATGCCGGGCTGGATGGTGGTCGTGGCGTGCGGGCTGTCGTAGTGCGGCACGATCAGACCGGAGTGGAAGGCCGAGTTGATGCCGTGGCCGGTGAAGTCACGCACCACGCCGTAGCCGAAGCGCTTGGCGTACGACTCGATGACCCGGCCGATGATGTTGATCTGGCGGCCGGGCTTGACGGCCTTGATGGCGCGGGCGAGCGATTCGCGGGTCCGCTCGACGAGCAGCCGGGACTCCTCGTCGACGTCGCCGACGAGGTAGGTGGCGTTGTTGTCGCCGTGCACGCCGCCGATGTACGCCGTGACGTCGAGGTTGATGATGTCGCCGTCCCGCAGGACGGTGGAGTCGGGGATGCCGTGGCAGATGACCTCGTTGATCGAGCTGCACAGCGACTTCGGGAAGCCGCGGTAGCCGAGCGTGGAGGGGTAGGCGCCGTGGTCGCACATGTACTCGTGCGCCACACGGTCCAGCTCGTCGGTGGTGACACCGGGTGCGATGTGCTTCGCGGCCTCTTCCATGGCACGGGCGGCGATGCGACCCGCGGTGCGCATCAGCTCAATGGTCGCGGGGGTCTGCACCTCCGGCCCCGTGTAGGGGGTGGGGGCGGGTTTCCCCACGTACTCCGGGCGCCGGATGTTGCCGGGTACGGAACGGATGGGGGAGAGCTCCCCGGGTACGAGCAGTGACTGGCCAGACATGCCAGCGAGTCTAGCCAGCCCCGGTGGGGCAGCATGGCGGCAGAGGACGTGGCGGGACGAGGAGGACGTGAGTCATGGCACTGTTCAAGAAGCGCACGGTCGGCAAGCCCGGTGAGTGGTTCTACTGCCTGGAGCACAAGAAGGTCGAGGAGGGCCCCGACTGCCCCGGCAAGGACCGCATGGGCCCCTACGCGTCGCGGGCGGATGCGGAACAGGCGATGCGGACCGCCGCGGAACGCAACCTGGAGTGGGAGAACGACCCCCGGTGGCACGACCCCGCCGGGCCCGGCCAGTAGCCGCCCGGGACCGGCGGGGGCGGCCTCCTGAGCCGCGGGGGCCGGCTACGGCCGGGCCTCGGGCGCCGCGGTCGTCCCCTCCCGTTCGCGGCGGAGCCGCGCGTCGGGGTCCGTCGTCGCGTCGTAGGAGACCAGGCGCGGCAGGGCCGCCGCCAGCACGGCCACCGAGGCCACGCAGGCCAGCCCGCCCGACCAGATGGCGGGGCGTGTGCCGGTCCAGCCCGCCGCCGCGCCCGCCCGCATCTGGCCGAGCTGCGGGCCCACGCTGTACGAGAGGACCTCGATGCCGGCCAGGCGTCCCCGCAACTCGTCGGGGATGGTCTGGTTCCAGATCGTGGAGCGGCCCAGTCCGCTCAGCATGTCGCCGGCGCCCGCGAGCGCCAGGCAGCCGAGGACCACCCACACGTCGCCGGACCAGCCGGCCGCCGTGATCGCCAGGCCCCACCCGGCCGCGCCGAACACCACGAGCAGCCCGTGCCTGCGCACCCGCGACGTCCACCCACTGGTGAGGCTGAGCGCCAGCGAGCCGACGGCCCCCGCCGCGTACATCAGACCGAGGGCCCACTCCGCGTCGAGGTCGTCCGCGAGGAACGGGAAGATCGTGTTCGGGAAGGCGAAGAACATCGCCGCCATGTCGACCGCGTACGTGCCGAGCAGGACGGGACGCGACCACGCGTACCGCGCGCCTTCCGCTATGCCGCGCAGCGACGGCTTCTCCGCCTGACGCGCGGCGGGCGCGGGCGAGAGCCGGGTGCACAGCAGGACCGAGACCGCGAAGCCGACGACCGTCACGGCGTACGCGGACGCGTGCCCGGCGTACGCGACGACCAGGCCCGCGAGCGAGGGCCCCGCGATGGCGCCCACGTTCCAGCGCAGGGAGTTCAGCGCGGCGGCCGCCGTCAGCTGGTCGTGCGGCACGATCCGCGCCATCAGCGAGTCGAGGGCGGGGCGCTGCAGCCCAAAGAGCGCGGCGACACCGGCCGCGACGACATACAGCGGCCAGAGCATCGGCTCCGGCAGCAACGCGTTGACCAGCAGGATCGCCGCCAGCAGGCCGAGCGCCGCCTCGCTCAGGAGGATCACCTTGCGGCGGTCGGCCGCGTCGGCGAGCGCACCTCCGTAGAGCCCGAAGACGACCAGCGGCACCAGCTCCACCGCGCCCATCGCCCCGACCGCCAGCGGTGAGTCGGTCAGCTCCTTGATCTGGAGCGGCAGCGCGACCATCGCCATGAAGCTGCCGAAATAGGTGACGAGGCCCTGCACCCACAGCAGCCGGAAGTCACGGGTCGAGCGCCAGGGGGAGAGATCGGGCAGGATCGCGGAGAGAGACACGAAAGCCCATGCTCAGCGCCGCCGGGTACCCCCGGCAACCGAATTTCCCCGCTACCACCGCGTCGGCGGCGGCGACGTCAGCTGGTCCGCGAGGCGCGAGAGCCGGTCCCGCAGGCGTCGGCGCCCCCGCGCCTCGGGCAGCGCGTTCTCGCCGGCCGCCGCGCTCACCAGGTGCTGCACCGTGTCCAGGTCCAGGTCGGGCCCCTCGGGGACGGCGAGGGCCTCGTGCGAGAGGGCGGCCAGGTCACGGTCGCCCGAACCGAGGGCGAGGACCGTCGCGCCGGCCCGCCGCGCGTCGTGCACGCGCGTGAGCAGCTCACCGTCCGGCGCGTCCGGCGCTACGACGAGCAGCGTCTCGCCGCGCCGCGCCGCCTCGATCCTGCCGAGCCCGGTCGACAGGTGCGCCGGGTCGGAGGCGAGGACCCGGTGGCGCACCAGCGTGGGGGTCAGCTCCGGCGTACCGGACCAGGCCGCCTCGTCCACCAGGTGCGCGGCGAGGTGCCACGGTTCGTACGCCTCCGTGCCCACGAGGAGCAGCCCGCCGCCGTGCGGCACCACGCTGGAGCGCAGCGAGCCCGCGAAGCGCCGGGTGGCGCCCAGCCACTCGGTCCCGGCGAGCACTTCGCGCAGCAGCGCGACCCGTACGGCGTCCATGGCGTCGCATCCTGCCCGAGCGGGACACTCGTGACCCGGAGTTCACCCGGAATTCCCCCGGGACGGGGAAGGCCGGGGGATGACTGTTGAGACATCCGTTCCCTTCCGGGCCGGCCGCGAGGGCTATGCGAGCTTCCGCATCCCCGCCGTCGTCACCACCGCGTCCGGCGCCGTCCTCGCCTTCTGCGAGGGCCGCGTCGGCTCGCAGGAGGACTTCGGCGACATCGACGTCGTCCTCAAGCGCTCCACCGACGGCGGGCGCACCTGGGGCCCGCTCCAGGCCGTCGGCCGGAACGGCGCCGACCTCGCCGGCAACCCCGCCCCCGTCGTCCTCGACACCGGCCGCGTCCTGCTCGTGCAGGTGCGGAACGCCGCCGCGGCCACCGAGGACGCCATCCGCCGCGGCGAAGTCTCCGCCGCCGCCGGACGGCGCGTCTGGGTGCAGCACAGTGACGACGACGGCCTCACCTGGTCGGCCCCGCGCGAGATCACCGGCCAGGTGAAGAAGCCGAACTGGCGCTGGTACGCCACCACGCCGGGCCACGCCATCCAGCTCACCGAGGCCTCCGGCCACCCCGGCCGCGTCGTCGTCCCCGCCAACCACTCCCTGCCGCCCACCGGCACGGACAACGGCACCGAGGGCAAGTACAACGGCGGCCACTGCCTGCTCAGCGACGACGCGGGCGCGACCTGGCGCATCGGCTACGTCGACGACAACACCAACGGCTACATCAACGTCAACGAGACCACCGCCGCCGAACTCCCCGACGGCCGCCTCTACCTCAACACCCGCAACGACTCCCCGGCCCCCGGCAACCGCGCCGACGCCCACTCGCGGGACGGCGGCCAGACCCTCGTCAGACCGTTCCGCCCGCAGGCCTCCCTCACCGGCCCCGTCGTGGAGTGCAGCGTCCTTCAGCTCCGCGACCCCGACGTCCTCCTCTTCTCCGGACCCGCCGACCCCGGCTTCCGGGCCCTGATGACCGTGCGCCGCAGCACCGACTCCGGCACCACCTGGCAGAGCGCCCACACCGTCGACGGACTGCCCGCCGCCTACTCCGACCTCGTACGCCTCGACGCGGACACCGTCGGACTGCTCTACGAGACGGGGGACTTCGGCGCGTACGAGACGATCACGTTCCGGCGGATTCCGCTCGGGGAACTGACGTAACCCCGTGACCGGCCGTGACCGGTGAGTAAGGTCGCCCCATGACCTCTACAGACAGTGCGCAGAACGCCCCCGCGAAGACCCCGGCCAAGGACCCCTGGGAGCTGCCCGACGTCTCCGGGCTGATCGTCGGTGTCCTCGGCGGCACCGGCGACCAGGGGCGCGGCCTCGCCTACCGGTTCGCCCGCGCCGGACAGAAGGTGATCATCGGCTCCCGCGCGGCGGACCGGGCGCGGACGGCCGCCGACGAGCTGGGCCTCGGAGTCGAGGGCGCCGAGAACGCGGAGTGCGCGCGGCGCAGCGACGTCGTGATCGTCGCCGTGCCGTGGGAGGGCCACGGCAAGACCCTCGAAGCGCTGCGCGAGGAGCTGAGCGGCAAGCTCGTCATCGACTGCGTGAACCCGCTCGGCTTCGACAAGCAGGGCGCCTACGCGCTCAAGCCCGAGGAGGGCAGCGCCGCCGAGCAGGCCGCCGCGCTGCTGCCGGACTCCCGCGTCACGGCCGCCTTCCACCACCTGTCGGCGGTGCTGCTCCAGAACCCCGACATCGAGGAGATCGACACCGACGTCATGGTGCTCGGCGAGAAGCGCGCCGACACCGACGTGGTGCAGGCGCTCGCCGCCCGCGTCCCCGGCATGCGCGGCGTCTTCGCCGGACGGCTGCGCAACGCCCACCAGGTCGAGTCCCTGGTCGCCAACCTGATCTCCGTCAACCGCCGCTACAAGGCGCACGCGGGGCTGCGGGTCACGGACGTGTAGGACGGGGCCGGTCCCCGTGGGCGCGGGGTCGGCGCGGGGCCGTGCGGGGCGCGGGCGGGCATGGGGGACACTGGACGGGTACGTCCGCACCACGCCCAGGCGCCCGCGCCGCACCCGACAGGAGCCGACCCCCATGCCCCGCCTCGCCCTCTACGCCCTCGTGGTCTGTGCGCTCGCCGTCACCGCGGCCGTGATCTCCTTCGCGCGGGGCAGCTGGCTCGGCGTCGTCTGGGTGCTGCTCGCGGGGCTCTCGTCGAACATGGCGTGGTTCTACCTGCGCCGGGCCAAGGCCGGCCGTGACGCGCAGCGGGCCGCGGGCGCCACCTCCTAGGAGGCCGGCCGCGGCGGCGCCTCCTGGGAACCCTCCCAGAACTGATACAGCTCCCGGCCCCAGTACGTGTCCCACTCCTCCACGCCGAGGGCCCCGAGGACCGCGTCGATCGCGTCGAAGAAGACGGCGTTGACGGACGGGATCCACAGGACGGCGAAGACCGCGAGAAGCCCGAACGGCGCGAACGGCTCCACCTGCCGCCGGATTCCGCGCGAGAGCCAGGGTTCGATCACGCCGTACCCGTCGAGGCCGGGGATGGGCAGGAAGTTCAGGATCGCGGCGGTCACCTGGAGGAGCGCGAGGAACGCGAGCGCGTAGCGGAACGCGTCGGGGACGCCGTCCAGCGCGTCCAGCCAGAACGGCGCCGTGCAGACCACGGCGAACGCCACGTTCGTCAGCGGGCCCGCCGCCGAGATCAGGCTGTGCCGCCAGCGGCCCCGGATGCGCCCGCGCTCGATGAAGACCGCGCCGCCCGGCAGGCCGATGCCGCCCATGATCACGAACAGCACGGGCAGCACGATGCTGAGCAGCGCGTGCGTGTACTTCAGCGGGTCGAGGGTGAGATAGCCCTTCGCGCCGATCGAGATGTCGCCGCTGTGCAGGGCCGTGCGGGCGTGCGCGTACTCGTGCAGGCAGAGCGAGACGATCCAGGCGGCCGTCACGAAGAGGAAGACGGCGAGCCCGGCATTGTCCGCGAATCCTGTCCAGGCGGCCCAGCCGGAGACCGCCGTGACGGCGGCGATCCCCAGGAAGACGGGGCTGATCCGCCGGTCACTGCTGCGGGCAGGTGCGGTGGTCATGGGGCGGTGCTCCAGGGGTCTGACGGCCGGGCGAGCCCGACCGTACCGGCTCGTACGGCGAAAACGTCTCGCGCCGTGCGGCGAGTTCCGGGGAGCCTGGACCCATGACGCGGAGCACGGTGTGGAAGGTGCTGTACGAGGACTGGCAGATGGAGTGCTGCGGCACTCCGTTCGCGGTGGGCGACGAGGTGGCGTGGCCGCTGCGGCTCGACGAGGAGTGCCGCGACCCGGCCTGGGCGGCCGACCTCAGCGACCTCGAAGGGCCGGTGGAGGCGCTGGCCGGTATCGAGGGGGACCGGTCCGACGGAGAGGACTTCGAGGCCGACGGCGGGGGTGACATCGAGGCCGAGGACGGGGGTGACTTCGCGCACGATGCGGAGGACTTCGACGACGACGGGGAGGACTTCGAAGCCGAGGACGGGGGTGACGACGGGGGCGACTTCGAGGACGACGGGGAGGGCTTCGAGGACGGCGGAGAAGACTTCGAGGAGCCCTTCGAGCCCTCCGTCGTGCGGGACCGCGGCGTGACCGTCCCCTACGGCCGCCCCGAGCCGTGGCCCGAGCGGGCGCGGCTCACCGGGCTGCTCACCGTCGAGCGGCACGGCGACCGCCGGCCGGACACGGCCGGCCGGGTCCGCGCCATCCACGTCGTGACGCGACGGTTCGCCGAAACCTCCGCGGACGCGTACGAGGTGGTGCCCGGCGAGCGCGAGCTGCGCCCCGTCGAGCAGTGCCCCAAGTGGTTCCGGTGGGAGGATTCGGCCCACCCGGGGAGCCGCCGCGGGGAGACGGGCGTCCTGGTGGAGCTGGAGGTCGCGGAGGTGTAGAGGGCGAGGCGGCGGCAGGTACGGGGGAGGGCCGCGGGTGGGCGGACGGGTGCGTGACGGCGGCGCGGCGCGCGGAGGTGACAATGGGGCCGTGCGCTACCGGCTTCTCGGCTCCACCCAGGCCCTTGGCCCCGACGGTTCCCCCGTCGCGGTCGGCGGCCCCCGCCTGCGCGCCCTCCTGACGGTGCTCGCCCTGCGGGCGGGCCGCGCGGTGCCCGTCGCCGCCCTGGTCGACGAGGTCTGGGCCGCCGAGCCCCCCGCCGACGCGCCCGGCGCGCTGCAGGCGCTGGTCGGCAGGCTCCGCAGGGCGCTGGGCGCGGGCGTCATCGCCTCCGTGGACGGCGGGTACCGGCTCAGCGCGGACCCCGACGACGTGGACGTGTTCCGCTTCGAGCGGCTGGTGGGCGAGGGCGCGGGCGCGCTGGCCGACGGGGACGCGACGAAAGCGGCCGCGCTCCTGGACGACGCGCTCGCCCTGTGGGGCGGCGAACCCCTCGCCGATCTGCCCGACCGCACCGCGGAAGCCGCCCGCTGGAAGGCGCGGCGCCTCGACGCCCTGCGCACCCGGACCGCCGCCGCCCTCGCCCTGGGACGGGCGGAACAGGTGCTGCCCGAGCTGGGCGCGCTGTGCGACACCCATCCGCTCGACGAGCCGCTGCAGGCCCTGCGGCTGCGCGCGCTCAGGGACGCCGGACGCGCGGCGGAGGCACTGGCCGCGTACGACGGCGTGCGACGCCTCCTCGCGGACCGGCTCGGCACCGACCCGGGCCCCGAACTGCGCGCACTGCACGAGGAGTTGCTCCGCGGCCCCGGCCCGCCGCCGGACCGCGCACCCGAACCTCCCGGCACGGGACGGGACCCCCGGCGGCCCGGCACGGCCCGCGGCCCGCGGCGGCCCGGCAACCTCCGCGCCCGCCTGACCTCCTTCGTCGGACGCGAGGCCGACATCGACGCGCTGCGGGGCGACCTCGCGCGGGCCCGGCTCGTCACGCTCCTCGGCCCCGGCGGGGCCGGGAAGACGCGGCTCTCGCAGGAAGCGGCCGAAGTCGTCGCGGAGAACCTGCCGGACGGCGTGTGGCTGGCCGAACTCGCCCCCGTCGAGGACCCCGCCGACGTACCCGAGACCCTGCTCACCGCGCTCGGCGCCCGCGAGACCGTGCTGCGCGGCGCCGGCGCCGAGGAGATGCGGGCCCTTTCCGAGCGGCACGGCGAGGACCCCGTGGTCCGCCTCGTCGAGCACTGCGCGGGGCGCCGCATGCTGATCATCCTGGACAACTGCGAGCACGTCGTCGAAGCCGCCGCCCGCCTCGCCGACGAACTCCTCGCCCGCTGTCCCGACCTGCGGATCCTCGCCACCAGCCGCGAACCCCTCGGCGTCCCCGGCGAATCGCTGCGCCCCGTCGAGCCGCTGCCCGAGCCGGTCGCGCTGCGCCTGCTCGCCGAGCGCGGCGCCGCCGCCAGCCCCGGGTTCACCGTCGACGACGACCCGGAGGCCGCCGCCGAGATCTGCCGGCGCCTCGACGGCCTCCCGCTCGCCATCGAGCTGGCCGCCGCACGCCTGCGGCTGCTCACCCCCCGGCAGATCGCCGACCGCCTCGACGACCGCTTCCGGCTCCTGACCAGCGGCGCCCGCACGGTCCTGCCCCGCCAGCAGACCCTGCGGGCGGTCGTCGACTGGTCGTGGGGACTGCTCGACGCCGCCGAGCGGACCGTGCTGCGCCGCCTCTCCGTCTTCGCCGGCGGCTGCGACCTGCCGGCCGCCGAGGCGGTCTGCGCCACGGCCGACGGCGCCTACGACGTCGCCGACGTGCTCGGCTCCCTCGTCGACAGGTCCCTCGTCGTCGCCGCCCCCTCACCCCTGTCCGACGCCGGCATGCGCTACCGCCTCCTGGAGACCGTCGCCGAGTACGCCGGCGAGCGGCTCGACGAGGCCGGCGACCGGACCGGGGCCGAACGCGCCCACCTCACGCACTACCGCGAGGTGGCGAGGACCACCGACCCCGAACTGCGCGGGCACGGGCAGCACGCCGCCGTCGAACGCCTGGAGACCGAGTACGAGAACGTCCGCACCGCCCTGCGGCACGCCGTGGCCGCCGAGGACGAACAGGAGGCGCTCTGCCTCGTGCTCTCCCTCTCCTGGTACTGGCAGATCCGCGGCCTGCGCATGGAGACGCGCAACTGGTCCCGCGACGTCACCGCCCTCGGCCCCGACCCCTTCGCGCCGCCCCATGTCCCCGCGCCGCCCCTGTACGAGCCGTGCACGGCCGCCCCGCCGCCGATGCTCCCCGAAGTCCTGCGGGAGGCGCGCCGCGGGGCCCATCTGCTCCGGCTGTCCTGCATGGACCTGGACATGGACGACTGGCAGACGCCGGAGGCCGAGGAGAAACTGCGCGGCATCAGGACGGTGTACCGCCCCGGCCTGCCGCAGACCTGCCGCACACCGGGCAACCTCTGGTTCTTCGCGGTGCTCCTCGGCGGCGACCCGGACCTGCTGCGCGTCACCCTCGACGAGACCGTCGCCGCCTGCCGCGTCCTCGGCTACCGGTGGGAGCTGGCCGCCGCCCTGCAGACCCGCGCCAACCTCCTCGCCAACCGCGGTGACTGGGCGGGCGACGCCCGGCGCGACGCGGACGAGGCGCTGCGGGGCTTCGAGGAGCTGGGGGACATGTGGGGCATCGCCGAGGCGCTCTCGGCGCGCGGCGAATCGCACGAGCAGCGGGGAGAGTTCGCCCTGGCCGCCGCGGACTTCGAGGCCGCGGCCGAGTACTCCGCCCGGATCGGCGCCCAGGCGCAGGTCGCCGTCCTCAAGGCCCGCCTCGGCTCGGCCCTCATGGAGACGGAGGATTTCGCGCGCGGCGAGGCGATGCTGCGGGAGATCCTGGACAACAGCGGCCGGACGATCACCGGCGAGGCGCTCCCCGCGGCCAGGCTCTTCCTCATCAGCGGCCTCGGGAGGGCCCGCCGGATCGCCGAGGCGCGCGAACAGCTCGCGCTGCTGCGCGATGAGTTCAGCCTGATCGGCTACGGGGTCTTCGACAGCTTCGTCCTCGGCATCGAGTCCTGGATAGCCACCCTCGACGGCCGGCCCGCGCAGGGGCTCGCCATGGCGGCCGAGGCCCTCGCGGGCAGCCGCGAGTCGCTGGCCCGGATCATCGCCCCGCAGGGCGCCGCCGTCCACCTGTGGATCGCCGCGTTCGCCATGGCGAGCCTGGACGACGGCGCCCGGGCCGAGGACGCCGCGCGTCTCCTGGCGGCCGCCGCACGGGAGCTGCCGCCGGGACACTCCTCCAACGCCACCGAGCGGGACATCCGCGGTTCCGCGGAACGCCTCGCCCGCGCGGCACTGGGCACCGCGCGGTACGAGGCCGCGTACGCGGAGGGCGCCGGGCTGTCGGTGGAGGACGCCGTGGTCCTGTGCACCGGGCCGTAGACCTGCGCACAGGGGCTGGTCCGGCGCACAGGGGCCAACCCTGGGCGCCGGGGCTGACCCCGTGCGCAGCCGTCCATGCTCCGTGCACAGGACCAGGGCTCCGCACCGGGGCGCAGCCACGGGGGCGCGCGGTGCGTGCCGGGGTCAGCTCTTGGTGCGGAACTTGTGGATCGCGATCGGCGCCATCACCAGCGTGAGCACCACCGACCAGCCGACCGTCACCCACACGTCGTGCGCCACGGGGCCGCCGACCATCAGGCCGCGCGCGGAGTCCGCGAGCGAGGACAGCGGGTTGTAGTCCGTGAAGGCCTGGAGCCAGCCCGGCATGGACTGGGTCGGAGCGAAGATCGACGAGCCGAACTGCAGCGGCATCAGGACCAGGAAGCCCATCGCCTGCACCGACTGGGCGCTCTTCATGGTGACGCCGAGGACCAGGAAGATCCACATGATCGACGAGCCGAAGAGCGCCGACAGGGCCACGGCGGCGATCAGACCGCCCCAGTTCGTGATGTCGAAGCCGACCAGGACACCGACGATCATCATGATCGTCGTCGCGATGAGCATCCGCATCAGCTCGACCACGATCTTGGCGAAGAGGACCGAGCCCTGGCCGATCGGCAGGGTGCGGAAGCGGTCCATGATGCCGGTCTGGAAGTCCTGGTTGAACCCCGTGCCGACCGCCATCGCGATGTTCATGCTCATCATCGCCATCATGCCCGGCACCACGTACTGCACGTACTGGTCCTGACCGCCGCCGAGCGCCTGCCCGATGGAGCCGCCGAAGACGTACACGAACAGGAGCGTGAAGACGATCGGCATCAGGACCGCGTCGAACATCGACTCCGGGTCCTGGCGGATCCAGAGCAGGTTGCGGCGGACCAGCGCGCTGGTGTGGCGGACATGGCCGCGCAGGCCGATACGGGCGTCCGCGTCCCCCTTGGCGAGGGGCGGCGTGAGAGTGGTGGTGCTCATACGGCGACCTCCTCCAGTTCGGGACGGACTTCCTGCGGTGCGCTGGCCTTCTGGCCGGTGATGGAGAGGAACACCTCGTCCAGGCTGGGCAGTTCGGTGCCTATCGAGCCGATCGTGATGCCGCGCGCGGTGACCGCGCCGACCACCGCGGTCAGCTGCTCGTCGCTGAGGATCGGCACCAGGACCGTGCCGGTCTCGGTGTCCACCGTGGACGTGGCAATGCCGGTCAGGCCCAGGTCGTCCAGGGCGTCCGCCAGCGGGCTGAGCTCCAGCGGGTCGGCCGGGCGGATCCGCAGCGTCCGGCCGCCGACCTTGGCCTTGAGCTCCTCGATGCCGCCCTTGGCGATGACCTTGCCGCGGTCGATGACCGTCAGCTCGGAGGCCAGCTGCTCGGCCTCCTCCATGTACTGCGTGGTGAGCAGCACGGTCACGCCGTCGCCGACCATGCGCTTGACCTCGGCCCACACCTCGTTGCGCGTGCGGGGGTCGAGGCCGGTCGTCGGCTCGTCCAGATAGAGCACGGCCGGGCTGCCGATCATCGAGGCGGCCAGGTCGAGGCGGCGGCGCATACCGCCGGAGTACGTGCTCGCGGGGCGCTTGGCCGCCTCGGTCAGGGAGAACCTTTCGAGCAGGCCGTCGGCCCGCGCCCTGGCCTCCTTGCGGGACAGGTCGAGCAGGCGCCCGATCATGTACAGGTTCTCGCGGCCGGAGAGCTTCTCGTCCACCGCCGCGTACTGCCCGGTGAGGCCGATCGCGCGGCGGAGCTGGCGGGGCTGCCTCACCACGTCGTAACCGGCGACGACGGCCGTGCCGGCGTCCGGTTTCACCAGGGTGGACAGGCAGCGTACGAGGGTGGTCTTGCCGGCGCCGTTCGGACCGAGCACGCCGAGGACGGTGCCCTCGCGTACGTCGACGTCCACGCCGTCCAGTGCCTTGGTCTCGCCGTAGTGCTTGACCAGTCCCCTTACGGTGACCGCGCTCCCTGCGCTGCCGGGGTTCTTGTCGATTCGTGTCATGTCGCACAAGATGCCATGCGGCACCGACAATTGGCCGACATCCCACCGACAGGCCGGCGTCCCGCCCCGGGCGGGGCCGTGCCTCGGGTGGATTCCGCCTCGGCAGGGACCTGGCCTCCTTGCGGCGGGGCCGTTCCTCGGTGGGGCCTCGGAGCTGGCCGTGCGCTGTTGTGCGGCGGGTTCCTGTGTCGCCCGGTGGCTGTTTCCCGCCCCGCGGCTTCGCCGAGTGCCGTCCGTCCGTCTGCTTGTTTCGCGGCGGCTGCCCTTGGTCCCGCCGCTTCGCGCCGGGTGTCTCCCCGAGGCCCGCCCGTGCCGTGCCTGGACGGCTGTTCGCTGTTCCGCCGCTTCGCGTCGGGTGTCTCCCGCTCGCCGCGGCTGCTCGTGTGCTGCCGCTGGTCCGTGGCGATGCGTCGGGTGTTTCCCGCCCGCCCGCCCGTTTCTCGGCGGCTGTTCCCTGGCCCGTCGCTTCGCGTCGGGTGTCTCCCGCCTGCCCGTTTGTCGGCGGCTGCCCCCTGGCCCGTCGCTTCGCGCCGGATGTCTCCCGCCCACCCGCCCGTATCTCGGCGGCCGTTCCCTGTTCCGCCGCTTCGCGTCGGCGGTCTCCCGCTCGCCGCGGCTGCTCGTGTGCTGCCGCTGGTCCGTGGCGATGCGTCGGGTGTTTCCCGCCCGCCCGCCCGTTTCTCGGCGGCTGTTCCCTGGCCCGTCGCTTCGCGGCGGGTGTCTCCGTTCGCCCGTCCGCTGTCTCCCGTTCCGTCCCTACCCAGCCGTTCCGCTGCGGAGTATCGGGCGGGTGGGTGGGAGAGGATCCGCCGCGGAGCGGCGGGACAGGAGAGGCCCCCGAGGGCTATCGGGGCAGGGCGAGCACCCCGAGGGACGTCGCGGGCAGCCCGCCGACGGGGGAAATCGGCGGGCTGCCATGGTGCCGCGATGGTTCACACGGCGGCGGCGTAACCCGGGGCAAGGCTGCCGCCAGGCCAGGCCGGCGCGATCTGACCCCAGGCAAGGCCCCTGCCAGCGCCAGGCCGACGGGCCCCGGGCAAGGCCATCGCCGAGGCCCCGGCGGAACCCCACGCGAGGCCCCGGCGGGACCCAGGCCAGGCTGCCGGCACCGGCAGGTCGACGTGGAGGCCTAGTGGACCGCGTGTTCCGCCGCCGGGAACGCCCCGCCCACGACATCCTCCGCGAACGCCTTCGCCGCCCCGGCCATGACGTTCCGCAGCTCCGCGTACTGCTTCACGAAGCGCGGCATCCTGCCGCCGGTCAGGCCCATCATGTCCGTCCAGACCAGGACCTGCGCGTCGCACTCGGAGCCCGCGCCGATCCCGACGGTCGGGATGTGCAGGGAGCGGGTGACCTCGGCGGCGAGCTCCGCGGGGACCAGCTCCAGGACGACCGCGAACGCGCCCGCGTCCTGCGCCGCCTTGGCGTCCCGCAGCAACCGGTGCGCCGCCTCGTCGCCGCGGCCCTGCACCCGGTAGCCCATGGTGTTCACGGACTGCGGGGTCAGGCCGAGGTGCGACATGACGGGGATGCCGGACTGGACGAGGAGTTCGGTCTGGGCGAGGGAACGCTCGCCGCCCTCCAGCTTCACCGCCCCGACGCCCGCCCCCTTCACCAGCCGGGTCGCCGAGCGCAGCGCCTGGACCGCGCCCTCCTGGTACGAGCCGAACGGCAGGTCGCCGACGATCAGGGCACGGCTCGTGCCCCGTACGACGGCCGCCGACAGCATGGTCATCTCGTCGAGGGTGACGGGCACGGTCGTCTCGTACCCGAGGTGGCAGTTGCCCGCCGAGTCGCCGACGAGCATGACGGGGATGCCCGCCTCGTCGAAGACGGACGCGGTCATCGCGTCGTAGGCGGTGAGCATGGGCCACTTCTCGCCGCGCTCCTTGGCGGCGGTGATGTCGCGCACAGTGATGCGCCGGGTGCCCTTGCCGCCGTACAGCGCCTTGCTGCTGTCGGGGTTCCGCGGGGCGTCGGCGCTCGTCTGGGCAGCCGAAAGCTGCGTCATCGCAACGGCTCCTTCATGTCATCTCGAGGCGCCCTGACGGCGTCCCCGGACCACTTCCATGGTGGCACCAGCAACCACCCCGGGGCTAGTGCGTCCGACATCCCGTGCGAACCGTCCGACGGAACGACGTCGTCCGCAGCCGTCCGACGCAAACCGTCCGACGGAACGACGCCGTCCGCAGCCGTCCGACGCAAACCGTCCACCCGAAAGCCGTGCGGCGGCAAACGTCCCGCACCCCACACCTACCTGGGCAGACCACCGGGTAAAGGCCACCGGACCACTGAGTAAAGTCGTTCCAATACGAGACGGTCTCGTATCGAAATAGGGTTACGCTCGCCACATGTCAACCTCAGCCCTGCCCACCCCACCCCGCATCCCCGAAGCCGTGCACCGGCGCCGCTGGGCGATCCTCGGGGTGCTCATGCTCAGCCTGCTGATCGTGGTGCTCGACAACTCGATCCTGAACGTCGCCATCAAGACGATCTCCACCCCCGAGCCGACCGGACTCGGCGCCACCCAGAGCGAGCTGGAGTGGGCGATCAACTCCTACACGCTCGTCTTCGCGGGGCTGCTCTTCACGGCGGGCCTGCTCGGCGACCGCCTCGGCAGGAAGAAGGTCCTGCTCGCCGGGCTCGTCGTCTTCGGCATCGGCTCCGCGCTCGCCGCGCAGTCCGGTTCGCCCGTGGAGCTCATCGCCTTCCGCGCGGTGATGGGCCTGGGCGCCGCCTTCGTGATGCCGGCGACGCTCGCCGTCCTGATGCACGTCTTCGAACGCGAGGAGCAGCCCAAGGCCATCGGCATCTGGGCCGGCGGCGTCGGCCTCGCCATCGCCATCGGCCCGATCACCGGCGGTGTGCTGCTCGACCACTTCTGGTGGGGCTCGGTCTTCCTGATCAACGTGCCGATCGTGGTCGTCGCCGTCGCGCTGATGATCTGGCTCGTGCCCGACTCGCGGGACCCGAAGCCGGGCCGGATCGACCTCGTGGGCGTCGTGCTCTCCGTGGTCGGCCTCGTCCTGCTGGTGTACGGCATCATCAAGGGCGGCCAGCTCGCCGACTTCACCGACCCCGCCGTCCTCGGCACCGCCCTCGGCGGCCTCGCCGTCCTCGTCGCCTTCGTGTTCTACGAGAAGCGCAGCGACCACCCGTCCGTCGACGTCACGTACTTCAAGAACAAGGTCTTCTCGGCGGCGATCAGCGCCATCGCGCTCGTCTTCTTCGCGCTGATGGGCGTCACCTTCTTCGCGGTCTTCTACACCCAGAGCGTGCGCGGCTACTCGCCGCTCCAGACCGGTCTGCTGATGCTGCCGCTCGCCGTCGCCCAGCTCATCTTCGCGCCGCGCGCGCGGCTCGTCGTCGACCGCTTCGGCGTCCGCGCGGTCTGCACCGGCGGGCTGCTCCTGGTGATGGCCACCCTCGCGTTCTTCACGATCCTGGACGCCGATACGCCGATCTGGATCCTCGAGGTCATCTTCTTCCTGATGGGCACGGGCATGGCGCACATCATGACGCCGACCAGTGTCGTGATCATGCAGGCCCTGCCGCGCGAGAAGGCGGGCTCCGCCTCCGCGCTCAGCAACACCTTCCGGCAGGTCGGCGGCGCCCTCGGCATCGCGGTCCTCGGCTCGGTGCTCTCCACCGCGTACCGCAAGGGCGTCGAGGACGAGCTGACCCTGCTGCCCGAGGGGGCCCGGCACACCGCGGGCGAGTCCATCGAGGCGACCCTCGGCGTCGCGGCGAAGCTCGGGCCCCGGGGCGAGCACCTGGTGACCGCGGCCAACGACTCGTTCCTGCACGCCATGCACGTGACGGCGCTGTGGGGCGCGGGTGTCGCCGTGATCGGCGCCGTGGTCGTCTTCCTCTTCCTGCCGGGCCGCGTGCCGCAGGAGCCGGAGCCGCGGGAGAAGGAGGCGGAGCCCGTGGGCGCCGGACACTGAGAGAATCAGCCCGGCCGCAGTGCCGGGAGAGACGGAGACGACGTGGTCCACATCGCCAAGGGCGCACATCCCGCGGAAGGGGCCCCGGTGCCCAAGGGGGGCCCCGGGCGCCCCAGGAGCGAGGCCGTGCAGCAGGCGATCATCGAGGGAGTCCTGCGGCTCGTGGACGAGGGCGTTCCGCTCACCGAGCTGTCCATCGAGCGGATCGCCCGCACCGCCGGGGTCGGCAAGGCGACCATCTACCGGCGCTGGGACGGCCGCGAGGCCCTCTTCGTGGACGTCCTGCGCGCCTTCGAGGAGCCCGACCAGGAGCTGCCCGGCGTCTCGATGCGGGACGACCTCGTCTGCCTCCTGGAGGGGCTGCGCCGCCGCGGCCTGACCATGCGCTCCTCGGCCCTGCTGCACAACGTCTTCGCGCAGATGAAGGCGCTCCCCAAGCTCTGGGAGGCGTACCACACCACCGTCATCGACCCCCGCCGCCGCCTCACCCTGGACGTGCTGCGGCGGGGCGCGGCCAACGGTGAGCTGCGCACGGACGTCGACCTGGAGATGGCGAACGACCTGCTCGTGGGCCCCATGCTGCTGCGCACGGTCATGCGGCCCGAGGCGCCGCTCGACGACGATCTCGCCGAGCGCATCGTGGACACCGTCCTGGAAGGACTGCGTCCCTGAACCGGGGAGGGCTGAGTCCCTGAACCGGGAGGACTGCTTCCCCGGATCCGGGAGGACTGCGCCCCCGAACCCGGGGAGGGCTGCTTCCCTGGATCCGGGAGGGCTGCGCCCCCGAGCCCGGGGAGGGCCGCGTCCCGCGATCCGGGAGAGCCGCCCCCGAACCCGGGGAGAGCTGCGCCCCCAAAACCCGGAAGGGCCGGGCCCCTGCGTCAGGGGAGAGCGTGCGGCGAGTGTGCGCGTTTCGTCACAGGAGGCGGTCCCGCGTACGGTTCAGGAACCTCGCGCGTCGCCCCGCTCGTCCTTGTGCCAGTAGGGCCGTCGCGGACGGCAGGAACGGCGCCGATCATCGCCTAGGGTTTCCCGGGGCGGGAGTGACGGTGTGCACGGCAGTCAGTGAGGCGACTAGGCATGGCGCAGCAGGCGTATGTGACGGAGACGGACAGCGGCGGCCCGGCGCCCGAGCGCCCGGGTTCCCGGCTGCGGCGCGCGCTCGACGGCTGGCGCGGTGACCCGGGCATCTGGCGGCGAGGCCTGGTCACGGCGGGCGCCGCGGTCCTCATCGCCCTGGTGATGCTGTTCCACGCGCAGATCCCCAACGACGTGGGGAACCTCGGCAGCCTGACCGAGACGTTCCTGCCGTGGCTCGGCGTCTTCGTGCCGGTGCTGCTCGTGGTCGCCGTGGTCCGCAAGTCGGCGACCGCGCTGATCGCCCTGCTGCTGCCGACCATCATCTGGTTCAACTCCTTCGGCGGCCTGATCAGCGACAAGTCCGGCGCCGGCGGCGACCTCACCGTGGCCACGCACAACGTGAACGCGGACAATCCCGACCCGACGGGCACCGCCCAGGACGTCGCCTCGTCCGGCGCCGACGTGATCGCGCTGGAGGAGCTCACCCCGGCCGCCGTCCCCACGTACGAGAAGGCTCTCGCGGGGCAGTACAAGTACCACTCGGTGAAGGGCACGGTCGGCCTGTGGAGCAAGTATCCGCTGACCGACAGCAGGCCCGTGGACATCAAGCTGGGCTGGGTGCGCGCGATGCGCGCGACGGTCGACACCCCCAAGGGCGAGGTCGGGGTGTACGTCGCCCACCTGCCCTCGGTGCGCGTGAAGCTCGACGCGGGCTTCACCGCCAACCAGCGTGACGAGAGCGCCGACGCGCTCGGCGAGGCCATCGCCGACGAGCCGCTCGACAAGGTCGTCCTGCTCGGCGACCTGAACGGCACGATGAACGACCGCGCCCTGAACGCCGTCACCTCCCAGATGCGCTCCACGCAGGGCGCGGCGGGCGACGGCTTCGGCTTCAGCTGGCCCGCGTCGTTCCCGATGGCGCGCATCGACCAGATCATGGTCAAGGGCGTCGAGCCGGTCTCCTCCTGGTCGCTGCCGGAGACGGGCAGCGACCATCTGCCGATCGCGGCGCGCGTCGACCTCTCCTCGTAGACCGGGCTCTCCGACGTAGACGCGGGCTCTCGTCGCAGACGCGACCTCTCCTCGTGAGCGAGGGCCGGTCCAGGGGGAGGCGGTGTCGGCCGACGACCCGCCGACACCGCACGGACTACCGCACACCGCACGGGACGCCGCGCACCGGTCGGGACACCACGCCGCACGGAATACCGCACGCCGGTCGGGGCACCGCACTGAGACCGCACGGAATACTGGGTGCGCGCGAGTTTGTTCCGTACGTAAACTTATAGATGCGCGTCCGCTCCTCCGTCCCCGCCCCGCGCGGCCCGCGCCGGTCACCCCCGGCCCTCGGCCCGCTCCCCCCGCTTCCGTGAGAGGTACTTCTTCATGCCCCTGGCCCTGCTCGCCCTCGCCGTGGGCGCCTTCGGCATCGGCACGACCGAGTTCGTGATGATGGGCCTGCTGCCCAACGTCGCCGACGACCTGCACATATCCATCCCCACCGCCGGTCACCTCGTGTCCGCGTACGCGCTGGGCGTCGTCATCGGCGCCCCGCTGCTCGCCGCCGTCACCGCGAAGCTGCCGCGCCGCCGCGTCCTGATCGGCCTCATGGCGCTCTTCGTCGTCGGCAACGCGCTCTCCGCGGTCGCCCCCGACAACACCTCGCTGCTGGCCGCCCGCTTCGTCAGCGGCCTGCCGCACGGCGCCTTCTTCGGCGTCGGCGCGGTCGTCGCCACCGGGCTCGTCGGCCCGGAACGCAAGGCCCGCTCGGTCTCCCTGATGTTCCTCGGCCTGACCGTCGCCAACATCGTCGGCGTGCCCGTCGCCACCGCGATGGGGCAGCAGCTCGGCTGGCGCGCCACGTTCCTCGCGGTCAGCGCCATCGGGCTCGTCGCCATCGCCGCGCTCGCCCTGCTCGTCCCCGCCGACCACGGCCACGGCGACGCGGTCGGCGTCCGCGGTGAGCTGCGGGCGCTCGCCAGCGGCCCGGTGTGGCTGGCCCTCGGCACGACCGTCGCCGGCTTCGGCGCGCTCTTCGCCGCGTACAGCTACATCACGCCGATGCTCACCGACGCCGCCGGTTACGCGGAGTCGAGCGTCACCGTGCTGCTCGCGCTGTTCGGCGTGGGCGCCACCGCGGGCAATCTGCTCGGCGGCCGGCTCGCCGACCACTCCCTGCGCGGCACACTCTTCGGCGGCCTCATCGCGCTGGCCGTCGTGCTCGCCCTCTTCCCGCTCCTGATGAGCGCCGGGTGGAGCGCGGCCCTCGCGGTGGCGCTGCTCGGCATGGCGGCGTTCACGACGGGCTCGCCGCTGCAGCTCATGGTCATGGAGAAGGCGTCGGCGGCCCCGTCGCTGGCCTCGTCCGCCAACCAGGCGGCGTTCAACCTCGCCAACGCCGGCGGCGCCTGGATCGGCGGGCTCGCCCTCGCGGCCGGATTCGGCGTGACCTCGCCCGCGGTCACGGGCGCGATCCTCGCGGTCCTCGGCCTCGCGGTCGCCGCGGCGGCGTACCTCGTGGACCGCAAGGCCCCGGCCCACGGCACCGAGCGCCTGGTCGCCTCCGGCTCGACCCGCGCCTACGAGCCGTCCGGCCGCTGAGAGCCGAGTGGGCCCGCCCCACCGCGGCGCCGAGGCGTCGAAGCGGGACGGGCCCACGGGCCGGTCCGTCGCGGGAGAGCCCTCGGCTCAGCCCTCGGTGTCGGCGCTCTCGCGCCAGCGGTTGGTGATCGGCAGACGCCGGTCCTTGCCGAAGCCCTTCGCGGAGATCTTCGTGCCCGGCGGGTACTGGCGCCGCTTGTACTCGGCGGTGTCCACCATCCGCAGCGTCTTCGTGACCAGCTCCCGGTCGTAACCGGCGGCCACGATCGCGTCGGCGCCCTGGTCCTTGTCGACGTACATCTCCAGGATGCCGTCGAGGACCGGGTAGTCGGGCAGGGAGTCCGTGTCGACCTGGTCGGGACGGAGCTCCGCGCTCGGCGGCTTGCTGATGGAGTTCTCCGGGATCGGCGGCGTCTGCCCGCGCTCCTCGGCGGCGCGGTTGCGCCACCGGGCGAGCCGGAAGATCGCCGTCTTGTAGACGTCCTTGATGGGCCCGTACGCGCCCACCGAGTCGCCGTACAGCGTCGAGTAGCCCACCGCCAGCTCGGACTTGTTGCCCGGCGCGAGGACGATGTGGCCCTCCTGGTTGGAGAGCGCCATCAGCATCGTGCCGCGCAGCCGCGACTGGAGGTTCTCCTCGGCGAGGCCGGTCAGCCCGAGTGAGCCCATGTAGGCGTCGAACATCGGCGCGATCGGCACCGTGCGGAAGTTGCAGCCGGTGCGGCGCGCAAGCTCCTCCGCGTCGCCGATGGAGTGCTCGGAGGAGTAGCGGGACGGCATCGCGACCCCGTACACGTTCTGCGCGCCCAGCGCGTCGCAGGCGATCGCGGCCGTGAGCGCCGAGTCGATGCCGCCGGAGAGGCCGATCAGGACACTGCTGAAACCGTTCTTCGCGGCATACGCCCGCAGGCCCACCACCAGCGCCGAGTACACCTCCTCGTCGTCGTCGAGCCGCTCGGCGTACCCGCCGGTCAGCTCGGCCTCGTAACGGGGCAGGGGCTCCTCGGACAGCGTGACGTGCTCGACGCGCAGGCCGTCGTCCACGACGCCGGACGGCGGCGTCGGGGCGGCGGCGGGCAGCTCCAGGTCCAGGACGACACAGCCCTCGGCGAACTGCGGGGCGCGCGCGATGACTTCGCCGTCCCGGTCCACGACGATCGAGTCGCCGTCGAAGACCAGCTCGTCCTGCCCGCCGATCATCGCAAGATACGCGGTGACGCAGCCGGCCTCTTGGGCGCGCTTGCGGACCAGTTCGAGCCGCTGGTCGTCCTTGTTCTGCTCGTAGGGCGAGGCGTTGATGGAGAGCAGCAGACCCGCACCCGCCGTACGCGTGGCGGGGACGCGGCCGCCGTCCTGCCAGAGGTCCTCGCAGATGGCGAGGGCGACGTCGACGCCGTGCACCCGCACCATCGGCAGGGTCTCGCCCGGCACGAAGTAGCGGAACTCGTCGAAGACGCCGTAGTTGGGCAGGTGGTGCTTGGAGAACGTCAGCACGACCTCGCCGCGGTGCAGCACGGCCGCGGCGTTGCGCGGCGCGCCCGCGGGCTGGCCGTAGCGGGGCTTGGCCTCCTCGGTGCGGTCGAGATACCCGACGACGACCGGCAGCTCGCCGAAGCCCTCGTCCCGCAGCCGGGCGGCGAGCGCGTGCAGCGCCGCGCGCGAGGCGTGGACGAAGGACGACCGCAGAGCGAGGTCCTCGACGGGATACCCGGTCAGCGCCATCTCGGGGAACGCCACCAAGTGCGCTCCCTGCTCGGCGGAGTGCCGGGTCCAGCGGACGATCGCCTCGGCGTTCCCGGCGAGATCGCCGACGGTCGAGTCGATCTGATTCAAGGCGAGGCGTAGTTGAGGCACGCGCCCAGTGTAATCGTCAGAGCGACGCGATGCCTGGCCGGGCGGGTGAGGCGGCTGCCGCGCGTGTCAGGGCCGACATGCGGGCGCCCGCCACGACGCCGATCATGAACGCATGACGACCACGGACGAACCGGCGCGGAACGCCACCGGCGGCCTGCCGTCCCGGACGGCGGCCGCATAGCATGGGCCTGCCCGATTCCCCGGCCCCGACGGTGTCCATGCCCCCTCAGCAGGAGCCCCGCGCCGCCGCGCGCACCGCGCCCGTCCTCCTGCTGCTCGGCGCGCTCCTCTACACCAGCTGGACGGCCGAGGCGGTCCTGCCCACCGGGCTCTCCCCCCTCGATTCGTACGTGAGTGAACTCGCCGCCGAGGGGGAGCCGTACGGGGCGTTCTTCCGCACGGCGGACCTCCTCGCGGGGCTGCTCTTCCTCGCGGGCGCGCTGACGGCACTCCTGCGGCAAGCGCCGCGGGGGTGGGCCTTGGCGGGCTGGGCCGGACTCGCCCTGTTCGGGGCGGCCACCGCCGCGGACTCGCGGCTGCCGCTGAGCTGCGCGCCGACCGCGTCCGCCGGGTGCGCGGCGAGGGAGGCGGCGGGCGACGTGCCGTGGACGCACGCCGCCCACGCGTTCAGCAGCGGCCTGGCGGTCGCGGGGGCGCTGCTCGCCATGGCGGCCTGCACGCTCGCCGCGCGGCGGAGCGCCGACCGCTGGCTGGTCCTCGCGTCGGCGGGCCCTGCCCTGCTCGTCGCGCAGGCGGTGGCCACGGCCTGGACGCTGGCAGCGGTCGCCGCCTTCTCCGCCGGGCGGGGGACGTGGGGGCTCGGGGCGGGGCAGCGGCTCCAGGTGCTGGTCGTCGCGGTGTGGATCGCGGTCCTCGCCTGGTCGCTGATGACCGCGCGGGAGCGGCGGACGTGACCTTCGTGCGGATCGGGGGAGTACCGCACCACGTCCGGGTGACGGGCAGCGGCCCGGTGTGCGTCCTGAGCGCGGGGCTCGGCCTCGGCTGGTTCGACTGGGACCCGGTGGTACCGCTGCTCGCGCCCCGCCGCACCGTCGTCCGCTTCGACCGGCCGGGCCTCGGGCTCAGCGGCCACGCGCGCGTGGCGCCCTCCCTGCGGGCGGAGGCGGGACGGATCTCACGAGTCCTCGCCGCCGCGCTCGGCGGAACGCCACGGGCGACCGTCGTCGGGCACTCGCTCGCGGGATTCCACGCGGAGGCGTTCGCGCGGCTGTACCCGGAGCAGACGGCCGGGCTCGTACTGGTCGACTCCAGCGTGGAGGAACGGCCACGGGTGCTCGTGCCGCGCGGGATGAGGACCGGGGGCGCGCGGATGTGCGGGGCACTGCTGGGCGCGGCGGGCGTCCCACGGGCGCTCGGACCCGCGCTGCGCCGACGCCTGGCGCCCACTCCCTGGGCCTCGCTGTACGGCAGCCGGCGGGTGTGGCGGGCCTCGCTCATGGAGTACGTGACGTACGGCGACGTGGCCACGGAACTCGCCCGCCTCCGGCGCGACACCCCCCTGGAGCCAGGGCTGCCGGTGACGGTGCTGGCGGCTGCCGCGGGGCGACGGGACCGGAAATGGGTCGCCCGCCAGCGAGACCTGGCCTCTGACCTGGGAGGAACCCTGCGGGTACTCCACCCCAGCGGCCACCTGGCGATGCGGGACCGCCCCGCTGAGGTGGCGAAGGCGATCCTCGAAGGCGGGTGCTTCTAGTCCGCTCCGCGGCCTGCCCTGGACCGCCGCTCCGCGGCGTATGCCTAACACCCGGCCCACCCGTTCACCCCGCGCGAGCGGTGGGCGCAGGGACCGGGAAGGGGGGCGAGTGGGAGGGCCGTCCCGCAGACGCGATCGAGACCGAAGGGGGACGTGTCGGTATGTCCGCCCGGAGCACAGTGGCACGGCCCAGGGCGCCGAAGCGGCAATTCGCCGACACCGTGATAGCGAGGACGGACATACCGTCGCGGCCCCGCCCCCATCACGACCCGTCGCGGCCCGCCCCGCCCCGTCGCGACCCCGCCCCGAAGACGCCCCGCGTGGTCCCGCCCCGCCCTGTCGAGGCCCCCGGAAGACGACCCGTCGCGACCCCGCCCCGAAGACGCCCCGCGCGGTTCCGTCCCGCCCTGTCGAGGCCCCCGGAAGACGACCCGTCGCGCCCCCACCTCAGAGCACGCCCCGCCCCCAAACACGCCCCGTCGCGCCCCCGCCGCCCCTCACCCGGACCGGTCGTCACGAAGCGCGACGCGCCCCCAGCAACCTCTTCATGAGCGCGATCTCCGACTCCTGCGACTCCACCATCCCCTCGGCAAGCCGCCGCTCCGCGGAAACCCCGCACCGCCGCACACACCCCGAAGCCATGTGCACCCCACCCCGATGGTGCCGAGTCATCAGCCGCAGATACAGGACCTCGGCGTCCCTCCCCTTGAGCCGCCCCAGCCGCGCGAGCTCCTTGTTCGTCGCCATGCCCGGCATCAGCGCCCCGTCGGCCCCCGGCGGCACGTCCCCCATGCCCATCCACTCCATCGGCGCCCCCTCCGGCACCTTCGGCAGATCCCAGAGGTCCAGCCAGCCCAGCAGCATGCCGCGCTGGTTGGCCTGGGTCTGGGCGATGTCGTAGGCGAGGCGCCGTACCTCCTCGTCGGAGGTGCGGTCCCGCACGATGTACGACATCTCCACGGCCTGCTGATGGTGCACGGCCATGTCCCGCGCGAAACCGGCGTCTGCCGACGAGGAGGCAGGCGCACCCGCCCCGTCACCGGAGGACGCGGAGGCCACGGCCACCGTGACCCCGCACGCCGCGACGACAGCCAGGACCGCCCCGACGGCCCACGCGGCACGGCACCGCCGGAACGCGTGCGCGTCCCTCACTTGGCCAGCCCGTTGGTGCACGCGGCCCCCGGCTCGGGCGTCTGCTTGCCCTGCACGTACTTCGAGAAGAACTCCCCGACCTTCGGGTCGTCGGCCCCGCTCACGGTCCGCTGGTGCGCCCACGCGGTCAGCATGACGGGGTCCTTCTGATCCTTGACGGGGCTCATCAAGGAGTACGGCGTCGCCTTGACCTTCGCCTCCAGCTTCTTCAGGTCGGCAGGATCCGCCTTGTCGTTGTACGTGACCCAGACGGCGCCGTGCTCCAGGGAGTGCACGGCGTTCACCTCGGGCAGTTCGTGGTCGTAGACGTCGCCGTTGCAGTTCATCCAGACCTGGTCGTGGTCACCGCCGACCGGCGGGCTCATGGGGTAGTCGACCTTCTCGGCGACGTGCGTGCGGCCGAGCTTGCCCCAGACCTTCTCGCCGTCCTCGTTCACCTTGTACGCGGGCCAGTCCTTCGAGCCGGCCTTCGCGTCCGACGAGTCGTCGGAGGCCCGGGAGAAGAGGAAGAAACCGCCGACGCCGAGCGCGGCGACGACGATCGCGCTGACCGTGACGGTGAGGGCACGCCCCCGCCGCTCCCGGGCGCGCTCGGCTTGGCGCATCTCCTCTATCCGGGCCTTGCGGGAAACGTTGCGCGACTTGTCGGCGGAACCCATGGCGTGTCCTTCGGGGGATGCAGGAATCCGGGAACCCGAGAACCCGGGGAACGGGCCGGGAACGGGCATGCGAGCCCGCTGATCGTAGAGCGACGAGGGAACGGACAACAGACCATTCACCGAACATCGGCCACACCCACCATCGGAGACCCCCGAGCCCCGCCCAGCCCCTGCCACCCAGCGCCCACCCAACCCCGAGCCAGCCCCGATTCAGCCCCGACCCCACCCCCACCCACAAATTTGAGCCAAGGATGCCGATTACCTACGCTCAAGCCATGCGGCTCATGCGATCCACCGACCTGGCGCTGCGCACGCTCATGCGCCTGGCCGTGGCGAGCGGCACGGCGCCCACGACGCGCGAGGTCGCCGCGGACGTGGCGGTGCCGTACACGCACGCCGCGAAGGTCGTCGCCGAGCTGCAGAAGATGGGCCTGCTGGAGGCCCGCCGCGGCAGGGGCGGCGGGCTCCGGCTCACGGAGGCGGGCCGTAGGGCGTCGGTGGGCGCGGTGGTGAGGTCCTTCGAGGGCGACGGCGACGTGGTGGACTGCGAGGGCTCCACGCCCTGCCCCCTGGCCGGCGCCTGCCGCCTGCGCGGAGCCCTCCGCGCCGCCCAGGAGGCCTTCTACGCCTCGCTGGACCCGCTGACGGTGGCCGACATCGTGGCCTCGCCGACGGGCCCCCTGCTGCTGAACCTGACCACGCGCCCCGAGCCCCCGCAGCCCTGACCGGGTGGGCCCCAGCCCGGCCCCCCCGGGGAGGCTCACGCCATCCGACTCAGACCCCCGCCAGCCACAGATCCGGCCCGAAGACCTCGTAGTGGATGTCGGCGGGGGCGACGCCCCGCTCGATGAGCTGCGTCCGCACGGCCCGCATGAAGGGCAGCGGCCCGCACAGGTACGCACGCGTGCCGGCCGGGATCTCCGGCAGCGCGGCCAGGTCGGCGAGCCCCGTGAGTGCGGCGGGGTGCCCGGCGTCGGGCCGCTCGTAGAAGAAGTACGAGGCGCCCGCCGGAAGCTTCGCGGTGTATGCCGCGTGGTCGTCGCGCAGGGCGTGCTCGGCGGGGGAGCGGTCGGCGTGCAGAGCGGTGACGGGACCGCGGTGCCCGGCGGCGGCGAGCTGCGCCAGCATGGCGATCATCGGGGTGACGCCGATGCCGGCGGAGGCGAGCAGCAGCGGGGCGTCGGCGTCGAGGCCGTCGAGGACGAGGTCCCCGTAAGGGGCGGATACCCGCAGCACGGAACCGGCCCGCACGCGCGCGTGCAGGTGATGGGACACCTCCCCGTCCGGCGCTCCCGCCAAAGACGCCCCATCGGCCCCCACACCCGAACCGGCCCCCACACCCGAACCTGCACCCGAACCGGCACCCGCGCCCAGAACCCGCTTCACACTGAACTGCCGCACGTCCCCGCCCGGCGCCCCCGACAGGCTGTACTGCCGTATCTGCCGGGCCCCTTCAGCGAGTTCGACCTGCACGGACACGTACTGCCCCGCGCGGAAGGCGGGCGCGGGCGCGCCGTCGGCGGGACGGAGCCGGAAGGTGGCGACGTCGGGCGTCTCCTCGACGCGTTCGACGACCTCCCAGTCCCGCCAGGTGCCGCCGGCCGCGGTGGCGCCGTGCTCGGCGTAGAGCCGGGCCTCGATGGCGATGAGGGCGTTGGCCATGAGCCAGTAGACCTCGTCCCAGGCGGCGGCGACCTCGGCGGTGACCGCGTCGCCGAGGATCTCTGCGATGGCGGCGAAGAGGTGCAGGCGCACGGTCTCGTACTGTTCGGGGGCCACGCCGAGCGAGGCGTGCTTGTGCGCGATGCGGTTCAGCATCATGTCGGGCCGCTCGTCCGGGTGCTCCACCAGGTGCGTCGCGAAGGCGGCGATGGCGCCCGCGAGGGCCTGCCGCTGCGTCCCCGCGGCCTGGTTGCCCCGGTTGAAGAGGTCGGCGAGCAGCTCGGGATGGGCCGTGAAGAGCCGGTCGTAGAACCGCTCGGTGATCTCGCCGATGGCGGCTCCGACCACGGGAAGGGTGGCGCGGACGGTCGCGGCGGACTGCTCTGTCAGCAAGGTGGGCTCCTCGTCAGGGCCGAATCAGGCCGGATCGGGGACGGAAGACGTCAGGGGGATGAGGGAAGGGGAGCGAGTAAGGACGGGTTGCGCCCCCCTTGTCTGGTTCGGGGCTCAAATTAGCATCCAAGATGCAAGTTATAGCGGCGGGGGTCGGGGTCCACCGCCGTTACGGCCGAGCGGTCCAGCAGGCACTATGGGCACAGAGCGACAAGCGACACGGGTGCAGAGCGGCAAGCGACACGGCTCGGGACACCGCGGCACGGGTCCGCAACGCGCGCGAAACCGAGGAGTGGGATGCTCGTGTGCCCGGTGCGTCCCGTGGCATGTGAGCAGGCGGCCTGACCAGCAAGGATGGGTGGAAGCGGAAGATGGACAAGCAGCAGGAATTCGTGCTCCGTACGTTGGAGGAGCGCGACATCCGGTTCGTACGCCTGTGGTTCACGGACGTCCTCGGCTTCCTGAAGTCGGTGGCCGTGGCCCCGGCGGAACTGGAGCAGGCCTTCGACGAGGGCATCGGCTTCGACGGTTCGGCGATCGAGGGCTTCGCCCGGGTGTACGAGTCGGACATGATCGCCAAGCCGGACCCGTCGACGTTCCAGGTGCTGCCCTGGCGGGCGGAGGCCCCCGGCACCGCCCGCATGTTCTGCGACATCCTGATGCCGGACGGTTCGCCGTCCTTCGCGGACCCGCGCTTCGTGCTGAAGCGCGCCCTGGCGAAGACCTCCGACCTCGGCTTCACCTTCTACACGCACCCCGAGATCGAGTTCTTCCTGCTCAAGGACAAGCCGCTGGACGGCTCGCGGCCCACGCCCGCCGACAACTCCGGCTACTTCGACCACACCCCGCAGAACGTCGGCATGGACTTCCGCCGCCAGGCCATCACCATGCTGGAGTCGATGGGGATCTCGGTGGAGTTCAGCCACCACGAGGGCGCCCCGGGCCAGCAGGAGATCGACCTCCGCTACGCCGACGCGCTGTCCACGGCCGACAACATCATGACGTTCCGCCTGGTCATGAAGCAGGTCGCGCTGGAGCAAGGGGTCCAGGCGACCTTCATGCCGAAGCCGTTCTCCGAGCACCCCGGCAGCGGCATGCACACCCACCTCTCCCTCTTCGAGGGCGACCGCAACGCCTTCTACGAGTCGGGCGCCGAGTACCAGCTCTCCAAGGTCGGCCGCTCCTTCATCGCGGGCCTGCTGCGGCACGCGGCGGAGATCTCGGCGGTCACCAACCAGTGGGTGAACTCCTACAAGCGCATCTGGGGCGGCTCGGAGCGCACGGCGGGCGCGGGCGGCGAGGCCCCCTCGTACATCTGCTGGGGCCACAACAACCGCTCCGCACTGATCCGCGTGCCGATGTACAAGCCGGGCAAGACGGGCTCGGCGCGCGTCGAGGTCCGCTCGATCGACTCCGGCGCCAACCCCTACCTGACCTACGCGGTACTCCTCGCCGCCGGCCTCAAGGGCATCGAGGAGGGCTACGAACTGCCGCCGGGCGCCGACGACGACGTCTGGGCGCTCCGCGACGCCGAGCGCCGCGCGATGGGCATCGAACCGCTCCCGCAGAACCTGGGCGAGGCGATCGCGCTGATGGAGAAGTCGGAACTGGTCGCGGAGACGCTCGGCGAGCACGTCTACGACTTCTTCCTCCGCAACAAGAAGCAGGAGTGGGAGGAGTACCGCTCCGAGGTCACGGCCTTCGAACTCCGCAAGAACCTGCCGGTGCTGTAGCCGCGGGGCGGTGGGCGCCTCCCTGGCCGCGGGTCAGTCCAGGGAGGCGTACATGATGAAGTCGGCCCAGGCGGTGGGGGTGACCGTGAGGCGGGGGCCCCGGGCGTTCTTGGAGTCGCGGACGTGGACGGTGTCACGGGAGATGGCGACCTCGACGCAGTCACCGGGCTCGTTGCTGCTGCTGTAGCTGCTCTTGAGCCAGTCCAGCGTGGCAGCCTCTTCGGCGGATGGCTTGCCGGTCATGTGTCCTCCGGGTCAGGCCAGGGAGGCGTAGACGATGAAGTCGGCCCAGGCGGTCGGGGTGACCGTGAGCCGGGGGCCTCGGGCGCGCTTGGAGTCGCGGACATGGACGGTGCCGGGGGTGGCGGCGATCTCGACGCAGTCGTCACCTTCGCTGCTGCTGCTGTAGCTGCTCTTGAACCAGTCCAGCTCGGCAGCGTCCCCGACGGAGGGCTTACGGATCATGTCTCTCCCAGCGCTCGCTCGATGAAGGCCAGCGACTCCCCTGGCGTAAGAGCCTGTGCCCGGATGATTCCATACCGCAGCTCCAGGATGCGCAGCTGCCGGAGATCGGAGACAGGGCGGCCGTTGAACGCCCCATCGGAGCGTCCCACCGCCGTGCCGTCTCCGAACTTCAGCATTTCGATCAAGCCGCTCATTCCGGGATGCCCACTGTGCATGGTCGGCATCACCTGAAGCTCGACGTTATGCAACCGCCCGACTTCCAGTAGGCGTTCAAGCTGTCGGCGGAGCACCATTCTCCCGCCGATCGGTCGCCGCAGCGTCACCTCTTCCTGAATGAAACTGAGGTCAGGAGCCGGTGATCGCTCGAAGACCGACCGGCGGGCCATGCGCGCGGCGACCATTCGCTCAAGTTCACCCTGTAAGTACGCGGGCCGCCGTACACCGAGCAGCGCCCGCATGTACTCCTCCGTCTGAAGCAGCCCGTGCAGGTTGTGGTTGCTGTACAGCAGGAGCTCGACCGCCCGCTCCTCCAGCTTCGCCAACTCCCGTACCTTCTTGGGGTACCGGGCCTTGGCCATCTCCTCGCGCATCGCGGAGATGAAGCCCCGCGCTCCCAGTGCCTCGTCCGCCTTGTCCAGGTACTCCGGACGAGGAATCCGCGCCCCGCGCTCCACCTTGCGGACGAGGTCCTCGCCGTACCCGATCGCGTCGGCGAACTCGACCACACTCAACCCGGCAGCCTCACGCCACCGCTTCTGCTGACGCCCGAGCGCCTCGACCACCGAGGCGATCTCGTCCTCCGGATCGACGTCCCAGCCGGGTTCGTCCACCGTGTCCACGGGTTCCATGCTGCCGCTGTCCGCGTTCATGCGCGCCCACCTCCGACGTACCGCGCCGTGCCTGTCCAACGCGCACCCGTACCCCGCCGTCACGCGGGACAGCCGGGACAAGTCGGTACAACGGGCGGACCGTTGTGGGCAGCGCCCCGGAGGCCGGAGCGCTCCATGGCCGGGGAGCCGAGGGGCCCGATCGACGACCACTGTCCGGCCCCGGTCAGCCACGGAGCGTGACTTCCTTGCGGTCAGGCCCTCACCCCTGCCGCACGATCGCGTCCCGCAGTGGCGTCTTCGCGCGGACCGTGTACTCCTGGATCGCCCAGCCGTTGCCGTCCGGGTCCTTGAAGTACATGAACGTGCCGCCGTCCTCCGGGGAGTGCTGGATCGGCTCCGAGATGTCGAGGCCGCGCGAGGTCAGCTCGGCGTGGGCGGCCTTGGCGTCGGCGACGCAGAGCTGGAGGCCCTGGTAGGAGCCGGCGGGCGGCTTCGGGCCGCTCATTGTGTCCCAGAGGCTGTCGGCGGCCAGCGCGATGGAGCAGCCCGACCCCGGCGGGGTGAGCTGGACGATGCGCATGCCGGGCATGACCTCCGCGTCGATGTCGACGTGGAAGCCCAGCTTGTCGCGGTAGAACTCCATGGACCGGTCGAGGTCGCTCACCGGCAGCGGGATCACTTCGAGTGTGTATTCCATGGAGCGGAGTACACCAGGCGGTCGGCGGCCTGTCAGCGACCGCGTCCACGGCGATTTCGGCGCGTCGAAGCGGAGCAGAACCCTCCCCGCGCCGGGGGCGGAGCCACCCTCCCGCGCCAGGCCGGACCCCCCCGGCGGCCGGGGGAACCCGCCCTCCCGCGTCAGGCCGGAGCCGGGTACAGGCTCCTTCCACACCGCGGCGCGAACGGAACACTCCCACGCCGGAGGCGACCCCGTGCCCGCCACCCGGGCGGAACCCGGTGGTGAGGCCGTAGGCTCGGGGGCGGAGTGATCGAACGGAGGCTCGGCATGGCGTTGCCGCGGGAAGGGGAGGGCGCGAAGCGCCCGTTGCAAGGGGGGTGGCGGGAGACCGGCGGCCGCCGGAGCAGCACGTTCACACGGCTGCTGCGGCACGGCTTCACCGACCCGTCCGCGGCGGAGCGGTTCCTCGACGCGCCCGGCCTCGGCGGCGTCCGCTCGGACCCGCTGCTCCTGGACGCCCTGGGCGCCACCGCCGACCCCGACCTGGCCCTGTTCGGCCTCGTACGGCTCGTGGAGGCGCAGGGGGACGAACAGGGCAGGCGGGAACTGCTCGACACCCTCGTCACCGCCAAGCCGCTGCGCGACCGCCTGCTCGGCGTGCTCGGCGCCTCCGAGGCCCTCGCCGACCACCTGGCGCGTCACCCCCGCGACTGGCGGGCCCTCGCCGTCTACGAGTCCACCGACCTCCATCCGGGGGTGGCGGACTTCGAGCGCGGCCTCGCCGACGCCACCGACCCGGAGTCGCTGCGCGTCGCCTACCGGCGCTGCCTCCTCGCCATCGCCGCCCGCGACGTCTGCGGCACCACGGACGTCGCCGAGGCCGCGGCCGAGCTCGCCGACCTGGCCACGGCGACCCTGCGCGCGGCGCTCGCCCTGGCCTGCGCGGCGGCCCCCGAGGACGCCGCGCGGTGCCGGCTCGCGGTCATCGCGATGGGCAAGTGCGGAGGCCACGAGCTCAACTACGTCTCCGACGTCGACGTCATCTTCGTCGCCGAGGCGGCCGGCGACACCGACGAGGGCGAGGCCCTGCGCGCCGCGACCCGCCTGGCCTCGCACATGATGCGGATCTGCTCCGAGACCAACGTCGAGGGCACCATCTGGCCCGTCGACGCGAACCTCCGCCCCGAGGGCAGGAACGGCCCCCTGGTGCGGACCCTCAGCAGCCACCTCGCGTACTACCAGCGCTGGGCGAAGACCTGGGAGTTCCAGGCGCTGCTCAAGGCGCGGCCCGTCGCGGGCGACCCGGCGCTCGGCGAGGAGTACGTGGCGACGCTCGCCCCGCTGGTCTGGCAGGCCGCCGAGCGCGAGAACTTCGTGGCCGACGTGCAGAAGATGCGCCGCAGGGTCGTCGAGAACATCCCCGCGGGCGAGGTCGAGCGGGAGCTGAAGCTCGGCCCAGGCGGGCTGCGGGACGTCGAGTTCGCCGTGCAGATGCTCCAGCTGGTGCACGGCCGCGGCGACGCCTCGATCCGCAGCGGTTCGACGCTGGAGGCGCTGAAGGCGCTCGGGGCGGGCGGATACGTGGGGCGGGTGGACGCGGCGCAGCTCGACGACGCGTACCGCTTCCTGCGCTCCCTTGAACACCGCATCCAGCTCTACAAGCTGCGCCGCACCCACCTGGTGCCCGAGGACGACGCCGACCTGCGGCGCATCGGCCGCTCACTGGGCATGCGCACGGAACCGATCACCGAGCTGCACCGCGCGTGGCGCAGGCACACCTCCGTGGTGCGCCGCCTGCACGAGAAGCTGTTCTACCGCCCACTCCTCGACGCCGTCGCCCAGCTCGCCCCCGGCGAGACCAGGCTGAGCACGGAGGCGGCCCGCGAGCGCCTGGTCGCCCTCGGTTACGCGGACCCCAGCGGGGCCCTGCGCCACCTGGAGGCGCTCGCCTCCGGCGTCTCCCGCAAGGCCGCCATCCAGCGCACCCTGCTGCCGGTCCTGCTCGGCTGGTTCGCGGACTCCGCCGACCCGGACGCGGGCCTGCTGAACTTCCGCAAGGTCTCCGACGCCCTCGGCAAGACCCCGTGGTACCTCCGGCTGCTCAGGGACGAGGGGGCCGCGGCCGAGAACCTCGCCCGCGTCCTGTCCGCCGGCCGCCTCGCCCCCGACCTGCTCCTGCGCGCCCCCGAGGCGGTCGCGCTGCTCGGCGACCGGCGCGGCCTGGAACCGCGCGGCCGCGCCGCCCTCGAACAGGAGATCCTGGCCGCCGTGCGCCGCGCCGACGGCGCCGAGCAGGCGGTCGCCGCCGCGCGCGGGGCCCGCAGGCGCGAGCTGTTCCGCACCGCAGCCGGCGACCTCATCGGGTCGTACGGCACGGAGGACAGGCCCGCCGAGGAGGACACGGGCACGCTGGTCGACCTCGTGGGGGACGCCATCTCCGACCTGACGGCGGCCACGCTCGCGGGCGCCCTGCGCGCGGTCGTCCGCGAGGGCTGGGGCGACACGCTGCCGACCCGCTTCGCCGTCATCGGCATGGGCCGCTTCGGCGGCCACGAGATGGGCTACGGCTCGGACGCGGACGTCCTCTTCGTCCACGAGCCGCGCGAGGGAGCCGACGAGCAGGAGGCCGCCAAGGCCGCCGCGAAGGTGGTCGCGGAGATGCGCAGGCTGCTCCAGATCCCCTCCGCCGACCCCCCGCTCCTCATCGACGCGGACCTGCGCCCGGAGGGCCGCAGCGGCCCCCTGGTCCGCACGCTCAAGTCCTACGAGGCCTACTACCGCCGCTGGTCCCTCGGCTGGGAGGCGCAGGCGCTGCTGCGGGCCGAGCCGGTCGCGGGCGACGCCGATCTGGGCCGCGCCTTCATCGACCTCGCGGACCCCCTGCGCTACCCCGCGCAGGGCCTCACCGAGGACGCCGTCCGCGAGATCCGCCGCCTGAAGGCCCGCATGGAGGCCGAGCGGATGCCGCGCGGCACCGATCCGACGCTCCACGCCAAGCTGGGCCGCGGCGGCCTCTCGGACATCGAGTGGACGGTCCAGCTCCTCCAGCTGGAGCACGGCCACGAGGTCCCCGCCCTGCGCACGACCCGCACCCGCGACGCCCTCGCCGCGGCCCTCGCGGCGGACCTGATCCCGCCGCAGGACGCAGCGACCCTCGACGAGGCCTGGGTGCTCGCCTCCCGGGTCCGCAACGCGGTGATGCTGGTACGCGGCAGAGCGGGCGACACGTTCCCCTCGGACGGCCGGGAACTGGCCGCGGTCGCCCGCTACTTGGGCTACGACCCGGGCCACGTCGGCGACATGCTGGACGACTACCGCAGGGTGACGCGACGGGCACGCGGCGTCATGGAGGAGCGGTTCTACGGGGGGTAGCGGCCCGGCCTAGGCCTTGACCGGCGGCCGCGGGGTCTCGGAATCCTCCCGCACCGCCACCTCGCGCGGCAGCGCGTACGGCGTCGCGCCGTACCAGAGGCGGGCCGTCGCGAAGCCGAAGGCCAGGCAGAGCATGCCGCCCACGGCGTCGAGCCAGAAGTGGTTGGCGGTGGCGACGATGACGACGAGCGTCGTCACCGGGTAGAGCAGGCCGAGGACCTTGACCCACGGCACCGAGGCCAGCGCGAAGATGGTCAGGCCGCACCACAGGGACCAGCCGATGTGCATGGACGGCATCGCCGCGTACTGGTTCGACATGTTCTTCAGGTCACCGGAGGCCATCGAGCCCCAGGTGTGGTGGACCAGGACGGTGTCGATGAACGTGGAGCCGTTCATCAGGCGGGGCGGCGCGAGTGGGTACAGGTAGTAGCCGACCAGGGCCACCGCCGTCGTCGCGAACAGGACGAGACGCGTCGCCGCGTACCGCCCGGGATGGGCGCGGAACAGCCAGACGAGGACACCCAGCGTGACGACGAAGTGCAGCGTCGCGTAGTAGTAGTTCATGCCGACGATCAGCCATGTCACGGAGTCCACGGCGTGATTGACGCTCCGCTCCACGGCGATCCCGAGGTGCTGCTCCAGTTCCCAGAGCCAGTCCGCGTTCCGCAGCGCCTGTGACTTCTGCTCGGGCACGGCGTTGCGGATCAGGGAGTACGTCCAGTAACTCACCGCGATCAGCAGGATCTCGAACCAGAGCCGGGGGCGGCGCGGGGTCCGCAAGCGGTGGAGACGCCGTGGCTGATCCTGCCCATTGCGGTCATTTCGCTCGCCCGCGATGGGTGATGAGGTGGGGCGCTGTCGGCCCTCAAGTGTCGTCACGGTCGTCTCACCCATAGGCACAGAGTCTGCCAGATCCCCGTTCCTCGACCGATCATCCCCTGGTCGGGTTCGGCCCGCATTCTCTACGCCCCGAGGACGAGCCGGCGCCCCTGATATTCCCTAGGGGCGCCGGGGCGCGGAGGCGGTTGAACCGCGAACCACCAGCTCCGGCATGAAGACGAACTCGCTGTGCGGGGCGGGTGTGCCGCCGATCTCCTCCAGGAGCGTGCGCACCGCGGCCTGGCCCATGGCGGGGACCGGCTTGCGGACCGTGGTCAGGGGCGGGTCGGTGAACGCGATCAGGGGGGAGTCGTCGAAGCCGACCACCGAGACGTCGTCCGGGACCTCGAGGCCGCGCTGGCGCGCCGTCCGTATCGCGCCGAGCGCCATCATGTCGCTGGCGCAGACGATCGCCGTGCAGCCGCGGTCCAGCAGCGCGCCGGCGGCGGCCTGACCGCCCTCCAGGGTGTACAGGGAGTGCTGCACGAGATCGCTCTCGATCTCGTCGGGGGAGAGGCCGAGGCGGTCCTGCATCGTGCGTAGGAAACCCTCGATCTTCCGCTGGACGGGCACGAACCGCTTGGGGCCGAGGGCCAGTCCGACGCGCTCGTGGCCGAGGGAGAGCAGGTGCGTGACGGCGAGGCGCATCGCCGCGCGGTCGTCCGGCGAGATGAACGGGGCCCGCACATGGGGTGAGAAGCCGTCCACGAGCACGAACGGCACACCCTGCGCGCGCAACTGTTCGTAGCGCTGCGTGTCGGCGGTGGTGTCCGCGTGCAGGCCCGAGACGAAGATGATGCCGGAGACGCCGCGGTCCACCAGCATCTCGGTCAGCTCGTCCTCGGTGGAGCCGCCCGGCGTCTGGGTGGCCAGCACCGGCGTGTACCCCTGCCGGGTCAGGGCCTGCCCGATGACCTGGGCGAGCGCGGGGAAGATCGGGTTGTCCAGCTCGGGCGTGATCAGCCCGACCAGGCCCGCGCTGCGCTGCCTGAGCCGCACCGGGCGTTCGTAGCCGAGTACGTCGAGGGCGGCGAGCACTGACTGACGGGTGGCCGCGGCGACGCCCGGCTTGCCGTTGAGCACGCGGCTTACTGTCGCTTCGCTGACCCCCGCCTGGGCTGCGATGTCGGCTAGCCGTGCGGTCACGGATTGGACTGTACCGGTCACGCCTCAGATCGCCCACCAGACGGCGGAATCCGCCGGAAGCACCGTTTCCTCCGGCCCCGGCTCGAACCCCGCGCCCGGCCCGCGGTCCACACCGGCGAGCAGCACGCTGCCGGGGGTGGGCAGCGCGACGGGGGACGAGGTGAGGTTCACCGTGCAGGCGAACGATCCGGCCGCGGCGGTGCGGCGGAAGGCCAGCACGCCGTCGGGCGACGCCAGCCACTCGATGCCGCGGCCCGCGCCGAGCGCCGGGTGAGTGCGGCGGATCGCCAGCGCCGCGCGGTAGAACTCCAGGGTCGACGCGGGGTCGCCGGTCTGCGCGGCCACCGAGAGGTCGCGCCAGGACTCCGGCTGCGGCAGCCAGCTCGGGCCGCCGTCGGCCGGACCGAAACCGAACGGCGGGCGCTCGCCGGACCAGGGCAGCGGCACCCGGCAGCCGTCCCGCAGGCCCCCCTGGCCCGCGGTGCGGAAGAACGCCGGGTCCTGGCGGGCCGCGTCGGGCAGCTCGGTCACCTCGGGCAGGCCCAGCTCCTCGCCCTGGTAGATATACGCGGAGCCGGGCAGCGCCAGCATCAGCAGCGTGGCGGCCCGCGCCCGGCGCAGACCGCGGGCCGCGTCGCCGCCCGAGAAGCGCGTCGAGTGGCGTACGACGTCGTGGTTGGAGAGCACCCAGGTGGCGGGCGCGTCCACGGCGTTCATCGCGGCGAGGGAGCGGTCGATGACGGCGCGCAGGGCCGCCGCGTCCCAACCCGTGGTCAGGTACTCGAAGTTGAATGCCTGGTGCAGCTCGTCGGGGCGCAGGTACAGGGCGCTGCGCTCGACCGTGGGCGTCCACGCCTCCGCCACGGCGATGCGCTCGGAGCCCTCCGCGCCGGTGTACTCGTCGAGGATGCGGCGCCAGTCGCGGTAGACGGCGTGCACGCCGTCCTGGTCGAAGTACGGCACGGACTGGCTGCCGAGCAGCTCGACCTGTTCCGCGTGGCCGATGTCCGGGAGGCCCGCCGCCTTCACCAGGCCGTGCGCGACGTCGATGCGGAAGCCGTCGACGCCCTTGTCCAGCCAGAACCGCAGGATGGAGCGGAACTCGTCGTGCACGGCGGGGTGGTCCCAGTTGAAGTCGGGCTGCTGCGGGGCGAACAGGTGGAGGTACCACGCGCCGTCCGCGACGCGGGTCCAGGCGGGGCCGCCGAAGACGGACTCCCAGTCATTGGGCGGCAGTTCGCCGTCCGTGCCCTTGCCCGGCCGGAAGTGGAAGCGGTCCCGCAGCGGGGAACCGGGTCCTTCGCGCAGCGCCTGCCGGAACCACTCGTGCCGGTCGGAGCAGTGGTTGGGCACCAGGTCGACGATGACGCGCAGACCGAGGGAGTGCGCCTCGCGCAGGAGGGCGTCGACGTCGGCGAGGGTGCCGAAGACCGGGTCGACCGCGCGGTAGTCCGCCACGTCGTACCCGGCGTCGGCCTGCGGCGACGCGTAGAACGGGGAGAGCCAGACGGCGTCCACGCCCAGGTCGCTCAGGTGGTGCAGCCGGGCCGTGACGCCCGGCAGATCGCCCATGCCGTCACCGTCGCCGTCGGCGAAGCTGCGCGGGTAGACCTGGTAGATGACCGCGTCCCGCCACCACTCCCGGGTGGTCGCGGAGTCGGAGAAGGTGTGCGCGGCGGTGACGTGCTGGGTCATGGAGCCCCTCGGGAGTGCGGACGGGAGTGCGCGGAGTACGTGCCGTCGGCCGGCGGGCCGGACACCTCAGTGAACGCCCGGCGGAACACGAAGGTCACGAGAGCCTTCCGGCGCGGGCGGGCGCGCACGGCACGGCTCGCGGCGGGCAAGAGGAGAGGGGTGGAGATTTTACCGCCAAGGTCGGCGGCTTCGGGCGGAGTTCGGGGATCTTCACCGTTCCCGGTCGGACCAGGGCAGTCTTCCCCCGGAGCCGCCACGGCCGCGCTAACTTGGTCGGGCAGGCTCACCGGGAGTCTGCCCTGACCTGCCCCAAGGGGCCTTGTGAACGCCAACGGCAAGGCAGACACCACGGTCCTGGTGGTCGACGACGTGGCCGCCAGCCGGTACGCGCTGGGCGAGGTACTGCGCAGGGACGGCCATGACGTCGTGCTCGTCGCCAGCGCGGCCGAGGCCCTGGCCGAGCTCGACGCGCGCGGACGCGCGGGCACCCTGCCCGACGTGGCGCTCGTCGACGTGGGCCTGCCCGACATGAGCGGCTTCGACCTCTGCCGCCGCCTGAAGGAGTCCCCGCCGACCGCCGCCCTGCCCGTCGTGCACTTCTCGGCCGTCAAGGTCGCCCCAGCCGACCGGTGCCTCGGCCTCGACGCGGGCGGCGAGGCCTATCTGACGGTGCCCGCCGAACCGGAGGAGATCCAGGCCGTGGTCCGGGCCGTCGCCCGCGGGGCCAGGCACCGCAGCGACGCCGAGGCCGAGGCGGGGAACCTGACCCTGCTCGCCGAGACCATCCTCGACGTGCAGTCGGCCCGCTGCCCCAGCGAGCTGGCCCACGCGGCGGCCGTCGGCGCCGGACGGCTCACCGGCGGTCCCGCCGTGGCGTTCATCGTCGGCGATGACGGCGCGGTCCACCGGGGCCTCTCCCGCCGCAGAGCCGCCGCCACGCTGCCCGACGACGGCGCGCACGACGCCGTGGCCCGCCTGGTCCTGCGCACCATGGCGGGCCGCGTCGGCATCCGGGACACCGTCGTCCCCGCCCCGCTCTGGCCGCCCGGCTTCTTCCACGCCGTGCCGCTCGACGACACCTCCCCCGCGGGCGGCGCCCGCATCACCGTCGCGCGCAGCCGCGAGGGCTGCGCGCCCGTCTGCCTCGCCATCCCGTCGTACACCTCTGTCGGCGACCCCGGGACCGCCCGGCTCGTGGGGCGGCTCGCCCACGCCACCGCCCTCGCCGCCGAACGGCTGCTGATGTACGAGATGGAGCGGCACATCGCCCTCACCCTCCAGCGCAGCTTCCTGCCCACGCACGTGCCGCAGGCCCCCGGCACGGAGGTCGTCGTGCGGTACGAACCCGCCTCCAGCGACACCGAGATCGGCGGCGACTTCTATGCCGCGCTGCCCACCCCGGCGGGCGTGCTCACCGCCATCGGCGACGTCGTCGGCCACTCCCTGGAGGCGGCCACCGTCATGGTGGAGATCCGGCACGCGCTGCGCGCCTACTGCGTCGACGAATCCGATCCGCGGACCCTCGCCCACCGCCTGGACAAGATGCTCCAGCGCTACCACCCGGACGCGACGACCACCCTCTGCCTCGCCCTCGTCGACCCCGCCACCGGCCGCACCCGCGTGGCCAACGCCGGGCACATCCCGCCCCTCATCGTCGACGACGCGGGCACCGCCAAGTACCTCAAGGCCAGTGGTCCGCTGCTCGGCCTCGGCCTGGACAGACCGCCGCCCACCGAGACGGTCCTGCGCCGCACCGACCGGCTCCTCATGGTCACCGACGGCCTCATCGAGACCCGGGGCACCGACCTCGCCGCGTCCATGGAGCATCTGCGCGGCGTCGCGGCCGACGCGCCCCTCGGCGTCGCCGCCCTCTGCGACACGCTGCTCGCCTGCTTCGGCCACGACAGCGACGACGACATGGCCCTGCTCGCCCTGCGCCTCACGGGCCTCGACTAGCCGAGCGGTTCCCCGCCGAGCGGTTTCTCCAGGAGCAGCACGCCGTACGTGCCGCCGTCGGCGGCGACCTTGCCCGGCAGTTCCCCGACGACCGCGTACCCGGCCCCCTCGTAGTACGTGCGCAGACGGGGGTTGGAGGTGACGCAGTCGAGTCGGCACAGCGTCCGGCGCGCCGCGGCGACGCGACGCTCGGCCGCCGCCAGCATCTCGCGGCCGGTCCCCGGGCGTGCCCCGCGCCGCACCATGAGCCGGTGCACGTAGCCCGCCACGGGCGGCTGCGGCCCCCAGGCGGCCTCGTCGTCCCACCACACCTCGCACGCGCCGCTGACCTCGCCGCCTTCGAGGGCGAGCCACACCTCGCCGACGCCGGAGGCGATCAGCCGCCGGAAGTGCCGCTCGTCCTTGCCGCCCGGCTTCCACTGGTCGATGCCCTGTTCCAGCATCCAGCGGGCCGCCCCGTCGTACAGGCCGGTGAGGGTGGCCGTGTCGCTCTCGTCCGCACTGCGGAACGTCAGTTGCGCCGTCATGGCGATCACCGTAAAGGTGTGCGTGACATCGGGAACAACGAGGGATGGCCATGCCGCAGATCACCGTCGACTACTCCGGGCGGCTCGACGACGACTTCGACCGCAGGGGCTTCGCGCTGGCCCTGCACCCGCTGCTCGTCGACGTGGCGGGCGCCAGGGCGGAGGCCTGCAAGACCCGCTTCGTGCGGACCGAGGACGCCGTGGTCGGCCACGACGAGGGCGACGACGACATCGTCCACGTCATGATCGCGCTGCTGGCGGGCCGTTCCGACGAGACCAAGGCGCGGGTCACCGAGGGCGCGCTGGCCCTCGTCCGGCAGTACGTGAGACCCGCCGAGGGCCGCACCCTGCACGCCTCGGCCGAGATCCGCGACCTGGACGCCTCCTACCGGAAGTAGCCCCTACGGCACCAGCGCGGCCAGGCGGTCGAGCAAATCGGCGAACGGACTGCCGGCGGGCTCACCGGCCAGGAGCGTGCGGAGCAGCTCCGCCATCTCCTCGTCGTAGGCGGCGCTCACCGCGGCGAGGGCGGCGAAGTCGTGCACGAGCTGGCGTTCCAGCTCCGCGCGCGGAATGCGGCGCCCCTCCAGCCAGATCAGCGCCGTGGACTCGGCCAGCGAGATCCAGGACCGCACGACCAGTTCGAGCCGCGCGGGCGGATCGGTGACCCCCAGGTGCGTGAGGATCTGGACGTACGCGGCCTGCCGCACCGAGTCGATCAGGGCGTTCGTGGACGAGGGGCCGGCGGCCGGGCCGCCCCGCATCAGCGCGGAGAAGCCGGGCCCGTGCTCGTCGACGAACGACAGGAAGCGGCCCGTCACCCGCAGCAGCCGCGTCCCGAGCGGGCCCTCGTGCGGCTCCACGAACCGCTCGGCCAGGTCGTCGGCCGCCCGGCGCAAAGCCGCCTCGTACAGGCTGAGTTTGCCGGGGAAGTAGTGGTAGACCAGCGGCCGCGAGATGCCCGCGGCCGACGCTATCTCGTCGATGGAGACGTCGTCGGGCGAGCGGTGGCTGAAGAGGTCGAGCGCGACCCCGATCAACTGCTGCCGCCGCTCCTCGACACCCATCCTGCGGCGCACCCCGGTAGTCATACGAACACCCTACCGAGCGGAACCGGCCTTTCCGCGGGCGGCGGCCGGAGCGGGCGCAGGGAACGCCTGCCGGAGCGGCGAGGGGGAAGCGCCTATCGGAGCGTCGTCACCTTCGAGCCGTCCGTCAGGGTGCCGGTCAGCCGCGCCTGCGTGCCGCGCTCGGTCCTGACCGCCAGGAGGTTGCCCTCCGCGCGGGCGCCGCCGGTCGCGGTGACGGAGGTGACGTTCTTGCTGCCCGCGCCGAGGAGATACCAGTTCCCCGCCTGCGACTTCCACAGGACGCCCGCGAGGACCTTCGCGTCCCTGGCGCCGCAGGCGAGGGAGTCCTCGGCCTTGGCGGCCACCGCGCCCGCGGCCGACCCTGCCGTCTGGAACTGGGCGAGCGTCCTGCTGCCCCTGCCCCGCCAGGTCTCGGCGCGGGCGCAGCTCCACTGGGCGACGCCGCCTGCCTCGGGGAGCGCCTGGCGGGCGTACTGCCAGGAGTTCACCGACCGCACGCCGCTGGAACGGACCGAGGACAGGGAGCACGCGGTCTTGGCCCAGTCGCCGGGCGCGGCCTCGCGCGGCGCGGCGGGGCGGCCCGCCGTCAGCCGGGCGGGGGTCAGCTCGCCGAGGTCGGTGGAGACGCGCACGGCGCCGTCGGCCTCGCGCAGCCGCAGCGCGCTCCACGAGGTGCACCGGCCGCTCGCCGGGGGCCCCGCGAAGGAGGCGGTGACACCGTCCTCGTCGCGCTTCAGGTCCAGCGGCGGCCCGGCCGGCTTCAGCAGGTCGCCGACCGAGGCGGAGGTGACCCAGGGGGCCGTCAGATAGCGGATGTTGCCGTCGGTGCGGTTGACCACGACGGCGCCCGCGTCGGCCCCGGTCGCCCCGTCCACGCGCGCGAAGTCCAGGGCGGCGCCGCCCGTGCCCTCCTTCGGCTCCGCGTACCGCACGATGCGCAGACCGTCGTAGAGCAGGACGACGCGCGCCGAGTCGACCTCCCCGGCGTAGAGCAGCTGGGCGGGGCCGGGAGGCGCGCCGCTCGCCGTGCCCGGCGTGGCCGAGACCTGCACCGTGTTGCCGGGGCGCGCCCAGACGGCGAGGGCGCGGCGCAGCAGCGCCTTGTCCTTGGTGAGCCCGCCGCGCGCGGGCCAGGAGGAGAAGTCCGCGCGAGCGGAACGTTTCCATGCCCCCGCGGGGACCGTCGTGAGCCGGTCCGGGTCGAGCGCGGCCTGTCCCGCGGGGTTGCGCGCGTACGGGGGAGCGGCGGCGCCGTCGGGGCCCCAGCCGTCGCCCGGCATGCCGAGCAGCGCCCCGCAGACCACGGCGGCGGCGACGGCGACGCCCGCGGCCTTCATGTGCTGCCTGCGCCGCATCAGGTCGGTCGGCCTCGCCTGGAGGGAGCAGGGGTCGAACTCGGGGGAGGCGAGCAGGGCCTGCCGCGCCTCGACCTCGTCGGCCTCCGCGACGGCGGCGTCGGGGTCCTCGCACCCGGCGGCGGTGAGCGTCGCGCGCACCCCGGCGTCGTCGAGGGACTCCAGGCCCCGCAGGACGTAGGCGGCGCGGGCGTCGGCGGAGAGCGCGGCGAGCCGCTGGTCCAGGGCGAGTTCCTCGGCGCCGCCGGAGCGGGGGAACAGCTGCAGGCCCCGCACCTGCGGCAGCAGCGGCGGGAACTGTGCCCGCTTCGGCCACGCCAGGCGCTTCAGGGGGAGACCGGCGTCGAGCGCGCCGCGCAGCACCTGGAGGCGGACGTACGCGTACCCCGCGTCGTGCGGGCGGGCGCCGCTCCGCTGGGAGGGGACGGCGACCGGCTGGCCGGCCTTGCGGCCGCGCGGCAGGGCCCGCTGGGTGAGGGCGTGGGCGGTCAGGACCCTGCGGTTGCGGCCGAGGCCGGGCGGCAGCACCAGGTAGGCGAGCCGGACGAGCCGCGGGTAGTGCTCGACGAGGGCCGCCTCGGCCTGCTCCACGTCGACGACGGGAGCGGGACCTCCGGCGGGCGGGGACTTCGGCTTCTCGGACTGCACATCAGACGACACGTTCAGCTGAACGAGCGAATCGTCCGTTGGTCACCTCAGAACCACGTGCGGGTGACTCACACCTGTTCCGGCTCCTCCGTCAGGAGGCGCGCGTAATACCCCATCGACCGCTGGTAGCGCGGCAGATGGGGCGCGAGCGCGCCGAGCACGAGGGCCAGGCCCTCGCGGTCGCGGCCGAGGCTGGACAGGCACAGGGCGAGGACGGCGCGTACGGCGTCGTCCAACTCGTCCGAGGGCGCGTCCAGTTCGGGCGTCAGGAGTGCCGCGCCCTCCTCGGCCCTGCCGGTGTTGCGCAGGGAGCTGGCGAGCTGGATGAGGGCGCGGCGCCTGCGGCAGGCGTCGAGGCCGCCCGCGATGGCCTGCCGGTAGAGCGGCACGGCGCGGTCGGAGCGGCCGGTGGAGTCCCAGGCGCAGGCCCGCTCGAAGGCGCCCACGGGGTCGCCGTCCGGCAGCTCCGCGACCAGTCCGTCGATCAGTGCGCGGAACTGTGCCGCGCCGTCCTCGCCGTAGGTGTCGATCGAGGTCCAGGCCTCGGCGAGCCGCTTCTCCCAGTCGTCGTCCACGGCTCCACCTTCGCACGCGCGTGCCCCTGGACGCCGTGGTTTTCCGCGGAGCGGCCCGTCCGCCCGCGGGAAAGGCCGCCTACGTCAGGCGCCAGCCGCTGAACTCCACCGTGCCGCGGGTGCCGTCGCCGCCGTGCGTGGCGCTCATGAAGAACCCGACGTCGAGCGCGGCCTCCGCCCCCGTCAGGGCCACCGTCGCCACGTCGCGCCAGCTCGCCCCGGCGTCCGTGGAGCACGCCCCGGTGACCGACCCGCCGTGCCGCGTCAGACGGAGCAGCACGGGCGCCTTGATCCCGGTGAGGCGCTGGTAGGTGTCGACCGTGCCGTCGCCGTTGGTGTCGTACGAGAGCACGACCCCGTTCGCCGGGGTGACGGCGAGGTCGACGAAGCCCCGGGAGCCGGGGGCGCCGAGGGAGTTGCGGGCGATGAGGCCCGCCCGCGCCCAGGGCCCGGTGACCTCCTGGGAGTCGACGCGCACGACCACCGAGACCCCGTCCTTCAGGGCGTTCTCGCGGTAGAGCGTCCCGAACTCCGTCGTCCCCTTCCACAGGTCGGCGCCGCCGCCGTTGATCGCGTGCCTCCCGTCCAACTCGCCGAAGACGGCCGCGTTGTCGCTGTACCTGGCCCAGGCGTCGCTCACCGGCCCCGCCTCGTACAGCGTGCCCTCCTGCACCGAGCGCACCCGGCGCTCGCCCCGCGGCCCGTACCGCACCGCGATCTCGTAGGGCAGGGGCCGCAGCGGACGGTCCAGGGGAGTGTCCGGGGTGCTCGCCCGCCACTCGACCCGTCCCGTGCCGCCGGGCCCGACCCCCGGCAGCGACACGGGCCCGGTGGGCTCCGCGTCGATGCCGGTCAGCGCGAAGTCGACGCGGCCGGTGGCTCGCAGGCCGTTGACGTTGCGGAAGGTGGCCCGCACGCGCGCGTGCCCGCCCGGTGGGAAGGCGGGCGGCTCCGCGGTGACCTCCACGGACCCCTGGTAGGGCGCGCGGGCGAGGACGTCGCGCACCCGGGCGGCGGTGCGGTGGGGATCACCGACGGGACGCAGGGGGTAGTCCTTGCGCTCCCGCGTCCAGGGCTCCTCCATGGCGTACCAGTCCACGGCCTTCGGCTCGCGCCCCGCCGCGAGGGCGTCGCCCAGCTCGTCGAGCCACCGCTGCCAGCGCGGCACGTAGAAGTCGTCGATCAGGCCGTGCCAGTCGCGGTTGCCGTACTCGTGCAGCCGCCCCGCGTCGGCCGTGGCGCGGTCGCCCCAGGTGGTGATGAGCACCTTCGCGGTCCGCTCGAACTCCGCCCGCTCGGCCGCGCTCGTGCCCATCCGCCGGGCCGCCGCCACCCAGGGCCCCAGCAGGAAGGCCTGGGCGGTCCCCGCGACCTCGTCCGACAGCCGCATCAGCCGCAGCCACAGCGTCGAGAGCGCACGGAAGGTCTCCTGGTCCTTCCGCTCGTACGCGGCCCGCAGCTGCGGCAGGAGGTGGCGGCTGCGGTGCGCGAGGGCCTGCCGGGCCACGTCCACCAGGTCGTTGCGGTAGGCGTCGCTGCCCCGCAGCCCGCCCGCCACGCCGAGCAGCCCGGTGAGGGCGGCGTCGAAGCGGGCCGGGTCGTAGGTCAGGGCGCGCGGCGCGTACTCGGCGGCGCGGGCCGCCGTCAGGGCGGGGCGGGCGGTGAAGAGGGAGTCGTGCGGGTCGCTGCGCTCCACGGCGGTGTGCCGGTAGGCGGTCTCCTCCAGCGCCCGCCAGGCGGCCCGCGCATCCCGGTCGCGCCCGCCGTAGCGGAAGTCGGCGTACGAGGAGAACCACGCGGCCCCGTCCGGCGGGTCCTCGACCCAGGCCAGCTCGGAGAACAGCTCGAAGGCGGCCGGGTCGCGGTCGGTGGCCTCGGGCATGAACGCCGTGCCCACCAGGGCGCTGCCCGCCTTGTCGCGCCACGCGAAGAACCGCTCGTTCCAGAGGTGGGCGCGGGCCCCGATCGTCGTGCGGCCGCCGAAGTTGGGGATGGTCCCGAAGGCGTACGGGGCGCCGCCCCAGTCCTTCTCCCGGTCCGGCTCCTTCGCGTACCGGTCGGAGACGCCGTCGACGATCAGCATGCGCTTCTTGTCGACCGCGTCCAGCAGCTCGGGCAGCGGGTTGGCCTCCCAGCCGAGGATCACCCACGTGGCGTTCGGCCGCGCCGTGCGCAGCGCCGCCTCCACGCCGCGCGCCGCCGCCGGCACGGGCACGTCACCGGCGGTGCCGCCCTCGTGCAGCAGGTCCATCTTGAAGAGGTCGGCAGGGCCGAAGAGGCGTTCCTGGTGACGGTAGAAGGAGGCGGCGACCTCGGCGAAGGCCGTGGTGCGCGGGTCGAGCCAGTCGGGGCGCGCGAAGCCGTGCCAGGTGCCCTGCGGCACGACCCGCGCGTCCCCGCCGTTGCGCGCGACGAAGCCGTCGGGGACATGTCCGTAGTAGCCGGGGAGCACGGGCGCGATGCCCAGCTCCCGCAGCCTGCGGGTGATGCGCCTCCCCAGCTCGGCACGGTCCGCGACGAGCCGCGCCGACAGCGGCCCGCCGTAGCCGGAGAGGTTCTGCAGCAGCCACCAGGGCTGGTGCGAGGGCGCGGGCAGCCAGGCCCTGGCCTCCGCGTCGGAGTAGCCGAACTCCTTGAGGACCCGGTGGTAGACGGCCTCCGCGCCCGCGATCACCAGGACCTCGTTGCAGCCGTGCAGGGCGAGTACGTCGATCATCCGCTCCCAGTACGCCCAGTCGGCGTACGGCGCGGTGTACCCGTCGTTGGTGTCGTTCAGGGCGAACCGGTGGGGCAGGGAGGTGGATCTCTCCAGCGGTCTGCCGGGGGCGGGGAGTCTGCGAGGCAGGTCCGACTGGCTGCCGTTCCAGCTGATGTGGGCCCCGCACACGTACTTGAGGTACCAGTGGACGCCGGTCAGCAGCACCGCGGGCGTCGTGCCGGACACCTCGATCCGCCCGGTGGACCCGGTGACGCGGAAGCGGTCCTCGCGGCCGTGCGCGGGGACGAGTCCGAGCCGGAACTGCTCCGCGTGGTGCGGCAGGACTCTGTTGAGCGCCGCGCGCGCGGAATCCGTATCGAGGGCGGGGGCCCCGGCGGGCCCCGCGGCGGCGCGGGCCTGGAGCGGCACTCCTCCGACGGCGGCGCCGAGGCCGAGGGCGCCGGCGGTGCCGAGCACGGAACGACGGGACGGATCGGACATGTGTACCCCCTGGGGTGAAGGCTGCGGCGCACGGTATCCGGGAGGCGCCCCGTGCTCAACGGCATGTCAGAAGATGGCGGGTTCGGCTCGCCGGAAGGGGCTGGTGGGACGATGAGGGCAGCGCGGAGCGCGCTCGCGGGCATGACGGTGGGAGTGCTGCTGGGAATGGCGGGGTGCGGCTCGGGGGGTGAGGGCACACCGGGCACGGCGAGCGGCAGCCTTGAGCGGCTCGCGGCCAGGGCGGAGTGCACGCCCGACGTCCAGACGGACGCGGCCGAACTGCGCCAGGCCACCTGTGAGAACGGCGCCCGGCGCACCTCCTCATCACCTTTGCGCACGCCCGTGGCCAGGCCGAATGGCTCGACGAGGCGAACGACTACGGGGGCACGTACCTCGTCGGCGGCAGCTGGGTCGCGGTCGGCGGGGCCGAGGACATCTCGGCGCTGCGCGACCGGCTCGGCGGGACCGTGGTGGACGCCGCGGGGGAGCACGGCGGGGACCACCACGGTCACCGCGCGGGGTGAGCGCGGCCTTGGGGCGTCAGGTGCAGCGCCGGCCGGAGTTGACGCACCGCGCGACGCGCTTCATCAGGCGCTCGTCGAAGACGTTGATGAAGTCACCGTGGTCGGTGACCGGTTTGTGCAGCTGCTCGGGGAAGGAGTCGACGGCGAAGCCGGGCCCCGGCGGCACGTCGTACACGACGCGCTGCACGAGCTGCGGGATCGCGCGGAAGCCCGGCGGGCACGCGCCGGTCCGCCGGTCGGCGAAGGCGACGTGGGTGCGGTGGTTGGCGCTGTCGGTGTTCCGCCCGTCCCAGCAGCTCTGGAAGGCGAAGGTCCGCACGACGTCGCTGCCCTCGGGGCAGATCGGGTACTTGTCCCTGAGCTGCCGGTTCTCGAAGCCGGTGCAGCTCCAGGACGCGTTGGCGTTGGCGTCGCCGTTGGTGAACGCCTTGGCGTCACCGGTGATGATCCGCAGGAAGCGCGGCATCGCGACGACCTTGCCCCGCGGGTTCCCGACGAATGTCAGCGTGACGGCCGACGGTGTCTGGATCTCGCCCACGTTCTGGTCCTTGCCGCCGCCGTCCGCCTGCGCGTCGTCCTCGTCCCGGCCGTTCTGGAGCCGCAGGACGGGCCAGTAGTAGGTCGACCTGTCGCCCCGGTTGCGGCAGGTCGTCTCGCCGGCCGCCAGCTCGTCGTCGCCGGAGAAGGCATCCGTCGCCTGGTTGCCCACGTAGTCGTGCATGTGGTGGGCGCCGTTGCTCACATTGGGCGCCGCGATGACGTTGTCGGGGTTGAACTTGCCGTTCTCGTTGCGGCCGCAGTCCGTGGTGAAGGTCCCGCGGGAGGCGCCGCGCCGGTCGCGGGGGCGCTGGACGTCGGGCCGGACGGTCTTGATGTCGACGAAGTCGGCGGCCACGGGGCCGTTGCCGCTGCCTTCCTGTCCATCGCCCTGGCCCTGGTCGCCGTCCTGGGGCGGCTGCTCCCGCTCCTGGTCGGAGGCGCGCAGGGTGCACGGGGCCATGTCGGCGAGGTCGTCGGGCCGGGCGCCCGCCCGGTCCACGGCCTCCTCGATCGCGCCGAGCGTGCCGCGCCGCTGCTCCTCCAGCGGAGGCAGCACGGACTCCTTGTCCTCCGCCTCGGTGAACCGCTCGTAGGCCCGGGTGATCTGGCTGTCCAGCTCGGCGAGCCCGCCGTCGACCTCGCCGCGCGCTTCAGGCGGGACCTCCCGCAGCTGGTTGCCCACGTCAGGGCAGTCGATGGTCGACATCCGCTGCCCGGCGCTCTCGCCGGCGCTCCGCCCGGGAGGCTGATCGACGCCGTCTTCGGCGTTCGCGTAGACGTTGACGGCGATCAGGCCGCCACCGCCCATGACCAGAGCCGCGGACGCGGCGACCATGCGCCGCGCCAGCTTCGATCGTTTTCGTGAGGTGCGTCCCATGGGGCTACATACGCATCAGCGGCCCGCCGTGTTCAGCGGCCCCCGCCACGACTCACCGGCCGCTCACCGCCCTTGGTCCAGATACGCGATGACGGCGAGGACCCGCCGGTTGTCGTCGTCGGAGACCGGCAGCCCCAGCTTCCCGAAGATGTTCGACGTGTGCTTGGCGATGGCCCGCTCGGTGACGACGAGCTGCGAGGCGATCGCCGCGTTCGACCGTCCCTGCGCCATGAGTTCGAGGACCTCGCGCTCGCGCGGGGTGAGCGCGCCGAGCGGCTGGTCGCTGGAGCGGCGGGACAGGAGCTGCTGGATCACCTGCGGGTCCATCGCCGTGCCGCCGGCCGCGACCCTGCGTACGGCGTCGATGAACTGGGCGGCGTCGAACACCCGGTCCTTCAAGAGGTAGCCGACGCCGCCGTTGCCGTCGGCCAGCAGCTCGCGCGCGTAGAGCTGCTCGACGTGCTGGGAGAGGACGAGGACGGGCAGGCCCGGTCTCGCCCTGCGGGCGGCGAGCGCGCACTGCAGGCCCTCGTCCGTGTGGGACGGCGGGAGCCGGACGTCGACGACGGCGACGTCCGGCTCCAACTCCGCGAGGGCCTTGGACAGTTCGGGCCCGCTCTCCACGGCCGCGGCGATCTCGAAGTCGAACGCCTCCAGCATCCGCACCAGGCCGTCGCGCAGCAGGAAGAGGTCTTCGGCTAGGACAACTCGCAAGGGATCTCCATGGTCACCATGGTCGGGCCGCCCGCGGGACTGCTGACGGCCAGTACGCCGTCGAATGTACCGAGCCGCCGTTCGATCCCGGCAAGGCCGGAGCCCGCCCCGAGCCGGGCGCCGCCCTTGCCGTCGTCGGTGACCGCGATGCGCAGCATGCCCTCGGCGTGGTGCATGTCGACCCAGACGCGCTCGGCGCCCGCGTGCTTGATCGCGTTGGTCAGGGTCTCGCTCACCGCGAAGTAGGCGGCCGACTCCACCGGGGCCCCGGCCCGCCCCGTCAGCTCCACCGTGACCTCGACGGGCAGCGGGAGCCGCAGCGCGAGGGCCTTCACGGCGTCGCCGAGGCCGCGCTCGGCGAGGACCGGCGGGTGGATGCCGCGGACCAGGTCGCGCAGCTCCGTCAACGCCTCGCCGGAGTTCTGCCGGGCCTTGGCGATCAGCTCCTTGGCCTTGGCGGGATCGGTCTCGATCATCGCCTCGATGGTGCCGAGGTCCATGCCCATGGCGACCAGGCGGGCCTGCGCCCCGTCGTGCAGGTCGCGCTCGATGCGGCGCAGCTCGGCCGCGGAGTTGTCCACGGCGTCGTGCCGGGTCTCGGTCAGCCGGTCGACGCGCTCGGCGAGCTGCCGCTCCCGCATGGCCGGGGTGGGCGCGAGGAACGCGCGGGAGAGCAGGAAGTGGGTGCGGACGAGGCCGGGGTTGACGAGGACGCCGAGGAGGAAGAAGCCCATGCCGAGGAGGGCCGCCTGGTTGGCGGTGGACTGCGAGGTGACGTGGATGAAGGCGAACCACTCGCCGCCGCCCGCGTCGTAGATCGGCTTCCACACGCCGAGGGCGAGCACCCAGCCGTAGAGCATGTAGAGCAGCAGGGCCGGGGCGAAGACCGCCACGACCGGGCCCGCGGTCATGTTCACGAGCAGCCACTCCAGGTCCCGCCAGGTCGCCGGGTCCTTCAGCAGCCGCGTGCAGCGCTCCACCTGCCCGGTGAGGCCGGGCCGCAGGTCGGCGGGGTACGTGCGGTAGGGGTTCGGGATCGTCACCCCGGACCAGGCGGCGGCCCGCGTCCGCTGCGCGCCGGCGTACCAGCGCACGGCCGCGAGGACGGCCGGGGTGGTGAAGAAGCCGATCCCGAGGAGGATGAACGCGATCGAGAGGACCGCGAACACGAACAGGACGATGGACCCCACCAGCGAGACGATCGTCAGGTAGAGCCCCTGGGCCCCCGCGATCACTGCGTCCCTCAGCCTCGTCATGTCCTCGTCCCTCTCGTCGTCCCCGTGCCGCCCGCCGCGCCGTGCGCCGGGCACGGAGACAGTCTCACCCGGGCGCCGTTCAGGGGTCATTGGCCCCTCCACCCGAGCGGGGGTGTATCTGACGACACCCCCGGGTCTCGCCCTGTGCTTCGGCGGGTGGGGGGGCTCGGCGGCTGGGGCGCGAAGGCGCCGGTTCCTAGCGTGAGTGGGGTCTTGACCGGATGCTTACTCACGCAGAACTGATGGGGGCGGGACGCCATGAGGCGGAACTTCGCGGCACGACTCGGGGTGTGGAGCGCACACCACCGCAAGACGGCCGTCATCGGCTGGCTGGTCTTCGTGGTCCTCGCCACAGTGATCGGCGGGGCCTCCGGCATGGTGACCGCCTCCGACGACGAGATGGGCGTCGGCGACTCGGGCCGTGCCGCGACGATCCTGAAGGACGCGGGCGTCGACGAGCCCGCCGGTGAACTCGTCATGGTCGGCGCCCGCACGGCCGGCGGCTGGCGCGACGCCGCCGCCGACCTGTCGAAGGAGCTGACCGCGACCGGCGAGGTCCGCGACATCCGGGCGCCGCTGCCCTCGAAGGACGGCAGGGAGGCGCTGCTCCGCTTCGAGATCAAGGGGCCGTCGGACGAGGCGGGCGACCGTGTCCAGCCGGTGCTCGACACGGTCGACGCCGCGCGGGAGAAGGCGCCGGACGGCATCACCGTCCACCAGTTCGGCGACGCGAGCTCCGAGAAGCAGCTGTCCGACCTGCTCGCGGACGACCTGAAGAAGGCCGAGTTCACCGCCGTGCCGCTGGCCCTCGGCATCCTCCTCGTCGCCTTCGGCGCCGTCGTCGCCGCGCTCCTGCCGGTCGGCCTCGCGCTCACGGCGTGCGTGGCGGCGTTCGGACTGCTCTCCCTCGCCAGCCACCAGCTGCACCTCTTCGAGACCACGTACTCCGTGATGTTCCTGATGGGCCTGGCGGTCGGCGTCGACTACTGCCTGTTCTACCTGCGCCGCGAGCGCGACGAGCGGGCCGCGGGGCGTGACGCGGAGACCGCGCTGCGCATCGCCGCCGCCACCAGCGGGCGCGCCGTCCTGGTCTCGGGCCTGACGGTGATGGTCGCGATGGCGGGCATGTTCCTCTCCGGGCTGCTGCTCTTCAAGGGCTTCGCCGTCGCCACGATCCTGGTGGTGTGCGTGGCGATGCTCGGCTCCGTGACGGTCCTGCCCGCGCTCCTGGCGTGGCTCGGCGACCGGATCGACGCGGGCCGCATCCCGTTCCTCAACCGCCGCTCCAAGAAGGGCGCGCACGCCGGCGGCGCCTTCGCGGGCAAGGCCCTGCGGCCCGTCCTGGCCCGGCCGAAGCTCTTCGCGGCCGGCTCGGCCGTGCTGCTCCTCGCCCTGGCGGCGCCCGCGCTCGGCATGAAGACCGAACAGCTCGGCCTGGAGAAGCAGTTCGGCTCGGACGCCCCGCTCTCCATCGCGTACAAGGAGATCACCGCCGAGTTCCCCGGCGGCCCGGCCCCCGCCCGGGTGGTCGTCGAGGCGGACGACGTCACGGCGCCCCGGGTGCGGGCCGCCCTCGACACGGTGACCGAGCAGGCGGGTGACGGCGCCGAACTCACCGTGCACAAGGCCGCGGGCGTCGCCGAGATCGCGGTGCCGCTGCCCGGCGACGGCACGGACGCCGAGGCGAAGAAGGCCCTGGGCGAGCTGCGCGACAACACGGTCCCCGCCGCCTTCGACCGACTGGCGGGGCAGGGCGTGACGGCGTACGTCGGCGGTGACCTGGCCTCGTCGGAGGACTTCAGCGACCAGCTCAGCAAGGGCATCGTGCCCGTCTTCGCCTTCATCGCCGCGGTGACGTTCCTGCTGATGCTCTTCAGCTTCCGCTCCGTGGTGATCGCCGTGACGTCGATCGTCCTCAACCTGCTGTCGGTGGGCGCCGCCTACGGCGTCATGACCGCCGTCTTCCAGCACGGCTGGGGCGCGGAGCTGATCGGCTCGGAGAAGGTCGGCGCGATCGAGAACTGGATGCCGCTCTTCGTCCTCGTCGTCCTGTTCGGCCTGTCGATGGACTACCACGTCTTCGTGGTCTCCCGCATCCGCGAGGCCCGCGACCAGGGAATGGACAACCGGGCGGCGATCCGCGAGGGCATCACGCGCACCGCGGGCGCGGTGACGGGCGCGGCCGTGATCATGGTGGCGGTCTTCGCGGTCTTCGGCACACTGTCCATGCAGGACATGCAGCAGATGGGCGTGGGCCTCGGCGTCGCGGTCCTGCTGGACGCCACGGTGGTCCGCATGATCCTGCTGCCGTCCGTGATGACGCTCCTCGGCGAGCGCAACTGGCACACCCCGCGCCGGCTCTCCTGGCTGCCGCGGATCTCGCACAGCGAGGACGTCCCGGCCGCGGAGCCCCGCCGCCACGCGCAGGACGCGTACGCCGGGCGCTGACGCCCCGCCCCGCCGCCGCACGCAAGGCCGTCCCCCGCACACCGAGGGCCGTCTCCCGGCACACCGCAGGCCGTCCCCCGGCGCATTCCGCGCCGGGGGACGGCCTGCGTACGCGCCTACAGCCCCAGGACCTTCGCCTCCTTCTCCGGGTCGAGCCCCAGGACCGGCCGGTCGGGCCGCTGCGGCGGGGTGCCGCCGATCGACCGCAGCCACTCCCAGGTGTCCCGCACCGTCTCCTCGACGGGCCGGGCCCGCAGCCCCGCGAGGATCGCCTTCTCCGACGAGGTCTGGTGCATCGTGTCGTGCAGCTCACCGGGCGCCAGCCACACCGGCAGCTCCATCCACTGCTCGACGCCCGCGTCGAGCACCACCTCCGGCGCCGTCCAGCGCAGCGAGGCCTCGGGACCCGCCACCGCGGCGCACGCCTCGAGGAACTCGCCCATGGTGAACCGCCCCATGGGACTGACCAGGTTGTACGGGCCGTGCAGCCCGCCCGCGCCCGCGTCGAGCACCCACTCGGCGAGATCCCGCACGTCGATGTACTGGATGTGCGAGTCGCGGGGCCCGGGAGCCAGCACGGGGCCGCCGCGCGCCATCCGGTCCAGCCACCACGGCAGCCGCCCGATGTTCTCGTACGGGCCGAGGATCAGGCCGGCCCTCGCGAGCAGCGTCCGCTCGGCGCCGAACTCCGCGAGCGCGGCCAGCTCACCGCCGCGCTTGTCCTCCGCGTAGGCCGTCGCCTCCGCGTCCGGGTCGCCGTCCACCACGGGGTAGTCCTCGTCGGAGCCCGCAGCGCCCGGGTAGCGGTACACGGAGCCGCTGGACACATAGACGTAGCGCCCGGCCCGGCCCGCGAGCAGCCGGGCCGAGGCGCGCACCACGCGGGGCGCCGACGACCAGGTGTCGACCACCAGGTCCCACTCGCCCTCGGCGAGGCCCGCGAGACCGCCCTCGGCCGTACGGTCACCGTGGACGGTCCGGACCCCCTCGGGCGCCGGGCGGTGGCCGCGGTGGAAGACGGTCACCTCCCAGCCCCGGGCGAGCGCCGCCTCGGTGACCGCGCGCCCCACGAACTCCGTACCGCCAAGCATCAGAAGTCTCATGGGGCGACTCTGCCCCGCGGCCCGCTCCGAAGGAACGGGTTCTGCTCGCAGCAGAGCGCGAACCCGTGGGCGCGGTGGTCAGCGGGGCGTCGGCGGCACGTACTTGTAGCCGACCCGCCGTACGGTCTGGATCGTCCTGCGGTGCTCGGCGCCGAGCTTGCGCCGCAGCCGCGCGACGTGGACGTCCACGGTGCGGCCGTCGCCGACGTGGCCGTACCCCCACACCGTGGTCACCAACTGGTCGCGCGTGTGCACCCGGTGGGGGTGCGCGACGAGGTGGGCGAGGAGTTCGAACTCCAGATACGTGAGGTCGAGGGGCCGCCCCTCGACCTCGGCGGCCCGCCGCACGGCATCCACCGTGACGGGCCCCGACGACACGGCCTCCGGGGCGCCGGAGTCCGCCCCGGCCTGCTCCTGCCCGGCCGGTACGAGGAGCAGATAGCCGACCATCGGGGGCTGACCCGGCAGCGTCGGCAGGGCGTGCTGGGGCGCGGGCAGCCAGGTGGCGCCCGGCGGCAGCAGGTCGGGGAGGGGGACGCGGGCGGGGGCGCCGGACTCGTCGGGGGCCACGGCCCGCAGCCGCGCCCGGCCGGGAGGCTGCGGAGCGCCCACGGGAGCGGGGGCGGCGGGGGCGGGGAAGGAACGGGAGTTCGCCATGGTGAGGTCAGCTCTTTCGCGCGAAGAAGGAGTCGTCGAGAACGAGACGTACGTCGTGCGCGTCAGGCGAAGGCCGTGCTGGAGATCAGAGCAACGGCTTTAGAGGGCCCGCGCGTTCGTCGCGCGGCAACACACCCGGTCGAAGTCGTGGTGCTGCCGGGAGGGCCAGAAGGGCTCGAGGTCGTGGCGACCCGTCGCGGTGTCCTGGTGGCTGCCCATGCGGACCATTGAAGCAGATGGCAGGTGCACCGGTGATCCCCTCTCGCCCACCGGACCGGTGGACGGACACTCCCTGGCCGAAAACGGCCCCTCGCGGACCCTCCGGGCGTCTCCCTCTCCCGACCGCCGGGAACGACGGGGG
>NZ_QEXM01000053.1 GCF_004127445.1 Streptomyces alfalfae
GTGATGGGTGGTTGGTCGTTGTTTGAGAACTGCACAGTGGACGCGAGCATCTGTGGCCAAGTTTTTAAGGGCGCACGGTGGATGCCTTGGCACCAGGAACCGATGAAGGACGTGGGAGGCCACGATAGTCCCCGGGGAGTCGTCAACCAGGCTTTGATCCGGGGGTTTCCGAATGGGGAAACCCGGCAGTCGTCATGGGCTGTCACCCGCTGCTGAACACATAGGCAGTGTGGAGGGAACGCGGGGAAGTGAAACATCTCAGTACCCGCAGGAAGAGAAAACAACCGTGATTCCGGGAGTAGTGGCGAGCGAAACCGGATGAGGCCAAACCGTATACGTGTGAGACCCGGCAGGGGTTGCGTGTGCGGGGTTGTGGGATCTCTCTTTCACAGTCTGCCGGCTGTGAGACGAGTCAGAAACCGTTGATGTAGGCGAAGGACATGCGAAAGGTCCGGCGTAGAGGGTAAGACCCCCGTAGTCGAAACATCAGCGGCTCGTTTGAGAGACACCCAAGTAGCACGGGGCCCGAGAAATCCCGTGTGAATCTGGCGGGACCACCCGTTAAGCCTAAATATTCCCTGGTGACCGATAGCGGATAGTACCGTGAGGGAATGGTGAAAAGTACCGCGGGAGCGGAGTGAAATAGTACCTGAAACCGTGTGCCTACAAGCCGTGGGAGCGTCGGGATGGAGCTTGCTCCATCCTCGTGACTGCGTGCCTTTTGAAGAATGAGCCTGCGAGTTTGCGGTGTGTTGCGAGGTTAACCCGTGTGGGGAAGCCGTAGCGAAAGCGAGTCCGAATAGGGCGATTTAGTAGCGCGCTCAAGACCCGAAGCGGAGTGATCTAGCCATGGGCAGGTTGAAGCGGCTGTAAGAGGTCGTGGAGGACCGAACCCACCAGGGTTGAAAACCTGGGGGATGACCTGTGGTTAGGGGTGAAAGGCCAATCAAACTCCGTGATAGCTGGTTCTCCCCGAAATGCATTTAGGTGCAGCGTCGTGTGTTTCTTGCCGGAGGTAGAGCACTGGATAGGCGATGGGCCCTACCGGGTTACTGACCTTAGCCAAACTCCGAATGCCGGTAAGTGAGAGCGCGGCAGTGAGACTGTGGGGGATAAGCTCCATGGTCGAGAGGGAAACAGCCCAGAGCATCGACTAAGGCCCCTAAGCGTACGCTAAGTGGGAAAGGATGTGGAGTCGCACAGACAACCAGGAGGTTGGCTTAGAAGCAGCCACCCTTGAAAGAGTGCGTAATAGCTCACTGGTCTAGTGATTCCGCGCCGACAATGTAGCGGGGCTCAAGCGTACCGCCGAAGTCGTGTCATT
>NZ_QEXM01000055.1 GCF_004127445.1 Streptomyces alfalfae
CAACGCCGCCGCCCCTTGCCTGATACCCCGTCAGATACCACCATGGCCGCCAACCCCGAAGTCCCGCCGAGCGGAAGGTGGCGTTGGTCATGGGTGGTGTCCCGCAAGGGCGGCTCGCGTACGGGATGCAGTTGCCCGTGCAGTCGCAGAGCAGCCTCTACGCCGAACCCTGGGAGAGAACCGCAGGCCCGGAAGACCTCGCCGAGATCGCCCGCACAGCGGACCGCACCGGCTTCGCCTACCTCGCGGCATGCGACCACGTGGCCATCCCGCGCCGCCTCGCCGAAGCCATGAGCACCGTCTGGTACGACCCCGTCTCCACCCTCGCCTACCTCGCCGGCATCACACGCCGCGTCCACCTCATGGCCCACGTGGCCGTCGTCGGCCTCCGCCACCCCCTGGCCACCGCCAAGCAGTACGCCACCCTCGACCACCTCAGCCGCGGCCGCCTCATCCTCGGCGTCGGCGCGGGACACGTACGGGAGGAGTTCGAGGCCCTGGGGGTCGACTTCGAGCAGCGGGGCCCGATCCTCGACGAGAGTCTCGACGCCCTGCGGGCGGCACTCGGCCAGGACGAGTACCCCACCCACCACGGCGAGCGCTTCCACTTCGAGGGGCTCGGCCAGCTCCCCCGCCCCGCCCAGCCCCGTGTCCCCCTGTGGATCGGCGGCTCCTCGCCCGCGGCCCTCCGCAGGGCCGCGACCCGCGGCGACGGCTGGCTGCCCCAGGGCGACCCGAGGGAGAAGCTGCCCGCGCAGATCGAAAGGCTGAGGAGCCTGCGCGCACAGGCGGAGATCGACGAGCCGATCACGATCGGCGCGATCACCGAGCCGCTGTACGTCGGCGAAGCCGCCTGGCCCGTGGGCCGCCGCACCCTCACCGGGAAACCGGACGCCCTCGCCGAGTCCCTGCGCGCCTACCGCGCCATGGGCGTCGACCAGATCCAGGTGCGCTTCCGCAGCCGCACCCGCGCCGAACTCACGGACCAGATGGCGGCGTTCGCCACGGACGTGGCCCCACACCTCGGCGACTGACGCCGACACCCCACCCCCCGACCGGCACCCCCCGACCGGCACCCCCCCGACGCGCACCACCCGACGCGCACCACCCGACGCGCACCACCCGACGCGCATCACCGACACGCACCACCCGACACAAGGGAGCACGGCATGGGCAAGCTGGACGGCCGCGTGGTCATCGTCACCGGTGGCGCGCGCGGCCAGGGCGAGCAGGAGGCGCGGCTCTTCGCCGCCGAAGGGGCGAGGGTCGTCGTCGCGGACGTGCTGGACGACCAGGGCGAGGCCCTGGTCGAGGAGATCCAGGAGGAGCGGGGGAAGGAGGCGGCTGCCTACGTCCACCTGGACGTCGGCCGGGAGTCCGATTGGCAGACGGCCGTCACCACCACCAAGGAGACCTACGGAAAGATCGACGGCCTCGTCAACAACGCGGGCATCCTCCGCTTCAACGAACTGCTCAGCACCCCCCTGGCGGAGTTCAAGGAGATCATCCAGGTCAACCAGATCGGCTGCTTCCTCGGCATCCGCACCGTCGCCCCCGAGATGGCCGCCGCCGGCGGCGGCACCATCGTGAACACCGCCTCGTACACGGCCCTGACCGGCATGGCGTACGTGGGCGCTTACGCCGCCACCAAGCACGCGATCCTCGGCCTCACGCGGGTCGCCGCGCTCGAACTGGCCGGGCGGAACATCCGCGTCAACGCCGTGTGCCCGGGGGCCGTCGACACCCCCATGACGAACCCGGCCCAGCTCGACCCCACCGCCGACCCCGAGGAGGCCGGGGCGGCGGTCGCGGCGCTGTACAAGAAGCTGGTGCCGCTCGGGCGGGTCGGCGCGCCCGAGGAGGTCGCGGCGCTCGCGCTGTTCCTGACCGGCGACGACTCCGCGTACATCACGGGCCAGCCCTTCGTCGTCGACGGCGGCTGGCTCGCGGGGGTCAGCGTCATCTGACCCCGCCCCCGGACCGGGCGCGCGGCGGCCGTCCGGGCGACAGCCCTTGACGGTCCACGCCCCCGGTGGAACAGTCGACGCAGCACGATCTGACGGGCCGTCAGAAACCTGTCAGGGCAGACCTCTTGAGGACGGTGAACCTCCTTGGAATTCGGTCTCTTCGTACAGGGATACGTGCCCGCCGCGCGGGCCCAGGTCGACCCCGAAGCCGAGCACAAGGCGCTGATCGAGGAGACCGAGTACGTCATCCAGGCGGACAAGTCCGGCTTCAAGTACGCCTGGGCCTCCGAGCACCACTTCCTGGAGGAGTACTCGCATCTCTCCGCCAACGACGTCTTCCTCGGCTACCTCGCCCACGCCACCGACCGCATCCACCTCGGGTCCGGCATCTTCAACCCGCTCGCGCCCGTCAACCACCCGGTCAAGGTCGCCGAGAAGGTCGCGATGCTGGACCACCTCTCCGAGGGGCGTTTCGAGTTCGGCTCGGGGCGCGGCGCCGGTTCGCACGAGATCCTCGGCTTCATGCCGGGCGTCACCGACATGAACCACACCAAGGAGCTCTGGGAGGAGACGATCGCGGAGTTCCCCAAGATGTGGCTCCAGGACGAGTACGCCGGTTTCCAGGGCAAGCACTGGTCCCTGCCGCCGCGCAAGATCCTGCCCAAACCGTACGGCAGGTCGCACCCGGCGATGTGGTACGCCGCCGGGTCGCCCTCCTCGTACGCGATGGCGGGCAAGAAGGGGCTCGGCGTGCTCGGGTTCAGCGTGCAGAAGGTGTCCGACATGGAGTGGGTCGTCGAGTCGTACAAAACGGCCGTGAAGGAGGCCGAGCCGGTCGGCGCCTTCGTCAACGACAACGTCATGGTGACGTCCACGGCGATCTGCGCCGAGACGCACGCCAAGGCCGTGGAGATCGCGGTCGGAGGCGGACTCAACTACCTCCAGTCGCTGCTGTTCCGCTACCACGACACGTTCCCGCGGCCCGAGGGCATTCCCGAGTGGCCCGAACTGCTCCCGGCCTACAGCGAGGAGATCATCGAGCTGCTCATCGCCGAGGAGCTGATGATCTGCGGCGATCCGGACGAGGTGCTGACGCAGTGCAAGCGGTGGGAGCAGGCGGGGGCCGACCAGCTCAGCTTCGGGCTGCCGATCGGGATCTCGCCCGAGGACACGAAGAACACGATCCGGCTGATCGGGGAGCACGTGATCCCGAAGATCGACACGGATCCCGTCCACCGGACCACGAGGTTCCGCCGGGCGGGTGCGTGAGCGGCCGGGGGTGAACCGTTGATACTCCCCGGCTTCCTCTCCCGGACGGAAGCCGGGGTCTTTGCCAGACGGGAACTGGCCCCCGTGCCGCGGGCCGGGTCCCTTGCTCCGGGGCTTCGTCCCTGCCCCTGGGGGCTGATTCCCCTGGCCGGGGGCTCCGTCCCTGGTCATCGCCCTGCGGGCTCGTCCTCAAACGCCGGACCGGCTTGAGTGTCGGCCTGCGGGCTCGTCCTCACACGCCGGACGGGCTCCGCACCGCTTCGGCCCCCCGGGGCCACCGGGGTTGCCGGGCCCCGGCGTTATCCGTGAGACGCAACGCCGCATCGTTCGTTCTCTGGAAGGGATCGTCCCGTCATGCTCGACCACCTCATCAAGGGCGCGACCGTCGTCGACGGGACCGGCGCCCCCGCCTACGTCGCCGATGTCGGGTTGCGGGACGGGCGGATCGCCGTCATCGCCGAGCCGGGGACCGTCGCCGGGGAGGCGCGGTCCGGGGAGGACGCCCGGGGGCTCGTGCTCGCGCCCGGGTTCGTCGATCCGCACACGCATTACGACGCCCAGCTCTTCTGGGACCCGTACGCCACGCCGTCGCTCAACCACGGCGTGACGACCGTCGCCGGCGGCAACTGCGGGTTCACGCTGGCGCCGCTGCACCCGGGGCGGCCCGAGGACGCCGACTACACGCGGCGGATGATGTCGAAGGTCGAGGGCATGTCGTTGGTCGCCCTCGAAGAGGGGGCGCCCTGGACGTGGAACTCCTTCGGGGAGTACCTGGACGCCCTGGAGGGGCGCGTCGCCGTCAACGCGGGGTTCATGGTCGGGCACTGCGCCCTGCGGCGCTACGTGATGGGCCCCGACGTCGTCGGCGGGCAGCCCGGCCCCGCGCAGCTCGACGCCATGGTGCGGCTGCTGCACGAGGCGATGGACGCGGGGGCCTGGGGGCTGTCCACCACCCAGTCCTCGACGCACTCCGACGGCGACGGGCGGCCCGTGGCCTCCCGGCACGCCGGGCCCGAGGAGCTGCTCGCGCTCTCCCGTGCCGTCGCCGAGCACGAGGGGACGCAGCTCGAAGCGATCGTCTCCGGGTGCCTCGACCAGTTCAGCGACGAGGAGATCGAGCTGTTCGTCGGGATGAGCGTGGCCGCCGGGCGCCCCCTGAACTGGAACGTGCTGACCATCGACGCCGCCGTCCCCGAGCGCGTGCCGCGCCAGTTGTCGGCCAGTGCGCGGGCCAGGGACGCCGGGGGCCGCGTCGTCGCCCTGACGATGCCGATCCTCACCCCGATGAACATGTCGCTCGGCACGTTCTGCGCCCTCAACCTCATCCCCGGCTGGGGCGACGTCCTCGGCCTCCCCGTGCCGGAGCGGATCGCGCGGCTGCGCGACCCGGCGGTCCGCGCGGAGATGCTGCGGCGCGCGGACAGCAAGGAGGCGGGTGTCTTCCGGCGGCTCGCCCGCTTCGACCGGTACGTCATCGGCGACACGTACAGCGAGCGGAACCAGGGACTCACCGGGCGCATCGTCGGGGACATCGCGGCCGAGCGCGGGCAGGAGCCCTTCGCGTGCCTCGTCGAGATCTGCGCCGCCGACGATCTGCGCACCGTGCTCTGGCCGATGCCCACCGACAACGACCCGGACTCCTGGGCCCTGCGCGCCGAGACCTGGCGCCACGAGGACGTGCTGCTCGGCGGCTCGGACGCGGGGGCGCACCTGGACCGCATGTGCGGGGCCCCGTACACGACCCGGTTCATCGGGGACTGCCTGCGCGGCCGGAAGCTGCTCGGTCTCGAGGAGGCGGTCAAGATGCTCACCGATGATCCCGCCCGGCTGTTCGGGCTGCGGGAGCGCGGCCGGATCGTCGAGGGGTTCCACGCCGACCTGGTCCTCTTCGACCCGGAACGGATCGACGCGGGCAAGGCCACGCTCGTCCACGACCTGCCCGGCGACAGCCCCCGGCTGGACTCCAGGGCCATCGGCGTCGACGCGGTCTGGGTCAACGGCGTCGAGGTGATCCGCGAGGACGCCGTCACCGGAGCCGTACCCGGCAGGATTCTGCGCTCCGGCCGCGACACCAGGACGGTGAGCACCAAGTGAGCGTCCGCCCCGGCCCGCAGCGGCTGTTCATCGGCGGTGCGTGGGTGGAGCCCGACCACGGCCACCACGAGGTGGTCGACCCGGCGAGCGAAGAGGTCGTCGGACTCGCGCCCGAGGCGAGCCGGGAGCAGGTGTACGCGGCGGCCGCCGCCGCCCGCGAGGCCTTCGCGAGCTGGTCCCGCACCACTCCCGAGGAGCGGTCCGCCCTCCTGGCCCGCGCCGCCTCGGTCATGCGGCGCGACAGCGAGGCGCACGCCCGGCTGGCCCAGGCCGAGACCGGCGCGACGACCGCGACCGCGCGCGGCATGCAGGTCGCGGTGGCCGTGGCCCGCTTCGAGCGGTACGCGAAGGGCGCGCTCGAACCGCTGGAGCAGGCCCTGCCGCCGCAGATCAACCCGGCGGGCCCCATGGGGAAGGCGGCCGTCCTCGGCGCGCTCGCCGTGCGGCAGCCGGTCGGCGTCGTCACCTGCGTCACGTCGTACAACAACCCCTGGGCGAACGCCGCGGGCAAGGTCGCGCCCGCGCTCGCCATGGGCAACACGGTGGTGGTCAAGCCCGCCCCGCAGGACCCGCTCTCCGTCTACCGGATGGCGGCCGCGCTGGAGGAGGCGGGCATCCCGCCCGGCGTCGTCAACGTCGTCTCCGGCACGGACGTCGCCGTCGGCGAGGCGGCCGTCGGCTCCCCGGACGTCGACATGGTGAGCTTCACCGGGTCGACGGCGGTCGGGCAGCGCATCGGCGAGGTCTGCGGCCGCACGCTGAAGCGCCAGCTCATGGAGTTGGGGGGCAAGGGCGCGGCGATCGTCTTCGACGACGCGGACCTCGACGCGGCGGTGGCCGGCATCGGCACCACCTTCTCCTTCTACAGCGGCCAGATCTGCACCGCCCCGACCCGCGTCATCGCCCAGCGGCCCGTCTACGAGCGGCTGCTGGCCGAGCTGACCGCGTACATCGGGCATCTGCGGGTGGGTGACCCGCGGGAGCACGGCACCGTCGTGGGGCCGCTCATCTCGGCGGCGCACCGCGAGCGGGTCGAGTCGTACGTCGAGTCGGGCCGCAAGGAGGGCGCGCGCGTGGTCACGGGCGGCGAGCGCCCGACGGTGTCCGGTTCCGGCCGTGGCTTCTACGTCGCCCCGACGCTCATCGCGGACTGCGCCAGCGACATGCGGGTGGTCCGCGAGGAGATCTTCGGCCCGGTGGTCGCCGTCGTCCCGTTCGACGGCGACGACCCGAAGGACCCGAGGTCGGCCGAGGAGGCGGCCCTGGCCCTGGCCGACGACAGCGACTACGGCCTGATCGACTACGTCTACTCCGGCGACGTGGCCCGCGCTTTCCGCGTCGCCCGCCGCCTGCGGGCGGGCGGCGTCGGCGTCAACACGGTGGGCCGCAACATGGAGGCGCCGTTCGGCGGCTTCAAGCGGAGCGGCGTGGGCCGCGACGTGGGCTCGTACGCCCTGCACGCGTACAGCGAGACCCAGGCGATCGTCTGGCCGGGGTGAGTGGGCGGGCCGTCGCGGAAAAGTCCTTCCGCGACCGGCCCCCCGGCCTACTCGGCCCGGCCCAGGAACACCGGGTTCGTGAAGGCCGCCAGGGGGCCCGGGAGGCCCGGGGCCGTCGGCGGGTGGCGGACCTCGGCCCGGGCGTAGGCCGCGTACGACGCGGTCGTGCGCCACAGCAGCGTGCCCTCGCCGGAGGCGGGCAGGGCGGGGCCGGTGTGGACGACGCCCTGGTCGCTGACGAAGCGGGGGACGCACCCGGGGGCGCCGCGCACGTCGAGGCGGACGGTCACCGGGGTGTCGCGGTCCACGGACAGGCGCTCGCCGATGCCCGCGTGCTTGCCCTTGCCGCCCGCCGCGGTCAGCGTCAGCGCGACGTCCTTGGACTCGGCCACGTAGGAGTGGCCGCGGCGCAGGCCGTCCAGAATCGCCTCGCGGGTCAGGTCGTCGGCGAGGACCACCGTCTGCGGGCCGCCGACCGGGTCCGGCTCGCGGTGGGCGTCGCTGTTGCCCATCGCCGGGATCCAGGGCCGCCCACCGCGTACGGAGGCGACGAGCCGGCTGTCCCAGTCGGCGAGGGCCACTTCGTCGTCCGGGGTGTACGGGCCGTTCCAGGCCTCGATGACGTCCGCCTCGCCGAAGCCGAACTTCCAGTTGCAGCCGACGCAGGTGGCGTGCGGATGGGCGGGGACGACGAGGCCGCCCGTCTCGCGGATCTTGCGCGCGTACTTGCCGAAGCGGTTGTCGCGGGCACGGTAGCGCCAGTCGACGAACGTGCCGGGGTCGGTGCCGAGGGCGACCACGTGGCCGTTGCGGGTGGTGACCTCCTCGCCGACCATGATCAGCAGGTCGTCGCCCGCGTGCTCGGCCCAGTGGGCGTGCGCGGAGTGGGTGTTGTGCTCGGAGCTGTTGATGAAGTCGAGCCCGGCGGCGCGCGCCGCCGCGGCGACCTCGGCGAGGGTGCGTCTGCCGTCGGAGTGGACGGAGTGCAGATGGCAGTCGCCGCGGTACCAGGCGCGGCCCCGGCCCTTGGCCCGCTCGGGCGGGTACACCGGCCTCGGGGTCGTGCCGGGCGCCCCGTAGGTGAGCGTGATCGTCACCTCGTAGGGGAGGCCGTCGGGGGCGACGGTGTACGGGCCGAGGGCGATGTTCCAGGTGCCGGCGCGGACGCGGCCCGGGATGTAGCCGGGGGTGGCGTCGTCGGCGCGGAGGAAGAACTCCGTGCGGGCCCCGCCGGACCAGCCGCGGAAGCCGCGCCCGCCGAGTTCCGTGCCGCGCTCGTCGAAGACGCCGATGTCGAGCGCGTTGCCCAGGGTGCCCGCGGGCACGGCCGGCTTCTCGTACGTGTAGGCGACGCGGAGCTCGCTGACGCCGTGCGGCACCTCGACGGGCAGGTAGACGAAGTCGGGCGCGCCCGGCGGCAGCGTCCCGCGGACGGTCCTCGTCTCCTTGCCGCCGGCCGGTGCGCGCCGCCCGGCGCCGCTGGCGAAGTTCACGCTGCCCAACGTAAGCGCGGCGGCGGCTCCTGTCACGAACAGTCCTCGCCGGTTCATCGGCCGGTGTACGGCGTCCTGGCACATGCTGCGGCTCCCCGGAGTGTCGGTGGTGACGTGGGTGGTGCGTGCAACCCTGGTATTGAGCCGTGAACGGTGGCGCAAGGGAAGGTGATTGACGGACATGGGCGGCGTGTCGGATCTCCGGCGGGCCCGTGTCCACCGGCTGAAGGGTGCCGCAGGGGCCGCCTGGTGGCGCCGCCGGGCTCGCCCGAGTCGTCGGCTGAAAGGCAATCAGGGCGCGGCCATGGACCAACCGGCCCGGCGGGGATAGGAAGGGCCGAGGACGTGCCCCACCCCCGACGCCTCCGGAGGCGCCCGTGCGCATCTCGGCCACGCTGTACCTGACGGACGGCACGATCGGACCGGCCCGGCTCGGCCGTGAGCTGGAGGAGCGCGGCTTCGACGGCCTCTACGTGCCCGAGCACACGCACATCCCCGTGCCCCGCGAGACCGTCTATCCGGGCGGTGAGCTGCCGCCCGAGTGCGCCCGCATGCTCAGCCCCTTCGTCGCCCTCGCCCAGGCCGCCGCCGTCACGGAACGGCTCACGCTCGGCACCAACATCGCCCTGGTCGCCCAGCACGACCCGATCGACCTGGCCAAGCAGGTCGCGACCCTCGACCACCTCTCGGGCGGCCGCGTCACGTTCGGCGTCGGCTACGGCTGGAACCGCGAGGAGGCCGAGGACCACGGGGTGCCCTGGCCGAGGCGCCGGGCCGTGGTGCGGGACCGGCTGGCGCTGATGCGGGCGCTCTGGTCGGACCGGCCCACCGCGTACGAGGGGGAGTTCGGCTCGGTGCGGTCCAGCGAGGTGCACCCGAAGCCGTCCCTGCCGCCCCGCAAGCGGCTCGGCAAGGCCCCGCTGTACGGGCCGCGCACGCTGATCGGCGGCGCCGCGGGGCCGGGGCTCTTCGCGCACGTCGCGGAGTACGCGGACGGCTGGATGCCGATCGGCGGCAGCGGGCTGCGCGAGGCGCTGCCGGTGCTGCGCACGGCGTGGGCGGAGGCGGGGCGCGAGGCGGACGACCTGTACGTGGCGCTGACCGGCGTGACCCCGGAGCCGGGAAAGCTCGCCCACTACGCGGAGCTGGGCGTCGACGAGGTGATCGTGCAGCTCCCGGCGGCCGGGGAGGACGAGGTCCGCCGGGCCCTGGACGGCATGGGGCGGTACGTGACCCCGGGGAAGGACGTGACCTCACGGAAGCGGACGTGACCCCGCGGAACTGGCGCGGAACTGGCGAACGGCGTCAGAAGTGCCTCTACGGGACGCGTGTGCTCGCTCGTATGCTCGGGGACATGACCAACAGCGCGCAGCCACCCGAGGCCGGACGACCCACCGCGAACGCCATGCGCCGCGCGCTCAGGCGTGCCAGGGACGGGGTGGCGCTCGACGTGACCGAGGCGGCCGTGCTGCTCCAGGCGCGCGGCGAGGACCTGGACGACCTCACGGCCTCCGCGGCGCGGGTGCGGGACGCGGGTCTGGAGGCGGCGGGGCGGCCCGGCGTCATCACGTACTCCAAGAGCGTGTTCATCCCCCTCACCCGGCTCTGCCGCGACAAGTGCCACTACTGCACCTTCGCCACCGTGCCCGGCAAGCTGCGCCGGGACGGCCACGGCATGTTCATGTCCCCGGACGAGGTCCTCGACATCGCCCGGCGCGGCGCCGCACTCGGCTGCAAGGAAGCCCTGATCACCCTCGGCGACAAGCCGGAGGACCGCTGGCCGGAGGCCCGCGAGTGGCTGGAGGCCGAGGGGTACGACGACACCATCGCGTACGTCCGTGCGATCTCCATCCGCATCCTGGAGGAGACCGGGCTGCTGCCCCACCTCAACCCGGGCGTCATGACGTGGACGGACTTCCAGCGGCTCAAGCCCGTCGCGCCCAGCATGGGGATGATGCTGGAGACGACCGCCGAGCGGCTGTGGAGCGAGCCGGGGCAGCCGCACCACGGCTCGCCCGACAAGGAGCCCGCCGTGCGGCTGCGGGTCCTGGAGGACGCGGGGCGCTCGTCGGTGCCGTTCACCAGCGGGCTGCTCATCGGGATCGGCGAGACGTACGAGGAGCGGGCCGACTCGCTGTTCGCGCTGCGGCGGGTGGCGCGGGCGTACCACGGCGTCCAGGAGCTGATCATCCAGAATTTCCGCGCCAAGCCGGACACCGCCATGCGCGGCATGCCCGACGCGGAGATCGACGACCTGGTCGCCACGATCGCCGTCGCCCGGCACATCATGGGGCCCTCGGGGAACATCCAGGCGCCGCCGAACCTCATCGCGGGCGAGTACGAGCGGCTGATCGGGGCGGGCATCGACGACTGGGGCGGCGTCTCACCCGTCACCATCGACCACGTCAATCCCGAGAAGCCGTGGCCGCGGGTGGAGGAGCTCGCCGAGCGGTCGGCGGCGGCCGGGTTCCGGCTCGCCGAACGGCTCTGCGTCTACCCGGAGTTCGTGCGGCGCGGCGAGCCGTGGCTCGACCCGCGGCTCCTGCCGCACCTGCGCGCGCTCGCCGACCCGGAGACCGGCCTCGCACGGCCCGGCGCGGTGGTCGAGGGCCACCCCTGGCAGGAGCCCGACGAGGGGTACGTGGCCTCGTCCGGCCGCACCGACCTGCACCGCACCATCGACACGGACGGCCGCACCAGTGACCGCCGCGACGACTTCGACGAGGTGTACGGCGACTGGGAGGCGCTGCGTGAGCGCGCCGCGCCCGGCATGGCGCCCTCCCGCATCGACGGCGACGTGCGCGCGGCCCTGAAGCGGGCCGCCGACGACCCGACGAAGCTCACCGACGACGAGGCGTTGGCGCTGCTGCACGCCGACGGGCCCGCGCTCGACGCGCTCTGCGGTGTCGCCGACGACATCCGCAGGACGGTCAGCGGCGACGACGTCACGTACATCGTGACCAGGAACATCAACTTCACCAACGTCTGCTACACCGGCTGCCGTTTCTGCGCCTTCGCCCAGCGCAGGACCGACGCCGACGCCTACACCCTCTCCCTCGGCCAGGTCGCCGACCGCGCCGAGCAGGCGTGGGACGTGGGGGCCGTCGAGGTGTGCATGCAGGGCGGCATCCACCCCGATCTGCCGGGCACCGCCTACTTCGACATCGCGCGGGCGGTGAAGGAGCGCGTGCCGGGCATGCACGTGCACGCGTTCTCGCCGATGGAGGTCGTCAACGGCGCGGCCAGGACCGGTCTGTCGATACGGGAGTGGCTCACCGCCGCCAAGGAGGCGGGGCTCGACTCCATCCCGGGGACGGCCGCCGAGATCCTCGACGACGAGGTCCGCTGGGTCCTCACCAAGGGCAAGCTGCCGACGGCCACCTGGATCGAGGTGATCGAGACGGCGCACGAGCTGGGCATCCGGTCCTCGTCCACGATGATGTACGGGCACGTGGACCAGCCCCGGCACTGGCTCGGCCACTTCCGGACGCTGGCGGCCGTGCAGCGCAACGCGCTGGCCAAGGGCGTCGGCGGCTTCACGGAGTTCGTGACGCTGCCCTTCATCCACACGAACGCGCCGGTCTACCTGGCGGGCATCGCCCGGCCGGGGCCGACCACCCGCGACAACCGGGCGGTGACGGCCATGGCGCGCGTGCTGCTGCACCCGCACATCCCCAACATCCAGACGAGCTGGGTGAAGCTGGGGCAGGAGGGCGCCGCCGAGATGCTCCGGTCCGGCGCGAACGACCTGGGCGGGACCCTGATGGAGGAGACCATTTCCCGCATGGCAGGCTCCAGTTACGGCTCCTACCGGTCCATCGAGGACCTCGTCGCCATCGCGGAGGCGGCGGGCCGGCCCGCGAAGCCGCGCACGACGCTGTACGGGGAGGTGCCCGAGGAGCGGCAGCGCGCCGCGGCGGCCTCGGACGGGCACCTGCCGGAGCTGCTGCCGCTGGCGGACTGAGAGGCTCCGGCAACGCGACGGCGGCCGGGGGCGGCTCGAAAGCCGCCCCCGGCCGCCGGGCCGCAGTGGGTCAGAGGGAACCGGTCCTCACGAGGCCGCCGGGCCTCAGTGGCCCAGGAAGACGCCGAACTGCACGCCGCCCTTCTCCCGGGCGCCGATCGCCGCCGGGCCGAACGAGTCGATGCCGGTGGTGGTCAGGCCGCTCGCGGAGCCGCGCAGGTGCCAGACAGCGCCGGAGTCGGCGTAGGCGCCGTCCTCGCCGGGCGCGCCCACCGTGAGGTCGGCCTTGCCGTCCTTGTTCGTGTCCGAGAGCAGGACGGTCGCGCCGAACTTGTCGCCCTTCTCGGAGGCGCCGGGGACGCCGGCCTTGGACTGGTCGAAGGCCTGGGCGCCGGTGCCGGTCAGGCCGGTGCGGGAGCCCTTGAGGATGACGACGCTGCCGGCGTCGGCGGTGGTGCCGATGTCCTCGTTGGGAACGCCCACGGCCACGTCGGCGTAGCCGTCGCCGTTCACGTCGCCCGCGGTGATGGCGGTGCCGAACTCGTCGCCCTCCTCACCGGCCCCGGGCACGCCCGCGGTGTCCTGGGTGATCTTCGTGGTGCGGTCCGAGAGGCCGGACGCCGAGCCGTAGCGGACGCGGACCGTGCCCTTCTGGTACGGCATGTCCTCGAAGTTGCCGCCGATGTCGCGGGTCACGAAGTCGCCGTAGCCGTCGCCGTCGATGTCCGCGACCGCTCCGCCGAGGGAGGGCGCGAGCTTCTGCGGGGTGGTGGCCACCCCGTTCTCGCCGCCCTTCCAGAGCTTGCTGTCGTACGCCGCCTCCTCGAAGCCGTGGCTGGTGACGATGTCGTCGGCGCCGTCACCGGTCACGTCGCCCGCGACGAAGTCGCCGGGGCCGAAGGTCTGGCTGGTGACGACCTGCTGGCTGCTCGCGGCCTTGCCGTCCCGCGTGAACGGCCCGTACGCGATGGTCATGCCCTCGTCGTCGTTCTCCATCGGGTCCTCGGGCTCGGGGTACTCGGCCGTGACCAGGTCCCCCTTGCCGTCGCCGTTGAAGTCACCGGCGGTGATGCCGCCGCCCGACGTGGCCAGCGTGGTGCTGCCCGAGCCGGTGAGGCCCTGGGCGGAGCCCCACAGGACGACGGCCTTCTTGCCGCCGTTGACCGCGAGGTCGGTGTAGCCGTCACCGTCGAGGTCGGCCGCGGCCGTCCGGTTGCCGAAGTGCCCGCCGTCCGACGAGGAGCCGGGCACGCCGGCCGTGGCACGGCTGATGGTGACGGCGTTCGCCTTGTCGGGGCCGGCGGCGGAGCCGTACACGATGGAGACGCTGCCGGGGACGTCGCTGTCATACGCGCCCGGGGCCGAGATGGCGAGGTCGGCGTATCCGTCCTTGTTGAAGTCGACCACCGGGGTCTTGGCGGCCCGTGGGGCGGCGGACGCGCTTCCCGCCGTGGCGGCGATGGCGAGCGGTGCGGTGAGCGAGGCGACCGCGACTGCGGTGATGAGACGACGACGCACGTGCTTGTCCTCCTGTGGGGAAAGTGTGTGGCACAGCTAGAGACGTGCGTCGCGCGAATTCGGTTGTACATTCCAGGGACTTTTATGGTGCAGGCCCCCTTAACTGCCGGTTCACCACAGAGGGGTTGGCCGCCCCGCGGAGGCCGTCCACCGCCTCGTCGAAGGGGTGGCGGGGGCCGTTCGTAGCAGCTGCGAAGCTTCCGTGAACGTCTTCCAAAAGCCGCCTCAAGGGCGACTCTTCGCATACCACTTGACGTCTCAACCGATCGTTCGCAGTCGATTACAGTGCTGCGCAGTCGCACCCGGTCGAGGCACGGAGGGAGGTCCCGGTGGGCACTGCAGCAGCCACCGGTGTCTGGGGCCGCGCCGAGCAGCAGGACTTCCGCAGCCGGGTGCGCGGCACGCTCCTCGGTGCCGCCGTCGGCGACGCGTTCGGGGCGCCCCTCGACGGGCTCTCCCTGGACGGCATACGCGCGGAGCACGGCGCCGACGGCCTGGTCGAGCCGGTGCCCGCTTACGGCAGGCGCGGCGCGGTCACCGCCGCCACCCAGCTCACCCTGTTCACGGTCGACGGGCTGATACGCGCCCAGGTGCGGCGCGACACCGGCGCCTGGCATCCGCCGACCGACCTGCACCGCGCCTACCGCCGCTGGGCCGCCACCCAGAGCGACTGGGGCCCCGACGAGCGGCGCGACGAGGACGGCTGGCTGGCCCGCGAGGAGTGGCTGTACGCGCGGCGCGGCCCGTCCCGCGCCTGCCTCCTCGGGCTCGGCAACGACGTCATGGGCACCCTGGAGACCCCCAAGAACCCGGCTGAGCGGGGCCCCGAGGCCGCCGTCAGGTCCACGCCCTTCGGGCTGCTCGTCGGCTGGGAGCCGCAGCTCGTGCTCCAGCTCGCCGTGGAGTGCGCCGCCCAGACCCACGGCCACCCCTCCGCGACCCTGGCGGCGGGCGCCCACACCGTCATCCTGCACGGCCTCGCGCGCGGGGAGTCCCTGGACGGGGCGATCCAGCGGGCCCTCGCCCTGCTGGCCTCCCGGCCGGGCCGGCAGCCCGTCACGGACGCCCTGCGGCACGCCCTGGGCGCCGTACGCCAGGGGATGCCCACGGCGGCCCGGGTAGAGGAGCTGCTCGGCGACGGGGCCGCCGAGGGGGCGCTCGCCGTCGCGGCGTACTGCGCCCTGGTCGGCGAGGACATCCGCCACGGGGTGCGGCTCGCCGTCAACCACGGCGGGCCCTCGTCGGCGACGGGCGCGCTCACCGGGGCCCTGCTCGGCGCGCTGCACGGGGAGACGGCGCTGCCGCCCGGCTGGCTCACGGAGCTGGAGGGCCGGGCGACGATCCTGGAGCTGGCGGACGACTTCGCGATGGAGATGACCCAGGGCCCCGCCCTGCACGGCCCCGCGGTCTCCTCCCCGGGCTGGCTCGCCCGCTACCCCCGCGCCTGAGTCAGTCCTTCACGGGCGCGCGCGCCGCGTCGTCCCGCGGTTCGGCGGGCGCGGGGACGGCCGCCGCCGCTCCCCGCGAGCCGTCGTCGTCGGTGTTGATGCGCTCGATGAGCGCGTCCCGCTCCGGGGTGTCCTCCGGCTTCACGTACCCGATGGCGACGTAGAGGACCAGCGAGACCGCCAGCGGGATGGACACCTGGAACTGGAGGGCGACGCCGCCGTCGATGGCGTCGTTGATCGGGTAGTTCACCAGATAGAAGGCGAACAGCCCGGCCGCCCAGCTGGTCAGGGCCGCGGTCGGCCCGGACTTGCGGAAGGTGCGCAGCAGGCCCAGCATCATCGGGATCGCGATGGGGCCCATGAGGCCGGCGACCCACTTGATGACGACCGTGATGATGTCCTTGAAGGTCGGCGAGTTCACCTGCGTCGCGACGGCCATCGAGAGGCCGAGGAAGACCACGGTGGTCAGCCGGGCGGCGATCAGGCCCTTGCGCTCGCTCCACACCCGGGCCCGCGCGGAGAGCGCGGGCGCCACGTCGCGGGTGAAGACGGCGGCGATGGCGTTGGCGTCGGAGGAGCACATCGCCATGGTGTGCGAGAAGAAGCCGACGATGACCAGGCCGAGCAGACCGTGCGGCAGGAGCTGCTCCGTCATCAGCGCGTACGCGTCGGAGCCGTCGGGCTTCTTGGCGTCGACGAGCAGCGGCGACATCCACATGGGGAAGAAGAGGACGACGGGCCAGACCAGCCAGAGGATCGCGGACAGCTTCGCGGAGCGCGCGGCCTCCTTGGCGTTGGCGGTCGCCATGTAGCGCTGCGCCTGGTTGAGCATGCCGCCGTTGTACTCGAAGAGCTTGATGAACAGGAAGGCGAGCAGGAAGACCGTGCCGTAGGGGCCGACCAGCGGCTTGCCGTGTCCGGCCAGCTCCGGTTCGTCCCAGACGCCGAAGAAGCCGCCGAACTCGCCGAGTTCGGCGACGACCGCCACGAACATGGCGATTCCGGCCAGGAGCTGGATGATGAACTGGCCGAGTTCGGTCAGCGCGTCGGCCCACAGGCCGCCGATCGTGCAGTAGATCGCGGTGATGACGCCGGTGATCAGGATGCCCTGGTTGAGGGAGACGCCCGTGAACACCGAGAGCAGGGTGGCGATGGCGGCCCACTTGGCGCCGACATCCACGATCTTGAGCAGCATCCCCGACCAGGCGAGGGCCTGCTGGGTCTTCAGGTTGTAGCGGGTCTTGAGGTATTCGAGCGGCGACGCCACGTGCAGCCGTGAGCGCAGCCGGTTGATGCGGGGTGCGAAGAGGCGGGCGCCGATGGCGATGCCGAGCGCGATGGGGAACGACCAGGTGACGAAGGACGTCACGCCGTAGGTGTACGCGATGCCGGCGTAGCCGGTGAACATCACCGCGCTGTAGCCGGACATGTGGTGCGAGATGCCCGACAGCCACCAGGGCATCTTTCCGCCGGCCGTGAAGAAGTCGCTGACGTTGTCGACCCGCTTGTGGGACCACACGCCGATCGCGACCATCACGCCGAAGTAGCCGATGAGCACGGCCCAGTCGAGACTGTTCATATGGCCCTCCAGGGGTCCGCCTGGTGAACTGCGCATATAGGGATCGCACTTCGCCAGTACCGGCCGACGGGAACGCGAACGCCCCGGAAGTGCCCGCTCATCGTGGGTTCGGCCGCGGCTCCCCGACAACCGCGCGGCAGGTCAAGAGCGAGTAAAATCGTTCGGTTAGCTGACTTCTGTTCATGTACGTGACCTGGATCGGCGTCGGCGGTGGAGTGCCCGGAGCATGAGAAAGCGCCCCCGAGGGGGCGCGGTGGGCGAGGGGTGTCAGCGCATCAGTTCACCCGCGTTGACCAGCAGGGACTGCCCCGTGATGGCCCGCGCCCGGTCCGAGGCGAGGAAGGTCACGGCATCGGCGACGTCCCCGTCCGTGGCCGGCTCCGGCAGCGCCATCCGCGAGGCGAGGCGGTCGAGCACCTCCTCCTCCGGCACGCCCTCGGTCACCGCGGTGAACCGCACGTACGCCTCCACCGGCGGCCCCCACATCCACCCCGGCAGCACGGTGTTGACCCGGATGCGCTGCGGCCCCAGTTCCCGTGCCAGGGAGTACATGGCCGAGGTCAGCGCCCCCTTGGACGCCGCGTACGCGGCCTGCCGCACCTGCGAGGGCGCCGCGACGGCGGACTGCGTGCCGATGAAGACCACGGAACCGCCCCGCCGCTGCTTGAGCGCGGGCAGGCACGCCCGCGTCATCCGCAGCGTGCCGAGCAGGTTCACGTCGAGCACACCGTGCCAGGCGTCGAAGTCGGCGTCCTCGACCCCGCCGAAGTGGCTGTCCCAGGCGGCGACGTGCACCACCGCGTCGATCCCCCCGAACCGATCGACCGCCAGCCCCGCCAGGGCCTCGCACTGCCGCTCGTCGGTGATGTCGGTGGCCAGATGCGCGGTGCGCGCCCCCTGGGGGTCGATCTCCGCGGCCGTCCGGGCGAGGCGCGCCGCCGTGCGCGCGCCGAGCACGGTGTTGCCCCCGTCGCGGATGACGGCCGCGGCGACCCGGTGGCCGAGCCCCGCGCCGACGCCCGAGACGACGACGGTCTTTCCCCGGAGGAGCGACGACGGCATGGGTGCCTCCCGGCCCTGGCGGTTTTTCTGACGGGGCGTCAGAGTATGGGCGTGCGCCAGAGGAAGGAAGAGGGAGACAGGGGAGAGGCATGGCCGAGGAGACCCGCAGTGACGACTACGCCCGGCTCGCCGCCGTCGGGCCCTACGGAGTGCGCCCGGGGCACGCCCTGATCACCCTCGTCGAGCCGCACCCGGGGCACGAGTACGCGTACAACCGCTGGTACGAGGACGACCACTACTACGCGGGCGCGATGGCCATGCCCTGGATGTACGCCGGGCGCCGCTGGGTGGCCACGCGCGATCTCCAGCTCCTGCGGCGCCCCGAGAAGTCCGCGGTCGCCGAGCCGGTCACCGCCGGGTGCTACCTCTCCACGTACTGGGTGACGGAAGGGCGCTACGACGAGCACATGAAGTGGACCGTCGGCATCAACAAGCGGCTCAACCGCGACGGCCGCGTCCACCGGCACCGCCGCCACGTCTTCACCGCCTTCCAGGACCACGAGGCGACCGTCTACCGCGACGGCGCGGCGGGCCCGCGCGACGTCCACGCCCTCGACCACCCCTACCGCGGCCTCGTCCTCGAAGTGGTCGACGCCGAGGATGCCGCGGGCCGGGCGGAGCTGCTCGAATGGCTGCGCTCGCGGAACCTGCCGCGCGCCCTGGCCGGCTCGCCCGCCGCGATGGTCACGGTCTTCCGGCCGACACCGCTGCCGGGGGACCGCATGACGTACGTGCAGCAGGTGGAGGGCGTGGACACCCGCCTGACGCTGCTGTGGTTCCTCCAGGACGATCCGCGGGAGTGCTGGGAGGCATGTTTCACGGGGCGGGAGGAGGCCGTGGCCGGGTCGGGGCTGGGGCGCGTCGAACTCCTCGCGCCGTTCGTCCCGACCGTGCCGGGCACCGATCTCTACGTGGACCGGCTGCGCTGACCCGGGGGCCGGGCGGCGCGGGCGGCCGGGCGGTCCAAGGACCGAGCCCCCTCGGCCGGGACGGCGGACCAGTCGAGAGGGCTCATACGATGTTGCCTGTGCGGTGACGCGTACCGCGGATGCCGCCGTGAGCGGGGCCCCGGCGGACGCCGCCGCGTCACGCGAGTTCGGCGGCTCCTCGGCTCACCTCGCTGACGAACGCGTTCCAGGACGCCGCGGGGAAGGCGAGGACCGGCCCCTCGACGACCTTGGAGTCCCGCACGGAGATGCCGGTCTCCACAGGGGACCTGACCTCGACACACGCACCGTTTCCGGTGGAGTGGGAGGACTTTGTCCACGTGCTCGAAGAGCCTCGCTGAATTGCCATGTCTGCTCCGGTTGCCCAGTTGGTGAGTTGCTGTCCACCGCGTGACCGCGGTCGGCGCCGACGTGCCTGCTCGGTGCGGGCTCGATGGCGTGAATGACGCTACTCGCCAACATCGGCGGGTGAAGGGGGCGTTCACTCGACCGGATGGCATATTCCAGGTGGGTCTTCCGCCCCGCCCGGGCGAGGGTGTACCGTGCGGCGATTTCTGGCGGGGCGGCCGTCGGGGGCCTGATTCAGAGGGCGTACTCCTTGGCGATGTCGGCGATGCGCCGGCGCGACTGCTCGACGTTCAGCGCCTGGGCGCGCAGATGCTCGTACATGACGCTGTACTGCTGCACGTCGTTCGCCTTCTCCAGGTACAGGTCGCTCGTGACGCCCTCGATGTAGACCACGCTGGAGTCCGCCGCGTCGGGGAACTCCAGGATCGCGTACTGGCCGTTGAGGCCGGGGTGGGCGCCCATGTCGAAGGGGATCACCTGCACCGTCACGTGCGGCAGCTGGGACTGCTCCACGAGGTGTTCGAGCTGGTCGCGCATGAGGTGGCGGGAGCCGACGACGCGGCGCAGCGCGGACTCGTCGAGGACGGTCCACAGCCGCAGCGGGTTCTCCGGCGCCAAGATGCGCTCCTGGCGGCGCATGCGCACCTGGACGCGCTTCTCGATGTCGGTCGGCGTCGTCTCCGGGAGCGCGCCGGTGATCAGCGCCTCGGCGTACGCGCGGGTCTGGAGCAGGCCCGGCACGACCTGCGGGTCGTACACGCGCAAGGACGCGGCGTCGGTCTCCAGCCCGATGTAGACGCTGTACGGGATGTCACCGAAGGAGTGCCACCAGCCCTGCTGCCGGGAGTCCTTGGCCATCTGCATGAGGGAGTCGACGATGCGGTGGTCGTCGACCTCGTAGACCCCGCACAGGTCGCGCACGTCGCGCTGGCTGATCGAGCGGCGGCCGTTCTCCAGGCGGCTGATCTTCGACTGCGAGACGAGCAGCCGCTCGGCGACCTCCTCGGCCGTCATGCCCTTGAGCTCACGGAGCCTGCGGAGCTCCTGGCCGAGTCGGCGGCGCCTGACGGTGGGATTGACATTGGACGCCACGGGACGTGCACCTCCGGCTTGGCTGCCTCGAATTTACGTATGTACTGCTCAGCAGAGTGCCACCAACGTGTGCGGCACCGCTGGGAAACAGTGGATGTACGGGATCGAGGTCGCTGCCGAGGGGGGCGGTCCTGCCCCGCGGCGCCAACGGGTGTGTGGCCGCGCGGAGGTGGCGCCGACGCCGTCGCCCGGACGGTCCGGCGCCACGCCCCGCGCGGCTCAGCGGCTCCCGAACCGGGCCCGGGGGACTGCGGTGCGGCGCTGATGCGGGTGGTGCGAGCGGTGCTTGGTGCTGAACGGTGCGTGATGCGCGTCGTGCGGCGCGGCGGTCGCCCGGCCGTGCCGAGCGGTCACGCCGTGCTCAGTGGGCCACGGCGCGCGCCATGGACCCGCGGCGCGGCTGCATCGGGATCCGGTCGGGATCCGCCGCCGCCCTGGCCGGCTGCCGCCCGCCGGGGCCCGCTGGGCCCGCCGGTGCGGCGCTGCGGCGCGGCTGAGCCGCCACGCCGTTCTGGACGTCCATCACGGCGTGCGCCACGAGGCCGCCCATGGGGTCGTGCCTGATGAGGTCCCGGAGGCGGGAGCGCGATGAACGCCCCTCGTTCCCGGGGTAGAGGTGCTTGCCGAGACCGACCGCGTGGGCCAGCGCGGCGAGCGCCGCGGTCCGCGGGTCCGGCGGTACACCGGTGCGGATCGCTGAGTCCAGCCGGGCCCTGATGTCCCGGCTGATCGCCGTCTCCGTCGCTTGGTAGCGCGTCGTCGGCAGCACTCCGCACATCTGGCCCGCCACGGCATGCACCATGCCGCACCGCTCCAGATGCGAGAGGTAGATCTGGCGCAGCCCCAGTCGGGGCCCGCCGATCCAGTGGACGGCCCGGACCGGGCTGCCGCGCCTGCGCAGCAGCTCCAGTGCGGAGTCCAGAGTCGGATCTCCGGTCGGCCGTGGCATCACCACGGCGATACGATCCCCGTCAGGGGCTATCCGTCCGGCCAGTGCCAGCTCTACTAGCTGCGCTCCGGCCAGACCCAGGTCGAGCGACTGCGGCTGCGCTGTGGTACCCGTGGCCGGGTCCAAAGCGAGCAGCAGAAGCTCCTCCGGAATTGTTCTGCGGCTCCTGCCCATCCATGCCTCCCCGCGTGGATGAATGACAGGGTGACCCCTCTCACATTGGTCTGTCGAGAGCACGTGGGTGGGATGTACGGGAACCAGTAGGTATGTCGTTCTCGTCTACCACGGGGGTTAAGCCCTCACACAGGACACTGGTACACGGTTCGGACAGTGGGGTCCGGCCGGATTTGGCGCACGGCCAGTACAGGTTCAGCATTCAGCATCGGCATACGGCATGGCGTACGAGGAGGCATCGGTGGCGGGCGAGACCCCCGACAGGTCGAAGCAGCGGAAGTCGTCGGGGAAACCCACTGCGGCGTCTGTGCCGGCAGCGGATGAACGGGACCCGCGGCTCGCGGTGAGCCGGCAGGTCCCCGCGGCGCGGGAGGACCGGGAGACGGCGGTCTTCTCCACGAAGGCCGTCGCCGGCCGGGAGGAGCGGGCCGAGGACGCCCCGGAGCCCGCCGAGCCGTCGAAGGACCCGGAGACCTCCGAGACCGCGGAGTCCCCGGAGGCCGCCTCGGCGGAGCCTGCGGAGGCCTCGGGCTCCCCGGAGGCCGCCGCCGGCGGCGAGGGCGGCGGTGACGCGCGGCTGCGGGACGCCGTGGCGGCGTGGGTGGCCGGCGACGACGACGCGGCCGAAGCGCCCGCGAAGGACGGGGCCGAGGACGCGGCCAAGGGTGGGGCCGAGCCTGCCCCCGGCGCGAAGCCGGACGCGGACGAGAAGGCCACGGCTTCGGCGAAGCCGGACGCGAGGCCCGAGGCGGACGCGAAGCCCGGCGCTGAGCCCGAGGCGGACGCGAAGCCCGCCGCGGACCCGAAGCCGGATGCCGGCGCGGAGTCCGGGGCCCCGGACGAGGCCGCCGACGCGAAGACCCCGGCGCAGCCCGACGCCAAGGCCTCCGAGGACGCCAAGGCCCCCGCCAAGGATGCCGAGGCCCCCGCCAAGGACGCCACTGACGCCGAAGAGGACGCCCCCAAGGCCTCCGGCGTCGATCAGGCGACCGCCGTCTTCAAGGCCCCCGTCCCGCCGAGGTCCGTCGACCAGCCGACGACCATGCTCAAGATCGGCGACCACAAGGACCCCGAGGCCCCCGAGGCGCCCGAGGGCCCGAAGGCCGCCGCGAAGGCTTCCGAGGACTCCAAGGACTCCAAGGACTCCAAGGGCCCCGAGTCCTCCCGGGCCGACAGCGCCTCCCAGAGCGACAAGAACGATTCTGCAAAGGGTGGTGCAAAGGCCGAGCGGGACGCCGAGCGCACCAGCAAGTTCGTCGCGCTGAAGCCGCTCGACGAGCCCGCCGCGCGGCCGGCGAAGCCCGCGGCCCCCGCGACGACCCCCGGGTGGGCCAAGAACCCCGAGGCGGACGCCCCGAAGGCCGGTCGGAAGCCCGCGGCCGGGCCCGAGGTGCCCGCGCCGGGCCCCGCGCCGGTGGAGCGCACGACCCAGCAGCCGCTGCCGCCGCGCCCGCCCATCGACCTGCTCGCCGAGCTGACCAACACCCCGCCGCCCCCGGAGACCCCCGTCCGCACCGCCGTGCGCCGGGTCAAGATCTGGACGCCGCTGGTCCTGCTCCTGGTGATCGTCTTTGCGGTCGTACAGGCCGTGCGCCCGCTGCCGACGCCGACCCTCGCGCTCACCGCCGAGGAGTCCGTCTCCTTCGACGGCGGCAAGCCGTCCATGCCGTGGCCGAGCCAGGGCCAGGCGGCGATGGACGTCAACGGCATCGGCACGTTCGGCACCTCGGGTGACCAGAAGCCCGTGCCGATCGCGAGCATCGCCAAGGTCATGACGGTCTACCTGATCCTGCGCGACCACCCGCTGGAGAAGGGCGAGGACGGCCCGAAGATCCCCGTGGACGCGGCGGCGGAGAAGCACTACGAGACGGGCAAGGCGGACAACGAGTCCGTCGTCCGGGTCTCCGAGGGGCAGCGCATCACCCAGTACGAGGCGCTGCAGGCCGTCATGCTGCCGTCGGCGAACAACATCGCCAAGCTGCTGGCCCGCTGGGACACCAAGAGCGGCTCCGAGGACGCGTTCGTCGCGAAGATGAACGAGACCGCCAAGGAGCTGGGGATGAAGAACACCCACTACACGGACCCCAGCGGCCTGGACAAGACGACCGTCTCCACCGCCGAGGACCTCGTGAAGCTCGGCCGCGCGGCGATGAAGGACCCGGTCTTCAACGAGATCTCCCGCCAGCCCAGCTACATGGACCTCAACGACGAGAAGCAGAAGAACTTCTTCGGGCTCGTCCCGACCGTCGCCATCGGCATCAAGACCGGCACCACCACGGCCGCGGGCGGCAACATCCTCTTCGCCGCGGAGAAGAAGGTCGACGGTGAGACCCAGACGATCATCGGTGCCGCCCTCGGCCAGTACGGCAAGAACGGCGTCGCCAACATCGACGAGGTCACCGGCGTCGTGCGGAAGCTCATCGAGGCCGGGCAGGACGCGCTGACCTCCAAGACCATCGTCAAGAAGGGGGACGTGGTCGGCCAGGTCGACGACGGGCTCGGCGGCACGACACCGGTCGTCGCCACCGAGGACGTCGCCGCCGCGGGCTGGGCGGGCCTCACGGTGAAGCTGCACCTGACGGAGAAGAAGGGCGACCCGGTGCCGCACTCGGCGAAGGCCGGCACGAAGGTCGGCGTGCTGAGCGTCGGCGACGGCAAGGGAGACGCCGTGAAGGTGCCCGTCGCCCTCCAGAAGGACCTCGCGGAACCGGGCTTCGGCGCCAAGCTGCAGCGCGTCGGCTGACCCCGGCGAGAGCCCGCGGAACCCACGCGGGGGGAGGCCCCACCCCGGGCCTCCCCCCGCGTCTGCGTGCTAGCGTCACAAGCTCGGGGGGCAGTACGCCGGGGCCGAGCACGGGGGGACCGGGACCACCCCCCATCGGATCGCACCCGGCAACTCCGGAGACCACGGACGACACGGGGAGAGCCAGCAGTGGCCACAGCGGAGCCGACGCGCGCCGACGACGACGCACAGCCGGACAGCGGCAAGGGCGAGGGCCCCGGCGCCGCCGGGCGAATACCGTCCGCGAAGCCCTCCCGTGCGGCCTCCTGGACCGTCGCCCTGACGGAGCGCGCCCAGCGGCGCCCGGTGATCACCGTGACGCTGCTCGCCGCCGTCCTGCACCTCATCTGGTTCTTCATCTTCGCCAACGGCGGCGGCGACCTCGCGGCGCAGGACGCCTGGGCCGAGTTCGTCGGGCGGCACCCCGACTCCGCATACAACCTCGCCTGGTACGGCGGGATGCACCCGGTGTCGTACAGCGTCATCTCGCCGTATCTGATGTCGGTGCTCGGCGTGCGGACGACGATGATGATCGCCGGGACGCTCTCCGCCGCGCTGCTCACCATGATCCTGATCCGCAGCCGTGCGGTGAAGCAGCCGCTGGCGCCGGCCCTCGCGGGCGTCTTCGCGCTGTTCTGCAACGCCGTCTCGGGCCGTGTCACCTTCGGCCTCGGCCAGATGTTCGCGCTGACGGCGGTGGCCGCGGTCTTCTGCTGGCCCCACCGCTGGCGCTACAAGCGGTGGGCGAAGGCGCTGGTCGCCGCGCCGTTCGCCGCGCTCGCCACGATGGGCAGCCCGGTCGCGGGGCTCTTCGTGGGCCTGGTCGCCGTCGCGCTCTTCCTCAGCAAGCGCTACCCGGGCGCCTACGCGCTCGGCGTCGCGCCCGCGATCGTCGTGGGCCTCTCCGCGTGGCTCTTCCCGTTCTCCGGCACCCAGCCGATGTCGTTCGGTTCGGCGTCGCTGCCGCTGCTGTTCTCCGTGCTCGTCTACTACGCCGTGCCGAAGGACTGGAAGACCGTACGGATCACGACGGCCGTGTACGCGGCCTTCGTGCTCGGCGTCTGGGTGATCAGCTCGCAGATCGGCTCCAACATCACCCGCCTCGCGATGTCGTTCGCGGGCGTCGTCCTCCTGGCCGCGCTGCCGTACACCGTGCCGAAGTCCCGCAAGTGGTACGTCGTCGTCGTGGCGTTCCTGGGCTTCACCGGATGGATCGGCTTCAAGTCCGTCGACGACATCGTGCACACGCACGCCACCGCCTCCTGGACGCGCGAGGTCTCGCCGCTGGTGAACGAGCTGAAGGAGCGGGGCGCCGCCAAGGGCCGCGTCGAGGTCGTCCCGGCCCGCAACCACCGCGAGGCGTCCGCGCTCCCCGCGTACGTGCAGCTCGCGCGCGGCTGGAACCGGCAGGCCGACATGAAGCGCAACCCGATCTTCTACGACGACACCCTCAACTCCGCGAACTACCACGAGTGGCTCCAGCGCTGGTCCGTGCATTACGTGGCGGTCCCCAAGGGCGAGCCCGACGGCGACGGCGGCAAGCGCGAGACGCAGCTCATCACGGACGGCCTGCCGTATCTGAAGCAGGTGTGGGTCGACACCAACTGGCGGCTGTACGAGGTGAAGGACCCGAGGCCGCTCGCCGAGCCGAACGCCGTGGTGGAGCGCGCCGAGCAGGGGGAGATGACCCTGCGCGTGAAGAAGCCGGGCCGCGTCCTGATCCGCATCCCGTACTCGCCGTGGCTGAGCGTCGTCGACGCCGAGGGCAAGGGCGTCGAGCGGCCCAGGGAGACCGAGCAGTCGAAGCGGGACCGGCAGCGCGACGCGTCGCTCCCCAAGAAGTACACCAACGTCAACGGCTGCCTGTTCGAAGCCGAGGAGGACCACCACGGCGACCAGTGGGTCGAGCTGCTGGCCCCGAGGGCGGGCACGTACCGGCTCGGCTCGCCGTACCAGATCCCGCGCGGCACGCCCTGCCCGGAGGAGATGCGCCGCTGACGCCTCAGCCGCCCGGCGGCGCGCAGACCCCGGACGAGGGCGGCCGGCCGGGGCCCGTGTCCTCGGCGGCGTCCTCCCGGACCGTGTCGAGCTGGCCGAGGAGTTCGTCGAGGCGCCGCGGCGCAGGGTCCCTGAAGTACTGCAGGACGGCCCGGTGGAAGGCGTCGCGCAGGCCGGGCGGCATCACGTCCGAGGCGTCGAAGCAGAGCGTGCGCGCCCTGCCCGTGAGGATGCCGGCGATGCGGCGGCCCGTCGGGTCGGTGGGCTGCGGGTCGGTCGCGGCGGGGAAGAACGGGCGCAGTTCCCGTTTCGCCTCCGCGCGCCACAGCGTGCGCGCCCTCGCGCCCGAGAGGCGTTCGACGAGGGTGCGGGCCGCCGGGTCGTCGCCGAACACGGCCGCCATGTCGCCCGCCACCTCGTACGCCCCGTCGTGGGCGGCACGGCCGCGCAGGAACCCCGCCGACGGCCGTACGTCCACGGGGTCGCCGGCGTAGACGTACCGGATGAACGCGCTCTGGTGCTCGTGCGTGCAGCGGGGCGTCAGGGAGTACAGGAGGCCGCGCGGGCCGCCGCCCTTCGCCGGGTCGGGCGTCCCCACGTACGGCGTGGTCAGCGACTGGTCGAGGGAGGCCCGTGAGCGGTCGCCGAGGAGCGCCGCCCAGGTCGTCCAGGCCGCGCGGACCCGGCGGTCGCGCCAGCTCAGCCGCCCGGTGGCCCACTCGGTGTAGACGTCCGGGCCCGCCTGGTGCAGCAGGATGTCCTCGACCCAGTCGGTGCCGGGCCAGCCGGACGTGGCCTGCGAGGCGAGGCCGACGCACCACCGCGGGGACGCGGCCGGCCGGCCGCGGACGCTCCACACCAGGCTCTTGAGGTCGACCTTCAGCGGCACCCAGTAGGTGCGGCGGGCGCCGTCGACGTCCAGGGCCGGGGCCCAGGGCGGGTAGGCGCGGGCGGTGGCCGCGGGGGTGAGGGGCTGGAGGCGCCCGGCGCGGGCGTACTCGGTGAGTTCGCCGACGCTGTTGAGGATCGCCACGTCCGGCGGGGCGTCGGCCTCCAGCTGGGCGACGAGCGTCTCGCGCAGGGAGCGCGTGCCCTGGTAGGTGTACGTCCGTCCGGCGCCGTCGTCGAGCCGGCGCAGCATCGTCTCGAACGCCTCGCCCTCGTCGCCGGTCCAGGGGCCGAGGACGACGAGCGGCTCGCGGCGGTCGTCCGCGCAGGCCCCGGCGGTGACGGCGAGCAGGCACGCGGCGAGGACGGTGCGCAGGGCCGCGTGGGCGCGGCGCGCGGGGCGGCGGAGCAGGGGTCGGCGGCGCAGGGGTCGGCGGCTCATGGGGCGGCTCCGGGGCGGGCGATGTGGACGTACTCGCGGCGGTAGCCGTGCAGCGTGGCGTAGACCAGGGCGGCGCAGAGCAGGCCGGTGGGCGCCACCCAGGGCGCGGCGCCGTCGAGCGCGGGCAGGCGGCCCCTGGCCAGGTCGCGGCGGGCCCGGGACTCCAGGGTGGCGATCAGGCGGGGGTCGGGGCGGGCGTGGGGGTGCGCGTCGGCGCGGGACTCGACCGCGGGGGACGTGCGGTCGGACAGCTCCCGCGCCGCGCCCACGACGCGCTGCTGCGCGCGCTGGGCGAGGACCGCGTCGGCCGTCAGGAACGGCACGGCGAGCAGCGGCAGCGCCGCCGCCGCGAGCGGCAGGCTGACGCGCAGGTGGAAGCGGTGGTGGAGGAAGACCTGGGTGCGCCAGAGGCCGACGGAGAGCAGGACGAGCGCGGCCCCGGCGACGACGGCGGCGGCGCTCACGCCCGCGCCGAGGCAGGCGCGGTCCGCGACCCTGCCGCGCAGGCTCTTCTCCAGGGCGGAGATGCGGTCCACCACGGTGGTGGCGTCGGAGCCGGTCCTCGGCCCGCAGGGCGGGAAGCCGCCGGGCGCGGCCCTCGACGGGGGCGCGGGGGCGGTGCAGAGCATGCTGCGGGCGTAGCCGAGCCCGGCTTCCCGCAGCACCGGGTCGGCGACGTTGTTCTGGGCGAAGGCGATCCAGGTGCCGTAGTCGGCGACGAGACCGGAGACGACGTCGAGTTCCTGGCGTTCGGCGGTGGTCAGGGCGCCGCTGCGGGCCACCTGGTTGAGGCTCTGGGTGGCCCGGGTGGTGCGGGTCAGATAGCGCCTGCCGATGCCGCTGAGCCGCACCGACTCCCCGGCGCCGAGGCTGCGGGCCGCCTCGCGGTCGGCGATGCGCAGGGACATCTCCGCGTCGGCCAGGTCGCCGAGCGCGGGTGTGTGGCTGCCGCGCAGCGCCGCCGAGTCGGCGCGGATCTCCCCGTACGCCCAGCCGAACGCGAGGGAGGCGACGACGGCGAGCAGTGGCAGGGTGATCAAGCGTTCCCGAAGGTAGACGCGGTTGCGGGGGCGTTCGGCGGGCGCGGCGGGCCAGAGGTGGGAGCGCAGCATGCGCAGCGCGCCCGCCGCGGCGGTGCGCGCCGTGCGCCGGGGGGCGGTCACCGGGGGCCCGCCCGCCGGGTGCCGCGCCGTGCGTCGGGCAGGACCGTCACGCTCGACTGGATGCGGGCGGCCTCGACGTCGAAGCGGGGGATGTGGTCGAGGAGTTCGACCCGGCCGCGTTCGGCGTCGGTGACGCGGACCAGGTGCAGCAGATGGTCCCGCATCGCGGTGTCGCCGACCTGCCCGGCGAGCCGCCAGGCGGTGCCGAGGAGGGCCTGTGCGGCGTCCCGCGCGCCGCGTTTCAGCTCGACGCAGGCCTCTTCGAAGGTGCGGTGCAGCTCCTCCTCGTGGCGGTAGTGGGCGACCTGCGGGTCGAGGCGGCTGTAGAGGTCGGCGTCGTCGGTCCAGCGCACCAGGACGGGCCGCGGCTCGGGCAGTTCGAGGTGCTCGGCGGGGCCTTCGGCGTCGACCTCGACCTCGGTGAGCAGGAGTTCCTTGCCGAGCTGCGCGGGGTTATAGGGGGCGCCGACGCAGAGCAGGTAGGCGCGGGTCTCCTCGCCGCAGGGCCCGAGGCCGTACTCCTCGACGGGGCCGCCCGCGCCCGCTTCGACGCCGGTCAGGTCGGTGCGGTCGGGGGTGAGCGTGGCCCGCGTGGGGTGGACCCGCTCGAAGGAGCACGGGCGCACTCCGGCCCGGTGGTGGAGGCGCAGGCGCAGCCCGGTCACATCGCGCTCGGCGGCGCTGCCGGTGAGGGCGGCCAGCTCGTCGGGGAGCCGCGTCAAGTCCGCCACGGCACGCGTACGGCCGCCCAGCGCGCCCGCGATGAGCAGCAGCTCCTCCGTCTCCCAGGCGTCGCCGATGCCGACGACGTCGCAGTCGAAGGCGCGGGCGCACCGCTCCACGCGCTCGCGCAGCTCCGCCGGGGATTCGTAGCCGGGCTCGTTCTTGCCGTCGGTGAGCAGCAGGGCGTGGCGTACGTAGCCGCCGGGCCCGGTGGCGGGCAGGTCGCGGAAGAGCTGCCTCGCGCGCTCCAGCCAGGTGCCCATCGCGGTGCCGCCGCCGGGCGTGCAGTCGCGCAGGGCGGCTTCGGCGGCGGTCCGCGACTCGGCGTGCGCGACGGCGAACCCGGGCCGCCTTGGGTAGATCATGGCGGCCCTGTCGCCCCCGGCGACCAGGGCGAACAGCGCCCCGTCGGGGATGCGGGCCAGCGCGGACGAGGCGGCGGCGCGGGCCGCGGCGAGGCGGCTCGGCGGGATCACCATCGAGGAGGAGTGGTCGATGAGCAGCACCTCGGCGAGCCGGGGCCCGGTGCTCCTGGACGCGTGCGCCTCGCCGGGCGCGGGCGTCCCGCCGGGCGAGGGAGCCGTGCCCGGCCGGTGGACCGTGACGGTGACGACGGCGTACATCCGCGCCGGTTCGCCGTCGCCGGGGGTGCGGGGCCGGGGCAGCTCGACGACCTGGCTGACCTCCAGGCCGACGCGGGCGCGCGCGGACCCGGGCGCCCGGCTCACCCGCGCCTCTGCGCCGAGGTGCCGGCCCTGACCCAGTCCTTGATCTTCTTGCCCAGCCATGGGGTGTCCCTGTGGTGTCGTAGGGCGAAGGGGCGTACCGCGTAGGCGCGGTCGAGGAGCAGCTCGGCGAGCGGCGCCCCGGCCTCCCGCGGCGGTGCGTCGCGCGCGGCCTGATGGGCCAGGCCGCGGTAGAAGCGGGACAGGTCCTTGCGCAGCGTCCGCTCGTCGGCGGGGAACTCCAGGCGCGGATCGGCCTTCGCGGCGACGGCCCGCAGCCCGGCGCCGGTCAGCGGCGGGCCGCCGCCGGGCGGGGCGAGCAGGCGGTGGGCCGCGCCCCACACCTCCGCCTTCATCCGCACGCGGGCCTGCTCGTCGGTCAGGCCGTGCGCGAAGAAGAGCCCGGCGAGGGCGCGCACGGCCGTGCCGAGCCCGTCGGCGTCCCGCGCGTGGTCGGCGCGGATGCGCACGGCGGCGGTACGGGCGGCCGTGCGGTGCCGGGAGTGCTGGGGAACCGCGTCGAGGGCGGCGATGGCGTCGGCGAGGGCGTCGGGCCCGCCGAGCGCGAGCCGTGCGCGGGCCGCGCCGAACGCCGCGCTGCCGAGCGAGGGGTTGCGCAGCCGTACGGCCTCGTAGAACGTCAGGGCCTCGTGCCGGCGCTCCAGGTGCTCGGCGCAGTGGCCGAGGGCGAGCTTGGGCGCGTACTCGCCGGGGATCGCGGCATAGACCCGGTCGAAGTGGTCGCGGGCCGCGCCGACCCGGGAGCGGGCGAGCTCCAGCAGGCCGCGGTGCCAGTCGAGCCGCCAGTCGTGCGGGGCGCGGGCGGGCCCTATGGCGTCCTCGGCCAGGGCGAGCGCGGTCTCGGCCGCCGAGAGCGCTTCGGCGTCGGGCGGCCCGTCGTCGGCGCGCGGCGTGAGCCGCAGCCGCAGGCGGCAGCGGAGCAGATGGACCTCGGGGGAGTCCGGCCAGTCGCCGGTGTGCTGGAGGAGCGCCTCGGGGTCGTCGTCGGCGAGCCTGCTCAGTTCGCCGTGGTGGTCGTCGTCGGGGTCGGGGCGCGGCACCGGCAGACGCCGGGCGACCTGCGCGGGGGTGGGCGCGGGGTGGCGGGCCGCCGCCCGGGGCGCGGCCCAGCGGGAGAGGGCGGGGGCGGAGCCGAGCCCGCCGTCGAGGGCGTGGGCGGACTGGAGGAAGAGCGGGGACGGCTCGAACGTCTCGGCGCCGGTCCGCAGCGACCGCAGCTCCCGGAAGACGCCCCGCAGCTGGTCCTCCATCTCCCTGGCGGTGGCGAAGCGGTCCGCGCGGTGGGTGCGGGTGGCGCGGCGCAGCACCCGGGCCAGGGAGACCAGGCCGAGGCCGCGGTGCCCGGCGGCGGGGTCGTCCAGCGGGCCGAGCGCGGAGAGCGCGGCCAGGTCGTGGCGGTCGGCGCCGAGACCGCACAGGGTGCGCAGCGTCTCGCCGAGGCTGAACAGGTCGTCGCGCGGGTCGGACTCCCCGTGGTCGCCGACGCTCGGGGCGCGGTAGTCGTCGGTGGTCAGGCCCGGCGCCCCCGCGCGGCGCACACTGCCGACGTCGATGAGCTTGATGGTGGAGCCGTCGTGCATGACGTTCGGCGGCTTCAGGTCGCCGTAGACCTTGCCGCGCCCGGGGGCGTGCAGATACGCGAGCCCGGCGAGGATGCGCATGCCGTACGCGAGCGTGAACTCCCGGAACCGCTCGTGCCCGAACTCCTCGGGGTGGGCGCGGGCGCGGGCCCCCACCTCTCTGAGGGTGAGCCCGTCGACGTACTGGAGGACCAGGAAGTCGCCCACGCCCGCGTGGTGCCCGTAGTTGAACACCCGGATGAAACCGTCGTGGTTGAGCTCCACCAGCTCCTTGCGCTCGCCGCGCAGGAGGCTGTACGAGTCCGCCGCCAGCTCCGCGTGGAGCATCTTGATGGCGACGGCGCGGTCGTCGACCTTGGTGTCGTGGGCGAGGCAGACGTCGCCCATCCCGCCGTAGCCGAGGAGCCGCACCAGGCGGTACTGCCCGGCGAGCAGGGTGCCCGGCGGCAGCGGGAGCCCGCCGGGGTCGGCGTGGGCGCCCGCGCTGTCCGCCCGTTCCAGGAGGGTGATCTCGGGCAGGACCGTGGGGTCGGGGCTCTCCGGCGGCAGCGTGACGAGGGCGGGGCGCTCCGGGAGAGCGGCGGGGCCGGGGTGGACGATCCAGAACTGGGAGGACTCGCCCCGGGCATCGCCTTCGGAGGAGTACGAGGCGGTGTACGGGGAGCGCTGCGAAGGGACCGGGGCCGGAGGCGGGGGCAGGGGCGCGGGCGGCGGCGTCTCGGCGGCCGGCGCGGAGTGCCGCCCCGTCGCCGGGTCCACGCGCTCACCGCTGGCCAGGCAGTACCCGGTGGGCGTGACGGCGCCCGAACAGCCGGGGTGCGGGCAGGCCTTGGCGGGCGTCACGCGGCGCCGCCCGCCGCCACGAGGCGCCGCGCCACCCGCGCGAACGCCTCCACCGCCCGCTCCGCGTCGGCCAGCGGACAGGGCCCCGCCATCAGGAGCCGCTGCGCCTCGCGGTACGGGCCGACCGCGTCGGGGTGCTCGGCGAGACCGCGCCCCGCGAGGAGCGCCAGGTGGTCGCGGAGCAGGGCGCGCAGCCGCAGATGCGCGTCGAGGACCGCCCGCAGCTCACTCTCCGCCGCCTCGGCCCGCAACAGGTGCGTCTCCACGGCCTGTTCCGCGTACGACAGCTTCTCCAGGAGGCGTGGCCCGCCCCGCCCGGTCAGCGGTCGCAGCTCGTCGCTGAGCTGCACCGTCCACAGCGCGGCCCGCGCCGCGTACCCAGTGGCCACCGGCGGGTCGACGACATGCGGCTCCACGCGGTGGAACAGCCGCCGGGCGCGCCGCTCGGCGTCGGCCAGCTCGTCGACGCGGGCGCCGATCCGCTGCAGCCACTGCGCGGCACGCCCCGCGGGCAGCAGCCGCTCCGCCATGGCGTACGGGAAGCCGTGCGCGCTGTCCCGCACCACCAGCAGCAACCGCGCCCCCGCCTCGCCCAGTTCCGCGAGGACGCGCGCCGCCGCGGCGGGTTCCGTGGCCGACCGGTCGGCGTGCAGCACGGCCACGGCGGGCCTGCGGCGCGCTGCGGGATGGTGCCCGGCGTGCCGCAGCTCGTGGCGCAGCACGGCCAGCGCCTCGCGCAGCTCCGGCTGGGCGGGATCGTCGAAGGCCACGCCCTCCAGATCCAGGACGAGGCCGATGCTGCCGACGCGGGGCGTGATCCCGGCGCGGGACAGGAGCGGCGCGCCGGTGGCCTCCGGGCCCTGCGGTCCGGCTCCGTCCGCCGGATCGAGCGGGCTCACCGCGAGCTGCGGGGCCTGCTCGCGGTCGGCCATGTTCAGCACCACGTACAGCGCCCGTCGGGCCCGCTCGTCGTCCTGGGCGATGAAGACGACCTCGGTGTCCCAGGCGCCCGGATCGCCGTTGAGCCAGCGCGTGACGGTGCGCTGGAGACCGTGCGGGCGGGCCTTCCGCGCCGCCTCCGCGGAGACCACGCGGTGCCCCGGCACGGCGTGCGGCCCGGTCACGTACCGCTCGGCGAAGCGGCGGAAGTACTTGGCGACGGTCGCCGCGGGGATCATGTACCCGTGCTCGCCGCTCGCGTCGGCCTGTGCCACGATGCCGAGCAGCCGGTCGCCGCCCTCCTCGCGCACCCCCGAACCGCTGAAGCCGCCCCGCAGGCCGCCCGCCCCGGTCACGTCGATCTGCACCCGCTCGTCGCCCTCGCCGCCGGGCCCCATGCAGGCGCCGGTCAGCCACTGGCCGCCCGACCGGTACTCGGGGAAGCCGTCGATCAGCACGGCGGCGCCCCGGTAGTCGAGCGTGCGGTGCAGCGTGACCGGCGACGGCACGGGAGCGGGCTCGTCCAGGACGAGCACCGCCAGGTCGCCCTGCGCCTTGCCGAAGGGCGGCACCCAGTGCCCGGCCTCGACGGTGGCGGTGCGGCACGGGGTGCGGGTCAGGCCCTGGAGGTGCGGGAACTCGACCTGGACGCGGTCGGGGCGCTGGCCCGTGGCGGGATCGCGGACTACATGGGCGCAGGTGAGCACGCGGTCACTGCCGAACAGCACCCCCGCGCCCAGGACGTCACCGCTGCCCGACGCGGCCCACCGCCGCAGCCGGACCCGCCAACTCCCGTGCCCGGCCCGCCCGTCGAGTCCCGTGCCGGCCGCTTCCCGGCCGTCCCCGTCCCCCATGCTTCCCCAGAATAGGCGCGGGGGACGGGGATGACGCCTGGGCTGCATGGGGAGGTGGTGAGAAGGGCCTGCCTCCCCCCCCGGGGCGAGCGGCCCGCTCAGCCCCGCGACACCGGGAAGGCGACGTCGCAGACGGCGTCGTCGGGGCCGGCGGCCTCCCAGTCGGCGAAGTACACCTCACGGCAGGGCCCGGACAGGGACAGGCCCTGCTCGGCGGCCCACGCCTCCACGGCGTCGAAGGCCGCGATGATCTGCGGATAGGCCACCTGCGCCTTGGTGATCCTGGTGTAGGCGAGCCGGTGCGCGGGCTCGACCCGCACCCGGGCGGCCGTCGCGCGGCCCTGCTCGGCCGCCCACACACGGGCCGCCTCCGCGTCCACGACCGGCACGCAGGACTCTGCGGGCCCGTCGCTCTCCTCGGTCACCTCCGCGTGGTAGACGACGAAGTGCGGGGCGGCCATGCCCCCGCACCGCTCCACGGCGGCCCGCTCCAGACGCTCCGCCGAGCCGCCGATCCAGGCGGGCAGCTCCCCGGCGCTCACGTGCCGCGTCTCACTGAGGACGTACGTCTCCGGCACGTCCACGGTCTTCACCTCGAATGTCGCGTACAACTCGGTGTTCCTTCCCGAAAGTCGTCCACGGAGGTACCGCGCGAGCGTCCGCTGTTCGGCGAACCGCTCCTCGGCCCCGGCCCAGTAGGCGTCGAGACGCCGTGCCGCCCGCTCCCCGTCGAGCCGCACCACCTCGGCGATGCCCGCGAGGGGCATGTCCAGGCGGCGCAGCAGCGCCACCGTGCGGGCGCGCTCGACCTGGTCGACCCGGTAGTAGCGGTAGCCGCTGACCTCGTCGACGTGGGCGGGTGCGAGCAGCCCCAGGCGGTCGTAGAGCCGCAGCGCCTTCGGCGACAGCCGCGCACGCGCGGCGAACGCGCCGATGGGGAGCAGTTCCTGACCCGGTTCCTGGTGCACGCGATCATCCTCCGTCACCGGGCCGGTCGGCCCGGTGTCCCGGACTCTGGGGTCTGCCCCAGGGGCAAGGTCAACGGCTCTCCGGACGCCGCTCCTTCGGGCCGAGCCCCGTGTACGCGCCCCAGATCCGCGGCGGCAGCGCGTTCCCCCGCCCGGACTTCTCGCCGCCGACCCCGGAGAGCGGCAGCAGCCGCGGCTCGTCGGGGCGGAGCCGGAACAGCGTGACCGCCGTCGACAGGTCCTTGGTGAACCCCGTGAACCAGGCGGTCCGCAGCCGGTCCTGGTCGCCCGTGCGCCCGGCGGAGACACCGGGCGCGAAGCCCTCGGCGCCCCCGCGCAGGGCGTCGGCGACCTCCCGCGCGACCTCCGGGTCGAGGGCGCGCCCCGCCGCGGGCCGCGCGAGGCCCGGCAGGGACACGCCGTCCTTGACGACCTCGGTCACGGAGTACGGGGCGTGCCGGGTGCCGCCGCTCGCGAACGTCCCGTACGCGGTGGCCATCCGGATCGCGCTGGGCGTCGACGTGCCCACGGGGAACGCGGAGTCCGGCTCGGCCATGCTCTGCGGCAGCAGCCCGGCCGCGACCGCCGTCCCGCGGACCTCGTCGTACCCGACGTCCTTGCCGAGGCGTACGTAGGTGGCGTTGCCGCCGGGGTACAGCGCCTCGCGGAGGGTGGGGCGGTCCGGGTCGGGCGGGCCCACCGCGGGGCGCAGGGAGCCGTCGGCGGCGTAGCGGCTGCCGGCCAGGCCGCTCTGCCGCTGGAGCGCGGCGGCCAGCACGAACGGCTTGAACGCCGAGCCCACCGGCACGCCGGAGGTGTCGGCGTTGTTGGAGAAGTGCTCCGTGGCGTCGGGACCGCCGTACAGCGCCACCACCGCCCCGTCGGACGGCCGCACGGAGGCGGCGCCGACCTGCACGTGCCGGTCGGCGGCCCGCCGCGCGGGGTCGGTGCCGCGGTCGAGGACCCCCCGCACGGCTCGTTCCAGGCGGCGCACCTTGCCCTTGTCGAAGGTGGTGTGGATCTGGTGCCCGCCGCGTGCCAGATCCTCGTCGGTGAGCCCGGTGCGCTGCTTCAGGTACTTGTTGGCGACGTCGACGAGATAACCGGTCTGCCCGCCGAGGCTGGTGGACCGCGACTGCCGCCGGGGCTCGGGGAACGTGCGGTACCGCGCCCGCTCCCGCTCCGACATCAGCCCCACGTCGACCTGCCGGTCCAGGACCCAGGCCCAGCGCTCCACGGCACGCCGGTGGTTGCTCTTGCCGCCCGCCGGGTCGTACAGCTCGGCGCCCTTCAGCAGCGCGGCGAGCAGCGCGCCCTGGCTGGGGTCCAGGTCCTTGGCGGAGATGCCGTAGTAGGCGTGGGCGGCGGCCTCGATGCCGTTGGCGCCCCGCCCGAACCAGCTGCTGTTCAGATACCCCTTGAGGATCTCCTCCTTGCTCTTGACGCGGTCCACCTTCAGGGCGATGACGAACTCCTTGACCTTCCGCGTGACCGTCTGGTCCTGGGAGAGGTAGGTGTTCTTCACGTACTGCTGGGTGATGGTGGAGCCGCCCTGCGTCTCCTCGCCGCTCGCCATGCCGACGACCGCGCGGCCGAGGCCCTTCAGGGAGACGCCGGAGTCGTCGTAGAACGTCTCGTTCTCGGCGGCGATCACCGCGTTCACGGCGGCCGGGGCGATCCGGTCCAGCTCCACGCTCTGCCGGTTGACCTCGCCGGTGCTCACCATCTGGGTGCCGTCGGACCAGTAGTAGACGTTGGCCTCTCGCCGGGCGGCGGCGTTCTCGTCGGGGATGTCCACGCTCACGTACACCGCGACGAAGGCCGCGACGACGGTCAGCACGGAGAGGGAGGCCGCGGCGAGCCACTGACGCCACGAGGGCAGCCAGCGCCACAGCCCCGCCCGCCCCGCACGCGGGTAGTCCACGCGCCGCCGCCGGACCGCACGGCTGCCGGGATGCCGCCGGCCGCGGCGACGCGGCCTCTTCCCCTGAGCATGTGTCCCCATGCCGGGGAGGAGGGCGTCGCTCGCGGCCGGGTTGTCAGAAAGCTGTTTTCCCTGCGTAACAGCCGCCGGAGTCCGTACGCGGGGAGGGCGTCAGCCGGCCTTGCTCAGCGCGCCCTGCTCCTTGAACAGCGCGAAGCCGTTGGCCCAGAGCTGGTTGACCCGCGCCCGCTCCGTGGAGTTGGGCCGCGCGTTGGTGCACGACGGGCCGGGGCCGCCGCCGGACATCAGCTCGCTGCACGGCCCCGAGTAGTGGTCGGGGAGGCCGAGGACGTGCCCGGTCTCGTGGGACGTCACGCGCGTGGAGTTGTACTGCTGGTTCTGCCGGTAGTCCAGGAAGATGTAGCCGCGCCCGTGCCCGTCGGTGGAGGCGTACGAGCCGCGCGAGTCGTTGCCCTCGCGGTACTCGAAGTCGTAGCCGCTGCTGACCTCCTGGAGCCGCACGTTGGTGACCGAGGAGTTCCAGATCGACGTGGACTGGGCTATCTGGCTGCGGAAGCTGGGCGCCCTGCTCGTGCGGTACCGGACGGTGACGGCCTGGATGCCGGGCTCCGCCGCCTGCTTCTTCAGCGCGGACTTCATCACGGCCTCGAAGAACTGCCGGTTCTCGGCCGCGTTCTCCGCGCTCGCGCTCTTCGACGGGGTGTACGCCGAGACGGCCGTGCCCGCCGGGGCGGCAGGGGCGGGGGCCGCGAACGCCGTGGGGGCGGTCAGGGTGGCCACGAGCGCGGCGGTGCCGAGGGCGGCGACGGCGCAGGTTCTGGTCTTGTTCATGGGGGTGTCCCTTCCGGGGGCTGGAGGCCTGCGGGTGCGGCCTCCGGTCGGGACGAGTATCGGGAGCGTGGCGGGAGTTGCCCCGATGCCATTAGGCGATAACGCGATGACATCAACTCCCTTGGTGCGGCGGTTCATTGAACGCGACGAATCCGACGGATGTCCCGTACGCAGAGGTTGAGGCCGGTGGCGGCCAGAATGATCCCCGCACACACGACGAGCACGGCCCGGTCGGCGAAGACACCGGCGAGGAGGGCGACGACGAGGTATCCGAGCGGGATGGCGAGCCGCTCGCCGACCTGGTTGAACGAGCTCATGCGCCCCAGCTCGGCGTCCGGCACGTGCTGCTGGAAGGCGGTGACCCAGGTGACGCCCGCGATGTCGAGGCAGACACCCGCGACGGCGGCGCCGAGCAGCAGCCAGGGCAGCGGCAGGCCGAGGGCGAGCCCGGCCAGGGGCAGCGCGAGGCCGCCGCTCGCGGCGACGGCGACGACCAGCAGCCGCTGCGGCCGCCAGCGCAGGCAGACGACGGCCCCGGCGAGGAGCCCGGAGGAGAAGGCACCCTGGACGAACCCCCAGGTGCGGGCGCCCTCGTAGTGCTCCTCGGCGACGACGGGCCCGAGGAGCTGGTACCCGGCGAGGAAGGCGGCGACGAGCACCGTCCCCGCCGCCGTGTACGTCCACAGCCAGGTCCGCGACCAGAAGCCGCTCCAGCCCGCGCGCAGATCGGCGAGCGCGGAGCCGCGGGACGCGGGGGCGCCGAGGCGGAGCCCGAGGAGCAGCAGGGCGGCGACGGCGAAGGTGAGCGCGTCGAAGCCGAGGGCCCAGGCGGGCCCGCTGAGGGCGACGATCAGGCCACCGGCCACGGGCCCGGCCACTTTGACGGCGTTGACGGGCAGCCGCAGCAGGGCGTTGGCCTGCTGGAGCCGGTCCGGCGCGACGAGCTGCGTGACGACGCCCTGCGCGGCGGGCGTGGTGAAGGCCACGGCCACACCCGAGACGAAGCCGCAGGCCGCGATGGAGGCGGTGCCCGCGTGCCCGGAGGCGACGACCAGGGCGAGCGCGCCCTGCGCGAGGGCGGCGAGCAGATTGCCGCCGAACAGCAGCCGGCTGCGCGAGAGCCGGTCGGCGAGGACACCGCCGACGAGCAGGAAGGCCACGGTCGGCACGGTGTTCGTGGCGAGCACGACCCCCAGCGCGCCGGCCCCGCCACCGGCGCCGATCACGGCGTACGCGAGCGCCAGCGGCGCCATGGCCGACCCGGCGGCGGACACGAACTGGGCGAGCGCGAAACGCCGGAAGGCGGGGATGCGGAGGGGTGGGGGTGTGGGGTGGCTCGGGGGTGCGGGAGAGCCTGGGGGTGCGGGGTGGCTGGGGGGCGCGGAGCGGCTCGGGGGTGCGGGAGGTGCGGCGGGGGCGGCGGGGGCGCCTGAATCGGTGTCGGCCCCGACTCCGCGGTCGATGCCGCTGTAGTCGGCATTGCTGCTACCGCTACCGCTACCGCTGCTGCTGTCGCTCATGCGCCCCTGCCCACGCCCTGTCGGCGATCTGCTGATCCGCTGCTTTCGGGCGGGGACTTGGACCCGGCCCGGCGGGCAGCATAGGGGGTGTGGGGTGTGGCCGGACGTACGGGAACGTCGTGTGGCCGTACGGACTGCAGGGACCGTGACCGTGGGCCGGTCGAGACACCGTGGCATCCTGGTGCCTGCCCCCCAGACCCCGGAGGCGATGTGACGGCATCGGACGAGAACGTGGCACGGCGACAGGACGACCCCGGGCCGTCCGTACATGGCGGAGGGGACCGAGGGGCCGACCAGGCCGAGAAGAAGGCCGACCAGGCCGAGAAGGTCGTGGAGCTGGAGCGCAAGGTGAGCCAGCTGGAGCGGGCGGTCGAGTCCCACGCGGCGGTGGACCAGGCGATCGGCATCGTGGTCGCCGTGGGCAAGCTGACCCCGGACCAGGGCTGGACGGTGCTCCGCGAGACGTCCCAGCACACGAACACGAAGCTGAGCCGCATAGCGGACATGATCGTGGCCTGGGGCTGCGCCGGAGACCTGCCGGAGGAGATCCGCAGGGAGCTGGACGCGAGCCTGGCGAGGGCCCAGGCGAAGTCGAACTGCGCGGAGGCCCCGGGCTGACGGCAGGCCTTGCGGAGGGGCGGCCGGGGGCCCGGGGGTGACCGCCGTGGCGTGGCGGAGCGCGGCCCGGCGGTGGGGCTCGGCACGGCGGGCGCGGCACGGCGGTGGGGCGCAGCACGGCGGTGGGGCGCGGTACGGCGGGCGCGGCGCATCGCAGGAAAGTCCCGGCGACACGCGGAGCGGACGGGCGTGTCACCGGAACGTCCGCGAAGCCGGTCCCCGCACCGGCCCTCCCGGCTACGGGGTGGAGGGCGACGGCTCGGCGAGGGTGTGGGCGACGAGCGCGTTGGCGTGCCCGTGCCCGAGCCCGTGCTCAGTCTTGAGCCAGGCGACGAGCTCCATGTGCCGGGTGAGTGGCGACTCCCGTATCAGCGCCTTCCATTCGGCCACGGGGCGCCCGTACTTCTTCTCGATGGAGGGGAAGTAGCTGGCGGGTCCCTGAACCTTGGCGGCCATGTGAGGCGATCCTTCCGGTCGTACGCGAAGTGTGCGTTCACGGATAGGACGCCGGGAGAGGCCGGATCTCACCGACGACGGGGAGGTGATCTGCGCCACACCCCCTGCTCGGCGGCAGCCGGGCGAGACCACCGGGCAAGGGCGGCGACGCGGCTCAGCCCTGATACTCACTGAGGTCGATGGAGGAGACGCTGAGCGCGTGACCGTGCACGGGGTGGCTGACCTCCCGCTCGGGGACCATGCCGAGCTTGCGGACGACGTTGGCGGAGGCGGTGTTGCCGATCCGGTCGATGTTGATGACACGGTCGAGCCCACGGTCCTGGAGGGCGAACTCCAGGGTGGCCTGCGCGGCCTCGGAGGCGTACCCCTGCCCCCAGAACTGCGATCCGAGCCGCCAGCAGATGGCGACGGCGGGCATCAGGTCGGGCAGATCCTCGGGCACGCAGAGCCCGACGGCCCCGGCGAGCTCCCCCGACCCGAGCAACTCCACGGCGAAGATCCCGAACCCTTCGTCGTCCCACTCCTCCTCCCACCGCTCGATGTCCTCGGCGGTGGTTTCCGGATCCCGGACGCCCCCGTCTCCGATCCACCGCATGACGCGGGGATCAGCATGGATGTCAGAGAGGGCGACGAGATCGTCGTCGTCCCACTGACGCAGGAGAAGGCGTGGGGTACGGATTTCGGTCATGGGGGTCATGGTGTCAAGGGGACGGGCGCGCGGCGAATCGGCCGGCGGCTGGCGCGACCCCCGGTGAACGACGGCCGCCGGCCGGGCTGCGGTCTACTCGGCCACGCCCAGGTCACGGCGCATCACGCGGCGAAGCTCGGCCACGGCGGAATCGAACCGGTCCTCCAGCTCGCGGTAGAGGGTGCTCTCGACGGCGGCACCGTCCAAGAGCGCGTCTCTGGTGTCCCGCAGAACGAGAAAGGCGGCTCGGGAAGCCGCGATGATCTCCTGCGGGGCGATGACGGCGAGCTGATGGCGGATCTCATAGGCCCCGGGGGCGAGGAACACCTCGCGCACTCTCCGCGCCCGCTCCTCCGCGGCGACGTCCGACCGCGCACATTCGTTGAGGGCGGTCCGCATACGCGAGAGGGCGGCGGTGTACTCGCCGTACAGCTGCCGCCGCACATCGAGACTCTGCCCGACCCGCTCCCGGCGCCACCGGACCCGATCGGCGACCAGCGTCGCCCCGACCCCGATCGCCGCCCCGAGCAACGTACTGACCGGCGACATCCACTCCATGGCGGAGCACCCTAAACGGCGTCGGCGCCGACACCACCCGGTCCGTGCCCACAAAGCGGAAGGCCCTGAACCCAGACGCCCCGGGTCCGAGCCCGAGCCCGCAGGCCCCGACCCTGCCGCACGGTTCCTCCGCTGTCACGGCACCCAGGGAGAACCACGCCGCCCACACCCAACGCAGCCTTTCCCTCTCGGAGGAACGACAAGGAACGACAAGGAACGACAAGGACCAACGAAGGGCCGACCCAGGAGAGCCCGGCCCCAGGCCCGGCCACTGCTGCCGTCCAGCAGCGCTCCCCGCGGCTGCCCGGACGCACTCGTGTGCCGGTGGGGCGACGCCCCACCACCAGACCCTGACGACGAGCCCACGCCCCAGACCGCCCTCGACCCGCAGCGACGCCACTACTGACACGGCCCTCACCGCCCGGGGCGGTGGGGTCGTCTCCACTAGGGTCGCCGGATGATCCGCACCATCGCATTCGACGTAGGCGAGACCCTCGTCCGAGATGACCGCTACTGGGCGTCGTGGGCCGACTGGCTGCGCGTGCCCCGCCACACCGTTTCAGCGCTCGTCGGTGCCGTCGTCGCCCAGGGGAAGGACAATGCCGAGGCGCTACGCCTCCTCTGGCCGCACATCGATGTCGACGCCGAGTACCAAGCCCGCGAGGCAGCAGGCCGAGGTGAGCGTCTCGACGAGAGCGACCTCTACGCCGACGTTCGTCCCACACTCACCGCCCTGCGCGACGCGGGCCTCAGCGTCATCATCGCGGGCAACCAGACCACGAAGGCAGGCGGGCTCCTGCGGGCGCTCGGCCTGCCCGCGGACCTGATCGCCACGTCCGGGGAGTGGGGAGTCGCCAAGCCGTCTGCCGCCTTCTTCGAGCGGCTCGTCGCCGAGGCCGGCATCCCGGCGGAGGAGATTCTCTACGTGGGCGATCACCCGCAGAACGACACCCTGCCCGCCGCACGCGCGGGGCTGCGGACAGCACATCTGCGTCGCGGCCCATGGGGGCACCTGTGGGCGGACGACCCGGAGGTGAGAGCAACGGCCACCTACCGCCTCGACTCGCTCACGGACCTCGTAGCCATCACGTCCCCCTGACCATCGCAACAAAGGCCCCACCTGCGGATTACCGACGGGGCCATTCGCTCACCAGCGCGTCACCACGCAGGTACGGTTCGAAGTGGAAGCCCCGAACTGGAGCACTCATGCCCGCATTTGACGAGGGCCACGTAGGGCCACGCATCGCCGCCACCCGGAAGGCGAAACGTCTGCGCCAAGCGGATCTGGCTCGTGAGGCGTTCGTGTCGCTGGCGATGGTCAAAGCGGTCGAGCGCGGGGCCCGGACGCCGAGCGATGCCACTCTCGAAGCGATCGCCGCGGCGCTCGGCGTGGACCCGACGCGGCTCCTGTCCTCCTTCACCGGCACGGAACGGCGGGTGCATGCCGCGCTGCCGGACGTGTCAGCGAGCATCGCCGCGTACGACGTCCCTCTCGGCCCGCCGAGCCGCAGCCCTGCCGAGCTGCGGCGCGCGGTCGACGACGCGGTGCACTGGCGGCTCGCCGCACAGTACAGCCTGATCGCCCAGCACGCTCCGGCCCTTCTCCGCGACGCCCTTGCCGCCTTCCATACGGCTACGGACCAACGTGCCGCCGCGCGCCTCCTGGTGGCCGCCGCTCGGTCTGCGGACGCGGTGGCCTACAAGTTCGGGGCCCGCGACCTCTCCGCTCGGCTCATCGAGCTCATGCGGTGGGCGGCCCCGTATGCGGAAGACCCGCTGCTGACCGCGTCCGTGGCATACGTACGCGGCGAGACGTTCTTCATCGCCCGCGCCCATGCGGCCGGCGCTCTCGCGCTGGAGGCCGCAGTCGACGAGGCCCCCGTCGCCTCCGGCGTCAACGCCATTGCCGCCCGCGGCTCCCTGCACATGCGGGCCGCCGTCATCGCAGGTCGGAACGGCAACGCAGACGCCGCCGACACTCACCTGTCCGAGGCCCGGCGCTTGGCGGAACTCCTGCGCGAGGGCACGTATCTGGGCACCGCGTTCGGGCCGGAGTCCGTTCGCGTGCACGAGGTGTCCGTGGCGGTCGGCCTCGGCCACGACCACATCGACCGCGCCTTCACCATCGCGCGAGAGTGGGCACCGTCCACCGCTCTACCGGCCGAGCGTCGCTCCGGGTTCTGGATCGAGCTGGCCCGTGCGCAGCTGTGGGGTAGCCGCTTTGGCGACGCCTTCGAGTCGCTGAAGGCCGCGCGGCTGACTGCCCCGCAGCACACACGCGAGCACCCGTGGGCGCGGGAGACCGCTGCGACGCTCTTGCGGCTGAAGCGCGCCGACGAGGAGTCCCTCCACCACTTCGCCGACTGGCTGGGGGCCGTCTGACGCAACGCCTTCCGGGGATACAGAGTGTGTCCCTGACTCGCTCGACCAGCGCCCATGATCTGTGCGTCAACAGCGACAGGTCAGGGGTCGAGAATGAGCGAGACGACGTGCGAGGGCCCTTTCCTCGTGCCGTTGGGCGAGGTGAGTACCGCCCGGCCGCATGGGCCGGCGTGCTGGGATCGCGGTGCGGTCACGCGCAGCTGCGATGAGAACGGGATCGTCCGTGACGACGCCGGCCAGATGCGGCCCAAGAAGTCCTCTGGCTGCATCGCCGGCCCCACGGGGCCGCGGCTCTCGACGGAGGCGTCGGGATGATCGTTCCAAGAGCACGGCGGGAATCCGCGGCATGGCTCGCGCACGCTCAGGAGGGCTCTGAGCAGGCGTGGCTGGAGTGGGAGACGCGCGGTGTCGCTCTGCTGCCGCTCGGCCGCCGCTTCGACGCGGTACGCATGCCGGAGCCTCTCGTCTACGCGGCGCTGGACACCACCGAGCCGCAGGAGGTCGCCCGGCTCCTCACGCAGGTACTCGCCGGACCGGTGATCTACGACGGCCGGACCATGGGCGGCACCTACTACGCCCTCGTAAGACCCCGCGAGCAGACCGACGAACCACGTGCCTGGAAGCACGAGGTCGCGGCGCCTCTGCTGAGCGACGGCACCTTCCTGGGGGTGCCGCGCCTCGACCGCACGCAACCGCCGGGCACGCACTGGGTCGTACCTCCGGCGTTCGAGGGCGACCTCTGTCCGGAGCGGTGGGTAGCCGCGTTCGTCGCCAAGGGCCGGCGTGCCAGTGAGGAGAGCACCTGATGGTCACGGCTCCGCGCGCCTGCTGACGAGGTCGGCCTGCGGGGACTGCTGGAAGACCAGCCGTGATCCCCGCCGCTCACAGACTCCCGCCCGGACCCAGCGGGCACACGCAACTCTCATCGAGGAGACCTCATGACGATCACCCCCGAGGCGCCCACCCAGGTCCCGGTCCCGGAGTTTCTCGAGCTGGAGATCACGGGGAAGTGCCAACTCACGTGCCCGTCCCTCTGCTACGCGAAGGCCGGACCGACCGAAGGCCACGGCAGCATGACGGCCGACGATTGGAAGCGCCTCATCCGCGAGGCCGCCACGCTCGGCGTGAAGAAGGTCCAGTTCATCGGCGGCGAGCCGACCATGCACCCGCAGTTCGAGGCCCTCGTGCACCGGGCGCTCGGAGTAGGGCTGGCCGTGCAGGTCTACAGCAACTTGTACCGCGTCCGGCTGGAGCACTGGACGCTGTTCGCGCACCCGCGGGTGTCCCTCGCTACGTCGTACCACAGCGACGTCGCCGAGGAGCACGAGCGAGTCACCGGCCGGACGGGCTCCCACGCGGCGACCCGGGCGAACATCGCCGAGGCTGTCCACAGGAAGATCCCGCTTCAGGTGGGCATCGTCGAGGTGTTCGACGGGCAGCGCACCGCCGAGGCCCGCGAGGAGCTGCTCACGCTCGGCGTCCGCACAGTCAACATCGACCGCGTCCGGTCGGTGGGTCGGGCCGAGGTCCACGTCCCCAGCACCAGTGATCTGTGCGGCCGGTGCGCGGACGGCCGGGCCGCCATCATGACCGACGGCACCGTCACCCCCTGCGTGCTGGGGCGATTCCTGAAGACGGGCAACGCCAAGGCCGAGGGGCTCGGGTCCGTGTTTGCCGGGCAGCAGTGGACGGACACCGCGGCCAGCATCCCGCGCCGAGCCATGCCGTCGGCGGGCTGCACCCCCGCCGACTCCTCCGACTGCGACCCGGCCAACACCGAGGCGTGCGATCCTGCCTACTACGCCCCGGACCCGACACCCCACCTCGGAGGGACCGCGTGACCTGGGAAACAGCAGCCGCGGACCTCGCCACGCGTGTGACTCACCGGTCCTCGCCCTGGCGGGAAGCGGTCGCCCGTATCCCCCGCCACGTCTTCGTGCCCACCTGGTGGGTCGCTGACAGCGGCCGCTGGTCCCTGTACGAGCCGGTCAGTGAGGCGCGGTGGTATCCGGCCGCGTACGCCGACCGGTCACTGGTCACCCGTGTCGGGGACCTGCACGCCGACCAGGCCGGGCCCGACGACCACCCGTCGGGCAAGCCGACGTCCTCGGCGACGCTGCCCAGCCTCGTCGTCTCGATGTTCGAGCACGCGCGGATCGACGACGGAGACACCCTCCTCGACGTCGGCACGGGCAGCGGTTACGGCACGGCGCTCGCCGCATACCGCCTCGGCGATGCTGCGGTGACGAGCGTCGACGTCGACCCCTATCTCGTGGAGGCAGCCCGCGATCGGCTCGCCATGGCCGGCCTGCGCCCCAGGGTCGAGACAGCCGACGCGACCGCGCCTTGGCGGGCGGAGGGCCGGTTCGACCGGATCGTGGCCACCGTCTCCGTCCGCACCGTCCCGGCCGGTTGGCTGTCCGCGCTGCGCACCGGCGGCCGACTGGTCACCACGATCGCCGGGACGTCGCTGATCCTCACCGCGGAGAAGCGGGCCGACGGGGCCGCGGTGGGCAGGGTGGAGTGGGACCGTGCCGGTTTCATGCCCGCCCGGCACGGCGCCAACTACCCGGCGGACGCCTCGCGGTTGCTGGTGACCGCGCAGGAGATCGACGGCGAGGACGTCACCACGAGCCCGTATCCGGCCGTCGATGTCGCCAACGCATGGGACCTCGACTCGATGCTCGGCCTGACCGCGCCTGGCATCGAGCACGCGTACCGCGACGAGGGGGATCGGCGGACCGCGATCATGGCGCATCCGGACGGCTCGTGGGCACGTGCGGTGTCCACGGGCGAGGAGGCGACAGTCGTGCATCAGGGCGGCCCGCGTCGCCTGTGGGACATCCTCGACGAGCTGCGGTCGTACTGGCTGCGGCACGGTGAGCTGCCCGCGCGCGGGGCCCGCGTCCTCATCACCCCCGAAGGGGAGACCCGACTCGCCCGAGGGAAGTGGCGCGCCGTTCTCTGACCCGCAGGCTCGGGCCGTGGCCGCGGATGACGCCCTCTCGTAGTGAGGGGCCGCCTAATTTGGTACCCCCTCGTGACGGGCCCGGCACACAGCCGCCCCCCATGCGGACGCCGCGTGGGGGGCGGTCTTCGTCTGGCGGCCGGCGTGACCTGCGCAGACGGGGGTGATCATTTAGGGGCTGTGTAGGGGCCGCGCTTGCGCAGTGAGGCTGTAGCCCGAGTGCACGGGACCGTAGTAGAACTGCACGCGGACGGCATGCGAAAGGCCCCGGTAGCCGCTTGACCTGCGGTTACCGGGGCCTTTGCCCTGCTCAAACACGTGCCCCCGGCAGGATTCGAACCTGCGACACCCGCTTTAGGAGTTCGATCTACGCCCGTCCCCGGGGCCGTCGGCGGCTGGTCCGGCGGTCGTCCGGGGGTGCTGCCGTATGCCTGCGTGCAGCCCCGTTGATGTCAGCCGTGGATGTCAGGAATGGACGTTGACCCGGCAGCTCTCGTGGCGACACCCGTCGTCCCGCCGGTGGAGCCGTCGGAGATCGTCCAGAACTGCGCCGGGGAAGTCGTGCTGTACCCACTTCTTCCGGTAGCCGGCCTCCCCGTGCAGCCGCAACACCGTCTCGGCGGCCTCCAGCACCACATGGCCTACGGCAGCACGGGGCTGACTGGAACTCCAGCAGAGGGTGCCCTCGTCATCGGGGGCGTTCCAGCTCTGGGACATGTCCGGGAATCGGTAGATGCCGATTTCCACATTCGCCCCCTGGGGTTGGAGTCGCCACCTCACCTCGGCGGGTTCGAGGTCGAAGGAGACGCGCGGGGCATCGGCTGCTCCGTAAAGACTCACCATCGCGCGCAACAAGTCGGACAGTGCATCGGTGCAATAGCTGACGATGTCAGCCCTCTCCGACGTGGCGTCGGCAATCCGATACCTTGCCCACCCAGAGCCGGTCAGCTCCCAGCTGAATCGAAGATCACCCGTCATCCCATGCCCTCCCGTGCCGGTCACGAGACCGTACCGCCAGCGGCGAGGACTCAAGGGCGGATGGGGATCTCATAGACGATCTCGCAGTGAGCCGCGGGCACCACGATGTCCGCCGTTTCGACGGGCCTACCATCGTCGCTGTAGTACGTCCGTCGGATGTGTGTGACCAGTGCGGCCTTGTGGATGCCGAGTAGCGACGCCTCCTCGGCGGTCGCCGGCCTGGGCTCCGGCTGCTCCACTGCATGGCTCACCGTGATGCCGATCGCGGCCATCCGATTCACGACGCCTGCACCGGCGTGCGGCCCTCCCTCGGGGAGAACGACGAGAGTGCCGGCGGTGAGGTCGTACGGCTCCCAACTGGTCGAGAGCTGCACGGGCCTGCCGTCGGCCAGGAACTCGTACGCGGTTCGGACGCACAGCTCGCCCTCGGCGATCCCGAGCCGGGCGGCGATCTCTGCCGGGGCCGGGACCTTGGCGTCGGTCCTGCTCTCCCAGTCGCCCTGCCTGCCGACGGCCTTCATGTCCGCCCGGAACGGCGACCCTTCGGGCTGCTCGCGCGCCGACGACCGCACCACACGTACGCGCTGCCGGGGCTCGGCGACGTAGGTGCCCGAACCGGCTCGGCCTTCCAACACGCCTTGCGAGATCAGCAGCTCTTGAGCCCTGCGGACGACGTTCTCGCCTACGCCGCACTCCTGGCCGATCTGCGCGCGGGAGGGAAGCCGGTCCCCCGGTTCCCATACGTGCTCCGCGATCCGCTGCCGTAGCTCGTCGGCGATGCGGAGATAGGGCGGCTTCTCAGGCATATGGAAAATCTAGTCCACTAGCTTTAATCTAGTTAACTAGCTTCACTCAAAGTGATCGCCGAGTGACGGAGGCTCCCCTGTGCCCGCTTCGCGAGTGAGCGCGGAGGCCATCGCCGCCCGGTTATCGGCGGTCGGGCTCACCACACGCGTGGAGGAGCACGACCGGTGCACGTCGGTCGAGGCGGAGGTACCGGAGTCACTCTCCGCCGAGTCATGGCGGGAGGTCCTGGAAGTCCTGGCGGGAGCCGATCATTTCGGTCTCCACGCCACCAGCTTGAACGGCCGCACCCTTTGGGCGGTCGTACGCAAAGCGGCCCCCACGACGGGCGATGTCGGGGGACCGAGTTATCAGCGATAGGAGCTGAGCAGCGTGCTCAACCGTATCCACCGTGCCGTCACGCTCGCCAGAGCGCGGTACTTCCCCAAGGGCAGGCATCGCCGAGCCTTAACGCCGTCCCGAGCGGCTGTGGCGACGCCTCCCGCGCTCGCCGTAGAGCCGCCAGCCGTCCCGGAATGGATGCCGGACACCGCTGACCGCCTTCACCTGCTCCTGGGCGAGGACAACGTGCTCGTCCGTCCGTACGTGCTGGCCTGGGAGCGGCAGCGTGCACGCCAACGCTCGATGGTCGTGGCGCCGCGACTGTCGGCTGAGGCATTCTCGGCTCTGGCAGGTGCTCGCTAATGCCCCCTCGTCAACAGCTCCATGTATCGGAAACCGGGGCTGCTGCCTACCGGTCGACTGAATGCAGGGTTGGCACTCACGCAGCCTGTGCGGAAGCGTCGCCATCTCCTGCGCCGGTCGACCTGCCGGTGATCTACGAGACGTGCGCCTGCACCTGCCACCCCGCGCCGGACCACTCCACGCGACCGGCGGTGAAGCGGTGAGCAACTGGGCCCCCGGGGGTGCGCTGGCATCCAACGTTGAGATCACGGCGGCCACCGTTCTGCGGGGCGACATCATCCAAGTTGGCGGTCGGGCCTGCCGGGTGAGCGACCTCTTCCAGTTGCCCCAGGGCGCGAAGCAACTCCTGTTCGAGTCGGGAGAGCTGCTGACCATAAACGGGCGGACCCGGCTCGTCGCCGTGCGGATGACGAGAAGGCGGTGACACAGTCCATGACGTCTCGCCGCCTCGTCGTCGCTGACGACCTGAGACGCCAGATCACGACCGGTCGAATCGGACCCGGTGAACGGCTCCCGTCTGAGTCCGCCCTGGCCGACCGGTACAAGGTCAGCACGGCCACACTGCGAAGCGCCCTCGCCGTACTCCAGGGAGAAGGCCTCGTCGAGAAGATCCACGGCAAGGGCAACTTCGTCCGCCGCCCGCTGCGCAAGGTCACGTACGTCGGTGGATGGGGCACGCTGGATCCCCGGACTGCCGCAGACGTGGACCTGCGCGTGACGGTCCGAACTACGGTGCTGCCCGCGCGGGGCCATCTGACAGCGCTGCTGAAGGTGGACGACGGAAGCCCACTGACCGAATCCCTCCGACTCAGCTACGAGGGAGAGTCCCCACACAGCCTGGCCCGCGTCTACGTACCGCGAGACCTGACACCGACCAAGGCGCTCAGTAACCGGTCCTCAAGGACGTGGGCGGAAGCCAGCTTCTCTGTGCCGGACCCGCCGCCGGCCGAAGTCCACGAGACGGTGTCCGCCCGACTCCCAACGCCGGGTGAGGCGTCGACTCTGCGGATCAACACAGCCTTGGCCGTCCTCGCGATCACCCGCGTTGCGGCAGACAACACCGGGCGAGTCATCGAGGCGGCACTACTGGTGTTCCCTGGGGATCGTGTCGACGCCGTCTTCAGCACCCACCACGTGATCGAAGAAAGGCAGGCGCACTGATGCCGCAGAACGAACTACGACTCCTCCCGTGGTCGGGCCCGGACGGTAAGCCCTGCTACCTGAGCACCGATGACAGCGGCGGATACATGTCTCGCCTGGCGGACAACATCGAAGCGGTACAGCTCGGGATGGCAACCGATCTTCTGGAGCGGGCTGCGGGAGTCCTCGGCGACCAGGACGCCGGCCGCGATGACCTGCGGCTCATGCTGACCGAAGTGACCCGAGCCCTACGAGACGTGGTCCGCGTGGCAACCAGCCGCGGTCATCTCCTGGCGGTGAGCGAACTCCAGTCCTAAAGGGCACGGTCAAGGCGGCGTCCCTGGGGTGGCCCTCCTGCCAGCGCTCAGAAGCCCGTCTACTGATCACCGGCTCCGCTGACCAGCGGGACTCAAGAAGCCCACGGCTCTGACTAGCTCAGATGCCGTGGGCTTCTGTCGTTGTTGGTCGGCGTCGGCTGACCTTGGACGGCCCAGGGACGGCCCGGGTGGCCTCGGCCGCCAGGCGCTTAGAAGATGCGGGCAAGCCTTGGTAGAACCACTTGATTGGCCTACGCCTGCACCGTTTTGGACTGCTGAACTCCGCTGCCGCCTGCTGCTGTTGCCGTCAGGATTGCCGTCACCGCAAGGCGAGCGACAGAGCCGGGAGAAATCCGGGGTGGTACGTGCGGTGACCCTGTTCAGGTGGCGTGCGCTCCCTCTGTGCGCTGGTTGCAACCTTGTGTGACCCGCCTGGGCGCAGCACGGTTCAGGTGGAAGCTGCTCGGTGCTGTGCTGCAGGGCTATCGGGGAGGGGCGGTACGTCATGGGTTCAGCCAGTCAATGGGCACGTGAGACCTTTGGGGACATAGCCGGTGAGCTGGCCGACATCATCCCGGCTTGCCTCCTCCGGGCTCACGACCGCGCACGGACCGGGCACGAGGGCGTCCACACTCAAACGCTCGAAGCCTACGGACACGGCCTCTACGCTGTGCAATACGAGGAACTGGCCGCTGGCATCTCCGGGCTCGGGGAACCAGTGCGCCTGCAAGGACGCACGCTGATGCTCGTCCGGGGCCACCTGATTTACCCTCTCCGCTACGCGAAGAAAGACGTACCTGTCACGGCTGCACGTCTCCGTCGGGCCACAGGCTTCCGTGCAGACTTGATCCGGCGCCACGGCCCGCCGGCCATGCAGCAAGCATTCGACTTGGGCCTCGGGGAACTTGAGGCCTCCGAGGTGCACCCAGACTTGGAGCTCCTTCCCGAAGACGTACGGCTCGTCCTTGTCGCCTACGCCTGCTCCATGGAGAAGGGCATCATGCGCATCGAGTGGGGCTCCGCGGAGCTGCGCCGCGAGGACCGGTACCTGATCTGGCACCGTCACGAGCCGCTACCCATCTCAGGTTGACCTGGAGTGGTGAGCGGGCGGACACAAGCCCGGTCGGCTGAGGATGCCAGTTCTCCGGGCTTCGGCATGAAGTTCCCAGTGTCGCAGATCATCTCCGGGTGCCCAGGCCAGAGCGGAGTGGAGGTGGTCAGCCGTGGGTGCCGACTGTCAGCGTTGGTCGGCCTCGGACGGCCCAGGGACGGCCCAGAGGCCCGGAGGCCCGGAGGCCCGGAGTGGAATTATTCGGACCGACCATCGAACGTAGGCCTCCTAGGGCAGGATGACGTGGACCAGCCCTGATAACCCCTGCACTTGAGGATCCGAGCGCATCGAATATATGAACGCCACACTGGAGAAAATTTTCGAACTCTTTACTCAACGCATCAGCTTGAGTCAACATGAGCTTGATGATGCACTGGAGCGTGCCAGGGAAATTTGCCAATTCCTTTCACAGGGCACTGCGGTTCAAGAATGCAAAATAACTGGCTCAATGGCTCGCTCAACAGCGATTCAAGGATTCTCCGATGTAGACATCGTAGCTGCACTGAGCCCGTCCTCATCTGCGCGAACCACTCCTTATTCAATTGCAGCAAGGCTACTGGACACCCTAAGGCCTAGGTATCGGGAAGCGCGCATCTCGGAAAATACGGTTCGCATCAGCTTCACCCAAGGGCCCGACGTTGACGTGATCCCCGCCATTCCCGATACCGTCAACCCCAATGGCGGAGTGATCTACAAGATCCCGTCACCCGATCGATCCCGATGGAACACGTACGCTCCGGAGGAGCGGAATCAGAGAATCAACCGAAAAAGTGCACTACTTGGAAACGAATTCATTCATCTGATCAAAATAATCAAGTGGTGGAGTAAGCAACACGGTCAACCCATCGCATCTTACGAGATCGAAAATATTGCAAGTGCCACCTTCTCCGACCGGATGCCACCGATCACACGCGCGATAGTGGAATTTTTCAAGGATGCGGAACATTCATCCGCGGGACGCCAAGAGGGTGACTGCAACCCAATTTCAGAAGCGCGAGACATTGCAAATAGGGCCCTTCATTGTGAGCAGCAAGGAGACACGCGAGGGGCTCTCGATCATTGGGGGAGTTTGCTAGGTGACCAGTTCTCAAGCGTCGTCCCATGAAATCATCGCACTAGCCAATGCGCAGCTTGAGAAGGCGGCAAGAGGTTACAGGGCGAGTAGATGGCTTCAGGTGGCAACTTTCGGCCTTAGTGTCACATCAGTCTTCATCACGAGTCCGCTAACCTATATTCCTGCCCTCATCGCGCTGGGCGTCCAGGTTTCGTCTTGGGTCACTCGAAACAGGGCGGCGAAATGCCACTCGGCCGGCGAGGAGGGGAGGATCCGTGGGCTCTTGCTTGATGCTCTCGGTACAGTCGAAGAGAGGGTCGACCTCAGTAATTGGTTTGGTCGCGTAACCCCATCCGCAGGAGAAGCGCTCCCCGACCCGGTACCTTCAGACTACTTCGCTAGCGACGCTTCTCTTGGCATGAAACGACTCTGTGACCACCTCCAAGAGAATGCCTTCTGGGGGAAGCAGTTGTATAAGTCGGCTGCAGAGTACTACGGACGCATGCTGTGGGTATTCTCAATAGCCACTGTCGGGGTCATTCTCATCGCCATCCCAATAACCTCTGGCGAGAACAATATTATTCTGGCGCGCCTGATCGTGGTTGCCCTGGCATCTGGAGCTGCCTTCACGCAGCTGACTGAAGTCATGGCTTGGCGATCAGCCGAATCAAAGAGTGAGATTCTTGACCGGCGTCTTGACTCACTCGCAATTTTCACCGATGGAGAACTTTCCTCCTCTCGCATTGGCACAGTTTTGTCAGCCTACGGAGACTACTGCATTGCCACCTCGGGAGCGCCACCGGTACCGACCTGGATCTATACGCGTCAGAGGGATCGCGTGAATTCCCTGTGGGCGAGGAGAGGAACCAACTAGAGGTCGGCAGCGCCTCAATCACCGAGTCAAGCTGACAGCCGATCTATGCGCCGCACGATGCGACCTACAGGCACGAAGGCTGCTGAGGTGTGCCGGGCTGGTAGCCGGCCGTCTGGGGCTGGTGTCGGGCTACCCCGGTTGCGACCGTTGCTGTACGTCGCTGCTGTGCAGCCACAACTGATCACGCGCGGCCGTGACCTGCGGCTGCCTTTCCGATCAACGCCGTGACCTGCTGCTGAGCTGTCGGCACCTGTCGACGTTTGGTCATCGTTGGGCGCCCTTCCACGGCCATAGGACGGCCCGGGAGGGCGCTCGCGTGTTGGGCCCGGTGCATCGAAATCTCTGAAGACCCATCTTCGCCGCCACATCAGATATAGCATCACACCCTGAAGTCACTAAGGGGGATGTTGCGTGATTCTGCGTGAGTTCTTGTACGTGGACACCGACAAGGTGCGAGCCATGCTTGCCCAGCTTGATGGAGGCGTGGCAGAGGAAGAGCGGGAGACAAGTACGCAAGAAAGGAGATCCACGGTCGGACCTCGGAGCTTCGCCCAACATCTGCAAGTGACGGGAAGTGAGAGGTATACCCAAAAGTCACTCGGTGACGCTCTCTTCCCCACGCTGGAGGAGGCCTTGGAGTCAGAGGGCCTACTCAAGGATGTATCGGAAGAGGTTTCGGACCTATCTCAGTGGACCTCGGGGTCCATGAAAGAGATCGCTCCGCCCGGCTCACTCGTTCGTATCACTGCTATGGGATCTCTATTCGATAGTCGATACACGGCAAGTGTATTTTCGGCGTTCGCTTCCGTCGCGCTCGGCCTTCAGGGGATGGGTGTCCTGGTTCCTGATTCAAGTAATGCGCCACCCGGGAAGGGGAAGGGCCGGGGAGGGCAGCAGGGGCCGAAGCCGCCCAGGCCCGGCCAAGTGCCCCCCGATCGGCAGCTAGAAGATGCGATCCCTGACTTCGCTGGAGTCGCAGGCGTGGATGGAAATTCCCTTCGTGCCATCGTCCGCATGGCGAGAGGAATCTTCGCTCCAGGCCTCCACATCAATCTTGCGCCTGTCGATGCCGGGAGCGTGCTAATTGGCTCTCGTTTGCAGGAAGGGCGGCAGTACCTGGACACAGAAGCGGATATTCTCTTCGCGCGGTACGGGACAGAGCCGCAAGAGTGGACGCTTGTGGGTAGCGTCGGAAGTTACGGTCCGGAAGACACGTCTCTGCCTGATTTTAATTTCTTCAGGCCTGATGGAACCGTGGACAGAGCCAATTTCGCCGAAAATATTAATGGCTTTATGAAGACCTTGGGGGGAATGGGGTTCATTGACCTCCCTCAGTATCCGGGGTTTTCGGTTATTCCATTCGCTGTCTATCGAGCGATTCCGCGAACTTCCGCCCTCCTTGCGGTGCGTGACTAGGAGGCCGGCGGAGCGGCTTTGGGCTGGAGCTGCTTTGGGGCGAGTGATCTTGGCCCCGTAAGCTGATGGCGAGTCGGGCAGTCTGTGGACCTGCCCGTTAAAGCACGACGTTGGGGCCAAGATCTTAGAGGCTCGCCCCAAAGTGGCTGCCTAAAGCCGTGGAGCCGACCGCCCCAGCCACAGAGGGGTTCTCCCCACTTCATGCCCGCAGCCGCCGAGCGCGCCGCCGGGCGCGGCCAGCCGGGGCGAAGACAGGAGGCGGGCCGCGCCGTAGAGGCGGCGCGCGCCCGCGCCGTGCGCGGGCCTTGATGAAGTAGGGAAAGTCTTATCCCGCTGGGATGAGGTGCTTGCCGTCGTGGCTTCGTACGTGGGGGCCAGCCCCGTCTAGGGCGTCCAGGAGTCTGATCGCGTAGACCTCGGCCATGCGGTCGCTGACCTCGTCGGGTGTGAGCCAGGAGACGGCTGTGGACTCGCTTGAGGTGCGTTCGGTGCCGCCGGAGGGCTTGCAGCGGAAGACCAGGGCGACGATGCCTCGGGTGGTGTTCTTGTAGACGCCGGTGAGTTCGTCGACCTCGACGTGGATGCCGGTCTCTTCCCAGACTTCGCGGGCTACGCCGGCCTCTGGGGTCTCGTTGAGTTCGAGTACGCCGCCAGGGAGTTCCCAGGTGCCGTTGTCGGCTCGGCGGATGGCCAGGAGGCGGCCGTCTTCGCGCACGACGACTCCGGCTACGGATACGGAGTGGAGGGGCGTCGACGTTGCTTCCTGTGGTTGACTCATGTACAGGAGCATAGGAGGCAGAGAAGGACTATGGGAACTGCGGTAGAGGGGGGCAGGTCCGGGCCTCGGTACGTGCAGATCGCGGACGAGATCGTGCAGCAGATCCGGGCGGGTGTGCTCAAGCCCGGTGACATGGTGCCGAGTGAATCGGAGCTGGTGGACCGCTACGGCGTGTCCGGGGGCACGATCCGCAAGGCCATGGTCGAGGTACGGGCGAGTGGGCTCGTCGAGACCCGGCACGGCAAGGGCTCGATCGTGAAGGACCGGCCGCCGGTGCGGCACCGTTCCTCCGATCGCTTCCGGCGTTCGCTCCGCCAGGGCGGCAAGGCCGCGTACCTCGCGGAGTCCGCCCAGTCCGGAGCCACGGCCAAGGTAAGCGTCCTCTACATCGGGCCCATGGAAGCGCCCGCGGATGCCGCTCAGCGGCTCGGCGTCCCCGCCGGCACCCAGGTGCTTGCCCGGCGGCGTCTCTACTTCCGTAACGGCACCCCGGTCGAGACCGCCTCCTCCTACCTTCCGTGGGACGTCGTCAAGGACATCCCGGAGCTGTTCGCCGAGAATCCCGGCGGCGGTGGCATCTATGCCCGGCTCGAAGACCACGGGCATGAGTTCGCGGAGTTCGTCGAGACGCTGCAAGCGCGGCCGGCCTCCAAGGCGGAAGCCTCCGAGCTGGCGTTGAGTCCGGGTGCGCCGGTGGTTCATCTGATCCGGGAGGCCCGTACGACCGCAGGGGTCGTGGTGGAGGTCTGCGACACGCTCATGGCTGCTGACCAGTTCGTTTTCGAGTACCGGATCCCTGCCGCCGACTGACGCCGGCTCAACTTCCTGCAACCCGTCGTGACTTCGATGTCGCGGCGGGTTGACTCATGTACAGGAGTGATGCACTCTTCTTCATGTCACTCATGTACATGAGTGGCGGAGTTCAGCATCTATAGAGGAGTGTTCTGCTGTGCGTCAGATCCCCGTCGACACCTCCGCCGCGACCGTGATGGTTGCCAAGACCCCGCAGCCCAAGGTGCGTGACCGCCGTACCGGCGAAATCGCCACCGACGCCGAGACCGGCGCGAGGCTGATGACCGTGGACGTGATGTTCGCGGCCAACGACGAAGTCGAGATCCTGTCCGTCACCGTCCCGGAGACCGGCATCTCCGGTGACCTGACCATGGGCACCCCGGCCGCCCTCACGGGGCTGGTCGCCCGGCCGTGGGAGAACGAGTTCAACGGCCAGAAGCGGCACGGCATCGCCTTCCGCGCGGTCGCCGTCACCTCGCTGGCCACCACGGGCACGGGCTCGAAGGCGGCCTGAGCCATGACGTGGCCGACGGTCTTACTGCTGGTGGTCGTCGCCGCTGCGGGTCTCCTGCGGTGGTGGCGTCCCGCCTGGTACTGGATGACTTTCGGGGTCACCTTCGCTGTCGTGCGCGTCCTGGTCCGCTACGTCTCCGTCATGGAGGCATGCGGGCTGACGGTCCCGCCCTCGCGTTGGCGCCTCATGCTGGCCCGGATGACCAACCGCCCGGCGCCGGAGTCCCGCGCGCCGCGCATCCTGCGGCTGCGGCCCACCCACACCGGCCTGGTCCTCCGGCTCAAACTCCGCCCGGGACAAGACGCCTTCGACGTCGCCGCCGCCTCGGACCGGCTGCGCCACTCCTTCGGGATGTACGGCGTCACCTCCCGTGAGCTGCGCTCCGGCGTGGTCGAGATCCGGATGACCGGCTACGACGTGCTCAAGCGGGTGCAGATGCCGGCCAAGACCGACACCCGGCCGATGTGCGTTCCGGTCGCGCTGCGGGAGGACGGCTCGGTGCACTACCGCGACTACCGCGCCGTCCCGCACGGCCTGACCCTCGGCGCCACGGAGTCCGGCAAGTCCGTCTATCAACGCAACCTCGTCGCCGGGCTCGCCCCGCACCACGTCGCGCTGGTCGGCATCGACTGCAAGCAAGGGGTCGAGCTGTTCCCGCTGGCACGCCGGTTCTCCGCGCTCGCCGACAACCCCGACACCGCGCTGGAACTGCTGGAAGCGCTGGTGTCCCACATGCAGGACGTGTACCAGCTCATCCGCGCCGAACAGCGGATCAGCGTCGCCGTGCCGGATGCGGAGATCGCCGCCGACATCTGGGACCTGCCCGAGGACCTGCGGCCGGTGCCGGTCGTAGTCCTGGTCGACGAGGTCGCCGAACTCGCGCTCTTCGCCAGCAAGGAGGAAGAGAAGCGCCGAGACCGGATCATCACCGCCCTCGTCCGCCTCGCCCAGCTCGGCCGCGCGGCCGGCGTCTACCTGGAAATCTGCGGTCAGCGCTTCGGCTCCGAACTCGGCAAGGGCATCACCATGCTCCGCGCCCAGCTCACCGGCCGCACCGCCCACCGCGTCAACGACGAGACGTCCGCGAACATGGCCTTCGGCGACATCGCCCCGGACGCCGTTCTCGCCGCCATCCAGATTCCCGCCGAGACACGCGGAATCGCCATCGCCGGGGACTCCACCGGCGGCTGGCATCGCATCCGCGCCCCGCACACCACGCTGCGCCAGGCCGTGAACGTCTGCAACAAGCACGCCGACCGCACCCCCGAGCTGCCCGCCCTCGCGCCCTTCCGGCCCGCGGTCGCTCCGCTGCACTCGGCCCGCGTGCCGCTGTCCAAGACAGCCCCCGCCACCGCCTGACCCCGCCCCCCTCCCACGGTCGGCGCGACCGTCCTGCGCGCCGGGTCCCTACCCCTGCCATGCCTGATCACAGGAAGGAGCCGTGATGACCCGCCCCGCTCTCCGTATCGACGCCGTACTCGTTCAAGCCGTCATCGCCGGGGCGCTGTCCTTCGCCCACCTCCACGACCTCGCCGCCGCTGCCGGACAGACCGGCTGGAAGGCCTGGGCCTACCCCGTCTCGGTCGACCTGCTCCTGGTCGCCGCCTGGCGACGGCTGCGCGCCGACGGACCGTCCCGGCTGCCCTGGTGCTGGTTCCTCATCGCCCTCGTCGCCTCCCTCGGTGCCAACGTCGCCACTGCCGGGCTCCTCGACCTGGGCGACGTCCCGCCTTGGCTGCGCATCCTCGTCGCGGCCTGGCCCGCCCTGGCCTTCATGGGCGGCACCCTCCTCGCCCACTCGCCCGCGGGCCCCGCCCCGGATCCGCCGGCGCCCTCCGTCCCGGCTCCGGGCTCCGCGCCCGAAACGGCTGCCGCTGAGCCGGGCCCGGCGCCTGAACCCCCCGTCGCCCCGCAGATCGAGGTAGCCCCTGCTCTGCCCACGGCCGTGCCGGTCCCGGCCGCCCTCGTGGACCACGCCCGCAAGGTCGCCGACGACCACCACGCCCGTACCGGCGCCCCGATCGACACCGACACCCTCCGCGCCCGCCTCGGCGTCCCGCCTCACCTCGCCGACGCCATCGCCGCCCAACTCACCTGACCCGACCGCACCCCGACAGGAGACCGGCTGACATGCCTGCCCGCGACTTCTTCCACTCCGTCATGCGGATCGGCCCAGTGCAGATCGGCACCCACCGCGATCGCCGGGGCCAGACCAAACACGCCGCTGTGTGCACCAACGACCGCTGCGGCTGGTCCGCCGACTACTCCAGCCAGTCCGCCGCACAGCTCGCCGCCCGCACCCACCGCTGCCGCGTCAGCTAGGAGGCCACCCGATGGACGTCCCACTCTGGCTCGCGCTCCTCGCCGTCGGCTACCTCGGCGTCAAGCTCATCCGCCCGCCCTGGTGGCTCATCGCCGTACTGCTCCTCGGCGGCTTCCTCATCGCCGACAGCGTGCTGGCCCCCGTCGTCAACGGCTTCGTCAAGTAGCACACCCGAAGGGAGAACACCGATGCTCCGCCCGAAGATCCCGACCAACCCCACGCCCGCCGGCCACCTCACGCCGCCCGTGGTCGTCGCGCCGACCGCCGTCGTACCGAGTGCGCAGGTTCCGCCTCCTGCTCCGGTCGCTCCTGCGCCGTCCCGGCCTACGGTGCAGCTCACCCCCGGCACCGCCCTCGCTCTCGTCGGCGGCGGAACGGCCGTCGTCCTGGTCGTCGGCGCCGTTCTCGTCTCGATGCTCCTGGCCGTCGCCATCACCGGCGCCTCGGTCGCCGTCTGCGCCCTGGTGATCCGCTCCCTCGTCCACGCCGACGCCAAACGACGCTGACCGGCACCCGGGCGGCCTCGATACCGCCAAGCATCCGCCGCCCGGGCGCCGTCCCCAACCGATCTCACAACCGGAAGGAAGCACCCAGCATGGCGCACCGCGCCCCGACCGCGCATGCCCCGCTGCTCGACCCGACCACCCTCGGTGACCTCCTCCGCGTCGCCTCCGCCCCCGACTACACCCGCTGGGAAGACCAGGTCCGCCGCACCGGCGGTTGCTCCGACCCCGTCCACCTCACCGGCTGGACCCTCCACAAGGACAAGACCACCGGCGAGACCCTGCACCACTACACGACCGCCGTTGAGCCCGGTGGACGCCTCCGCCTCGCCTGCGGCAACCGCCGCGCCTCCCGCTGCCCCTCCTGCGCCTGGACCTACGCCGGAGACACCTATCACCTCATCCGCGCGGGCCTGGCCGGAGACGACCGCCGAGATGTCCCCGCCACGGTCCGGGATCACCCGCGCGTGTTCGCCACGCTCACCGCTCCCTCCTTCGGCCCGGTCCACAACCGGCCCGACCACGGCACCTGCCGCTGCGGCACCCAGCACGCCCCGGACGCCTCAGAATTGGGCACGGCCCTGGATCCGGCGACGTACGACTATGCGGGCGCCGTCCTGTTCAACAACCACGCCGGACAGCTCTGGCAGCGCTTCACCACCCGCCTGCGTCGCGAACTCGCCGCCCGCGCCGGCCTCACCCGCCGGGAACTCGCCGACTGCCTCCGCGTCTCCTACGGCAAGGTCGCCGAATTCCAGAAGCGCGGCGCCCTGCACTTCCACGCGGTGATCCGGCTCGACGGACCGGACGGACCCGGAACGCCCCCGCCTGCCTGGGTAACGGTTGGCCTCCTCGCCGACGCCATCCATGCCGCTGCGGAGCACTCCTACACGTCCGTCTCCGTCCCGGCCGCCGGGGACCAGCCGGCCCGGTCCTTCCGGTGGGGCACACAGCTCGACGTCCGGCCGGTAAAGGCGTTCGGCGACGGCTCGGACATCACCGAACAGGCCGTCGCCTCCTACGTCGCCAAGTACTCCACCAAAGCCGCCGAGAACACCGGCACCCTTGACCGCCGTATCGGCGAACTCGCCGAACTCGACCGGCACCAGGTCCCGGACCACACCCGCCGACTCATCACCGCATGCCGCGACCTGGACCGCCTCTACCCGGACCGGCGGCTGTGGGCCTGGGCCCACATGCTCGGCTTCCGCGGTCACTTCTCCTCCAAGTCCCGCCGCTACTCCACCACCCTCGGCGCCCTGCGCCAGACACGCGCCGACTACCGCGCCGCCCAGGAACAAACCGCCCTCGCCCTGGACGACCGCGAGCCGGACACCGTCCTCGTCCTCACCGACTGGCAGTACGCCGGACACGGCCACACCCCCGGCGAATCCGCTCTCGCCGCCACCATCGCCCGGGACCTCCAGCTCAACCGAGAAACCGCACGCGAAGCACTGCAAGACCAACTGGCCCTGGAAGGAGCCGCAGCATGACCGCCGCCACTGCCACCGCCGAGCTGCTGACCGTGCCGGAAGTCATGGTGCGTCTCAAGGTCGGGCGCTCGAAGGTCTATGACCTGATCCGCTCGCGTCGACTCGTCTCGATCAAGATCGATGGGGCGCGTCGTATCCCCGCTACCGCTGTGCGGGACTTCGTCCTCGGCCAGATCGAGGAGGCTGCCTGATGGCTGCTCCGCGCAAGCGCAATCCGAACGGCGCCGGCACCATCACCAAGCGCAAGGACGGCCGGTACCAGTGCGCCGTGTACGTCCTCCAGCCGGACGGAACCCGCGCTCGCAAGTTCGCCTACGGCAAGACCTGGGCCGAGTGCGACGTCAAGCGCCGGGAGCTGCTCACCAAGGTGGACCAGGGCGTGCCCGTGCCCACCAAGTCGGCCAAGCTCTCCGAGTGGCTGCCGTACTGGCTGGACAACGTCATCAAGCCTCGGCGGAAGCTCAGCACGTACGACAAGTACGAGGCACACGTCCGGCTCTACCTCGTGCCGCTGCTCGGCGCCAAGCGGCTCGAATCCCTCGGCGTCGCCGACGTACGCCGCTTCCTCGTCCGCCTGGAGAAGGAGACGACTGCGGCGACCGCCAAGGAATCCCACCGCGTCCTTCGGTCGGCACTGTCCTCCGCCTGTCGCGAGGAGCTGATCACGCGCAACGTGGCCAAGCTGGTCGAGCCGCCTCGCACCGACAACCGCGAATTGAAGCCCTGGACCCTCCACGAGACTCTGGACTTCCTCGCGGCCTCCCGTAAGGACCCGCTGTACGCGGCCTTCGTGCTTGCCATCGCCATGGGGCTGCGCCGGGGAGAGATCATCGGCCTGCGCTGGTCAGACCTCGACCTCGACAACCGTGTTCTCTACGTCCGCCAGCAGACGCAACGGCGTCGGGGTGTCCTGTACGACGACGATCCGAAGAGCCGCCGTCGCCGGGCCGTCCCGCTGCCCGGCCTCTGCATCGCGCCCCTGCGCTGGCACCGGATGCGGCAGGCGGCTGCACGGGTCAAGGCGGGGGAACAGTGGCAGGAGTCCGGGTACGTCTTCACCACCCGTACCGGCCGCCAGGTCGAGCCGCGGAACGTCTACCGCTCCTTCACCCGCGTCGCCGAGTCCGCCGGCCTCCGCGTGATCCGGCTGCACGACGCTCGGCACGGCACCGCCACGCTCCTCACGGCGGCTGGAGTCGCGCCCCGTGTCGTGATGGAGATCCTCGGGCACTCGCAGATCAGCATCACCATGGATGTCTACACGCACGTCGTGCAGGACACGCAGCGCGAGGCCATGAGTCACATGGACCGGCTGCTCAGGAAGCGGCGCCCTGGTCGTGGGTGATCGCCCGCGTTGATGTCATAAGTGGATGTCAAAGGCCCCGGACCATGATCGGTCCGGGGCCTTTTGCCTGGTGCCCCCGGCAGGATTCGAACCTGCGACACCCGCTTTAGGAGAGCGGTGCTCTATCCCCTGAGCTACGAAGGCGGGGCGGCGCGAGTCTGGAGACTGCGTCGTCCGCCGTCAGTGTAGCGGGTGGCCCGGGGGAGGTCCGGGGTGATCCGCAGGGACGGGCGGTGCGGCTATTCGATGATCAGGTCGACCTGGATGTTGCCGCGCGTGGCCTTGGAGTAGGGGCAGAAGGCGTGGGTCTTCTTCAGGAGGGCTTCGCCCGCGGGGCCCTGGAGGTGGTCGGGGAGTTCCGCGCGCATGACCACCGAGAGGCCGAAGCCGCCGTCCGTCTCGTCCTTGCCGATGCTGACCTCCGCCGTCACGGAGACGTCCGTCACGTCGATCTTCTCCTGGCGCGCGACGTTGCTCATCGCGCTGGCGAAGCAGGCCGCGTAGCCGGCGGCGAAGAGCTGCTCCGGGTTCGTGCCCTTGCCGTTGCCGCCCAGGGCCTCGGGGAAGGCGAGCGTCAGGTCGATCTGGCCGTCCGAGCTGACGGTGCGGCCCTCGCGGCCGTTCGCGGTGGCGACTGCGGTGTACAGAGCGTCCATGGGTCTCGTTCTCCTGGTGGTAGGGGTCGAGCGGGGGTCTCGGTCGGTTCGGACCGAGGGCCTTGCCCTTCCGGTGGCATAAGTAGAGCACCCAATTTAGTTGTGTGCAACTTAATTGGGTGACTGGTTGTACGATGGGGGCATGGAGCAAGCACAGGACGGGGCCGGGCCCGAAGCCCTCCGCGGGAGTGGAGCCCTCCGTGAGGGTGGGGCCCTCGGGGAGCGCGAAGCCTTCCGTGGCGTATCCGACGATGACTTTCTGCGGCTCGACGAGCAGGTCTGCTTCTCGTTGCACGCCGCCGCCCGCGCCTTCAACGGGGTCTACCGCACCGCGCTGAAGGACCTCGGGATCACCTACCCCCAGTACCTCGTCATGCTCGTCCTCTGGGAACACGGCGAGCTCCCCGTCAAGAAGATCGGGGAGCGGCTCCGGCTCGACTCCGGGACGTTGTCTCCGCTGCTCAAGCGGCTCGAAGCCGCCGGCCACGTCGAGCGGCGGCGCAGCGTGGAGGATGAGCGGTCCGTCAGTGTCCGGGTCACCGGGGCGGGGCTCGCGCTGCGCGAGAAGGCGCGGGCCGTGCCGCGTGCCATCAGCGCCGCCACCGGGCTCTCGCTGGGTGAGGTGCGGGACCTCCGAGCGCGGCTCGACAGCCTCACCGCCGCCCTCGACGGGAAACCGGCCCTCCTCGACGGGAAGCCGGCCCTCCTCGACGGGAAGCAGGCACCCCTCAACGGGAAGCCCGCCGCCGCGCTCGACGGGGAGCCCGCCGCGCTCGACGGCGAGCCCGCCGCCCTCGACCGTGAATCCGGCGAGGGCGCGGGCGACTGCTTCCGGTAGGCCCGGGAGCCGGGAGGGGGCTCTACGCTCCCTCCCCGAACACCCCCTGCGTCGTCGTCACGACCGCGCACCTGCCCACCGCCCAGCGCAGCGCCATCGCGTGGTCCTCGGGGGAGAAGTCGGCCACCGCGTCGGCCACCACGAAGGCCTGGATGTCCTGCATCCACGCGTCGCACGCCGTCATCAGGACGCCGATGTGGGCGTAGACGCCGGTGATCACCAACTGGTCGCGGCCCTCCTCGCGCAGGCGCTCCAGGAGGTCCGTGCGGACGAAACCGCTGTACTTCCACTTCGTGAGGACCGTCTCCGCCGGCGCCGGGCCGATCTCCGGGGCGATCGCCGCCGCCTCGGCGTCGTCCGGCAGGCCCGGGCCCCAGAAGTCCTGCTGGAGGCCCCGCTCCTCGGGGGTCTGCCCGCCGGGCTGCGCGGTGTGCACCACCGGCACGCCGATGCGGGACGCGGTCTCCTTCAACGTCCGGACATTCGAGAGAAGTTGGGGGATCGGAGCCGCCTTCCCGTCGTACGCCGACAGGAAGTAGTTCTGCAGGTCGTGGACGAGGAGGACCGCGCGGGACGGGTCCACCTTCCAGTCGACACGGTTCGCGGGGAGCTCGTCCGCCGACGGCATGGGGTACGGGGCGATCGCGGGCAGCGCCATGGGTTGGACAGTTCCGTTCAGGGAGAGGGGAGGGGAGAGGCGAGGGGGGCTGAGGTGAGGCGCGGCTACTGAGGGATGCGGTGCGGCCTCGCCGACGTCGCCCGCAGGTCCTTCTTCGAGATCTTGCCGACCCCCGTCTGCGGGAAGCTCGCCACGAACTCGACGCGGTCCGGGACCTTGTACGCGGCCAGGCCCCGTTCCCGTACGAACTTCTTCACGGCGGCCGGCTTCAGCGGGTCGGCGCCCGCGCGCAGGATCACGTACGCGCAGGTGCGTTCGCCCAGGTAGGGGTCGGGTTCGGCGACCACGTTCGCGTCGTGCACCGACGGGTGGGCCAGGATGTGGTTCTCGACCTCCTCGGCGGCGATCTTCTCGCCGCCGCGGTTGATCTGGTCCTTGGCGCGGCCCTCGACGACCAGGTGGCCGGTCACGGTGAGGCGGACGATGTCGCCGGTGCGGTAGAAGCCGTCGGGCGTGAAGGAGCGGGCGTTGTGCTCGGGGGCCCGCCAGTAGCCGCGGATCGTGTACGGGCCGCGGGTCAGCAGGTGGCCGCTCGCGCCGAGCGGCAGGTCCTCGTCCTCGTCGTCGACGATCCGGATCTCGTCGTCGGGGGAGATCGGGCGGCCCTGCGTGGTGACGATCGTCTCGTACGGGTCGTCCAGGCGCGTGTAGTTGACCAGACCCTCCGCCATGCCGAAGACCTGCTGCAACGTGCAGCCGAGGGCCGGCTTCACGCGCCGCGCCGCCTCCTCGCTGAACTTCGCGCCGCCGACCAGGAGGACCTCCAGGCTGCTCAGGTCGTACGGGGTCGAAGGGGCCGCCTCGGTCCAGACCAGGGCCAGCGGCGGGACCAGGCCGGTGATCGTGACGCCCTCCGCCTCGATGAGCGGGAACGCCGCGTCGGGGCTCGGCTGCGGGGCGAGGACGACGCGGGCGCCCGCGTAGAGCGCGCCGAGCGAACCGGGGGAGGAGAGCGGGAAGTTGTGGGCCGCGGGCAGGGCCACCAGGTAGACGGACGTCTCGTCCACCGCGCAGAGCTCGTTGGAGCCGCGCAGGGAGTAGATGTAGTCGTCGTGGGTGCGCGGGATCAGCTTCGGTACGCCCGTCGAGCCTCCGGAGAGCTGGAGGAACGCCAGGTCGGAGGGGGTCGGCGGGTCCGGGATCGGTACCGGGTCGGCCTCCACGTCCGCCAGGGCCTCGAACGGGACCGGCCGCGCCTCCGTGTCCGCCAGGGCCTCAAAGCGGACCGGTCGCGCCTCCGCGTCCGGCAGGGTCTCGGGGAGAACCAGCGAGGCGTTCGCTTCCGCCGGGGCCGGGACGGCGTCCGCCACGAACACGTGGCGCAGCGTCGGCACCTGGGCCCGCACGCTCGCCGCGAGGTCGCGGTAGTCGAAGCCGCCGTGCCGGCCGGGGACGACGTAGGCGACCGCCTGCGTGAACTCGCAGAAGTAGCGGATCTCCGTCTCGCGGTGCGCGGGCAGCGCGAAGACCGGCAGGGCGCCGATCCGGAAGAGCGCGAAGATCGTCGAGAAGAACTCCGCCGTGTTGGGGAGCTGGACGACGACCCGGTCGCCCTTCTCGATGCCGCGCGCCAGCAGGCCCGCCGCCAGGCGGTCGGCGAGCAGGTCCAGCTCCCCGTACGTCCAGCGGCGCCCTCCCGCCGGGTCGACGATCGCGATCCGGTCGGGGTGCTCTGCCGCGCGGTCGCGCAGCATTCCGCCGAACGTCTCGCCGCGCCACCACCCGGCGGCCCGGTAGCGCTCGGCGAACTCCTCGGGGTACGGGGGCGCGTCCGGGATGCTCACAGCTCGGCCCCCACGGCGTCGAGGAACGTACGGAACTTCGCGCCGGTCTCCGCGGTCTCCGCCGCCGGGTCAGAGGCGGCGACGACACCCGCGCCCGCGTAGAGCCGCAGGGAGCGCTCCTCCGCCTCGGCGCAGCGGATCGTCACGACCCACTCGCCGTCGCCGTCGGCGTCACCCCAGCCGACCATGCCGGTGAAGAAGCCGCGGTCGAACGGCTCGGTCTCGCGGATCACCTCACGAGCCGTCGCCGTCGGGGTGCCGCAGACCGCGGGGGTCGGGTGCAGGGCGCAGGCCAGTTCGAGCGCGGAGGCGTCGGGGGAGATGAGGGCGCCGGTGACCGTCGTGGAGAGGTGCCACATCGTGGCCGTGCGGATCAGGGTGGGACGGGCCGGGATCGTCAGATCCGTGCAGAACGGGGCGAGCGCCTGGTGCACGGCGTCGACCACGACGGCGTGCTCGTGCAGGTCCTTGGCGGACTCCAGGAGCGCGGCGGCGCGGCGGACGTCCTCGGCCAGGTCGGAGCTGCGCGGCGTCGAGCCCGCGAGGGGGTTGGCGACGACCTGGTGGCCGCGGCGCGAGACGAGCAGTTCCGGGCTGGCGCCGACGAGGGTGCGGCCGGGAGCCGTCGGGAGCGCGAAGGTGTAGCCCGAGGGGTCGCGGCGGGCCAGGCGCTGGAGCATCAGGGGGATGTCCAGCGGGGCGGGCGCGGTGAGTTCGAGGGTGCGGGCGAGGACGACCTTGCTGAACTCGCCGCGCCACATGCGCTCCACAGCCCCCGCGACGCCCTCGCCGTACTCCTCGGGGGAGGGAACGGGCCGGATCCGCCAGTCCGTCGCCTCCGGCGTCTCGGCCGGCAGCGCGATCAGCGGGTCCGCGGTCAGCGGCGGCGCGGTGCGCAGGGTCTCCGGCACGGCGAGGGCGGCGGGCGCGGACTGGTCGAACGCGACGGCGCCGATGACGTGCGGCCGGTCCGTCCCCGCCGCGCGCGCGGCGGCCAGCGCGGCGGCGACACGCTGCGGCAGCGGCCTGTCGTCGTGCGGTACGTGGGCGTGGACGCCCTCGGCGAGCAGGGTACGGGTCGGCGTCGCGAGGAAACGCCGACCGGGGGTGTAGTCGTCGAGGAGAGCGGTGGCCGCTCCCACGGCGGGATGGGCCGGCTCGGCCGTCGTGACGTGTGTGGCGACCTCGGGTGCCGTCGACACGGGTGCTCCATTTCTCGTGGGGGCGCTGGGTGTTACGGGGGAGAGGGACGGGGCGTTGCGGCGGGCGGGGCCTCAGCGCAACGTGGCGCCGCCGTCCACGTACAGCTCCTGGAGAGTGATGTGCCGGGCGCGGTCGGAGGCGAGGAAGACGACCGCTTCGGCGATGTCCTCGGGGGCGGCGATGCGGCCCAGCGGGATGCCGGTGCGGTACGTGGCGGGGTCGCCCGCGATGACGCTGGACGGCGCCTCCGCCTGGCCGTCGGGCCACAGGGCGCGCTGCATGGCGGTGTCGGTGGAGCCCGGCGCCACCACGTTGCAGCGCACGCCGCTGCGCGCGGTCTCCAGGCCGAGGCACTTGGTGAACATCGTGGCCGCCGCCTTCGACGCGGCGTACGCGGCCATGCCGGTGCGCGGGATGCCGGCGGCGTTGGAGGCGACGGTGACGATGCAGCCGGAGCCGCGTGCCGTCATGTGGGAGGCGGCGGCGCGGGAGGCGTGGAAGACGCCGGTGGTGTTCACGGCGAAGGTGTCGGCCCAGTCGGCGTCGGTGAGTTCGGCGACGGGGGCGGTGCGCAGGATGCCGGCGACGTTCACGAGGATGTCGAGGGCGCCCAGGTCGCGGACGGTCTCGTCGATGACCCGGGACACGGCGGCGGGGTCGGTGACGTCCATGGTGCGGGGGGTGATCGTGCCCGGCGCGGGGGCGGCCCTGCCCGGCTCGTGCGCCGCAATTTTGCCCGGCTCACGCCCCGCAGCCTTGCCCGGCTCACGCCCCGCAGCGCCGGACCCGTCGCGCCCAGGCTTGCCGTCCGCGTCACGTGCGGGCTCACGCCCAGGCTCGCGGTCCGCGTCACGTGCGGGCTCACGCCCCGGCTCGGGGTCCGCGTCACGCCTCGGCCCGCGCCCCATGGCGCCGTCGGCGGCACGCCCAGGCTCGCGGTCCGTGGCGATGACGTGCGCCCCCCGGGCGGCGAGCGCGGCGGCCACCGCGGCGCCGATGCCCTGGCCCGCGCCGGTCACCAGAGCCGTGCGCCCGGCGAACTCGCCCTCGGCGTACGGCCCGTTCGGTATGTGCTCAGGCATGTGTGAGCGACCTCCCAGCTTTTTAGGTAAGGCTAACCTAACGTACGATCACTGCCCGCGGGGCGCCGCGTCGTCAATTCGTCCGGGTGCCCCTCCCGGTCGGCGCCATGGCCCACTGCCGTGCGGTGTGCTACCTTGCGAACAGCACGTGTGTTGCCCCGTCCGGGGTGCCGGTGCCGATTTCCTCTCCTCCCGGTTCACGGGTCCCTCCTGGCTCACCTTCACGGGAATCTCCCGGTCCTTCGAGTCCAGAAACCCGTTCCGTCGGCCCCACCGGGCCGGGTCCGGCGCCGCCGGGCCTGTTCTGCCAGGCCGTTCCGGTCTTCTTCCAGCGCTTTCGCAGCGCTTCCCTCCCCGCCGCACGAGGCGTGAACGAACGCCGCCTCCGGCCGGGCCCCTCATTCGCATGTCCGCGAAAGGAACCCTTCCCATGACAGCCACAGCCACAGCTACAACCACATCCACAGTCACATCCACAGGTGCTGGCGCAGCCACGTCCACAGCCGCAGGCATGGTGGATCGGGAAGCGGCCGACTCAACCGCCCACCACGTCAAGGGCGTTCTGGACATCGCGAGGGACGGGCGCGGCTACGTCCGGGGCCCCGACTGCCTGCCGGGCCCCGCGGACGTGCAGGTTCCCGCGCCCCTCGTACGGCAGTCGGGCCTGCGCACCGGCGACTTCGTCGAAGGGGTCTGCGGTCGCCCCCGGGTGCTGGCCGGGGTCGAACGCCTCAACGGGCGTGATCCCCGGGAGCCCCGGCCGCGCCGCCGCTTCGGGGACCTCACGCCGCTGCACCCCCGCGAGAGGCTCCGCCTGGAGACCGCGGGCGGGCCCGCCGCGACGCGGCTCGTCGATCTCGTCGCGCCCGTCGGCAAGGGGCAGCGCGGCCTGCTCGTCGCGCCGCCCAAGACCGGCAAGACCGTGCTGCTCCAGCAGATCGCCGCGGCGATCGCGGAGAACCACCCCGAGTGCCACCTCATGGTCGTCCTGCTCGACGAACGGCCCGAGGAGGTCACCGACATGCGGCGCTCTGTCCGCGGTGAAGTGCTCGCCTCGACCTTCGACCGGCCCGCCAAGCAGCACATCGCCCTCGCCGAACTCGCCGTGGAGCGCGCCAAGCGCATGGTCGAGGACGGGCGCGACGTCGTCATGCTCTTCGACTCGCTGACCCGGCTGTGCCGCGCGTACAACACCGCGGCGGCGAGCGGCGGGCGCACGCTCAGCGGCGGCGTGGACGCGTCCGCCGTGCAGGGCCCGAAGCGACTCTTCGGCGCCGCGCGCCTCGCCGAGGAGGGCGGCTCCCTGACGATGCTCGCGACCGCTCTGGTGGAGACCGGGTCGCGCGCCGACGACTACTACTTCGAGGAGCTGAAGGGCACGGGGAACATGGAGCTGCGGCTGGACCGCACCCTCGCGGGACAGCGCCTCTTCCCCGCCATCGACGTCATTCCCTCCGGCACCCGCCGCGAGGAACTGCTGCCGCGCGCGGAGTTGACGGCCATGCACGGGCTGCGGCGAGCCCTGCAGGGGCGTGAGGGGCAGAGCGCGCTCGAAGCGCTGCTCGACCGGGTCAAGAAGACGCCGAGCAATGCCGCGTTCCTGCGGCAGGTCCAGCAGACCGTGCCGGGGGCCGGGTCGCCGGGGGCCGGGCCGGTCACTGGCGCGTGACGGTCACCCGGTAGTCGCCCTCGTCCGTCACGTCCCGCACCGTCACCCGCAGCCCGGTCCTGCCGTCCGAGAACGTCTCGCCGGGGCCGTAGGGCGCGTCGGAGAGCTCGGCGTGCACGTTGGGGCGCAGGGTGCAGCCGCCGCTGTCGGCCCTGGAGTCGACGACCTGGACCGGGCCGTGGCCCGTGTCGACGTCCGCGTCCACGCGGTAGATGAGGACGCCTGGCTTGCAGACCTCCTCGTCGTTGCCGCCGGGCGTGCGCACCTCGACCGCGTACCCCGTCCGCTCGCTCAACGGGACGAACGCGAGCTTCATGCCGCCCGCGCGGGAGAGCGGGGTCAAGGTGTGCTCGGAGGTGCCGGGCCGCGCGGCGCAGCCGACCTGTTCGTCGTCGAGCCAGCCCAGCTTCCACTTGTGCCAGGCGAGCAGGTCGTTGTTGGCGCCCCAGTCCTCGCTCATGATGTCCCAGTGGCCGACCGCGCCGCCGCCCTCCTGCGTATAGAGGTCGGGCAGGCCGAAGACGTGGCCGTTCTCGTGGGGCAGGACGCGGTAGCCGGTCTCGTGGTAGGTGCCCGAGCCGTCGTCCTGGCGGCTGTAGACGAAGGACGTGTTGGCGACGGGGACGCCGTCGGCGACCGGCGCCTCGTGGTTGCCCGCGAAGGTCACCGACAGGACCGTGTCGAGGGCCGAGGGGCCGGCGTTCGGGGTGACGAGGACGTTGACGAGGTCGTACTCCCGGAAGTCGACGTCGGGGTCGGCGGCCTCCACGATGTCCTCGACCAGCTCGCGGTAGCCGGGGTCGAAGGGGGCGCCGCGCTCTATCCCGTAGTCGGCGAACGTCCTGGGCATGCGCAGCCAGTGCCGTATCGGCGATCCGGGGCGGTACTCCAGGCGCCCGTAGGAGCTGGTGCGGAACCACTCCTCGGTCTGCGGGAAGAACTCCGCGAGGCGGTCCATCGCCCTGCCCTGGCCGGGCGCGTCGGAGAAGTCGACCATGAGGTTCAGGGCGCGGACGGCGCCGGTGGCGCGGGCGTAGCCGGGCGGAGTGGGCACGCCCTCCGACATCTGGACGCCCAGCGTGCCGCTGATCATGCACGGGCCGTGGGTGTCGCCGCGGGCCAGGGAGGCCGGGCCCGCCGAACTGGGCGCCTCGTCCATCAGGCGGCCGGCGCCCGCCGAGGTGGTGACCGCGAGGGTGAGCGCCGTGACCGCGGCGAGGGCGACTCCGCGGCGGGCGGAGGATATCCGTCGCCAGGTCGGCTGCTGCATGCGTGAGCCTCCACTCCGCGGCAGCCGCCGGTCCCGGCTGCACCCTGTCCGATCACCCTCTGTCGAGGGGCGCGCGGACGCTCGTCGGGTGCGACCGACCGGGGGGTTTTCCGCTCAACAGGTGTGACTCACGTCACGGGAGATGAGGGCAGGGGGCGGAAATAACCGGGGAGCGCTTCCCCGTTTAGACCTGTGTCCGCGCGAAACGGGGAGCCAGTCCCCGTATCGGCCCCGACGGGTACGCGGTGAGCCTCCACGGTTCACAGCGGCCCTGGGGCCCGCGAGGGCCCGAGACGACTTCAGAGGAGGAACTGTGGACACGGCCACCGCCACCGCCGCCGCCCCCCGGCGCCGGCCCGTCCGCCCGCGGGCGGACGCCCTGCGCAACCGGGAGCGGATCGTCGCCGCGGCACGCGAGATGTTCGTGGAGCACGGCTCCGACGTCCCCCTCGACGAGGTCGCGCGCCGCGCGGGCGTGGGCAACGCCACGGTCTACCGCCACTTCGCCGACCGCGACGAACTGGTGCGGCAGGTCGTCCTCTCGGTGACGGGCCGCGTCGCGGTCCTCGCCGAGGAGGGCATCGCCGCCGCGGACGCCGACGCCGACGCCGCCTTCGGGGCGCTGCGCACCTTCGTGCACGCCGCGGCCGACGAGCGGATCGGCGCCCTGTGCCCGATGCTCCAGGCCGGCTTCGACCCCAACCACCCCGACCTGCTCGATGCCCGCGAGCGCCTCGAACGGTCCATCGAAGGCCTGATGGGAAGGGCGCGCGCGGCCGGGCAGCTGCGCGCCGACATCGCCGTCGGCGACCTGATGGTCGCCCTGTCCCAGCTCACCCGGCCCCTGCCGGGCACGGCCTGCCCCAGCATGGACCGCTTCGTCCACCGCCATCTGCAGCTGTTCATGGACGGCCTGATGGCGCCCGCCCGCTCCGAACTCCCCGGAGAGGCGGCGACCCTGCGGGATCTCAGGGAGCACTGACCCCGCCCCCTCCTTCGCACGCCCCTTACGTCCTTACATCCTTACTCACGTCGCACGCATCGCCTGCTTCGCGCGCATCGCTCACGGCACGCGCACCCCTTACGTCACGTCACACGCATCCTTTTTTCGCCCATATGCACCGCTACGTACCGCTAGGTGGCCACACCCATGTCTGAAACAGATCCGAGACGCTGGAAAGCGCTCGTCTTCATCGCCCTCGCGCAGCTGATGGTCGTCCTCGACGCCACCATCGTGAACATCGCGCTTCCCTCCGCCCAGGAGGACCTCGGCATATCCGACGGCAACCGCCAGTGGGTCATCACGGCCTACGCGCTCGCCTTCGGCGGTCTGCTGCTCTTCGGCGGCCGCATCGCCGACCTGTGGGGCCGCAAGCGCACCTTCGTGACCGGCCTGATCGGCTTCGCCGCGGCCTCCGCGCTCGGCGGCGCCGCGACCGGCGAGGCCATGATGCTGGGCGCCCGCGCCCTCCAGGGCGTGTTCGGCGCGCTGCTCGCGCCCGCCGCCCTCTCGCTGCTCGCGGTGATGTTCACCGACGCCAAGGAGCGCGCCAAGGCCTTCGGCATCTACGGCGCGATCGCCGGTGGCGGCGGCGCCGTCGGCCTGATCCTCGGCGGTTTCCTCACCGAGTACCTGAACTGGCGCTGGACCTTCTTCGTGAACATCCCGTTCGCGGTGATCGCCGCCCTGGGCGCGTACTTCGTCATCCGTGAGCCGGCCGGCACCCGCAACCGCTCGCCGCTCGACATCCCCGGCGTGGTCCTGTCCACCCTCGGCCTGGTCGCGCTGGTCTACGGCTTCACGCGGGCCGAGTCCGAGGGCTGGTCCGACGCCGTGACGGTGACGATGTTCGTCGCCTCCGTCGTGCTGCTCGCCGCGTTCGTCCTCACCGAGGCCAAGGTCAAGTCGCCGCTGCTCCCGCTGCGCGTCCTGATGGAGCGCAACCGCGGCGGCGTCTACCTCTCGCTCGGACTCGCCGTCATCGCGATGTTCGGCCTGTTCCTCTTCCTCACGTACTACCTGCAGATCGTGAAGGGCTACACGCCGGTCAAGACCGGCTTCGCGTTCCTGCCGATGATCGTCGGCATGATCACGGGCTCCACGCAGATCGGCGCCCGTCTGATGACCCGCGTCCCGCCGCGGCTGCTGATGGCCCCGGGCTTCCTGCTCGCCGCGGTCGGCATGCTGCTCCTGACGCAGCTGGAGATCGGCACGTCCTACGCCGGTCTGATCATGCCCGCGCAGCTGATGCTGGGCCTCGGCATGGGCACGGCGTTCATGCCGGCCATGTCGCTCGCCACGCACGGCGTCGAGGCCCGTGACGCCGGTGTCGCCTCCGCGATGGTCAACACCTCGCAGCAGGTCGGCGGCGCCATCGGCACGGCCCTGCTGAACACCATCGCGGCCTCGGCGACCACCGCGTACCTCACGGACCACGCGTCCCTGGGCGCCACGAACCCGAAGCTGCTCCAGGCGCAGGCCATGGTCGAGGGCTACACCAGCGCCATCTGGTGGGCGGTCGGCATCCTCGCGGTCTCCGCGCTGATCGCGGCGACCTTCGTCAACACCGGCCACCAGGGCGGTTCCTCGTCCTCCGCCGGCTCGGACCCGGCGGACGGCGCCGAGGACGAGGTGAAGATCCCGGTGATGGCCCACTGATCCGGGCGGCACACCGGGGCGGCCACCCCGCCGCTCCGGGCCCCTAGCGGAGCCAGGGGAGGTCCGCACCGGCCTCCTTGGGCTGAAGTCCCTCGGCGACGATCGTCATGATCTCGCCGAGGGACTTCTGCTGTTCCGGGGTGAGCCGGTCGAAGAGCGCCTGGCGTACGGCGCTGACGTGGCCGGGGGCGGTCCCGCGCAGCACCTCGTACCCGTCGTCGGTGAGGATCGCGAGCTGGCCGCGCTTGTCGGAGGGGCAGTCCTCGCGGCGCACCCAGCCGCTCTTCTCCAGGCGGGCGACGGCGTGCGACAGACGCGACCGGGTGATCTTCATGTTCTTGGCCAGTTCGGTCATCCGCAGCCGCCTCCTGGGGGCGTCGGACAACTGGACCAATAGGCCGTAGTACATGTGCGGCATGCCCGCGTCGCGCTGGAGCTGCCGGTCGAGGTAGTCGTCGAGGAGGGTGGTCGCCTGGAGGTAGGCCCGCCAAACGCGCTGCTCGTCGCCGTCCAGCCAGCGGGGCTCACCGGCCGGGGAAGGGGTGGGTGGCATATCCATGTACTCCATCGTACGAGGCCCTTCCTTGAACTTTGAACAAACCATGCGTACCGTCGACCATAGAGCTTGAGTCTTCAAGTACCCAGTGCTCCGCACGGCGTATTCCGCCTACGCGACCGCCCGATCGCCGCCGATCCGCCCCGGAGGTGCGCCATGACCCGTATGCCCGCCCTGTACCTCAGTCACGGCGCTCCGCCGCTCGCCGACGACCCCGTCTGGCCCGGCGAACTGGCGGCCTGGTCCGCCGGGCTGCCGCGCCCCCGTGCGATCCTCATGGTCTCCGCGCACTGGGAGGAGGCGCCGCTCGCTCTCGGCGCCACCCGGACACTGCCGCTCGTCCACGACTTCTGGGGCTTCCCCGAGCACTACTACGAGGTGACCTACGACGCGCCGGGCGCGCCGGAACTCGCCGCGTCCGTACGGGCGCTCCTGCGGGCGCCGGGCCTGCCCGTGCAGGACGTGCCGGACCGCGGGCTCGACCACGGGGCGTACGTGCCGCTGGTCGAGATGTACCCCGACGCCGACATACCCGTCCTCCAGGTCTCCCTGCCGACCCTCGAACCGCGCCGCCTCATGGACATCGGCCGCAGGCTCGCACCGCTGCGGGACGAGGGCGTCCTGATCGTCGGCAGCGGCTTCTTCACGCACAACCTGGCGGCCCTGCGGCAGTCCGGCGTCCCGTCCTGGTCGGCGGAGTTCGACGCCTGGGGGCACGAGGCGCTGGAGCGCACCGACGTGGACGCGCTCCTCGACTTCACGGCGAAGTCCCCGGCGGGCCATCTGGCCCACCCCCGCACGGAACACTTCGCCCCGCTCTTCGTCACCCTGGGCGCGGCGGACGCGACGGGCGACCTGGCGGCCCAGCGCAGCGTGATCGACGGCTTCTGGCTGGGCCTGGCGAAGAGGTCGGTGCAGTTCGGCTGAGCCTGGGGGAGGGGCGTCGCGTCACGGCGGGCCTCCGGGGTCCGCGGCTCTCAGGCGGGCTCGCTCAGCTCCATGGAGCGCAGCGCCGCCGCCAGGGCCCACTCGTCGCCGACGTCGAGCGCCGTGTCCGTCAGCTTGATCACGTGCTCGTCCCCGTGCGCCAGGGCCCGCTCGAAGACCTCCTCGGCGGTGAACGTGCCCCGCGGCCGGCAGGCCACCGGGGCGTCCGGCGCGTACATGGCGGTGACGGCCGCCGAAGCCGTCCACGCGGCCCGCAGACTCGGCGCCCACAGGTCACGCGGCAGGACGGGCAGCACCCGCAGCACCGCGTTGGGCGCCGTCGCCGCGTGCACCAGCATGGTCGCCTCGCCGTGCCCGTGCGTGACGTACCGGTGGGTGGCGGCGCGCACCAGCTCCGCGAGACGGCGCCGGGCCTCGTCGGGGCCGTCCACGGAGTCCGCCCACACCGGCAGCCCCCGCACGCGCGCGAGCCGCGCGGGGAAACCGCCGTCCCGCCGCTCGGAGATGGGCGGCACCGCGTCGAGGGCGTCCTCCGCGCGGTCGGCGCCGGGCAGCGGGAGCACTCCCGTCACGGGATGATGCCGCGCGGCCCAGTAGCCGAGGCCGTGCGCGAGCTCGGCGACGCGCGGCCCGGTTTCGGGGCCCGCCCGAAGGGTGCGCACGGCGTGCCCGACCCGGATCACCGGGTGCGTCGCACCCCCGTACATGCCGGGCAGGAGCCGCGGCCACCACTCGGCGAGGACGTCGCGCCACGGGCGGGCTTCCACCTCGCGGCGGAAGTACGCGATCCAGTCCGCCGCCCGGCGCGGGTCGCCCAGGGCCGCCCGCAGGCCGCCCTCCGTGATCGGCTCCACGGGGGCGGGGAAATCCTCCAGTCTCGGGGCGTAGAGATCGAGCCACCGGTGGACGGCCGCGCCCTGCCCCCGCGCGGCGAGCGCCTCGACGGCCATGGGCGCGTGGTTGGTGAGCCGCCCCAGCCGCTCGGGCCCGGACGCGTGCAGCCGCTGGAGGGCTTCGTCGAGGGTGCCTGTGGTGTCGTCCATGGAGGGGACGGTAGGCCGCGGACCCGTGCGCCGGTAACGGCCCGCGGTCCCGGGCGGGGCGGGGCCGGAGACCTAGTCCGCGAGGCCGAGGGGCAGCTCGTACCAGGCCACGTCCCAGTAGCGCCCGAACTTCCTGCCCACCTCGCGGTAGGTCCCCACGTGCCGGAAGCCGAAGCGCTCGTGGAGGCGGACGGAGGCCGCGTTCGGCTGGGCGATGCCCGCGTACGCGCGGTGCACGTCCTCCTGCCGCAGCGCCTCGAAGAGCGTGCGGTAGAGCAGCGTGCCGATGCCGCGCCCCGCGGCGTCCGGTGCGCAGTAGACGCTGACTTCCACGGAGGTCGCATAAGCCGGCTTGACGCGGAAAGGGCTACTGGTGACGTACCCGAGGACGCGGCCCCCGCCGGAGCCCGCATGCCGCTCCTGGGCAACCAAGAGGCGGTGCGGGCCGTCTTCGGGGTGGGAGAGCAGCCAAGGGCGGCGCTCTTCCGGCGAGAAGGCGACCGTGTCGAATGTGATCGCCGTCTCACGTACGTAGTGGTTGTAGAGGTCCGTGAGGGCTTCGAGGTCCGCCTCGGCCCCCGCCCTGACCTGCACCTCTGTACGCCCTGTCAACACGCTGCCTCCCGGAGTGGCGGCACAGGGTACTGCACCGCCGACCAAAAAGATGCGCGCCTTGGGAATTCTGTCCGGATTCCAGGCGTTGTTTCCTTCGGATGGTGGGCACTCGAGGGTGTGCCATCCACCACAGAGGCCCCAGTGGGGCCGACCAGGACCACCACACGCAAGGGAGCACGCATGGCAACCCGTGCCGTCGCCCGTCGCACGTCCGCCGCCTCCGGCGGGACCGACGCGGCACGCAGTGTTCGCGCCGTAGGCGGGGAGATCGCCGACCGCGACCTGGTCGGCATGTACCTCGACGAGATCGCGCGTACACCGCTGCTGGACGCCGCCAAGGAAGTGGAGCTGTCCCAGGTCATCGAAGCGGGCGTCTATGCCCGCAAGATCCTGGACGGAGAGGTCGAGGACAGCGGCGTCACCGCGGACCGCGAGGAGCTCGAAGCCCTCGTCGCCGACGGTGAGCGCGCCAAGGACGTCTTCATCCGCTCGAACCTCCGCCTCGTCGTCGCCGTCGCCCGCCGCTATCCGCGCAGCGGCCTGCCGCTCCTGGACCTGATCCAGGAGGGGAACGCGGGCCTGGTGCGAGCGGTCGAGAAGTTCGACTACGCCAAGGGCTTCAAGTTCTCCACGTACGCCACGTGGTGGATCCGCCAGGCCATCACCCGCTCGATAGCCGACCAGTCCCGCACCATCCGCCTCCCCGTCCACCTGGTGGAGGAGCTGGGCCGCATCCGCCGCGTGCAGCGCGAGTTCAACCGCGAGCACGGCCGGGAGCCGGAGCCCGCGGAGATCGCCGCCGAGCTCTCCTCGACGCCCGAGCGCGTCGTCGACGTCCTGGACTGGGCGCGCGACCCCGTCTCGCTGAACATGGGAGTGGACGACGAAGGCGACACCCAGTTCGGCGACCTCCTTGAGGACACCTCCGCCGTCTCGCCCGAGCAGTCCGTCCTTTCGCTGCTGCGCAGCGAGGAGCTGGACGATCTGATCGGCCGCCTCGACCAGCGCACCGCCTCCATCATCAAGATGCGGTACGGCATCGACGACGGACGCGAGCGGACGCTCACCGAGGTCGGCAAGGAGCACGGCCTCACGCGCGAGCGGATCCGGCAGATAGAGAAGCACGCCCTGCTGGAGCTGAAGAGGCTGGCGCGCGACACGGGGTTCGACGCGGTGGCCTAGCCGGCCGGGCCCGGACGGTTCCCCGCGGCGCGCATCGCGTGCAGCGCTACCGGTGCGCATCGCTTCCGGACCGACCGGCTGCCGACCGACCGACTGGCTGCCGACCTACCGGCTGCCGATCGACTGGCCGCCCGCCGGCCGGCCGTCACTCCGCGGCGCCCGCCGCCGCGGTCAGGCGGGAGCCCATGTCGCGCAGGCACGTGAGCAGGTCCGGGGGGCCGTGCGCCGTGAAGTCGCAGTCCGCCACCGCCAGGCGGACCGCCACCCACTCGACGGAGTCCGTCGCCGTGCCGCGCAGCCGGCAGCGGTGCTCACCCAGCGGCTCCACCGCGCCGAGCGACGACGGCATCCTGGCCGCCACGAACTCCGCGGGCGCCTCGAACGTCACGTCGATGTCGTACGACGCGATCCCCCGGTAGACCGACTGCCGCAGGAACTCCGCGGCGCCCCCCTTCGGCAGCTCCCGCGGCGTGAACCGCGCCCCGGTGGCGAACGGCTCTGCCACGCGGTCCACCCGGAAGGTCCGCCAGTCCTCGCGGTCCAGGTCGTACGCCACGAGGTACCACCGCCGCCCCGTCGACACCAGGCGGTACGGCTCGGTCAGGCGGCGCGACCGCGTGCCGTCGCCCGCGCGGTAGGAGAACCGCAGCCGCTCCTGGCCCGCCGCGGCCGACGCCATCACCGTCAGCGTCTCCGGAGCGATGGTCGCCCCGTCCCCGCTGACCAGCGGCATCGTCGCGATCTGCAACGCCGTCACCCGGTGCCGCAGCCGGGCGGGCAGGACCTGTTCCAGCTTGGTGAGCGCCCTGACCGACGCCTCCTCCACGCCCTCCACGGCGTGCCCCGCCCCGGCCCGCAGGCCGACCGCGATGGCCACCGCCTCCTCGTCGTCCAGGACGAGCGGCGGCATGGCCTTGCCCGCGACGAGGCGGTAGCCGCCGAGGGCGCCCTGCGTGGCCTGCACCGGATAGCCCAGCTCCCGCAGCCGGTCCACGTCGCGCCGCACGGTCCGACGGCTCACCCCGAGCCGGTCGGCCAGCTCGCCGCCCGGCCACTCGCGGGGCGTCTGGAGGAGCGAGAGCAGTTGCAGCAGCCGGACGGGCGTCTGGGCCCCGGTCGCCCCGGTCACGGCCGCGCCCCCCGTATCCCCGGCAGCGCGCCCCGCGCGCCGGCCGTCCCCGGCTCCGGGGCCGTGCCCACCCTTGCCCCCGGCTCTGTCCTCGGGTCCTGTTCCGCGGCCGTCTCCGGCTCCTTCTTCGTGTCCACGGACACAGGATGCCGGGGATCTAGGAACTCTTATGACCTATATGGCTCCTAGCCTCCCGGCATGAGTTCTCCCGGCATCAGTTCTTCCAGCAGCACCCTTCCCGAAACGCCGCCCGCGACGGACCGGCGGCGGTGGTTCGCCCTGGCCATCGTGATGACCGCCGCCTTCATGGACCTGGTCGACGTCACGATCGTCAACATCGCGATCCCGTCGATCCAGCGGGACGCCGGCGCCTCGTTCAGCCAGATCCAGTGGATCACCGCGGGCTACAGCCTCGCGTTCGCCGCCGGGCTCATCACAGGCGGGCGGCTCGGTGACATCCACGGACGCAAGCGGCTCTTCCTGATCGGCATCACCGGCTTCACCGTCGCCTCGGCGCTCTGCGGCTTCGCGGTCAACCCGGAGATGCTCGTCGCCTCGCGCATCCTCCAGGGCGCCATGGCCGCGCTGATGGTGCCGCAGGTGCTCTCCATCGTCCACGCGACCTTCCCCGCCCACGAGCGCGGCAAGGTCTTCGGGCTCTTCGGCATGGTCGTCGGCCTCGGCGCGGTCTCCGGGCCGCTGCTCGGCGCGCTGCTCACCGAGTGGAACATCCTCGGCCTCGAATGGCGGCCGATCTTCCTGATCAATCTGCCCGTCGGCGTCGCGGGGCTGATCCTGGGCCGGAAGTACATCACCGAGTCCAAGGCGCCGAGGACCCTCAAGCTGGACCTCGTCGGCGTCGTCATGGTCACCCTCGCCCTGCTGATGCTGCTCTACCCGCTCACCCGCGGCCGCGAGCTGGGCTGGCCGCTCTGGGGCCACGTCACCATGGCGGGCTCGCTCGTCGTCTTCGGCGCGCTCATCGCGTACGAGAGGTGGAAGACGGCGCGGGACGGCTCGCCGCTGGTGGAGCTGTCGCTGTTCAAGGTGAAGAGCTTCGCGGCGGGCATCGCGGTGCAGACCGTGTTCGGCGTCGCGCTCGGTGTCTTCTTCCTGGTCTGGACGCTCTACCTCCAGATCGGCCTCGGCTGGAGCGAGCTGCGGGCCGGTCTGACCGGGGTGCCGTTCTCCATCGCCGTCTCGGTGGCGGCCGGGGTCTCCGTGCAGAAGCTCGTGCCGCGGTTCGGCCGCAAGGTGCTCCAGGCCGGCGCGCTGACGATGGCCGCGGGCCTGCTCCTCTACATCTGGGAGGCCGACCGGTACGGCCAGGGCATCGCGGCCTGGCAGATGGCGCTGCCGCTGACCGTGATGGGCGTCGGCATGGGCCTGATCGTGGCCCCGCTGACGGACGCCATCCTCTCCGAGGTGCCGCAGGAGCACGCGGGCTCGGCCTCCGGCCTGCTCAGCACCGTGCAGCAGATGGGCACCGCGCTCGGCCTCGGCCTGGTGTCGGTGGTCTTCTTCGGGGTGATCGACGAGAGCGTCGTGCCCGAGCGGCTGCCCATGGAGTTCGTGGACGGGTTCCAGAACGCGCTGGGCTGGGTGGCGGCGGTCCTCGCGGTCGTCTTCCTCCTGATGTTCGCCCTCCCGGCGAAGCCCGAGCAGCACGTGGAGGGCGACGCCGACCCGGCCGGCCCGGAGGCGTCGGGAGGCCTGGAGGAGTCGGGCGGCCTGGTGGAGCCGCGTGGGCCGGTGGAGCCGCGTGAGCCGGTGGAGAAGGAGCCTGCGGCGGCCGGGCGCTGACGGGGGCGACGGCCGGGCACTGACGGGGGCCGCGACAGCCGGTTCTCGATGGCCGATGCCTGACGGGCGGTTCTGGACGGGCGGCCCGCGGCGGCCGGTACCCGGCGAGGGCGCACGTCACCCTGTGAAGGGGCCGTGCGGAGAGGGCAGGGGCGTCGCGCCCGCCCCTCCGTACTGCCCTTCGGTATGGCCTGATGTCCGTTCGTGCCCGTTCCCTGCCCGAAGGTGTTTACTTTGGCGCAATGCCGCCGTAGTCTGCCGGTGAAACCACAGACTCGGGCATGCGGCGGAGGCAAACGGACATGTACGCACCGGAGCGGCGGCAGGAGATCCTGCGGCTCGCGCGGGACGGCGGGCGGGTCGACGTGCTGTCGCTCGCCGAGGAGTTTGAGGTCACCGCGGAGACCATCCGCCGCGACCTGAAGGCCCTCGACCGCGCGGGCCTCGTGCGCCGCGTGCACGGCGGCGCCATCCCCGCGGGCCGCCTCGACTTCGAGCCGGACCTCGCCGAGCGCGAGGGCACCGCCGCCGACCAGAAGGACCGCATCGCCCGCGCCGCCCTCGCGGAACTCCCCGCCGAGGGCAGCGTCATCCTGGACGCCGGATCGACCGTCGCCCGGCTCGCGGCGGCGCTCCCCCTGGAGTCGACGCTCACCGTCGTCACCCATGGCCTGCCCACCGCCGCCCGCCTCGCCGACCACCCCGGCATCCAGCTCCACCTCATCGGCGGCCGCGTCCGGCAGCGCACGCGCGCCGCCGTCGACGCCTGGGCCCTGCGCGCCTACGGCGAGATCCGCGCCGACGTCGTCTTCCTCGCCGCCAACGGCTTCTCCGCCGAGGCCGGCCTCACCACGCCCGACCTCGCCGAGGCCGCCGTGAAGCGCGCGACCGTCGCCGCCGCCCGCCGGGTCGTCCTGCTCGCCGACTCCGCCAAACACGGCCAGCAGCACTTCGCCCGCTTCGGCGACCTCACCGACGTGGACCTGCTGATCACCGACACCGGTCTCGACCCCGCCGACGCCGCCGCCATCGAACGCGACGGCACGGAGGTCGTACGCGTATGAGGACGCGCACAGCCACCCCCGGCGGCCCGGCGGCCGTCGCCGCCGCCCGCACGATCACGAAGGCCCCGGTACGCGCATGATCCTCACCGTCACCCCCAACCCCTCCCTCGACCGCACCTACGAGGTCCCCGCACTCGACCGCGGCGAGGTCGTGCGCGCCACCGGCGACCGGATGGACCCCGGCGGCAAGGGCGTCAACGTCTCGCGTGCCGTCGCCGCGGCGGGCGTGCGGACCGTCGCCGTGCTCCCGCTCGGCGGCGCCCCGGGCGCGCTGGTCGCGCAGCTCCTCGACGAGCAGGGCATCGAGGCGGCCCCGGTGCCGGTGGCGGGACAGACCCGCTCCAACATCGCGGTCGCGGAGCCCGACGGCACACTGACGAAGATCAACGCCCCGGGCCCCGAACTCTCGCGCGAGGAGCGGGAGGCGTTGCTCGCCACCGTCGGCGCGCGTTCCGCGGGGGCCGACTGGATCGCCTGCTGCGGCAGCCTGCCGCGCGGCCTCGCCCCCTCCTGGTACGCCGACCTGGTGGCCCGCGCCCACGCCGCGGGCCACCGCATCGCCCTGGACACCTCGGGCCCCGCCCTGCTCGCCGCCCTCGCCGAACGCCCCGACGTGGTCAAACCCAACGCCGAGGAGCTCTCCGAAGCCGTCGGCCGCCCCCTCACCACCGTCGGCGACGCGGTCAAGGCGGCGGAAGAGCTGCGGGGGATGGGCGCGCGCGCCGTGCTCGCCAGCCTCGGCGCGGACGGCCAGCTCCTGGTCGAGGACTCCGGCACGTACTTCGCGAGCGCCCGCGTCGACACCGTACGCAGCAACGTCGGCGCCGGCGACTCCTCCCTGGCCGGCTTCCTCATCGCCGGCGGCACGGGGGAGCGTGCGCTCGCCTCGGCCGTGGCGCACGGAGCGGCGGCGGTCCAGCTGCCGGGCAGTGTCATGCCCTCGCCCGCCGACCTCGCGCCGGAGGCGGTCACCGTGACGGCCGACGTCCCGCTGGACCGCGTACTGACGGAACCCGCCCCGTGAACCCTCCTGCCCCCGTCCCCTCAGCCCCCGTCCCCCTCCCCTCTGTGGCCCTCGCCCCCCACCGGGCGACACGCGCGCGAAGGAGCCCGCGATGACCGACATGATCACCGCGGATCTGGTCGATCTCGAACTCGACCTGTCCGCCGAAACCAAGGAAGCCGCCGCGCGTTCCCTCGCCGAGCGCATGGCGGCCCTCGGGCGCGTGACCGATCTGGAGGGGTTCCTCGCCGACGTGGCGGCCCGTGAGGCGCAGATGCCGACCGGCCTCGACGGCGGCATCGGCATCCCGCACTGCCGCAGCGCGCACGTCACCGAGCCCACGCTGGCCTTCGGCCGCTCGGCACGCGGCATCGACTTCGGCGCGCCGGACGGCCCCGCCGACCTGATCTTCCTGATCGCCGCCCCCGCCGGAGCGGACGACGCCCACCTGACGATCCTCTCCTCCCTGGCCAGGCAGCTGATGGACACGGAGTTCACGGACGCGCTGCGAGGCGCGGAGGACGCGGAGGCGGCCGCGGCCCTGATCCGGGGGGACGCGGCGCCGGGCCGGGCAGACGCCGCAGCGGACCCGCAGCCGGAGGGCGCCGTACCTCCGGCGGAGGGCGCCGTACCTCCGGCGGCAGTGAGTGAAACCGCGGCGGAGGGGAGTGAACCCGCGGCGGAGCCGTTCCGGATCGTGGCAGTCACCTCCTGCCCCACGGGCATCGCCCACACCTACATGGCAGCGGAGGCCCTGGAGGCCGCGGCCCGCGAGGCGGGTGTGGAACTGACGGTGGAGACGCAGGGTTCGGCGGGGTTCACCCGCCTGGACCCCGCGGTGATCGCCGCCGCCGACGGCGTGATCTTCGCCCATGACGTCCCGGTGAGGGACAAGCCACGCTTCGCCGGGAAGCCCACCGTCGACGTGGCCGTGAAGGCCGGCGTCAACCGCCCGGCGGAGCTCATCGCGGAGGTCCGCGAGAAGGCGGCCCGCGGCGAGACCACCTCCGACGCGCCGACGGCCCCGGTGGACGAGGCCGGTGACAGCGAGGACGGTTACGGCACCAAGCTCCGCAAGTGGCTGATGTCCGGCGTCAGTTACATGGTGCCCTTCGTCGCCGCGGGCGGCCTCCTCATCGCCCTCGGCTTCGCCATCGGCGGCTGGAAGATCGACAAGGCGCCGTCCGTCGCCGAACACTTCATCTGGACCGACCACACGAGCTGGGCCGCGCTGCTGTTCCAGATCGGCGGCCTCGCCTTCGCCTTCCTGGTGCCGGTCCTCGCCGGCTACATCGCGTACGGGATGGCCGACAGGCCCGGCCTCGTGCCCGGCTTCGTCGGCGGCTCGGTCGCCGTCACGATCAACGCGGGCTTCCTCGGCGGCCTGGCCGCCGGTCTCATCGCGGGCGCCGTCGTCATGGGCATCCAGCGGATCCGCATCCCCGCCGTGCTGCGCGGCATCATGCCGGTCGTGGTGATCCCGCTGATCTCCTCGGCGGTGGTCGGCTTCCTGATGTTCCTCGTCGTCGGCAAGCCCATCGCGTCGCTGCAGAGCGCGCTGACCGACTGGCTGGAAGGCCTCTCGGGGGCCAACGCGGTCATCCTCGGCGTCATCATCGGCCTGATGATGTGCTTCGACCTCGGCGGCCCGCTGAACAAGGTCGCTTACGCCTTCGCCGTCGGCGGCCTCGCCCACCCCACCGACGGCAGCCTGAAGGTCATGGCCGCCGCGATGGCCGCGGGCATGGTCCCGCCGCTCGCCATGGCGCTCGCCACGACCGTGCGCGGCAAGCTCTTCACCAAGGCCGAACGGGAGAACGGCAAGGCCGCCTGGTTCCTCGGCGCCTCCTTCATCACCGAGGGCGCGATCCCCTTCGCGGCGGCCGACCCGCTGCGGGTGATCCCCGCGTCGATGGCGGGCGGCGCGGTCACCGGCGCCCTGTCCATGGCCTTCGGCTGCACCCTGCGCGCTCCGCACGGCGGTGTCTTCGTGGTCCCGCTGATCGGCCGGCCGCTGCTGTACCTCGTGGCGATCGCCGCCGGTGTCTGCGTCACGACGGCCGTGGTCGTGCTGCTCAAGGGCGCGCGGAAGACGACGCCCGCGGCAGCCGACGGCGCGACGGCCGACGACGCGACGGACACGGCGAAGGACGACGCCGGACAGGTTCCGGCAGGCGCCGCGCTCTGACGGGACCCGGCGCACGGGGTGGAGCCCCGATGAGGGAGGTCAGCCGGTGGGAGCGTTCAGCCGGTGAGGGAGTTCAACCCGGGTGGGGGAGTTCAACCCGGGTGGGGGAGTTGTGCGACATGCGTCACTTCAAGAGCTACGTCCCATAATCCCCCTGTCGTAAGACCTGGCCCCTGTTGTCTACTGGGCGGCATGTTCCAGGATGTCTCGAACGTACAGCGCATCGGCGTCGCCCTGTTCGCCGCGGCGACCGCGGTCTGGACCGCCGGCCTGGTGCGGGTGATGCGCAGGGACCGCCTCCGTGCGGAGGTGCGACGCCGGGCGGACCGCCTCCGCGCCCTGCCGGCCCAGCAGGGCCCGCCGCACGCGGAGGCGGTCCAGCTCACCGCCGACGAGCGCGCCGCCTTCGCCGGCCTCATCCGGCAGTTCGGCGGCAGGCGTATGTAGGGGTTCGCAGACGTACGCAGGGGTACGTGCGGGCGTCCGGGCGGTGGGTCGGGACTCAAGGGCCCAGCAGCAGGGCCGAGGGGCGAGGGCCGAGGGGTGTGCGGGTCAGCCCCTGGCCGCTTCCTTGGCCCTGCGCTCCATCGCGGCGCGGGCCGCCTCCTCGGTGGCGTACACCTCGCAACGGTGGCGTCCGTCGGGGGTCACGGTGTGCTCGACCTCCCACAGGCTGATCTCGCCGCCGTCCACGAGCAGGAAGGCGTGCTCGTAGAGCGAGAAGCTCAGACGCGCCTCACCGGACAGCCGGGGGCGTCCGAAGGCCTGCGTTATCTGGTGGGCGATCGCCGAACGCAGCAGACGCGCGACGTCCTCGCCGGGACGGCCGCCCTCGGGGTTCTCCGCGCGGCGCAGCAACCGGCGGGCGTGGTCCGCGGAGTCGTCGTCGGTCACGTACGTGTGGCGGGGGCCGGGGTCGGGCGGGAGCTGCAGCACCACCGGCCTGCCGCAGACGGGTGGGTCGGGCGGCAGCGGCAGCCGCGAGGTGGCGACGCCCGCGTCCTCCTCGTCGGCGTAGACCTCGTGCGTCGGCTCACTGCCCGGCGCGGTGTTGTGGACGAGCTCCCAGAGGGTGAGCACCGACGCGTCGGCCAGCAGCCAGGTGTGTCTGTACGTCTCGCGGTGCAGCCCCGAACTGTGGTGCGCGGAGTGCAGGGAGCTGTTGTGCGCGAGGGCGGAGCCGAGGCGGTGGAGCACCTCGTCCGGTAAGTCGAAGGAGTTCAGGGCACGGCCGAGAAGCCGCTCGAGGTGTTCCTCCGGAGAGTGTGTCTCGGGCGACTCGGGTGGCTCGTACACCGTTTCGTACGGAACGCTCAAGGTCTCTCCCGGCGTTGCTGCATGTCACCTGGTGGGTGCATACCGTAGCCCCTGGGTCGGACATCATGCCCGGGAACGGGAAAACGCGCGAGCCACGTGGGGAGTTCCCACGTGGCTCGCGGTCGGTCGAAGGGGCCGTCAGGCGGCGCTGCCCGCCGTCCACTCGCTCCAGTCCATGTTCCAGCCGTTGAGGCCGTTGTCCGGGGCGATGGTCTTGTCGGGCGAACCCTTGACCGTCACGATGTCGCCGATCAGGGAGTTGTTGTAGAACCAGGCGCCCTGGGTGTTCGGGTCGCCCGCGCCGCGCGCGTCCTGGAGGCCGACGCAGCCGTGGCTGGTGTTGGAGCTGCCGAAGATCGAGGGCGAGCCCCAGTAGTTGCCGTGGATGAAGGTGCCGGAGGTCGACAGGCGCATGGCGTGCGGCACGTCCTTGATGTCGTACTCCCCGCCGAAGCCGACCGTCTCACCGTTCATACGGGTCTGGGTGAACTTCTCGGAGATCACCATCTTGCCGTTGTACGTGGGGTTGGCCGCGCTGCCCGCGGAGATCGGGATGGTCTTGATGACCTTGCCGTCCCGCTCGACGGTCATCTTCTTGGCGTTGACGTCGACCGTGGAGACCTGCGCGCGGCCCACGGTGAAGGTGACCGTCTTGTGCTGCACGCCGGTGATGCCGTCCGCGCCCTTCACGCCGTCCAGGTCGATCTTCATCGTGACCTTGGAACCGGCCTTCCAGTACTCCTCGGGCCGGAAGTCCAGACGCTGGTTGCCGAACCAGTGGCCGACCACCTTCTGGCCACTGCTCGACGTGACCTTGATGTGCGACTGGACGTCCTTCTTCTCCGTGATCGCCTTGTCGAAGTTGAAGGAGACCGGCATGCCGACGCCGACCGTGGTGCCACCGTCGGGCGTGTAGCTGCCGATGAAGCTGTTCGCCGTGGAGACCGTGGTGAACGTCGCGTTCTCGGTCGCCGCGTTGCCCTTGGCGTCCTTCGCGTTCGCGGTCACCTTGTACTTCGTGCCGCGCTCCAGCTGCCCCTTGGGCTTCCAGGCGCTTCCGCCGTCCGTGATGGTGCCCTCGACCGCCGCGCCGGACGTCACCGACGTCATCTTCACGCTGGTGAGCTTGCCGTTCTTCACCTTGACGCCGGTGGCGTTGATGGAGGCGTCGGTGGCGCCGTCCTTGGAGGAGATGGTGATGTCAGCACCCTTGGCGGCGGAACTCCCGCTGCCCTTATCGTCCTTCGCGTCCGCGTCCCCGCCGCAGGCCGTGAGGGTCAGCGCGCCCACGGCGGCGAGCGCGGTGGCGGCCAGCAGGGCACGGCGCCGGGGGTTGACTATGACCGACCTTGTCACGGGCTGCTCCAAGTACGTGTTCTGATCCAGTACGTGTAAAGAGCAGAGGAAGCCCTTCTCGGTTCCGGTGTGATGGTGTGAGTACGGGCACATCCCGGAGGCACGGGCCCCTCCGATGCGTCGCACGCCGGGGCCACGCCGAACACCCCCGGGGCCACGCCGAGCACACTCCGGGGCCGCGCCGAACACACGCCGGGGCCTCGCGGGGCACGCCTTGGGGTCGCACCGAGCACGCACCGGGGCCTGCGTCGGGCACACTCCGGAGCCTCGCGGGGCACGCCCCTGGCTCGTGCCGAGCACGCGCCGGGCCCGCGCCGGGCCCGCGCGAGGGGTGCTCGCGGTGCCTTGCTCCACTGTGCGTGCTTTCGGTAGGCGTCTCGGCCGCAGGGGAGTTGCTCCGCGTGGCCGCTACGCCGGGCGTGCCGCACGGGAGTTGCTGCGCCGTGCTCGCCGCACAGGGGCCGCTACTTCGCGTAGAGCTCCCTGTATGAGGGGAACGTTCCGCCGGGCGTCCGCACCGACTCCGCTGCCAGCATCGCCCGCACGATCGCTGCCGTGACCAGATCGGCACCGGCGGCGAGGATCTCGTTCAGGGCGAGCGGACTGCCGTCGGCCAAGGGGCGCTCACCCGTGGCGAGGGCGAAGACCGTGTCGCCGTCGTTGAGGAGGTGGACGGGCCGCACGGCGCGCGCCATGCCGTCGTGCGACGTGCCCGCCAACTTCTGCGCCTGCGCCTTGGTGAGCGCGGCGTCGGTGGCGACCACGGCGAGCGTGGTGTTCAACGGCTGCGCACCGTTCTCCGCCGCGACCTCGGCGAGGCGCCGCAGGGCCGCCTCGTGCGCCTCCGGGGCGGGCAGGGGGCCCCCCCCCCCCCCCCCCCCCCCCCCCCCCCCCCCCCCCCCCCCCCCCCCCCCCCC
>NZ_QEXM01000057.1 GCF_004127445.1 Streptomyces alfalfae
GGCACCGGCCGGGTCATGATCCGGTTGGCGGAGCTCGGGTACGACTGCGTCGGGGTCGACCGCGACGCGTCCATGCTGGCCGTGGCGCGCAGACAGGCGCCGGAACTGCTCTGGGCCCAGGCCGATCTGGCCACGCTCGACCCGGCCGAGCTGCGGATCGCGGCGGACTTCGACCTCGTGGTCGCCGCCGGCAACATCTTCCCGCTCCTCGCGCCCGGCACCGAGGCGGAGGTTGTCAGGCGCTTGGCGGCGACCCTGCGTCCGGGCGGCCTCCTGGTCGCGGGCTTCGGCCTGGACGCGGCCCACCTGCCGGTGCCGCCCACCATCACCCTGCCCGAGTACGACGCCCACTGCGCCGCGGCCGGCCTGACCCTGGCCGACCGCTTCGCGACGTGGGACGCCGACCCCTACCACGGCGGCGGCTACGCCGTCAGCGTCCACCGGGCCCACTGAGACTCACCCGCCCCCGGTGAGCAACACCGCAAGCCGCGGCAGCGCGGTGGACCGCATTGCCACGAACTCCCGGAAGTCGTCATGACTTGAGGCCTCCATCGACCCTCCCCCCTCTTGCCGCCCCTCACGACGCGACGGGTCACCTGCGGCTGTCTCTCGGCGGGTATGAACGTGGGGGCGTCCGAGAGGGCCGCGGGAGGGAGGGGAGGAGGAGAAGGCTGGTGTCTCCGCACCTCGCCCGTGCTTCTACGTGCTCCGCCAGAATTCCCGCAGAGCGGTGACGAGCGCCTCGGGCGCCTCCTCGGCGATGTGGTGCCCGGAGGCGATCGGGCCGCCGGTCGGGCGGTCCACCGCCCAGTCACGCCACACGCTCAGCACGTCACCGTAGAGGTCGGCCATGTCGTCATCGGTCGCCCACAGCACCTGTAGCCGGCAGGTGACGCGTCGGCCGGCGTGCCGGTCGGCATCGTCGTGCTCCCGGTCGACACCGAGACCGGCCCGGTAGTCCTCGCACATGGCGTGCACGGTGGCAGGGTCATGGATCGCGCGTCGATAGTCCTCGTACGCCTCGGCTCCCATCTGCTCGGGTGTGGCCCGGTACCAGGCGTCGGGGTCGGCGTTGATGAGGCGTTCGGCGGGCTTCTCGGTCTGTCCGAGGAAGAACCAGTGCCACCAGCTCGCGGCGAAGGTCGCGTCGCAGCGGCGTAGCGCCTCTCCGAGAGGGACGGCGTCCAGGACGCTGAGGGCGGACACGGCTTCCGGGTGGTCCAGGGCGAGCCGCGTGGCCACGTACGCGCCCCGGTCGTGTCCGACGACGGCGAACCGCTCGTGCCCGAGGCGGCGCATGACGGCGAGGCAGTCACCGGCCATGGCACGCTTGGAGTACGGGCTGTGGCGCTCGTCGGTCGGGGGCTTGTCGGACTCGCCGTAGCCGCGCAGATCCGGGCAGACCACGGTGTGACCGGCCGCCGCCAGCAGCGGGGCGACGCGGTGCCAGGTCGCGTGCGTACGCGGATGGCCGTGCAGGAGGAGCACCGCGGGGCCGCGGCCGCCGTACCGCACTCGTAGACGAACGCCTTCTCCCTCACACCGCGTCAACTCGAAGCCGTCGAACACGCGATCCTCCTACGCCCTGGCCGTCGCGGCTCACCTGCCCCATAACGCCTCGCCCACGCACGACGCCCATGCGTCAGCACTCGTGCGGACGCATGGTGAGGGGCCCCCTCCTAGGGTTCCAGGCGCACAGCCGGAGCGGCGCCGACCAGAAATGGGGGCGCGCCGGTGCGGGCGTCAGAAGGCCGGGAACGCGGCGCCCGAGACATGGAACGGCTCCCGCCGGCCGCGGAACGCGACCGACGCCGCGGCCACCGCGCCGGGGCGCAGCTCCTCGACGCGGCCCGCCGCGGCGAGCGACGCGAGGGTGGGGCCGCCGAGGTAGACCGAGCCGAGTTCGGCGACCGAGAGGCGCAGGTCGGGGCGGACGCCGCGTACGCGTTCGCAGGTGACCGACTCCACGCCGTCCGTGCTGAGCCGGTAGCGGCCGGCGTTCCAGGGGCAGACGTCGTCCTCCACATCGAGGACGACGTCCAGGGCGGTGGCGTAACGGCGGGCGGTGAGTGCCCGGTCCACGTCCACCAGGCGGACCCAGAGGTTGTCGACCACTGTGGCCTGCGTGGGGCGCGGGTCGACCAGGAGGTGTCCGAGCGGCTCGTCGACGGCAGCGTCATAGGTGAGCCGGCTGTGGGCGTCGAGGTTGATCACGAAGTTCCACAGGGCCGCGTACGAGGTGGTGGTGAGGGCGGCCAGTTCGGTGAGCCGCACCGTGTCGCCCCGGGAGCGGTACAGGGCGTAGCCGGTCGCCGCGCCGTCGGGTTCGGTGTGCACCGCGAAGCGCAGAGCCGTGGCACCGTCGCGGAAGAGTTCGACGTCGTCACGCAGGCGGGCGTTCCAGTACTTCTCGGTGCGGTCGACCCAGCCGACGGTCTGCCGACGGGCCTGGTCGTAGACCTTCTCGAACAGCGGACGGGCCGCGGCGGGGGCGAGGAGGCGGATGCTGCCGGAGCCCAAGTCGGTGTCCGGGCGCAGGCGCATGGCCCGTTTGTCGGCGTCGACGGCCGCCAGGTGGCTGGCGACGCCGTAGCCGTAACGGCCGTAGATGGTGGCTTCGGCGGCGTTGAGCGCGGCGATCGGCTCGCCCTGCGAGGCGTGCAGGTCCGTGAGCTGCCGACGCATCATCGAGGTGAGGATGCCGCGGCGTCGGTGCGTGGGAAGGACGGCCACGAGCGTGATGCCCGCCACCGGGACGAGCGCGCCCGGAACCGTCAGCGTGCGGCCGTAGACGGAGACGCCGCCGACGATGTCCGGACCGTCGTACGCGGCGAGCGTCCGCTCCGGCTCGAAGGTGTGGGCGGCGTTGCGCAGGGCCCCGTCCCGCCAGTCCTGGCCGTACGTCGTCGTGACCATGGTCGCCCAGGCGTCGAACTCATGGGCCTCGATGGTGCGCAACGGATGCCGGGGGCGGGGGGAGCGGGGGGAGGCGTGGGGGCGTTCAGTCGTCGTCATGCGTCTACCGTCGCGGGGTAAACACCCCCGCCGCATCCGGCGGGTTCGGTATTTATGGACAGCGTTTATGCTGCTCGTCATGGTGGCGTTTCGGGTGGACCGTGTGGCCAGTCCGGTCTACATCGGCCGGGATGAGGCCCTTGAGACGCTGGCGGCCACGATGCGCACGGCGATCCGGGACGGACCTGCCGTGGCGCTGGTCGCCGGTGAGGCGGGGATCGGGAAGACACGGCTGCTCACCGAATTCACGCGCTCGCTCAACGAGCGGAACGAGCGGAACGAGCGGAACGAGCGGATCGAGCCGGGCCTGCTGAACGAGCCGGTACGTGTCGTCGAAGGCGCCTGCACGGAGTTCGCGAGCTCCGGGGGAGAAGGCTTCGCGTACGCCCCGTTCGTCGCGGTGCTGCGCCGGCTGGCCAAGGACGGAGCCGCCACGGCGAGCGCCCGTGAGTACCGGGAACTGACGCGCTGGTTCCCCGGGTTGGGCGAGCCGAGCGCGCCGGACGCCGGGGAGCGCCGTCCGCGTACGGACATCGGAAGACCTCACCCGCACACGGACCCCGGAGGACCTCACCCGCACACGGGCCCCGGAGGACCTCACCCGCACACGGGCCCCGGAGGACCTCACCCGCACACGGGCTCCGGAGGACCTCACCCGCACACGGACACCGGAAAGCACCGCCTGTACGAGGAAGTGCTCGCGCTCATCGAGGAGGCCGCCGCTCGGCGCCCGCTCATGGTGATCGTCGAGGATCTGCACTGGGCGGACGCGGCCTCCCGCGAACTGTTCGCCTTCCTCGCCCGTAACCTGACACAGCCGGGCATCCTGCTGGTCACCACCTACCGGCCGGACGCGACGCGGATCAATCACCTGGACCCGCTGCTGACCGAGTTGGTCCGCGGCCCGCGCACCACCACCCTGCGCCTGCCCCGACTCGGCCGTAACGACGTCGGACGGCAGCTCGCGGCGATCCTCGGCGCGGTGCCGGACGGCCCCACCCTCGACCACGTGTACCGGCGCAGCGACGGCAACCCCCTGTTCGTCGAGGCGCTCGCCCACGCGGAGGAGGGGACCCCGGACAGCCTGCGCGAGCTGCTCCTGCAAGCTCCGCGCGCACTGCCCGCCCCGGCCCGCCGCCTGCTCGGCCTGGCCTCCGCCGGAGGCAGCCGGATCGCGCACCGCCTGCTGGAGGAGCTGGCCGACGAGAGCGGCGACGGTCTGGACGCCCTGATCCGGGTCCTGGTCGACCACGGGCTGCTGGTCCCGGACGGCGACGGCTACACGTTCCGGCACGCGCTCATACGCCACGCCGTGTACGAGGACCTGCTGCCCGGTGAGCGCGCCCGGCTGCACGCCCGGTACGCCGAAGCCCTGAGCACCGGCGACGCCTACGCCGAACTGGCCGCGCACGCCGCAGCGGCCGGCGATCACGCGTCCACCCTCGTCGCCGCGTACCGGGCGGCGGGCCAGGCGCGGCGCTCCTACGCGTACCAGGACCAGGTCCAGATGCTGGAACGCGTCATCGACTGGTGGGATCGCACCCCCGACGCGGGCGCGCGGGCGGGCGTGGATCTGGGGGGCGTCCGCACCGAGGCGGCCGAAGCATGCATGTTCAGCGGGGACTACGAGCGCGGCGTCGAGCACGCCACCGCCGGTCTCGCCCTCCTCGACGAGCACCGCGCCCCCGAGCGTGTCGCTCTGCTCCTGGAACACCGGGGCAGGCTGCTGCACCGCTTGAACTCCATCGGCACCCCCGACTTCGAACGAGCCCTGCGTCTGCTGCCCGACGATCCCGACGACACCCAGCGCGGCAGGGTGCTCGGAGTACTGGCCATGGGGTTGCTCCCGGGTTCCGCCACGGGGCAGCGGGCGTTCGACGAGGCGCTGCGCGTCGGGCGGCGCACCGGCGACGCCACCGTCACCGTGCGCGGTCTGCTGGGCCGCGGCGCCCGCCACCGCGATCTCGACGCGCTGGTGGAGGCGAGCGCCCTCGCCGAACGGCTGGAGGGGTACGACCTCCTGTTGACCGTGCCGATGTACGAGGCCACGCTGCACACCCGCGACGGTGAGTACCGGCGCGCGATCGACACGGCACTCGCCGCCGCCCGGCGTGCCCGCAGGTTCGGCCTCGGCCTCAGCAGAGGCGCCGCGCTCACCTCCTACGCCGTACGCGCACTGATCCTGACCGGTGAGTGGGAGCGGGCGACCGCGCTCCTCGACGAGGCGCTGACCCAGAGCCCGCCTCCCGTACAGGACCAGGTCCTACGCTCCATGGCCGGTCAACTGGCCCTGATGCGCGGAGATCTGCGGGCGGCGGAGGCCGCGCTCGTCGAGACCGAGGACGCCCCGCACGACGTCTCCATGTACCACCAGTACCGGTGGCGGCCCCTGCTCGCCCTCGCCCAGGGCGACCCGGAACGCGCCGACCGACTGCTGGGGCGCGCCCTCGCCGACCCGGGCCTCGCCGAACTGCACGGCGTCGACTCCCTCCCCGTGCTGATCACCGGGGCGCTGGTGCAGCGGGCCCGCGGCGACGCGCACGGCCCCGCGGTCACCGCTCGGCGTACCGAACTGGCCGCCATGGGCCGCGTCTTCGGTGTCGGGGACGACGGGGCGTACGACCAGGCACTCCGCATGTGCCTGCACGCACTGCTCGACGACACCGGCTGGGACGAGGTGATCGCCGCGTGGCGGGAGCTGGGCCAGCCCTATGAACTGGCGCAGAGCCTGCTGTACGGCGGGCAGGCCGCGCTCCTGGGCGGAGACCGCGACGGTGGGCGGACCCTGCTGGACGAGGCGGCGAAACTGGCCGCCACGCTCGGCGCGGCCCCCCTCACCCGCGAGATCGCCCTGGCCGCGGGCCCCGCCCCGGGCACGGGCGGCCTCACCCCGCGCCAACACGATGTGCTCGCCCTCATCGCCGAGGGCCTGAGCAACCGCCGCATCGCCGAACGCCTCCACATCTCGCCCAGCACGGCAGGCGTCCACGTCTCCCACATCCTGGCGAAACTCGGCGCGACGACGCGCACGGAGGCGGCGGCCATCGCCCACCGCAACGGCCTCGCACGCTAGGGCGGTTCGCCACGAGCGCACGCGCCGCGTCGATCTGCCGCACATGGGTGTGCGTCAATGCCGGCGCAGAGACCGACCGGCAGTGTCTTCCCTTCGTACGACTTCCAGACGTACGAAGGGAATGTGCCGACCGGCTCGCCGGTAGGAGCCGAGGGTGCCGTCGTCCTCGAAGCCCATGAAGGCGCACAGACGGCGTGCCGTGCGGGGGTGGGCGCGGGCGTAGCGGGCCATGATCTCGCCGCCCTCGTCCGCGTCCAGGAAGTGGGCGGCGACGGCGTATCGGCGGTCGCGGAACTGGATGCGGGCCCGCGGCGTGGCGCGCAGGTTCTGGTACCAGGCGGCCTTGGGTCCGAAGCCGGAGGCCAGGATCCAGGTGCCCTGCTCCGCGTCGTGGGCGATGACCTCCAGGACCACCCGGCGGTCGAGGCCGCTGGTGCGGCCGGTGTGGTGCAGCAACAGCAGGCGTCCCCCGAGAACCGGGCCGAGGCCGACCCGGTAGAGGCCGATGGGCAGCCGTGCCAGAAGCCGCCGCCACCCACGCGGCAGAGGCGGACGCCGGGACCGGCCGTGCTGCGGTGCTGTCGTCACGTCGCCACCTCGGGGGCCTCGGGGACACTGCGGAGACGCTTCGGGTGCGCGCGGAACCGGACGTGCGGCGGTGGCCGGCCCGCCCCCGGGCCCGGCGATTTTCGCACAGTCGATGCCGAGAGGGCAGGCGGCGTCGGGGTGTCCGGGGCCTGCCCCGGCTCCGGAAGGCGAGCAGCGGCGAGGTCAGCTCGACATGGGCTGCGCCTTCGTGTCTGCGGCCGTTTCGGCGCGACCGCCGGAGCCGAGAACTCCCGCCAGCGCGGAAGCGACGACCAGCAGGGCGAGGACGACGGTCATCGTGAGGCGGAGCCCGATGTGGTCGGCGAGGAAGCCGAGGGCGGGCGGGCCGACGAGGAAGGCGACGTATCCCGCGGTGGCGACGGCGCCGACGCGCTCCGCCGCGTCGTGCGGGTGGTCGCCCGCCGCCGACAGGGTGACGGGGAAGCCGAGCGACGTGCCCAGCCCCCACAGCACCGTGGCGGCGCCCGCCATGAGCGGGCTGGGCGAGACGATCACCACCACCAGACCCAGGGAGGCGGTCACGGCGCTGATCCGGACGACCTGGGTCCGGCCGAAGCGCTCCAGGAGGGGACCGCCCGCGAATCGGCCCAGCGTCATTGAGGCGGCGAAGGCCAGGAAGGTCAGCGATCCCGCGGTGGCGCTGACGTGGTAGCCGTCGACCATGAGCAGCGGCAGCCAGTCGTTGGCGGCGCCTTCCCCGAAGGCCATGGCCAGCACGATCACCCCGATGAGGAGGAGCCGCCGGTCCCGCCACACGCGCAGGTGTCCTGGCCCGCCGCTCCGCCGGGGGGAGTCGTCGTCCCCGGCGGTCTTCTTGCCCGTACCGTGCGGGAGCGACAGGACGGCCCGTACGGCGACGGCGGCGATGAGGGCCGCGACGGCCGTCAGATGCCATCCGACCGGAAACGCGACGGCCGTCAGCGCCATGCCCAGCAGCGCCCCGACGACGGTGCCCAGGCTGAAGCAGCCGTGCAGCACCGGCAGGACGGGCCGGCCGATGATGCTCTCGACAGCCGCTCCCTCGATGTTGAACGCGACCTCGGCGATCCCCAAACCGCCGCCGAACAGGGCCAGTCCGCAGAAGACCCCGGCCGCCAGCGACAGACTCGCGCCGGCCGCGACGACCAGCAGCCCCGCGACGACCAGCGCCGCACCCGCGCTGATCGTCACCCGGCCCCCACAACGGCGTACGAGAGGGCCGGAGGCCGTGACGCCGGCCATCGAGCCGGTCGAAAGACCGAACAGCACCAGGCCCATCACGCCGGTGGACACGTCGAGACCGTCCCTGACCGCCGGGGTGCGTGCCACCCACGAGGCCATGCCGGTACCGGCGGCGAGCATGAAGAGGAAGAGAGCGGCACGCCAGCGGCGTATAGCGGCATCCATGACAGCGGGGCCTCAGCAGACGGATCGAGGACGGACACGAAGAGAAGCAAGAGCGATCGGGAGCAGACGGAGAGCGGACAGGGCAGAACGCAGTGGTCGGCCGAGACAAGGAGCGTACGACCGTACGCTCCGAGTGTACGATCGTACCCATGACCGACTACTTCGCGGGAGACCCCCGTACGAACCACGAGCGGATGCTCGCCGGAGACCTCTACATCGCCGACGACCCCGACATCGCGCAGGCCCAGCGGCGGGCCGTGCGCCTCGCCGCCCAGTACCTGGCCGCCTACGCCGAGGACCCCGACGCCGCCCGGCCGGTCGTCGCCGAACTGCTCGGCGGCCTCGGCGCCGGGGCCCACATCCGGCCGCCGCTGTTCGTGGACTACGGCTCGTACATCACGGTCGGCGAGGACACGTTCATCAACTACAACCTCACCGCCCTGGACGTGGCCCCCATCACCATCGGCCGCGACTGCCAGATCGGGCCGAACGTCCAGCTGCTCACCCCCACCCACCCGGTGGAGCCGGAGCCGCGCCGGGACAAGCTGGAGGCCGCAGGGCCGATCACGATCGGCGACAATGTCTGGCTGGGCGGTGGCGCGATCGTGCTGGCCGGGGTGACCATCGGGGACAACAGCGTCATCGGCGCCGGAGCCGTGGTCACCAAGGACGTACCCGCCCATGTGGTCGCGGTGGGCAACCCGGCCCGGGTGATCCGCTCGATCTAGCAGTTCCCTACAGAGAGAAGCAAGGAAGCACCGTGGCGACCGGACGGAACGACCCCGAGCGGCGGGAACGCATCATCACCGCCGCGCTCGACCTCATCGCGGAGGAGGGGGTCGCCGGGACCTCGCACCGCAAGGTCGCCGCCCGCGCCGGTGTGCCGCTCGGCTCGATGACGTACCACTTCGGCGGCATGGAGGAACTGCTGCGCGAGGCGTTCACCCGCTTCTCCAGCGGTATCGTCGCCGTGTTCGAGGAGCACCTCGGCGCCGCCTCCACCGCCGACGAGGCCCGGACGGCGGTGGCCGATCTGGTCCACCATCTGTCCGGCGGCAACCAGCGCGAACTCGTCCTCACCCACGAGCTGTACACGCTCGCCGCCCGCGAGCCCGCCTACCGCGAGCTGACCCGGGAGTGGATGCGCCGCAGCCGCGTCGCCCTGGAGCGTCACTTCGACCCGGCGACGGCCCGCCAGCTCGACGCGATGATCGAGGGCCTGTCCATCCACCGCGCCCTGGAAACCGAACCCCACGACCGGGCACTGACCGTCGAGGCGATCGCCCGCATCACCCGGAGGGACGGCGAGGGTTCCTGACGACCGGTGCCCCTGACGACGACTGCTGTGGTGCTGCGGGCACGCCTCGTCCGCGGGTTGGACCCTCCTGGAACCCTCCTACAGGCGTCGATTCAGGACGGCCGTGAGCCCCGACATCGCCACAGCGGCCAGGGCGAAACAGCCACAGATGAAGCTGACGGTGTGGACCCATGGGGCGGGCCTGCCGAGCAGCGAGGCGGAGAACGGCAACCCCGCGCCGAGCGCAGCCGACCCCGCGGCGAGCAACCACGTGCCGGGGGTGAACGCCGCCCAGGCGTCACCCGAGGCCGCGGACCGCGCGACACGAAGGAGGACCCGCCCGGCGAGCACGATGCAGACGACCGGCGCGACGGCGGCCACCCCCAACAAGAACACCACGGGCAGAACCCAGACACCGGCATCTTCGGACGAGAGGATCATGCCTGCATGACCGACTGAGCAGGGGGAAGGTTGCGCTGCTCGGGGCGGTGGAACGGTCACGTGACCGATGGGCCGTTGTCAGACCCGGCTGCTACGTTCCGCGCATGACCAAGGATGTGCCGTTCACCGGCAGCGAGAAGCAGAGCCTGCACGCCAGTCTCGACCGGCACCGCGACGCCGTGCTCTGGAAGCTCGATGGACTGGACGGCGATGCCTTGCGGCGGCCGATGACTCCGTCGGGGACGAACCTGCTGGGCCTGGTGAAACATCTGGCGGCCGTCGAGTACGGGTGGTTCTGCACGACGTTCGGGCGCGAGGCCGAGCCGTTCTGGTTCGATCCCTCCACCGAAGACATGCACGTGGCCGCGGAGGAGACCACGACCCAGATAGTGGAGTTCTACGGGCGGGCTCGGGCAGCCGCAGACGCGGCGATCGCCGAGCTGGACCTCGACGACCTGGGGACGTCCTGGAACGGCAAAACGGTGTCCTTACGCTGGGTCCTCATCCATATGCTAGAGGACACCGTCCGGCACGCGGGTCATATGGACATCGTGCGTGAACTCCTCGACGGCACCACGGGAGACCATCCGCGGACGTCTTGAGCGCGGTCACTCACCTCGTGGCGCACACCGGTACGCTCGCGGCATGATCAGCCCCAACCATTCGACCGGTACGGGCACTTGCCTGCCGCCGGACCGGAACTCCGCGCCACGTCGGTGGGAGTCCCGTCGTGGGTGAACCGCATCCGCTCCTCGCCTTCTTCCTGGACGCCGCCGACAACCGCTTCCCGCCGACCGACGGCCGCGTGACGGTGTTGCCGCCCCTGCCGGCGGGCCTCGAATGCTCGGTCGCCTTTACGGGGCACGCCGTCGTCGCCACGGCCCTGACCGACGAGGCCGTGCATGCCCAGAGCCCGGACGGATTCGGGGAGTCGCTGTCCGCGGACTTCCTGCGTCACCTCGCCGGGCCCACGGGCTGGATCGACGTCATCGACGCCACGCTCACGGCCCGCGGCGCCGGTGGTCCTCCGCGCTTGGCGCAGCTGACCGATGCCGACGACCATCCACGCGTCCGCCACGCCCGACGGCTGCGGAGCAACGTCCGGGTCCACGGTGACGAACGAGGCCTCATCACTCTGGCCGACGGCCTCGCGGGGCGGCGTGAGGTGAGCATCGAACTCCATCGCACCCAGGACAGCAGCCGAGGGTACGGACGGTCGCTCCTCTCCGACGCCCTCTCGCTGGTCCCGGAAGGCGAACCGGTCTTCGCCGCCGTCTCCCCGGGCAACGCCCGCTCCCTGCGCGCCTTCCTCGCCTGCGGTTTCACCCCCATCGGCAGCGAGGTTCTCCTGAGCCCGGAACGGCGGGGGTGACCAGCCTCGGCCTCGCGGGCTCGCCCGTGCCGGCTCTCCGGCTGGAACCAGTCTGAGACGATGGCGCCATGGACGAGGAAGTCATTCCCATTCTTCGCGTCGAGGACGCCGCGGCGGCTGTCGCGTGGTACGAGCGACTGGGCTTCGCCAAGCAGTGGGAACACCGCTTCGAACCGGGCCTTCCCGCGTTCGTCGAGGTCGCCCGGGGCGGGGTGCGGTTGTTCCTGTCGGAGCACGAGGGCGACGCCCGCCCCGACACTCTGGTCTACCTCCGCGTTCGTGATGTCGAGGCCGTCGCCTCCGAGTTCGGAGCGCAGGTCAATGACGCTCCCTGGGCGCGCGAGATCGAACTGCGCGACCCTGACGGCAACCGGCTTCGGATCGGCACACCGACGCCATGACCTTCCCCGGTGGCTCAGGGGTGGGCGCCCGCCCTGGCCCGGCAAGGCCTGGGCGGTGTCCGCGATCGTCGCGACGGCTGCCGCATGGATGGTGCGGGGACGCGGAAACAGGGACGGTTCGTCTTCGGGACGGCCGACTCCAGGCTGTGACGTCAGTGGGCGCGTGGGCGGCAGCGCCGTAGCTCGGGGGCCGGCCTGCCGGTCACCAGTTCGTCCGCGATGAGCCGTCCGGCCGTGGGCGCCAGGTTGATGGCGGAGTGCATGACCGCGAGATAGAGGGATCGGTCCGAGGTCGCGTACCCGATGACGGGTCCGTGCGCGGGCATGGGGCGTCTGCCGGTGTGATGGCCCAGCAGTCGGCACCGGCCGCTGCCCCGGAACGTCGTCGTCAGATGCTGGAATGCTTCCCGCACTGCCTGCTCGACCGATGTCGGAGCGCCTGCCCGGTGCGGCACGACCATCAAGAGTTCTCCGTCGCGGACCTCCCGGACCTCGAAGTGAGGGCTGTCCACGATGGTCTTGACCAGGCCGGGCGGTGCGGACACCCGCGCGAGGGTGGCGGGTGAGGCGGCAATGGCCAGGCCGGTCGCCAGCGGTTCGCACAGCTCGGGGACGTTGGTGCCGGCGGCGAGCACGACGGTGGCGGCGGCGTGGGGCCCGGTCGACGACAGCACTCCCTCGACGCGCCCGTCGGCCAGCCGCAAGGAGCTGACCTCGGTGTCGTACAGCACGGTGGCTCCATGCGCGGCCGCGGCGTCGACGAGTGCGCGGGTCAGGGCCGTGGGGTCGACCCCCGCGTCGCTCGGAGTGTGGACGGCCTGGGAGGGTGGGCGTCGGAGACCGGGCTCCAGAGCTGCGATCTCACTGCGGCCGACACGGAACCGGCCTGCCCCCGGCCGGGAGTTCTCGGTCGTCGCCCGGGTCCAGGACAGTGAGCCGGTCCGACGGACGGTGAGATGGGGCAGCTCGCTTTCGAGACGCCGGTAGTCCGCGAGGACGTACTCACGGAGGTCCTGGGCCCCGCCGGGCCAGTGACCTCCCGCGCTGCCGATCCAGGCGAAGGCGTCCGCGGTGGTTCCCGTGGCTGGTGCGGGGCCTTGCTCCAGCAGCGTGACCGGGACGCCCCGACGGGCCAGGTGGTAGGCCACGGAGGAGCCGACGATGCCCGCACCGACAACGACAACGGTTGACATGAGGTCCTTCGCGCTGGGTCGACGACCGTTCTGAACGTGGCTGCGGCCGCAGCCACGGAAACACCGTCGTGCCGCGGCCGGGACGGCGCAACGGGTTTTCCGCGACTCGGCGCGCTCTGCGGCCCCGACCGCGTTCGGCGGGCACCCCATGCCGGGCACCCCATGTCGGACACCTCATGCCAGACAGCGGACGCCGGATGCCGGTGTCCGCACGGTCAACAGGCGGTCTATGAGGCCCCGTCAAGTACCTGACGCAGTCGCTGCGCGAACTCGTCCGGCTTGCCCGGGTATCCGAAATCCCCGTCGCAGAACCCGCCGTGGTGGCTCGGGAACACGGATACCCGCTGTCCGAGCAGTTCGGCGGTCGCGACGGAGGTGCGTCCGGTCTGGAGGTTCTCGGACTCCTCGCCCACGGCGATCACGACGCGGGTCGGCGCGGCGGCGATCGCCTCGGCGTCCGGACGGTAGCTGCTGACGGCCCACGACCGGTCGGACAGCAGCGGATCGTCACGTGAGCCGTCGTCCTCCGTGGGCATCCCGAACGCGGCGGGGTCGGCCTCCGGCTGTGCGAAGTACGCGTCGGTGAACTCACCCTGCCACGAGGTCATGGCCACGAACGCCGCCATCCCGGCTCCCCACCCCCGCTTCTCGTAGGCGTCCCGGACGCCGGCCCGCGCCCGCACGGCCGCCGGGCCGTCCGGCGTGAGGGTGATGAGCGGCGGCTCGTGCGCGACCAGAGTGGTCACGTCCGCCGGGTACTTCGCCACGACCGCGAGCGCGGTGATCGCTCCACCACTGCTGGCGAACATCTCGACCGGCCCGACCCCGAGCGCCTCGACGACGGCGTGCACGTCGTCGGCCTGGGTCTGCGGCGTGTGGTCGACCCGTCCGTCCTTACGGGTGCTGCGGCCGAGCCCGCGCGGGTCATAGGTCACCACGGTCCGCTCGGGGAAGCGCGCGGCCAGCGCGGCGAAGCCGGAGGCGTCCATGGGCTGCCCGATCATGAACAACGGCGGGCGGCCATCTGCGGCCGGCAGCGGCCCACGAACGTCATGGACCAGGTCCGCGCCGGCTGTCTCAAGTGTGTGAGTCTTCATACCGGTGCAGACCGGCTCCGTCCCGGAAACTCATCGGTGCGGCGTGAGCCACTTTCCGCAATGGGCTGTTGCTCTCCTGCGTCGCTGTCGCTGACTACTCGTGCGGTGGCAGGTCGATCCGGGAGCGCAGGTACGACAGTCCGGAGGTTCCGCCGGTTCCGGGGCGGTCGCCGATCATCCGCTCGACGAGCAGCAGATGCCGTGTCCGCCAGCGGGTGACCGCCGCCCGCAGGGCCCACAGCGCATCGGCCACCTCCCGGTCTTCCGCCTCGTGCGCGCCACCCGCATCCACCTCCGCACCGGCACCCGCATCGGCCTCCGCAGAGTTCGCCTCGCGCGCCGGACGGCAGTCCAGCGCGGCGATGCGCCGGAACAGTTCCGCGAACTGGCTCGACTGCGCCGCGCTGGCGTTCTCGAGCAGCGGGCGGAAAGAGGCGAAGGCTCCGGGGTCGAGGCGTTCGAGGAGTGCGAGGTGTGCCTCGAGCATGTCCATGAGCGCCGTGACCCGGCGCAGGGAACCGGCCGCAGCCGCCGGCCTGCCGCAACGCGCGAGTCGCGAGACTTCCCGCAGATCCACCAGGGCCTGGCTCACCAGCACCTCGGCCGACTGGTGCACGGTGATGAAGAAGTGCTCGTCCGCCCACTGACCCGGCTGCCTGTCGGGCGTACGCGGCCGCTGGAGGCCGAGGAGATCGGGGAGTCGTAGATAGCAGGCGTAGGGCGTCTCCATGGGCTCGATCATGGACGCCGGCAGCGACCGCTACCGGTGTCGCGCCCCGTAGCGCGCCCGGATCACTCGATCGGCGCTCTTGCTTCCTCGGCCCGTGGGGGAGCCATAGCTGTGCGTCAGCGGCGGTTCCTGACCGAAGCCCTCGTAGGGAGCATGATGAGCGAGTTCAGCGACGGGCGGGAGCGCGTCCTCACGGTGGGGGTGGCCGTCGCCCGTTCGGGGCGGTTGGCGAACCTCGGGGATCCGTTGGACTTCGCCATGACCCTGATGGAAGAGAAACTGGCCGGAGCGGGCTCGGTCGGCCACCGGATCCGGCTGGCGAGCCGGGACACCCGCTCCAGCGCCGAGGGAGCCCGGCAGGCGGTGGACGAACTCGTCCGGGACGAGGACGCCAAGATCATTCTGACGCTGGCCGGCACACGAGTGCTGCCGGCGGTCGCGGACGCGTGCGAGGCGGTCGGGGTCCCCTGCCTGTCCAGCGCCTTCCCCTGGCAGGTCTACTACTACGGCCGCGGAGCGGACGACAACCGCCCCTTCGACTGGACGTACCACTTCTGCTGGGGCCTCGACGACATCGCGCACACCTTCGCCGACCTCTGGGAACGGGTGGACGGCCGCAAGCACACGGTCGGGTGCCTGTGGAACGACGGCCCGCAGGGCACCTGGTCCCGGCACCCGGAGCACGGCTTCGCACCCGCGGCCCGCGCCCGCGGACACGATCTCCTGCAACCGGAGCCGTACCGGGAACCGGCCACCGCGCTCGACGCACACGTCACGGCGTTCCGTGACGCCGAGGCCGACATCGTCACCAGCGCCGCCACCGGCCAGGACCTGGCACTGTTCCGAGCCCAGGCCGCCGAGAGCGGCTGGCGGCCCCGCCTGATCACCTGTTCACGCTGGCTGGCCTACCCGCCGTCGGTCACCAGCACCGGCGGGCAGCCGGCCCAGGCGGGCGTCGGAACGCTCGCCTACTGGACACCAGCCCACCCCTACGTCTCGTCCCTCGACGGCATGACCGCCGCCGAACTGGCCGAAGCGTACGAGCAGCGCACCGGACGCCAGTGGCTGCAGCCGCTCGGGCTGGCCTACGCCCTGTTCGAAGTGGCGGCGCACGCGCTGACCACCGCCGATGACCCGACCGACCGTCGTTCCCTCGCCGTCGCCCTGGGCAGCAGCCGACTGAGGACCATCGTCGGTGTGCTCGACTGGACCGCGGGTCCGGTGGCCAACGTCGCCACTGTTCCGCTGGCCGGCGGACAGTGGCAGGAGGGCACTCGCCATGACTACGAACTCGCCGTGGTGACCAGCGGCCAGGTCGACGGGCTCCCCGTCGGCGGCGACCTCATCTCCGGCTGAGGACAGCGTCCCGTTAGCCTGGTCGGCATGCCCCCACGGAGCCCGGGTCCCGCGACCGGACGACATGTCGGCGTGGTCGCCTCCTTCGATTTCCTGCGTGAGGAGGAGTTCCGGCGATGGTTGCCGCCGAGTGTGCGGTGCACGGTGACCCTCACCGGGGAGGTGCCCTACCGGGACAATCTGGAGCTCGTCTCCCGCCTCGGCAGGCCAGACGTGCTGGCAGAGCCTGTCCGCGAACTCGTGGGACGCGGGGCGGAGACGGTGGGGTATCTGTGCACCGCGTGCAGCTTCGCCGACGGGGTGGCCGGCGAGCGGGCGTTGCGGGATGCGATGACTGACTTCGGCGCGCGGCAGGCGCTGACGACCAGTGGCGCGGTCACCGAGGCCCTGCGCGCCGTGGGCGCCCGCCGACTGGCCGTGGTGCATCCCTACCAGGAACCGGTGGACCGTCTGCTCGCCGCCTACCTGGAGGCCTGCGGATTCGACGTCGTGGCCCTCACACCGCTGGGCCTCGACGCGGTCGAGGACGTCTACGCCGCGGACGAGCAGCGGGTAGCGGACACGGTCGTGCGCGGAGACCACGCCGAGGCGGACGCGCTGTTCATCAGCTGCACCGCCCTGCCCACCTACGACCTCCTTGCCCGCCTCGAAGAACGTCTCGGCAAAGCCGTCGTCAGCGCCAACCAAGCCACCGCCTGGGCGCTGCTGCGTGCCGTGGGGGAGCAGGCCTGCGGCCCACGGCAGCGGCTTCTGTGCCGAGGCGCCGCCGACTGAGGAGGGCGCCGCGGTGTCGCCGTCTACGGCACCAGGACGACCTTGCCGACGACCGTGCCGGATTCGGCGAGCCGTACCGCCTCGCCGACCTCGGTGAGCGGGACGCGCGCGGCGACCTGCGGGGCGAGGGCGCCCGCGGCGAGCAGCGCGAAGACCTCGGTCAGGTCGGCGCGCAGCCGGGTGCGGAAGGAGCCGCGCCTGCGGTGTCCTGCCCAGATGTTGTAGAAGTGGGCGCCCTTGCCGTTGGGCAGCGCGTTCCACAGCATCAGACGGGCGAACAGCTTGAGGACCGGAGCCTTGGACGAGCCCTGGACGTCACGGGTCGAGGCGGTCCCGTAGGAGACGAGGGTGCCTTTGGCGGCGAGCAGGTCGTACGAGGTGACGATGCTGTCGCCGCCCACGTGGTCGAAGACCGCGTCGTAACCCTGCGGGGCGTGGGTGCGCAACTGCTCGGCCAGGCCGGCGGCCCGGTAGTCGACGGGGGCGGCGCCCAGCGCCCGGACGGCGTCGTGGTGCTTGGCCGACGCGGTGCCGACGACCCGGGCGCCGGCGATGCGGGCGAGTTGTACGAGGGTGGAGCCGACGCCGCCGTTCGCGCCGTGCACGAGGACGGTGTGGCCGGGCCGGACCTTCGCGAGACGGTGGAGCATCTGCCAGGCCGTGATGCCGTTGACCACGAAGGTCTCCGCGTCGGCGGAGTCGACCGCGTCGGGCACCTCGGTCAGGTCGCCGGCCTCGACGGCGACGTGGCTGGCCCAGGCGCCGGTCTTGGTCAGAGCGGCGAAGCGACGCCCCAGCAGGTCGCCCGGCACGCCCGCGCCGACGTCGACGGCCCACCCGACGAGGTCGTAACCGGGGACGAAGGGGAAAGGCGGCTGGTCGAAGTACTTGCCGCGGCGCATCTGCTGCTCGGCGAAGGAGACACCGGCGGCCTCCATCGCGAGCACCACCTGCCCGGGTCCGGCCGGGCGGTGGGGCCGGGTGCGCACCTGGATGCCCTCCGGCTCGACGACGCCGGGCAGGACCGCCTCGGTGACAGTGGGGGTGTTGACCTGGGATTCGTGCATGGCGTTGCTCCTCGTCAGGTGTGGGTCGGGGTGTTCGGGTGGGGTCCGGGTCTGTCACAGGGCGGCGTCGGGAATCCACGAGCCGTGGATCATCGCGGGCACGCGCCGGGGGAGGTGGATGGTGGCGACCGGCGGCACGGTGAGATCGGAGGCGTCGAGGACGAGCATCTTCGAGGCGTCGGCGTTGAGGTCGCTCACGATGGTCAGGAGGTAGCCCTCGTCCTCCCCGGTGGCGCCGTCCGCCTGGACGAACACCGCCTCGCTGGGCAGTTGGCCGGTGCCGAAGGGCAGCAGCCGGCGGGCGCCGGTGGCGCGGTCGTACTTCACCAGGGCGTGATGGCCGACGCCGAGGTCGTCGGGGAACGACAGGGCGTACTGGAAGCGGTGCTCACTGCCGACGAAGTGGTCGTTGATGGTGGGGAACTCCACCGTCAGGTCGTCGGTCTGCTGCTCCCTGACACCCCCCGCGGCCAGGTCGACGGTCCAGCGGCGGCTGCGCGAACCGGAGTTGGGCTCGGCGCCGCGGTCCGGGGCCCCCACCCACCAGTTCCAGGAGCGCTGCCATCCCTCGCGGCCCACCGTGGGGCCCTCGACGACGATGTGCCCGGCGGCGTCCTCGTAGGCGTTGGCGACGTGCATGCCGTACCCCTGGCCGACCTCGAACCAGCGGATCTGCCGGGCACCGCCCGTCCCCCGCGGCATGACACCGATCCGCGAGGCCTGCGCGTCGCTCCAGCCGTACGGGATTCCGGAGTGCTCGCCGGGGTCGAAGGTGACGGAGCCCTCCAGGAAGACCACGTAGTGCTCGGTGACGGCGAAGTCGTGCTTCAGCGCGGCGCTCGCGCCCGGCACCTCCTGGCTGTCGAGCACCTGGCCGCCGGGGGAGGCCACGTGGTGGATCAGGTACGGCGGGAAGGGTGAGGAGGCGAAGAAGTGCAGCTCGCCGCTGACCGGGTCCTCCTTGGGGTGGGCGGTCATGGCGGAGGTGAGCCTGCCCCCGAAGTCGTACGCGCCCACCGTCTCCAGCTCGGCCGTCAGCTCGAAGGGCAGCGCCGCCTCCGACAGGGCCAGGAGCCGGCCACCGTACTCGATGACGTGCGTACCGGCCGTGCTGGCCGTCAGATCGGGGCCCTCGTCGGTCAGGTACGGAGCGCCGTCCAGGGCGGGGGTGTGGACCCAGCGGTTGCGGTACCACTCCGCGCGCCCCTGGTTCAGCCGGATGCCGTGCACCATGCCGCTGCCTTTGAACCAGTGGGTGGGGGTGATGCCCGGCTTGGGGTTGTGGCTGTTACGGATCAGGCGGCCCGTCAGCTCGGGCGGCAGGGCGCCGTCGACGGCCAGGTCCGTCGCGGTGATCTCGTCGGCGACGGGGGCGTAGTGGCCGGTCAGGTAGGGCTTGCGCGTCATCATGGCCTCGATTCCGAGAGGGGCGGGTGGGCACGGGCGGGTCGGGAGTGTGCGTGGCAGAGGTCCGTGCGGTTCTATGTGTGGTCAACCACTCACTCTTTGGGGCTGAAAAAGGGCGACCGCTGGTTCCGTGGACTGCGGTCGCCCGTTCAGAAGGTGTCAGTAGTGCGTGATCCCGGCGGACAGGGTGCGGGTCCAGGGTGCGGAGACCGCCTCGGCGTCGATGGAGACGAGCAGGTGGCAGAGCATGCCGGTGGCGAAGAACTGCTGCACCTGCTCCTCGTCGCCCCCCGAAGCGCTGCGGACGTACTCGACCGTGCGGGCGTACCCCGCGCGGACCGCCTCCCTGATCGTCGGCTCGGAGACCGCGGCGGCCTGGGCGTGCAGCTGGACCAGCATGAGGTCGTTGTCGCTGATCAGGCGGGCGTAGGCGTCGCCCATCGAGGCGAGCACCGCCTCGGGGGCGCTGCTCTTGGCCTTGGCCGCACCGCCTTCGAGGGCGGCGCGGACCCGGACGAAGCAGTGTTCCACGACCGCGCTGAACAGGACTTCCTTGTTCGGGAAGAGGCGGTAGACGTAGGCCTGCGAGATGCCGGCGGCCTTGGCGACCTCCGTCGTGGTGGTGCCGAAGTACCCACGCGCCGCGAAGGCTCCGATGGCGGTGCGCAATACCGTCTCGCGCCGCTCCTCGGCCGTGGACAGCTGCCGGTGTTCCGTCTTCATGTGAGTACTCAATCACTCACTCTTTTGTGCGTCAAGCGGTGACCGAGCGGTCCATGAGGGGGGCCCGGCGGCGAAGCTCATGGGTGGGCGACCAGCGGGGAGCGGAGCAGCGAGGCGCTCGGCTCCCCGGGGTCGGCCGGACCGCGGGCTCAGTGCTCGCAGAGGGAGAATGCGCGCTCGTAGATCTGCTCGTTGTGTTCGTCGACGAAGAACGTGCGCTCCTGCATGAGCTGCTCGCGGAAGTCCTTGGCCTGTGCAAGCGTCATGGTCGACGTGGGGGACCATGGCTGCTGCGGTGGCACGTCGGAGGTCGAGACGATCGTCTCCGACGGGTCGACCAGGAAGAACGCGAGGATCTTCCGATGTCCCGGGCGGGTGGGGTCCGCGAGGCGGAACGAGCCGACGCGGTGTTGCAGGACGTTCGGGAACGCCAGACAGCGGCCCGCCGGGGTGGATGCCGAGCCCAGCACCTGGTTCAGCGCGTCTTCGTCCTCCAGGCCGTAGACCTCGCGCAGACCGTCGTCGTCGTTCTGTTCGTAGTCCGGGTCATCCAGTGCCGCCCGGAAACCCAGCTCGCTCTCGGTGATGTTCTCGCTGTCCCAGTAGTAGATGCCGGTCGAGACGATGCGTTCGTTCAGCATCCCCTCGACATGCCAGGAACCGCCGGCGTACTCGGGCTTGTCCGGGGTGAGGTGGATGGTGGCGAGCTTGACGATGACCTGGAGACGGCGGCCGCGCAGGTCCACCCGGGCGGATTCCCCGGGCGGCTCGGGCGGGGTGAAGGCCGGCGCGTCGGGGACGGCCGGGCGGCGGGTCTCCCACCACTTCTCCAGGGCCTCATGCCACACACGGCGGGCTTCCGCGTAGGCCTCCTCGTCACTGAAGGCCGCCTTGTCCGGATACACCGGCTCCGCGTCATACCACCCGTAAGGATCGGCCACGATCCGCGGGGGCCGCGGATGGCGCAGATCGGTGAGCACATTCTCCAGCAGCGGAAGCATGCGCGTGAAGACGTCCGGCAGGACGGAGGCCAGTTCGCGATGGTTCTCGGGGTGGACGTTGTTGACGTGGGAACGGAAGGCGGCGACGCCGTCGTCACTGACGTCCACGTCCGTGGGCAACCACTGGAACCTCTCCGAGAATTCGTACTTCGCATAGCGGTTCGTCGGGTTCCGCCAAGCGCGCTCGGGCCCGCCACTCACCTCTCGCACGAGGCAGAACAGTGAGGGGTGCACCAGGTCCAGTACCTGACCGTCGGATCCGGGGTGCCAGTCCAGTTCCGCCGCGGGGACCTCCTCCAGGACCCGGACCGCCGCACGCAGGCGGGCTCTGAGGTCGTCGTCGACCAGGGTGTCCGACTGCCACACCCCGTCGACGGCGGACACCTCGATGCCGGTACGTCCGTCGCGGAGCGCGGCGTAATGCGTGAGTTCGGCGAGTACGTAACGCACTTGCGCTTCGGTGAGCCCCTGGGCGATCGCTTCTCGGGTCCACCGGGCGACGATGTCGTCCTCATGCATCTTGTCGAACCATCCGGGCTTCGCCCGTATGTGCGCGCTGCACTGCGTCATCTGCAGTTCCCGCAGCGTTCGGGGTGTCGCGAACGCCGCGGAACGAGAAGTGTGAAAAGGCAGCGGGAAAGCAGTCAAGCCGGTCAATTCGCCTGGTCCCCCCAGTCGGTGTGCGGTGGCCGGAAGACTACTTCAGCGGACCGACGATCCGACGCGTGGGACGACGTCCCGAGGCAGACGCATGGGCCCGGGATCCGATCCCGGGCCCCTCCACCTCAGCCCGTGCTCCTGCTGCGGCAGCCCGGCTCGATCCGCTGGCCCACCTCATCAACTCCCGCAGCGTCCAGATCCGGTGCACGGGCCTCGACCGCGTGCTCGCCGACGCCTGCGACCGCCGGCCGGGCGCCATCAGCCGGGCCAGTGCGCCCGCCACTTCCCCCGGCCTCGACCAACGCCCCGCCCCCTGCCCGCGCCGCAGGTGAGAGGCGGCGGATAGCGTTGCGGGCATGGTGGTGACGGGGAAGCGGCGCGTGCTGTACCGGCAGGGCACGGGGTTCTGGCGGATGACGGCGAAGTGGGTTCTTGTCTTCGGGGTCCTGTACCTGTTGGACGGTGCGCTGCTGCGCTCGTGGGGCGATGCTCTCGCCTGGCCGCTGATCGGGGTCCTGTTGTGGGGGCCGTTCGGCGTCGGGATGGTCTGGTATCCGAAGAAGGACCAGCGGGTCACGTTGACGACGCGTGAGCTGCGTGTGCGGCGCAAGCGGCTGCCGATGGAGCAGGTGAACCTGCTGCACGTGGCGCGGCTGTGGTTGGAGGGACGGTCGACCGCGGACGATCAGCCGGTGCTGGAGTGGATCAGGTTCGACCGGGTGGTGTGGGTGCCGCTGCACGACGGGCGCGCGGTCGGCGTCGAGTTCCGCGACCCGGCGGCCTTCGCCAAGATCTTCGGCGCCTTCGCGGTCGAGGCGTGCGGCGGGCCGGAGATCGTCCGCGCGAGGGTCGCGAGGGCGACCTACCCTGAGCCGTGCCCGGTGCGGCCCCGCCCCACCGGCGACAGCGGCACCTGGCTGGACGACCTGGACGTCTTCGGCTGAGATCCGGGAAGCCGCTGGGTGGGCAGCGTAGACCCGGGAAATCCCGTTGAACGGGTGCCGGGGGCACGTGGCAGGCTTGCGCGGTGATCGTTGAACTGGCCCCTCAGTTTCTGCACTGGGACGAGGTGGACCCCGCGCGTCATCCCTTCGACGAGGTGTCGGCAGCGCAGGTGGTGCACGCGCTCGGACCGGCCAGGTGTGTTCCGAGCCGCCCGGACATCCCGTTCGCCGACTCGGCGATGAGCGCCTGGAGCCACGGCGAGGCCCGGTTGTGGGCCGACGCCATGTCGCAGGCCCTCGTCGAGCGCTACGGGCGTTGGACACTGGGCTGGCGTTGGGCGCACGACGAAGGGGACTTCGACGGAGGTCCGGTGGGGAACTGGTGCTGCCCGCGCGACTCGATCACCACCCCGGAGGAGACGCTCCCCCGTGTCGTCGCCGCCCTGCGCGAGTGGCGCGGATGGCTGGAGAGCCTGGCCGGGTGGTTCGACGCGTACCCGCTGGAGTTGGCCGATGTGGGGGACCAGCGGATCCTGTGGGAACGCGCGGCCCGAAACCTGATCCTGCACGTGACCGACCGTACGGGCTGCGGCAGCGGCTGGTACGGGCACTGCCGCCAGGTGCTCACCTGGTTCCTCAGCCGATGGGGCATCGCACCCGGCACCGCGCGCGACCTGGTCGACCAGGCCATCGGGGGGCGGTTCCTGAGCTGGACCGGCCCGGACATCGTCCTGGTCGATGACGTCGCGGAGCGGCTCTCGCTGTCACTGCGGCCCGATGACGGCACAGCTTCCGCCGAACCCCTGGCGGACCATCTGGAGCGATGGCTCGCGGTGCGCGCGGCCGTGCCGTGGCAGGAGGCCCCAGGCAGCGGCGCGGACACACCCCTGCCCCCCTCCCGCGACGGCGCCGCGGAGGACATACGCGCCTTCGACGGCGCCGTGGACCCCGCCCGCGCCGAGGGCCTGCTCGCCGCTCTGGAACGGATGCGGTCCGACGCGGCGCGCGGCGCCCCGCTCGACTTCGAACTGCTCCGCGGCTGGCAGCGGCACGTCCTGGACACGCCGAGGCCGCCGCTGTTCCGTGCTTCGCCCGCCTTCGCGAAAGGCGGCCGCGAGCGCTACGGAATCGGCCCGGACACCCGCGCCCGCCTCGACGCCTGCCTGGCCGAGAGCGCGAAGGACGGTGAGCGGCCCCTTCCCCTGACCGCCCGGGCCGCCCGCGCCTACCTCGACATCTGCTTCTTCCACCCGTTCGACGACGGCAACGCCCGGTCGGCCTTCCTCGCCCTGCTCTTCGTCCTCGCCCGCGAGGGCGTCACACTCAGCGGAGTCACCCTCCTCCGCCGTGTCACCTTCGAAGCGGGAAACGCCCAGGACCCGCTGATCCTCGCCCGGTACATCGAGAGCCACCTCACCGAGACCCGGCGCACCGCCGCCTCGCCCGACGCGGTCAGTGAGTCCCGGAGAGCAGGGAGTTGAGTTCGGGGAAGGCGATGCCTTCGCCGAGGGAGTCGTAGCCGCCGGCGCCGAAGAGGTCCTGTGCGGCGCGGCGGGCGGCGGCGTAGGCGGCCTGCGCCACGCCCGAGCCGAGACTGACGCGAGCCACGCCGAGGGCACCGAGCTCGGTGACGCTCGGGGCGCCGGGGCCGGCCATGACGTTCAGCGGTACGGAGATGTCCGCGACCAGCGCGGTGATGGTGGCGGCGTCGGTGACACCGGGTACGAAGATGCCGTCCGCGCCCGCGTCGACGTACAGACGCGCTCGGGTCAGGGTCTCCTTCAGCCGGGTGTCCGGGTCGCCGAGACCGAAGAGGAAGGTGTCGATACGGGCGTTGAGGAACAGGTCCGCGCCCGCCCGGTCGGCACTCCGCCGGGCCGCGGCCAGCCGCGCAGCGAGCTCGGCCGGGGGACGGGCGCCGTCCTCGATGTTGACGCCGACGGCGCCCGCCGCGAGCACCCCGGTGACGGTCTCGGCGACGTCGGCGGCGTCCTCGCCGTATCCGCCCTCGATGTCAGCGGTGACCGGCACCGCGACGGCGGCGGCGATCCGGGCGATCAGCCTGAGTGCTCGGTCGCGGCTGAGGGCGTCACCGTCCGGAGACCCCAGCGACCAGGCGACACCGGCACTGGTGGTCGCGATCGCGGGAGCGCCCGCGGCCTCGATGACGCGGGCGCTCGCGACATCCCAGGCGTTGGCGAGCCCGAGAGGCGCGGCCGGGGTGTGCAGGGAGCGGAAGAGGCGGGCGTTGTCCGACTGCGTGGTGGTCATGGACGCAGTCAAACACCAGCCGACGCCCGGCTTCTGGCAGGAACCCGACACGGACGTCGACCCCGCGACGGGTGGCGACCGGCCGTCCGCCGGTGCTCCCCTGCTGGTCAGGCGACCCGAAGCGAGTGGCAAGGGCATCGCGCGCCGGGAAGCGATGCGGAAATCCGTACAACCGTTCCCCTGTGTCGTAGGTCTTGAAGGCGTATTTTCGATCACACCTATAGGGGGGAAACGGACGTGCGACGCCACATCCGTCACGCCATCGCGTTCGCCGCGGCGGCCACCACGCTCAGCGGAGGCATCGTGGCCTCCACCGGCACCCAGGCCGAGGCCGCCACCGCGGGCCCCGCGCCCACCCGGTACTCCGACGACTTCAACGGCGACGGATACCACGACCTGGCCGTCGGTTCCCCGAACGCCGACGTGGACGTCACCGGCGCGGACGGGGCCACCACGAAGGCGTGGGGCGCGGGCTATGTCACCGTCTCGTACGGCGGCAAGTACGGCGCCCAGAAGACCGGCCTGAAGGCCGTCACGCAGAACAGCCCCGGAGTGCCGGGCGACCCGACGCAGAGCGGGCGGTTCGGGCAGGTCCTCACCAACGGCGACTTCAACGCCGACGGCTACGCGGACCTCGCCGTGGGCGCACGGGGCCAGGTCAGTCTGCTCTGGGGCAGCCGCACCGGCCTCAAGGGCGGCACCCTGATGGACGACCCCATGAACTGGTCCGACATCGGCACGGTGCTGAAGGCCGGTGACTTCACCGGCGACGGGAAGACCGACCTGGTCGTCGGCTACTCCACGTCGCTCCGCCTCTTCAAGGGTCCCTTCAAGGCGGACGGCACGCCCGTCTCGACGCAGAAGGTGGACACCGGTCGCAACTACCCCGTCTTCACGGACGCACAGGACCGTATCGCCGTGGGCCGCGTCAACAAGGGGTCCATCGACGACCTCGTCGTCCTCGGCGAGGAGCGCAAGCGGGGCCGTGTACTCCTCGGCGGGGCCTCCGGGCTGCGCCAGACCCCGGCCACCATCCGGGGTGGCAACAGCGTCGCCATCGCGGACTTCGACAAGGACGGCTACGGCGACATCGCCGTGGGTGACGCGCAGTCCACGCTCGACACCGAATACGCCGCAGGCGTGGTCCGGGTCAACTACGGCTCGTCCAACGGAGCCGACGAGGACCGCAGCACGCGGGTGTTCACGGAGGACACCGCCGGCATCCCGGGCGGCGTGCAGCAGGGCGACCGCTTCGGCGCCTCCGTCGCTGCCGCCGACCTCAACCGCGACGGCTACGCCGAGCTGGTCGTGGGCGCCACCGGTGAGCGCAAGTCCACCTGCGAGCACTGCTACATCACCGGCGGCGGCTTCTACGTGCTGAAGAGCTCGTCCAGGGGCGTCACCGGCACCGGAGCCACGTTCTACGCCCACAACGCGTCCGGCCTGCCCCGCCCCACGGGCACGTACCGTATCCCCTCGCACCTCAAGACCACGGACCTGAACAACGACAAGCAGCCCGAGATCACCATCCCGGTCCGGTCCAGCGTGCCGGAGGTCTGGTCGGTCGGCACGAAGAGCGGCAAGGTCGCCGGTGCCTCGCCCACCCGTGTGGTGAAGCCGCCGGTCGACTCCCAGGTCAGCGCAGGCACCGAGTTCGGCGTCCTCGCCCACTGACGGTGTGCGCCGTCTCGCCCCCGGGGCCGCGCACCGCTGCGGCGGGACGCCGGCTCCCGGGGGCACAACCACCCCCGTGAGTACGGTGGTTGTTCCCCTAGGACGCGACGGCCGCCTCGGCGGCTCGTGCTGCCGGTGTGACCACACCGCCCTGCGGCGGGGTAGTTTCGCGATCATGGCTGACTGGAAGATGCGATCGGCATCGGTGGCGGACGTCGAGGCGGTGGCCGAGTTGCGGGCCTTGGTGCTGCGGGCGGATCTGGAGCGCCTCGGGCGGTATGACGAGCAGCGAGTGCGGCAGCGTCTGCGGGACGGGTTCGCGCCGGCCCACACCTGGGCGATCGAGGTGGACGGCGCGTTCGCCGGCTGTGTGTCGCTGCGACCGGCCGAGGACGGCCACTGGCTGGAGCACTTCTACCTGGCTCCGCACCTCCAGGGCGCCGGCATGGGCACGGCCGTGCTGCGCGAGCTGCTGGAGCGGTGCGACCGCGATGGCACCGTGGTCCGGCTGAATGTCCTGCGGGGCAGCCCGGCCCGGCGACTGTACGAGCGGCATGGATTCACACGCGAGACCGAGGGCCCGGTGGACGTGTTCATGGTCCGCGAGCCGGCGGCAGCCGTGCGCGACAGCTGATCGCCCGGCGCGACGTGAACTGGCCCCGGGGTAGATCAAACCGTCGGCGGGCACGTGTCCCTGGCCGTTCGCGGCATGCGAGGAGTGCAGAAAATCACCCCTCGGCCCAGTGGTCGGGGGCGAGGGGTGACTGGCCCGTGGACCGGGGCGGCACACCGGTCCGGGGGTGGGCTCAGTCCTGGTGGAGTTCGTTGCGGCCCGGGCCGCCCGAGAGTTTGTCGGCGCCTGTGCCGCCCCACAGGGCGTCGTCACCGCTGTTGCCCCACAGCGTGTCGTCGCCGGCCTCGCCGTACAGCTTGTCGTTGCCCTTGCCGCCGTAAAGGATGTCGGCGCCGCCCTTGCCGTGCAGGACGTCGTCGCCGTCCTCGCCGTGCAGGGTGTTGTTCTCGCCGGTGCCGGTCAGGGAGTCGTTGCCGGGGCCGCCGAAGCAGTCCTGGCTGCAGCGGGTGAGGGTGTCGTTCCCCGCGTCGCCCCACGGGCCGAAGCCGAGAGGACCGCCGCCGCCGTCGAGGCGGTCGTCGCCCTCGCCGCCGTGCAGCAGCGCGGACGCGGACGCCTTGATGACGTCGTCGCCCTTGCCGCCGTAGATCCCCGCCCAGGCCTGGCTGTCGGGCGCGAGCGTCGCGGTGTCGTCCTTGTCGCCGAGGTCGATGTCGTAGCTGTCGGAGTCGTCCGAGTTCTCCGGGATCTTGACCGCGCACCGTACGGACGTGCGGTCGCCCTCCTCCGGGTACACGCACTCGTCGTACGCCGCCGCGTCGGCGGAGATGGCGATGTCGTACCGGTCGTGGAAGGTGAGGACGTAGTACGAGTCGTGCTCGCCGCGGGTGTCGATCTCCTCGTCGACCGTCACCTTGTTCCGCTGGCCGGGTGCCGCCTTGTACCAGAGTTCGCCGTCCGCCACGACGACGGAGGCCGTGGCCCGGGCGGCGGACGGGGCGGCCTGGGCGGCCGACGCCGCTGAGCCGGCCGTACCGAGAGCCAGGGCGAGTGTGGCGGTGGCTGCGATGGTCCGGTTGATGCGCATACGGAAGTGACCCTTCAGGGTGTACGTGTGCGGTGGTGCTCTTGGTCACCCAGTGAGACAGGGTGCCCGAGAACGGAGTTGCCCGGCGGCTCATGAACAGCGGCGGACAGCGTGGTGACCGGCACGTGGACAGGTCGACGCCGCTGCGGGTTCGACATCGGGGCCCTGTGCACATCGGCGACAGCCTGTCGGGGTGGTGAACAGCGTCGGGGCGCGCCACGCGTCCCGGCGAGTGGTACGTCTATGGAAGAAAGCCGTCGATGTCGTCACCCGGCGGTCGGCCGCGGCGAGGGAGAAGGAGAACCCAGCATGGCGATTCAGCGGATGGACAACGTCGGCATCGTCGTCGAGGACCTGGACGCGGCCATCGCGTTCTTCGAGGCACTCGGCATGGAGCTGGAGGGCAGGACAGAGGTCAAGGGCCGCTTCGCCGACCAGTGCACCGGGCTCGACGGCGTCCACTGCGACATCGCGATGGTCCGGACGCCGGACGGCAACAGCCGGCTCGAACTGGCGAAGTACCGCAGCCCCGCGGCGGCCGGCCCCCAGCCGCGCAACCAGCCGCACAACGTTCTCGGCACGCACCGTGTCATGTTCGCCGTCGACGACATCGAGGACACCGTTGCCCGCCTGCGCCCGCACGGCGCCGAACTCGTCGGCGAGATCGCCCGGTTCGAGGACAGCTACCTGCTCTGCTACGTCCGCGGCCCCGAGGGCGTCATCGTCGGACTGGCCGAGCAGCTGCGCCGAGACTGAGCCCGCTTCACTGGCCCGGCTCGGCAACGTCGATCCGGGCCACGAACTCCTTCAGCGACTTCCGTAGGTCATCGGATATCCCTGTCACACCGACCATGGAAGCCCCGACGCACAGCCGTGGGCTGATGTTCGCGTACGTCGAGAAAGTCGCTCCGTCCAGACGTGCGCCGGCGAAAATGGTGAAGGACACGTCGGCCGTGCTCAAGTCCGCGCCACGCAAGTCGGCTCCGGAGAAGTCGGCCAGCGACACGTCCGCGCCGTGGAACTTCGCCCCCTGTGCTCGGGCCTCATGGAATTCCGCTTCCGCGCATTTCGCGTAGGAGAGGTCCGCGCCCGTCAGCTCGGCCTGCCGCAGGTCCGCTCGGTAGAGGAGCGCCTTCTCCAGGCGGATCCCCGCCAGCTCGGCGCGCCGCAGATCGAGCGGGACCAGAGGACGCCAGTCCGGGGCCTGTGTGAAGGCGACCAGGGAGTTCTCGTGCTGGTGGATGCCTTTGTCGGGCCTGCGGCCGATGACGTCGGCTGCCGCTTGGAGGTCGTCGGGCACGTGATCCTGGTGGGGGAGGAGCCCCTCACCCGTCGTCGCCCTGACGTGTGTCCTCATGAAGCCGGTCAGCACCTCGATCGCCGTCTCCCTGTCCTTCTCCGATTCGTACATGATCCGCTCCAGGGCGTAGATGCCCCCGAGCCTGGTCACGATGCTGTCGGGTGAGGCCAGCAGTTTCACCGCCTCCATATAGCGGTCGGTGGATTTCCCGTCGCGCGCCAGCTCGACTTCTTCCCGGTCCCTCCTCCTGGTGTGGAGGTAGGTGAGCACGGCGACCGCGCCACCGACTGCCGCGACGAGCGCGGCGCGGAAGCCCGTGATCACCACGCCGTCCGCGGCCTCCAACGTGCCGGGGGAGCGCAGGAATTCTCCGTCGAACCACCACGGTCCCTCGACCAGCACCCAGAGGAACGCAGTGGTGGAGGCGAGCAGGGAGAACCAGCGAAGGATCTTCAGCATGCGTCGTTCATACCAGCCCGTGGGCCGGGCCACGCCTTCCGGACAACCGGAGCGCCCAAGGCGTGCGGACCGGCGCTACCGCCGAGGCCGGCGACGCGGTGCGTCAGAGCACGGCGAGCCGGTCCACCAGCAGCTCCGTCCGCCGCTCGGTGTCCTGCGGCGGCAGCCGTCCCGCCCGGGCCAGGGTCGCCATCCCGTGCAGGGCCGCCCAGAACACCTCGGTGAACAGCCCCGGGTGGACGCCGTCCCCGGCCACCTCTTCGAGGCTTTCCAGCAAGGCGGAGAAGGCGTCCTTCAGTGGCTCCGGGGTGTCCTGAAGGCGAACGCCAGGCCGCCGTCGAGCCGGAACATCGCGTCGTGCACCGCCGGGTCGCGTGCGGCGAAGTCGAGGTAGGCGCGGGCGAGGGCGGTGACCCGGGCGACGGTTGACGACGAAGGCGACGGCGAACTCCACCCCCACCATCACGCCGACGACCACGGTGGTGAAGACCTGAACAAGACCTGGACCCCCGACAACCGGCCCGCCGACTGGAGGCGGCAGATGAACCGCTGGGGCCGCTGCCACTACGCCCGCGTCGCCGTCATCATCGCCGCCTGCGCCCTGCTGGCCGCGGCCCTCGCCTGAGCCCGCGGGCCCACGCGGGTCCACAGGTCATCGAGAAGCCCCGGCCGCCGTCGAGAAGCGCCTACCGCAGTCGACGCGCGCGGAGCACGACGTCGTCGGTGTGATGGGCGCCGGCGCCGCCATCCGGCGCCACGCGCGGCCGCTGCTCGTCCACCTCCACCTTCCAGTTCTCGTCCATGAGGGCGGAGACCATGGAGGGCCAGACGTAGTCGGCCGGGTCGAATCCGCTCTCGTGCTCCTGATGGGTGTCCATGCCCGCGTGGTGTACGAGCAGCAGCAGCCCGCCGGGCGCCACGGCCGCCAGCAGCGCGCGCTCGGCCGCGGCGTCAGGTGTGCGCGGCAAGGCCGGGTACTGGGCGGAGACCAGGTCGTAGGAAGCGGGGCGCAGGCCCGCCTCCGTCAGCCCGGCGTGGACCCAGTCGACGGTGACGCCGGCCTCCCGCGCGTGCCCGGCCGCCCGTTCCAGCGCCACCCCCGAGACTTCGAGCCCCGTCACGTCCCAACCGCGGGTCGCGAGCCAGATGGCGTCCGCGCCCTCGCCGCAGCCGACGTCGAGCGCTCGTGCGGGGGCGAGGTCGCCGACCTCGGCGACGAGTGCGCCATTGGGCGCGCCGCTCCACAACTGCTCCCGGTCGGCGTATCGGCTGTCCCATTCATCGCGTACCGCCGGATCTCCGAGGTACTCCCCGGCGGGCGAGGCGGTGGTGGGGGCGGGCGGCTGTCCTGCGTTCTCATCGGTCACGAACCCACCGTCCTCCAGCGCACCGCGGCCGTGCCACATTTGTTGCCGCTCCGGCAACACGGCGTCTGGCCGGGGGGAGGGCGTGACGCGCGCCTCCCCCGGGGCTCGGCCCTCTCCACCTGCCCTTCGACGCAATCGGATGATCTGGGTACGCGCCGCGTGGCGAAAGCCTTATTTGCTCCAATTGCGGACCTATGGTGCCTTCATGCCCGCGAGGCTCGGCCCCGCGGAGATTGCATGCGGCGTCTTGAAGGGAAAACGCAGATGATGGTTCGCTATGCCGTGAGCGGCTGTGCGGCGGTAGCCCTTGCTTCGGTGGCGACGACCAGCTTTGCCCAGGCCGATGCCGGCAGCGTGCAGACGCCGTCCGTCATGGCGCCGAGGGCTTCGCTCACCCCCGATTCGGTCAAGCAAGGGGGCAAAGCCACGGTGAGACTCGACGGCGCTCCCAGAGGGTGCCGTTCCGTGCAGGCCAGGTCCGACGCCTTCGTCAGGACGGTGACGCTGACCAAGAGGGGCAACCCCTCGGCGCACTTGGGCCGTGCCCTGGTGAAGGGGACGGCCGTCCCCGGTCGGCACCAGGTCACGGTGAGCGGGACGGGATGCGGCCGATGGGTGGCCGGTGCCACTCTCACGGTCGTCAGCCCCGCCAAGACGGTCAAGGGCAAGGTCATCGCGAGGACCGGGCTCAAGGTGCGCCAGCAGCCGAACTCGGACTCGGCGGTCACCGGGTTCTTCCGCAGCGGAGAGGTCATCGACCTGACCTGCCGCAAGATGGGGCAGCCCGTCGGCGGCAACCGCACCTGGTACCAGGTCTCGATGCCCAAGGGCTATGTCGCCGCCCGCTACGTCAAGCCCGCCGGCCCGGTTCCTCAGTGCCGGTGACCTGCCGGGCCGGAGCCTGACTCGCTCCGCAGGAAGGCGGCGGAGCCGAACGCGACCTGCGTCTGGCTCCGCCGCCTTCCTGTCTCCGGGTGCGTACTCGGTTCGTGTCCCGTCGATCTGACGGGCCGTGCGAAGAAAACCGGGTGCGGCCGGTCGCCGCGTTGGTGTGGGATCGGGACATGACGATCGTGGTGAATGAGCCCGGCGTGGACGGGCTGATGGGGGTCGTGGACGCGCTCCGCGCATGGCAGGACGACCGTACGCCGCTGCAACTCCACCCGGGAGACCTCGGCTGGGCCTGGGCGCTGGGCGCGGAGAGGCTGGCCGCCGACGTCCGCACCTGGAACGCGGACGGGCGGATCATCGCCGTCGGCTACCTGGACGGTCCCGATGTGCTTCGCCTGACGACCGCGCCGGACCTGCGACAGGACGAGACTCTGGCCCGTCAGTTGCAGGCGGACCTCGACGATCCGGAGCGCGGGGTCCTGCCGGCCGGGCCGGCCGGAGTCGAAATCCCGAACGGCGCTCTGCTCCGCGAGGTCCTTCTGGAGGCGGGCTGGAATCCGGACGAGCCGTGGACGCCGCTGCGCCGCGACCTCTCCGAGCCGGTGCGCGACTGCGGCCTGCGGATCGAGGTGGCCGGTCCGCGGACGGCGGGGACGCGGGCCGCGGTGCACCGCTCGGCGTTCGGCAGCCCGAAGTTCACCGAGGAGGTCTGGCACGTCCTGGCGGCCGGGCCGGTCTACTCCGACGCCCGCTGCCTGATCGGCTACGACGACCAGGACAACGCGGTGGCCGCGGCGACGGTCTGGTCGGCCGGGCCCGGCAAGCCAGGCCTGCTGGAGCCGATGGGCGTCCACGCCGACCATCGTGGTCGCGGCCACGGGACGGCGATCAGCGTCGCCGCTGCGGCGGCGCTGCGCGAGATGGGTGCGTCGAGCGCACTCGTCAGCACCCCGAGCTCGAACACCGCCGCCGTCGCCACCTACAGGGCGGCTGGTTACGAGCCGTCGCCCGAACGGCTGGACGTCGGCCGAGCCGCCTGAGAACGATCCAGCGGCGGCGCCGGCCACCGCGACACGGCCGGGAGGACATCGGTTCCGGCCGAGTTGCCCGGCACCCGCAGCGGCTCCGGCCGCCGGGTGCGGTCCGCCTACCGGCGGGCGAGGTGATCGGATCAAGAAACCGTGCCGGCGGCCGGCTGGCGTGAATGCGGTGGCTCATATCGCCGGCGCAGTAGGAGGGTTGACACAAATCTTGGGCCGATCCTAGAGTCGCAAACATTCTGTGCATGCTAAACGAGGTGCCTTTTTGTTATTGCGGGCAGATCGATGCACGACCATGCCCGCGACAGGCCGAATATAGGCAGCGCATTTTCGTGGCGATAGGGGTCGGCAGATGAAGCGAGTACTCCTCACGACCGCTCCGAAGGAGGCTCTGGTCGAACCCGACGGAATCGGCGGGAACTGGTACGACCGGACCGACACTTATATGGCTTGGACCTGCGCGGTGGATCTGGAGGACCGGCTCTCCGTCACCTGCCCGCCCACCGGCCTCCGCTTCATCAAGCACAATGTGCCGGACGTGGAAATCCTCGAATACCCGACCTGGGCCGAATATCTCAGCGCTCTGGAGTCCGAGACCTGGGACATGGTCGGCATCAGCTTCTACACCTGGTCGACGCCCGTCGCGATCGAGATGGCCAAGGTTGCGCGCGAGGCGGGTGTGCCCGAGATATGGGCCGGAAACTACGGCGTCCTCTCCCCGGGAATCGACCCCTACTTCACCAAGAAGGTGAAGGGCGCGGGCGAGGCGCCGATCCACCAGTACGTCTACGGCACACCGTTGCCGCGCGTACGGCACCCCGCCATGCTCGGCGAGAGCGGCTTTCGCGGACTGAAGTCCCCGGTGGGCTATCTGTATTCGAAACGCGGGTGCAACATCGGCTGCACCTTCTGCTCGACGCCGATCTTCAACCCCAAAGAAGAAGCCATCTTCATGGAGGACACGTACGCGGCGCTCGACGAGTACCGGGACTCCGACGTCGCCCACGTCATCATCTACGACGAGAGCTTCTTCCTCACCAACAAGCTCGCCGAACAGGTCGTGGACGCACTGGCGGAGCGCGAACTCCCATGGATCTGCCTGACCCGGGCCGACCTCATCCGGGGAAGGATTCCCGAGCTGACCGACCGGTACATGGACGGCGCCATCGTCGGCATCGAGTCGTACCGGGACAAGAACATGGCGGACGTGAAGAAGCGCGACGACGTCTACAACGTCCGGCAGACCGTCCGCGAGCTGATCGACAACGGCCGCCGCGCGCTCGGCACCTTCATGGTCGGTTTCGCGGAGGACAGCATCGAGGACATGCAGTACGACATCGAGCAGCTCTGCGAGGAAGAGTTGTTCGCCTGCCAGCTGACGCTGCTCACCCCGTTCCACGGCACTCGTCTCTACCGGCAGATGGAACACCTGGTCGACGAGCCGGACCTCAGCAAGCACGACCTGTACAACCTGGTGTGGAAGCACCCGAAGATGAACCGCACCGAGGCGCGTGACCTGCTCGCCTGGGCGCAGCGCAAAGTCAACGACCCGGAGCGCATCGCCCGCAAGCTCAAGCAGGAGATGAAGGAGAAGGTGCGGAAGGAGTTCGCGCGCCGCAGCGGCACGACATCGCTGAGCCCCTCGGGATCGGCGTCATGAGGCGCCTCAACATCCTCTGCGTGCAGCTCGGATTCCATGAGGCCTATCCCGACGCGTCGACCCTGGCGACCACGTACAACGACGGCATCTATTACGTCGCGTCGTTCGTCCAGCAGGAATACCCGGACGCACGGGTCGAGATGTGCCAGATGTTCTGGGGGGAGAAGCCGGAGGACTTCCCCCTGGCCGACTACGACTACATCCTGATCTCGGCGCTGGCCACTCACTTCTGGTCCAACATCGAGACGATCGAATTGATCCAGCGCGCCAAACGGCCCGGCTGCGTGGTCATCATGGGCGGCCCGCATGCCGCGTTCGCCCCCTACGAAGTATTGCGTTACGCCGACTACGCGGTGATCGCCGAAGGAGAGATCCCCGCCGTCCAGCTGATCAAAGCGCTGGAGGAGGGCGAGCCGCTCACCCAGGTCGACAACCTGGCCTACATCGGGGCCGACGGCGAACTGGTCCTCAACACGGTCGCCCGGTACGGGAACATCGCCACCGCGATCAACCCCAAGTTCCTGGCGCGCGCGCCGAAGCTGCACTGGGCGACGGTCTCCATGTCACGCGGCTGCCCGTTCGCCTGCTCCTTCTGCTATGCGATCCGTCTGCTCGGCAGGCGATTCCGCACCAAGACGGCGGCGGACGTCCGCGATGAACTCGACGCCATCTACGAGCAGACCGGATGCAACCGCTTCTACGTCACCGACCTGAACTTCACGACCCGCAAGGACTACTGCCGGGAGATCGCCGAGACCTTCCGGGACCGCGGCTACAAATTCATCGCCATGAGCCGGGTCAACCACGCCGACGACATCGACCTGGTTCTCGACCTCAAGCGGTCGGGATTCGACGAATACTGCCTCGGCGTGGAATCGGAGGACCCGAGTGTCCTCCAGGCCTTCAACAAGCGCGTCGACCCTTCCGAGCAGACGCGGCGCCTGCTGCGGTTCGCCGAGAACGACATCGCCATCCATTCCGCGATCATCTTCGGACTCGACGTCCAGGACCGGCAGGCGATCGAGGCCACCGCCCGCTGGTGCGCCGAGGCCCGCATCATGCACCCGGTGTTCGTGTGCCTCGCGGAGTACCCCTTCCAGAATCTGCTGTACGGGGCGCGTCAGGACGTCGAGGACCACCGGATCATCATGGAAGTGCCGACGTACCAGCATTACTCGTTCGTCGGCATCTTCCCCCGCGAGATGCGCCCGAGTGCCTTGCAGCGCGGCATTCTCGACAGCTACGACATCTTCTTCAAGCGGGCCTTCGAGATCGAGACGCGGCCCCAACGCCGGGCCCGCCTCAAGGCGTACGCGCGCAGTGTCGACCGGGGCCGGGCCGGCATGCAGCAGCACATCACGTTCCTCGAAGAGCTGGAGAAGCCGTACTACACCTCCGGCGGAACCCTGCGGGAGCACGTGCTGAAGGCGGACTTCGACGCCCGCCACGGAGAACTCCGCGCATGGCTGAGCCGCTCGGCCAAGTCCACCGACGTGGAATTCGTGAAGAAGTACGCCCGATGACGGCTCCGACCCCGGCGGACACCGTCATCGGCGCGCTGCTCGACAGCGCCGCCCGCACCCCGGACCGGTCGGCGTTCCACGTGATCGAGCGGTCCGAGGAGGAGCACGCGCTCAGCTACGCCGACGTGTGCCGGCTCGTCGGCCGGACCGTGGCGGGCCTCGACGCGCACGGGATCGGGGAGGGTGAGCGCGTCCTCGTCGTCCTGCCCACCTCGCGGGACTTCCTCGCGGTCTACCTGGGCTGCCTCTACGCGGGCGTCGTCCCCGTCATCGCGGCGGAACCGGTCGGCGACAACCCCCGGCACACGGCGGGCCTGCGAGGCCTCGCCGAGCAGGCACGGGTCAGCGCGGTCATCACGGCCCCGGAAGCAGCGGACTCCCTCGCGTCGCTCCTGCCCGCCCCGGTCGCCACCCCCGACGCGCTGCGCGGCGCACCCCGCACGCTCGACGCCCCGCGGGCCACCCCGTCGTCGCTCGCCCATCTCCAGGCGACCTCCGGCTCTACCGGAGCACCCAAGCTGGCCATGGTCCGGCACGGCAACATCACCGCCAACGTCCGGGCGATCGCCGAGGCGATACGCGCCAGACCCACCGACTCCCTGGTGAGCTGGCTCCCGCTCTTCCACGACATGGGCCTCATCGGGATCTCGTACGCCCTGCACGCCCAGATCCCGATGGTGCTGTCGGACCCCGTCAACTTCCTGCGGAACCCGTTGTCATGGCTGCGGTGGATCAGCCGCCACCGGGGCACGCTCTCGCCCGCCCCCAGTTCCGCGTTCCACATCTGCGCGCGGGTGGCCAAGCGCCGGACCCCCGCCGACCTCGACCTGTCCTCCTGGCGTGTGGCCCTGTGCGGCGCGGAACCGGTGCACGAGACCACCCTGCGCGAATTCCAGTCGGCGTTCGCCCCCTACGGCCTGTCGGAGACGACGCTGAGGCCCGTGTACGGCCTCGCGGAGGCGACACTGGCGGCCACGATCCCCGACGTCGGCCGCCCCTACGCGGTCGACCGGGTCGACGCCGAGGCCGTCGCCGCCAAGGGGCATGCCGAGCCCCGCCCGGACGGCGACCTCCGCAGCCTGGGCATGATGTGCGTGGGTCCCGCCATACCGGGCCACCGGCTGAGGGTGGTGGACGAGGACGGAACGCCCCTGCCCGACCGCGCCATCGGTGAGATAGAGGTGGCGGGCCCCAGCGTCATCGACGGTTACCTTCCGGAGCGGGACGCCACGGACTCCGGTGCGGGGGAGCAGGATGCCACGGGCGCCGCCGTGGACGAACGGATCAAGCGCCCCGACGGCCATCTCCGCACGGGCGACCTGGGTTACCTGCTCGACGGTGAGCTGTATGTCACCGGCCGCCGCAAGGAGATCGTGATCATCTCCGGGCGCAACTACATCCCCGACCAGATCGAGCGGTTCGTCGAAGCCGTCGCCCAGAGCCCGCGCACCCCCGCGGTCGTGGCGCTCGGCGTACCCGACCCCATGCTGCTCACCGAGCAGCTCCATCTCCTTCTCGACGAGCGGATCGGCGAGGGCCGCGACCGGCGGGCCATCACCGACCAGGTGCGCGACGCCCTGACCGAGGCGTTCGGCATCAGCGGCGTCACCTTCCACTGGATCCGGCGGGCACAGCTCCCCAGGACCACCAGCGGCAAGATCCAGCGCCATCTCTGCCGGGAGATCATCGAGCAACGCCCGCCGTTCCGCCGTACCGACGAGCCGACACGCGTGACATCTGGAGGGGCACCTGATGCAGGCTGAGAAGCAGGAGCACAAGCGGGACCAGGAACTTTTCGACAAGATCGTCAAGCACATCGGGGAGTTCGTCGAAGCCGACGTGTCCCACCTGACGCCGCAGTCGAACATCGGCAACTCCATCGAGGGCATGAGTTCACTCAAGATGGTCGAACTGCTGCTCTTCCTGGAGGACTGCTTCGGTGTCGACTTCGACGAGTCCGTGATGGACGACCTGCAGACCATGGGGGACCTGGAGCAGTACATCCGGCGGACACTGGACGCGTCCGAGCAGCGGGCCTGACGATCCGGACCGACGTGGCGCGACACGGCGTGGTGGTCACCGGGATGGGTGTGGTCTGCCCTCTCGGCGCGACGGCCGACGAGCTGTGGCAGGGCCTGACCACCGGACGTTCCGGCATCGCGCCGGTGACACGCTTCGACCCCGGCCGGTTCCACAGCCGCCTCGCCGGTGAGATCGACGACTCCGTGATCACGTTCGCCCCGGGCCCGCTCCAGTTCGAGACCCCCCGCATGAGCGCCTTCGTGCGGTACGCGCTGTTCGCCGCCGAACGGGCGCTGGAGGACAGCGGTCTGAAGCCTGCGGCGGGGCGTCAGGCAGGGGCGGAGGCAGCGAACCGCCCGTGCCCGCCGGGGGGCGGTGTGTACCTCGGGGTGTCCATGGGTGGACTGCCCAGCATCGAGGCGGGCGTGCTGAGACAGGAGCAGCAGGGTGTGCGCAGGACCAGCCCGTTCCTGATCCCCTCGCTCATCCCCAACATGGCGGCGAGCGTGATCGCGCTGCGTCAGGGCATCGAGGGTGAGCAGGTCACGGTCGCCGGCGCCTGCGCGAGCGGCGTCCAGGCGATGGGGCAGGCGGTGCGCGCGATCCGGTCGGGCGCCCGTACCTGGGCGATCGCCGGCGGCTCCGAGGCGGTCATCACCCCGATCACCTACTCCGGCTTCCAGGCCATGAGGGTGCTGAGCCGGCATCAGGACCCGGAGACCACCCCGCGTCCCTTCGACCGCTCGCGGGACGGGATCGTCGTCGGTGAGGGGGCCGCCGTCTTCGTCCTGGAGGAGCGGGCGCACGCCGAGGCGCGCGGTGCGGTGATCCACGGCGAGCTGACCGGCTTCGACGCCAACAGCGGGGGCGACAATCTCACGGGTCTCTCGGCCCGCCACGTCACGCGGTGCATGGCCGGGGCCGTCGCCGACGCGGGTCTCGTGCCGGACGCGGTTGACTGCGTCTTCGCCCAGGCCTCGGGCATGGTGCATGGTGACGCCGCCGAACTGGAGGCACTGCGCGCGCTCACGGCGGACACCGGCCACCGGCCGGTCGTCACGTCGGTGAAGGGGCACATGGGGTACTCGTTCGCCGCGAACGGTCCGCTGAATCTCGCCGGCGCCCTCATGTCACTCCGCCACCAGGCCGTTCCTCCGACACTGCACCTGGACGAGACCGACCCGGAGTTCGACAAGGCCGACATCGCCCGCGAGGTCCGCGGGACGACATTGCGCCACTGTCTGATCAACGCGTTCGGGTTCGGCGGGATCAATGCGAGCCTCGTCGTGTCCCTCGTATAGTCGTGCCGCCGCCCATGGAGGAGTACCGTGTCGACGCACTTCGAGAAGCTCACCCGTTGCTGCATGCAGTGCAAGATCTCCCGGTTCCTCGACAAGACCATCGAGATCGAGGAGGCCGGGCGCGCACGGGTGGCCATCCCGTTCCACGCCGACCTCACCCAGAACGCGGACTTCCTGCACGCCGCCATGATGTTCGAGGTGGGGGACACGGCCGGGTTCGTGGCGGCCAACTCGATGGAGGAGACCTTCAGCGTCCTGACGGTCGATTACCACATCAACCTGATCAGGCCGGTGCAGAAGGAAGGCATCCACGCCATCGGCACGGTGGTGACCGCGGGGAAGACCCTCTATGTGGCCCGCAGCGACATCTACAGTGACAGCGGCAAACTGGTGGCGGCCGGACAGGGCACGTACACGGTGTCGAAGATCCCTCTCACCGACCTCGACGGCTACGCGGACTGACCCGGCCGGCTGCACCGGCCGGACCTGGCGCGCGTGCCCTGCCACACCGGCCCCGGGCTCCGGGCAGGCGGCGGTCAGCCCAAGAGGTTGTCCAGGTGGTAGTCCAGCACCTTGAGCGCGTCCTCGGGAGAACGCTGGCCCAGGGCGGCGTCGACCCCCAGACTCGTGGCGAGATTCCAGCAGATGTCGGCGTCGATGAGGCCGTTGCCCCGCGCCGGCGTGCCCCGCTCCTGCCGGGCCGCGGCGATGAGCCCCGCGGTGAAGTCCAGAAGCTCGCCGCTCCCCGGAGCCAGCACGTCGGCCATGGCCGGATCCGCGATCGCCCTGCCGAGGACCGCCACCGACAGCTGGAGCAGCCGCAGGCTCTCCGGGTCCCGGGCGAGCACGGCACGCAGGCACTCGCGGAGCATCGTCTCCGCGCTCGCCGGGTCGGCCGCCTTGATGGATGCCTCGATACGGGCGTTCAGTGCCCGCACGGCGCGGTCGATCGCGTCGCGGACCAGGTCCTCCCGGGTGGCGTAGTAATGCTGCACCTGCCCCATGGACACCCCGGCCTCCACCGCGACCTTGCGGAGCGTCACGCCCTCCAGGCCGTCGCGGAGCGTCAGCGTCCAGACGGCTTCGGCCAGGCGGAGTCGGCGCTCCTCATGGTCAACGATCTTCGGCATGCGTCCTCCATGGCGATCAACGAGCCAATGCGTTCGCATTGCGTCGCCATGGACATTCTATTACAATGCAAACGCATTGCTAAAACGGCTGAAGGGGCATCATGAAGTTCGTCGTTCTGCTGATCGCCGGGGTGGCTTTAGTGGTCTTCAGCGGTCAAGGGTTGATCCGGCTGCTCGTCGATCACGACAACCGTGGTGTGCTCGGCGGACTGCCGTTCGCGGGCGCCCTGTGCGCGTACGTCGCCGCGCTCGCCGTCGGGACCCTCCTCGCCGGCTGGGCGAAGGGCCGCGCCAAGGCGCTCGGACACGTCAAGTAGCTCCGCCTGCCGGGGGTGGGCCCCGGTGTCGGGCGGGTGGGCGAGTGGGTGGACGGGGTGGGCCGGAGCCTCGACTCAACAGCACGGACCGGTCGCGCAACCACCGTACGCGATGCGGAAGTTGGCCGATATGCGCGTGCGGCAGAACGGGTCCCGACGGTCCGTCACCCTATGCTGATGTCCTCTGAACGGGTCTCGTCACGTCGCGTTCCTGTGCCGAGGAATTCCTGAGCGCGGAGGAGCCTCATGAGTACCGCCCACGTGCCGGCGCAGCCCCCGCCGCCGACCCCACCGCCACAGGTCGCCGCCCCGCACGCGAGCGAGGCCACCCGCCTGCTCTGTGCGGGCACGTATCTGGACGCGTCGTACAGGGATTGCGTCATCGACGAGCTCTACCTCATGGAACACCGGGTCGCGGCGCCTTCCCTCGGGTACGACGCCGCGCGGGTCCTGGCCCACGCCCTGCGGGCCCGACGGGTGGAACTGGCCTGGGCCTGGGGCGTGCTCGGCCTGCTGGCGCTCGGCATCGTGGCGGCGGGTTGGTGGCTGGTGGTCCTGGTGCTCCCCGGGCTGCTGCTGACCCTCGGACGCCGGGTCCGGGGCGCGGCCGACGACCCGCCGACACGTCGTCGCCTGCCCGCCTTCGCGCTCCGCTGGTTCGGGCGCTTCCTCCTGGCCTACCTCGTGTTGGTGACTCTGGTCATCGGCCTGGGGGCGACCGGCGAAGGCGACACGTTCGGGCTCGTGTTGCAGGGTCTCCGTGACGGGCTGCCCTCCTCTCTGCGGTTCCTGCTGCCGGAGGCCGGGCCGGGCGGGGTCACCGCCCTGGACGCCTGGCTCGCGCTGGCCACGCTGCTCGCGATGGCGGGGTGCGTCGCCGGGCAGCAGGCGCACTTCACGCGCGTGCTGCGGGGCGAGTTGTCCCCACGGCACTTCCCGGACGCGGCCAACGACCCCGCCGAACGGGTCGGCGGGCGCCCGTTCCAGCTGCTCAAGCACCGCATCCGGATCGAGCAGCACGCTCCCCTGGTCATGTACCACGAGGCGCACCCGTTCTGTGGCGCCGGTACCGCGCACGACACCTGGGTCCTCGCGGTCGAGCTGCGGCCGCATCCGGTGCGGGAGAGGCGGCCGATCGGGAACGGCACGGTCCTCGCCGCGGTGCGCCCGTTCCTCGAGCAGTTGCGGGAAGTGGCCGAACCGGCCGAGCAGGACGGCCGGGTCGTACGGGACCGGCTGCGCCATCTGCAGATCGACGAGTGCGTGTTCCTCCCGGCGGAGGGCCTGCTGCACCGCGGGGACGCGCCGTACGACCAGTACTCGTTTAACATGCACCGGACGCGTTCGCTGGAGGAGGGCGGCGAGAAGCGCCGGCACTTCCTGCGGATCAGGGTGGGCGGCTGGGAGGAGGAGCTGGTCGTCACCGTCTTCGTCCGAGTCCACACGCAGGGCCGGATGCTGATGCTGGAGGTGGCCCCGCATGTTCTGTTCCCCGTGCGTGCGGACTTCAAGGACGCCGACCACGAGGCCTACCGGTTCGCCGACCAGAACGCCTTCGGCAAGACGGTCCAGATCCTCACCCGTATGGCCAGTGCCCCGGGGCAGGCCCTGGCCGCGCTGAGTCGGCGCGCCGTCCGGGGCTGGCGCCGGATGACCGGCGAGTTCACCGGCGGACAGCCCGAAGGCCCGGCGGTGTCGATCCGCGAACTCGCCGCGGAGCCGGGCGGGTCGCTCTTCCAGTCCATGGACGTCGACCGCTACCTCCGGAGCGTGCAGGACCGCATCGCGTACGGCGTGAAGACGGCGCTCGCGGACGCCGGTTACCAGACGGACGAGTTCGCCCAGAAGGTCGTCAACATCAGCAACGGCGGTGTCAACATCGAGTCGGTGCAGGACAGTACGTTCGCCATCGGCAACCACGCCCGCGCCGCCACGCGCATGCGGACCACCACGACAGGCGGCGGACAGGCCCCGCCGCAGAGGGGACTTGCCCGAGATGGCCGGTGAAACGCCGCAGCCCCACGTCAGCATCGGCGATGTGTCCCAAAGCACGTTCGCCATCGGCAGCCACGCGAACGCCAGGAGCTACCACGGGACCACTCCGTCGTACGACGAGGGGACCGAACGGCTGCTCGCCGCCTTCCGTGAGCTGAGGGCCGACCTCGCAAGGACCCGGACGACGGAACTGACCGCGGAGCTCGATGAGGCCCTGGCCGACGCGGAGAATGAGGTGACCCGTACGGGAAGCGCGGACGAGAGCCGTCTGCGGCGCCTGCGTGAACTCCTCACGGACGCGGCCTCGTTGACCACGGTGCTGGCCTCGGCGGGGACCCTCGCCGGTCTTCTCGGCATGTGACGAAGGGGTGCGATGAGCGAGCGACGACGCTACTGGAACGAGGACGCCCAGCGCTGGGAGGACGTCTCCGACCGCGGCAGGCCTCCCACGGTCACCCCACCGCCCCCGCTCCCACCGCCGTCCGGGAGCGTCCCGCGGCGCGCGGGCCCGAAACCGCAGAGGACGAGGCGGCCGCGCTGACGCCTCCAGTACCTAGTGCTACCGTGTAGTGGTACTCGGTACTACGTAGTACCACCTGGGTCGAGGGGGCTTCGCGTTGGACGACCTGACGGAGATGCTGAAAGGCACGCTCGAAGGGTGCGTGCTCGAGATCATCGCCGGCGAGGAGACCTACGGGTACGCCATCACCCGTCAGCTGAACGACCTCGGCTTCACCGACGTCGTCGAGGGGACGGTGTACACCATCTTGCTGCGCCTGGAGAGGAACAAGCTCGTCCAGGTGACGAAGCGGCCCTCCGGAGTCGGACCGCCGCGCAAGTTCTACGCGCTCAACGACGCGGGATGCGAAGAGCTCGCGAAGTTCTGGACGAAGTGGCAGTACGTCTCATCGCGCATCGACAGGCTCAGGGAGGGCGGGAGATGAACTTCTGGGAGACCGTCACAGGCGGCGACCTGACCCGGGATTGGAAGGCGTTCGAGGCCCGGGCCGAGGCCCTGCCGGACGACTGCCGGGTGGCGTGGGGCCAGATCAAGGTGCACCTCCTGCCCCATGGGGACTTCACCGGCCGCAACCTGACACCGATCCTCGACGCCGCCCTGGGGCTGCTGGAGGAGGCGGCGGCGGAGGGGCAGAGCGCCCACGAGGTGCTCGGCGACGACATCCCCGGCTTCTGCGTGGCGCTGGTCGGCGGTGGAGGGGCCCGAACCCATCGCGACCGGTGGCGCGAGCAGTTGAACAGGAACGTCGCGAGGAAATTGAGCCGGCTGGGAGGCTGACGTGGGCATCCAGGACGTCATCGAGGGCAAGAAGCAGTGGCGGGCGCACCTGGCGCGGGTCAAGGCGCTTCCGCCGGACTACCGGATCGTCTACAAGGAGATGCAGAAGTATCTGTTCAGGGTCGGACCGGTCGGCCTGCTCGACGGTCCTCTGCTCCCCGGGATCGTCGACTTCTTCGAGGAAGGCGTCGCCGCGGGCAAGGGGGTCCTGGAGCTCATCGGCAGTGATGTCGCCGCGTTCTGCGACGGCCTGGTCAAGGACTCGCCCACCTATGCGGACGCCTATCAGGAGTCCCTCGGCGGGAAGTCCCGTACGACCGGAAAGTAGTGCCCCCGCCTCGTGCCGCCGCCGAATCCGCAGGAATCGGCGCACCGGGACGCGGACTCCCGGGCGCCGAGGCGATCACTCGGCTGATCCGGGATCTCTGCGCTGATTGGCATGGAAGCGTGCCTTCTTCTGGCGATTCCCGCACGTGTTCATGTCGCACCATTTGCGGGTGCGGCTTCGGCTGGTGTCGAAGAAGGCGGCTCGGCAGGTCGGTGACGCGCACAAGGCGAGTTTTCCGTCCCGTTCGCCCGAGAGGACGCTGACCGCGTCGGCGGCGATCACGCTGAGCGCGTCTTCCACGCGGGAAGCCGAGCCGAGCCGCCACCGCCGCTTGCCGTCGGGCGTCAGGACGGCCGCGGCCCGGCCCTGGGTGCTGCGGTCGTTGATGACGCGGACGGCGGATACGGGGAGGGCGTCGTGGACGGCGGCCGCCGTCGCGGCGGCGTGGATCGACTCCCGCAATGCCCGTGCGAGATCGAGCTGGGCAGGGGTGCAGGAGTCCACGGCGAGGCCGTTCACCGCAAGCCAGTCGACGAGTCGCTGCGGGGTGGGGATGCGCTCCACGGGGGTGCCATGACGCTCCGACAGAGTCCCCGTGAAGCTGGTCGCCAGCACATTGCCGAGACGGAAGTCAGGGAACTCGATACGCATGGAACCACCATAGCTGGTTGCGGCTTGACTCAGAAGACTGCTAGAACCGTCATAGCCGGTTCGCTTCGGGTCGCAGCCGGTTCCGCGATGGCCAGGAGGTCCCATGCCCCGCCCGACCAGCGACGTACAAGCCTTCGAAGCCCACGCGACGGATGCCGAACTCGACGATCTGCGCGCGCGACTGGCCGCGGCGCGACTGCCGGAGGCCGAGACGGTCCGGGGCGCCGCGCCCGGGCCTCGCCGATGGGCGCAGGGTGTTCCGCTCGACGACCTCGTGGACGTCGTGCACTACTGGCGCACCGCGTACGACTGGCGGGCGTTCGAGGCGCGCCTCGACCGGATCGGCCAGTTCCGCACGACGATCGACGGTCTGGGAATCCACTTCCTGCACCGCCGGTCCGCGCGCGCGGACGCCACCCCGCTGATCCTGACGCACGGGTGGCCGGGCAGCATCGCCGAGTTCGTCGACGTGGTGGACGAGCTGGCAGATCCGGACGACGCGGACGCGCCGGCGTTCCACGTCGTGGTCCCGTCGCTGCCGGGCTTCGGCTACAGCGACAAGCCGGACGCCACCGGGTGGGGGACCGAGAAGATCGCGGCCGCCTGGGTCGAACTGATGGGACGGCTCGGCTACGACAAGTTCGCCGCCCACGGGGGTGACTGGGGAGGCAACATCACCACGGTTCTCGGCGGCAGGTTCCCGGCGCACGTGCTTGGCATCCACTCCACGTTCGCGGAGGGGCTGCCCGGGGCGCCGACGGACGGTCTGACGGCGGTCGAACGCAGGTGGACCGAGGAAACCCGCGACTTCTGGCGCCACCGCGCGGCGTACGCGAAGCAGCAGGCGACCCGGCCGCAGACCATCGGCTACGCGCTCGTCGACTCACCGGTCGGGCTTCTCGCCTGGATCCTCGACAAGTTCGCCGAGTGGTCGGACACCGAGGACAGCCCGTTCGAGACGATGTCCCGGGACCGCGTCCTCGACGACGTCACCCTGTACTGGCTGACGCGGACCGGCGCGTCGGCGGCCCGCATCTACTACGAGAGCCACGACTCGCTCGACCCCGGACTCCGGGTCGACGTCCCGTCGGCGATCACCATGTATCCCCGCGACGTCGAGAAGTACCCGCGCGCCTGGGCACAGGAGCGGTACCGCCGGATCGTCCGGTGGAGGGAACCGGAGTCCGGGGGACATTTCCCGTCGCTGGAGATGCCCGAGTACTTCGTCAGGGATCTGCGGGAGGGCCTTGCGGCGGTGCTGGCGGCTCCCGCTCCGCGAGCGGAGTGACCGTCTGCTCCGTGCGCAGCCCCTCGGCCCGCGTCGAGCGCCACAACGCGGGCATGCTCGGCAGGGTCACCGCCATGACGGCCGCGGCGTCGACGCCCGCCAGGGGCAGGAAGACGAGCCGGTCGGTCGCCGACTCACCGGCCATGCGCAGCATCAGCCACCCGAGCGTGAGCCGGCCGGTGACGGCGACGGCCACGCCCAGGACGACGGGAACCGCTGTCTGCCACAGCGCCGACCAGGCCGGCGTCGAGCGGCGCGTGCCGTAGGCCGGCGGGGTGCGGACACACGGGGCGGCGCGTGCGGGCGCCAACTGCTGGTGCGAGTGACGTACCGACCCCATGTGCCGCACCGCCATCGATCATCGCGGCGGTGATCCTCACTCCGGCGGCATGCCGGACCGCCCGCGACGATCGTCGGCCCGGACCGGTCCTAGCCGCAGGGGATCACGTAGCGGACGGGGTTCCAGTCGCCGTGGGGGTCCGAGCTGAACGCCCGCGGCGTCTTGTAGATCATGGTGCCGTTGGGGTTGTACATCCGGGCCCGGCGGCTCTCCACGTTGCGGGTCTGGTCGTTGATCCAGGAACCGCCCCTGCCCCAAGTGGACACGTAGTACTTCGTGTTGCACTGGCGCATCTTGATGATGGATCCGCTGTAGTTGTCGCGCTGGTAGGCGCAGAAGTTCCCCGACACCCCCGGAACGTCCAGGCACGGGTCGGCGGCGGCGCGTGTCCCGTCGCCCGAGGCGAAGTCGCGCGGGCGGGCCTCGCCCGGCAGGGCGACGAGGATTTCGCCCTTGCCCTTGAGGTCGATCTTGTTGAGCGCGACCTGGGTCCCGCCCATCTTCTTCAGGTAGCGGTCCACGTCCGCCTGCAGCGCCGTGGTCTGCGCACTGGTCAGGTGCGCGGACTCGGCCTGCTGGACGAAGCGCGAGGCCGCCGACGCCCCCGATCCCGCCTCGGCCGTGCTCACGCCCGTGGCGAGCATGAGCAAACCGCCTGCCGCCGCGATGGCGACGCGCCCCTTCGTGACTGCCATGTCTTTCCCCCTGCTTCTTCGCGGTTCCCCGCTTGAAGCGCCGCCCTTCGCGGCGCCGAGAGGAGGTTCCCATCGGGGGGAAAGTCGCTGCGTCCACCCTGGAGTTGAGCCTGGGTAAACCTTGGCGGTAAGCGCTGCGAGTGACGGCGGTTTCGGCCAACAGCGGTCCGGGCGCGTCGCGCCGCCTCCCTCCTCGCTCGTCAGGCCGCGGTCGGCAGGGTCAGCAGCTTGCCCATCGCGGCGAGTACGGACGGCTCCACCCGGTAGTACACCCAGGTGCCACGCCGCTCGGAGGTGAGCAGCCCGGCCTCCTTCAGCTTCTTCAGGTGGTGGGAGACGGTCGGCTGGGAGACGCCGACGTCGGAGATGTCGCACACGCACGCCTCCCCGCCCTCGTGCGAGGCCACCGCCGAGAAGAGACGGAGCCTGACCGGGTCGCCGAGCGCCTTGAACATCCGCGCGGCGGTCTCGGCCTCCTGGGCGGTCATCGGCCGCTCGGTCAGCGGCGGGCAGCACGGCGCCACGCCCTGGCCGTCGGCGGGTTCGAGGAGCGGCAGCGCCTTCACATTCGACATACGTCTATGTTGACACACGTCGAACCAGTGAGGGGAGGGCGCTTCGCCGGCGCCCGAGGCGGGCGGCCGGACGCCCGGCCATCCGCTTCGCGCGCGGCCCATGACGCGCAGCGAGTGTGACAACGGGCTGTGCCGCTACTCAAGGCCGGCGTACGCGAGCCCCGGGGCCCCGGAGGCGAGGCCCTCGCGGCGCCGGGGACTCCCGACGGCATCCGGGCGCGTGGAGGGCGACCACCCGTACTTCGATAGTTGTCTATGTTGACGCTCATCAATACAGGTGCCATGCTGGGTCGTGCAAGCCATCGACAGATGCCGAAACAAGTGAGGAGTCGCCGTGAACGCGCCCGCCACCACCGAGCTGCCCGTCGTCGTGATCGGAGCCGGACCCACCGGCCTGGCCGCCGCCGCCCACCTGCTCGACCAGGGCATCGAACCCCTGGTCCTGGAAGCCGGACCCACCGCCGGCGCCGCGGTGCGCGCGTGGTCGCACGTGCGGCTGTTCTCCCCGTGGGGCGAGGTCGTCGACCCCGCCGCCGAGAAGCTCCTGGCCCCCACCGGCTGGGTGCGGCCCGACCCGGCCGCGTACCCCTCCGGCGGTGACTGGGTCGACCGCTACCTGGGGCCGCTCGCCGACGTCCTCGGCGACCGCGTCCGCCTCCACGCCACCGTCACCGGCGTCTCCCGGGCGGGCAGGGACCGGATCGTGGACGCCGACCGCGAACAGCAGCCGTTCGTCGTGCACGTCACCCACGCCGACGGGCGCGAGGAGCGCCACTTCGCCCGCGCGGTCATCGACGCCTCCGGCACCTGGGCCACGCCCTCCCCGGCAGGCGGCAGCGGTCTGCCCGCCCTCGGCGAGCAGACCGCCGCGGACCGGATCAGCTACCGCGTCCCTGACCTGAAGGACCCGGCCGTCCGCGCCCGGTACGCGGGCAGGCGCACCGCCGTGATCGGCTCCGGCGCCTCGGCCTTCACCGCCCTCGCCCACCTGGCCGGCCTCGCCACGTCCGGCGACGGCGCGGGGACGAAGGGGGTGTGGATCCTTCGCCGGGGCATCTCCGGCTCCACCTTCGGCGGCGGCGAGGCCGACCAGCTCCCGGCGCGCGGCGCCCTGGGCCTGGCGGCGAAGGCCGCCGTCGACGAGGGCCACGCGGACGCGGTCACCGGCTTCCGCACCGAAGCGGTCGAGCGCGACGCCGACGGCCGGCTGATCCTGGTCGGCGAGGACGGGCGACGCCTGGACGCGGTCGACGAGGTGATCGTCCTGACCGGCTTCCGCCCCGACCTGTCCTTCCTCGACGAACTGCGCCTCGGCCTCGACGAGCGCCTCCAGGCGCCCGTCGAACTGGCACCGCTGATCGACCCCAACCAGCACTCCTGCGGCACCGTCTACCCTCACGGCCACCGCGAACTCTCCCACCCCGAGCAGGGCCTCTACCTCGTCGGCATGAAGTCCTACGGCCGCGCCCCGACCTTCCTCGCCATGACCGGCTACGAACAGGTCCGCTCCGTCGCCGCCGCCATCGCCGGTGACCTCGACGCGGCCGACCGCGTCGAACTCACCCTCCCCGAGACCGGAGTCTGCGGCGGCGCCGGTCTCTTCGACGCCCCCGACACCGCGCAGACCGACGGCTGCTGCGCGCCGACGCCGCAACTCGTCCAGCTGAGCGCCCCCGCCACGGTCGGTGCGACTGCCGAACAGGCCCCGGCGGGCGGCTGCTGCGGCTCGTGACCGGCCTGGGCACCCCCATGCGCGGCGTCGCGACCGGAACGGGGGACCGGTCGCGGCCCCGCGCCGCCCTGCCCGCGCTCTGCGCCACGCACATCGTGAGCCGGGGCATCGCCTACTGCGCCTTCCCCGTCCGCAACCCGCGGATCACCACCGCGACCGGCCGGCCCGCCGGGGCCACCACCGCGGCGTTCTCCCTCGGCCTCGCCGTCTCCGCCCGCGCCGGGATCCGCGTCCGGCGCACCCTCGACCGGCGCGGCCCGCGCGCGGTCATGACCACGGGTCCGTCATCGGGGCGGTCAGTCCGCTCGTCACCGTGGCGGTCGTGGCCGGCACGGTCCGGGGCAACCTCACCCTCCTCCAGGCCACCGCCATCACCGACCGCTGGGGCGCCACCCACTATGGCCGCCTCTCCGGACTCCTCGCGACACCGACCACGACCGCCACGGCCCTCGCGCCGTTCGCCGGCGTCGCCCTGGCCGTCCCCCTCGGCGGCTACGGCCCCCTCTTCGTCCTCCTCGCCGCCCTCTCGATGGCCGCCGTACTCGTCGTCCCCTGGACGGTTCCGGCTGACGGACCCGGCCGACGCGTCCGTGCTCACGGCAGCCGGTGATGTCGGGAGGGTCACCCTTTTCCGCTCCGCCCGTCCCCGCGGCCCGCACGACGTAACGTCGAGTGCATGATCGTATGGCTCAACGGCACCCACGGCGCGGGCAAGACGACGACCGGCGCGCTCGTGCGGCAGCTGATCCCGGACTCACGGGTGTTCGACGCCGAGAAGGTCGGCGAGACGCTCATGGACATCACGCCGGGGCTGCCCTGGACGGGCAACTTCCAGGACTGGCCGCCGTGGCGGCCGCTCGTGGTCGAGACCGCCCGGCACGTCCTCGACTACACCGGCGGCACGCTGGTGATTCCCATGACCGTCCTGGTCGAGCAGTACTGGCGCGAGATCAGCTCGGGCCTCGCCCAGCACGCCATTCCGGTCCGGCACTTCGTCCTCCACGCCGACCAGGACACCCTCCGCGGGCGCATCGCGGGTGACACCGTCCTCGGCCCCGACTCCCCGTTCCGGCTCCAGTACCTCGAACCCTACGCCGAGGCGGCCGCCACGTGGCTGCACGCCGAGGCCGAGGTCGTCGACACCACCCACCTCACACCCGGCCAGACCGCCCAGCGGATCGCGGAGGCCGTGCAGAACCGAGCGAACGGCCCTTCGGGGGGCCCGCCGGACCAGGGCGTCGGCAGCACATGAGCCGAGAGGGGACGTGGCATGGCGCGAGGGGTTCCAGGGGCCGAAGTGTGATGAACGGTTCATGATCGGGCACGTGAAGGACATGCCCGACGTATCTGCCCCCGTGATCAAACTGGTGCGGCGGACCACCGAACCCGTTGCGGCGCAGACGCTGCGTTCCACGGCCGCCGCCGTCATCTCCTTCGGCGTCGCCCTGATGGTCCTGCCCCCGCGACCCGCTCCCCTGACGGCTCCGCTGACCGCGCTCCTGGTCGTCCAGGTCACTCTGTACGCGACCCTCACCACCGGTATCCGGCGCGTGAACGCCGTCGTCGTCGGCGTCCTCATCGCCATCGGCTTCACCACCCTGGTCGGTCTGACCTGGTGGAGTCTCGGTCTGACGATCTTCACTTCGCTGATCATCGGCCGCTTCGTACGGGTGAACGAATTCGTGCCCGAGGTGGCGATCAGCGCGATGCTGGTCCTCGGCGTCTCCCAGGCTACGTCGGCGGCCTGGCACCGCGTCCTGGAAACACTGATCGGAGCCGGGGTGGGCCTGCTGTTCAACCTGCTGTTCGCCCCTCCGGTGTGGACGCAGTCGGCGGGGGCGTCCATCGACGGGCTCGCGCGCGCGATGGGCCGTATGTTCCGCACGATGGGAGCGGAGATCGCCGAGGGTCCCATCCCCTTCCCGCGCGCGGCCGCCCGACTTCACGAGGCGCGGCGCCTCGACCACGACATCGTGGAGGTCGACGCCTCGTTGCGCCAGGCGGAGGAGAGCCTCCGGATGAACCCGCGCGTACGGGAAGGGCTGCTGTCCCGGGTGGTCCTCCGGACGGGCCTCGACACCCTGGAGATCTGCGCGGTGGTGCTGCGGGTGCTGACCCGGAGCCTGACCGACCTGGCCAAGTTCCGCAGGCGGGAAGCGCTCTTCCCGCCGGACGTGTCGGCCGGCCTCCATGAGCTGTTCGAGCAGATGGCCGAAGCCATCGAGAATTTCGCCCGGCTGATCACCAGCCAGGTGACTGCCAACGCCGAGCAGGCCGAGGAGCGGCTGACCGCCACCCTGGCCGCGAGCCGGATCACCCGCGACCGGGTCGCCGAGATGCTTCTGCGCGATGTGCAGGAGTACCCCCGGCAGTGGCAGCTGCACGGTGCGCTGCTCGCCGAGATCGACCGCATCCTCGACGAGCTGGACCTCGACAAGCGCACCGAGCGCCTCATGCAGGAACTGGACCGCCACTCGGCGGAGCTCAGCGAGCGCCACCCCCGGCTCGCCGCGCTGCGCCGCCGGCTGCGCGGGCAGAGCGGCACCGAGCGGCGGCCGGTCGTGGAGGCGTGAAAGCGCCCTACCGTGTGACGATCGGGAAGCGGGTGTCGGGCCGGTCGGTGAGCGAACCGAAGGTGAGCAGGGTCCGTACGTCGCCCTCCACCGTGGCGTCGCCGCGGGCGATCGCGTCGGCGAAGGTGGTGGCCCTGCTCATCACGGCGTCGAGGACGGTTCGCGGCAGCCGCAGCGTCACGTCCGGGTCCTCCCCGCGCGGCGCGCCGCCGCGCATCGGGGTGAGCGCGCCGTTGGACAGGAGAACGGTCCAGGTCTCGGCCGTGCCGGGGCTCCCCGGCGCCGGCTCCGGTGCGGTGATCTCCCAGCGCAGGAGTATCCGGCCGGCCGCCGCCGCTCGCGGGCCGTTGATCCGGACGGCCATGGACCGGAAGATCTGCTCGACCGTCAGGGCCGCGATGATGTCGGGTGCTCCGCGGGAGGGGGTGCCGCGTACGCCTTCACGCAGCTCCATGGCGCCCATGAGGTAGAAGTTGCGCCACGGGCCGCACTCCGCCCCGTGGCCCAGCTGCTCGAAGGCCGAGGCCTGCAAAGCGCGGGCCGCCGCGTGCTCGGGCCGGGCGAGCAGCACATGGCTGAGGACCTCCGCGGTCCAGCGCAGGTCACCGGCTTCGAACGAGGCGCGGGCCTTGTCGACCACCGCGTCCGCCCCGCCCATGAACGCGACGTACCGCTCCGCCCCCTCGCGCGGCGGGTGCTGCCACAGGTGCGCGGGGTTGCCGTCGAACCAGCCCATGTACCGCTGGTAGACCGCCTTGGCGTTGTGGCTGAGCGAGCCGTAGTAGCCGCGGACGTGCCAGGCACGCTCCAGCGCGGGCGGATAGCGCAGCTCCTCCGCGATCTCCGCGCCCGTACGGCCCGCGTTGATCAGCCGTACGCACTGGTCATGGAGGTAGGCGTAGGCGTCGCGCTGCTCCTCCAGGAACCGCACGGCCCGGTCCTGCCCCCAGGTGGGCCAGTGGTGGGAGGCGAACACCACGTCGGTGTCGTCGGCGAACAGGGCGAGCGTCTCGGTGAGATAGCGGGCCCAGGCGCTGGGGTCACGGACGAGGGCTCCCCGCAGGGTCAGCACGTTGTGCAGGGTGTGGCAGGCGTTCTCCGCCACGCACAGGACGCGCAGGTCCGGCAGGTGGAAGTTCATCTCGGCCGGGGCTTCGGTGCCGGGGGTGAGCTGGAAGACCAGACGCACGCCGTCGACGGTCTCCGTCTGGCCGGTGGCGGTGACGTCGAGGGTGGGCGCGATCAGCGAGATGCCGCCGAGCGAGGTGGTCTGCCCGAGACCGCAGCCGATCTGCCCGGCGGGCCCCTTGGGCAGAGCGGCGCCGTACATGTATCCGGACCTGCGCCCCATGGCCGGGCCCGTCATCACGTTCTCGCCGGCGGCGTGCTCCAGGAATCCGGCGGGAGCGATGACCGGCACCCGGCCGGAGGCGGCTTCGGCCGGGCCGATGATGCCGCGTACCCCGCCGAAGTGGTCCACATGGCAGTGCGTGTAGACGACGCCCGTCACGGGGCGCTCACCGCGGTGGGTCCGGTACAGGGAGAGGGCGGCGGCGGCCACCTCCGTGCTGATGAGGGGGTCGACGACGATCACGCCGTGCCGGCCCTCGATGAAGGTGATGTTGGACAGGTCCAGGCCCCGCACCTGGTAGACACCCGGCACCACCTCGAACAGACCCTGCCGGGCCACCAGCCTGCTCTGCCTCCACAGCGACGGGTGCGCCGTGGGCGGGCAGTCCTCCTCGAGGAAGGCGTAGGCGTCGGCGTCCCAGACCAGACGTCCGGTGGCGTCGTGGACGGCGCCCGGCTCCAGCCGGGCGATGAACCCCCGGGCGGCGTCCGCGAAGTCCTCCGCGTCGTCGGGGCCGTCGGCGGGGGAGTCGTGGTCCTGCGAGGTGTGGGTCATGGTGCCGTCTCGTCTCGGTGCGGGGCCGGATGCGGCCTCATCAGGCAAGCGTCACCAGCGACTTGGCGATGCCGTTGCGCTGGATCTCGGAGGTTCCGGTCAGGACACGGAACATGCGCATCTTGCGGAAGAGGTACTCGATCTCGTTGCCCTGGGTGAGCCCGTCCTTGCCGTGGATCTGGACGGCCTGGTCGAGGATGCGGAACGCCGATTCCGCGACGAACAGCTTGCACATGAACGCTTCCGCGCGGACGTCCGATCCGCCGTCCAGGGCGGCGAGAGCGGCGTAGGTCATCGAGCGGGCCGCGTAGAGCTCCGTCGCCATGTCGGCCAGCTTGTGCTGGATGGACTGCATCTCCATCAGGAGCCGGCCGCCCGCGGCCTTGCGCGTCAGGGCCCGGTCGCGGGTCAGATGGAGGGCGCGGCGGGCGGCGCCGATGGCGGTGGGGCAGTGGAGCAGCCGGTTGTTCGTCACCCGGCCCAGCGCGATCTTCAGGCCCTGGCCCTGTTCCCCCAGGAGGTTGGCGGCCGGGACGTGGCAGTCCTCCAGGATGATGTCGCTCTCGATGTGCTCGCCCGACATCGGGGTGGCGCCCTCCGCCACACGGCAACCGGGGCTGTCCAGGTCGACCAGGAACGCGGAGAAGGAGTTCTCCGTGCCCGCCGTCCTCGCCACCACGATCGCGAAGTCGGCGAAGGGCCCCGCCGAGCTGAACACCTTGTGGCCGGTCAGCCGGTATCCGTCCCCGTCCGGTGTGGCGGTGGTGGTCATGGACCGCACGTCGGAGCCGGCGTCGGCCTCGGTGAGGGAGAAACAACAGGCCCGCTCACCGCGTACGAGGGGCAGCAGATAGGTGGTGAGCTGGTGCTCCGTGGCGTACTTCAGGATGTCCCCGGCCCGCAGCGGTCCGCCCATGTCACCGAGCACCGAGTGCCCGAGGACTCGCCCGCAGGCGCTGATCTCCTCCTTGAGCGCGGCGAGCCGGACGTTGCTGAGGGCCTGGCCCCCGTACTCCTCGGGGAGGTGGATGCCGTAGAAGCCCAGTTCGCGACTGCGCCGCCAGACGGGTTCGAGGTCGGCGCGGGTGAGCCGGGTCTCATGCGTGATGCCCCGTTCCCGCTCGTAGCCGGCGAGTTCACCGTCCAGGTAGGTGCGCAGACGGTCGACGAGTCCGGCGAGCTGCGGGTCGTCGTAGGTGGGGCGGAACGAGAAGGTCATGTGCGGTCTCTCTTGATGAGTCTTGAGGAGGGTGTTGTCAGTGCACGCGTCGGTCGGCGCCGGCCCAGTAGGGCTCGCGCACGGCCTTGCGGTCGAGCTTGCCGTTGCGGTTGTGGGGGAGCGCGGTCACGAACTCCACCGACCGGGGCTTCTTGAAGCGGTCGAGGCGCAGGGCGCAGAAGTCGGCCAGTTCCCGCTCGCCGACGTGCTGTCCCGGGCGGGTCACGACGACGGCCTTGACCGCCTCGCCCCACTTCTCGTCGGGCACGCCGATCACACAGGCCTCCTGCACGGCGGGGTGCTCGTACAGGGCGGTCTCGACCTCGGTGCTGTAGATGTTGAAGCCGCCGGAGATGATCATGTCCTTCTTGCGGTCGACGAGGAACAGATAGCCGTCCTCACGCATGAAGGCCAGGTCACCGGTGTGCACCCAGCCGTCGCGGAAGGTCTCCGCCGACAGATCGGGAGCGTGCCAGTACTCGCTCACGCAGTCGGGACCGCGCACGATGACCTCCCCGATCTCACGTGGCGGCAGTTCGCCGCCGCGCTCGTCGACGACACGGACCTCGGAGTCGTACGCGGGGCGCCCGCACGACCGGAGGAGTTCCTCGTCCTCGGTCACCCCTCGCAGGACGTCAGCGCTGGAGAGTCCCGCGACCACGCTGGTGGTCTCCGCGAGACCGTAGCCCTGGGCCACCACCGGCCCGAAGAGGGCGACGGCGTCGCGCAGCCGCTGGGGCGACACCGGGGCCCCGCCGACGCGTACGCTCGTGAGGCTCGACAGATCGCGCTCCGCCGCGCCCGGGTGGGCCAGCACCATGTTGAGCATGGCCGGCACGAGGAACGTGGCGGTGATCCGCTCCCGTTCGACGGTGTCGAAGAAGGCCTCCGCGCTCCACGTCGGCAGGATGTGCGTCGTCGCGCCACCGAACACACCGGCCAGCAGCACCATGCCGGTGGCGTGGGTGATGGGCCCGCAGGCCAGGTAACGGGTGTGAGGGCCGGGCCGGGAATCCTCGCTCATCAGGGTCTTGCGCATGTTCGCGAGGCGGTTGCCGAACGTCTGCACCGCCGCTTTGAGAGCGCCGGTCGAACCCGAGGTGAAGTTGAGGACGGCCGGATCGTGTTCGGCGGTCTCGACGGCGACGACGCCGTCATCGCCCTCGGCCAGCAGGTCGGCGTACGGTACCGGCCGGGGACCTGCGCCCGGTCCCGCGTCGGCCGGTCCCGTGTCGACCACTCCGCCCTCGACTGCTGCTCCACCCTTGACTGGTCCACCCGCGGCCGGTGCTTCGTCGACCAGGGTGTCGAGCAGTACGGGCAGGCAATCCGTACGGGCCGCCTCGACGGCGGCCAGGGCGTCCTCCCGGTGCGCCGCGTCGAACACCAGGACGCGGACGGGTGCGTCCCGGAGGATGTGCTCGATCTCCGCGCGGCCCAGCCTGGCGTTGACCGGAACCCGTATCAACCCCGCCTTGTACAGGGCGAATTCGACTTCCACGAGTTCGGCGCGGTTCCACGCGAGTGACGCCACGGCTTCCCCGGGACGCAGCCCCCGCCGCCGCAGCGCGGAGGCCAGCCGGTTGGCCGCGGTCTCCAGCCGGTCGTACGACCAGGTCTGGTCCCCGCAGACGAGCGCGGGGTGCGCGGGCCAGTGGCGGGCGCTGCGTGTGAGGTACGTGCCGAGGTTCATCGGGCGGCTCCAGAGCAGGCTGTAAGTTTCCGGACAGTTTGTTCAGTAACGGTGGGACTGTCAAGGCTTCCGTACACTGAGCTGTCGCCCCACTCCAGGGGCTCGGGCACGGCAAGGAAATGGGGGACGGCGTTGGCCGAGGACAGGCGCGTCCGCAAGACACGCAAAGCGCTGCGTGACGCTCTGGTGGAACTCGTGATCGAGCGGGGGTTCACCGCCCTGAGCGTCGAGGACATCACCCAGCGGGCCGACGTGGGCCGCGCGACCTTCTACAGCCACTTCCGCGACAAGGACGAGCTCTTCGCCCGGGTGACCGCGGACCTCCTGGCCGAACTCGACGACCGGCTCCGACCCGTGGTGCAGGACAGCGCGGTGGGCTTCACCGGCAAACCCATCCTGCAGATGCTGCGCCACGCGCGGGACGAGCGTGACCTCTACCGGATCGTGCTGCGCGGTGAGGGGGACGGCAAACCGCTGCGGATGTTCACGGACGCCTGCGCCCGCGTCGCCGCGCAGGAGTTCCGTGGCCGCTCCGAGCGCAACGCGGTCGAACCGAGGATCGATCCCGAGCTGCTCGCCAGGGCCTGGGTGGGGGAGCAGGTCGCAGTCCTGCAGTGGTGGGTCGAGCAGGACGCGCCCCCCATGCCGGCCGAGGAGGTCGTGCGCATGCTGCTCGACCTCGCGCTGCGCGGCCGCTACTGGGCCACGGGCTTCGACACGCCCGCCTGACGGGGCGCCGGGACGGACGCCCCGGCGGGATTCAGCCTCCGGGCGTCCCGCTCGGGGTGGATGGTGGCGATCGCCAGGAGCCCGCACACGGCCATGACGCCCGCGGACAGCAGGAACGCCGCGGTGTAGCCGGTCGCCTCGGTGGCCGCGCCGTCGACGAGGTGACCGGTCAGGTACGGCACGAAGAGGCCCGGCAGGGTTCCCGAAGCGGCCACGACGCCGAAGACGGCGCCACGGCGGCCGTCCGGCACGACCGTCGCCGTCGTGACGTAGTGCAGCGGGAGGGCGACCGCGTGGCAGCCGAAGGCCACCGCGATCAGCAGGAGTTGGACCGGCCCTCCCGCGGCGAAGGGCAGCAGGGCCAGCGCGCCGCCCGCCACCAGGACAGCCATGCCCTGCGGGATGCCGTCCGCGCGCCTGCTGGACACGCCCCGGCGCTTGAGACGGTCGACATAGGCGGGCACGGACAGCAGGAGTGCCAGGCTGACCACCGACACCCCGCTGACGACGGACGAGGCGCCGGTCGCGGTCATGTCCATCTGCGTCTGCAGGTAGACCGGCAGCCACGCGCTGGACAGGGCCAGTGCCCAGTGGGACCCGAAGGCGCTGAGGATGCCGCCCGTCACGGTGCCGTTCGTCAGCAGGGCCCGCAGAGGCGGACCCGCCGCGCGCGGCGGACGGCTCGCTCCCCGGACCGGCTTCCGCTCCTCGCCGAACGGCCCGTCCTGTCCCACGAAGGGCCAGACCAGGCACCACGCGGCACTGACGAGTGTGAGGGCCACGAAAGCCGAACGCCAGCCGTGGTCCACGATGAGCCAGGTCAGCAGCGGGGCGGAGACGGCGGTCCCGAGCGCCGCGCCGCCGATCTGCAGCGCGGACGGCAGGCCCCGCCGCCCGGTCGGGAACCACTTGTACAGCGCGTGCATGGACATGGAGGCCGCGGGGCCCTCCGCCATGCCGAGCAGGACGCGCCCGGCGATCAGCGAGGGAACGGCGGCCACCAGCAGGACCGGGAGCTGGGCGACGGCCCAGAGCGCGGCCATGGCGAGGAGCAGGGCGCGGCTGGAGATCCGTCCCGAGGAGAACCCGACGACCAGCCCGGACAGACTGAACAGGAGGTAGAAGGAGCTGGAGATCAGCCCGTACGTGCTCTTGCCGATGCCCAGCTCCTCCATCAGCGGCACCGCCGCGAGACCGAGAACGGCCTTGTCGGCGTAACTGATCATCATGAAGACCACGATCATGACGAGGACCAGCCATGCCCGCCGTTCGGGGCGGGGTGGCACGTGGCCGGGTCGGGGCGGCGATGCGGGGGGCGCGATCTCGGTGGAGCGTGGCACGGGACTCCTTGCGGCGCGTGACGCGTAGTCGCGTAACTGAACAAGCTGTCTGTTAACTTGCTGTTGGTTCGGCAACGTAAACGGCTCGGCAGGGAAGGTCAACGGTTTCGACGCCGTCGCAATGCCGCCGCAACGCCGAGGCGACGCCCGGTTCCGAAGGGTGTGCGGGGCCCCGACAGTGTCGCGAGGGCCGATGACGGAGCGTGAGGCGCGCGCTGGGACACAGTCCTGCTGAGAACTACTCAGTGTCACGCCTTCAGGGACTGGACAACATGTTCGTCACTGTACGTGGGTACGTTGCCCGGCATGCGCGAAGAGCCTGATGCGAAGAGTCACGATGGCCGGTGAGGTCGCGGCGAGGGCGAGCGCCCTGCCCTTCGGGGCGAGCAGTGAACGTCTCGTCCGGCGGGGAGACCACGCGCTGTTCGGCGTGAGCACGGGCAACAGCTACTTCAGTTGCCGCCGGTTGGCCGAGGCGGTCGCCTGGGCGGTGGAGCGCTTCGCGGTCGTGGACGTGGTGCACGCCGACGTGGCCCTGCAAGCGACGCTCGAAGCCTTCGGCTACGAACCGGCCGCCGCGCGCAGAAGCGCGACGAAGCAACTGCGCGGCGTGCGGCGGCGAATCGACGGCGCCCTCAAGCACGTCGGTGCGTCGGCGGAGCGCGTGCGGTCCAGGCCGCTGTCCGACTTCCTCGACCAGCCCGGCTACCAAGAGGTGCGGGCGCGGGCACGCGCGGCACTCCGCGACGACCTGGAGATGCGGTCGGTCAGGGACGACACGGCGTTCCGGTTCCTCGCCGAGCGGCTGCGCCCCGACGGCCTGCCCGCTCCCGCCCAGGTGCAGGCGGCACTGGCCTACGTGGACGCCGAGCTGCCGTTCTTCCTCGACACCCCACGGATCCTGGGCGTCGCCTCGTCCGTCCACTGCTATCACTCCGTCCTCCCGCTGGGCCGCCTGTTGTTCGGCGGGCGGCCGAAGGGACCCCATGACGCCGGTCCACATCACCGTCAACTCCCGGGAAGTGCCGCCCGGTCCGGCGGCGCGCCCGCGGGCTCCGCCACGAGCGCCCGCGCACCTCCTGCGCCCACCCGACGGGGCCGGGGGCGGGTCAAGTGGACCGGCCGGCGTGCAACCATGCGCCGCCGCGCCCGGTCCTCACCGTCATGACAGCCAAGCGAAGGCCGCGTTCCGTCACGAGTGATCGGGAGTTGCGGCTGTGGCGGGTCGGCCGGGCGCTGACCCTCGCCTTCGTCGCCGCGATCCTGGTCGCGGGCGGCGTCTTCTACGGACTGGTGGTGCTGCTCGACTTCCAAGAGATCGACTCCACCACGAAACTTGATGCCAAGACGCTCTTCGACCTGGTGAAACTCTCCTTCGGAGTGGTCGCGGGGGCCGGCGCGCTCGTCGCCCTGGTCGTCGCCTACCGCCGCCAGCGCGTCGACGAGGCGGGCGCGCACCGGGACGCCACCCGGCTTCACACCGAACGCTTCTCCCAAGCCGTCGACAGACTCGGCTCCGACTCGCCCGCGGTGCGGCTCGGCGGAGTCCACGCCCTGGCCGGGCTGGCCGACGACGCCCCCGACGACAATCTGCGCCAGACGTGCATCGATGTCCTGTGCGCCTATCTCCAGCTGCCCTTCACTCCCGACCCCGGTAGCACCGAACCGGCCCACCAGGACGAACACCACCGCTACCTGGCCCTTCGCAAGGTCCGGCACACGATCCTCGGCCTCATCGCCGACCACTACCGACGCCCGCGGGGGACCCACCGCTCCTGGCAGGGCTGCGACCTCGACCTCACCGGCGTCACCATCGACTGCGACATGGACTTCAGCGACGCCGTCTTCTCCGGCGGCGCCGTGAACCTCGGCCGGGCGGTGTTCTCCGGGGGCGTGGTGTCCTTCACCCGGGCGAAGTTCTGCGGCGGCGCCGTGTACTTCGGCGACGCGGAGTTCTCCGGAGGCTCGGTCCACTTCAGCGGGGCGGTGTTTTCCGGCGGTACGGTCCACTTCGGCGACGCGGTGTTCTCGGGTGGCGCGGTGTATTTCAGCGGGGCGGTGTTTTCCGGCGGCACGGTCCACTTCGGCGACGCGGCCTTCTCCGGCAGCTCGGTCCATTTCAGTGACGCGGTGTTCTCCGGAGGAGCCGTGCACTTCGGGGACGCGGTGTTCTCCGCCGGCACGGTGAACTTCCGCGGAGCAATCTTCTCCGGGGCCACGGTGAACTTCCGGGACACCGTGTTCTCCAGCGGCGCGGTCTACTTCAGCGGAGCGGTGTTCTCCGGAGGCGCGGTCTATTTCACCAGGGCGACGGGCCCGGCCCCCAACGGGCTCGCCACCGCCGTCGGGACGCCCGCTCCCGCGACGGTCGTCCTTGCCTCCGTCTGGCTCCCCGGCGGCTAGGGAGGGGGACGGAGGGCAGTCGTTCCGTCCGCTTCGCTCCGGCGACGGCCGGTGTCGCGGCCCGGCTCCGCCGGATCGGCCCAGAGTGGCCCGGATCGGCACGGATCGCCCTGATCGATTCGGCCAGGTCTCGACAGAAGCGGTGGCACAGGCGTATACCACCTGTCGGGAGGAATGCCTTGCTCCGGGGGAGTGATCACGCCAGTTCATGGCGGTGAGAAGCGACCCCGGGTATTTTGGCCGACATCGGTGTGGCCGATGCGTGAATCGGGGGAACATGCAGACAGGTAGTAAGGTGCGCCCACTTGCGCCCATATCGGAACAGCTCGCACCTGAAGGGGACAGTTCGCTCGCGACGTTGATCGGGCAGGACGACCTGTGTGTGGCCGTTTTCCGTCTCGTCGTCTCAGGGCCGCAGCGGACCGTCGACGACTTGTCCCGGGAATTGGGGGTCTCCGAAAAGGAGATCCGCGACTGCCTCGACAAGCTCGCGGACCTTTCCATGCTGTCGCTGCCCACGGGCGACGACGTGCTCCCGGTGCCCGTGCACCCGGAGGTCGGGCTCGCCGCCCATATCCACCGGCGCGAGGCCGAGATCGAGGCGCAGCAGCGCGAGCTGGCCGTGGCGCGCGCGGCCGCGGCCGATCTGGCCGCCGCCTATGCCGCGAGCCAGGCAGGGCGCGGCGGACGCCTGGAGACGCTGAGCGGCATGGCCGAGGTGCGGATGCGGCTCACCGAACTCAGCCGGCACGCGCGCGAGGAACTGCTCGCCTTCATGCCGGGCGGGGCCCTGAGCCAGGCCGCGCTGGACGCCAGCCGGCCACTGGACGAGCAGAGCCTCGCCTCCGGCGTGCGGCTGCGGACGGTCTACCTGGACAGTGTCCGCAACGACCGCGCCACGATCGAGTACGCGCGCTGGCTGTCCACCCTCGGCGGACAGGTGCGGACCAGTCCGATGCTGCCGCTGCGGATGCTCGTGGTGGACCGCGCCTGCGCTGTCCTGCCGCTCGACCCGGAGGAGTCCTCCTTGGGCGCCGTCGTGGTGCGGGCGCCCGGCGTGGTGGCGGCCCTGGTGGCCCTCTTCGAGACCCTGTGGGAGCAGAGCGCGCCGCTGGACGGGCGGGCGCTGGCGGGCGGGGACGTCGAGGCGCCCACCCCGCAGGAGAGCGCCCTGCTGAGTCTGCTCGCGCAGGGTCACACCGATGAGGTGGCGGCGCGGAAGCTGGGCCTGTCGCTGCGTACCGTACGGCGGATGATGGCGGTCCTCACCGCCCGGCTCGGGGCCCGGAGCCGCTTCGAGGCGGGGATGCTCGCCGCGCGAGTCGGCTGGATCTGAGCCCGGGCGGCGGTCCTCTTGCTGCCACGGCCATAAGCTGTCACCGCTGGACCGCCCGGCGGCGAGGCTGGACTGGAATGGTCGGTGGCCGTGTACGCCATTCATGTAGAAGTGTCACCGCAGTCGTCCGCGACGGCCGCGGTGAGCCTGCGTCAAGTCGCCGTGGAGACGGCTCGTGTGCCGGGCTGCGCGGTGGAGCACGTCTATGAGGCCGTGCTGCCCCACCGGAGCCGCGTGGGCGTGCTCTTCGTGACCGCGGCCTCCCCGGAGGCCGCGGGGTACGGCGTGCTCCTGGCCGTGCGCGGCCTGTTGCGCCGCACGGAGGACCACGATCAGGTGCTGCTGCGCGCGCCCGGCCCGAGCGAGCCCGCCCTGTGCCACGGCATCGTCACCATGCCCGCGGACGCCCCTCTCCGGGAGATGCCTGTCGGTTAGACCTCGCGAGTGTGCCCCGCTCCGCGGGCCGCACCCTGCGGTGAAGAACCGCTGACTGCCCGTCGACTGCCCTGTGGCCGCGGCCCGTTGCCGCCGCCCGTGGTCGGCGGCTTTCGCATGCCCGCTCACCTGCCATCCGCAACCGCACCCCCCACAGGGCCCTTTGGTGCCAACGCACCTTGCTGCCATCCGCATCCCTTGCCCGGCGGGTAGCGGGGCCGAAAACTGTTCGCACCGACAGGAACCGCTGTGACCAGCAGGTTCTTTCGCACGACCGTCAGGAGATGAGCCACATGGCACCCAGACTCGCCGTCCTGCTGACCGCCTGCGCCGCCGCTGCCGCGACGGTCCTCCCCGTGGTCTCCGCCCACGAGGGCCCGGCGGCCGGCCAGGCCACCGTGACCTCTGCGGCACCGGCCCCCGACGTGGCCGACGCCACGCCCCTCACCTGGGCCTGGGACTGACCGGCCCCGGTGCCGCAGCGTGCCGCGCCGCCGAATGAGCGAGGCACAGCCGCCCGGATCCCCGCGGCCGGCCCACATCGCACCAACCCCGCACCGATGGTCCGAGGAGGACACGTGAGCACGTACATGACCCAGACGCAGCCGCTTACCGCACCGGGCACGTGGCGCACTCCCGACGAGCACTTCGAGGTGGCCCTGACACACCCCTGGTACCGGTTGCTGCTCCGGCTGACGGACGTCATGCAGCGGGCCACCGTGGAGTTCTGGGCGGGACGTGACGTCCGCGCCGCCTACCTGCCGGTGACCACGGGGTCGATCTCCAGCCCCATGGGCCTGGGCAGCGACTCGGTGCCGGTGCGCATCGACCTGGAGGGCGTGCCGACCTACCTCGCCGACTCCATGCAGTTCCTGCTGGAGTACAGCTGCCGCATGTGGGAGAAGGGCTCGTACTACGTGATGCCCTCGTTCCGCGGCGAGGCGCCCGACCCCACCCACCTCTGCCAGTTCTACCACTCGGAGGCCGAGCTCCAGGGCGACCTGGACGCGGTGATGGAGACCGTGGAGGCGTACGTACGCCACCTCGGGAAGGCCTACCTGGACGAGATGGGACCGGCCATCGCCGAGGTCGCGGGGGACACCGCGCACATCGAGCGGCTGCTGTCCCTGAAGGCCTTCCCCCGGGTCACCTTCAGTGAGGCGGTCGACCTGCTCGGCGACACCCCCGACCTCGTCACCGAGGTGGCCGACGGCGCCAGGGCCCTCACCCGCAAGGCCGAGGCCGCGCTGATGGACAAGTTCGGCGAGTTCGTCTGGGTGACCCACTTCGACCACCTCTCCGTGCCCTTCTACCAGGCCTACGAGCCGGGTGACACGTCCCGCGCCCGCAACGGCGACCTGCTGTTCGGGATAGGCGAGACGGTCGGCGCCGGCGAGCGGCACGCCACCGCCGAGCAGGTGCGCGAGGCGCTGGCCCACCACGAGGTCGCCGAGGAGGACTACGCCTGGTACCTGCGCATGCGGGAGCTGCGGCCGATGCAGACCTCCGGGTTCGGCCTCGGCGTCGAGCGGTTCTTCCTGTGGCTGCTCAGGCACGACGACATCCGGGACCTCCAGATGCTCCAGCGGGTGAACGGCCGCCAGATCAACCCCTGAACCCCCGACAAGTCCCCGCCGCTCCGTGCCCACCCAGGAGAGTGCACCATCGACGTCGTACTTGTGTCAGGACTCGGGCCGACACTGAAGAACTCGGACTACCTCGCCACCACCATGCTGGACCGCCAGAGCGGCGACGCGAACACGGCGGCCTACCTCAAGGGCACGGACCTGGAGGACTTCGGGCTGCGGCGCCTAGGCTTCCGGCACAACGGCACGGACTACCCGCTGCTGAGACCCCGCTACTACAACGTCCCGCACCTCACCACCTTCGCCGTCCAGGAGATCCTGGAACGGGCCGGCCACCACGTCGACACCTACGACGCCACCAATCTGTGGACGGACGACCTGCCCGCCCCGGCGCCCCAGGGCGACTACCGGGCGGCGCTGCTGTCCACGAGCTTCATCTGGACCGACCGCGACCTGCGCCACGCCGTCCAGTGGATCTCCGCGACCTACCCCGGTATCCCGATCGTGCTCGGCGGCCAGTACAGCAACCTCAAGTACACCTCGCTGATGCGGTCGATACCGGAGATCGACTACATCGTGCGCGGTGACGGGGAGGAGGCCCTGCCGGGGCTGCTCACCGCACTGGAGAAGGGCAGTGACCCCGAGACGGTGCCGAACCTGGTCTACCGGCACTCCCGGGAACTGCTCGGCTACCGGATGAGCCCCTTCGAGTACCTGGACCTGGACGCCTTCCCCTCGCCCTCGCCGAAAGGCCAGTGGCGCGTCATTCCGTACGAGTCGATGCGCGGCTGCCCGTTCAGCTGCAAGTTCTGCTCGTTCCCTGCCGCGAGCCCCAAGTGGCGCTACAAGTCCGCCCAGAAGATCGCCGACGACTGGCGGCGCTACGCGGACGAGAACGGGGCCTCCTACATCTCGGCCATGGACAGCACCTTCACCGTGCCGCCGACCCGGCTGCGGGAGCTGATGCGGCTGCTGCCCGACGTCGGGGTGGGCTGGGAGGGCTACAGCCGGGCCAACGTCCTCAAGACGCCGGAACTGATCGCTCAACTGGCGGCCTCCCACTGCCAGTTCCTGTCCATCGGCTTCGAGTCGATGAGTGACAGCACGCTGCGGTACATGAACAAGAAGGTCACACGGAAGGACAACCTGCGGGCCTTCCGGCTGCTGAACGAGGGCGGGCTCGGCTACCGCTGCTCGTTCATGGCCGGCTACCCGGGGGAGCGGCCCGAGGACTTCGCGGAGACACGGGACTTCCTCTCGGAGGAGTACGCGGGGCACTTCATGCTCAGCGTCTTCAGCATCTCCGACGAGACGATGCCGCTGTGGGAGGACAAGGAGGCCCTGCGCATCGAGGTGCACGACCCCGACGACCCGGACTACTCGTGGTCCCACATCGGCATGGACGTGCACACCGCCCGGCGGCTCAACCACACCACCCTGGACCGGGTCCGCCAGGTCAACGACCGGGCCGTGCTGCGCCTCTGGCAGGCCGACTACCAGCATCTGCTGATGCCCCAGCTCGGACGCTGGGAGAACATCGCGGTCGAGAAGGCGGTCGAGCGCATCGGCATGACGCCGCGCGACCACAGCGACCCCGCCGCCGCGGTCCCGCAGATCCGAAAGCAACTGGACGTCCTGTCGCGCTACGGGGTCGCCCTGTACCCCCGCGCGGACGTCCTCAGTGACCGCCCGCTCTTCCACACCTGACAGGACTCGACCCCCCATGAACAGTCTGCGGACGCTGCGGCAGCTCCCGCCCCGTGCCAGACGCCTGATCGTGCTCAACGCGGTCAACGCGGCCGGCAGCGGCGTCGTACTGCCCCTCCTGGTCATCTACCTGCACGAGATGCGCGGCCTCTCCCTGACCGCGGCCACCGGCGCGGTCGCCGCCACCTCGGTGGGCGCACTGGTCGGCGGCCCGCTCGCGGGGTGGGTCTCCGACCGCCTCGGGCGGGTGCCCGCCGTCTGGGCCGCGCTGGTGTGCGCCGCCCTGGGAGCCGTCGGCTACGCGCTGTGCGACACCCCCACGACGGCGCTGGCGGCCGGATTCGTGCAGGGACTCGGCGTGGGCGGGGCCATCACCTGGAACGCGCTCATGGCCGATCTGGTGCCCGAGGAGCACTGGCCCGTGCTCTTCTCCGCCGACTTCGCCATGGTCAACGCGATGATGGGCATCGGCGGACTGCTCGGCGGCCTCCTGGCGGGCATGACGGACTCGCTCGCCGTCTTCCAGGCACTCTTCCTGCTCGACGCGGCGTCCTTCCTCGTCACCGGCTGGCTGGTCGCCCGGGAGGTCCGCCGGCGCCGGTCGGTGGAGCCGCCCACCGGGGAGACCCCGCCGGAGGCCGCGGCGGCCGACCAGCCCCGCAGCAGCTACCGTGCGGTGCTGGGGCACCGCTGGCTGGTCGCCCTGCTGGTCGTGGTGCTGGTCCTGTTCACCGTCGGCTACTCCCAGCTCAACTCCGGCATGCCCGCCGCCCTCTTGGCCGACAGCCGCCTCGGCCCCACCGAGCTCGGTGTGCTCTTCGCCGCCAACACCGCGGCCGTCGTCCTGGTCCAGGCGGCACTGATCGGCCGGATCAAGCAGGTCACCGCGGGTGTGGCCCTCGCGCTGCTCGCCGCCAGCTGGGCCGCCTTCTGGCTGCTGATCTGGGCGGTCACCGGCCTCAGCGGCGGCCTGGTCGCCCTGCTCGTCGGCGTCATCGCCATGGTCGTCTTCGCGGTGGGGGAGTCCCTGCTGGCCGCGACCGGGCCCACCCTGGTCAACAGCTGGGCCGACGACTCCAACCGGGGGCGCTTCAACGCCGCCTACGGCTTCGTCTGTTCACTCGGCTTCACGGTCGGCCCGCTCGTCTCGGGGCGCCTGACCGACGACGGCCACACCACGTCGATGATGCTCGGCTTCACGGCCGTCCTCGCGGTCCTGGCGCTGATCACGGTCCGTTCCCGGTTCCTGCCGAGGACACCCCTGTCCGGCCTGGAGAGGACCGGCCACGAGGACGCCGCAGAGGAAGACGCCCGGGCCTGACGGCTGTCGCAGGCCCCGTACCACCCGCACCCACCCGAAGGAGACCCCTGCCATGTCCACCCGTGTTCTCGTCTGCCGCTGGGACCCCTACATCCTCGAAGCGCTGCGCGCGGAGGGAGCCGAGGTCGCCCTCCTCTTCGACACCTTCGAGGCCGCCCACTTCCACGTCGACGAGGAGGTGCTGAAGACCCTGCCATACGTCTTCCGCATCAACAGCTTCGACGACATGGACGAACTCGGCCAGGTCGCCACCCAGCTCAAGAACGACGGCTGGCTCCCCGACCGGGTGGTGAGCCTCTCGGAGTTCAGCCAGTACGGCGCCGGCTACCTCGCCCAGCTCCTCGGCTGCGCCCAGCCCACCCTGGAGATGGCCCTCAACACCCGCGACAAGCGGGCCATGAAGCAGGCGGTGCGCGCCGCCGGGGTCACCTGCACGGACTTCGTGTCGCTGCGCACCTCCGAGGTGGCCGCGAGCGTGCGCCGCACCGCCGAGGAGATCGGCTTCCCCGCGGTGGTCAAGCCCTGCGCGGGCCTGGGCACCCTGGGCACGAGCTGGGTGCACTCAGAGGAGGAGCTGACCAAGCTCCTCACCGACCTCGGAGCCGACAACACCGAGCACTTCCTGATGGCCGAACGGCCCGTGTCCGGCGACGAGTTCCACGTCGACGCGATCTGGGTGGACGGCCGCAGCAAGGTCCTGGGCATCATGCGCTACCTGCGGCCGCGGCTGGCCATCGAGACGGCCGGCGAGAGCAACGGCTCCGTGCTGCTGCCGCGCGAGGAGTGGGCCGAACTGTACGCGGACGTCGAGGAGGCCCACCGCCGCGTCAACGACGCCCTCGGCATCCGCGAGGGCATCACCCACCTGGAGTTCTTCAAGCAGCCGGGGGAGCGCGAGGTGGTGTTCTCCGAGATCGCCTCCCGGTTCGCGGGCGGCGGCATCACCGCGACCTACCGCGCGCTCGGCGACGACCTGCGCATCGCCTGGATCAAGTCGGTGGTCGACCCCGGCCGCCCGGCGCCCTACGCGGACGGCGAGCCCAGCCGGTACGTGGGCTGGATCAACCTGGCGCCGTCCGAGGCCGGCCGGATCACCGCCGAGCCCACCCAGGCCGAGATCGACGCGTTCGACTACGTCCTGGAGACGGTGCGCCCGCACGGCGTGGGCGACGACTTCTCCGACCCCCACCCCTCCGCGTGGTGCCTGCACCTCATCTACGGGGCCGACTCCCTGGAGCAGTTCGAGGAGCGTGGCCGGGAGCTGGAGAAGGCCCTCAACAGCAGCTTCCGCACCGAACCGACCGACGCCTGACCACCCCTCCAACCCGCGCACCGCTTACCACTCAGCCTTCACCACTCACCGCTTTCCGAACCGCAGACGAGGAAGAGACGAACATGACTGAGCCCACGTACGAGAAGGAAGTCCGCGGCTACTTCGCCGACAAGGCCGAGGCCTACGACGACGTCGACCTCCAGCCCTACTGGGTCCTCTCCGACCGCCTGCTCGCCGACGCCCTCCGCGAGGACGTCATCAGCGCCCTGCCGGAGGACTTCGCCTTCCTCGACGCCGGCGGCGGCACCGGCCGCTGGACCTCCTTCTTCGCCCAGGAGGCCCCCCGGAGCACGGGCGTCCTCTTCGACCTCACCCGGGAAATGATCAAGGTCGCGGAGGCGAAGGCCGCCGAACGCGGCTTCGCCGACCGCGTCCGCTTCGTCCAGGGCGACCTGGCCGACGTGGGGGAGACGCTGCGCGGGGAGTCCTTCGACCTGGCGTTCAACTTCCACAACGTCCTCGGCTTCGTGGCGGACCCCGAGCAGACCATCAAGGACGTCGCAGGACTGCTCAAGCCCGGCGGCCTGCTGGTGTCGTTCCTGCCCAGCGTCTGGCACACCGCGTGGTTCAACATCGCCGTCGGCAACATCGACGAGGCCGAGAAGGCGCTGACCCGCCGGGGCCGGTTCACCGACACCATGCCCGACATGCACCTGTACGACGTGCAGCGCATCGAGGAGATGCACGCCGCGGCCGGACTGGAGATCGACGCGCTCTCCGGCTTCCCCAACCTCATCTACCCCGGCTACCAGGAGACCCAGCTCCACGGCTCCACCGAACAGCTCGTGGACATCCTGGCCGGCGACGACTTCGAGCGCGTCCTCGCCATGGAGAAGCGGGTCCGCAAGGCGCCCGGCATCGCGGGACGCGGCAACAACCTCTTCGTCGTCGCCCGCCGCCCCGCCTGACCGCGACAGGGAGCACACCACCATGGCCGTCGACCTGCTGTCGGAGTCCTTCGCCCGGGACCCGCACCCGCACTACACCCACCTGCGCACGACCGACCCCGTGTGGTGGGACGAGGCGACACAGAGCTGGTACGTCACCACCCACCAGGACGTGAACGCGCTGCTGCGGGACGGTCGGCTGGCCGCGCGGATCGGAGAGGGGTTCCTGGGCGACCACGACAGGCACGTCCTGGACGACGTCGCCGACATCCTGTCGTTCTTCGACTCCTGGCCGATGTTCACCGACCCGCCCCAGCACACCGAGGTGCGCTCCGCCGCCGCCCCGGCCTACCGGCCGGGGGCGGTGCGGCCACTGCGCGCGGCCATCGCCCGTCACGCGCGCGAACTGCTCGACCCGCTCGACCCGGCCAAGGCCGACCTCCTCGGCGAATTCGTCCAGCCGCTCGCCGTGTCGGTCACCTGCGACCTGCTCGGCATCCCCCACGAACGCCGCGACGTGCTCCTCGCCTGGTCGGGGGAGATCATCGGTTTCATCGGCGTGCCCGTGCTCGACCCCGGCCGGGCCGGACCCGCGCGCACCGCCATCACCGGCCTGCGCGACCACCTGGAGCAGGTCACCCTGCCCGACGCCCGGGCCGGCCGCGGCCCCGCGCAACTGCGGGCCTTCCTCGACCTCGCACCCGACCGTGCCGTCGCGCTGTTCGCGCAGATCCTCACCGGCGGCATCGAGCCGGTGGTGGCGTGCCTGGCCTCCGCCCTGCCCCACCTCCTCGGCGACGCCCGCCCGCTCCTCGACGTCTCACGGTCCACTCCGGGCCTCGCCGAGGAACTGGCCGAAGAGGCGCTGCGCCTGGAGGCCCCGTTCCACTTCGTCCCCAGGACCGCCGTGGAACCGATCGCCGTCCGGGGGCGCGCCATCGCCCCCGGCGAGCGGGTGGCGCTGGTCGTCGCCGCCGCCAACCGCGACCCGGAGGTCTACGCCGACCCCGACTCCTTCCGCCCGCCGGACCCCGCGCGGAAGGAACCGCCGCACCTGGCGTTCGGCGCGGGGCACCACTTCTGCCTGGGCGCCGGGCTCGCCCGTCTGACGCTCGCCGAAGCGGTGCGCGCGGTCGCCGACTGGGCGGGCGACACACCCGTAGGACGACTCGACGGCGAGAGGGGCCCCGGCTTCGGACACACCGTATGGAAGCGGATGGGGCTCGGGTACTGACACCATGCAGTGGACACCTCGCCTGCCCTGGCAGGCCCTGCCCGACGACCTGCGCCGCCGCGTCGAGGAGCGGCTGGGAGCACCGGTCACCGGCGTGGACGCCGTCACCGGCGGCTTCTCGGCGGGCTTCGCCGGCGTCGTGCGCACCGAGCACGGACCGGCGTTCCTCAAAGCGACCTCCGAGACGGTCAACAGCCACGGCCGTGCCCTCTACCGCCAGGAACACAGCGCCTGCCGTCTCCTCTCCGCCACCCGGGCGTCCGTGGGTTTCCTGTGGGGCCTGGACCACCAGGACTGGACGGTTCTCGCCTTCCGCGCCGTGACGGGAAGCATCTGCGGGCCGGGCTGGCCCCCCGGACAGCTCGACGCGGTCCTGCGCCTCCTGCGGGAGACCCGGATCACCGCTCCGGCCGCCCTGCCGCCGGTGACGACGCTTCTGCGGGAGGCCTTCGACGCCTGGCCGGCACTGGCCGCCGACCCGGCCTTCGACGCCTGGCCGACGGACGCCACGGGAGCCGCGCTGCTGCCCGCACAGAGGTGGGTCGCACTCGCGGAGCAGGCGCGGCACGCCTTCACCGGCGACGAACTCCTCCACGCCGACCTGCGCGCCGACAACATCCTCTGGAGCGACACCGGACCGGTCCTCGTCGACTGGGCCTACGCCTGCCGGGGAGCGGCAGCCTTCGACCCGATCTACCTCCTGCTGGAGGTGGCCCGCGTCAACGGCCGACCGCCCGAGGCGGAACTCGCCCAGGTCGTCACCGCGTACGGATGCGCCGACGAGGACGCGACCGCGCTGCTCGCCGTGTTCGGCGGCTGGTTCACATGGATGTCCCGCATGCCGCCCATCCCCGCGCTCCCCACCCTCCGCGACTTCCAGAAGGACATGGCACGGACCGCGATCGAGTGGGTCGGCGCCCGCCTGCCGGACCGCACGCAGCCGTAGCCGCCCGAGAAAAGGACCCCTTCCATGACGCAAGGCACCACACCGGGCACGGCGCCCGCTGCCGACGACGCGCTCGCGCGGGAGCTGTTCACGACCACCAGCTCACTGGCGGAGTCCCCGGAGACCAGGGGGACGGTGCTCCGCTTCCTCGGCACCCTCCTCGACCGCGGCTACGAACTGAGCCCGGCAGCCCCGGTGACCGAAGGGGACGCCACCGTCGCCTTCGTCAACGCCACGGTCACCCCGTACAAACGACTCCTCGCCGACGGGCGCCCCATCGGACGGATCTGCCACTACCAGCCCTGCTTCCGCGCCCACGGCGAACGCCCCTGGCTCTTCGCCTTCGGCATGACCGGCCTGCTCGCGGACCTGGCCGACGACGAGGACCTGGCGCGCGTCACGCAGGACAACCACCTCGCCACCCTCGCCGCCCTGAGCGACCACCGCGCCGACCGGCTGCACGTCCTCGTCGACGAGGAGGACACCGACCTGATCAAGGCGGTGACCGAGGCGGCGGACCGGCACGGCGGCACCGTGCACGTACTGCGCGACCCCGAGGTGGCAAGCCGCTGGGAGTACGGCGAGGGGTACGCGCTGCGCGGGCGCGGCGTCACCTACTACTACCGCCGCCCCGGCGTCGGCTGCGACACCGACTGCCGCCCCGACTGCCGCTGCGCCCGCTGGCAGCCGCTGTCCAACCTGATCCTCGTCGAGTCCGGCGACCGCCGGTACGCCGAGGTCGGCTTCGGCGTCGAGATCACCGCCGCCATACCGCTCGGCCCTCACGCCTACGCCCTCCCCGAGCTGGCCGACCGCGTCCGGACGGCGGAACTCGCGGGACTCGCCCCCGGCGACGCGGCCGACGCCGTCAACCTCTACCGCGCCCTGGCCCTGCTGACCGAAGCCGGGGCCCGCCCCGCCGGCAAGGGCCCCGGCTCGATCCTGCGCAAGTTCGCCCTGCGCCTGATCGACCTGCTGAACCGTACCGGCGACCGCGACGCCCTCCTCGGCGGTTTCGGCGCCACACCCGCACTGCGCGCGCTGCTGACCGAAGAGGCCGACCGGCGAGCCCGTACGCTCGAACAGAACCTCAAGCGGGCCGCCGCGGCCCTCGACAAGCGGCCCGGGACGCCCGACAGCGACCTGTGCGCCACCTACGGCCTCGCGGACGAGCAACTGGCCACACTGCGCAGCCTGCGGCGGCGGCCCCGCCGACTGCGACGCGGGGACACCGTCGCCGTGGTCTCACCGTCCTGGCAGGGCGCCGACGTCTTCCCGGCGCGAGCGGAGCGCGGCATCGCCGACGTGGCGTCCTGGTCCGGCCTGCGCGTCGGCCCGGCGGCGACACCTGACGGCCACCCGGCCGGATCGCGCCAGGCCCGCGCCGCACAGTTCAACGCCGCCCTGCGCGACCGCGACACCAAGGGCATCCTCTGGATGATCGGCGGCCTCGCCGCGACCGAACTCCTCGACCTGATCGACTACGAGGCGTTCGCCGCGAACCCCAAGGTCATCTGCGGTTACTCCGACGCCACCGTCCTGCACCACGCGCTCTACGCCCGCACCGGCGCCACCACCTTCTACGGCCCGGCCGTCCTGTCGGAGTTCGCCGAGACCGGCGGCACCCCGCCGTTCACCCGGTCCTCCTTCCTCGACCTGACGATGCACGGCTGGACCGGGGACTTCCCCCGCTCCGCGGAGGTGTACGACGAGTTCGTCGACTGGGCGGGCGAAGAACGCCCCCGAGTCGCCGAACCCGCCCCGGCACGCACCGTCCTGCGCCCCGGCACGGCGCAGGGACCGCTCCTGCCGGCCTGCGTCCCCAGCGCGCTGCAGCTCCTCGGCACACCGTGGCTGCCCGACCACCAAGGGCACGTACTCGCCCTGGAGTTCGCCAATGACGACGGCTACGGCCCCGCCCACGCCGCGCGCGACCTGTGGCAACTGCGCCACGCGGGCCTGCTCGACGGGATCGAGGGCCTGGTCATGGGCAGGCCTCGCCAGTGGTCGGCCACCGCCCGCGCGGAACTGGACCGCATCCTGCTCGACGTCAGCCACGGGTTGACCTTCCCCATCGTGACGGAATTCGAGTTCGGCCACACCGACCCCGTCCTCACGCTCCCGGTGGGCGTGCCGGTGCAACTCGCCGGAGACAATCTGCGGCTGCTGGAACCGGCGGTGCGCTGAGGCGCGGGGCCGTCCCGAGGGAGACGGCTCATGGGCCGGTGGACCGGCCTCGACTCACCGGGGCACTGGGGCCTCGCTCACCGGAGCGCTGGTCCTCGGCCCACCGGCACATCGGCCCACCGGTCCACCGGCACATCGGCCCACCGGCTCATTGAAGGAGAACAGATGCGACTGTCGCCGATCGGAACACGGATGGCAGGTCTCTCCGGCCTGCGCAGCATCATGGAGGACGTGGCGGCCAGCACCGCGGACACCTCTGCCGAGGAGTGGCTCAACCTCAGCATCGGCAACCCGGCGGCCATCCCGGCGGCCGGAGCGATGTGGCGGGAGGCGCTCACGCGGGCGCTGGAGGAGGACTTCGACGCGGTCTGCGGCCGCTACGGCCCCTCGCGCGGCAGCGCCGGCCTGATCGAGGCCGTGAGCGCCTACTTCCACCATGCCTACGGCTGGGACCTGGGCCCGGAGAACGTGGTGGTCGGCCCCGGCAGCCAGATGGTGTGCTTCGCGGCGGCAGCGCTGTTCTGCGGCCCGGAGCCGGACGGCGCCCACCGGCGGCTCGTCCTCCCCATGGTCCCGGACTACACCGGCTACCAGGGCCTGTGCATGCACGAGGACGGCATTGTCGGCGTGGCCCCGCAGATCGTCGAGGACGGCGAGCACGGCTTCCGCTACGCCCTCGACCTCGACGCGCTGGCTCGCCTGGACGGCATCGGCATGCTGCTGATCTCCACCCCCGGCAACCCGACGGGCCGTGCCATGGACCGGGCCGAGCTGGACGGTCTCATCACCTTCGCCGAGGCACGCGACATCCCGCTCGTCATCGACCATGCCTACGGTGCGCCCTTCCCCCGCATCGGGGAGGTGCCCGTCGAGCCGGTGCGGCACCCACACGTCGTCAACTGCTTCTCGGCCTCCAAGGCAGGCATGCCCGGCGAACGCGTCGGCTTCGCGATCGGCGACCCGCGGTACGTCGGTGCGATCGCCGCGTTCCTCTCCAACTCCGTCCTGCACGCGGCCCAGTTGCCGCAGGCGGCACTTGCGACGACGCTGCGCGAAGGCACCTTGGACGAGGTGACCCGCGACGCCATCACTCCGTACTACCGGGGCAAGCGCGAGCTGATGGACGCCCTGCTCATGGAGCAACTGCCGCCGGACATCGCCTGGCGGAGCCACTCCGGCGCAGGGGGCATGTTCGCCTGGGTATGGATCGACCATGCGTGGTTCGACGACGTGGAGCTCTACCGGCGGCTGAAGGAGAAGCGCGTCTTCGTCGTCCCCGGCCGCCACTTCTTCGTCGACGCGACGACCACGGCCCTCCCACGCGGCCACGCCACCCGCTGCTTCCGGATGAGCCTCAGCGCCCCGGAGAAGACCCTGATCGACGGCGTCTCACGGGTCGCGGAGACGCTGGAGGAGATGCGGGCGGAGGCGAACTGAGACCTGCGGCTTTGCGGGGCTCGACGGGGGTCGGTGCTGGGGACTGCGCCCCGGCGCGGCCGACGCGGAGGCCTGTGCGTCCGGCACCGCCGACGGCACGCTGACGCCCAGCCGCGAGCCGTCCCTCGATGCCCGGACCCGTCGGTGCGGTGGGCGGGTGGCCTCGATGCGGGTGGCCGCGTTCGCGGTGGCCTCCACGCTGCAGGCGCTGATCCTCGACGAGGGAGCGGCCTCGCCCCACCCGCTCCGCTGTGACAGAACGAAGACGTCGCGGGGGGTGGTTGTGACCGCACGGGAGCGGTCAGGTCGGTCGGCTGTCGCGGTCGCCAACTCGCGCCAGGTCGCCTGGCTTACCGCAATTGCGCGCCGAAAAGTTGCTCCCACCACCTGTAGACGCAAGCCGCCGAGCCCCGACGTCCGGTTCGGTCGCTTCGCCCCCTACGGCGACCCGGCGGTGAGGGGTGGTGCGGGTCCTCGCCGTCGAGGACTTCGAGACCCTCGCCCGCTCCGTCAACCGGGCTGCCGCAGCCCTGGTCAGACAGCCAAAACCGGCCGTCCGCCGCCTCTACTGGTTCTCCGTCGCCGCGACCGTGCTGGTTGCAAGGCCTAACGAGCGGCTATGGCCGGCACGGTCGCCCCTAGCCGTTGATGTCCAAGGCCGTCCCGTACAGCCGCTCCACCCTCAGCCGAATGACGATCCTGCGCTCGGCGACCAGCTGCTTGAGGAACGCGTCCTCGTCCTCCGGCTTCGCGGCCGTCGGGAGCATCGCGAGAAGTTCCCGCCCGACCGCGTCGCCGGGAACCGTCGTGGTCTCGGAAGCCTCCGCCGCCCCCTCGGCGACGGCGAACGACCATACGTCACCACCCTGCACGTGCAGCGCCGCGTGCGGGCTACGCTGAAGGTGCTTGACCTTGATGCGGTCAACCGTGGTGGACAGCCTCACGATGCGCGCCTCCGGATCCCAGCTGTACAGCATGGTGGTCAGGTGCGGATGACCACTTTGTTTGACAGTGGCGAGGGTCCCGAACTGCTGCCCGGCGAGTAGATCAGAGAGGGCTGCATCGGACAGGGGGCGAGGCGCTGGTCCTTGAGTCACGCTGTGGCCAACTCCCTTGCGTTCTACGGTATTCCACGGTGCTCTTGTGCCTACTGGTGTGCCTACTGGCCCTTGGCCGCCACAGTGGCGAAAGGTCATGCCCGGCCTGCTGAGTCCTGCCGGGTGCAGCTCCTCCCGACGGTCGGTGGGCGGCGTGTGCGGTGTATCAGAGCAGCAGTTCCCCTGGGTGGGGGTGGCGCAGCCCTTCGCTGAGGAACTTCGACCTCCGTTGAAGTACCAGGGCATCTGTCGTCCCAAGGGAGTCAGGGTGAGGGCCAGGCAGCCGATCCATTCGCCGTCGTCGAGGTGTTGGCCCCGCCCCTGCCCGACGGGAGATGAGGTCCCGCTCCAGGCCTGCGAGGCGAGGCAGATCTCGGGAGGTGAGCCCACGCGGTCGCGATGGCTGTGCTGGCTGCGCCGGTCGACGGAATGCTGCCTCCTTCGGAACGCCGGGCCATCGTTGCCGAAAGCTGGTTGAGACGGTGCACCCGGTAGGGGAGAGTCTGTGGTCATGGAGTTCTTCTGTTACCACCGTGATCGGCCCGGATCCCTCGCTCTGCGCGAGGAGTTGCTGGAGGAGCACTGGTCCTACATGGATCGGTACGCGAAGGAGCTGATCGCTCGGGGCCCGACCTTCGCCGACGATGGTGAAACCCCCACCGGCAGCGTGCACATCGTCGACCTGCCCAATCCTGCCGCTGTCCGCGCGTTCGCCTTCGACGAGCCCAACTACCAGGCCGGCGCGTACCGGGACGTGCTGCTGCGCCGGTGGCGCAACGTGCTGGGGCGCACCATGTGGGAGTTCCCCGGCGGCCGGGCCGGCGGCAACCGGTACCTGGTGCTCGGGTTCGGCGAGGGACCGGCCGCCGATCTCGCCCCGCCGCTCGACCGGGAGGAGGACCTGGTCGCGTACGGGCCGCTGCTGTCCGACGACGGTGACACCTGGCTGGGTACGGCGGCGCTGCTCAGGGCGTCGGATCCGGATACGGCACGAGCCGTCCTGACTGGGGACCGGTACGCGGGCATCGAGGTCCACGACTGGGAGTTCGGCGGGCGTCGATGAGACACGATGGAGCGGGAACCGGCTTGATGCCGTCTCCGGAACACGTTGGCCTGGGGCAGGAGCGGTGACGGTGGAGCTACGGACGGTTCCACTGGTGGGCGGGCCGGTGGAGTTGCGGGGCGCGCTGAACCTGGAGATCACACAGGCAGGGGTGATGCCGTGCCGGTTGCCCGCGTGGACCAAGGAGCAGTACCAGGAACCATCGGTCCACGGGGTGACCCTGATGCCCTCGGGAGTGCGGCTGGTGTTCCGTACCGATGCGCGTGCATTGGAGTTCGAGGTACTCACCTCCACCGGCCAGCTTTACTCCGACCCCCATCCTCGCCCCACCGGGATGGTGGAGTTGATGGTCGACGGTACCTTGGCCGGGCGTCAGCAGGCTCCGGTGGGCAACGTCCTGCGGATGGCGGGCCCCGGAGCAGCACAGCGACTCATCCCGGGCGAGCCAGGGACCGTACGGTTCGCCGGGCTACCGGCCGGCATGAAGGACGTCGAGTTGTGGCTGCCCCAGCAGACCCCGACGGAACTGGTGGCACTGCGCGCCGACGGCGACGTGCTGGCACCGCTGCCGGACGGGCGACGCCGCTGGGTGCACCACGGCAGCTCCATCAGTCACTGCATCGAGGCCGACGGCCCGACCGGGACCTGGCCCGTGGTGGCAGCGGCACTCGGCGGGGTGGAGGCGATCAACCTCAGCCTGGCGGGCAACGCGCTGCTGGACCCCTACGTCGCCCGGACGATCCGCGACACGCCCGCCGATTTGATCAGCCTCAAGGTGGGCATCAACATCGTGAGCCTGTGTGCTTTCCGGCTGCGGACGTTCGGCCCGGCGGTACACGGGTTCCTGGACACGATCCGGGATGGCCACCCGGACACTCCGCTGCTGTTGATCTCTCCGGTGAGTTGTCCGGCCCTGGAGGAGACCCCCGGCCCGACCGTGACCGGCCCGGACGGGCGGTTGGCTGCCCTCGGCGATCCGGCAGACGTGGCCGACGGGACATTGTCGCTGGCGGTGGTCCGTGCCGAGCTGGCCCGGATCGTCGCGACACGACGGGCGTCCGATCCCCACCTCCACTACCTCGACGGACGTGAACTGCTCGGTCCGGACGAGACAGAGGACTTGTCCGACGGCCTGCACCCCACCGCCGCCGCTTATCGTCGAATGGGCAAGCGCTTCGCAGCCCATGCCTTCGCGACCGACGGCCCCTTCCGCTGAGTGGGCAGCTCCACACCCTGCGTCTGGTGTGGAGCTGCCGCCCTGCGGTTCGACGGGGGTGAAGTCGACCCGCCAGTGCGGGACGGCAGTACGTGACTGAACTGAACCTCGCGGCTCACCGACCGCCGGTTACCGGCCGCGCCCACCACAGGCTGAAGCGGGAAATGGTTCGCGGCCCCGGCCGGGCGGTTCTAGCCTGCGTCAGGTGATGACAGGTGATGACAGGTGATGACAGGTGATGACGTGTTGTTCGTGCTCACCCTGCTTCGACGGGCCAAGCTGGACGTCTGGAGCGGTGGCGGGTGGGGTATCGACGCTCTGGTCGGCGAGCAGACGAGAGATCACCGCGACCTGGATCTGATGCGATCTGACGCACCGGCAGGAGCAGGAAGAAGTGGTGGTGGCAACCCTGCATGAGGCCGGTTTCGTGGAGACCCTGAACTGGAGGCCCATCAGGTTCGTCGTGACGGCACCGGACGGACGCGAGCTCGACCTCCACCCGCTGGTCTTCGCCGATGACGGCGCAGCGGTGCAGGCGTCACCTCCGGGCGCGACCGTCACGACATGGAACAGCTCCGCCGCGTTTTCGGGATCGCCACGCACGACGTCTGCCGGGTGCTGCTCGACCGGAGGGGCGCGACCGGGTCGGTCACGGTGACCGGAGAGTCGGCGGGGACGGTGGCCGCGGCGCCGAAGACGACGCCGACCAGCACCGCGCCTCCTTGGACGGCGAGCAGCCCGGCGCCGTGCAGCCAAGGCACCGTGCCGAAAGTCGCCGTGCCGAAAGTCGCCGGGCGGGCCGCCCCCTGGGGCGAGTTCCGCTGCATGTCAGCCCCTAGTGGGCCGCTGCCCCGGGAGACTGTCGGTTGCGATCGGGAGGCTGCGCAGTGTCAGTGCCGCCGGCGGGGGCAGCGGTTTGTTGGCCGAGTCGGTGCGGAACGACTGGAGCAGATAGGCCACCAGGCGCCGGGACGCCGCATCATCATCCGGTAGGGCGGCCACCAGACCGCAGTGTGCCAACAGGATCACGGCGAGGTCGGACGGGCGGAAATCGGCCCGCAGCGCGCCCGCCGCCTGGGCCCTGCGCACCAGGGTCGTGAAGTCCCGCTCGGCTTGTCGCCGGTACTGCGCGTGTTCCGACGTGCTTTCCGGGAAGGCCGCGACGAACGCGGCCGGGAACCCGCGTTGTTCCCGTTGCAGACCGCAGACCGACTCGACCAGATGCTGGAAGCCTTGCCACGGGTCAGGCGTGGCCAAAGCCTCGGTGAGCGCCCGCTCGCAGGCCTCCATCTGCTGCGCGAACACGCCGCGTACCAAGGCGTCCCGGGTCGGGAAATGCCGGTACAGCGTCGCTACGCCGACCCCCGCCCGTCGGGCCACGGTCGCCATCGGGGCGTCGATGCCGTGCTCCGCGAAGACCGCGCGAGCTGCGCCGAGGACGCGCTCCCGGTTGCGCCGGGCGTCCGCCCGTACCCCGTCTCGGGCTGTGATCCGAGAGGATTCCGCCATCACTGTCTCTCGCTTCCGGTCCAGGTGGACGATTGCGTCCACTCAGGAGCTTACGGTCGGTGCCAGATTCCCGTACGGCCCCCGGCGGCAAAGGCAGAACGATGAACGACCGCATGATGAAGGCAGTGCTCTACGACCGCTATGGCGGCCCCGACGTGCTCTACACGGGCAGCGTGCCACGCCCCGAGCCGTCCGCCGGCGAGGTCCTTGTCCGGGTGTCCGCGTTCAGCGTCAACGGCGGTGAACTGGCGGCCCGTGCCGGCCGGCTCCGCCTCCTGAGCGGCCGGAAGTTCCCCAAGCGCATCGGCTTGGACTTCACCGGCGAGGTCGCCGCACTGGGGGCCGGAGTCACACGGTTCGCGGTCGATGACCTCGTATGGGGAGTCCTGGGCCGCACCTCCGGGTTCGGCAGTGCCGCCGAGTACGTGACCGTACCCGCCGAACGGGTCGGCCGGCTCCCCGACGGCCTCGACCCGGTGGACGCCGCCGCGCTGCCGGTGGCCACCACGGCCATCACCGCGCTGCGGGACAAAGCCGGGCTGCGCCCCGGCGAACGGCTGCTCGTCCGGGGCGCGGCGGGCGGTGTCGGCAACGCCGCCGTCCAGCTCGGACGGGCGTACGGCGCGGAGGTCACGGCCCTGGCCCGCGCGGCCAACCTCGACTTCGTCCGCGGGCTCGGCGCGCACGAGGCCGTCGACCACCGGACCGTGCGGCCGGCGGAACTGCGCCACTTCGACGTGGTCCTGGACACCGCGGGGACCGACCTACGGGCCTTTCGACGCCTGCTGAAGCCCGGCGGGCGCATGGTCACCATCGCCTTCGACCTGAAAAGGCCCGCTGCGTCGCTCGGTTACCTCGCGGCCAGCACGGTTCACGGACACGGCCGGGTGCGCTTCTTCAGCGGCAACCCCAGGCGGGCGGACTTCGACGACCTCGCCCGCCATGTGGCCGAGGGCAAGCTGAGCCCTGCGGTGGACAAGGTCTTCGCCCTGGAGGAGACAGCAGCGGCCCATCAGGCGCTGGAGGCGGGCGGTGTCCGGGGCAAGTACGTGGTCAGGGTCGCGTAACGCAGCGGATCGACGAGGTCGACGTCGTGGTCGAGGCGGGGCAAGTCCTGCCATCTGGCCGTCCCTGGTCAGTGAGGGCGTGATCGGAGAGTCTGGGGGCATGCTGCTGCCACTGACGCATGGGAAGACCGAGCGGTTCGAGGTCTTCCGCATCACCGATCCCGTCAGGCACCTCACTTCTGAGGACCTGGCGGGCGACACCGCCGCAGTCCGGGTCGGCGACCAAGTCCAGCAGGCCCTGTCTCTGATCGCCGATCTGCCGGGCAGCGAGATGTACCGTTGCTTCCTCCCAGGCTGGGGTGTCCGGGCGCACGGCCCCACCGATGTGCTCTTCGAGATCGCCTTCTGCTTCCGCTGCCACGGCGCCCGCGTCTGGGGGCCGGATCTTCCTGTCGAACAACAAGGCCAGACATTCGACGCCGAGAGCCCTGCCGCCGTTGAACTGCTCCGCCGGTTCCGCTCCTGCGTATGAGGGCTCCCACTTCCCGGCCCTCAGCCCTTTCCGAAGTGCACCTGGGCAGGCGTCCACGGTGTTGAGCGTTCCCGCCGGTTCGAGCAGCGGAATCGAGGTCTGCTCATGGGCGGCCGGCTGCCGTAAGACATGAGGCCGGCGTGTTCGTGGCATGGCTCTACCGCTGCCTCATCGGCGAAGGGATAGCAGGCCCCGACTCCTCCGCTGTCAACGCCGGCCCTGCGGATGTGCGGGCTTCCGATGACCGCCGACGAACGGCCAGAACCCTGGAGCAGGCCGGACCGCGGCATGTGAATCCGCCCTGCCCTGCCCTGTCATGCCTGGACGGGCAGGGCAAGCCGGCCACATGTGACGGGTACCTGCTCTCCTGACTCCCTCTGAACAGCCGATTCTCCGGACGCCGTGGCCCATGACAACGACAATGGCCCCACGGACCGATGACGCCATGAAGACTGCGCACTCAGGACAGACGTCCCAGGCGTGCGCGCGGAGAGGGAAAAGACGTGAGTGGGAACCAGTACCCGTCTGCTGTGCCGGACAAGCTGAACACCGGAGTCGCGCACAACGCACGGGTGTGGAACTACTGGGTCGGCGGGAAAGACCACTATGAGGTCGACCAGCAGGTCGGCGACCAGGTCGCCGCGATGTTCCCCGTGATCCGGGACGTGGCTCGCGCGGACCGCGACTTCCTCGGCCGCGCGGTCCGATTCCTGGCCTCCGACCGCGGAGTGCGGCAGTTCCTGGACATCGGCACCGGACTGCCGACCCTGGAGAACACCCACGAGATAGCCCAGAGGATCGCACCCGAGTCCCGGATCGTCTATGTCGACAACGATCCCATCGTGCTGGTGCACGCCCGCAGCCTGCTCGTCGGCGCCCCACAGGGCGCCACCGATTACATCGACGCCGACGCCCACCGCCCGGACAGCATCATCGAGCGAGCCTCGGAGACTCTCGACCTCGACCGGCCCGTCGCGGTCATGATGCTGGGAATCCTCAACTTCATCCTTGACACGGAACAGGCGCTGCACACCGTGCGCCGGATCATGGCCTCGGTGCCCTCCGGCAGTTACCTCGTCATGACGCATCCCACCACCGACACCGACCTGGGGGGCGAGGGCAACGTCGAGGCGATGAAGTTCTGGAACGCGAACGCGACGCCGCCGATCACCGCGCGAAGCCGATCGGAGATCAACGCGTTCTTCGAAGGGTTGGACCTCCTCCCTCCCGGCCTCGTGTCGTGTTCGCGGTGGCGTGCCGCATCGGAGTCTCCCGTCGTGCTCCCGCAGTTCGGTGCGGTCGCCGTGAAGCCCTGAAGGCACACGAACCCGAACGCCCTCAAGGCAGTCATCGGCCCCGACGGCGGGCCGGCACCGCGTATGACCGCACAAGGTCGCGCCTCACTCCTTCACGCCGTCTTCTGTGATGCGGCGGCGTCGGGGCGCAGGTCGTCGAGGGTGAGCTGGTGCGCGGGAGGGTCGGGCAGGATGTCGTGTCGAGTGGTGCGCAGGTCCGGGCCCACGTGGAGGAGTTCGCCCGGGTTCATGAGGCGCCAGTGGGGGTTGTCGTCGATGCGTTCGCTGGCGACGACGACTGAGGGGTGATCGGCCAGCCCGGCGGAGTGGACGCGCAGGTGTCCGTGGCTGCCGCTGTGGTCGAGGTGCCGGGTGCCGTGGTGGCCGCCCGCCGGACGTTCGAGGATGTACAGCTCGTGGGTGTCGGGATAGCGAAGCGCCCACAGCTGGTCAGGTGTGGTGAGGACGAGGTTGAGGGCGTAGAGGGGCAGGTTCTGCGCGATCCATCGGGCGGCGTGCTCGATGCCGGCGGCGACGTCGCCGCCGGCATCGCGGGTTTCCCGGGTGATGAGGGCGAAGAACCGCTCGGAGTCCGTGTCGCCCTTGGTCAGCGCCCGGTCCTGGCCGAGGTGGTCGTCGAGCCGGTCGAGGCCCTCGATGACCCCGTTGTGGGCGAACAGCCGCCCGTCCTGCTCGAAGGGGTGGGTGTTGCGGGCTTCCAGGCTGCCGGTAGAGGCGAAGCGGATGTGGGCGAGGAAGGTCGTGGACTCCACCTGCCGGGCCTCTTCGGCGAAGGCACGGTCCTGGTAGGCCGCGATCGGCGCCTTGTCGACGTGCGGGGTGCCGTCCTGGGTGTAATAGCCGAGGCCGGTGCCGTCGGGATCGCGGTGGCTCTGCTTGCTGAGGCTGTCGGGGGCGTCCAGCAGCCAGAACGTGGCATGGGTGCGCCGCGGGGCGCTGCTGAGGCCGAACAGACGGCACATGGGTCCTCCTTGCTCGCCGGACGGTCGCCGCGCTCATGGCTGCGTGTGGGCCGGCGGTCCAGTGGTCGCGGTGTGGTCAGTGGCGGCCGGGACGGACGGGGTTCTTGGTCTCCGCGCCGTGGGCGAAGCCGCCGGCGTCGTCCTCGCCGCGGTGGGGCTCGCCCTGCTCGTCCAGCCGGGGAAGAACACGCCGCAGGTCGTCCAGGAGCAGGTCGGCCAGGTCGTGGCTGAAGCCGTTGCGGACCACGACGCGCAGGACGGCCAGGTCGGTGCGGTTCTTGGGGAAGGTGTACGCGGGCACCAGCCAGCCGCGCTCGCGCAGTGCGGCGGAGACGTCGAAGACGCTGAAGTGGTCGACGCCGTCGCGCATCCGGAAGGCGAAGACCGGGAGCCGGCTGCCGTCGGTGATCAGCTCGAACGGGCCGAGCCCGGCGATCTCTCCGGCGAGCCGGGTGGCCACGTCGCGGCAGGTCTGCTGCACCCTGCGGTAACCGTCGAAGCCGAGACGCAGGAAGTTGTAGTACTGCGCGACGATCTGCGCGCCGGGGCGGGAGAAGTTCAGCGCGAAGGTCGGCATGTCGCCGCCGAGGTAATTGACGTGGAAGACGAGATCGTCGGGAAGGGCGTCCTCATCGCGCCACAGGGCCCAGCCGACACCGGGCATGACCAGGCCGTACTTGTGCCCGGAGGTGTTGATGGAGGCGACCCGCGGCAGCCGGAAGTCCCATGCGAGATCGGGATCGAGGAACGGGGCGATCATCCCTCCGGAGGCGCCGTCGACATGGATGGGGATGTCCAGGCCGGTGCGGGACTGCAACTCGTCCAGGGCCGAGGCGATGTCGGCGACGGGCTCGTAGGAGCCGTCGAAGGTGGAGCCGAGCACGGCGACGACGCCGATGGTGTTCTCGTCGCACAGCTCGACCGCCTTGTCGGGGGTGAGGTGGTAGCGGTCGCCCTCCATGGGTACGTAGCGCGGCTCGACCTCGAAGTAGTCGGCGAACTTCTCCCAGCAGATCTGCACGTTGATGCCCATGACGAGGTTCGGCCGGTCGGTCGGTTCGCCCTTGGCGCGGCGCCGGTGCTGCCAGCGCCGTTTGAGGGCCAGGCCGCCCAGCATCGCCGCCTCACTCGACCCGGTCGTCGAGCAGCCCATTGCCTGGTGGGGCGCCTCCGCATGCCACAACCGGGCGAGCATGTGCACGCACCGGCGCTCCAGCTCGGCGGTCTGCGGATACTCGTCCTTGTCGATCATGTTCTTCTGGACGCACTCGCTCATCAGCCGCCGCGCCTGGGGCTCCGCCCACGTCGAGACGAAGGTCGCCAGGTTCTGCCGGGCGTTGCCGTCGAGCATCAGCTCGTCGTGGATCACTTGGTAGGCGGTGTCCGGCTCCATCTCGCGCTCCGGCAGCGCGTACCGCGGCACCCGCAGGGGCTCGCGACTGAATACCGGGTTGATCTCCAGGTCCCGGCTCTCGCCGCGATCGTGGTGGGGCTGCTGCACGGGCATGCGGGTTTCACCTTCGCTTCGTTCCGTGGCCTGTTCCGGCCGGGCACACGTTGTTCGCAGTTCCCGCCCCGCCATGGGGAATCCACCTGGCCCAACCATCTGCCAACCCGGGTTCCGCTCCATATCTAGAGAGGCATCTAAAATTTGGGTACTCTCTAAAAAACACCGGGGCGATGCGGCTAGGGCGAAGGGGCGGTGCGTATGCGGACAGTCGAAGGCGGCCTACGCGAGCAGCACAAGGCCAGGCGGCGATCCCGCATCCTTGAGGCGACGCGTGAACTTCTGCGCGAGAGCCCGGAAGCGGTGATCAGCACCGAGCGGATCGCCGAGCGAGCGGAGGTCTCCCCGGCCACCGTGTACAACCTGATCGGGCCGCGCGACAAGATCTGGGAGGCGCTCGCCGCCGGATTCATGGACGAACTCGAACGCCGCCTGGTCGCAGCGGGAGCCGCTGGTCCGCGGGAGGTCGTCAGGTCGACCGTCCAGTTGTTCGTGGAGGACCCGGTCGTGTCGCGCCGCATGGCGAGCGCCTGGCAGGGGAGCGGCCTCCTGCTCGACCGCACTCCGCACAGGCACCTCCGCCGAGCGATGACGGACGCACGGACCGAGGGCCTTCTGCGCGCCGACATCGACACCGACGCGTTGGCCGCCATGGTCAGCAGCTCGTGCTCGGGCGCGCTCCATCAGTGGGTGGCCGAGTCGATCGACGACGATCGGTTCCTGGCGCGTGCGCTGTTCGCGCTGGACGTCGCCCTCGCCGCCGCGGCCGCGGACCCCTGCCGTGACCGACTCCTGGCACCGCTGAGGGACCGAGGCACGAGATGACGGCCGATGCGCCGCCGCGTCTCCGTACCTTCCTCGGGCACGGCGGGATCGTACTCACGGCGGACACGTGGGGCGCGGCGTCCTCGCCCCCGCTCGTCCTGCTGCACGGCGGCGGCCAGACACGACACGCCTGGGGTCGGACCGGCCCTCGGCTGGCCGCACTGGGCTGGCGGGTCATCACCCCCGACCTGCGTGGACACGGCGCCAGCGCTTGGTCGGCCGACGGTGACTACGACCTCGACCTGTTCGCCGCGGACGTCCGGGCACTCGTCGCCGAACTCGATGACCGCCCCGTGCTCGTCGGCGCCTCACTCGGCGGCCTGAGTTCGCTGCTCGCCGCCGGAGAGGCCCCCAGGGCTGCGGCCCGCGCTCTGGTCCTCGTCGATGTCGCCCACCGGCCCGATCCCCGCGGGGTCCAGCGGATCGTCGCATTCATGCGCCGCGATCCGGACGGCTTCGCCGCTGTCGAGGAAGCGGCCGCGGCGGTCTCCGCCCATCTGCCGCATCGCCCACGCCCGCGTGACTGGAAGGGGATACGGAACAATGTGCGACGCCACGGTGACCGCTGGGTCTGGCATTGGGACCCCCGGCTGCTGGACAGCTTCGAGGGCCGGATGGACCCCCCGGGCATGGCGGAACGCCTCCTCGACGCCGCGCGCCACGCCGACGTACCGACCCTGCTGGTCCGCGGCGGGGTCAGCGATGTGGTGCGCGAAGACATCGCGGAAGAGTTCTGCGCCAAGGTCCCCACCGCGCGGCGCGTCGATGTGGCCGATGCCGGGCACATGGTGGCGGGTGACCGGAACGAGCACTTCATCGAGGCGATCGTGCCGTTCCTTGAGGGGCTGGGACAGCCCTGAAACCGGCTCGAACGAGCCACAAAAAAGCCACGCCGGGATCATCTACGTGGCCACCTCATACGCCACCGCCCTGCGCCTGGGCACCGCAAAGGCGCCGGGAGCTGAAGAGGCGGGCGCGTCTCCTTGGGGCGTCGCTCACGGGATGGTCACTGACCGGCCCCTCCGGGAGAGCGTGATGGCTCCGTCGGGGGTGATGGCCACCGTGGTGCCGCGGATGGGGAGGGCTGCCCTCCACGGTGAGACATGTCCGAACGCGGGCCAGCTCGTCCCATGGCCGCTGAGGTCCTTCCTGGTGCACGGTCGGGGAGTCCCAGCGCCGGTAGTGTGGAGGAGGTGGAGCGCAGTGCTCGCCTTCGGATGAGCGTCTGGCCCATCTCGGCCTGGAGGCTAACGATGCGGGTGACGAGCGTGGCGACAGCGGTGAACCGGATCGGCGACGTCCGGGCGTCGAGGCGCCGCCGACTGCGCTTCGACGGCTGGATCGCGGGCACCGGCACGTCCTCCGGCACGCGCATCGTGCTCGGGCACTGGCGGCGGTCTCCGTTCGGGACCTTCAGCGACGTGATGCTGGAACACGCCGACGGCACTCGCCTGTTGCTCGCCCCTACGCAGGAGACGGCCGACTTCGTCAGCGGCACGTACGCCTTCGACGCCGTACGTGTCGTAGCGGTCGAGGTGGATGTCGCGCACGACACCTGGACCGTCCGGGCGGGCCCGCTCCGTCTGCGGTTCACCGTCGGCCGTCGCGGCCCGCTGGGCCTTCTGCTGCGCGCCGTCCCGGCCGTGATCGCTCGGCAGCCGGCCTGGAGCGTGGTCACCGACTGGCCCGCCCGGACCCTGCTCAGCGGCGTACGCACCCGCGGCAGCGCGGGCGCGGGACGCAGGGAGTGGTACGGGGCGCAGGACCTGCGGCCGCTGCGTGCCGTCTCGGCCGTCTTCGAGGGGACGGATCTGGGGTCGATGGCGCCCGTCGTGCCGCCGGTGCGCTTCGGCTTCGGCTCTGTGCCGCGTGAGCCGGGCATCGCGCGGATCACCACGACGGTCGCGCTCGACCCCGGGTAGGACGGTCCGGCGGCTATGCGGTCAGCGGGACCGGGTGCACCTCGTCCGCCGGGTGACCGGCCCGCTCATGGATGCGCTGGACCGCTTCGGCCGAGGGAGCCTCGGAGAGGCAGTACACGGTCCCGGACTCCGGGTCCGCCCACGCCTTCTCGAAATGGACGCCTTCTTCCTTCTCGATGGCCAGGTCGGCCTGGTGGGCCTGCTTCAACTGGTCGCCGGTGATGCCGTTCATCCCGTGATGGACGTCCATGTACTGGGACATGACGGCGCACCTCCTTCTGACGTGCGCGGGGCGTTCAGAACTGTCGGGTCCACCGGTCAGCACCAACCCCGCTCTCTCCATCCTGCGCCTGTATGCCCGGGGCGGCGACCCTCGGCCGCCATGGAGGGTGCTCGAACCCTTTCCATTCCGGATGCCGCATTGCGGGAATCGTTCCGGCGGGTGGCGCCGGAGGCGTCGTCGCGGCCACGGGGCGGTGGCCGGCGTCGGTGCGGCGACCGGGAGGCGCCGACCGGGCCTGACAGGTCCGAATCCTGTCGACCGAGGAAAGGGCGGCTCGAAGATCCACCTGATCACACAACGGTCGGGCCTGCCCGTACTCCTCGGGTTCTCCGGTGCCAACCTTCACGACAGCCAGGCGCTGATCCCGCTCGTAGGGCATCCCGCCGATCCGCTCGCTCCGCGGACGGCGACGGCACACACCTGGCAAGCTCCACGCCGGTGCGGGCTACGACTCAGTAGCGGGTGTCCCCCCCGCGACGTAGCAGGTTCCGCCACCCACGACGAGGCTGTCCGCCTGTCAGAGCACGTCGGCCGTCCGGCAGACGGAGACATGCGAACGCGACTCCGCGGTGAACTCCTCCCCGGTCCAGTCGGCGTGCCGCGACTCCAGCGTCATTCCGGCCAGCTCGGCCATCAGGTCGAGTTCACTCGGCCAGATGTAACGGTGCGGGCTTCGAAACAGCCTCGCCTCGCGGCCGGCCCCGGCATCGAAGTGGAAGTGGTGCGAGACGACCTGCTGGCGCAGCACGTCGTAGGTGTCGAGCCCGATATAGCCCGCGGCCGTGGCCGACTCCCAGACCACGGCCTGCTGACCTGGCGGCAGCTTGCGAACCTCGGGGACCCACAGTTCGACGACGAACCGCCCGCCCGGCGCGAGGTGGCGTGCGGCGTTCCGGAAACAGGCGACCTGCTCGGCCTGCGTGAGCAAGTTCGAGATGGTGTTGTAGACGAGGTAGACGAGCTGGAACTCACCCGGGACGCGCGCCGTGGCCATGTCGCCGACGACGACCGGGATCGCCGCCTCGTCCGCCTTGGTGCGAAGCTGTCCGATCATCGGCTCCGACAGCTCGATGCCACTGACCGGGACTCCCCGCTCGGCGAGTGGCACGGCCACCCGCCCGGTCCCGATGGCGAACTCCAGCGCCCGACCGCCCCCGGCGAGCTCCACCAGGCGGTCGACCGTCGGCCCCAGCACCTCCGGTGCGAACATGCCGGTCCCGGGGGAGTCGTAGCTTTGAGCGACCTCGGCATCCCACATCTCACCTTGCAGCATGAGCAGCGATGATTGACCCCTATCGAGGAAACGTCAACGCACTTTTCCGTGATCGAGGCGCCCGGCTTCAGGCGCGATGCACGACCGCACCTCCTGTCATCGTCAGCGTGACCGGAGCCTCGCCCAGTTCGTCGGCGGGTGCGGTGACGGGGTCCACGGCGAACGCCGTCAGGTCGGCCCGGTAGCCGGAGGCGATCCGTCCCGCCACGTCCTGCTCGCCCACCGAGCGCGCGGAGTGCGAGGTGTAGCCCTCAAGGGCCATCAGACCGGTGAGCGCCTGCCCGACCGTGACCGGCTCGGTCTCCGGCTGCCCGGGCAGTCGGCGCAACCGTGCGGTGGCCAGTACCTCACGCGGGTCGTAGTGGGCGATGGGCCAGTCCGAACCGAGCACCAGGACCGCGCCGGCGTCCCGCAGGTCACGGCAGCGCCAAGCGCGGCCCGCCCGCTCCTCGCCGACCCGCTTGGACCATTCGTCGCGGTGGTCGGCGCGGGTGTACGCGAGGTGGGTGGGCTGCATGGAGGCGGCCACCCCGAGCCGGGCGAAGCGGGGGATCTGACTGTCCGGCGCCGTCTCGATGTGCTCGATCCGGTGCAGCGACCGCAGCGCGGGACCGTCGAGGAGCTCCACGGTGTCCAGGACGTGGCGGACGGCCGCGTCACCGATGGCGTGGGTGGCCGTACGCACCCCGGCGCGGGCGAGATGATGCACGGCCCGGGTGTACGCGGCGGGATCGGGCCAGAAGGCCTCCGTGCCCTGACCGTGGCAGTCGGGGTGCTCCAGCCAGGCCGTGCCGCCCTCGACGGTGCCGTCCATGAAGAACTTCACGCCGCCGACCCGCCAGCGCCGGCCGTGCGTGCCCTGCATCTCGATGAGGTGGTCCAGGCCCTCCTCGTCCGTGCCGGGCATGCACCAGGGGGCGATCCGCAGCCGCACCGGCAGTTCGCCGCTCTCCTCGATGCCGGCCAGGAGGTCGAGGACGCCGGGGTCCTGGAGGTCCATGACGTGGGCGCCGGTGAGCCCGGACGCGGCCATGTCGCGCAGCAGACCGAGGAGCCGTTCGCTGCGCACGGCCTCACTCTCCCGCGGCAGCACATGATCCATGAGGCTCATGGCGGCGAACTCGACGAGGTGCCCGGTGGGATGCCCGTCCGGGCAGCAGACGACGTGGGCCCGCTGGTCGAAGGCCTGCGGCCCGGTGATGCCCGCGGCCGCCAGGGCGGGACCGCTGGCCAGGGCGGAGTGACCGTCGTAGAGCCGGATGAAGGCGGGCACACCGGCGAGGGCCGGGTCGATCAGGTCGTGGTGTATGGGCCGGCCGCCGAAGGCGTTGTGGTCGAGGCCATGTGCCACGACCCAGTCGCCGGGGCCCGCCGCCCGGGCCGCGCCGGCCAGCGCGATCCGCAGTTCCTCCAGGTCACGGCAGCGGGAGAGGTCGAGCCCGGTGGCCATCTCCATGCCCAGAGAGGGGTGGCTGTGGCCGTCGACCAGGCCAGGGGTGAGGGTGGCGCCGGCCAGGTCCACGATCTCGGTGCCGGCGCCGCGCCAGTCTCGTACGTCGCTGCCGTCGCCGACGGCCAGGATGCGGCCGTCCTTGACCGCGACGGCGGTAGCCGACGGCCGGTCCGGGTCGAGGGTGCGGACGCGGGCGCCGGTCAGGATCGTGTCGGCGACGGCGGGCAGGGGCTGTGCGGGGTGTGCCACGGACGGATCATCCTTGCTGGTGAGGCGGGCGGGAGTGGGGAGGAGTACGGGTGGGTCGGTGGGCCGGTGGCGTCGCACGGGCCCGGTCAGTCGGCGGCCTCGCCGGGCTCGTCCGCCTCTTGCGCGAAGTGCGTGTACACCTCGGGCCTGCTGCGGCGCATGCGCAGGGAGACCAGGAGACCGATGACGAAGGCGACGGGCACCATCGACACGAGTACGGCGTTGGTGGTGGACGACGCTCCCGTCATCAGATCGATCTTGCTGATGATCAGCCAGATCGCGCCGGTCATCAGGACAGCGGCGGCCAGCGGCGTGATCAGGGTGCGCCAGCGGCCCTCCTCGTGGGGGATGCGCCGGAAGTAGCGGAGCACGGCGACGGCCGTGAGCGCCTGCAGGGCCACCAGGCCGAGGGAGCCCGGGGTGTTCATCCACAGCAGGAGCTGCCGGTAGGGGTCGGCGTCGGCCAGGGCGAAGGCCGTGACGCAGGCCAAAGCCAGGATGCTCTGCGCGATGCCGGCCAGATACGGCGAGCGGTGCTTGGGATGCACCGCGCCGAACGCCTTGGGCAGCACGCCCTCCTTGGCGAGCGAGTATCCGTAGCGATTGATCGCGTTGTGGAAGGCCAGTTGCGAAGCGATGATGCTGGTGACGATGAAGACGTGCATGAGGTCGGCGGCCCAGTCGCCGACGTACCGCGTCGTGGCGGTGAAGAAGAGGCCCGCCGGGTCGGTGGCGACGGCCTGTGCGATGTGTGAGCCGCCGTAGGCCTGGATGATGACCCAGACGCTGAACGCGTAGAAGAGGCCGAGGAAGCCGACGGCGATGTAGGTGGCCCGCGGGATGGTGCGGTGCGGGTCGCGTGCCTCGCGGCGGTAGATGGCGGTGGACTCGAAGCCGGTGAAGGCGGCGAACGCGAAGGCGAGTACCGCGCCGGTGCCGGGCACCAGGACGTTGCCGGGTGCGAAGGAGTCCAGGGCGGGTCCCTCGGCCCCGCCGTCGAGGAGCACTCCGCCGGCGAGCAGTACGAGGATGCCGGTCTCCGCGACCAGCAGGACGCCGAGGACCTTCGCGCCGAACTCGATGCTGCGGTAGCCGAGGAACCAGATGACGAAGACGCCCGCGAGCGCGATGGCAGGCCAGGGCACATGGACGCCCCACAGCGCGTCGAGGGCGTCCTGCGTACCGGTGGCGAGCAGCCCGTACACGCCGATCTGCATGCCGTTGTACGCGAGAAGAGCGACCGTCGCGGCGCCGAATCCGGCGGGGCGGCCCAGTCCGAGGGTGATGAAGGCGTAGAAGCCGCCGCTGCTGCGGACGTGCCGGGTCATCGCGGTGAAGCCGACCGCGAAGAGGGCCAGGGTGATCCCGGCCAGGAGGTAGCCGACCGGGGCGCCGATGCCGCCGGCGCCGAGGGCCAGGGGCGCCACCCCGGCCATGACGGTCAGCGGAGCGGCGGCGGAGATGACGAAGAACGCGATGTCGGCGACGCCGAGGCTGCCCCGGCGCAGTCCGGGGGAGTCGTCGCCCCCGGCCGGTCCCGGTCCTGGTGGTTCAGCGCCTTGTGGCGCCCCTGCGCGGGATGCGGACTCAACGGCCATGCGGCTCGGCCCTTCTTCGACGGAGGAGAGGGAGGGACGACGGCCGGGAGCCTTCGGGATACGGGCACACCTGGCGGGCCGCCGATTAATCTAAACCGTGTCGGTTTAGGCAATGTAGACGGCGGCCGTAGGATTCGGGAAGACCCCACGTGAGGAGAGTGAACATGGGCCGCCCGAGGAAGGCTCTGCTCGACCGGACGCGCATCGGCCGGACCGCGCTCGAACTCATCGACGAGACGGGCGACTTCACCGTCCCCGAAGTCGCCAGACGCCTCGGCGTGCAGACCGCCTCGGTGTACCACCATGTGGACGGGCGGGCGGGAGTCATCGAACTGGTGCGGGACCGGGTGGCGGAGGGGCTCGACGCCCACACCCTCGACCAACGCCCTTGGGGCGCGGCCCTGGAGGAGTGGGCCCGCTCCTACCGCGCCGCCTTCGCGGCCCACCCCCGGGCGATCCCCATGCTGACGACCTCACCGGTACGGGCGCCGCGGGTGCTCCAGCAGTACGAACGGGTGGCCGCCCTGCTGCTGGACACGGGGTTCGCGCGGGAGGTGGTCATGCCGATCATCACCGGCCTGGACAACATCGTCCTCGGCTCCGCCCTGGACATGTCGGCACCCGAGGAGATGTGGGTGGTCGGGGAGGGCGTCGATGCTCCACGGCTCGCCCTGGCCCAGTCGGCCACCGGGGCGGACCGCTCCGGCCAGGCCTTCGAGCTGGCACTTTCGGGGTTCCTGGCCCGCTGCCAGGAGCTCCTTGAAGACGGCGGGCCGGTCGGCCCCGCCGCTCACGGGTGACACGCGGGGGTGCGTACGGGCCAGTCCCGCATGTCCAGCCGACGTCTGCCGGACGGTTGGGCCGCTTCTCCTGGGCCGCCTCGCCGGCCACATGCGGAGGGCGGCGAGGCTGGGCGGCGGCGTACCCGACTGCGCTGGGCCGCTCGATATGGCGCCCTCTTACGATCGGCCCTGCGCGGGCAGGGTGAGGATCTCGGCTCCGTCCTCGGTGATGGCGATGGTGTGCTCGCTGTGCGCGGTCCGGCAGCCCGTCGCGCTGCGCAGCGTCCAGCCGTCGGCGTCGGTGACGAGTGCGGCGGTGTCGGCCATGACCCAGGGCTCCAGGGCGAGCAGCAGTCCGGGGCGGAGCTTGTATCCGCGTCCCGGCCGCCCGGTGTTCGCGACGTGGGGGTCCTGGTGCATCGTCGAGCCGATGCCGTGGCCCCCGAACTCGGTGTTGATCGGGTAGCCCGCCTCGCTGAGGACCGTGCCGATGGCGTGGGAGAGGTCGCCGATGCGCGCCCCGGGCCTGGCGGCGGCGATGCCGGCGGCGAGTGCGCGTTCGGTCGTCTCGATCATCGCGACGCTCTCCGCGGGCCTGGCCTTGCCCACCAGGAAGCTGATCGCGGCGTCAGCGGCCACCCCGCCCTTGGCCACGGCGAGGTCGAGAGTCAGCAGATCCCCGTCCTTCAGCGCGTAGTTGTGGGGCAGGCCGTGGAGCACTCCGTCGTTGACGGCCGTGCAGATGTAGTGCCCGAACGGGCCGCGCCCGAAGGAGGGCGCGTAGTCGACATAGCAGGACTGCGCGCCCGCCTCGGTGATCATCTCCTTGGCCCACTGGTCGATGTCCAGCAGGTTCGTCCCGACCGCGCTGCGCTGCTTCAGCGTGTGCAGGATGTTTCCGACCAGGGCGCCGGTGTCTTTCGCCCGCTCGAGCCGCGCGGAGTTCAGAATCTCGATCATGGGGACCTCTCGTGTGCGTCCAACAGCTGCGTCCGACAACTGTGCCCAATAACTATCCCGGTCTAACTGTACCGGTATTAGAATGGGTCCATGGTCAGGTTGCCACTCACTCCCGCCGAGGTAGAACGCGGACAGCGCCTCGGCGCCCTGCTCCGCCGAGCCCGGGGCTGCCGCTCGATGCTGGACGTGGCGCTCGCTTCGCGCATCTCGCCGGAGACCCTGCGGAAGATCGAATCCGGCCGTGTGGCCACGCCCGCCTTCCCGACCATCGCAGCGATCGCCGACACCCTCGGCTTGTCTCTCGACGCCGTCTGGGCCGAGATCAACGGGGCGGAGCGAACCGTCGAGGACCAGCCGGTTCCGTCTGCCGCACGGCGTCCGTCGCTGGTCTCGTAACGTCCACCGCGCAGCACGTACGCGCGTGGGCGATCTTGTCCGTCGTCGCGGTCGCCTCGGACGAGAGCTTCAGCGGCTGGACCGAGACCTGCACCGGGCTCCGCGCCATCATCACCCGGGCCTCGCGCCGCTGCCACGGGCTCGCCGCAGGCTGGACTCCGCACGTGAAGAACACGCTTCGCGTTGCTGGAGGGCGTCGGTGGTGGCTCTGCTCTCGGCAGACTCGGCGACCGGGACACACCAGAATCTGCCAGGCTGGCCGCATGGGGATGAACATGCCGGTGCGCCGGCTCGATCTCGGGTACTTCGTTCGTCCCGCATCGGAGACCGGCGGGCCGCAGCCACGGGTCGAACCGGCGCTCGCCTACCTGGTGCGACACGAGCACGGCCTGATCCTCCTCGACACCGGCATCGGCAAGGGGGACCCCGAGACCGAAGCGCACTACCGTCCCCGCCGTCGGGCTCTGCGGGATGCCCTGTCCGCGGCCGGGGTCGCCCTTGACGACATCTCACTCGTCGCGAACTGCCACCTTCATTTCGACCACTGCGGCGGGAACCCTCTCCTGGGCGGCAAGCCCATCCTGGTCCAGGACGTCGAGCTGGCCACTGCCCGCAACGGCGACTACACCTTCGACGAACTCATCGACTTCCCCGACGCGTCCTACGAGGAACTCACCGGTGAGGCCGAGGTCTGGCCGGGCGTCTGGATGATTCCGACACCGGGGCACACCCAAGGGCATCAGTCACTGGTCCTCCGGCAAACCGACGGCACCGTGGTCCTCGCCGGTCAGGCACACGACTTCGCCTCCCACTTCGCATCCGACCAACTGGCCCGCCAAGCCGCACTGCACGGCGTGGAACAGCCCCTCCCCACCTACCGGCACTGGCTGGACCGACTCGCCGACTTCGACCCACGACGTGTTCTCTTCGCCCACGACTGCTCGGTCTGGGAACCGTCGCAAAGCACCATCTAGAACACTTCAGGCGGACCCCGCTGTCGGTCGACCATGCCGAAGCGCCGCTACGGCCCCCGGGGGGCGGGGGTTCAGCGCCTCGTCTCGTATCTGGCCAGGGTCACACCGCAGGGGAACGTCCGCGTCTCCACCAGGTTCAGGTTCACCCAGCTGTCCAGCGCGGTGAAGAACGGCGTGCCGCCGCCCACCAGGACCGGCGCGGTGGCCAGCACATACTCGTCGATCAGCCCGGCCCGCATGGCCGCCCCGGCGAGTGTCGCGCCGCCGATGTCCATCGGGCCGCCGTCCTCGGCCTTGAGCCGGGTGATCTCGGCGACCGCGTCGCCGGTGACCAGGCGGGTGTTCCAGTCGACCTCGTCGATCGTCGAGGAGAACACCACCTTCGACATGTCCCGCCAGCGACGCGCGAACTCGATCTCCGCCGGGGTGGCGTCGGGCTGCTGGTCGCCGGTCGGCCAGTAGGAACTCATCGTCTGCCACAGCTTGCGCCCGTACAGCGTCAGCTCGGTCGCCTGCAACTGGTCGGACCAGAACTGGAACAGCTCGCCGCTCGGCACGCTCCAGCCGATGTCGTCGCCGGGCGCGGCGATGTAGCCGTCCAGGCTCAGGTTCATGCCGTAGATCAGTTTCCGCATGGAGCCAGTCTTCCGTGGGTCGGTCGCACGGGTACAGAGCGACGCGGTTCGATGTTCATGACCTGGGCGGCAGAGCTCCGGAAGGAGCAGCCGAGAGGATGAGCATCCACTGTGAGCGCCCTGCGAACTCGCCGGGCGCTCCACAGGCGCGGGGCGGGTCAGGAGGTGGCCAGCCGTTGGGACAGGAACCGTTCCAGGGTCAGCAGGCCCGGGTGCTCCTCGCGCAGTGCCGGGATGTCCGCCCGGTAGCCCTCCTCGGCGAACCACTCGAACATGCGGTCCTCGATGGGCTGCGGATCGAGGCGGGTCGGCGTGCCGGTGAGCCGCTCGTAGAGCGCGGCGACCTCGGTGAAGGTGATCTCGTCACCGGCGAGCGCGATCTGCCGGCCGATGTACTTCTCCGGATCGTCGAAGGCCTCGCCGGCGAAGTGACCGATGTCGTCGGAGGCGATGAACTGCATGGGCCGCTCGGGTCGCACCGGCAGTTGCAGCACGCGCTCCCCGTCGGCCCCGGCGAAGTGGAGCAGGTTGTTCATGAAGAACACCGGCCGCAGGATGGTGGCGGGTATACCGAGCGCCAGAACGTGCTGCTCGATATCGGCCTTGGTCTCGAAGTGGTCGATGCCGGAGCCGCGCTCACAGCCGTCGACGGAGCTGTGGACGAGGTGCGCGACGCCGTTCTCCTTGGCGACGTCGGCGACCGCCTTGCCTTGGCGCACCTCGGCGGCGAGTGTCTCCGGTTCGTACCCGAGCGCCTGCACGCTGAACACGCCGTGCACGCCGACGGTGGTGCGACGCAGGCACTCGACGTCGTTCTGGTCGCCTTGGACGAGGACGGCGCCCTGCTCCTTGAGCGCCCGGGCCTCCGGCCTGCCGGGGTTGCGCACGAACGCGTGCACGGTCCAGCCACGCGAGAGCAGTGCGCGAGCCGCGGCGCCGCCCTGGTTCCCGGTGGCTCCAAGGACAAGGACGATCTTGTTGTCGCTCAACGTCGTACTCCCTGGCCGCGGTTGTGAGCCGAGTCTCGGGCCTCAAGCGCGCATGAGGTCAAGAGGTCGGGTCACGAGGCACGGGTCACGGGTCGCGGCCATTGCCAGCGGCTGGACCGTCCCGCCCGCGGCTCTCCGAGCCGACGGCTCGGACGCCTGGCTGTCGGGGAGCCGAGGAGATGGCCACCGCGTGCGGCTAGGTGCCGGACAGTGCCTGACCGTCCACCTCGGGAACGTCCAGCAGGGCGAGGAACGCCGCGGCCGCTGGGGAGGGGGTGAAACGGCTCCAGATGAGGCGCTCGACCCGTACCGGACCGTCGACGACCGGCACGCACCGCAAGCCGTGCAGTCCGGCGGCGAACGCCGAGGGCAGCAGCGCGATGCCGAGGCCCAGACGGATCAGCCGGGCCATGAGCTCGACGCCGGCCTCGAAGGCGACCTCGCGCCGCAGCCCGGCCGCGGTGAACGCGTCGTCGGACTGGGCGCGGGCGGCGGTGCCTGCCGCGAAGTCCACGAACACCTCCTCGGCCAGGCGGGGCAGGCCCACCTCACGCTCCCCGGCCAACGGGTGGTCCGGCGCGACCACGGCGACGTGCTCGCCGTGGGCGAGCTGCCGGTCGTTGACGCCCTGCGGCCGGTAGCCGGGCTGCACCCCGAGGAACGCGGCGTCCAGCGCGCCGTCGCGCACCTGCTCGATGAGGCGTTCGCTGGCGGCGGTCCGCAGGCTGATCCGCACCTGCGGATAGCGCCGGCGGTAGTCGCGCAGCACCGTCGGAAGGTCGACGGCCGCCACCGTGGGAATCGTCCCGACGGTCAGCCGGCCCCGGATCTCACCCGTGGCCGCCGCCACCTCCGCCCGCGCCCGCTCGGCCGCCTCCAGGGCCTGGCGGGCGGCGGGCAGGAACGCCTCCCCGGCGACGGTCAGCCGTACCCGGCGGCTGGTGCGTTCGAAGAGCCTCGCGCCCAGATCCTTCTCCAGCCGGGCCACTTGATGGCTGAGCGCGGACTGGACGACGTGACACCGCTCGGCGGCACGGGTGAAGCTCGCGGTTTCCGCCACCGCGACGACATACCGCATCTGCTGAAGATCCATCGATCCATCGTGAAACACGATGGATCGCATGACAAGCATGTGTTGGACCGATCGATGGCGGCTCGGCGATGCTGAACTCACCGGCCCGAAGCCACCCGGCGTCGCAGACGCCCCGCACCCACGGAGTCCCCCATGCGCGTGATCGCCTTCGACCACCTCGTCCTGAACGTCGCCGACGTCGAGCGCTCGCTCGCCTTCTACACCGGCCCGCTGGGCCTTGAGCCCGTGCGGGTGGAGGAGTGGCGGGCCGGCAAGGTCCCCTTCCCGTCCGTGCGGGTCAGCCCCACCACGATCATCGACCTCATCACGGGCCCCGAGGACCAGTCGGCGGGCACCAACGTCGACCACATCTGCCTGGTGGTCGAGCCGCTCGACTGGCAGGAGGTCATCGACTCCGGCGTCTTCACGGTGGTGGACGGCCCGGGCAAGCGCTTCGGCGCGCGGGGCACCGCGCTCTCCCTCTACGTGCGGGACCCGGACGGCAACACGATCGAGCTGCGCTGGTACCCGCAGGACGCCTAGGGTCCGGCTGCCAAAGATCGTTCGGTACCACGGCATCGGCCGGGTCGGTCAGATCGACTCCTCCTCGTCCGCCTTCTGTGGGAAGGCGGACGAGGGAGGCGGCAGCCGAAGACTTCGCGGGTGTTGCTCCGTGCCCGCCGGTGCAGGGCTGCCGGCGCAGGCGTGGCGGCCGTCCGGACCGGCGCGGGCGGAGCGAGGTCACGCAGGGCCGCCGAGCGGCGGGTGCTCGAGCACGCGGGGCTTGTACTCGACCAACTGGATGCGGCCGTCGAAGGTGCGGTGGTCGATCATCTCCAGGGCAACGTCCGGGTAGCCGTCGTAGATGCGTTCCTCGCCCGTGGCCCCGGTGATCACCGGGAACATCACGACCCGGAAGCGGTCGACGAGTCCGGCTCGCAGCAGGGACCGGCACAGGCTGAGGCTGCCGATCGTGCTGAGGAGCCCCGAGCCACTCGACTTCATGGCGCGGACCGCCTCGACGGCGTCGTCGCGGACGAGCGTGGAGTTGGCCCACGTCAGTGGCTCCTTGAGGGAGGACGAGAACACCACCTTGGACGCTTGCGTGAGCTCGTCGACGGACGCCTCTTCCTCGGGCCTGAACTCGTCTTGGCCACTCGGGACCTCGCCTGCGGCGAAGCCCGACATCAGGCGGTAGGTGTTCGCTCCCATCAGGTAGGTGGCCTCGGGCTGCTCGCCGAGCCACGCGAGGTACTCCGGGCCTTCCAGGCCCCAGAACCCGGGCCACCCCTCTCCCGACGCGTAACCGTCGAGGGAGGTGATGAAGTCGATGAGAAGCTCCGACATGGTGGTGTCCCTTCCTGGGGTGTCATGAGTTCCTGGCGTTTCCTGGCGTGTCATGAGTGTGGACCGGCCGGGAGCCGCAAACTCATCGGCCGCGCTGTTGAGGAACGAGAGAACCCCACGAGCCACAACCGTTGACGTCAGCGGAGCGGCACTGTTTCGCGAAGCCTGGCCAAGGCCGGGCCCGCCTCGCCGGTACCGTGACCCGACTCGCCGCAGCCACGCCCGCCAAGCCCCAGCGTCTGTCCGTTGCTGTCCGTTGCTGTCCGATACAGCCCGAAGCAGCGCGACGAACAGGCCCTCTGGTTCCTCGGTAAGCGCCCCGCGCCACAACGACGTTATGCGCGGACCGAGCCGGGCAGCCAACGGCGCACGATCAGCGCGACGTAGCGCGAAGGGAGGCGTCGGGGACCCGCCAGCGAGCGGGTGACCGCTTGCCTCACCGGCCATACCGGCAAGGTGAGGTGGGTGGCGATCGCAGCCGACGGCACATGGCTCGCGAGTGCCAGTGACGACACGACGGTGCGGATACGGGAACGAGCCACCCGCCAGGAGCTCAGCCGCTTCACCTGTGGTTGTGCCTGCCGCGTTGTTCCTGCGGTTCCCCGCCGCGTGAGCGCCTGCCTGGTCCTTCCGGAACGGTCAGATCCCGTCCGAGACCGTCTGGGGACTGTCGGGGCCTGGCTGGGCCCGTCTGGGTACGGCTGGTCTGTCCCGGTGAGTCCGGGCTGCCTGGGCAGGCCGGGTCTAGTCCCCAGAGCGGATCCGGGAGCGCGCGGAGCCAAGAACGACGCGCAGCCCGGCACTCCCGGGCCGGACGGCACTTTTTGGACGTCCGCCGAAAGCCCCTCGGCCCGCGCCAGAGGCACGTGAGTCGCTGCTCCGGCAGGCGCGGGCCGGGGCCGCCCACGTCTTCCGGGACCGGCTGCTGCTCGGGCTGGCGCTCCGCCCGGCGGTCGGGAACATCGCCTTCCTCGCCATGGAGACCGTTCTCGCCCTCTTCGCGCACGACCGCCTCGGCATCCACACCTATGGCTTCGGCCCGCTCCTCACGGCCGAGGCCGTCGGCGGTCTGCTCGGTGCGGGCATCGCCTCCAGCCTCGGCCGACGACTCGGCATCGGCACCGCACTGACCTGCACAGCCGCCGTCGAAGGGCTCGCCATTCTGGGCCTGGCCGCTGCCCCGAACCCGTACGCGGCCGGGCTGTCGCTCGCCGTCTGCGGGGCCGGGATGGGCGCCACGATGGTACTCGGGCCCTCCCTCCGGCAGGCGATCGTCCCGGCCCGCCTCATGGGCCGGGTCGCCTCCACCTCCCGCATGCTGGCCATGTGCGCCGCCCCCGTCGGGGCCTTCCTCGGCGGCTGGCTTGCCACCACGTACGACATCCGCACCCCGCTCTACGCCGCCGCACTCCTCCTGGCGATGACGGCCGTCACGGCATCCATGACCAGCAACCGCCGGGTCGAAGCGGCGCTCCGTGCCGCTCCGTCCAGGAGACGGCGGCCGACGTGGTGTGACGCCTGCCGCGATGGGCCCCCGGGACCGCATGCTCGGCAGCCACGCCGGGCCGCCCAGGACGCACGTCGTCTCCCCACCCGCTCTCCGACACGTGACGATCCGGCGCCGGCCCGGGGTGCCGATCACTGCGGGAGGAAGGTCACCTGGGGCGCGCCCGTGCGTGGATGGATGGTGACCTCGCTCAGCACGCCGTATACCTCGGCCAGGAGGTGGGGCGTGAGGATGTCGGCGGGCGGGCCCGAGGCGCTGACCTTTCCGTCGCACAGCACGTAGAGGCGGTCGCAGTAGTACGCGGCGAGGTTCAGGTCGTGCAGGGCCACCAGGACCGTCGCGGGCAGCCGCCGCAGGGCGCCGAGGACCTCCAACTGGTGGCGTATGTCGAGGTGATTGGTCGGTTCGTCAAGGACCAGGAGGGACGGCTGCTGGGCGAGGGCGCGGGCGATGAGCACGCGTTGGCGTTCGCCGCCGGAGAGCTGGTCGAAGGGGCGGCGGGCCAGGTCGGTGGCGTCCACCGCGGCGAGCGCCGACCGGATCAGGTCGGCGTCTTCGGAGGTGTCCCCGTCGAGCAGCCGTTTGTGCGGGGTGCGGCCCATCGCGACGACCTCGCGCACCGTGAGGTCGAACTCGGCGCTCGATTCTTGCACCACCGCCGCCACGGTCCGGGCGAGTCGCCGCACCGGCAGCGACCAGGCGTCGGCGCCGTCGACACTGACCTGTCCCGTCGCGGGGCGCAGGACGCGGTAGACGGCGCGCAGCAAGCTGGACTTGCCGCTGCCGTTCGGTCCGACGAGGCCGATGAGCTCGCCGGGGCGGGCGGTCAGGGAGACGTCCTCGACCAGGCGGTGCGCGCCGGCGGTGAGGGTGACTCCGTCGATGTCGAGTTCGGCCGCGGTCATGATCCTCCTCGGTCGGTGGCCCGCCGGGCGTCGCGGCGCATCAGCCACAGGAAGAACGGGCCGCCGCACAGCGCGGTGAGCACGCCGACGGGTATCTCCGTGGGCGCGGCGACCACGCGTGCGGCGATGTCGGCCCAGATGAGGAAGACCGCGCCGCCGAGTGCGGCTGTCGGCAGGACGCGGCGGTGGTCACCGCCGACGGCGAGGCGGACGATGTGCGGCAGCATCAGGCCGACGAAGCCGATCGGTCCGCACGCGGCCACGAGGATGCCGGTGACGAGGGAGAGGAGCACGAACATGCGGGCGCGGAAGCGGGCCACGTCCAGCCCCATCGTGGTCGCGGCTTCCTCGCCGGCGAGCAGCAGGTTCAGGTTGCGGGCCTGCGCCATGAGGATGCCGATGCCCAGGAGCAGGGCGGCGCTGGGCAGCCACAGGGTGCTCCAGCTGACGCCGCCGAGGCCGCCGAGTGTCCAGGCGAGGACCGCGCGGGCCTCGTTGCCCCGGTCGGTGGTGAGCAGGAGCAGGTGCAGCACGGCGGTGAGCACCGCGGCGATGGCCACGCCGGACAGGACCAGCCGCGTCGAGGTGATCCGGCCGCCGGTGCGGGCGGTGGCGTAGACGAGGAGCAGCGCGCCGAGCGCTCCCGCGAACGCGGCGACCGACAGCGACACCGGCCCGAACCAGGTCACCCCCAACACGATCACCACGACGGCGCCCAGGGATGCCCCGGAGGAGACGCCGAGCAGGTAGGGCTCCGCGAGCGGATTGCGGATAAGGGCCTGCAAGGCGGTGCCCACCACGGCGAGCCCGGCGCCGGCCACCGCGCCGAGCAGCACCCGGGGCGCCCGGATGTCGAGCACGATGGTCTCCCGTGCCCCGGACCAGTCGGGCGTCGACCAGTCGGCCCCTAGCGCGTGCGTCAGGATGCCCCACACCTGCCCGGGCGGCACCTGGACGGAGCCGATGGCCAGGCCCATGGTGGCGGAAACCACCAGCAGGACGGTCAGGACGACCAGTGTGACGGCGAGGTTGGCGGGCCCCGTCCGCCTGTCGCTCTGCTGTCGGCCTCGTACGGCCTGTTCGGTGCCGGTCTCGTCGACCGGGGCCGTCACGCGAAGCTCTCGGGGTGGATGTGGCGGGCCAGGCCCTCGACCGCGTAGGCCGGGCGGATGCCGACCAGGGTGGCGGTCAGCGGCAGGACGACGAAACGCTTGTTCTTGATGGCGGGCACGTCCTTGAGAGCGGGCTGGGAGAGCAGGAACTTCTTCTTCTGCTCGACGCTGCCGGCGCCGGCGTAGTCGTAGATGGCGATGACTTCCGGCTTGCGCTCGACGACCTGCTCCCAGGAGACGTCGCCGAAGACGTCGTCGAGGTCGGCGAAGACGTTGCGTCCGCCGGCCAGTTGGATCAGCTCGGTACCCAGGCTCATGCCGCCCGCGGTGAACGCGGCCTTGTCGCCGCTGTCGTAGACGAAGACGGGCACCGAGGGCTCACCCTTGACGGCGGAGGTGGCTTTGCCGACCCGTCTGCGCAGATCGGCCACGAGTTCGTCCGCGCGGTCCGAGACACCGAAGATCCGGCCGATGGTGCGGATCTCGTCGTAGGTGTCCTTCATCGTCACTCGCTTCTTCCCGCAGTATTCGCGGTTGAGGTGGGTGTCGATGCCGGCGTCGGCGAACGCCTCGCGGGAGCGGCCTTCGTTCTTGGCGAAGGCACTGCCGTAGCCTCCGTAGACCAGGTCCGGCTCGGCCTCCAGGACTGTTTCGAACGACGGCTCCTTCTTGGCCAGTTCGGGGATCGCCTCGTAGCTCTTCCTCAGCTTCGGCAGGACCGCGGAGTCGGGGAAGGCGGTGCCGACCATGCGGTCCTTCAGGCCGAGGGCGAGCATCAGTTCCGCCGGGTGCTGGTGGATGGTGACGACGCGGGCGGGCGGCTTGTCGTACGTCGTCTTCACCCCGCAGTTGTCGATGGTGACGGGGAAACCGGCGGCCGACGAGGCCGTGGACTTCGCGTTCTGGGCGGTGTCCTGCGACGATCCGCAGCCGGCGGCCAGCAGGGCCGCCGACAGGGCGACGGCCGCAGCCGTCGCACGCAGGGCGAGCCGCCTGCGGGCAGGGGAGAACAGCGGGGGACGGTCGTACACGTAAAGCCTCCTGGGGAGTCCGCGCTCCTCGGAACGGGCCCGCGACAGGCCAGTGTCCTGACTCCCGGATCGACTGTCCTCCCTCGGCCTTCGCGCGCGGTGCGCAGTGGCGTGTTGAGAACGCACTCCCCGGTCACAGTGGCGGGACCGTGCCGGATTCGCACCGGCTTCCTGTCTCCCGTCGCGGCGATGACCCGCTGATCCTACGACCCGTCCGGCTCAGGTCAAAAGGGCACAAGGGTTCGCCGTACGGCGGAGAGCACTTGGTCCTGCCCGCGCGCCCGGACACGACGTCTTTCGTGAGCCTCGCCGGGGCGACGCAAGGAACTGCTGCGACGCCGGTCTGCTGAAGGCTGTTCCAGAAACCTGGCAGCGTACGAGCCGTCTGCGCCGGATCCTGCGGCATCCACTCACGACCGAGTCCGTCGAGGTGGACGGCGCGAGCGCGTGCACGCCGGGCGGCGCGGTTGCGGAGAGCGCCCCTGCAGGGGGAGGCCGAGGGCGGCGTCGACCCTGCCGAGCTGCGGGGGTACGAAGCGGGCACCTCCCCGCACGGTGAGGCGTGCGCGCGGCGCGAGGGCGGCGAAGGCCCGGCAGGGGCCGAACCTAGGCGACTTCGACGGTGATCTTGTCCGCGCCGATCCGTTCGATTCGTTCCCGCCCCCACACCGCCAGGGATTCCAGCGCGGCGTTGAGGGAGACGCCGTGCTCCGTCAGGGAGTATTCGACCTTCGGAGGCACCACCGGGTACACCTCGCGGTCCACGAGGCCGTCCTCCTCCATCTCCCGCAGGTGCTGGACGAGCATCTTCTCGCTGACACCCGGAAGGCCGCGCCGCAGTTCCGCGAAGCGGCGCGTTCCGTGCTCATGGAGCTCCCAGAGGATCAGGGACTTCCACTTGCCGGAGACGACGTCCATCGCCGCGTCGATACCGCAGAAATAGGGGCCCTGTCGTGCCGATGTCGCCATGCGAGCCTCCGCGTCGCCCGAGGTGCTCACCTCCGGGTGAGTACCGCACTAAATAGTCCGTACTGGTCAACCCTACTGACTCCGCACAGGATTGAGCCATCCACGAACTCGACGGGACCAACGGTCCCGACGGGCTCAGCGGGCTCGATGGGATCAGCGGGCTCAATGCGGTCCATGGGCTCGACAAAGATTTGACGGAGGAATGACATGACGGAGAACCACCACACCCACATGAGCGTCCTCGGACTCGGCGCGATGGGCAGCGCGCTCGCCGAGGCACTGGTGAAGGCCGGTCTGCGGACCACGGTGTGGAACCGCTCCGAGGGGAAGGCCGACACGCTCGTCGAGCAGGGCGCGACGGAGGCCGCCTCGGCTGCCGAGGCGGTTCGGGCGAGCCGGTTGGTGATTGCCTGCCTCTTCGACCACGACTCGGTGCACGAGGTGCTCGACCCGCTCGTCGGCGACCTGGCCGGACGGACGCTGATCAACCTGACCACGACCAAGCCCGAGCAGGCACGACAGCTCGCCGCCTGGGCCGCCGAGGCCGGGATCGCTTACCTGGACGGCGGCATCATGGCGGTGCCGTCCATGATCGGGCAGCCGGGGGCATCGATCCTGTACAGCGGCTCGGAAGAGGTGTTCCGTGAGCACGCGGCGCTGCTCGACCTGTGGGCGACCAGTACCTACTACGGCGAGGACGCCGGGCTGGCGTCCCTGTACGACTTCGCGCTGCTCTCGTCGATGTACGTGATGTTCGCGGGGTTCATGCACGGTGCGGCCCTGCTCGCGCCGGCCGGGGTGTCCGCGGGCCGGTTCGCGAAGATGGCCGAGCCGTGGCTGACCGCGATGACCGGCGAACTCGCGCGGTTCGCCGAGGTCATCGATGGCGGGGACTACACGGTCCCGGGGCAGCAGAGCCTGGAGTTCTCCAACCTCGGGTTGTTCATCGAGGCGAGCGCCGAGCAGGGAGTGAGCGCCGAGCCGATCGCGATGGTCCAGCGGCTCATCCAGCGCCAGGTGGACGCCGGCCACGGGGAGGAGGGGTTCGCCCGGATCATCGAGAGCATCAAGCATCCGGACGCGTGACCGGGCGCCGGCGGCCGTCGCGACATCCACCGGCCCTGCGGCTCGGCGTGCGAAGCCCGGCGAGGAGCCCGGCACGGCGGTGTTCCGGCCGCCGTTGGCCGGCCTCGTGGAGATCGTGTCACGTCGAGTGCCGGGCCGTGATGCGGCGGAGGGTGAGGAGGGTGGCGTCGTCGGAGCGGTGAGGACCGTCGAGGAGGTGTACGACGCGTTGGGTGAAGGCTTGGAGCGCGTCGTGGCCCGGTGCGGGGGCTCCTTCCGCGCAGACGACTTCGACCGCTTCGAGAAGGCGGGCGGTGTCCTGGTCGGGGTCGCTGTCACGGCGTTCGACCAGACCGTCGGAGTAGAGCAGCACGATGTCGCCCGGTACGAGCGGTGTTTCGGCGGCGGTGTAGTCGATGTGGGGCAGGACCCCCAGCGCGGGCCCGGGCCCGCCGGGCGGGGCGGGCAGTTGGGTGGCCCGGCCGCGGCGCAGCAGCACGGGACACGGGTGACCGGCGCAGGTCCAGCGCAGCAGGGCGCGTTCGGGATGGTAACGGGCGATGATCGAGGTGGCTGTCGATTCGACGCCGTCGTCGCAGGCCACTTCGTTGAGCCACTGCGTGAGCTGCTCGACGGGCTGTTCGGTGTAGGCCAGCCCGGCCAGGGCGTAGCGGAGCTTGGCCATCAGGGTGGCGGCTTCCAGGCCGTGGCCGCGGGCGTCCCCCACGGCGACGAGGAGCCTGTCGTCCGGCAGCCTGCGGGCCTTGTACCAGTCACCTCCCACTCCGGCCTCGGTGGCGTCGGGCCGGTACACGACGGCGGCTTCGAGCCCGGAGGAGGTCAACTCGCCCTGGAAGTGGGGGAGCACCGCCTCACGCAGTACGTCGGCGACCTCGGCGACCGTCTCGGCGCGCCGGCGTTGCTGTCGTGCCTCGCGCTCGGCGTGTTCGGTGGCCGCGCGGCGGTGCCACTGCGAGGTGACGTCGATGAGCACCGCGCGAACGGCCCACACCAGGGCGCCGGGCGCGACCTGCTCGGGCTCGGCGACCATCCGGATCACCCGGTCAGCCCCCGTGCCGGTGCCGGTGTGCAGGAGCAGTTCACACTCGGCCGTGTGCTTGCGCAGGATGACGTCGTACAACAGCTGGTACAGCGCGCTGACGCTGTCCCGGGTGACGAGAGTGGCCAGATCGAACAGACTGGGCAGCGGCGTGGTCTCCTCCAGACCGAGTACGTCGCGAAAGCCGAGCGAGGGCTGAATGCCGGAGTCACCGAGGTTCCACTCGGCCCAGCACGTCTTGACCAGCCTCTGCGCCGCCAGGGCCATACGCAAGGGATCTCCGTGCTCCCAGGTGATCAGCAGATGCCGCCCGCACGGGATGACTCGCATCAAGATGTTGGACCGCGCGGGGCCGCCTGGGGTACTGCGGAACCACGCGATGCTCTCGGGCCCCTGAGTGACCCCGTCGTGGCAGGCACGCTCCAGCATTCCGGGCAGCGCGGTGCCTGCCAGAGCGGGAAACCGGTCGAACAACGACGCCGGACCACTCCACGCGGACAGACTGCTGCTCGCGGACTGCCCCTCGCCCGGGTGGGCGCGTGCGGCAGCGTTGTGGCCCAGGTGCACGAAGTCTCTGATGCCCCCTTCGTGGTGGCGAACGGGGGCGATCAGGAGCGCCGGGATCGGCATGGCCTCAAGGAGGTCGTGCCCTGACGGCGACGCCGGGAGATCCTGTGGCACGGGCGGAACAGGAGATGGGGCCGGTCCCGGAGTGTGCTGTTCGGCGTAGGCCCGCACGCGCTCGTACTGGGCCTCCAACAACTCCCGCACGGCCCGCAGCTCCAGACGCGACCGTGCCGGCTCATGCCCGGGCGGAAGGGGGACCATCACGGGGTGGGCTCTCAGGCGTAGGCGGCGGCGGGTCAGAACAGTATCCGCGCGGGGCCTCTGGATCGCCGGGCGACATACCGCAGGCGCCGACAAGCAACCTTGCGGGTGGCGTGGGTCCGCCCGAAGCACGATGATCCGCTCGTCTGGCTGGGATGCACCCGCGAGTACGCCGACACCACCGCCCGTGAGCCCCCGGTGCAACTGCGGCAGGTGGCCGCACCCTGCCGGCTCACCGAGCGCACGGCCCAGGCCGTCATGTCCGCCCGAGGTCACCCGCCACCAGGAGCTGGGACGGGGCCCGCGTCTGCTTCCGCTCGGAGTACGGTGACCTGGTGCCGCAGGTGATCGTTTCCACGGGTGGGAGCGGTGTCCGCCGCTTCTTCGGCTTCGCGCAGGAACGAGGGTTCGAGTGGACACCACCACGGCCAAGCGGCACATCTTCTCGATGCTGGACGTCGACGGCGACGGGGTCATCTCCCGCCAGGAATATCTCACCCGGCCCGAGCGCGCGGCGCAGGCAGTGGGCCGGTCCGGCGATGACCCGCTGCTGTCCGTGGCGCGCACCACGCACGAGCAGGTGTTCGCGTCGATGGACGCCGACCAGGACGGACGGGTGACCTTCGCGGAGTACGAGGCATGGGCGGGCGGCCAGTCCTTCGACGAGGTGTGCAGGCCGGCTCTGGGATCGCTGTTCGACCTGGCCGACACCGACAACGACGGGCACCTCGACCGAGCGGAGTTCACCGCACTGCGCCACGCCCTGGGCAACCCCGTCGACAACGCCCGTGCGGCCTTCGACGCGTTGGACGAGGACGGTGACGGCCGTATCGACCGCGACGCCTACCTGGCGCAGATCCGTTCCTTCGTCACGGACGGGTCCTCCTCCATGGCGCAGGCCCTCCACATGCAGTCCCACAGCTGAGCGTGAGCACCGCTGCGTAGCCATGGCTCGCGGACGGCGGCTCGCGGACTGGGGACTGCGGACCGCAGGCCCGGCCAGGCAGGTGGGATGGCGGCCTCCTGGTATCGGGCCGCACCACCACCAGCAGCAGCACCGGTGCGTGGAAGAAGACCGACTGGATCTGCGGGACGTGCGGGGTGAGGGCGAACACTCACCCCGCACGCCTCACCCGGCCAACGGCTCCCACGCTGCTCGTTCGGCCGCATCCTGCGGCATCCCCCACACCAGGAACCCGTGCATCAGACCGACCCCCGCCTCTGCGGCGAGCAACGGAACTTCGAGGACGTCAGCCACCTCCTCCATGAAGTCCGTCAGCGACTCGAACTGCACGCTGCGCTCCGCATACTCACACCAGTACCTGATCCGGCCGGTCTCCGCGTCCACGCACAGCCTGGCCACAGCATCCGCACCGATCGAAGCAAAGGGGATCCACGAGGGACGCCACACCGTGATCTCCTCTGTGCCGCCCGTCCGACGCTGTGCCTCTTCGTCGCCCTGCCGCAGACGCATCTTCGACTCATACGTGCGGCGCACGACATCGAACGGCATCAGCACACACTCCCCCGGCATGAATCCAGGCATCGGATCCGGTCCCACACCCGCCCGTCGGCTCCACAACGCCCTCAGCCCGACGGGCAGCCGCACACCCAAAGACTCCTGCAGCCTCTCGATCTCCGCCAAGCCAGGACTCGCTACGCTGCCAGGCGTCGTCTATCTGCCGCGACTCGATGCTCTGCTGACGTGCCGTATGACCATCCATCCGAAACGCTACCCCCCAACTACTCACGTGCTCAGCCGTCTGCCCCTCACATCCGAGAGGTATGAAGGAACCGCCCGACAAGCAAGGGACCCCCCGGAGGATGGCCTGCCCCTCCGTCAGCCAATGTTCGGGGATGGTGACGGTGCGGTGCGAGGGCGATGGGCTCGCACATCCACAGGGCGTCCATCGGGATCACGGGCTGTTATCGTCCACTGCGTCGGCAGTGTCTCGATCTGTCCGACCGGCCACCCGGAAGCCAAGATCCGCTCGCGAACCTCACGCAGTTGCGCGTACGTTCCCACGCGGAGCCCCCATCCTGCTCGGCCCAGGGGGTCGAGGTCAGCGGCAGGGGCGGCAGCGGCTTCGACGATCATCAGGTGGTCGTTCCCACCGACATCGATGACGGCAATCCGTGGGTCAGAAGCGGTTGCCGCGCGCTCGAACGCGAGTGGCGCTCCGAGCACTTCCGTGTAGAAGGCGACGAGCCGGTCGAGGTCGGCCGTGGACAGAGTCAGATGGTTGATTCCGAGGAGATCGGGCATGGTGCGGCAACTGTATGCGGTCGCTGGACGGTGCCGGGGGTGGATTGCCCATCTGGTCGCAGCAACTGGCGAAGCACAGCAGGTTGATGGACGAGAGAGTCGGTGAGCTGGCGGGCACCGGCCGGGCCGGGTTGGGTACCGCCGCCAACCCGAGGCGGGCCTGCGCTGGGCGGCTGACGGTCGCCGCATGGGTCAGCTCTCGGCGCCGGCCTGGCTTTCGAAGTGGCGAAAGGCCACCTCCTGGCGCCACTGTGCCGACGCCTTCGGGCTGCTGTCCAGCAGGCGCTGGCGCGATGCGGCGGGTTTCGTGAGGCCCGGCTGTGCGGTGTCGCAGGTGTCGGTGAGGCGGTAGCCCTGCCGGGTGGGGGCCGTGTCAGAGGCTCTTGCCGGGGAGGAATGCGTACTCCAGGGAGGCACGGGCGAGGTTTTTCAGCTCGGGGTAGGACAGGTCGTAGGCTTCAGCGGCGTACTGATGCTCACGGCTGATGTCGGTGCGGCTGATACCAGGGCCATCGGTGGCCAGGACGACAGGCACCCGAAGCGGCGGCAGGCCACGACGAGGGCACCCGGCTCTGTTCAGAGGGCGCCGACTGGCAATGCAGGCATCCGCTCGCGCAGAACGGGCGGTCCGGCGTCGTCCGCCGTCATGTGCCCGGCGCGGTGGGACGCAGGGCGAGGAGGGCGATGTCGTCGGTGCTGCCGGCGCCGAGGCCGAGGATCAGTTCGTCACAGAAGACGTCGAGGGGGGCCCGGGCGAGGGCAGCGGTGTGCCGACGCAGGCGGGTCATGGCATCGCTGAGGGACTCTCCTGGGCGTTCGATCAGGCCGTCGGTGAACATGAGCAGGGTGGAATGGGCCGGCAGCGAGTCACGGGCTGTGGGTCTGGGAAAAGTGCTGTCCATGCCGATGAGGAGGCCGGAGGCGGTGTCCAGGTAATGGGTGTCGCCGTTGGGACAGGTCAGCAGCAGGGGGAGGTGTCCGGCGGAGGAGTGGTGCACTTCCCATGGGCCGCTGCGGGGGCCTTTCACGACGGCGTAGGCGCAGGTCGCGGTGGAATGCGGGTAAAGGGTGAGCGTCGCGAGGTCGAGGCGGCGCAGTACCTCCGAGGGCCGGTCCTGGCAGTCGACGGCGATGCCGCGAAGCATGTTGCGTAGTTGACTCATCGTCACGGCGGCGTTCAGATCGTGCCCGGACACGTCTCCGATGACCAGTGCCGTGTCGCCGTCGGGCAGGGTGAAGGCGTCGAACCAGTCGCCGCCGACCTGGGCGGTGGTACTGGACGGGGCGTAGCGGGCGGTGATCTCCATGGACGGGATGGACGGGAGACGGGGCAGCAGGGAGCGCTGAAGACGCTCTGCCGCGGTGCGGGTGTGCTGGTGCAGACGGGCGTTGTCGACACTCAGCGAGATGCCCTTCACGAGGTCGGCGACGAGGAGTGCGTCCTGTTCGGTGAAGGGGTCGTCGTGGCGGGTGCGTACGACGATCAGGGCACCCAGCACCTCGTGACGGGCTCGCAGCGGGGCCATGATCGTGCTGCCGGCGTTCAGTTGCTCGAACAGTTCCAGCTGCCGGGCGTCCAGAGCGCTCTCCGCCTGGTCCGGGGAGGGGATATCGGTGATCAGCAGAGGGCCCGCGCCGTGCAGGACCCGGGCCAGCGGTCCTCGCGCGTTCTCGGACAGGGGAGGCAGCCTGCCCAGGTCCACCCCCACGTTCAGGGCCCGAGGCTCGCGGTGGACGACGCAGACCCGTTCGGCATCCCCGTACTCGTCGAGCAGGTCGACCACGCACCAGTCGGCCATCTGCTGGGTGAGGACGTGGCACACCCGGCGCAGGCCCTCGCGCAAGTCGAGTGTGCTCGACAGCGCGCTGGTGGTGTCGGCCAGCAGACTCGACCGCTCCCGGTCCCGTCTCTCCTTCCCTCCGCCGGCCCGCGGCGCCGCTGCCGCGCCGGTCTGCAGCCGCACCGAGGGCCCGGGATCGGGACGTGATACCGGCCGATCCTCCCCGGGGGCCACCGCTCTGGGCATGAACTGGCCGATCCGCACCGTGCGGCCATCCACCGCCTCCTGACTTTGCACGTGCAGACGCACAGGGACCAGGCTGCCGTCGCGGTGCAAGGCCGGCAGAGGGATGGACCGGCCCATGATCCGGGACCGGCCGGTCAGCCGGAGCGCGGTGAACCCGGCCCGATGGCGCTCTCGCAGATGTTCGGGGATCAGCACGGTCAACGGTCGGCCGATCAGCTCGTCGGTCTGCCACCCCAGCAGGTCGGCCAGCGCGGTGTTGGTCGCGATGATCCGGCCGTCGTCGTCGGCCGCGACGGTCGGGATGCTGCTGTCCTCCACGTCACCGGCATCCCACGGCGTCAGTTCGGCGGAGGAAGCGTTCGGCGCGCCGGGCAGCAGCGTCCACGCGGTGGGCGGACCTCCGGAGAGTTGAGTGGCCAGTTGGTCGAGCACCCACTGGTAGTGGCTCCGCACGTGCGGCGGGGCCGGAAGGGTGAGCAGGGACCCCAGCTGCGCCGCCGCGTCGCCGTGCTCGAGCACGTGCCGCAACGTGTCCACGGCCGGCGCGGCTTCCAGGGGAAAGGCGATGTCCAGGGTCACCGTGGCGCCGCCGGTGACCGTCTCCTCGAGGGCGGATGTCATGCACGCGTTAATCACGTTGGTCACATCGTTGGCGACCATCACCTCGGAGTTCGACACCCCGGCACACTCCTCGACGGAAGTGGTCAGGATCAGCTCGCGCAACATCTCATCACCATGCTGCTGCGCCGCGCGGAACACGATGTCGTGCATGTCGATCAGTGTCACGGTCGCGGTTCGCCCGCACACCGGCACGGATTCCCACCCGGACGTCGGCGGCACCGGGGCCTTGGGCCACAGCTCGAACCAGGCGGTCTTGCGGCCCTCCGCGACGTGGGCCCCATGACTGGAAGCCAGCTTCTCGACCACAGCGAGGCCCCGTCCTGCACCGGCGTACGGCCTGGCCTCCCGCGGCACGAGCGGGCGCTCCGGCCGGCCGTCGCCGACTCGCACGCGCACTTTTCCCTCGTGTGACCAGACCCGCACCTCCACCTCGGTACGCGCGTGCAGCACCGCGTTGGTCACCAGCTCGCTGGCCAGCAGCTCGGCGGTGTCCACCACCTCTGGCGCAACACCACGCAACGCCGACCGCACGAACCGCCGGGCCAGCGGCACACTGCGTGCCTCCGGAGGAAAGCACTGAAAGGGAACTGCAGGTGGACTGTAGCTATCCATATCACCATCAATCCCTCTGAAACCGGAAAACTAACTCGCCGATGCGGCGTGAACCACCGATGCGGGGGTGTCTCCATCGGCCTCCACCGGTTGCGGAGCCTCCCGCGTCCCGGGCCGGGCAGGGGCACCCAGGCGCACCTCGGTTCGTCTCGCCGCCGCTCGGAGGGGGCAGCGGACGGGGCGCGGTGCCGGGGGATGATTCCCACGGGAGCCCGACGACGCGTTGCAGCGTGCGGAGCGCGCGCTGAAGGCTGCTGCCGACGACGGAACGGAACCCGACCTCCTCGACTCCGGCACCGCCTGCATCGGTTCGGGCCTGGACACGTCCTTCTCGGGGAACGGCGACAAGCCTTACCGGCTGGACATCACCTGCGACACGGACAGCGTCGAGGAGCTCACCCTGACCCTGTCCCGGGGGGGGAAGAGGAGCAGTCCTATGGTGTGGGCTGCGGGGACCGCGACGCGGACCAGTTCAACCTCCCGGCGGACAAGCCCTTCACAGCCCGCGTCGACCCCGACAGGCACGGCACTGGACTCATCGCATGGCACCTCAACGCGGTCGACCCGGGCGACGTGGAGGGGTGCGACGACGACATCGACGCGTGCGACGACTGAGACGTCCCGCTTCCACCGTACGAGGTGACCCATGCCTCGCACGGACTTCGAGACCAGGTCGGCGCCGGCTCAACTACTCCCCATTCGACAGGGGGCGTCAGACCAGCCCATGGACGACGAGCCGGCTCTGTTCTCGGTCGAAGGCGCCGACCAGGACGTTGGCCTCCGCCGATCCCCACTGGAGAGCCCCCTCTGGTCGATGTGCACGGTCAGAACGTCGTGGCTGCCGATCACCGCAAGCCACAGACGCACGGCCGACGCACCCGTAGCGCGATGCCCGGTGGCTGGGAAGTGATCACTGAATCGGGTGGTCACCCGCTGTCTCCGCACGTCTGCGGGGCACCGTGTCCCACGCTGGAGCGGACAGGGAAGGCAGACGAGGCAGACCACGAAAGGGGCCGACCATGACCGCTGCGGCACAGGACGTCATCACACTCAAGCTCGAGCGCACCTTCGACCAGATGGACGCCAACAAGGATGGCTGTCTCGACTGGTCGGACTACCAGAAGCTCGCCGACCGCTACATCCAGGGGTACGGGCTCTCCAAGGACGACCGAAGGGCCAGGGCGCTCCAGACCTTCTGCCAGATCTACTGGCTGGAGCTGCTTCGCCACGCAGGCGTGGACGGGGACAGGCTCACCAGAGACCAGTACGTCGTGGCCAACCGCCTCGCGGTCCTGGACAGCAGCCGCCTCAACGTGACCGAGATGGGTGGCCACGCGATCTTCGACATCATCGATGCCGACGGCGACAATGAGATCAGCAGGGATGAGTTCGCCCGCCTGATGCGGGACGTCTGGAAGGTCAACTCGCCGGGTGCGATGGACCTCTTCAGCAGGCTGGACATGGACGGGGACGGTGCGATCTCCCGCCACGAGTTCATCCGCGCGGTGCGTGAGCACTTCCTCTCCGTTGACCCGGACGCACCGGGCAGCATCTTCTCCGGGCACGTCTAGGCCGTGGGCTAGGTAGCGGGTGGCTCTTGGGCGGACAGCTCTTCGGCCAGTTCCATACAGCGCAGGCGGGCCGGGGAGAAGTCGTAGGGCATCTTGCCGATGGCTTCGAATACGCTCATGGAGTCAGCCTCCCGCCTGCGCGGGCTGAGGTCTGCCTCGCCCTCGCCGTCCTCGGTGGCAGCAGGGTGCAAAGCGTCCCAGGCGTCGAAGAGGGCGTCGTCGTCCTTCCCGAGCCTGGACTCCTCGATGACGGCCTGCAGGGCGCTTTCGAAGGCATGCCGCTCGCCGGCCACTTCAGCCACCCGCGGATCATCGACGGCGACGCTGTCATCGAGCGCCTCCTCGGCGTCATCGAGACGGTCGGATTCCTCCCGCAGAGTGGGATGTGTGGCCAGGACGACGAAGCGGGTGGCCTGGACGGCCGCGCCGAGGGGCCCGAGGATCCGCTCGGTGACCAACAGGCTGTCCCAGTCTGCTTGCCGCAAGAGCCCCTCGGGCAGGCTCTTGAGACGGTTGGTGACGAAGTCGGAGAGCAGGCCCATCCGGCTGCCTTCGGTGCGCATCCGCTGCACAGCGGTCCGCTGCCGCCGCAATTCCGCCTCCTGCTCGGCGAGGGATTCCTCCAACCGCTCCAGGATGCCCTCGATACCGTCTCCGCTGACCGCACTGGGCGCAGCCGTCCCGGTGGCAAAGGCGTCACGGATGTCATCCAGGGCGATTCCGGCGTCGGCCATCTTGCGAATCCAGAGCAGTCGGATCATGTCCTCGTACCCGTAGCGGCGGCGGCCGTCGCCGCCGCGCTCAGGCTCGGGGAGCAGGGCGATCTCGTGGTAGTGGCGAATCGCGCGCGGTGTGGTGCCGGCGAAGGCCGCCGCGTCACCGATCTTGACCTGGCGAGGCGGCATGAAGAACGCATGCATGAGTCGGGGGCCTTTCCTCAAGGGGTCGAGATGTAAGTCCACGGGACCACATGCCGCTACGGCAGGTGCAACTCCATACCCACCGCCCCGCGCCAATGCCAGGGAATGCGCGTTTCCTCCGTAATGTCCGCAGGCTCGTCCTGGCCTGCCGGGAACCCGCACGACGGCGGTCGGAAGGGGCGTAGTCACTTCGGAGGGGGCACAGTCACTGATGAATCACCCCGCGACGTGAGCCGTCGCCTCGAACTGCACCGCACCGCACGTTTGTCGAACCGGGCCGCCACGCCCCTGTGCTGCTTGAGGCGGCTGTCGAAGTACTGCAGTGAGTGCTCCACCAAGTGCGGAGGTATGCGCACCAGCAAGATCCCGCGATCAGCCGGCGTCATCCGGCGGGCGCGGCGGTGGCCGGGCGGTGAACCTCCCGGATGACTGCGGTGCCGGCCACGGATCGGTCCTCGTGCATGGAGATCAGCTGGCCGGGACGGACGTGCTTCCACTGCGAGGGGGTGAGGGGCAGGAGGCGAACCGTCGCTCGCTCGCCCGGCTCCAGAGAAGGCATGTCCTCAACCCAGATCCGGGCGACGTTGAGTGCGCGTTCACCGGCGGGTGAAAGGTGTCCGATGTCCCACATGGGCCGCATAACACCGTGACCAGCGATTGGCGTCGCACGTCGCGCCTCGCCGACGGGACGCAGCGTCAGGTCCGCCCGGACCATGCCGTTGCGGATCTCGGAGCACCGCCATTGGCACCAGGCCGAGCTTCGCTCAAGGCGGAGCTGTTCAGCCGCGTCGGCGATCTTTTCCCAGAAGGTGAGCGGAAGCGGATGACCAGCCCCGAGCTCCTCCAGCAGGCCCAAGGCGGTCTCCCACTCGTCGTGGACGAGGTAGTCCCAGATGTCTCCTACCGTGATGTCGTTCTCGGTTCCGGTCTCTTCCGGAACCAGCAGACCAGCCGATTCGAGCAGCCCAGCGACGTCCATGCGCTCATTGTCGGCCAGGCCGCCGTCGGGCTGCGTCGTCCTGGTCCCGCTCAACGGCAGCAAGTCGGTTCTTGACCCGGTCCGGGGCGGTAACCGCAGCCGTGTCGTCGGCCGGTCCCAGACGGACCACCACGTCCTGGATCTGCTTGCCATGCTCGCCGGACCGCCTGTGCTGCGACGACCACGGGCCGACGAGGACGGCCTCGCACATCACCGGCTGCCGGCGCACACAGCGCCGCGTCCTCAGCTCGGGCAGCTCATCACCACCTCCGGTCAGACACACGTTTGCCCCGCCCTGCCGGCGTGAGGCTTCGCCTGCCGCGGCTTCAGGCAGCAACCCCCCTTTCCACTGCCTTCGTCTCGTTCAGCGCACCTTGACCGGAGCGCATCGTCAGACGGATGTCGCCTGGACGGCAAGAGGATGGCCGAGTGAGCGGCGTAGTTTGAGGGGACTTTTCGGCACTGCGGAGTCGCATAGGTTCGTTGTGCCGGTGCAGCCGATGAGTTTGCGGGGTGTCAGGAGTCTGATCGGGGACACTTGATCTCTGGAGGCTGCCCTATGGCTAAATCACACGATTCGGATTCTCGGAAGGTTCTGGAACAGGCCATCCACGTCGAGCGGTTGGCGCTCGCTCAAGACCTCGCCGAGCTCAGCGAGGCCCAGTGGGCGGAAGCATCACTGTGTGAGCGCTGGACCGTGGAGGACGTCGTAGCCCATCTGACGGCAGGTGCCAGCACGAGAATGTGGCGCTGGTTGCTGAGCATGCTGGCCGCGAGGTTCAACCCCGATCTGCACAACGACCGGCGACTCGCAGAGCACCGTGGGGCTACATCTGAAGAGACCCTGCGGCGATTTCGCGAAGTCGTCGCCGGACCCGCCGGGCCGACAGGGCACACTGCGGCATGGCTGGGGGAAATAGTCGTCCACAGCGAGGACATCCGCCGGCCATTGGGTCTTGTGCGGACACCGCCAGTGGCCACGACGACCGCCGTGGCCCGGTTCTTCGCCGGCCGTGATTTCACCGTCGCTAGTAAGACTGCGATCGAGGGCTTGCGGATCGAGGCCACAGACGGACCGTTCGCCACGGGCGCGGGGGACCTGCTCCGAGGGCCGACCCTTTCACTGGTGATGGGGATGGCAGGCCGCGCAGCCGCCTGCGAGGATCTTGAGGGGGACGGTGCGGCAATCCTGCGCGCCCGACTGCGCTCAAATTCAAGAACTTCCCAATAGCGCTCGCCAGAGCAGCTGCGAGGTTGGGGACGCGGTTCATAGGCACTGTGTGTCCTGCGTCCATCGATCGTCTTCCCGGCGTCCAAGCCGTGGGCGTCCTTGGAGACGGTCCCGGCTCCCTTGGCGGACTGGATGTCGACGAGCGGTGTGACCGGCCAGGGGCATCGTCCCTGGCCGGTGGCGTCGGCTCAGAACCACCGGGCGTGAGGCCAATCAACAACGGCTGTCTACAGCGCTGTCCAGAGCGAGACCTTCCGCTCACCGGCTTTGACGCCGCGGAGTGTCCACAGTCCGTACAGAGCCAACAACGGTTTGACAGCCATCCACTCGCCAGGGCGGTAGTCATCCGCGCGTACCAGCCTCTCAGCAAGGTCGGGACGCTGCCGCCGCAAGTACGCACGGGCCTTGAGAGCATGGGCCGGTTGAGAGGCGATCTTGATGCGATCCACGTCTTCAAGCAGTGGGATCACGTGCATGATGTTCTCCCATGTCGTCGTGCTCTGGTCTTCGAGGAGCACCGTGCCGTTGAACGCAAGCACCGACTTCGCATAGTCAGCCATGAGTCGGGCCTCCGTGACGCCGCTGCTGGTCGCACCGCCGCTGAAGATCACACAGGTTTTCTGCGCACCGTCAGAGGTGATGGAACGGATGCCCGCACGGACTCGCCATCGGTTGATCAGATTCGCCGTCGATTGCGGATTCCGGTACCCCAGCACCACCACGGCCGTAGAGGAGCCGCCGCTACTGCTGACGAGCGCTCGAGACCAGCGCCAGTTCACCCACTCGCCCCAGGCCAGGGCCGCAGCCCCAGCGATCGCCAGTCCCGTCCTTCGCCGCATGCGGTGACTCTAGGACACCCCAGAGCAACTCGGGATCGGGCCGCCGAGGAACCGGCCGCGCTACAGGGGACGCATTCTGTTCGGAGTTCTCAGCGCGCGGAGGAGAATAGAGCGGGGAGCGTGAGGATCTCGTCGCGGCCGTCGCTTGCGACGAGTCGGAGGGTGCCTGACCACCGGTCGACTCCCTCCCAGCCGAGCTGCCCGCAGCAGTCCACCAGACCAACGTCGGTACTGGGGGTGCCATCGAGGGACGGGGGGCCGGTGGCGCTGTGGCAACAGTGATCAGCGGCTATGGCCCGAGCGGTAGACGCTGAGGTCGCCGTAGGCCGACAGGGCACCGGCCAGGTCACCGGGTTCGTGCCGCAGCGTGGTGTCCAGGAAGGCGCGAGTGGTCGCGGCGACGGCGCGTGGGCTCTCGGTGCGGCCGAGGGACCCGACCATCGAGGGCACAGGTGGCAGATAGAGGGGGGCGTCCATGAAGGTGAGGTGTGCGGCGCCGGGGATGGTGAGCCGGTAGCTCGTCGCGGTGCTGAGCTTGAGGACCTTGGTAAGACGAGGTATGTAGCGCGGGTCGGTTTCCGGGCTGATGGCTTGGGTGAGCGCGAGCACCGGCTGGTGGAAGGAGCGCGGTTCGGGGTCGCGGGGGTAGCCGTCCAGATTGATGACGGAGGTGAACCGGCGGTCCTGTCGGGCCGCTTGCAGTGCGGCGCCGCCACCCAGGGAGTGGCCGGTCACCGCGGCACGGCCGGTGTCCAGGCGTCCGGTCAGCGGGCCCGCGATCCGACCTCGGTCCAGACGGCCCAGCTGGGTGAGGACGAAGCTGAGGTCCGCGGCCCGGATCCCCGTTGTCTCGACGGCCCGTTCGTCGTCCTCGTCGTCATTCCCGGTGGGAAGCATCTTGGTGTGGATCGTTCGGCCGTGGGCGGGGACGACGGCGGCGGAGTCGTAGGGGTGGTCGAGGGCAGCGACCACATAGCCGTGGCTGGCCAATTCCTCGGCCCAAGCGGTGTTCTGGGTACGCACACCCCCCAGCCCTGGGGAGAACAGGACGACCGGGAAGCGTCCGCCCCCGTCGGCCACCGGGGCGTTGAAGACCGAACGCGTGCGGGCACTCGGGACGCCGTCGACCAGGAAGCCGGGCAGGCCGACGTGGCGCGCGAGAGCACCCGCCACGATGTGCGCCTCGTGTTTTGTGCGCCCGAGGTACTGGGCCCGCTGCGCGCCTGCGGGGCTCTTCCGCGCGGGATACCAGAGCTGAACCACGACCGTGCGCCGGTCGTGCGGGGCGGCGGTGGCGGTCTCGGGACGGTGCGGATCGGTCCACTGCACCACGCGGGTGCCGACCGCGAAGTCGCCTGACGGCTCGGGGAACACCGGCACGGGAAAGGCCCAGGCGGCCACCGGCCCCGCGGCTATCAGGCCGACGCAGGCCACCGACCCCGGCAACGCCACCCACCAGCGAGCCCGCCACGCCGGCCGACCGGAACGGCGTCGCAGCACAGGAGAGACGGCGAACGGCAACGCGAAGGCGGCGCCGGCCAGTATCGGCAGCACTTGCCAGCGGATCCCCGCCACACTCAGCACGATCGTGCAGAGCACGCAGACCGCTCCCGCCGCGGCCGCGACGCGTGGGCGGGCGGCCGGGGGAAGCCACCGCGCCGTCACCAGCGTGAGGGCACCCAGCAACGCAAGGATCTCCAGTGGGGACATGTGCAGTCCCGGGATGGTCTCGTTCACCCGGTCATCCTCGCTGCGAGTGCCCGGCTGCCGCATCGAACCCGGGTATCCATCGCGTGCAACCACCGTCGCAATCAGACACACCCCCTGTGCGACCGCAGTGGCATCCAAGCGCATCGCCTGTGCAACCCGGGTCGCAATCCGGAACGCCGGGACGGCGGCCGCTTTGCTACCACGGGATGTAGTGGGACTCCTACTGAGGTCGCATCGCGGCACGGTGCCATCAGACGGTGGTCTCATGTGCTCCGATGCAACTGCGGTCTACCGTGACAGGGCCACGGTACGTGCCGGGCGGCACGGTCCTGCGCTTTTCGTACACGACCCGGCTCCAGCTGACTGTGCGCGGTGGTGGCCCCGGGCCGGGGCCCTGACGCTGAACGACAGGAACGTGTGATGACGGATGCAGCCGCAGGGCCCCACCGTGCCCACCCGGTGCGCTACCAGGGCTTCGTATGGCTGATGCGGTACACCCACCCAGCCTTCATGCGTGTGGCGCGCCTGGTGAGTGCTGCCTGGCAGTGGGGCTCCCGGCTGCCGCCCTTGGTGTGTGACTCGCTGTTGCCGACACTGCTCCTCGTCAACGTCACGACCACACGCCCGCTCCACGAACTGCCCGTGGCCACCACCCTCACCGCCGCCCTTGTGCTGCCCCTGCTATGGCGGCGTAGGGCCCCGCTCATGGTGTTCGGCATGGTGACTGCCGCGGCCTTCGTCCAATGGCTGATGGACGTCCAACTGCTGGCGGACATCGCCTTGCTGATAGCGCTCTACACAGTGGCCGCGAGTTCTGGTCGGCGCGGCACACTTGCCGCCGGGGCCATCGTGGAGGCCGGAGTTCTGTTGGCCTGTTTGCGCTGGGCGGTGGAAGAAGCATTTCCGACCACCTTCGTCGCGGCCACCGCGATGGTGATCGCCTCCGCGGCCCTGGGTGTGAACGTACGGACCAAGGGCGTCTGCCTGGAGGCTCTGGAGGAACGGGCCGCGCGCCTGGAGCGGGAGCGGGACCAGCAGGCGCGGCTGGCCGTCGCCGAAGAGAGAACACGCATCACCCGGGAGATGCACGACATCGTCACACACAACCTATCCGTCATGGTCGCGCTCACCGACGCCGCCGTCTACGCGCAGCACCGGTCGCCCGACAAGGCGACCACCGCGATGCTCCAGATCTCCGAAACAGGCCGGCAGGCTCTGACCGACATGCGGCGTTCCCTGGGCATCCTGCGGACCGACGAACCGGACGCGGAGCGCCACCCGCTGCCCGGGATCGCCCAACTGGCAGCCCTCACCGAGCAGATGTGCGCCGCCGGACTGCCCACCCGACTCGAGGTCCACGGCGAGCACACCCACATCCCCGCCACCGCACAGCTGACCGTTTACCGCCTGGTGCAGGAAGCCTTGACCAACGCCCTCAAGCACACCCCCTCCGGGACGCATGCGCAGGTCCACGTGAGGTGTTCGACCGAGGCCGTGACGGTGCACGTCATCGACAACGGCCCCGGTACGACCCTCCCCGGCACCACGCCGTCCGGCCACGGCATTCCCGGCATGCGCGAGCGAGCGGTCGCCTACGGGGGAGAGTTGCGGGCCGGACCGCTCCCGGGCGGCGGCTGGGAAATCCATACCCGTCTCGACCTCGACAACGGGGGAGAGGTGACCACATGACGATCCGCATCCTGATCGCTGACGACGAAGCGCTGCTCCGGATGGCCTTCGGCACGGTCCTGGAGGCCCAGCCCGACATGGCACCCGTCGGCGAAGCGGCGGACGGCATGGAGGCCGTACGCCTCGCCCGGGAGTTGCGCCCCGACGTCGTCCTCATGGATGTCCGGATGCCCGGGACCGACGGGATCGAGGCGACCCGGCAGGTCATCCGGTTCTCCCCGCAGAGCAAGGTGCTGATCCTCACCACCTTCGACCTGGATGAATACGCCTTCGCCGGACTCAACGCCGGAGCCTCGGGCTTCCTGTTGAAGAACACCAGACCCGAGGAATTGCTCACCGCGATACGCAGCGTGGCCGTGGGCGACGCGGTGGTCTCCCCGCGGATCACCCGCCGCCTGCTGGACAACGTCTGTCCGAACCTCCCCGACGGTCGCAGCGCCGCCCGCGACGAGCGGCTGGGCCGACTCAGCGCCCGCGAGCGCGAGGTACTCGTCCAGGTGGGCTGCGGCCTGTCCAACGCCGAGATCGCGGCCGCCCTGCACCTCGCGGAGGCGACCGTGAAGTCCCACCTCGGGCGAATCCTGCAGAAACTCGAACTCCGCGACCGTATACAAGCCGTGGTCTTCGCCTACGAGAGCCGCCTCATCCACCCGGCATGACCGACCCGGACGTCCGGACCCAACGGTGGTGTCCTCAGCCAGAAGACGGCCGTCGAACTCGGCCCGGCCGACACGCTCTCGACCGCTCGTGCCGCCCGGCAGCCACACCGTCACCCTCGGGAAAGGTACTTGGCTGGGATTGCCGGAATTGAAGAATGTCGGACATGCAGATGCGACAGGCACGGCCTGATGACGCGTCAGCGGGTGGCGGTCTCCACGTGCGCTCCTGGCAGGCGGCCTTTGCCGGTCTTGTTCCCCTGCATTACCTCGACGCAATGGACCCAAGTCGCGAAGATCGGGCACAGGGACTGGAAATCAGTTGATTCTGGCCACGTTGGCGGCTCTCGGGCAGGCCGACTCGGCTCCCGGTTTTGCACGCCACGGAGCCCGGAAGCAGGGTGGTCACGCGTTCGAGTCGAACTTACGGGTCCGTCCCGATGTCGCCGTTCCCGCCTGCTGCTGCGGGCGGTGGTACTCCAGCGTCGCCTCGCGGATGCATTCGTGTGCGGTTTTCCGTCAGGGTCGGTGAACCAGACATTGGTGGTCGGCTTCCGGGCAGGGCAGAGTCTTCAGATATGCAGCTCGTGCCCGCGCCGTTACAACGGGAGTCCTACATCCAGGAGGACTTCCCTTATGCATCTCGGGACGACGGGTATCTGGAGTCTGGCGTTCACGCACGGAGACCGCACCGAAGCACGCGAGGCTGCGGCTGAACTCGAAGAGCTTGGCTACGGGACCATCTGGCTCGGCGGAAGCCCAGGCGGTAACCCTCGCGCAGACCTGGCCACGGCAGCCGAGATCCTGGCCGCGACCAGTCGGGGCACCGTCGCGACCGGGTGCGTGTCCATCTGGGACAGGGCCCCGGCCCAGCTCGCCGCCGCCTACCACGCACTGCCTCAACGGCAACGAGACCGGCTGCTGGTGGGGCTCGGTGTCAGCCACGCGGATTTCGTCGACCGTTACCACAAGCCGTACCGGGCACTGAGCTCCTACCTGGACGCATTGGACGCGGCGACTCCCGCACTGCCGCCGACCGCGCGCATCGTCGGTGCGCACGGGCCGCAGATGACTCGCCTGGCAGCGGCCAAATCCATGGGCGCACACCCCTATCTGGTCGCTCCGGCTCATACGGCCTGGGCCAGGTCAACGTTGGGTGAGGGCCCCCTGCTGGCGCTGGAGCAGACCGTCCTCCCGCACTGCGACGCCGACAGCGCCCGCGTCAAGGCCCGGACCATGCTCGCTCCCTACCTGAAGCTTGCCAACTACCGAGAGGCCTGGCTGCGCGCGGGCTTCACGGCCGAGGACCTGGCCGGTGGTGGCAGCACCAGGCTGATCGATGCGCTTTTCGCCTGGGGAAACCCGGACGAGATAGCCGCACGGCTCACCGAGCACCGGCTGGCCGGCGCTGACCACGTAGCCGTCCAGGTGGTCACTGACGACCCAGCCACCTTCACCCGCCGGGCATGGCGTGACCTCGCTCCAGCGCTCACGTTGTCCGGGGCCGGCTGCTGACCGTCGTCGCGCGGCAGAAGGGAAGGCGGGGAGGTGTGCGGCGTCGCGGACCCATGACACGACCGGTTCCTCGGCACCCGTAGCGCATTCGTCGCCCTCGCCCGACGGAGGTGGCGGGCAGGGGACCCTGCCCCGCCGAATGCTCCCGGTGCTCTGGAGAGCGGCAAAGTCGGCGTGCGCCCGGGGCTGGTCGCCGGGTATGCCGACCGCTTGTCGTGCACGGTGGGCGCCTGTAGATACTGGACGAGCTGGGGCCCTTGCGCCTGCTCGTTCTCCGCCTTCGCGGCACGGAACGAGTCGCTGTGACCAGTAGAGGAACGATTCTCGGTGTTCAGTGCCTCCGGAGCGGTTCTTGTGTCCGATGGCTCCGGGGGATCAGTCGGTCGATTTCGGCGAGCACGTGATCCACATGCGGACGGACCTGAGCCCGCAACGTCTCGCTCCAACTTTCCCGGCTGTAGTGGCAGGTGAGATAGAGCTGTCTGGCGTGCTCGAGCACGGGGCGGTGCTCGGGAGGGAGCCGGGCGAGGGCCCAGTCGGCGGCAACGTCCTTCGGTCTGATCCGTCCGGTGGCGAGCGTGGTCCAGATACGTGCGAAGGTCAGCAGGACGTTGCGGGTGTCGCCATCCAGGTCACCGAGCAAGTCGGGAACGCCCGCCACGCTTGCCCGGACCAGGTCGGAGTGCGGGACGGGGTCGAGGACCTGTGCCGGCCGCGGACCGATGAGAGGGGAGTCGCCAGCCAGCGTCATCGCGATCAGCAGGGCCAGATCGGACGACGGCTCCGGCCGGGGAACCGTCCCGGACTCGTACTCGGCGCGCAGCCACTCGCCGTACAGGAAGTCGCAGGCCGGAGGGTATCGCCATGGCCGCACCTCGGACTGGACGACCACTGTGAGCTCGACGGGGCGGGCCATGTCCCGGGAGCCGGAAAGAGCGAGCAGGCCATCAAGGAGCGCCCGTCGTTCCGGCTCGTCCATCGAACTCCGGGAGACGAGCAGTACGTCCACGTCGCTGGCTGGTCTCAGGCCTCCGAGCACGGAAGAGCCGTGAAGGTAGGCGCCCATGAGATTTTCGCCCAGAACACCACTGGTCAGTTCCACGATCTCCTGAAGCTGCTTCACCGCGCCAGTGTCTCCCGTCGTCCGGTCCGACCGCACGGCATTACGGGGAGCGGCTCACAGTGCGCCGTTACGCGGCGTCAGGCCGCGACGAGTTCCTGCTTGCGGTTCGGCACCTCGGGCGTATTGACCTTGGGCTTCCTGTTCGGCAGCGAGAGCCGGAAGACCTTGTGCCACGCGGAGGCCACCTGCTTGGGCAGCGGTCCGGTGACGTAGTCCAGCTGGTACTTCTCGAACAGCGCGCGCACCTTCACCGCGACCTCGGCGTACCGGTTGCTCGGCAGGTCCGGGAACAGGTGGTGCTCGATCTGGTGCGACAAATTGCCGGTCATGAAGTGCATCGCCTTGCTGCCGCTGATGTTCGCCGAGCCCATCATCTGGCGCAGGTACCACTGGCCGCGCGTCTCGCCCTTGATCGACCGGCGCTCGAAGACCTGTACGCCCTCGGGGAAGTGCCCGCACATGATCACCGAGTGGGACCAGACGTTGCGGACCAGGTTCGCGGTGAACGTGGCGGCGAGTGTGGGGAGGAACGACGGGCCCGACAGCAGCGGGTGGATCACGTAGTCCTTGAGCACCTGCTTGCGGATCTTGCGGCCCACGGCCTTGGCCCGCGCGCGGAACTCCGGGTTCTTGCGGCGACGCTTGTCCAGGTTCTTGCCGAGCTCCAGGTCGTACGCCGCGATGCCGTACTCGAAGAAGCACGCGTTGAGGAAGTTCCACAGCGGCTGGCCGAGGTGGAGCGGGTGCCACTTCTGGTCCTCGTCGACGCGCATGATGCCGTAACCGAGGTCGTTGTCCTTGCCGATCACGTTGGTGTACGTGTGGTGCAGCTCGTTGTGCGAGTGCTTCCACTGGTCGGCGGGCGAGACGTGATCCCATTCCCAGGTGGTGGAGTGGATCTTCGGGTCCCGCATCCAGTCCCACTGGCCGTGCAGGATGTTGTGGCCGATCTCCATGTTGTCCATGATCTTCGCCACGGACAGTCCGGCGGTGCCGAGCAGCCACGCGGGCGGAAAGCTCGAGAACAGCAGCACGCCCCTGCTGGCCAGCTCGAGCTTGCGCTGCGCCGAGATGACCTTACGGATGTAGGCGGCGTCCTTCTCGCCGCGGTCGGCGATCACCTCGTCGCGGATCGCGTCCAGCTCGCGGCCCAGCTCCTCGATCTGCTCCGCGGTGAGGTGGGCGGTGGGGTCGATGGCGGTCAAAATGCTCCTACCGTTCGATGTCACAGGGGCCCGCCGCGGCGGACACGCAGGTCTGGATGAGGACGCCCGGTTCGGCCTCGGTGATCTCGCCGGTACGCAGGTCGCGGACAGCGCCCGTCTTGAGCGGCGTGACGCAGCCGAAGCAGATGCCCATGCGGCACCCGGAGGGCATGAGCACGCCGGCCTCCTCCCCGATGTCCAGCAACGGGGTGGCGCCGTCCGCGTCGACGGTCTTGCCGGTGGCGCTGAACGTGACCTCGCCGCCGTCGCCGGCGACGACGATGCTGGGGCGGAAACGTTCGGTGTGCAGGCGCTCTCGGACGCCGTGCTCGCTCCAGTGCTCCTCGGCGGCGTCGAGCAGGCCCGCGGGCCCGCAGGCCCAGGTCTCGCGCTCGGCCCAGTCGGGTACGAGTTCGTCGAGACGGGCGATGTCGAGCATGCCGTCCGTGTCGGTGTGCACTTCGGTGAGCCGCAGCTTCTGGTCGGCGACCAGGTCGTGCAGTTCGTTGCGGAAGATCACGTCCTGCGGCTGTGGCGCGCAGTGGACCATGACGACGTCGTCGAACTCGACGTCACGCAGCATGCCCATCACGGGCGTGATGCCGCTGCCGGCCGTCAGATGGAGCACCTTGGCGGGCTTGGCCTGCGGCAGCACGAAGTCGCCGGTCGGCTGGTCGAGCTGGATCAGTGTGCCCGGCTTCGCCCGGCGGACCAGGTGGGTGCTGACCTTGCCGCCCGGGATCGCCTTCACGGTGATCGTGAAGCGGCCGTCCTGGCGGTTTGTCGGTGAGGTGATGGAGTAGGCACGCCACAGGCGCACCCCGTCGACGTCGACGCCGATCCGCACGTACTGACCGGCCGTGTGACCGCGCCAGCCCCGTCCCGGCCTGATCACGATGGTCGCGGCGTCACCCGTCTCGGGGTGCACGGCCTCGATGCGCCCACGCAGGTCGGCGCCCGCACGCAGCGGGCTGACCAGGTCGAGGTAGTCCGACGGCAGCAGCGGCGTCGTGACCATCTCCAGCAGTTTCCACGCCCTGCCGCGGAGGGCTGTACTCGTCATGACTCCAGCTTGCTGTGCCTCAAGGCGTAAAGTCCTGACCGCAGGACGTAAATCTGGTCGGCCGAATTGTTCGTGGGGAACAAAAACGTGAGCCATGCAATCCGGAGGGCCAGCGAACTGGCCCTTGATGAGACGACGGTCACCGCACTTCGGGCCGCGCTGAAGTCCACCGCCGACGAGGTCGTCCAGGCGATCATCGAGGAGGTCCCTCCTTACGCCAACGCCCTGTCGGGCAGCATGGGCGCCACCATCCGCCGAGCCGTCCATACCGCCCTGGGGCACTATCTGGACCTCGCGAGCGGGAACGCCACAGGCGGCGACGCCGGGGACGCGGCCTATGAGCTGGGCCGCGGCGAGGTGCGCGACGGGCGTTCGATGGACGCCCTGCTCAGCGCCTACCGCGTCGGCGCCCGCGTGGCCTGGCGATGCCTGGCAGCGGGTGCGGTACCCGCAGGTCTGCCCGCTGCCGAGGTGGCGAAATTCGCCGAGCTGACGTTCGCCTACATCGACGAGCTCTCCGCCGCGAGCGCCGCGGGCCACGCCGACGAACTGGCCGCCCGGGGCAGGGCCCACGAGCTCCATCTGGAACACCTGGCCCGCGACCTCCTCGCCGGCGCGAGCCCGGACGTGCTGCTGGTCTCCGCTCAACGAGCCGGGTGGCAGCCTCCGGTTTCACTGACCGCGGTCCTGCTGCCCGCCGCCCAGGCTCGGCCCGCCTACCGCACGCTCGACCCGAACACCCTCGTCCTCGACGATCTCCCGGATGCCACGGGTGTGCTGCTCGTCCCCGATGCCGACCGAACGCATCTCTTGCGGCAGCTGACCGAACGCACCGCCGTGGTCGGCCCGACCCGACCATGGGCTCGTGCGTCCGCCTCGTACGCACGAGCCGTACGCGCGCGCTCCCTCTCCTCCGACATCCGCGACACCGAGGACCACCTGCCGGAGCTGGTGCTGAGCGCCGACGCGGACGCGTTCGCGGACCTGCGTGCCCGAGCTCTCGCACCGTTGCGGACCTTGCCCGTCGCGACCGCGCGGCGGCTGGAGGAGACGTTGCGGGCGTGGCTGCTGCACCAGGGCAGGCGTGACGAGGTGGCGGCGGCGCTGTTCGTCCACCCCCAGACCGTCCGGTACCGGATGGCGCAGCTGCGGGAGCTGTTTCCGGATCTCGGATCGCCGCAGCGGGTCCTCGAACTGACGCTGGCGGTCGGGCTTCGGGGCGGCTGACATGGCCGAGGGCGCCAGGGGCCTCGGTCCACGCTGCGGGCTGCCGGCCTACACCGCGGACCCCGGCCGATGCCACGGGTGGCACGGACGTGGTCGCCCGCAGGCGACCGTTCTGGATGCTGGTGGCCGCCCTGATCCTGTCGGCGTTCGTTGCCGCGGCAGCGTCAGCGCCAGTGGTTGTTGCTGGTGTGGTCGCCGGCGAGCCAGCGGGCGAGATCGGCGTGCGCCGTCGCGCGCCGCTCGATCTCGGTCTTCTCCGCCTCGGGGTGATCGACGGTGAACTCAAGCATCAGCCCGTTCGGGTCCGTGATGTACAGGGAGAAACAGAATCCGTGATCTGTCACGAAGGTGTCCGGCTCCCTGTAGTCGGCCTCGCTGATGCGCTTCCGCATCGCCTTCTGGGTCTCTTGCCCGACCTTGAAGGCGATGTGACGAAAGGGAGTGAAATTGACGTCAGTCGCGAACTCCTTCTGGTCCGCGGGGTCGGCGAACTGGAAGAAGGCCAGCGCGCCTCCATCGGCCAGGCCGTAGAAGGTGTGGCAGTAGGCGCGCTCGGCGCCGGATATCACGGCGGTCTCAGTCCATGTGGCTGCCAGAGGCAGGCCGAGAACATCCTCGTAGAAGCGACGGGTGGCTTCCTGGTCGTCGGTCAGCCACGCGTGGTGGTGGAGGCGCAGGGGGAGGGCTTCGCTCATGTCGATCATCTCCTTTGATGAGACAGGGAATGGGGGGACATGGGGGGGGCGGTCAGCCGATTGCGGATTGCGGACTGCGGACTGCGGACTGCGGACTGCCGAATGCCCACTCCCTGACCAGGATGACCGATGCGGTTGAACATTGAACCACTTCGCGCCATTGCCTGGTACGCCCGGACCGGGCACCGGCCTTCCGTCGGTCGACCTGCGAGAACGGGTGCCGGCAGCGAGCATCGACTGAGGCCGCATCCCTTCGCTCCAGGGCCGCCCCAACCTCTGGCGGGCCACCTGAACTGGCGATACCCCAAGGGGGAAGAATTCACCGAAGGCGTGCCAATTCGTCCGCATCTGCAGGGTCGGCCTCGTGGCTACGGGAGTCGACGGCACTGCGCAACGCCTACAGGCACGGCGGTTGGGGCGAGCGAACCTCACGCCTGGCGGAGGCCTTGCCGGGGGGTCAGGCGAGGATGGTTGCGAGGGCGCTGGCCACGGTCGCGGTGAGGCGAACACATCACCACCCGGGGGCAAGCAGGTGCACGACGAACGGACCGGTCATACACCGACACCGGATTCGGCTCTGGAATTCGGCTCTGCCGGAACTGCGCAGGAGGCTGGAGTCCGGGCTGGCCAAGGTGCGGCTGAAGAAGACGGATCTGGTCGCCCGGACAGGCCTGAGCCGTACCGTCGTGCAGCAGGTATTCCAGGCCGACGGGCCGGTGCCGTCGGCACGGACGGCGACGGCGCTTGCCGGGGCGCTGAGGCTGCCGGTGGAGAATCTGCTGGATCTTCAGCGGGTCGCGGCCGGTGAGGGGAGCGTTGAGAAGCCGGGGCCGGGCTGGTCGATCGGGCAGTGGGACCCGCACGCCCTGGAGGTCCATCTCTCCAGTGCCGCCCAGGACGGTACCGGGCTGTCGGGACAGCGTCTGCTGCCCGGCGCCTTCTGTGGCGGCTGCAACTTTCTGCGCCCTCACCTTGAGAGGCTCTTCGCCCGGGAGGCTGAAGCCAACGGCGGACGCTTCACAGCAACCGCACCCCGGATCGGGCGGGTCGGTCACCCTCTTCCGGCCGGTCGGCGGCATGTTCGACGATAAGCCCCTCCCGAGCTCGGAGCGACGTCCCCCGAGCCGTTCGTCACGGTCGTCCCGGCCCGGTTCTCCGCCAACGCCTGGCAGCGCCTCGTTCCACTCGCCGGCCCCGTACGGAGGTGGAGCAGCCAACGGGGCGGCGTCCACGTCGTCCAGCCCGGGGACCGGTTCTATGGGGGCCGGTTCCCTGCCTGGCGGCTGGAGACGCTCCCGGCCGTGAACCCTCCCACCATGCCGACCGGAGCGCCCGACGCCGGCTGTGCCGAGGGCTATGCCGAGAACCCGGTGTCTGGTTCACGGTGCAGCCCTCAGAAGTCGGCCGGCACCAGGAAGAGCATGCGACGTGGCTGCGCCCGCCGTTCCTCACCGACCGAAGCCCTCTCGGCCCCGCCTGGCAGCGGCCTACAGGGCTTGGAGGGCCCTCTGCCCCGCGACCTCACCCCGGCCGAAGAGAGCACCCCACACAGCACAGCTCAGTGACCGCCGAGGCAGCCACCCGCAGGGGACTTTGCCGGACGAGCGGGCGGCGGGCCGCGGTACAAAGCTCAACTCTATGATCGTCACCGTAGAAGCAGGCAGGGCAACGTCCCGCCTGCCCGACACGAGGTGGGGACCGTGGGGCAGACCTGGGGTGCGCTGGCTGTGGCCGTCGTCGGTGTCATCGGCACTCTGGGCGCGGCCCTGCTGACACAGAGCCGGGCGGATCGGCTCAAACGCCATGAACTGGAAGCCATGGCTCGTCAGCAACGCGAAGAGCGCGCCCACGCCGAGCACGTCCGGCAGCAGGAAGCGCGCCTGGTGGCGCGACGGGAAATGATCGACCTGCGCCGTGCGTGCTACATCTCCCTCAACACCACGGCCCGGCAGTACCAGACCGCGCAGATCAACCTCATGCACGCCCTGCGGGCCCGGGACGACGCGGAGGCCTGTACGTGCGTCGAGCAGCTCGAAGAACGGCGCCTGGTCCTCCGCGACAGCTATGCCGAGGCGCAGATGATCCTGCCCCGCGCCGTGCTCGAAGACGCCCGGGCAGCGAACCAGCAGCTCAACAACACCTACGGCCTCTTGAAAAGAATGGTGGCAGGCGGGCATCCCAACGCGGGCGAACTGGATGCCCTCCATATCGAGACGGAGATGTCGTGGGCACTGCTGTCCGACTTGAGGGCCGCCATGCGCCACGATCTCGGAGTGGACGAGGCGTCCGAGGAATAGAGCTCAGCCGTCGGCAGGACGCCCCCGCCCTATGGCGCCAACGTCGTCCTCACCCAGGAACTCGCCCGCGGCTTGCTCGTAGTGCGCACCGCGCTGTGGCCGCTCCCGGACTCGGCCGTCACCGACCTGCAGCGCCACGCCTCCACCAGCCGGGCTGGGGACCCGGCTGTGGCGTGAGGGCGAACGGCTGACCGGCGTCACCTTTCCGGCCGCCCTGCAGACCTGATGTCGCCGTGAGCCAAGGCGGGGCCCCTCACCCTTCGGCGCCACCGGACCGGATGCGAGGACGACTGACCCCGCCCCGGTCGGGACCTTGTCCGCCGCGGGTGGCGTACCCGGCCGGCCGCCCCGCAGAACCCCAGGTCACCTCATCATTGCAGGTCACGCAGGGTGGCGTAACGTCGCGGCAACATAGCTCGCCTAGCGTCGGTGTCCGGCGCGGGGTGTTGCCCGCGTCGGACGTCCACGTGTCCACCGTGAGGGAGCCATGCGCGATCCGAAGCCGAGGAGCGGCGGGTCCGGCGTGTCGCTGACGCGGGCCGACCGGGCCCGTACTGTGGCCAGCGTGCTGCGCCGGCAGGTCATGCGCGGCGCCTTTCCCGGTGGAGTGCTGCCCGACGAGCGAGCCCTGATCGCCGAGTTCGACGCCTCCCGGAACACCGTCCGGGAAGCCCTGGGCCTCCTGCGCGACGAGGGGCTCGTCGAACGCCGCCGGGGCGTGGGCACGGTCGTGACCGGCCGCGCCTACGAGCATCCGCTCGGTGAACTGTCGGGGCTCGCCGAGGTGCTCCAGCGGCACGGCGTCGTCGTCAACGAAGTACGCGAGGCCCGCGTCCTGCGGCCACCGCTCACGGTCGCGCGCCGGCTGGGCCTCCCCGAAGGAGGCATGGCCGTCTACCTGGAGCGGCTGCGCCGGGTGGACGGCATCCCCCTGTCCCTGGACTGCACCTACCTCATCCCCGAGGTGGGAGAGCCTCTGCTGGCTCGAGCCGGGAAGACGCCGCGCACGCTGGAGAACCACGACGTCTTCGATCTGATCGAGACCGCGACGGGCATGCCGCTCGGCTCGGCCGAGGTGTCCGTCCACGCCACGGTCACCGATCCGGCGACCTGCGCGGTCCTGGAGATGCCCGCGGGCGGCGCGATCCTCGCCGTCGAACGCCTCACCCGCCTCGCGGACGGCCGCCCGGCCGACCTGGAGTTCCTGCACCTGCGCGGGGACCGGCTGACCCTGCACGCCACGCTCGACAGGGCGACCAGGTACACCGACCCCTCCGGCAGCTCCTCGTCGTAGCGGCTCCACGCGTCAACGCTCATGCGTAGGAGCCCGTCTGACGCAGCATCAACCCCGTACCGAGCGTGCGTCAGAACGCGACGCGATGTGGCGTGTCGCGCCGCGCGTGCCCGACTTTTCTCCCCTGTTTCCACGGAGGTCCCGTTGGAGCCCACCGAGCCCCGCGCCGTGCCCGCCGCCCGTCCCCCTCACGCAGCCCACCCACCTACCCGCCCGCCTGCCCCTCCGCATGTCCATCCCCACCGTCCGCCGGCGCTGACCACGCTGGCCATGTGCCTGTGTGTCACCTTGGTGATCGGCATGGTCTCCGCCGTCAATCTGGCCATCCCCGATCTGTCGGCCGACGCCCTGCGGCCGTCCGCCCAGGCCGTGGTGTGGGTCGTGGACGGTTACGTCGTCGTTTTCGCCTGCCTGTTGGTTCCCGCGGGCGCGCTCGCCGATCGCCGGGGCCGCAAGGGCACGCTCATGTGCGGCCTGGGGATCTTCACCCTCGGCGCGGTGATCTGCGCCGCCGCCCCGCACATCTCCGTACTGATCACCGGACGCATGATCAGCGGAGTCGGCGCGGCCGCCGTGCTGCCCACCACGCTCGCCCTGCTCGTCGAAGGCCTGCCCGACCAGGCACGGCGCAAGGCCGTCGCCGTATGGGCGTCCATGACGGGGCTCGCCGCCGTGCTGGGCAACGTGGGCGGCGGCGCCGCCATCGAGTACGGCAGTTGGCGCACGCTCTTCCTCTGCCTGCTCCCGCTCGCGCTGTGCGCCCTGCTCCTGGTGGTCGCGGTGGCACCCGTCACCGCCCGCCGCCCGAGTCCCGCCGCGCCACTCGCGGCCACTCTGCTCACCGCCGGTTTCCTGGCGCTGCTCTACGGGATCGTCTCCGGCCCGCAGTCCGGCTGGACCGCCCCGCCCGTCCTCGCCGCCTGCGCGGCCGCGGTGGCACTGCTGGCCGCCTGGGCCCGGCGTGAACTGCGGGCCAGGGAGCCGCTCCTGGACCCTCGGCTGTTCACGCTGCCCGCCGTCCGGGCGGGTGCGGTGGGCATGGCCGCGCTCTTCGCCGGGATGTTCGGTCTCTTCTACCTCAACGGCCAATACCTCCAGTACGCCAAGGGGTACGGGCCGCTCGAAGCCGGGCTGCGGCTGTTGCCGATGGCCGCGGCGCTCCTTGCCGGGCCGCGCATCGGCCTGCTGTTGGAGCGGGTGTGCGGCAGACGCGGCACCGTCCTCATCGGCATGCTGGTACTCGCCGCCGGGCTGTGCGTGGTGTCGGCCGCCGACGCCCGGACCCCGTACGTGCTCTACGCCGTGGGCGCCGGACTCACCGCCCTCGGCTGCGGCGCCGCCAGCCCCCTGCTCTCGCACGCCATGATGAGCGCGCTGCCCGCGGAGAGGGCCGGAACGGGCTCCGCCTTGCAGAGCCTCGTCAGGGAGTTGGGCAGTGCCGTCGGCATCGCCGTCACCGGCACCATCACCACCGCCGTCTTCACGGCCGACCTCCCCTCGCGGCTGTCCGGCCCCGATCGGCCGACGACGGTCGCGGAGGCCGTGTCCCGCACCTCCGATCCCCACCTGCACCGGGCGGCCGTCGACGGGTTCACCGCCGGCCTGCACACCGCTACATTGACTCTCGCCGCCGCGATCACCCTGCTCGCGTTCGCCGTCACCAGGTGGCTTCCAGCAGAGCGGTGACGTGGTGAAATGGTCACGAGAAGGGCGGTCAACGCGGCTCCACGCGTTGCAGATTCGCTCGGCGCACCACCTCGGGGCCCATCTTCGCCGCCCGTGCCACCAGCGCGCGGCCGTCCCAGTCCGGTGGCCAGCCCTCCCACAGCCGCAGCTTGCCGTCGACCACGACAGCGGTGATCTGGTCACGGCCGGCCAGGCGGACGAGTTCCCACTCCAGGTCGTAGGAGGGGGTGAGTTCAGGGACGTCGAGGTCCACGACGAGGAAGTCGGCCGCCTTCCCCGCCGCGATCTCCCCGGTCACCGCCGAGAGGCCGAGCGCGTCGGCGCTGAGCGACGTCGCGTGCTCCAGCCACATCCGCCCCGCGCCGCACGAGGAATCCCCGGAGGCTATGCCGTACGCCAGCCGCTGCGCCGTCTCCGCGGCGTCGACGAGGCGGAACCCGTCGCCGCGGGTTCCGTCCGTCCCCGTGCCGAAGCGCACATCCATCGCGGCCAGCATCGTGGCGTGTGCGACGGCGTTGCCCTTCCAGGCGCTGGCCACGGGGTTGTAGCTGATGGCCGCGCCGGAGTCGGCGAGCATCCGCATCTCGCCCGGCGTGAGCAGGGTGGCATGCGAACCCAGCGTCTGGGGGCCCAGCGCCCCGATATGCCGCAGGTACTCGACCGGGCGTCGACCGACGCTCTTCAACGACCGCTCCACCGAGGCCAGATGTTCATTGACGTGGATCTGGAAGACCGCGTCGGCCTCGCGGCACAGGTCCGCCGTCCGCTTGATGACCTCCGCCGTCGCATCCTCGGGCACGGGGATGGCCAGCGAGGGATGGACCAGCGGATGCGCGTCCCACCGGTCCAGGTGTTCCGGCCCGCCCTTCCCGTCGGAGACGACCTTGGACAGGACGCATCGGATGCCCGCTTCCTCCGTCGCCCTCGCGATCGCGGCCACGTCGACCGGCGCCCGCGTCCCTGCATCGGCGACCGTCGTGAAGCCACCGCGCAGGGCCTCGAGGGCGGCCAGCTTCGCCGACACGTAGGCGCTGTCCTTGTCGAGCGCGTGCTCCAGCGGCTCCCATATCGTCTTGAAGATCTCCGATGGCTGCCCGAACGACTGGGCCTTGCCGAAACTCTGCGTCAGGTGATGGTGCGCGTCGACGAAACCCGGCATGAGCAAGTGCCCGTCCAGCCGCACCGGTCGCAGGCCGGGGTGCGCGGCCATGAGCTCCTTCGCCGGCCCGACCGCCCGGAACTTCCTGCCGTCGACGAGCACGGCCTGCCCACGCTTCGGCCCTCCCGGCAGCATCAAAAGCTCCGGTACGAGCAGCTTCTTGGCCCCCTTGAACTGCTCCGCCCGCACCGCACCACCGGGTGAGCCGGCCCCGCCGTGCCCCTCCGGCCCGCCGGCCCCCGGCCGCCCGGCGCTGCTCCCGTCCGTGGCCGCGCCGGCGCTGCCGGCGGCCGGGGCGCCGATGAGCCCGGCGGCACCCGCCAGGCCCGTCCCGACGAGAAACGTCCTTCTGCCGGGCTGCTCCCGCTGACCTGACGTCGCCGGCCCTCGTTCTTCGCTCCGCTGCTGCTCCGCCGACCGCTGGTGCCGCTGTTCGTTCCGCCGCTCGCTCGCCAACTCACTCGCCCGCTCTCGTGCTTCCCGTACCTGCGCGGTTGCCACCCCGCGCACGCCGGACCCCGCGTGCGGGCGACAGCGGTGTGCCGTGCGTACGGCGAAGCCCGATGCCAGCCGTACGCCAGGTCGGTCGTGCGGGGTGGCCCGACCCTAGGACTCCACCGGGCGTGGAACAAGACTTCCGGCATGCGGCATCCGCGCAGCGAGAGGACGGGTGGCGCAACTGACGCCCACCGGCATCGAACCCCTGGTCAGACCGCATGTCCGGCTCGGCCGAAGTGGCGTAACCTCACCGAAACATGGCATGACCGAGGGCCTGAGACCGGGTCACTACTGCAAGGCGCGCACCGTGGCCGCGAACGCATAGGGCATCCGCGCGGCCGCGGGGACGATGAGGCGGGCCGTCCGCGGGCGGCGGCTCACGGCGAGGAGGGCCCCGGTCAGCAGCCGGTGGCGTCGGGTCAGCAGGGTCCAGGAGCGCTCGTACTCGGCGGGTCGTCCGGCGGTCAGAGCGCGCACGGCGGCGCCGGCCGTCGCGAGCCCGAGGGCGATGCCTTCGCCGGTGAGGGCGTCGAGGTAACCCGCGGCGTCGCCGACGAGCAGGACGCGGCCGGCGACCCGGCGCCGAACCCGCTGGCGCAGCGGTCCCGCTCCGCGGACGTCGGTCGCGGCCGGGCCGCCCAGCTTCGCCGCGAGGGCGGGGAAGTCGGCCAGGTGCCCGTCGAATCCCCGGCGGACGCGGCTGAGGACGGCGACGCCGACCAGGTCGTCACCGACCGGCGTCACATAGGCCTCGCCGTGCCGGGACCAGTGGACCTCGACGAAGTCCGTCCACGGCTCGACGCGGTAGTGCCTGCGCAGGCCGTAACGGCCGTACGGGCGCCCCGGCAGCTCCAGCCCCAGGCCCCGGCGCACGGGGGAGTGCAGGCCGTCCGCGGCGATCAGCCAGCGGGCCGTGATCCCGGCGGCGGTGACCGAGCCCGCGTCCTGGCGCACCTCGCCGACCTTCCCCCGCACCATGCGCACCCCGAGGCCGAGAGCGCGCCGGTGCAGCGCCGAGTGCAGCGTCGTACGGCGAATGCCCAGCCCGCCGGGTCCTGGACCGCGGAAGGGCGCTTCGGCTCGGGTGACGCCGTCCACGTAACGGATGCCACGCAGTTCGCGGCCGGTGACCTCGACGCCCAGTGCCCGCAGAGCGGCCACGCCGCCGGGCATGATCCCTTCCCCGCAAGCCTTGTCCACCGGACCGCCACGGGGCTCGACGACCACGGCTTCGAGGCCCGCGCGCGCGGCGTGGATGGCGGCGGCGAGGCCGGCCGGTCCGCCACCGGCCACCAGGACGTCGATCATGCCGGAACCGACGTGACGGGGGAGGCCTCGGCGGCCAGCGCCCGGTTCTCGCAGCGGATGCGCACGGTGAGCAGAACGGCGTTGAGGACCGTGAACGCGGTCGCGGTGACCCACGCGGTGTGCACCAGGGGCAGGGCCACGCCCTCGGCGACGACGGCCGCGTAGTTGGGGTGCCGGAGCCACCGCCAGCGGTAGGGTCCGCCCGCCACCAACGGCAGCCCGGGGACCACGATCACCCGGGTGTTCCAACGGGGACCCAGGGTATGGACGCACCACCACCGCAGCGCCTGGGACGCCGCGAGGACGGCCAGCATCGGCCAGGCCAGGGCGGGCAGCACGGGCCGGTCGGCCAGCCACACCTCGGCCGGGCAGGCGAGCAGCAGGGCGGTGTGGAGGGTCACCATCGCCGGATAGTGGCCCTGGCCGGACACGGTCGCGCCCCGGAGGGTGCTCCAGCGCGCGTTGCGGCGCGCGACGGCGAGTTCGCAGACGCGCTCGGCGGCGACGGCGGTCACCAGCAGTCCGTACCAGATCATGTGCTTCACTCCCCTCGGTCGTACTCCTGGGCCATGCTTCTCGGCCGGTCCTTCGCCGAGCCCGGCCCCGCACCCGCCACTGCACCCGACCTATCAGGCGCTCGAACTACCAGCTCAGCAGCACCAGTTCACAGGCGAACCCCGGCCCCATGGCCAGGAGCACCCCCGGCGTGCCCGGTGGCGGGCGGCGTTCGGCCAGGGTGTCGCGCAGTACGTGCAGCACCGATGACGAGGACAGGTTGCCCACGTCGGCCAGGTGACGCCAGGTCACGTCGAGTGCGCCGCCGGGCAGGTCGAGCGCCTCGGTGACGGCGTGCAGGACCTTGGGGCCGCCGGGGTGGCAGACCCAGGCGGTCACGTCCTTCGGCTTCAGGCCGTGGTCGCCGAGGAACCCCTCGACGTCGTCGGCGAGGTGTGCGCGCACCACCTCGGGGATTCGGGGGTCGAGGACGACGCGGAAGCCGGAGTCCCTGACATCCCAGCCCATGACGCGGTCCGTGTCCGGGTACAGGTGGCTGCGCGTGTCCACGACCGTCGGGCCGGCTCTCCCGCCCGAGCGGTCCGCGCCGCACGCGACGACGGCCGCCGCGCCGTCGCCGAACAACCCGGTGGCGACGAGGTTGGCCATGGAAGCGTCGTCGCGCTGGAAGGTGAGCGAGCACAGCTCGACCGACAGCAGGACCGCCACGTCGCCGGGCCTGCCCAGCAGGTAGTCGTGCATCCGCGCCAGACCGGCGGCGCCCCCGGCGCAGCCCAGGCCGAACAGGGGCAGTCGCTTGACGTCAGGGCGCAGCCCGAGCCGACCGACCAGCCGGGCGTCGACCGAGGGAGTGGCGACACCGGTCACGGAGGTGAAGATCAGCAGGTCCACATCGGCAGGGGCCAGTCCCGCCGCCCGCAGCGCGTCCCGGACGGCCGTGGCGCCCAGGGCGGGAGCGGTGTCGACGAAGACGTCGTTGGCGGTCCCGAAACCGTCGAGCTCCGCGTACCGTTCGAGCGGCAGCGTCATGTGGCGCCCGCGGACCTTCGCGCCGCGGTGCAGCCGGTCGAGCACCCGTCGGTCGGCCCCCTCCGGCAGGCAGGTGCGGGCCACTATGTCGGTGATCTCGGACTGGGTGTGACGGTGCGCTGCGAGGGCACCGCGAACGGCGGCGATCCGCGTCATATGTTTCCCGCCCGGTGGACCGGTGTACCGACTGGAGTGTGTTGCCCTGCCATCCGTTCCCCGGTCCGGTGCTCGCGCACCAGGGATCGCCCGTCCGGCCGCGTGGCCCGGGCGGTGGCTGGGCCGTGGCCCGCCTACGATCGGCCGGATGGACACTCCCGGCACTCCCGCCACTCCTGGCCTTCCCGGGACTCCACACACTGCCGAGCCGGCGACGGCCGGTGGTGCGGCCACAGGTCGGGCCGGCCGGGTGGGCGGCTTGGCCCGGTCGTGTCACCCGGGCCCCGTCGTGGCGGTCACCGCTCTGACTGCGGCGCTGGCCGTGGTCGCCGGCCAGGGCGTCGCGCGCTCTGCCCTGACCTCCGGCGCCGTCCTCGCCGGGCAGTTGTCCGTCGGCTGGTGCAACGACGCGTTCGACGCCCGCCGTGACATCGCGGCGGGCCGCCGAGGCAAACCGGTCGTCGACGGCGCGGTCGGCGTGCGTCAGGTGTGGGTGGCCGCGTACGCCTCGCTGGCTCTGTGCGTGCCGCTGTCGCTCGCCTGCGGCCTGTGGGCGGGCGGCGTTCACCTCGCCGGGGTCGCGGCGGCGTGGGCGTACGACCTGCGCCTCAAGGCGACGGCCTGGTCCTGGGCGCCGTACGCGCTGGGCTTCGCCGCGCTGCCCGCGTTCGTGGCCCTGGGCCTGCCGGGGCAGCCGTGGCCTGCCTGGTGGATCGTCACGGCCGGGGCGCTCCTCGGGGTCGGCGCCCATCTGGGGGACGTACTGCCCGACATCCGCGACGACCTGGCGACGGGCGTACGGGGCTGGCCGCACCGGCTGGGGGCCGACCACGCGCGACGGCTGCTGCCCCTGCCGCTGGTGACCGCGTCCGCCGTCCTGACCCTGGGGCCGCCGGGACCGCCCGGTGGGCGGGGAGTGGCGGTGCTCGTGGCCGCCGGGCTGATCGCGGGCGCCGGAGTGGTGCTTGGCCGCCGCCGGGAGCGGGCGGCGTTCGCGGCGGCCGTGGCGGTGGCGACCGTGGACGTGGCGCTGCTGCTGGTGAGCGGCGCCGGGATCGCCTGACCTCCCGGCGCCGGGCCACCCCGCCATCCGTGCGCTGTGCCATGCGCACGGACGCCGGGGCGTCCTGCCGACCCCTCCGTCGGGCAGGGGTCAACCCCTCTCGGACTCGAAGGTCCGCAGCAGATCGGCGGCCACGCTCACCGCGATCGTCGCGGGCTCCTTCCCGGTGATGCCGGCCAACCCGATCGGGGTCTTGATCCGGTCGATGGCCGCCTCGTCGTGACCACCCTCGGTGGCGAGGCGCTTGCGGAACCGCGCCCACTTGGCCGCCGACCCGATGAGGCCGATGGAGCCGAGATGGGGCGTGCGCAGGGCGGCGTCGCACAGCGCGGCGTCCTCGGCGTGGTCATGGGTCATGATCAGGACGTGGGTGCCGCGCGGCAGCTCCGCGAGCACCTCCTCGGGCAGCAGCGGCGTGTGATGCACGTGCACCCGCCCCACCGCGTCCGCCAGCACGCCGAGCCGCTCCTCGGTGAGGATGTCGGAGCGGGAGTCGACCAGATGGAGGTCGAGGTCCTGACGCGCCAGGACGCGCGCCAGCTCCAGCCCTACGTGGCCGACGCCGAAGACGGCCACCGCCCGTACCACCGCCAGTGGTTCGAGCAGCACCGTGACCGTGCCGCCGCAGCACTGCACGCCGTGCCGGTTGGCCACCTTGTCGTTCAGGGCGAATTCCATCAGCTCCGGCCCGGGCCCGGACGCGGCGATCATCTCCCGGGCCCGGTCGATCGCGACGGCCTCGACATTGCCGCCGCCGATCGAGCCCCACGTCCCGGTCTCTCCGACGACGAGTTTCGCGCCGGCGTCGCGCGGGGCGTGGCCGCGCACGGCCGCGACGGTCACCAGGACGCCGGGCTCCCGGCGCGCCCGCAACCGCGCGACCGCGGCGACCCACGTCATGTCAGGCACCGCTCAGCGTCTTCGCGTCGCTCCGGACCTGGCCATTGGCGGCATGGCCGTCGGCGGCAGAACCGCTGTCAGCGGCGCTGTCGGTGGCCGAGCCGTCGCGTGCCGACCCGTTGCCGGAGACACCACCCCGGCGAGCCGCCTGGATCGCCCAGTACACCGCCTCCGGCGTCGCCGGCGTTGCCAGCTCGACGCTCACCCCGCCCGGTCCGAACGCGGCGGCGGCCTGCCGCAGGGCCTCACGGACCGAGAACGCCAGCATCAGCGGAGGCTCACCCACCGCCTTGGAGCCGTACACCGCGCCCTCCTCGGTGGCGTTCTCCAGCAGCGTGACGTGGAACTCCTCGGGCATCTCCGAGAAGCTCGGCAGCTTGTAGGTGCTCGCCGCCTGGGTGAGGAGGCGACCGCGGTGCGGTCCGTCACTGGTGTCCCAGCGCAGATCCTCCAGCGTCAGCCAGCCCGCGCCCTGCACGAAGCCGCCCTCGACCTGCCCGATGTCGATCATCGGGGAGAGGCTGTCGCCGACGTCGTGCACGATGTCCACCCGCCGGATGCGGTAGGCGCCGGTGAACCCGTCGACCTCCACCTCGGCCGCGGCGGCTCCGTGGGAGAAGTACTTGAACGGTGAGCCCCTGAACGCCTTCGCGTCCCAGTGCAGGCCCTCGGTCCGGTAGTAACCGGCCGCCGACAGCTGGACCCGCTGGAAGTACGCGGTGCGCACCAGGTCGTCCCAGGCCAGCTCCCTGTCGCTGCCCAGCGAGCGCGCGACACCCTCGACGATGCGCACGTCCGAGGCGTTCGCGCCGAGCTGGGTCGCGGCCACCTGCAGCAGCCGCTCACGCAACTGCTCACAGGCGTTCTTCACCGCGCCACCGTTGAGGTCCGCTCCCGAACTCGCGGCGGTGGCGGAGGTGTTGGGCACCTTGTCGGTGCGCGTGGGGGCGAGGCGCACCTTGTGCGGGGGGATGCCCAGCGTGGTCGCGGCCACCTGGATCATCTTGGTGTGCAGTCCCTGGCCCATCTCGGTGCCGCCGTGGTTGATCAGGACCGAACCGTCCTTGTAGATCAGCACCAGCGCGCCGCCCTGGTTGAAGGCGGTGAGGTTGAACGAGATCCCGAACTTGACGCCGGTGACCGCGAGCGCCCGCTTGGTGTGCGGGTGCGCGGCGTTGAAGGCGGCGATCTCGCGCGTGCGATCGTCGATGCCGCCGTTCTCCTGGACCTTGTGCCAGACGGCGGAGATCCGTTCGTGCTGGGTGACCGGCTGGCCGTACGGCGTGGTCTGGCCGTGCCCGTAGAAGTTGCGTTCGCGCAACTCCGTCGGGTCCAGGCCGAGCAGCGGAGCGCACCGGCCCAAGATGTCCTCGATCACCAGCATGCCCTGCGGTCCGCCGAAGCCGCGGAACGCGGTGTTGGAGACCTTGTTGGTCCTGGCGATGCGACCGGCGATGCGCGCGTTGGGGATCCAGTACGTGTTGTCGATGTGGCACAGCGCACGGGCGAGGACGGGCTCGGAGAGGTCCAGGCTCCAGCCGCCGTCCGCGGTCAGAGTGGCGTCCAGGGCCCGGATGCGGCCGTCGGCGTCGAAGCCGATCCTCCAGGTGGCGTTGAATCCGTGCCGCTTTCCGGACATGGTCAGGTCCTGCGTCCGGTTGAGCCGCAGCCGAACCGGCCTGCCGGTCAGCCTGGCGCCGAGCGCGGCGATGGCCGCGAAGCCGTGCGGCTGCATCTCCTTGCCGCCGAAGCCGCCGCCCATCCGCAGACACTGCACGGTCACCTCGTGGCTATGCAGGCCGAGGACGTGCGCGACGATCTCCTGGGTCTCCGAGGGATGCTGGGTGCTGCTCTGGATGAACACCTGCTCGTTCTCGTCGACCAGGGCGAGCGCGGCGTGTGTCTCCAGATAGAAGTGTTCCTGATCGGAGAACTGGAACTCGCCGGTGAACACGTGCGCGGAGTCGGCGAAGCCCGCGTCGACGTCACCGGTCAGCATCACGGGCCGGGCCCCGTGGAAACTCTCGGCGGCGATCGCGTCTTCCAGCGTGATCACAGAGGGCAGTTCGTCGAGGTCCACCTCGACGGCCGCCGCACCGAGCCTGGCCGCCTCCAGGGTCTCGCCGAGCACCCAGGCGACCGCGTGGCCGTAGTACATGACCTCGTCGGGGAAGAGCGGCTCGTCGTGCTTCATGCCGGCGTCGTTGACGCCGGGTACGTCGGCGCCGGTCAGCACACGGACCACACCCGGCACGGCGAGCGCGGGCTCGGTGCGCAGCGCGGTGATCCTGCCGTGCGCCTTCATGACCTGGACGGGATGGGCGTGCAGGACGTCCTTGGTGCGCTGGACCAGGTCGTCGGTGTAGAGCGCGGCGCCGGTGACGTGCTGGGTCGCGCTCTCGTGCGGCATGGAGACGCCGACGACGGGCTTCTCGGGGCGATCGGACAGATGGCTCATGACGACACACCCTCGGTGGTTCGTGCGTACAGCTTCAGCAGGCTCTGGCCGAGCATCGCGGAGCGGTACCCGGCGCTGGCGCGGTGGTCGTTCATCGGTGTGCCTTGCGTCTGGAGGATTCGGGCCGCGGCCTCGACGGTCGCCGCCGCCCAGGGCTGACCCTCCAGGGCCGCCTCGACAGCGAGGGCGCGGATCGGGGTGGCGGCCACGCCGCCGAGGCCGATGCGCGCCTTGCGTACGATGCCGTCCTCGATGTCGAGCGCGAAGGCGACCGCGACGCTGGAGATGTCGTCGAAGCGACGTTTGGTGATCTTGTGGAAGGCCACGACCGGTGACAGCGGCAGCGGCACGCGCACCGCGCGGATCAACTCGTCGGGACGGCGCACGCTCTGCCGGTAGCCGGTGAAGTAGTCCGCCAGCGGAACCTCGCGCTCGCCGTCGGCGTCCGCGAGCACCACCGACGCGTCGAGGGCGAGCAGCGCGGGCGGGCTGTCCCCGATGGGAGAGCCGGTGCCCAGGTTGCCGCCGAGGGTCGCGCTGTTGCGGATGAGCCGGGACGCGAACTGCGGGAACAGCTCCGCCAGCAGCGGGACGCGGCCGTCGAGGCTGCGTTCGATCTCGGTGAGCGTCAGCGCCGCGCCGATCTCGACGTGGTCGGATTCGACGCGCAGCTCCCGCAGTTCGGGCAGCCGGTCGACGGCTATCACGCAATCCGCCCGACGAGAGCGGATGTTCACCTCGACGCCCCAGTCGGTGGAACCGGCGACCACCACCGCGTCGGGCCGTTCCCGCAGCAGCCGCAGCACTTCCGCCAGGGTGGCCGGACGCAGGAACACCTGGCCGCCCCGGGTGTACTCGGTGGCGACCGGCGCGGGCGGTGACTGCTCGCGGCGCTGGGCCAGGGGGTCCTCGTCGGTGGGCGCACCGACGGCGAACGCGGCGTCACGGATCGGGCGGTAGCCGGTGCAGCGGCACAGGTTTCCGCTCAGCGCGTGCAGGTCGAAGCCGTTGGGGCCGTGCTCGGCGTCGGCTGGTTCCGTGCCGCCGGCCGGGGCCGCGTGCGCACAGCGGTCGGGCCGGTAGTACTCGGACGCCATGCTGCAGATGAACCCCGGCGTGCAGTACCCGCATTGGGAACCGCCACGGGCCGCCATCTCCTCCTGCACCGGGTGCAGGGTGGCCGGTGTGCCGGGTTCGCCTACGGTGGCGAGTCCCTCGGAGGTGATGACCTCCTGGCCGTCGAGCGCCGCGGCGGGCAGCAGGCAGGCGTTGACGGCCACCCAGTCGGTGGGCTTGTTCACCCCGGGCCTGGCCACCAGGACGGAACAGGCGCCGCATTCACCCTCGGCGCACCCCTCCTTGGTGCCGGTGAGGCCACGTTCGCGCAGGAAGTCCAGCGCGGTGGTGTGGGGTGCGGCCGGTGCGATCGGTGTTTCCTTGCCGTTGACCGTGATCCGCGCCTCTGTCATGACAGGCCCTCGTTTCGGTGCACGGTCGTACGGCGCGCGGCCGGTCGAATCATCATGTTCGCCAATGTCGGGCAGCTTTCTGTGCTCAGGCGCGCCACCTGAAGCAGGCGGCACGAGACGGCACGCGGCAGTGGCGTGCCGGAAGAGGGTGCAACGAAGGGAAGGAAGCGAAGAGGGTGACGCGATGGAGCTGGCGCGATGGGGTGATGCGCCGGGGGAGTGTGACAGGAGAAGTGCGAAGGGGGTGGCGCAAGACCCGGCATGTGCGATGTGCCCCGCCCGACCGGCGTGAAGGCGCTGCGAACGGCGGGCACGACGTGCCGCGAACGGGCACATCGGAACGGCGTGCTCAGGCGCCGTGCGCGATCCGACCCGGAACCCAGACCGTGCGCTGGGCGAGGCGACCGAGATCAGAGTCGGTGTTCATCCGCTGGTCGCCCCTTTCTCCGGTGACAGGTCGACTCTCCGGGAACAAGTCGACGGCCACCGCAAACTAATGGCTGCGGTCACCGGGGTCAAGAGGCCGACGCGCCGGCACGCGTCACGAGGCGCGGCCGGCGCGGCGCCGCGGCGAGCGTGATGCTGTGACCGCGGCTTCAATCAGGGGTTCCGGCCGTTCCCAGCCGTAGCGGACCTTCTGCTCCCCGCCGAGGTTGATGACCACCGCCGCCCGGGCGGGCGTCGGCCCAGGCGTATCACGGCGAGGTGGCAGGTGCCGCGGCGTTCCCGTAGGACGTACGCGCTGCATGGCCGGAGGCGGTCAGCGCGCGGGGCAGGTCGTAGTCGCACTCGTGCGTGCGTTGCGCTTCACGGGGGATGACGGCGAGCACGGCCAGGGCCACGGCGCCGACCAGCGGCCCCCGCCGCCCTACGGAAGCGGAAGCACCGGTGGCTGGAGATCAGCATGTTGCCGAGCATGTCTGCCCGTCGTAGCGCCATCCACCGGGTGGGCGCAGAGCGCGACGCACCATGAGCCGCACTGACACAGATCGTCAACTGATTGATTCTCACGGGGCTGGTCGCCGTGCCGGTGCTGCGTAGGGTTTCAAGCACGCGGCGGTGCGGCACTTGCGCACTCGATCTGTTGCCGCGCCGAGTATTCGGCACATCCACGAGCGAAGGAAACACACCCCCTATGCGTGCCCTTGTGGTCGATCACGGTGAGGCCGGGCCCGTCCGGTTCGCCGATGTCGATGAGCCCGTGCCGTCCACCGGTGAGGTGCTGGTGGAGATACGGCACATCTGTCTCAACTTCGGAGAGTTGAATTACGTGCACCAGTGGCCGGCCGGGGCTGTGCACGGTCACGACGCGGCCGGCGTCGTGGTGCGCGCCGCGTCCGACGGCTCGGGACCGCCCGAAGGCACGCGCGTCGCCGTGGGAATGGCTCCCCACGCCTGGGCGGAGCGGGTGGCAGTCAGTCCCGCCTCGCTCGCCACCGTTCCCGAGGGCGTGGAGCTGGCCGACGCCGCCGCGCTGGGGATCGCCGGGGTCACCGCGTTGCGGGTGCTGCGCAAGCGTTCCCTCCTGGCGCGCGACGTGCTGATCACCGGCGCCAGCGGGGGCGTGGGGCACTTCGCCGTCCAGCTGGCCGCGCTGGCGGGCGCCCGGGTGACGGCACTCGTCGGTTCGCCGGAGCGGGCCGCCGGACTCCGTGAACTCGGCGCCGACAGGGTGCTGACCGACTTGGCCGACACCGGCGACCGGTTCGACCTCGTCCTGGACACCGTCGGCGGGCCGCTGGTGGCCCAGGCGTGGAGTTGCCTCGCCGAGGGCGGCGCCATCCACCTGGTCGGTTACTCCTCGGGGCAGGAGTCCACGTTCCCGCCAGGGACCTTGTTCGGCTTCGGTGAGCCCCGCAGCATCGCCACCTACGGCGATATGACGCCGACCGGCGGGGAGCTGACGGACCTGTTGGGCCTCATGGCCGCCGGGAGGCTCTCGGCGCCGGTCGGACTGCGAGGCGGCTGGCAGGACGTGGGCGACGCCGTCCAGGCGCTGTTCGCGCGGAAGGTACACGGAAAGGTCGTTCTCGACGTGGTCTGAGGCTGTGGACGAGGAGACATGCGTCGTCGGTCGGTCGGCCGTCGACGGCTGTGCGCGGCGGTGGACGAGAATGGACCCATGGATGTGCTGGCGGAGGTCTTGCGTGTCTCGGGTGCGCGTGGGGCGCTCGGAGTCATGCTGAAGGCCGGAGGAACCTGGGGCCTGCGGCTGGACTCCGCTCCGGGAGCGGCACTGCACGTGGTGTCCCGCGGCACTCTGTGGGTCCATGTCCCGGGCCAGGATCCTCTTCAGGCACAGGCCGGAGACGCCGTCCTGGTGTCGCCGGGCACCGCACACGGGATAGCCGGCGGCGTCGACGTGGCCATGGGCTCCTGCGACCGGGAGGAGGCGGCCCGGGCCTTCGGCGATGGCCGGGCCCTTCGGCTGGGCTCGGCGCCGGTGCAGACGGAAGCGATCGTCCTGCACTACGAGCAGGACCCGGAGGTGCGCACACCGGTGCTCACCTCCCTCGCTCGGCCGATGCACGTCACAGCCCGGGAGAACGCCCAGCTCAGAAGGACCGTCGAACTTCTCGCCGCTGAGCTCGCACAGCCGCAGATCGGCACCACCGCCGCCGTCAACAGCATCGTCGACCTTCTGCTCGTCCAGTTCGTACGCGCCTGGCTGGCCCGCCACCCGCAGGAGCAGTCCGGCTCTTGGCTGGGAGCGATGCGTGATCCGGTCGTGCGCGACGCTCTGGCGTGTGTCCACGCCCGGCCGGAACACCCCTGGACCACGGAGATCCTGGCCGCCGCGACGAGCGTCTCCCGGGCGACGCTGTCCAGGCGTTTCCGGTCCGCCCTCGGGCAGACGCCGGGCGCGTACGTGACGCAGTGGCGCATCGACCTGGCGTCCGTCCGGCTCCGCGACACCGACGAGCCGGTCGAGTCGATCTCCGCCGCGGTCGGATACGGCTCTCCGCACGCTTTCAGCCGTGCCTTCAGACGTGCCCGGGGCACGGCCCCGGGCGAGTATCGTTCCCGGCTTCGCAAGTGATCCGATCCCGCTGCTGAGCGAACATCTGTGTTGAGTAGCCGGTCGTCCAGGTGGGCAACTTTCCGCTCTTGATGTCAACAGCTGCCAGATTCGCGTTCAGCGGTCATGGAGGGCACTGCCGAGATGCCCGTTCGGCAGGCCGCCTGTTTGACGGCCGTGTCGGCCATGGGCTCGGTCCAGGCGAGGCAGCGGGGTCCGAGGCCACACTCCAGCCGCAAAGCAGGGACGTCGGGGGTGTGCGGCATGGCTGGGCCGGGCCGGTCGTCCGGCGGTGTCAGTCCGTCGTGGTGCGGCGGGCGTAGGCGCGGGCGGCGCGGGCGCGGTCGCCGCAGCGCGTGGAGCACCACTGGCGGCGTCCGTGTTTGACCAGGAAGCGGTTGCACGGTGGGGAGGCACAAGCGGTCAGGCGACCGGCGTCGGGGGAGGTGAGCAGGTCGGCGGCGTCGGCGGCGATGGCCGCGAGGGCGTGCTCGACGATCGCGGTGGTGGGGTGGGGCGTGGCGCGGTAGGGACCGGTCTTCTCGTCCCACACCAGCAGAGCTGTCGTCGGGACGCGGGTCATCGCCTCGTTGACCGCCGCGACGGCGGCAGGCAGGGCGGGCTGCCCCGCGACATGGGAGGCCAGGAGCGACCTGACCTGTTCGCGCAACGAGCGCAGTTGCGTGGCGCACACCTCCGCCAGGCCGGCGTCGGCCGGGGCGAGCTCGTGCCGCGCCAGCCACTGCTCAGCCCGCGCCGGGGTGCCCAGGAGATCGGCCGTGTGCCCGCCGGGCAGAGCGACGGCGCTGTTGGCCAGGGCCAGGGCGGGGTGCTCATCCTCACCCGGCGCCGACGGCAGGGCGGCTTCTTCCCTCACGAACTCTTCCATGCTCCTCATGGTACGGGTTGCTTTCATCCGTGAGGCATGCCTACAGTCGACTCACGGTTAACACGCACTCTATCCGTGAGGAAATTCGTCTCGTGTCTTCCCCCGCCCCGCAGAGAGCCCCCTTCCCCGTCCGCGTCTTCGGCGGCCCGACCGCCCTGTTCGAGTACGGTGGCCTGCGCTTTCTCACCGACCCCACCTTCGACGGCCCCGGTGACCACCCGGCACCGGCCGCCGTGCTGACCAAGACGGCGGCCGCCGCCGGCAGCCCGGCGGATCTCGGCCGCGTCGACGTGGTCCTGCTCTCGCACGACGAGCACGCCGACAACCTCGACACCTCCGGCCGGGCCCTGCTCGCCGACGTCCCGCTGACGCTCACCACCCCCGGCGGCGGTGAGCGTCTCGGCCGGGCGGCCACCGGCCTCGCCGACTGGCAGTCGGTCGAGCTCGAGCGCCGGGACGGCGGGCCCGGCACGGTCACCGTGACCGCCGTGCCCGCCATCCACGGCCCCGGCAAGCGCGAGGACGTCGAGCCGATCGCCGGCCAGGTCGTCGGGTTCGTCCTGACCGGCGAGGGCCTGCCCACCGTCTACGTCAGCGGTGACAACGCCTCCCTCGACGCGGTCAGGGACATCGCCGAACGCTTCGGCCCGGTCGGCACGGCCCTCCTCTTCGCCGGAGCGCCCCGCTTCGCCGAAGTCTTCGACAACGAGGTGATCGTCCTGGACAGCGCCCAGGCCGCCGAGGCGACGAAGATCCTCGACGCGGGCTGCGTCGTCCCCCTCCACTACGACAGCTGGGCCCACTTCACCGAGGGCCGCGACGAACTCGTCGCCGCCTTCACCGCCGCCGGTCTCATCGACCGCGTCGACTTCGGCGTCCGCGGCTGACCCTGTACTTCGGCGTCCGCGGCTGACTCCCTATACGTCGGACCCGTACGCCGGACACGGCCGGGCGCCGGCCGGCGCCCGGCCAGCCTCCCGCGCCACCGAGGGACCGCGCCACCGAAGGACCGCTTCACCAAAGGACCGCACCACCATGACCGACCCGATCCGTGGCGCCCGCCATGGCTCTGCCCCAGCCGCCCTGTCCGTGCTGGACTCCGCCATGACCGGCACCGGCCAGAGCGCCGCAGAGGCCCTGGCCTGCAGCATCGAACTCGCCCGGCTCGCCGACCGGCGCGGCTTCACCCGCTACTGGATGAACGAGCACCACGCCATGCCCGGCGTCTCCACGTCCAGCCCGCCCGTCCTGCTCTCCCGACTGACCGCCGAGACCAGCAGGCTGCGGCTCGGCGCGGGCGGGATCATGCTGCCCAACCACCCACCGCTGGTCGTCGCCGAACAGTTCGGCATGCTGGACGCCCTCGCCCCCGGCCGCATCGACCTGGGCCTGGGCCGCGCCCCGGGCACCGATCACGCCACGGCCGCGGCCCTGCGCCGTGGCGCCTCCGACGCCGAGGACTTCCCCCAGCAGGTCGTCGAGCTGCTGCACTTCCTCGGCGACGACTTCCCCGCCGAGCACCCCTATGCCGACCGCGTGTACGCCGTACCGGGGCCCGCCCAGGACCGGCTCAACGGCGTCGCCCCGGCCACGGGCCGCCTGCCGGTGTGGCTGCTCGGCTCCTCCGGCTACTCCGCGCAGCTCGCCGCCCGGCTCGGCCTGCCGTTCGCCTTCGCGGCACACTTTAACCCGCGTGACGTCGTGGCCGCCCTGCGTCTGTACCGCGAGCGGTTCACTCCGTCCGAGGCCCTGGCCGAGCCGTACGCGCTGGTCAGCTTCACCGTCGCGGCATCCGATGACGAGCGTGCGGCCCGCCGCCAGGCCGGCACCCTCGCGCACGCCATGCTCCGCATGTCCCAGCGCAAGTCCTACCTGCTGCCGTCTCCGGAGGAAGTGGACGCCTACCCGTACGACGCCCAGGAACGCCAGGCCGTCGACAGCTGGCTGAACCACGTCCCGCACGGCACCCCCGAGCAGGTCACCGCCCACCTGAACCAGGTCCAGCGGGACTCCGGCGCCGATGAGGTCATGATCGGCAGCGTCGGCCACTCCGCCCGGGCCCGGTTGCGCTCCACCGAGCTCATCGCGGACGCCTACGGCATGCCCGACAGCCCGCACTGACGCGAAGGCAGGGCGGCCCTCAGTCCCTCAGTGCTGATCACTGTTCATCTCCGATTCCCCCTGCTCCCGGGGGAGTTCTCGATGAGTTCCCGTGGCCCCGCTCTCACCCGCCCGGCACAACCCTCCCGTACGTCCAGCACTGCCCCGCGCCCAGGTCACCCAGGGCCGCTCCGCCCTGGCCCGGCACGTCACGACCGCCCCTGACCGCCGCCCGACGACCACCGGCCGCCCGCTGGTAGCCCCCCGCACCCCGGCCTCCGGCGTCCCGGCACAGCGAAAGCACGCACCTCATGGGCCACCTGCCCCTCACCTCCGCCCCGCCCATCGCCACCGACCCCGCCATATCCGCGGTGCAGAAGCGCACCCTGACCGTCCTGCTCGTCTCCCAGATCCTCAGTGGTGTCGGCCTCGCCGCCGGAGTCACCGTCGCCGGGTTGCTGGCCGGGCAGATGCTCCACGACACCTCGCTGTCCGGACTGCCCATCGCCCTGCTCACCGCGGGCTCCGCCGGCGCCGCCGTCGTCATCGGGCGCGTCTCCCCGTGCCTCGGCCGCCGCCCCGGACTGGCCGCCGGGTATCTCACCGGCGCCCTCGGCGGTGCCGGCGTCGTCGTCGCGGCCGCGCTCGACAGCCCCGCGCTGCTGTTCGCCTCCCTCTTCCTGTACGGCGCCGGAACCACGTCCAACCTCCAGGCCCGCTACGCCGGAGCCGACCTCGCCGCACCTCATCAACGTGCCCGTGCCACCTCCACCGTCATCGTCGCCACCACCGTCGGCGGCATCGCCGGACCACTGCTCGCCACCCCCGCCGGACACCTCGCGACCGCGCTCCACCTCCCCGGGCTGACCGGCCTGTTCCTCCTCTCCACGGCCGCGTTCGCCCTGGCCGCACTCACCCTCCTCGTATGGCTGCGACCCGACCCGCTGTTGCTCGCCCGCACCCTGACCGCGACCCCCGCTGAGAGCACGCCCGCGGCTTCCCCCTCCCGCGCCGGACCCGGACTGCTCATCGGCGTCGTGGTCCTGGTCCTCAGCCAGCTCGTCATGGTCGCCGTGATGACCATGACCCCCATCCACATGCACGCCCACGGATTCGGCACCACCGCGTCCGGCCTCGTCATCGCCCTGCACACGGGCTCCATGTATCTCCCGTCGCCCTTGGCCGGCCGTCTCGTCGACCGATTCGGCGCCACGGCGATGAGCGTGGTGACGGCTTGCACACTGCTCGCCGCGGGAGTGGCCGCCGCCCTCGCGCCCGGCCACTCCTTCCCCCTGATCACCCTCGCCCTCGTCCTGCTCGGCGTCGGCTGGAGCTTCGGCCTGGTCACCGGCACCGCGATCGTCACCAACAGCGCGCCCCTGGCCACCCGGGCCAGAGTCCAAGGACTGGTCGACGTCGCCGTCGCCCTCGCGGGCGCCGCCGGTGGCCTGGCCTCCGGCGTCGTCGTCGCCTACGCCGGTTACCCGGTCCTCGCCGTCCTGTGCGGCATCCTCGCCTCCGTGGCCGCGCCTGCCGCCGTCGTCGCGGCCCGCAAGAACTCCGCGCACGCCTGAGTGAACGTAGAAGCCGCTGTGGCGGTCGGCCGCCGCAGACCAGCAACTCCGCCGAGAACCAGGTCGGTCCCGGCGTCAGCCGCCTGCGGCCGGCCGGACGAGGCCGCTCTGGTGGGTGATCACGACCAGCTGCGCCCGGTCGCGTGCGTGGAGTTTGGTCGTCGCGCGGGAGATGTGCCTGTGCACGGTCAGGGGGCTGAGGACCAGTCGGTCGGCGATCTCGTGGTCCGACTTGCCCAGCGCGGCCAGCGCCATGACCTCGCGTTCGCGTTCGGTGAGCAGGGTGAGGCGCTCCGGCGCGGTGAGGGGCACGTGGTCGGCAGGGGTGGCCGGGAAGCGCGTGATCAGGGCACGGGTGGCCGTGGGGGAGAGCAGGGAATCGCCCGCGGCCACGGTGCGGATGCCTGCCAGCAGGACGTCGGGGCCGACGTCCTTGCCGAGGAATCCGCTCGCCCCGGACCGCAGGGCCACGGCGACGTTCTCGTAGGATGACCCCGCGGCCTCGGCTCAGCGGCGGCCACCCCCTCCGCCCGTGCCGGAACCGCTGTTCGGGGAGCTGACGCAGCCGTTGCAGGGGCCTGTGCCCTGCCGCAGATAGCGGCGCTGGTTCGCCAGGTCGATCGCGGGCGTCAGCGAAGTGGCCCCGGCGGGGATGCCGATGCCGAACCGGGCGTAGAAGGCGAGCAGGCCCGCGTCGGCACGTTCGACCGCCGCCCGGGTGCGGTCGTAGGCCACCGTCGTCAGGCGGCGGACGTCGAGACGCACGAGTCGGCCGCCGTCGGGCGGGGGTCCGCCGATCCCTTCGCCCCACCGGTGGAAGATCTTCTTCATCGGGCCGTCCTCCACCAGCCCGCCGAGGTATTCCTTGACGAGCTGCACGGCTTGGTTGTCGCCCAGGGGGAGGGCGTCGAAGGTGCGGGTGATCGCGAGGGAGGCGAGCTCGGCGAACCGGTCGGTCTGCTGTTCCCGGTCCGCGGCACGCCGTTGGCTCTCGTCGAGCTGGTCGAGCCGGCCGTCGAGGTCGTCGGCCGCCGGAGGCCGCGCGGGTTCGGGCGCCGGATCGTCGCCGGTGACCGCGGCGGCCTGGAAGCGGCCGACCTGCCGGGCGATGTCCAGCGCCGTCTGGTTCACGGGCTCGCCCGGCGAGGAAGGAGCGGCGCGGTGCACGGCGAGGACCACCGCCCTCAGACGGGAGGCGGACCGCGGATGCGCCGAGACCTGTCGGTGGATCTCCTTGTACGCGGCGGCGGCGCCTTCGGCGTACTGCCGACGCTGGACCTCAAGGGCGTATCGCTCGGCCACCGGCCGCTTCCACGTGCCCTCGGACACCGGGGCGAGGACGACGAGGAACAACAGGGCGACCATGATGCCGACGTTGACCCCTGAGAAGGACCGCCGTGCGAAATCGGCGGTGATGCCGAGCGGCAGCCGGGCTCCGCTGAACCGCGCCGGGCGAAGCCGCCGTCTGACCCGCTCGACGCGGTCCGGCCAGCGCAGTACGAGGTAACTGCCGACAGCGAGGACCGTGTAGACCGCGAGCCAGTACGACCAGTGCACCTCGGTCAGTGCTTGGACCTTCTCCACGAAGCCGCGCACGGCGGTGACTTGGGGCGGGGTGAATGACAGGACGTTGGCCAGCCACACGATGAGCACGGTCAGCACCAGACCGAGTGCCACGGACAGGGCGATGTCCGCCACCGCCCGCACCGTTGGCCGCGTCGAGTCCTGCAGCGTCCGCCAGCCGCGCCAGGAGAGCCAGACGGCGAGCGGGAAGAAGAGCCCGGCGGCCGGTGCGACGGTCAGCACGTCACCAGAGACGAGTTGCTCGACGGCGAGGACGACCAGGAACACACCGGGGAGATCGGGAAGGTGGCGCATCAGCACGCGTTCGGACGCACCGCACCGCCTCACCGCGAGCAGCACCGTCCAGCCGCCGAAGAAGAGCAGTACCACCAACGGCACCAGGCGGGAGGGGAAGGCGCGGAACAGGAGGAAGAGCAGTATCACCGGCGGAACGACCGTGCACAGCGCGAGGGTGGCCGCGGCGACGTACCGGCGATGCCGGAACCAGCGGATCACGGATTCGACGAGCAGCTCGCCCACCAGCTTCGGCACGGCCATGAGGGCTGCCGACAGACCCAGACCGAAGACTGCCCCCACCAGGCCGCCGAGGGCGCCTCTGAGGACGGCCAACAGTGCGGACACCGGGCCGTCGATGTCCTGCCGGCCTCCGAGACGCCAGGCCGCCCACACGCCTGCCCCGAAGGTGACGTACAGGGCCAGACGTTCCGGGACATCGTCCGGTGTCTCGTCATCATCACCACGGACGGCGGACGCGGACCCGGACGACGCGGACCCGGGCGACGCGGCCCCGGGCGACGCGGCCCCGGTGGAGTCCGGTGCGGTCGAATCTGGTGCGGTCGAAGCCGATGTGGTCGCGTCGGTTGCCGGCGAATCCGGTGCGGTCGCGTCGGATGTGGCCGAATCCGGTGAAATCGGAGCGCACGCGGTCCGGGAGGCGCGCGCGTGCAGCTCACGGGCGACGCCGACGAGAATCTCCAGATTGGGTATCTGGTAGCCGGGCCTGATGAAATGGGTCGGGAAGTCGCTGCCACGCGAGGTGATCAGGAGGTCGTCCTGGTCCGTGAGGGAGAACGAGTCGACGTCCTCCCAGGCGGTGAAGTCGTCCTGGCCGCGCCTTTGCCGTACGGTCAACCCCGCCTGGCTCAGCAGGATGCCGCCGAAGAGGACCTCGCCGCCACGCAGAGCCGCTTCGGTGGCCAGGCCCAGCTGCGCGTCCAGGACACCCCGCCGGATCGCGGGACCCCACTCCTCCTCCCGCGGGAGCTGGGCTCCCCTGATCACCGTACGAGTACGCGTGCCGGGGACCTTCTCCCCGCCGAGTGCGGGGCCGCAGTGCGCTGCCCCGAGTGTGGCGACGCTGCCCTCGGGATTGGACAGCTTGTAGCGGTTCGAACCGTTCGTGAAAACAGAGGCCGACCGCCAGGGATACACCGCTTCCGTGCCGTCCGCCGCAGTCGCGACAAGGCCCTTCTCGTACAGCCGGAACTCCACTCTGGTGTGCCGCCGGTACCACAGTGCCCGTACGGCGAAAGGCCCCAGCAGCGCCAGCCCGCCGAGCACTCCGGCCGCGACGTTCCCCTCCCGGGCGAAGAACGCACCGACGAGAATCGTCAGGAGGTAGGTCAGGGCCGCGAAGGGAAGCAGGGCCAGCAGAAGCAGCGCGTACGCGGAGGGCCTTCTGCGCTGCGGGCGGTAGGTGCCGCGATGACTTCCCAGCTCCGGGTGGTCCGTGCCCCCCTCCGCGCCGTCCTCCGCATCGCCCTCCGCGCCCATGAGTCCATCCATCCGGGAGACGTTCCCACACAACGACTCTTGTACGACGGCCGGTTGATGTCGCGCGGCACGGTAGCACCCCCATGGAGCGGGTGGGGCCGGTTGTGTGAGGTGCGCGAAGGGATCTCGGATCGGTTCGGTGATTCACGTGATCGAACCGAGGAACATGTGCGTTAATGTGCCCGGCAAATCTTGCTGGGTTCGACAGAACGCGCATCGCGTGACACGGGGGTAGAGAATGAAGTCGATTGACCGGTTCAGTCTGAAACTGCGTGCTTCCACCGCATCGGTGGCCGTCGGAGCCGCCCTGGCTGCTTCGCTGCTGACAGCGTCCCCCGCCGTGGCCATGTGGATCGACGACAACCCCGGACCCGCCGTCGACAGCTGCCCGCCCGGCAATGTGTGCGTCTACGACGCCTTGATTCCTGTCGGTATGACGCCCGAACACCGGTACTACTACTACGGCTCGTACAACTTCGTGAACGAGACCAACGACCACACCGTGTGGAACAACCAGACCGGCGGAGCGCGCGCCCTGCTCTGCCTCGGTTACAACGGCACGAACTGCACCGTGACGATCCCCGCCGGGCAGGCGTTCCACGGATCGCTCACGCCGTACAACTCGATCAAGCTGGTCCCCTGACCGCGCCCGGGAGCCCGCCCGTGTCCGGCCACCTGACGTGGAGCTGCTCATGACCACCGCACGAGACCTCGCGATCATCGCCCAGGAGCCGGCCGCCGACGGACCGGTGGAGCCGGGCACCCTGTCGCTCCTGCTCGCGGGCGCCGAAGTCCTCGACCTCATCGCGGCTCAGGCCGTTGTCCTGGACGGCGACCGCATCGTGCCGGGCGGCCAGTCACCCACGGGGGACCGCCTGCTGGACGAGGCGGCCTCGGCGCTCGTGGCGCAGGAGCCGTACGAGACGGTCGAGGACTGGCTGTGGCGCCGTGGCCGCGGGCTGTCCTCCGCCTACGCCGAGGAACTGGAACGAACCGGCCTCACGACCCGGCCGCGGGGCCGCCGGATTCCCCTGCGGACCGGGCGGACGGAACTGGTGGACTCGGCCGCCCGGCGGGAGGCGGGCGAGCGCTGGGCGACGGGCGAACCCACCCTCGCCGCACTGGCTGCCGCCGCCGGGCTCCGTGAGGAACCAGCCGTAGGCCTCACCGACGACGTGGTCACCGTGCTGGCCACCGTCGGGAACGCCGTGCAGGAACTGGAGGCCGTACGGCAGCGGAAAGTGATCGAGGACGCCGCTTTCGACAACATCTGGCGCGGCTACTGAGCACGGGCTGCCGACGATCGCTTCCCGGTGGTTGACGGCAGCGTGACCCGGGTGGCGACCGGGCCCGATACGGCATTTGGGCCCGATCCGGCCGGGCCCGATATGGCGTCCGGGCCCGATATGGCCGAAGGCGCCGTATCAGGCCCGGCGGAGGAAGGTCCTACAGCGCGCCGCCGAATGCCTCGGCCAGCCGACGCCATTCGGTGCGCGGCAACGTCGCACCGCCCCCTTCGGCGGTGAGCACCTGGAGCGCGACGTGGTCGGCCCCGGCGTCGAGGTACTCCTGGGTCCGGGTCTTGACTCGCTCGGTGTCGCCGAGGGCGAAGAGAGCGTCGAGGAGACGGTCGCTGCCGCCGTCGTCGAAGTCGTTCTCCTCGAATCCCAGACGCAGCAGGTTGTCGGTGTAGTTGGGCAGCTGGAGGTACATCTCCAGCATCTTCCGCGCGGTGGTACGAGCCCGGTCGAGGTCGGTGTCGGGCACGACGGTCAGTTCCGGTGCGAGCAGGGCGTCGGGTCCGAGCGCCTCGCGCGCCTCGGCGGTGTGCTCGGCGGTGACGAGGTAGGGGTGCGCGCCCAGCGCGCGATCAGCCGAGAGCCTCAGCATCTTCGGTCCGAGCGCCGCGAGGACGCGATGGCCGGAGCTCACGGGCGGCTTGGCCGCGTCCAGCGCGTCGAGGTAGGCCACCATGGAGCTGTACGGCTTCGTGTACTGCGGCACCATCGGCCCGTGGCTGACGCCCAGGCCGAGGACGAAGCGTCCGCGTGCGCTCGCCTCGACGGCCGCGATGCGCGCTGCCACGTCCTCCGCGGTGTGATCCCAGATGCTGAGGATGCCGGTGGCCACGGTGACCGTACGGGTCGCGGCGACGACGGCCGCGGCGTCGTCGGGGGAGGGGCTGCCCCCGATCCAGAGAGTGCCGTAGCCCAGCTCCTCCAGCTCGGCGACGGCTTCCGCGATCTCTTTCCTGCCCGCCTCGTCCACCCGGGACCCGTGCAGGGCACCGCTCCAGATACCGATGCGGCCGAATGCGCTGTGTGTTTCAGAGGTCATGCTGGGCTCAACCGCGATCCGCGCCGCCTATTCCCGGCTCGAACGAACCTTCACCCGTTCGCCGCATGCGGGTCTGACGGCCCGTCGGTCCTGGGCGATCCCGCGTGTGCCGCCCGGCGGAAGCGGTCCGGGGACGGACGGCCGGCCTTCCGACGGGCAGGTGAGGGAGCCCTTGAGCGGTTCGGCAAGGAGCGCCGCACCTGCTGACCGTATCGCCGCTCTCTCGTTGGCGATCATGCCGTTCCCGTCGGCCGCCCAGCGCAAGGCCGGACGCGAACTCGGCTCCGCGACCGCCGTCGCCGACTCCGAGCAGACCCTCCTCTGCACCTACCTGTCCGCCGTCCTTCTGGTCGGCCTCATCGCCAACAGCCTCCTGGGCTGGTCCCGGACCGATCCTCTCGCCGCCTTCGTCATCGCCGAATCCCGGGCGTGCAGCGCTGCCTCGGTGGTCGCCGGATGGCCGTAGCCGTCGGTGGTCGGCGCCATCGACCGCGGACCGTCCACTTTCCGCAGTGGCTTCCCCGACTCCGCGTCCCGGAACCAGACGGTGCCGGACATGTGTACGTGGACCATCTTCCGGCCCCCGGGCAGATACCGCCCCAGCACCGACGGATCGGACAGCCGCAGTGGATTCGGTACCGCGGGCCAGGTGCCGGCCGGTCGCCAGGCCTTGCCCCGTGCGAGGCCCTGCGCGCTGCCGTCCGGCGCCAGCACGGTCAGCCGCTTGCTGTCCGGCCGCCACACCAGCGCCGAGAACCCGGTGATCCGCATCGGGCCTTCTCGGCCCCGCGGCTTCGTGCCGGGCGGGCCGAGCCGCCGCAGGACCAGCTTGCTGGCCAGGCCGTCGAGGATCGCCGCGTCCTTCCCGTCCGGGGCCACCGCCACCTGCGGCGCTGCGCAACTCAGGCAGGAGCCGGGGATGTCGGCCCCGCTCTCCCAGGCGATCCGGGTGTGCTGCCGCAGGTCCCACAGGCTCAGCGAGTCCGAGGAGGCCGACAGGAGCCGGTCGCCGCCGGAGCCGACGACGGCGAGAGTGTCCGGCGACACCGGCCCGGCACCCGGCAGCGCCAGCGGCCCGGAGCCCTTCTTCACCCGCCCGTGCGTCCGGCTCACTCGCAGCGTCGAGCCGATCGCCACCGCCGTGTGCGTGCCGCCCCGGCTGACCGCGAGCGCAGGCCGTAGAACACGCCGCGCAGCCAGGCCGTGCTGGGCCGCCGCCGCTGCGGGTACCGCAGGAGTTCCGCCAGGCCCAGCGCGAAGGCGGCGCCCGGTGAGGGGCCTTCGATACGGGTGGGCGTACGGTCGGTGACCATCAGCCGCCACAGCACGCAGCGCGCCCCGCGGTCGAGGCCGGCCACCGTCCACGCCCGGCCCAGCGCGGTCGCGAACTGGCTGTCCGAGCTGCGCAGTCCGGTCATGTGCCGCGGATCGGGGTAGAGACCGGGCGGTCCGGCGGGGAACGCGCGGAGTTCCAGGACGCCGGTGGCGCCTGCCTCGCCGGGGCGCTCCGTTTCGCCGAACACCACGGCGATCTGCACCCGCCGGCTCACCTCGCAGCCCGCCATCAGCAGCGTGGCGGCCACCAGCATGCTGTCGGGCGCGGGGGCCGGCCGCCCCGGGCAGGTGCGGGACGCGTTCCCGTACGGCGTCGAGGCGCGCGGCGGCTGATTCCGGCACGGCGTTCAGGCCGCGGCCCGACGGTTGCACGGGCGCCCTGCCCCGGTCTCGACGATCCGGGCAGGGTGACGCCGTACTGGACTCTCCCACCGTGGGAGAGTCCACCATGATGGCGTGCAAGACGAACTTCTCACCATCGGGCGCTTCGCCCGCATGTGCCGCCTCAGCATCAAGCAGCTACGGCACTACGACGAAACGGGGCTGTTGGCCCCGGCCCGTGTGGACGCCGGCTCGGGCTACCGCTATTACGCACCCGAACAGGCGCGTGACGCCCTGACGATCGCGCTGCTGCGCGACATGGATCTCCCCTTGGCCGTGATCGCCCGGGCGCTGGCTGCCGGGCCTGAGAGCAGGACCCTGATCCTGCGTGCTGAGCGGGACCGGCTGGCCGAGCGGATCAGCAGGGACCGGGCCCGGCTGGAGATGCTGGAGCGGCTGGCGGAGGGCGGCCTGCCCGGCTACGAGGTGACGATGGGCCGGGAGCCGGAACGACGGCTGGCAGTGGTGCGAGCGGTCTGCGCCCCTGCGGAGATCGGCGACACGGTCGAGGAGTGCGTGGGGCGGCTGCTTCCCGGACTCGGCCAGGCGGGGGTCGTATGGGAACCGCCGCTGTGGGGGCTGTACCCGCTGGATCTGGAGGCGAGCATGGAGATCGCCGTCGGAGTGCGGACCCCGCGGGAGGAAGGCCTGCCCGGACTGGAAGCCGAGGTGCTGCCCGCCGGCCTCGTTGCCGAGACCATGCACATCGGGCCCTACGCCCAACTGCCCTTGGCCTACCACGCGCTCTTCGCCACCCTCCACGAACGCGGCCTGCGCCCGCGAGCACCCGTACGCGAGGCCTATCTCGTCGGGCCGGCAGAGGCGCCACAAGAAGAACTGATGACCCGACTGATCATCCCCGTCCAGGAGAGCACGGCATGACCATGGTGGCAGGCGTCGACGCCCGCGGCACGAAGCACTGCGAGACGACAGCCCTGGGGGTGTTGCTGCGGCACCAAGGAGTCGATCTGTCCGAGCCCATGCTCTTCGGCCTCGGCTCCGGTCTGTCCTTCATCTACTGGGACAGCAAGCACATGGGCTTCCCCTTCCTCGGGGGACGGAGCAAGCCTTTCGAGCTCACCAGAAACCTGGCCGACAGGCTTGAGCTGGAGCTCCTGGTCCAAGAGACCACATCCCCGCGCAAGGCATGGCACAACGTCTCGGCCTCCCTCGACGCCGGCCACCCCGTCGGACTGCAGCTCGACAGCCACTACCTGGACTACTTCGGTTCGAAGGTCCACTTCGGCGGCCACATCGTGGCCATGTACGGCTACGACGACCACCAGGCCCACCTGGTGGACACCGACCAGCAAGGCGGAGCGGTATCCACCAGCCTGACCAGCCTCGCCCGGGCCAGAGCCGCACGCGGCCCGATGGCCGCCAAGCACCGCTCCTTCACCCTCACCGCACCGACGGACCTGCCCTCCCCGCAGGACCAGATCATCCCCGCCATCACCGCCTGCGCCGACGCCTTCCTCCATCCGCCCATCGCCAACCTCGGCCACCGAGGCATCGAAAAGGCCGGCAGGCTCGTGCGCACATGGCTCCAGCGGGCCGACGTACCGCAGCGCGACCTGCCCCAGGCCGCGCTGCTGATGGAGAAGGGCGGCACCGGCGGCGCCCTGTTCCGCAACCGCTACCGTGATTTCCTCGGCGAATGCGCCGACCTGCTCGACAGCCGCCACCTGCGCACCGGCCACACGCTGTACACCGAGGCGGCCACCCTGTGGACGGAAGCAGCAGAACTGATCAGGCAGGCGGGCGAATCGGGCGAGACGCGGTTTCTCATGCAGGCCGGCACGGTCCTCGGCGATCTTTCACGCATGGAGCGCGCGGCCATGCAGGCGCTGAGCTGCATCGAGGCGTGAGGCGCCACGTGGCGGCGCGCATCCGTGAGCCGGACTGCCCAACGCCGCCCGGGGGTGCCAGCGCGTCGCGAGGCCGGCGAGGGCGTTCAGGCCCCGGGGAGCCTGATAGGCCGCGGGGAAGGTCGCCTCGAAGCAGTGCCCGGGAAGGCCGACCGAGGCCGATCCATGTGCGGCTGGTCGCGCCGAAGACTGTGCATCGGAAGCGGCCTGGTGGTGAGTTGGCGGGAGAGGGCCGCATCGGATCACTCCAGTTGTGGCGGAACCCAGGCGTGGTGACGGAGGACCATGTGCGTTGCGGCGCGGGAGGGTGCCAGCCGCATCGCCGTGTTCCGCAGGGCGACGGCCAGTGGGTGGGTCAGCTGCTGGCCCATCCGTCCGGCCTGGCGGGCGGCCCGCGCCACGGCCTGACTGCGCGGTCGGCGCTCGGCGTCGTAGCGAGCGAGCGCGGCCTCCACGGTGGGCTCGGCGGTCAGCGCGGCGGCCAGGGTGACCGCGTCCTCCAGGGCCTGGCAGGCACCCTGCCCCAGGTGGGGGGTCATCGCGTGTGCCGCGTCGCCGAGCAGCACGGTCCGGCCGACGGTGTACGAGGGGAGCGGTGTGCGGAGCTCGTTGACGTCGTGGTGCAGCACGGCGGCGGGCCGGGTCGCGTCGAGGAGGGCGGGGATCGGGTCGTGCCAGGTCTGGAAGCGGCTGCGCAGTTCATCCAGTGGGTCGGCGAAGCGCGTCCCGGCGGGGAGGTTGAGGACGGCGTGCCACTCGGCCCGCCCGTCGTGGAAGGCGATGTGCCCGAACTCGGCCCCGCGCCCCCAGGTCAGCTCGAAGTCGGTGGGCAGGTCGACCGCCTGCTCGGTGATGGCGCGCAGCACCGTCGAGCCGCTGTAGACCGGACCGGGGTGGTCCGGGAAGAGACGGCCGCGCACTGCGCTGCCGATGCCGTCGGCCGCCACCACCAGATCGGCGTCCAGGACCGTGTCGCCGCAGCCGACTCGAACCGTGCCGGGGCCGGACTGCTCGACCGAGTCCGCCTCGGAGCCGATCGACAGCGACTCGGCGGGCAGGGAATCGCGCAGCAGCCGGTGCAAGGCGGAGCGGGGGATGCCCATGATCGGCGTGCCCACCGCCTCTTCCAGCGCCGAGCCGTCCATCCGGGTCAGCCAACGGCCCTGTGGTGTGCGAGTGCCGCCGTTGTACTGGCCTCGCGAGGCGTCCCGTACCGCCTCGCCGACACCGAGTTCATCCAGTGCCCGCAGGCCGTTGGCGGCCAGTGAGATGCCCGCGCCCGCGTCGTCGAGCGTCCGGGCACGCTCGACGACCGTTACTTCCCATCCGATGCGGAGCAGTCCAATGGCGGCGGCCAGCCCGCCGATGCCCCCTCCGACCACCACTGCCGTGTCGCCCATGCCGAAGACCTCCCCTTCTACACCTGTAGAAAGGGACTCTATCTGAGGCTCTACAGGTGTAGAAAGGAGTCATGGTTTCGGATCGGCGCACCCTCCTCGCAGACGCGGCTCTCGACGTACTCGCCGACGAAGGGATCCGCGGCCTGACCCACCGTGCGGTCGACCGCAGAGCGGCCATGCCGCTCGGCACCACGTCGGCCTACTTCCGCACCCGAGCCGCGCTGCTCACCGGACTGGTCACCCGCCTCGTCCAACTCGACCAGGCGGAGCTGCAGACGGTGGCCGAGGAGCTTCCGCCTCTGCGCACCGCCGGGGAGCTGGTGGACGGCATGGCGCTGCTCGCCCGAAAGCGACTCACCGGTAAGGGCCGCCGCCGCTCGCTCGCTCGTTACGCCTGCGCCGCCGAGAGCGTGCGTGACCGTGAGCTGCGGGAGATCCTCGTACCCCGCGAGAACGCCGGCCGCGAAGCGGTCCGGCTGTTCCTCTCCGAGCACGGTGTGACGGACCTCGACGATCGCACTCACACCCTGCTGACCTGTGTCGACGGACTGGTCTTCGACCGGCTGGTGAGCGGGGGCGAAGTGCCGCGCGAGGCCCTCGAAGGCCTGGTCGCCGCCGCCCTGCGCCAGGACGGGGGCGCCTAGGCCGATGACGAAGAGTGGGGGCGCGCCCTGACCGGCTCCCTGACGGCGCGGCAGGTTCAGGCCCGGGGTCGGAGCGTGTTTCCGGCGATGGGCGGCCTCCGTGCCGGAGGCGTTGCACGTGTGTGACCGTCGCGGCCTGGCCACTTCCGGCCGGCGTCGTTCGCTGGTCAGTCGGCCGTGAGGATGCGCCAGTCACGGGTGCCGATGTCGGCGGGGGTGCCATCGAGGATCGAGGCGGTACGGGTCGCGGGTTCGAGGGTGATCGTCGCGAGGCTGGCCCAGCGCTGGCCCAGGGGTTGGTCCGGGTCGGGCAGGCAGGTCACCGGCGGCTCGCCGGGACCGGTCACGAGAAGTTCCGGCAGGTCGTCGACGGTCGCCGGCCGCCTCCGGGTGAGGCGGTCGAGGACGAACGCGCGGCGTGCGCCCGAGTCGGGCTGGTAGAGCCAGCTCTTCTCCCCGGCGGCCGGGACCGGCGTGAGGAAGTGGTTGGTGCGTACGAAGGTGTCGTGCTCGGACGGCGCCTCGAAGACCCCGACGGGGCTGATGTCCAGCAGGACGGCATCCGTCTCGTCGAACAGCGCGAACGATCCGGAGGAGGCGAGGGGAGCGGTGACGACGGTCGCACGTCCGGCCCGTTGGGCATGCCGCCGCGGTGTCCGCTGCGGGAGCGGAGCTATTCGGTCGTCTCCGACGCGTTCTCGCGTCCGGTCCGGACCGTCGCCCACCGGTAGATCAGCGCCACAACGGCGACGATCACCGGTACGAAGATGTAGGCGGAGGCGAAGGGGGCCACCAGGGCGGTGAGCGTGAGCGCGGTCACCGCATGGACGCGGGCCCGCCCTTTCAACAGCCGTGTGCCGGCGGCCGTGCCGATGAGGTAGGTGACCAGGACCAGGGATGACGGGATACCCACGATGTCCTCGGTGCCCCAGTCGCCGAGGTGGCCGAGGAGCAGGCCGGCCGCCCCGATACCACCCACGATCAGCACGCCGGCCACGGGCACACCGCGTGCGTTGACCCGCCCCACCGGGGCCGGGAGCCAGCCGTCACGGCCGAGCGCGTATCCGAGCCGGGAGACGGAGGCGATGAAGGCGTTGGTCGTGCCCAGGCTGATCAGTGTCGCGAGGACCGCGGCGGTGACGGTCGCGCTGAAGCCCAGCCCCGCGCCCAACACCCGGCCGACGGCGATGCGGTCGAGTTCGGGATCGCCGTAGGTGCCGGTGCTGACGACGGCGAAGGACACACCCAGGTACAGGACGACGACCACGACGACCGTGGTCACGGTGGCACGGGTCAGGTCTCGTCGGACGTCCCGGAACTCACCCGAGAGATGAGCGACGGCTTCCCAGCCGGCGAATGCGAAGAACAGGGCGACGGCCGCCTGCCCGACCCCGGTCATGCCATGGGGCGCGAAGTCGGTGAACTCGGAGGCCTCGGCATGCGGCAACGCCGTGAGCACGGCGGCGAGCAGGAGCAGGGCGACTCCGCCGGCCAGGCCGAGTTGCACCCTGCCGCTGAGCCGCAGCCCGGCCAGGTTGGCTCCGATCGCCAGCGCCAGGATGACCGCCGCCACGAGGAACGCGTACGACTGATCGACGTGCAGGGCGGTGGCGACGTAGTAGCCACCGGTCAGCGGCACGATCGTCTGACCGATGGAGCCGGCGACGAAGTACCACCACCCGGCCAGCCCGCCCGCGGTTCTGCCGAACGCCCGCGTCGCATAGGTGGCGACCCCGCCGGCGTCCGGGTACCGAGTGGCCAGGGCGGCGAACGTCATCGCCAGGGGCAGGCCGAGCAGCCCCATGAACAGCCAGGACAGCAACGACGCCGGGCCCGCCATGGAAGCCGCCTGACCAGGCAGGACCAGCACACCCGCGCCGAGCACGGCGCCGACGTACAGCGCCACCGCCTGACCGAAGCCGATGCTGCCGCGCACCGGCGGGCCGTCCGCCGGCTCTTCCTGCTTCGCGCTCCGCGTCTGCCTGGTGGGGCTCACCTGCGCTCCTTCGGTGTCGGTCGGGCCGCCCGAGGTGCCGCCCTCCGAGCATGATGAGACTTCCGAAGCACGGCAGCCAGTGGCAAACTTGCCGCCATGCGCACTGATTTTGCCGCCCATCGCGTGGCCGTCGCGGTCACCGAAGGAGCGCCCATCTTCGAGCTGGCGGTGCCGTGCGAGATCTTCGGCATCGACCGGCCCGACCTGGCCGACCCCTGGTACGAGCTGCGCATCTGCGGCACCGAGCCCTCGACCCGTGTCGCGGGCGGATTCACCGCCCACGCGACGGGCGACATGGCCGACCTCGTACGCGCCGACACCGTGGTGGTCCCGAGCTGCGCCAGCGTGCACGAGTCCCCGCCGACGGCACTGGTCGCGGCCGTCCGCGAGGCCCATGCCGCGGGCGCCCGGATCGTCGGGATCTGCTCCGGCGCCTTCGTCCTGGCGGCGGCGGGCATCCTGGACGGCCGCCACGCCACCACCCACTGGATGCACGCGCAGGAACTCACCCACCGCTACCCGAAGGTGCACATCGACCCGAAGGTGCTCTACGTCGAAGACGGCGGCGTCTACACCTCGGCAGGGACCGCCGCGGGCATCGACCTGTGCCTGGAACTCGTCCGTGCCGACCACGGAGCCGGCGTCGTCAACGCCCTGGCCCGCCGCCTCGTGACACCACCGCACCGCGAGGGCGGCCAGGCCCAGTACCTCGAACTGCCCGCGGTGGCCCGCGACGACACACGCCTGGCGCCCCTGCTGGAGTGGGCGCGCTCCCGGCTCGACCAGCCCCTCACGCTCGACGACCTCGCCCGGCGGGCCAGCCTCAGCCGCCGTACGCTGGCCCGTCGCTTCGAGGAGACCGTCGAGATGTCACCCCTGCGCTGGCTGCTGCACGAACGCATCCACCACGCGCAACGCCTGCTCGAAACCACCGCGCTGCCCATCGAGCATGTCGCGGCCAACAGCGGGCTCGGCACGGCCTCCAACCTGCGGCGGCACTTCATCCGGCAGGTCGGCGTCTCCCCGCAGAGTTACCGACGCGCCTTTCAGGGCAGACAGGCTCGCCGCCCAGGTCACTGAGCAGCACGACAGGATGAGGGCGGCCCTCCCTCGTCGTAGATGATCGGCGCCGCACACTGCCGGCCGACAGGGGCGACTGGGCCGATGCCCCCTCGGGCAGGGCGGATGCAGGACGTCCGCCCGGGTCGGGGTTGCGTCCTGGTGAGGCGTCCGCGCTCGCTACGGCGTGCCGGCGAGCCTGCTCATCACGTCCGGAATCTGCTGCGGGGCCGGCGGGGCGAAAGGAAGCGGCCCGTGCGCTGCCTCCGTTCTCACCCCGTCGAGCAGGAAGGCGACTTGGCGGCGCCACGCGTCGGGCGCCGTGTCCGCGACCGCGCGAGCGAGCAGCGCGCTGGTGCCGAAGAAGAGCAGGAGGTCCTCGCCGGTGAAGTCCGGGCGGATGGCGCCGGCCAGTCGGGCTCGCTCGATGATCCGTGTGGCGGCGTCCTGTGCCTGGCCGCAGATGGCCATCAGGCACTCGGCAGCCGGAAAGCGTCCGCTGACGACGTCGGCGACCGCGGGGTCGGTGGCCTGCAGTTCACAGACCCTCTGGACGTAGTAAGCGAATCCCTTCCCGGCGTCCTCGAAGGACAGGGCGTGCTCGGCGGCTGCGCCGAGACGGTCCGCGGCCAGGCCGGCCACCACGTCGTCGATGAGCGCCTCGCGCGTGCCGAAGAGGTTGTAGAGAGTGCCGTGACTGACACCGGCCCGGCGCGCGATCTCTTTCAGGGGCACCTTGAGGCCGCGCTCCTGGAAGAGCTCGGCGGCGGCTGCCCGTAGTTTCTCCGCGTTCCGTTGCGCGTCGGCCCGCATCAGGTCGTTCCTCCTGGCTCTGAAGTCGCGGCCTCCATGGTCGCATCCTCCGACAGATTAACTTGACCCCCGGGTCAACTCTCATGCTACCGTCCGGGAGTAAGTTGACCCAGGGGTCAAGAAACTGCCATGGCAAGGGGTAGTCCTGTGTCCAAAGTGATCGCTGTTTTCGGCGCCGGTACCGGTCTGGGTGTGTCCGTGGCCCGCCGCTTCGGGCGCGAAGGCTTCCGGGTCGCGCTCGTGGCCCGCCGCAAGGACCGGCTGGACGCCCTCGTCGAGGTGCTCACCGGAGAAGGCATCGAGGCCGTCGCGTTCACCGCCGATCTCTCCCGGCCCGCCGAGGTCCCCGCTCTCGTCGAGGCGATCCGGGACCGCTTCGGCCGCATCGACGTGGTCGAATACGGGCCGATCAGCGGCGACCAGGGCTTCACCCCGGCCGCCGAGCTGGACGCGGCCACCCTTGAGGGCTTGACCCCGCTGCTGCTGTTCACCCCGGTCGAGGTGGTCCAGGCTGTGCTGCCGGAGTGGACCGAGCGGGGTGAGGGCGCCTTCCTGCTGGCTCTGGGATATTCGGCCGCGCAGCCCATGCCCCACCTCAGCGGCCTGGGCCCGGTGATGGCCGCCACCCGCAACTACCTGTACTCCCTCAACGCCGAGCTGGCTGACAGGGGTATCTACGTCGGCGCCCTGACCATCGCGTCCCTGATCGCCCGCAGTGAGGTGTCCGCCGCGGCCCAGGCCGCCTTCGAGTCGGCGGACGGTCCGCACTTCCCGGTCACCGACCCGGACGACCTCGCGGAGGACTACTGGAACATGTACACCAGGCGCGACCGCGTCGAGCGGTTCCACCCCGAGTCGTTGACTCCGCAGGCCGCCGCGTAGCGCACGTGACCACCTCGCAGCGCCCGTGATGTCCAGGGGCGGGCGCGTGGGGGCGAAGTGTGGCCCGGCCGGGCCGCGAACGCGACGTACGCCCGAATCCCGTCTGAAACACCAGGTCACCGACGTCCTTTGCGCGAACGGGACGCCACGGCGGTTCCTGCGCGGGGTGTTTGGTCCGGCCGGTTCGGCGCTTCTGATCTCCGCCGCCCGTTGCCATCGGGAGATGGGCGACAACCAAGCCGGGCTGCCCCTGGCGGCGGAGGGGGCGGGCAGGCGCCGGGAGCTCGCCGTGGACGAGTGCAGTGCGGTCGCCCTCGCGGACGCGTTGACCGCCGCTCCGTGGGAGCTGGTTGTCGGCCACGATACGGAGGACGACAGTCCCGCGGCCGACACCGCGGCCGCCGAGGAAATCGGCTTCTTCCGGACCTGGAGGCCCCTCAGAGCGCCGAGGCCACCGAGGCGATCCTTCACTGGGCCGACCTGCTGACCTACCACGCCGCATTCCCCGCCGGGGCGGCCGTGATCTTGAGGCACTGCCCTTCGGCGTCGAGGCGACCTGGATCCTCCGAAAACGGGCCGGGCCGGCCTGGATCCGGACGCCTTCCTGCCGGCCTGCCTCAACTCCCTTACCCTCCAGGCGAAGCTGCCCCGAAGCCTGGGGCGAACTCACCGCAGCCGACGCGACCGAGCAGGCATACGCCCGCTGGGCCGCGAACTGACCGCGCCGCGGAGAGCCGGTGGCGTACACGCTGTCGGAGAGCCAGAGGCGGTCATTGCTCCATGCCGCATGCGCCATGGCGCGACCGAAGGGAATCGGGACCGATTCGTATCGGTTCATATCGACGTGCGTCAGGTTCTTACCGGTCCTGATCGGTTCCTCGCGATGTTCCGTATCTTCTTGCTGCTGCCTGATTCGGCGAGCAGGGCGAGCACAGCCGTCGCCGTCGACTTCTCGGCGAGGAGACGCTGCATCCAGTCCGTGACCTCTCCCAACTCGGCCGGTGTCGGCACGTGTCCGGCCTCGATGGACAGGTAGAACAGCCAGTCGTGGATGCGGCGGCGGATGAACTCGCGATACCTCTCCGCCTCCAGCCGGTCGATCTCCGGCAATAGTTCGGCCGACCACTGCCGAAACCCGGCAGGACCCGCCACCGTCATCGCGACCCTGTCCACGAAGGCGACCACCGCCGTCTTGGACGTGATCTCGTTGGGGTCGCGCAGGATCGCGGCCACGATCGCGCGGTCCCGGTCCCGGTCACCGCTCGCCGAGGAAGCGGTGAGCGAGACGACGCGTTGGTACGCGGACGACCGGATGTGCTCGTCCGCGACGGCATCGTCCACGTCCACGTCGACGATGCCGGCCCCCGCCAGCAACTCGGCCACATCGGAGCGCAATGTCATCGCTTCGTCCCTCGTCGAAAGGTCGACCCTCGGCGGCCCCGCGCCGCTCCCGTTCAGCGTGCTTCTCGGCGGTAAGCGCCAGATGCGGTGTCAGGGAGCACGGTGGCACGGGCGCCTGTGACGCGCGGGCGTGCACCGGAGCTGGGACGGGCGGCAGCCATGGACTCCATTCTCGCCGCAGTGTCGACCTGCCGGTGCCCGCATGCGCGTTCGCGCGTACGGCCGGTCGGCTCAGGCGGGGAGCGGCAGGCCGGCGGCGTGGAAGAGCCGGTCACGGGAGGCCGCGGCCTCGTGGAAGACGGCGTCCCCTGCCTTCAGCACACCGTTCTCCTTGAGGACGGCCCCGGCCACCACGACCAGGTCGACGTTGCCGGCGTGGCCACCCGCGACGATGGTGGCGGCGACGTCCGTGGCGGGCAGCGTGTTGGCGTGGTCGAGGCGGATCATGATCAGGTCGGCCTCCTTGCCGGGGGTCAGGCTGCCCGTACGGTCGTCGATCCCCGCGGCCCGTGCGCCCTCGACGGTCGCGAAGGACAGCAGGTCGGCGGCGTCGAAGGTCGGCAGGTCGGGGGCCCGGTCCATGGGCCCGGCCGCGCCGGCGAGGATCAGCTGCTGGTAGGCGAGCGTTGTCCGCATCACGCCGAACATGTCACCGCTCACGATCGTCTCGGTGTCCACGCTGAGGCTCGGACGGACACCGGCGGCCAGCAGCCGGTTGGTGGCCGGCTGACCGAGACCCGGCATGAAGACCTCCAGAGCGCCGGCCACGGACGCGGTGGCCCCGTGCGCGGCCAGCATCCTCAGCTCCTCGTCGGTCGACGTGCAGCAGTGGATGAACGTCATGTCGGAGGCCAGCAGCCCCGTCTCGGCGAGCTGCCGGATGGCCTGCTGCTCCGCCCCCCACTCGCCGAGGCCCACGTGCATGCTGATCCGCAGACCCAGCTCCCGGGCGAGCCGGATGTCCTGCGCGGACACGTCGGCGGTGGACAGCTCCGGCCCGCGGAGCATGGCGTTCAGCGTGACCCGCGCCGAGTCGTCGAAGAGCACCTTGTCGCGGATGCGCCGGATGTCGGCGGGATGCGTGCGGCCGCTGCCGAACTGCCACTGCTCGGCTTCCGTCGACGGCCAGCCGTGGTCGAAGACGGCTCGGATGCCCGACTCCCAGTGCGCGGCGATGGCCGCGTCCGAGTGCTCGGGGCTGTTGCTGATGTGGGACTCGTCCCGCACGGTCGTCACTCCGGCGTCGAGGGACAGCAGGTCGGCCGCCAGGTTGCCGATGTGAACGTCCTGGGGGTCGAAGTGCTGACCGAGGCCGATCTGCACTTGGCTGCGGTACTCCTGATAGGTCCAGGCCGGGCCCAGGTTCCGCAGAGCGCCCTGCCAGTTGTGCCGGTGGGTGTCGATGAAGCCGGGCAGCACGGCGCTCCCCGTGCCGTCGATGACCCGGGCCCGGTCATCGTGCAGGTTCCGGCCGACTTCGACGATCCGGCCGTCGGCGACGAGGACGTCACCCACCACGTTGCCGAGCTTGTCGTCCTGCGTCATCAGGTACGCGCCCTTGATCAGGAGGCGTTCCTTGTTCTGCGGCTGGTCGTGGTTCTGCGGCTGGTCGTGGGGCATCTGTGGTTCCTTTCGTGCCGCGAGCGGCACTGTGTCGCTTGTCTACGGGGTGAGGAGAGGGACGGTGGGTCAGGTCCGCTCGCGCTCCGGGAGCGGACGCGGATCACTGCCCGGGATCACTGCTCGGACGTGCCCGCGGGCGCCGGGAGGCGATCCAGACGGCGGCGAAGGTGAGCAACGCGCCGATGACGGTGAGGACGGAGGGGGACCGGCCGCCGGAGGGGACCAGGAAGTCCAGGGCGATCGAACTGGCGAGCTGTCCCGCGATCGAGGCCATGCTCAGCAGCAGGACACCGATCCGGCGTACGAGGAATGCCGAGGCGCCGATGAACACCATGCCGCACAGTCCGCCGAGGTAGACCCACCAGTTGGTGGGCAGGGGGTGCCCCGACGTTCCTTGGACGAGTGTCTTCACGCCCCAGGCGGCGGTGAGGAACACCGCTCCGACGCAGAAATTGAGCCAGGTCGCGGCGAGCGGCGAGCCCGAAGCGGCGGTCGAGGCCCCGTTCAGGGCCTGCTGCATGCCGAGCAAGAAGCCGGCGGCGAGCGCGGCGAGGGCGGGCAGGACGATGGTGGCGGGCGCGGAGGTGTCGGCGAGGCGGGGCAGCGCGGACACGACGGCGGCCACCAGGATGACGGCCGCTCCCGTGAGCCGGGCGGTGCCCGGGCGCTGCCTCAAACCGCCGCCGATACCCCGGGCGTCCACGATCAGACCACTGAGGGTCTGCCCGGCGATGGCCGACACGGTGAACATGGCGATGCCGGTGATCAGCGCGCCGGTGGACTGGGCAAGCGCGAACGTTCCGCCCAGTACCCCGGCCAGCAGGTACCGGCGGGGGAGCTGTCCGTCCCGGGCGGCCCCGGTCAGTCGGCGCATGGCATCACGCAGTCCGGAGGAGAAGACCGCGAGGAGGGACAGCAGGACGAATCCGCCCGAGAAACTGATCGCCGCCGCGGCGATGCCGTCGTCGAGACGATGACTCAGTTCGCCGTTGAGCCGGGCCTGGACCGGGACCACGGTTCCGGCGGCGATCGCCGCCGCGACGGCCAGGGAAACGCCGCGGGGCCCGGCCGGGCGGGAGTGCCCCCGTGACTGCGCACCGGGCCCGGCAGGACGGCGGTCCGAGTCGGGCGGTGCAGTGGGCATGGTCATGTCGTAGCCCTTCGGGAAGGCAGGTCGTAGCTGTTGAGCAGGACAGCAGGCGGTGTGGCCGAACAGGCCCGCCCGGTCCCGGCCGCCGGCGGCTGGTCGATCCCCGCCTGCGGCGAAAGGAGGGACGGCGCGGAGCCAGGAGTGGCGTGAAACGAGGGGTGGCGCGAATCTCGTTCCTCGTTCAGAAGTCCGCAACCGCATCCGTATCGGTATGCGCGCCGAAGTCCATATGCGCGATGTCGTCGAGGATCGACGGCCCCTGCGGCAACCAGCCGAGTACGCGCCGGGCAGTGTCGCCCGAGGCCTGCTGGTCGAGCAGGAGGGCCTCGCCGAGCAGGCCGAGACGGTCGAGTGTCTGCACGACGGGCTCGGGCTCGACCCGTCCGGCCAGACCGACGGCACGGCTCACCGCTTCGGTGATCTCCCGCACGGTCGGATTCACGCCGCCGGCGCCGAGGAAGTACGAACCGGGTGGGGCCTTCTCCAGCGCGAGCACGTACAGCTCGGCCAGGTCGTCCACGTGCACGGTGCTCCAGTGCTGGTCACCGGGCCCGACCATGGTGAGGGCCGGGAGGTTCCCCGCCGTTCGCGGACCGGCGGCGACGAGGTGCAGCAGGCCGCCGCCGCGCCCGTACACCACCGCGGGCGCGATGACCGAGGTCCGGACGCCCCGCGCGTCGCGTACGAGCTTGGCAAGCGGCACCCGCCAGGCGGTCAGGCGTGGAGCGTTCATGGCGGTCGACTCGGTGATCGCCGAACCGCTGCCGTGCAGCCAGAGGCCGGTGGTGTGCACGAAGGGCCGGTCCGTGCCTCCGAGTGCGCGCAGAAAGCAGCCGACGGCTGCCTCGTCGACGCTCGCGCTGGTCTCGTCACCCGGTGATGCCACGTGGATCACGCCGTCGCTCGCGGCTGCGAGCTCGTGGAGGGCGTCAACGTCGGACAGGTCGGCGATCGCCGGTTCCGTGCCCCTGGCCCGCACCACGTGGGCCTTCTCGGCGGAGCGGACCACGGCGGTCACTTGGTGGCCGCCGGAGATCAGCCGGTCGAGCACCGCGGCTCCGATGTAGCCGGTGCCGCCGGTGAGCAGTACTCGCATGACCATCCTCAATTCACTGACGTCTTCTGGGACCGGGCGATCGGCCCGTACGACAACGGTCGCTGCGACTGGCTATCGTGTCCAACGAATGTTTCCGAACGTCCAATCGGAAATGCCGATCAATGAGGCGTCGAGGGCGAGGGACCGGTGGACCAGAAAAAGCTGGAGTACTTCATCACGGTCGCCGAGGAGCTGAACTTCACGCGGGCGGCCCAGCAGCTGCACGTCACACAGTCCACGCTCTCGGCCGGCATCAAGGCCCTGGAGCAGGATCTGAGGACCGAACTACTCGTCCGCTCCACACGATCGGTCAGGCTGACGGAGGCGGGTTCGGCGTTCCTGCCCGAGGCGCGCACCGCGATCGAGGCACTCGACCGGGCCAGGGCCGCGGTGGAGCCGCTCGCCACGGGGCTGCGCGGCAGCCTCACCGTGGGCGTTCTCAGCGGGCTGACCGTCATCGACGTGCCCGCGCTGGCGGGTGACTTCCATCGGCGTCACCCGGAGGTCCGGTTGCGTACCGCGACCTCCCAGCGGGGGACCTCCGGGCTGATCGAAAGGGTGAAGGAAGGTCATCTCGACGTGGCTTTCGTGGGAGCCGACATCACGGACGCGCTCCTCCGGGTGAGGGTGATCAAGAAGTACCAGGTCCAGTTGCTGGTTCCCGCCGGTCACCGACTGGCTCTCCGGAAGAGCGTGCGGCTGAGTGACGTTGCCGGGGAGCCCTTCGTCGACATGCCCACGGGGTTCGGGCAGCGCCGGCTCGTGGACGACGCGTTCACGAGGGCGGAGCTGTCCCGGCGTGTCCTGATCGAGGTGTCGGACATCACCACGATCGCGGAGTACGTGTCGCATGGGCTGGGCGTGGCGCTGTTGCCCCCCGACTTCGCGGAGGCGGCCGGAGACGCGGTGCGTTCCGTCCCCCTGGCGGACGCACGCCTGTCCTGGACTCTCAGCGTGATCGCCTCGGCGACGAGGTCACCGACACGGGCGCAGCACGCCTTCCTCGACCTCATCCCGCACCACATCCGGCGTGACCGGGTGTTCTGAGCGGACACACGGGACCGACCCGGCCCGCGTCCCGCGCGAGGTCGAGGCCAAGCGGCGCATCCTGGCCCGTCACGCCCGCGACTCCTGGCCGCGCCACGACCTGCGTGACCTTGCTTCGCCCTCCACCAACCACCCCGACTTCCCCATAGCGGCCTGAAACGGCGCAGCATATGAGTGGACGGCGCTTGTGGTGATCGATTTGCCCATGTCCGGGCCGCCGGCCGGCCAAGGTTCGGCCACGCAGGATTCGAACCCTGCGCAAGCGAGTTGTCCTCGCTTCGTAATCTCATTGCTGGCCCTGCCCCGGACTCTACGATCGAGGAGTGACGATCGAGTACGAGTGGCGGGGTGGCTTCGACAACGCCGCCCTCAACGCGCTGCATGCTGACGGTTTCGGCCACCCGGTCGCTCGGACTGACTGGCGGGAACGACTTGAACGCCACAGCCTCGGCTGGGTCTGCGCCTGGGAGGACGGCTCGCTGATCGGCTTCGTCAACGTGGTCTGGGACGGTGGGGTCCACGCCTTCATCCTGGACACCGTGGTCGCCCAGCGCCGCAAGCGGAGCGGTGTTGGCAGCGCGCTGGTCGCAACTGCGGCTCAAGAAGCTCGTGCCGCGAAGTGCGAATGGCTCCACGTCGATTTCGAGGAGCGCCTGCGTTCGTTCTACTTCGACACCTGCGGCTTCAAGGAGACGACAGCCGGGTTGATCGCCCTGTAGCGCAGTGGAGACTTCTGCCCCGGTCTCAGAACAACCTGTGCTGTAACGGTGCCACCGCGCAAGGGCAGCCCCCGCTTGGCTCGACATGCGGCGCTTTTCCACCCCCGTTGAGGAGCCGACGGCCCGGTGTGTCCCTCGGAGCAATCCGAAGCCGGGAAGCCAGTGCCCCGGGAAGCCCATGCCCCGGGAAGCCCACGCCCCGGGAACCCCATGCCTTCGGCCGCCGCGAGGGAGTGGTCCAGTGGCTGGATCACCGGGGGAGTGACGTCAGATGGGCACGTGGCCGCTGCCCGTACCGCGGCTCCTGCCCCGTAGACCCTGATGACGCCGTTTCCGGACCGGCCACCGCGGGCGCCCCGGACGGTGCGAGCCCGTCCGGCCCCGCCAAGGCCGGGACCGTGAGGCGCTGAGAGCGGCGTGCAGCGCCTCACGCCCTCGGGGCCGACCGTGGCGGGGGCGGGGTCCGCCACCGCCGGGTCAGCTCGACGGATCTCTCCGGGTACCGCCACCTCTCGGCGGCAGCCGCAGACGAGGTGTCGGCCACCGCGCCAACACCCCCCACAGCGGCACCGCTGACCACGACAATCCCCGGCGACGCCCGCTGCACACTGGTCGCGGCTCACCCGTCGTTCCCGATCACCTGGTTGAACAGGAGCAGTGCCCCCCCCAGCGCACCTCCTCCCGCAAGAACCGCTTCGGCCAGTGTCTGCCCCGCTGCAACGGTCAGGGTGCCCACGCCGAGCGCCGTGAGCACCGCGAACAGGATCACCAGCGCGGCGCGAGGGGTCAGCAGGTGCCGGTGCTCGGGGGGAGGATTCTGGTTCACTTCGCTTCCTTCTGTCTCGCTGAGGGCCACAGCACAAAGCGCTCGTTTCCCGGACAACCGCAGCGCGGATACGCCAAGCTGACAGGGGGACGAAGCTCGCCCGGCGTGGCCGGGTTTCCTCCGATCGCCATTCACTCTGCGGATTTCCCGCAGGTTGCCTGAAGCCCCGCAAAGCGGGTTGTCAGGCCCCTGCAAGCGAAAATGGGGGTAGTTGGTGGACATACAGTCATCGCGGGAGCCTGCCGAAGACGACGAGGGTTCGCAGAAACTGAAGCCGCTGTCCGACGAGATACAAGGAGCCCATCGGGAACTCCTTCTGATCGTGCGCGACCTGTACAGGCGCAGCGGTCTGACCCTGGAAGTGATGGCTCACACGCTGCAGAAGTCGGGCAGCCACGTGTCGCACATGCTGGCCGGTCGCAGGAGGCTGCAGCGCGAGGCGATCATGCAGGTCCAGCAGTACTACGCCGCGAAGGCAGACCGGCCGGGCAGCCGGCTGGCTCCCCTGAGCCGAGAACAGACCGAGACGATCGAGGCACTGTGGCAGTCCCTCGAGGGTGAGAAGAGGCTGCTGGTCCGAGCCGGGGAGCTGCGCGAGACCAGGAAGCAGCTGCAAGAAGCGGAGGAGCAGGCCGCCAGAGCCCTGGGCCTCGCCCAGAGCAGCGACGAGAGGCTGCGGGAGAACATCGTTGAGCTCACCAGAGCCACGATCGACCTCAAGCAGCTCAGTGAAGAGGTCGAGCGAGCCTCCTCCCAGGTGCACACCTTGCAGGAGCAGCTCATCGACAAAGAGCAGTACGTCGCCGACTTGCGGGACGAACTGGCCGAGGAGCGCGGTACCTGGGCCGCGGAGGCGAGCAAGACCAGAGCGAAACTGCGGGAGCACCACGCCGCTGTGCAGCGCCTGCAGGCCGACATCACCGCACTGACCGACCAGGTCGAAACGCTGAAGATGGAGAAGGCGACCGCCGAACGCGTGCTGCGCGCCTCCGAGCTGGAGCACGAGCACCACCAGCAGCAGTGGATGGCGGCAGCCGAAGGGCTGCGTCAGCAGACGGTCCGCGAGAGGGAGACGCTGGCTCGGCAGGTCGACCAGCACAAGGAAGAACTCGCCTCCGAGCGGGACAGGCGCCTCATGGCCGAGGCCGAGATGGCCCGCCTCCAGGAACGCCTGCAGGAAACCGTGGAACGGCTGGAACACGTCGAAAGCCCTGTCGTGGCGGACAGCGGTCAAAGCACGCCCACGGGCGGAGCACCGACCGCTCCGGGCGATCCGTCACTCGAGGGCTACGAAGTGGCGGCCCCGCCGGCCGGCGTCGCCCTCGTCGATCAGCTGAAGGCAGCCCACGACACCGGGGACGCCTCATGGGTCGACCGCCTGCTGGCCGTGGGCGGGGAGTTCGCGGCGGATGAGATTCCGGCCCTGGTCGCCTACCTTCGCCAGGAAGGCATGGCCAAGGAAGCTCACACCGTGCTCGTCGGGGCCGGGCAACGCCGAAGTGCCTCCGAAGTCGCCTCCGTGGTGGACGCCTTCCGCCAGACCCGAGGGATGGCTCGCGTCGACGGGGACAGCGACGCCCGAGCGGTGATCCGGGCTTGCGCACTGCGTATGACGAGTGACCTGATCATCGTGCTCAGGCAGCTGAGCAGCGCCCGCAGTGACCTCTCGGACGCGGTGCTGTACGCAGCCGCCGAGCACCGTTTCCCCGGAACGATCCCCGATCTGATCTCAGAGCTCGAACTCGCCGGACGGCACGAGGACGCCGAAGGCGTGCGGCGCTACCGGCATTAGCGCACCAGCCCTTGCGTCCCTGGCTGCCCAGGGGCGAGGCTCCCCGGTTTCCGTGTCCCACGCTCCCTCGACCACCACGCGGTCGAGGGAGCGGTCAGGGGCGAAGGCCTCCCAGGGGGGCCAGCAGGCAGCGGCAGGCGATGGTCAAGTCGGCACAGAGTCCGTCTCCTCGGACGCGGTGATGCCATGCGTCAGGGCGTGTCGCTGGGAGCTTCGAGATGACATCCGCCGCTCGCCCTGCGGCAGGGCAAGCTGGTCAGTGCTTCGACCAGGCGGCAGCCGACCCCCGTGTCCGTTCGGCTTTCCACCGCCGGGGCAGCACCGCGAAGCCTTTCGCCCCGCGCGGCCGGAGACAGTCCTGAAACTGGTGCCTCGGCGAATCGTTCCTGCGGTGAACGTTGACACTCGTGCGGGTGAGGGACGGCTGACAGGGGCCCGTGGGGGACCGCTGGCCGGTAGAACGCGGGGGTGATCAAGAACCTGCTGCGCGGTTTCGGCGCACTCTCGCTCGCTGTCGTCCCGCTCATCGCTTCCACCCCGGCACAGGCCGCCGAGCTCCCCGAGAGCCTGCGGGCTGCTCGGGTGGCCACGCTAGCCGACGCCGTCGGCCTGGTTCCGGTCGAGGACGAGAACCGCACCGGCTACGCCCCCGCCGCCTTCAAGCACTGGAACTCCGGGGACCTGGCCGATGGCTGCAACACCCGTAACGAGGTGCTGCTCGCCGAAGCGACCACCGCCCCGGCGGTGGCCTCCGGGTGCAAGCTGAGCGGCGGCTCGTGGCTGTCGTACTACGACGGCCAGGAGGTCACCGACCCCGGCGCACTGACCATCGACCACATGGTGCCCCTGGCCGAAGCCTGGCATTCAGGCGCCTCGGCCTGGACGGCCGCCCGGCGCGAGGCATACGCCAACGACCAGGGTTCGGCGGTGTCGCTGGCCGCGGTGACCGCTCGTACCGTCCGGCAGAAGGCCGACCAGGACCCGGCCCAGTGGCTCCCGCCGGCCCCGGAGGCGCACTGCCGGTACGTGGGGGAGTGGGTGACCACCAAGCTGCGCTGGCAGCTGACCGCCGACACCACGGAGATGGACGCGCTGAAGGTGCTCGCCGAGGGCCCCTGCGAGGACAGCGTCGTCTCCTACACCCCGGCCCCGTAACCGTGCCCGTTGCGGGGCACGGGGGCCCGACAGCTCCCACGCCCCGGAACGAACGTTCACCCTGTCCGCTCCGTGTCACGTGAGAGGTGTGTGTGATGAGTCGAGGCTTGATCGTCGTGGATGTGCAGAACGACTTCTGCGAAGGAGGAAGCGTCCCCGTCGCGGGAGGCGCGAGGATCGCGGCCGCGATCGCCGGGCTGGTGGAGCAGACCGCTGGCGACGAGTACCAGTACGTCGCCGCGACGAGGGATCACCACATCGACCCCGGAAGCCACTTCTCCGACAACCCCGACTACAAGAACAGCTTCCCCGTCCACTGCGTGGCAGGGAACGAGGGCGGCGAATTCCACCCCCACTTCGCCCCCACCGCCACCGGCGGCAAGATCGACGCCGTCTTCTTCAAGGGCGCCCACAGCGCCTCCAAGAGCGGCTTCGAAGGCGCCGACGAGAACGGCACACCGCTGGCGGACTGGCTGCGCGCCCGCGGGGTGGAGGACGTCGATGTGGTCGGCATCGCCACCGACCACTGCGTGCGCGCGACGGCGCTGGACGCCGTCAAGGCCGGCTTCCGCGCCCGCGTTCTCCTGGACTACTCGGTCGGCGTCGCGCCGGACACGACCGCGGCGACCCTGGAGGACTTCCGCCAGGCAGGCGTCGCTGTATCCGGCGAGAGCCCCGCATCGCGATAGCACCCGGCCCATCGCGTTGCCGCTTCTCCGGCCCGCCCCCAGGCGGGCACATCAGCGCTACGACATTCCCCCGCCGCCCTCAGTCACCGGCTGAGGGCGGCGGTGTCCATGAACCTCTGGAGCGTGGGCGACAGCCCGGCAGCGGGGGACCGAGGGTGAGGGTGTTGCCCTAGGGAGCGGCGGTTCGGGCAGACGCCATGGTGTTGGCAGAGGCGTCCTCCACCGCCTCGGCGACACGGTCGGCCAGGTCGTCCCACGGACGCGGACTGATGACCGGGACACCCACCGCCCGCGCCCGCGCGGTGAGCCACCGGCCGTACAGCACGCTGACGCGTGCGCGATGGCGCTGCGGTCCGGCCTCCGGCTCCCGGCGCAGGTAGTTGGCCGTCACCTGCTCCTCGTCGTCCTCGTGGAGGAAGACGGCACGGACCGGACCGTCGGGCGTCGCCGGTCCGGGCAGGACGTAGTCCCCTTCCAGGATCACCGGGGTGTCGGTGTCCACATGGTTGGCCACGACCGCCTCGATCGCCGGCTCCAGCGCCCTGGCGATCGCGATCTGCCGCTCGACCACCGACTCGGGCGACTGGTGGGCGGCCTCCGGGTGAGTGCGCCAGAAGTGGACCTCCGGCAGGTGCTCGGGCAGGGTCACCGCGAGGAGGGACTCCACGATGTCGTCGACCTCCACGACGGGGACGTCGTACCGTCGTGCCAGGGCCCGCCCGACACCGGTCTTCCCCATCCCCGACGCGCCCCCGACGACGAGCACCCGCCAGTCGGGAAGCCTCTTCACCTCATCCGTACCGTCCACGCGGACAGCGTACGGCAGCCACTTCTTTCACCGGGGCCCACCCGAGCCGCAGTGGTTCCCGTTCAAGGAACGGCCGCGGTAGCCCTTCCTCAAGCCACTCGACCGTACGGCTCATCAGGCTCACTCATGGATCCGCTCAGTCGCCGAGTGGATCGGTGTGTACGGGAAGCAGGATACGGAACGTGGCGCCCTGACCGGGGGAGGTGTCGACTTCTATCCGGCCGTGATGGGCGGCGACCAGGGAGTGGGCGATGGACAGGCCCAGGCCGGCGCCGCCGGTCCGCGTCCGGCCTCGGGCCGTGTCGGCGCGGTAGAAGCGATCGAAGATACGGGCGGCCTGTTCGGCTGTCATCCCCGGGCCCTCGTCGCTCAGTTCGAGGATCGCCAACGTGCTGTGTGTGCCCACGCCGATCCGGACCGAACTGCCGGCCGGGGTGTGGGCGATGGCGTTCCCGATCAGATTGGACATGACCTGGCGTAGCCTCGCCTCGTCTCCCCGTACGGGGGCGGCTCTTGGCGGGCCGCCGCCCGGCCCGGTCAGGGTGACCGCCCGGTCGGGGGCCAAGGCTCTCAGGTCGTGCAGGGCGTCAGCCGCCAGCGTGCGCAGGTCCATCGGGGTCAGCTTCAGGGACGGCTGGGTGCGCGCGGCGGGGTCCTCGTCCAGCCGTGCCAGCAGCAGTAGGTCCTCGACGATGTGCACCAGGCGGGCTGATTCGCGCTCGATGCGGTTCATCGCGGTGTCGACGTCCGTCCGCTCGGGCATGCCTCCCATGCGGTACAGCTCGGTGAAGCCCTTGATCCCGAACAGGGGTGTGCGCAGTTCGTGGCTGGCGTCCGCGATGAAGGCGCGCATCCGGTCGTTGGTGGCCGCCCGTGCAGCGTCACCGGCTTCGATCCGGTCCAACATGCCGTTGAGGGCGGCGGCCAGGCGCCCCAGCTCCGTACGCGTAGAGGCCAGGTCGGGGACCCGCCTGGAAAGGTCACCGCCGGCGATGGCGGCCGCGGTCGTCTCGACGCGCCGCAGGGGACGCAGCCCGGCGCGGACGGCGAACCAGCCGATGACACCCAGCAGGACGAGGACCAGGGAGTCGATCACCAGCATCCGCAGTCCCAGGCTCCGGATCGTGCCGCTCACTCCCTCCAGTGAGCCGGCCACAACGATGCTTCCCGTGGCAGACGTGCCCCCGTCTCCGTCGCTGCCCTGGCGAGCCAAGGGGCGCTCCGGTCGGGCGATCACTCGCCAGTCGCTGCCGCCGCCCGACGTCTGAAAAGGTTCACCGCCGCGGGCCGCGACCGCCGCTGTGTCCACACGCGGCAGCTCGGGTGCGTCGCCCGCCGCGGGGCGCAGGATCTGCGCCACACCACCGTCGGCGTTCAGCCGGACCATATAGACGTCGCCGGTCAGCCGGCGCTCCACCGCATCGCGCACCTGCGGCACGGTGGCGTCGGGACCCTTGCCGAGATCGGGGAGCTGTGCCGCCGCCGCTGCGGCCGTGCGCAACCGCTCGTCCAGCTGCTCCACCAACTGCTGCTGGAGGAGCGTGATCAGCAGGGCGTTGCTGGCGAGCAGGGCGGCCACCACCAGCAGCAGGCAGATGATCACCAGGCGGGTCCGCAGCGACAGACGTGCGGCGCCGCGGCGCAGGGACGGCGTGGTCATTTCCTGGGCCTGCGCAGGACGTAGCCCGTGCCGCGCACGGTGTGGATCAGCTTGGTCTCTCCGGTGTCGACCTTCCGGCGGAGGTAGCTCACGTAGGAGGCCACGATGGAGTCGTCGCCGCCGAAGTCGTAGTGCCAGACCTGGTCCAGCAGTTGCTCCCGGGACAGGACCTGCCCGGCGTTCTCCATCAGCACGCGCAGCAGATTGAACTCGGTCGGAGACAGAGGGACCGGCACGCCGCCCCGGGTCACCTGGTGGCTGTCGAGGTCCAGTTCCAGATCGCCCACCGTGACGCGGTTCTCGGGGTGGTGGCCGCTGGTGCGGCGTAGCACGGCTTGGATGCGCAGGACCAGCTCCTCCAGGTTGAACGGCTTGGTGACGTAGTCGTCCCCGCCCACCCGTAGCCCGCTGATCCGGTCCTCGGCCGCGTCCCGTGCGGTGAGGAAGAGGATCGGCGTATGCCCTGTCCGCACGTCCGGGCCCGCGCGCAGGCGGCGGGCGACCTCGAAGCCGTCGATGTCGGGCAGCATCACATCCAGCACGATCAGATCCGCAGCGTGCTCGCGCACCGCTTCCAGCGCCTGTGCGCCGGTCTCGGCCGTGTCCACGTGGAAACCGGCCAGCCGCAGGCTCGCCGAGAGCAGCTCGCGCAAGGTGGGCTCGTCCTCCACGAGGAGCAGGCGTTGTCTCGTTGTCATGGCATCTGTCCCCGACCGGTGATCTACGGCATGTCCAGTGTCCCCGTCGAATCAGGCGTCGCGCCCACGGAACACGACGAACGCCACCGCGAGGAGTGCGGCCACGCACCCGGCCATGACGCCGAGCCCGGCCCAGGGGCCCAGGGCTTCCGGGTCTCGGACAGCGGTGATGATCTGTCCACCGGCGATGGGCGGCCAGAACTTGGAGACCCAGTCGCCGAGCGCGCCGGGCAGTGCGGGCGCGAATGCCTGGACGATGAGCATCACGCCGAACAGCGTCGTCACCGTGGCGGTCGTCGAACGGATCACCGCGCCCAGGGCCAATCCGAGGAGAGCGGCCAATGCCAGATAGAGGCCACCGCCGAAGATGCCGCGCAGTGCCACACCGTCCGACAGCGCCAGGTGCGGAGCGCCCGCCCCGGACAGCGAGGCCTGGCCCATGGAAAACGCGCCGAGCGTCACCACGATCCCGACCGGCAGTGCCACTCCCACCAGCGCCAGGGCCTTCGATCCCAGGACCCGGGCCCGCTGCGGCACGGAGGTGAGGGTGGGCACGATCGTGCGCGCCCCGTATTCGGAGGTCATCACCAGGCCGCCCAGCAGGCCGAACGCGATCTGCGCCACCAGATAGCCCATCAGACTGGTCGCCAGCGGATCGAACGCGGCCTGGTCGGCGGGCGACAGGTCCGCGTACTCGCCGCCTGCCGACGAACCGTTCAGCGCGGCCAGGCCCACGGCGAAGGCCAGCGCGCCCAGGATCACCGACAGCGTCGACCGCATCGTCCGGATCTTGATCCACTCGGCGTGCAGGCTGTGCCAGAAGGTTGCCCGGCCCGATCCCGCGTTCTTCGACGCGGGCCGCCTCCTGCCCGCCCGAGCCGGCAGCTTCACCAGAACCGGCGTCGGCTCGGGGCGTGTGTGAGGGTGGCGCATCAGTTCGTCCTCTTCTCGGCCTGGTACTCCACCGCGTCGCGGGTCAGGTCCATGAACGCCTTCTCCAGTGACACCTGGCGCGGCGACAACTCGTGCAGCTCCACTCCGCCCGCCGCGGCCAGGGCTCCTATCGTGGCGGCTTCCAGGCCGGTGACCACGAGCGTGTCGCTGTCCTCGGCCCGCACGTCGGCGGCGCCGGCCAGCAGCGGCCGGAGCGTCTCGGCCCGCGGCGTGCGCACCAGGACCTCGCGCTCGGAGTGCGCTTCGATGAAGTCCTTCATCGTGGTGTCCGCGATCAGCTTGCCGCGCCCGACGACGATGAGATGGTCCGCGGTCAGCTCCATCTCACTCATCAGATGACTGGACATCAACACCACACGTCCCTCAGCGGCCATCCTGCGCATGAGCGAGCGGATCCACACGATGCCCTCCGGGTCGAGACCGTTGAGGGGCTCGTCGAAGACCAGGGCCGGAGGGTCGCCCAGCAGCGCGGCGGCAATCCCCAGGCGCTGGCGCATCCCGAGGGAGAAGGCCCCGGCCCTGCGCCGCGCGACGTTCTCCAGCCCCACTTCGGCCAGCACGTGGTCCACACGGCTGCGCGGGATCCCGTTGCCGGCCGCGAGGGCCAGCAGGTGGTGGAAGGCGGTGCGGCTGGGCAGCACCGCGCCGGGATCCAACAGCGCCCCGACCGCTTTGAGCGGGGCGGGCTGGGCGCTGTACGGTCGTCCCTGGACGGTCGCGGTGCCTGAACTGGCGGCGTCCAGACCCAGAATCATCCGGAGGGTCGTCGACTTGCCCGCGCCATTGGGCCCCAGGAAGCCGGTGACCTCTCCCGCGCGGACGCCGAAGGTCAGATCGTCCACGGCGAGGACCTCACCGTAGCGCTTGGTCAGTCCACGTACTTCGATCATCGAGTCTCCCCACGCCGACGTCGGCAGAAGTGCCCGCGATGACCACGAGCACCGCACCAGCGTCACCCGCGGACATGGGAGCGCATCGGAGAACATGAACGCCGTATGGCAGCTCAAAAGCCTGTGACCTGCACCGATCGGATCGTCCGCTGCTGCGAGGCGGCGTCCTCACATGAAACTCACACGAAGGCCCGCTGCCGCGCCCGCGCCGCCACCCTCATCGGCCGCACCGGCACCGTCTACGGCCTGACCGGCTGCCGGGCTGTTCACCGGCCTGGGGAGCAATGGGGATCCTGGTGAAGTCAGGGCGCAACAGGAGGGCTAGCGAGGGGCCGCGAGTACGTCCCGGAGCACGTTCTCGAGCGTGACGCGGGCCAGCTCCTGTCGCAGGGTCTCCTCGATGCCCTCGTAGATGCCCTGCATCGCCGGCTGGATGCCGTGACCCACCACGCATCCCTGGTCCGGGGTGGTGCGGTGCATCGCGAACAGCGGGCCGGGTTCCACCGCCTCGTACACGTCGAGCAGGGTCATCGACTCCAGCTCGCGCGCCAGCGACCAGCCCGCGCCCACGCCCCGCCGAGACTGCACGAGCCCGGCCTTGCGCAGCTCGCCGAGCAGTCGTCTGATCACCACGGGGTTGGTGTTCGCGCTGGTCGCGATCTGCTCGGAGGTGGCGACCTCATGGCCCTGGCGCTGGTAGAGACCGATCCAGGCCAGCGCGTGGGCGGCGATGGTCAGCCTGCTGTTGGCACTCATGAAGCCCTCCTCCCGGCCGCGACGCCCCATGTTACGACAACGCTGTCGTAACAATGATGGTTGCAACAAGCCGTCGTAACAATTAATGTTGCGACAGCCGGTAAAGGCCAATCAACGAGGTGAGAAGAATGAGCAAGCCACTCATGGGCAAGGTCGCCCTGGTCACTGGGGGGTCGCGCGGGCTGGGAGCCGCGACCGTACGGCTACTGGCCGAGCAGGGCGCCGACGTCGCCTTCACCTACGTCAGCTCCGAGAAGCAGGCGCAGGCCGTCGTCGACGAGGTGCAAGGCAAGGGGGCCAAGGCCGTCGCCTTCCAGTCCGACCAGGCGGACACGGGCCGGGCGCCGGCGCTGATGGACGACGTGGTCGCGCACTTCGGCGGCCTGGACATCCTCGTCAACAACGCGGCGATCTCCGTGGCCGGCATGGTGGACGACCCGGATGCCGACACCGCCGCACTGGACCGGATGCACGCCACCAACTACCTCGGCGTGATCGCCGTCATCCGGGCCGCCTCCCGAGTGCTGCGCACGGGCGGCCGCATCATCACGGTGAGTTCCGGACTCGGCTCCCGGGTCGGCGCCCCCGGCCTTGCCGACTACTCGGCGACCAAGTCAGGAATCGAGAGATACACCATGGGCGCCGCACGCGACCTCGGGCCCCGGAACATCACGGCCAACGTCGTGGAGGCCGGACTGATGGAGGGCGGCATGCGACCGCCGGACCCCGAGACCCTCAAGACCCTGGTCAGCTCCCTGTCCCTGCAGCGCATGGGGCACCCCGACGAAATCGCCGCGGCCATCGCCTTCCTGGCCGGCCCGGACGCGTCGTACATCACGGGCGCTGTGCTGGACGCCCACGGCGGCTACAACGCCTGAACCCGAACGCCTGCCGCGCGCCCCGAAGGTCATCGCGCCTCCAGGGCGCGCACCGCCGACTCCCGCGAAAGGCGTACGACGCGATGGCCCTGCGCGGTGAGCCGCGACGGCGCGTGACGTGGTCGGGCCGCACGGAAGATCTTCATGCGCGCACATCGGCCGGGGCCAGGGGCGACGGGCCGGATTCCTCGTCGCCCGGGCTGTTACGGGCACGGTGAATCGGCCGGTGTGCGCTGTGGCGTCGATGTCCGTGTGGCGGGGGCGTCAGGCGCGGTGGTGGGTGCGTAGCGGGGCGTGAGCCGGGTGATCAGCACCGCGAGCGCCAGGCCCCCGGCGGCGACGAGTGCGGCCCATCCCGGCAGGGCGTCGGCTGTGACGCCTCCGGAGAGAAGGGCGCTGCCGAGGGCTGATCCGGCGGCGGAGCCGAGGTACATCGCGGCCATCTGGAAGGCGACGACGGTCATGGCCTGCTGCGTGTGGTCACGGATGAGTGCCTGTTGCAGGACCGGCACGCTGATCCAGCCGCTCGCACCCCACACCGCGGTGGCGATCACCCAGGCCGCGGGATGGTCGAAGAGCCAGACGGCAAGGAATGAGGCGAGGAGGAACGCCGGCACGACGGGCATCAGCCGTCGGGGGCCCAGTGCGTCCAGCGGTCGGCCGATCAGCCCGGACCCGAGCACGCCGCCGACGCCCCAGGCCCAGACGAGCGCGAAGCCCCAGCCGTGCAGGCCGTTCTCGTCGGCCATCGGCAGCAGGTAGGTGTAGAGGCCGAGACTGGCCAGTCCCAGGATGAAGGAGAGCGCGATGCCCCCTGCGACGCGGGGGTTTCTGAGGACGGCGCTGCCGTCGGAGCGGCGGGAAGCGGGAAGTTGCGGCAGCGTGCCGGAGCGCAGGGCGAGGGCGAGCATGCTCAGCACGCCGATGAGCACGACGAAGCCCATCGTCCCGCGCCAGCCCACCAGGTCGCCGATCAGCATGCCCAGCGGCACACCGGCGACGGTTCCGGTCGACAGGCCGAAGGGCACCAGCGCCATCGCGCGCCCGCGCTCGTGGTCGGCCACCAGGGCTCCGGCCGTCGCCGTGGCGACAGCGGTGAGCACGCCGGCCCCGGCGCCCGCCACGACGCGGGAGGCCAGGAAGACGCCCAGCGTGGGCGCCAGCGCGGTGGCGAGATTGCCGAGGTTGAACGCCCCGAGCGCGACGAGCAGTGCGGTCCGGGTCGATCGGCCGGCCAGTCGGCGGGAGAGGAATGGGCCGGCGACCGCGTAGGCGGCGGTGAACGCGGTGACACCCATGCCGATCGCCCCCGCCGTGGTGGACAGGGAGTCGGCCATGTCCGGCAGGACACCGGCCAGTACGTAGGCGTCGATCCCCAGGGAGACCGCGGCGATGACCAGCGGCCAGACCTTCCCGATCACGAGGCATCCCCCTCGTCCCCGGCCACGCCCCTGCCCTCGTCCACGCCCTCGTCCCTGTAACCGGCCAGGATCGTCCGCACCAGGCCGGGGAACCGGGCCTCGAGGTCCTGGTCGCGCAGCCGGATCATGCACTTGCGCCCCTCGGCTCGGACGAAGACGACGCCGGATTCGCGCAGCAGGCTCGTGTGGTGGGTCAGCGTCGAACGCGGCAGGTCGGGGCCGAGCTCCAGGCTGTCGACCTCCCCGCGCTCGGCGAGGATGCGCACCATCGTCAGACGCAGGGGCTCGCTGAGGGCGAACAGCACGCGCGGGAGCGCGATCTCGGCCGCCTCGGGATGGTGGTACGTGCGGGCCGCGGCCATCGCGCCACTCCAATCGTTCGGGAAATATCGCACGATCATAGTGCGGGAATTCTCGAACGATCAACTTCCGGTGGCGCGACGCCGCACCGCCGGTTCGGCGGATGCCGGCTCCGCCGTCCGATCGGCGGGCAGCGCGGACTCCGTGTCACCGGCGGACGGAGTCAACGACTGTGGCCGGCGTGACCGTTGGGCCGAGACGTGGTCGTCGCCGCGTAGACGGGCATTGTCAGTGGCTGGTGGCAGGATCACCGGCATGGATTTCGTACGTACTACTCCGCCGCGACCCGTCCAGGTGGCTGCGGTCTTTCCCGAGCTGGCCCCGTTGGCGCGCCCTGCCATCCGGCTGCATCCACGTCCGGGGTCGCCTTCGGTCAGGGACAGTTCGGTCGGCGGACCGTTGCTGTGGCCGGCAGGGGAGCCGTGGCCGCACTGCGAGGACGTGCACCTGCACATGGACACCGGATTCCGTGAGTCACTGACCGACGTGCGGCTCCAGAGACGCTTGCAGTCGCGGTGGCGCCCTGACGACCGGCCTCCCGCGCACACGCCCGAGGAGGAAGCGCTCAAGGAGCGGGATGCCGCACGGCTCGCTGAGCGGCTCGACGCCGGCCCACCCTTTCCCGCCGACTGCCCGGTCCCGCTGTTGCCAGTGGCCCAACTGTTCCTGTGTGACATACCCCTGTTGCGGCCGCCCGGGCAGGCCGATCTGCTCCAGGTTCTCTGGTGCCCGTACGAACACGAACCGGACTGCAAGCCGGCGACCGCGCTGTTCTGGCGGTCGGCCGCGGAGGTCGACGACATCCTCGCGACACCGCCGGAACCGTACGAGGCGGACTATCCGGGGTATGTGCCAGAGCCGTGCGTGCTGGCGCCGGAAGCGATCACCGAGTACCCCAACAGCCTGGATCTGAGCCCGGAGCTGCAGCGACTGCTGGAGGACTGGAACAGGTGGCAGGCGGCCGGCGCCGACGTGGACAGCTTCTACGCGCAGTATCCGCGGGAGTTCTACTCCATTCATCTGGGCAACGCACCCGGCTGGAAGGTCGGTGGCTGGCCCCCTTGGGGCCGCACCGACCCGTACCGCCGGCACTGCGCTGTGTGCGAGGCGCAGATGGTCCCGCTGCTGACGATCGCTTCCTGGGAGTGGAGCGGCGGTGAGGGCCGCAGCTGGGCGCCGCAGGAAGACCAGGCTGCCGCCCACGCCGACGCACGCGGCCCGGGCCGGTATCCCTCGCAGCCGACGAGGGTGGAGGTAGGCAGCACGGACAACATGCAGATCTATGTGTGCCCGAGGTCCCCCGAGCATCCACACACAGACCTGATCCAATGAGCTGTCGGCCTGGCGCGCACCCTGCCGTACGGGGACGGGAGCGCTGCCGAGTAAGGGCGAGGCGGTAGGAAAGGACCGCCCGCCCGGCCGTCGGCTGGACCCCCACGGTGCCTGTGGTGGGTCTTCATGGGGCAAAGCGATGATGGTGGCTGTTGACGGCCACCATCATTCAAACGAGTGGTCACCAGCCGCTGGTTGACCGTCCCGCCGCGGTCTGCGCGTCGACTGCCGCGAGCACGGTGTCAGCCAGTTCTGTGGCGGACTGTCCGCTGCCCGCGTCGATGCGATCCAGGCCCAGTCTGTCGATGGCATCGATCATGAGCGTCTGATAGCGCTCAGTGCGGGCCAGGAACTTGTCCATCAGGAGTTGTTCCTCGTCTGTGGCTGCTTCATAGCAGCCTGCCGCGTGAATGCGGGCGCGTACTACGGAGTCGTCGGTGGTGAGCCACACGGCGGCCGTGCGCGGGATGCGCATCCCCGCGACGCGGACGGGCCAGAGTGCCGAGCCCTCCAGGACCAGGCCCTTCCTGCCGTGGGCTTGGTCGCATGGGCCGTGATGAGGTCTTCGATGCGGGGCCACAGTCGCTCGTAGTGGGAGAGAACAGACGTGATCAGTTCGTCAACCGTGAGTGATCTGTAGTGTTCGACGACGTGCGTCGGCACCGCCCACTCCGGGGTTTTCCAAGGTCGCCCAGGGTGCTGGGCCAGCCCGTCGGTGCTCAGGAACTCGAACCCGAGCTTCTCCGCCACCGATCGGGCAACGGTCGACTTCCCGACGTTCGACGTCCCGCCGATCAGGATCACCCGTGGATCACGCACGCCAACGACCCTACTGATCCTTGCGGGGCGATGCGTGCAGTCGGCGGCGACAAGTGACGCAGCATGCGGCTGGACCCGGCACAGCCGGGCCACTCGCCGCCGGGTCGCGATGAAGTCCAGGCGCCCGGGGGCCCTGACCTGCAGCTCAGTGCGCGGGATTGTCTACGGTGCAGACTCGTCCGCCGATATGAGTCGTCCCGTCAGGGCCGGGGGCCGCCATGATCTGCGACCCGTTGCCCTGGGTGACCGCTACAGCCCGCCCCAGCCGGTCGGCGAGCAGGAGCGCTGCCGCTCCGGTGGCTTCGTCCTCGTCGATGCCGTCGCCACGGCCCGGGAAGCCTCGGGCTCGGATTCGGCCCGCGGCCTCGTCCTGCCAGGCCCAGGCATACACCCACTCTCCCGGTTCCGGCACCGCCAACGCGTCGACCTCCCGCGGGCCGGCGTACTGTCGCAGCGTGCGCGGCGGCACCCACTCCGCTCGCGCACTGATCCACGTCAAGCTGTCGGCACGGCGGACAGGGATGCTCCCCACAGGAAGCTCCAGCCTGTCCAGACCGAGGAGCCAGGCCACGCCGACGAGCGGGTATCCGGCGAACGGGAGCCGCACCCCGGGCGTATAGATGTCCACGATGCCCCGGTGGGCGTCGTCGACGAACACCGTTTCGCTGAGCCCCAGTCCTCGGGCCAGGGCCTGTCTGGCCTCCTCGTCGGGGAAGGCGCGGCCGTCGCGCACTACGCCCAGGACGTTGCCGTGGTTGCCGTTCGCGTCGCAGAAGACGCGGAGAAAGTGGATGTCATGGCTCACCCGGGCATTGAAGCAGCTCACCAGGCCATTGGTCCTCGCCTCCCGGCTCACGGAGCCAGGCCTCTCAGCGGTGGCCGGCCTCCGGTATCGCCTTGACGGCGGTCAGGTAAGGGGCGACGTCGGCGCTGCCCACCAGGCGGTGGTCGTAGGAGAGCGACAGGTAGATCGTGTCACGCACCGCGTTGGTCTCGCCGAGGTCGGGGTGGTTGATGACGACCGGGCGCTTGACGGTGGCGCCGATGCCGAGGATGGCGGCCTGTTCGGCGGCACGATGACCGTGTCGAACAGGAGCCGCGCGAACCGGTGTCGGAGATCGTGACCGCGCCAGGTTCAAACCCCTTTGAAGCGAGCCCTGTCACAGCCGGTAGGAGCGCGGTGAGCGCCGCGTCCGCATCGCGTGCGCCGCGCTCGTGGCTCTCGGAGACGGCGAACGACGTCGGACGCTGGCTCTCCTGGCATTGGCACACCATCGTCCTGGACGCCCTGGAACGCCTCCACGCCCAAGCCGTCACCGCACAACCCTGACGTCGTGCGGGGCTGTGTCCGGCGTTTCCCGGTGACCCGGGAAACGCCGGACACAGAGACGCAGAGACGCAGAGACACAGAGACGACACGCCCGTGACCGGTCGGCGCGCCCGCGCGCCCGCGCGCCCGCGGCGCTGAAACCGCTGGGACTCAGCGGTCTGTACCGGGCTGTCAGCAGGGCCTCACGCTGTTGATGGGGGTCCACCCCCTGGTGTACTTCGCGTACGAGTAGGGAGCATTGGTCACATCGTATGAGCCGGTGCCGTTGGCGCCCGTGTAGAACTTCCCCTTGGGGCCGCTGGGACCACGGGGCGTCTGGTTGTTCTCCCAGTAGCCTTCGCCTTCCCAGTTCGCGATGTTGTAGACGCGGCAGTTGACGAACGAGAACACCTTCCACTGATTGCGGCTGTAGTCCCACACGCTGAGGCAGAGCGCGCCCTGTGCGCAGTTGGTCGGGGTGCCGTCGTTGGTGTACCGGTAGGCGACGCCGCCCCCGACGACGCCGGGGGATACGGCGCTGGTCTCCGGGAGGGTCATGGTGCTGGAGCGCTGTGCGGGCTCGGCCTGGGCGGCCGAGGCCGGTGCGGTCGACAGTGCCAGTCCGGTGCCGGCAAGGACGACGGAGGCGAGTGCTGCTGTGAGGCGCTTCAGCTGCTTCATGCGGAATCTCCCTGGTGTGGTGGGCGGTGTGGTGCTTCGCGCAGCAGCATGCGACGGCCGCGGGGACAGGCGCGTGTGGTTTTGGCCCCAGCCAAAATGTCAGCACCCCAGGAGCGTTCGCCTGCGGAAAGCGGCGGGTGGGCTCTCAGCAACCGTCGAGGAGCCGAAGCCCCAAAGGCGTTGCCGTGTGCAGGACGCGCTTGCCATCACGCTGTGAGGCAACGAGTCCGCCGTCTCGCAGTACGGCCAACTGCTGGCTGGCGCTCGGCAGGGACAATCCCGTCGCGTCGGCGAGTTCGGAGGTGGTGGCGCAGGTGAGGGCGGCGGCCTCGGACAGGAGCGCGGCGCGGGCGGAGCCCAGCATGCGCGACAGTGACGCCGAGGGGGCGGCTGCCGATGAGGGACTCTTGTCGACCGGATAGATCAGGACCGGCCGCAGTTGGTCGTCGGCGAGGCTGATCGGGCGCTGCCAGCAGAAGTACGAGGGGACCAGCAACAGGCCTCGCCCGTTCAGGTGCAGATCACGCTCGACCGGATAGTCGACCGTCAGCACCGGTGGCTCCCACACCGCCATCGGCCGCAGGCTGTTCAGCAGGGCCCGCGTCCCGCCATCGGCCAGGACACGGGTGCGCCAGGCCACGTCGGCTGCCGTGGCCGTGCCGATACGGTTTCCCAGAGGAGCGATGAACTCCTGGTAGTACGTACGCAGCTTTCCGCCCAGCGCGTTCACCGTCGTGACGTCACCGCGTGCCAGCTCTGCCCCCGCCCACGGCTGTCCACCGCCTGCCGACAGCAGAGCCAGCTCATGACGCAGACGGCGCCGCGGTGTGGCGAGCACCCGGTCGATACCCGATTGCAGATCATTGCGACCGTCCTCGACATGCGGGGTGAGGAAGTCCGGAAAGTAGGCGGCACGCGGCACCAGGGTGCGCAGCGCCGACGCCGCCTCTCTGGCCGCCCCGCCCTGGCGGACCAGCCCGCCGACCCATAGGCGCCAGGGACCGAAGGCCATGGCGCCCTCGCGGGTCTGCAGGCGGCACAGGCTGCACACGATCTCCCACAGCGGGTCGGGGCCTCGTGCCAACCCGACGCTCTCCAGGTCTGTGCCGGTGAAATGGATGCGCAGCACGGTTACCCCCGTTGACCCCATTGGCCGCCGTTGACCAGCGATGCCCCAAGGCAGCTTTGTTGCACGCCGCATCCCGGACAAGGGCGAAGCGGGCCAACCACGGCCCCTGCATCGGGCCACCGAAAACCGTGAGACCACGGGACGGGGTTTCAGGGTTGCGCCTTCCGTTGCGGCAACTTCTACGGTCATGTGTGTGGCCGGAGAGACCGGCCCGGCGAGGGAGGCACCGACAATGGCCTGGTCGATCGCGGAGGTGGCGCGGATGTCCAAGGTGACGTCGCGGACGCTGCGGCATTACGACGAGATCGGCCTGCTGCCGCCCGCATGGATCGGAAGCAACGGGCACCGCTACTACGAGGAGGCCGATCTGTTGCGCTTGCAGCAGATCCTGCTGATGCGGGAGCTGGACCTGGGGCTGCGCGAGATCCAGGCGGTCCTGGACAGCCAGCTCGACCAGGTGGTCGCGCTCCGTGCGCACCACCAACGGCTGCTCGCGGAACGGGACCGGCTGGAGACGCTCGCCCGTACGGTCGGCCGCACCATCGCCGAACTGGAAGAAGGCAAGGGCAAGGACAATATGACGAAGATCAACAAGCCGGAGAACCTGTTCGAGGGGTTCCAGGCCCCCTCCGAGGCCGAGGCCGAGGTCCGGGAGCGGTGGCCGCAGGCATGGGAGCAGTCCCGGCAGGCCGTCGACGCGATGACCTCCGAGGACATGGAGCGCTGGCAGCGTGAGGTGACGGCGCAGATGATCCGCATGGCGGAGTTCATGGTGGCCGGCACGCCGGTGTCCGACCCTGCGGTACAGGCCGAGGTGGAGGCCAACTACCAGGGCATCTGCCGGTTCTGGACCCCGAGCGCGGCCGCGTACAAGGGAGTGGGCCAGACCTATGTCGACGACCCGCAGATGCGGGCCAACTTCGACAAGATCGCCGACGGACTCGCCGTCTACCAGCGCGATGCGATGACCGTGTACGCCGACGCCCGGCTGAGCTGACCGTCCGCCCCCAGGGGCTCCCGTGTGTGCGGCGGGTCATCAGGGGTGGCCGATGAGCTTCTCCTGGGTTTCGAGGGAGGCAGTCCACCCCGCACGGCCCGGGACGCCGACCGCCACTCGAAGGGGTCCAGCAGGTCCCGCAGCTCACCGCGCACCCGGGAGTACGACTCCCAGGCGGCGTGGTCCGTCTCGAAGCCGCCCTCACGGTCCCCGCCGGGTGCGTGGATCGGCTCGTCGGGGCCCGGCCCGTCGAGGAAGACGGTCGGCACCGAGGCCCACCCCGACCAGCGGGCCGGGGCGCGCGCCTCATCCCCGGTGGTGCCGCGGTTCTCGCGCTCCAGCGTCCGCGGCACCTTGATGGCTGCGAGGTTCGCCTCAGACCGGGCCAGCGGGCCGCGCGGCAGGTCCGCCGGATCAGGACGGAACCGCCGAGTAGCCCCGCCGCGCCTCGCATGGCGGGGTGTTCCGTTCCCGAGCCGGGTCGGACCCGCTGCCCGGGCGCGTGGCGAGCCGGCGTGAATGCCGACGTTTGTCGGTCCGCGCTGTTCGTCTTTCTGTGCGAACAGGGGCGGCGTGTGCGAGGAAGGGCGCAGAACGGTTGTTACCAAGGCGTGTGGGGCCGTTCGGGTGATGCGCTGGATGGCGTCACCGGAGGTGCGCCGGATTGGGCAAGCGCTTGCCGTTGATCGTTCAGCGGGTCGGTGTAGTGCTCACGGGGTGTCAGGTGCACGCCCGCAAGAGGTGCGTGGTGAGTGCAGGCAAGGGTCACGGAATTGTCCGTAATCGGTAACTGGTGGTCGCCGGTCCGCCACAACGGTCACGGCAGCTTCACAGTGTGGGTTCTCGGCCCGCACCGGGTCGGGGAGACGTGCCAACGTGCCCGCCGGCCGTTGTCGGCTGCCCGGGCCCAGCCTCTGAGGGGACATCACTCATGTCTGCTTCATCGACCGCCCACCGTTTCGCTGCCGTGGCCCTCGCCGCCGGCGCCGTGGTCTGTGCCGCGGCGCTGCCGGCCACCGCGGCCGACCGGGACCATCACCGGCATCCGCGGGTGGAGATCAGCGCCGTGCAGGCCGACAGCCCCGGACGTGACAACCACACCAACCGGTCGCTGAACGCCGAATGGGTGGACATCACCAACAACACCCGCCACACGGTCAACCTCAAGGGCTGGACGCTGCGGGACGGTGACGGCAACCGCTACCGCTTCCGCAACGTACGCCTGGCCGGCGGGGATACGCTCCGCGTCCACACCGGCACCGGCCGCGACACCCACGACCACCTCTACCAGGACCGCCGCGACTACATGTGGGACAACCACGCCGACAAGGCCGTCCTGCGCAACGACCGCCACCACACCGTGGACACCAAGTCCTGGAATCGCGGCGGGCACCACCGTTAACCGTCCCCCTGGAGGAGCCGGGCCCCGGCCATAGAAGGGGCTCCGGCGAGACTGACGGGGAGGAGGGGCATCACGACATCTGCCCTCCTCCCCGTGTCCGTATCTCTGTATCTTCGTATGTTCGTCGGAGGGCGGACGGGACGAAGCCCAGGGCCTCCCGGGGCAGGTATAGCCGAACAGGGGGTTGGATTCCGCTAGCTGGCGACGATGGCGCCGAGGACCATGCCGCCGATCAGTCCGACGGCGCTGACGATCAGGGCGATGGTGGAGAGCCGTTCGTGTCGAGCGAACTTGGCGATGAGGGCCAGGACCAGCCCACCGAGGCCGAACACGATCGGCAGGAAGAGAAGGCCGATCGCTCCCAGCACGATCGCGATGATGCTGAGGACGTTCTCGCTGGCACCGCTCTTGGCCGGGGGGTGGTGCTGCCCGGTCGGCTGGTTGCCGTACTGCGTGGTCATCTCTCGCTCCTTCGGATCGGTCGCTTCAGGATCTGGTCTCAAGGCAGCCGGTCTCCTACCGTCCGCATGCCCCCAACTCCCGTCTTCAGACGCACAATTGCATGCGGCCCAGCCGTTGAGCGTGGCGGCGGGTGACCAGAGGGACGGTCGTACAGCAGGTCGGTGCCATCGAGCCGGCCTTCCAGAAGCCGAACCAGGGCCCAGAGGAAGTCGTCGACGGACCGGTTGGTCCAGCCTCGTGCTGCGGGCGCGTGGGGATCGTGCCGGTGGCAAGCCGCCTCGCAGTCCGCGCACAGCAGGTGAAGGTAGGCGGCGAAGTCCTGGAGGGATTTCACCTGCTGCCCGGATGCAAGGTTTTCGGGTGCAAACACATGGCGAGGGCGCGAGCCCTGTTCGGCCGCGTCGACCAGCCGGTGAACGACACCCAGCCAGGGAACTACGGAGCCGAGCTGCGGTGGCCAACCTCGTCGTCACCAACTGCCCCGTCGGCCGCAGGCCCGTGTCGCCGCGTGTGCCTGGTCCGAGCGGCGTCGTGGGCGCTGCGCAGAAGCCGCACGAGCGTGTCCGCTGTCCTCTCGCCAGGGTTGACGACACAGATCCAGCCGATCGCCCCGTACACCGGGTGTGGCAACAGACTGTCGGCGGCTGCGTAATCACGAGGCCGGGTGAGGCTCTGCGGTTCTTCCCCCGTGAGTGCCCGGAACGTCACACGGTCGACGCGGATGTTCACGCGCCAGCGGCCCGGAGGGTCAAGGTCACAAGTGGTGTCGTCAGGGTAGTTCTTGGTGGTGATCGTTCCGTAAGGCTGGACGTTCTGAGGCATCTGGCCGTCGGGGGCGTAGTAGAAGAACGCATCTCCCCACGCCATCTCGGGGAAGTCGCCGCCCGGCTCCGGGATGACCACGAGCGCCCCGTCGAAGCCTCGCACCGCCGCGATGATCTGTTCCATACTCATGGTTAAAGCATCACCTTCAAGTGCTTATGTGGGGTTGCCGATGGATGAGACGGCGAGCCGTTCACGACGGGTGCCGCTTCGCACCGCTCAGATCGCCGAGGAGTCGGGGTACTCGGTGCAACAGGTTCGCGACCTGGAGCGGCTGGGAGTCATTCCCCCGGCCGCTCGGTCGAGCAACGGCTACCGGTCCTATACGTCGTCGCACGTGCACGCCCTGCGCGCCTACCGAGGAGTCGCAGGTGCGGTGGGGCCCGCCACGGCCCGGCAGATGCTCGCGGAACTGCGAACCCAGACGATCACGGAGGCGGCCTCGGCGATCAACGCGGTCCACGTCCGGCTGGCGCGGGAACGCGAGGAGGCCCTGCGTGCTCAACGAGCGTTGCGTGCGATCCAGGCCGAAGCGAACACACCCGACGTCGAGCAGGAGAGCGACGCGATGACCATCACGGAGCTCGCCAAGGCGCTTGATGTGCGGCCCTCGACCCTGCGGTACTGGGAGCAGGAAGGGCTTGTCGCCCCCGACCGGGTGACGTCACTGCGAGCGCGCCGATTTGATCTGCCAGCCATCAGGGCGGCACGCATCGTCGCGGCCCTGCGCAGCGCGGGCTACGGCATTCCCGCAGTGCGCGAGACCATGGGCTCCCTGCGGCAGTTCGAGGGCCTGGGAGAGACGCGACGCATCCTGCAACAGCGTCTTGACCAGATCGCCATGCGGACCGTGGCACTCCTCCGGGCGGGCGCAGACCTGGCGGTTGTCGTCACGGCCGCCGAGGAGCCGATGACCACCGAGTAGGACTCCGGAAGGTCTTGACGTCCGTGCTGGTCTCCGCACCCGTGCTTGTCCAGAGCGTGTTGGAGGCGTGGACAGGCGTGGACGTACGCGAAGCGGGGTGCATGCGGGCGGCATGGCCACGGAGGCATGGCTGTAGTCGCTCCGGGGTCGCCGCCGATCGCCTTGGCCAGTCGTCGCCCGGCGTGGCTGTCGCGTGAGGTTCGCCGAAGAGCCGACCAGGGCTTTCGCACTGCGGTGCAGGGCCGCGTACGGGCCTGGAACCGGGACTAGTCCGTGGCGATGTAGCCGAGTGCGCGGTGGGCCAGGGTGCTGAGAGTGATACGCAGTTGTTCTTCCTCGGCGTCGCTGTGGTCGCGGGTGAAGAGCAGGTAGCAGGTTCGCTCACCCATCCAGGCGATGGCATCGAGCTGGGCGCGATCCTGCTCGGGATCGCCGTGGACCAATCCGCGTGCCCGGTCGTGAGCGACCGCCTGGCATGCCAGGTCGATGCCGTGTTCCATGAGGGAGACCCACACCTGCCTGTACTGAGACCGGGTCGACAGTTCGACACCCACGCGGAAGATGTGACCGTGCCGGCGCCAGTTGTCGACCTGGACATCGATGGCACGTTGCAATCCGGTGCTGTCACTGGCTTTGGCGGAGGCCTCGATACCGGTATAGATGTATCGGGTGGCGCGCTCGATGACGGCGTGCACCAAGTCCTCTTTGGAGGCGAAGTAGAAGTAGGCGGCGGATCGGGTGATCCCTGCCTCCTTCGCGACAGCCTCCATCGTCATCTCGGCGACCGTGGACCGCCGAAGCAGCTCCTCGGTCGCATCCAACAGCGCCTGCTCCCGCAGGTCACCCTTGCTCATCTTGGTGCGGCGCCGACCCTCAGACACCGAACGCCCGTCGGCCTGCTTGCTCATGCCAGCAGAGGTTACGCCCCCGTGCCGACCGCACGAGAGGCGGTTCGGCACGAGTGTCCGTGTGCTCGACGCCAGGGGCCGCGCTGGTGAAGACGGCTTCCGTCTCAACGTGTTGCCCGGTGCTCCGGTCAGGCCGGCGAACAGAATCGACGCAGCGTTGACAATAATCTGCGGTGCGTTGATTATGGGATCGGGTGCTCACGGCCGCGGCCCCGGCCTTCGGTGCGAGTCGCAGAACGGTGGGCGGAGAAGGCGAAGGCGGGTAGGCAGCGACAATTCACGCGCGTACGGCCGAGCGGTTTGGGGAGAGCATGAAGACAACGTCGTTTCGCAGGTGCTGTGCGGTGACAGCCATGGCGGTTGCCGCGGGCCTCGGGCTGGTCGCCGCCCCCGGAACAAGTGAGGCCGCAACGGGTGACTGCACGGCCTACCTGACGAGTAAGGGATACGATGTCGGCCCGAAAAGCACTGCGATATGCACCCGGAAACAGGCTGGGGGGAGCCAACCGCAGTGCGTGAATGGGTTGGTGGCACTCAGAGTGGCCAGGAGCCACGCTGACATCGCCTGTACCAGGGCCTCCTGGTAGATCTGGTCACTCCGTTCCGCCGGACGGAAAGCGTTGCGTGGCGCTGTCCTGATAACGGAGCGTTGTTGCGCCACCAGTTCGGAAAGTGTCCGCGCGGGATTCGACCTCGGAACGTATCCGCAAAACGACCCGCAGTCTTGATGTGACAGGGGGGCCATGGAACGCGACGCACAGTTCAGCGGGCCCGACGCGAGCCCGGAGCGCATTCCGCCGCCCCCGGCGTATCCACCGTTCGTCCCTCCGCCGACAGGCATTCCGGGATGGTGGCAGCGACGGTCGGCCGGCGTGAAAACCACGATCCTGACGGTGGCCGGCGGTCTCATTCTGGCAAGCCTGACCAGCCCGCTGGCGCCCACTTTCACCGATATCGGCCAGCGGCTCAACCCTTTCCAGGACGCCGCGCACGAGCTGAAGGTCGTGGCACTCGGCCCTTACACCTACACGACCGCCGGCTGGATCCTCCCCGACAAGGAAGTGGCGGACGTCGATCCACTTCCTGGCGCCTCCACAGACGGTCACGCTTCATTGTCCCAGTGGGCCGACTGGCAAAAGCGGGTCGGCGCCGTATCAGCCGGTCAGCAGGTACTCAAGCTCAATCTCCAGGGAGGCTCGCCCAAAGCTGTCACACTCCACGGGATGGACGTGACCGCCGACTGCCAGGACCCCGTCCCGGGTACCCACGTCTTTGAGCGCGGAGCCGGAGGGCTGCCCTCGCGCCACTTCCGGGTGATTCTGGACGCTCCCGGCGGCCCTACCGTCACGCCGTACGGCAAGACCGGCGAAGAACGACCGGACCCCGAGCCGGCGGAGTTCCCCTTCTACGTCTCCGAGAGCGAACTCGAGCACTTCGTTCTCGACGTGCAGGCCCGCTCCCGTTCTTGCTCTTGGCGAGCCACACTGCGCTGGAGCGTCAACGGCCAGCAGGGAACCACGCAGATCGGCAACAGCGCCGCGTTTCGCCTCACGGCTGCCACCGCGGCGACCGGTCAGTATCCCCTGGGCGGCTCTCCGCCCCCTGCTCCGGCGGATTGAATGCGCGGCGTTCTTCAGGAGTTGTTCACCTGCGTCCGCAAGCCGTGACCGCTCCGGCGCTCAGCCGCGCAAGCCGCCGTTGAGCAGTCATTGGATGGTGATCTCCCGGGGGAGGGCGGCTCGTACACTGGCGAGAATGGAGGACCACACGGCCACCGGAGTCGAGATCGGTGCGCGGCCGGCGCCCGCCCTGCGGGAGTACGTCGACTCGTATGTCGGCTTCGACCTCCGCGGGCTCCCGACGGGGGTGCACTGCGGCCCGCCGAGCCGCGCGCTCACCGCGGTGATAAGCCTGTCAGATCCTCTGGAGGTGGCGGCGGGCGTTGACGACGGGGCACCGGTCAGCCGATTCGGCAGTGTGGCCGGCGGTCTGATGCGCCGATCCGTCGCGATTCACCACGACGGACGCCAGCAAGGCGTTCAGGTGTCGCTGACACCGCTGGGGGCCCGGGCCGTCTACGGCATGCCCGCCGCCGAGCTCGCCCACCGGCTGGTCCCACTGGACGAGCTTCTCGGAGCCCTTGCCGTCGAGCTGGTCGGCCGGCTCCGATCGGCGACGACGTGGGCGGCGCGGTTCACGGCGTTGGACGAACTGCTTCTGCGAGCCGTCGACCGTGGCGTCCGCGGCGGCCATGTGCGCCGGGTGCGCCCCGAGGTGACCGAGGCGTGGCGTCGCCTCGTCGCCGCCCGGGGGCGCGTCCCGATCGGTGCGGTCGCCGCCGAACTCGGCTGGAGCCGTCGGTATTTCACCGAGCGGTTTCAAGGGGAGGTGGGCCTGTCGCCGAAGACCGCCGCCCGGGTCCTGCGCTTCGAGCACGCGCACGAGCTGGCGGCGGCGCAGGACCCGCTCCCGTGGATCGACGTGGCGACTATCACCGGCTACGCCGACCAGGCCCATCTCGTCCGGGACTGGCGCGAGTTCACGGGCCGGTCGCCGACGGCATGGCGGCGCGGCGAAGTCCTCCTCGGAGCCGGGTAGCCGCCAACTGCCCGCCCTTCGCGTCGGCTTCTCTTCCCATTTCTTCAAGACCGCCCGACCGCCGGGGTGGACGATCGTCGGCATGAGAATCAGTGACCACGAACGCGATGCCATGGACCTGCGGACCACCCCCGTACACCTCGGGCTGGGGTCGAGAGCCAATCCCGTCGAGGGTTTCACCTGGGATCCGGAGGTGCTCCAGGCCTACAGCGCCGCGGTCGTGGCAGACGGCGCCGAGGGCCGGATGGTGATGATGTTCGACGGCGACGGACCCGGCGATCACTGGGAGAACCACCCCGCGGGCGACGAACTCGTCGTCTGCCTCAGCGGGTCCGTGACGGTCACCCGCGACATCGACGGGGTACGCGACCGCGTTCTGCTCGGGCCGGGCGAGGCCACCATCAACCCGGCCGGGGTATGGCACGCCGTCGACATGGAGGGGCCGACGTCCCTCCTGTCCATCACCGCGACCCTCGGCACCGAGCACCGCCCCCGGACCGGCCCCCGCCCGACCGAACGCGTCGGCACGCCCGGCCCGCAGGAAGCGCCGTGACGACACGTATCGCGTGCCTCGGCGACAGCCTCACCCGCGCGCAGTTCAGCGTCGACTACCTGGGTCTTCTCGGACAGCGCCACCCTGCCGGCGACGTGCGGCTCGCCCGTTTCTGCGCCAACGGCGACTTCGCCTACAACCTCTTGCAGCGCGTCGACGCAGTCGTCACGGACCCACCCGATGTGATCACCGTGTTGATCGGGACCAACGACGCCCGATCGAGCCTCGCCGGATACCCGGTCGAGCAGGCCATGAAGCGCAAACAGCTCCCCGACCGCCCGTCGACCGGCTGGTTCCAACAGTGCCTGGGAACCGTCGTCGCACGGCTGCGAGCGGAGACCGACGCGACGATCGGTCTGCTGTCGCTACCAGTACTCGGCCAACAACTCGACGGAGCAGCGGCACAGGCATCGCGGGCGTACAGCCGGATGATCGCCGAGGTCGCCGCCACCAACGGCGTGGCCTACCTTCCGCTCCACGAACGTCAGACCGAGGAACTGCGCCGAGCGGACCCGCCGCCGACCCCCTACCGGGAGGTGACGCCCGCAGCGGCCGTCGGCGTCCTCGTCCAGCACGCGGTGCTGCGCCGCAGCCTCGACACGATCTCGCGGCGGCGCGGTCTCCTGCTCACGACCGACCACATCCACCAGAACAGCCGCGGCGCCACCCTCATCGCTGAGGTCATCAACGCCGGTCTGCTGACCCAGAGGGCGTAGGGCGAGAGTTCTGGCCACGGGCGCAGGTTGCGGCTCCGTCCCGCGTGGCGACGGAGCCGTCACCGCGGCCTGGGGCCCGCCGATCCGGCCGCGGTGACGAGGTGCACCACGACGCCGGTGTGCTCGCGAGTGCCGGCCTCGCCCGCGTGCCGGGGGTCAGGAGAGCTCGGGGAGGATCTCCTCGGCGACGCGATGGCCGGATTCGGCGGCTCCGTCGATGTAGCCGGTCCAGCGCCTGGCGGTCTCGGTGCCCGCCCAGTGCAGGGGGCCGACCGGGCGGCGCAGGGCGGGGCCGAAGCGGGTGAGGGCGCCGGGTACGGCGAAGGCCCCATAGCAGCCGCGGCTGTATTCCTCCTCCGCCCAGTCGCGTTCGATGTAGGCGATGGGGTCGCGGGCCTCGGGGCCGAAGTAGCCGGCGAGGTCGTTGATGACCTGAGTGCGGCGCTCGTCGGGGTCCATGCGTGAGCCGGTGTCGGCGTGGCGTCCTTCGAGGAATCCGACGAGGACGCCGCACGAGCCGTCGTGAGGAGTGTTGTCGAGGACGGTGCCGAAGGGGCGGTGGGTGCTGTTGGCCTGCCCGCTGAGGCCGGCGTGACGCCAGAACGGTTCCTCGTAGGCGATGTTGACCTTTATGACCCGGCCCATCGGCATCCGCTGGACGAGTTGGTCGCGGTCGCCGGGCAGGCCGGGGGTGTAGCGGATGCGGGCGGTGAGCGGCGGCGGGACGGCGACGACGGCGCGCTGGGCGCGGACGGTCGGGCCGCTGCGGGTGGTGACGCGCACGCCGGAGGCCGCCGTGGGCCGCCAGTCGATGTCGGTGACCGGCGCGTCGAGGACGATCCGGTCGCCGAGTTCTTCGGCCAGTTCGAGCGCGATGCGTTGCGTTCCGCCGAGGACGCGGTCCTGCTGGGCTCCGCCGACGACGTTGATCAGCTGGTCGAGGCCGCCGGCGGCGCCGACGTAGTGGGCGGCCCAGAGCGCGGACATGTCCTCCGGTCCGTTGGAGAAGACCGCTTCGGTGATCAGCCGGAAGAAGGCCCGGCCGCCCGGGGTGCGTGCTGTCCGGTGCAGCCAGGTGCCGAAGGTCTGGCGGTCCAGTTCCTCGGCCCGGGGCGCTCGCCAGGGCTCGGCGGCGGCGACCTGGCGGGCGATGCGGTCCAGCCGGTACTGGGTCTGTCCGATGTCGGCGAGGACGAGCGGGCTGAGCTGGGGGATCCGGCCCGTGTACTGGACGCGGGTGCTGCGGAACTCGCCGATGTGCTCACCGTCGGCGTAGGTGGGGTAGGTCCGCAGTCCCAGTTCCCTGATCAGATCCCTGGCGTGACGCTGGGTCGGGCCGACCCATTGCCCGCCGACCTCGATGGGCGCGCCGCCGGGCAGTTCGGCGTTCAGGAGCCGGCCTCCGACGCGGTCCCGTGCTTCCAGGACCAGGACGTCCGCTCCACTGCGCGCGAGATCCCGGGCGGCTACGAGGCCCGCCACACCGGCTCCGACGACCGCGACGTCCACTGCCTTCTCCATCGCCGCCACCATTCATTCAGAGTGAATCTGACATACGCAGCGTATGTGATATCCATGGTGTATGGAAACGCTGCGCGAGAGATACGCGGAGAACACGCGCCGCACCTTGCTCGACACAGGGCTCTGCCTCTTCACCGAACGGGACTACGCGGACGTCTCCGCGGAAGAACTGGTGCGCACCGCCGGGCTGACGCGGGGCGCGCTGTACCACCACTTCAACGGCAAACCCGGACTCTTCGAGGCCGTCTTCGAGGAGCTGGAGCGCCAGGCCACCCGGGACATCCGGGCGGCGATCGCCCCCGTGGCCGATCTCCGCGAGCGTGCCTACCGGGCGGTCGACGCGTTCCTCGACATCTGTGCCGGACACGTCTACCGGCACATCGTGCTCCAGCAGGGGCCGATCGCGCTGGGCTGGCAGCGGTGGCGCGAACTGGACCAGCTCCACCTCGGCGGCATAGTCCTCGACATCGTGGACGCCGCACTCGACGCCGGCCGTATGCGGCCCCACCCCGCCGCTCTGGTCGCCCGCGCCTTCTACGGCGCGCTCACGGAGCTCTCCATCACGATCACGGAGGCCGACGAGCCTGAGAAGGCCCGCGCCCAGGCGGCGGAACTCGTCCGCGACCTCATCGCCGGAGTGGTGAGCGACGGCGGCCCGCCCTCGGTGAGGTAATTACTGAGGCCGTACGAGAGCCTGCGTCTCCCCTGGGGGCACGCCCCGTCTGTGGCCGGGACGGGGCTCCCTCGGTCAGAAGTCCCGCTCGCCGGGGGCTGCCCCACAGGACCATGTTCTCGTACACCACCCGTGCGTAGAGGAACTGGCGACGCCGCTCTGGTGGCAGGGGTGCCCCGAGGTCGGCATCGCCGAGGAACACGGTCTCTGCGGAGTCCGGGGACGTTCATGGCCCTGGACAGCAGTTCCACGCGGCGCTGACCAGCCGCGATCAAGGCCTCCTGCCTGCGGGTCTCCCGCCGTTCGTCTCCCTCCCTGCGCCGCCGGAGCGGCGACCACGGGCACTCCCGGAGCGGGGCGTCGCGGTGGGCGGTTGCTCGACGGCCAGGAGGCGGTTCCGCTTCGGACCGGCGGGCCGACACCGTCCTGCTCACCTGCGTGCCGCCCGGACCGGCGGTAGGCGGGCGACCCGTACGTTCGAGCGATGTGATCACTCGATGGTGATTTCCTCCGCTTCTATGCCCAGGTTGTCGCGATGCTGGGAAGAACGGCGTACGACCGGCGCCGTCCGCGGGTTCTGGCGTGGGGGTGGCGTGATGCGAGGGGCAGCAGGAGAACGTGGGGGCCTGGACGAACAGGCGGTCCTGGTGGTGACCGGGCTGGCCGATCTGGCGTTCGGCTTGGTGGGTTCGGCCGTGGGGACGATGCGGGGCCTGCTGCGCCGCGCGGATGCCGCGGAGCTGGCGACGGAGGCCCAGGACGACCTGATGGCGCGCGGGCGACTGGTCCTTGACCGGTACGCGGCCGCGCCTCCCGCCCATCTGGAGGTCCTCGCCCGGCACGCCCTCGCTCGGCGGGCCGCCGATGATGCCTGACCGGTGGGAGCAGGACGCGTTCAAGACCCGCGTCGACGAGGTGCTGCGTCTGTTCATCGCCCAGGAGGCCGAGCAGTTCACGGCGATCGACCCGGCCCTGGGGCCGGTGGCCGAGCAACTGGAGGCCGCGGTCGCGGACGGCAAACGGCTGCGGGCGGCCTTCTGCTACTGGGGCTGGCGCGCGGTGGGACAGCCGGACAGCGACGCGCTGGTGCGGGCCGCGGCCTCCATGGAGCTGGTGCACGCCGCCGCGGTCGTGCACGACGACCTCATCGACGACAGCGCGTTGCGGCACGGCCGGCCCACCACGCACATCGCGTTGCGCGGCGCCGTACGCCATCGACCGCGAGCCGCCACGGCCGCCAGGTCACTGGCGATACTGGTGGGCGATCTGCTGACGGGACTGGCCGGGCAGCTGTTCACCACCAGCGGTCTGCCCGCCGCGTATCTGTCTCGCGCCCGCCCGCTGTGGTCGGTGCTGGCCCGTGAGCTCATCGCCGGCGAGTGCCTGGAGATCCTCCGTACCGGAGCCGAGCCGGACACCACCGCGTCACTGAAGGTGATCCGGTACAAGACCGCCAAGTACACCGTCGAGCAGCCCCTGCTGATCGGCGGCGCCCTCGCCGGGGCCGGCAGGCGGTTGAGTGAGGGCTACTCCGCCTACGGGCTGCCCCTGGGCGAGGCATTCCAGCTGCGGGACGACCTGCTCGGCCTGTTCGGAGACCCGGAACGCACCGGGAAGGACAACGCCGATGACGTACGCGGCCACCGGCCCACGGCCTTGTTGGCGGAGACATGGCGTCTGGCCGGTGACGGCGACCGGGAGCGGCTGCGTGCCCTGCTGGGCCGGGGGGACCTGGACGAGGACGGCCTGCGCGCGGTACGCGAGGTGATGCGTCGGCTGAAGGCACCCCACCGCGTCGAAAGCATGATCACCGAGCGGGTCGAGGAAGCCCTCGACGCCCTTCACGAGCTGAACGTACCCGCCCACGCCGCCGCTGCCCTGGCCGCTCTGGCGCACTCGGCGGCGGTCCGCCTGTCCTGACCCTCGCGCACGAACGGCGCGATCCCGCGCCGCCGGCCAGACCCTCCCGCCCGTCGTACGCCACCACGCGTGGATGACAAGGAGCTTTGCCATGACCTACACCGAGGCCTCGATGGACACCCTGCGGCGGACCGGCGACGAACTCGCCGACGCCACCGTCGCCACGCTCTTCGAACGCGGAGAGGTGGGCAAGTTCAACACCCTGATGCGCTACGTCTCCACCGCGGGCGCCCCGCTGCCGGACGGGCTGCCCGACGTGGCGAAGGAGTATCTTCAGGCCACCAGCGTCCCGCCGGCCTGGGTGGACTGGGGGGAGATGGAGAAGGCGCGCCTCTTCTTCATCGACAACAACGTGCACATCTCCACCGCGTTGTCCTTCGCCTCCATGCCCGCCTGCTACGTCGTCCCGCACGTGGCCAAGCTCTTGTCGGCCACCCATGGGCTGAAGTACCCCTCGAAACGGATGGCCGAGACCGGCCAGTTCACCGTCTACCTGATGCAGCCCGACGCCTTCGAGGCCGGCGGCCGCTTCGTCCCCGCCGCGCAGAAGGTCCGGCTCCTGCACGCCTCCATCCGCCACCACCTCGAACGCGAGAACCAGTGGGACACCGAAGAACTCGGCACGCCGATCTGTCAGGAGGACATGATCGGCGGGCAGATGTTCTTCTCCATGCTGGTACTGGACAGCCTGCACCGCCTCGGCATCCACATGTCGACGGAAGGCGCGGAGGCCTACTACTACGCCTGGCGCGTCGTCGGCGCCATGCTCGGCGTCGACCAGGAAGCCGTTCCCAAGACGCTCGACGAGGCCCGCGAGTTCCTCGACCTGTACATGATCCGGCACATGGGGCCTTCCGACGAAGGAACGCACCTGACCCGGCAGCTCATCGACCTCTACGAGGAAGTCGTGCCCGGCACCTTCTTCGACCCGATCATCTCCGCACTCATCCGTCACCTGGTCGGCGACACCTGCGCCGACTGGCTCCAGGTGCCCAGCACCCCGTGGGACACCGTCGTCAAGGCCGTCCCGCACCTCCTCGGCGTCCTGGAGACCATCGAGGACCGCTCGCCCTTCGGCACCTGGGCCCTGGACCGCCTGGGACACCTCACCACCATCTTCGAACTTTCCTCTCTCACGCGAGGACGCGTGATGCACTACGCCATCCCCGAACACCTCAAGAAGGACTACGGCGTCTCCAACGCGGTGCCCCCCACCCGTCGTTGGACGCCGCCTGCCGCCACCGTCTCCCCCTGACCCGCGAGCGCACATCGCCGGCCTGCGGCAGATCCGCGAGGCGCGCGCCTCGTCAGCCCGGCATCAGCGCCCGCGGGCAGCATGTGGCGGCATCACGCCGGCCCGCCCCCGTGTCTGCTCGGCCGAACCTCACGGCCCGGCGGGCGCGGCAGCGGGCGGGCCCGGACCCGCCGTGAGGGAGAGTGCGATGCCGAGATTGCCCAGACCGTGTCCGCATGCGGTCGCCCCGGTCCTTGCCCTCGTCCTGGTGCTGGTCTCGGCACTGCTGGCGGTCGGTGGTCCGACGGCCCGTGCCGCGGACGCCGCCTCGGGCCGGCAGATCAACATCGCCGCCACCCACACCGGCATGTGCCTGGAGGTCGCCACGCATGACGTCGGTGAGCCGGTCAGACAGCGCCGCTGCGCCGGACGCGAGGGGGCACTGTGGCACTTGAAGGTGTCCTCGGCCGCCGGCGGGGCGGTGCACATCGTCAGTGTCCTCAGCGGCAAGTGCATGGCGGTGCGGGACTCCAGCGCCGATGACGGAGCCGCCGTCGTGCAGACCGAGTGCGACAACCGGCCCGGTACGAGTTTCCAGTTCGGGGAAGACGGCGACGCCGCGTCGATCCAGCCGATGACGGCGAACCCGCGCAAGTGTCTCGAGGTCACCTCATCCGCCACCGCCGACGGCGCCTCGCTCCGGCAATGGACCTGCGACGGACAGGCCGGCGCGCGGTTCACCCAGGGGAGCTTCCGGGGTCTCCAGGAGGGCTGGGTCAAGCTCCGTCCGGGCAGTGCGCCAGGGCTGTGCCTGACCGAGGGACGGGCGGGGCTCCTGAACGTGCCGGTCGTCGTGCAGCGTCCGTGTGCGCAGGCCACGTCCCCCCGTACCTACCTGCTGCCGCAGGGCAACGGCCTGTTCAAGATCCAGTGGCACAGCGCCCAGGCCGGTGTGCGCTGCCTCATGGTGTTCCCCGTCAGCACGGTCCCCGACCTGCTGGAGACCTCGACCGACTGCGCGACGGCCAACTCCTTCTACATCGCGGCGGTCGACACTCCCGTGGCCAACACCTACCGGGTCCATACGCTGCACACACCCGACCAGAAGTACTGCGTCGGCATCACCGGCGGCTCGACGGCCGAGGGTGCCACGGCCAGACAGGAACCCTGTGCCGAGCGCACCGACCAGGTGTTCTTCATCGACTCCGAGTGACGCGGAATCCGGCCACCGGGTCGACGATGTCCCCACGCCACCAGGCCGCCCGCCCCGCCGCGGTCGTGCCCGCACACCTGAGTTCTCCTGCTGCCGGGCGCCCACTAGCCTTGCAGCGCCGGCCCGCCGGCCCGCCGGACCGCCGCGGTCACTTCCCGGGAGGCGGCGGCGCCGTGCTCTTGCGTACGACCAGGCTCGTGGCCAGCTCAAGCCGCGTGGACACCGGTTCCCGGGCCCGCAGCCGCATCAGCATCTGTGTGGCCTCCTCCGCCATCCGGCGCAGCGGCTGGTGGACCGTGGTCAGTGCCGGGCTGGCCCAGCGGGCGATCGACACGTCGTCGTAGCCGACCACCGAAAGGTCGTGGGGGACCCGCAGGCCGTGCACCCGGGCGGCTTCCAGTACGCCGAGCGCCTGGAGGTCGCTGCCGGCGAAGATCGCGGTGGGCGGCCGGGGCAGGGACAGCATGTCGGCGGCGCGGTCGTATCCGCCCTCGACGTGGAAGTCACCGAACAGGACCAGCCCGGGGTCCACCTCCAGCCCTGCCATGCTCATCGCCGACCGGTAGCCGTCGAGCCGGGCGCGGGAGCAGAGCATGTCCTCGGGGCCGGTGATGATCCCGATGCGCCGGTGTCCGCATTCGATGAGGTGGCGGGTGGCGGCCAGTCCGCCGTTCCAGTTGGCGGAGCCGACCGAGGGGACGTCGGGGTTGGGGTCTCCCGCCGGGTCGATGATGACGAACGGGATCGAACGCGCCTGGAGTTGCTGTTTCACTTCGCCGGGAAGGGCGGAGAAGACCAGGACGACACCGAGCGGTCGGCGTTGCAGCATCGCCTCCAGCCAGTCGGGGCTGGGGGCGTGACGGGTTCCGCTCTCGGTGAGGACGACCCCGGCGCCGTGGGCCTTGGCCACGTTCTCCACGCCCCGTATCAGCTCCATCGCCCAGATGCTCTCCAGCTCATGGAACACGATCTCGATGAGCGGCGCCTCGTGGGCCGACCGTGTGGTGCGCCGGTAGGCATGGGCCTCCAGCAGGCGCTCCACCTTGACTCTCGTGGGGGGCGCCACGTCCTGCCGCCCGTTGAGGACCTTCGAGACCGTCGAAATGGAGACGCCGGCACGCTGGGCCACCTGGGCCAGGGTGACGCGGCCCGTCTCCTCGTCATCGCGCATGGCGAGGAGCATAGAACACCGGTGCGTACCGGCCGGAGGACTCTCGAGGGCGGGAGACCCGCCCGCGAAGGCCCTCGTGTCCCTCCGGCCGGACGCTCCGGTCAGGACGCGGTGCAGGCGCTGATGGCGGGTGGCGCCGTGTCGCCGTTCGTCATGACGGTGAATCCGAAGCTCGTGCTGCCACCGGCCGCCAGGCTGCCGTTGCCGCTCGGCGTCATGGTCATCACCTTCCCGGAGCTGTCCCAGCTGGGTGTGCCGTTCCAGGTGGCCGAGATCCGCTGCGCCGAGGCGACGGTCACCCGTACGTTCCAGCCGCTGATGGGGGAACTCCCCGCCGTCACGGTCACCTTGCCGTTGTAGCGGTCACCCCACGTCTCCTGTTTCGCGTACGAGACGGTGCAGGTGCCGGTGCCGTTCCCTCCGTCGCCACCGCCCAGGGCGGCCAGCGTGGACGCGTAGGCCGGCTTCTTGTTGTAGTCGCCGTCGAAGAGGAGCGGGGTCCCGCTCGCGCGCCAGGAGTACTTGTCGGTCACGCCCCAGACGGTGATGCCCGTGCAACGCGTCACCGCGAGGCACGCCTGCACCACGTTGGCGTAACTCGAGGCCTGCGCGGCCCCGGACCCCTCGATGTCCAGCTCCGTGATCTGCACGTCGACGCCGAGATCGGCGAAGCGCTGCAGATTCTGCCGGTAGTCGGCGGGAACGGGGGACTGGCTGTTGAAGTGGCTCTGGAAGCCCACGCAGTCGATGGGCACGCCGCGCTGCTTGAAGTCCTTCACCATGGCGTACACGGCGTTGGACTTCGCGTTCACGCCGTCGGTGTTGTAGTCGTTGTAACAGAGCTTGGCGGCCGGGTCGGCGGCCCGCGCGGTGCGGAACGCCTCCTCGATGAAGCCGTTGCCGAGCTTGTCCTGGAAGGGCGAACTGCGGCGTGCCCCGCTGCTCCCGTCCTGGAACGCCTCGTTGACGACGTCCCAGGAGTGGATCTTGCCCTGGTAGTGCCGCATGACCTGGGTGATGTGGTTGTTCATCGCCGTACGGAGATCGCCCGCACCCAGTGACCCCACCCAGCCGGGCAGTTGGGAGTGCCAGACCAGGGTGTGTCCACGCACCTTCATGCCGCGGCTCTGGGCGTGGCTGACGATACGGTCGGCCGTGCCGTAGGTGAACGATCCCCGGGACGCTTCCAGCGCGTCCCACTTCATCTCGTTCTCGGGGGTCACCGAGTTGAACTCGGTGTTCAGCGTGGCGGCGTAGGGCGCCTCGCCGAGGTGGTTCGCGGCGACCGCCGTGCCGAAGTAGCGGCCCTTGGCGCTCGCCGACTCGCCGAGGGTGCTCGCCGCGTGGGCGGTGCCGGACAGGGCGGCGACACCGGTGGCCGTGAGCAGCCCTGTGACGGTGAGGGCCAGGGCTCTGCGTGCGTAGGCGCGTATGGGGGTGCGGCCTTTTCCGGCACCTTCCTCGGTGGCCTTGCGGGTTGCTGCAGTCGTGATCATGACAACCTTTCGTCGGGGGCGGGCCGTGTCGGGGAAGTGGTCGAGACGGCTCCTGATGAGGGTGGATGCGGGCCGAAGAGGGCCGGTTCACCCCGAAACTTTCAGGAGGCGGTCGGCCGCTCGTGTCCCGTGCCCACCCGGAGGCGGGTTGCCAGAGCGATCCTGGATGATGCGCGCCTCCGAAACAATGGCGCGTCACGACCGAAACTTTTTCGGTGGAGCGAGGCGGCCCAGGGGTGCGCGGGTGAAGTGGCGTCCGTGCGCCGTTCCGTTGAACCACCGCAGCGGAGCGAGCGTCGTATGAATATGGACATAAACGCCGTAAGAACCGCTGCTCCCGCGCCATATCCGGCCGCTCCCACCGCTGACGTCCTTCATCGCATCCGCGAGGGTCTGGTGGGGGAGGGCGACCTCGTGCACGGCCCCTTCGGCTTACGGAGGAACACGTACGCGGACTGGACCGCTTCGGGTCGCCCGCTGGACTTCATCGAGGACCATCTGCGGGAGGCCGTTCTCCCGCGGTACGCGAACACGCACACGCAGAGTTCGGGAAACGGCCGTTCGACGAACCGGCTCAGAGAAGAGGCCCGCGCCATCATCGCGGCCGGCGTCGGTGCGGACCCCGACCACCACGTCATCTTCTGCGGCTCCGGCGCCACCGGCGCCATCGACAAACTGGTCGGCATCCTCGGGCTCCGGAACCCCGCCCACGCGGGCGCCGCCACGCTCGCCGCACCGGACCGGCCCGTCGTCTTCGTCGGCCCTTATGAACACCATTCCAACGAACTCGCGTGGCGCGAGTCCCAGGCGGACGTCGTCGTCATACGGGAGGACGCTTCCGGCGGCATCGACCTGGGGGACCTGCGTGACCGGCTGCGGGAGTACGCTCACCGGCCGCTGCGCATCGGAAGCATGTCCGCCGCCTCGAACGTCACCGGCATACTGACCGACACCGACGCCGTCTCCGCGCTCCTGCACAGCCATGGCGCCCTGTCCCTGTGGGACTACGCGACCGCCGGCCCCTATCTGCCCATCCGCGTCGGTGAGTCGGAGCCCGGACGCCGGGATCACAAGGACGCCGTCTTCCTGTCCCCGCACAAGTTCGTGGGCGGCCCTCAGACCCCCGGCGTACTCGTCGTCCGCCGCGACCTGGTGAGAAACGCCGTGCCCGTGGTCCCCGGCGGGGGCACGGTCGCCTACGTCGGGCCGGACGGGCACCGGTACGTACCCGACCCGGTCTCGCGCGAGGAGGGCGGCACCCCCGCGATCATCGAGTCCATCCGGGCGGGCCTCGTCTTCGCGCTCAAGGATTCCGTCGGCCCCGAGCTGATCCGGGCACGCGAGGAGCGGGCGTGGCGACACGTGCGCGCCCGGTGGCTGCGCCATCCCCGGATCGAAGTGCTGGGCAACACCGATGCGCCCCGGCTGCCCGTCGTCTCGTTCCTGATCCGCCACCGCGACGGCCACCTGCACCACAACTTCGTCACAGCGCTCCTGAACGACCTGTTCGGCATCCAGGCGCGGGGCGGCTGCTCCTGTGCGGGTCCCTACGGGCATCGCCTCCTGGCGATCGGCGCCGCGCGGTCCCACGCCTTCCGTGACATCGTCGCCGACGGCGGCCTCGAAGGCATGAAGCCGGGCTGGACCCGCGTCAGCTTCCCGTACTTCATGTCGGACGCGGTCCGCGACCATGTCATCGAGGCGGTGGAGATCATCGCCGATTCGGGTCACCGGCTTCTCGCCGACTACACCTTTGACGCCCGCACCGGTGTCTGGCGTCATCGCGCCGCCCCGCTGGAACCGGACGCCGACAGTCTGCGCAGCGCCATCGGGGCCGGGGCGCCACGGCCCGCGCGTCGTCGGGCGGGGGAGGACGTGCTGACGGCCCACAGGCAGGAGGGTCGCCGCATCCTCCGCACGCACCCGTCCCATGCGGGCGGCGAGACCACCGCACTGCCTCCGGAGGCCGAGGCCCTGCGCTGGTTCCCGCTGCCGCGTGACGCGGCCGACGCGGGCATCGCGTGAAGGCCGGCTCCGCCCTCGCGCCGGCCCGTGACAGCGCCGCCCGGGGGCGTCGCACAATGAGCGGATGACGTACACCGAGGACGCGGCCACCGCGTTCGCCTGGGCGGCCCTGGAGGGCCGGGGCCAACTGGTCGAGAGGGTCTCCTACCAGGGGGCGGGCGCGGTCCTGCCGTCGCGGCTGCCGGTGAGGGAACTGGCGCGGGCCTGCGTGGGAGTCTGCTCGCTGGCGGCGGCGGAACTGCTGTCGCTGCGCAACCGCGTGCCGGTGCCCGCGGTACGGGTGAACGAGGCGGCGGTGGCCACGGCGTTCGTCAGCGAGCGCCACCTGCGGATCGACGGCCGGACCCCGACATCCTTCGCCCCGCTGTCCGGGTTCTGGCGGGCGGCCGACGGCTGGGTGCGCACCCACGCCAACTACCCGCACCACCGCGCCCGGCTGCTCGACGCCCTGGGGATCACCGATACGGGCCAGGACGACGAGCTGGTCGACGTGCTCGCCGAGGAGCTGGCGTCACGTCCGGCCCAGGAGGTGCAGGAGACCGTCTACGCGGCGGGGGGCCTGGCCGTCGCCGTGGCTTCCGCACCCGCCGGGGCCGGACCCGGTCTGGTCGAGACACGGCACGTGGGCCGGGGCGGCCGCCGGCTGCTGGCGCATGCGTCCGTGCCCGTCCAAGGAGTACGTGTCCTGGACCTGACCCGCGTCATCGCGGGCCCCGTCGCCACCCGCACCCTGGCCCTGCTCGGCGCCGACGTGCTGCGCGTGGACGCCCCGCGGCTCGCCGAGGACGCGGATGCCCACGCCGACACCGGCATGGGCAAACGTTCCACGCTGCTGGATCTCGCCCACCCCGGCGACCGGCACGACTTCGAGTCTCTTCTCGGCCGGGCGGACGTCGTGGTGACCGGCTACCGCCCCGGCGCCCTGGACCGGCACGGGCTGGCCGCCGACGCGCTCCTCGCCCGGCGCCCCGGCCTGATCGTCGCCCAGTTGTGCGCCTGGGACTGGTCCGGCCCCTGGGCGGAGCGCCGTGGTTTCGACAGCTTGGTGCAAGCCGGTACCGGTATCGCCGCGATCGAGGCCATGGACGACGGCCGCCCCGGTGTCCTTCCCGCGCAGGCGCTGGACCACGGAACCGGGTACCTGCTCGCCGCCGCCGTGCTGCGTGCGCTGAGCGACCGCCAGGCCACCGGCGGCGGGCGGCATGTCCGCCTCTCCCTTGCAGGCACGGCCTCCTGGCTGCTGCACGGCATCAGCCCCGCCCCGGCACATGGTGAGAGCGACGTCTATGACGCCGGTTTTTGGCTCACCGAGACCGATTCGCCCTACGGTCGCCTCAGCTATGCCCGGCCCCCGGTGCGCTACGAGGGCGCACCCGCGAACTGGGGCCACGGACCGACCCGGTGGGGCACCGATCAGCCGCACTGGGCGTGAATGGGCCGGAGCGACCGGTTCAGCCGGGCCGTCGACCGGCTCGACAGCTCGGCAGCTCGACAGCTCGGCGACGACGAGGACAGGCGCCCTCGCCCGGCGACCGGAGGTCGGAGGTCGGAGGTCGGAGACAGTGGACTGCGGACCGACATGAACCGGCCATCCTCCCCATGGGTGGGAACCACAACTCCCGCGCCGGGGGAGGGAGGTGACGGCCCGTCGGCTCGCTGACGCCCCCCATGACTCGTCAAGAAGCAGGCCCTTACCGACGCCCCTCCCTTCGCGTCAGACACCTGAGTCCCACCAGCCCCACGGATGGCACCGGAACCCACTCTTCCCCTTGATGCCGACATCAGGCCACCCGCCTCGTGCCCGCCGCACCGCGCTTTTCGGCCAGTGGCCATGCCACCTTGTAGCCCGTTGAAAGCCCTGGCTACGATCCCGCTCGTTTCGCTTTCTGCACATCTCTGCACGGTTACTTCATCTTTGTGAGGGAAGTGCGTGGAGTCATTTACGCAGGCGGAGACGCCGGGCCACCGCGGTGCGTCACGGCGGCCCCGGCTGCGCCGGAAGGGCCGCACCGCCTCCGGTTTCCCTTCTCCAGAAGGCGTTCCCGCTCCACCGCAAGGTGTCTCCGCCCGCGATTTTCGCCTCTTCTGGTGGGCCAACGCCGCCGACGCGCTCGGCACCCAGGCGTCCGGCGCCGTCCTGCCCTTGCTGCTCCTGGCCCTTGGTCACTCCGCGCAGACCGCCGGCCTCGTGGCCGGGCTCTCCCTCGCCGCCGGGCTCCTGCTCGGGCCGCTCGCCGCCATCCCCGCCGACCGCGGCGCCCGTAAGACGATCATGATCTGGTCCGCCGCCGTCGCCGCGCTCGCCATGGGCTCGATCGCCCTGGCGCTCGCCCTCGGCCACCTCACCCTCGCCCACCTCCTCGGCGCCGTCCTCGTCGAGCGGTTCGCCACCGCCTGCCACGAGGCGGCATCGCGCGGCACGGTCGCCCTGCTCTGCCCGCCCGGCGACCAGCCCCGCGCCGTCTCGGGGCTCGCCGCCGCCGATCAGGGCGCGCTCATCCTGGGCCCCGCCCTCGGAGGCGCCGCCTACCAGCTCTCCCGGGCCCTGCCCTTCGTGGCCGACGCCGTCTCCTATGCCGTCGCCGCCCTCTGCGTACGAGCGATGCGCACCGACCTGAAGGCCCCGGCGGAGCCCTCCGGCGACGGACTGCTGCGCGAGGCCGCGGCCGGGCTCCGGCTGGTGCGGCGGGAGCCGCTGCTCCGCCTCGTGCTGGTCTGGGTCGCCGTGGTCAACGGCGTGGCCGTGGCTTTGTACTACGCCACGGTGTTCGCGCTGGGACGTTCCGGCAGCGGTGCGCTGTCGCTCGGCGTCGTCCTGGCCGTCTCCGGCGCCGCGGGGCTCGCCGGGTCGCTCGCCGCGCCCAGGGTCGCGGCACGGTTCGGCCCCGCCCGGGTGCTCATGGCCGTCACCTGGCTGCTCGTCCCGCTCACCGCGGGCATCGCGGGCGCCGGCGGGCCATGGACGCACGGTGCGCTGCTCGGGGCGGTCTGCCTCCTCGTCCCGCTGCCCGCGGTCGTCCTCCAGGCACGCGCCCTGCTCGTGACGGAACCCGCGCTGCAGGCGCGGGTCGGCGCGGTCCTCGCGACGGCCTCCGGCGCCACCGCCGCCCTCGCCCCCGTCCTGGCCGGGCTCTTCGCCGACCAGGTGGACACCGCCGCCCCCGCACTGGGCTGCGCCGCCCTGCTCACCCTGCTCGCCGTGCACACCACGCGGCGGGCCGCACTCGCGGAGGCCGCCGCGTGAGCCGCTTCCAGGTCTACCGCGCCTCGCTGCCCGAGGTGTGCGCCGCCCAGCCGCACCGGATGGTGTTCACCGCCGACGCCGACGGCCGCTGCGAGGTCTTCACCTGGGACGCCGGGACCCGCCGCGCCCGACGCGTCACCGACCGTCCTGGCGGCACCCTGCACGGCGCGATCGACGCGGACGCGCACGTGTGGTGGTTCGCCGAGGACGCCCGGGGCGTGGGCCACTGGCGCTTCCAGCCCTTCACCGGCGGATCCGACCTGCCCGGCCTCACCGGCGTCCCCGACGGCACTGCCCGCGGCCTCGCCGTCACCGGCGGCGCCACCGCAGCCGTCGGCATCGGCCTGGACGACAGCACCACCGTCCGCGTCGGTCCGCGCGGCGGCCCCGGCCGGGAGGTGACACGGGTCGACGGCGCCGTCTCCCTGACCGGACTCACCCCGGCCGGCGACCTGCTCGTCCTCTCCCGCGCCGCCGACTCGCCCCGCGCCGTCACCCTGCTCACCACCACCGGCGCCGAGGTCGCGGTCCTGCCCGGCGACGGCCCGCACGGCAGGCTGTGGGCCCTCGGTTTCACACCCGCCGGAGTGCACACCACCCTGCTCCTCGTCCGCGAGCACGAGGACCGCTACCTGCTCGCCACCTGGACCGCCGCCACCGGCGCCCTCACCCACGCCTGGTGCGCCCTCGACACCCAGTTCACCGCCCGCTGGTACCCCGACGGGCGCTCCGCGCTGATCCGCCAGGACCGCCACGGCCGCTCCCTGCTGCACCGCGCCGACTTCGCGCGCCGCACCCTGGAGCCCGTGCCCGCGCCACCCGGCACCCTCCTGGACGCGGCCCCGCATCCCGGCGGTGACCTGCACACCCTCTGGACCGACAGCAGCCACCCGCCCCGGATGACCTCCACCGTGGGCACACCGCTGCCACCGCTCGGCACCGTCGAAGGACGCGTCCCCGGCACCCTGCGCGACCTCCGCACACCGGGCCCGGACGGCCCCGTGCACACCCTGCTCAGTCTCCCCGAGAGCGGGCGGGCCCCGTACCCCGCGGTGTTCCTCGTGCACGGCGGCCCCGCCGACCACGACCGCGACGCCTACGACGGCACCGTGCACTCCCTGGTCGCCTCCGGCTTCGCCGTGGCCCGGGTCAACTACCGCGGCTCCACCGGCTACGGCCCCCGCTGGCAGCGCGCCCACCGGGACGGCGTCGGCCACACCCAGGTCGCCGACCTCGCCGCCGTACACGCCGACCTCACCGCGCGCCGCCTGATCCGCCCCGACGCGACCGGACTGTGGGGCTCGTCCTGGGGCGGTTACCTCGTCCTGCTCGCCCTCGGCACCCGGCCGGGGCTCTGGCGGGCCGGTGTCGCCGTCAAACCCGTCGCCGACTACGCCGCCGCCCACGCCGTCGCCGCCCCCGCCCTGCGCGCCCTGGACGAGCGGCTCTTCGGCGGCACCCCCGAGCAGGTGCCCGACGCCTACGCGCACAGCTCACCGATCCGGTACGCCGACCGCGTACGCGACCCGCTCCTCGTGGTCGCCGCCACCCACGACACCAAGTGCCCGGCTGCACAGGTCCGTTCCTACCTCGCGGCCCTCGACGAGGCCGGCGCACGGCACGAGTCCCTGTGGCTGGACACCGGGCACGACGGCTACGACGGCGCGGACCACGTGAACGTGCTGCGCCGCGCGGTGCTCTTCCTCGACCAGCGGCTCCGCGGCACCACCCGCACCACCCCACCCAGACGCCCCGCGCCATCCGGAGCGGGGTCAGCGCACCACACCGTCAAGCACTGAATCCGAGAGGAGAGAGCCCATGCAGAAGGACGTCATCCACAACGACCCGCTCGCGGAGGACGAGGCGAACCGGAGGCCGAGCGTCGGCGTCACGGTCACCGTCCCGTTCCGCAACGCCGAGGACGGCGACGAGACCGTCGAGGACTGATCCCCACCGGTCGGCCCCGGGGCGCCCCGGGGCCGACCGGCCCTCACCACGTCAGGAGAGAGCGCCCATGCGCGTACTGCTGGTCAACATGCCCTGGTCGCCCATCGACCTGCCGTCGCTGGCGCTGGGCATCCTCAAACGGAGCGTGGACGAACGCGTCCCCGGAGCCGACGCCGAAGTGCTGCACGCCAACCTCATGTTCACCGACTGGATCACCGAGCGCACCGAGTTCACCGGCCACGACTACGAGTACTACGCGCTCTCCTCGTACTTCATGGGCTGCGGCGACTGGGTCTTCTCCTCGGCGCTGTACGGCGACCCCGCCTGGCGCGAGGAGGAGTTCACGAGGACGATGTCCGGCAAGCTCAAGCCAGCGCGCATGGCCATGACCCTCGAACTGCACCGTGTCGTCCCCGAGTTCGTCGAGATGATCGCCCGGCACATCGTCGCGGACGCACCCGACGTCGTCGGCTTCACCTCCACCTTCCAGCAGAACGCCGCCGCGCTCGCCGCCGCCCGGCGCGTCAAGGAACTCGCCCCGCACATCGTGACCGTCATGGGCGGCGCCAACTGCGACGGCGAGCAGGGCGCCACCGTGCACCGGAACTTCCCCTTCGTCGACCACGTCGTGCGCGGCGAGGGTGAGGCCGCCTTCCCCGCGCTCCTGACCGCGCTCACCGACAAGACCCCGCTGGACGACATCCCCGGCCTGTGCCACCGCGACGCCAACGGCACCAGCGTCGCCAACCCCATGGCCACCCGGCCGCTGCCGCCCGCGGCGATCCTGCCGCCCGACTACAGCGGCTACTTCGAACGCCTGGCCGCTTCCGTGGCCCGCAACTGGGTGGAGCCCAAACTCGTGGTCGAAGGAGCGCGCGGCTGCTGGTGGGGCGAGAAGCACCACTGCACCTTCTGCGGACTCAACGGCTCGTTCATGGAGTTCCGCTCCAAGAGCCCGGACACCTTCTACGAGGAGATCATCGAACTGGCGCGCCGCCACCGGGTCCTCGACATGTACGTCGTGGACAACATCCTCGACATGCGCTACCTCACCACCGTGCTGCCCCGCATCATCGACAGCGGCTACGACCTGCGCCTGCACATCGAGATCAAGGCCAACATGAAGCGCAGCCAGCTGCGCACCCTCGCCGACGCCGGGCTGATCTACGTCCAGCCGGGCATCGAGAGCCTCAACAGCCGCGTCCTGGACCTGATGGACAAGGGGGTGAGCGGCTGCCAGAACGTGCGGATGCTGCGCGACGGCGCCGAGACCGGCCTCTCCGTCGCCTGGAACTACCTGCACGGCTTCCCCGGCGAGAGCGCCGAGGACTACGACCCGGTCATCGCCCAGATACCCGCCCTCGAACACCTCGACCCGCCGGTCGACCTCTCCGCCCGGATCGCCATCGAGCGCTTCAGCCCCTACTTCGAGCGCCCCGAGCTGGGCTTCACCGACCTGCGGCCCGAGGCCCACTACCGCTTCACCTACGATCTGCCCGAAGAGGAACTGCACGGCATGGCGTACGTCTTCGAGGCGCCCGCACGCGGTGTCGGCGAACCCACCGTCGGCGCCCTCAACGCGGCCCTCGGCGACTGGAAGAAGCACCACACCGACGCCCGTCTCACCCAGGACGACCAGGGCGACCGCATCGTCCTCGTCAGCCGCCGCCGCGCCTTCGCCTGGCGCGCGATGGAGCTGACCGACCCCTTCGAGCTGGCCGTCTTCCGCCTCCTCGACCAGCCGCACGGCGTCCGGGCCCTCCAGCGCAAGGCCGCCGCACGGGCCGCGGTCCCGATCCGCACCGAGGCGGAGGTGCAACGGCTCCTCGACACCTGGCTCGCCCTCGGCATCGTCTTCACCGACGCCGGCCAGTACGTGCACATCGCCCCGGCCGCGGTCAACGAGGACCTGCTCCGCCTGGACTTCATGCGGCACGCCCACGCGCAGGACGGTGCCGTCCCTGCACCCGCCTGAGCCCGAACAGCCCCCCAGAAGGAGCACGATGACCGCCACCATCACCGCGCCCACGCTCCTGGCCTGGCGCGACTACGACCCCGCCGCCTGCGCGCTGCCCGGCATGTCCCTGGGCGAGGTGCCCCTGACCGGTCCGGCACGCGGCCAGGCCGCACGCCTGTGGGATCTGGGCGCTCGCCGGGTGCGCCTGCCCGCCCCCGTCGACCTCACCGCTTCCGCCGACCCGGGCGCCGCCCTGTACGGCCTCTCCCTCGTACGGGATCTGACCGCGCGGGCGGTCATGGTGGAGTGGGAACTGCGTCTGGCTCCCGGCGCGGGGGAGAGCTGGCGAGCGCTCAGCCACCTCCAGCCGCCCGCCGCCCTGCAGGGCCCCGCCGACGCCGAGGAGTCGCTGCGCACCTGGCGGCGCGGCCACTACCTGTGCAAATGCCTGTGGCGCAAGGGCCCCGGCTTCATCCAGATCCGCGATCGCCGCTGGGGCGAACTGCGCCGCTTCACCGCCGACGAACCCGAGTACGAGGAGGCCATCGGGCTTCTCGACCACGGCGCACCGGCCGACACCGTCCCGCGGGCCGTCCTGGACGACTTCCGCGGCGAGCAGCTGATCCTGGAGTTGGGTCCCTACGCGTGGTGGCTCCCCTACCGGGTCAGCCGCTGGCTCCAGCAGTCGATCGCGATCTGAGCGGGGGGCTGATGCGATCGGCTCCCCGTTTCGCCGCCCGTCCTGCCCCCGCGCACGGGAGCTCAGGCGCCATGCCGGGGCGCGACGGCGCACGCGTGGCCCGGCAGGCGCACAAAAGGCAGCTCCGGGCCCGGGGTGCGTCGTCGACGCGCCCGCGCTCCCGAAGGCTGACGTCGCTGCCCGGCCACGCGGAAAGCCTTCCCGGAGCGGAGCCGTTCGTTCCCCTACGTTGTCTGCCGTACGCGTCGCGTGCGTCGGCCGCCGCCCACCGGCCGACCAGTCCGAGCAGACCCGAGAGGCGCCATGACGACACAACCGATCGAGGTCACGGCGGACGACGCGCGGTACGACGCACTGCGACGCGGCTTCAACCAGCGCTGGATCGCCGAACCCGACTACATCGTGGTCGCCACGTCCGCCGACGACGTGGTTGCGGCCCTCGACAAGTTCCTGGCCGACCCGGCGCATGTCTCGCGACGCCTCACCGTGCGCTCCGGGGGCCACTGCTACGAGAACTTCGTCTCCTCCGCCGACGTCGCCGTCACCATCGACGTCAGCCAGATGAACCGCGCCTACTTCGACCCCTCGATGAACGCCTACTGCGTCGAGGCGGGCGCGACGAACTGGCACAGCACCACCCAGCTGTACCGCAAGGCCGGCCGGGCCCTGCCGGGCGGCTCCTGTTACTCCGTGGGCAGCGGCGGCCACATCTCCGGCGGCGGATACGGCCTGCTGTCCAGGCTGTTCGGCCTGACGGTCGACTACCTGTACGCCGTCGAGGTGGTCACCGTCGCCGACGGCAAGAAGGCGAAGGTCACCCTGGCCCCCAAGGACTCCCGGGACGCGGCGCTGCGGGATCTGTGGTGGGCGCACACCGGTGGCGGCGGAGGCAACTTCGGCGTCATCACCCGCTACTGGTTCCGCGACCTGCCGAGCCCGCCCGCCCAGGTGCTGCTGCGCTCGGTCGCCTGGGAGTGGAAGGACCTGCTCAAGCGGCCCGATCTGTTCAAGTCCCTGGTGCGCCGCTACGGCCAGTTCTTCGAGCACGAGCAGGCCGGCACGGGCCCGGACTTCGTCCGCCGCGGCTACCGCGACATGTTCACCCTGCTCAAGCTCACGCACGTGTCCAACGGCAAGGTCGGCCTGATCGTCCAGATGGACGGCACGAAGAAGGACTCGCCCGACCGCCTGAAGGCCTTCCTGGACCACCTCACCGAGGGATTCGCCGCCGGTCCGGGGCCGCACGTGGCCCAGACGGTCCTGGACCGGCAGATGGGCGAGCACTCCGCGCAGCGGGAGCTGTTCATCCCCACCCTGTTGCCGTGGCTGACCGCCACCCAGAGCCTGAACGAGTCCGGCCCGAACCGCTGCGGCAAGTACAAGTCGGCGTACCACACCAAGGCGTTCACCGAGCAGCAGATCGACGCCATCCACCACCACCTCACCGACTCGGGTTACAGCAACCCCGACGCCCTGCTGCAGATCGACTCCTACGGCGGAAAGGTCAACGACGTCGGACCGGGCGCGACGGCCGTGCCGCAGCGCTCCTCGGTCATGAAGCTGCAGTACCAGACGTACTGGACGTGGAACGCCGATGCCGACCACAACGGCGTCTACGACTACCGGGACGCGGAGAAGGACGCCCGCATCGCCGAGCCCCACCTGAAGTGGATCCGCGCGATCTACGCGGGCGTCTACAAGGAGACCAAGGGAGTGCCGGCCGTCGCCGATCCCGCCTGGCCGGCTTCCCGGTCCGCGGGCACCGACGGTTGCTACGTCAACTACCCCGACGTCGATCTCGACGACACGGCACTCAACACCTCCGGCCAGCGGTCCCGCCGGCTGTACTACAAGGCCAACTACGCCCGTCTGCAGCAGACCAAGCAGCGGTGGGACCCCCACAACGTGTTCCGCCACGCCCAGTCCGTCGAGCTGCCCCGCCCACCCGAGGGAACCGCGTCGCCGCCCCCGGGTCGGTGAGTTCAGCGCCAATTGGCCGAATTCTTTTGACGGGAGAGGGGCCGGGGGCCGCCGGGGCGCGCGGAGGGGGAGCGGCGCCGGGGTGGTGGGGAGCCGACCGGAGTATGGCCGCCGTGGCCCGGTTACGCTTGCGGCGGATCTGGCCACCGGCTCCGCGGCGGGGCCCCGAGCGGTGGGCGGCTCAATCATCACCCCAGATCGAGGGGGGAATCGGGCCATCCGCCCACGGCGGCGTCGAGCGTTCTCGCGACCCGCACGGGCGGTTCTCGGTGGACCCGCGCCGCCACTGGCCGCGTTCTTTTGTGCACAGGCCGGTTTGCAGACGCGTCTCAGGGGCACACGCGGCGGTGCGACGTCCAGCGGCCGGCCTTGCTGTGCAGTTGGACGGGCGAAGCGGCCGAGACGTGACGGAAAAGCACCGATCCGACACTCTCCGTTCAAGCTTGGGGGATTGCTTGGACGTGACTCGCCGTGAAGACTGTGGCCGAGTTCCATCGAAACGAAGGTGTTTTGGGGGCGCAAGATGTCATTCGTGGCACGACACGCGCTGTGGCTGCGTACTCTCAAATCCGTTTCGAACGGCCGGGCCGGGGAGGGCCGGCCGTGCAGGAACCGGGAGGGTTCCGCGCATCCGGTGCGCGGGAGGTATCGCCGAGGGGGATGGGTTATGCCGGGTTGGCGCGCCGCGCGATGTGGTCGGCTGCGAGGGGTGGTCGGCCGTGTGACCGCCGTGGCGTCCCGCACCGCATGTACTGAGGGCCGGGAGTCCGTCCAGGTGTCCCGCTGACGCCGATCGACCGCCCCGCCACACCCAGGACCCGCCCGGGACCCGTGCGGTCCTCGTCCGAGTCCAGAAGCCAGTGACACCGCCGCGCCCGGGGCCGTCCCGCCCCGGCCGGTCCGCTCCACCGCACCCCCGTGGGCGTGACTGCAACGTGCCCGCACGCGCCAGCCGCTAGCAAGGGAGACAAGGTGACAAGCAAGCAACCGACGGGCGAGCGACCCCTCTTGGAGGAGTTACCCGGCCGCTGGCGGCGCTTACGCGAGGCCGGACCGGTGCGGTACGACGAGACCCAGCGCGTCTGGCAGGTTCTCGACCACGAGAGCGTCTCCGCCGTGCTCGCCGACCCGGCGACGTACTCCTCTGAGCTCTCCGCCCTCGCTCCCACCCAGTCCGACTTCGAGACCTTCACCCAAGGCAACTTCGTCGGCATGGACCCTCCCGCGCACCGCAAGCTGCGCACGCTGGTGAGCCAGGCGTTCACCCCGCGCGTCGTACAAGGACTCGAACCCCGCATCGAGGCCATCTGCTCCCGGCTCCTCGACGCCGTGTCCGACCGCGACCGCTTCGATCTGGTCGACGCGCTGGCCTATCCGCTGCCGATCATCGTCATCGCCGAACTCCTCGGCATACCCGCCGACGAGCACCGGCTCTTCCAGGAGTGGGCGAGCGTGCTGTTCGGCGGTGACCAGCTCGGCGAGGCCCCCGACATGGCCGACCTGGAGCGGGCGCTGGAAGCCATCGCCCCCACCGTGCGCGAGATGAACAGCTACATGCTGGAGCACATCCGCGCTCGCCGCGCCCACCCCGGTGACGACCTCACCAGCAGGCTCATCGCCGCCGACGTGGACGGCGTCCGCCTCAGCGACCAGGAGATGGTCGGCTTCGTGGCCCTGCTGCTGGTGGCCGGGCACATCACCACGACCGCGCTCCTGGGCAACGCGATCGTCACCTTCGACGGGCACCCCGAGGTGGATGCCGCGCTGCGCGCCGACCCCACGCGCGTCCCGGCCGCCGTCGAGGAGGTGCTGCGCTGGCTGCCGCCCTTCCCCGAACTGGGCCGCAGGGTCACCCGCCCCGTGGTCCTCGGCGGTCACGAGATCCCCGCGGACACGATGCTGATGGCCCACCTCGGCGCCGCCAACCGCGACCCCGCCCGCTTCACCGCCCCCGACGTCCTCGACGTGACCCGGAGCCCCAATCCCCACTTGACCTTCGGGCACGGCATCCACTTCTGCTTCGGCGCACCGCTGGCCCGGCTGGAAGCGCGGATCGCTCTTCACATGTTGCACGAACGATTCCGCAAAATGGTGATCCCCTCCTACGAGGACATCGTCTACCAGAACCCGGCCGTCATCATCGGCGTACGACATCTGCCCGTAGAGGTCGGCAGACCGTAGCCAGGGCGCAAACAGCGCCCACCGGCCGGCCCGCACCGCTCATATCCGGGCCGGATCGGCACACCCGCTCATGAGACCCACCCAACGGGAGTCCCCTTCTCATGCCGTACACCATCCCCGCCGCTCCGGTCGCCTTACGGACGCCGTCCCTGCCCCACCGTGAGCTGCAAGACCGCCTCGACGAACTGGCCCGGGCCCACCGGGTGCCCGGCGCCCAACTGGCCCTGAACACCGGCGCCGACGTCCTCGCCGTGCACACCGGCACCACCGACGTCACCACCGGCAGACTCTTCACCGAGGACACCGCTGTCCCCCTGGGATCGCTGACCAAGCCGTTCACCGCCGCGCTCGTCATGCTCCTCGCCGACGACGGCGACCTCGACCTGGACGAACCGGCCGCCGGACAGCTGGCCGAACTGGCCGGAACCCCCGAGGTGACGGTGCGCCAACTCCTCGGTCACACCAGTGGTCTGCCCACCGGGCCCGACTCCGACACCGCCGCCGCGACCACCTCCGCGCGCTACCTGGCGGCCGTCTGCACCGCCCGCGATCTGCTGTTCCGGCCGGGGACCGACTTCTCCTACTCCAACGCCGGATACGTCGCCGCCGGACGCCTGGTGGAGGCGGTCACCGGCATGCCGTGGCCCGAGGCCGTGCGGACGCTGCTGCTCGAACCCCTCGGGGTCCGGCCCGCCTTCCTCGGGGACACCGCGCCCGGGCGTCCGGTGGCCGTGGGTCACGCCGTCAACACCGCCACGGGGCAGACCGTCGCCACCCGGCAGAACCTGGCACCGCTGGAGGCGCCGGCCGGTGCGCTGCTCGCGAGCGCCCTGGACCTGGTCGCGTTCGGCAACGCGCTCACCGGCCGCTCGGACCTGCTGCCGCCCGCCGTCGCCAAGGAGATGCGCCGGGCCGAACCCGCCGCCCACCCGGGCACGCTCGCCGACGGCTGGGGCGCCGGGCTCGCCCTCTACCAGCGCGACGGCCGGGTCTGGTGCGGCCATGACGGCAACGCCCAGGGCACGTCCTGCCATCTGCGGGCCGATCCCGAGAGCGGGGTCGTGGTGGCCTTCACCGGCAACGCCGGGGGCGCCACCGCTCTCTGGCGCGACCTCGCCGACGAACTGGCCCGGCTCACCGGCATACGGGTGCCCGCCGAGACGCCCACCGCCGACCGGGGCGGTCCCGTCGACCTGCCCGGCTGCGCGGGCACCTACCGCAACGGGAGCATGGTCTACCGCGTCGCGCCCGGGCCGGACGGCATGCCGGCGCTCTCCGTCGACGGGGATCTGGCCCTTCCGCTGGTCTGCTACGCCGACTTGTCCTGCGATCTGCGCGATCCGGCCACCGGGCTTGTCGAGCCCGGTGGCCGGTTCCACCGCGACCCGGCCACCGGCGTGATCGACCGGGTCCAGATATCCGGGCGCACCGCGCGCCGCACCGACGACGGCTGAGCCGCGGCCCTCGCCGCCGTGGGGCCGGGCCACGGACACGGCTGCCGACCGGGGACCGGTCAGGGCTGCCGTGTGTGGCACCGGTTCCGGGCGGTCCGACGTGGGCGGCACGGACCGGCCGGGCACCGTGGCCGGGCCACTGCCGCGGCGGGCCCCCGGGAACCAGCCGGACCGAGGTGGTGGCGCCCCGCGCCGCCCATGGTCCGTCGGCTCCCGTGGCGACGGCCGCGGGCCCGCAGGCGGGGGCTGGGGTGGTCCGGTCGACGGGAGCCGGTGGTGGCCCGCCGCCGGGGCCGGTGCGCCGATCAGCGGTGGCCGGTCCATGGACCCGCCGACCGCCCACGGGCACCGGCCCACCGCACCACCTCGCCGCACCCGTCCGCTCCTGGCAGGGATCACCAGGCTGTCCAGACTCGCAAGGCTCGAAAGGCCCGCAACGCCCGCAACAAGGTCACCGACCCGCACCGCCGCGCACGTCCGGTGTGTCACGTCCGGTCCGGCGCACCGCCCACGGGGCGGGGCCGGGACCGCCCGCGTGGCCCGCGCCGCATCGCCCCGCTCTCCAGAAGGACTTCACCCATGACGGACCTGCACGACAAGCCCGCACCGGCGTCCTCCCTGCCGCAGGGCGGCCCCGCCGCCGACGCGCGGGAGAGCGCGGTGGCTCCGGCGTATCCGACGCTCGGCGAGCTGTTCACCGCCTGGGTGAACCGGACCCCGGACGCACCGGCCCTCACCGACGGCCGACGGACCTGGACCTACCGCCAACTGGCGGCCCGTGTCGACAGGTTGGCCGCGCACCTGGCGGCCGGGGGAGCGGGACCGGACCGGGTGGTGGCCCTGGTCCTGCCGCGCTCCATGGAGCTGATCGCGGCGGAGCTGGCCGTCGCCCGGGCGGGTGCCGCCTTCCTGCCCGTGGACCCGGCCTATCCCGCCGAGCGCCGTGCGCTGATGCTCGCCGACGCCGCGCCCGCCCTCACCCTGGACGATCCCCGCCAGGTGCGCGAACTGCTGGAGACCGAAGCGGCAGCGGGACACACGGACGTCCCCGGCGTCGACGCCGACCACGCGGCCTACGTCATCTACACCTCCGGCTCCACCGGCCGGCCCAAGGGCGTGACGGTGACCCACCGCGGCATCGGCGGCTTCACCGAGGCCGCCGCGGAGCGGTACGCGGTGGGGCCCGGCGACCGGGTGCTCCAGTTCTCCTCGCCGAGCTTCGACGCCTCCGTCCTGGAGCTGTTCATCTCCGTCCTGTCCGGCGCCACGCTCGTCGTGCCGCCGCACGGGCCGTGGCTGGGGGACGAACTCGCCGCGGTCCTGGACGAACACCGCATCACCCACGCCCTCATCCCGCCCGCCGCGCTGGCCTCGCTGCCCGACCCCGAGCGGGGCGCCGCCCGCCACCTGCGCACACTGATCGTGGGCGCGGAGGCCTGCCCGGCCGGGCTCGTGGACCGCTGGGCCCCCGGCCGCCGGATGATCAACTCCTACGGTCCGACCGAGACCACCATCGTCGCCACCTGGACGGGGCCGCTCAGCGCGGGCAGGGGTACACCGACGATCGGCGGCGCCCTGCCGCACACCCGGGTGCACGTCCTCGACGCCGCGATGCGGCCCGTGCCGCCGGGCGTCGACGGCGAACTGTTCGTCGGCGGTGACGCGGTCGCCCGCGGCTACCTGGGCCGGCCCGGCCTCACGGCGGCGCGCTTCGTCGCCGACCCCTTCGGCACGCCCGGAGCGCGTCTGTACCGCACCGGTGACCGCGTGCGGTGGACGGCCGGGGGAGAGCTGGAGTTCCTTGGCCGGCTCGACCGGCAGGTGAAGATCCGCGGCTTCCGGATCGAGCCGGGAGAGATCGAGGCGGCGCTGCGCCGGGCCTGCGACGGTGCCGTCGGCGAGGCCGTCGCCGTCGTACGCGAGGACGTGCCGGGCCACCAGCGCCTCGTCGCCTACGTCACCGCGGTCACCCCGACTCCGCCCACCGGCTCGGCCGATCCCGCCGACCCCACTCCTGCGCCCACCTCCCGGCCTCTCGACGCGGCCGCCCTGCGGGCCGCCGTCGCGGCCGTGCTGCCCGGGCACATGGTGCCGTCCGCCGTCGTGGTGCTCGACCGGATGCCGCTCACCCCGCAGCACAAGATCGACCGGCGGGCCCTGCCCGCGCCCGAGCGGTCGGCCGCGGCCGGGCACGTGCCGCCACGCTCGGCCGAGGAGCGGGCCCTCGCCGGGATCTGGGCGGACGTCCTGGGCGTGGACGCGGTCGGGGCCACCGACGACTTCTTCGACCTGGGCGGTGAGTCGATCCTCGCCGCCCGTGTGCTGGCCCGCGTCCGGGACGACCTGGGCGTCCGGCTCACCGTGCGGGACGTCTTCACCGCCCGGACGATCGCCGCCCTCGCGCCCCTGCTCGCCGCCCCGTCGGCCGCCGCGCCCCCGGAGCCGATACCCCCGGCCCCCCGCGAGGGAAGGCTGCCGCTGTCCAGCGCGCAGCGGCGGCTGTGGTACCTGGACGACCTGACCGAGGGCGGCACCGAGTACAACACCGGTGTCCCGCTGCGCCTGCGGGGCGCCCTGGACACGGACGCGCTGCGCCGCTCCCTGCTCCGGCTCGCGGCCCGGCACGACTCCCTGCGCACCACGTTCCCCACGGTCGACGGCCAGGGCGTCCAGCGTGTCGCACCGGACCCTGACGTGCCCCTGCGGGCCGCCGATCTCACCGGCGTGCCCGAGGCCCACCGCGCCGAGGCCGCCGAGGAACTGCTCACCCAGGAACTGGGCCGCCCGTTCGACCTCGCGGCCGGACCACTCACCCGGGCGCTGCTCGTCCGGCTCGCCGCCGACGACCACCTGCTGCTCCTGGCCCAGCACCACATCGTCACCGACGGCTGGTCGGTCGGCATCCTCACCCGTGAACTCGCCGCCCTGTACCACGCGGAGACCACCGGCGAACCGGACGGGCTGACTCCGCCCGCCGTGCAGTACCCGGACTTCGCGGTCTGGGAGCGCCGGCAACGGGAAGGCGACACGGACACCGCCGACCTGGCCTACTGGAAGCGGCACTTGGCGGACCTCCCGCACCTGGAGCTGCCCACGGACCGGCCGCGGCCCGCCGTGCGCACCACCGCCGGAGCGGCCCACCGGCACATGCTGCCCGCGGAGCTGACGTCCCGGCTGCGGCAACTGGCGGCGGGGCGCGGCACCACGATGTTCACCCTGTTCGCCGGCGCCTCCGCGCTCCTGTTCTCCCGCTACTCCGGGCAGCGGGACGTCGCGTTCGGCACCGTCACCAACGGACGGGGCCGCCGGGACCTGGAGGACGTGCCGGGGTTCTTCGCCAACACGGTGGTGCTCCGCGAGGAGGTGGACGAGCGGGCCACCGTGGACCGGTTCGTGGAGACGATGCGGACCACGCTGCTCGACGCCTTCGCCCACGACGGGGCGCCGTTCGACCGGGTGGTGGAGGAACTGGCCCCGCCCCGCGACCCGAGCCGCACCCCGCTGGTGCAGGTGCTCGTCGTACAGCAGTCCGCGCCTTCCGTGCCACCGCTCACCGGCGGCCTGCGCGTCACCGGGCACCCGCTGCCCCGCCCCGCGGCCCGCTTCGACCTCGTCCTGGAGTTCACGCCGGACGCGGACGGCGGCTGCGTGCTGACCGCGGAGTTCAACACGGACCTGTTCGACGCGGCGACCGTGGCCCGGATGACCGCCCACCTGCATCGGCTCCTCGACGGCATGGCGGAAGGACCGGGCCGCACACTGGCCGAACTGCCCATGCTCGCGGCCGGGGAGCAGCGCACACTGGTGGAGTCCTGGAATCCGCCCGCCCGCGCGGTGCGCGACAACGAGTACGGCACCCTGCCCGCGCTGCTGCACGCCCGGGCGGCCCGCGTCCCGGACCGGACGGCCGTCGTCTGCGGATCGGTCCGGCTCGACTACGCCGAGGTTTCCCGGCGCGCGTCCCGGCTGGCCCGGCTGCTCGTCGCGCGCGGCGCGGGACCCGAGACCCTGGTCGCGCTCTGCCTGCCGCGCTCCGCCGACCTCGTGCCCGTGCTGTGGGCGGTGCTGGCGTCGGGCGCCGGGTATCTCCCGCTCGACCCGGCCTATCCCGCCGAGCGGGTCCGTTTCATACTCGACGACGCCCGGCCCGCCCTCGTCCTCGCCACCCGGGAGACCGCCTCAGCGCTGCCCCCGGAGTGCGAACCGCTGCTCCTGGAGGACTGCGCCGCGCCGGACGCCCCCGACACCGAGCTGACCGACGCCGACCGGCTCCGGCCCCTGCTGCCCGACCATCCCGCGTACGTCATCTACACCTCGGGCTCCACGGGCCGCCCCAAGGGGGTGGTCGTCCCCCACCGCAGCGCCGCGGCGCTCGCCGAGTGGGCGGGGGAGCGGTTCGGGCCCGAAGGCCTGGCCCATGTGATCGCCTCCACCTCCCTCAACTTCGACGTCTCGGTGTTCGAACTGATCTGCCCCCTGGCGGCCGGCGGCACCGTCGAGGTGGTCGACGACCTGCCGGCGCTCGCCGACGGCGCGGGGCCGCGGAGCGCCACCCTGCTCAGCGGCGTCCCGTCCGTCGTCGCCCGGCTCGTCGCGGGCGGCACGGCGCCCCTGAGCGCCGACACCGTCGTCCTCGCGGGCGAGGCCCTGCCCGCGCAGACCGTGCAGGACCTGCGGGCCGCCATGCCCGACTGCCGGGTCGCCAACGTCTACGGCCCCACCGAGGCCACCGTGTACGCCACCGCCTGGTTCGCCGGCGAGGAGCTGCCGGAGCAGGCCCCGCCCATCGGCGACCCGGTGGCGCTCACCCGTGCCTACGTCCTGGACACCGCCCTGCGGCCACAGCCCGTCGGCGTCCCCGGTGAGCTGTACCTCGGGGGCGGCAGCCTGGCCCGCGGCTACCTGAAACGGCCCGGACTGACCGCCGCCCGGTTCGTCGCCGATCCGTTCGGCGTGCCGGGGGAGCGCATGTACCGCACCGGCGACCTGGTGCGCCGGCGTCCCGACGGCGGCCTGGAATACCTGGGCCGCACCGACCAGCAGGTCAAGGTGCGCGGCTTCCGCATCGAACTGGGCGAGGTGGAGGAGGCGCTGCGCGGGTGCGCGGGCGTGGCCGAGGCGGCGGCCGTCGCCGCTGCCGACGCCGACGGCAACCGGCGCCTGGTCGGCTACGTCGTCCCGGCCGCCGGGCGGTCCACCGACCCCGAGGCGGTGCGCCGCGACCTCGGCCGCACGCTGCCCGACTACATGGTCCCCACCACCGTCGTCGTCCTCGACGCCCTGCCGCTCAACCCCAACGGCAAGCTCGACCGGGGCCGGCTCCCCAGCCCGGGGCCCGCCGTGCGCGCGGTGCGCCATGTCGCGCCCCGCACGCCCACCGAGGGCGCCCTCGCCACGATCTGGGCCGAGGTGCTGCGCGAGGAACGCGTCGGCGTCGACGACAACTTCTTCGAACTCGGCGGCGACTCGATCCTCAGCATCCAGGTGGTGGCCCGCGCCCGGCAGGAGGGCCTGCCGATCACCTCCCGCGACCTCTACCGCCACCAGACCGTGGCCGCCCTCGCCCACTGCGCGGACGCGGCGGCCGGCCCGCGCGAAGCCCCGCCCGCACCGGAGGAGCCCGCGGGCCCGGCCCCCCTGACCCCCATCCAGCACTGGCTGTTCGAAGCCGCAGGCGACCGTGCGGGCCACTTCTCCCAGGCGCTGTCCCTGCGGATGCCCGCCGACCTGGACCCGGCGGCGCTGGAGGAGGCGCTGAACGACCTGGTCGCCCACCACGACGCCTTGCGCTCCCGCTTCACCGCCGGCGATCCCGCGGGCTGGCACATCGACGAACGGGCACCCCGCCTCCTCCTGGCCCGCCACACCGGTCCGGCGACGGACACCCCGCACTTCGGCCCGTTCGACCTCGCAGGGGGGCCGCTGCTGAGGGCCGTGTTGCACGACACCGGGACCGACGAGGCCCCCGTACTGCACCTCGCGGTGCACCACCTGGTGGTCGACGGAGTCTCCTGGCGGCTGCTGCTCGAAGACCTGGACCGCGCCTACCGGGCCCGCCGCGCGGGCGAGGACGGCACCGCGGCGCTGCCCGCGAAGTCCTCGCCGCTGCGGCAGTGGGCCCGCAGACTGCGCGGCCACGCGGCGGACGGCGGCTTCGACGACGAGCGCGCCTACTGGACCGAGGCGCTCCCCGCCGCCGAGGACGCCCTGCCCGCCGAGCTGACGGGCCGCCCCGGCGCCTACGCCGAACAGAGGGCGCTCACCGTGCGCCTCGGCGCCGAGGCCACATCGGCCCTGCTGCGCACGCTGCCCGACACCTACCGCACCCAGGCCAACGACGTCCTGCTCGGCGCGCTCGGCCGCGCGCTGTGCGGCTGGAGCGGCCGGGAGCGGGTGGTGGTCGACGTCGAGGGGCACGGCCGCGAAGAGCTCTTCGGCGAGCTGGACATCAGCCGCACGGTGGGCTGGTTCACCACCCGCTACCCCGTCGCGCTCGCCGTTCCCCGGGACGCCGACTGGGACACCGTACTGAAACAGGTGAAGGAGCAGTTGCGCGCCGTGCCCCGCAACGGCATCGGCCATGACGCGCTGCTGCGCCTCGCCGGTGACGGGGCGGCCCCGCGCACCGCGGGCGCGCGGATCAGCTTCAACTACCTGGGCCGCATGGACACGCCCGAGGACTCCGGCGGTCTCTACCGGGGCACGGTACGCCCGCTGGAACTGGACGCCGACCCGGCGACGGAGCGCCCGCACGCCCTTGAGGTCGTCGGCCGACTCGTCGGCGACGAGCTGGAGTTCACCTGGTTCCACGCCGGCCCGCAGGACCGTGAGGACACCGTCGCGGACCTCGCGGGACGCTTCACCGACGCGCTCACCGACCTGGCCCGGCACGCGACCCGGCCGGGCGCCGCGGGGCGCACCCCGTCCGACTTCCCGCTGGCCCGGCTCGACCAGACCGCCGTGGACCGGATCACCGGCGCGGACCCGGCGGCCGTGGCCGACGTCCTGCCGCTGACGCCCACCCAGGCGGGCATGCTCTTCCACGGCTTGTCGCAGGACGACCGCGGCGTCTACGTCCAGCAGCTGACGTTCGTCCTGGACGGCGTGCCCGATCCGGCGGCGCTCGCCGCGGCCTGGCAGCACGTCACCGACCGCACCGAGGTGCTGCGCGGCCGGGTCGTCTGGCAGGACGTGCCCGAACCGCTGCTGGTCGTCGAGCGCCACGCGGCCGTGCCCGTCACCCACCTGGACTGGCGCGAGCTGACGGAGGACGAGCGCCGCGCCCGCCTCGACGACCTGCTGGTCCGGGACCGCGCGGAGGGCATCGACCTCGGGCGGGCCCCGCTCCAGCGCCTCCTGCTCGCCCGTGTCTCCGCCACCGCCGTACGCGTGGTGTGGTCCTTCCACCACCTGCTGCTCGACGGCTGGAGCATGTTCCAGGTGCTCTCGGACGTCTTCGCCCGTCACGCGGGCCCCGGCGCCGCCCTCCCGCACCGTCCGCCCTACCGCGAGTACGTGTCCTGGCTGGGGCGGCGCGAACGGGAGGCGGCGGAACAGCACTGGCGGCGTCGTCTCTCCGGCCTGGGCGAGGCCACGCCGCTGCCCTACGACCGTGAGCCGCGCGAGGCGCACCGCGCCGAGTCCACGCACGCGGTCCACGGCACGCTGCCCGCGGCCGGCACGCGGAAGCTGGAAGAGCTGGCCCGCGCCTCGGGCCTCACCCTGAACACCCTGGTGCAGGGCGCCTGGGCGCTGCTGCTCGCCCGGCAGGCGGGCCGCGACGAGGTGGTGTTCGGCACCACCGTCTCCGGCCGTCCCGACGAACTGCCCGGCGCCGGGGCCATGACCGGCCTGTTCATCACCACCCTGCCCACCCGGGTCACCGTCCCCGGCCACGGCACCCTCCTCGACTGGCTGCGCGCGCTCCAGCACGACCAGAGCGAGGACCGGCGCTTCGACCACCTGCCGCTCACCCGGATGAAGACGTTCACCGGCCTGCCCGAGCGCGTCGGGCTCTTCGACAGCATCGTCGTCTTCGAGAACTATCCCGTGGACGACGACCTCGCCGCCGCCCACGGACTGCGCCTGAGCGGCCTCGAAGGCGTCGAGACCACCAACTACCCACTGAGCCTGACCGCCTACCCGGGCGAGGAACTGGCCCTCCGCCTCGGCTACGACCCCGAGCTGTTCGACGCCGGCACGGCCGGACGCATGGCCGAGTACCTCGTCGTCCTGCTCACCGCCATGACCGCGGGCCCGTCGCGCCCGCCCGCCCGGCTGCCGCTGCTCGGCCCCGAGCGGCGCGAACAGGTCCTGCACGCCTGGAACGACACCGCCACCGACCTGCCCGAGAGCACCGTCGCCGACCTCTTCGCCGCCCAGGTGCGCCGCACCCCCGACGCCGTGGCCCTGGAAGCGGGGGACGACCACCTCACCTACCGTGAACTGGACGCCCGCGCCGCCGCTCTGGCCGCACGCCTGGCCGGGGCGGGCATACGTCCGGAACACCCGGTCGGCGTCCTCATGGACCGCTCCGTCGCACTGATCGTCACCCAGCTCGCGCTGGTGCGCACCGGCGGCGTGTACGTGCCGCTGGACGGCAGGGCCCCGGCCGAGCGGCTGCGCCGGACCCTGGCCGAGGCCGGGGCGGACCTGCTGCTCACCGACGCCGCCCGGGAGACGACGGCCCGCGAGGTGCTGCCCGACGACCGCGTCCTGCGCGCCGACACCGCCTGCGAGCCCACCGGCCCCGCGCCCGACCGCGCCCTGCACCCCGACAACGTCCAGTACCTGATGTTCACCTCGGGCTCCACCGGCACGCCCAAGGGCGTCGCCGTACGCCAGCGGGACGTCGCCGCGCTCGCCCTCGACCGTGCCTTCACCGGACACGACCGGGTCCTCGTGCACTCGCCGCACGCCTTCGACGCCGCCACCTACGAGGTCTGGGTGCCGCTGCTGCGCGGCGGCACGGCCGTCCTCGCCCCGCCCGACGAACTGGACGCCGCCCAGGTCCGGCACCTCGTCACGGCACGCCGGGTGAGCTGCTTGTGGCTGACCGCGGGCCTGTTCCGCCTGCTCGCCCAGGAGGACCCCGGCTGCCTGCGCGGTGCCCGCGAGGTGTGGACGGGCGGCGAGGCCGTGCCCGGCGCGGTGGTGGGCCGCGTCCTCGACGCCTGCCCCGGCCTGACCGTCGTCGACGGTTACGGACCCACCGAGACCACCACCTTCGTCACCCGCCGCGCCTTCCGTTCCGGCGACCCGCTGCCCGCGGTGCTGCCCATCGGGCGTCCGCTCGACAACACCCGCGCGTACGTCCTGGACAGCGCCCTCCAGCCGCAGCCCCCGGGCATCCCCGGTGAGCTGTACATCGCCGGCGCCGGCCTGGCCCGGGGCTACGTGGGACGGCCGGGGGCGACCGCCGCCCGCTACCTCGCCGACCCCTACGGGCCGCCCGGTACCCGTATGTACCGCACCGGCGACATCGTGAGCTGGAGCGCCGACGGCGAACTGCGCTTCGTCGGCCGCGCGGACGACCAGATCAAGATCCGCGGCTTCCGCGTCGAACCCGCCGAGATCGAGGCCCGCCTCACCGCCCACCCGGCCGTCGCCGAGGCCGTCGTCTCCCTGTACGAGGACGGCGGACGCAAGCGGCTCGCCGCCCACCTCGTGCCGGCCGGCGTGGCCGAACCGCCCTCCGCCGCGGCGCTGCGCGCCCACCTGGCGGCCGACCTGCCCGACTACATGCTGCCCGCCGCGTTCGTCACCGTGCCCGAACTGCCCCTGACGGCCAACGGCAAGGTCGACCGGCGGCGGCTGCCCGCACCCGACTGGGCGGCGGGCGGCGAACGGGCCCACCGCGCCCCGCGCACCGAGGCCGAACGCGTCCTCGCCGGGATCTGGGCCGAACTGCTCGGCGTGACACGGGTCGGTGTGGACGACAACTTCTTCATGCTGGGCGGCGACTCCATCCTCAGCATCCAGGTGGTCTCCAGGGCCCGCGCCGCGGGGCTCGCGATCAGCCCCCGCGACCTCTTCCGCCACCCCACGGTGGGTGAACTGGCCGCCGCCACCGCCGGTGCCGCGCGCGCCGTCGCCGGCACCTCACCCGTCACCGGGGCGGCCGAACTCCTCCCCATCCAGCACTGGTTCCTCGACCCGCGGCCCGCGCACCCCGCCTTCTTCAACCAGTCCGTCGTCATCGAGACACCCGGAGCCGTCGACCAGGACGCCCTGCGCACCGCCCTCAGCGCCCTGTGGACGCACCACGACGCCCTGCGCGCCCGGTTCAGCCTCGACGGCGAAGGCGCCTGGCGGCAGGACATCGCCCCTGCCGACGGTCCGGCGCCCGAGCTGCTCCAGGTGCACGACCCGGCCGACGAGGAACGCGCCACCACCGCGGCGCACACCGGACTGTGCCTGGAGACGGGCCCACTGTTCACCGCCCGGTTGTTCACCGCCGGCGGCATCCGACCCGCCCGCCTCCTGCTCGTCGCCCACCACCTGGTGGTCGACGGTGTCTCCTGGCGGATCCTCACCGAGGACGTGGAGACCGCCTACCGGCAGGCCGCTTCCGGCGCACCCGTGCGGCTGCCCGCCCGCACCACCTCCGTACGGGAGTGGGCCGGCCGGCTCCGCGAAGACGACCGCTTCACCGCGCAACTCGGCCACTGGCAGCACACGGCCCTGGCCTGCGCCGACCAGCTGCCCGTGGACCTCGGCGGCGGCAACACCACGGCCGACGTCCGCGAGGTCACCGTCCGCCTCGACCGCGAACGCACCGACGGTCTCCTGCGCCACGTCCCCGGCGTCTACCGCACCCGTGTCGACGACGTGCTGCTCACCGCGCTCGGCCGCGTCCTCGGCGAATGGACCGGACGCGACACCGTCGCCGTCGGCCTGGAGGGGCACGGCCGCGAGGACCAGCTGTTCGAGGACGTCGACCTCTCCCGCACGGTCGGCTGGTTCACCTCGCTCTTCCCCCTCGCGCTCTCCGTCCCCGCGGGTCCCTGGGGCACCGCGCTGAAATCGGTCAAGGAGCAGCTGCGGGCCGTACCCGACCGCGGCATCGGCTACGGCGTGCTGCGCCACCTCGTACGCGACGACGAGCTCACCGGCGCGCCCGGGCCCGGCATCAGCTTCAACTACCTGGGCCGCTTCGACTGGTCGGCCGACGAAGGCGCCCTCGTCGCGGCCGTGCCCGGCGGCCTGGGCGGCGCCGAGGCCCCGGACACCGAACGGCCGCACCTCCTCGACGTCGTGGCCCGGGTCGAGGACGACCGCCTGGAGATCACCTGGTACTACAGCGCGGGAAGGCACCGCGAGGAGACCGTCACCTCGCTTGCCGATGCCATGCTGCGGGCGCTCGGCGACATCGTCGCGCACTGCGCCCTGCCGGACGCGGGCGGACGTACCCCGTCGGACTTCCCGCTGGCCCGTCTCGACCAGGCCGCCGTGGACCGCATCGTCGGGGACGGCCGGGACGTCGCGGACATCTACCCGCTGACGCCGATGCAGGCGGGCATGCTCTTCCACAGCCTGCTCGACGCCGACAGCGGCACGTACGTCAACCAGGTGCAGTTCGTGCTCTCCGGGGTCACCGATCCGCACGCGCTCGCCGAGGCGTGGCAGCACACCGCCGACGCCAACCCCGTGCTCCGCACCCACCTGGTGTGGCAGGAGGCCGCGGAGCCACTCCAGGTGGTCCGGCACCGGGCCACCGTGCCCGTCACCCACCACGACTGGACAGGATGGCCCGCCGAGCGCGGCGCACGCGAGCTGGACCGCCTGCTCGCCGAGGACCGCGAAGCCGGGGTCGACCTCGGCGACGCACCCCTGATGCGCCTGACCCTGATCCGGCTCACGGCGGACCGGGTCCGCGTGGTGTGGACCTTCCACCACGTCCTGCTCGACGGCTGGAGCGCGGCCCAGGTCTTCGAAGAGGTGTGTGAGCGGTACGCCGCCCTGACGGCGGGGCGCCGCGCGCGGCTGCCCGAGCGGCGGCCCTTCGCCGACTACCTGCGCCGGCTGGCCGAGCAGGACACCGAGGGCGCCGAGCGGTACTGGCGCGCCACCCTCGCGGGTTTCCAGGCTCCCACCGAGCTGCCCCGCGACCGGCGGCCCGCCGAGGCCCACAGGGCCTCCTCCTCCGGGTCCGTGCGGATGGCCCTCGGCACGGACGTCTCGGCCCAGCTGCGGGAGATGGCGCAACGAGCCGGACTGACCCTCAACACGGTCGTCCAGGGCGCCTGGGCCCTGCTCCTTTCCCGTTACGGCGGCGGCGGTGACGTGGTGTTCGGCACGACCGTCTCCGGGCGGCCCGCCGACATGCCCGGCGTCACCTCGATGGTCGGCCTGTTCATCAACACCCTGCCCACCCGCGTCCGCGTCGACGGACGGCGCGCGCTGGCGGGCTGGCTGCGCGAACTCCAGGACGCCCAAGTGGAGGCCCGGCGCCACGACTTCGTCTCGCTGGCGCAGGTGCAGTCGTGGAGCGACGTGCCCGGCGGCACCGGCCTGTTCGACTCCATCGTGGTGTTCGAGAACTATCCCTTCGACGAAGGGGCCATGGCCCGGCACGGTCTCGCCATGGAGCAGGAGCGGGACCTGGAACCGACGAACTACCCGCTCAGCGTGGTCGTCGCGCCCGGCGAGGCCCTGGCCGTCAACCTCGACTACGACCCGGCCGCCTTCGACGCCGCCACGGTGGAGGGGCTCGGCGCGAGCCTGCGCGCCCTGCTGACCGGGATGGCCCAGGCGCCGGAGTGCCGCCTCACCGACCTGCCCCTCCTCGCCCCGGCCGAGGGACGCGACCTGGTGGCCCGGTTCGGCGGACAGGTCGCCGAGGCACCGCACGACACCCTGCCCGCGGCGTTCCGGCGCCGGGCCGAGCGCACTCCCGGCGCCCCGGCCGTCCGCCACGCCGACACCTGCCTCAGCTACCGCGAACTCGACGCCCGCTCCAACAGGCTGGCCCGGCTGCTCATCGCCGCGGGCGCCGGACCCGAGCGCTTCGTCGCCCTGTGCCTGCCCCGCACCGCCGACCTGGTCGTCGCGCTCCTCGCGGTCCTGAAGAGCGGCGCGGCCTACCTGCCGGTCGACCCGCAGTACCCCGCCGAACGCGTCGCGTTCCTCTTCGAGGACGTACGACCGGACGCCGTGATCACGGCCGCCGAGACCGCGGGCCGCCTGCCCGAGGGGCCGTGGGCCCGCATCCTGCTCGACGAGGAGCCCGCCACCGGCCTCTCGGACGCCCCCGTCGGCGACGCCGAGCGCCACACCGCTCTGCTGCCCGCACACCCGGCCTACGTCATCCACACCTCCGGCTCGACCGGCCGCCCCAAGGGAGTGGTCGTCAGCCACGCGTCCGTGCGCGCCCTGACCGACTGGGCGGAGACCGAGTTCACCGGGCGCGGCCTCGAACACGCGGTGGCGTCCACCTCGCTCAACTTCGACGTGTCGGTGTTCGAGATCTTCGCGCCGCTCCTGGCCGGCGGCTGCGTGGAGATCGTCCGCGACCTGCTGGCCCTCGCCGAACGTCCCGCACCCTGGCGGGCCGGACTGCTCAGCGCGGTGCCCTCGGCCCTCGACCGGCTGCTCGCCGAGGACGCCGTCCACGTCACCGCGGACACCGTCGTCCTCGCGGGGGAGGGGCTGCCCGCCCGGACCGTCGGCCGGGTCCGCGCGGCCGTGGCCGGCGGCCAGGTGCGCAACATCTACGGCCCCACCGAGGCCACCGTCTACGCCACCGCGTTCACCTGCGACCCCGCCGACCCCGACCGCGACCCGCCGATCGGCCGGCCGCTCGGCGGCGCCCGCGCCTACGTCCTGGACGAGCGGATGCGCCCGGTGCCCGCGGGCGCGCCCGGCGAACTGTTCCTCGCGGGGACCGGTGTCGCCCGCGGCTATCTGCGCCGCCCCGGCCTGACCGCCGCCCGCTTCCTGCCCGACCCGTTCGGCCCGCCGGGCAGCCGCATGTACCGCACCGGCGACCTGGTCCGCTGGACGGCCGACGGCGACCTCGTCTACCTCGGCCGCGGCGACGACCAGGTGAAGGTACGGGGCTTCCGCATCGAACTCGGCGAGGTGGAAGCGGCCCTGGCCCGCCACCCCGCGGTGGCCGAGGCGGCGGCCCGCGTCGTCGAACACGAGGGGCACCGCCGCCTGATCGGGTACGTGGTGCCCCGCGCGAAAGCCCTGCCCGGCGCCGAGGACACGCGCCCCGACGCCCCGCGCAGCCACCCGGCGCCCGCCGCCCGCACGGAGCAGCACCCGGTCACCCCGCCCGACACCGGAGAACTCCGCGCTTTCCTCGCCCGGAGCCTTCCGGACCACCTGCTGCCGGCCCTCGTCGTCCCGCTGGAGCGGCTGCCGCTCGGGGCCACCGGCAAGCTCGACCGCCGGGCGCTGCCCGTGCCCGAGTGGGCGCCGACCGCGGGCGCGGCCGGCCGGCCGCCGCGCACCGAGGCCGAGCAGACCCTCGCCGCCATCTGGTGCGAGGTGCTCGGCGTCCCCGAGATCAGCGCTGACGACAACTACTTCACGGTCGGCGGCGACTCCGTGCTCGGCATCCAGATCGTCTCCGCCGCCCGCCGCGCCGGCCTCGCCCTGACGCCCCGGCACCTGTTCACCCACCAGACGCTCGCCGAACTCGCCGCCGTGGCCGAGCGGGTGACCGACACCGCCACGGCCGCCGCCGAGCAGGGCCCGGTGACCGGTGACGCCCCGCTCACCCCCGTACAGCACTGGCTCCTCGACACCCTCACGGGCGACCCCGCCCACTTCAGCCAGACGGTCGCCCACGAACTGGCCGCCGACCCGGACGAGACGCTGCTGCGCGCCGCCCTGGCCGCCGTACTGGAACACCACGACGCGCTGCGGATGCGCTTCGAACCGCTCGGCGACGGACGGTGGCGTCAGCACGGAACCCCGCCCGGCGGACAGGACGTCCACCTGGAGGTGCACGACCGGACGGCCCCCGACGAGGTGGCCGCCGCCCTGGGCGCCGGCTTCGACCTGGCCGGCGGACCGCTGCTGCGGGCCGCGCTGTGCCGTCCCGGCGATGGCGGACGGCCGGTACTGCTGCTCGCCGCCCACCATCTGGTCGTGGACGCGGTGTCGTGGCGTGTGGTCCTGGAGGACCTGGACGCCGCCTACACCGCGCTGCGGGACGGCGGACGGCCCGCTCTCGCCCCGAAGAGCACGTCGTTCCGCACGTGGGCCCGCCGGCTCGCCGAGCACACCGAAGCGGGCGGTTTCGACGGCGAACTCGCCCACTGGCGCGGCATCGACGGCACCGCCGCGCTGCCCGCCGACCACCCTGACGGCGCGAACGGCGTCGCCGACGAGGAGAGCCTGACGGCGGGGCTCGACGCCGACGAGACCCGCAGGCTGCTCCAGGACGTGCCGGACGTGTACCGCACCCGCGTCAACGACGTCCTGCTGTGCGCCCTCGGCCGGGTCCTGGCCCGCTGGACCGGACAGGACCGGGTGGCGGTGACCCTGGAAGGACACGGCCGCGAGGAACTGTTCGAGGACACCGACCTCGCCCGGACCGCCGGCTGGTTCACCGCCCTGTACCCCGTCGCCCTGGACGTGCCCAGGGAAGCGGACACCGCCACCGTGCTCAAGGCCGTCAAGGAGAACCTCCGGGCCGTGCCGCGGGGCGGACTCGGCTACGGCGCGCTGCGCTTCCTGCACCCCGGCGCGGGCCGCGAGCTGCCCGCCCTGCCGCAGGTCTGCTTCAACTACCTGGGCCGACAGGACCGCACCGGCCCGCGGGGCGGCCTGCTGCGCACGCCCTACGGGGGTCTGACCGGCGGCATGGACCGCTCGGCGCGACGCCCCCACCTCCTCGACGTCCTCGGTCAGGTGAGCGACGACCGGCTGGAGTTCACCTGGTCGTACTCCCGCGAGGTGCACCACCGGGAGACCGTCGCCCGGCTCGCGGACGAGCTGACCGGCGAACTGCGCGCCATCCTCCGGCACTGCGCCGGACCCGGCGCGGGCGGCCGCACCCCCGCCGACTTCCCGCTCGCCCCGCTGGACCAGGCGGGCGTCGACCGGCTCGTCGGCGACGGAAGGGGCGTCACGGACGTCTACCCGCTCACGCCCACCCAGACGGGCATGGTGATGCACGGTCTCGACGAGGCGGAACACGGCCTGTACGTCGAGCAGATCACCTTCGTCGCGGACGGCGCCCCCGATCCGCGGACCCTGGCCGCCGCCTGGCAGCACGTCGTCGACCGCACCCCCGTACTGCGCACCTCCATCGCGCTGAGCGGCGTACCCGTACCGCTCCAAGTGGTCCACAAGAACGCCGCGCTGCCGGTCACCGAGTGCGACTGGAGCGCGGTCCCGGCCGACCGGCACGACGCGGAGCTGGAGCGGCTGCTCGCCGACGAGCGGGCCCGGGGCATCGCCCTGGACAGCGCGCCGCTGACGCGGCTCGCCCTGGTCAGGCTCGGCCCCGACGCGGTCCGTGTGGTGTGGACCTTCCACCACGTCCTGCTGGACGGCTGGAGCGTCTTCCACGTCCTGTCCGACGTCACGGCCGCGCACGCCGCCCTCACCCGCGGCGACCGGCCCCACCTGCCCGAACGCAGGCCGTTCGCCGACTATGCCGCCTGGCTCGCCGCCCACGACACCCAGCAGGCGGAGGAACACTGGCGCACCGCCCTGGCGGGCCTGCGCGGCCCGACCCCGCTGCCGTACGACCGGCGGCCCGCCCCGGACGCCACGGCCCGCTCCGGCACCTGGCTGTCCCAGCGGCTCGACGCCCGAAGGACCGGCCGCCTCCAGGAGTTCGCCCGCCGGCACCGCCTCACCCTCAACACGCTGGTGCAGGGCGCCTGGGCGCTGCTGCTGGCACGGTGGAGCGGGGAGCAGGAGGTCTGCTTCGGCACCACCGTCTCCGGACGCCCCGCCGATCTGCCCGGCGCCGACACCATCACCGGCCTGTTCATCACGACCCTGCCCGCCCGCGCCGAGGTCGACGGCGCCGCCGGCTGCGGCGCCTGGCTGCGCGCCTTCCAGGAGGCCCGCGCCGAGGACCGACGCCACGACCACCTGCCCCTGACCGCCCTGCACGCCCTCGGTGAACTGCCCTCGGGCACCGCCCTCTTCGACAGCCTGGTGGTCTTCGAGAACTACCCCGTCGGCGACGCGACCGCGGGGGCGCAAGGGCTCGCCCTGCGGGACCTCGACGCCCGGGAGGCCACCAACTACCCGCTCACCGTCGTCGTCTCGCCCGGCGAGCGGCTGACCGTCGAACTCGGTTACGACCCGCGGCACTTCGACGAGCCCAGCGCCGAATCGATGGCCGGGCAACTGCTGCACACCATGGACGCCCTGGCCGCCTCGGACGGCGCCGCCCGCCTGGACGACATCGACGTCCTGCCGCCGGCGCGGCGCGAGAAGCTGCTGCACGGCCCGTCCCGCCCCGCGACCGGGCCGACGCCCGCCGCCACCCTGCCCGCCCTCGTCGAGGCCGCCGCCGACCGGTGGCCGGACGCACCCGCGCTCGAAGCGCTCGGCACGGGCGGCGTGGGCGGGACGGCGATGAGCTTCGCGGAGGCGGAGGACCGGGCCAACCGCCTGGCGCACCGGCTCATCGCCCGGGGCGCCGGGCCCGGCGGCCTCGTCGCGCTGCTCCTTCCCCGCTCGACGGAGATGGTGCTCGCCCAACTGGCGGTGACGAAAGCCGGCGCCGCCTTCCTGCCCGTCGACCCGGCCTATCCGAAGGAGCGGATCGCGCTGATGCTGGGCGACGCCGCCCCCGCCCTCACCCTCGACGCCCAGGAGGTCGCCGAGCTGCTCGCCGCCGCGCCGGACGGCGTCCCCGGACACCGGCCCACCGACGCCGACCGGACGCGCCCGCTCGACCTCGACGACCCGGCGTACGTCATCTACACCTCCGGTTCCACCGGCACGCCCAAGGGTGTCGTCGTCACCCACCGCGGGCTCGCCGCGTTCGGCGCCGCCGAGGCGGCCCACTACCGGATCGCCCCGGGGGACCGGGTCCTCGCCTTCGCCACGCCCAGCTTCGACGCCAGCGTCCTGGAGCTGTGCGCGTCCCTGCCGCACGGCGCCCGGCTCGTCGTGCCCCCGCCGGGACCGTTGCTCGGCGCAGGACTCGCCGACACCCTGCGGGCCGGGCGCATCACGCACACCCTGCTCCCGCCCGCCGCGCTCGCCACACTGCCGCCCGAGACCCCCGGCACGCTGCCGGACCTGAAGACGCTGATCGTCGGCGCCGACGCGTGCGGTCCCGAACTCGTCGCCCGCTGGGCGCCGCACCACCGCATGGTCAACTCCTACGGACCCACCGAGGCCACCGTCGTCGCCACCTGGTCCGCGCCGCTCACGGCGGACGGCGGCGCACCGCCCATCGGCCGCCCGCTGCCCGCCACCGGCGCCTACGTCCTCGACGCCCGGCTGCGGCCGGTCCCCGACGGCGTCATCGGCGAACTGTGGCTCAGCGGACCGGCACTGGCGCGCGGTTACCTCGGCAGGCCCGGCCTGACGGCGTCCCGCTTCACCGCCGATCCGTTCGGGCCGCCCGGCACCCGCATGTACCGCACGGGCGACCTGGTGCGCCGCGACAGCGCCGGCGAACTGCACTACCTGGGCCGTACGGACCACCAGCTCAAGCTGCGCGGCCACCGCATCGAGGCGGGCGAGGTCGAGACGACCCTGGTCCGCCACCCGGGGGTGCTGGACGCCGTGGTGACCGTACGCGAGGACGAACCGGGACTGCCGCGCCTGGTCGCCCACCTGCTCACGGCCCCCGACGCGCAGCCGCCCGCCCCGGCGGAACTGCGGGACCTGGCCGCCCGCTCGCTGCCGGGGTACATGGTGCCGTCCGCGTTCGTGGTCCTGGACCGCTTCCCGCTCACCGAGAACGGCAAGACCGACCGGGCCGCCCTGCCCGCCCCGGCGCCGGCAGACGAGCAGGAGGGGGAGCGGGCCGGGCACGTGGCACCCCGCACCCCCACCGAGGAGGCGGTGGCGGCCATCTGGGAGGAGACCCTCCAGACGGCCGTGGGCGCCGAGGACGACTACTTCCTGCTCGGCGGCGACTCGCTGCGCGCCCTGCTCATCGCCTCCCGCGCCAACGACGCGTTCGCCGTCACGCTCACCCCCCGTGACGTCCTGGTCTCCCGCACCGTCGCCGCCCTGGCGGAGCTGGTGGAGGAACAGATCCTGAGCGAACTCGAACAGACCGCGTACCCCGAAGACGCCGCGTCCGGCGGCCCCGACCACGACCACGAACGGTGAGGAACCGACGACCATGACGTCTTCGACCCCTTCGAACCCCTCTCCCGACTCCTCCTCGGGCGCCACCGGCTCCGCACGTCCCTCCCAGACCGCCCGCCCTTCGCGCCGCGACCGTGCCGAAGCCCTGCCCGAGGAGATGCGGGAGGCGCTGCGGCGGCGGCTCGCGGGGCGGGCCGGCGGCACCGCCACGGCCGCCCGGCAGGGCATCCCGCGCGCCGACCGGGACCGCCCGCTGCCGCTGTCCTTCGCGCAGCAGCGCCTGTGGTTCCTCGACCGGCTGCGGCCCGGCGACGCCCGCTACAACAGCGCGGTCGCCCTCCGCCTCACCGGCGCGCCGGACCTGGAGGCGCTGGGCGAGGCGCTGAGGACCGTCGTGGCCCGGCACGAGGCGCTGCGCACCACCTTCGAGGAGACCGACGGCCGTCCGGCGCAGCGCGTCCACCCCGCGGGCCCGGTGCCGCTGCCGGTCCGCGACGCGGGCGACCTCGACAAGGAGCTCCTCGCGGAGTACTCCCGGCCCTTCGACCTGCGCAACGGCCCACTCCTCCGCGCCCTGCTGCTGCGTGAGTCCGCCACCTCCCACGTCCTGCTCCTCACGGCCCATCACATCGTCACCGACGGCTGGTCCATGGGCGTCGTCCTGGACGAGCTGTGCACCGCCTACGACGCCCTCGCGCGCGGCGCGGCGCCCGCCCTGCCGCCCGTCGCCACGCAGTACCCGGACTTCGCGGTGTGGCAGCGCGCCCGCCTCTCGGGCACGCGCCTCGAAGGCGAACTCGCCCACTGGAAGCAGCGCCTGGCCGGGGCGGCGGCGCCCGAGCTGCCCCTGGACCGGCCGCGGCGCGGCGAGGAGGCGGGCGAGGGCGCCGTGTGCTCCTTCACCCTCCCGGCTCGGCTGACCGCGCGCCTGCGCGACCTGGCCAGAGAGCAGCACACCACCCTGCACACCGCCCTCGTCGCCGCCGCCCAGGCGCTCCTCGCCCGCTGGTCCGGGCAGGACGACATCACCGTCGGCTCCCTCACGCCCGGCCGCTCCCGCACCGACCTGGAACGGGCCGTCGGATTCTTCGTGAACACCGTGGTCCTGCGCACCCGCGTGGAGGCGGCCGGGTCCTTCCGCGAACTGCTCGGACAGGCGGCCGAGACGGTGGGCGACGCCTTCGCCCACGGCGACACCCCGTTCGAACGGATCGTGGAGGCGGTGGGCGCGCCCCGCGAAGCCGGCCGCAACCCGCTGTTCGACGTGCTGGTCCTGCTGCACCCCGACCCGCCCGCCGCGACCTCCCCGCGCGGCCTCGCCACGACCCCGGTCAACGTGCCCCGGCACGCGGCCACCTTCGACCTGAGCGTCGAGTTCGTGCCGGACGGCGACGCCCTGACCGGACTGCTCGAATACCGCACCGACCTGTTCGACGCGGCCACGGCCGAGCGGATGGCCGGACAACTGACACGCCTCGTCGAGGGCGCCTGCGCCGAGCCGGACCGGGCGCTGGACAGCCTGCCCCTGCTCTCCGAGGAGGAGACCCGGCGCCTCGTCCACGACTGGAACCCCGCCCCGCTCCCCGCCACGGACACCACCTGCCCCGAGCTGTACGAACGCCGGGCGGCCGCGGCCCCCGACACCCTCGCGCTCGTCGCGGGCGGCGAACGGCTCGACCACGCCACGCTCAACGCCCGCGCCAACCGGCTCGCCCACCACCTCATCGCCCGCGGCGCGGGACCCGAACGGCTGGTCGCCCTGCGGCTCCCGCGCACCGCCGACATGATCGTCGCGATCCTCGCCGTCTGGAAGTCCGGCGCCGGTTACCTCCCGCTGGACCCGGCCCTGCCGGAGGACCGCATACGGTTCCTCCTCGACGACGCCCGCCCGGCCCTGGTCCTCGACGAACCGGCCCTGCGCGCCGTACCCGAGGACAGCCCGGACACCGACCCCACCGACGCCGAACGGCGCGCCCCCCTCCTGGCGGATCACACCGCGTACGTCATCTACACCTCCGGTTCCACCGGCCGCCCCAAGGGCGTCGCCGTCACCCACCGTGCGGCGGCGCACCTGCTGGCCGCCCACCGGGCCGGGTTCGTCGCCGAGGCGGGCGGTGGCCCGCTGCGGACCGCGCTCACCGCGTCCTTCTCCTTCGACACCTCCCTCGAAGGCGTGCTCCTGATGGCCGACGGCCACCCGCTGCACCTGGTCGACGAGACCACCCGCATGGACCCGGCCGCACTGGTCGCGTACGTCGTCGAACACCGCGTCGACTTCCTCGACGTCACCCCGTCCTACCTGCGGCAGCTGCTGCCCGCCGGACTGCTCACCGATCCCCGGCACCACCCGCGGGTCCTCATGCTCGGCGGCGAGGCCGTCGGCCCCGCGCTCTGGCGCGAACTGGCCGCCCACCCCGACGTGGTCGCCCACAACTTCTACGGCCCGACCGAGTGCACGGTCGACGCGCTGTCCTGCCGCATCGACGGCGGGGACCGCCCGCTGGTGGGCCGCCCCCTGCCCGGGGTGCGGGCCTATGTGCTGGACGGCCGGCTCCGTCCGGTGCCGCCCGGGGTCGGCGGCGAGCTGTACCTCGCGGGCGGCCAGCTCGCCCGGGGCTACACGGGACGGCCGGGGCTGACCGCGGCCCGCTTCCTGCCCGACCCGTTCGGCGGGCCCGGGGAGCGGATGTACCGCACCGGCGACCTGGCCCGCTGGACCGCCGACGGCCGCCTGGACTACCTCGGACGCGCCGACGACCAGGTCAAGGTGCGCGGCCACCGCATCGAGCCCGGCGAGATCGAGGCCGCCCTCCTCGCGCTGCCCGCCGTCTCCGCCGCCGCGGTCGTCGCCCTGCCCGACCCGCACGGCCACGCCCGTCTCGCCGCCTACGTCGTCCCCGCGCCCGGCGCGCCCCGGCCCGTCCCCGCCGACCTGCGGACGGCGCTGCGCGAGGTGCTGCCCGACGCACTGGTCCCTTCCTCCTTCACCTGCCTCGACGCGCTGCCGCTGACCACCAGCGGCAAACTGGACCGCCGCGCCCTGCCCGCGCCGGAAAGCACCCCGGAGGAACGGGAGTTCGTCGCACCGCGCACCCCCGGCGAAGAAGCTCTGGCCGGTATCTGGGCCGAGGTGCTCGGGACGGCCCGGGTGGGCGTCACCGACAACTTCTTCGAGCTGGGCGGCGACTCGATCCTGAGCATGCAGGCCGTCTCCCGTGCCCGCGCCGCAGGCCTGCGCATCAACTCGCAGGACGTCTTCCGCCACCAGACGGTCGCCGACCTGGCCGCCGCCGCGTCCCGCCGCACCGCCTCCGCACCCGCGCCCCGCCGCCCGCACGAGGACGGGCCCGCCCCGCTCACCCCCGTCCAGGAGTGGTTCCTCGCCACACACGGGCCGCTACGGCACTTCGCCATGTCGATGCTGCTCGACCTGCCGTACGACCTCGACGCACAGGCCCTCGACCGGGCCCTGCACGCCGTGGTGGCCCGCCACCCGGCTCTGCGCACCCGCTTCACCCGCACCGACGACACCTGGCGGCAGCACCCCGGCACCGGCCCGGCGACCGGGCTGCTCACCCGCCACGACTCCGCAACGGCACCCGCCGAGGCGGCGGAAGCGGCCCGCGCGGCCCTTGACCCGGCGACCGGTGCCCTGCTGCGCGCGGCCCTGCTGCCCGGCGGGGAACGGCCGCGGCTGTTCCTCACCGCCCACCACCTGGCCGTCGACAGCGTCTCCTGGCGCGTACTCCTCGCCGACCTCGCACACGCCTACCGGCGGGCGGCGGCCGGCGAGGACCCCCTGCCGGAGGCCGAGCACACCCCGTTCGCCGACTGGGCGCGGACCCTCGCCGAACGGGTCCGGGCCGGTGACCTCGACGACGACCTGGCCCACTGGACGCGGGAGGCGGCGCAGCCGCGCACCCCGCTCCCCGTCGACCTGCCCGGCGCCCCGCTCGCCGGATCGGTGCGCACCGTCCGCACGCGCGTGGACCGGGACACCACCGAGGCACTGCTGCGGCGGGTGCCGAGCGCGTACCGGACCCAGGTCAACGACGTGCTGCTGAGCGCCCTCGGCCGGGTGCTCGCCGACTGGACGGACGCCGACCGGGTGACCGTGGCCCTGGAGGGCCACGGCCGCGAGGAGGAACTCGACGAGGGCGCCGACCTGTCCCGCACGGTCGGCTGGTTCACCACCCAGTACCCGGTCACCCTGACCCCGGCCGGAGGCGACGACTGGGGCGCCACCCTCAAGTCCGTCAAGGAGCAGCTGCGCGCCGTACCCCGCCGGGGCCTCGGCTACCAGGCGCTCGGCCACCTCGGCTCGCCCCGGCCCGAGGCCCGCGCCCTCGGGGAACTGCCGCTGCCCGACGTGTGCTTCACCTACCACGGGCAGTGGGAGGCGTCCGCCGGAGGGGACTTCGCGCCCGTCGCCGACGTGCCCGGCAGGGACATGGACCCCGACGCGCCGCTGGACCACCTCCTCGACGTGTCCGCCCTGGTGACCGACGGCGAACTGGAGATCACCTGGCACTACAGCGACCAGGTGCACCGCGAGGACACCGTCCAGGAGCTGGCATCGGGCCTGGCACGGGCGCTCACCGCGATCGCCGAGCACTGCGCCCGCCCCGGCACGGGCGGACGCACACCCTCCGACTTCCCCCTGGCCCGCCTGGACCAGGCCGGTGTGGACCGGCTCGCCGGCGACGGCCGCGACGTCGAGGACCTGCTGCCGCTCACCCCGCTCCAGGAAGGCATGCTCTTCCACCGGCTGGTCGGCGGGGACGACGACGTGTACGTGGACCAGGCCGCGCTGCTCCTTGAGGGCGTGAGCGACCCGGACGCGCTCGCCCTCGCCTGGCAGCGGGTGACCGACCGCACCCCCGCCCTGCGCACCTCGGTGGTGTGGGAGGGCGTCCCGGTGCCGCTCCAGGTCGTGCACCGCCGCGTCGAGGTGCCCGTCGTCCAGCTGGACTGGCGTGAACTGGACGCGGCAGAGCGGGCCGAGCGCCTTGAGCGGCTCCGCGCCGACGACCTCGCCCGCGGCCTCGACCTCGGCGCCGCACCCCTGATGCGGCTCACCCTCGTCCGGCTCCCCGACGCCCGGCTGCACCTGCTGTGGACCTCCCACCACCTGATCCTGGACGGCTGGAGCCTCGCCCAGGTGCTCACCGAGGTGTCCGACGAGTACGCGGCGCTCACCACCGGCGCCGAGCCGCGGCCGCCGGCGCGCCGCCCGTTCGGCGACTACGTGCGCTGGCTCGCCGGCCAGGACACCGGGGCGGCGCACGCGCACTGGCGTGCCGTCCTCGACGGGTTCACCACCCCCACGCCGCTGCCCGTCGACCGCGCCCGGCGCCCCGGGCACGAGACCCGGTCCGCCGACGTGCACACGGCCGCGCTGTCCGACGAGGTCTCCGCCCGCCTCGCCCGCACCGCGCGGACGGCCGGACTCACCCTCGGCACCGTGGTGCAGGGCGCCTGGGCGCTGCTCCTGTCGCGCTACAGCGCCGAATCGGACGTCCTGTTCGGGACCACCGTCTCGGGACGGCCCGACGACCTGCCCGGCGCCGATGCGATGGTGGGCATGTTCATCAACACGCTGCCCACCCGCGTCCGCGTGGACGGCGACCGCACCTCCACCGACTGGCTCCGGGAACTCCAGGAGGAACAGGCGCAGGCACGGCGGTTCTCGGCGGTGTCCCTCGCCGAGCTGACCTCGCTGAGCGGCGTGCCGGCCGGCAGCCCCCTCTTCGACAGCATGGTGGCCTTCGAGAACTACCCCTTCGACGAGGCGCGTTCGGCCACGACCGGAATCCGCCTCACCGACGTCTCCTCCCGGGACGCCACCAACTTCCCGCTGGTCCTCCGGGCCTACCAGGGGGAGCGGTTCGGCTTCGACCTCGCCTACGACCCGGAGCTGTTCGACGCCACGACTGTACGCGGCCTCGCCGACCGGTTCTGCCTGCTGCTCACGGAACTGGCCGACGACCCCGACCGGCCCGTGCGCGCCCTCGCCTGGACCACCGCCGAGGAGCGGCGGCGGATGCTCACCGACTGGAACGGCGCCGCGTCGGGCCGCCCCGCCGACACGCTGGACGCGCTGTTCGCCGCCCAGGCCGCCCGCACCCCCGACGCCGAGGCGCTCACCTGCGGTGACGAACGGCTCGACTACGCCACCCTGGACACCCGGGCGAGCCGTCTCGCCCACCGGCTCGCCGAACTCGGCGCCGGGCCCGAGACGTTCGTGGCCCTCACGCTGCCCCGCTCCGCCGACCTCGTCGTGGCCGTCCTCGCCGTGCTCAAGACCGGCGCCGCGTACCTGCCCGTCGACCCCCGGCTGCCCGCGGAGCGCGTGCGGCACATGCTCGCCGACGCCGGCCCCGTGGCGCTGGTCACCACCCGACAGGACGAGACCGGCACGGACGTACCGCGTCTGCTGCTCGACGACCCGCAGGTGCGTGCCGACCTGGCCCGCCGCCCGGCCGCGGGGCCGGCCAGGCGCGCGCTGCCCGAGAGCCCCGCCTACGCCATCTACACCTCCGGCTCCACCGGCCGCCCCAAGGGCGTGGTCGTCCCGCACGCCAACGTGGTCCGCCTGTTCACCCGCACCCGGCACTGGTTCGACTTCGGGACCGACGACGTGTGGACGCTGTTCCACTCCTACGCCTTCGACTTCTCGGTGTGGGAGCTGTGGGGACCGCTGCTGCACGGCGGGCGGCTCGTGGTCGTCCCCGAGGACACCGCGCGCTCCCCGGAGGACTTCCTGCGCCTGCTCGCCGACGAGCGGGTCACCGTCCTCAACCAGACGCCGTCCGCGTTCTACCCGCTCATCCGGGCCGACGCCGAACTCCCCGACGCCGGCGACCGCCTCGCACTGCGCACGGTGATCTTCGGCGGCGAGGCACTGGACGTCGGCAGGCTCGCCGACTGGTACGCCCGTCACCCGGACACCGCGCCCCGCCTGGTCAACATGTACGGCATCACCGAGACCACCGTGCACGTCACCCACGCCCCCCTCGACCGCGCGGCAGCCCGCCCCGGCGCCGCGAGCCCCATCGGGACCGGCATCCCCGACCTGCGGCTCTACGTCCTCGACGGCACGCTCCAACCGGTGCCGCCGGGCGCGGTGGGCGAACTGTTCGTGGCCGGGGAGGGCCTGGCGCGCGGCTACCTGAACCGGCCGGGGCTGACAGCGGCCCGCTTCCTCGCCGACCCCTTCGGCCGGCCGGGCACCCGCATGTACCGCACCGGGGACCGGGCCCGCTGGCGGGCCGACGGCACCCTGGAGTACCTGGGCCGCGCCGACCAGCAGGTCAAGATCCGCGGCTACCGCATCGAGCCGGGCGAGATCGAGGCCGCCCTGCACGGTCACCCCGGCGTCGGCGCGGCCGCCGTCGGCGTGTACGAGGACACCGCCGGGACGCGACGCCTCGTCGCCCACGTCGTCGGCACCGGCACGGGCGCCGGGGAGGGCGGGGAGTGCGCCGCGCCGCCGTCCGCCGCCGAACTCCGCGCGCACCTCGAAGGGCTGCTACCCGCGCACATGGTGCCCGCCGCCTATGTGCCGCTGGACGCGCTGCCGCTCACCGCCAACGGCAAGCTCGACCGGCGCGCCCTGCCCGCGCCGGGACCCGACGGCTTCGCCGCCGACGGCACGCGGACCCCGCCGCGCACCCCGGCCGAACGGCTCGTCGCCAGCGCCTGGACCGACGTGCTCGACACCGGCGAAGTCGGAGCCGACGACGACTTCTTCGCCCTCGGCGGTGACTCCATCCTCGCCGTCCGCGTCACCTCCCGGCTGCGCGCCGCCTTCGGCGCGGAGGTGTCGCCCCGGCTGCTGTTCACCCACCCCGTGCTCCGCGACCTCGCGGCCGCCCTGGGCGAACCAGGTGGCGCAGACACCGCCGACGCCATCCCGGCCACCGCCCCCGGCGCCCCGGCGCCCCTGTCGTACGCCCAGCAGCGCCTGTGGTTCCTCGACCAGTTCGAGCCGGGCGGCACGGAGTTCACCACCCTGTCCGTGCTGCGGCTGCGCGGCCCGCTGGACCAGGACGCCCTGCGCGCCGCCCTGGACGGCGTGGTCGCCCGGCACGAGGCGCTGCGCACCACGTTCACCGAGCACGAGGGACAGGCCCGGCAGATCGTCCACCCGCCACGCCCCGTCGACCTGCCGGTGACGGACCTCGCGGACGCCACCGCCCTGGACGCCCTGGTGGACCTGGCCGCCGCCACACCCTTCGACCTGGCCACCGGCCCCCTGCTGCGGGCCCGGCTCGCCCGGTCGGCCCCCGACGAGCACGTCCTCGTCCTGGCCGTGCACCACATCGTCACCGACGGCTGGTCCGTCGGCGTACTGGCCCGGGACCTGGGCGAGCTGTACGCGGCCGCCCTGGAGGACCGCCGCCCGGACCTGCCCGACCTGCCCGTCCGCTACAGCGACTACGCCGCCTGGCAGCGCTCGCGCGCCGACCGCGCGGAGACCGAACTCGCCCACTGGCGCCGGGCCCTGGACGGCGTGAGCCCGCTGGAGCTGCCCACCGACCGGCCCCGCCCGGCCGTCCGCACCCGCGACGGCGCCCTGGTGACCTTCACCCTGCCCGCCGCGCTCACCGAGCGGCTGCGCGAACGGGCACGGGAGGCGGACGCCACCCTCTACATGACGCTGGTGACGGCCTGCCAGACCCTCCTCGCCCGCTGGGCGGGCCAGGAGGACGTCACCGTCGGCACCGTCACCGCGGGCCGTGACCGGGCCGAACTGCACGACGTCGTCGGTATGTTCGTCAACACGCTCGTGCTGCGCGCCAGGGTGCGTCCCGGCGTTCCCTTCCTGAACCTGCTCGCCGAGGTGCGCGACACCGTCCTGGCGGCGTTCGCCCACCAGGAGGTGCCCTTCGAACGCGTGGTGGACGCCCTCCAGCCCGAGCGGGACACCAGCCGCACCCCGCTGTTCCAGGTCATGGTCGCCCTGCACAACCTCGGCGCCGAGCCGCTCCGGCTGCCCGGCCTGACGGCGGAGCCGGTGACCCCGCCGGTGCGGACCGCCACCTACGACCTCGCCTTCGACTTCGTGGAGGGCGACGGAGGACTCACCGGCCACCTGGAGTACAACACCGGCCTGTTCGACACCGGCACCGCCGAACGCCTCGCCGCCCGGCTGCGCGTCCTCCTGGAGGCCGTCGCCGCCGACCCCGGGCAGAGCGTGGACACGCTGCCGCTGATGACCGACGACGAGCGGCAGCAGGTGCTGCGCCACGGAGAGGGCGTCCGGCTGCCGGAGCCCGACACCACCTTCCCCGCCCTGTTCGAGGCCCAGGCCGCCCGCACCCCCGCGCACACCGCGCTGGCCGCCCGCGACACCACCCTCGACTTCGCCGCGCTGAACCAGCGCGCCAACCGGCTCGCCCACCACCTCATCGCCCGGGGCGCGGGACCCGAGGACGTGGTCGCCGTCCGGCTGCCCCGCACCTCCGACCTGATGGCAGCCGTGCTCGCCGTCCTCAAGGCAGGCGCCACCCTGCTCTTCCTGGACCCCGAACTCCCCGCCGAACGGCAGGACGTCCTCCTCGGCGACGCCCGCCCGCACACCGTGCTGACCGGCCTCGACGCGGTGCCCTGGGACGGGCTGCCCGCCCACGACCCGACCGACGCCGACCGTGTCCGGCCCCTGCTGCCGCGGCACCCCGCCTACATCATCTACACCTCCGGCTCCACCGGCCGCCCCAAGGGCGTCGTCGTCGAGCACCGCAACCTGGTCAACCTCTGCCACGATCACCGCGCCGGCCTGCTCGCCCCGCACACCGCCGGCGGACAGCGGCTGCGCGCCGCGCTCAGCGCCTCCTTCTCCTTCGACACCTCCTGGGAAGGCCCCCTCCTCCTCGCCCTGGGCCACGAGGTCCACCTGATCGACGAGGACGTACGCCTGGACCCGCGAGCCTTCTGCGCCCACGTTGTCGAACACCGGCTCGACTGGGTCAACGTCACCCCGACCTACCTGCGCGAACTCACCGCCGCCGATCTCCTGGCCGCCGACCGCCACCGCCCGCGCCTGCTGCTCGTCGGCGGCGAGGCCCTCACCCCGGCCGACTGGCGCGACCTCGTCCGCGCCGAACAGGACCTGGGCGTGGCGGTGTACAACATGTACGGGCCGACCGAGACCACCGTCGACGCCGTCTACGGCCGCTGCGCCGGCCAGCCGCACCGCCCGCTCATCGGCCGCCCCGGCGCCAACCTGCGCGCCCACGTCCTGGACGCCGCCCTGCGCCCGGTGCCTCCGGGCACGCCCGGTGAGCTGTACCTGGCCGGGGCGCAGGTGGCCCGCGGCTACCTGAACCGGCCCGGCCTGACCGCGGCCCGCTTCACGGCAGACCCGTTCGGGGCGCCCGGCGAGCGGATGTACCGCACCGGGGACCGGGTCCGCTGGGACCGGGACGGACGCCTGGAGTTCCTGGGCCGCACCGACGAACAGGTCAAGATCCGCGGGTTCCGCATCGAGCCCGGCGAGATCGAGGCCGCTCTCCTCACCCACCCCGACATCGCCGACGCCGCGGTCGCCGTCCGCGAGAACGCCGGGCGCCCCATGCTCGTCGGCTATGTCGTGCCCGCCACCGGCCGCGTCCCGTCCCCGGACGCGCTGCGCCTGGCGCTGCGCCGCACGCTGCCCGACCACATGGTGCCCGCGGCGTTCGTCCCGCTGGCCCGCGTCCCGCGCACCACCAGCGGCAAGACGGACCGCCGCGCCCTGCCCGCCCCGCCCGCACAGCCCGAGAGCGGCACACCCCACGTCGCCCCCCGGGCCGGCACCGAGGAGATCCTGGCCGGGATATGGGCGCAGGTGCTGGGTGTCGCACGCGTCGGCGCCCGTGACAACTTCTTCGCGCTCGGCGGCGATTCCATCCTGAGCATCCAGATCGTCTCCCGTGCCCGCCAGGCCGGCCTCGTCCTGGCCACCAAGGACGTCTTCCGCCACCAGACGGTCGCCGAACTCGCCCTGCGGGTACAGGAGTCGGCCCCGCCGCCGGACACCGAGGAGGAACCGGCCGAGGCGCCGCTCACCCCGATCCAGCACTGGTACCTGGAGGGCCGCGCCCCCGGACAGCGGCTGCGGTTCACCATGACCCAGCGCCTCGAACTCGCCCCGGACACCGCCGCCGCGACGCTGCGGACCGCCGTCGACGCCCTCGTGGGCCACCATGCCGCCCTGCGCACCCGATTCCGCCGTACCGCCGATGGCTGGCGCCAGGACGTCCTGCCCGAGGCGCCGGACGGCGTCTTCACCCGGCATGACGTGTCCGGCCTCGACGACACGGCACTGGAGGACGAGGTCCAGCGGCTGACGGGCGAGGCGCAGGCCGCCCTCGACCCCACCGCCGGGCGGGTGACGCGCGTGCTGTTCTTCGACCGCGGCCCCGGCCGGCCGGGACAACTGGTCGTCACCGCCCACCACTTGGTCATCGACGGTGTCTCCTGGCGCATCCTGCTCGCGGACCTGGAGACCGCGCAACGGGCGGCGGCGCTCGGCCGCCCCGTGGAACTGCCCCCCACGGGCACCTCCTACGGCCGCTGGGCGGCCCGCCTGGAGCGGCACGCCCGCTCCGGCGCGCTCGACACCGACCTGCCGTACTGGACGGACACCGCCACGGCGCCGGCCGCGCTGCCCGCGGGCCGGCCCGGTCCGAACACCCACGCCACCGCCGCCACCCGCACCGTCACCCTGGACGCGGAGACCACCGGGGCCCTGCTGCGCGAGGTCCCGCGGGCCTACCGCACGCAGGTCAACGACGTCCTGCTCAGCGCCCTCGGCCGCACCCTTGCCCGCTGGTGCGGACGTGACAGCGTCCTGCTCGGCGTCGAGGGCCACGGCCGGGAGGAGCTGTTCGCCGACGTGGACCTGTCGCGGACCGTCGGCTGGTTCACCGCCGAGTTCCCACTCGCCCTGCGCGTCGCCCCGGACGCCGGCTGGCACGACACCCTGCGCGCGGTCAAGGAACAACTGCGCGCCGTGCCGCTGCACGGCCTGAGCCACGGCGCCCTGCGCCATCTCGTGCCCGGCAGCCCGCTCGCCTCCGGCCCCGCCCCGCAGGTCGGCTTCAACTACCACGGCCAGTGGGACACCGACACCACCGATGGCCTGTTCCGCCGCGCCCTGCCCCCGGCCGGCCTCGACACCGACCCGGACGAACCCCGCCCCTACCTCCTGGACATCACCGGCGTGGTCCAGCGGGGCCGCCTCGAACTCGGCTTCACCTACCCGGCCGCCGTCTACGACCAGGCAACCGTCGACCGGCTCGCCCAGGACACCCTCACGGCCCTGCGGGAGATCGTGGCGCACTGCGCACACCCCGATGCCGGCGGCCGCACCCCCTCCGACTTCCCCCTCGCCGGTCTCGGCCAGGAGCAGCTCGACCGGCTCCTGGGCACCGGCAGGGACGCCGAGGACGTCCTGCCGCTCACCCCGCTCCAGTCCGGCATGCTCTTCCACGGCCTCGTGGACACCGAGCACGCCTACTTCGACCGCACGGCCGTACGGCTGTCCGGCGTGGCCGACCCGCAGGTCTTCGCCGCCGCCTGGCAGCAGGTCGCCGACCGCACCCCGGCGCTGCGCACCAGCGTCCACTGGCAGGGCCTGCCCCACCCGGTCCAGGTCGTCCACCGCCGCGCGGAACTGCCCGTGCGCCACCTCGACTGGCGTGCGCTCGCGCCCGCCGAGCGCGCCGCGGCCACCGAGCGGCTGCTCGCCGAGGACCGCGCCGCGGGCCTGGACCTGGCCAAGGCTCCGCTCACCCGGCTGACCCTGGCCGCCCTGCCCGGCGACGAAGTGCTCCTGGTGTGGTCCACCCACCACATCGTCCTCGACGGCTGGAGCACCGGGCAGCTCCTCACCGAGGTGTGCGAACGCTACGCCGCGCTCACCGGCGGCCCCGACCAGGCGCCGCCGGTGCGGCGGCCCTTCGCCGACTTCCTGCACTGGCTGCGGGAGCAGGACGAGACGGCGGCGGAAGGGTTCTGGGCCGATGCCCTCGCCGGGTTCACCGCCCGCACCCCGCTGCCGTACGACAGCAACCCGGCCGAGGCCCACCGCGCCCGGTCCACGCAGGCCGTCCACCACGAGCTGGACGCCGACGTCTCCCGGCGGCTGCGAGAGACGGCCGCCCGCGCCGGAGTGACCGTGAACACGGTGGTGGAGGGCGCCTGGGCGCTGCTCCTCGCCCGCTCCGGCGGACGCGACGACGTGGTCTTCGGCACCACCGTCTCCGGCCGCCCGGCCGAACTGCCCGGCGTCGAAGGCATGATCGGCATGTTCATCAACACGGTGCCGACCCGGGCCCGCGTACCCGCTGCCGGGCCGGTCTCGACGTGGCTGCGCGAGCTCCAGGAACGCCAGAGCGAGGCCCGCCGCTTCGACTTCCTCGCCCTGCCCCGCATCCAGGCCGTCAGCGAGGTGCCGTCCGGACAGGCGCTGTTCGACAGCATGGTGGTCTTCGAGAACTACCCCGTGGACGAGTCGGCGACGGCCCGCACCGGAGTGCGGGTCGAGGAGGTGCGCGCCGACGACGCCACCACCTTCCCCTGGTGCCTCCGCGCCCACCTCGCCGAACACCTCGGCTACGACCTGGCCTACGACCCCGAGCTGTTCGACGCCGCCACCGCCGAGCGCGCCGCCCACCGCCTCGCCGGGCTGCTCACCGCCCTCGCCGACGGGTTCGACACCGACCTCGCCGAGCTGGACGTGCTCGCCCCGGCCGACCGCGCGCTCCTGGCCGCATGGAACACCACCGCCCGCCCGGCCGCGCCGCGCAGCCCCGTGGACCTGTTCACCGAGCAGACGACGCGCACCCCGGACGCGATCGCCGTCGACGACGGCGAGAACCGGCTGACCTACCGGGAGCTGCACGACTGGGCCCGCGCACTCGCGGACCGGCTGCGGGCCGCCGGCCTGGCCTCCGAGGACCGGGTGGCGCTGCGGCTCGACCGTTCCGCCGAACTGGTCGTCGCCCAGCTCGCGGTCCTCATGGCCGGCGGCGCCTACGTCCCCGTCGACGCCCGCGCCCCCGAGGAACGGCGCCGGACCCTGCTCGCCCAGGCGGGCGCCACCCTCCGGCTCACCGCCACGGAGGTGACAGCGGCCCGCACCGGGACCACGGAGACGTCCGCACGCCCCGCCGCCGATCCCGACCAGCTGGCGTACGTGATGTTCACCTCCGGATCCACCGGACTGCCCAAGGCGGTCGCGGTGCGGCACCGGGACGTGGCGGCGCTGGCCACCGACAGCCGGTTCACCGGCGGGGTCTGCGACCGCGTACTGCTGCACTCGCCGGTCGCGTTCGACGCCGCCACCTTCGAGGTGTGGGCCCCGCTCCTGAACGGCGGCCGCGTCGTCGTGGCCCCGGACGGCGACCTCGACGGGGCCGCGCTGCGCCGGCTCGCCGCCGACGGCGGACTGACCGCGATGTGGCTGACCGCCGGGCTCTTCCGGCTCCTGGCCCAGGACGCGCCCGACTGCTTCCGCGGCCTCACGCAGGTGTGGACCGGCGGTGACGTCGTCCCGGCACAGGCCGTGCGCCGGGTCCTCGACGCCTGCCCCGGCCTGACCGTCGTGGACGGCTACGGCCCGACCGAGACCACCACCTTCGCGACCTCCTTCGCCCTCACCGACCCGGCGGCGGTGCCCGCCACGATCCCCGTCGGACGGCCGCTGGACGACATGCGGGCGCTCATCCTCGACACCCGGCTGCGGCCCGTCCCGCCGGGCTGCCCGGGTGAGCTGTATCTGGCCGGCGAGGGCGTCGCCCGGGGCTACCTGGGCCGCCCGGGCGAGACCGCCGCCCGCTTCCCCGCCGACCCGCTCGGTCCTGCCGGGGCCCGCATGTACCGCACGGGCGACCTGGCGCGGCGGCGCCCGGACGGCGCCGTCGAGTTCCTCGGCCGGGCCGACGACCAGGTGAAGATCCGCGGCTTCAGGGTGGAGCCCGGCGAAGTCGAGGCCGCGATCGCCGCCCACCCGGACGTCGTCGACGTGGCGGTCCTGGCCCGCGAGGACCGCCCCGGCGCCAGACGGCTCGTCGCCTACGTCGTCGGACCGGCCGGCCGGAACGGCGAGGCACTGCGATCGTTCGCCGCCCGCACCCTGCCCGACTACCTGGTGCCCACGACCGTCGTCCCGCTCGCCGCGCTGCCCCTCAGCCGCAACGGCAAGGTCGACCGGGCCGCGCTGCCCGTGCCGGAGGCCGCGCCGGGCCGCGGGCGGACCGAGCCGCGCACCGAGGCGGAGCGCCGCACGGCCGACGTCTTCGCCGAGGTCCTCGCCGGCGAAACACCCGGCGTGGAGGACGATTTCTTCCAGCTCGGCGGCGACTCCATCCTCAGCATCCGGCTGGCCTCCCGCCTGGCCGAGGCCTTCGGCACCGACGTCTCACCGCGCGCCGTGTTCACCCACTCCACACCGGCCGCCCTGGCCCGCCTCATCGGCGAGCGGCGCGGTTCCGGCCGTCCGGCACTCGTCCCCCGCGCCCGCGACGCGGTCGCGCCGATGTCCCATGCCCAGCAGCGCCTGTACTTCCTGCACGAGTTCGAGCCCGGCGGCGCCGAGTACGTCACCGCCCTCGCCCTGCGGCTGTGCGGCACCCTGGACACCGACGCGCTGCGCGCCGCCCTCGGCGCCGTGGTGGCCCGGCACGAGTCGCTGCGCACCACCTTCGACAGCGTCGACGGACACGGCATCCAGCGCGTCCACCCGCCCCGCGACGTGCCGCTGCCCGTGCACGACCTGTCCGGGCTCGGCGCGGGGGAGCGGGAACCGGCCGTGCGCCGCCTGCTCGCCGAGGAACGCCTACGCCCCTTCGACCTGCGCGAGGGCCCGCTGCTGCGCGCCGGACTGCTCCGGCTCGCCGACGACGAGCACATCCTCACCCTCGCCCTGCACCACATCGTCACCGACGGCTGGTCCACCGCCGTCCTGCTCGGCGACCTCGCACACTTCTACCGCGCCGAACGCGGAGTTCCGCAGGCCGAGCTGGCGCCGCTGCCGGTGCAGTACGCCGACTACGCCCACTGGCAGCGCACCACCGGCGACACCGAGGCCGACGAGCACCTCGCCTACTGGAAGGAACACCTGGCCGACACGCCACCGCTGGAGCTGCCCACCGACCGGCCCCGCCCCCCGGTGCGCACCAGCGCCGGCGCGACGACCCGCCTGGTGGTGCCCGCCACGACCGCCGGGCGGCTCACCCGGCTCGCCCGGGACCACGGCACCACCTTGTTCACCGCCCTCGTGGCCGCCGCCCAGAGCTACCTCGCCCGGCTCTCCGGTGGCGGGGACATAGCCGTCGGCACGGTCAACGCCGGCCGCGACCGGCCCGAGACCCAGGCCCTCGTCGGGTTCTTCGTCAACACCCTGGTGCTGCGCTCCCGTGCCGAGGCCGGTCAACCCTTCACCGAGTTCCTCGGTGACGTGCGAAGGACCGTCCTGGACGCCTTCGCCCACCAGGACGTGCCGTTCGAACGGGTCGTGGACGAGGTGCAGCCCGTCCGCGACACCAGCCGCAGCCCGCTCTTCCAGGTCATGGTCGTCCTCCAGAACACCCCCACCGTCGACCTCGACCTGCCCGGCCTGGACGTCACCGACGTCGAACCGGAATCGGAGCAGGCCGCGTTCGACCTCACCCTGGAGTTCGCCGAGACCGGCTCCGGCGAGCTGCACGCCCTGCTCACCTACAACACCGACCTGTTCGAGGCGGCCACGGCCGAGCGGATGGCGGGACAGCTCGGCGCCTGGCTGCACGCCATCGCGGAGGACCCCCGCCGCCCCCTCGGCGCCCTGCCGCTGACCACGGCCGGCGAGACGGCGAGCCTGCTCGAACAGGGCCGGGGCGCCTTCCGCCCCATACCCGAGTCCACCCTGCCCGCCCTGTTCGAACAGCAGGCGGCCCGCACCCCGGACGCCGTGGCACTGATCGACGGGGAACGGGAACTGACCTACGCCGAGACGGACCGGGCCGCCAACCGGCTGGCCCACCGGCTCCTGCGCGACGGCGTCGGACCCGAGCGCGTGGTCGCCCTGGCGCTGCCGCGCTCGGCGGCCGCCGTGGTGGCGCAGCTCGCCGTCGCCAAGGCCGGCGGAGCCTTCCTGCCCGTGGACCCCGACTACCCTCCGCAGCGCAGGGAGTTCATGCTCGCGGACGCCGGCGCCGAGCTGATCCTCGACGACCCGGCCCAGGTATGGGCCGCCGAAGGGCCGACGACCGCGCCCACGGACGCCGACCGCACCAGCACGCTCACCCCCGCCCACCCCGCCTACGTCATCTACACCTCCGGCTCCACCGGCACGCCCAAGGGCGTCGTCGTCACCCACCGGGGCCTGGCCTCCTTCGCGGCGGCGGCCGCCGAGCAGTACGCGGCGGGCCCCGGCGACCGGGTCCTGCAGTTCGCCTCCCCGAGCTTCGACGCCTCCATCCTGGAGCTGTGCGTCTCCCTGCTCAGCGGAGCCACGCTGGTGACGGGCGAGGAAGGGCCGCTGGTGGGGGAGCGGCTGGCGGAGGTACTCGCCGAACGCCGCGTCAGCCACACGCTGATCCCGCCGGCCGCGCTGGCCACCCTGCCGGCGCGGACCGCCGCCGACCTGCCCCACCTGCGCACCCTCATCGTCGGCGCCGAGGCATGCCCGGCCGACCTCGTCGACACCTGGGCCCCGGGACGCAGGATGGTCAACTCCTACGGCCCCACCGAGGCCACCGTCGTCGCCACCTGGACAGGACCGCTGACCCCGGGCGCCGGAGCCCCGCCCATCGGCCGCCCGTCCGGCGGCACCCGCGTGTACGTGCTCGACACCGCCCTGCGCCCCGTGCCGCCCGGCGTGACCGGCGAGCTGCACATCGCGGGGCCCGGCCTGGCCCGCGGCTACCTGGGCCGGCCGGGCCTCACCGCCCAGCGCTTCCTGCCCGACCCGTTCGGCGCACCCGGGGAGCGGATGTACCGCACCGGGGACCTGGTCCGCTGGAGCGCCGACGGACAACTGCGGTACGCGGGCCGCGCCGACGACCAGGTCAAACTGCGCGGCTTCCGGATCGAACCGGGGGAGATCGAGAGCGCGCTGCGACGCAGCCCGCTGGTGCGGGACGCGGCCGTGGCCGTCCGGGCAGGAGACGGGCCCGGCACCCCGTCCCGGCTCGTCGCCTACGTCGTACCGGAGCCGCCCGCCGCCACGCACACCCGCCCCGAACCGTCCGGGACAGGCTCCCCGGGCACCGACTCCTCCGCGACCGCGCTGTCCACCGGGGAACTGCGCCTGCACCTCGCCGAGACGCTGCCGCCGCACATGGTGCCCTCGGTCTTCGTGCCCCTCGACCGGTTGCCGCTCTCCCCGAACGGCAAGATCGACCGGCGTGCGCTGCCCGCACCCGGCCCGGCCCGGGCCATGGACGGCCCGCAGACCGCGCCGCGCACCGACACGGAACGCCGCATCGCCCGCATCTGGGCCGACGTGCTGGGCCTCGCGGAGGTCGGCGCGGAGGGCAACTTCTTCGCCCTGGGCGGCGACTCCATCCTGAGCATGCAGGTCGTCTCCCGGATGCGCCGCGACGGGCTGCACGTGGCCACCCGGGACCTGTTCACGCACCAGACCGTCGCCGAACTCGCCACCGTGGTCCGTACCGCGCCCCGGCGCTCCGCCGAGGGTCCGGTGACCGGCGAGGTACCGCTCACCCCGATCCAGGAGTGGTTCCTGACCACGCCCCGCGCGGCCCACCACCACTTCAACCAGTCGGCCCTGTTCGAACTCGACGGCCGCCCCGACCCACGGGCGCTGCACACCGCGCTCGACGCTCTGATCGAGCACCACGACGCGCTGCGCATGCGCTTCACCCGCGACGAACACGGCTGGCAGCAGTACAACCCGCCGCCCGCCGACGGCGACGACGCCCCCGACATCCTCGTACGACACGACCTGAGCGGTCTGTCCCCCGAGGACGCCGACGCGGCGATGGCGAAGGCCGCCGACGCACTCCACGTGAGCTTCGATCTGGCCCGCGGCCCGCACCTGCGGGCGGCCCTGTTCACCGGCGACCCCGACCGGCCCGCATACCTCCTCCTCATCGCCCACCATCTGGTGGTGGACGCCGTCTCCTGGCGCGTCCTGCGCGATGACCTGGAGACCGCCTACCGCCAGGCCCTCCAGGGTGAACCGGTCGCGCTGGGCGAGCGCGGCACCAGCTTCCGCGACTGGTCCCGGCGGCTGGCCGCGCACGTCGCCGAGGGCGGCCTCGACCACGAACTGCCGCACTGGGAGCAGACGGTGGGAGCCGAGCCCACCCCGGCGGACCCGGCAGCGGCGACCGGCGACGGACCGGCCGCCACGGTGAGCGTGGAACTCGACGAGGAGGACACCACGGCCCTGCTGCGCTCCGCGCCCACCGCCTACCGCACCCGCGTCAACGACGTGCTGCTCACCGCGCTCGCCCTGGCACTGGCCCGCTGGACCGGCCACGACCGCGTCCGCCTGGACCTGGAGGGCCACGGCCGCGAAGACCTGCTCGACGGCGTCGACCTCTCGCGCACCGTCGGCTGGTTCACCACCGTCCATCCGGTGGCCCTGCACGTTCCGGACCCCGGCGGCCTCGGCCCGGACCGCGACTGGAGGTCCCTGGTGAAGTCGGTCCGCCGCCAGATGCGCGCCGTGCCCGGCAACGGCATCGGCTACGGCGCCCTGCGCACCTTCGGCCCGCCCGAGGTCCGCGAACGCCTCGGCGCCCAGGCCCACAGCCAGGTCGTGTTCAACTACCTCGGCCAGTGGGACGCGCGCCCCGAGACGGCGGACGGCGGCCTGGTCCGCGCCGAACACGGTTCCTTCGGCCAGGACCACGATCTGCGGGACCCCGGTTCCCATCCGGTGGAGGTGGTGGGCGCGGTGCAGCACGGACGCCTCGCCTTTACCTGGCACCACCGGCCGGGCCTGCACGACACGGCGGCCGTACGCCGGGCGGCGGAGGACTTCGCCGAGGCCCTGCGCCTCCTCGCCCGGGACGCCCGGGGAGGCCGGTGACGACACCACGGCCCCGCGCGGCGCCTTTCCGGCGAACCTCCCGGCACGGGCCGCACACCCCCCGGGCCCCGACCGCACCCTCGCCCCCCCGACCCACCTCTCCCCGAACCGAACCGAACCGGATGACGAAAGAAGGCGACATGGACGAGAACACCCGCTTCCAGGTGCTGCGCAACGACGAGGAGCAGTACTCGCTCTGGCCCACCGAGACCGAGGTGCCCGCGGGCTGGCAGCCCGTCGGCAAGGAGGGCACCGAGGCCGAGTGCTCCGCCTACGTCGACGAGGTCTGGACCGACATGCGGCCCAAGAGCCTGCGCGAGCGCATGGAGAGCGCCGGGGCCTGACAGGACCCGCCCGCACCGGCACGCCGGGCCGACCGCATCCGCGACGGCCCGGCGCCCCCGGCACGTCACCGTTTCCGGCGCCCCACCGCCCTCGGCCCCCCATCGGACGGCACCACTCCCGAGGAGCCCGACATGACCCCCGTCCTGCGCACCGAACGCCTGGACTTCCTGCCCTACCGACCCGAACACGAGGACCACTTCGTCGCCCTGCTGCGGGACGCGGAGGTGTGCCGCTGGATGGGCCAGGACCTCGTGCCCGAGCCTCAACTGCGCGAGGTGTTCCGCGCGATCCTCACCGACGTCTACCCCCGGCACCGGTTCGACGTGTGGGGCCTGTGGACGGACGGCGCCTACGCGGGCCACGCCGAGGTGAAGCCCACCGGCAACGTCGACGGCCATGAACTCATCACCGCGCTCGCCCCCGCGTACTGGGGGAAGGGCCTGGGCGGCGAGGCCGTACACGGCCTGCTCCGGTACGGCGCCGACACGCTCGGCCTCAGCGAGGCGTACGGCATGGTCGGCGCGGAGAACACCGCGAGCCTCGCCCTCTGCCGCCGCCTGGGTTTCCGCCACGTCAAGGACGTCGTCGGCGACGACGGCGCCGTCACGAAGATGATGGTCATCCAGAGCCCGGCCCCGAGCCGGGCGGCCGGCGCGGACGGCCTCGCCCGTGAGGGTGACGGACCGCGCGCGTGACGGCGACGGCGTCGTGAGGACCCCTCGGTGAGGAAGAAGGGCGGCCCGGCACTCGGCGCACGTACGCCGGGGGGCCGGCCGGTCCCGTCCACGTGAACGGGACCGGCCGGTCGCCTCGGGCTGCCGCGCGGTCGTCGGGCCCTGGAGCGTCAGGCCCTCGGCGCGCGGCCGGCCTCAGCGGTTTTCGCGCAGGTCGGCTTCGGCCGGCTGGGCGGAGAAGGTGCGCGGGGCCTTGGCCGACTTGGCGGCGGGGGCCTTCTTACCGCAGAAGGCCGCCTCCAGCGTGCCGCCGAGCGCGGTGTTGACCGCGCCGCGGTTCGAGGCGTTGGCCATGGCGGAGAGTGAGCGGCGGCCGTCGCGGGTGGCGAAGGCGTAGGTGTAGAAGCCCTGCACGGTGCCGGTGTGCCCGTAGACCTGGGTGCCGCACGAGAGGTCGTAGCGGCGCAGCCCCAGTCCGTAGAAGCGGGTCTGGGTGGTGTCCGTCGGGGTGACCGTGGTCATGGCGTCCAGCATGTGGGGCGAGAGCAGTCTGCCCCGCATGAGCGCGGTCGTGAAGGTGTTGAGGTCGGCGGGGTTGGAGATGACCGCGCCTGCGGTCTGGGCCCAGGAACCGGTCTGCTCGGTGGAGTCGACCAGCGGCGCCCCCGCTTCGTCGGGGTGCAGGTAACCGCGTACGTGCAGCCCCTTGATCTCGGTCCGCGGGTGCACGTACGAGGTGTTGCGCAGCTTCAGCGGCTTGATGATGCGCTGCTCGTACTGTTCGGCGGCCGAGGTTCCGGTGATCTTCTCGATCAGCATGCCGACGACGACGAAGTTGGCGTTGGAGTACCTGTAGTTCGCGCCGGGCTCCGTGGTGCGGGGCTCGGCCAGGGACAGGTCGACCAGCTCCTGGTAGGTGAAGACGCGGTTGCGCACCGCTTCGAAGCCGGGCACGGTCTTGGCGAACATGGCGTCGGAGTAGTCGGCCAGGCCGCTGCGGTGGGTGAGGAGGTGCCGGACCGTGATGCGGTCGTCGGGCAGCAGCCCGGGCAGGTACCGGTTGACCGGCGCGTCGAGTTCCACCTTCCCCTGGTCGGCCAGCTGGAGCAGCACGACGCTGGAGAAGGTCTTGCTGACACTGCCGATACGGAAGCGGGCGCGGGTGTCCATGGCCTCGCCGGAGACCCGGTCGCGGACGCCGGCGGTGCGGGTGCGAACCCCGTCGGGACCGGTGAAGCGGGCCATCGCGCCCGGAGCGCCGTTGGCCATGGCGGCCTTCAGGGCCGCGCTCACGCCGTCCATGTCGGGGGCGGGGACGGTCGGGGCGGTGGGGGCCGCCGGTGCCGCGGAGGCGGCGGTGGCGGGGGTGAGGACGCCGGCGAGGGCGGCGATCAGGGTGGCGCTCGTGGCCAGGCGTCTACGGGTCAGCGGGGACACGTGGGTTCCTCGTTCTCGACTCAGCGGAATGTCGGCACACGCGGCGGTGCCGCGTGCGGGCGGGCGGGGAAGGGGCGTTCACTGCGTGCTGTTCCCGGCCCTCATGGAGCATGAGTGCCAACGCGCCAGATCGGTTCCTGTCACGGGTGCCGTTCTTGGCCGGGGTGCGCGGACTGCTCCGAGGCGGCCGGAACTTCACTTGGCGGAGGGGCGCCGGACGCCTGCCGGAGGTGCGCCGTTGTGAGCAAGGGAGGAAGGCGCTGCGGAACAGCCGCACACGCCGCCAGAACTCTCCCCTGTGCGCACACGCCGCATCTGATCCAGGGGCAAGGTAGTCATGGGCACGCCATGTCGTAACGGCGAGATTCAGACAAGCTGCGACGAAGGGACGCGCGGGCGGCCGAGCCGGTGTCACACCCCCGGGTCGGGCTTGACGGGGCCGGGCCGCAGGGCGCGGGCCGCTTCCAGTTGTGCCGCGAAGGCCAGTCCGAGGAACAGCGCGAGCGAGGTGAGATAGGCCCACAGCAGCAAGGACATGAAGGCGCTGAGCGGACCGTAGACCGTGTCGAAAGAGCCGCTGACCGAGAGGTAGAGGCTCAAGAGGCCGGTCAGCCCCGTCCACAGCAGGAGGTACACGGCCGCGCCGAAAGCCAGCCACGTATAGCCGGGCTGGCGCCGCCGCGGCGAGCGCCGGAAGATGACGCTCGCCGAGACGAGTGCCAGCACGAAGCCCAACGGCCAGCGCACCACGCCGAACACGGCGTTCACCTGGTGCCCGACACCGAAGACCGTCACCGCCGCGGCCGCCAGATCGGCGCCGGCCACCATCACCACGAAACCAAGGCCCAGGGGCAGGCCCGCGACGACGGCCATGGCCAGGCCGCGCAGGTACTTCCGGTGGAAGGGCCGGTCCCGCTCGTTACCGTAGATCCGATTGGCTCCGCGCTCGATCTGACACATCGCCGTCGTGACGTTGGCCAGGGAGAACACGAGCCCGAACCAGAGAGCGACCTGCGTGCCACCGTCCGCGGTGCGGCGGCTACGGGCCAGCGCCTCTTCGACGACGTCGGCGCTCGGCCCCTGTGCCATACGGTGGATGACCACCTCCGCGAACCTGCCGATGTCCTGGCTGTGCAGCACGCTCGACAGGCCGACGAACACGATCGCGAGGGGCACGACCGCGAGGACCGTCTGCAGCGCCAGTGCCCGGGAGTGGCTGAAGCCGTCGGCGTAGCGGAACCGGACGAACGCGTCGCGCAGCAGCCGCCAGCCGCCGTAGTGGCGCAGTGCCAAGAAGGCCTCGTCGCCCGAGAGTTCCTCGCCCTCCATGTCCCGCGTCTCGGGGACCGCCGTCGCCGTACCCATGCCTTGCCCCCCGAATCGTCCCGTCGTGCACCCGGTCGTACACCGGCCGAAAACGCGGGCGTACGTGTGCCCCGGTGCCCCGGCACCGCCGACGCAATCCGCCTTCCCGGGGATGACGAGGTGTCACGCGGCCCCTCCCGGGGCTACCGGAGGACGATGTCGCGTCCCGGGCCGCCCTCCAGGGTGTCCCGGCCGGGTCCGCCGTCGACCAGGTCGTCACCGCCCTCGCCGTTCAGGGTGTCGTCGCCGGCGCCGCCGAGGAGGACGTCGCGGCCGTCACCGCCCAGGACGTGGTCGTCGTCCGGTCCGGCGGACACGAGGTCCGCGCCGCCGTACGCCTCGATCATGTCCTCGCCCCGGCCGCCCCGCAGCCGCTGGTCGCCGTCGTCACCCATCAGGTGGTCCATCCCGTCACCACCGTCCAGGACCGAGAGCCCCATGACCATGTCGTTCCCCGCGTCGCCCCGCACCGTGCGCGCGGTATGGGCGTGCAGTTCGTCGTCACCGGCGCCGCCCCGTACGGTGTCGACCGCGGGGTCGCTGGTGACGATCGTGTCGTCGCGGTCGCCGAGGAAGACATCGATCCGGTCCCGGGCGGTGCGGCCGGTGGGCAGCTCGCAGACGACGAAGGTGTGGTCCCCCGGGTCGAGGTACGCGCAGTGGTCCCCGGGTGTGATCGGGACGGCGTCCCGGAAGCCGATCTGCCGGACGCCCGAGCCGACCTCCATGGGGATCACGTGGAGGTCGTTGGCCTGTCCTGCCGCGGCGGTGAAGACGATGGACTGGGCCGCCCAGTCGGCGCCGACGCGGGCCTGCGCGCCGGTGGCGGCCGGGGCGGCGGACACCGGGACGACGGCGAGTCCGGTGGCGAGCAGAGCCACGGCGGCAGCGCGGGTGGTGGCTGCGTGTCGATTCATGGGATCTCATCTCGATATGGCGACCGGTGGGCCGGCCGGAGGCGGAGAGCCGCCGCGTCACGGTGCCGTGCCGTCCTCCGGGCGGGCGGGACGGGCTCCTTACGTCGGCGGCCACGACGAGACAGGCCGCGGGCTCCCGGCCGCTGGACGGCTCGGATGAGGCGCCCGGTGTCCGGAGCAGCGGGCACGCCCGCCGCTCCGGACACCGGGACACCGGTCGGCCGCGCGGGCCGACGCGACCCGGCAGGGCCGGGCGGTGGTGTTCCGTCAGCTCACGTTCACATCGACGCAGGCGTAGAACGCGTTGCTGGTGTCGGCGATGTTCCACACGGCCAGCACCTTCTGCTTGCCGGTCAGGCTGCCGAAGTTGACCTGGTGCGTGACGGTCTCGCCCGGCCGGGCGCCCCCGTCGTTGAACTCCGCGATCTTCCGGCCACCCACGTAGTACTGCCAGGTGGAGGTGGCGTGCCGGGCCGTCAGCCGCCAGTTGAAGCTGGTGGTCCGGCTGACCGGGGTCACTTTCCAGCCCTTGCTGTCGTTGTCGAGCTCGGCGAAGGCGGCGTTGCCTCCGCTGCAGCTCTTCAGACCCTTGGGGCCCTCGACGCTCTGCGGCTCGTACTTGATGGAACCGCAGGGGACCACGCCGGCGGCACACTGCGCCTGCCGGCTGGGCGGCGAGGAGATGTATCCGTGCGCGCTCGCGCTGCCGGCCGGGAGGCTCACGGCCAGCAGCGGGGCGATCCCCGCGCCGATGACCGCGGCCAGTGTCTTCTTGCTCTTCATGACGACTCCTCTGTGGGGGTACGTGTCCGCCCACGCGAAGACAGGCGAACATGAGCATGTCAAGCGAATCGCCATGGTTGTGGGGCTGGTCATGGCGACGAGGTGAACTGTACCCCTCTTGGTCTAGACCAAACTAGTGCCTGGTCCCACTCAGGCGTGTGGGAGGTCGTCGCCGTGGGCGTATCCGATGGTCGCGGCTGCTGAGCGGCTCACCGCACCGCTGCCGGTGAACTTCCGCCGCGTATGCGCAGAGCGGGGCTTCCTGAGCCGTCCGCCCGGGCCGTCCAGATGTCCTGTTTGCGACCATCCGTTCCCGGGAGGGCGTACGCGAGCGTGTCGTCGTCCAGCCAGGCCGCCTGGTCGTCGACGCTGCGCCGTTCGGCGAGCGGGTGTTCGCGCATCGTGCGCAGGTCGAGGACGTACAGCCGCCACGGGTCCCGCGTCCCCTCGCGCACCCGCTTCTTGAAGGCGACGCGCGTGTTGTCGGGGGAGAGCGACGGGCACTCGACGTTCGCACGCAGGGCGGTCGCCGACCACTTCGCCATGTCGCCGCGCACCAGGTGCGTCTTGCCCTTCGTGGACACCGTCGCGTAGAAGGTGTTGTCGTCCTTCGCGAAGGTCACACCCCAGTAGTTGACGTCGGGGGAGTGGTAGCGGCGGCCGCCGAGGGTGAGGGGGATCTCCTCCATGTTCTTGATGAGGTAACCCGTACGGGTGTCCAGGATCGACGTGCGGGTGGAGAACGACGAGCCCGCGTACGAGTCGCCCGTCGCGAACATCGTCCAGGACAGCATCCGCCCCGACGTCGAGACGCGCGCCCGGTTGGGGATGCCGGTCAGGGCGATCCGGCGCTTCTCGCGGAGCCGGTCGTCCAGGACGACCGCGTACGACTTGGGCGGGATGCCTGACCTGCGCTGCAGGCAGAGCCCCGTGCCCGCGGCGGCGTAGAAGCGCTCGCAGGAGGGGCCGCCGGTGGTGCGGGCCCCGCCGCCCCCGCCGGCGGCCGGGACACGTGCGACCCGGCCCGCCGACTCCGTCGTGCTGCGGAAGTAGAGCGTGCCCCGGTCCAGGCCGAACTCCGGGGTCGCGTCGGCCGATTCGGCACGCTCCGCAGCCTGCAGCGTGTACGTGACGGCGACGCCCGCGAGGACCGCGGCCGCCGCGGCCACGGCGACGACGCGCGAGCGGAGGGACGGGAGCGGGGAAGGGGTCTGCTGCTTCACGGGGGGCCTCCGGAAGATGTGTCCGATTGCGGGAGCAGCGCCGCCGCCCCGGCGACCGCCACCGTCAGCGCGACGACCGCGCAGGTCAGGGCGGTCTCGACGCCCCACAGCGTCCACGCCGCACCGAACCCGGCCGCGGCGACGAGCCGGGCGAGGGCCTGTCCGGTCTGGAGGACGGCCATCCCGCTCGCCCGGCGCTCCCGCGCGACCACGGGGGCGACCAGCGCCATCAGCACGCCGTCGGTGGCCGCGTAGAAGACCCCGAGCAGCAGCAGTACGCCGACGAGGAGCGGCCAGCCGTCGGTGGGCGCGAGCAGGAGGACGTAACCACCGAGCAGCGCGATGTGCCCGGCGAGGAACGGCATGCGGCGCCCGACGCGGTCGGCGAGCCGCCCGGCCGGGACGGCGAGCAGCAGGTAGACCGCGGCGGCGCCCAGCGGCAGCAACGGGAACCACGAGATGGCGAAGTCCAGCCGCCGCTGGAGCAGGAGGTAGAGGAACGCGTCGCCGATGGTGGCGGCGCCGAGCAGCGCCGCCGCGAGGAGGACGCGCCGGAAGGCGGGGACGCGGAGCAGGCCGAGGGCGCGGGGGCGCGGGGCGGCCGGCGCGTGTCGTTCGGTGGCGACGCCCGGTGGCCGTGGTGGTCGCGGTGCGGGTTGCGACAAGTGCCCCGGCACGAACGCGGCCAGCATCAGCACCCCGAGCAGCCCGAAGCAGAAACTGACGACGAACACGGCGTCGTACGCGTCCGCCGTCGCCCACAGCAGCGCGAACGCGGCGAGCGGCCCGAGCAGCGCGCCCGTCGTGTCCATCGCCCGGTGCACACCGAAGGCGCGGCCCAGCACGTCGGGCGGGCTGCTCAGGGAGATGAGGGCGTCGCGCGGCGCGGTGCGCACGCCCTTGCCGATGCGGTCGGCGGCGAGCGCCGCGCCGATCCCCGCGGTGGCGCCGCCCGCGAGGAGCAGCCCGAGGCGGGAGAGCGCCGAGAGGGCGTAGCCGCCGCCCGCGACGAGTTTGTGCCGGCCGCCGCGGTCGGCGGCGTATCCGCCGGCCAGCCGCACCAGGGCCGTGACTCCGTTGTAGAGCCCGTCGAGGAAGCCGAACTGGAGGGGCGAGAGACCGAGTTGGAGGACGAAGTAGAGCGGCAGGACGGCGGTGACCATCTCGGAGGAGATGTCCGTGACCAGGCTGACCGCGCCGAGCGCGAGGACGGGTCCCGCGACGCGGCCGCGCCGGGCCCCGGACTGTTCCTGCTCCGAGGCCTTGGCGACCGCGTCGGTGGTGGCCAGATACATGGCGTTCGCGTTCGTCCGGCTCAGCGGCAGCTGTAGGACGGGCTGGTGTCCTTCGTGGAGCCGTCCGTGCCGACGAGGTTCCAGGAGAAACCGGTGTCGGTGAAGTTCAGCTTCACGACACCGAAGGTGTCGGTGAGCCGCTTCTGGCTGTTGGGCTGGACCTCCTCGATGTCGTACGGGTTGGCGCCACCCATGCCGCCGAGCACCTCGACGATGCCGTCGGCGTCGGCCTTGCCGTCCGCGTTCTGCGGGGCGAACCGCTCGTAGTGGTGGTCGTGTCCGTTGAGCACCAGCTCGGCCTTGTGGGCCTGGAGCAGCTTCCAGACCGGGCGGCCGACCGGGTCGTTGCCGTGCTCGCCGGAGGAGAAGAGCGGATGGTGCCAGTAGGCCGCCACGCACTTCTTGGTGTTGGCGGCGAGGTTGTCCTTGAGCCAGTCGATCTGCTCGTCGTCGTCGAATTTGTTGGAGTCGAGGGCGATGAAGTGCCAGTTCCCCTGGTCGAAGCTGTAGTAGCTCTCCCCGTCGGGGTAGGCGACGGACCCGAAGTAGGACTTGTAGCCCTTGAACGCGCCCGCCGGGTCGTAGCTCTCGTGGTTGCCGGGGACGGGCCTGGTCTTGCTCTTGAAGGCGCCCCAGGTCTTGTCGTAGTACTTCTGGAAGTCCTTCAGGCGAGCGTCGTCGTACTGGTTGTCGCCCATGGTCATCACGAAGGACGGGTTGATCTGCTTGACCAGCGCGGCGGTCTTGGGGTGCTTGCAGCTGCTGCTGCTCGCCGTGCACTGCTCGGCGATGTCACCCGCGGCGACCGCCGTGAACCCGGCGCGGGCCGCGGCGGCGGGGGAGGCGTCGGCCTCCTTGGCGGGGGACCACAGCAGGACGCCGCCGACGAGGGCGAGCGAGGCGCCGGCGGCGATGGGGACGCCGAGGCGGGCCTTGCGGCTGCGGGAGTTCTTGCGGGAATTTGTGGCGCGAGGGATGAGCGGCATGTCCGTCTCCTCTGGAGGCGTGGGGGGTGCCGAACCGTCGTCCCGGAATCCTGGCGATGTTGCATGTGCGCGTCAATAACGTGGGATGAACATTTGTTAGGAAAGTTTCCTGTCAGGGCTTCCGTGAGGCGTGTGAGGTGTGTGAGACGCGTGGGGCATTCGGGTGGCGACCGGTCGGCATCCGCTCAGGGACCGGGGTTCGCCGAGGACGCCGGCAGCTCGAGAACGGCCCGTGCGCCGCGGGGGGCGGTGTTCGTGAGGGTCAGGCGGGCGCCGAGGACCTCGGCCTGGGCCTGGGCGATGGTCAGCCCGAGGCCGTGGCCGCGGCCCCGCTCCGGTGTCGCGGTGCGGAAGCGCTGCGGTCCATGGGCGAGCAGGTCCGGCGGGAAACCGGGGCCGTGATCACGTACGGCGAGGGTGGCGCCGCGGACCTCGACCTCGACGGGGGGCTCGCCGTGCCGCTGTGCGTTGAGGAGCAGATTGGTCAGGATGCGGTCCAGTCGGCGGGGGTCGGTCCGCACCACGGGCCGGCCGACGACCGTGAGCCGTACGTCGCCGCCAGTGCGGGCCACGCACTCCCGCACGAGGTCGGCCAGCGGCAGCGGCTGGATGTCCGCGCGTTCCGTGCCGGCGTCGAGACGGGAGACCTCCAGCAGGTCGTCCACCAGTCCGTGCAGGACGCGGACACGGTCCCGTACGAGATCGGTGGCCTCGCTCTCGGGCAGCAGGGAGGCGGCCGTGACCAGACCCGCGACCGGCGTGCGCAGCTCGTGGGCGACGTCGGCGGTGAAGCGCTGCTCGCTGTGCAGGCGTTCCTGGAGGACGTCGGCCATGTGGTCCACGGCGGAGGAGATCTGGCCGATCTCGTCGCGGCGCCGGGTACGGGTGCGGGCGTCGAGGTCGCCCTCGCGGATGCGGTGGGCGGTGCCGGCGATCCGGCGCAGCCGCCGGAGCACCAGCTCGGCCGCGAGGGCGGAGAGCGGCACGACGACGGCGAGCGTGGCGAGCGCCGCATAGCGCATGTGCCGGTCGAGGGCCCGACGGTTCAACAGGTCGCTGATCATGTCGTGGCGGACGGCGACCACCGTGCCGTCGATCCTGGTGCCCGCCCACATGGCGGCCTGATCGGCGGTGCCCCTCACCTCGTACCAGGTGACCGGCCCCGCGGCGCCGCCGAGCCGCCGATGGACCTCGTCGGGCACCTTGTCGCCCACCACGAGGCCCGATTCGCTGTCGGCGCCGTCCGGCTGTCGGTCGCGCTCCGCCTGCGCGTCCTCCTCTTCGTCGAGCTGGTGGAGGGCGTCGGCGCGGGCGAGCGCGAGGGAGCGGCTCTCGGTGGTGCGGTGGACCAGGACGCCGATGCCCAGGGCCATCAGGAAGGCGGCGACGGTGACACCGGCGGCGACCTGCCAGCGCAGGGAGCGCGGATCGGTCAGACGCCGCAGGCGGGAGGGGGAGTGGGGCACGGTCATGGGTGGCGGTGTCCGTCTCGGGCCGGTGGGTGGGGTGAACGCGGGCAAGGGCGGTTCAGCGCCGGAAGCGGTAGCCGAATCCCCGCACGGTGTCGATGTGTTCGGCCCCGATCTTCCTGCGCAGCCGCTGCACGGCCAGATCGACGACCCGGGTGTCGCCTTCCCAGCCGTAGTCCCACACGGTGCGCAGCAGGCTCTGGCGCTGCAGGACGACGCCGGGCGCCGCGACGAACTCCAGCAGCAGACGCAGCTCGGTGGGGGTGAGCGCGACAGGTTCACCGCCCTTGCGGACCTCCAGCCCGCGGAGGTCGACGCTCAGGTCGCGGAAGACCAGCCTGCCCTGCTCGTCGGGGGCCTTACTGGCGGCGGTGGCCGGGTAGCTGGCGCGACGCAGCAGGGTACGGATGCGGGCCAGCAGCTCGGCGGTGTCGACGGGTTTGACGACATAGTCGTCGGCTCCCGCCTCAAGACCCGCGACGACGTCGGTCGCCTCCCCGCGGGCGGAGAGGATCAGAAGGGGGACCTGGCTGCTCTCGCGGATCCTGCGGCACAGCCCGATGCCGTCGAGGTGCGGCAGCATCACATCCACCATCAGCAGATCGTGTGTGCCGGCCCGGAACATCTCCAGACCGGTCAGCCCGTCGCCCGCGGCCGAGGTCCGGTAGCCGTACCGCTCCAGGACCAGGGTGAGGGACCGGCGGATCGTCGCGTCGTCCTCGACGAGGAGGATGTGCACGCTCACGGCTCTCCTGTTCGCTCTTCCACGCCCACGGCACTTCTCACAGGCGCAAGGAGGCCGCGGCGGGCAGGTGGTCGCTCATGGTACGAGGCAGTGTCCACGACGAGACCGGGGTGACGCCCCTGACCAGTATCTGATCGATGCGCACCAGCGGGAATTCCGCCGGCCAGGTCAGACCGAGTCCCGCACCCGCCTCCTCCTGCGCCGAGTGCAACTGCTCCGTCAGCGGACGCAGCGCCGTGTCTCGGGTGGAGCCGTTCATGTCACCGGCCACCACCACCCGGGAGGCGCGCTCGGAGCGCACGGCCGCGGCGAGCCGGCCGATGGCCTCGTTACGGCGCCGGGCGGCGAACCCGTCGGGAGCGACGCGTACGGAGGCGAGGTGAGCGACATAGACGGCCAGCGGACCCTTGGGCGTGTCGACCGTGGCGCGCAGGGCACGCGGCCACGGCATGACCGGTACGGTCCGGCCGCCGTGCAGGGGCAGCGAGCTCCACAGCCCGACGCCGCCGCGCACCACATGGTAGGGGTGGGTCTTCGCCAGGGCCCGCTGGTAGCGGGGGACCGCCTCGGGGGACATCTCCTGGAGGGCGATCAGATCGGCGCCGGAGGAGATGAGCTGCCGGGCGGTCTGCCCGGGGGACCGGTTGGATTCGCTGACGTTGTGGCTGAGCACGCTGAGGTCGCCGCCGGTTCCGCGTTTGTCGGTCATCGACGTCCCGAACAGTGAGGCCCACACCACGGCGGGTACGAGGACGGCCGCGGCCGCGGGCCAGGAGCGCCGGACGGCGGCCATCAGGAGCAGGAGGGGCACGGCCAGCCCGAGCCACGGCAGGAAGGTCTGCAACAGGCTGCCCGCGTTCCGGGGGCCGGTGGGCAACTGGGGAATGACGAGGAGCGAGCAGCCGGTGAGCACCGCGGCCGCCGCGATCAGCCCACCGCGGCGCCGTGCCCAGGAGCGGTGCGGCACCGGAGCGGACGCGGTGTCTTCGGTGGGCATGGTGTCTTCGGTGGACGCCGTCTCGTGAGTGGGCGTGGTGTCTTCGGTGGGTGCGGTGCCGTGAACGGATTCCTGTCCTCGGGGAGCGTTCTCGCGGTCCGCAGGGGCATCGACGGTGGCCTGCGCCGTGCGCGGCCTGTACGGCAGCGTCATGACCGGGCCCGCCCCCCACCGGCCAGAGCTGCGGGCAACCGCTCCCGCAAGGCGTCGAGCAGGGCCTCGCTGTGTGAGAACGCCGCGTCAAGGCCCTGGGCGGGCGACGTTCCGGCGCGCTGGCCGAGGACGACGCCGATGGCGAGGGGGGAGGTCTTGGCGGGGCCGACGTGAGCGGCCCACATCAGATTGCCGCCCGCCGGTGTGCTCGACCCGGTCTTCAGCCCCACCACACCCGGCTGCTCCAGCAGCCGGTTGGTGTTGCGCACCGTGCCCGGCACGCCGGGCACCCTGGTGTGCCGGGTGGCGACCACCGCCCGCAGCACCGGGTGGCGCATCGCATGCCGGGCCAGCTTCATCTGGTCGTCGGCGGTGCTGGTCGTGGTGGGTTCGAAACCGCTGGCCCCGGTGTAGGTGGTGCGTGTCATGCCGAGCGTCTTCGCCACGCGGTTCATCTTGCGCACGAACGCCTGCTGGCTTCCGGCGTCCCAGCGAGCGAGCAGGCGCGCCACGTTGTTCGCCGACGGCAGCAGCATCAGTTCCAGCATCCGTCGCAGGGGCAGCCTCTGGCCCTCCCGCACCGGTGCGGTGGATTCGTCCGACGAGCCGGCCTCGGCCTCCGCCCGCCGGTCCACCGTGACACTCGGCCCGGCCTCACCGGCCCCGATCGGGTGGCTCCGCAGGAGGACGGTGGCGGTCATGACCTTGGTCAGGCTGGCGATCGGGACGGGCCGCTGCCCTCCGGTGGTGCCCACGTGCCCCGTGCCCTCCACGACGAGACTGCTCTGCCCCTCGGACGGCCAGGGCAGCCGCTGACCGGATCGCTGCGACCCGGGCCCCAGGTCCGCGAGTACGGTTGCGGCGCCGGCCCGGCGGTCGTCACCCGCCGGCGCATTGAGGCAGCCCTTGGTCGTGAGCAGCAGCGGCAGCAGCAGTGCGACAGCGGCCACGGTCACCTTGTGGGCGCGTCGCGCACGGAGCTGTTCTCCACGGCGGCGGCAGGGGTCGGGTCCGGTTGTGGACGGGTCTTGCACCAGCACGACAACGCCTCTCCCATCGGGGCACGTGCGGGGTTCGCCGTGCACTGGGAAGAAGAGTCGGCCGCAGGGACGTCAGCGCTGTTGTGATGACCCGGCCAGAAGCGCTCAGGAATGTATCGTCCGTGTATCAGCGCGCCGAGGCGACTGCCACACGCTCAGCGCGCGGCCCCGGCCACACCTCACGCGCCGCCGCCCTCGCCGGCTGAGGCCAAGGTGGCAGCGGGGAGCGGAACCCCGGATGACGGCACACATCCCCGCGTCACCGCGTCCCACACTCACCGCGCCCTGTCGCGACGCGTCGCGGGGGCGGACCGGGGCCGTGCCCGTCGGCAATCGTCCCGGGCGGCCGTGGCCCAGGGGCAGCCGGGTCTCTCTGCAAGGCCGGCTCGGTGGCGGTCGTCCCCCTACGGCTCGACGATGTGCCGCAGATAGGCGTGGGGGTCGTCGAGATAGCGGCGCCAGTGGTCCACGACGCCGAGATCCCGCCAGGTCGCCCTGCGCATGCCGTGCTCACCGACCTCGACGATGTCCGCGCCCGGCAGGGCGGTCAGCAGCGGGGAGTGCGTGGCGCAGATGACCTGGCCGCCCTCCTTGGCCAACCGGTGGATGTGCCCGATCAGTTCGAGGCACGACGAGAAGGAGAGCGCCGCCTCCGGCTCGTCCAGGACGTAGAGCCCGGCGTGCAGGAACTTGCCGCGGAACGCCGCGAGGAAGCCCTCTCCGTGGCTGACGTGGTCCGGTGCGAACCCCTCCCTGCCCAGGGCGTCGAGTGCGGTCTCGGCCCGCAGGAAGAAGCCCTTGCGGGCCGACCAACTGGTCGCCATACGGCGTCCGCGCCCCGGAGCGGCGTCGAATCTCATCCGCTCGCCGAGGACCGACTTTCCGCGCGGGGAGGCGTAGCGCCAGTCGTGGGAGCCGCCGTAGGGGTCCAGACCGAACCCCTCGGCCAGCGCCTCGACCAGGGTCGACTTCCCCGAGCCGTTCTCACCGACCAGAAAGGTCACGGGCGCGGTGAAGCGCAGCCCTTCGTCGAGGAACTGCCGGACACAAGGCACCGCCCACGGCCAGGCTTCCTCCTCGGGGGAGGAGAGATGGGCATACGCGCGTTCGATTATCACGCGGCCAGTGTCTCCCGAAGCCGAAGCCGAAGCCGAAGCCGAAGCCGAAGCCGCCGACGACTGGCTTCCGGAGGCCGCCCCGGGTGATCACGCCGATGTCCAGGGCCGAGGCTGGAGTACGGCGACCGGATCGAGACGCGGGTATCTCCCGCGCCCGACGACCGGGGCACGGAGGTGGCCGTGCGTCTCAAGGAGCCGGAGCCGGACGCCGCCCACTCCCTGCCCGCCCGCCCCGCGCACCGGTGCTGATCCGCGCCGGAATCTGCGCCGCGCCCTGCGCGAGGCCTGACGCCCTCAGCGGCAGCCGGTCTGCAGGTTGCCTGCCCGCGTGGAGCTGGCGAGATCGTTGATCTCACCGAAGTTCCCGCGCAAGCGGGGCAGCGCTCCGTGTGAGATGTGCGCCTGGCCGTAGCGGTAGTCGTCGAAGACGCACCACATCACGCCGCTGTTGTTGGCGAAGGACGAGGCCTTGTTGTCCATGTTCTGCCGGCGCAAGTCCGGGCTCCCGCCACGGAAGGCGACCATGTGCCCGTTGCCGTCCGCGTCTTCGAACAGGCAGTAGCTGCCGGCGGGGCATCGTTCGAACCCGGCCAGGGCCGGCCGCGCAGACGCCGTCGCGGGCAGGGCGGCCGAGATCGCCGCGAGGAAGAACGCGAGTGAGAGGATTCGAGTGCGCATGATGCTCCTGGTGAAGGCACGGGGAGGTCGGTACGAGCCTTCTTGAATTTCCTCGAGTGGCGCCACCCTCCGTGGCTTCCGTAGCTGAAGATCACTCGTGTGGGTCCGGCGTGTGGGAGTGAGCCGAGCGGCGAGGCGTGCGCGGGGGTGTGTGCCGGGTGGCGGGTCTGCTGATGCCGCGCTCGTTCGGGTGTCTTCCCGCCGCACAGGGGCTTTCGTCGTTTCCGATCTTCCAGACCAAGGGGGCGAGGCGAGCTGCTTCAGTCGCGTAACCGGCATCGCGGACGCACTGCACGCCGTCGAACGCCCCCCACTACGGCTACGAGCCGGGAACCCGCATCTGCTTCGCCGTCGATTTCGAGGCCCTCGGCCACCAGGTGACGGAGCGCATGCCGCCGCACTTCCGCGCCGTCGGGGACACCATGGCCGAGCACGGCCCCGCATACCAGGTGGGCGTGCACGGTCCGCGCGACGTATGCGGCCACGTCCACGCGGCCGGTTTCACTCCGGCGGGTTTCGTCAGTGGCATGTCCACCGGATTCTCCGGAAACCCGGGGTATCCGCTGCCCGCGGAACGGGCCTTCGACAACGACCCGGTCTACGACATCACCACCATTCCCTTGGTCCCCATCGAGGGCGCCCACGAGCTCGGCGTGTCACGTCCTGGCCTTGGCGCCGGCGAAGGGAACAGCCAGCAGCGTTGCGCCGCCTGTCCCGGTCGCGGGCGTTGTCCGTAGCGCGACGGGCCCTTGGCGGGTGGGCCGTTCCCCGAGGAACCGGCGCTGGCTCTCCAGGAACCCGTCCGCGAAGAGCGAACGGGGAGAGAAGAGCGCCATGAGGGTGAGTTTCAGGTCCGACTGCTCCAAGGACCGTTTGACCAGCGAGTGGGCCGCATCCGGGTAACGCTCGACCGTCAGCGCGCCTCCCGCGTCCAGCACCTTGCGGTAGACGCGCTCCGTGTCCGCTTTGAAGACCCGTGCGAAGTGCCGCTCGCTGAGACACATCCGGGCCGCGAGCGCCGCCGCGGACAGGTCGTCCGTGAGGTGGTCGGCGATGTACGCCCGGAGCTCGTCGATGTCCCTGCGGGCCGACGCCGGGCGGCTGAGCGGCACGGAGAACTGGCTCTGGCCGCCCTGCCGCTTGAGGTACATGACGAGCTGCCGGGCCACCGCGAGGGCGACCTCCTCGCCCTGGTCCTCGGCCACCAGGGCGAGCGCCAGGTCCAGGCAGGCGCTGATCCCGGCCCCGGTCCACAGCCGTCCGCGGTCCGTCCGTACGAAGATCGGGTCCGGGTCGACCGTGACGGCCGGGTGGTCGGCCGCCAGCTGGGCAGCGGTCGACCAGTGCGTCGTCGCCGTGTGGCCGTCCAGGAGCCCGGCCGCCGCGAGCAGGTGGGCGCCCACGCACACCGAGGCCACCCGCCGGGCCTGCGGCGCGGTCGCCGCCAGCCACGCCACGACCTCGGCGTCGATGCGGGCGACGGGCCCCTGGCCGGTCATGTCGACCGCGCCGGGCACCAGCAGGGTGTCCACCCGGCCGGTGTCGGCGAACGCCAGGTCCGTGAGCAGCCGCACGCCCGCCGACGTGCGCACCGCACCGGCCTCCGGCCCCGCGAGCAGGACCTCGTAGCCGGGGCGGCCCCCGGTCTCCCGGTCGGCCAGCGCGAAGACCTCGGCGGGGCCTGTGACGTCGAGCAGGTCGACGTCGGGGAAGACCGCGATGACGACGCGGTGTGTGGTGGGCATGCGGCCATCCTCACGGCCGCCGGGGGCGACCGCAATGACGATTCCCTGTCACATCCGGACATGAGCGCGGAGAGGCGCTGGGCCGGACGCCGGGGCATGCGGAAGCGGGCCCCGGCGGTGGGGGGAGTACCGCCGGGGCCCGCTGGCCTCAGTGCGCACGGCCGATGGGCCGGGGTCAGTCGGTGCCGGACTCCATCGCCGCGCGGTCGAGCGCCGACTCCTCGTCCGTCACCTCGCCGCGCGAGGCGATCGCCTGCGCGCCGCCCGCGTCCATGGCGCCGATCAGACCGGTCGACGCCGCCTGCGCGGCGCCGATCGGCGCCGGGTGGCCGGTTCCGACCAGGCCCATGCCCGCGTACTGCTCGAGGCGCGCACGGGAGTCCGCGATGTCGAGGTTGCGCATCGTGAGCTGGCCGATGCGGTCCACCGGGCCGAAGGCCGAGTCCTCGGTCCGCTCCATGGAGAGCTTGTCCGGGTGGTAGCTGAAGGCGGGGCCCGTGGTGTCGAGGATCGTGTAGTCCTCGCCGCGCCGCAGCCGCAGCGTCACCTCACCGGTGACCGCGGCGCCGACCCAGCGCTGCAGCGACTCCCGGATCATCAGCGCCTGCGGGTCCAGCCAGCGGCCCTCGTACATGAGCCGGCCGAGCCGCCGGCCCTCGTTGTGGTACGCGGCGAGGGTGTCCTCGTTGTGGATCGCGTTGACCAGGCGTTCGTAGGCGATGTGCAGCAGGGCCATGCCGGGCGCCTCGTAGATGCCGCGGCTCTTGGCCTCGATGATGCGGTTCTCGATCTGGTCGGACATGCCGAGGCCGTGCCGCCCGCCGACCGCGTTGGCCTCCATGACGAGGTCGACGGGGGTGGCGAACTCCTTGCCGTTGATCGTCACGGGGCGGCCCTGCTCGAAGCCGACCGTCACGTCCTCCGTGGGGATCTCCACGGAGGGGTCCCAGAACCGCACGCCCATGATCGGGTCGACGGTCTCGATGCCCGTGTCGAGGTGCTCCAGGGTCTTGGCCTCGTGCGTGGCGCCCCAGATGTTGGCGTCCGTGGAGTACGCCTTCTCCGTCGAGTCCCGGTAGGGCAGCTCGTGGGCGAGCAGCCACTCCGACATCTCCTTGCGGCCGCCGAGCTCCGTGACGAAGTCCGCGTCCAGCCAGGGCTTGTAGATCCGCAGGTGCGGGTTGGCGAGCAGGCCGTAGCGGTAGAACCGCTCGATGTCGTTGCCCTTGAACGTGGAGCCGTCGCCCCAGATCTGCACCCCGTCCTCCAGCATCGCCCGCACCAGGAGCGTGCCGGTGACGGCGCGGCCGAGCGGCGTGGTGTTGAAGTAGGGGCGGCCACCCGACCTGATGTGGAAGGCGCCGCAGGCCAGCGCCGCGAGGCCTTCCTCGACCAGCGCGGCACGGCAGTCGACGAGACGGGTGATCTCGGCGCCGTACGCGGAGGCGCGGCCGGGCACGGAGGCGATGTCGGGCTCGTCGTACTGGCCGATGTCGGCGGTGTACGTGCACGGCACGGCGCCCTTGTCGCGCATCCAGGCGACGGCGACCGAGGTGTCGAGACCGCCGGAGAAGGCAATGCCGACGCGCTCGCCGGTGGGCAGGGAGGTGAGGACCTTGGACATAGGAAGAGTATGCATCAGGATGCATGGTCATGCAAACCCCGTGCTTCCGTACGGCGACGCGTCGCCCTGTGTTCGCCCAGGTGTCATCTTCCGTCGCCGTGGGTGGGCGAGGATGCGAGGCCCGACAGCGGTGACCGGGCGGCGGTGTGCCGGCCGGCCTCTCGAAAGGACGACGTTGCTGCGCCCACGGCCACGACGTACACAGCACAGCGGCAGGACACTCGGGGCGGGCTCGGCGGCGGTCGTGCTGTCGCTGGCCCTGGCGGGCTGCGGGCTCCTGGGGGAGGGGGCGGAGGACGGCGACGGAAGCGCTTCGTCCGTCGGGTCCCAAGCCGCCGACATCGACTGCGCTAAGTCGGGCAAGGTCCCCGGGACGGGTTCGAGCGCCCAGCAGAACGCCATGAAGCACTGGATCAAGGAGTACGAAGCGGCCTGCCCCGGGGTGCGGATCGCCTACAACCCGCTCGGATCGGGAGCCGGGGGAGCGCAGTTCCTGCGCGGCGCGACCGCGTTCGGCGGCTCCGACAGCCCCCTGCGCGCCGACGAGGTCGAGCTGTCGAAGCGGGTCTGCGAAGGCGGGCGCGCCATCGACCTGCCCATGGTGGGCGGTCCCATCGCGATCGGCTACGACCTGCCGGGCGTGCGGGACCTGGTGCTCGACGCCACGACCCTCGCCAAGATCTTCGACCGGCGGATCACGGCCTGGGACGACCCGGAGATCCGGCGGCTCAACCCCGGCGTCGAGCTGCCCTCCCTCCCCGTCCGCCCGGTGCACCGGTCCGACGACTCGGGCACCACGCAGAACTTCCAGGCCTATCTCGCGGGCGCCGCCCCCGACGTCTGGCGGCACCCGCCGGGCAAGGCCTGGCAGGGCAAGGGCGGCGCGTCGGCGAGCGGTTCGAGCGGTGTCGCCTCCGAAGTGACGTCCGGCTTCGGCGCGATCGGCTACTTCGAGCTGTCCTTCGCGCGGGCCCGCCACATCAAGACCGTCAGCATCGACACGGGCGCGCCCGCGCCGGTCGCGCCGACACCGAGGACGGCGTCGGCGGGGATCGCGGCGGCCCGGGTCGCCGGGAACGGCAAAGACCTGACGCTGAAGTTCCGCCACGACTCCTCGGCGCCCGGCGCGTATCCGATCGTCCAGATCACGTACGAGATCGTGTGCGACAAGGGCAATCAGAAGGCGACGCTGCCCGCCCTGAAGTCCTTCCTGGCCCACACGTCGAGCGAGGCGGGCCAGAAGCGGCTGTCCCGGCTGCACTACGCGCCGCTGCCGGAGTCCTTGGCGGAGCGGGTGCGGGAGGTCGTGAGCGGGCTGTCCTGATCCGGCTGCGGGGTGCGCCGACGGGCTTCGGGCCGCGGGTGGCCACGGCGGACGGCTGAGCCCGTGGCGTGGCGGCGGCAGGGGCGGACGGCTGAGCCTCTTGCGTGGTGGTGGCAAGGGCGTGGCGGCAGTGTGCCCACCCGCCAGTGGCGCAGGTCACGCCGGGGCGGGGGAACTCGGCCATGCCCCGGCCCGACTCCTGGATCGGCTCGGGCCCAGCCGGGCCATGGCCCGTCTATCCAGGGAGCGCCCTATGCCCGCCGAATCCACCGTCGTCGCCGAAGGCGAGGGGCGACCACCCGGCGAGCCCGCGGAGGCGTCGCGCGAGACGCGGGCCGAGGGCGCGCCCAAGCGGTCCGGCTGGGCGACCTTGCGGCCGCTCGTGCTGCGGCTCCATTTCTACGCCGGGCTGCTGATCGCGCCGTTCCTGCTCGTCGCCGCCACGACGGGCCTGCTCTACGCGTGTTCGTACCAGGCCGAGAAGATCGTGTACGCCGACGAGCTGCGCGTCCCGGTGCCGCCGGGGAAGGGCGAACTGCCCCTGACGCGGCAGATGGCCGCCGCCCGCGCCGCACACCCCGAGGGCTCGATCAGCGCGGTCAGGCCCTCGCCGGAGGAGGGGGCCACCACGCGCGTCCTGCTGTCCGGCGTGCCGGGCGTCGACCCCGACCACACCCTCGCCGTCTTCGTGGACCCGTACACGGCCGAGGTGCGCGGCGACCTGGAGCAGTACGGCTCGACGGGGGCCCTCCCGCTGCGCACCTGGATCGACGAGCTCCACCGCGATCTGCACCTCGGGGAGGCCGGCCGCCTCTACAGCGAACTCGCGGCGAGCTGGCTGTGGGTGATCGCGGGCGGCGGCCTCGTGCTCTGGCTGGGACGCCGCAGGTCGCAGCGGAAGGCGCGCGGCACGACGGGCCGCCGCCGCACCCTGGCGCTGCACGGCTCGGTCGGCGTCTGGGCGGCCCTCGGCCTGGTCTTCCTGTCGGCCACGGGGCTGACCTGGTCGGCGTACGCGGGCCAGAGCGTCAGCGACCTCCGCGAGGCCATCGGCCAGACCACGCCCGCGGTGTCGTCGACCGTCACGCCCGGCGCGGAGCCGGCGGCGGAGCCCGCGGGTGAGCACTCCGGCCACGGCGGGAGCGGCGGCTCCGGGGCCGCGGACGGCGAGGGGGCGGCCCGCGCGGACGTCGGGCTCGACGCCGTCCTGAAGGCCGCCCGCGGCCAGGGGCTCTCCAACCCCGTGGAGATCGTGCCGCCCGCCGACGCCTCGTCCGCGTACGTGGTCCGGCAGATCCAGCGAAGCTGGCCGGAGAAGCAGGACTCCATCGCCGTGGACCCCGCGAACGGCGAGGTCACCGACGTCCTGCGGTTCGACGACTACCCGGTGCTCGCCAAGCTGACGCGCTGGGGCATCGACGCGCACTCCGGTTCGCTGTTCGGCCTCGTCAACCAGTTCGCCCTCATCGCGCTCGCCCTCTGCCTGATCCTCCTGATCGTCTGGGGCTACCGCATGTGGTGGCAGCGCGGCCGGGGCTCCGCCTTCGGCCGGCCCGTGGCGCGCGGGGCGTGGCAGAACGTCCCGGCCCACGTCCTCGTCCCGCTGCTCGCGGCGGTCGCCGTCGTCGGCTACTTCGTCCCGCTGCTCGGCATCCCGCTCGCGGCGTTCCTCGCGGTGGACATCGCGCTGGGCGAGCTCGCCTACCGGCGGGGGAGGCGCACATACGCCTGAACCCTCCGATCCGCCGACGACGTGACCCCTCCGATCCGCCGAGGACCTGGAACCCCACCGACCCGCCGACGGGGCTAGGACGATGCGGTCGGGGCCGGCCCCGCGGCGACGCAGAACTCGTTGCCCTCCGGGTCGGCCATCACTATGTGGTGACCGGTGATCTCGGCGAGCACGCCGCCGCCCGCCGCGACGAGCCGCTCGGACTCCGCCTTGACCCTGGCCCAGCGCTCGCCCGCCGAGCCGTGCCCCGGCACGCGGACGTCGATGTGAAGGCGGTTCTTCGCGGTCTTCGGCTCGGGCACCTTGAGCAGCGACAGGCGGGGACCGCGCCCCTCGGGGTCGCAGAGCCAGGCCCCGTCGTCCACGGATTCGTCCGCGGGCGGGCCGAAGCTCGCGAACCACTCCTCGCGGGTGGTGAACGGCGCGGGCGGCGGCTCGTCGACATAGCCGAGGGCCGTTTTCCAGAAGGCGCCGAGGAGTTGGGCGTCGGCGCAGTCGAGGGTCAGGTCGATCATATAAGCCATGTGCGGACCGTAGCGCGCGGCACTGACAACGGGCCCGGGATGTACAGGCCGTCGCGGTCCCGTCGAAAACGAGTGCGGCTCGGGTGTGTGAGGCCCGTCAGAGCGGGCAATCGATGGGTGGGCCCCGCCGTGTCTCCCCCGTCGCGGCGGGGCTCCTTCGCGCCCGGCACGCCGTGCCCCTCCTCCGGCAGGTCCCCGTGCCGCTCCTCCGCCAGGTTTGAGCCTCACCAGGGCGGAAACCCGTGCCCGGCCGAAGGGCGAGGTCCCGTGACCGCCACGACACCCTTGCCGTCCGGCCCCCGGGCGGTGCGACCCGCGCCCGTCCCGACGGAGGAGCCGCAGCAGGGGGACCGGCCGGAGCCCGTCAGGTGCTGGAAGCGCGTTTCGCCTGCGCACGGGTCTGTGACGAGTGCGTCCGGGTCTGCGCCCGGCGCCGCCCGGCCGACGGGCCGAGCCATGCGCTCCGTCTCACCGCCGCCTGCGCCGACGTCTGCGACGCGACCTTCCGCGTCCTCGCCGGGCGGGGCGCGTACGGCGAGGAGGACGAGCAGCGCGTACGCGTGCAGGTCGAGTGGTGCCGCGCCGTCCGCCGCCAGTGCGCGGCCCTCTGCGCCACGTGCCCCGCGTCGGCCGGCTGCGCGAAGGCCTGCCGCCGCTGCGAACGGGCCTGCGACGACCTCACGAAGGCGCTGACGGGACCCGCGACGGCCTAGTGAAGGCGCCGGGCCGAGGCGACGGGCCCCGCGGCACTCGCTCCCGCACCGCCATTCCCTATTTCTGCAACGCGTTCTACTGTGTGCGCCGTCAGGTCCGGGAGCGAGTGAGCCAGCCAGAGCCTGGAGGGGCCGTGCACCTCGAATACACGCCGGAGCAGCAGCGGTTGCGCACCGAACTGCGCGCGTACTTCGCCGGCCTCGTGCCGGACGACGTGCACGTCCGCCATGCCGAACCCGCCGCCCGGAAGCGGTTCTACCGGGAGACCATCCGCCGCCTGGGCGCGGACGGCTGGCTGGGGGTCGGGTGGCCCGAGGAGTACGGCGGCCGCGGGCTCACGCCCATGGAGCAGTTCATCTTCTTCGACGAGGCCGCACAGGCGGGCGTGCCGCTGCCGCTGATGGCACTCAACACCGTGGGCCCCACGCTCATGCGGTTCGGGACCGAGGAGCAGAAGAGCTACTTCCTGCCGAGGATCCTCTCCGGCGAACTCGACTTCGCCATCGGCTACAGCGAGCCCGCCGCCGGCACGGACCTCGCGGCGCTGCGGACGAAGGCGGTGAGGGACGGCGACGAGTACGTCGTCAACGGGCAGAAGATCTGGACGACCAACGGCGACACCGCCGACTGGGTCTGGCTCGCCGTGCGCACGGCGGCGCCCGAGGAGGGCGTCCCGCTCCACAAGGGCATCACCATGCTCCTGGTCCCGACGACCGCCCCGGGCTACTCCTGCACCCTCATCAACACCCTCGCCTCGCACGACACCACGGCCGGCTACTACGAGAACGTCCGCGTCCCCGTCACCCACCGCGTCGGCGAGGAGAACAAGGGCTGGCGCCTCATCACCAACCAGCTCAACCACGAGCGCGTCACCCTCGCCGCCCACGGCACGATGGCCATCCGCGCCCTCCACGACGTACAGCGCTGGGCCATGGACACCAAGCTCGCCGACGGCCGCCGGGTCATCGACCTCGGCTGGGTCCGCCGGCGCCTGGCCATGACCCACACCAGGCTCGACGCGATGAAGCTCCTCAACTGGCGGATGGTCAACGCCGTCCAGGAGGGCACCCTCACCCCGCAGGACGCCTCCGCCGTCAAGGTCTACGGCTCCGAGGCGCGCCGCGACGCGTACGCCTGGCTCATGGAGGTCATCGGCGCGGCGGGCGCCCTCAAGGAGGGCTCGGCGGGCACGGTCCTGCGCGGCGATCTCGAACGCGGCTACCGCTCGGCGGTCATCTTCACCTTCGGCGGCGGCAACAACGAGATCCAGCGGGAGATCATCTCCTGGATCGGCCTGGGGATGCCGCGCGTACGGCGATGACCCGGGCGCCGGACACCCGTCACGGGACGGCGTCACACTGGAGGACATGACCGGCCCCCGGAGGTGGACCCCGTGACCGACCCCGCTGTGACCGACCCCGCGCACGCGCCCTCGCCCGACCCCGGACTCTTCGGGCCGGGTTCGGTGACCTGGCAGGTGCACTCCGACCCCATGATGTGGGTCGCGGGGATACGCGCCCTCTACCTTCAGGCCCTGCATCCCCGAGCGGTGCGCGGCGTCATGCAGAACAGCGACTTCCGCGCCGACGCCTGGGGGCGGCTGATGCGCACCGCCGGGTTCGTCGGGACCACCACCTACGGCACCACCGAGGCCGCCGAGCGCGCCGGCGCGCGGGTGCGCAAGATCCACGCGACGCTCACGGCCACCGACCCGGCGACGGGGGAGCGGTACCGGGTCGACGAGCCGGAGCTGCTGCTCTGGGTGCACTGCGCGGAGATCGACTCCTACCTCCACGTCGCACGCCGGTCGGGGCTGCGGATGCCGGACGCCCTCGCCGACCGGTATGTGCGCGAGCACCGCGAGAGCGCCCGGCTGGTGGGGCTCGATCCGGCCGATGTGCCGGGGTCCACGGCCGAGCTGCGGGCGTACTTCCGTGACGTGCGGGGCGAGTTGGCCGCCGGTCCAGGCGCCCGCGCCGTGGACGACTTCCTGCGGTGTCCGCCGACGCCGCCCCTGCTGGTCCCGGCGCGCTTCCTGCTGTGGCGGCAGGTGGCCCGCCTCGCGTACGCCTCGCTGCCCGCGTACGCGCACGAGCTGTACGGCAGGGCCGCCCCGCCGCCCGCCGTGGTGACGCGCCGCCTTGTCCTCACCGGCGCCGTCCTGCGCACCGTCCCCAGCCGTCTGCGCTGGCAACTTCCGCCCAAGCACATCCTGCGCGCCATGGCCAGGCTCGGCCCCGGCAGCCGCCCTGCCCCGTACAAACTTCACAGACCAGAAGCCATACTGGACGGGCCGGGGAGGGCGCAGCGAGGCGACGGGGGCGACGGCGCGAGATGGCGGACACCAGGCTGATCCAGAGCCGCTACCGACTCCTGGATCTGATCGGGCGCGGCGGCATGGGCGAGGTGTGGCGGGCGCGCGACGAGTCGCTCGGCCGCCAGGTCGCCGTCAAGTGCCTCAAGCCGATGGGGCCGCAGCACGACCACGCCTTCACCCGCGTCCTGCGCGAGCGCTTCCGCCGCGAGGCCCGCGTCGCCGCCGCGCTCCAGCACCGCGGCGTGACCGTCGTCCACGACTTCGGCGAGTACGAGGGCGTGCTCTATCTGGTGATGGAGCTCCTCGAAGGGCGCAACCTCAGCCAGATCCTGGAGGACAACAAGCAGCACCCGCTGCCCGTCGCCGACGTCGTGGAGATCGCCGCCCAGGTCTCCGCCGCCCTCGCGTACACCCATGACCAGGGCATCGTGCACCGCGACCTGAAGCCCGCGAACATCATGCTGCTCACCGACGGCACGGTGAAGATCTGCGACTTCGGCATCGCGCGGCTCGGCGCCGACATCGGCTTCACCTCGCGCCTGACCGGCACGGGCATCGCGATGGGCACCCCGCACTACATGTCGCCCGAGCAGATCAGCGGCGACCCGGTCGACCAGCGCAGTGACCTGTACTCCCTGGGGTGCGTGCTGTACGAGATCGCCACCGGGGCCCCGCCCTTCGACTTGGAGGACGCCTGGGCCGTGCTCGTCGGGCACCGCGACACGGCGCCCGCGCCGCCCCGCCGCCACCGCGGCGAACTGCCCGCGTTCCTCGACGACCTCGTCCTCGACCTCCTCGCCAAGGACGCGGCCGACCGGCCGCAGGACGCCCGCGACCTGAGCCGCCGCATCGCCGAAGGCCGCGCCACCCCCGCGTACGTCCCGACCGTCGTCACGCCCCACCCGCGCAACCACCACCCGCACGGCGCCGCGACCGTCCGCGAGGAGCGGCTGCCCTCCTGGACGCGGGGCATGACCACCGGGGTCAAGGCGGGCGGCGGCTCCGGGCCGCGACCCACCCCGCCCGACACGGCGGCGGGCCTGACCGGCGAGTGGATACCGCGGCCCGACGCCCGCCGCGCCGCCGCGCCCCGCGAACCCGAGCGGCCCGCGCCGCCGCCGGAACTGCTCGCCACACTGGCGGGACGCCACAACGCGGGCCTCAGCCTGGGCCGGCTCGGGCGGTGGGCGGAGGCGGGCGAGGTGCACCGCGCGGTCGCCGCCGAGCGTGAGCACGCCCTCGGCCCCGACCACCCCGACACGCTCGCCAGCCGGTACGAGATCGGCTTCACGCTCAGCCGCACCGGGCGGGCCGCCGACGCCCTGCGCGAGTACACCCGCGTGGCGCGGGGGCGGGAGCGCTCCCTCGGCGCCGAGCATCCGGACACGCTCGCCGCCCGCCAGGAGATGGCCTACGTGCTCGGGCAGCTCGGGCGGCACTTCGAGGCCCACCAGACGTACACCTCGGTGCTCGCGGTGCGGGAGCGGGTGGCGGGGCCCGACCACCCGGACACGCTGCGCTGCCGCCACAACCTCGCCTACAACCTCAGCCGCCTCGGCCGCCTGGAGGACTCCTACCGTCTGGCCGACGAGGTGGCACAGGCCCGCGCGCGCGTCCTGGGGGCCACGCACCCCGACACACTCGTCACGCGGTACGAGGTCGCGTACGCGCTCGGACAGCTGGGGCGCTGGCCCGAGGCGCTGCAGACCTACCGCGAGGTCGCCGACGCGCGGGTGCGGGCGCTCGGGCCCGACCACCCCGACACGCTCGCCGCCCGCTACGAGGTCGGCATCAGCCTCGGCAGACTCGGCCGCAGCGGTGAGGCGCTCGACCTGTACCGCGTCCTGGTCGAGGACCGGACGCGCGTCAACGGCCCCGCCGATCCCGAGACGCTCCGGGCCCGCCACGGCCTCGGCGTGAACCTCGGACGGCTCGGCCGCTGGGAGGAGGCCCTCGCCGAGGCGCGGGACGTGTGCGCGATCCGGGAGCGGGTCCTCGGCCCCGACCACCCGGACACGCTGGTCAGCCGGCGCGAGGTCGCGGTCGGCCTCGGCTGGCTGGGGCGCTGGCCCGACGCCCTCACCGAATACCGCGGGGTGGCCGCCGCCAGGGAGCGGGTCCTCGGCACGGGCCACCCCGACGCCCTGGCCAGCCGCAACGACGAGGCGCACTGCCTGGAACAGCTCGGCCGCGGCGCCGAGGCCGTGGAGCTCTACCGCAGGGTGGCGGCGCTGCGGCAGCGGAGCGCCGCGGGCGGGCTCCGAGACGTCCCCGGGTGACCCGATGCGGGACCGGTGTGCCGGGGCGCGGTCGCGCGGGGTCCTCGGCGGTGGTCCTTCGTGTTAGGAAGAGCCATGTCTGATCGCGATGTGTACGACGCCGTCATCGTCGGCGGTGGCCACAACGGTCTCGTCGCCGCCGCCTACCTCGCCCGCGCCGGACGCTCCGTGCTGCTCCTCGAAAGGCTCGGCGCCACCGGGGGCGCGGCCGTCTCCGGTCGGCCCTTCCCCGGGGTCGACGCACGGCTCTCGCGCTACTCGTACCTCGTCAGCCTCCTGCCGAAGAAGGTCGTGCGCGACCTCGACCTGGACTTCCGGGTGCGCACGCGCACCGTCTCGTCCTACACCCCCACCGAGCGCGGCGGCCGCCCCGCCGGGCTGCTCGTCGGCGGCGGCGAGGCCCGTACCCGGCGGGCCTTCACCCGGTTGACCGGTGACAGCGGGGAGTACGAGGCCTGGCGGGAGTTCCACGCGATGACCGGACGCCTCGCGGCCCGCGTCTTCCCCACGCTCACCGAACCGCTGCCGACCCGGGCGGAGCTGCGCACCCGCATCGACGACGCCACCGCCTGGCGCACGCTCTTCGAGGAACCCATCGGCACGGCGATCGAGCAGCGCTTCTCCGACGACCTGGTGCGCGGCGTCGTCCTCACCGACGCCCTGATCGGCACGTTCGCCGACGCGGGCGACCCCTCCCTGAAGCAGAACCGCTGCTTCCTCTACCACGTCATCGGCGGCGGGACCGGCGACTGGAACGTCCCCGTCGGCGGCATGGGCGCCCTCACCGACGCCCTCGCCGACTCCGCGCGCAACGCGGGGGCCACGCTGCGCACGGGCTGTGAGGCCACGCGGATCGCCACCGACGGGCGGCGCGCCGAGGTCACGTACCGCCAGGGCGACGAGGGCGAGCGCACGGCCGCCGCCCGGCACGTCCTGGTCAACGCCTCCCCGCAGGCCCTCGCCGGGCTCCTCGGCGACGAGCCGCCCGCGCCCGCCGAAGGCGCGCAGCTGAAGGTCAACATGCTGCTCAAGCGGCTGCCGAGGCTCCGCGACACCGCCGTCGACCCGGCCGAGGCCTTCGCGGGCACCTTCCACATCGCCGAGGGGTACGGGGAGCTGGCGACCGCCTACGCGCAGGCCGCCTCCGGCACGCCGCCCACCGCGCCGCCCTCCGAGATCTACTGCCACTCCCTCACCGACCCGACGATCCTCGCCCCCGACCTCGCCGAGCGCGGCTACCAGACCCTCACCCTGTTCGGCCTGCACACCCCCGCCCGGCTCTTCGCCGAGGACAACGACGCCGTACGGGCCGAGCTGCTGGAGTCGACGCTCGCCCAGCTCGACGCGCACCTGGCCGAGCCGATCGCCGACTGCCTCGCGCTCGACGCCGAGGGACGCCCCTGCGTCGAGGCCAAGACCCCGCTGGACCTGGAGCGCGACCTGCGGCTGCCCGGCGGCCACATCTTCCACGGAGACCTCGCCTTCCCCTACGCCCAGGAGGGCGCCGGGCGTTGGGGCGCGGAGACCCGGCACGCGAATGTGTTCCTCTGCGGGGCCGGCGCGGTGCGCGGTGGCGGCGTCAGCGGGGTGCCGGGGCACAACGCCGCGATGGCCGCGCTGGGGGAGTGACCGGCGAGGGACGAGGGTGAGCGGGCCCCGCTTGCGTCTCCCGTAGGGGGAGACGTGAGGGTGGAGCCATGAACGGCGACACCGAAACGCTTCCGGGGCCCGCCGCCCCCCTCTACTCCATCGGCGAACTCGCCCGCCGCACCGGGCTCACCGTCAAGACCATCCGGTTCTGGTCCGACTCCGGGATCGTCACGCCGACGGAGCGCACCCCGGCGGGCTACCGGCGTTACGGCGTCGACGCCGTGGCCCGCCTCGACCTCGTGCGGACCCTGCGCGAGATCGGGCTCGACCTGCCGACCATCCGCAAGGTCGTGGACCGGGAGGTCCCGCTGGCCGACGTGGCGGCGGCGCACGCCGAGGCCCTGGACGTGCAGATCCGCACGCTGCGCCTGCGCAGGGCCGTCCTGACCGCCGTGGCCAAACGCGGCGCCGACCCCGAGGAGCTGGCCCTCATGCACCGTCTCGCGAAGCTGTCCGAGGACGAACGCCGCCGCATGGTCGACGACTTCCTCGGCATGGTCTTCGAAGGCCTCCACAGCCACCCGGCGTTCGGCGCGGTCATCCGCTCCATGACCCCGGAGCTCCCGGACGACCCCACGGCGGAGCAGGTCGCGGCGTGGGTGGAGCTGGCCGAGCTGCTCCAGGACCCCGGCTTTCGCGCGAGCGTGCAGGGCATGGCGCGTGACCTCGCCGAGGACCGGTCACCCGACGACGCCATGGGCCTGCCCCGCGTCCTCGCCGAAGCCGTCCGCTCCCTGGCCGAACCGGCGCTGGCCGAGGGCATCGGCCCGCACACGCCCCGGGCCGCCCGCATCGCCGCGGCGCTCACGGCGCACTACGCCCGCATCACCGGCCACCCCGACGACGAAGCCCTCCGCGTCCGCCTCGCCGCCCGCTTCCGGACCATGAACGACCCCCGCAGGGACCGCTACCTCCGCCTCCTGGCGGTCCTGAACGACTGGCCACCCCCGACCGACCTGGCCCCCGCCCTCACCTGGACCGTCCAGGCACTGCACGCCCCGGACCACGGCCGCCGTGGGCGCGGCCAGAAGCCGGGCACCGCCCCCTGAACCGGATCTGACGCTGCATCAGTAAACCCCTTCCCCCTTGACGGGCCCTGCGGCATCCTGCGCCCATGCAGACGGAGTTGAGCAGGAGACTGGGAATCGAGCACGCCATCTTCGGGTTCACGCCGTTCCCCGCCGTGGCCGCCGCCATCAGCAGGGCGGGTGGGTTCGGGGTGCTCGGCGCGGTTCGCTACTCGGCGCCCGACGAACTGGCCAGGGACCTCGACTGGATGCAGGAGCACGTCGACGGCCGGCCGTACGGGCTCGACGTCGTCATGCCCGCCAAGAAGGTCGAGGGGGTCAGCGAGGCCGACGTGGAGGCCATGATCCCCGAAGGCCACCGGCAGTTCGTCAGGGACGTCCTCGCCAAGCACGGCGTCCCCGAGCCGGCCGAGGGCGAGGCGTCGGGGTGGCGGATCACGGGCTGGATGGAGCAGGTCGCCCGCAGCCAGCTCGACGTCGCCTTCGACTACCCGATCAAGCTCCTCGCCAACGCCCTCGGCTCACCCCCGGCCGATGTGATCCGGCGCGCCCACGACCGGGACGTCCTCGTCGCCGCCCTCGCGGGCAGCGCCCGGCACGCCCGCAAGCACGCCGAGGCGGGCATCGACATCGTGGTCGCGCAGGGGTACGAGGCGGGCGGCCACACCGGCGAGATCGCCTCCATGGTCCTCACCCCCGAGGCCGTCGACGCGGTCACGCCCCTGCCCGTCCTCGCCGCGGGCGGCATCGGCAGCGGGCGGCAGATCGCCGCCGCGCTCGCACTCGGCGCCCAGGGAGTCTGGCTCGGCTCCCTCTGGCTCACCACCACCGAGGCCGACCTGCACTCGCCCGCCCTCACCCGCAAGCTGCTCGCCGCGGGGTCCGGCGACACGGTCCGCTCCCGCGCCCTGACCGGCAAACCCGCCCGCCAGCTCCGCACGGAGTGGACCGAGGCGTGGGACGACCCGCAGGGCCCCGGCGCCCTGCCCATGCCGCTCCAGGGCCTGCTCGTCGCCGACGCCGTCTCACGCATCCAGAAGTACGAGGTGCAGGAGCTGCTCGGCACGCCCGTGGGGCAGATCGTCGGCCGGATGACCAGCGAACGGGCCGTCCAGGACGTCTTCGACGACCTGACCCGCGGCTTCGAACGGGCCGTGGACCGCGTCAACCGCATCGCGGGAAGGGGACGTCACGCATGAGCACACCGCCCTCCAACACACCCCCCAACGGCTTCTGGGCGCAGGCCGCCGCCGACCCCGGACGCCCCGTCCTCGTCACCCCCGGCGGCGAGCAGTGGACGGCGGGCCGTCTGCACGCCGCCGTCAACCAGCTGGTCCACGGCCTGCGGGCGGCGGGCCTGCAGCGCGGCGACGCCTTCGCCGTGGTCCTGCCCAACGGAGTCGAGTTCCTCACCGCCTACCTCGCCGCCTCCCAGGCCGGGTTCTACCTCGTCCCCGTCAACCACCACCTGGTCGGCCCGGAGATCGCCTGGATCGTCACCGACTCCGGCGCCAAGGCACTCATCGCGCACGAGCGGTTCGCCGGCGCGGCTGCGGCGGCGGCCGACGAGGCCGCGCTCCCCGCGACCCACCGCTACGCCGTCGGCGACGTCCCCGGCTTCCGCCCCTACGCGCGACTCCTCGAAGGGCAGCCCGACTCGGCGCCCGCGGACCGCACCCTCGGCTGGGTCATGAACTACACCTCGGGCACCACGGGCCGCCCCCGCGGCATCCGCCGCCCGCTGCCCGGCAAGGCCCCCGAGGAGTCCTACCTCGGCGGCTTCCTCGGCATCTTCGGCATCAGGCCCTTCGACGGCAACGTCCACCTGGTCTGCTCGCCGCTCTACCACACCGCCGTGCTCCAGTTCGCGGGCGCGGCCCTGCACATCGGCCACCCGCTGGTCCTGATGGACCGGTGGACGCCCGAGGAGATGCTGCGCCTCATCGACGCGCACCGCTGCACGCACACCCATATGGTGCCGACCCAGTTCCACCGCCTGCTCGCCCTGCCGGACGCGACGAAGGCGGCGTACGACGTGTCCTCGATGCGGCACGCCATCCACGGCGCCGCGCCCTGCCCCGACCACGTGAAGCGGGCGATGATCGAGTGGTGGGGCGAGTGCGTCGAGGAGTACTACGCGGCCAGCGAGGGCGGCGGCGCCTTCGCCACCGCCCAGGAGTGGCTGAAGAGACCGGGGACGGTCGGCAGGGCCTGGCCCATCAGCGAGCTGGCCGTCTTCGACGACGAGGGGAACCGCCTCCCGCCCGGTGAACTGGGCACCGTCTACATGAAGATGTCCACCGGCGGATTCTCCTACCACAAGGACGAGGCGAAGACGGCGAAGAACCGCATCGGTGACTTCTTCACCGTCGGCGACCTCGGCCTCCTCGACGAGGACGGCTATCTCTTCCTGCGCGACCGCAAGATCGACATGATCATCTCGGGCGGTGTGAACATCTACCCCGCCGAGATCGAGTCGGCGCTGCTCACCCACCCCGCCGTCGCCGACGCCGCCGCCTTCGGCATCCCGCACGACGACTGGGGCGAGGAGGTCAAGGCCGTCGTCGAGGTCGCCGAGGGCAGGGAGGCGGGCGACGCGCTCGCCGCCGACATCCTCGCCCACTGCGAACGGCGTCTGGCCGGCTACAAGCGGCCCAAGAGCGTCGACTTCATCGCGGCCATGCCTCGCGACCCCAACGGCAAGCTGTACAAGCGGCGGCTGCGCGAGCCGTACTGGGAGGGCCGCCGGCGCACGATGTGAGGAGGCGGGGGCGGACCGCAGCCCGGGCCCGCCCCTCATGCTCAGCGGCGCTCGCGCACCTTCACCACCTTCAGCGCGGGATCGCCGAGGATGTCCTTCTCGCAGAAGCGGGACGTCACCCAGCGCTCCTTCGCGTACAGCCGCGTCTGGTCGCTGTGGTGCGGGGAGTCCGGGTTCGACGACTGGGAGTACGTCAGGAGCGTACGGGCCTTCGGGCAGCGCCCGTCGTCCCAGCCGACCGCCTGGACGTGGCTCGAACCGTGCGCGACCTCGGTGTAGCCGCGCCCGGCTTCCCAGACGGCCTCGATCTTGTTCCAGACGCCGAGCGACTCCGTGCCGCCGTGGACCGGGATGCGGTGCTTGCCGCGTACGACGTACTGGTGCTCGCCCAGCGGCGCGTCCAGGGCGATGCCCGCGGTGTCCAACTCGCGCACGGTGTCCGCGAGCGCGGTGGCGAAGCCGGGCGCCGAGGTGTTCAGGGTGTGCGGGGTGCGCACCGGGTCGGCCGCCGAGAACGGCGCCTTCCACAGCCGGTCGCCCGGCACGGCCGCCGTCAGCTTGCGCCAGAAGCGGTCGAAGAGCAGGGCGCCACGGCTGCCGGTGTCCATCCGGTGGTCCCAGCGCCCGAGGACCCGGCAGGCCTCGCCCACGTCGACGCGGCTGCCGTCACTGCCGGTCGCCGTCCCGCCCGGCAGCGCCGCACACGCCTTCGCCGCGTCGCCGGCGGCGAGATCGGCCGCGGGCACACGGTTGGCGAACTGCTGGCGCTGGAGGTCCCGCACCGTCAGATCGCCCTTCTCCGCCAGCGCCGCCACGTCCTCGATGCCGCCACGGGTGCGCATCGACCGCTGGGTGCCGATGGTGCCGAAGATCCGTTCGTAGCCGGTGATAGGCCGGTCGGCGTTGGTCAGCCAGGCGCTGTCGTTGGAGTTCACCGCGTACGGGGCGTCCTTGAGGGTCGGCGCTTTCGCGGGGCCGAAGACGCCCGGCTGCACGGCGTCCTTGTCGGAGCCGAGCGCGCAGTCGCCCCGCGAGCCGTCGAGCACCGCGACGCCCGCGGCCGGGTACGTCACCTTGCCGAGGGCCGTGCCGCACCGCCGCGCCAGGTCGTCGGTGATCCGGGGGAGCACCTGGGACTGGCTGAGCAGCGAGTGGCCCCGCCGGTCGGCGGCGACGGTGTTCACCCACGGCAGCCCCTGCGTCTCGCGCAGGGACTTCAGGATGCCCGCGGTGGAACGGGCCTCGGCGAACCCGAGGCCGGTGTCGGCGCCGCGCAGGTTGACCGCGTTCGGGTCGTTGAGCGCGTACGCGGTGGTCGAGGTCCAGGGCAGCGGGAGCTGGGCGCCGAGCCCGGTGACCACCGGGCCGTAGCGGGTCCACCACTGGGTGCGGGTGACCGGGGCGCCGCCCTTGACGGCGACCGTGACCGTCCGCTTCATCATTGTGTGCCGCTCGCCGTCCACGAGGTAGACGGTCGGGTCGGCCGGGTCCAGCGTGAGCTGGTGCACGTTGAAGGGGACGCCGGTGGCGACGGTGTGGCTCCACGCCACGTCGGCGTTGAAGCCGATGTTGACCTGGCTGGTGCCGAGCAGTGAACCGCCGGAGACGTTGAACTCGCCGGGGATGGTCTGCTGCGACTGCCAGAAGCGGCGCCCGCCCTGCCAGGGGTAGTGCGGGTTGCCGAGCAGCAGCCCCTTCCCGTCGGCGGTGGTGCGGCCGCTGAAGGCGACGGCGTTGGAGCCCATGTCGGCGCCCTGCGGATCGAGCAGCTCGCGGGCGGCGTCCGCGGCCCGCCGCGGATCGGGCGCCGCCGGGTCGGGCGCGCCGGCGGCCGGCGGCCGGGCGCCCGTGATCCCGTCCACGGCCCGGCCCTGGCCGCCGAGCACCTGGACGGCGAAGCCGTGCCGCGCCACGTCCAGGGTGGTGATCGGCTTGACCCAGGACGCCTTCGCGCAGGCGGGGTCGGTGACGCGGTTCTGCTTCAGCCAGGCGTTGTAGCCCGCGGCGAAGCCGCGCATCAGGTCCTTGGCGTCGCGGCTCGCCCCCGCGGGCGCGGGCAGCTTCAGGAGCTTCTCGACCGTGCCGCTCTCGCGCACGCCGCGGAAGAACAGGTCGCTGCTCAGGTTGGTGGACGCCGAGGACAGCGCGGAGCCGGGCGCGGCCCCGGGCCCGAAGTGGCGCGAGCGCTCGCCGCGCACGGTCACATAGCCGTCGGCGAGCGTGCACACCTGGTCGGCGGCCTGCGCCCAGCCGGTGCCGAAGCCGAGATCGGCGTGGTCATCGGCGACGATGTGCGGTATGCCGTACTGCGTGTAGCGGATGGTGGCGTGCAGCCCGCCGTCCGAGGGGCGCGCGTCGCGGGTCGCGGCCCCCGCACCGGCCGGCAGCAGGGCCACGGCGGTCAGCAGGGTGACCCCGACGGCGGACAGACGTCTCGTACGGGTGCGTGGGGGGCGTACGCCGCCCGTGGTGCGCGTGGTGCTCATGGTGCCTCCCAACATCGTTGAGGGAAGGAGCGGTTGAGCGTACCAAGCGGTATGTCATCTGTGCCCTCCCTTGACCGGGGCGGCGCGCGCCGCCCAGGATCGCGCCATGACGGGTGCACGCGACAACACGGTCGACGGAGTCCTCAGCCGCAGCGCGCGCCGCGCGCCACAGAGCCCGGCGCTCCACTACGGCGAGCGGTCCTGGACGTACGGGGAACTCGACGCGGCCGTGTCGCGCGCGGCCCACGTGCTGCGCGAGCTCGGCCTCGCCGACGGCGACCGGGTCGGCGCGTACGCCCACAACTCCGACGCCTATCTGATCGGCTTCCTCGCCTGCGCGCGGGCGGGCCTGATCCATGTGCCGGTCAACCAGAACCTGACCGGCGACGACCTCGCGTACATCGTGGAGCAGTCGGGCAGCTCGCTCGTCCTCGTCGATCCGGACCTGGCGGAGCGGCTCCCGGCCGGGACGCGGACGCTGGCCCTGCGCGACACGGACGACTCCCTGCTCGCACGGCTCCCCGCGTCACCCGCGTACGTGGGGGAGGGGCCCCGCGGCGACGACCTGGCGCAGCTCCTCTACACCTCGGGCACGACGGCCCTGCCGAAGGGCGCCATGCTCACGCACGGGGCACTGGTCCACGAGTACGCCAGCGCCATCGCGGCCCTCGACCTGAAGCCCGGCGACAAGCCCGTCCACTCCCTCCCGCTCTACCACTCGGCGCAGATGCACGTGTTCCTCCTGCCCTACCTCGCGGTCGGCGCCGAGAACACCGTCCTGGACGGTCCCGACCCCGAGCGCGTCTTCGACCTCGTCGAGGCGGGCCGCGCCGACAGCCTCTTCGCGCCGCCCACGGTGTGGATCGGCCTCTCCCGCCACCCCGGCTTCACCACCCGCGACCTCGGCGCCCTGCGCAAGGCCTACTACGGCGCGTCGATCATGCCGGTGCCGGTCCTTCAGCGGCTGCGGTCCAGGCTTCCCGGGCTCGCCTTCTACAACTGCTTCGGGCAGAGCGAGATCGGCCCGCTCGCCACCGTCCTCGGCCCCGACGAGCACGAGGGGCGCATGGACTCCTGCGGGCGGCCCGTCCTGTTCGTCGAGGCGCGCGTCGTCGACGAGGAGGGCCGGGAGGCGCCGGACGGCACACCGGGCGAGGTCGTCTACCGCTCACCGCAACTGTGCGAGGGCTACTGGGAGAAGCCCGAGGAGACCGCGGAGGCCTTCCGCGACGGCTGGTTCCACTCCGGCGACCTCGCCGTACGCGACGCCGACGGCTATTTCACCGTCGTCGACCGCGTCAAGGACGTCATCAACTCCGGGGGCGTCCTCGTCGCCTCGCGCCAGGTCGAGGACGCGCTGTACGAGCACGAGGGCGTCGCGGAGGCGGCGGTGATCGGGCTGCCGGACGAGCGCTGGATCGAGGCGGTCACGGCGGTCGTCGTGCGCAAGGACTCCGCCGGCGAGGGCGAGGAGCCCACGGAGGCGGAGCTCATCGCCCACGCGCGCGACAGGCTCGCCCCCTTCAAGGCGCCCAAGCGGATCCTCTTCGTGGATGAACTTCCGCGCAACGCCAGTGGAAAGATCCTCAAACGGGAGCTGCGGGACCGCTTCGCCGCCGACGACGGCTGACGAGGGGGCGGCGGTTCTCCGTCACGGGCGCGCTCGAATCAGCCATCTTGCGCCGGGCGCACGCCTGCCGGCGGGGCCTCGCCTTGACGGTCCGCGTTCTCTCACGGTCAGTCAATTGCCGGGCGGGAGCGGCGGTGGACTGCGGAAATCCAGTCGGCGCACCGCCGATCGGTTCAGTGGGCGGACAGATGTCGAGAGCCTCCACGCCGCTCCCACATCTTCTCCACTGGCCGGAACATGGGTTTCTCGCCAACGTTGCAACGGCGTGTTGTACTTGACAGAGCCTCATGATCGTTCGGTGTTACGATCTCGGGCACATGCCACGTGGGCTTTCTCCTCGGCATGGCTACAGCCAGGGGGCCCTCCGGGGTGGTGAAGACTGCCCACGCCGAGGGTCCGCATGGACAGATCCGAGAGCTGGACTCCAGCCGCTCAAAGAGAGTCACATGACAATTTTGCAGGATCCGACAGTCTGGGCGCTTGCTGCCGGCGTCCCTGTCGCCACCACGGTTGTCGTTCGCCAGCGAAAAACGATCAAGTCGTTGCGCCGTCAGAAGCAGGGCGTCGAGAACGACCTGACCGAAGCGCAGGGCAGCCACGCCGTCCTCCAGTCCACCGTCGAAGAGCTCCGCAGGGGCTATGACGAGGTGGTCCGGCAGGCCAAGGAGGAGGCGGAGAACGCGACCAACACCGTGCTGAAGTCCGCGATGCAGACCCTCCAGGGTCTCGCGGCCGAGCAGCAGCGGGCCATCTCCGGGCTGCAGAAGAAGTACGGCGATTCGGCCGTGCTGCGGGACCTGTTGGACGTCGACCACATGAACTCGCAGTTCAACCGACGTGCCCAGTCCATCGCCGTGCTGTGCGGCGGGTGGCTCGGCCGGCAGCGGGACGCGGCGTCCATCTACGACGTGATCCGCGGGGCCCAGGGCCGGATCCGGCACTACCAGCGCATCGACATCGCCTCGCGGGTGGACATCGCGGTGACCAGCCGCGCCGTCGAGCCGGTCGCGCTGACGGTGGCCGAACTGCTCGACAACGCCACCAGCTACTCGGCGCCGACCTCCATGGTGGACGTCGAAGTGCGCACGGTCCCCAAGGGCATCTGCATCGTGATCGACGATGCGGGCGTCGGGATGAGCGAGGAGGAGAAGACGGCCGCCACGGCGCTGCTGGCCGGCGGGTCCGCGGTGAGCGTCTCCGAACTCGGCAATCCTCCCGCGTTCGGTTTCGCGGTGATCGGCGCGCTGTGCGCGCGATTCGGATTCACGGTCACCATCGACAGCACTTCTCCCTACGGCGGCGTCCGAGCGGTGGTGATGGTGCCGAAGGAGCTGCTGACGGACATGCCGGAACCCGTGAGGCCGACCGCGATACGAGGAACCGACCCGGGTTCGCGGGGCAGCGGTTCGGCCCCCTCCACGACCGTGGAGGGGCTGCCCCGGCGACAGAACAAGCGCCGCGCCATGGCACTCGTGCCGGACAGCCAGCCCGACGAAGCCACCGCGCCGCCGGCCCGGTCGGCGGAGGCACGGGTGGCGGCCATGGACGCGTTTCAGCGCGGCACTCTCAGCGGCCGAAGTGCGGGGGTACCGGCCGCCGAACGCGACACTCCTGCCGATTCACACGAAGGATTCGATGCCCCGTGAGCGACGACCTGTCCTGGATGCTTGAGGACGCGCTGGCGATCCCCCATGCCCTCCACGCGGTCCTGATCTCCGCCGACGGCCTGCAGATGTCCCGCACGGCGGAGATCGGCCGGGACGACGCCGACAAGGTGGCCGCCGCCGTGAGCGGACTGCAGTCGCTCAGCCGGTCCGTCGGGTTCTTCTGTGGCGACGACGGCACGTCCTGGCGCCAGACGCTCATCGAGTTCGACGGCGGCTGGGTGTTCCTGAACGCCGCGGGAGGCGGCTCCTACCTCGCCGTGGCGGCGTCCGCCGAGGTCGACATGGGCGACATCACGTATCGGATGCAGCAGCTGGTCAGCCGACTGGGCAAGGCCATGTCGAGCGCCCGCCGCACCGACACGGTCACCTCATGACGGACCCGGACCGTACCGATCTGGAACCCGTGTCAGAGGCCGGCGCGTTAGTCCGTCCCTACGTCATCACCCGTGGGCGCGACCTGCCCGATGAGGGCACGTTCGCCCTCATCACCCTCGTCACGACGTCCACCGACGAGCAGCAGCGCCCCCAACGGCTCTCGCCCGAGGAGCAGCAGATCCTGGAGATGTGCTCCAGCGGCTATCTCTCGGTCGCCGAGATCGCCGCCCACACCCAGCAGCCTCTGGGCGTCGTCAAGGTGCTGCTCAGTTCCCTCGCCGAGGGGGGCTATCTGGTCACCCGTGCGCCGGTGCCCTCGGCTCGTCTCGCCAACAAGACCTTGCTTCAGGAGGTGCTCGATGGCCTCAAGGCTCTCTCTGTCTGAGGACGCCTACGTGCGCAGCGGCGCACAGCAGACGGCGGTGAAGATCCTGGTCGTCGGGCACTTCGCCGTCGGCAAGACCACGCTGATCGGCTCGCTCTCCGAGATCGCCCCGCTGTCCACCGAGGAGCAGATGACGAGCCTCTCGGAGAACGTCGACGACCTCAAGGGAGTACAGGGGAAGACCACGACCACCGTGGCCCTGGACTTCGGTCGCCTGACCCTCAGCGAGCGCATCGTGCTGTACCTCTTCGGATCACCGGGCCAGCAGCGGTTCGTCAACCTGTGGGACGACATGGCCCGCGGGGCGCTGGGCGCGCTGGTCCTGGTGGACCCCGAGCGGCTGGCCGACAGTTTCGAGGTCATGGACCTGGTCGAGAGCTACGGACTCGACTTCGCCGTGGCCATCAACCAGTTCGACGGCGGCACGGTGCACACCCCGGAGGCTGTCCGGGAGGCGCTCGACCTGCTGCCCGACACCCCGGTCGTCACCATCGACGCGCGCGACAAAGCGTCGTCCGTCAACGCCCTGATCACCATGGTCCGCTATCTGCAGAAGCGCGCCGCCCTGGAGCACGCATGACAACCCCTCCCGTACCTCCGCCCGGCTGCCCCGCACACGGCAGCGGGCAGCGCATACCCCTCGACACCCCGGAGTTCGCGGCCAACCCGCACGCGTACTACCGCTACATGCACCAGCTCGGCCCCACGGCGCCGGTCACGATCGCGCCCGGCGTGGAGGCGACCCTGGTGACCGACTACAGCGCGGCCCTGGAGCTGTTGCAGGACCCGACGACCTTCCGCAAGGACTCACGCCGCTGGCGTGCGCTGAACGAGGGCCTCATCCGCGCCGACAGCCCGGTCCTGCCGCTGCTGTCCTACCGGCCGAACTGCATGTTCACCGACGGCGCCGAGCACGTGCGGCTGCGGCAGGCCATCACCGAGAGCCTGGCCCGCGTCAGCAACAGCCGGCTGAGCCGCATCGTCAACCAGGCCGCCCAGTTCCTCATCAACCAGTTCAGCGCCCGCGGCAGCGCCGACCTGCTCAGGGACTACGCCCAGCAGCTCCCCCTGTACGTCTTCAACGAACTCTTCGGCTGCCCGGCGGAGATCGGCGACCGCGTCCTGTTCGGCATCTCCGGCATGTTCGACGGCGTCAACGCCGAGCAGGCCAGCCAGGTCCTGCTGGAGGCGGTCGGCGAGCTGGTGGCGCTCAAGCGCGCCCACCCCGGGGAGGACATCACGTCCTACCTGATGCAGCACCCGGCCCAGCTGACCGACGAGGAACTGGCGCACACGCTGGTGCTGCTCCTCGGCGCGGGCGGCGAGCCGGAGGGCAACCTCATCGGCAACGCCTTCTACACGATGCTGACCGTCGAGGAGTACGCGCGCAACGGGCAGTTCGACAAGGCCCTCGACGACACCCTGTGGCGCAACGCGCCCATGGCCAACTACGCGCCGCACTACCCGGTCGCCGACACGGACGTGGCCGGCGACAAGGTCCGCGCCGGTGAACTGCTCCTGGTGTCCTTCGGCGCGGCCAACACGGCGCTCGCGGACCAGGGGGCCGACACGCGCGGCCACCTCGCCTGGAGCGCGGGACCGCACGCCTGCCCGTCCAAGGAACCGGCCAGGCTCATCGCCCTGACCGGCCTCGAAGCTCTGTTCAACGCGCTGCCGGACGTGGAACTCGCCGTCCCCGCCAACAGCCTCGCCTGGCGGCCCGGCCCCTTCAACCGGGCCCTGGCCAGCCTGCCCGTCCGCTTCGGCGCGGTCACCCCGCGCCCCGCGCCCGCCCCTGAGCCGTCGGAGCGCCATCGCGACCAGGCGCACCCGCCCGTCGCCCCCGCGCCCGTGGCGCCGCAGGCCCCCGGCGCCGGCAAGCCGGGCCGCTGGAGCAGCTTCATGCGGTGGCTGACCGGTCAGTGACCGGCGCACCCCCTGTGACGCAGGCGACACAGGCAGTTGTTGTAGCCTGCATGGAAAGATCATTTATGGGGTAGGACAGCGCGGAGTGTCTGGAGTGACACGAGATGAAGGAGAGACAGTGGATCTCGCAACCTCCGCGCCCCGTTCTGCAGGCAACCGACCGGGCCAGCGGCGCACCACGTCCAGCAGGAAGAACCCGTGCGGGTGCGGCGACCCCGACAAGGCGCAGGGCCGAATAACCGCCGCTCACGGCGGATCGGCCCGTGTCTCCTCCCTCGTCGGCGGAGCACGCCGCCGTACCTGCGCACCACCGTGCGCACGCTTCCCGCGCCACGACGTGCGAGGAACGCGATGAGCTCCCTGCCCGAGGCCGCGACACCGGCGGCCGAACCCGGTGAGACGACACTCGGCGAGCACGTGCTCGGCCAACTGCGGCGGCTCGGCGCCACGGTGGGCCTGAGCGAGGCGGACACCGCGCTGTACGGGCAGGTCCTGCTCGACTCCCTCGCGGGCTCCGCCCGGCGGCCGCTGTCCTTGCCCCCGGCGTCGCCCAGCTTCCTCTCCGACGACCACACCCCCGTCGAGTTCTCCCTCGCCTCCACGGCAAACGCCGCCCCGGCCCTGCGGGTGCTCGTGGAGCCCGGATGGGCCCACGGCGACATGGGCGACAGCGGGCGCGCCGGACTTGAGGCCATCCGCGCGATGGCCGCCCGATGGGACTTCTCCACCGAGCAACTCGACGCCCTGGAGGACCTGTTCCTCCCCGCTGCGGCCGAGGGACCGCTCTCCCTGTGGTACGCGCTCGACCTGCGCGCGGGAGGAGTCCCCGGCGTCAAGGTCTATCTGAACCCCTCCGCCGCCGGGCCCGAGCACGCCGCACGCACCGTGCGAGAAGCCTTGCGTCGGCTCGGCTACGACAAGGCCTTCGCGCAGCTTCCGCCCGCGGCGGGCTATCCGTTCCTCGCACTGGACCTGGGCGACTGGAAGTCACCTCGCGTCAAGGTCTACGTGAAGCACGCGGGCATGTCGGCCGACGACGCCTGCGCGCTCAGCCACTCCTCCGGGGCATCGGCGGCGGACATCCGCTCCTTCTTCCACACGGCCGCCGGCTCCCTCGCGCCGTCCGGGCGGGAGGCAGACGGCACGCGGAGGCTCCTGCGGCGGTCCGCGCTCACCTGCCATTCCTTCACCGAGGGCGACAGCGAGCCCAGCGGCTTCACGCTCCACATCCCCGTCCGTGACTACGTGCGCGACGACGAGGAGGCCCTCGCCCGGGCGACCGCCCTGCTGACCCGGTTCGGCATGGACCCCACGGCCCTGAGCCGGAGCCTGGGCGCGCTCACGCGGCGACGGCTCAGCGACGGCGTCGGGCTCATCGCCTACCTCGCCCTCGTGTACGAGCGGAACCGGCAGCCCCGCATCACCGCCTATCTGTCCTCCGAGGCCTACCTGACCCGGCCGCCCCAGGAGCAGGACGCGCAAGCCGGCCTGCTGCCCGCGCAACGGACCAAGAACACTTCGAACCCCGGGCGCGAAGCCGCCGATCACGCCAGTCCGCACACCGCACAGAAGGAAGTCACGTGGAGCCGTACCGCATCAAAGTTGTAGAGCCGATCGCGTTCACCACCCGGGCGGAGCGCGAGGCCGCGCTGGAGCGGGTCGCCTACAACCCCTTCGATCTGCGTGCCGACGAGGTCACCATCGACCTGCTGAGCGACTCGGGGACCGGTGCGATCTCCGCGGACCAGCTCGCCGCGGGCATGCACGGCGACGAGTCCTACGCCGGCAGCCGCAGCTACTACCGGTGGCACGAGGTCGTCTCCGAACTCACCGGTTACCCCCACATCCTGCCGGCACACCAGGGCCGCGCCGCCGAGCGCATCCTGTTCTCCGCGCTGCTCGAACCGGGCACGAGCGTGCTGTCCAACACCCACTTCGACACCACCCGCGCCAACGTCGAACTGACCGGCTGCCAGGCCTACGACCTGCCCTGCGCCGAGGCGAAGGACCTCGACAGCGACTACCCGTTCAAGGGCAACATCGACCTGATCGCCCTGGAGCAGGCGCTGGAGAACGCGCACCAGGCGCCCGTGGCGGCCGTGCTGATGACCATCACCAACAACGGTGGCGGCGGTCAGCCGGTCAGCATGGAGAACCTGCGGCAGACCGCCGAACTGTGCCGACGGCACAACGTGCCCCTGATCCTGGATGCCGCGCGCTTCGCGGAGAACGCCTGGCTGGTGACCCAGCGCGAGCCTGGCTACGCCGGCCGCACGCCCCGCCAGGTCGCCGAGGAGGCCTTCCGCCTCGCGGACGGCTGCGTCATGAGCGCGAAGAAGGACGGCATCGTCCACATCGGCGGCTTCATCGGTCTGAAGGACCCCGAGCTCGCCGAGAAGTGCGCAGGCCTGCTCATCGCCACCGAGGGCTTCACCACCTACGGCGGGCTGGCGGGCCGCGACCTCGAGATGATGGCCCGCGGCCTCCTGGAAGTCACCGAACCGGCCTACCTCGCCGAACGCGCCGACATAGCCGCCTACCTCGCGGCGCGCATCCGCGAGGCCGGGGTGGACATCCTGGAGCCCTCGGGTCTGCACGCCCTCTACGTCAACGCCGGGCGGCTGCTGCCCCACATCCCCCCGCACCAGTACCCGGGCACCGCGCTCGTCTGTGAGCTCTACCGCCGCGGCGGCATCCGCTCGGCGGAGCTGGGCAGCCTGTACCTCGGGGAAGAGGACGAGCACGGCAACTCCATCAAGACCGCGCCTTTCGAGCTGGTGCGGCTGGCGCTTCCCCGACGGGTCTACACCCGGAGCCACTACGACCACGTCGCCGCCACCCTGGCGGACATAGCCAAGAACCCCGAGTCGGTGCGGGGCTACCGCATCGTGGGCCAGTCGCCGATCCTCCGCCACTTCAGCATCAAGCTGGAGCCCGTGCGGTCCGACGGCTGATCTCCGCTCGGCCCCGCGCCACCGCGGGGCCGGCGGCCCCGGTCCACATCTCCCGGGAGGCCGGCGCCATGGTCCGGCCGTCAGCCCTCGCCGCGCAGATCGACGATCCGCTTGAACTTCCCCACCGACCGTTCCAGCGTCTCCGGGTCGACGACCTCCACGCCCACCGAGACGCCGATGCCGTCCTTCACCGCGGCGGCGATCTCGCGGGCCGCCGCCGCGCGCCGCTCGGGGGTCGTGTCGGCGCGGGCCTCGGCGCGCACGGTCAGGGCGTCCATGCGGCCCTCGCGGGTCAGCCGGAGCTGGAAGTGCGGGGCCACGCCCGCCGTGCGCAGCACGATCTCCTCGATCTGCGTGGGGAAGAGGTTGACCCCCCGCAGGATCACCATGTCGTCGCAGCGCCCCGTCACCTTCTCCATCCGCCGGAAGACGCGTGCCGTGCCGGGGAGCAGCCGCGTCAGGTCACGCGTGCGGTAGCGGATGACGGGCATGGCCTCCTTGGTGAGGGAGGTGAAGACCAGCTCGCCGCGCTCGCCGTCCGGCAGCACCTCGCCCGTGACCGGGTCGACGACCTCGGGGTAGAAGTGGTCCTCCCAGATGTGCAGGCCGTCCTTGGTCTCCACGCACTCCTGCGCGACGCCGGGGCCGATCACCTCGGAGAGGCCGTATATGTCGACGGCGTCGATGGCGAAGCGCTCCTCGATCTCGCGCCGCATCTCCTCGGTCCACGGTTCCGCGCCGAAGACGCCGACCCGCAGGGAGGTCGTCCGGGGATCGACGCCCTGCCGCTCGAACTCCTCCAGGAGGGTGAGCATGTACGAGGGCGTCACCATGATGATCTCGGGCCGGAAGTCCTGGATCAGCCGCACCTGGCGCGCGGTCATGCCGCCGGACGCGGGAATGACCGTACAGCCGAGCCGCTCGGCTCCGTAGTGCGCGCCGAGACCGCCGGTGAACAGGCCGTAGCCGTACGCCACATGCACCTTGTCGCCCGGTCTGCCGCCCGCGGCGCGGATCGAGCGGGCCACGACGTCCGCCCACATGGACAGATCCCGCTCGGTGTACCCGACGACTGTCGGCAGCCCCGTCGTCCCGCTGGAGGCGTGCAGGCGCCGCACCTCCGACTGCTCGACGGCGAACATGCCGAAGGGGTAGTTGGCCCGCAGGTCGTCCTTGGTCGTGAAGGGGAAGCGCGCCAGGTCGGCCGGCGAACGGCAGTCGTCGGGGCGCAGCCCCGCCTTGTCGAACGCCGCCCGGTAGAACGGGACGTTCTCGTACGCGTGCAGCAAGGTGGCCTGGAGGCGTTCCAGCTGCAGGGCCCGGAGCTCCCGGGGGCCGAGCCGTTCCGCCGCGTCCAGCTGAAGCGCCCTGCGCGTCATGTGGTTCTCCCGTCCCGAACGGGCGACCGATCATTCGGTCGTCGATCTTCCGTCGAGGTCAGTAATCCAGCCCCGGCCCCGGGCGTCAAGGGATGGCGCGCCACGCCTTCGAGCTGCGAGGCGTCGCCCGGCCCGCCGGCCGGCAGGCGTTGCCCGGACCCGACGCGGGATGTGATGATCCCCCTCATGCCGACTTTCAGCGCGTACGACGGGACGGAGCTCGCCTACCACGAGAAGGGGGAGGGCGAGCCACTGCTCTGCCTGCCGGGCGGCCCCATGCGCGCCTCCGTCTACCTGGGCGACCTCGGCGGTCTCACCGCGCACCGCCGGCTGATCCTGCTCGACCTGCGCGGCACGGGTGACTCCGCGGAGCCGGAGGACCCGGCGACCTACCGCTGCGACCGGCTCGTCGACGACGTCGAGGCGCTGCGGGAACATCTGGGGCTCGACCGGGTCGACCTGCTCGGCCACTCGGCGGGCGGCGACCTGGCGACGCTGTACGCGGCCCGCTGCCCCAAGCGGATCCGCACACTCGTGCTCGTCACCCCGGCCACGCTGGCCGTCGGCGGCGCCATGACCGTCGAGGACCGCGCCGAGGCCGCAGCCCTGCGCAAGGACGAGCCCTGGTACCCGGCGGCCGCGACCGCGCTGCGGGAGATCGCCGAGAGCGGGGCGCCGAGCGCGGGCTGGGACGCCATCGCCCCGCTGACGTACGGGCGTTGGGACGCCGCGGCCCAGGAGCACCGGGCCCGCAGCGCCGACCAGAAGAACGCGCGGGCCGCCGAGGCCTACTACGGCGAGGCCGCCTTCGACCCCCCGGCCACCCGCACCGCCCTCGCGTCCCTCAAGGCGCCCGTCCTCGTCCTGGCGGGCGCCTACGACGGCGGCCCCACCCCGGCCCGCGCCGCCGAACTCGCCGAGCTGTTCCCCGCGGGCGTCCGCCAAGTGCAGCCGGGCGGCGGCCACTTCCCGTGGCTGGACGACCCGGAGTGGTTCGTGCGGCGGGTGGCGGGGTTCCTGGCGCAGGACTGACGCGTCGGGGCCGGCCGCCGCCCGGACATCCGCCCTTCGACCCCAGAGGAACCGTCATGCGCCCCGCTTCGTCCGCCGGCCGCCTCCTGGCCGCCGGAGTCCTCGCCGCCGCCCTGCTCACGGGGGCGGGCCCGGCCGCCGCGGCGTCCGCTGCCGCCGCCCGGCCCTCCGGAGCGCACGAACGCCTGCGCCCGCTCGCCGATCTCTCCGCCCAGCGGCTCGCCACGGCCGATCTCGTCGCCGCCGCCAAGTACGGCGCCGGCGGCCCGATCGACGATCCCGCCCGTGAGAAGGTCGTCCTGGACACGGCGGCCCGGCAGGCGCGGGAGGCAGGCGCCGACCCCGCGGCGACCGTACGGATCTTCCGGGACCAGATCGAGGCCGGCAAGCTCGTCCAGCGGGAGCTGTTCCGCCGCTGGGACGCCGACCCGGGGCAGGCCCCGGACGAGCGGCCCGACCTCGCCGAGGCGCGCGAGGAGATCAACCGGGTCAACGGTGAACTGGTGCGGGGCATCGCGGCCTCCGAGCGCGCCCGGACGTCACCGCGCTGCGGGGGCGCGCTGACCGTGGCGGCCGTACGGGTCCGCCACGGCGCGCGGCTCGACGCCCTGCACAGCGTGGGGCTCGGGCGCGCGCTGCGGTCAGTCTGCTCGGGCTGAGGGGCCGGGGGCGCCCGCCGCCACCGCCTTCGCCCACCGGTAGTCCGCCTTGCCGCTGGGGGAGCGCTGGATGCGGTCCGTGAAGACCACCGAGCGGGGGATCTTGTAGCCGGCCAGCAGGGCGCGGCAGTGGGTCTGCACGGCTGCCAGGTCCAAGCCGGCCGCCGACCGGCGGAGTTGGACGACCGCCGCGACCCTGTTGCCCCAGCGGTCGTCGGGGACCCCGGCGACCAGGGCGTCGTAGATGTCCGGGTGCGACTTCAGGGCCTGTTCGACCTCTTCGGGGTACACCTTCTCGCCGCCGGTGTTGATGCACTGCGAGCCGCGGCCGAGGACGGTGACGATGCCGTCGTCGCCGACCGTGGCCATGTCGCCCAGCAGCACCCACCGCTCCTCGCCCCTGCGGAAGAAGACCTCGGCGGTCTTCGCCGGGTCGTTGTAGTAGCCGAGCGGCACGTGGCCGCGCTGGGCGATGCGGCCGATCTCGCCGACCGGCACGGGGTCGTGCGTGGCCGGGTCCACCACCCGGGTGCGGTCGTTGACCTCCAGGCGGAAGCCCTTCTCCGGGCCCGAGTCGTCCGTGGCCCTGCCGTTGGAGCCGGACTCGGACGAGCCGAAGTTGTTCAGGAGCAGCGCGTTCGGCACCAGCAGCTGGAACTGGGCGCGCACCGTCTCCGACATGATCGCCCCGGAGGAGGAGACGCTGAACAGGGAGGAGAGGTCGGCGTTCTTCAGGGGGCCGGTCAGCGCGTCGATGAGCGGCCTGAGCATCGCGTCGCCCACCAGCGACACGCTGGAGACCTTCTCCTTCTCGATGGTGCGGATCACCTCCTCGGGCACGTACCTGCGGTGCAGGGCCACCCGCTGGCCGTAGTTGAGCGCGATGAACGACGTCAGCGTGGAGGTGCCGTGCATCAGCGGGGGAGTGGGGAAGAAGGTGATGCCGGGGCCGCCCGCCGCGACGCGCTCGGCCAGTTCCTCCGGCCGCTTCACCGGCTCGCCCGCGGGGTCGCCGCCGAAGAGCCCGGCGAAGAACAGGTCCTCCTGGCGCCACATGACGCCCTTGGGCATGCCGGTGGTGCCGCCGGTGTAGATGATGAACAGGTCGTCCGCCGAACGCGGCCCGAAGCCGCGCTCCGGTGACCCCGACGCCTCCGCCGCGGTGAACGCCGTGGCGTCCAGGCCGGGCGCGCCCGCGGCCGGTGTGCCCACCCGTATCAGGTGCCGCAGCTTCTCCGTGCGCGGCAGCGCCGCCGCGACCCGCTCCGTGAACTCGGCGTCGAAAACGAGCGCCGCGAGGTCCGCGTCCCGGTAGAGGTAGACCAGTTCCTCCTCCACGTAGCGGTAGTTGACGTTGACCGGCACCAGGCGGGCCTTCAGGCAGGCGAGGACCGTCTGGAGGTACTCGACGCCGTTGTAGAGGTGCAGGCCCAGGTGTTCGCCGTGGCGCAGGCCGCTGCCGATGAGGTGGTGCGCGACGCGGTTGGCGGCCGCGTCCAGCTCGGCGTAGGTCAGGCGGCGTTCCGCGCCCGTGCCGGGGTGGTCGACGTAGACGATGGCCTCGCGGTCGGGGACCACGTCGACGACCGATTCGAACAGGTCGGCAAGGTTGTACTCCACCACGCTCCTCCTGACCCCGGCGTCCGCTTCCGTCGTCGCGCTCGGCCGTCATCAGAGCAGAGGCGCCGGTAAGGGGGAAGGGCCGCCGCGAGAAAAACTGACTGACTGTCAGAAAGGTATTGAACTGACAACCCGCCTCCTGCAACCTGTTCCAGGTCCGGAAGCGACAGGCCGGCCGCGCGGCGGGCCGTCGAGGGAGGGAGCACCGCACATGGGCGGGACGGAACACCTCTCCGTGCGGCGTGAGGGCGCCACACTGGTACTCACGCTGAACAGGCCCGAGGCGAAGAACGCCCTCTCGCTGCCGATGCTCGTCGGCCTGTACGACCGGTGGGTGGCGGCCGACGCGGACGACGAGATCCGCTCGATCGTGCTCACCGGGGCGGGCGGCGACTTCTGCGCGGGCATGGACCTCAAGGCCCTCGCGGGCAAGGGCATGGCCGGGGACCACTACAGGGACCGGCTGCGGGACGACCCCGACCTGCACTGGAAGGCGATGCTCAGACACCACAGGCCCCGCAAGCCCGTCATCGCCGCCGTCGAGGGGTACTGCGTGGCCGGCGGCACGGAGATCCTCCAGGGCGCCGACATCCGCGTGGCGGGGGAGTCGGCGACCTTCGGGCTCTTCGAGGTGCGCAGGGGTCTCTTCCCCATCGGTGGGTCGACCGTGCGGCTGCCCCGGCAGATACCGCGTACGCACGCCCTGGAGATGCTGCTCACCGGGCGGCCCTACCCGGCCGCCGAGGCCGCGGCCATCGGGCTCGTCGGGCACGTCGTGCCCGACGGGACCGCGCTGGACGAGGCCCTCGCCATCGCCGAGCAGATCAACGCGTGCGGGCCGCTGGCCGTGGAGGCGGTCAAGGCCTCCGTGTACGAGGCCGCGGAGCTCTCCGAGGCGGAGGGGCTGGCGGCCGAGCTCAAGCGGGGGTGGCCGATCTTCGACACCTCCGACGCGGCGGAGGGCTCCCGAGCCTTCGAGGAGAAGCGAACCCCTGTGTTTCGGCGGGCCTAGGCCCCGCGGGCCGGGGCGTCTCTCTTCGGCCGCGGGTCCGGCGCGGCTGGTCGCGCCCCCGCGGCCGAGCCGCACATGTCACAGCCCCGCGCCCCCGAAGGGGCCCGTCCAGAGAAACGGAGTGTCATGTCAGGTGTCGGTTCGTCCGCAGTGCTTCGGGCTCCTCTCGTCGTCGAGTTTCCCTTCACCCGGTCGCTCGGGGCCGTGCAGAGCGCCTTTCTCACCGGGCTGCGTGAGCGCACCCTGCTCGGGGTCCGGGCCGGGGACGGGCGGGTGCTCGTGCCACCCGTCGAGTACGACCCCGTGACCGCCGAGGAGATACGCGACCTCGTCGAGGTCGGCGCCACCGGGACCGTCACCACCTGGGCGTGGAACCACGAGCCCCGGCGCGGGCAGCCGCTCGGCGCCCCGTTCGCCTGGGTCCTTGTGCGGCTCGACGGGGCCGACACCGCGCTGCTGCACGCGCTCGACGTGCCGGGGCCCGACGCCGTGCGGACCGGGATGCGCGTGCGGGTGCGGTGGGCCGGCGAACGGGTCGGCGCCATCACCGACATCGCCTGCTTCGAGCCGGCGGACGGGGACGCGCCGGTGCGGGCCGCCGTGCCGCACAGCGGGGTCTTCGACGAGCCCGTCACCGGGATCGTCGCCGCCGCGCGGCTCGACTACACCTACTCGCCGGGCCGCGCCCAGACCGCCTACATCACCGCCCTGTCCGAACGCCGCACCGTGGGCGAGCGCTGCCCGTCCTGCCGCAAGGTGTACGTCCCGCCCCGGGGCGCCTGCCCCACCTGCGGCGTCGCCACGGCCGAGCGGGTGGAGGTCGGACCGCGCGGCACCGTCACCACGTACTGCGTCGTCAACATCAAGGCAAAGAACCTCGACATCGAGGTCCCTTACGTCTACGCGCACATCGCGCTGGACGGGGCGGACCTCGCCCTGCACGCGCGCATCGCCGGGATCCCGTACGACCAGGTCCGCATGGGGCTGCGGGTCGAGCCGGTGTGGACCGAGGGCGGGCGCCACCCCGACCACTACCGGCCCACGGGCGAGCCCGACGCCGACTACGACACGTACAAGGAGCTGGTGTAGATGGCGTCCCGCGAGCCGTCCGTGCTGCGGCCCGTCCGTGACGTGGCCGTCGTCGCCTTCGGGCAGACCGCCACCGCGCGCTCCACCGACGAGCTGTCCGAGGTGGAGATGCTCATGCCGGTGCTGCACGAGGTCCTCGCGGCGACCGGGCTGCGGACCAGCGACATCGGGTTCACCTGCTCCGGGTCCTCCGACTACCTCGCGGGGCGCGCCTTCTCCTTCACCATGGCGCTCGACGGCGTCGGCGCCTGGCCGCCGATCTCCGAGTCGCACGTGGAGATGGACGGGGCCTGGGCGCTGTACGAGGCGTGGACGAAGCTGCAGACCGGCGAGGCCGACACCGCCCTCGTCTACTCCTACGGGAAGTCCTCGCCGGGCTCCCTGCGCGACGTGCTGACCCGGCAGCTCGACCCCTACTACGTCGCTCCCCTCTGGCCCGACTCCGTGGCCCTCGCCGCGCTCCAGGCGCAGGCGCTCATCGACGCCGGGGAGACCGATGAGCCCGCGCTCGCCGGGGTGGCCCTGCGCAGCCGCGCCGACGCCGCCGCCAACCCGCACGCGCAGCTCGGCGGGGACGTCGCGCAGGGGGAGTACGTCGTGCGCCCGCTGCGTACCGGTGACTGCCCGCCGGTCGGCGACGGGGCCGCCGCCGTGATCCTCGCGGCGGGGGAGCGGGCCCGTGAGCTGTGCGGGCGGCCCGCGTGGATCCGCGGCATCGACCACCGGATCGAGGCGCACGGCCTCGGGGTGCGCGACCTCACCGACTCGCCCTCGACCCGGCTGGCCGCCGAACGCGCCGGCGTCTTCGAACACCCGGTGGACACGGCCGAGTTGCACGCTCCCTTCACCTCTCAGGAGGTCGTCCTGCGCAAGGCCCTGCGGCTCGGCGACGACGTCGTGGTCAACCCCTCGGGGGGCGCGCTCGCCGCCAACCCGATGATGGCCGCGGGGCTGATCCGGCTCGGTGAGGCCGCCGCCCGCATCCACCGGGGCGCGTCGGACCGGGCCGTCGCGCACGCCACGTCGGGGCCCTGCCTCCAGCAGAACCTGGTCGCCCTTCTGGAAGGAGACGCGCGATGAGCCGTTCGGTGGGCAAGGAGCCCGTCGCCGTCGTCGGGATCGGGCAGACCCGGCACGTGGCCGCCCGGCGCGACGTGTCGATCGCCGGGCTCGTCCGGGAGGCCGCCGCGCGCGCCCTGGCCGACGCCGAACTGACCTGGGCCGACATCGACGCCGTGGTCATCGGCAAGGCGCCCGACTTCTTCGAGGGCGTCATGATGCCGGAGCTGTACCTCGCCGACGCCCTCGGCGCGGTCGGCAAGCCCCTGCTGCGCGTGCACACGGCCGGGTCCGTCGGCGGGTCCACGGCGCTGGTGGCCGCGGACCTCGTCGCGGGCCGCGTCCACGGCACGGTGCTGACCCTCGCCTTCGAAAAGCAGTCGGAATCCAACGCGATGTGGGGCCTCTCGCTGCCCATCCCCTTCCAGCAGCCGCTGCTCGCCGGGGCGGGCGGCTTCTTCGCCCCGCACGTGCGCGCGTACATGCGGCGGAGCGGCGCCCCGGACACGGTCGGCTCGCTCGTCGCGTACAAGGACCGCCGCAACGCCCTGAAGAACCCCTTCGCGCACCTCCACGAGCACGACATCACCCTGGAGAAGGTCCAGGCCTCGCCCATGCTCTGGGACCCGATCCGCTACTCGGAGACCTGCCCCTCCTCCGACGGCGCCTGCGCGATGGTCCTCACCGACCGGGCGGGCGCGGCCCGTTCGCCCCGACCGCCGGCGTGGATGCACGGCGGCGCGATGCGCAGCGAGCCGACGCTCTTCGCGGGCAAGGACTTCGTCTCGCCCCGGGCGGGCAAGGACTGCGCGGCCGACGTCTACCGGCAGGCGGGCGTCACGGACCCGCGCCGGGAGATCGACGCGGTCGAGATGTACGTGCCGTTCTCCTGGTACGAGCCGATGTGGCTGGAGAACCTCGGCTTCGCGGGCGAGGGCGAGGGCTGGAAGCTCACCGAGGCCGGTGTGACGGAACTGGAGGGCGATCTCCCGGTGAACATGTCCGGCGGCGTCCTGTCCGCCAACCCCATCGGCGCCTCCGGCATGATCCGCTTCGCCGAGGCCGCGCTCCAGGTGCGCGGCCAGGCGGGCGAGCACCAGGTGGCAGGGGCCCGCAGGGCCCTCGGCCACGCCTACGGAGGCGGCTCGCAGTTCTTCTCGATGTGGCTCGTCGGGGCGGAGCCGCCCGCCTCCTGAGCGCCCCCGGGGACGGACATCGCGCGGCGGCGGGTCACGGCCCTCTCCCGCGGCCTGTCCGGCACCCGGGGTGAAAGCTAGGCTGACGCCGGACCGACGCATTCGGGAGGAGCACGGACGTGGCCGAAGGCACCATTCAGCAGCATCCACTCGCGGGCTGGGACAAGCCGGAGCTCGACCTCAGCGGGGCCGACTGGCGATCGAGCAGCGAGGGGCGCGGCGACGTGCAGATCGCCTTCGTCGAAGGCTTCATCGCGATGCGCAACGCGGGCCGTCCCGAGAGCCCGTCGCTGATCTTCACCCCGGCGGAGTGGGGGGCGTTCGTCCACGGGGCGCGCGAGGGCGAGTTCGACCTGACGTAGCGGGCGGGCCCTAGCGGAGCACGACGCAGCCCTTCTCCGTGAGCGCGCGCAGCAGCCCCTCGTGGATCCGGACGTCGTTCCAGCGCAGGTCCAGCTTCTCCAGGGCGGGCAACTCCGCCAGCCAGTCGGGGAGTCGGCGTACGCCGTTGCCGCGCAGGTCCAGGCGGCGCAGCAGCGGCAGGCCGCGCAGGGCCTCCGGGACGGCCGTGAAGGCGTTGTCCCGCAGCTCCACCTCGCGCAGCTCGCGCAGGCGGCGCACGGACGTGGGCAGGTCCCCGAGCCGGTTGCCGCGCAGCCACAGCTCGCGGAGCGCGGCGAGCGACCCGATGGTGTCCGGCAGGCGGGTCAACTCGTTCTTCTGGGCCCGCAGTTCGACCAGGCCGGTCATCGCGCCGAGCGTGTCGGGCAGTGCGGTCAGGCGGTTCTCGCCGACGTTCAGGTAGGCGAGCCGGGTGAGGCGGCCGAGGGACGCGGGCAGCTCGGTGAGTTTGTTGTCGTGGAGGTAGAGGAAGCGGCTGAGCCGGGTGAGGCCGCCGAGCTCGGCGGGGACGGCGCGCAGCTTGTTGTGACCGAGGTCCAGGGTGTGCAGGTCCGTGAGCGTGCCGATGCGGGGCGGCAGGTGCGTGAGCGCGTTGTCGGGCAGGAGCAGCACCTCCAGACGCGGGTGGCGCCAGACCTCGTCCGGCACCGCGTCGAGGCCGCCGTGCCAGTAGTCGAGTACGGTGCTCGCGTCGTCCATGCCCTTGGGTCCCTCCGTCTTCTCCGGGTGCGTCATTCTTCCCCCGCGGGTGACGGCCGCCGACGCCGGGCCCGCGCCGGCAGGCGTACGGCCTCATCGCCGGCGTACGCCCGTGTGGGCGTCGCGCGAGCTTCAGCGCTGGTCGGGCGGGGCCCTCGGGCCGTGCGGACGCGTTCCGGCGAAGCGCGCGCGGACGGCGCGACGGGGCGCCTGCCCCCGCGCCGGTAAACCTCGCGGGCCACGTACCATGGGCGCATGTCCTTCCTCCGCCGCCGCAGCTCCGCCACTCCCGCGGGCCCGGACTTCGACGTCCTGGCCATGGATCCCGGTGACTGGCCCGGCAATCTCGGCGCGGGCCTGCTGCCCGCGCCCGACGGCAGCTGCCAGGGCGTCTTCCTGCGCTACGACCTCTTCGGCGGGCGTGGCCCCGCGATGATCATCGGCAATCTGCCCGAAGGCTCGCCCGCGCGGGAGACCGAGGAGGGCGAGATCCCCTTCGAGGTGGCGCAGCTCCTCCTGGCCCTGGAGAACGACGAGGACATCACGGTCGTCTCCACGGAGGACATGCCGGTGATGCAGGGGGACAATCTCCTCATCGTGCGCCGTCTGAAGCTTTCGGAGAGCCGCATCTCGTGCGTGCAGTTCGACCGGAGCGACCATGTCCTGGTGACCATCGCCGCCTGGGACCGCCCGATCACCGACGATCTGTACGCGCTCCTGAAGCCGCTGCCCGCGGAGCTCTTCCAGCAGGGCTGACCTGCACCCCCTGACCACGGGGACCCACATCCGTCCAAGTGCCGCCCCGTTCTGTCCATGGAGCGGGGCTGTTTCCTGTCTTGCCACCCAGTCATCGGACCTTTAGCGTGGCCGGTCATGACTCAGGGGACCTCTCAGGGGATCACGCGAAGAGCCACGATGACGTCGGCGCTGGGCCCCGCCGCCATGCTGGTGGCCGGGAGCGGAGCGCTCACCGACGCCGGGGCCGCCGAGGGGGCGGCGGGTGACACCTCCGATGACTTGCGGCTCTGGTACGCCACTCCCGCCGCCGACTGGGAGCGCGAGGCCCTGCCCATCGGCAACGGCGCCCTCGGCGCCATGGTCTTCGGAACCCTCGCCTCCGAACGGCTCCAGTTCAACGAGAAGACACTGTGGACCGGCGGCCCGGGATCGAAGGGCGGCTACGACTTCGGCAACTGGCGCGCCCCGAGACCCGGCGCCCTCGACGGGGTCCGCGCGGAACTCGACGCCGAGGGGCGGCTCGCCCCCGACGCGGTCGCGGACCGGCTCGGCCAGGCCAGACGCGGCTACGGCGCCCACCAGACCTTCGGCGACCTGCACATCGACGTGCCCGGGGCCCCGGCCGAGCCCGGCGCCGGCTACCGCCGTGCGCTCGATCTCGCACAAGGGCTCGCGACCGTCACGTACGAGCACCAACAGGTGCGCCACCAGCGGGAGTTCTTCGCCTCGTACCCGCACGGGGTGATCGTCGGGCTGCTCTTCGCCGACCGTGCCGGCGAGGTCACCTGCACCCTGCGGTACTCCTCGCCCCGCGCCGACTCCACCGCGACGGCGGACGGCGACCGGATCACGGTGCGCGGCGCGCTCGCCGACAACGGCCTGGCCTTCGAGGCACAGCTGCGCGTCGGACACCGGGGCGGCACCCGCGTCGCCGACGCCGACGGCAGCGTCACGGTCACCGGCGCCGACAGCGTCTGGTTCGTCCTCGCCGCCGGCACCGACTACGCCGACACCTACCCCCGCTACCGGGGCGACGACCCGCACGCCGACGTCACGCGGACCGTGGACAAGGCCGTCGCGGCGGGCCACGCGGCACTTCGCGCCCGGCACCTGCGCGACCACCGCGCCCTGTTCGGCCGCGTCGCCCTCGACATCGGGCAGGCCATGCCCGCGGACGTGCCCACCGACCGGCTGCTCAAGGAGTACGGGGGCGGCGCGAGCCCCGCCGACCGCGCGCTCGAAGCGCTGTTCTTCCAGTACGGGCGCTACCTCCTCATCGCCTCCTCGCGCGCGGGCTCCCTGCCCGCCAACCTCCAGGGCGTCTGGAACAACAGCACCACCCCGCCCTGGTCGGCGGACCACCACACCAACATCAACCTCCAGATGAACTACTGGCCCGCCGAGGCCGCCAACCTCGCGGAGACCGCCGCCCCCTACGACCGCTTCGTCGAGGCGCTGCGCGCGCCGGGCCGCCGCACCGCCGAGGAGATGTTCGGAAGCCGCGGCTGGGTCGTGCACAACGAGACCAACCCCTACGGGTTCACCGGAGCGCACGACTGGTCGACCGCCTTCTGGTTCCCCGAAGCCGCGGCCTGGCTCACCGCCCAGCTCTACGAGCACTACCGCTTCAGCGGCTCCACGGATTACCTGCGCACCACGGCCTACCCGGTGCTGAAGGAGGCCGCGGAGTTCTGGCTGGACAACCTGCGCACCGACCCGCGCGACGGCAAGCTGGTCGTCACGCCCAGCTACTCGCCCGAGCACGGGGACTTCACCGCGGGCGGCGCCATGGCCCAGCAGATCGTCCACGACCTGTTCACCAACACCCTTCAGGCGGCCCGGGTCCTCGGTGACTCACGCGCGTTCCGCACCGAGCTCGAACGGACCCTGGCCGACCTCGACCCGGGGCTGCGGATCGGCTCGTGGGGCCAGCTCCAGGAGTGGAAGGCCGACCTCGACGACAGGACCGACGAGCACCGGCACGTCTCCCACCTCTACGCCCTGCACCCCGGACGGCAGATCGAGGCGGGCAGCGCGTACGCCGACGCGGCGAAGGTCTCGCTCATGGCGCGCGGCGACGGCGGCACCGGCTGGTCCAAGGCCTGGAAGATCAACTTCTGGGCGCGGCTGCGCGACGGCGACCACGCCCACAGGATGCTCGGCGAACAGCTCACGTCCTCCACGCTGCCCAACCTCTGGGACACCCACCCGCCGTTCCAGATCGACGGCAACTTCGGGGCGACCTCCGGCATCGTGGAGATGCTGCTGCAGAGCCAGCACGGCGTGCTCGACATCCTGCCCGCACTGCCCGCGAGCTGGCCGGACGGCTCGGTCAGCGGCCTGCGCGCACGCGGCGGCGCCACGCTCGACCTCACCTGGGCGGCGGGCCGCGCCACCCGCGTCGCCGTCAGGGCGTCGCGCACCCGTGAACTCACCCTGCGCTCCACCCTGTTCCCAGGCGGGACGAAGACCTTCCGGGCCCGCGCCGGACAGCGCCACGTCTTCGGCTGAGCCGCCCGCAGCCGACACAGCCGCACAGCCACGCAGACGCACGGAAGCCGGGCCCCGGCCCGCCCCCACGCGGACCCGGACCCGGCCGGTCGTGCCACCGTCACTTCGACGAGGGAGCCACCCGCACATCGGCCGCCCGCACGTACCCGATCCGGTGCCCGTACTGGATCACGTAGTACATGTCCTTGCCGCGCACCACCTTGTGCGGCGCGGTGTCGAACGTCGGCGCGTAGAAGTACTCACCGGGGACCTTGTCGCCGACCACGTACTTCTGGCCCGCGAGGATCTTGTACGGCAGCGGCGAGACGGCCTGGACGGGCACGCCCGCAGGGTAGGCCTCCTTCTCCGGGTAGGCCCGGCCGTAGACCGGCACCTCCGTGGCGCCCTCCTTCGGCGTCACCACCAGGCCCTTGGCGTCGACCGCCGTGGGCTGCTTCTTCGGGTTCTTGAACCAGGCCTTCTGGCCGAGGTACCAGACGGCCGTCCAGTCGCCCCTGCGCTCGGCGACCGCGTACTGCTGGCCGGTCGAGAGCCGGGCGCCGACGTCGTTCACGTCGATCGTGGAGTCCTGGCCGCCGGGCCGCTTGCCGATGTCCTTGATCAGCGGGGCGTCGTCGCGCGGCTCGGTGTGCACGCGCACCGCCGCCGAACCGTGCGGCACGCACTTCTGGCCCGGCTTCTCGCAGCCCGTGTACTCCGGCCTGTTCCGGGCGTACTCCGGAGCCACCGTCACCACGCCGCCCTTCGCGCCCGCCGTGCGCTTGAACGGCTTGCCGAGCAGCGTGAAGTAGTGCTGCCAGTCCCAGTAGGGGCCCGGGTCGGTGTGCATGCCCGGGATGCCGGCGCTCGTCGTGCCCTGGACGTTGTCGTGGCCCAGGATGTGCTGCCGGTCCAGCGGGATGTCGTACCGCTTGGCGAGGTACTTCACCAGACGGGCCGACGTCCGGTACATGGCCTCGGTGTACCAGGTGTCGGGGGCGACGAGGAAGCCCTCGTGCTCCAGCCCGATCGACGTGGAGTTCACGTACCAGTTGCCCGCGTGCCAGGCGACGTCCTTGGCCTTCACGTGCTGGGCGATGTGGCCGTCGGTGGAGCGCAGGGAGTACTGCCACGACACGTAGGTCGGGTCCTGCACCATCTTCAGGACACCCTCCCACCGGCCCTCGGTGTCATGGATGACGATCGAGTCGATGCTCTGACTCTTGGGCCGGTCCCCGAGGTCGTGGTTGCCGTAGTCGGGGTTTCCGTTGGGGTCCTTGAACTCCTCGTACGGCGCGGGGATCCACTCGCACGCGACGGTCTTGGGGCACTCCGTGCCGCCCGTCGGCGCCTTGCGCAGACCCATGCGCTCGACCTGCGCGGCGTCGGGCCTGAGCCCCGGGACCGGCGCGAGCGTCACGCGCTGTCCCGCGTCCGTGGTGCGCCGCTCGCCGTCGCGGATGACGGCGAACACGTCATTGGCGTACGTCGCCGCCGTCGCCTCGTCGTCCGCCATGGAGAAGCGGGCGACCGCGCCGTACCAGTCGGCGGGATCACCGCCCAGCGGCTTGCCGAGCTTCTTCTGGGCCGCTGCGAGCAGCGCCGCGCCGCCCTCCACGTTCGCGGCCACGTCGGTACGCAGCTTCTCGGCGGGCAGGCCGGTCAGCTCCGCCGCGCGCGGCAGCGTCATGAGCCGCGCGGGGACCTCGCTCTCCGCGGGCACGTGCGCCTTCGGCGGCTTCGCGGGACGCGAGGTGTCGCCGCGCGGGTCCTCCGTGCCCTCGCTGTGGTGCGAGGCGGCGGCCAGGGCGGTGCGCGCGTCGGTCAGGTGCATGGGGCCGTAGCCGCCGGTGACGCTGGCCGCGCCACCGTGCGCGTCCCAGCGTGACTGGAGGTAGGAGACGCCGAGCAGCACGCTCTGCGGCACGCGGTACTCCGCGGACGCGGCGGCGAAGGCGCCCTGGAGGTCGGTGTCGGACGACGGTCGGTCGGCGCCGGGTGACGGGGCCGCGCCGAGCAGCGGCACCAGCAGCCCGGCCGACGCGAGGGCGCCCGCCGTCCTGATGGTGCGTCTGCGCGCGGACGACGTACGGGCGCGGGCGGATGCTCGCAATGCAGCCTCCTGGGACGTCTGGGCCGGTGAAGCGTGACGGGACGTGCGGGCCGGGCGTGCGTCAGTGGTACCGGCTGACCGACGATCCGTCAATCATGCTCAGGACAAGCGGTTTCCCGAGTCAGCGCTGGTCCGGCCCGGTCAGGGAGAGTTTTTCGCCAGGGAGGCCATACCGCCTGCGGTGCGTCAGTGGCGTGGACCAATGAGCGGAGTGAAGACCACCTGTTCGGATGAGCACGACACCTGTGCGCGCCCGCCGTGCACGCCCGCGTCGGCGGCCCGGACGCGGCGGCGTGCCGCTCAGACGAAGCGGCGCACGAACGCGAGGGCGGTGTCGGCGACCTCCCCCCACCGGCTGTCCAGGGTCAGCGCGTGGTCCCGCCCGTGCAGCTCGACGATCTCCGTGACGGAGGCGTTGCCCTTCTGCCGCTTGTACGCGCCGTTCGCCATCGCCCAGGGCACCGCGTTGTCCTTCCCCCCGGAGATGATCAGCAGCGGGCCGCGCCGCACGGTCCGGCAGTCCGCCCTGGCCTCGGTGCGCGGATTGAGGTTGGCCATCGCCGCCTGCGCGGGCACGACGCAGGGCGCCGGCACGGCGTAGCGGTCGTAGATGGCCCTGGCCTCCTCCTCGCTGACGGCGTTGGCGTACGCGTAGCGGAACTGGGGGAAGGTCAGGAGCTTGGCGCGCTTGCGGTCGGCCGGGTTGGCGATCACGGGGCGCAGCGAGCGCATCGTCGACAGGGGCAGCGCCAGGACGCCGCGGAACGGCGCCGGGTCGATCGCCACGGAGACCGCGGACAGGCCGCGCCCCGCGAGGATCTGCGTGAGCAGCCCGCCCACGGAGTGCCCGATGACGGCGGGCCTGCGCTCCAGCGTGCCGATCAGGCCCGCCAGGTGGTCGGCGACGATCTTGACGGTCTTGCCCGCGATGGCCTCGGGGCGCTCGCGGGCCTCGGCCACCGTCGCCGGTTCACCGGGCCAGGTCAGCGCGACCGGCGCGTACCCGGCGGCCTCGAAGTGCGGGAGCCAGTGGTCCCAGCTGCTTGCCAGCATCCACAGGCCGTGCACGAACACGACCGGGGTGCGACCGGAGGCGTTGGCCCGGTCGATCTGCTCTGCGTCAGTGACGGACATACCCTGACGCTACGGTCACAAGTCCGCAGCCGTAGAGGGAACGTGACAGCATGGCCGATACTCCCGCCCTCACGCCCAAAGCGGCGCGCGCACGCGACCAAAGCGGGCGCGACCCGAGCGGCGCGCGCACGCGACCCGAGCGGCGGGCCATCGCGGCATAGGCCGCCGGGCGGTTCCCGCCGGCATGGCCGCAGGCGCAGACCAGGGGCATACGAAGGTCCGCGGTGCGCCCGGGCCCCCCTTGGCGCGCCGCGGGCCTCCGTCCCCGTCAGCGAGTGCCGACCGCCGCTCGCACGGCCCGGCGGGCCAGCTGGCAGTCGTCGTGCAGCCGCCTCAGCAGCAGCCGCTGTTCCTCGCCGGACGGCACAGCACCGGGATGGGCCGCGCCCGGCGCCGCCGGGGTCGTACCGTGCATCGAGCGCTGCACGGCCATCTCGTACGTACGGATCTCGCGGGTCAGCACCAGCATCAGGTTCACCAGGAAGGCGTCGCGCGCCGCCGGACCCGCCGACTGCGCCAGCTGGCTGATCTCGCGCCGCGCCACCGGGGCGTCACCGAGGACCGCCCACAGCGTCGCCAGGTCGTATCCCGGCAGGTACCAGCCCGCGTGCTCCCAGTCGACGAGGACGGGTCCCGGCGGCGAGAGCAGGATGTTCGAGAGCAGGGCGTCGCCGTGGCAGAACTGCCACATCGCGTACGGCCCGCCGCCCTGGTGGACGGCCGAGTGCGCGATCCCGTGCAGCAGTTTCTGCAGGTCGCCCATGTCCCGGTCGGTCAGCAGGCCCAGCTCGTGGAAGCGGGCGATCCGCCTGCCGTAGTCCATCGGCCTGCCGAACATCTCCATCGGCGGCTGCCAGCGGTTGAGGCGGACGACGGAACCGAGCGCCGCGCGGATGTCCGCCCGCGGCGGGGTTTCGATCGGATGCCGCTGCAACGCCGCCACACGTCCCGGCATCCGCTCGATGACCAGCGTGCAGTCGTCGGGGTCCGCGGCGATGAGCCGCGGCGCCCTGACCGGCGGGCGGTGGCGGACGAAGGAACGGTAAGCGGCTATTTCGTGCCGCAGCCGCTCCGACCAGGCGGGCGAGTGGTCGAGCAGGCACTTGGCGACGGCGGCGCCGCGCCCGACGGTGCCGATGAGCAGGGCGGTGCGGCCGTTGCGGCGGAGCACCTGTACGGGGTTGAACTCCGGGCAGATGCGGTGCACCGAAGCGATCGCGCCGCGCAGTTGCGCCCCGTGGGGGCCGGACAAGTCGAGTCTCCCGCTGAGCGGTTGTGTGCCGGCCCCGGGCGGACGGTGCGCACGGCCGACGCCGAGCTGCGCGGCGGAGGACCGCACCGGCTCCAGATAAGGGCCGCTTCCCGGTGAGGGGGGCATCTCGCGGCTCCGCTGGGCGGGAGGACGCGGGTGCGGCGGCCGGGGCGGGGCGGACACGGAGGACGATGCTGTGTGCATGGGCGATACAGATCCCTTCGTGTGCCTGTTGCATTGCGTGCACCTCCCGGCCCGGCCGCTTTCGGGTGCACCCTGGGGAGTGCCTTGCGGCGACCGGGTCGGGGTGGCGCACTCCTACCTGACACCCGGGGCCCCCTGGCACACCATCTGGCGCACCCTGGCGAACCCTGGCGAATAGTCGCTCAGCAACTGACAGGCGGTTACTGTCAACTCAGCCGAGAACCTGGGGGCTTGACGTGAACGGACAACCCAACACCCGCCTTTCGGACCTGTTCGCCCTGGCCGGCTGGTCCAAGGGTGAGCTCGCGAGGCTGGTGAACCGGCAGGCGGCGGCCATGGGCCATCCCCAGCTGGCCACCGACACCTCGCGGGTGCGGCGGTGGATCGACACGGGGGAGATCCCCCGCGATCCGGTGCCGCGGGTGCTGGCGGTCCTGTTCACCGAGCGTCTCGGCCGTGTCGTGACCACTGAGGATCTCGGTCTGGTCCGGCAGGGACGCCCAGGGAAGCGGCAGGGCGACGGGAGTGTGGAGCACCCCGACGGCGTGCCGTGGGCGCCCGAGCGGACGGCCGCGGTCCTCACCGAATTCACGGGAATGGACCTCATGCTCAACCGACGCGGCTTGGTGGGCGCGGGCGCTGCGCTTGCCGCAGGCTCCGCGCTCAGCAGCGCCATGCATGACTGGCTGCACGCCGACCCGGCCCTCGCGGCCGACGCCCCCCGTACCCACGACCCCCTGCACGTCGACCCCGCAGCCGCCGACCGCTACGAGGCCGCTCCCATCGGCTCCCAGGAGATCGAGGAGCTGGAGCGCTCGGTCGAGGTGTTCCGCGCCTGGGACGCGTCCCGCGGCGGCGGACTCCAGCGCAAGGCCGTGGTGGGCCAGCTCAACGAGGTGGGCGGCATGCTCGCCTACCGCCACCCCGACCACCTCCAGCGACGCCTGTGGGGCGTCGCCGCCAACCTCGCCGTCCTCGCCGGCTGGATGTCGCACGACGTCGGCCTCGAACCCACGGCGCAGAAGTACTTCGTCATCGCGGCGCACGCGGCGCGGGAGGGCGGGGACCGGCCGCGTGCCGGGGAGGCCCTGTCGCGGGCCGCGCGCCAGATGGTGCACCTCGGCAAGCCGGACGACGCCCTGGACCTGATGAAGCTGGCCAAGTCCGGCGGCGGTGAGGAGGCCCTGCCGCGCACCAAGGCCATGCTGTACACCATCGAGGCCTGGGCGCAGGCGTCGATGGGGCGCGGCCAGGCCATGCGGCGCACGCTCGGCCTCGCCGAGGACCTCTTCGTCTCCGACAAGGGGGACGTGGAGCCGCCGAGCTGGATGCAGATGTTCGACGAGGCGGACCTGCACGGCATGCAGGCCCTGGCCTACCGCACGCTCGCCGAACACGACCCGGCGGCGGCGAGCGTCGCGCAGCGGCACGCCAAACTCGCCATCGAGCTGCGGGCCAAGGGCCGCGACCGCTCGCAGATCTTCGACTACATCTCGCTGGCCTCCGCCTGCTTCATCGCCGACGACCCGGAGCAGGCCGACCGCTACGCACGCCTGGCCCTGGTGTCGATAAACTCCAACTCCTCCCACCGCACCTGGGACCGGCTGCGCGAGATGTTCCGGCTGACCGCGCAGTACTCCGACTACCCGAAGATCCAGGACCTGCGCGAGGAGATCAAGCTCGCGCTGCCGAAGGGGGTCAAGGCGGGGGGCAGGACGGCGAGGGCGTGACGCGCCCGTCCTGAACACCGGCCCGAGCCCGTCCTCACCACCGAACCGAGGGCGACCGGCCGGACCGTGTCGTCAGGCGCGGGTCACACCCGTGCCATCAGCAGACAGGCGTCGGCCTCACGCGGCACCTCGTCGAACGCCTCCATGACGGCGCGCACGCAGTCCTGCGCGCTGAGCGCCCCGGTGAAGCGGGGTGCCATCGAGAGAAGTTCGGTCGTGGCCGCGTCCCGGTCGCACCGGGGGACCAGACCGTCGGTGCGGAGCAACAGGAGGTCACCCGGGCGCAGTTGTACGTCGGCCTGCGCGTACGAGGCTCCGGAGGGGGACCCGAGGGGTGCGCCGACCGGTGGCGTCAGCGCGCGGCCCGCCCCTTCGCGGAACAGCAGCGGGGCGGGGTGCCCGGCCTGCGCCCAGGTGAGGCGGTGGGCCGCCGGGTCGTAGCGGCAGCAGACGGCGCTGCCGGTGGCGGGCCGCGCGGTGGCCTCCATGAGCTGGTTCAGCCAGCCGAGGAGGTGGGCGGGGCCCGCTCCGGTGACCGCCGTGCCGCGCAGGGCGCCGAGCAGCATCGCCATGCCGGAGGCGCCGGTGACGCCGGGCCCTGTGAGGTCGCCGACGCTCAACAGGGCGTCGCCGTTCGGCAGTTGGAGGGCGTCGTGCCAGTCGCCGCCGATCGGTGCGCCGGTGGAGGAGGGGAGGTGGTCGGCGGCCAGGTCCAGGCCGCCGGCGGTGAAGCGCAGGGTGTCGCGCCAGGGCGGCAGGACCGCTTCCTGGAGGGCGGCCGCGAGGCGGGGATCGGTCTCCGCGCCGTGGCGCGGACGCCGCAGCGAGTCCTGGCTCTCGTGGACGGCGACCCTGCTGCGGCGCAGCTCGCTCACGTCCCGCAGGACCGCCCACATGGAGGCGGTGGAGCCGTCGGGGGCGAGGACCGGCTCGCCCATCATGTGCACCTGGCGGACGCCGCCGCCCCGCCGCAGGACGCGGAACTCGCCGTCGATCGGCTTTCCGTCGACGAGGCAGTCCGTGACCATCGCGGTGAGCCGGGGCTGGTCCTCGGCGTGTACGAGGGAGGGGAGTTCGTCCAGGGAGAGGGGTGGGGCGGCCGTGTCGCGGCCCAGGATCTCGTAGAGCTCGCCGGACCAGGTGGCCTCGTCGGTGAGGAGATCCCACTCGGCGCTGCCGACCCGGCTCAGGAGCGAGCCCCGCCGCGGGTCCCGCTCCGCGGTCCCGGCCGGCGCCGCGGGTTCCCCCACGACGCACGGCGGGCCGTCCCGCAGCTGGGCGAGATGGGCGTCGAGGTCGTTGAGCTGGTGCACCGCCAGGTCGCACAGCGCCCGCTGCCAGCGTCCCGCCGGGTCGCCCCCGTCGGGCGCGGTCTCGCGCCGCATGGCGTCCACCTCGCCGCGCAGGCGGCGTGCCTGCGAGATCAGCGCGTCGACCGCGCCGCGCTCGGGCGGCTGGGCGGCGGTGTGATCCGCGAAGACGTGGGACGGCATGGGGTGCTCCGGTGGAGAGGCGGCGCGAACCGGCTCGGCGGTAGGGACCGCTCATGACTTTGGCACAGCGGGTGGGGGCCTGTAAGGGATTTGGCAACAGTCGATGCAGTGATGCTTACGGCATATGCCTTTGTCCTGCGGGTATGTGCTTACTGGGGCGTAAGTCCATGGATTTGTGGTGAAGAACGCGTAGGTGTTTCGGGTCGGAATGCGGGGTTCCCGCCTGGTGCCGGAGAGCGGGAAGGATCGGTTCGTCTGCGTCGCTCCGGTCCGTCCCGTTCCGTACCCGGACAGGTTCCAGGGCGTGTTCGACGGTCGAGCGCGTGTGCCGACCCGCGCTCGGGCCGGCCGGGCAGGACGCCGCCCCGTGCCCGGCCGAGCGTGCTCTACTGCCCGAGCGGGCCCTCCCCGGCGGGCTCCTTCCCGCGGCCCGTCGTGGCGATGACCACCGCTCCGACCAGACACGCGGCGCCGCCCACCAGATACGCGATGTGGTAGCCGCCGAGTGTGTCGTCGCTGGTCGCCGCGGCGAGGACCATGACCGCCACGCCGACGCTCGCGCCGATCTGCTGGGCCACCACGTTCACCGCGCCCGCGACCGCGTGGCCCTCCGGCGGGACGCCGGTGAGGGCGGCGGACGTCATCGAGGGGAAGTTCAGACCCTGGCCGATGCCGCTGATCAGCAGGCCGGGCAGCACGTGCAGCAGGTAGTCGCCGTCGTGCGGTGTGCTCATCCACAGCGCCGTGCCCGCGCCGATCAGGACGAGCCCGACGACCATCAGCGTGCGCGGCGTGTACCTGGCCAGCAGGCGGCCGGTGGCGAAGTTGGCGGTGAGGAAGACGCCCGCCGACATCGGCACCAGGGCGAGGCCGGACTCCAGCGGGGAGTAGTCCAGCATGTCCTGCAGATACAGCGGCGCGAAGAAGAGCTGCCCGACCGAGCCCATGTACTGGAGGAACGCCGCGAGGCTCGCGGAGCGCACCGAGGAGACGCGGAAGAGGCCGAGCGGGAGGACCGGGTCGGGGGTGCGGTGCTCGCGTACGACGAAGAGCAGGAGGAACGCCACCGCGGCGGCGAGCGAGATCCAGGCCAGAGCCCCGTGACTGCTCGCGCCGACGACCAGCAGGGTGAGGCCGAGGGTGCCCGATATCGCGCCCGGCAGGTCGAGCCCGCCGCCGCGCCCGGCCCCGTCGGGCAGCCCGGCGCGCGTCGCCGCCAGCACGGCGAGGCCGAGGAGCACCGAGAACCACAGCACGGAGCGCCAGCCGAAGAACTGGGTCAGCACACCGCCGAGGAGCACCCCGCCGCTGAAGCTCGCGGCGCCGACCGCCGCGTACACGCTCAGGGCCCGGTTCCGCGCGGGACCGGCCGGGAACACCTCGGTCAGCAGCGCCAGCGCGGCAGGCCCCGACAGGGCTGCGCCGATGCCCTGGACCGCCCGCGCGCCGAGCAGCACCCCGGTGTCCGGGGCCAGCGCCCCGGCCAGCGCGGCCACCGTGAACAGCGCGACACCGGCCTCGAACACCCTGCGGCGGCCGAACACATCGGCCAGGCGGCCGCCCACCAGCAGGAAGCCGGCGAACGTGACGGCGTAGGCGATCATGACCCACTGGAGCGTGGAGTCGGCCATGTCGAACCGGTCGCCCACGGAGGGCAGCGCGGCGTTGAGCACCGCGAGACCGCTCACGTCCAGGGCGAGCGCCCCGGCGAGCACCCCCAGCGCGAGGCCCGGCCGCTGCCGGGACATCACCTCGGTACCGGTCACGCGGGCCCCCCGGTGAACTCGCTTCGGCCGGGCCCTGATCGGGTGCTCATTCCTCCAGCGGTGCGGGCCTCGGCCGGCGCCTGACCGTGGTTCAAGATTTTCATGGCGAGAGCTTGCAACGCCGTTCGACCCGCTGTCCAGACGGGCCCTTCCGCCCCTTGCGCACCATGACGGCCATACCGCATCAAAGCCATTGCGCGGCAAGAGGGCGAACCGGTCACCGGGGGTTCATTTCACGCCAGTGCATCATCCGGCCCACGGGGCACTCTTGTTCCACCATTCACAGAGTGGCAGTGTGCAGTCCGTCGGTCGGGCGAGTACCCGGTGCTACGTTCCACGTCGGACCACGTAATTCCCGACCGGCACAGTGAATCGCCCAGGAAAACGCACGATGTACGCCGGCGGCCGGACCGCCGGGAGTGATCCTGAATCGGATTGCGTGTCCGATTCAGCCAGGACGACTTAACGGGGGTCGGACCGCGGTGCGGGTACCAGTTTCTCTTCAGACATGCCTTCCCGTCCGGGACGGCACGCTCCGCCCAGCACGTCACGGGTCCCTCCGCCTCTGACCCGGGGTGCCCCTCGGGCCATCGCCATCGCCGCACTCGACGCGTAGAAGCGAAGCTTCCGTGTCCTGAGCCATTCCGAACGTCGGCCGCCTGTGCGCCGGCCCGTACCCATTGCCGTCACCGGCCCCGGCCAGCACGCCTCCAGCACGGCCGCCGGTGCGCCGCATTCACCCGATCCGCCGCTCCCGAACAGGGCGGCGGATTCCCCGAGCCATAAAGCAGCCGGCCACGCACCGCACCGGCCCATTCGATCCGCCCTGCCGAGGAGCCGAAATGCCCCCAGCGCGCGCAGTACGAGATTCGCATGCCATAACGGAGTTCCTGCTTTCCCGTGTCGCCGACTTGATGGACCTGTCCGGATACGCCGTGGACCGCTCGACACCGATGCAGCGGTATGGCCTGGATTCGCTGAAGTTGTCGACTCTCGCCGCCTCGTTGACCGAATTCCTCGGCTGGAAAGTTCCGGTCACCTGGATGTGGCAGTACCCCACCGTCGACGCGCTCGCCCGCGCGCTCGCCGACGGCCCGCGGGCCGAGCAGGCCGCCGCCCCGAGCGGACCCCGCCGTACGGCGTCGCACGAACCCGTGGCGGTCGTGGGCATCGGCTGCCGCTTCCCCGGCGGCCCCGACCCCGCCGCGTTCTGGCGGCTGCTGTCCGAGGGACGCGACGCCGTCGGACCGGTGCCCGCCGTGCGCCGCGAGCTCCTGAACGACCGGGTGCGCTGGGGCGGGTTCATCGACGGCATCGACCAGTTCGATCCGCTCTTCTTCGGCATCTCACCGCGCGAGGCCGTCCAGATGGACCCGCAGCAGCGCCTGATCCTCGAACTGGCCTGGGAGGCACTCGAAGACGCGGGGGTCGCGCCGCACAGCCTCGTCGGCAGCGACACCGGCGTGTTCATGGCCTCCTGCTGGGGCGACTACGCCGCCCTCGCGCACTACCGCGGCCCGGACAGCCAGATCACCCCGCACACCGCCACCGGGATGCACGACGGCATCATCGCCAACCGCGTCTCCTACATCCTCGGACTGCAGGGCCCGAGCATGGCCATCGACGCCGCCTGCGCCGGATCACTGGTCTCCGTACACGTGGGGTGCCAGTCGATCTGGCTCGGCGAGAGCGACCTGGTCCTCGCCGGCGGCGTCAATCTGAGCTTCGTCTCCGACTACTACACCGCCATGGACGCCATGGGCGCGCTCGCCCCCGACGGCCGCTGCAAGTCCTTCGACGCCCGCGCCGACGGCTACGTGCGCGGTGAGGGCGCCGGCGTCGTCGTGCTCGCCCCGCTGAGTGTCGCCCTCGAACGCGACCTGCCGGTGTACTGCCTGATCAAGGGCAGCTCCTCCCACAACGACGGCCTGAGCAACGGCATGACCGCGCCGAATCCCCAGGCGCAGGAGAAGATGCTGCGCACCGCCTACCAGCGGGCCGGCATCGACCCGCACCTGGTGGACTACATCGAGTGCCACGGCTCCGCCACCCCCCTCGGCGACCCCATCGAGGCCAACGCCATCGGGGCGGTCCTCGGCGGCGACCGCGCGGAACCGCTGCGCCTCGGCTCCGTCAAGTCCAACGTCGGGCACCTGGAGGCGGCGGCCGGCATCGTCGGCCTGGTCAAGCTCGCCCTCTCGATGCGCAACGGCGTGCTGCCGCCGAGCCTGCACTACACCGCCCCGAACCCGCAGATCATGTTCGACGAGTACCGCCTCACCGTCCAGGACCGGCTGACGCCGTGGCCGCGCCGGTCCGACGCGCGCCGCGGCGGCGTCAGCTCCTTCGGCTTCGGCGGCGCGATCTGCCACGTCGCCGTCGAGGAGCTGCCGCGCCCCGAGAGCTCGCTGCTGCTCCTCGCCGCGGACTCCCGCGAGGCGCTCGCCGAGCGGGCCGCGGCGCTGCGTGACGAGAGCGACCTGCGGGCGCTCTGCCGCCGCTCGCCCGGTGACGGCGCGTTCCGGCTCGCCGCCGCCGCGTCCGGCATGACCGAACTCAGGGCGCAGCTCGACGCGTTCGGCAGCGGTGCGAGCGCCGCCGGGCTGAGCGTGGGGGAGCGGGGCGCGCGCAAGCCGCGGGTGGCGTTCCTGTTCTCGGGCAACGGCTCGCAGTGGGCGGGCATGGGCCGGCGCCTGCTCGCCGGAATGCCCGTGTTCCGCCGCTCCCTGATGCGCTCCGACCGGCGGATGCGGGAGCTGCTCGGCTTCTCGCTCGTCGAGCAGCTGCTGGCGCCCGATGGGCGCATCGACGACATGGACGTCTTCCAGCCGCTGCTGTTCTCCCTCCAGGTGGCGCTGGCCGACACCTGGCGCGCGCTGGGGGTCGAACCGGACGTCGTCGTGGGGCAGAGCGTCGGCGAGTTCGCCGCGTCCCACATCGCGGGAGCCCTCGACTTCGACGACGCCTCGCGTCTCGCCGCCCACCACGGCCGGCTCCTCCAGCAGCTCGCCGTGGGGCGCGGCGAGGGCATCGTCGTCATGACCGGCGCGGACGAGGCCGAGCGGCACCTGACAGGACAGCTCACCGTCTCCGGCCGCAACGGCCTGCACTCCACCCTGGTGACCGGCACACCGCAGGAGATCGACGACCTCGTCCAGCGGCTGACCGACGAGGGCGTCACCCACCACCGGGTGCGCATGGGCCACGCCCCGCACTCACCCCTGGTCGACCACGTCCTCGCCCCGCTCAAGGCCGAACTGGCGGACATCGCGCCCCGCACCACGCGCATCCCGATGATCTCGACGGTCACCGGCGAGCGCGTCGACGGCGCGGAGCTGGGCCCCGACTACTGGGCGGACAACCTGCGCCGGGAGATCCGGATGGTCGACGCCCTGACCACCCTGCGGGACCACGACATCGACGCGGTGATCGAGGTCAGCCCCCACCCCGTCCTGCTCAAGTCGGTCTCGGAGATCCTGCCCGCTGCGGCCACCCTGCCCTCGCTGCGGCGCGGCGCCGACGAGGCCGCGGTCCTGCTCGGCTCGCTCGGCGCCCTGTACACCGCGGGCCACCCCGTCGCACCCCACCCCTTCCTCGCGGGCGACCGGGGACGCCACGCCGCCCCGAGCGGGGCCGAGGCCGCCGCCGACGAGCGGACGCAGCTCGTGACCGTCTCGGCGCGTACACCGGGCGCGCTGGCCGACACCTGCCGTGAGCTGTCCAACCACGTCGAGCGCGACGCGGGACTGCGCGTCTCCGACCTCGCCTACACCCTCGCGACCAGGCGCACCCACCACAACCACCGGGTGGCGCTGTTCGCCCGTACCCGGCAGGACGTCCTCGACGGACTCGCCCGGGTCGCCGCGGGCCGGCCGCACCCCGACGTCATGACCGGCGCCGTCGCGGGCAACGGCGACCGGCGGGTGGCGCTGGTGTTCTCCGGCGGCGGCACGCAGTGGGTCGGCATGGGCCGGGAGCTGCTGCGCGTCCACGCCGGGTTCCGCACGTGGATGACCGCCTGCGACGACGCCGTGCGCGCGGCGGGCGGCGGCTCGGTGCTCGACCGGCTCGCCGCCCCCGCCGAAGAGGCGCGCTACGAGGAAATGGACCTCCAGCAGCCCGTCCTGTTCGCCCTCCAGGTCTCCCTGGCGAAGGTCTGGCTCGGGCTCGGCGTCGAGCCGGTCGCCGTCGTCGGGCACAGCCTCGGCGAGGTCGCGGCGGCCTGTGTCGCCGGATCGCTCTCGCTCGGGGACGCGGCCCGCGTGGTGGTCGCCCGGTCGCACCTGCTCGAAAGGAAGGCGGCGGCCGGCGCCATGATCTCCGTCGACCTGCCGGAGGCGGAACTGCTGCCGAGGCTCGCCCCGTACGCCGAGCACGCGGCCGTCGCCGTGGTCAACAGCCCCACCAGCGCGGCCGTCTCGGGCTCCCCCAAAGCCGTCGCCGCCCTGGAGGCCGACCTGCTGCGGGACGGGATCTCGACCAGGCGCATCCGTGTCGAGCGGCCGGTGCACAGCCCCGGCATGGACCCGCTGCTCCAGCCGCTGCGCGAGAGCATCGCGGGCATCACCCCGCTGACGAACACCATCCCGTTCCGTTCCACGGCGCTGGCCGACACGGTGGACCCGGTCGCCGACGTCGAGTACTGGGTGCACAACCTGCGCAACCAGGTCCGGTTCGCCGAGACGATCGGGGGCCTGGTCGACGAGGGGATCGGCACGTTCATCGAGATCGGCCCGCACGAGACGCTGCGCGGCGCGGTCGAGGAGATCGCGGTGACCCGCGGCGCCCAGGTGCACGCGGTCAACTCCCTGCGGCGCCAGGAGAGCGACGTCCGCTGCCTGCTGGGGGCCGTCGCGTCGCTGTACGTCAGGGGCCTGCCGCTGACCTTCGACCCGCTGTTCGGGGACGACGTCGAGGTGGTGGAGACCCCGCTCGTGCAGTGGCAGAAGGACCGCTACTGGCTCGACACCGAGCCCCGGCCCCAGACCGCGGCGGCCCCCGCCCCGGCCGCCGTCGAACCGGTGGCGGTGGCCGAGCGGGTGGAGCGGCAGCCCGCACGGACCGCCCCGGCGGCCACGTCGGTGCGGGACGTCGTCCTCGCCGAGCTCGCCGACGGCCTCGGCGTGCCGGTGAGCAGGTTCGACGAGAACGCGACGCTGCGCGAGTTCGGACTGGACTCGATGCTGGCGATCCGCCTGGTCAACCGGATGCAGGCGCTGTTCGGGGAGCGGGTGTCACCGGTGGTGTTCCTGGACGGCCGCACCATCTCCGCGGTCGTCGGGCACTTCGTCGAACTCACCGGCGGACCGCCCGCGACCGCGCAGACACAGCAGGCCCCGGCCCCGGCACGGGAACCGCGAGCGGCGGCCGAACCCGCGCCCGGGCGGAGGCCCACCCACCCCTTCCTCGACGACCTCTCCGACCTGGACGCCGAAGAACTCCTGGAGGAACTGGCCGCGCGCGGGCTGATCGACCCCACCGACGCACCGGCCGCCGACCAGCTGCGCGCCGACGGCCTGGGGCTCGAACTGGCCCCGACCTCGCACGGCCAGGCCTCGCTGTGGTTCATGCAGATGGTCTCGCCGGACGCCGTGCCCTACAACTTCATGGTCGCCGCCCGCATCCGCGCCGCCGTCGACGAGAAGGCGCTGGAGCGCGCCGTGGCGGCCGTGATGCGGCGGCACCCGGCGCTGCGCACGCTCTTCGTGGAGGCCGGCGGCCGCCCGTACCAGGTCATCCTGGAGGAACCGGTGTACGAGTTCGCGGTCGTCGACAGCACGGAGCTGGACGACGAGGAGGCCCGCGAGGAACTGGCCGAACTGGGCCACGCGCCGCTCGACATCGACAACGGCCCGCTCGTGCGGGTGGTCCTGATGAACCGCGGCCCCGAGGACCACTACCTGCTGGTGCTCGTCCACCACATCGCGTCGGACGCGGCGTCGGCGGACGTGATGATCCGCGAACTCCAGGAGTTCTACGAGGGCGCCGACCCCGCCGACGGCACGCCGCCCGCCCCCTACACCGAGTTCGTCGAGTGGGAGCGGCAGTGGCTCTCGGGCCCCGCGGCCGACGCGGCGCTCGACTGGTGGACGCGGCGGCTGGCCGATCCGCCCGCCCATCTGGACCTCTCTGCCAAGGAGCGTCCGCCGGGCGTGACATACGAGGGCCGCGACCTCACGTTCCGCTGGAGCGCCGAGGAGAGCCGGCTGCTCCGGGAGTTCGCCGTCCGCGAGGGCGTGTCGATCAGCACGGTCGTGCTCGCCGGGTTCTTCGCCACGCTCAACCGGGCGACCGGAGCCGAGGACTCCGTACTGGCCACGGCCATCGCCCAGCGCGCCGAACCGGGCTGGGAGTCCGCCGTCGGCTACTACCTGAACACCGTGCTCGTCCGGGCGAAACCGGCGGGCGACCGCTGCTTCCGCGATCTCCTCGGCGAGGTCCACGCCTTCTCGCTGGGCCTGCTCGAACACATGAACTACCCCCTCGACCTGCTGGCGGCCTCCCTGAAACCGCCGAGGGCAGAGGGCCGCTCCCCGTGGTTCGACGTGGTGGTCAACTGGCTGTCGTCGGACGCCTTCCCCCGCTCCGTGAAGCTCTTCCACGGCGTCGGCGACACCATCACGCCCCAGAGCGCCCTGCCGCTCGAACCGCTCCAGGTGCGCAGGCACCTCGCCAAGTTCGACCTGGAGATCTCCATGGCCGACATCGACGGCGAGGTGGCCGGCCACATCCAGTACAAACCGAGCTATCTGGAGAGGCAGACCGTGACGGACCTGCTCGCGCTCTACCGCACCGTGCTCTTCGACTCGATCGCCCACCCCGACCTGGCCCTGAAGGACATCGCGCCGGCCGGCCGCCCCGAAGGGACGGACCAGTGACCGACACCCTGCACTCCGAGTTCATCGAGCAGGCCGTCAAGAACCCCGCCGCCCCCGCGGTCTACTCCGACGCGGGCGTCATGACCTACGGCGAACTCGACGAGCGCTCCCGCGCCCTCGCCGAACGCCTCGTCACCGACGGCGCGGGACCCGGCGTCCCCGTCGGCATCTGCGTGGAGCGCACCCCCGACCTGCTCGTCGCCCTCCTCGCCACGCTGCGCGCCGGCTCCTGCTACGTGCCCCTCGACCCCGACTACCCCGCCGAACGCCTGGCGTTCATGGTCCGGGACAGCGGCACCCGGCTGCTGCTGACCACACCCGCCTCCCGGGCCAACTGTCCGGCCGGGCCGACCGTGGTCGTGCTCGACGAGAGCGTGCGGACCGAACCCGGCGAGCGGCCCGTGCCGGTCGTGCCCGAGGACACCGCGTACATCATCTACACCTCCGGCTCCACCGGCCGCCCGAAGGGCGTCGCCATCCACCACCCGGGCTGCGTCGCGATGCTGGCCGAGCTGGACCGGGTCTTCGAGGGCTGCGACCTGAGCGGCGTCTCGGCGGCGAGTTCGGTCTGCTTCGACATGTCCGTGATGGAGATCTTCGGCGCGCTGTGCCGCGGCGGGGCGGTCGTGCTCGTGCAGAGCGCCGTCCACCTGCCGGAGAGCCCGTACGCCGACAGGATCACGCACCTCAACGCCGTCCCCTCGGTGATGAACGGGCTGCTCGACGCCGGATACCTGCCGCCCCGCGTCCGCACGATCGTGTTCGGCGGCGAGCCCCTGCGGCGCAAACTGGTGGACCGGGCGTACGCGGAGACCGGCGCCGACCGGGTCTTCAACGCCTACGGGCCCACCGAGGGAACCGTCTTCTGCTCGTTCGGGCTCGTCCCGAGGGACGGCGCCGGTGAGCCGACGCTCGGCCTGCCGTCGGCCCACGCCCGCGCCTACGTGCTCGACGAGGACAGGCGGCGGCTGCCGGCCGGAGTCCCCGGAGAGCTGTACATCGGCGGCGCCGGCCTGGCCCACGGCTATGTCAACCGGCCGGAGACCACGGCCGAGCGGTTCCTGCCCGACCCGTTCGTGGACGGTGAGCGCATGTACCGCACGGGTGATGTGGTCACGCTCACCGAGGACGGCGAACTCCGCTTCGGCGGCCGCACCGACCACCAGGTCAAGCTGCGCGGCTACCGCATCGAGCTGGAGGAGGTCGAGGCCCGCCTGACCGGCTGCCCCGAGGTCAGGGAGGCCGCCGCCGTCGTCCGCGGCAACCGGCTGATCGGCTACGTCGTGCCGGAGGGCGACGCCGGCGACGACGTCCGGCTCGACGCCGCTCTCCAGTCCACCGTCAACGGCAGGCTCGCCACCGAACTGCCCGACTACATGGTGCCGGCGACGCTCGTGTTCCTGCCCGCCCTTCCGCTCGCGCCCGGCGGGAAGCTCGACCGCGCCGCGCTGCCCGAACCGCCGGCCGCCGGCGCCGACGCCCCCATGACGGCCGCGAGCACACCGACCGAGGTGGCGCTCGCGGAGATCTGGGGCCAGCTCCTCGACCTCGAACCCGCGGGCATCGACGTCAAGGCCGCCTTCTACGACCTCGGCGGCGACTCGCTGCTCCTCGTCCGCCTCGCCCGACTGATGACCAGGCGGTTCGGCCGCCGCGTCCGCGTGCCCGACCTGTTCAGCTTCCGTGACATCGCCTCCCTCGGCCGCTGGCTCGACGAGGAGAGCGGGGCCACCCCCGAGGTGGTCACCTCCGCCCGCCGCCGCGCCAACACCCGCCGCGCCGCGCTGCGGGGCCGCGCCGCCTCGAACGGCAGCTGAGTCACCCCCGACCCGAGACGAAGCAGGAGCCCTTCCATGACCGAAAGCCCCGAGCAGGACTACGACCCGGGTGACGTCGCCGTCATCGGCATGTCCCTGCGAGCGCCCGGCGCCCGCACCAAGGAGCAGTTCTGGGACAACCTCGTCCACGGCAGGGAGTCCGTGTCGTTCCTCGCCAAGGACGACATCCACGTCGACGAGACCCTGATCCACAGTCCCTTCTATGTGCGGGCCTGCGGTGTGCTCGACACGTACGACAAGTTCGACCCGTCGGTGTTCGGCATCAGCGACCGGATGGCGGCCGCGATGACCCCGGAGAACCGGCTCTTCCTGGAGAGCGCCTGGGAGGCATTCGAGGACGGCGGCTACGACCCCGAGCGGGTCGGCTGCGAAGTGGGCGTCTACGGCGCCAACAACCCGCAGACCGCCGCGCTCTACAGCTCCCCGCCCGACCGTGTGTCGGTCGGCCCCGAGGCGATCGAGGCCAGCCTGGCGTGGTCGCCGGACACCATGACGTCCAACGCGCTGTACTACATGGGCCTGACCGGCGAGGCCGTCACCGTCGCCGCGGTCTGCGCGGGCTTCCACTACGCGGTGCACCTGGCCTGCCAGTCACTGCTGCTCGGCCAGACCGACATGGCGGTGGCCGGCGGTTCCATGGTCCGACTCCCGCACCCCCGCGGCCACCTGTGGGAGGAGAACCGCGTCCTCTCCAAGGACGGCCACTGCCGCCCGTTCGACGCCAACGGCACGGGCACCGCCCTGTCCAGCGGCGTCGTCACGGTGCTGCTCAAGCCGGTCGCCCAGGCCGTCGCCGACCGCGACCACGTCTACGCCGTGGTCAAGGGCTCGGCCGTCAACAACAACGGCGTCAGCGCGATGGCCTACGGCCTCGCCCAGCCCGAGCGCCTGAGCGCGTGCATCGCCAACGCCATGGAGGTCGGCGGAGTCACCCCGGACACGGTCTCCCTGTACGAGGCCAACGGGCTCGGCATGCCGATGACCGACGAACTGGAGGTGCACGCGGCGAGCATGGCGTTCGGCAAGCAGACCGCCACCACCTCGATCGGCGGCGTCAAGGGCAACGTCGGCCACGGCGGTGTGGTCTCCGGCGGCTTCGGCGCGATCAAGGCCGCGCTCGCCCTGCACCACAAGACGCTGCCCGCGACGATCAACCTCACGGAGGTCAACGAAGACCTCGACTTCCCCAGCACCCCCTTCGTGCCGCAGATCGAGACGGCCGACTGGGGGACGGAAGCGGGCATCCGCCGCGCCGGCATCACCTCGATCGGCGGCGGTGGCTACAACGCCCACCTCGTCCTCGAAGAGGCCCCGGCGGTCGCGGAGCGCGCACCCGAGGCCGAGGGCAGGCCGCGCATCGCCACCCTCTCCGCCCTGGACGACGAGGCCCTGGCACGCCAGCGGGCGCGGCTGAAGGACCGGCTGGTCGCCGACCCCGGCCTGCGGCTCGACGACGTCTGCTTCAGCCTCAACCTCGGCCGCAAGGTGATGGCCCGCCGCTGGGCGGCCGTCGTCCGCAGCCGCGCGGAGCTGATCGCGGCCCTGTCGGGGGACGCCACGGGCGGGCAGGTCACCGAGACCGCCGCCGCGCCGCGCGCGGACGCCTCCTCCTTCCCGCGCAACGACCACGGGATCGTGTGCGCCGCCACGGACGCCGACGCGCTGGCCGGTGTCGCCGCCGCCTGGGTCACGGGGCAGCAGGTGGACTTCGCCTCCCTGCACCAGGGGGAGGACAGCCACCGCGTGCCGCTGCCGACCTATCCCTTCCAGCCGCGCCGGTTCTGGCGCACGGACTGGTGACCATGAGCGCACCGGCACTGGACACCAGGGACCTGGGCGACCCCGACACCTTCACCGGCCACGGCCTCGACGCGTTCTGGCGCACCCTGCGGGACACCGCCCCGGTGCACTGGAACCCGCCCGCCGGCGGCCGCAAGGGGTTCTGGGTGCTCACCCGCCACGACGACATCATGACCACCTACCGCGACGACACGCACTTCACGTCGGAGCGCGGCAACGTCCTGGTCACCCTCCTGGAGGGCGGCGACGCCGGGGCCGGCCGCATGCTGGCCGTCACCGACGGCCACCGCCACCACGAGCTGCGCAAGATCCTGCAGCGGGTGCTCTCGCCCCGGGTGCTCGACGAGGTCGCGGGGACGGTACGGGTCAACACCCGGCAGTGGATACGGGAGGCGGTCGAGACCGGCGGCTGCGACTTCGCCGAGGAGATCGCGAGCCGCATCCCGATGACGACGATCTCGAATCTGCTCGGAGTGCCCGGACAGGACAGGGAGTTCCTGCTCGGGCTGACCAAGACCGCCCTGTCGACCGATGACGAGGACGTCGACGAGGTCGACTCCGAGATGGCCCGCAACGAGATCCTGATGTACTTCATGGACCTCGTGGAGGAGCGGCGCGAGGCGCCCGGCGACGACGTGATCAGCATGCTCGTCGCCAGCTCCATCGACGGCGTGCCGCTCTCCGACGAGGACGTGGTGCTCAACTGCTACAGCCTGATCATCGGGGGCGACGAGACCAGCCGCCTCACGATGATCGACGCCGTCCACACGCTCGCCGCCGAGACCGAGCAGTGGAGGCGGCTCAAGGCGGGCGAGGTGTCGGTCGACACCGCCGTGGACGAGGTGCTGCGCTGGGCGTCGCCCACGATGCACTTCGGACGCAGCGTCGTCCGCGAGACCGAACTGCACGGCGTACGGCTGCGACCGGGCGAGATCGTCACGCTCTGGCACGCCTCGGGCAACCGCGACGAGCGGGTCTTCGAGCGGCCCGAAGTGTTCGACCTCGGCCGCACCCCCAACAAGCACCTGGCCTTCGGCTACGGCCCGCACTTCTGCGTCGGCTCCTATCTCGCGAAGGTCGAGATCGCCGAACTGCTCATGGCGCTGCGGGACTTCACCACCGGATTCGAGCGGACCGGCGAGGCCCCGCGCATCCGGTCCAACTTCCTGACCGGGTTCTCGGCGCTGCCGGTGCGGTTCCTGCCCGACCGCTCGGGACTGAAGGAGGGCGAGTGATGAACATCTACGTCTCGGGGCAGGGAGCGTTCGCGGTGCAGGTCGCGGACGCGCTGCTCGACGAGGGGCACAAGATCCTCGGTGTGGCCGCGCCCCGGCTGCGCAAAGGACGGACCGACGAGAGCGACGCCATGTCCTGGGACCGCCTGCGGGCCTGGGCCTACCCCAGGGACATCGCCTGGACGGACTCGGCCGAGCTGCGCGCGATGCACGTGCCGGACGGCGTGGACATCATCATCGCCGCCCACTCGCACGCCTTCCTCGGCCGTCACACGCGAGCCAGGGCCGCCGTCGCCACCATCGGCTACCACCCCAGCCTGCTGCCGCTGCACCGTGGCAGGGACGCGATCCGGTGGACGGTCCGCGACGGCGACAAGGTGACGGGCGGCAGCGTCTACCACCTCACCGAGCGCACCGACGCGGGGCCGCTCGCCGCCCAGGAGCACCTGTTCGTGCCCCCGGGCTCGACCGCGCAGAGCCTGTGGCGCGATCACCTGGCGCCGCTCGGTGTGCGGCTGCTGCTCAGGGTGGTCGCCGACCTCGCCGAGGGACGGCGGATCGAGGTCCCCCAGGACGAGGAACTGGCGACCTGGGAGCCCGCGATGGGAGCGCCGCCGCTGTTCAAGCCCGAACTCATCGCGCTGCCGGGGACGGCCCAGGTCAACGGGAGCAGGTGGGCGCTGCACACGCGGTGAGACCGGGCGCTCCCGAGGCCGGGCCTCGCGCCCGGTCTCAGGCCGTCCCGCGCCGCACCAGGCGGTGCGGGACGACCAGTTCCTGCGGCGGGACGGCGTTCCCGGGGCTGTATACGCGGTCGGCCAGACACTGGAGGGACCGCTCGGCGATCTGCGGCTTGTCCGGGGAGACGGTGGTCAGGGGCGGGTGACTGTAGCGGCCGTCCTCGATGTCGTCGAAGCCGACGATCGCGATGTCCTCGGGCACGCGCAGGCCCCGCTCGTGCGCCACGTGCAGGGCGCCCAGGGCGAGTTCGTCGCTGAAGGCGAACACGGCGTCCGGTTCGGTGGGCCCGTCGAGGAGCCCCGCCATGGCCCGCGCGCCGTCCGCCCGGTGCAGTGCGGCGACGGAGCGCTGGGCGGCGGACGGGTGGGGGAGCCCGGCGCGGTCGAGGGCGCGGCGGTAGCCCTCGGCACGCAGCCGGGCGGTGCCGTTGCGCAGCTGGGGCTGGAGGCCGATGGCGGCGATGCGGCGGCGCCCGATGCCGACGAGGTGAGTGGTGGCCTCGTCGGCGGCGGCGACGTTGTCCACGGCGACGCGGTCCGCCGCGCCCTGCGGTCCGCGCTCGCCGAGCAGCACGAGCGGGACGGCCGGCGCCGTCGCCGCCAGCTCGGCGGGGTCCAGGGCCCAGGGGCTGATGATGAGGCCGTCGACCACGCGCCCGCCGCCCTGGGCGAGCAGGCGTCGCTCGGCGTCGGCGTCGCCCCGGGTCTGGTCGATGACCACGGTCCAGGAGCGGCGCTGGGCCTCGTCCACCAGGAGCCCGGCGAGTTCGCCGAAGTACGGTGAGTGCAGTTCGGGGATGGCGAGGCCGATGATGCCGGTACGGCCGGCGCGCAGGCTGCGGGCGGCGAGGTTGGGGCGGTAGCCCAGCTCGTCGATGGCCTCCTGGACCCGCTGCCGGGTCTCGGGCGCCACGGAGGCGGAGCCGCTGACGACGTTCGACACGGTGCGCACGGAGACGCCCGCTCGGGCTGCCACATCCTTCAGACGACTGCTCACCGCGCCATCCTTTCATGCGACGTCCGTCACGGAATCGGTGACCCGCCGGGTATTGCAACGTTGCATTCAACGATGCAATCTGTGGGCGGAAGCTCTGCTTGCAAGGAGGCAAGGATGACTGTGTCCGAATGCCCCGGTGTGCACGTCTTTCCCGGAGTGAGCGCCGCCGACCTGGACGTCGACGTGGCGCAGGACGTGGCGAACCTGTACGAGGACGGCATCACCGCGCGGAAGGGAGCCTTCTCCGAGGAGTGGGCCGACCGGCTGCGCGAGGACATCGAGACCGCTTTCGCGGAGGCGCGCGCCCGGCCCGGCGGCGCCGTGGGACGCGGCCCCCACCGCTACTACGTGGAGATCCACCCCGAACAGCTGCGCGGCTTCGTCGACCTCGTCGACCACCCGTGGGTCCGCTCGGTGGCCACCGCCGTCCTCGGCCCCGACTACCGCATCGTCGAGCTCGGCTTCGACGTCCCGCTCGAAGGCGCGGTGAACCAGCCGTGGCACCGCGACTTCCCCATCCCCGAAGAGACGCGCACCGAACGCCGGCTGACCTCCCTGGCCTTCAACGTCACCGCCGTCGACACCGCGGAGGACATGGGCCCCTTCGAGATCGCGCCCGGCACCCAGTGGGACGACGGACCGGACTTCGGGCACGGCATGTTCCCGCCCCGCGCGTCCTACGGCCGCTACCAGGAGCGCGCCGTGCGCAAGTACCCGCAGCGCGGCGACATCTCCGCCCGTACCGCCCTCACCATCCACCGCGGCACGAAGAACGAGTCGGCCAGGGCGAGGCCCGTCCTCGTCCTCGGCCTCGACGGACCCGAGGCCGACAACGCCGCCCGCCACGACACCGCCGTCACCCGCGGCTACTGGGCGGCGCTGCCCGAACGGGTACGCCACCACCTGCGCTGCCCGGTCGTCGACGCGCTGACGCCCCTCACGCAGAAGCACACCATCGAGGGACTGGTCATGGGCGATGCCTGAGACGACCAGGGTGGCCGACCGCCCGCCGGTCCACCCCACGGGAACGGGGCGCCCCCCGGCGCTGGTCTACGCCGTCGCCGCGGTCTCGGCCCTCGGCGGCCTGCTCTTCGGCTACGACACCGGCATCATCTCCGGCGCCCTCCTCCACCTCCGCGACGACCTCGACCTCTCCTCGCGAGAACAGGAGGTCGTCGTCAGCGTCATCCTGCTCGGCGCCATGGCCGGCGCCCTGGTCTCGGGGCGCACCGCCGTACGGCACGGCCGCCGCAAGGTGGTGGTGGCGGTCGCGGTGATCTTCGCCGTGGGCGCGGTGGCGGCGGCGGTCGCCCCCGACGTGGCGACGCTGATCGCCGCGCGCTTCGTGCTCGGCCTCGCGGTGGGCGGAGCCTCCAACATGGTGCCCGTCTACATCGCGGAGCTCGCGCCCGCGGCCGTGCGCGGCAGGCTCATGGTGCTCTTCCAGCTCATGGTCGCCATCGGGCAGCTCATCGCCTACCTCTGCGGCTGGGCCCTGGCCGGCAGCGGCGGCTGGCGCGTCATGTTCGCCCTGGCCGTCATCCCCGCCGTGGCCCTGGCCGTCGGCATGCTGTTCCTGCCGGAGAGCCCGCGCTGGCTCATCGAGCAGCACCGCGCCGACGACGCGCTGCGCACCCTGCGGCGGCTCAGGCCCACCGGAGCGGACGTGGCGGCGGAGGCCGCCGAGGTCACCGCCGTGACACGGAACGCCCCGGCAGACGGCGGCAGTTGGGGACAGCTCCGGCAGCGGTGGCTGCGCCCCGCTCTGCTCATCGCCGTGGGCATCGCGGCCTTCTCCCAGCTCACCGGGATCAACGCCATCGTCTACTACGCGCCGACGATCCTGGACGACGCGGGCTTCGGCGACTCGGTGGCGCTGCTCACCGGCATCGGCATCGGCGCGATGCTCGTCGTGGCCGGGGTGGTGGGGGCCATCGCGGTCGACAAGGCGGGGCGGCGCCGCACGATGCTGTGGTTCCTGCCGGGCTCGGCGCTCGCCATGGCGGTGCTCGCGCTCGCCTTCGCCACGCCCGCGGAGTCCGCCGCGCAACGCTGGACGGTGATCATCTCGCTGTTCGCGTACATCCTGTTCAACGGCGTGGGGATGCAGGCGGTCGTCTGGCTGATCGGCCCGGAGGTCCTGCCGCTGTCCGTGCGCGGCCCGGCCACCAGCCTGGCCACGCTGTCGGTGTGGGGCTTCGACCTCCTCATCGCCATGACCGCCCTGACGGCCATCAACACCATCGGCCGCTCCGGCACCTTCCTCTTCTACGCCCTGATGAACGTCGCCTGCGTCGTCTTCGTGGCCGCGAAGGTGCCGGAGACCAAGGGCAGGAGCCTGGAGAGCATCGAGCGTGCCCTGCGCGACCCGCTGCCCTTCCGCAGGGCGCTGGAGAAGAGGTGACACGGTCACGCGGCCGGGTCCCGGTCCGAGGCCGGCCAGAAGTAGGGCAGGTCGTCGGGGACGTCCGGGAAGCGCTCCGCGTAGATCTCCGGGGCCTTGCGCACCAGCGCCGACTGGTGGCTGTGGTGCAGGGCGTGGTTCCCCAGCCAGGGCGGCAGCTCACCGGCGTCGGCGAGCCGCGCCTGGTCGCGCACGGCGGCGCCGGGGCGGTGCGCGGCGAAGTCGGCGAGCAGCGTGGCCGCGCACGTGTCGGCGTGCCCCTCCGCCACCCACACGGCACACACGTCGAGGCCGTAGCGGACCAGGGCCTCCTCGTAGCCGGTCCACATGCGGACCGCCGGATGGTTGCGCCAGCCGTAACCGGGCACGGTCAGGCCGCGCAGCACCTGAAGGGCCTCGACCCGCTGCTTGCCGAGGCGTGCCCGGTCGAGGACCGTGGCGGATCGCGTGAAGTCGGGGTACGGGAGAAAGGTCTGCACGCAGGATGCCTACCGCGGCGGGCCCGTTCTCAGACGGGGGATTCGGGTGTACGGGGCGCTCCCGGGGAAACCCCCTACGGCAGCGGGCCGCCGCGGGCGGTGATCCACAGGTCGTACCACTCCTCGTGGGTGAGGTCGGGTGCGTGTCGCACGGCGTCGCGGCAGGCGCGGATGCGCTCGGGCCTGCTCGTCCCGATGACCGGGGCGATACGGGCCGGGTGGCGCTGGAGCCACCACAGCAGGATCGTCTCCGGTGTCGTGCCCTTGCGGTCGGCGAGCGCGGCGACGAGCCGGGCCGTCGGCGTGTCCTGGCCGCCGGTGTAGCGGCCCTGCGCCAGGGCGCCCCACGCCTGGAGCTGGATCCCATGGGTCCGGCAGTACTCCACCGTCCCGTGCGGGAAGCCGTTGCCGGCGGCGGCCTCGGTGTTCACGAGGACGCCGGACTCCACCCAGTCCCGGCGGGCCAGGCTCATCTCCAGCTGGTCGGCGACCAGCGGCACGTCGAGTCGGGCCCGCAACGCCTCGATCTGCGCCGCGCTCATGTTCGACACCCCGAAGCTCCGCACGAGGCCCTGCCCGTGCAGGGAGGACAGCGCCTGCGCGATCTCCTCGGGTCCGGTCAGCGGATCGGGCCGGTGCAGGAGCAGGACGTCGACGACGTCGGTGCGCAGCCGGGTCAGGCTCTCCTCGACCCGCCGCACGATGGTCTTCGCCCGTAGGTCGTACATGCCGGGCAGGCCGCCGTCGGCCTGCCGGATGCCGCACTTGGTCTGCAGGACGACGCGCTCCCGCAGCCCGGGCGCCCTGGCCAGCACTTCGCCGAAGACCGACTCGGCCTTGCCGCGCCGGTAGATGTCGGCGTGGTCGAACGCCGTGATGCCGATGTCGAGCGCCGCCTCGACGGCGGCCTCCGCGTGAGCGATGTCCGCGGCGGTGTACGGCTCGTCGTCCCAGGTGCCGCCGAGCCCCATGCACCCGTACAGCGGTCGGGTGGTGCGCACGTCGTCGGTCCGCGCTGTCATGCGTTCTCCTCTTCCTTCACGGCGGTCGTTCACGCCGTCAGTGCGGCGGCCAGCATCTCGGCCGTGGCGAGCACCGGCAGCTGCGTGTTGGCCGCCGGGACCGTCGGCAGGATCGAGGCGTCCACGACCCGCAGGCCCGAGACGCCGCGCACCCGCCCCTCCCCGTCGACCACCGCGTACGGATCGTCCGGCGCCCCCATGGCACAGGTGCCGACGGGGTGCCAGTACGTGCCTACCCTGCCGCGGAGCTCCTGATCCGGCAGTTCCCGCGGGGACGGGCCCTCGGCCGGGGCGGCCAGGGACTTCAGCGGCACGGTGGCGGCCAGCTCCTCGGCCATGCGCAGGCCGGAGCGGAGGACGGCCAGGTCATGGCCGTCCTCGTCGGAGAGGAAGGCGGGGTCCAGGTCCAGGCCGGCGGTGGGGTCGGCGGAGCGCAGCCGGACCTGTCCGCGTGACCGGGGCTTCATCAGGAAGGTGGCGACGCCCGCCTCGTACTGCCCCGGCGGCAGGGCGCCGAACAGGGGCGGGCCCGCGACCGGGTTGATGTGCAGGTCCCAGGCGCCCTCGGGGCAGTACGGGCTCGCCGCCCTGATCAGCGTCCGGGTGACGTACAGATCACCGGCGGCCTCCTTCTCGGCGAGGCGCGCGTTCAGGCCGGGCGTCGGGCGCAGCGGCAGGAAGACGCCGGGCTGGTCGGTGAGGTTGGCGCCGACGCCGGGCAGGTCGAGCACGGGCCGCACACCGCTGCGCGCCAGGTCGTCGGCGGGCCCGATGCCGCTGCGGAGCAGCACGGCGGGTGACCCGAAGGTGCCCGACGCCAGCAGATAGGTGTCGGCCCGCAGGGTCGTGCGCCCCTGGTCCATGACGACGTCGACGCCGTGCACACGTCCGCCGCGGACGGTCAGCCGGTCCACGGTGGCGCGGTCGAGGATCGTCAGGTTCGGCCGGGTCCGCGCCTGCTCCAGGTAGGCGAAGGCGGCGTTGGCGCGGACCCCGTCGACGGCGTTGAGCAGCGGGGTCCCGTATCCGGGGCCGCCGGGGGCGGCCATGTCCACCTCCGGGTGGCCGAGGGACCGGGCCGCCGCGAGGGCCGCCTCGCTCCACGCCGAGTGCTCGTGCTCCGGCACCGGACGCAGCCCCATCCGCGCCGCCGCCCGCTCGCGGAAGGGCTCCATCGCGGCAGCCGTCCACCGGGGGCCACCCGCCCGAGCCCACTCGGCGTGGTCGGCCTCGGAACCCCAGGTGTGCCAGCAGCCGTTGACGCAGGACGAGCCGCCGAGGACGCGGGCGCGGATGCGGTGGGCGGCGGTGTGGCGCTCCCACACGTGGTCTCGGGGCAGGGCGCGGGCGTCGAGCAGCTTCGCGGGCCAGTCCTGCCGTCGTGGACCGTAGTCGCGGCCCGCCTCCACCAGGCAGACGGAGCGGCCGGGGTCCTCGCTCAGCCGGGCCGCGAGGACGCAGCCCGCCACACCGCCGCCGAGGACGACGACGTCGTGACCCGTCGCGTGAGCCGTGTCCGTCATGCCCGGTCCCCGTGCTCGGCGACCCGGGCGAGAAGCTGATCCCGGCGGATGACGTCGGTGCGGGTGGCGGGCACCGTGCAGGCGTGGGCGCCGGCGAAGGAGCCGTACAGGGCGCAGCGCAGCGGCGGTTCGCCGGACAGGAGGCCGAAGAGGTAACCCGCGGCGAAGGCGTCGCCCGCGCCGTTGGAGTCCACCACCGGCGCCGGGGGAGCGACGGCCGGCACATGGGTGACCTCGCCGTCGGCGAGGAGGTACGCGCCCTCGGCGCCCGCGGTGGCGACGACCACCTCGGCGCGACCGCGCGCGGCGATGCGCCGCATGGTCTCCTCCGGGTCGGTGAGGGCGGCCGCCGACAGGAACACCAGGTCGGCCTCGTACGCGAACGCCTCGTGGTAGGGCTCCCGGCCGTCCCAGTCGTGCAGGTCGGTCGAGACGGTCACCCCGGACTCCCGCAGGGTGGGCAGGGCGTGGGCGCAGGGCTGGGTGAGGGAGACATGGGCGTGGCGGCTCGCCGCGGCGAGTTCCGCCACCGTGGCGGGCGGCAGCCGGTCGGCCTCGCCGAAGCGGGTGTTGTCGTACAGCGAGAGGCGGCGGCCGTCGGGGGACACGAGGTTGACCGCGCGCTTGGTGCCCGCGGGCAGCGGGACCTCGGTGAGCGCGATGCCCCGGTCGCGGTGGAGGGCGCGGATCAGCTCGCCGGGGTGGTCGTCGCCGATCACGTCGATGTGGTGCGTCCGCAGGCCGAGCGCGTGCACGCCCATCGCCACGAAGTCGCCGGTCTGCCCGGCCCGCGTCTCGATGGCGGGGACCATGTGGCTGTCGGCGAACGGCAGTGGCAGCTCGGGGACGTGGACGATCGTGTCCACCCCTGCACCCCCCAGGACGAGCACGTCGATGTCAGTGGGCACAGATCCTCCTGGGCGGGGGCTGGTGGGGCGCGGTGGGGCTGGTCGGGCCCGGCCGGAGTGCAGTCAAGCACGGCGACTGATCGCGATGGAAGAGTTTGTGCAATCTTTCAGGCGGCTTGCAGTCAAAGTCGCCTGAACGGTGGGGGATGGGGGGATGGTGGGCCCCGAAGTGGGCTTCGTGACGGCCGAGTTCATCGGTGTGCGAGGGGTTGACCCCTCCAGGAGCGGCACCTAGGGTCCGTCGCAACATGTTTCTGCAAGGCGGCAGAAAAGTTGCATGTGCCGCCCTGTGTGGCGCCGTTACGGCCGCGGAGCACCCCCACCCCGCGTTCGGCGCCGGCCCTCTCCCCCCACTCAGAGGAGGACCCTCCATGTACGGCCGAACAGCACGATCCCGCAGGCGTGCCGCCCTGGCCACGGCCCTTGTCGCGGCCGCTGCCGGAAGTCTCGGCGCGGGCGCGCGGGCACAGGCCGCCCCGGGCTCCACCCCGGCTCCCGCCCACGCTGCCGCTTCCGCTCCGGCGAAGGCGAAGGCGAAGACGGAGGCCGGCGGCAAGGGCGTCACCGCGGTGATGTTCGAGTGGAAATTCGACTCGATCGCCCAGGCCTGTACGGACACGCTCGGCCCCGCGGGATACGGCTACGTCCAGACCTCGCCCCCACAGGAGCGTCTGACGGGACCGTCCTGGTGGACCGCCTACCAGCCGGTCAGCTACAAGATCGCCTCGCGCCTCGGCGACCGGGACGCGTTCAAGAGCATGGTGGACACCTGCCACAAGGCGGGCGTCAAGGTCGTCGCGGACGCGGTGATCAACCACATGACCAACGCCCAGGGCACCGGCTCGGGCGGCACGGAGTTCACCAAGTACGACTACCCGGGCGTCTACGGGGCCCGGGACATGGACAACTGCCAGCGGGACATCAAGGACTACACCCAGCGCGAGGAGAGCCAGAACTGCGAGCTCGGCGGCCTCGCCGACCTCGACACCGGCGAGGACCACGTCCGCGACTCCATCGCCGGATACCTCAACGACCTGCTCGGCCTCGGCGTCGACGGCTTCCGCGTCGACGCGGCCAAGCACATCCCGGCAGACGACCTGAAGGCCATCAAGGCGCGGCTCACGAACCCGGACGTCCCCTGGAAGCAGGAGACGCTGCCGGGCCCCGGCGAGCAGGTCCAGCCCGGCGAGTACCTCGGCACCGGGCTCGCCCAGGAGTTCACCTACGCCTACACGCTCAAGGGGGCCTTCGAGAGCGGCGGCCTGGCCGGACTGAAGAACATCGCGGACGGCAAGCTGCCCTCCGGGTCCGCCGGGGTCTTCGTCGCCAACCACGACACCGAACGCCAGGGCAACGTCCTCACCTACAAGCAGGGCGCCCCCTACACCCTGGCCCACGTCTTCATGCTCGCCTTCCCCTACGGCTCCCCGGACGTCCACTCCGGCTACGCCTTCGCGAACAAGGACGACGGCCCGCCCGCCGACGGCAAGGCCGACTGCTCCGGCGACGCCTGGGTGTGCCAGCACGCCCAGAAGGAGATCACCGCCATGGTCGGCTTCCGCAACGCCGTGGGCGACGCCGAACTCACCGACTGGTGGGACGACTCAGGCAGCGCCATCGCCTTCGGCCGCGGCACGAAGGGGTTCGTCGCCGTCAACGGAGGGGACGGCGAACTCGAGCGGACCTTTCAGACCTCGCTGCCCGCGGGCGAGTACTGCGACGTGCAGGCAGGCAAGCCCGTCACCGTGGACGACGGCGGGAAGCTCACGGCCACCGTCGCCGCGAAGAGCGCGCTCGCGCTCCACGCGGACGCGCGGAGCTGCGCCTGACCAGGCCCCGACCCCGACCGCAACCCCGCCCCGGACCTCGACCCCAACCCCAACCTCAACCTCAACCTCAACCCCAACCCCGACCCCGTCCCGACCCGTCCGACCGGACCTGATCCGACCGGCCCCGGGTCCGGCCCATCTCCACGACCCCGTCCCACAGAGCCGTGCGGACGAACCCGGTTGCCCGGCGCTCGCGGCCCACGCCGCCCGCGCCGGGCAATCGGCGTTGTCCCGACCGCCACGGAGGAGAACACACCCATGACCCGCGTCCGTTTGAGATCGGCCGCCCTGCTGGCCCTCGCGCCCCTGGCCGCCCTCCTGCCGCCCGCCCACCAGCCGGCGGCGGCCGCACCCGCCCCGCCGCCCTCCGACGCCGTGCTCGCCGCGCAGCCCGCCCGGCACGACCTGACCCGCGAGCAGTTCTACCTGGCGATGCCCGACCGCTTCGCCAACGGCGACCGCCGCAACGACAAGGGCGGGCTCACCGGAGGCCGCGAGACCACCGGCCACGACCCGAGCGACCCGGCCTTCTTCAACGGCGGCGACCTCAAGGGCATCACCAAGAAGCTCGACTACATCAAGGGCCTCGGCACCACCGCGATCTGGTTGACCCCCGTCTTCGAGAACCTGCCCGTACAAGAGCGCGACGGACGCCCCGTCGCCAACTACCACGGCTACGCCATCACCGACTTCACCCGCGTCGACCCGCACTTCGGCACCGACGAGGATCTGTCCGCCCTGGTCGACAGGGCGCACGCCAAGGGCATGAAGGTCTTCTTCGACGTCGTGACCAACCACACCGCGGACGTCATCCACCCCGCGGAGAAGGAGTCCGGCTACCGGTCGAAGGGGTCACACCCCTACCTGGACACCGAGGGCCGCCCCTTCGACGACAGCGCGGGCATGCGCCCCGTCGACGACGGTGGCTTCCCCTACACCCCGCGGATCGCGGACGCCGACCGGCACGCCAAGACCCCGGCCTGGCTCAACGACCCCACCATGTACCACAACCGCGGCGACTCCACCTTCGCCGGCGAGAGCGGCCTCAACGGCGACTTCATGGGCAACGACGACCTGTGGACCGAACGGCCCGAGGTGGTCGACGGCATGAAGCGCGTGTACGAGCGCTGGGTGCACGACTTCGGCATCGACGGCTTCCGCGTCGACACCGCCAAGAACGTCAACATGGAGTTCTGGACCCAGTGGGCCCGCGCACTCGACGACTACGCGGCCACCCGGGGCAAGAAGGACTTCCTCATCTTCGCCGAGGCGTTCTCCGCCGACCCCGCCATCACCGCCCCCTACGTCACGCGGGGCGGCCTCGACTCCACCCTCGACTTCCCCTTCCAGGCCATCGCCCGCAACTCCGCCTCACGCGAGGGCCCGCCCCGCGACCTGTCGCGCCTCTACGCCCAGGACTACCGCTACACCACCGGCAAGGCCAACGCCTACGAGCAGGTGACCTTCCTCGGCAGCCACGACATGGGCCGCATCGGCGGGCTGATCGCCCAGGACAACCCCGGCGCGAGCGACGCGGAGCTGCTGCGCCGCGACCGCCTCGCGCACGAGCTGATGTTCTTCGGCCGCGGCAACCCCGTCGTCTACGCGGGCGACGAGCAGGGGTTCACCGGCTCGGGCGGTGACAACGCCGCCCGCCAGCCGCTGTTCGCCACCGACGCCCCGGCCTACCGCGACGACGACCAGATCGGCACCGACCGCACCCACGCGCGGGACGCGTACGACACCCGGCACCCGCTCTACCGCGCCATCGCCCGCCTCTCCCGGCTCACCGAACGCCACCCGGCGCTGCGCGACGGCGTCTTCACCGAGCGGTACCCGGGGCCCGCCGACGGACCCGGCGTGTACGCCTACTCCCGTACGGACGCCGGACAGCGCGTGGAGTACGTCGTGGCGCACAACAACGCCTCCGAGGCGAAGACCGCGCGGATACCGACCGGCGCCGCGCACCGCCGCTACACCCCGCTCTACGGCACGACGGACACCCCGGCCCGCAGCGGAGCCGACCGGCACATCACCGTCACCGTCCCCGCCCTCTCGTCCCTGGTCCTGAAGGCCGACAAGAAGCTGCCGGGTCCGGGCGCCCGGCCCCACGTCACCCTGACCCCGCCGAAGGAGGGCGCCACCGGCACGGTCGAACTCACCGCCGACGTCGACGGCGGCGAACTGAACCGGGTCGTCTTCGCCGCACGGCAGGGCGAAGGCCCCTGGCGGGTACTCGGCTCCGCCGACCACGCCCCCTACAAGGTCACCCAGCAGATCGACGCCGCACTGCCCGAGGGCGCCGAGCTGCGCTACAAGGCGGTGGTCGTCGACAGCCGGGGCCGCACCGCGCACGACCTCGCCGCCAGCAGCACGGGCCGCACCCCGCCGGAGTCCGGGCCCACCGTCCGGCGCGGCTACGCCGTCGTGCACTACCAGCGGCCCGGCGGCGACTACGACGGCTGGCGGCTGCGGACCGGCGCCGACGGCGCGGAAGCCCCCTTCACCGGGCGGGACGCGTACGGCGCCTTCGCGTGGGTGAAGCTCGCCGAGGGCGCGCAGACCCTCTCGTACACCGTCGAGAAGGACGGCGCCACCGACGGGCCCGCGCGCTCCGTCGACCTCACCCGCACCGGCGAGGTGTGGATCACGCAGGGACAGGACGGCCAGCGCGAACAGCGCCCGCGGAGCGCCTATCCGCCGTCGGACGGCTCCACGGCCGTCCTGCACTACCACCGCCCCGACGGCGACTACGAGGGCTGGGGGCTGCACGTCTGGGACGGGGCCGCCAAGCCCTCCGACTGGGACGTCCCCGTACAGCCGGTGCGCACCGACGGCTACGGACTCGTCTTCGAGGTGAAGCTGAAGCCCGGTGCCCGCAGCCTCAGTCACACCTTCCACAAGGGCAACGACAAGGACGTGCCCGACGACGAGGCCCTGGACATCAACCTGTACGGGAACGAGGTGTGGCGGGTCGCGGGCGAGCCGGCGTATCTGACTCCGGCGCTCGGCGGGTCGCTCGGCATGGACCTCGGCCGGACCCGGGTCAGATGGCTCGACGAGGACACCGTCGCCTGGCCGGAAGGCGGAGCGGGAGTGGCCTCGCGCCAGCTCCTCTACGCGCCCGAAGGCGGCATCACCCTCCGGGACGGCGCCCTCTCCGACGAGGGGCACTGGCTGCGGCTGCGCCCCGAGGCAGCGCAGGCCGCGCGGCGGGACGGGCTCGCGGAGGGGGAGGTGGCCCTCACCGTCGACCCGCGCGACCGGGACCGGCTCCACGACGCGCGGCGCGCCCGGCAGCTCCTCGCCACCGAGCGCGCCGCGGACGGCGCCCTCCTGGGCGCCGCGGGCGTACGGGAGCCCTAGGCCGAGCTGAAGGCGCCCGCCAGGTCGCGGGCGCCTTCCGCCACTCCGCGGACCGCGATGCCGCGCGTGGCGGGCAGCGCGGCCAGGAGGTCGCTGGCCAGGCAGGCGTTCCGCGGCCTGGACGCGTAGCGGCTCAGGGCCTTCGGCACCGGGACCACCAGGTGGGCAGGGAGCCCGAGGCCGCGGGCGATCAGACCGGCCCACTCGGCGCGGCTGACCCGGTCGGGCCCGCCCAGATGGAGCACGGGCGGCAGCGGGGCCAGGCTGGTGAGCAGCGCGGCCACCACCTCGGCCACGTCGTCGACGTGCACGGGCGTCGTCCACTGGTCGTCGGGCGCCTCGACGGGCTCTCCCGCGCGCAGCCGGTGGGCGCAGGCGGCGAAGTAGTTGAGCCACTTGCCGGCGTCCGCGGGCTCATGGCCGTAGACGAGGCTCACGCGCAGCGAGACCGCGTCGGCCGCGTGGGCGAGCAGCAGTTCCTCGGCCCGGCGCTTGGCCCGTCCGTAGGCGTTCGCCGGGGAGACGGGCGTGGACTCGGTGCTGCCGGGCGAAGAGCCGTCGAAGACGTTGTCCGTGGAGATCATGACGATGCGCGAACGCCCGCCGAGGGACGCGAAGGCCGACGCCACCGCGGAGTGCGCGCGGGCCGCCTCCTCGGGGTGCGCCTCGCACCAGGTGACGTCCGAGGGGCCGTGCACCAGGACGATCCGGCGGGGCCGCAGCCGCGACACCAGACGGCCGCAGGCCTCCGCGTCGGTGGCGTCCAGGGCGCACCAGCGCGCCCCGTACTCCTCCGGCGCGGCGGCGGGGCGACCGCGCGACACCAGGGTGACGGCGTCACCCGAGGCCACCAGGCGGCGGGCGATGCCCGTGCCGACGAAGCCGCTGCCGACGACGAGCGAGTTGACGCGCCTCACCGTGCCACCCGCCCCTGTGCCGACGGGTGGCGGGCGGCCAGGAGGCGGCCCGCGCCGATCAGCCCGTGGTCGTCGTCGGGCGCGCCGAGCGCGACCATGGCGTCGATCCGCTCCCGGGAGAGCCCGAAGCAGCCCTGCCGGTCCAGCTCCTCGACGAGGAGCTGCCGGTAGCGCTCGCCGACGGCCAGCGCGAAGCCGCCCACGACGATGAAGCGGCAGACTCCCACCGAGGCGAAGACGGCGCCGATCGCCCGCGCGAGGTGCGCGAGGGCGGCGCGCAGCACGCCGGTGGCGAAGGGGTCGCCCTCGGTGAGCGCCTTGGCGAGGGCCGGGTTCTCCACGCGGTCCTCGCACAGCTCCGCGAGGCGGGAGCGGGCGAACCCGTCGGGGTCGGCGGCCGCCGCGCGCCGGGCCGCGGCGAGCACGCCCCGGCCCGAGGCGATGGCGCCGAGGTGGCCGCGGCCCCCGCAGTCGCACAGCGGCGCGTCGGGTGAGGGATCGCAGGCCCAGTGGCCGAGTTCACCGCCGTGGCCCTCGGGGTGCAGCAGGACGTCGCCGCCCCGGAAGACCTTGTTGCCGATGCCCGAGCTGACGGTCAGCAGGCAGAAGGGCTCCGGCTCCGTGGCCGCGTACCGCCAGGCGGCCGCGGTGAGGTCGTTGACGACGGTGACCGGTCTGCCGAGCCGTTCGGCGAGCAGGGCGCCGAGCGGCAGGGGCTCACCGCGCCGGCCCCACACCGTCGGTGCCGCGAGGACCAGGCCGTCAGCGCTGATCGGCCCGGCGAAGGCGACCCCGACGGGACCGGGCGCGCGCCCGGCCGTGTGCCGCGTCACCTCGCGCACGAGCTGCTCCACCAACCGCTCCTGGAGCACGGGTACGGGGGCGTGCGGATCGCGGGCCATGCCGTCGACCGGCATCCGCCGCACGCGGGAGAGCGTCCCGTCGGCGGGCGCGTAGGCGCCCACCCGCAGCGTGGTGCCTCCCACGTCGACGACGGTGTGCTCGGGGTCAGCCGCGATGGTGGCCGTGGGCACGGAGTTCCTCCTCGAAGACCAGCAGGTGCAGGTCGGTGTCGCGGTCGTTCAGGAGCCCGTGCTCGCCGTGGGGACGGTTGACGACGACGTCGCCGGGGCCCACGCGGAACTCCTCGCCGTCCAGGTACATCAGGCCCTCCCCCGAGAGGATCACGTACGTCTCGTGGTCGGCCCCGTGCCGGTGGCGCCCGATGGACGTGCCGGGCGGCAGCACGGCGAGGTCAATGAACTCGGCGCCGGGGCCGCCCGGTCCGCGCGTGAAGACGCGGTGCGCCAGGATCGTGCCGAGCCCGCCGTGGTCGTGCTCCTTGCCGGTGAGGAGGTCGCGCAGATTGGGCACACGGCCGGTCATCGTGCCCCTCCGTCCACGGCGGGGTCCACGGCGGAGTTCGCGGCGGGCGAGGTGCGCGGGGCGCGGGCGGCGCGGGTGGCGAGCGCGTCCAGGGCCTCGCGCAGGACGTCCTGCGGGACGTCTTCCAGTTCGTCGACGAAGCCCGCCTTGCCGATCCCGGTGGGCACCACCAGGTGGAGCTTGCGGCCCCGGCGCTGCCAGGAGGCCCACAGGGCCTGCGTCATCTGGTCGGCCGTGCAGGTCGCGGCGTCGTGGACGGGCAGGCCGATCCGCTCCAGGAGCGCGACGATCCGCTCGCAGGTCTCCGCGTCCGCGAGACCGAGGAGCCGGGCGATGTGGGCGGACAGCGCCATGTCGACCGCGACGGCCTCGCCGTGTTCGAGCCGGTGGCCGCCCGCCGTCTCGATGACGGGGCTGAAGGTGTGGCCGAAGTCGACCAGGCGCGCGAGTTCGTGCTCGCGCAGGTTGGGGCACAGCTCCTCCATCATCAGCCTCATCGAGGTGCGGATGACGTAGGTCTCCAGCTCGGCGTCGGCCGGGTGGCCGGGGCGGCGGAAGACGTCCGGGTGCCGCTCGAGGGCCTGGAACAGGTCGCCGTCGAGGATCACCGCCATCTTGACGATCTCCGCGAGACCGCAGCGGATCTCGCGGTCCGGCAGGGTGGCGAGGAGCGCGGGGTCGTTCAGCGAGGCGTGCGCCGGGTGGTAGGCGCCGAACATGTTCTTCGTGTGCAGGCCGTTGACCCCCGTCTTGACGCCGACACCGACGTCGACCTGACCGACCAGGGTGGTGTTGACCTTGATGTAGCGGATGCCGCGCGAGTACATGGAGGCGGCGAAGCCGACGATGTCCGCGACGATGCCGCCGCCCACCGCCAGCATCACGCCGTGCCGGTCGAGCCCGGCGGCCTTGGCGGTCGCGCACACCTGCTCGGCCGAGGTCAGTGACTTGTTGTGCTCCCCGGACGCGATCGGGTGGACGCTCCAGCTGTCCGGTTCGAGGCGCGCGCCCAGGTAGGCGCGCAACTGCTGTCCGTAGAGGCGGTCGACGGTGGGGCCGACGAAGGCCACCACCCGCCGCCCCTCCAGGTAGTGGGCGAGCAGCGGGTTGTGCGGGGAGAAGACCCCGTCGGTGACGTCGACCCGGTAGCCGGTGCCGTCCGGTGCGTGCAGGTCGAAGCCCCCGGCGTCCTCACGGACACCCGCGGCCTCGGCAAGAACCTGGCCTGCCATCTCTCTCCTCGGTCTTCGTTCGGTCTTCAGGTCGTCGACGGCGTCGTCGATCGGGGATCGGGGTGGTGCGGTGACGGCGGCGCGGGGCGCGGCCCCGGATCGGCGAACACGCCGGCGACCGTCCGCACGAGGGGCGACGCGGGCAGTTCCTCCAGGGGTACGGGGCGGCCCTCCGCGTCGGACACCGGCAGGCGCCAGTTGGGGTGCACCGTGGAGGTGCCCGGCAGGTTCTGCGGACGGCGGTCGCCCGTCGCGTCCGGCAACCAGACCCCGAGCAGCAGGGCCGGGGTGAGCGGCAGGAAGCGGTGCAGGGCGGCCACCTCGCCGTCCGGTGACGGCAGCAGGCCGAGCCGGGTCAGCTCGGCGAGCCAGCCGTCGCGCTCGCTCGCGGCCTCCGCCTTCTCCGCCTCGGCGGGGCGGGTCAGCAGGCCGAGCCGCTCGCGCAGTTCGACGTGCTCCCCGCTGAGCCAGGCCGCGGTGGTCGGCAGGTCATGGGTGGTGAGCGTGGCCAGGCAGTTCGCGCGCCACTGGTCGGGCGGCAGCGGCCCGTGCCGGCCCTCGCTGCCGCCCACGTACTCGAAGCGCTGCACGGAGGTGCCGAGGATGCCGCGCCCGGCGAGCTCCTCGCGCACGCCCTTCTCCACCGTGCCGAGGTCCTCGCCGATGACGCTCGCACCCGCCCGGTGGGCCTCCAGGGTGAGCGCTCCCAGCATGGCGTGGGCGTCATACCGTACGTACGTGCCCTCCGACGGCGGGCGTCCCTCGGGCACCCACCACAGCCGGAACAGCCCCATCACGTGGTCGACGCGGAGTGCTCCCGCGTGCCGCAGGTTGGAGCGCAGCAGCTCCGCGAAGGGCAGATAGCCCGCGGCGGCGAGCGCGTCCGGGCGCCAGGGCGGCTGGCCCCAGTCCTGGCCCAGCGGGTTGAAGTCGTCCGGTGGCGCGCCGACGCTCATCCCGGCGGCCAGGCAGTGCTGGAGCGCCCAGGCGTCGGCGCCGTCCGGCGCCACCCCGACGGCCAGGTCGTGCACGAGGCCGATCGCCATGCCCGCGTCCTTCGCCGCCCGTTGCGCGGCGGCGAGCTGCTCGTCGGTGATCCAGGCCAGCCAGCGGTGGAACGCGACGCTCTCCGCGAGGTCGTCGCGGGCCCGCGCCACGGCGGGGGAGCGCGGGTCGCGCAGCTCCACGGGCCAGCACCGCCAGTCAGCGCCGTGCTCATCGGCCAGCGCGCACCAGGTGGCGAAGTCGGTGAGCCCCTGGCCCTCGCGTGCCGTGAACGCGGCGAAGGCCGCCGCGCGGCCGGGGGAGAGCGGCACCGCGTGCACGGCGCGCAGCGCCCGGTGCTTGAGGGAGCGGACCGTCTCCCGGTCGATGAGCGAACTGCCGTCGAGCACCCGGGCGTTGACGGCGCGGGCCTGGTCGACCAGCGCGTGCGCGGCGTCGCGCCCCGCCCGGTCCAGGTACGCGTACTCCGGCACCGCCTCCACCCGTACGTGCATCGGATCGGGGAAGCGGCGCGAACTCGGACGGTACGGGGAGGGGTCCGGCAGCGGCCCCGGCGGCACGGCGTGCAGCGGGCCGAGCTGGACGAAACCGGCCCCGAGGTCCCGCCCCGACCAGGTGGCGAGCTCGGCGAGGTCCGCCAGGTCGCCCATGCCCCAGGAGCGGCGGGAGAGCACGGAGTAGAGCTGGACGATCAAGCCCCAGGCACGGCGGTCGGGCACCGCGAGCCGGTCGGGCACGGCGAGCAGTGGGGCCCGTGCCTCGCGCTCGCCCGCACGCACCCGCAGGGTGTGGTGGCCGGGCGGCAGCGGAGCGTCCGCCGGCAGGGTCCCGCCGCCCTCCACCGCCACCTCGCCCACGCTGCTCCGGGGCAGCGTCACGCCCTCTCCGGCGCGCGTGACGACACAGGGTGGCAGCAGCCGTGCGGCCTGCTCCGCGCGGTGGCGGTCCAGGGCCTCACGGGCCGCGGCGGGGGTGGTGGCGTCGACCCCGCAGGCGCCGAGGACGGCGACGAGGGTGTCGGCAGGGACGGCGACGCGCCGGCCCCGGTCGGTGGTGTACTCGGTCGCGACGCCGTGGGCGCGCGCGAGTCCGAGGATCGCCTCAGTCATGGGCGGCCTCCCCGCGCAGGACGGGCACGGGGGCGGCGGCCGGCGTGGCGGGGGCGAAGAGGCGTTCCAGGACCGCCGCGACCCCGTCCTCGTCGTTGCCGGGCGCCGTCTCGTCGGCCATGCGCCGCAGCTCCGGGTGCCCGTTGGCGACGGCCACGCCGTGTCCCGCCCAGGCGAGCAGCGGAATGTCGTTGGGCATGTCGCCGAAGGCGATGGTGTCGGCCCCCGTGAAGCCCAGGAGCGCCGCCGCGCGCGCCACGCCCGCGCCCTTGGTGACGCCGGGTGGCAGCACCTCCACCATGCCCTTGACCGAATGCACCACGGAGACCGCGTCGCCGCACAGCTCCGCGACGGTGGCGGCGACGTCGTCCTCGGGCACCTCGGGGTGGTGCAGCACGAGCTTGTCGATGGGCGAGGCCCACAGCAGCGAACGGTCGGTGGTGACGTCCCAGCCGTGCCTGACGCGTTCCCCGAAGCGGGGGGTGACCTTGAAACGGCTCTCGGGCGGCGCCGTGACGACCCCGAGTTCCAGGGTCCCGAGCACGGCCTCGGCGCGCTCCACCACGTCGCGGGCGAGGTCCAGGTCGAGCGAGGCGGACTCCAGGAGCCGGTCGGTGGCCGCGTCGTAGAGCTGGGCGCCCTGACCGCACACGGCCAGGCCGCGGTAGCCGAGCCCGGCGAGGAAGTCCTTGCAGGCCGTCGCGGGCCGCCCGGTGACGACCAGGTGGTGCGCCCCGGCATCGGCGACGAGGGCCAGCGCCCGCCGGGTGCGCTCGGAGACGGTGAGGTCGCTGCGGAGCAGGGTGCCGTCGAGGTCGGTGGCGACGACGCGGTAGGGCGGGTCGGTCACCGGCACGGTGTCCCAGGCGACACGGCCCGACCGCAGCGTCAGCATCAGCACCAGGTCACGGCCGGCCGGCGGCCCGTCGACGAGGCCCCTGAAGACTCCGTCGCCGACCGGTTCGAGCGCCGTGAGCGCGGCCCCGCTGCCGGTGGGCACCGGCTCGTCGGAGGCCAGCGCCTCGGTGGCGGACTCGCGTGCGCCGGCGGTCTCGGGGGCGGCCCGCGTGACGATCTGGACCCGTTCGAGGAGCGGGTGGCGGTAGGTCACCGTCAGCGCGCCGCCCGGCGCGCGGGACACCCGGCAGCGCTCGCGGAGCTGGTCCGCGAGGTCCGGGCGGTCCGCGGCGCGGGCCACCTCCGTGCTCCGGGCGAAGTCGGCCCGTGCGTACGCGGCTTCGAAGAGACGCTCGTACGCCGCCGCGTCCAGCGGCGCGACGCGCCCGTAGGCCGCGAGGTCACCGCGCTCGGCGGCGACGCGCGCGATGAGGGCGCGGTGCTCGCGCCAGGCCGCGTCGGAGAGCCGGTCGAACCAGCCGTACCGGATGGCCTCCTCGTCGGGGAAGCGCAGCGGCTCGCCGCGCAGCAGGGAGTCGAAGGCCGCGAGCCGCGCGTCGGCGGCCCGCTCCCAGGTGAAGCCCCGTGCCGTGCGGCGGGCGCCGGCCGACAGGCGGGCGTAGGCGCCCGGGTCGTGGCGGAACACGGCGGCGGCCTCCCTGATGCGCGCGACGAGCTCCCCGGCGAGCGCCGGGTCGTCGTCGTGGAACGAGCCGCGTACGGCGAATCCGGTCGCCGCGCGGTCGGTGAGCGGCAGCGCGTGCCGGAAGTGCGCGGTGACCTGCTGGGCCGTGGCGATCGGCACCGCACCGCACGCCATGGCCTCGGCCTGGGCGATGAGGAAGCCGTCCAGCTCGTACTTGGACGGGTAGACGCAGAAGTCGGCGCAGGCCGCGTGCGTGAAGAGGGTGTCCTCGTCGGCGAGCCGCCAGTCGAGGTGGACCTGGCCGGGATGGCGGTCGGCGACGCGCTGGAAGTAGGCGTTGGCGGCGCCCGCGGTCTTCTGGCCGCCCCGGCCGGTCGAACAGCGGATGACGAAGCTGATCTCCGGGTCGGTGGCGAGCACCTCCTCGATCGCCCGCACCAGCTCCAACTGGCCCTTGTGGTGCACCGCGTAGCGGGCCGCGTGGTAGAAGACCGGGCGCGCCGGGTCGAGCCCCAGCGACCGCAGCACCTCGGCGCGGTCGACGGCGGCCGGATCACGGGCCAGCCAGCTCTCCGCGATGCCGCAGCCGCCCACGAGCAGCTTGTGGGCCTGCTCGCGCACCTGCCGGGCGAGCGGCAGGGTCTCGAAGAGCGCTTCCATCGGCGTGTCGCGGAAGGTGCTGTAGTAGGCGCGCTGTCCGGGCGACACGAAGTCCACGAGGTCGGCGTGCGCGGTGACCAGCGGGAAGAGCCCGACGTGGTCGGGGCCGTACACGTCGTGCATGCGGGTGCCCGCCAGGGCGCGGGACATCACGGCCGTGGCGGCGTCCTCCGCGGGAGGCGGCGCGTCCAGGCCGTCCAGGGCCACGGCGTCGCGCACGCCGAACAGGTCGAGGAGCCGTTCCACCTGCGGCCGGTAGAGCTTCTGCGTGACGGGCGCGTTGGCGGCGACCGTCACGGCGGTGCGCAGCCGCGGGGCCGCGCCGAGCACGGGCGGCAGCAGCCAGGAGTAGGACGGCTCGAAGCCGTGCACCACGGCGGGCTCGTCGCCGGTCAGCTCCGCCAGGAAGCGCGCCGCGTCCACCTGGAAGACCAGCGGCTTGAAGTGGGCGAGGTCGCGCCCGGCCGTGCCCGGCGGCGGGTAGAGGCGGTCGGGCAGCAGGTCGAGCTGCGTGTTGGACAGGAAGTACACGTCGACGCCGTCCAGCCGGAGCCGGTGGGCGCGCGTGGTCACGTCGAGGGCGACCTCACCCGGGTGGTCCGGCCACGCCTTGGGGTCCAGGACCAGCGGCACGGAGTGCTCGCGGCGGTAGGGCGTCTCCTCGATCGGGTAGTCCTCCCGCAGCGCGTCGAGGAGACCGTGCGCCGGGGTGATCACGGAGACGCGGTGGCCGCGCGCCGCGTAGGCGCGCGACAGGTTCCACACCAGCGGTGAGAGACCGCCGCGCATCAGGCGGCCGTCGAAGCCGCCGCACTCGAAGGAGACATGGATGATGTGCACGGAAGTAGCGCTCCCTCACTGTGCGGGGACGGCGCGCGCCACAGCGGCGCGCGGTCCCTGCCGGTCGATGTGTGCGGCGCGGCGGCCGATGGATCCGGTCACGGCCGCGCCCCGTCCGCCACCTGCTGCACACGGCCGTCCTCCATGACCACCGCCGAGACCAGGTCGGCGCCCGACGGCACGGCGGCGCCGGGCAGGACGACGCTGCGCCGCACCCGGGCCCCGGCGCCGACACGGACGCCGGGGAACAGCACGCTGTCCTCCACCAGGCCGTGGTTGACCAGGTCGGCGGGGACCACGGAGTCCCGTACGCCGGGGCCGCGGGCCACCCGGTGGCGCGCCACCTCGGGCGCGACGGTCCAGGGCATCCGCTCGACGGGCAGCGCGGGCGCGTCGGGCTGCGGGGAGGCGAGGGCGAGGTGGGCGCGGTGGTAGCGCTCGACGGTGCCGATGTCCTGCCAGTGCCCGGCGACCTCGTGGCCGCGGATGTGCTCTCCGGCCGCGAGCATCGCGGGGATCACGTCGCGGCTGATGTCGTGCTGCCAGTCCGTGCCGTCCAGCAGCTCCAGATGGCGGCGCAGCACGCGCGCGTCGAAGACGCAGAACGCGGCGAAGACCAGGTCGCTCGTGGGGTTCTCGGGCTTCTCGACGAACGCCGTCAGATGCCCCGCCGCGTCGAACTCGACCATGCCGAACAGGTGCACCCAGCGCGGTTCGATGCGCTGGTACGCGACGGTCAGCGCGGCCCCCGACGCCCGGTGCTCCTCGATGAGCGGCCCGTAGTCGAAGCGGTAGACGTGGTCGGCGTGGAGGACGAGGACCTGCTCGGCGTCGCCCCCGAAGACGTACGCGCTCTTGCGGATCAGCGCGTCGGCCGTGCCGCGCTCCAAGGGCCAGGCCCGCTCGGGCAGTTCACGGGGCAGGCCGGCCCCGGCCGTGCGGTAGGCGTGGTCGTACGGGCCGAAGTGCACCCGGAAGCCGGGCGAGGTGTTCCACACCCGGTGCAGGTCGTCCATGAGCTGCCGCTCCTCGTACTGGGAGAGCAGCACGACCTCGCCGAGCCCGGACGCCCGCGCGTTGGCCAGGCTGAAGTCGATGAGGCGGCAGGCGCCGCCGTAGGGCACGAGGGGCTTGAGGCGGCCGGTGCCGAGCGGGCCCATGCGCCTGCCCTCGCCGCCCGCGAGCAGCACCGCCCGTACCGCGCCGGGCTCAGCCATGCCGCACCTCGTCCCACGTCACGCGCCCGGAGGAGAGGGTGAGCAGCAGCCATGCGCCGGGGCGCTCCGGCGCGGGGCCCGCGAACTCGCCGGGGGCGGTGCGGGTCAGCGGCCGGACCTCGGGCCGTGCGCGGCCCTGGGCGTCGGGCGGCGCGGGCAGGACCAGTTCGACGCGGTCGGCGTGCGCGAGCCGGTAGCGGAGCGCTCCGTCGGGCAGCAGCGCGAGGCGGGTGCGCAGCCGGGTCACGTCCTCGGCGGGCACCGCGTCGGGACGGCGCCGGATCGCCTGCTCGCAGGTGGCGAAGTCGGCGCGCAGCCAGGCGGCGTCGAAGAACCGCCGGGCGGCCCCGTCGTCCAGCGGGGCGAGGCGCTCGTACGCGGCGAGGTCACCGTGTTCGACCGCCGCGTCGACGGTCAGCAGCTCGTCGGGCAGCAGCTCCGTCCAGCCGTGCCGCAGGGCGCGTTCGGCGGGCAGCCGAGCGGGCTCGCCGCGCCAGAGCCGGGTGAAGGCGGCCAGGTGCAGGTCGGCGCAGTGCTCCCAGGTGAAGGCGCGGGCGACGGCCGCCGAGCGGCGGGCCAGCTCCCGGTAGTGGCCGGGGTCGTCGGTCCACAGGGCCACCGCCTCCTTCACGCGCGCGGTCAGCGCGGCGGTGAGCAGTTCGTCGTCCTCGGCGAACGACCGGTTCACCGCGAAGCCGGTGGCGGTCCCGGGGCCGTCCGCGTGCCGGAAGTGGGCCATGCCCCGCTGGTCGGTGGCGATGGGGACCGCGCCGGCCGTCATCGCCTCGCCCTGCGCGATCAGGAACGTGTCCATCTCGAACTTGGACGGGAAGAGGCAGAAGTCGGCGGACGCCGCGTACGCGAAGACGCTCCGCTCGTCCACGCGCTCCCACTCCAGGTGCAGCCGACCGGTGTGCCGCCGGGCGATCTCGTGGAAGAACGGGTCGTCGATGCCGTCGGCGGAGATGCAGCGCACGACGAAATTGGCGGCGAGCCCGTCGGACAGGACGCGGTCCACCGCGCGCAACAGCTCCACCTGGCCCTTGTGGTGCACCGCGTAGCGCGCGTTGTGGAAGAACGTGGGCAGGGCCGGGTCGAGGCCGAGGCCGCCGAGCACCTTCTCCCGGTCGACGTCGGCGGGGTCCCAGGCGAGCCATTCGTCGGAGATCGCGCAGCCGCCCACGAACATCTTGTGCGCGTTGCGCCGCACCACGTCGGCGATCGGCAGCCGGGCGAAGAGCTGCTCGAAGGGCGTGTCCCTGAAGGACGCGTAGAAGTCGAGCTGCCCCTCGGAGAGGAAGTCGATCAGGTCGGCGTGCTCGGCGGTCAGTTCGTAGACCGCCACGTGGTCGGCCGGGTAGTCGTAGTGCAGATGCGTGAGCTGCTGGTACTGGCGGATCGCCGCCGGAAGCGCGTCGGCGGTGTCCGGCGCGGGCAGGGGCACGTCCACCCCCAGCTCGTCGAGGAGCCGCCGCACCTTGGGCCCGTAGACCTTCTTGGTGATCGGCATGTTGCTCTGCACGTTGCTGACGACCAGCTTCGAGGGGTCGTCGCGCAGCGCGGCGGGCAGCAGATAGTGGTAATACGGCTCGTGGGCGTGTACGAGGGCCTTCTCGTCGCCGAACCACGTGCGCAGGAACCGCACGCTGTCGACCTGGAAGACGAGCGGCTTGAAGAAGACCAGGTCGTTGCCCTTGGCGGAGTAGGGCGGGTAGAACGTCTCCGGCAGCCGGTCCAGGTACGCGTCGGCCAGGAAGTACAGGTCGACCCCGTCCAGGCGGATGCGGTGCGCGGTGGTGCGCAGCTCCAGGGAGACCTCGGCGGGAAAGCCCCGCCACACCTGCGGGTCGAGGACGACCGGCACCGTGTGGACGTCCTCGTAGGGCAGGTCCTCGACCTCGTAGCGCTCACGGAGGTCGTCGAGCCTGCCGTGGGCCGGGGTGACGATGGAGACCCGGTGGCCGCGCGCGGCGAAGGCCCGGGAGAGGTTCCACAGGTACACCGAGGTGCCGCCCTGCAGGAAGGTGTGGTCGAAGCCGCAGCACTCGAAGTACGTCTCGATGATGTGCAGGCGCGGGTCGGTCGGCTCGGTCACGGTCACGTCCTCGCGGAGGTCGAAGCGGAGGCGGGATGGAGGGCGGGGGTGCGCGCGCCGCCCAGCGCCAGGGCGTGGCGCAGGTCGATCGCGGCGTGGTAGGGGCGGGCGTGGGCGCAGTTGTAGGCCAGCTCGTGCAGCAGCCGCCGCAGGTACAGCAGGCGCCGCAGCGGGCTGTCGGCGGCCGGGCCGAGCAGCAGCCGCAGCACGCGCTCCCGCCACCGGTCGGCCGTGCGGAACACCTGGTCGAGGACGGCGCGGTCCGCCTCCGCCCAGCCGGGGGCGCCGTCCAGGGCGCCGCGCATCGTCTCCAGGGAGTCGACGCCGAGGCGCCGGGCGCTCTCGAACGCCGCCTCGTCGGCCGCGAAGTACTCCAGGGCGCGCTCCACGGCGACGAGGTCCTGGAGCGGCGACTGCGCGGCCCAGCCCGGGTCGTCGGGGCCGAGCGCGGGCGTGGAGAGGTCGATCACGCTCATCCGCCAACCGGTGACGGCGCCGGGGCCGCACAGCAGGTGGGACAGGTGGAGGTCGCCGTGGCACGGGCCGGCTCCGGGCACCTCGTCCCGGCCCTCGAACGCCGCGCCCAGCGATACCACTTCGGCTTCGAGCGCGGCGAAGGCGGCGTGCCAGGACTGCTCGGGCAGCGCCACCCGCGCCTCCGCGAGTCCGGTCCGCCGCTCGGCGGCCCGCGCGAGCACCTCCCGCGCCGGATACCCGGTGGGCGCGGGCCCGCCGAGCCGCGCCGCCAGGTCGCGGTGGAAGGCGTGCAGGAACGTGCCGGCCGCGCGGAGCCGGTCCTCCAGCGGCAGCAGATGGGGCCGCACCACGTCGGCGGGCGACTGCCGGGCGTCGGTCAGGCGCGGCCACAGCGAGCGCAGGTTCTCCCGCAGCGGCAGGTCGATGCCGTCGCCGGGGGCGTAGCGGTAGATCACGCCCAGCGGATGCCGGGCGCCCGTGGCCGGGTCGGTGTAGGTGTAGTCGCCGGCCCACTCGGGGGTGTGCCCGGTGCCGCTCATCAGCCGCAGCAGCTCCGGTTCGCGCACGGCCTCGTCGAGCCTGCGGTAGGTCTTGTGGATGTGCGGCACGCCGGCGATGTCCACCAGCGACAGGGCGTTGGAGGACCAGCCCTGCTCGAAGGGCAGCCTGCGCACGTCGGGCGCGGGACCGCCCGCCCCGCGGAAGCGGATGGTACCGCCGCGCGCGGTCAGCAGCTCACCGCCGTAGCAGGCCCTGGCGACGGCGGCGGCGTCGAACTCCGTGCTGCCGTGCGCCTCCTCGATGCCTCTCGTGCCGCCGGGGCGTACGGGCAGGAAGAACCGCTGCCCGGCCGCGGGCCCGCCGACGGCGGCGACCACGAGGAGGAGCGCGGCGTCGCCGAGCACCGCGTGGTCGACGCGTTCGTAGCGGTCGGCCGTGCGGCCGTCCTCGGACATCCAGGGCGCGGTGCGCAACAGCGGTGCGAGGTCTGCGTCGCGGATCATGCGGCGTCTCAACTCCCGGTCATGTCGAATCGGTTGATGCCGCGCCGCCACACCGCCAGAGCCGTGAGCACCGCCCCCGCGGTCACCACGGGGAGCCAGACCAGGAGGCCCGTGTCGCCCGTCAGGAGGTAGACGCAGGGCACGTACGAGGTGAAGGCGAAGGGCAGCACCCAGGTCAGCAGGGCGCGCAGCGAGGAGTGGTAGATGTCCAGCGGGTAGGCGGCGAACTCCGACACCTGCGTGGCGGCGTACATCGAGGGCAGGCTCGTCACGGTCCAGAAGGACAGCGAGGCGAAGAACAGCTTCACGGCGGTGTGGATCAGCGCGCCGCAGAGCACGAGCAACGGCGCGAGCGCCCACTGCGCCGCGGTCGGGTCCAGGCCGAGTTCACTGCCCGCCCAGAACACGAGGACCGCGCCGACGATCAGCTCGCCCAGGCCGTCGGGGTGGAAGAAGCGCTCGGAGAGCAGGGAGAACAGCGGGTTCACCGGCCGGATGAGATAGCGGTAGAACTCCCCGCGCTGCACCAGTTTGCGGCCCAGTTCCCAGAGCTGGTCGGTGAAGAGGTGGTCGAGGCCGCGCGGCAGCAGGGAGAAGCCGAGCAGGAAGAGCACCTCGTGGTACGACCAGCCGCCCACGGCGGGCACCTGGCGGAAGACCAGGCCCACCACGGCCGTCTGGATGCCGACCCGCACCAGGAACGCCCCCGCGCCGAGCACGAAGTCGAGCCGGTAGGCGGCGAGCCGGTGCAGCCCGACGCCGCCGAGGAAGAGGGAGAGCCGGAGGTACCGCAGAGCCGTGCGCGTCATCCGCCGAGCACCTCCAGGCGTCCGGTGGCGGCGCGCCACAGCACCGCGGACAGGGCGGCGAGCGCCACGGCCCAGCCCGCCTGCTGGGCCAGCACACCAAGGGCTCCCGCGACGCCCTCGTACCGTCCGAGGAGCAGGGTCAGCGGGCCGTCGACCATGCCCCTGAACGGCAGCGCCATGGCGACGGCCGCGAGCGGGCCCGGCATCAGCGCGATTGGGACGAGCTGCCCCGCGAAGAACGCGACCACGCTCTGCTTGAGCATGCGCACGCCCCAGGTGTTGGTGGTGAGGAAGCCGGTCATGCCGGTCAGCAGGTTCACGCAGAAGGCGATGAGCACCGAGAGGAGCGTGGACAGCGCGAACAGCGCGGCGTTCCCGGCGGTCGGCGCCGTCATCGGGACGAGGAAGGAGAACAGCAGCAGCACGGGGACGCCGACGAGCAGCGCGTTGGCCGCCACCACGGGCAGGCAGGCGGCGAACCGCACGAGTGGATAGCTCACGGGGCGCACCAGCATCACCGCCACGTCACCCCGGTAGACCTCGGCGGCCACCTCGTCGTCGACGCGGTTGGCGTGCAGCACCTGGAGCACCTGCGCCACCAGGAGGTACGTGGTGATGCCCGCCGCGGTGAAACCGCCGGGCCCGGCGCCGGGCGAGCCCGCGTACACGGCGCGCCACAGGAAGACCGTCACGGCGGCGCCGGCCGCCGCGGTGACCCCGGTGACGAAGAACATCGAGCGGTACTGGAGCAGCGACTGCAGTCCGCCGGTGGCGAAGGGCAGATAGCGGCGGGCGCGGGTCACCGCACTCATGCGGCCCCGCTCTCGACGGGTGCGGCCGGCTGGTCGGGGGACGCGCTCTCGGTGGCGTCGCGTTCGTAGACGCGCCGCAGCACGTCCTCCAGGTCGGGTTCGGGGGCGTAGCAGTCGGCCAGGTCGAAGCGGTCGAGGAGGAAGGCGAGCACCTGCCGCGAGGTGAAGGCCGCGACGGGATAGTCCACCCGGATGCGCCCGCCGTCGTCCTCGCTCGCCCGCACACCGGGCAGCCCCCGCTCGATCTCCTCGCAGGCGGCGGGCAGCGGCAGCGGGTCGCGGTGGTCGAAGGTGACGCTGCGCCGGTCGGCGGTGCGCAGCAGGTCCTGGATGGTGCCCTGGTGGACGACCCGGCCGCGGTCGACGACCAGGGCGCTGTCGCAGATCGCCGCGATGTCGCCGATGTCATGGCTGGTGAGCACCACGGTGGTGCCGAGCTCCTGGTTGGCGCGGTTGACCAGGACCCGCACGGCCTCCTTCAGGACCATGTCGAGGCCGATGGTCGGCTCGTCCCAGAAGACGACGGCCGGGTCGTGCAGCAGGCTCGCCGCGATCTCGGCGCGCATCCGCTGCCCGAGGCTCAACTGCCGCACCGGCGTGGTGCCCAAGGCGTCGATGTCGAGGAGTTCGCGGTAGAGCCGCAGGTTGCGGCGGTAGACCGGCTCGGGGATGTCGTAGATCCGGCGCAGGATGCGGAAGGAGTCGGGCACCGAGAGGTCCCACCACAGCTGGCTGCGCTGGCCGAAGACGACGCCGATGGAGCGGGCGTTGCGCTGCCGTTCGCGGTAGGGCTCGATGCCTGCGACCAGGCAGCGCCCGGAGGTGGGCGTCATGATGCCGGTGAGCATCTTGATGGTGGTGGACTTCCCCGCGCCGTTGGCCCCGATGTACGCGGTCCGCGAGCCGGCGGGGATCTCGAAGGAGACCCCGTCGACCGCGCGCACGATCCGGTGTTCGCGGGTGAAGAGGGTGGCGAGCGCGCCGAGCAGGCCGGGGCCGCGTTCGGCGACGCGGAACTCCTTGGTGAGGTTCTCCGCGACGATCACGGGCGGGGAGCCGGTCACGTGGCGGTCACCCGCTCGATGGCCTCGGCCAGCATGCCCACGCCTTCGTCGAGTTGGGCCTCGGTGAGGGTGAACGGCGGGGCGAGCCGGATGATGTGCCCGCCGACCGAGGTGCGCAGGCCGAGGTCGAGCGCGGTCGTGTAGACGTTTCGGGCGATGTCGGGCGCGGGCGTACGGCTGTCCTCGTCCGTCACGAACTCCAGGCCGAACAGCAGCCCGGCCGCGCGGACGTCACCGAGCTGCTCATGCCGTGCCCGCAGGGCGCTCAGCCGCTCGTCGAGCAACGCCCCGAGTTCCCGCACGCGTTCGGTGAGCCGGTCGCGTTCGATGATGCCGAGCGTGGCGCGCGCGGCGGCGATGCCGAGGGGGTTGCTCGCGTAGGTGGAGGCGTAGGAACCGGCCCGCGCGGCCTCGGGTGAGCGCAGCAGTTCGGCGCGGCCGGCGAGCACCGCGAAGGGGAAGCCGTTGGCCATGCCCTTGGAGAGGACCACCAGGTCCGGTTCGATGCCCAGGGCCTCGCTGGCGAGGAAGGAGCCGGTGCGCCCGCCGCCGGTCAGCACCTCGTCGGCGACGAGCAGCACGCCGTTCGCGCGGCAGGCCTCGGCGATCTGTTCCCAGTAGCCGGGTGGCGGGACGATCACGCCGGCCGCGCCGAGCACGGGCTCGAAGACGAGCGCGGAGACGTTCGGTTTCTCGGCGATGTGCTTGCGCACCAGCGAGGCGCAACGCACTTCGCACGAGGGGTACTCCAGGTCGAGCGGGCAGCGGTAGCAGTACGGCGAGTAGCCGAGGACGCTGTTCCCCGCGAAGGCCTGGTTGCCGATGTCCCAGTGCACCAGCATCCGGGCGCCCATCGTCTTGCCGTGGAAGCCGTGGCGGAGCGCGCCGAGCCGGTTGCGGCCCGGGGGAGCGGTCGCCTGCACCACGCGCAGCGCGGCCTCGACGGCCTCGGCGCCGGTGGAGAAGAAGGCGTACGTGTCCAGGTGCTCGGGCAGCAACCGGGTGAGCAGGTCGAGGAGTACGTCCCGCCCCTCGGTCGCGCTGTCGTGCACGTTCCACAGCCGGGCGGCCTGCGCGGTGAGCGCGTCGACGACCTCGGGGTGGCAGTGGCCGAGCGACTGCGTGAGCGTGCCCGCGGCGAAGTCGAGGTAGTCGGCGCCGTCCAGATCCGTCAGGACGGCGCCCCGGCCGTGTGCGAAGACACGCTGCCCGAGGGCGGTCTCCTCCGAGGCGCCGGGCGCCAGGTGGGCGGCCTCCCCGGCCAGCTGTGCGCGCTGGCGGTGACCTGTCACTGCTGCCCCCAGTCGGTGGTTCCGATCGTGCGTCAAGTGCGCGCCGGGATCCGGAAGTTGAGCCAGGGCCCGGTGGGCGCGGATCGAGTGAAACAAGCCGCCGACACCTTTGGCAAGAGCTTTCAGAAAGTTTCAGACAGGCCTTGCGGCAGTCGGGTCGGCTCTGCTTGAGTCATGGAGCCGCTTCGAGTACGAGGAGGGAAACGTGGTGACGCACCCCCTTGCCGCCCCGCAGAGCGGGCGGCTTCCTTGAAGGCTCTGATCCTGGCGGGCGGAACGGGCAGCCGACTGCGGCCGTTCACCTTCACCAGTGCCAAGCAACTGCTGCCCATCGCCAACAAGCCCGTGCTCTTCTACGGCCTTGAGGCCATCGCCGCGGCCGGCATCACCGAGACCGCGATCGTGGTCGGCCGGCACGGCACCGAGATCCGCGAAGCCGTGGGCGACGGCGCCCGCTTCGGACTCCGGGTCACCTACCTGCAACAGGACAGCCCGCTGGGCCTCGCCCACGCGGTGCTGCTCGCCCGGGAGTTCCTCGCCGAGGACGACTTCCTGCTCTACCTCGGCGACAACTACCTGCAAGAGGGCCTCACCGGATTCGTCCGGCGGGCCGAGACCGACCGGAGCGCGGCCCGGCTGCTGCTCACCCCGGTGCCCGACCCCACGGCCTTCGGCGTGGCCGAGCTCGACGAGCACGGCGACGTCCTACGCCTGGAGGAGAAACCGGACCGGCCGCGCAGCGACCTCGCCCTCATCGGCGTCTACGCCTTCGGCCCGCAGATCCACCCGGCGGTCCGGGCGATCAGCCCGTCGGGCCGCGGCGAGCTGGAGATCACCGACGCCGTGCAGTGGCTGATCGACCAGGGTCAGCGCGTGGCCGCGGAGACCACCGAGCGGCCCTGGCGCGACACGGGCAGCGTCGACGACCTCCTGGAGGTCAACCGGCAGGTGCTCGACGGCATGACGGGCCTCGTCGAGGGCAAGGTCGATCCGCACAGCACCCTCGTCGGCCGCGTCCGGGTGGCCGAGGGCGCCGTCGTACGCGGCTCACGCCTGGTCGGCCCCGTGGTGATCGGCGCGGGTACCGTCGTCAGCAACAGCAGCATCGGCCCCTACACAGCCATCGCCGAGGACTGCCGGATCGAGGACAGCGCCATCGCGCACTCCGTACTGCTGCGCGGCGCGCAGGTCGAGGGGGCCTCCCGCATCGAGAGCTCCCTGATCGGACGGGGCGCCGCGGTGTCCCCCGCGCCCCGCCTCCCCGGCGCCCACCGGCTCGTCATCGGAGACCACAGCAGAGTGCAGCTCACCTCATGACCGACAACGCCCCGGCGCACGCCGCCGGCCCCCGGACCGCGGGCACGGACCGCGCCTCCCGCATCCTCGTCACCGGCGGCGCGGGGTTCATCGGCTCCGCCCACGTCCGCGCACTGCTCGGGCCCGACGGCCCGGGCGGTGCGGTGACCGTCCTCGACAGCCTCACCTACGCCGGCAGCCTCGCGCGGCTCGCGGAGGTGCGCGACGACCCCCGGTTCACGTTCGCGCACGGCAGCGTCTGCGACGCCGAGCTGGTCGACGCGCTGGTCGCGGACCACGGGCAGATCGTGCACTTCGCCGCGGAGTCCCACGTCGACCGCTCCATCGCGGGCGGCGCCGACTTCACCCGCACCAACGTGCTCGGCACCCAGACGCTGCTCGACGCCGCGCTCCGGCACGGCGTCAGCCCCTTCCTGCACGTCTCCACCGACGAGGTGTACGGCTCGCTGCCGCACGGCGCGGCCACCGAGGAGTCCCCACTCGCGCCCAACTCGCCCTACGCGGCGTCGAAGGCGGCCTCCGACCTCATCGCCCTGGCCCACCACCGCACCCACGGCCTCGACGTCAGGGTCACCCGCTGCTCCAACAACTTCGGCGCCCACCAGCACCCGGAGAAGCTGATCCCGCGCTTCCTCGCCGCCCTGCTCGACGGGGACAGCGTGCCGCTGTACGGCGACGGGCTCCAGATCCGGGACTGGCTGCACACCGACGACCATGTGCGCGGCCTGGAGCTGGTGCGCACCGGAGGGCGGCCGGGCGAGGTCTACAACATCGGCGGCGGCACCTCCCTGACCAACCTGGAGCTGACCCACCGGCTGCTCGCGCTGTGCGGCGCGGACAGCGGGCGCATCGCCCACGTCACCGACCGCAAGGGCCACGACCGCCGATACGCCGTGGACCACACCAAGATCAGCACCGAGCTCGGCTACCGCCCGCGGACCGACTTCGACGAGGCCCTGGCCCGCACGGTCCACTGGTACCGCGAGAACCGCGCCTGGTGGGAACCCCTGCTGCCGGCCCGCTGCTAGCCGCGCCCCCCGGAGTCCGTGCGAGGGCCCGTGAAGAGGCCTAGGCGGAGCGGCGGTCGTCCCGCCGGCCCGACGCGGTCGAGTCGCGGACGACCAGCTCCGGCAGGAAGACGAACTCGCTGTGCGGCGCGGGCGTGCCGCCGATCTCCTCCAGGAGCGTGCGGACCGCGGCCTGGCCCATCGCCTGCACCGGCTGGCGGATCGTGGTCAGCGGGGGATCGGTGAAGGCGATGAGCGGGGAGTCGTCGTAGCCCACCACGGAGATGTCGCGGGGCACGTCGAGGCCCCGCTCGCGGGCGGCACGGACCGCGCCGAGCGCCATCATGTCGCTGGCGCACACGATCGCGGTGCAGCCCCGGCCGATCAGTGTGTCCGCCGCGGCCTGGCCGCCCTCCAGCGAGTACAGCGAGTGCTCGATCAGCTCGGCGGAGGCCTCGGCGGTCATCCCGAGGCGCTCGCGCAGGCCGAGCTGGAAACCCTCGATCTTGCGCAGGACCGGCACGAACCGCCGGGGGCCCACCGCGAGGCCGACGCGGGTGTGGCCGAGCGCGGCCAGGTGCGTCACGGCGAGCCGCGCCGCGGCCCGGTCGTCGGTGGAGACGAAGGGGGCCCGCACCTTGGGGGAGAAGCCGTTCACGAGGACGTAGGGCACGCCCTTGCCGCGCAGCACCTCGTAGCGCTCCATGTCGGCGGTGGTGTCCGCGTGCAGGCCCGAGACGAAGATGATGCCGGAGACGCCGCGGTCGACCAGCATCTCGGTCAGCTCGTCCTCGGTGGAGCCGCCCGGGGTCTGGGTGGCGAGCACCGGTGTGTACCCCTGGCGGGTCAGGGCCTGTCCGATGACCTGGGCGAGCGCGGGGAAGATGGGGTTGTCCAGCTCGGGTGTGATCAGTCCGACCAGGCCCGCGCTGCTGCGCTGGCGCAGGCGGGAGGGGCGGTCGAAGCCGAGCACGTCGAGCGCCGCGAGGACGGATTCCCGGGTGGCCGCCGCGACACCGGGCTTGCCGTTGAGGACGCGGCTCACGGTCGCTTCGCTGACCCCCGCCTGCGCTGCGATGTCGACGAGCCGTGCGGTCATGGACTGGACTGTACCTGTCACCGGCCCGCTTGCCCACCAGATGGGCAAGGGCATGCAACTTTGCTGCAAGCTTCCGTTCATGCAAGAAACTTGCAGCTCTGAAAGCGGCCGCCACGGGGGATTAGGGCCACCTCAGAGCGGTGTCAAGCGCATCGTTGGCAACCGTAAGGACACGCAGCGGTAACAATGACCAACGCTTGCAGAAATTTCCCGCAAGGTCTTTCGGAGCTTTTTCAATCCTGTTACGTTCCCTGGCAACCCGGCGCCGCGTCCAGTGCGGCTCACCCGGAGGCGCCTCTCCCCCGAGGTCACGCCTCCCCTCGTTCCTCGGGTTCAGTCGAAGGAGTTCACATGCGGCGTGGCATAGGGGCCACCGCGCTGGTCGCGGCCCTCACCCTGACGGCGGCAGCCTGCGGTGGTGACGACGGTGACAGCGGCAAGAAGAGCTCGGGCAAGCTCTCCGGCACGGTCACCTTCTGGGACACCTCGAACGACGCGGAGAAGGGGACCTACGAGAAGCTCGCCAAGGGCTTCGAGAAGCTCCACCCCGACGTCAAGGTCAACTACGTGAGCGTCGCGTTCGGCGAGGCCAACGCCAAGTTCAAGAACGCCGCGGGCGGCAACTCCGGGGCCCCCGACGTGATGCGCACCGAGGTCGCCTGGGTCGCCGATTTCGCCAACCTCGGCTACCTCGCCCCGCTGGAGGGCACCGCCGCACTGGACGACGCGGGCGACTACCTGCCGCAGGCGGCGGCGAGCACCAAGTTCAAGGGCAAGACGTACGCGGTCCCGCAGACCATCGACACCCTGGCGCTCTTCTACAACAAGAAGATGCTCAAGAAGGCCGGCGTCCCGGTCCCCGCCACCTTCGACGAGGTGAAGTCCGCCGCGAAGAAGATCAAGTCGAAGACCGGCAAGACCGGCCTCTACCTGCGCGGCGACGACCCGTACTACTACCTCCCGTACCTCTACGGCGAGGGCGGCGACCTCCTCGACACCAAGAACAAGAAGATCACCGCCGACGACCCCGAGGGCGCCGCCGCGTTCAAGGTGATGAAGGACCTGGTCGACTCCAAGGCCGCCACCACCGACGCGAGCGACGGCTACAACAACCAGCTGAACGCCTTCAAGGACGGCGAGGTCGCCATGGCGATCGACGGCCCCTGGTCCATCGAGGGCGCGCTGCAGGGCAAGGAGTTCAAGGCGGACAAGGGCAACCTCGGCGTCGCCCCCGTCCCCGGTGGCAGCGACCGTCAGGCCTCCCCGCAGGGCGGCTGGAACCTCGCCGCCTACGCGGGCTCCGGCAACCTCGACGCGAGCTACGAGTTCATCAAGTACATGAGTTCCGCCAAGGTGCAGCAGCAGACCACCGAGAAGCTCAGCCTGCTGCCCACCCGCACGTCGGTCTACGACGAGAAGTCCGTCAAGGACAACCAGATGGTGCAGTTCTTCAAGCCGGCCGTGGACAAGTCCGTGGAGCGCCCGTGGATCCCGCAGGCCAACTCCCTCTTCGAGCCGATCCGCCTGCAGATGGGCAAGGTGCTCAGCGGCAAGGCCTCGCCGCAGGGCGCGGCGGACGGCGTCGGTGACGCCTACCGCAAGCTCCTCAAGGACTACAAGTAAGCAGCGGGAACGGGAAGAAGAGGAGGGCTGACCGCCTCATGGCTGTCGAGAGCGGCCAGTCGGTGGTGAAGGCCGCGGATGCCCCGGGCATCCGCGGCCGCGGCCACCTGACCGGCAAAACCGACCGCACCGGGAAGAACCACCGGTCCGGCAAGAACCCCGGGCGCCTGCGCCGGGCGCTGTCCACCCACTGGTACGCCTGGGCCATGGTCGCCCCCGTGGTGACCGTGATCGGCGTGATCATCGGCTACCCGCTGGTGCGCGGCCTCTACCTGTCGACGACCGACGCCAACGAGGCGAACGTCGAGCGCACCATCGGCGTCAACCACATCCCGGCGACGTACGAGTCGGTCGGCCTCGACAACTACACCGCGGTCCTCTCCGACGGCGTGTTCTGGGACCGGCTGACCTGGACCGTCATCTGGACCGTCTCCTGTGTCGCGCTGTCCTTCGCGCTCGGCCTGGCCCTGGCCAACATGCTCAACCGCAAGCTGGCGGGACGCTCCTTCTACCGGATGGCGCTGATCCTGCCCTGGGCGGTGCCCGCCTTCGTCTCCGTGTTCACCTGGCGGCTGATCTTCAACGAGAAGAACGGCATCCTCAACAAGCTCCTGGCCGGCGGCGGCATCGACGCCATCCCGTGGCTGAACGACCCCACCTGGGCCAAGCTCTCGGTGATCACCGTCAACGTCTGGCTCGGCGTGCCGTTCATGCTGGTCGCCATGCTCGGCGGCCTCCAGTCCATCCCGGGCGAGCTGTACGAGGCCGCCGAGATGGACGGCGCCAACGCCTGGCAGCGCTTCCGGCACATCACCCTGCCGGGCCTGCGGTCCGTCAGCAGCACGGTGATCCTCATCAGCAGCATCTGGACCTTCAACATGTTCCCGGTGATCTTCCTGCTCACCCGGGGCGGTCCGGGAGACGCCACCGAGATCCTGGTGACGTACGCCTACCGGCTCTCCTTCGTCGTGAGCCCCCGCGACTTCGCGGGCTCCGCGGCCTGGGGCGTGATCATTCTGCTGCTCCTTTCGCTCTTCGCGGTGTTCTACCGCCGCGCGCTCCGCAAGCAGGGAGAAGTCTGGTGACCACCGCGACGAACCGACCGACCGGGACCACGAGCCCGAGCGAGCCGAAGCGGAAGGTCAGGGCGCGCGGCGAACGCGGCCCCCTGGCCTCCGTCGGCCTCCACGTGACGCTGCTCATCGCCTCCGCCATCGCGGTCCTGCCGCCGCTGTGGCTGCTGATCACGTCGTTCAAGCCGCAGAGCGAGGCGTTCTCCACCGCCCTGGTGAAGGACTTCACCCTCGGCAACTACGACCACGTCATCAACGACACCGAGTTCGTGAGCTGGGTCGGCAACTCCCTGCTCGTCGTCGGCCTGACCACCGTCATCGGTGTCTTCATCTCCGCGACCACCGGCTACGCCGTCAGCCGCTTCAGGTTCCCCGGCATGCGGCCGCTGATGTGGCTGCTGCTCATCACCCAGATGTTCCCCGTCGCGGTGCTCATCGTGCCGCTGTACAACCTCCTCGCGAGCCTGGGCCTGCTCAACCAGCCCATCGGCCTCGTCGTCACCTACCTGACGATCGCCGTGCCGTTCTGCGCCTGGATGATGAAGGGGTACTTCGACACCATCCCGGTGGAGATCGACGAGGCGGGGCGCGTGGACGGCCTCAACCCGTTCGGCACCTTCTGGCGGCTCATCGTGCCCCTGGCCAAGCCGGGGCTCGCCGTCACCGGCTTCTACAGCTTCATCACCGGCTGGGCCGAGGTCGCCTACGCGTCCGCGTTCATGACCGGCGAGGAGAACCTCACCCTCGCCGGCGGCCTGCAGACCTTCGTCAACCAGTACACCAGCGACTGGGGCTCGCTGACGGCCGCCGCGGTGATCGTCGCGGTGCCCGCCGCGATCATCTTCGGCTTCGTCCAGCGCCACCTCGTCGGCGGACTGACGGCCGGCGCGACCAAGTCCTGACTCTCGATCTCTCGATCCCAGGGAAGACATGACCCAGCATCTCGCTGCCCCCACAGCCCCCGCCTCCGGCACCCGCACGGACTGGTGGCGCGACGCGGTGATCTACCAGGTCTATCCGCGCAGCTTCGCCGACGGCAACGGTGACGGCATGGGCGACCTGGCGGGCATCCGCGCCAGGCTGCCCTACCTCCGGGACCTCGGCGTCGACGCCGTCTGGCTCAGTCCGTTCTACTCGTCGCCGCAGGCCGACGCCGGATACGACGTCGCCGACTACCGCGCGATCGACCCGATGTTCGGCGACCTGCACGACGCCGACGCCCTCCTGCGCGACGCCCACGCGCTGGGCCTGCGCGTCATCGTCGACCTGGTGCCCAACCACTCGTCCGACCAGCACGACTGGTTCCAGCGCGCCCTGCGCGAGGGCCCGGGCTCCCCGCTGCGCGAGCGCTACCACTTCCGCCCCGGCAAGGGCGCCGACGGCGAACTCCCGCCCAACGACTGGGAGTCCATCTTCGGCGGCCCCGCCTGGACGCGCGTCGAGGACGGCGAGTGGTACCTCCACCTCTTCGCCCCCGAGCAGCCCGACTTCAACTGGGAGCACCCCGCCGTCCGGGACGAGTTCCGCTCCATCCTGCGGTTCTGGCTCGACATGGGCGTCGACGGCTTCCGCGTCGACGTCGCCCACGGCCTGGTCAAGGCCGAGGGCCTGCCCGACCTCGGCACCCACGACCAGCTCAAGCTGCTCGGCAACGACGCCATGCCGTTCTTCGACCAGGACGGTGTGCACGAGATCTACCGCAGCTGGCGCGCCGTCCTCGCCGAGTACGCGGGCAACGACCTCGGCCCCGCGGGCTCCGGGGGCCGGGGCCAGGGGTCGGGCGCGCGCATCCTCGTCGCCGAGGCCTGGACGCCCACCGTCGAGCGCGCCGCCGCCTACGTGCGCCCCGACGAGATGCACCAGGCCTTCAACTTCCACTACCTGGGCACCTACTGGGACGCCGCCGAGCTGCGCGCGGTCATCGACGAGTCGCTGGCCGCCATGCGGCCCGTCGGGGCCCCCGCCACCTGGGTGCTCTCCAACCACGACGTCACCCGCCACGCCACGCGGTTCGCCAACCCGCCGGGGCTCGGCACCCAGCTGTGCACGCCCGGCGACCGCGAGCTCGGCCTGCGCCGCGCCCGCGCCGCGACCCTCCTGATGCTCGCGCTGCCCGGCTCCGCCTACGTCTACCAGGGCGAGGAGCTCGGCCTGCCCGACGTCACCGACCTGCCCGACGAGGTGCGTCAGGACCCCTCGTTCGTCCGGGCCAGCGGCCAGGACGGCTTCCGCGACGGCTGCCGGGTGCCCATCCCGTGGACCGTCGACGGGCCGAGCCACGGCTTCGGCGCGGGCGGGAGCTGGCTGCCGCAGCCCGCCGGCTGGGGCGAGCTGAGCGTCCAGGCCCAGACCGGTGACCCCGACTCGACCCTGGAGCTCTACCGGCGGGCGCTGCACGTACGGCGGACGCAGCCGGGCCTCGGCGCCGGTGACTCGCTGGAGTGGCTCGACGCCCCCGAGGGCGTGCTCGCCTTCCGCCGCGAGGGCTTCGTGTGCACCGCGAACACCACGGGCGCCCCGGTGCGGATGCCGGCCCCCGGCCGGGTCCTGCTCGCCAACACCGCCGTGGAGATCGTGGACGGCACGACCGAACTGCCCGCGGACACCACCGCCTGGTGGGCGGTGTGACCACCTCCCCGCCGCGCGCCTCGGACTGGGCCGACCGCGGTGCTCCGCGCCTCGCGGACATCGCGGCCCAGGCCGGGGTGAGCGAAGCCACCGCGAGCCGGGTGCTCAACGGCAAACCGGGGGTGGCGACGGGCACGCGGCAACGGGTGCTCGCGGCCCTGGACATCCTGGGCTACGAGCGCCCGCTGCGCCTGAAGCGGCACAGCGCCGGTCTCGTCGGGCTCGTCGTCCCCGAGCTGAGCAACCCGATCTTCCCCGCCTTCGCGCAGGTCGTCGAGCAGGTGCTCGCCGGGCACGGCTACACGCCCATGCTGTGCACCCAGATGCCGGGCGGCGCGACCGAGGACGAACTGGTCGAGCAACTGGAGGAGCGCCGCGTCAGCGGCATCGTGTTCCTCTCCGGGCTCCACGCGGACACCACGGCGGACCCCACCCGCTACCTCGAACTGGCGGGGCGGGGCACGCCGTTCGTCCTGATCAACGGCTACAACGAGAACATCCCGGTGTCCTTCGTCTCGCCCGACGACCGAGCGGCGGCCCGGATGGCGGTGCGCCACCTGGTCGATCTGGGGCACGAGCGGATCGGTCTGGCCATCGGCCCGACCAGGTACGTGCCCTCCCGGCGCAAGGCGGAGGGGTTCACCGCGGCGCTGCACGGCCTGCTCGGCCTGGCACAGGGGGAGGCCGAGCGGCTGGTGCAGCGCACCCTGTTCACCGTCGAGGGCGGCCACGCGGCGGCCAGCGCGCTCCTGGACCAGGGGTGCACGGCGATGGTCTGCGGCAGCGACATGATGGCGCTCGGGGCCGTGCGCGCGGTGCGTCAGCGCGGGCTCTCGGTGCCGGGGGACGTCTCCGTCGTCGGCTTCGACGACTCGCCGCTGATCGCGTTCACCGACCCGCCGCTGACGACGGTGCGTCAGCCGGTGCAGGCCATGGCCACCGCGGCGGTGGGCGCGCTGCTCGAAGAGATCCAGGGCAACCCCGTGCAGCACACGGAGTTCGTCTTCCAGCCCGAGCTGGTCGTCCGGGGGTCCACGGCGCAGGCGCCGCGCTGAGAGCGGACGTACGGGCCAGGCTCTGGAAGGACGGCCCCGGAGCCGGCCCGGTCGGGGCAGCGGGGTGACGATGTGGCCCCGGGGCCTTCCCGTTCCTGGGACCCGGCCCGAACGGCCGGGCGCGTGGGGCCCGGTGTGCCGGGCCCCCGGCCGCTCGAACCGGAGTCGTGGTTGAACGTAACACCGTCGCAATCTCTTGCGAAAGGTCTTGCGGCGTATGAAATCCCGGAAACCGCAGTGTGGCGACCAGTTGTGCGTGAAGGGTTGACCCCGGTTCCCCGGGGTCGTACGGTCTCGTCCGAAATCGGCGTTGAAATGTTGCTGCAACATCCTTCAACGGCCTGACGGGCACGGCGCGTTGCCGCACAGGGCCATCCCCACTGACGCAGGAGACCATCATGGCTGCCCGGAAGACCGGGGTCCGCAGACCCCTCGCCGCCACCCTCGCCCTCGCCGCCGGAGTCGCCGGCGGCCTCGTCGCCGGAGCCCCGCAGGCACAGGCCGCCCCGCCCGGCGGCAAGGACGTCACCGCCGTGCTCTTCGAGTGGGAGTACGCCTCGGTGGCCAAGGCGTGCACGGACCAGCTCGGCCCCGACGGATACGGCGCCGTGCAGGTGTCACCACCACAGGAGCGCCTCCAGGGCGAGGCGTGGTGGGCCGCGTACCAGCCCGTGAGCTACAAGATCGGCACCCGGCTCGGTGACCGGTCCGCGTTCAAGAACATGGTGGACACCTGCCACTCCGCGGGCGTCAAGGTCGTCGCCGACGCGGTGATCAACCACATGACGAACGCCTCGGGCACCGGCTCCGCGGGCTCCCGCTTCACCAAATACGACTACCCGGGCACGTACTCCCGCTTCGACATGGACAACTGCCAGGCGTCCATCAGCAACTACCAGGACCGCTGGAACACCCAGAACTGCGAACTGGGCGGCCTCGCCGACCTCGACACCGGCGAGGAGTACGTCCGGGGCAGGATCGCGACCTACCTCAACGACCTCCTCTCCCTCGGCGTCGACGGCTTCCGCGTCGACGCGGCCAAGCACATCCCCGTCGACGACCTCAAGAACATCAAGTCGCGGCTGAACAAGCAGGACGTCTACTGGAAGCAGGAGACGCTGTACGGCGCGAACGAGGCGGTCTCGCCGAGCGAGTACACCGCCGTCGGCGACGCGCAGGAGTTCCGGTACGCCTGGGACCTCAAGCGGGTCTTCAACGACGAGAAGCTCGCCTACCTCAAGAACTACGGCGAGGGCTGGGGCTACATGCCCGGCTCCAAGTCGTCCGTCTTCGTCACCAACCACGACACCGAACGGCACGGCCAGAGCCTCAACTACAAGGACGGCGCGAAGTACACCCTCGCGCACGTGTTCATGCTCGCCCTGCCCTACGGCTCGCCCGACGTGCACTCCGGCTACGAGTTCAGCAACAACGACGCGGGGTCGCCCGACGGCGGTCATGTGAAGGCCTGCTACAACGACGGCTGGAAGTGCCAGCACGCCTGGCCCGAGATCAAGAGCATGGTCAAGTTCCGCAACGCCGCGCACGGCAAGGGCATGACCAACTGGTGGGACAACGGCAACGACGCGATCGCCTTCGGCCGCGGCGACAAGGCGTACGTGGTGATCAACCACGAGGGTCACGCCGTCAACCGGACCTTCCAGACCTCGCTGGCCGCCGGCACGTACTGCGACGTCCAGGGCCGCAGGACCGTCAACGTCAACGGCTCGGGGCAGTTCACGGCGTCCGTGGCGCCCGACACGGCGCTCGCGCTGCACGTGGGGGCCCGCAAGTGCTGAGCGCCGTGCGGCGCGGCTGAACCCGTCCTCTGGGCCGCCCGGCATCCGCCTTCCCGCTGCCGGGCGGCCCGCCCCGCCCCGGGCTCCGCCCCTCTCACGCCGGAGTGACTCAGGGCTCGGCCCCTGGTCCCGCCCCCTGACGCCGGGGTGCTGGATTCCAGGGCTCCGCCCCGGACCCCGCTCCTCAAACGCCGGAGGGGCTGAATCCCAGGGCGTCGCCCCTGGGTCGCTCCTCCTCCGCCGGAGTGATTTCAGGGCTCCGCCCCTGGTCCCGTTCCTCCTCCGCCACACGCCCGAGGGGCCCCGCTTCCGTCCCTCCCCCTTCAAGGAGACCCCCTTGACCGGCTCCCCCCGTCGTTCGCTCCTCGCCACCTCCCTCGCCCTGCTCGCCGTCGTCGTGCCCCTGGCCCCCTCCGTCGGCGCGGCGCCCAGGGCCTCGGCCGTCGCCGACGCGGGCGACGCGCTCGATCCGACCAAGGCCAGAGCCCAGTGGATCGACCGGAACACCCTCGCCTGGGACCTGCCCGGCGCCGCCGGCGCCCGGCACGAGCTGGTGTACGACCCCGACGGGCGGCTCACCGTGCGGGACGGGAAGCTGGTCGGGGAAGGGCGGCGCATACGCCTGACACCGGTCGAGGGCGGCCTGACCGAGGCCCAGCGCCAGAAGTTCCCGCACCTCAAGGGCTATGCCGCCTTCAGCGTCGAGCCGCGCGACCGCGCGCAGGCCCGCCGTGCCCTGACCGGCCAGGTCGTCGCGGTCCGCGAGGACGCCGACGGGACGCTGCTCGACGCCACCGGCGTCCAGACGCAGGGCATCCTCGATGACCTCTACGGCGCCGCCGCCACCAAGGCGGAACTCGGCCCGAGGTTCCGCCACGGCCGCACCTCGCTCGCCGTCTGGGCGCCCACCGCCCGGTCCGTCGCCCTCGAACTGGACGGCAGGACCGTGCCCATGCGGCGCGACGACACCAGCGGCGTGTGGTCCGTCAGCGGCCCCAAGGCCTGGCAGGGCAAGCCGTACAGGTACGTCGTGAAGGTGTGGGCGCCCAGCGTCCAGAAGGTGGTCACCAACAAGGTCACCGACCCCTACTCCACCGCCCTCACCGCCGACTCCGCCCGCAGCCTCGCCGCCGACCTCGACGACCCGCGGCTCGCCCCCGCCGGCTGGGACCGGCTGCGGAAGCCGAGGGCGACACCGCTGCGGGACGCGCAGATCCAGGAACTGCACGTCCGCGACTTCTCCGTGGAGGACCGCACGTCCCGCCACCCCGGTGAGTACCGCGCCTTCACGGACAAGGCGTCCGACGGCATGAAGCACCTGCGCGAGCTCGCCAGGGCCGGCACGTCGTACGTCCACCTGCTGCCCGTCTCCGACTTCGGCATCGTCCCCGAACGCCGCGGTGACCAGGCCGAGCCCGACTGCGACCTGACGGCGTCCGCGCCCGACTCCGACGAGCAGCAGGCGTGCGTCTCCGAGGCCGCCGCCGAGGACGGCTACAACTGGGGCTACGACCCCGTGCACTACACCGTGCCGGAGGGCAGTTACGCGAGCGACCCGGACGGGACCCGGCGCACGGTCGAGTTCCGGCAGATGGTCCAAGGCCTGAACCGCTCCGGGCTGCGGGCCGTCATGGACGTCGTCTACAACCACACGGTCGCCGGCGGCCAGGCCGACGAGTCCGTCCTCGACAAGATCGTGCCCGGCTACTACCACCGGCTCCTCGCCGACGGAAGCGTCGCCAACTCGACGTGCTGCGCGAACACCGCGCCCGAGAACGCCATGATGGGCAAGCTCGTCGTCGACTCCGTGGTCACCTGGGCCAAGGAGTACAAGGTCGACGGCTTCCGCTTCGACCTGATGGGCCACCACCCCAAGGCCAACATCGTCGCCGTGCGGAAGGCCCTGGACGCGCTGACGCCGAAGAAGGACGGCGTCGACGGGAAGAAGGTCATCCTCTACGGAGAGGGCTGGAACTTCGGCGAGGTCGCCGACGACGCCCGCTTCGTCCAGGCCACCCAGAAGAACATGGCGGGCACCGGCGTCGCCACCTTCTCCGACCGCGCCCGTGACGCCGTGCGCGGCGGCAGCCCCTTCGACGAGGACCCCGGCGTCCAGGGCTTCGCGAGCGGCCTCTACACCGACCCCAACGCCTCGAAGGCGAACGGCACGAAGGCCGAGCAGAAGGCCCGGCTCCTGCACTACCAGGACCTGCTGAAGGTGGGACTGACCGGCAACCTGGCCTCGTACACGTTCACCGACTCCGCGGGCCGCAGGGTCAAGGGCTCGCAGGTCGACTACAACGGTTCCCCCGCCGGATACGCGGCGGCCCCCGGCGACGCCCTCTCCTACGCCGACGCGCACGACAACGAGTCGCTGTACGACGCGCTCGCCTTCAAGCTCCCCGCGGACACCTCACCCGCCGACCGCGCCCGCATGCAGGTGCTCGCCATGGCGACCGCGACCCTCGCCCAGGGCCCCTCGCTCTCCCAGGCCGGCAGCGACCTGCTGCGCTCGAAGTCCCTCGACCGGAACTCCTTCGACAGCGGCGACTGGTTCAACGCCATCCACTGGAGCTGCCGCGACGGCAACGGCTTCGGGCGCGGGCTGCCGGTGGCCGCGGACAACAAGGCCAAGTGGAGCTTCGCCAAGCCCCTCCTGGCCTCCGCCGCCCTGAACCCCGGCTGCCGGGAGATCGACGGCGCGTCGGCCGCCTACCGGGACCTGGTGAAGCTGCGCGCGAGCGAGCCCGCCTTCTCCCTGACCACGGCCGCCGAGGTCCAGTCCCGGCTCTCCTTCCCGCTCTCCGGCACCGACGCGGAGACGCCGGGCGTCGTCACCATGCGGGTCGGTGACCTCGTCGTCGTCTTCAACGCGACCCCGGACGCGCGGGAGCAGCGGGTGGCGGGCCTGAAGGACACGGCGTACCGGCTGCACCCCGTACAGGCCAAGGGCGCCGACACCACCGTCAAGGCGTCCTCGTACGAGCGGAAGTCCGGTACCTTCACCGTCCCCGCCCGTACGGTCGCCGTCTTCGAGCGGCGCTGAGGACGCCCCCGTCAGTGCGCGATGCCGTCGATCAGCTCCCGCGCCCCCTGGCGCAGGAGCGCGACGGCCACCGACGTGCCGAGCGTCGCCGGGTCGAGCGGGCCCGCCCACTCGTGGGCGTTCAGCACGGTCTTGCCGTCGGGGGTGAAGACGCAGGCGCGCAGCGACAGGTCGCCGCCCCGCTCGGAGCGCGCGTACCCGGCGATGGGGGAGTTGCAGTGGCCCTGCAGCACGTGCAGGAACATGCGCTCGGCCGTCGCCTCGCGCCAGGCGTCCCGGTCACCGAGGGCCGACACCGCGTCGATCGTCGCGGTGTCGTCCTCACGGCACTGCAGGGCGAGGATGCCGGCGCCGATCGGCGGACACATCGTCTCGACGGACAGCACGTCGGTCGCCAGGTCGGGGCGGCCGATGCGCTCCAGGCCGGACTGCGCGAGCAGCAGCGCGTCGGCGTCGCCCGCGGCGAGCTTCTCCAGGCGGCGCCCCGCGTTGCCCCGCATGGGCACGCACTCCAGCTCGGGGTGCGAGGCGGCGAGCTGCGCCCGGCGGCGCACCGAGGAGGTGCCGATGCGGGAGCCGGCCGGCAGCTCGTCGAGGGTGAGGCCGCCGGGGTGGATCAGCGCGTCCCTGATGTCGTCGCGCTTGAGGAACGCGGCGAACGTCGTGCCCGCGGGCAGCGGCCGGTCCGCCGGTACGTCCTTCACGCAGTGCACGGCGAGATCCGCCTCGCCCGCGAGCAGCGCGGCGTCGACCTCCTTGGTGAAGGCGCCCTTGCCGCCGAGCTGCGCCAGGTCGCCCATCCAGCGGTCGCCCGAGGTCGTGACCGGCACGACCTCGGTGCGGATACCGGGGTGCAGCGCGGCGAGCTCGGTGCGGACGCGCTCCACCTGGGCCAGGGCCATGGGGGAGGAGCGGGAGACGATGCGGATCAGTTCAGGAGCGGACATGCGCTCCACGATAGGCCTTCGCGGGGGCGGGTCACGCACGTGTCCCCGATCCGGGAGGTGTGGCAAAGGGCGTCCGGCGTAGCCCAGTTGGCCCAGTGACAGGTGGGGCGCGGGGTTCCCGGCGGCATGTGCGGCCCGGCCGCCGCCCGGGTCCGCTCCGCGTGCGCGACCGCGGTCCGCCTCATAGCGTGAGGTGACGAAGGCGCGGCCCGGCGCCGCGCCCGCCCCTGGGAGGCCCGTATGTCCACCCCCGCCGCGCCGCCGGAACGCGGGGCCGTCGCGCTCGCCCCGATGACGCCCGCCCATCTGGCCGATGTCCTCGCCCTGGGGCGGAGGGTCTACGACACCTCCGTCAAGCCGTACACGTCGTGGTCCCTCTCGGCCATCGCGGGCCACCTCGACAGCGAGGCGTCCGCCTGCTGGGTGGCGCTCGACGGGGAACAACTCGCCGGTTTCGTGCTCGGCTCGATGGGCTTCGACCAGCGCTCCGACTGGGGCAACCTGGAGTGGATCGCGTGCGCCCCCGAGTACCAGGGCCAGGGCGTCGCGAGCCGCCTGGTCAAGGCGTGCTGCGCGACGCTCACGGAGGCCGGGGCCGACGCCGTGGTCACGGACGTCGAGTCCCGCAACACGGCGTCGGCCGCCCTGATGCGCGCCAACGGCTTCGAGGCGAGCGTGTCGGTGACGCTGTTCGTGCGCGAGAACACCGGCTAGGGCCGGTCCTGGAGCCGGCCGCCGGTCCCCGCGAGGTGTGCGGGGGCCGACGGCCGGGGCCCGTCGTGGTCAGCCGGTGCGGGTCACGCGACGCGGTCCGCCGCGAGCAGCAGCGCGCTCACCCGCTCCCTGGCGCGCGCCACCCGGGAGCGCACCGTCCCCACGGGGCAGCCGACGGCGGCGGCGGCGTCCGCGTACGGGAGTCCGACGAGCTGGGTCAGCACGAACGCCTCGCGGCGCGGCGCGTCCAGGGCCGCCAGCAGGTCGAGCAGGGCCACGCCCTCCTCGAAGCCGGGCAGACCGCGCGGCTGGGCACGCTCCGCGCTGGCCTGCCAGTCGCCGGTGTCGGAGATCCGGGGCCGGGCCGCCGCCATGCGGAAGCGGTCGGCGACCGTGCGCCGCGCGATGGCGAGCAGCCAGACGCGGGCGCAGGAGCGGGCGGCGTAGCCGTGGAGCGAGGTCAGGGCGCGCAGATACGTCTCCTGGGTCAGGTCGTCGGCCGCGTGCGGGTCGCCGCTGAGGTGGGCCACGAAGCGCAGGACGTCACGCCGGGTGGCGCGCACGAACCGCTCGAACGCGTCGCCGTCGCCGTCGCGCGCGGCGAGGGCCCATTCCGTTATCAGCTCGTCCCGGGCCGCGTCCGTGCCGTGTCCGGGGTGCACGAGGGCATGAGGCATCGCAAGAGGTCCTTCGGTGAGGAGAGTTCGGTGCTTCGGCGGGGAACGCCGAAGATCCGCCCGGCACGTGGGGTGCGGGCGGTGTCAGGAACTGGCCGGAAGGACCGGCGGACCTCTGCGGGAGACGGCGTGCTGCAGGAGGACCCCGCGCAGCCGCGGTACGGGCGCGAGCGCGCCGACGTGCGGCGGGGCCGGGGGAAGGGAGACGGCCAGGGCCGTGAGGACCAGCCGCAGCGGCACGAAGACGGCGGCGGCGAGGGCCCGCCCGGTGCGGAACACGGCCGCCTCGCCGCGCCACAGCCACAGGGCGCAGAGCAGTGCGGCGGTGAGGTGGGCGAGGAACATGCCGAGGGCGCTGTGCCCGAAGACGGACATGATCCAGTGGGAGACGCCCTCGTCCGGCATGGCGGCGTGCGGTGACGCCGGCACGGGCACCGGCATGGGGTGGCCCGTGTGGTCCATGCCGCCACCCGTGGCCGTGGACACGGGCGCGGAGGCCGGCACGGCGGCCGGGGCGGGCGCGCTCACCCGCTGGGCCAGGCCGAACAGTTCGTGCAGGCCCAGCTGCGACGCGACGGTGGCGCCGGTGACCGCGAGGGCCCCGCGCTCACACCCGGTCAGCCACCACGCGGCGGCCGACGTGGCGGCGAACGCGTACCCCACCGCCCACCAGGGCAGCGGGGCACCGGACATGAGCGCGTGACCCAGGGCCGTCGCCACCACGCACACGGCCGCGAACACGGCGGCTCGTGCGAGGCGGAACGCGGGCCCTGACGTCATGGGAAGCATCGTGCCAGGCGGGAAGGGGGCCTCGGGCGGCGGTCCTGGAGTTCCCCGCGGCGCGCCCCCTGCCCGGCGGGGCGCGCGCCGCCGGCTAGGACCGCTCGCCCGCGTCCTGCCCGTCCAGCGACTCCACGGTCTCCCGCGGTCCGGGCACCACCGCGGCAGCGGGGTCCCCGGCCATGCGGCGGCGGGCGATGACCCCGCTCACGTGATCCGCGACGGGCTGCGTGTAACGGGCGGTCAGCGGGCCGACGATGACAAGGATCAGGACGTACGCCGTGGCCAGCGGCCCCAGCATGGGTTCGATGCCCGCGGCGACCGCGAGGCCGGCGATGACGATGGAGAACTCGCCGCGCGCCACCAGAGCGCCGCCCGCGCGCCAGCGGCCCCGTACGGAGACGCCCGCGCGGCGCGCCGCCCAGTAGCCGGTGGCGATCTTCGTGCACGCGGTGACGACGGCGAGCGCCAGGGCGGGCAGCAGCACCGGCGGGATGCTGGCCGGGTCGGTGTGCAGGCCGAAGAAGACGAAGAAGACGGCGGCGAAGAGGTCCCGCAGCGGCGCGAGCAGCGAGTGGGCGCCCTCGGCGACCTCACCGGAGAGCGCGATGCCGACCAGGAACGCGCCGACGGCGGCGGACACCTGGAGCTGCTGCGCGAGCCCGGCGACCAGGATGGTCAGGCCGAGCACCACGAGGAGCAGCTTCTCCGGGTCGTCGCTGGAGACGAAGCGGGAGATGAGCCGTCCGTAGCGCACCGCGAGGAAGAGCACGACGCCGGCCGCGCCGAGGGCGATGGCCAGCGTGAGGCTGCCCGCGGCCAGGCCGACGCCCGCGAGCAGCGCGGTGATGATCGGCAGGTAGACGGCCATCGCCAGGTCCTCGAGGACCAGGATGCTGAGGATCACCGGGGTCTCGCGGTTGCCGAGCCGCCCGAGGTCCCCGAGGACCTTGGCGATGACGCCCGACGACGAGATCCAGGTGACACCGGCGAGGACCACGGCGGCGACCGGGCCCCAGCCCATGAGGAGCGCGGCGACGGCGCCCGGCACGGCGTTGAGCGTCATGTCGACGAGCCCGGCCGGATACTGCGTCTTGAGGTTGCTGACGAGGTCGCTCGCGGTGTATTCGAGCCCGAGCATCAGCAGCAGCAGGATGACGCCGATCTCGGCGCCGATGGCGACGAACTCCTCGCTCGCGCCGAGCGGCAGCAGCCCGCCCTGACCGAAGGCGAGCCCCGCGAGCAGGTACAGCGGGATCGGCGAGAACTGGAAGCGCCCGGCGAATCTGCCGAGCAGGCCGAGGGCCAGGATGATCGCGCCGAACTCGATCAGGAAGACAGCGGAGTGCACGCGGTCACTCCCTTCCGAGTATCGTCGCGGCGGTCTCCACGCCTTCGCGCGTGCCGATCACGATGAGGGTGTCGCCGCCCGCCAGCCGGAAGTCGGGGGCGGGGGAGGGGATGGCATCGGCCCGCCGCAGGACCGCGACGATCGAGACGCCGGTCTCGGTGCGCATCCGGGTCTCGCCGAGGAGGCGCCCGTTCCAGTGCGAGGTGGCCGACAGCAGCACCCGCTCGGCGACGAGGCCGAGGTCCGTGGTGTGCAGCAGGTTCGGGCTGTGGTGCGAGGGCATCAGGGCGTCGATCAGCGCGTCCGCCTCACCCGAGCTGAGCCGCAGCGACAGCGCGCACTCGTCCGGGTCGTCGGAGCGGTAGGCGCTCAGCGTCCGCGCACCGTCCCGGTGCGCGACCACCGAGAGCCTGCGCTGTTCTCGGGTGGTCAGGTCGTACCGGATGCCGATGCCTGGAAGCGGCGTACGGCTGAGACGTGATGCGGGCACAGCTCTCCCCTTGCGTGATAAGCGATCAACCCCAAGCTGTCACCCTATCGGGCGTTAAGGATTGGCAAAATCACGCCGGAAGCGCCGCGCACCGTCACACGTCGCGCCGGGACAGCACCGTCTCGACGGTGTCCGCCTGGTCGGCGGGCTTGTCCTCGCGGTAGCGCACGACGCGGGCGAAGCGCAGGGTGACGCCCGCCGGGTAGCGGGAGGAGCGCTGCAGGCCGTCGTAGGCGATCTCGACGACCAGCTCGGGGCGGACCCGCACGACGAAGCCGTCCCCGCCGACCGCCAGCTCTTGGAGGCGCTCGGTCTGCCAGGCCAGCATCTCGTCCGTCATGCCCTTGAAGGTCTTGCCGAGCATGGCGAAGCTCCCGTCGGGCCGCCGCGCGCCCAGGTGCAGGTTGGAGAGCTTGCCGGTGCGGCGGCCCGAGCCCCACTCGGCGGCGAGGACCACCAGGTCCAGGGTGTGGACCGGCTTCACCTTCAGCCAGGAGGCGCCCCTGCGGCCCGCGTTGTAGGCGGCGTCGAGCGACTTCAGCACCACGCCTTCGTGGCCGCGCCCCAGCGTCGCCTCGAAGAACTCCTGGGCCCCGGCGCGCTGCCGCTCGTCGGCCGGGTCCTCGACCAGGGTGCGGCGGACCCGCATCGGCTCGGGGACCAGGGCGGTCAGCTCCGTGTGCCGCTCGGTCAGCGGCAGGTCCACCAGGTCCCGGCCCGCCACGGACAGCGCGTCGAAGAAGACGGGGGACAGGGGCAGCTCGGCCGCCGCGGCCGCCACGTCGACGCGGGAGCCGACACGCCCCGCGATGTCCTGGAACGGCCGCGGACGCCCGCCGGCGTCCAGCGCGATGACCTCACCGTCCAGGATGAAGCTGTCCCCCCTGAGCTCCCGCGCGGCGGCGGTCAGCTCCGGCAGCCGGTCGGTGATGTCGTCCAGGGTGCGCGTGTAGACCCGTACGGTGTCGCCGCTGCGGTGCACCTGGACGCGGATGCCGTCCAGCTTCTCCTCGACCGCGCACGCGCCGAGCTTGTCGACGGCCTCGGCGACCGACGGGGCGCCGTGCGCGAGCATCGGCTGGAGCGGGCGGCCCACCGTCAGGCGGAACTCCTCCAGCGCCTCGGCGCCGCGTGCGAGCAGGGCCTCGGCGACCGGGGCCACACCCCCGGCGAACATCACCGAGCGCCGCACGGCGTCCGCCGGGGTCCCGGTGGCCACCGCGAGCCCCTCGACGGCGACCGCGTCCAGGGCCCCCTGCCGCAGCTCGCCGGTGAGCAGGCCGGTCAGGAGCTTCTGTTCGTCGGCGGTCGCGGCCCCCAGCAGCTCGCCCACCAGGCGCCTGCGCTCGGCCTGGGACCCGGCGCCGGACACCGCGCCGATCGCGGTGAGTGCCGCGTCCACCCCCGCCACGGTCAGCGTCGCCTCCCCGGCGGGCGGCCCCGCCTCCTTCAGCGTGCTCCAGCCGATGCCGAGGCGTCCCTGGGGCAGCCGCCCCGCGAGATACGGGATGACGACCGGCACGTCCTCCGGCTCCGCCGCGCGGAACAGCTCGGCGAGCAGAGCGATCTTCCGGGACCTGGCGGAAGTGGCGGCCACTTCCTTGGACACGTGGGCGAGCCGGGCGAGCAGCATGGGGCCATCCTGCACCGGAGGCGTGCCGGACGCAGCCGGGGCCGCTGTTCACCGGAGGGACGTGTGCGACCCGTCGTGCAGGGCACTCGGAACGCGCGGCGGTGCGGCCGACCACGGGCGGCCACGGAGCCTCAGCGGCGAGGGGGTGACGCAGGTCATATGAATCTTTTGGCGTGCCGCCGTAATGGAGGCCCGTGTCCCGGGTCCCAAGGGCATGGGGCCTCGCCGCCGGAGGTCCCGAGAACCGGAACGACCGAAGTGGAGCTCGATCATGGCCGACACCCTCCAGCAGCCCGCACGTGCTCGCCTCGTCACCCCGGACGGCCGCGAGCGCGCCCTGGCGGTGGCCCTGCGCTACTCGGCGGCGGACCCCCTGGCCGTCCAGATCACCTTCCCCTCCGAGGCCTCGCTGGACGGCATGGAGGTCACCTGGGTCTTCGCCCGCCAGCTCCTCGACGACGGCCTCACCGCCCCCGCGGGCGGCGGTGACGTGCACGTATGGCCGTCCGGCCGGGCGCGGACCGTGCTGGAGTTCCACTCGCACCAGGGGCTGGCCGTGGTGCAGTTCGACACCTCCGTGCTGCGCCGCTTCCTGTCGCGCACCTATGCCGCCGTCCCCGCCGGTGACGAGGAGACCAGCCTCGATCTCGACCAGGGCCTTTCGCGGCTGCTCGGCGGCGTCTGACCCGTCCGGAGCCCCGGCCCGCATGCGAGCGGCCCGGACCACGGGTACTGCTGGACACATGACACGGCTACATGAACCGGGGCGAAGCGGGGATGAGGGACGGGACCCGGAGCACGGGCCCGGGCCCGAGGTGGAGCGGCGGGCGCCGGACACACCCACGGCCCTGGGCAAGAAGTCGTGGCGGGACGTGCTGCGCAGGACCCTCGGCGAGTTCAAGCGCGACGAGCTGACCGACCGCGCGGCGGCCCTGACGTACTACGGCATCCTGGCGCTGTTCCCGGCCCTGCTCGTCCTGGTCTCCCTGCTCGGCATCGCGGGCAGGTCGACGACCGACAAGGTGCTCGACAACATCACCGAGCTCACGCCCGGCGCCGCGCGCGAAGTGATCACCAACGCGGTGCGGCAGCTCCAGGGCAACGCCGGGGTCGGCTCGGTCATGGCCCTCGTCGGCCTGGTCCTCGCGGTGTGGTCCGCCTCCGGCTACGTGGCGGCGTTCATCCGTTCGGCCAACGCCGTCTACGACATCCCCGAGGGCCGCCCGGTCTGGAAGGTGCTGCCGGTCCGCGTCGGTGTCACCGTCGTCCTGATGCTTCTCGCCGTGATCAGCGCGCTGATCGTGGTCTTCACCGGGCCGCTGGCCCGCCAGGCCGGCACCGCCTTCGGCATCGGCGACACCGCGCTGACCGTCTGGTCGATCGCGAAGTGGCCGGTGCTCGTGCTCCTGGTCATCGTGATGATCGCCATCCTGTACTGGGCGACGCCCAACGCCAAGGTGCGCGGCTTCCGCTGGGTCACCCCCGGCAGCTTCCTCGCCCTGCTGATCTGGCTGATCGCCTCCGCCGCCTTCGCGCTGTACGTGGCGAACTTCGCCTCGTACAACAAGACGTACGGCACCTTCGCCGGGATCATCGTCTTCCTGGTGTGGCTGTGGATCACCAACCTCGCGATCCTCCTCGGCCTGGAGTTCGACGCCGAGACCTCGCGGCAGCGGGCCATCGCCGGAGGCCATCCGCCGGACGAGGAGCCCTACGTCGAACCACGCTCCACCGCCACATGGGACGAGCAGGACAGACGCCGCCTGGACACCGACTCCCGGGAGCCGTGAGGGGCAGGACCTCAGCCGTACAGCGCGGGCCGCCGCTCCAGGGCGACCTCCGTGCGCCTGCCGTCGCGCAGCGCCGCGCCCCCGGCCTCGGCGACGACGGCCGCCGCGTAGCCGTCCCAGGCGCTCGGGCCCTCGGCCCGGCCCCGGCGCGCGGCGGCGACCCAGGCGCGCACCTCGCGGTCGTAGGCGTCGGCGAAGCGGACCAGGTAGTCCTGCGGCACCTCCTCGCGCGCGCCGCCCGCCGAGCGGACGACCATCGCCCGGGCGTCACCGACCTGGGCGCTGCCGTGTTCGCAGACCGCCTCACACCGCACCTCGTAACCGAAACCGCAGTTGACGAAGATCTCCACGTCGACGACCGCGCCCCCCGACGTCTCGAACAGCACGAGCTGCGGATCGAGCAGCCCCTCGGGGGCCCCGGACGAGGGAGCGGGCCGCAGCACCGTCACCGCGGTGATCTCCTGGCCGAGCAGCCAGCGGGCCGCGTCGATCTCGTGCGAGACGGAGCTGCTGATCAGCATCGACGAGGTGAAGTGCGGGGGAGAGGAGACGTTGCGGTGGCGGCAGTGCAGCATGAGGGGGCGGCCGAGCCGCCCGGAGTCGAGCAGGGACTTCAGCGCCGCGTACTCCGCGTCGTACCGCCGCATGAACCCCACCTGGATCAGCCTGCGGCCCAGCCGTGCCTCGGCCTCCACCACCCGGAGCGCCGAGGCGGAGCCGGGCGTCAGCGGCTTCTCGCAGAGCGCCGGCAGGCCCCGCGCGCACGCCGCGAGCAGCGCCTCCTCGTGCGCCGCCTCGGGCGAGGCCACCAGGACCGCCTCCACGCCGGGGGCGTCGAGCGCGGCGAGGGCGTCTCCGTGCACCCGGACACCGGGGCGTCCGGCCACCGCGGCCTCGGCCCGCGCGGTGTCGGGGTCGGCGACGGCCACGACGCGGGCCCCGCCCACCGTCCCGCCGATGCGCCGTATGTGGTCGGCCCCCATGTGGCCCGCGCCGAGCACGGCCACCCCCAGCGCTCCGCTCATCCGGCGTCTCCCCACGCTCGCGCGGCGCCCGCGCGGCGGCGGGCCCTCACTCGACGATCTTCTTCTTCGCTTCCGTGCGCCGGGACACCGTAGCCGCCCGCCGCCTGACCGCCACGATCAGGCCCGCGAGGACGGCGACGCCGCCCGCCATGACCATCATGAGCGCCGGCCAGTCGGAGTCGTCGGGCTCCAGCAGGGCGCTCTCCGAGGTCGTGCGCGCGCGGGAGATCTTCGCGGGCGGCGGGAGCAGCGAACCCACGGGCCGCACCTTCTCCGCCGCCGCGAAGCCCCAGTCGAGCAGGGACCTGGCCTCCTCGTAGACGGCGTATCCGCCGCCCTCCTGCGGGTTCAGCACCGTCACGACGAGCGTGCGCCCGTCGCGCTGGGCCGCGGTGATCAGCGTGGCGCCCGCGTTGCTGGTGTAGCCGTTCTTGATGCCGAGCAGCCCCGGGTAGGGGGCGACGCCGTCCGCGCCGGTCAGCAGGCGGTTGGTGTTCTGGATGGGGTACGACCAGCCGCCCGCGGGGAACTGGGCGACGCGCGTGGAGCAGTAGCGGGAGAACTGCGGGTCGGCGAGCCCGGCCCTGCCGAACACCGCCAGGTCGTAGGCGGACGAGACCTGCCCGTCGGCGTCGTACCCGTCGGGCGAGACCACGTGTGTGTCGCGCGCGCCCAGCTCCCGGGCCTTCTCCCGCATCTGCCGCACCGACTTGTCCAGGCCGCCGTTGAGCCGCGCGAGGACGTGCACGGCGTCGTTGCCGGAGCTGAGGAAGACGCCGCGCCACAGGTCGTCGACGCGGTAGTCACGGCCGGGCGCCACACCGACCAGGCTGCTGCCGGCGCCGACCAGGTCGAGTTCGCGCGGGGCGACCAGGTGCCGGCTGCCGACGTCCAGGTGGGGCAGGACCGCGAGGGCGAAGAGGGACTTGAGCGTCGAGGCGGGCGGCAGCGGGCGGTGCGCGTCCCGCGCGGCGAGCACCTCGCCCGAGTGGGCGTCGGCCACCAGCCAGGCGAGCGCGGAGACGTGAGAGGGCAGCGGCGGCGCGTCGGCGTCGGGCCTGACCTGCACGCCGGGACGGTCCAGGTAGGCGGAGGTGTACGCGGGGACGGGGCGCGGCGGCGCGGGCTCCGCCAAAAGCTCGGCGGCGGAGACGGGCGTGGACAGGAGGACCAGGGCCCCGAGCGCGAGGGCCGCGGTACGGACGGAGGAGGAGCGCGAAAGGTACCTGATGACCATTCGGTCACCGTATGAGCGCCGCCGTCACTCCGCAGATCGGCTTGGCCCGGCCGGACGTATCACCCGCTCGGCGGCCCGCGCCCCCGGCCGGGCCGCCCTCACCCGGCCGGAGGCGCCCCGCTTGCGGGCGGTGGTGTCAGGTCGGCAGGTGCTTCTCGACGGCGGCGACGACCTCGGGGGCGTCCGGCTCGGTGCGCGGCCCGAACCGGGCGACGACCTCGCCGGCGCCGTCGACCAGGAACTTCTCGAAGTTCCACCGGATGTCACCGGTGTGGCCCTCGGCGTCGGGGGTGTCGACGAGGCGCGCGTACAGCGGGTGCCGGTCCGCGCCGTTGACGTCGACCTTCTCCGTCATCGGGAAGGTCACGCCGTACGTCGCCGAGCAGAACTCGGCGATCTCCTCCGAGGTGCCGGGCTCCTGGCCCATGAACTGGTTGCAGGGCACCCCGAGCACGCTGAAGCCGCGCGGGGCGTACTGCTCGTGCAGCCGCTCGAGGCCCGCGTACTGCGGGGTGAGACCGCACTTTGAGGCCACGTTGACGACGAGGACGGTCTTGCCCTCGAACTGGCGCAGGTCGGCGGAACCGCCCCGCAGGGCGCCGATTTCTTCTTCGTAGACGGACATGGTCGTCGAGCTTACGCCCGGCCCGTCCGGGTCTTCGCGAGGCCGGTCCCTTCGCGGTGGAGACGCCCCCTGGCGATCAGTTCGACCGTCACGGCCACGGCCACGGCCTGGACGGCGAGCAGGGCGATCAGGACGAAGAGCTGCACGGCTCCGGCGAGGACCGGCGACGCGCCGCCCAGGAGCATGCCGACGAAGGCGCCGGGGAGGGTGACCAGGCCCACCGTGCGGGTCTGGTCGAGGCCCGGCAGCAGGGCGTCCGACGCGGCGGGGCGGACGACCTCCATGCGGGCGTCGTGGTCGGCGAGGCCCAGGGCCAGGCCCGCCTCGAACTCTCCGTAGCGGGTGTGGAGTTCGTCCAGGGCGCGGCGTCCCGAGAGCACCGTGGCGGTCAGGGCGCCGCCGATGAGGATGCCCGTCACGGGGATCATGGCGATGCCCCGCACGGGCAGCAGCCCCGCCGCCGTCAGTCCCGCCACCACGGGGATGACGGGGCCCGCGACGGGCAGGGCGGCCCACCACCAGGTGCCGTTCCGGGTGATGCGGCGCCCCGCGGTACGGGCGGCCACGCCGAACATCAGCAGCAGGAAGGCGTAGAGCGCCGCCGTGTGGTGCGCCACCCGGCCGATCACCAGCGAGACGGCGCCCAACTGCACGGTGGCGCGGACCCCGGCCAGCAGGATCTCGCGCGCCCGGCCCCGTGAGCCGTCGGGCGCGAGCCGGAACACGGCCGCCGTCGCCGTGGCGACGAGCAGCAGCGCGAACAGGGCCACGGCGAGGGCCGTGTCGACGGGGAGCAGGGCCTGAGCAGCGAGATCACGCACGCGGACACCCTAGAGGGCGTCAGACGCCGCGTTCTCCGTGGCTGCCCCGCCCCGCGCCGGCGGCGTACCCGTGCCGCTGCGGACAGCGGGTGCCGGACCTGTAACGATGGGGCGGGAAAGACGTGCAGAGAGAGAAGGGCTGTAGTCATGGCGCAGCAGGTGCAAGGCGTGGTCGCACGCGCGAAGGGCGAGCCGGTGCGGATCGAGACGATCACGGTGCCGGACCCGGGTCCGGGCGAGGCCGTGGTGAAGGTCCAGGCGTGCGGGGTCTGTCACACGGACCTCCACTACCGCGAGGGCGGCATCAACGACGAGTTCCCCTTCCTGCTCGGGCACGAGGCCGCCGGCGTCGTCGAGTCGGTCGGCGAGGGCGTCACCGAGGTCGACCCCGGTGACTTCGTGGTCCTCAACTGGCGTGCCGTGTGCGGGCAGTGCCGTGCCTGTCTGCGCGGTCGCCCCCAGTACTGCTTCGCCACGCACAACGCCCGGCAGAAGATGACGCTCGCCGACGGCACGGAACTCTCCCCGGCCCTCGGCATCGGCGCCTTCGCCGAGAAGACCCTCGTCGCCGCCGGGCAGTGCACCAAGGTCGACCCCGACGCCTCGCCCGCCGCCGCGGGCCTGCTCGGCTGCGGCGTGATGGCCGGCATCGGCGCGGCCATCAACACCGGCGAGGTCGGCCGCGGCGACTCGGTCGCCATCATCGGCTGCGGAGGCGTCGGCAACGCGGCCGTCGTGGGCGCCCGGCTCGCCGGGGCCGCGCGGATCATCGCCGTGGACATCGACGACAAGAAGCTGGAGACCGCCAGGAGCCTCGGCGCCACCCACACCGTCAACTCCCGCGAGACCGACCCCGTCGAGGCCGTGCGCGAGCTGACCGGCGGCAACGGCGCGGACGTCGTCATCGAGGCGGTCGGCCGCCCCGAGACCTATGAGCAGGCCTTCTACGCCCGCGACCTGGCGGGCACGGTCGTCCTGGTCGGCGTGCCGACCCCGGAGATGAAGATCGAGCTGCCGCTGCTCGACGTCTTCGGCCGCGGCGGCTCGCTCAAGTCGAGCTGGTACGGCGACTGCCTGCCCTCGCGCGACTTCCCGATGCTCATCGACCTCTACCGGCAGGGCCGCCTGGACCTGGACGCGTTCGTCACGGAGACCATCGCCCTGGAGGACGTGGAGAAGGCCTTCGAGCGCATGCACCACGGCGACGTCCTGCGTTCGGTGGTGGTGTTCTGATGACCGCCGAGAGCCCGCACGGCGCCCCGGGCGCGCGGATCGACCACCTCGTCACGTCGGGGACGTTCTCCCTCGACGGCGGCACCTGGGAGGTCGACAACAACGTATGGATCGTGGGCGACGACAGCGAGTGCGTCGTCATCGACGCCGCGCACGACGCGGACGCCATCGCCGAGGCCGTGGGCGGGCGGCGCCTCGTCGCCGTCGTCTGCACCCACGCCCACGACGACCACATCGACGCGGCCCCGGCGCTCGCCGCGCGTACGGGCGCTCCGGTCCTGCTGCACCCGGCCGACACCGAGCTGTGGGAGCAGACCCACCCCGACCGGGCCCCCGACGGCGAACTCGCCGACGGGCAGGAACTCGCCGTCGCGGGCACCGTCCTGAAGGTGCTGCACACGCCGGGCCACTGCCACGGCGCCGTCAGCCTGCACGCCCCCGGCCTCGGCGCCGTCTTCACCGGCGACACGCTGTTCGCGGGCGGGCCGGGGGCGACGGGCCGCTCCTTCAGCGACTTCCCGACGATCGTCGAGTCCATCGAGCGGCGGCTGCTGACGCTGCCGCCCGACACGGTGGTGCACACCGGGCACGGCGACAGCACGACGATCGGCGCGGAGGCGCCGCATCTCCAGGAGTGGATCGCCCGGGGGCACTGACGGGTCCGGTTCCACGGGGATGGCCCGCACGGTTCGCCGTGCGGGCCTTTCGCGTACTGGCGACACTCCCCGATCTCCGATAAGTTAGGCAAGGCTTACCTAATGGAGGTTCAGGATGGGTGTCCGTCACAGCAGCACGATCGTGCCCACAGCGGCGGCACGCGCGCGTTCCCTGCTCGCCACCGCGTGGTCCTGCGCGGTGACCACGCAGACCGGCAGGGACGAACTCGTGGGCGCGCACAGCGTGACCGAGGACGGCAGGCTGCTGCTCTCCCCGCCCGACGACAGCGCGCTGGCCGCCGCCCTCATCTGCACACCGCGCGGCGAACCGTCCACGCTGATCGAGTTCGCCGACGTCGCGCCCGTCCCCATGAGGGAGCGCATCCGCGCCCGCCTCTGGCTCTCGGGAACCCTCGCCTACGAGGGCGAGCACCTGCTCTTCGAGCCGACGTGCGCGGTGCTGCACGACGCGAACGGCGAACGCGAGGGCATCGAGCTCGACGAACTCGCCCTGACCGCCCCCGATCCGCTGGCCGAGGCCGAGCCGCGCCTCCTCACGCACCTCGCCGACGCCCACCCGGACGCCGTCGAACAGCTCACCCGCCTCATCAGCCCCGACAGCCTGCACGGCGTGGTCCGCGTCCGCCCGCTCGCCGTGGACATGCACGGCATCTCCCTGCGGCTCGAACGCGCCCGCGGCCAGGCCGACGTGCGCCTGCCCTTCCACCAGCCCGTCGAGGACGTCACCCAGGTGACGGACTGCATGCACGCCCTGCTGATGAAGGCCCGCCTCTCAGCGTCCTGGCGCGGCAGGCCCGTCGGCGGCTGACCGCATCGAGCGCAGCGCCACCAGGAGCACCCCGATGTCATCGAGGTAGATGGGATCGGGCAGCAGGTCGGCGGGCAGCAGCAGATAGGCCACGGCACCCCAGAAGACCCAGCGGCGGTCGGTGGGGAGCCCGGCTCTGCGCAGGTGGCGGCGGGTGCGCACGAGGCGTACGAGCAGCATGACGGCGACGGCGAGCGTCGCGGCGACGAGAACGGCCGCGACGGTGAGGAAAATGGCCATATCCGTGCTCATACGTACGTACGTTAGCGACTGCCGCGCCCCGTGTCGCCGACGGGCGGTCCCTGCGGCAGCGCGCACACCGCGACCGGCGCTCCGAACGGCTTGCCCGCGAGACGCAACGCGCCGGTCCCGGCGTCGACCCGGAAGACGCTCACCGAGCCCGACTTCTGGTTGGCGGTGAACAGCAGCCGCTCCGAGGGCGAGAGCGCCAGATGCCGGGGGAAGTCCCCCTCCACGGCCACCGTGCCGAGCAGCCGCAGCCGGGCCCCCGCCCGCTCGACGGCGTACCGCGCGACGCTGCCGTGCCCCCGGTTGGCGAGGAAGGCGAAGCGCCCCTTTCGGGTCACCACGAACTGCGCCGGATAGTTGGCGCCCCCGCCGGATCCCGTCGGCTGCGGTTCGCCGGGGGTGAGCCGCCCGCTGCCCGGGTCGTACGCGCAGACGACCACCGTGTCGTCCAGCTCGTTGGCGAGGTACGCGAACCGCCCCGAGGGGTGGAACGCCAGATGCCGCGGCCCCGCGCCGGGCCGCAGGCGCGCGTACGACACCTGGCGCAAGGTGCCCGCCTTGGTGTCGAGACGGTAGGTGTAGACCGTGTCGGCGCCCAGGTCCACGGCGAGGACGTGGCGGCCGTCGGGGGAGGTGACGATCTGGTGGGCGTGCGGCCCGTCCTGCCCGGGGCCCGGCGGCGGGGCCGTATGCCTGACGAGATCCGTCCGTTCGCCCAGCGCGCCCGAGGCGTCGATGGGGTGGACGGCCACGCTGCCCGACCCGTAGTTCGCGCTGAGCAGCCACTTGCCGCCCGGGTGCACCGAGAGGTGGCAGGGCGCCGCGCCGCCGGTCCCCCGTGTGCCGAGGATCTCGTGCCCGCCGCCGGGGGAGAGCGCGACGGCCGTCACGCCGCCCTCCTCACGCTCGTCGACGGCGTAGAGCGTGCGGCCCGAGGGGTGCAGGGCCAGATAGGAGGGGTCGGACACCCCGCCGATCGTGCCGGCGCCGGTGATCCGCCCCGTCGCCTCGTCGTACGTCGCCAGACCGATGCCCGAGCCGCCGCCCTCCTGCGAGGTGTACGTCCCGAGGAACAGCCGCCCCGCGCGGCGAGGCCGGTGCGCGGCCGACGAGGCCGCCTCGGTACGCCTGGCTTCCGGCCGCACACGCCGCGCGGGCGGCTCCGCCGAACCGCAGGCCGCGCCGGCCGCCGCGAGGGCGATCCCCGAGAGGGCCCCGATGACGGCCCGCCGCCCCGGGCGGCTCGCGGGGCTCGCGGGGTTCACGGGATCGCGGTCCGGCCCTGTTCCGCTGTTCATGGCTGCACCTTGGGGGTCGGGGATCGGGGGGCGGGGTTGATGTCGGGGTCGGGAGTGGGGAGTCGGGAGTGACGGGTGTGGCAGCCACACTGCCCGGTCCCCGTCGGCGCCGACAAGAGGCGCACCGCCTCGCCCTCCTCCGGACGCGCACCGCCTCGACCGCCTCCCGGCGCCCACCGCGCCGATTCGGCCGACGCGGGTGTGCCGCTCGCGCGTGACCGGACACACAGGGCTACCGCTCGGATACGGTGTGCGAGCCACTTGGTCGCACGCACGCCAGACACCTGATGAGGAGACGCCGAGTTGACCCACAGCCATCGGACGGGCAGCCCCCTGACCCGCAGCCACCCGGCCCGCGTCCGAACCGTCCTTGCCGCGCTCGGCGTCGCCGGGGTCATGGCCGCGGCGCCGACCGCGAGCGCCGCCGCTCCGGAGCCCCCGGTCGGCGCGGCGGCACGCGAGCCGTGCACGGGGGAGTTCCAGGGTGACTCCCGCCTCGGCCCCCGCTGGCTGCCCAAGAAGTGGCAGCGTCCGGTCGGCCCGCTCCTGAAGGGCTGGAAGCGGACGGGCGGGCTGTCGCCGCAGGCCTTCCTGAAGAAGTACTGGGACGGCCCCGCGTCCACCGGTGGCTGGAAGTATCCGCCCAACGACGGCTTCGAAACCGTCAACGGACAGGTCGACAAGCACCGCGAGCGGCTGGACAAGGGGGAGCGGCTCGACCGCTTCGGATCGGAGTTCGGCTCCTATCTGGCCCCGGCCGGTGACTCCTACGCGGAGCGCGCGCTGCCGCCGCAGAACCTCAACACCCGCGAGGCCGCGCACGCCTGCGACTACCGTGTGTACGAGGTGCGCAAGCCGTTCTCCGTGTGGCAGGGCGGCATCGCCCCCTGGTTCGAGCAGCCGGGCGGCGGACAGCAGATCAAGCTCGACCCGGCCTTCCTGGACCCCGGCGAGGGTCAGCGCCTCCATGTGAAGTGGCTGCTCGATCACGGCTACCTGGAGCCCGCGAAGGCCTAGACGCCTGCGTGGGCCGGCCGGAGAGGGGGGACCCGGTGGACGTCTCGGCGCTGCTGTCCGCCCTCCGGTCGGCCCGCGTGGCCGACGGCTACTACTGGATCGAGGGCGTCCACGAACCCGCCCCCACGCCCCCGGACTTCGTCTACCTCCGCAGGGCCGCCGATGACGGGACGTGGGAGGTCGGGACGTACGAGCGGGGAGCGCGCCATCCGCTGACCCGGCACGGGGACGAGGCCTCGGCCTGCGCGCACATGCTGCGCCTGCTGACCTGAGCCGGGGCGGCGCACGGCATGCCGGGGTGGGCCCGGGGTGCCGTTCTACTGGCCTTCGGGGCGCAGCAGCCCGCGCTCGTACGCCTTGACCAGGCGCTGCGGGACCATGTGCCGCATGCCGTCGACCGTGACGGGGGCGAGCTGGGGCGTGACGGCCTTCCACTGGGCGCGGCGGTGACGGGTGTTGCTGCGGGACATCTTGCGCTTGGGCACGGCCATGGGGGGCTCCTCGGTGAGCTGTGTGCGGGGACGGAACCGCACGCTATATGAAAATGAATGCCATTAACAAACCGTGCAAGGGCCCTGTCGGGTTGGTGTCGCAGCCGGACCTGTGGCGGGAGGGGCTCGCCGGGCGTCTCCGTACGGCGATCCGGGTCAACGCCGGGGAGCGGGGAGCGGGCGAATCCGACACGAAGTCTCACCCTAAACATGACGTTGAGAGTCGCGCGGGCTTCGGTTCGAATCCGTGTCGCTCCCCGTACCCGGAGCCGACCGATGACACGCGCCCTCGTCACGGCCGCCGGTTCGTGCGGGGCTGTCGCGCCGCCGGCCTAGGCGCTGCCCGTTCCGGCGGGCGTCCTGTGTCGTGCGCGGTCGTGCCAGGGCAGAAGCAGCGGCGTGGCCAGCAGCATGATCAGCCCCGCGCCCGCGATCGCGGCGCGGGGGCCGGTGACAGCGGCCAGCAGTCCCCACAGGGCGGTCATGCCCGCGACGGTGGTCTTACCGGTGACCGACCAGGCGGAGAGGATGCGCGTGACGCGGTCCGCCGGGGCGCGTTCGAGCCGGAGGGTGGACAGCACCGGGTTGTACACCCCGATACAGGTGATCAGGGCGAACTCGACGACCATCACCAGGACGAGTCCCGCGGCGCCGTGCCCGATGAAGGCGAGACCGACGGGCCAGCACGCCCGGAGCGTTCCCGCCGCGAGCAGCACTCCCCGCTGCCCGTGCTTCGGGATGAGGAACCGGCCGAGCCGCGCCCCGACCAGGCCGCCGAGGCACGGCAGCGCGAACGCGAGGCCGTACTGCCAGGGCGCGAAGCCGAGGTCGCCGAGCATCAGGACGGCGAGCGGTGGCGTGGCCGCCATGATCAGGCCGTTGACCAGCACGGTGTTGAGGAACAGCGGGCGCAGCACCGGGTCCGCCAGGATGAACCGCCAGCCGTCGAGGAGATCGCCCGCCCGCATCCCCCGTGACGTGTCACCGCGCTCCGGCAGCGGCTCCTCGCCGCCGATCGCCTTGATGCCGATGGCGGACAGCAGATAGCTGACCGCGTCGGCGAGCACGGTCAGCACGGGGCCGAAGAGTCCCACCGCGGCGCCGCCGAGCGGCGGCCCCAGCATGGTGGCCGTCCAGGTGGTCGACTCGAAGCGGCCGTTCGCGACCAGCAGGTCCCGGGGCGGCACCAGGGCCTTGAGGAAGGCGCCGCTCGCCGCGGTGAACGTGATGTCGGCCGCGGCGACGACGGCCGAGACGAGCAGCAGGTGCGCGAAACCGAGCAGACCGAGCGCATACGCGGCGGGAACGCTGACCAGCGCCCCGAACCGCACCACATCCATCGCGATCATCACGGGCCGCTTGCGGCGGAACTCCACCCACGGGCCGAGCGGCACCGCCGCCACCGCACCCACCGCGAGGCCCACGGCGGAAATGAGGGCGACCCGCGTCGCCCCCGCGCCCAGCGCCAGGATCGCGATCATCGAGAACGCGTCGAACGCCAGCCGCGTCCCGAAGGAGCTGACCGCGTACGCCGCCCAGAGCCACCCGAAGCGCCGCCCGAGCGACCGCCTGCCCTTCACCCCGCCACTCCGTTGGTCCTCTTCCCGTCCCGGCAACCGCACGTTGCCGACGAACATCCAAGCGGGTGACCGGCCTGGACATCAAACAACTGCCAGGAGGGGTCGGCCACAACCGCCGGTTGTCGGATTAGGCTGCCCGGCATGGATCTCCACGCCGTGCGCGCCTTCGTCGCCGTCGTCGACGCGGGCCGATTCCAGGGGGCCGCCGCCGACCTGGGAATCACCCAGCAGGCCGTGTCCAAGCGGGTCGCCGTGCTGGAGAGCGACCTCGGGGTGCGGCTGCTGCACCGCACACCGCGCGGCGCCCGGCCCACCATCGACGGGCAGGTCTTCCTGCCGTACGCCCGGGACCTGCTGAGGGTCGAGGAGCGCGCGGCGGCCTCCGTGCGGCCCGGCAGCCGTGCGCTGCGCGTCGACGTGATCGGCAGGCGGCTCGCACCGGCGGACCTGCTGCGCGGCTTCCACCGGGCGCACCCCGACGTGGCCCTGGACATGGTGACGCTGTTCGACGCCGACGCGGCCATCGCCGCCGTGCGCTCCGGAACGATCGACGCCACCTTCCGCGCGGTGACGGTGCCCGCGAGCCGGCTCCCCGACGGCATCGAGGCCGTCCGGGTGCACGACGAGCCCATCCATCTGCTCACCGGCCCCGAGCACGCCCTCGCCGGGGCCCGCGCGGTCACGCCGGAGCAACTGGCGGGGCACCGCATCTGGATGCCGGGCCTCGTCGCGGGCACCGAGTGGGCCGCCTACTACGACGACTTCGCCGCCGCTTTCGGGCTCAGCATCGAGGCGACCGGGCCCGAGTTCGGCACCGAGCCGCTCCTCGACACCATCGCCGAGTCGCCCGGCATCGCCACGCTGGTCGGCGAGTGGACCCACGTCGTCCGGCCCGCCGGGGACGACCTGCGGCGCATCCCGGTGCGCGACCCGATGCCGGTCTATCCGCACTCCCTGATCCTGCACGCCGACAACCCGCACCCCGCGCTGGGCCGCCTCCGCGACCACCTCGCCGCCGCTCACCCCGGTGACCGGGTCGGCGCCACATGGACACCGGCGTGGGCCCGATGAGCGCCGCTGCGAACTCCCGGCCTCGCGCCAGGGCTTGAGTCCGCGCCCGGCGCTCGCCCCGCAAGGGGGTGACCGCAGGCCCCCGTAGCCCGAGCGGCCGAGCGCCGAGGCGGGTTCCCGGGCTGCCGTGGAAGAGTTCCGGGCATGACCGAAAGCGCGTACCTGTACATGGCGAAACCCCGGATCACCGTGCTCGGCGTCCAGGCCGGCACCCCGCCTTTCCGCATCGTGGAGATCGACGGTGAGGTGGTGGGCAAGGCCAAGACCGTCACCGATGTCCTGGACGCGGCCGCCATGGCGGGCATCACCGTGCACGACCTGGACGACCCGGACACCGTGCGGTGGGTGGGCGGCGACAAGTTCACCTGGCGGGTCCATTAGGCCGACGGTCCATGGGGCCGACGGGTCCAGCGGGCCGCCGGGACAGCCGGAGCGACGGCTCGGCCGGACCGGTCGCGGCGCGGATCTCAGGGCCTTCCGGTCACGGGCACCTCCTCACCCGCGGGGACCGGTCCGGGCGGCGTGCCGTCCCCGAACGGACGCCCGCCCAACTCCTCGCGGCGATGCGGTGTGAGCCAGCCGCCGAGGTCGGGGCCGAGCGGCACGACACGGGTCGGGTTGATGCCCGAGTGCACCTGGTAGTAGTGCCTCTTGATGTGGTCGAAGTCGACCGTGTCGCCGAAGCCCGGCGTCTGGAACAGATCCCGTGCGTACGCCCACAGGACCGGGTCCTCGGTCAGCTTTCTGCGGTTGCACTTGAAGTGGCCGTGATACACCGCGTCGAACCGCACCAGCGTGGTGAAGAACCGGATGTCCGCCTCCGTGATGGTGTCGCCGACCAGATAGCGCCGGGTCGCCAGCCGCTCGGACGTCACCTCCAGACGGTGGAAGACGTCGTGGTACGCCGCCTCGTACGCCTTCTGGTCCGGGGCGAAACCCGCGCGGTACACGCCGTTGTTGACGTCGCGGTAGATGCCGTCCATCACTACGTCGATCTCGTCGCGCAGCGGCTCGGGATACAGGTCGGGCGCCCCCTCGCGGTGCAGCGCCGTCCACTGCGTGGCGAAGTCGAGGGTGAGCTGCTGATAGTCGTTCGTGACCAGTTCGCCGCTGGGCACGTCCACGAGCGCGGGGACACTGACGCCGCCCGGATAGCGGCTCTCCCGCGCGTCGTACGCCTCGCTCAGATAGCGGATGCCGAGGACGGGGTCGCGGTCGTCGGGGTCCAGCGTGAAACGCCAGCTCCGGTCGTCCTGGATGGGGTCGGTGACGCCCAGGGACAGGGCGTCCTCCAGGCCGAGCAGTCGCCGCGAGACCAGGGCCCGGCTCGCCCAGGGGCAGGCCCGGCTCACCACCAGGCGATACCGCCCGGCCTCCACCGGCCAGCCGTCCCTGCCGTCGGCGGTGACCCGGTCCGCGAAGTGGCTCTTCGAGCGCTTGAATGCCTTGTGGCCGTACGAGGCGTTGCCTTCCGCGCCGGCCCCGGGCGTCTCGTCCTGTGCGCTCATGACTGGCTGCCCTCCCGCTCCCGGGAACGGGCCGGCGTGGCCTGCGGTGAGCGCTGGGCGGGCGGGGCCGGCGGGGCGGCCGGTGGGTGGGGCGACAGGTCGTAGATACGGTCGATGAGCGCCGCCTCGTTGCCCGTGAGGCCCGCGCGGCGCAGCGCGGCGTCGGCTTCCGCGATCGGCCCGGCCAGCAGCGTGGCCGCGGCGGCCGGCGGCACCTCGGCGGCGTCGGACAGCGCGGCGCGCGCCGTGTGCAGCAGACGCAAGCAGGCCTGGGCGGCGAGCAGTTCCTCGGACGTCGTGCCGGTCATGTCGAGCGACTCCTCTGCGCTGGGTGGCGTGGCGGCATCGCGACGATGCCCACCTCCACTGTGGCGCACGGGTCTGACAATGGCGCTCCTACGCGGCCGGGGAGCGGCGCGTGAGCCGCAAGGTGAGTCCATCCGGCATAAGGGTCAGCCGCTCGGCGACCCGCAGCCGGTACCCGGGGTCGGCGTGCAGGTCGTAGCGGCGCAGCAGCAGCCCGAGCACCAAGGTGGCCTCGTGCAGCGCGAACTGACGTCCGATGCAGGCCCGCGCCCCGGTGCCGAACGGCTTGAAGACATGCGCGGGCCTGGCCCGTACCGCCGAAGGCGCGAACCGGTCGGGGTCGAACCTCTCCGGGTGCTCGCCCCACGCGGCCGGGTCCCGGTGCAGCATCGTGGCGAGGACCAGCGCCCACGCGCCCCGGCGCATCGGGTGCACGCCTCCGAGCACGGTGTCCGCACGCGCCTCGCGGGCGAACCCGGGAGCGGTCGGCCAGAGCCGCAGCGACTCGTCGAGCACCCGGCGCAGATAGCGCACCTTGGCCACCTGCTCGTACGCGGGTTCGCCGTCCCGGCCCCAGACCTCGTCGACCTCGGCACGCGCGCGTGCCAGCACGTCCGGGGACCGCGAGAGGTAGTGCAGGGCGAACGACAGGGCGCCGGACGTCGTCTCGTGCCCCGCGACCAGGAAGGTGATGACCTGGCGGCGGATGTTCTCCGCGGACAGCCGCTCGCCCGTCTCGGGGTGGGCGACGTCGAGCATGCGGTCGAGCAGATCACCGTGGGCGCCCGAGCCGTCCGATGCGCGGCGGGCCGCCACCACGGCGTCGACGGTGCGGTTGAGGTAGGCCATGTCGGCGTCATTGCGCCGGTGCGCGCCGCGCAGCAGCGGGGAGAGCAGAGGTGGTACGACGTTGCGGCGCTGGGCGAAGGAGAGCGTGCCGACCATCGCCGTCACGAAGGGGTGCGGGGCCGCCCGCTCGAAGGACCCGAAGTCGTGCCCGAAGCCGGTGCGGGCGATCGTCTCCAGCGTCAGCTTCGTCATGTCGCCGGGCACGTCCACCGCCCGCCCCGCCGACTCCCGCTCGTCCCAGCGGGCCGTGAGCTGCCGTGCGACGTCGAGCATCAGCGGGTGGTAGCCCGCCATCGCGTCGCGGCTGAACCCGGGCGCGAGTATGTCGTGGGCCAGCTGCCAGTTCGGCTCGTGGTTGTACGCGGTGAAGAGCCCGTCGCCCGCCACCGGGCGGAGGTTGGCCACGCCCAGCCCCACGTGCTTGGCGAACCGCGACTCGTCCGCCAGGTCGGCGGCCAGCTCCGCGCCCCACACGAACACGAACTCCTTGCCGAACGCCCTGCGCCGGAAGATCGGCCCCAGCCGCTCGGCCAGCCGCATCGAGTCCTGCAACGGCGTGCGCACACTCGCGCCCACGACGTCACCGAGCAGCGGGAGGCGGTACGGCGGATGCGGTATGCGCTCCAGCCCGGGCCAGCCCAGCTCCGCGCTGCGGAACCCCTTGGGCGGGGGAGCGGCCGGACCGTCCTGCCCCGCCGCGGCCCGCGTCGTCTGCGCCATGCGCGCCATCTCCCCTTGTCACAGCGGCCCGTCGGGCCAGTTGTACGTGGATTCAACAGGGCTCCCCAGTCTGGGGTCGCTATTGAATTCGCGTCAAGTAAGGTTTTTCGTATGTCCGCCACCCCGCAGGAGCGCACGCGTCGCAGACTGACCAGCGAGGAGCGGCGTGAGCAGCTGCTCTCCGTCGGATCACGGCTGTTCGCGCAGAAGCCGTACGACGACGTGTGGATCGAGCGGGTCGCGGAGATCGCGGGCGTCTCACGCGGACTCCTCTACCACTATTTCCCGACCAAACGGGACTTCTTCGCCGCCGTCGTCCAGCGGGAGAGCGAGCGCATGCTGCGCCTGACCGCGGCCGAGCCCGGCCTGCCGGTGCGCGAGCAGATCACCACGGGGCTCGACGCCTTCCTCGGTTACGTGGAGAGCCACGCGCAGGGCTTCCGGGCCTTCCACCGGGCGGAGGCGACGGGCGACCCGCTGGTCCGCGAGGTCTACGCGGAGGGCCTCGCGGCCCAGGAGCGGCAGATCCTCGCGGCCCTCGCGGCGGACCCCGCCACCACGGACACCATCCAGGACCCGCCGGCGCTGCGACTGGCGGTCCGGGGCTGGCTGGCCTTCATGGTGGCGGTCTGCCTGGAGTGGCTGGAGGAACCCGAACTCACCCGGGAACAGGTGCGGGACCTGTGCGCCAGGACGCTGTTGGGGGCCATCACGCGGTGACGCGGCGGCCCACGAAGCGCCCACCGCCGGGCGCGGCGCGTCATCGGTCAGTCAGGTGGAAGCGGCCCCCGCCGCGTCCTGCCGGACGTGACCGAAGGCGCCTTCACCCATGCCCAGCAGAGACCCGCCCCCGACCGGGAGGAGACCACGGAGAGTCTGCCCACCAAGGAGGCCGCCACAGAGCGATCGCCGGCCGAGGAGAGCTCGGAGCGGCTGCCCGCCCGGGAGACCTGGCAGGCCCTGTACCGGCACTTCCGTCCGCACCGCGGCGCCGTCGCCCTCGGAGCCCTGTTCACGCTGATCGGAGCGGCGACCGGCGTGGCCCAGCCGCTGGCCGCCATGACCCTCGTGGACCGGCTCGGCGACGACGAGTCCATAGCCGGGATCCTGCTGCTCCTGACCGCGCTCGTGGTGCTCGGCACGGCGATCGAGTCCGTGGGCGCGTACATCCTGGAGCGCACCGCGGAGTCGGTGGTGCTCGCGGCACGGCGCACCCTCATCGGACGGCTGCTGCGGCTGCGCCTCACCGAGGTGGAGCGGACGCAGCCGGGCGATCTGATGTCACGGGTCACCTCGGACACGACGCTGCTGCGCGTCGTGACCACCCAGTCCGTGGTCTCCGCGGTCTCCGGCGCGCTCACCTTCGCCGCGACCATCGTCCTGATGGGGCTGATGGACCCGGTGCTCCTCGGCGTCACCATCGGCGTGATCGTGCTCATCGGCGGCGCGGTGTCCCTGGTCATGCCGAAGATCGCGCAGGCCACGCGGCGCTCCCAGGAGGCGGTGGGCCTGATCTCCACGGCGCTCGAACGCGCCCTGGGCGCGTTCCGCACCCTCAAGGCGTCCGGCGCCGAGGGGCGCGAGGCGGCGGCGGTGCAGGAGGCCGCGCGGGAGGCGTGGCGGCACGGCGTGCGGTCGGCGAAGTGGCAGTCGGTGGCGTGGAGTTCGGTCGGGCTCGCCGTGCAGGTGTCGTTCCTCGCCGTCCTCGGCATCGGGGGCGCGCGCGTCGCGTCCGGCGCGATCTCCGTCTCGACGCTCGTCGGCTTCCTGCTCTTCCTCTTCTATCTGATCGACCCGGTGTCCCGCATGGTCGAGGCGGCGTCGCACTACCAGGTGGGTTCGGCGGCGGTCGCGAGGATCGTGCAGGCCGAGCGCCTGGAGACCGAGCCGACGGCCGAGCCGATGACCGACGTGGCCCGGGAGTCCGCCCGGGGCGCCGCGGGCCCGGCCTCGGTGGTCTTCGACGAGGTCACCTTCCGCTACCGCGACGATCTGCCCCACGTCCACCACGGCGTGAGCTTCGAGGTGCCGGGACCCGGCATGACGGCCTTCGTGGGCCCCTCGGGCGCGGGCAAGACGACCGTGTTCGGCCTCGTCGAGCGGTTCTACGAGGCGACGGGCGGGCGGGTCCTCGTCGACGGCGAGGACGTACGGCGGTGGCCGCTGGCCGAACTGCGGGCCGCCATCGGGTACGTGGAGCAGGACGCCCCCGTCCTCGCGGGCACCCTGCGGGAGAACCTGCTGTTCGCCGCGCCCGACGCCACCGAGGCCGAGGTCCGCGACGTCCTCGTACGCGCACGCCTCGACGGCCTGGTCGAGCGGCTGCCCGAGGGCCTGGAGACGGTGGTCGGCCACCGGGGTTCCAAGCTGTCCGGCGGTGAACGCCAGCGCGTCGCGATCGCGAGGGCGCTGCTGAGGAAACCCCGCCTGCTCCTCCTCGACGAGGCCACCTCGCAACTGGACGCGGTCAACGAACTGGCCCTCCGGGACGTCATCACGGAGATATCCCGCGAGGTCACGGTCCTCGTGGTGGCCCACCGCCTGTCGACGGTGACGACGGCCGACCGGATCGTGGTGATGGACGCGGGGAAGGTACGGGCGGTCGGCACCCACACCGAACTGGTCGCGTCCGACCGGCTGTACGGAGAACTGGCGGCGACGCAGTTCCTGGCGGCCTCACGGTGAGCGTCCGCCCGGCGGCCCGGATGGAGGGGGGCGGCTCGGGCGGGCCAACACCACCGCCGCTCCCCGTTGTCACGATCGGCCGCATGCCCTCCGTACTCGTCATCGGCTATGACCCGCACGCCATGCCCAACGCCGACGCCGTCGAGGCGGCGCTCGACGCGGAGCTGCGCAAGTTCGCGGATCGGGGCATCGACGCCGCGGTGACCACGGTCGTCGCCGACGGAACGGCAGGGCCCGCGCTCGAGGCCTCGCTGAGGCGAGCGGCCCTGGGACGTGGTGGTCGTCGGCGTCGGCATCCGCGAGACGGAACAACTGCTGCCGCTCTTCGAGCAGATCGTCGACCTGACCCGCCGTCACGCCCCGCAGGCGGACCTCGCGTGCAACAGCGGCCTCACCGACACGGTGGAGGCCGCGGAGCGCCGGCTCTGAGCTCCGAGGTGCCCGGAGACCCGGTGTACCGCGCCGCGCGCCCGGGCAGGTAGCTCCGGTACGGCCACGGTGGAGGCCTCGCGGCCGGGCAGGGGCGCGAAGGGCTGGGCCGTGGTACGGGAGCAGCAGGAGGAGTCGCACCATGGCACACGAGACCGCCCGTGAATGGGAGTTCACCGACGACCGGGACCATCTGGTGAGGGCGCCCGGACGTCCCGCTCGCCTCGTCGCCTACTTGCCGACCGGCGCGGCACTGCACGACCACGGCATACGCCCGCTCGGCGTCTTCGGTTCCGCGCACGACGACCCGGCGGCGCCGGACCCCGCCAAATCGGGGGACCTGCCCCTGGCGGACGTCCCCTACTTCGGAGCCGGGCCCGCACTGGACACCGAGGCGCTGCTCGGCGCGGAGCCCGACCTGGTCGTCGCCCTCACCTACGGCGGCGGTCAGGTCTACGGCATCGATCCGGAGGCCGCCAAACACCTGGAGGAGCGGGTGCCGCTCGTCGTGCTCGACGTCGGCCGCGGCCGCAGCCTCGCCGGTGTCAGAGGGCGCGTCACGGCCCTCGCCCGCAGCCTGGGCGCTCCCGCACAGCCCGACGCGGACCAGGAACTCGCGGTCGCGGAGGGCAGGCTGAGCGAGGCCGCGGCCGGTCGGGTACGGCCGCGTGTGCTCGCCCTCTCCCCGGCGGGTCCCGACTCCGTCCATCTGGCGAGGCCCGACGCCTGGCCCGACCTGGCCGCGCTCGCCGGTCTCGGCGTCGGGCTCGTGGACCCGGCGTCGGGGCAGGGCGGCAACTGGACCACGACGACATGGGCCGAGGCCGCCGCCCTCGAACCCGATCTCGTGCTCACCGACGTGCGCGGCAACGCGGCCGAACTCGGCGACGCCCTGGGGCCGGGCGTCCGGTCCCTGCCCTGGAACCCCGAACTGCCGCCCAGCGCCCGCCAACAGGCCCGCTTCTGCGCCGCGCTCACCGAAGCGCTGGAGACCGTGAAGCCCTGACGGGCACCGGGCCGGGACCGCAGGGCCGCCGCGCTACTCGTCCCAGGGAGAGTCCTGGATCACCCGTACGAAGTCGCCCCGAGTGAAGCCGGGCACGAAGTGCTCCAGGACATCGGCCTTCACATTGCCGAACGTCGTCTCCGGCTTCGGCGCGATCCCGTCCGTGAACGCCTTCAGGATGCGTCGCTTGAAGTCGGGACGCGGATGCAGCGCGGTGATCTCGGCGCGGTCGTCCGCGCTGACGTCGTGGAATCCGATGCCGAGCACGTCGTACTCGACCCCGGCGGTCACCAGGGCCACCTCCGCTTCCATGTGCTCGGGGACGCCGGGGGTGGTGTGCAGCGCGATGGCCGTCCAGACGCGCCGCACACCGTCCTCCGGCACGCCCCTGCTCTCCAGGAAGCGGCGGGCCTCGTCGGCGCCGTCGACCTCGAAGCGGCGCCCACTGGAGCGGAAGCGTTCGCCGAGGCCGAGGTCGTGGAACATGGCGCCGATGTACAGCAGCTCGGGGTCGAAGTCGAGGCCGCGGTTGCGGCCCTGGAGGCTGCCGAACCAGTAGACGCGGCGGGAGTGGTGGTAGATCAAGTCGTCCGTGACGTCGCGGACGAGTTCGGTCGCCTCGGCCGCCAGCTCGGTGTCAGGAACGGAGACTCCCGCCGCGGAGGAGGCGGGGGAGGAGAAGGGCGCGGGGGAGGAGGAAGCGGAGGGTGGCTGGGCGTTCATCGGGCGGCTCCTGTCGATCGGCCGAGCGGCACTCGGGCCTGCGGCTGCGTGAGACCTGCTGCTGGATGAGGTCTGCTGCTGGGTGGGACCTGCGACTGCGTGAGGCCTGACGCGTCCAGGCCCGCTGCACTCAAGCCTGGGGCAGGGGGCTCGCGCCCGCCATGTCCCCAGGGACAGGAACCCCACAGATCCGGACCCCACAGATCCGGACACCGTGGATCCGGAGGTGCCCGCCGCCTACGCTGAGGCCATGCGCCGACCCCAGCCCGCCCACGACGTCCTCGTCCTGGCCTTCGACGGCGTCCGTCTCCTCGACGTGGCCGCCCCGCTGGAGGTCTTCCACACGGCGGCCCGCACCACCGGCGCCTACCGGGTGCGGGTCTGTACGCCGGACGGACGTGACGTCACGACCTCCACCGGGCTGCGCATCGCCGCGGACGTGTCGGCCGCCGACGTCGGCCGGACGGACACGCTCGTCGTCCCCGGCCCCGCCGACCTGCGCCTCCTCGACGAACGCCCCGCACTCGTGGAACTGGTGGCCCGGCTCGCCCCCGGCGCGGGCCGGGTGGCGTCGGTGTGCACCGGGGCGTTCGCCCTCGCGGCGGCCGGACTGCTGCGGGGCCGCAGGGCGACCACGCACTGGGAGTACGCCGACGACCTGGCCCGCGCCCATCCCGACGTGACCGTCACGCCGGACGCCATCTACGTCCAGGACGGCCCGGTCCTGACCTCGGCGGGCGTCACCGCGGGCATCGACGTGTGCCTCGCGCTCGTCGAAGAGGACCACGGCCCCGACGAGGCCCGCCGGGTCGCCCGCGACCTGGTCGTCTTCCTCCAGCGCCCCGGCGGCCAGTCCCAGTTCTCGGCGGCGTCCCGCACCGCGACGACACGCCACCCGGTGCTGCGTCCGCTCCTCGACGCCATCGCCGCCGACCCGGCGGCCGACCACAGCCTGCGTGCGCTGGCCGCGCGGGCCGGTCTCAGCGGCCGGCACGTCTCCCGGCTCTTCGTCCAGCAGGTCGGCAGCACACCCGCCGCCCATGTGGAGCTCCTGCGCGTGGAGGCCGCCCGCATCCTGCTCGAACGCGGTGTCTCCGTCACCGACGCCGCGCACCGCAGCGGTCTGGGCAGCGACGAAACGCTCCGCAGGGCCTTCGCGCGGCACCTGGGGACGACCCCGTCCGCATACGCCGCACGCTTCCGTACGGCTCGTGGCGAACCTGATGTGGCGCGTGGCGTCGGCGCATGACGCGACCGCCGCACCTGACGACCCTGCGCGGGCGTTCAGTCCTCCTCGGAGCGGCGTGCGCGCAGCGTCCGGACCTTGTGGAGGTTGCCGCAGTGCTCCATCGAGCACCAGCGGCGCCGGCCGGGGCGGGAGGTGTCGACGTAGACGAGGTAGCAGTTGTCGGAGGCGCACATCCGGATGCGGTGGGAGAACGGTCCGGTCAGCAGGTCCACGGCGTCGCGCGCGACGGTGGAGAGCAGCTCGGACCCGTCGGCGGTCCCCGTCCAGACCCGCTCCCCGTCCAAAGCGATCGCCGGGGTGAGCGGCGGGCGGGCGGCGGCTTCGTTGACGGCGGCGATGTCGGCCGGGTCCGGCGTCTCGTCGAGGGCGCGGGCGGTCATCGCGCGCCACAGGGCGTCGCGCAGCCGCCGGGCGTCCGCCACCTCCGCCTCGGACACCCGCAGGTCGGGCGTGGGCGTGAGCCGCGACCGCTCGGCCCAGGCGGCGAGATCGCCGGGGGCGTGCAGCACCTCATACCGCCGGAACTCGCCGATGCCGCCGGTCGTCAGCAGTTCGAGGCAGAGCGCGCCCGGGTCGAAGCGGTACCTGGCACCGGTGTGTGAGCGCATCAGGATGCCGGGGGACGCGGATGAGGGCATGTAACCAACGTTAACGGTTACGGACGGTGCCGTGGCCGGGCGGGCGGCCTAGACTCCCGCCATGGACGACGCCCCCGGCACTCCCGACGCTCCCGACAACCGGGACGCACAGCTCACACGGCTCGGCAGCGGAAAGTACCTGCTGGTCAGCAGCTACCGAAAGGACGGCACTCTGGTGCCGAGCCCGGTCTGGGTCGTCCGCGACGGGGACGCGCTCGGAATCTGGACGGTCAGTGACTCCTGGAAGGTGAAGCGCATCCGCAGACGCCCGGACGTCCTGGTCGGACCGTGCGACGTGCGGGGCAACCCCACCGGGGCGCAGGCGCCCGCGACCGCGGAGATATGCCCGCCCGAGGTGACCGCGCGCTACCGCACCCTCATCACCCGCAAGTACAAGGTCATCGGTTTCCTCACGCTGCTCGGGAGCAGGATGCGGCGCGGTCTCGACGGAACGGTCGGCATCCGCATCACCCTCACCCCCTGACGGCCGCCGTCCACCCGGAAGACCGGACGGCGGCCCTGCGGATCGTTGACCACGTGATGTGATCACGACGCACGAGGGGGGCGGGGGCGAACCACTCCCCGCAGGGCCGTCCCGCCGTCCCGGAGATCAGGCAGGGCTGTGCTCCTGCGAGGCGTCGGCGGGACTCTGCTGCGCGGGCACGGTCGGGGTCCGCTCCTCGCCGCCCCGGGCCTCGCTCTCGCTCCAGGCCCGGGGCCGGGCCTGGGTCTGCCCCTGCGTGGTCGCCGACTGGAGGGCGTCGATGCATGCGCCGATCGCCTGGCGCAGGTCCTCCAGGCGCTCGACCATGTCGTCCTCGTAGATGTCGTCGATGTCATCGACGTCGTCGAAGGTCAGCTCCTCGAAGACCTTCGTCGCCTTCTGCAGGCTGCTGTAGAACTTGGCGCGGCGCTCCTGCACCCGCAGCTCCGGGTTGCTCTGCACGGTCTCCGCGATGAGGTCGCGCACCGTGTCGTACGCCTCGCGCGCCCACTCGCCGGAGTCCTCGCCCTCGTCGAGTTCGTCGATGAGGGACAGGTGCCGTTCGGCCTCCTCGCGCAGCTCGGCCGGGGCCTCGATCATCTGGCCCGCAGGCGTCTTGACCTGGCCCTTCTCCACGATCTGGCGGACGTAGTCGACGCGGTCGCCCGCCTTGGACTCGGCGGCGACGGCCTTCTTGAGATCGTCGGTGCGGACGATGTCGCGGACCAGCTCCGTGCGGAGCGCCGGGTCCTCGTCGATGCGGTCCATCAGCGCCTTGCGGGCCGCCTCCGCGGTGCCCGGGTCGGCGAGGATCGCGGCGCGCAGGGCGGTCGGGTTCTCGGCGACCTCCAGGGCCTTGGTGGGGCGGATGCCCTCGGCCTCGGCGGCCTCGGAGATCGCGTTGCCGCGCGGGGTCAGGGCGCTGGAGCGCGCGGCGTAGTACGTCGACCAGACGTCGGCGTCGGGCAGTTCCACCTCCATGCCCGGCGCGAGCGCCTCGAAGTGCGGCACCATGCCGTCGTCGGCGGCCTTGTCCCAGGCCTTGTAGTAGCGCATGACGCGCTCGGCCGAGCATTCCGCGAGCTCCGCGAACTCCTTGGCGGAGATCTTCGGCGTCTCGCCCGCGCCCTGCCCGCCCGGCCGGACGCTGCGGGCGACCTTCAGGGCGAAGGCCCAGCCGCCGGTGCGCGCGTAGGCCCCGAAGGCGCGGGCGTCCTCGGAGATCAGACGCGCGGCGTCGGCGGACTGCCTGTCCTCCCCGGACGAGTCGGACGAGCCGGACGAGCCGGATGACGGGGAAGGCGCCCCCGCTGCCTCGGGAGAGGCCGGCTCCGCTTCATCGGGTTCCTCGGGCGACCAGAATTCGTCGGACGGGGCCATGGCTACGGTCACGGAAGTGCTCCCGGTGAGACAGTGGGGGGACGAGGCTGACGCGATACTTTATCGCTCCGATTGGGGCATTTCGCGGGCGCGTCACTGTCGCGAGCACCGGGCCGCTCCGGCCGCGAGCACCCAGCCACTCCGGCCGCGAGCACCGGGCCGCTCTGCCCGCGAGGGCCAGAGCACCCCGATCGTGAGCCATGCCGCCAGCGGCCGGGCGAACCCCGTGAGGACCTCACGCGGACCTCGTGCGGGGCCCGTGGGAACCCCGCGAGCGGCCATCCGCCGTGTTCTGCCGGGCACAAGCCCTTCGTGCCGGGCTGATCGCTCGCATAGGCTGCCAGGATGAGCATTCTGGATGACGCCCGCCCGGGCATGAACCCCGACATCCGACCGCAGGACGACCTCTTCGGACACGTCAACGGCCGCTGGCTCGACACGGAGAAGATCCCGGAGGACCGCTCCAGCTGGGGCCCCTTCGTGCAGCTCGCCGACACGGCCGAGCAGCAGGTGAAGGAGATCATCCAGGACCTGGCCGACACCCCGGCCGGCGAGGGCGCCTCCGCCGAGGAGGCCCAGAAGATCGCCGCGCTGTACGCCTCCTTCATGGACGAGGAGACCATCGCCGCCCGCGGCCTCGCCCCCGCGCAGCCGCTGCTCGACGAGGTCGCCGGGCTGCGGGACGTCCGCGAGCTCGCGGCGTTCCTCGGCCGCTTCGAGCGCGTCGGCGGCTCAGGTCTCTTCGGTTCGTACATCGACTCCGACGACCGCGACTCCGACCGCTATCTCTTCAACGTCCTCCAGGGCGGCCTCGGCCTGCCCGACGAGTCGTACTACCGCGAGGAGAAGTTCGCCGAGATCCGCGAGAAGTACGTCGCCCACCTCACCGAGCTGCTCACTCTCGGCAAGCACGCCGAGCCGGAGGCCGCCGCGAAGACGGTCCTCGCACTGGAGACCCGGCTCGCCTCCGGACACTGGGAGCGGGCGGCCACGCGTGACGTCCTGAAGACCTACAACCTCACGACGTACGACGAACTGGTCGCCCTCGCGCCCGAGTTCGACTGGCGCGGCTATGTGACCGGCCTGGGCGGCTCGGACGCCACCATCGCCGAGACGTGCGTGCGCCAGCCGTCCTACCTCTCCCACCTCTCCACGGTCCTCACCGAGGTGCCGATCGAGCGGTGGCGGGACTGGGCGACGACACGGGTCCTGCGCGCCTGCGCCCCGTACCTGCCGGACGAGTTCGTGCGCGTCAACTTCGAGTTCTACGGACGCACCCTCAACGGCACGCCCGAGCTGCGCGCCCGCTGGAAGCGCGCCGTCTCCTTCGTCGAGGGCGCCATGGGCGAGGCCGTCGGCAAGGAGTACGTGGCACGGCACTTCCCGCCGTCCTCCAAGGCGATGATGGACGACCTGGTGGCCAACCTCCTGGAGGCCTACCGGCAGTCCATCGCCCGCCTCGACTGGATGACGGACGAGACGAAGGAGCGGGCGTACGAGAAGCTCGCGACCTTCCGGCCGAAGATCGGCTACCCCGACACCTTCCGCGACTACTCCGCGCTCCGGGTCAGCTCCGACGACCTGCTCGGCAACGCGCAGGCGGCGGCCGCCTTCGAGTCGGACCGCGAGCTCGCGAAGATCGGCTCGCCGGTCGACCGCGACGAGTGGTTCATGCTGCCGCAGACGGTGAACGCGTACTACAACCCGGGCACCAACGAGATCTGCTTCCCCGCGGGCATCCTGCAGAAGCCGTTCTTCTCGCCCGACGCCGACCCTGCGGAGAACTACGGCGGCATCGGCTCGGTCATCGGCCACGAGATCGGCCACGGCTTCGACGACCAGGGCGCGCAGTACGACGGCGCGGGCAACCTCAACGACTGGTGGACCGCCGCCGACAAGACCGCGTTCGAGGCGAAGTCGAAGGCGTTGATCGAGCAGTACGACGCCTTCTCGCCCCGCAACCTGCCCGGCGAGCACGTCAACGGCTCACTGACGGTCGGCGAGAACATCGGTGACCTCGGCGGCCTGACCATCGGGCACACGGCGTACCTCATCGCGCTCGACGGAGCGCCGATGCCGCGCGACGAGGACGGCACCACCGGCTCCCAGCGACTCTTCATGAACTGGTCGTACTGCTGGCGCACCAAGCGCCGCAAGGAGCAGGAGCAGCAGTACCTCACGATCGACCCGCACTCCCCGCCGGAGTTCCGCGCCAACATCGTCCGCAACCTCGACGAGTTCCACGAGGCGTTCGGCACGGTGAAGGGCGACGGGCTGTGGCTGGACCCGGAGGATCGGGTCCGGATCTGGTGAGCCGAACCGAACCGATCGGCCGCTTGGCCGGAGGGTCATGTGGTCGGTGGGTCGGCAGGTCAGTAGAGGGGCGGCCGGGCCGGGGAGGGGTGCGGTTGCCCTCCCCGGCCCGGCCGTTCCGTTCGGTCGCCGTCGCCGGCCACGGCCTCGTAGAGCGCGGCATCAGCGAGCCGCCCGGTGGCCGAGCAAGCGGTCCTGCCGGGAGAGAGCCGTTCGCGCGGCACCGCGTCTCGCTCCACTCGATCCCTGCGGCGCCAGCCACCAGCGTGCGAGCCGCCCGTGCGGGCTAGGCGGCGGGATCAGGGCCGCCGCAGGGTGGCGCGGGTGAGGGCGGTGACCCCCGCGCGGATGTGGTCCGGGGAAGTGCCATGCGTGGTGAGGTGTTCGATCAGGTCGCTGCGCACGGCGGCCAGCAGCGCGTGTGCCAGGAAGGCGGCGTCGCGCTCGCCGCGGGCCTCGGTGAGCAGCGCGGTGAGTTCGGCGTGCCACAGCTCGTAGGTGTCGTTGTCGTACGGGCTGCCCCGGCCGGCGCTCTCCAGGGCGAGCATCAGAGGACGCGTGTCGAGCTTCAGGGTGAGCAGGGCGTCCAGGAGGGCGAGGGCGCGTGCGTCGGCGGGCGCGCCGGGGCCCAGCGGCGGAGGACCGGCGACGACGTCGGCCCGAAGCTGTTCGGTGCGCCGCTCCACGAGCGCCTTGACGAGCCCGAGGCGGTCGCCGAACCGGCGGAACAACGTGCCTTTGCCGACCCCGGCGGCCACCGCGATGTCGTCCATGGACACGCGCTCCGGGTCACCGTGCGCGCCGAACAACTCCTCCGCGGCGGCCAGTACGGCCTCGCGGTTGCGCTGGGCGTCGGCCCGCTCCTTGCGAGGGGGTGGGGGCACGGGTTCCTCCGGGGCAGTGGGCAGCGGGGATTGCGAAAGCGGACTAGCGGTCCGTATAGTCGGGCTAGATGCGGACCGCTGGTCCGTATATTAGCCCGCCGCGCGGTGTGGCGCTGGGCCGAGCCCTCGCGGCCCCGCCCGCCACTCCTCACCCCTACGCCGAAAGGCACCGCACTGCCATGACGTACGACAGCAGCAGCACCCGCACGGACGCCCCGCCGGCGTCGACACCGGAGGGCGTCTTCCGCCAGGGCATCGACCTCCTCCTCGCCAAGCGGTTCGACGCGTGGATCGACCTCTGGGCCGAGGGCGGAGTCATGGAGTTCCCCTTCGCCCCGCCGGGCGCCCCGTGCCGCCTGGAAGGCAAGGCCGCCGTCAGCGCGTACATGACCGCGTATCCCGACCACATCGACCTCACCGCCATCCCGTACGTCGAGGTCCACCGGACCGGCGACCCGGACGTGGTGGTCGTCGAGATGCGCTCCGAAGGGCGCGCGGTGGCCACCGGGCACCCTTTCGAGATGTCGTACGTGGCCGTGGTGACCGTCGAGGAGGGACTGATCACCCACTACCGCGACTACTGGAACCCGCTGACCGCCCTGGAGATCGCGGGCGGCGCCGACGCGCCGTTCGTGGGAGCGGCCCGATGAGCACGGCGACGCGCGTTCTGGTGACGGGCGGCACCGGCACGACGGGCCGTCGCGTGACGGCCCGCCTCGTGGCGGCGGGGCACGCGGTCAGAGTGGCGAGCCGCCATCCTGGCCCCGCGGTCGATGACGGCACGGCTGCCGGTCCCGACCCGGCCGCTGCCCACGGGACGACCGCTGGCCTCGCTCCGGCCGCCGGCCTGGAGACGGCCCGCTTCGACTGGAACGACCCGGCGACCCACGCCCCCGCGCTCGACGGAGTGCGCCGCGTCTACCTCGTCGCGCCCGTGGGCGCACCGGACCCGGCCGCGCCCATGCTCCCGTTCCTGGACCGGGCACGCGGCGCGGGCGTCGAGCGGGTGGTGCTGCTCGGGTCATCGGCGATCGCGGAGACGGACGAGGGCCTGGGCGAGGTGTACCGGGGCATCCGTGAGAGGTTCCCGCAGTGGGCGGTGCTCCGACCTTCCTGGTTCATGCAGAACTTCACCGGTGACCATGTGCACGCGCAAAGCATCCGCGAGCGCGGCGAGATCGTGACGGCCACCGGGGACGGCCGCGTCGCGTTCATCGACGCCGACGACATCGCGGAGGTCGCCGCACGGGCCCTCACGGACGAACGGCCGCACAACGCGGCCCCTCTCATCACCGGCCCCGAGGCCCTCAGTTACGCCGACGCCGCCGCCACGCTCACCCGTGTCACGGGCCGTACGGTCCGCCATCGCGCGGTCTCCCGCGAGGCGATGCGGGACCGGCTGACCGCGACGGGCCTGCCGGAACCGTTCGCCGATCTCCTCGCCGGCATGGACGAGGCGATCGCCGGAGGAGCGGAGGACCGTACCAGCGACGTCGTGGAACGCGTCACGGGCCGCGCGCCGCGCACCTTTGCCGCTCACGTGGCGGCGCACCTGGCTCGCGCAGGGCACGCAGCTCACCCGACGCAGGCGGCAGACCCCACGTATACGGCGCACCCGACACATGCGGCGCCCACGACGCCCGAGCGGCTGTGACCGCCGGGGAGGCACTCGCCGTACGCCGACTCGTGGCGCACGCCGCGTCATGGGGCCGTCGTCCGCCACGCCAGGGACGGCCGGGCGGCGGGAGTCGACGCCCGGCGCACCGGCTGTGACCGCTCACCGCCCCTGGGCGCCCCGCACCGGATGCTTGCTCAGGATGGAGACGCGGTTGAACGCGTTGATCGTGATCGCCACCCAGATCACCGCCGATATCTCGGCGTCGGAGAACAGCTCACGCGCGGCGGCGTACGCCGCCTCCTGTGCGGCGGCGTCCGCCGGGTGCGTGGTGGCCTCCGCCAGGGCCAGCGCCGCCCGCTCCCGGGGCGTGAACAGTTCGGTGTCCCGCCAGGCGGCCAGCACGCCGAGGCGTCGGGTCGTCTCGCCCTCGCGCAGGGCGGTACGGGTGTGCACGTCGAGGCAGTACGCGCAGCCGTTGAGCTGGGAGACGCGGAGGTTGACCAGCTCCACGAGGATGCGGTCGAGCCCGGCGTCGGCCGCCGTGGCCCTGACGGCGGCCGACGCCTCGACCATCGCGTGATAGGCCTTGGGGCTCTGCTTGTCGACGTAGACGCGCTGCACGGTCGGGTGGGCGTGCTGCTCCGGCTGGTGGGCGCGCTGCTCCGGGTGGTCGTGCCGCTCCATGTGGGCTCCCTCTGGGACTCGTGAAGGTTTATGATCGAAGACAGTGGTTGAAAGCCAAAGTATCTTGATGGGGGAAGGCAGCGATGAGCAATGCCGAGCGTGATCCCGCCGCCCTGCGCTGCGGAGCCGAGGGCAGTGGCACCGCGCGTCGGGCCGAGGTCCTCTCCGCGCGCGAGGTGCCGCTGGGCGGCCCGCGGGCCATGGCGGTGCGGCGCACCCTTCCCCAGCGCGCCCGTACGCTGATCGGAGCCTGGTGTTTCGTCGACCACTACGGACCCGACGACGTGTCCGCATCCGGCGGCATGGACGTCGCACCGCACCCGCACATCGGCCTGCAGACCGTGAGTTGGCTGTTCAGCGGGGAGATCGAGCACAGGGACAGCCTCGGCAGCCACGCCTTCGTCCGGCCCGGGGAGCTGAACCTGATGACGGGCGGCCACGGCATCGCCCACTCGGAGGTCTCCACGCCCGCCACCACCGTGCTCCACGGCGTCCAGCTCTGGGTGGCGCTGCCCGACGGGCATCGGAACGCCGACCGGGACTTCCAGCACTACGTCCCCACTCCGGTACGGGTGGACGGAGCCGAGGCCAGGGTCTTCCTGGGCACGCTGGCGGGCTCGACATCGCCGGTGCGGACGTTCTCGCCGCTGCTCGGCGCCGAACTGCTCATCGAGCCGCGCGCGACGACCACGCTCGCCGTGGACGCGTCCTTCGAACACGGCCTCCTCGTCGACCAGGGCCAGATCGTCATGGCCGGCGCCACCCTGCGCCCGGCGGAGCTCGGCTACCTCGGCACGGGCCACACCACCCTGACACTCACCAACGAGTCGGACACGCCCGCGCGCGTGCTCCTGATCGGCGGGACGCCGTTCGGCGAGGAGATCATCATGTGGTGGAACTTCATCGGACGGTCGAACGAGGACATCGTGCAGGCGCGTGCGGACTGGACGGCCGGCGCCCGCTTCGGCGAGGTCCACGGCTACGACGGGGACCCGCTGCCCGCTCCGGAACTGCCGTCTGTGCCCCTGAAGCCCCGGGGACGGGTGCGCTGATCTGCGCGGATGCGGGTTGCCGGCAGTGCGTGGGCGGCGGCTGCGGGGGTCAGGAGCCCAGGGTGTGCTCTGGCGGACGCGCCCGAGAACGACGGGTCGTCATCAGCGCCTTCATCAACTACCGGGAGCCGGTCCGTGCTGAGACCTGTCGCGAAGCCGTCGACCTGGCAGAGACGCCACTGCCCGCCACTCCGGGGGTCACCCGCGGGGTCGTCCTCGTCGCCGACCCCGCTCAGCTCGCCCTATGGCGCTCCCTGCTGACGGAAACCGAGCCCACCTCGGCCGCCCCGGTAGTGCTGCGTAGGCGTGACCACCGCAGCCTGCGCTGCTGGGCCCAGCGCGTCAACGTGTCCCCTGCGGAGGGCCGCCTGGACCGTCTCCACGAACTGACCGGCGGCTGGCCGCTCCTGGTGGACCGAGCCCACCGCCTGCGCGAGGAATGGAGTGACCCCGACGAGGTGCTGCGTCGTCTGGCCGACCTCCGCGCGGACCGGGTCGAGGCCCGCGCATCCGCCGAGGCCACCGGCGTGTGCGAGGATCCCCTGCCGGCCGCCGGATACCGGGCCCTCCCCGACGAGTTCAAGGACGGCCTCTTCGACCTGGAAGGCGCGGCGACCGCCGTCGCGCTCAAGATCGATGACGAGGACGAGGCACGGCTGATCGTCGACTTTCTCGGCACCCTCCAAGTCTTCGACCGCGAGGACACCCAGCTGCGCCTGGAACCGGTGCTCCGGGAGTGCGTGGCGTCAACGGGTGACAGAGCCGCCCGTGAATCGTGACCGGACATGGCCGTGGCGGTCTCGGGCGTGCCGGTCGGTCCGTCGCCCGTCGTCGGCCCGTTCGTCGAGGATGTCGCGCAGGACAACATCGCATCCTGATATTCGTGGTGCTATTCCCGGATCAGTACGAAGGGCAGCCGCTGACGGCCTCGGTGGTGCGAGGGCCGGCGTAGGGCGGTGGCCGGGCCGCGACCTGGGCGGCCGGGTGAGGGGTCAGCAGTTCGAAGGCTGTCTGACCTGCAGACAGGCCGATGTCTGGTGGGGAGGGCGGCCGGCGGCGTACGCAAACGCGTCGAGGCGGGCTGAAGGGGTGCTGCTCGGCACTCGCATTCCCATGTATGACCAACTAGCACAGGTAATCGGCCATTTGGCAGATTTTGCATTGGTGAGCGGGCGCCGTTCGGTGTCTGTCGCCGGTGCCGCACTGCCGGGTCGCCCATCCCGCAGCTCAGACAGGGTGCGACGGCCTGGGCCCGGTCGGGCGCGTGGTGCGGGCGGGCCGTTCGGGCGCCTCTTGCCCGTTCGGTCAGCCGAATGGATCCGTGGCTGGGGAGCGGCGTCCCACCTGTGCATACGGGGAGGGGACGTCGGCCGCTGGAAGGTTGTCGCGAAGCGTAGGCGTGTGACGGTCGTGACGTGGAGGCCCGGCAGCGCGCTTCCTATGGTGGGAAGCGGCGCCGCCGGATGCGCCGAGCGCGGCGACGCCGGAGGCCGCGTACCGGATCCGGGGAAGTATGGTCCACGAGATGTCGGAGTGACCTCATGGAAAACCTTCAGTTCGCCGAAATGCTGATGCGCACCAGACTGCGTTCAGGCATCACCCAGCAGCAGTTGGCCGACCTCTCCACCATCAGTTCCCGCGCGATAAGAAACCTGGAGAAAGGTCATGTGCGCCATCCGCGCAAAGAGACCGTCCAGCTGCTGGCCGACGCTCTGCGTATCGACGGGTCCACTCGGTACCGGTTGCTGAAACTCGCCGTGGAAGGGGAACGTGAAGGCCCGCACGGAAGTCCGGGCGGCGTCGGTCCGCCGGACTTCGGACGGCCCACCGCCCCGGGGGAGCCCTTTCACGACGCTCATGGACTCCCCGAACAGGGACCACGGTTGTCCGGTTCCTCGCTCGGTCAGGGATCGATCCCGCTCACCTCTCCCGCCTCCACCAAGGGAACGCGCCCCGATACCGACCCGGGAGCCCTCGCTGGGACGGCCCGGCCGGCCGCTGCCGGAACCGGCGCGGACGGGGACGACAGGGACGCGGAACCAGCCGGTGCACCGGATGTGCGGCGCCCCGCGCTCACCTGCGCCTACGAGTACAGGGCCGTGCCGCTCCCCGAGGGGTCCGGCCCCGGTGCCACCGGTGTTCTCACGGAGGTGGCCCGCGACGGCTGGCGGTTGGCCGCCGTCGACGGCGGCACCGCATACATGGAACGTCGCACCCGCTGAGTGCACGGACGCGCCCCGGCGATACACCGGCGCCCGGCCGTGACGCTCCCGCGCGCCCTGCGCAGACCCCACTCCCGAGTGGTACGTCCGCAGGGCGCGCCCACCTGCCCGCGAGCCGGTCGTCCTGTCGGCAGAGTTCCGGTTATATTCCGCCGGAAAATTCCGGACCGGTCACTTCCCTCCCCTAGCGTGGATCAGGCGAAGTTCTTCCCTGACCCTTTAGCGAAAGAGGGAGCACGAAGAATGTCAGCACCCGCAGTCTTGGTTGGCGCGCACCTCCCGCCCGGGCCACGAGCACACCTCAGCTCCGACAGCACCCGCCGGATTCTCCGCCTGCAGAACTTATTTCTGCGGCATGCCCGGGAATTCCTGTACGAAGCCGGATTCGTGGAACTCCTCCCTCCCGTCATCGGCCCGGTCACCGACCCCGGAATTCGCGGCGCCAAACAGGTCGACGTCGACTTCTACGGCCACCGCTACAAACTCATGACGAGCGCCTTCGTCTACAAGCAGGCGGCCTTGCTCGCCTACGACAAGATCTTCTACGTCGCTCCGAACGTACGGATGGAGCCACTGGAGACCTGCTCCACCCAGCGCCATCTCGCGGAGTTCCATCAGCTGGACATCGAGATGGCGCACACCAGCCGCGAACAAGTGATGGACCTGGCCGAGGAGCTGATCGCCACCGCTACCCGAGCGGTCGTCGCCGAGTGCGAACCGGCGCTGCGCGACCTGGGGCGCGACGTGGACGCGCTGCGGGCGATGCTCGCGGCCCCGTTCGAACGGCTCGCTCACACGGACGCCGTCACCCGTCTCGTCGACGGCGGCCATGCCCAGAGCGCGGCGGCCGAGATCGACTGGGAAGGCGAGCGCCTCCTCTCCGAGGGCAGCGGCCGCCCCGTGTTCCTGACCGACTACCCCAAGGGCTCACGCGTCTTCCTGGAGCGAGAGGACAGTCAACGGCCGGGCGTGCTGCGGACGTTCGACCTCCTGATGCCGGAGGGCTACGGCGAGGTCATCAGCGGCGGCGAACGCGAGTCGGACTACCGGCGTCTGATCACCCGGATGCGCGAGACGGGGGAGAACCCCGCCAAGTACGGCTGGTACCTGGACGAGGTGAAGAAGGGCATACCGCCGAGCGCGGGCTTCGGGCTCGGTGTCCAGCGCTTCACCCGCTACCTGGTGGGCGCCGACTACGTGTGGCAGACCACCGCCTTCCCGAAGCTTCCCGGTGTCGTCTCGCCCTGACCGCGGAGGTGCCGCGATGACCCGTATCACGAGCCACCCCCCGCGCGAGACCGGCGCGAGCGCGTGGGGCGGAATGCTCCCCGCCGCCGCGCTCCTCGACAACCTTCCCCGCCTCCCCTCGCGCCCGGCCGGACCCGTCGTAAAAGGGGCCGGCCCCGTGGGGCCGGCCGAAGCGGCCACCACGGGAGGACCCGCCACCGCCGAGCTCGCCACGGCGCCCGCACCTGCGCAGGTGTTCGCGCCGGCCGCCCCGCCCTCCGCCGAACCACCCCGTGTCCTCCTGGTCGACGGGGACCCGGTCTCCCGCCAGGTCTTCGGCGGCACCCTGCACGCGGACGACCAGGTCAGCCTGGTCGCCACCGGCGACAGCCGCCGCCCGGCCGCGGAGTGGCCGCTGCACCGGGCGGACCTGACGATCCTGGTCTCCGGACCGTTGGAGAACCACGTCCTCAAGGCCCAGGACGTCAACCGCCGCGGCGGCAGGACCCTCCTGGTGGGCGTCGACTGGTCCAAGCACCGGCTGGACGCCGCCCTGGCCTCGGGCACCTCGGGCTGCCTGAGCAAGGACTGGGCGCTGTCCCACCTGCCGCAAGCCGCTGCCGCCGCCGCGACCGGGCACATCGTGCTCTCGCCTGATCTCGTCGGACTCTGCGTGGCCATGCAGCCCGCGGACGCCGGCCGTGATCTCGCGGTCCGGCTGCGCTGCCTGACCCGACGGGAACGGGAGGTGCTGACCCTGCTCGCGGAGGGGATGTCGACCGGCGAGGTGTCCGACTGCCTCGTCGTCTCCCCGGCCACCATCAAGAGCCACGTCTCCCACGCCCTGACCAAGCTGTGCGTGCGCAACCGACTCGAAGCGGTCCTGCTCATGCAGGCGGCTCTGGGCTGCGGCGTCCAGCACGGCGAACTGTGCCCCGGAGAGATCTGAAAGGGACCGATCATGCCCGCATACCTCCTGGTGGGATACAGCGCGGACCTGCTGCGCGTCCTCGACGGCTTCCTGGCGCCGGACAGCGTCCTCGTCATGGACGAACCGGAAGTCCTCGCCGTGCGAGGCGCCCGTGACCGCACCGGCGAGATCGCCTGCTTCGCCGACGTCCTGCCCGCCCCGGTGCAGACCGACGCGGACCGGCTGCCCGCCCTCGTCGCCCCGCCGCCCGGTGTCAGTGCCGTGCTGCCGGGAAACGACTACGGCGTCGTGGCCGCAGCGGTGCTCGCCGACGCCTGGGGTCTGCCCGGCCCCGGCGCCGAGGCCGCCCGGACCTTTCGCGACAAGCGCCGTCAGCGACGGCTCGCCGACGAGGCGGGCATCCCCCAGCCCACCTGGAGAGAGGTGTCCGACGCGGCCGAAGCGGCGGAATTCGCCGCCGGGTGCCCCGACGGGTTCGTCCTCAAGCCTGCCACCCTCCAGTCCAGCGAAGGCGTCCTTGTCCTCGAACCCGGCGCGGACGTGGCGGCGGCCTGGCGGCACACCACCGCGCGCAACGTCATCGGGGGGACCATGCGCCTGGACGGGGCGCCCTCCCCGTGCCTGGCCGAACGACGGCTCCTGGGCGAGGAGTTCAGCGTCGAGCTGCTGCTGCGCGACGGCGCCGCGCTGTTCTGTAACGTGACCGCCAAGCGTCTGCTCGGTGGCGTCCACCCGGTGGAGATGGGACACGTCGTCCCGGCTCCGCCCGAGGGCGGCGTACGCGAATCGCTGAGCGCCAGCATGCTGGCCCTGGCCCGCGCGTCCGGATTCCGTACCGGCGTCATGCACGGCGAGTGGATCATCGAGGACGGGATGCCGCACCTGGTGGAGTGCGCCGCGAGGCTGCCCGGCGACCAGATCCACAGGCTCATCGAACTCGCCTACGACTGGGACCTGTTGCGCAACTGGTTCCGCATCGCGGCCGGGCAGGAGCCCGCTGCGGCACCACGGCGGCCACAAGGCGCAGCCATCCGCTTCTTGGGTGTCCGGCCCGGCCGCGTCACGTCCGTCAGCGGGATCGACGAGGCCCGGTCCACGGCGGGCGTGCGCGACGTCGCCGTCTCCGTCGCCGTGGGCTCGCACGTCGAACCGATCCGCAGTTCCTGGGAGCGCTCCGGCTTCGTGATCGCCACCGGGCCGGACGGCCGGGGCGCCGAACGCACGGCCCGTACGGCGTCCGAGCGCATCGTCATCGCGACCGAGCAGGACGCGCTGGCCGGCGCCTGACCCGGACCACCCACCCCGGACCCACCCCCACGCGCGCCCC
>NZ_QEXM01000034.1 GCF_004127445.1 Streptomyces alfalfae
CCCGCCACACCCCCGGATACTCGCCCCGCTGCTCAGACGGCCGGGCCGAAGCGCTCCCAGGCGCGGTGGGCGCCGAGCGCCTGGGAGACCGTACGGAGCACGGCGGCGGGTTCACCCGTGGCCACGCCCGCGGCGCCGGCGGGCAGCCCCGCCGCTTCAAGGACGGCCGGGCCGTTGCCCCAGGCGCCGATGGCCTTGCCGTGCCGGAAGGCCTCGGAGACGAGGAGCAGCACCCGGGGGTCGATCGCCGTGGCCACGGCCGCCGCGTCATCGACCTTGGCGTCGCGCGCCCCGTAGGCGTCGGGCGCCGGGGCGGGGGCGGCGGCGACGAGGACGGCGTCGAACTCGACGGACCGAGCCGTGGTGAAGGTGCGCTGCACGGTGACGGGGTCGCCGTCGAGGCCGAGCTTGCCGCCGGCCGGGGCGATGACCAGCGGGACCATGCCGGCGTCCAGGATCTCCCCGCGCACCGTGCGGACGGCGTCCAGGTCCGCGCCGTCGGTGACGATGCCGATGACGCGGCCGTCGGTCGGCCACTCCTGGCCGACCTGGGAGAGGGCGGGACTCGGCGCGACGTCGGCGAGCGGCACGGTGGCCTCGGGCGCGGGCAGGCCGAGGCCCGTGGCGACCCGGGAGCACAGCTCGGGGTCGATGTTCGCGAGCACCCGCAGGGCCCGCTCCTTGATGCCGGTCTCCCAGCACTTGCCGAGCTCGAAGGTGTAGGCGGCGATGGTGTGCTCGCGCTCGACGGGGGTCATGCTGAGCCAGAACAGCCGGGGCTGGCTGAAGTGGTCGTCGAAGGTGGCCGGGGCCTCGCGCACCTTGCGGGAGGCAGGCACCTCCGCGGGCACCTCGATGTAGGCCCCGGTGTCCGCTCCGGCGAGGAAGGGGCAGCCGCCGTCGGCGGAGTTGGGCCGGTAGGGGGCCACGCCCCGGTGGACGGCGGTCTGGTGCATGCCGTCGCGCAGCATGTCGTTGACGGGCGCGTGGGTGCGGTTGATGGGGAGCTGCGCGAAGTTGGGGCCGCCGAGCCTGCTGATCTGCGTGTCGAGGTAGGAGAAGAGGCGGCCGTGCAGCAGCGGGTCGTCGGTGACGTCGATGCCGGGGACGAGGTGGCCGGGGTGGAAGGCGACCTGCTCGGTCTCGGCGAAGTAGTTCGACGGATTGGCGTCGAGCGTCATCAGGCCGATCGGGCGGACCGGCGCCAGCTCCTCGGGCACGATCTTCGTGGGGTCGAGCAGGTCGATGCCCTCGAACATGTGGTCCCCGGTGTCGGGGAAGGTCTGGACGCCCAGCTCCCACTCCGGGTAGGCGCCCGCCTCGATGGCGTCGGCGAGGTCGCGGCGGTGGAAGTCGGGGTCCACACCGCCGGTGAGCTGCGCCTCCTCCCACACCAGGGAGTGGACGCCGAGGCGCGGCTTCCAGTGGAACTTCACCAGGGTCGTGGCGCCCTCGGCGTTGACGAGGCGGAAGGTGTGGACGCCGAAGCCCTCCATCATGCGGTAGGAGCGCGGGATGCCGCGGTCCGACATGTTCCACAGCGTGTGGTGGGTGGCCTCGGTGTGCAGGGTGACGAAGTCCCAGAAGGTGTCGTGGGCGCTCTGCGCCTGCGGGATCTCGCGGTCGGGGTGGGGCTTGCCCGCGTGGATGATGTCGGGGAACTTGATCGCGTCCTGGATGAAGAACACCGGGATGTTGTTGCCCACGAGGTCGAAGACGCCCTCCTGGGTGTAGAACTTCGTGGCGAAGCCCCGGGTGTCCCGCACGGTGTCCGCGGAGCCGCGCGAGCCGAGGACCGTGGAGAAGCGGACGTAGACCGGTGTCTCGACGCCCTCGGCGAGGAAGCCCGCCTTGGTGATCCCGGCCGCGGAGCCGTAGCCCCGGAAGACGCCGTGCGCGGCGGCGCCCCTGGCGTGCACGACGCGCTCGGGGATGCGCTCGTGGTCGAAGTGGGTGATCTTCTCACGCAGGTGGTGGTCCTGCAGCAGCACGGGGCCGCGCGGTCCCGCCTTCAGCGAGTGGTCGGTGTCGTGCAGGCGGGCCCCTTGAGCGGTGGTCAGGTAGGCGCCGTCCTGGGCGACCCTGTCCTGCGGCACTCCGGTCGCCTGCCCGGTGGGGCTGTAGGTGTCCGGGCCGCGCTGGTCGGGCTTGGGCGGCAGGGGCTCGCGCGGTTCCGTGGGCTCGGCGACCGGCACGGCCTCCGGGCCCGGGGCGCCGGGAATCTCATTTCCCGTACGCATGGCCTTCTGGACCTTTTCCACGGCCTTCTCCGCGGCGGCCGTCACCGGGTTCTTCTTCTCGCTCACTGGGTTCCGATCCTTCGACGGTACGGTGCCACGGGCAGGAGTGAGTGGCACCGGTGCAGGGGCGCTGTCGCGTGACGACGGGTACCCCGCACCCCGGGCGGAGACACCTGCGCTGCGCCGTCCGAGGCGAGGCGGAGAATGCCGTTAGACCGGTGCTTTCGGGGGTACACGGCGACCGGTCTCACCGAGAACGTGCGTCCGCCATCCGCAGTGCCATCATGGGCTCATGGGAAAAAGCGCGCTCATCGTGATCGACATGATCAACACCTATGACCATCCCGATGCGGAGCAGCTCATCCCCTCGGTACGCAAGGCGTTGCCTGCGATCGTGCGGCTGATCGAGCGAGCGCGGCAGGAGGATGTACCGGTCATCTACGTGAATGACAATTTCGGCGAATGGCGCTCCCACCACGGGGAGATGGTCGACACCGCCCTGTCCGGACCGCATTCCGAGCTGGTCCGTCCCGTACGGCCGGACGACGCGTCACTGTTCGTGGTGAAAGCCCGGCATTCGATCTTTTTCGAGACGCCGCTGACTTATCTGCTCTCCCAGCTCGACGTCGACCATGTGGTCCTTTCCGGCCAGGTGACCGAGCAATGCGTGCTGTATTCCGCGCTCGACGCCCATATCCGCCATCTGCGCGTGACGGTGCCAGAGGACGCGGTGGCCCATATCCACTCCGACCTGGCGCATGCGGCGCTGCTCATGATGGAGCGCAACATGCACGCGGTCATCACCGACGCCGAGGGGGTCGAGTTCTGAGCGTCCGCGGGAGGGAAGCCGGACAGCGGTGTCACCGCTGAGGGGCCCGACCCGAGGCCCCCCGAACCGAGGAGTGCCCCGTGACCGACCGACAGCACGTCCTGCGCGGCCGTACGGCCGTGGTGACCGGCGCCGCGCGCGGTGTCGGCGAGGCCGTCGCCAGGGAACTGGCGGCGCGCGGCGCGAGAGTGGCGCTCCTCGGCCTGGAGGAGCGGGAACTCGCCCGGGTGGCCGACGCGCTGCCCACGGCGTCGGGGCACTGGCACGTGGACGTCACCGACGACGCGGCGATGGCCCGCGTGGCCGAGGAGGTGCGCGGCCGGTTCGGCCCCGCCTCGGTCGTCGTCGCGAACGCCGGGGTGGCGGAGGGCGGTCCGTTCGTCGACTCCGACCCGGAAAGCTGGCGGCGGGTCGTCGAGGTCAACCTCGTGGGCAGTGCGATCACCGCCCGCACCTTCCTGCCCCAGCTCCTCGACACCCGCGGGCACTACCTCCAGATCGCCTCGCTGGCGTCGATCGGCGCCGCCCCGCTGATGAGCGCGTACTGCGCCTCGAAGGCGGGCGCGGAGGCCTTCTGCCACTCCCTGCGCGCGGAGCTCGACCCCCGCGGGGTCGGCGTGGGCATCGCCTACCTGAACTGGATCGACACGGACATGATCCGTGACGCCGACCGGTACCCCGTCCTGCGTGAGCTGCGGGCGCACATGCCGCCGCCGGCCCGCAAGGTCTACCCCGCGCCGATGGTGGCCCACCGCATCGTGCGCGCCGTCGAACGGCGGGCCCCCAGTGTGTACGTGCCGGGGTGGCTGCGGAGCGTGCAGGCGGTGCGGGCCATGCTGCCGGGGGTCGTGACCCGCTTCGCGCGGCAGGAGCTGACGCGCTCGGAGTTCTCGGCTACGGGCCTGCTCGGCGCGGGCGGTCGGGCGGCGGAGACGGAGGGCCGCGCCTAGCGGAGCCTGGCCTGGCCGGAGGCCGTCTGCGCGGGCGTGGCTGGCTTGCGTCCTCGCGGGCGAGGCTCGCTTGGGCGTCCGCGCGGGCGAGGCTGGCTGGCGCGTCCGGGTCCGCGTGGGCGTGGCTGGCTTGCGCGTCTGCGCGAGCGTGACCGGCTGCGGGTCCGCGCGGGCGTGGCTGGCCTGCGCGTCTGCGCGAGCGTGACCGGCTACGGGTCCGCGCGGGCGTGGTTGGCGCGCGCGTCTGCGCGGGCGAGGCTCGCTTGCGGGTCCGCGCGGGTGACCGGGCCGTCGTCAGCGCGGGCGTCGCCGGCGGCGCGTCTGCTGCCTTCCGGCACGGCTGCCCGAGCCGGCGTACGCAGCCGTCCGAGCGGGTTCTGCGCGGCCGGCCGAGCCGGCGTCTGCACGGGCGTCCCGCCACCGCCCGAGCGAGCCGACGTCCGCACGGGTGCCCCCGCGCCCGTCCCAGTGAGCTCTGCGCGGGGGGCCGCGAAGGCGCCTGCGCGGCCGTCCGAGCGGGCGTTCGGGGGACGTACTGCCTGGCGGGCGGATCGGCGGGTACACGGCTCCGCGTGAGAACTCCCAGCACCACCGGCACCACGTCCACCACGGCCGACGCCCCGACGGCGCTCAAGAAGGCCCTGACCACCCCCCTGCTGTACTTCTTCATCCTCGGAGACGTGCTCGGCGCGGGCGTGTACGTCCTCGTCGGGCAGGTGGCGGCCGACTCCGGCGGCGCCGTGTGGGTGCCGCTGGTCGCGGCGCTCTGCCTGGCGCTCCTGACGGCCACCTCGTACGCCGAACTGGTCACCAAGTACCCGCGCGCGGGCGGCGCCTCCCACTACGCCACCCTGGCGTACGGCCCCTTCGCGGGCTTCCTCGCGGGGTTCTGCATGCTCGCGGCGGGCATCGTCTCGGTCGCCGCGCTGGCCCGCGGGTTCGGCGGAGACTACCTCTCCGAGTTCGTGACGCTCCCCGTCGTGCTCGTCACGGTCGTCTTCCTCGCCGCGCTCGCGCTGCTCAACGCGCGCGGCATCCGGGAGTCGACGCGGGCCAACGTGGTGGCCACGGTCATCGAGGTGAGCGGCCTCGTGATCGTGATCGGGCTCGGCCTGTGGATCGTGCTGCGCGGCGACGGCGACGTCGGCAGGCTGACGCAGCTCGGCACGGCGGACCACGGCCCCGCGGCGGCCGTCCTGAGCGGCGCGGTGCTCGCCTACTACTCCTTCGTCGGATTCGAGACGTCCGTCAACGTGGCGGAGGAGACCCGTGATCCGCGCCGCTCGTACCCGCGGGCCCTGTTCGGCGCGCTGGTCACCGCGGGCGCGGTGTACGCCCTGGTCGGAGCCGCCGCCGCGGCGTCCGTGCCGACCGGGCGGCTGGCCGGGTCCAGCGGCCCGCTCCTCGAAGTCGTCAAGGAGGCGGGCGGCGTCCCCACGGAGCTGTTCAGCGCCATCGCGCTGGTGGCGGTGGCCAACGGGGCGCTGCTCACCGGCATCATGTCGTCCCGCCTCGCCTACGGCATGGCGCGCGACGGACTGCTGCCGTCCTTCCTGACCAGGGTGCTGCCCGGCAGGCGCACCCCCTGGGCCTCGATCGCCGCGACCACGGCGCTGTCCCTGCTGCTCGCACTGACCGGTGACGTGGCCACGCTCGCCTCGACCCTGGTCCTGCTGCTCCTGGTGGTCTTCTTCCTGGTCAACACGTCGGTGCTGGTGCTGCGCCGCCGCGACACCGCGGCCCGCGACCACTTCAGGGCGCCGCTCGCAGTGCCCTTCCTCGGCGCGGTCTCCTGCGTCGTGCTCGCGACGCAGGTCGAACGTGAGGTGTGGACGCGGGGCCTGGTGGTGCTCGCGGTGGGCGCGGTGTGCGGTGCCATCGCCACGGTGCGGCTGCGGCGCGCGCGCTGACCGCACGGCGGACGGCAGCACGGCACCCGTACGGACCTCGTGCCCTACGGGTGCAGGGCCGCCCAGGTGTTGGGTCCCACGAAGCCGTCCGCGCTCAGGCCGACGCTCTGCTGGAAGTTCTTCACGGCGGCCAGCGTGGCGTCGCCGAAGATCTTGTCCTGGGCGACGCTCTTGTAGCCGTAGACCCTGTTCAGGATGCACTGGAGATGGCCGACGGCGTCGTTCGCGTGGCCCTTGCCGAGTTCCGGGTGGTCGCCGGTGTAGGGACAGTAGCGCCATTCGCCGTTGGTGGCCTGCCTGGTCCCGACCTCGGCGCCCGCCCCGGCGGCCTGGGCGACGGCCGGTCCGGCCACCAGCGCACAGCCGAGCAGCACGGCGGCGAGCGTACGGGTGCGGAGGGCTCTGCTGGTTCGCGAAGTCACGGTGGTCTCCCGATCTGAGGATGCGTACGGATGGGTGGGCGGCGACCGGCTCAGACCCAGGGGCAGCGGGGCAGCCCGGGGTAGGGGTGCTTCTGGGTCTGCACGACCTTGGCGGGCACCATGCCCCAGCCCTTGATCCCGGGCAGGCTCACGACCTCGTCGCCCTGGGTGTAGTACCAGACCTCGTTGCCGTCGGCCGCGGCGTCGCCCAGCGTCCAGCACACGAACCAGCTCGGGGAGAGCTTCAGGCGTCCGGTGACCGGCGCGTTGAACGCGGGGCGGCCGAACGCGTCCGACGCCAGGTTGTCGCAGTACAGGTCGAGGCTGAAGGCGTTGCCGAGGGTGTCCCTGTGCGGCTGGTTCTGCCGCAGTGAACAGGTGGGCGACGTGTCGGCGGGACCGGCCGCGGGGGCCGGGGTCGCCTGGGCGGCGGGGGCCGCCGCCGCGGACAGGGCCAGGCAGAGCGCGGCGCCCGCGAGGGCCGTGCGGCGCTTGCCGGGCGCGGAGGATCGACTCATGCGCGTACTCCTGTCGGCTCGTGCGGGGTGGGGGGCGGTGTCGGTGTCGGTGTCACGACCAGGTGCGCTGCCGGTGTCACGGTCGCGTGGGCTGCCGGGGTCATGACCAGGTGCACTGCTTCAGGCCCGGCACGGGGTGCGTCGCGGAGGAGAGTTCGGCGGCGGGGAGGTAGCCCCAGCCTTTCGCCGTCCTCGCGCCGGAGACCGTGTCGCCCTGGGTGTAGTACCAGATGTCTTGGCCCTGGTAGTCGCTGCCGTGCTTCCAGCAGACGAACCAGCTCGGCGAGAAGGCGATCTGGCCGTTGACCAGGGAGTCGGTGGTGGACTGCACCCGGACCGAGCCGGTGTTGTGCCCGCACACCACGTCGCCGAGGAAGTGCATGCCGGTCCAGTCGGTGTGCTTGGCGTCGGCCCGCGTCTGGCAGGCCGCCGCGCCGGCCGAGGCCGAGGCGGTGCTCTGCGAGGTGGACGATACGGCGAGGACGGCGGCGCTGACGGCGGCGAACGCGAGGGCGGTCCGCCATCCCCGCCGTCCGCTCCCGCCGCGGCCGGGGCGTGGGCGCCCGGCGTCCGGTTCGTTCCCTTCGGGCTGTGGTGCGAGCTGTCTCACGGCCATGTCGGCTGTCTCCCGGCAGTTCACTCCGCGTGGGTGGGCCGGGGCGCTCTCTCGGCAGCCGTCCGGCCCGCTGGTCTTCCGATCGTGTCGCCGAGCCCTGACGCGTCTCTGACACGCCCTCTCCCCCGCGACGCACCACGCGTGCCATGGTGTTCGGTCGGCCGGTCCGGACCAATCACCCGCGGGCCGTGCCGACAACGACCATGCAAGGAACGGGACTTCGAAACCTCGAAGACCCGAAACCTCGAAAGCCCGGAGCGTCGGGGCCTCGGGACCTCGGGACCTCGGGACCTCGGGACCTCGGGACCTCGGGACCTCGGGACCTCGGGACAAGGAGCGTACGCATGCGCGGCACAACGGTTCTGCCCGGCGAGGGCGACAGCGGGGAACCGTCCGGCGACGGCATGCCGACGCACCGCCTCGAAGTGCCGATGCCCAACGCGCTGCCCTTCGCCATCGGCACCTTCGACACCATCGGGCCGATGTCGCGGGCCGCCTTCCCCCACCGGCACACGTTCCACGAGATCGTGCACGTCACCGGCGGCACCGGCAGGCACGTGGTGGACCTGAACGGCTGCGCGCTGCGCCCGCCCCACCTGTGTTTCATCGCTCCCGGCCAGGTCCACCACTGGGAGGACGCCACCGGGCTCGAAGGCCGGGTCATCCTCTTCACCGACGACTTCCTCCTCGACCACCCCGCCGACCGCGACGTCCTGCGCGGGCTCGGCCGGCGTGCCACGCTCGCGCTGCCCGACGAGGCCGCGGAGTGGACCGCGCGGCTCGTCGCCGACCTGGAGGGCGAGTACCGCTCGGGCGCCGCCGGTTTCCACAGCGTGCTGCGGTCGCTGCTGCACGTCCTGGTGGTACGGGCCGCGCGACTGCCCTCGGCCAGGACCGCCGCCGCGCAGCCCGCGCAGCCGCGCTCGCGGCCGGATTCGGTGGCCGCGGAGTTCATGGCGCTCGTCAACGGTCCCGCGGGCGCCTCGCACTCGGTGCGGACGTGCGCGGAACGGCTCGGCGTCTCGGTCGGCTATCTGAGCGAGGCGGTGAAGGCGTCCACCGGCCGCACCCCGGGGGAGCTGATCCGGCAGGCCCGGGTGCACGAGGCCAAACGCCTCCTGCTGCACACGGAGTTGACGGTGCGCCAGGTGGCGGCCAGGACCGGTTTCGGTGATCCCGCCTACTTCTGCCGCTTCTTCCGCCGCGAGACCGGGACGAGCCCCGGGGACTTCCGGCGCGGCACCGGCGATATTCACCACGACCACCGGCTCCAGTCCATCGCCCGGCCCCCCGCCTCCGCATAGCTTCTTAGCCGATCCGGAACCACCCCCACCCCCTTCAGGAGGAGCGATGGACGACGCGATCGGCAGCGGTGCCGGGGACGAGGCGCGCGGCGAGGACGGCGAGGCACGGCCGCACGGCCGGGGGCCTAGCCGCAAGACGGTGCTCAGAGCCGCCGCGGCGGCGGGCATGGCCCTGCCCATGGCGGGCCTCATGGGCGTCCCCGCCCTCGCGCGGACGGCGGGTGAGCGCGGTGAGGCCCCGGCGCTGACCCCGACCTGCGACGACGGTGACGACCCGACACCCCCGCAGATGGAGGGCCCGTACTTCAAGCCCAACTCCCCGCGGCGCACCTCACTCCTCCAGCAGGGCACACCGGGCGTGCGGCTCACCGTCACCGGCTACGTCTTCGGGCGGGCCTGCCGCCCCATACGCCAGGCCCTGCTCGACTTCTGGCAGGCCGACACCTACGGGACGTACGACAACGTCGGGTTCCGCTTCCGCGGCCACCAGTTCACCGACGCCAACGGCGCGTTCACGCTCACCACGATCGTGCCCGGCCTGTACCCCGGACGGACCCGGCACCTGCACGTCAAGGTGCAGGCCCCCGGCCGCCCGATCCTCACGACGCAGCTGTACTTCCCCGGCGAGCCGCGCAACAACACCGACGCGCTCTTCGACCCCCGGCTGCTGATGAACGTCCGCAACCTCGGCGGCGCGAAGGAGGCGGACTTCGACTTCGTCCTGAACGTGCCGCAGTAACCCGAGCCACGGTCGGCGCGCGCGTCCGGAACGGCGTACAACCATCGGCGGCGGTCACAGGTCACCTGATCGACCGGCGTGAACCACCGGAAGACCCCCGATGAACAGCGGGGAACTCGCGGTGGGTTCGCGCCGGTGGGCCGCTCAACGGAAACCGTGACCGAGGGAAGTACGCCGTATGCCGCGCACCAGCCGCACCGCACGTCTCGCCATGCCTTTGATCGCCGCGTCCCTGCTGGTGGGCGGGGGCCTCTCGGCCCTCGCCCTCGGGCAGGGCACCGCCCGCGCCGCCGCTCCGGCCGCCGACGCCGGCCCCCGCGCGGGCGTCGGCGCGGCGGACGACTTCAACGGCGACGGCTACGCCGACCTCGTCGTCGGCGCGCCCGGCGGCGCCGTCTCCGGTCAGGCCAAGGCCGGGTACGTGGTGGTGACGTACGGCTCGAAGAGCGGTCTCGACCCCGCCGCCAAGAAGGTGATCAGCCGCTCCACCAGCGGTGTGCCCGGCGCGGCCACCGCCAAGCAGGCCTTCGGCACCTCGTTCGCCAAGGGCGACCTCGACGGCGACGGCTACGCCGACCTGGTCGTCGGCGCCGACGGCAAGGGCGCGAGCGCGGGCGCGGTGATCCTGTGGGGCTCGGCGGCGGGCCTGACCGGAGGCGCCCGGATCGCCGAACACGGCTTCGCACCGCAGGCCGGCGACTTCGACGGGGACGGCCGGACGGACCTGGCGCTCTTCTCCGGGGTGGGCTCGCACGGCGACGACCCCGTCGTCCAGAAGGCCCGTCTCTGGAAGGGCCCGATCGCGCGGAGCGGCACCCCCGCCAAGACCCTCGACTTCATGGACAAGTCGCAGTGGTGGAGCTACGACAGCGACGAGCGCCCCGACCCGGCCTGTGCGGAGAAGCCCGAGACGTGCGTGGACGGCCCGCTCTCCGTCAAGGGCCCGGTGGTCCCGCAGGCCGTCGGAGACATCGACGGCGACGGCCGCGCCGACATCGCCGTGAACGACTACGAGGGCGACGGCGAGTGGGGCAACAGCATCCTCCACGGCAGCCCCACCGGCTTCGTGCGCGGCGCGGCGCCGGGGTCGCGCGGCGCGCTCGGCGTGGGCGACGTCAACGGCGACGACTACGACGACCTGGTCGTCGGCGACAGCCGGTACGAGAGCAGGACCGTGGTGGCCTTCGGTTCGGCCGACGGCCTCACGGCCGAGACGCAGAAGTTCGACCAGGACCTGCCCGGCGTGCCCGGCGCCGAGGAGGACGGCGACCGCTTCGGCGGCGCCGTCGCCGTCGGGGACGTGACGGGCGACGGTTACGCGGACATCGCGCTCGGCGTGAGCGGCGAGGACGTCAAGGCGGTCACCGACGCGGGCGCCGTCGTCCTCGTACGCGGTGGGAAGGACGGCGTCACCGGGACCGGCGCGCAGGCCTTCCACCAGGACACGGCGGGCGTCCCCGGGGTCGCGGAGGCGGGCGACCAGTTCGGCGCGGCCGTGGCGCTGCTCGACGTCACCGGCGACGGCCGCGCCGATCTCGGCGCGTCCTCCGTGGAGGAGAACGCCAGGGCGGGCGCCCTGTGGTCGCTGCGCGGCACCGCCTCGGGCCTGACGGCCACCGGCTCCGTCGCCTTCGGGCCCAAGGACGTCGCGGCCCCGAACACGGCGGCGCTCTTCGGCGGCGCCCTGCGCTGACCGCACATCACCCCGCACCGCACGGCCCGCGTCCCACCCCCGTGAGGACGCGGACCGTGCGGTCGTCACACGGGGCGGATCAGCTCCCAGGTGTCGACGGCGTGGTCGAGCGCCATCCCGTGCCGCTCGTACAGGGCGAGCGCCCCGCTGCTGTTGTCGGTGTCCACGCCGAGGCCGATGCGGTCGCGGCCGAGCGCCGCGTAGTGCCCGAAGGCGTGGCGCAGGAGGTGGCTGCCGAGGCCCTGGCCGCGGGCCTTGTCCAGGACGCCGATGTTGCCTATCCAGCCCATGGAGGGACGGTCGTCGTGGGTGCGCAGCACGGCGGCGTCACCCACTCCCTCGACGTGGGCGATCCACACCAGTGACCAGTCGGCGCGCTCACCGTCGATGTCGTCCAGCCACTGCCGGTAGGTGCGGGGCCGGAAGTCGAAGTGCTCGGCGAAGCTCTCCTGGAGCAGGGCGTGGGCGCGCCGCCTGTCGCCCTCGTCCCGGCAGTCGCGCAACGTGACCCCGGCCGGGGCCTCGGGCGCCCGGTCGGCCGCGGCGTCGAGCGGACGGGCCAGCACGTGGTAACGCCGTACGGGCATCCAGCCGCGGGTGCGCAGCGCGGGCAGGTCCATGGTGGGCGCGGTGTTGAGGTACATGTGCAGCACGGCGCGCGCGACGCCGTTGCCCGCCGCGCGCTCGGCGGCGCGCGCTTCCACCACATCGAAGAGGTGCAGGGCCCCGTCGAGCCGACCGGGCAGGACATAGTGGTCGACGTCGATGCGCTCGCCGTGCGACTCGTCCCACAGCCGGGCGTACCCGATCAGCCGCTCGCCCTCGAAGAGCAGCCAGGAGTCGCGCTCCAGGTCCACTTCGGGGTGCTTGAGGTCGGCGAGCACCTCGGCGGGCTCGGTGTCGGCGCGGCCGATCTCCAGCAGGTCGATCTCGTTGAGCAGCGCGCACACCGCGTCCGCGTCGTCGAGCGTCGCCGCCCGCACGGTCAGTCCGGACGGCGGTATGGAGGACGTGGTCATGCGCCCACTCTCGTGGCCGGGGCCGCGGCCCCGCAACGGAGTTTCCGGCGGAGCCGCCCGTCACCGCGGGCGACTCCCCCGCGTCACGACACGGGCCGCTGCCCCGTCACGGCACGGGCCGCTCCCCCGGCTCGCGGTGCCGCAGCGCGCAGGCACCGGTGAAGACGCCGGCCAGGTGCTCGCCGAGCGCGGCGAGCGCCGCCGCGGGCGGCAGGCCGTCCGGGTCGGCGAAGAGATGGGCCGCCGGCCCCTCCGCGTACGCCGTCCGCGTGCTGCCCCGCCGGGTCACGGGCGTGGACCTGGCGCAGGTCCTGCTGTTCGTCCCGGACGTGGGGCTGCTGCTGGTCGTCTTCGCCGTTCTCTGCGGAGCTCGCGCTGCTGCGGGTCGGCATCACGGTGCGGGCGCCGCGGGCCGTGCCCGGTTCCGCTGCGGGTCACTACACCTAAGCCAGGACCGCCCTGACCTTCTTCCCGCCGCGTTCCATCCGTATGACCTCGACCCGGTGGGCCAGTTGGCGGACCATGGCCAGGCCGCGGCCGTGCTCGCGCTCCGTGCTCGCCCTGCGGGCGCGGGGGCGGACGGGGCTCGCGTCGTGGACTTCCACGGTCACCCGGCCGCCCGAGACCTCGACGCGCAGGCGGCAGCCGCCGCGGGCGTGCTGGACGGCGTTCGAGACGAGTTCGGATACGACGAGGGTGGCGTCGTCCACGCGCTCGGCGGACACCTCCGTCTTGCGACGGTGCGGCCTGACGAGGAACGCGGAGGTCAGCTTCCGTGCCCGGCCCGCCGAAGCGGCCTCCTGCGGCAGTGCGTATTCCACCCCTGCGGTGGCCCTACGGGCGCGCTGGTGCGCACGCATGACGGATCATCCCCTCCCTGGGTCCATTGACGCTCGTCGCGGTCGAAGTCCGGGACCGCGGCTCCTCCCGTGCGACCGGCGAGTCGTCCTGGGCGGCGCCGGTCCTGCCTCTCGGTGATGCCCCCGTCCGCTGATCGCCAATCCGGCTGTGCGGCACGCCTCATCCGATGCTCACGACGCCGTTCGCCGGGAGGGCGCCGACATTGACCCTGACATCAAGTTCACACGAGACTGCGCGGGTGTCCGTGCGGGTGCCATGCGTGCCGGTGCCATGCGTCCAGGTGCCGCCCGGCTCCCCGCGATCCCGGGAGGCGGGGATTTTGAGAGTCCGGGATTCGGGAGGCCGAGAGCCCGGGGGCCCGCGAGTCCGAGAGCTCGAAGTCCTTACAGCCAGGAGAGGCCGTCCCATGAATGCGTCACCCCGTCCGTTCAAGGACTACCAGGACGAGATCTACCTCAACGGCCTGGGCGGCGTGGTCCCCGCCCTCCCCATGACCTACGCCGAACTGGAGGCCCGCGCCCAGGCCGCGCTGCCGCCCTCGGTCCTCTCCTACGTCGCGGGCGGCGCGGGTGACGAGCGTACGCAGAACGCCAACGTCACCGCGTTCGAGCGGTGGGGGCTCATCCCGCGGATGTTCGTCGGCGCCGCCGAGCGCGACCTGTCCGTCGAACTGTTCGGGATGACGCTGCCCTCACCCCTGTTCATGGCCCCCATCGGTGTCCTCGGCCTCTGCGGGCAGGACGGACACGGCGATCTGGCGACCGCGCGGGCGGCGGCGCGCACCGGGGTGCCGATGATCGCCTCGACGCTCTCCGCCGACCCGATGGAGTCGGTGGCCGCCGAGTTCGGGGACACCCCCGGCTTCTTCCAGCTCTACACGCCCACCGACCGCGCGCTCGCCGAGAGCCTGGTGCGCCGGGCCGAGAAGTCCGGGTTCAAGGCGATCGTCGTCACGATGGACACCTGGATCACCGGTTGGCGCCCGCGCGACCTGAGCACCTCCAACTTCCCGCAGCTGCGCGGTCACTGCCTCGCCAACTACATCTCCGACCCGGTCTTCCGCGCCCACCTCCCCGCCGACCCGGAGCAGGACATGCGGTCCGCCGTCCTGACGTGGGTGCGGCTCTTCGGCAACCCGCTGACCTGGGACGACCTGCCGTGGCTCCGCTCCTTGACCACGCTGCCGCTGATCGTGAAGGGCCTGTGCCACCCCGAGGACGTCCGGCGCGCCAGGGACGGCGGCGTCGACGGCGTCTACTGCTCCAACCACGGCGGCCGCCAGGCCAACGGCGGGCTGCCCGCGCTCGACATGCTCCCCGAGGTCGTCGAGGCCGCCGATGGGCTGCCGGTCCTCTTCGACTCCGGGGTCCGCAGCGGCGCGGACATCGTCAAGGCGATCGCGCTCGGGGCGAGCGCCGTCGGGGTGGGCCGCCCGTACGCGTACGGCCTCGGCATCGGCGGGGCGGACGGCGTCACGCACGTGTTGCGCTCGCTCCTCGCCGAGGCGGACCTGCTGATGGCCGTCGACGGCTACCCGACGCTCGCCGACCTCACCCCGGAGGCACTGCGACGGGTCCTCTGAGGCGGGCCGGGCGCAGCCGTGGGCCCGCGACGGGGGCGGCGGGGTCGCCGCGGTCGGTGCCGGGTCCGCGCCGGCGGCTAGAGTCACCAGCGAACGCCCCCGCCCACCTGGGAGAACCGAGCACCATGGCCGTCGACGAACTCGACACCCGCATCCTGCGGCTGCTCCTCGAACAGCCGCGCACCAGCCTGCGCGAGTACGCGCGCCTGCTCGGCATCGCCCGCGGCACGCTGCAGGCCAGGATCGACCGCCTGGAGCGGGACGGTGTGATCACCGGCACCGGCCCGTTCCTCTCCCCCGCCGCGCTGGGCCACCCGGTGCTGGCCTTCGTCCACATCGAGGTCACCCAGGGGCACTTGGACGAGGTCGGCGACGCGCTGGCCGCCGTGCCCGAGATCATCGAGGCGCACTCGATCACCGGCGGCGGCGACCTCCTGACCCGCGTCGTGGCGCGGGACAACGGCCATCTGGAGGACGTCGTCCAGCGGCTGATCCAGCTGCCGGGCGTGGTCCGCACGCGGACGGAGATGGCACTGCGCGAGCGGGTGCCGCACCGGCTGCTCCCGCTGGTCGAATCGGTCGGCGGCGCGGCGCCCGGAAGCACGGCGTCCGGAAGCACGGCGTCCCCCACTCCGACGCCCGGCGGCCCGGCGGCCGGCGGACGCTGAGCCTCGGCCCCGGTGCCGACCTGCGCCTTTGGCATCCTGGTGGCCATGAGCACCTTCGGCACCACCGCGGTCATCTTCGATCTCGACGGCACCCTCGTCGACAGCGAGCCCAACTACTTCGAGGCGTCACGGGCCCTGCTCGCCGAGCACACCGGCCGCCCGTACACCTGGGCCGACAACGAGCGCTACGTCGGGATCAGCTCCCACGAGACGCTCGCGGTCTGGCGGACGGAGTACGGGATAGCCGCCCCGGTGGCCGAGCTCATCGCCGAGCTCGACCGCCGCTATCTGACGCTGGCCCGCGCCGGGACCCCCGTCTATCCGGAGATGCGGAAGCTGGTGGAGCGCCTGCACGACGCGGGGGTGCCGATGGCCGTGGCGTCCGGTTCCTCGCGCGCGGCCATCGCGGCGATCCTCACGGGCACGGGGCTCGACGCCTGGCTGACCGCGTTCGTCTCCGCCGAGGAGGTGGAGCGCGGCAAACCGGCGCCCGACGTCTTCCTCGCCGCGGCGGAGCTGCTCGGTGCGGCCCCGGCCGACTGCGTGGTCTTCGAGGACGCGGCTCCCGGCGCGGCGGCCGCCCACGCGGCGGGCATGCGCTGCGTCGCGGTCCCGTACGTGGCGGCACACGCGACGGACCCCTCCTTCGCGGAGGCGGACCTGCTGTTCCCCCGCGGCCACGACGAGTTCACGGCGGAGGCGGCGCTGGCGCTGCTCTAGCCGAGGCGGCGCTCACGCCCAGCCGACGCTGGGCCGGCGCTCCCGCAGCCGAACCGTGCGCCAGGGCTCAGGCGGCAGCAGCCCGGCCGGCGACGGCGGCGGGCTCCTCGCCCCCGGCGAGAATCCGCCGCAGCTCGGCCGTGCGCGCCGCCGCGTCACCCCCGGCGAGCAGCGCCGCGAGGAGCGCGGTGCGCGCCTGGCCCGCGCGGAGGGTGCCGGTGAGGACGGCCCCGGCGGCGGCGAGGTCGACGGCGCCGCCGTGGGTGTAGATCTCGGTGACGGGGCCCGCCTGGACGCGGGTGGTGAGGGCCACGAGGACGCCCCGGTCGACGGCGTCGGCGACGGCGGCCACGAACTCCGGGGTCGCGTTGCCCGCGCCGGTGGCGACGAGGACGACGCCCTGGGCGCCCGCGTGCACCGCGGTCTCCAGGAGCAGCGGGTCCGCGTCGACGTGGTGCATCACCATGTCGATGCGGGGCAGCGACACCGCGGCGGCGGGCAGCGGCAGGGCCGCGGGGCGCTCGGGGCGGTGCAGGACGGACACCTTGCCGAAGCCGACCTTGCCCACGCGGGGCCCCGAGGGGTCGGCGAAGGCGTCGGCGGCGAGGGTCTGCGTCTTGACGGTGCCGCGCGCGGCGTGCACCTTGCCGTCGAAGACCACGAGGACGCCCAGGTCGCGGACGCTCGCAGCGGTGAGCAGCGCGTCGTACAGATTGCCGGGGCCGTCGCCGTCGGTGGCGCCGAGCGGCTTCTGCGCGCCGGTGAGGACGACCGGCCGGGGGTCGTGGTGGTACAGGTCGAGGAGAAAGGCGGACTCCTCCAGGGTGTCCGTGCCGTGCGTGACGACGATGCCGTCGACGTCCGGGTCGGCGAGGACCTCGTGCACGGTGCGCAGCAGGGTGAGCTGCTGGGCGGAGGTCAGACGCGGGCTGTTCACGTTGAACAGGTCGATGACCTCGGAGGTGATGCCCTGGGGTATCGCGGCCGAGGCGAGCACCTCGCGGCCGGGGGCGTCGGCGGCGAAGCCGGCGCCCTGCCAGCGGCTGGCTATGGTGCCGCCGGTGCTGATAACGACGATCCGTCGCGCCTGCGCGTCCACGTCTGCGTACCTCCCTGGGTCACGAGGACCGTCAGCCCTCACAGTGGTGGCCATTCTCCTCGGCGCAACAATAGGTCGAACACCGCGCAATGTGCTTGCCGAGTTCTGCCGCGTACGCAATATTCGGGGTGGATAATCGCGCCATGGACGAGATCGACCGCAATATCTTGCGTGAGCTGCAGAACGACGGCCGCCTGACCAACCAGGAGCTGGCCCAGCGCGTCGGCCTCAGCGCGTCCCCGTGCATGCGGCGGGTGCGCCAGCTGGAGCTGGACGGTGTGATCCAGGGGTATCGCGCCGTCGTCGACCCGGAGGCGGTCGGCCGCGGCTTCGAGGTGCTGGTCTCCATCGAGGTGCGGCGCGACCGCGAGACGGTCGAGGCGTTCGAGGCGGCCCTCCAGGACATCCCCGACGTCATCGAGGCGTACCGCCTGTTCGGCAGCCCCGGCTGCCTGCTGCGCATCGCGGTCGCGGACCTGGCGGCGTACGAACGGCTCTGGATCGAACGGCTCACGGCGCTCGCGGGCGTCACGGAGGTCAACTCGCAGATCATCATGAAGCGGATCAAGGAGCCGGAGGGCCTGCCGGTGGACGCCGGACCCCCGAGCGACAGGAACCGCTGACCCCCAACCGCGAACCGCTGACCCCGAACCGCGAACCGCGAACCGCTGACCCGAACCGTTGACTCCACCCCCGGCGACCACCCCGACCTCTCGACTTGGTCCAGACCTATTGACGGCTGGTCCGGACCTGCCTAGCGTGACGCCTCGCACCACGCACGTCTCCTCGCCCCCCTCGCCTCCAAGGAGCACAGCGTGTTCGGTCGGACGTTACGTTTGCTGGGGTCGGCCGTCGCGCTGGCCTGTGCCGCCCAACTGCCGGCCGCCGCGGCGGCCCCCGCCGCCCCGCGCGCCGACACCTGCGCGGTGAAGTCGAAGCCCGCGGGCAAGGTCCTTCAGGGCTACTGGGAGAACTGGGACGGCGCGTCGAACGGCGTGCACCCGCCGTTCGGCTGGACGCCGATCACCGACTCCCGCATCCGCGAGCACGGCTACAACGTGATCAACGCCGCCTTCCCCGTGATCCGTTCGGACGGCACCGTCCTGTGGGAGGACGGCATGGACTCGACGGTGAAGGTCGCGACGCCCGCCGAGATGTGCCAGGCCAAGGCGGACGGCGCCACCATCCTCATGTCCATCGGCGGCGCCGCCGCAGGGATCGACCTCAGCAACTCCGCCGTCGCCGACCGCTTCGTCGAGACCATCGTGCCGATCCTGAAGAAGTACAACTTCGACGGCATCGACATCGACATCGAGACCGGCCTCGTGGGCAGCGGCAACATCAACCAGCTCTCCGCCTCGCAGTCCAACCTCATCCGCATCATCGACGGCGTGCTCGCCCGGATGCCGTCGAACTTCGGCCTCACCATGGCCCCCGAGACGGCGTACGTGACCGGGGGCAGCGTCGTCTACGGCTCGATCTGGGGCGCGTACCTCCCCGTCATCAAGAAGTACGCGGACAACGGCCGCCTGTGGTGGCTGAACATGCAGTACTACAACGGCAGCATGTACGGCTGCTCCGGCGACTCCTACTCCGCGGGCACCGTCCAGGGCTTCACCAAGCAGACCGACTGCCTGAACAAGGGCCTCGTCATCCAGGGCACCACCATCAAGGTCCCCTACGACAAACAGGTCCCCGGCCTCCCGGCCCAGCCGGGCGCGGGCGGCGGCCACATGGCCCCGAACCTGGTGACCCAGGCCTGGAACACCTACAACGGCGCCCTGAAGGGCCTGATGACGTGGTCCATCAACTGGGACGGGTCGAAGGGGTGGACGTTCGGCGACAACTTCAAGCGGCTGCGGTGACGGACCCGGCGACGCGCCGCGTCACGGCGCCCCGCGCGGCGGCGGCCAGCGCCCGCCGGTCCGTGCCCCGCAGCGGGGTGTGCGCCGTGACGCGCACGGTCAGGTCCTTCGCGGCGGCCACCCGGCGCAGCGAGACGGTGAACTCCTCCTCCCCGAGGAAGGCGGCGACCTTGCTGGGGGCGCCGCCCTGCCGGTAGGCGACCGTCACCGGACGCACGGGCGCGCCCGCGTCGGCGGCCGCCTGGAAGGGGGCCCGCCGGAAGCGCCCGCCCGCCTCGGAGCACCACGTCGTCGCCTGGGGGAAGACGAGGACCGAGGTGCCGCCGCGCAGGGCGTCTGCCAGCCCGGCCACCGTGTGGGGCAGTTGGCGCGGGCTGCCGTCGCGGTCGATGAAGCGGGTGCCCGCGCGCCGGGCCAGCGGGCCGATCACCGGCCAGCGGCCCACCTCCCGCTTGGCGAGGACGGCGACCGGTTCGACGGCGAGCAGGGCGACGGCGTCGAGCCAGGAGACGTGGTTGGCCACGACGAGTGTGCCGAGGCCCGCGCCGTCCGGTGCGCCGAGCCGTGCCGGGAGCCCCGTCTCCAGGCCCGTCCCGAGCGCCGCGAGCACCGCCCGCGCCTCGCCCCGCAGCGTGTCGGGGTCCGCGATCCTGCCGCCGCGCGCGGTGGCGCGGGTCAGGGTGTACGTCAACGCCGCGTAGCGCCGCGCCAGTTCGGCCAGGGACACGCGCGGCTCGGGCTCGGCGGCGCAGCTCGCCGGGCAGCCGCCGTCGACCGACCACGGGCTCGTCGCGGTCATCACGCGTCCTCGCCGAGGAAGTACCGGCGGTGCCGCGCGCTGAGGCGCTCCATGTCCAGGAGGACGAAGAAGTCGGCGACGTCGAACTCCGGGTCGTGCGCGGGGGCTCCGCACAGCCACGCGCCGAGGCGGAGGTAGCCGCGGAGCAGGGGCGGCAGGTCGGCGTAGGAGGGGCGCTCGGGGGCGGGGGCCGTGGGCGTCCAGGGGTTGCGGGGGTGCACGCGCAGCACGGGCGGCGAGGCGTGCTTGCCCGTGCCGAGCAGCCAGGCGCCGGCCGCGGCCCGGCCGCCGTCGGCCAGCGGCACGGAGGCGCAGCCCGCGAGGTACCGGTGGCCGGAGAGCAGGACGTAGCGGGCGAGGGCGGACCACATGAGGTTGATGACGGCGCCCGAGCGGTGGTCGGGGTGCACGCAGGACCGGCCCGCCTCGACGAGGGAGGGACGCAGTCCGGCGAGGTCGCCCAGGTCGAACTCGCCGTCGGAGTAGGACAGCGGGGTCCTGCCGGGCGGCAGCAGCCGGTAGGTCCCGACGACCTCGCCGGTCGAGGTGTCGGTGACGACGAGGTGGTCGGCGACGTCGTCGTAGGCGTCGATGTCGTGGCCGGGCAGCGGCGTGGCGAGCGCCGCTCCCATCTCCTCGCCGAACACCTGGTACCGCAGCCGCTGGGCGGCCCTGATCTGCTGGGCGGTGTCCGCGATGGAGATGGCGTAGGAGCCGGCAGCCGTCGAGACGAGCGAGGTCGAGGGCATGGCACTTCCGTTCTCGGGTCGGTGAGGGGACGTGGGGTGCGGAGGCGCTGCGCTTCGGGTCTGGCCGGGCGGACCCGCACGCCGTCGTACGGGGAAGGGGCGCGGGGGAAGCCGGGTGCGCCGGGCCAGCAGGTATCCGGTCGGGCCGGGGCGGGCGCCCCGGGGTGCGGTCACGTCCAGCACGGTGACGGCGCCGGCTGAACTCCGGACCTCCGAAGCACGTCGGTCACGCGTCCGGCGCACGTCGGGAACGGGGCGGGGCCGTAAGCCGGTGCGCGGCGCCCCGTGCCCGTCGCCTCACCTGTGCACCGCTGTCTCCCCCGTCGCACCGCTGCCTCGCCGGCCGCACCGTTGACGCGTCGCGGCGCGGGCCGTTACATACGCGGCATGCCTCCTCCCCTCCCGCTCACCGGGATCACCGTCGTCAGCCTGGAGCAGGCCGTGGCGGCTCCTTTCGCCACCCGGCAGCTCGCCGACCTGGGCGCCCGTGTCATCAAGGTCGAACGGCCCGGCGGCGGTGACTTCGCGCGGCGGTACGACACCACGGTGCACGGCCAGGCCAGCTACTTCGTCTGGCTGAACCGCTCCAAGGAGTCCCTCACCCTCGACCTCAAGTCGGAGCGCGGCCTCGAAGTCCTGGAGGAGCTGCTGGCGAGGGCGGACGTGTTCGTGCAGAACCTCGCCCCCGGCGCCGCCACCCGCCTCGGTCTCGGCGCGCCGGAGCTCCAGGGCCGCCACCCCCGCCTCATCCCCTGCACCATCAGCGGCTGGGGCACGGACGGCCCGTGGGCGGACCGCAAGGCGTACGACCTGCTCGTGCAGTGCCAGACCGGGCTGCTCCAGCTCACCGGCACCCCGGACGAGGCGGTGCGGGCCGGGATCTCGGTGGCCGACATCGCGGGCGGGATGTACGCGTACAGCGGCGTCCTGTCCGCCCTGTTCACGCGGGCGACGACCGGCCGCGCGCCGACCGTGGAGGTCTCCCTCTTCGACGCGCTCGCCGAGTGGGTGAGCCAGCCCGCCTACTACACGCGCTACGGCGGCGCCCAGCCGCCCCGCGTCGGAGCGCGGCACGCGACGGTCGCCCCGTACGGGGCCTTCACCGCCGCCGACGGCAAGGACGTCATGCTGTCCGTGCAGAACGAGCGCGAATGGGCCGCGTTCTGCCGTGAGTTCCTCGGCCGTGCCGAGCTGGCCGACGACCCGCGCTTTGCCACCGGTTCCAGCCGCGTGGCGCACCGCGAGGCGCTGGAGGCGATCGTCTCCGTACGCTTCGCGGAACTCGGCGGCGACGAGGCGGCGGCACTGCTCGACCGCGCCGGCGTCGCCAACGCCGGGGTGAACTCCGTCCACGACTTCCTCGCCCATCCCGTGCTGACCGAGCGCGGGCGCTGGCGCGACATCCGGGTGCCGGGCACGGACGAGCCCGTACAGGCGCTGCTGCCGCCGGCGGTCCTCTCCGGGGTGACGCCCCGCATGGACCCGGTGCCGGACGCGGGTGAGCACACGGAGGCGATCCTCGCCGAACTGGGGCGTGACGCGGACGACATCGCCCGGCTGCGGGCGGAGGGCGTCTGCGGCTGAGGGCCCGCGGTCAGACCCCGGTGCCGAGCCCCTCGACGACCTGTGCGTTCGGCAGCCCGGCGAAGACCTTGCCCGGCACGATCAGCTTGCCGCGCCGCACGCCGCTGCCGACGAGGACGTACGGCAGGTCGACGACGGCGGCGTCCACGAGGAGCGGCCAGGCCGCGGGCAGCCCGATCGGCGTGATGCCGCCGTACTCCATGCCGGTCTCGCCGGTGGCCGTGTCCATGGGCGCGAACGAGGCCTTGCGCGCGCCGAGCAGACGGCGCACGACGCCGTTCACGTCGACGCGGGTGCCGGAGAGGACGACGCACGCGGCGAGCGTGGTCTCGCCGCCGCGCTTGCCCGCGACGACGACGCAGTTCGCGGACCGGTCGTGCAGCTCGGGCCCGTAGTGCTCCAGGAAGGTGGCGGTGTCGGCCCACTCGGGGTCGGTGTCCACGTGGACCAGCTCGTCGGCCTCGCCGGGCCCGCTCCAGCCGCGCACGGCCTCGGCGACGGGCGTCACCAGCAGGTCGAGGGCCTCCGGGGCGGGACGGACGATGTCGAAGTCACCGAGGGGAGCGCGCATGGCCGCACGTTGACAGGGCCCGACGGCAGGCGGTTCACAGGCCTCGGTGCGAGGTGGTGACAGCTCTCAGTGCGAGGCGGTCCGCGCGGGCGGCACCGAGACCGCCATGGTCATGTCGACCGGCTCGACGCCGTTGTTGCGGTAGCCGTGCGGCACGTCCGCCTCGAACGTGCCGGACGTCCCCGCCGGGAGCACGTGCTCGACGCCGTCCACGGCGAGAGTCAGCTCGCCCCGCGTGACGTGCAGGAGCTCGACGGTGCCCGGCGGGTGCGCGTCGGAGTCGCTGCCCTCGCCCGGCAGCAGGTGATAGGTCCACAGCTCGAAGGGGCCGCGCGCCTCGGCGCCGACCAGGAGCGTGCTGCTGCTGCCCGCCTCCGTGGACCACAGGCGCACCGCCTGCTCCGGTGGCACGAGCCGGACGTGGGAGCCCTGTTCGTAGTCGAGGAGCGTGGTGATGCTGACGCCGAGCGCGTCCGCGAGCTTGACCGTGATGCCGACGCTCGGGTTCGTCCTGGCCTGTTCGATCTGGATGATCATGCCGCGGCTGACGCCCGCCCTGGCCGCGAGGGCGTCGAGGGTGAAGGCCCGCTCGGTGCGCCAGCGCTTGAGGTTGCGCGCGAGCGACTGGGTGAGCTGGTCGAGGTCCGACACGTTCCGTCCAAAATGTGGGCCCGGATGGTTCACCACACTGTACTGCGACGCCTCGCCGTATCCATGCCGGACGGCGCTCAGCGCTGGCGCGGCGCCCTGCGCCGGGGCGGGCCACGGCGCGATTCAGTCGTCCGCCAACTCGCCGAGTGCGACGAGCTGTTCCGGCGTGACGCCCTCGGGGATCGGCACCGGCGCCGGGGTCCGCAGCGGCGGCTGCCAGCCCTGCTCGGCGCTCCAGGTGCGCACGACGCGGGCGGGCGCCCCGGCCACCACCGCGTGGTCGGGCACCTCGCCCCGCACCACCGCGCCCGCGGCGACCACGACGTTGCGGCCGATCCTGGCGCCGGGCAGGATCACCGCGCCGGTGCCGATCCAGCAGCCGGGGCCGATCTCGACGGGGTCCATGCGGGGCCACTGCTTGCCGATGGGGGTGTGCGGGTCGTCGTAGGAGTGGTTGGTGGACGTCACGTAGACGTAGGGGCCGAAGTAGCAGTCGTCGCCGATGGTGACCGTGGTGTCGGCGATGACGTGGCTGCCGCGGCCGAGCACGACGCCGTTGCCGAGGCGGAGGATCGGGTCGGGGCCGAGGTCCAGGTCCGGCATCATCCCGGCGGTCAGCGTGACGTGCTCGCCCACGATGCAGTGGTCGCCCAGCGTGATCCACGGCTCCCCGAAGACCGTGCCCTGCGGGAAGGCCAGCTTCGTGCCCTCGCCGATCGCGCCGAACCGCAGCCGCCCGGGGTGCGCCGCGGTGACCGCGCCCGCCCGCTGCGTCCAAGCCCAGCCCGTGTGGACCGCGCGCTGCGCGAGCCGGCGAGGCGCCGCGGCGAGGGATGAGAACGTGTTCCTGTTCTTCGGCACGCGCTCACGTTACTCAGTGACCCGGGGCCCCGGGCACCCCTGACCTGTGATCTTCACCCCACACGGCCGCGTCCGGCCCGGTGTCCCGTACCGTGCGCTCAGGCGTGACGACGTACCGAAGAGGGAGACACCCGATGGGCCACGAGGCACTCATCACCGGCATCGGCGGCAAAGACCCGGAGATCGACCAGGACGCCTTCACCGCGCCGACGTCCGTGGTGCTCGGCGAGGTGACGCTGCACGCCGGGGCGAGCGCCTGGTACGGCGCGGTGCTGCGCGCCGACTGCGGGCCCATCGTCGTGGGCGCCGACAGCAACATCCAGGACAACTGCAGCCTCCACGTCGACCTGGGCTTTCCCATCACCATCGGCGAGCGCGTCTCGGTCGGTCACAACGCCGTGCTGCACGGCTGCACGGTCGAGGACGACTGCCTGATCGGCATGGGCGCCACCGTGCTCAACGGCGCGGTGATCGGCGCGGGGTCGCTGGTCGCGGCCCAGGCGCTGGTGCCGCAGGGCATGGAGGTGCCCCCGGGCTCACTCGTCGCGGGCGTGCCCGCCAAGGTGCGCAGGCCGCTCACCGACGAGGAGCGCGAGGGCATCTCCCACAACGGCACGATGTACGTCGAACTGGCCAAGGCGCACCGGGCCGCGCACACCGCGGAGTGACGTCAGTCGGCGACGGGCACCGGCTGCGGCTCGGCGGCGGCCGTGGCCGGTGCCGCCTCCGCCTCGGCGGCCGCCTTCTTGGCGCGGCGCTTGACGAAGAGCATCGAGCCGACGCCGATCAGCACGGCGATGGCGAGCCCGAAGTAGGAGAAGCGCTTCAGCCAGTCCTCGGCGACCACGCCGATGTAGTAGATGACCGCGGTGGTGCCGCCCGCCCAGACGATGCCGCCGAGGACGTTGGCGACGGCGAACTTCCAGTACGGCATGCGCAGGACGCCCGCGAGCGGTCCGGCGAAGATGCGGAGCAGGGCAACGAAGCGGCCGAAGAAGACCGCCCACATGCCCCACTTCTGGAAGGAGCGCTCGGCGCTGCCGACGTTGGCGGCGCTGAAGTGCTTGGGGAACTTCCGCTCCAGCCAGGCCAGGAGCGGGCGGCCGCCCTTGCGTCCGATCGCGTATCCGATGGAGTCGCCGATGATGGCGCCGGCGGTGGCGCACGCGCCGAGGATCACGGGGTTGAGGTCGCCGTGCTGGGAGGAGAGGAGCGCCGCGGAGACCAGGACGATCTCGCCGGGCAGCGGGATGCCCAGGCTCTCCAGGCCGATGACGATTCCCACCAGCGCGTAGATGCTGACGGCTGGTACGTGCTCCAGCCACTCCTGGACGTGCAACGCCGGTTCCTCCCGTACGGACTGCCTGTGCGCCGAAATGCCTGTGCGCGGACCCCGGGCAGCCTACCCGGACGGATCAACCGCCCGGGAACGCCGAAGCCCGGGACGCACGAACGCCCCGGGCCGCACGACTCGCTCGCGTCTCCCCTCCGACGGGGGGCTGATCAGCCGGCGTCGTTGGGCCGAAGCGTCCAGACCACCCGCATCTCACCGGTGACGGCGCCGTCCGCGCGCCGGATCTCGACGGTGACGGGGAACTCGGGCCGCTGCCCCGCGTCGAGCTCGGCCACGACGTCCTCGGCCGGCCTGCCGAGCGTCGCGGTGGCCGTCACGGGCCCCATGGCCAGCTTCTTGTACGCGATCTCGGCGCTGACGGCGAGCGGCACGGCCCGGGAGAGCTGCGCGCCGAACGCGGCGAGGACGATGGCCCCGCTCGCGGACTCGCCGAGCGTGAACATGGCTCCGGCGTGCGGCCCGCCGACGTGGTTGTGGTACTCGCTCTGGTCCGGCAGGGCCACCACGGCCTTGTCGGGCGCGGTCTCCCGGAACTCCAGGTTCAGGGTCCGTGCCATCGGCACCGTGGCGGCGAGCATCTCGCCGATCGACATCTGGTCTGCGCTCATGCCCCCGATGTTACTAACCAGTAGCCCACTTGACCAGGCCCCTCTCCCCCACGGATCACGTCCCCCCTAGGCTGACCTCCCATGTGGCCAGGACAGCAGCCGCCCGGGGGCGAGCAGAACCAGCCGGAGCAGCACCCGAACCCGTACCTGCAGCCGGGGTACCAGCAGACGGATCCGCAGGCGGGCCCGGCGCCGTGGAACGCACCGACCATGCCCGGCGGACCGGGACCCACGCCGCCCGGGCCGCCGTCCGGCTCCGGCGGCAGGACGAAGGTGATCGCGCTCTGCCTGGCCGCGGCCGTGGTCGTCGGCTCGGCCGTGACCGGGTACCTGGTCCTCGGCGGCGACAAGGACGACGAGGCGAAGCCGGAGCCGACGGAAGGCGCGGCCACGCCGTCGGCCGGCGCTTCCGGTTCCGACAGCAATCCGCGTGACGACGGCGGCGAGCCGAAGCCGACCATCAAGGGCTGGCAGGTGATCACGAACCCGGCGCGGGGCATCGCCTTCGAGGTACCGCGCGCATGGGCGCCGCAGACCAAGACCTGGGTCCACTACGTCTCCGATGACAAGGACCCCGAGGACAAGCCGCTCGTCACCATGGGCGCGCCCGCGCTCCTCAAGGAGGAGTGGTGTGGCTCCGACGAGGACAAGAACGGCAAGAAGGAGTACTCCGCGCTCGCCGCCGCGGGCTCACGCGGCAACAGAGGCGCCAAGAACACCGACGGCATCGCCCGCAGGGACGCCCGCGACTGGGTCTACGGCGGATACACGCAGCCGTCCACGAAGGAGATCACCGTCGGTGAGCCCGCCCCGTACACCACCGCGTCGGGTCTGAAGGGCAGCCTGGTGACGGCTTCCTCCGAAGGCGTCGAGAAGGAGAGCACGTGCGACTCCGACGGCAAGGCCACCGTGTTCGCCTTCAAGAACGCCGAGGGCGAGTTCGCCTCCTGGTCCTTCGCCGGGGCCAAGGGCGTGCCGGACGAGGTCCCGGACACCACCGTCAAGAAGATCCTCTCGACGGTACGCCTGTACGAGGCACCGGAGGACTGAGGCTCCGTCAAGTGAGCCCGCCGGGCCCACCGTCGCACGCCGGGGCGGCTGCGACCCCGCCGAGCCGCCCCCGTATCGTTTCCGGCCATGTGGCCAGGACAGCAGCCGCCCGGGGGCGGGCACAACCAGCAGAATCCGCAGGACCAGAACGCGAACCCGTACCAGCAGCCGGGGTACCAGCAGCCCAATCCGTATCAGCAGCCCGGGTATCAGGCGCCCAACCCCTATCAGCAGCCCGGGGCCGGGCCGCAGGGGCAGTGGGGTGCGCCGACCGTGCCCGTGGCGTCGGGTGGCCGTGGGGGCGGGGGCGGGGGCAACCGGGTCAAGGTGCTGTCCATCGTGGCGGCGCTCGCGGTGGTCGTGGCCGCCGGTGTGACCGGGTTCCTGGTGCTCGGCGGCGACGGGGACGGCGAGGACCGCGCGGGCGGCTCCCCGTCGAAGGGCGCCTCGCAGGCGCCGGCCACCGCGGACGACGGTGACGACGGCGGGCGCGACGCCGACAACGGGCTCAAGCCGACCATCAAGGGCTGGCACGTCGTGGTGAACCCCCGGTGGGGCACCGCCTTCGACGTGCCGCCGGAGTGGGAGGTGCAGAACCCCGACACGGCGCTCACGTACTCGGACGACAAGACCGGCGAGCCGCTCATGACCATGTCGGGCCCCGCGTACCTCAAGCCCAAGTGGTGCACCGCCGACGACGACAAGGACGGCAGGAACGAGGACCACGAGCTGGCGGCCGTGGGCACCAAGGGCGCCAAGGGTGCGAAGAACACCGACGAGATCGCGCTCATCCAGTCCGAGTCATGGGTCTACGCGGCGTACACCCAGCCCGACAAGAAGAGCTACACGGTCGACGAGAAGGCGCAGCCCTTCACCACGAAGTCGGGCATCAAGGGCAGCTATGCCTGGGCCCGCTCCAAGGGCACCCCGATGTCCGGCAAGTGCGCCACGGACGGCAAGGCGATCACCTTCGGCTTCAAGAACTCGGAGGGGACGTACGTCTCGTGGAGCCTGTACGGCTCCAGCGGCGTCAAGGACGAGGTCTCCGAGGACACGGTCATGAAGATCCTCAGCACGGTGCGGACCCACGGCGAGCCGACGAAATCCTGACAACTCGTCCCGGGCCACGGGCCTCCCCGCCGTCCACCGCGAGGGCCCGTGGCACCCGGCGCCCCGGCACCTCTATGGTTACTGGCCATGTGGCCAGAAAAGCAGCCGCCCGGGGGCGAGCAGAACCCGCAGGACCAGAATCCGAACCCGTATCAGCAGCCGGGTTACCAGCAGCCCAACCCGTACCAGCAGCCCGGGTACCAGCAGTCGGGGTACCAGCAGCCCGCCGGCGGGTACCCGCAGCAGCCGGCCCCGGGCGGCTACCAGCAGCCGCAGCCGGGCGGCTACTCGCAGCCCGAGCAGCCGCAGTGGTCCGCTCCGACGCAGCCCCCGATGCCGCAGCAGCCGGGCGGCGGCCAGGGCGGTGGCGGCGGCAACAAGACGAAGATCACCGCCATCATCGCCTCGCTGGCCGTGGTGGTGGCGGCCGGCGTCACCGGCTTCCTCGTCCTCGGCGATGACGGGGACAAGGAAGACGACGCCTCGCCCGCGAAGCCCTCGAAGTCCGCGACGAAGAAGCCGAGCCCGACGGCCACCGACGACGGCAACGAGCGCGGCGAGGGCGGCGAGGACAAGCCGACGATCGACGGCTGGCAGGTCGTCGTGAACCCCAAGTGGGGCACCGCCTTCGACGTGCCCGCCGACTGGAAGGTCGAGACGCCGGACACCTTCGTCGGCTTCGACGACCGCAAGGACAACGGCGCGAAGACGATCATCGGCATGTCGGCGCCCGCGGTCTACAAGGAGAAGTGGTGCACGGCGGACGGCGACAAGGACGGCGAGCCCGACGACACCTCGCTGGCCACGGTCGGCACCAAGGGCCAGAACGGCGCCAAGAGCACCGAGGACATCGCGCGCAACGACTCCGCGTGGTGGGTCTACGGCGGCTTCACCGAGCAGACCAAGGCCGACAAGAAGAAGATCAAGATCAGCAAGATCGAGGACTACACCACCGACTCCGGCATCAAGGGCAGCCTCGCCACGTCCACGACGACCGGCACGGCCACCTCCGCCAAGTGCGACTCGGACGGCAAGGCGACCACGTTCGGCTTCAAGAACGAGGCCGGGGAGTACGTGGCCTGGACCCTCTACGGCGCCAAGGGCGTCAAGGACGAGATCTCCGACGACACGGTGAAGAAGATCCTCTCCACCGTGCGCTGGAGCAAGGCGGCGTCCGAGGGTTCGTGAGGGGCGGCAGCAGCCCCGGCCACACCGGCCGCACCGGTCACGGGAAACAAACGGTTTGGCAAGTCGGACCGGTGACCGGGATAGTCCCGGAGTGACGATTCGCCTCCCCCTGCCGCGCCGCCGACGCCCCTCTTGGGCGGGCCGCAACTACACTCTGCTGACCGCCGCCGCGATCGTGACGAACCTCGGGAGCCACGGGGCGTTGATCGCGGCGGCGTTCGCGGTCCTCGACGCCGGGGGCGACGGTGGGGACGTCGGTCTGGTGGCCGCCGCGCGGACACTGCCGCTCGTCCTGTTCCTGCTCATCGGCGGCGCGGTCGCCGACCGGCTGCCGAGGCACCACGTCATGGTCGCCGCCAACGCCCTGAACTGCGCCTCGCAGGCCGCCTTCGCCGCACTCGTCATCGCGGGCGAACCGCAGCTGTGGCAGATGATGCTCCTGTGCGGCCTCGGCGGCGTCGGCCAGGCCTTCTTCGGGCCCGCGGCCGAGGGCATGCTGATGTCCTCGGTCAGCGGGGAGCAGGTCAGCAGGGCGTTCGCGCTGTACCGCATGGCGATGCAGGGCGCGGGCCTCGGCGGAGCCGCGCTCGGCGGTCTGATGGTCTCGGCGCTCGGCCCCGGCTGGGTGCTCGCGGTGGACGCGGCGGCGTTCGCCCTCGCGGGCGCCCTGCGGATGTTCCTCGACGTCAGCCACATACCCCCGCGCGCCCCCGGCGGCGGACTCCTCGCGGATCTGCGCGACGGCTGGCGGGAGTTCACCGGCCGGCCCTGGCTCTGGTCGATCGTCGCGCAGTTCTCCGTGGTCGTGGCGGTGGTGGGCGCCGCCGAGTCGGTGTTCGGGCCGCTGGTGGCCCGGGACGATCTCGGCGGGGCGGGACCGTGGGGCCTGGCGCTCGGCGCGTTCGGTGCGGGCACCGTCGGCGGCGCCTTCCTGATGATGCGGTGGAAACCCCGCAGGCTGCTGTTCGCGGGCACCCTCTGCGTCTTCCCGCTGGCCGCGCCGTCGGCGGCGCTCGCGGTACCGCTGCCAGTGGCCGGGCTCGCCGCGGTGATGTTCGTCAGCGGCGTGGCGATCGAGGTCTTCGGCGTCTCGTGGATGACCGCCATGCACCAGGAGATCCCGGAGGAGAAGCTGTCGCGCGTCGCCGCCTACGACTGGTTCGGCTCGATCGCGATGGTGCCCCTCGCCACGGCTCTCGCGGGCCCCGCGGAGTCCGCGTTCGGGCGCGGCCCCTCGCTGTGGGGCTGCGCGCTGCTCGTGGTCCTGGTGACGGCGGCCGTCCTGCTGGTGCCCGACGTACGTCATCTTACGCGCCGGACCGCGGAGGTGACGGGCGCCCCCGTGCCGAGCCCCGTTTCTGGTTCCGGTTCCGGTTCCGCGACGGTCGACACGGCCCTGGCCGAGAGGACCGCGGCCGACGGGGCCTTGGCCGACAAGATCGGGGCCGCCAGGGCCTTGGCCGACAGAACCCTGGCCGACAGGACCTCAGCCGATGACGAACGCTCCATCGGGCGGCTCGGGTGAGGGCACGGCGTCCTCGTCGCGCACCGCTTCCGCCCCGCCGATGAGCCGCCGCAGCGCGTCCCCGTGCTCGACCCGTGCAGGAAAGGCGTCGGAGGCCGCGCGCCGGGCGAGGGCGGCGATGTCGAGCGGGCGGTGCGAGGCGACGAGCACCGCGTTGCCGAAGCGGCGACCGCGCAGCACGGACGGCTCGGCGATCAGCGCCAGTTCCCCGAAGACCGCCGCGAAGGTGGCGAGCTGGGAGCGGAGGAAGGCGAAGGGCGCGCCGTCGGCCAGGTTCGCGGCGTAGACGCCGCCGGGCCGCAGCACACGGCCGGCGGTGCGGGCGTACGCGACGGTCGTGAGGTGCGCGGGGACCCGTGAGCCGCCGAAGACGTCCGCCACCAAGACGTCGGCGCTGTCGTCCGGCGCCGCCTCAAGCCACTGCCTGGCGTCGGCCGCGTGGACGGAGATCCCGTCGCCGCCGGCCCACGGCACCTGCTCGGCGACCAGTTCGAGCAGCCCCCGGTCGGCCTCGACCACGTCCTGCCGGGACCCCGGCCGGGTGGCGGCGACGTAGCGGGGCAGCGTCAGGGCGCCGCCGCCGAGATGGACGGCGTCGAGCGGTCGCCCCGGCCCGGCCGCGGTGTCCAGGACGTGCGCGAGACGCCGCGCGTACTCGAACTCCAGGTACGTGGGCTCGTCCAGGTCCACGTACGACTGGGGGGCGCCGTCGACGGTGAGCAGCCAGGCCCGCGGGCGGTCGACGTCGGGCATCAGCTTGGCGAAGCCGTGGTCGACGGCGCGAGCCACGGGGATGGCCTCGTCGTCCGCCACGACTTCGTCCCCGCCTGTCCACCCGCCCCCGTCTGTCCCTTCGCCCCGGTCTGTCCCTCCGCCCCCTCCGGTCCCTCGGATCTCTCCGGCCCCCTCGCCGTATTCGCCGCCCTCGATGCCGTCGCCGCCCTTGTCGCCGTCGTCATCCCGGCGCTCGTCGCCCCCGCACTCGTCGTCCACGCGCCCATTGTGCCCGTCCGCCCCGGGGGCCCGATGCCCCCGGGGCGGACGTCCGTTCGTACGGACTCGGCAGGTCACCCGCCCGTCAGGCGACCTCCGTCACGGTGCCCGCGCCGACCGTGCGGCCGCCCTCGCGGATCGCGAAGCCGAGGCCGACCTCCAGCGGCATGTCACGGCCCAGCTCCACCGCCATCGTGACCGTGTCGCCGGGGCGGGCCACGGCCGCCTCGCCGAGGTCGACGTCGCCGACGACGTCCGCGGTGCGGATGTAGAACTGCGGCCGGTACCCCGTGGCGATCGGCGTCGTACGGCCGCCCTCGCGGGCCGACAGGACGTACACCTGCGCGGTGAAGCGCCGCCTCGGGGTGACGCTGCCGGGCGCCGCGACGACGTGGCCGCGGCGGACCGCGTCGCGTGGCAGGCCGCGCAGGAGCAGCGCCACGTTGTCGCCGGCCTGCGCCTCCTCCATGGGCTTGCCGAAGGTCTCCAGGCCGGTGACCACCGTCTCGGTGTCCGCGCCGAGCACTTCCACGCGGTCGCCGAGGCGGACGGCGCCGCGCTCGACGGCGCCGGTGACGACGGTGCCGCGGCCGGTGATGGTCAGCACGTTCTCGACGGACAGCAGGAACGGCGCGTCGAGGTAGCGCTCGGGCATCGGCACGTACGTGTCCACGGCGTCGAGCAGCGCCTCGATCGCGGCGGTCCACCGCGGGTCGCCCTCCAGGGCCTTGAGCCCCGAGACCCGCACCACGGGCACGGACTCACCTCCGTACCCGTGCGTGGAGAGCAGGTCGCGGACCTCCAGCTCCACGAGGTCGGTCAGCTCCTCGTCACCCGCGTCGGCCTTGTTGAGGGCGACGACGATGTGGTCGACGCCGACCTGGCGGGCGAGCAGCACGTGCTCGGCGGTCTGCGGCATGATCCCGTCGAGCGCCGAGACGACGAGGATCGCCCCGTCGAGCTGGGCGGCGCCGGTGACCATGTTCTTGACGTAGTCGGCGTGGCCCGGCATGTCCACGTGCGCGTAGTGGCGGGTGTCCGTCTCGTACTCGACGTGCGCGATGTTGATGGTGATGCCGCGCTGCGCCTCCTCCGGCGCGCGGTCGATGCGGTTGAAGGGCACGAACGTGCCGGTGCCGCGCTCGCTGAGGACCTTGGTGATGGCGGCGGTCAGGGTGGTCTTGCCGTGGTCGACGTGCCCCATGGTGCCGATGTTGAGGTGCGGCTTGGTGCGGACGTAGGCCGTCTTGGACATGGCGGTTCCTTCTCCGGAACTCGAAGCAGTGGTCCCGGACCGGCGGCGGTGCGCACGGTCGGGACGGGGACCCCGGGGCCTGACCGACCCTCCCCCTGCGGGGTCCGCCGGAATGTCCGGGGAGGGTCAGCCTCGGGCGCCGTGGAAGGCGTCGGGAGTCGGGACGGCAGCCTTCGCAGCGCCCGCGACTGCGGGCGTGGCTGCGAGGAAGGCGTACCGGAACATGGGTCCGATCCTCACCGAAGAGGACGCCCACGTCGAATGGTTTTCCACCGCCGGACGGCCGTGAAGACCGCCGGAGGGTCATGAGGGCCACCAGAGGGCCACGAAGGCCACCGGACGGCCGTATGGGCCGCCGGACGGTCATGGAGATCCTTCGGTCTTCGTTCGTTTCTCCCGGCGGTCTCAGAGATTCTTCGTCGCCTCCCGTGCCGAGAGCGGCGCCAGCCTGCCCCGCTCCCGTGCGACGAAGGCGCGTACGGCGTCCGGGTCCGTCTTGGCGTACTCCCGCAGGCACCAGCCGACGGCCTTGCGGATGAAGAAGTCGGGGTGTCCCGACTGGCGCAGGCAGTAGGCGAAGAGGCGCTCCGCGTCCGTGGACTCCTTGCGGCGGAGCTGGTGCAGGAGGGCGGTGCGGACCACCCAGAGGTCGTCGTCCTCGATCCACGCGTCCATGGCGGTCCGCAGCCGCGGATCGGCGGCGACGAGCCCGCCGACGACGTGGGCGGCGAGCGCGTCGACGGTGTCCCACCAGGGGTTCGTCGTCACGAGATGGCGTACGACGGGCAGGAAGCCGGACGAACAGCGGCGGATGTGGCGGCGCAGGTAGTCGGCGGCGAAGTAGGCGTACTCGCGTTCGGGCAGCGCCCAGCAGCGCAGCGCGATGGCCGCGCAGTCGTCCTCGTCGGGGCGTGGCGTCCCCGCGAGGACGGTCTTGGCCAGCTCACGGCGGATCGGTGAGGTCAGACCGAGGAAGGGGGCGACGTCCTTCATGTACGCGCGCATGTGCGCGGCACGCGGTGGATCGGCCGCCGCGGAGAAGGTGGTGACGAGCCGTCCGAGCACGGTGTCGGCCAGGTCACTTCGCGGCACTGTGACGCTCATGAGACGCACCATACGGCGATCAGACACATGAGCCGGTTAGTCTGCCCGGATGCCCGAGACCGCAACCGCCCGCCCGCAGGCCTTCGCCGTGCGCTGCACCAAAGTGCTGTTTTCGCCGTGGTCGCGGCTGTCGCTGCTCGTCCTGCTGCTGGCGGCGGCGGGGACGTGCGTGCTGGTCTTCGAGCCGCAGCGGCTGCTCTCCGGCGGCTGGATCGCCCAGCTCGGCGGCGCCACGGCGGTGGCGCTGTTCGCCGTGGCCTACGGGGCGTGCACCTCCGCGTTCGTGCCGCGCCCGCTGCTCAATCTGGCGGCGGGCGCGCTCTTCGGCACGCAGGCGGGTCTCGTCGCGGCGATCGGCGGCACGGTGTTCGGGGCGGGCATCGCCTTCGGGCTCGGGCGGATGCTGGGGCAGGACGCGCTCCGGCCGCTGCTGCGGGGCAAGTGGCTGCGGGCCGCGGACGGCCAGCTCAGCCGGCACGGCTTCCGATCGATGCTGGCGGTGCGGCTCTTCCCCGGGGTGCCGTTCGCCGCGGCCAACTACTGCGCGGCGGTCTCCCGCATGGGCTGGCTGCCGTTCCTGCTCGCCACGGGCCTCGGGTCGATCCCGAACACCGCGGCCTACGTCATCGCGGGCGCCCGCGCCTCCACGCCGACCTCCCCGGCCTTCCTGATCGCCATGGGGTTCATCGCGGTCACGGGGCTCGGCGGGGCGACGGTGGCCTGGTTCAAGCGGCATCACTTGCGCGGGCGCTGAATCATTTCGGGGGCTTCGGAGACGTTCGGGTCTCCGCGGGCCGCGCGGGCCGCCCGGCGGGGCTGAGCCTGTCGGTGGCCCCGGAAGGTCGCCGTGGGAGGCGGGCGCAGGAGGTTGTCGCGGGGCGGGTCCGCAGTGGTGGCCGGCGCCGGCCAGGCGGGCCTCGCACCAGCCCGTAACTTTGTGCCGCTACGCTGCCCCCCGGACGAGGGACGTGATCGGACGGTCACCCCCCGCGTTCCGGCGTTCGCCCATCCCTTGTCCCCCCTTGCCACCCCTGCCTTTGCCAGCCTCGCTCCCCCGCCACGCCTCTCGATGACCGCTCCGACCGCAGCCGCGGTCCGATGATCAGTACTTGGACGGCGCAGTACTCATGTCTTGGCTTGAATCCTTCATCCTCGGGCTCGTCCAGGGACTGACCGAGTTCCTCCCCATCTCGTCCAGCGCGCATCTGCGGCTGACGGCGGCGTTCGCCGGCTGGCACGACCCCGGGGCGGCGTTCACGGCGATCACGCAGATCGGCACCGAGGCCGCCGTGCTCATCTACTTCCGCAAGGACATCTCGCGGATCCTGTCGGCGTGGTTCGGCTCCCTCTTCGGGAAGGTGCCGCGCTCGGACCACGACGCGCAGATGGGCTGGCTGGTCATCGTCGGCTCGATCCCGATCGGGGTGCTCGGCGTGACGTTCAAGGACCAGATCGAGGGCCCGTTCCGCGACCTGCGGCTCATCGCCACGACGCTGATCGTGATGGGCATCGTGCTCGGCATCGCCGACCGCCTGGCGGCCCGCGACGAGACGGGCGGCAGGCACCGCGTGGTGCGGGAGCGCAAGAGCCTGCGGGAACTCGGGGTCAGGGACGGCCTGATCTTCGGCATCTGCCAAGCCATGGCCCTGGTCCCCGGCGTCTCGCGCTCGGGCGCCACGATCAGCGGCGGCCTCCTCATGGGCTACACCCGCGAGGCCGCGGCCCGCTACTCCTTCCTCCTGGCCATTCCCGCGGTCCTCGCCTCCGGCGTCTTCGAACTGAAGGACGCGGGCGAGGGACACGTCTCCTGGGGCCCCACGATCTTCGCGACGATCGTCGCGTTCGTCGTCGGCTACGCGGTCATCGCATGGTTCATGAAGTTCATCACCACGAAGAGCTTCATGCCCTTCGTCTACTACCGCGTCGTACTCGGCCTCGTCCTGATCGTCCTGGTCAGCATGGGCGTCCTGAGCCCGCACGCGGGCGAGTCGGCGGGATGAGTTCCGAGCGGTCCGCGGCCGGGGCCGGGGCCGGGACGGTGCAGGCCGAGCGCAGGGCCGCCGCGTAGCGGAAGAAGGCCTCCGTGCGGGCGCCCGACTCGCGTGACGGGCGGGTGAGGTCCCCGCCGGGGAAGAAGCTGCGGCGCAGGGCCTGGCTCATCTCCAGTTGTACGCCGCTGCCCGACAGCGTCCTGTTGCAGATGTTGGCGGGGTTGGTGCCCGCGATGTCGCCCGTGGCGGCGGTCACGGTGAAGCCGGCGGCCCGCAGTTCGCCGGCCGCGCGGGCGGCCAGTGCGGTGTCCCGGCCGCCGATGGCGGTCGTGGAGAGCAGGCGGTCGTCGTCCTGATAGCCGTGGAAGGACAGGCAGCCGCGGGCCGTCGCCACCAGGGCGAGGGCGCGGGGCTCGTCGTAGTTCGTCGACGTGATGTGCAGGTCGCCGTTGCCGGAGGACTTCATTCCGTCGAGTTCGTAGTACCGCAGCCACGTCCCGGCGACCTCACGGGCCATTTCACCGGACCCCGCCTCGATGCCGCCGCCGTGGATGGCGATGGACGCCAAGGACGCCCCCGCCGGGTCGGTGGACCGGATCCGGTAGTCGACACCGTCGACCTCCGCCGCCGCGAGCTCCGCCCAATCGCCGTACAGATCCGCCACGTGATCTCACGCCCCCTCCGGGCTGTAGTCGGAGGCGCTGTCACCACCGGTCGCCGTCCCTACGTGCCCGGAGTCGGCGGTGCCGTCCGGCGGTGACGTTGCGCGCACAAGTGTCCTATACCGCCATGACGTCAGCAGGACTCCTCGAACTTCACCGCACTGAGCGTCACGGGCCGGCCGTCGAGCTTGGCGCCCGCGGCGGGCTCCTGGCCGCACACCTGCCAGTTCGACTCCATGAGGATGAAACGGTCCTGACCCGAGGCGTCATTGACCGTGATGCTGGTGCCGGAGTCGAGGGCCCCGCGCGCCACCTTGACCGCCTTGCCCGTGAAGTCGGGCATCTTCGCTCCCGCGGCCCGGGGCTCTTCCGCGCCCGCGTCCTGGGCGGGGCAGGTCTCCTCGAGCTTGACCGCGGCGAAGTCGACCTTGGTGTCGGTCGAGTGGTCCCCGGCCTTCGGGGTCTGCGAGCAGACCTTCCAGTTCCGGTCGAAGGCCTGCATACGGTCGCGGCCGAGCGCGTCGTGCGAGGTGAGGCCGTAGAAACCGGCCGCCTGTGCCTGGTCCTGCGCGGACTGCAGCCCCTTGCCGGTCATGTCCGGCAGCGCGGCGGTCTCGGCCTTCTCGTCCCCCGCCTCCTCGTCCCCCGCCTTCTCCTCCGACGCCCCTTCGTCCGCTTCTCCGGTGACGACGGGCTTGTCGGTGGTGGTGCTCGTACCGGTGCTCGATGCCTGGTCCGGGCCGCAGCCGGTGAGTGCGAACAGGCTGGTGCCGACGACGAGCGCGGCGGCGATGGAGCGGGCGTGCATGATCCCCCTGGGATGGCGCAGGTGCTGAAGGGATCATCATGCGCCACGTGGGGGACGGTGAAGACGCAGTGACGTTTTGGGGGACCTCGATCCTCTGTTCGCCCCCTGTCCGCCCTCCACTCACCCCTGGTTCGTCCTCTGCCACCTCGCGTTCGCCCGTCCTGCGCGGAGCGCATACAGGCACACGTGGGCGTCACCCCGGCGACGAACGCCACCCCGGCACGGGCGCCACCTTCCCGCCGGACGGTGGCACCCTGCCGGACCACGGCGGACCACGCCGGCCTGGTGGCCGGGCCTAGGACTGGGGGCGGCTTCCGTGGTTGGCCGCGTGCTTGCGGCGGGCCTTCTTCTTACGGCGTCGCTTCGACGACATCTCGCCACCTCTCTCGGTAGAACTCAGCGCGGGCTCCGTACGCACTCGACAGGGATACGTCACACCCATCGAGCCGCTTTCCACCGTTCCATACCGATATGAGAGCGGCTACCCGAGGCAGATCGGCCTCGATCGATCACTTGGCGGAGGTGTGCGGTAGCTGACAGTTCCGATTGTCGTAGGTATCGCCTAGGCTGGCCGCATGCCCTTAACCCCACCACCCCATGGTTCCGTGCGCTCTTCGGCGGAACTGAACGAGCGCATCCGCAGCCTGTGGCTGCGTGCCGGCGGACGCCTCTCGGCCGAACAGCGCGCCGAGTACGAGCGACTGGTGACGGAGTGGGCGGCAGCGGTCCGCGCGGAGATCGTGAAGGCCGCCTAGCGCCGCCTGGAGCCTGTCGTTCGGATCAGCCCCGGCCGGCCCTCGGCGCCGGACCACCGCCCACCCGGCGGGCGCGGTTCCTGCACGCCCCTTGGCTCGGCACCTCCCGTGCCCAACACTGAGCCGATGACGCAGCGCGTGGAACTGGCCGCCGTGATCGACCGTTTGGCCATCGATGCCCTCATCACCGAGTACGCGGTGACCGTCGACGACGGCGACTGGAGCGCCTACGAGCGGCTCTTCGCCGCGCAGGGCCGTGCCGACTACGGCTCGGCGGGCGGTATCGCGGGAAGCGCCGCCGAGGTCGCGGCCTGGCTGGCCGAGACCATGCGGATGTTCCCGATGCGCCAACATCTCATCGTCAACCGGAAGCTGGAGTTCGGCCTCCTCGACCAGGACGTCGGCGACACCGCGCGTGTGCGGGCCGACTATGTGAACCCCATGCGGTTCCCGGACCGCGACGGCGACGCGCAGTCCACGGCGCCGGACTTCGAGTGCGGCGGTCGGTACTCCTTCGCGCTCCTGCGGACCCCCGCCGGCTGGCGGCTGCGGCAGGTCACGGTGGAGGAGAAGTGGCGCCGGATCAGCGAGCGGGCCCGCGAGGCAGCAGCCACCCGGAAGTGATCCGATCCGGCTCGCGCTGACGCGGCAGGTGGCCGTCCTGACCGGCCGGGCCGGGCCGCCGGTCAGCCCTGCATGGCTGCCCGACATGGCCCGCTCCTCCGTCGGGCCGGCCCCACCGCCGCGGGATGGCCCATCCCGGCCGCCCACCGGGGGGGGTGACCCGCTTTAGCCGCCTACCGGGGAGTGCCCCACTCCGGCCGCCCGCCGGGTAATGCTCACTCCGGCCGCCCACCCGGAAGTGACCCACTCCAGCCGCTCACCGGGGAGTGCCCGACTCCAGCCGCCCGCCCGGAAGTGACCCACCTCAGCCGCCCGCCGGTCAATGCTCACTCCAGCCACCCACCCGGAAGTGACCCACCTCAGCCGCCCACGGGGAAGTGCCCCACTCCGACCGCCCGCCGGAGAGTGTTCGCTCCCCCCACCCGGAAGTGACCCACTCCAGCCACCCACCGGGAAGTGCCCCACCCCAACCGTGCAGGCGATCCGGCCCGCTCCGGCCGTCCACGTGAACCGGCCCGCCTCCGCCTCCGGCAGAACTGACTCACCCCCGCCGGAAACCGGCCGGCCTCCGCCGAGGACCGCCCCGCTCCCCCCGCCCCGTGCCGCCGAGCACGAATACCCCCTGTTCTAGATCGCCGAGGGCGCGCACACTGGGACGCCCGGCGGGGCGGCGGGATCGAGAAAGGCGCTGCATGTATCAGTTCGGCGACCGCGACGGCGACGGCGCGGGAGACGGCTCCGGGGTCAGCACCGGAGACGGCACCGCGGCCACCACCCGAGGCGGCACGGGAGGCGGCACGCAAGGCGGCGACCGGCGGGGTCGGTCCGGGGCTCTCGCCCGGCGGGCCATGGCCTCACGCTGGTCGCGCGGCGGCATCGCCGCCCTGGCCGGCGCGCTCCCCGCCCTCGCCTTCCCCGCGCCGTCGCTGTGGTGGTTCGCGTACGGGGCGCTGGTCCCCTGGATCCTGCTGATCCGCACCGCTCCCACCGCCCGGCGGGCCATGCTCGACGGCTGGCTCGGCGGCCTGGGCTTCATGGTCGCCGTACACCACTGGCTGCTGCCCAGCCTGCATGTCTTCACCGTGGTCATAGCAGCGCTGCTGGGGCTGTTGTGGGCGCCGTGGGGCTGGCTGGTCCGCCGCCTGCTCGGCGGCGCGGCGTCTCCGGGGCGGGCCACGGCGTCCCTGGTGGTCCTGCCCTCGGGCTGGCTGATGGTCGAACTGGCACGGTCGTGGGAGAACCTGGGCGGCCCCTGGGGCCTGCTCGGTTCCAGCCAGTGGCAGGTGGCCCCGGCGCTGCGGCTCGCGTCGGTGGGCGGGGTGTGGCTGGTCAGCGCACTGGTCGTGGTGGTGAACGTGGGCCTCGCGCTGCTGGCGCTGACCCTGGCGGGGCGGCTGGCGGCGGCGCATGGCCCGGCATCCCGCACCGGCGCCTCGGGGCCGGACGGCACGGGACCAGGAGTCACGGGCGCCACCGCCCCGGCCACCGCCCCGGAGGTCCCCACCCCCCGTACCACCGGGCAGTCCCCCACGTCCGGCACCACCGCACAGTCGCCCCACGCCCCCCATACCGCCGCACAGTCCCCCGCGCCTCGCACCACCGCACGCGTCGCCGTCACCGCCGTCCCCGCTTGCGCGGGAATCCTCGCCGTGGCCGCCCTCGCCGCGGCCGCCTCGGCGTGGGCCCCGCGCCCCCAGGCCGCCGGGGAGGTCCGTATCGCCGTCGTGCAGCCCGGTGTCATCGACGGCGTCTCGGGGCCGCAGAAGCGGTTCGACCGGCAGGAGGCGCTGACCCGGGCCCTGGCGGGGCAGGACCCCGACCTGGTGGTGTGGGGCGAGAGCAGCGTCGGGTTCGACCTCGCCGAACGGCCCGACGTGGCGCGTCGCCTCGCCACGCTGTCCCGCGAGGTCGGCGCCGATCTGCTCGTGAACGTCGACGCCCGCCGCTCCGACCGCCCCGGCATCTTCAAGAGCTCCGTCCTGGTGGGCCCGGGAGGCCCGACCGGGGACCGCTACGACAAGATGCGGCTCGTGCCGTTCGGGGAGTACATACCGGCGCGTTCCCTGCTCGGCTGGGCCACCTCCGTCGGCAAGGCCGCCGGCGAGGACCGCAGGCGCGGCGACCGCCAGGTCCTGATGGACGCGGGCCCCGGGCTGCGCGTCGGGCCGCTGGTCTGCTTCGAGTCGGCGTTCCCCGACATGAGCCGCCGGCTGACCCGCGACGGGGCGCAGTTGCTGCTGGCCCAGTCCGCCACCTCGTCGTTCCAGTCCAGCTGGGCGCCCGAGCAGCACGCCTCGCTCGCCGCGGTGCGCGCCGCCGAGACGGGCCGCCCCATGGTGCACGCGACGCTCACCGGCGTCTCCGCGGTCCACGGCCCCGACGGCTCCCGCGCGGGCGCCCCGATCGGCGCCTCGGCGAGCACCGCCAAGGTCTACGACGTGCCACTGGCCACGGGCACGACCGCGTACGTCCGGTGGGGCGACTGGCCCGTGCACGGCGCGCTGGTCGTGGTCACCGTGCTGTGCGCCGCCGAGGGCGTCCGGTCGCTCAGGCGCTCTGCTCCTGAGCCGCACGGACCACGCGCTCGCACAGTTCATGGGTCGCCAGCGCATCCCGGGCGCTGAGGACCTTGCCCGCCCGTACGGCGTCGAGGAAGGCGAGGACGACCTGCTCGATGCCCCGCTGACGGGCCACCGGCACCCAGTCGCCGCGCCGCCGCACGCTGGGCTGGCCCTTGTGGTCGATGACGTCGGCGAGGTTCACGACCTGCCGCTTGGTGTCCTGCCCCGAGACCTCGAGGATCTCCTCGGTGGAACCGCTCAGCCGGTTCATCACGCCGAGCGCGGTGAAACCGTCGCCCGCGAGCTGGAGCACCACATGCTCCATGAGGCCGTCCACGACCCGGGCGCGCACCCCCACGTGGTCGATCTCGCCCGGCGCCAGGAAGCGCAGGGTGTCCACGACGTGGATGAAGTCGTCGAGCACGAGCGTGCGCGGGTCCTCGGGCAGGCCGACGCGGTTCTTCTGCATGAGGATCAGTTCGCGCGGGTGGTCGGCGCACTGGGCGTAACCGGGCGCGTAGCGGCGGTTGAAGCCGACGGCGAGGCTCACGCCGCGGTCCTCGGCCAGCCCCACCAGGCGGGTCGATTCGGCGAGTTCGTACGCTATGGGCTTGTCGACATATGTCGGGACGCCCGCGTCGAGGAGCCGGCCGACGATCTCCGGGTGCACGGTGGTCGGGGCGTGCACGAACGCGGCGTCGAGGCCCTGGTCGAGCAGGGCGTCGAGGTCGGTGTGGCAGCGGGCGTCGGGGATGTGGTGGGCGCCGGCGACCCGGGCGAGCGTCGCCGGCGTGCGCGTCTGCAGGTGCAGCTCGACCCCGGGCTGTGTGGTGAGGACGGGCAGGTACGCCTTCGTCGCGATGTCACCGAGTCCGATGCAGCCGATCTTCACCACTGTCTCCCTACCGCCCGTCGCCGATCTGGCGCCCTGCTGTCCCCGCGTCCGGCGCCCGCACGCTCCGCGCGGGCGCGCCGGTCGCCGTTCCCGCAGCATACGGGGGTTGCGGCGGACGCCAGTCGGCGATGGAGGAGAAGCTCCGCAGCAGGAGGTCGGGGCCGAGCCGTGACGCCGCCGCGACGAGGGTGTCGCGTACGGCGACGAGCGGGGCGCTCGTCAGGTGCGTGAACCGGGAGGCGCGCGCCGCCCGCCGGACGACTTCGGTGGTACGGGGGACACGCGCCGCACTGTAGGCGGCGAGCCCGGCCGACAGCTCGGCGAAGGCCGCCGGGCAGGGGGAGGCCGCCGGATCCGCGGAGGCCTCCGGATCTGAGAAAGGCGCCCGGTCCGCGAAGGACGCCACGGACGCGGTGGCCGACGGGCCGGTGACTGACGCCAGGTCCGCGTCCGGCGCCGGGCCTGCGACGCGTGCCATGTGGTGGGCCAGGACCACGCCGTCCTCGATGGCCTGGTTGCCGCCCTGGCCGAGGCTGGGCGTCATGGCGTGCGCGGCGTCACCGACGAGGGCGACGCGCCCCCGGTGGAAGACGTCGAGCGGCTTCGCCAGGTAGCGGACGTCGTTGCGCAGGACGGCATCCGGCTCGACCGCGGCCAGCAGTTCGGGGATCGGGTCGTGCCAGTCGGCGAAACGCCGCGTCAGCTCGGCCTTCTCGCCGTCGGGCGCCCTGCCGCCCTCGGGCAGCCAGGCGGTGGCGTACGCGTAGACCCTCCCGTCCTTGAGCGGCTGCGTCCCCCAGACACCGCCGCGCCCCCAGGTCTCGTGGGGCGCGAAGGCGCGGGCGGGCGCGGGGCCGATGAACCGCCATGCGGTGAACCCCGCGTAAGCCGGCTTCGGATGAGCCGGGAAGAGCGTCGCGCGCACGGTGGAGTTGATGCCGTCGGCGCCGACGACGAGATCCGCCTCGATGTCGCCGCCCTCCGTCGTGACGACCGCGCGGCGGCCGGTCGAGCCGGGGTCCGCGAGACGGGCCCCCGCACCGGTCCGCAGGGCCTCCTCGGGGAGCGCGGAGACCAGCAGATCGATGAGCGTGGCGCGGTGCAGCATGACCAGCGTTCCGCCGTACACCCGCTCGGCCTCGGTCGCGTCCGTGCGCACCAGCCAGCGGCCGTTCCGGGCGCGCATCCCGATCCTGCCCTGCCAGGCGCCGAGCTCGCGGACCCGGTCGCCGAGGCCGAGGACGTCCAGGGCGCGCTGGGCGTTGGGGGCGAGACCGATACCGGCGCCCACGGGTTCCAGCGAGGGCGCGCGCTCGATGACGGTGACGCGCCAGCCGGTCCTGTGCAGACCGATGGCGGCGGCGAGACCACCGATCCCGCCGCCGATGACCACGGCGTGGGGCTGCTGCTGTTGCTTCATGGCTGCTCCTCCTCCTGCTCGACGGGTGTGCCCAGCCGCCCCGCCTGCCGACCCGGGTGAGGACGCGCATGGCCTACGGAGTTCCCGCAACTACATCTGTAGTGAGCGCGACACCGCGACCGTACTACACCTGTAGTCGCACCGGGTAGGGTCTACGCCATGGCCGAACGAACCGCCCCGGGATCGCCCCGCCCCGTCCTCATCGCCGACACCGCCCTCGCCCTGCTCGCCGAACGCGGCATGCGCGGACTCACCCACCGAGCCGTCGACGAGGCGGCGGGCCTGCCGCAGGGCTCGACCTCCAACCACGCCCGGACCCGGCTCGCGCTTCTGGAGGCGGCGGTGCGGCGGCTGGCCGAGCGGGAGGCCGAGGTGCTCGACCCCGCGGCACTGCCGGACCCGGCGGCGGGCCGGGAAGCCCTGGCGGCGGGCCTGGCCCTCGCCCTCCACCGCTACCTGACCGGCGGCTACCGCCCCCTCCTCCTCTCGCGCTACGAGCTGGCCCTCGAAGCCACACGCCGACCGGAGCTCCGCGCGTACTACGACGCGACGGGCGCCCGGTTCCGCGAGCCACTGGAAGCCCTGCTCACGGCGGCGGGCTCCCCCGCCCCCGCACGTCACACGCTCTCCGTGGTCGCCTGGTGCGAAGGCCTGATGTTCGCCTGCGCGGCAGGGCCATACCACGCGACGCCCCCGACGGAGGAGGACCTACGGAGGGGAGCGGCGGAGCTGCTGGCGGGGATGCTGCCGGACTGACGCGAGACGCCGACGCCACCCCGTCACCGCGCCTCGACCAGCACCCGGGGACCGTCGCCCCGTCACCTCGCCGTGTCCACCGCCCGTGGCCCTGTCGCGACCCTCGCCCCCGGAACCGTCACCCCGTGACCCCCGCCGCGGCCCTTTCCCACCCCCGGAACCGTCACCGCGTCACCCCAGCGCGATCGTCACCCCGTCGCAACCGTCACCCATGCAGGGCACCCCTCACCCGTTCCCGCCCCAAGGAGCTCCCCCCTCCTCAAGAGTTACGCGGATGCATCGATCGACGACCACCGCTGCCGCCGCGCTGCTCCTCTCCGTGGCCGTGCCCGCCGCCGTATCCGGCTGTGTGAGTGTCGAGCAGCCGGGCGGTAGCGGCCCGGCGGCCACCGCCCAGCCGTCCGCACCGCCGCCCCCGCCGCCCCGCACCGACGCGCGGAACCGGGACCGGGCCGAGCAGCCCCCGGCCAGGGAGGTGCTGGAGCGGATGGGGCCACCCCGCCCCCATCCGCGCCGGAGCCCCGTCCCCGCCTCTCGCCCCTCGGCCCCGCCGCCCCGCTCGGACCAGCCCGCACCCCCGCCGGCACACAGGCCTCCCGCCGCCCGACCGGACACCGGAGCCACCCGGGCCGTCCCCGCGCCGCCCGCGCCCGCCGCCCCCCGTACGGACGTGTGCGCGCTCGGCGAGACCTACGGAGGCTGGCAGCCCGGCAGCCCCCAGGCCGTCATCTGCCGTGAGGCCTATCGCCCGTGACCCGCGGCGGCGGCGCGCCGCACCGCCGCCGGCGCGTCACTCCGTCTCGCTCCCCTCCCCCACCTGCCGCTCCAGTCTCGCGAGGGCCGCCTTGATGCCGTTCCCGTACCCGTCGTCCTCCAGGGAGCCCGCCGCGCCGCGGGCCCGGCGCAGATGGGTGCGGGCCGCCGCGGGACGGCCCAGCTTCACGTAGTCCGCGGCGAGGTTCAGGTGCAGCGAGGGATACAGGCCCCGGACCGCCAGCGACCGGTGGTGTGCGCTCAGCCGCTCGTCCGTCAGCTCGTCGGCCGCGGACAACGCCCGCAGGTCCCAGGCCAGTTCGGCCGAGGGGTCCTCCTGGGTGTCCGCCATGTAGTGCGCGAGCGTGCAGCGGTGCAGCGGGTCGCCGTCCTCGCCGATCTCCCCCCACAGCCCGAGGAAACGGCCCTGCGCCTCCTCGCGGTCTCCGCCGTGATGCAGCATGACCGCCTGCCCGATGCGTGTCATCACCGCGTCGTCCGCCGCCTGCTCCTGCTGCTCCGTCACCGGGTCCTCCATGGTCGTGCCGCCTGCACCCGCGTCCCTCACGACGCTAGCGGCCACCACTGACAATCGCGCTCAGGCACGTTCGGACGTGGGGCGCTCACCCGCGCCGCTGGGCCAGCCCGGTGACGCCGCTCGCCCCCCTCGGCGCGGCGTACCGGCGGGCCGGGACACGTGCGACCACACGCTCGATGCCCGATGAGGCGTGGCCGGTCAGCCGATGTCCGGGATGCGCCAGTCGATCGGCTCGTGCCCCTGGGCCGCCACCGCGGCGTTTATCTGGGTGAAGGGGTGCGAGCCGAAGAACTTCTTCGCGGACAGCGGTGACGGGTGCGCGCCCTTGACGACGACGTGCCGCTCCTCGTCGATGAGCGGCAGCTTCTTCTGGGCGTAGTTCCCCCAGAGCACGAAGACCGCCGGGTCGGGGCGGGCCGCCACCGCGCGGATCACCGCGTCCGTGAACTTCTCCCAGCCCTTGTTCTTGTGGGAGTTGGCCTCACCGGCGCGGACCGTGAGGACCGCGTTCAGCAGCAGGACGCCCTGCTGGGCCCACGGCATCAGATAGCCGTTGTCCGGCACAGGGTGGCCCAGCTCCTCCTTCATCTCCTTGTAGATGTTCCGCAGGGAGGGCGGGGTCTTCACGCCGGGGCGCACCGAGAAGCAGAGCCCGTGGCCCTGGCCCTCGCCGTGATACGGGTCCTGGCCGAGGATCAGGACCTTCACCTGGTCGTACGGCGTGGCGTCCAGGGCGGCGAAGACCTCGTCGCGCGGAGGGTAGACGGGGCCTTGTGCCCGCTCGCGCTCGACGAACTCGGTGAGCTCCTCGAAGTAGGGCTTCTGAAGCTCCTCGCCGAGGACTCCGCGCCAGGAAGCGGGCAGCATGGCGATGTCGGTCACGTCAAGAACCTCCGGTGTGCGATCACTTCTGACCACAGAACCTACCGGCGACCACTGACAATCGACCCCGCCGCCCGGCCGCCCCCGTCCGCCACCCAACCTCCGGGCCGTCAAGCCACCCGCCCCCCGACCGCCAACCCGCCGGGCCTCCCCCCTACCGGGCCACCCGGCCGCTACCAGCTCGTCTTCCGCTGGAGCTCCCACATCATCATGATCGCCGAGGGGTCCAGGGCGCGTTCACCGCCCGCGATCTCCTCGCTGGCCACGATGTACTGCTTGCCCTGCCAGAGCGGCAGCAGCCGCACGTCGTCGACGAGGATCTGCTGGGCCCGTTCGAAGTCGTCGACCACCGCTCCCCTGTCGGTCTCCCTGCGTTCGCGCGGCAGGATCTCTTCGGTGATCTCCTTCGACGCGTACGGCGTGTTGAGCACGTTCTTCGCGCCGACGAAGGGCGCGATGAAGTTGTCCGCGTCGGGGAAGTCGGGGAACCAGCCGCGGCCGAAGACGGGGTACTCGCCCTTGCTGTAACCCTCCTGGAACTCGTTCCAGGGACGGCTCTTGAGCGTGATCTCGAACAGACCCGAGGCTTCGAGCTGCCGTTTGAGTTCGGCGAACTCCAGGGCGGTGGCCGATCCGTAGCGGTCGGTGGTGTACCAGAGGGTGAGCGGCACCGGCCCGTCGATGCCGGCGTCGGCGAGGATCTTCCTGGCCTTGGTCACGCTGGGGTCGCCGTAGTCGTCGAAGAAGCCGGTGGCGTGCCCGGTGAGCCCCCTCGGGACCATCGAGTACAGGGGGTCGACGGTGTCCTTGTAGACCTTGTGGGCGATGGCGGGGCGGTCGACGAGCTGCGCGAAGGCCCGCCGGACCGGCAGTTTGCCCGCCCAGGGGTCCCGCGTGTTGAACACCAGGTAGCGGATCTCGGTGCCCGCTCCCTCGACGAGTGCGATCTTCTGCTCGTCCGCGCCGTCGCCGCTCTTGCTCTGCGCGTCGATGACGTCACCCGCGTCCAGGCCGCGGAAGGTGACGTCGATCTCCTGCTTCTCGAGGGCGTCGACCATCGCGGAGGACTTCTTGAAGTAGCGGATGGTGACGCCGTCGTTCTTGACGTCGGCCGCGCCCTTGTAGTGGTCGTTCTTGACCAGTTCGGCCTTCTCACGGGGCTCGTACGCCTTGAGCGCGTACGGCCCGGAGCCCGTGAGCCCGTTGCCCGTGCGCAGCTTGTCCGCCGGGTACTCGCGCGGATCGACGATCGACATGGCGGGTGTCGACAGCACGAGCGGGAACGTCGCGTCCGGCTTCCTGAGCCGGAAGACGACCGTCCGCTCCCCCTTCGTCTCGACCTTGTCGAGCGAGCCGAGCAGGCCCATGGGCCCGCCCTTGACGACGCCCTTCGCCTCCAGGGTGCGCATACGGTCGAAGGAGTGCTTCACCGCAGCCGCGTCCAGTTCGTGCCCGTCGGAGAACTTCAGGCCCTCGCGAAGCTCGCAGACATACACCGTGTTCGACGCACCGTCGAACGCGCAGGACTCCGCGGCGTCCGGCTCGGGCTCGGTGGCCCCCGAGGGCAGGCTGAGCAGCGTCTGGAAGACGTTTCTGTACAGCTCCCAGGAGCTGTCCCAGGCTTTGGCGGGGTCCAGGGTGCTCGGGGCGCTCATCGTGCCGACCGTGATCACCTGTTCTCCGTCCGACCCCTCGGAGGACAGTGCCCCGCACCCTGCGACAAGGGACAGCGACATGAGTGCCGCCACGGGTCCCAGGCCCCTCGTCAGCTTCGCGGGGGGAACATCACTGAACACGCGCACGCTCCTCGATCGGCCTCGTCGTGGGGGGTCGGCAGACCATATCCGCAGTGCCCCGCCACGCCAACCAGTGGCGCGCACGGGGCACTTGATGCGGGTCTACGTCCCGTTTGACGGCGTAGCCGACGGTTGCGACGCCTTCGTCAGCCGACGCCCGCGTTGAGGAAGATGCCGCCATCGACCACGAGTGTCTGGCCGGTGATCCAGTCCGACTGGCTGGACGTGAGGAACGCGGCGGCGCCCCCGATGTCCTCGGGCACGCCGAGCCTGCCGAGCGGGTAGGAGGCCGCGGCCTCCGTCTCGCGGCCCTCGTACAGCGCCTGGGCGAACTTGGTCTTGACCACGGCGGGCGCGATGGAGTTCACGCGGACCTTCGGCGCGAACTCGTGTGCGAGCTGCAGGCTGAGGTTGACCATGGCGGCCTTGCTCATCCCGTACGCCCCGATGAAGGGCGAGGCGGAGACGCCCGCGACGGAGGCGATGTTGACGATCGCGCCGCCGTTCTCGCTCTGCCAGGCCTTCCAGGTCTGCTGGGCGAAGCCGAGCGCCGAGATGACGTTGGTCTCGAAGACCTTGCGCGCCACGTTCAGGTCGAGCTCGGACATCGGCCCGAAGACCGGGTTCGTGCCCGCGTTGTTGATCAGGAAGTCGACGCGCCCGAACGCCTCCATCGCGCGTTCGACGGCGACCGCCTGGTGCGCCTCGTCGTGGGCCTTGCCCGCGACGCCGATGACCCGGTCGGATCCGAGCCTCTCGACGGCTTCCTTGAGGGCGTCCTCATTGCGTCCGGTGATGCAGACGCGGTCGCCGCGGGCGACCAGGGCCTCGGCGATGCCGTAGCCGATGCCGCGGCTCGCACCCGTGATGAGCGCGGCCTTCCCACTGTCCTGCACAGCCATGATCTCCCGCCTTCCGGGTCAGTTGAGCGGGCCGCCGGCCACGTACATGACCTGCCCGGAGACGAACCCGGCCGCGTCGCCCGTGAAGAAGGCGATGGCGTTGGCGATGTCCTCGGGGCGGCCGACGCGCTGCACCGGGATCTGGGTGGCGGCGGCCGTCTGGAACTCCTCGAAGTCCATGCCCACGCGGTCGGCGGTGGCCTTGGTCATCTCGGTGACGATGAAGCCGGGGGCGACCGAGTTGGCGGTGACGCCGAACTTGCCGAGCTCCTTGGCGAGGGTCTTGGTGAAGCCCTGGAGGCCGGCCTTGGCGGCGGCGTAGTTGGCCTGGCCGCGGTTGCCGAGGGCCGAGGACGAGGAGAGGTTGACGATACGGCCGAAGTTCGCGTCCACCATGTGCTTCTGGACGGCCCGCGACATCAGGAACGCGCCGCGCAGGTGCACGTTCATGACCGTGTCCCAGTCGCCCGCGCTCATCTTGAAGAGGAGGTTGTCGCGGAGCACACCGGCGTTGTTGACGAGGATCGTCGGCGCGCCGAGCTCCTCGGCGATGCGGGCGACGGCGGCCTCGACCTGGGCCTCGTCGGACACGTCGCAGCCGACGGCGAGCGCCTTGCCACCGGCCGCGGTGATCCGCTCGACGGTGTCCTTGCAGGCGGCCTCGTCGAGGTCGATGACGGCCACGGCGCGGCCCTCGGCGGCGAGCCGTACGGCGGTCGCCGCGCCGATGCCTCGCGCTCCGCCGGTCACGACCGCGACGCGCTGCTCAGTGGTGGACATGCTGGTTCTCCTCGCCCTTGGATACGGCTCTTGGGGTGCGGCCCACGGTACGCCCCGATGGTGAGCGACCGCTTAGTACCTTCAGCTGGACGAGACGCTAGAAGCCCTGGCACCGGGTGTCAACGGCCCACAGCCGTGCTGTGACGCGTTACCTCACCAGGAGGTCGAGGAGGCGGTCCGTCTCCGCCGCGGGATCGGCCGTCAGTCCCGTGTGCACCGGGCCCGGCTGCACCACGGTGGAGCGGGGCGCGATGAGCCAGCGGAAGCGCCGCCCCGCGTCGTCCCGCTCCGCCTGGCCCGCCGCCGCGCCGCCCGCGCAGACCCGCTCGACCGCGCCGAGGGCCGCCCTGATGCCGTCCACATCGGCCGCGGGGTCGAGGGCGAGGAGCTTGGCCTCGTCCAGGTGGGTGCGGGCGGCCACGTAGGACTTGGCGCGGCAGTAGACCACCACGCCCGCGTTGAACTGCTCGCCGCGCTCCACGCGCGGGACCACGCGCACCAGCGCGTACTCGAAGACGTCCCGATCCGTCATGTGGCGGCTCCCTTCGGCTGCGGCTCGCCGAGCGCGATCCGTTCGTGGATGGTCGCGGCGCGGGGCAGCAGGGCCGCCACGTACGCGTGGCGCACGTCGTCCGGTGTCGCGAAGCCCGGCTCGTCGGTGAGCCAGACGTCGGGCACCTCGGCGGTCACCTCGGTGAGCAGTTCCTCGGTGACGAGCGGGGCGAGCTCCGCCGCGGCCGAGGCCACGTCGGGCCCGAAGGCTCCCAGCACATGGTCCGTGGCGTCGTACGGCTTGGCGGACGCCGTCGCGGCGGTGCGCCAGTTGTGGTGCCAGATCATGCTCGCCCCGTGGTCGATCAGCCACAGGCCGCCCTGCCACAGGAGCAGGTTCGGATTGCGCCAGGAGCGGTCCACGTTGTTGATCAGCGCGTCGAACCAGACGACGCGTCCCGCCTCCGCCGCGTCCACCCCATGGGCGAGCGGGTCGAAGCCGAGCGCTCCGGAGAGGAAGTCCATGCCGAGGTTGAGGCCGCCGCTCGACTTCAGCAGCTCCTGCACCTGCTGGTCGGGCTCGCCGAGGCCGACCACCGGGTCGAGCAGGATCTGCGTGAGCCGCGGCATCCGCAGCCCCAGACGGCGCGCGAGCTCACCGCAGATCACCTCGGCGACCAGCGTCTTGCGGCCCTGGCCCGCGCCGGTGAACTTCATGACGTACGTCGCGTACGCGCCTTGGCCGTCGACGGCCTCGACGACGCCGGGGAGCGATCCGCCCTCGCGCAGGGGCGTGACATAGCGGACCGCGGTCACTTCGGTGAGCATCGCCCCAGATTACTGGCGGCCGGGCGCTGTTCGATCACTCGCCCCGCTGCCTACAGTGCCGCTCATGGACGCACCGGATCTCCCTCGGCAGTTCGCGCGCACGGGCCGCTTCACCCTGGGCGCGCCCCAGGGCCTGACGCTCTCCGAGGACGGCCGGCGGCTGCTCTTCACCCGCTCCGGCGCGGGCGACGACCCGGTCGGCGGGCTGTGGCTGTACGAGGACGGGGCCGAGCGCCTGCTCGTCGACCCGCTCCGTCTGGGCGCGGCGGGCCCGGAGACCGAGGCGGAGCGTGTGCGCAGGGAGCGCGCCCGGGAGGTCGGACAAGGAGTGGTGGCCTTCGCGGCCGACCGCCACGCGCGCGTGGTGGCCTTCGCGCTCGGCGGCGCCCTCTGGGTGGTGGAGCCGGGCGGAAGGGCTCCGCGCCGCGTCCGCACCGCGGGCCCGGCCTTCGACCCGCGCCCCTCACCGGACGGGACGCTGATCGCGTACGTCACCGGGGGCGCCCTGCGGGTCGTCGGGGCCGACGGCACGGACGACCGGGCCCTGGCGGAACCCGAGGGGCCCGATGTCACCTACGGGGTCGCCGACCACGTGGCCGCCGAGTCGATGGACCGCCACCGGGGTTTCTGGTGGTCCCCGGCGGGTGACGCGCTGCTCGTCGCGCGCGTGGACGCCTCCCAGGTGCGGCGCTGGTGGCTCGCGGACCCGGCGCGGCCCGAGCTGGCGCCCCGCGCGGTCCGCTACCCGGCGGCAGGCACCGCCAACACCGAGACGTCCCTGCACATCCTGCGCCTGACAGGGACCCGCACGCGGGTGCGCACTCCGGAGCGGGCCGGTGAGGGGCACCCCGGCGGTACGTGGACGGACGACCGTTTCGCGTACGTGCCGACGGCGGCCTGGGACGCCCACGGCCCCCTGGTCGGCCTCCAGACGCGCGACCAGCGCTCCGTGCACGTCCTGGAGGTCGACGCGGCCACGGGCGCCACGCGGACCGTGTGCCGCGTGCGCGACGAGGCATGGGTGCCGCTGGTGCCCGGCGCGCCGCTACGGACCCCGTCCGGCGCCCTGGTGCGGTACACGGCGGTCGACGGGGACACCCGCGGCCTCGCCGTGGGCGAGGCGACGACGCCCGCCGGGCTCCAGGTGCACGAGGTCGTCGGCGCGGTGGGCGAACGGGTGTTCTTCACCGCCTCGCAGGAGCCCACGGAGATTCATGTCTGGTCCTTCGACCACCGTCCGAGCCACCGCCGGAGCCGGGGACGGAGCCAGGGCCAGGCCGGGGTGGACGCCGTCACGCGGGTCAGCGAGGGCCCCGGCGTGCACACGGCTGTGCTCGGCGGCGACACCGTGGTCCTGGACAGCCGGACGCCCGAGGGGCGGACGGTGACCGTGCTGAGCGGCGGCGAGCCCGCGGGGCGGATCGGTGTGCTCTGCGAGGAGCCCGTCGTCGTACCCCGCCCCCGGCACCTCACGCTCGGCGAGCGGGAGCTGCGGGCGACGCTGTACCTGCCGTCCTGGCACGAGCCGGGCACCGGGAAGCTGCCGGTGCTGCTCTGCCCGTACGGCGGCCCGGGGCTGCGGCTCGTCGTCCACGCGCGCGTGTGGTGGACCGTCGTCGCCCAGTGGTTCGCGGAGCAGGGCTTCGCGGTGCTCGTCGTGGACGGGCGCGGCACCCCGGGGCGCGGCATCGCCTGGGAGCGGGCGGTGCACGGCGACCAGTTGACGCCGGTGCTCGACGACCAGGTGGACGCGCTGCACGCGGCGGCCGGGAAGTGCCCCGACCTGGATCTCGGCCGTGTCGGCATCCGTGGCTGGTCGTTCGGCGGCTACCTCGCGGCGGGCGCCGTACTGCACCGCCCCGACGTCTTCCACGCGGCGGTCGCGGGCGCGGCGCCCACCGAACTGGAGCTGTACGACACCCATTGGAAGGAGCGCTACCTGGGTCATCCCGACGTACACCCGGAGCAGTACGAACGCTGCTCCCTCGTCGCCCACGCGCACCGTCTGACACGGCCGTTGATGCTGGTGCACGGCCTGACGGACGACAACGTCTTCCCCGCGCACCTGCTGCGCTTCTCCTCGGCGCTGCTGGCGGCGGGCCGACGGCACACCGTGCTGCCGCTGTCCGGCGCGAGCCACCTGGTGTCGGACCAGGAGGCGGCGAACCTGCTGCGGTGCGAACTCGACTTCCTGAAGTCCTCTCTCGGTTCCCCGCCGGCTTCCTGACGGTTTTGAACACCTGGCCGCGCGGAGCCGTACCCCCCGGCATGACGACTCATGAGGAACCCCTCCCCGGACCCTGCCGCCGCACCGTCGTGGCGACGATCGGCGCCGCGGGCCTCGCCGCCGCGCTCACCGCGTGCGGCAGCGGCGACGAGGCCAAGGACTCGGCCGAGCCCGCGGGGGCCGAGCCCGAGGGCGACGGTGCCGCCGAGACCGTGCTGGCGAGCACGGCGGACATCCCGGTGGGCGGCGGCAAGATCTTCAAGGATGAGGGGGTGGTGGTCACCCAGCCCAGGAAGGGCGAGTTCAAGGCGTTCTCCAACCGGTGCACCCACAAGCAGTGCCCGGTGACGAGCGTCGAGGGCGACGCCATCATCTGCCCGTGCCACGGCAGCAAGTTCGACATCGCCGATGGCAGCGTCAAGCAGAACCCGGCGACCCGACCGCTGCCGGCGGCCGAGATCTCCGTGGACGGTGACGCGATCACACTCCTCTGACGGCTCTCACCCGATCCGTGGCCGTTTCCAGACGTCGAGCACGTCCTCCGTGGTGGTGACGGTGGCGACCAGGGCGAGGGTGTTGCGGACCACGGCCGGGGTGTAGTCGGCGGGGACGCCCGCGATGGCGTCGGCGGGCACGACGGCGGTGTAGCCGAGGTTCACGGCATCGAACACCGCGTTCGGGATCGCGACGTTGGCCGAGACCCCGGTGACCAGGAGGGTGCGGCAGCCGAGGTTGCGCAGCAGCGGGTCGACGTCGGTGCCCGCGAGCGGCGACAGGCCGTGCAGGCGTCGTACGACCAGGTCCTCGTCGGTGACCTCGATCGGCGGCGCGATCCGTACGGCCGCCGTGCCCGAGAGCTGCCGCACGGGCAGCCGGCCGGCGGCGCGGAAGAGCCGGGCGTTGCGGTTGGCGCCGCGCCCGTCGGGGCGCCGTTCGGCCACGGCATGCAGGACCTGGACGCCGTGGCCGTGCGCGGCGGCCACCAGCTGCGCCACGTTGTCCAGGGCCCCGGACGCCCTGGCCTCCGCGGCGAGTTCGGGCAGTGCGCTCTCGGCGCCCACGACGCCCTGCTGGCACTCGACGGTCAGCAGGGCCGTGCTCGCCGGGTCGAGGATCTCGCTGAGCTGTCCGTACGACGGCATGGGTCCCCCTGTGGCGGTGGGCCGGGGCGCCGGCGCCGCCGTCGCGGGCCCGCGGCTCCCGGGGTCCGCGCGAGATTAACGGCCATTGCGTGACGGCGGAAGAGCCTTCATCATCCCTTTCTGACACTCAGTCAGTACGCGGGGACATGGGTGCGCGGGCGCGCCGGGCGTCCGGCAGACCGGGTACGCCACCTTGGAGGACGCATGGCCGCCACGCAGCGCAGGGGCCGCAGGATCATGATGACGCCCGAGGAGCTCGACGCGTTCCTCGCCACGGAGCGCACCTGCCGCGTGGCGACGGTGTCGGCCGACGGCGCGCCGCACGTCAGCACGCTCTGGTTCGCCTGGGACGACACGTCCGTGTGGCTGTACTCGATCACGCGCAGCAAACGCTGGGCCGACCTGCGCGCGGACCCGCGCGTCGCCGTGGTGGTGGACACCGGTGAGGAGTACGGGGAGCTGCGCGGCGTCGAGCTGTCCGGAACCGTGGAGTTCGTCGGGGAGGCGCCGCGCACGGGTGAGCCCTGCCCCGAGCTCGCCGTCCCCGAGAAGCTGTTCGCCCGCAAGCTGTTCGGCATGGACGAGATGCCGCACGACGGCCGCCACGGGTGGATCCGCCTCACGCCGGACGCGATCGCCTCCTGGGACTTCCGCAAGCTCGCGGGGCTGTAGCGTCCAGCGCCCGCAGCTTGCCCCGCCCGCTGCCCACCGCCTGCCGTCCGCCGTTAACCGTTCCCCGCCAGCCGTTCGCCGTTGGCCGCTCACGCTCACCGGCGGACGCCGTCCCGCCCCTATCGGAGCCCCGCCCCCGCCGCCCGCAGCGCCTCCGCGGCGGCCCTGATCGACGGGCGGCGGGCAGCGTCCTCACGCCAGACCACGTACACATGGCGCCGCACCCGGTGCCGCACCGGGACCGTCCGCACCCCGGCCGGCATCGGGTCGCGGCCGAGCTGCGGGACCACGCAGACCCCGAGGCCCGCCGCGACCAGGGCGAGCTGGGTGTGGTGCTCCTCCGCGCGGTGCGCGATGCGCGGCTCGACGCCCTTGCCGCGCAGGGTGAACATCAGCCACTCGTGGCAGAACTCGCCCTCGGCCCAGGTGATCCACTCGTCGTCCGCCAGCTCCTCCAGATCGACCTCGGTGCGGTCGGCAAGCGGGTGCGCCGCGGGCATCGCGACGTCGGCGGGATCGTCGAGCAGGGGCGCCTTGGCCAGCCCGTCCGGTATGGGCAGCGGTTTGTTGTACCAGTCGAGGACGACCGCCATGTCGACGTCGCCGCGCACCACGGCGGCGACCGCGGGCGTCGGCTCCATCTCGTGACAGCTCACCCGCAGCCCCGGATGCTCGGCGCGCAGCGCGGTGAGCGTGGCGGGCAGCAGGCCCCGCATGGCCGTGGGGAACGCGGACATCCGCAGTTCGCCGACCGCCTTGCCGCGCTGCTCCTCCAGGTCGGCCTGGGCGAGCTCGACCTGCGAGAGGATGCGCGCGGCGTGCTCGGCGAGCAGCCGCCCCGCGTCGGTGAGCCGCACCCCCCGGCCGTTCTTGGCGAGGAGCTGCTGGCCCACCTCGCGCTCCAGCTTGGTCATCTGCTGCGAGACGGCGGACGTCGTGACGTGCAGCCCGGCCGCAGCGCCGCTGACCGAGCCGTGCCGCGCGAGGGCGTCCAGCGTGCGCAACCGCTCCAGATTCAGCATCGACTTCTCCGGCTCCCCCCCAAGGACATGTAAGTGATGCTACGCGATACCCGGCAAGAAATCTCGCTTGTGCTACGAGATCGGCGGGGCGCATCGTGGAGCGCATGAGCACCCCGACCGAACGCACGGTGACGGCCACCGCGCCCGCGCCGCTCGCCGCCCCTCCCACCGAGGTCACCACCGCCGACACCGCCTCGCCCGGACGGCGCGCCATCGACTGGCGCATCCGGTTCGGCCTCCTCTCGCTGATCTGGGGCTTCAGCTTCCTGCTGATCAAGGTGGGCACCGAGGCGTACGCCCCGTTCCAGGTCACGCTCGGCCGGCTCGTGTTCGGTACCGTCGTCGTGGCCGCCGTGCTCGTCGTCAAGCGGGAGCGGCTGCCGCGCGGCACGCGCACGTGGCTGCATCTCGCGGTGGCAGCCCTGTTGCTCAACGCCTTGCCGTTCTCGCTGTTCGCGTACGCGGAGTTGACCGTTCCGTCGACCCTCGCGGGCATCTGCAACGCGACGTCGCCGCTCTGGGGCATGGCCCTCTCGCTCATCGCGCTCTCGGAGGACCGGCCGACCCGACGCCGCGTCGCGGGCCTCGGCATCGGCTTCCTCGGGGTGCTCACGGTGCTCGGCGCCTGGCAGGGCTTCAGCGGCCTCGACCTCGCCGGCACGGCGATGGCCCTGCTCGCCTCGCTCAGCTACCCGATCGGGTGGATCTACGTACGCCGCACGCTGGCCGGTTCCGGTCACTCGAACCTCTCCCTGTCCGGTGCGCAGCTGCTCGTCGGGACCGTCGAACTGGCCGTGGTGACGCCGCTGTTCACGGACGTCCCCGCGCACTTCCCCGTCGTGCCGCTCCTCGCGGTCGTGGCGCTCGGCGCCCTCGGCACGGGGCTCGCCTTCCAGTTGCAGTACGCCCTGGTCGCCGAGGTCGGCCCGACCACTGCCCAGATGGTCACGTACTTCGTCCCGGTCATCGCCACCGCCGCGGGCGTCACGCTGCTCGGCGAGTCCCTGAGCTGGTCCACCCCGGTCGGCGCGGCGATCATCCTCGCGGGGGCCGCGCTCACCCAGTCGCGACCACGCGCGCGTGGCGCGGCCCCTCGGCCATGACCCCACCCCGTCAGCCGCGGCGCCCGCGCGGGAACGGAGCCGCTCACTCGTGGCGCCCGCGCGGAAGCGGGACCGCTCAGTCGTAGCGTCGCGCGGGGGCGGGCCCCATGGCCGAGGCCACCGCTTCCGCCACGGTCACGATCTCCTCGTCGGCGAGGGCGGCGATCGTGATCCGCACGCCGGGCGGCGTGGCCAGGCGGTAGCGCGCCCCCGGCGCGACGCCCCACCCGGCGTGCAGCAGCCGCGCCACCACGCCCGTCTCGTCCGGGACGGGCACCCAGACGTTCATGCCGCTGCGCCCGTGCGCGAGCACGCCCCGTTCGGCGAGCGCCGCGATCAAAGCGTCCCGCCGCCGCCCGTAGGAAGCCGCCACCTCGCGCGCGTCCACCGCGTCACCGGACCAGAGCCGCAGGACGGCACGCTGCAGCAGCATGCTCACCCAGCCGGGCCCGAGCCGCTGGCGTCCCTGCACCCGGTCGACGGTGACGGGGTCCCCGGTGAGGACGGCGAGCCGCAGGTCGGGGCCGTACGCCTTGGCGGTCGAGCGGACCAGGGCCCAGTGGCGCACCGCCCCGGCCAGCGGGTGGAGCGGCTGGTCGACGATGCCGTGGCCGTGGTCGTCCTCGATCAGCAGGACCTCGGGATGCGCGGCGAGCACGTCGCGCAGGGCACGCGCGCGTGGGGCGCTGACGGTGGCGCCCGTGGGGTTCTGGGCGCGGTCCGTCACGATGAGGGCGCGGGCGCCGCCGGACAGTGCCCGTTCGACGTCGGCGGGCCGGGGCCCCTCGTCGTCCACGCCGACCGGGACCGTGCGCAGTCCGAGGGCCGGCACGAGGTCGAGCATGCTGCCCCAGCCCGGATCCTCGACGGCCACCGCGTCACCGGGCTTGAGGCGCGCGGCGAGCACCCGTTCGATGGCGTCGAGCGCCCCGGAGGTGACGGCGACGGGCCCTGCGGGAACGCCCTCGGCGTCGAAGGCCGTGCGCACGTACCGCGCGAGCCCCGGGTCGACGGCGTCCTCTCCGTAGAGGACCGGTTTCGCGTCGCCCTCCGCCGCGGCCAGCGCGAACGCCTCGGCGAGCGGTGGAAGCAGCGCCGGATCGGGGTTGCCCTGGGAGACGTCCCGCACGCCCGGCGGCACGTCCACCCGCATCCGGTCGCGCGCGGTCGTGGCGGGCTTCGGCCGTACGCGGCTGCCGCGCCGTCCGGCCGTCTCGATGACTCCGCGCTCGCGCAGGGTGCGGTAGGCGGCGGCCACGGTGTTGGGATTCACTCCCAGGCGGGCCGCCAACTCCCGCATAGGGGGCAGCAGTTGCCCCGGCTCCAGACCGCCGTCACCCACGGCCCGCTCCACGCTGGCCGCGATATCGGCTGCGCGCCGGCCTTCGATCCGATACTCTCCTAGCACAAACACAAGTATGCACTAGTGCAATATGAACGGCAAACCGGAGCGCCGGGCAGGGCGCGCGGTTCGGGCCGCCACAGGTTCAGTACAGGAGAAGGCATGCAGACGACGCGCACCACCACCGACACGGACACGCCGGAGAGCGCCGCCTACACACCCACCGACCGCACTGTCCCCACCCGCTCCCGCGACCGTGCCTCGTACGACCGGGAGACGGTGCACGCGGTGCTCGACGAGGCATATGTCTGCCACCTCGGCTTCGTGCGCGACGGCGCCCCCGTCGTCCTGCCGACGCTCTTCGCCCGCGTGGGCGAGCGCCTCTACGTCCATGGCTCGACCGGCTCCCGGCCCCTGCGGATGGCGGGCGACGCACAGGACGGGGCGGCGGACCCGGGGATCCAGGTGTGCCTGACCGTCACCCACGTCGACGGTCTCGTCCTGGCCCGCTCCGCCTTCCACCACTCGATCAACTACCGCTCCGTCGTGGTCCACGGCACCGCCCACCAGGTCACGGACCCCGAGGAGAAGCGGGCCGCGCTCGACGCGCTCGTCGACCACGTCGTGCCGGGGCGGGCCGCCGACTCCCGCCCCGCCAACGCCAAGGAGCTCGCCGCGACCGCCGTGCTCCGCCTCGACCTGAACGAGGTCTCGGCGAAGGCCCGCACGGGCGGACCCCATGACGAGCCGGAGGACATGGGCCTCCCCCACTGGGCGGGCGTGCTCCCGCTCCGCCGGGGCTACGACGCGCCGCTGCCCTCCGCCGACCTCGCCCAGGACATCGCGGCGCCGGACTACCTGCCCGGCCTGTGATCCACCGCTGTGAACCCTGAGAGGGGTGGCCGCCCCGGCGCGGGGCGGCCACCCCTTCAGACCGTCACGGCGGCCCGTCGCGCCGCCACCGCTCCCCGCGCCTCCGCGACCGCTAGCCCCGTCACCGCGGCCAGCATCAGCACCGTGCCCGCGACGGTCGCCGCCGTGAGGGCCTCACCGAGCAGGGCGACCGCGATGACCGCGGCGCTGACCGGCTCCAGGAGCATGATCACGGAGACGGTCGCGGAGCGTACGACGGCCGCCCCGGCGAAGTAGAGCGCGTACGCGACGGCCGTCGGCACGGCGGCGATGTACAGCAGATAGACGGCCACGCGCGCGTGGTCGGCCGTGTGCGGCACCAGGCCCTCGGCCGCGGCCCCCGGCAGCAGGCAGAGCGCGACGACCGCGAACGCCCAGACCGTCGTGTCGGAGGAGTCGGCTCCGCCGTCCCGCCCCCACCAGCGCGTCACCAGCGTCATGGCGGCGTACGCGGCGGCCGACACGAGCCCCCAGACCACACCCAGCGGCCGTACGGTCGCCTCGCCGCCCCCGAGGACGAGCACCACGAGCCCGGCGAGGGCGCCGAGGACGGCGACGGCACCGCCGCCCCCGAGCCGCTCCCCCATGGCCAGCCGTGCGCCGAGGGCGATGAGGACGGGGCCCGAGCCCATGGTGACGACGGTGCCGACCGCGAGGCCGGTCGTCTCGACCGCCGCGAAGTAGGCGGTCTGGAACACCGCGAGGGCCACGCCCGTGACGGCGATCCGGCGGGCCCTGCGGCCCCGCGGCTCACGGGCCCCGGACACGTACGCCTTCTTGCGGTTCGGCCGTACCGCGCGCGTGGCGAGCAGCAGGACGAAACCGCCCGCGCACCGCCAGAAGGAGAGGCCGACCGGCCCCATGTCACTGGCCTGGAACACGAGCGCGGCGGCGGCGCCGGCCGTGCCCCAGGCGACTCCGGCGACGATCAGATAGACGAGGCCCCGCCCGACGGGCAGACCGAGGACAGCATTCGACACGTGAGAGTTCTCCGCAGCAGAGGAGGGACAGATGGCTCCGTCTGCGGGCAGCACCGCTTGGCCCGGCCACCGGCCGGGCGCGATCCGTGGGCGTCCCGCGCTAGCGGGCGGGAGGCGGAAGGACGAGTGCTCGTGCGTGCATGATCCGCACCCTAGGTCGCGCGGCCACTGCGCGCCAACTCCGTTTCGGATGCCGGTACGGCATCCCCGGCGGTCGGCCCGCCCGGCCTCGCCGACTGGGCGATGAACGCGCCCACCAGGACCACGGCGCCGCCGGCGATCTGCGGCGCCGAGAGGTGTTCGCCGAGGACGACCCAGGCGAGGGCGGTCGCGATGACGGCTTCGAGGCAGGCCACGACACCGGCCACCTGCGGGGAGAGCCTGCGCACGGACACCACCCCGGTGATGTACGCGAGGACGGTCGCGACGAGCACGATCCAGCCGAGCAGCGTCCAGGCGGGGACGGCCGAACCGTCCAGGTCGGCGCTGCCCGCGAGCACCGCCCAGTCCATGCCCCACGGCCGCGCGACGACGGTCAGCACGGCCGTGCCGACGAGCAGGCCGTACGCGATGACGCCGAGAGGGTGGGGCGCGTCGTCGCCCGCGTCGCTGCCCTGGTCGGACAGGACGAAGTAGCCGACCTGGCAGCAGGCGGCGCCCAGCGCGAGCAGGAGTCCGAAGGCGTCGAAGCCGAGCCCCGCCCACACCTCGACGACGCAGGCGAGCCCGCCCACCGCGAGCACGACGCCGAACGCCGCCGCCCGTGTCACCGGCTTGCGCTGCACGAAGCGCACCCAGCCGAGGACCAGCGCGGGGGCGAGGTACTCGATCAGCAGGGCGACGCCGACGGGGATACGGGAGAGCGCGGCGAAATAGCAGGCCTGGACGCCCGCGACGGCGAGGAGGCCGAACCCGGCGAGCAGCGCGGGCCTGTCCCGCACCAGAGAGCGGTGGCGCCAGGCGACGGGCAGCATCACCAGGGCGGCGCCCGCCACCCGCAGCCACACGACGTGGAGGGGGTCGAGCCCCGCCTCGATCAGCGGCTTGGCCGCGACGCCGGAGCCGCCGAAGGCGACGGCGGAGAGCAGGGCGAGTCCGAGACCGAAGCCCGGTCCCCGGCTCCCGTGCCCCGCACGGCTCTCCTGGATCCCCTGAGACGCTTGCACGGGCACATCATGACAGGCGGTGTCATGAGCGTCATCCCCGATGACCCCTGTCTCAATCGGCGGACGTCCCGCGCCTCACGCACGCTCCTGACCGGAGCCCCCGAGGTAGCCGTGGTCGCCGGAGGCGTACTGCCGGCAGCCCGCCTCGACGCGCTTGAGCAGGACCTCGACGTCGACACCGGCCCGCCCGAGGACCTCGACCGCGCGGCATTCGGCATCCGCCACGAGGCCGGCGAGGAGGTCCATGCCGAGCGCCCGCGCGTCGCCGCGCCGTTCGGCCCGCTCCAGGGCCACCTCCATGGCGAGGACGGCCGCCGGCGACCAGCCGGTCTCCTTGCCCGACCGCACCACGGGCACGGCCCCGGAGTCCTCGACGGTGCCCTGCCACTGCAGGCCGTAGCCGATGCTGCGCTGGACGAGGTAGCCGAGGAGGCGCACCACCTGGGCGCCGTCCGTGAAGACCGCGCGCACCTCGGGGTCGGACTCCAGGAGGGAGTGCAGCAGGTGGGCGGTGTCTATCTGCCGGTCCCCGTCACGTACCGCCCGGCGGCGCGCGCCCGCCACCACGGAGGCCAGTTCGGCGCTGAGGCGGGACTCGGGTTCTGCGGGGATCAGGTCGGGTTCGGGCCCCGGCGGGGTACGGCTTTGCACATCTCCCACCCCATCAACCTCCGGCGGCACATGCATCGGCGGCGGGAAGCATCTTGGCGTCCGACATAGGTTGGGCAGTGGTGCGACGGTTGTCCTCCTTACGGATGAGATCCGGCAGATCCGTCCGTAACGGCGCGCGCCGTCTTGCCCCGCGCCCGTGGAGCAACCATGGTGCGCCGCCGCACGTCTGAAAAGCATGGAGAGCAGGTGCTGGATGGTCGCCCTGCCGGCGGTCGACGGCAGGCAGTACGTGTACCGGGTGTACGCCCCTGACGACGCACGCCCCGCCGACCTGTTCTGGGACGCCTGGCACTGCCACGACGAAGGCCCCTTCCCCAGGGCCTCGGACCTCTTCGACGCGGCGGTCATACGCCGGGTCGGGTGACCGTGGAGGGATGCCGGGCCCCGTACGGGGGATGACCGGTGCCGCGTACGAGGAGCGGCCGGACCCCGTACGAGACGACCCGGACCTGTACGGGCTCACCCGGCCCCGGACGCGGGTACGCCCGTCCCCGGACGGGCACGCCCGTCCCCGGACGGGCACGCCCGGACACGTACGGGATCGTCGCGGCGCCGTACGGGCTCACCTGGCACCGGACGGGATCGTCGCGGCACCGTCCGAGATCGCTCGGCCCCGGACGGGATCGCTAGGGCCCCGTCCCGGTTCACCCGGCCTCGCACGGGACCGCCGGAACCCCCACGAGATCACGCGAACCAGGACGGGATCACCCGGGGGCCCCGGACGGGACCACCCGGCCCCGCACGGGGTCCGCCGGAACCCCGTACGAGATCACAGGGCCCCGGACGGGATCGCCGGGCCCCGCCCGAGTTCACCCGGCCCGCGTGGCGACCACGACCGTCGCGTACAGCTCCTCGTCCTCGACGACCGTCGCCGTCAGGCCCACCCCTTCGACGGCGGCCACGGCCGCGGGCACCTGCGCCTCGCTGGTCTCGAACAGCAGGTGTCCGCCGGGCGCCAGCCAGCGCGGCGCCCGCTCGGTCACCCGGCGCAGCACGTCGAGCCCGTCGCCGCCGCCGTCGAGCGCCACCCGCGCCTCGTGCTCGCGTGCCTCGGCGGGCAGCAGGCCGACCTCGGCGGTCGGCACGTAGGGGACGTTGGCCAGCAGGATGTCGACGCGGCCCAGCAGTTCGCGGGGCAGCGGTTCGTAGAGGTCGCCCTCGTGGACCCGGCCGCCCGCGGCGACGAGGTTGCGGCGGGCGCAGCGGACCGCCGCCGGGTCGATGTCCGAGGCGTGCAGTTCGACCCGGTCGAGGCCCGCGGCGAGCGCGGCGCCGAGCGCGCCGGACCCGCAGCACAGATCGACGACGACGGCTTCGCGCCCCGCGAGGGCGGCGGCCCGGTCGACGAGGAACTCGGTGCGGCGACGCGGCACGAAGACCCCCGGGTCCACGACGATCCGCAGACCGTGGAACTCGGCCCACCCGAGGACGTGTTCGAGGGGCAGTCCCTCGGCCCTGCGCCGCACCATGGTGGAGGCCTCGTCCAGGGAACGCGCGGTGGACAGGAGCAGTTCCGCCTCGTCCTCGGCGAAGACGCAGCCCGCCGCGCGCAGCGCGGTGACGACAGAGGCGTACTGGGAGAGGGTGAAAGAAGAAGTGACCGACATACGGAGAAAACCTTCCGGGATCCCGATGGGGCTCCCTCGGTCCACCTATGCCGGGTGAACCACGCGGTCGCGAGAGGAGAGCACCCGACCTGCTGCAGCGGTAATGGGTCTCACCTCCGGAGTTCGCCGCCTGCGTCCGTCGCAGGGCACCGGAACAGTACCGCACCCGCCGCGCGCCGGTCGGCCCGGTCATGTGACGAAGCGCCCCGCACGGCGTGTGCGGGGCGCCTCATCCGCGCGGAGAGCCGTCGGGCTCACACCCGTCAGTCCTCATCGGCGAGGATCAGATACAGCTTCTTCCGGGCGTCGTTGATGACACCGATGGCCTTGTCGCGCTGCTCCTTGCTGCCGGTCTTCCAGACCTGGCCGAAGGCCTCCATCAGGCCCGTGCCGGCCTGGCGGATCTCGTGCAGCGTCTCCCAGTCGACGCCGCGCCCGGCGTCCTCCCAGGGCGCGTCGGGACCCGCGTCGGCCGCCTCGCCGCCGGCGTCGGTGAGCGAGAAGAGCTTCTTGCCGCCCTCGCTCGCACTGCGGATCAGGCCCTCGTCCTCCAGGAGCTGGAGGGTCGGGTAGACCGAACCGGGGCTGGGCTTCCACGCCCCGCCGCTGCGCTCGGCGATCTCCTGGATCATTTCATAGCCGTGCATGGGCCGGTCCTTCAGCAGGGCCAGGATCGACGCGCGTACGTCGCCGCGCCGCGCCCTGCCGCGCCCGCCCCGCCCGCCGGGACCGCCACCCCAGGGGCCGCCGGGGCCGCCGAAGCCGGGTCCGAAGGGGCCGAAGGCGCCGCGCCGGGACTCGAAGCCCCCGAAGCCCCTCTCGCGGCCGAAGCCTTCACGGCCGCCCGGGCGACCCCGTCCGTGTCCGTGTCCGTGCTCGTGTTCAAAACCGTGGGAACGCATGTGATCACTCCTTGGGGGGTGTCCGTTGATCTCTGTCTGATCACCGATCATCAACGCTCGATCAGTGATCAGTGATCAGTCGCGTATCGTTCGCGACGCTTCAACGATATATCGGAATAGTACGCCGAGCAACCCGTCTCTGCGGCGAGCCGACGCACTCCATCAAGAAGGCCCACCGAAGAGGTCCACCAAAAAGTCCACCGAATAGGTCCACTGATCCGGGATTGGCCTTACCGGGCACGCTCCGCCGGCCCTACCGTCATCGATATGCCGACTTCTCACCGCATCCGCGTCGTGGACGCCTTCACCGACCGCCCCTTCGCCGGCAACCCGGCCGGCGTCCTCCTGCTCGACGCCTTCCCCGCCCACACCTGGCTGCAGAACGTGGCCATCGAGCTCAACCACGCGGAGACCGCCTTCGCCCACCCGCTGCCCGAGGGCGGCGACGCCGACTGGGCGCTGCGCTGGTTCACGCCCGCCACCGAGGTGGACCTCTGCGGCCATGCCACTTTGGCCATGGCTCATGTCCTGCACAGCACCGGCGCCGCCTCCGGCCCGATCCGCTTCGCGACCCGCAGCGGCGTCCTGACCGCCACCGCCCACGCCGACGGCACCCTCACCCTCGACTTCCCGACCGCACCGCTCACCGAAATCGGCGTTCCCGCCGGCATCGCCGAGGACCTGGGCGCCGAGCCGCTCCGCGCGTACGACACGGGCCCCCACTGCGGCGACCTGCTCGTCGAGCTCGCCGACGAGAAGACGGTCAGGGCACTCACCCCCGACCACAAGGCCCTCGTACGCCACTCCAAGCGCGGCATCATCGCCACGGCCCTCGCCGAGGAACCCTCACTCGGATACGACTTCGTCTCGCGGGGCTTCTTCCCGCGCGTCGGCATCGACGAGGACCCGGTGACGGGCAGTGCGCACACCGCCCTGGCCCCCTTCTGGGCGGAGCGCCTGGGCCGCACGAAACTGACGGGCCTCCAGGCCTCGGCCCGCACCGGCCTGGTCCACACCGAACTACAGGGCGACCGCACCCTGCTGACGGGCCGCGCCGTCACGGTCATCGAGGGCGAGCTGCTCGCCTGAGCCGCCCCGCTCAGGGCGTGGGCAGCCAGTCGACCTTCCCCGCGAGCAGCGCGTACCCCACGAACGCGCCGATGTCGAGCAGCGAGTGGGCCACGACCAGTGGGCCCACCCTGCCCCACCTGCGGTACAGGAGCACGAAGACCACGCCCATGGCGAGGTTGCCGAGGAAACCGCCGACGCCCTGGTACAGGTGGTAGGAGCCGCGCAGCACCGAACTGCCCGCCAGTGCGGCCATCGGGGTCCACCCCAACTGGTCCAGCCTGCGCAGCAGGTAGCCGACGACGATCACTTCCTCCAGGATCGCGTTCTGCAGCGCGGACAGCACGAGGACCGGGTACTTCCACCACACGTCGGGCAGCGCTTCGGGGACCACCGTGAGGTTGAAGCCGAGGCCGCGGGCCGCGAGGTAGAAGACGATGCCCGTGCTGCCGATCACCGCGGCGATCGCGGTGCCGCGCCCCAGGTCCGGCCAGGGGCGCGTCCGGTCGAAGCCGATGGTCCCGAGGCCCGCCCGCTCACGCAGGAGGAAGTGCGCGACGAGCGCGACGGGCACCAACGCCGTCGTGATCCCGAAGAGTTGCCACGCGAGATCGAGCCACGGCCGCCCCGGCGCCGCCGACGCGTTCATGGTGGCCGCCTGGTCCCTGAGACCGCCCGGCTTCGTCACCGATCCGACAAAGCTGATCAGCGCGGACACACCACTCGCGCCCAGCGAGAGAGCCAGGACGAGCAACGTCTCGTCCCGCAGGGTTCGCCGCGCCGGCTCGCCCTTCGGAAAAGAACCGGCCATCGGCCCCGGCTCCGCTTGCACTTGTGCCTCCAGTTGAGTGATCCCGCCTCATCCCCATCCTCGCCCCGCCAGGGTCTCGAAAGAAGTTACGAAGATCGTGCGCGACAGGCCGAGGGGGAAGGCCGCCGTTCCGGGCGTGGCGTCCCCCTCTTTCCTTGCTTCATCGCTCGAGGAGGGGCGCCACCGCCATGGGACGTCACAGCTTGCCCGATGAGCACGGGACGGACGCGCGCACCCCCGGCCGCGCGCCCGTGGCCACACCGTCGCCATCGCCGCGGCTCTCGTCCTCGTGGTCGCCGGCGGCACGGCGGTGGCCGTCCGCAGCGGTCTGCTCTCCTTTCCCGGCTCGTGCGGTGACGACGCGGTGCGCGTCGACGTGGTCGCCGCCCCCGACGTGACACCCGCCCTGCGCACCGCCGCCGACCGCGTCAAGCCACCCTGGCCGCGACGGCTCCGGCGCCGAGAAGGGCAACCCGCGCCGCAACCAGGCGCTGATCGCCTCCGAGCAGGCGGCGTTCAAGAAGGCCCGCGCGACGTACGAGGAGACGGCATGTCCAACGCCCTGGTGATCCTCACCGATGGCGATGGCCAGGACCCGGGCAGCATCTTCCGCAGCTCCCTCGTCTCCCGGCTCGAAGAACTCGCCGACCCGAGGAGCCGGTGCCGGTCAGCGCGATCGCCGTGGGTCCCGAGGCCGACAAGGAGGAGGTCCAGCAGATGGCCGCGGCCACCGGCGGCTCAGGTCACCGGTTCGACGACCCGGCGCAGATCCACTCCGTCGTCCTCAAGGCCATCATGGAGGCGGGCAGCCACCAGCGCCGACCGGCGGGCTCAGCCCCGCGGCGCCACCGGTCCGGAGAGCCCCACCGGCCAGGTGTGCACCGGCTCCCCCTCGTGCATCAGCTCGCAGTACCGCTGCGTGGTCGCGGCGAGCGCCGCCTCCCGGGTGAGCCCGCTCTCCAGTGCGAGGTGGTACGTCCTCGCCTGCCACGAGGCCCCGTTGACCCGCCGCCGGCAGCGCTGCTCGATCACCCCGAGGTACAGATCCCGGTCCGCGGGCGCCACGCCCCACGCGTCGAGCCCTGCGGCAGCCAGCGGCAGCAGCTCCTCGCGTACGAGGTCCGCGGCCGGCACCTCCGCGGTGCCGCCCAGTCTGCCGCGCCGCGGCCAGCGCAGGTCCGCGTCGATGCCGTGCCGGCAGGCGACGTCGAAGTTGTGCGCCGCGGCCTCGAAGGGCAGCCGCGACCACACGGGCCTCGCCTCCTCGCAGAGCGCCCGTACGAGGCCGTAATAGAAGGCGACGTTCGCGATGACGTCGGTGACGGTGGGGCCCGCGGGCAGCACGCGGTTCTCCACCCGCAGGTGCGGTACGCCGTCGGCGATGCCGTACACCGGGCGGTTCCATCGGTAGACGGTGCCGTTGTGCAGGACGAGTTCGCCGAGGTGCGGCACTTCTCCCGCGTCGAGCGCGGCCAGCGGGTCCTCGGCGTCCATCAAAGGCAGCAGCGCGGGGAAGTACCGCAGGTTCTCCTCGAAGAGTTCGAGCGGCCCGGTGATCCACCGCTCCCCGAACCAGGTCCGCGGGCGCACGCCCTGGGCCTGCAGCTCCGGGGGCCTGGTGTCGGTGGACTGCAGGAACAGCGGCGGACGCGACTCGCGCCACACCTCGCGCCCGAAGAGGAACGGCGCGTTGGCGCCCACGGCGACCTGCGCGGCGGCGATGGCCTGCGCCGCGTTCCACACGTCGGCGAACCGGTCCGGCGTGACCTGGAGGTGCAACTGGATGGAGGTGCACGCCGCCTCGGGGGCGATCGACGCGGAGGTGCAGGTGAGCCGCTCCACGCCCTCGATGTCGAGGGCGAAGGGTTCACCGCGGGCGGCGACGATCTGTTCGTTGAGGAGGGCGTAGCGGTCGACGTCGGAGAGATGGGCCGACGTCAGGTCGGCGCTGTTCAGGGTCGGCAGAATACCGATCATGACAATGCCTGCGCCCAGTTCGTTCGCTTTCCTGTGGGCGTAGTTGAGACCGGTGCGCAGTTCTTCGGCGAGCTGGTCGAGAACGCGGCCTCCGATCCGGTGCGGGGCGATGTTCACTTCCAGGTTGAACATTCCTAGTTCGGTCTGGAAATCCCGGCTCGCGATGCGCTCCAAAACCTGTGCATTCAACATTCTGGGCAGTCCGTCGGGCCCTGCGAGATTCAGTTCGATCTCCAGCCCCATGAGGTTCTGGGGCCGGTCGAACCGCTCCTCATCCAGCAGCCGCTCAAGCCCCGTGAGGCACTTCTGGAGCTTGCTGCGGTAGCGGTCCCGATCGGACAGGTCGAACGCGACCGCCGCGACCTTATCCCCCATCGCCTTGTCCTTCCTCGCCCGGGCAGCCGGGGGCCCGGCCGCTGTGTACGAGGGATGATGCCCCACCGATGTGATCCGTAACGCCCCGCGCGACGCGGCCGGCCAGTAGACTCGGCCCCGCCGCGCCACGGCACATTCACGCGGCATGGGGCAGAGTGGAGATTCGTCCTCGCAAGCGTGGTCAAAAACACCGATGGGAATCGGCCGACCGCTCCCGCCGACGATTCGAAGGTCACAGCGGTGACCCCCTCGCTAAATGGGGAGAAAAACCTCATCACGACGGCGTGATAAGTCCTTGCCGGAAATGTCGATCACGGTTAGGTGAAACAACGCCCGAACACCCATCGTATAAACTCCGCATTCGAGGCAGAGTTCTGGCGCCTGGTCCCCCGGCCCCCGCCTCTCTGACCCGAAGCTGACAGCGCCGTCACGCACCCGCCCCGCTCCACCGTGCCTGTCGAACGAGAGAGGCGACCCACCATGCCGCTGCATGTCCCCCCTGCCCCCGCGCCCGCCCTGCGCAGCGTTCTCGCGGCACTAGGTTCTCCCACCGCCGTACGCGAGGCGCGCACACCGACCCTGCGTGCCGCCCAGGGCCCTCTGAGCCCGGAACTCCCGCTGCCCGTCCACGTCCTGGAGCACGTCACGCCGGGAGGCACCTCGCCCACGCGCCTCGCGGGATGGCGCTTCATGATCCGCGGCGGTGAGCGGGCCCTCGCCGCGGCCGACACGATGCTCACACCGGACGGCTGGGCCTTCTCGCACTTCTTCGAGGGCCCCTACATCGCCTCCACCGAACGGGCCCTGCGGCACGCCGAGGCCATGCCGATGCCCTGCCAGCCGCGGCTGCTCTCCGTGCCCGAGCTGTACATGCTGACCCTCTGGCTGCACCGCGACTGCACGGACGACGGCGCCGAGGGCCCGCTCGCCCCCGCCGACCTGCTGGTGCCCCTCGCGCCCGCGCCGCCCGGCATCGCGGCCCACCGCCCGCACCGGGTCGCCGAGTTGCTCCAGGTCCTCACCCTGCGGCTGACCCCGGCGCCCCTGCTGAGGTCGCCCGCCTGACGACGCCGAGCCCCTGCCGTCCCACGTGCCCCGCTGCCGACGGCCGCGGGGCACGACGCTGTTCCCACCCAAGTGGACTAGCCCGGTCGGGCCACCCCGAACCACCCGAAGAGACAGCGGAGTTGGGCTGAACCGTCCGGGCGGGTGATACGTCATTAAGCAGTAGGAACCGCTGCCGCGAATTGCCTGCGGATTGACGCCCGCAGGGGCAACACTGGAACTGGACCGACGACAACGGGGGGCGGTCATGAGCACCGCATCGAGCCACAGGACAGACGTCACAGCCATCGAACCGCAGCGAAAGAACCCTTCCATGTGCCAGCACCAACCACCGTGCCCGACAGCCGACTCCGCCGACCGGGAGGCCGCGCTCCTCGCGGCCAGCCACCCGGAGCAGGGCTGGAGCCTGCTGTGCAACGGCGTCCTGCTCTTCGAGGACACCGGTGAGCTGCTGCCGGACGGCCGGATCATCGCGCCGCACCGACCGCTGGGCACCGACCGCGTCATGACGGCCGCCTGATCGCCGCCCGCGCAGCCGCACGGACGGGCACCCCGCGCGAACCACGTGAGCGCGGCAGACAGCCGAGGGGCCGGCCCGGAGATCGCTCTCCGGACCGGCCCCGACACATGCCCGTGGCGCACGGGCGCCGGCATCAGTCCTCGTACGCGTCCAGCGGAGGGCAGGAGCAGACCAGGTTCCGGTCGCCGTACGCCTGGTCGATGCGGCGCACCGGCGGCCAGTACTTGGCGGAGGTGGAGACGCCGGCCGGGAAGACGGCCTCCTCACGGCTGTAGCCGTGCTCCCACTCGCCGCTCAGGGCGGCGGCGGTGTGCGGGGCGTTGCGCAGCGGGTTGTCGTCGGCGGCCCACTCTCCGGAGCCGACCTTCCCGATCTCCTGACGGATGGCGATCATCGCCTCGCAGAACCGGTCGATCTCGTCCAGGTCCTCGCTCTCCGTCGGCTCGATCATCAGCGTGCCCGCCACGGGGAACGACATGGTCGGCGCGTGGAAGCCGTAATCGATGAGCCGCTTGGCGATGTCGTCGACGCTGACGCCGGTCGCCTTGCTGAGCGGACGCAGGTCGACGATGCACTCGTGCGCGACGAGCCCCGCGGGGCCGGTGTAGAGCACCGGGTAGTGGGGCTCCAGGCGCTTGGCGATGTAGTTGGCGGAGAGCACCGCGACCTGGGTGGCGCGCTTGAGGCCCTCGCCGCCCATGAGACGCACGTACGACCAGGAGATCGGCAGGATTCCGGCGGAACCCCACGGCGCCGCGGAGATCGGTCCCACGCCGGTCTCCGGGCCCGCGGCGGGCTGCAGCGGGTGGTTCGGCAGGTAGGGCGCGAGGTGCTCGCGGACGCCGACCGGGCCGACGCCGGGGCCGCCGCCGCCGTGCGGGATGCAGAAGGTCTTGTGCAGGTTCAGGTGCGACACGTCGCCGCCGAAGTGGCCCGGCTTGGCGAGACCCACCAGCGCGTTGAGGTTGGCCCCGTCCACGTACACCTGGCCGCCGGCCTCGTGCACCTCCGCGCAGATGTCGGCGACGTGCTCCTCGAAGACGCCGTGCGTGGAGGGGTAGGTGATCATCAGCACGGCCAGCTCGTCGCGGTGCTTCTCGATCTTGGCCCGCAGGTCGTCGACGTCGATCTCGCCGTCGTCGGCGGTCTTGACGACCACGACCTTCATGCCCGCCATGACGGCGCTCGCCGCGTTCGTCCCGTGCGCGGAGGAGGGGATCAGGCAGACGGTGCGCTGCTCGTCGCCGTTGGCCCGGTGGTACCCGCGTACGGCGAGCAGTCCGGCCAGCTCGCCCTGCGAACCGGCGTTGGGCTGGAGCGAGACCTTGTCGTACCCGGTGACCTCGGCGAGCCGCTCCTCCAGCTCACGGATGAGCGTGAGGTAGCCCTGCGCCTGCTGGGCGGGCGCGAAGGGGTGCAGCTGCCCGAACTCGGGCCAGGTGACCGGCTCCATCTCGGTGGTCGCGTTGAGCTTCATGGTGCAGGAGCCCAGCGGGATCATGCCGCGGTCGAGCGCGTAGTCGCGGTCGGCGAGCCTGCGCAGGTAGCGCAGCATCGAGGTCTCGGAGCGGTGCTGGTGGAAGACCGGGTGCGTGAGGTAGGCGTCGCCGCGCAGCAGGCCCTCGGGCAGCGTGTCGGCGGCGCTGGCGTCGAGCGCGTCGACGTCGGCGTCGACACCGAAGGCGCCCCAGACCGCGCTGAGCTGCCGGCGCGTGGTCGTCTCGTCGCAGGACAGGGAGACGTGGTCGGCGTCGACGAGGTGGATGTTCACCCCGGCCTCGCGGGCGCCGGCGACCAGTTCGGCGGCCTTGCCGGGCGCGCGCACGGTGAGCGTGTCGAAGTAGGCGCCGTGGACGACCTCGTAACCGCCGCCGGTGAGGCCGGCGGCGAGCAGCGTCGCGTACCGGTGGGTGCGGCGGGCGATGGACTTCAGGCCCTCGGGACCGTGGTACACCGCGTACATCCCGGCCATCACGGCGAGCAGCACCTGGGCGGTGCAGATGTTGCTGGTGGCCTTCTCGCGGCGGATGTGCTGCTCACGGGTCTGCAGCGCGAGGCGGTAGGCCTTGTTGCCGTCGGCGTCGACGGAGACGCCCACCAGGCGTCCCGGAAGGCTGCGCGCGAACGTCTCGCGCACCGCCATGTATCCGGCGTGCGGCCCGCCGAAGCCCATGGGGACGCCGAAGCGCTGGGTCGTGCCGACGGCGATGTCGGCGCCGAGTTCACCGGGCGAGGTGAGCAGCGTCAGGGCGAGCAGGTCGGCGGCGACCGTGACGACCGCGCCCAGCTCGTGCGCCCGGTCGATCAGCGGCTTGATGTCGCGGACCGCGCCGGAGGCGCCCGGGTACTGCACGAGGAGGCCCACGATGCCGCGCTCGGCGACCTCGGCGGGGATGCCGTCGCTCAGGTCGGCGACGACGATCTCGACGCCGGTCGGCTCGGCTCGCGTCCGGATCACGGCGATGGTCTGCGGCAGCGCGTCCGCGTCGACCACGTACACGCCGTTCTTGACCTTGCCCATGCGGCGCGAGAGGGCCATGGCCTCGGCGGCGGCGGTGCCCTCGTCGAGCAGGGAGGCGCCGGAGGTGGGCAGACCGGTCAGCTCGGCGACCATGGTCTGGAAGTTGAGCAGCGCCTCCAGGCGGCCCTGCGAGATCTCGGGCTGGTAGGGCGTGTAGGCGGTGTACCAGGCGGGGTTCTCCATCACGTTCCGCAGGATCACCGGCGGCGTGAACGTCCCGTAGTACCCGAGGCCGATCATGGAGTCCAGGACCTGGTTGCAGTCCGCGAGCGAGCGCAGCTCGGCGAGGACCTCGGCCTCGCTGCGGGCGCCGGGCAGGTCGAGCGCCTCGGCGTTCTTGATCACATCCGGCACCGCGGCGGCCGTGAGCTCGTCGAGCGAGCCGTACCCGACCTGGGCGAGCATCTTGGCCTGCGCTTCGGCGTCGGGCCCTATGTGCCGCTGCTCGAAGGGGATGCCCTGCTCGAGCTCGGCGAGCGGGATATGGGTGGCAGTCATTGCGGAGGCCTCCTGGTCTGCACGACCTACGAGGGGTACCTCGGCACGGGTACCCGGACGGCCTCCCCCTCTGTCATCTCAACCTGAGAGCTTCACCGGCGACAGCCTCGACATGCGAGGACGCCGACCGGCTTTCACCGTCGGTGAGGGAGGGTCCCGGACGTGCCCGCCCGACGCCCGCCCTGCTTTCCAGAGTGACCTCGTCCGTGCGGTACGGGTGCCTGAGAGATTCCGGGGAGGATTTGCTCCTTCGGCGCCTCCGGGCCTGTGGTCCGGAGAGCTCTCCCGCACGGGGTCAGCAGCCGTCGCCAGCCTACCAGCGAGGACCATGGCCGATCCTTCGAGTGGCCGCCTGCCGCGAAGTGCTCTTTCGTAGTGAGTACGACCGAACAATGTTGAGTTGTCCCCGTATCCCGGTGTCCCACACCCCGATATCCCGGTGTTCCACACGCCGCGACCAGCTGGAGGGCCCGTGCGAACCGACATCGATCCGCGCAACCTGATCGGCCGCAAGGCGTTCGACCGGAACGGGGCGAAGATCGGCACGATCGACGAGATCTACCTCGACGACGCCACCGGCGCCCCGGAGTGGGCGGCGATACGCACGGGCCTGTTCAGCCGCGACGCCTTCGTCCCCCTGGAACCCAGCGAACTGGTCGACGACGGCACCCTCCGCATCCCCTTCGACCGCGCCCTGATCAGGGACGCCCCCGATTTCGGCGTCGGCCGCCACCTCTCCCCCGCCCAGGAGCTCCAGCTCTACCACCACTACGGCCTGGACACGACGCCGCCGGACGCCTCGCCCGCGGATCGCGATTTCGGCCGCGTGGCGGACCAGGGCCCGGCCTGACCCGCGTCTCAGCCGGCCCGCCCGCCCCGGCCGCCTCCCCTCACCGCTCGGTCCCGGTCGTCACTCACCGCCCACCAGCGGCAGCGGCTCCGCGGGCTCCAGCTTCGGATCGTCCGTCCGGAACGTCCGCACCCGCCCCGGCGGCGACTGCGGCGTCTCGAAGCGCACCGTCACCCGGCCGAGGCCGCTGCCCTGGACCCAGCCGTGCCCGTACTCGGCGTGCCGCACGTCGTGACCGGCCGCCCAGCGCCGCTCCACCGGCGTCTCCGGAGCCTCGGCGGGCTCCGTCTCCGGGCCGATGACGGCCTCACCCGCCACGGGCTCCACGGGCTCTCCGGTGGGCTCCGCCGCGGCCTCGGCGGCCTGCGCGAACAGGTCCTCCTGCGTGTAGTCGGCGAGGCCAGTGACGCCCACGCCCAGCAGCCGCACGCCTCCCGTGGTGTCCACGGACTCCAGGAGCCGCGCCGCGGCCTCCCTGACCACTCCGGGGTCGTCCGTGGGCCCACGGAGCGTCTCCGAGCGCGTCAGGGTCGAGAAGTCGAAGCGCCGCACCTTCAGCACGATGGTCCGCCCGGAGTGCCCGGCGGCCCGCAGCCGCTGCACGCACCGGTCGGCGAGCCGCGCGACCTCCGCCCTGACCCGCACCCGGTCGTGGATGTCCACGTCGTACGTGTCCTCGACGCTGACCGACTTGGTGTCACGCTCGGCCACCACGGGCCGCTCGTCGTGCGCCAGCGCCATCGCGTACAGCGAGACGCCGTGCGCCTTGCCGAGGAGCCTGACCAGCTCGTCCTCGCCGGCCTCCGCGATCTCCTCGACCGTGGTGATCCCCGCCCGCCGCAGATGGTCGCCCGTGGCGGGCCCCACCCCGGGCAGCGTCCGCACCGGCATCGGCCCGAGCAGCGCCCGCTCCGTGCCCGGCGCGATCAGCACGAGCCCGTCCGGCTTCGCCTGCTCGGAGGCGATCTTCGCCAGCATCTTGGAGACCGCGAGCCCCACCGACCCCGTCAGTGCGGTGACCGCCTTGATGTCCGCCCGCAGCCGCTCCCCCACGGCCCGCGCCGACGCCTCGTCGTCCGCGACGCCGCCCGCCTCCAAGTCCACGAAGGCCTCGTCCAGGCTGAGCGGCTCCACCAGCGGCGACAGCTCGCGGAGCAGCCCCATCACCTGCTCGCTGATCTCGCGGTAGAGACCGAAGCGCGGCACCAGATACGCCGCGTTCGGCGCGAGCCTGCGCGCCTGCCCCATCGGCATCGCGGAGTGCACACCGAACAGCCGCGCCTCGTACGACGCCGTGGCCACCACTCCTCGGGGGCCGAGGCCCCCCACCACCACGGCTTTTCCGCGCAGACTGGGCTTCGCGGCCTGCTCCGCGGACGCGTAGAAGGCATCCATGTCCAGATGCAGGATCGTCGGCGCGCTTCTCACGCTCCCGATGCTGCCCTACGCCACTGACAATGCCCCGCCCGGCGTCTCAGACAGCCTTGTTGCGCCGCCTGGCCAGCTCGTCCGCGGGGTTGTGGCCGATGAGTGTCTCCCCGGTGTCGACGCGCTCCCCGTGCAGCTGGGACAGCGCGGCCTCGACGTCCCGCCACACCACGCCCACGGCGATGCCGAAGACGCCCTGGCCGCCCTGGAGCAGTTCGTGGACCTCACCGGGCGACGTGCACTCGTAGACCGTTGCGCCGTCGCTCATCAGCGTCATCCGATCGAGATCCCGGAAGCCGCCCTGCCGCAGGTGCTGCACCGTCGTCCGGATGTTCTGCAGGGACACCCCGGTGTCGAGCAACCGCTTGACGATCTTCAGGACGACGACGTCCCGGAAGCTGTAGAGCCGCTGGGTCCCGGAACCGCCCGCCGCCCGCACACTGGGCTCGACCAGGCCCGTTCTGGCCCAGTAGTCCAACTGGCGGTACGTGATCCCCGCCGCCGCGCAGGCCGTCGGCCCCCGGTACCCGATCTGCTCGGAATTCTCTGACGTAGCGTCCCCGCTCCCCTGGACCGCCATCGGTCGTTTCGGAGAGTGATCGGCCGCGCTGCCGTAAAACGGGTACGGGCCGCCCACCGCCGTACCGTCGCCGCTGCTTCTCACGCCGACCTCCGTCCTTGACCTGCCTTCTCGAAGGTAGGCAGTCACCAGGGGCTCGTCAACGATCGCCACACTCGCCACGCCGAGTGATAATCACCCTGAGAGTGGTTTCCCGTGCCCCATCACGGGGAAAGACTGGCCGAATGGCCTGAAACCGACCTCCGGAAGCGGCTCACTGGCTGTTGGTGCCGAAGTCCTCGGGAGAGATCTGGTCCAGGAACTCGCGGAACTTCTCCACCTCGTCCTCCTGCTCGTCCGGGATCGCGATCCCGGCGTCGTCGAGGACGCCGTCGCTGCCGTAGATCGGCGTCCCCGTGCGCAGCGCGAGCGCTATGGCGTCGGACGGCCGCGCGCTCACCTCCACGCCGCTGGCGAAGACCAGCTCGGCGTAGAAGACCCCTTCTCGCAGGTCCGTGATGCGCACTTCGGAGAGCTCTTGGCCCACGGCTTCCAGCACGTCCTTGAAAAGGTCGTGGGTCAGCGGCCGTGCGGGTGCCATGCCCTGCTGCGCGAAGGCGATGGCGGTCGCCTCACCTGGTCCGATCCAGATGGGAAGGTACCGGTCGCCTCCCACTTCACGCAGGAGCACGATCGGCTGGTTGGAGGGCATTTCGACCCGGACACCTACGACGTCGAGCTCGTTCACACAGCAACCCTAGGACGTGGTCGGCAGGTTTGGGTAGTCGGGCACCCGCCGAGTACGGCGCGGGCGGGCCTGCCGGGCGTCCGAGAACGCCCGGCAGGTCACGGCAGTCTGATCCCGAGAGCGGTCTGCACGAGAGCCGAATGCAGCTTTCCCGTCAGGCCGGCCAGCTCCTTGGCGCGCGCCTCGGCGTGCGCCCTGGTCTGCGGGTTGCGGTGCCGCCGGAGCGGGGCGACGACCTGGTCGACGAGACCGGCCTCCCGCTCGGCGGCCGACTTCATGGCGCGCAGATGCCGTGGCTCGATACCGAACCTGCCCAGCTCGACGACGAGCGAGGCGACCGTGACCGCCTCCGCGTCATATCCGCCGTCGGGCAGCCGCACGACCAGTCCGTACGTCTCCCACTCCGTGAGCTGCTCCTCGTCGATCTCGGCGAGGGCGAGCAGCTCGTCACGGCCCACACGGGCCGCAGTGGGGCCTTCCAGCTCCTCCTGGCCCTCCGCGTCACCAGGACCCCGCTGCCGCCCCAGGGAGGGCAGCGGAGCCCGCTCACCCCGCTCCAGCGCGTCGAGGTACTCGCGGATGACCTTGAGCGGGAGGTAGTGATCCCGCTGTATCCGCAGGACGTGGCCGAGACGCTCGACATCCTCCGGGCTGAACTTCCGGTAGCCGGAAGGGGTGCGCTGCGGCTCGATGAGCCCCTCGGACTCCAGGAAACGGATCTTGGAGATCGTGACCTCGGGGAACTCGTCACGCAACGCGTTCAGCACGGTACCGATGCTCATCAGCCGACGGTCCGTGGCGGTGCCGGTGCCGGCACCGCCCCTCGGTGTTTGCAGCATGGACCTTCCCTGGGGGTGTTCCCCGGAACCGGTCCGGGGGCGGATCAGATGCCGACGCTCCGCTGGCTCGCGTAGAACACCAGCCGGTACTTGCCGATCTGCACCTCGTCGCCGTTCGACAGCGCGACCGAGTCGATGCGCTCCCGATTGACGTACGTGCCGTTGAGGCTGCCCACGTCCTCGACGGTGAAGGAACCGTCCTGGACGCGACGGAACTCCACATGGCGCCGCGACACCGTCACGTCGTCCAGGAAGATGTCGCTCTGCGGGTGGCGTCCCGCGGTGGTCAGGTCTCCGTCGAGCAGGAAACGGCTGCCCGAGTTCGGCCCGCGACGCACGACGAGGAGCGCCGAGCCCAGCGGCAGTGCGTCGACAGCGGCCTGCGCCTCCGGAGAGAGCGCGGGAGACGGGTTGGTGCCCGTCGCCTCCGCGTCGTAGGCCTCGAGGCCCGAGATGGAGATCGTGGACGTCGTCTCGGAAGCACGCTCCGGCGTGGCCCCGGCCCTCAGCGGCGCACCGCAGTTGGAACAGAACCGGCTCGCCTCGGCATTGCGGTTGCCGCACCTCGTACACACCAGGGCCATGGACGGGTCCTCCTGCCGCGGCTGCCCCGAAGGGGCGTTCGATGCGTACGGGCCGGGGGTGAACCCTCCACCCGCACTCGAGGTTGACGGTTCTCCGAAACCTATGCGGCCGGGACCGGCAGGGTCAACAGACGACGCGCCCTGTCCGCCCGAAATGTCTCCACCCGGGCCGGCGACCTGATCGCGGAACATCGGGCGCTCTCCGCCCTGCTCCTCGGCCTCTCCATGACGCGGGGCACGGTGACGGGCAGTGGCGGGATTGCCGCTGTCCTCACGTGCACTCTTGCCGAACAACTTCGCAAACAACTTCACGGGCGATTCCCCTTGACCGAAACAGACCCGCCCGTGGGGCAGGACGAACCCTGATTGCACACACCGGCACTCATCGGTGAACCGGACATCCTCATAACGTCCGAATCCACCAAACAGTTTCCACCACGCACCGTGCTTCCGGTGCGCCGACCCCCCGCAACCTCATGCCCTTGCCGCGCGGCCCCCATGCGCCCGCGGCTCACTCCGACGACGACCGAGCGTAGTCAGGCTGCTTCGCGGGTCGCAAGGCGCTCACGACGATCTTCTCCGAGCGGGTCACGGTGACTGTGGCCTGCTCCTTCTCCAGAGTCTGCACCACACCTCCCGGAATGTTCAGCGCGGGCTCGAGATCCTGCGGCTTGCCGATCACCTTGAAGAGGTACGGCGCGCCGACCTTGCGGCCGTCCACCCGCACGCCACCGCCGCCGGCGTCCGAAAGATGGGTGCTGGCCACGACACGTACGTCGTTGACCTGGATCGCCTCCGCACCGGCGGCGCGCAGCTCCTGAATGGCGTCGAGCAGCATGTCCGCCTCGATCGCCTCCTTCTTGTCCTCGATGGCCAGCGTGATGCCCGGCCCCTGGGCCGCCACGGTGCCGGCCAGGATGCCGAGTTGCCGCTCCCGCTCGACCGTCTGCTTACGGGCTTCCTCGGCCTGGTCCGAACTGTTCTCCAGCCCGGTCCGCTGCTCCTCGAGACCCCGCTTCTCCTCTTCCAGACGCTCAGTACGGTCATCCAGTTCATCGAGGATGCGTACGAGATCTTCCTGCCGTGCCCCGCGCAGCGCGCTGCTGTCGTTGTTGGACCGCACCTGGATCGCCAGGCCGAGGCCCAGCACGAACAGCAGCAGGGCCACGATCAGTTGGGGCCGCGTCACCCGCGGTGGCCACAGGCCTTTCACCAGCCGCTGGCGGCCGGTGAGCCGCGGCTGGTCGCGAGCCGGCGGAGCCGGTGCCTCCGGCTCACCGGCGGGCACCTCGGCGGGCAGTTCCTCGCGACGGGGGGACTGCGGTCCCTCGGGCTTGTCGTCAGCGCTCATCGGGGTCACGCCCTGAAGATGTGCCGGCGGATCGCGGCGGCGTTGGAGAAGATCCGGATGCCGAGGACCACGACCACGCCCGTGGACAACTGGGCGCCCACGCCCAGCTTGTCGCCCAGGAACACGATCAGCGCGGCCACCACGACGTTCGACAGGAACGACACCACGAAGACCTTGTCGTCGAAGATGCCGTCGAGCATCGCGCGCAACCCGCCGAACACCGCGTCCAGGGCCGCTACCACGGCGATCGGGAGATACGGCTCGACCACCGCCGGAACCTCGGGCCGAACCAACAATCCGGCCACGACTCCCACGACGAGGCCCAGTACGGCGATCACGATGTGCCCTTTCCTGCCTTCGGCTCTGCTGTACGGACGGTCACACTCGGCGCGGCGGGCAGCCGGAGCTCGTCCGACACGGAGATGCTGGTCCGGATGCCGAAGTTCTCCTGCAGCGCGTGCAGATACTGACCGTCGTGGCTGTTCTGGAACCGGGCGCTCAAACGTTTCCCGTCCCCCACCGCGAGCACCGTATACGGCGGTACCAGCGGCCTGTTGTCGACCAGTATGGCGTCACCCGCGGCCCTGATCGCCGACAGCGCCGTGAGCCGCTGGTCATTGACGGAGATCGCCTCGGCCCCCGACTCCCACAGGCCGTTGACCACGCGCTGCATGTCGCGGTCCCGCACCCTCCCGGTGTCGGAGAAGTCCGCGCTCTCGCGCGGCCCGCCGCCGCCCTGGTCCGCCGCCTTCTTGTCGTCCACGACGAGCCGCACGCCGGGCCCGTGGACCTTGGTGGCGCCGGAGAGGAGACCGACCAGTTCGCCCTTGCCGCCGCCGTGTTCCCGCAGTGCGGCTCGCTGCCGCTCGCCCACGTCGTCGCGGAGCTCGTCCACGTCGTCTTCCAGCTTGTCGGCCCCGGCCGTCGCGTCCTCGACGCGGTCGATGAGCTCCTCGCGCTCCTTGGCGACCACCGGTGCGGCTATCCGCGCCTCGGCTGCGCCCACGGTGACCACGAGGGCGGCGAGCACGAGCCCCGCCGCGAGCCCGAGCTTGGCGCGCAGCGGACGCGGCATGCCGCTGTCACCTCTGGCCCGCTTCCGGGCCGCGGCTTCCGCGTACCCCTCGTCGAGGCTGTGGTCCATGACCGTGGTGAGCAGCGACATGGAGGCGTCCGGACGCCGGGGGCGTGCGGGGGTGCTCCGAACGGGGGGCTGCTGCGGCATGCCGCACATCGTCGCACGTCGCGGGCGCTACCTCCGAATGGCCCCACCGTCGTACGCCGAACAACCCCACCGGCGTGCCGGGCAGCACCCGTTGCGGGTGCTGCCCGGCACGCGCGCGTGGTCAGTGACCCGCGCTGTCCACCACGGCCGCCCACTCGTCGAGCAGCGCCTCGGCGGACGCGTCGTCGGGGCCCTCGGCCCACAGATGGGTCACGGCCTCGGCCGGGTCCGGCAGCACGAGCACCCACCGGCCGTCGGCCTCCACGACCCGCACACCGTCGGTGGTGTCGACGGACCGGTCCCCGGCCGCCTCCACCACACGCCGCATGACGAGCCCCTTGACCGCCCACGGCGTCGCGAGATCGCGCCGCTGGACGTGCGCACGCGGAATGCGGGCGTCGATCTGGCTCAGCGTGAGCTGTGTACGCGCCACCAGGCCGACGAGCCGCACGAACGCCGCCGTCCCATCGAACACGTTGCTGAACTCCGGCACCACGAACCCGCCGCGCCCGTCACCACCGAAGATGGTCGACTCGCCGCCCGCGACCCGCGTCAGGTCGTCCGGCGACGTGGTCGTCCAGTCCACCTGCGTGCCGTGGTACGCCGCGACCTGCTCGGCGATGCGCGTCGTCGTCACCGGCAGCGCCACCCGCCCGCTGCGCCGCTCGGCGGCCACCAGGTCGAGCATGACCAGCAGGGCCCGGTCGTCCTCGACGATCCGGCCCTTCTCGTCCACCAGCGACAGCCGCTCGCCGACCGGGTCGAAGCGCACGCCGAAGGCGGCCCGTGCGGAGGCCACGATCTCACCGAGTCGCACAAGGCCCGACCTGCGGGCATCGGCGGTCTCGGTGGGCCGCGACTCGTCGAGCCCCGGGTTGATCGTCAGCGCGTCCACCCCGAGCTTGCCGAGGAGGCTGGGCAGCACGAGTCCGGCGCTGCCGTTCGAGGCGTCCACGACGACCTTGAGTCCCGACTCGGCGACCCCGGTGGTGTCCACGTTCCTCAGCAGGGACCCGGTGTAGGAGTCGTAGACGCTGGACGGGAAGTGCAGGTCACCGATCTCACCGGGGAAGGCACGCCGGTACTCCTGGCGTGCGTACACCCGGTCCAGCTTCCGCTGGCCGGCCTGCGAGAGGTCGGCGCCCTGCCCGTCGAAGAACATGATGTCGACGGAGTCCGGCACCCCGGGCGTCGTCCGGATCATGATTCCGCCGGCACTGCCCCGGGCGGTCTGCTGGCGCGCGACCGGCAGCGGCACGTTCTCCAGGTCGCGTACGTCAATGGCGCTGGCCTGCAGCGCCGAGATGACCGCCCGCTTGAGGGCACGCGCGCCTCGTGAGTGGTCTCGCGCGGTCGTGACGGTCGAGCCCTTCTTGAGGGTCGTCGCATACGCCCCCGCGAGGCGCACGGCGAGCTCAGGCGTGATCTCCACGTTCAGGATGCCGGAGACGCCACGCGCGCCGAACAGGTGCGCCTGGCCCCGGGACTCCCAGATGACCGACGTGTTGACGAACGCGCCCGCCTCGATCGTCTTGAACGGGTAGACCCGCACATTGCCCTGCACGATCGATTCTTCACCGACAAGGCACTCGTCACCGATGACGGCGCCGTCCTCGATGCGCGCGGCCCGCATGATGTCGGTGTTCTTGCCGACGACGCAGCCCCGCAGATTGCAGTGCTGCCCGATGTAGACGTTGTCGTGCACGACGGCCTTGTGCAGGAACGCACCACTCTTGACGACCACGTTCGAGCCCACCACGGTGTGCTCGCGGATCTCGGCGTTCGCCTCGACCTTGGCGTAGTCCCCGATGTAGAGCGGGCCGCGCAGGACCGCGTCGGGGTGCACCTCGGCGCCCTCGGCGACCCAGACGCCGGGCGAGATCTCGAAGCCGTCGAGTTCGACGTCGACCTTGCCTTCGAGCACGTCGGCCTGGGCCTTGCCGTAGCTCTCGTGCGTGCCGACGTCCTCCCAGTAGCCCTCGGCGACGTAGCCGTAGATGGGCTTGCCTTCCTTCATCAGCTGCGGGAAGACGTCGCCGGACCAGTCGACCGACGTATCGGCCTCGACGTAGTCGAAGACCTCGGGCTCCATCACGTAGATGCCCGTGTTCACCGTGTCGGAGAAGACCTGGCCCCAGGTCGGCTTCTCGAGGAAGCGCTCGACCTTTCCTTCTTCGTCGACAATGGTGATGCCGAACTCCAGGGGATTGGGCACGCGCGTCAGACAGACGGTGACGAGCGCGCCCTTTTCCTTGTGGAAGTTAATCAGATCGGTGAGGTCGAAGTCGGTGAGCGCGTCACCGGAGATGACGAGGAAGGCATCGTCCTTCAGCGCTTCCTCGGCGTTCTTCACGCTGCCCGCGGTGCCGAGCGGCTTCTCCTCATTGGCATACGTGAGCTCCATACCGAGCTCTTCGCCGTCGCCGAAGTAGTTCTTGACCAGCGATGCCAGGAACTGCACTGTTACTACGGTCTCGGTGAGCCCATGCCTCTTCAGCAGGCGAAGCACATGCTCCATGATCGGGCGATTGGCCACGGGAAGGAGCGGCTTGGGCATGCTGGAGGTCATCGGGCGAAGGCGTGTGCCCTCACCGCCGGCCATTACGACGGCCTTCATGTCGGAAACGTCCTCCTTATAGACGACGATGTTGCCGATAAGCCCGCCGCGTGAGGCCCGTGCAGGTCAGATACGGGCCTTCGTGCCTCTACGGCCGCCGAGTCGGCGGGCTCAATCGGTCATGCTGTCCACCTTGACAAGTCGGCGGACCTGAACCACATACAGGATCCCTGCCCACCAATACAGCGTTGTACCCCATCCGGCGAACGCCCATCCGAAAATAGCAGCGAGAGAAGCGATCCATCCGCTTCCGTCGCTCAGCAGCAGTAGTGGAAAGGCGTACATCAGGTTGAAGGTGGCGGCCTTGCCCAGGAAGTTCACCTGGGGCGGCGGATAGCCGTGACGCCGGAGGATCCAGACCATCACCAGGAGAACCAGCTCGCGCAGGAGAAGCGCCGCGGTCAGCCAGAGCGGCAAAATCTCCCGCCATGTGAGGCCGACGAGCGTCGAGAGGATATAGAGCCGGTCGGCGGCGGGATCGAGCAGCCGGCCGAGGCTGCTGATCTGGTTCCAGCGGCGCGCGAGCTTCCCGTCGAGATAATCGCTGATGCCGCTCAGCGCGAGGACCAGCAGCGCCCATCCGTCGCTCTTGGGCCCTCCGAACTCCGGCCTGAGGATCAACCACAGGAACAGGGGCACGCCGACGAGGCGCGCCATGCTGAGGATGTTCGGGATGGTGAGGACACGGTCCGTCTGGACGCGTGTCTCCTGGACCTCCACCCGGGGGCCTCCTGTGGGAAAGAGCCGATGATGCCCCCTGACCCTACCCTCAGCCGCAACCCGCAGGTACGTGAGGGGTAGTCGCGGTGGTGACCGGACAACGCAAAAAGCCGTGGCTCCCGGACAGATGTCCAGGAGCCACGGCTATAAAAGGAGTTCGGCGGCGTCCTACTCTCCCACAGGGTCCCCCCTGCAGTACCATCGGCGCTATGAGGCTTAGCTTCCGGGTTCGGAATGTAACCGGGCGTTTCCCTCATGCTATGACCACCGAAACACTATGAAACTGTCAACCGCACCACGCTCTGTGACAAACGCGGGGTTGTTCGTGGTTTCAGAACCAACACAGTGGACGCGAGCAACTGAGGACAAGCCCTCGGCCTATTAGTACCAGTCACCTCCACCCGTTACCGGGCTTCCAGATCTGGCCTATCAACCCAGTCGTCTACTGGGAGCCTTAACCCCTCAAAGGGGGTGGGAATACTCATCTCGAAGCAGGCTTCCCGCTTAGATGCTTTCAGCGGTTATCCTTTCCGAACGTAGCCAACCAGCCATGCCCTTGGCAGGACAACTGGCACACCAGAGGTTCGTCCGTCCCGGTCCTCTCGTACTAGGGACAGCCCTTCTCAATATTCCTACGCGCACAGAGGATAGGGACCGAACTGTCTCACGACGTTCTAAACCCAGCTCGCGTACCGCTTTAATGGGCGAACAGCCCAACCCTTGGGACCGACTCCAGCCCCAGGATGCGACGAGCCGACATCGAGGTGCCAAACCATCCCGTCGATATGGACTCTTGGGGAAGATCAGCCTGTTATCCCCGGGGTACCTTTTATCCGTTGAGCGACGGCGCTTCCACAAGCCACCGCCGGATCACTAGTCCCGACTTTCGTCCCTGCTCGACCCGTCGGTCTCACAGTCAAGCTCCCTTGTGCACTTACACTCAACACCTGATTACCAACCAGGCTGAGGGAACCTTTGGGCGCCTCCGTTACTCTTTGGGAGGCAACCGCCCCAGTTAAACTACCCATCAGACACTGTCCCTGATCCGGATCACGGACCGAGGTTAGACATCCAGCACGACCAGAGTGGTATTTCAACGACGACTCCACGAACACTGGCGTGCCCGCTTCACAGTCTCCCACCTATCCTACACAAGCCGAACCGAACACCAATATCAAACTGTAGTAAAGGTCCCGGGGTCTTTCCGTCCTTCTGCGCGAAACGAGCATCTTTACTCGTAGTGCAATTTCACCGGGCCTATGGTTGAGACAGTCGAGAAGTCGTTACGCCATTCGTGCAGGTCGGAACTTACCCGACAAGGAATTTCGCTACCTTAGGATGGTTATAGTTACCACCGCCGTTTACTGGCGCTTAAGTTCTCAGCTTCGCACGCCCGAAAGCGCACTAACCGGTCCCCTTAACGTTCCAGCACCGGGCAGGCGTCAGTCCGTATACATCGCCTTACGGCTTCGCACGGACCTGTGTTTTTAGTAAACAGTCGCTTCTCGCTGGTCTCTGCGGCCACCCCCAGCTCAGAGTGCAAGACTCATCACCAGTGATGGCCCCCCTTCTCCCGAAGTTACGGGGGCATTTTGCCGAGTTCCTTAACCATAGTTCACCCGAACGCCTCGGTATTCTCTACCTGACCACCTGAGTCGGTTTAGGGTACGGGCCGCCATGAAACTCGCTAGAGGCTTTTCTCGACAGCATAGGATCATCCACTTCACCACAATCGGCTCGGCATCAGGTCTCA
>NZ_QEXM01000038.1 GCF_004127445.1 Streptomyces alfalfae
CCCCGCCGCGCGGTGCTGCCGGCTCAGTGCTTGCCGGTGTCCTTGATCTTCTCCTTGGCCTGCCGGGCGTCGCCCTTGGCCTGTTCGGCACGCCCCTCGGCGGTGAGGCGTTCGTTGCCCACGGCGCGTCCGGCGGTCTCCTTGACCTTGCCGGTGATCTGCTCGGTCTTCGCCCGGTTCTTCTCGTTGGCGGCCATGTCGCTCACCCTCCATCGGTTCGGGTTTGTGTGCCGTGATTACGCCTGGCCGCTCATCGATGACATAAACGCGCTCTCGCCGAGAAATTCCGGTGACCCGGCGTCCCCCGGAATGCGGGAGGAAAACCCGGATTCTCGCGCGCGTGCGGCGCGCCGGTCCGGGCATCCGGTGGCTGACGGCTGGGCGGCGTGACCGTTCGGCCGGCGGGGAACCCCGCATGCGGGCTTCCGGACCGGACCGCAGGATGAACTCGGCGATTCTCCTGGGCGTGGCCGCGACGGAACAGATATGGAACACATCGGGATGGAGCACGGCGATGGTCGTCGAGGACGAGGGGCGGCGGACGCCGGGCGCTGTGCGGCGCTGGTCCGGCCGGGCGTGGGAGTGGTGGCAGCGGGCCCTGGAGACACCGGGCTACGAGCGGCACACCGTGCTGCTGATCTTCAAGAGCACGTTGGCCGCGACCCTGGCCTGGTTCCTCTCCTACGACGTGCTGAACACGCCGTCACCGGCCTTCGCGCCGTTCTCCGCGGTGCTGATCATGCAGGTGACGGTCTACCGGTCGCTGCTGCAGGCGCTGCGCTACTTGGCGGCCGTGACGGTAGGCGTGAGCATGGTGGCGGGCGTGGGCTTCATGATCGGCTCGGATCTGCTGACGTTCGTGCTTGTGGCGGTGGTCGGCCTGACCATCGGGCGCTGGCCCGCGCTCGGCTCCCAGGGCTCCCAGGTCGCCACGGGAGCGTTCTTCGCCTTCTCCACCTACGCCCTCGCCTCCACCGATAGCCAGAAGATCACCCAGCTCGGACAGATCATCCTGCTCGTGCTCATTGGCTGCGGCATCGGCGTCATCGTCAACCTCACGGTGGCCCCGCCGATGCGGTACCGCAGCGCCGAGTACGGCCTCCACACGCTCGCCGCGGCCCTCGGCGACCTGGTGAGCGACATGTACCCGGTGCTGCGCGACAACGAGATCGACGCCGACCACTGCGGCCAGTGGCACAGCAGGGCCGAGCAGACCGGCGGCATGATCACGCAGGCGCGGGACAGTTTCCGCACGGCGGAGGAGAGCCTCTACTACAACCCCCGGCTCCTGCTGCGCAGACGACGCGGCGGCGCCGTCTCGTTCGAGGGGTACGGGGCGGTGCTCGAAGCGCTGGTGCGCGCCCTGTACCAGGTGTCGTCCCTGACCCGCAGCCTGGACCAGTGGACCGAGCAGGAGGCCAGACTCGACGACGGCGCGTTCTTCCGCAGCTACGCCGACTTCCTCGAAAGCGTCTCGAAGATCACCGACGTGCTCGCCGAGCTGGACGAGGATTCCCTCACCGAGCAGTCCCGACGCCTGGACGGACTGGCCGACGACGCCCAGGAGCGTGTGCGCGAGGTCTCTGAGGAGGCGGCCAGGTCCGGCCTGCCGCTCGCCGATCCGACCCGGCCGTACGGAGTGCTCGTGGTCGAGGCGAACCGCCTCATGGAGGAGTTCCGGCACACCTGCGACGTGCTGCGGGACACCTGCTGAGGAGTCGCCGGCGAAAGACCGGGAACCCTCCAGGTGCCGTTTTCACCCGTAGGTCCCTCGTGGGGTCTGGGCGCCCGACCCAGGTCACCGACCTCGGGCGGTGCGCGGCACGCCACCGCCCATGCCCGACTTCCGCAGGAGGCCTCCTCGTGCACGAGGGCCGGCACGAGCCCGCACGAGCGGCCCGCAGGGCACGTCCGAGCCCACGCCTCCGTTCCCGGGGACAAGCACGGCCCGCCGCCCGGCGTCGAGGGTGACATGTCGCCGAGGCCCCGCTACCAGGCATCGCGGTACAAGGCCGCCGACGAGCTCCTCGACAAGGTCGCGCTGATCACCGGCGGCGACTCCGGCTTCATCGTGGGCGAGGACCTCGCCGTGACGGGCGGTGAGACGGACACCCGCTGAACAGCGGCCGCCAGGACACCGGGGCACCTGCGGAAAGTTGTCATGTCTCCGGCTCGCACACTACTGTCACCACGCCTTGGTGCTCGGGAAATCCGGTGTGATGCCGGTGCGGCCCTCGCCACTGTGATCGGGATGTCCGGCTCCAGCCCTCGCGGCAGCCACTGGGCGCACACGCGCCCGGGAAGGCGGAGACCGGACGGTACGACCCGTCAGCCAGGAGACCGGCCAAGGCGCGTTGTCCATCCACGAGGTGCTGGAGAGGGTCTGCTGAGCCATGCATATCGCCGAGGGTTTCCTCCCGCCGGCGCACGCGATCGCCTGGGGCGTAGCGTCCGCGCCGTTCGTCGTCCACGGAGTCCGCTCCCTTACGCGTGAGGTGAAGGAACACCCGGAGAGCACACTGCTTCTGGGTGCGTCCGGAGCCTTCACCTTCGTCCTGTCCGCCCTGAAGATCCCGTCGGTCACCGGAAGCTGCTCGCATCCGACGGGCACCGGCCTCGGCGCGATCCTGTTCCGCCCTCCGGTCATGGCGGTGCTCGGCACGATCACGCTCCTCTTCCAGGCCCTGCTGCTCGCCCACGGCGGGCTCACCACGCTCGGCGCCAACGTCTTCTCCATGGCGATCGCCGGGCCCTGGGCCGGGTACGCCGTCTACCGGCTCCTGAAGCGGTACGACGTGCCGCTGATGGCGGCGGTCTTCTGCGGCGCCTTCGTCGCCGACCTGTCGACGTACTGCGTCACCAGCGTCCAGCTCGCCCTGGCGTTCCCCGACCCCGGCAGCGGATTCCTCGGGGCGCTCGGCAAGTTCGGCGGCATCTTCGCCGTCACCCAGATACCGCTGGCGGTCAGCGAGGGACTGCTCACCGTCCTGGTGATGCGGCTCCTCGTGCAGTCCAGCAGGGGAGAACTCACCCGGCTCGGCGTCCTGCTCCAGCGCGCGCGTCCGGCCACGGCCCCGGGCGCGACCCCGGCCACGGACAGGGCCCCAGGCCCGACCATGGACACGACCACCGCCAAGACCGAGGCCAAGATCAAGGCCACGGACCAGGACACGGGCGACGCCAGGACCGAGACGGAGGCCCGCGCGCGATGAGCCGCAACGCGAAGATCAACACCCTGCTGATCGTCCTCGTCGCCGCCCTCGCGGTCCTGCCGCTCGTCCTCGGACTCGGCGACCACAAGGAGGAGCCGTTCGCGGGCGCCGACGCCCAGGCCGAGACGGCGATCACCGAGATCGAGCCGGACTACGAGCCCTGGTTCTCGCCGCTGTACGAACCGCCCTCCGGGGAGGTCGAGTCGGCGCTCTTCGCCCTTCAGGCGGCGCTCGGCGCGGGCGTCCTCGCCTACTACTTCGGGCTGCGCAGGGGACGCCGCCAGGGCGTCGAGCGCGAGCGTGAACGGGCACTCGACGGGCACGCCGGGCCGACAGCCGAACCGTCCGGTGACGTGCCCGGTGCGGCGTCCGGCCTCACCGCGGACGGCGAAAGCCGCACCGGGGCCGGGCAGGCCTGACCCGCAGTGCTGCCCATCGACGCGGCGGCGCACAGCAGTCGCTGGCGCCGCCGCCACCCCGTGGACAAGGCCGTGCTCGGACTCGGCCTCACCGCCCTCGCCGTCTCGCTGCCGCCCTGGCCGGGCGCGGCCCTCGTCCTGCTCACCGCGCTCGTCGTGCTGCTCGGCCCGGCGGGCGTGCCGGCCCGCAAGCTGTGGCGCGCCTACCGCGTGCCGCTCGGCTTCTGCGTCACCGGAGCCCTGACCCTGCTCGTCCAGATCGGCGGCCCGGACGGGTTCGTCACGCTCGCCGAAGGCGGCCCCGCGCGCGCCGGGGGGCTGCTTCTCCGGACCTCGGCCGCCTCGCTCGGGGTGCTCCTGTTCGCCTTCACCACGCCGCTGTCGGACCTGCTGCCCCGCCTGGTGAGGGCGGGGGTGCCGGTGGCCGTGGTGGACGTCGCCCTCGTGACGTACCGGATGAGCTTCCTGCTCCTGGACTCAATGGGGCGCATCCGCCAGGCGCAGGCCGCGCGGCTCGGGCACACCACCAGGGCGGCCACGTGGCGGTCGCTCGCGGGGCTCGGGGCGACGGCGTTCGTGCGCGCCTTCGACCGGGCGGGGCGGCTGCAGGCCGGGCTCGCCGGGCGCGGCTACGACGGAACCCTGCGGGTGCTCGTGCCCGAGGCGAAGGTCTCCCGGCCGTTCGTGGCCGCCGCCGTGGTCCTCCTCCTGAGCCTGATCGCCCTCACCCTCGTACTGAAGAAGGTTCTTCCATGAGCGAGCCCCTGGTGGCGCTGCGCGCTGCGTCCTACGCGTACGACGAGGGGCCTGCCGTGCTGAGCGGCCTGGACTTCGGTGTCTCCGAGGGGCGCGCGCTCGCCCTGCTCGGGCGCAACGGCAGCGGCAAGACCACCCTCATGCGGCTGCTCAGCGGCGGACTCCGGCCCGACGCGGGCGAGTTGCTGCTCGGCGGGTCCCCGGTGACGTACGACCGCAAGGGCCTCACCCGGCTGCGCACCACCGTGCAGCTCGTCGTGCAGGACCCCGACGACCAGTTGTTCGCCGCCTCGGTCGAACAGGACGTGTCCTTCGGCCCGCTCAACCTGGGGCTGCCCGTCGCCGAGGTCCGCGCGCGCGTCGCCGAGTCGCTGGCCGCCCTCGACATCGCCGTACTCGCTGACCGGCCCACCCACCTGCTCTCCTACGGCCAGCGCAAGCGCACCGCCATCGCGGGCGCCGTGGCGATGCGCCCGCGCGTGCTGATCCTCGACGAGCCGACCGCGGGCCTCGACCCCGACGGCCAGGAACGCCTCCTCGCCACCCTGCGCCGACTGCGGGACGCCGGGACGACCGTGGTGATGGCCACCCACGACGTGGACCTGGCCCTGCGCTGGGCCGACGACGCGGCGCTGCTCACCCCCTCCGGCGTCCGCACGGGCCCGGCCGCGGCGACCCTGGCCGACCGTGGGCTGCTGGCCCTGGCGGGCCTGAACCTGCCGTGGGCGACAGCCGTCACGGAGCACCTGCGCACGCGCGGCCTGCTGGGGGAGGCGGACGAGGGGCCGCGCACACCGGAGGAGCTGACGGCCCTCACGGCACGGGCGGCCCCGTGAGCCGCGGACGGCCTCAGAGGGCGGACTCCAGCCAGTCCCGGTAGTGCGTGGGGGCCAGCCGCGCGCCGGGCCCCGCGACGAGGGCGTCGCCCTCGACGACGCCGAACATGCCCGCCTGCTCGTCGACGACCACCCTGCGCGGGTCCTTGCGGGCCGCGAGCGTGAGACGGCCGAGCTCGTCGAGGGGGAGGACGTCGGGGCCCGCGACGTCCAGGACGCCGCCGAGCGGTGCGCCGGTCGTGACGTCGGCGAGCGCTTCGACGACCTCGGCCGTGGCGATGGGCTGGACGCGGGTGGAGGGCAGCCGGACGGTGTCGTCGTCGGCGGTCCAGGACATGACGGCGTCCATGAACTCGAAGAACTGGGTGGCCCGCACGATCGAGTACGGGGTGGGCCCGTTCCGCAGCAGCTCCTCCTGGAGCGTCTTGGCGCGGTAGTAGTCGAGCTGCGGCACCTGGTCGACGCCGACGATGGAGAGGATGACCTGGTGGCGCACGCCCGCGCGCTCACCGGCCGCCAGCAGGTGCCCCATGGTGGTGCGGAAGAACTCGGGGGACGCCTCGTCGAAGGTGGGGGAGTTCGTCACGTTGACGACCGTCTCCGCGCCTTCGAGCGCCTCGTCGAGCCCCGTGCCCTTCAGGAGGTCGACCCCCGTCGACAGGGAGGCCGCGACCACCTCGTGGCCGGCGTCGCGGAGCCGGGTGACGAGCTGGGAGCCGATGAGTCCGGTGCCGCCGATGACCGTGATCTTCATGAGCCTGCCCTTCCGTGGGCGAGTGCCGCCGGGGCGGCAAACTCGGATATCTGATGTCCGAGATAGTACTCGGATAGTCTGTGTCCGAGTCAAACGGAGGGACGGAAGAAGGCATGAAACTGTCGGGTGGCGTGGAATGGGCGCTGCACTGCTGCGTGGTGCTGACCGCGGCGGCCGAACCGGTCCCCGCCGCGCGCCTCGCCCAGCTGCACGACGTCTCGCCGAGCTACCTGGCCAAGCAGATGCAGGCGCTGTCCCGTGCGGGCCTCGTCAGGTCCGTCCAGGGCAAGACCGGCGGGTACGTGCTGACCAGGGGCGGCACGGAAATCACGGTCCTGGACGTGGTGCAGGCGGTGGACGGGGCGAGCCCGGCGTTCACGTGCACCGAGATCCGTCAGCGCGGGCCCTTCGGCACGCCCCCCGAGAAGTGCGCGGAGCCGTGCCCCATCGCCCGCGTGATGTCGGCGGCGGACGCCGCCTGGCGGGCGTCGCTCCAGGCGGTCTCCATAGGCGACCTCGCCGCCACGGTGGAGCGGACCAGCGGCCCCGACGCGCTCCCCACCATCGGGGCGTGGCTGAACTCAGCGGCTGCGGCTGGCTGAACCGCCCCGGCGAGGGCGAGCGGCCCCCGGCGGGTGAGCCGGATCACTCCCGCGTGCGGGAACTCGTCCCCCCGCCGCCCCGACTCCTGTACCGGCACGGCCGCGACAGGCCGCCGCGGGGCGCGAGTCCCGTACCTGATCCGTACCGGGAGACCGCTGATGGACGACCCCCGCCGCTTCACCCTCCATGCCTTCCTCCTGCTGCTGGCGGCGGTGTTCGCCGTGTCGTACGCCGTCGGTTCCTGGGCGGGCCCCGTCGCCCCCGGCATGCACGGCCCCCGCACGGCCACCGGCGACGGCGGCTCGCGGCCGGCCGGTGACGACGCAGAGGACATGCCCGGCATGGGCGGGATGCACGGATGACCGCCTCCGAGGCGCGGACGACCGCCCCCGGCGCGGCGGCCGTCCTCGCCGTCACCGATCTGACCGTCGGGGGCATGACCTGCGCGGCCTGCGTACGGCGGGTCGAGAAGAGGCTGGCCAGGCTGGACGGCGTGAGCGCGGCGGTCAACCTGGCCACCGGGCGCGCCCGCGTCAGCCACCCGGACCACGTCACGCCCGCCGACCTCGTCGCGGCCGTCGAGAGCGCCGGATACACGGCGGAACCGTCCGAGCCGCCGCGCGCGCGACAGGAGCCTGCCGGGCGCGAGGAGCCCGCGCCGGCCCGGCACGGGGAGCGGGACCGGCTGCTCGTGGTGGCACTGCTCTCGCTGCCGGTGCTCGTCCTGTCCATGGCGCCCGCTTGGCAGTTCCGCAACTGGCAGTGGCTGTGCTTCGTGCTCGCCGCGCCGGTCGCGGTATGGGGTGCGGGCCCCTTCCACGTACGGGCGCTGCGCGGCCTGCGGCACCACACGGCGACGATGGACACACTGGTCTCGCTCGGCGTCGCGGCCTCCTTCGGCTGGTCGGCGTACGCGCTCTTCCTCGGCGGCGCGGGCGCCCCCGGCATGCGGATGCCGTTCAGCCTGCTGCCCTCGTCCGGGGCGGGCGGCGGCGCCGCGGAGATCTATCTGGAGGCCGTCGTCGCCGTACCGCTGTTCGTGCTCGCGGGGCGTCTGCTCGAAGCGCGGGCCAGGCACGGCACGGGGCAGGCGCTGCGGTCGCTCGCCGCACTCGGCGTCAAGGACGTCGCCGTCCGCGAAGGAGCAGGTGAACGCCGCGTCACGCTCGCGGAGTTGCGGGTCGGGCAGGTCTTCGTCACCCGGCCGGGCGAGCGGGTCGCGACCGACGGCGAGGTGGTCGAGGGCAGCTCCGCTGTCGATCTGTCGCTGGTCACGGGCGAGAGTGAACCGGTCGAGGCGCGCGCGGGCTCGTCCGTGGTCGGCGGCGCCGTCAACGTGGGCGGCCTGCTCCTGGTCCGTGCCACGGCGGTCGGCGCGGACACCCGCCTGGCGCACATCACACGGCTGGTGACGGACGCTCAGCTGGGCAAGGCGCGCGCCCAGCGGCTCGCCGACTCGGTGGCGGGCGTGTTCGTGCCGGTGGTCCTGACCGTCGCCGTCACGGTGCTCGGCTTCTGGCTCGGCGCCGGCGCCGACCCGCAGGCGGCCGTCACCGCGTGCGTGGCGGTTCTCGTCGTCGCGTGCCCGTGCGCGCTGGGGCTCGCGACACCGACGGCGCTGCTGGCCGCCACCGGGCGCGGGGCACGGCTCGGCGTCCTCGTCGGCGGAGCGCGGGCGCTCGAAGGCCTGCGGCACGTCGACACCGTCGTCCTGGACAAGACGGGAACGCTGACCGCGGGGCGGATGAGCGTCGCACGGGTCACGGCGCTGCCCGGCGGCATCGGCGAGCAGGCCGCGGTGCGGCTGGCCGGTGCGGTGGAACAGGGCTCGGAGCATCCGCTGGGCCGCGCGCTCGTCGCGTACGCGGGACGGCCGCTGCCCGAGGTGACCGGGTTCAGGGCGCTGCCGGGAACCGGGGTCAGCGGACACGTCGAGGGTCGCTTCGTCGAAGTCCGGTCACCCCAAGGGGAGTTGCCCGAGCCGCTGGCCCGCGCCCTGGACGCGTGCGAGAGCGCGCGGCGGACCCCGGTCCTCGTCCACGTGGACGGCTCGCCCGAGGCGCTGTTCGCGGTCGGGGACGTCGTACGGCCGGGCAGCTACCGCGCCGTCGACCAGTTGAAGCGGCTGGGCGTGCGGCCCGTGCTCGCCACCGGCGACCGCGAGGCCACCGCCCGCGCCGTCGCCGCGGAGCTCGGCATCGCCGACGTACGGGCGCGGTGCTCGCCCGAGGAGAAGGCGGAGCTGGTGCGCGGGCTGCGGGCCGAAGGGCGTCGCGTGGCGGTGATCGGGGACGGCGTCAACGACGCCGCCGCGCTCGCCGGCGCCGACCTCGGCATCGCGATGGGCGCCGGCACGGACGTGGCCACCGGGGCGGCGGACGTCACCCTCGTCCGCGACGACATCGAGGCGGTCGCGGACGCCGTCCGCCTGGCCCGTCGCACCCTCGCCACGATCCGCGCCAACCTCATCTGGGCGTTCGGGTACAACGCGGTGACCGTGCCGCTCGCCGCGGTGGGTCTGCTGACGCCCATGCTCGCCGCCGCCGCGATGTCGGCGAGCTCCCTGCTCGTCGTCGGCAACAGCCTGCGCCTGCGCACCTGGCGGCCCGCGCCGCGCGGCGGCCTGCGATGACGGGCACGGCCGCGGCGCGGCCCACCCGTCGACGGCTCACCGAAGCGGCGCGTGCCGCGCTGGCGCCGGTGGCGGCCTGCGCGCTCGCGCTCGGCGGCCTCGCCGCGTGGACCGCGTCGGGGGCGGCGGGCAGCCCCGCGCGCATCGAGGTGTCCGCCGGGCGGATGTACCTGCCGTTCGGCGGGAGCAGGGAGTCCGCGGCCTTCTTCCGCGTTGCCAACTCCGGGGGCCATCACGACCAGTTGACCGGCGTCACCTCGCCCGCCGCCTCCGGCGTCATGCTCGGCCGCAACACGGCGACCGACGGCAACGCCGCGACCATGCGCGGGGCCGGTCCGGTCACCGTCGCGGCGGGCGGCACGCTGGAGATGTCACCGCGGGGCCTGGACGTGATGCTGACGCTGCGCGAACCGGTGCGCGCGGGGGACCGGGTGCCGTTCGTGCTGCACTTCCGGCGGAGCGGGCCGGTCAGGGTGTCGGCCGTCGTGGTCCGCCCCGGCGCCGGGTGAACGGACCGCTATGACAGGCCGGTGCGCGGAGCACGCACGGCCTACTGTGAGGGAATGGCGACGCAAATGATCATTCTCAACGGTGGTTCGAGCTCGGGGAAGACCGGCATCGTACGGTGTCTGCAAGACGTGCTGCCGGAACCGTGGCTGGCGTTCGGCTGCGACTCCTTCGTCGACTCGATGCCCGCGAGGATGCAGGCGTCGCAGGAGGGCATCGAGATCGCGGCGGACGGCGTGGTGAGCGTCGGCGAGGACTTCCGGACGCTGGAGGAGGCCTGGACGGAAGGCATCGTCACCATGGCCCGCGCGGGCGCCAGGATCATCGTCGACGACGTCTTCCTCGGCGGAGCCACGTCGCAGCGGCGGTGGCTGAAGCGGCTGGACGGGGTCGAGGTGCTGTGGGTCGGCGTGCGGTGCGAGAGCGCCGTCGCCGAGGACCGCGGGGTCGCGCGCGGCGACCGGGCCAAGGGCATGGCGGCCTCGCAGGCCGACCTGGTGCACGACGGCGTGGCCTACGACCTGGAGGTCGACACGACCCACGCCGAGTCCATGGCGTGCGCGCGCACCATCGCGGCCCGGGTGAGCCGGCCGCCGGAGCGATGAGGCGGCCGCTGGGCGGGGGAGCCCGGGCCGCGACGGTGCGCGGACATCCCGCGGCGCCGCCGTGGCTCCCCTCCACGGCGGCGTCGCGGTGACCCTTCCGTCGTCGGGGCGCGCGGGAGTGAGCCCCGGGACAACAGCTCGGAAGGGCCGGACGGCCGGGCCCGTGTCGTCGGCGCACGGGCCCGGCCGGGCAGGCCCGGGTGGGCAGGGAAGGCGGATGAAGCCGGAGACCGGTCCGCCGGAGAGAGTGCCGAAACGCGTCCACCTCCCGGGGATGGAGGGCCGAGGACGCGTCCGGGGACCGGGGACCGTGGCCAGGGCCGCCGCGATGCGGCCGTCATGCTGCCACCACCACGCTAGACCCGTGGGGGGCCGGGCGGTATCCGGCAGCGGTACGAATCCGGGTGCGTCCGTTCAGGTAGGCGGGACGCGGGCGTTCGGGCCGGTGGAGTCGCGCCGTGCCGGCCCTGGCGCACCGGTTCACTCCGGGTCCACGAAGAACTCCTGCGACACCGCCGACGTGCACGCCTGGCGCGTCACCTCCACGCCGGCCGTCGTGCCCCCGCCCGCCATGCCGACGCACTGGCCCGTGGCTTCCTCGCGGATGCGGAAGCCGCCCGGGACCGGGGACTCGACCGCTTCGACGAGGAAGACGGTGGCGGCGGCGCAGGCGTCCCACGGTTCGAGCATGCCGGGCACCGGACCTCCGTCCATGACGGTCAGGCAGCCGATGCCGAACTCGGGGTGGTGCCACTGGATGCGGTAGCGGCCGGCGCCGACCTCTTCGAGGTAGGTGCGCGGCGGTGTGGCCTGGGCGCAGTCCCGCTGGACGGCGACGGCGCTCTGGTAGAGGCCCTTGCGGTCGCGGCCCTCGGTGACGCAGAGGGTGGGCGCGCCGGCGGGCCGGATCCTCGCCCAGCCGAGGACGGGACCCGCGTACCGCTCCTGCGAGAAGACGGACCCCGGCTGCCGGTCGCAGCTCCACTGGCGGAGCCGGGCGCCGTCGGCGACGGAGGAGCCGGTGACCTCCAGGCAGAGCGAGGGTGCGGACCTGGGCTGTATCCAGACCCCGCCGTCGGTCTCGCCGAAGGTGAAGCTGGCGCCCGGCTGGCTGCCGCAGGCCTGCTGCCGTACGAGGGCGCCCGCCGTGGTGCTCGAGTTCTCGACGGCCATGCACTTGCCGCTGTAGGCGTTGACGAGCTGGTACGAGTTCCCGCCGAGGGAGGAGGTCCGCAGCGTCCACAGGGCGTTCTTGCGCCCGGCGCACCGACGCTGGGTGATCACCTCGCCCTCGGCCGCGGTAGCGGCTTCGAGGCACATGCCGCTGTGCTCGGCGACGATGTTGATGTCCGACGTGGCCGCCCGCGCGTCGCCCGCCGTGCCGCCCAGACCCGTCAGCGTGAGCAGCAGGGCGGTGACGGCGAGCAGGGCGGCGTGGCCGCGCCCGGCCCGCGCGGGACGTCCGTGCCGTGTGAGGCCTCCGGAACGACGTCTCCGCTGTTCATGATCCGGTCTTCGCATGGTTCCCCCTCGGGTGTGCCCGGTGTGCCGGAGCCTTGGGCGCGGAGAGTCGCACAGGGCTCTGACACGTTTCTGACCCGCCAACTCTGGCTGGTGCGGGGCGAGTTCGTCAGGGGCGTGTCAGCCAGGACGGCCACCATCGGCCCCGTACCGCTGGGAACGGCCGGATTCTGTCGACCAGACGAGGGGTGTACTCACGATGAGCGGAAGAACCGGGCGGCGGCTGCGTGGCGTCGCGGGACCGCTGGCAGCCTCCGCACTGCTGTGCGCGGCGCTCACGGCGCCCGCATCCGCGGCGTCCGCCGAGGGGGAGTGCCGGCTACGCCCTGGCGAGCCGCACGTGGACTGGACCGGGATGGGATTCACCGGGGACCTGTGGTGCGAGCTCACCCCCGGCTCCGTGCGCATCCAGTCGCGCTCCACCAGCCCGGTCATCGGCATCATGCGGTTCAGCCCGCACTGGTTCGTGTGCTGGAAGGAGGGCTCCGACTACCTGGGCAACAACATCTGGTACTACACCCAGGGCGATCAGATCGTGACGTCCCCCAAGGTCAAGGCGTGGGGCTACCTGCCCGCCGACATGGTCGAGGCGCCCCAGCACCCCTTCCCCGGGCTGACCAAGTGCTCCTGGTCATGAGCGGCGACCGCGCGTCCGCCCCCGCCCCGTACGGCATGTGCCGCCCCGTCAGGAGTACGCCGTGAGACGCAGACCGCTCCGCCCGCTCCTCGCCGGCCGTGCCGCCGCCGTCGCCGTCTCGATCGGCGCGCTGCTGGGCCCGGCCCTCGCGACCGCCCCCGCGCACGCCGGCGCGCGGGCCACCTGCGAGCTGCAGGACGGCATCGTTCTGCGCGACACCATCGGCAACACGTTCACCAAGGCGCTCTACTGCGACAACCTCCCGGCGGACCTGTACGGCAGGCCCACGTTCAGCGCGCCGGTCACGGGGTGGCTGCTGCTGTCGCCCTCCTGGTTCACCTGCTACAGCATCGGCCCGAAGGACACCAAGGGCAACGACGTCTGGTACTACACCCAGGGCGACCGCGTGGGCGACCTGCCCTACATCAAGGGCTGGGGGAACGTCCCGGCCGAGATGGTCCAGCTCCCCGCCGGCATGCCGCACCCGGCCGCCGGGCTGCCGCGCTGCCCCTGGTACTGAGAGCCCCCTGTCAGCGAAGCGAGAAGGAGCTGCGATGAAGACCGGACGCACGATCCGCACGGCCGCCGCGACGGTTCTGGCCACCGCCGTCCTGACGGTGGGCTCCGCGGGCACCGCGGCGGCGGGCCCCACGGGCGCCGAGTGGCGGCTGTGCATGTACCTGGGGTCGCACCCCACCCTGCAGACGGGCAGCTCGGGAGAGGCCGTGCGGCACCTCCAGTGCATCCTCAACGAGGTCTACCGCTACCAGAACGTCCCGCAGAGCGGCGTCTTCGAAGAGGTGACCAGGGCTTCCGTCGCGCATCTGCAATTGCAGTTCTCCAAGCCCTCCACCGGTGTCGTGGACGCCGTGACGTGGGGCGTGCTGCACCCCTAGGGCGTGCCGGGGCGGGTGACGTGAGCGGCGTCGCCCGCCCCCGGCCCTCCGTGCGCACGACGTACGGTTTCCGGCCACTTCACACTCCCTCCTCTCTTGGCATGGACCTGGCCACATCGGCTCGTTACGCTCCGACCCGAACCCCCTGAGAGCGCTCTCTGCGGCGCTCTCGGTTCTCGTCTCCTGTTCCACCCCCACCGCGCTGGAACGACAGAAGGGCCATCCGCCTTGAGACACCTGACGCACCCCCACCCCACCACCGCCATCGCCGGACGCCGCAGGACCGCCCTCGCCGCGGGAGTCTGCGCCCTGTTCCTGGGCGCCGCCGCGACACTCGGCTCCCCCTCGGCCTCCGCGGCCGGCTCCTCGTCGCCCGAGGCCGCGGCGCCGGCGTCGGCCGCCATCCTGTCGGCGATGCAGAAGGACCTCGGCCTGACGAAGAGCGAAGCCGTGCGGCGGCTCGCGGCCGAGAAGAAGGCGACCTCCGTCGAGAGCGAGGCGCGTGAGGCCGCCGGGTCCGCCTACGGAGGCTCCTGGTTCGACGCCTCCACGGGCCGGCTGACCGTCGCCCTCACGGACAGGGCAAAGGCCGACGAGGTACGGACGGCGGGCGCCGACGTCACGACGGTCGCGCACTCCGCGCGGCGGCTCGACGGCGTCAAGAAGAAGATCGACGCGCTCAAGGCGCCCAAGGGCGTGAGCAGTTGGCACGTCGACCCGCGCGCGAACAGTGTCGTCGTGAACGTCGTCGCGTCCCGCAAGGCTGACAACGATGTCCGCACGTTCGTCGAGCGGGCCGGGAAAGCCGGTCCCGTCACCGTCAGGGAAGTGCGCGAGGCGCCGCGCACCTTCGCCGCCGGCACGGTCGGCGGCGACCCCTACTACACCGGCAACGTCCGCTGCTCCATCGGCTTCTCCGTCCACGGCGGGTTCGTCTCCGCCGGGCACTGCGGCCGGACCGGCGCGCAGGTCCGCGGCTGGGACAACTCGACCATCGGCAACTTCCGCGGCTCGTCCTTCCCCGGCAACGACTACTCCTGGGTCGACGTCGGCAACGGCTGGTGGACGGTGCCCGTCGTGCTCGGCTGGGGCACGGTCTCCGACCAGCTGGTGCGCGGCTCCGCCGTCGCGCCCATCGGCGCCTCCGTCTGCCGGTCGGGCTCCACGACGCACTGGCACTGCGGCAGGGTGCTCGCCACCAACGAGACCGTCAACTACAGCCAGGGCGCGGTCCACGAGATGACCAAGACCAGCGTCTGCGCCGAACCCGGTGACTCCGGCGGCTCCTTCATCAGCGGCGACCAGGCGCAGGGCGTCACCTCGGGCGGCTGGGGCAACTGCTCCGGCGGCGGCGAGACCTGGCACCAGCCGGTCAACGAGATCCTCAACCGCTACGGCCTGACCCTGCACACGGCCTGATCCGCCCCCTTTCGGGGCCCGCCGCGGCGGAGGCGCCGACGCGCCTTCCTCCCCTTGCCGTGGCGGGCCCTTCCCCGGGCCGGAAACGGCTCCGGCCGCCCACGATGCGGGTAGGGTCCGAACCCACCATCGATCATGGAGGGCGTATGGAAGCGGAGCGGACACTCGGGATCATCGGTGTGGGGGAGATCGCGCACGCCATCGTGAGCGGCCTGTGCGACGGCACGGACGTGCCGCCCGCGATCGCCCTGTCTCCCCGGGGCGCCAGGACCGCCGCCGAACTCGCGGAACGCCACGAGAACGTCCGCGTGTGCCCGGACAACCAGGCCGTGGCCGACGCGGCCGACGTCCTCATCCTGGCCGTGCGACCGCAGCAGCGCGCGGAGGCCCTGGCCCCGCTCACGGTGCGGCCCGGCACGCTCGTCATCAGCGCCGTCGCGGGGACGAGCGTCGCCGACGTCGGCGAGCTCCTCGGTCACGACGGCCCGGTGGTCCGCGTCATCCCGCTGCCCGCCGTGAGCCGCAGGTCGTCGATCACCGTCACTTATCCCGCGCACCCGGTCGCCGAGGCCCTGTTCGACCGCCTCGGAGGGGCGCTCGTGGCGCCCGCGGAGGAGGCCTTCGACGTGTTCTCCGCGCTGACGTCGACCTTCACCTCGTACTACGCGTACCTGGCCACGCTCGCCGACTGGGGGACCCGGCAGGGCATCGACGGCGAGGCCGCGGACCGGTACGTGCGCGGCCTGTTCGAGAACGCCGCGCACGCGCTGACCGACGCGTCGAAGACGCTGCCGCGGATCGCGGCGGGCCACGAGACCCCGGGCGGCATCAACGAACGCATCCGCACGACCTGGTACGAGCCCCACCGGGAGCCACTGGAGCGCGCCCTCGACGCCCTGCTCGTCGACCTCAAGCGCGGCTACTGACCACCGGCTCGGTCCGCCTCACCGCTTCATGGGGTCGTGGCCCCAGTTCATGAGGGAGTAGCGCCAGCGGGTGTCGGTGACGTCGCCGTCGGGGCGCTGCTTCAGATGGCGGTGGACATAGCCGGTCACCTTGCGCATATGGGCGAGATCGTCGTCGGTGAGGTCGGCCTTGTTGGTGTGCAGAAGCCGGACGATGCGCCGACCGGAGGCGTGGCCGACGCTCTCGCCGCCGTCGCTCTGTCCGACGCTCTTCGACTCGTCGGTCTCCAGCCACTTCTCCAGGCGGCCCGCGGTCATGTTGACCGCCTCCGCGAAGGCGTCGACCGTCTCGTCCCGGTCGGCGCCCCGCCCGGCGGCCGTCAAGAGCTGCGGCCCTTCTTGCGCAGGGAGCCGGGCTTGTGCACGGCGGAGCGGCCGGACTTGTCGCTCTCCACCTCGTACTGCGGCTCGTCCTTCGACGCGTCGACCGTGCGGCCCGCCGCCTCGGTGCGGTCGGTGATCTTCCTCTTCACCGTGCCGGGCACCTTCTGGCCGTGGCTGTTCCAGGTGACCTTGTCACCCTTGCTGAGGTCGTCCTTCTTCGGCATGGGGTCTGGCTCCGTTCTCGTCGGACTGCCTGCCTGGCGTCATCGGGTCACAGCGCCACGAGGCGGGCGACGAAGTACGCGGCGACGATCGCGGCGCCCGCGACGATCACCCATACCCAGACGCCCGGGTGCTCCCAGAAGGAGCCGTCCGCGCGTTCCTCGTGGGCCTCGGCGGTGGAACCCTCGGCCGGCGGGGTCTCTTCGGGAGGTACGAGTGGATCACTCATGCTCCCAGGCTCCCGCCTGACGGCCGTCCCCGCATCCGCAGGGGCGTCCCTCAGCCGCGCGGCGCGTCCTTCGGCCACGTCTCCGGCTGCCACAGGCCGGCCCGCCGCAGCGACGCCGGGCAGTGGCGGAATATCTCGTCGATCTCGACCACGACGGCGAGCTGCGGGCGGCGGCCCCCGACGCTCATCGCGTCGAAGAACGGGGCGTCGGTGAGGATCCGTGCCCGGCCGTTGACGCGCAGCACGTCGGCGCCGCCGGGCACGAGGTGCAGCAGCCCCACGCGGGGGTTGGCGAGGATGTTGCGGAGGCTGTCGCCGCGCCGGTTGCCGGGGCGGTCGGGGAGGGCCACCGTGCGGGCGTCCAGGACGTGGACGAAGCCCATGGTGTCGCCTCGCGGGGAGGAGTCGCAGTTGCCTTCCGCGTCCGACGTGGACAGCACGCAGAAGGGGGAGAGGGCGAGTATGCCCAGGTCGTCCTCGGTGAGTTCGTCGTGCACCTTGTCGATGACGATCGGGTGGGGCTCACCGAGCAGCTCGGTGAGCTCCGCGTCCGAGCCGAGCTCCCGCCAGCCCGCCGGACGGGGCCCCGGGACGGGGCCGGCGGCGGGGGCCCGGCCGCCGGGAGCGGGGGCGGTGGCGGATATCACGGCGTCGGGCACAGGACGTCCTCGGAGTGGCTGGCCGGTACATGGTGGAAAGGCCAGTGACCGGCACGCACTGGCCGACAACTGACGTAAGGCTCACCTTACTGGAGCGGAACCAGCAGGTGAGAGGGGCCCCGCGCCGAGATCGAACGCCCTGCGCTCATGGCGTCAGCCGGCTCAGCGCGTCGACCAGGGCCCGCACGCCCGCCTCCGCCTTCGCACGCGGACAGCCGACGTTGAGCCGGACCCTGCCGGGCGCGCCGTAGATGCTGCCCGGCATGACGGCGACCTTCTCGACCTCGATGAGTTCCCTCTGCAGCGCGTCGTCGTCCACGCCCAGCGGCCGCAGGTCGATCCAGGCCAGATAGCCCGCCTGCGGCGGCTGCCAGCCGAGCCCGGGGAACGCCCCGTTCAGACGCTCGGCGACCAGGGCGAGATTGCCCGCCACGTAGTCCCGCAGGGCGTCCAGCCAGGGAGCTCCCTCGCGGTACGCGGCGATGTGCCCGACCAGGGAGAGCACGGCGGGGGAGGAGAGCCCGTCGGCCTCCTTGAGCCGGCGCAGATAGGCCTCGCGGGACGGCGCGTCGCCGATGACGCCGTAACTGCCCGTCAGCGCCGGGATGTTGAACGACTTCGACGCCGAGGTCACCATCGCCCAGCGGCCGTCCGGCCGCGCGTGCCGCGCCCACGGTCGGTGGACGTGCGGCGCGTGGGCCAGATCGGCGTGGATCTCGTCGCTGATGACGGCCACCCCGTGCCGGTCGCACAGCTCCGCCATGCGGTCCAGCTCCTCCGCGGTCCACACGTGGCCGGTCGGGTTGTGCGGTGAGCAGAGCAGGAGGACGGAGGTGTCCGGGAGGGCGAGCAGTTCCTCCAGGCCTGCCCGGTCGCCGAGCGGACAGCCGCGCAGCTCGCGCCCGGCCGCCGCGACGGTCTTCGGGAACGCGTCGTACGTCGGGGTGTGCGTCACCACCCCGTCGCCGGGCCGGGACCACAGCCGCAGCAGGGCCGACAGCTGGTAGATGACGGAAGGGCCGTAGACGATCGAGCCGGTGTCCACCCGCGTGGCGTGCCGGGTCGCGTACCAGTGCGCGACGGCCGACAGGAAGTCGTCCTGCCGCCAGCGCGAGTAACCGAGGACGCCGTGGTCCAGGCGGGCGCGGAGCGCGGCCATGACCTCCGGAGCCGTCTCGAAGTCCATGTCGGAGATGGTGAAGGGCAGCAGGTCCGGCACGCCGAAGCGGTCCTCGACGTAGTCCCACTGCGTGCACCAGGTGCCGCGCCGGTCGACGGGCGTGTCGAAGTCGTACGGGAGCGGAACGGGCGCGCCGGAGCCCGGCGCGTCAGGGAGCGGTGAGGTCATCGGTCAGCCCACCGGGAGCATCGTGGCGATCGCGTCCTTCACCGACTGCACCTGCGGGCCGATGACGACCTGGACGTTGTGCGCGTCGAGCTTCATGACGCCGACGGCGCCCAGCTTCTTCAGCCGCGCCTCGTCGACCAGGGCCGCGTCCTGGACCGTCATCCGCAGGCGGGTGATGCAGTTGTCCAGGGACTGTATGTTCCCGGCCCCGCCGATCGCGTCGAGCATCGCCTCGGCGTCGTACTTGCCGCCGACCAGTTCGCGCTCGGCGGCGACCGGTTCGCGCGGGGCGGCGGCCTCGTCGCCGCTCCCGTCGGCGCCGGTCTCCTCGCTCGGGGCCTCGTCCGTCCCGACGGCGTCCGGCGGTTCGGGCTCCTCGCGCCCCGGGGTCTTCAGGTCGAAGCGGGTGATCGCCCACCGGAAGAGGAAGTAGTACGCCGCGAACCACACCGCGGCGATCACCGGGACCAGGTACCACTTCGTGGTGGTGCCCTGGAGGACGCCGAAGACCAGCCAGTCGATGACGTTGCCGTCGGTGTTGCCGATGAAGACGCCGAGGACGGCGGCCGTCAGGAAGCCGAGTCCCACCAGGACGGCGTGGATGACGTAGAGCCAGGGCGCGATGAACAGGAACAGGAACTCCAGCGGCTCGGTGATGCCGCCCACCACACAGGCCACGACGCCCGAGACGAGCAGCGCCTTGACCTCCGGACGCATCTCCCGCCGCGCGCAGTGGTACATCGCGAGCGCGGCGCCGGGCAGCCCGCCGAGGTAGGCGGCCATCTTGCCCTGGGAGAGGAAGTGGGTGGCCTCGGTGACGGCCTGCGAGGGCGGGCCCGAGCAGTCCAGGTGCGCGTAGAACATGCTCAGCGCGCCGGAAACGTTGTCACCGCAGACGGCTCCCGAGCCGCCGACGTCGGTGAAGCGGAACATGGCGACGAGGATGTGGTGCAGCCCGATCGGGCGGAGCAGGACCTCGCCCATGCCGAAGAAGAACGGGCCGAAGACACCGGTGTGGCCGATGCCGCGGCCCACCGAGGTGATCCAGCCGTTGAACGTGGGCCACACCAGCGGGATGAGCAGCCCGAGCACGCTCAGGACCAGGGCGGAGATGATCGGGACGAAGCGCAGACCGCCGAAGAAGGCCAGCGCGTCGGGCATGCGCTGGGCACGAAAGCGCCGGTGGAGGACGCTGACAACGATGCCAACGGCCACGGCTCCGAGCAGTCCCGTATCGATGGACTGCACGCCGAGGACGTCGGCGATGCCGTAGTGGGCGACGGTCTTCTCGTCCTCGAAGTCGACGTCCTTGGCCGTGAGGTAGAAGTTCACCGCGAGGTTCATCGCCGCGTACCCGACGAAACCGGAGAAGGCGGCCACCCCCTTGTCCTCGCGCGCGAGCCCCAGCGGGATCGCCATCGCGAAGAGGACCGGCAGGAAATTGAAGGCGACCAGCCCCGTGCTCGCCATCCACGTGAAGACGAGGTGGAACACCTCGGCCTTGAGGAACGGCAGGTTGTCGGTCACCGCCTCACTGGAGAGCGAGGAGCCGATGCCCAGCATGATGCCGCAGAAGGCGAGCAGCGCTACCGGGAGCATGAACGTCTTGCCGAGGCCCTGGAGGAACTCCCAGAGCGCGGCCTTGGTCTTCTGCATGTGCGAGGAACTTTTCTGCCGGGGGAGGACTCGGTCCCGCGCTCACCGGGGCGGTGCGGGAGCCGTGGCGATCAGATCACGCCAGATCGGCGGCTGTCCATGGGCGTTGGGGTGCGGGATCGGCGCCGGCCCCGGGGTCGCCGGAGGCGCCCACAGTGACGCACGTCTCAGGAACCGTGCTGCGGTCGCGGAGAGGTACGGGACGTGAGGGATTCAGAGGACGACCTGCGATGGCGGGTAAGGGCCGGTGAACGCGAGGCGTTCGCCGAGCTCTACGAGCGAGGCGCGCGCACGGTGTACCACCACGCACTGCGGCTGACCGGCGACTGGTCCACGGCGGAGGAAGTGATGTCGGAGACGTTCCTGGCCGCCTGGCGGTCCCGGGAGAGGCTGGACGCGACCGGGGGTTCGCTGACGCCGTGGCTCCTGGGCATCGCCACCCACAAGGCGGAGAACGCGCGGCGCGGACTGCGCAGGCGGCGTGCCTTCCTGGCCCGGGGCACCCAGCAGACGACGGTGGCGGACTTCGCCTCCGAGGTGGCGGGGCGGATCGACGACGCGCGGCGTCTGCGGGCGGTGCAGGTCGCCCTCGATCGGCTCAAGCGCCAGGAACGTGAGGTGCTCGCGCTGTGCGTGTGGTCGGGCCTCGACTACCAGCAGGCGGCACAGGCCCTGGACATCCCCGTCGGCACGGTCCGCTCACGCCTGTCGCGGGCCCGCGGGAAGCTCTCCCGGTTGACCGAAGAGGCATCGGAGGGGCATGGAACCGGGGACCTCACGGGTCCCGGAGGCCTCACCGGGGCCGGGGAGCCCACGGATCCCGGAGGCCTTCCAGGGCCCCGGGAGACCACGAGATCCCGGATCGGCATGAAATCCCGAGAAATCAACAAAAGCCGGGAGAAGACGGAACTCCGGTCGGCTCGCGGAGAGATGAAGGGTGACGCCGCACTCGCGGCTCGGCCCGTGCGGGAGGGAACCGTATGAACCACGACGACACATCCTGGTCCCGGGACCGGCGGCACTCCGACGCGGAAGCGATCGCCGGACTGCTGCCCGTGCCCGCCGACTGCGACCTCCCGGACGAGCGGTACCTGCACCACAAGGAACTGCTGATGCGTCACATCGACGAAGACAACGCCAACGCCAAGACCGCAGGGGCCCCCGCGTCCCGCCCCCGCAGACCGTTCCTGCGTCCCGCGCTGCTCGTGCCGGTGACGGCGTTCGCCGTGGCCGCCGCGGTCGTGGGCGGCGTGGTCGCCACCGGCGGCGACGGGAACAGGCCCACGGCGGCGGAGCGGCACGAGCCCGGCCAGGGCCGGCCCGCCACCGTGCTGCTCGACCGGATCTCCACCGCCGCGCTCAAGGACGACGCGCCGAAGGTCGGGGACGACCAGTATCTCTACACCCGGTCGAAGATCCGCGAGGCCGACGTCACCAGCGGCAAGGCCGTCGTCAGCCCGCTGAGGGACCTGGAGACGTGGTCGTCGCAGAAGCCGGGCCCGCAGAAGAAGCTCGGGATCTCCAGGTCCGACGGCGAGACCCTGGACATCAACGCGCAGCTCGGCGACACCGAAGGCACCGAACCGGGCCTCTCCCGGCCCACCTACCGCTGGCTCGCCGCCCTGCCGACCGACCCCGACGCCCTGCTGAAGTACCTGTACGCCAAGACGCCCAAGCACGCAGGCGCCGAGCGCGACCAGGCGGTGTTCGACGAGATCGGGTCCCTCCTCGGCGGCGTCATGCCGCCCGACACGGCGGGCGCCCTGTACCGGGCCGCGGCACTGATCCCGGGCGTCGAGAAGACCGACGAGGCCAAGGACGCCATCGGCCGCCAGGGCCTCGGCATCAGGCGGGACGACGCCACCTTCGGCACGCGCACCGAGTGGGTCTTCGACCCCGACGGCCTGGCGTTCCTCGGCTCGCGCAGCTACCTGACCGAGGACGGCGCCCACGGCGAGCGCGGAACCCTGCTGTACAGCAGCGCGCTCATCGCCCAGGCCGTGGTCGACGAGGCGGGTCAGGAGCCCGGCCCGCGCCACCGCGTCAAGCTGCGGGGCGCGGAGACGGCCCGGCCGAGCTGACGCGGCGGCAGCGGCGGCGCCCCGGCCGCTGGGCCACCCCGTCCTCCAGGACGTCGACGTGCGGCAGGTCCCGGTGGCGGTGGTGGGCCTCGGCGACGGCCGCGAGGGCGGGGCGGTCGAGGGCGCGGTAGGCCGCCGGGAGGAGTTCGGCGGCGGCCGCCTCGCGGACGGGGTCACCGCCCGACGCCCAGTGCAGGTCGCGGCCGAGCACCAGGGCCTCCGTGGGGTCCCCGGCCGCGAGGCGGCGCCGGGCCTCCGCCACGGCCGCTTCGAGCTCCGCGGGGTCCTCGAACACGGCGTGCATGTGCGCCGCGAACCGGTACTCGTCCACGGCGTGCTGGGCCGGGCGCCCCAACGCCGTCTCGCCCGGCACGAGGGCGCCGGCTCCGTCCAGCGTCGTGACCCGGTCACGGGGGCGGACGGAGTTGTCGTACGCCCGCGAGTAGGCGAGGCCCGTCTCGGGGCGGTCGCCCGTCTCGTGGGCGGTCAGGTGCTCCCTGAGCCGGCCGAGCCGGGCCCGCCGCGCCGCCGCCTCGTCGCTCCGCTCGTCGTCGTCGAGGTCGCGCCAGCAGCGTTCGAGGAGGGCGCGCACGGCCTCCAGCGGGGTGGCCGCGCTCATGTCGACACCGCCGCCGTCGTGGGTGTGGTAGGAAGCGACCCCACGAGGGGTACGACCGTCGTCGAACCACAGGCCGTGGTGGAGGCCGTCCGAACCGCCGTGCAGGAAGGTGAGGAACTCGGGCGGATCGCGGTAATACCGGCCGTGTACGCGCACGTCGATGCCCGCGCGCGGCCCGCGAGCGGGATCGGCGAACAGATCCATGACCCCGGCCGGACTCACGTCCATCTCACCGAGCGCCCGGCTCTCGACGGGCCCCAGGGACTCCAGGAACGTCCAGAACCGGAAGAGCGCGTCGGGCAGTTCGAAGCCCCAGTCCCGCAGGACGCGAGCCGCGACCTCACCCCGCGTGGTCGTGGCCCACGGGCACTCGGTGTTCTCGCCGTGCATCGATGGTCCCCTCGGCGCTGCGTGTGGCTCCTGCGAGGGCCGAGCGTACCGACCGGGTGGGTCGGGCGGGTCGTGCCGGGTCGGTAACCTCCCCAGGGATCACGGACGTGGGGAGTCGTACATGGGTCCAGAGGAAACGCGGGACACCGCCGAGCGGCTGCGGGCGATCTGCGGCGAGCTGGCGGAGCGGTTCTACGAGCGGGACGAAGTGGTGCGGACGCTGGTGGTGACCCTGCTCGCCGGGCAGCACTCGCTGGTGCTCGGCCCGCCGGGGACGGCCAAGTCCGAGATGGCCAGGGAGCTCACCGGCAGGATCGAAGGGGCGGCCTACTGGGAGATCCTGCTCTCCAAGTTCACCGCGCCGACCAGGATGTTCGGGCCCATCGACGTCGCCGCGCTGGCCCGCGGAGAGTACCGCCAGGTCTACGAGGGCCGCGCCACGACCGCGCACATCGCGTTCATCGACGAGATCTTCAAGTGCTCGACGGCCGCGCTGAACGAGACCCTCGGCTTCCTCAACGAACGCATCTACCACCCCGAGAACGGCGGCGCGCCCCTCGCCTGCCCCCTGATCGGGGCCATCACCGCGAGCAACGAACTGCCCAGCGGCGCCGAATCGGCCGCGATCTACGACCGGCTCCTCGTCCGCGTCGAGGTCGGTTACCTGGCCGACCCCGCCAACTTCGCCGCACTCGTCCGCTCGGCCGTCGGCCGCCGCACCGCACCGGCACGCACCACCGTCGCGCTGGAGGCGCTGCGGCGCGCGGTGACCGACGCCGTGCCCGCCGTGGACGTGCCCGACACGATCGTGGACGCGGTGTGCACCCTGCGGGCCGCCCTGCGCCGCAAGGAACTCATCGCGTCCGACCGCCGCTGGCGGCAGGCGGTGGGCCTGCTCCAGGCGTCCGCCTTCCTCGACGGCCGCCCGGCGGTCGCCGAGACCGACCTGTCGGTCCTGACGCACGTGCTGTGGGACTCGCCCGCCGAACGCCCGACCGTCGAGCGCGAGGTCCTGCAACTGGTCAACCCCGACGCAGGGGAGGCCCTCGACCTCGCCGACACCCTCGACGAGCTGGAGGCGCAGCTCGACGCCATGGCCGGGCAGTCCCGCGAGGCCCTGAGCGACTGGGTCATCAAGAACGCCCACAACAAACTGGCCAGGGCGGGGATCAGACTGGAGAAACTGCGGGAGGAGGCGGTCGTCGCGGGCCGCTCCACCGCCGCCATCGACCGGGTCACCGGCCGGCAGCGCGCCGTCAGGGCCCGCGTCCTCACCGAGGCCCTCGGCCTCGACGCCGGCATGGTGCCGGCGCAGCCGTAGCGGAACCGGAGGAGGACCATGGACACCACGCCGAGCAGGCTGGACGAGCTGGCCAGCCGGGGCGGGGCGTGGCTCGGTGGGTCCGCCACGGCGTCGGCGCGGCACACCACGGCCGTGCTCGCGGACCCGTTCGACCGCATCGCATGGCGTGAGACCCGTGCGCGGTCAGCGGGGCTGCGGGGCCTGGACGCGGAGCTGAGCCGGAGCCACGCGCACGCCACCGACCTCCTGAGCGATGTGTTCCTGGCGGCCTACCGAACCGCCCCGCGGCTGCGCGAGCCCACCGAGATGGCCCCCTCCCGCCTGGTGAACCACCACATCCTCAGCGCACTCACGCAGTCGGCGGACTTCGCCGCACTGCACAGGGAGACGGCCGGGGACCCGTACGCCGCCGCCATGGCCGTCCTCGCGCAGGCCGGGGAGCTGCGCCGGATGCTGGAGCACTCCCGGGGCGCCCGTGCGCGGGCCGAGCGGGCGGAGGCGGCCCAGCGGGACGCCGGAAGCGCGGCGGCGGCCGTGGGCGAGGCGCTGGAGCGGGCCGCCGAGGAGGCCGCCGGGGACGGCACGGTCCCCGCGCCCGCCGCAGCCGCCGTACAGCGGGCGATCGAGGCGGCGGAGGCGGCGCGGACCGCCGCGCGCCAGGCGGCTCAGGACGCCGCACGGCCCCTTCCCGAGGCGGCGCCCGCCCTGCGCGCCACGGCCCGGCACGCCGTGGCGAAAGCCGCCGAGACCGTACGGGAGGAGGCCGCGCTGACGCGGGCCTGGGGCGTCGGCCCCGGCGAACTCGAACGGCTGTCGTACGACGAGCGGGCCAGGCTCGCCGAGCGGCTGCGCACCGGCCGCCTCGCGCGGTGGGCGGAGCTGATCGGACGCTTCCGGCAGATGGCCGACGGGGAACGCGCCCGCAAGGTGGAGAACACCGCGGGCGAACTCGTCGGCGTCACACTCGGCGACGACCTCTCCCGCGTCATCCCCTCCGAGCTGGCCAACCTCGGCGTACCCGAGCTGCGCGCGGTCTTCGCCGCTCGCCACGCCGCCGGGGAGCTGATGCTCTACGACAGCCTGGGCGAGCAGACCACCGGCCAGGGGGCCGTCATCGCCTGCGTGGACACCTCGCACTCCATGTACGAGGAGGGGCCGGGCTCAGTCACCAGGGAGGCATGGGCCAAGGCGTGCGCGCTGGCCCTCCTCGACCAGGCCCGGCACGCGGGGCGGGACTTCGTCGGCATCCTGTTCTCGGCCGCCGACAAGCTCCAGGTGTTCCGCTTCCCGGCCGGCGAGCCCTCCGGCATCACCCGCGTACTCGACTTCGCGGAGACCTTCCTCGGCGGCGGCACCAGCTACCAGACGCCTCTGACAGCGGCCAGGGAACTCCTCGCCGAGGAGTACGACGACACCTCCCGCGCGCGGGGCGACATCGTCATGCTCACCGACGACGAGTGCGACGTCACGGAGGAGTGGATGCGGGCCTGGAACGACGCGAAGCACGCGCTGGACTTCCGCGTCTTCGGCATCGCCATCGGCGCCCCGCCCGCCGCCGAGGCCGGCTCGGTCCTCGACGCCCTCTGCGACAACCTCCGCTCGGTCGAGGATTTCACGGACGTCCACGCGGCGGCGGACCTCTTCCGCCTGATCTGAGGGCCCGTCATCGGACCTCGGCGGCGGTCGGACCGCCAGACCGCGGCGTCAGCGTGTGCGCTGTGGCTGACCCTTTGACCTCACGCTGGCGCTGGACCTCCGCGACGAACTGCCGGAAGGGGAGATCGCCGAACTCCGTTGGCACCTCGGACCGGGTCCTCAGCCGGAGGTCCTCGGCATCGTGACCGAGTTCCCGGTCGTGGTGGAGGATGAGCACGGGGAGCCGGCCGTGGAGGACCACCCCGAGCCCCTGCTGGGCCAGAACGGCGAAGCGAGCGACGTGGGCGGCGTGCTTGCCTCGGTCCTGCTGCGCGGACAGGACACCCGGCCCGGTGCGTGGGCGCTCACGAGTCGGCAGGAGATCCACCCCGATCGATCCGAGGAGACCGGCTCACTGCTCGGCTGGCTCGCGGCCCGCGCCGGCGACGCGCGTCGGCCGGTCGACCTGGGGTGGATCCGTTTCCATGAATCCCGCGAGGTCGAGCCGCTGGTGGTGTGTGACGGTGAGGTGGTCCGGCCGGCGTGGCGGCCGTCCTCGGACCGAGGGGCCGTGCGCATGAGGGGGAGTGCCGTGGTGACGGTGGTCAGGGGTTGACCCAGGCGCTCGGGGCGTCGGTCAGTGCCGCGACGGCGGGCGGGAGCCGGGCGGTCGCGACGTCGGCGAGCGACACGCCCTCCAGGATCTCCCGCACATGGGACCGCAGCGCGATCCACAGCGGGAGCAGGGACTCGGCGGGTCCGCTGTAGGACAGCTCGGGCGGCCGGACACCCCGCACCGAGACCAGCGGCCCGTCGACGGTCCGGATGACGTCGGCGATGCTGATGTCCTCCGCCGGCTTCGCGAGCCGGTAGCCGCCGTTGCCGCCGCGCCGGCTGCGCACGAGCCCGCCCCGGCGCATGTCGTTCAGGATGCCTTCGAGGAACTTGTGCGGGATGTCCTGGGCGCCGGCGATCGCCTCCGCCTTGACGGGCGGCCCGTCGTCCGGGGACGCGGCGAGTTGCAGCGCGGCACGTACCGCGTAGTCCGCCCTGGCTGAGATCCGCATACGGGCATTATCCCGTACGACGTGGACCGGTGACCGCCGCGGGCGGGCGCCCGGTGGCCGCCGGGCGCGAGCGCGCCCGGCGGCCGGGGTGGGATCAGGCAGCCGACGGCGTGTAGTGCGCGGCCTCGTCCCCCTCGACGACACGGCTGAGCGCGCCGTCGACGCCGGCGGGAGCGTCACCCGCGACGGTCACCCGGTGCAGCAGACGCGGCAGGTCGCCGTAGTCGTCGGGGGCGTAGTGCTGGGTGATGCGGTTGTCGAACAGGACGAGGTCGCCCGGCGACCAGACCACGCGCACGATGTTCTCGGGACGGGTGACGTACGCCTGGAAGATGCGCAGCAGATCGCGGGACTCGGAGGGGCTGAGCCCGATGATGCTCTGGGCGAAGCCGCCGATGAAGAGACCGCGCTCCCCGGTCTCGGGGTGGACCCGCACCACCGGGTGCGCGGTGCGGTACTTGCGGGACACGAACCGCCTGCGGTGCTCGGCGGCCTTCTCGGTCCTCGGGGCGGCGTAGTCGTAGTCGTTGGTGTGCACGGCCCACAGCCTGTCCGCGAGATCGCGGAGCGCGTCGGGCAGATCGCGGTACGCGGCGGCCGAGTTGGCGATGAGCGTGTTGCCTCCGTACGGCGGGACCACGATGCTGCGCAGCGTGGACGCCTTCGGGGGCGTGCGGACGAAGGTGACGTCCGTGTGCCAGTGGTTGGCGCGGATGCCCTCGTCGCCGTCGACGGGCAGGATCTCGGGCTGTCCGTCGACCGAGGGGACCGTCGGGTGCGCGTTGGTCAGTGCACCGAAGAGGGAGGCGAAGCGGAGCTGGCCCGCGTCGTCGAGACCCTGGTCGCGGAAGACGAGCGCCTTGTGTTCGAGGAGCGCGGAGTTGATCTCGGTGACGATGGCGGGGTCGAGGTCCGCGGAGAGGTCCACGCCGTGGATCTCGGCGCCGATGCGACCGCCGATCCTGCGGATGTCGAAGCCGGTGCTGGTGGTGCTCATGTGCGGGTTTCCTTTCAAGGGGCAGGGCAGGGCAGGGCAGGGCAGGGGGGTGGGGGCTTGGGGTGGTCGTGGCCGGTGTGCGTGCGGGTCATCCGCCCGTGGGGACGCGCCAGGAGCTGAGCCGCCGCTCCACGGCGACCAGGAGCTGGTTGAAGGCCACGCCGATGGCGGAGATCGTGATGATGCCCGCGTACATCTGCGGGATCGCGAAGTTGTACTGCGAGGCGTTGATCAGATATCCGAGCCCCGCCTTGGCGCCGATCATCTCGGCGGCGACGAGGACGAGGATGGAGACCGCCCCGGCCAGCCGGATGCCGGTGAACATCGTCGGCACGGAGGCCGGCAGGATCACCTTCTGGAACAGCCGGTGCGCCGGCAGGTCCATCGACCTGGCCAGTTTGAGCAGGGTCGGGTCGACGCCGCGGACCGCGCTGATGGTGTTGAGCAGGATCGGCCATGTGCAGGCGTACACGACGATGGAGATCTTCGAGGTCTCGCCGATGCCGAGCAGCAGCACGAACACCGGCAGCAGGGCGAGCGCGGCGGTGTTGCGGAACACTTCCAGGAGCGGCCCGAGGAGGTCCGCGACGGGCCGGTACCAGCCGATCAGAAGCCCGAGCGGTACGGCGAGGGCCACGGCGATGCCGAAGCCGCTGAAGGAGCGCACCAGGCTGGCCCGCGCGTTGTCGGCGAGCTGCCCGTCGGCGGCCAGCCCCCACCAGGCGTCGGCGACCTCGCTGAACGGCGGCAGGAAGGTCCGGTCGGCGAGCCCGAGGCGCGGCGCGACCTCCCACAGCAGCAGGAGCGCCACGACGGCCACGGACCTGGTCACCGCGCCGAGCAGCAGCCGAGGCAGCCGATGCGCCACTCGGCGGCGGAGTGCCGCGGGGGCTGTCGCTGACTGGGGTTTCGGCAGTGCCGCTTCTGGCCGCGTCGTCTCCGTGGGGGCCTGCGGTGGCGCCTTCGCGGGTACGGAGGCGCTGTGCGGGGCAGCGGTGGCCGACCCGTCGGCGGTGGCGGTGGCCGCCGCATCGGGAGCGGCGGTGCGGGTCGTCGGGCTCATGCGGAGACCTCCTCCTTCTCCAGCTCCTGCGCCCTGGCCACCTCGTCGCGCAGGAGCGACCAGATCTCGTGCCGGTGCCGCGCGAACTCGGGGCTGGAGCGGAGGTCGTCCGTGCCCGTGCGGGAGTCGAGCGCGATGGGCACGATCCGCTTGACGCGCCCCGGCCGCGAGGACATGACGGCGACGCGCTGCCCGAGATGGACGGCCTCGTCGATGCCGTGGGTGATGAAGACGACGGTCTTCCCCGTGCGCTGCCAGATGCGCAGCAGCTCGTCCTGCAACGACTCCCGGGTCTGGGCGTCGAGCGCGGCGAACGGCTCGTCCATCAGCAGGACGCCGGGGTCGTAGGCGAGGCTGCGGGCGATCGCCACGCGCTGCCGCATCCCGCCGGACAGCTCGTGCGGATGGCGGTCCTCGAACCCGCGGAGGCCCACCAGAGCGAGGAACTCCCGGGCCCGCGCCGGGCGTTGCCGACGCGGGACGCCGGTGGCCTCCAGGCCGAACTCGACGTTGCCCTGGGCGGTGCGCCACGGCAGCAGCGCGTACTGCTGGAACACGATGCCGCGGTCCAGACCCGGGCCGGTGACGGGTCTGCCGTCCACCAGGATGCGCCCGGTGGTGGGCCGGGCCAGACCGCCGAGGAGGTCGAGCAGCGTCGACTTCCCGCAGCCACTGGGACCGACCAGGACGAAGAACTCCCCGTCCGCTATCTCCAGGTCGATGCCGTCCAGCGCGGTGACGGCGCCGCCACGCCGGGCTCCCGCGCGTCCCTTGGCGGCGAACTCCTTGCGCACGTCCTCGAAGACGATCTTGGGTGCGGGGGTGACAGGGGCGGTAGGGGCGGGGGTGGTGGACAGGAAGGGGGTGGGAACGGAGTGGGTGGGAACGGAGTGGGTGGGTTCCGGCATGGGTCAGTTCCCGCTCTTGTCGGAGGCGTTGTACTCGTTGGTGTAGAGGTCGGCCCGGCTGACCCCGCCCTTGTCGATGTCACCGCGTTCGGCCAGCCAGTCGATCCAGAGCTGGAGTTCCTTGCCGGTGATCAGGCCGCCCTTCTCGGCGACCCCGTAGGACTTCCAGTACTTGAGGGGAGCGGTGTCCTCGTTGCGCCCGCGCTTCTCCACGATCTCCGTCATCCGGTCGATGACCTCTGCGCGCGGGGTGGCACGGGACCATTCGATGGCCCGCCCGACGGCGGTGACGAACGTGCGGGCCGTATCGGGATTCGCCTTCAGGAAGCGGTCCGTCATCACGAAGGTGCCCGCGCTGAAGGCGCCGAGGAGTTCGTAGTCGGTGAACAGCGGACGGATTCCGCCGGCCGCGAGTGCCTTGTCCCGCAGGACGCCGCCGAGCACGGCCACGTCTATCTGCTTCTGCCGCAGGGACTGCTCGGTGTTGACCGGCGGCACCACCAGCGGCTCGACCTCCTCCCTGTCCTTGCGGGAGAGTCCGCCCCGTTGCAGGTAGATGTCGAGCATGGCCTCGGAATGGGCGCCGAGGGTGTTCATGCCGACCTTGGCGCCGAGCAGGTCACGGGGCGAGCGGATGGGGCTGTCCGCAAGGACGTAGAAGCCGTTGTAGGCGTGTTTGTCGGCTCCGTAGTAACTGATGACCGCCTTGATCGGGGCGTTGTTCGCGGCGAGTTTGACGACCGCGCCGTTGAAGGCGCCGCCGAAGTCCGTCTGGCCCGTGGCCGCGGACTGGATGTCCTGGGGCCCGCTGATGGTGTTGCCGACCCACTTCAGCTTCACGTCCCCCAGATAGCCCAGGTCGGCGGCGAGTTCGGGCAAGGTGACCTGTCCCGCCCAGCCCTGGTAGCGGAGCGTCTTGGTCCGGCCCCCGCCGGATGTGGCGGTCGCCGAGGCGCCGCAGCTCACGGCCGCCGCGGAGAGAGCGAGCAGGGAGAGGAACTGACGTCGGGTCGATGCCTTGGCGGCCATGAATGCGTCCTGTTCGAAAACGGGTGGGGACGGTGCGGGACCGGCGGAATCACCCGCGCGGGCACGCGGGCAGCGGTCGTCGCGAAAGAGAGGAAAACGAAGCGGGGCGTACGGGCGGCGTTGCCTGAAGCGTGTGGGAATGCGGCGCCCGACGGCTGAATTCGGCGCCCGGCGGGGAATGCGGTGCCGGACGGAAGGTTCGACGCCCGGCGGCGCATTCGGTGCTCGGCGGAAGATTCAGCGCCCGGCGGGGAATGCGGTGCTCGACGGCGGATTCAGTGCCCGGCGGCGGACTTACTGTCCGGCGGCACAGATGGCGCTGGCCTGCCGTCGCAGATCGACGTGCAGGCGCGCGGTGAATTCCTCGTGCTTGCTCACACCAAGAGAGTCCCAGTGGAAATCGGCCGGGTCAACGCCGTGAGGGAGGGCTTATGTCGCCCGCAACGCGGGTAACCGCGGTGAAGCACGGCGTTCACAATGAGCCGGTCCTGCGGACCGGCTCCTCGCGCGCTGGGCCGGGGACGCCGTCCCCGCCGCCCGACTCAAGGCATGAGTACGACTCAGGGCACCAGCACGACCCTGCCGAAGACCTTCCCCGCGTCCATCTCGCCGTGGGCCCGTGCCGCCTGGTCAAGAGGCAGCACCTCGTGCACGACTGTGCGCAGGGTGCCGCGCGCGGCGTCGGCGAACTGGGCGGCCCGCACGGTCCGCCGATCGGGGCCGGACACGGTGTCCGCGCTGAACGTGGCGAACGACAACGACGTGCGGAAGGCGTCCATGAGCCGCATGCCGAAGTCCGCCGGGGGCTGCCCGCCGACCATGCCGACGGCCACATACCGCCCGTTGGCGTTCACCTGGTCGAGGAAGAGGGGGATCTGAGGGCCACCCACGATGTCGATCACCACGTCGAAGCCCGCCGGAGCGCCGGGGCCGCCCTCACCGAACCCGCCCCCATCGAGCCCGCCCTCGCCGGTGCGGTCGAGGACATGGGTCGCGCCCAGCTCCCGTAGCCGGGCGCCGCGTTCGGCCGACGAGGTGGTGACCGCCACCGCGCTCGCACCCTGCCCGGCCGCGAGCTGGACCGCCGTGACCCCGATGCCGCCCGCCGCACCCCGCACGAGCACCGTCTCCCCGGGCGTGAGGCGGGCCCGGTCCAGGCGAAGTGGGCGACCACGCCGGAGCTGCCGAGGGTCACCGCGTCGGCGTCGGTCAGGTCGTCGGGCAGCGGAAGGACGTCGTCGACCGCGGCGACGGCCTGTTCCGCGTACCCGCCGGACAGGCCGGTGGACGCCCACACCCGCCGTCCGATCCACGAGGTGTCCACGCCCTCGCCCACCTCGGTGACCCTCCCCGCGATCTCGCTGCCGAGGAGGTGACCCTCCCGGAAGCCGTAGGCGGCGAGCGCTCCCCGGCGGATCATGGCGTCCACACCGCCCACGCCGATCGCCTCCGTGGCGACGCGCACCTGCCCGGGCGCGACGACGGGCACGGGCACATCGACGACCTCCAGGCCGGCGGGGTCACCGAACGTCCTGATCACGACGGCTTTCATTTCAGCCCCTCGGGTCCGGGGGCGGCGAAGGCGCCGCCTTCGGACCGTAACGGGCACGCGCGTCCGTCCGGCCGAAGTGAGAGACGATGACCGGCCGTTTGCCTCGGATCATGTGCGCCCGCGCACCGACGCCCGCGCAGCCCCGGGCTCGCCGACGCCGCGCCCTGAAGGGTCAGGAGGGCAGGACGAAGGGCGGGTGCGCGCCGTTGAGGACGAAGTCGCCGACGTCGCGGAGCCGGTGGGCGCCGGGGGCGTGCAGGGCGTGGGTGCGGGCGTTGCGCCAGAAGCGGTCGAAGCCCAGCCGGGCGGAGGCGGAGGCGGCGCCCACGATGTCGAGCGCGCGGGTGGTGGACTCCCGGACGGCGTCGGCCGCGGCGGCTTCGGCCATCGCCACGAGGACCGAGATCTCCGCGTACTCGTCGTAGGAGAGCGTCGCGCCCCGGGCGAGCCCTTCGCCGACGGCGTCCAGGGCCTGCGCGCCGAGCGCGGAGGCGGAGCGCGTCAGGACCGTCAGCTCTCCGTACATGGTGAGCGCGTGCGGGTCGCCGGGGGCCTCGACGGGCCACGCCGGCTGCCGGGCCGCGTGCCCCGCCCTGCTGTACTCGCGGGCCTCGGCGAGCACCCCTTCGGCGATGCCCAGCCGGAGCTGGACGGCGAGGAGACGCCCGACGGGGGAGGCCAGGGCGGCGGGCGGCGACAGGATGTCCTCGTCGGCGGAGAGCGAGCCGAGCACGTCGTCGCCGGTCACCCGCACCGCGTCGAACTCCACCGTGCCACCTCCCGCGAGGCGTTGGCCGAAGGTGTCGGCGTCGTCGTCGATCCGTACGCCGGGACGGGTGGTGTCGACGACGACGGCCAGCGGTTCACCGGTGCCACCCCGCATGGCCCGCACGGCGACGCGGTCGGCGACGAGGACGCCGGTGGTGTGACTCTGCCGTCCGCTCACCGTGTAACCCTCGCCCGACCTGGTGAGCGTCAGGGGCGGCTCCCGGTGGGCGAAGCCGCCGCCCCAGCACGATCCCTCCGCCGCGGTGCGCCGCTCGACGCGGTCGGCGAGCGCCGGCTCTGCGAAGAAGCGGGCGCCGCCGGACAGGAAGTAGTGGGAGCCGAGCAGTTGGGCGATCGAGCTGTCGGCGGCGGCGATCTCCCTGACGACGGCGTAGGCCGTGGGCCAGTCCGCGCCGCCCCCGCCGGCCCCGGCCGGTGCGAGCAGCGTCAGGAGTCCGGCTTCGCGCAGCCGGGACACCTCGTCGAACGGCGCCTTCCCCGCCTGGTCCCGTGCCGTCGCGTCGGTTGCCAGGTCGTCCGCCGTCTCGCGGGCCACGCGCAGCCAGTGCTCTCGGCCGGGCCCGACGTGCTCGGACTCCGGGGCGGGAACGGCCGGTGCGGTGGCGACGCCCATGGCGGAGGTCTCCTCAAGTTCGGTCCCAGGACGCGGCGTTGGGCGGTCCGGCTGCCGGTGGGCCCAACGGTGTGTACGGGCCACGTTCTTCATCCTCCGCACGCGGCGGGTGGGCGTCAATACTTTCCTAGTAAATCGATAGGGAAAGTAGGGAGCGCGGGGGACATGAGGGGGCCGGGAAGGGCGGCCACCAGGGGTGCTCGGCTGTCAGGCGCCGGATGGGGCTCCGGTCTGCCGTAGTCCTCGGAGGAGCAGCGCGACCATCCGGCGGGGGTCGTAGTCGGGGTCGCCGTCGCGGCCGACGCAGAGGTTGCCGATGCCGCGCATCAGTTCAAGGGCCTGCGTGTCGGGCGCGATCTCGTCGGCGTCCACCGCCGCGTCGAGCAACTGCGCGCAGACGGGCACCAGGCGGTCGAGGAAATAGCTGTGCAGCGCGTCGAAGCCGCCGCTGTCCGACTGCATCGCGTTGGCCAGGCCGTGCTTGGTGACCAGGAAGTCGACGAAGAGGTCGACCCATTCGCGGAGCGCCGCGAAGGGGGAGTCCGCGTCGGCCAGCAACCGCGGTCCGGCCTCCGCGCACGCCTCGACCTGGTGGCGGTAGACGGCGACGACGAGGTCCGCGCGGGTGGGGAAGTGGCGGTAGATGGTGCCCATCCCGACACCCGCTTCGGCGGCGATCTGCCGGATCGGCGCGTCCACGCCGGAGGTGACGAACACCGCGGCGGCGGCCTTGAGCAGCGTCTGCTGATTGCGCTGGGCGTCGGCCCGCTTGCTCCGGGCGGGCCGTGGCTCGCCCGAGGGGGCGGCGGGGGCAGGGGGCACCACACGCTCCTTTCGCTGTCGGTCCGGTCGGTTCCGCGGCCGGGTTCAGGTCGGGTGCGCGGAAGCCGGGCAGGGGTCCGTTGACAAAGCGGAACGTTGCTCCGTATCGTCCGTGACGTAAGTGGAACGTCGCTCCGGTTCATAGCTTAGCCGAACCCGGGCGCTCCTCGCTGCCTCCCCATGCCGTCGGCCGCACCGGCCGACGCCGAGCCCTTCGAATGGACGTACGCATCATGAGCGCATCGACTCACACCACCGACGCCACTCCCGCCTCGCCCGCCCCCGTCCTGTCCATCGCCCCGGTGGCGCTGCCGGTCCCCGGCCGCCCCGTGGACCTGGAGATGCGCATATCGGCCCCCGTGACCGGCGACGACCTGCCGGTCCTCCTCCTCTCGCACGGCCAGGGCCCCTCCAACCACCTCTCCTCGCTCAACGGCTACGCACCCCTGGCCCACTTCTGGGCGGCGCACGGCTTCGTCGTCATCCAGCCCACCCACCTGAGCTCGCGGACGCTGAGCCTGGACCCCGCCACCCCGGGGGCGCCCATGTTCTGGCGGTCGAGGGCCGAGGACATGCGGCACATCATCGACCGGCTCGACGAGATCGAGGCCGCGGCGCCGCACCTCCGCGGGCGTCTGGACCGCGACAAGATCGCCGTGGCCGGGCACTCGATGGGCGGCCACACCGCGGGCCTGCTGCTCGGCGCCATGCTCACCGACCCCGACGACGGCGCCGAGGTGAGCCTGGCCGACCCGCGCGTCAAGGCGGGCGTCCTGCTCGCCGCGCCCGGCCGCGGCGGCGACGCGATCAACGAGTCCGTGGCCGAGATGTTCCCCTTCCTCACCACCCCGGACTTCTCGCGGATGGCGGCGCCCACCCTCGTGGTCGCCGGTGACAAGGACGACTCCACGCATCTGACGAACCGCGGCCCCGAGTGGCACACCGACCCCTATGTGCTCGCACCGGGCCCGAAGAGCCTGGTCACCCTGTTCGACGCCGGGCACGGACTCGGCGGGGTCTCCGGGTACGACGTCGCCGAGACGACGGACGAGGACCCCGGGCGGGTGTCCGCGGTCCAGCGGCTCACCTGGGCCTACCTCCGCGCCCAGCTCTTCCCCGGGGACGGTGCGTGGCAGTCGGCGTGCGACGCGCTCCTGACCGGCCCCGATGCGCTGGGCCGGGTCGAATCCAAGTAGGCGGCGCGGGGCCCCCGTTCGTCGGACGCCACCCTGCGCGGCTACTCGCCGGCCACCTCGCGCACACCCCCGAAAGCCCACGCCGCGACATCGCCGTAGCGGATCGGGCCCGGACCGCGCACGACTTCGCCGGCCACCAGGTGCAGACGTTCCGTCTGCCAGGGGCGGCCGGCGAAACCGGCGAGGCCGGTGGCCGCCCGGGGTGCGCACGACGGGGTGTCGCGGCGGGCGCGGGCGAGGGTCAGATGGGGGCGGAATCGGCGGTCGGGGAGAGCGATGCCGCATCCCGTGACCGTGGCGCGCACGTCGGCGGCCAGTTCATGGAGCGCGTCGAGTTCCCCCGCGACGACGGCCCACAGCACCCGCTCGTCGAAGTGGCCGCCGCCGCGGAGCGCCAGGGTGAGGGGTGGACGGGCGGTCGCCAGGTCCGCGAGGGGCGAACGCAGGAGCGGGATCACGTCGGCGGGGACCTCGCCGAGGAACGCCAGCGTGATGTGCCAGTCCTCGACGCGGTTCCACCGCATGCGCGGATGCGCGGCGTAGGCGGGACCGAGTTCGCCCACCAGCTCCCGCTTCGCCTCGTCGGGCGGCGCCAGGGCGATGAACACGCGGGCGGTCGGGAGCGGAGTCTCTTCGTTCACGAGGACTTCGTACCGCATCGGCGACGTCAGGCCGAAACCGGCGAGTCCGTCCTGTCGCCCACCGAACCCTCGGTGGCCGACCGCGGGATGGCGCGGTCCTGGCGCAGTGCCGACCAGACCCGCTTCGACGCCTGCTCCATCGGCTTGACGCGTCCGGCGTCCCGGGCGTCGTAGGTGACGGGCATCGTCACCATGTCCAGGTGCCCGGGGCCGATGCCCCGCAGCTCCTCGGCGAGGCCGAGCAGCTTGTCGGCGGAGGCCAGGTCGGAGTCGGCGCTGATGGTCTTGGTCGCGGTGTCCGCCAGGGAGTACGACTTCGTGGGGTCGCTCAGCGGGTCGACCGTCTCGGCGCGGTGGATCAGCGCCTTGATGAACGCCTGCTGGAGCTGGATGCGGCCGAGGTCGCTGCCGTCGCCCACACCGTGCCGGGTGCGCACGAGCGCCAGGGCCTGCTTTCCCTTCAGCGTGTGCTTGCCGGCGGTCAGGGACAGGCCGCTGTTGGGGTCGTGGATGGCCTCGCGGGTGGTGATGTCCACGCCGCCGAGCTCGTCGATGAGCTTCTGGAAGCCCTTGAAGTCGACTTCGAGGTAGTGGTCCATGCGGACGCCCGACATCTTCTCGACCGTCTTCACGGTGCAGGCGGGGCCGCCCACCTGGTAGGACGAGTTGAACATGGCCTGGCGCGCACCCGGTGCGGCGCCGCCGTGCGGCTGCGCGCACTGGGGCCGCTCGACCATGGTGTCGCGCGGGATGCTGACGACCGAGGCCTTCTCGTGGGTCTTGTCGACGTGCAGGACCATCGCGGTGTCGGCCCGCGCGCCGCTGACGCCGCGGCCGTACTGTCCGTGGGTGCCCGCGCGTGAGTCGGAGCCCAGCAGGAGGATGTTCATCGATCCGTCCCGCTGCCGCGCCGGCCGGTCGTGCCCGAGCGCGGCGTCGACGTCCGTCCCCTGGATGTTGCCGTCGAGGTGGTGCCAGGCGTAGGCCACGCCACCGCCACCGGCGACGACGGCCCCCAGGGCGCCCCATGCGACGAAGCGCGGGGCCTTCTTGCGGGGCTTGCGTCGGGAGCGGCGTACCCGCGGGGGTCCGTGGTCGGGGGCCGCGGGCCCGCGGTGGTCCTCGTTCCCGCTCCCGTGCCTGTCGTGCGGCATGCGCTGTCCCTACTTCTCATGGGCACTTCTCATGGGCCTTGTCGTGGCTTCTCACGGGCCCAGCTGTGACCGGCGGCTCAGTACGCGGAGTCGACGTTGTCGATCGAGCCGTACTTGTCGGCGGCGTAGTTCGCGGCAGCGGTGATGTTGGCGACCGGGTCGGTCAGGCTGTTCGCGGTGCCCTCGACGTGGTAGGCCTCGAAGGTCGGCTGGATGACCTGGAGGAGGCCCTTGGACGGGGTGCCGTTCTGCGCGTTGACGTCCCAGCCGTTCTGGGCGTTCGGGTTGCCCGAGGACTCGCGCATGATGTTGCGGTGCAGACCCTCGTAGGAGCCGGGGATGCCCTTGTCCTTCATGATGTCGAGGGCCTCACGGATCCAGCCGTCGAGGTTGTCGGGGTGGTCCTTCTTGGCCGCCTGGACGGCCTTGGTCACCTCGGTAGTCTTGGCCGGCTCGGCGGCGTGGGCGGAGGTGGGGATCAGCGTGAGAGCCGCGGCCGCGGCGCCGGCGGTGGCGATGCCCGTGACGGAGAACTTGCGGAGTCGGGCGTTGCGGGTCGGCGTGACGGTGGTGGCCATGCGAGTGCTACTCCTCGGTGCGCTACGTGGGTGGGGCTCGGTGACCCGGACTGGGTCACCCGCTGCGGGTCCCGGGCGAATTCGCCCGGTATGTCCCGCTGTCCCGGAACTTCAGCAAGAGTTAGCGGCGCTCCAGGGGGTGCGCAAGGGTGTGACGTACTACCCCGTTACGCAGAGCTTCTCGCCCGGCGGCGGGACGAACGGCCCCAGGCCCGACGCCCCGCACCCCACGGCTACTACCGCCTTTAGCATGTGACGTAGCCCCTATGGGTGGGCTCACAGCCTGCGCCCTGTTTTCGGGCTTTCCCAGGCGGGCAGCAGAGGCTCCGGGCGGTGCGGGCGGCGCCCAAATCCGTTACGTGCGGTGGGCGTTCGCTGCTCCGGGTCACTCCGGAGCGGCTCCGGGGCATCCCGGGGCCCCGCCGCCTCAGCCGCGCTCGCGGAGGTAGGCCTCCAGCTTCGCCGCGCCGGTCAGCATGGCCCGCCCGCGGGCGGACAGCCGGCCGCGCCAGTCGCTCAGCATCGCCTCCAGGGGTTCGAGGCCGCCGGCCGCACGCACCTGGGTGATGAGCGGGGTGATCTGCTCCAGGAGATAGCCGCCGCGCCGGAGCTGATGGGTCAGGCGGGCGTCCCGCACGGCGGCGTCGTCGTACACGCGGTAGCCGGTCGCCGGATCGCGGCGCGGCCGTACGAGGCCCGCGCGCTCCCACTTCCGCAGCGTCGCGGGCCGGAGCCCGAGACTCTCCGCCAGCGGCCCGATGAACGTGCCCCGGGGACGCGGACCCGGCGCGTCCGGCTCGTCGGCCGCGCCGGGAGCGAGGTCGCACAGGGCCCGCTCCACGGCCTGGAGCGTGCGCCGGTCTTCGAGGAGCCGGGCGTGGCTCTCGTCGATGAGGCGGAACGCCTCGTCCGCCGCGCCCTGGTTGACGGCCCGCAGCACCGACGCCGCCGTGTGGTGGCCGTGGCCGGGCACCAGGGCGAGGAACGCGTCCAGGGCCCGGGCGTGCAGCGGGGTGTAGGTGCGGTAGCCGTGCTCGGTGCGGTCGGCGGCCGGGAGGATGCCGGCCTCCTCGTAGTTCCTGACCGCCTGGGTCGACAGGCCGTGCTCACGCGCCAGATCGATCGGTCGGAGCCGTTCCGTGTGTTGAGGGTTCTTCGCCACGAGGCCGACGATATCGCGGTCCTCTCCCCAGAAGTCTCAACCGCTGGGTCAGCGATACCGTTGAGAGGCATGGCCACCGACACGCAAGCCGCTCCCCCTGCCCTCGCCACCGCGACCCTCATGAAGCTGCTCCCTCACCCGCCACGGCTGACCACCGTGGACGACCCCGCACACGCCGACGGCCCCTCGCTCGAACGACGCGAGGATCTCTTCCGGCGACTCGTCGAGCGGGAAGGCCCTCGCACGATCGCGTTCGAAGGTGACGGCGTACGGGGGACAGTCGTCGACGACTACGTCAGGTGGGGCAGGGGCACGCTGGACGAGGCCGTGGAGGCGATGAAGGGCATGGCGTACGGGCCCTGCCACGGGCCCGGCCATGACTCCGGCGCTCCCGACGGCGACCGCGAGTTCGTGCGCTGGACGCGCGCCCGCAACGAAGGCCGCCCGTCAGGCGAGCGGCTGCGCCTCGCGGGCGTCGGCGGCCCCCTGGAGAGCAGCGGCACCGCGAGCCCCCGGGCGGCACTCACCGCCCTCCACGGCCATCTCGCGGCCCGGGTGGACGCCGACCTGCTCCCCTGTACGGCGGAACGGCTCGACCGCCTCCTCGGTGCGGACCGGCGATGGACCGAACCGGCCGCCCTGACGGACCCGGCACGGTCCGTGGGGCGGTCGGCCGACGCCATGGAGCTGCGGCTGCTCGCCGATGACATGGAGGCGCTGCTCGACGCGTGGCCGCCGCACGCGACGGAGCAGGGCGCGCGGGACGGCCGCCCAGGACCGGGCGCGGGGGAGGACCGGGACCGGGCGCGGCTCTACGCGCGCACCGCCACCGGCCTGCTGCGCCGCCACTACTGGATGGCCGACGCGTCGCCGGACCGCACGGCACGCCTGGTGGGCCTGCGGGACCAGATGACGGCCGCCGACCTCCTGGCCCTGGCCAAGCGCGGCCCGGCCCTGGTGTACGCCCGCAACCGCCCGCTCCAGCGGGGGCGGGGCGCGATGCGGATGAGTGATCTGCCCCTCGCGTGGTGGAGCGCCGGGGTGATGGTGGGCGCCCGCCTCGGCGGAAAGTAGGCGGCCGGACCGTCGGGACGGGGGCCTTCGGCGTGCCCGGCCGGGCGGCCTTGCCTAGCCTGGAGGCCTCGGGGCCGTCACGGAGGTACCCCTATGCCCCGCCCCGTCTGGTCCGGCGCGATCAGCTTCGGTCTGGTGACCATCCCGATCAAGGTGCTGCCCGCTACCGAGAAGCACAGCATCCGCTTCCACCAGTACCACCTGGCGGACATGGCGCGGGTGCGTACGAAGAAGATCTGCGAGCTGGACGGCCAAGAGGTCACGAGCGCCGAGATCGGCAAGGGGTTCGAGGTCGACAGGGACACCGTCGTCGAGATCAGCGACGAGGAGCTCGACGACATGCCGCTGCCCACCGCCAAGGCGATCGAGATCACCGCGTTCGTGCCCTACGAGTCCATCGACCCGGTCAGGATCGGGGAGGGCTACTACCTCCAGGGCGACGGCCAGGTGGCCGCCAAGCCGTACACCCTGCTGCGCAAGGCGCTCGAACGCAGCAGCAAGGCCGCGGTGGCGAAGTTCGCCTGGCACGGCAGGGAACGGCTCGGGCTGCTCCGCGTGCAGGACGAGGTGATCGTCCTGCACGCCATGAAGTGGGACGACGAGGTGCGCAGCCCGGAGACCCTGGCGCCCAAGGAGGTCGAACTCGACGAGGCCGAGATCGAGCGGGCCGTGCTCCTCGTCGACTCGATGACCGCCGACGGCATCGAAGGGCAGGAGTGGGCCACCGACCGCTACACCGCCGCCCTGGAGGAGGTCATCGCGGCGAAGGCGGGTGGGAAGCAGCCGCCCGCGGCTGCGGAGAAGGAGGAGCCCGAGGGGAAGGTCGTGGACCTCATGGCGGCGCTCCAGCAGTCCGTGCAGCAGGCGCAGGCCTCCCGCGGCGAGGGCGGCCGAGACGACCAGGACGCGACGGTCCACGAGATGCCGACCGAGCGCGGAGCCAAGAAGCCGGCCGCGAAGAAGACGGCGGCGGCCAAGAAGTCGACGTCGAAGCGGACGACCGCGGGGAAGAAGACGACGGCCAAGAAGCGCGGGGCCTAGCGGCTCCACCCGGCCGGGCTCGCGGCGGTCACCTCGCCGGCGGGCGCGCCGCGACGGCGGAGGGCTCCCCCGTCGGAAGGCTCGGCCGTGGCCCGCCCGAGCAGCCGAGGTGTCCCGCGCGGCGGACTCCGCCCAGCGGTCGCCGACGGCGGCCAGGTGGACCTCGGCCGCCCACGGGCCGGGCCGCGCCGACGTCGTGGCCCGCGAGCGCGGCGGAGACGATGCGCTCCCGCGGGTCGGACGCGCCCCCGGGCGAGAGCACCGCCTCCGGGCCGCTGAGGAGAACCGGGGGGCGAGATCCGGTCGGCCCGCCCGCGGGACGGGAGAACCGGTCGATCTCCGGTTTCCGACCGCACGCGCGCGGTACCTGCAAGAGCGCGCCGCCACGGACAGGCCGGCCCGGACGAGGAGTGAGCGATGGCTACGACCACAGGGGCGGCCCGCAGCGGGCCGCGCACGGACACGGGCTCCCTGCGACTGCCGGGGATCCTCCTCGGCGTGGGGCTCGGCGGCTTCGTCGACGGCATCCTGCTGCACCAGCTCCTGCGCTGGCACCACATGCTGACCAGCACCGACACCGACCGGATCGGCGTGAAGTACTACCCGGCCAACACCGTGCAGGGCCTCCAGATGAACACGCTGTGGGACGGGATCTTCCACGCCGTGTGCTGGCTGGCGGTCCTCCTCGGCCTGGCGTCGCTGTACGCGCGCGTGACGCGCGGCCGACGCCGGGTGTGGACCTCGGGCAAGCTGTGGGGCTGGATCCTGGTCGGCTGGGGCCTGTTCAACCTCGTCGAGGGCCTCCTGGACCACCACGTCCTGGGCATCCACCACGTCTACGCCGGTCCCCACCAGATCTGGTGGGACCTCGGCTTCCTGCTGCTCGGAGCCCTGTTCGTGGCGGTCGGCTGGATGGTCCAGAACCGCGCCCGCGCCTTCGACCCCGCGACCGGCGGCCCCACCCCGGGGGCCGGACCGTCATGACCGGCCACGGACCGCACGGACACCACCAGCAGTCCGCCGCACTGCCCTGGGAACCCGTACTCGTCTCGCTGGTCCTCACGGCAGTGGCGGCCGGCTACGTGGTCCTCGCGGCCCGGGCACGCCGCGCGAACCCGCGGGCGGGCTGGTCACCCTGGCGCACCGGCCTCTTCCTGACCGGCACGGCCCTGCTCGCCGTCGCCCTGCTGCCGCCCCTGGCCACCGCCGCGCACGGCGACTTCCGCGGCCACATGCTGCAACACCTGCTGGTCGGCATGTACGCCCCGCTCGCGCTGATGCTGGCAGCACCGGTCACGCTGCTGCTGCGCACCCTGCCGGTGGCACGCGCGCGCGGGCTCACCCGAGTGCTGCGCAGCCGCCCCGCCCGTCTGATCGCCCACCCGGTCACCGCGCTGCTGCTCAGCGTCGGGACGCTGCCGGTGCTCTACTTCACCCCGCTGTACAACGCCTCGACGGGCGACGAGGCGCTGCACTGGCTGCTGCATCTGCACTTCCTGCTGTCGGGGTGCCTGTTCGCCTGGGTGATCGCGGGTCCCGACCCCGCGCCCACGCGTCCCGGCGTCCCGGCCCGGCTCGTGGTCCTCGGCGTGGCCATCACAGCCCACGCGCTCCTCTCGCAAGCGATGTACGCCGGGTTCCTCATCGACATCCACGCGCCCGTGGCACAGGTCAGGGCCGGTGCGGAGGCCATGTACTACGGCGGCGACATCGCTGAACTCCTGCTCGCCGCGGCACTGGTGACCACCTGGCGCCCCGCGCGGAGCACGGCGCGCTCCGCCGGGACCGCGGCGCGCCCCGTTCGGCTGCCCGCGACGGGCGCTCACCTGGCGTCTTCCGCCGGTTCTGGTATGGCGGGTGAAACGTCGCCTGCCCCGCCGTTCACGGCGCGGCAGGCGGGGAACAGTGGTTTCCATGCGCGCACTCGTCATTAACTGCACCCTCAAGCCCTCTCCGCAGCCCTCGAACACGGAGGCCCTCGCCGACACCGTCATCACCGCGCTCAAGGGGCACGGGGTGCGGGTGGACGTCGTACGGGCCGTGGACCTCGACATCAAGCCGGGGGTGGAGACCGACATGGGCGAGGGCGACGACTGGCCCGGCGTCCACGAGAAGGTGCTCGCGTCACAGATCCTGGTCATGGCCTCGCCCACCTGGCTCGGCCGCCCGTCCTCGGTGGCCCAGCGCGTCCTGGAACGCCTCGACGCGATGCTCGGCGAGACGGACGACGAGGAGCGCCCCGTCGCGTACAACCGGGTGGCGGGGGTCCTGGTCACCGGCAACGAGGACGGCGCCCACCACGTCATCAGCGAGATCAGCGGAGCGCTCGTCGACATCGGCTTCACCGTGCCCGGCCAGTCGTGGACCTACTGGCACCTCGGCCCGGGGCCCGGCCCCGACTACCTGGACGACCGGCGCGGCCACGACTGGGCGGCCTCCACCGGCCGGGCCATGGCCTCCAACCTCGTCCACGCGGCACGCGCCCTCGAAGCCATGCCCCTGCCCGCCCCGCCCTCCTGACCTCACCCCGCAGGACCCCGGTGCTCTCCGACGCGCACCCTGCGAAACCAAACCGCTGAGTGCCCGTCGCCGTGGAAGACACCCCCGTCTGCCATGTCTGACCTTCGGTCGCTGTGGGCAGGAATGATGGATGGACGGCCACGGTGACGCCCCCACGTCCCGGCCGGTGAGAACCAGTGCTGTTCCAGCGGGCGTGCGGAGACCGTCCGCGCAGTCGTGTCCACCTCGAAGGAGGCAAGTCCATGGCCCGAGTGGTGACCGATGACGAGCAGGCGGCGCAGCGTCGCGTCGGCGGGATCGTGCGGACGTCGAGCGTCCTGACCGGGGAAGGCCTCGCGATGTGGCGCGACTACCCCGCGGGGGAGTGGGAGACGTCGGCCGCGGAGCTGTCGCGGGATCTGGACACCCTCAAGGTGCCGCACCGGATCGTCGTCGCCTTCCGTCCGCCGCGGGGCCGCGAGGCGGGACGCCGCAAGGGCCAGGAGGTCCGCGTCCCCTTCCCCGAGCTGGCCAGGCTCGTGCGCTGGGTGCCCCTGCTCCAGCAGCTGCTCGACGAACTCCCCGCCGAGTCGCCCGGCTTCACCTTCGCCTACTGCGAGGCGCGGTCCACCGGCCCCGTGATGATGAGCCTGTCCTGCCTCGCGGCCGAGTGGCCGGCCTGGACGGTGAGACAGGCCGAGCTGATGGGCCTGCTGTGCGTCCGGTGCGGCTTCGACCTGCGGACCCGCGGGGCGGCGCAGCGCCTCGCGTACGACGTCGACGGCGAACCGCTGCGGCCCCGGCTGATCTGCGGGGTGTGCTGCGGCGACGGCCAGGCCGCGCTGGACGGCCTGACGGCGCTCGGCTGACCCTCGTGGCGCCGCCCCCGGTCAGGGACTGGTGAGGACGACGAGCTGCTGGGTCGCCCGCGTCATCGCGACATAGCGGTCGACCGCCCCTCCGACGCCGTCACCGAACGCGCCGGGGTCGACGAGGACGACCAGGTCGAATTCGAGCCCCTTCGCCAGTTCCGGCGTCAGCGACCTGACGCGTGGGGTGGCCTTGAACGTGGGGTCGCCGATGACGCAGGCGATCCCCTCCGTGTGCGAGGCGAGCCACGCGTCGAGCACCGCGTCCCGTTCCGTGACGGACCTGTGGACGACAGGAAGGCCGCTGCTGCGGATGGACGTCGGCACGTTCGCGTCCGGGAGCGCGCCGCGGATGACCGGCTCGGCCTCCGCCATGACCTCCTCGGGCGTCCGGTAGTTGACGCTCAGGGACGCCACCTCGACCCGGTCGACGCCGACCCGCTCGAGCCGCTCCCGCCAGGACTCCGTGAACCCGTCCCGCGCCTGGGCGCGGTCCCCGACGATCGTGAAGCTGCGGGACGGGCAGCGGAGCAGCAGCATCTGCCACTCCGCGTCGGTGAGTTCCTGCGCCTCGTCCACGACGACGTGCGCGAAGGGCCCCGCGAACGGCTCCGGGTCCGCGGTGGGCAGCGCGCCCTCGTCGATCAGGCTGTCCTGCAGGTCCCGCCCGCGCAGCATGGTGACCGCGCCCTCGCCGTCGGCGTCGGCGGCGACCATGTTGTCGATGACTCCGGCCATGCGCTCGCGTTCGACGGCGGCCGACGCCTCCCGCCTGCGTCTGCGCAGCGACGCCTCCGGATCGCCGAGCCGCTGCCGTGCCGCGTCCAGGAGCGGCAGATCGGACACCGTCCAGGCCTGGGCGTCCGCGCGCCGCAGCGTGCGCACCTCCTCGGGGCTCAGCCAGGGCGCGCACAGGCGCAGGTACGCGGGTACGGACCACAGGTCGCCGACCAGGTCGGCCGCTTCGAGCAGCGGCCACGCGCGGTAGAGGGCGGTCACCAGCTCCCGGTTGTGCAGGAAGGACCTGCGGAGCAGTTCGGCCGACGCGCCACCGCCGTGCTCGTCGGGGTGGTCGCCGTCCGCGTCGTCGTCCAGGTCGTGCTTGTCCAGCAGGATCGTGACCAGCTCCTCCCAGATCTGGTCGCGCGCCTCGTTGTGCGGGGTGCCCGGTTCCGCCGCCGCGAACGCCTCGGCCCAGTCGTCGGCGCTCAGCCAGACGTCGGACCAGGGCGTCGTGACCGACATGCCCTCGGTGGGCGGGTCCTCGTAGAACCCGACGGCCTTCTCGATGGCCCTGACCATGTCCGCGGACGACTTCAGACGGGCCACTTCCGGGTCGCTCTCGACCCCTGCCTCCGCCCCCTCGGCGACCAGGTCGCGCAGGGTGCAGGTGCGTACGCCCTCCTCGCCGAGGCTGGGCAGGACGTCGGCGACGTACGCGAGGTAGGGCTGGTGCGGGCCGACGAACAGCACGCCGCCCCGGCGGTGGCCCGCGAGGCGGGGGTCGGAGTAGAGCAGATAGGCGGAGCGGTGCAGGGCCACGACCGTCTTGCCGGTGCCGGGGCCGCCGTCGACCACGAGGGCGCCGCGGGAACCGGCGCGGACGATGGCGTCCTGGTCGGCCTGGATGGTGGCCAGCACGTCCCGCATCCGGGGCGAGCGGTTGGCGCCGAGGCCGGCGATGAAGGCCGACTGGTCGTCCAGCGCGGCGTGCCCTTCGAGGCCGTCGGCGGTGAACACCTCGTCCCAGTAGTCGCTGATCCGGCCGGCGGTCCAGCGGTACCTGCGGCGGCTCGCCAGGCCCATCGGGTTGGCGTGGGTGGCGGCGAAGAAGGGCTCGGCCGCGGGGGAGCGCCAGTCGAGCAGCAGCCGGCGGCCGGTGCTGTCGGTGAGGCCGAGACGCCCGATGTACACGGGCTCGGAGCCGTCCGCGCCGACGACCCGGCCGAGGCACAGGTCGAGCCCGAAGCGGCGCAGGGCGCGCAGCCGGCTGGTCAGCCGGTGGATCTCCAGGTCCCGCTCCAGCGCCTCACGGCCCAGGCCGCCGGGTGCCCTGCGCTCGGCGTCGAGGCGGTCGGACAGTTCGCCGGTCGCCTGCTCCAGGCTGCGCGCGATGGCCTCGAAGTGCCGCTCGTCGTCGGCGATGAGCCGCGGGTCGGCCTTGGCGGAGAGGGCGCCGGCGAGGTCGAAGGCACGGGTGGTCAGTGGGGGCATACGCAGTTGGTCTCCCGTTTCCGCAGGTCGTGGCGTGAGATGAGCGATTGTGCGGGACGGTGGGGGCCTTGCCGCAAGCCCCCCACTGCGCTATAAGTTGAGAGTGGCAAGAGGTGGGCATCCCCCTCTTGTCTCTTTTTTTGTGCCCCTGGTTCCGAGCTTTCGGGCCCCCGGCTCAGAGCGCGGTGTCCGGCCAGCCGAGGAGGCGGGCGCCGATCACCGCCGTCTGGAGGGTGTAGCGGTCCCTCGGGTCCGCCGGGTCCGAGCCGGTGAGGGTGTGGACGCGGTCGAGGCGGTACGACAGGGCGCGGATGCTCAGGGACAGCCGCCGCGCGGCCTGGGCGGTCACGCAGCCCGTCGCGAAGTAGGCCTGGAGCGTTGCGAGCAGGGGCCCGGCGCCGCCGCGTGCCTGTTCCAGTGGGCCGAGGGTGTTGAGCACGAGGTCGACCAGGGCCTGCCGGTCACGGGTGAGGACGGGGAAGACCAGGAGGTCGGCGGCGTGCAGCACGGGCTCGTCGAAGCCCATGCGCGCGGCGAGCTCCAGGGTGTTGAGGGCCTCCTCGTAGCTGTGGGCGATGCCCGTGGGGCCCGGCCTCGGTCTGCCGAGGGCCACCCGGCCGCCGTCGGTCGCCGCGCGCGACAGCTTGGCGAAGTGGGCCAGGACGTCGTCCTGGTGCGCGGGAGCGACGCACACCAGGCGCCCGTCCTTGGTGCCGAGCAGGATGTCGCGGTCGCCGAAACGGCCCAGCAGTTCGTCCCCCAGACTCCTCGGCACGGCGTCGGTGTCGTCGTAGGGCGCCGGGCCCTCCGTCACCGCCACGGCGTGCGCGTGGGAGAGACGGAGACCGAACCGCTCGGCCCGCGCGGCCAGGTCGCCCGCGCCCGCACGCCCGTGCAGCAGGTCGTCGATGAACTCCCGCCGTGCGTGACCTTCCTGACGGACGATCATGCGCTGTGCGCGCTCGTACCCCTCCGCGAAGGCGTCGATGGCCTGGGCCGCCGTGGCGAGCAGGTGCTCGGGGTCGCGGGTGGCACGGCCGTGGGCGCGCGTCGCGGTGAGGTGTTCGCGTACGAGGGCCCGCCAGGCCAGCCCGGCCTCGGCGGCCTGCGCGCCGAGCGCCCGGCGTGAGGTCAGCTCCTCTCGGGTCAGGCGGCGGCCGGTCGCGGTCGCCTCGGTCAGGATGTCGGCGTAGCCGTCGAGCAGTCGCCCGGGTACGGCTTGGGTGGTCATCCGGTCTCCCTCGTTCGGTCGACGGTCGGTGCGCGCCCGGCGCTGCCGGGCCGGGCGTTGACAGGTCAGGGGGCGGGCATGGCTTCCGCGTCGCGGCGCTCGGCGTCGGCGGCGGGCGCGGACGCCGCCACGGGTGTGGCCGCCGGGGCGGGGGCGCGGCGGCTGAGGCGGCGGGCCACGGGCTCGGTGAAGCGGGCGGCGACCGGGCCGGTCACGACCATGATCAGGACGTACGCGGTGGCCAGCGGGCCGATGCGGGGCTCGGCGCCGACCGCGAGCCCGGCGATGACGATGGAGAACTCACCGCGAGCCACCAGCGCGCCCGCGGTCCGCCACCGGCCGGCGGCCCGCACCCCGGCGCGCCCGGCCGCGTACCAGCCGGTGGCGATCTTCGTGCCCGTGGTGACGACGGCCAGGAGCAGGGCGGGGACCAGGACGGCCGGGATGTCGGCGGGGTCGGTGGACAGGCCGAAGAAGACGAAGAACACCGCGGCGAACAGGTCCCTCAGGGGCGAGAGCAGCACCCCGGCGCCCTCGGCCGTCCTGCCGGACAGCGCGATGCCCACGAGGAACGCGCCGACGGCGGCGGAGACATGGAGCTGCTGGGCGATACCGGCCACCAGCAGGGTGAGTCCGAGGACGACGAGGAGGAGCATCTCGGGGTTGCTGGAGGAGACGGCACGGCTGAGCAGGCGTCCGTGGCGCAGGGCGACGTACAGCACGGCGCCGACGGTGCCCAGCGAGATGAGCAGCGTCAGGCCGGTGCCCGCCAGGCCCGCCCCGGCGAGCAGCGCGGTGAGGAGAGGCAGGTAGAGGGCCATGGCGAGGTCCTCGATGACCAGGACGCCGAGGATGACGGGAGTCTCGCGGTTGCCGAGGCGGCCCAGGTCGCCGAGGACCTTCGCGATGACGCCCGACGAGGAGATCCAGGTGACGCCGGCGAGGGCGACGGCGGCGACCGGGCCCCAGCCGAGGAGCAGCGCGGCTACTGCTCCCGGCAGCGCGTTGAGCACGAAGTCGACGATCCCGGAGGGGAACTGGGTCTTGAGGTTGGTGACGAGTTCTCCCGCGCTGTACTCGAGGCCGAGCAGGAGCAGCAGGAGGATGACGCCGATCTCGGCGCCGGTGGCGATGAACTCCTCGCTGGCGCCGAGCGACAGGATGCCGCCGTGCCCGAAGGCGAGTCCGGCGAGGAGGTAGAGGGGGATGGGCGAGAAGCCCACCCGTCCGGCGAAGCGGCCGAGGAGGCCGAGGGCCAGGATGATGGCCCCGAGCTCGATGAGCAGGGCGGTGGTGTGGTGCACGGGCGTCTCCTCCGGGTGCGGCTCGGCGATGGCGTCAGTGCTCCTTCGGGCGTCGGCCGTGGCGGGCCGGGCGCGATGGCGCAGGGGTGTGGCGAGGCGTGCGGCATGGCGGCACGGTGCGATGGGGGCGGCGGTCACCCGCGCGGGGGCAGGGCGGGGCGACCGGATGATGTGGTGGCTGGTGCGGCGGCGGAACGAACAGGGCGGCGCGGCGCGCCAGAAGGGGCCCGGCCCTCAGCGGCGCGGGCGGCCCGGGAGGGTGCGGCCGGTATCAGGAACGCTGTCGCGCGCGGAGTTGTCGACGCGCTGGGCCCTCGGGGCGCAGGTCTTCGGGGCGCAGGCCTGCGGACCCCGACGGATACCGGTCGGAATGGCCGAGATGGCCGGGGTGGCCGAGATGGCCGAGCCGGTCGGGGGTGGAACGGTGGCGTGGACGCTGTGATCCATTTCCTGCCCCCCGTCGCTTCCGCTTCAGCGGTCGACGTCACTCGGTGACCGGTGACCATCGACGCCCGCTTGAAAAATGAGCTGACTGGCGCTCAGCGGAGCGCCCGGCTCGGTTTGTTAGTTTACCGTACGACAAAGGGGACTCGGGCCGCGTCGTAGTACATCTCCGGCGAAGCGGACGCGGGAGACGCGTGCGGGCGACCCTGTGTTGGCGTGGGGCGCGGCGGGGCAGGCGAGGGGAAACCCGTACGGACCGAAGGCCCGTAGGACCGACGCTGAGGAGTACGTATGACTGTCTTCGTCATCACCGTTCCCGGGACGTTCGTCGGCGGTGTCACCGATGCCGCGCGGGAGGTGCTGCGGCGAGAACTGGCCACGTGTCACGGCGACCTGAGCGAGAGCGAGGGCCTCGACCTGCTCACCGTCAACGAGGACGACACGTTCTCCGTACGCCTCGAAGTCGACGCCGCGGACCGGTACGAGGCCGAACTGGGCGCCGTGCGGATCGTGTCGGACGCCCTCGGCAAGGCGGGGCTCACGGCGGACGAGTGCCCGCTGGGGGCGCCGGCCGTGACCGGAATCGACAGTGATCTCTGAGGGGCGCCGACGGCAGAGCCTAGGGTCGTCGCCTGTGACTGACACCCCTTCGCACAGCTCTTCGCAGACCTCTTCGCAGACCTCTTCGCACCTGAAGACGACCGCCGCTGCCTACGACGCCTTCGCCGACGTCTACGCCGAGCTCGACCGCGACGACATCGACGCTCCCTCGGTGGACCGTGCGGTGCTCGCCGCGTTCGCCGAGCTTGCGCGGATCTCGGGACCCGGACCGGTCGCCGAGCTCGGCTGCGGCCCCGGCCCGGTGACCGCGCACCTGCGGAAGCTGGGCCTCGACGTCTTCGGGATCGACCTGTCGCCCGTGATGATCGACATCGCCAGGAAGAGGCATCCGGAGCTGCGCTTCGAGGTCGGCTCCATGGACGCCCTCGACCTGGCCGACGGCTCGCTGAGCGGCGTCGTGTCCTGGTACTCGGTGATCCACGCCCCGGCCGATGACGTGCGCCGCTACCTCGCGGAGTTCCGCCGGGTCCTCGCACCGGGTGGCCACCTCGTGCTCGCCTTCTTCGAATCGGAGGGTGAGCCGCTCACCGCCTTCGACCACAAGGTGACCACGGCCTACCGGTGGCCGGTCGACGGCATGGCGGCGCTGGCGTGCGACGCCGGGTTCACCGAAGTCGGGCGGATGCTGCGGGACCCGGGCGAGGGCGAGCGGTTCCGCAGGGGACATCTGCTGATGCGGGCGGGTGGGTGACCCGCCCGCATCGGCCGTTCACCGTCCGCGGCGCGCGGCCCACACGGTGCGTTCCGTGCGGGCCGCCAGGTCGGCGCGGCGCAGGACGCTGTGCGGCCCTGCGGCGTCGAGGAGCTGGTCGAGTGCGTCCAGGTCCGCCGCGGGGAGCGCGTCGGCGGCGCTGCCGCGCAGGCGGCGCAGGGCGTTGACGGCGTAGGGGCCGACCGCCTCGTTGCCGGCGCCCTCGATGCGCAGGGTGTCGGTGCGCTCGCCCTCCACGGTGAAACCGGCCCCGGTGAGCCTCGGGCCCCAGTCGGCGCCGCGGTGCGGCATGTGCTCGGCGTGGCGGTGGGCGAGGGCGGCGTGGCAGCGCTCCTCCACGCCGGGCCGGATCTCCGGCGCGGTCTCGGGCAGGAAGCGGGGGAAGCCGGCCAACTCCACGACCGCGAACAGGCCGCCGGGGGCGAGCAGTTCGTGGACCCGGCGCAGCGTCCGGTCGGGCTCCGCCAGGTGGTGCAGGGACGCCGAGGCCCACACCAGCTCGGGCGTGCCGAGGTCGGGCCAGGCCGCGTCCAGGTCGGCCCGTACGGTTTCCACGCGGTCCTCCACGCCTCGCGCGCACGCCTTCTCGCGCAGGCGGCGCACATGCTCGGCCGAGGAGTCGACGGCGGTGACGCGGGCCTCGGGCCAGCGGTCGAGCAGGGCGAAGGCGCCGGCGCCGGTCCCGCAGCCGAGGTCGACGATGTGCCGCGGGGCGGTCTCGGCCGGCAGCCACGCGGTGACGGACGCGATGTGCTCGGCGAAGACCTCCGCCTCCAGGTCGAGCAGCTCGGCCTGGTCGCCGCCCGTGCCGTCGGCCGGGGGCGAGGCGTGGCGGTGAGCGGCGTGGGCCGGGTGCGGATGCGGGTGCGTGTGCGGGGAGGTGTGGGTCATGGCGCCACGCTAGGCCGACGACGTGCCGAGACGGCGTCCCCTCCCCGGATGCGCAAGACGACGACGCGATGAGCTGCCGTACGCGCAAGAACCCTCCCGACCTGCCGGGTTCCCCGGAGCCCCGCGCGGCTCAGTGCGCGGCGTCCGGGGCCGGGGAGCGCTCCTGGTGGCTGCGGCGGGCGTCGCGGTCGAAGATGCCGAGGATCTCGCACGGGCCGCCCTCGGCGCCGATGGCGTGCGGCAGCATCGTGGGGAACTCGGCGGCCTGATTGGTCTCCACGCGCAGCCGCCGGTTGCCGAGGAGCAGGACCGCCGTGCCGGAGAGCACCACCAGCCACTCGCGGCCGGGGTGCGCGCGCATCCGTGCGGGGTTCGCGGGCGGCGGCTCGGTCATGCGCTGCCGTACGACGGTCATGCCCGGCTCGGCCTTGATCGGCCAGCGCATCAGGCCGTGCGCCCCGTCGATCATCGGGCTGGTGACGACGTCGTCCGTGGCGGTCTCCACGAGCTGGTCGAGCGAGGTGTCCAGGGCGCGCGCGAGCGTGACGAGCTGGTCGAGGGCAAGGCGGCGCTGACCGTTCTCGATGCGGGAGAGCGTGGACTGACTGACGTTCGCGCGGGACGCCAGCTCCTCCAGGGACCAGCCCTGCGCCACCCGCAGCGCCCGGATCCTCTTGCGCACCAGACTGTCCAGCTCACCATCGCTTTGCGTCATGAGCAACATCGTATGCTGCTGGCGCAAACCCTGCTCATCGCGGCCGGCCGGGCGAAGTTCGTCCGCGTCCACCACGTGTGGTCCGGCGGGAACGGGTCAAGCGGAACGCATGGCTTCTGACCGCGGCACATCACCCCACGAGCTCGGCCCCCGGGCGTCCGTCGAACGCACGGCCCCCGACGACCCGACCGGCCTCGACCGGCGCTCCTGGTGGGCGGTGCTGCGGGGGACCGTCAAGCAGTTCCTCCACGACGAACTGCCCGACCGGGCCGCGGCCCTGACCTACTACGGCATCCTGTCGCTCTTCCCCGCGCTGCTCGTCCTGGTCTCGCTGCTCGGCGTCGCGGGGGAGTCGGCCACCAAGCAGGTGGTGGAGAACCTGGAGAATCTCGCGCCCGGCGCCGCGCGCGACATCATGACGCAGTCGGTGGAGCGCCTGCAGTCCAGCGGCGGCACGGGCTCGGTCCTCGCGGTCGTCGGTCTGGCCGGCGCCCTGTGGTCGGCGTCCGGTTATGTCGCGGCGTTCATCCGCACCTCGAACGCGGTGTACGAGGTGCCGGAGGGCCGCCCGGTGTGGAAGATCCTGCCGCTGCGGCTCGCGGTGACCGTCGCGCTGATGCTGCTCGTCTGCGCCAGCGCCGTCATCGTGGTGTTCACCGGCGGTATCGCCGCCCAAGTGGGCGGCGCGCTCGGCATGAGCGACGCCGCGCTGACCGCCTGGGCCATCGTCAAGTGGCCGGTGCTGCTCGTCCTGGTCACCCTGATGGTGACGCTGCTGTTCTGGGCGGCGCCCAACGCCAAGGTGAAGGGCCTGACCTGGATCGTCCCCGGCAGCGTCCTCGCGCTGCTGATCTGGATGGCCGCGTCGGCGGGCTTCGCCTTCTTCGTCGCCAACTTCGGTTCGTACAACAAGACCTACGGGGCCATCGCGGGTGTGGTGGTCTTCCTGGTCTGGCTGTGGATCACCAATCTGGCGATCCTGCTGGGACTCGAGTTCAACGCCGAGATGGTCCGTGAGCGGGTCGCCGCCGCGGGCCACGGCGACGACGGACTGTTCGTCGAGCCGCGGGACACACGGGCGTGGGACGAGGAGGACCGGCGGGAGGCGGGCGCCGAGCGGTAACCCGGACCTCCGGGCGCGCGCCGAGCGGTGGTTCGCGTCGTCCGGTGCGTGCCGAGCGGTGGTTCGCGTCTTCGGGCGCGCGCCCACCACTGCGGCGCCTCACTCGCCGCCCGGTCGGCGGCGCGCCCGCAGCCCGTCCACGAGCAGCCCGAGCCCGAACTCGAAGAGGCGGTCGAAGTCCCCGCTGGCGAGAGCCGGCAGCGTGGCGCCGAGGTGCGGATAGGCGCCCGCCTCCACCGCGTCCCGCAGCAGCCCCGGATCCGCCGGCCGTTCCTCGCCGGGGTGCAGGGCGGCCTGTTCCTCCAAGGTGTGCCCCACGGTGAAGTTGGCCACCGTGTAGAGCGCCCGGGCCGCGTCGTCGTCCGCGAAGCCCGCTTCGCGCAGGAGGCCCACGACGGTGTCCGCGTAGCCGAGGATGTTCGCCCCCGTCGCGTGGGTGCCCGCGAACACCCGCGCCCCGTCGCGGTGCCCCAGCAGGGCCGTGCGCATGGCCCGCGCGAGGGCGGCCAGCCGCTCGCCCCAGTCGCCTTCGCCGCCCTCGGCGGCCGCTTCCGTGACGCCCTCCATCATCCGCTCCGCCATGGCCGTGAGCAGGTCCTGCTTGGTCGCGAAGTAGCGGTACAGCGCGCCTGCCCGCACCTCGAGGGCGTCGGCGAGCCGCCGCATGGTCAGCGCGTCGAGCCCCGACCGGTCCAGCAGGTCGAGGGCGGTGTGCAGGGCGCGGTCACGGCTGAGGCGCGGCGGGCGGCCCCTGGCCGGGATTGACGTGGAGGTCATGCGCCTCACTATAGTGAACACTGTTCATGTGAACGTTGTTCACTAATTTTTTCGATCAGGGGAGGGTGACGATGGCTGCCGATGTCGATGTGATCGTGGTGGGGGCGGGGCCGACGGGCCTCATGCTGGGCTGTGAACTGGCGCTCGCCGGTGTGCGGACCCGGGTGCTCGAACGCAGGGAGAAGCCGCAGCGGGACTCCCGGGCGCTGAGCCTGCACCCGCGCAGCGTGGAGCTGATGGACCAGCGGGGGCTGCTCGACCGGTTCCTGCCCCTCGGCCGGACCGTGCCCGGCTGGCATTTCGCGCAGCTCCCCACCCAGCTGGACTTCTCGGTGCTCGACTCGCGGCACAACTACACGCTGTTCCTCGCCCAGGCCCACACCGAGGCGCTGCTCGCCGAACGGGCGCACGAGCTGGGCGTGGAGATCCTGCGCGGACGCGAGGTGACCGGGCTGAGCCAGGACGCCGACGGGGTCACGGCCGAGGTGCGCGGCCCCGCGGGCGCCGGGACCGTCCGCGCGCGGTACGCGGTCGGCTGCGACGGCGGACGCGGCGTGGTGCGCGGGGCCGCGGGCATCGGCTTCCCCGGCGCCGACGAGACCCTCACCGGAGTGCTCGGCGACTTCGCGGCCATGGACACCGGCCCCGCGGCCCTGGCCGCCGCCCGTGAGGGCGGCGTACTGGTGGCGCCGCTGGAGGGCGGCGTGACCCGCCTCGTGTTCCTGGACCCGGAGCGGATGCGGGTGCCGGCCGCCGAGCCGGTGACCCTGGAAGAGTTCCGGACCTCGCTGACCCGCCTCTGCGGCTCCGACCTCGGTGTCGCCGGGCCCCGCTGGCTCTCCCGCTTCGGCAACGCGACGCGCCTCGCGGAGAGTTACCGCGCGGGACGCCTCCTGCTGGCGGGCGACGCCGCCCACATCCACTTCCCCGCGGCGGGCCAGGGCCTCAACACCGGGCTCCAGGACGCCATGAACCTCGGCTGGAAGCTGGCCGCCGAGGTCCACGGCTGGGCGCCGGCCGGGCTCCTCGACAGCTACGACGCCGAGCGCCGCCCCGTCGGCCGCGCCGTCACCGAGAACACCGAGGTGCAGACGCTCCTCGCCGAGCTGGTCCTCACGGAGACGTATCGGCGCCCGGCGGCGGCCCTGCGGTCCCTGCTCGACGGGCTGCTGCGGATGGAGGAGGTCAACCGCAGGCTCGCCGCGCAGGTCTCCGCGCTCGGCACCGTCTACCCGGCCACGGCGCCCGGGGCCGATCCCCTGGTGGGCGCACGCATGCCCGACATCGCGTTGAGCGAGGCCGACTCGACGGCGGGCAGGGTCTACGACCTGCTGCACGAGGGCCGGTTCGCGCACCTCGATCTCACGGGAGAGGCGGACGCCGCCTCGACCGTCCCCGCCCGGTGGGGCCGCCGCGTGACCGCCCCCGCCCTCACCGGGTACGACACCCACGCGGACCTGGAAGGGGTGCGCGAGATCCTCGTACGCCCCGACGGGCATGTCGCCTGGGCCACGCGCCACCCCCACCCGCGCACGCGCGACGAGGAGCGGCGGGCCGCGCTGACGGCCTGGGCAGGTGATCCCGTCTGACGCAGCCTGGCCGGATTTCCCCTTGTGAGAAAGCGGAGGCCCTATTTCCCACTTGGGTAAGGTTAGGCTAACCTCCAGTTCGTGCAAGAAGGTGAAGAGACCGCGGCGGTCGCGCGCCGCCCCCAGGGTCATGAACTCTCGGCCACGGGCGTCACCGTGGCCTACGAGGGCGTCGACGTCGTCCATGACGCCTCCATGACCCTGCGGCCAGGCGACGTGACCGTGCTCGTGGGCCCGAACGGCAGCGGCAAGTCGACACTGCTGCGCACGATCGCGCGGCTGCAACGGCCCCGCAGCGCCGAACTCGTCATCGACGGCGGCACCGACGGCCTCGCGCTGAGCCCCCGTGAGTTCTCCCGCCACGTCGCCCTGCTCACCCAGGGCCGCCCGACGCCCGGCGGCCTGACCGTACGCGACGTCGTGGAGTTCGGCCGCTACCCCTACCGGGGCCGCTGGGGCAGGACCGACCCGGACGGGCGGGCCGCGGTGGACCGCGCGCTCGCCATGACCGGCGTCGCCGAACTCGCCGAACGCGGGGCCGAACACCTCTCCGGAGGACAGCTCCAGCGCGTCTGGCTCGCGAGCTGCCTCGCCCAGGAGACGGGCGTGCTCCTGCTCGACGAGCCGACGACCTACCTGGACCTGCGCTACCAGGTCGAACTCCTCGACCTCATGCGGGACCTGGCGGACGACCACGGCATCGCCGTCGGCGCCGTCCTGCACGACCTCGACCAGGCGGCGGCCATAGCCGACCGCATCTTCCTGCTCGCCAAGGGCCGCGTCATCGCGCACGGCGGCCCCGAAGACGTACTGACACCCCAGCGGCTGACCGAGACCTACGGAATCCGCATCGAGGTCGAGAACGACCCGCTCACCGGCCGGCTGCGCACGCGCGCGATCGGCCGCCACCACTCGCGAAGCGAAAGGCTCAGCACCACCTCATGAGACGCCTTCTGATCACCGCGGCGGCGGCCACTGCCGCGGCCCTCACCCTGTCTGCGTGCGGAACCACCGAGCCCGCCGCCGACGACGCCAAGAGCGACGGCAAGGCCATCACCCTCACCGACGGCACCGGCACGAAGGTGAAGCTGGACGGCCCCGCCAAGAAGGTCGTCGGCACCGAGTGGAACGCCGTCGAGACCCTCATCTCCCTCGGCGTCGAGCCCACGGGCGTCGCCGACGTCAAGGGCTACAAGACCTGGGACACCGCCGCCCCGCTGAAGAACGACCCCAAGGACGTCGGCACGCGCGGCGAGCCCAGCATGGACACCGTCGCGTCCCTGAAGCCCGACCTCATCGTCGCGACCACCGACCTGCCGGCCGCCGCCGTGAAGCAGCTGCGCAAGATCGCCCCCGTGGTGAACCTGCGCCCCGCCGACGCCTCCGACCCCCTCGGCCAGATGATGGAGAACCTGGACCTCCTCGCCAAGGCCACCGGCACCACCGAGCAGGCCGCGACGGTCAAGAAGGACTTCGAGGCGAAGCTCGCCGAGGGCAAGAAGAAGCTCGCCGCCGCCGGCCTCGCCGGCGCGAAGTACGCCTTCGCCGACGGCTACGTCAACGGCAACCAGACCTCGATCCGGCCGTACACCAGCGGCTCGCTGATCGGCGCCGTCAACGAGGAGCTCGGCCTGAAGAACGACTGGTCGGTCAAGGGCGACAAGGGCTACGGCCTCGCCTCCACCGACGTCGAGGGCCTCACCAAGCTCAGCGACGACGTGCGGTTCGCCTACATCGGCAACGACCGCGACAAGAGCAGCAACCCCTTCGAGGGCGCCCTGGCCAAGGACAAGGTCTGGACCTCGCTGCCGTTCGTGAAGAAGGACCACGTGCACCGGCTGTCCGACGGCATCTGGATGTTCGGCGGCCCCGCGTCGATGAGCCAGTACGTCGACTCCGTCGTCAAGGCCCTCAAGAAGTAGCCGGCACGGAAGAAGTAAGGCGCCGAAGGAACCACGCCATGGCCGTCACCGCACCCACCACCGCCACCCGTCCGCCGACAGCCCTGTCCCGCACGGGCGCGGCCGCGGTGACGGCCGCACTGGTCCTCCTCGTCGCCGTCCTCGCGGTCGTCGACATCACCCAGGGCACGGCCTCGGCCGGCGCCCCCGAGGTGTGGAAGGCGCTCACCGGGCAGGCCGACCAGACCGACGCCTCCGTCGTCATCGCCTCGCGCCTGCCCCGGATGACCGCGGGGCTGCTCGTCGGCGCCGTGCTCGGCATGGCGGGCGCCGCCCTCCAGGCCATCAGCCGCAACGTCCTCGCCGCGCCCGACACCCTGGCCGTCAACGCCGGCTCCTACGTCGCCCTCACCCTGGTGGCCACCACCGGGGTCACGCTGCCGCTGTTCCTCTCGTCCGGCATCGCGTTCATCGGCGGCCTCGCCGCGGCGGCCGTCGTCCTCGGCCTCTCCGGCCTCGGCGCGGGCACCGTCCGGCTCGTCCTCGCCGGCAGCGCCCTCACCCTCGGGCTCACCGCCGTCACGGAGGGACTGCTCCTGCTGTTCCCCCAGGAGACGGAGGGCCTCTACAAGTGGAACCAGGGCAGCATCGCGCAGAACGGCTTCGACGGCGTCCTGCAGATGGCGCCGATCGGCGTCGTCGCCCTCGTCGGCCTGCTGCTCCTGGCACGCCGGGTCGACGCCCTGGCGCTCGGCGACGACGCCGCCCGCGGGGTCGGCGTACCCGTGCGCTCCACCCGCGTGACCGGTGTCGTCCTCGCCGCCCTGCTCTCCACCGCCGCCGTCTCCCTCGCCGGACCCATCGGCTTCGTCGGCCTGTGCGCCCCGGCGCTCGTCCGCGCACTCGCCCGCAGGTTCCGGACCTTCACCAGGTCGCGGGCCAGCCTGCCCTTCGCGGGACTCACCGGCGCGGGCCTGGTGCTCGGCTCCGACGTGCTGCTGCGCGCCGTCGCCCCCTCCGACACCGCGGTCGCCGTGCCGACCGGCGTCGTCACCAGCCTGGTCGGCGCCCTCTTCCTGATCGTCATGGCCGCCCGGGCCAAGGACACCGGCACAGCCGTCGCCGCCGACCGGCTGCGCATCCGCAGCCGCACCGTCTTCCTCGTCACCACGGCCGTCCTCGTCGTCGTCCTCGTCGGCCTGGTGATCGCCGCCGTACTCATCGGCGACAGCAAGCTGCTCCTGGGCGACGTGTTCAACTGGGCGCAGGGGCGCGCGGGTCAGACCACCGCCTTCGTGCTCGACACCCGGGTGCCGCGCGTCCTCGCCGCCCTGCTGGCGGGCGGGGCCCTCGCGCTCGCCGGGACGCTCATCCAGGCCGTCACCCGCAACCCGCTGGCCGAGCCGGGCGTCCTCGGCGTCACCAACGGCGCCGCGGCGGGCGCCGTCCTGACGGTGACGACCGTGCCGTTGGCCGGGACGTGGAGCATGGCCGGCGGCGCCTTCGCGGGCGCCGCGGTCAGCGCCGTCATCGTCTTCGGTCTGGCCGCGCGGGGCGGCTTCCGCCAGAACCGGCTCGTCCTCGTCGGGTTCGGTGTGGCCACCGGCGCCACCGCCCTGGTCAGCCTGCTGATCATCCTCACCGACCCGTTCAACGCGACCAAGGCCCTCACCTGGCTCTCCGGCTCCACCTACGGGCGGACCCTGCCCGACGTGGCGCCCCTCGCGATCGTCCTCGCCGTGGGCCTGGTCGTCGCGGTCGCGCGGCGCACCGAACTCGACCTGGTCTCTCTCGACGAGGACACCCCGAGGCTGCTCGGCCTCGACCTCGGCCGCGGACGCCTCGGCTTCCTCGTCCTCAGCGTCCTGCTGAGTGCCACCGCCGTGGCGGCCGCGGGCACCATCGGCTTCGTCGGTCTGGTGGCGCCGCACGCGGCCAGGGCCCTCGTGGGCCGGCAGCACACCCGCGTCGTGCCGGTCTCCGTGCTCCTCGGGGCCGTCCTCGTCTGCACGGCCGACCTGGTGGGCCGCACCGTGATCGCGCCGGCCCAGCTCGGCGCGGGGCTCATGACCGCCGTGATCGGCACGCCGTACTTCCTGTACCTGCTGGTGCGCAGCCGCCGCTAGTCCGCTACGCGGGCGCCGGGGCGGTCACGGGAGCGGCGAACAGCCGCAGCAGCCTGGCCACCTCGGCGGCCATCGCCTCGCGCCCCCGGCCCACATAGCGCCGGGGGTCGACGACGTCCGGCCCCGTGTCGAGCACCTCGCGCACGGCCGCGGTGAAGACCGCGTTGAGGTGCGTCGAGATGTTGACCTTGCGGATGCCGGCGGCCGCCGCCGCGGCGAGCGTCGTGTCGTCCGCCCCGGACGAACCGTGCAGGACCAGCGGCACCGGCACCGCGGCCCGCAACTCCCGTACGAGGTCCAGGTCGAGATGGGCCGTGCGCTCGGTCATGTGGTGCGAGGTGCCGACCGCCACCGCGAGGGCGTCCACACCGGTGTCCGCCACGAACCGCGCGGCCTCGCCGGGGTCCGTGCGCACCCCGGGCGCGTGCGCGCCGTCCTTGCCGCCGACCTCGCCCAGCTCGGCCTCGAGGAACACGCCGTGCTCCCGGCAGTGGCGCGCGATCCGCCGGGTGCGGTCGACGTTCTCCTGCCAGGGCAGTGCGGCGCCGTCGTACATCACGGAGGTGAAGCCGAGGGCGACCGCCTCCTCGATCAGGGCGGGGCGGGTGGCGTGGTCCAGGTGGAGGGCGGCGGGCACGCGCGCGGCCTCGACGGCGGTGCGGGCGGCCGCCGCGAGCGGGCCGAGCGAGCCGTGGTGGGCGACGGCGTTCTCGCTGATCTGCACGATCACGGGCAGCCGCGCCCGCTCGGCCCCGACGAGGATCGCCTCCAGTTGCTCGATGAGGGCGACGTTGAAGGCGCCCACCGCCGCCGAGGTGTTATGGAGCATGTCGTACGGGGTGACCAGGGGCATGATGTCCGTTCCGGGGGTCGGGCGGCCGACCGGGCGGCGCCGGTCGGCCGGGGTGGGTCACAGGGGCGGGTGAGGTCAGGTGAGGACGACGGAACGGGTCAGGTGGGCGGGGCGGTCGGGGTCGCGCCCTGCGTCCTCGGCGAGCCGCACGGCCAGGCGCTGGGCGAGCACGAGCTCCGCGAGCGGGTCCAGGCTCGGCCTGCGCAGGCGCGCCCCCGTCGCCTCGATCCGCTCCGCGAGTTCGGCGGGCAGCGGGGACAGGCTCCACACGGCCCGCCCGGGGCCCGCCACGGCGATGGGGCCGTGCCGGTACTCGGGGACGAGGTAGGACTCGGTCCAGTGGGCCGCGGCCTCGCGCACCTTCAGGGCGGCCTCGTGGGCGAGCCCCGCGTGCCAGCCGTCGCCGAGGAACGTGATCTGCTCGGCGCCGACCAGCCCCGGATCGAGGGGTGCTGCCAGGGCGGTGACGACGTCGGCCCGCGCCCGCTCGACGGAGTGGCCCAGGTGGGCCAGGAGCAGGACCAGTTGCGTGGTCGGGTAGCGGGTCTGGACGACGGATCGCTCGTCAGCCTCCTCCAGCGCGATCACGTCGTGGGCCACGCGGGCGGCCGGTGAGTCGGGCACGGCGGTGACCGTGGTGACCCGGGTGGCGGCGTCGGCTCCGGCGAGCGCGGTGAGGATCTCGGTGGTGGCGCCCGAACGGGTCAGGGCGATGACGCGGTCGTAGCGGCGGTGCAGCCGGGCGGCGGACGCGGGGAAGGCGTCGGTGGGCCCATGGCCGATGTCCTCGCGCAGATGGGCGTAGGCCTGGGCCATGAAGAGGGAGGTGCCGCAGCCGATGACGGCGACGCTCTCGCCCGCCGCGGGCAGCGCCGGGGCGACGTCGGGGAGCAGACCGAGCACGCTCTCCCAGCACTGCGGCTGAGTGGCGATCTCCTGGCTCGTGAGGGACATGAGGGTGGGTTCCTGTTCTCGGTGAGGGTGAGAGTCCGAAGGGAGTGAGGGGGAGGGCCGGGTCAGTCGGCCAGGGTGACCCGCAGCGACGGCTGGAGGAGGTCCGCGTGGGCACGGACCATGTCGTCGCACAGCCGCCAGATCTGCTCCACGGTCAGTGTGGCGGCGGTCGCGGGGTCGGTCATGGCCGCGTGCCGGATGTGCCGCGGTTCGTCGTCGAGGGCGGCACGCACGACGAGGTCGTTCATGCTCAGATACGTGCGGTTGAGGGCGGCGAGCTGCGGCGGCAGGGCGCCGGCGCGGGTGGGTCGTATCCCCGCCGCGTCGACCAGGCAGGGCACCTCGACCACGCCGTGCGCCGGGAGGTTGTCGATCAGGCCGCGGTTCGGGACGTTGCCGTAGACGGTGCGCGGGGTGCCGGTGACCATGCTGTGGATGATCTGGGGGGCGTACTCCATGGTGCCCTCGACGGTGAGCGGATCCCCGGCGGCGAGGGCGTCACGGGTGCGATGGTACTCGGCGACGTTCTCGTCGACGATGCCGAGGTAGGCGCCGACCGGGAGGCGCAGCCGCTCGATCTCGCTGTCGTGGTGCAGGTACCAGGGCACGTACTCCGAGGAGTGCTCGCTGGTCTCGGTGGGGTAGTAGCCGAGCCGCCGGTACATGTCGACGCGGACGCGGCGCCTCAACTGCTCGTCGGAGGCGATGAGTTCGTCGAGGCGGGGGTAGAGGTCGGCGCCCCGGTGCTCGAAGCGCAGCACCCACGCCTGGTGGTTGACCCCGGCGGCCCGGTAGGTGATCTCCTCGTAGGGGACGCCCACCAGTTCGGCCAGGTCCCGCATGGTCCAGTACACCGAGTGGCACAGGCCCACCACCTTGGTGAGACCGGTGGCCTCGGTGAGGTACTGGACGTTCATGGCCATGGGGTTGGTGTAGTTGAGCAGCCAGGCGTCGGGGCAGAGTTCGGCGATGTCCTCGCCGAGCCGCTTGAGGAAGGGGAAGGTGCGCAGGGCGCGGAAGACGCCACCGATGCCGAGGGTGTCGCCGATGGTCTGGCGCACTCCGTGGCGGGCGGGCACGTCGAAGTCGGTGCGGGTGGACTCACCCATGCCGACCTGCACGATGTTGATGACGAAGTCGGCTCCGGCCAGGGACTCGCGGCGGTCGGCGTGGGCGGTGACACGGGCATCGGCCCCCCGCTCCCGCGCGATGTAGCGGGCCGCGGCCTCGGCCGTGGCGAGCCGTTCGGCGTCGATGTCGTGCAGGGCGATGTGCGCGTTCCTCAGCTCGGGGAAGGCGAAGAGGTCGGCGAGCAGCCCCTGGGTGAAGACGACGCTGCCCGCGCCGATGAAGACGATCTTGGGGTGGGTCATGACGTGGGTGCTCCGGTGGGGGAGAGGTGGGCCAGGACTTCGTCCCGGGTGGGCTGGGCCGCGGTGCCGCCGTGGGCCCTCGTGGACAGGGCTCCGCACACGGCGGCGAACCGCAGGGCCTCGTGCGGGGGTTGCCGCCGGAGGGTGGCGGCGATGAAACCGGCGTCGAAGCTGTCCCCGGCGCCGACCGTGTCCCTCGGGGTCACCGCGATGCTCTCCGCGCGCATCAGCGTGCGGCCGTCGTGGCACAGCGCGCCCTCGGCGCCGTTCTTGACGGCCACCAGCGGCACGCGTGCGGCGAGGAGCGCGGCGGCCGCGGCGGGGGAGTTGGCGCCGCCGGCGAGGCGGGCCGCTTCCCGGGCGTTGGGCAGCAGGATGTCGGTCTCGGCGAGGACCGCGTCAAGGGCGGCCCCGTCCCAGCGTCCGGACGGGTCGTCCTGGGTGTCGAGGGACGTCGTGGCGCCGTGGGCGCGGGCGGTGCGCAGCAGCTCCGGCAGGTCGTCGGCGAGCCGGGGCTGGAGGAAGTAGGAGGCCGCGTGGACGTGCCTGCTGGCGGCGAGGAGTCCGGCGGGCACGTCGTGGCCGCCGGTGGTGGTCAGGGTGCCGGGTGAGGTGAGGATGGCGCGGTCCTCGCCGCGGTTGAGGACGACGGTCAGCGGTGTCGCCCGGTCCGGGTCCAGGGTGAGGGCGTGGGTGTCGACGCCGCGGGCGGTGAGGGCGTCGCGGATGTAGCGGCCCGCGTCGTCGTCGCCCACGCGCCCGGCGAAGGCCACGCGCAGGCCGAGGCGGGCCGCGCCGCAGGCCATGATGGCGGCGGAGCCGCCGATGACGAGGGAGCCGGTGTCGGTGAGCTGTTCGCGCTGGCCGAAGGCGAGGGGTTCGGTCAGGGGGCCGACGATGACATCGGGGTTGGCGTCCCCGATGACGAGCAGGTCGTACGCGGTGGGCATCGCTGTCCTTTGAACGGGTGGGTGCGGCGGGCGGTCAGCCCTTGAGGCCGCTGGAGGTCACCGAGCGGATGAAGGCCTTCTGCGCGAAGAGGAACGCGGTCAGCACCGGCAGGACGGTGAGGACGTTGCCCGCCATCACCGCCGACCACTTGGTGTGGTGCTGGCCCTGAAAGGTGGTCAGGCCCAGTTGCAGCGTGTACTGCGTGTCGTGGTTGATGGCGATCAGCGGCCAGGTCAGGTCGTTCCACGTGGTCAGGAAGGTCAGGACCGCGACGGTGGCGAGCGCGGGCCGCGCGAGCGGCAGGACGATCGAGAAGATGACCCGCAGCCGCGAGCAGCCGTCGATCCAGGCGGCCTCCTCCAGCTCCCTGGGCAGCGACAGGAAGAACTGCCGCAGCAGGAACACCGCGAACGGCGTGACGAGCGCGGGCACGATCAGCGCGCCGAGCGTGTCGATGAGCCCGAGCTTCTTCATGACCAGGAACGTGGGGATCATCGTGAGCTGGAAGGGGACCGCCATGGTCGCCAGCATCAGCACGAGCAGGACCCGTGATCCCGCGAAGCGCATGCGGGCGAACGCGTAGCCGCCGAGCACGCCGAACACCAGGTTCGAGGTGACGGCGACCGCGGAGACGATCGCCGAGTTCAGCAGCCAGCGCGGGAACATGGCGTTGCCGAGGACGTAACCGTACCCGCCGAAATCGATCCCCGAGGGCCAGAGCGCCGGCGGGAAGCGGTTGATCTCGGCGTTGCTCATCAGCGAGCTGAGCACCAGCCACACCAGCGGCACCGCGAACAGCGCGGCCAGCGGCGCGAGCAGCAGGTGCCAGGCGCTGAACGGCATGCGCGGGCGGCGCCGCGCGGCCGGCGCCGCCGCCGGACGGGAGTGGACCTGCGCGGTCCCGGTCGTGGTCGCGGTCATGAGGCGGCTGCTTTCGTACGAGGGGCGCGCTCGCGGCGGGCCACGCGCAGCACGACGGCCACGACCAGCAGCGCCAGCGCGAGGACGTAGGCGGCGGCGGCCCCGTATCCGGCGGTGAACTCCTTGAAGGCCTGCTCCCAGATGAAGTAGACGATCACGGTGGTGGAGCCGAGGGGCCCGCCCTTGGTGGTCACGTAGACGAGGTCGAAGACCTGGAGGGACTGGATGGTCTGCCAGAGCAGCAGGAACACGGTCACCGGCGTGAGCGCGGGCAGCGTCACGTGCCGCAGGATCTGCGGCCGGCCCGCGCCGTCCAGGCGCGCGGCCTCCACCAGGGAGTGGTCGACGTCCTGGAGCGCGGCCAGATAGATGACGGTGCACAGGCCCGTGCCGCTCCACAGGGTGATGGCGACGAGGACGCCCAGCGCCTGCGAGGGGTCGGTGAGGAAGCCCTGCGGGGAGATGCCGAGCCGGTGCAGGAGGGAGTTGGCCGCGCCGAACTCGGGGTCGAGGATGAAGGAGAACAGCACGCCCTGCGCGGTCGCGGAGATGACGAAGGGGATGAAGAACAGGGTGCGGTAGAGGCCGACGAAGCGGATGCGCCGGTTGAGCGCGAGGGCCAGGGCGAGCCCGATCGCGATGCTCAGCGGCACGTACAACACCGTGTAGAGCACGGTGTTGCGCACGGCCTGGTGGAAGTTCGGGTCCTGGCGCAGGGCGTGGTAGTTGTCCAGGCCCACCCAGCGGCTGGGCGTGACGAGGTCGTCGGCCTGGAAGGACAGCAACAGCGACCAGATGACCGGCAGCACGCTCAGGCCGAGGATGACGACCACGGCGGGGGAGACGAACGCCCAGGCCGTGGCGGTCTCCCGGCGGCGCCGACGGCGCAGGGCGCGCGGCTCGGGACGGTCCTGCGGCAGGGTCAGCGGTGCGGGAAGTCGGGGCATGTCAGGTCCTCAGCGCGGGATCAGCAGGGCGGCGTTGGACTCCTCGGCGCAACGGCGCACCGCGTCGGCGGGGCTCTCGCGGCCGAGCAGCACGGCGACGATGGCCTGGCCCAGGGCACGGGATATGCGGGGATAGGCCGGGTGCACGGGACGTACGCGTGCCGAGGTGACCGCCTCGGTGAACACGGAGAGGCCGGGCGTACGGGTGGAGTGTTCACGCCAGGCCGGGCGGTCCTCGCTGCGGCGGCTGAGCGGCAGGCTGCCCGCCTCGACGTCCCAGCGGCTGTCCTGGGCGGGCTGGGTCAGCCAGGTGACGAAGGCGCGCGCGGCCTCCACGCGGGCCCCGCCGTTGTCGAACAGCGTCCAGGTGTCGGGCCCGGAGATGGTGATGGGGCGGCGGCTGAAGCTGGGCAGGGGCACGACGTGGTAGTCGATCTCCGCCTGCTGGATGTCCGGAAGCTGCCAGGGGGCGGTCGGCACCATGGCCATCCGGCCGGAGAGGAAGACCTGGTACAGCTGCTCGCTGCCCGGCTTGGGATCGATGTACAGGCTCTTGTCGCGCACCAAGTCCTGGACGACCTCCAGGGCGCGTGCCCCCTGCTTCTCGAAGCCGATGCTCCGGCCGTCCTCGGCGATGACGTCACCGCCCAGGTCCCACACCAGCGGCCACAGCCGCCACACGGTGTCCTCGTCGCCGGTGCCCGGCCAGCCGGTGCCGAAGCGCCCTGCCGCCGCGTCGGTGAGGCGGCGCGCGGTGTCGGTGAACTCCCGCCAGGTCCAGCCCGCCTCGGGCAGGTCGACGCCGGCCTCGGCGAACACCTTCTTGTTGCAGACCACGGCCAGGGCGTCGAGGAGGGCGGGCACCGCGCGGACCCGCCCGTTGACGGTGACGGCGTCGCGGGCCGGCGCGTGGTAGTTGCGCCACGGCGTCGGCCCCCGCCGCACCTGCTCGGTCAGGTCGACCACCTGCGGGCTGCGGGCCACGCTCGCGAGGTCGGAGCCGAAGACGTAGGCGATGTCGGGGTAGGCGCCGGAGGCGAGCGCGGCGGTGATCTTCTGGAGCATGGCGTCGGCGAGCACACCGCCGCCCATGTCCACGCGGATGCCGGGGTGGGTGCGCTCGAACTCGGCGGCCAGGCTCTTGAGCACCTTGGCGGCGGTGTCGGTCTGGCCGTGCCACATCTGGATCGTGACCCGTCCGTCACTGCCGACCCCGTCGGCGGTGCCCGCCGCGCAGCCGGACAGGGCGCCGCCGGCCGCCGCGAGCGCACCGACGCCGCCGGCCCGCAGCACACCGCGCCGCGACAGCGGTCCTGGCGCTTCGGGAACTGCTGTCATCACTGCCTCCAGAGGGACGCGCGGCGGCGCCGGTCGGGTGGGCTCACGGGGAAGCGGGAGGGGAGAGGGCGCTCGCGCGCGGGGCGCGGGGTCCCGGCGGTGCGGGACCCCGCTGCCGGGTCAGCAGGTCCGGCGGAGGTGACCGCTCGCGCCCTCGGGCGCGACGCCGACGTCACGGCGGACGACGCTCAACCGGTCGCCCCAGCCCGCGCAGGCCTTCTCCAGGCCCTTGGCGGAGTACTCGACGACGAGCACGCGGTCACCGAACGCGTCCGCGTACATGTCGCACTCGTCCCACTCGCCGCACTCCTCGGCGACGGCGAAGTCGAGCCCGGTCTCCTCGCGGTCGACGGCGAGATCCGGCGTGTTCTTCTGCGCGATGGCCAGGCCCTTGTCGTGGGCGTGGGCGGAGAGCAGGGACACGAACGCCTTGGCCTGGCTCGCCTTCAGATGGTCGGGGAAGCGGGTGTAGGTGTCGTAGTTGTCCGGCTCGACGGCCTGGAAGCCCTTGTCGGCACAGGAGTCGATCCACCGGTTGACCTTGGCGGCGATCCGCTCGCGCTTGGCGGCGGTGCGGATGTCGAGGACCGCCTCGTCCCAGTCTTCGTCATGGACGACGTCACCGCTCGCGTCGCGCAGGAGCAGGTCGGCGTCCCACTCCCGCTCCGCGCCGGGCTGGGCCTGGAAGGCGTTGATGTAGCAGAGGTTGTACAGACCGCGGGCGGGGGTGGCGCCGAGGTCGCGGCTGACGATCCGCACACCCTGGGGCGGGGTGTAGGCGCCGCCTATCTGGTAGTCGAACCCGGCCCCGGGCGGCGGCAGTTCCACGGCGGAGGGACCGGCCGCCGCGGAGGACGGGACGAACAGGCAGAGCGCGGCGGTGGCCGAGAGGGCCGCGGCCGCCGTCGTACCCCTGCGCACAGCACGATTGAGGCTCATCGATGAGCTCCAGCGGTGGAGGGCACGTCCCCGCCTCGGAACCCCGGGAAGGGGCCCTGGCGACTCAGTCCGGGCTCATGGCCGAGGCCAACTACCGGCTGGGCGTACCTCTGCGCCGAGTGCTCGGCACCGGCGTTGCCAGGGAGTAAATCGAGCGCGTTCAGCCATGTCAAGAGATCGGTTTTGACCGAACGGCCGTCAATACGCTCAGGGGCACGCGCGACCGCTGCCCGAACCAGGAGCGAAACCGCTCGTCACGGCTATGCTCGACGCGTGCTCAAAAGCGACCGCCATGTGCGGATACTCGACCACGTCGCCGCGCAGGGCAGCGCCGACGTGACGCAGCTTTCGCGGCTGCTCGGCGTCTCACAGGCCACCGTCCGGCGCGATCTGCGGCACCTGAGCGAGCAGCGGCTGCTCGACCGCACGCACGGCGGCGCGCTCGCGGGCGGGCTGAGCATCGAGCTGCCGCTCCAGCACCGCGCCGACCAGCGCTCCCCGCAGAAGCGGGCCATCGCCCGCGCCGCCGCGGCCCTCGTGCCCGACGGGGCGGTGGTCGGTCTCACCGGCGGCACGACCACCACGGAAGTGGCCCGTCTCCTCGCCGACCGCGGCCCCGTCACGATCGTCACCAACGCCGTCAACATCGCGGCGAGCCTGGTGCTCCGCCCCTCCGTCACCCTCATCGTGATCGGCGGCACCGCCCGCAGCCAGAGCTACGAACTCGTCGGCCCCATCGCCGAGAAGACCCTCGCCGACCACCACACCGACATCGCCTTCCTCGGCGTGGACGGCATCAGCGCCGCCCACGGCTGCACCACGCACGACCAGCTGGAGGCCGCCACCGACCGCGCCTTCGCACTGCACAGCGGCAGGACCGTCGTGGTCGCCGACCACTCCAAGATCGGCAGGACCACCTTCGCCAAGATCTGCCCGACGGCGGACGTGCACACCCTCATCACCGACCCCGAAGCCCCCACGGCGGAGCTGTCGGCGATCGGCGACGCCGGGGTGCGGGTCACCGTGGCCGGCTGAGGCTCAGCCGAGGCGGCGCGGCAGCCGGACGACCTGCACGAAGAAGTCGTCGATCTGGCGTACCGCGGCGATGAACTGATCCAGGTCGACCGGCTTGGTGACGTACGCGTTCGCGTGCAGTTTGTAGCTGCGCAGGATGTCCTCCTCCGCGGCCGACGTGGTCAGCACCACCACTGGGATGTCGGTCAGCTCCGCGTCGGACTTGATCTGCTCCAGGACCTGCCGACCGTCGTACTTGGGCAGGTTGAGGTCGAGCAGGATGAGGTCGGGGCGCGGGGCCCCGGTGTGCTCGCCGCGCCGGTAGAGGAAGTCGAGGGCCTCCTCGCCGTCCCTGACGACGTGCAGCGTGTTGCCGATCTTGTTGTCCTCGAACGCCTCGCGCGTCATCAGCTCGTCGCCCGGGTCGTCCTCCACGAGCAGCACGTCGACCGGGGTGGCATCGGGGGTGGTCATGTCAGGGCCTTCTCCTCGGTACGGGGCGCGGTGCCGTCCGCGGTGTCGACGCGGCACGGCAGAGTGAAGCAGAAACGCGTGCCTTCGGTGTAACCGGTGTCGATCCAAATGCGGCCGCCGTGGTGCTCGACGATCTTCTTGCAGAGCGCGAGGCCGATGCCCGTGCCCCCGTAGGAGTCACGGCCGTGCAGCCGCTGGAAGATCACGAAGACCTTCTCCGTGAACTCCTCCGCGATGCCGATGCCATTGTCGGTGACGCTCACGTTCCAGACGCCGGCGGCCTCGTCCTCCTCGCAGGAGATCCGGATGTGCGGCGCGCGGTCGGCGTGGCGGAACTTGACGGCGTTGCCCACCAGGTTCTGCCAGAGCATCGTGAGCAGCGTCGGATCGCCGACGATCTCGGGCAGCGCGTCGGGACGCTCGACGAGCGCGTCGGTGTCCCGTACGGCGGTCTCCAGGTTGGCCAGCGCCTTGTCGAGGGCCTGGTCGAGTTCGACGGGCACGCGGGCGTCGTTGTGGCGCCCCACGCGGGAGAACGTGAGCAGGTCGTTGATGAGGACCTGCATGCGCTTGGCGCCGTCCACGGCGAAGTCGATGTACTGCTTGCCGCGGTCGTCGAGCTTGTCGGCGTACCGCTTCTCCAGGAGCTGGCAGAAGGAGGCGACCTTGCGCAGCGGCTCCTGCAGATCGTGGGACGCGACGTAGGCGAACTGCTCCAGTTCGGTGTTGGAGCGGCGCAGCTCCACCGCCTGGGCGTCCAGATCCGCCGTCTGACGCGTCAGGGCGTCCTGCTGGCTGCGGGAGGCGCCGAGCTCGTCCACGATGCGCAGCCGCATGCCCTCGACGTCCTTGGCCACCGCTCTGAGATCCGTGGGCCCGTCCACCGTGATCACGTGGTCGAACTCGCCGCGCGCCACCCGGCGCGAGGATTCGCGCAGCGCCTTGAGGGGCCGGGCGACCAGCATCCGCACCAGGACCGCCAGGGCGATGCCCGCCAGCAGGAAGGCCGCCACCATGCCGCTCAGCACGACCGTGCGGACCGTCCGGGCGTGGGCCAGCTCGTCCTTGCCGTCGGCGACGGCCGCGGCGAGGTCGGCGTTCTGCGTCGCCCACACCTTGCGGATGCGGTCGAAGACCTCCTTGCCGCGCGCGGCGGTCGTCGCGTCGACGGTGCGCGGTTCGCCGGGGCTGACGTCGGCGAGCAGCGGCTCGGCGTAGGCGCGCCGCCATGACGCGGCCTGCCGCTGCACCGCGTCGAGGTCCGCGGCCAGCCGGGGCTGGTCCCCGATGAGTTCGCGCAGCCGGGCCGCGGCACGGGCCTCGTCCCGCTTGCCCTGCGTGTACGGGGAGAGGAACTGGCGGTCGGCGGCGATCGCGTAGCCGCGGACGCCGGTCTCCTGGTTCACCAGGGCGGCCTGCAGCCGGTACGCCTCGGTCCTGGCCGGCTGCACCTGGCCGACGAGCCGGTCACTCACGTCGGCGGTCTGCCCCAGGAGCCGCGCGCCGATGACGGTGCCCACCACCACCAGCAGCGCCATCAACGCCAGGACCAGATGGAACCAGCCCTGCACCGTCAGCCGGCGGCCGATCCGCACCCGGCCCTTCGTCACGCCCACGCCTTGCTTCTCCGATGCTGCTCTCGTCACGGCTCTCGCGCCCCAGTCCCTCCGATGTGTCACGGGCCCCGGTCCACGCCCGCCTCAGCCGTCTTCCCCGATTCCGTCGACACCCCACTGCAGATGTACGACGGCCACGTCGTCGGCCAGGCCGCCCTGGCTGTCCGCGAGGTCCTCGGCCCGCTGGATCAGCGTATCGACGAAGATCTCGGGGGCGAGGCCGGCCATCTCGCGCGCGAGACCGAGCAGCCCCTCCTCGCCGAGGCGCGCCCGGCCCTTGCCGACGTGGCCCTCGAAGAGCCCGTCGGTGAAGAGCACCAGCGCCGACCCCGGGGGCAGCGGGACCTCCTCGACCGGCCAGCGGAGCACCCCCGGCACGACGCCCAGGGCGGGGCCGCCCGCCGTCTCCACCCACTCCACCCTGCCGTCCCCGGTGCGGAGCAGCATCCCGGGGTGGCCCGCGCGCATCAGCCGCACGTGCCGCGCCCCGGCGGGGACGGTCAGGCTGGTCAGCGTGGCGAAGACATAGGGCTGGGCCCGCTCGGCCAGCATGATCTCTTCGAGCCGCCCGATCTGCTCCGGTCCCGTGACGCCGCTGAGCACCAGCGTGCGCCAGGCAATGCGCAGCGCCACGCCGAGGGCCGCTTCGTCGGGGCCGTGCCCCGAGACGTCGCCTATCAGCGCGTGCACGCTGCCGTCGGCGCTCTGCACGATGTCGTAGAAGTCACCGCCGAGCAGTGCCTGGGCGCGGCCGGGCCGGTAGCGGGCCACGACGCCCACGTTCTCGCTGCTGAGCAGCGGGCGGGGGAGCAGGCCCCGCTCGAGGCGGGCGTTCTCCTGTGCCTGCATCTGGCTGGCCTGCAACGCCACCGCGGCCTGCTCGGCCTGCTTGCGCTGGATCGCGTAACGCACCGCCCGGCCGAAGAGCTCCGGCTCGACGCGGCCCTTGACCAGGTAGTCCTGTGCGCCGGCGGCCACGGCGGCGAGGCCGGTCTCCTCCTCGGCGAGGCCGGTGAGGACGACGACCGCGACCCGGTCGGCACGGGACTTGACCATGGACACGGCTTCGAGCCCCTGGGCGTCCGGCAGGTGAAGGTCGAGCAGGACGCAGTCGGGCGTCTCCAAGGCCAGCGCCTCGCGCGCCTCCGCCATGGAGCGGACCCACTGCAGACGCATTTTCAGCGCGCTGTCGGCCACCAGCTCCTCGACGAGGAGGGCGTCGCCCGCGTCGTCCTCGATGAGCAGCACCGACGGCTGCGGCCACTGCTGGACCGCCGTGGCGGCGTCACCCGTGACGGGGGCGCTCGCACCGATGTCACCAGCGGCGACGTCGCCCGCGGCGGTCGCGAGGACGCCGGAAGTCCATGGCTGTGACGCCGCCGCCATGCTCTCGCCTTTCCCGTCAGGTAGCCCGCCCCGGCCGAACGACCAAGACCTTCGGAACAGCGTGAGCTTACCTAAACGGACCGGCCGATGGTCGCCGGATCTTCGCATGATGTGCACCGTACATACCGAAGAGGCGTGGCGGTGAGGCACATGTCACTGGTTTATGCCCCGGGTGTCAGGCCGCGGCGGAGCCCACCGCGTCGAGCCGGGCGACCTCCTCGTCCGTCAGCCGCAGTGTGCCGGCCGCCACATTGTCGGCGAGGTGATCGGGGTCGCCGGTCCCGGGGATGGGCAGGACGTGCGGTCCTTGCGCGAGGAGCCACGCCACGCGCACCCGCGCGGACGAGACGCCGTGCGCCCGGGCCACGGTGCTGACCTCCTCGTGCTCGGCCCGCACGGCCCCGGCCTCGCGGCCCTCGCCGGCGATGGAGAAGTACGGGACGAACGCGATGCCCCGGTCCGCGCACAGCCGGGGCAGGTCGGCCGCGCAGGGCGTTCCGATGCCGTGGCGGTTCTGGACGCACACCACGGGCGCGATGGCCCGGGCCTCGTCCAGGTGTTCCGGGCGGACGTTGGAGAGGCCGAGGTGACGGACGAGCCCCGCGTCGCGCAGGTCGGCCAGGGCGCCGAAGTGCTCGCCGATGGAGTCCTGGCTCATGCGGCGCAGGTTGACCAGGTCGAGGTGGTCGCGGCCGAGCTGGCGCAGGTTCTCCTCCACCTGGCCGCGGAGTTGGTCGGGCCGCGCCGAGGCGGCCCATGCGCCGGAGGCGTCTCTGGCCGGGCCCACCTTGGTGGCGATGACGAGATCGTCCGCGTACGGCGCGAGCGCCGAGTTGATCAGCTCGTTGGCCGAGCGCAGCCGGGAGAAGTAGAAGGCCGCGGTGTCGATGTGGTTCACGCCGAGCTCCATCGCGCGGCGCAGCACGGCGATCGCCCGACCGCGATCGCTCGGCGTGCCCTGGTGGAAGGCGGCGCTGCCGGTCAGCCGCATGGCTCCGAGGCCGATCCGGTTGACCGTGAGATCCCCGAGCGACCAGGTGCCCGCCGCTGCCGCGGGACTCGCGAGTGACGTCATCGTTTTCCTCGGCTCCATCGGTGCGGGCGGACAGGCGGACGAGCCTATAGGCGTACGGTCCTACGGACGTACGGGCATACGGCTCCGCATGGCTGTGGCGGTGGACCGCCGGAAGCCGGTCCACCGCCACAGCCTGAGCCGCCGAACCGGGCCTACTCGTGGGCGCTGATCACGCCGCCCGCGCTGAGCACGATGTAGATGCCGTTGGCCACGAGGCCGGCGTCCTGCTCGTCCGCCTCCAGCGTGCCCATCACGGAGCCGTCGAGGCCCAGGATCTCCGCGCGGTAGTGCAGGTCGCCGACCTGGGTGACCTTGGCGGTCCAGCCGCCCGCCAGCTCGAACGTGCCCGGTCCGCTCTGGCCGCCGCCCATCCACGAGTGGACCTTGCCGTCCAGGGTGAGCACGACGAACATGTCGTTGGCGTCCAGCCCGGCGTCCTTGCCGTTCGCGTCCAGCGTGGCCAGTACGTCACCATGGCTGACGATCTCGGCACGGTAGTGCTGGGCGCCGACCTTGCGGATCTCGGCCGTGCTGCCGTCCGCCAGGGTCTGCTTGCGGACGGGTGAGGTCGTCTTGGCCGAGGCGACCTGGACCTCGGTCGCGGAACGGCCGCCACCGGTCTCGGCGGTGCTCCGCGCGTCGCCCGTGTCTACGAGGCGGGCGGTGGAGCCGGAGCCGGCGTTCCCCGAACCGGAGGCGGCGTCGGCGCCCGCGCTCTGGCAGGCGGTCATCGAGAGCACCGCGGCGGCGGCGACGGCCACCAGGGTGGCGGAACGGACGGAACGGCGAGCGCGACGAGTGGTCATCATCGGTAATCCCCCAGGGCATCGGTGCGCGGCTTCTCCCTCTGCCCTCACGGGCGGCGGACCGCGTCTTCGGTTCGTTGCACCCCGTCAGATGGCCGCTGTGCGAGCCTCGTTCACCGTTTTGTGTCCGCCTTTGGTAACAGCCGGTTCCGGGGTGACAGCGGGGCCCGGGCGCCGGTCGGGGCCAAGGCCTCCGCGCGGCCCGTCATGTGCGGGCACGGCGCTCCGCCCGGCGGGAAGGCGGTCTCCGTCTCGTCCGCCATGGCGGCGAAGAAGCGTCGCCCTTCCGCCGACTGCCGTGACGTCGACCAGGTGTGACCCTCGGCCGTGGCGAGCGCCGTGTGCAGGGCGTGGCGGCCGAGGCCCTGGCCCTGCCAGTGCGTGGCGACGGCGACACTGTCGATGTAGCCGCATCCGCACGGGTGGCAGACCCGGAAGACCAGGCTGCCGACGCACCGGCCGCAGGCGTCGAGCATGGTGAGGGTCTGCCGGCCGGCGGGCTGCGCCTCCGCGTCGTGCGCGAAACGCACGTCGGGCGCCCTGGCGGGTCCGCTCATTCGGCACGTCCCTTCCGTACGCGGCCCTGGCTGAGGGCGGTCGCGTCCTGTGTGAAGGCCCACTTCAGCTCAGGCTCCATGGCGAAGCGGAAGGCGCGCCGGACCGGCGGGGCGCACAGGAGGGTGATCACCGCGCCGGCGGCCGGCGTGAGGGCCATCTCGCCCAGCGGTCGGTGTACCCAGTCGGCCTCGAACCAGTCCCAGAAGCGGGAGCCCTTGGCGAGGAAGCCGTGCAGCAGATAGCCGTAGAGCGTGCCCGCGCCGAGCACCGTGAACCAGAGCTTCCGCCCGGCACCCAGGCCAGGAAGCAGGCGACGAGGACCAGTGAGCGGCCGAACCTCGCCGGCGTCGTGACGCCGCCCGTCCAGCCGGGCGCGGCCAGCTCCTGTGCGCTGTCGCGCCGGTAGAACCACGCCGCGTTCATCCGCGGCGCGGCCCAGTAGGCGAAGGCCGGCGCCGCCGCGAGGACCGGCAGCGCCAGGACGCGGGCCTTGCTGCGGCGCACCAGCTGGAAGTGCGCCGGCTTCAACACCAGGCCGAGGACGAAGAAGGGCAGGAACGGAAGGACACGCTGGAGATCGAGGTCGTCCCCGATGGCGGGGGACGCGGACGCCAGGACCGCGAGGGCCAGCGCCAGGGGGAGCGGCCACCGCACCGCCTTCCACAGCGGGGTCGTCAGTCGCCGGACGAAGAGCGCGGCCAGGAACCAGGTGAGGTACCAGGGGTCGAGCAGGCTGATCGGGTACGTGGGGTCGCCGCCCGCCCACCGCTCGAAGAGGGTGTACGCGGCCTCGAAGAGGACGTAGGGCACGGCGATGCCGGTCACCAGCCGTCTGAGGCGCGCCGGGCTCGCGTCGAAGCCGCGGGAGAAGTAGCCGGAGATGACGAGGAACGCCGGCATGTGGAAGGCGTAGACGGTGATGTAGAGCGCGGCTGCGGCCCTGCTGTCGCTGCGCAGCGGATCCTCGGCGTGGCCCATGGCCACCAAGGACGATGGCCAGGTACTTGGCGTTGTCGAAGTGCGCGTCGCCCGGCTCGGCGGGCCGCGCCGTCGTCCGGCCGTCCGCAGCGGCCTCGCCGCCCGGAGCCGCCGCGCGCCCGGACGCCGCCGGCGCGGGCGGCAGGGACGCCGGGCGGCGGCCGGACGACTGTGTCGCGTCACTCACGATGCCTCCCGCGGTGCACCCGGACCTCCGAGGGCGCGCCTGCCTCCGGACACGGACTCCGCGCCGCCGCAGTGCGTCCGGGCACCCTAGCCACACTTCTACATGCGCGTAAAACTTCGCTGGTGGTGCGTCCGAGTGTGCCGGGCTTGTGGGGCGCGACGCCTTCGGAGGCGGCGCGCGCAGGGAAGCGGCGGGCACGGGACGGGCCGGGCGTCTCGCGCCGGGCGGTGCCGGGTCCGCCCCCGGTCGATGGTGCTGGGCGCTTCGCTTACGGCGGTCCGGGGTTGCCCTGCGTACGGCGGGTCGGGGCGCCCAGCGGCCGGAGTGGCGCCGCTGGGCGACGGGCGGCGCGGTCGCGTTACGGGGCGGCCGGTGCCGGGCCCACCAGCTCCGACAGGACGTCCTCCATGGTCACGAAGCCGAGCACGGTGCCCGTCTCGCCGGTGACCGCCGCGAGGTGGCTGTCCATGGCCCGCAGCGTGGTGAGCGTGTCGTCCAGCGGGGTGTCGATGCGCACCCGGGTGACGGCGTGCGGCGTGGAGGGCGGGAACGGCGCGTCGCGGTCGGCGACCCCGAGGGTGTCCTTGATGTGCAGATAACCGAGGAGTGTGCCCCGCGGTCCGGTCACCGGGAACCGCGAGAAGCCCGCCGCGGCCGCCACCTGCTCCAGGCCCGCCGGGGTCACGGTGTGCTCGACGGTGCGCATCCGGGCCGCGGGGACCAGTATCTCGCCGACCGGCCGCGTCCCCAGCTCCAGGGCGTCACGCAACCGCTCCCCGTCCGCGGCCGAGAGCAGCCCCGCCTCGCTGGAGTCGAACACCATCCGGGCGAGCTGGTCGTCGGTGAAGACGGACTCGACCTCGTCCTTCGGCTCCACCCGCAACAGCTTCAGCAGGGTGTTGGCGAAGGCGTTGATCCCGAACACCAGCGGGCGGAGGGCGCGGGTGAGGGCCACCAGGGGAGGACCGAGCAGCAGCGCGGTCCGCACCGGCGCGGCGAGCGCGATGTTCTTGGGGATCATCTCGCCGATCAGCATGTGCAGATACGTGGCCACGGCCAAGGCGATGACGAACGCGATCGGATGGACGAGTCCCTGCGGCACGTGTGCGGCCTCGAACAGGGGCTCCATCAGATGGGCGATGGCGGGCTCCGCGACCGCGCCGAGCACCAACGAGGAGACCGTGATGCCGAGTTGGGCGGTGGCCATCATCGCGGAGATGTGCTCGATGCCCCAGAGCGTGGTGCGGGCACGGCGGTCGCCCTCGGCGGCACGCGGCTCGACCTGGCTCCGGCGCACGGAGATCAGCGCGAACTCCGCGCCCACGAAGAAGGCGTTGGTCAGCAGGGTCAGCGCTCCGACGACGAGTTGCACGGTGGTCATCGGGAACCCTCCATCGACGGATCGGCCGACGGTCCGGCCGACGGATCGGCGGCCACGGCCGGTTCGGCGATGCGCACCCGGCTCGCGCGGTGGTGCTCGACCGCGAGGACCTCAAGACGCCAGCCGTCGTCGAGGCTGACGGTGTCGCCCGGCGCGGGTATGCGGGCCAGCCTGGTGGCGAGCAGTCCCGCCACTGTTTCGTACGGCCCCTCGGGCGCCCGCAGGCCTATGCCGTCCAGTTGGTCGATGCGGACGCCGCCGTCCGCCTCCCAGGTGGCGCGCCCCTGCCGGGGCACGGCGGCGAGCAGCAGGTCGGGCGCCGCCACCGGGTCGTGCTCGTCGCGGACCTCGCCCACGACCTCCTCGACGATGTCCTCCACGGTGGCGACCCCGGCGGTGCCGCCGTACTCGTCGATGATCACCGCCATGGTGCGGGCGGCGCGCAACCGCTCCAGGAGGCGGTCGGCGGTGAGGCTGTCGGGGATGAAGATGGGCTCGGTGGCCAGGTCGGTGACCGGCGTGCCCGCCCGCTTCGCGGGGTCCAGGGCGAGGACGTCGCGGATGTGGACCGTGCCGATGACCTCGTCCAGGCTGTCGCGGTAGACGGGGAAGCGGGAGAGGCCCGTCGCGTGTGTGAGGTCGGCCGCGTCGGCGGCCGTGGCGTGCGTCTCCAGCGCGCGCACGTCGACCCGCGGCGTCATCACGTTCTCCGCGGTCAGCTCGCCCAGGTGCAGCGTGCGGACGAACAGTTCGGCGGAGTCGGCCTCCAGGGCGCCCTCGGCGGCGGACCGCCGGGCCAGCGCCACGAGCTCCTCGGGGCCGCGCGCGGAGGCCAGTTCCTCGGCGGGCTCCAGGCCGAGGCGGCGCACGGCGCGGTTCGCGGTGTCGTTCAGATGCCGGATGAGGGGCGCGAAGGCGGCGGTGAAGCCCCGCTGCGGTCCGGCCACCACCTTCGCCACGGCCAGCGGGCGCGATATCGCCCAGTTCTTCGGGACCAGCTCACCGACGACCATCAGGACGACGGTGGAGATCACCACCCCGAGGACGCTCGCCACCGAGGAGGCGGCGCCGCCGAGCCCGCCGCTCTCCAACGGACCGCGCAGCAGCGCGGCGAGGGACGGCTCGGCGAGCATGCCGATGACCAGTGAGGTGACGGTGATGCCGAGCTGCGCCCCGGACAGCTGGAACGTGAGGCGTCGCACGGCGCGCAGGGCGCCCCCGGCGCCCCGCTCCCCGGCCTCGGCGGCCCGCTCAAGGGCGCCGCGCTCCACCGTGGTCAGGGAGAACTCGGCGGCCACGAACAGGGCGCAGGCCAGGGTGAGGAGCAGGGCGAGGAGCAGAAGCAGCAACTCGGTCATCGCGCCGCCTCCGTACCCTCGCGGGCGGGGCGCCGGCGGGGGTTGGCACGGCTGGTACTGGGAGGCTCACCCATTGCGGGTCGTGATCCTTCTCGGTCGGTGTGCGGACGGTTCTCGGCCGGTGTTCCGGTCGAGCCCGGGCGGTCCCGGGCCGGGACTGTTTTCGGACTTTCGCGCCGCGGCCACGGGCTTGCGGCCATGAGCCGTGACGCAGGCTCTATGCTTCTACGCGCTTGTAGAAGGCTACTTGCACGTGAAGAACGTGAGGGTGCCCGCCGGTGTTCCCGGTCTCCGCGACGTTTTTCCGGAGTCCGGCGCGGCACGTGGCGCCCGCACGTCACGAACAGCACACGTACCTGCGTACGCGCGGGGACACGCACATAAGGGGTGGACGCCACCATGGTGTTCAAACGACTGCTCGGCTCGCTCGGCGTGGGCGGACCCACCGTCGACACCGTTCTCGACCCGGGCGCCGCCCTGCCCGGCTCCACGCTGACCGGGCAGGTCCATCTCAAGGGCGGCAGCACCGACCACACCATCGAGCACATCACGCTCGAACTGGTCGCCCGGGTGGAGGCCGAGCACGAGCACGGCGAGAGCGAGGGCGTCGCGGTCTTCGAGCGGTTGACCGTCGGCGGCGGCTTCCGGCTCGCCGAGGGCGAGGAGCGCGGTGTGCCCTTCACGGTGGCGCTGCCGTGGGAGACGCCGATCACCGAACTGCACGGCCAGGGCCTCGGCATCGTGCTCGGTGTGCGCACCGAGCTGTCGGTCGCGGGCGCCAGGGACAAGGGTGACCTCGACCCGCTCGCGGTGCGCCCGCTGCCGGTCCAGGAGGCGATCCTCGAGGCGTTCGGCCAGACGGGCTTCGGGTTCAAGTCGGCCGACCTGGAGTACGGCCGCATCGGCGGCACCGGCCAGCAACTCCCGTTCTACCAGGAGATCGAGCTCACCCCGGCCCCGCAGTACGCGCACGCCGTCAACGAGATCGAGGTGACCTTCCTCGCCCACCCGGGCGGCATGGAGGTCGTCCTGGAGGCGGACAAGCGCGGCGGTTTCCTGTCCGCCGGACACGACGCGGTGACCCGCTTCACCGTCGGCCACGACGGTGTCGCCCACCAGGACTGGAACGCCCTCGTCGACGGCTGGGTCGGGCAACTGGTCGAACACCGCGCCTCGTACGGCGCGCAGGCCCCGTACGCGCACGGTGACCCGTACGGCTCCGGGTACGGGCACGGCCATGGGCACGGCGATCACCACCACGGGCAGGGGGGCGGGCAGCGCTCGGGTCCGGGCATGGGCACCGTGGTGGCGGCGGGCGCCGCCGGTCTCGCGGTCGGTGTGGTCGGCGGCATGGTCGCGGCCGAGGTCGTCGACGAGGTGGGCGACTTCTTCGAGGGCGACGAGGAGGAGGACGAGGGCTGACCGCCCCGCCGGGGCGGCACTGAGTCACCCCGCCGGGTGGCGTCGATCCACCCCGCCGGGTGGCGCTGAGCCGCCCCGGTGGCCGGAAGTTCACGCGCGCCGCCGCTCTACAGTGCTGTAGATTCACCGTGGGTCCGCGGAGGGCGGTGGGCCCGCGCATCGCCCGTAGCCGCAGCATTTCCGCAACGTCCGCGCCGGACACGGCACGGGCCGAGTAGCAGACAGGGACCGCAGTGTTCGGACTGAGCGAAATCGCGATCATCCTCATCGTCGTCATCCTCGTGTTCGGCGCCAAGAAGCTCCCAGAACTGGCCCGGTCGGCGGGCAAGTCGGCGCGCATCCTCAAGGCCGAGGCCAAGGCCATGCGGGAGGAGAAGGAGCGGGAGGAGGCCCGGAGGGCGGCGGCGCAGCCGCCCCAGGTCCTCCACGGGGAGGTCGTCCCGCCGGACGCCGTTCCGCCGACCGTGCGGCAGGCGCGTACGCAGGACACGGACACATCGTCCCAGCGGCGCGTCTGACCTCCCGCCCGCCACAGCGGCGGATCGGAAACCCCGGAACCCTCGCCCGCAGCAGCGGCGGATCGGAATCCCCGGAAACCCCGTCCGCCACAGCAGCGGATCGGAAACCCCGCCCGCCGCACGGGCATCGGCCCCGGCGTTTCGGCCACCCCCCGGCCGGGCGCCGGGGCCCGCGTGCCAAGGGTGGATGTATGACCCCGTGAAGCCCGGCCCGGGAATGCCGGTCGTACGGCTCCGTCTCAAACACGTGTGTTCGAAAAAGCGGCTCACCTCGTTGTCCTCACGACGACCGTGAGTCCGCAACCACCGTGTAGGAGGCAGGCAGTTGACCTCAGCCGGCGCCACGAGCGCAAGCACCACCGGTCCGCCCGCACCGCCGCTCCCGGCGCAGATGAACTTCTGCGGCCGGCACTCCGTCAACCCGCTGGGCAACACCTCGTTCCGGGACCTCTGCTCGCGGCTGCCCGCCGTACTCGCGGGTGTCGCCCGCATGGCGTGGAAGGCCGACCGCGCGTCCGTCGTCCTGCTCGTGGCCTGCCAGCTCGTCACGGGTGTCGTCGCGGCCGTGCTGCTCACGGGAACCGCGCACGCCATGCAGGCGGTCCTCGGCGCCGGCGCCGTGTCGCACCGTCTGCGCGAGGCGCTTCCCGCGCTGCTGGTGGTCGCGGGCGCGGCGTCGCTGGGGCGGGTGAGCTCCGCGCTCGCCCAGTACGGGGAGCGGCGGCTGACGCCACCGGTCACCACGGACGCCGACACCGCCCTGGTCGAGGGAGTGCTCCGCGTCGAGGCGGACGCCTACGCGGGTGAGGGCTTCGCCGACCGCCAGGAGGCCGCGGAGATGGGCGTCGCCCGTACGCACGTCATGATCACCGACGCGCAGCGGTTCATGTCGGCCCTGATCAAGATGGTCACGGCGTGCGGTGTGCTGTCCGTACTGCACTGGATGATGCTGCCGCTGCTGGCCCTCGCGGTCCTGCCCTCGGGCATCGGAGCCGTCCTGATGGCCCGGGTCGACTACGAGATCCACTACGCCAACGTGTCCGACCGCAACGTGCGGCAGATGACGCGCTGGTGGGCCACGACACCGAAGTACACCGACGAGGTCCGCGCCAACAGCATGACCGACTACCTGCTGTTCTGGTACCGGTGCCTGTCCGAGCGGATCGACCGGCGCACCGTCGAAGCGGCCCCCCGCACCCTGCGCATCCACCTCGGCGCCTCCCTCATCGGCGGCGTCTTCCTGGTCGGCACCTGGGCGGGGCTCGCCTGGCTGGCCGGCACGGGGCGCGTCCCGCCGGCCGTGGCCGCCACCGCCGTGGTCGCCGTGCAGACGGCGCTGGCCGCGCTCTCCCAGGTCGTCATGAACGGCGCAGCCTGCTTCCACACCAGCCTGTACCTGGCCGACATGCGGACGTTCCTCATCGACACCGACGCGCGCGCCTCCCGCCGGGGCGGCGCGGAGATCGAGCCCCCCGTCGAGGAGATCCGCCTCGACGACGTCACCTTCCGCTATCCGGGCAAGGACCGCCCTGCCGTGGACGGTGTCTCGCTGACGCTGCGCCGCGGGGAGATCCTCGCCGTCGTCGGCGAGAACGGCTCGGGCAAGTCCACGCTCACCCGGCTGCTCACCGGCGTCTACCTCGCCGACAAGGGCCGCGTCACGTGGAACGGCTCCGACCTCGCGGGGGTGGACCCGGCCTCCGTGTGGTCGTGCGCGGGACTGGTGCCGCAGATCTTCGCCCAGTGGCCGCTGCGCGCCCGCGAGAACGTCACCCTCGGCCAGCCGAGGACCCATGACGACGCGCCGGTGTGGGACGCCGTGGGCGCGGTCGGCATGCGCGCGGCGATCGAGAAACTGCCGGACGGCCTCGACACCCTGCTGGCCCGTGAGATCTGGGGCGGAGCGGAGCTCTCCGGCGGCCAGTGGCAGCGCCTCGCCTGCTCACGGGCGCTCTACCGGCAACCGGAGCTGCTGATCCTGGACGAACCCACCTCCCAGATGGACCCGCGCGGTGAGCACCGGATCTTCGAGGAGATCAAACGCATCGCCGCGGACCGGGTCACCGTCATCGTCACCCATCAGCTGGAGAACACCCGGGTCGCCGACCGCGTCATCGTGATGGAGGAGGGCCGCATCACCGAACAGGGGCGCTACGAGGATCTCGCCGCCGGGGGCGGGCTCTTCGCCGAGCTGCTGAAGTTGGCCAAGGCGAGGTGACACGTTCAGCCGGCCCGGTCCATGACGCCACGGGCAGGGCGGTCGGCCGCGGCCCGCCGGTCGCCGCGGCGGGCGGAGAGCCGGGTGGCCGGCCAGGTGAGGGCACGTGTCGCGCACCAGGCGAGCGGCAGGGAGCCGACCAACAGGCCGAGGTCGGCCGCCGCGTGGGGGAGGCGGGCCAGTCCGAGGTGGTCGATGAGCACGGAACCGGTGACCGTGCTGAGCCAGCCCACCACGACCCCCGTCGAGAGCGCCACACTGACCGGCACCGCGCCGAGTCCCGCCGGGCCGAGGTCGAGGTCCGCGTCGAAGTCGTCCGCCGCGAGGGCGCCGACCAGGACGAGCAGCCAGAAGCCGACGGCCACCACCAGGGCGGAGGTGAAGAGAACGGCGGGGAACCCCGAGGCGGCCCGCAGAATCTCCTGCATCGGTCACCCCCTGCCCGCGTCGGCGGCTCAGGCCCCGATGCCGGACAGCGCTTCCGCTCTCCGGCATCGGGACCAGGCCCCCCGTTCCTGCCGGACCCATTCTGGCCCGGGAGGCCCGTGCGGGGCATTGCCGGATTCCGGCAGTCTTGACGCGTTCTTGATGCCGGGATGGCGTCATGTCGAGCGGTGGCGCGGCGTCGTCCCGGCACCCGTGGGCGGTCGCAACTCGCCCGTGGTGTGGTGGCGCCTCGCCCGTGGGGCCGTGGGGCCGTGGTGCCGTGGTGCGAGTGACGTGACCGGAGTGCGCGGGCTGCCATGATCTTCCGTATGGCCATACACATCGAGCCCGCCCGTATCGCCGACTTCCACCAGGTCCTGGCCGACCATCCCCGCTACTGGGGTGACCGCGACCTCCGGTCGCTGCACGTGGTGGCTCTGGTGCAGGAGTTCGGACCCACCTGCCTGGTCGCCCGCGCCGCTGACGGCATCCGCGGGTACGTGTTCGGGTTCGTCACCCCGGACGGCACCGGTTATGCGCATCTGATCGCCACGCGGGACGACACCCGCGGCTCCGGTCTGGGACGCAGGTTGTACGCGGCGTTCGCCGCGGCGGCCGTGCGGCACGGGGCGCGGCGGATGAAGGCCGTCACCTCCGTCGCGAACGCCGGCTCGATCGCCTTCCACCGCGGTCTCGGCTTCGCCGTGGAGGTCGTCGACGACTACAACGGCCCGGACCGCCCCATGGCCGTCTTCCGCCACGAGCGGCCGGTCGACCTCACCGAGGGGTGACCTGGCCGCGAGGTGACCTCACCGAGGGGTGGCCCCGGTGGGGCCCGCCAGTGGGGCAGTGCGGCACGCGTCGACGCCGTACGGCCCCACGTGGCGCGGACCTCAGCTTGCGGCGGGTTCCGGCTGCGCCGGTGCGGACTTCTCCGACGGCGCGGCGGCGCTGTAGAAGACGGACGAACCCTGCCGGGTGCGCTGCACCTGCGACTTGGCGACCAGCTTCTCCACCGTGGTGCGGACGACCGTGGTCTTGATGGTGCGGTCGGGGTGGGCCTCGGCGAGCGCGGAGGCGATCTCGGCGGACGAGCGGGGCTCGCTCTGCCCGGCCAGGTGGTCGCGGATCAGCTCACCCAGGGTCGGCTCCGGCGTGCGGGCCGCGGGCACCTTCGGGGTGGCCTTGGCGGTGGTGGACTTGTTCGCCGTGGACTTCGCGGCGGACTTGCCCGCGGCCTTGGCCGGAGGCGTCGCCGGGGCCGCGGACTTCTTCTTGCGGGGAGTGCCGGCCTTCTTCGCGCGCTGCGACTTCGGGGCCGCCTTCGCACCGGAGGCCGCCTTCTTCGCGGCGCCCGCCGGAGCGCCGTCCGTGCCGTTGGCGCCCAGCGCCTGCTGCATGTTGACCAGCAGCGCGTGGTCGCTCTCCAGCACCTGCAGCTGCTCGGTCAGCGCCGCGACCTCGGCGCTGATGCGCTCCTGTTCCTTGCGGTTGGCTTCGAGGTCGGCGGCTACCTGAGCGGCGTACTGTCCTTGTACTCCGGCGGCGTTGGCTGGAACTTCCGACATGGCAGTGACCTTTCGTCAGCGCACGCGGGGGGCGTGCGAGTGGCGGATGGGGATCGTACGCCCAGATAAGGAATCTGCGCTTCCGTACCCTTGCCCGGCTCACCCACGGCGAATCGCAACTGGCCTCGCAACGGTGATTGTCCGTGTGTGGAGTCAGGGTGGGAATAGTAAGGCTCATTGCGGTTCTCGGTGGCCGAACCGACAGATGGCAATCCCCGGTGAGTGGCGGCGGATGGCTGTGTCCGGGCTGCCCTGGGGGTGTCGCGGCGGGCCCGAGTGGGTGAGTTCGGAGGGGAGTGCATTCCCTTAACTGCGCCCGAATGAAAGCGAGTTGCTCGCGGAGGGGTGGGCCGGAGGGTGCGGCGTCGAACAGGGGGATCGACGCGGTGAGCGCGTCGCGGAATGCGAGAACAAAAGTCACCCTCATCACCCGGAGACTTCACGGAACACCCACTGCCGGGCAACCACACCTCATCTCACCCGGGTCACGCATATGCCCACCCGTACGCACATCAGTCCGGCCGCACCCCCCAGGGCACGACCGGACTGTCCCGGCTCCTCCGGTGATACGACCGCGGTGCGGCCGGTGTCAGGACCTGGCGTCGGCGGGGCGGCGCCGGAGGGCCGGTGTGGTGAGGACGGGCGGAGCCCATGCGCCGTCGGGGGGATAGACGTCGGTCCCGGGCGCCACGATCGCGTCGATCCGGTCGAGGACGGCGTCGTCGAGCCGCACGGACGCGCCCTTGAGTGTGTTCTTGAGCTGCTCCATCGTGCGCGGGCCGATGATGACCGAGGTGACGGCGGGGTGGACGAGCGGGAAGGCGATCGCCAGCTCGGGCAGGGTGCAGCCGATGTCGTCGGCCACGGCGACGAGCTGCTCGACGACGTCGAGCTTCGCCGCGGTGAGGGACGCCGCGGGGTCGAAGCGCGCCGGGTTGAGCTTGGGACGCCCGCTGCTCAGGTCGAGGGCCTGCCCCTTGCGGTAGCGGCCGGTCAGGAACCCCGAGGCCAGCGGGCTCCAGGTCAGCACCCCCATGCCGAGGCGCCGGGCCGTGGGCAGCACGTGCCGCTCGACGCCTCGGGCCAGCAGCGAGTAGGGCGGCTGCTCGGTGCGGAACCGCTGGAGCCCGCGGCGGTCGGCGACGTGGTACGCCTCGACGATGTCCTCGGCGGGGAAGGTGGAGCAGCCGAACGCCCTGATCTTGCCCTGCCGCACGAGGTCGGTCAGCGCGGACAGCGTCTCCTCGATGTCGGTGGTGTGGTCGGGCCGGTGCACCTGGTACAGGTCGATCCAGTCCGTGCCGAGCCGCCGGAGGCTCTCCTCCACCTCCTTGACGATCCACCGCCGCGAATTCCCTCCCCGGTTGGGGCCTTCACCCATGGGGAAATGGACCTTGGTCGCGAGGATGACGTCGTCGCGGCGGTCCTTCAGGGCCTTGCCGACGATCGTCTCGGACTCACCGGCCGAGTACATGTCGGCGGTGTCGACGAAGTTGATCCCCTCGTCCAGCGCGGCATGGATGATCCGCACGCACTCCTGGTGGTCGGCGTTGCCGACCGCCCCGAACATCATGGTGCCGAGGCAGTATGGACTGACCTCGATCCCGGTCCCACCCAGAACCCGCTGACGCATCCCACTCTCCTGACCCGTGGCCCGATCGAACGCGCCGACTGTACGAGCTGGAGTCCACTCCAGGGCAAGGGGTTTCGCCCCACGCCGCCCCCCCCGCGTCTCGCCCGCGCCGGGCCCCCCGCCGGGCCCCGCGCCTTCCGCGCCCGCCCCCTACGCCTCCCGTGCCGTGCCCGTCGGCGTCGGCGGTTCCGTGGGGTGCTGGCCCATGCGCCAGCGGTCCATCTCCAGGGCGTGGGGTTCGGTCTCGAGGTGGGCGCGCAGGGACTTCAGTTCCTGCTGCATCGCCAGGAGCCGCAAGTGCGTGGCGTAGAGGTAGTTCACCTTGGTGCGCAGGACGAGGGGGTCGACCGGTTTCATGACGATGTCGGCCACGCCGAGTTCGAACGCGGCCAGGGAGACCTCGCGGATCAGACCGAAACCCGTGATCAGAACGATGGGGATGTGCTGCATCTGCTCCAGACGCCGCATGTAACGCACCACGTCGAGGCCGCTGACGCCGGGCATGCGCAGGTCGAGCAGGACCAGCCCGACGTTGCCGCGCAGAACCTCCTTCAAGGCCTCTTCGCCGCTGGTCGCCCGAGCGATGTCCACTTTGAGCGAAGCCAGTGAACTCTCCAGCGCGAACAAGGTGTCCTCATGGTCGTCGACGACGAGAATCCTCGGATCCGGCCGCATGCTGCCCCCCTCTCCCCGGTAAACCATCTTACTGAGGCGGCAGTTGGGGAACCCCTCGGACAGTGCTTCGATCACTCCCGAGGGGCCTGCGGCACACCGCCCCAGCTCAGAGCGCCGGGCCCCCGCTTTCGACCACCAGGTGCTCCAGCACGGTGATCCCGAAGTGCGACCGCGTCCTGGGCGGCTCCCGGAAACGCAGGGTCGGCCACTTCTCCCGCAGCCCTTCGAGGGCGAACTGCGCCTCCAGGCGGGCGAGGCCCGCGCCCAGGCAGTAGTGGGCGCCGTGGCCGAAGCCGAGATGCCGGGTGATCCGGCGCCCGTGGTCGAGGTGGTCGGGGCGGTCGAAGACCTCCGGGTCGCGGTTGGCGGTGCCGAGCATGATGAGGACCAGGTCCCCGGCCGCGATGCGCTTGCCCGCGATCTCGATCGTGTCCGTCGCCAGCCGCGCCACCTGCTGGACCGACGTGTCGAAGCGGAGCAGCTCCTCCACGGCGGTGCCCATGTCGGCCTCGCCCAGCTCCGCCCAGGAGCCGGAGTGCAGGATCGACCGCACCGCCTTGCCGATGAAGGACGACGTCGTCTCGAAGCCCGCGTAGACGAGGAAGGACGCGGTGGCCCAGACGTCCTGGAGCTCGATCTCGCCGTCTTGCTGGGCCGTGCGCAGCAGGTGCAGCGCCGAACCCTCGGGGAGATCGCCTTCGAGGGCCTGGTCGATGAGGCCGGTCATGTCCTCGAGGGCGGCGTGCCCTCGGGTGACCACGTCGGGCATGTAGTCCGCCACCAGCAGGGCCGCCACGTCCAGGGCCCACGGCTCCAGGTGCGGGGCCAGGGCCGCGTCCAGGCCGAGGATGCGGCAGATGACCCGGCCGGAGAGGGGGATGGCGAGGTCCCCCATGACGTCGAGGGAGTCGCGGTCCTTGGACAGCAGTTCCTCGACCACCTCCTGGATGAAGGGCCGGTGCCCGGTGACGCGGTCGGCCGAGAACAGCGGCGCGACCAGCCGCCGGGCCCTGCGGTGCGACGGATTGTCGTTGAACATGAACCACTTGCGCACGAGCCCCGACGTGCGCGCCCCGTCACCGCTGCCGCCGCCGGCCGCCGCGTGGAGCGGGGTGCTGCCCCGCTCCGGCCACGCGGAGGACAGCGACGGATGGTGCAGCAGCGAGGTCGCCTCGCGGAAACCGGTGACGAACCACAGCTCCAGGTCCTCGTCCCAGCGGACCGGCTCGTCCTCCCGCAGCCCGAGGTAGTCACGGCATGGATCGGTCGTGGTACCGGCGTCGCCCTGGTACGGGCACCCGGTGGGGGCTGTGCTCGCTCGACTCACTTCGACCACCTCTGCTACCTCTGCTGGCTCTGCTCGGGATGCTGCGCCGGCGCCGCGGGACGGGCGGGGCTCAGCCGTGCTGTTCGGGACGGTGGAAGGCGCGGCGGTACCAGGTCAGCGGACGTGCCTCCGGCCGGAGCCGGACGTCCGTCAGCTCCCCGATGAGCAGGTCGTGGTCACCGACCGGCACGACCTGCCGGAGCGTGCACCGGTACAGCGCGTGCGCGTCGGTGATCACCGGCAGCTCGGTGCCCGGCAGCGTCGAGACCCCCTCACCCGCGAAACGGTCGATGTCCCGGGTGGAGAAGCGGGTGGCGAGATGGCGCTGGTCGTCGCCGAGGACGTTGATGACGAACTGCGGGGCGCGGGTCAGCGCGCCGTGACAGCTCGACGACCTGGCCACGGCCACCGACACGAGCGGCGGGTCCAGGGACACGCCGGTCACGGTGCTCGCGGTGAGCCCCCGGTTCTCGCCGTCCGTGCGCGTGGTGACGACGCAGACCGGCACCGCGAGCAGGGACATCGCCTCGCGGTAGTCCTGCGCGCTGACTGCTGTACGTCGCTGTGCGGGCACCGTCACGAGTCACACACCGAGCCGCTGCTTGATCTCGGCGAAGTACGGGATGTGCTGGTAGTCGCCCGCCTCGGTGTCGAAGACCGTGTAGGCGTTGGTGAATTCGAGGAGCCGCTTCTTCACCGCGTCCACGGGTTCGGTGTGGATGTGGCTCTCGATGGTCTGGATCTCCTTGAGGAAGGCCGCGAGCACGACGGGCAGGTCGGCGGTGAGGGTGATCCGGCCGCCGGCGAGCCGGATCCCCTTGTGCTCCGAGAGGTAGTTGAACAGGAGCTGGGAGGCCACCGCGTCGTAGTTGGGGCGGGGGATTCCCTCGACGGCGTAGCGCAGGAGCCGCTCCGCGAGGATGAACTCGTAGGCAGCCATGGCCTCCTCGCGTGGCAGGTTCTCGTCGTGCAGGCAGGCGAGCATTCCCGATACGTCGACGCGCAGCTCCTCAAGGCCCGCGAGCGGCTTCATCTTCTTCGACGAGAGGAAGTCGGGAATGGGCATGTCGCCCTGCCGGTGGTGGTATTCGTGCAGTCGCACCCACCAGGAAGCGGCCTGCTCCACCTTTTCGTCGGAAGCCCCCTGCATACGCGGGAAACTGCCCGGTTCCATGACCGCGTCAATCATTTTGCGGGTTATTCGATTGTGCCGCTCGACGAACTTGTCCACGAAATAGAAGATGAGGTCTTCCGGTTTCTGGATGCCGTCGATGTGGTTTTCGGGGAAGAGTGCCACGACCACCCGTGAATGGAATCCCTTGGTTGCCCCCGCGATGTTCACCGGCATGGTGTTGCTCGCGTATCTGTCGGCCAGATACGGATCCGTCGGCAGTGTTTCGTAGGCCAGGTAGTCCAGGCTCAGTCTGGGGAAGTAGGAGGCGTCGAAGAGCGAGAACACGTGATTGTCCCTGCGGGTGTTGATGTGCTCCTTGACGGCTTCGAGGCGGTTGCCCTCCTTGAAGGAGCGTATGTCCTCCAGCAGTGCCTGAACTGCGGGAAGGCCGCGCAGGGTGCGGCTGCTCTCCAGCTTCACGGCGAGGTCCTTGAGGGTCGCTTCGTCCCGGAGGAGCGCACGCTCCGGGAGGGTCTCCCGGATCTCGTGTACCTCGGCGAATACCTCGTCCATTTCGTTCGTCCCCTCGTGTGTGTGGATGTGGCCGGGTGGAGTGCCTGAGTGAGTCTAAGGATCGACCGGCCCGATCTCAATGAATTTCGGACAGCACTTCAAAGGGCCCGCATAAATGTGTGCGGACTGTCCGGGGAGCCTTGCCGATCGGGAGTGGCGCTGTTAGCTTCTAGCCCGAGATCGGCTGCGCGTGGCGGCCGAATCCCTGGACTGCCTGGAGGTTCACATGAGCGAGCAGGATCTGTTTTCCGTGGTGCTCAACGACGAGGAGCAGTATTCGGTCTGGCCGCAGGGCAAGGATATACCGGACGGCTGGCGCGCGGAGGGCAAGACCGGCACGAAGGAAGAATGTCTCGGTCATATCGCGGAGGTGTGGTCCGATATGCGGCCGCTGAGCCTGCGCCGCGCGATGGAGACGCAGGGCCGGTGACATGGAAGGCACCGCGAAAGACAAGAAGGGCAAGAAGGACCGGCTGATCGCCTACCGGCGTACGGGGAACGAGTCGGCCACCCGGCTGTTCTTCCTGCCCTACGCCGGCAAGGGCGCCTCGGGGTACCGCGAGATCGCGGACAGCTTCGGCCCCGAGGTCGAGCCCGTGCTGCTGCAGACCCCGGGCCGCGAGAACCGGCTCGCCGAACCGGCCGTGGACGACATCGACGCGCTGGTCACCCAGCTCGCCACCGCGCTCCGCGGTCACCTCGACGCGCCGTTCGCGCTCTTCGGGCACAGCATGGGTTCGCTGGTCGCCTTCGAGCTGGCGGCCCACCTGGAGCGGACCGAACCGGGGCTTCCCGGGCCGGTCGCCCTCTTCGTGTCGGCGGAGAGTGCCCCGCATCTTCTCGTCCCTCCAGAGGTCACCGACGAACAGCTCACCGACGAGCAGTTCCTCGCGGATCCGACGCGTGTGCGGGAGAACAGCCCGCTCAGGACCGACCCGCTCTTCCTCGAACTGATGCTGCCGAGCTACCGGGCGGACTGCCGGCTCGTCGAGCGCTACGCCGCCAGGCGGAGCCACACCTCGGTGAGCTGCCCGATCTCCGCGTTCACCGGCGAGTACGACGAGGTCGTCCCGCCGGAGTCCGTGGCCGGCTGGAAGCAGCACACCACCGACCGGTTCCGGCTGCGGATGCTGCCGAGCGGCGAGGAGGCGTTCTTCGAGCCGGAGTCCTTCCCGCTGATCACCGCGGGCGTCGAGAGCGACCTGCGGGCCGCCCGGCAGTCCTGAGACGGCCGCCCCGGCCGGTGGGAGAGGCGCACAGCCCCTCCCACCGGCCCCGGCGCTAGCCGAGGAGATCCCCCACCTTCCGGTCCTCGCTCCCGGTCAACCGGTCGAGGACCGCGGCCAGTTCGGCCGCCAGCTCCCGCACCACCGGCTCATCCGCCCGCGCCTCGTCGTAGATCATGGCGAGCCGCAGCGGCTTGACGTCCACCGAGGCGATGAGCGCGGCACCCGTCCTGGAGAACCCGGCCGTCCCGACCACCCGCAGCCCGCCCGCCGGCACGTCCTGGAACTTGTGCGGGTAGTTGTGAATGATCAACAGGGTGTCCCACAGGGCGCCGGGCCCCCCGGCCCGTTCCTGCAGGACCCCCAGGTCGGCCGTGGACAGCTCCTTGCTGCGGGCGCCCCGCCGCTGGAGCTCCGTCAGCCAGTCGGCCACCGGCTGCCCGGGGTCGAGCCGGAGCCCGGACGGCAGCGTGCTGATCATCAGGCCCAGCATCCGCTCCACCCCGTGGACCTCGGCCTCGCGGGCGGAGAACACCTGGCCGTACCGGACGTCGTGGGCGCCCGTACGCCGTGCGAGCACCGTCGCCCAGGCCGCCTCCATCAGCGTGCCGAGCGTCAGGCCGCGCTCCCGCGCGTACGCCTCCGCCCGCTGCGGGAGCGGGAAGCGCAGCTCCCGGTACGGCTTCGGCGACGGCCCCACCTCCGGCGAGAACACCGTCCTCGGGGACAGCTCGCCCAGCTGCTCCTCCCACAGGCGCTCCGCCGACTCCCGCTGCCGGGCGGCGAGCCAGTCGACGTAGCTGCTGAAGCACTCGCGGGGCTCGTCCTGCGGCTCGGGAAGGCCGTCGCGCGCCGCCGCGTGCAGGTCCAGCAGCTCGTCGTAGAGCTGGGCGAAGCTCCAGCCGTCGAGCAGCACGTTGTGCCGGGTCCACACCAGCGCCGAGCGGCGCTCGCCCAGCTTCAGGACCGTCATGCGGCTCAGCTGCTCCGCCTCGGGCGCAAAGCCCGTGCGCCACTCCTCTTCGAGCAGCTCGCGGCGTCCGCGCTCCTGCTCCTCGTCGGAGTACGCGCTCCAGTCCTCGTACCGGAAGGACGGCTCGGCCGCGGAATGCACCGTCTGCTCGCACCGCTCGGGGAGTTTGTGCAGTGTGACCGAGGTGCGCAGCACCGGGTTGCGTTCGACCAGGCGGCGGAAGGCGGTGCGCATCGCCGCCGGGTCCAGGTCTCCCTCGATGTGCAGTTCGGCGGGCACGATGTACGCGCCGCGTCCGGGGGCCAGCGCCGCCTCGCGCAGCATCTCGCGCTGCAGCGGCGTCAGTGGGAAGCGGCTGCGGCTGCCCGCGGGCACGGGCGCCGGACCGCTCCCGCCGTCCTGTTGGGCGGCGGCCGTGGCCGCGAGCGCGGCCAGCGTCGGATGCCGGAACAGCTCGGGGACCGTCACCTCGACGCCCGCCCGGCGCGCCCGCGCGACCATCTGGATGCCGAGGATGGAGTCGCCGCCCAGCTCGAAGAAGCTGTCCTCGCGGTGTACGCGGTCGACGCCGAGCACCTCCGCCCAGGTGGCCGCGAGCATCAGCTCGCGCGCCCCGAGCGGCGGTGTCGCGCCCGCGGCGTCCACCGCGGCGGGGCGCGGCCGCTCCGGTGCGGGCAGGGCCTTCCGGTCCAGCTTGCCGCTGGGGAGCGCCGGCAGCCCGCCGGGCAGCTCCACGTACGCGGCGGGCACCGCGAACTCGGGCAGCCGCGCCGCGAGATGGTCCCGCAGCTCCCGCTCGCCGCCCGCCGGACTGCCGCTGTAGTAGGCGACGAGCCGCGGCCCGCCGTTGCCCTCGGCCGTCACGACCGCCGCCTCGCGGACCGCGGGGTGGGCCAGCAGCGCGGTCTCCGCCTCGCCCGGCTCCACCCGGACGCCGCGGATCTTGACCTGCCGGTCGACGCGGTCCACGTACTCCAGCGCGCCGTCGGGCCGCCAGCGCGCCCGGTCGCCGGTGCGGTAGAGCCGCCCGCCGGCCGCGCCGAACGGGTCGGGGACGAACCGCTCGGCGGTCGTGCCGGGCCGCCCGCGGTAGCCGCGGGCCAGCTGGACGCCGCCGAGGTACAGCTCGCCGGGGACGCCGATCGGCTGGGGGCGCATCCGCTCGTCCAGGACGTAGCAGGTGGTGTTCGCCACGGGCCCGCCGATGGCCACGGACGCGGGCCGCGGGGGCACCGGCCAGCACGTGACGTCCACGGCCGCCTCGGTCGGCCCGTAGGCGTTGAACAGCCGGGCGTTCGGGAGCACTTGTTGCGCCCGCGCGGCCAGCGCCGGGTCGAGCGTCTCGCCGCCGCTGAACAGCACCCGCAGCCCGGTGCACCGCGCCGCCTCCGGCTCCTCGACGAAGTGCCGGAGCAGCGAGGGGACGAAGTGCGCCACGGTGACACCGTGTTCGGTGATCAACAGGGTCAGCTCGCTGAAGTCGCGGTGCCCCTCCGCGCTGGGCAGCACCACCGTCGCGCCCATGTGCAGCGGACCGAACATCTCCCAGACCGCGTAGTCGAAGGTGGGCACGGCGTTCTGGAGGACCACGTCCGAGGCGTCGAGACCGCAGTCCCGCCGCATCCAGCGCAGCCGGTTGACGACGGCGCGGTGGGAGACCATGACGCCCTTGGGCGTACCGGTGGAGCCCGAGGTGTACAGGACGTAGGCGAGGTTGCCGGGGCGGGGGCGGCCCTCTCCCGGCGCCGCCCGGTGGCCGTCGAGGCGCCGGGCGCCCGCGCTGTCCACCAGGAGCGCCGCGCCCGCGTCGGACGTCATGAACTCGCGGCGCTGCCGGGGCCAGTCGGGCCCGAGCGGCAGATAGGCGCCGCCCGTCTTCAGCACGGCGAGCAGGGTGACCAGGAGCCGCGCCGAGCGTTCGAGGCAGACCGCGACCACGGTCTCCGGGCCCGCGCCGAGGTCGCGCAGCTCGGCGGCCAGCGCCTCGGCCCCGGCGTCCAGTTCGGCGTAGCTGATCCCGCGGCCGGCGCTGATGACGGCGGTGCGGTCGGGTGTCGCCCTGGCCTGCTCCTCGAACAGCTCGTGGACGCAGAGGTCGGGACCGAGGTCCGCCGCGGTGTCGTTCCAGTCGTGCAGGACCTGCCGCAGCTCTGCCTCGGGGACGGTGTCGAGGGCGGAGAGGGCGCGGTCGGGCGCGGTCGCCACCGTGTGGAGCAGGGTGCCGAACCGGTCCGCGAAGCGGCGCACCGTCGCCTCGTCGAAGAGGGCCGTGGCGTACTCGACGTCCACGAGCAGCTCGTCGGGCGCCTCCCACACGTACAGACTGAAGTCGTACGTGGCGTGCCGGCGCGGCACCGGGAAGTAGACACCCGTGACCTCGCCCAGGTCGGCGCGGATGGCGGGCGGTGTCGGCTGGGAGACGAGCGTGGTGGTGAACAGCGGGGGCCGTGAGCCGTCCCGCTGGATGTCCAGTGCGCCGAGGACCCGGCCGAACGGCACGTCGCTGTGCGCCATCGCGCCGAACCCGGCCTGCCGGGTGCGGTCCAGCAGCTCGCGGAAGGTGGGGTCGCCGCCGAGGCCGCCGCGGAAGGGGACCATGTTGACCAGCGCGCCCACCATCCGTTCGAGGCCGGGCCGCGACCGCGAGGTCACCGGCGAGCCGACCACCACGTCCTCGCTCCCCGCCCAGCGGCCGAGCAGCACCTGGAACGCGGCCATCAGCACGGTGAAGCGCGTCGCCCGCTGCTCGCGCGCCAGGGCGTCGAGGCCGTCCCGCACACCGCCCGGCACGGAGAAGCGGAACCTGCGCCCGGCGGTGTCGCGCACCTCGGTCCGCGGCCGGTCGAGCGGCAGCTCCAGATCCACGGCCCCCGCCAACCGGTCGCGCCAGTACGCGAGTTGCGCGTCCAGGTCGACACTCTGCTGCTGGAGGGTGTACCGCGCGTACGAAGGGGCCGCGCCGGGCGGCTCGCGGTCCGCGTAGAAGTCGGCCAGCTCCGCGCAGAGCACCTCCATCGTCGGCCCGTCGGCGACGATGTGGTGGGAGTACAGCAGGAAGACGTGGTCGGTGGGGGAGAGCCGCACGAGGTGCGGGCGCAGCAGCGGACCGCCGGCCAGGTCGAAGGGCTCGGCGAGACGGTCGAGGGCGTAGACGCGCACCTCGTCCTCGTCCCCGGCGTCACACCGCGTCAGCGTCAGCGGGGGCGCCGCGTCCGCGGGCCGGATCACCTGGGACGGGCGGCCGTCGGGGCCGGCGGGGAAGCAGGTGCGCAGCGCCTCGTGCCGCTCCACGAGCCGGTCGAGGGCCGACTGGAGCCGTGCGGCGTCCAGCGGGCCGCTCAGGCGCAGCGAGAGCAGCTCGGTATAGGCGAGGTTGCCCGGGGTCACCTGCTCGGCGACCCACTGGGCCTCCTGCTCGGGGGAGAGCGGCAGTTCCTCCGGCACGGCCTCCGCCTCCGCCTCCGCCGCGTGAGCGGTCGGCGCGGGCAGCTTCGCCACGGCCTCGACCAGGGCGTCGCCGAACTCGTCCAGCTCGGGGTGGAAGAAGAGCAGCGTCAGCGGCAGCTCCTGGCCGAACCTGCCGCGCAGGTCGGCCATGAGCCGTGCGCCGCCGACCGAGTCGCCGCCCAGCTCGAAGAAGTCGGCGTCCTCGGCGAGCCTGGTCGTGCCCAGCTCCTTCTCCCAGGCGCTGACCGCGGCGGCCCTGACGTCCGCCTCCGCGACGCCCCCGGGCGCGGACCCGGACGGTGTGGACTGCGTGTCCATGGAGTCCTTCCTCATCGACGGTCCTGCGGGGGGCCCTCGGAGCCGAGGTGGGCCTCCAACTGGTCCACGTCGACGTGGTAGCGGGTGGAAGAGGCGATGGGGAGGTCACCGATGCGGATGTCCGGGTCCGCCACGGCCGCGGCGAGCATGGTGGCGAACGTCTCGATGCCCTCGACGACCGTCTCGTGGTCGAAGAGGTCCGTGGCGTACTCGAACCGCCCGAACGCGCCGAGCCTGCTGTCCCACAGCGTCAGCGTGCTGTCGTACAGGGAGGTCTGCGGGTCGGTGTCGATCGGGTTGAGCTGGAGCCCGGACATCTCGAACGGGTCGTTCCAGGGCAGGAAGAGATAGCGGAGCCGGAACAGCGGGGTCCAGGAGATGTCGCGGTGCGGGGCCAGCCGGTCGATCAGCGACTGGTAGGGCGCCTCCGCGTGGGACAGCGCGCCCGACACCGTCCCGCGCACGTCGGCGAGGGCGTCGCGGAACGTCTGCTCCGGGCGCAGCCGCGTGCGCAGCAGCATCGGCCGGAGCAGCAGCCCGAGCAGGTTGTCCGGCGTGCGGTCGCGGTTGGCGGTCGGGGAACCGAGCACCAGGTCGCTCTCGCCCGTCGTCCGGCCCAGCGACGCGGCGAGCGCGGTGTAGGCCGTCATGAACGGCGTGACGCGCGCGGCCCTGCTGAGCGCGTTGAGCCGGGCGGTGGTCTCGTCGGGGAACAGCATCCAGGCGCGGTGGCCCTCGAAGGTCGGCGCCGCCGGGCGTCGACCTTCGAGGGACTTCTTCAGGGGGAAGGTCGCCGGGTCGGGGGCGCCCGCGAGCTGCTTGTCCCAGTACGCCAGTTGGTCGTCCAGGAGCCCGTCGCGCAGCCGGGCGCGCTCCTGCTCGGCGAAGACGCGGTAGGGCACGGGAGGCGGCAGGTCGGGGGAGCGGCCTCGCAGCAGCGCCCCGTAGACGGTGAACAGCTCCTTCAGGAAGACCGTGAACGACACCCAGTCGGTGACCATGTGGTTCTTGACCGCCGCGAGCTGGAACTCCTCGTCGCCCAGCGTGATCAGCGCGAGCCGCACCGGGGGCAGGTCGTCGGGGAAGGGCCGCCGGGCCAGTTCGGTGCGCACGGCACGCGCCGCGCGCACCCGCTCGGCCGGGGGCACATCGGTGACGTCGTGCCGCTCCAGGCGCACGGGGAACTCACCGGGCGCCCCGATCCGCTGGAAGGGCTCACCGCTCGGCGACTCGCCGAACGCGGTGCGCAGCACCTCGTGCCGGGCGACCACCGTGCGCAGCGCCTCTTCGAGCAGTTCAGGACCGAGCGGGCCGCGGATGCGCAGCCCGGTGGTCACGTAGTTGGCGGGCCCCGGCGGCAGCGCCTTCTGCATCCGGTGCATCCGCTCCTGGTCGATGCCGAGCGGGGCGGTGGTGACCGGGGAGGTGACGGACGGGGCGACGAGGGAGGCGGCGCCGGCGGCGGGCCGGCCCGCATAGGCCTCCTGCACACCCGCGAGCAGGTCGATGCTCCGCTGCGCCCGCTCCAGCGGCACGCCGAAGTCCACCAGGCAGGCCGCCTCGTCGACGCCGATCTCCGCGAGGCGGTCGAGCAGCGGGCGCACGGTCCGCGGCGAGCCGATCAGCGCGGTCTGGTGGGCGTAGCGCTCGTAGGCGAAGTCGAGCTGCGCCTCGATGTCGGCGCCGCCCGCGTCCGCGCCGGAACCGCCGATCATGTCGCTCTGCTGGCCCAGATAGCCCCGCAGATACTCGCGCAGCGGTTCACGGCAGCGCTCGCGCGCGGCGGTCGCGTCCTCCTCCAGATAGGTGTGGAGCATGACGCTGACCACCCCGGCGTCGGGATCGTGGCCGTGGGCGGCGCGCTCCTTCCGGTACAGCGCGATGTTGGCGGCCAGTCGCTCGGTCTCGGTGCCGATGAGCCCGGTCAGGATGTTCGCGCCGAGCCTGCCCGCCTGCGCGTAGGTGTCGGCGTTGCCGGACGCGGTGATCCAGAAGGGGAGTTCACGGGTCACCGGACGGGGATAGAGGGTGGGGGTGATCTCCGCGCCCTCGGGGCCCGGGAACGACACCTCCTCGCCGCGCCACAGCTTCTGCACCACCGGGATGGTGTCCCAGGTGTACTGGCGGCGGTCCGCGTACTTCTCCGGGTCGATGACGAAGTCGGTGCCGTGCCAGCCGGTCGCGAAGGAGATGCCGGCCCGGCCGCCGGAGAGGTTGTCGATGACCGACCAGTCCTCGACCACCCGCACCGGGTGGTGCAGCGGCAGCACCAGGCTTCCGGCCCGGATCTGCACGTTCTGTGTGGCGGACGCCAGCGCGGCGCCCAGGACGGAGGGGTTGGGGTAGATGCCGCCGAAGTCGTGGAAGTGCCGCTCGGGCGTCCACACCGCGGCGAAGCCGAGCCGGTCGGCCTGGCGGGCCGTCTCCATCAGGAAGCGGTACGGCTGCTCCTTGTCCCCCGCGGTGTTGGCGAAGTAGAAGAGGCTGAACCGCAGCGGGCGCCGGGGCGGCGCGTCGGCGGCGGCACGGGTGCGCAGCCGCTCGGTGAGCGCGGCCCGCTGCGCGGGGGAGAGGGCGGCGAGCCGGTCCCGCAGCGCGCTCTTGGCGTCCTCGTGTCCGGGCGGGGTCATGCCGTCACTCCTTCCGTGCCACCGGTGCCGAGCAGCCCGATGAGGTCGTCCTCCGGGAGCCCTTCCAGCTGGGCCAGCAGTTCGTCGAGCTCGTCGGGCCCGGGGGGACCGGCGTGCGCGGCGCCCTGGCCGCCGCCGTCGATGAGCGCGGCCAGTTCGCAGACCTGCGGCGCCTCGAAGAGGTAGCGCACGGGGAAGTCGCTGTTCAGCTGCTTGCGCAGCCGGTGCACGAGTTCCGCCGCGAGCAGCGAGGTGCCGCCGAGGCCGAAGAAGTCGTCGTCGAGGGCAATGTCGTCGACGCCGAAGGCCTCGACGAAGGCGGCCCGCACGATCTCCTCGGTGCGGCTGCCGGGCCCGGCGGGCGCGGACGTCTCCAGCGGAGCCGGGGCGGCCTCCGCGGTGTCGGCGGCCACGGCCGGCGCCTGCCCGCGGGCAGGCGCGTCCAGCCAGTAGCGGTCCCTGGCGAAGGGGTAGCCGGGCAGTTCGGCGTGGCCGCGCCGCTCCCCGTCGTAGTACGCGGCCCAGTCGATCTCGGCGCCGGCCTCCCACGCCTGGCCGAGCGCGCCGAGCAATTGGGCGTCCGGCGACACGGCGCCGGTCAGCGGGAGCGAGGCGATGGGCGCGTGCCGCAGCGAGCGCAGATGCCTGCGGGCCAGCTCCGACATGCCCTTGCCCGCGCCGACCTCCACGAAGAGTGTGTCCTGCCGGGCGGCCAGGAGGTCCACCCCGGCGCCGAAGCGGACCGTGCCGCGCGCCTGCGCCGACCAGTACCCCGGGTCGCACGCCTGCGCGGCGCTGATCGGCTGCCCCGTCAGACAGGAGACGAACGGCAGCGAGGGCTCACGCAGGCGCACGGCGCGCACCTCACGCTCGAACGCGGCCAGCATCGGGTCCAGCATCGCCGAGTGGAAGGCGTGCGAGGTGTGCAGCAGCCTGCACTGCACGCCCCGGGCGGCGAGGTTGCCGCGCAGCTCCTCGATGGCCTCCCGCGTCCCCGAGAGGACGCACTGGCGCGGCCCGTTGACCGCGGCGAGGTCCACGTGCGCGGCCCGCGCCTGCGCCGCCGCCTCGTCCTCGGGCAGCGCCACGGCGAGCATGCTCCCCTGCGGCAGCGCGGCCATCAGCCGACCGCGGGCGGCCACCAGCCGCAGCGCCTCCGGCAGGTCGAAGACACCGGCGAGGCAAGCGGCGACGTACTCGCCGATGCTGTGTCCTGCCATCGCCCGCGGGGTGAGGCCCCACTCCTGCCACTGCCGGGCCAGCGCGTAGGAGAACGCGAACAGCGCGGGCTGGGCCTTGTCGGTGCTGTTCAGGGCGTCCGCGTCGGCGGCCGGGTCGAGCATCAGGTCCCGCAGCTCCACGCCCTCGCCGCGCAGCAGTTCGAGGCAGGTGTCCAACTCCTCGTGGAAGCGCGGGGCCACCTGGTGCAGGCCCGCGGCCATGCCCGGCCGCTGCGCGCCCTGGCCGGGGAAGAGGAACACCGGCGACGGCGGCTCACCGGCCACCCTGATGCGGCGGGTGTCCACGTCCCGCAACAGCGCCCCGGCCTCCTCGGCGTCGGCGGCGACCACGGCGAGCCGGTGCGGAAGCAGCCGCCGCCCGGTGGCCAGGGTGTGGGCCACGTCCGCCAGGTGCACGGGGGCCGCTCCCGGTTCGTCGAACGCGTCGGCGACGCGCAGCCGCCAGCGTTCGAGGGCGTCCTCGTCGACCGCGGAGAGGACGAGCAGCTCGCGCCCGCGCGGCGTCGGGGTGCCGGCGGCCGGGGCGGGGGCCTGTTCGACGACGACGTGGGCGTTGGTGCCGCCGACGCCGAAGGAGCTGACCCCGGCCCGCCGGGGCGTGTCCCCGGCCGGCCACACCGTGCTCTCGGTCGGCACGTAGAAGGGGGAGTCCTCCAGCTCCAGGAGCGGGTTGGGCTTCTCGAAGTACGGGCTCGGCGGGATGACGCCGTCCCGTACGGCCAGCGCCGCGCGGATCAGTCCGGCCACGCCCGCCGCCGCGTCCAGATGGCCGATGGTGGCCTTCGCCGAGCCGAGCGCGACCCGCCGGCCCGCCCAGACCCCGCCGTCGGCGGGCGTGCCCGCGGGCACGCCGTAGGCGCTGCGCAGGGCCTCGATCTCGATCGGGTCGCCGATCCGGGTGCCGGTGCCGTGCGTCTCGACGTACCCGACGGTGTGGGGCGCGACATCGCCCAGCGCCAGCGCGTCGCGGACGGCGCCGGCCTGGCCCTCGACGCTGGGCGCGGTGAAGCCGACCTTGGCCGCGCCGTCGTTGTTGATGGCCGAGCCGCGGATCACCGCGTACACTCGGCGGCCCTCGGCCACGGCGTCGTCGTAGCGCTGGAGCAGCACCGCGCCCGCGCCGCTGCCGCCGACGGTGCCCTCGGAGCGGTGGTCGAAGGGGCGGCAGTGCCCGTCGGGGGAGCCGATGCCGCCTTCCTTGTACAGATAGCCGACGCGGTGGGGCAGTTCGATGGTGGAGCCGCCCGCGAGCGCGATGTCGCTCTCGTGCGAGAGCAGGCTCTGCACGGCCAGGTGGACGGCGACCAGCGACGCGGAGCAGGCGGTCTGCACGCTGACCGCGGGCCCGCGCAGACCGAGGCGGTAACTGGCGGCGGTGGCGAGGAAGTCCTTGTCGTTGAGGATGCGCCCTTCGAGCGTGTTGAGCGAACTGCCCAGGGCGGGCACGGCGTTCAGCCACAGGTAGCGGGTCATGCCCGCCGCCCCGAACACGGCGGCGCGCTCGCGGTAGCGGTCCGGGTCGCAGCCCGCGTCCTCCAGCGCCTCCCAGGCGCACTCCAGGAAGACACGGACCTGCGGGTCCATCAGACGGGCCTCGCGCGGCGTGTAGCCGAACGCCTTGGCGTCGAACCGGTCGTGGCCCTCCAGCGGCATGCCCGACCGCACGTAGTCCGGGTCGTCGACGAGCGCGGGGTCCTCGCCCGCGGCGATCAGCTCGTCGCGGCCGTACTCCACGAGCGCCTCGGCGCCCGCCACGGCCCGGCGCCAGAACGCGGGGACGCTGTCACTGCCGGGGAAGCGCCCGGCCATGCCCACGATCGCGATCAGGTCCTCGGTGTCCGTCGCGTCCGTGGTGTCGGTGCCCACCGCGTCCGCCCGGTCCGTCATCTCTCCCATGTCTCCCCCGTCAGTCATCTGTCCCCGCCCTTCCTGCGCCGGTGGAACCGGCTCCGCGCGCTGCGCCGCTGGTCCCGCTCGTCGCCCGCCGGAGCCGGGCGTTCGTCCTGTGCCCCGCCCGCCTCGCCCAGGTGGGCGGCGAGCGCGGCGATCGTCGGGTACGCGAAGAGCTCCACCAGGCGCGGCGGGGTGACCCCGGCGCCGAGACCGGCGAGGCGCGCGTGCACCCGGATGAGCAGCAGGGAGTTGCCTCCCGCGTCGAAGAAGTTCTCGTGCACGCCGATCCGCTCGACGCCGAGCACCGCACACCACACGGCGGCCAGGCGCTGCTCCAGCTCGTTGCGGGGCGGCACCTCGGCGACGGCCTCCCGCGCGGTCTCCTGCCGCGCGGGCGCAACGGCCAGCGCCCTGCGGTCCACCTTGCCGTTCGGTGTGAGCGGGAAGGCGGTCACGGTGGTGAGGTGCTCGGGCACCATGTAGCCGGGCAGGGCGCGCGCCAGGTGCTCGCGGAGCCGGTCCGGGTCGGGCGGGTCGCCGACCGGGGTGGCGGCGGGCAGGCCGCTGTCCGCGAGGCCGGGCCTGCGGCCGTAGACGATCCCCACCTCCAGCTCGTCGAGGATGGTCCGGGACGCGGTCTCGAAGCCGTTCTTCTCCAGCACGGCGAGGACCTCATCGCGCCGGTCGTCGCCCTCGATCTCCACGGCCACCTGCCGCACCCGCGACCAGTCGGCGTCGTCGAGCCCGGCGAGCACGTCGAGTTCGGCGCGCTCCACGTCGACCTTCAGCAGGTCCACGTCGGCGAGCCGCTGTTCGGCGATCACCTCGTGCAGGGTGGTGAGCCGGCAGGTGAACCGCTCGTTGCGGTACTGGTCGGCGAGGAAGTCCTCGACGTCCGCCGCGTCGGCCCCGGGCATGAGCGCCGCCGCCCGCCTGCGGTCGGCCTCGGGGGCGGCGTAGCGGCCGGAGAGCCCGGTCAGCGCCGGGTAGTAGATGAACTCCGCGGTGCCCGGGGCGTCGGAGAGGCCCGCGTTGACCAGGACGGCGTCGATGCCGTTGGCCCGCACGGTGCGGCTCAGCCGGTCGAAGGTCGGCGGGATCGGCTCGACGGAGACGATCCGCGCGGGGCGGCAGCTGCGGTGCACCCACAGCGTGGCGCCGCCCACGTTGGCGCCCGCGTCGAGCACGGTCATGCCGTCCCACAGCCGCAGGAAGCCGTCACCGAGGTAGTCGCCGTCCTCGAAGATCTCCTTGTGGATCTCGGCGGCGGCCCGGTGGTCCCCGGTGGCGACCACGCCGCCGAGCGGCAGCGGGATCAGCTCGGGGTCGTCGCCGTCCGCGGCGGTGAGCGCGGCGCCCCGGGGCCGTATCCACCCGGCGAGCGCCGCGCGGTCACCCTCGCCGACCACGCCGACGACGGCGCGGTCCACGCCGGGGAAGGCCTCGATGTGCGCCTCGATCTCCCCGAGTTCGATGCGCCGGCCGCGCAGCTTGACCTGGTCGTCGAGGCGTCCGCGGTACTCCAGGGTCCCGTCGGGGCGCAGCACGGCGAGGTCGCCCGTGCGGTACAGGCGGCCGCCGGGCGGCCCGAACGGGTCGGGCACGAAGCGCTCGGCGGTCAGCTCCGGACGGCCCCAGTAGCCGCGCACCACGCTGTCGCCGCCGATGAGGAGTTCACCGGGGGTGCCGACGGGCACCGGCTCGCCCCGCGTGTCCACCAGGTGGAAGCGGGTGTTGGCCACGGGCCGCCCGATCGGCGGCGGCCCGTCCCCGGCCACGGGGTGGGTGCTGGACCAGATGGTGGTCTCGGTGGGCCCGTACATGTTGAGCACGCGGCCCGTCAGCGCCTCGGTGAGCCGTCCCGCGAGGGCGGCGGGGAAGGCCTCCCCGCCGATCACCAGCTGCTCCAGCTTCCCGAGGGTCGCGAGGCCCGCGTCCGTCTCGGCCAGCGCGAGCGCGAGGGACGGCGTGCACTGGAGGTGTGTGGCGCCGTGCCGGGCGAGCTGGGCCAGGACCGACTGGTCCTCCTGCGGGCCCCGCGCGCCGACGGCGGTCGCCCACTGGGCGCGCAGCCGGTCGAGCTGGGGCAGGGAGGCGAGGACCTGCTCGGGGTCGATGCCGAAGTCGATGAGGCAGGCGATCTCGTCGACCCCCGAGCCCGCGATCCGCTCGACCATCGGCCCGCAGGACGCGGGGGAGCCGATGAGGCCCGCCTCGTCGGCGAAGCGGTCGTAGGAGCGCTCCAGGAGCACATCCAGCTCCTCCTGCGCGAGGGCCTCGATGTCCGCCGCGTCCTCGCCGCTGAGCAGCCGCTTCACCAGCCCCAGCGAGCTGCGCAGATAGCCGACGAAGGGCTTCTGGGCCCGCTCGCGCACCGCTCGGGCGTCCTCGCCGACGGCCGTGTGCACCATCAGCGCGACCCGGCCCCTGCCGGGATGGCCGGCTTCCTCCCAGGCCGCGCGGTAGCGGGCCACCTTCTCGGCCAGCTCCTCCAGGCTCTGGCCGAGCAGATGCGTGAGGAGGTTGACGCCCGCGCGGCCCGCCGCCTCGAAGGTGGCCACGTCGCCGGACGAGGTGAGCCAGACGGGCAGTCCGCCCCGGGCCGGGCGCGGATGCGACGCCACCTGGATGGCGGCCCCCGCCCCGTTGACCCGCTCGACCTTCTCGCCGCGCCACAGGGCGCGCACGGTCTCCATGCCCTCCATGAGGTGCCGCTTGCGGTCGGCGTGCCGGTCGGGGGCGAGCACGAAGTCGTCGGCCAGCCAGCCGGAGGCGAAGGACACCTCCGCCCGGCCGCCGGAGACACCGTCCACCACCGCCCACTCCTCGGCCACCCGCAGCGGGTCCTGGAGCGGCAGCACCACGCTGCCCGCGCGCACGGCGATCCGCGAGGTCACCGCGGCGACGGCGGCGCCGGTCACGGACGGGTTGGGGTACAGCCCGCCGAAGGGGTTGAAGTGCCGCTCGGGCGTCCACACCCCGGCGAAGCCGTGCTCGTCGGCGAACCTGGCGCCCTCGAGGAGCAGCCGGTAGGGCTCGGGGCCCTGCTCGCCCTCCGCGCTGGCGAAGTAGAACAGGCTGAAGTCCACCGCGGGGCGCGGCGCCGCCCGCTCCTCGCCCTGGATGACGACGGTGACGCCGCGCGCCAGCGTCCAGAGCAGTTCGAGCCCGGCGATGTCGAAGGAGACGCTGGTCGTCGCCAGCCACACCGAGCCCTCGGCCGCGGTGATGTGCTCGTCCATCGCGTACAGGAAGTTGGTCAGGGCGCGGTGCGGCACCGTGACGCCCTTGGGGGTGCCGGTGGAGCCGGAGGTGTAGATGACGTATGCGGGGTTCTCCGGCAGCACGGCTGAGGCCACGGGGCCCTGCCCGGCGTCGTCGTCCGCGTCCGGCGCGGCCACGCCGGTCAGCACGATCGCGGCCCCGGAGTCGGACAGCATCTGCTGTCTGCGCCGCTCGGGGTAGTCGGGGTCCACCGGCACGTAGCCGGCGCCCGTCTTGAGCACCGCGAGCAGCGCGACCGGCAGCTCCTCGGTGCGCCGCATCTCGACGGCGACCAGCTGCTCGGGTCCCGCGCCCCGGGCGGCCAGCGACCTGGCGAGCCGGTCGGCGCGGGCGTCGAGTTCGGCGTAGCTGAGCCGGACGTCGCCGTGCGCCACGGCGGTGGCGTCCGGGGTGCGCCGGGCCTGCTCGGCGATCCGCTCGTGCACCAGCTCGGCGCGGGGGAAGTCCCGCGCGGTGTCGTTGAGGCGCCGGACGGCCTCGGCGTCGGCGGCGGTGGCCAGCGGCAGCCGGGCGATGGGCGTGCCGGGCCGCTCGACGGCGGTGGTCAGCAGGGTGGTGAGCTGGTCCGCGTACCGCTCGATGGTGGCGGCGTCGAACAGGTCGGTGTTGTACTCGATGACCCCGGTGGCGCCCGCGGCGTGCCGCTCCACCGTGAGGATCAGGTCGAGCGGGACCGTGCCGAGGTCCAGCGGCACCTGCTCGACGTCGAGGCCGGGCAGCCGCAGGGTGCGCCCCTCGCTCTCGTACCAGGCGAACATCAGCTGGACGATGGGGGAGTGGCTGAGCTGCCGGGACGGCTGGAGGTCGTCGACCAGCTTCTCGAAGGGCACGTCGGCGTACGGGTAGCAGGCGAGGGCGTCCGCGCCCACGCGTTCGACGAGTTCGCCGAACGACCAGGCGCCGTCCACCCGGCCGCGGAGGGGCAGGGTGTTGGTGAAGGAGCCCACCACCCGCTCGAGCTCCGGGTCGGGCCGGTCGGTGACCGGGGTGCCCACGATCAGGTCCTCGCGCCCGGTGGCGCGGTGCACGAACGCGAGGAACCCGGCGAGCATGGTCATGAACGGGGTGGCCCCGCGCTCCGCGCCGAACCGCTCGACGGCCGAGGCCAGTTCCTCGCCCAGCTCGAAGCGGTGGGTGGCGCCCGTGTAGCGCTGCACGGCCGGGCGGGTGTGGTCGGCGGGCAGTTCGAGGAGTTCGGGGACGCCCGCGAGGTGCTCGCGCCAGAAGCCGAGCCCCTCGTCCAGGGCCTCGTCCGTGAGCTGCTCGCGCTGCCACGTCGCGTAGTCGGCGTAGTGCAGGGCGGGCTCGTCGGGGAGCCGGCCGCCGCCGTAGAGCGTGCTCACCTCCTCGGCGATCAGCTCCATCGACGCGCCGTCGGCGACGATGTGGTGCACGGCGATGAGCAGTACGTGGTCGTCGGCGCCGATCCTGACGAGCACCGCCCGCAGCAGCGGCGCACGGCCCAGGTCGAAGGGGCGGGCGGCCACCTCGCGCAGCAGCGCGGGCAGCTCGGCCGCGGTGGACTCCAGGTGCTCCAGAGTGACGTCGGCGGCGTCCTCCACCACCTGGAAGGCGCTGCCCGAGACCTCGGCGAACCGGGTGCGGAGCGCCTCGTGGCGGGCCACCACGGCCGCGATCGCCGAGGTCAGCGCGGCCTCGTCCAGCGCGCCGCGCAGCCGGACCGCGACATGCACCAAGGGGGGCGCGGCGTCGGGCGCCATCCGCGCCAGGAACCAGAAGCGTTCCTGGGAGAAGGACATTCGGGCACTGCGTGTTTCCGGCATGCGTCAGTTCTCCTCTGCTCGGTCTTCGTCGAGCAGCTCGGCCAGGGTGCGGCGCGCCGCGGGGCGCAGCGGCGCGGCACCGGAAAGGGGTCTTCGGGGCCCCGCGACGGCGGGGGCCCCCGTGACGGAGACGGCTCCGGCGGCGGCGACCAGGGCGGCGTCCACGGCTGCCGCCAGGTCGCCGAGCGTGCCCTGTTGCAGCACCAGCGGGAGCAGGGTGGGTACGGGCAGCGCGCGGGCCTTGGCGAGCCTGCGGGCGAGCCGGGCCGCCTTCAGGGAGTCGCCGCCCAGGTCGAAGAACCTGTCCCGCACGGTCAGTTCGCCGATGTCCAGGAGTTCCCCGAGGAGGTCGGCGATCAGCCGCTCGGTGTCGGTGCGCGGGGCGCGGCCACGGGCGGTGTCCGGCGCGCCGGGTGCGGGCAGCCGGGCGGCGTCGAGCTTGCCGTTGGGCGACAGCGGCAGCTCGGGCAGGACCACGAGGCGGCCGGGCACCAGGGACCGCGGCAGCGCGGCCGTCAGAAAGGCGCGCACCTCGTCGAGGTCGAAGCCGTCCGCGTCGGGCACCTCCAGGTAGCCGACGAGACCGCCTTCGCGCACCGTGACGTGGGCGGCGCTGACCGCGCGGTGGCGTTCGGCCACCGCCTCGATCTCGCCGGGTTCCACCCGCAGGCCGTTCAGCTTGATCTGCTGGTCGGCGCGGCCGGCGAAGACCAGCTCCCCGTCGGCCCTGCGGTAGGCGAGGTCGCCGGTGCGGTACATCCGTGTCCCCGGCGGCCCCAGCGGGTCGGGGCGGAAGCGGTCCGCGGTCTGCGCCGGGTCCCCGAGGTAGCCGCGGGCCAGTCCGTCACCGGCGATCCACAGCTCTCCGGTGACGCCGGCGGGCACGGGCGAACCCGCCGCGTCGAGCACGTGCAGCCGTACGTTCCGCAGGGCCCGGCCGATCGGCAGGCTCTCCGCGGCGGACAGCTCGTCCGGCAGCGGGACGGGTACGGCGTACATGCTGGCGCTGACGCTCGCCTCGGTCGGCCCGTAGGCGTTGACGACGAGGCAGTCGGCGCGGAGCCGTTCGGCGAGCCGCCGGCAGGCGTCGACGGAGACCGCCTCGGCGCCGACGCTGACGCCGCGCAGGTCGGGCTGGGGGCGGCGGGCGGCCTCGGGGACCATGTACGGGGCCAGGAACGTGCTCTCGACGCGGTGCTCGGCCAGCCAGTCCAGATGGTCCTCGGGCGTGGTGCGGGCCCGCTCGGGGGCCAGGTGCACCTCGGCGCCGCGGGCGAGGGCGGGGAACATCGCGTAGACCGAGGCGTCGAAGCTGAAGCTCGCCCAGACCGCGGCCCGGCAGCCGCGGGGCACCAGCGCGTCGTAGTGCGGGTCGGTGATGAGGTTGACCACTCCGGCGTGCGGCACGAGGACGCCCTTGGGCCGTCCCGTGGAGCCCGAGGTGTAGATGAGGTACGCGGGGTTCCGCGGGTCGACGGGGGTGTGCAGGTCCTCGGCGGAGTGCTCCCGGGTGTCCGGCAGCCTCCCGGAGAGCACCACGGCCGCCTCGGAGTGCGACAGCATGAACTCCCGCCGTTCCTCGGGGTAGGTGGGGTCCACCGGGAGGTAGGCGCCGCCGGCCTTGAGCGTGGCGAGGATCGCGACGGGCACGTCCAGGCCGCGTTCGAGCGACAGGGCGACGATCCGCTCAGGGCCGACGCCGCGCTCCCGCAGATGGCGGGCGAGGCGGTTGGCGCGCGCGTTGAGTTCGGCGTAGCTCAGCCGATCGCCCTCATGGACGAGCGCGGTGGCGTCGGGGGTGCGCCGGGCCTGCTCCTCGACCGTCTCGTGCAGCAGCCGCGGGGCGTCGGGCGCCTGCCGGGCGGCGGTGTCGTTGAGCTGCCGCAGCCCCTCCTGCTCCGGGGCGGTCAGCAGCGGCAGTGCGGAGAGCGGGGTCTGCGGTGCGGCGACCGCGCCGCGCACCAGGGTGGTCAGGTGTCCGGTCAGCCGGTCGACGGTGCCCTCGTCGAAGAGGTCGGTGCTGTAGATGACGGAGCCCGCGATGGTGCCGTCGGGCCGCCGCTCCAGCGTGAACGTCAGGTCGAACTGAGTGGCGCAGAAGTCCGACGGCAGCGGCTCGCGCTCCACCCCGGGCAGCGACAGCCCCTCGCCGGGCATGGTGTGCAGCGAGAAGAGCACCTGGACCAGCGGGCTGTGGCTCGAGCTGCGGGAGGGCGCGAGCTCCGCGGTGAGCCGCTCGAAGGGCACCTCCTGGTGGGTGAAGGCGGACAGCGAGGTCTCCCGCACCCGGCCGAGGAGTTCGGTGAAGGCCGGGTCGCCCGCCAGCGAGGTGCGCAGCGCCAGGGTGTTGACCAGGAAGCCGACCACCCGGTCGAGCTCCGGCCGCAGCCGTCCCGCCACCGGTGAGCCGATGACCAGGTCGTCGAGGCCGGTGTAGCGGTGCAGCACCGCCTTGACACCGCTGAGCAGCACCATGAACAGGCTGGCCTCGTGCTCCCTCGCCAGTTCGTCCAGGCCGGTGACCAGCTCGGCGGGCAGGGTGAAGTGGTGGGTGGCGCCGTGGAAGGACTGCACCGCGGGGCGGGGCCGGTCGGTGGGCAGCGGCAGCACCTCGGGAGCGCCCGCCAACCGCGTACGCCAGTAGCCGAGTTGGTCCGTGAGCCCCTCGGTGGCCCCCGCGCCATCGAGTCGCCCGCGCTGCCATTGCGCGAAGTCGCGGTAGCCGATCGGCGGCTCGGAGGGCAGTGCACGTCCGGCGTACAGCGCGCTCAGGTCCTCGAAGAGGACGCGCAGCGACGCGGCGTCGGCGATGATCTCGTGCACGGTGAGCTGGAGTACGTGGTCCTCGTCGCCCAGCGGCACCAGCAGGACCCGCAGCAGGGGCGCGGCGCTCAGGTCGAAGGGGCGGTAGGCCTCCTCGTCGAGCGTGCTCCGCAGCCCCGCCTCGTCGTCCGGGCGGTGCGCGGGGGCGGTCCGCAGTTCGAGGTCCGCCTTCTCGGCCACGAGCGCGAGCCGCGACTCACCGGTGCTGTCGAAGGAGGTGCGCAGCGCGTCGTGGCGTGCCGCGAGGGCGGTCACCGCGCGGCGCAGCGCCTCGATGTCCAAAGGGCCGCGCAGCCGGTAGGCGAAAGCGTTGTTGTACGCGGTGTTGCCGGGCTTCAGCTCGTCGAGGAAGAGGAACTGCTCCTCGCCGAAGGAGGGCAGGCCCCGCGTCGGATCGTCCCGCCGGGGCACGGCCGGCAACTCGGCATGGTCCCCGGGCGCGGAGTCCGCCGCGCGCACCGCCTCGGCGAGCTGGGCCACCGTACGCCCCTCGAACATCAGCCGCATCGGAAGGTCAACGCCGTGGACGGCGCGGATGCGCGCGACGACCTGGGTGGCGATCAGGGAGTGGCCGCCCAGGTCGAAGAAGTTCCGGTCGGTGGCGACGTCGTCGACGCCCAGGGCGTCGGCCCAGATCCCGGCGATCGAGTCCTCGGTGGAGTCGCGCTCGGCCCGCGGGCCGTCCGCCGCGGCATGGCCGACGGGGGCGGGCAGCGCGGCGCGGTCGGCCTTGCCGTTGGGGGTCAGCGGCACGCGGTCGAGGACGACCAGGGCGCTCGGCACCAGCTGGGCGGGCAGCCGGTCGCGGACGAACTCCCGTACGCCCGACGTCAGTTCACTGCCCTGACCGGCCGCGTCGCCCGCGGGCACCACATAGCCCACGAGGCGCTTGTCGCCGGGCCGGTCCTCGCGCACCGCGGCGACGGCCGCGACCACGTCGGGGTGGGCGCGCAGGGCCTCCTCGACCTCGCCCAGCTCGATCCGGAAGCCGCGGATCTTCACCTGGCCGTCGAGACGGCCGCCGAACTCCATGACGCCGTCGGGGCGTCGGGTCACCCGGTCCCCGCTGCGGTACATCCGCGCCCCGCCGCCCGCGAAGGGGTCCGGAAGGAAGGACCCCGCGGTGCGGTCGGGACGGCGCCAGTAGCCGTACGAGACACCGGCGCCGCCGATGTACAGCTCGCCCGGCGTGCCGTCGGGCACCGGCCGGAGCTGCTCGTCGAGCACGTAGAGCAGCGTCTGGTCGATGGCGGCGCCGATGGGGACGGCGTCGGCGTCGGGCGGCAGCGCGGCCGTGTCGTAGACGGCGGAGAAGGTGCTCGCCTCGGTGGGGCCGTAGCCGCTGAGCAGCCGGCCGCCCGGCGGCAGGTGCTCACGGGCGGCCCGGACGCTGCCGGGGTCGGCCGCCTCGCCGCCGATCACGAGCTGGGGCACGGTGGCGAAGGCCGCGGGTTCGTTGCGGATCACCTCGTTGAACAGGGACGTGGTGACGAACACCGTGCTGAGCCGCCGCTCCTCGACGAACTGCCGCAGATGGCGCGGGGAGATCATCACCTCCCGGTCGATGGCCACCAGGGCGGCGCCGTTGAGCAGCCCCATCCAGATCTCCAGGACGCTGGCGTCGAAGGAGAGGTTGCCGCCGAAGCCGACCCGGTCCTCGGGGCCGAGGCGCAGGTAGCAGGTGTCCACGACCAGCCTGATGACGGCCTTCTGGGTGGTGAGCACTCCCTTGGGGCGGCCCGTGGAACCGGAGGTGTACATCATGCAGGCGGGCTGCGCCGCCGACTGCAGGCCGGGCCGCTCCGCGCCGCACGCCGCGATCTGTTCGGAGTCGTCGTCCAGGCGCACCACGGGGGTGCTCTCCAGGGGCAGCAGCTTGTCGTGCGGCCGGCGGGTGACGACGAGGTCGAGCCCGGCGTCCTCGGCCATCCAGGCGAGCCGCTCCGCCGGGTACGACACATCCAGCGGCACGACGACCGCGCCGCACTTCAGCGCGGCGAGGGTGGCCATCACCATGTCGGACCGCCGGTCGGTGCAGACCCCGACGAAAGCACCCGCACGGACTCCCCGGTCGAGCAGATATGCGGCCAGTCGATTCGCGCGGACATCGAGCTCCGCGTAAGTCCACTCCTGGGTGTCGAAGGCGAGAGCCGTCCGTTCTGGTGCGAAATCGGCGTGTTTCTCGAAAAGCCCCGCAAGAGTGGGCAGTTGAGCCCGATACATAACATCCGTCCGATCGTGGGGTGATGAAGCAGCCGGTGTTTGAACGCAGATGTTTTCAGGGCGACTTCGCAAGATCAAGATCTGGACTTCCTGGCGTGAACAATGCATGATCTCGGGCGAGACGGGGCGGAGTACCAACTCCATTGCCGTACATCCGACCCAGGAGGACGCGTGTGACCAGTGCGGACACTTCCGAACAAGAGGAAACACGACTAGACCGGCCGCTCCTTGTCCTGGGCGCTCTCATGGCCGCGGGTACGTTCGCGGCGGCGCTGGACGCGACTATCGTGTCGCTGGCCCTGAACGATATTCGTTCGGAATTCAACACTCCGATTGACACGATCCAGTGGATTATCACGGGATATCTACTGGGAATCGCCACGGTTATCCCGGTCACCGGATGGGCCGTCGACCGTTTTGGCGCCCGCACCATGTGGCTGACGGCCATGGCGCTTTTCCTGGGCGCCTCACTGTTGTGCGGAATTGCCTGGTCGGCGCCTTCGCTGATTGTCTCCCGGGTCCTTCAGGGGTTTGGCGGCGGCATGATCGTGCCGATCGCGCAGGCGGTCCTGGCCCGCGCCGCGGGCACCGCCCGGGTGGGCCGGATCATGGCCCTGGTGACCATCCCCACCCAGTTCGCCTCGGTCATCGGCCCGACCCTGGGCGGCGTCCTCGTCGAGACGACGACCTGGCGCTGGATCTTCTACCTCAACCTGCCCATCTGCCTGGTCGCGGGCGGCCTCGCCGCCAAGATGCTCCCGCGCGACGAACCGCAGCGCACCGCCCGCCTCGACCTCAAGGGCCTGCTGCTGCTCTCACCCGGCCTCGCCCTGCTGGTCTTCGGCGTCTCCCGGGTGGCCGACGGCGCGACCGCGGTGCTCGTCCCCGTCGCGGCGGGCGCCGTCCTGCTCGCGGGCTACGTGGTGCACGCCCGCACCACACCGCACCCCCCGGTCATCGACCTGCGGCTGTTCAACACCCGCTGGTTCCGGACACTCTCCGGGATCATGCTCGTGTACGGAGGCTTCTTCTTCGGCGCGGTCTACCTCTTCCCGCTCTACTTCCAGCAGGCCAGGGGCCACACCGCGCTCCAGGCCGGCCTTGAGGTGGCGCCCCAGGGCATCGGCATGCTCCTGATGCTCTTCCTGGGCGGCTCGCTCGCCGACAAGATGGGCCCGCGGCCCGCGATGCTCGGCGGCCTCGGCCTGCTGGCGCTCGGCACCCTGGTCTACACGCAGCTGCCGTCCGACCCGCCGACGTGGCTGCTGCTCACCGCACTCGCCGTACGCGGCGCGGGAGTCGGGCTCTGCGTCGGCCCGCTGATGGCCGCCGTCTTCCAGGGCGGGCTGCCGAAGGCGTCGATCCCGCGCGCCACCACCGCCATCAACATCCTGCAGCGCGTGGGCGGTTCACTCGGCACCGCGCTGTTCGCCGTGGTCCTCACGAGCCAGGCGGGGGAGCAGGACAGCGCGGGGCCCGCGGACTTCAGCCACACCTTCTGGTGGGTGGCCGGTCTCGTCGTCCTGGCGCTCGTGCTCACCCTGACGCTGCCCCGGGGCCACCCCGCCGCGGCCGGGGACGCCCCGAAACCGGCGGACGCCAAGGCCCCCGCGGACGACTGACCGTCGCGCCGGGGCCCCTACGGGCGGTCGCTCAGCCGCCGCGGCGGACGCGGGCCGCCTTGCGGGCCTCGGCGAGCTTGCGCGCCTCACCGGACTTGCGGGACGTGCCGCCGGCGCCGCGGGAGGCGTCCTTGCTGGTGCCGAGGCCGCGGAAGGGCGCGTTGGTGTTCTTGGCCCGGGGCGCGGCGGGCCCGTCGAGCGGCGTGCCGGAGGGCGCCTTGGCCCCGGTGATCCGACTCAGCTCCTGCTCGCCCGAGCGCACCTTGGTGACCTTCGCCTCGACGCCGGCCTCGGCCATGACGCGGCTCGTCTCGCGGCGCTGCCCCGAGAGGACCAGCGTGACGACGGCGCCGGACTCGCCCGCGCGGGCGGTGCGGCCCGCGCGGTGCAGATAGTCCTTGGGGTCGGTGGGCGGATCGACGTTGACGACCAGATCGAGGTCGTCGACGTGCAGGCCGCGGGCGGCGACGTTCGTCGCCACCAGCACGGTGACGTGGCCGTTCTTGAACTGCGCGAGCGTCTTCGTGCGCTGCGGCTGCGACTTGCCGCTGTGCAGCGCGGCGGCGTGCACGCCGCTGGCGCGCAGATGCCGGGTCAGCTGGTCGACCGCGTGCCGGGTGTCGAGGAACAGCAGGACGCGGCCTTCGCGGGCCGCGATCTCCGTGGTGACGGCGTACCGGTCGGGCCCGTGGACGACCAGCACATGGTGCTCCATCGTCGTCACCGCGCCCGCGGACGGGTCGACCGAGTGCACGACCGGGTCCTTGAGGTGACGCGAGACGAGTTCGTCCACGTCACGGTCCAGGGTCGCGGAGAACAGCATCCGCTGCCCCTGCGGCCGCACCTGGTCGAGCGCCTCGGTGACCTGCGGCAGGAAACCCATGTCGCACATCTGGTCGGCCTCGTCGAGAACCGTGACGCGCACGTGTCCCAGCCGGCAGGCCTTGCGCTCGATGAGGTCGTGCAGCCGGCCCGGCGTGGCGACGACGATCTCGGCGCCGTCGCGCAGCGCGGCGACCTGCCGGCCGATCGACATGCCCCCGACGACCGCGGCCATCCGCAGCCCCAGCGCCTCCGCATACGGGGCCAGCGCCTCGGTGACCTGCTGGGCCAGCTCCCGGGTGGGCACCAGGACCAGGGCGAGGGGCTGCTTGGCCTCCGCGCGCCGTCCGGCCGTCCGCACGAGGAGCGGCAGCCCGAAGGCGAGCGTCTTGCCGGAACCGGTGCGCCCGCGCCCCAGCACGTCCCGCCCCGCGAGGGCGTCGGGCACCGTGGCCGCCTGGATCGGGAAGGGCGTCTCCACGCCCTGCTCACCGAGCGTGCGCAGCAGGGCGGGCGGCAGCCCGAGATCGGCGAAGGAACCGGCCTGCGGCGTCGCCGAGGGGTTCTCGGAGCGGTCCGGATCGGTCATGGGGCAGCCTCCCGCAGGCGGTACGTACCGAGGAAGGCCCGGTAGACGACGACGGGACCCGCACGGCCCGAAGACGCCGCCGCTACACCCGTGCAAACGGTTGACGCTAACACAGGAGACGGCGGCCCGCCTTCTCGCGCCCGGAGAGGCCCCGCTCAGGAGCGGTGGTCCCTGGGCGGGGTCCCGCGAACCGCACAGATACCTCCGCGCGGCCGGCGTCCCGGGGGAGACCCCGCCGGGGCCGTCGCTCCGCTCTTTTGCGGGCGTTGATCTTGGGCACTCGGAGTCCGAGTGATTTTCGTACCGCGGACGGCCCGTGTCGCCGACGCGTCGTCCGCGGTCCGTGGCCTGTAGTCCGCCGTCCGTGGTCCGCCGTCCGCAGTCGTCGTCCGGAAGAGAGAGTGGCATGACCGTACCCACGCGCCCGGTCCGAGGCGTCCGCCGCGAACGGCGCTTCGATCTCCGGGTGACCACCCTGTTCTTCGTGCTGCTCGCGGTCATCCTGTGCGCCCTGGTGTACGTGGCCCGCACCGCCGCGCACATCGTCGAGAGCCGCCCGCTGTGGGCGGTCTCGCTCCTCCTGGTGGCCGTCGCCGCGGCCTCGTTGTGCCGGTCCCGGTGGCGTCGCTTCTCCGCCGCGAGATGCGCCCGCCGCGCCACGGAGGTGCTGGAGGAGGCGGCCGAACGGGCCTCCGACAGCCTCGACGACCTGACGGCGGGCTCGCACGCGCCGCCGGTCGCGCGGACCGCCGCACCGGACGAGGCGGGCACGGCGGCATACGTGATCCCCGCCCCGGCGGCCCCGGTGGACCAGCCCCTTGCGCCCGACGCGACACGGGTGGCGCCGGACGTGCCGGTGCCGGGAGAGCCGGGGGCGGAGGACACGACCGTCGTCGTCGCCCACCCGGACGACTACACCGAACTCGACCCCGACGGCTTCGAGGACGCCATAGCCGAGCTGTGCGTGCGCGACGCGTGCCTGGACGTCGAGGTCGTCGGCGGCGCCTGCGACTTGGGGGCCGACGTCGTCGCGGTCACCCCCGACGGCCGGCGGATCGTCATCCAGTGCAAGCGCTACGGCGAAGCCAACAAGGTCGGCTCACAGGACCTGCAGCGCTTCGGCGGCACGTGCTTCACCGTCCACGAGGCCGATGTCGCGGTCCTCGTCACGACGAGCGACTTCACCGCTCCCGCCCTGGAGTACGCGGAGCAGTGCGGCATCGTGTGCGTGGACGGAGCCGAGCTGGCCGCCTGGCGCGACGGCGCCGGGCCGAGCCCGTGGGAGCGGGCGGCCGTCGAGGCCGGCGCCCTCGAATGATTCCCGCGCGAGCCCGCCGCGTGTGAGACTGCGCCCATGGACGCGGGGCGCGAATCACGGTGGGAGAAGGACGCGATGACGGTGGAGATCGTCTTCGCGCTGGTGACGGCCGCTCTGCTGGCCGCGGCGGTGTTCGGCCTCTCGCTGGTCCCGGCACTGCTCATCGGCGCCTCGGAACCCGCGGGCAGGGCGGCGCTGACGGCGGGCGTCGTGCTGGGCGTGGCCGCCGGGATCTGGCGCCTGGTGCGGGTCCTGCTCAGCTTCGACGCCTGGCGCCGCGAGGGACGCTGACGCCGGACGCCGTGCCGCCCTCACCCTCACCGCATCCCCCTCGACGCACCCGCTTCACAGCCACCCGCAGCGCTGCGCCTGCAACGCCAGCTGGAAGCGGTTCGCCGCGCCGAGCCGGGCCATCAGGACCTGGAGCCGCCGGAAGAGCGTGCGGCGGCTGACCTCCAGCTCCCTGGCGATGACCTCGTCGGTGGCGCCCCCGGCGAGCAGCCACAGCAGGCGCCGGTCGGCCGGCGGCAGCCCGCCGGGAGCCGCGGTGCGGCCGTGGAACGGCAGCGCGTTGGCCCAGTACTGTTCGAACAGGGCGACGAGCGCCGAGAGCAGCCCGCACGGCTGCACGACCAGCATGGTGTTGTGCACGTCGGTCTCCTTGATCGACAGGGACACGAGCGCGTACGCCTCGTCGATGACGACGAGTTTGACCGGCACCGAGGGCAGCACCCTGGCCTGCTCACCCGCGTTGACGCACGGCTCGATGACCTCGGCGAGGTGGCCCGGATGCGCGAGTGACTCCCGCGAGTACACGACGCGCTGCGTCACGCCTCGGGCGAGCGTGGCGAGCGCGTCCTCCGTGGCGCCGGGCAGGGGGAAGTAGGGCGGCGACTCGAACTGCCTGATCTGCTCGCGGGCGCTGGCCCAGGCCTGGCGCATCCGGGGGCCCACGGCGTCGCCGGTGACGACCTCGACGAGGTGGTCGTCGTAGGCGGCGAGCCGCTGCCGCCGGAACGACTCGAACGCGCCGCCCACCGCGATGCGCGACTCCTCGACCTCGGCGGCCCGGCGCCGGGCGAGGACTTCGAGACCGGCGGCGGGCGGCACCGGGGCCACCGCGTCCGCGCCACGCTCGACACCGCCCGCGAGACCGGCGTCCACCAACTCCTCGTAGGCGGAGCCGAGTTCCGCTTCGGCGAGCCCCGTGGCGGAGCCGATCGCGCTCAGCGGGGCCGGAGCCACCTCCAGCAGGGCGAGGTAGACCCGCGCCGCGGAGGGACCGAGCCCGAGCAGCCGCAGGGAATCGCCGAGTCGCGCGTTCGTCATGGCGGCATTATCGGCGGTGCGCGACCCGGGGCCGTGGCCGATCCGTGCCAGTGGCACGATCCGGCCCCGGGCGTCCGCGGGGCGGGGTACGTTCCGGTCCGGCAGCTGCCCCGAGGGGGCGGCGGCGAGGCCGTACGAAGACCCGGCAACCCCTGACGAAGCCCCAGCGAAAGGCGTACCCCATGGCGAAAGGCCGCAAGAACCGGCTCTACCCGGGCATATCCGATGAACTGTCCGCCTTGATGCGGACCGGCTGGGCGGACACCGAACGGCACGACCTCACCCCCGACGAGCAGGCCCCCTACGCGGCCCGCCGCCGCGCCGCGCTCTCCGCCCGATTCCCGGGCGAGCGCCTGGTCATCCCCTCCGGCAACCTGAAGGTCCGCTCGAACGACGACACGTACCCGTTCCGGGCCTACTCCGGCTATGTGCACATGACCGGCGACCAGGCCCGTGACGGCGCCCTCGTCCTCCACCCGCGCGCGGACGGCGGCCACGACGCCTACTGCTACCAGCTCCCGCGGGACAGCAGGGACGACGACGAGTTCTGGACGGGCCCCACGGCGGAGCTGTGGATGGGCAGGCGTCGCTCGCTCGCCGAGGCGCAGCTCGTGCTCGGACTGCCCTGCCGCGACGTCCGCACGGCGGCGGCCGACCTGGCCGCCGGCTTCGACGGGCCGACCCGGATCGTGCGCGGCGTCGACCCCGCCCTGGAGGCCGCCGTCACCTCCGACGAGGAGCGCGACGACGAGCTGGAGGAGGCGCTGAGCGATCTGCGCCTGGTCAAGGACGACTGGGAGATCGGCGAACTCCGCAAGGCCGTGGACGCCACCGTGCGCGGCTTCACCGACGTCGTCGGCGACCTCTCCCGGGCGGTCGCGACGTCCGAGCGGTGGATCGAGGGCACGTTCTTCCGCCGCGCGCGGCTGGAGGGCAACGCCGTCGGCTACGGCTCGATCTGCGCGGCGGGCGACCACGCCACGATCATGCACTGGACGGAGAACGACGGCCCGGTGCGCCCGGGCGAGCTGCTCCTCCTCGACGCCGGCGTGGAGGCGCGCACGCTCTACACCGCGGACGTCACGCGCACCCTCCCCATCAGCGGCACGTTCACCCCCGTACAGCGCACGGTGTACGAGGCGGTGTACGAGGCGCAGGAGGCCGGCATGGCCGCCGTGAAGCCGGGGGCGGCCTACCGCGACTTCCACGAGGCGTCCCAGCGCCATCTGGCGGCGCGCCTGGTGGAGTGGGGCTTCATCGAGGGCCCTGCCGAGCGCGCGTACGAACTCGGACTGCAGCGCCGCTTCACCATGGCGGGCACCGGGCACATGCTCGGCCTCGACGTCCACGACTGCGCGCAGGCGCGGAACGAGGAGTACGTCGACGCGGCGCTCGAGCCCGGCATGGTGCTGACCGTCGAGCCCGGCCTGTACTTCCAGCCGGACGACCTGACCGTCCCCGAGGAGTGGCGCGGCATCGGCGTCCGCATCGAGGACGACCTGCTGGTCACCGCCGACGGCCACGAGAACCTGTCGGCGGGACTGCCCCGGTCGGCGGACGACGTCGAGGCGTGGATGGCCCGCTTCGCCGGCTGACCGGTCCTTTCACCCCGTGCGGGACCTGGATGCCGTGCCGGGGCGTTTCCGCTGGTGCCGAACGGTTACCTGTTGTCCCACGACGGGTGGGACAACCGGCGACGAACCAGCGGAGGCGACTGTGGAGCACGACGAAGAGCGCGAGGAAGGCACCCGCGGGGAGCGGGCGAAGGGGGTCCTGCGCCGCCTGAGCAAGGCCTACTCCCCGGGCGAGCGGCGCCACCTCGGCGGGCACGCGGGCGCCGTGGCCGCGTTCGGCGTCTACACGGCCGCGTGGGGCGTGGCAGTCGGCCTGCGCGGGGCGAAGCTCCCCGAGCGCCCCGAGCCGTGGGACATCGTGTGCGCGGCGGCCGCCACGTTCCGGTTGAGCCGGCTGCTCAGCAAGGGGTCGGTCACCAGCCCGATGCGGGCGCCGTTCACGCGCTACGAGTCGGCGACGGGACCGGCGGAGGTCAGCGAGAGCCCTCGCGGCGGCCACGTGAGGTCGACCGTGGGGGAGCTCGTCACCTGCCCGTTCTGCCTGAGCGTCTGGCTGACGACCACCATCACGGGCGCGCGCCTGCTGTGGCCGGGTCCCACGCGGGCCGTCACGGGCGGCCTGACGGCGCTCGCGGCCGCCGACGCGATGCAGCTCGGGTACGACTGCCTCGTACAGAAGAACGCTGAATGAGCGTGCCCCGGCCCGTCGCCGCGGGCGCCGGGCTGGTGGCGCGGGCGGCCCGAACCGCCGCCCGCCGACGCCGGGCGCCGGCGCTGCACCCCCGCGGGGTGTGCGCCGAGGCGACCCTCGCCGTGCACCCGGCCGGCGGCGCCTGGGGCGAGCCCTGGCTCGACCAGCCCGGTGACCACCGGGTCAGGCTGCGCTGGTCACGGGGCGCCGGGCTGCCCGGACGGCTGCCGGACGCGCTGGGCCTCGCCCTGCGCGTCGACGATGCCGGGGGTCCCGGACGGCCCCTGGACCTGCTGCTGACCAGCAGTGGCGGCGGCCGGGTGAGCAGGCGCCTGCCGCTGCCGCGCCTGAACGCGACGGGCGGCCCGTACTCGACGCTCCTCCCGTATCACATCGGCAGACGCCGGGGGCTCCTGATCGCCCACCCCTCCGGGGCCTCGCCCCATGTGCCCAGCGGTCTGCCCGCGCTGCGGACGGCGCTGGAGCGGGCGCCGCTGACGTTCCACCTGTGTGCCGCGCTGCCCGGCGGGGCGTGGTGGCACCTCGGCACGCTCACGACCGGGACGCCGCTCGACCTGCCGCCGGGCGAGACCCTCTCCTACGACCCCTATCTGCACTGCCTGCCGGGCCTGCGCCCCACGGCCGGGTTCAGCACAGTGCGGGAGGCCGCGTACGCCGCCTCCCGGGCCGGCAGGCACACCACCGAAGGAACGAGGACACCCGCATGCTGAGACTCGGCATCCCCGTCATCGGCGTCACGGACGTCTCCCGGGCCGTGACCTTCTGGACGGCGGCCCTGGACCTGATGGCCACACAGGAGTGGGAGAGCGACACCTGGCGCACGCTCGACCACGCCGACGGGTCGGGCCGGGCCCTCGCGCTGATGCGCAGCGACTCGCCCGCCGAGGCGCGCCCGCGGCTGCACCTGGACCTCTTCACGGACTCGGCACAGGAGCAGCAGGTGGAGGTCCGGCGGCTCATCGGGCTCGGCGCGCGGGCCGTGGAGTGGGACCTGTATCCGCCCGACCCGGACTTCGTCGTTCTCGCCGACCCGGACGGCAACCTCTTCTGCGTCGTCGATCTGAGCCACGCGCCCAGCGGGGGCCGGCCGACGCAGTGACCGAGGAGGACGGCGCGCGGCGCGCCCGGCCCGGAGGCCGGAGCGCGCCGCGCGCCGTCGCGCTTCTCGGTGCGGGTCAGGCCCGGGCCGCCGCCTGGTCGGCCGCGGCCGGCTCCTCGTCGGCGGCCTGGTCGCCGCCGGCCTCGCGCATCGCGGGGATGAGGGCCGCGACGGCCGCCGACAGGAGGGCGACACCGCAGCCGATCACCAGACCGGTGCGGAAGCCGTCCTCGGAGGGGATCGTGACGCCGCCCATGCCGATGGTCATCTGGGCGAGGACGACGCCGATGACGGCGGAGCCGATCGTGGTGCCGAGCGAGCGCATCAGGGTGTTGAAGCCGTTGGCCGCCGCCGTCTCCGCGACGGGCACCGAGCTCATGATGAGCGCGGGCATGGCGCCGTAGGCGAGGGCGACACCGCTGTTGATCACGATGCCGGCGACCATGATGCCCCAGGCGGTGCCCATGAGCGGCAGCGCGGCCCCGTATCCGACGGCGATCACGAGGGCGCCGCAGACCAGCGCGACCTTCGGGCCGCGCGTGTTGATCAGCTTTCCGCCCAGCGGTGAGATGAGCATCATCATGACGCCGCCGGGCGCGATCCACAGACCGGCCGCCAGCATCGACTGGCCGAGGCCGTACCCGGTGGCCTCGGGGAACTGCAGGAGCTGCGGCGCGATCAGCATGAAGGCGTACATGCCGACGCCGATGAGGACGGACGCGGCGTTGGTCAGCAGCACTCGCGGCCGGACGGTGGTGCGCAGGTCGATGAGCGGGTCGCGGGTGCGCATCTCCCACAAGCCCCAGACGACCAGCGCCACGGCGGCCAGGGCGAACAGGCCGAGCGTGGTGCCGGAGGCCCAGCCCCAGTCGGCGCCCTTGGAGATCGCGAGGAGCAGCGAGACCAGCCCGATGGCGAGCCCGACCGCGCCGGGGGCGTCGAAGCGCTGGCCCTTCGCGGCGGCCGGGACGTCCGGCAAGACGGCGAAGATCAGGACGCCGATGGCCAGCGCGAGGACGGCCGAGCCCCAGAACAGCACGCGCCAGTCGGCGTACTGCGCGACGGCGGCGGCGATCGGCAGGCCGATGGCGCCGCCGATGCCCATCGAGGCGCTGACGAGCGCGATGGAGGAGCTGAGCTTCTCGACGGCCACGACGTCCCGCAGGAGCGCGATGCCGAGCGGCACCATGCCCATGCCCATGCCCTGCAGTCCGCGTCCGACGATCATCGGGACGACGGACGAGGAGAGCGCGCAGACCACCGAGCCGATGATCAGCGGCACGACGCAGACCAGCATCATGCGGCGCTTGCCCACCAGGTCGCCCAGGCGTCCGGTGACGGGCACGCAGACGCCCGCGACGAGCAGGGTCACGGTGATGACCCACGCGGCGTTCGAGGACGACGTGTCCAGGATCCGCGGCAGCTCGGCGATGAGCGGCGTCACCAGCGTCTGCATGATCGCGGCGACCGTACCGGCGAGCGCCAGGGTGGCGACTATGGCGCCGGTCCTGCCGCCCGACTGCTGGGCTTCCATAAAGGGGGGCTCCTCGATTCTCGTTCCACGTGGGCAACGATGTGCACTATACATACTCTGTGCATAGGGCATATGACGTGCAATGGGCACACGCCTGGTCGGCGGGGCGTCGGGCGGGCGCGCCTGCGCCGTCGGGGGGTGCGATACGGTCGCCGTAGGAGGACGCACGTACATGGACAAGCCATCGCACCTGGTCGAGTTCGAGCACATGGTGCTGGGGCGGCACCAGTTGAGCAGCGCCAAGCTGCGCCAGCGGCAGGGCCGCCTGGAGCGCAGCACGTACATCCTGCTCAGCCGCATCCGGATGCAGGGGCCGATGACGATCGGGCAGCTCAGTGAGGCGTTCATGCTCGACGCCTCCACGCTCAACCGGCAGACGGCGGGCGCGGCGCGGGCCGGACTGCTCGAACGCATCCCCGACCCGGAGGGCGGCATGGCCCGCAAGTTCCGGCTCACCGAGGAGGGTGCGCGGCGTCTGGACGTCGAGCGCGAGGCGCACATCAAGGAACTGGACTGCGTCTTCGAGGACTGGCCGGCCGACGACGTGGAGACCTTCGCCCGCTACCTCCAGCGGTTCAACGCGAGCGTGGAGCGGCTGAGCGGCCAGCCCTGGCCGCGCTCCTGACCTCCGTACGCCCCGTGTGAAACGCCGGCCGGCCGTGGCGGAGGACCGCCACGGCCGGCCGGCGCGGAAATGAGGGCGGGAGGGTCAGTCCTGGTGGCCCACGACGGCGGTCACCCGGATCTCCACCCGCATCCCCGGCGCCCCGAGCGCCGGAACACCGATCTGCGTCCAGATGGGCGCGCGCTCACCCATGCGCTTGCGCATCTGCTCCACCATGACGCGGGTGGGCAGCTCGCCGATGAAGTCGGGGGAGTCGGGGATGTGGTACGAGTCCACACCGATGACGTCCTGCCAGCCCGCGCCGGCCGTGGCGAGGGTCCTCTCCACGTTGTCGAAGGCCCGGACGATCTCGTCCTCCAGGGACGCGGGGAAGGTGAACTCCTCGTCCCAGCCTCCCTGTCCCGAGATCTCGACGCGGTCGCCCACGCGGACGGCCTGGCTGTAGTGCAACTGGGCGTGCAGTGTGTCGCCGTACCCGGGCGTGACGAAGAACTGGGGCTCGTTCATGGCGCTCCCTATGCGCTGAGGGTCCACACGTGAAGTAAAAGCACTTCACGCTTGAAGTGAACCCTACGCTATTTCACTTCAAGCGTGAAGTCCTCGATGTTCGATAAGGTGGCCCCATGGCCAAATCCGCCGACTCGAACCCAGGTCAGGACGCATCCGACGACGCACTGTGGCTGGACGCGGACGAGAAGGAGGCCTGGACCGGACTCGTCTCGCTGATCCTGCTGCTGCCGGGCAAGCTGGAAGCGCCGCTGCAACAGCGGAGCGGGATCTCCCTCTTCGAGTACCTCACCCTCAGCCATATCTCGGAGGCCCCGGAGCGCCGCCTGCGGATGAGCGAGCTGGCCTACCTCGCCGGCGGCTCCCTCTCACGCCTGTCGAACGTCGTGAAGCGGTTCGAGCAGCGCGGCTGGGTCGAGCGTTCCCCCGACCCCGACGACGGCCGGTACACCCTGGCCGCCCTCACCGACGAGGGCTACGAGGTGGTCGTCGACGCCGCGCCCACCCATGTCCGAGCGGTGCGCGACCTCGTGCTCACCCCGCTCACCGCGGCCGACCGCAGGGCACTGGCCCGCATCGCGGCGAAGCTGCGGGTGCGGCCGAACGACCTGTCGTCCTGACGCGGATCGCCCGCCGCCGGCCGTTCATGCCGGCGGCGGAGCCGTGCGCAGCAGGAGCACGGCGATGTCGTCGGTGTAGTGCGGGGTGGGCCGGGCGTGGCGCAGCAGGACGTCGATGAGGTGGTCGAGGTCCTGCCCGCTGTACTCCGCGAGGCAGTTGGAGAGCCCCAGGGCGGCCCGGTCGGGGTCGGCGCCCGGGATCTCGACAAGGCCGTCGGTGTACAGGGCGAAGGTCGTCCCCGGGGGCAGCGGCAGCACGGTGGTGGGGTAGCGGGAGACGGTCTCGACGCCGAGCAGGGGGCCGGGTTCGATCTCCATGACGCCCGGCGGCCGGCCGGGGTGGTGCAGGAGCGGCGGCGGGTGGCCCGCGCTCGCCATGACGGCCTCCTGGCGCACCAGGTCGATGTGCGCGTAGAGACACGAGACCAGCAGGTCCGTCTCCAGTTCCGACAGGACCCGGTTGGTGCGGGCGAGGACCTGGCCGGGCGGGGCGCCCACGGTGGCGTGGATGGCGGTGCGCACCTGGCCCATGAGGGCGGCGGCGGAGACGTTGTGGCCCTGGACGTCGCCGATCACGGCCGCGGCGGTGGTGGCGTCGATGCGGATGACGTCGTAGAAGTCACCGCCGATGTCCATGCCGCGGCTGGCCGGCAGATAGCGGGCGGCGGCGTCCAGGCCCGGCAGCGCGGGCAGACTGCGCGGCAGCAGGGCCTGCTGGAGGCCGTGCGCGAGGTCGCGCGTGGTGTCGTACAGCCGGGCCCGGTCCAGGGCCTGGGCGACGAGGCCGGCCAGTGAGGTGAGGACGGCGCGCTCGTCCGCGCTGAAGTCATGGGGCCGGTCGTACGAGAGGATGCAGCAGCCGACGGGCCGGCCGGAGACGACCAGCGGCAGGAAGGCCCAGGCCTGCTTGGCGCTGATCCGCGGCGCGTCGGGGAAGCGGCGCGCCAGCTCGGCGGGGCTGGTGAAGAAGGAGGGGACCCCGCTGGCCAGCACCTCCCCGGCGGGTGTGATGTCGGTGTCCAGGGGGAGACCGTCGAGCCGGTCGATCGTCGCCTGGTCGTACCCGTGGTGCCCGGTGATCCTCAGCCGCCCCGCGTCGGCGGCGGAGAGCACGAGTCCGTCGGCGCCGAAGGCGGGCAGGACCTGGTCGGCCACCAGGTCGACGACGTCGCGTACGGCCACCGTCTCGGTGAGGGCGGCGGCCAGGTGGACCAGCTGGTACAGCCGCCCCGAGGGGGTGGGCGGCGCGGAGACCAGGCCGCGCGCCGCGTACGTGCCGGAGGACTCGGGCACGCCGCCCTCCGGTGACCGGACGCGGGTGACGCGGGCGCTGATGCCGCTGGCGTCCGGGTAGAGCTGGAAGCGCAGCCAGGTGTCCGGGGGCCGCAGGGTGGTGAAGGTGACCGGGTCGCGGCTGATGACTGCGGTGCGGTAGTGGTCCTCCACGACCGTGTTGTCCATCCAGGGCAGCGACTGCCAGGGCCGGGTGCCGAGCAGCCGGCCGGCGTCCATCCCGAGCAGTGCCGCCGCGGCCGGGGCCAGATAGGTGATCCGGCCTTCGAGGTCGAGCCCGATGGCCGCCTCGGGCAGCCGGTCGACGTAGTCGGCGGCGGCCCGCAGCCGCTGACCGCCGCGCGGACGGCCGGCCACGGCGACCGGGATGTGCCGCGGGTGCTCGGGCACCGGCGGCAGAGCGGGGGCGTCGCCGATGATCCGGGCGATGCGCCGCGCGGCCGAGCTGATGTGCCCCCGCTCGCGGCGGGTGGCCTCGACGGGGTGACTCGCGGGCCACAGCAGGAACAGCGCGCCCAGGCACCGCGCCCCGCCCGGCAGCGGGGCCGCCGCGAGCGCGAACCGGTACGGCAGGCTGGCCGCGGCGCGCGGATAGACGCGGGCCATGTCGTCCTGCGACCCCACCCACACCAGGCGGTCCTCGCGCACCGCCTCGCTCACCGGGACGCCCGCGTTGAGCGGCACTCGCCGCCATGGCCACGCCACCTCCTCCGGCATCCCGGAGAGCACCACGAGGCCGAGCACGGGCGCGCTCTCGTCCAGGAGATAGACGCCCCCGGCGGAGGCTCCCGTACGGCGTACGGTGTCGGCCAGCGCCGCGTCCAGCGGAGCGGCACCCCCGGGGTCAGCGCCGTGACCGAGCATCGCGCGATGTCCTCCAGCCGACCGGGCAGCGGCCCTGGGGCGGCTGCGACGGTGAGTCACCCGTCACTCATCTCTCGACAGTACGCCGGGGACGCGGCGGAGGCAGGGCGACGGAGCAGGGACCGCCCGGGCCCGCGCCGACGGCTCGGTCAGCGGGGCGGGATGTCGTCGCGGCCCTCGGTGACCTCGCGTGCCAGGTCCGTCACCTTGCGGCGATGGGTGCGGGCGTGGCGGCGCAGGCAGCCGAAGGCGTCGTCGAGGGTGAGGCCCTGCCGGACCGCGAGCATGCCCTTGGCCTGTTCGATGACGACCCGGCTGCTCAGCGCCGTCTGCAACTGGGCGGCCAGGACGCGGCTCTCGAACGCCTGCCGTTGCAGGGCGAGAGCGTGGGCGGCCGTCTCCGCCAGGCAGCGGGCCGACGCGAGAGCCTTCTCGTCCATGGTCGCTTCGGGCGGACCCAGCAGGACCAGGGCGCCGAAGGCGAGGTCGTCCGTGCTCTTGAGGGGCAGTGCGGTCACCCGGCCGAAGCCGAGCGCCAGCGCGCGGGGCGCCCAGGAAGGCCAGCGCACCCGGGCCGGACGCGTGGTGACGTCCACGTCGATCAGGGCCGCGCCCGAGGAGCGGGCATCACACCCCGGCCCTTCCTTCCACGCGACGGCGTCCGCCGCCAAGGTGCGCAGGGCGCTGCCGGTGCCCTCGGTGGAGATGTCCGGGCAGCTGAGCGGTGCGTACTGCACGATCGCGCCCCGTGCGCCGTACACGCGTCGACCGCTCTCCGCGCATGTCGCCAGCAGCACCCGTGTGTCGAGGGGTTCCTGACTGGCCACCCTCATCAGCCGGGCGAAGAGCGCGGCGAGTTCCTCCCCCTGCAGGGTCACAGTGCGGACCTCCCGCCGAGCCAGACCGACCTCGACGATAGTCGCGGTGGTTGCCGCACGCACCCGTTGGCCAGGGGCGGACAAGTATTGACCAAAAATCTGCGCATGAAGCGCGCTTGCTCGCGTATGCGCTGGTCAGCGCACTCCGTGTGGCCGGAACTGGATGCTGATGCGGCCCCCGGCCACCCGCGTCGACTTGGGGATGGCGTGCTCCCAGGTGCGCTGGCAGGAGCCGCCCATGACGATCAGATCGCCGTGGCCGAGCGGACGGCGGATGCCCTCGCCCCCGCGGAGGGGCCGGAGCAGCAGATCACGCGGCGCCCCCACGGAGAGGATGGCGACCATGGTGTTCTCGCGGGCGCCCCGGCCGATGCGGTCGCCGTGCCAGGCCACGCTGTCGCGTCCGTCGCGGTAGTGGCACAGGCCCGCCGTCGTGAAGGCCTCGCCGAGCTCCTCGGCGTAGTGGTCGGAGAGCGCCTGGCGCGCCTCGTCGAGGACGGGGTGCGGCAGCGGCTCGCCGTCGCCGTAGAAGGCCAGCAGGCGCGGCACGTCCACGACCCTCTCGTACATCTGCCGGCGTTCGGCCTTCCACGGGACGTCCACCGCCAGCCGTTCGAACAGCACGTGGGCGCCGCTGAGCCAGCCCGGCAGCAGGTCGATCCACGCACCGTCGCCGAGTGCCGTCCTGCGGACCTCGGTCAGCGGGCGCAGGTGCACGTCGTCGCTCTGGTCGAAGAGCGATCCCTGGAGCTGGTGCGTTGCCATGGGACCAGCGTAACGTGCAATCGAACGTACGAGCTAATTCGCATGCCGGACGGGCGACAGCGCTGCGATATTGGCCGGGTGAAGGCGACGACGAGTTTTCGAAGGGCCGCCGTGGCGTGGGCCGCCGGCGGGGAAGGCGGCGCGTCCGCCGCCGAAGCGGCGCGGGCGCGGGCGGCCGACGCCGGTGTGCGCAGAGTCGTCCTCGTCGAGGGGGACAGCGACCTCGTGGCCCTGGAGGCGCTGGCGGAACGCCGCGGCCGGAGCCTCGACACGGAGGGCGTCTCGATCCTCCCACTGGGCGGCGCCATGAGCATCGGGAGATTCCTCGCCCTGTGCGGACCCGCGGGGCTCGACGTCCCGGTGGCGGGACTGTGCGACGCGGGGGAGGCGCACCACTTCCGGCGCGTCCTCGAGCGGACGGGGTCCGGCCCGCAGCACACCCGCGCCGATCTGGAGCGGCTCGGCTTCTTCGTGTGCGACGCGGACCTGGAGGACGAACTGATCCGCAGCCTGCGCGCCGAAGCCGTCGTCGACATCCTCGGCGAACAGGGAGACCTGCGCTCCTTCCGCACCTTCCAGAAGCAGCCCGCGCAGCGCGAACGCGGCCTCCCGCAGCAACTGCGGCGATTCATGGGCACCAGGAGCGGCCGCAAGGCGCTCTACGCGCGCGCCTTCGTGGAACACCTCGACCTCGACCGCGTGCCCCGCCCACTGGACGGCCTGCTCGCCCACGTCTGAGACCTGGTGCGGTGACCGCGAAGGTGCACCGTGTCGTGACGGCCGACGCCGTGCTTCGACGCGTTGCCGGACCACCGGGGCACGTCCCCGGCAGGAGCCGCGGCCCTCCGCCGTGCGACGCGCCGCACGGGCCGCCGACCGGGCCGCCGCCTCACGGTCGGTGACCCTCGCTTCCCGGTCCGGGCTCACACTCGCCGCCCCGCCCTCTCGGCCGGGCATTTAATCGGATGTGCGCGCGGCGCGGAGTTGTTAGGTTCGCCGTGTGCCGAAGCTGAATCAGATCATCGCAGTCGAAAAGGGCGTCAAGTCCAAGGCTCTCCAGGAGCTCACCCAGGCTCACCAGGACGTGCAGAAGCCCGCCCTGCTGGCAGGCATCTCCCGGACCTACCAGCCCAAGGACGAAGAGGGCGAGCAACTGCCGCCCGAGTCCACGCGGGTGCAGATCAAGGCCGAGGACGCTCTGCGGACGACCGCCGGGACGCTGACGCGGCTCTTCGACGTGACCGCGACGAAGGACTGGGCGAACCGGTCCGCGGCCGCGGACGTGGTGGTCGACGGCACGGTGCTGTTGCCCCAGGTGCCCGTCCCGTACCTGTTGTTCCTGGAGAAGCAACTCACCGACCTGCACACCTTCGTGCGCAAGCTGCCGGTGCTCGACGCCTCCGAGTCGTGGAACCTGGACCCCTCGACGGACTCGTGGAAGACGGAGCCGGTGCGGACCATCCGCACGAAGAAGGTTCCGCGCAACCACGTGAAGGCCGAGGCCACGGAGAAGCACCCGGCGCAGGTCGAGGTGTACTACGAGGACGTCCCGGTCGGTTACTGGACCACGGTGAAGTTCTCCGGCGCGCTGCCCGCCCGGCGGGTCAACGAACTCCTCGACCGCGTCGAGAAGCTCCAGCAGTCCGTCAAGTTCGCCCGCGAGGAGGCGAACAACACCGAGGTCACCGACCAGCGGGTCGGCGACGCGGTATTCGGCTACCTCTTCCGGTAGCCCCCACATACGCCCTCCGTCGCGAGCGGAGGGTGCGCGATGAGCGCAAGCTGAAACTGATGTTGAAGCTGATGAAGGGGTGTCAGTTGGGGGTTCGAATCCCTCTCCCCGCACCACGTGCGGGGGTGGCCCAAGCCTGGCAGAGGCGGCCCCATGAAACTCAGATTCTCGCTCCAGTCTCAGTATTCGCCGCCGAACACCGGATCGACCGAGCGTGGGCGAACATCGACGGATGGGGGTTCAAGTCCCCCCGGCGCCTCTCTCGTGGCGCTGTAGTTCAAAGGCAGAACACGTCGATCTCAACATGACCCGCGGTTCTTCAACGCCGCCGGTGTGCGCAAATGGGTGGCAAGCTGGAGCCCGGGAGCTGGACATGCTCCCGGGCTCCGTCACGTTCCGGCTGCGGCTCGTGCTGTGACCAGGAAGGCTCACCGGGTCGAGTGGGTCAGGCCGCGACGGGGGACGGTTCGAGTCGGCCAGGGTGAACTGCCGTGGCCGGCCCAGCAGAAGCCGGCGGTGGGGCGGATTCCCGAGGACCACGACTAGGATCCGCCGACCGCTCCGGCCTCGTCGAGGTAGCGCCGCACCGGGCCCAGGGTGAGCATGCCGCTCGCGCCTCCGGCGTCCTCCGCGCGGGCCGGGCGCAGGGCGGCGGCGGCCCGCGCGGCGGCCTCGGGCTCGCCGAGGCGCGCCGCGGCATGGGCCGTGAGGCACCACAGGGCCTCCTGGAGGTGGTCACGCGGCGGTTCGGGCTGGGCGGCGAGGGCGGCGCGGGCGCCGTCCACGTCGCCCCCGGCGAGGAGGACGAGGGGCCGCGCCCACGGCAGGTGCGGACCCCAGTCGAGGCGGGGGCCGGTGGGCGCGGGCCTGCCGTGCAGCAGCCGGAGCCCGAGCAGGGCGAGCGGAAGCAGACCGCGGTGGAGGCCGGGCATGCCCGCTTCCGCGAGGGAGGCGTCGGCGGCCCGGTAGGCCGCGGCGGCCTCGGCGGGGGAGGGGCCGCCGGGTTCGGCGCTGCGGGCGGCGAGCACCCGGGCCCTGAACCACGCGGTGAGCACGGCGACGAGCGGGGACTCGTGCGCGGCGGCCAGCTCCTCCGCGGCGACGGCATGGGCCTCACCGGCCGTGAGACGGCTGAGGGCGGACGCGGACTGGAGCCGTGCGAGCCGCCCGAGGATGCCGAAGGTCGGCACCTCGTGCCGGGCGGCCAGGGCGACGAGCTCGGCGCCGACGGCGTCGCGCTCGCCGGCGAGGCCGGGCCGGGCGAACGACTGCAGGAAGACGCCGTTGAGCGCGAAGGCCAGCAGGGCGGGATCATCGAGCCCCCTGGCCAGCGCCTCGGCTTCGCGCGCCGCCGCGGCGGCGGTCGTCCCGCCGGTGCCGGACACGTCCCCGCTGCGGCTCTCGACCGCGACGGTCGCCAGGAGGCGGGCCCGCAGACCGGGTGGGCCGTCGGGTCCGAGCGCGGCGAGGGTGCGCCCGGCCGCCTCCACCACCGCGCGGGACTGCTCGGGGTCGTCGGACCGGCTCCAGATCGCCGGTACGTCGTACGCGCCGATCACCCGCGCGGTCAGCGCGACGTCCCCCGTGCGCTCCGCCGCCCGGATGGCGGTGAGGCGGTCACGGCGCGCGGAGACCAGGGCGTCGCCGCCGGCGATGGCGAGGGTGCGGGCCAGGCTGACGGTCGTGCGCGGCCCCAGCGGGGCGCCGGCGCCGGGCCAGGGGCGCGGCCCCGCCTCGACGGACGCCGACCCGTCGAGCAGGGCGCTCTCCAGGCGCCGCAGCTCGGGGCCCGGGTCGAGGCCGAGCTGCGCCACGAGCATGGCGCGGGCCCGGCGGAGGGTGGCGAGCGCGTCGGCCCGGCGCCCGTCGCGGTACAGGGCGCGGGCGAGGAGGCCCCAGGCCGGCTCGCGCCACGGATGCTCGGCGACGTGCTCGCGGAGTGCCGCCACCAGCTCGGCGCCCGCCCCGGCGTCGAGGAGGACACCCGCCCGCAGCTCGACACCCTGCAGGCGCAGCTCCTCCAGGCGCGCGCGCTCCCGCTGGGCCCACGGGGCGTCGGGGAAGTCGGCGTAGGCGGGCCCGCACCACGCGGCGAGCGCGTCGCCGAGGGCGGTGACGTCGTGCGGGGGACGGCGGGCCGCGGCCAGGGCGTCCTCGAAACGCCGGGCGTCCATCGCCTCGCGCGGCAGGCGCAGCGCGTACCCGGGGCCTTCCGTGACGAGCAGCCGGGGCGGGGTGCGGGGCGCCCTGCCGGGTTCGACGGCACGGCGCAGCGCGGCGACGAACGTCCGCAGCGCGCCCAGGGAACCGGCACCCGGCTCGGCCCACAGATCGGCGACGAGCGTGTCGGCGGTGACGAGCCGCCCCTCGGCGGCGGCCAGCCGCGCGAGCACCTCGCGATGCCGGGGTCCGCCCAGGTCGATCGCGCTGCCGTCGTCGTGCCACGCCCGCACGGCGCCCAGTACGTCCATTCGCATGCCCCCATCCTCGGGGCACGGCCCCCGCTCCGGCGAACCGCGCTCATCGGCTGCTGATCCGCCTCGTGCACCGTGACCGCGTCAGCCAGGCGAATCCGCCACGACGAGAGGAACCGCGGTGACCCACACCCCCGCACCCACCATCCCCGACTTCGCCTACGTACGCCTGCCCGGCGTCGGCGGCGTCGAGCTGTCCGCCGCGGTCGGCGGCGGCGGCGCCCCGGTCGTGCTGCTGCACGGCTTCCCCCAGACGCACCTGATGTGGCGCCACGTGGCGCGGCGGCTGGCCGACGACCACCTGGTCGTCTGCCCCGACCTGCGTGGTTACGGCGCGAGCGACAAGCCGCGGGCCACGGACGACGACGTCTACGCGAAGCGGACCATGGCCGCCGACATCGTGGCCCTGATGGCGGAGCTCGGGCACGACCACTTCGCCCTGGTGGGCCACGACCGAGGCGCCCTGGTCGCCTTCCGGGCGGGCCTCGACCACCCGGAGACCATCACCCACCTGGGCATCCTCGACGTCGTACCGACCCTGGACATGTGGGACGTGCTGCACGGCGTGTCCGCGGCGGTCGGCTTCCACCTGTTCCTCATGGCGCAGCCGCCCGGCCTGCCGGAGACGATGATCGTCAACAGCGCGGACGCGTTCTTCGGGTCGTTCCTCGACACCTGGGCCAAGGACCCCGGCGCGATCCCCGCGCCGGTGCGCGCGGAGTACCTGCGCGCGAGCGCGGCGGCCGTGGACTCCATCGTCGCCGACTACCGGGCGTCGGCGGGCGTGGACGTCGTGCAGGACCAGGCGGACTCCGACGCCGGCTCGCAGTTCGCGATGCCCGTCGCGGTCGTCCAGCAGGACTGGGGAGCGCGGCTCGGCTACGACGCGGCGGCGGTGTGGCGGGCCTGGGCGCCCCGCCTCGACCACCACCTCACCGAGGCGGGACACTTCATGGCCGAGGAGGCCCCCGACGAGATCACGGCGGTGATACGCCGTCTGCTCGCGGCCTGAGAGGCCGCGGCCCCCGGACCGAGCAACCCTGCTGACACTGCGTCAGTCCTCTGCCGTGCCGCCCGGCATGACGGAGGCCTCGGAAGCAGGTGACGCCCCACGCGCGGCGCCCGGCGTGTTCGCCCCGGCACGCACTGCCCGCTCATCGACTGAGGCGGCCGCCCTGATGTCCGATGCGCCTGCCGGCCTCGCAGCTCCGCCCGATGGACACCTCTGGGCGGTGTCCACCCCCGTACGCGCCAACCCGTTCGGTGGCTACCTCGCCCGCGCCTTCGCCGGGGCGTCGGCGCCGGACGACATGCTTGAGGCGGCCCGCACGGGCGGGGCCGGTGAAGCGCGCACCCTCTTCACCCTCGGCCTGGCCATGATGCGCGACGGGCTCATCATCATCGTGCTGCTCCCGTCCGTCGCCATCTGGAACTACGTCGTCCTGCCCCTGATGATGCTCACCGACCCCACACTGTTCCCGATGAACCTCGGCATCTTCCAGTGGAGCACCACGTGACCGACAGCGCCGGCCGACGGTCGCCGGCCGCACCCGACGACGAAGGACGCCATCCTGCCGTGAAACTTCCCCAGACGCTCCTGGTGATGGACGACCGGGCGCTCAGCATGCAGTTCTCCCCCGAGGAGATGACCCGCCTCCGGGCCACGGCGACGCTGGGCGATCCCGTCGTGGCGCACGAACTGACCTCCCCCGGGGCGAGGCGCAGACTCGCCGAGGCGGAGGTCCTGCTCACCTCGTGGGGCTGCCCCCGCCTGGACGAGGACGTCCTCGCGGCGGCGCCCGGACTGAAGGCGGTCCTGCACGCGGCGGGCTCCGTCCGCGGGCACGTCACCGACGCTGTCTTCGACCGGGACATCCTCGTCACCACCGCGGCCGACGCCAACGCGGAACCGGTCGCCCATTTCACCCTCGCCGCCATCCTCTGGGGCTTCAAGAAGGCGCCCTTCCTCGCCAACGACGCCCGGCGGTTCCGCGAGGACTGGAGCTACGTCGAAAGCCGCGGCGAACTCACGGGCGTCGGCCGGACGGTCGTCGTGGTCGGGTTCTCCCGCATCGGCGGCCGACTGGTCCGGCTCCTGCGCGACCTGGACCTGGCACGCGTCCTCGTCGTCGACCCGGTCGCCGACACCGCCGACGTCGTCGCCGCGGGCGGTGAGCCCGCCACCCTGGCCGACGCCCTGCCCCGGGCCGACGTGCTGACCCTGCACGCGCCCGCCCTGCCCGAGACCCGCCACATGATCGGCGCCGCCGAACTCGCGGCCCTCCCGCCCCACGCCGTCCTCGTCAACACGGCCCGCGGCAGCCTTGTCGACACCGCGGCCCTCGAAGCGGCCTGCGCGGCCGGGCTGCACGCCGTCCTCGACGTCACCGAACCGGAGCCACTGCCCGCCGACTCACCCCTGTACACCCTGCCCAATGTGATGCTCACCCCGCACATCGCCGGCTCCCTCGGCTCGGAGGCCCGCAGGATGAGCGCCCTCGCCCTGACCGAACTGGAACGCTACGCTGCCGGGCTCCCCGCCCTCGCGCCGATCACCCGGCACGGCCTGGAGGTACAGGCATGACCGGACGCCCCGACGACCGCGCCCCCTCGCTCTCCCCCTGCACCGGGTGAGAGCGCAGGCACGGGACGCGTCGACCGACCGGCTCCTCACCGCCCTCGGCACCCACCGCGCCCCGACAGGCTCCACCAGGCCAAGGTCGAAGCCGTGTCGATCGCCCTGATCCTCCAGTGGACGAAGCCGTGGCTGTGGGACGGCCTCGACCCCCACTGGGAGCGGGAGGACACAGTCCTCACGGCTCGGGGCGCTCCCTGACGACGTCCAGCGGGTCCTTGTCATCGCGCAGGCCCTGGTAGCGGGGGTGGCGCAGCAGGCCGTCGCGGGTCCACTCCGTGAAGGCGATCTCGGCGACGAGTTCCGGTCGCACCCAGCGGGCCGCCCGCTCCGGCCGACGCCCCTCGAACGGCGAGGAGTTCACCTCGCGTGCGTCGAGTTCCCGCCGCAGGGCGAGCAGCGTACGCCGGTCGAACCCCGTGCCCACCTTGCCGGCGTACCGCAGCCGCCCGCCCTCGTGGTAGCCGATGAGCAGTGCTCCGAGGCCGGTGCGGGTGCCCGCGGGTTCGGTGAAGCCGCCGACCACGAACTCCTGGGCTTGAGCCAGTCCTCCGAGCGGCGTCTTCGGTACGCGCTGTCGGCCCGCTTGGCGATCAGCCCCTCCCAGCCGCGCCGGCACGCCTCGGCGAGCAGTTCGGGGCCGCCCTCGTTGCGATGGGTGCAAAAGCGCAGCGGCGCCGCGAACGTGAGCGAGCGCCGCAGCAGCGACTTGCGGTGGCGCAGCGGAAGACGCCGCACGTCCGCGCCGTCCAGCCGCAGGAGGTCGAAGACGTAGTACGTCACCGCCACCTTGCTCGCCGCGACATCGGCGGGCCGCGTGAGGCCCATCCGCTGCTGGAGCAGCGCGAAGTCCGTCCGGCCGCGCGAGTAGGCCACGATCTCGCCGTCGACGGTGAAGTCCCCGCAGGCCTGTGCGGCGAGGGCGTCGACGATCTCGGGGTAGGTGGCGTCGAGCCGTCGTCCGGAGCGGGACAGCAGGGTCACCTCGCCCCGCTCGCGCACCGCGAGCACCCGGATGCCGTCCAGCTTCCGCTCGAAGACCCACCCCTGCGGGAAGTCACGCCGGTCGCTGAGCGTCGCCAGCATGGGCGTGGCCGCCAGCTCGGCGCCGGGCGCCGCCTCGCGGACGCGCCCGTACAGCTCGGGCGGCAGCGTGTCCAAGAGGCCGGTCACTCCCGCTCACCGCGCTCCGGCTCCCAGGTCGCCGCGTCCGGCGCCTCGGCGACCTGCCGAAGCGTACGGCCGCTGCGCGCGGATCGGGCCCGCCGGGGATCGGGCGTTCCGGCGCCGCTGCCGCCGTGCCCCGACCCCTTGCGTACGAGCAGCCACGTCGGCTTCTTCCCCGACGCCGAGCCCGACCCGCCGCTCCTCTCCTCACGGCCGTGGAAGCGGGTGAGCGCGTAGGGCCCGCGCAGCTTCTCGCCGTGCAGCTCGAACGTGGCGTGGCCGTTCTCCAGGGCCTGCGCGAACGGCACCGGCCGGTTGCGTTTGTCGTGGCTGGTGGGCCGGTAGGTGCCCTGGTCCCAGACGATGACGGTCCCGCCGCCGTACTCACCCCGCGGGATCACACCCTCGAAGTGCCGGTACTCCATGGGGTGGTCCTCGGTCGGCAGGGCGAGCCGCTTGTCCTGGGGGTCGGTGGAGGGGCCCTTCGGCACCGACCACGACTTCAGGACCCCGTCGACCTCCAGGCGGAAGTCGAAGTGCATGGAGCTGGCGTCATGGATCTGCACGACGAAGACGGGGTCGCGGTCACGGGCGCCGCCGGTGGCCGACGGGTCCTGTTCGCGGGCGGCCGGCCCGCCGGGGGGTCCACCCCCCGTTCCGCTGCCCGCCGCACCGCTGGGTTCGCGGGTCTTGTCGAAGTCCCGCTTCCCGCGGTAGGTCCGCAGTGCGTCCTTCTCGTCCCGCGCCTCTCTCTGGCCCTTCTCACCCTTCTCGCTCACGGCGGCGCTCTCCTCTGTCGGGGTTCGCTGGCTCGTCCCGGCCGGTACCCGTGATTGTCACCGGCACGCGCGCGTGGGGCCACCGGATGATCCGCGCGTGCGGTGCGGCCGCCCCGCCGTCCGCCGACGGGACGGCCGCACCGGATGGGTGTGTCAGGCGGCGTCAGGGCCCAGCTCAAGGCGTGGCCAGTCCGCGAGGTCATGCAGGAGCTGCCGGTCGTGGGTGGCCACGACGACGGCGGCGCGGGTGTCGCGCAGCGCGTCGGTCAGCTCGTCGACCAGCGTCGCCGACAGATGGTTGGTCGGCTCGTCCAGCAGCACCAGTGTGGGCCGGCCGGCCAGGGCGAGCGCCAGGTCGAGACGCCGCCGCTGCCCCTGCGACATCCGCCCGACCGGCGTACGCGCCGCCTCCGCGCCGAGCAGCCCGAGCGCTCCGAGCGGCACGGCCTCGGCGTCGCGGAGCGTCCCGCGGGACACCAGCCGCCCCACGTGCCGGGCGTACACCTCGCGGGCGGTGACCCCGGGGTCCTGCTCGGCGGTCTCCTGGGTGATCCGTGCGACGCGGGCCCCGCCCGCCGCCCGCACCTGCCCGTACGCGGGTTCCAGCGCCCCGGCGAGGATCGCGAGCAGGGTCGACTTGCCCGCGCCGTTGGGACCGGTGACGAGCAGCCGGCCGCCGCCGTCGAGGGTTACGTCGACCGGTCCCGCGAGCCGCTGGGGCACGCCGACGCCGTGCGCCCGCAGCTGCGGAGCGCCCGGCCGGACGTCCGGCTCTGGCCAGCGCAGGGGCACCGGTGGCTCCGGCACGTCGACGCGGTGCGCGTCGAGCGCCTCCTGCTGCCGGTGCAGGGCCTGGACGGCGCCCGGGGCGCGGGACTGGCGCTGGTGCTTGCCGGTGCCCTTCGGCGGTCGCCAGCCGGTGGAGAGCCGGTCCCGCGCCTGCGCCACCGCGTCCTGCAGCCGCCGGTGCTCCTCCTGCTGCTCCGCGTGGTCCTGCTCCCAGCGCAGGCGTTCGCGGCGACGGGCGACCTGCCAGGCGTCGTAGCCGCCGACGTACAGGCGGGGCCTGCCCTCACGGCTCGGGTCGAGGTCGAGGAACCGGTCCGCCACGTCGCGCAGCAACGCCCGGTCATGACTGACGACGGCCAGGCCGCCGGGGTGCTCGCGGAGCCTGCGGGTCAGGAAGCCGAGGCCGTCGGCGTCGAGGTGGTTGGTCGGCTCGTCCAGCAGCAGCACGTCGTGCCGCGCGCCCAGCAGGCAGGCGAGACGGACGCGGTAGCGCTGCCCGACGGACAGGGTCGACAGCGGGCGTCCGCGGTCGGTGCAGGCGCCGAGCGCTTCGAGGGCGACGTCGACGCGGCGCTCGGCGTCCCAGGCGTCGAGCCGGGTGGCGGCGTCGAGCGCGGCGGCGTACCGGTCGTCGGCGGCGGGGTCGCCGTCGCTCAGGGCATCCGCGGCGTCGTCGAGGGCGCGGAGGGCGGCGAGCGAGGCCGCCAGCGCCCGTGACGTCAGATCGCCGACGGTCTCGTCGTGCCGCACGGACAGCTCCTGGCGGGCGAGGCCGATGGTCCCGGCCCGGCGCAGGGTGCCCGCGTCGGGCGGGATCAGTCCGGCGAGGACGTGCAGCAGGGTCGTCTTCCCGCGGCCGTTCTCGCCGACGACGGCGATCCGGGACCGCCCGGACACGGTGACCGTGACGTCATCGAGAACACGCCGGCCCCCACGGACGACGGCGACGCCCTCGGCGCGGACATGCGCACTGCCGCCCGCGTCGAGGGGCAGGGCCAAGGCTTCATGACGGGAATCGAGAGGCAAGGGTTGCACGGTAGGTCACTCCGCAGCTCGCAATGGAGCCGGGCAACGTGGATCGGCCGCCCGGCGGAACCGGGACGGCGAGCGCTCGCGCTGTGTCTCTCAGCAGGAAAAGGCGCCGCCGTCAGCGGACGACGCGCACCTTCTGCGACCAGATACCTCTTGCCATGGGGCCATCGTAACAAGGGGGCGTGTCAGGCGTTCGGATTTTCGGGACGAGTGGGGCGGCGGGGAGGGGTTTTCGGGGCGAGCGGGACCGTCAGTCCAGCCACTGCTTCCACCGGGTGCGAGGCGGGTCGCACTGGCCTGTTTCGAGGGCCCGGCGGTAGGCGCGGTCGATCAGCTCCTGGTCCGACAAGCCCCTGCCGTTCGCGTCCGGAAGTCTCGCGCCATCACGACCGGTGACCTGGGAGTAGGCGACGAGACAGTCGGTACTCACGGTCTGCGCCCCGTACCAGCCCAAGGCCCCGACCAGCACGGCGAACGCGCAGACGCCGAGCAGCAACAGCCGTGCTCGCCCGGCCCATGGAGAGGTCATCGGCACAGCCTACGGAGCGCTGTCCGCCGCCGCGTCTCTCGTGCAGGCGGGCCCCGCCTCCACTGAGCGATCCGGGCTCGCGCCCCGTAAGCCGTCGCCGGGCCTGCCCCCGCCCCACACCCCCCTGACCTGCGGCAACAAAAGTCCGCCGCATAGAATCATGGTCGAGTACGCGGAATCCCGACCCTGGACCGCCGGTGACGTGGCCCCCTGCCCACAGCACGGGAAGGCCGGGCCGACTCCCTGCCCTTCTTCTCGTCAGCCGGCCGGGTCCCCGTCGGCTCTGTCCCGGAAAACCACCGCTGCCTTGTCCATCGACTCCATCAACCGCATCGGCTCCATCGATTCCGTGGACGCCGACTCCCTTGAGGCCATCGAGCCCCTTGACGTCATCGGGACCGCCGACAGGCTTGACGCCGTCGGCACCCTCGACGCCACCGACACCCTTGACTTCATCGACACCGTTGACGTCATCGACGACCCCGGCCACGTCCTGGACGCCGTCGACGCCGGCGACGACACCCCAGGGCCAGCCCTCCCGTCGGCCTCGCCGGCGGCCCCGCCCCGCGTCCGCACCCGCCTCGCCGGTCGTGCGCCCGCTCCGCCGTCGCGTCGTGCCGCCGTGCACAGCGTCGGCGCCGTCACCGCCGTGCTGCTGGCGCTCGTCGCCATCGGGTCAGTCATTCACGAGCCGGTGCTCATACCCCCGCTCGCCGCTTCCGCCGCGATCATCCACGGCGCCCCCCGGCTGCCGCTCGCGCAGCCGCGCAGTGTGATCCTCGGCCATCTGATGTGCGTCGTCATCGGTTACGCCGTGGTCGCCGTCGCGGGCAGCTCGCCCTGGGGAGCCGCCGTGGCGGCCGGTGTCAGCCTCGCGGCGATGACGCTGACACGGTGCCCCCACTCGCCCGCGTGCGCCACAGCCGTAGTCATCGTCCTGAACACCCCGGCGCCCGCCACCTTCGTACCGCTGCTCATGGGCTCCACCGCGCTGCTCGTCCTGGCGGGCTGGGCCCTGTCGCGGTCCCGCCCCAGCAGCACGCGGTATCCCGCCTATTGGTGGTAGGTCACCCTTTCGGCTCGCCGCCCCCTCGCTCCGGACCCCGCCGCCCCAGGCCTTCGTCAGTTTCTTCAACGCGGCGCGTTACTCATTGACGCGGACCGTTCATCTCTTTATGGTCGCCTGACCTTCCCGCCGCGTTCGCGTAACGGAGCACCATGAGGTCTCTCTCCCGCAAGGCCCGGTTCATCGCACCCGTCCTGGTCGGCGCGCTCGCGGCAGCGGTGCCGCCGACAGCGACGGCCGCCACCACAGCGACCGAGGGTTCCGCCTCCTCGGACGGCGGCGGCTGGACGCTGACCTCACGCCGTATCGACCCGAAGGACAGCCACCACGCCTTTGTCGGCAATGGATACCTCGGCCAGCGCGTCGCCCCCAACGGGACGGGCTACACCAGTTCCGACGCCAAGACCGGATGGCCGCTCTTCACCCCGCGCTACGACGGGTCCTTCGTGTCCGGGCTCTATGCGCACAACCGGTCCACCACCGAGAACCGGCAGGTCGCCGCGGCCATCCCCACCTGGACGCCGCTGACGGTGTCCACCGGCGGAGCAGGGTCGCAGACCTTCACCTCCGCGACCCCGGCGTCCCGCGTCTCGCACTACTCACAGACCCTGGACATGCGCCGAGGCCTGGTGCGCACCAAGCTCAGGTGGACGGCCGCCGACGGGCGGGCCACCGACCTGGAGTACGACGTGCTCGCGGACCGTGCCGATCCGCATGTGGGCGCCGTCCGCCTGCGGATGACGCCCCACTGGAACGGGACCGCACGCGTCACCGACCGCATCGACGGCCGCGGCGCCCGCCGCGTGACACCGACCGGCGCCGGCGCACGGCCGGGTGGGCGCACGATGGCCGTGGGATTCCGGACCCAGGGGACGAAGACCGCAGGAACCATCGCCTCAACCCTCCGCCCCGCACAGGGGTTGCGTGCAAGAAGTGAAGAAAAGGCTGCGCCCGCCCGGGACTTGAGCGCCCAGCAGTCCGTCTCCGTCGGCGTCCGCGCGGGACGTGCCTACGAGATCGCCAAGTACATCGGCGTCGACACCGCCCTCACCTCCCGCTCTCCCGGACGTGACGCCGTGGCCGCCTCGCGGCGAGCCGCGGACAAGGGCTGGGAGGTGCTGTTCGACGACCACGCCGCCGCCTGGCGCAAGCTGTGGCGCAGCGACATCGAGGCGCCGGGACAGGACCGGATGCAGGCATGGCTGCGCTCGGCCCAGTACGGGCTGCTCTCCAGCAGCCGCGCGGGCTCGGCCAACAGCATCTCGCCGACCGGCCTGAGCAGCGACAACTACGCCGGCCTGGTGTTCTGGGACGCCGAGACGTGGATGTACCCGGCCCTGCTCGCCGCCCACCCCGGCCTCGCGAAGTCGGTCGTGGAGTACCGCTACCGCACGCGGGCCGCTGCCCGCGCCAACGCCGCGAAGCTCGGACACCGCGGCCTGTTCTACCCCTGGACCAGCGCGAGCAAGGGCGACCTCGCCTCCGAGTGCCACAGCGTGGACCCGCCCCACTGCCGCACCCAGAACCACCTGCAGAGCGACATCGCCCTGGCCGCCTGGCAGTACTACCTCGCCACCAAGGACACCCACTGGCTGCGCACCCGCGGCTGGCCGGTGATCCGGGGCATCGCGGAGTTCTGGGCCCACCGCGCCACGGAGAACGCCGACGGCAGCTACTCCATCAAGAACGTCGCGGGTCCCGACGAGTACAGCAACGGCGTCGACGACGGCGTCTTCACCAACGCGGGCGCCGCCACCACCCTGCGCACCGCCACCCGCGTCGCCCGCCTCCTGGGCGAGAAGCCGCCCGCCGGCTGGAACACCGTCGCCGACAAGCTGCGCATCCCCTACGACGAGGAAAAACAGGTCTTCCAGCAGTACGACGGCTACCAGGGCTCCGTCATCAAACAGGCGGACACCGTGCTCCTGATGTACCCGCTGGAGTGGCCGATGTCGAAGCAGGCCGCCACCAACACCCTCGACTACTACGCCGAGCGCACCGACCCCGACGGACCCGCCATGACCGACTCGGTGCACGCCATCGACGCCGCGGCCAACGGCGAGGCCGGCTGCTCCACGTACACCTACCTGACGCGGTCCATCCGCCCCTTCGCCCGTGGCCCGTTCGAGCTGTTCTCCGAGGCGCGCGGCGACAAGGCCGGTGCCTCCGACCCCCTGTCGGGTTCGCCCGCCCAGAACTTCACGACCGGCCAGGGGGGCTTCCTCCAGGTGTTCACCCACGGACTGACCGGGCAGCGGCTGCGGGAGGACCACCTGCGGCTCGACCCGATGCTGCCGCCCCAGCTCTCCCGCGGCGTGAAGCTCACGGGGCTGCGCTGGCAGGGGCGTACGTACGACATCACCGTCGGCGCCCACGACACGAGCGTGCGGCTCACCCGGGGTGAGCCGTTCGCGATCGAGTCGCCGCAGGGCCGGCAGATCGTCGGCCGGGGCGCGCCCGCGCACCTCAAGACCCGCCGCCCGGACCTGGAGCCCACCGACAACCTCGCCAGGTGCCGCACGGCGACGGCGACGTCGGAGCAGCCGGGGCAGTACGCGGACGCCGCCCTCGACGGCAGCGCCGCCACCGCCTGGGTGCCCGGCACCCGGCGCGCGGACCTGACGGCGGACCTCGGCAGTCCCGCGCGGATCTCCGGGATCACCCCGCGCTGGACCGACGTGCGGCCGGCCTCGTACGACGTGCGGACGTCCCTGGACGGCCGGCACTGGCGGAGCGCCCGCGAGGGCGGGGGAGTGGCCCGCTACGTCCGTGTGACGGTCCGCTCCGCCGACGCCGAGAAGCCGGCGGGCGTCAGGGAGCTGACCGTCACACGGTAGACGCTCACCCTCGTCAGGGAGCCATCTCGTAGGAGCCCGCGAGCGACTCCACGGTCTCCCAGACCCGCGCGGTGCGGGCCTCGTCGACGACGGGGCGCCGCACCGCGCCCAGCGCCCAGCTCTGCTGCGTCGCCGTCGCGGAGCCCTTGCCGTGCAGCTCGACGGCGTGCGCGGAGAAGTCGCGTACGAGGACGGCGAAGAGCTCGTCGAGCACGTCCTGGTCGAGGCCGGTCAGGCGCGCCTGCTCCAAAATGAGTTGCCCGTGCACGACCAGCGCGAAGAGCTGGCCGACGGAGAGGAGGAGGTCGAGGTCACGGCTCTGCTCCTCGTCGGGCGCGGCGGTGGTGACGAACTCGCAGAGCGCGTCGGCCTGTTCGCGGAAGCGGGCGACGTTGGGGACGTCGGCGTACGCGTCGAAGGCGGGACGCCAGTCGTGGAAGCGCACCGAGCCGAGACCGCGGGCGGGGCCCTGTGCGAAGAGGAAGGCGTCGTCACCGGCCTCGGCGCGGGTGGGCACGGGCGCGTACTCGGCCGGGTCGAGCAGGTGGTTGCGCATGAACTTCAGGATGAGGGCGAGGTTGACGTGGACGGTGCCCTCCAGCTTCGGCAGTGAGCGGATCTCCACGGCGGCCTGGGCGAAGTAGTTGTCCTTCTCGAAGCCCTTGGCTGCGATGACGTCCCACATCAGGTCGATGACCTTCTCGCCCTCGGTGGTCACCTTCATCTTCGTCATGGGGTTGAAGAGGAGGTAACGGCGGTCGTCGGGACCGGCGGAGCGGAAGTAGTCCACGGCGCGGTCGCTGAAGAGCTTCATGCCGACGAGGCGCACCTAGGCGTCGGTCAGCTCCCGGCGCACGTGCGGGAAGGCGGTGACCGGGCGGCCGTAGAGGATGCGCTGGTGGGCGTGGGTGACGGCCTCGTACATCGCGTGCTCGCAGATGCCGATGGAGGCGGTGCAGAGGTTGAACTTGCCCACGTTCACCGTGTTGAGCGCGGCGTCGAAGGCGGCGCGGCCGGTGTGCAGCACGTCGTCGGCGGCGACGGGGTAGGCGTCGAGGCGGAACTCGCTGACGTACTTGGACGAGTCGACGACGTTCTTCACCAGGTGGTACGCCGGGTGGCGCGAGTCGGCGGCGAAGAAGACGTACCCCTCGGGACCCTCGACGTCGGTGCGGCGGCCGAAGACGGAGACCAGTCCGGCGGCGTTGCCGTTGCCGATGTAGTACTTTGAGCCGCTGGCCAGGAAGCCGCCGTCGGGGGCGGGTTCGAGCAGCATGTCGGTGGAGTAGATGTCGGCGCCGTGCGCCTTCTCCGACAGGCCGAAGGCGAACACCTCGCCCTGCGACAGCAGTTCCGCGGCACGCTCGCGGGCCGCGGCGTTCTCGCTCTGCCAGACCGGGCCGAGGCCGAGGATGGTGACCTGCCAGGCGTACCAGTAGTCGAGCCCGTAGAAGCCGAAGATCTCGTTCAGGGCCGCGATCCGCGCGGTGTCCCAGCGCTTGTCCGGCTGCCCCTCCGCCGCGGCGGCCGGGGTCAGGAAGATGGCGAAAAGCCCCTCCTTGCCCGCGAACTCCAGGAAGTCGGCGAGCCAGGCACGCTCGCGGTAGTCCTGGATCAGTCGGCGCTTGCCGCGGCTCTCGAACCAGTCCACGGTCGCGCGCAGCAGCCTGCGGGTCTCGGGGTCGAAGTGGGTCGGGTCGTAGGTGTGCGGGTGGAACAGCAGCGCGTCGGCCATGGGGGTTCGGTTCGCCTTTCCGGGCAGGGGGGGTGAGGGTCGGGTGCGGGTGCTGGGACCGCGGGGGTGAGGCGCTCAGGCTCGCGAGGCCAGCCGGTGCAGGGTCGCGAGCACGTCGTCGAGCCAGGCGAGCGTCATCCGCTCGTACGCGATGCCGCCGCGCAGCACGACGTGCTGCAACTCCCGCCCGGCGTCCGGCGCCCCGGCCGTCTCGACCGGGGGGAAGTCGCGCCGCTCGCCCGCGAGATAGCGGGTGAGGCGTTCGGTGTGCGCCTCGCGGTACCGCTCGACCTCGCGGATCAGCGCGGCCGGATCACCGAAGGCCGCGCCGCGGATCTTCACGGCCAGCTCGTGGCGGACGCTCTCGGGCTCGATGGGCTCGTCCAGCCACCGCGAGAGGGCGTCGCGCCCCGCGGCGGCCACCGAGTACTCCTTCTTGTCCGGCCGTGCCTGCTGCGCCACGGCGCGCGCGTCGATCCAGCCGTCGCTCTCCATGCGTTTGAGCACGCGGTAGATCTGCTGGTGGGTGGCGGCCCAGAAGTAGCCGATGGACCGCTCGAACCGCCGGGCCAGCTCGTAGCCGGACCCGGGCTGTTCGAGCAGTGAGACGAGGATCGCGTGCTCTAGCGCCATAGCGCGATCCTGCTATGCAACGAGTTGCATGGACAAGTGGCACGGACCGGGTGAGACACGGCTCACCCGGCCGTACGGGTGTTCGCCCGGTACGGGAATCGCGTTGGTCAAGGAACTTCAAAGAGCCGGAGGGCGTTGGCAGGAGGACGCGCGGTTACGCGCGGACAGGTAAACGGGTAGCCGAGGGGCACGCATGGCGATGTGGGACCGGATCAAGGACCAGGCCAAGGGTCTGCAGCAGCAATCACAGGGCGGACGGAGCTCCGGCGGCCATGGGCGTCCGGGGCCGGGGTCCGGTTCCGGGAGCGGCGGAGGATCGAAGGCGCAGCTCGTGGGCGTGCTCAAGACCCAGCTCGCCTCCCTCAAGACGGAGCTGAAGAGCGGCGCCTACCGCGACGCCAGCATGGCCATGTGCGCCCTGGTCGCGGCCGCGGACGGCTCGGTCGACCCGGCCGAGCGCCAGCACGTGGAGTCCCTGATCCTGCAGAACGACGTCCTGCAGAACTTCCCGCCCGAGCAGCTCCGGCAGCGGTTCAACAAGCACGTCGACCAGCTGTCGTTCAACTTCCAGCAGGGCAAGACCGAGGTCATGCAGGAGATCGCCAAGGCGGCGAAGAAGCCGATGGAGGCGAAGGCGGTCGTCCAGACCGGCTTCGTCGTCGCCGGCGCGGACGGTTACATCGCCCCGGCCGAGGAGCAGGTCCTGCGGGAGGCGTGCATGGCGCTCAACGTCTCGCCGCAGGAGTTCGGCCTCTAGACGTCATCGGCCGGGGCCGCCGGACGGGGCGGCCCCGGCGATGCCGGAGGCCGGGGCGAACCGGCGTCGCGTGAGGCGGGCCGGTTCGCGGGTCGGGCTCAGTCGTTGGTGGTCACCCGGACGTAGTCCACGACGAGCTGGTTCGGGAAGGGAGTGCTGCCGTCGGGGTCGCCGGGCCAGTAGCCGCCGACCGCGAGGTTGAGGATCAGAAAGAAGGGCTTGTCGAAGACCCACCGGTTGCCGTTGAGGTCGGCGGGGGTGCGGGTCTGGTAGACGTTGCCGTCCACCGACCAGGTGACCTTGTTCGGCGACCAGTCCACCGCGAACGTGTGGAACTTGTCGGCGAACGCCTCGCCGCCGGGCAGCGTGTAGCCCGCGCCGATGCCGCCTGAGCCGGAGTATCCGGGACCGTGCAGCGTGCCGTGGACGGTGCCTGGTTCGAAGCCGACGTTCTCCATCACGTCGATCTCGCCGCTGTTCGGCCAGCCCACGCTGCCGATGTCGGCGCCGAGCATCCAGAACGCGGGCCACATGCCCTGCCCGCGCGGCACCTTCATACGGGCCTCGACATGCCCGTACGCCTGCGTGAACGTGCCGGAAGTGTTGAGCCGGGCCGACGTGTACGCACAACGCCCGTACCAGCACTGGTAGTTCTCGGGGTTCTCCTTGCGGGCGGTGATGACCAGGTTGCCCTGGCCGTCCAGGGCGGCGTTCTTGTTGCCCGACGTGTAGTACTGCCGCTCGTGGTTGTTGACGTTGTCGCCCGTCTCGATCTGCCACTTGCCGCCATCGACCGCGGACCCGGCGGGCCCGTTGAAATCGTCGGAGAAGGTGGTGACCGCGGCGGAGGCGGCGGGGGAGAGGGGAGCCGCCTGGGCCCCGGCGGGGAGCCCGGCCAGGGCCGAGGCGCAGCAGGCCAGGGCGACCGTGGTGAGCGCCGCACGGCGGCGCCAAGAGGTGTGCACTGTCATCACATCGCTTCACGTGGGGGGCGAGAAGGTGGGGGTGCCGTACCTGTCGAGCCATGCGCATGACAAACCGATGTTGAAAACTGAACGCGGCGGGCGATCAACTCCGGCTGTTCGTTCAGTACTTGATTTAAGGGAGCATCACCTGCCACGTCAAGGACTTGGTGCGGACCAAGATGGCCAGGATGGGCACGGCTCCTGCTGCGATCATCGGGTCATGATCGCGAACGCAGTGCAGATGGTCGCCGTACCGGCAGGGCGGGTCACTCTGTCGGACCGACGGACCGAGCGCAGGTGGACCGTGGGGCTGGCGCCCTACCGGCTCGCGGCCTTCCCGGTCACCCAGGCGCTGTACGCCCAGGTCACGGGCGTGCGCCCGAGCGCGGCCCAGGGCGACGCGCTACCGGTCGAGAGCGTCTCGTGGTGGGACGCGGTCCGCTTCTGCAACGCGCTGTCCGCGCGTGACGGGTACGCGCCCGCGTATCACCTCCTCCCCGGCGAGGAAGGCGTCGAGCGCGTCGAGTGGGACGCGGCCGCCGACGGCTACCGGCTGCCGACCGAGGCCGAGTGGGAGCACGCCTGCCGCGCGGGCACCGGTGGACCGCACTACGGGCCACTCGACGAGATCGCCTGGTACCGGGGCAACTCCGGGGAGCGGATGCGCGACGTGGGCGGCAAGCGGCCCAACCCGTGGGGTCTGTACGACATGCTCGGCAACACCTGGGACTGGTGCTGGGACATCTACGACGCCGAGGTCTACGGCGCGTACCGGGTGCTCCGCGGCGGAGGCTGGTTCGACGAGCACTGGAGCTGCCGGGCGTCGGCGCGACGCCGCAGCCACCCGACGTTCCGGGTCGATGACGTGGGCTTCCGTGTCGCGCGTACACCGGCCGGCTGACCCGGCGTGTCGGTCGGCTCGCCCGCTCGTGCCTCGGCCGGCTGACCCGGCTCGTACGCCGGGCGGCTCCTCCGCTTGATAGGCAAGCGTACACTTGCCTATGCTGAGGGTGTGGCCGATGACCTCTTTAAAGCCTTGGCCGACTCCACCCGCCGCACGATCCTCGACGAGCTGGCCGAGCGATCCGGACAGACACTGTTCGAGATCTGCTCGCGGCTGAGCATGAAGCACCAGCTCGGCATGTCGCGCCAGGCGGTCTCCCAGCACCTGGCCGTGCTGGAGGCCGCCGGGCTCGTCGAGACGAGACGGGAGGGCCGCTACAAGTTCCACGACCTGAACACGGCCCCGCTGCGGCTGATAACCGAGCGCTGGCCCCCGCCCGACCCGTCAGGACCCCAGGAGAGCACCTCATGAAAATCCATCTGACCAGCGTCTTCGTCGACGACCAGGCCAGGGCCGAGCGCTTCTACACCGACGTACTCGGCTTCGTGAAGAAGCACGACGTGCCGGTGGGCGGGCAGGACCGGTGGCTGACCGTCGTATCGCCGGACGAGCCCGAAGGCACCGAACTCCTCCTTGAGCCCGCCGCCCATCCGGCCGCCGTCACCTACCGGGACGCCCTCGTCGCGGACGGCATCCCGCTCGCCCAGTTCGCCGTCGACGACGTCCACGCGGAGTACGAGCGCCTGCGCGGCCTCGGCGTCGGCTTCACCCAGGAGCCCACGGAGATGGGCCCCGTCACCACCGCCGTCTTCGACGACACCTGCGGCAACCTCATTCAGATCGCGACCGAGCCGCAGTAGCCGACGGCGCGGGCGCAGCGGGGCGGCTGCCGTCAGGGGCGCCGACGAGGGTCCGGCGGACGGCGCCCCGCAGCCAGTGATGGCCGCCGTCGGCCGCGTGGCGCGGATGGAAGGCCATGCCGATGACCACGGGCGGCAGCGGCAGGGGAATGCCGAGGAGCCGCAGCCCGAGGTCGGTGGCGGCGTCGGTGAGCGGGGGCGACGCGGCGCCGTCGGGCGTGGCGGGCACCAGGCACACGGCGTCGCTGCGGGCGGCGAGCGCCATCGCGGCGAGGTGGCTCGGCAGGACGACGGTGACGTGCCGGCGGAGGCCGCGCTCGGCGAGAGCGGTGTCCAGCGGCCCGGTGAACCGGCCCCGGCGGCTGACCGCCACGTGTTCGGCTGCGGCGAGCCGCTCCGGGGTCACGGCGCCTTCGGTGAGGGGGTGACCGGGCCGCACGGCCGCCGCCATCCGCAGGGTGAGCAACTCCTCGACCAGGGTCTCGGGGTCGACGTGGTCGATGGCCCCGACCTCCAGATCGATCCGCCCGTCCCGCAGCCCGGGACCGGCCTCCAACTCCTCGGCCCTGAAGCGCAGTGAGACCCCCGGCGCCTCCTGCCGGGCCAGCCGCAGCAGCCCGGGCGCCAGCGCCGCGCCGACCAGGTCCGCCGTCTGGAGGGTGAAGGTGCTCCGCAGGGTCGCGGGATCGACCCGCGAACCAGGGCTCAGCAGGGCCCCCAGACGCTGCACGACCGCGGCGGCCTCCTCGCGCAGGGCCTGGGCGCGGGGGGTGGGGACCATGGCCTGTCCTGCCCGGACCAGGAGCGGGTCCTGGAGGGTTCGGCGCAGCCGGGCGAGCGTGCGGCTCATGGCGGCGGGCGAGGTGTGCAACCGGGCGGCGGCGCGGGAGACGCTCTGCTCGGTCAGCAGGGCGTCCAGAGCCACCGCGAGTTGGGCGTCGATGACGGGATCTTCGCTGCTCATCGGCATCATTCCACTTCAGGCAATCATTGCGTGCTGAAGTTCCCATTGTGGCAATGGCGTGCCTCTCCGCAGGATGAGTGACGTACCGATTCCGGCACGAACCCATGACGCACGAGGACACGAGCCGCACGACGCGGCCCGTGCGGTTCGGCGCCGAACCCACTCACACCCACGTTCTGGAGACGCCACCATGCCCGCTGAGCAGACCACCCCGCCCGTCACCGCGTTCATGCTCATCAAGACCACACCGGAATGGCTCGCGATGACGCCCGAGGAGAGGGTGGACGCCTTCGCCACCCAGGTCATCCCCGCAGTCAAGGCCGGGACCACCGGTGTGCGGTCGCGCTTCTACGACACGGAGTTCTACTCCACCCGCGTCACCGACGTCTGGGTCTGGGAGGCGGACGACCACGCCGCCTACCAGCTCCTCGTCGACGTGCTGCGCGAAACGCCCTTCTGGGACCGCTACTTCGAGGTCGTGGACCTCCTCGTGGGCACCGAGAACGGCTACGCCCGCACCTACGGCCTCGACGCCGTCACCACCATCAGCACCTGACACCGGCGACACCGAGGGGCGCGCCGCCGCCCCTCGGTCACCCGGGGACCGAGGCCCCGACCGCGTCCCGCAGCGCGGCCCGGCGCCGGACCGGCATGCCGAAGGTCGGGTTGGCCACGCTCCAGGCCGCGGCCCTGCAGATCATCTCCTTGTACAGGGCGGCGAACCGGCCCGTCAGGGCGGCGCGGCGGGCGCGGTCGTCGGCGGTGACGTACTGGATGACACCGTCCCCGCGGCCCAGCGACACGCACTGGTTGAAGTAGCGCAGCGGGACGTTCGGGAGCTTTCCGCCGGTCAGGCGTGCCGCGAGGGAGTCGGCCGCCTGCCAGGCGGTGGGGGTGCCCGAGGCGCACGACATCCGGAGCGGTGTGCCGCCGGGGCCCCTCACCATGGCCGCGTCACCGACGGCGTACACGTCCGGGTGCGAGACGGAGCGCATGGTGCCGTCGACCACGATCTGACCCGTGCCGGTGACGTCCAGGGCGGTGGCCCCGGCGAGGGGGTGGACCGCGAATCCGGCCGTCCACACGGTGACCGCCGCCGGGATGGCGTCGCCCTCGGCCGTGGTGACCCGGTCGGCCGCCACGGCGGTCACCGTCCTGTGCTCGTGCACCGTGATGCCGAGCCTGCCGCAGACCTTCCGCAGATGGCGGCGGCCCGCGGGCGACAGCCAGTCGCCGAGCCCGCCGCGCGCGACGAGGGCGACATCGAGGTCGGGGCGGGCCTCGGCGAACTCGGTCGCCGCCTCGATCCCCGTGAGCCCACCGCCCACGACGACCACGGGCCGCCCGGAGTCGAGCGCGGCGAGGCGTTCGCGCAGCCGCAGCGCCCCCGGGCGGCCGGCGATGTCGTGGGCGTGCTCGGCGGCGCCGGGGACGCCCCGGGTGTTCCAGCCGCTGCCGAGGGCGTACACGAGGCTGTCGTACGCCAGCTCCTCGGCGCCGTCCGCGCCGAGCACGGAGACGGTCCTGCCGTCGACGTCGATGCCGGTGACCTTCGCGACCTTCAGGACGACGCCCGTGCCCGCGAACATCTCGCTGTAGGGCCGGGGCCTGAGATCCTGGCCGACCGCCAGCTGGTGCATCCGTACGCGCTCGACGAAGTCGGGCTCGGCGTCGACGAGGGTGAGGGTGACGTCCTCGCGGCGCAGCCGCCTGGCGAGGCGTCCGGCGACGAACGCTCCGGTGTAGCCGGCTCCGAGGACGATGATGCGGTGCTGCATTTCCTGGCTCCTGTCTCACGCGGGTTCGCCACCTGAACCGGACAGCCCGCGATTTCCTGACAGGAAGCCGGTGTGACTCGGCTCACACCGGGCCCGGGCGTGTCAGAAGGTGAGCACCAGGGGTGTCCCGTGGTCATGGCCGGTGGTGGCCCACTGCCGGGTCGCGCGGTCGAGCTTGTCGGGGTTGAGCTGGCTGCGGAAGGCGCAGATGCCCGCGTCGGTGATCTCCGGGCACATGACGGCGATGACCCGGCCGTCGACGACCGCCACCAGGGCCGGGGCGCCGTTGGCGACCGTGGTGTACACCTCGGGCGAGCCGCCTGCGAGGTCCCGCTTGGCCTTGCCGGGCAGGAACAGGCCCCGCATGAACCGGGCGACCGCGACGGCGCCCTCGAACGCCTTGGCGCGGGCGGGAACCTTGCCGCCGCCGTCGCCGACCGCGATGGCGTCCTCGGTGAGCAGCCGCACCAGCGGCTCGGTCCTGCCGCTGGAGGCGGCGGCGAGGAACTCCTCGATCACCCGCCGGGCGGCGGCCTCGTCGACCTCGGCGCGCGCCCGGCCCGCCTGGATGTGCTTCCTGGCGCGGTGCGCGATCTGCTGGCTGGCGGCCTCGGTGATGTCGAGGATCTCCGCGATCTCGCGGTGGGTGTGACCGAAGGCCTCACGCAGCACGTACACGGCCCGCTCGGCGGGGGAGAGGCGCTCCATGAGCGTGAGCACGGCGTACGAGACCGACTCGCGCTGCTCCGCGGTGTCGGCGGGGCCGAGCATCGGGTCCCCGGCGAGCAGCGGCTCGGGCAGCCACTGGCCCACGTAGGTCTCGCGCCGGGCGCGGGCGGAGGCGAGCTGGTTGAGGCAGAGGTTGGTGAGGACCTTGGTCAGCCAGGCCTCGGGCACTTCGACGCGGTCGGCGTCGGCCGCCTGCCAGCGCAGGAATGTGTCCTGCACGGCGTCCTCGGCGTCGCAGGCGGACCCGAGGAGGCGGTAGGCGATGGCCTGCAGACGCGGCCTCGCGGCCTCGAAGCGGTCGATGTCACGCAGGGTCGCAGCCATGCCCGGGATCCTAACTCGCCCAAGGAACCCGCCCAGGGAAAAGGGGTGGGCCCGGCCGTCCCGGGCCGGGCCCACCCCTTCGGCGCGCACCCTACGAGAAGTCGGGGTGCTGCCGCGCTTCGTGCCGTGTTCAGCTCACGGCGCGACTCACCACCGGTACCAGCGGCCCTTGCGGCCACCGCTCGCGGCGGGCCGGATGATGAAGCCGAGCAGCCACACCACCAGCACGATGACGGCGATCCACCACAGCGCCTTCAGCGCGAAACCCGCGCCGAAGAGGATCAGGGCCAGCAGAAGAACCAGAAGCAGGGGAACCATGTGTATCAACCTCCTGGCCAACGTTTGCTCTTAACTCCACTTTACAAACACACAAAAGTCGCGTTTCTTTCATGCGTCGCAGGGAACGTGACCGCACTGTGGTGTGCCCGCATCGGCGCAGGTCATGCGGGGGGTGATGAATTCCCGGGCGTCACTGTCACGCGTCGCGGCGGGGGCGGGGCAGCAGGCGGTCGGTGAGGACGGTGCCGGTCAGGGCGATGTTCTCCGCCTGGGTCATGGCGTGGTGGGTGCAGGCGGTGTCGTGGGACGTGATGCGGCCGGTGACCCAGGGCTGCCAGGCGCGGCCCGTGGGGGCGGTGTCGGGCTTCCCGCGGGTGGCGTGGAAGTAGACCAGGTCGCCGTCGAAGACACCCTCGGTGAAGGTTGGCAGCAGGGTGGCGTGGTGGCTGATCAGCGCCGTGGCCGCCTTGAGGTGGGTCTCGTCGAGCGCGTGCTCGGCGTACGACGCCCGAAGCGCCTCGGAGGGCAGGGCGTCCCGCCCGGAGCCGCCCCGGCGGGGCAGCTGCCCGGCGGCTTCGAGGAGGAGGTCCGTGGTGCGCCGTGAGTCCTGCTCGACGCGCAGCCGGTCCGAGGGGTCGATGGGCTGGGCGTCGAGCATGGCCAGCAGGTCCACCCGCTCGCCCTCTCTCTGCAGCTGGACCGCGATCGCATGGGCCAGCGCTCCGCCGAGGGACCAGCCGAGCAGGTGGTAGGGGCCGCTGCGCTGGACCGAGCGGATGTGCCGGGTGTAGTCGGTGATCATCTCGCGGAAGGACGCCGCGGGCTGTTCGGTGCCGCGCAGCCCGCGGGCCTGGATCGCGTACACCGGGACGTCTGCCGGCAGATGCGGCGGCAGGGTCGCGTAGCACCAGCCGAGGCCGCCCGCCGGGTGCACGCAGAACAGCGGCGGGCGGGCGCCGGTGGTGCGCAGCGGCAGTAGGACCTCGAAGGCGTCCCGCTGAGTGTCGGCCTCCAGGAGCCTGGCCAGGGAGAGGACCGTGGGCGCCTGGTACAGCGCGCCGAGCGGCAGCTCGGTCCCCAGGTCGGCGCGGACACGGGCGGTGAGCTGCGCGGCGAGCAGCGAGTGGCCGCCCAGGGCGAAGAAGTCGTCGTCGACGCTGACGTCCGGCACGTCGAGCACGTCGCAGAAGATGCCGCACAGCTCCTTTTCCAGCGGGCTCCCCGCCGGCCGGCCGCCGACCGGGGCCACGGGAGCCGTCGCGGCGGCGAGGGCGGCGCGGTCCAGTTTGCCCTGGACGGTCAGCGGCAGCGCCCGGTGCACGACGAACCGGGAGGGCACCATGGGGGAGGGGAGCCGGGCCGAGGCCCAGGACCGCAGGTCGACGGCTTCCAGCGGGGCGCCGGCGCCGGCGGCGAGGCTCTCGGCGGCCACGACGTGCGCCGTCAGGGTCTGCGTGGCGCGGGCGCCATGACCCGTCTCGTGCACGGTCACGGCGGCGTGGGCGATGTCGGGATGACCGGCGAGGACGGCCTCGATCTCCGGCAGTTCGACGCGCACGCCCCGCACCTTGACCTGCTGGTCGTTGCGGCCGAGGTACTCGAGATCGCCCTCGTGCGTCAGGCGCACCAGATCACCGGTGCGGTACATGCGGGACCCGGCCGCGCCGAAGGGGTCGGCGACGAACCGCTCGGCGGTCAGGTCGGGCCTCCCGAGATAGCCCCGGGTGACCTGTGCGCCGGCCAGATACAGCTCACCCGGCACCGTCGCCGGGACGGGCCGCAGCGCGCGATCGAGCACGTAGGCCCGCACGTTGTGGCCGGGACGCCCGATGACCGGGCGCTCCGCGTCCTTCCCGATGCGGCGGTACACCGCGTCCACGGTGCATTCGGTGGGCCCGTAGTAGTTGTGGAAGACGGTCGAGGGGCAGGACCGCAGCCGCTGCCACAGGTCGGCGTCGATGGCCTCGCCGCCGACCATCACCATCCGCGGATGGTGGCCCTCACCGTCGACCAGGCCGGCGGCGAGGAGCCGGCGGAGGAACGAGGGCGTGAGGTCGAGGAAGTCGACGCGCCGCTCGCGGACGCCGGCGACGAGGGCGGCGGGGTCGAGCCGCACCGGCTCCTCGATGAGGTGCAGTTCCTGACCGGCGGCCAGGAAGAGCAGCCCCACCCACGCCGTGTCGAACGAGAACGAGGCGGTGAGCGCGGCCCGCAGCCGGCGCCCCGCCGCGGCGACGCCCGGCGCGATCAGGTCGCGCTCGTGGTCGAAGAAGAGGTTGGTCAGCTGGCGGTGCTCGACGACCACCCCCTTGGGCCGCCCCGAGGTGCCCGAGGTGAAACTGACGTACGCGGGATGTCCCGCCCCCGAGGCCGACGGCTGGTGCGGGGCCCGGGGGTCGGTCTCCGGCCGGCGTCCGAGACCGAGGACCGTCGCCTCGTCGTCGAGCACCACCGCGGGCGTGGCGCGGGCGAGCCGCGGGGCCTCGGCGGAGGCGGTGATCACGTACAGCGGGCGGGCGTCGGCCACCATCGCGCGGATGCGCTCCGCCGGGTGCCCCGGGTCCAGCGGGACGCAGGCCGCGCCCGTCTTGAGGACGGCGAGCAGGGCGACCACGTAGTCGGCCGTACGGGGCAGCAGCACCGCCACGTACGTCTCGGGGGCGGCGCCCCGCGCGAGCAGCAGGTGCGCGAGGCGGTTGGCGCGGGCGTTGAGTTCCCCGAAGGTCAGCTCCGTCCCGCCGCAGACCAGGGCCGTCTCGGCCGGCGTTCGGCGGGCATGGGCCTCGAACAGCTCCGGCAGCGTCGTGGCGGGGACGGGGTGTTCGTCGCCCTTCGCCGCGCTCAGCAGGCGGGCGCGCTCCTCGGCGGGCAGGACCTCGATGTCCTTGAGGGGCACCAGCGGTTCGGCCCGTGACAGCGTCCGCAGCAGGGCCATGAAGCGCCGGTGGTGGGCGGTGACGTCGGCGGCGGAGTACAGCGCGGGGTCGGCCTGGAAGTCGATGCGCAGCGAGCCGTCGGCGGGCCGGTCGTAGACGTTCACGCCCAGACCCGTGACAGGTCCGTTGGAGAGGTTGTGCAGCACCGCCGCGTACGCGCCGAAGGACAACTCCTTGTCGTGGGTCATGATGTTGATGCCCCAGTCGTCCGCGAAGCCCTCGGGACGCCGGGCGATCTTCAGCTCGCGCGCCATGTACCCGTAGGGGTAACGCTGGTGGCGCAGCACTCCCTTGGCCTTGTCGACGGTGTGGCGCAGCAGGTCGTCCAGGGTGCTTCGCTCGTCGACCCGCACGCGCAGGGGCAGGATGTTGGCGAGCATCGTCGGCACGTCGCGCGCCGCCGCGCCGCGTCCGGTCACCGTCAGGTCCAGCGTCACCTGGTCGCGGCCGCTGAACCGGTGCACGTACAGGGACAGGGCCGTCATCGCCGCCGTCGCGAGACCCGTACGCGCTCCGCGGGCCCGGGCCCGCAGCCCGTCGGTCGCCGCGGCGTCGAGGTGGCCGGTGGCGCGGACGAAGCCGCGCGGGATGTCCGGCACCTCGTGCGCGGAGTCCGGCCGGGACGGCCAGTCGGCCAGCTCCGCCGCCCAGTACTCCCGGTCGCGCGCGAACCGCTCCGAGGCGTGGTAATCGGCCTCGTCCGCGAGCACCTGGCTCAGGGTGCCCATGCGGCGCGGCGGCACGGGCTCCCCGGCGTCCAGGGCGGTGTAGACCTCGGCGATCCGCTGGATGAACAGGGCCGCGCCGTAGCCGTCCAGGGTGATGTGGTGCATGGCGAGGTACAGCAGGCACCGGTCCTCTGCCGTCCGGAGGGCCGTGAAGACCGCCGTGGGCGTGCGGCCGAGGTCGACGGGCCGGTCGAGCTCCGCCCGCATCCACGCGTACGCGGCCGCGGTGGGGTCGTCCTCGCCCCGCAGGTCGATTTCCGGCAACCGCCAGTCGCGCAGCGGCTCGACGATCTGCCGCACCTCACCGCCGTCGTCGGTCACGAACCGCGCGCGCAGCCCCTCCGCGTCGGTGAGGGCCTCGCGCAGCGCCCGCTCCAGTACGCCCGCGTCCACCGGGCCCTGGATCTCCACCACTTCGGCCGCCCGGAAAGCGGGGCTCCGTGGATCAAGGGCCTGGGCGAACCACATGCCCGTCTGCGCAGCGCTCAGCGGCATCCCGCGGCCACCGTCGAACCTACTGTCCATTCTCGCGTCAACTTCCCTCACGGCCAGGGCCACCGCCCGCTCGCGCCGGCTCTCGGCACGCTCACACCGCCGCCCCTCGGCACGGGGCGGTCATCCGGTCATGTGCCATAGAGGGCAACGAGCCGCACTCGGCGAAGTGTCGGTTATCAGGCAACCTGCTTACGGAAGGCGGCCTTTCCGGACGGTGTCGACGGCGGTGCGGCGCGCAGGGGAGACGCGCCGGGGCGGGACGGAAAAGGGACGGAAAAGGGAGGGAAAGGGGGCGGGGCGGGACAGCATGTCCGCCCCGCCCGGTTTTCCGCCGCGCCCGCCACGGTCGCGCGCGGCGGTCGCGTCAGTCCGGCAGCCCCCGCACGTACTCGGCCACCAGCTTCGCCACCGCCTCCGGCACCTCCATGTGCATGATGTGGGTGGCCTCGACCCGGGCGACCGTGACGGTGGGCCGGGCGCGGGTGAGCGCGGCCAGCTCCTCGGTGACCCCTCGCGCGAACCGGTCGGTGAACTCGCTGAACCACTCCATGCCGGGCGCGGGCGGCAGCTGCCGGCCCGCCTGGGCCAGGAGCAGCGGAGGTTCGATACCGGTGAGCCACCCGGTGACGCCGAGCGCGCCGACCCTCCGGAGTTCGTCGAAGAGCTGCAGCGCCGCCGCCCGTTCCGGCAGCGTCTGCCACGTGCGGTCCGGCAGCGGGCGGGCGGCGGCACGGGCGGCGGTCTCCGCGAGGTCGGCGGGGACGCCGAGCCGTACGACGTCGGCGACCTTCTGTTCGATGTGCCCGGCGGGCGCGACGGCCCCGGCCACCGCCGACAGCCCCTCGTTCACGCGTGCCGCGCCCGGCTCTTCGGGGCCCCACCAGAAGCCGTCCAGGTTCACGGCGGCACGGGTGCGGGCCGGGTACGCACGGGCGAACTCGACCGCGGTCAGCCCGCCGAGCGAGTGGCCCACCACGACGGCCTCGGACACGCCGTGCGCGTCGAGGGTGTCCGCGATGAGCCGTACCGCCGTGGACAGGGTCCAAGGGGAGATGTCGGGGGAGCGGCCGTGTCCGGGGAGGTCGAGGCCGAGGACCCGGTGGTCGGGGGTGAGGAGGGCGGATGCGGTGTCCCAGTCGGCGACCGACCGCGAGAAACCGTGCAGGAGGACCAACTGGGGGCCGTCGCCCCCAAAATCATGGGTGTGTAGGAGTGTCATCGGGGGTCACTGTAGAGCGCCCGTACGCGTTCGAACACCGGTTTACGATCATCGTCGGGGCCATCAGGAACCATGTGCCGCCAGGCGGTGAGGGCGGTCGGGAGACGGCGCCGGGCGGGTCCGGCCGCGTACGCTTGGCGCCGTGCCCCGGAAATCGCGAAAGCCCCGCCGGCTCGTCGCCGACGGGCGGACGTATCTGTGGACGCTCCGCCACCACCATCGCCTGGGTGCAAGCGGCCGGTCCGAGGACTGCCGGGAGACCCTGACGCTTTATCCGCAGGCGGACGGTTCCGGCGGCCCGCTGCGCATCGTCTTCGCCGAGGCCCCCGGCCGCTATGTGCCCGGCGGCGCTCCGTTCGGTTCCGGCGACGTGGGGTTCGTCCGTGGCGGCTCCCTGAACCTGCACGAACCGGGCGCCGTGCGGGCCCTGCTCGACGAGGCGCTGGCCGGCGGCCGGTGGCCGGACGACCGGCGGGCGACGGAGATCGACGGCTGGACGCTGCTGGAGGCGGCGTCCGCGCGCCACTCCTGACGGCCGGGTCGGTCGCGGGCCCCTCGTGAAGGTCAGTCCCACTGCCATTCGAGTCCATAGACGCCCGGCGGGCACTTGGCGGGGAGCAGGTGGGCGGTGTGGGACGTGTCCAGGAGCACGCGGTGGCGCTGCCGGGCCTCGCCGTCGAGGCGTTCGCGGTAGAAGTAGTGGCAGCTCGCCGGAGTGGCCAGCGGGTGGAAGCGCACGTGCAGCAGGTAGGTCCGGAGGGATTCGCGGATGCGGCGCTCGTGGCAGTAGGAGGTCGTGAGCGACGGGCCGACGTGAACGGTGTACTCGACCACCGCAGTGTCGTTGCGGGCCAGCGGGCGGCCGAAGGAGATGTCCGCGAGCACGCTGCGCAGTTCGGGCAGGAAGCGCCGGTCGGCCAGCTCGCCCGAGCGCACGACGACGTCGACGGCGTCGTCCGGCGGCGCGTCGAGGAAGTGGACCACGGTGAGCTGCCGGGCGCCGTCCCGGACGGCCCGCAGCACGGTCGTCACCGTGATCTCACGGATGGCACGGTGCTCGTCCAGCGTCACCGTCTCGTGGGTGACCAGGGCCTGGGTGTCGGAGTTGAAGTAGGGGAACGCCTCGCCCAGGGCCTGTTCGAGGTCGGACCTCTCGCCGTAGACACCGCGGACGGCGGCCGGGTCGTGCGGCAGCGCCCGGCCGCGGGGCCGGTGCGGTCCCAGCAGGGAGCGCAGGGTGCCCGGCAGCAGTCCGAGCATCGGCTCCAAGGCGTCGATGGCCCGCAGCGACTGGGGCCGCTCGGGCTGGCTGCGGCCCCGCTGCCAGTGGCTGAGCGTGGCGGGGCTGACGCTGATCCCCTGCGCGTGGAGGCGGTCGCATATCCGCTCCAGGGAGAGGCCGCGCTGCCGCAGCGCCCGGCGCAGGACGTCGGCGAAGGTCGCCTCCGGGTCACGCGGGTCGAGGCCCCGCAGGCCGGCGCTGCTGAGGTCGTGGTGGTCTCCGCGGCCGTCGAGCCCGTTCGGGCCCGAGGCGAAAAGGTCGTTCGTCATGATTTCTCTCGATGGGGGCGTATGGGCGCCGTTCCACGGCGGGCCGGTCTGCCCGCACCCATACGCCGAGCAGGGGCCGTTCACCGTAACCGGTGGACGGCCCCTGTGACCCGGGACGAAAGGGGTCAGTTGGTGTTCAGTGTCAGGCCGTAGTAGTTGAGCGCGTCATCGAGCGGCTGGAAGTAGGAGGAACCGCCCGAGTTCACCCCGGAGCACTGCTGGCCGATGGGGCCGCCGGAGGTCATGCCCTGCGCCTGGTTGCCGGAGATGTAGGCGCCACCGCTGTCGCCGCCCTCGGTGCAGACCGTGGAGCTGGCGAGGCCGGAGACGACGGTGTCGGGGCCGCCGTTCTGGTCGGTGTAGGTCACGCTGACGTTGTACGAGCGGACCGTGCCGCAGGTCCAGCCGGTGGTCTGGCCGGACTTGCAGAGCGCGGCGCCCGACGCGGCCCTGCGGCTGCCCTGGACGGCGACCGGGCTGCTGTTGCCCCAGGTGCCGACGCTGGTGGCGATGGAGTTGCCGGAGTCGACGGCCGCGACGCCCATGTCTACGCTGCGCGTGCCGACCGCGAACCGGGTGTGCGTGGCCTTGGCGAAGCGCACGTTGTTGTACGACAGGACGGGCAGGTCCTCCACGCAGTGGCCCGCGGTGACCAGGAACTGCTTGCCGTTCCTGTCGTGGGCGCCGTAACCCACGGAACACAGGTAGCCGTTGTAGGTCATCCGGCTGCCCGGGTAGATCACGGCCTGCGGGGTGAGCTTCTCCTGGCCCTTGACGATCTTGACGGCCTTGCCGTGCTTCGCCGCCTCGGCCAGGAACGCCTTGGTGGCCGCCCCCCGCCCGCTGTTGACCTCGACCGTGACCGTGTCCGACGCGAGGTCGACGCGCCACGAGGAGACGCCGCCGGGGACGCGCTTGGCGGCGAGGGTGTCCAGCTTCGCCTTGATCTTCTCCAGCTCGGCCTGGCCGCGGGCGGGGACCCGGGCGTCGAGACCGCTCTTCTCGATCTTCCTGGCCTCGGCGGCGTCACCGGCGTTGACGGTCAGCTCGCCGCCGGCGGTGAAGAAGGCGCCGTCGCCGGATATGCCGTCCTCGGCCAGCCCCGCGAGCCGTCTCTGCTGCGCGTCCTGCTCGTCGAGCCGTTCCGCGGCGGCCTTCTCGCTGACGCCGAGCGAATCGGCGAGCGCCCGCACCATCTCCGGCTGGTACTTCGGGGCGGCCTCGCTCGCCTGGGCCTGGGCGGTCACGGCGGTGACCGAGAGCAGGGCTCCGGCAGCGGCGATCAGGGCGGACTTATGCGAAATACGCACTCTTGTTTCCTTCCGGTAGCAGGCAGCGGCCACGTCATTCCTGCGTCCCGGGACAGCGATGTTCCAGGGACGGGGATGTGGGTGCGTTTCCCGTGAAGGCGGGCCTTTGCCTGGCGGCGAAAGTGGGGGCTTCGCCGCGCCCCGACTTTCGCCCATCGGCCGGAGGCTCATCAAGGTTCGCGACCGGGGAGGTTTTTAACAGAGTTCCTTTGAATCTGTTTACCGCGAAGGGCCGCTCGCCGAGGCGCGCTCCCGTGGCGCCGACCGTCCGTGGCGCGGACGCCGACGGTATTCGTAGGGTGACCCCATGCCACTCGTAGAAGTCACCCACGCCCCGGACGTCCCCGAATCGAAGCTCCGGGAACTGGGTTCGGTGCTGCCGCACCTCGTGTCCGTCGCCGTGGAATGCCCCGAGGAACCGTACGACGGAGATCTCCAGCCGGGAGACGTCGAGATCCGCTTCCGCGGTCTGGGGCCGCTCGACCGCTGCGGGCTCGACGTGGTGATCGAGGTGCGGTCCAAGTACTTCGAGAGCAGGGCCGCCGACCGGCAGGAGCGGGTGGACCGCCTGCACGAGGACATCCGCACCGCGACCGGCCTCGACGACTTCGGCGTCTACCTGTCGCTTCCGGTGGCCGCCTGGGCGCAGGGCGACTGACCAGGGGGGCGGGTGACTCTCCGTCACTCGTTCTGGGGAAGCGGCGGCCGGACACGTCTCGTCGAGCGGCCGGGTGGGCAGGACCGCGAGCGGCAACAGGGCGGGCACGACTCTCCGCCGGGTTCCGCAGGTCTGTTCCCGTCACCCCGGAAAGGCGGAACCGCATGGTCTCCGTGGCAGCCGAGCCCGATCCCCGGCGGTGGAAAGCCCTGGTGTTCATCTGTCTCGCCGAGCTGATGGTCGTGCTCGACGGCACCATCGTGAACATCGCCCTTCCCTCCGCCCAGCAGGATCTGCACTTCTCGGACGCCGACCGGCAGTGGGTGGTCACCGCCTACGCCCTCGCGTTCGGCGGACTCCTCCTGTTCGGCGGGCGCGTCGCGGACCTGTGGAACCGCAGGCACGCCTTCCTCCTGGGCGCCGTCGGATTCGCCGCCGCCTCCGCCGTGGGCGGCGCGGCCGTGAACACCGCCATGCTCATGGGGTCCCGTGCCGTCCAGGGCGCCTTCGCCGCGCTGTTGGCGCCGGCCGCGCTGTCCCTGCTGTCGGTGATGTTCACCCGGGCCGACGAGCGCGCCAAGGCGTTCGGCGTCTACGGGGCCATCGCGGGCGCCGGAGCGGCCATCGGGCTGCTGCTCGGCGGCGTCCTGACGGAGTACCTGACCTGGCGCTGGACCCTGCTCATCAACATCGCCTTCTCGGCCGTCGCCGCCCTGGGGGTCCGCTACGTCGCCGACGAGCGGGGGCCCGGCCGCCGTGGCCGCCGCCTCGACCTCCCGGGCGCCGTCCTCGCCACCGGCGGCCTGGTGTGCCTCGTCTACGGCCTGACCAGGGCGGAGTCGGACGGCTGGCCGCGCCGGTGACCCTGTCCCTGCTGGGCGGCGCCGTCGTGCTCCTCGCCGTGTTCGTCGTGCTCGAAGCCCGGGTGCCGGAACCGCTGCTGCCGCTGCGCATGGTCCTCGACCGCAACCGGGGCGGCGCCTACCTCTGTCTCGCCGTCGTCTTCGTCGGCATGTTCGGGCTGTTCCTCTTCCTCACCTTCTACCTCCAACGCGACCTGGGCTTCAGCCCGTTGGTGTGCGGAGCGGCCTTTCTGCCGCTGACCGTCGGCATCATGATCGGCGCGACCCTGATCGGCACCCGTCTGGCGCCGCTCGTTCCGGCCCGGCCGCTGATCACGGCGGGGTTCCTGGTCGGGGCCTCGGGGCTCGTCGTCCTCGCCCAGATCACCCCGACCGGCTCCTACACCACCGTCGTCCTGCCCGGCATGTTCGTCATGGGCCTCGGCCTCGGCACCGTCCTGATGCCCGCCGTCGGTCTGGCGACCCACGCCGTCACGCCGCGCGACGCCGGTGTCGCCTCGGCCATGGTCACCACCGCCCAGCAGATCGGCTGCGCCGTCGGCACCGCCCTGCTCAACACCGTCGCCGCCACCGCCACCGCCGCCCACCTGCGCGAGCACCCTCCCCTCGACCCCGCCACCGCCCTTACGGCCACGGCGCGCGCGACGGTCCACGGCTACTCCACGGCCATGTGGTGCGCGGCGGGCATCCTCGCGGTGGTGGGCGTGGCCGCCGCCGCGCTCATCGACCACCGGCCCCGTACCACCGCCGTGCGGTCGGCGGACGAGGGCGGCGACGGCCACCGTCGGACACCGGTCCGCGAGGCCGGTCCTTCGTAGGGCCCGAGGTCCGCGGAGTGCCGCGGCCGTCCCGTACGAAGCCGCCGGGCACGGTCGTGATCAGCGCCATCAGCACGCCCATGGTGAAGATCCGCCCGTCGATGACGCCGAGACTCCGGCCGGCGGAGAGCACCACGATCTCGGTCAGCCCGCGGGTGTTCATCAGCAGGCTGAGCGTCACCGTGTCCCGCCGGCCCATCCCCCCGAGGAGCGCGGGGACCGCCGTGCCCACCAGCTTGCCCGCGCAGGCCAGCGCCACCATGGCGGCCAGTTCGAGCCAGCCGCGCCCGGTGAGCGCCCCGAGGTCCACGTGGATGCCGGTGACGACGAAGAAGACGGGCAGCAGGAGCGCGGACGACTGCTCCAGCGAGGACCGCACCGACGCCGTCAGGGCGTCGGCGGACTCACGCGGCATGATGACACCGAAGGCGAACGCGCCGAAGATCGCGTGGATGCCGATCCAGGTCGTGGCGTACGAGCAGAGGAAGAGCCCCGCGGTGACGACGGCCAGCAGCTCTCCCCGCGATCCGCGAGCGGCCGCCCGGCGCACGGCCACCGCGAGCAACGGCCGTACGAGCACGGCGAGCAGGCACACGAAGGCGACCGCGAGGACGAGGGTCTGCGCGGCTTCCGAGGGGTGGCCCGCCGTGGCGAGTGCGGTGCACAGGGCGAGCAGGCACCAGGCCAGCACGTCGTCCGCGGCGGCGGCGGCCAGCGCGACGCTCCCGACGGGGGTGCCCGTGAGCCCCTTCTCGTCGAGGATCCTGGCGAGCACGGGGAACGCGGTGATGGCCAGCGCCGTGCCGAGGAACAGCGCGAACACCCCGAAGCCGATGTGCTCCCCGGCGGGCGGCGGGTGGTGGCCGTAGAGGACGGCGGCCAGCGCGACGCCGCATCCGAAGGACAGGGTGAGGGCGCACAGCGAGACCGACGCCGCGTGACGGGCGCTGGTGCGCAGCAGCACGGGGTCGGTGTGCCAGCCGAGGAGGAACATGAACAGCAGCAGGCCCACCTGGGCGACGGCGGACAGCAGCGGTCGGGTCTCCTCGGGGAACAGGATCCGGTCGGGGTCGCCGGGCAGCAGCCCGAGCAGGCTCGGGCCGAGGGCGATGCCCGCCGCGATCTCGGCCATGACGGCCGGCTGGCGCAGTGGCCGCGCGAGCCGTTTCAGCGCGGCACAGGTCAGCAGCATGACGGCCAGGCCGACGCCGACCATGGCGAACGTCAGGTCGGCCGCCGTGGCGGGTGAATGCAGCGCCGCAGTGGTCATGGCGTCGCCCCGCGGCCTCCGGCACCTGCCGCAGGCGGTCCGGCGGCCGGGGTGGCGTGCGCCGCGACGACCTCGTCGACGACGCCGTGCGTCCGCGACGCGAGGTCGTCGACCTGTGCGTCGGTGTACCAGGCGCGGCTGATCGGCAGGTCGATGTGCAGACCGTCGCCGAAGCGGGTGACCACCACGAAGAGCGTGGGGATGCGGGACATCGGCAGGACCCGGAGCCCCGTGGCCACGAGGCCGTCCGGCAGGGACGGCACGGCGATCCTGCCGAGGTTGGTGACGAAGAAGGTCGGCGGGCACTGCCGCGCCATGTACGGGAAGGCCGCCAGCTCCCGTTCGGGGACGCCCCCGGCGAGGCCCTCGCGCACGGACCGCGACAGCTCGCGGCCCAGGGCGAGCGGGTCCGCGGGGACGTCGACGGCGAGCCGGACCGGCATGCCGGAGGCCGCGGACTGCAGCACCTCCTCGGGAATGGGCGGCGTCACCCTCCTGCGCATGTCCACCGCCACGCCGCAGCACACGGGGACGGGCCCGCGGGCGGGTGTGAGCGCGGGCCGTACGGCGGCCGTGAACAGCCCACACAATAGGGAGTTGACGGACAGCGCGTGACGGTGGGCGATGTCCACGAGCGCGGCGGTGCGGGCCGCGTCCACGCTGACGCGGGCGGCCCCGAACGTCATGTCGGGTCCCGGCCCCGGACCCTCCGACGCCGGCGAGGGCAGGCGGGCCGGGGGGACACGGGCATCGGTCGCCGCCCGCCGCGTCACGTACTCCCGCAGTTCGTCCGGCGCGTACTTGTGGTGGAACGCCTCCTCGATCGCCGGGGCCAGGACCGGCTGGACCGGCTCCGTGGTGACCGGCCGCCCCGAGCAGACGTCGGCGTACAGGGACCAGAACGCCTGGTGCAGGGCGATGACGCTGGTGCCGTCCACGCAGGCCCGCGGCAGTGTGGTGACGAGCCGGTGCGTCCGACCCGGTGTGTCACGCGTCCCCTCCCGCGTGATCAGGGCCATGCGCAGCAGGGGGCCCTGGGACCAGTTCGTGGCGGCGTTCAGCTCCTGCCCCAGGTCCGTGGCCCGGTCGAGCCGGACGGCGGGGCCCTCGCCGTCCGTGAGGCGTACGTACGCGTTCTCGCCCTGGAGGGACAGTCGTCCGCCCAGGACGGGATAGCGGCGGACGAGGTGTCCGAGCGCGCCGCGGAGCGCTCGGGCGTCGATGTCCCCCCGCAGCTCCCAGACGGTGACCACGCGCATGTCACCGGCGATCATCATGGCCTCGTGGCCGGACAGGCAACGTTCCATTTCCCCACCTTTGACGAGATGCCGCTGACCTTCCCGTGACCGCACTCGGCGGCGCATCCCCCGAACGACCCGCGCGGCGACGGGATATGGCGCGTTCTCTCGCGACGTGAGCCGGTGGCACGGGGCCCATGCCGCGCGGTCGCGTAGACATGGCGCCGAGGACACCGGAATGACTACCGGCCGCGACGTCCCGGGCGCACGATGGTCGCTGTCCCACCGCCGAATCGAAGGGAAAACCATGGCGGAAGAGCCGGCCGAAATGCTGCTCCCCAAGGAGAACGTCGATTACGAGGCCTTCTACCTCGGGCAGCCGATCGTGGCGGGCGCGGAGGCGCCCTATCCGAAAGTGCCCTGGGACATCGGTGAGCCACAGCCGGCGGTCGTCGAGCTGGAGCAGACCGTGGACTTCCACGACCCGGTCCTCGACGCGGGCTGCGGGCCGGGGGACAACGCGATCATGCTCGCTCTGCGGGGCCGCCGGGTCACCGCGTTCGACAGTTCGCCCGCCGTGCTCGGGATCGCCAGGGAGCGCGCCGCGACGGCGGGGGTGGACGTGGAGTTCGTGGAGGCGGACGCCACGCGGCTGGAGGAACTGGCGGGGCGGCGCTTCGCCACCGTCCTCGACAGCGCGCTGTACCACTGCCTCGGCGACGACGAACGGCACCGTTACCTCGCCGCGCTGCGCCGGGTCACCCGTCCCGGCGCCCAGTTGCATCTGGTGTGCTGGGCGGCGGGGACCCCCGGCGTGCAGCAGCCCATGGTGGTGAGCGAGGACAACCTCCGCGCCATCGTCGGCGCGCACTGGGACATCAGGGAGGTCAGGCGCACGAGCCTGACCACGGCGGTGGTCCCCGACGCCCTCAGCGACGAGGACATCGCCGACTTCCGCCGGCTGGGCGTGACGATCGACAGGGAGCGGGTGGCGGTCGACGACCAGGGCAGGATCGTCGGACCGGGCTGGTACCTGCACGCGGTCCGCCGCTGAACCGCCGCGGACGCCGTCACACGGCACCGTCCTTGCGGGCCACGACGAAGACGCGGCGGAACCGGAAGACCGTGCCGTACGCGGTGGCGGGGTACACCTGCGCCAGGCGCTCGCGGTAGGCGGCGAGGAAGTCCTCCGCGGCCCCGGGTTCGTCCGCGAGGGCGCTCAGCAGCGGCAGCATCCCCGTCCCCGTGGTCCAGTCCGCGAAGGGATCATCGCCCGGCAGGACATGGGCGTACGTCGACTCCCAGGCGTCCACCGCGCAGCCGAGGGAGGCGAGCCGGCCGAGGTAGTCGGCCGGGTCGTGGACCCGGTGGTCGGGAAGGACCCCGGTGCCCAGGCGCTCCTGCCAGCGCGGGCTCGCGCACAGGTCCCGCAGGGCGCCGTGGGCGCGGGACGCGGTGTTGTCGGGGACCTGGAAGGCGAAGACGCCCCCGGGGGTCAGGGCGCTCACCCACGCCTCGAAGCGGTCGGGGTGATCGACCACCCACTGGAGGGCGGCGCTGGAGATGACGAGGTCGAAGGGTTCGGCCGGGGCCCAGCGGCCGATGTCGCCGTGGCGGAAGTGGAGGCGTCCGCCCTGCGCCGTCTCTCCCGCGACCGCGTCGGCGGCGGCGATGCTGTCGGCCGAGCTGTCGATCCCGGTGATGTGCGCGTCCGGCCAGCGCGCGGCGAGGAGAGCCGTGACGCGTCCGGCGCCGCAGCCGAGGTCCATGATGCGCGCGGGCCTGCGCGGCAGTTCGGGGACGCGGGCCAGGAGGTCGTGGAAGGGGCGGGTGCGCGGGTCGGGGTGGTCGAGGTGTCGCTGGGGGTCCCAGGTGGGGGTGGCGTGCATGGCGGGCCTCCGGGGGTGCGGGCGGGGGAACCGGTGGAACGGGCCGGGTCTTCAGGGCTTGCGGCCGACCCCGCCCACGACGTCGGCCACGAGGCCGGCCCACTCGCGGGAGTACGGGTCGTCGGTGTCGGGCCGCCACGCGGTGAGGGGGACGACTCCCGGGTCGACCAGGCGCAGGCCCTGGAAGTAGCCGGCGATCTGCTCGGGTGTGCGCAGGCGGTAGGCGAGGTCGGCGGTGGAGTTGTGCCGCGCCTGGATGGTGCGCCAGTCACCGGCGGTGTCGCTCACGTCGTGGGAGAGCAGGCAGCTGCCGGAGGGCAGCGCGGCCATCAGCCGCGCGACGATCCCGCACGCCTCCTCGTAGGCGGACACATGGCCGAGGATGCCGCTGAGGACGAGGGCGACGGGTGACGACAGGTCGAGCGTCCGCGACGCGGCGGTCAGGAGCGCGTCGGGCTCCCGCAGATCGGCGAGGAGGCAGGTGACGGATTCCGGGTCGGTGGGGGCGAGGAGGGAGCGGGCGTAGGCCACGGCGCGCGGGTCGTTGTCGACGTACACGACGCGTGCTCCGGGCGCGGCCTGTCGGGCGATCTGATGGGTGTTGCCCGCGGTGGGCAGTCCCGAACCGATGTCGAGGTACTGCCGGACGCCCTCGTCGAGGGCCAGGTGGCGCACCGCGCGGGCGAGGAAGTGCCGGGTGGTGCGCACCCGTTCCACGAGGCCGGGGTTGTCCGCCGCCAGACGGTTGCCCGCGGCGCGGTCCACGGCGAAGTTGTGCATGCCGCCCAGCCAGTGGTTCCAGACGCGCGCGTGGCTGGGCAGCGTGGTGTCGATCTCCGGCGGCGGGTCGGTGACGGCCGCTGCCGGCCCGGGGCGGACAGGGGCGGGGATCGGTGCGACGCCTTGGTTCATCACGTCGTGTATGCAAGCAATCTCCCGGGGCGGGGAACAAGGCCGGCCGGGTCCTTCAGCGCGGTTGCGTAGTGTCGGCGGGGTGAGCCGGGGCCGGCAGGGCGGGACCGGGCGGCGTCTTCGGGGCATGAGGGGCCGGGCCGCGCGGGCTCGCCGTGTCCGCGGGGGCGCCCGCGTCGGCGGGCGGCGGCGCCGGACGGTCCGTCACGTGCCGCCCCGGACCGTCGTCGACGCCCGGGTGGGTGCGCGCCAGGTCGATGCGGGAGCGCAGCCGCAGCTTGCGGTAGATCTGCCGCAGGTGGAAGCCCACGGTGTGGGAGGACAGGAACATCTGGGTGGCCACCTGACGGTTGGTCAGGCCCTGGGCCACCAGGTCCGCGACCCTGCGTTCGGTGTCGGTCAGGCTCGCCCACCCGGACGCGGGCCGGTCCGCGTGCTTCCAGTGCCGCCGACGCACCCCGAGGCGGCGCAGCCGACGCCGTACACGCGCCTCGTCGCGTGCGGCGCCGAGGCGCGCGTACTTGGCCATGGCCCACTCGAACTCCATCACCGTGGCGGCGCGGTCGGCCCCGCACAGCGCCCCCAGATCCTCGGCGGCGGAGGCCCTGGACCACGGGTCGCGGTGCGTCTGCACCGCCCGCCGCAGCGTGTCCGCGTCCCGCTGGTGCACCCCTTGCGCGTGCGCGGCGGCGGCGAGCAGGGAAGGGACGTCGGCGTTGTCGGCGGCGAGCCGTTGCGCCGCGCGCACCGTCTCGGCGGCCCGCTCCCCGTCGCCCCGGTCGGCCGCCGTGCGCACCAGCCAGGCGGCCGCCGCCGGTTCCTCGCAGAGCAGGGAGCGCAGGGCGTACGGGTCCGCGTGGACGGCGGCGAGCGCGGCGTCCAGGCCCTCCACGTCCCGCCGCGCCGCCGCCAGTTGTGCCGCCATCCACGCGGCGCCCGCCCGGGAGGCGGTCGCCGCGGCGCCGTCGAGCCCCTGCTCCGCGACCGTCCGCGTCAACCGCTCGACGTGTTCGTCGGCCGCGGTGAGGTCTCCTCGGCGCAGCGCGACCTCGGCCAGAGTGCGCCACCCCAGCGGCGAGTACCGCGGCATGCCCGCCTCGTCGGCGGCTGCGAGGCCTCCGGCGGCCTGGGTCGCCGCTTCCGCCAGGGCGCCCTGGGCGAGGGCGAGCGACGACCCGAGGATCTTGGCGGCGCCGCACAGCACCGGCCAGCCCTCGGCCTCGATCTCGCCGCGCAGGACGTCGAGGAGAGCCGTGGCCTCCGTGGTCTCCCGCAGGTGGGTGAGCATGGCGGCCAGCGCGAGGCGGGGCGCGAACGGCCGGCAGACGCCTCGCTCCTCGCCGGCCGAGGCGACCGCCGCGCGGGCCTGCCGCAGCGCCTCGCCGACCCGGCCCGCGTGCCAGTGCGAACGGGCGAGCACACACCGCAGCCCGGCGGAGGGACCGCCCCGGCGCGTCATCTCCTGCCGCGCCTCGCGCTCCGCGGCCGCCGCGTCCAGGTCGGCGAGGCCGTGCAGCCGGCCCAGTTCCATGCGCTCGGCGAGGCCTTCGGCCCCCGCGGCGCCGGGCGAGGGCGGCCCGGCCACCGCCACGGCCCGCGCGGCCCGGCCCGCGAGCAGCAGCGCCGCCGAAAGCTCGCACCGCAGCACGGTGGCCTGCTCCTGCGGCAGAGCGCCGCCCAGGGACTCCTCGGCCAGCGCGATCGCCCGGGGCAGGGGGCCGCAGCGGGTCAGCGCCTCGACCGCGACGCGCACCAGATTCGCCCGTACGGGGTGCAGCGGACCGGTGATCTCCAACGCGCGCTGGGCGAGTTCGGCCGCCGTGCGGGGCTCGGTCGCCACGACCGCGGTGGCCGCCGAACAGAGCACCGTGACGGCCCGGGTGTCCCCGCGGCGTGCGCCGTGCACCAGGTGGGCCGCGGCGGGCAGGACACCGCCGTCCCTGCCGATGATCATGTCCGCGGCCTGCCGGTGCAGCGACCCGCGCAGCGGCCCCGGCAGCGTCGCGAGCAGCGCCTGCCTGACCAGTTCGTGCCGGAAGGCGATGGTGTCGCCCTCGCACACCAGGAACCGGGAGTCCAGCGCCTCCTGCAGGGCGGGCAGCACCGAGGCCGTGGTCCCACCCAGTATCTGCGCGATGTCCTCGGGCAGGGCGGCATGGCCGAGGACGCAGGCCACGTCCAGCAGCAGCCGGGTGCCCGGCTGAAGGGCCGCGGCCCGGTCGCGGACCAGGACGCCGAAGCGGCGCGGCACCGGCCCGTTCTGGACGTCCCCGGCCGGCCGGGCGCGCCCCTCGGCCACGCGTACCCGCTGCTCCTCCACCAGGCCGTCGAGCAGCGCGACGAGCGCCGCCGGGTTGCCGTCCGCGCCCTTGACGCAGGCCAGCAGCTCGGGCGCGGGTTCGGCCGACAGCCGGTCGGCGGCCAGCTCCGCCACGGCACGGTCGTCCAGCGGCGGCAGGTGCACCCGCTCCGAGCGTTCGGCGTCGCCGAGGGCCGCGAACAGCTTGGCCGGCAGGGATTCCGCCTCCCCGGCGCGGCGGGCCAGCACCCAGGCCACCTGCTGCGTCGCGCACCGGGCCACGAGAGTGCCGAGGGCGGCCAGCGTCGTGGTGTCGGCCCACTGGAGATCGTCGAGCACGACGGCCACGGGGCCGCGGCGCAGCCGTTCCGCGAGCGAGGTGTGCAGCCGGTCGATCAGCCAGGCGGAGTGGCCGGCGGCGGTGGCGGCCAGGTCCAGGGGCGGGTGCTCCACGTCGGTGCGCAGGTCCAGGGCGGCGATCAGGGGAGCCAGGGGGACGGCGCGGCGGACCTCGTCGGCGTCGGCGTACGCGACGGAGAACCCGCACTGCGCCGCCACCGCGCACGTGTCACCGAGGAGTCTGCTGCGGCCGGCCCCTGCCACTCCTTCGACGAGGGCGACACCGCCGCGCCGGGGTCCGGAACGGGTGGTGTCGAGCAGGTGCAGCAACCGCTCCCGCTGCTGTTCCCGGCCGCGCAGACGCGGTCCCGGCCGGGGGAGCGGCATGAAAGCGGCGGTGGTGAGGAGCGAGCGGGACGAGAGAGTCGGGTCGGTGTGGGGGGTGTCTACACGTGATGGCAACCGCGGTCCCCTTGTGCCTCTAATCAGGTCGGCTTCGGGTGGAATGGTCGAGGGGCGGGCGAACGTCCGTCAAATCGGTCTGAAGCGGGTGAAGCACCATGTAACGGGCCGGAAGGTCCGGGGGCCGCCCGCACGGCGGCATACCCCGGTGAGGGGTCAATGACCCCCCTTGCCGAAATGATCCGCGTACGAACGCATCAGCTCGGGGACCCGCTCGGGCAGGCCCGGCAACATGGCGCAGGCCTCGGCGAGTTCGGCGAAGCGGCGGCTGAACACCCGTGCCGCCACGTCCGCACGCGGGATCGGGGCCGGCTGCTCCGCCAGCTCGAAGGAGGGCCCCGCCGTGCGCCCCGGGCGGCCGGACGGCAGGGTGACCAGGTGCTCGGCCAGCGGCCGCATCATCCCCGTCATGACGTCGATCGCCGCGTTCATGAGGCGGGAGCGCCGCAGACTGCTGTCCGCCGCGACACCGAAGTGCTGGACGATGAGCTGGTTCATCAGGAAATACGCGTCGTTGAAGGCCACCAGGGCGGCACGGGCCCCGGGAGCGGTCACCTGGTCGCAGGCCGGGTTCCCCGCGTGCAGCGAGGGGTTGCGCAGCACCGGGTAGGCGGGGCTCCACGGCGGCCGTCGCCCCCGCGGGGACCCGTCCCCGTGGCGCTCCCCGTGGTGCTCGGCGGCCAGCAGCTCCGCTATCCGCAGGAACGTGTCGTAGTGCGACTCCTCCTCGGGCGCGGCGCCGGACAGCACGTTGCCCTCGCCGTGCTCGGTGACGAAGTCGACGGCGAACAGGGCGCTGGCCACGTCGTCCACCTCCAACTGGTAGTCGGGGTGCGCGGCGTCCACCGACCGGCGCATGAACAGATGGTGCTCGCCGCCGCCCCGCCCCCGCTCCACCACGAAGAGGTCCGGCACGGTGGCGATGCCCTCGCGGATCGCGGCGTACAGATCGCTGAGCGACTGGTAGGGGTAGGGGCGGCCGTCCTCCCGCTCGCGCACCGTGTCATCGGCGAGCCCCGCGCTGACGTCGTGCGGCTGCTCCAGGGCGATGAACCGCTGCACGCTGCCGGGACCGAACGCCTCCAGGCTCATGTCGAGCGGCATCCGCAGCCGGCTGTTGAGGGTCCCGAAGTCGATGCGCGGCATGTGGAACGGCAGCCCCATCGCGGTGATGATGTTGTTGATCACCAGAAAGTGCGTCATCTCCTCCCTGGCCACGCCCATCAGAGTGCCGCGGATGCCGTTGCTGAGGGTCTCCCCGCCGTCGCCGCACGCCAGGCGGAGCCGACGCGGGCTCCACTCGCCGCGCCGCACCAGCTGCCGGCCCGCGCCGTACAGCGGGATCGACCACCCGGCGTACAAGTACTGGAGCATGACGGCGAGTTCGGCGGTGGCGGCCTCGCGCAGCGCCTCGTGGAGCTGTGCGCGCGTGGTGAGGGCGCCGTCGCGGACCCGCCGCGGCACCGTCCTCGGCGGTGGTCTGCGGTCGGCCTCGTCCTGCCGCAGATAGGCGAGCAGAAGTCTCGTCTGCGGCCCGGTCATGTCGCGGGTGGGCGGCATGTAGTAGGTCTTGTCCTTGTTGGCGGGGTCGCACATCAGCCAGATGAGCCGTGCGTAGGTGGCCACCCGGGAGCGGTCGGCGAGGCTGAAGATCTCGTCCTTCATGAACGAGTGGAGCAGTTCGTAGGGGGCGTACACCTCCCGGTACAGCACCTCGAAGGTGACCTGGTCGCGGGGGATGTCGTCGAGGCGCCGGGTGTCGGGCAGGGCCCGCACGTCCACGGCGCAGACGGCGGGCCAGTAGCCGAGGCGGTCGTCGTTGTCGTACGCGCGGACGGCGGACCCGGGTTCGGCGGCGTCGCACGGCGGTTCGTCCCCGTCCGGCAGGACGAGCAGCCGGGTGGCGCCGGCGGAGGCGTGCCGGACGGCGAAGGAACCGCGCCCGTCGGCGTCGGTCGTCAGCGTGCAGGACGCCGCCCAGCCGCTGTCGTCACCGTCCTTCCGTGCCGCGCCGGGTCGCACGTCCACGATCCGTACGTCACCGCACCGCGCGCCCTCCGCCTCCGCCACGGGGTGACCCGGCAGCGCGCGCGGGTTGAAGAACTGCGTGACGCGCAGCGTGACCCCCGCCGCGGGAAGCCCCAGCCGGTAGGCGCGCAGTGCCACCTCCGCGGCGTCGCCGGAGGGTTCCGCCGGGTCGAGGAAGAGGGCGGAGTCGTCGACCAGGACCACCGTCTCCTCCTCGGCCAGCAGAACCCTCGGCCGCTGGTCCGGCAGCGTGCCCACGAGGACCAGGGGCTCGGCGGCGGGGGAGGAGTGCGTGGGGACGGTGACGAGCCCGCCCGTCAGGTCGGCGCCCGCGAGGTAGGCCCTGGCCGGCACGCGGGCGACCAGCCGCCCGGAGTCACGGGTGCGCAGCTCCAGGTCACCGACGTCGAGGCGCGGGCCGAGCGGGTGCAGGGGCCCGGGTCCCGGCTCGGCGCCCCGGTGGCGCACGGGGACGGCGGTGACGAGGTCGACCGTGGTGTGCGCGTCGGTCACGTGGACCGCGGCGTTGTGCAGCGGGGTCGCCGTGCCCGCACGGCGCGGCCCGCGGGCGGTGAGCGGACGCCCGGCCGGGCAGGTCCGCTCCTCTTCGCGGCGCCAGGGCGCGAGGGTGCCGCGCAGCTGCCAGACGTCAGGGGCGTCGTGGGCGCGGGGCGTGGCCATGTTGGTGAGCGCGAAGCGCACGACGAGCCCCGCGAACTCGCCTTCTGCCACGCGTTCGCGCAGCAGCCGGGCCGCATCGGAGGCCTCCGTCTCGTCGGCCCAGGTCAGGCCGTGCGCGGACGGGACGGCGAACTGGTGGACCACCGAACGCGCGAACTCGTCGGCCAACGGGTGGTCCCCGGGGTCGAGGACGTACCGGGAGTTCTGCCTGCGCGGCGGCTGAAGGCCCGTCACGTCGCCGGTCGCCAGATAGCCGACCTCGTGCGAACGGCCTTTCCTGCCGAAGCCGAACCGGCCGACCATGAGGGTGGTGGTCCAGCGCGACGCCGGGTCGATGTCGAGGACGCGGGCCCGGTTGTACGTGGTCGACAGGTAGTCGTTGTAGTGGCCCCACATGTCGACGTGCCGGCCCACGACGGGGTCGGACGTGTCGGTCTCCCCCGGGACGCGTTCCCACGCGGTGATGCGGGCGTCCACCCAGAAGTGCCCGTTGCCGCCGAAGTTCCAGCCCTTGACGGTGCTGAACCGCCCCTCGGGGGTGACCCGGCCGTCCGGCTCGAAGCGCCGCCCCAGCCGGTCGAGGTGCTCGTGGTACTCCCGCGGCGGCCGGTCCAGCGGGAACGGCCGTCCGTCCGCGGTCAGGGCGCGGTGGCGGGCGAGGTCGTAGAGGCCGCCGCGCGGGCCGGTGGGCAGCCGGGTCACCGCGGTGCCCGCGAAGTGCAGCCGGGGGAGGTCGAAGATGCTCACCGCGCCCCCTTGAGGGCCTCGTCGATCTCCGTCACCGCGGTGAGCGCCGACTCGATGGCGCCGTTGATCCACGCCGGGGTGGCCGAGCAGTGCTCCCCGGCGAAGAACAGCCGTCCCTGCGGGCGGGCGGCCCGCCGCATCTCGTCGGCGCACCGGCCGGCGTCTCTGCCCCAGCGCCAGCGGCGCGAGGTGCAGCCGTTGCTCCAGCGGTTGCCCGCCCACGCGATGCTCGCCGCGTCGAGGACGGCACCCGGCTCCTTGAGCTGCGGGTACAGCAGGGAGAGTTCCTCGACGGCGGCGGCGTGCCGGACCTGTGCGGGGAACCGCCCGAGGAGGTCGGCGTCCTCGGCGATCGCGTACGAGCCGAGCAGTGTCGCCCCCTTGGCCGGATCGCCCTCGCACGGCGGGTAGTAGGTCTGCCGGGCGCGCCCGCCGGTCGCCGAGGCCCCGCCCCGGGTGCCGTCCGCCTCCCAGAAGGCGTCGCGGCAGTGCAGGGCCACCTTCGTCGCGGCGCCGTACTCGACGCTGCTGATGACCTCGCGCTTGTCGTCGTCGATGCCGGTCAGCGCCATGCCGCGCAGCACGGAGAAGGGCAGCGTGCACAGGACGGCCGAGAACGCGCGCGTCAACTCCCGCCCGCCGACCCGCAGTTCCACGCCCGCCCGGTCGCGTTCGGCGTGCAGCGTGACCACCTCATGGCCCATCAGGACCGGCGCGCGCAGGCGCTCGGCGAGGCGGTCGACGATCCGGCTCATCCCTCCGCTGAGGCACATCAGGTCGGTGTCGGTCTCCAACAGGAGATCGTCGAGGAAGCCGCAGAGCCTCGGGCTGCAACCGGCCCGCAGGCCGGGGTGGTCGCGGAACACCGGGCCGAGATGGAGCCGGTCGGCCCGTACGCCGTGGACGTACGGCGTGAGGTCGGTGTCGTCGGCGAGCGGGAGGAGGGTGGTGAGTTCGGACGCGAGATTGTCCCGCAATTCGGCCGGCGCGACCGCGCGGACGAGCGCGGTCAGCCACGCGCCGAACAGCAGGGTGTGTTCCTTGTACGAGGCCCTGCGCGCCGCGGGAAGGAGACCGTGCAGATCCGCCAGGAGGGGGGCGGCGGCGTCCTTGACCCGGACGAAACCCTTTCCGGTGGTCACGTAATTGTTGTCGTCGCTGAGGATGGTGCGAAAGGGCCGCAGCGCCGATTCGAGACCGAGCTTCTTCACGTACCGCATCGTCAGTTCATGGGAGGACGGAATGCGCATCGCGCCGAGTTCCGCGTACGGAGCGTCGTGCGCCGTGCCGAACCGGTGGGTGTAGACCCGGCCGCCGATCCGCTCACTGCCTTCCATGACCGTCACCCGGTGGCCCAGGGCCTCCAGTTCACCCGCCGCCACCAAGCCCGCGACACCCGCGCCGAGGACGGCGACGTCCACGCCGTCGTCCGCCGCTTCTTCCTGCTCCAACTGCGTTGATGCCCACATGGCAGTCGACTGTGCGCGATCACCGTCCGCCGCCACATCCCCAAGTCGGGGCCGCTCACCGACAGTGAATGAGGGCCCGCGGAACGCACGTACGAGGGGTGTGCGGGTCATCCCACGTGATCGCGTAGGTTGCACGCCCGGCCCTGCTCCGCCGGTGCCGACCGCTCATACGCTGAACGGAATCCGGCTTTCCGAGACACAGTTGGAGGGGGTTCCTGGCATGGACCAAAGGGTCAAGGAAATCGTGATTCTGGGCGGTGGCACCGCGGGCTGGATGTCGGCCGCCTATCTGGCGAAGAAACTGGGGGAGACGGTACGCGTCACGGTCCTGGAAGCGCCGTCCATTCCGCGGATCGGCGTCGGAGAGGCCACCGTGCCGAACCTGCAGAGGGTCTTCTTCGACCAGCTCGGCCTCTCCGAGGAAGAGTGGATGCCCGAATGCAACGCGGCCTACAAAGTAGCCGTCAAGTTCATCAATTGGTGCACGCCCGGAAAGGGCGAGGCGCGGGCGCGTGAGATCGACGGCCGTCCGGACCACTTCCACCACCCCTTCGGGCTCCTGCCCGAACACGAGGGCCTGCCTCTCTCGCACTACTGGGTCTACAACCGCAAGCACGGCGTCACCGGGAAGCCCTTCGACTACGCCTGCTTCCCCGGCGTCGCGATCATGGACGCGCTCAAGGCGCCCCGCGACCACGGGGGCGAGCCGGTCACCCGCTACGCCTGGCACTTCGACGCCCATCTGGTCGCCGACTTCCTGCGCCGCCACGCCACGGAGAAGCAGAACGTCACGCACGTCCAGGACGAGATGGTGGAGGCGCGCAGGGACGGGCGCGGCTTCGTCACCGCCCTGCGGACGAAGTCGGGGGCCGTCATCGAGGGCGACCTGTTCATCGACTGCTCGGGCTTCCGCGGGCTGCTGATCAACCAGGCCATGGAAGAGCCGTTCGTCGACATGAGCGACCATCTGCTGTGCGACAGGGCGGTGGCGTACGCCCTGCCGAACGACGACGAGGCGAACGGCGTCGAGCCGTACACCTCGGCGATCGCGATGGAGTCCGGCTGGACGTGGAAGATCCCGATGCTCGGCCGCTTCGGCACCGGCTACGTCTACTCCGACGCCTTCGCCGACCAGGACCGGGCCACCACCGACTTCTGCCGGATGTGGGGGCTCGACCCGGACGAGGTGGGCGACCGGCTCAACCACGTCCGCTTCCGCGTCGGCAGGAACCGCCGCGCGTGGGTGAAGAACGTCGTCAGCGTCGGCCTGGCCTCCTGCTTCCTGGAGCCGCTGGAGTCGACCGGCATCTACTTCATCACCGCGGCGCTCCACCATCTCGCGAAACACTTCCCCGACCAGCGCTTCGACGCCGTGCTCGCCGACCGCTTCAACGCGGAGATCGAGGCGATGTTCGACGACACCCGGGACTTCATCCAGGCGCACTTCGCGCTCTCCCCGCGCACCGACACGCCCTTCTGGAAGGCGAACAAGGACCTCCACCTCCCCGAGGGGATCAAGGAGAAGGTCGCCATGTACCGCGCGGGGCTGCCGATCAACCAGCCGGCGAGCACGGAGGGCGCCTACTACGACAACTTCGACGTGGAGTTCCGCAACTTCTGGACGAACGGCAGCTACTACTGCGTCTTCGCCGGCCTCGGCCTGGAGCCGGACCACCCGCTGCCCGCCCTCATGCACCACCCCGACGCGGCCGAGGGCGCCCAGCACCTGTTCGACCGGGTCGCCGAGGAGCAGCGGAAGCTGGCCGACACGCTGCCCTTGAACCACGAGTACCTCCGCCGGCTCCACGGCGCATGAGCACCGCCGACCCGTCGTCGGCGGACGTCGACGACTACCGCAGTCTGATGAGCGCGTTCCCGACCGGGGTGGCGGTCGTGACCAGCCTGGACACGGACGCGCAGCCGCGAGGGGCCACCTGCTCCTCGCTGTGCAGCGTCACCCTGACCCCGCCCACCCTGCTGCTGTGCCTCAACACCACCAGCAGCACGCTCTCGGCCATCCGCGGCAGCGGCGGCTTCGCCGTGAACCTGCTGAACTCCTGCGCCCGCGACACCGCCGTCAAGTTCTCCACCCCCGTCGACGACCGGTTCGCGACGGTGACGTGGCGGCGGTTCGGGAGCTCGGGCCATCCCTGGCTGGTGCGGGACGCCTTCGCGGTGGCCGAGTGCCGGGCCACCGAGCTGTCCACGGTCGGCAGCCACACCGTGGTGCTCGGCCGGGTGGTCAGCAGCTTCTCGCTTCCGGGAGTGCCCCTGCTGTACGGCCTGCGGCAGTTCTCCCGGTGGGCGCCGCAGCCCCAAGAAGCGCATCCGTACGCCCCCGAGGGCGTGTGACGAACGATCCGGTCGACAGAGAGGCAGCTCATGCCCCCCCGACGTGGCGTCCCAGGACGCGTCCCTCCCACCCGCCGCCCCACCTCCCGGGGTCATCGAGACCTCCTACGACTTCGCCGCCGAACTGCTGTCGAAGCTGGGCGGCAGCAACTTCCACTGCGGGTGGTGGGATTCCCCCGCGGACCCCAGGAGCCTCGCCGAGGCGCAGGACCACCTGACCGGGAAGGCCATCGCCGAACTGGCGGTGGGGCCGGGCGACAAGGTGCTCGACCTGGGCTGCGGCATGGGCGTCCCGGCCCTGCGGATCGCCCGGGAGACCGGGGCGGACGTGCTGGGCGTGTCCGTCGTCCCGAGCCACATCGAGGAGGCGACGCGCCACGCCGCCAGGGAGGGCCTGGCGGACAAGGTCCGCTTCGAGGTGGCCGACGCCCACCACCTGGCCTGCCCGGAGGCGAGCTTCGACGCCGTCGTGGCCATCGAGTCCCTGGGGCACATGGACCGCCCCGTCGTGCTCCCCCTCCTGGCCAGGGCCTTGAAGCCGGGCGGCAGGCTCGTGGCGTGCGACTACTTCCTCCACGGCTCGGCGAGCGCCGCCCAGCAGGCGGTGGCCGAGGCGTTCCGGGGCATCGCGCTGCTCAGCGAGTACCCGCGGCCCGAACAGATCGCCCGGCAGATCGCGGACGCCGGGCTCGACCTGCTGGAGTTCCACGACGTGACCGACCGGACGTCGACGCCGACGTACGCCCGCTTCGGCCGGATCTTCAGGGAGGAGGTCGCGCCCGCGCTCGCGGCGGCGCACAGCGAGGAGTTCCTCCAGGGGTTCCTGGACCTCTTCGCCGGCTCGGACGCCTGCGGGGGCCGCACCACTACACCCAGTGGACCGCCCGCCGTCCCGCTCGCTCCGGCGCCACCGTTGACAGTCTCGGCTAATGGCGTTAGCTTACGGCTAACAACGTTAGCTGAAGCTGGGGGACGACATGACCGAGTACCTCGCCGTCGACGGCGGCGCCCTCGCGTACGAGGTGACGGGGACGGGCCCGCTGGTCGTGCTCGCGCACGGGATGGGCGACAGCCGTGCCGCGTACCGGGCGGTGGTCCCGGAGCTGGCGGCGGCGGGGTACCGGGTCGCAGCGGTCGACCTGCGCGGCTGCGGTGAGTCCAGCGTCGACTGGCCGGCCTGGAGCCGTACGGCGATCGCCGGTGATCTGCTCGCCCTCGTCCGGCACTTGGGCGGTCCCGCCGTGCTCGTCGGCCACTCGGTGTCGGGCGGCGCCGCCACCATCGCCGCCGCGCGGGAACCCGGGGTGATCAGCGCGGTGGTGGAGTTGGCGCCCTTCACCCGCGCGCAGTCGGTCCGCCTCGGCGATCTGCGGGTCAAGCGGTTCCGGCAGGGCATGCTGCGCCTGCTCGGCACGGGCCTGTTCGGCAGTCTGCCGCTCTGGCGCTCGTACCTCGACGTGGCCTACCCCGGGGTGAAGCCGGCCGACTGGGACGAGCGGCTCGGCCGCGTGGACTCCCTGCTGCGCGAGCCGGGCCGGATGAAGGCCGTGCGGGGCATGGGCCGCAGCACCCCGGCCGACGCGGGCGCACAGCTCGGCAACGTCCGCTGCCCGGTCCTCGTCGTGATGGGCACGCTCGACCCCGACTGGGCCGATCCGCACGCCGAGGGCGCGGCAATCGTCGAGGCGCTGCCGCCCGGCCTCGGCCGCCTGGAGATGATCGACGGCGCCGGTCACTACCCGCACGACCAGTTTCCCGACCGGGTCACCGCGCTGGTGCTCGGATTCCTCGGGGAGAAGGCCGCGCGGGGGTGAGGGCAGCGGTCCCGCGGCCCCGCTAGCCGAGCGTCAGGTCCACGCGGACCGGGCCCGCGGCCGTGGCCCGCGCCCCCGGTTCCACCCGGACGGTGGCCTCGGCCGTGCCCGACGGGCCGAGGAGCGGGTCCGCCCGGCACATGAGGGTGTACGAGCCCGGCGAGGGGACGCCGAGGGAGAAGCGCCCCTCGGCGTCCGTCAGGGCAGCGATGTCCGGCAGGGGCCGGGGGCCGTCGGTGAACAGGACGTGCGCGCCCGCCACCGGTGCGCCCGAGGCGTCGCGGACGACACCGGTGATCTCCACTCCGGGACTGCTGCCGCTCATCGGGGTCGGTTCACGCCTTCCAGGCCACGTAGTTGTTGTAGACGGGCGTGGTGAACCTCGTGCCGGAGTTCACCCGGGAACCGCCGTAGGCGTGTATGGCGAAGCCGTAGCGGTTGTTGTTGTCGATGCGGTAGACGGAGCTTCCGCTCTGTCCGCCGGCGGTGTCGATGTCGTAGTACACCTTGCGCGCGGCGACCGAGTCGACCCCGCGCGCCGCGTACCAGAGGGTTCCCGGCGGCTTGTCGCCCGGGTAACCGGCGATGTTGCCGGTCGTCTTGAGCAGGTCGGAGTCCGAATATACGCCGAAGCCGAACCAGCCCACCGTGGAACCGATGTTGTTGGGCGTGATGATGGCGCCGTAGTCGAAGTTCTCGTCGCCGTTCTCCGTCCAGCCGAGCACGGAGCGGAAGCTGGTGCACGTGATGCTGCCGTAGGGCAGCGAACCGCCGTTGCGTCCGGGCATGACCTGGATGCTCTTCACCCAGCCGTCCCGGCCCGCCACGCCGCTGCCCTTGATGTAGACGCAGTGGCCCGCGGTGGCCAGGGTGTGCGGGCCGAGCAGCCAGCCGGTGCCCTGGTAGAGGGCGTTGTCGCGGGCCGTGATGAGCAGATAGCAGTGCACCCGCCACGGGTACACGCTGGTGTTGGTGATCTGTACGCGGTCGTCGGGGCCGTGCACGGTCTCCGGGGCCGGGGGCGGCGGGCCGAACGACGCCTCTCCGATGTCGGGCAGCGTGGCGGTCGGCGCCGTCCAGGCCTCGGGTGCGAAGTGCTCGGGACGGCGGTAGCCCTCGACGTGCTCAAGGCCTTCGCCCGTCGAGTGCTGGGACTCGCCCTCGGTCCCCTGGGACGCCGGCTGCAGGACCGCTTCCTGCTCCACGGCGAGGGTGGGGGTGCCGTCCTCGGGTTCGCTGGTGACTGCGCTGTGCGGGTCGTGCGGCATGCTGGATCACCTGGCTTCTCTGGGAGCTGCGATGTGATGCCTTGCTGCCTTGCTGCCTTGCTGGACGCCGCGGCCGCAATGTTGAGGCGTCACACCTCTTCTACTGCCGCCGGACAGGGGCCGCAACGAACCGTTCACGCCGACCCGCCGAAGGCGCGCGCCGTCCCCGGAAGCGGGACACGGCACGCCGATCGGGCGGCTCCGGCGCCCCGTGCCGCGCTCGGGGCGTCAGTCATCCGCGCTGCCCCACGACGGACGGACGGGGCCGCGTCCCAGTGGCCACGGCCCGGCGCGCGCGCCCCGCCCCACATGGGGAGGGACGCGGGGGAGATGCCCGAATAGCGATGCGCACCAGCGGGCCGCTCGGCCCGAGGCGTCGCCGCCCGGCGAGTCGGGTGGCCGTCAGGGCGCCGCGCGGCCTCGGCCCAAAAGTGCGCTCCGCCAGGCCGGGGCAGACACCGGCGGGCCTTCAATGGACCTGCACATCCACTGTGCAGCGCGGTCACGGAATTCAACGAAAGCGACGTCCTGATATTCGTGCGCGGACCACGGGGTCCGGTTTTCACGGTGGGAGTGTCCGCTTTGGTGGAAGGAGTCCTTCCGTGTGTCGAATTTCCTTCTGTGAATGTTGTGAAGGCGATGTCCTCGCCCGGTGAACAAGCCTGCACGCAGCGGTGATTCCATGCCGCTGCCGCGACGGAGCGCCGTCAGCTCGATTGGATGTACGACGTGCGAACGTGCTTTGATCCTGGCCACCGCGGAATTCGTCCCCAGAAATCCGCGGTGTTGAAAACACCTTTGCACCGCTCATGAGAAGGGCAGTTCACCATGAACAACACCCCCCAGGTCGAGACCCTCGAGATTTCCGACGCCGACCTCGACAACGTCTCCGGTGGCCTCTCCGCCAACGCCATCGGCACCGTGACCGGCACCGTCGACTCGATCGCCCCGGTCTCCGCCACCGTCGGCACGGCCGTCGGCCTCGTCGAGGACACCACCGGCCTGAACACGGGCCCGATCGCCGGCCTGGCCACCAGCACGGTCGCCGGTCTCTGAGTCTCGACCTCGTCGGGACACCACTGATCGGCGAGCCCCGGAACATCCAGTTCCGGGGCTTGCCGCCGTCGTCGGCACAGTAAGGAAAGCGTTCCGTGCAGTTCCGCCAACAGGCTCTGTCCAAACTGCAGTCGCCCGAGGAACTCGACCTGCCGGTCCGCTACGCCCGCCCCCAGGGCCTGCTGGTCCTCGCCGTCACTCTCGTCGTCATGGCGGCCGCGGGCGTCTGGGCCGTGACCGGCTCCGTCTCCTCCACCCTCCGCGCCCCCGGCGTCCTCACCCACGGCCAGGGCAGCTACGTCCTGCAGAGCCCCGTCACCGGCCAGGTGACCCGCGTCTACACCGAAGAGGGCGAGCGGCTCTCCGCCGGCGCGCCCGTGCTCAAGGTCCGTACGGAACAGGGCGACAGGGCCGTACGCGCCCTCGCCGCGGGCCGGGTGACCACCGTGGTCGCCAGGATCGGCGCCGTCGTCACCACCGGCGCCGACGTCGCCGCCGTCGAGCGCGTCTCGGGCTCCGACGACCCCCTCCTCGCGATGCTCTACGTGCCGGCGGACAGCGCCGCCACCGTCCCCGTCGGCGCCCCGGTGGATCTCACCGTCCAGTCCGTCCCCACCGAGGAGTACGGCACGCTGCGCGGGCGCGTCAAGGCCGTCGGGCGCACCGCACAGAGCACGCAGAAGGTCACCGCGTTCCTCGGGGACAAGGAACTCGCGGCGCGGTTCACCCGGGACGGGCCGCCCGTGGCCGTCCTCGTGCGGCTCGAACCCTCCGCCACCGCCGAGTCCGGCTACGCCTGGTCCAAGCAGGGCCCGCCCTACGCACCGAAATCCCTGACCCCGGCCACCGGCGCCCTCCACCTCGCCGAGCAGCGCCTGATCGATTGGCTGCTTCCGTGACCGCACCGCACCCCTCCCCGGCCCGCCGGCAGCCCCTGCCGCCCCCCGGCGGCCGGCGCAGGCACCGCCCCGAGCCGCCGCGCCGCGGCCGTCGCGCCGCACCGCGCAAGCCGGCCAGGGCCACGCGCCACAAGGCCGTCCGTACGCCCACCGTCCTGCAGATGGAGGCCGTGGAGTGCGGCGCCGCCGCCCTGGCCATGGTCCTCGCCCACCACGGACGGCACGTCCCGCTGGAGGAGCTGCGCATCGCCTGCGGCGTCTCCCGCGACGGCTCGCGCGCCAGCAACCTGCTCAAGGCGGCGCGGAGCTACGGCATGACGGCCAAGGGCATGCAGATGGAACCGGCCGCCCTCGCCGAGGTCAAGGCGCCCGCCATCCTGTTCTGGGAGTTCAACCACTACGTCGTCTACGACGGCGCGGGGCGCCGCCTGGGCCGCCGCGGCGTGCACATCAACGACCCCGACAAGGGCCGCCGCTTCATCCCCGCCGAGGACTTCGACACCAGCTTCACCGGTGTCGTCCTGGTCCTCGAACCGGGCGACGGCTTCCGCCCCGGAGGCCGCAGGCCCGGCATCATGAAGGCGCTTCCCACACGGCTGCGCGGCACCACGGGCACCATGCTCGCCGCGCTCTTCGCCAGCCTGCTCCTCGTGGCCGCCGGGGCCACGCTGCCCGCGCTCAGCCGCACGTACATCGACCTGTTCCTGATCGGCAGGCAGACCTCGCTGCTCGGCGCGCTGTTCGCGGCCATGGGCGCCATGGTGGCGCTCACCGCCGTGCTCACCTGGCTGCAACAGGCCAACCTGCTGCGCGGGCGCATCATCTCCTCCACCCTCGGCAGCGCCCGCTTCCTGCGCCATCTCCTGCGCCTGCCCGTGACGTTCTACGCCCAGCGCGGCCCCGCCGACCTCGTGCAGCGCCTGGCCTCCAACGACGCCGTCGCCGAGACCCTCGCCCGCGACCTCACCGCCGCGGGGGTCGACGGCATCGTCGTCCTGCTCTACGCAGCCCTGCTGTGGACCTACGACCCCCAGCTCACCCTCGTCGGCGTCGGCATCGCGCTGCTGAACATCGTCGCCATGCGGTTCGTCATCCGGCTGCGGGCCACCGGCACCAAGAAGCTCCGCGCCGACAGCGCCCGGCTCACCAACACCTCGTACACCGGTCTGCAGTTGATCGAGACCATGAAGGCCACCGGCGGGGAGAACGGTTACTTCCGGCGGTGGGCGGGCCAGCACGCCACCACACTGGAGGAGCAGCAGCGCCTCGGTGTGCCGAGCGCCTGGCTCGGCATCGTCGCACCGACCCTCGCGACGCTCAACAGCGCGCTGATCCTGTGGATCGGCGGCCTGCGCGCGGTGGAGGGGCACCTCTCGATCGGCCTCCTCGTCGCCTTCCAGGCACTCGTCACCCGCTTCACCGCGCCGATCACCCGCCTCAACGGCGTCGCCGGCCGCATCCAGGACTTCGGCGCCGACGTCGCCCGCCTCAAGGACGTCGAGAACTTCCCCGTCGACCCGCTCCACTCCCGCCCCCGACCCGAGGCGAGCACCCGCCGCCTCAAGGGCCACGTCACCCTGGAGAACGTCACCTTCGGCTACAGCCCCCTCGACAAGCCGCTCCTGACCGGCTTCTCCCTCTCCGTCGGCCCCGGCAGGCAGGTCGCCCTCGTCGGCGGCTCCGGCAGCGGCAAGTCGACCGTCTCCCGGCTGATCTCCGGCCTCTACAGCCCGTGGGAGGGCACGATCCGCATCGACGGACAGCGCCTGGAGGACATCCCGCGCGGCGCGCTCGCCGCCTCCGTCTCCTTCGTCGACCAGGACATCTTCCTCTTCGAGGGCACCATCCGCGACAACGTCGCGCTGTGGGACCCCTCCATCCCCGACGACGCCGTCGTCACCGCCCTTGAGGACGCCTGCCTGTACGACGTCGTCGCCCGCAGGCCCGGCGGCATCCACGGCCGTGTCGAGCAGGACGGCCAGAACTTCTCCGGCGGCCAGCGCCAGCGCCTGGAGATCGCTCGGGCCCTGGTCCGCCGCCCCAGCATCCTCGTGCTCGACGAGGTGACCAGCGCCCTGGACGCCGAGACCGAACAGGCCATCATCGACAACCTGCGCCGCCGCGGCTGCGCCTGCGTCGTCATCGCGCACCGGCTGAGCACCGTGCGGGACAGCGACGAGATCGTCGTCCTCGACCACGGCACGGTCGTGGAACGCGGACGCCACGAACACCTCGCCGCCGCCGGCGGCCCCTACGCCGACCTGGTCAAGGAGCACTGAGTGACCTCGGCACCGCAGCAGCACACCCGGGCCGCGTACGCCGAAGGCGACACGGTCACCGCCGCCTTCGGCGCGCTCGGCGGCCCGGCCGACTGCACGGACCTGCGCAGCCTGCACCTGGAGGGCCCGCAGGTTCTCTGGCTCGTCGTGGCGGGCGCCCTCGACCTGTTCGCCGTCGACGCCGCGCAGCAGGGCCACTGGCACTTCCTCGGCCGCCTCGAACCGGGCACCCTGCTGCTCGGCCCGGTCGAGGGCCCGCAGCACACCCTGGTCGGCCGCCCGCTGCGGGGCTGCGTGCTGCGCCGCATCCCGCTGCGCGAGCTGTACCGCCCGGACCACGGCGACACCTGGGCCCACGAGCAGCGGTACCCCAGCCAGTACGACACCCAGGACGCCGCCCTCAGCCTCCTGGAGCACGCCTTCGCGCTCGGCGTCGGACGCGGCCACCGGGTCCTCTTCGAGGCGCCGCTCGACGGCCGCACCACCGGCGACGACGTGGTGGCCGACGACGACATCCTCTGGATGCCGGTCGCCCCGGGCAGCGTGCAGTACGGCGCGGCCCACAGCGCGGAAGCGGCCGGTGACCTGCTCGTCGACCCGGCCATGTGGCAGCGCATGGTCAACCAGCAGTTCCGCCTCCTGGCCACGCTCGACCGCTGGATCGAACGCCTTGAACGGGCCCACGAGGACCGTACGGCGGCCGGCATCAAGGCGGGCGAGGCGGTCCGCGCACAGGCCGACCGCACCCTGATCGCCTCCATCGGCCGCTCCGGCCGGGGCGGCGGGCGCCACCCCGGCTCCCGCGGCGGGGACGACGCGACGTACGCGGCCTGCCGGCTCGTCGCTGAGGCCACGGGCATCACCCTGGCGGGTCCGGCCGCGGGCGGCGCGGTGAGCGACCGGATCGACCCGGTGGAGCAGATCGCCGTGGCCTCCCGCGTGCGCACCCGCGCCGTCCGGCTCGACGGACGCTGGTGGCGTGAGAACACCGGCCCCCTGGTGGGCCACCGCGCGGCCGGCGGGACACCGGTCGCCCTGCTGTGGCGGCGCGGCGGCTACGAGGCGGTGCACCCCACATCGGGGCGGCGCACCCGCGTCGACAAGACCAACGCGGAGGAGTTCGAGCCGCGGGCGGTGATGTTCTACCGCCCGCTGCCCGACCGGACGTTGACGCCCTGGCGGCTCTTCCGCTTCAGCCTCCGGGGCAACGGCGCCGACGTACGCAACCTCGTGCTCGCCGGTCTGGTGACCGTCGCGATCGGCTCGCTGGTGCCGATCGCGACGGGCCAGGTGCTCGGCGTGCTCGTCCCGAACGGCGAGAAGAGCGCGATCGCCCAGGTCTCCCTGGCCTTGATGATCACGAGCATCGTCTCCGCCGCCTTCATGCTGCTCCAGAACCTCACCATCCTGCGGATGGAGGGCCGCATGGAGAGCGCGCTCCAGCCGGCGGTCTGGGACCGGCTGCTGCGGCTGCCCACCCGCTTCTTCGCCTCCCGCTCCACCGGCGAACTGGCGAGCGCGGCGATGGGGGTCAGCGCGATCCGCCGGGTCCTGTCGGGCATCGGCCCCGTCGTGCTCCAGGCGAGCACGATCGGCGCGATGAACATCGTCCTCCTGCTGCTCTACAGCGTCCCCCTCGCGCTGGCCGCCCTGGGGATGCTGGCCGTCATCGCGGCGGTCTTCCTCACCCTCGGCCTGTGGGAGCTGCGCTGGCAGCGCCGCCTGGTCGAACTCGCCAACAAGCTCAACAACCAGGCGTTCCAGACCCTGCGCGGGCTGCCCAAACTGCGCGTCGCCGGCGCCGAGAGCTTCGCGTACGCGGCGTGGGCGGGGGAGTTCGCGCGCAGCAGGGAGCTGCAGCGGCGGGCGGGCCGCATCAAGAACGTGACGACGGTCCTGAACGCGGTCTACCTGCCGCTGTGCACCCTCGTCATGTTCGTCCTCCTGGCCGGTCCGGCTCGCGGCAGCCTGACCGCGGGGGAGTTCCTCACCTTCAGCACCGCCGTGACGATGCTCTTGACGTCGGTCACCCAGCTCACCGGGGCCCTGCTCTCCGCGGCGGCGGTCCTCCCGATGTTCGAACAGATCAAGCCGGTCCTCGACGAGGCGCCGGAGGTGCGCGGGGCGAGCACGCAGCCGGGCGAGCTGACGGGCGAGATCGAGGCCCGCGGCCTCACCTTCCGGTACACGGACGACGGCCCCCTCGTCCTGGACGACGTGTCCCTCTCGGTCCGCCCCGGGGAGTTCGTCGCGATCGTCGGCCCGAGCGGCTGCGGCAAGTCCACGCTGCTGCGCCTGCTGATCGGCTTCGACGAGCCGGTCTCGGGCCAGGTCCTGTACGACGGCCAGGACCTGGCCGCCCTCGACCAGGCGGCCGTACGCCGCCAGTGCGGTGTGGTCCTGCAGAACGCGCGGCCGCTCACCGGATCGATCCTGGAGTGCGTCTGCGGGTCCGAGGCGTTCACGCAGGAGGAGGCGTGGGAGGCCGCGGCGATGGCCGGCCTCGCCGAGGACATCAAGCGCATGCCGATGGGGCTGCACACCATGCTCTCCGGCGGCGGAGCGGTCTCCGGCGGCCAGCGCCAGCGCCTGATGATCGCCCAGGCGCTGATCCGCCGCCCCCGGGTCCTCTTCCTCGACGAGGCGACGAGCGCGCTGGACAACGAGACGCAGCGCACGGTGATCGACAGCACCCGCTCACTGAACGCGACCCGCGTCGTGATCGCCCACCGCCTCACGACGGTCATGGACGCGGACCGCGTGATCGTGATGTCCGAGGGGCGGGTGGTGGAGCAGGGCCCCCCGGCCCAGCTCCTGGCCGACGAGAACGGCCGGCTGCGCGAGCTGGTGCGCAGACAGCTGACCTGAACCCCGGCCCGCGGCCCTGACCGCTCAGTCCTGTTCCAGTCGGCGCAGGCAGTCGGCCGCGCGTCCGCGCCGTTCGGCGAGGGGCAGCTCCCACCACGCGGTGCCGCGTTCCCCGAGGCCCGTCTTCGCGAGCTGCACCCTGGCCCGTGCGGCCTTGCGCGCGGCCTCGTCGTCGCGGGCCGCGGCCACGGCCCGGCGGGCCGCCATCAGATGGTGCACCAGGCGCTCCCTGACGTCGTCGGCCAGCCGCGGGTCGGTGGCCCGCCAGCGCCGCCCCTTGACGATGATGAAGTGACCGTCGTCCGTGTGCTCAACGTCTTCTGCCGCCACCCGGTCATCATGACCCGTCGGCGCGGTTCGGTGGCCGACCCGCGTTGCCGGGCCTGTCGGACGACGGGCCCGGCGTCTTCGCCCCGCTGTGTCAGACGCGGTCGGCGGCGATCAGCAGGTACTGGAACGAACCGTCCCTGTACGAGTTGATGAACGCCTCCTCGATGCCCGTGACCAGCGAGGACGTGGCTCGCAGCTCCCAGTACGGCAGGGTCGCCGCCGTCAGGTCGATGACGGTCTGCGGGACCAGCCGGTTGTCGGCCATGGCCCGCAGGTACTCCCGGCGGGAGTGGATGTTGCACTCGAAGTGCGCGTTGATCTGCGAGACCCACTTCGAGGGCTGGCCGTAGCGGGGGTTCCAGCAGCCCGTGATGGTCACATAGCGGCCGCCGGTCGTGAGGATGCGGGAGTGCTCGGCGAAGAGGTCGTGCAGGTCGACGTACATGCTCGATTCGTTGTTCCACGAAGCCGTGGCCTGGCCCGTGTCGAACGGCGTGTCGAGCATGTTGCAGACCCGGGCGCGGACGTGGTCCTCGATGCCGAGTTCCCTGGCCCGCCGGTTGGCGAAGTCGGCCTGCTTGGCCGACAGGGTGACACCCTCGGCCCGGCACCCGAAGCGCTGGTGGGCCATGACCATGGAGCCGCCGCGTCCGCAGCCCGCGTCCACGAGGGTGTCGCCGCGCTCGACGGGGCCGAGGTGGTCGAGGAGGACCTCGGTCTGCGCCGACTCCAGGCGGTGCAGTTCGGCGATCAGCCGGTCCTCGTAGCCGCTGTCGTCGACCGGGCCGAGGGCGGCGTGGTCGACGTCGCCGATGCCGTAGTGGTGGTGGTAGAGGCCGTCGACGTCGCCGAGGCGCAGGTTCACGGGCCTGGCCTCCCCGTCCCAGTAGCGGGCGATGTCGCCCTGGTACGGGGACGCCGGCGCGGGGATGGAGACGGAGGTGCCGGTGGTGAGTTCAACGCTGGTCACGTGGAGGTTCATTCCTTACCAGAAGTCGGGCAGGCTGTATCGGTAGGTGTTGGTCTGGTGCCAGTAGTGGTTGCCGTCGACCCACACGGCCACTCCTCGGAGGAACCGCTGCACGCTCGGCACGGGGCAGGCGGCCGCCAGGGCGGCGGCTTCCCTCTCGAAGTCGTGCATGAGGTCGTTGTGGATCTCGACCGCCTTCAGATAGGCGTCCCGTTCGCAGACGCCCTCGCGTTCGGCGATCACCACCGGCAGGTTGAGGTGCTTGCCGGGGCTGTCCAGCTCCTTGGTGTAGGAGTACAGGTCGTTCACGATGGTGGTGGCGTTGCCGGCCAGCGCGATGACCCGTTGCATGGCGGGCTGGGCGTGCAGGTCGGCGGGGAGTTCGTAGCCACCGACGGTGTCGGTGATCGTGGGGCAGGGGCGGAAGTTGTTGAACTGCCGCATCGCCAGGTACTCCCACACCTCCGGCACGTGCTCCTCCTGCGCCCACGCCGCCTCGGCGAGATAGCCCAGGTGCAGCCGGCCCATGTCGTGCCGGTACCGGTCGGCCTGCGAGGCGGAGGCGTGCTGGAGGAAGTACGCCATGGCGGAGCGGTAGGCCCGCCGTGGCGCGTCGGACCCGAGCGACTCCGACCACCGCGGCTCGTACTCCTCGACCGTGTGCAGCGGGTCGAGAGCCGTGTGCGCGAGCAGCAGCCGGCTGCCGAGGCCGATGGGGGAGCCGCCGTGGTCCTCGCAGTAGCAGTCGTCGAGGACGTTCTCGGCGACCATCAACCGGGTAGCGGCCATCAGGTGGTCGACGGTGGGCGCGTCCGGGTGGCAGGCGACCATGTAGCGGCCGACGGAGAAGCCGTCGAACTGCTCCTCCCACTCCGGGGGGTACACCTGCGTCTCGTCCACCGCCCACGACTTGATCCTGCGGCTGACCTCCTCGACCCGCGCCGGGTCGGGCTCCGCCACCGGGTGGTGGTAGAGCCCGGGGACCGGCCGGCCCGCCGCCTCCGGAGCCTCGGGCTCCGGAGGGCCGACGACCGCTTCCGGGGTCCCGGGTCCCGGGGGCGCCGCGAGCTCCTCGTACCGGCCGAGGCGCAGGCTCGCCGTGCCCAGACCACTGGGGCCGCGCAGGACCTGTTGCAGGGTGAGATCCATCGAAACCCCCTAGCCGCGGCTGCGGCCGATCTGCACGTTCTCCAGGACCCCCAGCGCGTTGGGCACGAGGATCGCGGCGGAGTAGTAGGTGCTGACCAGGTACGAGGTGATCGCCTGCTCGTTCAGGCCCATGAAGCGCACCGAAAGGCCCGGCTCGTACTCGTCGGGCAGGCCGGTCTGCCGCAGTCCGACGACCCCCTGGTTGTCCTCGCCGACACGCATGGCCAGGATGGAGCTGGTGTTCTCCTTGGTGATCGGGATCTTGTTGCACGGCAGGATCGGGACGCCGCGCCAGGCCGGGACCTGCTGCCCGCCGAGGTCGACGTTGTCCGGGTAGAGGCCGCAGGCGGTGAAGCCGCGCCCGATCGCCGCGATCGTCCGGGGGTGGGCGAGGAAGAACTTGGTGCCGCGCCGGCGGCAGAGCAGCTCGTCGAGGTCGTCGGGGGTGGGCGGCCCGGAGTGGGGCTGGATGCGCTGCTTGAAGTCGGCGTTGTGCAGCAGGCCGAACTCCCGGTTGTTGATCAGCTCGTGCTCCTGGCGCTCGCGCAGCGCCTCGATGGTGAGCCTGAGCTGTTCCTCGGTCTGGTTCATCGGCCCGTTGTAGAGGTCGGCGACCCTCGTATGGACCCGCAGAACCGTTTGGGCGACGGAGAGTTCGTACTCGCGCGGGCGGACTTCGTAGTCCACGAACGCGCCGGGCAGCTCCGCCTCGCCGGTGTGCCCGGCGGACATCGCGATCTCCGCCTCGCCCTGCCGGTTCTGCCGCCGGTCCGCGAGCGAGCCGAACTCCCGGAGGTGGGCCTCAAGGCCCGGAGCCGAGGACACCACCGCCGCGAAGTCGGCGCGGGACAGGGTCAGCAGGGTGCCCGCGGTCTCCGCCGTGGCGGTCGATTCCCACCGCGCGTCGGCGTCGAGGAGGGCGCTCTCGCCGAAGCTGCCGCCGTCGGCGAGCGTGGCGACGGCGGTCTCGTCGCCGTACTTGCCGACCGAGGTCTGGCGGATCCGGCCGTGGGCGATCAGGTGGATCTGCTCCGCCGGTGTGCCCCGCTCGGCCAGCACCTCACCGGCGCGGAAGTCGCGCTGGACACAGCGGTCGGCGATGGCGGCCAGCACCTCGGCGTCGTCGAAGCCGCGCAGCAGGGCCAGTTCGCCGAGCTCCGCGGGGATCACCCGGACCGCCGCGCCGTCCTGGACGAACTCGATGCGGCCGTCCCCGACGGCGTAGCTCAGGCGGCGGTTCACCCGGTACGTGCCGCCCTTGGTCTCCACCCACGGCAGCATCCGCAGCAGCCACCTGGAGGTGATCTCCTGCATCTGCGGCGCGGACTTGGTCGTGGAGGCGAGGTTGCGGGCAGCCTCGGTGCCGAGGCTCAACTGCCGGGGCGCCTCCTGCTCCGCCTCCGGGCTGGTGTCAACGGTCATCGGGTGGTTTCTCCTTCGCGGCGGTGTGGCGAACGACGACGAACGGCGGCGAACGTCGGAAACGCTAGGCGTCGGCACGCCCAACTCGCGCGAAAGGCCTCTGGGTTACCACGATGCAGCGATCTTGCCCGGTATCAGGTTTATCGGCATAACCGATGGTTCAGCTGTCCGGGCGCCTGCCGTGCCCCATCGTGACGGAGGTGCCCGAGGGCGGTGCGATGCCGCCGTATCCGCGTGACACGGGAGGTTCGGGGGTAGAGCGCCGTGGACCAGTGTCCGCGAGGAAAGGGCGACGACATCATGCAGAGATCCGCCGTCACGGGTTCCGTCCGTGCGCGTGCCGTGCTGGGCGCGGCCCTGGTGTCGACCGTGCTCTGCGCCGTCCCGGCGGGCGCGGCGCCCACCGGCGACGCGGGCGGAGCCGCGGCACGGGGAGCTGCCGTCGCCGCACGCGAACGCGCGTGCCCCATCGTCTACTTCGACCTGGGCGAGACCCTCGTCCACACGGCGGAGGACGGCGGCACCGGCTACCGTGCCGGCGCCGCCGCCTATGTGCGGGCCCTGCGCGAACGCCGCATCAAGGTCGGTCTGATCACCAACGTGCCGTCCTCCTGGGGCGCGACCGACGCCGAGCGTGCCGCCAGGCTGAAGCAGGAGGTCGACGCCACGTGGCAGGGGCCCGTGCCCTTCGCGTGGCAGGACTTCGGCGACCGCGTGCTCACCCCGCGCACCGAGGCCGAGCGGAAACCGGCCCCCGCCCTCTGGCAGCGGGCGAAGGCCGGCTCGGGCCGCTGCCGGGTCGTCTACCAGGCGGAGACCGCCGAGGAGGTCAACGTGGCCGCCTCGCTCGGCTTCGTTCCGTACCGGATCGGCCGGCCGCACCGGCCGGCGTACCTTCCGGTGGGGTGGGTCGACCTTCTCGGCCGGTGACCCCGCGCCGCACCGCCCGGCCGCGCAGCAGCAGTTGGAAGACGGCGAGCAGGACGAGCGTCGCGAGCGCGCTGTGCCACAGCAGGGCGTCAAGTCGCCCGGCCGAGAGGTAGGCGCCCACGGCGATCGCGGCCAGCGCGCACACCGCGCGGTCCACGATGCTCTCGACCGAGAGCAGCGTGGCGCGCGGGGCGTGCGCGGGCACCGCGTCGTTCACCAGCTTGCGCTGCACGGGATACGCGAAGCCGGTCGCGGCGGCGAACAGGCAGAGCAGTACGACGACCGCCCACGGCCCGCCGAACGTCATGGCGGCCAGGGCGCCCGCCAGCGCGAGGCTGAGGACGGAGACCCAGGCCACCGGCGGCAGCCTGCGGCTCAGCCACTGGGGCCGGGCCGCGGCCACCGCCTCGGCCACCGTCATCGCCGCCATCACCCCGCCGTGCGAGGCCTCGGCGATGCCGTGGTCGAGCAGGATCGGCTGGAAGAGGTTGACCTGGCAGATCCGGGAGAGCGTGAAGACGGCCACGCCCTGCACCATCACCAGGGCCAGCCACCGCGAGGAGGCGACGCAGCGCAGCGCCGTGCCCGCGTCCCGCAGGAACGCGCCGCGCCCGCCGTCCGCCTTCGGCTCGCCCCCGTCCGATCCCGCGAGGCGGGGCAGCGCGACGACGCAGGCGAGGGAGCCCGCCGCGCCGGCCGCGCTGAGCACGTACGGGGCGGAGTGGGCCACGGACATCAAGGGCCCGACCAGTGGCCAGCACACGACTTTCGCCGCCAGGCCGAGGGCGCGGGCGGTGCCCTCCGCCCGCAGATAGTGCTCGTCGCAGTTCTCGGCCCGCAGACCGTCGTACAGGTAGGCGCTCGCCGCTCCCGAGGTGAGCGACCTGCCCGCGGCGATGGCCAGGAAGTGGACGAGGAACCCGGTGTAGGAGGCGCTGACCACCGGAGCGAGGTTCGCCGCCGTCATGACCACCGCCCCGGCCCGCAGGCAGTTGCGGGCGCCGATCCGATCGGCGATCAGCCCGGTCGGGATCTCGAACAGGCAGAAGGCGACGTAGTAGATGCTCTGGATGCCGAAGATCTGCCCGTCCGAGAGCCCGGCGGCCTTCTGGTAGGCGTAGAACACCGGCATCCACCACAGCAGGTTGAACAGCAGCTGGAAGCCGTAGTTGAGCCGGATGATCCGGCGGGCGGTGTCGGTCGGTCCGGCGCCCGCGCCGGGCCTGCCGGAGCGCGCTGCCCTCACAGCGCGTACGGGCGGATCTGGACCAGCCGGAAGTCGCCCTTGCCGGTCATCAGCCACTCGATGTCCAGCGGCTTGTCCACGTCGTCCGCGCTGAAGTGGGACTGAAGGAGCCGCCCGGTCAGGGACAGGTCGGCGAGCCGGGCGCGGACGGCGGCCGAGAGCCCGGCGCCCCAGGAGCCGAGGGCGACGGTGCGTCCGCCGCCCTCCACGGTGTTGTACAGGTACTGCTGCGGCAGGACCGAGCCGTCGACCACCTGCTCCGGGGAGCCGGGGGAGCAGTTGAGGTAGACGTTGCGGAAGTCCTCGCGGCGGGTCGGGTCACAGGTCACGAGGACACCGCCGAGGGTGGCGGGCACGTACTCCTGGATGATGACGCCCATGTAGGTGTCGTCCAGGGAGATGCCGACCTGGTGGCGCAGGCGCACGCTGCGGGGCGAGAGCAGGGACGCCCACACCTGGCGCACGGCGTCCAGGAGTTCCCCGGCGCCGTGCACGGTGGTGACGGAGTCGTAGACGCCCGCCGCCGAGAAGCCGGGAAGGTCCTCGGCGTTGGACGAGGAGCGCACCACCAGGCGTCCGCGCGGGTCCGCGGGGGCGGGGAAGGCCTGGCTGATCTGCCGGGTGACCGACTCCGGCACGGGCGTGTGCCGGATCAGGTGCTGCAGTTGCAGGCACAGGGAGTCCAGGACGTCCGTCGCGTCGAGTTCGAGTGCCATCTTGAGCTTGCCGATGCCCTGCTGGAGAACGGGGGAGGAGGCGAGGAAGCGCTGCTGGAGCGCGAAGGGCAGGGCGACGCCCTCGGGCGCGCCGACCGCGTCCGCCACGAACTCGGCCGCGCGGGCGCGGAGTTCGGCCTCGGAGGGACCGCTGAGGCCGAGGCGGGCGGCGAGGTGTCCGTAGAGGTCCTCGCGCGGCGGCCGCGGCCGGCCGTAGAAGGCGGTGAGGTCGGCCGTGCGGCTGTCCAGCACGTGGTGCAGCTCGCCGAGGTTGGCGGCCTTGGTGCCGTAGCGGTCGCGGTCGGCGGCCCGCAGCCGGTGCAGGGCCAGTACCGGGACGTCTTCGAGCAGTGGTGGTTCGAGGCGGATGCGCTGCTGGTGCCAGGCCGGGGCGCGCAGGGCGGGTTCGTGGTCGAGGCGTTCGAGGGATATCTCGTCGTCGGCGACCCGGTAGCGCACCCACGCGCCGTCGAGGCCGTCCCGCTCGACGAGCTGTTCCAGGTCGCGCACGATGGCGTTGGGTATGCCCCAGCCGGAGGCGAGGACGTTGGTGTGGGAGAGCGGCGTGATCGGCGCGGTGTTGAGGAACCCGGCCACGCGCGGCACGTCGTCCGGCAGGCACGGCATCGCCACGATGTCCGCCCAGCCGAGCCCGGCCTCCGCCGCCGCGTACTCCTCCTGCGTACGGAAGAACCGCAGCCGCCCCGTGGCCTCGCCCGGGTTCAGCGGTGTCCTGGCCCTGGAGCCGAAGAGCTCGTGGCTCAGGACGCGGGGCACGAGCAGTTCGCTGATCGCCGCGAGCGCCTCCTCCTGCCCGTGGTTGGCGGGTTTGAGCAGCAGCGGGAGCCGGCCGTCGACGCGTGCGCGCACGAACGCGTAGAAGAACTGGAGCAGTTCCCCGTGCATCGTGTCGGCCTCGGTCGTCTCCAGGACGAGGAAGGTGCGCTCGCGGCCGTCGGTGTCCTCGCCGGTGTGCAGGGAGAGCACACCGAGCAGGAAGCGACGCCCGGGGTCCATGTAGACGGAGGCGTTGAACGCGTCGAGCTCCGCGTCGAGCGTGGCGAGGTCCATGCCGAGGACGCGGGTGGCGATGTAGTTCACGTGGAAGGGGTGCGCCGCGGTGTCGAGCAGGTGCCAGGTGTCCTCGGCACGGTCGACGACGACCTTCAGGTACGGGTGGCCCGCCAGGACCCCGGAGAGGGTGCGGAAGAGCGGCAGGGAGAGGTTCTCGCCGATGACCGTGCGGTCCGTGGCCGGTCCCGCGGCGTCGGTGAGCAGGTGGGCGGTCATGCCGGCACCTCCTCGCGGGCGCCGGGCAGCACCCGGGGGATGGCGTCCACCAGCGTCTCGAAGTCGCGGAGCACCGTCCGCGCGTCGGCGGCGGAGAGCAGGCACAGGGCCGCCATGGTGTTGGCGCCCGCGGCCGGGTCGTAGACCGGGACGACCTGGCCGTCGGCGAGCGAGCTCTCCGCGACCACCGACAGGGCACTGCCCCGGCTGAGCGGGACGCCCGCCGCGACGGCGGGGAAGTCCCACACCTTGCGCTCCGGCCACGCCTCGCCGTCGCCGTCGACCGCGAGGACGACGAGGGAACCCGCCGCGCCGCGCGCCCGGGCGGGGGTGAGGGCCCGTTCGGGCCACTCGACCGGGCGGCCGAGCAGATGGTCGACGAGCATGCCGACCAGGTCGAGCCCGAACACCTCCTCGATCTGCGGCACGGTCATCGCGCCGCCGAACCGCGCGGCCGTCTCGATCAGCCACATCCGGCCGTCCGCGCCGAGCTTGATCTCGGTGTGGGTGCCGCAGTCGCGCAGGCCGAGCGCGTCGACGGCACGCCGGGCCAGGTCCACGATCCGGTCCTGGGCGTCCTGCGCCAGCAGGGCGGGGGTGATGCCCGCGCGTTCGGTGAACGGCTCGACCGTCGGCATCCGGCCGCTCAGGCACACCGGGTGGAAGGTTCCGTCGGCCACGACGCCCTCGACGCTGACGTAGTCGCCCCAGCCGGGCTCGTCGAACCAGTCCGCCGCGGTGCCGGTCACGATCCGCTCGACCACGAAGTCCGCGTCGGCCTCGGCCACATGCAGCTCCGCGTAGCCCAACTGGGCCGATTCGGCCATCACGTCACGGGAGCGGGCCCAGGCGGCGGACGCCTCGTGCGGGGAGCGGATGATCTGGTGCGCCGTCGAGCCCGCGCTCCAGGCCGCCTTGAGGAGCAGCGGTCCCGGCAGGTCGCGGGCCGCCGCGCGCAGGTCCGCCTCCGTGGCGACGGGGCGGAACTCGGGCTGGGGCAGCCCGTGCCGCTGCCAGGTGCGCCGCATCAGCCGCTTGTCACGGGCGAGCGCGGCGGCGCCGCCGGCTCCCGCGAGGCCGAGGGCCTCGCACGCCTCGGCGACGGCGACGACCGCGTACTCGGAGAAGGTGAGCACCGCGTCCACGCCGACGGCCCTGGCCCGCGACACGATCAAGGACACCAGGTCGGAGCGGTGCGTGCGGCCGGGCGTGATGACCGAGGCGCACAGTCTGCCGGCGGAGTCCGCCACGGCGGGAGGAAGAGCGCTGAGGGCCAGCAGGTGCACTTGCGCCCTCGCGGCCGTCCGGGACAGGACGTGACCGAGCGGCGGACCACCCTTGGCATGCACTAACAGCACCTTGCTCACTGAAGTTCGTCTCCATTCGTCCGGATTCCACGGATCGCCGTATGCGGGGGGATGGCGTGGTGAGTCCGGGGAGCCCCCGGGTCCACGTGGCGGGGCGTGTTCACCCGCTCACTCAAGGGGAACAGGTGGCAGGCGCCCGTGAGACCGCCGAGGCCGTGCACGACTCAGGCATTTGCCTGAGAGCCCGCGACCCCCGGCGCTTCGGCCGGGCGGCGGGATCGTGTGGGCGACAGGGCCGGACATCCGACGCAAGGTGACTGACTGTCAGTCAGTCATATACGGACGGAGACCACTGTGGACGATTCCAGGCTCAGGGCACCGCGCGAACACCTCCCCGTGTACTGGTCGGACGTGGACGACACGGGGCCGGTGCCGGAGCGGGGCCGCGCCTTCGACGCGGGCCGGCCCCACCACGAGAGCCGCGCCCCCAGCCATGCGCACGGCCCGGCGGTGGAGGCCGACGCCCCCGCCGGGACACCGCGGCGATACGCCGCCTTCGCCGACCTCGTGGACCTCGCGCCGGCCGCCGCCTTCATACGGGACAGCGACGGCCGCTACCTGTGGGCCAACCACGCCTACGCGCACCTCTACGGCACCGTGCCGGAGGAGGTGGTGGGCAAGTGCATCGAGGACTTCGACGCACCGGCCGACGCCGACCAGTTCCGCACCCTCGACCAGGAGATACTCGACCGCGGCACGCCCGTACGCCACACCATCGGCTACCGGCGCCCCGACGGCAGCGCGGGCCGGGCCGTGGGCCACCGCTTCCCCGTACGGGAGGGCGCGCGGACCTGCGTGGCCGGAATCTACGTGGACGTCACCGACCACCTGCGCGCCACGGTCCAGTGGCAGGAGGCCGAGGAGAACCTCCAGGCGCTGCGCGACCACAGCGGGCTGCCCTGCGCACTGCTCTCGGCGAACGGCCGCGTGGTCGAGGCGAGCGCGGCGGCGGCCGAACTGTTCGGGATCAGCCTCCATGAACTGGTCGGCCGCCGGGCGCACACCTTGCTGGCCCCGGAGCCCGGCCTCGACCGGCTGCACCACCGGTGGAACACCCTGATAGCGCGTCGCACCAGACGGGTGGAGACCTCGGCGGTCCTCGTGGACGCCCACGGCCTGCACCGGCGCGCACAGCTCCACCTGACGACGATCGGCCACACGACCGCGCGGGCCCGGCACGTCTGGGCCGTCGTCACCCACCAGAGCCTCGCCCACGAGGCCCGTCCCTCGCTCACCGCCGCGCAGGTCCGCATCCTCTCCCTCCTGGCGGAGGGCAGCAGCAACAGCGGCATAGCGACCTCACTGAACCTGTCCCGCCAGACGGTCGACTACCACCTCAGCCGCCTGCGCCATCTGCTGGGCGCGGCGACCCGCCCGGCCCTCGTGGCGCGCGCCTACGTCCTCGGCATCCTGGCCCCCCGCGCCTGGCCCCCGCGCTCGGCCACGGCGGCACATCCGCTCAGCACCGTCTAGGACCACGGGGCCGCCGGCCCCCTGGCACGGGAGGGCCCCCGGCAGTCACGTCCGCCGGGGGCCGGAAGGCGCTGCTCGCTCAGACGCGGTCCAGGACCACCACCGGGATCGACCGCTCGGTCTTGGTCTGGTACTCCTCGTACGCCGGCCACGTGGCGACCATCGTCCGCCACATGTCCGGCTTCTCGTCCGGGGTCGCGGTGCGGGCCCGGGCGGTGTAGCGGTCGCCCTTGATCTGCACCTGCACCTCGGGGTTCGCCTCCAGGTTGCGGTACCACAGGGGCGGCGCGTCGGCGCCCCCGTTGGAGGCGACCACCAGGACCGCGTCACCGTACGGCCGGTAGATCAGGGGAGTGCTGCGCGGTTCCCCGCTCTTGCGGCCGGTGGTGGTGAGGATCAGCACCGTGGTGTTCTGCCAGTCGTGGCCCTCCGCGCCGTCGGTCTCCTGGTAGCGCCTGACATGCTCTTTGCCGAACAGCATCTGGTGTCTCCTCTGCGTCCTCACGCGGTCGTGCGGGTTCGTTGCACGTTGCACCACTCAGTCTCGCGGGAGACGGGCCGGTCTGCCATCACAGGGCGGCTGAACCGGCGCGCCAGGACCAACGCGGTGGGCACGGACGTGGTGAGGACGGCGGAGGAGGCGTCAGACCGACGGCGTGCTCAGCGGATGTTGACGTCGATGCACGCGTAGAAGGCGTTGGACGTGTCGCCGATGTTCCACACCGCGAGGACCTTGTGCCTGCCGGTGAAGTTGCCGAGGTTGACCTGGTGGGAGACGGTCGACGGCGGCTGCTGGTTGTGGCCGTCGATGGTGGCGACCTTCGTGCCGTCGACGAAGTACTCGTAGTTCGCGGTGCGGTGCCGGGCGGTGAACGTCCAGGTGAAGGTCTGCGTCCTGCTGACGTCGCTGACCTTCCAGCCCTTGCTGTCGTTGTCCAGTTCGGCGAACCGGGCGTTGCCGCCGCTGCAGCTGCGCAGGCCCTTGGGACCCTCCACGCTCTGCGGCTCGTACTTGATGTCGCCGCAGGCCACCGTGCGCGCGGCGCACTGCGCCTGGCGGCTCGCGGGACCGTTGACGTATCCGTGGGCACTGGCCGAACCGGTCGGCAGGGTCAGGGCGAGGACGGGTGCCATGCCGGCGCCGATCACCGCGGCCATCTTCCGCTTCTTGTCCATGCGTACTCCTTCACGGGGCGTGCTTCCTGGGGGTGTGCGACGTGAAGTGCTCGTGGGGCGGCGGAGCGGTACGGGGGCCGAGCAGTGGGGTGGGATGTGCCCGGCTGCCGATTAGTCCAGACCATAGACTTCGGCCGGGCGCCGTCAAGATGGGATTCCGGCCATGCGGCGCGAGCCGTGTCCGGTACCGGTTCGCGTCCCGGTTCAGACGGCCCCGGAGAGCGTCAGGGCGAGCAGCAGGAGCCCGATGGACACCGGCGTCAGCACGAGGACGGACAGCAGCGGCAGCCATCCGACGAGACCTTCGCGGATCTTGCGTCCGGGGCAAAGACGGCCGTGCGGGCGGGCCACTTCCGCCCGCAGCCCGAGACGTTCGGCGGCCCGGTCCGACACCACCACTCCGGCGCCGGGCGGCCGCCTCGTCAGCGCCCGCCGGACCAGGTTGTCGACGGTGCCGTCGCCGCCGCGCAGCTTGTGCACGACGAGCCGCACGCCGTGCGCGTCCGTCAGGATCAGCCGGTCGTCGGTCCGCGTCTGGCCGGGCACCTCAAGGCGGCCGACCTTGGTCAGCCGGGTGAGGTCGAGGGTGCGCCGCCCGGTGAGGGTGCGGGCACAGAGCAGGTCCCCGTTGGCCGGGCGGGCGTGCCAGCACATGTGGCCGTAGACCGCCACCAGGGCGCTGACGAGCAGTGAGCACAGATTGAGGAGCAGGAAACCGTCATTGATCATTCCGGCCCGGACCAGCGCCGACGGGACGGCGAACACGAGGAGCGGCGTCAGCAGGGCGGCGATGTCGACACACCGCGTGGCGGCGCGCCCCCGCCCGGCCGCCGCGGTGACGCCCCCGGTGGCGTCCGTGGTGCTCGTACGCGAGTCGATGGTCACGGCGGCGAGGCTATCCTGCCGCCCGCCGCGGCTAGCAGCCGCGTCACCCGTAGAACCCGCCGGAGTCGTGGGGCCGCTCCGACCGGCGGAGTGATGCCCGGGGGACTCCGGCAGCGCTAGGGACGGTTCGAGATCATGGCGGCACGATCGGTCGACGCGGGCAGCGGGAGCGGTGCGCTCGACGGCGGCGCCGACGGTGCTCAGGCCCGCAGTCAGACCGCCGCGTCCCGCGGCAGCCGCCCCCGCGCTGACAGGGGGCCGCTGGCCGGCAGGAGTTCGGCGCCCGCGGACGGCGCCACGTCCTCGGGGCCGAAGTTGACCAGGCAGATCCACGTGGCGCCGTCCCGCTCGGAGGCGCGCGCGAAGGACAGGACGTACGGCTCGTCGGCGCGGAGCCGGCGCAGCGGTCCCGCGTCGCCGAAGGAGCGCCGCAGCCGCAGCGCCGTGCGGTACAGGGTGAGCATCGAGCCCGGTCGCGCGCCTGACCCTCGGCGGCGTAAGCCCAGTCCGGCTGCACCGGCAGCCGGCTGCGCTCCGGGACGCCGTCCCACGGCAGCGGCGCCGGGCAGCCGTCCCTGCCCGGGTCGACCCCGCCGGAGCGGGCGTGCGTCGGGCAGCCGTCCCTGCCCGGGTCGACCCCGCCGGAGCGGGCGTGCGTCGGGTCCTGGATGCGCTCCCGGGGGATCTCCGCCTCCGGCAAGCCCCAACTCCTCGCCCTGGTACGGGTAGAGCGAGCCGGGCAGCGCCAGGGTGAGCAGGGCGGCGGCACGGGCCCTGCGGGTGCCGAGCGCCAGGTCGGCGGGGACGCCGAAGCGCTTGCGCTCGAAGGCGAAGCCGGTGTCGTCGGCCCGCCGTAGCGGGTGGCCGTACGGGTCACGTCGTGGTTGGCGAGGACCCAGGTGGCGGGCGCGCCGACGGGGGCGTGGGTCGACAGGGTGAGGTCGATCGACTCCCGCAGCCGCGCCGGGTCCCAGGGCCGGGAGAGGAAGTCGAAGTTGAAGGCGGTGTGCAGCTCGTCGGGGCGCAGGTAGCGGGCGAACCGCTCCGCGTCCGGCAGCCAGATCTCGCCGATGAGCGCGGCCCCGTACTCGTCGGCGATCCGCCGCCAGGAGCGGTAGATGCCGTGCAGCTCGGGCCGGTCGTGGAAGGGGTGCGGTCGTGCGGGGTCCATGGAGGGCAGCCCGTCGGCCTTCGCGAGCAGCGCCGCCGAGTCGACGCGCACATCGGCCCGCCCCCGCGCTCGAACCAGAAGCGCAGCACGTCCTCGTGCTCCTTCCGGACCTTCGGAGCAGCGGCTGCCGCGCCGGGTCGGGCAGGACGAGCAGCGGCCAGAGGAAGTCCTTCCAGGCCGTGACGACGGACAGGACGGAGACCACCGCGAGGATCGGCCGGGCGAGCGGCAGCACCACGCGCCACATCGTCGTCAGCGGTCCCACGCCGTCGACCTTCGCCGCGTCGAGGAGTTCGGAGCTGCCGCTGACCGCGACGGTGCGACGCACCGGGCGGCGGCACCGAGGCGACCCTGAGCATCTACGTCGGCGGCACCTTCCGCAAGGCGATCTACCTCACCTCCGAGTACGCCTGGCTGTACGGGGACGAAGCCGCACCCGGCAACTCACCCGGCGCGGGCCCCGCCCGGCACATCCACGACGAGGCACACGCGATGCTCGGCGGGACGGTCAAGGCGGGCAGTAGGACCAAGTTGCAGAAGGACAGCGCCAACACCTCCCGCTACGCCATCGACTCCGTCGAACTGGAGCAGGTGGCGCCGAAGACCGACCCCGACCCGGGTGCATACGTCGTGCCCGCCCGGTTCGACCACCAGGACGTGCAGAACGCCCTGGACAAAGTCCGCATGCACACCAGCGGCAAGCTGAGGGGCGTCCACCTCCCGGCGGGTGACTACGGGACGAGCAACAAGCTCTTCGAACCAGAACTGGTCGTCCGCGGCTCGACGGCACAACTGCCGCCCACCGCCTGACCCCCGCTGAGGGCTTCCCGCCGGGCCCCTTCCGGGGACGGGCCGCCCGGTACGGGCATCGACGAGCGGACGCCCGCCGAGGGGGCGCCGCAGTTCCACGGCCACCTGCCGCATGCGTGCCCGCTCGGTGCGGTCGCCGCCGTTCCGGCGCCCCGTGACGGTGGCCGTCAGCACGACACGGCCGCGCGTCCCGACGGCGCTCACCTCGACACCGTCGCCGCACGCCCCGTGCAGGGCCGCCACCGTCACCGAGCGCCCTTCCTCGACGATCCGGACCACTCGGTCGAGCGGGTGACCGGCTGTGGCGGGAGGGTGCCGGGCGTGGTCCCCCGGACGCCCGGTGTCACTGCCCTCCGCTCCCTCACCGCCGCACCCGCAGACAGCCGCCAGGCCGACGGCCACCAGCGCGGCCGCCGCTCGCGAGCCGGCGAGGCGTGAGAATGACCGACCGTCCATGAGCCCCCCGGCCGCGCGGAGGCGGCGAGCCGAAGCGAGGCGGTTCCGTCCTGTGACGCGGACGGCTCAGGGGCGGTTCAGTCGGACCGGGGGTGGCGCTGTTCAGTGGTGCTCGGGGGTGGTGTTCTCGTGCCTCGCGATGGCCGCCTCCGTGACCGGGGTGAAGAAGTTGACGAGGTTGCCGTCCGGGTCGCGGAACAGCAGGGCGCGATTGCCCCACGGCATGGTCGTGGGTTCGTTGACGAAGTCGTCGACGACGTCCGTCAGGTTCGCGTACACCTGGTCCACGTCGTCGACCAGGAACTCCGTGATCACGCTGTGGTTCTCCGCCGGACGGGCGGACCGGGGCGCGAACAGCGGGACCGTCCGCGTGCTCGCGATCGCGAGCGTCGCGCCGGAGGTCCTGATCTCGGCGAAGTCCTCCGTGGCCCAGGATGCCGCCACTCCGGTGGCCTTCTCGTAGAACGAGACGAGCCGCGCGACGTCGGCGGTGATGACGCGGATGGAGACGAAATACATGGTGGTCCTCTTGCTCTTCGGCTGGTGACGTCGTTGCCCGCCGCACGCTAGAACAGATAGAGGACAGAACCCGTCCAGTATTCGCCCTACGCTGGGGAACATGTCCCGCCCCACCGGCCGCGTCCTCGCCCTCCTGGAACTCCTGCAGTCCGGCGGCACCCGCACCGTGGCCGAACTCGCCGACAGACTCGGCGTCGACGGCCGGACCGTGCGGCGGTACGTGGACCACCTGGTCGACATCGACGTACCCGTCGAATCGGTGCGAGGCCGCTACGGCGGCTACCGGCTCGCCCCCGGCTACCGCATGCCGCCCCTCATGCTCACCGACGACGAGGCGCTCGCCGTCCTGCTCGGCCTGGCCGCCGGCCGCCGAGCGGGACTGACGACGGCCGGAACGGCGAGCGAGACGGCCGCGGCCAAGATCCGGCGCGCGCTGCCCGCGCGCCTCGCCCACCGACTCGACACCGTCCTGGAATCCCTCGCCTTCACCGACCGGCCGGGCGAGCCCGCCGCCCCGGACACCGACGTCCTCCTCGCCCTCGCCGACGCGGTACGCCACCGGCGGCCACTCACGATCAGATACACCGACCGCGAAGGCCGGCGCGGCAACCGCACCCTGCACGCGTACGGGATCGTCACCCACGCGGGCCGCTGGTACGTCACGGGCGCCGACCCCGAGCTGGAAGAGGACCGCACCTTCCGGCTCGACCGCATCGCGGAGGCGAGACCCCTGCCGGGCTCGTTCGAGGCGCCCGAGGGGCTCGACCCGGCGGAGCGCGTCATCACCGGCTTCGCCACGGCCGCGTACCGGCACCACGTGATCTTGCGCGTCCACGGGACGGTCGAGCAGATCCGCACCCGCCTCCCGGCCGGCGTGGCGACCATCGAAGAAACCGCCCCCGAGGCGGACTTGGCGGCCGAACGCTGGCTGCGCGTCGAACTCCGGGTGGAGCGCCTCGACTGGCTGCCCCCGGTGCTCGCCTCCCTCGACCGGCCGTTCACCGTCGAGAGCCCCGACGAACTGCGGGACCTCGTCGCCGCACTCGCCGACCGCCTCGCCTCGTACGCCCGCCGGACCTGACCCGCCCGCCGCTCCCGGCACGGTGCCGGACAGCAGACCTCACAGGGCCGCGGCGTCCCCTGCCCACACCGCCGGGGTCCGGCCCGCCCACGGGCTCGCCTGTTCGAGTTGGCCGGCCAGTCGGAACAGGCGGCCCTCCCTCCCGTGACCGGCGGCGAACTGCATGCCGATGGGGAGCCCGGTGCCGGGGTCGGCCGTCACGGGCACGGACATGGCCGGCGTGCCCGCCACGTTGAACGCCATGGTGAACGGCGAGCGGTCGTTGAGCCGGGCGATCCAGCCGAAGCCGTCCAGGGCCTCCGCGCCCTCCGCGTACACCCCGAGGGCCGGGGGGAGCTCCGGCAGCGTCGGGGTGAGCAGCACGGCGTAGGCGTCGAAGTGCCGGGCCAGGCTTCGGCCCACCCGGTTCCGTATCCCGAGCGCGGCGACGAGCCGGGGGCCGGTGACCCGCTGCCCGTAGCGGTAGCCGGCAAGGGTCTCCGCCTCCAGGGTCGAGGAGTCGACGGGCCGGTCGAAGGCCGCCGCGAGCTCGTCGACCGAAGCCGCGAGGTTCGCCGTCATCAGCCGGGCGGTGGCCAGGACGAACTCCTCCCAGTCCGCCCCGAGACCGACCTGTGCCTCGGTCACCCGGTGGCCGAGGGATTCCAGCAGGGCCACGGTGCGGGACAGGGCGTCGGCGACCGGCGGGGCGGTACGGCGCCCACCCCACCCCTGCGGGAGGACACCGATCCGCAGCGCACCCGGATCGCGGCTGACCTCCTCGGCGTAGGCGCGGCTCGGCTCCGGGGCGGAGTACGGATCGCCCGGCTCGGGCCCGCTGATCCGGTCGAGCAGGACCGCGCTGTCGCGCACGGTGCGGCTGACGACGCCCTGCACGGCCAAACCGCTGAACAACTCGTCCGCGCCGGGCCCCATGGAGACGCGGCCGCGCGTGGCCTTGAGCCCGAAGAGGCCGTTGTGGGCCGCGGGGATGCGGAGCGAGCCCGCCGCGTCCGTGGCGTGCGCGGCCGGGACCACGCCGGCGGCGACGGCCGCGCCCGCGCCGCCGCTGGAACCGCCCGCGCTCCGCCCGAGGTCCCAGGGGTTGCGCGTCGGCCCGTACAGCGCGGGCTCCGTCGTGATGCTGTAGGCGAGTTCCGGTGTCGCGGTACGCCCGAACGTCACGAGCCCCGCGCGGCGGAAGCGCCGCATCAGCGCGGAGTCGGCCTGCGCGACGTGGCCCGCCGCGAGACGGCTGCCCAGCTCCATCCGCCTGCCGGCCATGGCGACACCGATGTCCTTGATGAGGAAGGGCACCCCGGCCAGCGGCGCGCCGCCGGGGGCCGGTTCGTCGCGGGTCTCCCACGTCTCGACGACGGCGTTGATCCGCGGACCGACCGAACGCGCGGCCTCGCGTGCGGCCGCTTCCACCTCGGCGGGGCTCACCTCGCCCCTGGCCACCAGATCCGCGAGGCCGACCGCGTCATGACCCACGTATTCGCTGACTTTCACTGCCACTCCTCAGTACCTTCGCCACGCAGGTGGATACCGTTCAGTCCTGCACGATACCGATCGGTATCGTGCAGGACGGGTTGGTACCGTAGCAGGCGTTCGGAACTCAGGACCCACGGAGCGGTGATGACATCCACGGCAAGCAGGCCGAGCAGAGTGGCCAAGCTGCCGCCGCGCGAGCGCATCCTCGACGCGGCGGAGGAGCTGTTCCAGAGCCAGGGGATCGCGCGGGTCGGCGTCCAGGCGATCGCCGAGCGGGCCGAGACCACCAAGATGGCGATCTACCGCCACTTCGACACCAAGGACGCCCTGGTGGCGGAGTGGCTGCGCATCCTCGCCGCCGACTACCAGGCGGCCTTCGACCGGGTCGAGACCGAACACCCCGGTCGGCCGAGGGAGCAGATCCTCGGCCTGGCGCGCTTCATCGCCGAGGGGCTGCCGACGCTCTCGCACCGTGGCTGCCCGTTCATCAACTCCCTCGCGGAGCTGCCCGACCGCTCCCACCCCGCCCGGCAGGTGATCGAGGAGCACAAGGCCCGCCAGACCCGCAGGCTGGTCGGCATGTGCGCCGACGCCGGGCTCCCCGACCCCGAGCAGGCCGCCGCCGAGATCACCTTCGCCCTCGAAGGCGCGCAGGTCAGCACGCAGAACGGCAGCATCGACCGGGTGGGGGAGCGGCTGCTGCGGATCGTCGCGGGAATCGTCGACCGGCCTCGGGCCTCCGCGCCGTAGGGCAGGACGCCGCGGAGCAGAAGGCGCGCCGGTCGGGAGGATCGTGGTCGCCCAGTCCTGACCGGCGCGTCCGGGTCAGGAAGCGGACCGCAGCGGCGGCGCCTGCCAGGTCATCCCGGGCGGCTGGAGCAGGGGCGAGGGCTCAGGCCCGGGGTCGTCGGTGTCGACGACTCCGGCGGCCGTGTGGTCGAAACCGGCGGGCCAGCGGGTGAACTCACTGGCCAGAGCGCCGGTCAGGCGTGCGTCGGAGAGATGGGCGGTGCTCAGGTCGGCGCCGCGCAGGTCGGCCATGCCGAGGTCGGCGCGGTGGAAGACCGCGCCGTGCGCGTCGGCCTTGCGCAGGTTCGCCTCGCGCAGGTCGGCCTCGGTGAAGTCGGCGTCACGCAAGTCGGTTTCGACCAGCTTCGCGGCCCGCAGGTCGGCCAGGACGCAGCGAGCCCGGCGGAGGATCGCCGTCGTGAGGTCGGCGTGCCGCAGGTTGACCGAGACCAGGGACGCCTGGGTCAGATTGGCGTGGTACAGGCCCGCCGCCTCCATGCGGGCGCGGTCGAAGTTGACCTCGGGAAACCACAGTCCGTCGCAGTCGGCCCGGCGCAGGTCGGTGATGCTGAGATTGACCCAGGACTGCTCCCGGTGACGGCACAGCACGCCGAGCGCGGTCAGCGCCACCTGGGTGTCGGCGGCGCGGGTCTCCAAGGGTGCGATGTCGTTGATATGCACGTCCGCCGCCGGCGCCCCCGGCCCGGCCGGCGGCCAGGGCAGATGGGTGCGCAGATACGCGGCCTGGATGGAGATGATGGCCTCCCGGTCGCGGGCGGACTGCTCCGCGATCCGCCACAGCGCGTGCAACCCGCCGATGCGCACATCCAGATTGTCGCTGCCGAGCTGCTCGACGGCCCGGGTGAACCGGTCGGTGACATAGCCCTCCTGGGTGGCGCGCAAACCGTCCTGGCTCACCCGCAGTTGCCGCCAGGTGGCGTACGCGCCGAAGAGGACGACCAGGCCGCCGACCACCTGCAGAAGCGTCGTACGGACATCGTTCACCGCCTTCAGCCGATCCTTCGCGGCGACGCTCGCCCCGGCCAGATCGTGGTCGACCACCACCCCCGGCAGCACGACGAACACCGTGCCGAGAACGACCAACCCCGCCCCGGCCGACAGACCCGCGACGACGCGACGCCTGACCGGCCCGTCATGCCATGCCCGCCGCCCGCGGTCCGGCTCCCCCGTCTCCATGGGCATGGGAGCCTAGGCGTCGCTCCGAAGACGATCAAGGGCGCTCGGTGAACCCACCAGCCAGGTCGGCGTGGGGGTGGGCGGCGCTGAGGTGGTGGACGGCGGTCAGGTCGGCGTGCGGGGCGAGCAGGTCCCGCAGTTCGTCCGCGGCGGCTTCGAGGAGGTGGCCGTCCCGGGTGGCGTGCACGGTCTCCAGCACGAACGCGACGCGGGTGGAGTCCTCGGTGACCCGGGTGCGGTGGGCGTCGCGGTGGTTCCAGTGGCGGGTCAGGACGCCGACGGCGTCCGTGTAGATGATCTCGCCGGCCTTGGGGTTCTCGACGGTGTCCGGCTCGCCGAGCGGGGTGAACTCCTCGGCGCCTTCGGCGTGCCGGATGTCGATGTGGCCCGCGACCTGGTCGAGGTCGAAGGCGCCCGCGGGCAGGGCGTGCCGGACGGAGACCGTGTTGTACGAGTCGACGGCCGGGTTGACGCGCGGCAGGGTGCCCTTCTTGGCCATGCGGCGGCCGAGCGCGTCGACGCTGGGCCGGACGCGGCGCGGGTTGGTGCCGAAGGAGCGGTAGACGGTGTGCCACGCCTCGATGCGCGGATCGGTCTCGTCGGCCGGCCGCCAGACGCCGTCGGCGAGCCGCTGCTCCAGCTCCTGGACGGCGGCAGCGGTGGCGGGCCACGGCTCATGGCCGCGCAGCCCCGTGGCGGTGACCACGGCGATCCGGGTGTCGGGGAAGGCGTCGGTGACGGCGGGGTCGATGCGAAGGGTCATGAGGGAGGGCTCTGTTCCTGAAGCGGTGACGGATGGCTGGACGGGTCGGGGCGGGGGAGTGTGACGTGGGGTGGGAGCCGGGGCGGCGGGTCAGGCCTCCCAAGGGCCCATGCGGTCCAGGCGGCGGCGCTGCTGCCGCGCGGTGGGCGCGTCGAGCCCCTGGGCGCGTTCGGTGAGGCGGTCGGCGATGCCGGCGCGCTGCTCGACCGGCTTGTGGTCGTCGTACTTGAACTTGGCCCGTACGTCGGTGACGTCGAGGCGCAGCCCCCGGATGCCCGGCAGCATCCGGCCGTACGGGGCCTGGCCAACGGCCACGGGGGCATGGTCGCCGTGGGGCTGGAAGTGGGCGAGCTGGCGGCGCAGCAGTGCGGCCTTGGCCTCGGGCTCGTCGATGATGTGGGCGCGGCAGGTGAACTGGACGGCGGCGTAATAGCTGGTGGGGACGCCTTCGGCGGGCGGGGTGCCGGCTTTGGCGCGCCAGGGGCCGGGGATGAAGGCGTAGTCGCCGATGACGGTGAACGTGACGTGCGGGTCGTGCTCGATCGCCTTCCAGACCGGGTTCGGCCGGGCGAGGTGGATGAGCAGATGGCCCGCGTCGCCGCCGGTGAAGTGGGTGGGGACGGTGACGGGGGCCTGGCCGGGCGGACCGTTGACGCTCAGGAGGCCGAAGTCGTGGCCTTCGGCGATCCAGGTCTGCCACTCGGCGTCGTCCAGGCTGGTGTCCCAGGGCTGGATGAACATGGGGTCTCCTACGGGGCGATTACGGCGGAGGGCGGGGGCGTGATCGCCCGGACCGACGGCGCCAGGGCGCTGAGGCACGACGGCGCCAGGACACCAGCCGACTGTCACAATGGAACGACTCGACCGTACAATGAACCGACCGCGTCCTGTCAACCAAACGACCGGACGGTACATTCCATCGCTCAACGGCTCGCACCCCCCAGCGGGCCCCCGGCACACGTCAGGACGGTGATCAGGTGCCCGAGGCAGAGGCAGCCCTGCGCACGCTCGCGCACAACGTCAGAGCGGCCCGTACGCGCGCGGGCCTGTCCCTCGACGAGCTGGGCCGGCGCGCCAAGGTCAGCAAGGGCGCCCTGGTGGGCCTGGAGAAGGCGCAGGGCAACCCGAACTTCGCCACGCTGGTCCGGCTCGCCGACACCCTCGGCATCTCGGTGTCCGCCCTGATGGAGGGGCCGGCGGAGGGGCGGGTCCGGGTGGTGTCCGCCGACGAGGTCGTGCCCTTGTGGGCGGGTGAGCGCGGCGGCGAGGCCCGCCTCATGCTGACCACGTCGGGGGCGGCCCCGGTCGAGGTGTGGCGCTGGAAACTAAAGCCGGGCGAGGAGTATCCCAGCCATCCGCATCAGGCCGGTGTCGTGGAGACCGTCAGCGTCACGCACGGCCGGATGACGCTCGTGGTCGACGGCAGGGAGCATGCCGTCGAGGCCGGCCAGACGGCGACGTTCGACGGCGACAGCCCGCACGCCTATCGCGGTGCGGGCAGCGGCACCTGCCACCTCGTCATGACGGTCCACATTCCACCGGGCCCCGGCCCCGGCCCCAGCGCGACGGCCACGACCTGACGCCGTTCGAGTGACCTCGTACGGGAGATACGCGCCGGAGACGGCTGGGGTGCTCCCGGGCCGGACGCGGCGGGACGCCGGGCGAGGGTGGCGGCGCCGCTGCCGCCTGGTCCTCGCGGCGGGACGCGGCATACCGTCCCGTTCGTGGAGACGACGCATCGACCCGCCGCGAGAATCCTCTGCCTGGACGCCGCCGACCGGATACTTCTCCTGCGGTGGCGGGACCCGGTCGAGGGCGCCTACCTGTGGGAGCCGCCAGGTGGCGGCATCGAATCCGGCGAAACACCCCTCGCGGCGGCACGGCGCGAACTCTCCGAGGAGACCGGCCTTGACCCGGCCGCGGTGCTTGACCGGTCGGTGCCCGTCGACCGTGACGTCCGATGGATGGGGAAGCGGCACGTCGCAACGGAGCTGTTCTTCATCGCCCGCTACACCGTCGAACGACCACCACTGCTGCGGACCGGGCTGCTGCCCGAAGAACGGGCCAGTCTGCACTCGCACGCCTGGTTCGCCTGGCCGGACCTCCGGTCCCTGCCGGACCCGGTCGAACCACCGCGACTGCTGGAGCTGCTCGACACGCTGGCGCCCGAGGGCCCTTGGCGGCGCCGGGCCCCACGCTGAAACCTGGTCGGTCGACGGCACGGGCAGGCAGGGGCCGGGCGGCCCAGTGGCTCACGGCGTGCGGAAGCCGCGGAAGGTCACCTTCTGGTGGCTTGCGAAGCCGAGGCGTTCGTAGAGGGCGATGGCTCCGGTGTTCGCCTCGGCCACATGCAGGAAGGGGTGGTCGCCCCGGGCCAGGATGCGGTCGGCCAGCGCCCGCACCAGGCGGGCGGCATGGCCCCGGCCGCGTGCCTCGGGAGCCGTGCACACGGCGCTGATCTCGGTGAAGCCCGGGGGCCGCAGCCGCTCGCCCGCCATCGCCACCAGGCGCCCTCGCTCGCGGATGCCGAGATAGGTGCCGAGTTCGCGGGTGCGGGGTCCGAACGGCCCCGGCTGGGCCCGCTCGACGAGGTCGAGCATCTCGGGTACGTCGTCCGGGCCCAGCTCGGCCACCGCCGGCGCGTCCGCCGCCGCACCGCTCGCCGGGAGCCGGTCGTCGAGCGGGCGGCTGTCGCGCCAGAGCATCTGGCGGCCCTCCAGGACGAAGACCGGCTCCCAGCCCGGCGGCGGGAGCGCCGGGCTGCTGAACATGTCGGCGAAACCGCCGGGGCCCAGCAGCTTCGCCAGATCCGACCAGTCCTGGGCGCCGGGCTCGGCCGGCAGGGCGCAGAAGGTCGACACCCCCGGCAGGTAGGTGGCCGCCTGCCCGAGCTGTCGGCCCAGGTGCGCGTGTGCTCCGAGCAGCGATGCGGTCACGGGGTTGGCGAGGGCTGCGCTGTCACTGTTCATCCGGCCAATCCTTCCATCCCGGCCTGTCGTGACGGCAGGGGGGAAGCGCATGCGACGCCTCCCCCCTGCCCTCCGCCGAGCGGAAGGACCAAGGGTCAGCGTCGGCCCTTGAGCCGTTCCACGCCGGCGACCCCGACGGCGGCGAGGACGATCTGGATGGCGAGTTCGATCCAGTCGACGCCCTTGGTGTCGGCGACGTCCAGGGCTCCGGCGATGGCCGTGCCGATGAGGGCGGCGATGATGCCGACCAGGATGGTCCACAGCACGCCGATGCGCTGGCGGCCCGGCAGGACGAGACGCCCCAGGATTCCGATGACGACACCGATCACGATCGCGGTGATGATCCCTGAGATCTCCATGCTGGCTGCCTTTCTCCGTAAGCAATCTACATATGTGTAGATGTACGGGTGCCCCGTCCTCGCCGAGCCAGTCATCCGTCTTCGTCCGACTTCACCTCACGACACGGCTGCGCCTCGTCACGACACGGCTGCGCCTCCCCCTCCGGGCGGAGGGCCGCCCTCACGCGGTGGCGGGCCTGAGACGGACCGGGAGGGACTGGTGGCCGTTGCTGATCAGGGAGCCGAGGGGGCGCAGCTCGGTGGCGGGCACGGCGAGTTCCAGGCGCGGGAAGCGCTCGAAGAGCAGGCGCAGGGCCGTGATGACCTCCATGCGGGCGAGCGGGGCGCCGAGGCAGAAGTGGACGCCGTGGCCGAAGGCGAGGTGTTCCTTGGACGCGCGGGTGACGTCGAAGGCGTCCGCGGTCTCGCCGTGCCAGTCGGGGTGCCGATTGGCGGCGGCGTAGGAGGCGAGGATCGCCTCGCCGCGCGCGATGGTCCGGCCGTCGGGCAGGGGGATGTCGGTCAACGCGAAGCGCAGGGGCAGGTGCCTCGCGGCCGGTTCGAGGCGCAGGGTCTCCTCGACGGCGTCACCCCAGTCGGCCCGGCCGGAGGTGAGCAGCGCGAGCTGTTCAGGGTGGGTCAGCAGTTGGGTGATCGCCTGGTCGATGACGTTGCCGGTGGTCTCGTAACCGGCGCTGATCATCAGCAGCAGGGTGTCGCGGAGTTCGTCCTCCGACAGGCCGCCCTCCTCGTCCTCGTCACGCGAGGTGATCAGCAGCGACGTCATGTCGTCGCCGGGTTCGGCGCGCTTGGCGGCGATGAGCCGGTGGAGGACTTCGTACAGCTGCTCGGTGTTGGCCTCGGACTGCTCGGTGGTCAGCGTGGTGTCGAAGACGCCGTCGACGACGCGGCGGAAGGCGTCCTGCTGCCCGGCCGGCACGCCCATGAGCCGGCTGATGACGGCGATGGGCAGCGGGAAGGCGAGCCGCTCGCGCAGGTCGACGGTCTCGCCGGGCGGAAGCGCGTCGAGGCGGTCGAGGATGCCGGTGACGACCGTGTCGATGTCCTCCTGGAGGGCGCTGATGCGGCGGTGGCTGAACGCGGGGGCGACCATGCGCCGCAGCCGCCGGTGGTCGGCCCCGTAGGCGGTGAACATGTTCTCCACCGCGACCCACAGGGCCAGCGGCCACCGCTGGACCGTCTCGGCGAAGTCCGGCCAGTGGGCGCGGGCGTCCTTGGAGACGTCCGGGCTGGTCAGCAGCTCCTTGAGCAGGGCGGGGTCGGTGACCGCCCAGGCGGACACCCCCAGGATGTCGACGCGGGCCGCCGGGCCCTGCCCGCGCAACTCGCGGTGCTCGTCGTGGGCGCGGGCCCCGGTGGGGTCGAGGACGATGGGCTGCGTGGGCACGGTCATGGCGGGGGTGTCCCTTCAGGCGGATGCGGCGGTGGGAAACGAGACGGGCAGGGCGGTCAGGGCCCGGTGGAAGGGCCCGGGGCGCCGGATCAGCTCATCGGGGGCGACGGCGAGGTCCATCTCCGGCAGCGCGTCCAGCAGGTGGGTGATGGCCGTCTCGGCGATGAGATAGGCGTGCGGCCGTGCGGGGCAGGCGTGCGGTCCTGTGCTCCAGGACAGGTGGGCCCGGTTGCCCGCGGTGCGCCGGCCCCCGAGGGCGGGGTCGTTGTTGCAGCCGGTCATCGAGATGACGACGGGCTCGTGCGCGGGCAGCAGGAACCCGTCGACGTCGACCGGGTGCGGCGGATAGCTGATGCAGTAGTTCGCCATGGGCGGGTCGAGGTAGAGCACCGTGTCGAGCGCCTCGCGGACCGAGGAACCGCCCGCGTGCAGGTCGCCGGAGAACTGGTCGTCGACGAGGATCTTCAGGACCGTGTTGGCGATGAGGTTGGTCAGGGGCTCGATGCCCGCCCCGTAGAGCGTGACGAGTTGGTGGGCCATCTCCTCGTCGTCGAGCCCCGCGTCGTGCGCGATCAGCCGGGAGGTGATGTCGTCACCGGGCCGCCGGCGGCGCAGCCCCACCAGGTCGGCGACGGCCCCCGCGAGGATCTCGTTGCCGGAGGCGGCGTCGACCCCCTCGAAGATCTTGGCCATGCCGTCGGCGATGCGGCGGCCCGTCTCGTCCGGGCAGCCGAGCAGCGCGCTCAGGACGCGGAAGGCGATGGGCCAGGCGTACTGGGTCAGCAGATCGGCCTCACCCGCCGCACGGAACTCGGCGATGGTGGCATCGGCGACCCGCTCGACCAGCGTACGGAGTCCATGCTGGTCGACGGCGTCGATCGCGGCGGTGTTCGCCGACCGGTAGCGCGTGTGCGCGGGGCCGGTCGAGCGCAGCGCGTTGGGCCGGTACTCCATCATCGGGCGGACCGGGCACGTGTCGGGAACGGACTGCTCCCACACCCGGGGGTCGGCCGGGAACCGCAGGGGGTCGTTGAGGATGCGCCGGGCCTGGGCGTAGCCGATGACGAGCGTCGCGGGGACCCCGGGGACGAGGTCCACCGGGACGAAGGGACCGAACTCCGCGCGCATCCTCGCGTACGCGGCGTGCGGGTCGGCCGCGAACTCGGCCTCGTACAGGGCGACACGGCGCTCGGGCGCCGCCTCGGTCGTGGTCGGGCTGGTCACGGGCGGGGCTCCAGGGCAGGTGCGTGCGCGTCGGTCAGGTACTCGCAGAGGGTGATCAGGGCCAGGACGCCGGAGGTGCTGTCCCGCGCGTCACACGTCGTCAGCGGGGTGTGCGCGGCCAGGTCGAGGGCCTGCCTGATCTCGTCCAGGTCGTAGCGCGGGGCCCCGTCGAACAGGTTGACCGCCACCGCGTACGGCGTGCCCTGCTCCTCGTGCAGCGCCAGGATCTCGAAGGACGCCTCCAGATCGCGGGTGTCGACCAGGACCAGTGCCCCGAGCGCGCCTTCGGTGAGCCCCTCCCACAGGGGACGGAAGCGCCCTTGACCCGGCGTGCCGAACAGGTAGAGGACGAGGGCGTCGCTCAGGTGCAGCCGCCCGAAGTCCATGCCGACCGTCGTGGTCGTCTTGTGCGGGGTGCGCGCGAGGTCGTCCACACCGGCGCTGGCCTCCGTGATGCGCTCCTCCATGCGCAGCGGCGGGACCTGGGAGACGCTGCCCACGAACGTCGTCTTGCCGACGCCGAAGCTCCCCGAGATCACGATCTTTGCGGACCGGGTCACGCCGGGAGGCACGTGGATGAGGCCGTCAGACGAGGGCGCGGAGACCACGCAGTACCTCCTGGAGCAGATCTGTCTGGGGTCGGTCGTCATCGGCGGCGACCGGGCGGGTCAGCAGGCCGTCGTCGATGAGCGAGGAGACGAGGATGCGCACCGTGGAGGGAGGGAACTCCAGGGCGGCCGCGATGTCCGCGACCGCCAGACCGCCGCCGCGGGAGTGGGCGAACAGACCCATCACCCGCCGGGCGTCCGCCCCCAGCCCCTCGCGGGGGCCGCTCGCGGCGAGCACCACGGTCTCCAGGCGCACGTCCGGGTCGGCGCGGACCCGTCCCTCGGTACGGACGTACGGCCTGACCAGGTCCGGGTCCCGCCGCGGTCCGCTCACGTCGCCGGCAGGCCGGACCCGGAAGGCTGCCGCGGGGCGACCTTCATCTCATGGCCGACGCGCTGGGCCAGCTCCAGCATGTGCTGGGTGATCAGGCCGATGTCGGCGTCGGGGCCCGTCGTCTGCACCGACAGCATGGTGTTGCCCCCGGCCTGGGTGATCAGGCCCACGTGGTGGGTCAGCTCGATCAGCGCCTGCCGGGTGCCCCCGCCGCCGGTCTCCTCGTCGTAGGCCAGCGCGGCGGCCCGGACGGCCGCGGTGATCGCGGCGAACTTCTCCGCGTCGTCCTGTCCGATGCCGGACGTCCGGGAGTGCAGCAGGCCGTCGGAGCTCATGAGCACCGCGTGCCGGACGCCCTCGACGGACCCCAGTGAGCGGTCCAGCAGCCAGCCAAGTTCGTTGCCGGTGGTCACGGTAAGGCTCCTTCGTGCGTGGTGTTCGGGTCTTCGGTACGGGCGCTGCGCGTCCCCCTCGCCCAGGCGGCGGCGACGGAGGGGCGTCCGGGCGCCGGGCTCTCCGGGGCCGCCGCGGGCGTCCGCCCGCCCGCGGCCGGGGTCTTCCGCGACCGGACGGTCAGCCCGCTGGCGGTGGTGCGCCTCGCGGGTTCCGGCTCGACGGCGGGCGGCGGAGCGGTCCGGGGTGCGGGGGACGTCGTCAGGAGGCTCTTGGGGATGAACATGTAGACGCGGGTGCCGCCGAAGGGGTTCGGGGCCTCCAGGTCGATGCGGAAGCCGTAGTCGCCCGCCAGGGCCGCCGCCGCCCGCAGGCCGGTCTGCGGGTGCGCGCCGAGCCGGTTGACGTCGTCGCGCCGCTCACCGGTCAGGATTTGCCTGGCCCACGTCAGCTGCTCCTCGTTCATGCGCAGACCGGCGTCGTCCACGATGACCGAGACCCCGTGGTGTCCCTCCTGGAAGGCGACGTGCACCCGGGAGGACGCGGGGGAGTAGCGCACCGCGTTGTCCAGGAGGACCGCGAGGGCGTGCACGACGGGCCCGACGGCCCGGCTGGTCACCGTGACGGTGAGCTCCTGGTGCTCGACCCGCTCGTACTCCTCGATGCTGCCCATGGCCGCCCGCACCACATCGGTCATCGGGGTCGCCGGCCAGCGGCGCGACAGCTTGCCGCCCGAGAGGACCACGTAGTTCTGGGCCACGAGCAGCATCTGCTGGGTGGGGTGGTCGATGCCGACCAGCGTCTCGTACGCCTCGTCGCCCTCGTGGCGCCGCACGCCCTGGCTGACCCGCTGGCTCAGTTTCGACGCCATGCCGACCATCGCGGAGGAGACGGCGCGCACCGCCGCGCGGCTGGACTCCTCCGCGGCCCGCCGGGCGCCTTCGACCTGCTTGCGCGCGGTCTCCTGGACCTCGGTGAGCTGGGAGCCGGTGCTGGTCTGCGCGTCGTACTGCACCTTGCGCACCGTGTGGGCCGCGGAGTTGGCCAGCTCCGTCAGCCGCTGGGCGAGCACCGTGCCGACCAGGACGTCGGGCAGGTCGATGTCGGCCCCGCGGCCGGTGCCCGAGCGCTCCGCCTCGGCTCCGAGGCGGGGCAGCACACCACCGGCGAGCTGCGCCAGGACGTCTTCGGCGGCGCGCTGCTGCGCGGCGATCTCCTCGGCGTGCCGGCGGAGGCGGTCGTTCTCTGCGCGCTCGCCCCGGCGCTGGCCCCGGAACCGCCAGGCCGCACCGCCGGCGGCCAGGGTCAGCACCGAGGGCAGCACGGTGGCGGCCTGTACCAGGTCTGTCATCACGTCCTCTACGGGTGTCATCGGGGGCAGGGTGGCCGACGCCACCGACTGGAAGGCGACGCCGGTGCCTCCCGGCGTCTCCTGGGTCGCGACGAACTTCCCATGGCACACGTTTCGGCCAACTGGCGGCTTAATCCATGCCAGTTGGCCGTCTGGGGTCAACGATATCTCGTCGTGTGCACGAACGGTTGCACTCCATGACCAGGAGTCATGCGGATTCCGTGGAGTCGTGGTCAGTGGCTGTGCATGCTCTGTGCCATGCGCACCAGTTCGTCGGTCTCCGGTGCGTCGATCTCGACGTCGAGGACGGTGCAGACGCGGGCGAGCAGGTAGTAGAAGCCCGCGAGGACCAGGGTCTCGACGAGCTGCTCCTCGGTGTAGTGCGCCGCCACCGCCGCGAAGCGGTCCTCGTCCACCAGGGGTGAGGCGGCCGCCGCCGCCGCGAAGCCGAGGAGCGCCCGCTGGGCCGGGGTGAAGGCGTCGGCGTCGTACCGCTTGCCGCGCACGGCCGCGCGCTGGGCGTCGGTGACGCCCACGGCCCGGGAGATGGGGACGTGCTGCTCCCACTCGTACTCGGCCTCGAAGACGGTGCCGTAGGTGAGGATGAGCAGTTCGCGGTCGATCGCGCTGAGGCTGCCCTCGGCGAAGAGCGCGGCGCCGAGGCGGGCGATCTGGGTGACCGACCGGGGGGCGTTGCCGAGTATCCGGTAGACGTTGATGATCCGCCCCTGGCTGAGGGAGCGCAGGGACTCGGGCATCGACGCGTCGTCGAGGCAGGGGATGCGGGACATGGCGTCTCTCTCTTCGGGTGGGGTGACGGAAGGGCGTAGCGCGTGGCGGGCGCGGTGCGTCAGGACGCCACGTCGTCGTGCCAGCGCGGCTGCGACGAGCCGCGCGGGACGAGGAGCGGGCCGCGCCAGGCGGCCGGGGTCTCGCTCAGGGTGACCGGCGGGGCCACCAGCGAGAGGTCGCCGAGGGGGGTGGGCCGGGTGAGGCGCCGGGGCGGCGGCAGGGTGGCCGGGGGGAGCAGCCGCTCGGACTGCTCGTGCGTGAAGGTGCCCAGCTCGTACGCCCAGTTGGAGACGCCGGCGAGGGAGACGCGCACCTGGTAGCTGCCGCCCTCGCGGGCGCGGCGCAGGACCGCGCTCATGACGCCGGCGGCGGCGAGATAGGCGGCGAGGTAGTCGTTGAGCATGCGGCCGGGCGGCAGCTGGGGGCGGCCGTCCTGCCCCTCGCTCCAGTTGACGCCGGTCAGGGCCTGGGCGTGCTGGTCGAAGCCGCCGCGCTCCTGCCAGGGGCCGCTGTGGCCGTAACAGCGCACGGAGACGTGGATGACGCCGGGGTTGATCTCGGCGACCTCCTCGGGGGTGAGGCCGAGCCGGGCCATCTTGGCGGGCCGGTGGTTGTGCACGAACACGTCCGCGGAGCGCAGGAGTTCGCGGAAGGTGCGGCGGCCCTCGCCGTCGCTGTCGGCCTCGGGCTTCAGGGCGAGCCGGGCCGAGCGCAGGCCGACGCCCGTCTCGTTCCAGCACAGGTCGTGGTCGAAGGCGTTCGGCTCGCACACGTGCAGGACGTCGGCGCCCTGTTCGGCGAGGACCCGGCCGGCCGCCGTGCCCGCGAAGACGTGGGTGAACTGCAGGGAGCGCAGACCGGACAGCGGCTGGACGCCGGCGGGCAGCGGGCGCGGCGGGGCGTCGCCCACCCGCTCGACGGACACGAGCGGTTCGGCCAGCACGGCCTTGCCCTGGGGGTGGGCGAGGAACTCCTCCCTGCTGCGGACGATCGCCAGGGGGACGCCCCGGGCGGCTGCCTCCTCCTCCAGCTCCCAGGAGACGCGGTCCGCGATGGCCGCGGCGATGTGCTCGCGGGTGTGCGCGGTGCCGAGCAGGTCGAGGAAGGTGTCGCGGGTGTTGGGGTAGCAGGCGATCGGGATGGCCCAGCGGTCGTCGGCCGTGCGGTACAGGTCCCACAGGGCGGGGGCGAGGGCGCCGTCGAGCCCGAGGACGCTGCCCATGTTGGAGCCGTAGCCGTTCAGGGTGTTGCCGCCGCCGAGGTAGGGCGTGAGCTGGTGGAGCGCCTGGTCCAGGTCGAGGCCGAGGCGCTGGGGGCGGCCCGTCGACTCCTGCCAGATCTGAGCCGCGCCCACGGCGGCGGACAGCAGGGCTATGCCCATCGCCGAGCCCAGCCGGAGGGTGGACGGCACCAGCGGGTCCCGCCCGTTCACGACGAGTTCGCTGACGGCTTCGTCGCGGGAGAGCCCGAGCGTCTTGAGTGTCCTGTCTAATTCATCGATCACGTTGAATTCGTTTGCATTCATGTCAGGGAACATAGCACCGATTCGGCGGCGGTAAACCGGCCGGAGAATATTTCCGTGCCGCTTGCAGGAACGTGGCGGAACCCGCGAAGGGGTGCCATCAGGCGGCTATCAGTTCACTATCAGGTGGGGCTGTTTCGATTGCGGAGCAGCAGTCGATTCGTAGAGAGGCGGTGGCGTGGTGTCGCATGATTTTCTCGCCGTGGAACAGTTGGAGCTCCTGCCGGAGCACGAGCGCCGGGAGCTCGTCGAGAGCCTGGTGGTGGGGGAGTTCAGAAGCGCCCTTTTCATGACCGACGACGAGGAGTTCCCGCTGGACGTGGGCTTTCTCGACCTGGGACTCACCTCCCTGCGGCTGAGCGAGGTGAAGCTCTCCCTGGAGCGGAGGCTGGGGCGCGAGATTTCCACGGCCGCTCTTTTCGGTCACCCCACCGCCGGTCAGTTGATAGACCATCTCTGTGCGTGATCTGTTTTCTGACCGGAGGGAATAAATGTCGGAGCAAGCCAGTCCGACGGCGGCCGAACTTGCCGCCGTGATCGCCGATCTACGACGCAAGGAGGAAGCGCTCGCCGCCCTTGAACGCGAGAAATACGAACCCATAGCCATCGTGGGCATGGGCCTTCGCATTCCGGGTGGCAACAATGACGCGGACACGTTCGCGGAATTCCTGCGCGAGGGCCGTTCCGGCATCGGGCCGCTGCCGGCCGGCGAACGCCGCCAGATGGCGCCCGACGCGGCGGCCCCCGGCCCCGACGCGGCGTCGACCGGCTCCGGGGCGGCGGCCGATGGCGCCGCCGCGCCCGGGGCGGAGGGGGACGACTGGCCGCGCGGCGGCTTCGTCCCCGACGTCGACCGCTTCGACGCCGCCTTCTTCTCGGTGTCGCCGAAAGAGGCGCCCTACATCGACCCCCAGCAGCGGCTCGCCCTCCACACGGCCTGGGAGGCGCTGGAACACGCGGGCATCGACCCCGTCTCCCTGCGCCACGGCGACACCGGCGTGTTCATGGGCGTCACCACGCTCGACTACATCTTCGAGTCCACCGACCTCGCCCCCGCCGACCTCGACGGCTACCTCGCGCCCGGACTGACCCACAGCGCGGTCTCGGGCCGCCTGTCGTTCTTCCTCGGGCTGCGCGGCCCCTGCATGACCGTCGACACCACCTGCTCCTCGTCGCTGACGGCCACCCACCTCGCCGTGCAGGCGCTGCGCGGCGGCGAGTGCGGGGTCGCGCTGAGCGGCGGCGTCAACGTCATCCACAACGCCCAGAACCACGCGATCCTCCGCCTGGGCGGAGTGCTCGCACCCGACGCCCAGTGCAAGACCTTCGACGAGAGCGCCAACGGCTACGCCCGCGCCGAGGGCTGCGGCGTGCTCGTCCTGAAGCGGCTCTCCGACGCACGGCGCGACGGCGACACCGTCCACGCCGTGATCCGGGGCTCCGCGGTCGGCCAGGACGGCGAGAGCGCGGGCCTGGTGGCCCCCAACGGCGCCGCCCAGGAACAGGTCATGCGCTCCGCCCTCGCCCGGTGCCGCCTGGAGCCCGGCGACATCCAGTACGTCGAGGCCCACGGCACCGGCACCGCGCTAGGCGACCCCACCGAGATGGACGCCATCAGCGATGTGTTCGCCGCGTCGCACACCAAGGACCGGCCCATGGTGGTGGGCTCGCTCAAGACGAACATCGGTCACATGGAGGGCGCGGCCGGCGCCGGCTCCCTCATCAAGGCGGTGCTCCAACTGCGGGAGAAGACCGTCTTCCCGCACCTGAACCTCGTCACCCCCTCCCGCCGCATCGCCTGGGACGACGCCCCCGTCACCGTCCCGACCGAGCTCCGCCCCTGGCCCGCCGCGGACACCGCCCGCGCGATGGTCAACGGCTTCGGCGTGACCGGCACGATCGCCTCCGTCGTCCTGGAGGAGGCCCCGGCCGAGGCTCCGGCGGACGAGGACACGGCGGACGCGCGCCCCAGCGCCGTACTCACCCTGTCGGCCAAGAGCCGCACCTCCCTGCGGCGCCTCGCCGAGCGTCACCTCGACCACCTCGACCGGCACCCCGAGACCCCGCTCGCCGACCTGTGCCGCACCTCCAACACCGGCCGCGCGCACTTCCGGCACCGCATCGCCGAAGTGGTCGGCGACCGCGACGGCGCCGTACGGGCGCTGAGCAAGCGCGTCGCGGCCCTTGCCGAGGGCACGGCCCGCGGCGGCTCTGCGGGCGCCCCCAAGGTGGCCTTCCTCTTCTCCGGCACGGGCACGCAGTACCCCGGCATGGGCGCCGCGCTCCACCGGCAGTACCCCGCCTTCCGCGCCGCCCTCGACGCGTGCGACCGCATCCTGACCCCGCTGCTCGGCGTGCCCCTGGGCGAGCTGATCCGCGGCGAGTGCGAGGCGCCCGAGCGCATCCACGAACCCCGGTACCTTCAGCCCGCGCTGTTCAGCCTCGAATACGCGATGGCCCGGCTGTGGCTGTCCTGGGGCGTGCGCCCCTCCGTCCTGATGGGACACAGCCTGGGCGAGTTCGCCGCCGCCGCGGTGGCCGGCCTCTTCTCCCTGGAGGACGGGGCCCGACTGGTGGCCGCCCGCGGCCGGCTGAGCGAGGCGGTGCGGGACAAGGGCGGCATGGCCGCCGTCGGCGCGCCGGCCGACGAGGTCGCCCCGCTCATCGAGAGCTACCCCGACCTGAGCATCGGCGCCGTCAACGGCCCCGGTCAGTGCCTGCTCACCGGCGGCGAGGCGGCACTCGCCGACGCGGGCCGCCGCCTCACCGAGCGCGGCGTGAAGGTCACCCCGCTGCGGGGCGCCGTCCCGTACCACTCCCCGCTGATGGCCGAGATCGTCGACGAGTTCCGTGAGGTGCTCGGCACGGTCGACTTCCGTACGCCCACCATGGCCCTGGTCTCCAATGTGACCGGGCGCGTGGCGCGCGGCCGGCAGATGGCCGACCCCGAGTACTGGGTCAGGCACCTCCAGGAGCCGGTGCAGTTCGAGGCCGGCGTGCGGGCGGTGGACCAGCGCGGACGGCACGTCTTCGTCGAGCTCGGCCCCTCGGCCGCGCTCACCGCGCTGGCCAGGTCCTCGGCCGGTGAGGCCGACCACGTCTGGCTGAGCAGCACTTTCCGCGACGACCACGACGGCGACATGATCCGCCGCTCGCTCGCCAAGGCGTACGAGGCGGGCGTCCCGGTCTCCTGGGCCGGCTACCACGAGGGCGCGCCGCAACGCCGGGTCACGCTGCCCTCGTACCCCTTCGACGGCAAGCGGTACTGGCTGCCCACCAAGCAGCGCCGCGCCGCCGAGGCGGCCTGGCAGGCGGAGCGCGACCCCGAGGGCCGGCAGCACGCGAACGGGCTGTACTACGAGCAGCACTGGGTCGCCCAGGCACTGCCGGACACCCGGCGCGAGCAGCGCCGCGTGCTGGTGGCGGGCGACACGACCCGGCTGCCGCAGGCGCTCACGGAGCGGGCCGCCGCCGAGGGCGTCACCCTCACCGTGGCGGCCGACCCCGCGGCCCTCGCCGACACCCTGGGCGCACCGGGCGGCGAACGCCCCACCGACGTGTGCTGGCTGTGGCGCGCCCACGCCGGCGCCACCGCACCGGACGACGGTGACGCGGCGGCCCGGCTGCGCGCCGAATGCGAGGTCAACTACCGCGACCTGCTCGCCGTGCTGGACGCCCTGGCCCGGGGCGGCTTCGGCCGCGGGCAGCGGCTCTGGCTGGTCGGCGAGGGCGCACAGCACCTGCCCGGCGACAAGGGCGCCGACCCGGCGGCAGCGGCCACCCTGTGGGGCTTCGGCCGTGCCCTCGGCATGGAGTTCCCCGGCTACCGCGTGACCCTGGTCGACCTCCAGCCCGGCGCCGACGACGCCACCGGCCTGGTCGGCGAGTGGCTGGCGGCCGAGGAGAACGAACTGGAGATCGCCCACCGCGACGGCGGGCGCTGGGTGCGCAGGCTGCGCACGGCCGACCCCGTGCCCACCCCCTCGGCGCCCGTCACCGTCCGCCCCGACCGCACCTACGTGGTCGCCGGCGCCACCGGCATGGTCGGCCGGGCCCTCGCGCACCGCCTCGTCGCCCTGGGCGCCCGCCACTTGGCGCTCCTGAGCCGAACCGGCGGCCCCGCTCCCGACCTGGGCGAAGGCGTCACGGCCCGCGTCCATCCCTGCGACATCGGCTCCGCCGACGACGTCTCCCGTGTCCTGGCCGGACTCGCCAGGGAGGCGCCGCCCGTCGGCGGCGTGGTGCACGCGGCCCAGGAGACCGCGCAGGACCTGCCGGTCGCCCAGCAGACCTGGGAGAGCCTGGACGCCGTCTTCCGCACGAAGGTCTACGGCGCCTGGCTGCTGCACGAGGCCACAGCGGACCTGCCCGAGCTCGACTTCTTCCTCGGCTGCTCCACGGCCGGAGCCCTGCTCGGCGCCGCCACCCAGACCGGCGCGGGGGCGGGCAACGCCTTCCTCGACCACCTCATGGCACAGCGCACGGGCGCGAACCTGCCCGCCACCGCCGTCAACTGGGGCCCCTGGGCGTCCAAGGACCCGGGCAGGCGGCTCAGCGCCTCCCTGGTGCGCAGCTGGGAGGGCCAGGGCATCACCCTGCTCGAAGAGGACGAGGCCACCCAGGCGCTGCCCGCACTGCTCGACGCCGGGCGCGGCCAGGTCCTCATGGGCCACTGCGACTGGAACCGCTTCGTGGCCCGCAGGGCGCCCAGCGCGCTCTTCGCGGAGCTGGTCCCACCGTCCGCGGCGGACGCCGGCGGCGACGTCGGCGCACTGGCCGACACCCCCGGAGCCGCACGCTCGGCCGGGATCAACGCGATCGTACGGGCCCGCCTCGCGGACGTCCTGCGCTTCGAGTCGGCCGACGACGTCGAACCCGACGCCGAACTCGCCGACCTCGGCATGGACTCGCTCAACGCGGTCGAGATCCGCAACACGCTCGAAGCCGCCTTCCGGGTCACGCTGCCGGCCTCCGTCACCTTCGACCGGCCCAGCGTCGACCTGCTCAGCACCTACATCGAAGAACTGCTGTCCGGCGCCGACGCGCCGGCGGCGCACGAGGCAGAGACGGGAGCACACCGATGACCACGTCAGTACGCACGCGGACCCTCCGGGAAGTGATCGACCGGCAGGCCGCGCTCCGGCCCGACCAGCCGGCCGTCGTCTGCTCCGGACGGACGCTCACCTACCAGGAGCTGGACCGGGAGAGCGGGCGCACGGCCCAGGTGCTGCGCGAAGCCGGTGTCGTGCCGGGCTCCCGCGTCGGCTACCTCGGCAAGGAGGCCGTCGAGTACTGGGAGCTGGCCTTTGCCTGCGCCCGGACGGGTGCGGTCCTCGTCCCCGTCAACTGGCGGCTGACCGCGCAGGAGGTGGACCACATCCTGCGCGACTCCACCACCGAGGTCCTCCTGGTGGACGAGGAACACCTGCCGGTGGCCGCCGAGGTGCGCGAGGGCCTGCCCACGCTGCGGACCCTGCTGCGCCTGGACGCCGACGCCACCGGAGCCGACTCCCTGGCCGCCCGCAAGCGCGCGGTCCCCGCCGACGCGGAACCGTGGGCGCCCGGCGAGGAGGCGGACGGCGAGAACAGCCCCGTCGTGCAGATCTACACCAGCGGCACCAGCGGCCTGCCCAAGGGCGTCGTCCTTCCCCACCGCAGCTTCTTCAACGTCGCCGAGGCGATGGACAGCCACGGCCTGGACTGGCTGGACTGGAAGGAGGGCGACCGCAGCCTGATCGGCCTGCCCGGCTTCCACATCGGCGGCCTCTCCTACGGCATGCAGGCGTTCAACGCCGGTGCCACGGTGGTCTCCCTGCCCGCCTTCATCAGCTCCGACGCGGTCCGCGTGATCGAGGAGGAGCAGGTCACCACCGCCATCGTGGCCCCCGCCATGCTGGAGCTGATGCTCGCCGAACCTGCCGCCGCCAGAGGCGCGCTCGGCACCCTGCGCAAGGTGGTCTACGGCGGCTCCCCGATCGGCGAGGAACTGCTCAGCCGGGCCATCGACGTCCTGGACTGCGACTTCCTCCAGATCTACGGCAGCAGCGAGACCGGCAACTTCGCCGTCTGCCTGCCGCCCGCCGACCACGTGCCCGGCAGCCCGCTGCTGCGCGCGGCGGGCCGCCCGTACCCGGGCATCGAGGTCCGCATCGAGGACCCCGAGGGCAACGAACTGCCGACCGGCCAGGTCGGGGAGATCTGTGTGCGCACACCCGCCCGGATGCTCGGCTACTGGCGGCTGCCCGAGGCCACGGAGCGCACCGTGGTCGACGGCTGGGTGCACATGGGCGACGCCGGCTTCCTGGACGCGGACGGCTACGTCCACGTCCGCGACCGCGTCAACGACATGATCATCGTGGCGGGGGAGAACGTCTACCCCGCAGAGATCGAGGACGCCCTCGCCCGGCACCCCGCCGTCGCGGGCGCGGCCGTGGTGGGCCTGCCGCACGAGCGGTGGGGCGAGTCCGTGCACGCGCGCGTCGTCCTGGAGCCCGGACAGCGGGCCGGGGCCCGGGACCTGCTGCTGTTCCTGCGCGGCCGCCTCGCGGACTTCAAGATGCCCACCTCGTACGACTTCGCCGACGCGCTGCCCCGTAACCCCAGCGGCAAGGTCCTGCGCCGGGCGGTGCGCGACGAACTCGCCGCCGCGCGGAGCTGACCGGCCCCACCCGGCACACGGCGGTGGCCCGCCCCCTCACCGAGGGGGGCGGGCCACCGCCGTGTGCGGACCGGAGCACGGGGACTCACCCCACGTAGTCCCGCGGCGAGAAGACCGCGGTGCGCTCCCGGTAGGCCTCGATGCTGGAGGACCAGTTGTTGACCACCCGGCCCTCACCCGTGGTGTACCAGCTGCCACAGCCCGCGGCGAAGGCCGTGCCCGCGAGGTCGCGCCGCAGTTCCTCGTTGTAGCGCCGCTGCACCTCGGGGTCGACGTCGAGGGTGCGGCCCCGGCCGGCGTCGAGGGCGCCGAGCGCCTGGAGCACGTAGTCGATCTGGCTCTCCACCATGAACAGGATCGAGTGGTGGCCGAGGTTGGTGTTGGGGCCGTACAGCATGAACATGTTGGGGAAGCCGCTGACCGAGACGCCGAGGTAGGCCTCGGGCCCCTCCTTCCACGCCTCGCGCAGCGTCAGCAGGTCGCGGCCGACGATCTCCACCCCGCCGGTGCGGTTCAGCGACTCGAAGCCGGTGGCGTGCACGATCACATCGGCTTCGTGCAGGCGGCCGTCGGCGGTGCGGACGCCCTCCGGCTCGATCCTGACGATGGACTCCGTCACCAGGTCGACGTTGTCGCGGGACAGCGCGGGGTAGTAGTCGTCGCTGATCAGCACCCGCTTGCAGCCGAACGCGTAGTCCGGGGTGAGCCGGTCGCGCAGCTCGCCGTCGGAGATCTGCGCGCCCAGATGCTCCCCCGCCACCTGCTGGAACTGCTCCCGCACCGGATTGCCGTCGTCGCGCAGACCGGCCGCCCAGCCGTCGCGCTCGCGGTACAGCTCCTCGCGCAGCGAGGCGTAGCGTTCCGGCTCGGCGAGCAGCGCGGCGCGCTCGTCGTCCGCGAGGGCCCGGTCCTGCCGCGGGAGCAGGTAGTTGGGCGAGCGCTGGAACACCGTGAGGCGTCCGGTGGCCTCCGCGATGGCGGGCACCAGCTGCACGGCGCTGGCCGCGCTGCCGATACAGGCGACCCGCTTGCCCGTCACGTCGAGGTCGTCGGGCCAGCGCGCGGTGTGCACCTGGGTCCCGGCGAAGCTGTCCACGCCCTCGACACGGGCCCACGCCGGACGGCTGAGCTGCCCCCACGCCGTGATCAGGACGCGGGCCCGCAGCCGCTCACCGCGCGAGGTGCTGAGCAGCCAGCTGCCGTCGTCGTCGGACCAGGTGGCCCGGGTGACCTCCACGCCGAGGCGGATGTGCTCCGCGAGTTCGTGGTGCGCGGCGAACCGTTCCAGGTTGTGCAGGATCTCCGGCTGCCCGGCGTAGGTGCGGCTCCAGTCGGGCTGCTCGCCGAAGGAGTACCAGTACAGGTGGGACTGCACGTCGCAGGCGGCGCCCGGGTAGGTGTTGTCGCGCCACGTCCCGCCGATCGAACCGGCCTTCTCCAGGACCGTGAACGCGTGCCGTCCGGCCTCCTTGAGGCGGGCGGCCATGCCGAGGCCCGACATCCCGGCGCCGATGATGACGACCTCGAAGTCCTCGTCCATATCATCCCCTTCGTAGTGCCTCTTCCTGCGACCACCCTGGCCAGCGGTCCTGATCGGCGGCTGAGAGGCCGCTGATGGGCCGTCCGCCCGCGCCCGAGCGGCCGCGTGGGCGCGTCCGAAGGGACCGCAGGCCGGCGGAGGTGGCGGCGTCGGCGGGCAGCAGCGTCGCGACCGCCAGTTCGGAGACGGCGACGTCGGCGAAGGCGTTGAAGGTCATGACCGTCGAGATGAAGGACAGCGTCCGGCCGTCCCGCACCAGGCGCAGCGGCAGCTCGTAGGGGAAGTCGAAGACGCCGTCCGCCGCGCCGGAGCCACGGTCGCCGTGCCGCTCGGCGGGCGGCACGGGGTAGCCGCTCACCTCCTCGAACAGCGCCTTCAGCGGCGCGGACCCCGTCCTGGTCATGTGCCGCCGCAGCCGGCCGATGAGGTGTTCTCGCCACGCCCCCTGATCGGGCATCAGGGGCGCGAGACCCCGGGGGTGCAGGAGCAGCCGCAGGAAGTTGACCGGCGGGCGCAGCAGTTCGGGGGAGACCCCGCCCACCAGGGCGCCGAACGTGCCGTTCGCCTCCACGATGCGGTACCCGGAGTCGAAGACCAGCACCGGGTGCGGTTCGTGGGCGGCGACCAGGCGGCGTAATCGCCGCCGGACGACACCGGGGGCGGGGCCGTCCATGCTCGACTCCGGGAAGTACGGGGCGAACCCCGCGGCGACCAGCAGGACGTTGCGGTCCCGCAGCGGCAGGTCGAGGTCGGCGGCGAAGCGGAGCAGGACGTCCATGCTGGGGCGGGCGCGACCGGTCTCGACGAAGCTGAGGTGCCGGGCGGAGCAGCCGGCGCGCGAGGCCAGTTCCAACTGGCTGACACCGCGCCGGTTCCGCCATTCCCGCAGCAGCGATCCGACGCTCGAACTCTCCCGGTGCACAAGCTGTGAGGTCATACGGCCGAGTGTTCGTCCTCGAACACATAACCGCAATAACGCCTTCCTTTTCCGGGCGATTGCACGATGATGCAGTTGCCACTGGAAAGGGCACAGCAAATGCGGAACTTCCGCGTGAAGAAAAAGGGGAGCGCCGGGAAGTAATTCCCGCGAACCGTCCTCATTCTTCTTACCGAAGCCCACGGCGGATTTTGCTCACGGGATATTCTGTCGGAGTGCGCTGACGCGCGGCTGACGCCCGGCCGCCGGACGAACGAGAAGGCTGCGGCGGTACGCCCCCGGGGGGTTCGGGCGTACTGCCGCAGCCTCCTCGCGGTGTGGCTCCCGCGCCGTCTACGCGGGCACGGCCACGTCCAGCGAGGGGGCCTGGTTGAGGATCTCCCGCAGCCGCTCCCGCAGCTTCAGCGAGGGCTCCACGCCCAGCTCGCTCGCCAGCCTGCGCCGCGTGCTGTCGTACGTCTCCATCGCCTCGGCCTGCCGACCCGTCCGGTACAGGGCCAGCATCAGCATCTCGGTCAGCCGCTCCCGCCAGGGGTGAATGGTGCGCATGCGCTTCAGCTCGCTGATGCTGTGCATCGGGTCCATCAGCTGCATCTCCAGCCAGAGCCTGTCCTCGACGGCGCACAGCTGCTCCTCCGCCAGCGCCAGTGCCACGCTCTGCGCCATCGGCCCCTGGACGACGTCCTGGAAGGGCTCGCCGCGCCAGAGCGCCAGCGCCTCGCCGAGCAGCCGGTGCGCCTCGGCGGGGTTCTCCCGCGTGCAGGCACGGGCCTGGCCGGTCAGCCGGCGGAAGGCCACCGCGTCGGTCTGCGCGCCGCCCAGCTCAAGGACGTACCCCGAGGAGCGGGTGAGCAGTTGGGGCGCGGCGCCGTCCGGGCCCGCCGTCTGCTGCAGGGTTCTGCGCAGGCGGTAGACGTGGGCCTGGAGCGAGTTCTCGAAGGTGGGCGGCGGGTTCTCCCCCCACAGTTCGGTGTACAGCTGCTCGGCGGAGAGCTGCCGGCCGGGGCTCACGAGCAGCGCCGCCAGCAGGGTGCGCTGCCGGTTGCCGCTGACCCCGTGCGTACGGGCGCCCGCGCGGACTTCGAGCGGTCCGAGGAAGGCGAAGACCTGACCGGTTCCGTGGGCGTCCCCCGACTCGGACCCGGAGAGTGGCGGTATGCCGTTATTGCGGCCCGCGTCATCCGACTGCGAATAAGCCATCACTTTTCTCCTCCTGTCGTGCACGGTTCATTCAATTGACCCCGGCGCCCTTCGTGACCGCAAGTGCCGGAATGCGGGAGTCGTCGTTTCCACGCCAGTGCGAGTTCCTTGGCGCAAAGCTGATTTCACGCGGTTGATGTCGGGATGGACGGGGGCATGTCGGACACCAATTGCGTGTTTTTCATCGTTGTACGCGAGTCATCGGCCCACAGGCATGGCTTGTTCCGACGCGGCGGTGGCACGGAGTCAATTACGTGCCAGGTAATGGCCGACCTCGTCGCACGATCAGGCATCTGTCAGGTGCGGCTGCTTGGGTCGCAGGGACCGCTGACCGCGACGATGCGAGAAAGAGGTGTGCGATGGGGGCTGCCCGTCAGCCACTGCGTGTGGGAGTCCTGCTGCCGACCAGGGAGCAGGCGATCCTCGGCGAGTACAGCGTGTCCCCGCTGCTGGACTTCGCACGACGGGCCGAGGAACTCGGCTTCGACTCGCTGTGGACGGGTGACTCGCTCACCGCACGCCCCCGACTCGACCCCCTGGTGGTGCTGTCCGCCGTGGGCGCGGTGACCCGCCGGGTGCACCTGGGCACCGCGACCCTGACGCCCGCGCTGCGGCATCCGCTCGTGGCCGCCAACATGGCCAGCAGCCTGGACCACGTCAGCTCCGGCCGGCTCGTCCTCGGCGTGGGCTCGGGGTTCCCCTCACCGGAGACCACCGAGGAACTGGCCGCCGTCGGGGCCGGGCTGACCGAGCGGGCCGACCGGCTCGACGAGATCACCTCGCTGTGGCGGACCGCCTGGTGCAGCACCCGGCCCGGCGCACCGAACCGCTTCGCCGGCAGGCACTGGCGCGCGGAGGGCCTCGACCGGCTCATCTGCCCCGCGGCGCCCGACGGCCCCCCGCTCTGGCTCGTCGCCGACGACACCGCCCGCGTCCTCGAAAGGGCGGCCTGCCGCTACGACGGCTGGCTGCCCTTCCTCGCCTCGGCGGAGGCCTACGCCCGTGCCCGGGCACGGCTGGAACACCTCTGCCGCCGCGCGGGACGCCGGGCCGACGCGGTGGTCCCCGCCCTGTACCTGACGGTCACGGTCGGCCGGGACGAACAGCGGGCCAGGGTCGAGCTGGACGACTACCTGGAGCACTGCTACGGCCGCACCCTGGAGCAGATGTCGGCGATCCAGGCCTACGCCTGGGGCCCCAGCGAGCGCTGCGCGCAGCGCCTCGCCGACTACGTGCGGGCGGGCGCCCGCCACATCGTGCTCCGCATCGGATCGCTGCGACCGGAGACACACCTGCGGGAGATCGCGGACGTCCTCATGTCCAAGGCCCGCCAGACCGATCAGGAGAGCACATGACGACCACAGGAAGCACCCGAAGGGCCCGTTGGTTCACCACGTCCGGAGCCGACCCGAACGCCGGCCACCAGGTGTTCCTGTTCCCGCACGCGGGCGGCACCGCCCCGGCCTACCAGGCCTGGGGCGCCACGCTCCCCTCCACCATGGAGGTGCGCACCCTGCAACTGCCGGGACGGCAGGAGCGTTTCGACGAGCAGCCGTTCACCGACGTGGAACCGCTCCTCGACGCACTCCAGGAGGCGTTCGAGGCCGAGCTCGACGGCCGTCCCTACGTCCTGTTCGGCCACAGCTTCGGGGGCATGCTCGCCTACCGGCTGGCCGTGGCCGCCGCGTGGAACGGCCTGCCCGCGCCCGCACTCCTGGCCGTCTCCTCCTGGGCGCCGGGCCTTGGCTGGGCCGCCGAACTGGCCCAGGTCGCCACCATGTCGGACGACCAGCTCCTCGACCGCGTCGCCCAGCTCGGGCTGCTCACCGAGGGCACGGCGCTCGACCCCGCCACGCTGGCCTCCATCATGCCCGCGATCCGCGCCGACTTCCTGGCCGCGGGCAGCCTCCAGGAGGACGGCGAACCCGCGCCCTGCCCGGTGGCGGCCTACGGCGGCACGAGCGACCCGATCGTCCCGCCCGACGCCCTGTCCGTCTGGGCGGAGCACACCACGGACTTCCTCGGCACGACCGAGTTCAACGCCGGCCACTTCCACCTCTTCGACCACGCGGCGGCGCTCCAGCACAGCCTGGAGCGCCAGGTGCGGAAACTGCGGGCGCGGGTGTGAGGACACGGGTGCGAGGCCCGGTTACGCCCGGCCCTCGCCGTAGAAGCGCACGTAGTCGATCGTCATCCGCGCGGGAGACGGCGTGGAGGCGTCGGGAGGGCCGGGCCAGTCGCCCCCGACCGCGACGTTGAGCAGCAGGTGCATGTCCTGCTCGAAGACCCAGTCGCGCTTCGCGGGCAGCTTCGAGGGGGTCAGGGTGAAGTACGGCTCGCCGTCGACGGACCAGGTGATGCGGTGCGGCTGCTTGTCGACGGCGTAGGTGTGGAAGGCGCGTGACGCGTCGGCGGGCAGGGTGGCGGAGTCGCCGATCCCCTTCTCGTTGTAGTAGGTCGGCCCGTGTGCGGTGCCGTACACCGTCCGCGGTTCACCGCCGACCACCTCGCAGATGTCGATCTCACCCTGCCCCGGCCACTCGACGCCGTTATCCCCCAGCATCCAGATCGCCGGCAGCAGCCCCGTGCCGGTGGGCAGCTTCGCCCGGACCTCCACGCGGCCACGGGTGAGCGCGACCTTTCCCTCCGTCGTCAGGCGGGCCGAGGTCCAGGGGCAGCGCGTTCGCGTGTAGCACGGCAGGTCCGACCCGGCGGGGGCCGGCCGTGCCGCGATCACGAGGTGCCCCGAGCCGTCGAGCGCGGAGTTGGCCGCGTCGTCCGTGTAGTACTGGAGCTCGTGGTTGCCCCACCCCTCGGCGTCCTTGTTGCCGGTCTCGGTGTTCCAGGACTTCTCCGACGGGCGGGTGGCCGCCGCCCCGGCGAACTCGGCCCGCCAGAACGGCTCCTCCTGTGACGGGGAAGCGTCCTCGGCCACCGGGGCGGAGCCGCAGCCGCTCAGCAGCACCCCCAGCGCGAGCAAGAGAGCCAGCCGGGTACGTCGGTGCATCGCGCTGCTCCTGAAAGATCGTATGTAGGGCACGAACCTTACAAAACGCCGGGTGGCGGAGGTCTGGCGGGGCGCGGTGGCCGTCATCCCTCCGGTGCGGGCCCTCGGCCCCGGGCCGCCACCACACCCCGCAGCACACCGAGGTCGACCAGGTCCTGCGGCCGTACCCCCAGCTCGTCCGCCGTGGCGCGTGCCGCGGACGGCGGGCGCTTGAGGATCGCGGCGGCCAGTTCCGGGGCGATCACCGAGAAGTAACTGTCCGGCGTGGCCCAGGTGTTGCCGGGCGCGGCGAGCGCGAGCGCCCCGCCCGAACCGCCCTCACCGATGACGAGCGTGGTCAGCGGAACCCGCGCCGAGGCCACGGCCGCGAACAGATCGGCGATCGCCGCGCCCGCCCCCGCCCGCTCGGCCTCCGCGTCATTGGCGGCGCCGGGGGTGTCGACCAGCGTCAGCACGGGGAAACCCAGCCGGTCGGCGAGCCGGATCAGCCGGGCCGCTGTGCGGTACCCGGCCGGCCGGGTCGCGGTGCCGCGCTGCGCCGCGAACGCCACCGTATGGCCGTCGTGCAGACCGAAGCCGCAGCTCATCCCGGGGTCACGGCCGCCGCAGCGGTCCCCGGAAATCTCCGCGCGTACGGTGAAGTAGGCGTCGAGGTAGGCGTCCGCGCGCGGCCGGCCGGGCGCGCGGGCCCGGGTCACCGCGTCCCAGCCGGTGCGGGGCAGGTCCGTCGTGCCGAGGGCGTCCGGGGGAGGGACGGGGGCGGTGGCACGCGGGGACGTCAGGAGCCGCAGCCGCAGCGCGAGCGCCGCCGGCAGCTCCCGCGCGGGCACGACGGCGTCGACGTGACCGGCCGCGAACTGCGCCTCGGCCGTGTAGGCGGCCGGGTCCGCGTCGGACGGCCGTACCCGTGAGCCGGCGAAGGCCACCTGGGCGCCGGGCAGCGCCACCACCATGTCGGCCCCGGCGCCGAGCGTCGCCCACCCGCCGCCCGTCGTCGGATCGCGCAGCACGGCCAGTTGGGGCAGGCCCGCGGCCCGGGTGAGCGCGCTCTGCCGTGCCACCCGCTGGAGCTGCGACAGGGCGAGCAGCCCCTCCTGCATCCGGCTGCCGCCCGTGGCGACGAAGGTGACCACGGGCAGCCGCACGGCCCGGGCGTGGCGGTGCGCCGCCTCGATCAGGTCCCCGGTGCGCCTGCCGATCGAACCGCCGAGAAAGCCGAACTCGAAGCAGAGCGCGACCACGGGGACGCCGCCGATGTCGGCGACGGCGCAGACGACGGACTCCGACTCGCCGGTCCGCTCGGCCGCGCTCCGCCTGGCGGCGCCGTAACCGCGCCAGCCCAGCGGGCCGTCGTCCGGCTCGCCGTCCTCCTGCTCCGGCCAGGGCAGCTCCGTGTACGTCTCGGCGACGGCCGCCAGCACCGCGCGGGCACTCCTGCGCGCCGGGGCCCCGGGGCGCTCCCTGTTCTCCTCCCCGAATCCCTCACGCACCGAGAGCTCGCTTCATGATCTTGCCCAGGTCGTTGCGCGGCAGCTCGGACAGGTAGCGCACGGCTCGCGGCCGTTTGTGCGGGGCGAGTTGGGCCGCCACATGGTCGGCCAGCTCCTCCAGGGCCGGTGCGCGCTCGGGGCCCGCCGGCACGACCCACGCCACGATCCGCTCCCCGAGGTCGTCGTCCGGCTCACCGGTGACGGCCGCGTCCCGTACGCCCGCGTGCTCCATGAGGGCGTTCTCGATCTCACCCGCGCCGATCTTGTAACCGCCGCTCTTGATGAGGTCGGTCGCCTTGCGTCCGACGATCCGCACATAACCGTCCGGTTCGCGCACGGCCATGTCCCCGGTACGGAACCAGCCGTCCCCGGTGAACGCCTCGGCGGTGGCATCGGGCCGGTTGAGGTACTCGGTGAACAGGTTCGGGCCGCGCACCTGGATCTCGCCCACGGCGTCAGGCCCCGCTCCGACCGGCGCCCCCGCCTCGTCCACCAGCCGCAGCTCGACACCGCGCAGCGGCACGCCGACGGTTCCGGCACGCGCCTGTCCGTCGGCCCGGACACTGGTGTTCATCAGCGTCTCCGACATCCCGTACCGCTCGATGACGGTCCGGCCGGTCACCGCCGCGATCCGCTCGTGGTCGCGGGCGGCGAGCGCGGCCGACCCCGACACGAGCAGACGGGCCCCGGACAGCGCCTCGGCGAGTGCGGCGTCACCGGGCCCCGACGCGAGGGCCTCCGCGACGCGGTGGTACATGGTCGGCACCCCGAACAGCATCGTGGCCCCGGCGTTCAGCTCCCGCGCCACGCCCTCGGTGCTGAACCTGCCCAGATGGCGCACCGAACCGCCGCGCCGCAGCGGGCCGAGGACGCCGAGGATCAGCCCGTGCACATGGAAGAGTGGCAGCGCGTGCACCAGGACGTCGTCCGCCCGCCACTGCCAGGCGTCGGCCAGCGCGTCCAGCGTGCTGGTCAGGGCCCGACGCGGCAGGACGGCGCCCTTGGGCGGGCCGGTGGTGCCGGAGGTGTAGACGATCAGGGCGGGGTGTTCGGGGTCCGGTTCGGCGAAGGGCGGCGGGGCCGGCGCCGGGCCGTCAGTGCTGGCGCCGACATGGGTGCTGACGTCGATGTCCGTGCGGGGCACGTGCGCCAGCGCGGCGGGCAGCTCGTCGCCCGGCGCGGCCAGGATCAGCGAGGGCGCGCTGTCCGCCACGATGTGCGTCAGCTCCCGCTCACCGAGCCGGGGATTGAGCGGTACGGCGGGCGCCCCCGCGAGCAGGGCGGCCACCACGCCGACCGCCGTCTCCAGGGTGGGCGTCGCCCATACGGCGACGCGTCGCGCCGGGGCCAGGGACGCGGCGAGGGGGGTGGCCGCCGCGGAGAGCCGCCCGTACGTCAGCGACCGCTCCCCGAAGCGCAGGGCGGGCCGGGGACCGCCGTCGGCCAGGGCGGGGAACATCTGCGGATGGTCACTCATGCGTCGACTCCGTTCGGTGGTGCGGGACGGCGAGGGGGTGAGGGGCAGGGCGGGGAGGAGGACGTGTTGCCGGAACCCACCCTCACCCCCACCCCGGGACCACGAGCACCAGCCACGCCGCGGCGGGCACCACGGCGACCACGACACCTCCGTACACCATCAGTTGCCTGAAGAAGCGCTCCCGGTCGACGTCCGGCGCCGCCGCGAGGACGAGGGCGCCGTTCGTGGAGAAGGGGCTGACGTCCACCACCGTCGCCGACACCGCGAGCGCCGCGATCATCCCGACCGCCCCGATCTCCCCCTGGGCGAGGAACGGCACGGCCAGCGGGATCAGCGCGCCCATGATGCCGACGGACGAGGCGAACGCGGAGACGAGGGCGCCGATGTAACACAGCAGCAGGGCCGCGAGCAGCGGGACACCGATGCCGCCGACGCCCTCACCGGCCCACTTGATGGTGCCCATCTCCTCCAGCACGCCGACATAGGTCAGGACACCGCAGATGAGCAGCACCGTGGGCCACGCGATCTCGCCCACCGCCTTGCGGCTGGTGTCCGGCCAGACCGCGCTGAGCAGCACGGCGAGGGTGACGGCGGTGAGCCCCGCGTCCAGGTCGAAGGCGAGCACGGCGACGACGAGCGCGATGAGCGAGACGAGGGTGGCGACGCGGGGCGCGGTGAGCCGCGTCTCCTCCTCGGCGGGGGAGCCGGCGTCCCCCGCCACCGCCCGCCCCCGGCCGAGCCTGAGCCCGCCGAAGAGGACGAACACCGCACCGGCGATCAGCACGTTGGCGATCAGCGAGGCGAGGAAGAGGGCGACCTCGTCGCCCGGCAGGTCCTCGCGCTCCACGATGCCGTTCACGATGGAGCCGTAGATGCTGATCGGCGAGAAGCCACCGCCCTGAGCCCCGTGCACCACCATGGCGCCCATGAGGAGCGGGCTGATGCCGTGACGTGCGGCGAAGCTCAGGGCGATCGGTGCGACGATCGCCACCGCGGCCGGGCTGACCGCGCCGATCGCCGTCAGCGCGCCGGCGATCACGAACATCACCCAGGGAATCAGCGCGATGCGCCCGCCGACCAGCCGTATGGACGCGTGCACCAGCCAGTCCGTCGTGCCGTTGGAGCGGGCGATGGAGAACAGATAGGTGACACCGACCAGCACGACGAACAGATCGCCGGGGAAGCCCGCGAAGATGCCGTCCGCGTCCAGGTCGGCGGCCAGCTCACCCACCGCGAACGCGGCGGCGAAGGCGAGCGCGCCCATGTTGATCGAGCGAGTGGTGGCGATCACGAAGACCACCACCAGTACGAGGATGGAGATGAGTTCCGCGGACATGTGGGCTCCCGTCCTGGGGCCGTCCCTGAGTGGTCAAGTGGCTGGACCAATGGGCCTGTTGACGGCACTCAGAGTCGGGGGGAACGGTTTCGGCCGTCAAGGGGTAGGCGGAAATTGGTTCAGCCACTGGACCGCCGGGCGCTGCTAGGCTGCCGGAGCGACGGGGGCGGAGGCCTTCCGGAACAGGGGGCTGGAGATGTCCGACGCACTGCGTCCCGTGGGGCGTACGCGGCTCTACGAGCAGGTGCTCGACCGGCTGCGCGGCTACGCCGCGGAGAGCGGCCTGAAGGCGGGCGACCGCCTCCTGCCGGAGCGGGAACTCGCGCGGCGCCTCGGTGTGTCCCGCGCCTCGGTGAAGCAGGCCATCGTCGTCCTCGAAGTGCAGGGACTCGTCGAAGTACGGCAGGGCGGCGGCACGTATCTCGTCGGCGACGGCCTGGACGCCGAACCCGTGGAGCGGCTCGTCGAACGCAGGCGCAGACTGCCGGACGTCCTTGAGGCACGCGAGGCGATGGAGACCAAGCTCGCCGAACTCGCGGCGGAGCGGCGCACCGACGAGGACCTGGCCGCACTCCGGGAAGCGCTCGCGCACATGGCCGAGGAGATCGCGCAAGGCGGGCACGGCGCCGAGGGCGACCGTCGCTTCCACGCCGCCGTGACCGCCGCGGCCCACAGCGCACTGCTCGCCGACTTCATGCGCTCCATCGCCGACGACATCGCCGAGAGCAGACGCGAGTCCCTGCGCCAGCCGCGCCGTCCCGGCCGGTCCCTGGCGCAGCACCAGAGGATTCTCGACGCCATCGAGGAGGGGCGGGGCAAGGCCGCGGCGGCGGCCATGCGGCGCCATGTCCGGACCGTCGCGAAGGTCCGGCTCCTGGACTGGGAGCCGGAGCAGGACGTGGAGCAGGCAGCGGAGTAGAGGCGGAGTGGGCGCGGAGCAGGACGCAGGGCGGGATACGGGGGCGGGGCACGGAGGGCGGGGCGCACACGATCGCGCCCCGCTTCCGCGGCATCGGCTCAGGTGAGGGCGGCGGCCACGAGCGCGGCGGCCCTGGCGACCAGGGGGTTCTCCGTGGGGCCCTGCGGGTCGAGCTTCGTCGACAGGATCGCGAGCACCAGCGGGGAGCGCCCGGGCGGCTGGACGACGCCCACGTCGTTGGCGACACCGTACTGCGAGCCGCCGCCCGTCTTGTCCGCGAGGATCCAGTCCGCGGGCAGGCCCTTGCGGAAGCGCTCGGTGTTGGTCGTGTTCGCCACCAGCCAGTCCCACAGCCGCTCCCGGTCCCGCGCCGCGAGCGCGCGGCCCAGGAGGAGACGGCCGTACGTCATGCCGATCGCCCGCGGGCTGGTGGTGTCCTCGGTCCGCCACGGCTCGGCGGTGTTCAGCTCCGGCTCCCAGCGGTCCAGGCGCGTGGTGTCGTCCCCGAGGCTCCGGCAGAACCGGGTGATGGCGGTGGGGCCGCCCAGCTCGCGCAGCAGCAGGTTCCCGGCGCCGTTGTCGCTCTCGCTGACGGCCGCCGCGCACAGTTCGGCGCCGGTCAGGCCGTTGGCGATGTTCTCCGGCTTCCCGGTCACGGGGCGGTAGCCCGCCGCCTCGACGAACTCCGCCGTGTAGCGGATGCGCCGCCCGAGGAACTCACCGTGCCGGTCCACGTCCCGCAGGACGGCTCCCGCGGCGAGGCCCTTGAACACCGAGCACATCGGGAAGCGCTCGCCGGCGCGGTGGGACACCGTCGCACCCGACGCGGTGTCGAGGGCGAAGACACCGAGGCGGGCGGCGTACTCCTGCTCCAGCGCACGCAGTTGCCCGGTGAGCGTCCCACCGCGCGAGGCGGCGTACGCCTCGGTGCCCACGGCGGGCACCAGGGTGGCCAGGGCCGTGCCGGCGCCGAGGGCCAGTAGCTTGCGGCGTGAGGGCAGGGCTTCGGTGGCGGTGGTGAGACGCACGGTTGTCCTCTTTCGCTGGTGGTGTCGGTGTCACGGACGCGCTGCTCGGCAGCACAGGAGCGCTGTCGGCCGGCGGCCCGGCAACGCGTTGGCGCGGCCGTCACAGTGAAGGCCGCAGCCCACCGCCATGTCGAATACACTCTCGGCGTCTGACCGATTCGATATCCGTATCCGCGCACGTCAGGAAAGCGCCGTGCTCACCGAACGCCATCTGGAAATCTTCGTCGCGCTGGCGGACGAGGAACACTTCGGCGCCGCCGCGCAGCGTGTGGGCATCACCCAGCCGCCCCTGTCGCAGGGCCTGCGCCGGCTCGAAACACTGCTGGGAGTCCGCCTCTTCGAACGCAGCCGGGGTGTCACCCTCACCGACGAGGGAGCGTTGCTGCTGCCGCACGCCCGCCGGGCCCTCGCCGCGCTGACGGAGATGAAGGAGGCCGGTGCGCGGGAGCGGGCCGAGGGCCGCAGGCTCCGCCTCGGACTCGCGCCGGAGGTGCCGGCCCGGGTCGCCGCCGCCGTGGCCGCCGCACCGGGCCGCGCGGGGGAGCGCACCAGGCTCGCCGTGTCGACGGCCCCGACCGCCACGCTGCTGTCCGAGACCGCCGCCGGGCGGCTCGACCTCGCCGTGATCCGGCACCCCGCGGTGCTGCCGGGGCTCGCCTCCGGCGGGGTGGTGCTCCTGCCGACCTGGCGTCTGAGCCCCGCGACGGAGCGGACCGAGGCGGCCGGGGGCGGCGGGCGGCTGCCCGTCGCGGTGCGGCCGCGCGAGGAGGCCCCGGCGGCGTACGACCTGTTCGTCGACACCCTCGCCAGCCGCGGACGCCGGGTGGAGACGGTCGTGGTCCCCGACGAACGCGCCGGACTCGCCCTGGTGGCGGCGGGCCAGGCCACCCTGGTGACGGCCGACGCCGGGCTCTCGGCCGAAGGCGTCGAGCGCACCCCGGCCACCGACCCGCCGCTGCCGCTGCGCCTACGGGTGGTGTGGGACGCCCGCCGCCCGGACTCCGAGGGCACGGCGCTCACCGCGCGCCTCCTGGTGGACGCCCTGGCGAGTCAGGCGGCACGGTGAGCGCGGCGAGGCGGGAGAGCGACGCCCAGCGGGCCATCCGCGGCATGTTCGCCGACGCCGGCGTGCGCGGCTGGCTGCACGTGGCGGAACTGCACCGGCCGGAGGCCCGCGTGACCGTGGACCCCGACGAACCGGTGCCGGTCGGCTCGGTCTACAAGGTCCCGCTGATGGCCGCCTTCTGCCGGCTGGCGGACGCCGGCGCCCTGGACCCCCGGCAGCCGGTCACCCTCGGCCCCGACGAACGGATGCCCGGCCGGACCGGCATCTCGATCCTGCGGGACCCGATCACCGTCTCCCTGCGCGACCTGGTCGTCCTCATGATGAGCGTCTCCGACAACACGTCGGCGGACGCGGTGCTGCGCCATGTCGGCCCGGCGGCGGTCGAAGAGCTCTGCCGGGACCTCGGCCTGCCGGACACCCACATCCTCGGCGGCGCGGCCACGACGTTCGAGCGGATGGTCGCGGAGACCGGCGCGGAGTCGCTCAGCGCCGCGATGCGACGCCTCGCCGACAACGACGCCACGGTGCCCGCCGTGGTCTACAACCCCCTGTCCAAGGCGTCGTCGACGCCCTCCGACATGGCCAGGCTGCTGCGGGCCATCTGGACCGACGGCGCGGCCTCCGCCGAGAGCTGCGCCTTCATGCGCGAGACGATGGGGCAGCAGGCCTGGTCGCACCGGCTGGCCTCCGGGTTCCCGTACGACGACGTGACGGTCTCGGGCAAGACCGGCACCTTCGGCACGATGCGCCACGAGGCGGGTGTGGTGGAACTGCCCGACGGCGGCGTCTACACCGCCGTGGTCTTCACCCAGGCCGCCCGCGCCGACAACAAGCTCCCGCGCGCCGACGCCGTGATCGGCACGGCGGCCCGCGCGGCGGTGGAGGAACTGCGGGGCAACGAAGGCACATGAGACGCCCGATCCGGGGGAGGAAGACGGACACCGGATGATGCGGGCGGCTCCTCGGGGTATACGTCCGGCATGACGCACCCCGTGGACGCCGACGAACTGTTGATCCGCATCCGTGGAGCCCGTGACTGGGCGTCGAGCGAGGCGGACCGTATCTTCGCCCACTCGGAAACCCTCCAGAGCGACGGCCGGGCGGCCGAGGCCCTGAACGCGAGCATCGAAGCGCGCGCGTTCCAGTCGATCCGCATCGTGCTCGACGAGATTTTGCGACCAGGGACGCATGGGGAACCGCGTCCGGGGCCGCGTTAACCGTCAAAAGACGGCTTCGGGCCCGCCTCCGGGGACCGTCTCGGAGGCGGACCGACTCGGGGCTCCCGACGGCGACCGGCGCACTGCGCCGAACGGCTCACGCCCCCGTGCTGCCGCGCGCCCCGCGCCCTGTGTCACGGCCGACCACCCAGAGCGCCCCGCACGAAGCGCCGAAGGCACGCGCGTACGGCGTCGGGCTGCTCCAACCAGGGCTCGTGTCCCGCGTCTTCGATGCGGGACATCGGGACACCGAGCCGCCGCGCGAGCGATTCGAGCGCCGAGACGGGACGGGGATCGCGGGCACCGCCCAGGATCTCCGTCCGTGCCGGAAGGCGGGCGCGCAGCTCGGTGAGGTGCGCGTCGAGCGGGTCGGCGCGCCTGGCCCCGCCGAGCTCGGCGTTCATGCCCCAGTTGACGGGCCGACGCCGCCGGGCCTCCCGCGCGGCCCAGCGCCATCCGCGCCCGGGGTCGGCATGGTCGGTGAACCAGGACAGCGTCAGCAGCTCGACCTCCTCTTCCTCGCTGCGGTCCGGAGACTCCGCCAGCTCGCGCAGCCGCTCCTGCCGCGCGGCCGACATACGGCGAGCGTGCTCGGCCCGCTGCCCGGTACGCCAGTCACCGACGAAGGGCCCGCACATCAACAGCGTCGCCGCCACCCGGCCGGGGTGCCGCAGGCAGAACCGGCTCGCGAGATCGGTCCCGTAGGAGTGCCCGATCAGCACCGCCTCGGGCACGCCCCACACGTCGAGCAGTTCGGAGAGATCGTCCGCATGCCGGGCGAAGGTGTGGCGCCCCAGCCACGGCGACCGGCCCGTACCGCGCTGGTCGTAGCGGTACACGGGAGCGAGGTCGGCCACCATGGGGGCGACGTCGCCCAGGTAGTCGGGCAGTCCCGGACCCCCGTGCAGCAGGACGACAGCCGGCCGCCGGGCCGTGTCCCCCAGCGCCGCCCACCGCAGCCGCGCCCCGTCACTCATCACGGCGAATCCGTGCGTCTCCATCAAGGTCACCGCAGGGAACGTACCGGGTGAAGGCGAGGAGGAGCGCGGCCGTCCGGGCCGGTTCCTCCAGGATGGGTGTGTGTCCGGCCCCGGACAGCATCTGGATCTCCGCGTCCGGGACGACGCCGTAGTCCGCTGCCGACGAGGGCCGCCACCTGCCGTCCTGGTCACCGAAGATGACCTGCACAGGCTTGCCGAGAGCCCTCAGTCGGTCCGGCAGCGCGCGCTCGGTCAGGTACGCGGTGGACGCCCGCATCGCCGATGCGACCGCCTGGAGGGACATCTGGCGCAGCTCGTCGACGAGCACCTGCGGAACCTGGAAGCCGGCACGGAAGCCCGTGCTCGCGAACCGGCGGACCAGTTCGTCGCTCGGCGGCCACTGCGCGGGGTCGAAGGCGGCCTGCTCCGGCGGCGCGATGAAGGCGTTCATGCGGGGGCCGGTGTTGATGAGCACGAGCGCGCGCACGAGGTCGGGGCGTTGCTCGGCGAGAGCGGTGGCGGCGTAACCGCCGCTGGAGTGGCCGACGACGACGGCGTGCCGGACGCCGACCCGGTCCAGTGCGGTGGCGAGCCTGCGGCCCAGCGCGGGGAGCGAGTAGTCACCGTCGGCAGGTCCGGCGGAGCGACCGTGCCCCGGGAGGTCGATCCGTATCACGCGATGGGACGTCAGCAGTGGGACCATCGCGTCCCATGAGCGGCTCGTCGCGGCGGACCCATGGAGGAGAAGGAGCGCGGGGGCCTCGGCGGGGCCGTCCTGGCGTACGTGGAGGTCATCGTGAGGGGAGGCGCCGGAAGAAGTCATGACCTCACTGTCACCCCAGGTGTGCTGCGATGGCTTGAACGAATGTTCCCTGAGCGGCGCCGCCGAGCTGGTCCGCTCCGACCAGGCGGTGCACCGCCTGGTCGAGGGCGAAGGCGCGGCTCGTGTCGAGGCGGACGGTGGCTACCGCGGCCCGTCGCATCTCCATCGGGACGTCACGGCCTTCACCGGCGCGACGCCGACGACCGTCGCGGGACTCAGAGCATGATGAGCAGCCGCGTCTTCGGCTTGAGCTTCCTGTTCACCGAACGGCTCTGCACGTAGACCTCCAGCTTGGGGTTGTTGCCCGCCTTCACCGAGACGGTGCCCTGGATGCCCGTGCCGAACAGGAGGCTGCGGGCCGCGTCACCCGTGTAGGCGCGGTCGGTGTCCTTCTCGACCACGATGACTTCCTTGTTCGGCTGGACCTGCGCCCGCGCGCCCAACTGGTAGTAGCAGGAGCCGCGTTCATAGGTCACTCCCGGGTGGGAGTCGACGAAGGGGCGGATCTCCATCTCCTGGTCGACCTTCAGCAGCCGGTACTTGTCGGCCGGGATCGGTTCGAGGTTGGCCCGCACCTCGTCCACCGATATGTCCTGGCCCACCGCGAACAGGTTCTTGGTGCCGCGCACTCCCTGCTCACGTCCCCGCAGGAAGCTGGTGGCGGCGGCCCGCACGGTGCCGATCGCTTCCTCCACGCCCTGGTGGGAGTCGGCGTCCCAGATGGCGATGTTCCCCGCCGGGAAGCCGTAGTTCTGCGCGGTGCGCTTGGCCAGGGAGTTCGGGACGAGGATCGCGGAGGTCCAGTGGCCCGGGAGCCCGCCCATCTTCGCCGTGATCTTGTCGAGCCAGGGGCCGAGGATGGCCATGTCGCCGTCGTGGCGCCGGTCGCCCCCGGAGGCGTTCTCCTCGCCGTCGGTCACCACGATCTGGAGGAAGCTGTGCTCGCCGTACTCCTCCCAGATGTGGCCGAGGTCGTCCAGGGACTTCAAGGAGGCCTCGATGAGGGCGGTGGCGCCGTTGTTGACCCGGTAGAGGCCCCGCATGGACGGCAGGTGCTTCACGTCCATGTCCCAGACCAGGTTCTCCACCTTGTGGTCGAAGGAGTAGAGGCTGATCCGGGTCTCGTGGCCGAGGCTGTCCGACTCGGACTTCAGTCCGGCCACGAACTCGTCCACCACACGCACCAGTTGGTTCTCGTGCGGACGCATGGAACCCGAACAGTCGACTACCAGCGCGACGTGGTTGACCTTGTGCTGAATCCTGTTTGCGGACACGTCTGTGCTCCCCCTTCGGTACCGCCGAGTGATGAGTTCACTCTATGGGGAGGCACTGACAACGCGGCTCGACAGGCAACCACCGCGACCACCGAGCCAGGGGACCACCGACCGGGCGAACACCGAATCAGGCGGCCACCGTCACCACGCGACCACCGCGACCATCCCGACCGGTCGGCCTCGGCACGGTGCGGAGCGCACGCCGCCGCGGGTGACACCGCCCGCCGACCGCCCGTGGAGCGAGCGGGCCCCAGGGCCGTCGGCGGGCGGCGGCCGCCACTGGACGTGGGCGATCGGACGCAGACGACCCGACCTGGACGACCAGACCTAGACCACTAGACGTAGACGACGCAGACGTTGGGCACGTAGCCCACGGTGCCCCGGTAGTTGATCTTGCGCCAGCCGTTGTACTTGTCGATCCCGCACACGTTCTTGTACGTGCCGCCGATCTTGCCCGAGATGTCACACCCCTTGGCGCCCTTCGGCCAGGTGCCGAGGATGGTGGACGAGGTGGTGGCCGACTTGCGGATGTTGAGCGTGCTGAGCGACTTCAGGCTCTTGCACGCCGCCGTGGCGGCGGTGGCCACCGTGCCGCTCTGCGGGGTGGACGCGGCGGAGGCCGCCGGCGCCAAACCGGTCAGCGACAGAGCCGCGACGACCGCGGGAAGGATGAGACGCTTCTTCAAGGTTGCTCCTTGCTCCACTTCTGGTACACGTGTGCTCTTCTGGCGCACGTGTGCTCGCGCCCGGAGGCGCGAGCCGATCTTACGTGTACCTGCCACCCGCCCGGAACGCGCAACAGCGGCTCCCGCCCGCCCGGTTGGCCAGGGACGCGCCCGGCCGGACCGGGGTCACACCAGCGCCGGCTGCGGCCCCCCTGGCGGGGTCGGTGCGGCCTTCGGGTCCCACTGCCTGGTGGTCCGTACGTAGCCGTAGACGACGGAGGCCGTCGCCAGCAGGATCAGCGGTCCGAACGCCCACGGGTGCTCGGCCATCTCCATCGACAGGTAGCGGTACGACAGCAGGAGCGCCGTGAAGACCGCCGAGCCGTAGGCGACCAACAGGGTCGCCGAGCGGTCCCAGCCGCGGTCGAGCGCGCGCAGGCCCGCCTCGATCGTGAGGGCGAAGACCACACCGGCGAGGAGGTCCACGCCGTAGTGGTAGCCGAAGCCCAGGGTCGCGGCGAGTGTCGCCGTCAGCCAGAACGTCCCCGCGTACCGGAGGATGCGCGGGCCCTTGCGGGAGTGGATGAAGATCGCGGTGGCCCACGCCGTGTGGAGACTGGGCATGCAGTTGCGCGGCGTGATCCCGTCGTACGGCACCGGGGCGGGCGCGGTGACCAGCGGCAGCGTGTGCGGCCACAGGTCGGCCACCGCCCACTCCACGCCGCCGGTCCCGGAGGTGCCGGGCCCGTAGGCGAAGATCGGCCCGACCACGGGGAAGAGCATGTAGAACGCGGGGCCGAGCAGGCCGATCACCAGGAAGGTGCGCACCAGGTGATGGCTCGGGAAGCGGCGCTCGGCGGCCACGTTGCGCAGTTGGTAAAGCGCGACGACGATCGCGGCCACCGCGAGCTGTGCGTAGACCAGGTCGAGGACCGTGCTGACCGGGCCGCTCGCCTCCAGGAGCCGGCCCGCCGCCCACGACGGGTTGCCGAGCGCGTGGTCGGCCATCGCCACGTACGGGTCGAGCACGGTGGGGCGGGTCTTCGACGTGATCAGCAGCCAGACGTCCCCCGTCTTGCGGCCCGCCACGAGAAGCAGGCCGAGGCCGACGCCCTTCAGGAGCAGGACGCGTTCCGCCCCGGTGCGGCGCGTGACCGCGATCACCGCGACACCCAGGATCACCCACAGGGCGCCGTTGCCGAAGAACTGGCCCTCGGGTGTCTCGACGTCGAGCGCCCACCGCGCCAGCACGAAGACGACGTCGATGCCGATGGCCGCACCGGCCGCGATGAACCGCTGCCGCCAGGTGAGCACCACCATCATCAACGCCATGCCGCCGTACAGCGGGCCCGGCTTGGGAGGGAAGATCACCTCGCGCGCCTGGAGGGTGATCGGTCCCGGCTGGCCCGCGTGACGACGCGAGACGAACTCCAGGGCGACGAGGAACCCGAGGGCCACCACACTCGCCGTGGTCCAGAGGATCACCCGCGGACGGCGCCACTCGACGGACGCGACACTGCGGCTTATTCGCGAAAACACCCGCGATTCTGTGGATATCAATTGTTTGACCGATTTGTTGGTTATGGTTTGCGCAAAGGCTAGCCGTTGTGGCGGGTGGGTCGGCTTCCGGGTCGAGGGGAGGCGGTGAGGGCACTCGCCGCCAGCCCGATCATGCCATCGGAGCCGCGTCCGGCGGCCCCCGGGAGCCGCACTCGTGCCGGCCGCGTCCCGCGTCGGCGGCGGCCGACTCGCCCTACGCGCGGAAGCGCTCGCGCACGGCTCGCGCCATATTCGTCGTCGCTGAGCTGATCATGTCCGTGACCGTTGGGTACAAGACCCTGGGAGTACGAGGGCCGGCACGAGCCGGTGATCCGACGTGAACGACCGTGAGGGCGGCGTGGACACGCGTCCTCCGACATGCCTGAACAAGGAGAGGCCCCTCATGAGAATCACCTCCAGGCCGTCCGGTCTCCTCGACCGCGGGGGCCTCGGTCCCGCGGTCAAGCGCGACGGCGGGCCCGCCGTCCTCGGCTCCATACGGGCCGCGGACGCCGCCCACGACGCGGCCCACGCGATGCACGCCAGGTTCCGGCACGGCGTCTACTCCGTCGCCTGCACGACGTGCCACGCTCCCGCGGGGTCGCTGTGCTTCGCCCGGCGCACCGTGCACACCGCGCGCAGGGAGCTGTACCGGCAGGGCCGACGCGCCACCGGCCTGGTCCCCGCCCTCACCGCCTGAACTCCGACTCTGTCCCTTCCCCGCCCCTCTCCCTGTCCGTACGGACAGGGTCGCTCTGTCCGTGGATCAAGAAGCCTGTGTTGCTGACGATGCCCGTCGCATAATCTGGCGACACGGATGTGGATCGCGATGTGGATCGCGGCGTGGGTCCCGACGCGGATCCTGACGGAGGGGGGCGCTGGTGCTCGGCAGGGGCACAGGGTGGTTCGCGGTCGCCATGACCGCGGTCTGCGCCATGATCGTCGGTCCCAGTGCGCCGAGCGGTTCCCTCTTCATCAGGGATCTGCCCGTCGACGCCGCCGACGATGTCGTGCCGAACCGGGTCATGACGTGGAACATCTGCAACCCCTGCGACGACAGCGACGCGGACAGGGCGGCGGAGATCGCCACGTACGCGCCGCAGGTCATCGGCCTCCAGGAGGCGTGCGTACGCGACGTGCGGCGGATCCGCGACTACCTGGAGAGCTTCTACGGGCTGGTCTACCACGTCGAGTACGGGACCGTGCTGCGGAACTGGGGCCGCTGCGGGGGAGCGCCGTGGAACCCGGGAGCGTTCGGTCAGGCGATCCTCTCGGCGGCCCCGATGACCGACCGCGTCGCGGTGGAGTATCCCGACGGAGGGTCAGAGGACCGCGGGTACATGGCGGTCACCACGGAGGTGGGGGGCCAACAGGTCCGCGTCTTCAACACGCACCTGGCCCAGCGCCGCCAGGAGGCGGTCCGCGCGGCCCAGGCCGGCATACTCGCCGCACAGGTCGAGCGGCACAGCCGCGCGGTGGTCCTGGGTGACTTCAACGCCGTGCCGGACGCGCCCGAACTCACCCCGATGTGGAAGCTCGCCACGGACACGGACCCCGAGTGCCGCCCGCCCGCGGCCACTTGCGAGCCGACCACCGACTGGCAGAGCAAGTTCGACTACGTCTTCCTGCGGGGCATCACCCCGCTCGAACACCGCGTGCAGCCCTCCTCGTACTCGGACCACCACATGCTGCACACCGACGTCGACGTGACGCCGGGATCGGGCGAGAAATAATTCTCACCGACCTGTCACACCGTTCCGCCGAGATCCGTCATCGCAGTGACAGTAACGCTGAAGCGATGAGGGGTTGTTGAGCATGACTACTCGTACGATCACGGCAGAGATCCCGATGGTTCCGCGCATGACCGAGGACCCGGCGCAGCTCGTGCCGGAACTGGCGGACGTGTCGGCGGCGTTGTTCAAGGTGGTGGGCAACGGCTCGGTGCCGTGGCCCACGATCAGCCTGGTGCAGCTCCGCGCGGGCCAGATCGTCGGCAGCACCTACCTGACCGTCCTGCACACGGGATTCCTCCGCAAGGCCGGGGAGTCGGAGGAGCGGATCACCTCGGTGGCTTCCTGGCAGACCTCGCCCTACTTCACCGCTCCGGAGCGTGCCGCGCTGGCCCTGGTGGAGGCGGTGCTCCAGGCGCCGTCGGAGGGCGAGCGGGTCTCCGACGAGCTGTACGCCCAGGCGGCCGAGCACTACGACGCCAAGGCGCTCGCCACGCTGATGTTCGCGATCGGCCAGGTCAACTTCTTCATCGCCGTCGCGCTCATCGCCAAGCCCGTGCCCGGCCGGTCCTTCAAGGACCCGTGGAACTAGGCAGGCGGGACCAGGCGGGCCCCGGCAAGTTCTGACGGGGTTCTGACCCGGGGTGATGGAGGCCCTCGGCGCGCTCGGAGCGCGTGACGGGGGCCTCCGTCACAGGCGGCGCCGCCTCACGCGGTGACCGAGGCGATGAACGCCGACAGGTTCGCCACCGTCCGCGCGTTCTGCTCCTCCAAGGTGAGCGACTCGTGGAACCGCCCGCCGATCCCCGCGTCCTTCTTGCCCCGCACGTATAGCGAGCAGGCGAGGTCGCTGCAGATGTAGGCGCCCACGGAATTGCCCTGCTGCCCGGCCTTGCCCGCCTTCGCGGCGACCATCAGCGACACACCGCCGGTGTGACTGGTCATGCACAGAGAGCACATGCTGCGCCGCATCTGCGAGACCCCGGAGCTGGGACAGCGCATGGCGAGCGCCAGCGGGCGGCCGTCCAGCTCTGTGGCGAGGTAGGCGCGGCCGGGGGACTGGGGGTCCCGCCAGCCGAGAAAGTCCAGGTCGTCCCAGGGGCGCTCGGCCAGGTCGCGGGGGACGGACAGGCGCTTCGCCTCGCCCTTGGTGCAGTTCACGAAAGCGGCACGGATCTCTTGCTCGGTCAACGGTCTCATGAGCGGTAGGCTAAGTTTCCTAAAACCGTTAGGCAAACGATTAATGCTTGTCGTGGATGGGGCGAAGGTTATGGCTAGAGCAGGGCTTACCCCGGAACGCCTGACCCGGGCCGGGGCGGAACTGGCCGACGAGGTCGGTTTCGACCAGGTCACCGTCTCGGCGCTCGCCCGGCGGTTCGAGGTCAAGGTCGCGAGTCTGTACTCGCACCTGAAGAACTCCCAGGATCTCAGGACCAGGATCGCCCTGTTCGCCCTGGAGGAGCTGGCGGACCGGGTGGCGGACGCGGTGGCCGGACGCGCCGGCAAGGATGCGCTGGCCGCCTTCGCGAACGCCTACCGCGACTACGCGCGGGAGCATCCGGGCCGCTATGACGCGGCCCGCCTCCGACTCGACCCGGAGACGGCCGCCGCCAGCGCCGGGGTGCGGCACTCCCAGATGACGCGGGCGATCCTGCGCGGCTACGACCTGGCGGAGCCGGACCAGACGCACGCGGTCCGGATGCTGGGCGCCATGTTCCACGGCTACGTCAGCCTGGAGATGGCCGGGAGCTTCCGTCACACCGCCGTCGACTCGCAGGAATCGTGGAGGTGGGTCCTCGACTCCCTCGACGCGCTCCTGCGCCACCGGGCCGCGCCGTGACGGGCGGGCCATCCCGGTGCCAGGCCGAGGCGAGCTGGCGCGGCGCAGGCGGGCGAGGCGAGGTTCGGCGGTCAAATCGTTACAGATCAGGCGAAAAAAGCAAGGCGATGAGTACTGAGCACGGCTGGAACACCACACCTGTCACCACCCCCGTCACCCCGGACCTCCTACGAGGCTTCCTCGACGTGGAGCCGACCGCACACGGCCTGCTCCCGCACCGTCTGCCCGCCCGGGCGCGGCGCCAGATCCCCGACGACCAGCTCGCCGTGGCCGAGGCGCAGCCCTCCGGTGTACGTCTGGCGTTCCGCACCCGGGCCACGACCATCGAACTGGACACCTTGCCCACCAAGCGGACCTACAGCGGGTTCCCGCCCCCGGCGGACGGCGTCTACGACCTGCTGGTCGACGGCCGCCTCGCCGCGCAGGCCACGGTGACCGGCGGCAACCTCCGTACGATCACCGACATGGTCACCCAGTCCGCCGAGCTGCGTGAGGGGCCGCCCGGCACCGCCCGGTTCGCCGGACTGCCGACAGGCGACAAGAGCATCGAGATCTGGCTCCCGCACACGGAGATCACCGAGCTGATCGACCTGCGCACCGACGCCCCGGTCGAGCCCGCGCCGGACAGGGGCCGCAGGGTGTGGCTGCACCACGGCAGTTCCATCAGCCACGGCTCGAACGCCGCCCACCCCACCGCCATCTGGCCCGCCCTGGCGGCGGCCCGGGGCGACGTGGAGCTGATCAACCTCGGGTTCAGCGGCAGCGCGCTGCTCGACCCGTTCACCGCCCGCGCGATGCGGGACACCCCGGCGGACCTGATCAGCGTCAAGATCGGCATCAACGTCGTGAACGCCGACGTCATGCGGCTGCGCGCGTTCGGCCCCGCTGTCCACGGCTTCCTCGACACCATCCGCGAAGGACACCCGACGGCGCCCCTGCTCGTCGTGTCCCCCCTTCTCTGCCCGGTCCAGGAGGACACCCCCGGCCCCCTCATGCCCGACTTCGACGGCGGCGTCCTGCGGTTCAAGGCCACGGGTGACCCGAACGCACGGGCCGCCGGGCGCCTGACGCTCAACGTCATCCGCGACGAACTCGCCCGGATCGTCGCACAGCGGGCGGCCGACGACCCGCACCTGCACTACCTCGACGGCAGGGACCTCTACGGCGAGAGCGACTACGCCGAATTCCCGTTGCCCGACGAGGTCCACCCCGACCCCGCGGGGCACCGCCGCATCGGGGAGAACTTCGCACGGCTGGTGTTCGGTGAGGGCGGCTCCTTCGCCACCGCCAAGGAGGGATGACGCGCAATCAACAGCGGTTGCACGTACGGCTATCAAGGGCTGAGCCCCGGACGCGTGGCGTGCCGGGGCTCAGCGGGGGTGCGATACGGGGGGTGGGGATCAGTACGGGCCGTTCACGTTGTCGATGGAGCCGTACCGGTCGGCCGCGTAGTTGCAGGCGGCGGTGATGTTGGCGACCGGGTCGTAGCTGTCCAGCGACGTGCCGGGCACGTGGTAGGCGGTGAACGTGGGCGCGATGACCTGCAGCAGACCCTTGGAGGGGGTGCCGGCGGCGGCGTTGACGTCCCAGTTGTTGATGGCCAGCGGGTTGCCGGAGGACTCACGCATCACGTTGCGGTGGATGCCCTCGTAGGTGCCGGGAATGCCGTGCTGGGCCATGATGTCGAGCGACTCCCTGATCCAGCCGTCGAGATTGTCGGCGTACGCCTTCTTCGCCGGGGCGGCGGCGGGCTGGGCGGACGCGCTGTCGCGCTCGGAGCGGTCCGCGCGCTCGGCGGCCTGCCTGGGCTCGGCCGTGTCCGCCGTGCCGAGGGTGAGCTTCAGGCCTGGGCGGATCAGCCCGGGGTTGTCACCGAGGACGTCCCGGTTGTTCTCGTACAGGCTCTCCCAGCCGCCGCTCACGGAGTGCTCCTGCGCGATCTTGGCGAGCGAGTCACCCGCGGTGACGACATACGTCGTCGGGGCCGCGGCGGGCTTGGCGACCGTGCCGGCCGGCGCCGCGGCGGCGGCGGTCGCACCGAGCACCGGAAGCACGAGCACGGCCCCGCCCGTCCCTGCGAAGGCGATGCTCCGGTGGAGCGGGCTGAACTTGGCGCGGCGGTGCTTTCCCTTTGCGGGCATGACGAAATCCTCTCCGTCGCCTGCGAGGTGAGCTGTCGGGTTCGGACGGGAGATGTCCGGCCGCACTGGGCATGCGACTTCACCCCGAGCCGTTCCGGAATCCGGACCGGCGGCTTACCTGGGTCCCCCGCTCCTGCCGTGAGTGAGTGAGTGGATGGGAAGGTTTCCGGACAGCGGCAGGATTCGGCGTTCCGTCCGGATTGACGGTGACGTTAGGCGAGAAACGCCGGACGGAACAAGTCTCGAATTCACTCGGAGAAAGCCCGAGGTCCGTTTCTGATGATCAGAAACCAGGCCCCTTCTTGATCGATAAACCCAACTTTCTTTGCCTGTAACGGAAAGTGCGCTCCGGGGGGCGGGACGGCGCGTTTACCGGCGTGACCCATTTCACGGAACGGGGTGCCTGAGCGGGCGAGGCCCTGGGTGAGAGCGAAGGTGTCATAAAGGGGCAGCAGTTCTCATTCGGCGTGATGGATGCGAATGTGGTCATTGGACTTTGAAACGGGACGTATCGCACCAGGCGCTTATCCAAGCAAATAGGGCATAGCGACATAAATGTCGGCCGAGAGGTGCCTGGAGGTGCTCTCCGTGGGCACCGGGCACGCGGCTCGGGGCCGTCGGGGCTACCGCTGGAGTCGTGGGGTGGTGGCAGCGGGGGCGGCGTTCGTCGGCTGTCCCGACCTCCAGCCTTTGGCTCCGGCTTCCGGGGGCGGAATGCCGACCGAGCGAACTTCGCGGCGTGCGCGCCCAGTTGAGGCCGTCGTGCGTCACCGCGTAGGGCCGTCTTGAATTCCGACAGGGCGTCAATCGGTTCTCCGGTGCCGCTGACCGGCCTGGCCCCGCTTTCACGGGAGGGAATTCCTCGGTCATGAGCTGGTCGGTGGAAATGCAAAACGGCCCGTCGACTCGGTCGACGGGCCGTCACGTTTCATTTCACCAGCGGCAGGGGGTGCCGTCGTCCACGCGCCACGAAAGGTCCGTGACGGTCATCGGCATGGTGAAGTAGGTGCCCTGGCCCCTGCTGACGCATGCCGTGTACGAGGCGCCCTGCCCCTCGTCCTTGGCCAAGGAGTACGTCATCGTCATGTCGCGGGAGGTGTTGTTGTAAAAGATGTGTCCGCGAGCGCTTCCGGACCACTCGCCCTCGGTCGCCACCGACGGAGGCATGTCGGTGTCGCCATACCAGTACTCGGGCCAGACGCAGAACGTGCCTGTGGCGCAGTTGCCGGCAGACCACGCCGATGCGCTGGGCGCGGACGCCATGACACCGAGGAAGGCCGCGGGTATCGCGGCGAGGGTGATGGCTCTCAAACGCATGGAACACTCCATTCCTGAGACGGCGGACCGACGTTATCGGCGGAGATGTTGAAAGGTCAAGCGTCGGGTTCCGGATGAGACGAGGCCGCCGTGCGGAGTGAACTGCCGGTGAACAGCGGTCAGTTGTGCGCGCCTGCCGCGTGCCACTGCTCCCTGGTGATCTCGTACCGTACGCCTCCGAGCTCGGAGCCCTCGATCGCTGCCATGTCAGGGGGAGTGGGGATGGTGGCCGCGAGCCGCATGTCGAGCTTCTCCATGACGTTGCGCGAACCGCGGTTCACCGACATCGTCTCGGCCCAGACCACGCGCACGCCGAGCCGTGTGAACGCCTTGCCGAGCAAGGCCCGTGAGCCCTCGGTGGCATAACCCTTGCCCCAGACCGGCCGCCGCAGGCGGTAGCCCAGTTCGACCTCGTCCAGCGGGCCGTCCGGCTCGGGGCGCAGGAGGAACCAGCCGATGAACGCGCCGCCGTCCTTCTCGTGCGCGGCGAACAGCCCGAGGTCGCCGCTCCACTTCTCGTAGCCGGCGAGGATGGTCGGCAGTTGGCGCTCGCGGACGACCTCCGGCGCGGTCGGATCACCGCCGCTCAGGTAGCGCATCACCGCCGGATCGCTGTCCAGCTCGATCAGCAGCTCCGCGTCATCGGCCGTGAAGTGGCGCAGGGCCAGGCGCTCGGTCTCCAGGTAGGTGTCCACGAGCCGATCATGCCTGAAGCAGGTCGGGCGGACCGCATGGTCTTCCTCGGACGGGAGGCCGGACGGTTGGCCGCCCGGTTCGTGATCGGTGGGACCCGAACCCCGAACTGCTCGGAACTCGACGCGCATCCGGGGCGACTACTGCATTGCCGGGCACTTCCGCGTAGCCACCGCCGGCTCCACCCATCCGTCCCTCCCCACCCCGAAAGGTACGTGAAACGGTGCGTCCCCGACCCGCTGTCGCCGTGCTCGCCGCAGCCATCCTCGTCCTCCTCGGCGGGCTTTCCGGTTGCGCCTCCTCCTCATCGACGTCCTCCGCATCCGCCTCGGACCGGCCGGGGGAGGCGGGCGGCGGTTCCACGGGAGACGGCGCCTCGGCGACCTGTCCCGCCACGGCCGATCTCACCGAAGCCCCGAAGCGCGTGGTCACCCTGGACGCGGGAGCCGCGGCGTTCCTGATCGCGCTCGGCCTCGGGGACCGGATCGTGGGGACGGCCGCGCCCGAGTTCAAGGACGACTTCTCCGGCGCGATGCGGAAGAAGCTCGACGCCCTGCCCGTGCTGAGCGACAAGGTGGCCAACAAGGAGTCGGTGATCGCGGCCAGGCCCGATCTGGTGACCGGCATCTCCCGGTACGAGCTCGGCGCCTTCGACGGCACCCCGACGGAGAAGCAGCTCAAGGAGAACGGCATCGCGGCGATGGTCGCCTGTGACACGGCCGAGGGCCTGTCCACGAACATCGACGCCACCTACCGCTACATCACCCGCCTCGCCGAGGTCTTCCGCGTACAGGCCAAGGGCAAGGCGCTCATCGTCGACATGAAGCGGGAGGTCACGGCGCTGACGGCGTCGGCGCGGAAAGGGGCGGACGCCGTTCCGGTGCTGAGCCTGTCAGCGGCGCCGGCCGGCGGAACGGGCATCAACACCAGCGGAGGGTCCAGCCACGCGAACGGCGTCATCACACTGGCCGGCGGACGGAACGTCGCCGCCTCGACGCTCGGCGACTTCGCCACGCTGTCGGCCGAGGAGGCGACCAGGAGCAACCCGAAGGTCATCCTCGCCGTGACCGGGTTCTCCCGGCAGTCCGGCCGCCAACTCATCGACGCGATCAAGTCCAGCCCGCTGCTCGCGGACACGGACGCGGTCAAGGACGGCCGCGTGGTCGCCATTCCGCAGAGCATCCTTCTGTCGCCGAGCGTGCTCGGCGTCCGAGCGGTGCGCACCGTGGCCGAGGCCGTCGAGGACGCCTCATGACCGGGCAGGACCGACGGGCGGACCTACGCGGAGCAGGTGCGCGCGCGTCCGACGCGACGCCGCCGCTCCTGCTGGAGCACCCCGCCGAACTCCCCGACGCCGACCCGCCCGCACCACCCGCCGCCCGGCCGGAGACCCGGCGCCGCGCCTCGGGCCTGCTCGGAAACGTGCCGACCGCCGTGGTGGTCATCGCGCTGCTGGCCGTCATCGCGGTGACGGCGGTGCTCGCGGTCGGTGTCGGCGCCGTCGTCATCCCCCCGGACCAGGTCCTCTCGGCCGTCGGACGCGGAATCGACGGCGCGGCCACCACCGGGGACGACTTCATCATCTGGCAGCTGCGCGTGCCGCGCGTCCTCGAAGCCCTTCTGGTGGGCGCGGGCCTCGCGGTGGCGGGAGTGCTCGTACAGGTACTGGTGGGCAATCCGATCGCCGATCCGTTCACCCTGGGGCTGTCCTCGGGAGCGTCGCTCGGCGCCGTCACCGTCATCACCACGCTCGGCATCGGCGCCGCGGCGGGCCTGACGCTGCCCCTCGGCGCCTTCACCGGCGCCGCCGCGGCCGGCACGGTGGTGTTCCTGTGCGCGACCTCCCTGGCCGGCCTCTCCGCCTCCCGGCTCGTGATGGTGGGCATCGCGGTCGGCCATCTGCTCTCCGGCATCACCTCCTTCCTCATCCTGCGCACCGGCGACGGCGAGGCCACCCAGCAGGTCATGTACTGGCTGCTCGGCAGCCTGTCCGGCGCGAACTGGGAACTCCTGCGCATCGCCACCGTGCCCGTCGCCGCCACGCTCGCGACGCTGCCGTTCCTCGTACGCCGCCTCGACCTGCTCGCGCTCGGCGACACCACGGCGGCGGCGCTCGGCATCCACCCGGGCCGTACCCGCGTCGGGGTCTTCATGGTGGCCGCCGTGCTCACGGGCACCGTGGTCGCGATCTCCGGCACCATCGGCTTCGTCGGACTCGTCGTTCCCAACCTCGCCCGCATGCTGGTGGGCGGGCTGCACCGCAGAATCCTGCCCGTCGCGCTGCTCCTCGGCGCCCTGTTGATGCTGCTCGCCGACACCGGGGCCCGCATGCTGCTCTCTCCCACCGAGCTTCCGGTGGGCATCTTGACGGCCGTGATCGGCGTGCCGGCGTTCGTCCTCGTGGTGCGCCGTGCGGGGAGGGCCCGATGACCGGCATCAGCGCTGTGACCGCCATGACCATCCGCGGCCTCACCGTCCAGCTGGGCCGGGCCCCGGTGCTGCACGGGATCGACGCCGACATCCCCGCCGGAGGGCTCACCGCGCTCGTGGGCCCCAACGGCAGCGGAAAGTCCACACTGCTCGGCTCCTTCACCGGCGCCGCGGCCCGCCGCACCGGACAGGTGCTCATCGGCGACGACGACGTCCTGCGGATGCGGCCGCGTGAACGCGCCCGCCGTATCGGCGTGCTCCCCCAGGAGGCCGACCTCGCGCCGGAACTCACCGCTGCCGAACTGGTGGAACTGGGCCTCACCGCGACCAGGCGCCGGCGGTGGGCGCAGGACGCGGGCCGGGAGACCCGAGCCACCGTCGACCGCGCGCTGCACCGCGCCGGGGCCCTGCCGCTGGCCGAACGCATGGTGCACACCCTGTCGGGCGGCGAACGCCAACGGGTGCTGCTGGCCCGTGCGCTGGTCGCCGACCCCGAGATCCTCGTGCTGGACGAGCCGACGAACCACCTGGACCTCGCCCACCAATTCGACGTACTCGACCTCGCGACCAGCGGCGACCACACGGTCATCGCAGCGCTGCACTCCCTGGACCTCGCCCTGCAGTACGCCCGGCACGTCATCGTGCTCCGCGACGGCAGGGTGGCGGCCGCGGGGCGGCCCGACCAGGTGCTGTCCGAGCGCCTGGCGCGGGAGGTGTTCCGGGTCGACGGACGGGTCGTCGCGGGGCGGCCGGATGCCCGTGACCATTTCCTCGTCTCGCCGCTGCGCTGACAGGAGTCCGACCCGTTACGGCGCCGGGGCGGCGTCGTTGCTCCGGATGACATGAGCAGCGCCATTGACGACGTGAACAGCGCCCTACTCGTGATGGACGTCCAGCGGGCCATCGTGGACGTCGTCGACGACGGCTCCGGATACCTGCCGCGCCTGCGCGCGGCGATCGACGGGGCCCGGTCGGCCGGCATCCCCGTGATCTACGTGGTCATCGCGCTGCGGCCGGGCTTCCCCGAAGTCGGCACGCGCAACAAGCCGCTCGCCGCGATCGCACGGGCCGGTCTCTACGTGGAGGGCGTCCCGGGCACCGAGATCCACCCCGAGGTCGCGCCCCTGCCGGGCGAGGTGGTGGTCACCAAGCGGCGGGCGAGCGCGTTCTCCGGCAGTGATCTCGACGTGGTGCTGCGGGCCCGCGGTGTCGAAAGCCTCGTACTCACCGGAATCGCCACCAGCGCCGTGGTGCTCTCCACCCTGTGCGGGGCGAACGACCGGGACTTCGGGCTGACCGTCCTCTCCGACGCCTGCCTGGACCCTGATCCAGAGGTGCACCGGGTCCTCGTGCAGCGGCTGTTCCCGCAGTGGGCGGACGTCGTCACCGTGGACGACTGGGTCAGGACCCTGCCGCATGCCCGACGGCACCGGGCGGCCACCGCGCCGCCGTCGACGAGCTGACCGAGCGGGCGGCGGAAACAACAAAGGCAAGGAGATCGCTCGCTCTCCTTGCCGTACTCAACTTATAGCGCACCGGGGGGCTTGCGGCAAGGCCCCCGGCATGGCGCAGAATCCTCGGCCGAGGCCACTACCTGCGGAGATGAGGGCACGACGTGAGTGTTGCCGACCCGGCTGGAAGCGCCGGTCATGTGACCGGCCAGGGCAGTTCAAGCACGATGGAGCACGGACGCGTCGGGAGCGTGGCAGTGAGCGAGCAGTACGTGGTGGGTCTCGGGGAGACGGACGACACGCAGATCGCGGTGGTCGGCGGCAAGGGCGCGCACCTGGGCGAGCTGTCGCGCGTGGAAGGCGTCCGGGTGCCGGCCGGATTCTGTGTGACCACGGAGGCCTTCCGGCGGGTCATGGCGGACGCGCCGTCGGTCGACGAGCAACTGGAGCGGCTGTCGCGGCTGGACCCGGACGACCGGGACGCGATCCGCACCCTCAGCGCGGACATCCGCCGGACCGTCGAGGAGACCTCGGTGCCGGACGACCTCGCGGCGGCGATCACCGGTGCGCTCACACGGGCCGGTGACGAGGCCGCCTACGCCGTCCGTTCCAGCGCGACGGCGGAGGACCTGCCGACGGCCTCCTTCGCCGGCCAGCAGGACACGTACCTGAACGTCATCGGGCGGGCGGCGATCCTGCGGCACGTCAGCCGGTGCTGGGCGTCCCTCTTCACCGAGCGGGCGGTGACCTACCGTCAGCGCAACGGCATCGACCACCGCACGGTCGGCATGGCCGTGGTCGTGCAGCGGATGGTCGTCCCGCATGCCGCGGGCATCCTGTTCACGGCCGACCCCGTCACGGGTGACCGGAAGGCCGCCACCGTGGACGCCGGGTTCGGCCTCGGCGAGGCGCTGGTCTCCGGCCTGGTGAACCCGGACGTCTTCACGGTGCGGGGCGGCGAGATCGTCTCCCGGACGATCGCCGCCAAACAGCGTGCCTTGTACGCGCTGCCCGCGGGCGGCACGCGGGAGGTGACCCTCGACGCGGGGCGGCAGGAGCAGCCGGCGCTGACGGACGCACAGGTCGTGGAGCTGGTGCGGCTCGGGCGACGCATCGAGGCGCACTTCGGCAGCCCGCAGGACATCGAATGGTGCCTGGCCGAGGACGGCACCGGCTTCCAGATCGTGCAGAGCCGGCCCATCACGACGCTGTTCCCCGTCCCCGAGGCCGACGACGAGGAGAACCACGTCTACGTCTCCGTCGGCCACCAGCAGATGATGACCGACGCCATGAAGCCGCTGGGACTCTCCGTGTGGCAATCGACGGCCATGGTGCCGATGCACGCGGCGGGCGGCAGACTGTTCGTCGACATCACCCCGCGTCTCGCCGTCCCCGCCGACCGCGCCGCCCTCCTGGACGTCATGGAGAAGGGCGATCCGCTGATCAGGGACGCCCTGGAGACCGTCCTCGACCGCGGTGACTTCGTCCCGTCGCTCCCGGCCCCGGACCCGAGCGGGACACCGGCCGCCGACGCCCCCGCCGGCAGCGTCCCGCCCGCCCCCATCGCGAACGACCCCGCCATCGTCACCGGCCTGATCGAGCGCAGCCGGGCGTCCCTCGCCGCCCTGCGGCGCGACATCGGCACGAAGACCGGACCCGCGCTGTTCGACTACCTCCTGGAGGCCTTCGACGAGCACAAGCGGGTCCTCCGCGACCCGCTGAACATGCAGGCGATCATGGCGGGGATGGAGGCCACGTGGTGGCTCAACGACCACCTCCTCGAGTGGCTGGGGGAGAAGAACGCGGCCGACACCCTCACCCTGTCCGCCCCCGACAACATCACCTCGGAGATGGGCCTCGCCCTGCTCGACGTCGCCGACGCGATCCGCCCGCATCCGGAGGTCGTCGCCTTCCTGCAAGGCGTCCAGGACGAGGACTACCTCGACGAACTGACCAAGCTCCCCGGCGGGACCGTGGCGCGTGACGCCATCGAGGCCTACCTCGACCAGTACGGCATGCGCTGCGTCGGCGAGATCGACATCACCAGGCCGCGCTGGAGCGAGCGCCCCACCGCGCTCGTGCCCGTGATCCTCGACAACATCAGGAACTTCGGTCCCGGCGCCGCCGCGCGCCGCTTCGAGCAGGGGCGGCAGGAAGCCGCGAAGAAGGAACAGGAGGTGCTGTCGCGCCTGCGGGACCTGCCGGACGGCGAGCGCAAGGCCGACGAGACCCAGTGGATGATCGAGCGGGTCCGCACCTTCATCGGGTACCGCGAGTACCCGAAGTACAACATCGTCTGCCGCTCCTTCGTCTACAAGCAGGCCCTGCTGGCCGAGGCCGAGCGCCTCGTGCACGCCGGTGTGCTCGCCGAGAGGGAGGACATCTACTACCTCACCTTCCCCGAACTCCACGAGGTCGTCCGCTCGCGGCGGGCGGACGGACGGCTCATCCAGGAGCGCAAGGAGGCCTTTCGCACGTACGAGGCGCTGACCCCGCCCCGGGTGCTCACCTCCGACGGGGAGGCCCTCTCGGGGTCGTACCGGCGCGAGGGCGTGCCGGACGGCGCGCTGGTCGGGCTCGCGGTCTCCGCGGGAACCGTCGAGGGACGCGCCCGCGTCATCCACGACATGGCGGAGGCCGACCTGGAGCCGGGCGACATCCTGGTCACGGCCTTCACGGACCCCAGCTGGTCACCCCTGTTCGTGGCGGTCAAGGGCCTGGTGACGGAGGTGGGCGGCCTGATGACCCATGGCGCGGTGATCGCCAGGGAGTACGGTCTGCCGGCCGTGGTGGGCGTCGACCAGGCCACTCGCCGCATCCAGGACGGGCAGCGCATCCGGGTGCACGGATCGGACGGGTACGTCGAGATCCTGTCGTGACGCGGTTCCTGCCGCGGAGCGGCGGATTCAGCGCGAGGGGTCGGCGGGACGGGCCGGGGACGCCAGCCGGGCCGTCATGTGCTGCTCCTCGGCCGTCCGCCGCTGGTCGCGGTAGAGGTCGCGCGCGTTCGTCCACGCCTTGCGGGCGCCGTGCCGGTCGTCGCGCTCGGCGCGGACGTCCCCGAGCTTCGCCCACGTGTCGGCCTCGCGGTTGGCATTGCCGATGGCCTGGAAGTGCCTGAGCGCCTGCTCGTAGGCGTGCAGGGCCCGTTCGGTCCTGCCGGTGCGCCACATGATGTGGGCCAGGGTGTCCCAGGTGGCCGCCTGGCCCTCCCCGTCCCGGTGGTGCTTGAGCAGCGGCAGCGCCTTCAGGCAGTGCTCCTCGCCGCTCGTGTAACGCCCCAGGCGGGCCAGCGCCCACCCCGTGCCGTTGAGGGTGTTGGCCTCGCCGACCTGGTCGCCGAGGCGCCGGTAGCCGTCGAGCGCTTCCGCGAAGTGGGGGAGGGAGCTCTCGTGGGCGTCCCTGCGGACGTGCACCTCGGCGAGCGCGTGGTGGGTGCGGGTGAGCCCGGCGAGATCGCCCTGGGCGGCGAAACGCGACAGAGCCTGCTCCAGATGCGGCAGCGCGTCCTCGTACCGCCCGGCCTGGGCCAGCGCGACCGCGAGCCGCAGGCGGGTGTGGGCCGCCAGGCGCGGGTCGTCCAGCGCCGCCGCCGCGTCCAGCGCCGCGGACCAGGCCTCGATGCTCTCGGTGAACAGCCCGCGCCGCCAGCGGAACGTGTGCAGCGACCACGTCAGCCGGCACACCTCGGCGTGCCACCGCCGGCGCCGCGCGTACGCCGTGATCTCCCGCAGGCACGGGTACTCCGCCTCGAACCAGGCCAGGGCGCTCTCGGCGTCGTCGAAGGCCGGCGGCTCGGCCTTCGGCCGGTGCGCGGGGAGGGGGTCGTCGGCGGTGCGGTGGGGGTCGAGGGCCTGGTGTGCCGCGTGGGCATTGCTGACGTAGAAGTCGGCCAGGCGGCGCACCGTTTCGTCGCGGGACCCGGCGGGCAGTTCCGCCGCCTGCTCCTCGGCGTACAGCCTGACCAGGTCGTGCATGTGGTAGCGCCCGGGGCGGTGTCGGCGCACCAGGCAGGCTTCCTCCAGGACGCGCAGGACCCGGCGTGTCCGGGTCGGTGAGAGGTCGAGGAGACGGGCGAGCGCCAGGAGGCCGAGGTCCAGGTGCGGCGCCAGCCCGAGCAGGCGGAAGGCCCGTGCCGCTTCCGGCTCCAGTGCCTGGTGGGACGAGGCGAACAGTATGCGCAGGTTGGTGGAGACCTCACCGGCGTCCAGGGCGTCGAGGCGCGTGCGCGGGTCCCGCAGCTCCCGGGCGAGCTGGTGCAGCGCGGGCGCGGGAAGGCCGACCGCGTGCGCGGCGGCGATGTCCAGGGCGAGCGGCAGCCCGGCGCAGGAGCGGACGATGTCGCGCAGCGCGGGTTCGGTCTCGGTACGGGCGCTGCCGACGCGCCGCGCGAAGAGCCGGGCCGACTCCGCGGCGGGCAGCACCGCCAGGTCCACCGAACCGGCGCCCCACCGCACCTTCAGGGTGCTCAGCCGGTTCCTGCTGGTGACCAGGGTCAGGCAGCCCGGCGTCGCGGGCAGCAGCGGCAGGACCTGGTCGCTGTCCCTGGCGTTGTCGAGCAGGACGAGCATCCGGCGCTCGGCCATGAGGGTGCGGTAGAGGGCGGCGCGCCCCTCGGTGTCCGGCGGGATCTCCCGGTCGACGGCGCCCAGGGCCACGAGGAACGCGTGCAGCACGTCACCGGGCGCGGTGGGTGGTGTGCCCGGGCTGAAACCGTGCAGTTGGGCGTAGAGCTGGCCGTCGGGGAACGCGTCGAGGTGTGTGTGGGCCCACTGAAGGGCGAGCCACGTCTTGCCGACCCCGCCCATGCCGCCGATGACGGAGACGGCCGGCGCGTCGTGGCCGGGGCTCGCTTCGGTGTGCCGGTCGAGCAGGGCCAGCGTGTCGTCGCGGCCGATGAAACCCGTGGGGCGCGCGGGCAGTTGACGCGGGATGCGGGTGGGCTGCCGGGTGGCCGTGGACGGCGCCGGGGCGGGTGGTGCGGCGGGGGCGAGCAGCAGATCGCCGGACGAGACCAGCATCCGCTGGTGCAGTTCCTGGAGCCGGGGGCCGGGGTCGACACCCAACGCCTCGGCGAGCTGCCCGCGCAGTTCCTCGTAGGCGGTGAGGGCGGCGGCGTGCCGACCGCTGCGGTACAGGGCCAGGATGTGCTGGTGGGCGACGCGCTCGTCCAGGGGATGCTCGGAGGCGAGCGCCGTCAGCGCGGGCACGAGATCGGCGTGGCGTCCCTCGTCGAGCAGCAGCTCGTGGTGTTCGAGCCGCACCCGCAGGTGCTCGGCCTCCAAGGAACCCCGGTAGGCGTCCAGCCAGTCGGAGGTGAGCCCCGCGAACGGCCTGCCCCGCCATAGGGCGAGCGCCTCCTCGTACCGCCCCTTCGCCTCCTCCGCACTCGCGCCACGCGCCTGATCGGCCAGCGAACGGAACCGTGCCAGGTCTACGAGGCTCTCGTCGGCCCGGAGCGTGTACCCGGCGGACGAGCGCACGAGGTCCCATTCCTCCTGGTGCGGCAGGGTCGCCCGCAGGGCCCGCAGCCGGGAGATGTAGCTGTAGAGCGTGGCGGAGGCGCGCGGCGGGGGCGCCGTGCCCCAGACCCGGTCGATCAGGGTGTCCAGGGACAGCGGCCGGTTGACCTCGGTCATCAGCAGTGCGAGCACGCAGCGCTGGCGTGGGGAACCGGGGACGACGTCCGATCCGCCGGAGCGGATGACCACATCGCCCAGGAGCGCGAACCGGATACTCATGCGGCTCCTTCGTGCTCTGCTGCCCCGCCGCTCGGTGAACGCTCAGCGACCCGTGCCCACGGCCGCGGCCCGCTGACTCTGTCCTTGCAAGAAAATAGCAAGGTGGCTGCGAGACACATATGGCAGTTTGGTCCCAAGGACGTACCAACGGAGGGTGCGTGGCCATCGCGGGTGACCGTTGATGCCTCGCACGCTCCATGCCTCCCCGTCGGCGCGTCGGCTCTTCACCCACGGGGGTGGTGGAGAGCCGGCGTGCCGGCACCGCCGACATGGCGCGTCAGGCGCCGCCCGAACCGGTCCCGCTCGCTGCTTCGGTCCCGGTCCCGGCCGGGACGGGGCAGCCGAGGGGGAGGACCCGCTCACTCAAGCCGCCCATGAGGTGGGTGTCGGTCAGTGAGACGTCCGAGAACCACTCGGCGGCCGTCAACTGCTCCACCAGCGCGCCGATCTCACTCGTGTCGACGGCGCACAGCGCGGCCAGGGCATCGAGACCGAGGCCCCGGCCGACGGCGCCGAGCCGGCCGTCGGCGCTGCTGTGGGCGGCACAGGCGAGCGCGAGCAGCCGCCCGGCGGCGGGCAGCTTCTTCTTGCGCAACGTCCGTTCGCCCAAGGTCTTCTGGGCCCACCCGGACAGCTTGGCCCGCGTCGTCTTGCCCAGGCCGAGCACTCCGCTGACGCCGTCGGGGGCGAGGAGCGAGTCCACGCCGACCCGGGTGGGGTTGTCGGAACCGGAGGCCAGCAGATCGCTCACGGTCCCCGGCAGCCGCAGCCAGCCCGCGTCGACGAGGCTCTGGAGGACCTGTTCCGGATCGGTCAGGGGCCAGCCCTTCACATCGAGGCCGGTGACGTTGCCGCTGCCGCCGCACGCGGAACGCAGGGTCAGCATCAGCACCACCAGGCGCGCCTCCGGGCCGGGCACCGGCGCGTGGTCCCGGGCGTGGGCGAGGACGGCACGCGCGTGTTCCCACTGGTTGGGTCCGGTCAGGAGCCGTGTGACGCCCGAAGCGCCCTCGCCGGTGCGCTGCGCGTGCTGGGCGAGGGCGGTCGCCGCGGCCTGTTCGGCACGCCGCGCCTCGGCGCGCAGGCTCCCGTCACCCGTCACGTCGGCCCACGTGGTGAAGGCGCGCGCCTTGCGTTCGTGCAGCTCCGCGAGTCCGGCCAGATCGGGTTCGGCGGCACTCTGGTAGGCCCGGAAGGCGTCGCCGAGCTCGATGAGCTCGTCGCGCAGGACCGTCGGCCGGAGGTCGTGGGGCACATGGCGTTGCGCGATCTTCCCCGACCGCTTCGGCGTGCGGGGCCCGGCCGCGGCGGCGCGCGGCGCGGGCAGCCGGTCGCCGCCGGCCGGAGCACCGCCGGAGGCGGCAGCCGGCGAGGGCGCGGAGAAGAGGGGAGCACCGGCCCCGACCCCCGGGACACCGGCAGGCACGGGGGTCTCGTCCACCGCGCCGACCGGGGCCGCCTCGGGGGCGGTGGCCACCACACGGGCGGCGGGGTGGACCGCCGCGCAGCGCGCGCAGCACTCCCAGGCCCGCCACCAGCGCCCCATGGGGTCGGTGAGCACGGCCAGCACGACCGCGCCGCCGCACCGCCAGACCGGTCCCGCGGAGCCCCGGCCCCCGCTCTCGGCGTGGCCCTGGCAGCCGGCGGCACGGCAGGCGCACGCCGCCTCCCTCCGTGGGCCACCGGCGGCCCGCAGGTGCGCCCTCAGATGCGCGGCGGCGAAGGTCCGCCCCTGAGCGGCCGAGTCCAGGCGCTGCGGGGTGCAGGCCGCGCGGCTGCAGTCGACCTTCACCGCCGTGAGACCGCGCCCCGCGGCATCCAGACGGACCGTCCACACCCGCGCCGCCACCTGCTCGCCCGCCGCATGTGCCTCTGCCATGAACTGCCCCTTCCCGCGTCACCGAGGGCCCGGATCCGCTGGCGTCATCATCTGCCACCGGCGGTCGCGGATCGCGCAATGAACGCGGGCCACGCCGCGTCCCGGGGAGCGAATGGCTGGTCACGGAGTCAACTGCCCGGTCCCGCCGCCGCGCCGTCCGCAGGCTGCGGCTCCACCGCCCTTCCCGGCACCAGGACGGCGAGGGTGCTGCGGGCTTCCCGGCGCAGCGTGCCGCGCCGGGCGAAGGTCGCGGTGAGAGCGAGGATCGAGACCGTGCTCCCGTAGAACACGGCGGCGATCGTGGAGAGGAGCCCGACCGTCATCGGGCACGCACCTTTCTTCCCCCGTCCGGCTCGCCCGGCTCATGGCGCGGGACGAGCGCTGATGCGTTTCCCTTTCACCATACGCGTGCTGTCAACGCCGCCCGTACGGCGCTCCGTTGGCCCTCCGGGCTGCGATGCGTCACTCGTGCGCGGCGTCGGGCGCGGCGGCCTCCAAGTCGGCGACGCCGCCCGACATGATCGTCCGTACGTGCTCGGTGATGTGCTCGGCGGGCCAGTCCCACCAGGCCACCGCCAGCAGCCGGGCGACGTCGTCGGGCTCGTACCGGGTGCGGATGAGGCGGGCCGGATTGCCGCCGACGACGCCGTAATCCGGTACGTCGCCGGTGACCACCGAGCCGGCGCCGATGATCGCGCCGTGGCCGATCCGCACACCGGGCATGACGGTCGCTCCGTGGCCGAACCACACGTCGTTGCCGACGACGGTGTCCCCTCGGCCGGGCAGCCCGGTGAGCAGGTCGAAGTGTTCGGACCACGAGCCGCCCATGGTGGGGAAGGGGAAGGTCGAGGGGCCGTCCATGCGGTGGTTGGCGCCGTTCATGAGGAAGCGCACGCCTGTGCCCAGCGCACAGAACTTGCCGATGAGCAGCCTCTCCGGCCCGTAGTGGTACAGCACGTTGCGCGTCTCGAACGCGGTCGCGTCGTCCGGGTCGTCGTAGTACGAGAACTCCCCGACCTCGATCAGCGGCGAGGTGACCAGTGGTTTGAGCAGCACCACGCGCGGCTGCTCGGGCATGGGGTGGAGCACGGTGGGGTCGGCGGGAACAGCGGGCATGACGGGTCGTTGCCTTTCCAGGGGGCGTCGCGAACTCAGGAGAGGGCCAGGTGGGTGCCCTGCCAGCGGCGGCGCAGTCGGCGGTCGTGGCTGACGATGACGAGGGCGCCGTGGTATCCGGCGAGCGCCGTCTCCAGCTCCTCGACGAGGGCGGGGGAGAGGTGGTTGGTGGGTTCGTCGAGCAGCAGGACGTCGGTCGGCTCGCCGAGCAGCCGCGCCAGGGCGAGCCGTTGCAGCTGACCCGTGGACAGCCTGCCGACCGGCACCGCGAACTGGTCGCGGTCGAACAGGCCGAGCGCGAGGAGCTGTTCCGCGTGCTCCTCCGCGTCGCCCGCCCGGCCACGGCCGAAGGCGGCGAGGACACTCTCGTGCGGCTCCCCGGGGCGCGGCTCCTGGGGGAGGTGGCCGATCCTGCCGTGGCGGACGACGCCGCCGCTGTCGGGTGTGACGCGCCCGGCCAGCACGCCGAGCAGGGTGCTCTTGCCCGCTCCGTTCGGCCCCGTGATCAGCAGGCGTTGGCCCGCCTTCACGGTGAGGCTCGTACGGTCGAGCCGGTCGGTGACCGCGACGTCCGTGGCGTCGAGCACGACGCCCTGGAGACGGCCCGAGCGCAGGACGGGGGTGAAGCGCAGCGGCTCCGGCGGCGGCGGGACCGGGTCGGCGAGCATGCGGCGCAGCCGTTCCTCGGCGTTGCGCACGCGGCTGGCCAGCGACTGCTGCACCCGCCCGCCCGCGCGGTCGTACGCCATCTTGTTGCCGTCCTTCATCGCCCGGCCGGGGGCCACCTGGCGGGCGGTGGTCGCGGCGGCCTCGCGGAGCCGGTCGACGTCGGTCCGCCACTGGTCGTACGCCTGGGCCCAGCGCTGCCGGGCGGCGGCCTTCTCGGCGAGGTAGCCGGCGTAGCCGTTGCCGTACCGGACGACGTGGCGACGGTCGGCGTCGACCTCCAGCAGGGTGGTGGCGACCCGTTCGAGGAAGACGCGGTCGTGGGAGACCGCCACTGTGGTGCCCCGCCGGGCGCGCAGGTGTTCCTCCAGCCAGTTCAGGGCGGCGTCGTCGAGGTGGTTGGTGGGTTCGTCGAGCAGCAGCACCTCCGGTGCGGCCGCCAGGACGGCCGCGAGGCGGAGCCGGACCTGTTCTCCGCCGGAGAGTGTGCCGACGGTGCGGTGGCGGTCCACCAGTCCCAGCCCGAGGCCGTGCAGGGCGCGCTCCACCCGGGCGTCGGCGTCATAGCCGCCGCGCAGCTCGAAGACCGTGAGCAGTTCGCCGTACTCCGTCATGCCGGACTCGTCGCCCTCGGCCATCGCGGCCTCCAGGCGGCGCATGCGCCGCTCGACGGTGCGCAGATCGCTCAGCGCGCGGTCGACGATCTGCTGGACGGTCGCCGCCGTGGGCAGTCGCTCGTCCTGAGCGAGATAGCCGACGCCGCCGGCGGCATGGACGACGATCTCGCCCTGGTCGGGCCGCTCACGGCCGGCGAGCAGGCGCAGCAGGGTCGTCTTGCCCGAGCCGTTCTCGCCGATGATCCCGGTGCGCTCGCCCGCGCTGAGCGAGCAGGTCACGGAGTCAAGGACGAGCCTGCCGTCGAAGGACTTGCTGACGTCGAGCGCGGTGATCTGAGTGGGCATACGCGGACTCCAAAGCATTCGAGGACGAGGCGGCGGAAAGGGGCCGCGGGGCCGGGCGAACGCTTCGAAGGAACATCGATCACTCCACTAGTGCGACAACTGATGCATTAAGATGGTGCCATACCGCCGTCCCCTGAGCAACGGATTACCGAGATGCCATCCGAAGCCCCCGGACCGGGACCGGAAGACCCCCGTCCGACGCCCTCCCGCGAACAGGCGTCCGCACCGCCCCCCGGGCCGACGCGACGCCGGCCCGGGGGCCGCACGGCCCGTATCCGTACGCAGGTGCTCGACGCGGTCCTCGCGGAACTCGGCGAACACGGTTATGACGGGCTCACCATGGACGCCGTCGCCGCCCGCGCGGACGTGCACCGCACCACGGTGTACCGACGCTGGGGAGACGTCGGCGGCCTCCTCGCCGACGTGCTCGACGCGGCGACCGCCGACGACTGGCAGCCGCCGGACACCGGCTCACTGGAGAGCGATCTGACGCTGCTGAACCAGGAGATCCAGGACGCCCTGCTCGCCGAGCCGCCGATCGTCGCGGCCCTGATCGCCGCCTCGTTCCGCTCCGAGAAGGCCGCCGACGCCCAGCGCCGGCTCTGGGACGACCGGTACGCGCGCTGCGAGATCACCGTCAGCCGGGCCGTGCGACGCGGCGAACTCCCGCCGGGCACCGACGCCCGCCGCCTGCTCATCGCCGCCACCGCGCCCATGTACCACCAGCTCCTGCTCCTGCACACGCCGCCCGACCCGCACCTGCCGGGCCGGGCGGCCAGGACCGCCGCGCTCGCGGCGGTCGCCGGAGCCTTCACGGAGCCTCCGCCGGCGGAGGGTGACGGCTGACCGAGCCCCCCGTCTGTCAGGAGGTCGGCGTGGCGGACACCTCCGGGGAGAGGGCGGACTCCAGTCCGTCCTCATTGAGGGCGGCGACGGCATAGTAGTACTTGGTGCCGCCGGTCAGGCCCCGGTCGACGTACTCCGTACCGCTCGTGACCTCGGTGAACTGCGTGTTCTCCTTGGTGAGGTGAGGGCTCGTGGAGCGGTACACGCGGTAGCCCGTCACACGGGACTCGTCGCTGCCGTACGGGACGGCGGACCAGCCGAGCCGCACGCTGCCCGCACCCGGTGCGACGTCGTGGACGTACGTGGCGCCCGGCGGCCGGGGCTCCGTGTACGTCGGCCTGACCGACGCGGAGGCGGGCGAGCGGACGGAGTGCTGGGACGTGGCGACGACCGCGTAGGAGTAGTCCCGGCCGTCCTCGCCGACGGTGGCGGTGTACTCCTTGCCCGCCGTGGTGGCCAGGCGGTTGGCCGGGTCGGATGTGTCGACCGGGGAGGTCTTGGAGCGGTAGACGGTGTACGAGGAGACCGGGACGTACGGACTCTGCGACCACGACAGCGTGAGCCGCTTGCCCACCAGCCGGGCGCTGCCGACAGAGGGGGCCTTGGGCGCCGTTGCGGCGGTGACGGTCCTGGTGCCGGTCACGGAGTTCGACGCCTCGGACTCGTTCCCGACGGCGTCGACACCCCGCACCTCGTACGAGTACGTCAGACCCGGCTCGCCCTTCGTGTCACGGAAGGTCAGCGAGGTCGTCGAACCGACCTTGACGCGTGGGGCGCTCGGGGACTCGGCGCGGTACAGCATGTACTTCACCGAGTCCGAGTCGCCGGTGCGCCACGTCAGCGTCACCCCGCGCTCGTCCTGCCGGGCGCGGGTGAGGTCCCGCGGCGCGAAGGGGGCGACAGTGTCCCGTGTGCCCCGCAGGGACTCGGTGTAGGGCGAGACGTGCCCGGCGCCGTCCAGGGCGCGGACCTTGTAGGCGTACGCGACGTCGGGGTCGGCGGAGTCGTCGGCGTAGGAGCCGGTGGGCACGGTGGCGAGCAGTTCGAAAGGCCCGACCTCGTCAGGTCCGGTCCCCTCGGCCTCCGCGCGGTGCACCTCATAGGCGGTGGCCGCGGAGAGGGTGCTCCAGGAGAGAGCGACCGCCTCGCGCCCGGAGTCGACGCGGAAGCCTTCGGGCGCGTCGTACAGGGGGTTCTCCGGCTGGTCCGGGTCGTCTGCGCGGGCGGCGGAGCCGGGGGTCGTGGCGGGCGCGGCGGCATGGGCGGTGCCGGTGAGCCCGAGGGCGAGGACGACAGCCGCCGCGGAGGCGACGGCTGCGGGTCTGAGATGACGGCGTCGAGACACGGCTGGCGTTCCCTTTCCGGTGAACCACGTACGGGCGTACGGGGATACGGGATGCAGTCGTGGGGGGAGGTGCTGCTGCTGTGCGGTTGTATCGCTGTGCTGGTGGTACGGCAGTGCTGTTGTGCTGCTCAGGCGTTGTGCTGTGCTGCTGTTGCGCTGCGGGGGGCAAGGCACTGTAGCCGTCCATGGCCCTGCGAGGGGAGGCGGCGCGCGCCGCGGCCGGCGCAGAGGGGGCGTACTACCCTTGCGGCGTGATCGACCCCACCGAGCCCGAGGGCCCGCGCCCGGCCAACCAGGGGCGGCGGGTCGCGGCCCGCAACCGCGCCGCCCTCATCGCCGCCGCCCGCGAGGTCTTCGCCGAACAGGGCCTGGAGGCTCCGCTCTCGGCGGTCGCCCGCCGGGCCGGAGTGGGGCAGGGCAGTCTCTACCGGCACTTCGCCGACCGCGTGGCGCTGGCCTCCGCCGTCCTGGACGAGAACGTCCGGCAGATCGAGGAGGCCGCCGCCGAGCCCGACGCGAGTCTCGCGAGCGTCCTCGGCGTGATCACCTGGCATCTGACCCGCTCGACGGCGTTCGTCGACACCTTGCGGATACGAGGCGACGACGCACTCGCCCACGCGCTGGCCGGGCGCGTCAGCGGCGCCCTGTCCGGGTGCCTGCCGCCGGGCCACCGCCTGTCCACCGGCGACGTCATGCTCGCCGTCGCGATGGTCTCCGGAGCCGTCACCGGCCCCACCGTCGCCGTCCGCGAGCGGCGCGCGCTCGCGGCCTGGAGCCTGCTCGGCGTCGAGGTGGGGCCGCTGCGGCCGGTCGAGACGGCCGTCGAGGAGTGACCGTCAGCCGCCGTTGGACTGCCGGATTCCCCTGCCCGGTGCGGTGAACGCGAAGACGTGTCCACCGGCGGGTCCGCTGACCGTCATGTACGCCTTCGTGCCGCCCGGCGTGATGGCGACGTTGGTCGCCGACTCAAGGCCCTCGACCGCCTTCGCGGGTATCTCGACGGTGGCCAGGCGCTCCCCGTCCGGGCTGTAGACGGCCATGGCCGGGCGGCCGTGCAGCGCCTGGTAGAGGTTGCCGTCGGCGTCCACGGCGATGGAGTCCGTCTGGGCCACTCCGGCGTTGACGTGGATGGCCTCGTGCTGGGAGGTCACGGCGGTTTTGCCGGCGTCGAGCCGCAGGTAGGAGATGGTGTTCTCGGCGAGTTCGCTGATCCACAGGCCGCGCAGCGCGGGATCGAACACGACGCCGTTGGGGTGGGCGAGCCCGTCGGCCAGGACGGTCGCCTTCGCGCCGTCGCGGTCGATGCGCACGATGCGGCCGGTGGCCTCGCCGGGCTTCATGCCGTGCAGATCGCTGACATACAGGTCGCCTTCGTCGTCGAACGCGATGTCGTCGAGGTTCATGGGGGAGCCGTCGACCTCACCGGAGAAGAAGGTGCGCCGGTCCGAACCGTCGGGCTCGATGCTGACGACCGACCCGTGGTAGTCGCTCAGATAGAGGCGGCCGTCGTACGGACTGCGCTGCGCGGAGGTGTAGGCGCCGGTGTTGTCGGTGTAGACGCCCTTGTGCCTGCCGGTGGCCGGGTCGACGGAGATGACCTTGGGCTTGCCTGCGGGCGCGGTGACGTCCACGACGTACAGGTCGCCGTCCTCGTCGAGGAGCGGCCCCTCAAGGAGGGTCTGGCCGGTGGCCTCGTGCGGGTCGGTCACGTGCGCGACCTGGGTCGCCCGGATGCTCCTGCCCTCGCCCGCAGGTGCGGCACGCGGGGTGGCGGGGGCGGCGGTCTCGGTGCCGCAGCCGGTCAGGGCCAGCAGGCCGACGGCGGCAACGGCCGCCAGGGCGGCGCGGGGACGGGGGCGGGGTGTGCGGTCCGCGGGCAGGGGGCTCGGGTCCGTGGGCATCGGGTTCGGGGCTCCTCTTCTGTCGTCCGGGCGGGGCAGGGCGTGCTGGTGAGCGGCGGCAGGGGCTCGGCCTAGGCGGCCGACCAGCCGCCGTCGGAGGGCAGGACGGCGCCGTTGATGTTCACCGCGTCCCTGCTGAGCAGGAAGGTGATCGAGGCGGCCAGTTCCTCCGCCCTGGCGAGGCCGGGGATCGCCACCCGCATCTTCGCGGTGCGCGCCGAGCCGTAAGGGGCGGCGGCGGGGCGGGGGATGCCGGTGGCGACCGCGCCCGGCGCGACCGCGTTGACCTGCACGCCCGTACCCGCGTACTGGTAGGCGGACGACACCGTCAGACCGACCAGTGCGTGCTTGGAGGCCGTGTAGGCGGCACCGGCCGCGGATCCGCGCAGGGCCGCCTCGGAGACGATGTTGACGATCCGGCCGCCGCCGGCGGCGAGCATGCCGGGCGCCACGGCGCGCATCAGCCGCATCGGTCCTTCGACGTTGACGCGCATGACGCGTGACCAGGTCCTGTCGTCGACCTCGTGCACGGCGGCGTCGTCGTCCATCACACCCGCGACGTTGGCCAGGGCGTGCACCCGGCCGCCCGCGGCGGCCATGACCGCGTCGGCGGCCGCGGACTCGGTGACGTCCGCGGTGACGGGGGCCACCGCGGCTCCCAGTTCGGCGGTCAGGGCCGCGAGCCCGTCGGCGGAGACGTCGACGGCGACCACGCGGCCGCCTTCGCGCACGACGCGGGAGGCGACGGCCTTGCCGATGCCGGAGGCGGCGCCCGTGACCACGACGGTCTGGCCGTCGAAGCGGCCGGTCGTGACCCGCTCGGTCCATGGCTCGGGGGCGCCGCCCCCGACGCCCGGGGCGGGCTCTGATTCCGGAATCCGGTCGCGCTGCGGGGAGTTGGGGGTGGAATTCGACATCGGGGGGCCTCTCGCTCGGGGTGCGGGGCCGAATCAGGGGCGTCGGCCGCATCCAACCGGACAACATTGTCCGGTTGGTGGGTTACGGTACCTGGAACCGCGCGGGACGCCCCGGCGAGGGGCGCCGAAACGCCTGCGCGGAGTCGGATGACCTCCCCCACGAGAGGACTTCGCACCATGCCGCTGCCGCAGTGCGACAACCCGCCCACCCCGCAGGAGACCGCGGTCCTGCGCGAGCGCTACCGGACCGAGCGGGAACGCCGCGTACGCCCCGACGGTCCGCGCCAGTACCGCCCCACCGCGGCCGAGTTCGGCTACTTCGCCGCGGACCCGTACGCCGGTGAGGCGCCGGAGCGCGAGCCCCTGCGCGACGTGGTGGACGTCGCCGTCATCGGCGGCGGGTTCGGCGGCATCCTGGCGGGCGCGCGGCTGCGCGAGCAGGGCGTGGCGAAGGTGCGCGTCATCGACAAGGGCGGCGACTTCGGTGGCACCTGGTACTGGAACCGCTACCCGGGCGTCCACTGCGACATCGAGTCGCACGTCTACCTGCCGCTCCTCGACGAGACCGGCTTCGTGCCCGAGTGGAAGTACTCCCCGGGCGAGGAGATCCGCCGGCACGCGGTGCGCATCGCCGAACAGTTCTCCCTGTACGAGCACGCGCTGTTCTCCACCGCCGTCACCTCCCTGACCTGGGACGAGGCGGCCCAGCAGTGGCTGGTCGCCACCGACAGGGGCGACGCGTTCCTGGCCACCTACGTCATCACCGCCACCGGCACGCTCTCGGAGCCCAAACTGCCCGGCATCCCCGGCATCGAGGACTACCGGGGCCACACCTTCCACACCTCCCGCTGGGACTACGCCTACACCGGCGGCAGCCCCGAGGGCGGCATGACGGGCCTCGCGGGCAAGCGGGTCGGCGTCGTCGGCACCGGCGCCACCGGGGTGCAGGTCATCCCAATGCTCGCCGAAGACGCCGGACACCTGTACGTCTTCCAGCGCACCCCCTCCGCCGTGGACGTGCGCGGCCAGCAGCGCATGACGCCGCGGCAGGTCGGCGCGGACCGGCCGGGCTGGGCCGCCGAGCGCCGCGAGAACTTCCTGCGCATCTGCTCGGGGGAGCCCGCCGACCAGGACCTCGTCGCGGACCGCTGGACCGCCTCGGCCGCGCTGTTGGAGAAGCTGCTGCCCAGCTTCCGTCGTGACGGCGAGCCGGACTTCGAGACCGCCTACGAGGCCGCCGACCACGCCACGATGAACACCATCCGCACCCGCGTCGCCGCCGAGGTCACCGACCGGGCCACCGCGGAGGCCCTCAAGCCCTGGTACCGGTACGCGTGCAAGCGCCCCACGTTCTCCGACAAGTACCTGCCCGTGTTCAACCGCCCTGACGTCACCCTCGTGGACACGGCCGACACCCACGGCGTCGAGCGCATGACGGAACGCGGCGTCGTCGTGGGCGGGGTGGAGTACGAGGTCGACTGCCTGGTGTTCGCCACCGGGTTCTCCGTGGGCGTCTCCGGCATCACTTCGGGACAGTTGCCGGTGACCGGACGCGACGGCGTACGGCTCCTGGACGAACTGGCGCGCCGGGGCCCACGCACCCTGCACGGCTTCACCGGCAACGGCTTCCCGAACCTGATCCGCATGGGCGCGCTGCAGAACGCCAGCAGCGTGAACTACACGCACATCCTCGACGAGCAGGCCGTACACGCCGCGGCGCTGGTCGCCGCCGCGGAGGCCGAGGGAGCCCTGGTGGAACCCACTCCGGAGGCCGAGGACGCCTGGATCGAGGTCTGCGCGGGCGTGCCGGACCACGCCTGGTTCCACGCCGAGTGCACCCCCGGCTACTACAATCGCGAGGGCCGGGGCCGTCCGAACGGCCCCACGGCGTACCCGCACAGTGCCGTCGCCTTCCACGAACTCCTGCGCCGCTGGCGGGCGGAGAGCATGGAGGAGGCACTGCGGCCCAAGGCGGTCACCGCGGACTGAGGGCCGGTGGCCTGATCCCGGGCCGTCCCGGCCGTGCCGCGGTCGCGCGCGGCCGGGCGACCCGGCGCGGACGTACGGCTGGTGACATAATCACCGGACCACCTGCCGCCTCACCTGCAGCGCCCGCCACCGGCTCGGTGAAACGGTCAGCGATCTCGCACACGCTGGAGTCACGCATGACGTCGCAGTCTTCCGCAAGCCGCATCGACACGAGCAGGGCCCACCCGGCACGCGTGTACGACTGGCTGCTGGGCGGCAAGGACAACTACCCGGTCGACCAGGAAGTGGCCGAGAAGCTGCCGCCGGAGGCCCGGCTCAATGCCCTGCGCAACCGGGCGTTCATGCACCGCGCGGCGGCGTGGCTGGCAGGCGCCGGCGTCGACCAGTTCCTCGACATCGGCACGGGCATCCCGACCGAGCCGAACCTGCACCAGATCGTGCAGGGCGTCGTGCCGTCCGCGCGGGTCGCCTACGCCGACAACGACCCCATCGTGCTGCGGCACGCCGAGGCGCTGCTGGTCAGCAGCCCCGAAGGCGCCACCGACTACATCGAGGCCGACGTCCGCAGGCCCGATGCCATCCTCGACCACGCGCGTACGTTCCTGGACTTCACGCGGCCCATCGCCCTGTCCATGATCGCGCTGATGCATTTCGTCACCGACGAGGAAGACCCCTACGGCCTCACACGGACCCTCCTCGACGCCCTGCCGTCCGGCAGCTACCTCATGTTCTCCCACGGCACCACCGACGAACACCCGCACCTGGTGAAGTCGGTGACCAAGACCTACCGCGAGGGCGAGATCCCGTTGCGCATGCGCACGCGGGCCGAGGTCGAGCCGTTCTTCGAGGGCCTGGAACTCCTGCCTCCCGGCCTGGTCACGGCGACCCAGTGGTACAAGGACACCCCGGCGCCCGTCGAGGAACCGAGCGGTTTCTACGTCGGCGTGGCACGCCTCCCTTGACCCGTCGGTGAGCCGCCCCGGCTACGCGGCAGCGGTCAGCCGGTGCAGTTCTTCGCCGATAGCGCCGCGCAGCGCATCGTGCCGCGTGGCCAGGGCGTGGCGCTCGTCGTGCCAGTGCTCGCGCCCGTAGAGCCACACCGGCAGGCGCACGAGGTCCGGCGGCTCCCACTCGAAGCGCGGCCACACATGGGCGTGCAGGAACCCGTCGGTGTTGCCGAGGATCTCCAGGTTCACCCTGCGGAAGGCCGGGTCGAACCGCCGGCAGGCACGCTCGACGGCCTCGCCGAGCACGTCCATGTCCGACAGGAACGTCAGCCTCTTCGCCTTCGGCAGCTCCGAGAGACGCTGCACATCGGGATCGTCCACGAGCAGCACCGAGTACCCCGGCAGGAACTGGACGTCCCCGATCGCCGCGAACCCCGCCCGCAAGCGGCGCATCACGGTGGGATTCTCGCCGCGCAGCGCGCTGCCTACCCGGTCGGTACGCCAGTCATCCGTCATGACGGGAACCTAACGCGGCGCACGGGGTAAACCAACGCGGTAGCCGATCTCCACCCGCGGCTGTATGTCCTGTCGCGACGGCGGCGATAGCTTCGCAGTGCCGTCCGGGCAAGGGCGGTTCCGGCGGCCCTGACCTGCCGGCGCCGGCCTGCGAGACATCGAACCGAAGGGTGGGGACATGCGGTGGTGGAGGTCGGGGACGACATGGCGAACGGCGGCCGCCCTGCTCGGAGGCCTGCTGCTCACCGCGGCCTCGCCCGCGGTCGCCTCGGCTGCCGGGGAGCCGCCCACGGCTGCCCCGGCCGCTGTGACCTGCCCCGACATCGGGTCCGGTGACTCCGACGGCCTGGACATGCGGTACTGGCGGCCGTCGCCCGACGGGCTCGTCTGCGAGGCGGAGTTCACCACGGGCGCGCTGTTCACCCCGCGCGGAGCTGGTGCGCCCCAGATCGATCCGGTGCGCAAACCCGTGCGCGTACGGGTCCACCTGCCCGCGGGATACGACCCGTCGGCCGAGTATCCGGTGCTCTACCTCCTCAACGGCGGCGCCGCCGACCACGAACAGTGGAGCAGCGGCGGCGGCCACATCACCCGCAGCGTCGAGCGAACCGGTTTCCCGGGCATCGTCGTGATGCCCGAGGGCGGCAAGGTCGGTTTCTACGCGGACTGGCACGGCTCCACCTACGGCAACTTCGCCCCTCTCTGGGAGACGTTCCACGTCGAACAACTGGTGCCCTGGATCGACACGCACTTCGCCACCTCCGGGAAACGAGCCGTCGCCGGCATGTCCATGGGTGGCTACGGCGCGCTGAAGTACGCCGCCCAGCACCCCGACGTGTTCAGCGCCGTCGGCGCCTTCTCCGGAGGCACCGACATTAGGCGCCCCGATCACCAGCAGATCGTCGACGACGGCACCACCCTCTACGGGGCCCGCTTCTGGCGGCACGGCACGGGCGGCGACATCGGGGACTACGGGAAGTACCTGCTGCCGGGCAACCCCGACGCCCTGCGCCGCACCGAGCTGGTCTTCGGCCCGCGGTCCGACTGGCCGTCGTATAACCCCGTACAGGTCGCCGAGAGCCGCCCCGACGCCTACCGGTCCTACCAGGGGAAGATGGCGCTCTACGCCGGCCGGGCCGAGGACCCCTACGCGTGGAACAACGCCCTCCACACGACCCTGAAGCAGCAGAACGTCCCCCACCGCTACTGCTCGGGGCCCGGCGGGCACGACTTCACCACCTGGACGCCCGCGCTCGAACACTTCCTGCGCCACGCCTTCGCTCCCGGGGCCACCACCTGCCCCGACGGCACCGGTTGGCGGCAGGAGCCCTGAGCCACGGCGGCCGGCTCCGGAGGCGTGGCTTGTCGGCGTCGGAGACGTGGTGCGTCAGCGCCGAAGGCGCGCGGGTAGCTCCACCCGGCGGCGTGGCACTTCGGGAGCGAGCGCCGCGCGGGCATCGGTGACACGGAGTCCGGCCGCCGCACAGGCGTAGGCGAGAACACGCGCCGTGTGCCCTCCACCACCAGCCGCGTCTCGCCGGGCGGCGGCAACTCCGGCAAGCACAGGTCGACGTCGGTCTTGAACAGCGAGTGTCGGGCGTCGCTCAACCCGGGATCCAGTGCGATCAGCCCTGCCGTCGCTCTTCCGGCGGCCCCGGTCCGGGCGGGCCCGAGCACCCGCTTCTCCGGGGGGTCGAGCGAGGTCACCCGCCGGCCGTCCTCCAGCGAGAGACCCACGTGCAGCCCGGACCGCCGTCCTCCCGGCTCGCCCAGCAGGCAGACCGGCCTGTGCACCGCGAGATGCAGGGTGACCGAACCCGGCCACACGGACCAGCCGACCACCATCACCCGCGCGGCAGGGCCCTCACCGGCCACGGCGAGCTGCGGCACGAGGGCGGGGGCGGGGGCGAACCAGTCGACCGGTGGCCGGTGACGGGCGGCGTCCTCGTGCGGAGGGCCCAGCCGGACCGCCACGTCATGCGGCTCGGCTGGTTCCTCGGGCAGTACCAAATCATCAAAGAATCCCATGCCTGCATGCTGTCACCAGCCACTGACAATCGGTCATCAGTGCAGTTCGAAGGCGCTCCTGTCCATGCTGACGGAGCCTGCGACCGTCCCCGGGCGGGAGCACGGCCGGGGGCTATCCCGACTTCGAGGGCGTTCTCCGGGTGCGGTGGCGAGGCTTGTTCTGACGTGGTGGACGGGTGAGGGTGATCTGCCGGACGAGCTGCTGGAAGCAGGCGAGAGCGGCCAGGGCGGGGAGGGCGGCCGCTGCCGCCTCGACCGGGGCACGCGGTGCCTGCGCGACGCACAGAAGCATGGAGACGGTGGAGAACAGCAGCACGACCGCCCAGGAGTGGACCGCCCGGCGCCGGTGGAGCGCGGCCCGGAGGATCGACAGGGAAGCGACCATCCAGGGGCCGTACACCAGCAGGGGCCACCAGCCGACCGCGGTGGCGGAGGTGCGGTACTGGGCGAGATGGCGCAGCGGGTCGTAACTGACGATGCCGCCGAAGACGCACACCATGGACACGACGACAGCGGCGAGCGCCGCGAGGAAGAAGCTGGTGGTGCGCAGCGCGCCGAGCTTTCGAGCGCGCGAACGAGAGCGGGAACGCGAGCGGCGACGGCGGCGGGCCGGAGAGGGGCGTAGCGGGGGCAGCTCACTCGTGATTTTGGTGAGACCGGCGAGCCGGTCCTCGTCGAATTCCTCGCCGACGGGTACTTCGGGTTCATGGGCAGCCGAAAAGGCGTTGTTCCGCTCGTCCTTGATGGCCTCGTGCAACAGGTGCGCGAGTTCCTCCGCCGGGTCCCAGTGCACCTCCAACGGGTCCAACCGGCCCGGGTGTTGCTCCCAGGCAGGGGAGTGGCCGGCCGCCGCCTGGTGTCCGTTGGCCGGCCCCTGGGCGGGCCCAGGACGGCTGTGACGGCCCCGCGTCTCATACATGGGCGACCTGCGGCCGGGAGTCGCGGGAGTGGACGCCGCACCCTTTGGGGGTGCCGGCCAGAGGGGTGTTCGTCAGAGGAGCGCTCGCCGGCGGGGTGTGTGCCAGAGTGGTGAAGTGGGCCTCGATAAGACCGAGTTCGTCATTAAGGTCTGCCAAGGGCCCGGCGGAGTACCTCAGATCGACTCTTCGGCAGTCGTCCTGCAAGGTCGCGCTCGAATTGTCGGCGGGGGCCGGGGTGAAGACCCAGGTGCCCATGCGAACCGCGGATGTCGCACCGCTCATCGTGCCGGCCAAGAGGTGCCCTGAAACATACGTTGGCCTTGCTGTGGTCATATCCCGTCCAACGGACCCGCGTGAGGGAAGATGCGTGGCAAATGGGTGGCCGACAGGTCGCATATTGCGTCTGTCGGTCTAATGATTATTGGTTCCTACGGCGGACTCGGGGCGGTCCCTGCTCGCCCGCTGTGCTGAGCCGATGCGCCGGAGTTGTCTTATGGGCGGGCTTGTCGTCACAGCACACCGGAATCAGCCTGGGGCGTGTGCGAGAGATCGTCTCGGCCGTGCTTTACGCCGGAGAGGAGGGAGCGGCAATGGCGGAACAGCCGTATCACCCGTTCCGGTCGTGCCTGCCGGCTTGAACCGCAGGGCCCAGGGTGCATCGATACGAGTTCATCGACACGGAGGGAATTCGTGTTCGTCGACAGGACATCCGGCGACACCGCGACGCGTGGATCGAGAAAGGGATCCCCGCTGCGGAGATCGAACGGGCCACCGTCTTCCAGGACCGTTGGGGGCGGACTCGCCCCGCCGCCGGCCCCGTTCTATGAGGGCTATGAGGGCGGTCCACGCATTCTGGACGCCCACTGCCCCGAGGAACTGGCCACGGGCGGCTGGTCGTTCTCGGCAGGAGACTGCCGGGTGTCCATGGCCCACAGCTTCATGGTCGGCCCCGACGGTGCGTTCGGCATCGGTCCTCGCCGCTGGACACCCCTGCATGCCGGCATCGACGGAGGGGCGGAATCCCTGGCGCCGGCCGCTCATGCCCGCCGCTGGGCCACGACCGTCACGAGGGTCACGCGCAAGGCCGTCGACGCGCTGGAGTTCGGCGACTTCGGGCCGGTGCTCGAAGCGCAGGGTGTGACCGACTCCTGATGGCGGGGCAAAGGACTCCCTCATCGCTGTGTGCCGAGGCGAGGCCGTGGGCCCGGACGCCCCGCGATGCCTTGAAGCGCACATCTACGGCGGCCTCGACGAGTGGGCCTTGCGTGGTGGCTGGCCAGCGGGCTTCTCGGTCTCGGTGTCCGGGGGCCGCAGCGAATGGGCGGACGAGGATGGCGCCTTGTCCGGGCCGTCGTCGGACGGCACGGCCGTGGAGGTGGGGGGCGACCGCCAGAGACGTCACGGCGAACAGCGGGCCGGGTATGGTCATCCGCCGAAGTGGCCACGGGATGGCGCACCATGGGATGCGGAAGCGCTGGCATCGCCCGAAGGGCGCGCCCGAGTCGGGACTGAGGGGGAGGGAGAGACAGTGAGCGGATATCGAGGCGGATGTCGATCGGAGGCCAGGGCGACGGCCGCTGCGATGCGGGAGGCGGTGCATGCGCTGCTTGCCGTGCTGGAGCCGGCGCAGGCCCGTGAGCTGCGCGCGGGCCCCACCAGGCTGGACGCGCCCGAGCTGCGGGAGTGGACGTATCTGCCGGGCTCACGCCCCGGGCTGCCCACGGAAGGCCTCGACGCACGCGGGCGTGCAGCCGTCGACGCCCTGTTGGCCACGGCGCACAGCGCGGCCGGGGCGGAACTGGCGCGGGGGGCGATCGAGGTGGAGCGCCACCGCCGCGCCATGGCCGGCGCCACGGGCGGCGACCGCTACTGGGTGCGTCTGCTGGGCGACCCGGACGGCGAAGAGCCGTGGGGCTGGCGGATGAACGGCCACCACCTCGCCGTGCACGTCACGGTCACGGCGGCCGGTATCCGGGTGACGCCGCACTTCATCGGCGCCGAGCCGGCGCGCATCGCGGACGGTCCCCAGGCCGGCCGCCGACTCCTGGGGCCCGAGGAGGACCTGGCACGGGAACTGGTCACGGACCTGGACGTCGGCCGCCGCGCCGAAGCGGTCTTCGCCGCCGCCCCGCCGGACGACATCCTGACCCGCGACGACCCCTTCGCCGACCCGGACCGGCTGCCGACCGGCCTGCCGTACGCCGGCATGACCACCGGTCAGCAGAAGTTGCTGGAGCGCCTGGTGCGCCGCTATCTGGACCGCGCACCCGCGGCGTACGCGCAGGAGTGCTGGTCCGACACCGTGGCGCGGGGACTGGACGGCCTGTCCTTCGCCTGGGCCGGTGGCAGCGCGCTCGGGGACCGGCACTACTACTGCGTCTGCGCCCAGGACTTCCTCATCGAGTACGACAACACCCAGGACGACGGCAATCACGCCCACTCGGTCTGGCGTCACCAGCGCCACGACTGGGGCGCCGACCTGCTCCGTGCGCACTACACGGAGCAGCACGGATAGCGCGGTGCGCCGCGCCTGGCAGGGGCGCGGTTCGCGTGAGCCGCGGCGCCCCGAGGGGCGTTGTCAGTGGGGGCTGTCACGATGGCGTGCATGAGCAAGGTCATCAATTGCAGCACCGGCGACGAGGCGCAGATCGTCGGCTTCCTGGGCGCCGCGGACAAGGTCACGGCGGAGCAGCAGCGCATCCTCGGCCATGTCCGCGAAGCCGCTCACGCCCGGCAGGCCGATCTGGACCACCAGGGCATCGACTGGGGCCTGTCCATCCCCGAAGCGCTCGACCACTTGGTGGCCGGACGGGCCGACGCAGACGGCGAGTATGCGGGGAACGCCTATTACACCGCCTTGCAGGCCGTCATCGACTCGACCGGTTCGGACTCCTGCACCCTGGGCAGTTACAGCAAGCCGTTCACCTTCTTCGGCCTGCTGGACAAGGAACTCACCCGGGCGGGAGTGCCCAGCGACCTGCTGCCCTACGACTTCCTGTACGCGGGGCCGCCCGCGGGGATACCGTTCCGCATTCCCAGCCCTGCCGACGGTTCCCCGGAGATGGGCCGCTGGCCCCTCGCCAAGGCCAAACCCGCGGCCGACGCGTATCGCGCGGTCATCGACCGGATCGACCCGGACTTCCGGTACGACCTCGACCTGCTCATCGAGAAGCTGGACTTCGAGGACGAGAACTGGCGGGACGTCGACTGGTTCACGCAGGACACGATCTTCTTCTCGATCGTGGGGTGACGCGCGGTTCTTCCGGCCGGTGGTCGGCCAGTGGTGCCCGGGGTGGCGGGTGACCGGATTCGAACCGGCGTCCTCGCGGTTTTGGAGACCGCGCGCGTCGACCCCTGCGCTACACCCGCCGCCCGCGATCCTACCGATGACCCTCCGGCGGGCTCACACCGAGCCCGGCCCCGCCGTACCTCTGGGCAGCGTGCGAGAGCGGGCGGTTTGACCTTGACACGGTGACAGGGTCTTCGCTGTGGCCGTAGGAGGTGGTCTCGATGACGATCACGGAGCAGGGGCAGGGGCAGGGGCAGGACGCGGACCCGGGTATGGGCACGGGCCCGGGCCCGTGCCCATACCCGGGTGCAGATGCGGGCGCGGGCGCGGAGACGGTGCGGGCGCTGCGAGGGCTGGAGGACGGGCGTTCGTCCGTGCGATTGCGGGCGGCACTGGCAGTCGGCACGGCACCTGACCCCCGCTGCGTCGACGTGCTCGTCGAGCGGTGCGCGGTCGAGCCCGAGTTCTTCGTCCGCGACATGCTGACCTGGGCGCTCACCCGGCATCCGGTGTCCCGCACGCTTCCCGTCCTGGTCCGCGAGGTCCGCTCGGAGCGTGCGCAGGCGCGCAGCCAGGCCCTGCATACGCTGTCCAAGATCGGGGACCCGCGGGCATGGCCGGCCATCACCCGGGAGTTGCTGTCCGACGCCGACGACGAGGTGGCGCGCAGCGCGTGGCGGGCCGCGGTCATACTCGTGCCCGACAGTGAGGGACCTGCCCTGGCGGCGGCGTTGGTGACGCAGCTCGGGCGCGGGGATCGGGAGACGCAGTTGAGCCTCAGCCGGGCGCTGGTGGCCTTGGGTGAAGTGGTCGTGCCGGCGCTGGATGATGCGACGATGGCCGATGACCCGCGGGTGCGTACGCATGCACTGGCCACACAGCAGTTGCTGCGCGACCCGGACACCGGATTCGAGTTCGCTGTCGAGGAGGCGAAGCGGATCGTGGCCCTTGGGGGCTCTGGCCGGAAGGGACGCGGCTCCGGCCGGGAGGGGCAGTAGGACGTGTTGATCGGTGAGGTGGCGCGGCGGTCCGGGGTCAGCGCCCGCATGCTGCGGCACTACGAATCACTCGGGCTGGTACGGCCCTCCGGCCGGACGGGCTCCGGATACCGGGAGTTCTCCGAGGACGACATCCGGCGGATCTTTCACATCGAGGGACTGCGGTCGCTGGGGCTTTCGCTGCGCGAGATCGGGCGCGCGCTCGACGATCCCGGCTTCACGCCGTCGGCGCTCGTCGGCGACCTCGTCCGCCGGACGCGCGAACGCATCGCGGCCGAGACCGAGCTGCTGGCGCGGCTGCGGGGTATCGATGCCGCGGGGCCCGCCCGTTGGGAGGACGCCCTGCACGTCGTCGCGCTGTTGCAAGCGCTGGGTTCGAAGAGTCCGGGCGCACGCCAGCGTGCAGCTCTTTCCACGGCCGACGGGCTTCCTCTGCCGGCGGAGGCCCTGGTCGAGGCCGCGCTGAGCGAGACCGAGCCGAATGTCGCGGGAGCCCTTCGATGGGCCCTGGCACGATCGGGCGAGGGCGGCCCGGCGCTGCTGGGGGAGGGGCTTCGCTCACCGGTGGCCGCGGTGCGCGAACGCGCCGTGCGGTGCCTCGCCGAGATGCCCGGAGACGAGGCCACCACGTATCTGCGGCAGGCCCTCGCGGACCCCGACATCGCGGTGCGCGCGTGCGCGGCCCTGGCACTCGGGGCGCGGGGAGTGGACGGTGCGATTCCGACGCTCGTCGAGATGATCGTGGCCGGCAGGAACGACACCGATGCCGCGGACGCGTTGAGCGTGCTGGCGAGCGACGCCGTGGCCGCGGATCAGATCGCGGCCCGGCTCGTCGACCGCCTCGCTCTCGGCAGCACCGGAGCGCCCGCGCGCGGTCGGCTGACGCAGGCGCTGGGTTCCGTACCGGGGGCGCGGGCTGCGCGCGCCCTCGCGGATCTGTCGCGTGACGAGGACCGAGCGGTCGCGTTCACGGCGGAGTACCTGCTGCGGCTGCGCGACGCGTCCTGACGGCCCCGAACTCCGCCGGCTCCCCGCCTCTCCGTCCGCCACGAACTCCAGCGGCTCTCCGCAGCCTTCATGCCCCTCGGGGTCCTGCGGCTCCTGCCCGGGAAGTCCGCGCAGCCTTCGTGCCCCGCGGGGTTCTGTGGCTCTGGTGGCTTCCGCCCGCAGGCTCGGGCGGCTCCCGGCACCTTCCGTCCGTCACGAACTCCGGCGGCTCCCCACGCCCCTCCACGCCCCTCGGAGCCCTGCGGCTCCGGTAGCTTCCGCCCGCGGGCTCCGGGGCGCCGGCACCTTCCGTCCGTCATGAACTCCGGCGGCTCCCCGCCCCCCTTCGTGCCCCACGGGATCCTGTGGCTCCGGTAGCTCCCGCCCCGAACTCCGGGCGGCTCCCCGCCCCCTCCGTCCGCCACGAACTCCAGCGGCTCCCCGCACCTCCATGCCCGCCCCCCCCGGAGCCCCACGGCTCCTATGCCCCTGGGGCTCCCGCAGCCCGCATGCGGATTCCAACGCCCCACCAAGAACAAGGCCCCCCACCAAGACCAAGCTCCCAGCAAGCCGCCCCAACACCTCAATACGCCCACACGCCAACACCGCAACGCCCCCGCACTCGTCCCGGATTGCGTCGCTCCGCCCTGTTGACCGCCCGGGGCGAACGATGCTTGAGTGACACGGCGGGAGAAAGCGCTTGCTATAACCGTCGTCCCACCCGTGGAGGCCCCTGGGCACACCCAGCCCCCGTCGTGCCGCCACCGCACGCGCGCCCCCGGCGAACCGCCGCGGCCGTGCGGGCATGAGCGCCAGTCGCCCGCAATTCCGCCGCCGATCTGCCGGGCAGCGCCCTGATAGCTGCTGCCGCCACCCTGTGCGCCACGTTCCTGTGGATGCTGCCGCTGCTGGCTCCGCTGCTGGGGGGACCGCCGGCTCTCACGGTGACGGCCGTGGAAATGCGTATCGCCCCTTCGCCCGAGGACAACTGACGCCGCCGCGGCCGCGGCCGGATCACCACCCATCTGGAGGGTCTGTCATGGTGAGCGTTCCACCGTCACTGCCGGGGGCCGTCGGCCTGTCGCATCTGAGCGCCTACCCGTGGGAGGCGGCCGACGGCGTCTGCGGCGGCAGTCCCCACCTGCACCTCGTGTGCACCGAGGCGTACGTCGTCACCGGCGGGCGCGGCGCCGTGCAGACCCTCGGCCCCGACGGCTACCGAGACATCCCGCTGGCGGAGGGCTCCGTGGCCTGGTTCACGCCGGGCACCGTGCACCGCATGGTGCAGGGCGGCGAGCTGCGGATCACCGTCCTGATGCAGAACGACGGCCTGCCCGAGGCCGGGGACGCGGTCTTCACCTTCCCGCCCGCCGTCCTCGCCGATCCCGAGTGGTACGCGTCCGAGGCGCGGCTGCCGGCCAGGAGCGGCCCGGGGGCGGAGCGGGCCGCGCGCAGGCGACGGGACCTGGCGGTCGAGGGGTATCTGCCGCTGCGGGAGGCGCTCCAGGCGGGGGACGACGGCCCGTTCCTGGCGTTCCAGCGGGCCGCGGCGCGACTGGTCAGGGACAAGGTGCCGGGCTGGCGCGAGCTGTGGCGGTCCGGCGCGCTGGCCGCGGCGGAGCGCACCGGCGCCCAGCTCGACGCGCTGGAGGCGGGCAGCGCGGCCCACCTCACCGGGGCAGGCTCCTACGACATGGTTCCCGTACGCCGTGGCGGCTACGGCATGTGCGGCCGCAGGGACGAGTACGAGCCAGGTCTGCGGGCCGCGTCCACGTGGCCGGACGCGTCCCGCCGGCCGCACGCCTGACGGGGTGCGGCCGGCCGGAATGAGGCGGGACCGTCAGATCACGCCCTGGGCCAGCATCGCGTCCGCGACCCGCTCGAAGCCCGCGATGTTGGCGCCCGTGACGTAGTCGCCGGGGGAGCCGTAGCGCTCGGCGGTCTCGTGGCACGTGGTGTGGATGTCGTTCATGATGTGCGTCAGCTCCTCCTCGACCCGGTCCGCCGTCCACGACGTACGGGCGTGGTTCTGCGCCATCTCCAGGGCGCTGACCGCGACGCCGCCCGCGTTGGCCGCCTTGCCGGGGCCGAAGGCGACGCCGGCCTCCTGGAACAGGCGCACCGCCTCGGGGGTCGACGGCATGTTGGCGCCCTCGGATACCGCCTTCACTCCGTTGCGGATGAGCGTGGCGGCGTCGGAGCCGTCCAGTTCGTTCTGCGTGGCCGACGGCAGCGCGATGTCGGCGGGGACGTCCCAGACCCGCCCGCCGGGCACGAAGCGGGCCGAGGAGCCCCGGCGCTCGGCGTAGGTGTCGACGCGCCCGCGCTCGACCTCCTTGACCTGCTTGAGGAGGTCGAGGTCGATGCCCTTCTCGTCCACCACGTAGCCGGACGAGTCCGAGCAGGTCACGGCGTTGGCGCCGAGGGCGGCGAGCTTCTGGATGGTGTAGATGGCGACGTTGCCGGAGCCGGAGACGACGGCCGTGCGGCCCTCCAGATCCTCGCCGCGCTCGCGCAGCATCGCCGCCGCGAACAGGACGTTGCCGTAGCCGGTGGCTTCCGGACGGATCAGGGAACCGCCCCAGCCCTGGCCCTTGCCGGTGAGGACACCGGCCTCCCAGCGGTTGGTGATGCGCCGGTACTGGCCGAAGAGGTAGCCGATCTCGCGCCCGCCGACGCCGATGTCACCCGCGGGGACGTCCGTGTGCTCGCCGATGTGCCGGTACAGCTCCGTCATGAACGACTGGCAGAACCGCATGACCTCCGCGTCGCTGCGGCCGTGCGGCTCGAAGTCGCTGCCGCCCTTGCCGCCGCCGATGCCGAGGCCGGTCAGCGCGTTCTTGAAGATCTGCTCGAAGCCCAGGAACTTGATGACACCGAGGTTCACCGACGGGTGGAAGCGCAGACCGCCCTTGTAGGGGCCGAGCGCGCTGTTGAACTCCACCCGGAAACCGCGGTTCACGTGGACGCGACCCCGGTCGTCCTGCCACGGCACCCGGAAGAGGACCTGCCGCTCGGGCTCGCACAGCCGCTCGATCAGGCCGGGCTCGGCGTACTCCGGGCGGGCGGCGAGGACCGGCTCCAACGTCTCCAGGACCTCGTGCACGGCCTGGAGGAACTCGGGCTGGGCCGGGTTACGGTGTTCGATCTCCGAGAGCAGCTGCGCGAGCGTGGACTTCGAATCGGGTCGAGTGGTCAAAAAAGGAGGCCTTTCTGGCACGGCTGGCACCGGCGATCCGGTACAGGGCGCGGCTCACCGCGGTACAGCCCGTAGGGACGCTCGGCGCCGTTGCCGTGCGCGGGACACTCAAGTGTTACGCGCATGTAAACATACGGACCGCTGTTCGGGTCCAGAGTACGACCACTATGCGAGACCGGACCGCACGGCTGCGGCCGGGCGTCAGGGCGAGGTGGTCCAGCGCGGAGCGGTCCGGGCCCAGCGCGATTCCCAGTCGGCCAGGTTGTGCCGGTGCAGGCTCAGCGCGGCGACGCCGTAGACGGCGGCGCCCGCGACGGCGACGGCCAGGAAGGCGATGACCGCCCAGCCCATGGCACGGCTGCGGATCTCGTCGGCGGCCATGGGCGCCCCGGTCAGCGCTCCCCGGGCGTCAACCCAGACGTCGACCGTGCTGCCCCGGCTCAGCCCCGGCAGGACGTCGGTCTCGGCGGTGCGGGTCTCTCCGCCGGGAGCGGTGTAGCGGACGGGGACCGGGTAGCGGGCCTTCTTCGCCTCGTCGGAGCCGGGCTCCGGGTGGCGCGGGGAGTCATGGGTGAGGGTGGCGACCAGGAGGTGCCGGGTCTGCTCCTGCTCCTCGGCGACGGCGCGGTAGCGGGCGCGGGCGGCGTCCCCGGCGGAGAACGCGGCGGCCAGCCCCAGTACGGGCGCGAGCAGCAGCAGGGCCAGCGCGGTCCAGCCCTGGATGCGGTCGGTGCGCCTGCGCAGCGGGTTGTGCCGCCACCGCCACAGTGACAGGGGGTGCACCGGCTCGTGCCGCCCCGCAGAGGGGGACGGCTGCTCGGAGGGCATGACGCCGGACACGGTGGTTCCCCTTCCGGTGACGGGATGGCGCGGTGACGGGACAGAGAGCCGGCGGAAGTGCCGGTGGGCGGCGACTGGGCGGATACGTCGGGGAGGGCCACGGGCCGGTGGAACGGCACCGGCCCGTGGCGGTGGGGACGGGCTCAGCGGGACAGCGGGCCGTAGCCGGGCGGGGACGCCGTGCCGTGCGAGGGGTGGGAGTGCGCGGCACGCAGGATCTTCGCCGCGCCGCGGACGGCGGCGGTGTGCGGCGCGGCGACGGCCCGAAGGGGCGCCTGGAGGCCGGTGATGAGCCGCCGGGCGATGTCGGGCCGCAGGGCGCCGCCCCCGGCCAGCAGGGCGCCCCGGCTCAGCGCGTCCGCCGTGACCGGCGTGAGGTCCTGGCGGAGCATCGACGTGATCATGGTCGTGACGGCCTCGCCGATCTCCGCCGAGGTGTGGGCGCCGGCCAGGTCGGCGGTGCCCAGAGCGGTGCGGCGGGCGTCGAAGACGTCGCCGTCCACCAGCAGGACGACCTCGGTGAGGTGGGCGCCGATGTCCACCACGAGCAGCGGGCGTTCGAGGTCGGCGTCCGCCGCCAGCGCGATCGCGCGTGCGGCGGGCACGGTGATCACCGAGCGCGGACGCAGCACCTGCACCGCTGCGCGGGCGCGCTCACGGTAGAGGGGACCGTCGAGGACGGGCGTGGTGACGACCACCAGGGGCCGGGAGAGGCGGTGCAGGCGGTCACCCAGCAGGCGGTCCAGCATCCGCGCCGCCCCGGGCACGTCCACGATCGCGCCGCGCTGGATCGGGTAAGCCGCCCCGGCCCCGGGGAAAGTGATCGTGGGCACGTCGAGTATCGCCTTGCGGCCGGCGATCCAGGCGCGGGTGCGGGCGCTGCCCATGTCGAGGGCCAGCCCGCAGCACTGCCGGCACAGCGGCCAGGGCCGGTGCCTTTCCAGGAAGGTGGGACGGCCCCGGCGGACGGCGCTCACGGCTGCGCCTCCCGTACGTGCTGGCACCGTCCGCAGTAGCGGGCCTGCGGCACGATCATCAGGCGCTCGCGCTCCACGGGGCGGCGGCACAGGTGGCAGGCGCCGTAGCGGCCCTCGGCGATGCGCCGCAGCGCCGCCTCGACGTCGGCGAGGACCATGCGGGCGGAGGCGGCGAGCTTGTCCCGCACCTCGGCCCGCGCCGCGGACTGCCGGTGGGCGCCGGCCCGGGGGGGCGCGTCGATCTTCCGCAGCTGCTCCCGGCGGAAGAGCAGCTGTTCGCGCAGGTTCTCCTGCAGTGCGGCGAGGTCTTCGGGCGGCAGGTGCGCGGCTCGGTCGCCGATGGTCTGATGGTTCACCACTTCACCCCTCATGCAGGGCGGGAAACGAAGGCGGGACGGTGGGCCGGCGGCCGGGTCAGGCCGAGGCGCGGCGCTGGCAGGTGACGCAGTACCGGGTGTAGGGCAGGATCTCCAGGCGCTCGGCGGGGACAGGCGCGGAGCAGCCGAGGCAGGCGCCGTAGGAGCCGTCGTCGATGCGGGCGAACGCCTCGTCGATCTCCTTGAGGACCCGGCCGATCGCCTCCGCCTGAGCGGACATCAGATGGTCCTCCGCGCTCTGGCCGGTCTCGTCGAGCGCCCGCAACTGCGCCAGGCGGCTGCTACGGGCGTGTTCGAGGCGCTGGCGCGCGTCGTGGGCGGTCAGCCCCGCGGAACGGGAGCCGGTGCGGGAGGTGTCGAGGGTCACGGGAGGGTCCTTCCTACGGGCCGCGGGGCGCGGTGACGGGCCCCAGGGCGCAGCGATGGCCGCCCGGTACGGACGAACGCTCGGCGGACCCCGAGCGCCGGCCGTACCGGGCGGCCTGATCACCTCCGACTCTGCTCCTCGCCGCGCCCGAATCCCATCGGGCGCAGGCCCCATTGACCGGGGGGCGCGATACCCATGAGCGGCCGTAAGAGATCCCTGAACGCCTCGGATATGGTGATCTCAGGCCCTCGACGGCGCACAGACCGCAGGGCAGCATGGGCCCCGAAAGGCGTGAATCGAAGGCTCGGCGCTCCGCGCCACGCAGCGTGCGCCACCCATCGGCCGGAGCGGAGCACGGCCGCCCCCTACGCACCCCCCTACGCAGAGGAGCTGTCCCGGTGTCACTGTTCGGGCGGATCTTCGGGCTCAACGCCCTGGTCCTCGGCGCCGCGACGGCGCTGCTGCTGTGGGCGCCGGTCACCGTCTCCGTACCGGTGCTGCTGACCGAGGCGTTCATCCTGGTGGGCGGCCTCGCCGTCATGCTCGTCGCCAACGCCGCCCTGCTGCGCTGGGGCCTGGCCCCGCTGGGCCGGCTGACGAAGCTGATGACCACCGTCGACCTGCTGCGCCCCGGGCAGCGGCTGCCCGTGCCCGGCGCGGGTGGTGGCAGCGAGGTGAGCGAGCTGATCCGCACCTTCAACGCCATGCTCGACCGCCTCGAGCACGAGCGGGCCACCTCCAGCGCGCGGGCGCTGCTCGCCCAGGAGGCCGAACGGCGCCGCATCGCCCAGGAGCTGCACGACGAGGTCGGGCAGAGCATGACCGCGATCCTGCTGGTCCTCAAGCGGGCCGCGGACGACGCCCAGGAGCCGCTGCGCGGGGAACTGCACCAGGCCCAGGAGATCACCCGGGACAGCCTGGACGAAGTCCGCCGTCTCGTGCGCCGCCTGCGCCCCGGTGTCCTGGACGACCTCGGGCTCATCAGCGCGCTGACCTCGCTCACGCAGGACTTCGCCACCCACGCCGGGCTCTACGTGGCGCGCCGCTTCGACACCGACCTGCCCGCCCTCGCCCCGGAGACCGAGCTGGTCCTCTACCGGGTGGCGCAGGAGAGCCTGACGAACGCGGCCCGTCACGCCGAGGCGAGCCGCGTCGAGGTGAGCCTGCGGCGTGTCGGGGACGCGGTGGAGCTGGAGATCGCCGACGACGGCCGCGGCATCGAAGCCGCGTGCGAGGGCGCAGGGATTCGCGGCATGCGCGAACGGGCCCTGCTGGCCGAAGCCACCTTGGACCTCACCTCCCGGCCCGGCTCCGGCACCCGCATCCGCCTCACCGCCCCACTCCCGGCAAGCGGCCGCCCCGCCCCGGCACATGACACCGCGGCCCGGGACGGCCTCCCGACCCCGGGAAGTGGCTACTCGGCCCCGGGGAGTGGCTTGGACGCCCCCGAGAGTGGCACCCCGGCTCCGGTAGGTGGCACCCCGGCCCAGGGAAGCGGCCACCAGTCCCCCGAAAGCGTCACGCCGCTGCCGGCGGCGGAAGGTGTCGGCCTTTCGCTGCCGGAAGGTTTCGCCCCTCCGCCTAGAAAGTCCCTTTCATGACCGACCCGGCCCAGCCCCCTGAACCCACCGCGTCGTCGGCGTCCTCCGACGACGCCGTGCGGCCGATCCGTATCCTGCTCACCGACGACCACGCCCTCGTACGCCGTGGGGTCCGTCTGATCCTCGACCGGGAGCCCGATCTCCAGGTCGTCGCCGAGGCCGGAGACGGTGCCGAGGCCATCGAGGCGGCCCGCGGCCATGACATCGACCTGGCCGTCATGGACATCGCCATGCCGCGCCTGACCGGCCTGCAGGCAACCCGCGAACTGGTGGCGCTCAAGCCGGGCCTGCGCGTCCTGATGCTGACCATGCACGACAACGAGCAGTACTTGTTCCAGGCGCTCAAGGCCGGCGCGTGCGGCTACGTGCTGAAGTCGGTCGCCGACCGCGACCTGGTCGCCGCCTGCCGGGCCGCCATGCGCAACGAGCCGTTCCTCTACCCCGGCGCGGTCACCGCCCTGATCCGCAGCTATCTGGAGCGGGTCAGGCACGGCGAGGAGAACCCCGATCAGCTCCTCACCCCGCGCGAGGAGGAGGTCCTCAAACTCGTCGCCGAGGGCCACTCCTCCAAGGACATCGCCGAGATGCTCTTCATCAGCATCAAGACCGTGCACCGCCACCGGGCCAACCTGCTGCACAAACTCGGCCTGCGCGACCGCCTCGAACTGACCCGCTACGCGATCCGCGCCGGCCTCATCGAGCCCTGAGCCCCTGAGACCTCGAACCCCTGAGACCTTGAGCCTGGGCCCGGGCGGCCCGGCGCGGTGCGCCCGCTCCTAGTCGGTGTCGGTCGCCGCCAGGACGGCGAGCCGGCGGCGGTCGGGGGAGAGGGCTGCCAGGCCGTAGGAAGAGCCGACGTCGTCGTGGAACCACTCCGTGCCGGCCTGGAAGTGGAACCACGTGCTCTGCCGGGCCCGGCGCTGCACCTCCTCCGCGCTCGCGCCCGCCGGGGCGCCGCTGAGCCCTGCGAGCGAACGCCACGTCCACAGCCGGCCGTAGGCCGCGTGCACGCCCGAGCCGCCGAAGCCGCCCATCGAGGCGGTGGCGAAGAGCAGGCGCCAGACGTCGCCCAGAGGGCGGACGGCGATCTCGAAGCGGTCCGTGGGGCCGAGCCCGTCGAGGCAGGCCATGGGCAGGGCCGGCAGCAGCGCGGGCACCCGTTCGGGCGCCAGGGCCTCGTCCGGCTCGAAGACCCAGGCGCCGCAGTCACCCCAGTCGCCCGCCTGCGCGGCGGCGGTGATGCTCTCGTGGACGTGCGTGGTGGCGAGGTCCCGGAGGGACGATCGCGGGGAGGTGCGGGGCACCGGCGGGTCGACCCGCCTCTCGGCGGAGAGCCCGCCGGGCATCCCGCTCGCGGAGCCGTGGACTGAGCGGCTCGGGAAGCGGGCGCCGGCCTCGAAGTCGCGGCGCTGGTCCGGGAGCCAGGCCAGCGCGTGCCCGCCGGGCCGCACGACCGGCCAGGAGCGCAGCTGCGGGAAGGACGCGATGTCCACGCCACGCAGCACCAGCTCGTGGAAGAGGCAGGCGCGCAGCTCGTCGAGGCCGTCCGACCGGGGGCGGTCGAAGACGACCGTTGCCAGGTCGGTGGCCTCGTGGTGCTCGGCGAGGAGCGAGGCGATGAAGCGCGGCGTGCAGCCGTTGCCGGGCGGACGCTTCTCGGCCAGGAGCCGGAGCAGTTGCGCCAGGCTGTCGCGGCCGGGGGTGAGGGCGAGTACCCGTACCACGTGGGCGAGTCGGCGCTCGTGCTCCCGCACCAGCTCGGCGGCGGACTCGTACTGGTCGGCCAGCCGTGACGCGAGGTCGCGCAGATACGCGGTGTCGCCGTGCGCGGCGCGCTGCTCGGCCCGGGACCGTGTGCGGTGGCCGGGATCGTCCGGGGCGTCTTCCATGATCCGTCACCCTACGATCCGCCGGCCGCGATGGCCGCCCACGGGACGGGGCCGGCCGGCACCGGTGGGGCAGGCCCAGCCGAGCACCCGTCAGGGGCCGTGCGAAGCGCCCCTGCCGGCGGGCAGGAAGTGGGTCTCGGCCTGGACACGTGCCCGTAGCGCGGAGCCGAAGGGGCAGTCCGGCGCGAGGTCGTCGAGCAGGGCGCAGGCCTCTTCGCGCAGCGCCGACAGGCGTGCGTGATAGGGACGCAGCACCTCGGGCGCGGTCATCATGGCGCGCAGTTGTTCCCGGTCGACGGCCGAGTAGGGAGCTCTCCGCAGGAAGGCCAGAGCCTGTTGGAGGCTCTGGCCGGACAGGAAGTCGAGCAGGTGGACGAGGAGGTAGGTGGGTGTCCGGTTGCGCAGATCCTCGCCGGGCCCGTCCCGCAGGTCGTCCTCGTCGTTGCGGAACTGCGCCAGCATGCCCAGGATCTGCCCGAAGCGGTGCCATGCCGCGACGAGTTCGGCGTCGGAACCCGAGAGGCGCGTCGTGCCGGTGGCCAGTCGGGCCGCCATGGCACAGGCCATGGCGTAGATGGCCCCGCTCTTGTCCCGGTAGACGTCGAGGATGGCCTGCGGGGTGGTCCGTTCGGGCTCTATGAGGAGATCCCCGAGCTGACCGTTGCTGGCGGCCGTCCAGCCGTCGAGGTAGGTGTCCACCAGCTCGTTGCGTACGGCCTCCGGGGCGTTCACGGCGGCGAGGGCCCGCAACGGCAGGGCGTAACCGCACTCCAGCGCCGCGGTGAGGGCGGCGCCGCGGGAGATCCCGTACAGGTGGGGCCCGGCGTCGCCGTCGGCGAAGTCGTCGAAGGTGTTGGCGGCGCGCCACCACAGGGCGTGCGCCGCGGCGACGGGGACGGCCGGGGCGGGGTCGCCCGTCATGGCCCCATGCACCAGGAACGGCAGGGAGTGTTCGAGCGGTGACGCCCTTCCGTGCGCGACGAGCCGGCTGACGGAGGACTGCAACTGCGCGTGCTGGGGCGGGTAGGCGTCGAGGAGTTCGGCGACGTACTGACGGACGTGGGGCAGGTTCCGGGCCAGGGCGGCTTCGGCCGTGGCGGACGAGGACGGGGTTACGGGCAGCGGCTCGGAGAGCAGGACGGCCTCCTTGGTGAACGTGGGCGTGGCGTCGACAGGCGATTGCGCGTGGCGGCTGCGAAGCGACCGCTCTGTGTAGGGTGCCCACTTCGGCAAAGGCCCCCACTCCGCACCGCTTGACCGGCGGAGCGCGCGCCCGGCTCACGGCGCGGCGTCCGGGGCCGTGCCCGGAGGGGGGAGCGCGCGATGCGCGCCGCGAAGCCCCCTGGGACGCGTACGCGAGCGGGGCGCACCTCGGCGGAAACGGCGCTCGGGGCCGACGGATCGGGACAGGCCTCAAGGCCGAGGACTCGACGGGCGGCGCCTTCCGACCCACAGCGTCAGGACCACCGAGCACACGGCGGCGGACGCGCACCACGTCGAGATGTACTCCTGCCGCCACAGGGTGAACGACACGGCGGCCCCGGCGGTGACCAGGACACCGAACAGGACCAGCCCCCGGTCGCCGGACAGGAGCAGGGAGCCGATGGTGGCGGCGAGGTAGCCGAGCACGGTCAGCTCCGGGTGCGGCAGCCCCAGGGAGTACCCGACGGTGTGCCCCCGGATCTCGGCCGTCACCGTGCGGGTCGCCAGCGCGTGGGCGAGCGCCGTCGCCGTCGCGACACCCACCGCCAACGGCAGGAGCAGGCCGCTGCGGGAGCCACGGGGCGCGGCGCACAGCACGGCCGCCGGCACCCACAGCGCGAGCAGCGGGAGTGCGATGACGGCCCAGGCAAGGGTGGCGGGCCCGCTGCCGCCGTCGTGGTGCCAGACCACAGCCTCGACGATCTGATGGGCACCCAGCAGGAGCGGCAGCGCGGCCAGCGGCAGATCGCGCGGGCGGCGGGCCGCCAGGGCCACCGAGGCGACGCCCGCGGCCGCGATGCCCGCGCCCGCCACGAGGTCGGCCGTCGCGCTCCAGCACATGGCGGAAACGCTACGGAGGTCCTGGCGCGGTGGCGCGCCGGGTGGCCCTGAACCGCCGCGGAACACCCGCGTCCCGACGGGCCCCGGGACGGGGCCCGCGGGCGGTTCACCCGTGCACGGTGGGCCGGTAGATCAGCTCCTGGACGCGGCCGTCGAGCGTGCGCTGCTCGATCAGTTCGAGGTCGAAGTCGGCCGCGCCCCGGAAGACCGGGTCGAGCCCGGTCCGGCCGGTGATCACGGGGAAGAGCGTCACCTGCACGCGGTCGACCAGACCGGCGGCCATCAGCGCCCGGTTCATCGACAGGCTGCCGTGCGAGCGCAGCGGCACCTCGGACTCCGCCTTGAGCCGGGCGACCACGTCGACGGCGTCACCGCTCACGACGTGCGCGTCCGGCCAGTCGAGGGGCTCTTTCAGCGTGGTCGACACCACCGTCGCCGGCAGGTGCCTCATCCGGGTGACCCAGGGGTCACGTACGTCGGACTCCTCGGTGCTCGCGGCCAGCATCTCCGCGAACACACGGTAGGTGGTGGCCCCGAACACCATCCGCTGCTCCGCGCGGTACAGGGCGAGGCGGTGGTCGAGGAGCTCGGGGCCCTGCTTGCCCCAGTAGCCGGTCCAGTCGCCGCCGGCGGCGCCGAAGCCGTCGAGGCTGGAGAAGACGTCGAAGGTGTAGGGCGCGGTCATGATGGCCTCCAAGCCGTGGGGCGTGCTGAAAGTACTGACCGGCGAGCAGGCCGAGAATCATCGCTGCGGTGGACGGCGTGCCGTACGACCGGTGGGCCCGGGTGACCGACGGCCGCGCGGGCCTCAGCCGAACCGCAGGACGCGCGGGGCGAACGTGGCCTCGGGGCCGGCGGCCCTGCCGACCGACCAGACCGTCTCCGTCCCCGGCATCGGCGCCGGCCGGAGCGTCGCGGAGCCGCCCTCCCCGGCCACCGCCGGTTCGCCGTACTCGGTGAAGGACCGGCCGTTCCAGGCGAGGAAGTCCGGCCCGGGGACCAGCGGCGGAGTACTGCCGGGCGGGCCCCACTTCTGCGACTGCGACCGAGACCCAGCCCAGCCCGCCGGACGCGCCGGGTGCCAGTGAGCTGATCGAACCGAAGTCGGCCGGCACGCTCACCCTGCTCCACGACTGACCGTCGAAACGGACGAGGAGGGGCGGGATCGGCTTGCCCGCCGGACCCCCGACGAACCCGGAGGCACTTCCCGCCCACACCTCCGTCGGCGACGCCGCGAACACGCTGCCCACGGCCGCACGGGGGAATCCGTGCACGATCGTCTGCTGTCACGCCTTCCCGTCGCAGTGCGAGACGGCCGCACCCGCATGGGTGCCACCCGCCGCCCAGACGTCGTCGCCGGCCAGGATGTGCAGCCCGTACACGGACCCGGGCGGCGCCGGAAGGTCGCGCCGGCCGCGCCCGTCCCGCCGCAGCAGGACCTGAGCGCCGTCCCGCGAACCGATCAGCCAGGTCTCACCGCCGCCGGCGACGACGCTGGTCAGCGCCACGTCGCTCGGCGAACGGCTCTCGCGCCAGGTCTTGCCGTCGAAGCGGAGCAGATGGGCGCCGCCCGCCGAGTTCCACCCGTCCGCCGACCGGCGCAGGATCTGGCCCGCTCCTGCGCGGTCCTGGAGGATCCACGCCTCCTCGCCGACGAACTGCGCCTTGCCGAGCCGGCCCAGTTCACCGGCGCCGGGGAAGGTCGTGTCGCGGGTCCACGCCGTGCCGTCCCACCGGTACAGCATCGGCCGCAGTCCGTCGGCGGCGTGCTCGTATCCGCTCGCCCAGGCCTCGTCGGGCCCGCGGGCCGACAGGTCGGACACCGTCACCAGGGCGGACGCCGGGGGCACGGGCAGCGCCGACCAGCCGGGCTTCGCGGCCGCGGCCGGCGGCGACGCGGTGGCGGCGGCCATTGACACGACCGCGGCACAAGCGAGCACGAGACAGACGACAACCGCACGGAGACCGTTCACGAGACCCCCGCAGCACGAAGGGCGCAGAGCTTATCGGCGTCGCCTCCCACTGAACAGGCATCGTCCCGCGTGTTTCCGAGCGTCACTCGGTGTGGTGAGCGTTTCCCGTGTTCGGGGGGGCGTTCCGAGTGTTCGGGGCGTCCAGAGCGTCCGCTCCGGCCGTCGGGCGCCGCGGGTTGTCCGCGAACCACTCCGAAATTGTCCGTGATCAGTAACAGGCGCATCCCTCACCCGGCGCGTCTCGTCCTGCCAGGTGGTCGCGAGGCGACCGGGGAAGCGGCGAGGCACTGCGTGAAAAGGGGCGGACATGGCACGGCACGGCGGCGGGCGCGGCTGGTACGGCAAGATGGTCGGAGCGGCGCTCGGGGTGACGATCCTGGCCACCGGCGCTTCCGTATGGACCGCGCAGGCCGGCGCCACGGATGACGCGCCCCCGAGGGCGGCCGCGCCGGGCAAGGCCGTCAAGCCGGTCGAGGCGACCATCGCGCACGCGTCGGAGGCGGGAAAGCGCGGCATCAACATCACCATCGACGACGGCCCCGACCCCAAGTGGACCCCCGTGATCCTCGACCTGCTGCGGGAGCACGAGGTGAAGGCCACCTTCTGCATGGTGGGGGGTCAGGCCGAAGCCCACCCCGACCTGGTGAAGAAGGTGGTCGCCGCCGGGCACCGGCTGTGCGACCACTCGGTGTCGCACAACACCGCCATGGACAAGCAGTCCGAGGCCTACCAGTCGAAGCAGATACTCGACGCCGAGCGCATGATCACCAAGGCGTCGGGCGGCGTGCGGCCGATGTACTACCGGGCGCCCGGCGGGGCCTTCACCCCGCACAGCCGTCAGCTCGCCGCGTCCCGGGGGATGCGCCCGCTGGGCTGGAACGTCGACACCAAGGACTTCGAGCTTCCGGGTACGGAGGCCATCGTCGCCACCGTCGAGCGGGAGCTGCCGAACGGTCCGACGCTCCTCTTCCACGACGCGGGCGGCGACCGCACCCAGACCGTCGAGGCCCTGCGCCGGCTCCTGCCCCAGCTCAAGGAGCAGGGCTACACCTTCGGGTTCCCCGTGCGCTGAACGTTCCCCGTGCGCTGAACGGACGACTCCCCCGATGGGCGGCAAGCACCTTGCCGCCCATTTTTCATGCCCGGTGCAGCCCGGTACATCCCGATACGACCTGCACGCACTTCCCGGTAAGACGGGAATGGTGCTAGCGTCATTAGCATCATGTTGCTGAGACTGAACATCGCGGACACGAGTCCCCTCCATGAACAAGTGGCGGGATCGATCCGGCGCGCCATCGCCGAGGGTGAGCTCGCCCTCGGCGACAAGTTGCCCCCGGCGCGGGACCTTTCCCAGGTGCTCGGGGTGAACGCGAACACCGTGCTGCGCGGCCTTCGGACCCTGCGTGACGAGGGGGTGCTGGAGTTCCGGCGGGGCCGGGGCGTGACGGTGGCCGGGGGAGCGGATCAGCGCGCGGTGCTGCTGGACCGCGTACACGACCTGGTCACCGATGCCGCGCGCATGGGCTACAGCAAGACCGAACTCATAGAAATGATCAGGGGGACCTCATGAACGATCGCAAGGTGCGCGTGGGCGCGGCGACTTGGGGTGTGGCCGGATGGTCGGCCGGGGTGCTGCTGCTCCTGGTGGGAGCGCCCCTCGCCGCGAGAGGGCGACTGCCGGAGCGGCTGGCGACGCACTGGGGCGGCGGGGGCGAGCCCGACGGTTCCATGCCGCTGTGGGCGGCGGCCGTCCTTCCCGCGCTGATCTGGGCGGCACTGGTGGCGGTCGCGGCCGTGGCCTGGCTGCGGGCGGACGGCCGGACGGAAGCGGTGACCCGGGGGTGGCTCGGCGCCACGCTGCTCTCCGCGGGCGTCTTCCTCATGGGCGGGCAGGCGGCCGTGGTGCGGGCCAACGTGGACCGCGAACACTGGCGTGAGGCCGGTTCGGTGTCCGGCTGGATCGTGGTGGCCATCGTCGTCGCCGTCATCGTCGGACTGGCCGCCTGGCTGATGACCCGGCGAGACGTCGGCGCGGGCGAACCGGTCGCTTCTGCACCGCGGTTGGCGATCCCCGAGGGCCAGCGCGTCGTCTGGTTCTCGCGCGCGTCGAACCGGTGGCTGCACCTGATTTCCGTCGTGACCGGCCTCCCGGCCGTGGCGGCTGCCGTCGCCGCGGCGGCAGGCCTGACAGGACCGGCCTGGTCGTTGATCGTCCCGCTGGGCCTCGCCTCGCTCGCCGTCCTGTGCTGCTCCTCGGTGCGGACACGGGTCAGCGACAGGGGACTTGAAGTGTCCTTCGGTCCGTTCGGCCTGCCGACCCGCCGGTGGGTGACCGGGGACATCGAGTCGGCCCGCGCCGAGAACCGCGCCCCGGCGCAGGTCGGTGGATGGGGGTACCGGCTGAACGGCCTGGGGACCACGCTCATGCTGCGCGGCGGCGAATGCCTCGTCATCCGGGCCAAGGGCAAGGACTTCGCGGTGAGCGTCGATGACGCGGAACGCGGCGCCGCGCTGCTGAACTCCCTGACGGCGAGGACCGCGGCCTGACGTCGGGAGGGCGGGCAGGGGGAGCCCGAGCGGCCCGCCCTGCCCGCCCTCCTCAACGCACCGCGGCGATCCTGATCTCGGCCACCGCGCCGTCACCCCGCAGCGTCAACGGCCCCGGGCCTTCATGACGTACGCAGTCGAGACGGCCCAGCGCGGTCCCCTGACCGCCCGGAGTGGCGGCGGCGACTCCCTCGGTGGCGGCCGCGATTCCTTCGGTGACGGCCAGCACGAGGAGGGTCTCGCCCGCCGTGTACGGCAGTTCCGTCCCCTGCGCGGCGCCGACGGTGACGAGCCGCACGTGTGCCGTCGCCCGGCCCCTGCGGGTCATCACGTTCAGGTTCCGCACCGCGCCCGCCTTCAGCCGGCAGTCCGTGGCCGCGTCACCGGGAAAGGCGAACGGACTCAGCGGCCCGACCGCTCGCGCGGCCCCGTCCACGGTCAGCACCATGCCCTCGCCCTCGACGCAGGTGATCACGCGGTCGGTCTCCGGGAAGACCGAGAAGGGGCCTTCCGCGTCCACGTCCGCGACACTCACCCGCCAGTCACAGCCGCCCTCGTGCTCGCCGAGGACCGGGGGCTCCTGCACGGTGCCCGACGCGACCTCACGGGTCGTACCACCGCCGTTCTTCCACGGCACGGCGCGGTATCCGCTCCGGCGCAGCACTTCTCCGCCCATGCGGCCCGCCTCCTGTCCCCGTGTCCCGGGCCCCGCCCGGACACGTGGTCAACCGGTCCGCCAGCGTACGTGTTCCACGCTCTGTCCGAACCGCGCGCGGCAGGCCCCGGTCATCGGGCATGATCTGCGGGGCGGGCCGGGGGGCGACGCGAGAGCAGGGGGCACGGGTGGAGTGGGGAACGCTGGTCGCCACGCTGGGCGGTGGCCTGATCGCGATAGCGGGTACGGTCCTCGCCGACCGCCTGCGCACCCGCCAGGAACACCGCCGCGGCCTGCAGGCGCGCCGCAGGGACGTCTACACGGAGTTCATCGCGGCGGCGGGCGCGGCCCACACCGAACTGCGCCGCCTCGCGCAGAACCCCGCCGGGGCGGGCGACCTGGAGGAGGCGAGCCGGGCCGCCCTGACGGACGCCCGCATCTACGAGGTGCGTGAGCGCCTCTTCATCGACGCCAGCGCACGCGTCGCGGGCACGGGCCAGGCCATGTTCGAACGCCTCCGCGCCCTGCGGAAGGCGGTCGCCGCGGGCGCCGGCATCTCGGCCCCCGCGTTCCACGACGTCTACCACCCCTACCTGGACGCCGTCTGGGCCTACCGCGAGGCCGTCCGCGACGAACTGGAGGGCCGCGTCCTCGCCCCGGCCGACTTCGGCTGGGCCGCGTGGGACGGCCGTGAGCGCTGCCCGCACTGCGCGGACCGCGGGACGGACACGGCGGCCGGGCAGCGCTGACCATCACCGAGAGCCGGAGCGGCGGAAGGGGCGGAAGAACTCGCGCAGTTCGCGCGCGTAGCGCTCCGGCTGCTCGAACGGGGCGAAGTGGCCGCCGCGTTCGGGTTCACTCACGTACGCGAGGTTCGTCGTGCGCGCCAGCCACGCCCTCGGCGGACGGACGACGTCGCCGCGGAAGAGCGAGAAGCCCGAGGGCACCTCGACCCGGCGGGCGAGCTGCGCCGGGTCGATCGCGGCGTTCGCGTGGTACATCCGCATCGACGAGCCGATCGTGCCGGTCAGCCAGTACAGCATCACCGCCGTGAGGATCTCGTCCTTGGTGTAGACGCTCTCGATGTCGCCGCCGCAGTCACTCCACCCGCGCAGCTTCTCGACGATCCACGCGGCCAGGCCGACGGGGGAGTCGGTCAGCCCGAACGCGGCGGTCTGCGGCTTCGTCCGGTGCATCGCCCCGTACGCGCCCTCGCTTGCACCCCAGGCCCCGGCGCGCTCGATCCACTCCCGCTCCTCGGCCGACAGCTCCGCCGGATCACCGGTGAACGCGGGCAGGCCGCCGTCCGTACGGTGGACCGCCACGACCCGGTCGGGGTGATCGAGGGCGAGGTAGCGGCTCACGTGGCTCCCCATGTCACCGCCCGCCGCGCCGAACCTCTCGTAGCCGAGCGTCGTCATGAGATCCGCCCAGAGACCGGCCACGTCGAGGGAGCTGAGCGGTGGTCCGGTGGGCCGCTCGGAGTAGCCGTAGCCCGGTATGTCGGGCACGACCACGTCGAACGCGTCGGCGGGGTCACCGCCGTGCGCGCCCGGATCGGTGAGCAGCGCGACGACCTTGGAGTAGCGCCAGAACGAGTCCGGCCAGCCGTGGCAGAGCACGAGCGGCAGCGCGCTCCCGTGCGGTGCGGCGGCCCGCGCGTGCACGAAGTGGATGCCCAGGCCGCCGACCCTCGCGCGGTACCGGGGCAGAAGGGCCAGCCGCGCCTCCTGGGCGGGCCAGTCGAAGCCGTCCGCCCAGTAGTCCGCCAGCTCACGGAGGTAGGCGACATCGGCGCCCAGGGACCAGCCCGCGTCCTCGGGAGCGTCGGGCCAGCGGGTGGCGCGCAGACGGGCCCGTAGATCCTCGAGGACGGCCGGTTCGGCGCGCGGCGCGAACGGCTCGGGGCGCGACGCGGGCACGTCGGCGCCGGTGGCGGTGTCGCTCGTCATGCGCGCCATCCTGCTACGGCGAGTGGGGCCCCGCCCGCAGGCACACTCCCGGGTGTGTCCGGCGAGGAGCGCGGACGGCACGAGGACGAGCCCGGTGCGGGGCCGGACCCGACGCTGTCAGGCGGTTGTCGGAGGCGGCCGGGGCCCGTCGATGATCTGTCGGCGGTCTGTCGACGGCCGACCGGACAGTGGAGTGGTCCGCCCCCGGAAGTGAAGGGAACCCCCCATGACCCACGGCGTCACGATCATCGGTGCAGGTCTCGGTGGTCTCATGCTCGCCCGCGTCCTGCACGTCCACCGGATACCGGCCACGGTTTACGAGGCGGAGACCTCACCGGCCGCGCGTGCGCAGGGCGGGATGCTCGACATCCACGACTACAACGGACAGCTCGCCATCGAGGCGGCCGGTCTGCTGGACGAGTTCCGCGGCCTCATCCTGGAGGGCCGCCAGGCCATGCGGATCCTCGACCCGGACGGGACCGTCCTGTTCGACAAGGCCGACGACGGCACGGGAGGCCGCCCCGAGGTGCAGCGCGGCGAGCTGCGGCAGATGCTGCTCGACTCGCTCCCGCCCGGCACCGTCCGCTGGGGGCACAAGGCCACCGGCGCACGCCCCCTCGGCGACGGCCGGCACGAGGTGACGTTCGCCGACGGCGGCACCGTCGTCAGCCGCCTGCTGGTCGGCGCGGACGGCGCGTGGTCACGGGTCCGGCCGCTGCTCTCCGCCGCGACACCCGAGTACATCGGCAAGTCGATCGTCGAGACCCACCTCTTCGAGGCCGACACCCGGCATCCGGCCGCCGCGAAGGCGGTCGGCGGCGGATCGATGATCGCGCTCAAGGCGGAGAGGGAGATCTTCGCACACCGGGAGAGGGGCGACACGCTGCACGCCTACGTCGGGCTGTACCAGCCGCGGGAGTGGTTCGCCGCCATCGACTTCACCGACGCCCCGGCCGCCGCCGCGCGGATCGCGGAGGAGTTCGGCGGCTGGGCGCCGGAGCTGACCGCCCTGATCACCGACGCCGACACCGCACCGGTCCTGCGCCCCCTCCACGCCCTGCCGGCCGGGCACCGTTGGGACCGGGCGCCGGGGGTGACCCTGCTCGGCGACGCCGCCCACCTGGCGGCCCCGAACGGCGAGGGCGCCAATCTGGCCATGCTCGACGGCGCCGAACTCGGCCAGGCCCTCGCCGCGCACCCCGACGACACCGAGGCCGCGCTCACCGCGTACGAGGAGGCCATGTTCCCGCGCGGCGCCGAGGCGGCCGCCCTCTTCGACGGCGCCGGAGCGCACGGGACCGACTCCGGCCCGAACGCGATGCAGGACCTGGTCACCATGCTCATCCAGCAGGAACCGGGCAGCGCGGCCTAGCCGCCCCGCTCACCCCACCAGGTCGGGCGAGCGCAGCAGCCGCGGCGGGATGTTCCACGCGTCGACGAGGTCGGTCGCCAGGGGGCGGACCTTGCGGCACAGGTCGGTCACCTCGCGGCGGATGGCCTTGGAGCGCTGTGCCGTCAGCCGGCCGTGTTCCATGAACCAGGCGCGGTCCGCCTCGATGGTGGAGAGGGCGAAGAGGTCGCACAGCAGCTTCAGCGCCACCTTGTCGTCGCCCTCGGGCACCTCCTTCACCTTGTCGGCGAACGCTTCGAGCACCAGCCGCTCGACATGGGCGTGGGCCCCCGCGATGACGTGGTCCTGGACCCGGGAGAAGACGGCGCCGGGGTCGGAGTCCTGGTCCATGCCCCGCTTCAGCCGACGCGCCACACCGGCGAGCATGTGCTCCTCGCGGAAGCGGAGCATGGCGAGCTGGTACTCCGGATCGAGGAGGCCGGCCTCCCGGTCCCACTCGTCGCCGCCGGGCAGCAGGTCACGTACCCGTTCGAGGAGTTTGTGGGCCGATGTCTTCTCGATGACCGTCTCGACGGCGAGGCCCGTGACGTACCGGACCATGCCGAGCTGGTCCATGTTCTCGAACTCGCTCGCGTGGTGGGTCAGCAGCCCCTTCGCCACCAGTTGCAGCAGTACGTGGTTGTCCCCCTCGAACGTCGAGAAGACGTCGCTGTCGGCCTTCAGGGCGGCGAACCGGTTGACGGCGAGGTACCCGGCGCCCCCGCATGCCTCGCGGCACTCCTGGATCGTGCGCGTGGCGTGCCAGGTGCCGAGCGCCTTGGTGCCCGCGGCCCGTGCCTCCAGCTCACGCCGCGCGTGCTCGTCGTCGCCGGTGCCCGAGAAGACCTCGTGCAACTGCGTGCGGACGACGTCCTGGGCGAAGTGCAGCGCGTAGGTGCGGGCGATGAGGGGGAGCAGCCTGCGCTGGTGCATGCCGTAGTCGAGGAGCACCTGTTCGTCGGCGTCCGAGGCCGCCCGGAACTGGCGTCGCCGCTCGGCGTACTTGGTGGCGACGGCCAGGGCGACCTTGCTGGCGTTGACGGCGCCGCCCGCGACACTCACCCGCCCCTGCACCAGCGTGCCGAGCATGGTGAAGAAGCGGCGGTCGGGGTTGTCGATCGGGCTCCGGTAGTCGCCCTCGGGAGTGACGCCGGCGAAGCGGTCGAGCAGCGCCTCGCGCGGCACGCGTACGCCGTCGAACCAGATCCGGCCGTTGTCCACGCCGTTGAGCCCCATCTTGCGGCCGTCGTCCTCGATCCGGACACCGGGGGCCACCTCGCCGTCGACACGGACCGGCACGACGAACGCGTGCACGCCCCGCTGTTCCCCGCCCACCTCCAGCTGGGCGAAGACGACCGCGAGTTCGGCGTGCCGGGCGGCGTTGCCGATGTAGTCCTTGCGCGCCTGGTCCGTGGCGGTGGTGATGACGAACTCCTGGCTGCCGGCGTCGTACCGGGCCAGGGTGCCGAGCGCCTGGACGTTGGAGCCGTGTCCCGTCTCGGTCATCGCGAAGCAGCCCATCAGCTCCCCGGTGATCAGCCGGGGCAGGTAGGCCCTGTGGTGGCGCTCGGTGCCCAGGTGCAGGATGGCGCCGCCGAAGAGGCCGAACTGCACGCCGACCTTCACCAGCACCGACAGATCGCCGAAGGCCAGCGTCTCGAACGCGGCGATCGACGCGCCGATGTCGCCGCCACCGCCGTACTCCTCCGGGAAACCCATGCCGGTCTGACCCGTCGCCGCCAGCTCGACGACGAGCTCACGCACCCGCTCACGGAACTCGTCGAAGCCGAGCTGCTCCGCCTCGTCCAGCACGTCCGCGTACGTCGTGAGGTTGGCGCGGACCAGATCGCGGACCTCGGCGTACTCGCCGTCGAGCAACTGGGCGAGGGCCTGGACGTCGATGACGGGCTGCGCGTAGCCGCGCGGAGAGGCGGCGCTGTCGGTGACCATGCCGCCCTGCTACCCGACCGAAGGATCATCGAATCGGCCGCTTGGTCCGATCAGCGGTGAGGCCGCGTCGCGCTCCGGCCGATGAGTTCTCGCGCGGAACGATGTCCGAGGAGAGTGAGGGGCAGACCGCTGCCCCGAGAGGAAGTGGTGCGCGATGAGACTGGTACTGCAGGAGTTCCTGTCCCTCGACGGCGTCTGCCAGGGCCCGGGGGCCCCGGACGAGGACACCAGCGACGGGTTCACGCGGGGCGGCTGGTTCGTGCCCCATCTGGACGAGGAGTTCGAACGGCGGGCGGGCACCTGGCTCGGCGCCGCGGACGCGTTTCTGTTCGGCCGCCGTACGTACACGAACTTCGCCCGGGACTGGCCGAAGATGACCGAACATCCATTCGCGCACCTCCTGAACGGCCTGCCGAAGTACGTCGCCTCCCAGAGCCTGACCGAAGCCCCGTGGGACCCGACCACGATCCTGTCCGGCGACGTCCCCGCCCAGGTGGCCGAGGTGAAGCGGCGGCCCGGCCGCGAGCTGCAGATCCACGGGAGCGCCCGGCTGGCCCAGTCCCTGCTGGCGGCCGGCCTGATCGATGAACTGCGCCTCGTGATCGCCCCGGTGGTCGTGGGCGAGGGACGCCGCCTGTTCCCGGACGGCGGCGCCCCGGCGGGCCTGCGGCTCATGAGCAACGAGACGACGCCGGGCGGGCTCGCCATGCACGTCTACGCATGGGCGGGGCGCCCTGAGTACGGGACGTACGGGGCCGACGCGCAGGGCAGGGGCGGGCATGCGTAGGGGCCGGGAGGCCGGGGTCCCGGCCCGGCTCGTGTCCCCGGGGCGTGCGATAGGTTGCCCGCCATGACCGACCTCGGACACATGGCGTGGCCCCCGGCCCCGATCAGGACCCAGCGGCTCGTGCTCCGCGAGTCCGCGGCCCGGGACCGCGCGGCGTTCGTCGAGCTGTTCGCTTCGACGGAGGTGGGCGCCTACCTCGGTGGCGCTCGCGGCTCGCGTGAGGAGCTGGAGCGCGCGGCGCCCGAGGTGCCCGGCCGGCGGCCCGGCCTCTTCGTGGTCGACCTGGACGGCGCGATGATCGGCACGGTCACGCTCGACCAGCGTGACCCGGAGCGCCCGGGGCATGTCCGCCGGGACGCGGAGCAGACCGAACTCGGCTACCTGCTCCTGCCGACGGCCTGGGGGCGCGGGTACGCCGCCGAGGCGTGCGCGGCGGTGCTCGACTGGTTCGCCGGCGCGTGTCCGGGTGAGCCGGTGGTCCTCTGCACCCAGACCGCCAACGACCGCTCGATGCGCCTGGCGGCCAAGCTGGGCTTCACCGAGGTGGAGCGGTTCGAGGAGTTCAACGCCGAGCAGTGGTTCGGCGTGTGGCTCCCGGCGGCGACGGACACCTGAGCCTGCCGCCGGTGAACGGCCCGTGCCGCACGGGCCGTTCACCGGCGCTGGTCACCTGGCCGCGTCGCCCCCGACCGTCGGCAGGAAGCGCGGCGCCCGCCAGGCCTTCAGGCGGTGCTCCACCGCCGCCCCCAGTGACAGCAGCTCCGTGTCCTGCTGGTCGCCCGCCATCAGGAGGAGCCCGACCGGCAGTTCGCCCACGGACCCGGCGGGCACCGACAGGGACGGGTAACCGGCGACGGCCGCCGGGGTGGAGGACGGGATGACGTCGTTGTCGCCGCGGGCGCAGTCGGTCGTCCACGCGGGCGGGTTCGTGGGGGCGGCGATGGCGTCCAGGCGGTGGGAGGCCATGGTCTCGTCGATGGAGCGCCGGGAGAGGTCCTTCAGCTCCGCGCGCGTCTTCCGGTACCGGGGGTCGGTGGTAGGCGGCGCGGCGAGGGCCTGTTCGAACAGCTCCTGGCCCGGGAAGCAGGTCTGCTCCTCGGGGTGCGTGCGGTTGAACTCGATCAGCTCGGCGAGGTCCTGCGGCCCCTCGCGCGTGGCGAGGTAGGCGTCGATGTCCCGGTGGAACTCGCTGAGCAGCGCCGGGAATTCGAGTTCGGCGAGCCGCTCCTGGTGGGGAGGCTTCACTTCGACGACGACGGCCCCGGCCTTGCGCAGCTGCTTCGCCGTACGGGTCATCACGGCGTCCACGTCCGACCCGAGCGAGGGCAGGCGCCACAGCCCGATGCGTTTGCCGCGAAGGTTCGAGAGGCCCGGGTGGCCCTCAAGGCCCCGCGGGGCGGCCTCTCCGCCACGCGCGTCCTTGCCCCCGCTCAGCACCGAGAACGTGAGCGCGGTGTCGATCACGTTGCGCGCCATGGGCCCGGCCGTGTCCTGCTCGGCGGAGATCGGCGCCACGCCCGACTGACTGACCAGACCGAGGCTGGGTTTGTGGCCGACGACGCCGTTCATCCCGGCCGGGCACACGATGGAGCCGTCCGTCTCGGTGCCGATCGCCACCTGTGCCAGCGACGCGGCCAGCGCGGCGGCGGAGCCGGACGACGAACCGCACGGGTTCCGGTCGAGGACGTAGGGGTTCCTGGTCTGACCGCCCACGGCCGACCACCCCGATGTCGGCTTCGCCGAACGGAAGTTGGCCCATTCCGACAGGTTGGTCTTGCCGAGGATCACCGCCCCCGCCTTGCGCAGCCGCTTCACCAGCGTGGCGTCGGTGGCGGGCGGACTCCCCGCCAGCGCCAGCGAACCGGCCGTCGTCGGCATGTCGCGGGTGTTCACGTTGTCCTTGATCAGGACGGGAACGCCGTCCAGCGGCCCGAGGGTCCTGCCGCGCCGGTGCCTGACATCACTGGCCGCCGCCTGGCGCAGGGCCGTCGGGCTGACGTGCAGCACCGAGTGGATCCTGGAGTCGACTTTCTCGATCCGCCGCAGGTAGGCGCGGGTCAGCGCCGACGACGTGAGCGAGCCGCGTGCCATGCGCGCCTGGAGCTCCGGGATGGTCACCGTGTCGAGGTCCACCCCGTCGAGGGCGGTTCCGGACGGCTTCGGCGAACCACCGGTGCCGGACCCGGCGGCTTGCGCGCCCGCCTGTGGGCCGGCCATCAGAAGGGACCCCGCGACGAGGGCGGCGGTCATTGCGGCCATGCTTCTCTTCCCCATGCGCATCAGCGGACTACACGGGGCTCATCCGGCGCAAGGGTGCGCGTGCCCCTCGTGGAACGCGGACACCGCCTTCACGCCTCTCCCCGGACGGCGGCCCGCACCGAACCCATCGGGAGAACACGGATACTGGGACGGGACGTTCGGCGCCGCCGCTCTCAACCACACGCACACAGAGAGGAGTTCGATGCGAGCCAGCACTGGCGAGGACGCGATCAGGCCCATCGTGGAGATCCTCCGGGACCATGCCTCGCACCTCGGGGACAAGGTCGCCTTCCAGGACCGCCGGGTGCGGAGGACCTACCGGGGCCTGGAGCGGCGGACCGGTCGGTTCGCCGGTCACCTGTCCGGGCTCGGTCTCGCGCGCGGTGAACGGGTGGCCGTCCTCCTCGGCAACCGCGTCGAGACGGTCGAGAGCCTGCTGGCCGTGGTCCGCGCGAGCGGAGTGGGCGTACCGCTGGACGCGGGTGTTCCGGAGACCGAGCTGGAGAGGCTGCTGGACGACTGCGGTGCGCGCGTCCTGGTCACCGACGCGGCACGGCTGACGCGTCAGCCCGGGCTGCTGTCCCGCCTTGGGCTGACCCTGGTGGTGGCTGAGGGCGGCGCGGAGGACAGCGGCAGCGGCGGCTCCGGCGCTCCGGCGGACACGCTCGACGCACCCGGCGGCGCCGTGCTGCGGTACGAGGACCTGGCTGGTACGGAGGCGGCGGCGCGGGCCCGGGACGACCTGGGGCTGGACGAGGTGGCGTGGACGCTCTACACCTCCGGCTCCTCCGGTACGCCCAAAGGTGTGCTGTCCACGCAGCGCAACCGCCTGGCCCCGGTCGTCACGGGCCTGATGGGCGTCCTCGGCCTGTCGGAGCGGGACCGGCTGCTGTGGCCGCTGCCGCTGCACCACGCCATGAGCCAGGTGTCCTGCGTCCTCGGGGTGACCGTGGCCGGGGCGAGCGCCACGATCGCGCCCCGGTTCTCGGTGCGGGAGGTGCTGGGCGAACTGCGCCGCGAGGACGATCCGTACACCCTCCTCGCCGGGGTGCCGACGACGTACTCGGCCCTGCTCGACGAGGTCCGCCGCGAGAACGGCGGCGACGTGGACGGCCATGGCGCGGGCAGCGGCGGCGGCCCCGGGCTCGGTGCGCCCGCGCTGCGGGGCTGCGTCAGCGGGGGAGCCTCCGCCGGGCCCGCGTTCCGCAGGGCCTTCGAGGCGATCTGCGGTGTTCCCTACCTGGAGCACTACGGCAGCACCGAGGCCGGTCCGGTCACCATGGCGGCACGCGGCGAGGACGTGGCGGCCGGCTCCTGCGGCCGGGCGCTGCCGGGCACCCTGCTCCGGGTCGGCAGCGGCGCCGACGGACAGGACACCGGCGAGGGCGAGTTGTGGGTGCGGGGACCGGGCGTCATGGCCGGCTACCACGGCGCGCCCGAGGCCACCGCCGAGGTGCTGCGCGACGGCTGGTTCCGCACCGGCGACCTGGCCAGGATCGAACCGTCCGGCGACCTCGTGATCACCGGCCGGGCCGGCGACCTGATCATCCGCGGCGGCGTGAACGTCCACCCCGCCGAGGTGGAGGCGGTGCTGCGGCGGCTGCCCGGCGTGGCGGACGCCGCCGTGGCCGGACGCGAGCACCCCGTCCTCGGCGAGGTGCCCGTCGGTTACGTGGTCGCCGCGCCGGACGGCGCCGCCCCGGACCGCGGCGCCCTGCTGGCCGCCTGCCGCGCGGAACTGTCCGCCGCCAAGGTCCCCGCCGACCTGTACGAGGTGGACCGCATCCCCCGCACCGCCACCGGCAAGGTCCAGCGGTTCGCCCTCGCGGACCTGAACGCGCGGGCGCTCGGGGGCGGGACGGCGACCGGCCCCGCCGATGACCTGCTGGCCCTGGTGCGCGGTGAGACGGCGGCGCTCGTCGGCTGCCCGGTCGAGGACGTGGAGCCCGACACGGCCCTCCGGGACCTCGGCATGGACTCACTGACGGCGACGACGCTGCGGGAACGTCTCGCGGCGGCCACAGGGCTGCCCCTCTCCGAGGCCGTCGCCTTCGACTTCCCCACGGCCGCCGCGCTGGCCGACCACATCCGCGCGCGCAGCGCCGCCGCTCGCCCCGCCACCGGCGCCGCGCTCCCGGGCCCCGGCCGGCCGGACGACGACCCCGTGGTGATCGTGGGAATGGCCTGCCGCTATCCCGGCGGCGTGACCTCCCCCGAGGACCTGTGGGCCCTGGTGGCCGAGGGCAGGGACGCCATCGGCCCGTTCCCCACCGACCGGGGCTGGGACACGTCGGCACTGTACGACCCGGACCCCGGGCGGCCCGGCCGCACCTACGTCCGCGAGGGCGGATTCCTCTCCGGCGTGGACCGCTTCGACCCCGGCTTCTTCGGCATCTCACCCCGTGAGGCCGTGGCCATGGACCCGCAGCACCGGCTGCTCCTCGAAGTCGCCTGGGAGGCCTTCGAGCGCGCCGGAGTAGTGCCCCGCACCCTGCGCGGCACATCGGCCGGGGTGTACGTCGGGATGATGTACAGCGACTACGCCGGACGCCTCGCCGAGACCCCCGAGCAGGTCGAGGGCTACCTCAGCCTGGGCAACGCCGGGAGCGTCGCCTCCGGCCGCATCGCCTACACCTTCGGCCTCGAAGGACCGGCCATCACGGTGGACACGGCGTGCTCCTCCTCCCTGGTGGCCCTGCACCTGGCGGCCCAGGCGCTCGACCGCGGAGAGTGCTCGTACGCGCTGGCGGGCGGGGTCACGGTGATGTCGGGACCGGCGTCGTTCGTGGAGTTCAGCCGCCAGCGGGCGCTGGCTCCCGACGGCCGCTGCAAGGCCTTCGGGGCCGGCGCCGACGGCACGGGGTGGGCCGAGGGCGCCGGGATGCTGCTGCTCACGCGGCTGTCGGAGGCCCGCGGCGCCGGGCTCCCCGTGCTGGCCGTCGTACGCGGATCGGCGGTCAACCAGGACGGAGCGAGCAACGGACTGACGGCGCCGCACGGTCCGGCGCAGCGGCGAGTGATCCGGCAGGCACTCGTGGAGGCCCGCCTGACGCCCGGTGACATCGACGCGGTGGAGGCGCACGGCACCGGCACCCGGCTGGGCGACGTCATCGAGGCCGAGGCGTTCCTGGCGACCTACGGACACGAGCCGCGCGAACGCCCCCTCTGGCTGGGCTCGGTGAAGTCGAACATCGGTCACACCCAGGCCGCCGCCGGGGTGGCGGGCGTGATCAAGACGGTCCAGGCGATGGCGAACGGGCTGCTGCCCCGGACGCTGCACGCGGACGAACCCAGCACCCGGGTCGACTGGTCGTCGGGGCGGGTGGCGCTGCTGACCCGACCGGCTCCCTGGCCGAGGACCGACCGCCCGCGCCGGGCCGGGGTGTCCTCGTTCGGCATCAGCGGCACCAACGCGCACGTCGTCCTGGAGGAGGCGCCGGCCGACGCGTGCACACCTCCGCCGCCCCGGGTGGCGGACGGCCACGTCAGCGACAGCCAGGACGGCGGGGCTTCGGCGTCCGTCGCGGTCCCGGTGTCGGCGCGGACCGCGTCCGGGCGGCGGGCCCAGGCGCGACAGCTGTACGAGAGGGTGGCCGCCGACCCGGCCATGACCCCGCTCGACGTCGGCTTCACGCTCGCGACCACCCGTGCCGCCTTCGAGCACCGGACCGTGCTGGTGGTCCGGGACCGCGCCCATCTGCTCACTTCCCTCCAGGCGGTGGCACAGGGCACGACCCCACCCGGAGCACACACGGGCACGGCCCGCCGCCAGGGCCCGCCCGCCTTCCTCTTCACCGGCCAGGGCGGCCAACGCCTCGGCATGGGCCGCGAGTTGTACGCGTCGGCGGAGCGGCACCCCGCCTTCGCCCGGGCCTTCGACGAGACGTGCGCCCTGCTCGACCCCTGGCTGCCGCTGCCCCTGCGGGACGTCATGTTCGCCGCCCCCGGCGCCGAAAAGGGCGCTCTTTTGGAAACGGCCCGGTTCGCGCAGCCCGCGCTCTTCGCCCTGGAGACGGCCCTGTTCCGGCTCCTCGCCGACTGGGGCGTGCACCCGGAGCTGGTGGCCGGGCACTCGCTGGGCGAGGTGGCCGCCGCGCATGCCGCGGGAGTGCTGTCACTCGGCGACGCCTGCGCTCTGGTGGCAGCTCGCGGCCGGCTGATGGACGCGCTGCCGCCGGGCGGCGCGATGGCTTCGCTGGCCGCAGGTGCGGACGAGGTGGCGGACCACCTCGCCAGGGCGGGGCGCGCCGTGGAGATCGCCGCCGTCAACGGGCCGCTCGCGGTGGTCGTCTCCGGGGACGAGGCGGCTGTGGCGCAGACCGTCGCGGACTTCCGCGAACAGGGACGCTCGGCGACACCGCTCCAGGTGAGCCACGCCTTCCACTCGGCACGGATGGAACCCATGCTGGCCGACTTCGCGGAGACGGTGCGCGGTCTGGCCTTCGCCGCGCCGCGGCTGCCCCTGGTCACCGCCGTGGCGGGACGAGCGGCGACCGATGAGGAACTGCGCTCACCGGACTTCTGGGTGGACCACGTCCGCCGCCCGGTGCGCTTCGCCGACACGGTGACCCGGCTGCGCGACCGTGGAGCGGCGCACTACGTCGAGGTGGGGCCGGGCGGCGTGCTGACCGGCCTGGTACGGGACTGTCTCGCGGAGCGGTCCCCGGCGCCGCTCGTCCTGCCGACGCTGCGGCGAGCACGGCCGGAGGCCGACGCCCTGGTCGACACCGTCGCGGCCCTGCACAGCCACGGGACTCCCGTCGACTGGAAGGCCGTCTTCGCCGGACGCGGCCCCCGGCGCGTCCCCCTGCCCACCTACGCCTTCGAGCGCCGCCGGTACTGGCTCGAAGCCCCGGCCCGGCGCCGGCCTGCGCCTCCGCACGACGGACCGGCCCACCCCTTCCTGTCCCACCGCACCGCGACGGCTGACGGCGGCCTGCTGCTGGGCGGGCCGCTCTGCGTGCGCGACCACCCCTGGCTCGCCGATCACACCGTGGCGGGGGCGGTGCTGCTGCCCGGCACCGCCTTCGTGGAGATGGCCCTGCACGCCGGTGCGTCGCTCGGCACGCACGGCCTGCGCGAACTCGTCCTGACCGCACCGCTGGCGCTGCCCCCGGACGCCACCGTCGACCTCCAGGTGACGGTGTCGGGGCCGGACGGCGCGGGACGACGCACCGTCCTCTTCCACGCCCGCCCCCATGCCTCGCACGACCATGAACCCTGGCACCCGCACGCCTCCGGAACCCTCGGGCCGGTGGAGCGGCCGCAGGGCCGCCCCGCCGCCGACACCGGGGCCTGGCCACCACCGGGCGCCGTCCCGCTGGACGACGACCCCGCGAGTGACCCGTACGGGCCCCTGACCGAGGCCGGGTTGGGGTACGGCCCCTCGTTCCGCGGTCTGCGTGCCGCCTGGCGCCACGGCCAGGAGCTGTACGCCGACGTCGCACTGCCCGCGCTCGCACAGGCCCCGCTCGCCGAAGAGGGCGCCCCGCGGTTCCTGCTGCATCCCGCGCTGCTGGACGCGGCCCTGCATGTCCTGGCCGTCGACAGAGGCACGCCGGACCGTGCCGGAGCGGCATACGGGGACGGCGGCGGGGTGGCCCTGCCGTTCGCCTTCGAGGGAGTGAGCCTGCACACCGCCGGACGGGAGCGGCTGCGGGTGCGCATCTCCACGGCGGCGAACGGCCGGGCCGAGGTGCGACTGGCCGATGAGGGAGGGGCGCCCGTGGCGACGGTGCGTTCGCTGACGCTGCGGCCGCTCCGGGCCCCCACCCCGCACACCGCGCCCGCATCGGCGGCCCCGGCACTCCTCCACCGCATGGACTGGACGCCCCTGCCCGAGCCGCCCGTACCTCCGGCGGCACCCACCTGGGGAGTCCTGGGGCCGGCCGGCACACGGCTGGCCGATGCCCTCGCGCCCCGGGGCTCCGGCGTGTCCCTCCACCCCGACCCGGCATCGGCGGGCGACGGAGCACCCCGCGTGGTCGTCGCCTCGTGTCCGGCGCCGTCGGACACGACGACGGCGGACGCCGCGCGGGACCCGGCGGCCCAGGTGCTGGCGGCGGCGAGCCAGGCCCTGGAGCTGATCCAGGAGTGGCTGGCCGAGCCGCGCCTGGCCGACTCCTGCCTCGTCCTGGTCACCTCCGGCGCCGTCTCGCCGGTCCAGGACGACGACGCCGGCGCGGGGAACCACGCGCTGGCCCACGCCGCGGTGTGGGGCCTGGTCCGCTCGGCCCAGCGGGAGAACCCGGGCCGCCTGGCCCTGCTCGACGTGGACGACCACCCCGACACCTGGCGGCTGCTCCCCGCCCTCCTGGCCGCACCCGCACCGGCACCGGCACACGCCCCGGCCCTGGCCCCGGAGACGGCTGTGCGGGACGGGACGGCGTTCGTCCCCGCCCTCGCCCCCGTCGACGGACACGGGAAGCGCCGGCGGCGGCTCGATCCCGAGGGAACCGTCCTGGTGACCGGCGGCACCGGTTCGCTCGGCATGCTGGTCGCACGGCACCTGGTCGCCGCCCATGGCGTACGGCGTCTGCTCCTCGCCAGCCGCCGAGGCCCCCGGGCGCCGGGAGCGGACGCGCTCGTCGCCGAACTCGGCGAACACGGCGCAGAGGTGAGCGTGCGGGCCTGCGACCTCACGGACCGGGCCGAACTCGCCGCGCTGCTCGCCTCCGTGCCGGCGGCCCACCCGCTGACCGGTGTGGTCCACACGGCGGCGGTGCTCGACGACGGCATCGTCCCCACGCTCACCCCTTCCCGGCTGGAACGCGTACTGCGGCCCAAGGCCGACACCGCGCTCGCCCTGCACGAACTGACCCAGGACCACGATCTGGCGATGTTCGCGCTGTTCTCCTCCATCGCCGGTGTCTTCGGCTCCGCGGGGCAGGCCAACTACGCGGCGGCCAACCACGTCCTGGACGCCCTCGCGCGACACCGCGTACGGCTCGGTCTGCCCGGCACGTCCATCGCCTGGGGCCCGTGGCAGCAGAACGACGGCATGATGGCCCACCTCACCGAAGTGGACCTGCGCAGGATGGCCCGCTCGGGCTTCGTCCCGCTCGGCCAGGAGGAGGGGCTGGCCCTCTTCGACGCCGCCGTGGCCGGTGACGCCCCCGAGGTGGTCGCGGCCCACATCACCCGCGCAGCCCCACCGGAGGCGGGCAGCCACCGGACACCGGCCACCGCCGCGCGGGAATCGGGCGGTGACGGCGAGGCTCCGTTCGCGTGGCGACTGGCCGCCGCCTTCCCCGACGAGCGGACAGCCATGCTCGTCGCCGAGGCCCGCGCCCAGGCAGCCGCCGTTCTCGGCCACCCGGAGGGAGCGAGCGCGATCGACGAGAGCGACCGGCTGACGGACCTGGGCCTCGACTCCCTGGCCGCGGTCGACCTGCGCAACGCGCTCTCGGCGTCGACGGGTCTCGCCCTGCCGTCCACGTTGCTGTTCGACTTCCCCACGCCGCGTTCGGTCGCCGCCGAGCTGGCGGACCGGTATGCCAGGGAGGCCGCTGCTTCGGGCCAACGGCACACCGACGCCCCGGCACCGGTCGTGCCGGGTGACGACCCGGATTCCCTCGGCGCGCTCTTCCGCAGTGCCTGCCTCCGTGGACGTACGTGGGACGGCATGGTGCTGCTCACCATCGCGGCACGCCTGCGGCCCGTCTTCGACGACGCCGGGGCCGCCGATGCGGCACTCGAACCCGTCACGCTGACATCGAGCGGCACGGGCGCCCGGCTGATCTGCTTCCCCTCCTTCAGCATGCACTCAGGGCCCTATGAATACGGGCAATTCGGCGCCGGCCTGGAGGGCCTGCGGCCCACGTCGGCGCTGCGGCACCCGGGCTTCGAACCCGGCGAGGCCCTGCCTGCCACGCTGGACGCCCTGGTCACCGCGCAGGCCGCCGCGGTCCGGGCCGTCGCGGGGGAGACGCCTCCGGTGCTGTTGGGCCGCTCGGCCGGCGGTTGGGTGGCCCAGGCCGTGGCCGAGCGGCTGGAAGCCGATGGCTTCGCCCCGGCCGCCCTGGTCCTGGTGGACACCCACCCGCACGACGCGGACAGCCAGGGGCAGTCGGTCTCCGCGCTGACGTCGGCCATGCTGCGCCGCGCCGCGACATCGGCCGCGCTCGACACCGGCCGGCTCACCGCCATGGCCGGATACTTCGACCTCTTCGCCGACTGGAAACCCGCGCGGCTCACCGCCCCGACCCTGTACCTCCGGGCCCACGACCACCTGCCGGACGCGGAACGCGCTCCGGCCTGGGGCCTGCCGCACACCGAGGTCACCGTGCCCGGGGACCACTTCACCGTGCTGGAGGAACACGCCCGCACGACGGCGCTGGCAGCCCACCGCTGGCTGACCGGAACCATCCCCGGCTGACCGGGATCATTCCTGGTTGACCTTCACCTTGGGGGAGGCCACAACATCGGTGGGGCCGGGCGAAGCGCCCGGCATGAGGAGGAACGGACATGGGACTGCTGACCATAGGGGCGTTCGCGAAGGCGTCCCGGCTGTCGCCGAAGGCACTGCGTCTCTACGACGACCTCGGTCTGCTGACCCCGGCGCGCGTCGACCCGGTGACGGGCTACCGCCTGTACGCCCCGGACCAACTGGAGCAGGCCCGGCTCGTGGCCTGGCTGCGGCGCCTGGACATGCCGCTGGCCCGCATCCGGCACGTGTGCGCGCTGGACGCGGACGCGGCGGGCCAGGAGGTCCGGGCGTTCTGGGCGCAGGTCGAGGCCGACGTCGCCGCGCGGCGGGACCTGGCCGGCTTCCTCATCGACCATCTCGCAGGGGAGGACCCCACCATGTCCACGACCACAAGCCCGCTGTCGATCCGCTACGCCGCCCTGTCCGACACGGGTCTCGTCCGCGAGAGCAACCAGGACACCGCCTACGCCGGCTCCCGGCTGCTCGCGGTCGCCGACGGCTGCGGCAGCCAGGGGGCCCCGGCCGGAGCCGCCGCCATCGACGCGCTCAAGCGCCTGGAGACCGACGGCATCCCGGCAGGCAACCTCCTGAACGTCCTCGAAGACGTCGTCGACCGGGCCAAGCAGGCCGTGCACGACGTCACCGGGAGTGACTCCTCACCCGAGTACACCGGCACGACCCTCACCGCGATGCTCTGGACGGGATCACAACTGGCCCTCGTCCACATCGGCGACTCGCGCGTCCACCTCCTGCGCGACGGGGAGATGTTCCAGATCACCCACGACCACACCATGGTCCAGTCGATGGTCGACGAGGGACGCCTCAGCCCCGAGGAAGCGGCCTCCCACCCCCGGCGGTCGCTGCTCGTCCGGGCCCTGGGCCAAGGGGCCGACAGCACCCCCGAGATGCGCCTCCAGGACGCGCGGGCGGGCGACCGCTACCTGCTCTGCTCCGACGGCCTGTCGGCCGTCGTGCCGCAACAGGACATCCACCGGGTGCTCTCCGAGGCAGGCGAACCCGAGGAGGCCGTCCGCGAACTCATCGCCCTCGCCAACGGCCTCGGCGGCCCCGACAACGTCAGCTGCGTGGTCGCCGACGTCTTCGAACTCCAGCCGTAGGCCGGAACCGGCCTACGGGCGGTCCGGACGGTCCGCCGGGACCAGCCACGAGGTGCTGACCAGCCGGACCGTGCCGTCCGCCGTCTCCTGGGGCGCAGATGGACCGCCAGGGCACGGCGGGCCCGGGCCCGCGCGGCCGGGTCGGCCTGCTCCATCAGATGCCGGCCGGGGCCCATGTCCAGAAGGAACGCCGCCGTGTTCTCAACTCCCCGCCCCCACGTCCCGTACGCCTCGACCCGGTCGACGCCGACACCGGTGTCCCCGGCCGCGGTGAGCACCGCGCGGATGCGGTCGGGGTCGGCCAGGGAGTGACCGGCGGGCCGGGCGTACCCGACCCGCGCCCCCGCGTCCGGCGCCTGGTGGCCGCGCTGGTGAGATAAGGCACTGACAGATCGACGCGTCTGTGGTTAGGATTCCGGCGATGAAGAACTTCTCCTCGCACGGAATGGGGGAATCATTCGCGCAAGGTGAGTGCTGATGGCACATCACTTCGCGAACGAGATTCCGCCCCACCTGTCGATGTGGCAGCGCGTCCGTCAGTACGCCGTGCCACCGTCCATGATCGAGACCGCGACCGCACGGCGTGCCGCCGGTGACTGGGCGGGAGCCTGCGCCGCCGCACGCGTCGACGTCGACCTCGATCTGCGCGCCGTCCGCAACCGCCACGGCACCGAACTCCTCACCCGCCTCCGCGCGGATCTGCGTCGGCTGGCGCCCGATCTGCTGCGGTGGCACATGCCCCGCATCGCCCCCGACGGACGGCTCAGGCCGGGCCTCACCCTCTCCCTCGTCCGCTACGAGAGGGACGCCATCACACCGTTGCACCTGGTCGTACGGACACCTCCGGCCTGGGCGGACGCCGGGCAGCGGATGTCCCTCGCCCTGTGGGACGGGGCTCTGGCCGCCACCGCCGGGCGTCGGTACGCGGCCCCGCATCCACACCCTCACCCCGACCGGCGCTTCCGGCTCGACCTGCACAGACACCTCTGGGACGCGAGCCGCAGCGGAGAGCTCGGGCTGCGGAGCGGGGCGGGCGGGGTGACTTCCCCCGAGCCCGGCTGGGCGACGGGCCGTTGGGCGCCCGAGGCGGAGCTGTTGCTGCGCGCGGAGGGGCTGCCGCGCGGGGCCTTCGCCGTGCGGCTCGGCGCGCGCGGTCACCGGGCCGCGTTCGCACTCGTCGCCCCCGACGCCGGACATGCCCCGACGCTGCGGCCACTGGGCGACGCGCTGCCACCGAGGGAGGTCGCCGCGCTGCCGGTGCTGCCCGAGGCCGCGGCAAGGACCCTGCCCGACCTGGAGCTGCTGCGGGCAGGGCTGGTCACGTCCGGGTGCCTGCATCCGCTCGTCGCCGCGGCGCTTCCGATGTTCGCCGCGCAGCCGTCGGCCGCCGGGCAGGCCCCGAAACCCGCCGATCCGCACCGCGTTGAGTGCCGGGGCGAGGTCCACCGCATCGCCCTGCGGGACGGTGTGCTGACCGCCGTCGATCACGACCCGGACCAACTGCGCCGCGAAGAACTGCTGGTGGCGTTCGGCGGGCCACCGCTGCCCTGCCTACGGGCCATCGACGCGGTGCACCGCTCGCCGGAGGCGCTGCCCGCGGTGCGCGAGCGGCTCGGCCACGGGGACGTCACCGGAGCCCTGGCCGTGGTCGAAGGCCTGCTCGGCACCGGGGCGGTCCTGCGCGACGGACCGCTGAGGGACGCGCTGGAGTCCGCCGCGGCCCGCCGCGTCAACCATGGCCTCTTCCGGGCCGGGCTGGTCAGCGGGGACGCCGGGGCCTGGGCTCGGTCCGGCACCGGTCGCGGCTCGGCAGATGACGCCGACTACGGGGATGACGGGGACGACGGGCGCCGCGGCCCGGGCGCCGCGCGTCGGAAAGCGGCTCGCCGCCCTCGCATCGACCGCCATACGCCCGTCATGACGCGCCGCGAGCGCGGCACCCGATTCCGCCCCCGCACCGGCCTGGCCTGCTGACCCGCCTCGCCCACCGCGACTCCTGTCCCTACAGCTCGGCGACCGCCCCGCGCGGTCACCGGGCAGCGCCACGGCTCCGTACACCCGTGCCCGCGCAGGTCCACACCTCCGTACGCCGCTTGCCGCGTGCGCCGTGGCTCCCCACGTCTCCAAGCCCCGGAACGGGCCCGCTCCCGTTCCCCTGACCGACTTCAGGTGATGCCCATGACCACCAGCACGCTCCTGCCCACTCCGCCCCCGGCCGCCGACACGCCCGTGCCGACGCACTCGGAGCCGTCCGGCGCCGGCGCCCGGCTCGCCGTCGCCGACGACCTGCTGTCCCTCCTGCGCACGACCACCACCGAACCGCGCCCCGACGAACAGCTCGAAGCGCTCACCCTGGCGGTCTCGGCCGACCTGCCCGTGCTGCTCTGGGGGGAACCGGGCATCGGCAAGACCGCGGCGCTGACGCAGCTCGCGGCCTCCCTCGGCCTGCCGTTGACGACCGTGATCGCCAGCGTCCATGAACCGTCCGACTTCTCCGGGCTGCCCGTCGTGGGCGACGACCCGGCGACGCAGGGCGTGCCGATGGCGCCGCCGCAGTGGGCCGTCGAACTCGTACGCGCGGGGCGGGGGCTGCTGTTCCTCGACGAGCTGTCCACCGCCACCCCCGCCGTCCAGGCCGCCCTGCTCCGGGTGGTCCTGGAGCGGCGGGTCGGGGCGCTGCAACTGCCCGCGGGGGTGCGCATCGTGGCGGCCGCCAATCCGCGCGCCTCGGCGGCGGACGGGTGGGAGCTGAGCCCGCCGCTGGCCAACCGTTTCGTGCACCTGTACTGGACGCACGACCGTGAGGTGGTGGTGCGCGGCCTCGGCGGGGTGTGGCCGCGTGCCGAGCTGCCCCGGCTGCTGCCGGAGCGGTTGCCGGAGGCGGTGGCGTTCGCGCGGCGTGTGGTGTGCGGCTTCCTGGAGGCCCGGCCGACGCTGATCCACCGCCTGCCGAGCACCGAGCCGCGGCGGGGCGGGGCCTGGCCGTCACCGCGGAGTTGGGAGGCCGCGCTGACCCTGCTGGCCTTCGGCACGGCCGCGCACGTCTCCCGGGACGTGCTGGCGCTGCTGGTGCGGGGCGCGGTGGGAGACGGACCCGGCCTCGAACTCCTCGCGTATCTGGACCGGTTGGATCTGCCGGATCCCGAGACGCTGCTGGTCGATCCGGCAGCCGCCGAGCTGCCCGAGCGCGGCGATCTGCGCCAGGCGGCGCTGGACGCGGTGGTGGCGGCCGTCGGGGCGCGGCCCGAGCGCAAGCGGTGGGAGGCGGGTTGGGCGGTGCTGGCCCGCGCGCTGGAGACCGGCGCGCCCGACCTGCTCGTCGCCCCGGCGACGACGCTGGCCGCGCTGCGGCGCGACGACTGGGAGGTGCCGGACACGGTGGAGCGGCTGACCGGCGTGGTCGGGCTCGCCCGGCGCGCCGACCGCTCCGTGGAACGGTCCGCGGCGGCGGCCGGTTCCACGGTGGGGACACGCCGATGACGGGGACCGCGCGACGCCCGGAGCCGCGGCAATTGCCTCGCATGGGAACACGGCCGCTGCCTCGCCCGCTGCCCAGGCCGGCGCCGCCGCGCCCGGTGCATGCCACGGCGCCGGGGCCTCCGCCTGGCTCCAGCGGTGGACCGGGCGGCCGGCCCGGACCCGGGCCGGCGGGCGTCGGGCCAGGACTTCCCCTGGACATGGAGAAACTGCTGTCCGCCCGGCTGCACGCGGTGAAGGTCCGGCCCTACCTCGCCGACGCGCTCTTCGCCCTGCACGTGGTGGAGGACCGGTCGGTGCCGACGATGGCGGTGGACGCCCACTGGCGCTGCTACGTCTCCGCCGGTTTCGTGGCGCGCACCCCCGTGGAGGAGTTGGCGGGCGTCTGGGTGCACGAGGTCTCCCACCTGCTCCGGGACCACCACGGGCGGGGCGAGCGCTACGCCCGCGAGCACGAGCGGCACGGCCCCGGCGAGCGGTTGCGGCGCAACATCGCCGCCGACTTCGAGATCAACGACGACATCTACGGCGACGGCCTGCCCCTGCCCACCGGGGTGGTGCTCCCGTCGCTGCTCCAGCTGCCCGACGGGCTGTTGATGGAGGAGTACCTGCGCACGGCCTCGATGTCCGGGCTGGCCGCGGAGCTGGCCTGGCTGGACTGCGGCAGCGGCGCCGACGGCCATGAGCGGCCCTGGGAACTCGGGCCCGACGGGGCGCACGGACTGACCCGGCAGCAGCGGGACGCGGTGCGTTTCCGGGTCGCGGAGGGGATCAAGGGCCGGCCGGGCAGTGCGCCGGAAGGGTGGCGGCGCTGGGCGGACGAGGCGTTCCAGCCCCCGCAGCCGTGGCGGCAGTTGCTCGGCTCGGCGATCCGCTCGGCGGCGGGCGCGCCCGGGGTGGGTGAGAACCACAGCTACCGGCGTCCCTCCCGGCGCTCGGCCGGCGTCCCCGGAGTGGTGTTGCCCAGCCTGCGCCGTACGCCGCCCAGGGTGTGCGTGGTGATCGACACCTCCGGTTCGGTGAGCGACGCCGAGTTGGGCGCCGCGCTGCTGGAGGTCATGGCTATCGCGCGGGCGGTGGGCGGACGGCGTGACCTGGTCTCGCTGATCTCCTGCGACGTGGCGGCCGGGATCGCCGTCCCGCTCTGCCGGGCCGAGCACGTGGAACTGGTCGGCGGCGGCGGGACGGACCTGCGCTCCGGGTTCGCCCGCGCACTGCGGAGCCGGCCGCGCCCGGATGTGATCGTCGCCCTCACGGACGGCCAGACCCCGTGGCCGTCGGCCCAGCCGGCCTGCCGCACCGTCGTGGGCCTCTTCCCCCGCGCGGCCCGAAAGGTCGACGAGGAGAACCCGGACCACGTCCCCGACACCCCGCCGCCCTGGGCCCGTGTCGTCGACATCGGCTGAGGCTGGGGCGGACGGCGGACGGCGGACGCGCGGACGCGGGGGAGGGGGGGAGGGGAAGGGGAAGGGGAAGGGGACCCAGGCTCAGCCCACAGGCTCCAGACCCCCAGGCTCCCGACCCACGGCTCTCAGCCCACCGGCTCCCGGCCCACGGGCGTGAAGTCGGGCAGGGTGAGCGCCGAGTGGGCCGGTCGTCCCTCCGCGGCAGGCAGGGTGCGGAGCCGGCGCAGCATGGCGTTGCGCTGCTCCAGGGCCCGAGCGGTGGTGGGGAAGAGGGACGCGCCGCCCTCGCCGATCTGGTCCTGGTTCATGGTCACGAAGCCCCGGGTGTCGCGCTCGTACGCGGCGAAGCCCTCGGCGTGGTCGCGTCCCGCGAGGGAACCGGCGAGCATGTACGCACCGACGAGCGCGAGGCTCGAGCCCTGCCCGGTGAGGAACGAGGGCGCGTACGCGGCGTCGCCGACCAGCGCGACCCGGCCGCTGGACCAGCGCGGCATGCGGATCTGACTGACCCCGTCGAAGAACAGGTCGTCCGCCTCGCGCAGAGCGGCGAGCATGCCGGGGACCTCCCACCCCGCGTCGGCGAAGACCGAGGCGACCAGATCACGCTGGGCTCCCGGATCTCTGAACGCGTCGAACGGCGGCTTGGGGCGGGCGAAGTTGAGGAAGGCGTGCACCTCGTCGTCGCTGTCCCCGACGGCGTAGAGGGCCGCGGCTCTGCCCGGGGTGTTCCACATCATGACCTCGCGGGAGAGGCCGCGGGTGTTGCGCATGGTGAACCCGGCGAAGCAGTATCCGAGGTACCGGTGGAACCGCTCCTCGGGGCCGAACAGGAACTCCCGGGTACGTGAGTGCATGCCGTCCGCGCCGAACACCATGGCGAACGTACGCCTGCCGCCCCCGTGGAAGGCGACGTCGACCCCGTGGCCGGACTGGTCGAGTGTGGCGATGGAGTCGCCGAACAGGAACTCCACGTCGTCACGGACCGCCGCGTGGAGGGCGTGGGTGAGATCGCCGCGCCGCACCTCGAGGTCTCGTCCCGCGACGCTGCCGGCGGCGGTGTGCGGGTCGACCGAGGCGACCTTGCCGCCGTCCTCGTCGAGGAAGGTGATGCGCCGCAGGTCGACGTGGGCGTCCCGCAGTCGTGGCAGGAGCCCCATCCTGCGGACGACGTCGAGTGCGGTGCCGCGCACGTCGATGGGGTAGCCACCACTGCGGAGCGCGGTCGCCTTCTCGATGACCGTGACCGCGTATCCCGCGCGGTGCAGCCAGAACGCGAGGGCGGACCCCGCGATGCCGGCTCCCGATATCAGGACCTCACGCCTGCGCGCGGCACCCGTGTCCCTCAGCGGATGGGGGCCCGTCAGGAGACGGTCGTCTGTCAGGGGATGGGCGTCCGTCAGGGGATCGATGCTGCTCATGCCTTGGCTCCTTTGCTCATGGTGCGGACGACAAGCAGGGACAGCGCGGTGACGACGCCGGCGATGACGAAGCCGGTGACGAAGGACGATTCGGCCGGGACGTCCGACCCGGAAGGGGTGCCGGCGGTGAGGATCGCGCCACTGGCCTGCACACCCACCGCGTAACCCAGTACACGGGTCACCAGGACCAGGCTGGTCGCGATGCCGGTGTCACCTCGTTCGACGGAGGTGGCGGTGCTGGTCACCATCGCCGTGACGCACAGGCCGTTGGCCAGCGCGATCAGGACCTTGCCGACGACGAGGTGCCAGATCTGCGTGTGGACCGCCGCCAGGGCCAGCAGGGCGGTGACCATCATGACGACCCCGGTGGTGACCACGGCGCGCGAGCCGAAGCGGCGCACCCCGAGCCCGCTGATCGGCCCGGCCAGCGACGCGGCCACCGCGCCGGGCAGCAGGAAGAAGCCGATCGCGGTGGCACTGGCCCCGAAGCCGTACGCGTCGTCGGACACCGCGAACAACTGCGGGACGAGGTAGACCGCCACGGAGGTGCCGACGCAGATCACGAATGTCAGCACGCACGACTTCCACACCGCGGGCCGTGCCAGCATCCGCAGATCGACCATCGGCGAGGCCGCGCGGCGCTCGACGGCCACCCACGCGATCACGAAGGCGGCCAGGACCACCACGACGGCGCCGAGCACGAGGGGCCGCGAACCGATGTCGGGCGCCAGCGCGAGGGCGAGCATGAGCGTGACCAGCGTCCCGCTGAAGAGCAGCAGGCCGAGCCAGTCGACGCCGGCCCCGTCCGACCTGCCCGGCGGGTCGTGCGGCATCAGCCTGTTCACCAGCAGGGTGGCCGCGATGACGGCGATCGTCGGCAGCGCGAACATCCAGTGCCGGGACAGCCCTTCCGCCACGGGCCCGGCGGCCAGTGTGCCCGCCATCCCGCCTCCCACGAACAGCCCGCTGACCACCCCGATGGCGACTTTCGCCTCGTCCGCGGGGAGGTGGGCGCGTACGAGGATGAACGACAAGGGCAGCGCGCCCACCATCGCCCCCTGCAACACCTGGCCGAGCAGCAGGACCGGCAGGTTCGGCGCCAGCGCGGACACCAGGCCGCCGGCGCTGACCACCGCCATCAGCCGTGTCAGGACCTGTTTTCCGCCGTAGCGGTCGCCTAACTTGCCTGCGATCGGCGTGATGAGCGCGCCGGTGACGAGAAGCATGATGCTGAGCAACGCCCCTTCGGCGGGGCTCATGTCGAGCTCGCGTTGCAGGAGGGGAAGCGTCGGTGTCACCACCGACTCCAGAGCGCCGGTGGCAACTGCCAGCATGCCGAGGGCTCCGACAGCGGCCCTTCCGATGCGAACGGGGGGAGCCAGGGTCGTGGTCATGGACGTCCTTTCCGTCTCTGCGGGGCGTGAGGATTCCGGGCGTGCGCGCGCCGTCGCTGTTGTCGCCCCATGGGGCAGGACGCGGCCATGGCGACGCCCCGCGGCCCCACTCTCCGAAACTACACTACACGGTGTAGTGAAGTTGGGTTAGGATACGGCCATGCCGACCACGAAGACACCGACCACGAAGACACTGCGCGAGGGGTCCTCGCGGAAGCGGGCCGCCATCCTCGCCGCGGCCCGCGAACTGTTCCTCGCCGACGGGTTCGACCGGTCGAGCGTCGACGCGATCGCCGCCCGCGCCGAGGTGTCCAAGCGGACGGTCTACGACTACTTCGGCGACAAGCAGACGCTGCTGCAAGCGGTCGTCGACGACGTCGGCCAGTCGCTGATCGCCACGATCGGGCGCATCCTCGACGACACGCTGACCGACCCGGCCGAGTCCGCCGACCTGGAGGACGTGCTGGTCACGTTCTCGACGCGCATCGCGACCGACATGCTCGGCTCGGCGGAGCACGCGACGCTGCGGCGACTGGTCCGGGCGCAGACGGGGCACCCGCCGGACCAGAGCGAGAACCCCATGGCCGACACCCCCGACGAGGCGCTCGCCGAGCGGTTCGCCGCCTTCGCGGCGGCCGGGCGGCTCGATGTCCCCGACCCCCGGCTCGCGGCCGACCAGTTCATCGCGCTGACCTTCGGCGTCGCCCTCAACAGGTACGGCTCCGCGAACGCCGCGGAGGACCCCCGCGTCCAGCCGCTCATCGTCGAGGGAGTGCGGACCTTCCTTCGGGCCTACCAGGCCACGTAGTACTTGCCCCGGGCCTGCCGGGTCACGTGGCGGTCAAGCGGCGCAACGCGTCGAGCGGACCATGGTCAACCATGGTCCGCTCGACGCCGGTCGCCGCTACCGACGGCGGCGGTACGCGCCATACGGCGGCGCACCGGTTCCATGCTGAACACAGGTGGTTCCTTCTGCTCGGAGATCCCTACGCGCTCAGGCTGCTCGCCCAAGATCCACCGGACCATGGAGACAGCACGCGGAAGCGCTCTCCGGGCAGCCGGTGGGGGTGACCCCCGACGCACCCCACCCCTACCCGTGCCGCGATGTCGCGGTCCGTCCGTTCACCCCGCCGCGGCCGGGGCGATCTCGGCGATCAGGGCCTCGACCCGGGCCCTGATCTCGTCCCGGATCGGGCGCACGGCCGCCACGCCCTGTCCCGCGGGGTCCTCCAGGTCCCAGTCGAGGTACCGCTTGCCGGGGAAGACGGGGCAGGTGTCGCCGCAGCCCATGGTGATGCAGACATCGGATTCCCTGACCGCGTCGACGGTGAGGATCTTCGGGGTCTCGGCGGAGATGTCGATGCCGACCTCGGCCATGGCGAGGACGGCGGCCGGGTTGACGGCGGAGCCCGGGGCGGAGCCGGCGGAGCGGACCTCGACGCGGTCGCCGGCCAGGTGGGTCAACCAGGCGGCGGCCATCTGGGAGCGGCCCGCGTTGTGGACGCAGACGAACAGGACGGACGGCTTGTCGGCCATGGTGATCGGTTTCTCCGGTCTCTCCGGTGGCTCGGCGGAACTCGGCCGCCGACGACTTCGGTCCCCTGTCGGCAACAGTGAACGCTGATGTGACAGTATCAGCGCATGCTGACTTCAGTCGATCCTGATGTGATCCGGGCGCTGGGCGATCCGCTCCGCCTGAAGATCGTGACCCTGCTGGCGCGCGAGACACTGTGCACGACGCACCTGGTGGCGGAGACCGGAGCCAAGCAGACCAACCTCTCCAACCACATGAAGGTGCTGCGCGAGGCCGGGCTGGTGGAGACCGAGCCGTGTGGCCGGTTCACCTACTACAAGCTCAGGCCCGACGTCCTGGCCGGCCTGTCCGAGCAGTTCGCCGCGCTCGCCACCGCCGCCCGCGGCGCCGCCGAGAACAAGAGGGCCTGCTGATGAGCCGCACCGACACCGCCCCGGAGGCGCACCAGAGCGAGCCCCCGGGCGAGGGCATCGTCGCCAAGCTCTCCACCCTGGACCGCTACCTGGCCGTGTGGATCCTCCTCGCCATGGCCGTCGGCCTCGGCCTCGGCCGGCTGATTCCGGGCATGAACGACGCCCTGGCGAAGATCGAGATCGGCGGGATCTCCCTGCCCATCGCACTCGGCCTGCTCGTGATGATGTACCCGGTCCTCGCGAAGGTGCGCTACGACCGGCTCGACGCGGTCACCGGCGACAAGAAGCTGATGGTGTCGTCGCTGGTCGTCAACTGGATCGTCGGCCCGGCCGTCATGTTCGCGCTGGCCTGGATCTTCCTGCCCGACCTGCCCGAGTACCGCACCGGCCTCATCATCGTCGGTCTCGCCCGCTGCATCGCGATGGTCATCATCTGGAACGACCTGGCCTGCGGCGACCGCGAGGCCGCAGCCGTCCTCGTCGCCCTCAACTCCGTCTTCCAGGTCATCGCGTTCGGCCTGCTCGGCTGGCTCTACCTCGACCTGCTGCCGGGCTGGCTCGGCCTCGGCGACGGCGAGCACCTCGACATCTCCATGGGGAAGATCGCGCTGAACGTCGCCATCTTCCTCGGCGTCCCGCTCCTCGCCGGATTCCTCACCCGCCGCGTCGGCGAGAAGAAGATGGGCCGCGCCGGCTACGAGCGCACGTTCCTGCCGAGGATCGGCCCGTGGGCGCTGTACGGACTGCTGTTCACGATCGTCGTCCTCTTCGCCCTCCAGGGCAGGACCATCACCTCCCAGCCGCTGGACGTCGTACGGATCGCGCTGCCCCTCCTCGTGTACTTCGCGCTCATGTTCTTCGGCACCTTCCTGCTGGGCAAGGGAATCGGCCTGGCCTACGACCGCACGGCGACCCTCGCCTTCACCGCGGCGGGCAACAACTTCGAGCTCGCCATCGCCGTCGCCATCGCCACCTTCGGCGTGACCAGCGGCCAGGCCCTCTCCGGCGTCGTCGGCCCGCTCATCGAGGTGCCGGTGCTGATCGGCCTCGTGTACGTCGCCCTGGCCTGGCGCCGGAAGTTCAGCGCCCCGGCGCCGACGACGACCCCGTGACGCACGCCGTGGACGTCGTGGTGATCGGCGGCGGGCAAGCGGGGCTCGCCGCCGGCTACCACCTGCGTCGCCAGAAGCTCGACTTCGTCGTCCTCGACGCCCAGACCACTCCGGGCGGCGCCTGGCAGCACACCTGGGACTCGCTGCGCCTGTTCTCCCCGGCCGCGTTCTCCTCCCTGCCGGGGCGGCTCATGCCCGCCCAGCGCGGCCAGGAGTACCCCGACGCCGGACACGTCGTGGACTACCTCGCCGCGTACGAACAGCGCTACGCCCTTCCCGTGCGGCGCCCCGTCCGGGTCGGCGCCGTACGGTCCGAGGGGCGGCGGCTGCGGGTGGAGACCGACGCGGGCACCTGGTCCGCGCGGGCCGTGGTGTCGGCGACCGGCACCTGGTGGCGTCCGTTCCTGCCCGCCGTCGCGGGCCGCGAGCAGTTCGCGGGCCGCCAACTGCACACCACCGGCTACCGGAGCCCGGCCGAGTTCGCCGGGCAGCGGGTCGTGGTGGTCGGCGGGGGCAACTCCGGCGCGCAGATCGCCGCCGACCTCGCCCTGGGCGGCGTCGACCCGACCTGGGTCACCCGGCGCCCGGCCCGCTTCCTGGCCGACGACATCGACGGGCGCGCCCTGTTCGACGCCGCGACCGCCCGCCGCCGCGCCCTCGACACGGGAGGGGCCGACACCGGTGGAGTGGCCTCCCTCGGCGACATCGTCGCCGTCGCCCCGGTCCGCGCCGCCCGCGACGCCGGGCTGCTGAAGCCCCAGCCGATGTTCCGGCACCTCACCGGCGACGCGGTGCGATGGGCGGACGGCACGTCGGCCCGCGCGGACGCGGTGATCTGGTGCACGGGCTTCCGGCCCGCCCTGGCCCACCTCGCGCCGCTCGGCCTGCGCGGGCCACGGGGGCACATCGCCACCGCGGGCACCCGCGCCGTCGACGAGCCGCGCCTGCACCTGCTCGGCTACGGCGACTGGACCGGCCCGGCATCCGCCACCCTGATCGGTGTCGGCCGTACGGCCCGGGAAGCGGCCCACGAGATCGCGGGAGCCCTGCGGCCCTGAGCACCTCCGGGCGGGCACTCACCCCCGTGCCCGGAAGGCCGTCAGTGGCTGCCGGTGAGTTCGCCGCTGAGCTTCTCGTGGATGCGGGCGCTCGCCTCGTTCAGGCCGATGATCTCGACGGTCCTGCCGCGGTCGGCGTACTTGGTCTCGATCGCGTCGAGGGCCGCGACCGACGAGGCGTCCCAGATGTGGGCGTGGGTGAGGTCGATGATGACCTTTCTGGCGTCGACGGCGTAGTCGAACCGGCCGACGATGTCGTTGGAGGAGGCGAAGAACAGCTCGCCGGTCACGGCGTAGACCACCGTCTCTCCGTCGGGCTCCGCGAGGGAGGTGACGTCGGCCAGGTGCGCGACGCGCCGGGCGAAGATGACCATGGCGGTGACGGAGCCGACGACCACGCCGATGGCGAGGTTGTGGGTGGCGACCACGCAGGCCACGGTGATGACCATGACGGCGATCTCGCCGGTGGGCATCCGCTTCAGGGTCTTCGGCGCGATGGAGTGCCAGTCGAACGTCGCGAACGACACCATCACCATGACGGCGACGAGCGCGGCCATCGGGATGTCGGAGACGACGGGGCCGAAGACGATGCAGAGCACCATCAGGAACGACCCCGCGAGGAAGGTGGACAGCCGGGTGCGGGCGCCGGACACCTTCACGTTGATCATGGTCTGGCCGATCATCGCGCAGCCGCCCATGCCGCCGAAGAACCCGGTGACGATGTTGGCGACGCCCTGACCGATCGACTCCCGCGTCTTGGAGGAGTGGGTGTCGGTGATCTCGTCGACCAGCTTGGCGGTCATCAGCGACTCCATCAGGCCCACCAGCGCCATCGCGAGCGCGTAGGGGGCGACGGTGGTCAGGGTCTCCACCGTGAAGGGCACGTCGGGGAGCCCCGGCGCCGGCAGCGAGGAGGGCAGGTCGCCCTTGTCGCCCACGGTCGGCACGGCGATACCGGCGGCGAGCGTGATCACGGTGAGGACGACGATGGAGACGAGCGGCGCCGGGATCACCGTGGTGACCTTGGGGAAGAACACCATGAGCACCAGACCGCCGACGAGCAGCGGATAGACGGCCCAGGGCACGTCGTGCATCTCGGGGACCTGCGCCATGAAGATCAGGATGGCCAGCGCGTTGACGAAGCCGACCATCACGCTGCGCGGCACGAAGCGCATCAGCTTGGCGACGCCGAGCGCACCCAGGACGATCTGGAAGACACCGGCCAGGATCACGGCAGCCACCAGATAGCCCAGGCCGTGCTCCCGGTTGAGCGGGGCGATGACCAGGGCGACCGCGCCGGTCGCCGCGGAGATCATCGCGCGGCGGCCGCCGACGATCGAGATCGTCACGGCCATCGTGAAGGACGCGAACAGGCCGATCGCCGGGTCGACGCCCGCGATGATCGAGAACGAGATCGCCTCGGGGATCAGCGCGAGAGCGACCACGAGGCCGCCCAGGATCTCGGTGCGCCAGACCTTGGGGTCGTTCAGCCAGTCGGGACGCAGGCCGCGCAGGCGCGCCGCCGGGGACAGTGCGGAGGAGGGCAAGGGCAGATACCTGTCGTGCTCGGGCACGCCCCACCATGGGCGGGAGGCGCGCGTGAGGGCACGGAAGGGCCGGGACGGCCATCCGTGGGGCCCGGATGCGGCGGGCGAAGTCCAGGGGTGCGGCGGGCGGCGTGCGCCGCGTCGGCGGTACGGGACGAGACCCGCTTCCGCGGCTGTCATCCGTGTCGGGTCGACGGTGCCCCGCAGTGGCGACCCGTGTCCGCGGACCCGTACTCTACCCTAACGTTAGAGTAGAGATCGGCTCGGTCGACCGCCGGCCCTGGTGATCACGAGAAAGGGCCCCACGTGAGCAGCGAGCACATGCAGATCGGCGAGGTCGCCGCACGGACCGAGCTGTCGCTGCGCACCATCCGGCACTACGAGGACACGGGCCTGGTCATCCCCTCCGCGCGCTCCCAGGGCGGCTTCCGCCTCTACACCGAGGCCGACGTGGCACGCCTGATGGTCATCCGCCGGATGAAACCACTCGGCTTCACCCTGGACCAGATGCGCGACCTGCTGGACGCCACCGACCGCCTCGACGCCGACGGTGAGCTGACGGCCGAGGAGCGCGAGGCCCTGCTGGAGCGGGTGCGCGGATACGAGGGCGACGCCCTCCAGAAGATCGACGAACTGCGCGTCCAGCTGGCGCGCGCCGAGGACTTCGCCGCCACGCTCCGGGCCCGCCTGAACCCTGCCCCGCCCGGGCCCCGCCCCTGAGCGGAGGCCCTGGCCCTCGCACCGACCGCAGCCCCTGGTCCCGGACCCGACCGGAGGTCCGGGCCAGGACCGGCCCGGGTCACACCGGGTCCGGCAGCTCCATGAGCGCGAGGGCGGCCGGGTCGACCACGGCCGTGATCGCGGTGATACGGCCCTCGGCGACGGTGAAGGCGAGCAGGGAGCGCGGGGTGCCGTCCTCGTGCCAGGAGATGACGCCGGGGAAGCCGTTGACGGTCGCCGCGTGTCCCTGGGTCGAGCCGCCTGCCACACGCGCACGTCCGGCGACCTCGGTGGCCCCGATCGTGACGAACCGGCCCGCCGGGGTGTGGACGGTGAACTCCACCTCCGGGTGCAGGACCCGCAGCAACTCCTCGAACCGGCCCTCGCCGGCCGCGGCAAGGAAGGCCCGCACCACCTCGCGCTGCTCCCGCGCGCCGCCCGCCGGCCGCGGCGCGGCCCGGACCTTCCTGCGGGCACGGCTCGTGAGCATCTTCGTCGCGTCGGCGGACTTGCCGAGAATCGTGCCGATCTCCGCGTGGGGCACGGCGAACACGTCGTGCAGCACGAACGCGAGCCGCTCGTCGGGCCGCAGCGAGTCGAGCACCGTGAGGAGCGCGAGGCCCACCGAGTCCCCGAGCGCCACCAGTTCTTCCGGAGCGGGAGCCTCGTCGAGCGTCACGGTGAACTCCGGCAGCCCGTCGTCGAGGACGGCTTCCGGGCGGGTCCGGCCCGACCGCAGGACGTCGAGGCTGATGCGGCCGACCACGGTGGTCAGCCAGCCGCCGAGGTTGTCGATGGCGCCGGCGTCCTGGCGGGAGAGCCGCAGCCACGCCTCCTGGACGACGTCCTCCGCGTCGGCGTGCGAGCCGAGCACCCGGTAGGCGACGGCCCGGAGCCGGTCGCGGTGGGACTCGAAGGCGTCGACGAGCGGACCGGCCGGAACCGCGGGGTGGGCCTCGGGCATGTTGTTACCTCTCTGGAAGCTGCTCCGTCATAGGGGTGACGGGCACCAGCCCCGAAACGTAACCCCTACCAAGGAGAGCACTCCTCATGGAGAACCGGCTCAAGAACAAGAACACCGACAACCCCGACCTGTGGACCGCGATCCAGCACCTCCACAAGGCGATAGCCGCCGGAGGCGTCGACCCGAAGCTCCTCGCGCTGCTCCACCTCCGCGCCAGCCAGATCAACGGCTGCTCGGCGTGCGTCCACGCCGGTGTCGCCGGGGGCAAGCAGGCCGGCGACACCGACGAGCGGCTGCACAACGTGGCGGCATGGCGCGAGGCGCCGTTCTACACCGACGCGGAGCGCGCGGCCCTGGCGCTGGCGGAGGGCGCCACCCGGCTGCAGGACGGCGCGGAAGGCGTCACGGACGAGATCTGGGCGGAGGCCACCGTCCACTTCACCGAGGAGCAGATCGGCGCGATCAACCTCGAGATCGCCTTGACCAACTTCTTCAACCGGCTCAACCGCACCATCAAGGAACCTGCGGGCCGCACTTGGGGCTGACCGGCGCGGCTGAACGACGTGTGCAAAGCCTCCATCACCGAAAGCCTTCGCACGAATTTCCCGAGGAGGCTCGTTCGCGTGAATTGTGCGCACGCAAAGAGCCGACTTGATGTTTTTCAATAAAGTGAAGAGCGGCAAGTCTCCGGGAGTGGGAAAGGTGAGGTATTGATGCGGACAGAAGCGGTCGACCGGGTACGGCTGGTGTTCACCCTGTTCGACGCCGACGGCAACGGCGTCATCGAAGCCGATGACTTCGAGCTGATGGCCGGACGGGTCGTCGAGGCGGTGCCCGAGGCGGACGAAGCGAAGCGCGACGCGATGCTGGCCGCTTTCCGGGCCTTCTGGTCGGCGCTGGCCGGTGAGTTGGACGCCAATCGCGACGGCAGGATCGACTTCGAGGAGTTCAAGGCGGTCGTGCTCGCTCCGGAGCGCTTCGACGCCGCGATCGGGGAGTTCGCCGACGGGCTCACGCTGCTGGCGGACCCGGACGGTGACGGGCTGATCGACCGACCGACCTTCGCGAGGGCCATGACGGCCATCGGCTTCGCACTGCCGAACATCCACTCGCTGTTCGACGCCCTGGGACCGACGGCAGCCGACCAGGTCACGGTGTCGGCCTGGAACGAGGCCATCAAGGACTACTACCGCCCCGACCTCGCGGGCATCGTGGGAGACCGCCTGGTCGCGAGCCCGACCGGCTGACGTTGGTGGCCGGTCGGCTGCCGCCGCCCCAACGGCAGCAGCCGGCCCCCACGCGGTCAGGAGGAATCCGCGTGCGAACCGGCGCACACGGCGCACGCTGATTTCTCCTGACCACACCCGTTCGCACTCCGTGCGCCCTATCGGTCGTCAAGGGCCACCTTGATGATGAACCGACCGCGAGGGACCCAGGCGACTCCGCGGGTCCGCCTTCTGGCCGGGCGGACACGCGGTGGAAGGAGTGCACCTTGTTACTTCTCATATCCCCGGACGGCGTCGAGGAGGCCCGCGACTGCGCGAAGGCGGCGCAGCACCTTGACATCGTCGACGTCAAGAAGCCCGACGAGGGCTCGCTCGGCGCCAACTTCCCGTGGGTCATCAGGGAGATCCGCGACACGGTCCCGGCGGACAAGCCGGTCTCCGCCACGGTCGGAGACGTGCCGTACAAGCCCGGCACGGTGGCCCAGGCGGCGCTCGGCGCCGCCGTCTCCGGAGCCACCTACATCAAGGTCGGCCTCTACGGATGCACGACCCCGGACCAGGCCATCGACGTCATGCGCGGGGTGGTCCGAGCGGTGAAGGACTACCGGCCGGACGCCTTCGTGGTCGCCTCGGGATACGCCGACGCCCACCGGATAGGCTGCGTCAACCCGCTCGCGCTGCCCGATATCGCCCACCGTTCCGGCGCCGACGCGGCCATGCTCGACACCGCGATCAAGGACGGAACGCGGCTGTTCGACCACCTTCCAGAAGAGGTCTGCGCGCAGTTCGTCCACCTGGCCCACCAGGCGGACCTGCTGGCCGCGCTCGCGGGCAGCGTGCGGGCGGCCGACCTCGGGGCGCTGACCCGCATCGGCACGGACATCGTGGGGGTGCGCGGGGCGGTCTGCGGGGGAGGGGACCGCACCACCGGGCGGATTCAACCCGGGCTGGTGGCAGCGTTCCGGGCGGAGATGGACCGGCACGCCGGGGAGAACGCGACGGCCATTGCCACCGCGAACTGACCGCTGCCGCCCGGCGCATCACATTCCTCACGGCCGGGACCACGGGGAATTCTCGTACGGCGCCCTCGACACCCGTCCATCCGTCGTGCACGGCCCGAAAGGGGCGCAACGATGAGGTTCCGCGCGGCGGTACTGCGCTCGTACGAGAGCCGATTCGACGTCGAGGAAGTGCACCTGGGCCCGGGCCTCGCCGAGGGGGAAGTCCTCGTCCGCATCGCGGGCTGCGGGATGTGCCGGACCGACCTCGCCGTGCGTCACTCGGCGGGACACTCTCCGCTGCCCGCGGTGCTCGGGCACGAGGGGTCCGGGACCGTGGAGGAGGTCGGCGGCCCGCACACCGGGCTGAGCAGAGGCGACCACGTCGTACTGAGCTTCGACTCCTGCGGCCACTGCGAGAACTGCTTGGACGCCGCCCCCGCCTACTGCGACTCCTTCGCCTCGCTCAATCTCTTCGGAGGGCGCGCGGCGGACGCCGCGCGGTTCACCGACGCGGCCGGACGCGGACTGGCCCCCCGGTGGTTCGGCCAGTCCTCGTTCGCCGAGTACGCGGTGGTCTCGGCCCGCAACGCCATCCGGACCGACCCCGCCCTCCCCGTCGAACTGCTCGGGCCGCTCGGCTGCGGCTTCCTCACCGGCGCAGGGGCGGTCCTGAACTCCTTCGGCGCCGGGCCCGGCGACACCCTCGTGGTCCTCGGCGCGGGAGCGGTGGGCCTGGCCGCGGTGATGGCGGCCGCCGCCTCCGGAGCAGTGACCATCGCCGTCGACCGCTATCCGGAACGGCTGGCCCTCGCCGAACGATTCGGCGCCACCCCGCTGCCGGCCGACTCCGCCGACCTGCCCGGCCGCATCCGCCGGCTGACCGACGGTGGAGCCCGGTACGCACTCGACACCACGGCCTCCGCCCCGCTGATCAACGACGCGCTCCGGTCCCTGCGTCCGACCGGTCACCTCGGACTGGTGGCACGCCTCCGTGCCGCGCTGGCTCTCGAACCGGGCACACTGGACCGGGGCAGGAAGATCTCCCACATCTGCGAGGGGGACGCCGTGCCGGGACTGCTGATCCCACGGCTGATCCGCCTGTGGCAGGCCGGGCGGTTTCCCTTCGATGAGCTGATCCGCACGTACCCGCTCGGCGCCATCAACGAGGCGGAACGCGACTGCGAGGCGGGCCGCGTGGTCAAACCCGTCCTGATCCCGGAGCCCTCCACACCCACGTAAGGCGCACACCATGGACGCATACAGCGGCTCAACCCCGAAGGGAGAACGCGTGGTCGGCACAGCGCCCCGGAACACCGGCACGGAAGGCGTGCAGGGAGGTGTCGGCGTGACCGCCCTCCTGGTCGCCGCGGCACGGGCGATCGAGACCCACCGCCATGATTCCCTGGCACAAGACGCCTACGCGGAACACTTCGTGCGCGCCGCACCAGCGTCCGCCGACTGGCCGGTCCGCATCCAGCAGGTCCTGGACGGCGACACGAACCCGCTATGGGGTCGATTCGCACGGTACTTCGGCCTGCGGACCGGGGTCCTCGACGACTTCCTCCTCAAGGCGGCGCACGCGGGAAGTGTCCGGCAGATCGTTCTGCTCGGGGCGGGGCTGGACTCGCGGGCGTACCGGCTCGACTGGCCGCCGGGTTGTGTGGTCTTCGAGATCGACAGGGACGAGGTGCTGACGTTCAAGCGCACGGTGCTGGACGGGCTGTCGGCCGCCCCCAAGGCAGCACGTACGACCGTCCCGACCGATCTGCGCGCCGACTGGGCGGGAGCGCTGGCCGACGCCGGCTTCGACACCCGCGCACCGAGCGTCTGGCTGGCCGAGGGACTGCTGTTCTACCTGCCCGCTGCCGCCGAGACGCGGCTCATCGGCACGGTGAGCCGGTTGAGCGCCGAGGGCAGCGCTCTGGCGTACGAGGTCAAGCTCGACAAGGACCTGATGGAATACCGCGACAGCCCGCTCTACACCTCGACCAGGCACCAGATCGGCATCGACCTGCTCGACCTGTTCGTCCACGAGCCACGCCCCGACTCCGCCGCCGACCTGGAGGGCCTGGGCTGGTCCGCATCGGTGCACACCCCGTTCGACTTCACCCGGCTGCACGGGCGTGGACCGCTGCCCGAACCGAACGACGCCCTGGCGGGCAACCGGTGGGTGTTCGCGAACAAGACCCGGCCTTGAGGCAGGTGCTACCAGATCCACATCCCGCCGAGCACCGAAGTCCGGCCGCTCTCATCGGCGCCGACCATATGGGCCGATTCGGGACCCCCGCTCGTCTCGGAACCCAGGGGGACGACGAAGCGGTGTTCAGCGAAGTCCGGGGCGAAGATGCGATCCGGGACCAGTTCGTAGCCGTCGACCGTCTTGCCGATGTAGCAGCGCATGAGCTCCATCGACCCCGGCGCGGGGAAGTGCCACTCGCGGCCCCCGTACACCCCCGAGGGGTCACTCAAGGAGCGCAGTACCGGCCCGTCGAAGTGCAGCTCGACGTAGTCGCGCACGAAGCACACGGCGCTGACCTCCGAGCCCATCAGGAGCTGGAGCGGGTGGTCCGAGTCGTTCGCGTCGCGCACGGGCCCATGATGCCCAAGGCTCTCTACCGGCCTCGCGCCGTAACGCGTGAGCCCGTGGCCGTCTTCCGCCCAGGGGGCCTCGGTCACCGGGAGCAGATCACCGTGACGAGGGTGAACGATGCGTAGAAGGGGCCTTCGGCGAGGCCGGCGAACCACCGTTCGCCGCGGTCCCGTTCCACGTAGCCGGCGTTGATGGCGTGCCGCATGTTGCGGCCGATTCCCAGCGTGTGGTCCGCGTCGGCGAGATCCCTGAAGACCGGCGCCGTCGCGATCACCGTCTCCACACGGAACCCCGCCGTCTCGGCGAACCGGCCCAAGCCGCGTCCGATGGTGCCATGGCGGACCGCCTTCTCCGCGGTGTACCGGGTGAAGGCGCGACTGGTGCGGAGGTCCTCGGCGTCGACGGCCAAGGTGTCCCAGTCGGGCTCGACGAGACCGACGAGAGCGCCGGGCCGGGTGACACGGTGCAACTGGGCGAGAGCGGCGTCGGGCTCCTCGACGTGCATCAGCACCCGATCGATCTTGGCCCGGTCCACCGACCCCGGACGAACGGGAAGCGCGTGCAGCGCAGCGGTCAGCCGGCCGAGCGGATGATCCTGAAGGACGGCGAGTCGGTGTCCTTCGGCATCAACTACCCGCCGAACGAGTCGGGCGGCTCCGGAGTCCGTGTGACGGGCCTCGTGGTGACCCCTCCCGGTGAGACGAAGTCGGTCACCCTGGAGTGGCCGGGCGAGGGCACGCTGCCCGTCACCGACGGAAGCGGCTCCCCGGTGACGGTCGGCCCGGTCGGCAGTGCCGGCCAAGGCGGCTGAGCCGCCCCGCACTCCGCTGCCCTCCTGACCGCACCCGAAAGGGGCGGGCGGGAGGGCGACGTCGTTGTGCCGACTCACCGGCCCGCGGCCTGCGTTCCGCAGCCCATGGTCTCCGGTCTCAGGTCTGCCGCCCACGGTCTCGCGTCCGCTGTCCGCCGTCCGCGACTGCGCCCGCGAAACCGCCACCCCCCGACGCCGCCACCACCTCACGAAAGTCTTTCGTAACCGGGGCGATTCCCCTCCTTGTCCCGGTCGCGAAGCCCATGTCAGTGTCCCGGTTCATCAGGCACGCCGTTCGATTCGAGCGCGCCCGAAAACCTTTCGTGACGACGGGCGCCGGACGACGGCCCCTGCCCGGCGACGGCAAGGGCACGACCGGAGACAGAGAAGAGGGGCAGACCATGCACGGGTTCCCGGGATACGACGGTGACGCGAGAAGCCGCATCCTTCCGACGAGGCGACGGGTGATGGCCGCCTTGGCCGCGGCCGCGACCGCGCTCAGCCTCGCGGCATGCGGGTCGTCGGGGCCGTCCGCGGCCTCCTCGGGGAAGGGGCTGACGATGTGGGTGCTCAACGACCAGACGACCATCAAGGAGTCCGTCGAGGCGTACAACAAGGACCACCCGGACGAGAAGATCACCCTGCGCATGTTCGCCAACGACGACTACAAGCAGAAGCTGCGGGTGGCGTTCGGCGCGAACCAGGCGCCTGACCTCTTCTTCAACTGGGGCGGTGGCGCGCTGGAGGACTACGTCAAGGCCGGGAAGGTCGACGCCCTCGAAAGCGGCGAGGTCGATCTGCCGCGCTTCATGCCCAGCGTGCTGGACAGCGCCACACTCGACGGCAAGTTCTACGGGGTGCCCGCCAACGGCATCACGCCGGTCGTCCTCTACTACAACAAGAAGGTCCTGAAGGACGCCGGGGCCGAGCCGCCGAAGACGTACGACGAGCTGCTGACGGCCGTGCAGAAGCTCAAGGGCGAAGGGGTCACCCCGATCTCGCTCGCGGCCAACTCCAAGTGGCCGACGCTGATGTACCTGGAGTACCTGCTCGACCGCGAGGGCGGCCACACGGTGTTCGAGAAGATCGCCGCCGGGGACTCCACGGCCTGGAAGGACCCGGCGGTCACCAAGGCCAACAGCCGCCTCCAGGAGCTGGTCGAGGCCGGCGCGTTCGGCGGCAACGCCTCGTCCGTCGGCTACGACCAGGGCGCCGCCACGGCCCTGCTCCACACCGGCAAGGCCGGCATGGAGCTGATGGGCACCTGGGAGTACGCCAACCTGGTCAAGGCGGCCCCCGACTTCGTGGAGAAGGACCTGGGATACGTCCCCTTCCCCGTGCTTCCCCGGGGCAAGGGCGACCCGAGGAACATCGTGGGCAACCCCTCCAACTTCCTCTCCCTGAAAGCGAAGAGCAAGAACAAGTCCGCGGCGCTGACGTACCTGAAGGACTACGTCATGAACGACGCGCAGATCGACTCCTTCCTCGCGACCGGCAGCGTGCCGCCGGTCAACAAGCTGGAATCCAAGCTCGCCTCGGTGAAGTCGCCCGACAACAAGAAGTGGCTCACCTTCGTCTACGAACTGGTGCGGGACGCCGAGAACTTCCAGCTCTCCTGGGACCAGGACCTGCCGTCGGACCAGGCCGACCCGCTGCTGACCAACGTGGACAAGTCGTTCCTGCGGCAGATCGACCCCGAGCAGTTCGGCGTGAACATGAGCAAGGCGGCGAAGTAATGGCCGTGGTCGCCGGCACGCCGCGTCCGGCCGCCGCTCCGAAGACACGGCCGCCCACGGCGCCCGGCGGACGCCGCGGCCTCAGCGGGCTGCTCATGGCCGCCCCCGCCCTGCTGCTGTTCACCCTGTTCGGTCTGGTCCCCCTCGGCGGCGTGGTGGTGCTCAGCCTCACCAGCTGGGACGGCCTGGGGGCCATCGGGTGGGCCGGGTTCGGCAACTGGGGCGGGGTCCTGACGGACGGCGCCACCTGGCAGGCGCTGTGGCTCACCGTCAAGGTGATGGTGATCAGCTGGCTCGTCCAGACTCCGGTGGCGCTGGCGCTCGGCCTCTTCCAGGCGCCCCGAGGCCGCACGCGCGCCTTCCTCGCCGTCCTGTGGTTCCTACCGCTCTTGCTGTCCGCGGTCGCGATCGGTCTGACCTGGCAGGCCCTGCTCGACCCGTCCTTCGGGATCGGGGCGACGCCCGGCCTGCACTGGCTGGCCGAGCCGCTGCTCGGCTCGCCCGACCTGGCGCTCTACACGGTGATCGCCGTGATCGCCTGGCAGTTCGTGCCCTTCCACGCGCTGCTGTACCAGTCGGGCATCCGGCAGATCCCCGTGTCGCTGTACGAGGCCGCCGCCATCGACGGCGCCGGGCCCGTGACACGGCTGCTGCGGATCACGCTCCCGCAGCTCAAGTACACGTTCGTCACGTCGAGCACGCTCATGCTGGTGGGATCGCTGACCTACTTCGACCTGATCTTCGTCCTGTCGGGCGGAACGGGCGGCCCGGGCACCGCGACCCGGGTCCTGCCCCTGGCCATGTACATCACCGGCTTCCAGTCGCACGACATGGGCCGGGCCAGCGCGATCGCCACCCTGCTGGTGGTGTTCGGCCTCGGCCTCTCGCTGTTCACCACCCGTCTGTCCGGATTCACCCGGATGGAGAGCCAGCAGGAGGGCCTGTGAGTACCACCGTGACCAAGGAGCGCACCGGGCCCGGGCAGCAGCGCGCCGTCCAGCCACGGACCCCGGCAGGCGCCCGCCGCCGGCCGTGGATCAGCGGCGCACCGCGCCGCGCCCTCACCGGCGGGGCGGCGCTGGTGTGGACCGCGCTCGTCGTCGTCCCCGTGTACTGGCTGGTCGTGACCAGCCTGCGCAGCCGCACCGACTTCACCACCGACAGCCCGCTCGCCCTGCCGGGCCGCCCCACCCTGGACAACTACAAGACGGTTCTGGACGGCGACTTCGCCACCTACCTCCTCAACAGCGTCGTCGTCACCGTCGGAGCCGTCGTGCTCACCGTGGCCGCCGCCCTGATGGCGTCGTTCTCCATCGTCAGGTACACCAACTCCTGGTCCCGCCTGTCCTTCCGGATGTACCTGCTGGGCCTGGCCATCCCGCTGCAAGCGGTGATCATCCCGGTCTACCTGCTGATCATCCGCATGGACATGTACGACAGCCTGCTCGCCATCGTGCTGCCCTCGGCGGCGTTCGCCCTGCCGATCACGGTGATGATCCTGGTCAGCTTCCTGCGGGACATCCCCAGGTCGCTGTTCGAGGCGATGATCGTCGACGGCGCGGGGGACTGGCGCATGCTGTTCTCCCTGGTGGCGCCGATGGCGAGGCCCGCGTTGATGACCGTCGCCGTCTATGACGGCCTCCAGGTCTGGAACGGCTTCCTCTTCCCCCTGATCCTCACCCAGAGCGGCGACAAGGCCGTGCTGCCACTGGCCCTGACCCTCTACCGCGGCCAGTTCGGCATCGACGTGCCCGCCACCATGGCCGCCGTGGTGCTCTCCACCCTCCCCATGCTGGCGGTGTTCCTCCTCGCCAAGCGGCAGTTGGTCGCCGGACTGACCGCCGGATTCTCCAAGTAACGACACGCCTGCCGCAGCCGAGGCCGGGGCGACCACGCCCAGCCCGTCCGGCATGCCCGGAAACCTCACGAGGAGTCGTGCATGACGACCACCACCACCCCGGAGCACAACCTGCCCGACCCGGGAGCCGAACCGCGGATCGACGGCGACCGGCCGTGGAACGACCCGGCCCTCCCGATCGACGAACGCGTCGACGCGCTGCTCGCCCGCCTCACCCTCCAGGAGAAGGCCGCCCAGCTCACCAGCAGCTGGGAGGACGTCGAACCCGCGGGACCCGAGGTCGCCCCCGGCACCAGCCTCTTCGCCCCCGCCGGCGACCTCACCCTGACCGCCCGCCACGGCCTCGGCCAGCTCACCCGGCCCTACGGCACCGTGCCCCGCCCCGCCCTCGACCACGCCCGCGTCCTGGCCGAACGGCAGCGGCAGATCATCGCGCAGAGCAGGTTCGGCATCCCGGCGATGGCGCACGACGAGTGCCTGACCGGCCTCACCGCCTACGGCGCCACCATCTATCCCACCTCCCTGGCCATGGCCGCCACCTTCGATCCCGCACTGATCCGCCGGGTCGGGTCCGCGATCGGCGCCGACATGGCGGCAGCGGGCATCCACCAGGGCCTCGCCCCGGTCGTCGACGTCATCCGCGACTACCGCTGGGGCCGCTGCGAGGAGACCTACGGGGAGGACCCGCACCTCGTCGGCGAGATGGGCGAGGCATACGCCCTCGGCCTCCAGGGCGCGGGGGTGTACGCCACGCTCAAGCACTTCGCCGGCTACTCCACCTCCATGGGCGGACGCAACCACGCACCCGCCCGGCTCGGCCGCCGCGAACTGGCCGACGTGATCCTGCCGCCCTTCGAGCGGTGCGTCGCCGCCGGAGTGGGCTCGGTGATGAACTCGTACGCCGAGGTCGACGGCGAGGCGCCCGCCGCGAGCCGGTGGCTGCTGACCACCGTCCTGCGCGAGCAGTGGGGCTTCGAGGGCACGGTCGTCTCCGACTACTGGGCGCTGCCGTTCCTCGCTGACGCGCACCGGCTGGCTGCCGACCTGTCCGGCGCGGGCGTGCTGGCCCTCAAGGCGGGCATGGACGTCGAACTTCCCGACCAGCGCGCCTACGGGGAGACCCTGGAGGCCGCCGTGCGTGACGGGCGGGTCGACGAGGACGACGTCGACCGGTCGGTGCGCCGCATCCTGCGGCACAAGGCCGCGCTCGGCCTGCTCGACGCCGACTGGGACCCGGAACCGCCGGCGCTGCGCACCGGTGAACTCGACCTGGACACACCGGCAGGGCGCGCCCTGGCCCACGCCGTCGCCCGATCGAGCGCCGTGCTCCTCTCCAACAAGGGGGCGCTGCCGCTGCCCTCCACCGGCCGGATCGCCCTGATCGGCCCGTGCGCCGACGACGTACGCACCATGTTCGGCTGCTACAGCTTCCCCAACCACGTCCTCTCCGACCGCGACGACCTCGGCGACGGCGTCGAGGCGGTGTCGCTGCGCGAGGCGCTGACCGCCCAAGTGCCGGGCGTGCAGTGGGAGTTCACACCCGGATGCCCGATCCGGGAACCCGACCGCTCGGGCATCGAGGCCGCGGTGCGGGCGGGCGCGGCGGCCGACCTCGCCGTCGTGGTCGTCGGCGACAAGCCCGGCATGTTCGGCATCGGCACCTCCGGCGAGGGCTGCGACGTGGAGGACCTGCGTCTGCCGGGTGTCCAGGAGGAGCTGGTGGAGGCCGTGCTCGCCACCGGCACGCCGGTCGTCCTGGTGGTCAACAGCGGACGCCCGTACGCGGTGGGCCGGTTCGCGGACGAGGCGGCGGCCATGGTGCAGGTCTTCCTGCCGGGTGAGGAGGGAGGCCGTGCGACGGCCGAACTGCTCGCGGGGGAGGCCGACTTCAGCGGCAAGCTGCCCGTGCAGATACCTGCCTCGCCCGCCGGGCAGCCCTACACCTACCTCCACCCGCCGCTGGGTGACCGGCAGAGCCGGCTCTCCAACCTCGACCCCACACCCGCCTTCCCGTTCGGGCACGGCCTTTCGTACACCACGTTCGAGGTCGACACGCTGTCCGTGGACCGCGAGCACGTGCCCACCGACGGGGGGTTCACCGCATCGGTGAGGGTGCGCAACACCGGGGCCCGTCCCGGCGCCGAAACGGTGCAGCTGTACTTCACCGACCCGGTCGCGCAGGTCACCCGGCCGATCCGGGCTCTGCTGGCCTTCGCCAAGGTGAGCCTCGCACCGGGAGAGGAGGCCACGGTCCGCTTCGACGTCCACACCGACCGTCTGGCCTTCACCGGCCTGAGCGGTCAGCGGGTCGTCGAACCCGGCCAGATCCTGCTGTACGCCGGCTCATCGAGCACCGACACACCGGCCCGCACGACGGTGGACCTGGTGGGCGACGAACGGCAGGTGCCCGTCATCCGTCACCACACCGTGCCGGTGACCCTCGACCGAAGCTGACCGCCCCTCGGCGGAGGGCGACCGTTCCCCGCGGCCGGCACCCTCCGTCAGGGCCCGCAGAGGTTCTTCGCGGGCGCCGCCGTCGAGGTCCGCAGGACCAGCTCCGTCACCAGCTCGATGCGCGGCGAGGCGGGCGGGAACCCGTCGGCCATCTGCAGGAGCACGCGCGTGGCCTCCCGCCCCAGCTCCTCGATCGGCTGGCGGACCGCGCTCAGCGGCGGGCTCGCCATGGCCGCCACCACCGTGTCGTCGAACGACATCACCGCCAGGTCGTCCGGGACGCGCAGCCCTCGCTGCCGGGCCGACTCCAGCACCCCCAGGGCCTGGGCGTCACTGGCCGCGAACACGGCCGTGGGAGGCCGCTCGATCCCGAGGAGGTGAGAGGTGGCCGCCAACGCCTCCCCGTAGTCGAAGTCGGTCGAGCGCACGATCGCGGGATCGTAGGCGATCCCCGCCTCCTCGAGCGCGGCCCGGTAGCCGTGCAGACGCGCCGCGCCTGCCAGGGAATGGGCGCGCCCGGCGACCATCGCGATCCGGGTGTGGCCGAGACCGACGAGGTGGTGCACCGCGTCCTTGGCCCCGCTCCAGTTCGTCACCCCGATACTCGGGATGTCCAGGGTCGGAGCGCTCAGCGGGTCCACCAGCACCACCGGCACCCGCTGCTCGACGATGAGCCGCTGGTCCTCCTCCGCCAGCATCGAGATCACGACGATCAGCCCGACGGCGCCCAGCGCCGCGGCCTCCTTCAGCCACTGCGAGATGGATCGCCTGCCGGCGGTGCCGGTCACCACGTGGATACCGAGTTCACCGGCCGCGTCCACGATCCCGCGTGCCACCTCCAGGGTGTACGGGCCCGACAGGTCACGGAAGATCGCGATGATCTGCCGCGGCATCCCGGGGTCCCGCTCCCAGGGGCGGACATAGCCGTGCCGCGCCAGCAACTCCTCGACCCGCGCCCGGGTCGCCGTGCCCACATCGCGGCGCCGGTGGACCACTTTCGAGACGGTGCTGAGTGACACACCCGCCTCCTGGGCGATGCTCGTCAGCAGCCCGTACTGCGCCCGGGGTCGTCCGTTGTCGTCAACAGTCACTGCCTCGTCCTCTTCACCGCCTCGGCACCGGGCGTCAAGCCGTCAGCCAACAGCAGCGGACGCCGGCAGACAAGCGTCCGGCGCCCGCGGTCACTCGGCTCCGAGCGGCCCTCGGCCTGCCGGTCCCGTCGCGGCGCCTGCGTCCCCCTCAGCCATACCGCACCTCGGCAGTACGCCGCGGATCGTCCGCCAGGATGTGGTCCGCGAGCCGCCGCGCCTGCTCCTCGGCGGGCAGACCGGGGAGAACATACAGCTCGTACCTGTAGAAAGCCTGACGCTCGCCGGTCCCCGAGACCTGGTGGAAGTCGACGTCGACGCCTTCGGGGTCCATCAGTTCCTCGGGGACGCCGAGTTCCTCGCGCCGTGGGGAGACGTCCGTGAGGACGCACCCCCAGCGTTCGAACCAGCCGCTGCCCGTGAGGATCTCCGCGAGAAGCCGGGCCACGGTGTCCACCGGCTCCTCCCAACCGCGGTCCGCGGCGGCCCGCCGGAGTTCGGCGTCGTACTGGCCGGCGTCGAAGTGGAAGTCCATCGGCACAGTGGTGATGTCGCCGGTGTTCTCCCAGCCGTCCCAGACGGCCCGCTCACCCTCGCGGCGCACCGTGACGTACAGGGCCCCGCAGCAACCGGGCGTACAGGTCGGCGCGGTGATCATGACCCTGCGGGGCTCCGCCGCGGCTGCCAGCGGCCAGCTCTCCGCCGGCCCCGTCCACTCGCGGCAACTCGGCGCGAGCCCTGCCGGGTGGACCTCCTTCAGAACGTCTGCGCCATCGATCAGAGGCCTCACCTCGGCCCAGGGGCCCGCCGCCCAGTCGTCCGGGATCCTGTGCCGCAGCGTCAGTGTGCTGATCGTCGGCTGATCGGTCGCGCCAGTCATACGTACATGATCGGTCAGCGGTCCGGGAGGGGCGCCGGGGGCGGACCAGGTGTGCGCGGTGAGGAAGGCAGGGCCTTCGCCGCGCCGGGCGCGTTCGATGGCTTCGAGCCGGGTGAAGTCCTGGGGCTCCATCAGGCTCTGCCAGGACGAGGCCCACGCAGGATGAGGATGACCAGCCCCTCCGCGTCGTGCCGCTCCGCGGCCGTCCACCGGCTCTGCGGGCGTGCGAGCTCGTCCGCGTCGAGGGGGCGCTTCCGCGCCACTCGGCGGGGATGGCGGCAGCGAGCGGTGTGATCACGACGAGGGCGCCGCCCGGCCGCAGCCGACGGTTCAGCGAGGTGAGGCCGGCGGCACCAGCGCAGGGGGGGGGGGTCGGGAGCTGGTGCCGGGGGAAGGCCGGAAGTCGGTCCCCCGAGGCCGGACGCCGGGCCCCGCCGTCCACGGCGACGCGCGGACGGGATCACGCGAGGCTGCCCCGAATGGGCCGCCGACCTGTGGGAACCTCTTCGGCATGAACCACCACGACGGGCCGGACCGAGGCCACCAGCGACCCGAAGGCGTCAGCGACGAGACGATCGAAGCCCTCGGGTCCCTCTCCAAGGCGCTGGAGACCACCGAACGCGCCCGCGGACATCTCTACGAGTTCCACCAGCTGACCGGCGGCGCGGATCTGGAGTTGGACCGGGCTGTGGATCTCCTCCGCAAGGCCGGTCATTCAGCCTGGGCCGACCGCGTCCAGCACGAGATCGTTGGCCGCAACGTCATTCCAGGGCATTGGACGTTCCAGATCATCGAGGAATACAACGGCACTTACTACGAGCCCTTCAAGGAAGTGGAACGGCAAGCGGTCGCCGAACTGGCGGACGGGCGCGATCACCTCTACGAAGCCGAGATGAAGGAAGCACGACGCAGTAAGGGACATCCCGATCACACCGCTCGCCCCTGAGTTCCGGCGGCTGTGGACGTGACGGCAGCGGCTACGCGGTGGCGGCCAGCACGTGGGCGAGGCCGGTGTCGAGGAGCCGGCGCAGCCGGGCGGACGTGGGGGCGATCGCGGTGATGAGGAGGGCGGGCACGTCCGCCAAGGGGGCGAGGACGGCGTGGCCCGCGGTCGGGTCGTCCTCGATGAGGAGGGGCGGGAGGCCGGGGTCCAGGCGGGGGTGGACCACGAGGAGTTGACCGGCGGCACGGTGGGGGCCCAGAACGGCGGGGCCGTCCCAGGCGTTGGCCGGTTCACCGTAGAGGGTGTGCTGGTCCAGGAGGGGACGGCCGTCGCACCGTACGGTCAGGCGGGTGGAGAGCAGGCCCGGCGGCTCTGCGGTGCGGCCGAGCTGCTGCTCCTCGCGCAGCAGCAGCCGGGCGGACGGGGCCAGGTCGACGGCGCACGTCTGGTGCAGGGTGCTGCCGCGGGTGCTGATCAGCGGCTGCGGCAGCCAGTTCAGCGAGGCGTGCTCGCCCACGGTGAGGCGGACGTCGTAGGTGGCGGGTGCGGTGGTCGGTCCGCGCAGGGCGATGGTGGCGGCGGCCGTGCCCACCTCCAGGCGGGCGTGGTTCTCGGCCGTGACGTCGAGTGTGAGACGGTCGCCGCCCAGGGGCGCGCTCATGGCGCCGATCACGCTGACCCGGGCCCGGTCGCCGCGGGGACGCAGCCGCCGCAGGTGGAAGGGGCCGTCGCTGTGCAGGAGCGGAACGGTCGTGGTGCGGCCGTTGTGTCCGGCGCGGATACGGGCGGACGCGTGGACCCCGGGCGGCTGCGCGCTGCCGGCACTGTTCCCGCAGGCCTCGGGCACGTGCTCGCACGCGGTCGGGCCGGCGTCGGCGGGGTCCGCGGCGGAGGCGTCGGCCCGTGCCCCGTGGCCGGGCGGCGTCGTGGTGGTGAGCGGTGCGGTGGCGTTCACGCGGCGGCGCCCGCGCGCCAGGAGGCGAGACACTCGCCGAGCCAGTCGGCCACCGGAGCGATGCCGTCGGTCGTCGCGAGGCTGGTGAAGGCGACCGGCAGGGGGCCGCGCTGCTTCTCCGCGTCGGCGGCCATGGTGCCCAGGTCGGCTCCCACGTGCGGGGCGAGGTCGGTCTTGTTGATGACCAGGAGGTCGGCGGTGGTGATGCCGGGACCGCCCTTGCGGGGGATGTCGTCGCCGCTGGCCACGTCGATCACGAACACCTGGGTGTCGACGAGACCACGGGAGAACGTGGCGGTGAGGTTGTCACCGCCGGACTCGACGAGGATCAGGTCCAGGGGGTGCAGCGCCTCTTCCAGTTGCTCCACCGCTTCGAGGTTGGCCGAGATGTCGTCGCGGATCGCGGTGTGCGGGCAGGCGCCGGTCTCCACGGCGGCGATGCGTTCCGGGGGCAACACGGCCTCGCGGCGCAGGAATTCGGCGTCCTCGCGGGTGTAGATGTCGTTGGTGACCACGGCGATGGACAGCCGGTCGCGCAGCGTGCGGCACAGCGCGGCGACGGTGGCGGTCTTGCCCGAGCCGACCGGCCCGCCCAGGCCGACCCGCAGGGCGCGACGGCTGCCGTCGGGGCGCAGCGCGTCGGCGCTGTGGGTGTGGCGGTGGGGGAGGGAGAGGGGCGTCGCGGGGTGGTCGAGGTGCATGGTGGCTCCCGTAGGTGCGTAGGTGACTGTGTGGAGGAGGCGGGCGTTCAGGACGCGAACAGGCGGACGGTCCTCGCGGCGTGCCGTTCGGCGATGACGTCCAGCAGCGGGGCGGAGGCGGCGGGCAGCGCGCCGACGCCCTCGGCCGGGACACGGCCCGCCGCGGCGGCGGCCGTACGGGCGACTTCGTCGAGTTCACCGGTGAGCCGGGCGAGGAGAGCCGTGGCTTCGAGCGGGTCGAGGCCGAGCAGCCGTACCGCGGCGGTCGCGGGCCCGCCGACGCTCTCGTAGGCGGCGCACTGGGCGGCGTCCAGCGGGGTCAGGCCGGCGGACCGGGCCGCGGCTCCGAGGACGACCGGCTGGTGCGCCCCCTGTGGCCGGACACGCGCGAGCAGGTCGAGGCCGGGTGAGGGCCAGGTGGCGCGGGCCGCCCGCAGCATCTGCCGGCCGAGTCTGCGGGCGACCTGCCGCAGCGCCGGCATGGGGGTGCGGGCGTCGGCGGCCTCGTCGAGCGCCAGCGGATCGTGCCCGGCGGCCGCCGCGGCGGCGAGGCCCGCCGCGGTCAGCCCGGCGGTGTGCAGACGCCCCCGGCAGAACGCCTCCAGGGTCGCCGCGTCGTACACGTCGCGGGAGGTGACGGCGGCCTCCATACCGCCGGAGTGGGCGTAACCGCCGGCCGGGAAGCGGCCGTCGGCCAGGACGAGCAGGGCGGCACGGGTCATGGAGCGGTGGCCCGCCTTTCGCGGAAGGTGACCGGTGCGGGCCACGGCTGGTCGAGGACAGGTGACCGGTGCCGGTCACGGCTGGTCGGCGCGAGGTGACCGTCCGGGCTGCCGCACAGCCGGCGGCGCCGGATCAGAAGAGGAAATAGCGCTGCGCCATGGGGAGTTCGGTGGCGTAGTTCAGTGCGACCTGCTGGCCGTTCACCGTGGTGCGCACGTCGGATTCGACGGCCCCGCCGATGGTGACGTCGAAGGTGTCGGGGCCGACGACGACCTCCGGCACGCCGTCGTTGTGCACCATGTCGGCCTTGGTCACCCCGCGGGTGTCCTTGATGACGCGCAGCTCCTTGAGCAGACCGCTGCGGGACAGTTCGCCGTCGGCGGCGAGCTCTGCCACGAAGTTGAAGGAGTTCGCGCCGGGGGAGCGGCCGGTGGAGCCCCACACCGGGCGGGGCAGGAACGGCTGGGGGGTGGGGATGGAGGCGTTGGCGTCACCGATCTGCGCGTAGGCGATCTGGCCGCCCTTGATGACCATGTGCGTCTTCACGCCGAAGAACTTCGGCTCCCACAGCACCAGGTCGGCCAGTTTGCCCACCTCGACGGAGCCGACCTCGTGGTCGATGCCGTGGGTGATGGCCGGGTTGATCGTGTACTTGGCGACGTAGCGGCGGGCACGGAAGTTGTCCGCCTGGGCGTCGTCCTCGTGGAGGTGCCCGTAGCGGGTCTTCATGACGTGCGCGGTCTGCCAGGTCCGCAGGACCATCTCGCCGATGCGTCCCATGGCCTGGGCGTCGGAGGACATCATCGAGATGGCGCCCATGTCGTGCAGCAGGTCCTCGGCGGCCATGGTGGAGGGCCGGATCCGGGAGTCGGCGAACTTCATGTCCGCGTCGACCTCGGGGTTGAGGTGGTGGCACACGATCATCATGTCGACGTGCTCCTTGACGGTGTTGACCGTCAGGGGGCGGGTGGGGTTCGTCGACGCGGGCAGGACGTTCGGCTTGCCGACCAGGCTGATCATGTCGGGCGCGTGGCCGCCGCCGGCGCCTTCGACGTGGAAGATGTGCAGGCCGCGGTACCGGTCACCCTTGGCCGCCGGGTCCTTCGTCGCGGCGAAGGTGCGCTGCACGAACCCGGACTCGTTCAGGGAGTCGGCGTGCAGCGCGACCTGTACCCCCGTCTCGTCACACATCCGCAGGGCCGCGTCGATCACCGCGGGCGTGGCGCCCCAGTCCTCGTGGATCTTGAAGCCGAGGGCGCCGGCGGCGACCTGGTCGCGCAGGGCCTTCTCGGACACCGTGCTGCCCTTGGCGAGCAGGCCGATGTTCACCGGATACGAGTCCAGCGCCTCGAACATCCGCTGGAGGTGCCACTTGCCCGGCGTCACCGTGGTCGCCTTGCTGCCCTCGGCCGGTCCGGTGCCGCCGCCGATCAGTGTCGTCACCCCCGAGGCGAGCGCCTCGTGGATCTGCCCGGGGCACAGGAAGTGCACGTGCGTGTCGACGCCGCCCGCGGTCAGGATGCGCCCGTTGCCGGCGATCACCTCCGTCTCCGGGCCGACGACGAAGTCGGAGGAGCCCTGCGGACTGGCCGGGCTCGGCGCCATCGTCTCGGGGTTGTACGCCCGGCCGATCGCCTGGATCCGCCCGTCGCGCAGCCCGACATCGGCCTTCACCACACCCCAGTGGTCGAGGATCAGCGCACCGGTGATCACGGTGTCCACCGGCTGGCGAGGGTCGTCGCGGGGAATGTGGGACTGGCCCATGGACTCGCGGATCACCTTGCCGCCGCCGAAGACCATCTCGTCCCCGCTGCGACCGGGACCGCCGCTCCAGTCCTCGTCGATCCGCAGCACCAGCTCGGTGTCGGCGAGCCGCACCCGGTCCCCGGCCGTGGGGCCGTACAGGTCGGCATACCGCGAACGCGTCAGCGGGTCGTACGGCCGCACGGGCTCACTGCCCATCGAGGATCATCTCCTGCTCGCTCTTGCCCGCCTGGAGTCCCCTGACGACGCGCTCACCCGCGATGGGCACCAGCCGCACGGTGCGCTCGTCGCCCGGCTCGAAGCGCTCCGAGGTGCCCGACGCGATGTGCAGCCGCATGCCGTGCGCGGCGGCGCGGTCGAACGCGAGCCCTTCGTTGGCCTCGGCGAAGTGGTAGTGCGAGCCCACCTGGACGGGACGGTCCGAGGGGTTGCTCACGGGCAGGTCCACATGGGCCGATCCCTCGTTGAGGGCGATGCGGTACTCCTCCTCGTCCGGGAGGAGTTCCAGTTTGCCGGGGTGCACGGTCACGTCCTCGGCCGCCTCGTCGAAGGGGTCGTGGATCGTCACCAGCTTCGTCCCGTCCGGGAACGTCGCTTCGACCTGCACGTTGCCGATCATCTCCGGGACGCCCGCCATGACCTCGTCCCGCGTCAGCACGCGGCGGCCGGACTCCATGACCGCGTCCACCGTCGCACCGGCCCGCGCCTCCTCGAAGACGTGCGCCGTCAGCAGCGCCATGGCCTCCGGGTAATTCAGCCGCAGGCCCCGCTCACGGCGCCGCTGGGCCACGTCCGCCGCGGTGTGGACCAGCAACCGTTCCTGCTCGTGCGGAGTCAGATGCATACGCGCTCCTCCTTCCCGCTCATTCATCGGTCGATCGGTACGGCGGCCCGGGCCCCGAGGGACAGGAGGGGCCCCGAAGTCGCCGCCACCGATCTTCGAGCCGTCGGGCGCCGGAATCGGCGCAACGGCTGCTACTCCCACCGATGGAGTGGAACGGGAGCGCAGGGGGCGCTCAGACCACCACCGCGGCGATCCCCTTCACCTGCCTCGCGGATCCGTCGGCCGTTCCGGACGCCACGTGGCCGTCACCGTCAGGTGGGCCTGGCCGCTGCCGTTCACGATGCCGAGCTTGAGATCCTGACCGACCTGCACCCCGAAGGTGACGGTGATCTCGTCGGGCGGTGTCGGCGCGGCACTCACCGCGTCGTGCACCTCCTGGACGAGCGGACCGAGCGGCTTGAGCGTGCTGCGCAGGGCGTCGGCGGCGAGCGGGGCGAGGTTCCGCTCGCGGCGGGACACGGGCACGGCGGGGCTCATGCCGCTGGCGGCGGGCGCGGTGGCCTCCGCCAGGACGAACCGGACCGTGGTCCCGTCGTCCGGGCCGAGCTGCGGCTGCTGATGTTCGGTCACGTCGGCTCCTCGCCTGCGTACGTGGTCAGGGGCATGGTGGCCCGTCGGGTGTTCCCTCGGGCAACAGCTTGCGTTCGGCGTCGGTGTAGTCCCGCCCGACGGCGTCGCAGAGATGACGGAACTGCGCCTCGGGCCGCAGGTCGAACACCTGTCGTACGGCCCCCGAATCGACGACCAACTGGTCACCGTCGGCGTGGATGACGCCTCTCATGACGGGAACCGAGAGCTTGTTCCCTTCACGGTTCGGGTCGACGAAGTGGAGCTGCCCGTCACGGAAGACCATCACCTGACCGTCGCGTGTCAGGCCGACGAGGCCGTCTCTGTCGTTCACCCAGGGCAGGCCGCGTGCGAGCCGCTTGTCGGCCGGTACGTCCCAGACCCGCACCTGGGCGTCGTCATTGACGACCGCGAGGTACCTGCCCGCCGGATCGAAGGCGATGAGGGGGTGGACGCCGCCCGATCCGTAGCTGACGGGGGCGCCGTGCAGTTTCTCGACACGCTTCGGTGTCCGTACGTCCCACACCAGGATGCTGCCGCTTCGGTCGTTGACCGCGACCTGACCGGAGTGTTCCGGCCTCGCCACGAGCTGATCCCCGATGAAGCTTCCCTCCGGTGTCCTGTCCGCACCGGAGCCCCGATGGACGGAGAAGGGAGGCGTCGTCACCCGTCCGTCGGCGGCGTCGACGCGCGCCAGCCGGCCCCGCGAGAGCACCGCGACCTCGCTGCCGCCGACGGCGACCACGCCCTGGGCGGGGTCGAAGCCCGGCAACACGCCGTCCAGGGCCACGGGCCGGGAGCTGAGGTCGTCCGACGCGTACGACCGGTTCAGTCCGTCCCTGCCGCTCCACAGCACGAGCCGCCGGGAGTCGGCCGTCCACGTCACCTCCCACGTCACCGCGTGGTCGGCGGCCGGTTCGGGGAGCGGAACCGACCGCAGCCTCCTGCGGGAGGCGTCCAGGATCACGAGCCGGCCGTCGTAGACGCGGGCGAACAGCTGCCCGTCCGGCGACAGGGTCTCCCCGTCGACCGCCAAGGCCTCGGACCGGAGCTGCTTGCCGCCGATCGGCTCGGCCCGTGCCTCGACCAGATCCGAGCCCACGGCCGCGAGGACCCGCAGCCCGCCGCCCTTCCTCGGGACGGCCGCGACCGTGGCCGGGACCACGGACGCGTCGCCCGAGTCCGGGACGCGGGTGTGGAAGGCACGACCGGTACGGACGTCCATCAGGACATGTTCGACGTAGCGCTGTCCCGTGCTCACCGGATCACGCGGATCGGTGGACCTGAGTGTGTACCGAGTGGTGGCGTCGGTGAGGGAGAACCCCCTGTCGGCAGGGATGCGGTACGAGCGCCCCGGCGTCCGGCCGAGCCCCACCGCCCGCCCGTCGTCCTGGGCGGCGACCGCCCCGCCCGCCAGGAGCGAGGCCGGGGTGGCCATGCGCCGGGAGTAGAGCCGGCGCCCCGTGGACAGGTCCCGCACCTCGATGGTGTCCCTGACCGAGGTGGAGGAGCGCAGCGTCGCCACCGAGCCCGCGTCGGCCGTGAAGGCGACGTCGTCCAGGTCGGCCGGCAGCTCGACCCGGTCGCTCACGTCTCCTCGGCCGCCGATGCCCGTGTCCCACACGTCCAAGAAGGCGGAACCGCACTTCTCCGTCGACTCGGCGCCACAGTCCCTGCGGGGGTGGAACAGCAGCAGTCGCCCACCGTCGCCGCTGAAGTCCAGGATGGTCCGGGAACTCTTCCGCGACGTGTGCGGGCCGCTCTCCAGCGTCTTCGGGCGCTTCGAGCCGCCCTTGCCCGTCCGCCACAGCGAGACCTCTCCCTGTCCGTCGGTGGCCGCGACAAGACGCCCGTCGGGGCTCACCGCCGTGACCAGGTCACCGTCGGCGACGCCGCTGAGCTCCCGCGCGCGGGGCCGCCCGTCGGAAGCACCCGTGATCACGGTGAGCACGGATCGCTCGCCGCCCGAGGGCTGCGACCGCACCACCAGCACCCGGCCGTCCTCGCTCGCGGTCAGCGCGTCGACGCCGCCGCGCCACAGGGACGGGTGGGCGCCCGTGACGAACTGCCCCCGCACGTACTGGTTCATCAGCGCCTGCCGGGCGCGTGCGGTCGGCTTCGCGTGCCATGCGGCGAGAGCGAGCTGCAGAGCCGTGGCCGGGTCGCTCGCCGGGCGCTCGTCCGCGGTCTGTGCGATGAGGTCGGCCGCCTGGGTGCGGAGCTGATCCTCGGTCCGCCGCAGACTCTGGTAGGTGGTGAACGCCAGGACGACCGCGAGGACGGTCAGCACGCCCAGCACCGCCACCGCGGTCCGGCGCAACCGGGAACCACGCCGCGCGTGCCTCCTGCTGAGGTCGATGTACTCGCGCTCGGCCGCCGAGATGTCGCCCGCTTCGCTGTGCGCGTCCAGCCGGCGCTCCGCCTCCGCCAGGTCGGTGCCGCTGAGCAGACGGGGGTGTTCGCGCTGCTGGGACTGCCAGCGGAACAGATCGGCGCGTACCTGTTCCTGCCAGACACGGAAGTCGCGGGAGTCGACGAGCCACTGCCGCAGGCGAGGCCAGTGGGTGGTCAGGGCCTCGTGCGCCAGGTCGACGATCTCCTCGTGCGCGTCGCCGCCCGGCGCGTGGGAGAGGACGACGAGCTTGTCCTTCGCGAGGACGCGCGCGCACGCCACCACGTCCCTTGCGAGGTCGGTCGTGCGGGCGGGCCTGCGGGTGAAGGTGTCGCCGTCCCCCGGGCGCGCGAGCTGGACGAGGAGCCGCCGCGCGAGGACCTGGTCGGCCCGGGAAAGCCGACCGTAGGCATGGTCCGCGTAGCCGACGAGCGCGCCCGCGACACCGCCCAGTTCGTCGTAGGCCGCGTGCGTGAGCATGGCGCGGCTGCGCCGCCGCCACAGCTCGGTCAGCGCGAACTGGACGAGCGGCATACGGCCGGGCTCGTCGCCCGCGTCCGCGACGATCCGCTCCGGCAGGCCCGCCTCGAACCACAGCCCCGGCACGGTGTCGATCGGCGCCGTCACCGCCTGCGCGAGGTTCGCGGTGGCGAGGGGCGCGAGGAACTGGACGGCATCGCTGACGAGGTCGGACGTATCGGCCGTGATCAGGCTGCTGAGCGAGTCGGGCCGTGCGGTCGCGACGATCCGCAGCTCCTCGCCCGCCAGCTCGGCCAGCAGACCGAAGAGCCTACGGGCGGCGGCCGGTTCGCCCGCCACGTACTCCTCCAGCTGGTCCACGAAGAGGACCCGCCGGGAGTTGTCGCTCCGGTCCAGCACCCGGGCGCGCAGCTCGGGAGCGACACCGCGGCCCGCGTCCAGCAGGCCGGCCAGTTCCTCCGCCCGGACGAGGCGCTCGATCTCGCCGAGGTCCGGTTCGAGCGCCCCGGCCAACGCCCGCGCGACGACGGCGGCCGGAGGCACGCCCGGCACGGGCCGCAGTTCCGTCACGTCGGTCCCGGCGGCCCGCAGCCGGGGCAGCAATCCGGCACGCACGAGGGAGGATTTCCCGCACCCCGAAGGCCCTGCCACCAGGGTCAGGGCGCGGGTGCGGACAGCGGTGAGCAGCCGTTCGATGTCGGCGTCCCGCCCGTGGAAGAACCTGGCGCCGTCCTCGGTGAACGCGGCCAGACCCTGGAACGGGCAACAGGGCTCCAGCACCGTCTCGTCGACCAGTTCGGCCGACGGCAGCAGGTACGCGGTGCGTTCGTTCAGGTGGGCGGCCACCGTCATCCCGACGACGCCGTTCTGCGTGTGGTCCCAGACCGGCGCGCCGCTGAAACCCTCCGTGACGCGCGGGCCGGGCTCGTCCGCGTCCATCTGCACCCAGCCGGACCCCTGCTCGCCGCGCAGCGTCCCGTAGGCCCAGACGCCGTGGCCGGCGCCGGCCGGGAAGCCCATCGTCCGGAAGGTGTGCCCCCACACCCCCGTCCCGTCCACCAACGGGGCGGGCCGGGCGCCCTCGACCGGAGCGCGGAGCCGCAGCAGCGCCGCATCGGCGCCGCGCGTACGCCAGGACACCACCGCGGCCCGCACCCGGGGGCGGCCGGGGAGCAGGGGAAAGTCGATGTCGACGGTCCCGTCGGGGAGGCCTTCGGCCCCGGTGCCGGGCAGTCCGAGTGCCCTGACGACGACATGCGCACAGGTGCACACCACGTCGTCGGAGACCAGGAAACCCGCCCCGACCACCTCTCCGTCGGCCGAGTACACCCGTGCCTGCGACGCCTCCAGGACGTCGCTCTTCCGTACAGCGGCCATGGTCAGCCCTCGGGTCCCCCGTCTGAAGACACGTCACACTATGGCGGCAGCCTTTCCCTGGCGTCACTTTACGCACAACGCCCTTGCGGGGAGGCGCCCTTTGAGCGGGCGCCTGTCTCTTCGAGCCGGTACGGTTCCGCCGGGGGACTTCGACCGGTGGTGCCTTCAGCAGACGCTGTCCGTCGGCTTCGGGTTGCCCAGGCCGAACAGCGGGCGCAGCCGCAGGCCGGCCCACGTGCCGAGGATGGCCACGACGGCCCAGACCCAGCCGTGGAGGGAGCCCGAGGCGATGCCGGCGAGGTAGGCGCCGATGTTGCAGCCGCCGGCGAGGCGGGCGCCGACGCCCATCAGGATGCCGCCGATGACGGCGGCGAGCGCCGTGCGGGCGGGGATGTCGCGGTGCAGCCGCCACACGCCGCCGGCGGCCGCGGCGACGGCCGCGCCGACCATGATGCCGATGTCGGTGAGGCTGGTCTTGTCGGCCAGCACCGGCCCGGACAACTGGGCCGCGCTGCCGGGCTGCCGCCAGAACGCCCAGGTCTCCGGCGAGCCGCCGAGCGCGTCCACGAGCTTGCTGCCCCACAGGGCGAACGCGCTGGTCACGCCCCAGGCGCCGCCCGAGACGAGCAGCACTCCGGCGCCCAGTGCCGCAAGCACCACGGCGCCCGCCGCCAGCGGCCAGGAACCCCGCACCACACGGCGGAGCGCGCCGCGCGCCGACGGCGGGGCGCCGACCGGCGGGGGAGTGCGGCGGGCCTGGACGGCGCGCGCGATGAACCAGATCGCGGTGAGCGCGGCGATCGTCACCGCCCAGGAGCCGAACCAGCCGACGTGGTCGGACAGTACGTACGGGTCGAGCGCGGGCAGCTCGTTCCAGAGGCCGAGCTGCCAGGCGGCGAGGGTGGAGCCGGTGATGAAGCCGAGGAGGGTGAGCACGATGGCGCCCTGGCCGGAACCCACGGCGAAGAGCGTCCCGGAGGCGCAGGCCCCGCCGAGCTGCATGCCGACGGCGAAGAGAAAGGCGCCGATGAGCAGCGCCACGCCGACCGGTCCCGCGCTGGGCGCGGGCACCGAGCCGAACAGGCCGCTGCCGGTGCCGATGATCAGGGCGAAGAGCGTCGCGGTGCTGCCGAGCAGCAGTGTGTGCGCACGCAGGCCGGTGCCGTTGCCGACGGCCACCAGCTGCCGCCAGGCCGAGGTGAAGCCGAACCGGGAGTGGAACAGGGCGATCCCGAGTCCGATGCCGAGCAGCAGCAGGACGCCGGGTCTGGCCCCGTGCTCGGCGAAGACGTACCCGGTGAGTGCCGCGCCGATGACGCCGGCGACCGCCAACGGCAGCCGCCGGACCGGTGGCAGGGCCTCGGCCGGAGGGGCGGGGGCGGAGGTGGGGGGAGGGGCGAGCAGGGCGGCACGGGGCGGCGCACCGGCCTCGGGAGCGGTGGTCAAGGCGGTCTCCGGGAACGGGAGGGGGGAGAGTCGGACAGGCTGTGGCCGAGTGAACGCGGAGCGCGTTGCCGACGGAGCGGGACTCTTCGACGCGAGCGGGTCGTCGACGAAGTGAGGCGTCGCCGGAACGGGGGTGTCAGGCGGAGTGCGGCGTCGGCGTCGCCGCAGGCGTCAGCGGGGCGTCGTGCCGGCGGAGCGGGGCCCGGCGGCGGTGCGTCAGCGGCGACAGAGCGCGTCGTCGACGCTCCACGGCGTGGCCGCGAAGAGCGCGAGGGCGAGCTGACGAGCGGGTCCGAACATGCGCACCACCTTAGACATCCTTCTCGGATCGCAAAATGCCGTCTCACATGGAGGACGCGTGGGTGAGACGCCCGATGCCCCCTGGCATGACGGCCCCGGCCCGAGCGGTCGACGTCAGTCCATCCCGCAGCGGTCGAGCGCGGCGCGAACCCGGGCGAGTCCCTCCGTCCTCCAGTGGGCCCGGTCGGGCATCCGGTCGTCCCGCCGCCAGCGCCAGGCCGAGAACATCGCCCAGTTCAGGGCACGGCACCGGCGAATGAGGTCGTGGTCTGCCCCCGCGTAGTGCTCACCCACTTCCTCGGGCGCATGGGCGAGGTCGAACTCGATCGGCCCGCGGCAGCACGTGGCGAGGTCCACGAACAGCGGCCCTCTCCGTGTGTTCAGGAGGTTGCCCGGGTGAGGCTCGCCGTGCAGCAACTGTTCGCCCGCTCCGGCGAGGCCGATCGCGGCGCTCGTACCGCTGAGCGTGTCGATGAGGACGTCCCGGTCGGGATCGGACAGCTCGGGGGAGTGCTCCCGATCGCTCACCTCTCTCAGTGCCGCGGCGACTCGGTCGGTGAAACGCGGGGCGGCGGCCAGGTCGATGCGGCGCAGGGCGGCATGGTGCCGCAGGAACGCGTCTGCGTAGTCGGCGGGCGCGACCTCTGGCCCCACGGGCTCGTAATAGGTCCAGAGCGAGACGGCGAAGCCATCGCGCACATGGACGCGCGGCTCGACCCGGGGGTCGAGTTCGGCCACCGGAGCACCGGCATCGGCGAGTCGGCGAGCGACCTCGACCTCGAACTCGGATTCGGCCAGATGGCCCGAAGGGGCGACCCGGGCCAGGACGTCGCAGGGGGCCAGGCGCAGCGCGACGCGGTCCGAGTCGTGGATGACGACGACGTCGTCGACCCGAAGGCCCAGCTCCGCGGCGGTCGCCCGACCCGCCGCGACCGCGCGGCGCAGTTCCCGTGGCTCCATACCGTCCTCCGTCCTCGCGCGCGATCGCTCCACCTGGGCCACGTGACCCTCAGCGGTCCATCTCCGGCCCACAGATACTTCTCCGGTCCGCCGAGGCCGGGCAACTCCTTTGCGCTATCTGATGCACGTGCGCTGTCTGACGCAAGGGAGAAGGCGGTCGCCACGGGCACTATCCTGCTGGCGCAACGCCAGCCGACCGCGGTACCCGTCCCGCACCACCCGAGACGGAACCGGCACCCGGTCCTGCTCCACCCGACACGGACTCGAAGGAGAGCACGTACGTGGCAGACCAGATACAGCAGGAACTGGCGAGTCCCGCGGTCCGCAAGCGCGTCCAGGAAAGCTTCGACCGCCAGGGCCTCATGACCCACCTCGGCGCGCGCCTCACCCACATCGGCCCCGGCAGCGTGCACATCGTGCTTCCGGCCCGCCCCGAGGTGACCCAGCAGCACGGCTACATCCACGCGGGCGCCACCAGCGCCATCGCGGACACCGCCGGCGGCTACGCGGCACTCACACTCTTCGACGAGGACTCCGACGTCCTCACCGTCGAGTACAAGATCAACCTTCTCGCCCCCGCCGCGGGCGACCACCTCGAAGCGGTCGGCACCGTCCAGAAGTCCGGACGGACCCTGACCGTCTGCCAGTTGGAGGTGTACGGCGTCCATGGCGACGGCGCCAGGAAGCTCATCGCCAACGGTCAGCAGACGCTGATCCGTCTGAGCAGACCCGACGGCGCCGACGGCGGGTGACGGCGCTGATCGGCGGCGGACTCCGGCACGGGGCGCAGTAACCGCTCGCCGAGCAACACCGCGCAGGCCCCGACGGTCAGCATCCCGCCGGCGAGGAAGGCGCCCCGCACGTCGGCGAGCGGCAGGACCAGGCCACCGATCGCGGCGCCCGCCGCGATACCGGCGTTATAGGCACCGGAGTTCGCCGCGAGGGCGATGTCCGTGCGTCCCGGGGCGCAGTGCAGCATCGCGTTCTGTGTGGTCATGAAGGCCGGCCCGAGTGCACCGCCCATCAACACCAGGAAGACCACCGCAGCCACCGGGTCGGCGCCGGCCGCGTACAGGCCGAGCATGCCCACCGCCTGCGTGACCAGCGCCGTGGCCAGCGCGGCGTGCGGAAAGCGGTCGAGCAGCGCCCCGGTGATGCTCACCCCGGCCAGACACGCCACACCGAAGGCCACGAGCAAGGCGTTGACCGCGCTCGGCGAGAATCCGCTCACCTCGCCGAGGAACTTCACCATGTAGGTGAACCCCGCGAACGCCCCGGTGGCGGCCAGGGCCCCGGCCGCCAGGACGACACCGAACCGGCGGACGTCGGGACGGGTCCCGTAGGCGGCGGGCTGCTCCTCCGGACGTGAGGTCGGCAGCAGAGCCGCGATCGTCACGAGGGAGACGAGGCCCAGGCCGGCCAGCAGCGCGATGGGCACCGTCCAGTCGCTCCACCGTCCGAGCCAGGTCCCGGCGGGGACACCGAGCACGAGGGCGAGCGAACCGGCGACGGACAGCGCCCCGATCACGCGCCCGCGGACCTCGGGCGGGAACAGGCCCACCGCGACCGGCCCCATCACCGCCCAGAACAGCGCCTGGGCGAGCGCGGTCAGCAGCCGCGCCGCGAGGAGCAGCCAGTACGAGGTGGACAGCGCCGCCACCAGACTGGAGACGACGAGCGCGGCCAGCAGACCGGTGAGCACATGACGCCGCGGCACGGCCCGCACGGCGTGGGCGAGCGGTAAGGACGCCACGGCCACCATCACGCCGTAACCGGTGACCAGCAGACCGACCGCTGACACCGACACCCGCAGGCTCTCGGAGATGAGCTCCAGGAGGCCGACCGGCAGGTTCTCCGCCGTGTTGAAGGTGAAGGCGGCCAGCATCAGCGCCACGAGGACCGCCGACCGGCGCCACGGAGCCGGCTGCGCCGCGGCCACCCGGCCCGCTCCTGACCTCATCCGCCGTGCCCGCTCCGTGACATCGTCCATGGAGGTACCTCACCGGGCAGGCTGCCCCCGCCGCAACCGCATTCATCCGACGCCGACAGCCGACGGCCGATAGTCGACGGCCGACAGTCGACACGGCCAAGGCCAGGGGGATCGGCACCGAGCCGGGTGGGTGTGGCATGCCCTGCCACGGTGTCGCCGCCGCTCCTACCGTCGGACATGTGAGCAACCGTCCGATGGAGGGCCTTCGAGCATGACCAACGAACTGAGCCGACGCCGGGTACTCGGCAGCACTGCCGTCGCCGCGGTCGGAGCGTACGTCGCTGCCCCGACGTCCGCGAGCGCAGCGAACGGGGCGAACGGAGCGAGTGGCGCGAACGCGGCGCGTGGAGACGTTGAGCGGAGCGTGGCCAGAAGGACCCGCGAGTGGGTCTTCGGCTGGGACCGTGCCGAGGACGACGGGACGTTCGTGTTCCGGGACACTTTCGGCCACCTCTACGACTGGCATGGCAGGGACACCCTGTACTACGACGACTTCGACCCCGAGCACCGGATCGCGCGGAGCGTCGCGGAGTACGAGTCCATCTGGGAACCCGTCTTCAACCAGCTGCGGAGGGCGGAACACTGGATCGCCCGTGAACCGGACGTCGCGCGCTCGGGCGGTTTCGCCAGTGCCTACGTCGTCTTCATCGCGCGGCTCACCAGGGCGGACGGCGCGGTGGTCGGAAGCAGGACGACGTCGGCGCTGGTCTGGCGCCGCACTCGGGACGGCTGGCGCATCACGCGGGACCACACGTCATCGGTGCTCCTCACCCCGCGGGAACTGACCGCGGCGATCGCGGACGCCGAGCGCTGAGCCGGCGGCGCGACTCGGGGAGGTGCGGTTCCGGCCTATTCTGTGGGGCATGAGTCGTTGGGAAGAGCTGACCGGCGGGACGTCGGGCGAGGACTATGCCGCTCGGTTCGCGGCCCTGGCCGACAGCGGCAAGGACATGCACGGTGAGGCACGGCTGTGTGCCGCGCTGATGCCCGCGGGGGCGCGGGTGCTGGATGCCGGATGTGGCACCGGCCGGGTCATGATCCGGTTGGCGGAGCTCGGGTACGACTGCGTCGGGGTCGACCGCGACGCGTCCATGCTGGCCGTGGCGCGCAGACAGGCGCCGGAACTGCTCTGGGCCCAGGCCGATCTGGCCACGCTCGACCCGGCCGAGCTGCGGATCGCGGCGGACTTCGACCTCGTGGTCGCCGCCGGCAACATCTTCCCGCTCCTCGCGCCCGGCACCGAGGCGGAGGTTGTCAGGCGCTTGGCGGCGACCCTGCGTCCGGGCGGCCTCCTGGTCGCGGGCTTCGGCCTGGACGCGGCCCACCTGCCGGTGCCGCCCACCATCACCCTGCCCGAGTACGACGCCCACTGCGCCGCGGCCGGCCTGACCCTGGCCGACCGCTTCGCGACGTGGGACGCCGACCCCTACCACGGCGGCGGCTACGCCGTCAGCGTCCACCGGGCC
>NZ_QEXM01000040.1 GCF_004127445.1 Streptomyces alfalfae
CCCCGCCACGGAGGCCGGGCGTCAGGCCTTGACGTACACCTTGTTGATCAGGGTCGCGGAGAACTGCGGGTCGAACTGCGCGCCGCCGACCTTGGAGCCGTGCAGGTAGAAGCGGCGCTGGTACATCTCGGGGATGATCGGCGCCTCCTCTTCCATGATCTTCTTGTCCAGCTCCGCCCAGGCCTTGTTGGCCGCGTCGGGGTCGGAGAGCTTCACGTTCTTCTTGATGGCCTCGGTCACCCAGTCGACGTCCAGCTGAGAGACGTTGTTCGAGCCGTTGCCGATGGTGGTGCCGTCGAAGAGCGGCTGGAGCAGCGTGTAGCCGGTCGGCCAGTCGGGGGACCAGCCGAACCACATCACGTCGAAGTTGTTGTCGACCTGCTGGGCCTGGTCGTAGTACGTCGTGGAGTCGATCGGCTTGATGACCGGGTCGAAGCCCGCCTTCTTGAGCGCGGCCTCGATGACGACCTTGGTCTTGTCGTACGTCGGGCTCTTCGGGAAGGCGTAGACGACCTTCATGCCGAGCTTGCCGGCCTTCTTCAGCAGCTTCTTGGCGGCCTCGGGGTCGCCCTGCGGCTTCTCGAGCTTGCCGTACAGGTCGTACTTCTTGCGGCCCTGGATGTCGGGGCTGAGGATCGTGGTCGCGTAGTCGCCGGAGTTCTGGCCACCGTAGATCTTGCGGATCTGCTCCAGCGGCCAGGCGTGGATGAGCGCCTTGCGCACGTCGAGGTCGGTGACGCGCTTGCAGTTGATGGCGTAGTAGTAGATGCCGGTGAGCAGGCCGTTGAAGCTGCGCTTCTTCAGGTCCGGGTCCGTGAGGACCTTCTGCATGCGCTCGGCGGGCACGTTGTTGTAGATGGTGATCGTGTACTGGTCCTTGCCCTGGTCCGCGATGAGGCGGTCGGCGAGGTCCAGGCCCTCGGTGCCGAACTCGAATTCGTGGGTGTCCGGGTACGCGTTGCGGATCGGGTCGGTCTTCGCGTCCCAGTGCTTGTTGCGCACCCAGGTCATCGACTTGTCGATGGAGCGGTTCTTGAGCCGGTAGGGGCCGCAGGAGACCGGCTTCTTGTCGTACTTCTCCTTGGTGTCCATCTTCACCGGGGTGGCGGCGTAGGAGTGCATCGCCAGGGTGAAGTTGAAGTCGGAGCGCGGCTGGGCCAGGTGGAACGTGATGGTCTTCTTGGCCTTGTCGATCTTGATGGCGTCGAGGTGCTTGCCGCCGTAGGGACCCTCGTACTCCTTGCGCCAGTCGTCCTTGCCGGTGAGGGCGATCTGCGCGTAGGTGGCGCCTTCGGTGACGAACTTGGCCCAGCAGCGCTCGAATCCGTGGCGCACGTCCTCGACGGTCAGCGCGCTGCCGTCCTCCCACTTCAGACCGTCCTTCAGCGTGAAGGTCCAGGTCTTGCCGCCGTCGGACATCTTGCCGGTGTCCGTGGCGAGGTCGCCGACCAGCTTCTGCGAGCCGTCCTCGGCGGTCTTGTAACCCGTGAGGCACCGGGCGAAGAGCATGGCGCCGGTGGAGTTGAGCGCGTAGTAGATGCGCTGCGGGTCGAGGTGCGAGAGGTCGTCGGGGGAGACGCCGTAGATGGTGCCGCCCTTGCGCGCTCCCTTGACCTCGGGGGCGGGGCCCTGGGAGTCCTCGGCGGTGCCGACCGTGACCGAGGCGCCCGTGTACTCCTTGGAGCCCGCCGGGCCCTTGCTGTCGCCCCCTCCGCCGCCACTGCTGCACGCGGACAAGACCATGGAACCGCCGGCCGCGACAGACGTGGCGATGATGAAGTTTCTGCGAGAGAGGGGCATGGCTTCCTGCCTGGGTTCGATGGAGACAGCGGATGATTCCGGCGGTGGGCCCCGTCGCCCGGCCGGATCGGGGAGCGTCAGCGCTTGGTCTTGGGGTCCAGCGCGTCGCGCACGGAGTCGCCGAGGAGGTTGAAGGCGACGACGAAGATCACCATGGACAGACCCGGGAAGAGCATGAAGGTGATGTCGTCCTGGTAGTACTTCGAGCCGTTCTGGATCATCACGCCCCAGTCCGGCGTCGGGTCGCTCAGACCCACGCCGAGGAAGGCGAGTCCGGCCTCGGCGGTGACGAAGGCGGGGAGCGCGAGCGTCGACTGGATGAGGATCGGCGTCCAGAGGTTGGGGAGCAGTTCCTTGAAGATGATCCGGGCCGGTGAGGCGCCGGTGACCTTGGCCGCTTCCACGAACTCCCGCTCCCGCAGGGCGAGTACCTCACCGCGCAGAAGCCGGGCGATGGAGGCCCAGCCGAAGGCGGTCATCACCGTGATGAGGCTGACGACGGTCAGCCAGACCGGCGTGTTCTCCTCGGGCGATACGAGGATCGAGATCATCACCGGCCAGAAGGCGATGAAGAAGAGGGTGGAGGGGAACGCGAGCAGGATGTCGATGACCCTGCCGATGAAGTAGTCGGTCTTGCCACCCAGGTACCCGGCGGTGATGCCGATGACGATTCCGAAGAAGGTGACGAGAAGTGTCGTCGCACCGGCGATCAGCAGCGAGTTGCGCATGCCGTAGAGGAGAAAGGTGAAGACGTCCCGTCCCAGGCTCGGTTCGATGCCGAACCAGAACTCCCCGTCGATGCCGCCGTTCGGCTTGACCGGGAAGCTGAATTCGTTCAGCAGGGTCGGGTCGTCGACCCCGTACGTCGTGTACGGGTCCTTCCCGTAGAGCTTCGCGATCAGTGGCGCACACAGGGCGATCACGAAGAAGAAGATGACCACGCAGGCCGCGATCACGCCGGTCTTGTCCCGCTTGAACCGAGTCCAAGCAAGCCGCCCCGGCGAACGCCCCTTGCTCCCCTGGTCGTTGGGCGTGGGCGGGGTGCCGGTTTTGTCCGTCACTTCAAGAGTGGCGGATGCGGCGGGAGTTGGCGAGGTCATGGCGCTCCAGGCCCGGAGGGGGTCATCAGGATTCCGCAGGAAGAGCAGGCGCCTACGGGCTAGGCGCGACTGTCGCAAGGCCTTTCCCGCCCGGTCAATGAATCCTCAGCCGCCTTGGCGGGCTCTTGAGATCCTTGACCATAGCTTTACCTGATAAATCCCATGACTTTACCTTGACGTAATCAAGCGTGATGGACAACCCATGCCGAATCCCAGCAATCCGGGCAATGAGTCCGATATACGGGCGCTGATGTCTCGGAATACGTACATCCGGAGGAGCCCCGACTCGTACGGCCGGGGTAAATGTGCGGTTCATCCCGCCTGCGGAGATATTTGGCGATACGTAGAGCCGAGGCAGGGTCAGGACAGGAGGACTCCATGGGTGGAGCCACACACGCCAGGTGGGCCGCATGCGCGGTGACCGTCGCCCTCGCCGCGACGGCCTGCGGCGGCGGGGGGAGCGGTGGCGGTGCCGGCTCCGGGATCGTCAGCTCCTCCTGGGGCGATCCGCAGAACCCGCTGGAGCCCGCGAACACCAACGAGGTGCAGGGCGGCAAGATCCTCGACATGATCTTCCGGGGTCTCAAGCGGTACGACCCGAGGACCGGCAAGGCCGAGGACATGGTCGCCGAGTCGATCGAGACCGAGGACGCGCGGAACTTCACGGTCACGATCAAGGACGGCTGGACGTTCAGCAACGGCGAGAAGATCACCGCCAAGTCCTTCGTCGACGCCTGGAACTACGGGGCGCACCTGGACAACAACCAGAAGAACGCCTACTTCTTCGGCTACATCGAGGGGTACGACAAGGTCCACCCGGAGAAGGGCGAGCCGAGCGCCGAGACGCTGTCGGGGCTGAAGGTCGTCGACGACAGGACGTTCACCGTCAGGCTCAGCCAGAAGTTCTCCACCTGGCCCGACACCCTCGGCTACCCGGCCTTCGCACCGCTGCCCAAGGCCTTCTACGACGACCGCGAGGCCTGGCTCTCCAAGCCCGTGGGCAACGGCCCGTACACCGTGGACTCGTACACCAAGGGCTCGCAGATGTCCCTGCGCAAGTGGGAGGAGTACCCCGGCGACGACAAGGCGCAAAACGGCGGTGTGGACATGAGGGTCTACACCGACAACAACACCGCCTACACGGATCTGATGGCGGGCAACCTCGACCTGGTCGACGACGTTCCCGCCGCACAACTCAAGAACGCCAAGAGGGACCTCGGCGACCGCTACATCAACACCCCCGCCGGCATCATCCAGACCCTCGCCTTCCCCTTCTACGACAGCGAGTGGACGAAGCCGGGACGGGAGAAGGTCCGCCGGGGGATCTCCATGGCGATCAACCGGGAGCAGATCACCGAGACCATCTTCCAGAAGACGCGGACGCCCGCGTCCGACTGGACCTCGCCGGTCCTCGGCGCGGACGGCGGCTTCCAGAAGGGGCTGTGCGGCAAGGCGTGCGAGTACGACGCGGCCGAGGCCAGGAAGCTGGTCGAGGAGGGCGGCGGCATCCCCGGCGGTCGGCTCAAGGTCACGTACAACGCGGACACCGGCTCGCACAAGGAGTGGGTCGACGCCCTGTGCAACTCCGTCAACAAGGCGCTCGGCAAGGACAAGGCCTGCATCGGCGATCCCGTCGGCACCTTCGCCGACTTCCGTGGCAAGGCCTCCAAGCAGCAGCTCGACGGCGCCTGGCGCGCGGGCTGGCAGATGGACTACCCGCTGATCCAGAACTTCCTGGAACCGAACTACTTCACCGACGCCCCGTCGAACGACGGCAAGTACAGCGACGAGGAGTTCGACCGGCTCGTCAACGAGGCCAACGGCGAGACGGACACCGCCAAGGCCGTCGGCACGTTCCAGGACGCCGAGAAGATCCTCGCCGAGGACATGCCGGCCATCCCGCTCTGGTACCAGAACGGCAGCGCGGGCTACTCCGAGCGGGTCTCCGACGTGTCGCTGAACCAGTTCAGCGTGCCGGTGTACGACCAGATCAAGGTCGAGTGAGAGAGCGGCCGAGGCGCCCTCACCGCAGCCACCCTCCCGCGCGCCTCCGCCCCCGGAGCCCCCACTATCCCCGGAGCCCCCATGGGTCGTTATGTGATCCGGCGTCTGCTCCAGATGATCCCCGTCTTCATCGGCGCCACGCTGTTGATCTTCCTGATGGTGAACGTGATGGGCGACCCCGTCGCCGGGCTGTGCGGGGACCGCAAGTGCGACCCGGCGACGGCCCTGCGCCTGAAGAAGGAGTTCGGCCTCGATAAGCCGGTGTGGCAGCAGTACCTGACGTACATGGGCAACGTCTTCACCGGTGACTTCGGCACCGCCTTCAACGGCCAGAAGGTCACCGAACTGATGTCGGCCGCCTTCCCGGTGACGATCCGGCTGACCCTCGTCGCCATCGTCTTCGAGATCGTCATCGGGATCTCGCTCGGCGTGCTCACCGGGCTGCGGCGCGGACGCCCCATCGACACCGCCGTGCTGCTGCTCACGCTCGTCGTCATCTCCGTGCCCACCTTCGTCACCGGACTCGTCCTGCAACTGCTGCTCGGCGTCCAGTGGGGCGTCATCAAGCCCTCCGTGTCGAGCGAGGCGCCCTACGACGAGCTGCTGGTCCCCGGCCTCGTGCTCGCCTCGGTCTCCCTCGCGTACGTGACCCGGCTGACCCGCACCTCCATCGCGGAGAACCGCCGCGCCGACTACGTCCGCACCGCCATCGCCAAGGGCCTGCCCCGGCGCCGCGTCATCACCCGGCACCTGCTGCGGAACTCCCTGATCCCGGTGGTCACCTTCATCGGCACCGACGTGGGCGCGCTGATGGGCGGCGCGATCGTGACCGAGCGGATCTTCAACATCCACGGCGTCGGCTTCCAGCTCTACCAGGGCATCCTGCGCCAGAGCACCCAGACCGTCGTCGGCTTCGTGACCGTACTCGTCCTGGTCTTCCTGGTGGCCAACCTGATCGTCGATCTCCTGTACGCCGTACTCGACCCGAGGATCCGCTATGCCTGACCCGCAGGAACCCGAGGGAGCCATCGCCGCCACCGGCATGGGCGGGGCGATGGACCTCGCCGCGAGCGAGGCGACGACCCTGGAGCGGACACCGGGCGGGCCCGACGGCGCCGGGCCCTCGGCCCCGGCCCGCAGCCTGTGGTCCGACGCCTGGCGCGACCTGCGGCACAACCCGGTCTTCATCGTCTCCGGGCTGATCATCGTCTTCCTCGTGGTGATCTCGCTGTGGCCCTCGCTCATCGCCACCGGCAACCCGCTCGACTGCGACCTCGGCAACGCGCAGAAGGGGGCGTCGCCGGGGCACCCCTTCGGCTTCAACGAGCAGGGCTGCGACGTCTACACCCGCGTCGTGTACGGGACGCGGGTCTCGGTCACGGTGGGCGTCTGCGCCACGCTCGGCGTCGCCGTGCTCGGCAGCGTCCTCGGCGGCCTCGCCGGGTTCTTCGGCGGCGGCTGGGACGCCGTCCTCTCCCGCGTCACCGACATCTTCTTCGCCATCCCCGTCGTGCTCGGCGGACTCGTGCTCCTGTCCGTGGTCACCAGCTCCACGGTCTGGCCCGTGGTCGGCTTCATGGTGCTGCTCGGCTGGCCGCAGATCTCCCGCATCGCGCGCGGCTCCGTGATCACCGCCAAGCACAACGACTACGTCCAGGCGGCCCGCGCGCTCGGCGCGTCCAACTCCCGGATGCTGCTCCGGCACATCACGCCGAACGCCGTGGCACCGGTCATCGTCGTGGCCACCATCGCGCTCGGCACGTACATCGCCCTGGAGGCCACGCTCTCCTACCTCGGCGTCGGCCTGAAGCCGCCGACCGTGAGCTGGGGCATCGACATCTCCGCCGCGTCCCCGTACATCCGCAACGCCCCGCACATGCTGCTCTGGCCGGCCGGCGCGCTGGCGGTCACGGTCCTGGCGTTCATCATGCTCGGCGACGCGGTGCGCGACGCCCTCGACCCGAAGCTGAGGTAGGCGCCCATGGCAACCGTGGCATCCGAGGCGGCCGCGTCCGGTGCGCCCGCCGCGCCCAAGCTGCTCGACGTGCGCGACCTGCGGGTGGAGTTCCGCACCAGGGACGGGGTCGCCCACGCCGTCAACGGCGTCGACTACAGCGTGGCGGCGGGCGAGACCCTGGCCGTGCTCGGCGAGTCGGGCTCGGGCAAGTCCGTGACCGCGCAGGCCGTCATGGGCATCCTCGACACCCCGCCGGGCAGGATCACCTCGGGCGAGATCCTCTTCCGCGGCAGGGACCTGCTGAAGCTCAGGGAGGACGAGCGGCGCAAGGTGCGCGGCGCCGAAATGGCGATGATCTTCCAGGACGCGCTCTCCTCGCTGAACCCCGTGCTCAGCGTGGGCGCGCAGCTCGGCGAGATGTTCGTCGTGCACCGGGGCATGTCCCGCAAGGACGCGCGGAACAAGGCCGTCGAGCTGATGGACCGGGTGCGCATCCCGGCCGCGAGGGAACGCGTCGGGCAGTATCCGCACCAGTTCAGCGGCGGCATGCGCCAGCGCATCATGATCGCCATGGCGATGGCGCTCGAACCCGCGCTCATCATCGCCGACGAGCCGACCACCGCCCTCGACGTCACGGTCCAGGCGCAGGTCATGGACCTGCTCGCGGAGCTCCAGCGCGAGATGAACATGGGGTTGATCCTCATCACCCACGATCTCGGGGTGGTCGCGGACGTCGCCGACAGCATCGCCGTGATGTACGCGGGCCGCATCGTCGAGCGGGCCCCCGTCCACGAGATCTACCGGGCGCCTGCCCACCCGTACACCCTCGGCCTGCTCGAATCGATCCCGCGGCTGGACCAGAAGGGCCAGGACCTCTACGCGATCAAGGGGCTGCCGCCGAACCTCATGGCCATCCCGCCCGGCTGCCCCTTCCACCCCCGCTGCCCGATGGCCCAGGACGTCTGCCGCACCGACGATCCGCCGCTGGCACGGGTGACGTACGAGGGCCTCACCGCCGAGCGCCGGAGCGCCTGCCACTTCTGGAAGGAGACGCTCGATGCCGCACCCGAACGCCGGGCGTGAACCGATCCTCCAGGTCCGCAGCCTGGTCAAGCACTATCCGCTCACCCGGGGCGTCGTCGTCCGCAAGCAGGTCGGCGCGGTCAGGGCCGTGGACGGCGTCGACTTCGACCTCGGGCAGGGCGAGACGCTCGGCATCGTCGGGGAGTCCGGCTGCGGCAAGTCGACGGTCGCGAAGATCTGGTCAACCTGGAGCGGCCGACCGCGGGCGAGATCCGCTACAAGGGCGAGGACATCACCCGTCTGTCGGGCCGCGCGCTCAAGGCCGTGCGCCGCAACATCCAGATGGTGTTCCAGGACCCCTACACCTCGCTGAACCCGCGGATGACCGTCGGCGACATCATCGGGGAGCCCTACGAGATCCATCCCGAGGTGGCGCCGAAGGGCTCGCGGCGGCAGCGCGTGAAGGACCTGCTCGACGTCGTCGGGCTCAACCCCGAGTACATCAACCGCTATCCGCACCAGTTCTCCGGCGGCCAGCGCCAGCGCATCGGCATCGCGCGCGGGCTCGCGCTCCGACCGGAGGTCATCGTCGCCGACGAACCGGTCTCCGCCCTCGACGTCTCCGTACAGGCGCAGGTCATCAACCTGTTGGAGAAGCTCCAGGAGGAGTTCGACCTCAGTTACGTCTTCATCGCGCACGACCTGTCGATCGTGCGGCACATCTCCGACCGGGTCGGCGTGATGTACCTCGGGCGGATCGTGGAGACCGGCACGGACGAGGAGATCTACGACCACCCCACGCACCCCTACACGCAGGCCCTGCTCTCCGCCGTGCCGGTCCCCGACCCCGAGGCCCGCGAGCACCGGGAGCGGATCATCCTCAGCGGCGACGTGCCCTCGCCCGCGAACCCGCCCTCGGGCTGCCGGTTCCGCACGCGCTGCTGGAAGGCGCGCGAGCGGTGCGCCCTGGAGGTGCCCGCGCTCGCGGTGCCCGCGGCGTTCCGGTACGAGGAGGGGCCCGCGGCGCACGACTCGGCCTGCCACTTCGCCGAGGAAAAGCGGGTCGTGCCGTAGCGCCGCGGGCCGCCCCGCCCTACAGGCCGAGGGAGCGCTTGAGGAAGTCCGCCTGGAAGTGGAGCAGGTTCTCCGCGATCCGCTCGTCCGACATCATGTGGGTCACGCCGGACAGCGGCAGGACCTCGTGCGGGCGGCCCTCGGCGAGCAGCGCGGAGGAGAGGCGCAGGGAGTGCGCCACCACCACGTTGTCGTCGGCGAGGCCGTGGACGACGAGCATCGGGCGGTGCGGCTCGGCCGCCTCGATCAGCCCGTCGTCGCCGACCAGGGAGTTGTGCCGGTACGCCTGTGGGGTCTTCGCCGGGTCGCCGAGGTACCGCTCCTCGTAGTGCGTGTCGTACATCCGCAGGTCGGTCACGGGGGCGCCGACGACCGCCGCGTGGAACACGTCGGGGCGGCGCAGCACGGCCATCCCGGCGAGGTAGCCGCCGTAGGACCAGCCGCGGATCGCGACCCGCTCCAGGTCGAGGGGGTACGCCTGGGCGAGGGCGTGCAGGGCGTGGACCTGGTCGTCGAGCGTCAGCGTCAGGTCGTTCTTGATCGACTTCTCCCAGGCGGGGGAGCGGCCGGGGGTGCCGCGGCCGTCCGCCACGATCACCGCGAAGCCCTGGTCGGCGAACCACTGAGAGGTGAGGTAGGCGTTGTGCGCGTGGAGCACGCGTTGACCGTGCGGCCCGCCGTACGGGTCGAGCAGAACCGGAAGCGGTCCGTCCGACGCCTTGTATTCCGTGGGGAGCAGGACGGCGCACGGAATCCGGCGCGTGCCCCCTTCGGTGAGCGTCACGCGCGGAGTGAGCCCCGGACGCTCGGCGAACGAGGCCACGTTCGCCACGTGTTTGCCGTCCCGCAACACCCGCACCCGGGACTCGGGGCGGTCGAGGGCGGCCGACACGAGGACGGTGAGGCCGCCCGCGCGGACCGCCGAGTGCACGCCGGGCTCCCGCGAGAGACGCTCCACGCCCAGTTCGTTCACGCGGTAGACATGCACCTCACCGGTCTCCGGGTCGGCGGCGGCCTGCCCCGCCGACGCCGAGAGCAGGATGTCCTCCTCCGTCACGTCGAGGACCGCGCGCACGTGCAACTGCGCCCCCGTCAGCGGCCTCTCGCCCCACGCGAGGACGCGCGCGCCGCCCTCGTCGACGATCCGCACCAGCTTCCCGCTGGGCGACCAGCACGGCACACCAGGGAACAGTTCAAGCCAATCTGTGTCCTCCTCCGCGTGGACCATCCGCGTCGACCCGTTCGCGGGGTCCACCGCGAGATAGAGCTGCCCGCGCTGGTCCCTGGACTGCACGAGCAGCAGCGGAGCGCCGTCCGCCGACCAGTGCACCCGGGCGAGGTAGGGGAAGCGGCCCCGGTCCCACACCACCTCGGTGCGCGCCCCGTCCAGGCCAAGGACGAACAGGCGTACGTCGGCGTTGGCGGTGCCCGCGGCCGGGTACGCGATCTGCACCGGCTCCCGCTCGGGCTGCGAGGGGTCGGCGATCCACCAGCGCCGCACGGGCGCGTCGTCGACCCGCGCCACGAGGAGCCGGGCCGAGTCGGGGGACCACCAGAACCCGCGGTCCCGCGCCATCGACTCGGCCGCGACGTGCTCCGCGAGGCCGTACGTCACCGTCGCCGCCTCGCCGGGCTCCGGCGCGGCGAGCACCCGGTCACCCCCGCCGTCGGCGTCCGTGACCCGCAGGGCGCCCCCGGAGACGTACGCGACGTGCCGTCCGTCGGGCGAGGGCCGCGGGTCGATCACCGGGCCCGCGGCGGGCAGTTCACGGGTCGTGCCCGCGCGCAGCTCCGCCGTGAAGAGCCGGCCCGACAGGGCGAACGCGGCCAGCTCCACGGCGGCGTCCGTGGCGTACCCCACGATGCCCGCGCCGCTCTCCCTGCTGCGCTCACGCCGTGCGCGCTCGGCGGCGGAGAGCCGCTCCGCCGCGCCGCCGAGCAGCGCCCCGGGGTCGGCGGCGGTCCGCTCGCGGCCGTCCTCCACGTCCAGTACCCAGAGCCGGCTCACCGGATCGGAGCCGGCGGAGGAGCGCAGGAAGACGACGCGTGAGCCGTCGGGAGCCACCGTGAACGCACGGGGCGCGCCGAGGGTGAAGCGCTGCGTACGGGCTTGCTGACGCGGGAAGGAGAGCGGCTGCGCCGGGCTCTCGCCGGGCCTGGGAACTCCGGGGTCTTCGGTGGTCATCCCCCGAGCCTATGGCGCATGCGCCCCCTTGTGCTGCCGTGCTCCGAGTCATGCGTCCACACGGATAGTTATGATCCGTAGCGCTTGGTGGGTATGTACCTGCTGGCGTCCGCACTGGGTTACGGCAACGACTTGGAGGTGACCGCCGTGGCACTCTCGATTTCGGCGGTGGTGCTGCTGGCGATCATCGTCTTCCTGCTGGTCAAGAAGTCAGGTCTGAAAACCGGGCACGCGGTGGTCTGCACACTGCTCGGCTTCTACCTGGCCAGCTCGTCGATCGCTCCGACGATCAACGAGCTGACGACCAACGTGGCGGGGATGATCGGCGACATCAAGTTCTGAGCCGTCCCCCCGGCGTCCTCGGCGGCGGCGTCGTTCCTCGTAGGGTGGTCCCATGACGGAACTGCCCGCCCGGCGCCTGCTGCTCGTGCACGCGCACCCGGACGACGAGTCGATCAACAACGGCGCGACCATGGCCAAGTACGCGGCCGAGGGCGCCCATGTCACGTTGGTCACCTGCACGCTGGGCGAGGAGGGCGAGGTCATCCCGGCCGGGCTCGCCCACCTCGCCGCGGACCGCGAGGACTCCCTGGGGTCCCATCGCGTCGGGGAGCTGGCCGCCGCCATGAAGGAGCTGGGGGTCACCGACCACCGCTTCCTCGGCGGCGCGGGATGCTACCGCGACTCCGGGATGATGGGCACCGAGCAGAACCGCCGCCCCGGCGCCTTCTGGTCGGCCGACCTCGACGAGGCGGCGGCCCATCTCGTCGCGGTCGTCCGCGAGGTCAGGCCGCAGGTCCTCGTCACCTACGACCCCGACGGGGGCTACGGCCACCCCGACCACATCCAGGCGCACCGCGTCGCCATGCGCGCCGCCGACCTCGCGGCCGACGCCGGCTTCCGCGCCGACCTCGGCGCGCCGCACACCATCGCCAAGATCTACTGGAACCGCGCCCCGCGCTCCGTGGTCGAGGAGCGCTTCCGGTGGCTGCGCGAGGTGCTCCCGCAGTCGCCGTTCGCCACCCCGGGAGCCCCCTCGGACGTGCCGGGCGTCACGGACGACGAGCGGATCACCGCGGAGATCGACGGCGCGCTCTTCCGGTCGGCGAAGGCGGCGGCGATGGCCGCGCACGCCACCCAGGTCACCGTCGACGGGCCCCTCTTCGTCCTCTCCAACGACCTCGCGCAGCCCCTCTTCGAGGTGGAGTACTACGAACTCGTGCGGGGAGAAGCGGTCACAGAAGGCCGGGCCCGGGAGACGGATCTCTTCGCGGGACTCGCGGGGACGGCGGACACGGCCGAGGTGGCAGCGCTGTGAGCACCCGTTCCAGGGCGTCGTCCGGCGCCGGCTCCAGCTCCTCCAGGCCCGCGCCCAGCCCTGCCCCGGCGCCCGCGGGCAGCTTCCTCGCGCAGCCGCTGCGGGTGGGGCGCGTCGCCGTCTACGCCGGGCTCTTCGTCCTCGGCGCGGTCGTCGGCGTCGCCGGGGCGCTCGTCCAAGGCGGCTTCTTCCCCGCCGGGTTGCTGCTCGCGCTCGTCGGGGCGGCCGGCGCCTTCTACGGAGGGGCGCGGGCGGCCGGCGCCAAGGCGGGGGCGGTGGCGCCCGCCGCGGGCTGGCTGGTGGCGGTCATGCTGCTCACCGCGACCAGACCCGAGGGGGACTTCCTCTTCGGCGCGGGACTCGGCAGCTACGCCTACCTGCTCGGCGGGATGGCGGTGGCTGTGATGTGTGCCACGCTCGGCCGGGGACCGCAACCGACCGGGTCGGCCGCCCGACTTGGCAAGTGACGTACCACTTCGGACCGTGTTCCGCACGGGTTTGACGCCCGTCGCAGAATGAGCGCCGACGGCGGCCAGTATGGTGGTGCGGCCGCCGAGCCTCCCCCACCTCCGGCCGGGGGGACCCCGGATGAGGTCGAGACGGGCGGCGGAGTCAACCAGGAGAACCTGCCTTGAGTCGTGAAAATGACAGTTCGTCCGCCGGGCCCCAGGGGCGCGGTGGAGCCGCATACCCCTCGGGGACGCCGCCGTACGGCTCCCCGGCGCAGGGCGCTGCCGAGGGCGGCGCGGACAGAGGGCGGCGGCAGGCCGCCGACGAGCGGCCCGAGGAGCCCGAGACCCAGACCACGCTGACCACCCGCATCCGGATCAACATCCCCGGCTCGCGGCCGATCCCGCCGGTCGTCATGCGCACGCCCGTCGGTGACGAGGCCGCGCGCGGGGACGCGCCGGACGAGGACGGCCGCCGTGACGGCGCGGCGCCCGGCGCCACCGACGCGGGGCAGGCGTCCTCCGCCGCCGACGGATCGCTGGGCTCCGGTTCCGCTTCGGGTCCCGGTGGCGGTACGGGGTCCACCGCGGGCGAAGGCGCCCCGAACTCCTCGGGTCCGGCGTCGGCCGAGGAGAAGACGAGCGACTGGTTCGCGCCCCGCAAGCCCGCGCGCGCCGAGAGCGCGACCACGGGCGGCTCCAGGGCCAACGGCGGCCCCTCCGCCGCCGGTTCGGGCGCCCCTGGCGGCTCCAGTGCCTCCCGCGGCCCCGGCGCGCCCCAGAACGCCTCCAGCGGCCCCGCGAGCCCGGGCAGGAACGGTTCCGGTACGGGCTCCTTCGACGTGTCGGGCGCCGTGGCGTCGGGCCCCCTGGGCGCGGGCGGCCCGCGGGGCGACGACTCCACCCGCGGCGACCTGCCCTACTTCTCCGGCGGCCCCACGGGACCGACCGGCGGCCCCGTCACGGGCGACGGCCCGATGACGCCGCCCGCGGGCCCCGGCAGGACCCCGCCGTCGGGCGGCCCCGGCAACCCGGCGGGCGGCCCGCCGCGTTCGGGTGCCCTGGGCGACGACACCGCGATCCTCACCCCGCAGAAGTCCGGGCCGGTCACACCGCCGCCCGGCGGCCCGCGCCCGCCCGCAGGCGGCGGCCCTGGTGCCTCAGCGCCCGGCGGCAACGTCTCCGGCACCACGCTGACCAGCGGCATCCCGGTCGTCCCGCCGGCGCAGGGCGACGCGCCGTTCCCGCCGGGTCCCGGCGCGGACGGCGCGATGGCGCACACCCCGCCGAAGCTGCCCGAGCCGGTGCGCTCCGACGTGCCGCCCGCCCCGGCGTCCGCCGCCAAGAAGAAGAAGGGCCGCAACAAGCTGGTCCTCCTCGCGGTCGCCGCGGTCGTCGTGGCCTGCGGCGCGTACGGCGCGGGCCTGCTGATGAACCACGCCGACGTGCCGAAGGGCACCACCGTCCTCGGCGTCGACATCGGCGGCGGCACCCGTGACGAGGCCGTCAACAAGCTCGACGACGCCATCGGCGAGCGCGTGGCCAAGCCCCTGAAGCTGTCGGTGGCCGGCGAGGAGGTCACGCTCAAGCCGGACCAGGCCGGGCTGACCCTGGACAGCCAGGCCACCGTCCGGGAGGCCGCGAGCAGCGACTACAACCCGGTCTCCGTGGTCGGCTCGCTGTTCGGCGGGCAGCGCGTCGTCGAGCCGGTCATGCCCGTCGACGAGGAGAAGCTGGCGGCCGCCCTGGAGCGCGCCGCGGGCGGCTCGGGCTCGGCGAAGGAGGGCACGGTCGAGTTCGTGCCCGGCAAGGCCGTGCCCGTCTACGGCAAGGTCGGCAAGGGCATCGACGCCGAGGCGTCCACCAAGGCCGTCGCCGACGCCTACAAGAAGCAGGTCGAGACGGGCAGCGCGGGCACGGTCCAGGTGCCCGTGACCACACGGAAGCCGACGGTCTCCAAGACCGAGGTCGACAAGTTCATGACCCGGTTCGCCAGGCCCGCGATGTCCGCCAACGTCACCATCAAGGCGGGCGCCAAGTCGATCCCGTTCGGCCCGGAGAAGTCGCTGCCGAAGATCCTGGAGACCAGCGTCCTCAAGAACGGCACCCTGGAGGTGCACTACAACCTCGAGGAGCTGGAGAAGCTCTACGGCAACGTCTTCGACGGGGTCCTGATCCAGCGCGGCAACGGCGACAAGACGCCGGTCCAGCCGACCGACGTCGCCCAGGCGATGGGCAAGGCGCTCGTCGGCAAGACGCCCGCCGAGCGGATCGGCGTGATCGAGACGAACGCGAGCTGACCCTCGCACACCACCGGAGGCCGGGCAGTCCCCGCAGAGGGGCGCCCGGCCTCCGGCATGACATCTGTCATCCCGGACACGGCACACGTGACACTGCCGCCGGGGCGCCGCCCCCGGCCACGATGGTCCGCATGACGACGACCACAGCACCGCCCGCCACCAGCGCGGTCGCCTTCGAGCGGGTGAGCAAGGCCTACGACGGCGTGCCCGCCGTGGACACGCTCACGCTCGACCTGCGCCCCGGCGAGACGGTGGCGCTCCTCGGCCCCAACGGCGCGGGCAAGTCCACCACCCTCGACCTGCTGCTCGGCCTGCGGCGCCCGGACAGCGGCACCGTACGGGTCTTCGGCGGCGACCCGCGGGCGGCGATCACCGCGGGCCGGGTCGGCGCCATGCTGCAGAGCGGCGGCCTGATGGGCGAGGTGACCGTACGCGAACTCGTCGGCCTGGCCTGCGCGCTGCACCCGAGGCCCCACCCGGTGGACGACGTGCTCGCCCACGCCGACCTCACGCGGATCGCCGGCCGCGACGTGGGCAGGCTCTCCGGCGGCCAGGAGCAGCGCGTCCGCTTCGCGCTCGCCACGGCGGGCGCCAACGACCTGATCGTCCTCGACGAGCCCACCACCGGCATGGACGTCACCTCCCGCCAGGCCTTCTGGGCCACCATGCGGGAGCAGGCGGACCGGGGCCGCGCGGTCCTGTTCGCCACGCACTACCTGGAGGAGGCCGACGCCATCGCCGACCGTGTCCTCGTCCTGTACCGGGGCCGCCTCCTCGCCGACGGCACCGCCGCCGAGATCAAGGCGCGGGCGGGGGCCCGCAGGATCACCTTCGACCTGGCGGGGATCGACGAGGCGGTCACGGAGCGGCTCAGATCGCTGCCCTTCCTCGCCGGCCTGGACGTCTCGGGCCGCACGGTCCGCCTCCGGTCCGGGGACGCGGACGCCACCGTGCACGCCCTGTACGGGCTCGGGATCTACCCCCACAACCTCGAAGTGGCCGGGCTCGGCCTCGAACAGGCCTTCGTGGCGATCACCGAGGCCGAGGAGGCGAAGACCGCATGACGCACCTCCTCGCCGCACGCGGCCTGATCAAGCTGGAGATCACCCGCGCCCTGCGCAACCGCAAGTTCCTGTTCTTCTCCGTGATCTACCCCTCGGTGCTCTTCGTGATCGTCTCGGGCACCCAGGGCGCCGGCCAGGTGCCGGAGACCGGTCTGTCCGTACCGGCGTTCATGATGGTCTCGATGGCCTCCTTCGGCGCCCTGACCGCCGTTTTGATGGGCAACAGCGAGCGCATCGCCAAGGAGCGCGAGAGCGGCTGGGTGCGGCAGCTGCGCCTGACCGCCCTGCCGGGGCGCGGCTATGTCCTGGCGAAGACGGCGAGCGCGGCCGTGGTCGGGCTGCCGTCCGTCGTCGTGGTGTTCGCGGTGGCCGCCGTCGTCAAGGGCGTCCGCTTCGAGGCCTGGCAGTGGCTGGCGCTGACCGGCGCGATCTGGGCCGGCAGCCTCTGCTTCGCCGCGCTCGGCGTGGCCATCGGCTACCTCGTGTCCGGTGACGCGGTCCGCCCCGTCACAATGATCGTCTACTTCGGGCTCTCCCTGCTCGGCGGCCTGTGGATGCCGGCGACGACCTTCCCGGGGTGGCTGCGGGACGTGGCGTCCTGGCTGCCGACGCACGCGTACGCCGCCCTCGGGCAGGCCATCGAACTGGGTGAGGCCCCGCACGCCGGGGACGTCGCCCTGCTGGTCGCCTACTTCGTCCTCTTCACGGGCGGTGCGGCGTGGCTCTACCGGAAGGACACGATGGAGGCGTGAGCGAGAACCCCCGCGACCGGGACGCGTGCGAAGACCTCCCGCCCGACGAGAGCCACCCCGTCCACACCTTCGGCAGGCCCGTCAGGGACCGCCGCCAGTTCCTCACCAAGGCGCTCTGGATCGGCATCTGGCTGGTCTTCCTGACCTCCCCGGTGAGCGACCTGGTGCGCACGGAGCGCGGCACGGCGGTCACCGTCCTCGGCTCGCTGGGCCTCGCGGCGTTCGTGGTCTGCTACCTCACGCTGGTCTTCCGGTACACGACGCAGGTGCTCGACCGGCGCGCGGTGTGCGTGTCGTTCGCGCTCCAGCTCACCCTGGCCGTCGTCCTCGCCCTCGGCTTCGGCGCGAACTGGCTCGGCCTCTTCGTGTATGTCTCGGTGTCCGTGGGGGCCGTGGCGCCACCGCGGCACGCGGCCTGGGCCATCCCCGCCGTCACCGCGGTGATGGTCCTGGTCGGGCTCCGCACGGACAGCCTCCAGGACCTCATCGGCAACCTCGCCGTCCTCAACATCCTCGTCGGCTTCGCCATGACCGGCGTACGCCAACTGGTGCGCACGACGATCCAGCTCCGCCGGGCCCGCGCCACCGTCGCCCAGCTCGCGGCCAACGAGGAGCGGCTGCGCCTCGCCAGGGACCTGCACGACCTGCTCGGCCACTCGCTCTCCCTGATCACGCTCAAGAGCGAGCTCGCCGGGCGGATGCTGCCCGACCACCCCGAGGCGGCGGCCAAGCAGGTGGCCGACATCGAACAGGTCAGCCGCCAGGCCCTGGTGGACGTCCGCGAGGCCGTCTCCGGCTACCGCAGGCGCACCCTGGCGGGGGAGCTGGCGGGCGCCCGTACGGCGCTGACCGCCGCCGGCATCGCGGCGGACGTGCCGCCGGAAGCGCCCGAGACGCTGCCGGACGAGGAGGGCGAGACGGCGCTCGCCTGGGCGCTGCGGGAGGCCGTGACCAATGTCGTGCGGCACAGCGGCGCCCGGCGCTGCACGGTGGCGTTCACGGCCCGCCAGACGCTCGCCGGGCCCCGTCTCGAACTCCGCGTCGAGGACGACGGGGTGGGTGGCGCGGGGCCCGCGGGCAACGGCCTGACGGGCCTCGCCGAGCGGGTGGCCGCGGTCGGCGGTGAGCTGGACGCGGGGGCCGCGGGCCGCCGCGGCTTCCGGCTCACGGTCCGCGTCCCGCTCACCGGCGCCACCGTAGGATCCCCCTCATGACCAGCGACGACGGCCGCGGCGCCGACAAGGTGATCAAGGTCCTGCTCGCGGAGGACCAGGGGATGGTCCGCGAGGCCCTCGCCGCGCTGCTCGGCCTGGAACCCGACATCGAGGTCGTCGCCCAGGTGGGCCGCGGCGACGAGGTGCTCGCGGCGGCGCGCGAGGCGGACGTCGACGTCGCGCTGCTCGACATCGAGATGCCGGGCCGCACCGGCATCGAGGCCGCGGCCGAACTGCGCGCCGCGCTCCCCGCCGTGAAGGTGGTCGTCCTGACCACCTTCGGCCGCCCCGGCCACCTCCGCGACGCCATGGAGTCCGGCGCCCGTGCCTTCCTGGTCAAGGACGCCCCCGCCGCCCAGCTCGCCGCGGCCGTGCGCAAGGTCCTCGCGGGCGAGCGGGTCATCGACCCCGCCCTCGCCGCCGCGGCCCTCGCCGAGGGCGCGAACCCCCTGACGGACCGCGAGCGCGAGGTCCTGCGCGCGGCGGCCGGCGGCGCCACCAACGCCGAACTGGCGGCCGCCCTGCACCTGTCCCAGGGCACCGTCCGCAACTACCTCTCCACGGCCATCCAGAAGCTCGCCGTCCGCAACCGCGCCGAGGCGGTCGGCGTCGCCCGCGACAAGGGCTGGCTCTGAGCGCCCGATTCAGCCGGGCGCGGGCGCCCCGCGCCTGACGCCGCGCCCGGTCCGCCGCCCCGTCCGTGTCGGCCACCTCGTCGGCGTAGGAGTCGAGCTCGCGCGCGCCGGCGGCGAAGTCGCCCTGCCGTACGAGGAGCTGGGCGCGCTCGAAGCGCGGCCGGGGCGGCGGCGAGGGCAGGAGCAGGCAGAGGCCGAGCGCCCAGAGGGAGACGTCGCGGCGCTCGGGACGCGGCGCGGCCCACGCGCGGATGTCGTCCAGGACCCGCCGCACGATGTCCGGCGTCCGCGCGGGCCCCGGCATGGACGGCACGAGGGGGCTTCCCGGTGGCCGCCGCCACGAGCAGCCCGGCGTCCGCGCCCGTCAGGACCCGGCCGCCCGCGAAGGGGCCGGCGAGCACCAGGTCGTCAGGGGGTCCGAAGCCGACCACGAAGTGGCCCGGCAGCGCCACCCCGCGGACCGTGGCGCCCGCGCGCCGCGCCACCTCCAGCCAGAGCGCCGACAGCAGGATCGGCAGGCCCCCGCGGCGGCGCGGGACCCGGTGCGGCAGAGACGGCTCCCGGCGCTGGTGGTCACCGGGCCCGCCCCGGAAGCCGTAGCGCCCGCCGAGGAGTTCCCCGACGGCCGCCGCCCGGGCCCGGGGGGGGGGGGCTTTCGTCGCTGCCGAGCGCGGCCTGCCCGGCGAGCCGGCCGAGCGGCCGCCGCGCCCTGCCGATCTCCGCCCGGTCGAGCAAGGGGTCCGTCTCCGCGCCGATCAGCAGGCACAGCAGGCGCAGCAGGGCGAGGTCGGGGTGCGGGGCCCCGGCCGCGAACAGCCGTCGCCACTCGGGGGCTCCGGGGGATCGGGAAGGCATACGTCCGTGGTGCCCGGCCGGGCCGATCGCCTACCGCCCCGCAGAGCTCAGTTCAGCATGGCCCTGGCCGCCCGCGCCTGCTGGCGGACCCGCTCGGCGGTGGTCGGCTCCACCGCCGTCACCACATCGGCGTACTCGTCGAGCTCCGCCGCTCCGCCCAGGAAGTCGCCGCGCTGGACGAGGAGTTGGGCCCGCTCATAGCGCAGCCTGGCGGGGTGCGCCGGCAGCAGCAGGGACAGGTCGAGCGCCCACAGCGCGACCTCGGAGCGCTCGGGGCGGGCGGCGGCCCAGGCGCGGATGTTGTTGAGGATGCGCTGGATGATGTTGAGCGGGTCGGCGGGCGTCAGCATCGAGGGCTGGAGCCCTGTGCCCGCGGTCCCCGCCACGAGCATCTCCGCGTCCTGCCCGGTCAGGATGCGGCCGCCGTCGAACGGATCGGCGAGCACCTGCTCGTCCCGCGGTCCGAAGCCGACCACGAAGTGGCCGGGCAGCGCCACGCCGTAGACGGGGGCGCCGGCGCGCCGCGCCACCTCCATCCACACCACCGACAAAAGGATCGGCAGGCCCTTGCGGCGCCGCAGCACCAGATGCAGCAGGGAGGAGTCCAGGCGCTGGTAGTCGCTCGGCGTGCCCTGGAAGCCGCACTGCTCGCCCAGGAGCTCGGCGAGCGCGGACGCCCACGCGCGGGGCCCGCCGGGGCGGAAGGGCAGCAGCCCCGCCAGCCGGTCGAGTTCGATCTCGGCGGTGTCGATCCCCTCCTGGCCGAGCGAGGGGTCCGCCTCCGTGCCGATCAGCAGGCACAGCAGGGCGAGACCGGGCCGTTCGGACCGTACCTCCTCGGCGAACCGCCGTCGCCATTCGCCGGACTCCGCGTGCATACGTGCCTCGTGTCTCATGCCCCGGTGGGGCGCTGTTGCCGTGTGCCGTGCCGTGCCGCCCGGCCGCCCCGGTGGCCGCTCAGGCCCGTCCGTGCCGGTAGTGGTGGTACGTGTGATGCGCCGCGAAGCCCATCCCGCCGTACAGTGCCCGCGCGCCGTCGTTGCCGTTCTCGACCTGCAGCCAGGCCGCCGACGCGCCTTCGGACAGCGCCTGCCGGGCCAGTGCGGACATCACCGAGGTGGCGAGCCCCTGCCTGCGGCGCCCGGGATCCACCTCGACCGCCATGAATCCCGCCCAGCGCCCGTCGACCACGCACCGGCCGATGGCGGCCGGGGCGTCACCGCTCCCGGGCACGGAAGCGAACCACACCGAGGGCCCGCTTGCCAGCACCTTGCGCACATGGGGGCCCGGAGTTCCGGTCCGTCCGTAGCGCCGCAGCCATCCCTCGTCGCAGGAGCGCGACAGTTCCACGCCCGTCCCGTCCGCGTCCAGGTCCCCGACCGGGGCGAGCGCGCCGATGTGCAGTTCCGCGCTGACCTCGCGCTCCCAGCCCCGCGCCACCAGTTCCGCGCAGAGCGTCTCCTGGGTGCCCTCGGCGCCGGTCGCGGTCTGGACGTACGCGGGCAGCCCGCGCGCCCCGTACCACTTCCGCACCTCGCCCAGCGCCTCGTCGAGCGGCCGGCCCGGGTCGCCGAGCGGCAGCGCCGAGTTGGCCCGTCGCGTGAACCCGGCGGCGGCCCGCAGCTCCCAGTCGCCCAGCGGCTCGCTCTCCACCGGCTGCCAGGCGCGCGCGGACACCCGCGCCAGCTCCTCGTACGAGGCGGCGGGGCCGCGTCTGCGGGCCGGGGCCGCGGGCACGACCTTGCCCGCGACCAGCGTGTCCTCCGCGATGCGGACGCTCTCGCCGGTCCTTCGTGTGATGAGCAGCACACCGTCGTCCCACGATGTGAGAACGCCGACCGTGTCGGTGAAACCGCCGCCGCGCTCGGCGGCGTCGGTGCGACGCCGGACTGATACACGTTTGCCCACGTCAGCGGCGGTGACACGGACCTCAAGTCGTCCGCCCGCAGTGAATTCCACGGCTTCTCGAGCCCCTCCTGTTCGGATCATGCCCAGGAACGGAGATACTAGGGGCGGGCATCGACGACGCCGCGCTCCCGCGCGCCAGGCGAGCGGAGCCTGAAGACGGCCCGCCAACGCCCGTATCGAGGAGGAACGACAGCGTGACCTACGTCATCGCGCAGCCTTGTGTCGACGTCAAGGACAAGGCGTGCATCGAGGAGTGCCCGGTCGACTGCATTTACGAGGGCTCCCGGTCCTTGTACATCCACCCGGACGAATGCGTCGACTGTGGAGCCTGCGAACCGGTCTGCCCGGTCGAGGCGATCTTCTACGAGGACGACACTCCAGAGGAGTGGAAGGACTACTACAAGGCGAACGTCGAGTTCTTCGACGAGCTGGGTTCGCCCGGCGGCGCGAGCAAGCTCGGTCTGATCGAGCGCGACCACGCCTTCATCGCCGCCCTGCCGCCGCAGAACCAGTAGCAGCGGCGCGAAGCGCCGCCCCGGTCCCGTACGGCATGTCCCGCGTACGGGACCGGGGCGTTTGTCCATCCACGCAAGCCGGGAGTCCGTACGTGTCCGCAGTTTCCGACCGCCTGCCCACCTTCCCCTGGGACAAGCTGGAGCCCTACAAGGCCACGGCCGCCGCCCACCCCGGCGGCATCGTCGACCTGTCGGTGGGCACGCCGGTCGACCCGGTGCCCGAGCTGATCCAGAAAGCGCTGGTCGCGGCGGCGGACTCGCCGGGCTATCCCACGGTGTGGGGCACGCCCGAGCTGCGTGACGCGCTCACGGGCTGGTGCGAGCGACGCCTCGGGGCGACCGGCTTCACGCACCGCAACGTCCTGCCGGTCGTCGGCTCCAAGGAACTGGTGGCCTGGCTCCCGACCCAGCTCGGCCTCGGCCCGGGTGACGTCGTCGCCCACCCCCGGCTCGCCTACCCGACGTACGAGGTGGGCGCGCGCCTGGCCAGGGCCGAGTACGTCACGTACGACCCCGACGTGTTCGCCTCCGACGCCGCGGTGGCGGAACTCGACCCCGCCGGGATGAAGCTCCTCTGGCTCAATTCGCCCTCCAACCCGACCGGCCGCGTCCTCGCCCTGGACGAGCTGCAGCGGGCCGTGGCCTGGGCGCGCGAGCACGGCGTGCTGCTCGTCAGCGACGAGTGCTACCTGGAGCTCGGCTGGGAGGCCGACCCCGTCTCGGTCCTGCACCCGGACGTGTGCGGCGGTTCCCACGAGGGCATCGTCGCCGTCCACTCGCTCTCGAAGCGCTCGAACCTCGCCGGCTACCGCGCCGCGTTCATCGCCGGCGACCCGGCCGTGCTCGGGGACCTGCTCCAGATCCGCAAGCACGGCGGCATGATGACGTCCGCGCCCACCCAGGCGGCCGTCGTGGCGGCGCTCGGCGACGACCAGCACGTGCGCGAGCAGCGCGAGCGGTACGCGGCCCGGCGCACCGCCCTGCGCGAGGCCCTGGTGAAGCACGGCTTCCGCATCGAGCACAGCGAGGCGAGCCTGTATCTGTGGGCCACGCGCGGGGAGTCCTGCTGGGACACCGTCGGCCACCTCGCCGGCCTGGGCGTCCTGGTGGCGCCCGGCGACTTCTACGGGCCCGCGGGCGAGCGGTTCGTCCGGGTGGCGCTGACGGCGACGGACGAGCGCGTGGCGGCGGCGGTCGCACGCCTGACGTGAGGAACGCCGGACATGACGTGGGGCCCCGAGCCAGTGGCTCGGGGCCCCACGTCATGGGGGTCGCTCGATCAGCCGAGCGGCAGGCCCTGGGTCGGCAGTCCGCCCTTGGTCAGCGAGTCGGTCGGCAGCCCGCCCTCGGTGGCCGTGCTCGCGGTGTCGCCGACGACCTTGCCCGCGGCGCCGGCGACGTCGCCGACGGCCTTCTGGGCGACCGGCGTCGTCGTCTTGGCGCTCTGGCCGACGACCTTCGTGGCGGCGGGCACGGTCTTCTTCACGGCCTTGCTGCCGGCCTCACCGGCGAGGTTGCCGGTGTTCTGGGCGGCGCTGTCGACGGTGTTGCCGAGGTTCGCGGTGTCCAGCGCGGTGAGCCCGCCCAGGTCGGGAGCGGCGGGGAGGGCGCTTGCGGAGCCGGCCGCACCGACCACGGAAGCTGCTCCCGCAGCGCTGAGCAGCGCCGCGCGGGCGATCCGGCGGGTCAGGGGGAGGGACATGATGCTCCTTCAGACGGGAGAAGACGGTGAGGTGTCCGGCCGGATCGTCTCCGGCGTCCCACCGGATGGGTTCCGGCGCTCGGACGCAGTGAATACCGCTCAAGGCCTGGATTGGTTACGGCGGGCCAACGTAAAGAGTCGGCAATGCGTCGCATAATCGGCTCCGGACAAAAGCGGGCAGAGAACGCGTCGCTCGTGACGCCCGCAGAATCCTTCATTCCCTTGGCCCGCAAGGGGCGTAGGGGCAGGGTGGGCAGGTCGGGGCGGCGTGGCCGCGCTTCCGTGGAAGGGCGATCTCCATGCCCCCGCCGGGGGACGGGTCGCACTACTGCGCGGTGACGATCCGCACTCGGTCGGCCGCACCGGGGCCCGCGGCCCTGCCCGCCGCCACCTCGTGCCACCCGCCCGAACCGCCGACGCGCCACTCCCGCCCCGCGTACGAGACGCGCTCCACGCGCAGCGCCGACGACTGCGCCACCGCCCAGTGCGCCAGCTCCCAGCCGCGCCGCGGGGCCTCGCCGCCCGCCGCCGCGGTGGCGGGCACCGGGACCGTCACCGTGCGGCCCCCCACGGCCTCGGGGCGCACGGCACGGCCGAAGTCACGCTCCAGCGCGGCCCGCACCTTCGCGGGGCCGCCGGGGGCCGTGCCGGGGTGGCCCTCGCAGCTGAACGTCGCGGGCGCGCGGCCGGTGAGCGCGGCGGCCAGCAGCACGGCGTCCGGCTCGTGCTTGGCGTAGGCCTGCGGATAGCCGCTGCGCTGCACGCGCTGCGCGGCGACCGTGAGGGGCAGCCGCGAATAGCCGGGGACCTCGGCCAGATGCGCGTAGAACCGCGCCGCGGAGTAGGCCGGGTCCATGATCTGGCGCTCGTCGCCCCAGCCCTGCGTGGGGCGCTGCTGGAAGAGGCCGAGCGAATCACGGTCGCCGAAGCGGATGTTGCGCAGGCCCGACTCCTGGAGGGCGGTCGCCAGCGCGATCGTCACGGCCCGCTCGGGCATGCCGCGCGAGGTGCCGACGGCGGCGACCGTCGCGGCGTTCTCCGCCTGCTCGGCCGTGAACTCGTACGAGGCGCCGTCGCCGTTGGCCGACACCACCGTGCACCGGGGGGAGGGCTTGCCGCCGTAGACGTACTGCACGGCGACATAGCCGGCGACGGCGAGCAGCACCGCGACCGCGGTTCCGAGACGGGCGAGGCGGCCGCGCCGGGAGGGGGTGGGTGGCTCAGGCACGCGTCCAAGGTACTGGAGACCGCCGACAGGCCGGCGCGCCTTCGGGCGTTAGGGTCGACCGCATGCCTCACACCCCGCTTGACCTCACGTTGGACGCCGCCGAGCTGACCGCCCGCCTTGTCGACTTCCCGTCGCCGAGCGGTTCGGAGGCGGCCCTCGCCGACGCCATCGAGACGGCCCTGCGCGGCCTGCCGCACCTCACCGTCGACCGGCACGGCAACAACGTGGTGGCCCGCACGAACCTCGGCCGCGCGGAGCGGGTCGTCCTCGCCGGGCACATCGACACCGTGCCGATCGCCGACAACGTCCCCTCGCGCCTCGACGAGGACGGCGTCCTGTGGGGCTGCGGCACCTGCGACATGAAGTCGGGCGTCGCCGTGCAGCTGCGCATCGCCCAGACGGTCACGGAGCCCAACCGCGACCTCACCTTCGTCTTCTACGACAACGAAGAGGTCGCCGCCCACCTGAACGGCCTCGGGCACATCGCCGAGGCGCACCCCGACTGGCTCGCGGGCGACTTCGCGGTCCTCCTGGAGCCGACCGACGGCCAGGTCGAGGGCGGTTGCCAGGGCACCCTGCGGGTCCTGCTGAGGACCAAGGGGGTGCGGGCGCACTCCGCGCGCGCGTGGATGGGCTCCAACGCCATCCACGCCGCCACCCCGATCCTCGTCAGGCTCGCCGCGTACGAGCCGCGCAAGCCGGTGGTGGACGGCCTGGAGTACCACGAGGGCCTCAACGCCGTCCGCATCGAGGGCGGCGTCGCCACCAACGTCATCCCCGACGAGTGCACCGTCACCGTCAACTTCCGCTACGCGCCCGACCGCAGCGAGGAGGACGCCCTCGCCTTCGTGCGCGACTACTTCGCGGACTGCGGCGTCGACGAGTTCATCGTCGACGACCACACGGGCGCGGCCCGCCCCGGCCTCGACCACCCGGCGGCCGCCGCCTTCATGGCGGCCGTCGGCGGCGAGGCCCGCCCCAAGTTCGGCTGGACGGACGTCTCCCGCTTCAGCGCCCTCGGCGTCCCCGCCGTCAACTTCAGCCCCGGGGACCCGCTGCTCGCCCACAAGGTCGACGAGCGCGTACGGGCCTCGCTGATCCCCGAGGCGGAGGAGCGGCTGCGCGACTGGCTGACGGCCTAGCCGCGCGGGCGGGCACGGCGCAGGACATCACGAGGTCCCTCGGCCGTAACCCGCCTGGACCTAGGCTGTGGTTCCGTACGCATGGAGGGAGCAGACGATGACCGAATACGACGGCCCCGCTGCCGGGAAGCATCCCGACGAGAAGCAGGTGGGTCCGGTGCTGCGCCGGCGCGACAAGGTGCAGGCCGGCACCACCACCGATCAGCGTCTCCTCGACTCCGCCGGCCCCTCCGAGTGGGTCCACACCGACCCCTGGCGGGTGCTGCGCATCCAGTCGGAGTTCATCGAGGGCTTCGGCACCCTGGCCGAACTGCCGCCGGCGATCAGCGTCTTCGGCTCGGCGCGCACCCCGATGGACTCACCGGAGTACGCGGCCGGGGTGGAGATCGGCAGAGCCCTCGTGGAGGCCGGCTTCGCGGTCATCACGGGAGGCGGGCCCGGCGCGATGCAGGCCGCCAACCAGGGGGCCGTCGACGCCAAGGGCACCTCGGTCGGCCTCGGCATCGAGCTGCCCTTCGAGCAGGGCCTCAACCCGTATGTCGACATCGGCGTCAACTTCCGGTACTTCTTCGTCCGCAAGACGATGTTCGTGAAGTACGCGCAGGGCTTCGTGGTCCTGCCCGGCGGCCTCGGCACCCTGGACGAGCTCTTCGAGGCGCTCACCCTGGTGCAGACCCGCAAGGTCACGCGCTTCCCGATCGTCCTCTTCGGCACGCAGTACTGGAGCGGCCTGATCGACTGGCTGAAGGACACCGTCATCGCCCAGGGCAAGGCCTCCGAGGCCGACCTGCTCCTCTTCCACGTCACGGACGACGTGGAGGAGGCCATCTCCCTGGTGACGAAGGAAGTCGGGAAGTAGCCCCCCCACGCGCGCGGGCGCCCGGCGGGCCTCCCGCGCGCGTGCCGCCCGCCCCGGCCCGGCGGGCGCGCTCAGGCCAGTCCGCGCCGCGCCACGGCGGGGTCCCGGTGGCCCGCGATCGTCGCCACCATGTCGAGCACCTGGCGCGTCTCCGCGACCTCGTGGACGCGGTAGACCCGCGCGCCCAGCCAGGCGGAGACCGCCGTCGTCGCCAGGGTGCCGATCACCCGCTCCTTGACCGGCTTGTCCAGGGTCTCGCCCACGAAGTCCTTGTTGGACAGCGAGACCAGCACCGGCCAGCCCGTCTCCACCATCTCGCCCAGCCTGCGGGTGGCCTCCAGGCTGTGCCGGGTGTTCTTGCCGAAGTCGTGCCCGGGATCGATGAGGACCGACTCGCGCGGCACCCCCAGGGCGACCGCGCGCTCGGCCAGGCCGACCGTCACGCGCAGGATGTCGGCCATCACGTCCTCGTACCCGACGCGGTGCGGCCGTGTGCGCGGCTCGGCCCCGCCCGCGTGCGTGCACACCAGGCCGGCCCCGTGCCGCGCGGCGACCTCGGCGAGCTTGGGGTCGACACCGCCCCAGGCGTCGTTCAGCAGATCGGCGCCCGCCTCGCAGACCGCCTCGCCGACGTCGTGCCGCCAGGTGTCGACGCTGATCACCACCTCGGGGAAGCGCCTGCGCACCTCGGCGACGAAGCCGACCGTACGGCGCGCCTCCTCCTCGGCGGACACCTCGTCGCCGGGGCCCGCCTTGACGCCGCCGATGTCGATGATCGCGGCGCCCTCGGCCACCGCCTGCTCCACGCGGGCCAGGGCGGGCTCGTCCCGGAACGTCGCCCCCTGGTCGTAGAACGAGTCCGGTGTCCGGTTCACGATCGCCATGATCACCGGCTCGTGCGCGTCGAACTCGCGCCGTCCAAGCCTGAGCATCCCCTGTGGCCCTCCTGGGTCCTCGTCGCGGTTCGGCCGCCTGCGACCTTAACTGTCACAGCCGCATGGCACGATCGGACACTGACACTTTCAGCACGGGCAGTCGAGCGTGGGGGCCTCAGCCATGGTCTTGTTCTTGTTCCTGGTCATCGCCCTCGTCGTGGTGGTCGGCGCGGTGACCCTCGCCGTCGTCGGCGGCGGCGAGAGCGGCGCCCTGCCCGAGGCCCCGCCGGAGCGCCTCACCGACCCGCTGCCCCCCGACCGGCCGCTGCGCCGCGCCGACGTGGACGCCCTGCGCTTTCCCATGACCCTGCGGGGCTACGACATGGTGGACGTGGACGAGGCCCTCGACCGCCTGGGCGCGGAGCTCGCCGAGCGGGACGCCCGCATCGCCGAGCTGGAGGCGGCTCTGGCGGGCGTCCAGGCCACGGCGGTGGCAGGCCCCGCCCTCTTCGACGGCGGCTCCGACGGCGGGCACGACAAGCGCGGCGAGAGAGGCGACGACCAGTGAGCACGACGAGCGACGCGGTCGCGGGGCCCGACGGCGGCCTGCGCTGCCCCTGGGGCCTGTCCTCCGAGGACTATGTGCTGTACCACGACGCGGAGTGGGGCCGCCCCGTCCGCGGCGACGACGCCCTGTACGAGCGGCTCAGCTTGGAGGCCTTCCAGTCCGGCCTGTCCTGGATCACGATCCTGCGCCGCCGCGAGGGCTTCCGCGCGGCGTTCGCGGGCTTCGACATCGCCTCGGTCGCGCAGTTCACCGACGCGGACCGCGAGCGGCTCCTCGCCGACACCGGGATCATCCGCAACCGCGCCAAGATCGACGCGACACTCGCCAACGCGCGCGTGCTCGCCGGCTGGTCCGAGGGCGAACTGGACGAGCTGATCTGGTCGTTCGCCCCCGACCCGGTCTCGCGCCCGGCCCCGACGTCGCTCGCCGAGGTCCCGGCGATCACCCCGGAGTCCACGGCCCTGTCCAAGGCGCTGAAGAAGCGGGGCATCCGCTTCGTCGGCCCCACCACGGCATACGCCCTGATGCAGGCCTGCGGCCTGGTCAACGACCACCTCGCGGACTGCGTGGCCCGCGAGGCGCCGAGACCGTAGGCCAGGGGCTCAGCGCCCCAGGTACTCCGGCTGCTCCTTGGCGATGAAGGCCCGCACGGCGATGGCGTGGTCCTCGGAGGCGCCCGCCCTGGTCTGGAGCTCGTCCTCCTTGTCCAGGGCCTCGTCCAGGGTGTGCTCCGCCGCGTAGGCGAGGGACTCCTTGAGCGCGGCGTAGGCCAGGGTCGGGCCCTTGGCCAGGGCGCGGGCCACCTTGGCGGCCTCGGCGGCGAGCTCGTCCGCGGGCACCACCTTGTTGGCGATGCCCAGGTCGTACGCCTCCTGCGCGGTGATGTTCCGCGGGAAGAGCAGCAGGTCGGCGGCGCGGCCGGGGCCGATCACGCGCTGCAGCGTCCAGGAGACGCCCGAGTCGGCGGTGAGGGCGACCCCGGCGAAGGACGTGTTGAACTTGGCGGTGTCGGCGACCACGCGGTAGTCGGCGGCGAGCGCGAAGCCGAGGCCGGCTCCCGCGGCGACGCCGTTGACCCCGGCCACGACGGGCTTCGGCATGCCGGCCAGCGCGCGGACTATCGGGTTGTAGTGCTCCTTGACGGTGGTCATCGTCTGCCCCGTGCCGGCCTCGCGGTCCGCCATGAGGGAGCCGATGTGCTCCTTGAGGTCCTGGCCGACGCAGAAGGCGCGCCCGGTCGCGGTCAGCAGCACGGCGCGCACGGCGGGGTCGTCGGCGGCGGCCCTGAGCGCGTCCCGCAGGGCGGCCTTGGCCTCCGCGTTCATCGCGTTCATGGCGTCGGGCCGGTTGATCGTGATCGTCGCGAGTCCGTCGCTGACCTCGTAGAGCACGCTGTCGGCCATGGTGAACCCTTCCGCTTGTCCGGTACGTGGCTCCTCAGCATGACGGAGATCATCGAGGTCCGACATGAGGGCGGATATGTGACCTGCGTCTAACAATTGTGGGTCGTTGGGGCATGGGCGGAGGCGAAGTATCGCAGGCACATCGCCGAATTGGGTGGTTTTGCGGGCGCGCGTTGCGCAAGCGATGCCGGCCGATGTTGGTCATCGGGTCCTGCCATGCGGGATAATGGCCTGGAAGCAATATGTTCGATGCCGGTGACACCTGGGTTGTCGGCTGCGATGAGCTGGTTTCAGGAAGGGGAACGAGCATGGCGGCCATGAAGCCGCGGACGGGCGACGGCCCGCTCGAGGTGACCAAGGAGGGGCGGGGCATCGTCATGCGCGTTCCGCTCGAAGGCGGCGGACGACTTGTCGTCGAACTGACTCCGGACGAGGCCGACGCGCTCGGCGACGCCCTGAAGAAGGTCGTCGGCTGACGCGGAAGCGCGCCCAAACTTTTCACTGCCCCGGATCCCATGGGATCCGGGGCAGTGCTGTTTTTCCGGGGGCTTTTGAGGGGCGCGGGGAACCGCGCACAGAGCCAAGAGAAGCGGCACGGGAACCACGGGGCGGGACGCGGAAGGGGCGCGGGGAACCGCGCACAGAGCACAAGCGGGACAGCCCGGAACCACGGGGCGGGACGCGGAAGGGCGCGGGGGACCGCGCACAGAGCCACGGGGTGCGGCACGGAATCACGGGGCGGAACGGGGAGGGGACGCGGGGAACCGCGCACGGAGCCAAGAGGTGGGGCACGGAACCACCAGGCAGGGACCCGGCAAGAACCGCCGAGGCCTCCCGCTACCGTTTGACCGCACAGAGCAACCCATCACCCACGGGAAGAAGGGACGGCACGAGCTCCGGACTCTCCCGCACGGTCCGCAGCAGATCCCGCAGACAGAGAACCTCGACGGGCTGCGGCCCGGAATCCACGGTCCTGCCGTCCGCGAAGGCCCCCTCGAAGCAGACGAGCCCACCCGGCCGCAGCAGGCGCAACGATTCAGCGAGGTACTCGAGGGACTCCATGCGGTCCCCGTCGCAGAACACGAGGTCGTAACCGCCGTCGGCGAGCCGCGGCAGCACGTCCAGCGCCCGCCCCGGAATGAACCGCGCCCGGTTGCCCGCGAAACCGGCGGCACGGAAGGCCTGGCGGGCGAACTGCTGCCGCTCCGGCTCGGGATCGACCGTGGTCAGCACCCCGTCGGGCCGCATGCCGTGCAGCAGGTGGATGCCCGACACTCCGGTCCCCGTGCCGATTTCGGCCACTGCCTTCGCGTCAACCGTGGCGGCGAGCATCCGCAGCGCGGCGCCGGTGCCGGGCGACACCGAGGGCAGCCCTGCCTCCCGGGCCCGGTCACGGGCCCAGCGCAGCGCCTCGTCCTCGGCGACAAAGGCGTCGGCGAACGCCCAGCTCGTCTGCCGGTTGCCGGTAATGGCCCTCTCCTGTCCCCGTGGTTGCCTGGCCGTGACTGTATCCGTTGGCGCCGGGAACCCGCAGATGAGGCCGGACGTTAATAGGGGGTGTGAGGACGGCGGGGGTCACGGATGGATCAAGACTTGAAGCGGGCGCCTCGAAGCGGCAGGACAACCGCTGAGAAGCCCGTACCAAATTCACGTAAAAACGCTTATCCGGAGCTAACGGGCGAGGTGGTTATGGTAGGGGCTCCACTGGACACCACCAGAGCCGACAGGGGAGGTGCGGCTGCGTCCGCGGATCGGGGAGGAGTGCTTCGGCGCTTTCTCGGATTGGCGGGTGAGCCGAAATCCGTGACCGACACCGCTGACCGCATCCGTGCCAACGACTCCGCTCAGACCGCGACCTTTGCCGCTGACGCGGAATCGCAGGCGTGGACTCCGCCCACATGGGAGGAGATCGTCAGCACACACAGCGGCCGCGTGTACCGCCTGGCGTATCGCCTGACAGGCAATCAGCACGACGCCGAGGACCTCACCCAGGAGGTCTTCGTCCGCGTCTTCCGCTCCCTTTCGACGTATACGCCCGGCACGTTCGAGGGCTGGCTGCACCGCATCACCACGAACCTCTTCCTGGACATGGTGCGCCGCAAGCAGCGCATCCGCTTCGACGCCCTCGGCGACGACGCGGCCGAGCGCCTCCCCAGCCGCGAGCCCTCGCCGCAGCAGGTGTTCAACGACACGCACTTCGACGCGGACGTCCAGCAGGCGCTCGACACCCTCGCGCCCGAGTTCCGCGCCGCCGTGGTCCTCTGCGACATCGAGGGCCTGTCGTACGAGGAGATCGCCGCGACCCTCGGCGTCAAGCTCGGCACGGTCCGCAGCCGTATCCACCGGGGCCGCTCCCAGCTCCGCAAGGCCCTCCAGCACCGCTCTCCCGAGGCTCGCGCGGAGCGCCGTGCGCTCGGCGCCGACACCCCTGCCCTGCAGGCAGTGGGGGCCCCCGGAGCCGTGGCGCTGGGAGGAGGGGGCGCGACCGCGTGAGTGGATCACGGGCGAATCCCGCGGAGCGGCCCCTGGCCGACGCGGAGCAGCATCTGGGAGACCGGCTCGCCGCCCTGGTGGACGGAGAGTTGGGTCATGACGCGCGCGAGCGCGTCCTCGCGCATCTGGCGACCTGTCCGATGTGCAAGACCGAGGCCGACGCACAGCGCCGCCTGAAGAGCGTCTTCGCGCAGGCGGCGCCACCGCCGCCCAGCGAGAGCTTCCTGGCCCGCCTCCAGGGCCTGCCCGCCGGTGGCATCGAGCCGCCCGACGGTCCCAATCCGCCGGGTGACGGAGAGGGCTTCGCCACCGGGTCCAGCTCCGCCGGGCTGCCGAGGACGGGCCTCTTCGGCGTGAACACCGAAGCCTTCGTCGGCTATGCCCCCTCGGGCGCCCACGCGACGGTGCTGCCCGGCGGAGGACGCGGTTTCCGCACCCATGACGTCACCCGGCACGAGGGCGACCGCTCGCTCTGGCGCGGGCGCCGCTTCGCGTTCGCCGCGGCCGGCGCGGTGTCGCTGGCCGCCATCGCGCTCGGCGGCGTCACGGCGGGCGCCCCCGCCGACACGAGCGACACCAGGGCCGGCGGCTCCAAGGCCAACAGCAACATCACGCCGCAGCGCCCCCAGGGCACGGGTTCCGCCGTGTCCCCGGATTCCGTGCGCCGCCGGGGGGCCGGTAATCCGCTGTCGGCGCAGGGCCAGCGCCCCGGGGCCCTCGCGGCGCCGGTCGCGCCCACCGAGGTGACGGGGCCGTTGCTCCCCGGAGGCCCCACGCAGCCGTTCCGCTCACGGGCCTCGGCGTACGCGGTGACGGCACCGCTCCTCGCGGGCGCCGCCGCCGTCTCCCCGCTGATAAGCCCGCCGCAGCCGGGCCACCGGAGTGCGGCGCCGCCCGGCGTGGCGGTGCCACCGACGCTCCGGTCCGTGCAGGCGGGGGGCGTCGACGCGTCGGACACCACCGCGGCGGCCCCGGGTGCGGACCCGTCGCGAGGCACGGCCGCGCTCCGCTGACGCGGCGGCGCACTGCGCTCACACGCGAGAACCTGGTTGAATCTCGGTGGGCCGTGCCCGCCGGGGGGACTTGGCGGGCACGGAGTTGAGATACGTATCGGCGTGCGCCGCGGGCCAGTTGTGGGGAGAGCATGGACGAGGGCAAGCCCACGAAGGGGAACTGGTGGAGCCGCCCCCGGCCGGAGACGCCGGGGACCGCCCACCAGCCACCGCAGGCCCCGGCGCCACCGCCCGGCCCTCCCCAGCAGCCGAGCGATGAGCCCCCGGCGGACCCGGCGCAGCCGTCGAGCGGCCACGCCCCGGCCGCCGGTCTGGCGCAGCCGCCGAGCGGCCAGGTGTCCGCCGGTCAGCCGCAGCCGCCCGCGCCGAGCAGTCAGCCCCCGGCCGACCAGGCGCAGCCGTCGAGCGGCCAGGCGGCCGTGCCGCCGAGCGGTCAGGCCCCCGGCGGTGCCCCCGCGGGTGAGCGGCCGCGTCCGCTGCACGACCCGGACCCGTACAGCACGCCGCCGTACGGTGAGCCCGGCCCCTGGGCGCCCGCGCCCCCCGTCCAGCACCCCATGGCCACGCCCGGCCACGGCACCCCGCTCCCCGCGGCGGTGACGCACGGCGGCACGCCACCGCACGGCACGCCCCAGCACGGCGCACCGCAGCCCCACGCGACCCCGGGCCACGGCACCCCCCTCCCCGCGGCGGCGGCCCCGCACAGTGCCCCGCAGCCCCACGCGACCCCCGGCCACGGCACCCCGCTCCCCGCGGCGGTGACGCACGCCGGCCCCGCGCCGTATCAGAGCGCCCCGCAGGGGCCGCCCCGGCAGCCGTACGATCCGTGGAACGCGCCGTTCCAGCAGACCGGGGCCCCGACCCCGGAGGGCGAGGCGAAGAAGCGCAAGCGGGTCCGTCGGACGCTGCTCGTCGGGGTCATGGTGGTCACCCTCGTCTCCGGCGGCATCGGCGGCGCGATCGGCGCGTACCTCGAGCGCAACGGCGGGGTCGGCGACATCGAGCTCAGCCAGGCCGGCACCGAGGCCAAGGACCGCCCCAAGGGCAGCGTGGCAGGGATCGCCTCCGCGGCCCTGCCCGGCGTGGTCACCCTGCACGTCCGGGGCGACTCGGCGCAGGGCACGGGCACCGGCTTCGTCCTGGACGGCAAGGGCCATATCCTCACCAACAACCACGTCGTGGAGCCCGCGGGCACCGGCGGCGAGATATCCGTGACGTTCAGCGGCGGCGAGACCGCCGAGGCGAAGGTCATCGGCCGCGACTCGGGCTACGACCTCGCGGTCGTCAAGGTTTCCGGCGTCCGGGGCCTGAAGCCCCTGACCCTCGGCAACTCCGAGAACGTCCAGGTCGGCGACCCGGTCGTGGCGATCGGCGCCCCCTTCGACCTGGCGAACACGGTGACCTCCGGGATCATCAGCGCCAAGGAGCGGCCCATCACCGCGGGCGGCGAGAAGGGCGACGGCAGCGACACCTCGTACGTGGACGCCCTGCAGACCGACGCGCCGATCAACCCGGGCAACTCGGGCGGTCCGCTGGTCGACTCGAAGGCGCGCGTCATCGGCATCAACAGCGCCATCCGCTCCGCCGGTGACCGTTCGGAGCAGGGCGGCGGCCAGGCGGGATCCATCGGCCTCGGTTTCGCCATACCCATCAACCAGGGCAAGCGCGTGGCGGAGGAGCTGATCAACTTCGGCAAGGCGACGCACCCCGTGATCGGGGTGACGCTCGACACGGAGTTCACCGGCGACGGCGCCCGCATCGCGGACAAGGGCAGGGACGGCGGCCCCTCCGTCAGCGAGGACGGACCCGGCGAGAAGGCGGGCCTCAAGCCGGGCGACGTCATCACCGAGGTGGACGGCCAGGCCGTGCACTCCAGCGACGAGCTGATCGTGAAGGTCCGCGCGCACCGGCCCAAGGACCGTCTCGACCTCACGGTGGAGCGGGACGGCCGCGACCGCGAGGTGACCCTGGTGCTCGGGGCGGCGAGCGGCGACTGATCCGGGTTGTGGTGCAGCGGCTACCGGGCAGACACCGGCGGCGGGTACCGTGGACGCGGTCCGGCCTGATGGGGACATCGCAAGGAGCTCAAGGTGTTCAATGACATTGGCGCACTCGAGATAGTGGCGCTGGTCGTCCTCGCCGTGCTCATCTTCGGTCCCGACAAGCTGCCGAAGGTCATCCAGGACGTCTCCCGCACGATCCGCAAGATCCGGGAGTTCTCGGACAGCGCGAAGGCGGACATCCGGCAGGAGCTCGGCCCGGAGTTCAAGGACTTCGAGTTCGACGACCTGAACCCGAAGAAGTTCATCCGCAAGCAGCTGGACAACGACGAGCTGGGGCTCAAGGAGATCCGCAACGGCTTCGACCTGAAGAAGGAGATGAACGAGGTCGCGGACGCCGTGCACGGCCGCGACAGCGACTCCGACTCCACGTCCTCGGCCCCGTCGGGGAGCGCCGCCTCGTCGTCCGGCGCCCGCGTGGACATGCAGAAGAAGCCCGCGAACCCCGCCTCCGTCGACCGTCCGCCGTTCGACGCGGACGCGACCTGAAGGGCCTCGCCTGAACCATCGCCGCCCGTCGGTGTGGCTATCCTGCCTTGTTGTCCGGCGTGAGGACGCCCGAGGGGGGCGGGCCGCTCCGGACACACGAGAGCGAGGAGGCGGCCGGGTACATGGAGACGACGAGTCGGGTGGGCACACAGTCGGCGGTCGCGGAGGGCGCCGCACAAGCGGCGCCCTCCGCCCGGCGCACGGTCGACGGCTACCTGTTGGCGCCCTTCCCCTGGTACGGCCTGGACGAGGCCTTCACGGGACCGCGCTGGCTGATGCAGGTCGGCGCGACGGCGGACGGTTCGGTGGAACACGGTTCGATCGGCCACGGCGAGGAGCCGTCGGTCCGCGGTGAGGAAACCATCGGCAACAGCGACAACGAGCGCTTCACCGTCGTGGTGACGGTCGCGGCGAACCCGGTGCGGCGCACCGCCGACGGCACCGGCGTCCTGGAGGCCACGTCGGTCTCCTCGGCGGCCTGGCTCGCCGGGGTCGGGCTGCTGTCGTACACCTGGCCCGGCCAGATGGACCACACCCTGCGCGACGACTGGCTCGACCAGCAGACCGAGACGGCGTGGGTCCTCGCGGACGACCTGGAGGGCGCCGACTGGTCGTCGCTCTCCCTGCCGGTGGACGGCGTCCCCACGCCCTTCCACTACCGCGAGTCCGAGTACGGGTGGGTCATCGCGGGCTCCACGAAGGAGAGCGTGCACCTGGGCGCCTACGGGCGCGGCATGAGCCCGTACGGGCTGGGCTTCTCCGTGGTCCAGGACATCAGCGCCTACGCCTGAGCGGCGGGAGCCGGAAAACGCCTCTGGGAGCGCCCCGCACGGGGCGCTCCCAGAGGCGGCCGTCCGTCAGAACTTGTTGCGCGGCGTGATCCCCAGCGACATGCCCGACAGGCCGCGCTGCCGGCCGCCCAGCTTGCCGGCGATGGAGCGCAGGGCCGAGCCCGCGGGGGAGTCCGGGTCGGTCAGGACGACCGGCTTGCCCTCGTCGCCGCCCTCGCGCAGCCGGACGTCGATCGGGATGGAGCCGAGGACCGGCACCGTGGCGCCCGTCGTCCGCGTGAGCCCGTCGGCGACCTTCTGGCCGCCGCCCGTGCCGAACACGTCGACCATCTCGTCGCAGTGCGGACAGGGCAGCCCCGACATGTTCTCCACCACGCCCACGATCTTCTGGTGGGTCTGCACGGCGATGGACCCCGCCCGCTCGGCGACCTCGGCCGCCGCCTGCTGCGGCGTCGTCACGACGAGGATCTCGGCGTTCGGGACGAGCTGCGCGACGGAGATCGCGATGTCGCCCGTGCCCGGCGGCAGGTCGAGGAGCAGGACGTCGAGGTCACCCCAGTAGACGTCGGCGAGGAACTGCTGGAGGGCGCGGTGCAGCATCGGGCCGCGCCAGACGACCGGGGCGTTGCCCGGGGTGAACATGCCGATGGAGATGACCTTCACGCCGTTCGCCGACGGCGGCATGATCATGTTCTCGACCTGGGTGGGCTTGCCGTCGGCGCCCAGCATGCGCGGCACGGAGTGGCCGTAGATGTCCGCGTCCACGACGCCGACCTTGAGGCCGTCGGCGGCCATGGCCGCCGCGAGGTTCACCGTGACCGAGGACTTGCCGACGCCGCCCTTGCCGGACGCGACGGCGTAGACACGGGTCAGCGAGCCGGGCTTGGCGAAGGGCACCTCACGCTCGGCCGTCCCGCCGCGCAGGGCGGTGGCCAGTTCCTTGCGCTGTTCGTCGCTCATCACGTCGAGCGTGACGTCGACACGCGTGACGCCCTCGACCGCGGCGACCGCGTCCGTCACGTTCTTGGTGATCGTCTCGCGCATCGGGCAGCCGGAGACCGTGAGGTACACGGTGACGGCCACCGTCCCGTCGGCCGCGATGTCCACCGATTTGACCATCCCCAGCTCGGTGATGGGTCGGTGGATCTCGGGGTCGTTCACCGTCGCCAGTGCTTCGCGCACCGCGTCTTCCGTAGCCATGCAACCGATAGTACGGCGCGGTAACCCTTGGCGGGAAAGGCCGTCAGCGGTCGCCTGCGTCACGTCCGCGTCCGCCCTCGGACGGGAACACCACGCGGCTCTCGGCCCGGCCGTCCCCATGCTGCCCGTTCCGCTGCTCCTCCAACTCCTTGACCAGGTCCTGGAGCTCGGAGCGGATCCAGTCGCGGGTCGCCACCTCGCCGAGGCCCATCCGCAGCGAGGCGATCTCGCGGGTGAGGTACTCGGTGTCCGCGATCGACCGCTCGTTCTGTTTGCGGTCCTGTTCGAGGTTGACGCGGTCGCGGTCGTCCTGGCGGTTCTGCGCGAGGAGGATCAGCGGAGCGGCGTACGACGCCTGGAGGGAGAGCATCAGCGTCAGGAAGATGAACGGGTACTGGTCGAAGCGCAGGTGGTCGGGGGCCGCGACGTTCCACACCACCCACAGGATGATGACGATCGTCATCCAGACGATGAACCTGCCGGTGCCCAGGAAGCGCGCGATCCGCTCCGAGAGCCGGCCGAACGCCTCCGGGTCGTAGTCCGGCAGCAGCTTGGGGCGCGGGGTGCGCGGCTGGTCGAGGCGGAACCGTGGCGTCCGCGACTCGGCGCGGTTCTCGCGCTCCCGGTCAGCCGCCGCCATGGTCCGCCGCCTCCTCCTCCAGATGGAACTCCGTCTCACGCCAGTCGTCGGGCAGCATGTGGTCCAGCACGTCGTCGACCGTGACCGCCCCGAGCAGCGAGCCGCCCTCGTCGACGACGGGCGCCGCCACCATGTCGTACGCCGCGAAGAACCCGGCGACGGTGGGCAGGTCGGCGCCCGGCGCCAGGGGCTGCAGGTCGTCGTCGATGATCGAGCCGACGAGCGTGTACGGCGGATCGCGGAGCAGCCGCTGGAAGTGCACGGTGCCGAGGTACTTGCCGGTCGGCGTCTCGTCGGGCGGGCGGCAGACGTAGACCTGGGCGGCGAGCGCGGGGGAGAGGTCCTCCATGCGGACGCGCGCCAGAGCGTCGGCGACCGTCGCGTCGGGGCGCAGCACGATCGGCTCGGTCGTCATCAGACCGCCGGCCGTGCGCTCCTCGTAGGCCATGAGGCGGCGCACGTCGGCGGCGTCGGCCGGCTGCATCAGGGTGAGCAGGCGTTCCTTGTCCTCCTCCGGCAGCTCGGCGAGGAGGTCGGCGGCGTCGTCGGGGTCCATGGCCTCCAGGACGTCGGCGGCGCGCTCCTCCTTCAGCTTGCCGAGGATCTCGATCTGGTCGTCCTCGGGCAGCTCCTCCAGGACGTCGGCGAGCCGGTCGTCGTCGAGGGCGGCGGCCACCTCGGCGCGGCGCTTGGGGGAGAGGTGGTGCAGGACGTTGGCGAGGTCGGCGGGCCGCAGCTGTTCGAAGGTGGCGAGGAGGTTCTCGGCGCCCTGCCCGTGCTCCTCCAGGGAGAAGCCGTCGACGGCGCCCCAGTCGACGGTGAGGGTCTCGCCCTTGCGCCGGAAGGTGCCCGCCTTGCCCTTGCGTACGAAGACCCGGTCGATCTCCCAGTCGCGGCGGGCCGGAAGCTGCTGGACCGACACGTCGAGGACGGTGACCTCCTCGCCGGTCTCGACGAGGCTGACCCGGCGGTCGAGCATCTCGCCGAGGACGAGCCGTTCGGTGGGCCGCTGCTCGAAGCGCCGTACGTTGAGCACGCCGGTGGTGATGACCTGGCCGGACTCGATGCCGGTGACGCGCGTCATGGGCAGGAAGATGCGGCGCCGGGTCGTCAGCTCGACGACGAGGCCGAGCAGCCGCGGGGGCCTGCGGCCCACCCGGAGCATCGCCACGAGGTCGCGGACGCGGCCGACCTGGTCGCCGTTGGGGTCGAAGACCGAGATGCCGGAGAGGTGTGACACGAACACCCGGGGGGCGCCTGCCGCCATGCGCGCGCCTCCTCCTGCTGCAGGTTTCCGGTGTTTCGTCCGGCAATACGGGCTTCAGGCTAGCCCGTCCCGGTCGCGGACGCCCCGGCGGAGGGTCCGTACGGACTGGCGCCGAGTCACTCGTCCGGCCCAGGTACGCTGCCGTACTGCCGTAGCCGTAGGCCGTCCGCACGAGAGGCAGCGCCACCTGTGACCGCACTTCCCCTGGCCAGCCGAGTCCGCAGGGCAGCGTTCGTGGGCGCGGTGTGCGCCGGTGTGGCCGTGGGCGCCACGGGGCTGACGGGGTGCGGTGGGAGCGGTGAGGACCCGGACGCGGGCACGAACGGCGTCGGCAGGCTCTCGGCCACGAAGATCCAGAGCAAGGCCGGCAGGGTCGCGGAGGCGGCGTCGGGGGTCCGGCTCTCCGGCACGGTGGTGAGCAAGGGGCACACCTACTCCCTCGACATGCGGTTGAAGGATGACGGAGGGACGGGTTCCGTCACCTCCAAGGGGCAGACGTTCCAGCTGCTCCGGGTGGGCGAGCAGCTGTTCCTGAAGGCCGGCTCGGAGTTCTGGACGCACGAGGGCGACGGCGGGCAGCCCCAGAAGGCGGATCAGGCGGCGGCGGCCAAGCTGGACGGCAAGTACGTGAAGGTGCCGAAGGGCGACCCGGCGTACCAGCAGCTCAGCGGCTTCACCGACAAGGACGTGCTGCTCGCGGGCATGCTCACGCTCCACGGCAAGCTGGCCAAGGGCGACCGGGGCAAGACGGGCGCCACGCGCACCATCAAGATCACCGGTGACGAGGGCGCGGGCGGCACGCTCAGTGTCGCCCTGGACGGCAAGCCGTATCCGCTGCGGTTCGAGCGCGGCGGTCACGCGGGCACGCTGAAGCTGACGGAGTGGAACAAGGACTTCCCGCTCCAGGAGCCGGACCGGTCCGAGATGGTCGACTACGGCAAGGAGCTGCCGACCTCGTAGCGGCCGCCGGCCGGGCGGCCCGTGGGGCGCAGGACTCAGCGCCGCTTCCGCTTGAAAAGCAGGCGGGGCAGGGCCACCGGGGCGGGCAGCCGCGTGGTCGCCGGGCTCGGCAGCGGGGGCGCGGCCAGGGAGTCATCGGGCAGACCGGGGACGACACCGCTCGGCGTCAGGCGCACGACCCTGCACTCCCGCGCCCACCGCTCGGTCATCCGCTCGGCGTCCGGCGCGTTGAGCCGCTTGCCCTTCAGCTCGGCGACGGCCGCCTCCCAGGCGTCGGAGCCGGGCGGCAGCTCGCGGACCTCGGCCGTCCAGGCGACGACCCGCCCGCCCTTGTCCTTGCTGCGTACGGTCACTTCGGCGGAACCGCCGTCGACGAGGCCCGGCAGCGGCTGTTCGCCGGGGCCGTCGCCGACGAGGTGCGCGGCGCCCTCGTGCCAGACGTGCCACAGCGCCCGGACGGGCGATCCCTCGCCCCGCACCCAGATGAGGCCGGACTTCTTGGTGGCCTCCTCGACGAGGGCGCGGTCGAGCAACGGGTCAGCAGTCATGGCGGCAGCCTATCGACTGGCGTCCGGAGCGGCCGGACGCGCGCAGTGACGACGCGCGCAGTGACGGGCGCTCAGAGCCAGCCGTTGCGCTTCAGGGTCCGGTGGATCGCGTAGCAGACGCCGCCGATGAGGGCGAGGACCATCGGGTAGCCGAACCGCCAGTGCAGCTCCGGCATGTGGTCGAAGTTCATGCCGTACACCCCGCAGACGGCCGTCGGCACGGCGATGATCGCCGCCCACGAGGTGATCTTGCGCATGTCCTCGTTCTGCGCGACGGCGGCCTGCGCGAGGTTGGCCTGGAGGATCGAGTTGAGCAGTTCGTCGAAGCCGACGACCTGTTCCTGGACGCGCGTGAGGTGGTCGGCGACGTCACGGAAGTACTTCTGGATGTCGGGGTCGACGAGCCGCATGGGCCGCTCGCTGAGCAGCAGCATCGGCCGCAGGAGCGGGGAGACCGCCCGCTTGAACTCCAGGACCTCGCGCTTGAGCTGGTAGATCCGCCCGGCGTCGACGCCGCGCGCGGAGCCCTTGCCCTTGCTCGGGGCGGAGAACACCTCGGTCTCCACCTCGTCGATGTCGTCCTGCATCGCGTCGGCGACCGCGATGTAGCCGTCGACGACGTGGTCGGCGATGGTGTGCAGGACCGCGGAGGGGCCCTTGCCGAGCAGCTCGGGGTCCTCCTGGAGGCGGCGCCGCAGGGCGCGCAGCGAGCCGTGGCCGCCGTGCCGGACGGTGATGAAGAAGTCCCGGCCGGTGAAGCACATCACCTCGCCGGTCTCCACGATCTCGCTGGTGGCCGTGAGTTCGGCGTGCTCGACGTAGTGGATGGTCTTGAAGACGGTGAAGAGCGTGTCGTCGTACCGCTCCAGCTTGGGCCGCTGGTGGGCGTGGACCGCGTCCTCGACGGCCAGCGGGTGCAGCCCGAACTCGGCGGCGATACCGGCGAATTCGGCCTCGGTCGGCTCGTGCAGCCCGATCCAGGCGAAGCCGCCCTCGCGGCGCACCTGGAGCATCGCCTCGTGCGGCGTGAGGGTGTCGGCGCACTCCAGGCGCCGTCCGTCGCGGTAGACGGCGCAGTCGACGACCGCCGAGGCGGCGTCGCGGGTGGAGTCGTAGGAGTCGTACGAGGAGGAGCAGGGGCTGTCGTCCTTGCGCAGCGAGGGGCGGACGACGGCACGGAGGTCGCGGATCATCGACATGGGCAGGCTCCTTCGACGGAGGCCGCCTGCAACGGTTGGAACTGCCCGGAATGGGGACGTCCTGCGTGGAGAATGTTTGGCACGTCCGCAAAGCGGGGAGCACCGCACCGTCGCGGTGGCAGCTTCGCTACTGACACAGATCAGATAACTCAGACAGATCAGGTGAAAACGAAGTGCTCTTCCGTCGCACACGGCACGAACAGTGCATGCGGTGCGTGTGTGTGCGTGCGCAGCTACCGGGCTGCGTGGATCACCGGGCGGAAGAGCGGGTGGTACTGCACGGTCGACTTCGGTCCATTGCAGCCCCACCTCCTCCGGCCGGTCCCCCGTAAGGGAAGTCCCATGCGCCCTCTGCGCCCGTGGCGCAGAGTCAGTGTCTGTCTGCAGGGCTTGAAAGCGACGCTTCTGCGTGCTGCCCTGAGCCAGCTGCCAACACTATCAGCCGACTGAAGTGTCAAGCCCCCGCTTTGCCCATCACTGACGAGTTCTATGCTCGCGTCATGGCAGATGTTCTTGCGCTGGTCGAGGCCCGTCTCCGCACTGGCCTCGGAGAACCCGGCGCGCGCGCCGCGGTGACCTTCCTCGGCACCGACCGCGTGGAAGTGCTGCGGTTCACGGACGGCGACGTGGTGCGCTACGCCACCCTCGGTATGTCCGCCCAGCCGATGACCGACCCGACCGCCGCGCTCGCCGACCCCGTCAAGGGCCCGCGTGCCGAGCTGGTGCTCTCCGTGCGCGGCGGTCTCGCCGACACGGACAAGGTGCTGCGCCCGCTCGCGGTCCTCGCCGCGTCGCCGCAGGTGGAAGGCCTCGTCGTGGCACCCGGCGCCTCGCTGGACGTGGGGGAGCCGCTGTGGCCGGGCGCGCCGTTCACCTCGGTGCTCGTCGCGGAGCCGGGGGGCCTGGTCGAGGACCTGGACCTCGACGAACCCATGGACCCGGTCCGCTTCCTGCCGCTGCTGCCCATGACGCCGAACGAGGCGGCGTGGAAGCGGGTGCACGGCGCGGCGGCCCTCCAGGAGCGCTGGCTGAACAGCGGGACGGACCTGCGCGATCCCCTGCGCACATCCGTCCCGCTCGGCTGAATCCTCGTACTGCACCGGTCAGTTGGCGAAGACGCCGACGCCGTCCTCGGTGGCGTGCTTCGGCTTGAGCTCCTCGGCCTCGTGTGCCAGCGAAGCGCGGCGCACCCGGACGACGACCGCGCCGAGAACCGCCGTGACGGCCGCGACCACGAAGGGGATGTGGATGTTGCTCCACTCCTCGATCTTCGGCGCGAAGAACGGCGCGGCGGCGGCCGCGAACCAGCGCACGAAGTTGTAGCCGGCGCTCGCCACCGGCCGCGGCGCGTCGGAGACGCCGAGGGCCAACTCGGTGTAGACGGTGTTGTTCACGCCGATGAAAGCGCCGGACAGGATCGTGCAGACCACGGCGGCGGTGTGGTTGCCGTAGCCGAGGACGAGCACGTCCACGGCGAGCAGCACCAGCGAACCGCCGAGCACCTTCAGCGACCCGAACCGCTCCTGGAGCCGCGGCGCGACGAGCACCGAGAAGACCGCGAGCAGCACACCCCAGGCGAAGAAGACCGCGCCGGACCTGTACGGGGTCATGTCCAGCACGAACGGCGTGAAGGCCAGCACGGTGAAGAACGTGTAGTTGTAGAAGAAAGCCGAGGCCGCCGCCGAGGCGAGCCCGCCGTGGCCGAGCGCCTTGATCGGGTCGAGCAGCGAGGTCTTCCTCGCGGGCCGCGGCTGTTCCTTGAGGAACGCCGTGATGCAGAGGAAGCCGACCGCCATCAGCGCGGCGGTGCCGAAGAACGGGTAGCGCCAGCTCGCGTCGCCGAGCAGCGCGCCGACCAGCGGCCCGCAGGCCATGCCGAGGCCGAGCGCGGACTCGTACAGCAGGATCGCGGCGGCGCTGCCGCCGGCCGCGGCGCCGACGATGACGGCGAGGGCGGTCGACACGAAGAGCGCGTTGCCTAGCCCCCAGCCGGCCCGGAACCCGACGAGCTCACCGACCGAGCCCGAGGTCCCCGAGAGGCCGGCGAACACCACGACCAGGGCGAGGCCGAGGAGCAGCGTCTTCTTGCCGCCGACGCGGCTGGAGACGAAGCCGGTCACCAGCATCGCGAGGGCGGTGATCAGGAAGTACGAGGTGAACAGGAGGGACACCTGGCTCGCGCTCGCGTCCAGGCCCTCGGCGATGGAGGGCAGGATCGGGTCGACGAGCCCGATGCCCATGAAGGCGACGACGGACGCGCCGGCCGTGGCCCACACGGCCTTCGGCTGACGCAGGATGCCGCCCGCCCCGGCGTCGAACGGGTCCCCTTCCGCGGGGCCCCCTGTGCTGCTGTTCATACAGCCGCTCCTTCGCTGTCTCCACAGCGGTCGACAGAGATCGTTGACGTATGCATATATTAAGTTAGCGATGCTAATGAATGCAAGTTACATCTAGTTTTCGCCGGTGACAGGGCCACCGACCGGGTGATCGTCCTTGACGAGGGGGCGACCGGGGAGGACCGTTGGGCAGCATGAGGGGCGAACCCAGTTGCCCGAAGTGTGGTGGCCGGGTCAGGGCTCCCGGTCTCTTTGCCGACTCCTGGCAGTGCGACGCGCACGGCACCGTGTATCCGCTGCAGCCCGTGGTCCCGCCGAGTGTCGAGGCGGTCCAGGTCGTCGTGCACCGGACCCAGGTCCCGGTGTGGATGCCGTGGCCGCTGCCGGTCGGCTGGCTGTTCACGGGCGTGGCCTGCGCGGGAGACGACAGGAGCGGCGGCAGGGCGACCGCGGTGGCCTGCTCGGGTCCCGCCCCGCTCGGCGGCGTCGGCGAGCTGGTGCTCGTCGCCGAGGAGCTGGGCGTCGGCCTCGGCGCGCGGTACGCGGGCATCGAGGGCCCCGATCCCGGGCCCTATATGAACGTCGACAAACCGCCGCAGGCCAAGGTGCTCGCCGCGGGACGCCCCACGGCGCTGTGGCACGTGCCGGGAGCGCCGGACGACCGCGCCGTCTTCGCGGGCGAGGCGCGCGGCCTGTGGCTGTGGGCCATCGCCTGGCCGGAGCAGTCCGGACTCCTGATGTACGACGAACTGGTCCTCACCGACCTGCGGGACGCGGGCGCGGAGGTGGACCTGCTGCCGTGCGGGGCGCTGTCGCCGCGGCTGCTGACGCCGTGACCTCGGCGGTTCTACGGGTTCTGCGGGGGCTTCGGCTTCGCGGGGGCTTCGGCGTCGGGGGTCCATGGAGCTTCGGCTTGGAAGCGCTGCGGTGGCCTCGGCCTCGGGTGGGGCGCAGGTGCCGTGGGGCGCCCGCCGGGTGGGGCGCGGCTGCCGTGAGGGATGGCCCGTCGGGGCGGGGCGGGGCGGGGCTGTCGTGAGGGATGCCTCGTCAGGAGCGGCCGGGGGAGCGTCCGGGTCCCGTTATCCTTGAGCGTCCCCGCCGTCCGCCCCCGTCAGAGCCTGGAGTCAGCATCGTGCGCATCGATCTGCACACTCACTCCACCGCGTCCGACGGTACGGACACCCCCGCCGAGCTGGTGCGCAACGCCGCCGCCGCGGGTCTCGACGTCGTCGCGCTGACCGACCACGACACCACGCGGGGCCACGCGGAGGCGATCGCCGCCCTGCGCGGGTTGCCGGAGCCGGCGGGGCTGAGCCTCGTCACCGGCGCGGAACTCTCCTGCCGCCTCGACGGCGTGGGCCTGCACATGCTGGCGTACCTCTTCGACCCCGACGAGCCGGAGCTGTCCCGCGAGCGCGAGCTGGTCCGCGACGACCGGGTGCCGCGCGCGAAGACGATGATCGGCAAGCTCCGCGAGCTGGGCGTGGACGTCACCTGGGAGCAGGTGGCCCGCATCGCGGGGGACGGCTCCGTCGGCCGCCCGCACATCGCCGAGGCCCTCGTCGAACTGGGCGTCGTGCCCTCCGTCTCCGACGCCTTCACCCCGCAGTGGCTCGCCGACGGCGGCCGCGCCTACGCCGAGAAGCACGAGCTGGACCCCTTCGACGCCATCCGCCTGGTCAAGGCGGCCGGCGGCGTCACCGTCTTCGCGCACCCCGCCGCCGCCAAGCGCGGCAGAACCGTGCCCGAGTCCGTCATCGCCGAGCTCGCCGCGGCGGGCCTCGACGGCATCGAGGCCGACCACATGGACCACGCCCCCGAGACCCGCGCCAGGCTGCGCGGCCTCGCGGCGGACCTCGGCCTGCTGGCCACCGGATCCAGCGACTACCACGGCAGCCGCAAGACCTGTGTGCTCGGGGAGTTCACCACCGACCCCGAGGTCTACGGCGAGATCACCCGCCGGGCCACCGGCGCCTTCCCCGTCCCCGGCGCGGGCGGAAGCCCGGCCGCGTAGGACCCGCTTCTCCTTCTCCGCACCCCACCGTTCCACGGCGGCGGCCGCCGTGCCCCGCGCCCGGCGGTGGTCGGCGCGGCCCTCTCGTACGACCTGCTACGACTCTCTGCAAGGCATCACTGTGTTCGACGTCGCCGTCTTCGGCTCCCTCTTCCTCACCCTGTTCGTGATCATGGACCCGCCGGGCATCACCCCGATCTTCCTCGGTCTGACCGCTGGCCGGCCCGCCAAGGTGCAGCAGCGGATGGCTTTCCAGGCCGTCTGCGTCGCCTTCGGCGTGATCTCGGTGTTCGGCCTCGTGGGCCACCAGATCCTGGACTACCTGCACGTCTCCGTCCCCGCGCTGATGATCGCGGGCGGTCTCCTGCTGCTGCTCATCGCGCTCGACCTGCTCACCGGCAAGACGGACGAGCCGAAGCAGACCAAGGACGTCAACGTCGCGCTCGTCCCGCTCGGCATGCCGCTGCTCGCCGGTCCCGGCGCGATCGTGTCCGTCATCCTGGCCGTCCAGGACGCCGACAGCGTCGGCACGCAGGTCTCCGTATGGTCGGCGATCGTGGCCATGCACGTGGTCCTCTGGCTGGTGATGCGGTACTCGCTGCTGATCATCCGGGTCATCAAGGACGGCGGCGTGGTCCTCGTGACGCGGCTCGCCGGCATGATGCTCTCCGCCATCGCCGTGCAGCAGATCATCAACGGTGTCACGCAGGTGATCAACGGCGCGTGACGCGACGCACGAAGGCCCCCGAGCGGTTCCCGGTCTCTCCGGGGCCGCACGGGGGCCTTCGTTCGTCTGCTGCGTCGGCTGCGTTACGAGGCCGAGGATTCGGCCGGGCGGATGTAGATGCGCTGGCCTATCGCTGCGGCCTGCTGCACGATCCGGTTGACGGAGGCGGCGTCCACGACGGTGCTGTCCACGGCGTTGCCGTCGACGTCGTCGAGTCGCATGATTTCGAAGCGCATGAGGCTTCTCCCTTCGTCTGGTCATCCTCCTGAAGGAGAACTACTGGAGATGGCCAGGCCATTGCCTGTCCGTTAAGTGTGGGTTGCCGGGCTCCTGTGCCCAGCGTTCCTGATGGGTAAAACGAGTTGCCCCCTGCAAACATTCCCTACGCTAAAGAAATTTTTCGAGTACCTAATTACCTGCGAGTAGCGGCACCGGTTGTGTTCGTTGCGTGACCAGCGGGAGACTGGGTCTCCTATGAACGACGCCGACCACAGCGCAGCCGACCAGGGCGACCACGACACGGTTGACCACGACACGGCCGACCACGGCCGCCGTGCAGCCGACGAGGACCGGCACGGCGCGGCCGAGCACGGCCACAGCGCCGCCGACATCAGCGCCCAGCTGGAGCGCACCAACGGGCTGCTCGAACGCATGCTCGCCGAAGTGGCGAAGACGCCCTCCACGCACGCGATCTTCGTCGACGCGGGGTATCTGTACGCGGCCGCGGGGCGGCTCGCCACCGGCACCGAGGACCGGCGCGCCTTCGACCTCGACGCCGAGGGGCTCATCGAGGCGCTCATCGACAAGGCCCGCACGATCTTCGCCGACAGCAGGCTGCTGCGGGTCTACTGGTACGACGGGGCGAGGCGCCGCATCCACACCACCGAGCAGCAGTCGATCGCGGAGCTGCCCGACGTCAAGGTCAGGCTCGGCAACCTCAACGCCAACAACCAGCAGAAGGGCGTCGACTCCCTCATCCGCAGCGACCTCGAATCACTGGCCAGGCACCGCGCCATCAGCGACGCCGCGCTCATCGGCGGCGACGAGGACCTGGTCTCGGCGGTCGAGGCCGCGCAGGGGTACGGCGCGCGCGTCCACCTCTGGGGCATCGAGGCGCCCGAGGGCCGCAACCAGGCCGAGCCGCTGCTGTGGGAGGTCGACAGCCAGCGCACGTTCGACCTCGACTTCTTCAAGCCGTACGTGAGCCGCCGCGCCGTCACGTCGTACGAGGCCGGGCCCACCGCGCAGCGGCCCTCCCGCGAGGACGTCCGCTTCGTCGGCGCGCAGATCGCCGCGAAGTGGCTCTCCGCGCGGGGCCGCGAGGCGCTGGCCGGACTGCTGCCGGGCCACCCGTACCTGCCCGGCTCCGTGGACCAGGAACTGCTGGTGGAGGCGGAGCGGCTGCTGCAGTACTCGCTGCGGGGGCAGTCGGATCTGCGCAGGTCCTTGCGGGACGGGTTCTGGGAGCACTTGCAGACGCTGTGCTGAGGAGGCCTGGGCCGCTGCCTTGGGCAGGGGTGCCGCGGTTTCATCAGCAGGGGGTGGCCGCGGGTTCTCGGCAGGAGGGCGGCTTCGGCAAGGGGCGGCTGTGGTTGCTCATCGGAGGCCGTCCCAGAAGGACGTCAGGGCCGCGGCCGTCTCTCGTGGGCGGTCCGTGTTGGGGGAGTGCTCGGCGCCGTCGATCACCGTGCGGTGGGCGCTCAGGCGGCTCGCCATGTCGTCCAGGAGCGGTAGGGGCCAGGTGTCGTCGCGTTCGCCCGAGATCACGTGCTTGGGCAGCGGAGCGGCGGCGAGTTCGGCCACGCGGTCCGGCTCCCGGGTGAGCTGGCCGCCGGTGGCGATGAGCTGGGCGGGGTTGTGCCGCAGCCAGCGGGCGCGCAGGGCCTCGCTGTCGTCGTTCCCCTCGGCCGTGGCGCCACCGGTGTCGGCGTCCTGCGGGGGCGGCGGCTCCATGGCCCGCATCGCCTGCCAGACCTCTTCCATGGACAGTACGGCGAGGGCGTCCGCCAGCATCTTGGCGCGGGCCTGCTGGGCGGGGACGATCGCGGCCGGGCCCGAGGACATCAGGGTGAGCGAGTCGAAGGCGTCCGGGGCGAGGAGCACGGCCGCGCGGGCGATCTGGCCGCCGAGCGAGTGGCCCAGGAGGTGCGGCCGGGCGGGGGCGTCCAGGGCCGCCGCCTGGGCGAGCACGTCGCGGGCCAGCTCCTCCTGGGCGTACGCGGCCACGTCCGAGGGGCCTGCCGTCTCGTACTGGCCCCGGCCGTCCACGCTGACGGCGCGGTAGCCGGCGGCGGCCAGGGGTTCGAGGAGGGCGATGAAGTCCTCCTTGCTCCCGGTGAACCCGGGGAGCAGCAGAACGGTCCCTCGCACCTCGGCGCCCTCGGCAGGAGCCGCGTCCAGCGTGGCGAAGGTGCCGCGGGAGGTGTGGAGGGGGCGGGCTGCGGCGCAGGGCGGGGGCGTGAAGGTGGGAGGGCGGCTCATGGCACCGAGGCTAATGCCGGCCCCTGGACCTTGGGGGGGCGGGCCCTGGGGGAAAGGCCTTGTTTCGTCGGCGCCCTGGGGGTGGGGTGCTGTTCCGCCGCTCCGCGTCGGGATTCCCGCCCGGCACCCCGGAGTGGCGGGGTGAGCGAGATGCCGGGGGGGTGGGCCCGTCACGTGGCCCGGCCCTTGGCCCCTGGCCACGTCTGGGCTACCCCAGCCCCTGCACCGAGGGGTGAACGGGTGGGGGGAGAGGAGTCGCCGTGGAGCGGTGGGGCGCGCACGCGAAAGGCCCACCCCAGCCGGGGTGGGCCTTCACGATGCGGAGGGGCGGAGAATCAGCTCTCCGGGGTCTCCACGGGCTCTGCCTTCTTGCGCGTACGGCGTCGCGGCGCGGTGACGGCGGCCTCAGCCTCGGGCGTCGACTCCGGAGCGGCAGCCGCCTTCCGCGTACGGCGACGCGGCTTCGGCTCCTCCGACGACTGCGCCGGGATCTCCGCCTCGGCGACGGGCTGCGCGGCCTTGCGGGTGCGCCGCTTGGGCTTGTCCTCGGCCGGGGCCTCGGCCGCGGCTTCGGCGACGGGCTGCGCAACCTTGCGGGTGCGCCGCTTGGGCTTCTCCTCGGCCGGGGTCTCGGCCGCGGCTTCGGTCACCGGCTCGGCGGCCTTGCGGGTGCGTCGCTTGGGCTTGTCCTCGGCCGGGGTCTCGGCCGCGGCTTCGGTCACCGGCTCGGCGGCCTTGCGGGTGCGTCGCTTGGGCTTGTCCTCGGCCGGAGCCTCCGCGACGGCGGTTTCGGTGACCGGCTGCGCGGCCTTCCGCGTCCGCCGCCTCGGCTTCTCGGCGGCGGGGGCCTCCGCCACCGCAGTCTCCACCACGGCCGTCTCGACGACCGCCTCGGGAGCCACCGACTCGGGAATCACCGTCTCCGCGACGACCGCTTCGGCGACGACCGCTTCAGCGGCTACCGCCTCCGCGCCACCGCCCCCACGCGTCCGGCGACGCCGCCGCGGGGTGCGCGGCTCCGTCGGCTCCGTGGCGACGGGCGCCGCCGCTTCCGGGACCTGCGTGGACGCCGGCGTGGCCGCCGGGGTGTCCAGCGGGCTGCCGGCCCGGGTGCGGCGGCGACGCCGCGGCGTGCGCGCCGGGCGCTCCTGCTCGGGGGTCGGGGCCGGGGCCGCCGCGGCCGGACGGCCACGGTCCCTGCGGCCGCCGCCGCGCCCGCGCCCGCCCGTCTCGCCGAGGTCCTCGATCTCCTCTGCGCCCAGACCCGCACGGGTCCGCTCGGCGCGCGGCAGGACACCCTTGGTGCCCGCCGGGATGGCGAGGTCCTCGTAGAGGTGGGGAGAGCTGGAGTACGTCTCGACCGGGTCGTTGAAACCGAGGTCGAGCGCCTTGTTGATCAGCTGCCAGCGCGGGATGTCGTCCCAGTCGACCAGCGTGATCGCGATGCCCTTGGCGCCCGCGCGGCCGGTGCGGCCGATGCGGTGCAGGTAGGTCTTCTCGTCCTCGGGGGACTGGTAGTTGATGACGTGCGTGACGCCACCCACGTCGATGCCGCGCGCGGCGACGTCCGTGCAGACCAGCACGTCCACCTTGCCGTTGCGGAACGCCCGCAGCGCCTGCTCGCGCGCGCCCTGGCCCAGGTCGCCGTGGACGGCGCCCGAGGCGAAGCCCCGGTGCTCCAGCTGCTCGGCGATGTCCGCGGCCGTCCGCTTCGTACGGCAGAAGATCATCGCGAGTCCGCGGCCCTCGGCCTGGAGGATGCGCGAGACCATCTCGGGCTTGTCCATGTTGTGCGCGCGGTACACGTACTGCTTGGTGTTCGCGACGGTCTGGCCCTCGTCGTCCGGCGCGGTGGCGCGGATGTGCGTGGGCTGCGACATGTAACGGCGGGCGAGGCCGATGACGGCTCCCGGCATGGTCGCCGAGAACAGCATCGTCTGGCGCTTCGCCGGAAGCATGTTGATGATCTTCTCGACGTCGGGCAGGAAGCCCAGGTCGAGCATCTCGTCGGCCTCGTCGAGGACCAGGCACTTGATGTGCTTGAGGTCGAGCTTGCGCTGGCCCGCGAGGTCGAGGAGGCGGCCCGGCGTGCCGACGACGATGTCGATGCCCTTCTTGAGGGCCTCGACCTGCGGCTCGTACGCACGGCCGCCGTATATGGCGAGGACGCGGACGTTGCGCGCCTTGCCCGCCGTCAGGAGGTCGTTCGTCACCTGCTGGCACAGCTCACGGGTGGGGACCACGATGAGGGCCTGCGGCGCCTCGGTGAGCTGCTCGGGCGCGGCGCGGCCGGCCTCGACGTCGGCGGGGACGATCACGCGCTCCAGGAGCGGGAGTCCGAAGCCGAGCGTCTTGCCGGTGCCGGTCTTGGCCTGGCCGATGACGTCCGTGCCCGAGAGGGCGACCGGGAGCGTCATCTCCTGGATGGGGAAGGGGCTGATGATGCCGACGGCTTCTAGGGCCTCGGCCGTCTCGGGAAGAATCCCGAGCTCTCGGAAAGTCGTAGTCAGGGCTATGCCTCTTCTGTGAGACGCGGCGTGAGGCGAACGCTGGGGGTCGTGACCGTGCCACTACCGCCGGCCGCTTGTCGGGCGGGCCGGGGGCGCGGGACCACTGCCGGCGCTCGAGCGCTCTTACCGCTGAGGTTCCCTCCTCGTGCAGTCCGCATCTGCGCGGACCGCCCGGAGGGCTGTCGGGTCGGAGCCGATCGGGCCACCGACCGGGCATCCTCATTCGTTAGGCCCGCCGAAATACTCAGCGGGCGCATTACCACTGTACCCCGGAATCTCGCATGCGTGTCCGGCGAATTCGTCACATGGTCGCGGTCACAGTCACTGGCCAGGTCCTTACGGGGTGCCGCGAGCGGGCTATTGTGCGGTTCATGGAGACGCCTGACACCGCCGCTGAATCCGCCGCCGAACCCACCGGGGTCGCCGCCCAGGACTGGGCGACAGCTTCCGCCGAGCCGCACTACCGCGCCGCGGTCGTGGACCTGCTCGGCGCGCTCGCCTACGGAGAGCTGGCGGCGTTCGAGCGTCTGGCGGAGGACGCGAAGCTCGCGCCGACGCTCGGCGACAAGGCGGAGCTGGCGAAGATGGCGTCGGCGGAGTTCCACCACTTCGAGCAGTTGCGGGACCGGCTCTCGGAGATCGGCGCCGAGCCGACGGAGGCCATGGAGCCCTTCGTCGCCGCGCTCGACGGCTTCCACCGCCAGACAGCGCCGTCCGACTGGCTGGAGGGCCTGGTCAAGGCGTACGTGGGCGACTCGATCGCCAGTGACTTCTACCGCGAGGTGGCGGCCAGGCTCGACGCCGATACGCGCGAGCTCGTCCTCGCGGTGCTCGACGACACCGGTCACGCGAGCTTCGCGGTGGAGAAGGTGCGGGCCGCGATCGAGGCGGACCCGCGCGTCGGGGGCCGGCTCGCGCTCTGGGCGCGCCGTCTGATGGGCGAGGCCCTCTCGCAGTCGCAGCGGGTCGTCGCCGACCGGGACGCCCTGTCGACGATGCTGGTCGGCGGCGTGGCCGACGGATTCGACCTGGCCGAGGTCGGCCGCATGTTCTCGCGGATCACCGAGGCGCACACCAAGCGGATGGCGGCGCTGGGCCTCGCGGCCTAGCTCAGCGGCCGGAGCAGGAAGCGCCGCCGCGGCAGAGCGACGGCGGCGCACCACCCGGCCCGGCGGCGGTCAGGCCGTCGCCGAGCGGCGCAGTCTGCCGTGGGTGGGGCGGATGAGCAGGCTCAGCAGGGCCACCGACACGGCGACCGCCCCCAGAAGCGTCGGGACGGCGTGGCCGGGGCCGAGCGCCATGTGCGTGATGAAGGCGCCGACGAGCGCGCCCACCGGGCCTGTCGACAGGACGAGGCTGCGCGCGGGCAGCCGGTGGCCCAGTCGGTGTGCTGTGGCCAGAGCCAGGGCGAGGCCCAGCAAAGCGGAGCCCAGTGCTTCCAGGATCACGGAGGTGCCCTCCCTCGCAGCCAGGTGCAAATCGGTCACACCCGGTCTACCCCCGGCGGTCGGAACGCAACCCTCCATGACCGGACGCCCCACACCTCATCCTGTAGGGATGTCACCCGGTACGGCTTTCATCCCGCACGGCAGTCGGCTCCTACGGCAGTCTTCTCGTACGGCAGTCGGCCCGCACGGCGAGTGGCGCGACGCGAGAACGGCCCGGTGGTCGCGACCACCGGGCCGTTCTCGCGTCCGCGTCCTCGCGAGGCGCGGTGCTGCGGTGCTACAGGGCGCTGAAGCCCACCTTGCGTGCGGTCGGCTCGCCGAGCTCGACGTACGCGAGGCGGTCGGCCGGAACCAGGACCTTGCGGCCGTGGTCGTCCACGAGGCTCAGCAGCGGCGACTTGCCGGTCAGCGCCTCGGACACCGCGTGCTCGACTTCCTCGGCGCTCTGGCCGCTCTCCAGCACGATCTCGCGGGGCGCGTACTGCACGCCGATCTTGACCTCCACGGCTTTGTCCCTCCGACGGTCAGACTGTGCGCGGCCGTCCGCGCCGTACCCAGCACACATTAGCCCGGTGATGGGACGGGTAAGGACGCGGCCGTGAACGCCGGTAGCGAACACGGAACGGGAACAAAAGGGCGAGGTGTCAGTGGCCCTCGGCGCCGTGCAGCGGGAAGCCCGCGATGCCGCGCCAGGCGAGCGAGGTGAGCAGCTCCACCGCCTTGTCGCGGGGGACCGTGCTGCCGCTGGCCAGCCAGTACCGCGCGACCACCTGCGAGTAGCCGCCGAGGCCGACGGCGAGGAGCATCGCCTCGTCCCTGGGCAGGCCGGTGTCCTCGGCGATGACCTCGCAGATCGCCTCGGCGCACTGCAGGGTGACGCGGTCGACGCGCTCGCGGACGGCGGCCTCGTTCGTCAGGTCCGACTCGAAGACCAGCCGGAAGGCGCCGCCCTCGTTCTCCACGTACGCGAAGTAGGCGTCCATCGTGGCGGCGACGCGCAGCTTGTTGTCCGTGGTGGACGCGAGGGCCGTGCGGATCGACTGCAGGAGCGAGTCGCAGTGCTGGTCGAGCAGGGCCAGGTAGAGGTCGAGCTTGCCGGGGAAGTGCTGGTAGAGCACCGGCTTGCTGACCCCGGCGCGCTCGGCGATGTCGTCCATCGCGGCGGCGTGGTAACCCTGTGCGACGAAGACTTCCTGGGCGGCGCCGAGAAGTTGGTTGCGCCGGGCCCGTCGCGGCAGGCGGGTGCCCCGTGGCCGGGCCGCCTCTGTCTGCTCGATGGCTGTCACGCCGCCTCCCAAATCGTCCATGTGCGGTGAGCGCCGCGCCGCCATCGTACTTTTCGGTAACTGTGATGTGTGCGGTGCGGGCGGAGAATTTCACGGACCGGATGATCGCTGAATCGGTATGCAGCCGGGCAATCACGGTCAGGCGTCAGCGGTAGTCGTCCTCGTCGATGGTGACCACGCGGGCCTGTTCGGCGAGGTCGGCCTCGCTGGCCGCGCCCGGGTCCGCGTCCTTCAGGGAGTCGTCCCTGCTCGGCGCGAGGTCGGCCTGCTGTTCCGCGGTGTCCGCCTCGGGCGCCTCCACGGCGGTCTCGGCGGCGGTGCTCTCTTCCGTCTCGAAGGTCTCGGGATCGGTCGGGTCGACACTCATCTGTGGCTCTCTTCCCGTGCGGTGTCTGCTGGCCCTTCCTGGTGCGAGTGCCCTCTTCGCCCGCGTTGTATGAGCCTTCGTCCGCTTTCTCTGAGCGTAGGAGCAACCCGGGTGGGGCGCTACGCGGTCCATGCGCGATCTGTGACGGCGAACACGTGAACTACCGCGTGATCGTCTCGTAACATTGCCGCATGCCTTCGACCGATCTGCCGAATCTGCTGGCCACCACGGCGTCGCCCAAGCCGGGCACCGTGGCGGTCGCGGACGGTGAGCGGCTCGACTCGGTCGGCCTCCCCGGGCTCTCCCTCACGGTGCGTTCCCGGCCCTCGGTCCGCTCCGGTCTCGAACCCGCGCTGTTCGTGCACGGGCTCGGCGGCTCCTCGCAGAACTGGTCGGCCCTGATGCCGCTCCTGGAGGACGTGGTCGACTGCGAGGCCGTCGACCTGCCGGGCTTCGGGGACTCGCCACCACCGGACGACGGCGACTACTCGGTCACCGGGCACGCGCGCGCGGTCATCCGTTACCTCGACGCCCGCTCACCCGGCCCCGTCCACCTCGTGGGCAACTCGCTGGGCGGCGCCATCACCACCCGCGTCGCCGCCGTCCGCCCCGACCTCGTCCGCACGCTGACGCTCGTCTCGCCCGCGCTCCCGGAGCTGCGGGTGCAGCGCACGGCGGTGCCGACCGGACTGCTCGCGCTGCCCGGCGTCGCGGCGCTCTTCACCCGGCTGACCAGGGAGTGGACGGCCGAGCAGCGGGTGCGCGGCGTGATGGGGCTCTGCTACGGAGACCCGGGCAAGGTGACGCCGGAAGGGTTCGAGGCGGCGGTGCGGGAGATGGAGCGCCGCCTTCAGCTCCCCTACTTCTGGGACGCGATGGCCCGCTCGGCGCGTGGCATCGTCAACGCGTACACCCTGGGCGGCCAGCACGGTCTGTGGCGGCAGGCCGAGCGGGTGCTCGCCCCGACCCTGCTCGTCTACGGCGGGCGTGACCTGCTCGTCTCGTACCGTATGGCGCGCAGGGCGGCGAACGCCTTCCGGGACTCGCGGCTCCTGACGCTGCCCGACGCCGGACATGTGGCGATGATGGAGGACCCGGAGGCGGTGGCCACGGCCTTCCGCGAACTGCTGGCCGACACCACCACCGCCGGGCCAAGGGGTTCGCGCACGGAATCAGGGAGCTGAGGCGGCACGTGGGACGGCACAGCCGCCGGGGTCCGGCAGACACGACCGACGAGACCGGCGCCTCTGGTGCGGCCCCTGCCCGGGCCGCGGTCCCGCGCCCGGGTCCCGGCTCGGGCCGCCGCAGACGCGCACCCGGAGACGAGGGGACGCCGGCGCACGGCACCCCCGCCGCCTCGTACGGCACCCCTGCGCACGGCACGCACATTCCTCCGCACGGCACTCCGCCGCATGGCGTCCCGCACGCGCGCGGCGGGCATCCGGAGCAGCGGGAGGACGGTGGCGGCTGGGGCGAGGTCGGCGGTACCGGAGCCGGGCCCCGCGCGGACGCCGCGCACCCGGCGCCGCCGCCCGCGATGCCGGGGCCCCGCGGACAGGGCCCCCGCCAGGACTACGTGGCCGCCTTCGCCGAGGGGGACGCGCCGGCGTCGAGCGGACCTCCCCCGCCCCGCGACCTGTACGCCTCCGTCACCGCCTGGGGCGACGTCGAGCCGCGGCCCGGGGACGAGGTGTCCTTCGCGGGCGACGGCGATCTCGGTGACGGCAGTGACGAGGGCGGCGGCAGGCGCAGGCGCAACCGCCGTGCCTACGCGGGCATCGCGGCCGCCGCGGTGACCACCGTGCTCGCGGTCGTCGTGGCCGGTCAGGTCGCCGACGGCGCCGACCCCGACGACACCGGGAAGCGGGCCGCCGCGGGCGGCGGCGACCGGGACACCGAGGACCCCGCGTCCCGTTCGGACGAGCGGAACAAGCCGGCCAAGGCGCCGGACGCGCCCCCGGTCACGTACGAGCAGAAGATGGGCGAGAAATACCCGCTGGACGCGAAGCTGAGCGCGTCCGGCGAATTCGAGGCCGTGGGCGGATTCGCGAAGGGCCCCGGAAAGGGGCAGCGGTTCCGGTACCGCGTGGACGTGGAGAAGGGGCTCGGTCTCGACGGTCCGCTCTTCGCCGACGCCGTGCAGAAAACCCTGAACGACGAGCGGAGTTGGGCCCACAAGGGCGCCCGCACCTTCGAGCGGATCGAGTCGGGGAAACCCGATTTCGTCATCACCCTGGCCAGTCCCACGACGACCGCGAAGTGGTGCGCGAAATCCGGTCTCGACACCACTCAGGACAATGTCTCCTGCGATTCCGCGGCGACGGAACGCGTCATGATCAACGCCTATCGCTGGGCGCAGGGCGCGAAGACCTACGGCGACGACATCTATCCGTACCGCCAGATGCTGATCAATCACGAGGTCGGCCACCGGCTCGGTTTCAACCACACGGACTGCTCCAAGAGCGGTGATCTCGCGCCCGTCATGCAGCAGCAGACCAAGTTCCTCGACCACGACGGCATCAAGTGCAAGGCCAACCCCTGGGCCTTCCCCAAGAGTTGACGGCATTGCCGGGGCCTGGCTCTCCGTAGCGAAAACGGGCCGGAGAAGTGCCATAGCGCGACGGAACGCCGTCGGCGCGGGAAAGTTACGACCGTTCACCCCTTTTGGTGGCGCGATGGACAACCGTCCGTCGCGCCACCGGCATGACCGCATACGTTCTTCCCGCTGCGAGCCGCCGGACCAACGGCGGCTCCCCAAGCGGGAGATCGGGGGTGGCACTCGTGCGCGTCGCACTGCTTACGGAGGGTGGCTATCCGTATCTGACCGGTGAGGCGAGGCTCTGGTGCGACCGGCTCGTGCGCGGTCTGGAACAGCACGAGTTCGACGTCTACGCGCTCAGCCGCAGCGAGCGGCAGGAGGCGCGGGGGCGCGTCGGACTGCCGCCCAACGTCACCGGGGTGCGGACGGCGCCGCTCTGGACCACCGACGACCGGACGCTCCATGGCGCGGGCCCGCGGGGCGGCCGGGGACGCGGCGCGCGGCGGCGGTTCCTCGCGTGCCTCGCGGAGCTGGCGGAGGTGGTGTGCCGCGGCACCGGACCCGGCCCCGACTCCAGCGACCCCGACGACATGGCGGACCGTTTCCGCAACGCGCTCCACGGGCTGGCCGAGCTGGCCCGCGCAGAGGGCGGCCTGGTCGGCGCCCTGCGCTCGGAGGCGGCCGTGCGCACGCTGGAGCGCGCCTGCCGTGCGCCCGGCGCGCCGGCGGCCGTCCGCGCCGCCCGCGTGCCCGACCTGCTCGCCGCCGCCGGGCTCATGGAGCGGGCGCTCCGGCCGCTCTCCCTCGACTGGTACGGGGACGGGGCGCTCGGCTCGGCCGACCTCTGCCACGCCACGGCGGGCGGACCGGCGGCGCTGCCGGGACTCCTGGCCCAGCATTTCGCGGGGGTGCCGCTCCTCGTGACCGAGTACGGCGTGCGGCTGCGGGCGCACTACCTCGCAGCGGGCGAGGCGGGCCTCGGCGCACCCGCGCGGGCCCTGCTCGCCTCCTTCCACGGCCGCCTCGCCGCCGAGGTGTATCGCGAGGCCGCCCTCATCACCCCGGGCAACACGCACGTACGGCGCTGGCAGGAGCGGTGCGGCGCCGAGCGCGCCAAACTCCGCACGGTCCACCCCGGCATGGCGGCCGACCGCTTCGCGGAGATCGGGGAGCGGGGGTACGACGGCCGCGCGGACGCCTCCGGCACGCTGCTCTGGGTCGGCCGCGTCGAACCCGCCAAGGACCTGGTCTCACTGCTCCACGCCTTCGCCGAGGTCCGCGCGGCGGAGCCCGGGGCGCGGCTGCGGATCGTCGGGACGGCCGCCGAAGGCCGCGAGGCCGAGGAGTACCTCACGCGCTGCCGGGCGCTGGCCGCGCGGCTCTTCCCCGGCCCCGACCCGGCGGACGGCGCGCACGACGACGGCGCCGTCTCCTTCGAGGAGATCGGCGGCCCGGGCGTGCCCGACCTCGCCGACGCGTACGCCGCGGGGGCCGTCGTGGTGCTCTCCAGCGTCGTCGAGGGCTTCCCGATCAGCCTGGTCGAGGCCATGTTCTGCGGACGCGCGACCGTCTCGACGGACGTGGGCGCGGTGGTGGAGGTCATCGGCGGCACGGGACTCGTCGTGCCGCCGCGCGATCCGGGGGCGCTCGCGGAGGCGTGCGTGGCGCTCCTGCGCGACCCCGCGCGGCGTGAGCGCCTGGGCGCTGCGGCGCGGGCGCGGGCCCTGGAACTCTTCACCGTCGAGCAGAACGTCGCGGCATTTCGCGGCATTTACCTGGAGATCGTCTCGCACTGCCCGGTGCGCCGTGACGCACTGGACGAGGCGGGCGAGCCGGTGCCCTTCGCCCACCCGGCGGAGGCCCATGTGCCGGGCCGCTGGGCGGCGTCGGCGTCCACCGCGGAGGCGGCGGCGACGCCCAGCTGGGCCGGCCGGGAGACCGACGGGCGCGACCGGCTGAAGGGGGCGGCCGTATGAAGCGCCAGGACGGTACGGGCGGAGCGGTCGACGCACCGCCCCCGATGGAGCCCTCGGCCGATACCGAGATCGGGGCCGAGATCGAGGCCGCGGCGCCGCGGCACGGCGCGGCCGACCCCGTGAAGGCGCTCATGCGCCGGCACCACGACCTGTGCGCCCGCGCCGTCGACCCGCTGGAGATCGCGGCCGGTCTGGAGGCGCACGGCCTGACCGACCGGGCCGCCGGGCGCTATCGGCACCGGGACGTGTTCTCCCTGGCCGAGGAGATGTACGCGCGCGTGCCCCGCGACGACGACGTGGCAGGTGGCCTCTCCGGCGACAGCGTCGACGTACGCCATGGGTCGGCGGTCGCGCCGGGCTGGGCCCTGTTCGCGCTGCTGCCCGGCGCGGCGTGCGCGGCGACGGCGGCCGCCGTGCCACGGGTCGGCGCGGGCGCCGCGCGGCTCGCCGTGGTGCTCGGCGGCGCGCTCGCCGTGGCCCTGGCGCTGCGCTGCGCCCTGCGGCGCGGGCCCCTGCGCGTCACTCCGCGCCGGGCGCCGGCCACGCGCGCGTGGGTGTGCTGGCTCCTCCTGTACGCACTGCTCGGCGACGCCCTGCTGCGCGACGCCGTGGCGGGCGGCCCCGACGAGCCGGGCGACCTCTGGGAGCCCGCCGTCGCACCGGTCCTCGCCCTGACGGCGGCCGTCGCGCCCGCGGCCCTGTGCGCCCGGCTCCTCGCCCTGGCGGCCGGGCGGCGGCTCCGCGCGAGCCGCGGCCTCGACGAGTTCGCCGCCTCCGCACGCCCGTTGGTGTTCGGCGCGGTCGCGCTGTTCCTCGGCGCGCTCGCCGGGCTGCTCGCGGCGGCCCGGACGCTGCCCGGCGCGCCCGGCGCGTGGCCCGCGGGGGCCGGGGCGCTCGGCGCGCTGCTGTTCCTCGCGCGGCTGCTCGCCGTGCACGGCTTCCGGCGGGCCCCCGCCCTGCTCCTCGCGGCGGCGGGCGCCTGCGAGGTGACCGCGCTCGCCCTGGTGTTCGCGGGCCGCCTGCCCGGGTGCGACGTGCTGGCCGCACCCGTCACGGCCGCCGTCGACTCCTGGGGCCCCGGCGTCGTACCGGCCGCCGCGTGCGGTGCCGCCGCCCTCGTCCTCCTGATCCACGCGGCGAGGACCCTGACCCTCGCCTCCGCTCACGCCCGCACCGGAGCCGCGCCGTGAACCGGCCCACCGACCACGACCCGCCCCCCGCGGGGCCGACACCGCGGGCGCCCTTACCCCGTGACCCACGGCACCACCCGAAGGAGAAAGACAGATGACCACCCGCAGTCGCTTCCGCCCGCGAGCGGCCACCCCGGGAGGCGCCCGATGAGAGTGCTGCTGATCGGAGCCAACGGATACCTCGGCCGCTTCGTCGCCGACCGGCTGCTCGCCGACCCGGCGGTGCAGCTCACGGCGCTCGGCCGCGGCGACGACTCGGACGTACGGTTCGACCTCGCCAGCGGCAGCCCCGGCGCGCTCACCCGCTTCCTCGACGCCGTCCACCCCGGCGTGGTGATCAACTGCGCCGGTGCGACCCGGGGCGGCGCCCGCGAGCTGACCAGGCACAACACCGTCGCGGTCGCCACCATCTGCGAGGCGCTCAGGCGCAGCGGCTGCGGGGCGCGGCTCGTGCAGCTCGGCTGCGGCGCCGAGTACGGCCCGAGCCAGCCGGGGTCGTCGACCGCGGAGGACGCGGTGCCGAGGCCCGGCGGACCGTACGGCGTCAGCAAGCTGGCCGCCACCGAGCTGGTGCTCGGCTCGGGTCTCGACGCCGTCGTCCTGCGGGTGTTCTCCCCCGCGGGGCCCGGCACGCCCGCCGGCTCCCCCCTCGGACGGCTCGCCGAAGCCATGCGGCGGGCGATGCAGTCGGGGGACGGCGAGCTCAAGCTGGGCGGCCTCGGCGTGCAGCGGGACTTCGTCGACGTGCGCGACGTGGCGCGGGCCGTGCACGCGGCCTCGCTCTCCGCCGCGCAGGGCGTCGTGAACATCGGCGCGGGCCGTGCGGTGCGGCTGCGCGACGCCGCCGCCGTGCTCGCCCGTGTCGCGGGGTACGGCGGAGCGCTGCACGAGCTGGACCAGATGCCCTCACGAGCGGTCATCGGCCACCCCCGGGGCGAGCCGGACCACGGCGGCCCGGCCGTGTACCCGTACCCCGACGGCTGCGGGAGCTGGCAGCAGGCCGATGTGCGCACCGCGCGCGACCGGCTCGGCTGGCGGCCCCGGATCAACCTGGAGGAGTCCCTCGCCGACATCTGGATGGAGGCGGCATGCCGCATCTGACCAGGACCGCGAGGGGCGGCTCGGCCACCGGCATCAGCGTCGGCTTCGGCGTCCCGGGCTTCGCCCACCCGCTCGTCGCCCCCGTCGAGTGGCACGAACTGACCCGGCACGGCACCCCGTTGCGGTGGGTTGTCCTGAACGTCGCGAACGGTCCGGGTGAACGGCCGGACCCGCACTGCCTGGAGGCGGCGGGCCGCCTGCGGAACGCGGGCATCCGGGTACTCGGCCACCTCGACCTCGGGTACGGCGCCCGCGGCTTCGGGGACCTCGCCTCCGACGCCCACCGCTACCGCGACTGGTACCAAGTGGACGGCTACTCCCTCGACCGCTGCCCGACGGAGCGCGCCGGGCTGCCCGAGGTGCGACGGACCGTGACCGCGCTGCGCGGTCTCGTCGACGGCGCGCACATCGTGCTCGGCCACGGGAGGCCTCCGCATCCCGGATACGCGGAGTGGGGTGACCAGTTGGTGACCTTCGCCGGCCCCTGGAGCGATTACCGCTGGTCGCAGGCGGCCGAGTGGACCGCCGAACATCCGCCCGAGCGGTTCTGCCACTTCGTCCACGGCATGCCGCGCGGACATCTGGAGGAGGCCCTGCGCATCGCACGTCGGCAGGGCGCCTCGACGATCTACTTCACGGACCGTGTCGACCGGGGCGGCGGAAACGACCCCTGGGAGTCCCTGCCCGGCTACTGGGACGACATCGTCTCGCGTATCGGAACAGGTATCTCGGAATGAAGAAGGGCGTGGCAGTGTTACGTGCAGAACAACCGTTCCGCACAACCGACCAACGGAGTCCCCGTGTCGCTGCCACCCCTGGTCGAGCCAGCCTCTGAGCTCACCGTCGACGAGGTCCGCAGGTACTCCCGCCACCTGATCATCCCCGACGTCGGGATGGACGGGCAGAAGCGGCTGAAGAACGCCAAGGTGCTGTGTGTCGGCGCCGGTGGCCTCGGGTCGCCGGCGCTGATGTACCTGGCCGCGGCCGGTGTGGGCACGCTCGGCATCGTCGAGTTCGACGAGGTCGACGAGTCCAATCTGCAGCGGCAGATCATCCACAGCCAGGCGGACATCGGCCGCTCCAAGGCGGAGTCCGCCAAGGACTCGGTCCTCGGCATCAACCCGTACGTGAACGTGGTCCTGCACGAAGAGCGGCTCGAGGCCGACAACGTGATGGACATATTCGGTCAGTACGACCTGATCGTCGACGGCACGGACAACTTCGCCACGCGTTACCTGGTCAACGACGCGTGCGTGCTGCTCAACAAGCCGTACGTCTGGGGCTCGATCTACCGCTTCGACGGTCAGGCCTCGGTCTTCTGGAGCGAGCACGGCCCCTGCTACCGCTGCCTGTACCCGGAGCCCCCGCCGCCCGGCATGGTCCCCTCCTGCGCCGAGGGCGGCGTCCTCGGCGTGCTGTGCGCGTCGATCGGCTCCATCCAGGTCAACGAGGCCATCAAGCTCCTCGCGGGCATCGGCGAACCGCTGGTCGGGCGCCTGATGATCTACGACGCCCTGGAGATGCAGTACCGCCAGGTCAAGGTGCGCAAGGACCCCGACTGCGCGGTCTGCGGCGAGAACCCCACCGTCACCGAGCTCATCGACTACGAGGCCTTCTGCGGCGTCGTCTCCGAGGAGGCCCAGGAGGCGGCGGCCGGTTCGACGATCACTCCCAAGCAGCTCAAGGAGTGGATCGACGACGGCGAGAACATCGAGATCATCGATGTCCGCGAGGTCAACGAGTACGAGATCGTCTCCATCCCCGGCGCCAAGCTGATCCCGAAGAACGAGTTCCTGATGGGGACCGCGCTCGGCAGCCTTCCGCAGGACAAGAAGATCGTCTTGCATTGCAAGACGGGTGTCCGCAGTGCGGAAGTCCTCGCGGTGCTGAAGTCCGCGGGCTTCGCGGACGCGGTCCACGTGGGCGGCGGCGTGATCGGCTGGGTCAACCAGATCGAGCCCGAGAAGCCGGTCTACTAGGTCGACCAGGGCCGGCGGGTCCACTGGAAGAACGTGACGCAGGAGGGGCCCCGCACCTGATGGTGCGGGGCCCCTCCTGTGCGTCCATGACCTGTGCGTCCATGACCTGCGCGTTCATGACCTGCGCGTCCGTGACCGCTGCGCCTGCTACGACGCGCAGACCTTGCCGTCCTTCGGGGTCTTGCCGTTGAGGAGGTAGTCGTCGACCGTGTCGTCCACGCAGTCGCTGCCGTTGCCGTACGCCCCGTGGCCCTCGCCCTTCCAGGTCATGTGGATGCCGACGTCCTTGCCCAGCTCGTCCGCCATCCTGCGCGCGCCCTCGTAGGGCGTGGCGGGGTCGCCGGTGTTGCCGACGACGAGGATCGGGGCGGCGCCCGGGGCGCTCACCTCGGGGGAGTCGTGCAGTCCGGGCACCGGCCACTCGTGGCACCAGCCGGCCGTGTCCCAGCCCAGGAACTCCCCGAAGACCGGCGAGATCTCCCGGAACTCGCCGAGGAGCTTCTTGGCCTCCGCCGGAGTCGTCCGCGCCTTGGCGTCACGGCAGGAGATGGCCCGCTGTGAGTGACTCTGCGTGCTGTACCGCCCCGAGGGGTCGCGTTCGTTGTACGCGTCGGCGAGCTGGAGCAGCGACGAGCCGTCGCCCTCGTCGGCGTCGTCGAGGGCGCGGGTCAGCGCGGGCCAGGTCTGCTTGCTGTAGAGCGTGACCAGGATGCCGGTGCTGGCCAGGGACTCGGTCAGCTTCCTGCCGCCGGAGGCGCGCATCGGCTCGGCGTCGAGCTGCTCGAAGAGCTTCGCGATCTTCGCGGAGCCCTTCTCGGGGTCCTCGCCGCGGGACGTGAAGTAGTTGTCGAGGGCGCGCTGGAAGCCCCTCGCCTGGTTCTTGGCGTGGCCCACGGAGTCCGCGCTCGGGTCCACCACCGCGTCGAACGTGAGGCGGCCGACGCGACGGGGGAAGAGGTGCGCGTAGGTCCCGCCGAGCTCGGTCCCGTACGACACGCCCATGTAGTGCAGCTTGTCGTCGCCGAGGACCTGGCGCATGAGGTCCATGTCGCGGGCGGCCTCGACCGTCGACACATGCTCGATGAGCTTCTTCGAGTCGCGCGCGCAGCCCGCGCCGAAGTCCGCGGCGTCCTCGAAGTACGCCTTCTCCTCGGCCGCGGTGTCCGGCGTGATGTCGACCTTCTGCTCGGCGGCCTGCGTCGCCCGGTCGTCGCGGCACCGCACGCCCTCGCTGGCCGCGACCCCGCGCGGGTCGAAGCTCACCAGGTCGTACCGCTCGCGCAGCGAGCCGTACATGTCGGCGAAGGAGGGCAGGCCGGAGACGCCCGAGCCGCCGGGGCCGCCGAAGTTGAACAGCAGGGAGCCGATGCGCTTGCCCTCGCCGGTCGTACGCCCGCGGATCAGGGCGATGCCCATGGTGTCGCCTTCGGGATCGGCGTAGTCCACCGGGACCTTGAGCGTCGCGCACTGCCATCCCGAGCCGGGCACGGCTCCGCCCTCGGGCGCCTCGCAGCGGTCCCAGGCCAGCTTCTGCGAGGTGAGCGAGGCGGGCAGGGTGGAGGAGGGGTCGGGCTTCGGCCCCGGGCCCGGAGCGGACGCCGACGGGTTCTTCGCGTCGTCGCCGTCGTCGGACGAGCCGCCGCAGCCGGCGGCGAGCCCCGCCGTCAGCACACCGGCGGCGGCCAGGGCCACGGACCGTACGAAACGCCGCATGGTGCGCTTCCTCCCCCTTGGAAGACAGTCAAGCCATAGTAGGCGGGACCACCGACAGTGACCGGACGGGGTGCGACGGGCCGCGGCGGCGGCCCCTCGGGCGAGGGCCGTGTGCGGCGGAGGGCCGTCCGGCGGTCTCAGGGGCAGACCGTCCCGCTCTTCGGGACGGTTCCGTCCAGCAGGTAGGCGTCCACGTTCTTGCGCACGCACGTGTCCTTGCTGTCGTACGCGCCGTGCCCCTGCCCCTTGTACGTCAGCTCGACGCCGACGTCCTCGCCGAGGGCCCGCGCCATCTTGCGCGCGCCCTCGTACGGCGTCGCGGGGTCACCGGTGTTGCCGATGACGAGGATGGGCGGCGCGCCGTCGGCGGCCACGTCGGGGTGGTCGGCCTGGCCGTCGACCGCCCAGTCGGTGCAGCCGGCCATGCCCCAGGCCAGGTAGTCGCCGAACAGCGGGGAGGCCTCGCGGAAGGCGGGGAGCTTCTTCTCGACGTCCTCGGTGGAGTAACGCTGTTTGTCGTCCGCGCAGTTGATGGCGACGTTCGCGGCCTGGATGTTGCTGTACTCGCCGTCCTCGTTGCGCCCGTTCATCGAGTCGGAGAGCGCCATCAGAACCCGGCCGTCGCCCTCGTAGGCCTCTTCGAGCCCCTGGGTGAGGTAGGGCCAGAAGTCCTTGGAGTACAGGGACTGCGCGATGCCGCTGGTGGCGGCGGTCTGCGTCAGCTCGCGCGGCGGGATGCCGCTGATCGGCCTCTCGTCGAGGTCCTTGAGGAGCTTGGCGATCCTGTCCTTGACGTCCTTCGCCGAGTCGCCGATCGGGCACGCGTCCTCCTGGGAGGCGCAGTCCTCGGCGAAGTTGTCGAGCGCGAGCTGGAACCCCTTGGCCTGGCCGAGGGAGCTCTGCTCGGCGTCCTGGGTGGGATCGACGACCGCGTCGAAGACGGCGCGGCCCACCTTGTCGGGGAACAGGTGCGCGTAGACGCCGCCCAGCTCGGTGCCGTACGAGATGCCGAAGTAGTACAGCTTGTCGTCGCCGAGCACCTGCCGCATCAGGTTCATGTCGCGGGCCGCGTCGGTGGTGCGGACGTGGGGGAGGGTGCGGCCGGAGTTCTTCTCGCACGCGCTGTTGAACGCCTTGACGTTCTTCACGAGCTGCTTGCGCTCGCTCGCGTCGTCGGGCGTGGCGTCCTGCTGGAAGTACCGGTCGAGCTCCTGGTCGTCCTGGCACTCGACACCCGCGCTGCGGCCGACGCCGCGCGGGTCGAAGCTCACCAGGTCGTAGCGGGTGCGCAGCTTGGCGTACTCCTCGGCGAAGGCGGGCAGCGTCGTGATGCCCGAACCGCCGGGCCCGCCGAAGTTGAACACCAGGGAGCCGATGCGCCGGGCCTTGTCGCCGCCGGCCGCGGCCCTGATCAGCGCGATGTCGATCGTGTCGCCCTCGGGGTCGGACCAGTCGAGGGGCGCCTTCATGGTGGCGCACTGCCACGCGGCTCCGCCCGGCAGCGGGGACGGGGCGTCCCCGCCGCCCTGGGCGGCGTCGGGCGCGGGGCAGTCCTTCCAGCTCAGCTTCTGCTGCGAGAGGTCCTCGGCCCGCTCGGCGCCCTCGGAGTCGCCGCCGCAGGCCGCGAGCGTCGAGGACAGGAGCAGGGCGGCGGCCAGGGCGGTGGCACGTGGCTGGGTCCGTGTGAGCATGTGCCCATCCTGCGGCGGCGCCTGACGGGGCGCTCGGGGCGCGGGCCGTGCGGGTGAGGAACCGTGCCCCTGCAAGGGGGCCGCTGGGAGCGCGGCGCCTCCGTGGAAGGGGCCCCGGGAGAGGCCGTGGCAGGGGTGCTTCAGAGCAGGCCCTTCCTGGTGAGGTGGTTGAAGAACAGCCACCCCGGGAGCACCGGGAGCCACAGGGTCAGGAGCCGGAAGAGCAGTACCGCGGGGGCCGCCACGTCCTTGGGCACGCCGACCGCGATCAGGCCGAAGGTCAGCGTGGCCTCGACCGCGCCGACGCCGCCGGGGGTGGGGGCCGCCGAGCCCAGCGCGTTGCCCGCGAGGAAGACCACCGCGACGCTCGCGAGGCTCAGCGTCGTCATCTCCTCGCTGCCGAACGCCCGTACCGACGCGTCCAGGCAGAGCACGAACATCAGGGTGAGCAGCAGCATGCCGCCGATGCCGGTCAGCAGCTTCTGGGGGCGCTGGAGGACGTCCAGCATGCGCGGCACGACACCCGCGAAAAGCGACCGCACGCGCGTGACGACGAACTTCCGCAGGAACGGGATGGCCGTCACCACGAGCACGAGCACCGCGACGGACAGCAAGCCGGCGATGACGGTACGGGACGGCGTGAACGACGGCGTCTTCTCCGTGCCCGTCAGATAACCGAAGATCAGCAGCAGCAGGATGTGCGAGCCGAGCCCGAAGAGCTGCGAGGCGCCGACGCTCGCCACCGCGAGCCCGGAGCGGACGCCCGAGCGCTGGAGGAACCGCGTGTTCAGCGCGACACCGCCGACCGCGGCGGGCGCCACGATCTTCACGAACGACCCGGCGACCTGCGCCGCCACCGCCCGCAGGAACGGCACCCGCTCGGGCACGAAGCCGAGCAGGCTCATCGCGGCGGCGAAGTAGCTCAGCGCGGAGAAGCCGACGGCCGCCGCCACCCAGCCCCACTGCGCCTCCTGGAAGAGGGTGCCGAACTCGACGTGGGTGAGCTGCGACAGCAGGAAGTAGGCGCCGATGGCGCCGGCGATGAAACTGATCAGCGTGCGCGGCCTGATCCGCTCCAGCTGCGCCGGCTCGACGGGCGCCGTCGGCCGGATGAGCAGCACCTGATGGCGGATCTGGGTGAGCAGATCCTCCTCGCGGGCCTGTTCGAGGGCGTCGTCTATGGCCTGCTTCTCGGCCTGCCGCTCCTGCTTGGCGGCCTGCTTCTCCTTCTTCTGCGCCTGCTTGTCCGTGCGTGCGTCACCGTCCTCCGCCACGTCCGCGCGGACGTGCTGCCGGGACTTGCGGGAGGCTTCGAGGACCGCCTCGCGCTCGCGCTGGGAGCGTTCGCGGGCCAGCTTGCGCAGCGTGCCGCGGGTGGAGCGGGTCAGGGCGATCGGCTGGAGCAGCGGCAGACAGTCGGCCACGGCGTCGGGGCCGAGGACCTCGACGGCGGTCGCGACCGCGCGCTCGGCGCCCACGCGCAGGCCGAGGGCGGTGAGGAGCTGGGCGGTGTCCATGCGCAGGACCAGGTCGCCCGCGGCGATCTCGCCACCGCGCAGATCCGTGAGGATCACCGCGCCGGAACGATCCACCAGGATCGCGTCGCCCGCCAGCCTGCGGTGCGCGATCCGCCGGGACTGCAGCGCCCGCACCTGCCGCCAGGTGCCGAGCAGCAGCTCGTCGGTGATCGCCTCGTCCTCCAGCGTGTCGAGCGAGCGGCCGCCCGTGTGCTCGTAGACGAGCATCACCGCGTCGGGGCCGAGCTCGGAGGTGGCGATCAGCTTGGGCGCGTTGGCGCCGGCCGCGATCGCCGCGTACGCGAGGAGGGCCTCCTGCTCCAGTGCCTGGCGCAGCGACTGCAGGCTGCGCCGCTGGGTGATGCCGCGCAGGGTGAGCCTGCGCCAGACGCGGTAGAAGAAGCCCTGCGCCTGCTGCTCGCGGTCGATGACCGTGACGTCGAGGGGCGGGCCGTCCTCCAGGGTGACGAAGTAGCGGCGGCCGCGGTCGCCGTGCTCGCTGTCCGGGGAATCCTCGCGGGCGGCGCTCACGGGGCGGAAGCCGACGTGCCGCAGGCCCGCGAGCAGTGTCTGCCCGGTGGGCCGCACGTTCGGAGAGCCGACCGCGTAGAGCGTTCCGTAGGCCACGGTCCAGCCGATGAGCACCGTCAGGAGGATCGAGAACGGTGTGGTGTAGCCGGTGACGAGCATGGTGAACGCGTCGAGCAGCAGCACCACGAACAGCACCAGGCGCCAGCGCGGTCGGCGCGACATCCCGACGGCCGTCATGTACGCGATGACGGGCGCGAGGTAGCCGTGCACCGGATCGGTGAACGCGTGGAGGTCGGCGGGGGAGGGCTTGGTGAGGGCGTCCTGGATGGAGTCGGGGGCGGCCTTCGCGACCCAGAGGTCGGTGGCCAGGGTGACGCCGTGCGCGAGGACGGCGGCGAGGACGCCGTCGGCGATGCGGAGGCCGTCCCGTTTGATCAGCCGCTCGATCGCGAAGGCGACGGGGACGAGCAGGACGCCGATGCTGGCGACCAGGCCCGCCACCTTGATCAGCAGGTCGGGGGCCTGTTCCGTGCCCTTGTCGATGTCCTGTTCGAGGCCGGAGGTCGTGCCGTGCGCGAACGCGGCGATCGCCAGGAGCACGACCACGGCGAGGACGCCGACGAGCAGCCGCATGAGGTCGGAAGGGCGGTGCACGCGCGCGGAGAGGAGCGGTTCGTCGCGCTCCACGCGGTCGGTGTGGGCTCCTTCGCCCGTCATGTCGCCGTCGGGACCGGCGCCGTCCTCGGTCTTCGGGGTGGGGGCACCGGTGTCCAGGTGTGACTCGGACGCAGAGGTGCCCGCCTTCTCATCGGGATGCACGCCCTGCTGCTCCGTCGTCTCTTCTTGATCTCGTATCACCAGTCACCGCCCGCACGATGGTGGCATGCCGGATCACCGGAGGGGGGCATCAGGGGGCAACGCAAGGACGCGAAGTGGTCACGAAACGACACGTGTCGCTCCCTCGGGTGCGCCGCCGCACGCTCTGCCGCGGCCTGTCTGCCGTGTCGGTGGCGTGCGGCAGGATGGTCCGGATGAGCGAGGAGAGCCGAACGGGGCGAGTGCCGTCCGACCACGCCGCACCGGAGCTCCCGGAGTACGCGGAGCGGGTCCTGGAGGTCGCGGAGATGATCCCTCCGGGGCGCGTGATGACGTACGGGGACATCGCCGAATGGCTGGAGGAGGGGGGCCCGCGCCAGGTCGGGCGTGTGATGGCCCTGTATGGCAGCGGCGTGCCGTGGTGGCGTGTCGTGCGCTCGGACGGCGTGCTGCTGCCCGGCAGCGAACTGCGCGCCCTCGACCGGTACCACGCGGAGGGAACACCCCTGCGCGAGGCCTCGCGCGCCGCCCAGGGGCATGTGCCGAAGCTCGACATGCGGCGGGCGCGATGGGACGGCGGCGAGGTGGCCGGCGTGGTGGATGTGATGAATATGACGGATGTGGTGCATGTGACACACATCGCGCCGATCGACGACACCGACGACACCGACGCGGTGGTCCCCGGGGACGGCGGCGGCTCCGGAGGCAAGCCGTCCGGTCGGCGCCGCGGGGGCGGCCTCGCACGTGGCGGCGCGGATGGCGACACCGCGGGGGTCGCTCGCCCGCAGGCTCCGGAGGCTCACACCTGACAGCTTCCGGCATACGGGGGCGCGGCGGAGGGCCTGTGACCCGTACGGGGGAAGCCACGCGTCCCCCGTACGCACTGGCGTAGCGTCGACAGCACGCATCCCGTCACCCCGCGGCCACCGCGCAGCCGCTCTTCGACCAGCACACCCACCAGGACCGGCGACCCACGTGAGCTCCCCTTCTTCCGCCCGGCACCTCCGGCACCCGTCGCACCACCCGGTACGACAGGGGGCCCCGGGTGCCTACCGGCTGGTGCGCACACCGCCGGCCCCGGCGGAGCCCCCTCGCTTGGACGCAGGTCAGCGCGCGGTGGTTGACCACGAGGCGGGGCCGCTCCTCGTCCTCGCGGGCCCCGGCACCGGCAAGACCACCACCCTCGTGGAGGCCGTCGCCGCGCGCGTGGCCCGCGGAGCCGACCCCGCGCGCGTCCTCGTCCTCACCTTCAGCCGCAAGGCCGCCGTCGAGCTGCGCGACCGCATGGCGCTGCGCATGGGGCAGGCGCGCGCCCCGCAGGCCACGACGTTCCACTCCTTCTGCTACGCCCTCGTCCGGGCCCACCAGGACGCCGATCTCTTCGTGGAGCCGCTGCGGCTCCTCTCCGGTCCCGAGCAGGACGTGGCGGTACGCGAACTGCTCGCGGGCCAGATCGACCTCGCGAAGGAGGGGCGGGGCCACGTCCGCTGGCCCGACGAACTGCGGGCCTGCCTCACCACGCGCGGCTTCGCCGACGAGGTGCGGGCCGTGCTCGCCCGCAGCCGTGAGCTGGGCCTCGGCCCGGCCGCCCTCGACGACTTCGCCCGCCGCAGCGGCCGACCCGACTGGAGGGCCGCCGCGGCCTTCCTCGCCGAGTACCTGGACGTGCTCGACCTCCAGGGGACGCTCGACTACGCGGAACTCGTCCACCGCGCGGTGCTGCTCGCGCAGCGGCCCGAGGTCGAGCGTGCGCTCGGCGCGCAGTACGACGCCGTCTTCGTCGACGAGTACCAGGACACCGACCCGGCGCAGGTGCGGCTGCTGCACGCCCTCGCGGGCAACCGGGGGCCGCGGCGCTCGCAGGGCGCGGGGGGCGCGGACGGTGACCGCGCGGGCCGGACCCTCGTCGCCTTCGGCGACCCCGACCAGTCGATCTACACCTTCCGGGGCGCCGACGTGAACGGCATCCTCGACTTCCCGCACGCCTTCCCGCGCGCGGACGGCGCTCCCGCGCCGGTCGCGGTCCTGACGACGTCGCGCAGGTCGGGCGCCGAACTGCTCGCCGCCACCCGGCTGCTCACCCGCCGCATGCCGCTGACCAGGCTTCCCGCCGAGAAGGTACGGGCCCACCGGGAGCTGACACCGGTCAGCGACGGCGGCCGCGTCGAGGTCTACACCTACCCGACGGCCGGCACGGAACTGGACAACATCGCGGACATCCTGCGCCGCGCGCACCTGGAGGACGGTGTCGCCTGGGGCGACATGGCGGTCCTGGTGCGCGCAGGCGCCCGCACGATCCCCGCGGTCCGCCGCAGCCTCAGCGCTGCGGGCGTCCCCCTGGAGATAGACGGCGACGACATCGCCCTGCGCCACGAGCCCGCGGTGACGCCCCTGCTGACGGCCCTGCGGGTGGTGGCGGAGGCGGTGCTCTCGGAGGCGGAGCCGGAAGCCGTGCCCGAGGCGGAGGCCGCGCCGGTCCCTGAAGCCGCCGTGTCGGAGGCGGCCCCCGAAGCCGCCGTGTCGAAGGCGGAGGCCGCGCCGGTCCTCGAAGCCGCAGGGACCGAGGTGGAGGCCGCCCCTGAGCCGGTGGCGGCCGACCCGGTGGCGGCCGACCCGGAGGCCGCCGCCCCCCGCACCGCCCCCGCCTGGCTCGACACCGAGACCGCGCTGACCCTGCTCACGTCGCCGCTCGCCGGTATGGACGCCGCCGATCTGCGGCGGCTCGGGCGCGCCCTGCGTGAGGAGGAGCGGGCGGCGGGCAACCACGTGCCGCCGCCCTCCGACGAGCTCCTGGCCCGCGCCCTCGCCGAGCCGGAGCGGCTGGTCGCCCACGATCCCGCGTACGCCCGTGGCGCCCAGCGCCTCGGCGCGCTGCTCCGCAAGGCCCGTGAGCGCCTGGCGGGCGGCGGTACGGCCGAGGAGGCGCTGTGGGAGCTGTGGGACGGCACACCGTGGCCCCAGCGGCTCGAACGCACCGCCCGGCGCGGCGGCGCGGCGGGACGCAACGCCGACCGGGACCTGGACGCGGTCTGCGCGCTGTTCGCCGCCGCGGCCCGCGCCGAGGAGCGGACCGGCGGGCGGGGCGCCCTGAACTTCCTGGAGGAGACCGAGGCGCAGGACATCGCCGCGGACACCCTGACCCGCAGGGCTGCGCGCCCCGACGCCGTACGCCTGATGACGGCCCACCGCTCCAAGGGCCTCCAGTGGCGGCTCGTGGTGGTCGCCGGCGTGCAGGAAGGCCTCTGGCCCGACCTGCGCCGCCGGGGCTCCCTCCTGGAGGCCGACCGGATCGGCCGGGACGGTCTCGCCGAGCCGCTCACCCCCGGAGCGCTCCTCTCCGAAGAGCGCCGTCTCTTCTACGTCGCCGCCACACGCGCGCGTGAACGCCTCGTCGTGACCGCGGTCAAGGCCCCCGCCGACGACGGCGACCAGCCGTCCCGCTTCCTCACCGAGCTCGGCGTCGAGCCGAAGGACGTGACGGGCAGGCCGCGCCGCCCCCTGTCCGTCGCCGCCCTCGTGGCGGAGCTGCGGGCCACCACCGTCGACCCGCGCGTCTCCGAGCCCCTGCGCGAGGCGGCGGCCCAGCGCCTGGCCAGGCTCGCCGCGCTGAGCGACGCCGACGGCCGCCCCCTCGTGCCGTCCGCGCACCCCTACCGCTGGTGGGGCATGTACGAACCGACGGCCGCTGAGGTCCCCCTGCGGGACCGCGACAAGCCCGTCGTGCTCTCCGGGAGCGCGCTCGACCAGCTCGCCAACACCTGCTCCCTGCAGTGGTTCCTGGGCCGCGAGGTGAAGGCGGACGCGCCCGCGACCGCCGCCCAGGGCTTCGGCAACGTGGTGCACGTCCTCGCCGACGAGGTCGCCTCCGGCCGCACCCCCGCCGATCTCGCCGTCCTCATGGAACGCCTCGACTCCGTGTGGGACGCGCTCGCCTTCGACGCGCCGTGGAAGTCGGCGCAGGAGAAGGAGCACGCGCGCGTGGCACTCGAACGCTTCCTCCAGTGGCACGTCATGGACCGCGCGAGCCGCACCCCCGTGGCCAGCGAGCACGGCTTCGACGTGACCCTTGAAGCGGGCCCCTACGAAGTGCGCGTGCGGGGCTCGATGGACCGCGTGGAACAGGACGCGCAAGGCCGTGCCTACGTAGTGGACTTCAAGACAGGCAAGCACGCGCCGACCAGCGCCGAGGTGGCCCGCCATCCGCAGCTCGCGGTCTACCAGCTCGCGCTCCGCGAGGGCGCCGCCGACGACGTCTTCGACGGCGTACGACCGGAACCGGGCGGCGCCGAACTGGTGCAGCTCCGTCAGGGAGCCGCCAAGAAGAACGGCGGCGACACCCTCCCCAAAGTCCAGGCCCAGGAGGCTCTTTCGGGTGAATGGATCGGCGATCTGCTCGCGACGGCCGCGGGCAAGGTCCTCGACGAGCGCTTCACGCCCACCGCGGGCCAGCACTGCGCGCACTGCTCCTTCCGCGCCTCGTGCAGCGCGCGGCCGGAGGGCCGTCACGTCGTGGAGTAGCCCCGGGGGGCACAGCACCCACATGGCCGAATTAAAGTCACGGTAAGAACTTGCTGTGTGCCGGCCCTCGGCGCACCTTTTTGAGGAGTACGCGTATATGGCAGCCAACCGGAAGCTCCTGGCAGTGGCCGTCGTCTGTGCCGCCGCCGTCATCGGCGTGTCGGGCTGCGGCGGCGACGGCGGTGACTCGGACCCCTTCGACGGCATGAGCGCCGACAAGATCGCCGAAAAGGCCTCCAAGGCCTCCAAGGACGCCGGGTCCTACCGGATGAAGGGCCAGATGAAGCAGAACGGCGAGGTGAGCGACATCGAGTTCGCCGTCGCCGAGTCGGGTGACTGCAAGGGCACGATGGGTTCGGCCAAGACGGGCAAGGCCGAGTTCCTGTCCGCGGGCGACGCCTCGTACACCAAGGCCGACGACAAGTTCTGGGAGAGCAGCGGCGGCGGTTCCACCGCCGAACTCCTCAAGGGCCGCTGGGTGAAGCAGCCCAACAAGGGCGGCAAGCCCATCTGCAACCCCGACGACATGTTCAGCGACAAGAACCTCAAGAAGCTGAAGCGCGGGGACGACGCCGAGGTCGGCGGCGCGAAGGCGGCCGTCCTGACCCGCAAGAAGGGCGGCGAGACCACCACCTTCTACGTCGCGATGGAGGGCAAGCCGTACTTCCTGAAGGTCGTCAACAAGGGCGCCGACGGCCCCGGCACCGTGACCTTCAGCGACTACGGCAAGAGCGTCGACGTCAAGGCCCCGCCGGCCAGCGAGGTCGTCGACCCGGCGAAGCTGGCCTCGGGTTCCTGAGCCCACGCCTCAGCTGAGCGGGCGGTGGCCGCCCGCAGCCGGGTCCGCCCCGGTTGTCAGTGGCCACCGCTAGCCTCTCTGACGTGCCACCTCGTATCACCGACCCCGAGCAGCTCAAAGAGCTCCTCGGCATCCCGTTCACCCCGGAGCAGACGGCCTGCGTCATCGCGCCGCCCGCCCCGCAGGTGATCGTGGCCGGAGCCGGTTCGGGCAAGACGACGGTGATGGCGGCGCGCGTGGTCTGGCTCGTCGGCACCGGCCAGGTCGCCCCCGAGCAGGTCCTCGGCCTGACGTTCACGAACAAGGCGGCGGGCGAGCTGGCCGAGCGCGTCCGGCAGGCGCTGGCCAAGGCCGGGATCACCGACCCCGAGGCACTGGACCCGGCCGGCCCCGCGGGCGAGCCGGTCATCTCCACGTACCACGCCTTCGCGGGCCGTCTGCTGACCGACCACGGCCTGCGCATCGGCCTGGAGCCGACCTCCCGCCTGCTCGCCGACGCCACCCGCTTCCAGCTCGCCGCGCGCGTGCTGCGCGAGGCCCCCGGCCCCTATCCCGCGCTGACCCGCTCCTTCCCCGACCTCGTCAGCGACCTCCTCGCCCTCGACAGCGAGCTGGCCGAGCACCTCGTGAGCCCCGACCGCCTGCGGGCGTACGACACGGAGCTGTTGCGCGCCCTGGACGGCGCCAAGCTCAGCAACGCCGACCTGCGCAAGGTCCCCGAGGCCGCCGCCGCCCGCCTGGAGCTCGCCGAGCTCGTCGGTCACTACCGCGCGGCCAAGCGCTCCAGGGACCTCCTCGACTTCGGCGACCAGATCGCCCTCTCCGCGACCCTGGCCCGCACCCGCGCGGAGGTCGGCGAGATCCTGCGGGACGAGTTCCGCGTCGTCCTGCTGGATGAGTATCAGGACACCTCCGTGGCCCAGCGCATCCTCCTGTCCGGCCTCTTCGGCGGCGGGACGGGCCACCCCGTGACCGCCGTGGGCGACCCCTGCCAGGCGATCTACGGCTGGCGCGGCGCCTCGGTGGCCAACCTCGACGACTTCCCCGAGCACTTCTCGTACGCCGACGGGCGTCCCGCCGCCCGCCACGCGCTCAGCGAGAACCGCCGCAGCGGTGGCCGGCTCCTCGACCTCGCCAACGGCCTCGCGGAGCCCCTGCGGGCGATGCACGCGGGCGTGGAGGCCCTGCGCCCCGCCCCCGGCGCCGAGCGCGACGGCGTGGTGCGCTGCGCCCTGCTGCGCACCCACGCCGAGGAGATCGCCTGGCTGGGCGACTCGATCGCCCACCTCGTGCGCACCGGCAAGGCCCCGGGCGAGATCGCCGTCCTGTGCCGGACGGCGACGGACTTCGCCGAGATCCAGGGCGCACTGGTCGCCCGCGACATCCCGGTGGAGGTCGTCGGCCTCTCCGGGCTCCTCCACCTGCCCGAGGTGGCCGACCTCGTCGCCGTCTGCGAGGTCCTCCAGGACCCGGGGGCCAACGCCTCGCTGGTGCGGCTGCTGACGGGCCCGCGCTGGCGCATCGGCCCCCGGGACCTCGCCCTGCTCGGCCGCCGCGCCCGCCTGCTGGTGCGGCCCGGGCACACCGCCCCCGACGACCCGGACCGGCGCCTCGCCGAGGCCGTCGAGGGCGTGGACCCGGCCGAGGTGATATCGCTCGCGGACGCGCTCGACACCTTCCTGGAGTCGCCGCTGGACGCCGACGGCTCCTCGGGGGGAGACGACGGGCTGCCCTTCTCGGCCGACGCCAGGGTCCGCTTCGCCCGGCTCGCCGCCGAGCTGCGCGACCTGCGCAGATCACTGTCCGACCCGCTGATGGACGTCCTGCACCGCGTGCTCGCCGTCACCGGCCTCGAAGTGGAGCTCTCCGCCTCGCCCGGCGCCCTCGCCGCCCGCCGCCGCGAGACGCTCTCCAACTTCCTGGACGTCGCGGCCTCCTTCGCCGCCGGCGACAACGGCGCCACCCTGCTCGCCTTCCTCGGCTTCCTGCGCACCGCCGCGCAGTACGAGAAGGGCCTCGACAACGCCCTGCCCGGCGGCGAGAACACCGTCAAGGTGCTCACCGCCCACCGCTCCAAGGGCCTCGAATGGGACGTCGTCGCCGTCCCCGGCCTGGTCGACGGCACCTTCCCCAGCGGGCAGGGCCGCGAGAAGTGGACCGCGCAGGCCAAGGTCGTCCCGCACGGGCTGCGCGGCGACGCGGCCACGCTGCCCGACGTCGGGGCATGGGACGCCAAGGGCATGAAGGCCTTCCACGAGGCCATGAAGGACCACCAGCGCACCGAGGAGCTGCGCCTCGGCTACGTGACCTTCACCCGCCCCCGCTCGCTCCTCCTGGGCTCCGGCCACTGGTGGGGCCCCTCCCAGAAGAAGCCGCGCGGCCCCTCGGACTTCCTGCGGGCGCTGTACGACCACTGCGCGGCGGGCCACGGCGAGATCGAGGCCTGGGCGGAGAAGCCGGCCGAGGACGAGGAGAACCCGGCCCTGCACGAGGCCTCCGCCGACCAGGCCTGGCCGCTGCCCCTGGACGACGCCGCGCTGGCCCGCCGCCGGGCCGCCGCGCGCACCGTCCTCGACCACTTGGACCGCCTCACCGGCGAGGGCGGCGCGCCGGAGCCCGCCCGCTCCCACGCGGAGGCCCACCCCTCGGCACGGGACGATGTGCCGTTGGCCGACGACCCGGAGTGGCCGCCGCCCCCGGACGACGAAGCGCTGTACGACGACGCGCTCCACGAAGAAGCGCTGTACGAGGACGTACTCCACGACGAGGCCTTCCACGAGGACGCCGTCCACGGCGGGGAGGCCGATCTCGCCGCGGTGGACTGGGACGCCCTCGCGACGGAGCGCCCCTCGCTCCCGCACCCCACGCCCGGCCCCGGCGCAGAGGCCCAGGCCCCGGAAGCCCCTGAGCCCGCGGCCGGCTCCGCCCACGCGCGTGTGCCCCACCAGACGCCGCCCCCCGAAGCCCGCCCGCACCCCGCCGACCAACCGCCGCACCCCGGCCCCGGCCCGGCGGCACCCGGCGCCCGCCTCACCCCGGAGGAGGCCCGCACCCTCGCTTCCTGGGACCGGGACCTGGAGGCCCTCACCGGCGAGCTCCTGCGCGCGCGTGCGGCGGTCAGGGACGTCCCCGTGCCGTCCTCGCTCACCGCTTCCGAGCTGATGCGCCTGGCCGCGGACCCGGACGGCTTCGCGCAGGACCTCGCCCGCCCCATGCCGCGCCCGCCGCAGCCCGCGGCCCGCCGGGGCACCCGGTTCCACGCCTGGGTCGAGTCCCGCTTCGAGGAGCTGCCGCTGCCGATGCTGGACCCGGAGGACCTGCCGGGCGGGGAGCCCGGCGAGGCGGAGATCGCCGACGAACGCGACCTGGAGGCACTCAAGGAGGCCTTCGAGCGCACGGAGTACGCCCGCCGCACCCCCTACCGCGTCGAGGTCCCCTTCCAGTTCGTCATCGCGGACCGCGTGATCCGGGGGCGCATCGACGCCGTCTACAAGGAAGGCGACGGGGACGACGCGACGTACGAGATCGTCGACTGGAAGACCAACCGGACCCGCAGCGCCGACCCCCTCCAGCTCGCGGTCTACCGCCTGGCCTGGGCCGAGCAGCAGGGTGTCCCCCCGGAGTCGGTGACGGCCGCGTTCCTGTACGTACGCAGCGGCGAGACCGCCCGCCCGAGGAACCTCCCGGACCGCGCCGACCTCGAACGTCTGCTGCTCGGAGAGCCGGCCGCCCCCACGGAACACCCAATTCCGCTTGCTGTGCCTGCCGAGCACTCCGGCGCCGAACCGCCGGACGGACCCACCCCGGATGGCGGATAGGCTCGTGGCCATGAGCGAGACCCCGGACAGCGCCGTCCGTACGTACATCGAGAACCACCGCGCCGCCTTCCTCGACGAGCTCGCCGAGTGGCTGCGCATCCCGTCCGTGTCGGCCCAGCCCGAGCACGCCGGTGACGTGTGCCGCAGCGCCGAGTGGCTCGCAGGCCGGCTCAAGGAGACCGGTTTCCCGGTCACGGAGGTATGGGAGACGGCCGGGGCGCCCGCCGTCTTCGCCGAGTGGCCGTCGGAGGACCCCGGGGCCCCCACCGTCCTCGTCTACGGCCACCACGACGTCCAGCCCGCGGCCCGCGAGGACGGCTGGCACACCGACCCCTTCGAGCCCGTCGTCCAGGGAAACCGCCTCTACGCCCGGGGCGCGGCCGACGACAAGGGCCAGGTCTTCTTCCACACCCTCGGCGTCCGCGCCCACCTCGCGGCCACCGGGCGCTCCGCCCCCGCCGTGCACCTGAAGCTCCTCGTCGAGGGCGAGGAGGAATCGGGGTCCCCGCACTTCCGTGAGCTCATCGAGACCCACAAGGACCGCATCGCCGCCGACGTGGTGATCGTCTCCGACACCGGCATGTGGTCGGAGGACACCCCGACCGTCTGCACCGGCATGCGCGGCCTCGCCGAGTGCGAGATCCGGCTGCACGGCCCCGACCAGGACATCCACTCCGGTTCCTTCGGCGGCGCCGTGCCGAACCCCGCCACCGAGGCCGCCCGCCTGGTCGCGGCCCTGCACGACGAGCACGGGCGCGTGGCGATCCCCGGTTTCCACGAGGGCGTCGTCGAGCTGACCGACCGCGAGCGCGAGCTCTTCGCCGAGCTGCCCTTCGACGAGAAGCGCTGGCTGCGCACGGCCAAGTCCCACGGCACGCGCGGCGAGGCCGGTTACACCACCCTGGAGCGCATCTGGGCCCGCCCGACCGCCGAGGTCAACGGCATCGGCGGCGGGTACCAAGGAGCAGGCAGCAAGACGATCATCCCGTCGTCCGCCGTGGTGAAGCTCTCCTTCCGCCTGGTCGCCGGACAGCGTCTGGACCGCGTCGAGGAGGCCGTGCGCGCGTGGGCGGCGGCCACCGTCCCCGCCGGCATCCGGCACACCGTCACCTTCAGCGCGGGCACGCGCCCGTGCCTGACGCCGCTGGACGACCCGGCCCTGCAGTCGGTGGTCCGCGCCATGGGCCGCGCCTTCGAGCAGCCGATCCGCTTCACGCGGGAGGGCGGCTCGGGGCCCGCGGCGGACCTCCAGGACGTTCTCGCCGCACCCGTGCTGTTCCTGGGCATCTCGGTGCCCTCCGACGGCTGGCACGCGCCGAACGAGAAGGTCGAGATCGACCTCCTCCTCAAGGGTGTGGAGACGACCGCCTACCTGTGGGGCGACCTCGCCCGGAACTGGCGCGATGCACACTGACCCACGGACCGCCGGGCACACCGCCGCCCGCCCTGCCGAGCCACCCATTCCTTCGGGGGAGTTGGAAGCACCTGTGACCACCTGGACCGACCACACCGCCGACCGTCCGATCTCGCTGACCGCGCCGAGTGGCATCGACCGGGCGGCCCACCACCGCATGGACGAGGCGTGGCTCGCGGCAGCCTGGAGCCACCCGACGACCCGGGTCTTCGTGGTCTGCGGCGGTCAGGTGCTCATCGACGAGACGCCCGAGGGCCGCACCGAACTGGTGATGACCCCGTCCTTCGAGGCGCCGCTCACCGAGGAGCACCGCTACTTCCTGGGCACCGACGACGACGGCGTCAGCTACTTCGCGCTCCAGAAGGACGCCCTGCCGGGCCGCATGGACCAGTCGGCGCGCCCCGCCGGGCTGCGGGAGGCGGGGCTGCTGCTCTCCCCGCGCGACGCGGGCCTGATGGTGCACGCCGTGGCCCTGGAGAACTGGCAGCGCCTGCACCGCTTCTGCTCGCGCTGCGGCGAGCGCACCGTCATCGCGGCGGCGGGCCACATCCGCCGCTGCCAGGCCTGCGGCGCCGAGCACTACCCGCGCACGGACCCGGCCGTGATCATGGCGGTCAGGGACAGCGAGGACCGCATCCTGCTCGGCCGCCAGGTGCACTGGCCCGAGGGCCGCTTCTCGACCCTGGCCGGTTTCGTCGAGCCGGGCGAGTCCATCGAGCAGTCGGTGCGGCGCGAGGTGTTCGAGGAGGCGGGCGTGATGGTGGGCGACGTGGAGTACGTCGCGAGCCAGCCCTGGCCCTTCCCCTCCAGCCTGATGCTCGGCTTCATGGCCGAGGCGATCTCCTCGGAGATCGACGTGGACGGCGAGGAGATCCACGAGGCGCGCTGGTTCTCCCGGGAAGACCTGCGGGCCGCATTCGAGTCCGGGGAGGTCCTGCCTCCCTACGGCATCTCGATTGCGGCCCGTCTGATCGAGCTCTGGTACGGCAAGCCCCTGCCGAAGCCGGGGTCGGTGGGCTGAGGTCCCGTCCGCGCCTCCGATCCGTGACCGGTGTGTCCCTTGTTGCGGATCAGTAAAGACTGCCGGGCGTATCGGCGCGGGGTGTGTCAAAACCCCCTTTTCGCCCTTGCTATTTGATGGCCCCTGCATCAAAGTTCCTCACGTTCTGTACACAACTGGCCACGGTTGTGCGGGTATTCGGGGGGAACAGGGTCGTGCTGGCGATAGCGTCTGCGCGCTTGCGTGCGCTGATGGTCGTGCTCGTGCTGTCTGTGGTGGCGGGCGGCGGATGGCTGGGGAAGGTGTCGGCCGACGACGGCGGGCCCGCCGTCCGACCGGTCGGCAGCACGGGACGCATGCCCGCGCCTGCCGCGGTGCAGAAGCCCATGACGCCCGCGGAGCGGCGCGCGCAGACCACGGTCCGTGGCGAGGGCGCGAAGTCGCACGGGTTGCCGACGACGAAGAGCCGCCCCGCGACCGCCCGCCAGATGGCGCTGTTCGAGCGCAATCAGCGAGCGGCGAAGCCGGGGGCACACGGTCAGCGGGCGTCGCGGTCGGCCGCCCGGGCGAAGGCCGACGCGGCCGCGCCTTCGTACTCCAGCGGATCGCTCTACCAGTACACCGTGGACCCGTTCGGGAACACCGCAGCCCAGCAGGGCGGCTGGCTGATGGCTCTGGGCAACCACATCGGCGCCGCGGTGCCGGGCGAACCGCTCCAGGTGTCGGCGGCGATCTGGCAGACCGGGGGCGCGGACGACGAGGTGCACCCCGTCAAGGTGCGCTGGAAGGTCGAGGACTACTGCGCGGGCACACCGGACAAGGTCCTGGACTTCGGGCAGACCGTGCAGGCGCCGACGCTCAACACGGGCCGGACGTTCCCCGTGGTGAACGCGTCCATCACGCTGCCGACCACGGTGTGCGACACCTCCAGCCCGTCGTACTTCGTCTACGTCTGCACGACCGTGGCCGACGACCCCACGGACAACGAGTCGTGCGGCTCGTACAACCTCTTCTACATGGTCCCGGCCCTGCCGGAAGGCGCTGCCTGCGCCGCGCTGTGCGGCGACGCCAGCGGCTCGGCGGGGACGACCGTGATGCGTGCGGACCCGGTGAACACCGCGACGGGCGCGTTCACCGAGTCCTTCACCGACGCCCGCGTGCCGGCGCCGGGCGTGCCGTTGACCGTGGGCCGCGTCTACTCCTCGGACAACGCCGACACCGGAGCGCTCGGCAAGGGCTGGCAGCTCCCCTGGGAGACCCGGCTCTCCGTGCGGTCCGACGGTGATGTGGTCCTCATCGGTGAAGGAGGCGCCCGCCACACCTACACCAAGAAGAGCGGCGGAGCGTACGCGACCCCCGGGCAGGCCCGTTCCACGCTGTCCGCCGACGGCAGCGGCTACCGGCTGACGACGGCCGACCACCGGGTCTACTCCTTCACCTCCGAGGGCCGCCTCTCCGCGCTGAAGGACCGGACCGCACGCGGTCTGACGCTGGAGTACACCGGCGCCAGACCAACGAAGATCACGGACGCTGCCGGGCGTGCGGCCACGCTCTCCTACTCCGGTGACCGTCTCGACCGGCTGACGCTGGCCGACGGACGCCTGATCGACTACGACTACACCGGCGGCCGGCTCACCGCGGTGAAGGCCCTCGACGGCGCCACCGAGAAGTACGGCTACGACTCGGGCGGCTTCCTGGACGAGGTCACCGGGGCCGACGGCAAGGTCGTCACGCGGAACGTGTACGACGACAAGGGGCGGGTGACGTCCCAGACCGACGGGGCCCAGCAGGAGACCCGCTTCGCGTACCGCGGGAACGGCGAGTTCGACCAGGCCGACATGACGGCGCCGGACGGCGGCGTCTGGACGGACATCTACTACAAGAACGTCCTGTTCACCCAGCTCGACCCGCTCGGAAACAAGAGCTACTACCGCTACGACCAGCACTTCAACCGCACCAGCGCGGTGGACGCCGAGGTCCGCGAGACGCAGTGGGACTTCGACACCACGGGCCGCCTGAAGCGCCGCTCCTCCGGAGCCTCCGACGAGACGTGGTCGTACGACAAGGCCGGCAACGTCGAGTCGCACACGGACGGGGAGTCGAACAAGACGGTCTTCGGGTACAACGCGAAGAACCAGCTGACCTCGGTCGACGGACCACTGACCAAACCAGTGACCTACGGCTACGACGCCACGACGGGCCTCGTCGAGACGGCCACGTCCGCACTCGGCAAGACCACTCGCTTCGGCCACGACGACGACGGCAACCTGACGTCCGTCACCAGGCCCGAGGGCGGCAGGAGCACCTTCACGTACGACGCGTCCGGACGCCTGAAGACGGCCGTCGACCCGCGGGGCAACGAGACCGGCGCGGACCCGGCCAAGTACACCACCGCCTACACCTATGACACGGCCGACCGCCTCAAGACCGTCACGGACGCGCGCGGCAACGTCACGGCGTACGACTACGACCCGGCCGGACGCCTCTTCACCCGCACCGACGCCGCCAAGCGCGTCACGACGTACGCGTACGACGACGCGGGCCGCCCGACGGAGGTCACCGACCCCGTGGGGAAGAAGCGGATCATCGGCTACGACAAGGCGGGCCGCGTCGCGTCGGTCACCGACCGCACCGGCGGCACCACCTCGTACCAGTACGACAAGGCCGGACGCCAGTCGCGGATGGTGACCGCGCGCGGCAACACCGAGGGCGCACAGCAGGCCGACCACACCTGGAAGTTCGGCTACGACAAGGTCGGCAACCGCACGTCCGTCACCGACCCCCAGGGCAGGACGAGCGCCTTCACCTGGGACGCCGACGACCGCCCGCTGTCGACGACCGACCCGCTCGGCCACACCCGCTCGGTGAAGTACGACGACAACGGCTCCGTCACCAACACGGTCGACGGCCTCGGCCACGGCACCACGCTGGCCTACGACGACGAGGGCCGCCTGGAGTCCTCGAAGACGTGGTCGAACCACGTGACCCGGTACGAGTACGACGACGACGGCAACCTGACCGCCGAGGTCTCCCCGGCCAAGGAACGCACCACCTACACCTACGACGGGGACAGCCGCCTCGCCACGTCGGTCGACCCGCGCGGCAACGCCACCGGCGCCGATCCCGCCGAGTACACCTGGACGTACGGCTACGACGCGGCGGGCCACGCCACGACGGTCACCGACCCGCTGGGGCACAAGGCGACAGCGGAGCACGACGCGGTCGGCAACGTCACCGCGGTGGCCGAGCCCGGCAACAAACCGACGGTCTACGCCTACGACGCGCTGAACCGCGTCGACCTCGTCACCCACCCCGACGGCGGCACCACGGACCCGGCCTACGGCAAGGCCGGCTTCCTGGAGACCAGCAAGGACGCGAACTCCCACGTCACGAAGTACGGCTACGACGCCGAAGGCCGGATGACGTCGGTCACCAACCCACGGGGCGAGACCGTCGGCTACACCTACGACGCCGAGGGCAACCGCACCACCGTCACCAACGCGCGCCGCCAGACCATCACCACGACGGTGGACGCCCGGCTCCTGCCGACCAAGGTCACCTACTCCGACGGCACGCCGACGCAGTCGTACACCTACGACGACGCGGGCCGTCCCCTCACGGTCAAGGACGCCACCGGCACCCGCACGCTCACGTACGACAACGACGACAAGGTCGAGACGATCACGTCGCCGGGCGTCGCCAAGCCCTTCACCTACCGGTGGAACACGGACGACACCCTCAAGTCCCGCACCTATCCGGACGGCCGGGCGATCTCTTACACCTACGACGACACCGGCCGGGTCAAGACCCAGCGGACCGACGGCAAGGACACCGGCTACCAGTACGACGAGGCGGGCAACCTCACCTCGGTGACGCTGCCGACGACGACGGCACGCACGGAGAGCCGTTCCTACGACCGGGTGGGCCGCCTGGCCTCCCTGACGACCCCGTCGGGCGGCAACTCCTTCGCGTACGACGACGCGGGCCGGATCATCACGGACACCCCCAAGGGCGGCAAGCCCTCGCGGTACGCGTACGACAGCGCGGGCCGGATGAAGCGGGCCTGCACCGACACGGGCACCGCGTCCTGCCTGCCCGGCGCCGGCGGAGAGACGTACACGTACGACAAGGTCGGCAACCTCACGTCCGCGAAGGCGTCGGGCACCACGACGACGTACGAGCACGACGAGGCCGACCGGCTCAGCTCCGCGAAGAAGGGGGCGACGACCACCGGGTTCGGCTACGACGCGGACGGCAACCAGACCAAGGACGGCGCCGACACCTACACCTACGATCCGCTGGGCCGGGTCAAGACGGCCAAGGTCGGCTCCGACGCCTACGCGTTCCTGTACGACGCGGACGGCAACCGTACGGTCAGCCAGAAGAACAGCAAGCTCGCCCGCACCTCCCGCTGGGACATCAACAACCCGCTGCCGCAGCTGGCCACCGACACCGACAGCGCCGGTGCGCTGATGGCGGACTACCGCTACGACCCCGACGGCACGGCGCGGTCCATGGACCGCACGAAGGGCACCTTCCACTTCACCCAGGACCGCCAGAACTCCATCAGCACGGTCTTCGACTCGGCGGGCAAGGACAACTACCGCTACGCCTACGGCCCCTGGGGCGAGTCCACGGGCAAGGCGACCGTCAGCGGGGGCCAGACCAGCATCTTCGGGTACACGGGCCAGTACAAGGACCAGTACCTGCCGGACCGGCTCCTGCTGCGCGCCCGCTCCTACGACACCGAACAGAGCCGCTTCACGACGCAGGACCCCGTCCCGGCGGCCCTGGACAACTCCAGCAAGTCCTCCTACGCGTACGTCAACAACGACCCGTCGAACCTCGCCGACCCGTCCGGGGCGTGCCCGTGGTGCATCGGCGGTGCCATCGGCGGTGTCATCGGCGGCGGGGTCTACGCCCTGACGCATCAGGACGACTTCGACTGGGGGGACTTCGCGGGAGCCACCGCCAAGGGCGCCGTGATCGGCGCGGGCGCCGGGTTCCTCGCTCCCGCGGGGATGGGCCTCGCCACCTCGCTCGGTCTTTCCGGGGGGCGGGCCCTGGCGGTGGCGGCGGTGACGGACGCCGCCATCGGAGCGGGCTACACGTACGCCGTCAACACGGTTCAGTGCCAGCCGACCAGCCCGTCCGATCTGCTGATCGGGGCCGCGGGCGGCGGCCTCGCCCCGCTCCTCGGGCCCGCTTTCCGCTACGGCAAGGGGCTTTTCGGGAAGTCGGGCGCCTCGGCCGACGACCTCTCGCAGCTGTCGCTGCAGCTTCCGTCCAACCGCGGCTGGGCCGGGCAGAAGATAGCGCCGGCCGCGCTGGAGACGCACGCCCCGCCGTCGACCTGGACCCCCGAGGGGCGGCTCGCGGAGGCCGAGAGCATGGTCGACGACTTCGCCCTGAAGAACTACACGCGCAAGACGGGAAACCGCACCTACGTGGGCGCTGTCAACACCGAGACCGGGGAGATCGCCCTCGCGTCCTCCGGCGGCAGGTACCCGGGGGCGAGCTACTGCGCCGAGGGCAACGTGTGCTTCGCTCTCGGCGGCGATGCCTCAAAGGTCAAGTTCACGAACGCCAAGCACGTCGTCAAGGACGGCGCCTCCAAGGTGACGAGGAACAAGAAAGTCTGCGTGAACTGCCAGCACGACTACGATCCACCTCAGTTCATCGACGGTGTGCAGCACGTCAAGGGTGGCCGTTGGGACAGGCTGAGGTGAGGGCAGTGAATTCTTTCGATCTTTTGCAAGTGGAAATCTCCCGGCACGACTGGGCCGGAATGACGTGCGGATGCCGCAGATCGGCCGAGCACATCCCGCGGGACTTCCTGCGCTCCCTGGACGGCCCGCCTCCGGAAGACCTGGGGGAGGGCTGGGCGGACAACCACGCCGTGGTGCAGTCGAACCTCATGCGGCCCGCCGTGGCCACGGCATGCATGGTCATGGCGGCGCTCGCCGCGGGCGTCCCGGACGAGCACCGGCATCAGCTGATGTGGGTCCTGCACGCTCTGGTCCACGGCGAGCAGGACGACATCGCAGAGGCGTGTCTCGACGTGGTCCGCGGCGGTACCTGGATCCTCTACGAGGAGATCTGCTCCGGCCGCTCCATCGAGGCGGCGTCCTACGCCTACGAAATGCTGGAACTCTTCCCGGAAGAGGACGCCAGGCTGAAGAGCGTTCAGCGGGTGGCGCGCGAGAACCTCTCGTACGACCTTCGCTGACGAGGTCCACGCCATCGAGGGCGTGGATCGACTGCCACACATGATGGGGAACGAAGAACAATGTCGATACGCAGCAGGTCCGTCTCACGGATCGCCGTGGTGGCCCTCGGTATGACGCTGGCGGCGGGGTCGACGCTGGCCGTCGCGCAGGACATCTCCGTGGAGTCCTCGAACGGCGGTTACGCGGCCGCGTGGAGCTACGGCACCAACAGCAAGATCGGTCTCGCCGACCGCAAGGCCGACGGCCGGCCCGTGAAGGCGGAGTACAACCGCCGAGCCCACGGCACCAAGAAGTTCACCCTCTGGAACAAGGAGGGGAGCGGCAAGCGGACCTACAGCGGCGTCGGCAGCAAGATCTGGGACGCCCGCGCATGCGTCGTCATCAACAACTGGCCCGACGACTGCGGCCGCTGGTGGAGCGACGACCACATCGTCACCGGCGACTGACCTCGCCGGTCGGCCCGCTGTGACCTGCCCGGGGCGCACTCCAGCCCCGGGCAGCTCTGTACCCGTGAAGGCAGAAAAGAACCCGTGACGCTCTCTCCACCGCTGCGCATCGCAGGCCTCACCCACGAGATCGACGACAGAACGCTCCTGGACCGCGTCGATCTGGAGGTGCGGGCCGGTGAGTCCCTGGCCGTGACCGGCCCCTCCGGCTCGGGCAAGAGCTCGCTGCTGTCCATCGTCCTCGGCCTTGTTCCCCCGAAGGCGGGGAAGGTCGTGGTGGCAGGCGAGAACGTGGTCGGCATGAAAGGCCGCCGCCTCTCCCGGCACCGCAGGAAGAACATCGGCATGGTCTTCCAGTTCGGTGAGCTGCTGGCGGAGCTGTCCCCCGTGGAGAACGTCGCGATCTCCGCACTCCTGGACGGCGTCCCCCGCGAGGACGCCTACCGGCGCAGCCACGAACTCCTGGCCGAGCTCGGGGTGCGGACGGACGGCGCACTCACCGGTCAACTGTCCGGCGGCGAACGCCAACGCGTCGCGGTCGCCCGGGCGCTGATCGGCGAACCGGCGCTGCTGCTGGCCGACGAACCGACCGGAGCACTGGACACCGGAACCCGGGACCTCGTCGCGGACCTCCTCTTCGACCTGCCGAGGACCCGGGGCTGCGCCCTGCTCGTCGTCACCCACGACCCCGCGATAGCCGGGCGTGCGGACCGCACGCTGCGACTGGACAGCGGCAGTCTGACGGCGGCGCCGTGACGGGCGGCGGCCGCCGTCTCACCTGGCAGCTGTTGCGCCTGGGACACGCGGCCCACCACGGCGCAGAGGCGGGGCGCACACGATTCGCGGCGCTGCTGCTCGCGTCGGCGGTGCTCGCCCTCACCTTCTGCTCGTTCGTGCTCGCCTCGGCGACCTGGGACGGGCGTGCGGAACGCGGCGCCGCCCGGACCCCGGCGCTCGCCGAGAGCGGCGAGCAGGCGAAAGCCCTGTGGAGCCGCTACTGGGACTCCTACGAAGGCCGTCAGTTCACCGTGGTGGTGATCGCACCGCTGGAGGACGACGCGCCGCTGCCGCCAGGCGTCGGACACTGGCCCGCCCCCGGCGAAGTCCTGCTGTCACCCGCGCTCGCCGAAGCCCCACGCGCCGAAGGCTTCGCCCAGCGGTACGGGAAAGCGGCCGGGCGGGTCGGCGGCGAAGGACTGGCTTCCCCCGGCGAGCGCCTCGCGTACGTCAGGCCGACGGCGGACATGCTCAGGACGGCGGACCTGGAGAAGATCACCGGTTACGGCGGGCACTGGATTCCCTTCGGCGACCTGCGGGTCGTCGGGGAGGAGACGGCGATGTGGGCCCTGCTCGCGGTGCTGCTCGGGCTGCCCGCGCTGGCTCTCGTCGTCGCGGCCGCCCGTACCGGCGCCGCCGGCCGGGACCGCAGGGACGCCCTCCTCGACGCACTGGGCGCGGGCAGGGGAGCCCGGCTGTGTGTGGACCTCGGGGGCGCCGTCCTCCCCGTCACGCTCGGCACGCTGCTCGCCGGCGCGGTGCTCGCGCCGGCACTCCTGAGTGACATGCGACTGCCGTGGATCGGCTACACCCTGGCCGCCGCGGACGTCCGTGCGGCCATCGTCCCCGTCACCGCGGCCATGGTGCTCGCGGCGCTGACGACACTCGGCCTGGTACTGCTGCTGCGGCCCGCCCCCGCCCGCCGGCCCGGGACGCGGTCCAACCGGCCCACGAGCGCACAGGCGGGGCCGCTGAAACTCCTCGCCCTCGGCGCGTTCCCCATCTTCGTGATCATGGCGGTGTTCTCGGGGCCACTCCTCGGCGGGGCACAGCGCTCGGCCATCGCCTACCTCTTCGCGGTGGCGGGGGTGTGGGCGACGCTCCCGTGGGTGCTGGGCTGGGGCGCGGGACGGTGGAGCGCAAAGGCAGCGGGTCCGGCGCGGCGCCGGGGCGACCCCGCCCTGCTGATCGCCGTGCGGACCACGGCCGCACGACCGGCCGCCGTCGTCCGTCTGGTGGCGGTCCTCGTGGTCGCCATCGGTGTCCTCGGCCAGGCGCAGATCCTGTCCAGCCTGCTGTCCGTCATGCCCGGTCACGAGAGGACACCGGGCTCGGCCGCCGAGAGCGCCGCCCTCGTCCGGTCGGCCCACCAGGGCGAACTGCCTCGGGCTTTCCGGTCCTCGCTGCCTCGGACGGCGCGGGTCGTCGCCCTGGGGCGGATGGGCGAGGGGCCGGAAGCGGTGCGCGTCATGCAGGCGCCGTGCAGCGACCTGTCCCTCCTCGATCTGCCGTGCCCCCCGCGGGGGAAGCAGCGGCAGGTCACGCTCGGCGATCTCGAACGGCGGATACAGGGCGCGGGCCCCGGGCCCGCCGGGGAGCCGGTCCTCGTGCGGTCGGGGCCCGTGGAGCCGCTCACCGAGGGCGAAGGGCTGCAGGCGCTGGTCTTCGAGCCGGGTGGCTCCCGCCTCGACCTGCCGGCCGTCAAGCGCGCCGCACACCTGCACCTGTCCGCGAAGGCCGGTGTGCAAGGGCTGCGCGAGAGTGCGGAACAGCCCTCCGAACTCAGCCACCAGTCCCGGTGGATTCCGTTCCTGGCGGCCCTGGGCGCCGTGATCCTGCTCCTTGCCATGGCCATCGCGGCCACCGCTCACTTCCTGCGCCTGGCCCGGGCACTGGCGCCGCTGAACGTGCTCACGGGCGACCGCCGGGTGTTCCACCGGACCGCGGCGTGGTCCCTGGGCGCGCCGCTCTGCGCGGCGGGCGTCGTCGGTGTCGGCGTCCACCTCGTCCTCGTCCAGCCGGTCACGGGCGGCGCCTACGGCGGCGAGGTGTCGTGGCCGCTGCTGGCGGCCATGCTGGCGGGCACGGCACTGACCGCCCTGGTCGCCGCGCTCGTCGGCGGGAGTGTCGCCGCCGGACGCGCGGCCTCGTGGGTGCCGCGCCCCGACTGAGGAGGACGCCGCGTCCCGCCGCCGTACCGGGCGACCCTGCTCCAGGGCCCCCGAGGAGGGGCCGACGCCGCGCCCGGAACGGCGGGAGACCCCCGCAGCAGCGGAGGTCTCCCGCCGGGACGAGGGACGGGACTCAGGCGGTCAGTGCCTGCTTGACCTGCGCGAGGCTCGGGTTCGTCATGACCGACTCCGTGCCGCCGGGGGAGATCACGAGAAGCGTGGGTACCGTCTGGTTCCCGCCGTTCGCCTTCTCGACGAACGCCGCCGACTCCGGGTCGTGCTCGATGTTGATCTCGTTGTACGCGATGCCCTCACGGTCCATCTGACCCTTGAGGCGGCGGCAGTAGCCGCACCACGTGGTGCTGTACATCGTCACAGTGCCCGGCATGTCTTTCGTGCTCCTTCGTCGCTCGGGATGCGTCTTCGCAATGGATCGAACGTACGCGACCCCGCCACCATTCCCGCATTAGTACGACCGCAGCCACCCCCCTGTGGACAACCGGCTCGTCCGCCCCCGGCGACCTGGCAGCATGAAGGGGTGACAGCAGCAACGCACTCCACCCTCTTCCCGCAGGTCCCGGACTCTGCCGACGCGGTGCTCGACGGGCTCGACCCCGAGCAGCGCGAGGTGGCCACCGCCCTGCACGGACCGGTGTGCGTCCTCGCCGGCGCCGGTACGGGCAAGACGCGGGCGATCACCCACCGCATCGCCTACGGCGTGCGTGCCGGCGTCCTCCAGCCCGCCAGCGTCCTCGCCGTCACGTTCACCAACCGCGCCGCGGGCGAGATGCGAGGCCGCCTCCGCCAGCTCGGCGCCTCCGGCGTCCAGGCCAGGACCTTCCACTCCGCGGCCCTGCGTCAGCTCCAGTTCTTCTGGCCGAAAGCGGTCGGTGGGTCGCTGCCCCGGATCGTCGACCGCAAGATCAAACTCGTGGCCGACGCGGCGGCGGCCTGCCGCATCCGCCTCGACCGCAACGAGCTGCGTGATCTGACCAGCGAGATCGAGTGGTGCAAGGTCACCCAGACCGTCCCCGCGGACTACGCGGCGGCCGCGGCCAAGTCCGGCCGCGACGTCCCGCGCGACCCCGCCGAGACCGCCCAGCTCTACGCGGCCTATGAGGACCTGAAGCGCGACCGGGCCGTCATCGACTTCGAGGACGTGCTCCTGCTCGCCGTCGGCATCCTCCAGGACCGGCACGACATCGCCGAGCAGGTCCGCGCCCAGTACCAGCACTTCGTGGTCGACGAGTACCAGGACGTGAGCCCGCTCCAGCAGCGCCTCCTGGAGCTCTGGCTCGGCGACCGCGACAGCCTCTGCGTCGTCGGCGACGCCAGCCAGACGATCTACTCCTTCACCGGAGCCACCCCCGACCACCTGCTGAACTTCCGCACCCGCCATCCGGGGGCGACCGTCGTCAAACTGGTCAGGGACTACCGCTCCACGCCCCAGGTCGTCCACCTCGCCAACGGCCTGCTCTCGCAGGCCCGCGGCCGCGCCGCCGACCACCGGCTGGAACTGATCTCCCAGCGCGACCCCGGCGCGGAGCCCGTCTATACGGAGTACGCGGACGAACCGGCCGAGGCCGAGGGCGCCGCCCGCCGCATCCGGGCCCTGATCGCCGACGGCGTCCCCGCCGGCGAGATCGCGGTCCTCTTCCGCACGAACTCCCAGTCCGAGATCTACGAACAGGCCCTCGCCGACGCGAACGTGCCCTACCAGCTGCGCGGCGCCGAGCGGTTCTTCGAGCGCACCGAGGTCCGCGAGGCGGGCGCGGCCCTGCGCGGCGCCGCCCGCTTCGGGGGGAACGACGCACTCCTGGACGACGTGGTCGACCTGCCCTCGCAGGTGCGGGCCGTGCTCTCCACGAAGGGCTGGACCTCGCAGCCGCCCGCGGGCTCCGGCGCGGTCCGTGACCGCTGGGAGTCGCTGGCCGCGCTGGTCCGCCTCGCCGAGGACTTCGCGCGGGCCAAGCCGGAGGCGACCCTCGCCGACCTCGTGGCCGAACTGGACGAGCGGGCGAACGCCCAGCACGCCCCGACGGTCGAAGGCGTCACCTTGGCCTCGTTGCACGCGGCCAAGGGCCTGGAGTGGGACGCCGTGTTCCTCGTCGGCCTCGCCGAAGGCATGATGCCGATCACCTACGCCAAGACCGACGAGCAGATCGAGGAGGAGCGCCGGCTCCTCTATGTGGGCGTCACCCGTGCCCGCGTCCACCTCGGGCTCTCCTGGGCGCTCTCCCGTTCGCCGGGCGGCCGGCCCAACCGCCGCCCCAGCCGTTTCCTGGACGGCCTGCGGCCGGGCTCCGGCGGGGGAGCGGCGGCGCGAGCGGCGGGCGGCGGCCCCGGCGGCGTGGAGCGCGGCAGCGGAGCCGAGGCGCCGGGGGCGGTATCCGGCCGCCACCGGCCCAGGAGCCGCACGCCCGCCCGCTGCCGTGTCTGCGGGCGGACGCTCACCGACGCGGGCGAGCTGAAGCTGCTGCGGTGCGAGGACTGCCCGTCCGACATGGACGAAGGGCTGTATGAGCGGTTGCGGGAGTGGCGCAGTGTCCAGGCGGGGCGGCTCGGGCAGCCCGCGTACTGCGTCTTCACGGACAAGACCTTGATCGCCATCGCCGAGGCCGTGCCCGAGGACGAGGGCGAGCTGGCGCGCATCCCCGGTGTCGGCGTGCGCAAGTTCCACCGCTTCGGCGCCGATGTCCTCGCCATCTGTGCAGGTCAGGACGGTGTAAGGGGCGCCGACGGCGAGTGATTCAAACTCGTCGAGAAAATAGTTTGCGCATGCGCAAGGAAGACCCATAGGTTCTTAGGCACGGGAACGGCGGCTTCTCCGAAGCCCTGGCCCCGTGCTGTACTTGTTCCGCAGGATCGATTCCGATCGATCCCTTAGACGCCGAGAGGAGGCGAATTCCAGTGATCAGCATCAACGAGAGCTTCGTCAGCACCGTCAAAATGACCGATCGCTCGGTCGTCGCTTCCTGCCTGCTCGGCTTCTCGAACCAGGGCACCGGTCTGTCCGGCGGCATCGCCGCCGTGCGTCCGCTGCCCGCCGCCCTGCCTCTCTCCGGTCTCTCCATCCGTGAGGCCAATGAGGGCAATGAGCGACCGACCAAGGCACCGGAAGCAGCAGTAGCGGAGGCGCAGGCCCAGGCCTATGCCTTTGCGGCAGCCGGTGCCGGATTCCGGAAGCAGAAGACGCACCACCACCTGATGTGGGCCTTCCGTGGGCTCGAACCCTGGAGCGATCCAGTCTGATCTCGATCAGACCGGCGCCTTCAGGGCCGCGGAACCCCACCCGGGATCCGCGGCCCTTTTGTTTTCCCCGAAACAGGGAGACAAGCCGAAGGGGCCACCAGCAAGACCCGGTACCAGCCGCCAACCGGCCGACCCAGGCCGGCACGACCAGACGAGGAAAACCACACCGTGCAACTCGAAGCGCACGCCCCGTCCGTACCGCCTTCACAAGCGATCGCCCCGCCCACTTCCACGGAGGATTCGACCTTGACCCCCCTGACCGCGCTCACCGCGCTCGACGACGCCATCGAGAACCTCGGCGTACCCGTCCCCTGCCGTGCGTACGACCCCGAGGTCTTCTTCGCCGAGTCCCCGGCCGACGTCGAGTACGCCAAGTCGCTCTGCCGCACCTGCCCGCTGATGGAGGCCTGCCTCGCCGGCGCCAAGGAGCGGCGTGAGCCGTGGGGCGTCTGGGGCGGCGAGCTGTTCGTCCAGGGCGTCGTCGTTGCCCGCAAGCGGCCCCGTGGCCGCCCGCGCAAGAACCCGGTCGTCGCATGAGCATCACCGGAACAATCGACCGCCCCATGACGCACGACCCCCAGAAGCAGGCCCCGATGAAGGCAGCCACCAGCGAGCCCGCCGGCTCCGCTTCCCCGGACTTCACCACCACCGGCGCGCACACCTCGCGCCAGAACAGGACCCGTGAGATGCAACTCATCCCAGAAGCCATGGCTCGTGCGCATATGCACGAACGACTGCGGGAGGCCGAGGCTCAGCGCCCGGCCGAGCGCCTCCTGGCGGCCCGCCGCATGCAGCGCCGCGCGGAGCGCGCTTCGCTGCGTGCCCGGCGCGCGCTCGCCATGGCGGTCATGCAGTAAGAGCCCAGGCGCAACGAGAGACGTGAACGGGGGCCGGTCCGAACGGACCGGCCCCCGCGGTACGTTGTGCCCCGCGCCCGGCCGGACGCGGAGATAGGGTCACCGGGTGGACCAGCAGAAACCCCCGGCCGCGGACGCGGTGGACCCGGTGTGCTCCCGCTGCGGCACGACCGCCGAAGGCACGCCGCTGGCCTGGACGTACTCGGTCGAGAACGGCGTCCGCCGCTACTTCTGCGAGAGCTGCGCCCGCGACAACCTCAGAGCCATCGAGGGACGCCTCGACTCCGACCTCTGGTAGCCACCGCGGCCTCCGGCCATCCGGTCACCGCGGCCTCCGGCCATCCGGTCATCGCCGCGGAGCCGGTCACGCCTCGACCGCCGCCACGGTCTTGTCCTGGTTCTTGTCCTCGTTCTCGTTCTCGTCCTCGGCCGAGACCTCGCTGTCCGCGTCGTCCGCGTCGCCCGCGTCGGCCGGGTCCGTCTCCGCCACGAAGCCGGGCAGCCACTCCTCCAGCTCGTCCCGCATCCGGACCGTCGCCCCCAGCTGGCACAGCACCCCGATGGTGCTCAACGTCACGCGGTGTATCAGCAGATACGCCGGGGGCAGGTTCAGCTGCTTGCCCAACTGGTGGGCGGGGGAGCGGGGATCGGCCACCCGGGCCGCCTGGCTGCGCATCCAGCCCCGGGTGAACGTGAACTCGTCCACCAGCATGGGCTCGATGATCGGCAGCAGATAGTCCAGCACCGCGTCCGGTTCGAGCTCCACGGACTCCTTGACGAAGCCCTCCGCGCACAGCATCTCGTAGACCGCGTCGGCCTCGCCCTCCAGCGTCATCCGCATGGCCTCACCGATGATCACCGGCAGGCCGCCGGGGAGCCGGTCCACCGTGCCGAAGTCCAGGACGCCGAGCCGCCAGCCGTCCTCACCGTCGGGCACCAGCCGGAAGTTCCCCGGGTGCGGATCGGCGTGCAGCAGCCCCGTGCGCGCCGGGCCCGAGAAGAGGAAACGGGCCAGCAGCTGGCCCGCCCGGTCGCGCTGCTCCTGCGAGCCGTCCGCGATCACCTCCGACAGCGGCGTCCCGTCCATCCACTCGGTGACCAGAACCTGATCACCCTGATACACCACCTGGGGCACCACGACGTCCGGGTCGTCCACGAACTCCTCGGCGTGGGCCTGCTGAGCCCGTGCCTCCAGCCCGTAGTCCAGCTCCTCCGACACGCGGTCACGCAGCTCGGTGATGAGGGGCTTGATGTCCATGCCCGGAATCAGCGGGCCGAGCAGACGGGCGAAGCGGCTGATCTGGTTGAGGTCGGAGAGCAGGGCCTCGCCCGCTCCCGGGTACTGCACCTTGACCGCGACCTCGCGCCCGTCCTCCCAGACAGCCCGGTGCACCTGGCCGATGGACGCGGCGGCGGCGGGCTTGTCCTCGAACTCCAGGAACAGGTCGCGCCAGTCCTCGCCGAGCCGCTCCGCGAGCACGGCGTGCACCGTGCGCGTCGGCATCGGAGGCGCCGCCTCCTGCAACTTCGTCAGTGTCGCGCGGTAGGGCCCCGCCACCTCCTCGGGCAGCGCGGACTCGAAGACGGAGAGCGCCTGCCCGAACTTCATGGCGCCGCCCTTCAGCTCCCCGAGGACCTTGAAGAGCTGCTCCGCCGTGCGCTGCTGCAGCTCACGCCCGACGATCTCCGCCGACTTGCCGCCGATCCGCTTGCCGAGCCCCCAGGTCGCGCGTCCCGCGAAGCCGAGTGGCAGCGCGGCCAGTTTGGCGGTTCGGGTGACCGCCTTCCGGGGAAGATCAGACATTCGCCCCTCCAAGTCCCAGACAGCCACGCCCTCTCAGGCGGTTACCCGGCCATTGTTGCGTGCGGGTCCGTGTCAGTGGTCAGCCGATCCCCCTTAATGTGCGCAGCCGCCCCACAGGGACACGCGGGATGAGCCCGGACAGGGCGCGCGTGCCAAGCGAAATTGGGCACGGACGCCTCCCACCGGGCGTCCGTACACGCCGATGGCGCTCCGTCGAGAAACGCGAGGGCATGCCCCGCGACCAGGCCCGCGACCGAGGTCGACAGCGCCAGATCGCACGCGGGCACATGCCGGGCGCGCCCCGAGCGCCACTGCGCCAGCATGCGCGGCCAGGTGGGGTCGTGGTCCGAACGCCGCCGGAAGAGACATCCGGCACACGCGGTCGCTCCCGGCAGGACCAGCGGCCCGACCACACCCGTGCCCTCGATCACACCCGCGTAGAGATGAGGGGTGCCGGCGGCCAGGAGCTCCTCCGCGGCACCGGCGTCCGGAGCGTAGGCATGGAGGCCGTCCCGCGGGGCGATGATCACGAGGGAGAGCCCCGCCTCGCCCTCGGCGTCCGGGCCCGTCCCGCCCGGTCGGTCCGTGGCCGCGGAGCGCTTCGGCGGAGCGGCGCGCGGCGGCCGGTCCGGCGCCGAGCCCCGGACGAGACGCCGCGCCGCGGCGTCCCTGCGCTCCCCGATCGACTCGGCGGGCAGCCCGCCCGGTGCGACGTCCCACGGCTCCACGTGCCCGCCGTCCAGCACATCGACCCGACCCACACCCGCACCGGCGAGGATCGCGGCGACCAGCGCCCCCACCCGCCCCGCGCCCTGGACCCGCACGCGCATGGCCCGGCGCGCCGCGAGCTTCCCGATCGCCTCGCCCGGCTCCGACGAGGAGAGCGACAGCGAGGCCAGGTCGGCCCGCAGCCGGTCCATGACCCCGCTCCGCCCGCGCAGGCCGTCGGCGGCCGGGCCGCCACCCGTCGAGTCGTCGAGGAGCCCGGCCCGCGACAGCTCACCCACCAGACGGTCCACGTGTCCGTCGGGCAGACCCATCCGCCGCGCCTCCTCGTGCAGGAGCGGCAGACCCCGGGTGCCGTCCAGGAGGGTCAGGAAACTGCTCGTGGCCGTGTCCATCGGGCCGAGCACCAAGGCGTGCGCGGGCGCCACGCCGAACTGCACGGTGCTCAGGTCCCGCCAGCCGCGCCGCAGCGCCGGCTTCAGCGTCGGATGCATGGTCGTCCCCCGTCGTCCGTCCGGCACCGCCCCGTCCGCGGCGCCGATCGAATGCCAGAGTGCCCGCCCCGCCGCATCCGTGCGTCGCGTTGTCCACAGGCAGGGGGTATTCGTCGTACTAGTCAGCCGCACGCGTCAAACCCGCCGGTCGTACGAGTCCGACGGACGGGGAGCGGAACAGCGCCGAAGTGCCCCGGAGGCGGGACTTCCCCCATGCCCAGCGGGTAACGTCGGGGCGTGCCCGCAGACCCGTTCCCTCGCGTCGCTGGGGAGACCTCGGCGCGCCGCGCAGGACCTCCACAGCGCAGCACGACCAGTCCGCCACAGTCCGGTGCGAAAGCCAGCGCGGTCGAGATCAGACGCAGCGCCCGCCGGCGCAGAACGGTCTCCGCCTACCGGGAGGGCGACCGCACCGTCGTCCTCATGCCGGCCCGCATGTCGGAGGCCGAGGAGCAGCGCTGGGTCGGTGTGATGCTCGACAAGCTCGCGGCGCAGGAGAGCAAGCGGCTCCTCGGCGACGCGGAGCTCTCCGAGCGCGCCGGGCAGCTCTCCGAGCAGTACTTCGGCGGCCGGGCCAGGCCCGCCTCCGTCCGCTGGGTCACGAACCAGAACACCCGGTGGGGTTCCTGCACCCCGTCGGAGGGCAGTATCCGCCTTTCGCACCGCTTGCAGGGTATGCCCGAGTACGTCGTGGACTACGTCCTCGTCCACGAGCTCGCCCATCTTCTCGTCCCGGGTCACGGGCCCCGTTTCTGGCGCCTTCTCGAGGCCTATCCGCGCACCGAGAGAGCCCGGGGATACCTCGAAGGGGTGGTCGCGGCCGGCCGGCTGCCCCATCTCCCCGCCGCCCGCGAGGAGTGAACGACCGCGGTCCGAGGAGCGAGCGCCCGCGGTCCGGGGCGGTTGTGTAGCGGGTCTGTACCGGCTTGGTCGCCTGTCCGACTTTGCGGTTAGCCTGACGCGACGCAATCACATCGGGATGGGGGACGGTCGTTACGTATGGCCAGGGAATTCCAACGCGGCCACAAGGCCAAGATCAGTGACCTGACAGCGGGTACCGATCTGTACGTAGGCGTGCAGATCTCCGCCCCCGGACTGTCCTTCGACATCAGCTGCTTCGGCCTGGACGCGAGTGAGCGGCTCTCGGACGACCGTTACTTCATCTTCTTCAACCAGCCGAAGTCGCCGGAGGAGTCGATCCAGCTCCTCGGCGCGCAGGCCGGCGACACCGAGTCCTTCCGCGTCACGCTCGACCGCGTCCCACAGCAGATCCAGCGGCTCTCCTTCACGGCGACGATCGACGGCGCCGGACAGATGTCGCAGGTCGCGTCGGGGTACATCCGCATCGTCGCGGGCGGCGAAGAGGTCGCCCGCTACGCCTTCAGCGGCGCGGAGTTCTCCACGGAGCGCGCCGTCATGCTGGGCGACTTCTACCTCAAGGACGTCTGGCGGTTCGCCGCGATCGGCCAGGGCTTCGACGGCGGGCTCGAAGCCCTCCTGAAGAACTTCGGCGGAGAGGTCGCCGAGGAGGAGCCCGCGCCCGCGCCGCCGCAGAGCGCGGCCGCGCCCTCCTTCGCGCCGCCCGCGCAGGCCGCCGCCCCGCCGGCGTTCGGCGCCCCCGTGGCCCCGGCTCCCGCCCCGGCTCAGCCCGCCGCCCCCGCCCCGGCTCCGGCTCCCGCCCCCGCGCAGCACTTCGCGCCGCCGCAGGGCGCCACGCCGCCGCCCGCCACTCCCGCCGACCCGATGCATGCCGCGCAGACGGTCGTGGCCCCGATGAACCAGCCTCCCGGGGCTGCCGTGCCGCCTCCCCCGCAGGCGCCCTCGCCGTACGGTCAGCCCGGCGCTCAGCAGCAGCCGCCGTTCGGCCAGATGCCCGGCCAGCAGCAGGCCCCCGGCCAGACCGCGCCCCCGCCCCCGGGCTACGGCCAGCAGCCGCAGGCCCCGATGCCGCCGGGGTACGGCCAGCCGCAGGGCGTCCCCATGCCTGCCGGATACGGCCAGCCGCAGGGCGGCCAGTTCCCCGGCCAGGGCGCTCCCCAGGGCGTCCCCCAGGGCGCACCGCAGAGCGCAGCTCCGCAGGGCGCAGGTGTCGCCGCCGCGCTCCAGAAGTACCGCGAGGCGCCCACCGGCCAGCGCTGGACCCAGCAGAACGAGAAGCTGATCCGCGTCGACCTCGGGGTCAGCGAGCAGCCGATCCTCGCCCGCCAGGGCAGCATGGTGCTCTACCAGGGCAAGGTCGAGTTCAGCTACAAGGGCGCCGGCTTCGCGGGCCGCGTCGTGGGCAACGCCACCGGCCAGGAGATGCAGCTGATGCGCTGCTCGGGCCGCGGCCAGGTCTTCCTGGCCGAGGAGGGCACCCACCTGCACCCGATCGAACTGCAGGGCGACGCGATCTGCGTCTCGGCGGAGAACGTCCTCGCCTTCGACGAGACCCTCCAGCACGAGGTGCGCAGGATCGAGGGGCACGGCATTCCCGGCGGCGCGCTGTTCGTCATGCAGTTCCAGGGCACCGGCACGGTCATCGTGAAGACGCACGGGGTGCCTGTCGTGCTGCCCGTCACGCCGACGACGTTCGCCGACTGCCACGCCGTCGTCGCCTGGTCCGCCGCCGCCCAGGCGATCGTCTCCAGCCAGGTGCGGATGCGCAGCAACGCCTACGCCGGCTCCACGGGGGAGAGCGTCAACCTCCAGTTCCGTGGCGCGCCCGGCAACTTCATCGTCGTCCAGCCGTACGAGGTCTGAGGGAGCCCGTCATGAACCAGCAACTCGCGGGCTTCGCTCCCGCACCCGTCGCCACCCGTATGGAGAACCACGGCCACCACATGGTGAAGGTGGCCATGCAGACCGGAAACGACCTCTACGCGCGCGTGGGCTCGATGGTCGCCTACGAGGGCTTCGTGCAGTACGAGCCGAATCCGCCCGCCGTCCGTCAGGTCGCACGCGAGTGGATGACCGGCGAGGGCGCGCCCCTGATGAAGTGCTCCGGCGACGGCCTGCTCTATCTCGCGGACTACGGAGCGGACGTCGTCGTCATCAACCTTGCGGGTGACTCCCTCTCGGTGAACGGCACCAACCTGCTCGCCTTCGACGCCTCCCTCCAATGGGGCGTGGAGCGGGTCAAGGGCATGGCCAAGTTCGCCGGGCAGGGCCTGTGGAACATCAAGATCTCCGGCCAGGGCTGGGTCGCGCTGACCTCGCGGGGAACCCCCATCGTCGTCGACTGCGGTCGCGGCGAGGACGAGACGTACGTCGACCCGGACGCCCTGATCGCCTGGTCCCCGAACCTGAAGGTGAAGGGCAAGCGCAGCTTCAAGGCCGGCTCCCTCATCGGGCGCGGCAGCGGCGAGGCCTACCAGATGGGCTTCTCCGGGGAGGGCATCGTCGTCGTACAGCCCAGCGAGGACAGCACCGATCGTCTCCGAGCACGGGGCTGAGGGGGAGCGACACATCATGCAGAGCCCACTTTTCGCGCACGCCGAGCAGCAGACGCACGAGCGCTACAACGTCCAGAACCCGCAGCTCCTGCGGGTGGCCCTGGACGGGCACGACGACGTCCTGGCCCGCAAGGGGTCCATGGTCGCCTACCAGGGTCTGATCGAGTTCGACGCCGAGTACCAGAGCCGGGGCAACCAGCGGGCACGCGCGCACACGGGCGAGGGCCTTGACCTGATGCGGTGCCACGGCCAGGGCACCGTCTACTTCGCCAACCTCGCCCAGTACATCCATGTGGTGGACGTGGACCAGGACGGCCTGACCGTGGACAGCAGCTATGTCCTCGCGATGGACTCGTCGCTGACCCACCAGGTCATCGCCGTGGACAGCCAGTACGGCATCTCCGGCTCCGGCAAGTACCAGCTCAACATCTCCGGCCGCGGCAAGGTCGCCCTGATGACCTCGGGCCAGCCGCTGATGCTCCAGGTCACGCCCGACCGGTACGTCAACGCCGACGCGGACGCGATCGTCGCCTGGTCCAACGGTCTGCGCGTGCAGATGCAGGCCCAGACCCACTCCTCGGGCGTCTGGCGACGCCGCGGCAACACCGGCGAGGGCTGGGAGCTGAGCTTCATGGGGCAGGGCTACGCGCTCGTGCAGCCGAGCGAGATGCTGCCGCCCCAGAACGCGGTCGTCGGGCGGGGCGCCGGGGCGCAGTTCGGCGTGGGCCAGCAGGGGGCCCGGGGGCAGAACCAGGGCAACGTCTGGAGTTAGCGGCGGGAGCGAACCCGGCACTGAGGGGGCGTGGGGATCCGCGGGCCGTATACGGCTGGTCGCGCAGATCCCCGCGCCCCTTCAGGGCCGGTCCCTACAGGCGTGCCCTCGTCGCCTCCACCAGGCGGACGACCGACTCGTCCGCCACGCCCGCCACGTCCTCGTACGAGAACCAGCGCAGGTCCAGCGACTCGTCGCTGATCGTCTCGACGGCGTCCTCGGGGGCCAGCGCGGCGTACTGCACGTCCAGGTGCTGGGTGCACGGGCCCGGGATCGGGTGCCTGTCCAGGCGGACGGGGCCGCCCCCGAGGAGCGTCAGGCCGGTCACGCCGGACTCCTCCGTGGCCTCGCGCAGGGCGGCGCCGGCCAGCGTCGTGTCGCCCGGCTCGCAGTGGCCGCCCATCTGCAGCCACATCCGCAGCTTCTTGTGCAGGGTCAGCAGCACCCGGCCGCGGGAGGGGTCCACGACCAGGGCGCTCGCCGTCACATGCCCCGCCATGCAGGCCTTCCACATGCCGTCGTCGCCGTGCGCGGACAGGTGGTCCAGATAGGCCTGGCGCAGCTCGGGCTGGTTCTCGTACTCCTTGAGGACGAGGACCGCGTCGTCGTACAGGCTCACTTGCCGTCGTCCTCCGGGGACTGGTCGTCGCCCTCGTCCTTCGTGAGGTCCGGCTCGGCGTCCGGCTTCGTGAGGTCCGGCTTCGCGGCGGAGCCGCCGCCCGCCGCCTCGCCGAGCATCTTGTCCAGCTCGGAGAAGTCCATGTGCTCGCGGTGGACGAAGCCGTCCGGGTCGTCCAGGTCGGACGCCGTCGGCAGCATGTCCGGGTGCTCCCAGAGGCCGTCGCGGCCGTCGACGCCGCGCGCGTCCGTGAGCGAGGCCCACAGGCGCGAGGCGTCGCGCAGCCGGCGCGGACGCAGTTCGAGCCCGATCAGCGTGGCGAACGTCTGCTCGGCCGGGCCGCCCGTCGCCCGGCGGCGGCGCAGCGTCTCCCGGAGCGCGTCGGCCGACGTCAGACGGGGCTTGGCGGCGGCGTGCACCACGGCGTCCACCCAGCCCTCCACGAGCGCCAGAGCCGTCTCCAGACGGGCCAGGGCGGCCTTCTGGGCCGGGGTGTCCTCCGGCTGGAACATGCCCTGCTGGAGCGCTTCCTGCAGCTGCTCCGGATTCTGCGGGTCGAGCTGGCCGACGACGTCCTCCAGCTTGGCGGTGTCGACCTTGATCCCGCGGGCATAGCCCTCGACGGCGCCGAAGAGGTGCGAGCGCAGCCACGGCACGTGGGCGAAGAGCCGCTGGTGGGCGGCCTCGCGCAGCGCCAGATACAGCCGCACCTCGTCCTTGTCGACGCCCAGGTCCTTGCCGAACGTCTGGATGTTCACCGGTAGGAGCGCGGCCTTGCCCGCCGGGCCGAGCGGCAGGCCGATGTCGGTGGAGCCGACGACCTCGCCCGCGAGCACGCCCACGGCCTGGCCGATCTGCTGGCCGAACATGGCGCCGCCCATGGAGCGCATCATGCCGATCAGCGGGCCCGCCATGGCCTGCATCTCCTCGGGGAGCACATCGCCCATGGCGAGGCCCACCCGCTCGGCCACCGGGTCGACGAGCTCCTTCCACACCGGCAGGGTCGCCTCGACCCACTCGGCGCGGCTCCAGGCCACGGCCGTGCCGGACCCCGAGGGCAGCGACGTCGCGTCGTCCAGCCACAGGTCGGCGAGGCGCACGGCCTCCGCGACGGCGGAGCGCTCGGCGGGACCCACACTGGCGTCCTTGACGCCGTCGGCCGTGCCCTGGGCCACGGTCTGCCGGGCGATGTCCTTGGCCATGTCCCAGTTCACCGGGCCGCCCTCGTACGAGAGCATCTGGCCGAGCTGCTGGAAGGCGGCGCCCAGGTCGTTCGGGTTCATCGAACCGAACATCGCGGCGAACGGGTTGTCACCGCCGCCCGGGCCGCCGGCCCCGGGGAACCCCCCGAAACCGAACGGGTTCGCCGGACCACCGGCGCCCGGTCCCCCACGCCGGCCCTCTCCGGGGGATTCCTTCTTCTTGCCCTCGTCGCCGTCTTCCGGCTCCTCCGGCGGAAGGCCGAATCCGAATGGGGTGTCACTCACGGGATTCCTCGGCTCGTCAGGCCGCCGGTATCGTCCGGCGGCGGCTGCCCTACAACACCACCCAGCGTAGACACCATGACGGGTTCGGGCCTCGGTGCTTCGCCGACTGATGGCCTGCGGCAGGATGGATGCCACCTGGTACGTACGCGTCATTCGGGTACGTACTGAAGACAACCGCTGGAGACGCCCGGTGAGTTCCCCAGATCCACAGGTTCGCGCAGCGCGAAACCCGTCAGCCCCTTCCTCGCCCCTGCGCGGGCCGGTCGTCGCCGTCACCGGCGCCGCCTCCGGCGTGGGCGCCCTGCTGACCGAGCGCCTTGCCGCTTCGGAAGAGATCAAGCAGGTCATCGCCATCGACGAGCGCCGCGGCGACTGCCCGCAGGCCCAGTGGCACATCCTGGACGTCCGGGACCCCGCGATCGCCGACAAGCTGCGCGGCGCCGACGTCGTGGTGCACCTGGCCCTCGATCTGGACCTGGAGACGGACGGCGCGGCCCGAACCGCGTACAACGTACGCGGCACCCAGACCGTCCTGACCGCTGCCGCCGCCGCGGGTGTCCACCGCGTCGTCCTGTGCACCTCGGCGATGGTCTACGGAGCCCTGCCCGACAATGAACTGCCCCTCTCCGAGGACGCCGAACTGCGCGCGACCGCCGAGGCCACCGGCGTCGGCGACCTCCTGGAGGTCGAGCGGCTCGCCCGCCGGGCCCCCCGCGCCCACCCCGGCCTCAACGTCACCGTCGTCCGGCCCGCGACCCTGGTGGGCGGCACCGACACGGCCCTGACCCGGTATTTCGAGTCGCCGCGCCTCCTGGTCGTGGCCGGTTCCCGGCCCGCCTGGCAGTTCTGCCACGTCGAGGACCTGTGCAGCGCCCTGGAGTACGCCGTCCTCGAACGGGTGGACGGGGAACTCGCCGTCGGCTGCGACGGCTGGCTCGAACAGGAGGAGGTCGAGGAGCTGAGCGGGATCCGGCGCATGGAGCTGCCCTCCACGGTGGCCCTCGGCGCCGCCGCCCGGCTGCACCGCATCGGCCTCACCCCGTCGCCGGCCGGTGACCTCGCCTACACGATGTACCCCTGGGTGGTGAGCGTCAGCCGGCTGCACGACGCGGGGTGGCGTCCCCAGTGGACCAACGAGGAGGTGCTCGCGGAGCTGCTGGAGGAGGTCGCGGGGCGGCGGACCGTGGTGGGACGGCGGCTCGGCCGGAAGGATGCGACGGCGGCCGGCGCCGCGGGCGCGACGGTCGCGCTGCTCGGCGCGGCCGCGGTGGTGCGACGCGCCCGCAAGGCCCGCCGCCGCATCTGACGCTTCTCCGGCACCCGTGGCGCCCCTTCCGGGGCCCACGGCGGTGCCCCTCCGGCCCCTGCGACGACCCCGGCGCCCGCGGCGTCCCCTGTAGGGATCTCCAAGGCGCCGCGCGCGCGTGCCGGGCGAAAGGGCTATTCCGTGATGTCCGTGCCGTGCGGCACCATGGCCGCATGGCACGTACCACGAAGGACCACCCCGGCGAGCAGGCCGCCCAGGACCCGATCCGCCTTCTCGCGATCCGCGACACCCCGCTCTCCCTGGACGAGGTCTTCCGGGCCGTCGGGGACGACGCGGCGGGCGGGACGGCGCTCTTCGTGGGGACGGTGCGCAACCACGACGGGGGCGCGGACGTCGACGAGCTGGGCTATTCGACGCACCCCACCGCCGAGGCCGAGATGCGCAGGGTGGCCGAGAAGGTCGTCGCGGAGTTCCCCGTGCGGGCCCTGGCGGCCGTGCACCGCGTCGGTGACCTCGCCGTCGGCGACCTCGCGGTGGTCGTCGCCGTCTCGTGCCCGCACCGGGCCGAGGCCTTCGACGCCTGCCGCAAGCTCATCGACGACCTCAAGCACGAGGTGCCCATCTGGAAGCACCAGCGGTTCTCCGACGGCAAGGAGGAATGGGTCGGAGCCTGTTGAGACGTGCCGGTCCGGGCGGGCCGATTGGGCCGTGTGGCTCCGGTTGCGTAACTCGACCCCTGCCGTGAGCGTTGATCGTACGGATGGTTAATCTGCTGATCAGTCAGTCGCAGGTCGTACAATTCAGTCGCAGGTCGTACAAGGGGTCGGGAGATCGACATGGCGTCACTTGCCTGGTTGCTGATTCCTTTTCTGGCGGCCGTCGGAGCGGGCCTGTGGGCCACCTGGGCCGCCCGTAACCGCAAGTCCGGCAAGACCGGCGACGTCACGGAGCTCAACGGCTACGCCGCGTTCCGCGAGGCGATGGAGAAGTCCCACACCGGCACGTGAGCCCGCCCCACAGGTGCGTCGACAGGCCGGTCCCGTACTGTCGTTCCATGCCACGCCGCACCGCGACGATGCTCGCCTCCACCCTCATGCTGATCGCGCTGCTCTGCGCCGGAGTGCTCATCAAAGTGCCGTACGCCGAGATGTCCCCGGGCCCCACGGTGAACACCCTCGGCGACCATGACGGCGAGCCGGTGCTGCAGATCTCCGGGCACAAGACGTACCCGACGACCGGTCACCTCAACATGACCACGGTCCGGGTCACCGGCGCCGACTACAACATGAACCTGGCGGAGGCCGTCTACGGCTGGCTGGCCCACGACAACATCGTGGTGCCGCACGAGACCCTCTACCCGGACGGCAAGACCGAGCAGCAGTCCTCGCGGGAGAACGCCGAGGAGTTCAGCCAGTCACAGGAGAGCGCCAAGGTGGCGGCGCTCCGGCAGCTCAAGCTGCCGGTGCAGTCGCAGGTCGTCGTCTCCACCGTCTTCAAGGGCGACCCCGCGGAGGGCAAGCTGCACGCGGGCGACGTCATCAAGAAGGTCGACGGCAAGTCCGTCAAGGAGATGACGGACGTCGCGAAGCTCGTCACCCGGCGCAAGCCCGGCGACAGCGTCACGTTCACGATCGTCCCGGTCAAGGAGGCGGCCACCGCGGAGAAGGCGGGCAAGGAGCCGAAGCGGACCGAGGACATCAAGATCACCACGAAGAAGGCGGACGACAGCGACCGCGCCGTCGTGGGCATCCAGGCGGGGACCGACCACACCTTCCCGTTCACGATCGACATCAAGCTGGCCGACGTGGGCGGCCCCAGCGCCGGACTGATGTTCGCACTCGGCATCGTCGACAAGCTGACCCCGGACGACCTCACGGGCGGCGAGTTCGTGGCCGGCACCGGGACGATCGACGACAAGGGCAAGGTCGGCCCGATCGGCGGCATCGAGATGAAGACGGTCGGCGCGCGCCAGAAGGGCGCCGAGTACTTCCTGACGCCCAAGGGCAACTGCGGGGCCGCCGCGAGCGACGTCCCCGACGGGCTCACGCTCGTCGAGGTGGACACCATCGCCGACGCCGTGAAGTCCCTGAAGAAGATCCGCGAGGGCGACACGGCCGACCTGCCCCGGTGCACCGCCGGCTAGCGGCGCCCCGGAAGCAGGCCGTCCCGCCGGACGCCCTTACGCGAACGTCGCCGCCAGCGCGTCCGCGAGCCCCGGCACCAGGTCGGAGCCGGTGAGGACCTCGGTCGGCGAGTCCTTCTCGCGCAGCCGCAGCGCCGACTCGCGCGCGCCGTCACGGAGCACCGCCACGGTCATGCGGACCTCCTGGCGGTCCGGGTGCGACGCCACCCACTGGGCGAGGTCGGCGTCGCTCAGGCCCTCGGGGACGGACGTCTCGGCGGACGGCGGCAGCATCTGGCGCTCGACGGTGAGGGCGCAGCCCGCCACCGCGTCGGGCCAGGCGATGGTGCCGAGGAACTCGTCCAGCGGCTTGTTCGCGGGGATCTCCTCCTGCTCGATGGGGGTGAGACCGGCGTGCTCCACGCCGTCGTCGAGGCCGAGCTGGGAGGCGAGGCCGGGTTCTTGGGTGCGCAGTCGCGCCGTGTCGACGAGCGCGAAGAGGCGGGCGGGCCGGTCCCAGCCGAGGCCGGAGACGTACTCGTCGATCTCGAGGACGGCCCGGGTGAGGGGGCTCGCTGCCATGGGAGTGTTGGACATGGTCACAATCCTGCCTCGTTAGTCCCGAGAAACGGGAACCGAGTAAAGCGTGAGTAAGTTGCATAGGTGGGGCTCCACGATCTCGGGGGCCTGACATATCGACAGCGAACTTCGAGGTGCGCACCTTGGCTTTCCAGATGCCGGACCGCGGCGGAGGCCCGACGGGGCCACGGATCAGAGTGGGCCGACCCTCCCGTCGTGTCCGGACCCTGCTCATGACGTTGGGGGTCCTGGCCGTGCTGGCCATGGCCTTCGTCATGTTCTCCGGGTTCTGGACGGACTGGCTGTGGTACCGCTCGGTCAACTACTCATCGGTCTTCACGACGACACTGTGGACCAAGATCGGACTGTTCTTCGTCTTCGGCCTCCTCATGGCGGTCGCGGTCGGGGTGAACATCTGGCTGGCGCACCGGCTGCGCCCGCCGCTGAGTGCCATGTCGATGGAGCAGCAGAGCCTCGACCGGTACCGCATGGGCATCGCCCCCTACAAGAAGTGGCTGCTGGTCGGGGTCACCGCCCTGGTGGGCCTGATCGCGGGCGCGTCCGCCGCGGGGCAGTGGCGCACCTGGCTGCTGTGGGTCAACGGCGTGCCCTTCGGCCAGAAGGACCCGCAGTTCCACATGGACGTGGCGTTCTTCGCGTTCGACCTGCCGTGGTACCGCTTCCTGCTGGGCTTCGGCTTCGCCGCGGCGGTGCTCTCCCTGGTCGCCGCGGCCCTGACGCACTACCTCTACGGCGGGCTGCGGATCACCAGCCCCGGCGCGCGGGCGACCGCGGCGGCCACCGGGCACCTGTCGGTGCTGCTCGGCGTCTTCGTCACGCTCAAGGCCATCGCGTACTGGCTCGACCGGTACGGCCTAGCGGTGAAGTCCAGTGATTTCAAGGCGACGGGCAACTGGACCGGCCTGCGGTACGTGGACGCCAACGCCTATCTGCCGGCGAAGACGATCCTCTTCTGCATCGCGGTCATCTGCGCCGTGCTCTTCTTCGCGACGCTGTGGCGGCGCACCTGGCAGCTCCCGGTCATCGGCTTCGGCCTGATGGTGCTCTCGGCGATCCTCATCGGCGGGCTCTACCCCGCGATCGTCCAGAAGTTCCAGGTCCAGCCGAACGAGCAGGCCAAGGAAGCCCCGTACATCGAGAAGAACATCAAGGCCACCCGCGACGCCTATGGCATCAGCGGCGTGAAGCCCGAGGCGTACGAGGGCGCGGGCAAGGTCGACGAGGACCCCGAGAAGAAGCGCGACAACGCGGACTCGGCGGCCAACTACCGGCTGAACGACCCGAACATCGTCTCGCCGACGTTCCAGCAGCTGGAGCAGGAGCGCAGTTACTACCAGTTCCCGAAGACGCTCGACGTCGACCGCTACAAGGGCCAGGACACCATCGTCGGCCTGCGTGAGATCGACGTGAACAAGCTCGACAAGCGGAACTGGATCAACGACCACTTCGCCTACACCCACGGTTACGGCATGGTCGCGGCCAAGGGCACGGAGACGAAGAAGGGCTCCAAGGGAGCCCCGGCCTTCACCGAGTCCGGCCTGCCCACCACCGGTGACCTCGGTGAGTACGAGCAGCGGATCTACTACGGCGAGAAGACGTCGCAGTACTCGATCGTGGGCGGGCCCCAGAAGGAGCTCGACTACGAGGGGAACGGCGGTGGCCAGAAGACCTACAGCTACAAGGGCGACAGCGGCGTCAACCTCTCCAACCCGATCAACCGCGCCGCGTACGCGGTGTCCTTCGGGGAGCCGCAGATCCTGTACTCGGGCGCGATCGGCGAGGGCTCGCGGATTCTCTACAACCGCACGCCCAAGGAGCGCGTCGAGGCGGTGGCCCCCTGGCTGACGATCGACGGAGACGTGTATCCGACGGTGGTCGGCAAGCGCATCCAGTGGGTGGTCGACGCCTACACGACGTCGAACGGCTATCCGTACGCCTCGCGGACCACGCTCGGCGACACCACCGCCGACTCGCTGTCGCAGGCCGACAGCCAGCGCACGGTGATCGCCCAGCAGAACCGGGTCAACTACATCCGCAACTCGGTCAAGGCGACCGTCGACGCGTACACCGGCGACGTCAAGCTCTACACCTGGGACGAGAAGGACCCCGTCCTCAAGACCTGGAAGAAGGCGTTCCCGGGCACCGTCAAGGACAAGAGCGAGATCCCGCAGGCGCTGATGGACCACCTGCGCTATCCGCAGGACATGTTCAAGGTGCAGCGCGAGCTCCTGACCAAGTACCACGTCACGGACCCCGGGCAGTTCTACAACGCGAGTGACGCCTGGCAGGTCCCGAACGACCCGACGAAGAAGGACGACAGCGCGGTCCCGCCGTACTACCTGTCCCTGAAGTCGCCGGGCCAGGACCGGCAGCAGTTCTCGCTGACGACGACGTTCACACCCAGTGAGCGGCCCAACCTACGGGCCTTCATGACGGTGGACGCCGATGCCAGGAGCGAGAACTACGGCAAGATGCAGCTCCTGAGAGTCAGGGGCGACGTCGACGGCCCGGAACAGGTGCAGAACAAGCTGAACTCCATGACGGAGGTCGGCAACTTCGTCCGGGACATGAAGGGCGCAGACTCCGACGTCCTCTACGGCAATCTGCTGACCGTGCCCCTTGACGACGGCTTCCTCTATGTGGAGCCCGTCTACGTCCAGGGCCGGAAGTCGGCGTATCCCCTCCTGAAGAAGGTCGCCGTCTCGTACGGCACGGAGACCGTCTTCGCGGACAGCCTGAGCGAGGGCCTGAACCAGGTCTTCGGCGCCGACGCGTCCACCAAGCCGCCGGCCGATCAGGACGAGGGCGAGCCGACCAAGCCGCCGAAGTCGAGCGACCCGACGGTCCAGGCCGCGCTCGACGACGCCCAGACGGCGTTCGAGGACGGCGAGAAGGCCATGAAGGAAGGCGACTGGAAGAAGTACGGCGAGGCCCAGGAGCGGCTCCAGGACGCGCTGGAGCGCGCCGAGGAGGCCTCGGCCAAGGCCGCGGAGAAGGACGGCGACAAGAACGCCGACAAGAACGCGGACAAGGCCGACGAGAAGGACCCCGCCGGGAACGACGAGAAGGACGGCGACAAGGAGGGGAGCGGGACAGCGGCTGAGTAGCTGGTCAGGCAGCCCCCTCGCGCCGTGGTACGGTTTGAACACAACGGCGCGGGGTGGAGCAGCTCGGTAGCTCGCTGGGCTCATAACCCAGAGGTCGCAGGTTCAAATCCTGTCCCCGCTACTGCAAGGTGAAGGCCCGGATCCTTATGGATCCGGGCCTTCGTCGTGTGCGGCGCGGCCCCCGGAAACGGCGGAGCGCGACGCGCCCGGGCGGTCGCGGACCGCGGGTCCGCAGCGGTGGTGAACGGCGTGTGCGGGTGGCCTATGCCAAGAAATGTGAACCGTGTCCGTACGGGGGAGAGTTGAGGGATCTGTGTTTCACTTATCTCTCTGTGGGCATGTCGACAAAACGCTGAAGTGACCTCACTGGCTGCGGTATACCAGGTGTACCCAGGTTGCAGGTGGTGCGACGATGGACGTTATGGGGGACAAGGCAACTCTGTTGGAGACAGGGCGGTTTGTGCAGCCGGCCGACCGGGAGGATCCCGGGGCGGCCGCCGAGGAGTTGCGCCATCGGCTGGCCGCCGAGTCCGGCGACGTCGACGCCATGAGCGTCCTGGGAAGCCTTCTGCTGCGCCGCGGCGACCTCGACGGGGCCGAGTCGCTGCTGCGCGCGGCGACGGCCGAGGGCGACCGCGCCGCGGCCAACAACCTCGGTGTCCTGCTGCACCAGCGCGGTTACGCCGACGAGGCGGCCGGCTGGTGGCGCGTCGCCGCCGTCGCCGGTTCCGCGGCGGCCGCGCACGCGCTCGGCAGGCACCACCGCGAGCGCGGCGACGAGCCCGCCGCCGAGTACTGGCTGCGGCAGTCCGCCGAGCAGGGCCACACCCTCGGGGCGTACGCGCTCGCCGATCTCCTGGAGCACCGCGGGGACGTCGGGGCCGAGCGCTGGATGCGGGTCGCCGCCGAGCGGGGTCACCGCGAGGCCGCGTACCGCCTGGCCCGCGCGCTCGACCGGCGGGCCGCCGCCGAGCGAGGCGAGGCCGTGGAGCCGGGCGAGGACCCCGTACGAGTGATCCGCGAGACGGAGAGCGGCCAGCGCGCGGGCATCGGCAAGGGCGACGACGAGGAAGTACGGGGACCGGCCGGCGAGGCCGAGCAGTGGTACCGCCAGGCCGCCGCGCGCGGGCACCGGCGGGCCGCCCTGCACCTCGGCGCGATCCTGGAGCGGCGCGGCGACCTCAAGGAGGCCGGGCGCTGGTACCTGAACTCCGCCAAGGACGGCGAGCCCAGGGCGGCCTGCGCCCTCGGCTTCCTGCTGCGGGACGCCGGCGATCAGGAGAGCGCCGCCGTGTGGTGGCTCAAGGCCGCCCAGGACGGTGACGGCAACGCCGCGAACGCGCTGGGCGCGCTGCACGCCGAGCGCGGCGAGACCCAGACCGCCGAGCGCTGGTACCGCGCGGCCATGGACGCGGGCGACGTGAACGGCGCGTACAACCTCGGCCTGCTCTGCGCGGAGCAGGGCCGCACCGCGCAGGCCGACCAGTGGTACCGCAGGGCCGCCTACGCGGGACACCGCGAGGCGGCGAACGCGCTGGCCGTGCTGCTGCTCCAGGGCGGCGACGCGGCCGGGGCCGAGCCGTGGTTCGCCAAGGCCGCCGAGGCGGGCAGCGTCGACGCGGCGTTCAACCTCGGCATCCTGTACGCGAGCCGGAACGACGAGGCGTCCGCCCTGCGGTGGTACGAGCGCGCGGCTGCCGCCGGGCACACCGACGCCGCCCTCCAGGTCGGCACCGCGCGGCTGCGCGAGGGCGACGACCAGGAGGCCGAGCGCCATCTGCGGTGCGCGGCGGGCGGCGGCAGCGCCGAGGCGGCGTACCGGCTGGGCACGGTGCTCGACGCCCGCCGCCCGGCGGAGGCGCCGCCGGCGCTCGGTGAACCGGCCACGGAGAAGACCGAGTGTGAGGAGTGGTACGAGCGGGCCGCCGAGCAGGGCCACCGGCGGGCCCAGGTCAGGGTCGGCATGCTGGCCGCGGCGCGGGGCGACGTCGTCGAGGCCGCGCGGTGGTACCGCAAGGCCGCGGAGGCGGGCAGCCGCAACGGCGCGTTCAACCTCGGCCTGCTGCTCGCCAGGGAGGGCAGCGAGCCCGAGGCCGCGCTCTGGTGGACCAGGGCGGCCGACGCGGGTCACGGCAGGGCGGCGCTCCGCCTCGCCCTGCTCTACGCACGGCACGGGCAGCTCGCCCAGGGCCAGCGCTGGGCCACGCGCGCGGTCGAGCTCGGCCCCGCGGAGGTCGCGGAGCGCGCGGGTCGCCTGCGGGAGGCCCTGCGGCAGGAACTGTCGGCATAGACCTTCCGGGGCGGGGCTCTTCCGCCCCGCCCCGGAGGCGCTCCTCGGGTGTTCCACGGGCGCTCCGCGGGTGCCGCGGAAACGAATTTGCACTGGTCGTAGCCGTGACGTACTGTTGTGTTTACCGACGCGGGGTGGAGCAGCTCGGTAGCTCGCTGGGCTCATAACCCAGAGGTCGCAGGTTCAAATCCTGTCCCCGCTACTGAAGGCCGAAGGCCCGGAACCGACAAGGTTCCGGGCCTTCGGTGTTTTCCAGAACCCCGGCGCGACGGAACCTCAGCGCGACAGAACCCCGGCGCGAGGTGACGCGGCCCGGCACGGCCAGGGCATGGTGGTGGCGGCGGACGCCCGCTATCCGTGCCCCACCGCCTCCTCTTACAGCTCGCGGTCGACCGCCTCCGGCTCCGGGACCTTCTCGCCCTCGTGGACGCCCGCCGCGCGGTACGCGTCCTGGAGCCGGTCCAAGGTGCCCGCGCGGATCTCCCGGTCCATGCGGAGCGACGGCGTCGAGAGCAGCACCTCCTCGTCGGTGTCGAGCAGATGGGCCAGTTCCTTCGCGAAGGACTCGTCGGTCTTGTAATCGCCCGCGAAGTAGGTGTTGACCGTACGGATGTACGCGCGCAGCGGCGCGACGCGCGCCTCCGGGTCCTTCTGCAGGAGGTTCGGGCCGAAGAGGAGCCCGCCCAGGGGCTCGCCGAGCGGCTGGCCGCCGAGGAACGCGTACCTCTCGTCGCCGTCGACCTTGCGCCAGACCGGGTCGAGCAGCCAGGCGGCGCCGGTGCCGACGACGCAGGTGAACTCGCCGGGGGCGACGGTCAGGTCCACGGGGCCGAGGGCGTGCACCGCGCGGGCGGCTCGGCCGAAGGCGCGTGTGAGGGCGTGGGCTTCTATCTTCGGGTGCGGATCTCCCACGGGTGTCTCCTCGCGGAGGGCGTGCGGACAGGGGGCCGCCGACCATGTGACGCGCCGTCAGATACTGGAAGCCCGCGGAGTGCCCCGAAGCCCCCGGTGGTCACCGGACGGCATGCCGAAGCCCCCGGCGACCACTGTGGCTGCCGGGGGCTTTCGTGAACGTATGAAAAAGGGCGCGGGAAAGGCGGCGCTACGCCGACGCGCAGTTCGGGCAGACGCCCCGGTAGGTGACCTCGACGTCCTGGACCGTGAAGCCGAAGCGCTCCGAGTCGGGGAGGTCGGTCAGCGGGTCGCCCGTGGGGTGGACGTCCCTGATGGCGCCGCACTGGGCGCAGACCAGGTGGTGGTGGGGGCGGTGCGCGTTCGGGTCGTACCTCTTGGCGCGGCGGTCCGTGGAGACCTCCAGGATCTCGCCGAGGGACACCAGCTCGCCCAGGGTGTTGTAGACGGTCGCCCGGGAGATCTCGGGCAGCTTGCCGACGGCGCGGGCATGCACCTCGTCGGCCGTCAGGTGGACGTGGTCGCCGTCGAGGACCTCGGCCACGACGCGTCGCTGCGCCGTCATGCGCCAACCGCGTCCGCGCAGTCGTTCCAACAGGTCACTCATGAAAACCAGCCTAACAGGCGAGGGAACAAGTCCCGAACAGGTGTGACTTTGGATGTTTGCTTGACTTAGACATTGTCCATTGTAGGATCGGAGTCATCGCAAGCCAAGGGACAGGACCCGAAGGAATGACGCAGGAGGCGCACGTGACGCAGGGACCGCTCACCACGGAGGCCGGAGCACCGGTCGCCGACAACCAGAACAGCGAGACCGCGGGCCTCGGCGGTCCGGTGCTCGTGCAGGACCAGCTCCTGCTGGAGAAGCTGGCCCACTTCAACCGCGAGCGCATCCCGGAGCGCGTCGTGCACGCCAGGGGCGCGGGCGCCTACGGCACGTTCACGCTCACCCGTGACGTCTCGCAGTGGACGCGGGCGAAGTTCCTCTCCGAGGTCGGCAAGCAGACCGAGACGTTCCTGCGCTTCTCCACCGTGGCGGGCAACCTCGGCGCGGCCGACGCGGTGCGCGACCCCCGCGGCTGGGCGCTGAAGTTCTACACCGAAGAGGGCAACTACGACCTCGTCGGCAACAACACCCCGGTCTTCTTCATCAGGGACGCCATCAAGTTCCCCGACTTCATCCACACCCAGAAGCGCGACCCGTACACGGGCTCGCAGGAGGCGGACAACGTCTGGGACTTCTGGGGTCTCAGCCCGGAGAGCACCCACCAGGTGACCTGGCTCTTCGGTGACCGCGGCATCCCCGCGTCCTACCGCCACATGGACGGCTTCGGCTCGCACACGTTCCAGTGGAACAACGAGGCGGGCGAGGTCTTCTGGGTCAAGTACCACTTCAAGACCGACCAGGGCATCAAGAACCTCACGCAGGACGAGGCCAACAAGCTCGCCGGTGAGGACCCCGACTCCCACCAGCGCGACCTGCGCGAGGCGATCGAGCGCGGCGAGTTCCCGTCCTGGACCGTGCAGGTGCAGATCATGCCGGCGGCCGAGGCGGCCACGTACCGCTTCAACCCGTTCGACCTCACCAAGGTGTGGCCGCACGCGGACTACCCGCCGATCGAGATCGGCAAGCTGGAGCTCAACCGCAACCCGGAGAACGTCTTCGCGGAGGTCGAGCAGAGCATCTTCTCGCCCGCGCACTTCGTGCCCGGCATCGGCCCGTCCCCGGACAAGATGCTCCAGGGCCGTCTCTTCGCGTACGGCGACGCCCACCGCTACCGCGTCGGCATCAACGCCGACCACCTGCCGGTGAACCGCCCGCACGCCACCGAGGCGCGCACCAACTCCCGTGACGGCTTCCTGTACGACGGCCGCCACAAGGGCGCGAAGAACTACGAGCCGAACAGCTTCGGCGGCCCCTTCCAGACGGACCGGGCGCTGTGGCAGCCCGTCCCCGTCACCGGCGCCACCGGCAACCACGAGACGCCCCGGCACGCCGAGGACAACGACTTCGTGCAGGCGGGCAACCTCTACCGCCTGATGTCCGAGGACGAGAAGGGCCGTCTGATCGGCAACCTGTCGGGCTTCCTCGCCAAGGTCTCGCGCGAGGACATCGTGGACCGCGCGATCAACAACTTCCGTCAGGCCGACGGAGACTTCGGCAAGCGGCTGGAGGCCGCGGTCCAGGCCCTGCGCGGCTGACCTGCGCCACTTGTCGTAGGAAGACGGCGGGCCGGTTCCCCTTCGGGGGGCCGGCCCGCCGCCGTGCCGTCACCCCGTCAGCTGGGCCGCCGCGCGCCGGACGGGCGCCCAGCAGCGGATGATGTCGCGGACCGAGACGATGCCCGTGGGCTCGTTCCGGTCCAGGACGACGAGGTGCCGGAAGCCGCCGTGCGCCATGGCGTCCGCCGCTTCCTCCAGGGACCACGCCGGGGTGGCGAAGACGACCTCGGTCGTGGTGTGCGTGCCGGCCGTCTCGGTGTCGGGGCACTGGCCGAGGGCGAGCGAGTTGAGGACATCGCGCTCGGTGAGGATGCCGAGGCCGCAGGTGTCGGGGTCGAGGACGACGGCCGCGCCGACGTGGCGCGCGGACATCAGCCGGGCCGCCTGGCGCAGGGTGTGGGTGGGGCCGATGGTCAGGACCACCGTGCTCATGGCGTCGCGGACGAGCATGGGCGTGAGCCACCTCCTTGGTGGAACCACGGCCTCCCGGTGGGCGAAGGATTGCCTCCGTTACCGGCTCGGAGAACGGGTTCACAAGTTCACAAGTGGGAGAACTCCCAGAGTCGCAGCCGAGCCGGATGCCAACAAGGGGGTGCGTGCGGTCAGTTCGGGGCGCGCCCCGCCGCGCCCGCGCCCCCGGGACCCGCGGTGCCCCCGGGACCCGCGGTGCCCCCGGGGGCGGGGGCTCAGTAGCGCTGGTTCAGATGCCCGAGCAGTTCGTCGTGGAGGAGGCCGTTGGAGGCCGCCGCGTTGCCGCTGTGCGGGCCCGGCCTGCCGTCGAGGCCGGTGAACGTGCCGCCGGCCTCCGTCACCACGATCGCGGTCGCCGCCATGTCCCAGAGCGAGAGCTCGGGCTCCGCGCACATGTCCACCGCGCCCTCGGCCACCATCATGTACGGCCAGAAGTCGCCGTACGCCCGGGTGCGCCACACCGAACGGGCCAGGTCCATGAAGCCGTCGAGGCGCCCCTGCTCCTCCCAGCCGGTCAGCGAGGAGTACGCGAAGGAGGCGTCCTCGACACGGGAGACCTTCGAGACGCTCAGCCTGCTCGCCGAGGTGAGGCTGCGCCCGGTGTAGGCGCCGCCGCCCTTCGCCGCCCACCAGCGGCGGCCGAGCGCGGGCGCGGAGACGACGCCGACGACCGGCTGGTAGCCGCCCTCGCCCGCCTCCATCAGGGAGATCAGCGTGGCCCAGACGGGGACCCCCCGTACGTAGTTCTTGGTGCCGTCGATCGGGTCGATCACCCAGCGGCGCGGGCCCGTCCCCTCGACCCCGTACTCCTCCCCGAGGATCGCGTCACGGGGCCTCGTGCGCTTGAGCGAGGTACGGATCAGCTCCTCGGCCGCCTTGTCGGCCTCGCTCACCGGCGTCATGTCCGGCTTGGTCTCGACCTTGAGGTCGAGAGCCTTGAACCGGTCCATGGTCTGGGCGTCGGCGGCGTCCGCGAGGACGTGGGCGAGACGCAGATCATCGTGGTAGTCGGGCATGCATGAACAGTATCGATCTCGAAAGTGCCGAGCCACCACCCCGTGTCGGACGCCATCGGCCGCCTCGCGCCGCAACTATTGACAGTGCCTTAGAGCCCGTCAACTCTGGCACCCGGAGCCGTTGCGGCCCGGGGAGGCGACGATGCCTGCGGCACGGGAATCTCTGCTCGACGCGGCCTACACCGCGCTCGCCCGGCGGCCCTGGCCGGGTGTCCGCATGGTCGACGTCGCGTCCGTCGCCGGGGTGTCCCGGCAGACCCTGTACAACGAGTTCGGCAGCAAGGACGGCCTCGCCCGCGCCCTGCTGAGGCGCGAGACCGACGGCTATCTGCACGGCGTCGAGCGCGCGCTCGCCGAGGAGCGCGAGCCCGCCGACCGGCTCGCCGCCGTGGCCGCCTGGACGGTCGGCGCCGCCCGCGGCAACCCCCTGGTGCGGGCCGTGCTCACCGGCTGCTGGGGCGAGCGGCTGCCCGCGCCGAGCCGGGTCGCCGGCTCCTCGTCCCCCGTGCCCGCGCAGCGCCGCGCGGACGCCGGGGTGCCCAGCTCCGCCGAGCTGCTGGCACTGGTGCGCGACCGGGCGGTGGCCGCGCTCGGCGGCCGTGACCGCGCCGGGGCGCCCGGCCTCGCCCTGGCCTGTGAGAGCGCCGTCCGGCTCGCCCTGTCCTACGTCGTCGCGCCCGCCGGGAGCGACGACGACCCCGCGGAACTGGTGCGCGGGGCCATCGGGCGGTGGGTGGGAGCGGTGTAGGCCGGCCGGGTCAGTGCGCGGAGCCGGAGAGCTGGAGGCCGATCACACCGATGATCACGAGCGAGATCGAGACGATCTTCAGCGTGGAGACCAGGTCACCGAGGAAGACCATGCCGTAGATCGCGGTGCCCGCGGCGCCGATGCCGGTCCACACCGCGTACGCGGGCCCGACGTCCAGCTTCTTCAGCGCGAGCGTGAGCAGGCCGAAGCTGCCGAGCGCGAAGCTGGCGAACGCGATGGTCGGCCAGAGCCTGGTGAAGCCGTGCGACAGCTTCAGACAGACCGCGAAGCCGGTCTCCAGGACTCCCGCCACTATGACCAGCAGCCACGCCATGTCCCTGCCTCCCGCACTACGTTCGGTGACCGCTTCGCCCGGCCGGTTCCGGCTCGGTGCGATTATGCCTTTACCGGTCCCGCGAAGGCGCAAACAACGGGGAGGTCAGTCCTCGTCGCGCCGCTCCCGCGTGGCGAGCAGCCGTCGCAGGGAGTACAGCCGCGCCGGATCCGCCCGGCCGTCCGCCACCCAGGCGTCCAGGGCGCAGTCCTTCTCGTCGTGGCTGCAGCCGCGCGGGCAGTCCACCGTCCCGGGCTCCAGGTCCGGGAAGGCGAGGATCACGCGGGAGGGGTCGACGTGGTTCAGCCCGAAGGACCGCACGCCGGGAGTGTCGATCACCCAGCCGTCCGAGCCCGCGAGCGGCAGGGCCAGCGCGGAGGTCGTGGTGTGCCTGCCGCGGCCGGTCACCGCGTTGACGTGGCCGGTGGTGCGCCGCCGCTCCAGCGGCACCAGCGCGTTCACCAGCGTCGTCTTGCCCACGCCCGAGTGCCCGACGAAGGCCGTGACCTTGCCGTCGAGGAGTTCGTGGACGCGCGCGAGCTCCGCGCCGTCGGTGAACTCCTCGCGGCTCGTCACCACGTAGGGGATGTCGAGCGTCGCGTACGTCTCCAGGATCTTGTCGGCCGAGGCGAGGTCCGACTTGGTCAGCACGAGGACCGGTTCGAGACCGCCGTCGTACGCGGCCACCACGCACCGGTCGATCAGCCGCGGGCGCGGCTCGGGGTCGGCGAGGGCGGTGACGATGGCGAGCTGGTCGGCGTTGGCGACGACCACCCGCTCGTACGGGTCGTCGTCGTCGGCGGTGCGCCGCAGGACGGAGGTGCGCTCCGCGATCCGCACGATCCGGGCGAGGGTGTCCTTCTTCCCCGAGAGGTCCCCGACGACGGCGACCCTGTCGCCCACCACGGCGGCCTTGCGGCCCAGCTCACGGGCCTTCATGGCCATCACGACCCGGTCCTCGACGAGGACGGTGAGCCGCCCGCGGTCCACGGTGAGGACCATGCCCTCGGCCGCGTCCTCGTGCTTGGGCCTGATGTGGGTGCGCGGGCGGTTGCCCTTGCGGTTGGGGCGGACGCGGATGTCGTCCTCGTCGGGGTTCTTGCCGTAGCGGCGCATGGTTCTCGATCCGCCCGTTCAGTTCCCGAGCATTCCGGTCCAGAGCTCGGGGAAGTCCGGGAGCGTCTTCGCCGTCGTGCCGACGTTCTCGATCCGCACGCCGTCCACCGCGAGGCCGATCACCGCGCCCGCGGTCGCCATGCGGTGGTCGTCGTAGGTGTGGAAGACGCCGCCGTGCAGCGGGCGCGGACGGATGTGCAGGCCGTCGGCGGTCTCGGTGACGTCGCCGCCGAGTTCGTTGATCTCCTTGGTGAGCGCGGCCAGGCGGTCCGTCTCGTGCAGCCGCAGGTGGGCGACGCCGCGCAGCGTGGAGGGCGAGTCGGCGAGGGCCGCTGCCGCCGCGATGCCGGGCGTCAGCTCGCCGACCTCGCTGAGGTCCACGTCGAGGCCGTGGATGGACCCCGTGCCGGTGAACACCAGGCCCGCCTGCGTCAGTTCGCAGGAACCGCCCATCTCGGTGAAGATCTCCCGCAGCGCGTCGCCGGGCTGCGTGGTGTGCGCGGGCCAGTCGGGGATGGTGACCGTGCCGCCGGTGACCAGGGCCGCGGCGAGGAACGGCTGCGCGTTCGAGAGGTCGGGCTCGATGGTCAGGTCACGGCCCAGCAGCGCGCCGGGGGTGACCCGCCAGACGTTGGGCTCGCCGCCCGCCTCGGGGGTGTCCACCTGGGCGCCGACCGCGCGCAGCATGTCCACCGTCATCCGGATGTGCGGCATGGAGGGCAGGGCGCCCCCCACATGACGCACCTCCACGCCCTGGTTGAAGCGCGGGGCCGAGAGCAGCAGGGCGCTGACGAACTGCGAGGAGGACGAGGCGTCGATCTCGACGGAGCCGCCGTCCAGCGCCCCGGCGCCGTGCACCGTCAGGGGCAGCGCGCCGCGGTTGTCGTCGTCGATGCGGGCGCCGAGCACCCGCAGGCCGTCGATCACACCGGTCAGCGGCCGCTCGTACGAACGGGGGTCGCCGTCGAAGCGGATCGGGCCGTCGGCGAGGGCGGCGACCGGGGGGAGGAAGCGCATGACCGTGCCGGCGTTGCCGACGTCGACCGTGGCGGGGCCGTGCAGCCCCGAGGGGATCACGCGCCAGGCCTCGCCGGAGCCCTCGGGGGCGCCGGCCACGGTGGAGCTGGAGGAGACGGTCTCCTCGATGCCGACGCCCATGGCGCGCAGTGCGTCGGCCATCAGGAGGGTGTCGCGGGAGCGCAGCGGGCGGCGCAGCCAACCGGGCTCGGCGGCGAGCGCGGCCAGGACGAGCGCCCGGTTGGTGACCGATTTCGAACCGGGTACGTGGACCGTCGCGGTGACGGCTCCGCTTGCGTGCGGGGCGGGCCAGAGGGCGGTGTTCGCCGGGGTTTCGGTCATGCCCTCACTTTAAGGGCTGTCAGCGGCCCCGCTCAGACGGCGAGGAGCCAGCGGGCCCCGCCCATCAGCGAGCAGAGCGAGACGGCGTGGAAGAAGAAGAGCCAGAGCCCGGCAGGGACGTGCGTGAGCCGTGAGAGCTGATCCGCGTCCGAATCGCCCGCGCCCCCGCGCCTGCGCTTGGACTGCAGCTCGAAGGCGGGCCGCACACCGCCGAGGAGCAGGAACCACACCACCGCGTACGCGAACGCCGCCTGCACCTCGGAGCCGGCCAGCCAGGAGACGAGCAGGAAGGCGCCGCCGGTGAGGACGACCGTCAGGACGCCGTACGCGTTGCGGATCATCACCAGCATCGCGACGAGCAGCGCGGTGGCGATCCACAGGAGCGCCGTGATGCGCCTCGAGCCGAGCAGCGCCGCGCCGCCGAGGCCGAGCAGCGGCGGGGCCGTGTAGCCCGCCGCCGCGGTGAGGATCATGCCGATGCCGCTGGGCCTGCCCCGCGAGACGGTCAGCCCCGAGGTGTCGGAGTGCAGCCGGATGCCGTCGAGGCGCCGCCCGGTGAGCAACGCCACAAGGCCGTGGCCGCCCTCGTGCGCGATCGTGATGGCGTTGCGGGCGAGCCGCCAGACGCCATGCGGCACGACCACGGCCAGCGCGACGACGCCGGTGGCTATGACCAGCCATGTCTCGGGCGCCGCCTGCGTACCGAGGATCCGGTCCCAGAGGTCCGTCAGGCTGGCGTCGGCGGCGGTCTCGAGTCCTTGATCCATTGCTGGGACTGACTCCTAGGGGGCAAGGAGGTGCTGCGCGGGGCGCACCGTTGAGAAGTGGTGGTCGGGTGACGGGTGGGCCTGGCAGTCTGGCACGTATGTGCGGACGGTATGCATCGAGTCGTGGGCCGGAGGATCTCGCGGGGATCTTCGAGATCGAGAAGTACGAGCCGGAGGAGGCCCTGGCCCCCGACTACAACGTGGCGCCGACCAAAGAGGTCTACGCCGTTCTCGACCGTCCCCTGAAAGACGCCGACGACCCCGCTCCGGTTCGCCAGCTGCGCACCCTGAAGTGGGGCCTCGTGCCCTCCTGGTCCAAGACGCCCGAGGGCGGGGCCCGGATGATCAACGCCCGCGCCGAGACCGTGCACGAGAAGCCCTCCTACCGCCGCGCCTTCGCCTCCCGCCGCTGCGTCATCCCGGCCGACGGCTACTACGAGTGGGTCACCGCGCCCGAGGAGCGGCAGCTGGAGGTCGAGGGCAAGAAGAAGCGCCCCCGCAAGCAGCCGTACTTCGTGACGCCCGCCGACGGCTCCGTCTTCGCCATGGCGGGGCTCTTCGAGTTCTGGCGGGACAAGACGCTCCCCGACGAGCACCCCCTCGCCTGGTGGGTGACCTGCACGGTGATCACCACGGAGGCCGAGACCGCGCCGCTGGCCGTCGCTCCCGCACAGGGCCCGCGCTCGCTCGCCGACATCCACCCGCGGATGCCGCTGATGCTCACCCCGGACCGCTGGGACGCCTGGCTCGACCCGTCCCGCACGGACGTCGAGGACCTGCGCCCCCTCCTGGAGCCGCCGCCGCACGGACTGATGCGGGCCTTCCCGGTGTCGACGGCCGTCAGCAACGTGCGCAACAACGGCCCGGAGCTGCTGAAGGAGCTGGACGGACCGGAAGAGGGCACACTCTTCTGACGTGACGCACGAGACACGCAGCGGGCCCGGCGAGAGCACCGGGCCCGTCGAGACCATCGAGACCGACACCGGTACGGCGCGGATCACCTGGCGCACGGCACGGGAGCCGCGCCTCCTGCTGGCCGTCAGCCACGGCGCGGGCGGCGGCATCGAGGCCAGGGACCTGAAGGCGCTCGCGGCCGAGCTGCCCGCCCACGGAGTGACCGTGGCCCTCGTGGAGCAGCCCTGGCGGGTGGCGGGCAAGAAGCTGGCGCCCGCGCCCAGGACGCTGGACGCCGGGTGGCGGGGCATCTGGCCCGCGCTGGCGGAGCGGGGGCTGCCCGTGATCTCCGGGGGCCGCAGCGCGGGCGCCCGCGTCGCCTGCCGCACCGCGGCCGAGCTCGGCGCCGCCGCCGTGCTCGCCCTCAGCTTCCCGCTGCACCCCCCGGGCAAGCCGGAGAAGTCGCGCGCCGACGAACTGCTCGGCGCGGGCGTGCCCGTACTCGTCGTGCAGGGCGGCAACGACCCGTTCGGCAGGCCCGCCGAGTTCCCGGCCGGCGACGGCTACGAGCTGGCGGAAGTCCCGTACGCCGACCACGGTTTCGCCGTGCCCAAGCGGGCGGAGATCGGCCAGGACGAGGCCGTGAAGCGCGTCACGGACGCCGTGGTGCGCTGGACGGGAATGTTGGACGCGTGACCTCTGTTGTCGCGAACAGACGGTGAACACCGTCGTCGACCTGTTCGTACGAGAGGGAGTCCGCCGCATGGGTCCGACCATCTGCCCGAACCGCTCCAGCGCCTCTGACCTGGAGTGGACGGTACTGAGCGCACCCAAAAGCGCACCTATTCGGGCGGCGCGCGGAGCGGATCGTCGTCTATCCTCCGATTCGAGTGGGGCTGCTTTCGGCCTCGCCACGTCGTTGGAGGAGGTGGGTCCGGTCACTGGGACCGACGCGGGGACCGAGCACGGTCAGGCGGAGCAGCCCCGAGAGAATCCGGAGAGGTCCGAGACGGCCGCGGAGCGCACGGCCCGCTTCGAGCGGGACGCACTGACCTTCCTGGATCAGATGTACTCGGCGGCGCTGCGCATGACGCGCAACCCGGCGGACGCGGAGGACCTGGTGCAGGAGACGTACGCCAAGGCGTACGCGTCGTTCCACCAGTTCCGTGAGGGCACCAACCTCAAGGCCTGGCTCTACCGCATCCTCACCAACACGTTCATCAACTCCTACCGCAAGAAGCAGCGCGAGCCGCAGCGCAGCGCCGCCGAGGAGATCGAGGACTGGCAGCTCGCGCGGGCCGAGTCGCACATGTCCACCGGTCTGCGCTCCGCCGAGTCGCAGGCGCTGGACCACCTGCCCGACTCGGACGTGAAGAAGGCCCTGCAGGCGATTCCCGAGGAATTCCGCATCGCCGTCTATCTGGCGGACGTCGAGGGCTTTGCGTACAAGGAGATCGCGGACATTATGGGGACACCCATCGGCACGGTGATGTCCCGTCTGCACCGTGGCCGCCGCCAGCTGCGCGGCATGCTGGAGGACTACGCCCGTGAGCGCGGGCTCGTCCCGGCCGGTGCCGGAAAGTCGAACGGAACGAAAGGCTCGGGCTCATGAGCTGCGGAGAGCCGCACGAGACTGACTGCAGTGAGGTCCTGGACCATCTCTATGAGTTCCTGGACCACGAGATGCCGGACAGCGACTGCACCAAGTTCGAGACGCACTTCGAGGAGTGCTCCCCGTGCCTGGAGAAGTACGGCCTCGAACAGGCCGTCAAGAAGCTGGTCAAGCGCTGCTGCGGCTCGGACGACGTCCCCGTCGACCTGCGGGCGAAGGTCATGGGGCGCATCGATCTGATCCGCTCCGGGCAGACCGTGCCCGACCAGGACGTCATCCAGGACGTGACCGCCTCCGAGGCGTGAACGCCCCGCCGGGCGGCGCCCGGCGACCGTAGTCAGCAGCAGGCCGCGCGTTCCGCGCGGCCTGCTTCGCTGTTCCCCCGCCGCCCGTCCTCCCGTTCCCCTCCCGTCACCCGAAGGTGCTAATTCCCCGCGGACGGGAACCGGACCGATGGGCCGCGCACCTAGTCTCCGACCTGCACATAGGGAGGAGACCTCCATGCGGTCGGTGCCGATGTGGGCCCGCGCTTACATCCTGTGCGTCACCCTGGCCGGCGCCTCCTGCGCCGTGTCCGCCCTGGGCCCGCACACCCCCTGGCCCGCGGTGGCGCTCCTCGCGGTGCTCTACGCCGGGTGCGAGCACGAGGCCCTGCTGGACCGCCTCGCGGGCAGGACGGGCGCCGCCGCGCGCCGTCGTGCGCCGCGCGGCCCCGGCACCCTCTTCCCCGTGCTGCTCGCCGGGGTCTTCCTGCTGCCGCCGGCCGCCGCCGCGCTGGTCGCCGTGCCGGGGGCGCTGCTCGCCCGCGCCGACCGGCGCCCCCGGTGGGTGCGGCGCGTCTGGCGCGCGGCGCAGCTCGCCCTCGCCTCCTGGACCTCCGCGCGGCTCTACGCGGCCCTCGGCGGGCCCGCGGCCACCGCCGCGCCGGACTTCCCCTACGTGCTCGGGCCCGCGGGGGCCGCCGTGCTCGCCTTCGCCTGCGTGCTCACCGTCCTGGACGGCGGCATCCTCGCCACCGCGGAGCGGGTGCCCGCGCGGACCGCGTGGCGGGGCCTCTTCGCGCGCTCGCTCGCGCCCGTGGCCGTGCACGGCCTCGCCGGGCTGATGATGGCCGTCCTGTGGACCAGCCCCTACGGGCCGCCCGCCGCGCTGCTCGTCCTGCTGCCGATGGGCGTCTCCTGCTGGGCCTTCGCCCAGTACCACCACGAGCGGGCCGCCCACCAGGCGACCATCCGGGCGCTCGTCCAGGCGGTCGACCTGAAGGACCGGTACACCCGCGGGCACAGCGAGCGGGTCGGCCGCGCCTCCGTGCTGATCGCCGAGGAGCTGGGCATGGACGACGACCGCGTCGAGGTCCTGCGGTTCGCCGGAATCCTGCACGACGTCGGCAAGCTCGGGGTGCCGACCCGGCTGCTGCGCAAGGACGGCCCCCTGACGCCCGAGGAGCGGCGCGTCATCGAGCTGCACCCCGAGTACGGCCACGAGATGGTGCGCGGCATCGGCTTCCTCGGGGAGGCGCGGGAGGCGATCCTGCACCACCACGAGCGGATCGACGGCACGGGGTACCCCTACGGACTCGCCGGGCGGCAGATCCCCGAGAGCGCCCGCGTGGTGGCCGTGGCCGACGCCTTCGACGCGATGACGTCCACGCGGTCCTACAGCAGGGCCAGGCCCGTGGCGGTGGCGCTGGAGGAGCTGGACCGCTGTGCGGGGGCGCACTTCGATCCGGTGATGGTCGCCGCCCTGACGCGGGCGCTCGACCGGCACGGCTGGCATCCCGGGGTCACTTCCGACCTCCCCGGCCGGGTGCCCGATCAGCTCGGTGACCAGCGCGGAAACGTACCGCCTGAGCTGCCGGCGCCCTCGGCGTCCGGCCCAGCGGCCCGGTGACCGCCCTCGCGGCGGCGTCCGGCGGCCCGGAGCGCGCCGGCGCCGCCCCGGCCGCCGAGCCGCCCGCGAGCGAGGACCGGCCGGGACGCCTGCCCGCGGCGCTCGCCCAGGCCGTCGCCGCCCTGCTCGCCCTGACCGCGCTCGCCTGGACCCTCTGGCACGGCATCACCGAGGGGCGCACGGCGCTCGCCTTCGGGGTGCTCATCGGCCTGGGGGAGCTGGCCAGGTGGGGGAGCGCGCGGACCCGGGAGCCCGCGCCGCTCGGGGCCGCGGGCGCGCTGGCGTACGCGCTGCTGGGGGAGAACGCCGGGCACCACACGCACCATGGGGCGCCGCAGGTGATCGCCGTGGTGGTCGCGGCCTCCCTGGTGGCGGCCGTGCCGCACGTGGCGCGCGGCAAGGGCCCCTCACCGGACCAGGTGGCACGGCGGCTGCTGAGCGTCGGCTTCGCCGCCGTCTGCTTCCAACCCCTCTACAACAGCGGCCTGTTGGCGGAGCGGGTCGGCCACGGCCCGTACTTCGCGCTCGTCATCGTCGCCGTGCTCGTCCTCACCGCGCTCTGCGACGCCGTCCTCGCCGCCGCGATGGCGCACGCCCGCACCCGCTGGCCCTTCGGCCCGCTGCTCCGCGACGAGCTGCGGGCCCTGCTCGGCATCGGCTCCGCCGTCTGCGCGACGGGGGCCGTCATGGCGCTCGCGGTGGCCGTGGCCGGGCTCTGGGCGCTGCCCGTGTTCAGCCTCCCGCTGCTGCTCACCCAGCTCTCCTTCCGGCGCTACGCGGCGGTGCGGGCCACCTACCGCCAGACCATCGCGTCGCTGGCCAGGGCCACGGAGATCGCCGGATGCACCCCGCAGGGCCACGCCCACCGCGTCGCGCGGCTCAGCAAGGCGGTCGGGCGCGACCTCGGGCTCTTCGAGCCGGACCTGACCGTCCTGGAGCACGCGGCGCTGATGCACGACATCGGCCAGCTGTCCCTCGTCGATCCGGTGCCGGAGGGGGCGACCGCGGGTCTGCCCGAGGCGGAGCAGCGCCGCATAGCACTGCTCGGCGGCGCCGTCGTGCGGCAGACCGGGGTGGACCCGGCGGTCGCCGTGGTCGTGGAGCGGCAGGCCGACCCGTACCGCGAGCAGCCCCTGGCCGCGCGCATCGTGCGCACCGCGAACGCATACGACGAGATGGCGCGGGGAGAAGGACCCTCGGGGGCACTGGGCGGCCCGCTGCACGCCCTGGAGCGGCTGCGGCTGGCCACCGGCCGCGACCATCAGCCCGAGGTCGTGGAGTCCCTGGCGAGGGTCCTCGCGCGGGAGAGGAGCGGTCCGCGGGGTGTGGGGCGCGGGTGAGGCCGACGGTCGGGCCTTAGCTCGTCCCCGGCTGGGTAACCCATGGGTAATGAGCGGCCGTCCGACCGTACGTGGTTGGATGCGAAGAAGAGGGTGCACGGGGGCATCGGCCCGACGCCGCGCCCTCGCGGGACGGGACTTTCCGAAATCGTGACAGGCGGGAATCAGGCGGGAATCGTGAGGATCTTCGGCAAGGGACGGCACCGGCCCTCCGCCTCATGGCGGCAGGCGACCGACCGCGCGTTCACGCTGATCGGCGACGGCCGGTACGAGGACGCGGGAGCGCTGCTCACGCGCGCGGCGGACCTGGAGCCCTGGCTGTCCGAGTCCTGGTTCAACCTCGCGCTCCTGCACAAGTTCCGGCACGACTGGGAGCAGGCGCGCGCCGCCGGGCTGCGCGCCGTCGCGCTCCTCGACCGCTCGGCCGGTGCCCCTGACTGGTGGAACGTGGGCATCGCGGCGACGGCCCTGCAGGACTGGCCGCTGGCCCGCCGCGCCTGGCAGGCGTACGGACTGCGGGTGCCGGGCGGGGTGACCGCCTCCGGTGAGCCCACGGGCATGGATCTGGGCAGCGCGGCCGTGCGGCTCTCCCCGGAGGGCGAGGCGGAGGTCGTGTGGGGCCGCAGGCTCGACCCGGCCCGCATCGAGCTGCTGTCCATCCCGCTGCCCTCCTCCGGGCGCCGCTGGGGCGAGGTCGTGCTGCACGACGGCGTCCCGCACGGCGAGCGCACGACGGGGGACGGGCACTCGTACCCCGTGTTCGACGAGATCGAGCTCTGGGCCCCCTCTCCCGTGCCGACGTGGGTGGTGCTCCTGGAGGCCGCCACCGAGGAGGACAGGGACGCCCTGGAGCGGCTCGCCGCCGACGCGGGCTTCGCCGCCGAGGACTGGTCGTCGTCGGTGCGGCTGCTGTGCCGCATGTGCTCCGAGTCCCGGATGCCGAGCGACGAGGGCGACGGGGAGCACCTGGACCCGCACGACCACAGTGAGCCCGGCCACCCGGGTCCGCTCGGCCACCGCAGCCCCGGCGCTGTCTGGGTGCCGGAGCGGGAGTGCGGCATCGCCGCGCCCGCCGCCCTGGTGCGCGGGCTCCTGGACAGCTGGGTGGCCGACAGCCCGGACTCCCGCGACTGGCGGGATCTCGAGGAGGTCTGCTGACCCGGGGAGCACCGCCCGACGTTCGCCGTAGGCTGTACCGGCACAAACTCTTGAGGGTTCCAAGGAAGGCGTACGGCGGACATGGCGCAGGACACTGATCAGCAGGCCTCCGGCGGGGTGCTCCCCGTCGACGGCGAGGGCTTCGTCATCGACACGGAGGACTGCGAGGCGCGGGAGACGGCCTACCGCGAGCGCGGCACGTCCCGGCCCATCACGGTCGTCGGCAATCCGGTCCTGCACAAGGAGTGCAAGGAGGTCACGGCCTTCGACGACGACCTCGCGAAGCTGGTCGACGACATGTTCGCCAGCCAGCGCACCGCGCAGGGCGTCGGCCTCGCCGCCAACCAGATCGGCGTCGACCTGAAGGTCTTCGTGTACGACTGCATGGACGACGAGGGCGTGCGCCACGTCGGCGTGGTCTGCAACCCGGTCCTGCGCGAGCTGCCCGCCGACCGGCGCCGCCTCGACGACTCGGGCGAGGGCTGCCTCTCCGTGCCGACCGCCTACGCCCCGCTGGCCCGCCCGGACTACGCCGAGGTGAGCGGCCAGGACGAGAAGGGCAACCCGATCAAGGTCCGCGGCGGCGGCTACTTCGCGCGCTGCCTCCAGCACGAGACGGACCACCTGTACGGCTACCTGTACATCGACCGCCTCTCCAAGCGCGAGCGCAGGGACGCGCTCCGGCAGATGGAAGAGGGCACCCCGCGCTACCCCGTGGTGCCGAACGACTGACGCGCGCGCCGCCTGAGCGGCGTGGGCACCGCGTGACACGAGCGGCCCCTGGACGGGAACCACCCCCCGACCAGGGGCCGTTGGCGTGCGTCGCGCATGCGTACGAGCGGATCGGGCTGCCGAAGATCCATATTCGGTCACGTAAGGGGATGTTCTCGGCGCCCCGTGGGAGTGAATGGCGCAAAACTGTTCCCTGAACGGTCAGTTGTAGTGCTGAATGGAAAGCGCGGGGATACACGACGGCGTGCGCCCGGTACGGCGAGAGGGGCGCGCGCTCAGGCGGCTGAAAGGGGTTTGTTCGTGCCTGCATATTCCAGGAGCACTTCACAGACACAGCCACGCACACAGACGGCAATGGTTCCTCCGGCGCTGGCGGTCCCGGTGATCGAGCGGCAATTTCCCCGGAGTCTGCACCCGTATTGGCCAAAACTTCAGGAGAAGTCAAGGACCTGGTTGCGCGAAATGCGTCTGATGCCGCCGGACAAGGTCGAGCGGTACGCGGACAGCCTCTGCTACACCGATCTGGTGGCCGGTTACTACATCGGCGCGCCCGATGAGCTGCTCACCGCGATAGCGGACCTCAGCAGCTGGTTCTTCGCCTGGGACGACCGGCACGACCGGGACTCGGTGCACGGCAGGGCCGGCCAGTGGCGGCGCCTCTGCCGGGGCCTGCACGACACCCTCGACGACCCCCAGCGGCACCTGACGCACGCGGACCCGCTCGTGGCGGGGTTCGCCGACTGCGTCCTGCGCCTGTACTCCTTCCTGGGCCCGAGCTGGAACGCCAGGTTCGCCCGCCACTTCCACCCGGTGATCGACGCCTACGACCAGGAGTTCAGGAACCGGAGGTCCCGCACCGTCCCCCCGGTCGACACCTACATCGAGCTGCGGCGCCTGACGTTCGCGCACTGGGCGTGGATCGATCTCCTGGAGCCGACCGCGCGCCGGGAGCTGCCGCGCCACATACGCAAGCATCCCGCGTACCGGCGGGCGGCACTCGCGACCCAGGATTTCTCGGCCTGGTACAACGACCTGTGCTCGCTCCCCAAAGAACTCGCGGGAGACGAACTGCACAATCTCGGGATCAGCCTCATCCACCATGAGGGGCTGACGCTCGAAGAGGCCGTACGAGAGGTCCACCGGCGGGTCGTCGGCTGCGTCACGGAATTTCTCCGGGCCGAGGAAGAAGTGCTCGTACTCGCCGGAAAACTGGCGGACGGGACACGAAATGGCGAAGAACTCGCGGACGCATTGAAGTCCTGTGTCTTCAATATGCGGAACTGGTTCTCCTCCGTCTATTGGTTCCACCACGAATCCGGGCGCTACCGAGTGGACAGCTGGGACGACAGGTCAATGCCCCCGTACGTGAGCGAAGAAATCATGGCGGAAAACGAACTGGTAGGTGAGGAATGAGCGTCGATTCCGCGGTACCCGTCCCCACCGCGCCGGGCTCCGGGCCGCTGCGCACCCCGCCGCTCGTGAAGGGCGGCGCGCCCCTGCTCGGTCACGCCTGGAACCTGGTGCGCGACCCGCTCGGCTTCCTCTCGGCGCTGCGGGATCACGGGGATCTCGTACGGATCAGGCTGGGGCCGAAGACCGCCTATGTGGTCTGCGATCCGCGGCTCGTCGGGGCCATGCTGAAGAGCCCGGAGTACATCGTCGGCGGGCCGCTGTGGGACACCCTCGAAGTGCTCCTCGGCAAGGGCGTGGCGACCAGCAACGGCCGGCTGCACCGGCGCCAGCGCCGCATGATGCAGCCCGCGTTCCGGCCCGAGCGGATCGCCGACTACGCCAAGGTGATGGAGGAGGAGGCCCGCGCCACGGCCGCCCGCTGGCAGCCGGGTTCCACGGTCGACGTGGGCGCGGAGATGTTCCGCACGGCCGTGCGCATCGTCTCGCGCTCCCTCCTGGAGGTGGAGTCGATCGGCGCCAAGGCGGACCGCATCGCCGACTCGCTGCACACCGTCTTCGACGGGCTCTACCGCCGGATGGTGCTCTCGGTCGGTCCGCTGCACCGGGTGCCGACCCCCGCCAACCGGCGCTTCGAGAGCGCTCTCGCCGATCTGCACGCCCTCGTCGACGAGATCATCGCCGAGCGCCGCGACGCCGGACCCGGGGGCCCCGACGACCTGCTCGCGGAATTGCTGCGCGCCACGGACGAGGCGGGTGATCCCCTCACCCATCAGGAGATCCATGACCACGTGGTGTCCCTGGTGGTCGCGGGAGCGGAGAATGTCGCCTCGACGCTGGCATGGACGTTCCATCTGCTGACCGAACACCGCGACTATGAAAGGCAGTTGATTGACGAAGTAAATTTCGTGGCCCCGGACCGCGCGATCACTTTCGCCGATCTCGGCGAGTTGCGGCACACCCGCAATGTCGTGACCGAGGCCATGCGTATCCGTCCGGCGGCCTGGATATTCACCCGCAGGTCCACGGCCGAGACCGAACTGGGTGGCTACCGCATTCCGGCCGACGCGGACATCGTCTACAGCGTGTACGCGATGCAGCGCGACCCGCGTTCCTTCGAGCGGCACCTGGAGTTCGACCCGGGCCGCTGGAATCCGGAACGCGCCGCGGAAGTGCCGGAGTTCGCGATGATGCCGTTCAGCGTCGGTAACCGTAAGTGTCCCGGAGACCACTTCAGCCTGGCCGAACTGGCCCTCATCCTGGGGACGGTGGCACCGAAGTGGCGCCTGGAGCCGGTCGAGGAGACCGACACGGACACCCGCGTCGGCATCACCCTGCACCCCAAGAAGCTCCTCATGCGGGTGGAGCCCCGCTGAACCGACGGGTGTGCCCGCTCCCGCCAGGGGAGGGGGCGGGCACACCCGTACCGGGTCCGCGCCGGGGTCAGAACTCGTCGTCGAAGGAGACCGAACCCTCCACCGCGACCTGGTATGCCGAGGGCCGCCGCTCGAAGAAGTTGGTCAGCTCCTGCACGCCCTGGAGCTCCATGAAGGAGAACGGGTTCGACGAACCGTAGACGGGTGCGAAGCCGAGCCGCTCCAGACGCTGGTCGGCGACGCACTGGAGGTACTCGCGCATCGAGTCGGTGTTCATGCCAGGCAGACCGTCGCCGCACAGGTCACGCGCGAACTGCAGCTCGGCCTCGACGGCCTCCTTCAGCATGTCCGTGACCTGCGTCCGGAGCGCGTCGTCGAACAGCTCCGGCTCCTCCTTGCGGACCGTGTCCACCACGTCGAACGCGAAGCTCATGTGCATCGTCTCGTCGCGGAACACCCAGTTCGTGCCGGTCGCGAGGCCGTGCAGCAGACCGCGGCTGCGGAACCAGTACACGTACGCGAAGGCCCCGTAGAAGAACAGGCCCTCGATGCACGCGGCGAAGCAGATCAGGTTGAGCAGGAAGCGCCGGCGGTCCGCCCGCGTCTCCAGCCGGTCCAGCTTCTCCACCGAGTCCATCCACCGGAAGCAGAACTCCGCCTTCTCGCGGATGGAGGGGATCTCCTCCACCGCGTCGAAGGCCGCAGCCCGGTCGTCCGGGTCGGGCAGATAGGTGTCGAGCAGCGTCAGATAGAACTGGACGTGCACGGCCTCCTCGAACAGCTGACGGCTCAGGTAGAGCCGGGCCTCGGGGGAGTTGATGTGCTTGTAGAGCGTGAGCACCAGGTTGTTGGAGACGATCGAGTCACCGGTCGCGAAGAACGCGACGAGGCGGCCGATCATGTGCTGCTCGCCGGGCGAGAGCTTCGCGAGGTCGGCGACGTCGGAGTGGAGGTCGACCTCCTCCACGGTCCAGGTGTTCTTGATCGCGTCCCGGTAGCGCTCGTAGAAGTCCGGGTAGCGCATGGGGCGCAGGGTCAGCTCGAAGCCCGGGTCGAGCAGGTTCTTCTCGGAGCTGGTCGTGTTGCTCATCACTGGCAGGCCTCGCAGGACTCGGGATTTTCCAGGGAGCAGGCGACGGCGTCGGGGTCGGCCGCCTGCCGGGGGACGGGGGTGGCGCCGGCGGCGCTCGGACCGCCGGCCGCGCGGGCGATGCGCGTGGCGGGCCGGGAGCGCAGGTAGTACGTGGTCTTCAGGCCCTGCTGCCAGGCGTAGGCGTACATCGAGGAGAGCTTGCCGATGGTCGGCGTCTCCAGGAAGAGGTTCAGGGACTGCGCCTGGTCGAGGAACGGGGTGCGCGCCGCGGCCATGTCGATGAGGCCGCGCTGCGGGATCTCCCACGCCGTGCGGTAGAGCGCGCGGACGTCCTCGGGGAGCCAGCCGAAGCCCTGCACCGAGCCGCCGGCCTCGCGCAGCGCCTCGCGGGTCCGCGCGTCCCAGACGCCGAGCCGCTTGAGCTCCTGGACCAGGTAGGCGTTGACCTGGAGGAACTCACCGCTGAGCGTCTCGCGCTTGAAGAGGTTGGAGACCTGCGGCTCGATGCACTCGTAGACGCCCGCGATGGAGGCGATGGTCGCCGTCGGCGCGATGGCGAGCAGCAGGGAGTTGCGCATGCCGGTCCTCGCGATGCGGGCCCGCAGCGCGTCCCACCGCTCCGGCCAGGCCGGCTCGACGTCGTAGTGGTCGGGGTGCAGGACGCCGCGCGCGGTGCGGGTCTTCTCCCAGGCCGGCAGCGGGCCGACCGGGGTCCCCCCTGCACCGGAGCCTGCCGAAGGTGCTTGGGGGCGCTCGGCGAGGTCCGCCGACGCCTCGTACGCGGCGAGCATGATCCGCTCGGCGATACGGGTGGAAAGGGCCCGCGCCTCGGGGGCGTCGAAGGGCAGCTTCAGCTGGAAGAAGACGTCTTGGAGGCCCATCGCGCCGAGGCCCACCGGGCGCCACTTGGCGTTGGAGCGGCCGGCCTGCTCGGTCGGGTAGAAGTTGATGTCGACGACGCGGTCGAGGAAGGTGACGGCCGTGCGGACGGTCGCGTCGAGCCGCTCCCAGTCGATGTCACCGACGGCCGGGTCCACGAACGCGCCGAGGTTCACCGAGCCCAGGTTGCAGACGGCCGTCTCCCCGTCGTCCGTCACCTCCAGGATCTCCGTGCAGAGGTTCGAGGAGTGCACGGTGTGGCCGGGCTCCGCCGTCTGGTTGGCGGTGCGGTTGGCGGCGTCCTTGAACGTCATCCAGCCGTTTCCGGTCTGCGCGAGGGTGCGCATCATCCGGCCGTACAGCTCACGGGCGGGGAGGGTCTTCTTCGCGAGCCCGGCGGCCTCCGCCCCGCGGTAGGCGGCGTCGAACTCCTCGCCCCACAGGTCGACGAGGTCGGGCACGTCGGCGGGGGAGAACAGCGACCAGTCCTGGTCGGCGGCGACCCGGCGCATGAACTCGTCGGGGATCCAGTGCGCGAGGTTGAGGTTGTGCGTGCGGCGCGCGTCCTCACCGGTGTTGTCCCGCAGCTCCAGGAACTCCTCGATGTCGGAGTGCCAGGTCTCCAGGTAGACCGCGGCGGCGCCCTTGCGCCGGCCGCCCTGGTTGACGGCGGCGACCGAGGCGTCGAGCGTCTTCAGGAACGGCACGATGCCGTTGGAGTGCCCGTTCGTGCCCCGGATCAGCGAACCGCGGGCACGCACGCGCGAATACGAGAGCCCGATGCCGCCCGCGTGCTTGGAGAGGCGCGCGACCTGGTGGTAGCGGTCGTAGATCGAGTCCAGCTCGTCCAGGGGCGAGTCGAGGAGGTAGCAGGACGACATCTGCGGGTGCCGGGTGCCGGAGTTGAAGAGCGTCGGCGACGACGGCAGGTAGTCCAGGCGGCTCATCAGGCCGTACAGCGCGGCGACCTCGTCCACCGCGCGGGCGCCCTCGTCCTCGGCCAGGCCGCTCGCCACCCGCAGCATGAAGTGCTGCGGGGTCTCGATGACCTGGCGGGTGATCGGGTGGCGCAGCAGATAGCGGCTGTGCAGGGTGCGCAGGCCGAAGTAGCCGAAGCGGAAGTCGGCGCCGTCCGCGAGAGCCGCCTCCACCAGCGCGTCGAGCCGGGCCCCGTGCTCCGTCACGAACGCGGCCGTGCGATCGGCGATCAGGCCCTCGCGGTGGCCCACCGCGATGGACTCGGTGAAGGAGCGCACGCCCTGCGTGGCCGCCTCCTCGCGGATGCCGATCGAGAGCAGCCTGGCCGCCAGCTTCGAGTACTCCGGGTCGTCGGAGATGAGCCCCGCGGCGGCCTCGGTCGCCAGCTCCCGCAGCTCGGTCGCGATCTCGGCGGCACCGCGGGCTGAGCGGCCCCGCAGCGCGGCGGCGGCGACCCGGCCGGGGTCGGCGTCGGGGAGGTCGGCGGTGAGGTCGGTCAGGGTGCGCAGCAGTGCGGCTCCCGGGCCGTCGGTTCCTTCGGCACCCTCGGCGTTCGGCGGCTTCGTCGCTGACACCGGATCGGCAGGCGCGATGGTCACGTGGGGCTCTCCCTCGCTCGGCTCCGGGCCGCGGGAGGGGAGGGCGCACGGGGGCACGCGCGCAGGGCGGTGCACCGCGTCCACCGGCCCATTCCACGAGGCCCGGACGGTCGGCACCCGGGCCGGACGGCACGGGTGCGCTGCCGGCAGGTCTTCGGACTCCGCGTACGCCAAATGCGTACACGTCCACCGTTGCGGGACAGTTCCGGACTTGCACCGGATTCCCCTGCGGCGACAGCGAGCACGAGCATACATCTTGTGCCGGGTCCGGGAAGCGGACCCACATCTTGTGTCGACGGGGGAGGGGTGCGGGGACGGGCGCGGGTACGGCGAAGGGCCGCCGGTTGCCCGGCGGCCCTTCGCGCGGCAGTGGACGAGGCCCTGTGCGGCCCCTGTGAGGGTGGCGCGGTCAGTGCGCGGCGCCCGCGGTGGCCGGGGGCAGTTCCTCGATCACGCCGGGGTCTCCCGCGTCCGCGGTGTAGTCCTCGGGCGAGGTCTCGTCGATGCCGTCGGGAGCCTTCGCGGCCCGCAGGACGAAGGTGAGGACCACCGTCACGATGACGTTCAGGACGAACGCGGTGAGGCCGATGTAGCCGATCTCGCCGATGCCGGGGATCTCGTCGGACGAGCCGCCGAAGTGCTTCTGCGTGGGCGAGGCGACGCCGTACGCGGCCAGGGTGCCGTAGGCCATGCCGACCGCCCATCCCGCCAGCAGCGCCCAGCGGTGGAACCAGCGCGTGAACAGGCCGCCGACCAGCGCGGGCATGGTCTGCAGGATCCAGATGCCGCCCAGCAGCTGGAAGTTGATCGCGACGGTCTTGTCCATGGTGAGGACGAAGGCCAGCGCGCCGACCTTCACCAGGAGCGAGACCAGCTTGGAGACCTTGGTCTCCTGCTCGGCCGTCGCGTCCGGCTTGAGGAAGTCCTTGTAGATGTTGCGCGTGAAGAGGTTCGCGGCGGCGATGGACATGATGGCGGCGGGAACGAGCGCGCCGATGCCGATCGCGGCGAAGGCCACGCCCGTGAACCAGTCGGGGAACATGTTCTCGAACAGCTGAGGGATCGCGAGCTGCCCGTTCTCCACCTTGACCCCGGCCGCGATCGCCATGAAGCCGAGCAGCGCGAGCAGGCCGAGCATCAGCGAATACAGCGGCAGGATCGTGGTGTTGCGGCGGATCACGTCGCGGCTCTTGGAGGAGAGCGTCGCCGTGATCGAGTGCGGGTACATGAAGAGCGCGAGCGCGGAGCCGAGGGCCAGCGTCGCGTACGTCCACTGCCCCGCCTCGCCCGGAGCCAGACCCGCGACGGGCTTGCCCGCGGCGTCGTTGGCGGCGGAGAACTTGGCGTCGGCGGCCTGGAAGATCTCGTCGAAGCCGCCCAGCTTGATCGGGATGTAGATGATCGCCACGGCGATGACCAGGTAGATCAGGCCGTCCTTCACGAACGCGATCAGGGCGGGCGCGCGCAGACCAGAGGAGTACGTGTACGCCGCGAGCACCGCGAAGGCGATCAGGAGCGGCAGGTCCTTGATGAACCAGTTGGTGTCGGGGCCGCCGCCGACGCCCATGACGTCGAGCACCGCCTGGATGCCGACGAGTTGGAGGGCGATGTACGGCATGGTGGCGAGGATGCCGGTGACCGCGACCGCCAGGGAGAGCCCCTTGGAGCCGAAGCGTCCGCGCACGAAGTCCGAGGTCGTCACATACCCGTGCTTGTGCGAGACCGACCAGAGGCGCGGCAGGAAGGTGAAGATGAGGGGGTAGACGAGGATCGTGTACGGCACCGCGAAGAACCCGGCCGCGCCCGCCGCGTAGATCGCCGCGGGGACGGCGACGAAGGTGTACGCGGTGTAGAGGTCGCCGCCGAGCAGGAACCAGGTGACCCAGGTGCCGAACGAGCGGCCGCCCAGGCCCCATTCGTCGAGGCTCTCGGTCTCGGCCTTGCGCCAGCGGGCCGCGAGGAAGCCCATGACCGTGACCGCGACGAAGAAGAAGATGAAGACGGCGAGCGCGATGCCGTTGACACCGCCGGTGCCGGCTGCGAGGACGTTCATCGGCCCGCACCTCCCCGGACCTGCTCGGCCTTGCGGGCGCGCTGGTCACGCTGCCACAGCTGGTAGGCGACCATCGTGAGCGCCGTGGAGATGACGACCCACAGCATCTGGTACCAGTAGAAGAACGGGATGCCGATGAAGGCCGGGTCCACCTTGGCGTAGGAACCCACCCAGAGCATCGCCACGAACGGCGCGACGAGGCAGACGGCGATGACCACGCGGACCGGCGTGACCACCGGTCTGTTCACTTCAGGCGCATCTGACATATCGCGGCTCCGTTCCCTCACTTATCCCATGCTTAACGTGCGGGAAATCTAAGCGACAGTCTCGCGCTATGGAACCCCTGTCCGGATAACGGACGGGACTCGAAGTGTCGCCGCGCTACTCAGCAGCAGCGGAAGCCCTGCCTCGGGTCCGACTCCCGCCGCTCCGTCCGCATGCGCTCGAACGCCCGGCGGTCGGGCACGGCGGTGTGCGGATGCTCCTTGCGCAGGTGCGCCACGTACCGCTCGTAGGCCGACTCGTCGGTGAACTCGCGGACGTACCACCGCAGTCGGCGCAGGGCGCGCAGCAGTGGGGCGGTCATGGGCGGGCCGCCGGTTCCTGCTCCGAGGCCCGCTGCTTCTCCTCGCGGGTGGCGAAGAGCCCGTCGGGGGCGGTCAGCCGGGACTCCACGTACGGGGCCTCGCTCAGCCGTGAGGCGTGCGGGTCGCGGATGTGCCGCAGGCAGACGCGGCCCGCGTCCAGGATCACGACGACGATGAGCAGGGCGAGGACCGCCGAGATCACGCCGTCCACCGTGGAGTTGGTGACGACGGTGTGCATGTCGTCCATGGTCTTGGCGGGCGGCAGGACCATGCCCGCCTCGATGGCGTCCTGGTAGTCGGAGCGCTGCTGGAAGAAGCCCACGCGGGGATCACTGGAGAACACCTTCTGCCAGCTCGCGGTGAGCGTCACCGTGGCGTCCCAGGCGAGCGGGACCGCGGTGATCCAGGCCCACTTCAGGCGCCCGGACTTCACGAGCAGCGTGGTGCAGACGGCGAGGGCGACGGCCGCGAGGAGCTGGTTGGCGATGCCGAAGATCGGGAAGAGCTGGTTGATCCCGCCGAGCGGTTCGTGCACGCCGACCCAGAGGAAGTAGCCCCACAGACCGGTGACGGCCGCGCTGGTCAGGATGAGTCCCGGCTTCCAGCTCACGTTCCTGAAGGGCTTGTGGACGTTGCCGAGCATGTCCTGGAGCATGAAGCGCCCCACGCGCGTGCCCGCGTCGAGCGCGGTGAGGATGAAGAGCGCCTCGAACATGATCGCGAAGTGATACCAGAAGGCCCGCATCGAGTCGCCCGTGACCTTCGAGAAGATCTCGGAGACGCCGATCGCGAGCGTGGGCGCGCCGCCGGTGCGCGAGAGCAGCGACTCCTCCTCCACCTGCTCGGCGGCGCGCGCGAGGTCGGCGGGGGAGATGGAGTACCCGAAGTTCGCGACGGCCTTCGACGCCTCCTGCACGGTGTCGCCGACGACGCCCGCGGGCGCGTTCATCGCGAAGAAAAGGCCGGGATCGATGATCGACGCGGCGACGAGCGCCATGATCGCGACGGCCGACTCCATCAGCATGGAGCCGTAGCCGACCATCCTGACCTGCGTCTCCTTCTGGATCATCTTCGGTGTCGTGCCCGAGGAGATCAGCGCGTGGAAGCCGGAGAGGGCCCCGCACGCGATGGTGATGAAGACGAAGGGGAACAGCGAGCCCGCGAAGACCGGTCCGTCGCCGCGGGAGGCGAAGTCGGTCACGGGGTCCATCTTCAGCGTCGGCAGGGTGAGCACCACCCCGAGGGCGAGCAGCAGGATGGTGCCGATCTTCATGAACGTCGAGAGGTAGTCGCGCGGCGCGAGCAGCATCCACACCGGCAGGATCGAGGCGATGAACCCGTACGCGACCAGCCAGATCACCAGCGTCGAGGGCGCGAGCGTGAAGGTGTCGGCGAGCGAGGACTCCGCGACCCAGCGCCCCGCGACCAGCGCGAGCAGCAGCAGCGCGATGCCGATGAGGGAGACCTCGGTGACCCGCCCCGGCCGCAGGACCCGCAGGTAGAAGCCCATGAGCAGGGCGATGGGCACGGTCATCGCGATGGAGAAGGTGCCCCACGGGGACTCGGCGAGCGCGTTGACGATCACCAGGGCGAGCACGCCGAGCAGAATGATCATGATGGCGAAGGCGGCGAGCAGCGCGGCGGCCCCGCCGAACGGCCCGATCTCCTCGCGCGCCATCTGCCCCAGCGACTTGCCGTCCCGCCGGGTGGAGAAGAACAGCACGACCATGTCCTGCACGGCCCCGGCGAAGATCACGCCGGCGATGATCCAGATGGTGCCCGGCAGATACCCCATCTGCGCGGCGAGCACCGGCCCCACCAGCGGTCCCGCGCCCGCGATCGCCGCGAAGTGGTGGCCGAGCAGCACGCGGCGGTCGGTCGGGTGGAAGTCGATGCCGTTGTCGAGCCGCTCGGCGGGCGTCGCCCGCGTCCTGTCGACCTTCAGCACCCGGTACGCGACGAATCTCGCGTAGAAGCGGTAGGCGATGGCGTACGAGCCGAGGGCCGCCGCCACCATCCACGCGGCCGACACCTCCTCGTCGCGTGCCAGCGCGAGGACGCTCCAGCCCGTGGCGCCGACCAGCGCGACGAGGCTCCAGACGACGATGGTTCGGGGGTTCGCTCTGCGCACCGGGCCGCCTCCCGTTCATCAAGCGATGACGTCAGGAAGGTAGGGCAGCGGAGTGCCGTGCGCCAGACCGCGTACGGAGTCGCGTCAGGGGAGGGAGGGTCAGGGCGGGCCGGGACGGCGGTCTCAGTCGGTCGGCCGCTTCAGGCGGGCCACGAACTTGTAGCGGTCGCCGCGGTAGACCGAGCGCACCCACTCCACGGGCCGGCCGTCGCCGTCCAGGGAGTGCCGGGAGAGCAGCAGCATGGGCAGGCCGACGTCCGTGCCGAGCAGGCCCGCCTCGCGCGGGGTGGCGAGCGAGGTCTCGATGGTCTCCTCGGCCTCGGCGAGGTGCACGTCGTACACCTCGGCGAGCGCGGTGTAGAGCGAGGTGTACTTGACCAGGGAGCGGCGCAGCGCGGGGAAGCGCTTGGCCGACAGGTGCGTGGTCTCTATGGCCATGGCCTCGCCGTTGGCCAGGCGGAGCCGCTCGATGCGCAGGACCCGGCCGCCCGCGCCGATGTCGAGCAGCCCGGCGAGGGTGTCGTCGGCCGTGATGTAGCCGATGTCCAGGAGCTGCGAGGTGGGCTCAAGGCCCTGGGCGCGCATGTCTTCGGTGTACGAGGTCAGCTGCAGCGCCTGGGAGACCTTCGGCTTGGCGACGAAGGTGCCCTTGCCCTGGATCCGTTCGAGGCGGCCCTCGACGACCAGTTCCTGAAGGGCCTGGCGGACCGTCGTGCGCGAGGTGTCGAACTCGGCGGCGAGCGTGCGCTCGGGCGGCACGGGGGTGCCGGGCGGCAGCGTCTCCGTCATGTCGAGGAGGTGCCGCTTCAGGCGGTAGTACTTCGGCACGCGCGCGGTGCGGCCGACGCTCGCGGCGCCCGTGCCGTCCGTCGCCACGGGCGCGCCCGTGGCCGTCCCGGTGCTGCCCGCCTCGGTGCCCATGGTCCGCCCACCCGTCTCCCCGCCGCCGCTCTTCAGCGACTGGTTCGGCTCCTGTGCTGCTGCCGTCACCGGCTCCTCCGTCTGTCGCGGCTCACATCGTGGCACGGTACGGCCCCGGGTCCCCCCGCTCGAACGAAAGTCGCCCGAACGAACGTCGCCCGACGATAAGTCGGCGTGCCAAGAGGGCGCCCCGTTGCTCAGGTGTCGGTCCGATAACGGACGTGACAGCCCTTCTTATACACCCTTGACACCCCTAAAGGTCTAGGCCAAGCTCCCCGTACTGGTCTACACCATTAAAGACCAGGTTCCAGTCCCACGGGCAGATCTCGGTCCATTCGGTCGCTGCGGGTGGGGGGTTGACTGGCATCCCTTGAGGAGGATGACGTGAATCGCAAGCTCATGGCGGCCATTGGTGTCGCGGGCATGTTGGTCTCGGTCGCGGCGTGCGGCGGCGACGGCGACGACAACAAGGCCGGGGGCGCCGACGGCTTCAAGGGCGAGACGCTGACGTTCTGGGCGATGGACGGCTCGACGCCGGAGCAGTGGCAGAAGGACGTCACGGCCGCCTTCGAGAAGAAGACGGGCGCGAAGCTCAAGTTCGAGGTGCAGACCTGGAACGGCATTCAGCAGAAGCTGACCACGGCCCTCTCCGAGGAGAACCCGCCGGACGTCTTCGAGATCGGCAACACCCAGACCCCGGCGTACGCCAAGACGGGCGGTCTCGCCGAGCTGGGCGACCTCAAGGAGTCCATCGGCGCCGACTGGACCGAGTCGATGAACAAGTCCTCGGTCGTGGACGGCAAGCAGTACGCCGCCCCGTGGTTCGTCCTCAACCGCGTCGTCGTCTACAACAAGAAGATCTGGGCCGACGCCGGTATCAAGGAGCTTCCCAAGACGCGCGCCGAGTTCCTCAAGGACCTCAAGCAGATCGGCGAGAAGACCGACGCCGAGCCGATCTACCTGCCCGGACAGAACTGGTACCACTTCGTCGGCCTGACCATCGGTGAGGGCGCCGAGCTGGTCAAGAAGGACGGCGACAAGTACGTCTCCAACCTGGACGACCCGAAGGTCGCCAAGGCCATGAAGACGTACAAGCAGTTCGCGGACCTCTCCAAGGCCCCCAAGAACAAGGACGAGGCCACCCCGCAGCAGGCCGAGGTCTTCGCCAAGGGCAAGACCGGCGCCTTCATCGGCATGAGCTGGGAAGCCCCCACCGCCATCAAGGCCAACCCGAAGATCGAGCAGGACATCGGCTTCTTCACGATCCCCGGCCCCACCGCCGACAAGCCCGAGGGTGTCTTCCTCGGCGGCTCCAACCTCGCCGTCGCCGCGACCAGCAAGAAGCAGGAGCTCGCCAAGGAGTTCCTGAAGATCGCGCTGTCCGACAAGTTCGAGGGCCAGTTCGCCAAGGAAGGCGGCCAGATCCCGAACAAGAAGGCGCTGGAGTCCAACCTCAAGGGCAACCCGGCCGCCGAGGCCGCCGCGCCCGCAGCCGTCGGCGGTGGCACCACCCCGCTGATCCCGGAGTGGGGCGCGGTGGAGAACCCGCCGAACCCGATCAAGAACTACATGACCGCGGTGCTCAACGGTAAGTCTCCCGCGGACGCCGCCAAGCAGGTCGAGGGCGAGCTCAACAAGCGCCTGTCGCAGAAGCAGTAAGAACGCCCCTCTTGCCGGGGCGGCGGGTGAACCGTCCCCGCCGCCCCGGCACACCTCTGCTTACCGCGATGCCCACGAAAGAGATGGCGAGCATGACCGTGCAGAAGACCGAACGGCCGCCCTCCGGCCCGACGGAGGTGCAGACACCGGCAGGCGGGCCACGGCCGAGTGGCCCGCGCAAGGAGCCCAGGCGTCTCGCCGGGCTGACGCCCTATCTGCTCCTTGCCCCCGCGATCGTCGCCACCCTGCTGCTGCTCGGCTGGCCCCTGGTCAACAACGGGATCCTGTCGTTCCAGAACCTCAACATGAGGCAGTTCATTCTGCACCTCACGGAGTGGAACGGGTTCGACAACTACAAGGACGTCCTCACCGGCGAGGACTTCTGGCGGGTCACAGGACGCTCGGTCGCCTTCACCGCCGTCAACGTCGTCCTCATCATGGGCCTCGGCACCCTGGTGGGGCTGCTCCTCGCCCGCCTCGGCCGGAAGATGCGCACCTTCCTCCTGCTCGGCCTCGTGCTCACCTGGGCGATGCCCGTCGTCGCGGCGAGCACGGTCTACCAGTGGCTGTTCGCGCAGCGCTTCGGCGTCGTCAACTGGGTGCTCGCCAAGATCGGCTTCGAGTCGATGGCCGACCACGACTGGCTGGCCACGCAGTACTCGACCTTCTTCGTCGTCCTGCTGCTGATCGTCTGGATGTCCATCCCCTTCGTGGCGATCAACCTGTACGCCGCCACGACCACCATCCCCAAGGAGCTGTACGAGGCCGCGGCGCTGGACGGCGCGGGGGCCCTCAAGCAGTTCACCCAGGTGACGCTGCCGTATTTGAAGCCCTTCCTCTACGCCACGACGTTCCTGGAGATCATCTGGGTCTTCAAGGCGTTCGTCCAGGTCTTCACGATCAACGAGGGCGGCCCCGACCGCCTCACCGAGATCCTCCCCGTCTACGCCTACATCGAGGGCATGGGCAACCAGCACTTCGGCATGGGCGCCGCGATCGCGCTGCTCACCATCGTCATCCTGCTGGCCATCACGTCGTTCTACCTGCGCATCGTGCTCAAGCAAGAGGAGGACGAGCTGTGAAGCGCTCGCCGCTGGGCCGTCTGTGGCCCAACCTGGTCGCCGTCCTTATCTTCATCCTCTGCGTCTTCCCCGTGTACTGGATGTTCGCGACGGCCTTCAAGCCGACCGGCGACATCATCGCCGAGGACCCGGTCTGGTTCCCGACCGACGCCACCCTTGAGCACTTCAAGACGGCGATGGACGCCGACCACTTCTGGACCATGGCCGGCAACTCCCTGATCGTGACGCTCCTCGCGGTCGTCTTCTCCCTCATCATCGGCGTGACCGCGGCGTTCGCCCTCGCCCGGATGCGCTTCAAGGGGCGGCGCGGCTTCATCATCGGCTTCATGCTGGCGCAGATGGCGCCCTGGGAAGTCATGGTCATCGCGATCTACATGATCGTGCGCGACGCGGACATGCTGAACAGCTTGATCCCGCTCACCCTCTTCTACATGGTGATGATCCTGCCCTTCACCCTCCTCACGCTCCGCGGCTTCGTCGCCGCCGTGCCCAAGGAGCTGGAGGAGTCCGCCATGGTCGACGGCTGCACCCGCATGCAGGCCTTCCGCCGGGTGATCCTGCCGCTGCTCGCGCCGGGCCTGATGTCGACCTCGCTGTTCGGCTTCATCACCGCCTGGAACGAGTTCCCGCTGGTCCTCGTGCTCAACAAGGAAGCGGAGGCCAAGACCCTGCCGGTGTGGCTGTCCAGCTTCCAGACCGCCTTCGGCGACGACTGGGGCGCCACGATGGCCGCCGCCTCCCTCTTCGCCGTCCCGATCCTGATCCTCTTCGTCTTCCTGCAGCGCAGGGCCGTCAGCGGCCTGACCGACGGCGCAGTGAAGGGATAACTCCGCACATGACGACACTCACGCACGCCGGTGACACCCTCACCCGCAACGCCCTCGCCGTGCTCCAGCCCGGCTTCGACGGCACCACCACCGCACCGGACTGGCTGCGCCGCCGGATCGGCGAAGGCCTCGCCTCCGTCAGCCTCTTCGGCCGCAATGTCCGCACGGCGGAGCAGGTCGCCGCCCTCACCGCGCAACTGCGCGCCGAGCGCGACGACCTCCTGATCGCCATCGACGAGGAGAGCGGCGACGTCACCCGCCTGGAGGTGCGCACCGGCTCCTCCTACCCGGGCAACCACGCGCTCGGCGCCGTCGACGACACGACGCTGACCCGCGAGGTCGCCGCCGACCTCGGCCGCCGTCTCGCCGCCTGCGGCATCAACTTCAACTGGGCGCCCTCGGCCGACGTCAACGCCAACCCCGACAACCCGGTCATCGGCGTACGCTCCTTCGGCGCCGACCCCGAGCTGGTCGCCCGGCACACCGCCGCCTACGTCGAGGGCATGCAGTCCTCCGGCGTCGCCACCTCCGCCAAGCACTTCCCCGGCCACGGCGACACCGCGATCGACTCGCACCACTCCGTGCCGGTCATCGACGTCGACCGGGACGTCCTGAACTCCCGCGACCTCGCGCCGTTCCGCGCGGCCATCGCCGCGGGCACGCGGGCCGTGATGAGCGCCCATGTGCTGGCCCCGGCCCTGGACCCGGACAACCCCGGGACGCTCTCCCGCCGCATCCTCACCGGCCTGCTCCGCGAGGAGTTCGGCTACGAGGGACTCATCGTCACCGACGGCATGGACATGCAGGCCATCGCCGGCACGTACGGCTTCGAACGCGGCTGCGTCCTCGCCATCGCCGCCGGCGCCGACGCGATCTGCACGGGCGGCGGCCCCTCGGACGAGGGCACCGTGCTGCGGCTGCGGGACGCCTTCGTCGCCGCGGTGCGCTCGGGGGAGCTGCCCGAGGAACGCCTCGCCGACGCCGCCGACCGCGTACGGGCGCTGGCGGGCTGGGCCTCGGTGTCGGGCGCGACCGATCGTTCGGGGGGCGCGCCCGACACCGGGATCGGCCTGGTCGCGGCCCGCCGCGCCCTGACGGTCACCCGCGGCGAGACCTACGCCGCCCCGCTCACCTCCGCGCCCTACGTCGCCACCTTCAGCCCGCTGCCGAACATCGCGGTCGGCGACGAGACCCCGTGGGGTGTCACCGCCGAGCTCGGACGCCGGTTCCCCGGCACCCGCTCGGGCACGTTCTCCGGCGACACGGCGGGCGCCGAGGCCCTGGCCGCGGCGGGGGAGCGGCGCATCGTCGCGGTCGTCCGCGACGCCCACCGGCACGGCTGGATGTCCGCGGCCCTGACCACCCTGCTCGCCACCCGCCCCGACACGATCGTGGTCGAGATGGGCGTCCCGCAGTCCGCCCCGGTCGGCGCCCTCCACATCGCGACGCGCGGCGCGGCGAGGGTCTGCGGCGAGGCAGCGGCGGAGATCATCACCGCGAGCTGAGTCGGCGGCCTCCCCGCCGCCGCCCCGCTCACCGCCCGCCCACCACGCTCAGGCTCACCAAAAAGGAGGGGCGCCCCCCGGCCGGGGGGCGCCCCTCCTCGTACGGCCCGGGTCCGCGTGCGACCCGGGCCGGCCCCCTTACAGCCCCTGCCAGCCCGGCTTGTTGGCATAGGTGTGCCTGAAGTAGTCCGCGAGCTTCAGCTTCGACGCCGCGGCCTCGTCCACGACGACCGTGGCGTGCGGATGCAGCTGCAGGGCCGACGCCGGGACGATCGAGGCGACAGGACCCTCGACCGTCGCGGCCACCGCGTCCGCCTTGCCCTCACCCGTGGCGAGCAGCACCAGGTGCCGCGCCTCCAGGATCGTCCCGATCCCCTGGGTGATCACGTGGTGCGGGACCTGCTCGATGTCCCCGTCGAAGAAGCGCGCGTTGTCCACCCGCGTCTGCTCCGTCAGCGTCTTGATCCGGGTGCGCGAGGCGAGCGACGAGCACGGCTCGTTGAACCCGATGTGCCCGTCGGTGCCGATCCCCAGCAACTGGAGGTCGACGCCACCGGCCTCGGCCAGCGCCTTGTCGTACTGCACGCACGCCGACTGCACGTCCTGGGCGCTGCCGTTCGGGCCCATGAACGAGGCCTCGCTCAGCCCGAGCGGCTCGACGACCTCGCGCAGCACGACCGAGCGGTACGACTCCGGGTGCCCGGCCGGCAGTCCCACGTACTCGTCGAGCTGGCAGATCCGCGCCCGCGACGCGTCCACCTCACCGGCGGCGACCTTGGCGGCCAGCGCTTCGTAGATCGGCAGGGGGGTGGATCCGGTGGCGACACCGAGCAGGGCGTCAGGCTTACGGCGCACCAGGGCGGCCATGGCCTCCGCGATGAGCTCGCCGCCTGCCGTGGCGTCCGGGACGATGACAACTTCCACGCTGGGCCTGCCGATCTGGAGAGGGGCTCTACGGTTGGTGGTATAGACCAATCTAGCAGAGCTGCGCCCAGAGGGCAGTCCTTTCCGCGGTCCATGCCGACCCCTCCCGTCACCCTGCTCACCAATCAACCATCGTGTGCCGTCCGAGGCGACACGAATATTCCTAGCGATCGCTACAGAAAGAACCGTAGTCCATTCCGCCCCCATTTACTAGTGGCCGCTATACAATTCACTCCATGGCGACGAAACAGCGCGGGCGCCCCCGTTCCTTCGACCGCGAGACGGCGCTCGAACAGGCGGTCAAGGCCTTCTGGGAGCACGGGTACGAAGGGACGTCCGTCTCGGACCTGACGCGCGTCATGGGCATCGGCGCCCCCAGCCTCTACGGCGCGTTCGGCGACAAGCGCACGCTCTTCGACGAGGTCGTCGTGCGGTACGACGTCACCCACGGCGCCTTCGGCGAGCGCGCACTCGCCGAGGAACCCACCGTGCGCGGCGGGGTGGCGCGCCTGCTGCGCGAGGCCGCGGCCCGGTTCACCGACCCCGCCCACCCGCGCGGCTGCCTGGTCGTCACCGCCGCCACGAACTGCACGACCCCGGAGGTGGAGGAGTCCCTGCGCGCCCGGCGGAACGCCGCCATCACGGACATCGAGTCCCGTATCGCCGCGGCCGTCGCGGCGGGCGAGCTGCCGAGGGGCGCCGACCCCGCCGCCCTCGCCCGCTATGTGCGCGCGGTCTTCCAGGGGATGTCCCAGCAGGCCAGGGACGGCGCCACCAGACAGGAGCTGGAAGCGGTGGCGGATCTGGCGATGTCGGTGTGGCCGGGGGGTGGACTGCCGGAGAATGGGGCCTGACCCGCGGGGGAGACGGCTCGGAGGAAGCGGCGGGAACAAAGATCTGCCCGCGCGTAGACATCGGAGAATGGTCTAGTCCACAATGCGGGAGTAAAGCCTCCGCTCTCCCCGCACAGGAGAGCGGACCGAGGAACCGGCGCTCTCTGCCCTGACTGCGCCGGGACCTCCCGATCGGCCGTCCAGTACCGCACATTCTGGCGGCCGATGCACCTGAAGGGCTGCGGTGCCGTGGGTGGGTTGAGGGTCCCGCCCTGGCGCCGCGGCTCGTCGGGAGCCGCCGTACGCGAAAGGTACGCTCGCACTCGTGCCCTCCATGAACGACCTCGTACGCCAGCACACCGCCCTCGGTGACTCCGACCTCGAGTGGTTGCATCTGCTGGTCTCGGAGTGGCAGCTGCTCTCCGACCTCTCCTTCGCCGACCTCGTGCTCTGGGTCCCCACCCGTGACGGCACCCGCTATGTCTCGGTGGCGCAGATGCGGCCCAACACGGGCCCCACCTCCTACCAGGACGACATGGTCGGCCACCTCGTGCCGCGCGGCCGGCGCCCCCTCCTCGACGCCGCCCTCGACGAGGGCCGCATCGTCCGCGAGGGCGACCCCGAGTGGCGCGAGGAGGTCCCGGTGCGGGTGGAGTCCATTCCCGTACGACGGGAGGGGCGCGTCCTGGGGGTGATCGCGCGCAACACCAACCTGCTGACGGTCCGCACGCCTTCGCGCCTGGAACTGACCTACCTCCAGTCGGCCTCCGACCTCGCACAGATGATCGCCGCCGGGTCGTTCCCGTTCCCGGGGCAGCAGGTGGACATGGACGCGTCCCCGCGCGTGGGGGACGGCCTGCTGCGGCTCGACGCCGAAGGCATCGTCCAGTACGCCTCGCCGAACGCCCTGTCCGCCTACCACCGTCTCGGCCTCGCCGCCGACCTGGTCGGTCATCACCTCGGCAGGGCCACCGCCGAACTCGCGCCGTCGCGCGGGCCGGTGGACGAGGCCCTGGCCAAGGTCGCCAGCGGCTGGGCGCCGCGCGAGTTCGAGATCGAGGGCGGAGACGGCGTGATCCAGCTCCGCGCGATCCCGCTCAAGCCCAAGGGGCCGCGCATCGGTTCCCTCGTACTCCTGCGCGACGTCACGGAACTGCGCCGTCGCGAGCGCGAGTTGATCACCAAGGACGCGACCATCCGGGAGATCCACCACCGGGTGAAGAACAACCTCCAGACGGTCGCCGCGCTGCTGCGGCTGCAGGCCCGCCGCATCGACTCGGCCAAGGGCAGGGAGGCGCTGGAGGAGGCGGTGCGCCGCGTGGGTTCCATCGCCATCGTCCACGAGACGCTCTCCCAGAACCTCGACGAGCGCGTGGAGTTCGACGAGATCGCCGACCGGGTCCTCGCGATGGTCGCCGAGATCTCGCCCGGCAAGGTCACGGGCCGGCGCACCGGGCGCTTCGGCATCCTCGACGCGGAGGTGGCGACACCTCTGTCGATGGTGCTCACGGAGATTCTGCAGAACGCCCTGGAGCACGGGTTCCGCGAAGGGGACACCGGCACGGTCGAGGTGTCGGCGGTGCGCGGCGGCACCAGCAAGGAGGTGCGGCTGCTGATCACCGTCCAGGATGACGGCGTCGGCCTGCCGGACGACTTCGACCCGCACCGCTCCGGCAACCTCGGCCTCCAGATCGTCCGCACCCTCGTCGAGGGGGAGCTGGGCGGTGTCTTCGACATGGTCCGCGCCGCCGAGCGCGGCACGCGGGTGCTCCTCGACATCCCGATCCGGGGCGACAAGTAACGGCGGCAAGGCACGGCGGCCGAGCGGCGGCGGCGGTCGCGGGCCGCGCACCGGACGGCGCACAGCAGTGAGCCCCGGACCAATTCGGTCCGGGGCTCACTGCTCACGTTGCGATGCGCATCGGGGGTACTGCGCGGCTGCGGCTCGGGGGCGGGAGATGCGTACGCGCTGTACGCGCCGCCAAGCTCAGGCTCGTCGGGGGTGTGGGCGTCAGGCGCTGGCCTGGCGTGCACGGTTGCGAGCGGCGCGGCGCTTCATTGCGCGGCGCTCGTCCTCGCTGAGGCCACCCCAGACGCCGGAGTCCTGGCCGGACTCGAGCGCCCACTGCAGGCACTGCTCCATGACGGGGCAGCGGCGGCAGACGGCCTTGGCTTCCTCGATCTGCAGCAGCGCAGGACCGGTGTTGCCGATGGGGAAGAAGAGCTCGGGGTCTTCTTCGCGGCAAACGGCGTTGTGACGCCAGTCCATGGCTGCTACCTCTCCTTGGTATGACATTCAGGTTGCTTGTGAATGTGAACGCTTTCACGAATCCCTCGACACGGGAAGGGCCGACGCCCAGTTGCCTGGTGTGGACCTGTGGTGGAGGAGGGGTTCTGGCTCTCTGCGGGGCCGATGTTGCGGGCCGTCCCGATCGCCATGTAGAGATTCGCAAACCTCGGCGGCGGATACAACCCCTTCCGGAAAGTTTTTTTGGATTCCTTAGTGTCGGCTGAGTCACAGCCGTACTTCCATGGGGTGGATCCTGGCCTAAACGTTCGACTGAAAGGACTTTAGGCCCTTCTACTCACACAATCACACGCAGTGCACGGCGAACGCCTGTGAACGTCACGCTCGTACGCAGTCCCAAGTGGTCACCGTCCATCTGGAGGGGCAGTGGAACCTTTGAATGCAAGGTGAAGTCGGTGAGGTCGTGGAGTGTGACCGCGTGCTTACCGTGTGGTCCCCGTTCCGGCGTGGACGTCAATAGCTGCGTTCCGTAACGAGCCACGGCGGCCGTCGAGAGCCTCTTCAGTCCCAGCACGTCGAGCGCGGTGTCGAAGGACGCCCGCGGGGACGCGTACAGCGGACGATTGCCCAGGTAGGAGTAGGGCGAGGTGTTGCAGACTATCGACATCACCAGGTCCGTCACCGGGTCCTCGCCGGGCCGCTCCAGGGTGATCATCCCGTGCCGGCGGTGGGGCTCGTCGATGAACTGCCGCAGCACCTGGCGGACGTACAGCGCGTGCGTGGAGCGTCTGCCGAGCTCCCGCTGCTGTTCGACCCTGCCGACCACACCGCCGTCGAAACCGAGCCCCGCGCAGAACGTGAACCAGCGCGAGGGCACCGCCTCGTCCTCCGTGCCCGGCGTGCCGCCCGCGATGCCGAGGCCCACCGTGCGCTCACTGCCCTCGCGCAGGGCGTCGAGGAGGGCGCCCGTGGCCTCCACCGCGTCGTTCGGCAGCCCGAGGGCGCGCGCGAAGACGTTGGTGGAGCCGCCGGGGACGACGGCGAGGCGGGGCAGGTGGTCCGGATCGGGGCCGTGGTGGAGCAGTCCGTTGACGACTTCGTTGACGGTGCCGTCGCCACCGAGAGCGACGACCAGTTCGATGTCCTTGCTCTCCGCGGCCTGCCGGCCGAGGTCTCTGGCGTGCCCCCGGTACTCCGTGGTCACCGCGTCGAGCTTCATCTCGCTCGCCAGTGCGTGGACCAGGACGTCACGCGTACGCGCACTGGTGGTGGTTGCCGCCGGGTTGACCACGAGAAGTGCACGCATGCTCAGCAGGGTACCTAGGGCTCCGCGGGCGGCCCAGACCGAGGTGCCGTGGCGCGGACGCGCGGGGCTACCCTGCTGGAGTGAGTACTGAGCGGAAATCCACCCCCGAAGCCCCGGAGCCGGCCGCGCCGGGTCCGCGTCCCGGACGGCTCACCGCCGCCGCGGCCCTGTCCGCGCTGGAGGGCGTCGCCCTCGCCGCCGGGGGTGTGTACATGCTCGTGATGGGGCTCGCCGGATCGCCCGACGACCCCCGGCAGGCCGAGACCGGCGGCGTCACCCTGATCGTCCTCGCGCTGCTGCCGCTGCTCGCCGCACGCGGACTGCTCAAGCAGCGCCGGTGGAGCCGCGGGCCCGCGATCATCACGCAGATCATGGCGCTGCCCGTGGCCTGGCAGCTGCTCCAGGCCGACAGCGCCGCGATCCCCGCGGGCATCGCCCTCGCGGTCGTGGCGATCGCCTCACTGGTGCTCCTGGTCCATCCGGCGACGACCGAGGCCCTCGGCATCCGGGGCCCCGGCCACGTGCAGGACCAGAAGTAGCACCATCTGCTCGGCAGGGGCCTACTCCTCCACGAGGAGCTTCTCGCGGAGCTGGGCCAGGGTGCGGGCCAGCAGGCGCGAGACGTGCATCTGGGAGATGCCGACCTCCTGCGCGATCTGCGACTGCGTCATGTTCCCGAAGAAACGCAGCAGCAGGATGCGCTTCTCGCGCGGCGGCAGGTCCTCCAGGAGCGGCTTGAGCGATTCGCGGTACTCGACGCCCTCAAGGGCCTCGTCCTCGGCCCCCAGGGTGTCCGCCACCGCCGGCGACTCGTCGTCCGTGTCGGGGACGTCCAGGGACAGCGTGGAGTAGGCGTTCGCCGACTCCAGGCCCTCGAGGACCTCCTCCTCGGAGATCGCCAGCTTCTCCGCGAGCTCGTGCACGGTGGGGGAGCGGCCGTGCATCTGGGACAGCTCGGCCGTCGCCGTCGTCAGGGACAGGCGCAGCTCCTGCAGACGGCGCGGGACGCGGACCGCCCACCCCTTGTCGCGGAAGTGCCGCTTGATCTCGCCGACGACCGTCGGGGTCGCGTACGTGGAGAACTCCACGCCGCGCTCCGGGTCGAACCGGTCGACGGACTTGATCAGGCCGATCGTGGCGACCTGGGTGAGGTCGTCGAGCGGCTCGCCGCGGTTGCGGAAGCGACGGGCCAGGTGCTCGACGAGCGGCAGGTGCATGCGGACGAGCTGGTTGCGCAGCTCCGCGTACTCCCGACTGCTGCTCTCCAGGGCGCGCAGCTCGACGAACATCGCGCGTGCGCTGCTCCGGTCCCGTGGATCGTGCCGGCTGTGCTCGTGCTCGCTCATGTTTCCCGCCCGTCGCCCGCCGCCCCGGCCGGAGAGCTGCTGGAGCTCGTCCTTGGCGGTCGGCTCTGCCTGCTCCGACACATCGGCCACCGTCGGAGGACCCGACTGCTCCGGGTCCTCCGGGTGCGGTTTCGCCTGCTGCTCGGGGATTCCGGTGGTCATACGGCGTGTCCCCTCCCCGCCGTCGACGGGCAGACTCTGTGTGCCGCGCTCTTCGTCCCGCACCGGCCCGTCTCCGTTCACGCCGGCCCGGGTCCCGCGCCGCGCTTCTTGTAGAGGCTGATCGAGACGGTGTTGTCCTCGGCGACGGCGGAGTCCACCTGGCCCGCGAGGGCCGACAGCACGGTCCAGGCGAAGGTGTCCCGCTCCGGGGCCCGGCCGTCGGTCGTCGGCGCCGAGACCGTCACCTCCAGGGAGTCGTCGACGAGCCGGAAGACGCAGCTGAGGACCGATCCGGGCACGGCCTGTTGCAAGAGGATCGCGCAGGCCTCGTCGACCGCGATGCGGAGGTCCTCGATCTCGTCGAGAGTGAAGTCCAAACGCGCCGCGAGGCCGGCCGTCGCCGTCCGCAGCACCGACAGGTAGGCACCCGCAGCCGGAAGGCGGACTTCCACGAAGTCCTGATTTCCGGGCTCGCCTGCGATCTGGGACACCCTCACCTCCAAGGTGGTACAAGCACTTTCGGGGCTCCGGCCCACCGTCCGGCGGCGGTCCGGCCTGCGTCACACGGGTAACGCGCCACGTAGTTATGCGGTGACGCTACCGCGATCCCCGGCTCCATGTCCCGGGGGCCCCGCCCCGATGCCGTCACTCATAGTAAGCATATGAGTACACACGGTGGCTAGGGGTTCGGCGGGCCCAATTGGAAAGAACAGGTGCCGGGTTGACGTACCCAGGCGTCAGACGATCGAACCGTCCACGAAGCACCAGCGCCAGCTCTCGCCGGGCTCGAAGGTCCTCATCACTGCGTGTGAGGTCTCCTCGAAGTGCGCCGTCGCGTGCCGGAACGGCGAGGAGTCGCAGCAGCCCACGTGCCCGCACTCCAGGCAGAGCCGCAGCTGGACGGGGTGACTGCCGGCCGCGCGGCACTCCAGGCACGTGTCGCTCAGGGGTGACACCTCGGGGTGGGGCAGCGCTGCGACGTGCGGGCACTCGTTCATGATTGCCAGGTTACGTCGGGAAAGCGGAAGGCGGAGGGGACTGCCGATGGATGTACTGCCCCTGGTGGCACTGGTCGCGGCGAGCGCCGTGGTGGCGGGCGCCGCGCGCAGGACCCCTGTGCCGGCGCCGCTGCTCCTGGTGGGCGCGGGACTCGTCGCCGCGTACGTCCCCGGAGTGCCCGACTACCACCTCGACCCGCACATCGTGCTGCCGCTGATCCTGCCGCCCCTGCTGCACACCGCCGCGCTGGAGAGCTCCTACCTGGACCTGCGCGCCAACCTCAGACCCGTCGCGTTGCTCTCCGTCGGCTATGTGCTCTTCGCCACGCTCGCCGTCGGCTGGCTGGCCTACCTGCTCATCCCCGACCTGCCGCTGACGGCGGCGCTGGTGCTCGGCGCCGTGATCGCGCCGCCGGACGCCGTCGCGGCGACCGCGATCGCGCGCAAGGTCGGCCTGCCGTCCAGGATCACCACGATCCTCCAGGGCGAGTCCCTGGTGAACGACGCGACGGCGATCACCGCCTACAAGGTCGCCCTCGCGGCGGCGGTCGGCGAGGGCGCGAGCTGGTCGGGCGGTGTCAGGGAGTTCCTGGTGGCCGCGGTCGGCGGGGTCGGCGTCGGCCTGATCCTGATGGTGCCGATCCACTGGTTGCGCACGCACCTCAAGGAGTCGATGCTCCAGAACACGCTGTCGCTGCTCATCCCCTTCGTCGCGTACGCCGCCGCGGAGCAGGTGGGCGCCTCCGGAGTGCTCGCCGTGGTCGTCGTCGCCCTCTACCTCGGGCACCGCTCCTGGCAGGTCGACTTCGAGACGCGGCTGCAGGAGGCCGCGGTGTGGCGGGTCGTCGCGTTCATCCTGGAGTCCGCGGTCTTCGCGCTCATCGGGCTGCAACTGCCGATCGTGCTCAAGGGGCTCGGCGAGTACAGCGTCGGCCAGGCCGCCTGGTACGCCGCCGGGGTCTTCGTCTTCGTCGTGGTGGTGCGCTTCGTGTGGTCCTATCCGGCGACGTACCTGCCGCGCGCCGTGTCGAAGCGGATCAGGGAGCGCGAGGACGACCTGGACTGGCGCAGGCCGCTGATCGTGAGCTGGGCCGGGATGCGGGGCGTGGTCTCGCTTGCCATCGCCTTCTCCATCCCGGTCGTCATGGAGGACGGTGAGCCCTTCCCCGGGCGCAATCTTGTCTTGTTCCTGACCTTCACCACGGTCATCGGCACGCTCGTCGTGCAGGGACTCTCGCTGCCGTGGCTGATCCGTGTCCTGAAGCTGCCGGGCCGGGACGAGCAGGCGCAGACACTGGCCGAGGCGCAGGCGCAGAACGCCGCCTCGCAGGCCGCGGAGGCCCGGGTGCGCACCCTGATGGAGGACGAGCGCAACTGCCTCCCACAGCCTCTCCAGGACCGTCTGAGCACCGTTCTGGAGCGGCGCCGCAACTCCGTGTGGGAACGGCTCGGCCAGCCCAACCCCGTCACGGGCGAGTCCGCGGACGACACCTACCGCCGCCTGGCGCGCGAGGCGATCGCCGCGGAGCGCGAGGTCTTCGTGCGGATGCGGGACGAGCGGCGCATCGACGACGAGATGATGCGGACGCTGCTGCGCAAGCTGGACCTGGAGGAGGCGGCCGTCTACCGCGAGGTCGACGACTGACGTGCGGCCGACGACGGGGCCGGCTCGTCCCGGGCGCCGGTGATGACCGCGGTGAGGCGGGTGCCGGGCGGGAAGGCGCCCTCTTCGACGAGGGTCGTCAGCGCGCGGAGGAGCTTGGCCACGTAGAGCCTCTCCACGGAGAGACCCGTTTCCCGGCCGTGGCGCCGCTCGAAGTCCTCCGCGAAGGCCAGCAGGCTCGGGGGCGTACGGGCGTAGCCGCCGCAGTGGAAGCGCTCGTCCAGGCTCCAGTTGGCGCTCGGCGCGCCGAGCGCCGACTGCTGCAGCGCCCGTATCTCCGGGCCGAGGAAGCCGCCCTTGAGCACCGGTATGCCAAGGGCCCGGCGGTGCGGTCCGATCCCCGCCGCGAGCCCCGCGAGGGTGCCGCCGGTGCCGCAGGCCACGGCCGCCACGTCGGTGTGCTCGCGCAGTTCCTCGCCCAGCGCAGCGCAGCCGCGGACGGCCAGGGCGTTGCTGCCGCCCTCGGGGATCACATAGGCGCCCCGCGCGTCCGTCGCGCGCAGGAGCGCGTGCAGCGTCGCGGGATCGCCCTTCGCGCGGTACGTCGATCTGTCGACGAAGTGCAGTCGCATGCCGTCGGCCGCGCAGCGGGCCAGGGACGGGTTCAGGGGGCGCCCGGCGAGTTCGTCGCCGCGTACGACGCCGATGGTGGCGAAGCCGAGAAGGCGGCCCGCGGCGGCGGTGGCGCGCAGGTGGTGGGAGTAGGCGCCGCCGAAGGTGAGCAGTGTGTCGTGCCCGGCGTCGGCGACGGCCGACAGGTTCAACGCCAGCTTGCGGTACTTGTTGCCCGGCAGCTCCGGGTGGATCAGATCGTCGCGCTTGAGCAGCAGCCGCACACCGTGGCGCTCGAAGCGGTCGTCCCTGACCTCCTGCAACGGTGACGGCAGCAGCGGGGAGAGGCCGGCGGGCGGTGTGGGTCGCACGCCGCCATTGTCCCCCGCGGTCGCCGTACGGTTGGGGTGGGGCGGCGGATAAGCCCGGCGCCGGGCCGTGGGGCGGGCTGGCGGGAGCCCGTCCCGAGTTCCCGGCCGAGTGGGTGGGGGGTGTTCGGGCTCCCGGGGGAGGGGGGTTACTTGAGGCGTTCCTCGATGCGGTCCCGCATCGCGCTCATCGTGAAGCCGCGCGGGTCCACCTTGCCCGGCTGCCACTCCAGGTGGCCGATCACCGAGCGTTCCGTCCAGCCGTGGTGGCGGCAGATCGCCGCGGAGACCCGCTCGATGGCGTCGAGCTGCGCTTCGGGCCACGGGTCCTCGCCGTCGCCGAGGTTCTCGCACTCGAAGCCGTAGAAGTGGCGGTTGCCGTCGGTGTTCGACTCGTTGTCCGGGGGCAGGCGCTTCTCGGCGATGACCGCCCGCAGGACGTCGTCGTCGCCGAGCCCCGCGTGGTTGGCGCGGCCGTACCCGACGAGGTGGACGCGGCCGTCCTTGGTGATCACGCCGTGGCAGAGCGGGCCCGGCAGCGAGGCATGACCCTCGCGGCAGATCTCGACCGTGCGCTCGCCGCCCTCGGTCGCCGTGTGGTGGATCATGACGCCGTGCACGGGCCCCCAGGGGCCCTTGTCGTTGCGGTTGTGGTGCTCCCAGTCGCCTACCTCGACGACGGTGACGCCCTCGTCTCGCAGCGCGTCCAAAAAGCGTCCCGCGGACATGGGTGGGGCCATGACCGCCTCCTTTGCGGGGCGCGACGGCCGCCTGTCGCGAACCGCCTCGTACGCCCTGCTTGTACCGGAAGTCCGGTGCCCGGACCAGCCGTTCGGAAGCAATCCGGGGCGTGTTCGGGCACCGTGCGAGCCGATCCGGTCAGGTGCCGTGCAGGAACCCGTCGCCGTTCGCCGCGACGTGGGCCTCCACGGCCTGCAACGCCTGCGCGGTGGCCTCGGGGGAGCCCGAACCCCGGCGCTCGGCGTAATACGCCGCGCCCAGCTTCTTCAGGAGTGCGTCGCCCGCCCGCTTCTCCTGGACCTCGTCGATCTTCTGCTTGCCCTGCGTGAGGCCGCGCTGCGCCTGCTCCTTGGCGCGGTCCAGGAAGCCCGCCATTGCTGTCTCCTGCCAGTCGATGCGAAAGCGAAAGGGTCGTTGCGAAAGGTCGAAGGGGAGGGAGGGGAGGTAAGGGGTGAAGGGTCCCCAGGGTATGAGAGGTGCGAAAGGTGCGCGCGGCGTGAATGCCCCGCATGTGGCCCAACGGGTGCGCGGGCTCCGGGGTTCCCGCGCGCCGTCCGATGGGCCGAACGAGTGAAAACGCCCTCCATGCCCCGCCGGAGCGAGATCCATTCCCGCTCTTTTGTGTAATGGCGGCGCGACGCTCCGTGCTGGAAGGGTGTCCTGCGAGATCACCGCAGGTACTCGGGAGGGCACAGCCAATGTCGGTAGGCGAAGAGATCCGCGCTGAGTCGGGGAAGCCGCAGCAGAGCCTCGGCACATCGGCCGCGCGGAACCTGGCCACCACCACCAAGTCGGCGCCGCAGATGCAGGAGATCAGCTCCCGCTGGCTGCTGCGGATGCTGCCGTGGGTGCAGGTGCAGGGCGGCACGTACCGGGTGAACCGCAGGCTGAGCTACGCGGTCGGTGACGGCAGGGTGACCTTCGTCAAGACGGGCGACCAAGTCCGGGTCATCCCCGCCGAGCTGGGCGAGCTGCCGTTGCTGCGGGACTTCGACGACCAGGAGGTGCTGGGCGAGCTGGCCTCCCGCTGCCAGCAGCGGGAGTACGCCGCGGGTGAGGTCCTGACCTCCTTCGGCAGCCCCTCGGGCGAGGTCTTCCTGCTCGCGCACGGCCGGGTGGAGAAGGTCGGCACCGGACCCTACGGCGACGACACGGTGCTCGGGACGCTCGCCGACGGCTCCTACTTCGGGGAGCAGGCGCTCCTCGACCAGGAGGCCATCTGGGAGTACACCGCGCGGGCGGTGACGGCGTGCACGGTGCTCGTCCTGCCGCGCCAGGACCTCGAACAGGTCGCCGAGCGCAGTGAGACCCTGCGCGGACACCTCCAGCGGTTGCGGTCCATCCCCGCCCAGCGCACCAACAAGTACGGCGAGGCGCCCATCGACCTCTCGGCCGGCCACGTCGGCGAGGCCGTGCTGCCGGGCACCTTCGTGGACTACGAAACGGCGCCGCGCGAGTATGAACTGAGCGTCGCCCAAACCGTTCTCCGCATCCACTCGCGCGTGGCCGACCTCTACAACCAGCCGATGAACCAGACGGAGCAGCAACTGCGGCTCACCGTCGAGGCGCTCAAGGAGCGCCAGGAGCACGAGCTGATCAACAACCGCGAGTTCGGCCTCCTGAACAACTGCGAGTACGACCAGCGCATCCAACCGCATGAGGGAGTGCCCGGCCCGGACGACTTCGACGAACTGCTCAGCCGCAGGCGCGGGTCCAAGCTGTTCCTCGCCCATCCGCGCGCGATCGCCGCGTTCGGCCGTGAGCTGAACAAGCGAGGACTCGTCCCCGAGACCATCGACGTGGCGGGGAACAGGATTCCGACCTGGCGCGGCGTGCCGGTGTTCCCGTGCAACAAGATCCCGGTCACCGAGGCCGGGACGACCTCCATCATCTGCATGCGTACGGGTGAGGAGGAGCAGGGCGTCATCGGACTGCGCCAGAGCGGCATCCCGGACGAGATCGAGCCGAGCCTGTCGGTGCGGTTCATGGGCATCAGCGAGCAGGCGATCATCTCGTACCTGGTGTCGACGTACTACTCCGCGGCCGTGCTCGTCCCCGACGCGCTCGGTGTCCTGGAGAACGTCGAGATCGGCCGCTGGGGGTGAGGCATGAGCCGTGTCCGTGGCCGCCGCGCGGGGTACACCCCTTCCGTACGCGCCCACAGGCCGAGGAACCGCCACCGTCCGCATCCTTATCGGGGTGAGTCCATGACGGACACGACGACGGACACGGCAGCCACGACGGCGCCGGAGCAGGGGGCCGGTGAGGGCCACGAGGCCGCGGAGATCCTGGACGCGGCACGGGCCCTCGTCGACCCGGAGCTGTGCGCGGCGGTCGAGTCGCTGCCGGCAGCCGTGCGCAAGGTCGCGCGCTACCACCTCGGGTGGGAGCACGCCGACGGCACACCGGCCACGGGGAACGGCGGCAAGGCCATCAGGCCCGCCCTCGTCCTGGCGGCGGTGCGGGCGCTCGGCGGGGAGCCGAAGACGGCCGTCCGCGCCGCCGCGGCCGTGGAGCTGACCCACAACTTCACACTGCTGCACGACGACGTGATGGACCGCGACACCACGCGCAGGCACCGGCCCACCGCCTGGGCCGTGTTCGGCGACGCCGCCGCGATCCTCACCGGGGACGCCATGCAGGCCCTGGCACAGCGGATGCTCGCCGACGATCTCCACCCGGGGGCCATGGAGGCCGCCGCCCGGCTGGCGCTGTGCGTCGAGGAGCTCTGCGAGGGGCAGTTCATGGACTGCTCCCTGGAGAGCCGCGCCCCGGACCAGGTCACGCTCGACGAGTGCCTGGCCATGGCCGAGGCCAAGACCGGTGCGCTGCTCGGCTGCGCGTGCGCGATCGGCGCGGTGTACGCCGGGGCGGGGCGGGAGGCGGCCGACGCGCTCGACGGCTTCGGCCGCCAGGCGGGGCTCGCCTTCCAGCTCATCGACGACGTCATCGGCATCTGGGGGGACCCCGGGCATACGGGCAAGCCCGCGGGCGCCGATCTCACCGCCCGCAAGAAGTCCCTGCCGGTGGTGGCCGCGCTGGCCTCGGACACCCCGGCCGCGGCGGAGCTCGCCGAGCTGTACGGCGGCCCGCCGGGCGAGGGCGACCCGGCGAGGACGGCGAGCGCGGTGGAGCGCGCCGGCGGCCGTGACTGGGCGCAAGGGCACGCGGCCGACCGGATGTCCGGAGCCCTGGGGCAGCTCGCCAAAGCGGTCCCGGACCCGGAGGCGGCGGGCGGCCTCCTCGCCATCGCGGAGTTCGTGACACGACGTAGGCACTGAGACCCGGGAGGGGTGGGGGCCGGGGGGGGGACAAAGGGGGGAACAGGACGCACACGGTGAGGCGTGGGCGACGGGCCTCGTGGCTGCCGGTCGGGCGGTGGTCACGGGGCCCTCACGCGTTCGTGGGCGATCACCTAGGCTGCGACCGGCGCTCCGCCGGACGCGGTGCGGTGTCCGGGGCGGTGCGCCGTTCCGGATGGGTGATCGGGGAGGGGCGGACCGTGGGTGTGGAGATCCGTAGGGCCGGGGAGGGCGACCGGGCCGATGTGGTGCGGTTGCTCGACGAGGCGTTCATGGGCGACCCGGTGAGCTGCTGGGTCTTTCCCGGCGAGGAGCACCGCAGGCGCACGCATGGCGCGATGATGGGCGCCTTCTTCGACATGGCTCTCGCCGAGGGTTACGTCGACGTCACCGAGGACCGCGCCGCCGCGGCCCTGTGGTGGTCCGTCCCCGCGGGCGGCCCCGACGGAGAGGGGCAGGCCGAGCAGGACGGCCCCGCACAGCTGCGGCAGGCCATAGACCCGGAGAACGAACGGGTCGAGCTGATAGGCAGGTTGACCGACGCCTCCCATCCGACCGACCGGGCCCATCAGTACCTCCACATGATCGCCGTGCGGCCGGACCGGCAGGGTGAGGGGCTCGGCACGGCCCTCGTCACCGCCGTCCTCGACCGCTGCGACAGGGAGGGGGAGCACGCCTATCTGGAGGCGAGCAACGCGCGCAGCCGCGACCTGTACGAACGCCTCGGTTTCGGGTTCACGGGCACGCCGCTCGACCTGCCCGGCGGACCGAGGATGTGGCCGATGTGGCGTGAACCGCGGGGCCCGGAGGCCTCGGCGTAGAAGAGAGGGATGCAGGTGGAGGGGGAAGCGGCGGGGTGCGCCCGCGCCGCGGAATGCCCCTCGGCGGCCTGCCCGAATAGAATGGCCGTATGGGCAGCGAAGGGCCGCGACCAGGCCCCGGCCACGATCCGCAGGACGAGCCCGTGTGCGAGGCCTGCGGACGTCCGGTCGGTACGGCGATCCGGCGGCGCAAGGTGCTCGGGGTGTTCGTCCCCGAATGGGGCCCCGGGCCGTGCCGCAACGCGCAGTGTGAGGCCTGTGTGACGGACGAGGACGGCGAGCACTCCGGCGACCATCCCGAGAACCGGGACCGGGCCATGGGCAGACACCGCCGGCCACGGCATCGAAGGCCGCACCCCGGGGCGGTCGGCGGCCCGACGCCGACGCCGACGCCGAAGCACGACGCGCAGCGCGACCCCGAGGTCCCGCCGAGCCCGTTGGCGTAGTCCGTCCCCCCGAGCCCCGGCTGCCCCGGCCCCGTGGCTTGAGAGCCCCCTGTGTGGCCGGTGCGTGCGCTGTCCACAGTCCCTTGTGTGGCCGGTGCGTGCGCTGTCCCCGTCGCCCGCGCGCGGTAGGGTCCGATGATCGACGTCGCGGACCACTGGGGAGGGGTGCGTGAAGAGGCGGTGGGGTGGGCTCGTTCTGGCGCTGCTGACGGTTCCGACAGGGCTGGTCCTGGCGGGGTGCGGCTTCGGGCCGTCGGCGGAGGACGAGGCGCCGGGCTATGCGCGAGAGGCGGGCGTGCCCAGGGTCCGGGGCAAGGACCTCCCCGCGCTGCCGCTGGACCGCTACGACTTCAGCGGCCGTGACCACCGGCGCATCCAGGAGGCGCAGGCGCGCGTCACCCAGCGGTGCATGCGCTCCTACGGGTTCGAGGACTTCCCGCTGCACCCCGGGCGGGGCCCCGCCATGGCCGAGTCGTTCAACCTGGTGGCGATCTACGTGCCGCCCTACGGCTCGCTCGACCTCGCTCACGCCCGCCGCTGGGGCTACGGCCTCGACCCGGCCGTCCTGAAGGAGGGGCGGGACGGCTCCCGGCACGAGGGCCGGACACCGACGGACGCGGAGGAGAGCGTGCTGGACGGCACCGGTGGCCGGAACGGGCGAGCCGAGGTGCTCCGGGGCCGTGCGGTCCCCGAGGGCGGCTGTGAGGCGCTGGCGACGCGCCGGCTCCTTCAGGACGAGAAGAACGCACGGCAGCGCTACTTCGTCTCCGAACGCGCCGAAAAGCTGGACAAGGCCGTGGCCGAGGACCATCGGGTGCGCCGGGCGTTCCGCGACTGGTCGCGCTGCATGGCGGGCAAGGGCTTCACGTGGTACGAGAGCCCGGCGGAGGCCTCCGGCGACAAGGCGTGGCACACGGGCCGCAAGGACGGCAACACCGCTCGTACGAAGAAGGAGCTGGCCACGGCCGTCGCCGACGTCGAGTGCAACCACGCCCTGAACACGGCGGGTGTGTGGTGGGCGGTCAGCGCCGAGAAGCAGCGGGCGGAAGTCCGCGCGCACAAGGGCCGGTACGAGGCCGTGCGGGCGTATCTGGACCGGGTGCGGGCCATCGCCCGCGAGGAGCTGGGCTGAAGCGACGGCCGGGGCTTCGGCCGAAACGGCCACCGAGAGTTCGGCTGAAGCTGTGGCCAGGCCCTGCGGCAGGGCCCCGCAGGCGCGGTGGCCTCGCCGCCGAGAAGGCCCGTGGTGATAAACACGTCGGATGACGATCCCCGGCCGGGCCTTCGACGCCGTACTGAGCGACCTCGACAACGTGATCCGCTTCTACGACATGGCGGAACTCGAACAGCGGGAGGCCGAGGCGGGCCTGCCGCCGGGCAGCACCGCCGAGGTCGCCTTCGCGCCCGAGAACGACATGCCGCTGATGCGCGGGGAGATCACCAAGGAGCGATGGGTCGAGACGATCGCCCGCGGGCTCGCAGGCCGGGTGCCGCTGGAGCGCGGGCGCGAGCTGGGCAACGTGCTGGCCGAGACCAAGTTCTGGGCCGACGAGACGGTGGTCGGGCTGCTCCGTGACGCCCGTGCGGCCGGGCTGCCGGTGCTGCTCGTGACGAACGCGACGCCCTGGCTGGCCGATGACCTCGCGCTGCTGGGCCTCACCGGCGAGGACGGGCTCTTCGACGCCGTGCTCAGCAGCGCGGACCTCGGCGTCACCAAGCCGGACCCCCGTATCTACCGGGAGGCGGTGCGGCGGGCCGGTGTCGCGGCCGACCGCTGCCTGTTCGTGGACGACCGCCGCGAGAACGTGGACGCGGCGGTGGCCCTCGGCATGCGAGGCCTCCTGTACCGCGAACCCGCCGACCTGGCGGCGGTCCTGGCCCCCGTCGTCTACCCCCGCTCCGCGTGATCATCGAGAACGGTGTCCAGGCGCCGCAGGGCCGCCGTCACCCGCCCGGGGACCGCGAAGAACGGGCCGTCCGGCACCGGCAGCGACCCGGCGAGCGCCAGGCCGCGGGCGCGCGCCCAGGTGGCGCCGTCCATGGCGACCGCCGTCCGGAACGCGTCCCGCGCCCGCGCGGGCAGGAACATCCACCTCGGGATGAGGTCGCAGGCCGGGTCGCGATCCAGGGTTCCCGCTGTGTCCGGAACTCCGTGGGGCCTCTCTTCGTATGTCACGTACGGGTGGGGAAGCTCCGTCACAGCCCATGACGGAACGCGACGGGAGAATGTGGCAGATGGATCAGAACCGTTCGGAACAGGCCGGGCCCTCGGAACAGGCCGCTCTGGCAGCCGTGTTCGAGGAGCACAGGCCGCGTCTCAACGCCGTCGCGTACCGGATGCTCGGCTCGCTCGGGGAGTCGGAGGACGCCGTCCAGGAGGCGTGGCTGAGGCTGAGCCGTTCCGACGTCGCCGAGGTGCGGAACCTGGGCGGCTGGCTCACCACCGTGGTCGGCCGGATCTGCCTGGACCTGCTGCGCTCCCGGCAGTCCCGTCGCGAGGACTCCCTCGACGTCTCCCTGGAGACGCATGTGCCCGACCCGGTCCTGAGCCGCCTGGACACTGTCGACCCCGAGCAGGAGGTGCTGCTCGCCGACTCCGTCGGCCTCGCCCTCCTCGTGGTGCTCGACACCCTCGCGCCCGCCGAGCGCCTGGCGTTCGTGCTGCACGACATGTTCGCCGTGCCGTTCGAGGACATCGCGCCCGTGGTCGAGCGTTCCGCCGCCGCGACCCGGCAGCTCGCCAGCCGGGCGCGGCGCCGCGTGCAGGGTTCCGCCCCGGCTCCGGAGACCGACGTGGCCAAGCAGCGCGAGGTCGTCGACGCCTGGATGGCGGCCACCAGGGCGGGCGACTTCGAGGCGCTGCTGGAGCTCCTCGACCCCGACGTCGTGCTGCGCGCGGACAGCGGCGACCTCGTCTCGGGGCTGTCGAAGCTGGTGCGGGGCGCGGCGTCGGTGGCAGGACAGGCGGCGATGTTCGCGAGCCTCGCCGACGTCCAGACCGTGGTGCTGGTCAACGGCCTGCCCGGCCTCATCGCGGCCCCCGGCGGCAAGGTGTTCTCGGTCGGCGCCTTCACGGTCGTGGACGGCAGGATCACCGAGATCAACATCATCGCCGACCCCGAGCGGCTGCGGCGCCTCGACGCGGAGGCGCTGCTGGCCTGAGCGCGGGGGTCCCGGGCAGCGGCGGGGGCGGGATCAGCAGCCACGGTCATCGCCGCCGCCTCCCCGTCCGCCGTCCCGCCCTCCGCCGTCCGTCCTGCGCACGACCCGCAGCAGGTACTCCTTGCGGTGCAGCGGGTCGTCGTCCGTCCGCGCGCGTGTCGGGGCCGTGCCGCGCACCGGCTCGTAGCGGTCGAAGGCCGACTCCAACTCGCCCTCGCCGCGCGTGAGTCCGGGAAGCCGTAGCTCCAGGGCGTGCACCTGGTCGGCGGGGATGTCGCCCTCCAGGCGGTACGAGTCCCCGCTCGTCGTCGGGCTGTGCGGTACGGCCCGCAGCCGCGAGAGGACCGGCAGCACCGCCCCGAAGGTGTCGGCGGGCAGGACGAGCCTGAAGCGGTGCATCGGCTCGTGCACCACCGTGCCCGCCCGGCGCAGCGCGTCCATCAGGACCAGCGGCGTCAGGTGCCGGAAGTCCCCGGCGGTGCTCGACATGCTCTTGTCGAACGTGCCGTGCGCGTGGCTCTGCCGCGGCCAGTACCCCGAGTGCGTCATCGTGACCGTGCAGTCGGGCACCCGCCAGCCGCGGAGCCCCTGGCCCAGCGTCTCCCTGACGGTCTCCTCGACCGCGCGGAAGAACGCGTACGGCATCGAGCCCAGCTCGACGCCGAGCCGGAACTCCACACCGGCCCCGACCGGCGCGGGCTCGACCCGCAGCCCGACCGTGGCGAGGAACGGGTTCGGGTCCTTGTCGATGAACTCGACCGCCTCACCCGTGCCGGCGACCCGCTCCACGCAGATCGTCGTCGTCTCGCGGAAGGTGACGTCGAGGCCGAAGTCCGCGGCGAGGGTCGCCTGGATGACCTCCTTCTGCACCTCGCCGTAGAGCGAGACGGACACCTCCTGGCGCACGTCGTCCTGCCGCAGGGCGATCAGCGGGTCCTGCTCGGCGAGCTGCGTCAGGGCCAGGTGCAGGGCGCCCCGGTCACCGGCCGCGGCCGGGGCGACGACCGTCTCCAAGGTCGGCGGCGCGAAGAACCGGCCGTCGGCCCCCGTCCCCGTACGCGGTACGCCGAGCACGTCGCCGATCCGCACGTCGGTGAGGCCCCACACCTTGCCGATGCGGCCCGCGGTGATCCGCGTGCCGGGCTCGTCGGCGCCGTGTTCGAAGACGCTGACGGCGGTGACCTTGCCCTCCCTGACGTCCGTGCCGTCACCCGCCGCGATGTCGACGCGGTCCCGCGTGCGGACCGTGCCCGCGAACACGCGTACGTACGCGATCTTCTCCCCTGCCGTGCCGCGCTCGACCTTGAACACGCTGCCGGAGAGCGGAGCCTCGGCATCCCCCGGCTCCGAGGGCAGGAACTCGGCGATGCCGGACGCCAGTTCGCCGACGCCGGCGCCCGTCGTGGCGGAGCCGAAGTAGACGGGGTGGACCAGGGCGCGCCGGGTCTGTTGGGCCAGTTCACGGCGCAGCCGCCCGTAGGTGAGGGAGGCGGGCTCCGTCACGTACGCCGTGAGCAGGTCGTCGTCGTGCCCGGCGAGCAGTTCGGCGAGGCCAGGGGCCGCCGCGGTGAACGGCGCGAAGCGCGCCTCGCGGGTGCCGAGCGCCTCGACCGTGCCCATCGGCGCGACGTCGGGGGTGAGCCGCCGGGCGATGTGCTCCAGGACGCCCTCGTGACGGGCGCCGGCGCGGTCGGCCTTGTTCACGAAGATCAGCGTGGGGATGCGCAGCCGCCGCAGGGTGCGCAGTAGGACGCGGGTCTGCGCCTGGACGCCCTCCACGGCGGAGACCACGAGCACGGCTCCGTCGAGCACGCTCAGGACCCGCTCCACCTCGGCGATGAAGTCCGGGTGCCCGGGGGTGTCGATCAGGTTGACCGTGACGTCGCCGCCCGTGGCCTCGGGGGCGTCGACGACGAAGGAGACGACCGCGGACTTGATCGTGATGCCGCGCTGCCGCTCCAGGGCGAGCGAGTCGGTGAGGGTGCTGCCGTCGTCGACGCGGCCGACCTCGTCGATCACGCCCGCGCGGTGCAGGAGCCGCTCGGTGAGGCTGGTCTTGCCCGCGTCGATGTGGGCGAGGATACCGAGGTTCAGATACCTCGTGCCGGGTCCGGCGGCCGGCTTCGGGTCAGCCTTGGCTTCGGTCCTCGGATTCGGGGTCGGAGCAGGTGAATGCGATGGCACGTAGCGTCATGTCCTTAGAAGAGGGGGTGTTTCCTTCCGGGTGGGACATGCGCGAACGCCGCATTTCTTCTCCTTGGTGATACTTGGCGGTGCTTGGTGAGGTCGGGTGACGCTGGGTGGGCTCTGGCGGCGCTGGTGGCGGTGGGGGACCTGGCGCCCTTGGTGAGGCACGCGTGGGCCGCGTCGGCTGCCCGCCGGTTCCGTGTTCCGTGCTTCGTGCCCCGTCAGTGGAGCAGGGCGCCGCCACTCGCGGCAACCGATTAAGGGCGGGGGCCGGGCACTCGCGAGGTCACCCCCGCGGGCCCGTCGGTCCCTCGGCCGGCGTCGCCGAGCGCGCCCGCGGCCACCGCGTCCTGCGCAGTCGCGGGGCGACTGCCGTGCGGGGCCCCCGCTTCAGCGGTCGTCGCCGTCGTCGGCGGTCCTTCCCGTCCCCACCGCTTCGACCTTCCGGCGCCCGGCCCACCACAGCACGAGCGCCGCGTAGCCGCAGATCATCACGACGTCCACGCAGACCGACACCGCGTCCATGTCGGCGGCCGTCTCGTCGGAGGCGAGCGCTCCGGCGATGGCGGCCGACAGGCCCATGGCGAGGAGGTTGCTGATCACGTGCAGTCCGATGGCGGCCTCAAGACCACCCGTACGCAGCGTCAGAACGCCCGTGACCAGCGCGAACACCACCAGGTCCAGGAACCCCCACGGAGTGCCCCAGCCATGGGCCGCCGCGAACAGCGGCGCCTGCGGCAGGATCGCCACCCACGGCGAGCGGCACCAGGCGCCGACCGCCTGGGTGAGCCAGCCCCGGAACACGTACTCCTCGGCCGCCGCCTGGAACGGCACCAGCACGCAGACCATCGCGAGGCCGAGCAGGAAGTCGGGGAGGCCCGCCCAGACCATGTCGTCCGTGCCGTCCCCCGAGGCTCCGGGGAGCAGCAGCATGACCCCGAGCGACGCGGCGACCAGCGGCAGCGCCAGGAGCAGACAGCGCACCAGCCAGTCCCAGCGCAGCCGCCCGACCACCGAGGACACCGTCCCGCCCGGACGCCGCTGGACCCAGCGGGCGGCGAGGAACACCACCGGCAGCAGCAGGGCCAGGGAGAGCAGGCCCTGTGCCATCTGCCCGATGCCGCCCCAGACGCGCAACCCGTCCTTGTCCACGGGCTTGCCGAGGGCCGCGCCCGCGATCTCCGCGCCGAGCAGCACGAGCAGCGCGGCGGCGACCGCGCCACCCAGCACCAGCGCGGTCCCGGCCACCGGCCGCCACCAGCGGTGCCTGCCGGTGACCAGGGCGAGACGGTGGTAGGGGAGCGGCGGTGACACGTACGGGGGTTCGGGCTCGTACGGATACGGGGCGTACGGCGGGTACGGTCCGGCGGGCGGGGCCGCCCAGGGGTCCGACGGCGTGGAGGCGGCGGGCGGGGCCGCCCAAGGGTCCGACGGTGTGGAGGGGGAGTGCGGGGACGTCATGCGTCCAGGATTCCGGCGGCCCGGCCTTCGCGCGTCGGCCGCTCGTACCATCATCGTCTCCGACTTGGGGCAGACGTGGGGACCTGGACATGCCGTTCTCGGGCACCGGGGCGCGGACGGCGGGCCGTTCGGCTGACGGCTCGGCGACCTGGGACGCGTAGGCCGTCCGTATCATCGAAGGCTGCGGGGGCCGCTTCATCGAGGGGCCGCTGCGCGGCGCCGCCAGGGAAGCGGCTCGGCGGCAGCCCGTCGTCCCCTGACGCCCCGACGCGCCCGTCCCCCTCCAGGAGCCCAGCCATCAGCACCGACACCCCATCAGGCGGCCCCGGCGGACCCCGGGCCACCCGTGTCCTGGTCGTCGACGACCAGGCCATCGTCCGGGCCGGGTTCGCCGCGGTCGTCGACGCCGAGCCGGACCTCGACGTGGTCGGGGAGGCCGGGGACGGTGCGGAGGCCGTGCGGCTCGCCGCCGAGCTGCGCCCCGACGTGGTCCTCATGGACATCCGCATGCCGGGGATGGACGGCCTGACGGCGACCCGGCTGCTCATGGGCGGGCCCGAGCCCGTACCGCGTGTCCTCGTGCTGACCACCTTCGACCAGGACGCCTACGTGCACGACGCCCTGCGCGCCGGGGCCTCCGGGTTCCTGCTGAAGGACGCCCTTCCGCAGGACCTCCTGGCGGGCATCCGGGTCGTCGCCTCGGGCGAGGCGATGCTCGCGCCCACCGTCACGCGCCGCCTGATCGACGCCTTCGCCGACACCGCGCCCGCCCCGGACCCCGCCCTCCTGGAAACCCTGACGCCCCGCGAGGGCGAGGTGCTGGCCCTGGTCGCCGCGGGCCACACCAACGCGGAGATCGCAGAGGCGCTGGGCGTCACCACCGGCACGGTGAAGTCGCACGTCAACGCCCTGCTCGGCAAGCTGGACCTGCGGGACCGGGTCCAGGCGACGATCCTCGCGTACGACGTCGGGCTCGCACGGCCCCGGCGAGCGGCGGGCTAGCCGGCGGGGCGGCGGGACACACCGCCCTGCCGGGAGGGCGGCCGCAAGGCAGACTGCACCGCATGGAGTTGATCGCGCGGGGACGGTCCGCCGATGTGTACGCCCTGGACGACTCCAGGGTGCTGCGGCGATACCGGCACGGGGGATGCACCGGTCTGGAGTCACGCCTGATGACGCATCTGGCGGCATGTGGGTATCCGGTGCCGCGGGTGTACGAGGCCACCGGCGCCGACATGGTCCTTGAGCGGCTGGCCGGGCCGACGATGCTGGATGAACTGGTCCGGCGCCCGTGGCGGGTGAGTTCTCTCGGCCGGGAGCTGGGCCGCCTGCACGACCGGCTGCACGCGCTGCCGGCACCGGAGTGGCTGCCCCAGCGGTTCAGCACGACAGATGACGACCGGGTGCTGCACATGGACCTGCACCCGGGCAACGTCATCCTGACCGGGCGGGGCCCGGTAGTGATCGACTGGTGCAACGCGGGAGCCGGGGATCCGGCTGCCGATGTGGCGATGACCATGGTGACCGTGGGCAGCGCGGACGTGCCGGGACTCGCCGCCCGTTTCGGACGGGGGCTGTTGCTGCGCGGTATACGCGGCGGCTGCCGGACCGACCCGGCAGGACGGATGCGGGAGGCCGCCCGGGCGAAACTGGGGGACCCGCACCTGACGCCCGCGGAGGCGGCGTGGCTGCGGCGGCACGCCCACGGCGGTGGGGGGCCCGGCGGGGGCCGCCGGGCGGACCGGTCAGGAGGCTGATCCGCGGCGGCGCGGGCGCGGCCCGCGAGACCCGACAGCCGGCCCCGCCCCGCCCTCGGCCGTCGACGGCGTGGCCGTGGAAGAAGACCGCACCCGGACCGTCATGGACGCCGTGCTCGGCGGGCTGCGGGCCGGGTGCGGGCAGGTAGGCAGCCAGACCCGCGAGAGTGCGGGTCAGGCCGCCTGGCCAGAGATCAGGCCTTCTTCGTCTCCCAGAAGATCTTGTCGATCTGGGCGATGTAGTCCAGCGCCTTCTGGCCCGTCGCCGGGTCCGTCGACGCCTTGGCGGCCGAGAGGGCCTTCAGGGTGTCGTTGACCAGCTGGTGCAGCTCCGGGTACTTCTCGAAGTGCGGGGGCTTGAAGTAGTCGCTCCAGAGCACCGACACGTGGTGCTTGGCGAGCTCGGCACGCTGCTCCTTGATGACCGTGGCGCGCGCCTGGTAGTGCGCGTCGTCGTTGCCGGCCATCTTCTCCTGCACGGCCTTGACCGACTCGGCCTCGATCCGGGCCTGGGCGGGGTCGTACACGCCGCAGGGCAGGTCGCAGTGCGCGCTGACCTTTACCGTGGGGGCAAACAGGCGGGAAAGCATGGAGCGGTCCTCCTCGTGATCGTCTTCTCAGGTGGGACATTACTCCGTGAGAGGCCGGATTTCGCGAGTGCCCCCATGGGCTTAGGACGAAAGTCCAGGGTCAGACTGGGACTGGTGGACGATGGGACCGGGGAGGTGCCGGCGATGCCGGAGCTGTCGCAGGAGACCGGACGTGGGAGGGCCGCCCTGCCGTGGGGCGCGGCCGAGGTGACGGGCCCCTCGATGGTGCCCACGCTGCGCCACGGGGACCGGCTGCTCGTGCGGTGGGGCGCACGCGTCCGCCCGGGTGACGTGGTGATCCTGCGTCATCCGTTCCAGCAGGACCTGCTGGTCGTCAAGCGGGCCAAGGAGCGCCGTGAGGGCGGCTGGTGGGTGCGCGGCGACAACACGTTCGCGGGCGGTGACAGCACCGACTACGGGGTGGTCCCCGAGGACCTCGTCCTCGGAAAGGTGTGGTTCCGCTACCGCCCGCCCACGCCGGGGCGCCGCTCACCGCTCGCGCTGGTGCGCTGGACGGTCTCGGCGGTGCGTCCCGTGCTCGCCGAGCGCTCGGTCTCCAGGCGCTTGCGGGCGCGGTAGGCGGCGACGTTGGCCCGGGTCGCGCAGCGGTCCGAGCAGTAGCGCCGGGAGCGGTTGGTCGAGGTGTCGAGATAGGCGTTGCGGCACGGCGCCGCCTCGCACAGTCCGAGGCGCTCCACGCCGTGCTCCGTGAGGTGGAAGGCGAGGCCCATCGCGGCGATCGCCGCGTACCCGGCGGTGGCGTTCGAGGGGTGGTCCGCCAGGTGCATGTGCCACAGCGGGCGCCCGTCGTCGTCCCTGTGGTCGTGCCCGGAGATCTGCGGGCTGACGGGGAACTCCAGGAGCAGGGAGTTCAGCAGGTCGACCGCGAGCGTCTCGTCGCCGCCGTCCGCCGCCTCGAACACCGCGCGCAGCCGCGCCCGGACCGACCGGAAGCGCGTGACGTCCGCGTCCGTGGCGCGGCGGGCCATCTGCGTGCTCGGCCCGAACAGCTCCCTGATCACTTCGACCGAGGTGAGCGTGTCCTTGTTGCGGCCCGGCTCCTCGCTGTTGACCAGGCGTACGGCGTAGTCCGAGTAATAGGCCAGTTCCACTTGTAGTCCTTACGAGGGCGGGCTATGGTCGACTCGTCGGCAAGTAATAGCCGTCTGCGGTACCAGGGTATTACGGAGCGGAGGGGTTTCGATGACGGAGACCGGTACGGAGACCGGTACGGGGACTGGTTCGGGGACGGGGACCGGCGCCGGGCCCGGCACCGACTGGCGCGCCTGGCAGGACAGCTGGGACCGGCAGCAGCAGTGGTACCTGCCCGACCGCGAGGAGCGGTTCACGATCATGCTCGACATGGTCGAGGCCGTGGTCGGGACCGCACCGCGCGTCCTGGATCTCGCGTGCGGTACGGGAAGTATTACGGACCGGCTGCTCAAGAGGTTCCCCGAAGCCACCAGCGTCGGCGTCGACCTCGACCCCGCGCTGCTGACCATCGCCGAGGGCACGTTCGCCGGGGACGAGAGGGTCACCTTCGTCACCGCGGACCTCAAGGACCCCGACTGGGCCGCCGCGCTCCCGCACGACAGCTACGACGCCGTGCTCACCGCGACCGCCCTGCACTGGCTCTACAGCGAACCGCTCGCGGCGCTGTACGGGCAGGTCGCCGGGCTCGTACGGGACGGCGGCGTCTTCATGAACGCCGACCACATGCCCGACCCGGCCACCCCGCGGCTGAACGCCGCCGAGAGCGCGTACCGCCACCGGCGGATGGACCGCGCCAAGGCCGAGGGCGTCCTGGACTGGAAGGAGTGGTGGCAGCTCGCCGCCCAGGACCCGGTCCTCGCCGGGCCCACCGCCAAGCGGTTCGAGATCTACGGGGAGCACGCGGACGGGGACATGCCTTCGGTCGAGTGGCACGCGCGGACGCTGCGCGAGGCCGGGTTCGCCGAGGCCCGTCCTGTGTGGGCCTCGCCCTCCGACGCGGTGGTCCTGGGTCTGAAGTAGCCGTCCACGGCGAGGGGCGGTACGGATCACCGATCCGTACCGCCCCTTTCGCGCGTTCTCACGTGCGGGTCCGCCGCCGTGGTCGCTCGCGCGGTTCCCCGCGTCCCCTGCGGGGAGCGGTTGCAACACCTGCGACAGGAACGGCTACAGCACCTTCGACAGGAACGACTGCGTGCGCTCCTGCCGCGGGTTCGTCAGGACGTCCCGGGGGTGGCCCGATTCGACCACCACGCCCTCGTCCATGAAGACGAGGCTGTCGCCGACCTCGCGCGCGAAGCCCATCTCGTGCGTGACGACGACCATCGTCATGCCGGATTCCGCGAGGTCGCGCATCACGTCGAGGACGTCGCCGACCAGCTCGGGGTCGAGCGCCGACGTCGGCTCGTCGAACAGCATCAGCTTCGGGTCCATCGCGAGCGCGCGGGCGATCGCCACGCGCTGCTGCTGGCCGCCGGAGAGCTGCGAGGGGTAGTTGCCCGCCTTGTCGGCGAGGCCCACGCGGTCGAGGAGCTGCCCGGCGCGCTCCCGGGCCTCGGCCTTGGCGACGCCCTTGACCTGGACCGGCGCCTCCATGACGTTCTCCAGCGCCGTCATGTGCGGAAAGAGGTTGAAGCGCTGGAAGACCATGCCGATGTCGCGGCGCTTGAGGGCGACTTCGCTGTCCTTGAGCTCGTACAGCTTGTCCCCCTTCTGCCGGTAGCCGACCAGGTCGCCGTCGACGTAGAGACGGCCGGCGTTGATCTTCTCCAGGTGGTTGATGCAGCGCAGGAACGTCGACTTGCCGGAGCCCGAGGGGCCGATGAGGCAGAAGACCTCACCGGTCTCGACCTCCAGGTCGATGCCCTTGAGCACCTCTACGTTGCCGAACGACTTGTGGACGTTCTCGGCCGTCACCATGGCGGTCATTGGGGCACACCTCCCGTGCCGCGGTTGCTCAGCGACAGCATGTTGGCCTTGATCTTCTGGAAGGGAGTGGCCGGCAGTGAGCGCGACGAACCGCGCGCGTAGTACCGCTCCAGGTAGAACTGCCCGACGCTGAGGACCGACGTCATGATCAGGTACCAGCAGGCGGCGAGCAGCAGCGCCTCCACGGTCGCGCCCGACGAGGTGCCGATGTCCTGCGCGTACTTGAGGAGCTCGTAGTACTGGACGGCGGCGACCAGCGACGTCGTCTTCAGCATGTTGATGAACTCGTTGCCCGTCGGCGGCACGACCACGCGCATCGCCTGCGGCAGGACCACGCGGCGCAGCGTCTTGTTGTGGCTCATGCCGAGCGCGTGCGCCGCCTCGGTCTGGCCCTCGTCGACCGAGAGCAGACCGGCACGGCAGATCTCCGCCATGTACGCGGCCTCGTTGAGGCCGAGGCCGAGCAGTGCCGTCAGGAACGGCGTCATGAAGTCCGACCACTCGTCCTTGTAGACGGGGCCGAGGTTCACGTAGTCGAAGACGAAGCCGAGGTTGAACCAGACGAAGAGCTGGACCAGCACCGGCGTTCCGCGGAAGAACCAGATGTAGAACCAGGCGATCGACGAGGTCACCGGGTTCTTCGACAGGCGCATCACGGCGAGGACGACGCCGCCGACGACGCCGATGAGCATCGAGAGGAACGTCAGGATCAGGGTCTCGCGGACGCCCCGGAGAATGCGGTCGTCGAAGAAGTTGTCGGGGATCGCGCCCCAGTTGATGTCGCCCTGCGAGAAGGCGTAGACGATCGTGGCGAGGACGCCGATCGCGAGGACCGCGGCGACGTAGCGGCCGAAGTGGCGGACCGGGATGGCCTTGATGGCCTCCGCCGGTCGCACCTTCGGGACGTCGTCCCCGGGGCCCTTCTTGGAGATGTCGGTGGTCACGTCAGTGGCCTTTCAGCGACTGGTTGCGGCGACTGGTTGCAGCGGTCATACAGCGATCACGTACAGCGGTCAGGGGGGGGCGACCCGCTGAGGTGATCGGTTGCGGTGATCCGTTGCGGTGACCAGTCGCGGCGACTGGGAGGGACTCGGTCACTTGCCGCCGTTGACGGCGGCCTTCTCGACCGCGCCGTCCTTGACACCCCACTTCGCGATGATCTTGCCGTACTCGCCGTTCTTGATGATCGCGTCGAGCGCGGCCTTGAGCGCGTCGCGCAGCTCCGGGTTCTCCTTCGACACGGCGATGCCGTACGGGGCCGCCTCGACCTGCTCGCCGACCAGCTCGAAGTCCTTGCCGCCGCCCGAGGTCTTCACCGCGTACGCGGCGACGGGGAAGTCCGACGAACCGGCGTCGGCGCCGCCGGAGCGCAGCCGGGCCTGGGCCTGCTGGTCGTTGTCGAACTGCTCGATCGAGATCTTCTTGCCGCCCTCGCACTTCTTCGACTCGGCCTTGGCCAGGTCGTGCGAGACGGTGCCGCGCTGGACCACGATCTTCTTGCCGCAGAGGTCCGCCCAGGTCTTGATCCCCTGGTCGTCGCCCTTCTTGGTGTAGATCGAGACGCCGGCGGTGAAGTAGTCGACGAAGTCGACGCCGCTGCCCACCTTCTTGCCGGTCTCCTCGTCGATGCCCTCCTGGCGGTTCTTGGTGTCCGTCATGGCCGACATCGCGATCTGGTAGCGCTTGGAGCGCAGACCGCCGAGGAGGGTGTCGAACGTGCCGTTCTCGAACTCGAACTCCACGCCGAGCTGCTTGCCGAGCGCCTCGCCCAGGTCCGGGTCGATGCCGACGGTCTTGCCGGACTTGTCCTTGAACTCGACCGGCGGGTAGGCGATGTCGGACCCGACCTTGATGACGCCCTTGTCGCGTATGTCCTTGGGGAGCTTGTCGGCGAGCGGAGCGTTGCTGACCGAGTCGCTGCTCTTGTCCTTGGTCTGGTCGCCGCAGCCGGACAGCAGCAGCGTGCCGGCGACCGCGATCGCGCCGACCGTCGCGATCCGGGACTTCGCGGACTTCGCTGCGGTCTTACGACAAAGGGAGCTTGCGGTCATGGTGGGTCCTCCGGCGGATGAGGGAGTTGCGGCGGATGAGGGGGTTGCCGATGAGTCGGGCACACACCTTCGGGTGTCGCGACCTCGTGTGATGACGGCATCTTGCCATTCGGACCGTCCGATTCTGGGTGCTCGCGATGTCAAAATCGGATAACGGGAAGAGTCCGAATCCCAACAGGCCGGTGCAGCGGGGATGAAAAGACCGCGGAGCGAATGAGCGCCAACCGGCCGATAAGCGGTGAATCTCGCCATGTGGACTTCGTGCGGGCGTGATTCCGGTCAATTGGGACGCTTAATATGGCGGCTTCCGGCCTCCGAGCCCCTCTTCGCCGGGCTGCAACCAATGTCACTCGCCCCTGCCCGCCGCTGTCAGGTAGAAAGAGTGGTTACACCCCTCATCCGGGGCTCAGGGCGCGTGTGCGGCGCGCCCGCGTGTCCGTACCTCCCCCCGCCGACAGGCAGGGAACGGACGCGGTGCCCGCCCGCTTCTCAACCAGGAGCGGACACCCTCAACGAATGATTAAGACTTAAGGGGTCAGACAAGTGGCAGCGGAGATCGTCAATCCTCGCAGCGACAGCAGTACGGATCACGAGGGCCCCGCGGGTGCTGCGGAACCCTTCGATCCGGCGTTTGCGCTGCACCGTGGCGGCAAGATGGCCGTGCAGGCCACCGTGCCGGTCCGCGACAAGGACGACCTGTCCCTCGCGTACACGCCCGGCGTCGCCAAGGTGTGCAGCGCCATCGCCGAGCAGCCGGAGCTCGTCAACGACTACACGTGGAAGTCGAACGTGGTCGCCGTCGTGACCGACGGGACCGCCGTGCTCGGCCTCGGGGACATCGGGGCCGAGGCCTCCCTCCCCGTCATGGAGGGCAAGGCCATCCTCTTCAAGCAGTTCGGCGGCGTGGACGCGGTGCCGATCGCGCTCGCGACCACCGACGCCGACGAGATCGTCGAGACCGTGGTGCGGCTCGCCCCGTCCTTCGGCGGCGTGAACCTGGAGGACATCTCGGCGCCCCGGTGCTTCGAGATCGAGCGCAAGCTCCAGGAGCGGCTCGACATCCCGGTCTTCCACGACGACCAGCACGGCACGGCCGTGGTGACGCTGGCCGCGCTGCGCAACGCGGCGAAGCTGACCGGGCGCACGCTCGGCGACCTGCGCGCCGTGATCTCCGGGGCCGGCGCCGCCGGTGTCGCCATCGCCAAGTTCCTCCTGGAGGCGGGGCTCGGCGACGTGGCGGTCGCGGACCGCAAGGGCGTCGTGAGCCGGGACCGAGAGGACCTCACCCCGGTCAAGCGGGAGCTGGCCGAGCTCACGAACAAGGCCGGGCTGAGCGGCTCCCTGGAGTCCGCGCTCGCCGGGGCCGACGTGTTCATCGGCGTCTCGGGCGGCACCGTCCCCGAGGCGGCCGTCGCGTCCATGGCCCCCGACGCCTTCGTCTTCGCCATGGCCAACCCGAACCCGGAGGTCCACCCCGACGTCGCGCACAAGTACGCGGCCGTGGTGGCGACCGGCCGGTCGGACTACCCCAACCAGATCAACAACGTGCTCGCCTTCCCCGGCATCTTCGCCGGCGCCCTCCAGGTCCGCGCCTCGCGGATCACCGAGGGCATGAAGATCGCCGCCGCCGACGCCCTCGCGGCCGTCGTGGGGGACGAGCTCGCCGCGGAGTACGTGATCCCGTCGCCGTTCGACGAGCGGGTCGCCCCGGCCGTGACGGCCGCCGTCGCCGCCGCCGCCCGCGCGGAGGGCGTCGCCCGCCGCTGAGCGCCCCCGCAGCGCCGTCCGCGCCCCCTGCCGTGGTCCTCGCGGCGGGGGGCGCGGCGCGTCCGGGCGCCACGGTGATGCCGTACGAGGTGCAGCGCGGCGCGTGTCACAGTCGTACGAGGTTCCGCCGTGGCCCGGCGGCGGCCTAGGGTCGGCGGCATGTTCGCTGCCTATGCCGCCCGAATCGACCGTGACCAGCCGCTCTCCGGCCTGGAGTTGGGGGAGCGCCCGGCCCCCGAGCCCCGCCCCGGCTGGTCGACCGTGAACGTCCGAGCCGCCTCCCTCAACCACCACGACCTCTGGTCGCTGCGCGGGGTCGGACTCGGCGAGGAGAAGCTGCCGATGATCCTCGGCTGCGACGCCGCCGGGATCGACGAGGACGGCAACGAGGTCGTCCTGCACTCCGTCGTCGGCCAGTCCGGGCACGGGGTCGGCCCGCGGGAGAGCCGCTCCATCCTGACGGAGAAGTACCAGGGGACGTTCGCCGAGCAGGTCGCCGTCCCCACCTGGAACGTGCTGCCCAAGCCCAAGGAACTCTCCTTCGCGGAGGCGGCCTGCCTGCCGACCGCGTGGCTCACCGCCTACCGGATGCTGTTCACCAACGCCGGCGTACGGCCCGGTGACTCGGTCCTCGTGCAGGGCGCGGGCGGCGGTGTCGCCACGGCCGCGATCGTGCTCGGCAAGGCGGCGGGCCTGCGGGTCTTCGCCACGAGCCGCGACGAGGCCAAGCGGAAGCGGGCCCTTGAGCTGGGCGCGGTCGAGGCGGTCGAGTCGGGCGCGCGGCTGCCCGAGCGGGTGGACGCGGTGATCGAGACGGTCGGCGCGGCGACGTGGTCCCACTCGGTGAAGTCCCTGAAGCCCGGCGGCACGCTGGTCATCTCGGGGGCCACGAGCGGTGACCGGCCCTCGCACGCGGAGCTCACCCGGATCTTCTTCCTGGAACTGAGGATCGTCGGCTCGACGATGGGCGCCAAGGACGAACTGGAGGACCTCCTCGCCTTCTGCGCGGCCACGGGGGTGCGCCCTGTGATCGACGAGGTGCTGCCCCTCGACCGGGCGCGCGAGGGCTTCGAACGCCTCGCCTCCGGTGACCTCTTCGGCAAGATCGTCCTGGAGGTCTGAGAACCGCCCCTCATCACCGCCCCCCTGGGGTCCCTTCTCCTCCCGCACCGCCCCTTCGTGTCAACTATGGTTGACGGAGGGGTGATGTCAACGTAGGTTGACGTGTATGAGCAGAGCAACGGATCTCGCCGAGCGTGCGGGCGATCGCGACCCCCGGGTAGGACTGCGGGCCGTGACCGCGCTGCGGAAGCTGGTGGAGCAGTTGGAGGCCGTGCAGGTGCGCAGTGCGCGCGGGCAGGGCTGGTCGTGGCAGGAGATCGCCGCGGAACTCGGAGTGAGCAGGCAGGCCGTCCACAAGAAGTACGGGAGGCAGTGATGTTCGAGCGGTTCACCGAAGACGCCCGCGCCGCAGTGCTCGGCGCGGTGGAACAGGCGGAGCGGGCGGGGGCGGCGGCGGTCGACGACGGCCATATGCTCCTCGCCCTGCTGGCACAGTCGGCCGAGGGGACCGGCAGCCGTGCCGCCTTCGCGCTGACGGCGCTGGGGGCCGTGGACCGGCGGGAGTCGATCGCGGCGGCCCTCGCCGAGGCGCGGCGCAGGGGAGGTCTCTCCCAGGCCGACACCGAGGCGCTGGCCGGGCTCGGCATCGACGTCGACGAGATCGTCTCCCGGGTCGAGGAGGCGCACGGCGCCGGAGTGCTCGCCGGTGCGGGCCGGCGGGGGAGCGGGGCCGGGGGTGCGCGGCGGGGCCGGGGCCTCCGCGCCTGGGCGAGCCACCTGCCGTTCACACGCGACGCCAAGGATGTGCTCACGAAGTCCCTTCGGATGGCCATGGCCCGCCGCGACCGCTCCATCGGCGCCCACCACCTTCTCCTCGCCCTCACGGCCCGCCCCGGGGCGACCTCCGAGACCCTGGCGGAACACGGGGTCACCTACGGGGAACTGGAGCGGGTGCTGTTCGCCGGGGGTGGCGAGGGCTAGGCGGCGGCCGGGGCTGCGCCCCCCCGGGCCGGGAGCTTCGGTGGCTGACCCTCCCCGGCCGGGAGCTTCGGCGTCCGTCCGCCCTGCCCCCGGCTTCGCGCCTCGGTCGACCGGGCCCCGTCAGGGCTTCGGCGTGCGCAGGGCCGCTCCGATGTGGGCCGCCGCGGTGCTCAGATGGCGGCGGGCGTCGCGGAACTGGTCGCTCGTCACGCCGTGGTCCCGCGCCGCGTCACGGATGTCGTCCCGGAAGCGGTCCAGGAGCCGGTCCAGGTCGCGGGCGGGGTCGCCGGTCGGGTCCTCCTTGGCCCAGTCGGGGAGATAGCCCACCGGCACGTCATCGGGAGCCGTGCTGAACGCGGCCTCGGCCTCGCGTCCCGCATCGGGCGTGGGTCCTGCCTCAGCCTCGGGTCCCGCATCGGTCGGTGCGGCGCTCGCGGTGTCCTTCGGCTCGGCCGGGTCCCGCGTGGCGTCGGCGTCCTTGGGCTCGGAGCGTGAGCCGGACGTGCGGGACCCCGGCCAGACGCCGAACTCCTTGCCCAGATCCATGCCGAACTGGCCGAACTCCTTGGCCAGCTTCGTCAGGCCCTCCTCGACGCCCGTCGGCCACTCCTCGCGGGGATAGTGGCCCTCGACCTGCTCGCGGATGCGCCGCGCGATGCGCTGGACCTCCTCCTGGGCCAGGGTCCGCGCCCGGTCCTGGGCCTCCTTGGCCTCGCGGCGCGCCCGCTGGGCCTCGTCACGGGCCCGGCGGCTCTCGTCCTTGGCCCGCCGCGCCTGCTCCTTCCACTCCTGCTTGGCGCGCTTGAACTCCTCCTTGGCCTGCTGCCAGCCGTCCTTGTCGCCCCAGGCGGCGTCGAGGAAGTCGGACGCGTCGGGGAAGGCGCCCGCCGCCGCCCCGCTCGCGCCGCGCGCCTCCTTGGCGGCCGCCCGCATCTCGCGGCGCAGGTCTCCCGCCACACCCTGGACGCCGTCCCGGATCTCCGCGGCCAGTTCGGCGACCGACTCGCGGATCTCCAGCTCCAGGTCGGCCAGCTCGCCGCTGCGCGCGGCCAGCTCGGCGCGGCCCGCGTCCGTGATGGCGTACACCTTTCTGCCGCCCTCGGTGGTGTGTCTGACCAGGCCCTCGGCCTCCAGCTTCGCCAGGCGGGGGTAGACGGTGCCGGCCGAAGGCGCGTACAGCCCGTGGAAGCGCTCCTCCAGGAGGCGGATCACCTCGTAACCATGGCGGGGGGCCTCGTCCAGCAGCTTGAGCAGGTACAGGCGCAGGCGGCCGTGGGCGAACACGGGAGGCATCTCAGAGCACCTTCTTGTCGGTCGGGCCGTCGAGCGGGCCGTCGGTCGGGCCAGTGGCGGGGCCATGGGAGGGGCCGTCGGTCGGACCGTCGGCCCCGGGGAATTCTTCCTCCACGGGCGGCCTGCGCAGGAGCGCGACCGAACCGGAGACCGTGGTCGCCTTGAGACGGCCGCTGCCCGCCCCGAGCCGGCCCGTGACGCGCTTGGCGCCCCACTGGCCGCTCACCCGCAGGTCCTCGAAGGCGTTCGACACCGCGCCGGACGTGGTGTCCACCTCCACCTCCGCGTCCGCGGGGTGCGGCAGTCGCACGGCGATCTCCCCCGTGACGTTGGTCAGGGCCACCTGGGGCGCCTCGCCCGCCGGGGTGAGGTCCACGATCATCGAGCCGCTGACCGAATCGGCCCGAACGGAGGACCCCGCGGCCTCGACCACGGTCAGATCACCCGAGACGGAGACGCACCGCAGCTCGCCGGTGAGGCCCTGCGCCTCGATGCTCCCCGAGACCGTCTCGGCGTGGACCGGCCCGGAGAGGCCCACCAGTGTCGTGCCGCCGGTGACGCCTCTGACCTCCGTGCGTCCCTCGATGCCGGAGACCATGGTGGCCGCGCCGACCGCGCCCACCTCGACACGCGCCCCGGCCGGCACGGCAAGCGTGACCGCGGCGCTGCGACGCCACCCCTTGAAGTCGAAGCGCTTGAGGAAGCCCTTCCACTGGAGGTCGTCATAGGCGACGGTGACCACGCCGTCCTGCTGGCTGACCGTCAGGGGAGGGCCCTCGACGTCGGACACCTCAAGGCGGGCGGAGTCCTCGCCCGTGCCCACCACGTTCACCGTGCCGTTGACCACGCGCACCCGGAGGGTGGTCACGGGGGCGTCAAACGTGAGCTTCTGCGGCTCGGCGACGGACCACTCAGGCATGGAGCTGACCTCCTCGACGACGGGTCGACCTCGACGCGCCATATCGTGTCTTCTGTTATTCACGATATATCGCGGATGGCGGAAGTCAAGACATGCGAAGAGTGAAGCCCTCGTATGAGGTGAATGGACGGTTATGTCCTAGCGTAGGACCATGTCGTCCGAAGCCTCCGCGCGCACGAGCACCGCCGGTGCGCTGCTGCTCTGCCGGGCAGATCCCGACGCGGTCGGGTCCGTCGCCCCACTGCTCCGTGAGCGGATGCTGCTCGCGCCCGCGGGCCGCGGCTGGACCGTGCTGGTCCCCGAGGGCCGCCCGTGGCAGCAGGGCGGGGAGCCCGTCGACCGGGTGCTCACCGGCTGGGCCACGGCGCTCGCCGTGGGTTCGAGCTGGCCCGTGCTCGCCCTGTGGTGGGACACCGACCGCTCCGGATACACCCTCGCCGCCGGCTTCCGGCGCACCGTCGGCTACGAGTGGCTGACCAGCGGCACGCCCGTCGGGGAGGACGAGGCGATGCGGACGTTCGCCGCGCGGCTCGGCCTCGACCCCGTCCTGGACATGCAGTCACTCGACGCGCTGACCAGGCCCGACGTCGGGTCCGACGCGCGCGCGAGGATGCGCGGGCTGCTTGCCGTCCTGACCCGCACCGGCCTCGGACTCCCGCCGGGCCTCGACCCCGGCGCGCCCGCCGACCGGTTGCGCGAGGCGGCGCGGGCCCACCAGGACGCGCGGCCGGTCGAGTGGACCGGATGGCGGGACGCGGCGCGCGCGGAGTTCGACGTGGTCGAGAGCGGGCCGCTCGGCCCCTGGATGCGTGGCCCCAGGGCGCGGAAGCTCGCCGCGGCGCAGGTGGCGGCGGCGCTCCCGCTGGCGGCATGGGCGGTACGGCGGCGCAGCGGCGGCTGGGCCACGGCCGCCGGAATCCTGCTGGCACAGGGCGCGCTGGGCCTCGCGTACGACAGGATGCGCGCGCACGACTAGACGCTCACGCCCGGCCGCGCACGAACGAGACGCTCACGCCCGCCCGCGCGCCCGGAGATGCGGACGCCATCCCGCGGCTGCCCGCACCCAGACGCCGGCCAGGGCCGCCCGCGCTCGAAGAGCGGCCCAGGCCGCCCGTACGCGGGACGCCTGCTCGTCCTCGTCCTTCTAACTCGTCCTCGTCCTCTACTCGTCCTCGTCCTCGTCGTCGAGGCGCGCCAGCCACGTCGCCAGGCGCTCGACCGGGACCTCGAAGTCGGGATTGAGGTCCACGAAGGTGCGGAGCTGCTCGGCGAGCCACTCGAAGGTGACCTCCTCCTCGCCGCGCCGCTTCTCCAGCTCCTCGATGCCACGGTCGGTGAAGTACAAGGCGATCTCCGTCGGGGGTGTGGTGAATGTGCCTGCTCAGATTATCCGCCGCCCGGGAGACGCCGAAGGGCCCGGCCCTCGGGTGACGAGCACTCGGGGGCCGGGCCCAGCAGGTCGGACCGTGGGGGCCTAGGCCTCGAAGACCTCGCTCAGAAGCTGCTCCTGCTCCTGCTCGTGGCGCTTCTTCGAGCCGACCGCCGGCGACGAGCCGTGCGGCCGCGAGATGCGGCGCAGACGCTCACCGTGCGGGATGTCGGCGCCGACCGCCAGGTCCAGGTGGTCGATGAGGTTGAGGGCGATGAAGGGCCACGCGCCCTGATTCGCCGGCTCCTCCTGCGCCCACAGGTACTTTTCGGCGTTCGGGAACTTGGAGATCTCCTCCTGGAGCTCCGCACCCGGCAGCGGGTACAGGCGCTCGATGCGGATGATCGCCGTGTCCGTGACACCGCGCTTCTGCCGCTCGGCCTCCAGCTCGTAGTAGAGCTTGCCCGCGCAGAAGACGACCTTGCGGACCGCGTTCGGGTCCACGGTGGCGTCGCCGATGACCGGGCGGAAGCCGCCCGACGTGAACTCCTCCGTCTTGGAGGCCGCGGCCTTGAGGCGCAGCATCCACTTCGGGGTGAAGACCACCAGCGGCTTGTGGTGCGGGTTGTGCACCTGCCACCGCAGGAGGTGGAAGTAGTTCGACGGCAGGGTCGGCATCGCGACCGTCATGTTGTTCTGCGCGCAGAGCTGGAGGAACCGCTCGGGACGGGCCGAGGAGTGGTCCGGGCCCTGGCCCTCGTAGCCGTGCGGGAGCAGGAGCGTGACGCCGGACGTCTGGCCCCACTTCTGCTCGGCGGAGGAGATGAACTCGTCGACGACGGTCTGCGCGCCGTTGACGAAGTCACCGAACTGCGCCTCCCACATCACGAGGGACTCGGGACGGGCCAGGGAGTAACCGTACTCGAAGCCCATCGCCGCGTACTCCGAGAGGAGCGAGTCGTAGGCGTTGAAGCGCGCCTGGTCCTCGGAGAGGTAGAGCAGCGGGGTGTAGTCGTCGCCGGTCTCGCGGTCGATGAGGACCGCGTGGCGCTGGCCGAACGTGCCGCGGCGCGAGTCCTGGCCCGCGAGGCGCACCGGGGTGCCCTCCATCAGCAGCGAGCCGATGGCGAGGGTCTCGCCCATGCCCCAGTCGATCGTGCCGTCCTCGACCATGGCCGCGCGGCGCTGGAGCTGCGGGAGCAGTCGCGGGTGCACGGTGACGCGGTCGGGGATGTTGACCTGGGACTCGGCGATGCGCTTGACGACCTCCTGGGAGATCGCGGTGTTCACCGTGACGGGGAACTCGGCCTCGGGACCCGGGACCTCCACCGGCGAGGGCTGCGAGGTGGCCTCGCGGACCTCGGTGAAGACCTTCTCCAGCTGGCCCTGGTAGTCCTGGAGGGCCTGCTCGGCCTCTTCCAGGGTGATGTCGCCGCGACCGATGAGGGACTCGGTGTAGAGCTTGCGCACCGAGCGCTTCTTGTCGATCAGGTCGTACATCAGCGGCTGGGTGAACGCCGGGTTGTCCGACTCGTTGTGACCGCGGCGGCGGTAGCAGATGAGGTCGATCACGACGTCCTTGTTGAACGCCTGACGGAACTCGAAGGCCAGGCGGGCCACGCGGACCACGGCCTCCGGGTCGTCGCCGTTCACGTGGAAGATCGGCGCCTCGATCATCCGCGCCACGTCCGTCGAGTACATCGACGAGCGGGACGACTCCGGGGCGGCGGTGAAGCCGACCTGGTTGTTGATGACGATGTGGACCGTGCCGCCCGTGCGGTAACCGCGCAGCTGCGACATGTTCAGGGTCTCGGCCACCACGCCCTGGCCCGCGAAGGCCGCGTCGCCGTGGAGGGCCACCGGCAGGACCGTGAAGTCCGTGCCGCCCTTGTTGATGATGTCCTGCTTGGCGCGGACGATGCCTTCGAGGACCGGGTCGACCGCCTCCAGGTGCGAGGGGTTGGCGGCCAGCGAGACCTTGATCTGCTCGCCGTCCAGACCGGTGAAGGTGCCCTCGGCGCCCAGGTGGTACTTCACGTCGCCGGAGCCGTGCATCGACTTCGGGTCGAGGTTGCCCTCGAACTCGCGGAAGATCTGCGCGTACGACTTGCCGACGATGTTCGCGAGGACGTTCAGGCGGCCGCGGTGGGCCATGCCGATGACGACCTCGTCCAGGCGCGACTCGGCGGCGGAGTCGATGACCGCGTCGAGCAGCGGGATGACGGACTCGCCGCCCTCCAGGGAGAAGCGCTTCTGGCCGACGTACTTCGTCTGCAGGAACGTCTCGAAGGCCTCGGCGGCGTTCAGCCGGCGCAGGATGCGCAGCTGCTCCTCGCGCTCCGGCTTCGTGGCGTGCTGGCGCTCGATGCGGTCCTGGAGCCACTTGCGCTGCTTGGGGTCCTGGATGTGCATGAACTCGACGCCGGTGGTGCGGCAGTACGAGTCGCGCAGCACGCCGAGGACGTCGCGCAGCTTCATCATCGACTTGCCGGCGAAACCGCCGACCGCGAACTCCCGCTCCAGGTCCCACAGGGTGAGGCCGTGCTCGGTGATGTCCAGGTCGGGGTGCTTGCGCTGCTTGTACTCCAGCGGGTCGGTGTCGGCCATGACGTGGCCGCGCACGCGGTAGGAGTGGATCAGCTCGAAGACGCGGGCGGCCTTCGTGACGTCGTCGTCGTGCGAGGCGTCGATGTCCTTGAACCAGCGGACCGGCTCGTAGGGGATGCGCAGCGCCTTGAAGATCTCGTCGTAGAAGTCCTGCTCGCCGAGGAGGAGGTTCGCGACGATCCGCAGGAACTCGCCGGAGGCGGCGCCCTGGATGACCCGGTGGTCGTAGGTCGACGTGAGCGTCATGACCTTCGAGATGCCGAGCTTGTTCAGGGTGTCCTGGGAGGTGCCCTGGAACTCCGCGGGGTAGTCCATGGAGCCGACGCCCATGATGACCGACTGGCCGGGCATCAGACGCGGCACGGAGTGGACGGTGCCGAGGCCGCCGGGGTTGGTCAGGGAGACCGTGACGCCGGTGAAGTCGTCCATGCCGAGCTTGCCGTCGCGGGCGCGGCGGACGATGTCCTCGTAGGCCTGCCAGAACTCGAAGAAGTTCAGCGTCTCGGCCTTCTTGATGCCCGCGACCACGAGCTGGCGGTCGCCGTTGGGCTTCACCAGGTCGATGGCGAGGCCGAAGTTGATGTGCTCCGGCTTGACCAGGGTGGGCTTGCCGTCCTTCTCCACGAAGGAGTAGTTCATCGACGGCATGGCCTTGATGGCCTGGACCATCGCGTACCCGATGAGGTGCGTGAAGGAGATCTTCCCGCCGCGGGCGCGCTTGAGGTGGTTGTTGATGACGATGCGGTTGTCGAAGAGCAGCTTCACCGGGACCGCGCGGACCGACGTCGCCGTCGGGACCTCGATCGAGGCGTTCATGTTCTTCGCGACGGCGGCGCTCGGGCCGCGCAGCGTCACGTACTCGGGACCGGCCGGGGCCTCCTTGGCGGGGGCCTCCTTCGCGGGCTCCGCCTTGGCGGCGGGCTTCGCGGCGGCCGGCTTGGCCGCGGGAGCCGGAGCGGCCGCGGCGGGCTTCGCCGCGGGGGCGGGCGCGGGCGCGGCCTGCTGCGCGGCGGGAGCCTTGGCGGCGGGCGCGGCCGGGGCGGCCTGGGCGGCGGGAGCACTGGGGGCCGCGGCCCCCGCGGCCACGTCACCCGCCGGCTTCGCCGGGGCGGCGGCCACGGAGGCGCCCACCCCTGGCTTGTAGTCGGCAAAGAAGTCCCACCAGGCTCGGTCGACCGAATTCGGGTCCTGGAGGTACTGCTGATAGATCTCGTCGACGAGCCACTCATTGGGACCGAAGGCGGCGGCAGGGTCCTTGCCCTGCCCGTCTTGGTCGGTCGAGATGCTCGAGTTACTGGGGGACTCTGGCGACACGGCGGTAACCGCCCTCTTCCGCTTCACAAGGTGATGGACAGCGGAAATAAAGGCTACGCCTCCATCGGCGCGAGGTGCAGGCCGGGCCGGTCATCCGTCGCGTAAGTCACACCGGAAAGATGGTTTCGGCGCTGCGAATGGCGGGAAACAAGCGAGGTTCCGCAACGCGAGATGGCCGCGCGGGTACGCCCGGAGGTCGTCTACGCGCGGCGGCGGCTTCCCGGGTACCCCGACGGGGCCCGACGAATCGCTTCCGCTTCGAACCCTACGTCAACTTCAGCTGTCGGGCAGGCCCGGAAGAGTGACCTGGATGCGGCAGCCGCGAGGAGATTCGGCCACCCCTATGTGCCCGCCGTGCAGGTCCACCGCCCAGCGCGCGATGGCGAGGCCGAGCCCCGTGCCACCGTCGTTGCCCGCGTTCTGCGCGGGGGCGCCCCCGTGGCTGCCGCGGTTGAAGCGCTCGAAGACGCGGTGCCGCTCCGCCTCGGGGATGCCGGGGCCCTCGTCGAGGACCTCCAGGTCCAGGGACTCGGGGTAGGGGCCGCGCCGGGCGCGGACCGTCACGCGGCCGTGCGGCGGGCTGTGCTTGACCGCGTTGTCGATGAGGTTCGCCACGACCTGGTGCAGGCGCTCCGCGTCCGCGTGGGCCGTCAGTTCCGGGGGTGACACGTCCAGGTGCAGGTGGACGTCCGTCCGCGTGTGGCTGCCCGAGCCGGAGGCGATGCCCGCGCGCGCGGAGGCGACCATGTTGGCCTCCTTGAGCACGCCGGACAGGTACGGCCACACCTCGAAGCGGCGGGCCTTCAGCGGGACGACGCCGTTGTCGAGGCGGGAGAGGTCGAGCAGGGTCTCGACGAGCCGCCCCAGGCGCTCGGTCTGCTTCAGGGCGGTGCGCATCGTCTCGGGGTCGGCGGCGGAGACGCCGTCGACGACGTTCTCCAGGACCGCGCGCAGACCGGCGATGGGGGTGCGCAGCTCGTGGCTGACGTTGGCCACCAGTTCCTTGCGCTGGGTGTCCTGCGCCTCCAGGTCGTCGGCCATGGCGTTGATCGTGGTGGCCACGTCGCCCAGCTCGTCGCGCCGGTCGGCGCCGCGCACCCGGCGCGTGTAGTCGCCGTGGCTGACGGCGCGGGCCACCGCGTTCATCTCGTCCAGCGGCGCGGTGAGGCTGTGCGCGACGAACTGCGTGATCAGCAGCGTGGCGATCACCGAGAAGACGGTGATGAAGCGCAGCTCGGTCTCGGTCTTCATCGCCACGAGGAGCAGGCCCGTGGTGATGAACACCGAGACGACCACGAGGGCGCCCAGCTTGGTCTTGATGGAGAACGGCCGCATCTCGCCGAAGAGCCCGCTCATGGCGAGGCCGGCCTCATGGCGTGGGGGTCTCAAGGGCGTAGCCCACGCCGTGCACGGTGCGGATGCGCTCGGCCCCGATCTTGCGGCGCAGCGCCTTGATGTGGCTGTCGACCGTGCGGGTGCCGGACGCGTCGGCCCAGTCCCACACCTCGGCGAGGAGCTGCTCGCGGGAGAGGACCGCGCGGGGAGTGTTGGCCAGGCAGACGAGCAGGTCGAACTCCGTGGGCGTCAGGTGGACGTCCTCGCTGCGCACCCGCACACGCCGCTGGGCGTGGTCGATCTCCAGCTCGCCCAGGCGCAGGATGCCGCTGCGGGGCGTGGTGGCGGCCAGCGCGGCCCGCTCGACCCTGCGCAGCAGGACGTGCACGCGGGCCGCGAGCTCCCGCATGGAGAACGGCTTGGTCATGTAGTCGTCCGCGCCGACGCCGAGCCCGACCAGCATGTCCGTCTCGTCGTCGCGCGCGGTGAGCATGAGGACCGGGACGGGGCGCTGGGCCTGGACCCGGCGGCACACCTCCAGGCCGTCGAAGCCGGGCAGCATGATGTCGAGAATCAGCAGGTCCGGTTGCCAGGCCTGGGCGGTGTCGACGGCCGAGGGGCCGTCCACCGCCGTTTGCACCACGAAACCCTCGGCGCGCAGCCGGGCCGCGATGGCGTCGACGATCGTCGGGTCGTCCTCGACCACCAGCACCCGGCGCTGGGCGCCCGGCGTCGCCGCCGTCGCACCGTTCTGGGAGGTGTGTGTCTGCTCCATCGCCCGCCCCTTGACACTGATCGCTTGTGTTCGGTCAGCAGCGTACGGGGCGCGAAGGGGCCTCGGCTACGCAGCCCTGACGCCGAGATGCACCACGTCGGGGACGCCTCGGGCAACGGGGATCTCTTGGGTGGTTACCTGACGGAACCCGGCATTCCGTAGAGCGTCGTCGAAAGTGGACGAGGGTTTCGCGGACCACACGGCGAGCACTCCGCCCGGGGTCAGCCGGGCTTTGCAGGCGGCCAGACCGGCAGGGGAGTAAAGGGAGTTGTTGCCCTCCGTGACGGTCCAGTCGGGGCCGTTGTCGATGTCGAGACAGAGCGCGTCGTACGTCTCGGCGGGCCCGCCGCCGGGCTCCGCGCCCTCGGAGACGTACGTCACGAGGTCCGTGTGAAGAATTCGCGTACGCGAGTCGGCGAGCGCCGCGCGGGAGAGTTCCGCGAGCGGTCCCTCGCGGTGCCAGTCGATGATGGCCGCCTCGCGCTCGACCACGGTGACGCGTCCCCAGCGGGGGTCGGCGGCGGCGTGGGCCAGGGAGAACCCGACGCCGAGTCCGCCGATCAGGACGCTGGGCGCGGGCCTGTCGTCGAGGGCGTCGCGCGCCGCGTCGACGAGCAGCCGCTCGGAGCGGCCGTCGGAGGTGTCCATCAGGAAGCAGCCGTTGGCGATGATCTGCAGCAGCTCACCGTGGCGCCGCAGCACGACCTCGCCGTACGGGCCCTCGCGCCGGTCGAGGACGACGGGGGCGGTGGTGTCGGTCAGCATGGCCCTCAGCGTATGGAAGGCTTCGTGCGGGCACGAGGACAACGCGGAACTCGCCCCCGGGGTTGCTGTGAATCGCGTCGCACGTGGCGTCGGTCATAGACAGCCGCGCGAAAAAGAGCCAAGGGTGGGGCGGGACCGCCGGAAGGAGCCCCTGAGCCGTGAACCAGAGCGTCGAGCCCGTGCACGAGGGGCCGGAGCGGGCCGCGGACGCCGCCCCCGTCGGCGGGGAGCCGGAGCGGGCCGTGCTGAACGCGATCCCGGCCCAGCCGGACCACCGGCCCGCGGGCCCGGGTTCGGGCGCGGCGATCCCGGCCCAGCCGGGTCACCGGCCTGCGGACTCGCGCGCGGCGATCCCGGCCCAGTCGGACCACCGCCCCCCGGGCCCGGGTTCGGGCGCGGCGGTGCGGGGCGAGGCGTGTCCGCCGGCCGTGAACACCCCCGCGCGGCGCGCGATCCGGCCCCGCAAGCTCCTGAAGCTGCTGCCGTCCCCCCGGAGCACGCCCTTCACCTTCGGGTACGCCCTGGTCCTCACCGTCACGTCGCTGCTCGCCCGGTACGCGGACCCGCAGCTCGTCTCCTCGCTGCTGCGCGGTTCCAGCACCGATGTCGCCCACCTGGTGCACAGCCCCGCCCTCGTGCTGGTCGCCAGCGCCCTGTGGATCGCGGGCGGGATCGCCTCGCCGTACGCGATCGGCTTCCTGCTGGTCCTGACCGCGCTCGAACGCCGCATCGGCGGGCTGCGCACGGCCGGGGTGTTCCTGCTCGGCCATGTCGTCGCCACGCTCGCCACGGAGGTCCCGGTGGGGCTCTCGGTCCTCGCGGGGCACCTGCCGGACAGCTCGCTGCACCGCCTGGACTACGGGATCAGCTTCGGCGTGGCCGCCAGCGCCGGGGCGCTCGCGGGGCTGCTGCCGCGCTGGGCGGGATGGACGGCCCTCGCGGGCTTCGGCTGGGTCCTGGTGGACGACCTGATCGCGTTCGAGGACCCGATGACCAACTGGGGCCACCTGCTCGCCCTCGCCATCGGCGTCGCCACCTGGCCGCTGCTGCGGCGGGCCCGCAGGTCGCCCAGGGGCCCGCGTGCTCAGGCCGCCACCGCCTCGACGACCGAGGGGAACGCGGCCGTCGGCAGCACCCGCGTCAGCCTCAGCTCCGCCGCGGCGAGCAGCGCGGCGAACTCCTCCCGCGTGCGCTCCTGACCGTTCACCACGGCGGCCATGGCGAGGTCCATGGCCTTGCCGGGGTGGGGGGGCGTTGCCCCCGGGCAGCACGGACTCGACGATGACGACGCGGGCGCCGGGGGCCATCGCCGCGCGGCAGTTGCGCAGGACGCGCAGGCAGCCCTCGTCCGGCCAGTCGTGCAGGACGTGCTTGAGGACGTAGACGTCGCCGCCCTCCGGCACCTCGGTGAAGAAGTCGCCCGACTCGGCGCTCCACCGGCCCCGCACCGCTTCCTCGCCGCTCAGGACGTGCGTGCTGATCGCGGGCGTCTGGTCGAAGAGCACCCCCGAGAGGCCGGGGCGCCCGCGCAGGACCGCGAGGAGCAGGCCGCCGCGCCCGCCGCCGACGTCCACGATCCGGCCGTGCTCGGGGAAGGGGTACGTCCCCGCGACCACCGCGTCGACCCGCGCCGAGAGCGACGTCATCCCGGAGTCGAACACCTCCCGCAGCTCCGGGTCCCCGGCCAGGTACGTGAAGAACGGCTCGCCGAACAGCCGCTCGAAGGAGGGGCCCGCCTTGCGCACCGTCTCCTCAAGGGCGGCCGAGGACCGCTGGAACGTCGGGTCGGTCAGCATCAGGACCGCCGCGTGCTGGGAGTGCGGCACGTCCGTGCGCAGGGCCTCGCCGGTCGGAGTCAGGTGGAAGGCCCCCGCCCGGTCCTCGCGGAAGACGCCGCGCGTGGCGAGGTAGCGCAGGACGCGCCGCAGGTGCCCGGCGTCGGCGCCGGTCGCCCCTGCCAGTTCGCGCGCGGTGCGCGGGCCCGCCGCCAGGTGGTCGGCCACGCGGCAGCGCGCGGCGGTGCGCAGGGCCGCGGAGAAGAGGTGGCCGAGCGCGTGCTCGACGAGCTGACCGGTGACGTCCTGGGTCTCGGGTGTGTCCACCGCGGGTGTCCTCCGTACGTGGCGGGTGCGGGCCGGGGGACCACCGTCCCGGCGGAGGGCCGATCCGTACAGAGGTGTGGTGGCGACGCCTGACCGATTTCGGTTGATCGCTCAGAGCGAACACCGGTTGGGGAACACCAGGGCGCTCATAAGCATTGAGCCGGTATAGCTCAACTTGAATGCCGAAGGGGAGATCATGGCTACTGAGTCCACCTCGTACACACCGCTCACTCTGCCTGTGCTGCCGCTCGATGACGAGGTGGTCCTGCCCGGCATGGTGGTCCCGTTCGACCTCTCCGACGCCGATGTGCGCGCCGCCGTGGAGGCCGCGCAGGCCGCCGCGCGCTCCGAGGGCGACAGCAAGCCGAAGGTGCTGCTTGTTCCGCGCATCGACGGGACGTACGCCGCCACCGGCGTGCTCGGCACCGTCGAGCAGGTCGGCCGGCTCGCCGACGGCGACCCGGGCGCGCTGATCCGCGGCCGGAGCCGCGTGCGCATCGGCGCGGGCACGACCGGCCCCGGCGCGGCCCTCTGGGTGGAGGGCACGAAGCTCGACGACGCCGTGCCCGATCCGCTGCCCGGCGCCGTCACCGAGCTCGTCAAGGAGTACAAGGCGCTCGCCACGAGCTGGCTGAAGAAGCGCGGCGCCTGGCAGGTCGTCGACCGCGTCACGCAGATCGACGACGTCGCCGCGCTCGCCGACAACTCCGGCTACTCGCCCTTCCTCACCACCCAGCAGAAGATCGAACTCCTGGAGACCGAGGACCCGGTCGCCCGTCTCAGGCTCGCCACCGAGCAGCTGCGCGAGCACCTCGCCGAGCAGGACGTGGCCGAGTCCATCGCCAAGGACGTGCAGGAGGGCGTGGACAAGCAGCAGCGCGAGTTCCTGCTCCGCCGCCAGCTGGACGCCGTGCGCAAGGAGCTGCGCGAGCTCAACGGCGACGGCAAGGACGCGGCCGAGGAGTCCGACGACTACCGCGCCCGCGTCGAGGCCGCCGACCTGCCGGAGAAGGTCCGCGAGGCCGCCCTCAAGGAGGTCGACAAGCTCGAGCGCGCGAGCGACCAGTCGCCCGAGGGCTCCTGGATCAGGACGTGGCTCGACACCGTCCTCGAACTGCCGTGGAACGAACGCACCGAGGACGAGTACGGCATCAAGGGCGCCCGGGAGATCCTGGACGCCGAGCACGCCGGGCTCCAGGACGTGAAGGAGCGCATCACCGAGTACCTCGCGGTGCGCAAGCGCCGGTCCGACCGCGGTCTCGGGGTCGTCGGGGGCCGTCGCGGCGGCGCCGTGCTCGCCCTCGTGGGCCCGCCCGGCGTCGGCAAGACCTCGCTCGGCGAGTCCGTCGCGCACGCCATGGGCCGCAAGTTCGTGCGGGTCGCGCTCGGCGGCGTACGCGACGAGGCGGAGATCCGCGGCCACCGGCGCACGTACGTGGGGGCGATGCCCGGACGGATCGTGCGGGCCGTCAAGGAGGCCGGGTCGATGAACCCGGTCGTGCTCCTCGACGAGATCGACAAGGTGGGCTCGGACTTCCGGGGCGACCCGGCCGCCGCCCTCCTCGAAGTCCTCGACCCGGCCCAGAACCACACCTTCCGGGACCATTACCTGGAGGTCGAGCTGGACCTCAGCGACGTCGTCTTCCTCGCCACGGCCAACGTCCTCGAAGCCATCCCCGAGGCTCTGCTCGACCGCATGGAACTGGTCAGGCTCGACGGCTACACCGAGGACGAGAAGGTCGTCATCGCCCGCGACCACCTGCTCCCGCGCCAGCTGGAGCGGGCGGGCCTGGACAAGGACGAGGTGGCCCTCGACGAGAGCGCGCTGCGCAAGCTCGCCGGCGAGTACACGCGCGAGGCGGGCGTACGCAACCTGGAACGCTCCGTGGCGCGGCTGCTCCGCAAGGTCGCGGCCCAGCACGAACTCGGCGAGCGGGAGCTGCCCTTCACCGTCACGGACGCGGACCTGCGCGGCCTGATCGGGCGCCCGCACCACGTGCCCGAGTCCGCCCAGGACCCGGCCGAGCGCCGCACCGCCGTGCCGGGCGTGGCGACCGGGCTCGCCGTCACCGGCGCGGGCGGCGACGTCCTCTACGTGGAGGCCTCGCTCGCGGACCCGGAGACCGGCGCGTCCGGGCTCACCCTCACGGGGCAGCTCGGCGACGTCATGAAGGAGTCGGCGCGGATCGCGCTGAGCTTCCTGCGCTCGCACGGCGCCGAACTGGAACTGCCCGTGGGCGACCTGAAGGACCGGGGCGTGCACATCCACTTCCCGGCGGGCGCGGTCCCCAAGGACGGGCCGAGCGCGGGCGTCACGATGACGACGGCCCTCGCGTCGCTGCTCAGCGGCCGGCAGGTCCGCACGGACGTGGCGATGACCGGTGAGCTGTCGCTGACCGGCCGGGTCCTGCCGATCGGCGGCGTCAAGCAGAAGCTGCTCGCCGCGCAGCGCGCCGGGATCACCACGGTGATCATCCCGAAGCGGAACGAGGCGGACCTGGACGACGTGCCCGCCGAGGTCCTGGAGAAGCTGGACGTGCACGCGGTCACCGATGTGCGCCAGGTGCTCGAACTGGCGCTCGCGGAGGCCGAGGTCAAGGTCGCCGTGGCGGCCTGACCGCCCGGCGCCGCGGTGGCCGGCCCCCGGAGCCCCGGGGACCGGCCACCGCCGCGTGCTCAGCCGTTGGCGAGCGCCCTGACCCGGTCGAGGGCGCCGTTGAACTTGTTGTGGTCGCCGACCGTCGGGCCCGACGAGGTGTACTGCCACATGGTGTGGAAGCCCCAGCCGGCCGGGAGTTCACCCGGGCTGGTGTTGTAGCGGGCGATCCACAGCGGGTTGCTCGCGCCGAAGCCGCTGTAGTTGCCGGTGCACTGCTTCCACCAGCTCGTGGCGGTGTAGATCACCGCGTCGCGCCCTGTGCGCGCCTTGTACGTGGTGAGGAAGTCACGGATCCAGCTCACCATGCCGGACTGCGACTTGCCGAAGCAGGCCGCCCCGTACGGGTTCCACTCGATGTCGAGCGCCCCCGGCAGCGTCCTGCCGTCCCGCGACCAGCCCCCGCCGTTGCTCGCGAAGAAGTTGGCCTGGGCGGCGCCGCTGGAGGTGTCGGGCGTGGCGAAGTGGTAGGCGCCGCGGATCATGCCCACGTTGTACGAGCCGTTGTACTGCTGGGCGAAGTACGGGTTCTCGTACGAGGTGCTCTCGGTGGCCTTGACGTAGGCCCACTTCACCCCGCTGTTCCAGAGGGTCTGCCAGGCGACGTTGCCCTGGTGGCTGCTGACGTCGACGCCCTCGGTCTGGGTGGCCTCACCGCCCGAGGGGCGGCCGCCCTGGCCGTCGTGCTCGATGACGCCCTGGCCGAGGCGGGCGGAGCCGCGCGGCGGGACGTCGTCCGCCCGGGCCGCCGTGGGGAGCGTCAGGAGGAGGGAGAGCGCGGAGAGTGCTGCGAGGAGTACCCCCGCCGGCGACAAGCGCGAGCGGCGGGCCGATCCGGGTCTGTGCACGGGCATGTGCGTGCCTCCGATGGCCTCGGTGGTGCTCGGTGGGGACCTGCCGACATGTCACGGCGGGACGCCATGGTGTGAACATGTCACTTGAAAAGCTACGCACGTAGACCGCCGCCAGGGAAGAGGGTCAAGCCGCTGCCGTTGGTCCACTCCTGTGGCGGAGGCACCGGAGCCGCACGGTTCCGACCTTGCGAAATACTGGTCAGGCCGCTGCCGCCAAGGCCGCGGCGGGGAAGCCTTCCGGCGGAAACTTTCAGAATCGGGAAAGCGGGACATGGGTGCTGCAGAAGAGGGTGTGACGGGCGGGGACCGCGCGTCCGCCGAACCGGGGGCGGACCGCGAGTTCCTGTCCCTGGAGCGCGAGTTGACCCTCCTGATGCGCCGGGCGCGGGCCTCGTCCGGCGAGATGGCGCGCCAGGTCCACCCCGACCTGGAACCCGCCGCGTACGGCCTGCTCGTCTGCCTGGACGACGCGGGGCCGCAGCGGGCCACCGACCTGGCCGCGTTCATCGGCGTCGGCAAGGCGACCATGAGCCGCCAGCTCAGGGCCCTGGAGGAGCTGGGCCTGGTCTCCCGCGAGCCCGACCCGGCGGACGGCCGCGCCTGGCTGATCCGGCTCACCCCCGACGGCCGCACCCGCTTCCGCACGGTGCGCGCCGCCCGCCGCGCCCAGTACGTGCGCCGGCTCCAGGGCTGGGACCGCGCCGAGGTCGCCGAGCTCGCCCGGCTGCTCGGCCGGCTCAACAGCAGCGCCGAGGGCTGAGGAGCCGGGCGTCATGGCCCGGGCCGCGCGCGGGCGACGGGCCGCTTCAGAACTCCGCGTAGACGACCGCCGCGTCGTCGTGCCGTTTGCCGCGCGGGAAGGCGAGGCCGTCGGGGTCGGCGAGCTCCAGCTCCCTGACCCGGTCGACCAGGCGCTGCGGGCCCTCCTTGCGGACGAGTGCGAGGCAGTCGGCCCAGCCGCCCTCACGGAACGTCTCCACCCAGCGCGACGCCCCGTCGGTCAGTGCCGCCACCGCCGTGACCTCCGCCCTCGGGGCCTCGCCGGTGACCGCGCGCAGGGCGGCCGAGGGGTCGGCGGCGGCGGTGTGGAAGCCGCCGTCGGCGTTGCGCAGGGCCTCGACCGCCGCCCCGTACGCGCGGCCCGCCGCCTCGCGCTCGGCCGAGCCGCGCGGCAGGGCGCGCACCTCGTCGCGCAGCGCCCGGACGGCGGGCGGCAGTTCGGCGAGGCGGCGGTCGAGGACCGCGGTCACCGCGCCGTCGGCCCCCGCGAGCAGGAGCGCCGAGTCGGACAGGACCAGATGCTCGACGCGCTCGGCGTCCCACCGCACGAGCACCACGGTTGCCTGGGGGGTCCGTGGGTGAGAAAGGTCACAGATTGAACCGTGCGCGTCGGCGGTACGCGTGATGGCCCCGGCCAACACATCAGGGAGCGTCAGATCTCGCCGCGAAACGGACAGTTCCCCCAGTGCGCCGCCCAGTCGCGCGGTGAACCAGGGGACGGAATGCAGACAGCCCACCGGTCCCTCGGGCGGTGTCACGCCGTCCAGGAGGACGAGCGAACCGCCCTGTCCGGACGCGGGAAGCGCTACCGACGCGTAGTCCTCGTTGGGGCGTGCGGGGTCTCCGGGCTCGGTGGCGAGTTCGATGCGCATTCGGCCAGTCTGCACGAGGCCTCCACGCGACCCTCCGGCGGTGGATCAGCGGCGCGTAGTGGCCCGTACCAGCAGGTCACGCGCCGGAATTGGGTCGGAATGATCAACTCCGCCGAGGTGTGGCGGCGAATACTGCCAAAGCCGCCGGGCGACGTCCAACCGGCGCTCCGTGCGGGCCCCGTGGCGGCCCCGCGAGGACTTGCCCGCCAACTCCTCGCCGATGTTCACTCCTTCGGGTGGCCAGGCAGACGATGCGCGTCCGCCACCCCATGGCACTGGAATGGTCTGGAGCCGTACCTGGGGCGCGCTCGTGCTGACACACCGTCATCCGGGCCCAGGTCAGCCGAGAACAGGAATGCGAGCACCGGTGCAGAAGATGCGGCCTCGGCGCAAAGGCAAGCAGACGGCCCCGGAAGGGACCACGCCGGACGCGACCACCCCGACCGAGCAGGCGCCGGAGCGCACCGCCACGGACTCCGCGACGGGGGCTGACCAGGTGACGCGGGCTCCCGCCGCCGAGTCCTCGACCGCGCCCAAGGCGTCCGCCGGGGGCACGTCCGCCGCGGCCGACGTCACCAGGCGGCCCACCGCCCGCGTGCGCAACCGGCTGGTCATCGCGGTGGCGGTCGTGGCCGCCGCGATCGTCGGGGCGGGCGCGCCCGCCGTCATCGCCGCCTCCGACCGGGTGCACGACACCCAGGGCCTGGTGACCCTCGCCGAACAGACCCAGCAGGCGGTCTCCCTCGGCCACTCGCTCGCCGACGAGCGCGACGAGGTCACGGCCTTCATCGCCGCGGGCCGCCCCGACGGCAAGGGCCTCTCCGAGAGCCGCAGCGCCCGCGTGGACCGGCAGATCGACGAGCTGCGGGGGGCCGACGCCCCGGCGGCCCTCCGCGACGACCTCGCCGACGTCGCCGCCGTCCGCAGGGCCGCGCTCACCGGCAAGAGCAGCGCCCTCGACGCCCACGAGGCGTACACGAAGGTCATCACCGAACTGCACGGCCTCACCCGCGACCTGGCCGAGCGGCTGCCGCCCGAGGCCAACAGGGGCGCCCTCGCCCTCGTCGACCTCGACCACGCCGTCGAGCAGGCCGCCGCCACCCGTGGCCTGCTCCTGGCCGCCTTCGCCGTGCCGCGGTCGACCTCCACCACCCCCGCCGTCGACCCCGTCACGGGGCTGCCGGGCGCCGTCACGGAGGAGTCGCCGCAGGCCGCCGAGCAGCGCGACGCGCTCACCGCCGCCGCCCAGCGGGCCCACACGCGGGAACTGGCGGCCCTCGCCGACTTCTCGGACACCGCGGACGACCCCGCGCGCTCCACGTACGAGTCCACCGTCACGGGCTCCGACGTCGCCTCGGCGGAGAAGTACCTCAAGCGCCTCACCGACCGGCCCGAGCTGTCCGACGCCGAGCTGCGCCACGACCCCAAGAAGCTCGACGCCGCCCTCTCCGCCCGCATCGAGCTGATGCGCGGCACCGAGTCCGCCCTCGGCGTCGAGCGCACCAAGGACCTCGCGGCCCTCCGCGACGACGACGTCACGGCCCTGGAGATCAGGATCGCGCTCATCGGCGTCTGCCTGCTCGCCGCGGTCGGCGTCTCCATGGCCATGGCCCGCTCGCTGACCAGGCCGCTCGCCGTCCTGCGCCTCGGCTCGGCCCGCCTCGCGACCGAGCCCGCGCCGCAGGAGCCGATTCGTTTCACCGGCCGCGACGACGAGTTCGCCCAGGTCGTCCGCTCCGTCAACGCCCTGCACGGCCACGCCGCCGCGCTCACCGAGCGGCTGACCACGCTCGAAGCGGACCGCAAGCACCTCATCGGCAAGCGCCAGGCCATGGCCGACGAGCGCGAGGCGCTGCGCGCCGAACTCGCCGAGGCCTCCGCCCACCTGGAGCGCGTGCGCCGGTCCATCCACGGCACGTTCGTGAACCTGGCCCTGCGCACCCTGGGCCTGGTCGAGCGCCAGCTCGCCGTCATCGAGAACCTGGAGGGCCGCGAGCAGGACCCGGAGCGCCTCGCGACGCTCTTCAAGCTCGACCACTTCGCCACGGTCATGCGCCGCCACAGCGAGAACCTCCTGGTCCTCGCGGGCGCCGAGCACGGCCACCAGCACCCCGGGGCGGTCCCGCTGGTCGACGTGGTGCGCGCCGCCGTCTCCGAGATCGAGCGGTACGAACGCGTCCGCATCGCCGCGCTGCCGCCGCACGCCCACATCGCGGGCTTCGCGGCGGACGACATCAGCCACCTCGTCGCCGAGCTCCTGGAGAACGCGACCTCGTTCTCGCCGCCGGACGCGGCCGTCGAGGTCTCCGGCTGGCTCCTGGAGAACGGCGAGGTCATGCTCTCCGTGCAGGACGAGGGCATCGGCGTCCCCCAGGACCGCATGCGCGGGCTCAACGCCCGGCTGACGGACTTCGACCCGGACGACGCCTACGACCAGGAGAGCGGCGACGGCCTCGGGCTCGGCCTCTACGTCGTGGCGCGGCTCGCCGCGCGGCACGGGGTCCGGGTGCGGCTGCGGGAGCAGAAGCAGGGCGGCACGGCGGCGGTCGTGGTGCTGCCGAAGCAGATCCTCGCGGCGGCGCCGGACCTGGCGGCGGGGCCCGGCGCGGCGGCCGGTCCCGGCGCGGCCGGGGAGGGCGTCGTCCATCTGCCGGGCTCGGAGGCCGAGGCCAACTCCAACGTCATCCCCGGCCGGCTGGCGGCCCTCTCGGAGGATGGCGCCGACCCGCTGATCGCTGCGGCCGAGCGGACCCTGGAGACGGCGTTCCCGCAGCCCGCCGCCGCGGAGCGGGAGCCGGAGCCGAAGCAGGCGCCGCGGGCCGACGCGGGCCAGCGCGAGCACGCGGCGGACGAGCCCGAGGCGGCGAAGCCCGGGTCCGAGGCGACGAAGCCCCAGGCCGAGGCGACGAAGCCCCAGGCGGAAGCCGAGCCGGAGCCCGAGCCCTCCCCCGAGACGACCATGGAGCTCGCACCGCCCCGCGCCCCGGACGCGGCCCCGCCGACCGAGCCCGAACCCGAGGCGGCCCCCGAGCCCCCGGCGGCCCCGAGGCCGCCCAAGTGGGAGCGCGTCACCGACAAGGGCCTGCCCAAGCGCACGCCCAAGGTCACCGCGCCCCCGGCCGCCGTGCCGGGGCCGCGCGGCGGCTCCGTGGACGCGGCGGCTCTCCGCCGCCGGCTCGGCGGCTTCCACCAGGGCGCGAAGAGCGGCCGCAGGGACGTGGAGGCCGAGATCGCGGGGGAGGAGCCGACAGAGACGCCGGCCGCGTCCGACCGAACGCGGCACGACGAACCCACGCAAGGTAACGAAAAGAACGCAAAAGCCGCAGACGTAATGGGGGACTCAGTCGAGGAGGCAAGCAGTTGACTGCGCCCATGCGCACGCCCGGTTCTTCCGCGGCACCCGCCACATCCACCGCACCCACCGCGTCCGGCGGCGCCTCGGGAGCCGGGCAGTACGGCCTGAGCCGTGAAGCCCGGAACCTGCACTGGCTGCTCACCAACCTCGTGGAGGAGGTGCCCGGCATCCTCTCCGTCGCGGTGGTCTCCTCCGACGGACTCCTGCTGCTCTCCTCCGACCCCGGGCAGCACGCCGAGCGCCCGGCAGAGGCCCCCAAAGGCCCCCGGGGTTCGAGCGCCGACCTCGCCACGATCGTGTCCGGGCTCGGCTCCCTCACCGTCGGCGCCGCCCGGCTCATGGACGGCGGCCCGGTCAAGCAGACCATGGTCGCGATGGAGGAGGGCAGCCTCTTCGTCATGACGGTCAGCGACGGCTCCCTGCTCGGCGTGCACGCCACCCCGGACTGCGACATGAGCGTCGTCGCCTACCACATGGCGCTCTTCGTGGGCCGTGCCGGACACGTCCTCACCCCTGAGCTGCGCAGCGAGCTGCGCCAGTCGCTGGAGGACGCCCGATGAGCGGAAGGCGCGGCGGCCGTGCCGCGGCGAAGCTGCCCCGGCGCGGCGGCGACCTCCCCCAAGCTCTCGGCTCCGCTCGACCAGGGAGGCGCCCCCATCCCGCCCGCGTGCGGCCCTACTCGCTGACCGGCGGACGGACCAGGTTCGGCCACGTCCTCCTCGTCGAGACCTTCGTGGCGAGCAACGCGGCGATCGAGGCCGCCGACGAGCGCCTGGAACTGACCAAGGGCACGGCCCGTGTCATGCCGGAGATGCGGGCGATCGTCGAGATCTGCCGCCGCATGCGTACGGTCGCGGAGATCGCGGCCCTCCTCAAGATGCCGCTCGGCGTGGTCCGCGTCCTCCTGAGCGACCTCGCCGACCAGGGAAAGATCCGCGTGTACGGAACGGGCCACGGCCCGGGTCAGCCCGACCGCGCACTGCTGGAAAGGGTGCTGAGTGGACTCCGCCGTCTCTGAACTCCTCGAGGACGAGGATCAGCTGCAGCCCTGGCAGACGGACAGGTCACGCGCCCCGATCGCCACGAAGATCGTGGTGGCCGGCGGCTTCGGCGTCGGCAAGACGACACTGGTGACCGCCGTCTCCGAGATCACGCCCCTCCAGACGGAGGCGCTGATGACGCAGGCGAGCGTCGGCACCGACGACCTGAGCGGCACACCGGAGAAGACGAGCACCACGGTCGCCATGGACTTCGGCCGCATCACGCTCGACAACGACCTGGTGCTCTACCTCTTCGGCACGCCGGGACAGCAGCGCTTCTGGTTCATGTGGGACGACCTGATGCGCGGCGCGATCGGCGCCGTGGTGCTCGCCGACACCCGCAGGCTGTCCGACTGCTTCCCGGCCCTGGACTACTTCGAGAGCTGCGGCCTGCCGTACATCGTGGCGGTGAACCACTTCGACGGCAGCGAGGAGTTCGAGGCCGACGACGTGCGCGAGGCGCTGACCGTCGGGGAGCACATACCGGTGCTGATCATGGACGCGCGCAAGCGTATCTCGGCGATCGAGTCCCTGCTCGCCCTGGTCGGCCACGCCCTCGACGTCGCCCCCGAGTGACCGACGCCCCCCACACCTTCCCCCAGCATTTGTGAACGTACGTAGGAGTAGTCCCCCCATGCGGAAGATACTTGTCGTGGGAGCCGGTCAGTCCGGTCTCCAGATAGCCCTCGGACTCCAGGCCCAGGGGTACGAGGTCACCCTGATGTCCAACCGGACGGCGGACGAGATCCGGTCCGGGCGGGTCATGTCCACCCAGTGCATGTTCCACACCGCGCTCCAGCACGAGCGGGACATCCAGGCGAACTTCTGGGAGGCGCAGGCCCCGAGGATCGAGGGCGTCGGCGTCTCCGTCGCGGGCCCCGACTCCTCCCCGGGTTCGAGCAGCGGATACCCCACGCGCGCCATCGACTGGGTCGGCAAGCTCGACGGGTACGCCCAGTCCGTCGACCAGCGCGTGAAGATGGCCGGCTGGATGGAGACCTTCGCCCAGCGCGGCGGCCAGCTCGTCATCCACGGTGCGGCCGTCTCCGACCTCGACTACTTCTCGCGCACCTACGACCTGGTGCTCGTCTCGGCGGGCAAGGGCGAGCTGGTCTCGATGTTCGAGCGTGACGCCGCCCGCTCCCCGTACAGCGAGCCGCAGCGCGCCCTTGCCGTGGCCTATGTGCACGGTCTCGGCCCGCGCCCCGAGCACCCCGAGTTCGACGCGGTGCGCTGCAACCTCGTGCCCGGCGTCGGCGAACTGTTCGTGATGCCGACGTTCACCCACACGGGCCGCGCCGACATCCTGTTCTGGGAGGGCGTGCCCGGCGGCCCGCTGGACGTCTTCCAGGGCGTCAAGGACCCCTCGGAGCACCTGGCGCTGACACTGGAACTCCTGGAGAAGTACCTGCCCTGGGAGTACGCGCGCGCCACGAAGGTCGAGCTGACCGACGCGGGCGGCACCCTCGCCGGGCGGTACGCGCCGACCGTCCGCAAGCCCGTCGGCCGGCTGCCCGGCGGCGGTCTGGTCCTCGGTGTCGCGGACGTCGTGGTCGCCAACGACCCGGTCACGGGCCAGGGCTCCAACTCGGCGTCCAAGTGCGCCGCCTCGTACATCTCCTCCATCGTCGAGCACGGCGACAAGCCGTTCGACGAGGCCTGGATGCAGTCGGCGTTCGACCGCTACTGGGACACCGCGCAGTGGGTCACCAAGTGGACGAACGCGATGCTGGGCGCCCCGCCGCAGCACGTCCTCGACATCCTCGGCGCGGGAAGCCGCCTCCAGCCGGTGGCCGACCGCTTCGCCAACGGCTTCAATGACCCGGCCGATTTCGAGCACTTCTTCTACGACCCGGAGAAGGCCGCCGCCTACCTGGAGTCCGTGGCGGCCGGCGCCTGACGGTCGCGGTACCCCAGGTCGCTGCCCGAGGCGGCGCCCTGGGGCAGCCTCGGCGGGGTGTAGCCCCGCATGGCCCGGCCCGCGGGGTCGGGCCGCACCGCGCCGAGCACCGGGTTGGCGGCGATGGGCGAGACCTTGATCCGGGTGCCGGGGCGCGGCGCCTGCACGACCTTGCCGTCGCCCAGATAGATCGCCACGTGTGTGGCCTTGGGGAAGTAGACGACGAGGTCGCCGGGGCGTAGTTCGGCCAGCGGGATGTGGCGCAGCCGCTTCCACTGCTCCTGGCTGGTGCGCGGGATGTCGCGTCCCGCGCGCTGCCAGGCCTGGGAGGTGAGCCCGGAGCAGTCGAACGCGTGCGGTCCCTCGGCGCCCCACTTGTAGGGCCGCCCGATCTGCTTCACCGCGAACGTGAGGGCCTTGTGGCCGCGGCGCGAGGGCGCCCGCACGGCCGGGCCGCCGCCGAGGGCCCCGGTGGCGAGGAACCGCTTCTGGTCGTTCCGCACGCCCTTGTCCTCGGCCCGCCGCAGGGACGTGAGCTGGTCGTCGGTGAGCGAGGCGAGCAGTTCCTCGACTTCCTTGAGCTGCCGGACGACCTTGTTCCGCTGTTTCTTCTGGCGGGCCGCCAGCGCGGCCCGCTCGTCCACGGCCCGCTTGGCCGCGTCGGCCAGCGTGTCCGCCCGCCGCGCGCCGCCGGCCATGCGTTCCACGGTCGCGGCCCGGTCCGCGGCGACCCTGCCGACCACGTGCCCCTGTTCGAGTGCGAGCCGCGGGTCGCGGGCGAGGAGCAGGCGGAGGTAGGGGGAGACCTCGGCGGCCGAGGCGTTCTGGTATTGCTGCCGGGCGAGGCGGCCCGCGTCGCCCCTGCTGTCCTTGAGCGACCTCCGCGCCCTCACCAGCTCGGCCCGCAGGTCAGCGGCGTGCGCACGCTGCTTCTTCAGCTTCTCCGCGGTCGCGTTGTACTTCTCGGTGGCCTCCTCCGCGTCCCGGTAGAGCCGCTGAAGCTCCGTCAGGAGCCGGTGGACGGAGCGCGCGTCGGGGTCCGGCGCCGGCGCCGGCAGCGCCTGGACCGGGGGAGCGGCCGTGAACAGGGAGCCGACCACGGCCCCCGTGCAGACCCAGCGCGGCAGCTTGCCTGACACCTCATCACCTCCGGTGCGCGGGCGGTCCTTCCGCCGCGCACCGCGAGCATCGGGCCGACTTCCCGGTTCCGCCTCCGGAGGCGTCCCGTCGGCCCAAGGAGATCACCCGTCCAGGGTGTGACGGCGTGTCGGCTTGCGGTCAGGCGGCCGGGCCGGAGGGCTTGGACCACGGCCATTTCAGGCCGCCGCCCTTGTCGCCGTCCGTGTCGTACTCGTACTGCCAGCGCGCCGTCAGCGAGAACCGCCGACCGGTCGCCGCGGGCGCCCTGCGGTAGACCAGGACGGTCGGGGGGCCGCCCGCGTCGTCGGGGACGGGCACGCGGTACACCTTCGGCGGGTGCCCGGTCGGCCCGAGCAGCACCGGGAGCACCCGGCCGTCCAGGGGGCCGCCCACGAAGGGGGTCTCTTCGCTCTTCACGCCACCAGTGTCACACCACGGCGGGCGCGGGCCTTCACAGCAGGTGGGCCGCGTCGGTGACCACGGGCAGCACCCGCCTCGCGAGCCCGCCCGCGGGGCCGTCGGGCGTCTCCATGGGGAGCGCCCACCGCACCACGCCGGCCGTCTGCGGGTCGCGTCCCGCCGTCGTGACGAGCACCGCCATGAACTGCTCGACGAGCATGTCCCGCAGCTCGTCCAGCGGCGGCTGCTTCCCCGCGTCCAGCCAGATCAGCGAGGCCGCCTCGACCGCGGTGATCCACATCCGCACGGTCATCCGGAGCGAGGGGCCCGGCTCCACCACGTCCAGGTGGGCCAGGATGTGCTCGGCCGCGGCCCGGCGGACCCCGTCCACGATGGCGGTGGTCCGGGAGGTCTCCACCACGCTGCCGCCCTGGAGCAGCGCGCTGAACCCGGCGTCGTGCCCGTCCACGAAGGCCAGGTACCGGTCGAGCGCCCGCGAGAGCCGCTGGGTGAGCGGGCCCCGCGGCGGCTCGGCGAAGCACTGCTCCAGCTCGTCGGCCGCGGAGCGCAGCGCGGCCTCGTACAACTGCTGCTTGCCGCCGGGGAAGTAGCGGTAGACGAGCGGCCGTGAGACCCCGGCGGCCTCCGCGACGTCGTCGAGGTTGACCTCTTCGGGCGCGCGGTGCGCGAAGAGGGACAGGGCTGACTCCAGGAGCTGCCGCCGCCGCGCTTCGACGCTGAGGCGGCGGTACGCGGGGGTGGTGGCCGGCGTCGTCATACCCCGCAGCGTAGCCGGGGGCCGCGGGCGGTCAGGCGAGCAGTCCCGAGGACCGCCAGAGCCGCCGGCCGAGGCCCTGCATGAGCCCGATGTCGTCGAGGAAGTCGGTGAGCCGCTTCGCCCCGGCCTGCATGATCTCCCTGCGGTGGCCGCTGGCCTTCACCTGGGCGACGGCCGCCCGCCGGTCGAGGCCGACGTTCGTGTACACCTCGGGGTTGACGAAGGCGACGGAGAAGACCCGCGCGGCCTCCCCGGCGCTGAGGCTGGTCAGCTGCCGCTCCCAGCGGGGCGCGGTCGCCATCTGCCGCCGCAGCTCCTCACGCGCGTACCGCACGTGCCTGGCCTCCTCGACCACATGGATACGGGTCACCCCGCGCACCAGCGTCTGGACGCGCTCGTCGGGGAAGGTGAGCCGCTGCATCCAGTCGAGGATCTCCTCGCCGAGGAGCGTGCAGGCGAAGGAGCCGGGCGTCGTGGAGACGGTCTTCAGGACCCGCGCGAGGTTGTGGTCGAGGCGCGAGACGGGGTACGCCGGCGCCCCGCCCTTGTGGATCATGCGCGCGAACATCATCGAGTGGCGGCACTCGTCGGCGATCTCGGTGAGCGCGTAGCGGACGTGCGCGCTGGTCAGCGACTTGTCGTAGATGTGGCGCACGAGGAGCTGCATCAGGATGACCTCGAACCAGATGCCCAGCGAGGCGAGGGACGCGGCCTCGTGACGGGCGAGGTCGAAGCGCTGCTCCTCGGACATCCGCTCCCACATCGGGGTGTCGTAGAGCGAGACGAGTTCCGGCGGCCAGAACCACTTGCCCTCTTCGAGCGGTGCGTCCCAGTCGAGGTCCCTGTCGGGGTCGAAGGAGTGCTTCGCGGACGACTCCAGGAGCCGGAGGGCGGTCTGTTCCCGGTCCCTGAGCGGGCCGAGCGCGTCCCGCAGCCCCTGGAGCGAGACGTCTTCCGGCACGGTCGTCATGGCGGGTACCTGCCTTGTCGTCGGTGAGGCGCCGGAGACGGGGGTTACCGGCGGTCATCTCTTATGAGACTGCCTGTCAGCAAGGGCGTCAATCCCTCGCGCGCGACTTGTTGACCCTGTGTCCAGGAGCGTGTGAGCCTGCCTGTATGGCGACGCATGAGCTCTACACCAAGCCACCCGGAGAGCCCAACTGGCAGATCCCGTCGGCCGGTTCGGCCCGGCTCAGCTGGGAGTACGACGAAGGGCGCGACCGCCTCCTCGCCCTCTACCAGAAGGGCAAGGACAAGCAGTGGGACGGCGCCACGCGCATCGACTGGGACCTGGAGGTCGACCCGCTCGACCCCCTCGGCGCCCCCGACGAGTCACTGGCGCTGCACGGCACCCCCCACTGGGCGAAGATGACGGAACGGGACAAGGGCGAGCTGCGCAAGCACTACGCCTCCTGGCAGTTCAGCCAGTTCCTCCACGGCGAGCAGGGCGCGATGGTGTGCGCGGCGCGCATCGTGGAGTCGGCGCCCGACCTGGACGCGAAGTTCTACTCCGCGACCCAGACCATGGACGAGGCCCGGCACGCCGAGATCTACGGCCGCTTCCTGCACGAGAAGATCGGCATGCTCTATCCCGTCGACGACAACCTCCGCTCGCTCCTCGACGACACCCTGCGCGACTCCCGCTGGGACATGCCCTACCTCGGCATGCAGGTCCTCATCGAGGGCCTCGCGCTCGCCGCGTTCGGCATGATCCGCGACACCACGACCAAGCCGCTGCCGCAGCAGATCCTCGCGTACGTGATGCAGGACGAGGCCCGGCACGTCGCCTTCGGGCGGATGGCGCTGCGCGACCACTACAAGCAGCTCACGGACGCGGAGCTGCGCGAGCGCGAGGAGTTCGTCATCGAGGGCTGCTCCCTCATGCGCGACCGGCTGCGCGGGGTCGAGGTCCTGGAGAACTTCGGCGTCCCCAGGGCGCAGGCCGAGGAGTACAGCGAGCAGTCCGAGTTCCTCGCGCTCTTCCGGCAGCTGCTCTTCAGCCGCATCGTGCCCTGCGTCAAGGACATCGGCCTGTGGGGCAAACGCCTCCAGCAGGCGTACGTGGACATGGGCGTCTTCGAGATGGGCGACCACAACCTCGACCAGCTCATGCTCCAGGACGAGGAGATCGCCGAGAAGCTGGACGCGGAGCGCTTCGCGGCCGAGGAGCACGCGCGCGTGACCGAGGTGGCAGAGACCATCGCCGCGGGCGGCGACGGATAGCGGCGACCGCGCGGACCGCTCAGGGACCGCCGTCCGCGTCCGCCGCCGCCTTCAGGGCCGCCTCCATCACGGCCCTGGCGATCGGCGCCGCGCTGCCGCCGCCGCTGATGTCACCGCGGTCCGCCGCCGCGTCCTCGATCACCACCGCCACCGCCACCGAGGGCTCGATGTCGCCCGGCGCCTGCGCCCAGGAGATGAACCACGCGTACGGCGTCCCGTTGTTGTCGACGCCGTGCTGCGCCGTGCCCGTCTTGCCGCCGACAACCACCCCGGGGATGGCGGCGTTGGCCCCCGTGCCCTTCTCGACGACGTCCGTCATCAGCTCCCGCAGCCGCATGGCGGTCGCCGGGTGCATCGCCTGGCGCAGGGTGCGCTGCCCCGTGGTGGCGACGAGGTCGCCGTCGTCCGTGGTCGTCCGGTCCACCAGGTGCGGGGCCCGGACCGAGCCGCCGTTCGCGACGGCCGCCGAGACCATCGCCATCTGCAGCGGCGTCGCCCGCGTGTCGTACTGCCCGATGGCCGAGAGCGCGAGCTGCGCCTTGTCCAGGGAGGTGTCGAAGTTACTGCGCGCCACGGCGGAGGGGATGCGCAGGTCCGCGTCGTTGAATCCGAAGTTCCGCGCGGTGCGGACCATCGGTTCGAGCCCCGTGTCCACCCCGAGCTTGGCGAAGACCGTGTTGCACGACCACTGGAACGCCTGCCGCAGCGAGGCGTCCGCGCAGCCGTCCCCCTCGTTCGTGAGCCGCGTACGGGTGCCGGGCAGCGTGTACGGGTCGGGGGACCTGGTCGGCGCGTCCAGATCCGTCACGGTCCCCGAGTCGAGCGCGGCGGCGGCCGTGACCACCTTGAACGTCGACCCCGGCGGATAGGTCCTGCGGATCGCGCGGTTCAGCATCGGCTTCTCACGGGCGCGGTTCAGCTCGGCCCAGGAGTCCGCCACCGCCGAGCCGGTGCCCGACAGCCGCTCCGGATCGTACGAGGGGGCGCTGACCAGGGCGAGGATCTTCCCCGTCGAGGGTTCGAGCGCGGCGACCGCGCCCCGCTTGCCGCCGAGACCGGAGAAGGCGGCGCGCTGCACCGCCGCCCTGATGGTGGTCCGCACCTCGCCGCCCGGACTCCGTGCCCGCGTCAGGTCGTTCCAGAGCGGCAGCGGGGCGAGCATCGGATCGGTGCCGGACAGGAGACCGTCCTCGGCTTCCTCGAGGAGGGAGGTGCCGTAGACCTGCGAGGCGAAGCCGGTCACGGGCGCGTACAACGGGCCGTTGGCGTAGGTGCGTTCGTAGCGGAGCTGCTCCCCGGTGTCCTTGGAGCCGGTGACCGGGCGCCCGTCGACCAGGATGTCGCCGCGCGGCTGGCCGAAGCGGGCGATGGGCACGCGCCGGTTGGCGGGGTTGGTCTCCAGGGACCCGGCCTCGACGAGCTGGACGCGGACGGCGTTGACGAGCAGGGCGGCGAGCAGCAGCGCGCAGAGCACGGCGGCGTGCCGGATGTGCCGGGTCACCCGCCCTCCCGGGCCGCGAGCCGTCCGCGGGCCGAGTCGCTGACCCGGATGAGCAGCGCCACGATGATCCAGTTGGTGACGACCGACGAACCGCCCTGCGCGAGGAACGGCATCGCCATGCCGGTGAGCGGGATGAGCCCCATCACGCCGCCCGCGATGACGAAGACCTGGAGGGCGATGATCGTGGCGAGCCCGATCGCGAGCAGCTGCCCGAAGGGGTCGCGCACGTCGAGCCCGGCGCGGTAGCCGCGCTCGACGAGCAGGGCGTAGAGGACGAAGACCGCGCAGAGGCCCGCGAGCCCCAGCTCCTCGCCCGCCGTGGCCAGGATGAAGTCGGACTTCGCGGCGAAGCCGATGAGGATGGAGTGGCCGCTGCCGAGCCCGGCGCCGAGCATCCCGCCGGCGGCGAACGCGAAGAGGGACTGGGCCAGTTGATTGGGCCCCGCGCCCGCGTCGATCGAGGCGAACGGGTCGAGCCAGTCCTGGACGCGGCCGTGCACGTGCGGTTCGAACGAGCCGACGGCGTACGCGCCGAGCGCCGCGAGCAGCAGGCCGACCGCGATCCAGCCGGTGCGGCCCGTGGCGACGTACAGGAGGGTCACGAAGAGGCCGAAGAAGAGCAGGGAGGTGCCGAGGTCGCGCTCCAGGACCAGGACGCCGACGCTCAGCAGCCAGATCGCGACGACGGGCCCGAGCACGCGTCCGGTGGGCAGGTGCAGGCGGGTGAACCGCAGGACGGTGCGGCCGGCGCCGGCGAGGGCGCCGCGGTTGGCCGCCAGGTAGCTGGCGAAGAAGACGGCGAGCAGGACCTTGGCGAACTCGCCCGGCTGGATGGAGAGTCCGCCGAACCTGATCCAGATGCGGGCGCCGTTCACGGCGGGGAAGAAGATCGGCACGATCATCAGGGCCAGCGCGGCGACGACGGAGACGTAGGCGTAGCGCTGGAGCAGCCGGTGGTCGCGCAGCAGGAGCACGACGGTAATGAAGAGCGCGACGCCGGCGGTGGACCAGATGAGCTGGGCGGGCGCGGCCTCGTCGTGCGGTGTCTCCAGGTCGAGACGGTAGATGAGCACCAGGCCGAGCCCGTTGAGGAGCACCGCGATGGGCAGCGGCAGCGGATCGGCGTACGGGGCGCGGAGCCGGACGGCGAGGTGCGCGAGGAGGGCGAGCAGTCCGAGCCCGGCGCCGTACCCCGCGGCGCCGGGTGGGACGGAGCCGTGTCTGGCCAGGCCGACGGCGCAGTAGCCGTACACGCAGAGCAGGACGGCGAGGACGAGCAGGGCCAGTTCGGCGCCGCGGCGCCGGGGGACACGGGCGGCGGGCACCGTGGGGGGTGCGGAGGCCACGCGTGTTCCGGTCATGCCGGGAACGTAGCAAGCGACGAGCCCTGAAGTCCGTTTATGTCGCCTATGTCGGCCAAGTGGGGCGGGCCGCTGTCAGCACCAGCGCGGCACCTTGCCGATGTTGACGATGTAGTGCGCGGAACCCCACGCCCAGGTGCCGTCGGTGAGCAGGTACCAGAGGTCGTTGTTGCCCACCCGGTCGCCCCGCGTCTTGCAGAAGATGGTGACGACCTTGCCGTACGGCACGCTGCGGATCACGCGGCTGCCGCGGTGGGGGGCGTTGCGGAGCAGCAGGCCGTTCTTGGCGATGACGCGGCCCTTGTAGACGGGGGCCTTGTTGCCGGCGGTGTCCGCGGCGGCGGCGGGTCCGGTGAGGGGGAGTGCGGCGAGGGCGCCGCCGGCGGCCAGTACGCCGAGCCGGGTGGCAGTGGTTCGCAGGGGCATGGGTTCTCCTCCGAGGGGCGAACGGGGCGGCCTCCGGCGCATGCGCGTGAGCCGCGGTGGGAGACGGCTTCCGGGAACTGCCCATAAGCCGCAACTCACAGTAAAAGCGGCACGGTGCGTGCGCAAAAGCTCACGCCCCGCTGCGGGGCCCGCCCTCGCCGGGGCCGCGCCCGTCCCTCTTCTCCGGCGGTCTCCCGCCGCCGTGGTCCGGGTCCGCCGCGCCCGCCTCGTCGGCCGACTCCTCGTAGGGCAGCCGCAGGGTCGCGACGGCGCCGCCGTCGGGGGCGTTGGCGAAGGTCAGCCGGGCGCCGAGGACCGCGGCCTGGCCGAGCGCGATGGTCAGCCCGAGGCCGTGCCCCTTGGTCGTGCCCTCCGTCCTGAAGCGCTGCGGGCCGTGCTCCACGAGGTAGCCGGGGTAGCCGCCGCCGTGGTCCCGCACGGTGACCACGGGCCCGTCGACCGAGACCCGCACCGGCGCCCTGCCGTGCTTGAGGGCGTTGCCGACGAGGTTGCCGAGGACCCGTTCCAGACGCCGCCGGTCCGTCTCCACGGTGACGTCGCGGACGACGGTGAACTCCACCCCCTCGCCCGAGGCCCGCGCCACGCGCTCCGCCAGTGGAGCGAGGCGGTGCGCGTCGAGGTCCACCCGCTCGCTCCTCGCGTCGAGCCGGGAGATCTCCAGGAGGTCCTCGGTCAGGACGCGCAGGGCGGCCACCCGGTCCCGCACCAGCTCCGTCGGCCGCCCCGGCGGCAGCAGCTCCGCCGCGGCGTGCAGGCCGGTCAGCGGCGTCCGCAGCTCGTGCGCCACGTCGGCGGTGAACCGCTGCTCGCTCAGGAGCTTGCCCTGGAGCGAGGAGGCCATGGTGTCGAGCGCCCCGGCGACCGCGGCGACCTCGTCCTGGCGGCGCGCCGGCTCCTTGGTGCGGGGGTCGTTGACGCGGGCGTCCAGGGCGCCCCTGCTGATCTTCCTCGCGACCTGCGCCGTCAGATGCAGCCGCCGGGTCACACGGGTCACGGCGAACGCCCCGACCAGCAGCGTCGCGCCGATCGCGAGCACGGAGGAGCCGAGGATCGCCCGGTCGAGCCCGTCGATGGTGCGGGCGCCCTGCGCGTAGTCCACCTGGACGGCGAGCGCCCGGCCCCCGTCCGCGGGCCCGGCCGCCCACATGGTCGGCCGCGACTCGTGGGCGGCGACCATCGTGCCGCGCTCACCGCCCACCGCGAGGTCCCGCAGCCGCTCGGGCAGCCCGTCCGGGTCGACGCCCGCGCCGGGCCCGAGCCGGTCGCCCGCCTCGTACCGCTCGGTGACCTCTTCGAGGCGCGAGAGCGCGCGCTCCCGTGCCTGGCCGACGGTCTGGTCGGTCACCGAGACGTGCACGAGCGCGCCGAGCAGGGCCGCGAGCGCGCAGCACATGACGGTGATGAAGACGGCGGCCTTCCAGGTGAGCGACGCCGTCCAGGCGGGGAACCGCGGTCCGCGCGGCCGCCGCCGGCTCATCGCCCGCCGCTCTCGGACGGCGTGGCCCCCGGGCTCGCCGAAGGGGAGGGGCGCGGGGTGCGCGGCCGTGGCGCGTCCGGCGCCCGCACGATCTCGTCGCTCGTCGGCAGCATCGCCTTCTGGTGGGCGTCCCAGGACCAGACCGTGTGGTACTCGTATCCCGGGAGGCTGGAGACGGCCCGGATGATCAGGTCGCGCCCGGCGAGCTCCACTCCGAGCACGGCGTCGCTCATCTCCATGATCTGCGTGAGCTGCCGCCCCTCCTCGGCGTACACACGGATGTCGAGGTTGTCGTCGGACGTGGAGACGCCGACGATCAGATCGTCCTTGTCGTCGCCCGTCAGATCCCGGTAGTACGCCTTGAGCACCGGGCACCGCTCCCGGGTGCCGGTGCTCTCCGCGGCGCAGTCCGCCAGGCGGTCGAGGGTCTTGCGGTAGGCGCTGTCGGAGGTCTCGTACATCCCCGGGTTCTCCTGGTAGTCCGCGCGGACGACGTCCACCGGGTCCACCTCGCGCAGGTCGCCGCCGGGCACCTCGACGCCCTCGACCTTCACCGCCTCTATGGCGCCGTAGTCCTCCGCGGGCGCGGAAGGGGGCGGCAGGTCGGGCCAGAGGTGCGTGGGGCCCTGGGCGGTGGGCGTCGGCCCGGCGCCGCGCAGACCGCCCGGGTCGCCGCAGCCGCCGGCCAGCAGGACGACGGCAGCGGCGAGCGCGGTCGCGAGCGCGGGCCGGCTGCGGTTCACTGCACTCCTGCCTGCCGCGGGGCGCGGCCTGTCGTGGCGCCAGGCCTGTCGTCACGTCACCTGGTCGGCGTAGAGGACGATGGTGTCAGAGGTCTCCCGCCCACGATCGGCCCGCCACGGCCGAGCGGGCACGACACGGGTCGCACGGACGCCCCGTACACCTTATGGCGGGAGAAGTCCCCCTTGTCCACCTGCCGGTCCTCCGGCGGCCGTGCGCCGGTCTCCCCGCGTCCGGCGCGGCGCCGGCGCCCGACCGGCCACGACCGGCGTGAACGCGCCTCAACCGCGCCTGTGCGCCGCCGGGTTCTTGCACCGGCGGCGCACGGGCTGTTCCCATGGTCGGGGGGTGTTGCGGCATGAGCGGACTGCGCGTCCTACCGGCCTGGCGGCACGGGCAGGAGCGGTGGTACGTCCTCGGCGCGGACGGCGGGACCGTGGCGTGGTACGACCGCGACTCCGCCCGCGTCAACCTCATCGGCGAGCACCGCGAAGAGGACGTCCTGCGCGCCCTCGGCCCCTTCCTGACCGGCCATGTCACGGTCGGCCCGCCGCCGCTGCCGACCCCCGCCGAGATGACCCGCCTCGCGCTCCACCCCGACGACGACCTCGCGCCCAACCGCCCCGGCGAGGCACTGCACATCGCCCTGGAGCGCGAGGCTCCGCCCGCCCGGCGGCTGCGCTCCGACGCCCGCCACCGCGCGCTCACCGCGGAGCGTGCGGTCGGCGGCGCCCTCGAGGAGCTCGAAGGGGCGGGCTGGCGGGTGCTGCACTCGGTGCCGCTGCCCGGCGGCGCCCGCATCCACCACCTGCTGATCGGTCCCGGCGGCCTCTTCTGCGTGGCCGCGCTCGCCGTGCGCAGGCGCCGGGTCCGCATCGCCGACCCGATGGTCACCGTCGGCCGGGGCCGGCCCGCCCCGCTGCTGCGCACGCTCCGCTCCGACGCCGGACGCGCCTCCTTCGCGCTGACCGCCGAGGTGCGGCCCGTCCTGGCGCTCGCGGGCACGGGCGCGGCCGACCTCGGCGTGGCGGCGCCGCCACGCGACGTGCGGGTGCTGCGGGACGGCGACCTGGCCTCGCTCGCCCGCCTCGGCGGCCAGCTGAAGCCGGCCGACGTGGAGGCCCTGCACGCCCTGGCCAGGGACCGCCACACCTGGCGGCGCGTCTGAGGCGCCGCTCCCCCTCCGGTCAGCTCACAGGTTGTCCCCCCAGCCGCCCTGGATCATGGTCTGGAAGGCCCAGGAGCCGCCGCGCCTGATCAGGATGTCCGCGTAGCGCAGGCGCTGCGTCCCCTCGTCCGTCGTCATCACCGAGTCGGTGAACACGACGGCCATCGCGGGGGAGAGGAAGACCGGTGTGCGCGTGGACTCGAAGGTGATGTCCGCGCTGCCCTCCCCCATCACGTGCGTCATCGTCGCCACGAACTGCTCCCGGTCCCACTGCGCCGCCCGTCCGTCGCCCGCGGAGTCGTCGCTGACGAGGTTGAGCGGGAAGGCGGCCAGGTCGGCCATGCGCTCCACGTCGCGCTTCGCGCTGTGGGCGTCGTACTCGGCGAACCAGGCGTCCAGGCTCGCGCGGTCCTCGTCGGTCGGGATGTATCCGGTCTCGGGCAGAACGGTCATGCGGTCTCCTTCGTTCGGCTGTCGCGGTGTCGCGGCGTGCTGTCGTCAAGTTTGACTACTGACGCAGAAGGTATGCCTCGCAAGGCGTCTAGTCAAACTTGATTAAGCGTGACGCCCGTCACACGGGTGTTCCCTGGGTGGCTGCCCGTCAGCGGAAGCGGACCACGACCGCCGTCGCGTGCCGTGTGGTGTTCTGCCGGACCTCGGCCATGACCGCCGGCTCCTCCGGCAGTGCCGCGTACGTGATCTCGCCGATGCCGATCGCCGTCGCCACCCCCTCGCCCGCCGGGTCCGGCAGCACCCGGGAGGCCTCCGCGCGCACCTCGGGGGAGAGCGGCGACGACACCACCGGGGCGCCGTCGCCGGGCAGGGCGAGGACGAGCGCCTGGGGACGCCCCGGAGGTCCCGTGCAGCCGATCACCACGGCGTCCCGGGTGTCGCTGTGCCGCAGCTTCAGCCACGCGCGCGTGCCGCTCCGGTACGCCCCGTCGAGCCGCTTCGCCACCAGCCCCTCGACACCGGTCTCCGGCAGCGTCTCGTACCAGGTCAGCGCGGTGTCCCGGTCGGTCGTCGACGGAACCGCCTGGAGCGGCGGCCCCCAGGGCGCGAGCAGCCGTACGAGGCGGGCGCGCCGTTCCGCGTACGGCAGCCGGCGGCAGTCGTCGCCGCCCTCCGCGAGCAGGTCGAACGCCGCGTACGACGCGGGCAGGGCGCGCGCGAGGGCGCCCGCGCGCAGCGGGGTCGCCGCTGCCCGCTGCTGCACGGCGGCGAAGTCGATGCGCCCGCCGGACCAGACCACGACCTCGCCGTCGAGGACGGCGCCCGCGGGCAGCCGGGCCGCGGCGCGCTCCAGGTCCGGGAAGGCCGCGGTGACGTCGCGCCCGGAGCGGGCCTGGAGCGTCACCTGCCCGGCCTCGTCCAGGAGGATGACCATGCGGTGACCGTCGAACTTGGGTTCGTACGCCCAGCCGTCCCCCTCCGGCAGCGCGGTCACGCTCTCCGCCAGGGCGACCCGCACCGGCTGCCGCAGGGTCATCGCGCGCTCCCCGTCGGCAGCGCCCTGGCCAGCCCGCGGTCGAAGAGGGGGGCCAGCAGGTCGCCGCCGTGTTCCGCGACGCGGGGCGCGATGTCGCCCGCGGTGAAGACGAGCTGCCCCGGCTCCTCGCACGCCTCGATCTCCTTCCACGTCACGGGCGCGGAGACGGTCGGCTCGCTGCGGGCCCGCAGGGTGTAGGGGGTGGCGGTCGTCTTGGCGGCGGCGTTCTGGCTGAAGTCGACGAAGACCTTGCCCGGACGCAGGCTCCGCGTCATGCGGTGCACGACCAGCTCGGGGAACTCCTGCTCGGCCTCGACGGCGAGGGCCTTCGCGTACGCCGTGACCCGTTCGGAGGGCGTCGGCTCCAGCGGGGCGAGCAGATGGAGGCCCTTGCTCCCGGACGTCTTCGCGTACACGTGGAACCCGTCGGCCCGCAGCCGGTCCCGCAGCCAGAGCGCGGCCCGGCAGCACTCCACGACGGTGGCCGGTGGGCCCGGGTCGAGGTCGAGCACCAGCCGGTCCGCCCGCGCCGGAGCCTCGGCCCGCCACTGCGGGGTGTGGAACTCCGTCACCGTGTTGGCCGCCCACATCAGCGAGGCCAGATCCTGCACGAGGACCTGGCGGGTGGCGCCGTCGGAGCGCGTCACCTCGGCGGTCGGCAGCCAGTCGGGGGCGCCCGGCGGCACGTTCTTGGCGAAGAAGCTCTGGCCTTCGGGCCCGTCGGGGTAGCGCAGGAAGGAGACGGGACGGTCGCGGAGGTGGGGGAGGAGGACCTCGGCCGTGGCCGCGTAGTAGTGCAGCACCTCGCCCTTGGTGAAGCCGCTCGCGGGATAGATGACCTTGTCCAGGTTGCTGAGCGAGAGCCTTCGCCCCTCCACCTCTGTGATCGGCGTCATACGATGAGAGTCGCACAAATCGCCACAAACTCCTCGACGCGAAATGAGAGGTGCCGGACGTGCGGTCGATCTGGAACGGCGCGATCTCCTTCGGCCTGGTCAGCATCCCCGTCAAACTGGTGAACGCCACCGAGAACCACTCGGTCTCCTTCCGCCAGGTCCACATGGAGGACGGCGGACGCATCCGCTACCGCAAGGTGTGCGAGGCGGAGGACCGCGAGGTGGATTCGGCGGAGATCGGCAAGGGGTACCAGGACGCGGACGGCTCGATCATCCCGATCACGGACGAGGACCTGGCCTCGCTGCCGATCCCCACGGCCAAGACGATCGAGATCGTCGCGTTCGTCCCCGCGGACCGCGTCGACCCGCTCCAGATGGACACCGCGTACTACCTCTCGGCCAACGGGGTGCCCGCCACCAAGCCGTACACGCTGCTGCGCGAGGCGCTCAGGCGGACCGACAAGGTGGCCCTCGCGCGGTACGCGCTCCGGGGCCGGGAACGGCTCGGCATGCTGCGCGTGGTCGACGACGTGATCGCCATGCACGGGCTGCTGTGGCCCGACGAGATCCGGGAGCCGGAAGGGGCGGCGCCCGACGCGCGCGTCACGGTCCGCGACGCCGAACTCGACCTGGCGGACGCCCTGATGGACACGCTCGGCGAGGTCGACATCGCCACGCTCCACGACGACTACCGCTCGGCGGTCGAGGAACTGGTCGCCGCGAAGGTGCAGGGCGGTACGACGACGGAGCGGGCCCCCGCCGCCGATACGGGCGGCGGCAAGGTCATCGACCTCATGGCCGCCCTGGAGAACAGCGTCCGGGCGGCGCGCTCGGCGCGGGGCGGGGAGGCGGAAGCCGGGCAGGCCGCCGAGGAGGGCCCGGTCGCGGAGGTGACCCGGCTGTCCTCGCGGGGCGCGAAGCGGGCAGGGAGCGAGGCCGCCCCCGCCAAGGCGCGGGCCCGGGGCGGGGCGGCGGGCAAGGCCGCCCCGACCGGAGCCGCCGCCCGAGGCAGGGCTCCCGCGAGCAAGGCTTCCTCGGGCGGGGCGTCCTCGGGCAAGGCTCCTGCGGGCAGGGCTTCTGCCGCCAAGCCGGCCGCTGCGGGCAGCGCTTCCTCCGCCAAGTCGGCCTCCGCGGCCAAGGATTCACCGGCCGAAGCGGGCGGCGCCGGCTCTCGGGACGGCTCCGCCAAGCGGGCCGGCGCCAAGAAGGCGGCCGCCAAGAAGGCGGCCGCCAAGAAGACGACCACGGGGCGGACCGCCGGAGGGAAGGCGGCCGGAGGGAAGGCCGCCGCAGGGAAGGCGGCTCCGGCTGAGGCGGCTCGGGCCAAGGCGGCTCCGGCTAAGGGCGGAAAGAGCGCGGCCCCGGCGAAGAAGGGCGCCGCCAAGCGCCGCGCGTCGGCGTGATTCCGCCGGGGCGGCGAGACCGGCCCCGGCGGCGCGGTTTACGCGGAGGGGCAAATTGCAAACCGCAGCCGCGACACCTGCGGCCCTCCGGGCGTGAAGCGATGCGCGGCCCGGATTCCCCCCTCACGTAATCCGGTCAAATCACACACTTACCCCCTCGGTGACCCTGTGATCAATGTCACAAAGCCTTGATGGAATTAGGCCTCCGCGCAAGGATTCCTGCGGACGTAAAGGGATTCTTTGAGATTACCGGGGGGTTCAAGGTAAATGGCGGGGAATCCATTCGAAGATGAGAGTGGTCAATATCTGGTGCTCGTCAACGACGAGAACCAGCACGCCCTCTGGCCCGCGCCGCTCGACGTGCCGGCGGGCTGGGAGGTGGCACAAGAGGCGAGTTCACGGGCCGATTCACTGGCCTATGTGGAGCGGAGCTGGACGGACATGCGTCCGGCGAGCCTGATATCCGGTTCCTGACGTGGCCGAACGCGCCGGAGAAGAACGAAATGCGAAAGCGGCGGCAGGAGTAAAGGGGCAGTCAGGGCGTTTCAGTGACGCGGGCCCCTTGCTGCTCGTCTGGTCCGGACAGGCCGTCTCACTGGTCGGAAGCGCCGTTCTCAGATTCGCTTTCATTATCGAGGTCTGGTCGAGCGGCGAGCAGGCGACCGCCGTCACCGCGCTGTCTCTCTGCGCCCTGCTCCCGCAGGCGCTGTTCAGCCCGTTCGCAGGCGCGATAATCGACCGTATCCGCAAACGGTCGGCCCTGCAGATCGCCGACATCGGCGGACTCCTCACCGTCGGAGCCCTCACCCTCGTCCACTTCTTCGGCGGCGGGCTCGAACCGTGGCAGGTCTATCCGGCCACCGTCCTGCTCGGCGTCTCCGCGGCGTTCCAGCTCCCCGCGCTCACCGCCGCCGTGCCGCTCCTGGTGCGCAAGGACCAACTGGGCCGTGCCAACGGCCTGCTGGCCGGGGCCAGGAGCGCCGCGGGCATCTGCGGCCCCGCGCTCGGCGGCGTCATGGTCGCCCTCTCCGGCATCGGCGCCGTCCTCGTCATCGACCTGGCCAGCTACGCCTTCGCGCTGATCGGCGTGCGCATCGTCCGCATGAGGGGCGACAAGGTCCCCGAGGGCGCGGGAGCACCCCGTACGAAGATCACCGCGGAGGCCGTCGACGGGCTCCGCTACCTCTTCCGGCACGCGAGCCTGCGCGACATGACCGTGAACTTCTGCACGGTCAACCTCGTCATGGTCTTCGGCTTCGCCGTCATCCAGCCCATGGTCCTGCTGAAGTCGGGCAACGGCGCGCTCGCCGCGGTGAACAGCGCGATCGGCGTCGGCGGTGTCGTCGGCGGACTGCTGATGGCCGCCTGGGGCGGGCCGAAGAACCGCGGCAGGGGCATGATGCTCGGCATCGTCGGCATGTGCCTGACGGCGCAGCTCGCGATGTCCCTGGCCGGCGGCGTCGCCGGCTGGTGCGCGGCCATGCTGCTCGGCTCGCTGCTCATGACGCTCGTCAACGCCTCGATGCAGGCGATCGTGCAGACCAAGGTGCCCCACGAGTGGCAGGGCAGGGTCTTCGGCGCGGTCATGTTTCTCTCGCAGATCTCCGTGCCGGTGGCCACGGCGGTCTCCGGGCCGCTCGCCGACCACGTCTTCGAACCGCAGGCCGCCGACGGGGCGGGGGTCTTCGTGCTCATCGGCCCCCTGTTCGGCGACGGCCCCGGCAGCGGCATGGCCGGGATGCTCTTCCTCGCGGGCGTGGCGGGGCTCGCGGTGGCGCTGTGGGGTCTCGCGAGCCGTTCGATCAGAGACATCGACGTCCTGCTGCCGGACATCGACGACACCCCCGCCGAGCCGGGCGGGCCGACGGCCGAGGGGGGTGAGAAGGATGACGACGCGGTGCGTGCATGAGCTCTTCGAGGAGCGGGCGGCACGGACGCCCGACGCGACCGCCCTCGTGTACGGGGAGGAAAGGCTGAGTTACGCCGGACTCGACGCGGCGGCGGCCCGGCTGGCGGGCCTGCTCGTGGCGCGCGGCGTGACGCGCGGAGACACCGTGGGCGTCTGTCTGGAGCGCTCCGCGGAACTGGCCGTCGCGGTCCTCGCCACGCTCAAGGCCGGGGCCGGGTACGTGATGCTCGACCCCGGTTTCCCCCCGGCGCGGCTGCGTGACATGGCCGCGGACGCGGGGGTGACGGCGGTCCTCGCCCGGCGGGACGCGCCGCCGGGGCTGTGGACCGAAGCGGCGCCCTCGCCCGAAGCGGCTCCCGCACCCGAAGCCGTGGCTTCGCCCGAAGTTGTGCCCGGCCCCGAAGCGGCTTCCGCACGCGAAGCCGTGCCCGCGCCCGAAGCGGTGCCCGGCCCCGATGCGGTGGCTTCGCCCGAAGCGGCTCCCGCACCCGAAGCCGTGGCCTCGCCCGCAGCCGTGCCCGGTCCCGCAGTCGTGCCCGTGCCCGCGCCCGAAGCGGTGCCCGGCCCCGATGCGGTGGCTTCGCCCGAAGCGGCTCCCGCACCCGAAGCCGTGGCCTCGCCCGCAGCCGTGCCCGGCCCTCACGTCGTGCCCGCGCCCTCGGCCGAAGCCTCGCCCCCGGGCGAAGTCGCCCCCGTCCTCATCCTCGTAGAGGACGCCGCCCAGGCGGACCCGTTGCCTCGCGGGGCCGTCGCCGTGGCGGGGGACGACGTGGCCTGCGTGATGTTCACCTCCGGGTCGACCGGGCGGCCCAAGGGCATCGTCGCCCCGCACCGCGCGGTGACCGCCACGCTGACGGGGCAGGGCTTCGCCTCGTTCGGGCCCGGCGCGGTCTGGCTGCAGTGCGCGCCCGTGTCGTGGGACGCGTTCGCGCTGGAGCTGTGGGGGCCGCTGCTCGGCGGCGGCGCCTGCGTGCTGCACCCGGGGCGCCGCCCCGACCCCGTGGTGATCGCCCGGCTCGTCGCGGCGCACGGCGTGACGTCGATGTACCTGTCCGGGTCGCTGTTCAACGTCGTGGTCGACGAGTACCCACAGGCCATCGCCGGGCTGCGGGAGCTGATCGTCGGCGGCGAGGCGCTCTCGCCCCCGCACGTGGCCCGCGCCCTGGAGCGGCATCCGGGCCTCCGGCTGAGCAACGGCTACGGCCCCGTCGAGTGCATGGTCTTCCTCACCGTCCACCGGATCACCCCCGAAGACGTCCGCGACGGCCGCCCCGTGCCGATCGGCGAGCCGCTGAACGGCAAGCGCCTCCACGTGCTCGACGAGCGGCTGCGGCCGGTCCCCGACGGCGAGCGGGGCGAGCTGTACGCGGCCGGGGCGGGTGTCGCCCGCGGCTACTGCGACGCCGCCCTGACCGCCGAACGCTTCGTGGCCGCGCCTTCCGCGACCGGTGAACGCCTCTACCGCACGGGGGACATGGCCCGCCGCCGCCCCGACGGAGTCCTCGAGTACCTCGGCCGCGCCGACGACCAGGTCAAGATCCGCGGCTTCCGCGTGGAGCCCGGCGAGGTCGAGGCCGTGCTCACCGGCCACCCCGCGGTCGACCGTGCCGCCGTGGTGGCCGCCCGCGCCGACACGGACGGGGAGCGGCGGCTCGTCGCGTACGTGGTGCCCGGCGGCGACCGCTCCCGGCCGCCCACGGAGGCCGGGCTGCGGGCCCACGCGGAGCAGCGGCTCGCCGAGTACCTGGTGCCCGCGGCCTTCGTCGTCCTGGACGCCCTGCCGCTGACCCCGAGCGGCAAGCTGGACCGCGCCGCGCTCCCTGAGCCGCCCCGCGCCCGCCCGGCCACGACCACCGCAGGAGCCGGCACCGGGCACGCCCACGGCGAGACGGTCCGCGCGCTGTGCGCCCTGTTCGCCGACGTCCTGCACGTCCCGGAGGCCGGCGCCGACGACGACTTCTTCGCCCTGGGCGGCCACTCCCTGCTGGCCGCCCGGGTACTCGGCCGCGTCCGCGCCACGCTCGGCGCCGAGCTGGACCTGCGTACGCTCTTCGACGCGCCGACCCCCGCCGCGCTCGCCCCGCACGTCGACGCGGCGGCCAGGATGCCGAAGGCCCCCGAGGCCCCGCCGCGCGAGACCGTGGACGCCGCGGCCCCGCTGCCCGTCTCGCCCGCGCAGGCCCGCCTCTGGTTCCTCGACCGGCTCGGCGCCGGAGTCGCGTACAACCTGCCCATGCTGGTGCGGCTGCGGGGCGAGGTCGACGCGGACGCCCTCGCCGACGCGCTCGGCGACGTGGCCGAGCGGCACGAAGTGCTCCGCACCGTCTTCGACGAGGTGGACGGCGCCCCGGTGCGGCGCGTGCTCGACGGGCCCGCCGCCCGGCCGCCGTTCCGCCAAGTGGTTGTCGGGGAGCAGGAGTTGGACGCAGCCCTACGGGACGCCGTCCGGCGCCGCTTCGACCTGCGGGGCGAACCGCCCGTGCGCGCGGCCCTGTTCAGCGTGCGCGAGCGGCCCGGCGAGCACGCGCTGCTCGTCCTGGCGCACCACATCGCGGGCGACGGCTGGTCCCTGGCCCCGCTCTTCCGCGACCTCACGCGTGCCTACACGGCGCGGACCACCGCCGTCCCGGACGGCCCCGTGCTGCCGCCGCTCCCCGTCCCGTACGCCGAGCACGCCCGCCGCCGGGCCGCCCGTGTCGGCGCCCCGGCCGACCCGGAGTCGCTCGCGGCACGGCAGATCGCGTACTGGCGGCAGCGGCTGAGCGGGCTCGCCCCCGGCGGCCCCCTCGTCCCCCGACGCCAGGACCGCCCCGCCGTGCCCGGCCCCGCCGCGGCCACCCTCGTGCGGCGGCTCGGCGCGGAGGCCCACGCCCGGCTGCTGGACGCCGCCCGCGCCCAGGGCGCCACCCTCTTCATGGCCCTGCACACCGCCCTCGCCGCGGCCCTCGTACGGGCGGGCGCGGGCGAGGACCTGGCGATCGGCGCACCCGTGGCCGGGCGCGCGGCGGACGGCGGCGTCGAGGACGCCGTCGGGTTCTTCGTGAACATGCTCGTGCTGCGCACCGACCTCTCGGGCGACCCCACCGCACGGCAGGCGCTCGCCCGGGTCAAGGAGGCCGACCTCGCCGCCTTCGCCCACCAGGACGTGCCCTTCGAGGACGTCGTGGGCGAGCTCAACCCGGCGCGGACACCCGGCAGGCAGCCGTTCACGGACGTCGTCCTCGCCCTGCAGAACAACGCCCGCGCCGAGGTCGGCCTGCCCGGCGCCGACGCCGGGGTGGAGGTGGTGCGCACCGGCGAGGCCCGCTTCGAACTCCTCGTGGACGTCACCGAGGAGACCGGCCCCGGCGGCGCCCCCGAGGGCCTGACGCTCACCTTCGAGTACCGCTCCGGAAGCCTGGAGGAGCGCTTCGTGGCCTGGCTCGCCGACGCGCTGCCCCAGGCCCTGGAGACGGCCGCCGCCGCGCCGGACACCCGGCTCCGGGAGCTGATCGCCACCGGGCCACCGCGCACGGCGGACCAGAGCGACGCCATCGCCGCGCCGGCGGCGGCGAAGACGCCCGGCGCCAAACCCGCCACCCCGCTGGAACGGGAGATCGCCGCCGTCTGGCGCGACGTCCTCGGCGTCCCCGACGTGGGCCGTGACGAGGACTTCTTCGCCCTGGGCGGCAACTCGCTGCGCGCCGTGCGCGTCGCGGCCCGCCTCACCACCGCCGCACGGACCGCGACGGCCGCGCAGCTCTTCGCCGCGCCCACCGTCGCCGCCCTCGCCGCCGAACTGGAGCGCGCCCCCGCCGCGGCCGCGCCCGCTCCGGCCCCCATACCCCGGCGCCCCCGCGTGCCCCGGCAGCAGGACCAGCAGAGCCACCTCGGCAGGCAGCAGGAGGAGAGACCGTGGACCTCAGCGTGATGTTCTTCGGCGCGGACAGCGGCGCCGCGCCGGGGACCGCTCCACAACCCGGGGCGGGGGGCCACGCGCGGACGTACGAGGACATCCTCACCGTCGCCCGCACCGCCGACCGGCTCGGCTTCCACGCCCTCTGGACCCCCGAGCGCCACTTCCAGCAGGTCGGCCAGGTCTTCCCCAGCCCGCCCGTGCTCGGCGCCGCCCTCGCCGTCGCCACCGAGCGCATCGGCATCCGCGCCGGCAGCGTCGTCCTGCCCCTGCACCACCCGCTGAAGGTCGCCGAGGACTGGGCGGTCGTCGACAACCTCTCGCACGGCAGGGTCGGCCTCTCCGTCGCCACCGGCTGGCACTCCGCCGACTTCACCCTCGCCCCCGGCCACTACGCGGACCGCAGGGAGCGCACCCTGCGCACCATCCCCGAGCTGCGCCGCCTGTGGGCGGGCGAACCGGCCGAGTACCCCGACGGCACCGGGCAGCCGGTCGCCGTCGTGCCGCAGCCCCGGCCCGTCCAGCGCCGACTGCCGCTGTGGGTCACCACCTCCGGCAACCCCGAGACCTGGGAGGCGGCCGGGCGGCTGCGCGCCGGGGTGCTCGGCGCGACCGTCGGGCAGAGCAGGGACGAACTGGCCGGGAAGATCGCCCGCTACCGCGCCGCCTGCGCCGCCGCCCCCGACCAGGCGGGCACCGACGCGCACGGCCGCGTCACGCTGATGGCGCACACCTACGTCGGCGCCGACGACGCCGAGGTGCACCGCCTCGCCGCCGCCCCGCTCAAGGCCTACCTCGGCTCGTACCTGCGCCAGACCGCCGCCAACCGTGCCGAGCAGGCCGCAGGGAGCGCCGAGCTGACGGGCGAACAGCACGCCATGCTCGCGGAGTTCGCCTACCGCCGCTATCTGAACTGGGGCAGCCTGCTCGGCTCGCCCGGCCACTGCGCCAAGATGCTGGCCGACCTGCGCGACCTGGGCGTCGACGAGGTGGCCTGCTTCATCGACTTCGGCATCGGACGCGACGAGGTACTCGCGGGGCTGCACCGCCTCGCCGAGCTGAGAGAGGCCGCACAGTGACCCCGAACCAGCCTTCGACCCCTGGCCGGCCCTCCATGGCCGACCGCTTCGGCGCCCTCAGCGGCGAGCAGCGGGTGCGGCTGATGCGCCGCCTCGTCGAGGCGGGCCGGGCCCGCGAGATCCCCGCGGCCGTGCCGCCGCGCGACGCCTCCGGCACGGTCCCGCTCAGCCCCGCCCAGCGGGACCTGTGGGTGTACGAGTCGCTGTATCCCGGCACCCCGGCCCTCAACCTCTGCTGCGCCTACCACTTCGACGCGGAGGAAGGCCCGGTCGAGCCCGCCCACCTGGAGGCCGCGCTCACCCTGGTCCAGAACCACCACGACATCCTGCGCACCCGGATCTCCGGCACGGCCGACGACCCGCGCGTCGACTTCCCCGACGAGGGCCCCTTCGTCCTGGAGCGCGAGGACCTGCGCGGCACCGGCACCACCATCGAGCAGGCCTTCCGCGCCTTCCGCCGCCGCCCCTTCGACCTGGGCTCCGAACGCCTCATCAGGGGCCGCTTCGTACGCGTCGACGACTCCCGTACGACGCTGATGCTGAGCCTGCACCACATCATCACCGACTGGTGGTCCTTCGACGTCCTGCAGACGGAGTTCGCCGAGGCCTACCGCGCCGTCCGCGACGGCGTCGAACCGAAGCTGAGCCGCCCGGTCATCCAGTACGCCGACTTCGCCTCCTGGCAGGGCGAGCTGGAGGCCGCCGGGGTCTTCGGCGCCCGCCTGGACTTCTGGCGCCGCTACCTCGCCGAGCCGCCGGGCCCGCTGACCGTGCCGGGCCACGGCAGCCCGGAGGCCGGCGAGGACGGCATCGTCCAGATCCGCTTCCGCGTCGACGCGGAGACCACGCGGGCCGTGCGCGCCCTGGCCCGCGAGCGCGGCGCCTCGGTGTACGTCGTCCTGATGACGGCCTTCGCGGTCCTCGCCCACCGCGTGTCCGGCGCCCGCGACCTGGTGCTCGGCACCCCCGTCGCGAACCGCTCGGCCAAGGGCCTCGACCAGGTCATCGGCTACGTCATGAACGCCGTGCCGACCCGCTGGCGCATCGCCGACGGCGACTCCTTCGCGGACGTCCTCGCCCGCTTCGGCGCCGACTTCCCCGAGCTGATGGCCAACGCCGACCTGCCGGTGGGCCGCATCGTCTCGGCCGCCGCGCCGGAGCGCAGCGCGGGCCGCTCCCCGCTGTTCCAGTGGGTGTTCATGCACCTCACGGAGCAGCCGAGCGTCTCGGCCGTGCGGGAGTTCGCCGAGCCCGAGCGCATCCACACCGGCGGCGAGCACGACCTCGTCGGCGTGGTGCGCGACAGCGGCGACGGTATGGACGGCAGCTTCGAGATCCGCACGGACCTCTTCTCGCCCGAGGCGGTCGCCCGCTGGGCGGACAGCTATCTCGCCCTGCTCGGCCAGGTCACCGCCGACCCGTCCGCGCTGCTGCACGACCTCGACATGGCGCCCGCGGCCGAGCGCCGCCGTCTGCTCGCCCTGGCCGAGGGCCCGGCGGCCCCCGCCCCCGAGTCGCTGCCCGACACGGTCGCCCGGCACGCCGCCCGCACCCCCGACGCCCCCGCCGTCGAAGCCGACGGACTGCGCCTCACGTACGCCCGGCTCGCCGACCGGGTCGACCGCTTGGCGGGCCTCCTCGTCCGGCACGGCGCGGGTCCCGAACGGACCGTGGCGCTCGCCCTGGGCCGGGGCGCGGAGTCCGTCGTGGCCGCGCTCGCCGTGCAGCGGGCGGGCGCCGCCTATCTGCCGCTCGACCCCGACTACCCGGCCGAACGCCTGCGCAGGGCGCTGGACGAGGCGGCGCCCGTGCTGCTCGTCACCGACGCGGCGGGGGCACTGCCCGATGCGGACGTGCCGCGCCTGGTCCTCGACGAAGGGGCCTACGAGGGCGAGCCCGTCGGCGACGTTCCCTTCGCGCCCGACCGGCCCGCCTACGTCATCCACACCTCCGGCTCCACCGGCGCCCCCAAGGGCGTCGTCGTCACCCACGCCGGGATCGCCGCGCTCACGCACAGCCTCACGGAACGCCTCGCGCTGGACGCCGGCGCACGCGTCCTCCAGCTCGGCTCACCCGCGTTCGACATCTCCGTGGCCGAGATGTGCATGGCCTTCGGGCCCGGCGGCACCCTCGTGGTGCCACCGCCGGGGCCGCTCGCCGGAGACGCGCTCGGCCGGGTCCTCGCCGAGCGGCGGATCTCCTGCGCGATGGTGCCGCCCTCCGTCCTCGCGAGCGTGCCCGATGGCCCCTACCCGGCGCTGCGCGTGCTCGCCGTCGGCGCGGAGGCCTGCCCGCCCGACCTGGTGAAGCGCTGGGCCGTCGACGGCCGCCGCCTCCACAACGCCTACGGGCCCACCGAGGCCACCGTCGCCGCCACCCTCTCGGGACCGCTCGCCGCCGACGGCGTCGCGCCGCCCCTCGGCACCCCGGTCGCGGGTACCGCCGTCCACGTCCTCGACGAGCGGCTGCGCCCCGTGCCGACCGGCGTCGCGGGCGAGCTGTACCTGGCGTCCGCGGGTCTGGCCCGCGGCTACCTGGGCCGCCCCGCCGCCACCGCCGAACGCTTCGTCGCCGACCCCTACGGCGCCCCCGGCTCCCGCCTGTACCGCACCGGCGACCTCGCCCACCGCGACGACGACGGCACCCTGCACTACCTGGGCCGCACCGACGAACAGGTCAAGCTGCGCGGCCTGCGCGTCGAGCCGGGCGAGATCGCCGCGGTCCTCACCGAGCACGCCTCGGTGGCCCGCGCCGCGGCCGTCGTCCGCACCGACACGACGGGCCGACCGCAGCTCACCGGCTACGCGGTCCCCGCCCCCGGCCACACCGTCGACGCGGGCGGCCTCCTCGCGTACGCGGCGACCCGGCTGCCCGCCCACATGGTGCCGGCGGACGTCGTGGAGCTGCCGGAGATCCCCCTGACGCCCAGCGGCAAGCTCGATCGGGCGGCCCTGCCCGCACCCCGCGCCGCCACGGCGTCACGGGCACCCGCGTCGGCCCGCGAGAAGGAGCTGTGCGGCCTGTTCGCGCGGGTCCTCGGCGTCGAGGAAGTGGGCGCCGACGACGACTTCTTCCGGCTCGGCGGCGACAGCATCATGGCCATCCAGCTCACGGGGCAGGCATCGGCGGCCGGACTCGTCCTCGCCCCGCGCGACGTGTTCACGCTGCGCACGCCCGCCCAACTGGCGCTCCACGCCCGGACGTCGGCGGGCGGCGGCGAGGACGCGGCGGACCCAGGAGTGGGCCGCTTCCCGCTCACGCCCGTGATGCGGTGGTGGCTGGACCAGGGCGGCGACACCTGGGCGTTCACGCAGTCCATGGTGTTCCCCGTGCCGTCCGGCACGGCCCCGGAGCGTGTCCGGGCGGCCGTGCGCGGCCTCGCGGAGCGGCACGGCGCCCTGCGGACGCGGCTCCTCGCGGCGGACCTCCAGGCCGAGGTGGCGCGCGAGGTGCCGGCCGGCGCCGCACTCGTGCGCGTCGAGGTCACCGCCGACGACGCCCCGGCCACGGCACGGCGGCTCGCGGCGAGGACGCGCCTCGCCCCCGAGGACGGCGAGATGATGCGGGCGGTCTGGCTGGACGCGGGCCAGGACCACGCGGGCCTGCTCCTGCTGACCCTGCACCACCTGGCGGTCGACGGCGTCTCCTGGCGGGTCATCGGGCCGGAGCTCGCCGCCGCGCTGGCCGCCCCCGCCGAGGCCCCGCGCGGCCCCGCTCAGGCCGCCCCCGGCACCTCCTTCCACCGCTGGGCACATCTCCTCGCCGAGGAGTCCGAGCGGCCCGAGGCGACCGCCGAACTGGGCTGGTGGCGCACGGCCCTGGAGGACGCGGCCGACGCCAGGATCGCCGGCGGGCAAGGCGCGGGGGCCCGCCGCGCCACCCTCACCGTCGAGCTGCCCGCCGACCTCACCGAGGCGGCGCTGACGGCCCTGCCCGCCGCCTACAACTGCGGCCCCGACGCGGTGCTCCTGTCCGCGCTCGCCTCGGCGGCCGTACGCCACCGGGGCACGGGCGCCGGCCTGCTCGTCCACCTGGAGGGCCACGGCAGGCAGGCACTGTCCGCGCCCGCGGACGTCTCCCGCACGGTCGGCTGGTTCACCACGCAGTACCCGGTCCTGCTCGACGCGGGGCGGCCGGGCGAGACACCGGCCGGCGAGGTCCTGAAGGCGGTCAAGGAGCGGCTGCGGTCGGTGCCGAACGGCGGCATCGGCTGGGGCCTCCTGCGCCACCTCAACCCGCGAACGGCGGCGGAGCTCGCGGAACTCCCGGTGCCCGACGTCCGTTTCAACTACCTCGGCCGCCTCACCGCGGGTGACGCGGCGGGCGGTGAACTCCTCGACGGCGGCCCCGGCGCCGTGCCGCTGGGCCACGCCCTGGAGATCGACGCCCTGGCCAAGGACGGCCCCGACGGACTCCTCATCGAGGCGACCTTCTCGTACGCGGAAGGGGTCCTCGCCAAGGACGAGGTCCGCGAACTCGCGGGCCGGTGGCGCGAAGCGCTCGCCGTGCTGGCGCGCGAGACGCGGGAGGGCGGCCCGGTCGGCGCCACCCCGTCCGACTTCCCGCTGGTGGACCTGTCGGCGGAGCAACTGGCGCTGCTCGAAGGCGGCCTCGACGGCTTGGACGACGGTGACCCGGGCGACCTGGGAGCCCTGGACGACCGGGGTGCCCCGGGCGGCTTCGGGCCGGGGCCGGAGGGTGACCGGTGAGCGGGCGCATCGCGGACGTCCTGCCGCTCACCCCCGTGCAGGAAGGCCTGCTCTTCCACGCCGTACGGGACACCGAGGGGCCCGACCCGTACGTCGTCCAGGCCCGCTTCCACACCGGCCCCGCCGTCACGGCGAGCGCGCTGCGCAGCGCGCTCGCCGCCCTCCTGGAACGGCACCCGAACCTCCGCGCCTGCTTCCGGCACGCCCGCCTCGACCGCCCCGTGCAGGTCATCCCGCACGCCGTCACGCCACCCTGGACGGAGGCCGACCTGACAACGCTGCCAACGGCCGAGGCGGAGGCGAGGACCGAGGAACTCCTCGCGGACGACCGCGCGCGCCGCTTCGACCTGACGCGTCCGCCGCTGCTCCGCGCCCTGTTCCTGCGCCGCGCCGACGGGGGCGAACTCGTCCTCACCTTCCACCACATCCTGCTTGACGGCTGGTCCGTCCCCGTCCTCGAACGGGACCTCGCGGCCCTGGTCGCCGGCGAGAGCCTGCCGCCCGCCGTGCCCTACCGGAACTACGCGCTCTGGCTGAGCCGCCAGGACCAGGGCCGTGCCATGGCCGCCTGGCGCGACGCCCTCGCGGGCCTGGAGCGCCCCGCGCCGCTCGTGCCCCGCGACGGGGACGGCGCCGCGGAGCCGGACACGGTCCGGCGGCACCTCACCGCGGAGCTGACGGCGGCCCTCGCCCGGCGCGCCGCCGCAGCGGGCGTCACGCTCAACACCCTTGCGCAGACCGCCTGGGCCCTGGTGCTCGCCCGGCTGACCGGCGGCCGTGACCTGGTCTTCGGCGGCGTCGTCGCGGGCCGCCCGCACGACCTGCCCGGTGCGGGGGAGATGGTGGGCCTGTTCATCAACACACTGCCGGTACGGATACGGCTCCGCGACGGCGAGACCGTCGGGGAACTCCTCGCCCGCGTCCAGGACGAGCAGTCACGGCTGGTCCCGTACCACCACGTGCGGCTGGCGGAGGTGCGGCGGGGCCTCGCCGGCGGCGCGGGCGCGGGGGAGCTGTTCGACTCCGTGCTCGCCTTCGAGAACTTCCCGCGCGGCGCCGAGAAGACGCCGGACGGCCCGCACACCGTGCGCGCACGGGACGTCCGCGACGCCACCCACTACCCCGTGACGCTCGCCGTCGTCGCGGGGGAGCGGATGCTGCTCTCCGTCGGCTGCCGGTACGGCCTCTCGGCGGAGGCGGTCACGGCCCGCGTGGTCCGCGCCTTCGAGCAGCTGGCCGGTGACCCCGCCGCGCCGGCCGACCGGGTCGACGTGCTCCCCGACGCCGAGCACCGCGAGCTGCTGGCGCGCGCCGCAGGGGCCCCGGCGGCGGCCCTGCCGGGGCCCGCCACCGTGACCGCGCGGTTCGCCGACCGGGCGGCCCGCACCCCGGACGCGCCGGCCGTGGAGAGCGGCGACGACGTCCTCACGTACGCGGACCTCGACGCCGCTTCCGGCCGGCTGGCCCGGCGGCTCGTCGCGGCGGGCGTGACGCCGGGGGCCACGGTCGCCCTGCTGCTGCCCCGTTCGCCGTCCCTGGTCGTCGCCCAGCTCGCGGTGCTCAAGGCGGGCGCGTGCTGGCTGCCGCTGGACCCGGCACAGCCGGGGGAGCGGGTGCGGCGGCTGCTGGGGGCGGCGTCGGCGAGGCTCGTGGTGAGCCGGGGTGAGCCGTCCCTCGAACTGCCCGCCGGAGTACGGCACGTCGACCTGGCCGCCGAGTCGACGGAGGCGGCAGAACTCGTCGACCGCTCGCACCCCGAGGCCCCGGCGTGCGTGATGTACACCTCCGGGTCGAGCGGGGAGCCCAAGGGGGTCGTCGTCCCGCAGCGGGCCATCGCGGAGCTGGCGGCGGACAGCCGCTTCCGGGACGCCGGTCCCGTACGGGGGGCCGGGGGCGTGCCGGAGGCCGGTCGCGCACGGGAGGCCGGTCCCGTACCGGACGCCCGCCCCGTCACCGAGGCCGGGGAGAGCCCGCACCGCCGTGTGCTGCTGCACAGCCCGCACACCTTCGACGCCGCCACCTACGAGGTGTGGGTCCCGCTCCTGAACGGGGGCACGGTGGTGGTCTGCCCCGACGAGCCCGTCACCCCCGACCTGCTGGCCCGCGTCCTGCCCGAGCGGGGCGTCACCGCGCTCTGGCTCACGGCCGAACTCTTCCGCACGGTGGCCGACCTGGCGCCCGCGTCGCTGAGCGCGGTGCGCGAGGTGTGGACCGGCGGCGACGTGGTGGACCCCGAAGCCGTGCGCCGCGTCCGGGACGCCTGTCCGGGCACGGCCGTGGTGAACGGCTACGGCCCCACCGAGGCCACGGTCTTCGCCACGGCCCACCGCGTCCCGAGGTTCCGGCCGGGCGGCCCGCTGCCGATCGGCACGCCCCTGGACGGCACCCGCGCCCACGTGCTCGACGCGCGGCTGCGCCCGGTGCCCGACGGCTGCGCGGGAGAGGTCTACCTCGCGGGAGCGGGACTCGCCCACGGCTACCTCGGCCGTCCCGCGGCCACAGCCGAACGCTTCGTCGCCGACCCGTACGGAGAGCCCGGCGCCCGGATGTACCGCACCGGCGACCTGGCGCGCCGGAACCCCGACGGCAGCCTCGCCTTCGCGGGCCGCGCGGACGACCAGGTGAAGGTCCGCGGCTTCCGCGTCGAACCGGCGGAGGTGGAGGCGGCCCTCGCGTCCTGCCCCGGGGTGACCCGCGCCGCCGTGGCCGCGCGACCCGCACCGGACGGCGGCAAGCGCCTCGTGGCGTGGGTGGTGCTGGAGGAACGGGCGCCCGGGGACGCGGAGCCGGGGGCAGGGGAAGCCACCCGTGCCGCTGCTGCCCCGGAAGCCCCCCGTGCGGCCGCTGCCCGGGAAGCCGCCGGTGGGGCCGCTGCCCGGGAAGCCGCCGGTGGGGCCGCTGCCCCGGAAGCCGCCGGTGGGGCCGCGGCTCGGGACGCCGACGCCCTGGCCCGGGTACGGGCCGCCGCCGCGCACGTCCTGCCCGCCCATCTCCTCCCCACGGCCTGGGTATGCGTCGACGCCGTGCCGCTCACCCCGCACGGCAAGGCCGACCGGGCCGCGCTGCCCGAACCGACCGCTGTCGAGCAGACCTCGCGCGCCCCCGCCACGGTCCGCGAAAAGGAGCTGTGCGCCCTGTTCGGCGACGTGCTCGGCCTCACCGACGCCGGGCCCGACACGGACTTCTTCGCGTCCGGCGGCCACTCGCTGAGCGCGCTGCGGCTCGCGGACAAGATCGAGGCGGCCTGGCAGGTGCGCGTGCCCGTGGCCGCGCTCTTCGCGGCGCCGACCCCCGCCGGACTCATCGCCCGCCTGGACGGCCCCGCTCCCGAGGGCGCGGGAGCGGACAGCCTGGCCCCGCTGCTCACCCTGCGCGCGGGAGGCGCCCGCACGCCGCTGTTCTGCGTCCACCCCGGCCTCGGCGTGAGCTGGGCGTACAAGGCCCTGCTCCCGCACCTGCGTGAGGACCGCCCCGTGTACGCCCTCCAGGCCCCCGCCCTCTCGAAGCCCGACGGGCCGCTCCCGGCGGACGTACGGGAGTTGGCGGCCACCTACGTCGGCCACGTCCGTTCCGTCCGGCCCCACGGCCCCTACCTGCTCCTCGGGCGGTCCTTCGGCGGGCCCGTGGCGCACGAGATGGCGGTGCTGCTGCGGGCCCTGGGCGAGGAGGTCGCGCTGCTCGCCGTGGTGGACGCCATGCCGAAGCCGCCGGAGGTGGCCCGCGCCCCGCTCGCCGAGGCCGTGGTGAGGGAGGAGGCCCGGCGCATCCTCCGCGAGGAGGGCGTCGCCCTGCGCGGCATCGGCGAACGCCGTCTGACCGCCCTGGGCGAAGCCATCGCCCGCCACGTGGAGCTGGGCCGGAGCTGGGTTCCGTCCCCCTACGACGGCACGGTCACCCTCTTCGCCGCCACCCGTGACCCGGAGGCCGTCCCGACCGAAGCGAAGGCCGGGGCGTGGCGTCGCGCGGCCACGGCCGTGGAGGTCCACGAACTGGCCTGCGCCCACGCGGAGGTGCTGGACGCGGAACCGGCCGCGCGGATCGCCGCAGCCCTGGAAACCGCCATCGAAACCGCCCTCCCGCAGGGCCCCGAAGTCCCCCTCCCGGGAGAGTGAGAACAGTGGACGCAGAACGACCGGCCACCGCCGAGGCGCCGTCGGCGGAGGCCGAGGAGTACGAGTTCCCCGTCTCCGACGCCCAGAGCCGCCTCCTGGTCCTCGACCGCATGAACCCCGGCACCGCCCAGTACAACGTGCCCGCCGCCTTCGCCGTGCACGGCCCCCTCGACCTCGGCGCGCTCACCCGCGCGCTCGACGCCGTCGTCGCCCGGCACGAGTCCCTGCGGACCGTGTTCCGCACGGCCGCCGACGGCACGCAGGCGCAGATCGTCCGAGCGAGCGGGCGCGCCCACCTCACGGTCGAGAAGGACGTCCGCGCGGACGAGGCGGAAGCCCTGATGCGGGCCGAGGCGGCACGGCCCTTCGACCCGGCGGCGGGCCCGCTGCTGCGCTGCACCGTGTACGCCGTCGACGACGGCAGCCACCGCGTGCTGCTCGTCGCCCACCACCTGGTCTGCGACGGCTGGTCCCTCGGCGTCATCCTGCGGGACGTCTCGACGGCGTACGCGGGCGCCGACCTGCCCGAACTCCCCCTCCAGTTCCCCGACTACGCCGCCTGGCAGCGCGAACGCCAGGCCGCGGGCGCCTACTCCGCGGCCGTCGCCCACTGGGCCGAGCGGCTGCGCGGCGCCCCCGAGGTCCTCTCGCCGCCCCTGGACGCGCCACGCCCCGCGGTACGGACGGCGGCGGGCGGCAGCGAGCGGTTCCCCCTCGGCGCGGGGCCCCGCGGACGCCTCGGCGAGGTCGCCAGGAGCCGGGGCGCGACGCCGTTCATGGCGCTGTTCGCCGCGTACGCCGCGTTCCTCGGGCGGCTGACCGGCCGCGACGACCTGGTCATCGGCTTCCCGGTGTCCGGCCGCGACCGGCCGGAGCTCCAGGAGATGGCCGGCATGCTGACCAACACCCTGGCCCTCCGCGTCGACCTGTCCGGGGACCCCTCGTACGGCGAGCTGATCGACCGCGTCCGCGCCGCGCTGCTCGCCGGGCAGCCACACCAGGACGCCCCCTTCGAGTCCGTCGTGAACACCCTCGCGCCCGCCCGCGACACCAGCCACGACCCCGTCGTGCAGCTCGTCTTCGCCTACGACGACGACACCGAACTGTCCCTCGCGCTCACCGGGGCCCGCGTCGAGCGCGTCGTCCTCGACCTGGACACCGCCAAGTTCGACTTCCATCTGCACGTCGAGCGCTGGGGCACGGCCGGTGACCTCTCCGCGCAGTTCATCTACCGCCGCGACCTCTTCGAGGCCGCCACCGTGCGCGCCTGGACGCACAACTTCCGGGCCCTCCTGGACGCGGCCCTCGCGCGCCCGGACGCGCCCCTCGCCGTCCTCGACGCCGTGCCGGACGACGAGCGCCGCCGTGCGGTGGCCGCCGCCGACCGCACGGCCGAGGCGGCGCCCACGGACCGCCTGGTGCCCGACCTGATCGCGGACGTCGCGGCGGCCCGCCCCGACGCCACCGCCCTGGTCTGCGGAGACGTCCGCCTCAGCTACCGGGAGCTGCTCGCGCGCGCGGACACGCTGGCGGCCCGCCTGCGCGCGGCCGGTGTGCGGCCCGGCTTCCGGGTCGGACTGCTGCTGCCCCGCTCGGCGGAGATGGGCGTCGCGGCCCTCGCGGTGCTGCGGGCCGGCGGCGCGTACGTACCGCTCGACCAGGCCCACCCCCACGCCCGCCTCGCGCACATGATCGAGGCGTCCGGCACGGGCCTGCTCGTCACGGCGGAGGAGACGGCAGAGCAGGGGGCGGGCCTCGGGGCGCCCTGCCTGCGGGCGGACGACCACGAGGCGCCCGCGCCCACGGCGCCGGAGCCGCAGGCCGCCCCCGCCCCCGAAGACCTCGCCTACGTCCTCTTCACGTCCGGCTCCACGGGCGTCCCGAAGGGTGTCGCCGTCGAGCACCGCGCGCTGCTGAACCTCACCCGGGCGGTGCGCCCGGCGTTCCCGGTCACGGCGGACGACCGGGTGCTCCAGTTCGTGTCGTTCGGCTTCGACGTCGCCGTCTCCGACCTGTTCTTCCCCTGGGTGGCGGGCGCCGAGCTGCACATCGCGCGGGACGACGAACGGCTCGGCGACGCCCTCGCCGCCCGGCTGCGGGACTCCCGCATCACGTACGTCTTCCTGCCGCCGTCCGCCGCGATGCTGCTGCCCGACGTCAACGGGCGACTGCCCCACCTGCGGACGCTCGCCGTCGGCGGCGAGGCCTGCCCGGCCGAACTCGTCGAGCGGCTCAGCGAGCCGGGCCGCCGGATCGTCAACGCCTACGGGCCCAGCGAGGCCACCGTCTACGCCACCACCGCCGACCTCCGACCCGGCGAGCCCGTGGTGATCGGCGCCCCCGTGCCCGGCTCCCGCGTCCACGTCCTCGACGCCCGGCTGCGCACCGTGCCCACCGGCGTGACCGGCGAGGTCTACATCGCGGGCGCCTCACTGGCCCGCGGCTACATCGGCCGCCCCGGCATGACCGCCGAACGCTTCGTCGCCGACCCGTACGGCCCGCCGGGCTCCCGCATGTACCGCACCGGCGACCTCGCGAGGATCGACGCCCGGGGCCGCCTGCACTACCTCGGCCGCTCCGACTCCCAGGTCAAGCTGCGCGGCATCCGCATCGAACTGGGCGAGGTCGAGGCCCTGCTCGCGGGCCACCCGGACGTCGCGATCGCCGCGGCGGCCGTGCGCGGCGGCGGGGCGGAGCAGCGGCTCGTCGCGTACGTCGTGCACCGGGAGGGGGCGGCCCCCTCGGACGACACCCTCCGGGCCCACCTCGGCGAACGCCTCCCCGGCTACATGCTGCCGGAGGTCTACGTCCACCTCGACGAACTGCCGCTCAACCGCTCCGGCAAGATCGACCGGGCCGGGCTGCCGGAACCGGCCGCCGAGCGGCAGGAGGCCGGCCGCCCCTACACCGCGCCGGGCACGGCGACGGAACGGCACGTCGCCGAGGTGTGGGCCCGCGTCCTGACCCTGGACCGCGTCGGCGTCCACGACAACTTCTTCGACCTCGGCGGCAATTCGGTCCGGCTGCTGAGCGTCCTCGACGCCCTGCGGGACCGGGCGGACGCCGCCGGTGACGACCTCACCATGGTCGACCTGTTCCGCCACCCCACGGTCGCCGCGCTCGCGGCCCGCCTCGACCGCGCCGACGACGACGTCCGGCCGGACGGGACGCCCGCCACCGCGGGCGAGAGCGCCACCACCACGGCGGCCGAGCGCAGGGGCGGCGACCGCCGCGCACGCCAGCACGCCGCCGCACAGCGGCTCCGCTCCAGAAAGGGCACGTCACGATGACCGAGCCAGCACCCCGGGACCTCGCGTCCGACCCGGCCGCCGATACCGACGCCGACCCCGGACACGACTCGGCGATCGCGGTCGTCGGGATGAGCGGACGGTTCCCCGGCGCCCCCGACCTGGACGCGTACTGGGCCAACCTCCGCGACGGCGTCTGCGCCATCACCGACTTCACCGAGGCCGAACTCCTGGCCGACGGCGCGGACCCGGAGGAGCTGCGCCGCGCCGACCACGTCCCCGCCAAGGGCTACCTCGCCGACGCCGACCGCTTCGAGGCCGAGCTGTTCGGCTTCAACCGCACCGAGGCCGCCGCCCTCGACCCCCAGCACCGCGTCCTGCTCGAAACCGCCTGGGCGGCCCTGGAGGACGCGGGCCACGACCCGCTCGCGGTGCCCGTCCGCACCGGCGTGTACGTCGGCGGCAGCCCCACCGAGCACATGCTGGCCGCGCACACGGACCGCCGCCTCGCCGCGTCCGTCGGGGCGATGCAGATCCGCATCCTCACCGACCGCGAGTTCCTCGCCCCCTGGATCTCCTACCGCCTGGGCCTCGAAGGACCGAGCCTGACGGTCCAGACGGCCTGCTCGACCTCGCTCACCGCCGTCCACCTCGCCGCACAGGCGCTGCTCCTCGGCGAGTGCGACACCGCGCTCGCGGGCGGCGTCAGCGTCGACTCCGTACGCAGACAGGGGTACGTCCACTACGAGGGCGGCATCTTCTCGGCGGACGGCCGCTGCCGCCCCTTCGACGAGCGGGCGGGCGGCACGGTGCCCGGCAGCGGCGTGGGCGTGGTGGTCCTGCGCCGCCTCGCGGACGCGCTCGCGGACGGCGACCCGGTCCGCGCGGTCATCCGGGGCAGCGCGCTGACCAACGACGGCGCCACGAAGGTCGGTTTCACCGCCCCCGGCGTCGAACAGCAGACGGCGGCGATCGTCGAGGCCTGGTCGGCGGCGGGCCTCGCACCGTCGGCGGCCCAGTACGTGGAGACGCACGGCACGGCCACCGAGCTGGGCGACCGCATCGAACTGGCGGCGGCCACAGCGGCGTTCGGCGGCCCCGACGGCTCCCCGGGCGGCATCGGCATCGGCTCGGTCAAGTCGAACATCGGCCACCTGGACGCGGCGGCGGGGGTGGCCTCGCTCATCAAGGCGGTGCTGATGCTGGAGCACGCCACGCTGGCCCCCACGGTCAACGTCTCGCGCCCGCACCCGGACCTGCGCATGGACGCCACCCCCTTCCGCGTGGTGGACGGCGCGGCCCCGTGGCCGCTCCCGGCGGACGGCGTGCGCCGCGCGGGGGTCAGCTCGCTGGGCATCGGCGGCACGAACGTGCACGTGGTCCTGGAGCAGGCGCCGGAGCGCCGCGGTACGAAGACGGCTCCCCGCAGGGAGATCCTCGCCCTGTCGGCGCGCACGGAGCCGGCCCTGAAAGCCCTGGCGGCACGCCTCGCCACGGCCCTGCGCGCCCCGGACGCCCCGTCCCTCGCGGACACCGCGTACACCCTGCGCACGGGCCGCACCCCCATGGACGTACGCGCCTACGTCCTGGCGTCGGACCCGGCGGAGGCCGCCGACCGCCTGACCGCGCTCGCGGAGGGCCGCGACGCGGGCGGCGACGGCGACGCCCCCGACGAGGACGGACTGCGCGGCCTCGGGGAGCTGTGGCTGAAGGGCGGCTCGGTCCCGTGGCCGGAGACGCTGAGGGAAGGCCGCAGGGTGAGCCTGCCGACGTACCCGTTCGCGGGAGAGAGCCACGGCGCGCTGACGCTGGACCACCGGCCCGAGCGACCGGAACCGGCGACGGCCCCCGGCGAGGAGGACCCGACGGCAGCGGTGCTGGGGGTCCTCGCCGAAGCACTCGGCCTGGAGGGCGCCGTGGGCCCGGAGACGACGTACTTCGCGGCGGGCGGCGACTCGCTCACCGCGGTCCACCTGGTCGGCAGGCTGCGGGACGAGTTCGGCATCGACGTGCCGATCACCGTGTTCCTGGAGGAGCTGCCCCTCCAGGAACTGGCGAAGCGCATCGTCGGGTCCGCGGAGCAGGACGCGGCGGAGGACTCGCTGGACGCCCTTCTCTCGGAGTTCGAGGCGGAGTAGGGGGGTGGGCAGGGGGAGCGGTTCAGGAAGCGGGGACGGTCCTGCGGCCGGGCAGCGCGGAGGCGATGACTCCGGCGACGTAGGGCATGTGTGCGTCGAGGAAGAAGTGCCCGCCCGCCAGCACGTGGCAGGAGAATCCGCCCCGGGTCTCGCTCTCCCAGGCGCGGGCGCCCTCGACGGTCACGCGCGGATCACTGTCGCCGGTGAGCGTGACGAGGGGGCACCGAAGCGGCTCCCCGCTCCGGTACACGTACTCGTCCACGATCTGATAATCGGCCCGCATCGGAGGCAGGAAGAGGGAGAGCAGCTCGGGGGAGGAGAAGAGCTCCTCGGCGGTGCCGGACAGCTTGCGCATGTCCTCGATCAGCTCCGCGTCACTCATGTCCCGCACCCGCTTCTTCCCCGCGGCCGTGCGGGGCAGCGAGGGAGCCATGCGCCCGGACACGATCAGCGCCACGGGCGGCTTCCCCGCGGCCTCCATCCGCCGCGCGGTCTCGAACGCCAGCAGCGCGCCCATGCTGTGCCCGAACAGGGCGACGGGCCGGGCGTCGGGCCCGTCGGGCAGCTCGTCGAGCACGGCGTCGACGATCTCGTCCGCCCCCGCGGCGAACGGCTCGCCGTACCGGTCCTGCCGCCCCGGATACTGCACGACCAACGGCTCGACGGTCCCCGACACGGCGGCCGAGAGCCCGTGATAGGCGCTGACGGAACCACCGGCGTGGGGGTAGACGAGCAGACGGGTTCCGGCATCGGGTGCGGGGTGGTTGCAACGTATCCAGTCGCCCACGAGCGCGCCCTCCTTCCCATACGACAGCCGCCGCCGACCGGCGGCCCGACCTGGCCAGCATGCCGGACGAAGGAGGGTGGCGGGGCGGCTTTGTGACGCGCGTGGCACGGCATCGCGGTGAACACGGCCCCCCGGGGTACGCGGAAGACGCGAGCACCGCTCATGACGAGCGCACCGCCCATGACGAACGCACCGCCCACGACATGTCGACGGAGGAAGGGGAGAACGATGTCGTCCTCACTGCTGGAAGCTGTGGACATCAAGGCGCCGGTGGCCGTGAGCTGGTCCCTGTGGGAGAACGTGGAACGCTGGCCGGCGTTCCTGAGCCACGTGAAACACGTGCAGCGTGTGGACGAGACGACGTTCGTGTGGCAGCTCTCCCTCCCGACGGCGGACAAGGAGTTCGTGGCGGAACTCACGGAGGTCATCCCCCAGGAACGCATAGCGTGGCGCACGACGGAGGGCGTCCACCACGCGGGCGTGGTCACGTTCCACCACCTCAGCGACACGGAGAGCCGAGTGACCCTCCAGATCGAATACGACCCGCAGGGCTTCGTGGAACACCTGGGCGCCCTGACGAACCTGGACAAGGCACTGGCGAACTACGACTTGGGCGAATTCCAGAGGATGGCGGAACTGGCGGCGGGGACGGCCGGGGACTGACCTTCGAACCCTGTGCCCCGGACGGCGACGCGTGCACGCGCACGGGCGCGGACGGAGGGCATCTTGGGACGACGGCGTCGATCGCGTCGGCGACTTCGATCGCGTGGGCGGGGATGTAGTGCAGGCCCGCACGCGCCAGTGCGGCCACGACCCCGTCGGGTGTCGTGTACCGCGATGTCGTGGGGCGGCCGCGGCATGCGCAGATGCTGAAACCTGCTTCGGAGGCCGTTCGCTGGCTTGTTGAATCCGCAAGTGAGCGGTACGAGGTACAGAGCGTGGCCGCATCCGGTCCACAGGTAGTCCGCAACGATGCATGACGATCTCTGGGGCGTGACCAAGCGAACGAGCGGGAGCCGAGTTCTCTAGGTTGCCGAGATCTGCGGTGTATGAACGTCTAGCTCGAATTGACCGATTGGGGCGGACCTGCTGTGAACTGGCCTTGGCGGCCAGCCAACCGTAGCGAGTCACTCCGGACCTCCCGTAACTGCCGCTAGGCTTCCTGCATGAACAGCGATGAAGCCCTCTTTACTTCCCTTGAGCCGCCAGGAGCAGCGCCGGCGAAGCCTGTCGAGGCAGAGCCGTTGGCTGACGCCAGTGCGGAGGCACCTGCGCGAGTGCGACCAACGCCCCACAAGTCAAAGCTCGTTGAGCTGCTAAAGAACTCCAAGCTTCCCGAGGGCGACAGGATTTCGGTCAAGGAAGCGATAGAGCGATATAAGTCGTGGATCGGCGACATGGCGAGCGTCGACGCCACTGGTGATGAACTTGTGCGGCACCTGGTTGACTTGACCAACGACTACAAGAAGAGCGTGGAGCTCGATCTGATCTGGGACAGCGAAAGAGATTTCCTGTTCAGGCAGCGGGGGCAGCTCAAGATCGATAACTCCATCATTGAGGAATTCTTGCCGTGGCTGATTGATCCGCGCGTGATTCCTGTCTTGGCGGAACAGGATTTGTATGCGGGGCCGGCCGGAGCTTTTGCTGCCGCCTACTTCTCTAGTTCTCTTACGGCGCCGGCTAGCGGCATCTCTATGAAGGTCAGAAGGAAAGACCAAGACTTTACCCTGAGTAGGCGCGCCTATGTGAAAGCGTCGTTCAAGCCGGACTTCCCCGCTGGAGCCACATCCAGCATGGATGTATGGCTGGCCTACGTGGCCGCCGAATGCAAAACCAATCTGGATAAGACAATGTTCCAGGAGGCGAGCGCAACTTCTCATGACCTCAAGGTGGCTGTTCCGGCGGCTCGTTATTACTTGATCTGCGAGTACCTTGACATGACGCCTATCAGTACTGCCGGTACAGATATTGACGAAGTATTGATTCTGCGGGGGAAGAGGTTGGGTTCCCACAAGAGGAAAGAGTACTCGTCGGCCGCGAATAGGAAGAGGCTGAGATCGGAATATGTCGATTACATTGAGGCTAATCCGATCAGGTATGATGTCGTGCAGCGATTCGTCGACCATCTGAGATCCCTCTTCGAGGCGAAAGATCCGAATGAAGAAGATGTCGTCGTCAAGGGATATTTCTAGAAGGTAGGAAAATGGACGTCGAGGGCATCTTTGGCGCGGTTCGGAAGCGTGAATTTGACCGCACCTTCATTGAGCAGTCTGATCTTGATGTGCTCGTGCGGGAGCGGCGCAGTGCCCTCCCATGGCGTGGCCAGTTCACTCCGGGCCTGGTAAGTAAGCTCCTCGACGTCTACTATCCCGGATTTGGGATTGTGGTCGATCCGTTCCTGGGTAGTGGCACAACTGTTCTGGAATGCATTCGAAAGGGTATCCCGTCGGCCGGTGTTGAAATCAATCCGGCGGCGTTGGAGCTGTCTGGAATTTTGGAGCTTGCGTCATTGCCATACGACCAGCGGCTACGGATCGTGGAGGAAGCGTCGTCCTACCTGGATAAGGTTTCCGCCGCAGGGCAAGATACACTTTTCGGCAGCTCGGAAGAAATCGAAGATTTCGTCGGATATCTGCTCGACGGGTATCGGAGTGCTGGCGACAAAAATGTCGAGCGCGTTTTTTCCACCACCTTCCTGTTGAGCATGGGAGATAAGAAGGAGACGGATGTAACCAAGGTAAAGAAATCCTGGAATCAGGTGCGGGACCTGATCGCGGATTTCCCTTCCGCCTTGATCCCCTCTCAGGTAATCGCTGGCGACGCCCGCAGGGTTCCCCTTGACGCTGGGTGCGCAGGCCTTGTGGTCACCTCCCCTCCGTACATCAATGTGTTCAACTATCACCAGAACTATCGTCCAGCGGTAGAGAAAATCGGCTGGAATGTCCTTCCTGCTGCTAGAACAGAAATCGGGTCCAATCGGAAGAATCGTCAGAACCGATTTTTGACGGTTATCCAGTACTGCGTCGACATGATGCAGGCGATCTGCGAGATGGAGCGGCTGGTTTCTGAATCGGGGAACGTTGTCTTGGTCGTGGGCCGGGAGTCCAAAGTGCGTGGCGTCGCGTTCTCTAATTCTGAAATCGTAGCCTCCCTGGCTGAAGGTCTGCCTAGCCTGCGGTTTGCACGGTGGCAGGAAAGGAAATTCACCAATAGATTCGGCGTCGTGATCTACGAGGATATTCTCTCTTTTGAGGTGGACAAGAGTTCCATCAATCCTTGCGGGGCGAAGTTGGATAAATTCTCTCGTGAGGTGGCGCGCCACGTGTTGCTGGAGGCGCTGGAGCAATCGACGGGTGATGTGCGGGAAGACTTGCAGAGTGCCGTCGAGAGCGTAACGAAAGTGGAAGCCTCACCAGAATTGAGCCTGATGAAGGTCTGAGGTCGGCCGAGCGGATTTGGCGGTGGCCGGCCCGGTTTGGGGTCGAGCGTGATCAGGGGGCCGTACGCCGGTTGGCAACGCGGGCAGGCTTTGGGATTGCCCGCAATTGCTTGAGTGGCCCCGGGTCCTGCTCGACGCGGGACCCGGATCCGGAGAGATCCTTGCGGTTCCCGTCAAGGCTGTGTGCGGGCGCCAGCCCGGGCGATCGCTGCCGCACTGACGTGGATGGCTGTCCAAGGCGTCTCTCCCCGTGGCCGGATTGTCGGAAGGAAGCCGCGCACAGGAGGGGGTGGACACCCTGGCCGGGCGTTTCGACGGCAAGCCGGCCGCGACACAGGCCTACCGGCGTCGCCGGGCGGCGATCTTCAACGTGCTGCGGTAAGCGGTCGATCTGGGCGACCTGAGCGCCGATCCGCTGCCCAGGTGCGCAGGAAGCGGGGAAACAGTCCGTGCAGGAAGCCGAGCAGCGGTTGGTGGCCACCCCCAGGCAGGCAAGGGAGCTGCTGACGGCACACGCCTGTACATACGCGAAGACCCCGACTCCAGCGAACTCGCTGGTGGCGGGGTCTTTGGGCACCTACTACAAGGTGCCCCCGGCAGGATTCGAACCTGCGCACACGGCTCCGGAGGCCGTTGCTCTATCCCCTGAGCTACGGGGGCGTATCGTCCGCTTGCGCGGTGACGGGTAGAACCCTACCAGCTCTCCGGGGGCTCTCGTGAACAGGTATTTCCGTGATCCATGGGCCGCCGGGCGGGGTCTCCGTCGTGTGTCCTTCGGCGCGGGGGTTCGGGCCGGTGAGAGGGCTGGTGCGGGGGTCGGTGCGGGGGCCGGCCGGGGTGTCGGGAGATGTTCCGCACGGGGCGGAAGTAGGGAAAACCGGGACGCGGTGGTGGCGGCGGACCTACTCTCGAGTTGTGCCAGGCATGCCCGGCCGTGTGCTTGTTGTCGACGACAACAAGGTCATCCGGCAACTGATCAGGGTCAACCTCGAGCTGGAGGGCTTCGAGGTCGTGACCGCGGCCGATGGTGCCGAGTGTCTCGACGTCGTGCAGGACGTCCAGCCCGACCTGGTCACCCTCGACGTCGTCATGCCCCGGCTCGATGGGCTGCGCACCGCCGCCCTCCTTCGGGCCGACGCCCGGACGCGGCATCTGCCGATCGTCGTCATCAGCGCCTGCACCCAGTACGAGGTGGAGAACGGGCTCGAAGTGGGCGTCGACGCCTTCCTCGCCAAGCCGTTCGAGCCTGGCGAACTGGTCGGCGTAGCCCGGCAGTTGGTCGAGCGTGGGCGTGCAGCGGTGGGTGGCGGTGACCTTTCGGGTGCCGAGCCTTATGACGACGCGCCCGCCGGTGACACCGGACGCGGCCACATCAGCGAGGCCGAGCGCGCCGAGCGTGCCGCTCAGGCTGGGGGCTGACGTTCCGCGTCGGTGATCGGCCCCCCGTACGGGCGCTGTCGGCGGTTGCGGGAAAGTTCCAGCCTGGATCAGATGAACGGCTGGCCAGGGGCGGGGCGGCTTGTGACCGGGTGGGACTTTTGTGGGGTGCGTGTGCGCGTACGTACGCGTGCGCCTCTCTGGTTCACTCGCCCCCACGCCGTCCACATCCCGGACCTCCGGCGAAACCGATTCGCGGACCCACCCCCCTCCTCCCATACGCTTGGTCCGTGACCCCCGTCGAGCTCTCCCGCACCGTGCTGCGCGCCATGCGTGCCGCCGCTGACGCCGGGGAGCTCCGGGTGCGTGTGCCGGAGGACGCCCGGGCCGTGCCGGTCGAGCGGCCTCGGGCGGGTGGGTGCGGGGACTACGCCACCAGCGTTGCCCTGCGGGTCGCCCGTGAGGCGCGGATGCGGCCCCTGGAAGTGGCGGAAGTGCTGTCACCGTGGCTGGCCGCCCAGCCGGAGATCGCCCGGGTGGACATCAGCGGGCCCGGCTTCCTCAACCTCACCCTCGCCGGCGCGACCGCCGAAGCCCTCGTGCGGGAGATCGCGGAGGCTGGCCTCCGTTACGGGCACGTCCCGGGCGACACCGGGCAGCACGTCCCGAACGACGCCAGGCAGCTCGCCCCGCGCGACAGCGGACAGCACGTCCCGCGTGACAGCGGCCCACACGTCCAGATCCACGTGCCGTGTGAAGTCCGTGCCCTCGTCGTCGCCGACAGCGTCCGGCGGATTCTGCGTAGCCAAGGGACCCTCGTCCGGGTCACGTGCGACGCCGTGCCCGACGCGGCATGGGTGGACGTCCTGGGGATTTGTGTCGACGCCCCCGGCCGGCCCCCGGCCGCCCTCGCCACCCCAAAGCCCGGCCTCGCGTCCGGCACCCTCGCCACCCCACGGCCAGCCGCCGTCCCCGCCCCCAACCGGCCCTCGGCCGCCCTCGCCCCAGAGCCCGGCTTCGCGTCCGGCGACCTCGCCACCTCAGAGCCCGGCTTCGCGTCCGGCGACCTCGCCCCCCCACGGCCGGCCGCCGCCCCC
>NZ_QEXM01000044.1 GCF_004127445.1 Streptomyces alfalfae
CCCCGCCGTCGTACGGGCCCTCAGAGCGCCGTCCAGGCCTCCAGCGCGAGGCCCGGCTCCGCCTTCTGCCGGGCGAGGCGAAGCGTTCCGTCGAGGCCGACCGCCGCGATGACCACGCGGCCCCGGGCGTCGAGCGCGAGGGCCGGGGCGCCGAGGCAGGGCTCGCCGGTCTCGGCCCACCACAGGCCCGCGCCCTCGTCCTCGGTGGGGAACGCCCCGATCGCCGGGCGTCCCGCGCCCGTGCGGTGGGCGAGGACGGTGCAGTCGTGGCCGTCTATGGGCGTGCGCAGGACGGCGACGGCTCCGGGGCCGGGACCGCCGCCGAGCGGCACGGCGGGGCCGCCGTCGGCGGGGCGGTGCGCGAGGACGCCCTTCCCGGCGGCGTCGGTGGCGTAGTACGTGAAGCGGTCGGGGCCGGTCTCCAGGACCGCGCCGGAGCCGGGCACGGGGGCGAGCGGGACGTCGTCGGCGCGCACCAGTTCGCCGCCCTGGCTCTCCTGGGCCCAGCGCAGGGTCGCCTCGGCGCCGGGCGCGTAGACCTCGACGCGGCCGGTGGAGGTGGCGCGGGCGACGATGCCGTCGAGGGCCTGGCGGACCTTGAGGTCCTTCCATCCCTCCCACTTGCCGCCCTTGCCCTCGCGGCGCATCCGGACGCTGTTGACCGCGTCCCGCACGAAGACGTGGACGGTGCCCGCGGCGTCCACGGCGGCGGCGGGCGCGCCGAGGTGCGGCGCGCGCTCGACGAGCTTGGTGTGCGGGTTGCCGATCGAGCGCCAGTCCATCAGGGGCCGCCCCGACTGGTACTGGATGGAGTGCACGATGTCGACGGCCGTCTCGCCCTCGGCGTCGCGCCGCTCGCGGCGGCCGAGGAAGTGCACGTATCCGTCGGCGCCCTGGGCCAGCGTCAGATAGGTCAGATCGGGCGCCTCGAAGAAGTCGGGGCCCGTCCAGTCGGGGCCGCCGGGCGCGGTCTCCGTCCAGCGGAGCAGTCCGCCGTCGGCGCGGACGTAGGCGCTGAGCCTGCCGTCCTTGCCGCGCAGCAGCCAGCGGGCGCTCTCCGGGACACCGGTGCTCACCGGTTTCGACCTCGACGGCATGACTCGGCGGCAACCCTTCCACGACCATGTGCGCACAACGCTTCACCGGCTAGTTTACGTTTGCCGTATGAGAACTCTCGTCGTCGTCGACGCCGCGAACGTGGTCGGGTCCAAGCCCGACGGCTGGTGGCACGACCGCCGCGGGGCCGCCGAACGGCTGCGGGACGGGCTCGTCGCGTACGCGGAGGAGGGGCTGCCCGGCCATCCGGGGCCGCTGGACATCGTCCTGGTCGTGGAGGGCGCCGCGCGTGGCGTCGCATCCGTGCCCGGCGTCCGCGTGGAGAGCGCGCCCGGCAGCGGCGACGACCGCATCGCGGAGCTGGCCGCCGAGGCGGCGGGCCGCCCCTGCCTGGTGATCACGGCCGACCGGGAACTGCGCCGGAGGGTGGGCGAGTCGGGGGCCCAGTGCGCGGGCCCCCGAACCGTACGCCCGTGAATCACGCCCCTAGAGCCGCTTGGCGCTGCGCAGGGTGGAGGCGTAGTAGCCGTTGCCGTCGAGGCGTGATGTGCCGCCCTTGTCGCCGATCGTCGGGCCGTTGACCTCTTCGCGGCTGGAGATGAAGATCTTGTGGCCGTCGGCGTCGTGGCCGACGAAGATCCCCACGTGGTCCAGGCGCTCCTTGGTGCGGGCGTCCAGCTTGAAGAAGACCAGGTCGCCCGGCTGGACGACGTCGATGGACTTGGGGCGGTCCGCCGAGGACACGCCCTTCAGCTTGATGACGTCCGTGCCGGCCTTGCCGCGCGCCATGCCGTTGGCGGTGCGGGGCAGACCGTCGCCGGCCTGGTCGCTGGACATCAGGGGGTAGCGGGCACGGTAGCCGAAGACCGTCCGGACGAACCCGGAGCAGTCCATGGAGCGGGCCCGGATCTTCTCCGGCTGGATGGTGGTGCCGTCACGGAAGGTGTACGGGATGCCGAGGTAGTCGAAGAAGTCCGACTGCTCCAGGCGCAGGTCGTTGCCCGAGCTGCCCTCGGGGTTGATCGGACCGAAGTTGGCGTCGCCCGCGTAGGCGATGCCCTCGTCGTCCTTCTTGACCGGAGCGCCCTGCACGTACTGGAACGCCATCGCGAAGATGTCGTCCTCCTCGCTTCCGGAGAACTCCTTGTACCAGTCCTTGAACCACTTCTCCTTCTCGGCGCCCTCGCGCCAGGTCTCCGGCATCAGCCGCACCCAGTCGTTGGTGACGACGCGGGACTTGGTGTTGGCGGGCTCGGTGAAGGTGCGGCTCGGTCCCGTGAGCGTCGCGGTGCGGGCGCCGTCCGTGAAGGTGGCGAGCACCTTGCCGCTCTCGGTGCGCAGGACGGAGCGCTCGGGGTTCTTCAGGCGCTCCCACTTCTGCTTCCCGCTCCCCTGCTGGCCGTTGCTGTTCTGCAGGCCGGGGGTGTCGGTGACGGCCTGCACCTTGGGCGCCTTGGCCTCCTGGTCCTCGCGCAGCTCCACGGTGAGGTAGGCGCTGCCCGCGAGGAGGGCGAGCACGGTCGCCGCGTGCACGGCGGGACGTTTCTTCTTGGGCGGCATGGCGGACTCCTGCGATTCAGACGGACGGCATGAAGCCGAGGAGGATCCCGGCGGTGAGGACGACGTAGGCCATGAGCGTGACCGAGCCGGTGGCGAGCAGCGTGGGGCCCTTGGGCTGGCGCACCAGCTGGTAGGCGATGAGACCGGGGACGATGAAGCCGAGCGTCTGGTTCGCGTACATCAGCGGGAACTCGATCGACAGCACGATCATCACGGTCGCCTGGAGGGAGACGCCGAGCAGGACGACCGCGGCGAACAGCCGCTTGCCGTACAGGATCACGTACTTCTGCATCAGCAGGGTGCCGAGGTAGGTCAGCACCGTGACGCCGAGCACCATGGCCGCGCGCTGGAGGTCCTCGACGAGGGTCAGGGCCAGCCAGCCCGGGGTGATCATGCCGCCGGGCGAGAGGTTGGTCGTCAGATAGCAGACCAGGGAGAAGAGCAGCCCGAGCGCGATGCCGACCGCGGCGATCTCGGGGGTGAGGACGGAGGGAATCAACGGGGCTCTCCTGGGCTGTGCCACTGCTGGTCGTCGTCATGGGCGGGCGGTACGGGCGGTACCCGCGGCTCGAAGAGGCCACGGGGCGCCGGGGGCTGGGGCTGCGGTTCCTGGGGCGCGTAGCCCTCGTGGGAGCCGTACTGCTGGTTCTGCTGGTACTGCTGCTGCTCGTACTGCTGCTGATGCTGTTGTTGCTGTGCGTACTGGTGCTGGTACTGCGGCTGCTGCTGTTGCGGCGCGTAGTTCTCGTACGGCTGGTCGGGCGTGCGCTGTACGGGCACGTGGACCCCCGGCGGGAGCTGACCCTGGCCCTGCTGGGCGTAGTGGGCCTGCTGCGCGTGGATCTGCTGGATCTGCTGGGTGTGCACCGGGGTGTACCGCTCTTCGTACGCCTCCGGGTAGTGCTGGTACGGGTCGACGTGCGGCTCGTAGGTCGGCGTGGGCTCCTCGGGTGCCTGGTCCTCGCTCTCGTCGGCCGGCAGCTCCGCGAGGTGTTCGAGCAGCAGCTCGCCCTGGCCGTGGATGTTGCCGATCGCGACGAGCGAGGAGTCGGGGCCGAGCTGCCCGAGCATCTGGTGCATGAACTCCTCGGGGTCGCGCCGGTCGCCGCCGAGGTCCACCGCGCGGTCGCGCCAGTCGGCGGGGATCGCGTCGATGGCGGACTTGGCGGGGTGGCCGATGACGAAGACCTTCTCCGGCCGGAGGTCGGGGACGATCTCGCCCATCTGGCCGTTGCGCTCGACGCGGTCGGGACGGCAGTTGATGACCACGTTCAGCGGGCGCTTGATGGCGCCGAGGTCGAGGAGCTGGTTGATGTTCATCAGCGTCGACTCGGGGTCGTTGGCCGCGAAGACGTTGGCGAAGCGCAGCTTCTTGCCGTCCTCGGTGGCGTACCGCTCGACGGAGAGGACACCGGGGTCCGGCGGGGCGTCGTACATGCCCTGGAGGGCGACCTCGCGGCCGACGCCGACGAGCTCGGCGACCTTGAGCGCGATCGCCACGTTCTCCTTGAAGGTGAACCAGCTGAAGCCGCGCAGCTCCTCGTCGCTCACCGTCTCGGGGTCGGCGTAGATCAGCTGGCAGTTCCGCGCGTCGGCCTCCTCCTGGAGGATGTCGAAGCGGTCCTTCTCCGCGGTGACGCAGATGCCGTTCTCCGGCATGGAGCGGCACAGCGAGCGCGCCACGTCGTCGAGGGTGGGGCCCATCTCGGCGAGGTGGTCCTCACGGACGTTGCAGAGCACGCCGATGGTGGAGCGGATCAGCTTGGACTGGTTGATCTCCTGGAGCGCCGGCATGACGGCCATGCACTCGATGACCAGGGCGTCCGGGTTGTACGCGGCGGCGCGCCGCACGATGCCGATCTGCTCGACGACGTTGGCGATGCCGAACTTGCGGTAGACGGGCTCCTCGGTGGCGTCCGGGTGGATGAAGCGGGCGGCGGTGCCGGTGGTCTTGGCGACCGTGGTCAGCTCGCCGCCGCGCAGGGCGCCCGCGCACAGGCGGGTGATGGAGGACTTGCCGCGGATGCCGTTGACGAGCACCCGGGTGGGGATGTGTTCCAGGCTGGCGAAGTGCCGCCGCTGTTCGACGACTCCGGCCGCCAGCAGGATGGCGCTGCACACCACGAGCACGGTGTAGAGGAAGAGCACGGGGTTCAGTTCCTTCCGGCGAGGCCGGCCGTGGCGCCGTCCCGCTTGCGCTGTGTGCCCGTCGGCAGCTGCTGCCTGATCAGTTCCAGGCTGCGGGTGACGGCCCCGACCTCGTCGTGGTGGGTCGGGTACAGGACGGTGCGGCGGTCCCCGTCGGCGAGCGCCTCCGCCTGGTCGGCGAGGTGCCGCAGCGGCCGGACGACGACGATGTGCAGCCACCCGAGGCAGGCCGCCGCCGCGGTGATGCCGAGGAGTCCGGCGAGGACGGTGCGGTTCTGGAGGGTGTACTCGGGGATGGCGAGCCCGGAGGCGGGCTGCCAGCTGACGACGGTCCAGCCGAGGGAGGAGGCCGCGCCGCCGCCCGCGAAGGGCGCCGCCGCCGCGATCTGGATCTCGTCGCCGTCGCGGTAGAGGACGCCGCTGGGACGCGTGCCGACGCCGACCTTCTGTCCGGTGCCCTCGGCGAGCGCGTTGAGCCGCCCGCTCGGCAGGCTCTCGAACTCCTGGTAACCGTAGTTGGCGCCGATCACCTTGCGCTTCGCGTCGACGACGCGCACCTGGCCGAGACCGGGGCGCTTCAGCAGCGAGTTGAGGAACTCGATGCGGAACTCGCCGACGACGGCGGCGCCGTCGCGGCCGGCCATCTCGGCGGTGCCGATGATGACCGGTTCCTTGCCCCCCTCGTCGATGACGCGGACGGCCTTGTCCGACGGGCCCTCGTCCGAGGGGCTCCGGGGGTCGTCGCCCGCCTTGGCGAGGACCTTCCCCTTGGCGTCGAGCACGTAGAGGGACTGGTAGCGGGTGTGCTGGTGCATGGTGCTCTCCAGCACCTTGGACATCTCCGACGCCTCGGTGCGGTCGCCGATGAGGGAGGCGACCGAGGTGAGGTCGGCGTGGCCCTCGTTGAGGGCGCGGCGCACCCGGTCGGTGAGGGTGTCCGTGCGCTCACGCTGGTCGTTGACCATCTGCTGCGGCACGACGACGCTGTCGCCCGCGCGGTTGAGCATCAGCATCAGCGGCGCCGACCACGCGAGGAGCAGGACGGCGCAGACGGCGATCAGGGTGCGGGTGCCGAACCTGCCGCGGCGGGCGGGCGCGGACTGCTTGTCCGCGGGCGCGCCGAGCAGCTGGCGGCGCAGCCGTTCGAGGGCGGCGCCGATCCGGGCGGCCTCGCCGCGGCGCGGCACGGAGACCGGCCGTTCGAGGTCGCCCCGGGTCAGCCGGCGGCCCTCCAGGAAGAGCTGGATCAGCGGGCGCTGCACGGTCCGCAGGAGCAGGAAGATCGTGACGCCGCCGATGAGCAGCAGGGCGGCCGCGGCCAGCAGCCCGAAGGCCGAGCTGGTGGTGGCCGTCGAGTCCTCGGCGACCGGCACCATGGCGACGACCGTGAGGCCGAGCCGGGTGGCGTCGGTGGCCTTGCCCGCCTCCGGTCCGGCGAGGCTCGCGTAGCCCGCGACGGCACGCTCGCCGAGGTAGCGGTCGCCGGTGAGGTGGCCGCTGACGCCGAGGAAGCCGCCCGAGCCGGGCTCCTTGGACATGATCGGGTGCGTGCGGGACTTCTTCGCCGCGGTGGCGGCGAAGGCCTTGAGCTGCTTGTCGGCCTGCTTGATCTGCTCGCGCCGGCCCGCGCCGTCCTCCTGCGAGGGGTCGGCGATGCCGTCGTCGCTCAGGATGTGCCCGTCCTGGCCGACGACGGCGATGGAGCGGAACTTGCCGAGGCTGATGCCGGGGAAGCGCAGGCTGCTGGACGCGACGAGGAGCTGTTGCGGCTTGCCCTCCCAGGTGAGCAGGGCGAAGGAGAGCAGACGGGTCTCACCGTCCTCCAGGCGCACCATGCGCGGCGCGAGGCCGTCCTTGTCCGCGAGCTTGCCGCGGTCGATGGCGGTCAGCGGCAGGTTCTCGCCGCGGGCGGCGAGGAGCTTGCCCGAGGAGATCTCGACGACCGCGGTGCCCCGCCACTTCTGGTAGACGCTGCCGATCTTGTCGAGGACGGCGTCCGGGGGCACCGGGTCGCCGGCGCTGAACAGCTCGGCGTTCCGGGTCAGGTCGGTGACCGACTCGTCGATGGAGGCGCGCAGCGCGATGGCGCCGTCCTCGGCGAAGTGCTGCTGGGACAGTTTGACCGCTTTGGGTACGGCCTCTTGGCCTGCGCGGCCAAGGGTGAGAGCGGTGACGCCCGCAAGGGCGAGGAGCAGGACCGACAGCACGGCGATGGGGGGACGTATGCCACCCAGCAGAGACATGTCGGTCCTTCGGCGGACCTTGTGCCGCCGCTTCGAACGCGAAGCGGCCAAGGGGTGCTCCTCTCCTGGGGGTGACGCGGGACGCGGAAGCGCATAGTGATGCGTTCCGGAGAGCTTGGACCCGTGAACCCCTCGAAGAGATGTACGGGATGGGGAAAATGTGAGCTAGATCGCACAGATGACCGGAGTGCGGCGGTCAGTCACCGGGTAGTGACTCAAGCGGTTCGAGGCCGTCCTTGGCCGCTCCCCGGTTCAGAAGCGTGCCCTGGGTGCGCTCGAAGGCCAGGCGGTAGCGGGCGCGCTGCTGCTCGCTGAGCCCTTCGCCGTCCTTCAGCGTGGCGGCCACGTCCAGGAGCCGGTGGTCCTTGACGGCGCCCTTGGGCAGGGCGCCGGTCTCGTTCGGGTCCGGCGGGATGTCCATGAGCGTCGGCACGTACTTGGCGTCGACGTCCCACTTCCCCCCGCGCTCGGCGAACTCGAACCAGCCGATGACGCCCTCCTCGGTCAGTCCGCTCGGCGCGTCGTGCCGGGCGACCTGGTTGCCGAGTCCGTACGCGATCCAGGTGCCGTCGACCTTCTCCATCGGCTGGACGACGTGCGCGTGGTGGCCGATGACGAGGTTGACGCCGGTCTCGCGCGCGATCCTGCGGGCCAGTTCGACCTGCGAGGAGGTGGCTTCGGGCTGGTGCTCGTTCCCCCAGTGGATGCTCAGGATCACGACCTCGGCGCCCGCCGAGCGCGCCTTCTTCTCGGCGGCGGCGATCGCCTCGAACTTGTTCTGGTTCACGATCCACGGCTTGTCCTTCGGGACCTCGCGGCCGTTGAACCCGAAGGAGAAGGATATCTGCGCGACCTTGACGCCCTTCACCTCGGTGATCAGCGGCTTGCCCGCCTCCGCCGCGGTGCGCGCCGACCCGGTGTGTCGCAGGCCCGCCTTGTCGAGCGTGTCCAGGGTGCGGGTGACGCCGGCGAGGCCGTGGTCGAGGGTGTGGTTGGACGCGGTCGAGCACTGGTCGTAGCCGGCGCCCTTGATCGCCGTGGCGATCTGCGGCGGCACGATGAAATCGGGGAAGCTCTCGAAGGGGCCGCCCGGCTTGCCCGTCACGGTCTCGAAGTGGCAGATGCCGAGGTCGGCCTTGCTGATGACGGGTTTGGCCCCCGCCAGCAACGGCCCGAAGTCGATGCCTTGCTCACCCTTGCCGGTGGCCTTGGCGTCCTTGCGGGCCTGGTCCGTGAGTTGCGGGTGGATCAGGATGTCGCCCGCGGCGGCGACGGTGAACGAGGGGCCGCCGCCGGAGGCGGCTTTGTCGTCGTTGCCGAAGGAGCCACAGGCGGTGGCTGTGCCGGCGAGCAGGAGCGCGGAGGCCGCACAGGTCACAGAAAGCCTGCGGGAGGGACGTGTCATCACAGGGATATCTTTATACAACCATGAAGAGCTACCGCACACGGCTGGTCACGACCGCAAAGAAGCTCGGGGTTCTCGCGGGCGTGACGGCCTGCGTCCTCAGCCTGTCGCAGTGCGGCTCGGGGTCCTCCGACCCGGACCACGAGCCCTCGCGGGGGAGCCGGAACCCGGCAAGCTCCTCCGCACCGGACGGCCGGCCGGCCGAGGGCCTGGAGCGCGTCATCACGGACTACACCGCCGGCTTCGACGAGGACACCGGCTACCGCCGCCCCACCCGCGACGACCGGCGCACGCTGGCCGAGAGCGTCGCCCTGCTCCTCGACGGCAGGCGCACGGCCGCCGAACACCGGCTGGCCGACGTCGACTTCGCGGTCCGCACCATCAAGGACCCGGTCGGCGGGCGGCGGTACGCGGAGGTCGCCGACCGCTCCGAGGACGGCGCAGCGCCGCGCGGCTGGGGGCGGGTCTACATCGACCTCGACTCCCCCGTCCGCTGGTCGGTCCAGGTGCCGCACCCCGTGGCCGACCGGTACACCGAGCAGCTCGGCGCGCGGCTGCTCAGCCGCTCCCCGGGCGGCATCCTCGTGATCGCAGGTGCACATCGCGATGCCGGGCGTCGTGACACGGCGGACGTCGCGCACCGCAGGGACAGCGTCTTTCACGCCATCTGCGCCGAACTGGTGCGCCGCGGGCTCCCCGGTGTGCAGCTCCACGGCATGGCCGACGACTCGGCGCCGCGGCACGACGTCGTCGCCTCCACGGGCCGGGGCAGGCACGCCGTGTCCGAGGGCCGCGACCTCGCGGACGCGCTGAAGGAGCGGGGCTTCGACGTCTGCCGTGCCTGGGCCAGGTCCTGCCCGCTGGAGGGCCGCTCCAACGTCCAGGGGCGGGCGGCCGCGTTCCACGACGTGCCCTGGCTGCACATCGAGTTCGGCCCCGGCATTCGCGAGGACCGCAGGCGCGCACGCGGGGCCATCGAGGCCCTGGCGGACCTCACCCGCACCTGGCGCCGCCAGGACTAACCGCCGGCGCCGGCGGACCGGGCACCGTGACCCACCCACGTATGGACGACCGCCCCGTCCACCCGCCCCGCCACCCGGTACCCCTCGGCGAGGACCCGCCCCAGGGACGGCACGCGGTCGGGGCCGTACGGCTTCCCGCGGGAGTCGTCGACGATCAGGGCCGGCGGGTGGCGGCGCAGTTCCTCCCGGAAGACGGTCCAGGCGCCCCGGACGGCGTACTTCTCGCCCACCCGGGGGCCGTCGCGGCCACCGCTGTAGTTGGTGAGCAGGCCCGCCGTGAGATAGCGGGTCGCCGGGGCGCGGTCGGCCAGCCAGTACGTCTCCGGGTGTATCCCCCAGACCAGGACCCTCTCCCCGGGGGCGGTCCGCTCCCGCACCGCCTCCGCGAGCCGCGCCGCGTGCGCGAGGTCGGGGCGCGGCGCGAGCAGCCCCCAGGCCAGGAACACGGCGCACGAGCACCCCGTGGCGATGAGCGCCCCCGCGGTCCGCGCGGGCGGCAGGCGTCGCAGCGCGGCCGTGCCGAGGAGGGCCAGCGGCGGCATCAGCTGGAGGTAGTAGTGGCCGAAGAAGTGCAGGCCGAGCAGGACGGCCGCCGCCGACGACGCGAGCCACAGCCACAGGTCGCCCTCCCCGCGGCCGGCCGCCCGCGGGGTGCGCAGGACCGGCGCGACGAGGCCCGCGCAGGCCACCGCGAGGAGCAGGGCGTTGACCAGGCCCCGGCCGAGGACGTGGAGTCCGGAGCCGGCGAACGCGGCGTACGCGCCGGAGCCCGTGACCGTCCAGAAGAGGAAGCCCCGGGGGGTGGTGAGCAGGGCCGCCGCGAGGACGGGAACGCACAGCCCGGCGGCGAGCCGCGCCACGTCCCGCCGGGAGCCGCCGCCCCGCCGCCAGAGCAGCCACACCGCCGGCAGGAGCACCACGGCCCCGGTCTGCTTGGCGAGGAAGGCGCAGGCCACGGCCGTGCCCGCCGCGCCCCACCGGCGGCGGTCGGCGCACCACATGGCGGCCGCCGTGCACGGCAGCATGAAGACCTCGAAGGTGGCCGCCTGGGTGTCCTCCGGGTTGAGGCCGATCGAGACGAGGAGGTACCCGACGCCCGCCGTGCGCCCCGCGCGGTCCCCCCAGCGGCGCCGGGCCAGCGAGGCGAGGAGCACCGCCGTCAACAGCTGCGCGGCGGCGGCGAGCACCTTCGGCGCGAGCAGCGAGGAGTCGCCGAAGAGCGCCAGGGACCCCGCGTAGAGCCAGGGGACGAGCGGCGGCTTGCGGTCGACGACCGTCTCGTAGAGCGTGCCGCCCTGCGCGAGCATCCGCGCCTGTACGGCGAGGTAGCCCTCGTCGGGGCTCCACAGCGGCCACCGGAAGGAGGGCAGCCGGGTCACGCAGACGAGGGCGGCGAGCAGCGGGAGCAGCCGCGCCCAGTAGGCGCCCCGGCCGGGCGCGCTCTCGGCGGGCGGACGTGCGGGACGTAAGGAGGTGGCGGGCGGCGCGGGCGTACGGGGCAAGACCCGCTACCGCCCGTCGCCGGTGTGCAGGCGGCTGTGCGAGCGCCCGTACGCGAAGTAGATGACGATGCCGAGGGCCATCCACACGGCGAACCGCAGCCAGGTCTCCGCGGGCAGGTTGAGCATCAGCCACAGCGAGGCGAGCACGGAGAGGATCGGCACCAGCGGCACGAGCGGGGTGCGGAAGGCGCGCGGCAGGTCGGGGCGCTGCCTGCGGAGCAGGATGACGCCGAGCGCGACCACGACGAAGGCGAAGAGCGTGCCGATGTTGACCAGTTCGGCCAGTTCGTCGATGGAGGTGAAGCCGGCGACGACCGCCACGACGAGGCCGAGCAGGACCGTCGAGCGGTAGGGCGTGCCGAACGTCGGGTGCACCTTGGAGAAGGACTTCGGCAGCAGCCCGTCGCGGCTCATCGCGAAGAAGACACGGGTCTGGCCGAGGAGCAGGATCATGCAGACCGAGGTGAGGCCGACGGCCGCGCCGAAGCTGATGAGCCCGGCCCAGAAGGGGTGCCCGACGGCCTTGAAGGCGTCCGCGAGCGGGGCGTCGGTGGAGAGTTCGCTGTACTTCTGCATGCCGGTGACGACGACGGACACGGCGACGTACAGGAGTGTGCAGATGAGGAGCGAGCCGAGGATGCCGCGGGGCACGTCGCGCTGCGGGCTGCGGGTCTCCTCGGCGGCGGTGGCGACGATGTCGAAGCCGATGAACGCGAAGAACACCACGGCCGCGGCGGTGAAGACGCCCATCACGCCGAAGTGCGAGGGAGTGAAGCCGAAGAGGAGCTGGGCCAGCGGGGCGGTGATGCCCCCGCCGCCCTCGCTCGGCTCGGACGGCGGGATGAACGGGTCGTAGTTGGACCCGGTGACGAACAGGGCGCCGACGATGACGACGAGGAGCACCACGGTGACCTTGACGGCGACGATGACGTTGGTGACGCGCGAGGAGAGCTTCATGCCCGCGACGAGGATGCAGGTCAGGGCCAGCACGAGGACGCAGGCCAGCAGGTCGAAGCCGAACTGCCCGTTGTGCGTCCCGCTCAGCGCCTGCGGCAGGTGCATGCCCGCGCTGTCCAGGAGCGAGCGCAGATAGCCGGACCAGCCCACCGCGACCACCGCGCAGCCGAGCGCCAGCTCCAGGATCAGGTCCCAGCCGATGATCCAGGCGGGGAACTCCCCGAGGGAGGCGTACGAGAAGGTGTACGCGGAGCCCGCCACCGGCACCGTCGAGGCGAACTCGGCGTAGCAGAGCGCCGCGAGCGCGCAGACGAGCCCCGCGACGACGAAGGCGAGGGCCACCGAAGGGCCCGCCGTCTCCTTGGCGATCTTTCCGGTCAGGACGAAGATGCCGGTGCCGATGATGACACCGACGCCGAAGACCGTGAGGTCGAGGGCGGACAGCGACTTCTTGAGCGCGTGCTCCGGCTCCTCGGTGTCCCTGATGGACTGCTCGACGCTCTTCGTCCTGAAGAGGGTGCTGCTCACGGGCGTACCTCCCACGCTTGTCGTCCCCGACATGATCGAGAGACCTTCTGCCCGGTACGCCCCGGCGCGGTCCCGTTCACGCGAATGGGCCGGTCCCACCACCCGTACAGGGTGCCGGGACCGGCCCATCGGCCGAACGTCGCGCCGTCAGTCGCGGGCGGGCTCCACGGAGTCCACGCCGGCGGTCGAGCGCTCGTACCTGCCGTCCAGCTTGGCGACGAGTCCGGTGACCTGGCGGGCGATGTCCGGCGCCGTCAGGCCGATCTCGGCCAGGATCTCCTTGCGCGACGCGTGGTCGAGGAAGCGCGGCGGGATGCCGAAGTCCCGCAGCGGCACGTCCACGCCGGTGTCCCGCAGGGCCTGGGCGATCGCGGAGCCGACGCCGCCCGCGCGGGAGTTGTCCTCGACGGTGACGACGACGCGGTGCCGGTCGGCCAGCGGCGCCATCGCCTCGTCGACCGGCTTGACCCAGCGCGGGTCGACCACGGTCGTGGTGATGCCCTGCTTGTCGAGCAGGGCCGCGATCTCCAGGCACATCGGGGCCAGCGCGCCCACGGAGACCAGGAGCACGTCAGGGCGGTCGCTGCCCGCCTCGCGGAGCACGTCCATCGAGCCGACCGTGCCGACGGCCTTGACCGCCGGGCCGACCGCGCCCTTGGAGTAGCGCACGACGGTCGGGGCGTCGTCGACCTCGACGGCCTCGCGGAGCTGGAGGCGGACCTGGTCGGCGTCGCGCGGGGCGGCGATCCGCACGCCCGGCACGCACTGCAGGATCGACATGTCCCACATGCCGTTGTGCGAGGCGCCGTCGGTGCCGGTGACGCCCGCGCGGTCCAGGACGAACGTGACGCCGCACTTGTGCAGGGCCACGTCCATCAGGAGCTGGTCGAAGGCCCGGTTGAGGAAGGTCGCGTAGACGGCGAAGACGGGGTGGACGCCGCCGGTGGCCAGGCCCGCCGCCGAGACGGCCGCGTGCTGCTCGGCGATGCCGACGTCGTAGACCCGGTCGGGGAACTCCTCGGCGAACTTCTTCAGGCCGACCGGCTGGAGCATCGCGGCGGTGATCGCGACGATGTCGTCCCGCTCCCGGCCGAGCTTGACCATCTCCTCGCCGAACACGGACGTCCAGTCCATGCCGGAGGCGGCGATGGGCAGACCGGTGTCGGGGTGGATCGGGCCGATGCCGTGGAAGTGGTCGGCCTCGTCCTCCTCGGCGGGCTGGTAGCCCCGGCCCTTCTCGGTGATGCAGTGCACGATGACGGGGCCGCCGAAGCGCTTGGCGCGCGTCAGGGCGGACTCCAGGGCCTCGATGTCGTGGCCGTCGATCGGGCCGACGTACTTCAGGCCGAGGTCCTCGAACATGCCCTGCGGGGCGATGAAGTCCTTCAGGCCCTTCTTGGCGCCGTGCAGCGTTTCGTAGAGCGGCCTGCCGACGACCGGCGTCCGCTCCAGGATGTCCTTGCCGCGGGCCAGGAAGCGCTCGTAGCCGTCGGTCGTGCGCAGGGTCGCCAGGTGGTTGGCGAGGCCGCCGATCGTCGGCGCGTAGGACCGCTCGTTGTCGTTGACGACGATCACCAGGGGGCGGTCCTTGGCGGCGGCGATGTTGTTCAGCGCCTCCCAGGCCATGCCGCCGGTGAGCGCGCCGTCACCGATGACGGCGACGACGTGGTCGTCCTTGCGGCGCACCTCGTTGGCCTTGGCCAGGCCGTCGGCCCAGCCGAGGACCGTGGAGGCGTGGCTGTTCTCGATCACGTCGTGGTCGGACTCGGCACGCGAGGGGTAGCCGGACAGGCCGCCCTTGCCGCGCAGCTTGCCGAAGTCCTGGCGGCCGGTGAGCAGCTTGTGCACGTAGCTCTGGTGGCCGGTGTCGAAGAGGACCTTGTCCTTGGGCGACTCGAAGACGCGGTGCAGGGCGATCGTGAGCTCGACCACCCCCAGGTTGGGGCCGAGGTGGCCACCGGTCTTCGCGACCGCTTCGACGAGGAAGCTGCGGATCTCTCCGGCCAGCTGGTTCAGCTCCTCGGGACTGAGCCGGTCCAGATCGCGCGGTCCCGTGATGCGGTTCAGCAGCGGCACCCGTGCCTCCTTGCTAGAGCTGAGATGTGCTGTTCGAGCGTTGGCGGGACCCCCGAGTCTAATGTTCCGCCACGGACACCCGCGCCCGGGAGGCAACTTCCCGGTCACGGAAACACCACAGGCCCCGCGCGCCTCGGAGGGAGGCACGCGGGGCCGTCGGGGCCGCCCCGTGGAGAGACCCCGGAGGCTACGCCCGCCCGGCGGACTTCTGGGTACGCCGCGAAACGGAGTCGATGACCACCGCGGCCAGCAGCACCGCACCAGTGATCATGTACTGGATCTCACTCGCCATGCCGAGCAGGTTGAGCCCCTGCTGGATGGACTGGATCACCAGCATGCCGAGCAGGGCGGACCACACCTTGCCCCGGCCGCCGAAGAGGCTCGTGCCGCCGATGACGGCGGCGGCGATGACCATCATCAGCGTGTTGCCGCCGCCCAGGCTCTTGGTCGCGCCGCCGGAGAGGCTGGCGATGAAGAGACCGCCGAAAGCGGCCAGCATGCCGGAGATGGCGAACACGGTGATCCGGATGCGGTCGACGTTGATACCCGCGCGCCGCGCCGCCTCCGCGTTGCCGCCGACCGCGAAGACCTGCCGGCCGAAGGTGGTGCGCCGCGCGACGAAGTCCGCGATCACCAGGACGGCGAGGAAGAGGACCAGCGCCAGCGGCAGGCCGCGTGCCCCGGAGGGCTCGTTCAGCTCGTACGCCGCGCCGCCCGCGAGGACGGCGACGACGACCGTGCGGAGCACGATCTCGCTGACCGGGCGCGAGGGCAGCCCGGCGGTCTTGCGGCGCTTGGCGTCGAGCAGCAGGGAACCCGCGTACGCGATGATCGCGACGGCGGCCAGGCCGTACGCGGCGCCCTTCTCGGCGAAGAAGTGGCCGGTCAGGTCCTCGACGACGCTGCCTTCCGGCGTGTTGATGCTCCCCTCGCCGCCCATGAGCCAGATCTGCAGGCCGCTCCAGCCGAGGAAGCCGGCCAGGGTGACGACGAAGGCGGGCACGCCGATCTTGGCGAAGAAGAACCCGTGGACCGCGCCGATGACCATGCCGGAGGCGACGGCGATGAGCACCGAGAGCCAGTCGTTCAGGCCGTGGGTGACGCTCAGCACGGCCCAGACCGCCGCGCCCATGCCGGCCACCGAGCCGACCGAGAGGTCGATCTCGCCGAGCAGCAGGACGAAGACGATGCCGACGGCCATGATGCCGAGGCCGGAGGTGAAGACCGCGATGTTCGCGAGGCTGCTCGCGTCCAGGAAGTGGTCGTTCTTCATCTGGAAGATGATCGCGATGACGATCAGCCCGATGACGACGGGCAGCGAGCCGAGCTCACCGCCGCGCAGCTTCCGCTTGAACTCGGTCAGGTAGCCGGCGAGGCCCTCCTCGCGCACGAGCAGGCGCGGGTCGACGGCGGGGACCGGGGCGGCCGACGCGGGCGCGTCGGTCGTGGGGCCCGGGTCCTTGCTGGGGGTCTTGGCGAGGTCGCTCACTTCGCGTCCTCCTTCGGTGCCGTGGCCGTGCGCGCCTTGCGGCGGGTCACGGCGTTGTCCGTGGCGCCCGTGATGGCGGCGATGATCTCTTCGTTGCTGGTGTCCGCGACGGAGAAGGTTCCGTTGTTGCGGCCGAGCCGCAGCACGGCGACCTTGTCCGCGACGGCCTTCACGTCGGCCATGTTGTGGCTGATGAGGATCACGCCGTGGCCGCGCTCGCGCAGCCGCTCCACCAGGTCGAGGACCTGTGCGGTCTGCTCGACGCCGAGGGCGGCGGTGGGCTCGTCGAGGATGACGACCTTGGGGTCGCCGACCAGCGCGCGGGCGATGGCGACGACCTGGCGCTGACCGCCGGAGAGCGCCGCGACCGGGATGCGGACGCTGGGGATGCGGATGGAGAGGGTGTCGAGGAGCTCCCTGGCCCGCTTCTCCATCTTGATCTCGTCCAGGACGGAGGCGCTCTTCAGCTCGCTGCCGAGGAAGAGGTTGGCGACGACGTCGAGGTTGTCGCAGAGGGCGAGGTCCTGGTAGACGGTGGCCACGCCGAGGTTCTGGGCGTCGTGCGGTCGTCCGATGCGGACGCTCCTGCCCTCCCACTCGATGGTGCCGTCGTCGATCGGGTGGACGCCCGAGATCGTCTTGACGAGCGTGGACTTTCCGGCGCCGTTGTCGCCGACGAGGGCGACCACCTCACCGGTGTGGATCTCGAGGTCAACGTCCGTGAGCGCCTGGACGGCGCCGAACCGCTTGGAGACCCCGCGCAACGCCAGCACGGGCGTAGCGGACACGTGAATCATCTCCTTCGCCGCCTGACCGGCGGGGATGGTGGTGCAGCAAGAGCTGTGCGGAACAAGGTGCGGTACGCACAGGGAGCTGTGCGGGAGGGGAGTCCGGCGCCCGCCCCCCGTCTGCGGGGCGGTGTGTTCGGGACGGGCGCCGGACCGGTACCGTCGGCCTGCGGGCTACTTGACGCCCGCGGCGGCGCACGCCTTCTTGTACTGGGCGGTGCAGATCTCGCTGACCTTGTAGACCTTGTCCTTGACGATCGTGTCGGCGACCTCGTCCTTGGTGATGGCCTGGGCGTCGTACAGCTTCGCCGGGATGCCCTTGAAGTCGCCGCTGAGGGAGTCGACCTTGCGGTCCACGATCGAGTCGATGCTCTTGTCCTTGAGCAGGTTCACGGCGATCTCGGCGGTGGTCTCGGCCTCCGGCTTGATCTCCTTGTAGATCGTGTAGTCCTGGTCGCCGCTCAGCAGGCGCTGGACGCCCGCGAGCTCGGCGTCCTGGCCGCCGACCGGGACCTTGATGCCGCGCTGCTTGAGGGCGGTGATCACGCCGCCCGCCATGCCGTCGTTGGCGGCGTAGACGCCCTGGATGCCGTCCTTGCCGAGCTTGTCGATCGCGGAGGACATCTTGCGGTTCGCCTCGTCCGGCGACCAGTCCGGGATGTCCTGCTCGTAGGCGATCTTCTTGACCTGCTCGTCGAGCACCGAGTGGGCGCCCTTCTTGAAGAAGGGGGCGTTCGGGTCGGTCGGCGAGCCGTTGATCATGACGATGTTGGCGTCCTTGGCGTCGGAGCCGAGCGCCTTGACCATGGCCCCGCCCTGGAGGCGGCCGATCTTCTCGTTGTCGTAGCTCACGTACGCGGCGAGCGGGCCCTCCGCGAGGCGGTCGTACGCGACGACCTTGACGCCCTGCTTCTCGGCCTGCTTGACCCACGACTTGGTCGACTTGTAGTCGACGGCGTCGAGGATGATCACCTTGACGCCCTGCGTGACCAGCGCCTCGAACTGCTTCTTCTGCGTCTCGATGTCCTGAGCCGCGTTGTTGTACTTGACCTCGCAGTCCGAGCAGAGTTCCTTGATCTTCGCCTCCATGATGGGGCGGTCGAAGGTCTCGTAGCGCGTGGTCTTGTTCTCCGGGAGCAGCAGACCGATGGTCTTGCCGTCACCGGCGTCGCCGCCCTTGTCGTCGCCGTCTCCGGCCTTTCCGCAGGCGGTCATGGCCAGTGCCATCGAAACCGCGGCGGTGCCTATGACGACGCGACGCGTCATTGCGTTCATTGGGGGTGCCTCCCTGACGAGGCCGCGTCGTTGCGGCCGAGGTGGCTCGAAGTCAACTCGGCCGCCACACCAGCGTCAAGGAGTAAATTCTTAACGAGATGACAACGGTGCCATGCGTTCTCTAAGTGAAGGCAGGCGCGCCGACGGTCAGCGTTCCATCCAAAAGGGTTGAATCGCCCATCTCGCTGAGCGCGAGAGCGAGCGCGCCGAGCACCTCCGCACGCCCGCCGAGGGCCCCCGGCAACACCGACAGCTGCCGCGCGGCGCTCGGGATCGCGTACCGCCCCACGGACTCCCTGACGGGCCCGAGGACCAGCTCACCGGCCTCCGCGAGGTCGCCGCCGAGCACCACGCGGGAAGGGTTCAAAAGGTTGCAGAGGTTCGCCACGCCGCTGCCGATGTGCCGCCCGACGTCGGCGATCACGCGCCGGCACCCGGGGTCGCCGCTCCGCGCGAGGCCGACCACGCGCTCCATGGTCAGATCCGTGCCGTGGGAGGAGTGCAGCAGCGGCAGCACGTACCGGGCGGCGGCGAACGTCTCCAGGCAGCCGCGGTTGCCGCAGCGGCAGACCGGGCCCGACTCGTCCAGGGTGATGTGCCCGATCTCCCCGGCCGTGCCGCCGGGCCCGCGGTAGATCTGCCCGCTGATCACGAGCCCCGCGCCGACGCCGCTCGCGACCTTGATGTACGCCAGGTCCCGCACCCCGCGGCCACTGCCCCAGACCAGCTCGCCGAGGGCGCCGAGGTTGGCGTCGTTGTCCACGTGCACCGGCACCCCGAGGCGGGCGGCCAGCTCCTCGGCGGGCTTCGCGCCGGTCCAGCCCGGCAGGATCGAGGTCGAGCCGAGCGTCCCCGACTCCACGTCGATGGGGCCCGGCACGCCGAGCCCGACCCCGGCGATCTTCTCCCGGTCCACCCCCGTGGCCTCGATCAGCCTGCTGACGAGCTGCTCGGCACGGTCGAAGCCCTGCGCGGCCGAGGCGTCGACGTCCAGCGGCTCGGACTCCTCCGCGAGCACCTGGTGGGCGAGGTTGCCGACGGCCACGCGCAGGTGCGTGTGGCCGAAGTCGACGCCGATGACGATGCCCGCGTCCCCGCTGAGGGAGACGCTGCGGGCCCGCCTGCCGCCCGCCGACGTGGGCGTGACCTCGACGGTTCCGCCGTCCTTCAGCTCGCGCACGATGTTGGAGACCGTCGCGGCCGACAGGCCCGTCGCTCTCGCGATCTCCGCCTGTGTCAGCGATCCGGCGAGCCGCACGGCACGTACGACCCGCTCCAGATTGGCCCGGTGCAGAGAGGACTGCGACCCCGGAGTCTCCATTGACTCATCCACCCTTTGCCCTATTTCGGGCGACCCCGAAGCCACCCGTGACGCCGGCCCCGGAAGGGGAACCAGGCCATGTACAAGTTGTGAACTCCAAACTCGGCTGTAGGAGATGCCGCAGTCAAGTCCTTGACGGAGATCCGGGCGGGGTCACCTCACCGCCCTCGTGCCCCGCTCACCGGACGGACCAGCTGCGCACGGCCGCCTTGCCGGCCGTGCCGTGAACCGGCGTCGGGGTGCCGGTCCGGCCGCCGTGGCGTGCAAGAGGTGTCGGAATCAGCCGATCTCACCGATGGCCGGGACGCCCGGGGCCTTCGTTCCCTACGTTGTCAGGCGGTTCGTCCGGTGCGTCTACGGCCCGTCAGTTCCGGGAATGCCGTTGACGGAGGGGACCCGGCGGACCGGGGGACGCGGCGGGAGAGGGGGACGCGGTGGAACGACTGACGGCGGCCGATCCGACCGAGGTCGGGCGGTACCGCACGATCGCGGAGCTGGGCCGGGGCGGCATGGGGCGGGTCCTGCTGAGCAGCGCTCCCGACGGGCGGCTCGTCGCGCTCAAGCAGGTGCACACGCGGCTCGTGGCGGACGACGGCTTCCGGGCCCGGTTCCGCCGGGAGGTGGCGGCGTCGCGCAAGGTGTCGGGCACGCACACCTCGGCGGTGATCGACGCCGACGCGGACGCGGCTGAGCCCTGGCTGACGTCGGAGTTCGTGCCGGGCCCCTCGCTCCAGGAGGCGGTGGCCGCCGTCGGCGCGCTGCCGGAGGAGGCCGTGCTCCGCATGGCCGAGGGGCTCGCCTCCGCCCTGACGGACATCCACCGGGCGGGCCTGGTGCACCGCGACCTGAAGCCCTCCAACGTCCTGCTCGCCGACGACGGGCCCCGCGTGATCGACTTCGGCATCGCGCGGGCGGCCGACAGCGAGGACGGCACCGAACTCACCACCACGGGATGGCTGGTGGGCTCCCCCGGCTTCATGTCCCCGGAACAGGCCAAGGGCCTGCCGCCCGGCCCGGCGGGCGACGTGTTCTCCCTGGGCGCGGTGCTGGTCATGGCGTGCACGGGCCGGAGCCCGTTCGCCGGCCCCGGCGTGCCGCAGACCCTGTACAACGTCGTGCACACCGAACCCGACCTCTCCGGCCTCCCCGCGACGATCCGCCCCCTCGTGGCGCGCTGCCTGGCCAAGGACCCCGAGGAGCGGCCGACGCCCGCACGGCTCCTCGCGGAGATCGGCCGCCTCACGCCGTCGGCGCGCCCCTGGCCGACCGAGGTGCACGAGCTGATCGCGGCCCAGCAGGAGGAAATCGCCCGGCTGCGCGCGGAGTTGGCGAGCCGCACGGACGACCGGGACGCCCGGGCGGCCGCCCCCGTCGAGAGCCCGCCCCTCGGGGGCCCGCCCGCCGGGGCGGCGCCCGCGCGGCGGCCGTCGCGGCGCGCCCTCGCCCTCGCCGCGGTGGCCGCCGTGGCGGTCGGCGCGCTGACCGCCACGGCCCTTCACACCCTGAACACCGGACGCGAGGACGGCTCCCGCAGCACCGACACCCGCCCACGGATCACCCCGACCGCGGTCCGGGCGTCCCCGGAACCGGCCACCGGGGCGGCGCGCCCGTCGGCCGTCACGCCGCGGGAACCGGCCCCGGCGCCGACCACGCCCCGCGCCGAACCCTCCCCCGCCCCCGAGCCCGCCCGGCGGCTCCCGACGCCGGCCGGGACGCGGCCGAGCACCCGGCCCGCGGCCATCGCCGACTGCGGCGGGAAGGCCCTGGACAGGCCCGCCTCGCTCCTCCTGGCCTGCGGCGACGGCGGAGCCGGGCTCGACTCCCTGACCTGGACCGGCTGGGGCGCCCCCACCGCCCGCGCCACCGGCCAGGGGTGGGAACGGGTCTGCACCCCGAGCTGCGCCGAGGGCCGCGAGGCCCGGTACGCGGTGACGGTGACCGTCTCCGGCCTCGCGGCGGGCCGCTACACGCTCATGCGGGTCACCGCCCCGCAGGCGCCCGGCGACTCCGCCCGTTACACGCTCGACGCGTACGGTCCGACGCGACGGGGGTGACACTGCGGGCGGGCCCGCCCGCTCAGGTCCCCCACGCCGTGAACGCGCCCCAGTGCACGGCCGAGGCGAAGGGCCGCTCGTCCCCCGCCCTCCCCTGCCCCGCGTACCGCCCGGTCAGCTCCGCGAGGTGCGGATGCTCCCGGGTGTACCGCGTCAGCTCGTCCCAGGTGAGCCCGCGCAGCCAGCGGCGCGACCGGCGCAACGCCGGTACGGGGGCGTGGGCGCGGGCGAGGAGTTCGTGGAAGCGGGTCATCAGGAAGGCGGTCGCCAGGTCGTCCACCTGCCACAGGCTGGTCACCGCGCAGGCGGCCCCGGCCTGGAGGAAACCGGCCGGGAGTCCGAGGAACTGGTCGGGGACCTCAATGATGCCGTAGTGGCCCGACTGGCAGGCGCTGGCCACCGCGAGGCGGCAGACGGGGAGCTGGTGCCGTACGAGGGTGTCCATGTCCAGGTGGCCGTCGGCGAGCGCCAGGGAAGCGCCCCGGCCCTCGGAGCCCGCGCTGCCGTGGCAGCTCAGATGCAGATACGACGCCTCGGCGAGGTGGCCGAGCAGCCAGCCGACCGTGGCCTCCTCCCCCACCGCGCCGGTGACCTCGCCCCGGGCCGCGAACAGCGCGGTGATCTCGGCGCGTTCGCTGCGGCTGCCGGGCAGCGAGCCGTCCGGGTCCGTGACGGTCACCAGGCGCGGCACCGCCTCCTGGGGGCGCTCGGCCCGCGCGCGGGAGGCGGCGTGGACGGCCGCGGAAGGGGCGACGGTGAGGGTGCCCGCGTCGTCGAGCACGCGCCCCGCCCCGCCGGGACCGGGCCCCAGCGGCACGGCGTGCAGGGGCGCCAGGCCGAGCAGTCCGGTCGGGACGACGACCGCCTCGTGCCGCGCGTCCCGCGCGAGGAGGTCGGCGAGCGGGCGCATGAGCGGTTCGAGGGCCCCGAGGCGCTCCAGGGTGGCCGGAAGCTGCCGGCGGCGCCTGAGTCGCGTGGCCTGCTGCACGAGCCACAGCCCCGCGCTCTCGTCCTCCGGGTCCACGACGAGGAGGTGCAGGAGCGTGACGCTGCTGACCTCGGGGACGTGCACGGCCCGTACGACCGGCCCGTCACCGCCACCGCCGCCTTCGCCGTCGCCGTCGCCGTCGCCGTCGCCGGGGACGATCAGGACGTAGCTGCCCCAGGGCGCGTTCACCAGATACGCGAGCGGCACCCCGCCCGCGGCCCTGGCGATGTCCCGTACCTCGGTCGTGCGCAGGAAGTCCTCGAAGCCCGGGATCGCCCGGATCTCCTCGACCACCGTGCGCAGGGCGCGTTCGGCCGCCGCCTGCTCGCGGGCCCCCGGTCCGATCGGTCCGTGCGCCAGCGCGGACGGCTCGGTGACCGATGAGCGGTACCGGGCCCGCGCCCGGGTGTAGCGGCGGGCCAGGACGGGGTCGACGCCTTCGAGTTCCGTCAGCTCCGCCGCCCCGCGCCCCGCCACGGCCGAGAGCTCGCAGGCGAGGCCGCGCTCCAGGGCCTCCACGGCGCGCTCCGGGCGGCCCGCGCGCGCCAGCAGGTAGGCGGCCCAGCGGGCAAGCCGGTCCACCTCTACGAGGACGCCGCGGCGGCTCTCGACGGTGACCTGGGCGTCGTAGAGCACGCTCGCGGCGGTGAGCATGTCCGCCGCGACGTCGGCCGCCTCCGTCCAGCGCCCGGCGTCGGCGAGGGAGTTGATCAGCTCCCGGGCGATGTTCAGGTGCAGGGAGGGCGCGAGTGTGGGCGGTGCGGCGGCGAGGGCCGCCTGCCGCAGCCGGACGCTCTCGGGGCTGTCGTGGCCGTCGGTCAGATCGCTGGCACGGGCCAGCAGCCAGATGATCCGGCCGGTGTTGAGCAGGCCGGGGCGCGCGGTTGACAGGCCGAGCGCGGCGGTCGCCGCCGCCCGCGCGCCCTGGGCGTCGGGGGGTTCGCGCTTCAGCAGGAGGTCGGCGAGGTTGATCTGCGCCTGTGACCACAGGGCGGGGTCGTCGCCGGGCGCGAGGTGCCGCAGCGTGTCGCGGTAGCACTGCTCCGCCTGCTGCCGGTCGCCGGGTTCGGCGCGGCGGTGGAGCAGTAGCCCGAGGTTGACCATGGAGTAGGACCAGTTGACCGCGGAGCGCTCGGGGGAGCGTTCCGCGAGGCCCGCCCTGATGCGGTCGATGCCGAGGGTGAGGTCCGCGGTCCCGCCGCCGGGGCGCTCCGAGAGGAGCAGTCCGTGGTTGGTCTGGATCCGGGCCCAGAACTCGGGGTGTTCGCGCCGGTCGAGGCGGCCGGCGCGCGCCAGGAGGTCGCGGGCGGTCTCCCAGACCTCCAGGCGGTCGCCGTCGTCGCGCGCGTAGTGCGCGCTGGCGAGGTTGTTGGCCGTCCGCACCCACTCCAGGGAGCCCTCGGGCGTCCGGGACAGGGCGTGTTCGAGGAGTTGGCACGCCTCGGCGAGGTCGGTGTCGGCCCCGGCGTGGACGGCGCCCACCAGGCGTTCGCCGAGCAGGGCGGCCAGCTCGGTCTCCATGTCCTCCTGGCCGAGGTCCGCCGCGAGCGCCAGGGCCTCGCGGGCCACCGGGATGCCGTCGGGTCCTCCGGTGCGAAAGGCGCGCTCGTACAGCTCGTCGAGCCGGGTGCGCAGATCGCCCCCGAACCGGCTCAGGGACGCGAAGTAGCGGCGTGCCGCCTCGCGGGGCGGCGTATGGCCGTCGCACAGCTCGTCAAGGAGCCGCTGGCGCCTGCGCAGCACGGATTCGAGGGGCGTGCCCTCGGCGGCGCGCAGCTCCTCACGGCCGGCGTCGCGCACCGTGGTGCCGGCGGTCAGGTCGGGTTCCGTGCGCAGGAGTGCGTCGAACTCGTCGGGCGGAGTCGACAGCACGGCGTGCAGCAGCCGGTTCACGCGGACGTCCTCGCGGTTCGCCGCGAGGTAGTGGAGGAACGTCCCGTAGTTGTCGACCGTCGGCTGCCCTTCGGGGGCCAGCTCCTCGCACGCGGAGGCGGTGTCCGCCAGGTCGCGTTCGAGGTCCCGGGCCAGGACGACCGGCAGCAGTCTGCGGGGCAGCGGGATCGCCTGCCCGGTGAAGACGTTCCCCCGGAAGGCCCCGGCCCGCTCCGCCTCTTCGAGGACGGGCAGCGCCGCCCGGGACGGGTCGCCCCGCAGGTCCTCGAGGGAGAGGCCGATCAGCAGCGGCGCCACCTCGCCGGGACGCAGGACGAGCAGCGGGGCGCCGATGTCCGTGCGCTCCCCGCAGCCGGGGCACTCGGCCCGTGCCAGGCCGGTGGCCGGCGGAGCCAGCACGTCGGCCCGCTCACGGGCGTCGACGACGCGCCACACCGGGGCCGCGCATGCGCGGCCGCACCTCTCGCAGCGCCAGGCGTACGACGTCCTCGCCGATACCGCCACGTTCCCCCGCTTTCCCGGCCGCCCCGCCGGTCACTTGCCGCCGGTGAGCCGCGAGAGCAGGGCCGTGAAGACCCGCCCCAGGGCGGCGTCCCGCATGGCCCGCTTGTGGAGGGTGAAGCTCCACCTGCCGCGGGTGTCCCGCTTGACGGCGACCTCGGTCTGCAGGAGCACGACGACCAGGACGGTGACGGAGAGCGAGACGGGGTCCACGCGCTCCATGGGCGAGCGCGCGTACTCCACGGCCTCGGCGACCGTGCTCGCCATGTCCTCGTCCAAGGACGCCGCGTACTCCAGGGCGGCGCGGGCGAGCTCCCCGTCGGTGGCCTCCGGCCGGCCCGGCGGCAGATACGCCGCGAGGTCCCCGGCGGACACCGCCCGGGACAGCTCGGCGCCGTCCCAGGGGCATCGGCTCGCCTCCGCCAGGAGCCCCCGCTCTTCCACCACGACGGCGAGGGCCCTGACGGCGCTCTCCTCGGAGAGCGCCCGGACGTCCAGCTCCAACTGACCTTGACTCGGCATGCCGCCAATTCTGGCCGCACGGCGGGCCGTTCGGGGGGCGATCGGGCGAGTTGGCCCCCGCACGCGAGGGCCCGCCCCGCTACTTCACCGACCCGGCCGTCAGTCCGCTCACCACATGCCGCTCGATGAAGGCGAACAGCACGATGACCGGCACGATCGCGACCACGGACGCGGCGAACAGGTAGTTCCACTGCACCGTGTAGTTGCCGATGAAGTTGTTGATGCCCACCGTGAGCGGCTGCTTGGCCGGTTCGGTGGTGAGCGTGAGCCCCATGACGAACTCGTTCCAGGCGGTGATGAAGGTGAAGATCACCGCGGTGACCACGCCCGGCAGCGCGAGCGGCAGCGTCACCTTGATCATCGCACCGAAGCGGCTGGTGCCGTCCACCATGGCGGCCTCTTCGAGCTCCGGCGGGATGGAGCTGATGTAGGCCGTCAGGATCCACACCGCGAAGGCGAGGTTGAAAGCGGCGTTGGTGAGGATCAGCGTCCAGACCGAGTTGAGCATGTCCAGCTGGTGGAACTCGCGGTAGAGGCCGACCAGCAGGGCCGTGGGCTGGAACATCTGGGTGACGAGGACGAGGAGCAGGAAGACCTTGCGGCCCCGGTAGCGCATGCGCGCCGTGTAGTACGCGGCGGGCAGCGAGACGAGCAGCACGAGCAGCGTGGCGCCGCCCGCGACGAGCAGGGTCACCTGGAGGTTCTGCCCGAGTTCGCTCTCCTTCCACACGTCGATGAAGTTGGCCCACTCCAGGTCCTGGGGCAGATAGGTGCGGTCCCGGAGTTCGTCCTTGGGCCGCAGCGCGGTGACGATCATCTCCAGGTAGGGCGCGAGGAAGAGCGCCGCGAGCAGCCACGCGACGGCCGTGTAGACCAGGGTGCGCGGCCGGAACGTGCGCTTCTGCCTGGCCCCCGGGCTCTTCTGCGGCGCCTTGCTCGCCGCCGTGGCGGTGGCCATCAGTCCTCCTCGTTCCACCGGCTGACCTTCAGGAAGATCAGCACGAGCACCACGACCATCAGGAAGTTCACGACCGACATGGCCGCGGACTCACCGATGTCGGTCTCCTTCAGCTTGTACATGAACACCATCGACGTGGAGGTGTCGTAGCCCGGACCGCCCTGGGTCATGGCCCAGATGATCGGGAAGGAGTTGAAGACGTTGATGAGGTTGATGACCACGCCGACGAGAAAGGCGGGCCGCAGCATCGGCAGCGTGATGTGCCGGTACGTCTGCCAGGGCCCCGCCCCGTCGATGCGGGACGCCTCGTAGACCTCGTGCGGAATCGTCTGGAGCCCGGCGAGCAGGGTGTACGTGGTGAAGGGCAGGGAGACGAACACGGCGACGGCCATCATCCAGGGCCAGGCCGTCTCCGGCTTGCCCAGCCAGTCCTTGGAGCTGTCGATGAGGCCGAGGTCGAGCATCACGGTGTTGAGGACGCCCGCGGTCTGGTTGAGCATCCACTTGAAGCCGATGGCGGTCATCAGGACGGAGGCCGCCCAGGGGGCGATGAGCGCCCAGCGGGCGACGCGGCGTCCGAGGAACCGCTGGTTGAACAGCTGTGCGAGGGCGAGCGAGAGCAGCATCGTGAAGCCGACGACGACGATCGTCCACACCACGGTCCACAGCAGGACGGCGCCGAGGTCGCTCTCCTCGAAGAGCTTCTTGTACTTGTCGGTCCCGGCGCTGCCGCGCACCTTGCCGGAGATGGAGATGTCGAGGAACGAGGTGCGGATCAGCTCGACGACGGGCCAGACGACCACGGCGAGGATCAGCAGGATGACGGGCGCGATCCAGGGCAGCGGGCCGAGCCGGGCGATCCCGCTGCGGCGGCTCACGGGGCCCGGGGCGCGCCCGCCCC